>CAVXWG010000007.1:0-1462639 GCA_963765385.1 uncultured Alphaproteobacteria bacterium | reverse complement strand
GGGCCCCCCGCACGGCGCGACGCAGTCGCCGCGGCGCGTGACCTGACCGAAGGCGCGATAAGCCCGACGACGGCTCGCGATATCTACAGCGTCTTCGAGAGAACTTAGGTTTGCCGCGAGTTGAACGAAGTGATCCAATGGACTACATAGCCTGATGTCGGCAAACATCCCGGTGACCGTCGTCGAGACACCGGAGTTTTTGTCGGCAACGCGGAAGCTGATGACAGCGGAGGAGCGGGCCGCGCTGGCGGATTACCTGGCCTACAACCCGGTTGGCGGCGACTTGGTTCCGGGAACAGGTGGGGTGCGCAAGCTTCGTTGGCGGCTCGAGGGCCGCGGAAAGCGCGGCGGCGCCCGTGTTATCTATTTCTATCACAGCGCCGATATTCCGTTGTTTGCGCTGACGGCCTACGCGAAGAACGAGCGGGCGAATCTCAGTCAGAGGGATCGGAACGACTTCCGCCAACTGACCAAACTCTTGGTCGAGACTTATGGAAGGACGAAGAGATGAGCAAGGTAGCCGACAGTGTCCGCCGCGGCCTGGCGGAAGCCGTCGCCTACGCACGTGGCGAGGCAAAGGAAGGCGCATACCGCGTCCATGTGCCGGGACGGATCGACGTGCGGGCCATTCGAACCAAGCTTGGCATGACACAGGAAGAGTTTGCCGGGCAGTTTGGCTTCAGCATCAACACCCTGCGCCATTGGGAACAGGGCAAGCGCCGACCGGAAGGGCCGACACGCGCCTACCTGATGGTCATCGACCGCGCGCCGAAGGCGGTCCGCAAGGCACTGCACGCCGCTTGAGTCGAAGAATGGGCCTTCAACGGCGGAAAGCGCCGGCATATGTTGATGCGTGAGCCGTCAGCCACCGCCGATGTCATCATCATTGGCGGCGGCGCGATGGGATCGTCGATCGCCTGGCACCTCGGATCCAACCCCCACTTTACGGGCACGGTGGCCGTGATCGAGCGCGATCCGAGCTATGCCCGGGCGTCGTCCGCGCTCTCGGCGAGTTCCGTCCGCCAGCAGTTCTCGACGCCGCTCAACATCCATCTGTCGCGCTTCGGCATCAGCTTCCTGCGGCGGGCGCCGGAGCTTCTCGGCGTCGATCTCGGGCTGAAGGAGCCGGGCTATCTGTTCCTCGCGAGCACCGCCGGCGAGGCCGTGCTGCGGGCTAACCACGCGATTCAGGCGGGTGAAGGTTGCGCGGTCGAGCTTCTCGATCCCGTGGCGCTGCGTATGCGCTTCCCCTGGATCTCCGACGAAGGCATCGCGCTTGCCTCGCATGGCACCGCCAACGAAGGCTGGTTCGACGGCCCTGCCTTGATGCAGGCTTTTCGCAGCAAGGCGCGCGAGCTGGGCGCCGAGTACATCGCCGACGAGGTCGTCGGACTCGCGCCCAACGCGGTCACCCTGCGCTCGGGCGGCAGGATCGAGGCGCGCACAATCGTGCTGGCCGCCGGTCCGTGGTCCGGTGAGGTCGCCGCAACCGCCGGCATCGCGCTCCCGGTCGAGCCACGCCGCCGTTCGGTCTTCGTCTTCGACTATCAAAAGGAACAAGGGCGCCAGCCGCCAGGCCTGACGCCGCTCACCATCGATCCCTCGGGCACCTGGTTCCGGCCCGAAGGCCGCTTCTATATCAGCGGCACGACACCCGCCGCCGGCAACGACCCACCCGGCGCGCCGCTCGAAATCCAGCATCAGGAATGGGACGACATGGTGTGGCCGACCTTGGCCAACCGCGTGCCGGCTTTCGAGGCGGCCAAGGTGGTGAACGCGTGGGCGGGTTACTACGAGTACAACACCTTCGACCAGAACGGCATCGTCGGTCGGCACCCCGAGAGCGAGAGCCTGATCTTCGCCACCGGCTTCTCGGGCCACGGCATCCAGCAGTCGCCCGCCGTCGGCCGCGCCGTGGCCGAACTGATCGTGCATGGCAGCTATCGCACGATCGACCTCTCGCCGTTCGGTTATGAACGGATATCCGCAGGCCGGCCTATCCGGGAGCTGAACGTGGTGTGATACTGTCTCCATCGTCGTCGAATTCCTCCCCAGCTTCGCTGGGGAGGTGCCCCGAAGGGGCGGAGGGGTCATGGCTCTTCGCCGAAGGACTATGACCCCTCCGCCCGCTGTGCGGGCACCTCCCCGCGCTTCGCGCAGGGAGGAAAGAGTCTTCCGAGGAGAGTGCCGTGCCCGATTCCGCCTTGGTCAATTCAGACCTGCAATCCGCCCTCGCCGAGGTGCGTCAGGCCTATATTGCGGCCAATCCCAAAAGCTTCGCCCGTCACCAGGAAGCCCTCGAGGCCATGCCGGGCGGCAACACCCGAACCACCCTGCACAACGCGCCGTTCCCCCTCACCGTCGTGCGCGGCGAGGGCTGCCGGCTGTGGGATGCCGACGGGCACGAGTACATCGACGTGCTGGGCGAATACACCGCCGGCATCTACGGCCATTCCCATCCGGTGATCCGCGCCGCCATCGACCATGCGCTGAACCACGGCTGGAACTACGGCGGCCGCAACGCCAACGAGGCCAAGCTCGCCAAGCTGATCGCCGACCGCATGCCCTCGATCGACCTGGTGCGCTTCACCAACTCCGGCACCGAAGCCAACGTCATGGCGCTGGCCGGCGCCCGCGTCTTTGCCCAACGCGAGGGCCGCGTTGCCGCCACCAAGGTCATGGTGTTCCACGGCGGCTACCATGGCGGCGTGCTCTATTTCGTGAACGGGGGCAGTCCCGTGAACATGCCCTACGAATATATCGTGGCGCCCTACAACGACATCGAGGCCACGCGCCACATCTTCTCCATGCATGCCGATGAGCTGTTCGCCGTCCTGCTCGAGCCCATGCAGGGCAGCCACGGTTGCCTGCCGGGCGATATCGACTTCCTGCGCATGGTGCACGACCAGACTCGCGAGCACAGCATCACCATGATCTTCGACGAGGTCATGACCTCGCGCCTGGCGCCGGGCGGCCTGCAGGAGAAGACCGGCGTCATCCCCGACATGACGACCCTGGGCAAATATATCGGCGGCGGCATGTCGTTCGGCGCCTTCGGCGGACGGCGCGACATCATGGAGCTGTTCGACCCGACCAAGCCCGACCACCTGCCGCACGCCGGCACCTTCAACAACAACGCCCTCACCATGGCGGCGGGCGCCGCGGGCTACGGCGAGGTCTATACGCCGGCGGCGGCCAAGGAACTGAACGAGCGCGGCGAGAAGATCCGCGCGCGGCTGAACGCGATCTGCGCCCGCGAGGGTGTGGCCTTCCAGTTCTCCGGCATCGGCTCGATGATGACGGCGCACGCCACGGCGCGGCCGATCAAGATGGCGGCCGATATCGCCAGCGGCAGCCAGGACGCCAAGGAGCTGTTCTATTTCGACATGATGGCCGCCGGCATCTGGATCGCCCGCCGCGGCTTCGTGGCGCTCAACATCATGATCGGCGACGGCGAAGGTGACCGCTTTGTGGCGGCGGTCGAGGAGTTCGTGACGGCACGAAAGGCTCTTTTGCAGCCGCGGTAAGTACCTATATGAGCGCGGTACCCGTCATCTCAACCGGAGCCGACCGCAGCGCCTGCCCTGAGCGCAATCGAAGGGCGGGCGACGCGGAGAGATCTCGTTGGGACGGGCAAGATCCCTTACCTCACTTCGTCCCCTCGGGTGACATGAAATGAACGACATCCAGAAGACCTTTCCCCAGCCGGTCTCCGGCACGGTGATCCCGCGCTTCGGCGACATCGCCACCTTCATGCGCCTGCCGCTGTTCCGCGATCCGGCCGACGTCGAGATCGGCATGGTGGGCGTGCCGTGGGACGGCGGCACCACCAACCGGCCGGGCGCCCGCCACGGCCCGCGCCAGATGCGCGACCTCTCGACCATGATGCGCCGCATCCACCACGTCACGCGCGTGGCGCCCTATGAGCTGGCCAAGTGCGGCGACCTCGGCGACGCACCGGTCAACCCGGCCAGCCTCGAGGATTCGCTGGAGCGCATCGAGAAATTCTACGCCCGGCTTCATGCCGCCGGCGCCGTGCCGCTGTCGGCCGGCGGCGACCATCTGGTCACCTTGCCGATCATGCGCGGCATCGCCAAAGGCCAGGTGCCGCTCGGCATGGTGCATTTCGACGCCCACAGCGACACCTGGGACACCTATTTCGGCGGCTACAAATACACCCACGGCACGCCGTTTCGCCGCGCCGTCGAGGAAGGGCTGCTCGATCCCAAGCGCGTGGTCCAGATCGGCATCCGCGGCTCGCTCTACAAGCGCGACGACAACGACTGGGCGGTCGAGCAGGGCATGCGGGTGATCACCATCGAGGAGTATTTCGACCTCGGCGTCGAGAAGGTGATCGCCGAGGCCCGCCGCGTCGTGGGTGACGGCCCGACCTACGTCAGCTTCGACGTCGACGGCCTCGATCCGGCCTATGCGCCGGGCACCGGCACGCCCGAGATCGGCGGCTACACCCCGCACGAGGCGCAGCGCATGCTGCGCGGCCTGCGCGGCCTCAACCTGGTGGGCGGCGACGTGGTCGAGGTCTCGCCGCCCTTCGACATGAGCGGCAACACGGCACTCGTGGGCGTCACCATGATGTGGGAGATCCTCTGCCTGCTGGCGGAGGCGGTGGCGAGGCGCAAGGGGCGGATCTGAAGGAAGCCGGCCCTGCGCCCGCAGCACTGCTCTGGCAGGCTCTGTCCTTGCAGCATGTACCGTAGAGTGGTACATATGCCCAACTTGGGACGACCGCATGATCGTAAGCTTTCGGGACGTGTGGCTACGCGCTTTTTTCGTCGAGGATATCCGATCGCGTAGCATTCCCTCCGATCTCGAAAGCCGGCTATTTCGGAAGCTCCAGATGATCGACGACGCGACGGTCGACCAGGACTTGCGCGTGCCGCCCAGCAATCATTTCGAAAAGCTGCGCGGCAATCTTGCGGGTTTCCATTCGATCCGCGTCAACAGGCAATGGCGGCTGGTCTTTCGGTGGGATGGCAGCCGTGGCGAAGCGACCGGCGTCTACCTGGACGACCATAGCTACAGGTGAGGGTGACCATGCTGACGACGAAGCGCAAGCCGGCAACGGTCGGCGAGATTCTGACCGAGGAATTCATGCAGCCGCTGGGATTGACGCAAGGTGCGCTGGCCGGAGCCATGGGCGTCCAGCGCAAGCACGTCAATGAATTGTGCAACGGCCGAAGGAACGTGACGGCGGCCACAGCGCTCATCCTCGCGCGTGTGTTCGGCAACAGTCCGGACTTCTGGTTGAACGTGCAGCGGCGCACCGATCTGTGGGAGGTGATGCACAGTCCCCGCGACCGCAAGCGGATCGAGCGAGCCCGTCCGTTGGCAGACGCAGCATGATGCCGGGCGTGAGAGCCAGTCGATCGGTCCCGTTCGGTCTGCCATCCTTGCCCCTTCAGCCGGCAGGCCGCCGCCAAATGCACGAGGCCGCATGAAGATCGCGCGCTGGGTGCCCGGCCTGGCGACACTCAAATCCTACAAGGCGTCGTTCCTGCCGCGCGACCTGGCGGCAGGCCTGACCTTGGGGGCGGTGATGGTGCCGGTGGGCCTGGCCTATGGCGCGCTGGCCGGCCTGCCGCTGGCCGGCCTCTATGGCAGCATGCTGCCGCTGATCGCCTACGCCCTGTTCGGCAGCTCGCGCCTGCTCATTGTCGGCCCCGACACCGCGATGGCGGCCATCGTGGCCGTCGCCGTGGCGCCGCTGGCGGCGGGCGATGCCGGCCGGCTGGCGCTGCTGGCGGCGGGGCTCGGTATCATGACCGGCGTGCTCTGCCTGCTGGCCGGCCTGCTGCGGCTGGGCTTCGTCGCCAACTTCCTCAGCAAGCCGGTCATCGTGGGTTTCATGCACGGGCTCGCCGTGGTGGTGGCGGTCGCGCAATTGCCCAAGGTGCTGGGCATCACGTCAGCCGGCGAGACCGCGCTCGAGCAGCTTCTGAACGCGCTGCCGCAGCTTGGTGCCACCAATCCCGTCACCCTGGCGATCGGCGGCGCCACCTTCGCCGTCATCCTGCTCTGCCGGCGCTTCCTGCCACGCGTGCCGGGCGCGGTCGTGGCGCTGGTCGGCTCAGGCCTGGCCGTCGTGCTGTTCGACCTCGAGCGCCAGGGCGTGGCCGTGATCGGCCGCATCCCGACCGGGCTGCCCGGCTTCTCGCTGCCGCTGCTGTCGCTCGACGACTTCGACAGCCTGCTGCCGATCGCCATGGTGGCGGCGCTGCTATCCTTCTCCGACACGATCGTCACGGCCCGCGGCTTTGCCGCGCGCATCGGCGAGCGCATCGACGCCGACCAGGAGCTCTTGGCCATCGGCGTCGCCAACCTCGCCTCGGGCCTCAGCCACGGCCTGCCGATCAGCGCCAGCGATTCGCGCACCGCCGTCGCCGAGGCGGCGGGCAGCCGCACCCAGGTGACGTCCGCCATCGCCGCGCTGGTGGTGGCCGCCGTCATGCTGTGGTTCGCCGGCCTGCTTTATCATCTGCCGCTGGCGGCGCTGGGCGGCATCCTGATGGCCTCGGCCTGGACGCTCTGCGATATCGGCGAGTTCGTCCGGCTCTGGCGCTTCCGCGGCATCAGCCTGGCCGCGGCATTGGTGACGCTGGTGGGTGTCCTGGCGCTCGGCATCATGGAAGGCATCCTGATCGGCGTCGTCTTCTCGCTGATCCTGCTGCTGCGCGCGCTCGCCTTTCCGCCCACCGCCGTGCTTGGCCGTACGCCGGACGGCAGCTGGCACGACATTTCCCATCGGCCCGATGCCGTGCCCGTGCTCGGGCTGCTGGTCTATCGCTTTTCGGCGCCGCTCTTCTTCGCCAATTGCAGCCTGTTCCGCGACCGCATCGAGGCGCTGATCGACACCGCGCCGCAGCCGCTGGTGGGCGTCGTGGTGGACGGCGGCGCCATCCATGATGTCGACCTGATGGCCTGCGAGATGCTGGCCGAGCTCGACCGCGAGCTCGGCGAACGCGGCATCGCGATCGCCTTCGGCAACCTGCGCGACCGCGTGCGGCGCGATATCGAGCGCGGCCTATCGCTGGCGCCGGACGCGGACGCGCCCTCCTATCCAAGCGTGGCGGAGGCCGCCGAGGCGGTGAGGGCGCGCGCCGCCTGACCGAGCGTCAGTCCGATCGCCGTGCACGCGTTGCTTTGGCGCTGCGGACCGCGACGAAAACGTTCAGGCCGATATTGACGAAGCTGCGACAGCCGGGTTTGTTGATGGGCCATAGCGCGCGGCGGGCGCAAGCCGTCATTGGGCGATGACGCCGCGGGCTGACGCAGAAGGTCTCATGCCTGCAGCTGCCTTTGCACTTGTCGTGAACATCGCTGTGGCGGGTCTTTTTGCGGCAAGTTTTGCCGTCCTGGCGCTCACGAACACCACACAGCGCAAGGCGCTGTGGTTCAGCGCCAGCTACGCCATCGGCATGCTGACGCCGTTGAGCGAATTCTTCCTGCCGATCAGCCCGTGGCCGTCATTTTTCACGGTCACCAGCTATGTCGCATTTGCCGCTGGCCTGCTTGTGACGGCTGCAGCCCTGGCAATCTTTTACGGACAGCCTGTTCCCCGGCGGACGATTGCCTTGCTCTTCGTCGGCACCCTGGCAATGCGCTGGCTGATCTGGGGTGGCACGCGAAACACGCTGCCCTACGAGCTCGCCTATCAGCTGCCTTTCGCGTTGGCGACGGCGACATGCGGCTGGGTCACGCTCAAGGCCAGCCGGCGCAAGCCGCTCGACATCGCGCTGGCCTGCATGTTCGGCCTGCTTACCTTGCATTTCCTGATAAAGCCGTTTCTCGCCGTCATCTTCGGCTCGGGGAATTCGGCGCGGGAGTACACCGCGAGCACCTATGCGCTGATCTCGCAGGCGTTGAGCGGGATCCTGCTGATCGCCACGGGATTGCTGATTCTTCTGATCGTCGTCCAGCGGGCCATCACCGAATTGCAGCTCGCCTCCGAAACCGACGTGCTGTCCGGCCTCGCCAACCGCCGCGGCTTCGACCTCCACGCGCTCCGCGTCGTGGAGGAGGCGCGCGCCGTGGAACATCCGGTTTTCATCGTTCTGTTCGACGTGGATCACTTCAAGAGGCTGAACGACACCTATGGTCACGCGAGCGGCGATGATGTGATCCGCAAGTTCGCCGCCATGCTGAGGCAGATCGCGCCGGAAGGGTCCGTCCTGGGCCGCATCGGCGGCGAGGAGTTCGCGCTTCTTCTGGAAGGAACCACGGAAGAAGGCGCAAGAGCGAGCGCGGAGGCCATCCGCCATACCGCAGTCACCCAGAGCGACAAGACACCGCCGCGATTCACCGTAAGCGCCGGCGTGGCCGTCGTGGGACTGTCGGAAAGCCTGTCCGAGGCCATCCGGCGGGCCGATTCGGCGCTTTATCAGGCCAAGCGATCGGGCCGGGACAAGGTTTGCGTGGCGGAGGCTGCATAGGGCAAGATTGCGCCCGATCGAACAGCATCTGAACCAAGGCCAGTCTCCTGCCGGGTCGGGCGGGGTAACGGCCTGCCATACAAGGATTTACGGGCTCGATCTGCGTTTTGCCTCCAACCTGATTTGGTCCCCTGGGCTCGTCATGAATATCCCGAACACGCCTCGACGCCACCTGTCCGCGATTCTTCACGCCGACCTGGCCGGCTTCGTCCGCCTCACCGAAGGCGAGGAGGAGCTCACCTTCCGGAACCTCAAGTCGGTGAAAAGCGACGTCTGGCGTCCCGCCGTCGAAATCGCCGGCGGCTCGATCGTCCACGGCACGGGGGATGCGATGCTGGCCGAATTCGGCTCGGCGCTGGCTGCGGTTACGGCGGCGATCGACATCCAGGAGCGCATGGCGCGCTTCAACGAGCTGCTGCCCGAGGAGCAGAAGCTGATGTTCCGCATCGGCGTGCACCTGGGCGAGGTCATGGTCGACGAGGACAACCACGATCTGTTCGGCGACGGCGTCAATCTCACCGAGCGTATCCAGTCCATGGCCGAGCCGGGCGGCATCGCCGTGTCGCGCGCGGTGCGCGACGTCACCGAGCTGCAGGTCGACTACGCCTTCGTCGATGGCGGCGAGCATCGCGCCAAGAACGTCAGCCGGCCGCTCCACATCTACCATGTGCGCGCCCGGGTGGGCGCGTCGCGGCGGACCACGACGTCCGTGGTACCGCGCGCGACGCTGCGCTTCCACGGCACCGACCTGGCGGGGCGCAAGTTCGGATTCGACCTGGCGCTCGACAGGTTGATGGAGCGGCGGGCGGACGGCTTCGTGATCGGCCGCGATTTCGACCACTGCGACGCGGTTCTGTCGCATCCGACGGTGTCGCGACGCCATGCCCGCCTCATCCTGGTAGACAACACCCTGCAGATCGAGGACCTGGGCTCGACCAATGGCACCTCGGTCGATGGCCTCGCCGTGGCCGCCGGCGCGCTCCGGCGGTTCCAGGCCGGCGCGAGAGTCAGGATCGGCGATATCGAACTCGCCGTCCGCCACGATTAGATGGCCGGGCCGCTATCCGGAGTGCGGACCTCCAAGTCCGCTCATGATCATGATGCGGACCTGAAGGTCCGCGCTTCCAAGGCGGTTCCATCTTCAAGGGTCTGCCTCGCTGGTCGGCAATCCAGTCGCGCTTCATGGACCGGGCTTTCAGGCCTGCGGTCCGTTAACAGGTCCAGGACCGCCGCGGCATCCGCGTTTCTGCGCAAATGGTGCGCAGAAACTCAAATACTTAAGTGATAAAAGTGACACTTGACTTTTCTCCCAGCATGGCTTATCTCATGCCCAGCAGCCAACTTGGGAAGCAGCGCCGTGCATCCACATATTCATGCAAATCTTCCGCCGACCCTGCCGGCAGCAGCTGGCAGATATTGCCTGGAACGTCGCCCCGTCGCTGATTGCCGAATCACTAGCGGAAATCGCGCAAATTGCGGAAATTACCGGCGACGTCGGCCCCGCGTTGCGCTGGGACGAATATCCGACGCTGATTGGCGAATCACTAGCGGAAACTGCGGAAACTGCGGAAACCCCAATCAGGTGATCCGAAAATGGATCATCTCGCGCCAAGAGGTGACCGCCCGCAGGCACCATGTTCCTAGGCCGCCAGTTCGAGGATTTCCTTCACCTGCGCCGGGCCGTCGATCTTGCGCGGATTGCGCGGCACCCAGGGCGTGCCCATCGCCTGCCCGGCGATGCGCTCGAAATGCTCGCGGCCGACCTTCACCTCGCCCAGGCTCCGCGGCATGCCGAGCCCACGGATGAAATCGTCGAGCACGTCGCCCGCATCCTTGCCGGGATGGTCCATGGCGTTGGCGATCAGCGCCTGGCGATCGGCATTGGCCGGTTTGTTCCAGCGCATCACCGCGGGCAGCATGATGCACGAGGTGTGGCCGTGCGGGACGTCGAACACCGCGCCCAGCACATAGCCGATGCCATGACTGGCCCCCATCGGCACGCCGGCGGCCAGCCCGCCCATCGACAGCCACGAGCCGGTCTGGCAGTCGAGCCGGGCCTTCATGTCCGCGGGATCGGCCTTCACCCGTGGCAGGCCGCGCGCCAGCAGCGACAGGCCGTGCAGCGCCGAGGCGTTGGTAAATTCCGTCGATTCGTTGGAGCACACGCCCTCGACGCAATGGTCGACGGCGCGGATGCCGGTCGACAGGAACAGCCACATCGGCGTGTGCCGCGTCACCTCAGGATCGAGGATCACCGCCTGCGGGATGGTGAGCGGATGGCGGAACATCTCCTTCACCCTGGTCGCCTCGTTGGTGACGCCGGCCAGGCCGGAGAATTCGCCGGCCGACAGGGTGGTCGGGATCGAGACCTGCCGTACCGTCGGTGGCTTGACGTCGGCCGTGCCGCGGATCCTGTCCATCCCCTCGACGCTGGTGACGTCATTGGCGAGGCAGAGCTGGACTGCCTTGGCGCCGTCGGTGATCGAGCCGCCGCCCAGGGTGACGATGAGATCGGCCCTGGCCGCGCGCGCCTCAGCCGTGGCGGCGATCACGGCCGAGCGCGGCGAATGCGCCGGCATCCTGTCGAAGGTGCCGACGCACTTGTTGCCGAGCGCGCGCCGCACCTTCTCGACCTCGTCGGTCTCGCGATTGAGCGTGCCGCTCACCATCAGGAACACGCGCTCCGCGCCATGCTCCTTGACCAGCTCGGCCAGCGACGACGCGGCCGGCTTGCCGTAATGGACTTCGTCCATCCTGGAAAAAACGACGCGCCCCGATGTCAGCATTTGGTCCTCCCTGATCTGGACGGGAGCATAGCCGCTGTTCCCGTCAGATTCAGGCGTCCTCTCCGCCGCGCAGCGGGGGAGAGGAGGGGCCCCATTGCGAAGCAATGGGTAGGTGAGGTGGTGTCTGATAAGCACGAGATTCTGCTGATGCGAGCGCCGCAGCCCACCTCACCCTCCCGCGCTCCGCGCGGGCCCCTCCCTCTCCCCCCGCCAAAGGCGGGCGGAGAGGGTCCTGACAGAGGGCGGCCAATGAATGCTATCGTGGCCCGACACGATGCAAGGAACCTCATGACCGGCACACGCGATGGCGCCATCGGGCGCGCGGAAAAGTACTTCGACGACGGCGGCTTTCTGGCCGAGCTGCAGCGGCGGGTGGCGATTCCGACCACCAGCCAGGAGCAGGATTCCATGCCTGCCCTGCAGCAGTACGTCTCGGGCGAGATGACCGAATCGCTGGAAAAGCTCGGCTACGACTGCACCGTGCTGCCCAACCCGCGCGCCGAGTACGGCCCGTTCCTGATCGCGCGGCGGGTCGAGGATGCCGCCAAGCCCACCGTCCTGACCTACGGCCACGGCGACGTGATCCGCGGCCAGGAGGAGCAGTGGCGGCAGGGCTTGTCGCCATGGAAGATCGTGGTCGAGGGCGATCGCATGTATGGCCGCGGCACGGCCGACAACAAGGGCCAGCACACGATCAACATCGCAGCTCTTGCCTGCGTGCTGCAGGAGCGCGGCAATTTGGGCTTCAACTCGACGATCCTGATCGAGACCGGCGAGGAGACGGGCTCGCCCGGGCTGGCCGACTTCTGCAAGGCCAACAAGGCAGCACTCAAGGCCGATGCCCTGATCGGCTCGGACGGTCCGCGTCTCGACCATCGCCGGCCGACCATCTTCGGCGGCACGCGCGGCACGCTCAACTTCAACCTCAAGCTCACCCTGCGCGAAGGCGGCCATCATTCCGGCAACTGGGGCGGGCTCCTGGCCAACCCCGGCATCATCCTGGCGCACGCGCTGGCCACCATCACCGACCAGCGCGGCCAGATAAAAGTGCCGGAATGGCGGCCCAAGACCCTGACCAACTCGGTGCGCGCCGCGCTCGCCGACGCCCACGTCGATGCGGGCGAGGGCGCACCGGAGATCGATCCGGACTGGGGCGAGAAGTCGCTCACGCCGGTCGAGCGCGTGTTCGGCTGGAACAGCTTCGAGATCCTGGCCTTCAAGACCGGCAATCCCGACCGCCCGGTCAACGCCATCCCGCCCGGCGCCATCGCCTACTGCCAGCTGCGCTTCGTGGTCGGCACCGATCCGCACGAGATCCTGCCGGCGCTGCGCCGCCATCTCGACAAGCATGGCTTCCCGCAGATCGAGCTCGAGCAGGCGCGCGACGTGATCATGAACGCGACGCGGCTCGATCCCGAGAATCCGTGGGCCAAATTCGCCGCGGCCTCGATCGAGAAGACCGGCGGGCAGAAGCCCAACATGCTGCCCAATCTCGGCGGCTCGCTGCCCAACGAAGTCTTCACCGACATTTTGGGCATGCCGACCGTGTGGGTGCCGCACTCCTACGCCGCCTGCTCGCAGCACGCGCCCAACGAGCACCTTCTGGCGCCGGTGGCGCGCGACGGGCTGCGGCTGATGACCGGCATCTTCTGGGACCTGGGCGTCAATGCGCCTCATTAAGGATGGCCTCCCCCGTCATACGGGTCGGCGTTTTGGCCGCTCCGCGGCCAAAAGCGCCCAGGTGCCCCCGAAGGGGGCGGAGGGGGAAGGCCACAAGCGAAGCGCTGGCTGATTTCAGATCATGGCATTTCATAAATCTCCTGTGCGGCTCTCCCCCTCCGGCCCTGCGGGCCACCTCCCCCGTGTGACGGGGGAGGAAAGATAGCGATGTCCCCCGACGAAGCCGCCGACCTGATCGAGGCCATCGCGGCCCGGCAGGACCGCGCGGCCTTCGCCAGCCTGTTTCGCCATTACGCGCCGCGCGTAAAAGCCTTCATCATGCGCGGCGGCACCGATGCAGAGACCGCGCAGGAAGTGGCGCAGGAGGCGCTGATCATGGTGTGGCGCAAGGCCGCGAGCTTCGATCGCAGTCGCGCTTCCGCCGCCACCTGGATCTTCACCATCGCCCGCAACAAGCGGATCGACCTGCTGCGCCGCAGCGCCCGGCCGCCGATCGAGACCGATGATTGGCTGGCCGTCTTCGCGCCCGAAAAGGACGACGCCGACCAATCCATCCTGGCCGGCCAGACGTATACCCGCGTGAAGGAACTTTTGGGCAGCCTCTCGGCCGATCAGCTGGTGGTCATCCAAAAAGCCTTTTTCGAGGACAAGACCCATATCGTGATCGCCGAGGAACTGAAGCTGCCGCTCGGCACTGTAAAATCCCGTATTCGCCTGGCCCTTGGACGCCTGCGGGACGCGTTGGAGAAAGACGAACCATGAGCCGCCATCCGGCCCCCGAAGAGCTGCTGCTGGACTACGCCGCCGGGGCGTTGGCCCAGGGGCCGGCGCTCGCGGTGGCGCTCCATGTGGCGCTCGATCCGGCGGCACGGCGGGCGGTCGAGCGCCTCGACGCGCTGGGCGGCGCCTTGATGGAGGGAGGGGACGACGCCGCGCTCGGGGCCGCGCTCGACGATGCGGCGCTCGAGCGGGCGCTGGCCAGGCTCGACAGGGTCGCCGTCGAACCGCGGCCCGCGTCCGCTGTGCGGCGGCCCGGCTTCGAATGGGCGCCGCCGCCGCTCGCCCGCCATCTCGCGGCCGACGCACGCTGGCGGAACGTGCTGGGCGGCTTCGAGGAGATTCGCCTGCGCCTGCCGGGCGACAGCCATCGCGTGTCGCTGCTGCGGCTGAAGCCCGGTCGCGGCCTGCCGATGCATCGCCATGTCGGCACCGAGTACACGGTGGTGCTGCAGGGCGGCTACACCGATGCGACCGGCAACTACGGCGTCGGAGATTTTGCCGTCGGCCCCGGTCCGGAGCAGCACGAGCCGATCGCCGATCCCGGCCCGCCCTGCATTGCATTGATCGTGGTCGAGAAGCCGATCGTGCTCACGGGCCCGATCGGCCGCTGGCTCAATCCGCTGGTGAGACGCGATCTGATCTGACAGGTTTCCCATCGTCAAGCTCCTCTCCTCCTAGTGGGGGAGAGGAGCCATGAGTAAGGGAGATCAGATGTCGCGCATTCCGTACTACGAGGTCGAGAACGCCACCGGCAAGCACGCCGAGTTCCTGGAGAAGCTCAAGCCGCATCTCAACATCTACCGCATGCTGGCCAACTCCGAATACGGCGCCAAGGGCTTCGTGCGCATGGGCAATGCGCTGCTGCACCGCTGCGAGCTCGATCCCGCCCTGCGCGAGCTGGCGATCCTGCGGGTCGGCCGCCTGAGCCGCGCCGCCTACGAGGTGTTCCAGCACGAGCGCATCGCGCGCGAGGTCGGCGTCACCGACGACAAGATCGCCGCGCTGCGCGACGCCACCATCGAGGCGCCGGCGTTCAGCGACAACGAGAAGGCCGTGCTGCGCTTCACCGACGATGTCGTGCGCAACATCCGTGCCTCGGACAAGACCCTGAAGGCGGTCGAGGCGTTCCTGACGCCGGGCGCGCTGGTCGAGCTCACGCTCACCATCGGCTACTACATGATGGTCTGCCGCTTCCTCGAGACGCTGGGCGTCGACGGCGAGGAAGGCCAGGCGGAGTGGCTGAAGACGGCGAAGTTGTACCCCGAGCGAAGCGCAGCGAAGCCGAGGGGCCTTACCTGACAAATCCCTCCATACCGCTCGCTCCAGTCGGGATGACGGAAGGACTATCGATGGCGTACCGCGTCCTGATCGCGCAGTTCATGCACGAGACCAACACCTTCTCGAAACTGCCGACCACCCTGGAGGATTACCGCAAGCGCTGGCTGATCGAGGGCGAGGCGATGGTGCCGCGCTTCACCGGCACGAAGAACGAGATCGGTGGCTACATCGACTCGGCCAAGAAATATGGCTGGCAGGCTGTGTGGGCCGGTGCCGCCAACGCGACGCCGTCGGGCAAACTGACGAAGGACACCTGGGAGACGATCCGCGACATGATCGCGAACGCCGCCAAGAAGGCCGGCAAGCTCGACGGCGTCTGCCTGTCGCTGCACGGCGCCATGGTGACCGAGACCGAGGACGACGCCGAGGGCGCGCTGCTCGAGCTGTTGCGCGGCGTGGTCGGACCCGACGTGCCGATCGCGGCGACGCTCGACCTGCACGCCAACGCCACGACCCGCATGGCCAAGAACGCCAACGCGCTGGTGAGCTATCGCACCTATCCGCACATCGACGGCTACGAGCGCGCCGTGCAGGCCGCGGCCCTGGTGCAGGCGGCGATGGAGGGCCGCAAGAAGCCGCGCTGCCTCGTGGTGCAGCCGGCGATGCTGGAGGGCGCCGAGCACGGGCGCACCACGCAGCCCGGACTGATGCTCGACCTTCTGGCCAAGGCCGATGCGTTCGAAAAAGAGCCGGGCATCGACGTTGTCAGCATCCAGGCGGGCTTCACCTGGGCCGACATCCCCTATACCGGCCCGTCGGTGGCGGTGAGCCACGAGCCGGGCGCCGAAGCGCGGGCCAAGGCGATCGCTCACACGCTGATCGACGAGATCTGGCGGCGGCGCGACGAAGGGGCGGCGACCTACTACCGCCCGATCGCCGACGGCATCGCCGCAGCGCGCGCCGGTGTGGGCAAGAAGGGACCGCTGGTCATCGCCGACGGCACCGACAATCCGGGCGGCGGCGGCTACAACGACACGACGCCCGTGCTGCAGGCGCTGCTGGATGCCGGCATCGAGAACGTGGCCTTCGGCACCATCTATGATCCGGCTGCGGTTCAACAGGCGATCAAGGCCGGCGTCGGATCGGAGATCGAGGTCAGCCTGGGGGGCCACACCGACGCCGCGATGGGCGCGCCGGTGACGGCGAAAGCCGTCGTGAAGATGCTGTCGGACGGCAATTTCAGGAACGACGGGCCGATGAATGCCGGCGTCGAGACCGCGATGGGGCCGACCGCGGTGCTGCGCATCGGCGGCATCGACGTGGTGACCATCTCGAGCCGTATCCAGACCATCGACCTGCAGGTCTTCCTGAGCCAGGGCATCGATCCGACCGCCAAGAGCGTGCTGGTGGTGAAGAGCGTGCAGCACTACCGTGCCGCCTACGCGCCGATCGCCCGCGAGATCGTCCTGGTCGATTTCGGGCGGCATCTGTTCGCCCGACATCAGCCGGCTGAAATTCACCAAGCTGCGCCGGCCGATCTGGCCGCTCGACGGCGTCAACGATCCCTATTCGGGAACCGAAAGGCGCATCTAGCGTTTGATCCATGCGGAGGGCTTTCGCGTGAATCTGTCTACCAAGGAATTGATGCGGTACGGCGTTGCGGGCGCACTGGCCGTCATCGTTGTGGCGGGCACGGTCTACTTCCTGGATCGCAGCCCAGGTGCAAATCCCCCTTCGACCGCCCAGGGCGCCAACCCGCCTGCGGCCGCGCCTGTGTCCTCCGACGCCAAGCCGAGTGCCGCCAAGACGGCCACGCCAGCCACCGCCGCCGTGCCAACCGCCAATCCCGACGAGCCGGCTGTGCCGAACGCCGCTCAGACCGACAAGATGGCGCGGCTGCTGGGCGATGCGCGCCGGCTGGCGGCGGACGGAAAATTCGACGAAGCCAAGGCGGCGCTCGACAAGGCGGACGCGGTGATACCGGGTTCGGACGATACGGCGGCCGCCCGTCGCGACATCGCCGCGCTCAGCTCGCCGGAGGGCCAGCTGGTGACGCAACTCGCCCGCGCCCGCGCGGCGATCGCGCAAAATGACACCGTCGCGGCGAATCAGGCGCTGGCCGCGGCCGAAAAGATCAACCCTCAGGCGCTCGAGATTCCCCAACTGCGCCAGGCCATGCAGGCCGCGCAGCAGAAGGAAACGCATCGCAACAGCCGCGTCACCGAACTGTTGACGACCATGCGCGAAGCGATCGCCCGTCACGACTTCGCCGCGGCCGACGGGGCGCTCAATGAAGCGGCGCGGATCGACGTTCGCGATCCGGCGCTCGACGCGGCGCGGATCGAGCTCGCCCGCGCCCACGACGCCGACCGAAAGAACAAAGCGGAGAAGTAGGACTCGGGCTGCGGCTCAGACGCCGGGGCGCGCGGACAGACAGTTGTACAGGCTGTCCAGGATGGCGGTCTTGTTCTCCGCCGCGAACCGGATGTTCGGCACGTAGCCCGCCGGGCAGGCGGTGAACATCCAGCCGGCGCCGAGATCGCTCGCAGCACCGGAATCGAACGACGCTCCCGGCGCCACCTCCCGTTCGACGACATGCTGGTCGGCCAGCGCCATGAACAGGATGCTGATCGGCTTGTCGCAGCTATTGCGAGTCCCGACCCCGCTGCCGGCGCGGCCCCATTCCGTGCACGCCTCCATGTGCGCCTTGACGTGCTGGGCTGCCGCGGCGGTCGCCATCAGCAACACAAGAGCACACGCCAGCAGGCAGCGCTGCGCGGTCATGCGGGCTTGGCGCGGAAGAAGGTCGTCAGCACGAAGCGGCGACCGCGCGTCACCGGCAAGGCGCGGTGCAGCAGCGAGCAGGAGAACACCGCAGCGGCGCCGGGCGGCGGACTGAGCTTGAGGCCGGCATATTCGGGGAACACCAGCTCGCCACCCTCGAAATCGTCGTTGAGGTTCAAGGATACGGCGAAGGCTCGGTCGGCGGTGGTGGGGGCGCCGTTGTCGCGATGGGCGCCGAAGAAGTGCTTTCCTTCGACGCTGTAGGACAGCACGACATGGGAGTCGAAGGCGAACTGGCGGTCGAAAGCGAAGACCTTGGTGAGCTCGGGGCCGATGCGGTAGGCCAGCCGATCGGAGATGGCCTTCTGCATCATCGGCTCGACCACGGTGTAGTCCTCGGTCTGCTTGAGATGCGAGACGTTGACGTTGCCGTAGCGGCTGGAGACGCCGCTGTCCTTGTGGTCGCCCTTGCCCCACAGCCGGATCAGCTGGGTGCAGAAGTCGAGCTCGAATACGCGCGGCAGCACGAGGACGGGCGCCATCGGCGTCCGCACGACCAGGTCGGCGGCGCCATCGGCGCGCACCGAAGCGGCCGTGGCGTCCATCGCCTCGGCGGCCGCCGGCAGGGCGCGGCTGTCGAAGGTCGCGGCGATCCGCTGGTTGGGATCGAGCACGATCACCCGCATGCGCAGGCTGCCGCCCGGACCGAGGCCGATGCCGCCCTGCGCGAGCAGCGCGGGCAGGAATTTCCTGTCGGCGTCGCACAGCAGCAGGGGCTGTTCCGCCGACCCGCCGAGCTTGGCCCAGGGTGCGGCCGCGGCAGCGAGCGTGTTGCCGGCGACCACGACAGGCGTCACGGAGGAAGCCTCGCAGGCCGCGAGCAGAGCGGCGAATTGAGCGGTGTCGAGATTGCCGAGATCGTCGACCGCGAGCAGAGCGACCGGATTCCCGGTGAACGACCAGATGAACTTGCGCAGCTTGCCGTCGAGTCCCGGCAGCGCGAAATCGGGAACGCGATCACCGGGACGAAGGCTGAGCGCGTTGGTCATCGGAGTCCGGCGTGGCAAAGGCAATGGTGGGCGCTGTAGGGATTGAACCTACGACCCCACCCGTGTGAAGGGTGTGCTCTCCCGCTGAGCTAAGCGCCCGGAAGGGGCGCGTATAAGGCCTGCCGGCCCACCCGTCAACTTAGCGTCATCGGGCGGCGATCTGCCCCAGCGCCTCGGGCAACGCGTCGAAGCGGTCGATGACGGCTTCGGCCCCGAGCTCGCTGGCAGGCTTGGCCGTATAGCCCCAGCTCACCAGCACCGCCGGAAGGCCGCCGCGATGGGCCGCCTCCACGTCGTGGATGGAATTGCCGATCATGACGGCGCGCGCCCGATTGCCGCCGATCTTGTCGATCAGCTGCAGGATGTGGCCCGGATCGGGCTTGCGCACCGTGAAGGTGTCGGCGCCGGCCACGTCGGCGATCGGCGGCATCAGGTTCAGGCCTTGCAGGATCATGCGGGCGGATTTTTCGAACTTGTTGGTGCACACGCCCTGGCGCAGGCCCAGCCGATCCAGCCGGGCCACCACCTCGGCCACGCCGTCGAACGCCGTCGTGTAGCGGACCGGGTCCTTCTCGTAGTAGCTCACGAACTCGCGGGTGACGGCGCTCGCCTCGGTGTCGTCGAGGGTGCGGCCGTTCTTGGCGAAGGCCCGGCGCATGGTGATCTTGCTGCCTTCGCCCATGAAGATCCGGGCGTCCTCGTCGCTGATCGGCGGCAGGCCGTGGTCGGCCAGGACGCGGCTTATGGCCTCGCGCATGTCGCGGGCGCTGTCGATCAGGGTGCCGTCGAGGTCGTAGATCACGGTGTCGAAGCGGGTGGCGATGAGATTGTCGGCGTTGGGGTGCATGCAATCTCCTTAGCACATCCGCCTTGCGGGACCGCCAGCCCCGTGGCATCGGACGGGCATGAAACCGCCTATCGCCGTGGTGGTGCTGGCAGCCGGCGCCGGCACGCGCATGAAGTCCGCGACACCCAAGGTCCTGCATCCCCTGGCGGGCTGGCCGATGGTGCGCCACGTGCTGGAAAACGTTGGCCGGCTGCGGCCCGCGCGGGTCGTCGGCGTCGTGGCGCCGGGCGCCATCGAGGTGGCTGCGGCGTTCGCCCCCCATCCCACGGCCGTCCAGCGCCGGCCGCTCGGCACCGGCGATGCCACCAAGGCGGCGCTGGGCGCCCTCAAGGGCCATCGCGGACCGGTGCTGGTGGTCTATGCCGACGCGCCGCTGCTGACCACGGCCACGCTGCAGCGTCTGGTCGCGGCCTGCCGCAAGGCGAAGGCCGCCGTCGGCGTGCTGGGCTTCATCGCGCGCGATCCCACGCCGTACGGCCGGCTGATCATGCACCGCGGGGCCCTGGAGAAGATCGTCGAAAGCCGCGACGCCGACGAGAGCGAGAAGGCGGTCGATTTCTGCAATTCCGGCGTGATGTGCCTCGACGGCGCGCTGATCGCTTCCCTGCTGGGAGCGATCAGGAGCGACAACGTCAAGAAGGAGTTCTATCTGACCGATGCCGTCGCCATCGCGCGCGCCGCGGGCCACAGCGCGATCGCCGTCGAAGGCGACGAGGCGGAATTCCAGGGCATCAATTCGCGCGCCGAGCTGGCGATAGCGGAGAAGGCCTTGCAGCAGCGCCTGCGCGCGGCCGCGCTCGAGGCGGGTGTCAGCATGACGGACCCCGACACGGTGTGGCTGTCTGCCGACACCAGGCTCTCTCCCGACATCACGATCGGCCCCAATGTGCGTTTCGGGCCGGGCGTCACGGTGGCCTCGAACGTCGAGATCAAGGCGTTCTGCGACATCGAGGGCGCGCGCATCGGACGGGGCGCCCTGATCGGCCCCTTTGCCCGCATCCGGCCGGGCTCCGACGTGGCCGAGGACGTCCATATCGGCAACTTCGTCGAGCTCAAGGCGACCCGCATGGCGCGCGGCGCCAAGGCCAATCATCTCGCCTATCTCGGCGACTCCGATATCGGCGCGGCGAGCAACATCGGCGCCGGCACCATCGCGGTGAATTACGACGGCTACGGCAAGCACCGGACCGTGGTGGGCGCCGAGGCGTTCGTCGGCTCCAACAGCTCGCTGGTGGCGCCGGTGCGCATCGGCCGCGGCGCCAACGTCACGGCGGGCAGCGTCATCACCGACGACGTGCCGGCCGGCGCCCTGGCTTTTGGCCGGGCCCGCCAGGTCACAAAAAGGGGGCGGGCCGGCCCCCTTCGTGCGAAGCTGAAAGCCCGAGCGGCGGCTGCCAAACGGGCCAAGAAAAAGAAGTAACCTTCCTCTTTACGGACCATCTTCCCATGTGCGGCATCATCGGAATTATCGGCAAAGCGCCGGTCACGCCCCTGCTGGTCGAGGCGCTGAAGCGGCTGGAGTATCGCGGCTACGACTTCGGCGGGCGTGGCCACGCTGGTCAACGGCCACATCGACCGGCGCCGCGCCGAGGGCAAGCTGGTCAATCTCGAAGCGCGGCTCGGCATCGAACCGCTCTCGGGCACGATCGGCATCGGCCACACGCGCTGGGCGACCCACGGCAAGCCGTCGGAGCGCAACGCCCATCCGATCGCCACCGACCGGGTGGCGATCGTGCACAACGGCATCATCGAGAACTTCCAGGAGTTGAAGGACGAGCTTGTGGCGGAGGGCCGCCGCTTCGAGAGCGACACCGACACCGAAGTGGTGGCGCAGCTCCTGACCTCGCTTCTCGAACGCCAGTTGTCGCCCGAGGAGGCGATGGGCAAGGCGATGGAGCGGCTGCGCGGCGCGTTCGCCCTGGTCGCCCTGTTCAGCGGCCGTCACGACATCCTGATGGGCGCCCGCCGCGGCAGCTCGCTCGCGGTTGGCTATGGCGACGGCGACGGCGAAATGTACATCGGCACCGACGCGCTGGCGCTCGCTCCCTTCACCAAGCGCGTGACCTATCTCGAGGATGACGACTGGGTCGTGCTGACGGCGCAGGGTGCCACGATCTTCCAGGGCCGCGAAGAAGTGAAGCGCGAGATCCGCCAGAGCGGCATCTCGGGCGCCATGATGGGCAAGGGCAATCACCGCCACTTCATGCTGAAGGAGATCTACGAGCAGCCGGCGGTGATCGGCGACACGCTGCAGAGCTACCTCGATCCCACGACACGTTCGGTCAGCGTGCCGGCGTTGCCGTTCGACTGGAACAAGGTGAGCCGCGTCACCATGACGGCCTGTGGCACGGCGTTCTACGCCTGCATGGTGGGCAAATACTGGTTCGAGAAGCTGGCGCGCCTGGCTGTCGAGATCGAGGTTGCCTCGGAACTGCGCTATCGCGAGCCGCCGCTGCCGGAAGGCGGCGTCTGCATCGCCGTCTCGCAGTCGGGCGAGACCGTCGACACCCTGGCGGCGCTGCGCTACGCCAAGGCGCACAAGCAGACGATCCTGTCGGTGGTGAACGTTCCCGAGAGCGCCATCGCGCGGGAATCGGATGTCGTGCTGCCGACCCTGGCCGGCCCCGAGATCGGCGTCGCCTCGACCAAGGCCTTTACCACCCAGCTCACCGTGTTGCTCGCCGCGGCGATGGCCGCCGGCCGCGCGCGCGGCGTTTTGTCGGAGGAGGAGGAAGCGCGACTGGCGCATGCCCTGATCGAACTGCCGGCGCGCGTCAACGAGGCGCTCAACATGGAGGAGCAGTACCGGCGCATCGCCGAGGACATCCTGGCCGAAGCGCGCGACGTCCTCTACATGGGCCGCGGCTCGTCCTTTCCGATCGCCCTGGAAGGCGCGCTGAAGCTGAAGGAGATCTCCTACATCCATGCCGAGGGCTATGCCGGCGGCGAGATGAAGCACGGGCCGATCGCGCTGATCGACGAATTGGTGCCGGTCGTCGTGGTTGCGCCGACCGACGCCATCTTCGACAAGATCGCCTCCAACTTCGAGCAGGTTAAGGCGCGCGGCGGCAAGTTGGTGCTGCTGAGCGACGCCGCAGGCAATGCCCGGCTGGGCAAGCATGCAGCGGCGGCGATCTTGCTCCCGTCGGTCGACCCGGTGGTGGCGCCGATCCTCTACACCGTGCCGGTGCAGATGCTGGCCTACTACACAGCGGTCGCCAAGGGCACCGACGTGGACCAGCCGCGCAACCTCGCCAAGAGTGTGACGGTCGAATAGCGGCGCTGAGGCCTATCGCGTGCGCTGCGGCAGGCCGGGCGCCAAGCCTTGCGGCGGTGGTGCGGGCGCCGGAGCCGGTTGCGGCGCTGGCGCCGGCCGGGGCGGCGGTGGCGGCGGAATGAGCTCGCGAATCTTGCGCATGTCGGCTTCCTGCGCCTGCTTGAGCTCTTCCTCGTTGAGGAAGCGGTCCTTGTTGGCGTCAATCTCGAGGAATTGCTTGACCGCATAGGCCGTCACCTCGACGCGATCGACCTGGCCGTCCTTGTTGGTGTCGATCTCCTGGAACTTGTGCATCACGAGCTGCTTGCGGATGTCGTAGGGCAGCAGGCCCTGGGCCTGCGGCCCGTCCGCCGGCCCCGCCAGGGCCACGTATTCCTTCGGATCCAACCTGCCGTCGTTGTTCTTGTCGAGCTTGTCGGCCTCTTTCAGATGCTGGTCGATGAAGTCGCTGAGCGCTGTCATGCCTTGGCGGCGTCGCGCCTCGATTTGCTGGCGTTCGGCGGCTTCGCGCGCCAGCGAGCGCTGCACGATCAGGCGCACCTCCGGCTCGGTCGCCTTGTTGTCGCGGTCGGTGTCGTACTGATTGAACTCGGAATGGACCAGCGCCTCGGCCTCGGCGCGATCGACGAAGCCGTTACCATTGGTGTCGAGGGTCTGGAATTCGGACCGCGCCCGGTTCTGGCGTTCCTCGAGTGTCGGCCCGTTGGGCGCGTCGTGCGAGAAGGGCGGCTCGGCCACTTTGAGGAACTCCTCGATCGTGAGCTTGCCGTCCTTGTTGACGTCGAGTTCCTCGAACGCCCGCATGCGGTACTTCAGGAACTCGGCGCGCGTGACCTCGCCCTTCTTGCCGATGTCGATCTCGACGAACCATTGCGGCAGCGGCACGGGCCCGGGAGTCTGGGCGAACGCGGGCAGGGTCACAAAGACCGCAGCAAAGAAGCACGGACCGAAAAAGCGCCTCATCGGTACCGCCGCCGCATGGGCAACACCGCGGAAGTCGCCGCGCTTGGCCTACCGTGTACCCTGCGGCAGGCCGGGAGCCAGGCCCTGCGGTTGCGGCGCGGGCGCGGGCTGCGGCTGGCCGCCGCGCGCGGGGGCCGGCGCCGGCCGCGGCTGGGCAGGTGGCTGCGCCGGCTGCATCGCCTGGACTATCGCGCGCATCTTCTTGGTCTCGGCTTCCTGGGCTTTCTTGAACTCTTCCTCGGTGAGGAAGCGGTCCTTGTTGATGTCCATCTCGAGGAACTGCTTGACTGCGTGGGCCGTCAACTCGACGCGGTCGATCTGGCCGTCCTTGTTGGTGTCGATCTCCTGGAACTTGCGCATCACGAGCTGCTTGCGGATGTCGTAGGGCAGCAGGCCCTGGGCCTGCGGTCCGTCGGCCGGGCCTGCGAGAACGGCGTATTCCTGCTGGCTCAACTTGCCGTCGTTGTTCTTGTCGAGCTTGTCGGCCTCGCGCAACTGCATGTCCATGAAGTCGTTGATCGCCGCCATGCCCTGGCGGCGGCGCGCCTCGATCTGCTGGCGTTCGGCAGCTTCGCGCGCCAGCGAGCGCTGCACGATCAGGCGCACCTCGGGTTCGGTCACCTTGTTGTCGCGGTCGGTGTCGTACTGATTGAACTCGGAATGGACCAGCGCCTCGGCTTCGGCGCGCTCGACGAAGCCGTCGCGATTTGTGTCGAGGTTCTGGAACTCGGACCGTGCCCGGTTCTTGCGCTCCTCCAGGGTCGGACCGTTGGGTACGTCCTGCGAGAAGGGCGGCTCGGCCACCTTGAGGAACTCCTCGATCGTGAGCTTGCCGTCCTTGTTGGTGTCGAGCTCCTCGAACGACTTCATGCGGTATTTCAGGAATTCGGCGCGCGTGACCTCACCCTTCTTGTCGGTGTCGATCTCGACGAACCATTGCGGCAGCGGCACGGGCGGCGGCGTGCCGGCAGCCTGCGGCGCGGGCGATGGGCCCCGCCCCGGAGTCGTGGTGGTCGCTTGCGGTTTGGCTGCCGGCGGAGTCTGAGTGGCCTGTGGCGGCTTGGCCGCCGGCGCGGATTGATCCGCCGGCCGATTGGCCGGCCAGCCTACCGTGGGGGGAGTCTGCGCCGCCACCGGCAGGGCGACCACGGTTGCAGTGAAGAGGATCGGAGTAAAAAAGCGCTTCATCGGCGGTGAACCCGCATTGAGAGGGGTGGCATCGTATCGTCGGCAACGCACGGCGTGTCAACGTCCGCGCTGCGGATCGATCGTGCGACGCAAACGCGCCCAAAGGATGGCGCCCCCGCCATTGGGGTTGCGTCCCGCATGTGGATAGGCCATCGTGGCTTTGACGCCGACTCCGTAGAAGGGTCGCAAGTACTTGGGAGGCAAGGGTAATTTCGCGGTGCCGGCGCGTTATATTCGCCGGCCAACGAAACCAGCGTGAACATGCCAGCACCGTCTTCCTCCAGCGGCTCGCCGCTGCTCAGCGTGCGCGATGTCTCGGTCCGCTTCGGTGGCATCGTGGCCCTTGATGGCGTGACGTTCGACGTTTTTCCCGGCCAGGTCGCCGGCCTGATCGGTCCCAACGGCGCCGGCAAGACGACGCTCTTCAACTGCCTCAGCCGGCTCTATACGCCCAACGGCGGTGACATCCTGTTCGAAGGCAAGTCGATCCTGGGGCGGCCGCGTTACAGCATCCCGCAGATCGGCATCGGCCGAACCTTCCAGAACGTGGCGCTGTTCGACCGCATGTCGGTGCTCGACAACGTCAAGGTCGGCTGCCACAGCCGCAGCTCGACCAGCTTTTTCGACAACGCGCTGCGGCTGCCCAAGGTGGCGCCCGAAGAGGCGCAAATCGCCCAGCGCGCCCACGAGCTGATCGCTTTCATGGATCTCGTGCCATTCACCAACGCCGTGGCGGGTGGCCTGCCGTTTCCGATCCGCAAGCGGGTCGAGCTCGCGCGCGCGCTCGCCTCGAGTCCCAAGCTGCTGCTGCTCGACGAGCCGGCGGCCGGCCTCAACCACGAAGAGATCGAGGTGCTGAAAGGCCAGATCAAGCGGGTGCGCGACGCGCAGCACGTCACGGTGCTGCTGGTCGAGCACCACATGAGCCTCGTCATGTCGGTGTCCGACAAGGTCGTCGCCATCGACTTCGGCAAGAAGATCGCCGACGGCACGCCGGCTGAAGTGCAACGCGATCCCGAAGTGATCCGCGCCTACCTGGGGACCTCGTGATGGCCGCGTTGCTGCAGGTGAAGGCGCTCAAGGCGTTCTACGGCCAGACCCAGTCGCTGTACGACGTCGGCTTCTCGATCGAGGCCGGCGGCATCACCACCCTGCTGGGCGCCAACGGCGCCGGCAAGACGACGACGCTCCGCGCCATCTGCAACATGGTGCGGACCGAAGGGTCGGTGCGCTTCGACGGCAAGGACATCAACGGCATGGCGACCGAGGAGATCGTGCGGCTGCGCATCGCCCACGTGCCCGAGGGTCGCGGCACCTTCACGACGCTGACCGTCGACGAGAACCTGCGCATCGCCGCCTACACGCGCAAGGACAAGCAGGGCGTCAGGGACGAGCTCGAGCGGGTGTTCAGCTACTTTCCGCGGCTCAAGGAGCGCGTGCAGCAGCAGGCCGGCACGCTGTCGGGCGGCGAGCAGCAGATGCTGGCGATCGCCCGCGCCCTGATGCTGAAGCCGCGCCTGATGCTGCTCGACGAACCGTCGTTCGGCCTGGCGCCATTGATCGTGGTCGAGATCTTCCGCATCCTGCGACTGATCAACAAGGAGGAGAAGGTCAGCATCCTGCTGGTCGAGCAGAATGCCGCGCTGGCCCTCGACCTCGCCGATACCGCCTACGTGCTGGAAACCGGCAGGGTCGTGATGTCGGGTCCTTCGTCGATCGTCAAGAACGACGAGAACGTCCGCAAGTCGTACCTCGGGTACTGAGGCAGGGAAATGGAACAGTTCCTCCAGCAGATCGCATCCGGCCTCGCCAACGGCGCCATCTATGCCTGCGTGGCGCTGGCCCTGGTCATGATCTACGTCTCGACCGACCACATCAATTTCGCCCAGGGCGAGACTGGCGATGTTCTCGACCTACATCAGCTGGCAGCTCATGAGCTGGGGCGCCGAGTTCTGGGTGGCGTTCGCGGCGGCGGTGGTGTTCTCGTTCGTGATGGGCGTCGCCATCGAGAGGGTCATCCTGCGGCCGCTGCACAACGCGCCGGTCCTGTCGATCGTCGTGGTCTTCATCGGTCTTCTGGCGATCTGCAACTCGATGGCCGGCGCGATCTGGAGCTACCTGATCAAGGAATATCCCTCGCCCTTCCCCAAGAGCAGCTTCGGCATCGCAGGCGTCATCGGACCGCACCAGCTGGGCGTCGTGCTGGTCACGCTGATCGTGCTCGGCCTGCTGTTCGTCTTCTTCCGCTATACCCCCCTCGGGCTCGCCATGCGCGCGGCGGCGCAGAACCCGCAGATGGCGCGGCTGGTCGGCGTCCGCGTCGACTGGATGCTGGCGCTGGGCTGGGGACTGGCCGCTTCGGTCGGCGCGGTCGCGGGCTGCATGGTGGCCCATATCGTCTATCTCGATCCCAACATGATGGGCGGCATCCTGCTCTACGCCTTTGCCAGCGCCCTGGTCGGCGGCATCGGCAATCCCGGCGGCGCCGTGCTGGGCGGCTTCATCGTCGGCGTGCTCGAGAACATGGTGGCCTATGCCGGCAATCAGATCGAGAAGATCACCGGCGTCTACATCATCGGCAACGGCGAGAAGCTCACGGTGGCGCTGATCATCGTGATCTTCGTCCTGACGGTGAAGCCCGCCGGCCTGTTCGGCCGCGTCGTCGTGAAGAGGGTCTGACATGCCGGCCTTTCCCAAGAAGTGGCTGTTCGTCCTCCTGGCGTTGGCCTTCCTGGTGCCGTTGCTGCAGCCGCTCCTGCCGGACGTCGTGTCCAACTACCGGCTGTTCCTGGTCAGCACCATGATCATCGCGGCCATCGCCGTGCTGGGCCTCAATCTGCTGACCGGCTTCAACGGCCAGATCTCGCTCGGCCACAGTGCCTTCTATGCGGTCGGCGCCTATACGGCGGCGATCCTCATGGACAAGCTCGACATGCCCTACTACGCGACGCTGCCGATCGCCGCCGTGATGTGCTTCATCGTGGGCTACCTGTTCGGCCTGCCGGCGCTCAAGCTCGAAGGCCACTACCTGGCGCTCGCCACCTTCGCGCTGGCGCTGTCGGTGCCGCAGATCCTGAAATACAAATGGCTGGAGGACCTGACCGGCGGCGTGCAGGGCATCGTGCTGTCCAAGCCCGAAGTGCCGTTCGGCCTGCCGTTGAACGAGGACCAGTGGCTCTATTACTACTGCCTGGTCGTCATGGTGCTGCTCTATTGGGCCGCCGCCAACATCCTGAACAGCCGCAGCGGGCGCGCCATGATGGCGATCCGCGACCAGTACATGGCGGCCGACACGATGGGCATCGACACCGCGCTCTACAAGACCGTCACCTTCGGCATCAGCGCGGCCTACACCGGCGTCGCCGGCGCGCTCTCGGCCTCGGCCATCGCCTTCGTGGCGCCCGACAGCTTCAACTTCTTCCTGTCGATCAAGTTCCTGATCGGCCTGGTGGTGGGCGGCGTCGGCTCGCTGGCCGGTTCGGTGGTCGGTGGCATCTTCTACGTCCTGGTCGACAACTCCGCCCAGGCGCTGTCGACCTTCATCAAGAACGACCTCGGCCTGCAGTTCGACCTCTCGGCCTACACCGTGTTCGGAGTCATTCTGATCGTGCTCATGTATCTGATGCCGATGGGCATCGTGGGTGGCGTCTACTACCTGGTGCGCAGCATGAGGAGCCCAGGCGCAAAGGCGCGGGAGCAGGCCCTCAAGCAGCGCGCGAGCGGCTGACGGCACGCGGCGTCGTTCACGCTTCCGGCCGGCACGAGGATTTTTAACCTTCCGGGGCCGTACAATTCCACGGCTCAAACGGCGGTTGCAACATAACCGTAGTGCGGAAGGTCGCACCCCGGCGGCCTTCTTTTTTGCCGAATTCCAGAAGAAACTCCCGCGCCAATTTCCAAAACGGAGGTTTTCTTTGATTACGAGTAGGCGTGGGTTTGTCGGGGGTGCGTCGGCGTTGGCGTTGCTCTCCGGGTCGCGGGCGGCGTTCGCGGATAAGAAATACGACAACGGGGCGACCGATGCCGAGATCAAGCTCGGCCATTGCGGTCCCTACAGCGGTCCGGCCTCCGCCTACGGCGTGATCGGCAAGGGCATCGAAGCCTACTGGAAGAGCGTCAACGACGCCGGCGGCATCAACGGCCGCAAGATCAACTTCATCACCCTCGACGACGGCTACAGCCCGGCCAAGACGGTCGAGGTGGTGCGCCAGCTCGTCGAGCAGGACAAGGTGCTGTGCCTGTTCAACACGCTGGGCACGCCCTCCAACACGGCGATCCAGAAGTACATGAACCAGAAGAAGGTGCCGCAACTCTACGTCGCGACCGGCGCCTCCAAGTGGGGCCGGCCCAAGGAGTTCCCGTGGACGATGGGCTATCAGCCCGACTACCACACCGAGGCCGTCATCTACGCCAAGCACATCCTGGCAAACATCAAGGACGCCAAGGTGGCCATCCTGATGCAGAACGACGACTTCGGGAAGGACTACCTTGATGGCTTCAAGGAAGGCCTCGGCAAGGACGCCGGTACCGTCATCGCCAAGCTCGTGACCTACGAAGTGACCGACCCGACGGTCGATTCGCAGATCATCCAGCTCAAGGACTCCGGCGCCAACGTCTTCTTCAACATCGCGACACCGAAGTTCGCCGCGCAGGCGATCCGCAAGGCGGCCGACATCGACTGGAAGCCCGCGCAATACATGACCAATGTCTCGGCTTCGGTGTCGTCGGTGATGAAGCCGGCCGGCTTCGATAACGGACAGGGCATCATCACCGCGGCCTACCTCAAGGATCCGACCGACAAGAGGTGGGACGACGATGCCGAGATGAAGACGTGGCGTGCCTGGATGGACAAGTACATGCCGGGCGCCAACCAGGGCGACGCGAATTACATCTATGCCTATACGGTGTCGTTCCTGATGCACCAGACGCTCGCCAAGTGCGGCGACGAGCTCACGCACGCCAACGTCATGAAGCAGGCGGCGAACTTCCAGAAGCTGCGCGTGCCCTGCCTGCTGCCGGGCATCACGGTCAGCACCAGCCCGACCGACTACTATCCGATCCAGGCCGTCCAGCTGCAGCGCTTCAAGGGCGAGACCTGGGACCTGTTCGGCGAGGTCATGGCGGCCGAAGGCAGCTAGGCCCCTCGGCCGAACCGTGATCGATGCTCCGGAAGGCCGCCGAAAGGCGGCCTTCTTTTTTGGCCGATTTCGGAAGAAACTCGCGCCCATCAACAACAGGCCAGTCGTAACAGGCCATTTGCAACAGGGAGGTTATTCTATGAGCACGACAAGGCGTGGTTTCGTGGGCGGCGCATCGGCGCTGGCCCTTCTCTCCGGTTCGCCCGCGGCGTTTGCGCAGAAGAAGTACGACGAAGGCGCCAGCGACACCGAAATCAAGATCGGCAATACCAATCCCTATAGCGGCCCGGCCTCGTCCTATGCCGCGATCGCCAAGACGATCGATGCCTATTTCAAGAGCATCAACGAGTCGGGCGGCATCAACGGCCGCAAGATCAAGTTCATCTCGCTCGACGACGGCTACAGTCCGCCCAAGACGGTGGAAATGGTCCGCCAGCTGGTCGAGCAGGACAAGATCTTCGCGCTCTTCCAGTCGCTCGGCACGCCGTGCAACACGGCGATCCACAAGTACATGAACCAGAAGAAGGTGCCGCAGCTCTACGTCGCCACCGGCGCGTCGAAGTGGGGCGATCCCAAGAACTTCCCGTGGACCATGGGCTTCCAGCCCGACTACCACACCGAAGGCGTGATCTACGCCAAGCATATCCTGGCCAACGTCAAGGACGCCAAGATCGGCGTGCTGCACCAGAACGACGACTACGGCCGCGACTACCTCGACGGCTTCAAGGAAGGCCTGGGCAAGGAGACGGACCGCATCGCCAAGGTCGTGACCTTCGAGGCGACCGATCCGACGGTCGACAGCCAGATCATCCAGCTCAAGGACTCGGGCGCCAACGTCTTCTTCAACGTGGCGGGGCCCGAAGGCCGCCGCCCAGGGCATCCGCAAGGCAGCCGACATCGCCTGGAAGCCGGCGCACTACCTCAACAACGTGTCGGCCTCAGTCGCCGCGGTGATGAAGCCGGCGGGCTTCGACAATGCCCAGGGCATCATCACGGCGGCCTACATCATGGACGCCACCGACAAGCAGTGGGACGACAACGCCGAGATGAAGGCGTGGCGCGCCTGGATGGACAAGAACATGCCGTCGGCCAACAAGGCCGACGCCAACCACATCTACGGCTACGCGGTTGCCGCCCTGATGACCGAGACCTTGAAGCGCTGCGGCGACGATCTCACGCGCGCCAACCTGATGAAGCAGGCCGCGAGCTTCCAGAAGTTCCGCGTGCCCGCTCCTGTTGCCCGGCATCACCGTCAGCACGAGCGCGACGGATTTCTATCCGATCCAGGCGGTCCAGCTTCAGCGCTTCAAAGGCGAGACCTGGGAGCTGTTCGGCGACGTCATGCACGCCGAGAGCAGCTGATTCCGCGGCAGGAGGACCCAACAGGGCCGCCGGCGAACCCGGCGGCCCTTCGCCCTGAAGATTTCGCACCGCAACATTGAAATCTTGTATACCGCCAAGCGGTTTTTCCTCTTTTCATGGAGCGGGATTAGAGCGACCCTCTTTCGCATAACAAAAAACCACGGAGGGCACGTTGAAGACCAACAGGCGTACTTTTCTCGCAGGCGTTTCCACGGCTGCAGTGTTGTCGGGATCGCGCGCGGCCTTTGCGCAGAAGAAGTATTCGGAAGGCGCGAGCGATACCGAGATCAAGATCGGCAACACCAATCCGTACAGCGGCCCGGCATCGGCCTATGGCGTGATCGGCAAGACGATCGATGCGTACTGGAAGTACGTGAACGCGGCCGGCGGCATCAACGGCCGCAAGGTCACCTTCATCACCCTGGACGACGGCTATAACCCGGCCAAGACGGTCGAGTGCATCCGCCAGCTCGTCGAGCAGGACAAGGTGCTGTGCACCTTCAACACGCTGGGCACGCCGTGCAACACGGCGATCCACAAGTACATGAACCAGAAGAAGGTGCCGATGCTGTTCGTCGCCACCGGGGCGTCGAAATGGGGCAACCCCAAGGAATTCCCGTGGACCATGGGCTTCCAGCCCGACTACCACACCGAGGCCGTCATCTACGCCAAGCACATCCTGGCCAACGTCAAGGATCCCAAGATCGGCGTGCTGATGCAGAATGACGACTACGGCAAGGACTACTACGAGGGCATGCGCGAGGGTCTCGGCAAGGAGGTCGGCCGGATCGTCAAGCACGTGACCTACGAGGTCACCGACCCGACGGTCGACAGCCAGGTGATCCAGCTCAAGGATTCCGGTGCCAACGTGTTCTTCAACATCTCGACGCCGAAATTCGCCGCCCAGGCCATGCGCAAGGCGGGCGATATCGGCTGGAAGCCGGCGCAGTACCTCAACAACGTGTCGAGCAGCGTGGCCACGGTCATGAAGCCCGCCGGTTTCGACAACGTACAGGGCGTTCTGACGGCGGCCTACCTGATGGATCCGACCGACCATCAATGGGACGACAATGCCGACATGAAGGCCTGGAAGGAGTGGATGGGCAAGTACAATTCGGGTGCGAGCCTCGCCGACGCGTCCAACGTCTTTGCCTATTCGGTGTCCACGCTGATGCACGAGACGCTGAAGAAGTGCGGTGACGACCTCACTCGCGAGAACCTGATGAAGCAGGCCGCCAACTTCCAGAAGTTCCCGCTGAAAATGGCGCTGCCGGGCATCACCGTCAGCACCAGCCCGACCGATTACTACCCCGTGCAGGCGGTCCAGTTGCAGCGCTTCAAGGGCGACACGTGGGATCTGTTCGGCGACATCATGCACGCCGAAAGCACCTGATTTTACTTCCAGATGATGGGAAAGGCCGCCGGTGGGCGGCCTTTTTCATGGACGTTTGCCCTTTTCAAACTGCTCTTTTCGAGTGAACCTCTGGCCATAAATTCTAACGAAGGAGGGAGCGTTGATTACCAGTAGGCGTGGTTTCGTGGGCGGCGCGTCGGCCGCCGCATTGCTCGCGGCGTCGCGTTCGGCGTCGGCTCAGAAGAAGTACGACGACGGGGCGACCGACAAGGAAATCAAGATCGGTCATTTCTGCCCGTACAGCGGTCCGGCCTCGGCCTACGGCGTGATCGGCCAGGCCCACCAGGTCTTCTGGAAGATGATCAACGAGACCGGCGGCATCAACGGCCGCAAGATCAACTTCATCACGCTCGACGACGGTTACTCGCCGCCCAAGTCGGTCGAGGTGACGCGCCAGCTCGTCGAGCAGGACAAGGTGCTCTGCCTGTTCAACACTTTGGGCACGCCGACCAACACGGCGATCCACAAATACGTCAACCAGAAGAAGGTGCCGCATCTTCTGGTGTCGACCGGCGCGTCGAAGTGGGGCAAGCCCAAGGAGTTCCCGTGGACGATGGGCTTCCAGCCCGACTACCACACCGAAGGCGTGATCTACGCCAAGCATGCGCTGGCCAACGTCAAGGACGCCAAGTTCGCGGTGCTGATGCAGAACGACGATTACGGCAAGGACTACTTCGAGGGCTTCAAGGACGGCCTCGGCAACGAGGCGAGCCGGATCGTGAAGCACGTCACCTACGAAGTGACCGATCCCACGGTCGACAGCCAGGTCATCCAGATGAAGGATTCCGGCGCCAACGTCTTCTTCAACATCTCGACGCCGAAATTCGCCGCCCAGTCGATCCGCAAGGCGGGCGACATCGGCTGGAAGCCCGCCCAGTACCTGAACAATGTCTCGGCGTCGGTGACCTCGGTCATGAAGCCGGCGGGCTACGACAACAGCCAGGGCATCATCACGGCGGCCTATCTCAAGGATCCCACGGACCATCAGTGGGACAACGACCAAGAGATGAAGATGTGGCGCGAATACATGACCAAATACATGCCGCAGGCCAACCAGGGCGACGCCAACTACATCTTCGCCTATGCCGTCGCCACCATGATGCGCGAGATCCTGCAGAAATGCGGCGACAACCTCACCCGCGAGAACGTCATGAAGCAGGCCGCCAACTTCCAGAAGGTCCGCATCCCGCTGCTGCTGCCCGGCATCAACGTCAGCACCAGCCCGACCGACTTCTATCCGATCCAGGCAGTCCAGCTCTCGCGCTTCAAGGACGAAAGCTGGGAGTTGTTCGGCGACATCATGGCGGCCGAGAGCACCTGAGGGCGCGCTCACGAGCTAACAAACTCCGCCTTCTTCAAACTCCTCTCCCCCGCTAGGGGGAGAGGGCGGGTGAGGGGGCGTCGAAAGCTCGTGCAACCCCCTCACCTAGCCTCTCCCCCTAGCGGGGGAGAGGAATATGAAGGGGAAGACAAAGAAGAAAAGAATAGCGTCAGCGCTGCGTCGACCGGCGCTGCAGCGCTTGGCGGCATTCGGCGGTGTCGATGCGGCCGTCCTTGTTGATGTCGCAGCGCGCGAAGTTGCGGTCGGCCTGGGCCATGAATTCGGCGAGCGTCACCACGCCGTCCTTGTCGGCGTCGAGCAGCTGGAAGTAGGTCGATTGCCGCTGCGCCTGGCGGTCGGTGGGCAGCACGCTGTCGCCGCTCGCCGGCGTGCGGGCGAACAGCTCGTCCTGGGTGAGCTTGCCGTCGCCATTGGCGTCGAGCTGCCTGAAGCGCGCTTCCTGCGCGGCCTTCCATTCGGCGCGGTCGACGGCGCCATCCTTGTTGGTGTCGTAACGCATGAGACCGCGCGGAACGGCGCTCGAGCTCGATCCGCGGACGGGTTTTTCGGGCGTCGCCGTGGTGTCGTCGGGTGCGGCCAGGACCGGACCGGAGATGACGAGCAGGGCGGCAGCGGACAAAGAGAGGAACTTCAGCATGGGGACATATCCTTTAAGTTGTATCAGGAGATGGAAATACACGCCCCATTTCCCTTACCCGGCCGTCTAAGCGCCGATATAGTCTGGCCCGCGACCGGAATATGGCCGTGTTGTGGTTTTGTTCTCAGGTTATCCACATGCCTTATGATTACGACCTCTTTGTCATCGGCGCCGGCTCGGGCGGGGTGCGCGCCTCGCGCATCGCGGCCGGCCATGGCGCGCGCGTCGGTATCTGCGAGGACTACCGGGTCGGCGGGACCTGCGTGATCCGGGGCTGCGTGCCCAAGAAGCTCCTGGTCTATGGCTCCAAGTTCGCCCACGAGTTCGAGGACGCGGCGGCCTACGGCTGGACCCTGCCCGAGCCCACTCACTCCTGGGCGACCCTGCGCGACAACGTGCAGAAGGAAGTCGATCGCCTGAACGCCGTCTACCTGCGGCTGCTCGAAGGCGCGGGCGTCAAGCTGCACATGGGCCGCGGCCGCCTGATGGACCGCCACACGATCCAAGTGGGCGAGGAGACCGTCACCGCCGAGAAGATCCTGATCGCGACCGGCGGCCAGCCCGTCGTGCCGGAGATTCCCGGCAGGGAATTCGCCATCACCTCCAACGAGGCGTTCCATCTTCCCGATCCGCTGCCCAAGCGCATCGCGATCGTGGGCGCCGGCTACATCGCGGTCGAGTTCGCCGGCATCTTCAACGGACTCGGCAGTCACGTCGACCTGGTGCTGCGCCGCGACCGCGTGCTGCGCGGCTTCGACGAGGAGTGCCGCACCGCCGTGCATGACGCACTGAAGGAAAGCGGCATCAAGATGCGCACCGAGATGCAGATCGGCCGCATCGTGGCCACTGATGGCAAGGCGCCCTACCAGGTGAACACGCAGCTCGGCGGGATGTTCGAGACCGATGTCGTGATGTACGCCACCGGCCGCGCGCCCAACACGGCGGGCATCGGGCTCGAGAAGGCCGGCGTGACAGCTCGACAAGATGGGCGCCATCGCGGTCGACGAATGGTCCAAGACGACGGCGCCCAACATCTGGGCGGTGGGTGACGTCACCGATCGCATCAACCTCACGCCGGTGGCCATCATGGAAGGCCACTGCTTCGCCGATACCGAGTTCGGCAAGAAGCCGCGCAAGCCCGATCACCGCGACGTGCCGTCGGCCGTGTTCTGCCAGCCCGAGCTTGCCAATGTCGGATTGACCGAGGAAGAGGCCAAGATGCGGCTGGGCGAGATCCGCGTCTTCACGTCGGCCTTCCGGCCGATGAAGTACACCGTGTCGGGCCGCCAGCAGCGCACCTTCATGAAGCTGATCGTCGAGGCCGCGACCGACAAGGTCGTGGGCGTGCACATGGTGGGCGACGATGCGGCCGAGCTGATCCAGGGCCTGGCGGTGGCCGTGAAGGCCGGCGCCACCAAGGCCCAGTTCGACGCCACCGTGGGCATCCACCCCACCGCCGGCGAGGAGTTCGTCACCATGCGCACGGCGCGGGTCGAGCCCGCGCCGACACGCAAGGCCGCCGAGTAGCCATGCTCACCGGAAGATCAGCTCGGCTGGCCTTTCATCCACGGCACGTATAGGTTCACCCACCCCGCGGCCGGATGGTCGGCGGGTTGCAGGAGGAGAAGATGACGGCGATTCAGGGCCCGTCCCGCGCGGGTGCCAAAGCGCAGTCCCGCAGTTCAAGCGCCGCCGACTGGACGCCGACCAGCTGGCGCAGCCGGCCGGTCCAGCAGATGCCGGTCTATGCCGACGCCGCCGCTCTGGCCGGCGCCGAGACGCGGCTGCGCCGTTATCCGCCGCTGGTGTTTGCCGGCGAGGCACGCAAACTCAAGGGCGCGCTGGCCAAGGTGGCCGCGGGCGATGCCTTCCTGCTGCAGGGCGGCGACTGCGCCGAGAGCTTCGTCGATTTCACCGCCAACAATATCCGCGACACCTTTCGGGTGCTGCTGCAGATGGCGGTCGTGCTGACCTATGGCGCCGGCGTGCCGGTGGTGAAGGTCGGCCGCATGGCCGGCCAGTTCGCCAAGCCGCGCTCGTCCAATGTCGAGAAGGTGGGCGACATCGAGCTGCCGTCCTACCGCGGCGACAACGTCAACGGCTTCGAGTTCACCGCCGAAGCGCGCCGGCCCGATCCCGAGCGCATGGTGCAGGCCTACAACCAGTCGGCCGCGACGCTCAACCTGCTGCGCGCTTTCGCCCAGGGCGGCTATGCCGACCTGCACGAGGTCAACCGCTGGAACCTCGACTTCGTGCGCAACTCGCCGGCGTCGGAGCGCTATCACGACCTCGCGGCGCGGCTCGACGAGACGCTGAATTTCATGGCGGCCTGCGGCCTCAACTCGGCGACCACCCCGCAGATCGCCGAGACGGATTTCTTCACCAGCCACGAGGCGTTGCTGCTGCCGTACGAGGAGGCGCTGACCCGCGTCGATTCGACCTCGGGCGACTGGTACGACTGCTCGGCTCACCTGGTGTGGATCGGCGACCGCACGCGCCAGCCCGACGGCGCGCACGTCGAATTCCTCCGCGGTGTGCGCAACCCTTTGGGCTTCAAGGCCGGGCCGTCGCTCTCGAGCGACGATCTGTTGCGCCTGATCGACACCTTGAACCCGGCCAACGAGCCCGGCCGCATCGTCATCATCTGTCGCATGGGCGCCGACAAGGTGGCCGACAAGCTGCCGCCGCTGGTGCGTGCGGTGAAGCGCGCCGGTCGCTCGGTCGTGTGGTCGTGCGATCCCATGCACGGCAACACCGTGACGACGGCGAACGGCAGGAAGACCCGCTACTTCGACGCCATCCTGAGCGAGGTGAAGGACTTCTTCGCCGTCCACCGCGCCGAGGGCACCCATCCGGGCGGCGTGCATTTCGAGATGACCGGGCAGGAAGTGACGGAGTGCGTCGGCGGCGCCGTCGACATCACCGTCGACAATCTTGTCGAGCGCTACGAGACGCAGTGTGACCCCAGGCTCAATGCCAGCCAGGCGCTCGAGCTTGCCTTCCTGCTCGCCGAGCAGCTCAAGGCCGAACGCCTCTCGGTCGCCCGGGCGCGGCCGGCGGTCTAGCGAATGTCCGGTACGATCGAGGCTCTTTGCTGGGCGCGCGCCACGCCAGTGGCGCAATCTTCGCCGGCCACGGAAAACGACGCGCGACTGAAGTCGCGCGCCCCAGGCGCGAGGCCTTGAGCAGAGAGGCCCCATGACTCATCCGAACGACGCCGAGATCGAGCGCTACACCGATCACTACTTCAATCGAACGAAGCAGGTGATCGGCCGGTTCGGCGACAGCCGCGTGACCTACGCCATCTTCATGCGCCGACCGGTGGTGTTCGCGCCGCGGCTGGCCTTGGAGTGGCTGGAAGAACTCGGCCGCTCGCGCAACACCTCGGTCGAGCTCGACCTGCGCTACGGCGAGGGCAAGTGGGTCGGCGCCGGCGAGCCGATGATGTACATCACCGGATCGTTCTTCCACCTGGTCGATCTCGAGACGATCTTCCTGCAGAAGCTCGGCCCGGCCTGCGTGGCGGCCTACAACGCCTGGACGATGTGCGCCGACATGCCCAAGTCGGCCTTCCTCGCCATGGACGCGCGCCACTGCGCCGGCCAGGAGATGGCGGAGATGATGGCCTACGCCGCCTCGGTCGGCTCGGCCCGCGCCAAGCGCAAGGTGGGTGCGCTGGGCTTCATCGGCAATGCCACGCACGCCACCGCGCATTTCTTCGGCCGCGACCAGGGACTTGGCACCATGCCGCACGCCCTGATCGGCTATGCCGGCTCGACCTTGCGCGCCGCCGAGATGTACCACGAGACATTTGCCGGCGAGGCGATGACCGTGCTGGTCGATTATTTCGCCCGCGAGATCTCGGATTCGCTCGAGGTCTGCCGGCGCTTTCCCGACCTCGCCACCCAGGGCATGCTGTCGCTCCGACTCGATACCACCGGCGGCCGCTACATCGAAGGGCTGGATCCGGCGTCGTCCTACGCCGTGCTGGAGCGCTTCTCGCCCGAGTCGATCCGCGGCTATCGCAGCGAAGAAGAGCTGCGCTTTCTCGTCGGCACCGGCGTATCGGCGGCGGCGATCTTCCATCTGCGCGCCGAGCTCGACCGCGCCGGCTTCGACAAGGTGAAGATCGTGGCCTCGTCGGGCTTCGGCCCGGCCAAGTGCCGGGTCATGGCCGAGGCCAAGGCGCCGATCGACGTCGTCGGCTCGGGCTCGTTCCTGCCCTCGAACTGGACGGAGACCTACGCCACCGCCGACATCGTCGAATATGACGGCGAGAAGCGGGTCAAGATCGGCCGCGAGTTCCTGCACCGCGGCCGCCCCAACGGCAGCGCCCGGCCGCTTTGAATTTCATCCACCTCCCCCGTCATAGGGGGGAGGTGCCCCCAAAGGGGGCGGAGGGGGAAGGCCACAGACGAATTCTCAGCCCATTCGAGATCATGATCATGGCCTTTCAGACATCGCCCGTGAGGCCTTCCCCCTCCGGCCCTACGGGCCACCTCCCCCGTAAGACGGGGAGGGACGGATTTCCAGAGGAGACGACAATGCTGAAACTCTACTACGCGCCTGGCGCCTGCTCGACGGCCTCGCATATCGGCTTGGAGGAAAGCGGCGCCAAGTACGAATCGCAGGGGCTGGCCTTCGCCAAGAACGAGCAGAAGACTCCGGAGTATCTCAAGATCAATCCGCGCGGCCGCGTGCCGGCGCTGGTGATCGACGAAGGCACGATCGTGGAGAACACCGCGATCCTCGATTTCATTGCCGCCAAGTACGCGCCGCAGCTCATGCCCAAGGACCCGGTGCAGCGTGCCCGTGCCATCTCGCTGATGGCCTGGTTCTCCAACAACGTCCATCCGTCCTTTACCCATATCTCGCGCCCCGAGCGCTTTGCCACGGACACGGCGGTGTTCGATCACCTGAAGGCCGTCGGCCGCGACAACTTCCACAACGCCCTGAAGGAGATCGACGGCATCCTGGCCGGCAAGCAGTGGATCCTGGGCGATCAGTTCAGCGTGGTCGACGGCTACGCGCTGGTCTTCTACGGCTGGGGCAAGCGCATCGGCCTGCCGGTCGGCGAGCTCAAGAACTACACCGCGTGGAAGGACCGCATGCTGGCGCGGCCGGCGGTGAGGCGGGTGCTGGAGCGCGAGCAGAACGTCTTGGTGACCGCCTGATCAGCCGACGACGAAGCTCTGGTACAGCGAGCGCAGGTCCTGGGATTCCTGCGGCGTGATCTCGCCGTCGAGCACGCGCGCTTCCCAGCTGCGCAGCTTGCGCTTGATGTCGGACGGCGTGCGCGGGCTCAGCAGCACCATGAAAAACTGCTCGTGCGGCGAGAGCTCGCGATCGCGCCGATAGCCGAACGGTCCGGCACTGGTGGCGTGCGCGGCGACCGGCAAGTCGGCGCCGCGGGGCTGGATTTCCGGCGCCAGCACGTCGTCCCAGGTGAGACCGGCCTCGCGCAGCATTGTCGTTGCAAGCTTGGCGGCCGCCAGCGCCTCGCCGGCATGGCCGCTGTCGAGGATTTCCAGAACCTTCACCAAAGCGGTGCGGTTGAATGTCGACATCGCCTTCCGCTCCGTCACCGCCGCGCCTCCGAGGGGGATCGGAGACGGCAGCTTCGTTTCTTTGACCATTAGATGAGCAAGCGGCCCTAAGTCCCTACAAGATATAGTTCACTGAACCTCCGATCAAGGCCAGCCGTGTCCCCCTCCCGTACTGTATTCGCGGTCTATCTGCTGGGCCTCGGCACCTGGTTCGTGCCGCTCGGCATCCAGATGGTGCTGTTCCCGTGGCTGGTCGCGGTCGTGCTGCATATGGATGCCTTCGCCGTGGGCGTGGCCCAGGCGGCCCTGATGGCGCCGGCGCTGCTGTTCCTGCCCTTGGGCGGCCTGGTGGCCGACCGTGGCAACCCGCGCCGCCTTCTGCTGCGCTATCACATGCTCTACGCCGCGCCGCCGCTGGCACTGGCGGCGGTCCTGTACGGCGGAGGCCTCAGCTACCCTTTGCTGATCGCCTACGGGATCACGTCCGGCGCCATCGGCGCCTTCGCCATTCCCACCCGCGATGCCTTGTTGCCGGTTGTCGCCAAGGGCGTCGGGCTGCCACGGGCGGTGGCGATGGCCACGGCGCTGCAGTTCATCGGCCAGCTGCTGGGCATCGCCTGCGCCTCGACCGCCGACCGCTTCGGCGCCGTGCCGCTCCTCGTGCTGCATGCCGGGCTGGTGCTGGCCGGATGCCTCGCCGTCTGGCGGCTGCCCGATCCACCGCCGCATCCGCCGGTCGTGCATCCGGGCTTCTGGCGCAGCATCGGCGAGGGCATCTCGGTCGCGGCAAAGTCCGACCAGATCTGGCCGGTGCTGCTGATCAATTTCGGCGTCGGCATCTTCTATGTCGGGCCCTTCATGGCGGTGCTGCCGCTTGCCGTGCGCGACAACTATGCCGGTGGCGCGCTCGAGCTCTCCTACGTCAACCTGGCTTTCTGGGCCGCCACCATCGTGGCCAGCATCGCGCTGGTCGGCCTGGCGCGGCGGCTCACCCTGCGCGGGCGCCTGATCGGCGTCGCCGTGTCGGTCGGCGCAATGGTGCTGATCTCGCTGTCCACCCTGCCGCCGTTCCCGGTGTTCGTGGCGCTGAACTTCGTGTGGGGCATCGGCGCCGGCATCACCATGACCCAGAGCCGCACGGTGGTGCAGATCGTGGCGCCGGCGACCCATCGGGCGCGGTTGATGTCGCTCTTCCAGCTCGGCCTGGGCGGCGGCGGGCCGATCGGCGCCTTCCTCACCGGCACGATCTGCTCGCTGTGGGGGCTCAAGGTAGCGCTGCTGCTGCCGGCGCTGGCGATGCTGCTGCTGATCGCCGTCGTCCTGATCCGCTCACGTTTGTGGACGATGCGGACGGTGGAATAGCCTTGGAGCGCGGGCGTCCCGCCCGCTCATGATCATGAGCGGGCGGGACGCCCGCGCTCCGGATGACGTGAAACGGCTTCTCGCGCGGGCTACTCCGCTGCGGCCCTGAGGCCGAGCCCAAGCGTCTGCCAGACATCCTGCAGCGCCGCGACCAGGCGGGCCATGTGCTCGTCGCCGTGCAGCGGCGTTGGCGTCAAGCGCAGCCGCTCGGTGCCGCGGCTCACCGTCGGATAGTTGATGGGCTGGATATAGATCGCGTGGCGCTCGAGCAGCAGGTCGCTGGCCTGCTTGCAGAGCGCCGCATCGCCCACGAACACCGGTACGATATGGGTGGCCGAGTCCATGACCGGCAGGCCGGCCATTGCCAGCCTGCGCTTCAGGGCCGCCGCGCGCTCCTGGTGGCGCACCCGGAGCTCGGGATGGGCGCTCACGTGGCGCACGCTGGCGAGCGCCGCCGCGGCGATGGCGGGCGGCAGCGAGGTCGTGAAGATGAAGCCCGAGCCGCACGAGCGCACGAAGTCGATGGTGGCGGCGGTCGAGGCGATGTAGCCGCCGACCACGCCGAATGCCTTGGCGAGCGTGCCCTGCACGATGTCGACCTTGCCGAGCGCGCCGTCGCGCTCGGCCACGCCCGCGCCGCGCGCGCCGTACATGCCGACGGCATGGACCTCGTCGAGATAAGTGAGCGCGCCATGGCGATGCGCCACGTCGCAGATCTCGCCGATCGGCGAGACGTCGCCGTCCATCGAGTAGACCGATTCGAAGGCCACGATCTTGGGGGTCGACGGATCGGCGCCGGCCAGCAGCTCCTCGAGATGGGCCACGTCATTGTGACGGAAGATCCGGCGCACCGCGCCCGAATGGCGGATGCCGGCGATCATCGAGGCGTGGTTCAGCGCATCGGAATAGAGCTCGCAGCCCGGCAGCAGGGCGCCCAGCGTCTGCAGGGTGGTCTCGTTCGCGACATAGCCCGAGGTGAAGACGAGGGCGGCTTCCTTCTCGTGCAGCGCGGCAAGCTCGCGCTCCAGCGCGGCGTGCAGCGTATTGGTGCCGGAGATGTTGCGCGTGCCGCCGGCGCCCGAACCCTGCGCGTCGATTGCCTGGCGCATCGCTTCGACAACCGTGGGATGCTGCCCCATGGCAAGGTAGTCGTTGCTGCACCATACGGTGACGTCGCGCGGCGACCGGCCCTCGCGGTGCAGGCGCGCGCGCGGGAAGGCGCCCACGATGCGCTCGAGCTCGGCGAACACCCGGTAGCGTCCCTCGTCGTGCAGACGGCGAAGGTGGCCGGTGAAGAATGCCTCGTAGTCCATTTACCGTTGTCTCCCGCCCGCCAATCTTAGTCGGCTTGGCCGTCTTCACGCAGGCGCATTTTGGTCGCGGCGAGGGGACAATCGTCACACGTGTAAGTGAGGAAAGATAAGAATGCCTCGCAATCGCAGCAACTGTCAGACGAGCAAGACGGCGATCAGCGCGGCGCTCACGAACAAGGACACGGAGAGAAGGGGAAGCGCGCCCAGCCAGCGCGTCTGGATGGCCAGGCCTTCCCAGTAGCGCAGGGTGGGGAAGGCGGCCCAGATCGCGAAGAACAGGCCGATTGCCCAGAAGGCGAAGGCGAGGGGCGTGGCGACGTTCACCTGGTCGTCCGTCGCCTGGGCGATGCCGAGGCCGACGAGCGCCGGCGGGACTGCGGCAGCGAACAACGCCACCGCCCAGATCGCGCGGTTGCGGATGCGCCGGCTGGTGCCGAACGGCGGCGCGGGGCGCGCGCCGTCGCTCTGCAAGCCGGTGCTCATGTCAGCCCTTGAAGTGGCCTTCCGACTTGAGGTCGGCGAGGGCGGCGTCAAACGACTGGCGCAGGCGGCCGAACAGGTCGGCGAGCTCGGCCTCGTTGATGATCAGCGGCGGGCAGATCGCGACGCGGTCGCCCATGTTGCGGATGAACAATCCGCGCTCGACCGCGTGGTTGTAGACGCGGGTACCGGCGCCGACTGCGACCAGGTCGAACGGCGCCTTGGTCTTCTTGTCGGCGACGATCTCGAGCGCACCCATCATGCCGACGCTCATCGCCTCGCCGACCAGCGGATGGTCGGCGAAGGACTGGATGTGCTTGTGGAAGATCGGGCTCATGCGCTTGGCGTGACCGAACAGGTCGATCTCGTCGTAGATCTTCTGCGCCTCGAGCGCGACCGCGGCGGCCACTGGATGGCCCGAGTAGGTGAAGCCGTGGCCCCAGGTGCCGATCTTGTCGCTCTCGCTCATCAGCGCCTGGTAGACCTTGTCGGTGATCATCACCGCCGAGATCGGCAGGAACGATGCCGACAGCGCCTTGGCGCAGGTCAGGATGTCGGGCTTGATGTTCATGGTCTGGCAGCCCCAGACATTGCCGGTCCGGCCGAAGCCACAGATCACCTCGTCGGCGACGAACAGCATGTCGTGCTTGCGGCACACCGCCTGGATCTTCTCGTAGTAGCCCTTGGGCGGCACGATGACGCCGCCGGCGCCCATCACCGGCTCGCAGATCATCGCGGCGACCTGGTCGGCGCCGCCTTCCTTCAGGATCAGCGCCTCGAGTTCCTCGGCGCAGCGCGTTGTGAACTGCTCCTCGGTCTCGCCGTCGTGGCCGAAGCGATAAAAGTGCGGGCAGCTCGTGTGGAGAATGCCGGCGATCGGCAGGTCGAAGGAGCGATGGTTGGTGGGCAGGCCGGTGAGGCTCGCCGCCGCCACGGTGACGCCGTGATAGCCCTTGATGCGCGAGACGATCTTCTTCTTCTGCGGCCGGCCCAGCGCATTGTTCATGTACCACACCATCTTGATGACGGTGTCGTTGGCCTCGGAGCCGGAATTGGCGAAGAACACCTTCGACATCGGCACCGGCGCCATCGCCTTCACCTTCTCGGCGAGGTTGATGGCGGGCTCGTGGGAGCGCTGGTTGAAGGCGTGATAGAACGGCAGCTGCTTCATCTGCTCGTAGGCCACCGTCGCCAGCCGTTCGTTGCTGAAGCCGAGCGCCGCCGACCACAGGCCGGCCATGCCCTCGATATATTCCTTGCCGTCGTCATCCATGACGTAGACGCCGCGGCCGCGCACGATGGTGAGCGGGCCGGTCTGCTCGTGTTTCTTGAAGTTGGTATAGGGGTGCAGGTGGTGCGCGATGTCGCGGGCCGCGTTGGAATTGCCGCGGAAGCTGCGTGAGACGTCATTCATGGCCGCACCCTGAGAAAAAGTACCGAGGGTCGCACGATAGCGGCCCCGGGCTGGGGATGTCCAACTGCGCCGAGCCTGCAAAAATTTTGGGCAATTGACGCCACCTCACAGCCGGTGCAACGTGCATCGAGGTATGCGCCTGCGCATAACTCCAGGGTCGGGGAGACCGTAAGGCGCGACAAGGGTGTGGCGCCACGAAGGGGTAAGAGATGAACTTCAGTTTCCGGCATTCTTTTGCGCTGGCGGCAGTCGCCTGCGCGGGTCTTGCGATGGCGCCGATGGCCGACGCCAAGACCTTCAAATGGGCCAACTCGGGCGATGTCAGCTCGATGGATCCTTATGCGCGACAGGAGACCTTTCTCCTCACCTTCACCTCCAACATCTACGAGCCGCTCGTCCGCCGCGACAAGGACCTGAAGCTCGAGCCGGCGCTCGCCGTGAAATGGGGCCAGACCGACAAGAACACCTGGTTCTTCGATCTGCGTCCGAACGTGAAGTTCAGTGACGGCACACCGTTTACCGCGGCCGACGTGGTGTTCTCGATCAACCGCGCCAACGGTCCGGGCTCCAACGTCAACGGCAACTTCGCGTCGCTGAAGGAGATCAAGGCGGTCGGCGACCAGCGCGTCGAGGTGACGACGCTCTATCCCGATCCGCTGCTGGCGGACAAATGGGCGTCGATCGGCATCATGTCCAAGGCCTGGGCCGAGAAGAACAACGCCGTCCAGGCGGCCGACATGATCAAGAACGAGGAGAACTTCGCCACCCGCAACGCCATGGGCACGGGTCCGTTCGTGCTCAAGGAGCGGCGCGCCGGCGAGAAGACGATCTTGGCCGCCAACCCGACTTGGTGGGACAAGCCGACGCACAACCTCACCGAGGTGATCTTCACGCCGGTGCCCAACGCCGCCACGCGCGTGGCCGCGCTCAAGGCAGGCGACATCGACATGACCTACGAGGTCCCGCCGGCCGATACCGAGACGCTCAAGAAGGACGCCAACATCAAGGTGATGGAAGGCCCGGAGACCCGCGTGGTCTATCTCGGCTTCGACCACGAGCGCGACGAGCTGGTCGAGTCCAACGTCAAGGGCAAGAACCCGTTCAAGAACCCCAAGGTGCGCGAGGCGATGCACCGCTCGATCGACGTCGATGCGATCAAGCGCACCGTGATGCGCGGCCAGTCGTTCCCGACCAACCTGATGGTGGCGCCGGGCATCAACGGCTACATGAAGGATCTCGACAAGCGGCCGGCGCTCTTGAAGCCCGAGGAGGCCAAGAAGATGCTGGCCGACGCAGGCTACCCCGACGGCTTCGAGGTCGGCATGGATTGCCCCAACGACCGCTACGTCAACGACGAGAAGATCTGCCAGGCCGTGGTGGCGATGCTGGCCAAGATCGGCATCAAGGTGAACCTGCGCGCGCAGACGCGCAACCTCTACTTCGCGAAGATCCTGCGCAACACGTCTGACGGCAAGCCGGGCCAGACCAGCTTCTTCATGCTGGGCTGGTCGCCGGCCACGACCTACGACGTGCACAATGTCTTCGAATCGCTGATCCAGACGCCGGACGCGGCACGCAAGAAGGGCCTGTTCAATGTCGGCGGCTACTCCAACAAGCGCGTCGACGAGCTGTCCGACGCCATGGAGCAGGAGACCGACAAGGCCAAGCGCGACGCCATGATCCGCGAAGCGACCAAGATCTACGTCGATGACTTTGCCTATATCCCGCTGCACCAGCAGGCGCTGGTCTGGGCGGCGCGCAAGAACATCGACCTGGTCCAGCCGGCCGACAACAGCTTCCCGCTGCGCTTCGTCACGGTGAAGTGAGCGACGCTGCGGCGTCTTAACGACCGGCCCCGGCGCCTGAAAGCGCCGGGGCCGGTTCCGTTTTGGCGTCAATCCTGCTACGGCTGGCGCTGCGCTAAAACCCGGCAATAAATGCTCGCCTTCATCCTCCGACGTCTTGCCCAATCTGTCGCCGTCCTGCTCACGGTGGGATTGGTGTCCTTCTCGTTGTTCCGCTACGTCGGCGACCCGATCAACGGCATGGTCGGCCAGGACACCCCTGCCCAGGAACGCGAGGCGCTGCGCGAGAAGCTCGGCCTCAACGATCCCGCGCCGATCCAGTTCATCCGTTTCATCACCAATGCAGCCCAGGGCCAGTTTGGTCTCAGCTACCGGACCTCCGAGCCGGTCAGCCGCCTGATCCTCGAACGCATGCCGGCAACCCTCGAACTGTCCTTCTGCGCCGCCGTATTCGCGCTGTTCGTCGGCGTGCCGATGGGCGTCTATACCGGCCTCTATCCGCGCCACTGGACCAGCCGCGCCTTGCAGGCGATCTCCCTGATCGGCATCTCGCTCCCGACCTTCGTGATCGGCATCCTGCTGATCCTGATATTCTGCCGTCAGCCTGCACTGGTTGCCGTCGTTCGGGCGCGGCGAGACCGTGCAGATCGGCTGGTGGACGACCAACTTCCTCACCTGGTCGGGCATCAAGGCGCTGATCCTGCCGTCGATCACGCTCGGCCTGTTCCAGCTCACGCTGCTGATGCGGCTGGTGCGGTCGGAGATGCTGGAGGTGATGCGCACCGACTACATCAAGTTCGCGCGCGCCCGCGGGCTCACCAACCGCGCCATCAATTTCGGGCACGCGCTCAAGAACACGCTGGTGCCGGTGATCACCGTGGCCGGCCTGCAGCTCGGCGCGCTGATCGCCTTCGCCATCGTCACCGAGACGGTGTTCGCCTGGCCGGGCGTGGGCCAGCTCTTCATCCAGTCGGTGCAGTTCGCCGACATCCCGGTGATGGCGGCCTACCTGATGCTGATCGGGCTGTTGTTCGTGCTGATCAACCTCACGGTCGATCTGCTCTACTTCGCCGTCGATCCGCGCCTGCGTGCCCAGGGCGGCGGCGCGCGCGTGGCGGGGCACTGAGATGGCGGCGCGCTCGGCCCTGCCGGAATGGCTGCATCGGATGACCGACAGCGACATCTGGTGGAGCTTCAAGTCGTCGCCGATGACCGTGATCGCCGCCGCCGCCACTTTCTTGATCGTCGTCGTGGCGTTCCTCTCGCCGGTGCTGGCGCCGCACACGCCGTTCGATCCGGCGACGCTCAGCCTCAGCGACGGCCTGAAGCCGCCGGTGCTGGTCTCGGACGACGGCGACTGGACCTTCCCGCTCGGCACCGACGACCAGGGCAGGGACCTGCTGTCCTCCATCATGTACGGCACGCGCCTGTCGCTCGAGGTCGGCATCGCCTCGGTGATCGTGGCCATGGTGCTGGGCATCGCGCTCGGCCTGGTCAGCGGCTATTTCGGCGGCACCATCGATGCCGTCATCATGCGCATCGCCGACGTCCAGCTCACCTTTCCCGCCGATCCTGGTGGCGTTGCTGATCGACGGCATCGTGCGCGGCCTGATCTCTGTGCAGCGCCACGACGAAGTCGCGGTCTTCGTCATCGTCGGCGCCATCGGCCTCTCCTTCTGGGTGCAGTATGCGCGCACGGTGCGCGGCTCGGTGATGGTCGAGAAGAACAAGGAATACGTGCAGGCCGCGCGCGTGATCGGGCTGTCGCCGCTCCTGATCATGGTCCGTCACGTGCTGCCCAACGTCACCGGTCCGGTGCTGGTGATCGCCACCATCAATCTGGGCCTCGCCATCATCACCGAGGCGACGCTGTCGTTTCTGGGCGTCGGCCTGCCGTCGACGCAGCCGTCGCTCGGCACGCTGATCCGTCTCGGCAACGAGCTGCTGCAGTCGGGCGAATGGTGGATCACCGTGTTTCCCGGCGATCACGCTGGCGGCCCTGGTGCTGGCGGTGAACCTGCTGGGCGACTGGCTGCGCGACGCCCTCAATCCGAAGCTGCGCTGATGGCCACGACCTCCAACAATCCGCCGCTGCTCGAGGTCAAGAACCTGCGCGTCGAATTCCCGACGCGGCGCGGCACGCTGCTCGCGGTCGACGACGTGTCGTTCGACATCGCGCCCGGCGAGGTCCTGGGCGTGGTGGGCGAATCGGGCGCCGGCAAGTCGCTGACCGGCAATGCCATCATCGGCCTGCTCGAGCCGCCGGGCCGCATCGCCGCCGGCGAGATCCGGCTCGAAGGACGGCGCATCGACAAGCTGCCCTACGAGGAGATGCGCAAGGTGCGCGGCGCGCGGATCGGCGCCATCTTCCAGGACCCGCTGACCAGCCTCAATCCGCTCTATTCGGTCGGCCGCCAGCTGGTCGAGACCATCCAGACCCACTTGCCGCTGTCGGCGCGCCGAAGCGCGCAAGCGCGCGCTCGATCTCCTGAAGGAAGTCGGCATTCCGGCCGCCGAGCAGCGCATCGACCACTATCCGCACCAGTTCTCCGGCGGCATGCGCCAGCGCGTGGTGATCGCGCTGGCGCTCTGCGCCGGGCCGCGCCTGATCGTGGCCGACGAGCCGACGACGGCGCTCGATGTCTCCATCCAGGCGCAGATCATCGCGCTGCTGAAGCGGCTGTGCCGCGAGCACGGCACCGCGGTGATGCTGGTGACGCACGACATGGGCGTGATCGCCGAGACCGCCGACCGCGTCGCCGTGATGTATGCCGGTCGCATCGCCGAGATCGGCCCGGTGCGCGACGTCGTCAAGCACGCCAAGCATCCCTACACCAAGGGCCTGATGGGCTCGATCCCGAGCCTCGGCGTGCGCCACGACAGGCTGACCCAGATCGACGGCGCCATGCCGCGGCTCACCGAGATCCCGCCGGGCTGCGCCTTCAATCCGCGCTGCAGCGAGCGCGGCCAGCGCTGCCTGGTCGAGCGGCCGGAGCTGATGTCGGCCGGTACCAGCCGCGCCGCCTGCTGGCTGCATGATCGCGGCGGCGTCGGTGCTCCCGTGGCCAGGGAGCTGGTCGATGCCTGACGCCCCTCTGTCGACGGAAGCCACCGGTCAGTTCGTTCGTATCGAAGGCCTGAAGCGCTACTTCGATGTGTCGGCGCCGTGGCTGGTGCGAAAGCTCGAGCGGCGGCCGCGCCAGATCGTCCAGGCGGTCGACGGCATCGACATCGAGATCGCCAAGGGCGAGACCTTCTCCCTGGTGGGCGAATCGGGCTGCGGCAAGTCGACCGTCGCGCGGCTGGTGGTCGGGCTCTACGCGCCGACCGCGGGCTCGATCGAGTTCGACGGCAACGACATGGCGGCGCGCCACAGCCGCAGCGACATGGCGGCGCTGCGCCGGCGCATGCAGATGATCTTCCAGGATCCGTTCGCCAGCCTCAATCCGCGCTGGCGCGTGTTCGACATCATCGCCGAGCCGATCCGCGCCTTCGGCCTGTCGAGCGGCAAGGCCGATCTCGAGAAGCGGGTCGGCGAGCTGCTGCGCCAGGTCGAGCTGACGCCGGCCGACGGCCGCAAATACCCGCATGAATTCTCCGGCGGCCAGCGCCAGCGCATCTCGATCGCCCGCGCGCTGGCGAGCGAGCCCGAGTTCCTGGTGTGCGACGAGCCGACCTCGGCGCTCGACGTCTCGGTGCAGGCGCAGATCCTGAACCTGATGGTCGACCTGCAGCGCCGCCTGCAGCTCACCTATCTGTTCATCTCGCACAACCTGGCGGTCGTCTATCACATCTCGACGCGGGTCGGCGTGATGTATCTCGGCCGGCTGGTCGAGGTGGCGCCGACCGACACGCTGTTCCGCCGCCCCAAGCATCCCTACACGCGGATGCTGCTGGACACGATTCCCGACCTCGAGATGACCGGCCGTCAGCGCGCACCGGTGGCGGGCGAGGTGCCGAGTCCGATCAATCCGCCCTCGGGCTGCACCTTTCATCCGCGCTGCCCGCTTCGCCAACGAGCGCTGCCGGATCGAGCGGCCCCTGGCGCTGCCCATCGAAGGCGGCACGGTGGCCTGCCACGCGATCGAAGAGGGTCGCCTTCCGGTTGAGGAACGCAGCTACGCTGCTGCCGGCTGACCGTCGGATTCACGACAATCTTGGCGCACGGTCCATGATGTGCGCGGGCGCATGCTCGGCGCGCTTGACCCGTCGCCGCGCATCCTTACGATCCGCTGCATATTTTTTGGAGAGTCCCGGATGCCGGTCATCAATCGTATTGCGTCGTTTCATAAGGACATGACTGCCTGGCGGCATGACATTCACAGCCATCCCGAGACCGCCTTCGAGGAAGTGCGCACGGCCGACACCGTTGCCGCCAAGCTGAAGTCGTTCGGCCTCGAAGTTCACCGCGGCCTGGCCAAGACCGGCGTGGTGGGCGTGCTGCGGTCGGGCACGTCGAAGCGGGCGATCGGCCTGCGCGCCGACATGGACGCGCTCGACGTGCACGAGACCAACAGCTTCGATCACAAGTCGACGATCCCCGGCAAGATGCATGCCTGCGGCCATGACGGCCACACGGTGATGCTGCTGGGCGCGGCCAAGTACCTGGCCGAGACCAAGAACTTCGACGGCACCGTCTACTTCATCTTCCAGCCGGCCGAGGAGAACGAGGGCGGCGGCCGGGTCATGGTCGAGGAGGGGCTGTTCGACAAGTTCCCGGTCGAGGGCGTCTACGGCATGCACAACATCCCGGGCATCCCGGTCGGCCGCTTCGCCGTCCGGCCCGGTCCGATGATGGCCGCCTACGACATCTTCGAGATCGTGGTGAAAGGCGTCGGCGCCCACGGCGCCATGCCGCATCACGGCATCGATCCCGTCGTGGTGGGTGCGCACATCGTTACCGCGTTGCAGTCGATCGTGGCGCGCAACATCGACCCGATGGACACCGCGGTGCTGTCGACCACCCAGATCCATGCCGGCGACACCTGGAACGTCATCCCGCAGGAATGCACGCTGCGCGGCACCGTCCGCACCTTCAAGAAGTCGGTTCAGGACATGATCGAGCGCAACATCGAGAAGATCGCGCGCAACGTCGCCGCGGGCTTCGGCGCGGAGGTCATCAAGTGGCGCTACGAGCGGCGCTATCCCGCGACCGTGAACAGCGAGCAGGAGACCGAGTTCGCCGCCAAGGCCGCCGGCGCGCTGGTCGGGGTGGAGAACGTCAATCGCAACCCGACGCCGGCCATGGGCAGCGAGGATTTCGCCTGGATGCTCCTGAAGCGGCCCGGCTGCTACATCTGGATCGGCAACGGCGACGGCGCAGGCAGTTGCATGGTCCATAACCCGGGCTACGACTTCAACGACGAGATCCTGCCGATCGGCGCGTCCTACTGGGCGACCCTGGTCGAGCAACAGCTCGCCCGCCAGGCAGTGTCGCAAGCCGCGGAGTAGTCATCGTCAGTTCATCGGCGGTTTGCCGTGCCTCTGTTGGGTCATCCTTACGCCAATACGCGAATCGGACTGGCGACCATCCATGCCAAGGATCTGGCGATCGCGCCGCCCTTTCGCCGCCTGCTCGATGCCGAGGTGGTGGTAGCGCACGGGCTCGATACCGATGCCCTCGGCACCTTCTCGGGCGAGGTCGCACGGCCGGATGCGCTGATCGAGACCTGCCTCCTCAAGGCCGAGCTCGCCTTCCGCTCGCTCGAGGTCGATTGCGCCATCGCCAGCGAGGGCAGCTACGGGCCGATCGAGCGCGTGCCCCTGGTGGCGAGCGGCGTCGAGATCATGGCCTTCATCGACCGCAAGCGCGGGCTGAAGCTGGTTGAGACGCTGGGCACGCATCGCACCAACTGGCGCCTGAGGCGGTTCAAGGCGGGTGATCCCACCGTGCCGGCCGTGGTGAAGGCGATGGGCTTCCCGCGCTACGGCGTGTTCGTGATCAGCAGCAGTGACGCCAGCCGGCCGGTCAAGGACCTGTCCAACATGGACGAGGTGGTGGCCGCGGTGAATCGCGAGGCCAATCGCTCCGACGAAGGCCTCGCCATCGTGATCGCCGACATGCGCGCCAACCGCAACCCGTTGCGCATGCGCGTGCTGCGCGCGCTCTCCTGGAAGCTCGCCAAGCGGCTGCAGCGGCTTTGCCCGAAATGCCATACGCCGGGCTTCGGCCCGATCGGCGCGCGCCGCGGCCTGCCCTGCGAATGCTGCGGCGAGCCTACCCATTGGATCGATTTCGAGATCGACGGCTGCTCGGTCTGCGGCCACGCCGAGGCGCGGCCCCGCCAGGATGGCCGCAGGACGGCGCCCCGGCTTTCCTGCCGCAGCTGTGTGCCGAAATCATAGACCCTCTGAACCTGGCATTGCCGTGCAGGCACGCGTGCTGATCCACCAACGGCTATTGTCGCCGGCGAGGCTCGGCTGAGATGGAACGCCTGCGCAAATCTGGCGGGACCACCATGCCAGCCGGACGTCCGATCGCAATTCGTCCGCTGGCGCGGGCCGAGTTGCCCTCCGGCGCTGCCGCCCTGGCGCGTTGGCTGCTCGGCAAGACCCTCGTTCGCCAAGGCGAAGACGGACGGATCAGCGGCCGGATCGTGGAGACCGAGGCCTATGTTTCAGGCGACGCCAGCGGTCACGGCTTCAAGGGCAAGACCAACCGCAACGCCTCCTTGTTCCTGGAGCGCGGCCACGCCTATGTCTATTTCATCTACGGCTGCTGGTTCTCGCTCAATGTCAGCGCCGGCCGTGCCGGCGTGGGAACGGGCGTTCTCCTGCGGGCGCTCGAACCGCTCGAAGGCCTTGATCTGATGGTGCGCCGCCGACCCGGCGCGAAACTGCCGGACATTGCGCGCGGACCCGGTCGTCTCGCCACCGCTCTGGGCATCACGCGAGAACTGGATGGTCTGGATCTGTGCACCGGTCGCGGCGCCTTGTGGCTGGGCGATGCGGTGAGGCCTGCGGGGCGCCTGCGGAGGAGCCCTCGGATCGGAATCAGTCGGGAAACGACGCGGCTTTTGCGTTTCTACGAGGAGGACAATTCCTTTGTCAGCGGGCCGAGAGGTCGGTGACGCGCAGGACCCCAGACACAACAAAGCCGCCCGAAGGCGGCTTTGCGCCGACTCCCGTCGAGCCTACGGACAGCAAGTCGCCAGTACAGGAGAAAACCCGGTGGCGGTTACGGCGAAGGTCGTCGGTGTCGCATTGGTGAACTTCACGTAATCACCTCCTTTCAAAATTGATGGGACCTTACAATTGCACAGCCGAGGCCGAGGGTAAATCTCCGCGATGTGTCGCAGGGGCTTAGGCAGGACAGGGGCTCGCGCGGCGATTATTATATCTTAAGTATATTGACTATCACTTCAGTTGGGGATACGGTTCGCTGGATTTGCCGCTCTATCCATTGTTGATTTTGTCGCGCGCGACAGCGAAGCGCTTGGCTGTCTGGGCGGAGCGCGGACCTCCAGGTCCGCTCGGCTCATCGTCGCGGGGACGAAGGATGCGGATCTGTAGGACCGCGCTCCGGCAGTCCCATGTTCGGGACGTGAAAGTGGGTAGCGGAAATTGCGGGAAATGCGGAAATTCATCGAAGCCCGACGTCGGGATCGACGTCGGCCGGCTTCGAGAGGTCTACCGCACTACCGGAAATACCGGAAATACCGGAAAATGCCGATTGCAGGGCAAGCATCCGCCAATTGGAGGCACTAACCGGCGATATCCGTCGCCAGATGAAAGAGACAGTCGCCGCGCTCGCAGCGCGCCGGCACGCGCTTGCACAGCACCAGCCCGTCGCGCTTGAAGGTCAGGAGATCGGGCTCGCGCCACGGCGTGTGGTGGAAATGGATGCGCGCGGCCGGCTGGCCGGCCTTCACCTCGGCGCCGAGATCGACCAGCGGCTCGAACAGGCCGCTGTCGGAGGCGTAGACATAGTAGTCGTCGCCGCCGATCTCGGTGAGGCGGGTGGGCGAGGGCGGCGGCACGGCGCCCTGCAGCAGCCCGATATGGGCGAGCACGCGCCGCATGCCGTCCTCGGCCACCTTGAGCGAGGCCGGCGTCACCAGCCCGCCGCCACCCAATTCGGTGCCCATGGAGATCACGCCCTGCCGCGTCGAGGCCGAGGTGAAGGTGCGGCCGCCGCCTTGCGGCGCCGCCGCGACGTAGCTCACCGGCGCGCCGAAGGCCTTCAGCATGCCGATGATTTTCTGCATGCGCGCGGGATCCTCCTGGCGCGCGGCCAGCGCGCTCGGAATGTAGGTGAGCGAGCTGCCGCCGGAATGGAAGTCGAAGCTGTAGTCGAAGCCCGGCAGCAGGGCGTGCTCGATCCAGTAGGCGATCTGCTGCGTGATGGTGCCGTCGGCATCGCCGGGATAGAGGCGGTTGAGATTGCCCTCGTCGATCGGCGAGGTGCGCTGGCCCGCCATGGCGGCGGGGAAGTTGGCCGACGGCAGGATGACCAGCCGGCCCTTGATATCCTTGGGCTCGAGCGCGCGCAAAAGGTTGCCGAGGCCGATCTGGCCCTCCCATTCGTCGCCGTGCGTGCCCGCCTGCAGGAGCACGCTGGGTCCGTCGCCGTTCCTGATACGCACGATGGGAATCGGGATCCAGCCATAGGCCGAGCGATGCACCGAATGCGGCACGCGCACGAAGCCGTGCGCCTTGCCCTCGGCCAGAAGGTCGATGTCGGCCGACAGCCGGCTCATGGCCGTGAAGTCGGCCTGCCTGGTCGGGGTGTTCAAATCGGTTCACTCCACAGTCGGTCGTTGGTCAGCGCCTCGGCGACGTCGGCCGAGATCGCGGCCAGAAGCTTCTCGCCCTTCTCGGCGCTGGCGGCGGAGGCATCGCCGATGACGCCGATCGGCGAGCGGCTGGAAAGCTGCCGCCAGCGATAGACGCCTTCGTTGACGGTCGGGATGGCGGCGAGGCCCGGAATGTAGGGCCCGTGCATCTGCGACAGCTCGTCGGGATTCACCAGCTCGGGCGCCATCGCCATGACCATCGAGGTCTCGGCCTCGCAGGCATGCAGCAGCGCCTTCTGCTTCTCCAGGAGCCTGGCGATCGATTTGGCGGCGATGTCCCAGTAGGTCCCGGTGGCGAACGGCAGTTTGTACTCGACCGTGAGCTCGCCGATCATGTTCTGCAGCGCCGTCGTGTTGCCGCCATGGCCGTTCAGCACGAAGATCCTCTTGAAGCCGTGGCGCACCGCCGAGGTCACGACGCAGCGGATCACGGCGTACATGGTGGCATAGTCGAGCGTGATCGTGCCGCTGAGCGACATGTGGTGCTCGGACATGCCGAAGGGGATGGTGGGCGCCACCACGACCGGCGCTCGTCTTCTCCATGATGCGCGCCGCGCGATGCGAGACTTCGTGCACGCAGCGCCAGTCGACCATGCTGGGCAAATGCGGCCCGTGCTGCTCGGTGGCGCCGATCGGCACGATGACGATGGCGTTGCGTCCCGCCAGCGCCTTGATCTCCGAGGCCTTCAGCCTCGACCATTCGATTTCACTCATGCGTGTTCCATGTGATCGACAAAGACAACCTCACCCTGAGGAGCGGTCCAGAGGACCGCGTCTCGAAGGGTGGGAACCAGTCGTGGTGTTGCCCACCCTTCGAGACGGCGCTTTGCGCCTCCTCAGGGTGAGGTGGGTTCTGACCCGCATGGCCCTAGAGCGACGGCATCGGCTGCATCGGCATGCCGAGCCATTTCTGGTGCAGCCGGTCGAGCTCGCCGTTCATGGTGTTGAAGAAGATGAAGCTGTCGAGCCAGCGCACCAGGGTCATCTCGCCCATGCGCACGCCCATGTGGGCAGGGCTGCGCCGGATCACGAACTTGATCTCGAACTCCTTGCTGGGATTGCGCTTCTGCAGGTCGGGGATGATCAGGTTGTTGGTGGCGAACAGCTCGGCCTGGCCCGACAGGTAGGCCGCGGCGGCGGTGGCGTCGTCCTCCGTGCGCATGATGTTGGCCTTGGGCGCCATCGCCGTCAGGGCCATCTCCTGGGTCGTTCCCTTGGCGGCCGCGACTTTCAGGCTGCCGATGTCGGCCGCCGACTTCACGTTGGCGCTCTTCGGCCCGAACACCGAGAGGTTGGTGTCGGCATAGGGCGAGGTGAACATGATCTGCTTGGCGCGCTCGGGCGTGAGCCCCATCACCGAGATCACGATGTCGACCTTGTCGGTCAGCAGGAAGGGGATGCGGTTGGCGCCGGTGACCTGCTGCAATTCGAGCTTCACGCCCAGCGCCTTGGCCACCATGCCGGCCAGCTCGACGTCGAAGCCCTCGGCCTCGCGCGCCTGGTTCTGCGAGCCGAAAGGCGGCACGTCGAGCGGCACGGCGATCCGCACCACGCCCTTCTTCAGGATGTCCTCGAGCCGGTCGGCCTTGGCCGCCTGTCCGCTGAAGGCGGCAAGGCTCAGGGCCAGCAGGCCCACGATAAAGCGCTTCATGTATGTTCTCCCTTCTTATCCCCGGCATGGATTTTGAATTACTATGCGCAAGGTCGTCCACAGCGCAGTGGCCTGAGGAGCGTGTATGAGCGCCGAATTCGAAATTGCCTCGCCTTTGCCCGGCGCCGCGTTCGGCGCGACGGTGAGGTTCGCTCGCCCCTTGTCGGAGCACATGCCCGAGGGGTTGCCGGACGCACTGGCGCGCGCGGGCGGGCTGCTGCTGATCCCGGGCCTGGACGAGATCGCGCGCGATCCCCGGTTGTTGGTCGATCTCAGCCTGCGCTTCGGGCCCGAGGTCGAGGATTATCGCTACCTGCTGACCAGCCAGAACGTGGTGCACCAGGCGGTGCCGGAGATCTTCATGGTCACCAACATGGTGCCCAACTTCCGCCCGCCGCCAAAACGGCCCGATCCGCCGCTCACCGCCGACGGGCGCTTCCCGGTGCAGTATCCCCAACGCAACGGCTGGCACACCGACCAGAGCTATCGCCGGCCGCCGCCCGACATCTCGCTGTTCTTCGCCGTCAACCCCGTCGCCCGCGAGCGCGGCCAGACCCTGTTCGCCTCGGGCTCGCTGGCCTACGACGCCCTGCCGGCCGCCCTCAAGGCCAAGGTGGACACCCTGCAGGGCCTGCATGCCCAGCCGGGCACCGGCCGCGGCCGCGGCGACGCGGAGGCCGGCAAGACGCCGCGTGCTTTCGCGCCGCACGAACGCTCCCAGCCGCAGCCGGTCGTGCGCATCCATCCGGTCACCGGTCGCAAGGCGCTCTATCTCTGCGAGCGCGGCCAGATGGACTGGTTCGACGGACCTTTCGTCGGCATGGAGCCCGGTCCCCAGGGCGACGGCGCCCGGCTGCTCGACGAGCTCATGGCCCACTACACGCGGCCGGAGTTCATCTACGTGCACGAATGGACCCAGGGCGACGTGCTGGTGTGGGATAATCGCTGCCTGATCCATACCGCGACCTGGTACGACGCCGAGAAGGAACAGCGGATGATGTGGCGCACCACGGTGCGCGGCAATCCGGGCCCGCTCTATGCCGGCGAAGAGAAAAGCTGGGTGCCGAAAGAGCAGGTGATGGCGTAGGGAGACGCTCAGGGCGACGCCGTCCGGATTGCGCTGAAATAGCGTTTGATGTCCCGGACGCCGCCACGAACCGTCACCTCCACGATCCGGTCATTGCCGCCGCGCTGGCGCTGCCACTCCCTGTAGCTCTTGGCGAGCAGCGGCGTGAAGGTGGCCAGACCCCGACGCGCCGGCTTGCGGAGCGTGGAACCGCTGTTGATCGGGCTGATCTCGACCCGCTCCGCATGGGCGCTCGCCAGGCCGAGCGTATCGAAGACGAGCACCTCCCGGCTGCGCGCTCGATTCATTTTCGCGCTCAACAGGCCAGCCACCCTGCTTTCGTCGACCCAAAAGAATACCCGCTCGTTCAGCATGCGGAGCCAGTCCGGCGGCGTCAGCCCGTCGTCGAGGCAGGCGGCGAGGGCGCGCTCGCTAAGGGGCAGGTTGTCGTTGAGGATCACCGTTCCATGGGCCGGATGCGCGAGCTCGACTTCCGTGGGACGCCGCTTGGTCGCGAGATCCGTGCGTCGCTGCTCGTTCCCCTCGAAGCGCTCGAGAAGCGCCACGGCAGGCATCAGCCCAAGCGTCGAGATCGCCTCCCAGGCACCGGGCCTGGTCACGTGGTAGAGCTTGGGATGCCGGCTTGCGAGTTCCTCTGGCGTCATGGGGTCAATGCAGCACCGCGCTCAAAAACGTCTCGAGTTCCGGCGTGCGCGGCTTGGCAAGCGTTGCAGCCGCCGGACCTTCCTCCCAGATCCGACCCTCGTGCATGAAGACGACCCGGTTGGCGACCTTGCGGGCGAAGCCGATCTCGTGCGTCACCAGCATCATGGTCATGCCGTCGCGCGCCATCTCCTCCAGCACCTTCAGCACTTCGCCCACCAGTTCGGGATCGAGCGCCGAGGTGATCTCGTCGAACAGCATCACCACCGGCTGCATGGCGAGCGAGCGGGCGATCGCCACCCTCTGCTGCTGGCCACCTGAGAGCTGGTCGGGATAGGCGTCGATCTTCTCGGCGAGTCCCACCTTGCGCAGCACCGCCTCGGCGAGTTGGCGCGCCTCGGCGGGCGGCACGTGCTTCACCACCTTGGGGGCCAAGGTGATGTTCTTCTCGACGCTGAGATGGGGGAAGAGGTTGAAGCTCTGGAACACGATGCCGACATGCTGGCGGAGCTTGCGCAGGTCGGTGCCGGGGTCGTTCACGACGGTGCCGTCGAACGACACGGTGCCGCCCTGGATCGGCTCCAGCCCGTTCACGCAGCGCAGCATCGTGCTCTTGCCCGAGCCCGAGCGACCGATGATGGCGATGATCTCGCCTTTCTCGACCTTGAGCGAGACGCCGTTCAGCACGGTGTGCGTGCCGTAGCGCTTGATCACGTCCTTGAGTTCAACGAGCGACATGGAGCCTCCGCTCGAGCCGGCGGGATACTTGCGTCAGCGGGAAGCAGAGCGCGAAGTAGATGGCGGCCACGATCAGATAGACGGTGAAAGGACGGAAGGTGGTGGCGGTGGTGAGCTGGCCCTCGCGGGTGAGCTCGATGAAGCCGATGACGGCGGCCAGCGAGGTGTTCTTGATGAGCTGCACCAGGAAGCCGACGGTGGGCGGAATGGCGAGCCGCAGCGCCTGCGGCACGATGATGTAGCGCAGCTGCTGGCCGAGGCCGAGGCCCAGCGAGGCGCCGGCCTCCCACTGGGTGCGCGGGATCGCCTGCAGGCAGCCGCGCCAGATCTCGCCCAGGAAGGCGCCGGCATAGATCGAGTAGGAGGCGGCGGCGGCGATCCAGGGCGATACCGTGAAGCCGAAGATCGACAGGCCGAAGAAGAACACGAACAGCCAGGCGAGCAGGGGCGTACCCTGCACGACCAGCACGTAGACCGTGCCCAGCCAGCGCAGCGGCGCCCAGGCCGAGACGCGGAGCAGCGCGATCGCCAGGCCGACCAGGCCGCCACCCACGAAGGCGATGGCGGTCAGCGCCAGGGTCCAGCGCGTGGCCGCGAGCAGATAGAGCACGTCGATGAAGGAGAGCTCGCGGATCATCGGCGGGCGAACACGAGCTGGTAGAGGCCGGCGAACAGCAGGCGGAAGACCATCGCCAGGGCGAGATAGGCCGCGGCGACCAGGATATAGACCTCGAAGTCGCGGAAGGTGCGCGACTGGATGATCGAGGCCATGTGGAACAGGTCCTGCGCCGAGATCTGCGACACCACGCTGGTCGCCAGCATCAGCAGCACGAACTGGCTGGCGAGAGCGGGATACATCAGCTTGAGCGCGGGAAAGACGATGACGTGGCGGAACACCTGCAGGCCCGACAGGCCGAGCGACTGGCCGGCCTCGATCTGCGAGCGCGGGATGGCTTCCAGCCCGGCGCGGATGATCTCGATCGAATAGGCGCCGAGATTGATCGACAGCGCGATGAACGCCGCGGTATCGGCGTCGAACTTCAGGCCGGCGCTGGGCAGGCCGAAGAAGATCAGGAAGAGCTGGACGATCAGCGGCGTGTTGCGGATCGTCTCGACATAGACCGCGATCGACCGGCGGACCCAGCCTGGCCCGTAGACGCGTCCCGCCGCGCCGGCGAGGCCGATCAGCAGACCCACGACCATGGTGACCAGCGAGAGCTCGAGGGTCAGCACCAGGCCGTCGAGCAGGAACTCCCACGCGGCGAAGACGTCGCGGAACTGGAAACTGTACGTCATACGCCGGCGATTCTTCTCCCGAGCGCGAGCCTAGAATCTTTGCTGGGGGCGCGCCACTCCAGTGGCGCGTCTGTCGCTCCGACACAGGGGAAGACGCGCCACTGGAGTGGCGCGCCCCCAGCGATGACTAACGTCTCTCGCTGCGCGGATCGAGCGCGTCCTGCAGGCCGTCGCCGACGAAATTGAAGGCGATCACGGTGAGGAAGATCAGCAGTCCCGGCCACAGCGCCAGCACCGGCGCCTGCTGCAAGAGCTCCTGCGCGCCGGTCAGCATGTTGCCCCAGCTCGCCGCCGGTGGCTGGGTGCCCAGGCCGAGGAAGGACAGCGTCGATTCGAACAGGATCAGCGTGCCGACCGACATCGTGGTCGCGACCACCAGCGAGCCCGCCGCGTTGGGCAGGATGTGGCGGAACATGATGCGCAAGGGCACCGCCCCGAGCGCCTGCGCCGCGCGCGTGAAGTCGCGCGCCTTCAGCGACAGCGTCTCGGCCCGCACCAGCCGCGCCACTGTCGTCCAACCGGTCAATGCCACGATGACCACGATGCGGTAGAGCGAGAAGGTCTCCGACTGCGCGATCTCGACCGGGATGCCAAGTTTTCGCGGATCGATGGCCGCCAGCACGATGAGGAGCGGCAGCAGCGGCAACGAGATCACCCCGTCGGTGAGGCGCATCAACACGCTGTCGAGCCGGCCGCCGAGATAACCCGCCAGAACGCCGACGATCGCTCCCAGGACCGCCGACAGGAGCGCGCCCGACAGGCCGACCAGCAGCGACACGCGGCCGCCGTCGAGCAGGCGCTGGAAGAGGTCGCGACCGAGATCGTCGGTGCCCAGCCAATGCTCGGCCGACGGGCCTTCCAGGCGGCGGAAGAGGTCGGTCGCGCTGGGATCGACGCCGCGCAGCTGGGCGATCAGGGGAGCGGCCAGCGACAGCACGAAGAGAACGGCCAGGAATGCCAGCGACACTTGCGCCAGCCTGTGACGCATCAGCCGATTCCACACCAGGCGGCGCGGGCTGGCGTCGCTCGTCATGCGCTGCCTGCGAGCGACACGCGCGGATCGACCCAGACATAGGCGAGGTCGGCCAAAAGATTGCCGACGATGGTGGCCAGGGTGGCGATCAGGAGCCCGACCAGGGCAAGGTTGTAGTCGTTGTCGAGGATGGCCTGGTAGATCGCCTTGCCCATGCCCGGCCAGGCGAACATGGTCTCGGTGATCAGGGCGCCCGACAGAAGGCCGCCGAAGGAGAGGGCGAGGATGGTCAGCACCGGCGCCAGCGCATTGGCGAAGGCATGGCCCCATAGCACGCGGCGCTCCGGTGCTCCCTTGGCGCGCGCGGTGCGGATGTAGTCCTGGCGCAGGGCCTCGATCATGGCGCCGCGCATGAAGCGCGTGAAGCCGCCGAGCTGGACCAAGGTCAGCGTGACCACCGGCAGGGCAAGGAAGCGCAGGCGCTCGACCAGCGCGGCGGTCCACGGCGTGCCCGGCCGGATGTCGGCCATGCCGCCGGCGGGCAGCCAGCCCAAGGTCACCGCGAACAACGTGATCAGCAGCAAGGCGAGCCAGAAGGGCGGGGCGGAGATGCCGGCGAAGCACAGCAGGTTGATCAGGTAGTCGGCGCGGCTGCGCGGCCGGTTGGCGGCCCAGATGCCGAGCGGCAGGGCGATGGCGATGGCCAGCCCGAAGGCGATCCCCGCCAGGACCAGGGTGTTCAGCAGGCGCGGCCACAGCACGGCCAGCACAGGCTGGTTGAACGATCTTGAGTAGCCGAAATTGCCCTGCAGCGCCTGGCCGGCCCAGGCGAGGTAGCGCTCCATCAGGGGCTTGTCGATGCCGTAGACGGCCCTCAGCCGCGCGGCGTCGGCGCTGGTCATCTTGGGATCGCCCGCGATCATCAGGTCGATCGGATCACCCGGCATCAGCCCGATCAGCAGGTAGACCACGAAGCTCATGAGGGCGAGCGTGACGACGGTCTGCACCGCGCGGCTGGCGAGGTAGCGGCTCATAACGGAGCGCGGGCGTCCCGCCCGCTCATCATTCCGAAGCGGGCGGGACGCCCGCGCTCCGAACGATCACGAGCTGAGCCTCTTCTCCAGCCCGGCCTTCACCGCGGGCCAGTCGGTGTCGACGACGGAGAAGTAGACCGAATCGCGGACATGGCCGTCGGCCATGATCATGTGCTTGCGGAAGATGCCTTCCTGGGTGGCGCCGAGCTTCAGGATGGCGGCGCGGCTGCGGGTGTTGCGCACGTCGGTCTTGTACTCGACCCGATGGAATTTGAGCGTCTCGAAGGCATGCCGCATCAAGAGCATCTTGCACTCCGGATTGACCGGGCCGCCCCAGGTCGAGGGCTCGTACCAGGTCGAACCGATCTCGAGCTTCCTGTGCGCCTCCTCGATGTTGAGGTAGCGCGTCATGCCGACATAGCGATTCTCCGCCTTCAACAGCACGGCAAAGGCGAGATCGTGCGTGCCGTCGCTGCGCTTCAGCGCATTGTCGAAATAGGGATCGTAGAGCGGGCCCAGCGCCGACGTCGTGACGGCGAAGATCTCGGGATGCTGCGCCGCCGGCCGGACGGCCTGGCGGTGACGCCCCTCCAGCGGTTCGAGGCGCACGAATTTTCCGTCGAGCGCCAGCTTGGCGAGCGCCATCTAGTCCTCCCAGCGCCACTGCTCGATCCACAGGGTCGAGCTGTTGAGGTGCCCGGTCGGCACCACGCCCTTCAGCGCCTTGGGGATCACGAAGGGATCGACGCGGAAAAACAAGGGCAGGACCGGCAGATCGTCGGCGTGGATGCGCTGGATGTCGGCGAACAGGCCGCGGCGCTTGGTGGCATCGAGCTCGCGCTCGGCGGCATCCAGCGCCTTGTCCATGTCGGCGCTCCTGTAGCCTGGATAGTTCTGGCCGCTCCACCCGTTCGCCGCCGAGGGGATCTCTTCCGAATGCAGGGTCGAGCGCGGCACGCCTTCGGGCTGCTCGACCCAGGCATACATGGCGAGCCCGGTGAATTGCCGCCGGTTCAGCGATTCCGAGAAGATGCGCGGCGGCTCGGCCTTGATGCGGACCTCGATGCCGACCTGCTTGAGCTGGCTCTGGATCACCTGCGCCACCAGCTCACGCACGCGATTGCCGGCCGTGGTCGAGATCTCGATCGAGAAGCGCTCGCCCTTGGCATTCTGGCGGACGCCGTTCTTGATCTCGGCGAAGCCCGCCTCGTCCAGAAGCTTGCGCGCCGCGGCCGGGTCGTAGGGGTATTGGCGCACCACCGGACTGTACATCGGGTCGAGCGGGCTGACCGGCCCGTTGGCGATCGGCTGCTTGCCCTCGAACAGCTTGTCGGAGATCGCCTTGCGGTCGATCGCCATCAGGATCGCCTGGCGCACCCTGCGGTCGGCCAGCAGCTCGTTGTCGAGCTTGGTGTCGATGTGCTCGTAGATCAGCGCCGGCTTGTAGATGAAGTCGTATTTGTCCTTGTAGCGCTTCTCGAAGGCCAGCGCCTGGTCGAGCGAAAGCCCGAGCTCGCCCAGCACGTAATCGACATTGCCCGACAGCAGGTTGGCCTCGAGCGCCGCGGTGTTCTCGATGATCTTCACCACGATGCGCTTGAAATGCGGCTTCTCGCCCGTCCAGCTCGCATTCTGCTCGAGGGCGATGCGGCTGCCCGGCACGATCTCGACGATGCGGTAGGGGCCGAAGGCGAGGCCGGGATTGGTCGAATCGGTGTCGTAGGCCGTCTTGTTGCGGTACTCGGCCGGATTGGCGTCGAAGATCGGCTTCTCGATATGGGCCGGCACCAGCATGAGGCTGAGGCTGTTGTAGTCGAACGTCACGCGGTCGATCGTCATGGTGAAATGGCGGTCGTCCTTGACGTCGAGCTTGAGGATGCGCTTGTAGCCTTCGGACGAGGCCACGCCCGACAGCGGATGCTTGCCGACCTCCAGGGTGAAGGCGACGTCCTTGGCGGTGACCGGCACGCCGTCGCCCCATTTCATGTCGCGCATCTCGACATCGACCTCCATGCCCTTCTTGCCGCCCCCCTTGCCGTCATCCGGCAGATCGATGACGCGCGCCTTGCCGTTCTCGATGGTCGGCAGTTCGGTGCAGACCAGGCAGACGAGGTTGGAGTTGGCGTCGTAGGCCGTGAGCGGCCGGGCCGTCATGTTGCTGATCAGCGACTTGGCCAGCATCGAGCTGATCAGCGGATTCCAGGTGCCCGGCGTCTGCGTCATGCCGAGCACCAGCTCGTCCTTGGCGGCCGCGGGCGCGGCCAGCGACACGAGCGCGAGGACGAGAAAAAACAGGCGGCGAATCATTCCGGCAAGGGTCGCATCGACTGATGAAGGAGGCAATGGGCTGGGGGCGCGCCACTCCAGTGGCGCGTCATTCTTTCAAGCGCGCGCTGCCGTAGGGCCACAAATTGGCGTCATTAACGAGCCCTGCTTTGACAGGATTCTGGTCAATATAGTTCTCGGCGGCGGCGAAGTGTGCCTCGTTTCTGATGAAGCGATCCCAGTATTCGGTTTGCCAGAATGGTCCGCTGCGCCCGAGTTTCTGGTTGGCTTGGCGCGCAGTAAAGCGCTTCCATGAACCGACAATAGTACCAAGCGGGGTGATGGGCATCACCGTGAAGAGTACGTGCACGTGGTTGGGCATGATCGTCCAAGCATGCAAGCGATAGCGTGTGCCGTCGAACGCAAGGAATGCATCCTCAACGAGGCGTGCAATGGAATCCGACCTCAACCAACAAGCGCCCCAACCGTGATCAAGCATTTCATGGCGCAAAGTTTCGGGCCGGTCAGCAGCTTTCAGGCGCTGAATTGCTTCTGCTCGCAAGCTGTCTGCGAGCCGGAAAGTGACGAATTGAACGACGTCTTGGGAGTTGAAGTGCGGCAAGTAGTTTCGCGAATGCCAGCCCTTGTGACTCATGCGAGAACGTCAGTGTTTCAAGCGAAGACGCGCCACTGGAGTGGCGCGCCCCCAGCAATGAGCCTACCGCCCCATCATCGAGCGGGGTGCGGGCGGGCGGCCGCCGTGGTTGGCGGACCATTGCTCGGGCGCTTCGAGGAAGGCCTTGGTCTCGATCAGGCCGCGCTCGTCGAAATACTTGTGCTTCTGCGCCGCTTCCAGCGCATCCCACCAGGTGGCGAGCGCGTGCAGCTTGACGCCGGCCGCCGCCAGCATCTCGATGCTCTGCGGAAAGATGCCGTAGTGGAAGATCACGAAGCAGTCGCTCACCTTGGCCTCGGCCTTCTTCAGCGCCTCGATGAAGACGATCTTGCTGCCGCCGTCGGTGGCGAGATCCTCGACCAGCAGGACGCGCTTGCCGGGCTTGAGGTCGCCTTCGATCTGGGCCATGCGGCCGAAGCCCTTGGGCTGCTTGCGGACATAGATCATCGGCTTCTTGGCCAGCGCCGCCAGGAACGCCGCGAACGGGATGCCGGCGGTCTCGCCGCCCGCCACGACGTCGATCTTGTTCCAGCCGATCTGCTTGTCGATCGACTTCAGCGCGTAGTTCATGATCTTGGCGCGCGCTTCGGGGTAGGAGATCAGCTTGCGGCAGTCGATGTAGACCGGGCTCGCCCGCCCCGACGTGAAAATGTACGGGTTGTCGGGCCGGCAGTGGATGGCCTCGATCTCGAGCAGCAGGCGCGCAGTGTCCCGGGCCTCCGGCGTGCCGCTGCCTCGGGCCGAAACAGCCTTTCCATTCAACTTGTTAGCCGGAGCATGCAGAGCAGCAGCGCCCGGCGATTTGGCCTTCTTCGTCGTCGCCATGCTGCTTTTCCCCCACGCCGCTTGCGACAAAATGACGGTCGTGTGTTTAGCGTTCATCCACAGGAGCGGCAAGGGCGGGACGCCCAGTTCGCGTCGATCGCCAACCCAAAACTAGTCAGTTTCTTTTGAATACTGACGATTTGAGGCCGCCACGGGCAGGCGCCATCCCCGATAGATCGACATCAGCCGCAGGAAAAGGCACAGCCCGGCCCCGAACAGGGTCACCGGCACAGGGGGCAGCCCCAGGATGAAACCCAGGGCGATCGAACCGGCGCCGGCGAGGGCTGCCACTGCATAGAGTTCGGCCCGCAGCACCGTGGGCACCTGCAGGGTGAGAAGGTCCCGCGCCACGCCGCCGCCGATGCACGTGACCATGCCCAGGATTGCCGCCATGGCGGGGTTGAGGCCATAGGCCAGCGCCTTCTGGGTGCCGGTCACCGCGAACAGGCAGAGGCCCGCGGCATCGAACAGCAGCACCGGCGTCCGCAGCCGGCCGATCTGGTCGGAGGCGAAGAAGCCCAGCAGGCCGGCGGCAACCGCGGCGGCGAGGTAGCGCCAGTCGGCGATCGCCGCCGGCGGCACGGCGCCGATCATCAGGTCGCGGGCGATGCCGCCGGCGACCGCGGCCGCCCAGGCCACCACCAGCACCCCGAACAGGTCGAGGCGCCGTCGCACGCCGCGTGTCGCGCCGCTGATGGCGAACACGAAGGTGGCGCCGAGATCCATCGCATCGAACAGCATCGTTTCGACATTACACTGATTGCGGCAGGCCGCCGAGATGGCAGAGTGGCGTCAGGGAGAACACATGGCCGAGAGATCCTTCCGAGACCGGCGAATGGTCCGCTTCGTGATCGGCCGCCGCCGCCTGCTGCTGTCTGTCGTCGCCGGCCTGCTGCTCTTTGCCGTGCTGCCGGACAGGCTCCATCCGGCGACCCGCCTCATCTTCGCCTGGGATCTCATGACGGCGCTCTATGTCGGCGCCACGCTCATCATGATGGCGCAGTCGACGGTCGAGACCTGCCACGATCGGGCGGCACTCTACGACGAGGGTGACTCGGTCATCCTTCTCCTGGTGGTCGCCAGCGCCGCCGCGAGCTTCGTCGCCATCTTCGCCGGGCTGGCGTCGCTCACCGACAAGCGCGAGCCGCTGGCGCTGGGGCTTGCCATCACGGCCGTGACCGTGGCGCTGTCCTGGAGCTTCACCCACGTGGTCTTCACGCTCCACTACGCCAACGTCTACTACAAGCCCGACGACGATGGTCCGGGTGGCCTGCAGTTTCCCGGCAACCGTCCGCCGGACTACATGGATTTTCTCTACTACTCCTTCGTCATCGGCTGCGCCTGCCAGACGGGCGATGTCGCGACCGTTTCGCCCGCCATGCGTCGTCTCACATTGGTGCACGGCATCGTGGCCTTCGCCTTCAATACCGCCATCCTCGCGCTGACGATCAATGTCGGCGCCAGCCTGCTTCATTGAGTCCTGCCATGCCCGTCCGCAGCCGGTTTGCCGACATCACAGCGCTGGTCCTGTTCGTGGCGCTCTGCCTCGGCATCGGCGCCCTCGGCGCCTCGGTGACCGCGACCAGCGTCGAGAGCTGGTATGCCGGGCTGGTGAAGCCGTCCTTCAATCCGCCCGACGAGGTGTTCGGGCCGGTCTGGACCGTGCTATACATCCTGATGGGCGTCGCCGCGTGGCGCGTGTGGCGGAGCGCCGACTGGGACACCACGCGCGGGCCCTTGACGCTGTTCGCGCTTCAGCTCGCGATCAATCTCGGCTGGGCCGTGGTGTTCTTCGGCCTGCAGAAGATCGCCTCGGCGGTCGCCACCATCGTCGTGCTGGATGTCGCCGTCCTGGTGACCATGCTCGCCTTCCGCGCCGTCGATCGCGTGGCTGCGCTGCTGATGCTGCCCTATGTCGCGTGGGTGGCCTTCGCGACCGTGCTCAACGTGGCGATCTGGCGGCTCAATCCGGCGGTGTGAGACTTCTTCCTCCCCTTCGCGGATGCCGCGAAGGGGAGGTGTCGCCGTCATACGGCGACGGAGGGGTCAGAAGCGTCAATATGGAGCTTATGCCCTCCGTCCGCTGCGCGGACACCTCCCCACGCCATGCGTGGGGAGGACAACGTTATTATTGCTTGGCCACCTGGGGCCCCGCGGCGTGGCGGCTCATGTCGGCGCCGTCGTCGGCCTTGAGCTCGAGGAAGACCGCCGATGACAGCACGGTCAATATGCCCAGCGCCAGGAAGGCCTGCTGGGCGCCGTGAATGATCACGTCGGGATGCGAATGCATTTCGGGCGGCACGAAGATGGCGGCGATCAAGGCGGCGCCGGCCACGCCGAAGCTGATGGCGAGCTGCTGGCCCGTGGCGGCAATCGTGCTGGCGCCGCCGGTTTGCGGGCCCGTGATGTCGGCATACACCAGCGTGTTCATGCTGGTGTATTGCATGGACGTGAAGAAACCGAGGAGGAAGGCCTGCATGACGATCTGCCAGATCGGGGTGTCGGCGCCGACGGTCGAGAACGACATGATCAACAGCCCGACCACGATCGTGTTGCCGACCAGCACGGTGCGGTAGCCGAGGCGCGCCAGGATCGCCGGCATGATGGCCTTCATGCCGAGCGACGCGACCGCCTGCGGCAGGACCAGCAGGCCCGATTGAATCGGCGAGAAGCCGAGGCCGATCTGGTAGAGCAGGGGGAACAGGAACGGGATGCCGCCCAGCCCGAGGCGCGCGACGAAGCCGCCGACCACGGCCGCGCGGAAGGTGCGGAGCTTGAACAAGCCGAGATTGAGCAACGGAAACGCCGTGCGGGCCGCGCGCAGCCCGTAGCCGGCGAGCAGCAGGAGGGCAAGCGCGAGCAAGCCCAGCATCTCGGGCCCGCTCAGGCTGTGCTCGCCGAACACTTCCAGCACGTAGGACAGCAGCGCAATGCCGCCGCCGAACAGCACCAGTCCGATGACGTCGAGCGCATGGGTTTCGCGCTCGCGGTAATCCGGCAGGTGGCGATAGACGAAGTAGACGCCCAAAAGGCCGACCGGGACGTTGACGTAGAATACGCCGCGCCAGTTGAGATAGGTGACCATCAGGCCGCCGGCGACCGGCCCGATCATCGGGCCGACCATGCTGGGAACCGCGACGAAGCTCATGACGCGGACGAGATCGGCCTTGCCGTAGGTGCGCGCCAGGGTCATGCGGCCGACCGGCATCATCATGGCGCCGCCCACGCCCTGCAGGACGCGGCAGGCCACCAGCATCTCGAGGCTGGTCGACAGGCCGCACAGCACCGAGCCCAGGGTGAAGAAGCCGATCGCCGAGGCGAAGACACGCCGCGTGCCGAACCGGTCGGCCATCCAGCCGCTGATCGGAATGAACACGGCAAGGCTCAGCGTATAGCTTGCCAGCACCGCCTTCACGCTGAGCGGCATCACGCCCATCGCCTGGGCGATCGCCGGCACCGCGGTGTTGAGGATCGTCGTGTCGAGCGACTGCATGAAGAACGCCACGGCGACCAGCCACGGCAGCAGCCGCTTGACGGCATCGTTCGGGGGAGCGGCGATTGTCGCAGCCATCGTCAGTTCGCCAGCCTGAACGGCTCCTGACGCCGTATCAGCAATGGACCCCGGAACTCACGGGCCCGCCACGAAACTCGTGCACAAATGGCGGAGGGCAACAGGCTGGCGAGACCGCCCGTGAGAAGAGCGCGGCGCGAGGACATCGTCCAATAGTCTGAACATGCATCGACGCCGGTGCAAATGGCGTTGACCGTCCGCTTTCGTGCTAGGCTCGATCCGAAGGGAGTTGGCATGCAGCGCAGATCGTTCGTCACCGGTCTCGCGGCCGCGGGCTTGTTGCCCGCCGCGCCTTCCTTCGCGCAGGCCGATCCGCTGCCGTCGTGGAATGACGGGCCGGTCAAGCAGGCGATTCTCGCGTTCATGCCGCGCGCGACGACCGTCGGCGGAGCCGACTTCGTGCCGGTGCCCGAGCGCATCGCCACCTTCGACAATGACGGCACGCTGTGGACCGAGCAGCCCAACTATTTCCAGCTCCTGTTTGCCATCGACAGGGTCAGGACCATGGCGGCGCAGCATCCGGCATGGCGGACGACCGAGCCCTTCCGTTCGGTGCTGACTGACGACAGGACCGCGCTCGCCGCCCTGGGCGAGAAGGGCGTGCTCGAGATCATGGCGGCCACGCATGCCGGCCTTACCACCGAGGAATTCAGGCAGATCGTGCTCGATTGGCTCGCGACGGCGCGCCATCCGCGCTTCCATCGACCCTATACCGAGCTCGTCTATCAGCCGATGCTGGAACTGCTGGCGTGGCTGCGCGCCAACCAGTTCAAGACCTTCATCGTCTCGGGCGGCGGCATCGAATTCATGCGGCCCTGGACCGAGCGCGTCTACGGCATCCCGCCCGAGCAGGTGGTCGGCTCCTCGGGCGTGACCAAATACGTGATGCAGTCGCCGGACAAGCCGGTGCTTATGAAGGAGCCCGAGGTCCAGTTCGTCGATGACGGGCCGGGCAAGCCCGAAGGCATCAACCGCTTCATCGGGCGCCGTCCCGTCTTCGCTTTCGGAAACTCCGACGGCGACCGGCAGATGCTGGAATGGACGGCGGCGGGCGCCGGTGCGCGCTTCATGGGGCTGGTCCACCATACCGACGCCGTGCGCGAATATGCCTATGATCGCAACTCGCCGGTCGGCCGCCTCGACAAGGCGTGGGACGAGGCGGCGCGCCGCAAGTGGATCGTGGTCGACATGAAGAACGACTGGAAAGTGATCTATCCGTTCGAGATGAAGTGATGCACACGCTGGAAATGCCGAGTGCCTCGACAGCTGACATGATCGGCATTCCCGGCGGCACCTTTCGCATGGGTTCGGATCGCCACTATCCGGAGGAGGCGCCGGTCCACAGCGTCACCGTGGGTGGCTTCTGGATCGATCCTACGCCCGTAACCAACGCCCAGTTCCGTGCCTTCGTGGCCGCGACCGGTCACGTCACCTGGGCCGAGATCCCGCCCGATCCCAAGGATTATCCCGGCGCGCTGCCGCACATGCTGAAGGCGGGCGGCCTCGTCTTCACGCCGCCCCGCAGGCCGGTCGATCTCGCCGACTGGAGCCAATGGTGGCGATTCACCTTCGGCGCCACCTGGCGGCGACCCTACGGCAAGGGCAGCCACATCGGTGGCCTCGACGACCACCCGGTGGTGCAGATCGCCTATCGCGACGCCGAGGCCTACGCCAAATGGGCCGGCAAGGATTTGCCGACCGAAGCGGAATGGGAATTCGCCGCGCGCGGCGGACTCGACGGCGCGGAGTTCGCCTGGGGCGATGAACTCACGCCCGGCGGCAAGCACATGGCCAACACCTGGCAGGGCGCCTTCCCGCACGAGAATCTGCGCAGCGACGGCTGGGCGCGCACCTCGCCGGTGCGCGCCTTCGCGCCCAATGGCTATGGCGTGCACGACATGATCGGCAATGTCTGGGAGTGGACGACCGACTGGTATTCCACGCGGCACGAAGGCGATGCCGGCAAGGCCTGCTGCGTGCCGCAGAATCCGCGCGGCGGTGCAGTCGAGGCGAGCTACGATCCGCGCCAGCCCGCCATCCGCATCCCGCGCAAGGTGCTGAAGGGCGGCTCGCATCTCTGCGCGCCCAACTACTGCCGGCGCTATCGTCCGGCGGCGCGCCACGCCGAGCCGGTCGACACCTCGACCAGCCATGTCGGCTTTCGTTGCATCGTCCGGGCGACCCGTTAGGAGGCGCATGAAAAAAAAGGGTTCGGTACGGCAAGCGACCGTCGGGGCCGTCCTGGCGGGAGTGTGTCTGACCGTCGGTTGTGCCGCGGCTTATGCCCAGACGCAATCGGCGCAACAGATCGCCAACCCTGCGTCGCAGAATTGCGTGGCGCGCGGCGGCATGCTGCGAATCGAGAGCCAACCGGGCGGCGGCCAATACGGCGTCTGCATCTTCGAGGACAACCGCCAATGCGAGGAATGGGCGATGTTCCGCGGCGCGTGCCCGGTGGGCGGATTGCGCGTCACCGGCTACATAACGGCGGCTGCGCGCTACTGCGCCATCACCGGAGGGCGCTACACCGTGACTGCCAATAGCGGCACCGCCGACGAGCAGGGCGCCTGCTCGCTGCCGGGCGGCAAGGCGTGCGCCGCGGGCGCATATTATGCGGGCAGCTGCGGCCGCTGACAGCAGGTGCAAGGAGAATCCACGTTACGATTGAGCCGGTTTGAGACGGACGTATCGTATCTTTCTCTCGAGCGTGTTCCGTTTCCACAGGATCGCCTCACCCTGAGGAGCATCCGCGTCGCGCGGGGTAACCCCCGCGCTTTGGCGCGCCTCGAAGAGTGGCATCATGACGGGTGCCATCCTTCGAGACGCATCGCTGAGTTTACCCCGCGGTATTCGAGGGGCGATGCTCCTCAGGATGAGGTGATGGCGTTTCAACCCTTTCGGAGTCAGCTTCAAGAGAACGGGCGAGGGGTCATTCCTTGACTGAGACGACCAACAGCATCGACCGGATCGCCGCCTGGGTGGGCGCGCTCGAGGCCGGGCAGGTGCCACCGGCCGCGTTCACGCTTGCGAAGAAAGCGTTCCTCGATACGCTCGCGGTGTCGCTGTCGGGCTCGCAACTCGACTCGGTGCGCATCGTGACTGCGCTGGCGCGCGAACTCGGCCAAGGCGACGGCCCCTCCTCGGTGATCGGCCATGGCTTCAAGGCGGACGTGCTGGCCGCGGCGCTCGCCAACGGCACGGCCGCGCATGCCGAGCTGTTCGACGACAACAGCGAGCCGATGCTATCGCATCCCAGCGCGGCGCTGGTGTCGGCCCTGCTGCCGCTCGGGCAAGCGCGCGGCCTTAGCGGTGCGGAGGTGCTGCTGGCCTACGTCGCGGGCTTCGAAGTCAATGTCGTGCTGGGACGCCAGCTCAATCCCCGCCTGTATGAGGCGGGCTGGCACGTGACGCGCACCTTGGGCGTGCTCGGTGTCACCGCCGCGTGCTGCCGGCTGCTGAAGCTCGGACCGCTTCCTTTCCGGGCGGCGCTCGGCATCGCCGCCTCGATGGCGAGCGGCCTGCGGCAGAACTTCGGCACCATGACGATGGCCCTGCATGCCGGCCTCACCGCGCGCGACGCCGTCCATGCCGCGCTGCTGGCGGAGAAGGGATTCCTGTCCGACGGCGAGGCGCTCGACGGCAAGTACGGCTTCTTCAACCTGTTCGCCGGCGCGCCGCCTGCGGCGCTGCCGCTGGGCCAGCCGTTCGAACTCGTCCGGTCGGGCATCATCTTCAAGCCCTATCCCTCGGGCGCGCCGACCCATGCGGCGGTCCATGCCGCGATCGCTCTCCATGGCAAGCTCGGCGAGCGCCTGTCCGAGATCGCGACCATCGTCTGCCACGTGCATCCCTGGAACTTCATGACGCTGCGCGAAGGCGTGCCGGGCGATGCCTTGCGGGCGCGGGTCAGCCTGCGCTACTGCGTGGCGGCGGCGCTGCGCTTCGGCGCGCTGGGCAGCCCGCAGTTCACCGATGAGGCGCTCCGCGACCCGCTGGTGCAGAAGTTCATGGCCTTGATCGAAATCAGGCAGGCGGACGACCTTCCGGACAACGGCCTGTTTCCGGCCGCGGTCGAGGTGCAGCTGGCGGACGGCCACGGCGACAGCGTGCGCTGCCACATCCCGCCGGGCGCGCCGGCACTGCCGATGTCGGAGGCCGAGGCTGACGCAAAATACCGCAGCTGCGCCGGCGTCGTGCTCGCCGCGCCGGCGATCGAGCGCACGCGCACGATGATACTGGGCATCGACCGCCTTGCCGACGTCGGCGAGCTCTGCGTCGCGCTCGAGGGAGGAGGGCGGCCATGATCCCGTCACGACAGGTTACGCGGCGGCCAGTTCTTGCACGGCGCCAAATCCTGGCGGGCGCCGTGCTGCTCTTGCCGGCGGCGGCGCGGGCGGGCGACTGGCCTGAGCGTACGGTTCGCATGATCGTGCCGTATGTGGCGGGCGCCGGCGCCGACATCGTCGGGCGTACCTTCGCCGAGGAGCTCGCCAAGGCGATCGGCCAGCCCGTCGTGGTCGACAACAAGGGCGGCGCGGGCGGCCTCATGGGGACCGCGGAAGGCGCCCGCGCCCCGGCCGACGGCTACACCTTGCTGCTGACCTCGCAGGGCACGACGGTCTTCAACATCGGACTCTACAAGGCGCCGGGCTACGATCCGCTCAAGGACCTCGCGCCGGTCGCCGTCACCGGCACGCTGCCCAACGTGCTGGTCGTCTCGCCCGCCAACCCGGCCGCCACCGTCGCCGACCTGGTGGCGCAGGCGCGCGCCAGGCCGGACGAGCTCACTTACGGATCGAGCGGCGTGGGCAGCAGCCTCCACCTGTCAGGCGTGATCCTCGAGCAGCGCACCGGCGTGCGCCTGCAGCACGTGCCTTACCGCGGTGCGCCGGCTGCGGTCCTCGCGGTGGCGGGCGGCGAAGTGACGATGGGTTTCTTCAACACGCCGACAGTGCTGGGCCAGATCAAGGGCGGCAAGCTCAAGGCGCTCGCCGTCACCAGCAAGAATCGCTCGGTCATGCTGCCCGACGTGCCGACGATGATGGAAGCTGGCGTGCCCGACTTTGTGGTCGCCACGTGGCTGGGCTTTGCGCTGCCGGCGGGTACGCCAGGCGTGATCGTCGCGCGCCTCAATGCCGAAATCAACCGTATCAGCCAGGATCCGCAGGTGAAGGAGAAGCTCCTGGTTCAGGGATTCGAGATGCTGCCGCCCGGCTCGCCCGAAGCCGCCCGCAAGCTGATCGAGGACGACCAGGCGCTGTGGCTCCCCATCATCAAGGAATCCGGCGCCAAGGCTGAATGAGTGAGCACCCGGAACTCGGCATTCCTCCCCGTCGCGGAATCCGCGACGGGGAGGTGTCCGCGAAGCGGACGGAGGGGTCATGAGCACCAGCACTGATGCTCATGACCCCTCCGTCGGCGTAAGACGCCGACACCTCCCCAGCTTCGCTGGGGAGGAAGTCCACCCTCAGTAACTCGGCTTGGTCGAAAACGGCGTCAGCTGCAGCTCGTGGGTCCAGCAGGAGCGGTCCTGGGCGTGCAGGTAATAGAACGCCTCGGCGATCTTCACCGGGTTCATCACCAGATCGGGGTTCTCGCGTATTTTGGGCAGCAGGTGCGTTCCGGGTGAGTCGATGGTGCCGTCGATCACTACGTTGGCGACATGCACGCCATGCTCGGAATATTCCTCGGTGAGCACCTGCGCCAAGGTGCGCATCATCACCCGGGGATAGTAGAGCGACTGGCCCGTCATACGCTTGCGCCCGCGCAAGGAGCTGGAGTTGTTGGAAAAGAAAAACGAGCCTTCGCCGCGCTTGCGCATGGCCGGCAGAACTTCCTTGGCGACGAGGAAGGGACCACGGCTCGCGATATGCTGGGCGGTATCGAACATCTCGACCGGGATGTGTTCGAGCAGTTCCTTCCCGGGCGGCAGATCGCGACCTTCGAGGTAGCCCGCATTGTAGATCAGGACATGCGGATCGCCGGCGTCGCTGCGGATCGCGGCGAAGGCTGCGGCGACGGAGTCCTGCCGGGAGAGATCGAGCTCGACGACCATGCAGTCGCCGCCCTGATCCCGGATCGCCGCCGCCAGGCCCGATGCGTTGGCCTCGCTGCGGGTCGTAAGCACGACGAAGAACCCTTCGGATGCGAACTTCTGGGCGATGGCGCCACCGACGCCCCAGCGGATGCCGACGGGCAGGTTGCTGTCATCCACCGCCTGGCCGTGGATCAGCTTGGTATTGCGGCCGTCCGACTGCCATTTCGACGTGGCGCCCACGACCACGGCGACCGGCTTTCCCTTGCTCTTCCCCTCGGGATTCTCGGCCATTTGGAAGGCTCCCTCTGTATCGCGATGTCCGTCAGGATAGCGCGATACAGTGGGGGCCGCCGCCTTTGTGTGCGTCCGCTCGTCGTCTCGACCAAGGCCCGAAGGGCCGCGCGGAAACCTTGTCTCCGCGATAAGCCGCTTATCGCGGAGACAAGGTCTCTCCACTTCGCGCGGAGTTTACCCCGAGCGAAGTCGAGGGGCGCTCCGGTCGAGACGACGGCGCTAATCAGGTCGTAGGAATGCTCGATGACAAGCGCACGCCGTGAGCGATGCCGCAGCGAGGGACCTTCGATCTGCGGTCGCAGCAGGTCCCTCGCCAATCGAGCGATCAGCCGCACCTTGGCGTCGGCTTGAACTCCACGCGGCGGTCCAGCGCGTCGCTGAGATCGTCCTTGCCGGTGCCGACCATCATCTGGCTCGACCCGACGCCATTGGCGATCAGGTGACCGTTCAGTTGCGGTGCGTCGCGTACCAGCTGGCCCTTCACATAGTTGGCGCGCTGCAGCGAGAGCTGTTCGTTGATCTGCTGTGAGCCGGTCCGGCTGGTATGGCCCGTCACCTCGATGCAGCCGTTCGCTTTGGCCGTCTGCTGTGCTGTCTGCTGCGCAATCTGCTCGAGCCAGAGGGGATATTGGCCGCTCACCTGCGGATCCTGAAAGAACTGCGTCGAGCCCGGCTGGAACAGGAATTTGACGGCCAGGCGGTTCCGGCTGAGGCCATAGGCGATGGCATCACCGAACGCCGTCGACGCTTCCGCGACCTGGTTCAGCTTCCAGCGCGTGAGATAGATGCCGTTGTAGGCCTTGAGCTGATCGCCTGCCGGAGATGTCTTCGCCGCCGTATAGAGGCTCAAGGCCGATTGGTACTGGCCGGCATTGTAGGCCTGGTCGCCCTGGCTGATGAGCGACGCCGTCCTGAGCCCGTCGAGGAATTCCTTGTTGATGGGGTCGCCGACCTTGGTGGCCTGGCAGGTGCTGATATAGGCCTGCGTCGCGGGATCGGTCGTCCATACCGGACTGTCGCGGAAGACGGTGCTGGGCGTTGCATCGACGCCGGTGAGCTGGGAGCGGGCGACGGCCTTGGCGACGACCTTGCCGGTCTTGAGATCGCCGAGCACCAGGCAGAAGCGATAGGCCTCGCGGGGGCCAACCGTCTGGTTCTGGGCAGTGACCGGCGTGAAGGTCCCGACCAGCACCAGGGGCGAATCTTTCAGGGCGTCCGGCGAGAACTTCTCGATCGAAAATCGCGGATACTGCTTCTGCACCAGGTCGGTGACCTGGGCCTGGATGCCGTCCGTCGCCCGCGAACTATAGCCGGTGACGCCGTCGACCAGCGGATCGATGACCACGCGATACGATCCGGCCGGCGCCGAGGTGAACACGGAGTTCGCCGCGTTGGCCACCGCCTGATCGAAGGGCAGGATCGGCGGGAGGGGTGGGGGCGCTGCCGCGGTCTGCGGCGCCGTGGTGGTGGGGGTCGATACCGTTTCGACGCAGGCCACCAACCCGGCGCAGAGCAGCGAGACCCCGGCGACGAGACCTGACCGGCGCGAGATCCGGCGCCCTGCCGTCACATTGGCGATCGGACTAGCGACAACGGTCTCGGAGGTAAGCTCGGTCTTCATCGGAGAGTGCCCCTGTAAGTTGAGAGTATTGCAGTATACTTTTACAACGCCGATCGTTTGCCGACGATGTGGGCCTGGTTTCCTCGGTCTTCTGCCTCTTGATTGTCAAAGGTTGTTGGCCGGCCGGTTTGCGCGCGGTCTCGAGGGAGGCCTCGCGCAATAAAGCTTCCGGTTGTGCGGCGGATAGGAAGCCCGTGTCAGGCTGGTTACGGGCGCGTTGCCAGGCCGCGATCATCTCGCGCGAGCGCGGCCCGAATACGCCGTCGCTGCCGCCTGTATCGAAGCCGAGCACGGTCAAGGCCGCCTGGAGGCGTTGGCGGTCGGCCGATGCGAGCTGCAGCGCCGTCTCGGCCGCCTCCGCTGCAGCCTTTCGGGCTGCGGCGTCGGCCGTGGCATCGGCTTTCTGCTTGGCTGCGGCGTCTGCTCTTTGTTTTGCCTCGTCATCAGCTTTCTGCTTCGCCTCGGCATCCGCCTTCAGTTTGGCTTCAGCGTCCGCCTTCTGTTTCGCCTCGGCGGCGGCCTTCTGCTTGGCCTCGGCATCCGCCTTTTGTTTCGCTTCGGCGTCGGCCTTTCGCTTGGCCTCGGCATCCGCCTTCTGCTTCGCTTCAGCGTCGGCCTTCTGTTTGGCCTCGGCGTCCGCCTTCTGTTTCGCTTCGGCGTCAGCCTTTCGCTTGGCCTCGGCGTCCGCCTTCTGCTTCGCTTCAGCGTCGGCCTTCTGATTGGCCTCGGCGTCCGCCTTCTGTTTCGCTTCGGCATCGGCCTTCTGCTTGGCCTCGGCGTCCGCCTTTTGTTTCGCTTCTGCGTCGGCCTTGCGCTTGGCCTCGGCCTCCGCTTTTTGCTGCGCTTCGACCTCTGCCTTCCGTTTCGCTGCTTCTGCTTTTTGTCTGGCTTCAGCTTCCGCCTGTTGTTGCTCAGCCTGCGCTTTGGCCAGCGCCGCCGCTTCAGCTTGCCGCTTGGTCTCGGCGTCGGCAGCGTCGTCCGACTGATGCCGCGCCGCCAATTCGGTGTCCACCTTGCCCCCGGTCTCCGGCTGTCCAGTTCGCGACACAAACATGAAAAATCCCGCCGCGAGGAGAATCGCGGCGCCGGCACCGCCGGCGTAGAGCGCGCCGCGCTTGCGTTTGGCGACGCGGGCCGGAATTGCAGGGGAGGGTGCGGACGCCGGGAGCTGGGTCGCAGGGACCGGCGGCTCCGTGCGTCGCCGACGGTCGACCACTGTCGCGTCGTCGGGCCATTCCTGGTTTGCCGCAAAGCTGGCGCGCCAGGCGGCGATCGACTGTGGCCGATCCGCTGCCCGCACCGCCAGCCCGGCGTCGATCCCTCGCAGCATCTCGTGCGGAAAGTCCGTCGGCTTGAGCTCTGTCAGGGGCTGGTAGCGGTCGTTGAGAATGCGCTCCACCGCGGTCGGCGGCGGTCGTCCTGCGACCGCGCAGTAGAGCGTCACCGACAGCCCGTAGATGTCGGTCCAGGGTCCCTGTTCATCCGAGGTGTGCTGCTCCGCCGCCGCGTAGCGCGGCGTGAAAACGGCGGTCATCGCCGTGGTGCGCCCGGCCATCGACGCCCGCGAGGCGCCGAAATCGATCAGGGTCGGGTTGTTCTTGGCGTCGAGAATGATGTTGGCGGGCTTGATATCCCGGTGCAGGAACCCCGTCGCATGGACCTGCTCGAGCCCGTCGAGCAAATGATGCAGCAGACGCTCGATGATGGGCGCCGGCAGCGATCCCTCGCGCTTCAGGCGCTGCTCGAGCGTCTCGCCCCGCGCCAGCGCCATCACCATGTATGCCGTTCCGTTGGCCTCGAGGTAGTCGTAGACACGGACCACCCCCGGCACGCTGTCGAGCGTCACCAGGGTGCGGGCTTCGTCGAGGAAACGCTGGCGGCCCCAAATGAAATCCTCGGCAAGTTGCGTCGAGCGAGGGACGACCGTGGTGCCGCCTTCGCGCACCGCCAGGGACGATGGCAGATACTCCTTGATCGCCAATTCACGGCCCAGCAGCGTGTCGCGCGCGAGATAGGTGATGCCGAAGGCGCCCTGGCCGAGGACGGAAATCAGCTCATAGTTTCGCAGCCGCGTACCTGGCGGCAGCGTGCCGTGGAGTTCGTGATGCCCGGAGTCCGATTTGGTATCAGGCCCCATTCCAGTGTCCTAGCTTGGCCGCGCGGAGGATTATCCTAGAGACGACATACCTTCCCCCTCATGTCTGACCAAGGTGCATTGGTAAGCGCGGCATGGAGTGGGACCTTCCGACTTTTGAAATAACTGCCTGAGCGGCGCAAGCGTCGATGCGACTGCGCAATCCCAGCACACAAGGTATCGCCATCCGATGGCGACACTGCGGCAACGGTCGGGGACAAGCTCGACGAGGCGCTGTCGCAGGTAGAATTGTCCCCAAGTTATTCCACCGCGACTGCGGAAATCCTTAACCGCCGTGGCGCAACGACTCGATTCGCCGGCTGGTGAAGGTGATAGCATTCCGCTGGCAGCGCATGCGCGCATGCCGCTGCCCATGGCGCGCGGCCGACACGGCGCGCTCTTCTGGATATGCAGGCACTGCCAGCACGTCGAGTTGAGTTTCTGCGCGATATGGTGCGCAGAAACTCGCGGACTTAAGAAAACAAATAAAACTTGACTTTAGATTAGTGTCACTCTATAGGAGAGATAACTCCAGGAGCATCGCCATGTCCGGCGGCCGACGCGCTGTCCACAATCCAGAGATTGCGCACGAGCGCCAGCGCCGCTGCGCCGGACGTCAACCCGTCGCCAATTGGCGAATCACTAGCGGAAACTGCGCGAACTGCGGAAACTCCCCCTGGACGAGGCTATCCGCATGGCCGCCTCCCCGGGATTTCCGGACGCTGATTGGCATATCACTAGCGGAAATTGCGGGAATTGCGGAAATTGGTGCTGCGCCGCGCGCAGCGCCTCACCGCCGGTCGACCCGACACCACTGCCCGTTCAGTTGGCGCGGATCTGGGCGATCGTGCCGTTGAAATAGAACGCTTCGACAAGTCGTCATGCAGCCCATCAAGGATCTCGGCACAACCTCGGAGCGAGGGCTTTGGCCTTTGACGCCAAAGTGCTCTTTATTTTGTGTCTTGCCCCTACTGCGCCGCGCCGCCGGCCCACGGCGACATCACCTCGTTCATGCCGGTGAGCTCGCCGGTCGCGGGGTCGCGTACGATGCAGCACGGATTGGCAAAGCCCAGCGGCGACACCTGGTTGGCGACTTCGACGATGGGCAGGCGGCCGGCAATCGCTTTCTTCACCGCGTCGGGCAGCTCCCGGTTGACGCGGATCGGGCCTACGCCCGAGACGTCGATGCGCGGCTGGTGGAACGCCGTCGCGACATCGAGGCCGCGGTCGATCAGCATCAGGGAAAGCTGCGTCACCGCTGGCACGATGCGCCGCCCGCCCGAGGCGCCGATGCAGAACCACGGCTTGCCGTCCTTGGCCACGACCACGGGGCAGATGTTGCAAAGCGGCCGCTTGCCCGGCGCGATCGAGTTTGGCCGGTTGGGCTCGGGATCGAACCACAGCATGCCGTTGTTCATGGTGATGCCGGTCCTGGGCAGCATCACGCACGAGCCGAACAGCGACATCAGGGTCTGGGTCAGCGCCACCATGTTGCCTTCCGAATTGGCGGCGCAGAAATGCGTGGTGCAGGTGTTGGTGGGCTTGTCGCCCATGGTCTTGAGCCGCTCTTCGTAGGCCTGGTGCATGCCTTGCGCGATGGCGACAAAGAAGTCGGCGTCCGGCGCGCCTTTGCCCTTGGTGCCGGCGCCGGCCAGCTCGACGGTGCGCCTGAGCGTCGGGCCGGCGGTCAGGCCGCCCGCGACATTGATCGTGGCGCCGCCATGCTCGAACGACAGCGGTTCGACGATCCTCGCCTCGTAGGACCTGAGGTCGTCGAAGTCGATGGCCGAGCCGCCGGCTTGCAGGTCGGCGGCGATGTCGCGCGCCAGGGCGCCTTCGTAGTACTCGCGCGGACCGCCGTCGCTCATCCGCTGGTAGGTCTCGCCGAGATTGCCGAGCTTGAGGTAACGCACGTTGGCTTGCCAATCGAGCGTCGGCACGCGGCCGCCATCGGGCAGGTAGTTGGCCTTGGAAGCCGGGAACTTGGAGAGGTGCTCCGCGCCGTTGGCGATCATCACCTGCATGTACCAGTCGAGCTCCATGCCGCGCTTGGCGAGCTGGAGGGCGGGCGCCATCACGTCCTGCCATTTAAGCCTGCCGAAACGCTCGAGCGCCTTGGCCATGCCGGCAACCTGACCGGGCACGGCGATCGAGTGATAGCCGACTTCGTTCCTCTGCTCGAGGATGTCGGGCCAGGCAAACGGATTGGCGGGGCCGGGGCCGACGATGGGGTAGTTTTTCGGATCGAGCTTCTTGGCCGACAGCGGACCGTAGTCGATCGTCCAGGCGCGACCTTCCTTGGCGCTCCAGATCGTCATGAAGCCGACGCCGCCGATGCCGCTCATCCACGGCTCGACCGCACCGATGGCCATGCCGGTGGCGACGGCGGCGTCGATCGCATTGCCGCCCTTGCGCAGGATTTCGGCCCCGACCTCAGCGGCCCTGCAGTTTTGCGCGACCACCACGCCTTTGCCACGAACTGGCTGCTTGGTGATCTCTCCATTGACGTGTCAGGGACTCGCTCATCAATTCTCCCACTGGTTAACGGGGACTGTAGCGGGGCCTGATTTCGCCACAAACCCTGTTAAACTGCAGGGCGGACAGGCCAAGAAAGAAGATCGCGGGCGTGACGGAGCTGAACCAGATCGACCTGCAGGCGTTGGCGAAGGGCAACAAGCGTGCCTGGGATGCTTTCGTCGAGCGCGGCGGCCCCGTTGATAAATGCCGTCGCCCGCCGCACCCTCGCTTCATACAGGCTGAGCGAGGAAGACGTCATGGACGCCGCCCAGGACGTGTTCGTCCGGCTGTGCGCCAACGACTTTCGCTTGCTTAAGACCTATGATCCGGCCCGGGCGGGCCTCTCAACCTGGCTGGCCGTGGTCGCCCGTTCGTCGGCGATCGATCATGCCCGGCGCCGGCGGCAGGCCACCACGCCGATCGACGACGTGCCGGAGGCCAGTTTGGGGGTCGAGGACCGCCATGTCGAAAAGCTCAAGATTCCGCCAGGGCTCCTGACCGAGCGTCAGATCCTGATCCTGAAATGCCTGTATGATGAGGAGCGCGACGTGGCCGAAGTCGCCCAACTTCTCAAGATAGACGCCCAAACCGTTCGCAGCACACATCATAAGGCTTTATTACGGCTGCGTGCGCATTTTAACGAAGAAACCTCGTGATCGGGGGATAGCTGAATGGTTTCTTACGTATTCTGCAGCAGGAGAGCGCGATGAACACCGAGCGTACCCCGCTGAACGATAAGGAGCTGTGGCGCAGTCTTGCTGCAGCCCGGGACGACGCGCCTGAAGCCGTCTCGGACCTCGATTTCGCGGCGTGGTTGGAGGGGCGGCTGCCGGAGACGGTGGCGGCCCGCGTCGAGGCGGCCGTCGCCGCCGATCCCGAGCTGCGCCTCGCCGCATTGGATTTGGCCGACATCCTCGGCAAGCCCTTGCCGGCGGCGCCGGCGCGCCTCGAAGTGCGGGCCAAGGCCTTGGTGGGTTTTGAGGTCGAGCAGCGCACGAAGCGCATTGGCCTGTTCGATTGGCTGTTCGCCAGCGACGGCCGCTTTGCCATGCAGCGTGCGGTAGCCCTCACGGCTGCGCTCGCGATCGCGGTCTCGGGCTTCATGCTGGGCGGTGGCCTCGGCGCATCGGTCGCCGAGGAACGTTTCGCCATGAACACGCCGCAGACGACGTCGACCGACAACTCCAACGAATTGACTGAGTTCCTGGTCTCAGACGGGATCTGATATGTCCTCGCGTCTGATCCAGGTGCTGCTGGCCCTGTCGCTGCTGCTGAACACGTTCGTCCTCGTAGGCTTCGTCTATCGCAGCTGGATCGAGCCGCCGGCGTTCGAACGCCACGCGCCGCCGCCGCCACCGCCAGGTCAGCGACCGAGCCCATTGGAGACGATGGCGCACGATCTCAACCTGAACGATGCGGAGCGCCAGGCGCTGCGCGCTGTGTTCGAGCAGTATTCCGCGACGCGTCGCGAGCGGCTGCGCGAGATCCAGAAGGTGCGCGAGCAGATCGCCGCCGAATACAAGAATTCCACCGTCGACATGGCGCGCGTCGACACGCTGATCGATCAGTTGACGAAGCTCCGCGCCGAGCAGCAGAAGGAATTTCTGGGCTCGCTCAACCAGCTCGCGGCGCAGCTCAAGCCGGAGCAGCGCGACCGCATGCACCAGATCCTGGCCGAGCGCCTGGCCATGCCGTTCGGGCAGCGTCCACCCGGCGGAGGCCCAGGACCGGGTCCCGGACGTCCGCCGCAATAGGGGTATCGCCATGGCGCCAAGGATCGGTCGGCGTGGGTTCGTGGGTGGCGCGGCGGCGCTTTCCGCCGGCCTGTGGCTGCCGCGTCCCGGGCGCGCCGCTACGGCGATGGATTTCGACGAGGCCCGTCATCTGCTGTCGCGCACCACCTTCGGCGCCACGCCTGCCGAGATTCGCGCGTTGGAGTCGCAGGACTATGCCGGCGCGGTCGACCGCCTGCTGGGCAGCGTCCGGCGCACGGCGCTGACGCCGGCGCCGGCCTGGGTCAACCAAGGGCCGGCCGAGCTTCGCCGCCAGCAGCAGGCCGCGGTGGCCGAAGCCAAGACCGGCGTCGACGGCAAGAAGCTGCAGGTCGTGCGCCCGGTCCAGGAAGAGGGCCGCGAGCTGCGCAACTGGTGGGTCGACGAGATGGTGGCGACCGACCAGCCGCTCACCGAGCGCATGGTGCTGTTCTGGCACAACCATTTCACCTCGTCGTTCCAGAAGGTGCGCTACCCGGCGGCGCTGTTCCGCCAGAACGCGCTGTTCCGCCGCGAGGCGCTCGGCAACTTCGCCACGCTCCTGAAGGACGTGGCGCGCGACCCGGCGATGCTGATCTATCTCGACGGCATGCGCAGCGTGGCGCGCCAGCCCAACGAGAATTTCGGCCGCGAGCTCTTGGAGCTCTTCACCCTGGGCGAGGGCCACTACAGCGAGGCCGACATCAAGGCCGCGGCGCGCGCCTTCACCGGCTGGACCGTCGACCGCGAAACCGGCGCGTTCCGCAGCCGCGAGCACGAGCACGACGACGGCGAGAAGACCTTCCTCGGCCAGACCGGACGCTTCGACGGCGAGCAGATCATTGCCATCCTGCTCAGCCATCCGCGCACCGCCGAGACCATCGTCGAGAAGCTGTGGCGCGAGTTCGTCTCGCTGCAGCCCGATCCGGCGGAAGTGAAGCGGCTCGCGGCGTCGTTCCGCCAGGGCTACGAGATCAAGCCGCTGATGCGCTCGATCCTGCTGTCGGCGCAGTTCCGCGATCCCGCCAACCGCGGCGCGCTGATCAAGTCGCCGATCGAGCTGATCGTCGGCACCGTCCATGTGCTGGGCCTGCCGGTGCCGGAGAAGACCCAGCTCGTGCGCATGATGCAGGGGCTGGGCCAGACGCCGTTCGATCCGCCCAACGTCAAGGGCTGGGCCGGCGGCGAGAGCTGGGTCACGACCTACACGCTGCTGCTGCGCCAGCAATTCCTGCGGCGCATGGTCGAGGCGACGACGGTGGCGCCGATGGAAGGCGGCATGATGACGAGCGAGCGGCCCAACCGCCGCGCCGATCGCCGCCAGCAATTGCCGGCCGATGCGGGCGGCATGGCGGTGGCGGAGGCGCGCCCCATCGAGGGCCGCAGCCTGCGCGCCGTTGGCAGCGAGGCCCGGCTCGGGCCAACGCTCGCCGAATTCGATTCGGCAACGCTCGTCCGCACCCTGCTGCCGCGCGCGCCGATCGACACGGTCGATGCGGCGGCTACGCCCGGCGCGGCCGTGGCGGCGGCGATGCTCGACACCGCCTATCAGTTGAAGTGAGGAGGGCGCCATGAGCCGGATCCTGCTTCTGGTCGAATTAAAGGGCGGCAATGACGGGCTGAACACGCTGGTTCCCTATGCCGATCCGAAGTATCGCGAGCTGCGTCCGGCGATCGGCGTGGCGCGCGAACGCGTCCTGCCGCTCGACGAGCGGGTCGGCCTGCATGAGAAGCTCGAGCCCTTGATGGAATCGTGGAAGGCCAGGGACCTCGCGATCCTGCAGGGCGTGGGCTATCCCTATCCCAACCGCTCGCATTTCCGTTCGATCGAGATCTGGGACACCGCCTCGGCGTCGAACCAGACCTTGAGCGAGGGCTGGATCGCGCAGGCGTTCGAGGGCACCAGCCTGCCCACCGGCGCGGGCGTCGACAGCATCGTGGTCGACACCAACGCCTTGCCCAGCACCGGACCCGGCCTGCGCACCATCGTCATGCAGGACGCCGAGAATTTCCTGCGCCAGGCCGAGGCGCTGAAGGAGCAGGCTGGCCTCAACGATGGCGGCAACCCGGCGCTGCGCCACCTGCTGGCGGTGCGCCACGAGGTGAATGCCGCGGCCAAGGGACTGAGCGACAGCCTGCGCGCGGCGCCGGCGCCCGCCCATGCCTACGCGCAGGAGCTGCTGCTCGGTCGCCAGTTCGACCTCGCCACCCGCGTGCTGACGGCGCGCGTGCCGGTGGTGGCGATCAAGACCGCGCTGGGCGGCTTCGACACCCACGCCAACCAGGTCCAGCCGCACGAGCGGCTGCTGTCGTTCCTCGCGGCGAGCCTGGCCACGCTGCGCAAGAACCTGATCGCGGCCAACCTGTGGGACGACGTGGTGGTGATGACCTATTCGGAATTCGGCCGGCGCGCCAAGCAGAATGCCAGCGGCGGTACCGATCATGGCACGGCGGCGCCCATCCTCGTCATGGGCGGCGGCGTGAAGGGCGGCCTCTACGGCGCTTATCCGTCGCTCGGCGACCTGCAGGACGGCGACCTCAGGCACACGGTCGATTTCCGCAGCGTCTTCGCCACGGTGGCGCAGGGTTGCTGGGGCCTGCAGCGCGACTTCGGCCTGCGCCAGCCGCAGCGGCTCGGCTTCCTTGCCTAAGCGCGTTCCGATTCGAAGGACTCGATAGCGACTCTTTCCTCCCCTCGTCCTACGAGGGGAGGTGTCGCCGTCACACGGCGACGGAGGGGTCATAAGTCGCAAACGTGCGCGTGGCTCATGACCCCTCCGGCCTTCGGCCACCTCCCCACTTCGTGGGGAGGAAGTGGTTCTGGCATTTCGCCTGACCTAGGCGAGGCGGTGGCCGCGCAGCTCATCCCGTACCGAGCCGCGCACCGCTTCGACGCGGATGAACCAGATGAGCAGCGCGGCAATGATCTTGATCAGCACCGGCAGCACGATATAGGCGACGATCAGCGCCGTGGTGCCGTATAGGCCCTTGGCCGGGTTGAAGCCCAACAGCGCCGCCACCGGCAGCGAGCCCGCCGCGCCGATCGCCGTGGCGAGCTTGGTGGCAAGTGCCCACAGGCCGAAATAGGTGCCGGTCTTGCCCCGGCTGTCGCCGCCCTCGGTCGAGTTGATGACGTCGGCCAGAATGGAGGGCGGCAGGCCGTAGTCGGCGCCGATGCCGAGACCGGTGATGACCGAGATGGCCAGGAACCAGTAGAAATCGCCCGGGCCGATGAAGATCGCGCAGGCCATGGCGATGGCCGTGATGACCATGCCGACGAACCAGGCCGAGGCCTTGCTCGTGCGCTTCGAGAGCTGCAGCCACAGCGGCACGCTGGCGGCACCGGCGATGAAGTAGACGAGCAGGATGATGCCGGCCTGCAGCTTGCTGCCCTTCAGCACGTGCTCGACATAGAACAGCATCACCGTCACCGCGACGCCGAGCGCCGCGCCGTTCACCACAAAGACCAGCAGGAGCCGGCGGAACAGGCGGTTCTTGAGCGGCGCGAAGAAGGCGATGAAAGGGTTGCGCTCGGTGTGGATGACCGGCGGATGGACCGATGGCCCGGCCGCGATCAGCGTCGGCAGGCTGAACAGCACGAGGATGGGCAGGAACAAGAGGCCGAGCGTCATGTAGCCGTCGGAATCGCCCAGCTTGAAGGTGAGCCAGGTCGGCAGCACGACGGCCAAGGTCATGCCGAGCAGGCCGAACACCTCGCGGCCGACCGTGACCTTGGTGCGCTCGTTGTAGTCGTCGGTGAGTTCGGCGCCATGGGAGTGGTAGCTGATCGAGACGCCGGAATAGCCGAGATGGACCAGCAGGAGGGCCGCGATCAGCCAGAGCGCCATCCTCGTCTGGTTGCCGAACCAGGCGTCGGGTGGATCGAACAACATGTAGAAGCCGGCGGCCAGCACGGGGATCATCAGCGCCACGAAGGCGAGCCGTCCGCGCCGGCCGCGGCGCGTGAAGCGGTCGCTGATCAGGCCGATCACCGGATCCTGGATGGCATCGACAGTGCGCGCGAAGATGAAGATCGGCCCCATGATCTGGAGCGACAGCTTCAGCACCTCGCCATAGAAGTGGCTGACGTTCAGGACGACCGGAAGCGCCGCCATGGCGAGCGGCAGTTGCAGGGTCGAATAGGCAATCAGACGGTCGAACTTGATTTTGACGGGCACGCCGTTTCCGGGCCCGCTCGGTCCTGCATTCACCCGTTAGCCTTCCTGTTAGCACCGTTTTCGGCGCTCTTGGTTGGCATCCTTATATATGCCGGAAGTGCGCCTGCAAAACGTCCGTGCGCCGGGTCGAGAAGCCGGCGGCGCAATAGGCGAGGTAATATCGCCACATGCGGCGGAAACGCTCGTCGAAACCGAGCCTGGCCACCTGATCGGCCACGGTATCGAAGCGACCCAGCCAGGCTTCCAGGGTGCGCGCATAGTCCAGCCCGAAACTGTAGAGCTCGGCGATCTTGAGCCCCGCCTGTCTGCACTGTTCGCGCAGGCTGGCCGGCGACAGCAGCATGCCGCCGGGGAAAACGTAGGTCTGGATGAAGTCCGGGTGCCGGCGGTAGCCGTCGAACAGCTCGTCGGCGATCACGATCGCCTGGACCAGCGCCGAGCCGCCCGGCGCCACGTGACGCTTGAGCGTGGCGAAGTAGTCCGGCCAGTAGCGCTCGCCCACCGCCTCGACCATCTCGATGGACACGATATGGTCGTAGCGCCCCTCGATGTCACGATAGTCGCGGAACTGCAGGTCGACGCGATCGGCCAGGCCGGCGCGCTCCAGGCGGGCGCGCGCGAACTCGAGCTGCTTGCTGGAGATCGTGATGCCGGTGACGCGCATGCCGCGCCGCGCCGCGGTCTCGGCAAAGCCGCCCCAGCCGCAGCCGATCTCAAGGATGCTGTCGCCCTGCTTGGCGCCGATCTGGTCGAGGATGCGCTCGTACTTGGCGGTCTGCGCGGCTTCGAGCGGCTTGTTCCGCGCGCCGTCGTACAACGCCGAGGAGTAGGTCATCGAGGGATCGAGCCACAGGCTGTAGAACTCGTTGCCGAGGTCGTAGTGGGCGTGGATGTTCTTCTTCGAACCCTCGCGCGAATTGTCCCGTCGCCGGTGCAGCAGCTTCAGCAGCATGCCGTGGAACGGATTGGTGTGTGCCACGCGGCCCAAGGCCTTCTCGTTTTCGGCCAGCAGGGCGATCAACCTCGGCAGGTCGGGCGAATCGCAGAAGCCTTCCATGTAGGCTTCGGCGAAGCCGATATCGCCGTCGAGCAGGACGTGGCGAAAGAAACGCCAATCCTTGACCTCGAGGTCGGCCGCGGCGCCCGATCCCTCGCCGCCGAAGAGGCGCACCGAGCCGTCGGGCAGCCGCACGGTCAAGCGACCGACGGAGAGCCGGTCGAGGGCTTTGAGAACGAAGCGAGAGGCGAACGTCATGCGGTCGGCGGCGGGATCAGCGAGTCACGAACTCCGGCGGTGGCGCGGGCTTGCGATAAAATCTCGCCCGCTTCCGCCACAGATGCAAGGCCTGCCAATGAATTCGGACGATGACGGCCAGCGTCATCGTCGGGTTGCCCAGGAAGCGGCGCAGCACGGCGCGGTCGTCGAGCACCACCCGGCGGCCGCCGACCGAGGTCGCCAGCATCAGGCCATCGGCGTCGTGGTAATTCACATCGACGTGGGCATGGTCGTCGTCGAGCCGGAAACGGAAGCGATAACCGCCTTCCACCGGCAGGAAAGGCGAAACATGGAAGGCCTTGCGGCCTTCCAGCCAGGCGTGCGATTCGATCGGCCGGTTGTCGTCGTGGTGAACGAGATAGCAGTGCGTCTCGCCGAACGTATTGTTGACCTCGCACAGCACGGCGCGCAGCACGCCCGAGCGGTCGCGGCAGAACCAGAAGCTCACCGGATTGAAGACGTAGCCCAGCATGCGCGGCATGGTCATGAGGACGACATCGCCGTCGCAAATCTCCCCAACACCATGGCGGTACAGGATATTCTTCAACCAGGTCTTGAGATCCAATCCATCATGGCCGCCGTGATCGGCGCGGCGAAACGAGACCAGGCCCGGCCGGTCGAGCTTCAGCCAGCGGCCGCCCGCAGTTTCCAGCGCATCGAGGCCAAGGCAGAGGTAGGAAACGCGGTAGCGGAAGGCATTGGTGCGGGGCCGCAGCCGCCGGTGGACGACCGCGGCATCGACGATGGTGTGGACGGCGGCGGTCATGGCATTTCCGTCGCGAGCCGTGCGGCGACCGGCAGCGGAAAGGGATCGAGCGCAGGCCGGTCGGCCACGACCCGCGGTGGATCGCCGATGCGGCGGTGCTCGCCGGGCCGGGCCCACGGGCGGCGCACGCCCAGTTGCTCGGCGACATCGAGGCCGGCCGACAGCGCGTCCTCGTGGAAGCCGTAGCCGCAGTAACTGCCGCAGAAATAGGTATCGCGCACCCCCTGGATCGCGTGCAGATCGCGCTGGGCGCGGATTGCCGCCGCGTCGTACATCGGATGCTCGAAACTGAAGCGGGCGTGAGCCAGAGCCGGCCGCGGCGCGCGGCCGGGATTGACCGAAACGAAGAGCGGCGTGCTCTCGGGCAGATTTTGCAGGCGGTTCATCCAGTAGGTCACGCTGACGGGGCTCTGACGATCGGAGGCGTCGGCGCCGCGATCGGACACGTAGTTCCAGCTCGACCATACCGAACGGCGCCGCGGCATCAACGAGGGGTCGGCGTGCAGCCAGACCTCGTTCGACGAATAGGCGAAGCGGCCGAGCAGGTCGCGTTCGCTGGCGTCGGCATCGCCCAGCAGCGCCAGCGCCTGGTCGGCGTGGCAGGCGAGCACCACCTTGTCGAAGCGGTCCCAGTGGCCCGCCGTGTCGCGTACTTCCACGGCTCCCGGCAAACGGCGGATGGCGCTGGCCGGCGTGCTGAGGCGTGCCCGCTGACGCAACGGCGCCACGATACGTTCGACATAGGACCGGCTGCCGCCGCTCACCGTGCGCCAGTGCAATTGCGGTCCGACCGTGAGCAGCCCGTGATTGTCGAAGAAGCGCACGAAGGTCTGCGCCGGGAAGTCGAGCATGCGGCCGAGCGGCGTCGACCAGATGCAGGAGGCCATCGGAACCAGATAGCGGTCGCGGAACGCCGCGCTGAGGCCCGCATCGTCGACGAAGTCGCCGATGGTGAAGTCGAGGTCCTCGCAGCGATCGAGCAGCCGCGGCGCCAGCCGGTTGAAGCGCAGGATGTCGTGCGTCATGCGCAGGAAGGACGGCCGCATGACATTCCGGCGCTGGGCGAAATAGCCGGCGAACGAGGAGGCGTACTCGAAGCGGCCGCTATCGAGGCTCGCGGCGAACGACATATCCGATGTCTCGGTCGGCACGCCCAGATGGTCGAACAGGGCCACGAGATTGGGATAGTTGCGCTGGTTGAACACGATGAAGCCGACATCGACCGGCTGGCGTCCCATCGGAGTCGGGGCGTCGACCGTGCAGGAATGGCCGCCGAAGCGGCCTTCGCGCTCGTAGACCACGACATCGTGCTTTCGGCTCAACAGCCACGCAGCACCCAGTCCGGCCACGCCGGCGCCGATGACGGCGATCTTCATCGTTGAGGTCTCCTCGCTGCCTGTCAGGCAGATCGCTTGAGGTTGCGGAAGGCATCGAGCGCGCGGCCGCGTGCTGCGGCGTGATCGACAATGCGCTCCGGATAGATTTCGGCGGGCAGTTTCCGCGCAGCTGTCCATGGCCGATGGATGGTCTCGGCCGGCAGGCTGGCGAGTTCGGGCACCCAGCGGCGCACATAGTCGCCGCTGGGATCGAATTTCTCACCCTGAAGGACGGGGTTGAACACGCGGAAGTAGGGAGCGGCGTCGGCGCCGCTGCCGGTGACCCACTGCCAGCCCGCCGCGTTGCTGGCGGCGTCGGCATCGACCAGCGTGTCCCAGAACCAGCGCTCGCCCAGCCGCCAGTCGATCATCAGGTCCTTGGTCAGGAAGGAGGCGATGATCATGCGCACGCGATTGTGCATCCAGCCGGTCGCCCAGAGCTGGCGCAGGCCCGCATCGACGATGGGATAGCCGGTGCGGCCGCGCCGCCACGCCTCGACGGCGTCTTCCTCGTCGGACCACGGGAAGGCATCGAACTCCGGCCGGAAGTTGCGCTGGGCGAGGTCGCCGAAATGGAACAGCAGGCTGTAGGCGAATTCCCGCCAGCCCAGCTCGGTCAGGAACTTGTCGGTCGCGGCGGAGAAGCCGCGCGTGCTCGCCGCGCGCCAAACCTGCCGCGGCGAGATCTCGCCGAACGCCAGATGCGGCGACAAACGCGACGTGCCCTCGACGGCCGGCAGGTCGCGCGCGTCGCGATAGCTCGCCAGGGACCCGTCGAGGAAGCTTTCCAGCCGATGGGCAGCCGCGGCTTCGCCGGGCGCCCAGGTCGCAGCGAGGCCGCCCGACCAGTCGGGCGCGCCCGGCAGCAGCCGCAACGAGGCGATCAGATCGCTCGCCGGCCAGGCATCGGGCGCCGGCAGGTTGCGCGGCGCGGGCAGCGGCCGCTCAGGCGAGGCGAGGCCACGGCAGGCCCGCCAGAAGGGCGTGAAGACCTTGAACGGCTCGCCGCCCAGCGTCTTCACTTCCCACGGCTCGAACAGCAGGTTGGCTTTCAGGCTCTCGGCGGACACGCCGCGTGCGACGCAAGTCTGCTTCAATCGTGCATCACGTTCGCGCGAGCCTTGGTCATAGACGCGGTTCCAATAGACCGCCTGGGCGTCGGTTTCGGCGGCTAGCTCGGCAACAATGCGCTCCGCCGGGCCGCGGCGCACGATCAGGCGGGAGCCCAGGGCGCGCAGCGAGGCGTCGAGCGCAGCCAGGCTGTGGTGCAGCCACCAGCGGGCGGCGGCACCAGGCGGGCGCACGCCATCGGTCTCTTCGTCCAGCACATAAAGCGGTATGACGGCGCGGCCGGAGCCGAGGCCCGCGATCAGGGCCGGATTGTCGGCGAGCCGGAGGTCGTTGCGGAACCAGACGATGGACGATGGCATGTCCGACATACGCTCGGACGGGCAGGATGGATTATGGCTGCGAGCAGCCTTCTAGGACCTCGGACAGACCGGAGCCGCGCGCATTTCCAGGGCCTGGAGATCGGCGGTGACGCTCAGCAGGCCGGTCTCGACGGTAAGCCGGTCGAGCACGCCATTGTCGAAAACCAGGGCACTGACCGTGAAAAGCGGCCGCTGGTCCTGCTGGCGGCCACGGGTAAAGGTCATGAACACCGGCCAGGACTTTCCGGCCGGCAGGGTCACGGGTTCATCGGCGGGACGAGCCGCCCGAAGGGCGGCGCGATCCTGCTCGGTGACATCGATCAGGAAGGCATCGCCGATCACTTCGCCGTCGAACATCAGCGCCGGGAAAGACGCGGCATTGGCCCGCAACTGATGGATCAGATGATCGATGGCGGCGACCGGCATCAGGGTGGGCGGCGGCAGCACGAACTGCTCGGGCGGACTGCCGGCGATGACGATTTCGGCGCGCGTCTCGCCGCCCTTGCGCTGGACTCGTCCCTTCATTTCGCGCTGGCTGCCGTTCTGGCTTTGCAGGGTGCTGAAGCGGAAGCCGTTGCGCTGCTCGTCGCCCTCCATCTTCGAGGACAGGCTCATTCTCCACGAGGTGGTAAGCGCCACTTCGGTCCTGATGTCGCGCTTGAGATGCCAGCCGGCGCAATCCTGGCTGAGATCGTACACTGCCGTGCCGATGCGCGGCGCGTTGGCAGCCGCGCCCAGGCGCAGCGCATATTCGGCGCGATGCGGCTGGACCTGGGCCCAAGCCGCAGCGGAGACGCCGCTGAGCGGGCCGAGCAGGGCGGTGGCGAGGACGAAACGCACAAGTCGAGGCATCGCGGCACCTTGCGCACGGAGCGGCATCGGGTCAATCGTGCGCGCCATGACTTTGCGCGACATCGTGGCGACAATCCGGCGGCGACGACGCGAACCGCCACCGTCGGCGCCGGCCGAGGCGCAAGCCGACTTGATCGAGGTGTTCAAGGGCGAGCGAAGGATGGACCTTAAGCGCGAGGGCAACACGATCAGGCGATATCGCGTGGCTCTGGGCTTCTCGCCCGAGCGCCACAAGGAGCGCGAAGGCGACGGCCGCACGCCGGAAGGTTCCTACACGGTCGATGCGCGCAATCCACGCAGCGCTTTTCACCTTTCGCTGCGCATCTCCTACCCCGACGCCGACGACAGGGCGCACGCCGAGGCGCTGGGCGTGTCACCGGGTGGCGACATCTACATCCATGGCCGACCCAATGGCTGGCGCAAATTCCTGGTCGGCCATCCGGCCAGGGACTGGACGACTGGCTGCGTCGCGGTCACCGATGCCGAGATCCGCGAGGTCTGGTCGCTGGTGCCCTCCGGCGTGCGCGTGGTGATCCATCCATGATGCCGTTCGAGTTCACTTGCGCCGGAGAGCGATTGCAGGCCTTGCCGGCGGGCGCGCTGCATTGGCCGGCCAAGCGGCTGCTGGCCGTTGCCGATCTTCATCTCGAGAAGGGATCATCCTACGCGGTATCGGCCCGCAAGCTGCTGCCGCGCCACGATACGCGAGAGACGCTCGCCATGCTGACGGCTCTGGTCGACGTGCTTGCGCCGCAGACCGTCGTCTGCCTGGGCGATTCCTTTCACGATCGGCAGGCGGTCGAACGTCTGCCGGCTACGGAGCGCTGGCAGATCGAGCAGCTGACCGGCCGTGCACGGTTCGTATGGATCGCGGGCAACCACGATCCCGCCGCGCCGCCCGCCGGCTGGGGAGACGTCGCCGAGGAAATCAACGACGGTCCCCTGGTCTTTCGCCACGAGGCGCGTTTCGGCCCGGCGACCGGCGAAATCTCCGGTCATTTCCATCCCGTGGCCGCGCTCACCGTGCGCGGTCGCGGCATGCGGCGGCGCTGTTTCCTCACCGATGGGCATCGCCTGATCCTGCCCGCCTTCGGCGCTTATGCAGGAGGGTTGAACGCCCTCGACCCGGCGATCGCGCAACTCTTCCCCGACGACTACGACGCGCTGGTGGTCGGCCGCGATACCGTACGCCGCCTGTCATGGCGGCAGCTGCGGCCGGACTGGAACCTGAGCTGAGGCTGCGAGCCTAGCGGACGATGCGGAATCCGGGCTTTATTACGCGCGGCGCGTCCGTCATGTCGCCCTCACCAGCGGCGACCCGGTTGCGCCCCAGAGCCTTGGCGCGATAGAGGGCCGCATCGGCATCCCGCATCGAGGCGGCAAGGTCGCCGTTGCGCAGGCGCGCAACACCGATGCTTACGGTGATTTTCACGGCATGCTCGCTGAGGTCGATGGCCTTTCCAGCGACGCCCGCGCGCAGCCTTTCGGCGATGCCGGCCGCTTCCTCGATGTCCGTTCCCATCAGGAGCGCGCAGAATTCCTCGCCGCCGTAGCGTGCGACGGTGTCTGTCGGCCGCATGTACTGGCGCAGGAGGTCGGCGAACGCGACCAAGGCCGTGTCGCCGCCGGCATGGCCGAACCGCTTGTTGACCTCGGCGAAGTGGTCGAGGTCCATCATCAGCACGCAGGCACTCGAACCGTAAAGTCCGGCCTTGCGGCCGAGCCGAGCACCCTGCTCGAGAAGAAATCGCCGATTCGGCAGGCCCGTCAGATCGTCGGTCAAAGCTTGCCTTCTATACCGGCTGCTCGTGCGCTCGCTGGCCGTCATCACGAGGCCAAAGCAAAGGCTCAGGATGCCGAGCGAGTTGATCATCGGCAGGCTGTCCCCAAGCAGGTCGACCCAGGACGTTGCGGCGTCGTCGTGGAGAAGCAGTCCCGTGACGACCGCCTGGCGCGCCAGCAGAACGCCAATCACCACGAACACCACCGTCAGGGCGAAACGGCTGCGCAACAATGGCGGCGTCCCCCCGAAGGTCACCTCCCAGGCGGAGGCCGCGGCGCAAAGCGCCAGCATCAGCATCAGAACGCCGGCTCGCTGATGCAGAGGCGCACCGAGCAGCAGGGCGGTGACCAGGGCAACCGCGAAGGCCAAGAGGAGGATGGCGAGTCGTCCCTTCGCTGGCGGCCGGCCGTTGAAGCGCCGCATGCTTTCCCAGACCATCAGGAAGCCGCCAACGAACAAGAGGGCGGCCGGAAAGCCCAGCGCTGGAGGTATTGCGGGGCCGAATAATCCGACCATGAGCATGGCACCGCCTTCCGCCGCCGTGGCGAAGGACCACCATAGCAGCCCCCATATATCGCGATGCTGGAACCACAGGGTAAAGGAGACGACGGCGGTCATGAGGAGCACCGCGACGTCGACGACGAACAGGGTCTTGATGTCGAGTCCCATGGCTCCTTCAACCTCGCGAGCGGAACGTCACGGGCCGGGACACCGCTTGCCACTGGGACGATCGAAAGGGCACACCGCCAAGGCGAGTCCAGGCTCGGCGCCGTGGCGGAATAGTCGCAGTGGGCGTGCGCCGAAACGCGATTTGCCGTTGCTATGGGTTATGATGGGGGCCGATCTCCGCCGGTTGATATGCAAATACGTGCAGGCCTTTGAATGTAACGATCGCTCCGCCTGTCATAAGATAGCAGCTTAGCGTACTCCAACAGGGTGCAGGTCGGCAGTGCCGAACAGACCACGAGCGCTCATTGTGAGCGCAAACGATGCACTCCGCGAGAGGCTAATCGACGAAGCGGTTGGGCTGCGCCTGTCGGTGACGGCGATCCGGCTGGCGGAAGAACTCCCGGACCTGCTGCGAACGGACAAGTTCGAGTGGGTCATCCTCGACCTGGAGGCGGACGAGGAGTCACGACTTGCGATCATGCGCACCCTGTCTCATCACTCCGCGCTGGCGGGCATCGTCCTGGTTAGCCAGGACGAGATCGTCCTGGCCTCGGCGCGGGCGATCTCGGCCGCACACGGGCTCAAGGTCGTCGGCTTGCTGAGTCGGGCGTTTTCGCCAATGGCGTTGGCCACCGCGCTGGGGCGCAGGATCCGCGGCCGGGCCGGTCGAGCGACTGCGCGGCGGGAGGCGACCCTTGGCCGGGGCAAATCGATCCCCGCCGACCAGATCGTCGTCCACTATCAACCCGTCATCGGCATCGAAGACCGCCGCATTCGTGGCGTCGAAGCGCTCGTGCGCTGGCGGCACCCCCGGCACGGATTGCTGAAGCCGGATAGCTTCATCTCCGAGGCCGAACGGTCTGGAGCCATTATTGCCCTCACCTGGCACGTCCTGGAGAAGGTCGTCCGTCAGCAGGTCGCCTGGCAGGCGCGTGGCCTGCAGCTTGCGGTGGCGGTCAACATCTCGGCGCTGTTCCTCACCTCGCTGGAGCGGGCTGACGAAATCCTCGCGCTGCTGCAGAGCGAAGGTTTCGATCCGCGCCGGCTCACACTGGAGATCACCGAGAGCGAAGCGGCGCGCAATCCGCCTGTCGCGCACGCGCTGCTCAGCAAGCTCCGCGGCGCCGGCGTCACCGTCTCGATGGACGACTACGGCATGGGCTTCTCCAACCTCGAGCGCATGCGCCTTCTGCCGTTCGACGATCTCAAGATCGACCGCTGGCTTGTCGCCCGGCTGGAGCACAGCCGCGAGGCCCGCCGTACCGTCGAGATGCTTGTGACGCTTGCCGCCGAGCAGAAGTTCAGCGTGACCGGTGAAGGAATTGAGACCGAACAGCAGTTGCACGTGCTCAAGGAACTCGGCTGTCACTTTGGACAGGGGTATCTGATCGCCCATCCGATGCCGGGTGATCGCGTCCGGGGCTGGATCGGCAGGATGATGGAAACCGGACGCTATCCCTCACAGTGCGCCTTCTGACGAACGCGCCCGTATTCGTGATCAAAATGTAGAAGGCGCCATCGACATCCGCCAAGGCGTCGATCGGTTGCGAAACTAGCGCGGCAGTTCGTATTTCAGGGTCACTTCCCCCAAGCCCTCGATGCGTCCGACGGCGGTGCTGCCGGGCGGCACGAACTGGCAGGCAACCATGCTGCCGGTCGAGACGATCATGCCCTTCTTCAGCGTCTTGCCATGTTCGCCGAGCTTGTTGGCGAGCCACGCCAGCGAATTGTAGCAGTGGCCCAGCACGTCGCCGGAATGGCCGCTGCGCACGACCTTGCCGTCGAAGGCGATCGAACCGTCGAGGTTGCCGAGATCGAGGTCACGCCAGCCCTTGTTGGCCTTGGCGAGCAGCGAACCGCCATTCCACCCGACATCCATCACCAGCCAGGGGACGCTCAGCCGGCTGTAGTCGGCGCCGCGGTCTTCGATCAGCTCGAAGCCGGCGCGCGCCTCGCCGACGTAGGGGGCGATCGAGTCCTTGTCGTACGGCTTGCCCTTCGGCCGCGGCACGTCGGCATTGGCGGTCAGGATGATCTCGAGCTCAACGCCAAGCCGCGCCCACTTGTCGGCGCGCACCTCGGCCTTGTGTTCGAACACGCGCTTCTTGCGGATCGGCCCGTAGGCTGGACCCCGCAGGCCGGTCTGCTCCCAGATTTGCGGCGAGGTGAGCGCGATCTTGTAACCAACCAGCGGCCCCTGCTTGGGGACGAGCTTGTTCAGCAACGCGTCCTGCACTTTATAAGCAGTGCGCTCGTCCTCGAGCGCAAATTGCTCGGGCCACCAGCCGACGACGGCGCGCGCGCGATGGACCTGATGCAGCCAGTTGGCGGCCTTGGCGATGCTGAATGCCATGAGTTCCTCCCCTTGCTTGAACTTTCACGGGCCGCATAGTGCCGTCCATGGCGATCAAGGCGAAGCGCGATTTGACTCCATCTTACGGGCCGGTGCGAGCCGGCGCCCTGGTGGGCGTCGTCCTGGCGGGCGGCGAGGGCCGGCGCATGGGCCCGGGCGTGCCCAAGCCGCTGAGGCGGCTGGGCGGCCGGCCCATGCTAGCCCATGTCGTCGAGCGGCTTCGCCCGCAGGTGATGGATCTCGTGGTGGTGGCCAACGATCCGCTGCCGGGGACGCGGGCGCTCAAGGTGCCGGTGATCCCCGACCCGCCCGACATCCAGCGCGCGGCGCGTCGCGACGGCCGGCGGCTGGGACCGCTCGCCGGCATCCTGGCCGGCATGGAATGGGCGCGGGCGCACCATCCCCATGCCGGCTGGATCCTGACGGCGCCGGCCGACGTGCCGTTTCTGCCGCTCGATCTCACGGTGCGGCTCTGCGGCCTGATGCATGTGCCAGAGCCCGACGTGCTGATGGTGCGGCACGGACGGCGGCTCGAGCACACGCTCGCGGTCTGGTCGGTGAAGCTCGCGCCCGATCTCAGGCGTGCGGTTCTGGAGGAGGGCGTGCGGCGGGTCGAGGAATTCGCGCGCCGCTATGTCCTGGCCGAGCTTGCTTGGCCGGGCGGCGCCTCGCCGTTCCTGAACGTCAATACGCCGGCCGAGCTCAGCGTGGCGGCCCGTCGGTTGAAACGGAATCGGCCGGAACCAGTTCGACGACGTTCCCGTCGATGACGAGCTTGCCGGCATTCTCGAAATTGACGGTGATGCGATGGCCGATCTTCGACTGAACCTGGCCCAATCCCCAGTCCGGGCGGCCGGGATGACGCACGAAGTCCCCAGGTGAGAGTAGCGCATTGCCGGGCTTGTCGAACAAGTTTCCGTGACCCCAGCCTATGGTTACGATAGCTACCGTTTGACGGCCGGTGAGGCCCAATCGCGGCCAATCTGGCGTATAACGCCCCCATCGTCATCCATAGAGGATCCCCATGACTCCCACCCGCATCGCCATCGCTGCCGCACTTGCCGCCGCTCTCGCCGTGCCAGTCGCCGCTCAGGCGCAAGGCAACATGGAGAAGTGCTACGGCGTCGCCAAGGCCGGCAAAAACGACTGCCAGACCGCCGCCTCCTCCTGTGCCGGGACATCCAAGAAGGACGCGCAAAGCGACGCCTGGATCAGCGTGCCCAAGGGCACTTGCGAGAAGATCGCGGGCGGCAAGCTCACCTCGAGCTAATGGCATGACCCCGGTCGCCGGCATCGGCCTGCGCTCGCCGCACCTGGCGGTGATCGGGCGCGAGCGGCCTGTGACTGGTTTTCTCGAGATCCACGCCGAGAACTATCTGGCCCATTCGCCGGCGCTGCAGGCCGTCGAGCAGCTCCGGGGCGACTACGCCCTTTCCGTTCATGCCGTCGGCCTGTCGCTGGGTTCGGCGGAGGGCCTCGACGAGGCGCATCTCGCGCGGGTGGCGGCGCTGGTGCAGCGGCTCGAGCCTGCCTGGGTGTCCGATCACCTGTCGTGGAGCGTGAACGGCGGGCGTTATTTCAACGACCTGTTGCCGCTGCCCTACACCGAGGAGGCACTCGAGGTCGTGGTTCGCAATGTCGGGCGGCTGCAGGACGCGCTGGGCCGCCAGGTCTCGATCGAAAATCCATCCTGCTATCTGGGCTTTGCCCACTCGACCTTGTCCGAACCCGCGTTCCTGTCCGAGCTGGTGCGCCGCAGCGGCTGCGGCCTGCTGCTCGACCCCAACAACATCGTCGTGACGGCGCACAATCTGCGGCTCGATCCACGCGACTGGCTCGACGCCCTGCCGGGTCCGGCGATCACCGAGTATCACCTGGCGGGTCACGCCATCAACGACGCCGACGGAGAACCGATCCTGATCGACGATCACGGCTCTAGGGTCAGCGACGGCGTGTGGGCGCTGTTCGCCCAGGTCGTGGCCCGCTTCGGCGCCCGCCCGACCCTGGTCGAATGGGATACCGACATTCCGCCGCTCGGCGTGCTGCTTGACGAGGCGGCGCGCGCCGCCGGGGTGATCGAAAGCGCGGTCGCGGCGAGAGGCCGGGATGCCGCTCACGCTGCGTGATCTCCAGGCCGCGTTTGCCGCTCACATCGTCGGGCACCGACGCGCTGAAGTCGTGGCCGCGGTGACGGGTGACACGATCCCGGCGGTCGGACGGCTCGACGTCTATCGCCATCATGTCTTTGCAAGTCTCGGCACGGCGCTGGCCGCGACATTTCCCACGGTGGAGGCGCTGGTCGGGGCTGACTTTTTCCGCGGCCTGGCGCGCGCCTTCGTCGGCCACGCCTTGCCGCTGCAGCCGGTATTGGCGGAATACGGCGCGGAATTTCCTGCCTTCATCACCCGCCACGAAGCGGCGCGCGACCTGCCGTATCTGGCCGATGTCGCCCGGCTGGACTGGGCCCTGAACCTCGCCTTCCATGCGCCGGCAGGTGGGCGGCTGCAGGCGGCAGACCTTTCGGCCGTCGCCGCGGAGCGCTTGCCGTCGCTGTCGATCGCCCTGCCGGCTGGCGCGGTCCTGATCCGCTCGCGCTATCCTCTGGCCCGCATCTGGGAAACCTCACAGCCCGGCGCTGCAAGCGAGACAGTCGATCTGAATTCCGGTGGCGCCGACCTTCTCGTCTTGCGGCGGCGCGACGACGCGGCGTTTGTCATTCTGAGTGCAGGCGAGGCAGCTTTCATGGCGGTGCTAGCCGCAGGCCTGTCGCTCGAGCAAGCCGCCGAGCAGGCTTTGCATGCCGATCCGGCCTTTGACTTGTCCAGCTCCTTTGGCCGATTCCTTGCTTTGGGAGCTTTTGCTGCGATGCAATAGGGCTCGCCTTTTCGGCGCCGTAATTGCGCACGGTTTGGGAGGATTTTCAGACCGGCGTTTTGCTGCAGTGCACGACAAGTTTCCCCTGGCAGTCGTGAACGAGGTTGCAGTGAAGGCGGCCATCCCTATACTCCGCGCGCCTTGAAAGGTCCGCCTTCCCCCGAGGTGGACAGTAGTCGCTGCGAGTGGAGTTGCCGACGATGTCGATTACGTTGCCGCAGAATTACCGGCCGACGGACCGCGAATCTTTCATGAACCCGATGCAGCAGGAGTACTTCCGGCAGAAGCTTCTGAAGTGGAAGGGCGAGCTGATCGAGGAATCCAATCAGACGCTGCAGAACATGCAGGAAGAGAGCCTGGCCCAGCCCGATCTTGCCGATCGCGCGACCGCCGAGACCGACCGCTCCCTCGAACTGCGCACCCGTGACCGCTTCCGCAAGCTGATCTCCAAGATCGACCAGGCGTTGAAGTCGATCGACGAGGGCACCTACGGCTACTGCGAGGAGACCGGCGAGCCGATCTCGCTGAAGCGCCTCGAAGCCCGCCCGATCGCCACCCTGTCGGTCGAGGCGCAGGAGCGCCACGAACGCCTCGAGCGCACGCGGCGCGACGAAGGCGCCGACTGATCTTAGTGCGACCGCGCACGTCCCGCCCCGCACACCTCATCCTGAGGAGCATCGTGCAGCGATGCGTCTCGAAGGATGGGAACCAGTCGTGATGATGCCCATCCTTCGAGACGCCGCGCTACGCGCGGCTCCTCAGGATGAGGGGTTCTTTGAGTTCGGTTTTTCTAAGCCTTCGCCTCAGCCTGCATCTGCTGAAGATTGAGCGCGCGGCCGGCGCGGCCGCCGCCGGGCTTGCCGTCGCGCCAGGCGATCGCGCCATTGCACAGCACCGTGTCGATGCCGCGCGCAGGCGAGATCGGCTTCTCGAAGGTCGCGGTGTCGATCACCGTCGCCGGATCGAACACGCAGATGTCGGCATAGAAGCCGGGCTTCACCTCGCCGCGCTTGGTGAGATGGAAGCGCTGCGCCGAGTAGGACGTCATGCGGCGCACCGCGTCTTCCAGCGAAAACAGCTTCAGGTCGCGCGAATAGTGGCCCAGCACGCGCGGGAAGGTGCCCCACAGGCGCGGGTGGGGATGGGTGTCGAAGGGGATGCCGTCCGAGCCGATCATGGCGCCGGGATGGGACATCGCGCTCTGCACGTCCTTCTCGTCCATCATGAAATAGATGGCGCCGGCCGGCTGCAGGCGGTCGGCGGCCTCGCGCATCGAGCAGCCCATCTCCTGGGCGATCTCCTTGAGGTCCCGGCCGCTCATGCCCGGCACCTTGTCGGACCAGGTGATGAGCACTTTGTCGGCGCGCTCGAGCATGTCGCTGCGCAGGATCGTCGAGCCGGCAACATAGGGATAGACGTCGAAGGCGATCTCCTGTTGCTTCATGGCCTCGCTGAACCTGGGCAGCGTCTCCTTCATGCGGCCGAAATTGGAACGGCCCGAGCACTTGTGGTGCGAGACGATGATCGAGGCGCCGGCGCGCCGGCCGATCTCGAAGGTCTCGTCCATCGATTTCAAGATGTCCTCGCCCTCGTCGCGCATGTGGGCGGTGTAGACGCCGCCCCATTTGCCGAGCGGCTTGGCGACCTCGGCCACCTCGTCGGTCGAGGCGGCGTTGGCGACGGCATAGAACAGGCCGCTCGACATGCCGATGGCGCCCTGCTCGAGGCTCTGGTCGAGCAGGTCGCGCATCACCGAGATCTCGCCTTGCGTCGCGGTGCGGCCGAGATCGTCGCCCATGGCGTTCATGCGCAGAGTGCCGTGGCCGATCAGGAAAGCGCCGTTGATGGCGGGCTTGGCCGCGTCGACCTTGCCCGCGAATTCCGCGAAGCTCTTGGAGACGTTCGCCTGCTTCTTCACGATCAGCGACAGGAAATGGCCGATGTCGGAGCGCAGATAGGGCGAGGCCGAGACGCCGCAATTGCCGCAGACCACCGTGGTCACGCCCTGGCTCGCCTTCATCGCCATGGTCGGATTGTCGATCAGAGCGGTGTCGTCATGGGTGTGCACGTCGATGAAGCCCGGCGCCACGACCTTGCCCCTGGCGTCGATCTCGTTGTCCCCCTTGCAGCGTGCCCGGCGCCTCGACGGCGGCGATGCGGTCGCCCTTCAGCGCCACGTCGGCGGCGAACAGCTTCTTGCCGGTGCCGTCGGCCACCTGGCCGTTGCGGATGACGATGTCATAAGCAGCCATTGCGGAACTCCTAAAAGAAAGTCGACAAGTCGTTGATCAGCAATCCTGTCATCCCGAGCGCAGCGAGGGACCTTTACTGATCTGGCAAGGTCCTTGGCCTTCGGCCTCGGGATGACAGCGGTTTCGTAACATGCCGCGCGACGTCTAAACTTCGTTGCGGCCCAGCCGCATGTCGAGATCGAACGGGTAGAGCGGCCGCTTGACCCTGGTGTACTTGAACAGCTTGAGGTCCGAGGCGGTGCAGCCGTCGCCGTCGCACATGACGATGTGCTTGGCGATCGGCTCGAAGCCGGCGCGGAAATGCTGGCGCGACTTGATCAGCACATACTTCTTGCGGCGCGGATCGATGCCGCAATGGGTGAACACGCCGAAATCGAAGGGCTCGGCGCGCCGCTCCGACACCACGATCTGCATCTTGCCGGTGTCGAGCACGGCGGTGCGGCCCATGCGCACCGTGGTGCCGGTGGCCATCGGGCCGGTTACCGTGAACTGGCCATCGGTGATCGCCTTCACCTTGCCCGTGACCTTGAGCGGCTTGCCCTTGAGCCCCATGGCCGGCATGTCGATCTTGCCGCCGAGCTCCAGGGTGACCTCGGCGCCGACGCCGGCCTTGACCATCAGCTCGACGCAAGCCGGATCGCAGATCGGGCCGGCGCAGGCATCCTCGAGGCCCTGCTTCATCGCCTCCTCCACGACGCTCATCACGTCCTGCGTGCCGCCCGAGGCGGTGTTGTCGCCGTGGTCGGCCATGACCACCGGTCCGCCGTCGAACGACTTCGCACGCGCCACCTGGACCGACAATGGCTCGGGATGAAACAGGAAGCCTTCGCGCTTCTCCCAGGCCGTATCGAGGATCTTATTCAACAGGATCTCGCCCTCGGCGGTGCGCTTGTCGCACACGATCACCGACGACAGGGCGAGGTGTGGGATGTCGGCCTGCGGGAAGCCGCCGAACACCGAGGCGTTCAGCACATGGCCGGTGTCCTCGGCCTGGTTGGCCATGCCCATCAGGGTCTTCATCGGCTCGCGCGACGGCGTGTGGACCAGCGAGCTGCTCATGATGGGCCGGTTGCCCCACACCATCCTGGGCTCGACCTCGCCCGCCAGCATGCGCATCAGGGTGCGGCCGGCGCGACGGGCAGTGTCGGCCATGTCGATATGCGGATAGGTGCGATAGCCCGTGATGATGGTGGCGCCCTTGATCATGGCGTCGGTCATCTGGGTGTGAAAATCGAGCGCCACCGCGATCGGCACGTCGGGCGCGATCCTGCGGATGCGATTGAGCAGCTCGCCTTCGCCGTCATCAAAGTGTTCGGCGACCATGGCGCCGTGCAGGGCCAGCAGAACGGCATCGCAGCCCTTCCTGATCTCCTCGACGATGGCCGTTGTCATCTGCTCGTACGCGGCCTTGGTCACCAGACCCGAGGGATGCGCCGAGGCTGCCATCGGCAGCGTGAATTCAGCGCCGGCCTTGCGCGCGACTTCGATGAATCCGCCCAGGGAAGTGTTGGTACCTTCGGCTTCCTGGATGGCGCCAGGACCGCTCAGGGCGCCGGCGCGGGAGAAAGATTCTATCGGGGTCGGCAGCGGAGAGAACGTATTCGTCTCGTGCATCATCATCGCGATTGCAAATTTCTTCGCCAATTCTCTCTCCCAACCTGAGCCAAGTCCTTGAGCAATTTACAGAAATGCGTGCAGTGTGCGGATTCGCACAGCTTTGCACATGCTGCAAACCTGCCTCGCGTGATCGTTGTGCGTTGCAGAAAAGCCACACCCAACCACGACATAAAGCAGAGTTAAATATGTGAATTCAGGGCCTTTTTTCCCTCTTGAATTTCCTTCGCACATGCACCATTCTTAGTGGGCAGCAAACGTCGCGTCTGCGACCTTCATTGTTTGCTGTATGCCCGTCTTGGGCGTTTCCTCCCTAAACTCGGGCCGTGCTTGTCACGGCCCTTTTTTTTGGCCGATCGCCAACGTCGCCTGTGCAAATAGCGCGCTACTCGGCCGCCAGCGGTCGGGGGAGCAGGACGGCTCTCGCCTGATCGCCGATCTCCTCCAGCAATCCTGCCATTAGCCGCTCCACGCCCGTGGCAGTGGGCAGCTTCTCGTGACGTGCTTCGTCCATGTAGAGCGCGCGATTGATTTCGATCTGCAGAGCATGCCGGCCAAGGCTGGGGGACCCGTAGCGCTGCGTGCTGAAGCCGCCGGCGTAGGGCTGGTTGCGATGGACCCTGAGGCCGCGGCTGCTCAGCCAGCGCTCGGCGCAATCCACCAGCTCGGCGGCGCAGGACTCGCCATGATTATCGCCCAACACGATGTCGACACGCTGATCGCGCTCGCGCAGCCCCATGCCCGAGGCCGAGGACGGCATGGAATGGGCGTCGACCAGGAGGACGCTGCCGAACAGCCGGTGCGTCTGCTCGATCAAGGTCGAGAGGGCCGTATGATAGGGCCGCCAGCAGGTTTCCAGCCGCTGCTCGATCTCGCCGGACGGCATGCGGCTGCGATAGATCGCCTCGCCGCTGGCTGCCACCCTCGGGATCATGCCGAGGCCCGCCGCGACGCGCGTGGTTCGGTGATTGAGCGGCCGGGGCAGGGGGCCTTCGAACATGCCGGGATCGAGTTCATAGGGCTCGCGGTTGGCATCGACATAGGAGCGCGGAAAGCGTGCCGCCAGGAAGGGCATGCCGAGCGCCGGGGCGGCGGCAAACAGCTCGTCGACGAAGGCATCCTCGGCCCGGCGCAGCGCCGCCAGCGACACGGCGGCCTGGGTCAGGAAGGCGGCAGGGTAGAGGGATCCGCTGTGGGGAGAGGCAACGACGACGGGTGCGGTCTGGTGGGACGGCAGGCGGCAATCCAAAGCGTCGTGAACGGGCGCGACCGGTAAAAACTCCATGCAAGCCTCATAGCGCGCGGGGCGAGGCGCGTCACGCCTCGCACCCCCGTCAATCCCTCATAGTTGCCAATCCCCCATACTTGCCAATCAAACTGCCGCGATGTAGACGACCGCACTTCCGGCGATGGGCGCGTAGCTCAGCGGTAGAGCACTGTCTTGACATGGCAGGGGTCACAGGTTCAATCCCTGTCGCGCCCACCATCGCCCACCACAATCCCTTGTCCAATTTCTTCTCCCTCTATTCACACGAATTCGTGCGTGTTGCGTGCTGCGTGCCGCGGACCCGTGTCGCCGACGCCGCCTACAACCTCGCCGAGACGCTGCGGCTGGCCGGCGAGGGCGACAAGGCCCAGACCGCCATCATGGTGTTCCCGGAGCTCGGGCTGTCGTCTTACGCCATCGAGGATCTGCTGCTGCAGGACGCGCTCCTCGACCAGGTCGAGCGGTCGATTGCCGAGGTCGTGGCGGCATCGGCCAAGCTCTTTCCCATCCTGATCGTGGGCGCCCCGCTCCGCGTGGCGGGCCGGCTCTACAACACCGCGGTCGTCATCCATCGCGGCGCGATCCTGGGCGTGGTGCCCAAGACCTACCTGCCGAACTACCGTGAATTCTACGAAAAGCGCCACTTCGTCTCCGGCGCCAACGTCATCGAAAGCAGCATCAGGCTCGCCGGCCAGGACGTGCCGTTCGGCACCGACATGCTGTTCCGCTCGACCGGCACGGTGCCCTTCACCTTTCATGTCGAGATCTGCGAGGACATCTGGGTCCCGGTGCCGCCCTCGAGCCACGCCGCGCTCGCCGGCGCCGAGGTACTGGTCAACCTGTCGGCCAGCAACATCACCATCGGCAAGGCCGAGGCGCGCCGCCTGCTGTGCGGCAGCCAGTCGGCGCGCGGCATCGCGGCCTACGCCTATTCCGCCTCCGGCCCCGGCGAGTCGACGACCGACCTCGCCTGGGATGGCCATGCCGCGATCTACGAATGCGGCGACCAGCTGGTCGAATCGCCGCGCTTCGAGAAGGACTCGACCATCGTGCGCGCCGATGTCGATCTCGGCCGCATCCGCCAGGAGCGGCTGCGCAACAACGGCTTTGCCGACTGTGCGATGCAGGAGGCCGGCAAGGTCGCGCGTTTCCGCAAGATTGCCTTTGCCTTCGATGCGCCCCGCAGCAGCGTGGCCCTCGATCGCGCCGTCGAACGCTTTCCCTACGTGCCGTCGGATCCCGCCAAGCTGCGCGACAATTGCTACGAGGCCTACAACATCCAGATCCAGGGCCTGGCGCAGCGCCTGCAGTCGAGCCGCGTCCAGCAGGCGATCATCGGCGTCTCGGGCGGCCTCGATTCGACCCAGGCGCTGATCGTGACCTGCCGGGCGATGGACCAGCTCGGCCTGCCGCGCAGGAACGTCCTGGCCTACACCCTGCCGGGCTTCGGCACGTCGGACAAAACCCACAAGAACGCCTGGCGGCTGATGACGGCGCTGGGCGTGACGGCGGCCGAGATCGACATCAAGCCGGCGGCCCACCAGATGCTGGCCGACATCGGCCATCCCTTCGCCAAGGGCGAGAAGGTCTATGACGTCACGTTCGAGAACGTGCAGGCCGGGCTGCGCACCGACTACCTGTTCCGCCTCGCCAACCAGCACAACGGCATGGTGGTGGGCACCGGCGATCTGTCCGAGCTGGGATTGGGCTGGTGCACCTACGGCGTCGGCGATCACATGTCGCACTACAATCCCAATGGCTCGGTCTCCAAGACGCTGATCCAGCACCTGATCCGCTTCGTCGCCGCCTCGGGCGATGTTGACAAGGAGACGGCCGCGATCCTGCACGACATCCTCGACACCGAAATCTCACCGGAGCTGATCCCGGCGGGCGCTGGCGGCGCGGTCCAGTCGACCGAGCAGTCGGTCGGGCCCTATGCGCTGCAGGATTTCAATCTCTTCTACCTGACCCGTCTTGGCTACCGGCCCTCCAAGATCGCGTTCCTCGCCTGGAATGCCTGGCACGACGTCGAGAAGGGCTCGTGGCCGGCCAACCTGCCGGCCGGCACGCGGCGCGCCTATACGCTGGCCGAGATCCGCAAGTGGCTGGAATTGTTCCTGCGGCGGTTTTTCACCAACCAGTTCAAGCGCTCGGCGCTGCCCAACGGGCCGAAGATTTCCTCGGGCGGTTCGCTGTCGCCGCGCGGCGACTGGCGCGCGCCGTCGGACGGCAGTCCCGACGTATGGCTGGCCGAGCTGGGCGCGGTTCCTCAGACCGAGAAATAAAGGTCACCGGTGGGCGGTGGAACGCCGCCGGCATCCCGCCATTTCATTCATCTTCCCGTATCAAGGGGAGGCGTATGAAGTGCGTTCACTCTGGGAGGACTATGATGGCCGACCCGACGCTCACCATCTCGACCGAGAACGTCTGCTCCATCATCGTGAAGGCGCGCGAGTTCGAGGAGCGGGATCAGGCGGCCGACCCCGAGTCCGATTCCGACCCCACCGACGATCCGACGGACGAGGCGCTCGAGGCGGATTCGGACGATGACACCCTCCCGGAGCTGCGTTCCTTCATCAACGCCCTGGGCGAGGACGAGCAGACCGACCTCGTCGCCATGATGTGGCTCGGCCGCGGCGACGGCACCCTGGACGACTGGATCGACCTGCGCGGCGAGGCGGAGCGCCAGCACAACGGCCGGACGGCCACCTATCTCCTGGGCGAGCCGCTGCTGGCCGAATATCTCGAGGAAGGACTGTCGTTGTTCGGGTTTTCGTGTGCGGAATTCGAGATCGATCGTCTCTGAAGCATGAGTGGGCTTCCGCCCTGCGCCGTCTGACCGTACAACTAGGCATCGGAGGAACGTCGATGCCGCTCAAGATCAAGAAGACCGTGCAGCAGATGGTCAACGAGGCCAATGGCCAGATCGAAACCTTGCCGCTTGCCGACGCCATGAAGGTGCATGGCCAGCCCGGCGTCACCTTCATCGACATTCGCGATCCGCGCGAGCTGTGGCGCGACGGCACGATTCCCGGCGCCATCAACGTGACGCGCGGCATGCTCGAGATGTGGATCGATCCGGAGAGTCCCTACGCCAAGGACTATTTCCAGAGCGGCAACAAGTTCGTCTTTTTCTGCGCCGGCGCGTGGCGGTCGGCGCTCGCCACCAAGACGGCGCAGGACATGGGCCTGACGCCGGTCGCCCACCTGGAAGGCGGCTTCGGCGCCTGGAAGAAGGCGGGCGGGCCGGTCGCAAAGGTCGAGCCCAAGAAATAGGGTCGCCGCGATGAGTCCCGACACCGCGCTGGTGCCGCAGCCGACGCTCGACGATTTCCCCGACTTCGTCTCGATCCCGGTGCGGGTGGCGCGCAATGCGAAGGCCTATCCGGAAAAGATCGCCGTGATGTGCGAGCGCAAGACGCGCACGTGGGGCGCGTTCGACCGGCGCGTCAACCGGATCGCCCGCGCGCTGTCGACCATGGGTGTCGGCCGCGGCGACAAGATCGCCATCCTGGCGACCAATTCGATCGAATATCTCGAGACCTTCATGGGCGGGCTGCGCGCCGGCGCCTGCGTCGTGCCATTGTCGACCATGGCGGCGGCCGATGCGCTGGAGAAGATGCTCGACGACTGCGATGCCAAGGTCCTGTTCCTGTCGGACCAGTACCGCAGCCTGGTCGAACCCTACGAGGCACGGCTGCCCAAGCTGATCGAAGGCGGCCGCATCGCCTACGATTTCAAGCGGACGGGCTGGCGCGACTTCGAGGACTGGCTGACACCGGCGAGCGATGCGCCTTTCGACCTGCCGATCGATCAGCTCGATGATTTCAACATCATCTACAGCTCGGGCACGACCGGCCTGCCCAAGGGCATCCTGCACAGCCACGCCATGCGCGACCTTTTGGCGGTGCGGTTCACGGCCTTCGACTATGGCCCGGACGCGATCTCGCTCGTCTCGACGCCGCTCTACTCCAACACGACCTTGGTCGCCCTGCTGGCGACCGTCGGCGTGGGCGGCACGAGCATCCTGATGCCCAAGTCGGACGTGGTGAAGTTCCTGGAGATCGCCCAGCGCGAGCGCGTCACCCACGCCATGCTGGTGCCGGTGCAATACCAGCGCATCCTGGCGCATCCGGATTTCGACACCTACGACCTCGGCGCCTTCAAGGCCAAGCTCTCGACCAGCGCGCCGCTGCGCGCCGCGATCAAGGCCGACTGCCTGAAGCGCTGGCCGGGCCGGCTGATCGAGATCTACGGCCTGACCGAGGGCGGCGGCTCCTGCACCCTCGAGGCGAACCTTCATCCCGACAAGCTCCACACCGTGGGCAAGCCCGGGCTCGGCAGCGAGATCGTGGTGCTGGACGAGCAGGGCAAGGTCCTGCCGCACGGCGAGGTGGGCGAGCTGGCCGGGCGCGGCCAGGTGATGATGAAGGGCTACTACAAGCAGGCCGACAAGACGCGCGACCTCTTCTGGCACGACCAGGACGGCCGGCTGTTCTTCAAGTCGGGCGACATGGGCCGGATCGACGAGGACGGCTTCGTCGTCCTGCTCGATCGCAAGAAGGACATGATCATCTCCGGCGGCTTCAACGTCTATGCCGCCGACATCGAGGTGCTGCTGCTGACGGCACCCCGACGTAATCGACGTCGCCGTCATCGGCGTCCCGAGCGAGCAGTGGGGCGAGCAGCCGCTGGCGCTCTGCGTGTGCCGGCCGGGCGCCGCGGTGACGGAAGAGCAGGTCGCGCGAGTGGGCCAACGGCCAGCTCGGCAAGACCCAGCGCCTGGTCGGCGTGGAGTTTCGTGAGTCGCTGCCGCGCAGCACCATCGGCAAGATCATGAAGCGCGAGCTGCGCGAGCCCTACTGGGCGGGCCGCAGCGCCAAGATCTGAGGGAATGACGATGACCGAACCCGTGCTTCACTCCTCCCATCTGTTCACGCTGAGCGCTCACCGTCGATCCGAACTTCACCGATGTCGGCGAGACGCCCTATGGCCGGCGCCGCATCGCCACCGTCACCGGCGGACACCTTCGAGGGCGAGGAACTGAGGGGCACTGTGCTGCCCGCGCCGGGCGGCGACTGGCTGCTGCTGCGGCGCGACGGCATCCTGCAGCTCGACGTCCGCATCACGCTCAAGACGCACGACGATCATCTGATCTACATGAGCTACCGCGGCATGCGGCACGGTCCGGCCTGGGTGATCGAGCAGCTCAACAAGGGCGAGAAGGTCGATCCCAGCCAGTACTATTTCCGCAGCACGCCGCACGTTCGAGACGGCGTCGGACAAGTACCGCTTCCTGAACCGCATCGTCTGCGTCGCCACCGGCCGCCGCGAGCCGACCGGCCCGATCTACGAGGTGTTTCACATTCTTTAGCTAGCGCGTTCTGACGCGCTGGCGGGCGGCAGCGCCTTCTGAGGCGCGAGAGCCCGCACCGACCAGAAAAGACAATAATCGCGCCACTGGAGTGGCGCGCCCCCAGCTAAGAAATCTTCGCCAGCACCGGCAAAATGTACTCGCGGAACTTCGCCGGGTTCTCGCTCATCGGGAAATGGCCGACTTCCTTCATGATCTGCACCTCGACGCCGGGGATCTGGCCGGCCGTGCGCAGCGTGTCCTCTGCGGTGCAGGAGAAGTCGTACTCGCCGGTCAGCAGGTAGAGCGGGCAGACCCTGGTGTCGATCGTCTTCACCTTCTCGCGCAGGTCGCCGTCGACGCGGTAGAAATAGAGGTCGCCCTTGAACACGCCGGGGCCGCCCTGCATGTACATCCAGAGCGTCTCGTGGCGATTGACCGGCGGGCTGTGCGGCGCGATCAGGCCCGAGACCAGCGCGGCGCAGACCTCGCCGCCATGCACGTCCGGCCGGTGCAGCCAGGCCGTGTCGTACCACGGCTGCTGGAAGTCGGCGGCCTCGAGCGCGATCAGGGCGCGGAATTCGTTGGCGTGGGCGATCGCGAGGTTGAGCACGATGCGCCCGCCGATCGAGCAGCCCATCAGCGCCGGCCGGTCGAGTTCCAGGGCGCGGCAGAAGGCGCGGATGGCGGCGGTGTAGGACGCCGTCGTCAGCCGGTATTCGTCGCTGCTGCCAGCCGTCGGGCGGCGTCGACTTGCCATGCCAGGGCATGTCGAAGGCCAGCACGCGGAAGCGGCGCGTGATCTCGGGATCGGCCAGCAGATGGCGGTACTGGCGGTTGTCGGCGCCGGCGGTGTGCAGGCAGACCAGCGGGATGCCTTGGCCCGCCTCCTCGAAATAGACGCGGTGCGGGATGCCCTCGATCTCCAGCCGCAGGTAGCGGCCGACCATCGGCTCGAGCAGAGGCGCCATGGCTCAGTTCTCCTCCGGCAGGCGGCGCGGCAGGGCCAGCAGGTCCTTGAAATACTGCAGGTTCTGCAACAGCGGTCGCAGATCGCCCTCCATCGAAGCGGCGCCGCGCTTGGTGAGGGCGAACAGGTCGTGCCAGCCGGGCTCCGGCATCCTGCGCCAATGCTGCCGCCAGGCCTCGTCGGTGGCGCGGATCGAGAACGCCACGGCGCGCATCAGGCGCGGCCCGCGCTCCAATGTTCCCAAAGCGCCGTCGCGAATGGCGAGGTAAAAGGGCTCGGCGCCGATATCGATCCGGCAGTCGGTGCTGAGCCAGCGACCGCGGCGGCGCAGGTCGGCGTCGGCGGCGAGGAGGTCGGGCAGTCGTGCAAAGCGGTCGGCGGGGCTCATTCCTGCAGGACGTAATCGACCGTCGAGCCATCGGGCGCCGCGAACGTGCCCTTGACCCAGCGGCCGCGGTCGTCGAACCACTGATCCATCCGGATGTCGCCGGTATAGTGATAGCGCGTCGCCTCGATGGTGGCGCCGCTCGACGTCTTGACCGGCTCGCGACCCATCGGCGTGATCTGGACGTGAGCCTGGGTGCCGTACTGGGTGTTGAGCAGGTCGGATCGCTTCACCTGGGCGATGTTCCAATGCGATGTCGGCAGGATGTCGGCCGGCAGGGTCTCATGTTCGAACGTCGGCGGCTGCAGGCCCTGGTCGGCGGTCGAGGCGTTGAAGGCATCGGGCGGCGATTCGCGGTGGACGGTCAGGCCCTTGGCGCCGCGCTGCACGTGCACCTTGTACTTCTTGCCGTTGTCGTCGGTCTGCGAATCGAGCGCCTGCAGGGTGTCGCCGTTCCACACTTCCTTGTCGGCGTGGACGTAGCGGTAGGCGGTGATGCCCATCGCCTTGACGGCAAGATTGATCGCCACCGTCACGACGCGATTGGCGCCGTCCTGCGCGAAGGAAAGCGTATGGCGGCCGATCTCCTGGCCGTTGCGATAGACGGTGAAGGCCAGAGTCTGGCCGTAAGGAAAATCGTTCGCCGCCGATACCGAAGTCGAACCGAGAACGCTTGCGATGACAGCCGCAGCCAATTGCCTGCGCATTAGACCCCCAAACCCCGCACCCTCAACTATACGCTGCGAAAGGCTTTTAGATCATCCGTAACTTCTGGATCAAACCACCCGGTCCGCGCGCAACTTTTTGATCGTGGCAGGCTCATAACCGAGTTCCTGCAAAATCTGGTCCGTGTGCTCGCCCAGCGTGGGCGCGCGGCGGCGAACCGTGAGCGGCGTGCGCGAGAGCTTCACCGGCTCCTGCACGATTGGCACTGGCTTGGCGGCGCCCGGATATTCCATGCCGTGGAAGAATTTGGCGTGCTGGATATGGGGATCGTCCAGCGTCTGCTGCGGCGTGTAGACCGGGCCGGCCGGAATGCGGTTCGCCTCCAGCGCCTCGAGCGCCTCCTTCACCGTCCGCGTGTTGCACCAGTTCTGCATGATTTCGGACAGAGTCTCGCCATTGTCGCCGCGCGCCAGGTCGTCCTTGAAGCGCGGATCCTTGGCCAGGCTCTCGTCGCCCATCAGCCTGCACCAGCGCACGAACAGCGGCTGGCCGATGGTCATGGCGTAGATCCAGCCGTCGCTGCACTTGTAGGTGTCGGAGGGGCCGGCGGTGAAGCCGCGGTTGAGCGTGGCGATGCGGTTGAGGTTGAGCATGGCCTGCTCGATCAGGTGGCCGTTGGTGATGTTCATGGCGGTGCGGAGGAGCGCCGTCTCGACCTTCTGGCCCTTGCCGCTTTGCGCGCGCTCGATCAGGGCAGCCAGCACGCCCACCGTGTTGAGGAGTGCCGTGCCGAAATCGACAAACGGGGCATTCATGCGGGTCGGCACCTTGCCGTCGCCCGACAGGAACATGGCGCCCGACATCGCCTGGCCGATCGTGTCGAAGCCGACTCGCGTGGCGTAGGGGCCTTCCGAGCCGAAGGTCGAGGTGGTGGCGAGGATGATGCGCGGGTTGATGGCCGAGATGCTGTCGTAGTCGATGCCCATTTCCTGGAGCGTCTCGTAGGGCAGGTTGGCGATCACGACGTCGGACTGCGCGACCAGTTTCTTCACGATCTCGCGGCCGGCCGGCTTCATCGGGTTGAGCGTGAGGCCGAGCTTGTTGCGGCCCATCTGGAGGAACATCGCGCCTTCGCCGCCCTCGACGACGGGCGTCACCCAGCGATCCTCGCTGCCGTCGAGCTTCTCGATGCGGATCACCTCGGCGCCGAGATCTCCCAGCATGGTGCCGCAGAATGGGCCCGCGATGTAGCGGCCGAAATCGAGAACGCGGATACCTTCGAGAACGCCTGGCATTGGTTGTCTACCTCAGGATTTTCGACGTCGACTCGGGCTCCTCTCCCCCGCTAGGGGGAGAGGCCGGGTGAGGGGGATACGCACGTCGCTGCCCCCTCACCTAGCCTCTCCCCCTAGCGGGGGAGAGGAACTTGAGCGGAGACGCGCGACGCTCAATCGAAAAAAGTGTTGGGCTTGAGGAAGAAGGCCAGCACCAGGCAGCCTTCGTCGGTCCAGGCGTCGTGCCGGCTGCCGGGGCGGCGCCAGACATATTGGCCGGCGCGGCACACGCCGTCATGATCGGCGAACGAGCCTTCGAGCACGTAGGTCTGCTCGAGGGCGACATGCTCGTGAGGCGGCAGTCGCGCGCCGGGCGCCCAGCGCATCAGGACCGTCGACATCCCGGTCGCCTTGTTCTCCATCAGGATCTTCGAATCGATCCCGGGAAAGCGCGTCGGCTGCCAGGGAATCGAAGGGACATCGACATAGGTCGAGTTGGGAATGAGGGTTTCGGCGTTCATGCGGCTGCCTTCTGGCCGGCGGCCTTCTGCTTGGCCGCCTTGAGCGTGCCGCCGCGCATGACATGGCCGGGCAGGGGCCGACCGACGACCTCCTCGGCGAGCTTGGCGACCTCGATCAAGCGGTCGATGTCGAGACCGGTCTCGACGCCCATCTCCTCGCACATGAAGGCGAAATCCTCGGTGCAGATATTGCCGGCCGCGCCGTCTGTCGCGGCGAACGGGCAGCCGCCCAGGCCCGCGATCGAGGCATCGAACTTGGTGACGCCCAGCCGCAGGCCGGCATAGGCGGCGGCCATGCCGGTGCCGCGCGTATCGTGCAGGTGCAGGCCGATCTCGAGCTCGGGCCACTTGGAGCGGATGGCGCCGATCAGCCGTTCGACCGACTGCGGCGTCGCCCAGCCCATGGCGTCGGTGAGCTTGATGCCTTTCAGCTTGAAGCCTGCCAACTCGGCCTCGTCGAGCGCCAGCTGCACGCGTTGCAGGATCAGCTCGGTCGAGAGCTCGCCCTCGTAGTTGCAGCCGAAGGCGCCCAGGATGATGCCCCACTCGACCGGCATGCCGCGGTCCTTGAACGTCTTCAGCGACATGCGCTGCTCGATCATGGCGTCGGGCACCGACTTGCCGATGTTCTTGCGCGAGAAGGTGTCCGAGGCCGTGACGCGCACGCCGCCATCGACGTGCAGCGGCCCGCGCAGCGCGCGTTCGAGACCCTGCTGGTTGAGCCACAGTGCGCTGTACTGCACGCCGGGCTTGCGATGGATGGCGGCCGCCACTTCCTCGGCATCGGCCATGGTCGGCACGCGCTTGGGATTGACGTAGGAGACGCAGGCGATGCGCCCTAGCCCGGTGTCCGCCAGCGCCTCGATGAGACGCACCTTGTCGGCCACCGGGATCATCTTCTTTTCCGACTGGAAGCCTTCGCGAGGGCCTTCCTCGTCGATCAACACACGCTTGGGCAGGTCGGACATCGACGGACTCCTCCTGGGGGTCAGTTCTCTCGCGTCAGCTCTCTTCTTCCTGGAACGCTTCCTCGCGCGCCTTCTTGATGCTGGGCAGGGCCATCAGCAGCAGCAGCAGCCCCGTGGTGATCAAGAGGCCGAGGCTGATCGGCCGCTGCAGGAACACCATCGGATCGCCGCGTGACAAAAGCATGGCGCGCCGGAAGTATTCCTCCATCTGCGGGCCCAGCACGAGGCCCAGCAGGAAGGGCGCGCCCTCGCAGCCCAGCCGCACGAAGATGTAGCCCAGCACGCCGAACATCGCGACCTGGATGACGTGGAAGGTGCTGTTCTGCAGGCTGTAGGCGCCGATGCAGCAGAACAGCAGGATGGCCGGAGCGAGGAAGCGATAGGGCAGGGTGAGCAGCTTCACCCACATGCCGATCATCGGCAGGTTGATGATGACCAGCATCAGGTTGCCGATCCACATCGACACGATCATGCCCCAGAACAGGTCCGGCTTCTTGGTCATGACCTCGGGCCCGGGCTGGATGCCCTGGATGATCATGGCGCCCACCATCAGCGCCATCACCGCGTTCGACGGGATGCCGAGCGTCAGCATCGGGATGAACGAGGTCTGCGCCGCGGCGTTGTTCGCCGATTCAGGCGCCGCCACGCCCTCCACCGCGCCCTTGCCGAATTCCTCGGGATGCTTGGAGAGCTTCTTTTCCAGGGTGTAGGCCGAGAAGGCGCCGAGAGTCGGGCCGCCGCCCGGCAGCACGCCCAGGATGGAGCCCAGCGCGGTGCCGCGCAGGACCGCCGGGATCGAGCGCCGGATCTCCTCGCGGGTGGGCCAGAGCGAGCCCACCTTGATGGCCCCGGTTCTCTCCATTCGTCGTTCGAGATTGACCACGATCTCGGCGATGCCGAACAGGCCCATCGCAATCGGCGCGAAGTCGATGCCGTCGCTCAGCTCCGGGATATCGAAGGTGAAGCGCTGCGCGCCGGTGTTGACGTCGGTGCCGACCAGGCCGAACAGCAGGCCGAGGAACACCATGGCGATCGCCTTGGCCACCGAGCCGTTCGCCAGCACCACGGCGGCCACCAGGCCGAGCGCCATCAGCGAGCAATAGTCGGCGGGGCCGAATTTCTGCGCCATGCGCGTCAGCGGTTCGGCGAACAGCACGATGATGATCGTGCCGACCGTGCCGGCAAAGAAGGAGCCCAGCGCCGAGATCGACAGCGCGGCGCCGGCGCGGCCCTTGCGGGCCATCTGGTAGCCGTCGATGCAGGTCACCACCGACGAGGCCTCGCCCGGCAGGTTGACCAGGATCGACGTCGTCGAGCCGCCGTACTGCGCGCCGTAATAGATGCCGGCCAGCATGATCAGCGACGCGGTCGGCGGCAGGTGGAAGGTGATGGGCAGCAGCATGGCGATGGTCGCCACCGGCCCGATGCCGGGCAGCACGCCGATCAGCGTGCCGACCATGCAGCCGAGCAGCGCATACAGCAGGTTCTGCATGCTGACGGCGACAGTGAGTCCGAGAAAGAGGTTGTTCAGGAGGTCCATCTCACCAAACTCCCTCGATGACGGAGATGTTCATCCCGAGCCCGACCTTGAAGACGAGGATCGACAGGATCGTCAGCACGATGATGTTGCCGATCACCTCCACCGTCTTGAATTCCTCGCCGCCCAGCGAGGCGATCAGCACCAGCGCCACCAGCGCCGGAAACATGCCGGTCCGTTCGAGCAGCAGGGCGAACAGGACGATGCCCACCGTCACCATGGTGATCGGCTTCCATTTCGGCATCTCGACGCCTTCGAGCGCGCCCGCCTTGGCGTGCGCGGTGCCGTACATCGGCAGCAGGGCGCCCAGCAGAAGGAGCGCCAGCAGCCCGGCGACCGCCAGCAGCTGGAACCAGTCGCCGCCCACGGCGACCAGCCAGGGCGCGGCGTCGAACAGGGGCACGAGGTAATGCGCCGCCGGGATGAACAGGATCACCGCCACGGCGACCGGAATCCAGATCGCGCGCTTCTCCGCGGGCGTGGCCGTGTCGTAAAGCGGGTTGAGGCTGATGATGCCGCCCAGGATCAGCATGATGCAGGCGAGCTTGTGGGGCACGTAACCGGGCCCCATGCGGACGGGAGTTCCGAGCGCCAGATGGTTGCCGAAATACAAAGCTGTCAGCCCGAAGATGATGAACATCACCCCGGACAGGAAGTCCTTGCTCAGGAATCGATTCAACGACGCCTCCCCGTACGCGCAGTCTTGGATGTCATGTTGGGCCCGAACCCCCGGACCGGCACAAGAGCTAGATAAACACAATTCCGCCGCTTTGCCCTAGCGCCAATTCAGTTCCGCAGCAACAAGCGCACGGCGATCATAGCGAGGCAAAGCGCGAACAATCGGCGTAACACCGAGACAGGTGCGCGAGCCGACCAGCGCGCAGCGATGGGCGCGACAAAGAGCGCAGGGATCGACAGCGCCGCTACGCAAAACAACGCCACATCGCCCAGCGCATCGACGGTGCGGCCCGGTGTGCCGAGATCGGCGGTCAGGAAAAACAGCGTGGCCGGAACGGAGATCACCAGGTTGAACAGCGCACCGGCGCCAATCGCCCGCTTGATGGGAAAGGAGAAGAGCGACAGCACGGGCGTGCTGAGCGTTCCGCCACCGACACCGATGGCGGACGCCAGCAGTCCGACGACCAACGGCGGCAGATGGCCGGGCAGTCCCGCCGGGGGCGCGCGGCCGACAACCAGCCGCTCGCCGGCGGCCATCTTGACGGCAAGGGCCGCAGCGATGCCGGCGAACAGGCCCGTCAGCAGCTTCGCGGGCGCCAGGATGCTCAAGGCCAGGCCCAGCAAGGTGCCTGCGAAAAGCGCCGGCAGCCAGGCGCGAACCAGGGGACGGTCGATCGTACCGGCACGCCAATGCGCCACGACCGCCGACAGGGACGCCATCAGGATGCTGGCCTGTGCCGTGCCGACCGCCAGCACGATGCTGTTGGCTTCGCCCAGCCCCATGATCGAAAAGACGTCGAGCAGGACCGGGACCGCCACGATTCCGCCGCCGACCCCCAGAAGGCCGGCCAGCAGGCCGATCAACACGCTGGTCCCCAGCAACAAGGCCCAGACCGCCGGCGGGTAGGCTGAGAGCGCTGCGATCACCCGAACTCCCCTTTGGTCGTTATTGCACCGGCCCCGACGGGCGAGCAAACTCTCGGCCAAAGTGAACGATCATTCAGGGGCTTCGGGTGGCGCGACGAGGGGCGGATTACATCGGCACGATGGAGGTGCAGGAGAAGCACCGTTTCGATGAGCGGTCGCTTGAGCGCTTCATGTCGGAACGCGTCGCGGGCTTCGTGCCGCCGGTTCGGGCCGAGCAGTTCAAGGGCGGTCAGTCCAATCCGACCTACCGCCTGAGCGACGGGGCAGGCCGCCGCTACGTCCTGCGTCGCAAGCCGCCCGGCAAGCTGTTGCCGTCGGCCCATGCCGTTGACCGCGAGTTCAGGGTGATCTCGGCGCTCAACAAGACCAACGTGCCGACACCTCGCGCCTACGCCTTGTGCGAAGACGACAGCGTGGTCGGCACCGCCTTCTACGTCATGGAATATTGCGACGGCCGGGTGCTGTGGGACCCGCTGCTGCCGGAGGTCGCCCGGGAGGGCCGGCGCGCGATCTATCGCGCCAAGTTCGAGACCCTGGCCCGCTTGCACGCCGTCGACTACGCCGCCCTTGGCCTGGCGGATTTCGGCCGCCCCGGCAGCTACGTGGCGCGCCAGATCTCGCGCTGGGGCAAGCAGTACAAGGCGTCGGAGACCGAGAAGATCGAATCGATGGACCGTCTGCTCGATTGGCTGCCCGCCCATCTGCCGGCCAATGACGAGACGGTGCTGGTGCATGGCGACTACCGGCTCGACAACATGATCTTCCATCCGAGCGAGCCCCGCGTGCTGGGCATCATCGACTGGGAGATCTCCACCCTGGGCGACCCGCTGGCCGAGCTCTCCTACCTCTGCATGCTGTGGCGCACGCCGAAGGATTGGGGCGGCCTCGAAGGCCATGATCTCGCGGCTGTGGGTTTGCCCACAGAGCAGGAGATGGTTGCCTACTATTGCGATTTGTCGAAACGCGCCGTGCCCGACCCGGCGCTCTGGGAATTTTACATGGCCTACAATCTCTTCCGCGTGTCGTGCATCCGCCAAGGCGTCTATGCGCGCGCGCTCGACGGCACGGCGGCCAATGTTCGTGCCGCCGAATCGGGCAAGCTCGTGCGGCCCGCCGCCGAGCTCGCCTGGAAGATCGCCGGCGGCCTGGCGGGAGGTATGCGATGACCGTCAAGCGCAAGCCGGTACGGGCGGTGCCTCCGGTGCCGATCGTTGCCGAGCGCGAGCAGCGTCCGCCGGTCGAGGCGATCCGCGCGGCGGCCTTCGCCCAGTTCGCCGAGCGTGGCTATCCGGTGGTGACGGTGCGCGACATCATGAAGGCCTGCGGCCTGACGCAAGGCGCGCTCTACAACCATTTCAAGTCCAAGGACGAGCTGCTGCACGACATCATCGCCTCGACCCAGGCCGAGCTCGAGCGGCTCTGCCAGCAGGCCGTGGCGGGGGCGGGCGACGATCCGCGCGCCAAGCTGGCGGCCTTCGTGCGGGTCTACGTCGTGCGCCACTGCCGGCTCAGGGTCGAGGCGCTGGTCGCCAATCGCGAGATCGGCTGGCTGGGCGCCGAACGCGTCGCCGACATCCGCCGCAGCCGCCGCGCCATCCGCGACATCGTGGTCGGCATCCTGGCCGACGGCGTCGAGCGCGGCCTGTTCGATCCGCCGCAGATCGACGGTCGCCGCGACCTCAAGGCGATGGCCATGGCATTGCTCGACCAGTGCACCCATGTGTCGATGTGGTACGGTCCGGGCGGCGACCTCGGCGAGGAGCAGATGGCCAGGCTCTATGCCGACATGGCATTGCGCGCCGCGGGAGCGAAGCTGCAGTAAGGGGGCCACAATAGGGGGCCGCAGTAAGCAAGGGAGCAGAAGGGCATGTTGGTACGCGTTCGGGCCCTCCTCGCCGCGGTTCTCTTCCTTGCCACCTCCTGTACGAGCGACCCCGCCGATAGCGCCCCGCCAACCGCTGTGCGCGCGCCGGACGAGGCGATCGTGCCCGTCGCCGGCCCCGTGCCGGCCGATCGCTGGCGGGCCGTGCTGATCGCCGGCGAAAACAACAGCCCCGCCTTCGACAACGGCGTCGAGGCGCTGCGCGACAAGCTCTCCGAACGCGGCGTGCGCAACATCAGGGCCTTGACCTCCGATCCGGTCGCCAGTCCGTCGCTCGAGGTCGCCACGGCGGCCAACGTGTCGAGTGCGCTGCGCAGCGGCGGCGGCGAGGCGTGCCTGATCTTCATCACCAGTCACGGTGACGAGAGCGGCGTCGTCCTGCGCGCCGCCAAGGGCAAGGTCCAGCCGTCGACCCTGGGCAGCGCCCTCGATGCCGGCTGCGGCAAGCGTCCCACCGTCGTGATCGTGTCGGCCTGCCACAGCGGCGTCTTTCTCACCCCGGCCATGCGCCAGCCCAACCGCGTCGTGCTCACCGCCGCCGCATCATCGCGCGCGAGCTTCGGCTGCGGCGCCGGCGATCAGTACACCTATTATGACCAGTGCCTGCTGCAGCAGTTCGACGCCGCCGCGACCTGGCGCGAACTCGCCGCCTCGACGCGCTCCTGCGTCGAGAGCCTCGAGCGCCGCATGGGCGTAAGACCGCCCTCGCAACCCCAGATCTTCGTCGGCGCTGCCGTCACCGACCTCCGGATCCCCGGCCGCTAGTTTTCCGGACCGCGGGCCTCCAGCCCCGCTCATACTCATGTTCCTCTCCCCCCTGGGGGAGAGGTTAGGTGAGGGGGTCAACGCGAAGGCTGTCTCCTGCAACACCCCCTCACCCAGCCTCTCCCCCAAGGGGGAGAGGAGCATGAATTCGCTAACCCCCGATCACCGCCGTGAAGTCGCAGGTGAGATGGTTGGGATTGTTGCCACCGAGCGCCAGCGTGTGGCGCGCGGGCCGCGACTCCGGGTCGGGAAACATCTTGGACCATTCGCCGTTCAGCGCGGCGCGGCCGGTGGCGGGGTCCTTCATCCAGAAATTCACCTTGATGATGTCGTCGACGCTGCCGCCCGCGGCCTCGACGCAGAGCCTGATCTGCTTGAAGACGTTGCTCGACCTGGTCGGCGAGCTCGGGTGGCATCTTGGCGGTCTCCGGATCGCGGCCGCTGATGATGCTCGACATCAGGATGCTGCCGATGCGGCTGGCATTGGGGATCGGGTTCTCGTGCTTGAAGCCCGGATAGTTGATGCTCTTGCGCTTGGCCATTTGCGATAACTCCTGTCGCGGTTTCAGTTCTGTCGGGCGCTCAAAAGCTCGCCGAACACCTCGAAGCGCTCGCCAGTGAAGCGCTGCAGCAACATCTCTTCCATCGGCTGGTAGTCGGTCGGGCTGGTGTTCATGTTGATGCCCTTGAGCAGCATGGCGGGATGGAAGTCCTTGAGGTTGGCGGCCTGGCGCATGACGTTCTCGCGCGTGAGCTCGTCGCCGCACTGCTTCAGGACCTGCACCATGGCCTGCGCCTGGACATAGCCCACCACGTTCTGCGGATCCTCCAGGCTGCCCGCGGGATAGTACTTCTTCATCCACGCCACCCAGGTCTGGAATTCCGGATCGTCCTGGTACTGCGGATCGGTCGGATCCTTGACGAACGCCGCCGAGACGATGCCTTTCGAGGCCTCGATGCCGGCCGGCCGCATGACGATGCCGATCGAGGCGGCCGGATTGTCGATGAACTGCAATGGCTTCCAGCCCAGCTCATGGGCCTTGCGGATCGCCTGCACGGCGAATTTCGGCGTCGAGATATTGAGGAAGACATTGGCCTTGGTCGAAGCGAGATCGATGATCTGCGAATTGACGGTGGCGTCGGTCACCTCGTAGCTCACCTCGCGCACGACGATCGCCGACGCCTTATCGCCCAGCCGGTCGCGGAACCCCTTCAGGAAATCCTTGCCGAAATCGTCGTTCTGGTAGAGCACCGCGACCTTGGGATCCTTGACCTCCTTCAGCATGTAGGCAGCGTAGATGCGCGCCTCCGCCTGTGTAGATCGGCGTCAAGGTCATGGTGTAGGGGAAGTTTTCGGGATCGTTCCAGCGGCTGGCGCCGGTCGCCAGGAAGAGCTGCGGCACCTTCCTGGTGTTGAGGTACTTCTGCACCGACGCGTTGGTCGACGTGCCGAGCGAGCCGGAGATCGCCAGCACCTGGTCCTGCTCGACCAGGCGGCGCGTCTGCTCGACCGTCTTGGGCGGGCTGAACCCGTCGTCGAGCGAGATCATGGTGATCTTGCGCCCGTTCACGCCGCCGGTGTCGTTGATCATCTGGAAGTAGGCGATCTCGGCCTTGGCCAAGGTGATGAAGCCCGACAACGGCCCGCTATAGGGCATGGTCTGGCCGAGCTTGATCTCGGTATCCGACGCGCCCGGATCGTATTTCTTCTGGGCGCTCCCGGGACTGGTCGACAGGACGAGTGACATGAGCGCGGCGCTCGCCGCCGCCAGCAGCTTGGGCATGTTCCACTCCCGCTTTCATTCTTCGTGGTCTGGTCCGCCACGCGAATAGCATGGCACGTCCGGCGTCTGCGGCAAATGGCGTCCGGCCGCCCGCCGTCCTACGATGGCTGTCAGGAAAATACCGAAGAGGGAAACGATGGCGCTCGTGAACTATGAGCGGGACGGCCAGGTCGTCACGCTGACGCTCAACCGGCCGGAGAAGCTCAACGCCTTCAGCGACGAGCTGGTGGGGGCGCTGGGCGACGCGCTGCATCGCTTCGACACGGAGGACGAGGCGCACATCGCCATCCTGCACGGCACCGGCCGCGCCTTCTCGAGCGGCGCCGACGTCCAGCAGCGCCAGCTGCGCAGCCGCGAGGAATTCCTGAAGCTCGGCGGGCCGCAGGGCAGGGGCACGCATTCCTCCGACCTCCTGACCAAGGCGGTCAACTGGAAGCCGGTGATCGCCGCCGCGCACGGCTACGTGCTGGGCCTCTCGGTCGGCATCGTGCTGGAGTGCGACCTGATCGTGGCCGAGGAGGGCACGCAGTTCCAGATCACCGAGACCTCGCGCGGGCTGGGCGCCGGCAAATACTGGGCGCTCATGCATTATCGCGGCGGCGGCGCCTTCACCATGGAAGCGGCCCTCACCGGACGCTTCTTCAGCGCCGAGGAGGCTTTCAAGGCCAACCTGATCAATCGCGTGGCGCCCAAGGGCAAGTATCTCGAGGTGGCGCGCGATCTCGCCGAACAGGTGATCAAGAATCCGCCGCTCAGCGTGCGCTCGACCGTGCGCATGCGACGGCGCTACATGGATCAGCTGAGCCGCGACGTGATGTTCCAGACCGCGCCCGAGAGGCTCTACCTCACCGAGGATTTCCACGAAGCCGCCAAGGCCTTCACCGAGAAGCGCAAGCCCGCCAAGTTCAAGGGGCGCTGACATGCTGAGCAGCAGCGATCGCATCCTGACCAGCCACGCCGGCAGCCTGCCGCGACCCGACGCCCTGATCGACGCCAACCACCAGCGCGAGGCCGGCAAGGTCGACGAGGCGGCGTTCCAGAAATCGCTCAGCGCCGCGGTGAGCGACGTCGTGCGCCGCCAGGTGGCCGCCGGCATCGCCGTGCCGGGCGACGGCGAGTACGGCAAGTCGATGGGCTCGAAGGTCAACTACCGCGCCTGGTGGAGCTATTCCTTCACGCGCCTGGGCGGCCTCAAGGTGACCGGCCTCGGCCTCTACGATTTCCCGGTGCGGCGCTCGAGCCCCGGCAACGTCGTGCTGTCGAGCTTCGGCGACCGGCGCGACCGCCTGCGCTTCGCCGAAGCCTACGGCGATCGCGACTTCGGCGTCTCAACGGGGCCGCGCGCCACCGACTGGCCGGTCTGCGTGGCGCCGCTCAGCTATACCGGCCATTCAGCCATCGCCGCCGACATCGCCAACTTCAAGGCAGCGCTCGCCGCCAACGGCGTCGCCGAGGGTTTCATGACCTCGATCGGACCGGGCAGCGCCTCGCGCATCGGCAACGATCACTACAAGAGCGACGAGGAATTCGTTTTCGCCTGCGCCGAGGCGATGCGCGAGGAGTACAAGGCGATCGTCGAGGCCGGCCTCATCCTGCAGATCGACGATCCGGCGATCGCCGAGAACTTCGACCAGATCAATCCCGAGCCGACGGCCGAGGAGTACCGCAGGTTCACCATGCCGCGGGTCGAGGCGTTGAACCATGCGCTGCGCGGCCTGCCGAAGGACCGCATCCGCTTTCACCTGTGCTGGGGAAGCTGGCACGGGCCGCACACCACCGACATCCCCATGCGCGACATCGTCGATGTCATGCTCAAGATCGACGCGGGCGCCTACTCCTTCGAGGCCGGCAACGTGCGCCACGAGCACGAATGGAGCGTCTGGCGCGACACCAGGCTGCCTGACGACAAATTGATCCTGCCCGGCGTGGTGAGCCACGCCACCAATGTGGTCGAGCATCCCGAGCTGGTCGCCGAGCGCATCGGCCGCTTCGCCGGCCTGGTCGGCCGCGAGCGCGTCATCGCCTCGACCGACTGCGGCCTGGGCGGCCGCGTCCATCCGCAGATCGCCTGGGCCAAGCTCGAGACGCTGGCCCAGGGGGCGGCGATCGCCAGCAAGCAGTTGGGGTCGTAGTCTTCCAGACCGCGCGCTCACGAGGCGAGCGCGACGTCCCTCGGCCTTTGCGGCTCCGCACGTGGTTGGGAGGACGCGCACCTTCAGGGGGACACGTCGCGGATGGCCGACGCCCACCGCGAAGTGTTCTTGCTGGCGGTCCCGCGCGTTGTTACGCTCGACGTCGCTGGCGGTAGCGGCCACCGATGGACGGTTGAGCAGTACGGTACCAGTCACGCATAGTCACAAGTCACGCATAACAGGGAAGAGCGTCGCGCAGCGTTCATGTCGCCATCCGCCGGCCAGCGGAGGCAAACGTCATGATCGAGCTCCTGGAACGACAGAAGAGGCTGACGACAAATCAGTGGAAGCTGATCTGCACGGCGAACCTGGCAGATCTGCTCGATTTCTTTGATTTCTTCCTGATCGGATACGTCACCGCGGCGCTGACCAAGCAATGGTCGCTGACCTATTGGGAGGGCGGCGGAATCCTGCTTGCTTCCGGTCTCGGCGCGGTTCCTGGCGCTTTCTTCTGGGGCTGGCTCGGCGACAGGATCGGCCGCCGCACGGTGTTCATACTTTCGGCGATCACCATCTCGCTCGCCACGGGCGTCATGGTCTTCACGCCGGGACAGGACGGCTTCGTCCCGGGCTGGCTCTTCCTGATGTTCTTCCGCTTCTTCGTCGGCGTCGGCAATGCCGGCATTTTCACGATCGACCTGCCGCTGGTGCAGGAATTCATCCCTGCCTACAAGCGCGGCTGGGTCAGTGCGCTCATCACGACGCTGCTGCCGGGGGGCAGCATGCTGGCCGGCCTCGCGGCCTGGCAGCTCCTGCCGATCGTCGGCTGGCGCGGCTTGTTCCTGGTCGGGCTGGTGCCGCTGGTCCTGGTGTTCATGATCCGCTGGTGGGTGCCGGAATCACCGCGCTGGCTGCTGCTCAAGGGGCGTCCTGAAGAAGCGCGACGATCGCTCGCCTGGGCCCTGATGATCGATCCCCAGGAGATCGTCTTGCCGAGCACGATACCCGTGGTCAAAAAGACGCGCTGGGTCGAGCTGTTTCACTATCCGCGGTTGGTCGCCGCCGGGTGTCTCACGGGCCTGACCCAGACCGGCGGCGCCTCGCTCGGGCTGTGGGGACCGACCCTGCTGGTGCTCGTGCTGGTGCCCAAGATCACCCCGGAGCACGCCGCATTCCTGATGATATTCGTCAACCTGGCGGGGATCCTCGGGCGGTTGAGCATCACCGCGCTGATCGAACCCCTGGGGCGCCGCGGCTCCGGCACGATCTACTGCGTGCTGGCGGCGGTGCTGATGGTGCTCGCCGGCTACCTGCACGACGTCTATGTCGCCGGCGCCTCGCTGTTCTACATCCTGATCGTGGCGCAAAGCTTTTTCGGCAGCGCCGTCTACACCGTCGTCGGGCCGTACATGGCGGAGATCTGGCCGGCCCGGCTGCGCGCCAGCGGCATGGGCCTGAGCTACGGCGTGGGCAATTGCGGCAAGTTCCTCGGCCCGCTCGGGCTGGCGCTGATCATGGGTGCGGGCGATCTGATCAAGCCCGCCGCGCCCAATCTCGTCATGCTCGGCCCGGCGCTGAGCTACTTCGCCGCGTGGTATCTCCTCGGCGTGATCGGGTTCTGGGCGTTCGGGTTCGAGCCCCAGGGCCGCACCTTCGATGAGATCGACAGCAGGCACGACGCGCCGGCGATTGCGACCGCCGCGCGCGTCTCCGCCGAGTAGCAATTCGAACCACCAAGGCGGCCGGCATCAAGTCGCGTAATCGGGGCTTTCGCGGTCGAGCCGGCGCTTGAGCGCCGTCCACGGGCGTTGGCCCTTGCTTTCGAAGCTCTCGAACTGGCGGGCGGCGTGCTCGGCCACCGAGTTCGGCGGCACCACCACCTTCTGGCCGCCCTGCGTGGCGGCGAGCTGCAGGCGGCAGGCCTGCTCGAGGTAGTACATCTCGTAGAAGGCGTCGCCGACGGTGCGGCCGGTGGTCAGCAGGCCATGATGGCGAAGGATCATGGCGTTGTTGTCGCCGAGGTCGCGCACCAGGCGATCGCGCTCGTCGAGGTCGAGCGCGATGCCTTCGTAGTCGTGGTAGCTGGTGCGGCCGAAGAACTGCATCGACATCTGGTTCAGGGGCAGCAGGCCCTGCTCCTGCGCCGCCACCGCCATGCCGGCCGTGGTGTGGCTGTGCATGACGCACTGCGCATCGTCGCGCGCCATGTGCACCGCCGAATGGATGGTGAAGCCGGCATTGTTGATCCTGGCCTCGTCGAGCGTCTCGATGGCGTGGCCTTCGGGATCGACGGCGATCAGGCTCGACGCCGTGATCTCGTCGAACAGGTAGCCGAACGGGTTGAGCAGGAAGCGGTGGTCCTTGCCCGGCAGGCGCACCGACAGGTGGGTGAAGATCAGGTCGTCCATGCCGAAGCGGGCGAACAGGCGGTAGGCCGCCGCGAGGTCGCAGCGCAGCTCCCATTCCTGGGGATCGATGTTGCGTCGGTCGGTCATTGTCCTCACCTCGGGTCGATGGGTGTTCGTCGCGCTACCGGGACTTCCCCTCGTTCCCCGAAGGGCAGGGCCAGTCCGCAGCTCTGGACAGTATTCACCACGAGTTCCGCAGTTCGCGGAGCTTCAGGAACACCGTGCGCTGGTCGGGCTTCTCGGGCAATTCGGGAAAGGACTTCGCGCAATTTCGCGATGACCGTCGGGCTGGTCAGGCGGAAGAACGTGTTGATCTCGCCTTCGACTTCGAGCGTCGATACGTATGCGCTGTTGGGATCCTGCCCCGCGAGCTTGTCGAGCATCTGCTGGGCCTTCTTGTTGTCGGGCTCGCGATTTAACGTGAAACGCAGATTGTTCTCGATGTAGTCGTGGCCCGGATAGATCATCGTCGACTGCGGCAGCCTGGCGAGCTGCTCGTCGAACGTCTTGTAGAGCTCGTTCGGATGACCGCCATTGTGGCAATTGCCGGCGCCGGCATTGAACAGCGTATCGCCGCAGAACAGCGCCGGCTGGTCGGTGTGCGAGCGCAGGCACACGTGACACATCGTATGGCCTGGCGTGTCCATCACCTCGAGCTCGACCGTCTTGCCGACCTTGACGACGTCGCCCGCGCCCAGGCCGCGGGCCATGCCGGCGATCTTGTCCTTGGCATTCTTGTGCGCCAGGATCTTCGCGCCGGTTTTCGCCACCACGGCCTCGTTGCCGCCGGTATGGTCGTGATGTTCGTGCGTGTTCAGGATCTGGGTGATCTCCCAGCCTTCTTCCTTGGCGGCCTTCAGGCACTTTTCATGATCCAGGGGGTCGATGGCCAGGGCCTCGCCGGTTTCGCTGCAGGCGATCAGATAGTTGAAATTGCGGTAGGCGTTGGCGGTCCAGATCTGTTTGACTATCACGGCATCACCCTCTGTCAGTAGTGTCCGGCAAGAATAGCGCAGGAACGGATCGCGCTGCGGGAAGAGCGGCGGCAGGTCCGTGCGCGCTTGTAAGCGTCGCTGTTCGCCCCGAATAGCAGATGTCGGTCGGCCGTGCCGATGCTGAAAAATCAATCCTTGCGTTGAATGGCGATGATGGCGCGGCGATGCGTGCCTTCGCCCACCTTCTTGTCCTCGTCGTGCGCCTCGACCTTGAAGCGGAGCTTGCGGCCATCGACCTCGAGCAGTTCGGCGCGGACCGTGACCTTCTTGCCTTTCGGCGTGGCGCCGAAATGCTTGACGTTCACCTCGAAGCCCACGGTGGTGTGGCCTTCGGGGAGATGCGACTGGACGGCCTGGATGCCGGCGCGCTCCATCAGTCCGATCATCGAGGGCGTGGACAGCACGCCGTCGCCGCCCATGTGCCGGACCACCAGCTTGTCATCGACGGTCGTCACGATCTCCGCCGTGAGCCCCGGCGTCAGGTCATTCGTCGACATGGGTGTCTCTCCCGTATTGAACATCCGGCGCCTGGCGGTGCAGTTCCTCACGACGCGCCCGGGTCGTCGCGTGGCGCGGATGCCAGGCGGCATGCAGCCGATTCGAGCCGCGACGTCAGCATCATGACGCCGGGCGATGCTACCCTGAGGGCGCAAGAGGTCAAGGAAGACATTCCGAAACCAACCGACAGGCGCATCATGGAGGGCGTCCACGGGCGGGCGTCCGCCTTGGGTCCAACGCTGCAGAGCGCGCCTTGGACAATTGCTGTCCGTTCTCATCATCGCGACGGCGAGCCTCGCTCATTCCGTCGAATTGAAATCGTCCTCCCTGGCATTCAGCATCGCGGCCACCGTGCGCAGGCCGGTATCGAGCTGATCCATTGTCGGAGCTGCCAGCGCCAGCCTGATCGCATTTGGGGCATGGCCGGGCGTGACGGCGAAGGTCGTCGAGGGCGTCAGCGCAATGTCGCGCCGGGCGGCGGCGACGACGAAAGTCTGCGAGCGCCAATGCGACGGTAGCGCCAGCCACAGGTGATAGCTTTGTTCGTTGGCCTGGATCTCGAAACCCGAAAGACGATCGGCCGCCAGTTTCTGACGGGCGCGCGCATCGAGGCGCTTCAGTCTTGTGAGCTCGGCTGCGGTGCCGTCGCTCATCATCCGCTGCGCAGCCGCGAACGCGAAGCCCGATGCGGTCCATCCGCCCGACCGCACTGAGGCCATCACGCTTTCACGCAAATGCTGCGGCGGCACGATGAAGCCCAGCGTCAGGCCCGGCGCGACCTTCTTCGACAGGCTGTCGATGACGATGCAGGTGGCCGGCGCGAGGGCGGCGAGCGGCGGCTCACCGTCGAGGAAGCCGTAGACATTGTCCTCGATAATCAGGAGTTGGAGCTTTTCGACAGCGCGCAGGAGATCGGCCCGGCGCGCCGAACTCATCGTCATGCCCAAGGGGTTCTGGATCGCCGGCTGAATGTAGATGGCCGAGAGACGGCTCTCGTGATGCGCCTTCTGCACGGCGTCCGGCCGTACGCCCTCTTCGTCCAGCGCCAGCGGCACCAGCGAAATTCCCAGCCGGGCCGCGATGCCCTTGATGAAGGGGTAGGTCAAAGCCTCCACACCGCAGCGGCCACCCGGCGGAACGGTCGCAGCCAAGGCGGCGGCAATGGACTGCCGCCCATTGCCGGTGAAGACAAGCTGTTCGGGAGCCGGAGACCATGCGCCCTGCGCCAGATACGTGGCGGCAACGCTTCGGACCGCCGGTGTTCCGACGCTGGTCGCCTGTCTCATCGCGGCATCCAACGCGGCAGGTTTCTCGAGGCCGGCCAGGCTCTTGGCAATGAGCGCGGTCTGGCCGGGAAGCATCGGGTAATTGAACTCCAGGTCGATCCGGATGCCGCGTGGCTCGCCGGGCGCTGCCGCGCCGCGCCTGGCATCGCCCGAGATGAAGGTGCCCCGGCCGACCTCGCCCACGACGAGGCCGCGGCGCAACAGCTCGGCGTAAACGCGGCTGGCCGTCGAGGCTGCGATCTTGTGCTCATAGGCAAAGCTGCGCTGCGGCGGCAGGCGCTCCCCCGGCCTCAGAGTGCCGTCGGCAATTTCTGTGGCAAGCGAGTTGGCCAGCTTCAGATATTCGGCTTTTGACATTATTGCACTGAGAGCAATGTTTTGATTGCACCGAGTTTATGTCGGATTATTTATCCGAGATCAACCGGATTGCACGGAAGATCAGAATGTCTGCACGCCATCCGACCATCGGCCAATCTGCGGTCACGAAGATATCCGGCGCAGCTTCTCGGCTGCTCAACGGCTGCTACGACGGGATCGCGGACTATTTCGTCCGTCGCGCCGCCATTGCGAGGCTTCGCGATTTCGATGACTGCGCGCTACGCGACATCGGCCTCGCGCGGAGCCAGATCGAACAGGCGGTCCGCGGTCTCATCACCCGACCGGGCGAAGAGATGGCGCGGGCCTTCCGAGTCCGCGTGACCGGACGCGCCGGCGGTCGCCGGCGCGCGCCGAATGTGGGAGCCGCGGCATGGAACTGACCGGTGCCACGATCCTGATCGCTTTTGCCGGCGTATTCCTGATCTGCTTCATGAAGGGCGCGTTCGGTGGCGGTTTCTCCATCGTCGGCATTCCGCTGCTGTCGACTGTGATGGACCCGGTCACGGCGGGTGGCTTGCTCGCGCCCTTGTTCATCGCGATGGACCTGTACGCACTGCGCTACTGGAAGCCGTCGACCTGGTCGAAGCCGGATCTCGTGTTGCTCCTGCCGGGGCTCGTGATCGGCATCGGGTTTGGCTACCTGGTGTTCCGCTTCCTCGACCATCGAGCCATCGCCATCATGATGGCCGCGATCACTCTGCTCTTTGTCGGTCTCTGGCTCGCCCGAGGTGCGGAGGTGACGCGCCGCCCGCGCTCGACGCCGAAGGCGATCGCTGCCGGCCTTACCTCGGGAGTCACCACCATGGTGGCGCATTCGGGCGGGCCGCCGCTGGCGATCTATCTGCTGCCGCTCGGCCTCAGCAAGGAGATCTACGCGGGAACGACCAGCCTGTTCTTCACCGTTGGCAACGCGACCAAGGCGGTGCCATGGCTGCTCCTGGTGAAACCGACCGCCGATGTCTGGACATTGATGGCGGTTTGCCTGTTCGCCATTCCCGCCGGCGTGCGGCTGGGTTGGCGGCTTCACGGCACGCTGGACCAGCGTCAGATTTATCGGGCCTGTTACGGCTTGCTGATCGTAACGGCGTTGAAATTATTGTGGGACGGCGTTTCCGGCTATCTCGGGTGAATTTGGGCTGCCAGTCACCGGATCAGCTCCAGAGGATGCCTTGCGCAATTGGTGTCGATTCTCATCCGAAAGCGGACCTGCGTCGGCGCGTCATTGACTGGCCTCATCGACTGGCCATCAGGCGGAAAACTCAATCTTTCTGACCCGTTCGGCCATGGCGACAATCCCTGCTGCGCGGCACGGGGCCGGACGCGACTATTCCGGCGGCAGCGGCGCAGGCGGCAAACTCGTTGTTGCCCTGCGTTGTGCGGCGCAGAGGGTAGCGCTGACGCGACGGCTCGCGCTCTGCTAGGCTCAGTGCCGATGATCGGCCGACCTCCGACATATCCGCCTCCTGGAGCGCAGACGCGACGTCACACGGTCTGGGCGTGGTGACGTCTTCCAGCTTCACCCGCCGCGGGTTCTCCCTCGGGGCTTTGACCCTCGGGGCGTTGGCATCGAAGCAGGAGATTGCGATGGCGGACGAGCCGCAACGGACCGCAGCCTTCCCCGAAGGCTTCCGCTGGGGAACGGCTACGTCGGCCTATCAGATCGAGGGCGCCGCGCAGCAGGACGGTCGGGGCCCCTCCATCTGGGACACGTTCTGCCGGCTGCCTCGGAAGATTCTGGACGGCACCAACGGCGACGTCGCCTGCGATCACTATCACCTCTACAAGGAAGACGTTGCGCTGATGAAGGCGCTGGGCGTCACGACCTACCGCTTCTCGATCGCGTGGCCACGCCTGTTCCCGGAGGGTCGCGGACTGCCCGACCCGAAGGGCCTGGCGTTCTACGACCGGCTGGTCGACGAGTTGCTGGCCAACGGCATAGAACCCTTCGCCACGCTCTATCATTGGGACCTGCCGCAAGTGCTGCAGGATCGCGGCGGCTGGGAATCGCGCGACACGGCGGAGGCCTTCGCCGCCTATGCGGGCTTCACAGCCGCCAAGCTCAGTGACCGCGTCGGCAATTTCTTCACCACGAACGAGATCCGCACGTTCATCGAGATGGGCTACGGCAACGGCCTGTTCGCCCCCGGACTCGCCCTGCCGAAGGCGCGGTTGAACCAGGCGCGACACCACGCCGTGCTCGGCCACGGTCTTGCCGTCCAGGCCGTGCGCGCGCACGGCCGGGGCGGCGTCAAGGTGGGAATGGCGGAGAATATCCTGACGGGCCTGCCGGCGCTGGAGACGCCGCAGGACATCCGTGCCGCCGAGCTGGCGACACGCGAGATGAACGCACCCTACCTCACCGTGATGCTGGAGGGGCGGTACACCGACGCCTACCTGGCGGCCGCCGGCGCCGACGCGCCGCGCTTCACGACCGACGAGCTCAAGACTATTTCGACGCCGGTCGATATGGTCGGCATCAATGTCTACGAGCCGAACGCCTATGTCCGGGCGATCGACGCGGCGCCCGGCTATGCGGCGATCCCTCTGCCGCGCTCCTATCCGCACATGGAATCGCGCTGGTTGACCTTCGGACCGGGGACGCTCTACTGGGCGCCGCGCCACGTGGCGACCCTGTGGAACGTGAAAGAAATCTACATCACCGAGAACGGCGCTTCGTCCGCGGACGAGCCGGCCGCCGACGGGGAGATCTACGACCTCGATCGCGTGATGTTCCTGCGCTATTACCTCGGCCAGTTGCAGCGCGCTACCGCCGAGGGCGTGCCAGTGCGCGGCTACTTCGCCTGGAGTCTTTTGGACAATTTCGAATGGGCCGACGGCTACTCGACCCGCTTCGGATTGCACTATGTCGACTACAGGACGCAGAAGCGTACGCCCAAGCTCAGTGCCGCGTTCTATCGCAACGTCATCGCGCGCAACGCCCTCGTGTGAGATAGGCCACAAGAGTCAAGCCTCCAATGTCCGCTTGGGGTGCAAGCGTCACCACGGCGAATTCAGAAGCGGTCGAAACAAGCAGGGGCGGCGTCCGGATAGCTGGACTAGCCCCTCTTCGGCGACCAGCCATAGGCCTTGGCGCAGGCGCCGCCCATCAGCATGGCCCGCTCGGCGTCGCTCAGGTGCTTGGTCTCGAGGAAAGGCTTCACCGCCTGCTCGTAGTTGACGACGGCGTATGCGCGCGTCCAGTCGGTGCCCCACAGGCAGCGATTGAAACCCCAGGCATCGAACACGCGGGCAAGCGGGTCCCAGATGTCCGGGAAAGGGTAGGGCTCGCGCGACAAGGTGCAGGCGCCGCTCACCTTGATCACCGCGTTCGGACGCCTGGCGAGCTCCAGCACCTTGGGCAGGTCGGCCCACGGCTGCGGCGGCGCGGGCGGAACCCGCGGCTGCAGGATGGCGAGGTGATCGATGATGAAGCGCGTCTCGGGATGGCGGTCGACGATGGCCATGCCGGCGTCGAGGTTGCCCCAGCACAGCATGTTGACCGGGAAGTCGTTCCGCACCGCCGCGCGCAGGATGCGGTCGAGGCCCGGGTCGGCAGGCTCGCGGCCCGCCTCCTTCGTCATCATGATGCGGATGCCCACCGTGCCCGGCGTCTTCTTCCAGTCGGCGATGACATCGGCCACCGCCGGATCGTCCGGGTTGACCGGCTTGACGATCGCCATCCGGTTGGGATGGGCCCGCGCCACCTCCACCGCATAGCTGGCGTCGTACTGGTACATGGAAAACGCCGAGATGAAGATCGCCCCGTCGACGCCGACCTTGTCCATCGCCGCGACCATCTCGTCGCCCGTGACGTGCGCCGGCCAGTTCGGCACGGTGTGCCAGGGCCGCTTGGGCGTGTTCGCCTCGTACGCATGGACCTGCGAATCGATGATCGTCATCGGGAGAACTCCTCTGTGCCAGGGGAGGCTTGTTATCACAGGTCGTACTGGAATTGACCCTCTAGGCCCGCCGGCCGGCGGCGAGTTTCGCCACGTCGAAGCCGTACACGCGCGCGGTGTTGCCGCCGGCGATCTTGGCCTGCTCGTCGGCCGGCACACCGGCCAGGATGTCGGCCAGGATCCGCTGCGATTCGGGAAACGTCGATTCGCTGTGCGGGTAGTCGGAGCCCCACATCATGTTGTCGACGCCGATGACGTCGCGCAGGCGAACGCCGACGGCGTCCTCCTGGAAGCTCAGCACGACGTTGGTGTGGAAGAAGTCGCTCGGCCGCATGCCATCCTTGAAGCGGTAGATCGCCTCGCCGTGGCGCTCGCGGTAGGTGTAGTCCATGGTCGAGAGCACGTGCGGCGCCCACGCCAGCTCGAATTCCACGATGGCCAGCGTGAGGCGCGGATGACGCTCGAAGACGCCGGAGAAGATCATGTCGCACATCGACAGCGCCGGATAGAACGCCTTGGTCGCGCGGCTCGAGGCGTCGCGCAGCGTCTGCTCGCCGGCGCCGCGGATCTTGCCTTGCCGCCGCGTCGCGGTGTGCAGGCTGAGCGGCAGGCCGAGCGCCGCCGCCGCGGCCCAGAACGGCTCGTACTCCGGCTGGTCGTAGCGCCGGTGCTCGAGGGGATATTCGGCGATCATGGCGCCGCAAAGTCCGAGGCGGGCGGCGCGCTCGAGCTCCCGGATCCCGTCCTGGATGTCGTCCAGGTTGATCATCGCGATGCCCTTCAGCCGTTTGGGATCGCTGCGGCAGAACTCGGCGATCCAGTCGTTGTAGGCGCGGAAGATGGCCGACATCAGGCCCGAGTCCGCGATCCTGAAATAGAAGAGCCCCTGCGAGGGATAGAGGACTTCGCCGGCCACCCCGTCGAGCACCATGTCCTTCAGATGCTGCTCGGGGTCGTAGCCGCCGCGCTCCACGTCCTCCAGGCGCCCCTGGCCGGAGATGGTCTCGGGCGCCTCGAAGCGCGCGCCGGCATTCGAGATCAGGCCGATTCCGGAGAGGACCTGATCAGCCTCGACCACGATCTGGTCGGCGCCCTCGATGCGTTGCAGCCGCGGCGCCCGATCGCGGAACGCCGCATCGATGCGCGTCTGCCACAGATCGGGCGGTTCGAAGACGTGGGAGTCGGACGAGAGGACTAGCGGCAGCACCGGCATCTCCTTTTCACGCGATCGCGGGCAGCAGCTTTGGCAACCGGCCCGTCGTCGTCAAGTTGACGGAATTGGTGCGTGATCCTTGAACGGCACCGAGGAAAGGCGGGGTGTCGCCGCGGGCGGGGCAATGCCGCGTCCCCATCCTGTGCCTTGGTGTCATGCGTTGGCGGTCGCGGCGAATCGTGCGGCGCGATAGTCGCCCACGGTCACGGGCGGGTATTTGGGCGCGGCATCGGCCGGGCGGCAGGTCGCGAGGCATTCGACGATGGTGTCGTAGTTGGCCTGGAAGAAGAACGGCACCGAGATGCGGCGCTCCGTGTTGCCTTCCGGCGGATTGACCACGCGATGCAGGGTCGAAACCCACCGATCATTGGTCCAACGCATCATGATGTCGCCGATGTTGACCACGAATGAATCGGCGTGCATCGGCGGTGCGATCCAGTGGCCGTTGCGATCACGGACCTCCAGGCCGCCAACGGTACTGTTGGCATGCAGCACAGTCAGCATGTTGAGATCGGTATGGGCGCCGGCGCGCAACTGGCCCGGGCGCGCCGCGCCGCTGTAGGGCGGATAGTCGATCAGGCGCAGCATGCTCGCCTGGCGATCGACCTTGCCGTCGAAAAAACCGGGAGGCAGTTCCAGGGCGACCGCACAATGCCGCAGCAATCGGTGCGACAGGTTCGTCAGGACAGCCCAGTATTCCCGCAGCACAGGCTGCAAGGCTGTCGGCTGTTCCGGCCACAGGTTCGGCGCCATGTGCGGATAGGCGGCAGGCACTGTGTAGTAGTCGGTCGCCGGCAGGTCGAATGGCCCAATGGTGAAGACTTCCTTGTAATCCGGAGGAAAGTCGGAGCCGGCCAATCGTGACAGCACCTCGGCGCCGAGCGCGATGAAGCCCCGGTTTTGCTCAGGCCGCGGACGCGCGACTTTCATCTTCTCCGCCATCGGCAGATCGAAGAAGCCCTCGGCGACGGCATAGACCGTTGCGATCAGCGATGCCGGCACACCGTGATTGACCACGGTGAAAAAGCCGGTTTCGACACAAGCCTGGCCGATGGCACCCGCCACCGTCGCGCTCGGCTGCGCGAGATCGATAACAGGAATCGCACTCATGCCGCTTCCTCCGCGTTGACGCCGCCCACCGCCTCGATCCTGGACCACCTCCGAGCCTGAGCGACGGATCCAAGTCATATGCCATGCGTTCAAGTGAGCGATTTCGGTGGTTTAGCGGGATATTGGCAATACTGATTGCACACCCCAAAGGAAATCTGAAACAAAGACAAGATTGTGTGCAATCTGATCGATTGGTGTGATCGCTCAAGGTTGGGAGGCATCCGTAGGCCGCGCCCGTATGGATGGTTCGGAAGCCGTCCCTCGCTGAACCAAGCCCCCTCGTGGCCACGTCGTCCTGGGGTATTAATTGTCCAGACGATCGATGTTTCGATCGACCGATCGGAGATGTACCTGAAGGTGCTGGGGGATGCCGGAGGCTACCGGCTCATTGACGTAAAGGCTAAGCGTCGCATCGGTCGCCATGGCAGTAACGATCCCAGCTGACTCCTTGCCGGCGGCCAGGTCGGCGGACGCGTGAGACCTAACCGGGGAGAATTCGATGATCGATCATACCGGCATTGGAGTTGCCGATGTTCAGCGTTCCGCGTTGTTCTACGACGCCGCTCTCGGTGCGCTCGGCCTGCGCCGAGTGAGGCAGATGCCCGACGCGTTGGGAACGGACGGCATCGGCTACGGGGTTGGTTATCCGGTATTCTGGATCGATCGCTTTCATCCGCACTCGGTCAAGCAGCACACCGCCTTTGCAGCCACGAGCCGTTCGCAAGTCGACGCGTTCCATGCCGCCGCTCTGAAGGCTGGCGGGACCGACAATGGCTCGCCGGGTTTGCGATGGCCGAGCTATTACGCCGCCTTCGTTCTCGATCCGGACGGCAACAATATGGAAGCCGTCTTCCGCGGCGACTGATCCGATCCGAGGCCCCGCGAAGCCAACTTTCGGGGCCTTCAGCATCGCTCGAAGTCTGCACCGCAGTTGATGCCTGTGGCAATCGGCACAGCGGCCGTGATCGACGGCGCGGTTGGAACGGCGGGAAGCCGCGCCGCGGGACGGCATGTCGGCTCCGGGCACCTTTCGACTCCTACCGGCGGGCCCCGAGGATGACTTCTGATCCGGGGGAGACCGGACATGATGTTGACAGACCGTCACTTCGGTTCATGACCCAAAGCGGAGATCAATCCGTTTGCCGGGATGATCGTATGTAGGGAGGTAGATTTCCTACGGGAGGCGGGATGATCGTCGTCGTTGTCTGTTCCGCCGCGGTGGCGCTGGCGTTGATCATGACGGGCGCGTGGGCCGTGCAGCTTCGGACCGGCCAGTCCGGCTGGGTCGACGCGATCTGGTCGTTCGCCGTGGGCGTCGTAGGCGCCGCTGGCGCTCTTGCCCCGATTGCAGGTCAGCAGGCGCCGACGGCGCGCCAGATGCTGGTTGCCGCCTGCGTGCTCGGCTGGTCGGTGCGGCTCGGCCTTCACATCGTGCGGCGCACGCTGCGGGGCGGCGACGACCCGCGCTACAAGGCCTTGCGCGAGGAATGGGGCGCCAACTTCGTCTTCCGCCTGTTCCTTTTCCTGCAGGTCCAGGCGGCGGCGGCATTCGTGCTGGTGCTGTGCGTTCTCGTCGCCGCCCGCAATACCGCGCCGCTCGGCTGGGGCGATGCCCTCGGCCTCGCAATCCTGGCCGTTGCGGTTCTCGGCGAAGCGGCAGCCGACGCGCAACTGGCCCGATTTGCAGGATCGCCCGGCGCCAAAGGCGCGGTTTGCGAGATCGGTCTGTGGCGCTACTCGCGCCATCCCAACTATTTCTTCGAATGGCTGGCGTGGTTTTCCTATCCCGTGATGGCGGTCGGCCTGCCCGCCGACAATCTCTACGGCCTGATCGCGCTCGCCGGCCCGGCGTTGATCTACTGGCTGTTGGTCCACGTGTCGGGCATTCCGCCGCTCGAGGCGCACATGTTGAAGTCGCGCGGGGCGGCTTTTGCGGACTACCAAAAGCGCGTCAGTGCGTTCTTCCCCGGTCCGCGAAATGCGTAGGATCGCCCGACACGTTGCGGCCTATATCCACTCCGACGACCCACTGGCAGCCGCCAGCAACCTGATCGCCCTCGTCGTCGCGATCGATCAGCCGTTCTTTCCGCTCTCGATCCGCTGGCTGGTCGGCGACGACCACGGCGCGTCCTATATCACCTTTTTCTCGACGCCCTTCTTCCTAGCTGTGCCCGCCGTCATGCGCCTGTCGTCGCTCGCCGGTCGCGCGATGCTGCCGCTGGTCGGCATTTTCAACACGCTGGCAAGCGCCCAGGCCCTGGGCGCTGCATCGGGGGTCGAATTGTTCCTCTGCCCCTGCGCGATGATCGCCGGCATGTCGCTGCGCCAATCCGAACGCTTCGTCATGCTGGGGATCGTCGGGCTGGCGCTGGCCGGGTTCGCGCTGCTGCACGCCAAGGCGGTCGCCGCGAGCACGCTGTTCTCACCGGCGGAATATGCGAACTTCGTCTCGCTCAGCGTCTGGTCGGTGGCAGCCCTGATCGCGTTCGCGGCGTTGCGCTATTCCAGCGCGCTGGCGCAGTCAGCCCAGCCGCCCAAGCCTTGACGCCGCGAGGTATCCCACCGTCGCCGCGCACGCGGTCAGGACCGTGCCCCAGCCCATATCGACGATCGTCACGGTTGCCGGCCAGGTCTTCAACGTCGCCTGATTGGTGAGATCGTAGGTGGCGTAGCAAAAGAAGCCGAGCAGCGCGCCCTGGCCCGCCGCGGCGGACCAGCGCCCGGCCGCGAGCGCGGGCTTGATGGCAAAGAACACGATGCCCACGACATAGAGCACATAGAACAGGATCGCCGGGACAGGCCGGAACCCCGGCAATATCATGTCGCCGAGCAGGGGCCGATAAAGCAGGTCGGCGGACACGCCCAGCCAGACCGCATCCATGCCCAGCATTGTCACCGCCGCCGCACCGTAGGCCACCAACAGCGTCTTCATCGAATGAATACCTCGGCTCGCAGCGTGGACTGTCGGGCCACGACGTCAATCCGCCAAGCTCCGAAGCGTGGCGCGAACCGCTTGCAGGCGATTTCGCGGACACCAGCGAATCATTGAGCGAAAAAATCTGCGCAGTGCATTGCGCGGTGCCATGGGCCGGCCTGTCAGGCGCCCCCTGGGAGTAGCACGGGCTAAGGAGTGAGCGAGTCCGGCATGTCAGCAATCATGCTACAACAGGTACCTTGCATAACATGGTACCTTGTTATATAAACCACTCGATTGCGATGTCGTCTGTGTCCACCGGAGAGGAGAACGAAGTGCACAAACCATTGACGCCAATGCTGTTGGCGCCCCTCAACCGCCGGCACGTCCTGGCCGGGCTTGGGGTCGGCCTGATCGCATCACCGCGCGCGTTTGCGGGACCGCCACTGGAGCCCATGGCTCAGCGCCTGGCGCAAGCTCAACGCGACGGCAAGGTGAGCGGACTGCACGCGCTTCTGGTCAGCCACCGCGGCGAGCTTGTCTTCGAGCACTACGGGCAGGGCGAGGATGAGGCGGAAGGCCGCGCGCCGCTCGGCACCGTCGTCTTCGGCCCGGACGTACCGCACGATCTGCGTTCGGTGTCCAAGAGCGTGGTCGGTCTTGCCTATGGCATTGCGCTCGCGGCCGGCAAGGTCCCGCCACCCGAAGCGAAACTGTATGAGCAATTTCCCGAATATGCCGACCTTGCGAGCCAACCCGGCCGCGATCAACTCACCGTTCATCACGCGCTCAGCATGACGCTCGGCTTCGAGTGGGACGAACTTACGATCCCCTACGGCGACCCGCGCAACGCCGAGAATGCGATGGAGGCAGCCCCCGACCGTTACCGCTTCATCCTGGAGCGGCCGATGGTGGCCGAGCCGGGCGCGAAATGGACTTATTGCGGCGGCGCCACCGCGCTGCTGGGACGCCTGATCGCCAAGGGCACCGGCGAGCCCTTGCTGGCCTATTGCAGCCGTGTCCTGTTCCAACCCATGGGCTTCGGTCCCGTCGACTGGGCGAAAGGCCCGGATGGCGAATATCGCGCCGCATCGGGACTGCGCCTGCTGCCGCGCGATCTCCTGAAAATTGGCGAGCTCGTGCGGGCCGGTGGGCTGTGGAACGGCGATCCGATCGTGCCGCGTGATTGGTTGAAACGTTCCCTGACCCCGGCGATCACGCTCGAGGACGGCCGCCGCTATGGCTATCACTGGTATTTCGGCGCTTCGGCCCCTGCGCAGTCACAGCGGCTGGAACGCTGGGTCGGCGGCATCGGCTGGGGTGGCCAGCGCCTGTACCTCTTTCCCGCGCTGGACCTCGTCGTCGCGCAGAACTGCGGCAACTATTACAAGCCCGGGACGGAACAGCGACGAGTTAACGATGCCATCATCACCGAGATCGTTCTGCCAGGCGTCGTCTAGAGCGGGATGATCTTAGGCTGGCTTGAACACACACGCCTCACCCTGAGGAGCATCGCGCAGCGATGCGTCTCGAAGGGTCGGCAACATCGAGGTGGTTCCCACCAAAGCGCGGAGGTTACTCCGCGCAACTCGGCCGCTCCTTAGAGGTTATTAAATTTGAACGACTATTGCTCTAGGCCGTGGACTCATTGGAAGCAGGTTGCCCGCTAGGTGATGAAACTCGGCTGGCGGCAAGATGTGTGAACGGAGAATCGAATGAAGCGGCGCCGGTTCAATTCATTTCTCGGCGGAGCTGCACTGGCGCCGCTCACCGCCTTGCCGGTGTACGCGGCCCCGCCCGACGGCTGCGGTGTTCCGGCCGCGCGGGACGATGGCTGGCCCGTCGCCTCCGCCAATGACGACAAGCTCATCGATCGCGGTGCGCTGTGCCGGATGGCCGATCGCCTCGTGGCTTCGGGCGCCAACGTGCACGCCGTCCTGGTCGCACGGGGCGGCAAGCTGGTGTTCGAGCGGTACTTCAAGGGTTCCGACGAGATCAACGGCCGCCGGGTCGAAAGTGTCGCCTTCGACGCCGATACACTGCACAACATAAAGTCGGTCTCGAAGAGCGTCGCCTCGCTCGCCCTCGGGATCGCGATCGATCGCGGACTGATACGCAGCGTCGACGAACCGATCCTGAGCTTCTTCCCCGAGCTCGCGGACCTGCGTTCCGCCGAGACGGACCGCCTCCGGCTGGCGCACGCGCTCACCATGTCGCTTGGCCTGAAGTGGGTGGAGGCGGTGCCCGACAACGAGGGCGACAACGACGAGGGGCGCATGCACATGGCGCCGGACCCGTGTCGTTACGTCCTCAGTCTTCCAGTGACGGCCCCGCCAGGACAACAGTTCTTCTACAACACCGGCGCGCTCACGCTGGTGTCGGCCATCGTCCGCAAGGCGACCGGAGTTCCCCTCGACGAATTCGCGCGCACGGCCTTGTTCGAGCCCCTGGGCATCACCGGCTTCGAGTGGCTTCGGGTCAAGGGCGACGCCGATGCCGGAGGGGGATTGCGCCTGCGACCTCGCGACATGGCGAAAATCGGCCAGCTTGTCCTTGCTGGCGGTCGTTGGAACGACCGCCAGGTCGTTTCGAAGGCGTGGATCGACGCCTCGATGACACCGCGGCTGGAGGCCACGACCGGAGGCGGTGGCTTTTTTTATGGATACCTCTGGTGGCTCGGCCGTTCCCTGGTCAACGGGCGCGAGGTCCACTGGGCTGGCGGGCTCGGTCGAGGCGGCCAGTCGATTCGCATCGTCCCGGAGCTCGATCTCGTTGTCGTGGCGACCGCAGGATACTACCAGGACTACAGCCCGCAGGCGTTTCGAGTGCAGTCCGATATTTTCAGGGACGTCCTGCGGGCGATATCGCCTCCGGGCTGACGTGGAAGTGCTGCCATGCAGCACCGCATGGGAGTGGCTGAGCATATTGGACGCGAGCAGGGAGCTTTTCGCCATCGAAGTCGGGGCGAGGAAATCCGATTCGGCGAGCTGAACCGGCCAAGAAATCCGGCACGTCTGCGGGATCGCCGCTGATCAAGCCTCACCGCCAAATCGGCTCGATGAACTGCTGCCGACGCCCAGTTCCGACAGACGGCTTTGTGCTGTGGCATTCTCGTGATCGGCCTTGTCGCCCCTTGTGTCGACTGGCCGGCCGTCTATGGCGCGTTCACTGTGCAGGCAGATTGGGCGCAGGTTCAAAATCATTAAATCGCTCGTAAGCACGTCGCTGGGCGAGGCCGACCCCCGGGAAGCACCGTGAGCACAGAGCAGGTGATACGGCGATTGACGGCGATCATGGTGCTGGACGTCGTGGGGTACGCGCGCCTGATGAGCGCCGATGAAAGCGGCACGCATTTTCGCCTGAAGGCGTATCGTTCTCAGCGAATCGAGCCCATCGTGAGGCGCCGCAGGGGCCGGCTGATCAAGCTGACCGGCGATGGGGCGATGATCGAATTCCCCAGCGCGGTGGAGGCGCTGAGCGCGGCCATCGCAATCCAGCAGGCGATGCTCGATGCCAATGGCGATCAACCGCCGGATACCGCCATCGTGTTCCGCATCGGGCTGGACTTCGGGGACTTCATTGTCGACGACGACGAACTATACGGCGACGGCGTGAACATCGCGGTCCGCCTCGAGGGGGCGGCCCCTGCGGGTGGCGTCGTGATTTCGGGGAACATGCGGGACGCTGTGGTGGGGCGGGTCAAGGCGAGCTTCGAGGATCTCGGCGGTCTTGAGCTGAAGAACATCGGGCGGCCGATACGCGCCTATCGCGTCGAGTGGTCGGCGGCCGACTGGTCGGGGGAGGCGGGCAAGGGCACGTCGCCTTCGGTCGCGGCCGGACCATCGATTTCCACGGCGGCGCTCGCCGCGCCCCCGGCGTTGCCGGACAAGCCGTCGATCGCCGTCCTGCCTTTCACCAACATGTCGGCCGATCCCGAGCAGGAGTATTTCACCGACGGCATCACCGAGGACATCATCACCGAGATGGCGAGGTTTCACGAGATCTTCGTGATCGCCCGCAACAGCACCTTCACCTACAAGGGACGTTCCGTCGATGTGCGGCTCGTCGCCACCGAGCTCGGTGTCCGCTACGTGCTGGAAGGCAGCATCCGCAAGGCAGCCGATCGCGTCCGGGTCACCGGCCAGCTGATCGATGCGCTGAACGGCAGCCATATCTGGGCGGAACGCTACGACCGGGTGCTCAAGGATATCTTTGCGGTTCAGGAAGAGCTGACGCAGAGCATCGTCCGCGCGATCGCGCCGCACATCCTCGATGCCGAGGCGGAAAAGATCCATCGCCGCCGGCCGCAGGATCTCAACGCCTATGAGATCGCCGTTCGGGCCAACGCCAAGGCCTGGGACTCCTGGTTCAAGTCGGACAGCGGGCTGCGCGACGCCGCCATCGTCGATGCCGCGGCCGCGCTGGCGATCGATCCAAGGAGCGCGGCGGCGCTTGGCGCGCTGGCATTGGCCCAATGGCAGCATCTTGCCTTCGCGACGGCCGTGGACCGCACGGCTGCCTGGCGAGAAGGCATGAAAGCAGCGGACCTGGCGATCGAGATTGATCGCTCGTTCAGCTTCGCGCACAGCGTGAAGGGCCTCCTGCTGGCTTTCTCCGTCGATCGTGATCGCATCGACGAGGCCCTGGCGTGCGCTCGGCTGAGCTACGAGCTCAACCCCCACTCGATGGTGGCGCTCACCTCTCTCTCGTTTATCGAGATCGTGTCGGGAGAGCCGGAAAGCGCCATCGAGCATCTCCTGGAAGCGCTCCGGCTCAGCCCGCGCGATCCGCAACGGCCGTCCGTGCTGTTGAACCTCGCGATGGCGAGCGGCTGCGCGCGGCGCTACGCCGATGGCGTCAACTACGCCACGCTCGGTATCCGCGAGGCGCCCGGCCTCGCGACGCTATACGCCCATCTGGCCGTGAACTACGTGGGGCTGGGCGAGATCGCCAAGGCGCGGGCCGCGTTGGACGAATCCACGCGCATTGCCCCGGGACAGGTCGAACGCTCCTTGGCGGGCTTCATGTTCCGCAAACAGGAGCATCAGCGGCGGGGCACGACCTTCCTCCGCATCGCCGCCGGATTGGAAGACCCGGCCGCCGCGGACGCCCTGCGCTAAGGGCGAGACTGGCGGAATGGCATTCCAAGGGAGTGCGCGCCAGCGCGCTTGGGCCGACATGCGAAGAATTCGCCACACCTGCGGGCAGGCGCCGCGAGACCCCTGAGGTCAGTTACTGCGCAAATGGTGCGCAGAAACTCCACTGCTTAAATTTACTTAAGTAACAGTTGACTTCTTCGCCGCATGGCCTACATGATCTTTGGAGCCACCCGGAGAAGGATCGCCATGTCCGCGGACGACCGCTGTCTACGAACCGACCGATCGAGGACGCGATGAGGTCCGGCGAACCGGACGGCGCTTGCGCGTGCCGCCGAGCTGGAGCTCCAAACCGTGCGGGAGAGGCACTAGCGGGGTAGCGGAAATTGCGGAAAACAAATTTTATGTCGCGAGGAGCGCATTCCATGGATGAAACGGCAAGGCTTCGAACATGAGCGGGCAAGTGGAGCGGAATCTCCTTCGCCGGTCGGCGGCGACCACATTTTCGGCGCTGATTGGCGAATCGCTAGCGGGAATTGCGGAAATTCCTCTTCCGGACCGCGAGCGCCTGTCCTGAGCGAGGCCGAAGGATCCCGCTCGCTCGGATCCATGAGCGAGCGGGACCCTTCGGCAGGCTCAGGGCAGGCTGCTCGCGGTCCGGAAGAGAATGAGTTACGTCTGCAGGAGACCTTCCGCCATCTCGCGCAGCTTGCCGAGCTGGATCTTGAAGCCGTTGGGCGAGGGCGTCCGCGGGAAGTCGTCGACCGCGAAGACGCGCAGCGGCACCTTGTAGTTGGCGAGGCCGTGCCGGCAGTGGGCGATGACCGCCGCTTCGTCGAGCGTGGCGCCGGGCGCCAGCGACCACGAACGACACGGCGCGCACGCCCTCGGGCCGCGGCGACGGCGATGGTCTGGCAGGCCGCTATCTCCGGCAGCTTCTGGATATGGGTCTCGATCTCGAGCGGGTTGATCAAAAAGCCCGACAGCCGCAGCACGTCGCCCATGCGGCTCAGGAACGTAAAGCCGCCCTTGCCGTCGAGCTCCGCCAGGTCGCCGGTGCGGACGTAGCCGTCCGGTGTCATCGCCTCGGCGGTCGCCTTGTCGTTGCCGTAGTAGCCCACCATCAGCGAGGGGCCGGCGCATTCCAGCGCGCCGGGCGACCGGGGCCCAGCAGCTCGCCGGTTTCCGGATCGCGCACGCGGACATGGCCGAGCGGCGACGTCGGCACGCCGCCGCCCCGCTTGCGCCGGGCGACCGGCGCCTTGAGCGGCTGGCGGGCGTAGAGCGCCTGCACCTCGCTCATGCCGTAGAGGCCGACGAGGCGAAGACCGCGCGGCTGGGCCCGCTCGGGCAGGTCCTCGAGCGATGCATTGAAGGCGGCGTAGCCCGCCCACTTGATCGACCGGAACGGCCAGCGGCCCGGCATCAGGTCGAGCAGGCGGGCATACATGTCGTCGCTGCCGAACATCGTCGTCGGCCTGTGCCGCGTGATGAGGCGCGCGATCTCCTCGATCTCGTAGGACTCGACCAGCACCGAGGGCCGGCCGGCGGCCAGCGTCGCCAGCGTCTGGTTGAAGCCGAAGACGCCGCACAGCGGCAGGATCGCCAGCGACAGCGTCTCGGGTGCGGCGAAGCCGAAGGTGCGCGCGACCTGCTGGGCGTGGCCCGCGATCGCGCCCTGGCGGTGCAGCACGAACTTGGGCGCGCTGGTCGTGCCCGAGGTCGTGAAGATGTTGCAGGGCGCGCTCGCCAACGCATGGTTGAGGGCGCAGCGCGGCCGCGACACCAGGCGCTCGAACGGCACGCGCCGCAGCTGCTCGAGAGGACGGCCGGCACCGAGGCCGGTTCCTCGCCCACGGTGACGATTGCGGCGAGCCTGTCGAGCGCGGCCGGCTCGATCTCGGCCAGGATCGGCAGGAAGTCGATGCGGCGAAAGCCCGGCGCGCAGGCCAGCACCTTGGCGCCCGAGCGGCCGACGATCTCGGCGACCTCGACGGCGCGATAGCGCGTGTTCACGGCGACGGCGATGGCGCCCAGCCGCGCGCAGGCGAAATAGAGGATGGGATAGGCCGGCACGTTGGGCAGCCACAGCGCCACCCGGTCGCCGGGCCCGACGCCGAGGTCGGCCAGTCCCTGTGCCGCGCGCGCCGAACAGTCGAGCAGTTCGCCGAAGCTCAGCGTGCGCGCGCCGTGGATGAAGGCGGGCGCATCCGGCGTTTCCTCGGCAATGTCGGCGAGCAGGGTCCAGACGTCGGCGGCGGGATGGACAAGCGGCATGGGGCGCGGAGACTAGAGCACGTACCGATCGTTTGTAATCATGTGATTGCTGGGAACGTCTTCTTGGAGCGCGGACCTCCAGGTCCGCTCATGAGCATGATGCGGACCTGGAGGTCCGCGCTCCGAGAAGACGCGCCACTGCGCGCGGAGTTTACTCCGCGCGCAGTGACGCGCCTCCAGCATGCCGGTTTCAAGGCACGTTGCGATGCTTGACCCGGCACTGCGCTTGCTCGACAGCATTCAGCTCAAATTCCCTCACTCTCCCCTTAGGGGGAGAGGAGCTTGAGGGGAGAAGGGATCGAATCATGTTGCGTCGAAGTCTGCTCGCCGCTCCGCTTGCTGCTCGCCGCCGCGCCGGCCTGGGCGCAATGGGTGCCCCGGCAGCCCATCAAGATCCTGGTCGGCTATGCGCCGGGCGGTACCGCCGACATCGCCGCCCGCATCGCGGCCGAGACCATCCAGCGCCAGCACGGCTACACCGTCATCGTCGACAACAAGACCGGCGCCGGCGGCTTCATCGCGCTAAAATCCGTCGCGCAGTCGGCGCCGGACGGCTACACGGTCGGCATCGGCATCATGGGCCAGCTCGCGGTCGGTCCGGTCGTGCCGGGCTCGCAGATCCCGCTCGACCTCGACAAGGAGCTGGTTCCGATCTGCAATCTGGTCGGCGTGCCGATGGCGCTGATCGTGCGCATGGATGCACCGTTCAAGACCATCCCGGAGCTCATCGCCTACGCCAAGGCCAATCCCGGCAAGGTGAGCTACGGCTCGACCGGCCTCGGCTCGACCAATCAGCTCGGTGCGGAACTTTTCGCCGCGGAAGCGGGTGGGCTGAAGATGATCCATGTGCCGTATCGCGGCGGCGCGCCGGCCATTGCCGATGTGGCGTCCGGCAATGTCGATATGTTCTTCGCCAACGTGTCGGAGATCATGAGCATGGCGCGCGGCGGCAAGGTGCGCGTGCTGGCGCTCGCCGCCAAGCAAGCCGTCGCCGTTGGCGCCCGAGCTGCCATTGCTCACCAAGGACATTCCGGCGCTCGACATCAACAACTGGTTCGGCCTCGTCGGGCCCGCCGGTTTGCCGGAGGACATCAAGGCATCGCTGGCCAAAATGTTCCTCGCTGCGATGGCAGATCCCAAGAACACCGAAACGCTCGCGAAGCAAGGCCTGGAGCCGCTCGATCAGGGCCCGACGGCGTTCGCCGCGTATATCGCCAAGGACCGCGAGCGCTGGGCGAAGGTGGTGAAGCAGGGCAATATCAGGGCCGAATGAAAAACAACGACCACCGCAATAAGAAGACGAAATGATCAACAACCACCGTCATCCCGAGCGAAGCGAAGCGAAATCGAGGGACCTCCTCTTCCGCTGCGGATTCAAGAATAGGTCCCTCCACTCCGCTTCGCTCCGGTCGGGATGACGGAGCGATCATGAACGCCCCTCTCTCCCTCGGCATCGACATCGGGGGAACCTTCACCGACCTCGTCATCCACGATCCGCGCGACGGCCGCGCCGTCATCTGGAAGGAAAGCACGACGCCCGACGATCCGGCGCGCGGCACGCTTTTAGGCACGCGCAAGGTGCTGGAGAAGGCGGGCGCGAAGCCCGAGCAGGTCGGCCGGGTCGTCCATGCCACGACGCTGTTCACCAACGCGCTGATCGAGCGCAAGGGCGCCAAGACCGGACTCCTGACCACGGCGGGCTTCCGCGACGTGCTGGAGATCGGCCGCGAGCGCAAGTACGAGCTCTACGACCTCTTCATCGAGATGCCCAAGCCGCTGGTGGCGCGGCCGTGGCGGCGTGAGGCGAAGGAGCGGCTGGCGCCCGACGGCACGGTCGAGATCCCGCTCGACGTCGACGCCGCCTTGGCCGAGGTCGCCGACCTGGTGAAGCAGGGCGTCGAGAGCCTCGCCATCTGCTTCCTGCACGCCTACGCCAACCCCGCGCACGAGCGCGCCATCGGCGCGGCAGTGGCCGAGCGCTTCCAGAACCTGTCGCTCTCGCTCTCCTCGGACATCGCGCCGGAAATCCGCGAATACCTGCGCGCCAGCACGACGGTGGCCAACGCCTTCGTGCGGCCGCTGGCCGAGATCTATCTCGAGCGGCTGGAGCAGGCGCTGCGCGACGAGGGCATCCCGGGCGGGCTCTTTCTCATGTTGTCCAACGGCGGCCTTACCCATGTGAGCGAGGCCAAGCGCGCGCCGGTCCAGCTGCTGGAAAGCGGCCCGGCCGCCGGCGCGCTGGCCGGCGCCTGGTTCGGCCGCAATGCCGGCCTCGAACGCGTGCTCGCCTTCGACATGGGCGGCACGACCGCCAAGCTCGCGCTGGTCGACGAGGGCGAGCCGCTGGTCGCCTACGGCTTCGAGGCGGCGCGCGAGAAGCGATTCCTGCGCGGCTCCGGACTGCCCATCCAGATCGCCACCGTCGAGCTCATCGAAATCGGCGCCGGCGGCGGCTCGATCGCGCGCAAGTCGGAGCTCGGCACGCTCAATGTCGGCCCCGAGAGCAGCGGCGCGCAGCCGGGCCCGGCCTGCTACGGCCGCGGCGGCAGGGAGGCCACGGTGACCGACGCCGATCTCACCCTGGGTTATCTCAACGCCGACTTTTTCCTGGGCGGCGCCATGCAGATCGATCGCGCCGCGACCGACGATGCCTTCGGCCGCCTGGCGAAGACGCTGGGCGTCGAGGTGAGCCGAGCCGCGTTCGGCGTGCATGACGTGGTGAACGAGAACATGGCCGGTGCGGCGCGCGTGGCCATCGCCGAGCGCGGCCGCATCCCGGCCGAATATGCGCTGCTGGCGACCGGCGGCGCGGGGCCCGTGCATGCCTGGCACGTCGCGCGCAAGCTCGGCATCAGTCGCGTTGTCTGCCCGCCCGGCGCGGGCGCCGGCAGCACCATCGGCATGCTGATGGCGCCGGCGCGCGTCGATCGCGTGGCGAGTTTCAATGTCGCTCTGGCCGGCGCCGACTTCGCCGCGGCGACGCGCGTCTTCGCCGGCCTGGAGAAGGAAGCGCTCGACGTGCTGCGTCTCACCGGCGCGGAGATCGAGCGCCGCACCGTCCGCCGGCTGGCCGACATGCGCTACATCGGCCAAGGCAGCGAGATCACCGTCGCGCTGCCGCAGCCGCTCGACGAGAGCGGCGTGAAGGCGGCGTTCGAGCAGGCCTACAAGGGCCTGTTCGCGCGCACGCCGCCCGGCGCCGCCATCCAGTTCGTGGCGCTGCGTCTCTCCGTCAGCGCGCCGATGCCGGGCACCGGCGGCACGCTCGAGCTGCCGCGCCATCCGTCGGCCGCGGCGCGCAAGGGAACGCGGCCGGTGTTCTTCCCCGATGCCGGCAAGATGCTGCCGACCGAGGTCTACGACCGCTATGCGCTGGATCCGGGCGTCACCATCGACGGGCCTGCCGTGTTCGAGGAAGACGAGAGCACCTTCATCGTCGGCCCCGGCGCCAAGGCGCGCCTGCTTGCCGACGGCACCATCCTGGCGGAGGTCGGTTAGCGCATGTATCGATTTCACGTACTCGATTACCTTTCATGCTCTGCCGGACCGCGAGCCTCTGGCTCGCTGATGTTGACGCATCGATCGGTGCCTTTCATGAGCGAGCCGAAGGCTCGCGGTCCGGAAGAGCATGACGCGGCCTTACAGACCGCTCTTCGGGACGAGGGACGCCAATGACACGCACATTCGATCCCATCGAGCTCGAGCTCTTGTGGCGGCGACTGATCTCCATGGTCGACGAGGCCGCCGCCGCCATGGTGCGCACCAGCTTCTCGACCCTGGTGCGCGAGAGCTACGATTTCTCCTGTGTCATCACCGATGCTGCGGGCCAGTCGCTGGTCCAGGCGAGCGAGAGCATCCCGAGCTTCATCGGCACCCTGCCGGAGACGGTGAAGCATTTCCTGCGCTTCTTCCCGCCCGACCAGCTCGCGCCGGGCGACGTCCTGATCACCAACGACATCTGGCTGGGCACCGGCCATCTGCCCGACATCACGCTGGCCAAGCCGATCTTCAGGGACGGCAAGCTGGTGGCCTTCAGCGCCACCACGGCGCACGCGCCCGACATCGGCGGCAAGATCAGGAGTCCCGAGCCGCGCGAGGTCTTCGAGGAAGGGCTGCAGATCCCGCCGATGAAGATGATCGCCGCCGGCAAGACCGACGAGACGCTGGTCACCATCATCCGCAAGAACGTGCGCACGCCCGATCAGACCATGGGCGACCTGTGGGCGCAGGTCGTGGCGCTCGACCTCATGGAGGACCGGCTGCGGGTGCTGATGGAGGGCTATGGCCTGCCCGACCTCACCGACCTGGCGCGCGAAATACAAGGCCGCTGCGAGACGGCGATGCGCGCGGCGATCCGCGAATTGCCCGATGGCACCTATCACAGCGAGGTCCAGACCGACGGCCTGATGGACAAGCCCATCACGCTCAGGATGGCGCTCACCATCAAGGGCGACGAGATCCTGATGGATTTCGCCGGCACCGATTCCCAGGTCGACCGCGCCATCAACTGCGCGCTCTGCTACACCAACGCCATGGCGATGTACGGGGTGAAGGTCTGCACCAGCCCCGGCCTGCCCAACAACGAAGGCGCGTGGCGGCCGATCGCCTTGAAGGCGCCGCCTGGCTGCATCGTCAATCCGCAATTCCCCGCGCCGGGCGGGTCGCGCATGCTGATCGGCCATTACGTGCCGATGCTGGTGTTCGGCTGCCTGGGCCAGATCGTGCCGGAGCGGGTGATGGCGGCCTGCGGCTCGCCGATGTGGGGCATGAACCAGTCGGGCGTACGTGACGACGGCAAGGGCGGCGGCAAGCCCTACGCCAACATGTTCTTCTACAATGGCGGCATGGGCGGCAACACGCAGCGGGACGGCGTCACCTGCCTCTCCTGGCCGTCCAATGTCTCCTCGACCGCGATCGAGATCAGCGAGCACATCGCGCCCTTGCGCTTCCGTCACAAGAAGCTGCGATCCGACTCGGGCGGCCCCGGCCGCCATCGCGGCGGGCTGGGGCAGGAGATCCTGATCGAAAGCCGCAGCGAGACGCCGATCGCCGTCTCCTTCCTCGCCGAACGAACCCTCTTTCCCGCCTTCGGCATCGAGGGCGGCAAGGCCGGCGCGCCCGGCGAGCTTCTGATCAACGGCGTGAAGACCGATCCCAAGAAGCAGTACGTCATCCACAAAGGCGACACCGTCTCGCTCGGCACGCCGGGCGGGGGGGGCCACGGCGATCCTTGCGAGCGCAATCCAGTGGCGCTCGCGGCCGACATCGCGGCTGGGTATGTGTCGGATCGTAAGGCTTACGGGATATGAGGAACGTCGCAGTGTTCCCGTCGCTGCCTCATCGAAGGCGAACGCCCGTCTTGGGCCTCACTATGCATCCGAGCCTTCGCGCTCGCGGGCGGGGTGCTGGATCGCGACGATCACGATTTCTTCCGATGCCTCGTCGATAGTGTAGTAAACGAGATACGGATAACGACGAGTCACGAGCTTGCGGATCACCCTCGGTCTTCTGTCGCCGGCCGATGTGCGGAAAAAGAACAAGCGTTTGGAGTGACTCGACGATCGCGGCGCGGACGCGCAACGCTGCTTTCGGATTTCGCTCGCTAACGTAGTCGGCAATGCTGTTGAGATCTTGGGTCGCTTGGCGAGTGAAGCGAAGTTTCATCGCTCGAAGCGGCGGAATGCCGCTTCGATCTCGGCATCAGCGGCGAACTCGCGACGCTTGGCTTGAGCGAGGCCCTCCAGGATGGCGGGCAAGTGCGCAGCGGCGACGTCTTCGGGTTCGCCCTCGTTCCGCTCAGGGTGAGCATGGCGAGCGCGATTTCGTCCTGACTGTCCGGCGGGAGACGCCGCACCGCTTCAAGAGCCTTTTCAAGGAGCTTGGTCATATTCACACAATAGACGCTTCCCGGGGCAAAATGAAGATTACTCCCCGTTCTGGTTGGCATCATCAGATACATCGCCGAACGAATAATTTTTCGCGTCGGGCATCGAGGGCGGGTTCTGCATCCTGGGCAGCGCGTGCCGATGTGCGCGGGACCTGGCGGAAATGCCACTTCAATCCTTCGCTCGCGCTGCATTCGGCCGAACTAAAATGGATCGGCGATAACGCGGGCAAGAGCGTCGCGGTCCTTGGCAGCGGCGACAACCAGGTTGTCTTCGCTTTGTCGGGCCTGGGAGCGAAGGTGACCAGCGTCGACATCTCCGAGCGACAGATTGAGGTTGCGCGCGGCCGGGCCGAGATCCTTGGCTTGCCGGTGGAGTTCGTGCAGGCCGATGTGAACGACCTGTCAGTTTTGGACGACGCAACGTTCGACGTGATCTACACAGGAGGTCACGTAGCCGTGTGGGTTTCTGATCTGCGACGCTACTACGAGGAAGCTTCTCGCATCCTGAAGCCCGACGGCCTGCTGATTGTCAGCGAATACCATCCGTTTCGCCGGGTGTGGAAGCACGGTGCGAACAGCCTCGAACTTGGCCACAACTATCTTGATCGTGGACCTTACCGCTTCGAGGTCGCTCCGGATGTGCTCTGCGCCGCGCCCGGCGGATTGGAGCAGTTCGAATTTCATTGGACCGTTTCCGACTTCATATCGGCAATTCTGTCGTCTGGTTGTCGGCTTATCCACGTTGAGGAATTTGGCGATGCCAGTGAGTGGTGGGAAGGAGCGCCGGTGACCGGACTGCCGGCCTCACTTCTGCTAGTCGGTCGCCGAAACAATTAGATGACGTCCCAATCAGCCTCCAAGACTGGCGGTGATGCGGCAAGATCGGCGACCATGATGGAAATCTAACGGGCGGGGTTCCAGGTCCGCCCATGCTTGATCATGCGGACCTCGAGGTCTGTACTCCGAAGAGGACGCGCCACTGCAGCAAGTCCCTCCGATGAAGCGTGTCCAGCGGAACACGGCGATTGAACCTCCCGACGGCGCCCGTTACCTTCATTGCAACGTGTGTGAAGGGAGGAGTTCAATGAAATTGTTCGCCGCTGCGAGCGTTGCCTTGTGCGCCGTCGCCTGGGCCGGCTGGTCGCCCGCCATGGCCGACGCCAAGCTTTGCGACAAGCCCCAACAGATGGAGGGCTTCAAGACCTGCGCCGACGTCGCCAAGGCCGAGGCCGAGGGCAATTTCGTGCTCTATTCGACCGATCCCGAGCAGGGCCAGGCCAAGCTGCTGGCGTCCTTCAACAAGGCGTTTCCCAAGATCAAGACCAACTACGTGCGCCTGCAGGCGGGCGCGCTCTACGCCAAGGTCCTGTCCGAGCGTCAGGCCAAGTCCTATTTGGTCGACGTCATCCAGATCTCCGACATGGGCATGATCCTCGACTTCCAGAAGCGCGGCGGCTTCACCCAGTACATCTCGCCCGAGATGGCCGCCTTCAAGCCCGAGTACAAGAGCACGCCCGAGGGCTTCTGGACCTGGGGCTCGGTGATCATGGGCGGCATCGCCTACAATCCCAAGAACGTGTCGGAAGCCGATGCGCCCAAGAAGTGGGAAGACCTGCTCGATCCGAAGTTCAAGGACGGCATCAACGTCAAGGTCTCCAATTCAGGCCTGCAGCACGGCGTGTGGTACATGCTGAAGCCGATCCTGGCCAAGGACTACTTCAAGAAGTTCGCCGAGCAGAAGCCACGCGCCTTCGACTCCTACGTCCAGCAATATGGCCGCCTGGTCGACGGCCAGGACAAGGTCATCATGGGCGCGCAGTATTCGGGCTATATCGAGTTCAAGGCCAAGGGCGCGCCGCTTGCCTTCGTCTTCCCCGAGACCGGCGTGCCGGCGGTGTCGGAGACCTACGGCATCGTGGCCGACGGACCGCATCCCAACGCCGCGCAGCTTTTCATGGACTGGTTCCTCTCGCCGGTCGGCCAGCGGGCGCTGGCCGAGGCGCTGCTGCTGCATTCGCCGCGCGAGGACGTGCCGGCGCCAGCCGGCAGCGTGCCGCTCAAGGACATGAAGCTCCTCATCCCGGCCGACTGGAACGCCTTCGAGAAGGACCGTGCGGAGTTCGCCAAGGAATGGGACCGCATCGTCGGCGCGCGGCGCTGAGCCGGCCTTGACGTTGCTGACCGCGGAGGCCCTGCGGCCGCGCCGTAACTGGCAGGCGATCATCACGCTCGTCATCCTGCTGGTCGTGGGCTTCCTCGTCATCCTGCCGATGGTGTTCCTGGTCGGGGAATCCCTCAACATCGGCGATCCGATGTCGTTCCCGCCCGAGGCCTACGGCATCGACAACTACCTCGCGATCCTCGAGGAGGACGTGAACGTGCTCGTCAACACGGTGATCATCGCGGTGATGGCCACCGTGATGGCGATCGTGATCGGCTTCACGCTGGCCTGGATCCTGACACGGACCAACGTGCCCTGGCGCGACAAGCTCGAGCGCCTGATGGAGCTGCCCTACTACATGACGCCGCTGGTGGGTGCGCTCGCCTGGGCCGTCATCGCCGGGCCCAAGAGCGGCTTCGTCAACCAGCTCTGGAAAGGAGCGGGCGGCAGCGGCGACCTGGTCGACGTCTACACCTATTTCGGCATCGCCTGGGTGATGGCGCTGTTCGAAGGCACCGTCGCCTTCGTCATGATCGCGGCCTCGATGAAGTCGATGGACCCGGCACTCGAGGAATCGGCCCGTGTTATGGGTGCCTCGAAGCTGCGCACGACGCTCACCGTCACCCTGCCGCTGGTCATGCCGGGCGTGCTGGGCGCGTCGCTGTTCGTCTTCGCCGAGATGCTGGGCTCGTTCGCCGCCGCGCTCGTGCTCGGCATTCCCGGCCGTATCTACGTCATCACCACGGCGATCTGGGATTCGACTCTGTCCTATCCGCCAGCCTACGGCCGCGCCTCGGCCATGGGCCTCGCATTGTTCGTCGTCATGTTCGGCATGCTGACCTTCTATCGCCGCGTCATCGCCCGCGGCAGCTTCGCCACCATCACCGGCAAGGCCTTCCGACCGCGGCCGATGGATATGGGCCGTATGGTCTGGGTGCTGTTCAGCGTCTGCCTGCTCTACGTCATGCTGGCAGTCGTCCTGCCGATCGCGGCTCTCCTGTTCACTTCGCTGCAGCGCTTCGCCACCGTGATCCTGAGCCAGGCCGAGTTCACCCTCGCCAACTACCAGACCGCGCTCTCGCTGGGGCCGGTGCGCACCGCCATGGGCAACAGCCTGATGCTGGGCTTCGGGGTGGCCAGCGTCGGCGTCGTGGTGATGGTGATCCTGGTCTGGATCATCTATCGCTCCCAGCTCGTGGGCCGCGGCGCCGTCGAATATCTCGTGATGTTCCCCCAGGCCGTGCCGCGCCTGGTCTTCGGCCTGGCGCTCTTGTGGGCATGGCTCAACATTCCGATCCCGATCTACGGCACCCTGTGGCTGCTGGCGCTGGCTTATTTCACCGTGATGCTGCCGCTCGGCGTGCGCACCCTGGCGGGCGTCGTGCTGCAGATCGACAAGAGCCTCGAGGAATGCGCCCGCGTCTGCGGCGCCGGCTGGGTCTACCAGATGCGCACCATCACCTTGCCGCTCCTGAAGCCCGGCATGCTGGCGGCCTGGCTGCTGATCTTCATGGCCTGTGTGCGCGAGCTGGGCGCCTCGGTGTTCCTGATGGGCCCCAATGCCAAGGTGATCGCGCCGTCGATCGTTGCGGCCTTTGCTTCGAGCGGCACGGAACTCACGGCGGCGATGGCGCTGATCCAGACCTTCACGGTGATCGTGGCGTTGGCGATCCTGTTCCGGCTGTCGCGCGGCGTGACCAAGGAGCTTTCGTGAGCGTGACGCGTATCGAGGTGAAGGATCTGGTCGTGCGCTACGGTGACCAGGTGGCGGTGAACGGCGTGAGCTTCACGGTTGGGCGCGGCGAGCATCTGACCTTGCTGGGCCCGTCGGGCTGCGGCAAGACCACGACCTTGCGCGCCATCGCCGGGCTCGAGCAGCCGAGCGGCGGCAGCATCACCATCGACGGGCACACGATGTACGACGCGGCCCAGCGCCGTGTCGTGCCGACCGAGCAGCGCGGCGTGAGCATGGTGTTCCAGTCCTACGCCGTGTGGCCGCACATGACGGTGTTCGACAACGTGGCCTATGGGCTGCGCGTCCGAAAGCAGGGCGCGGAGGAGCTCAAGGCCAACGTCGAGCGCGCCCTTGATCTGGTGCAGATGCGCCATCTTGCCGACCGCGGCGCCGCCAAGCTGTCGGGCGGCCAGCAGCAGCGCGTCGCGCTGGCCCGCGCCATCGCCTTCTCGCCTACCGTCGTGCTGTTCGACGAGCCGCTTTCCAACCTCGACGCCAAGCTCCGCGCCGAGATGCGGGTCGAGCTGCGCGAGCTGCAACGCCGCCTCGGCATCACCTCGGTCTACGTCACCCACGACCAGGAGGAGGCGCTTGCCATCTCCGACCGCGTCATTGTCATGAACGTGGGCGTGATCGAGCAGATCGGCACGCCCGAGGAGATCTATAACCGGCCGCGCAGCCGCTTCGTCGCCGACTTCGTGGGCTCGGCCAACATCATCAAGGGCCGGCTGGCGGGGGAGGGGCTGTTCGCGACCGAGGGCGGCGTTTCGCTGAAAGCCGTCGCGTCGCACACGCCGCACGGCAAGGAGAGCGAGGTCGCGATCCGCACCGCCTACATCGATCTCGAGCCGCGGCCGGGCGACAACCACGTCCCGGGCACGGTGCGCCAGCGCCTGTTCCACGGCGACTTCGTGCAATACGTCATCGACAGCGCGCTTGGCCCCCTGATCGTGCGCCGCCCGCCGGTCAACCTTCTGGACGAGGGCGCCGCCGTGACGATCTCCTTCTCGCCGGAGCACTGCGTGCTGCTGGAGGCGTAACCCGTCGTCTCGACCGGAGCGCGAAGCGCGGAGTGGAGAGACCTTCTTTCTACGATAAGCCGTATATCGTCGAAAGAAGGGCTCTCCGCTCCGCCTCGCTTCGCTCGGCTTCGGTCGAGACGACGGGGAGCTAAACCGGCACCGTCCCCGCCACGATCACCCGATGCATCAACCGGGGCTCGCCCTCCGGATAGTCCGCGTTGGCCTTGTGCATCGTGCAGCGATTGTCCCAGATCACGATGTCGCCCTGCCGCCAGACGTGGCGGTACTGGTATTTCGGCTGGATCGCATGGGCGATGAGCTCGTCGAGCAGGCGGTCGCTTTCGGCGCGCTCCAGTCCGACGATCCGCTCCATGCGGTTGGGATTGAGATAGAGCGACTTCCGTCCGGTCTCCGGATGGGTGCGCACCAACGGGTGCGTCGCCTCGGGCATCGCCGCCATCTCGTCGGCCGGCCGAGTCGAGACATGGGTGAGCTTGCGGCTGGAACTGTATTTGTGGATCACCTTCAGGCCATCGATGTGCGCCTTTGTTTCAGCCGGCAGGTCGGCGTAGGCGGCGTACATGTTGGTGAACTGGGTATCGCCGCCCTTGGACGGCACGACCACGCCATAGAGCATGGTGAGCGAGCAGGGCTCGCGCATGAAACTGTCGTCGGTGTGCCAGTTGGCGCCGTTCACCAGCTTCTTTCCGTCGCCCAGCTCGTCCCGATCCTCGCTGGAGATGATGTTGACCTCGGCGCATTCCGGCGTGCGCGCGAGCTGCTTGCGCAGCATCGGGGTGCCGAACTGCGCCATCGCGTCGCGAAATGCCGGCGGCGCGAGCTTCTGGTCGCGGAGGCACAGCACGAGATTGCCGTGCAGCACGTCGAGCAAGGCAGCCCGCGTCGCCGCATCGGGCAGCCGGTTGAGGTCGATGCCGCTCACTGCGGCAGCCATATGGCTGCCGAGCTTCTCGGTCTGAAAACCCATGGCGTTACTCCCGGCTGGCACGATAACGTGCGCGCCGATCATATCAAAGCACAAGGGGACCCCATGAAGCTCGCTTTCTCACCCGCCAGCCCGTATGTCCGCAAGGTCACCGCCTGCGCCATCGCGCACGGCATCGACGGCAAGATCGAACGCTGGAAGGTGGGCACGACGGATCCGGCGCTGTTGGAGTTCAACCCCTTGTCCAAGGTGCCGACCCTGATCACCGACGACGGCGCCATGCTCTACGACAGCCCGGTGATTTGCGAATACATCGACAGCATCGGCAACGCGCCCAAGCTGTTTCCGCCGGCCGGCCCCGCGCGCTGGAAAGCCCTCTGCCAGGAAGCACTGGGCGACGGTATCCTGGACGCGACGCAGCCACGCCGCCGCGAGATCGCGCTGCCACAGGACGACGGCCGCAAGGGCTACATCGAGCTGCAGCAGGGCAAGGTGAAGCGCGCGCTGGATGCGCTGGAGAAGGAAGCCGATTCGCTCGGCATGCTGACCACGATCGGCGAGATCACCATCGGCTGCGCCCTGGGCTACCTCGATTTCCGCTACGCCAACGAGCCGTGGCGGCCCGGCCATCCCAAGCTCGAGGCCTGGTACGCCAAGGTCGCGAAGCTGCCGCCGCTTGCCGAGACCATGCCGGTAGGATGAAGTCGCACCACTGAAAGAGGGCTGAAACGATGCCGGCACGCACAGGCAAGGAATTCCTGGAAGGCCTCCGCGGTGCGCGCGAGATCTGGGTCGACGGCGAACGGGTGACCGACGTCGTCGACCATCCCAAGCTCAGTGGCGCCGCCCATGCGCTAGCCGAGGTCTATGACCTCCAGCACAAGCACGCCGACATCTGCCTGATGCCGGACCCCGAGACAGGCGAGCCGATCCCGGTCAGCCACATGATCCCGCGCTCGCGCGAAGACCTCGCCAAGCGTGGCAAGGCATTGCGCCAGGTCGCCGAGTATTCGATGGGCCTGATGGGCCGCACGCCCGACTATATGAACGTCACCTACGCGGGCTTTGCCGGGCGGCCGGACGAATGGGGCCTCAACGGCAACGAGGCCGGCGCCGAGCGCCTGGTCGCCTACCAGAAGTTCCTGCGCCGCGGCGACATCTCGCTCACCCACACCATCGTGCAGCCGACGGTCGACAAGGCGACCGGCGACGCGCCGTCACCGGGCAACGTCCACGCGCTGCGCAAGGTTGGAGAGACCGAGCACGGCATCGTGGTGCGCGGTGCCCGCGTGCTGGCCACCTTGGCGCCGTTCGCCGACGAGCTCGCGGTCTATCCCGCCGCGCCGATGCCGGAGGGCGCCGACGCCTATGCGCTCGCCTTCTGCGTGCCGATGAGTGCGCCGGGGCTGAAATTCATGTGCCGCGATAGCGTCTCGGAGTCGGCCAATCGCTTCGACCATCCATTGTCGAGCCGCTTCGACGAGCAGGACGCCTTCGTGATCTTCGACGACGTCGAGATCCCGCGTGACCGCGTGTTCATCGACGCCAATCGCACCGTCTACAACACGGTGATGACCACGAGCTGGCCGCCCAACATCCAGCAGCAGACCATGATCCGGGCCTCGACCAAGCTCGACTTCGCTTGGGGCCTCGCGCTCCGCATGGCCGCCGCCATCAACGCCCAGGATCCCGAGACCCAGCGCATGATCGGCGAGATCTGGGCCTATGCCGAGTTCACGCGAGCGGCCGTCGTTGCTGCCGAGGCCGAGGCCCGCGAATGGCCGGGCGGGATGTGGACTCCGGCCGCTGGCCCTCTGCACGCGCTGCGCTCGATGCTGCCGTTGTGGTTTCCGAGGGTGAACGAGATCCTGCGCCTGATCGGCTCGCACAATCTCTTCGCCACGCCGACCGCCGCGCAGATGGCCGACAAGGACCTGCGGCCGCTGATCGACCGCTACCTGCCGGGCGCCAAGGGCATGGCCGCCGAGGAGCGCGTCCGCATCTTCCGCCTGGTCTGGGATTTTGCCGGCAGCGCCCTCGCCAGCCGCAATGAGCAGTACGAGCGCTTTTATCTCGCCTCCTCGCCGCGCAACCTCGCGCGCCACCTCGGCTTCACCGACCGCAGCCGCGCCGACCGGCTGGTCGATCGTTTCATGAAGGAGCCGTACTAAGCTCCTCGCTTGTCATCCTGAGCGCAGCGAGGGATCTCACGCTGATTGCAAGCGGCGATGAGGTCCGTCGCAGCGCTCAGAACGACAGCGAGCGCTGATGCAACCACCGCGCGTCGTTGGCGTTGGCTGGCGATGAGTCAGGTTCGCATCGGTGTCTCGGGCTGGACTTATCCGCCGTGGCGCGGGCGTTTCTATCCCAAGGGCCTGCCGCACAACCAGGAACTGGCGCATGCCAGCTCGGTTTTCCCCAGCATCGAGATCAACGGCACGTTCTATTGCATGCAGCGGCCCAACACGTTCGGCCGCTGGCTGGAAGCGACGCCTGACGACTTCGTCTTTGCCGTCAAAGGCCCGCGCTTTCTCACCCACATGAAGCGGCTCAACGAGCCTACCGCACCGCTCGCCAACTTCATCGCCTCGGGCCTCCTGCGGCTCGGGCCCAAGCTGGGCCCGATCCTATGGCAGCTTCCCCCCAGTTTCCGTTTCGACCGGGCCAAGCTCGACGACTTCTTCTCGTTGCTGCCGCGCGATACCGAGGCGGCGATGGTTTGCGGACGGCGCCACGATCATCGGCTCAAAGCACGCGCCTGGCTGCGGCCTGACGCGCGACGACCCATTCGCCACGCCCTCGAAGTCCGGCATGAAAGCTTTCGCGATCCCGCCTTCATCGAGCTCCTGCGCAAGCACGACATCGCGCTGGTCTGTGCCGACACGGTCGACTGGCCGCTTCTGATGGATCTCACCTCGGACTTCGTCTATTGCCGCCTGCATGGCTCGCGCGAGCTCTATCGCAGCGGCTACAGCGCGGCGGAGATCGCGCGCTGGGCCGGCCGCATCCGGGCGTGGCGCGACGGCAAGCCGATGAGCGACGGTACGTTCATCGGCGCCAGGACCAAGTCCATCCCGCGCGACGTCTTTGTCTATTTCGACAACACCGACAAACTGAAGGCGCCGCACGACGCCCGGGCGCTGATGCGCCGTGTTGCAGAGGAGTGAAGCCATGCCGGCTGCCGCCACGGAGCTCAAGCGAGTCGCCAGGGAGGCGGCGTCCTGCACACGCTGCCCGCTCTATCGTCACGCGACGCAGACGGTGTTCGGCGAAGGGCCGGCCCGGGCGGCGATCATGATGGTGGGCGAGCAGCCCGGCGATCAGGAGGATTTGGCCGGCCGACCCTTCGTCGGTCCCGCCGGACAAATGCTCGACCGCGCGCTGGCCGAGGCTGGCCTGGACCGCAAGAAGGCCTACCTCACCAACGCGGTGAAGCACTTCAAGAACGAGCCGCGTGGCAAGAAACGGCTGCACAAGCGGCCCAACCGCTACGAGGTCGAGGTCTGCCGCGTGTGGCTGCAGAAGGAGCTCGAACTGGTCCGTCCGCGCCTGGTTCTGGCGCTGGGCGTCACCGCCGCTGTGGCGCTGGCCGGCCGGCCCGTCGTGCTGTCGCGTGAGCGCGGCAAGGTTCTGGAATTTCCGGGCGGGCTGCGCGGCATGGTCACGGCCCATCCGTCGTCGATCCTGCGGATGCCCGACCAGGCGGCCCGCCATGCGGCTTTTGCCGCCTTGGTGAAAGACCTCAAGGAGGCTGTGAAACGGGCGGCAGCCTGACGAGGGCGTTGCAATGCACCAAAGACCGGCCAAACTAGGGAGCTAGGAGCGTAGGAGACGGCCGATGAGCGATATCGACGTCAAGCCCGATACGATCGCCAAGCCGAAGATCGAACAGCCGCGGCTCTACAAGGTGATCCTGATCAACGACGATTACACGCCGCGTGAATTCGTCATCGCCGTCCTGATGGCGGTGTTTCATATGAGCGAGGACCAGGCCTATCGCGTGATGATGACGGCCCACCAGCGCGGCGCCTGCGTGGTCGCAGCCTTCACGCGCGACATCGCCGAGAGCAAGGCGACTGAAGGCACCAACGCGGGCCGGCAGGCAGGTCATCCGCTCGAATTCACGACGGAGCCGGAGGAGTAGTCTTGCCGGACCGCGGGCCCTTGTCCTGAGCGAAGCCGAAGGATCCAGGCCCGCTTATGATTTATGTTCCTCTCCCCCTTGGGGGAGAGGTTAGGTGAGGGGGTCAACGCGAAGACTGCCTCCTGCATCGCCCCCTCACCCAGCCTCTCCCCCAAGGGGGAGAGGAGCATGACTTTGAAGACGACGGTTACCCGCTGACCAGCCCCGCCGCCTCGACGCCGGCGATGCATACCGCCTCGTCCTCTTCGCCCGTGCCGCCGCTGGCGCCTGCCGCACCCAGCACATTGCCCTGCGCATCCTTGATCACGACGGCGCCAGTCTGCGGCAGGAACTTGCCCTGGGCGGTGGCGGACAGCGCACCGAAGAACTGCGGGTTCTCCTTGGCGCGCTGCAGCAGCGTGCGGCTCGCCACGCCCATGCCGACCGAGGCCCAGGCCTTGCCGATGGCGACATCGCAGCGAAACATGCTGGCGCCGTCCTCGCGCTGCAGCGACTTCACGTGGCCCGATTCGTCGAGCACGGCGACCGCGAGCGGCTTGATCTTCATCTCGCGCGCCTTGGCGAGGGCGGTTTCCACGATCTTGTTGGCTTGGGCAAGGGTAAGGCCTGGCATGTTCATTTCCCGAAGTCGGACTGGATGATCTCGTAATCTAGCCCGGATTTGCGGACGTGCTTGCCCGTGCGCGGCGCAGCGCGCCGTGCCTGCCTCACTGACGGCGGCCCGCAGCTCCATGATCTGCGCACCGGGGGTGGCTGGATCCGATCCCAAGCGGTTGAGATCATTGATGGATTTCCGGTAAATTCGGGGCAAGCTAAGGGTTGACGGGAGGGGTTCAGGTCCCTATTTTCCGCCCGCATTCGGAATTCCCCCCGGCCCGGCCGGGGCTTTTTGTTGAGAAGAACCATGAAGATCCGTCATTCGCTCAAGTCCGTGAAGGCCCGCCACAAGGACAGCCGCATCGTGCGCCGCAAGGGCCGCGTCTACGTCATCAACAAGACCAACCCGCGCTTCAAGGCCCGCCAGGGGTAGTTATCTGGCTGAGCGCCGGTCTGTCTTTCCGATCCAAGCGGCGGAGGCCTCGGCTTCCGCCGCTTTTTTATTTGGCGTATGAGCGGGGCATGCAGATGCCGCCGCTCGATCCCGCCATTCTCGCCCGCCGGTCCGAGATCGTGGCTGCCTTGCGCGCCATCGTGCCGGGCGAGGGCGTGATAGACGACCTCGACGGCATGCGGCCCTACGAGTGCGACGCGCTCTCGGCCTACCGCCAGATGCCGCTGGTGGTCGTGCTGCCGGAGAGCGTCGGCGCAGGTGTCGGCCATCCTGCGCTACTGCCAGGACAACAAGGTCAAGGTCGTGCCGCGCGGCGCCGGCACGTCGCTGTCGGGCGGCTCCATGCCGGTGGGCGATGCCATCCTGCTGGGGCTTGGCAAGTTCAACCGCGTGCTGGAGATCGACTACGCCAACCGCTGCGCCCGCGTGCAGCCCGGCGTCACCAACCTCGGCATCTCCAAGGCGGTCGAGCACGAAGACTTCTACTACGCGCCCGATCCCAGCTCGCAGATCGCCTGCTCGATCGGCGGCAACGTGGCGGAGAATTCCGGCGGCGTGCACTGCCTGAAATACGGCCTCACCACCAACAACCTTTTAGGCATCGAGATGGTGCTGATGACCGGCGAGGTCGTGCGGCTGGGCGGCAAGCACCTCGACTCGGAAGGCTACGACCTGATGGGCTTGATGACCGGTTCCGAAGGTCTGTTAGGCGTCGTCACCGAGGTGACAGTGCGGCTGCTGCGCAAGCCCTCGACGGCGCGCGCCGTGCTACTGGGCTTTCCTACCGAGGCGGGCGCCGCGGAATGCGTCGCCGCCGTCATCGCCTCGGGCATCATCCCGGGCGGCATGGAGATGATGGACAAGGACGCCGTGAAGTGCGCCGAGGCCTATGTCGGCGCGGGCTATCCCCTGGACGCCGAAGCCTTGTTGATCGTCGAGCTGGATGGACCCCAGGTCGAGGTCGACCATCTGGTGGGACGGGTCGAGGCGATTGCCAAGGAGCGTGGTGCAACGACCTGCCGGGTGAGCCGCGACGAGCAGGAGCGGGTGCTGTTCTGGGCCGGGCGAAAGGCTGCGTTCCCCGCGGTCGGCCAGATCACGCCCGACTATATGTGCCTCGACGGCTCGGTGCCGCGCGGCAAGCTGGTCGAGGTGTTGGCCGAGATGCGGCAGATGTCGAAGAAGCATGGCCTGCGCGTGGTCAACGTCTTCCATGCCGGCGACGGCAACCTCCATCCGCTGATCCTGTTCGACGCCAACGATCCCGGCGAGCTCGGCCGCGCCGAGGAATTCGGCGCCGATATCCTGCGGCTCTGCGTGCGCGTGGGCGGCGTGCTGACCGGCGAGCACGGCGTCGGCATCGAGAAGCGCGACCTGATGGGCGTGCAGTTCACCGAGATCGATCTCGACCAGCAGATGCGCGTGAAATGCGCCTTCGATCCCGACCACCTGCTCAATCCCGGCAAGGTCTTTCCCCAGCTCCGCCGCTGCGCCGAGCTCGGCCGCGTGGTCGTGCATCACAACAAGCTGCCGTTCCCAGATATTCCACGGTTCTGAGGACATGGCTGGCACGATCAAGCCGCGCGACGCCAAGGAGCTGCGGCAGGCGGTGGAATGGGCGCTGAACGACGGTGTCACGCTCGACGTGCGTGGGCAGGGCAGCAAGCTCGCACTGGGCAAGCCCATGCGCTGCGACCAGGTGCTCGACCTCTCGGGCATTTCCGGCGTCGTCGACTATGCGCCGGAGGAGCTGGTCGTCACCGTGCGGGCCGGCACGCCGCTCAGCGAGGTCGAGGCGTTGCTGGCGCAGCGGAACCAGATGCTGGCCTTCGAGCCGCCCGATCTCGGCCCGCTGCTCGGCCTCGAGCCGGGGCAGGGCACCCTGGTCGGCACGGTGATGGGCAACTTCGCCGGCTCGCGCCGCGTGTCGGCGGGCGCGGCACGCGATCATCTGTTGGGATTCAGCGGCGTCAATGGCCGCGGTGAGGTCTTCAAGTCAGGCGGCAAGGTGATGAAGAACGTCACCGGCTACGATCTCTCCAAGCTGCTGGCGGGGTCGTGGGGCACGCTCGCCGTGCTCGACGAGGTCTCGATAAAAGTCCTGCCCGCGCCCGACCAGGCGCGCACGCTGCTGTTGCTGGGCCTTGCGGACGACGCGGCCGTGAAGGCTATGTGCGCCGCCCTGGGCAGCGCGCATGACATCTCTGGCGCGGCGCATGTTGGCGACCGCACGGCACTGCGCATCGAGGGCGTGGCGCCGTCGGTCGAGGCGCGGCTGAAGGGCCTGCGCGACTTGCTGGGGGCGTCGGGCGCGAAAATGGAAGAGCTCGGCACGCTCGAAAGCCGCGCCTTCTGGCGTGAGGTGCGCGACGTGGCGCCGCTCAAGGTGGCGGGCGATGCCGTGGTGTGGAAGATCTCCTGCCCGCCGACGGAGGGACCGGCCGTCGTCGCTCGCATCAAGGCAAAGCGTCAGGCCGTCGAGGCCTTCTACGACTGGTCGGGCGGCCTGATCTGGCTCGCCTTGCCGGCGAGCGCCGATGCCGACCACGAAATCGTGCGCGGAGCGCTGGGCGCGGCTGGGGGTCACGCGACTCTCATTCGTGCGCCGGAGGCCGTTCGCGCCGCTGTTCCTGTCTTCCAGCGGCAGCCCGCGCCGCTCGCTGCGCTTGCCGACCGCTTAAAGGAAAGCTTCGATCCCAAGCGCCTCTTCAATCCAGGGCGGATGGGCCAGTGATGGCCCTCCCCGTCATCCCGACCGCAGCGCCGCAGGCGCGAAGTGGAGGGACCTCTTCACGCCGCCGAGAGAAGACTAGGTCCCTCCGCTGCGCCTCGCTACGCTCGCCTCCGGTCGGGATGACGATAGGGGTAGCAGCCGCGACTGCGATAGAATCGCGCCAATTGCCGTCGAAGTCATGCAAACCAACTTCACTTTAGCCCAGCTCGCCGATCCGGAGACCGCGCGCAGCGAGCACATCCTGCGCAAGTGCGTGCATTGCGGGTTCTGCACGGCGACCTGTCCGACCTTCCTGTTGCTGGGCGACGAGCGCGACAGTCCGCGCGGCCGCATCTACTTCATCAAGGCGATGCTGGAGGGCGACCGTGCGCCCAGCGAGTCGGAGGTCCGGCACGTCGACCGCTGCCTGTCGTGTCTCTCCTGCATGACGACCTGCCCGTCGGGCGTGAACTACATGCACCTAGTCGATCACGGCCGGCATCACATCGAAACCCGCTACACGCGCGCGTTGCCCGACCGCTTGCTTCGTGGCGTGCTCGCCTGGCTGATGCCGCGGCCGGCGGCGTTCCGCTGGGCCATGGTGCTGGGCCGAATCGCCAAGCCGCTGGCCATGCTGCTGCCATCGGCAAGCGCCGATCTCGGCGGCGCCACCTTCCTGCGCCGGCTGAAGGCGATGCTCGAGGCGGTGCCGGACCGGCTCGCCGGACCCTCGCCGGTCGACCGGCCGCAGACCTTTCCGGCAGCGGGGCTGCGCCGCAAGCGCGTGGCGCTGATGCCGGGCTGTGGCCAGCAGGTCCTGGCGCCCGAGGTCAACGAGGCCACGGTGCGGTTGCTGACGCGCCACGACATCGAGGTGGTGAACGTCGCCGGCTCCGGTTGCTGCGGCTCCTCGGTCCAGCATATCGGCGAGAACGAGCAGGCCATCGCCTTCGCCAAGCGCAACATCGAGGCGTGGCTGCGCGAGGTCGATGGCGCCGGTCTGGATGCCATCGTCATCAACGCCTCGGGCTGCGGCACGACGGTCAAGGACTACGGCCACATGCTGGCCGACGACCCGCTGTGGAAGGACAGGGCCCGGCAGGTGGCGAGCCTCGCCAGGGACGTGAGCGAGGTCATGCTCGAGGTCGGTCTCGCGAACGTGACCGCGCGACCGCTCACCGTGGCGTATCATTCGGCCTGTTCGATGCAGCATGGCCAGAAGGTGACCGAGCAACCCAAGAAGCTGCTCCGCGACGCGGGCTTCATCGTCGAGGACGTGCCGGAGGGTCACATCTGTTGCGGCTGGGCCGGCACCTACCAGGTGCTGCAGCCCGAACTGTCGCGTCGGCTGCGCGACCGCAAGGTGGCCAACATCGAAAGCCTGCGGCCTGACATCATCGCCGCCGGCAATTTCGGCTGCATCGGCAATATCGCGGCCGGCACTGGCATTCCGATTGCACATACCGTCGAGCTGCTCGATTGGGCGACCGGCGGTCCCAAGCCGGCAGCCCTGCCGTAGGACGCCATGACACATTCTTCGCGCTTGCCTTGCCGCACTGCTCGGCGTGATGCTGGCGGCGAACGCGTCGGCGCAAAACGGCGGGAGCAACAACATGCTCGACACCCTGTTCGCCAAGCTCCAGACCGCAACCGATCCGATGGCGATCCAGTCCCTCGAAGCGGCGATCTGGGAGCAATGGACCATGGTCCCCGAGGCCGAGCAGCGCGCGCTGATGATGCGCGGCATCGCCGAGATGCAGCAGCAAGAACTCAAGACGTCGGTCGCAACCTTCACCGAGCTGATCGAGATCGCGCCGGATCTTTCCGAGGCGTGGAACAAGCGGGCGACCGCTTATTGGCTGCTCGGCAACTTCACGGCGTCGCTGTCGGACATCTGCGAGACCATCAAGCGAGAGCCGCGCCATTTTGGCGCCTATTCGGGTCTCGGCATGATCCGCGCGGAAATGGGCGAGTATCCGCGCGCCGTCGCGGCCTTCGAGCTGGCGCGCAAGTACAATCCACACATCGTGGGAATCGACGACGAGATCGATCGCCTGAAAGCCATGGGCGGCGACGAGCCGTCCGATCCGCTGGGCTGCGGCCAGCGCACGGCCGGTCGCTAGGCAGCGGGATCCGGTTGCGGGTCCTTGCCGCGCGGCAGGCGCGCAGGCAAAGTCCGGTCACGTTTCAACTCGGGAGTGGGTCAATGGCCACGTTGTATGTCGGCGGCCGTCTGTTCGACGGCGAAAAGGTGCAGGACGGGCACGCGGTGCTGGAGGAGGACGGCAAGGTCAAGCGCGTCGCGCCGGCCGGAGAGTTCGCGGGCTTCGCCGGCGAGAAGGTCGATACCGCCGGCGGCACGCTGATCCCCGGCATGATCGACTGCCACGTCCATTCGCTGTCGGGCGCCGAAGGCAATCCCGGCGTGGTGCAGGATCGCATGAGCGCCGCCCAGCTCGCCGTGCGCGGCATGGAGCTGATGCGCAACACGCTGGAAGGCGGCATCACCGCCGTGCGCGACTGCGGCGGCAAGGACTATATCGAATTCGCCATGCGTGATGCGTTCAACGCCGGCAAGTTCCTCGGACCGACCATGCGTTGCGCCGGCCGCATGATCTGCATGACCGGCGGGCACGGCAACCGCACCGGACGGGTGGCCGACGGCCTCGACGAGGTGGTGAAGGCGGTGCGCGAGCAGGTCCATGCCGGCTCCGACCTGGTCAAGATCATGGCGACCGGCGGCGTGATGACGCCGGGCGTCAATCCCGAGGATGCGCACTATTCGGCCGAGGAGATGAAGGCCGGCATCAGCGAGGCGCATCGCTTCCACAAATGCTGCGCCAGCCATGCCCAGGGCGCGCTCGGCATCCTGAACGCCGTGCGCGGCGGCATCGATTCGATCGAGCACGGCATCTTCATGACCGACGAGTGCATCACGGAGATGAAGGAGCGCGGCGTGTGGCTGGTGCCGACGCTTGGCCGCCGTGAAGAACATCCTCAAGGGCTACGATGACGGCGACCGCTCGATCCCTGACTACGTGATCGAGAAGGCGCGTCGCGTGTTCGACCGCCATATCGCCTCGATCAAGATGTACTACAAGGCGGGCGGCCGCATCGCCATGGGCACCGACGCCGGCACCCCGCACAACCGCCACGGCGAGAATGCGCGCGAGCTCGAATACATGTGCGAGATTGGCATCTCGACCCGCGATTCGCTGTTCTTCTCGACGGCGAGCGCCGCCGACCTGATGCGGCTCGCCGACCAGGGCCGGGTCAAGGAGGGCAACAGCGCCGACTTCGTGGTGTGCGACGGCGATCCGCTGGCCGACATCAAGCGCGCCGCGCGCAAGGAGAACCACCGCCTGGTGGTGAAGCGCGGCATCGTCGCCAAGGACAACCGCGCGGCGTTCGTCCGGCAAGCCACGCGCGTCGCGGCCGAGTAGCCGGGAGGGCGTGCCGGCCGCGGGATCGCCGTGGACTGGGTCCTTCTGATCCTGCTCGGCATCGCCTGGGCCATCGGCACGCCGATCCTTGCGATCGTGGCGCTCGTCGGCACGTCGCGCCTGCGTGCCCAGAACGAGAGTCTGGCGGCCGAGCTGGCCGCGATCCGGCGGCAGATGGCGGACGTCCCCGCCCTGCCGCCGCCGTTCGAGGCGCCGGCTGCGGAGATTGCGCCGCTGCCTGCGCCTCCCTTTGAGCTCGAACCGGCGCCTGAGCGGGCGCCGGTTGTCGATGTCTTGCCGCCGCCGCTGCCGACACCCGTCCTCGAGCCGGCCAATGCCGGCTGGGAGCAACGCCTGGGCGCGCGCGCCTTTCTGTGGATCGGCGCGATCACCCTGGCGCTGGCGGCGGTCTTCCTCGTCCGTTACTCGATCGAGGAGGGATATCTCTCGCCCGAGGTGCGGGTCATTCTGGCGGCGCTGTTCGGCTTCGCGCTGATCGGCGCCGCGGAGAAGATGCGCCCGCGCGACGACCGGGTGGCCCAGGCGCTGGCCGCCGCCGGTGTTGCCGCGCTCTACGGTTCGCTGTTCGCGGCCGTGGCGCTCTACGAGATGATCTCCAAGGTCGGCGGCAGGCGGCGGTGCGGCGGCACTCACCGCTTTCGCCATCGGCCTGTCGCTGCGCCACGGCATGCTCGTGGCGAGCCTGGCCTTCGTCGGCGGCTTCGTCAGCCCGGCGATCATCGGCAGCGACCCGCCCAACACGCCGGTGCTGTTCGGCTATCTCCTGGCGATCGCGGCCGGCACGCTGGGCGTGATCCGCGTGCGCGGCTGGTGGCCGCTCGGCTGGGGCGTTCTGGCAGGATCGGCGATCTGGACCATGCTCTGGATGCTGTCGCTGGCGGGCGGCCTGCATTGGGTGGGCCTTTTCCTGGTGGCGGTGGCCGGACTGTTCGTGTGGGCGACATGGCGGCGCATGGGCGAGCGCGAAAATCTACCCGCCGATGTCGCGGCCCTCGTCTGGGCAGCTCTTGGCCTTACCGGCTCCTTGCTGGTCGCCCTCATCATCCAGGACGAGGGCAGACAGAGTGCGGGCTGGCTGGCGCTGGCGGCTCACGGTGCGGGCCTTTACATGCTCGCCCGCTGGACGCCACGCTTCCAGTACGTGGCGGCACTGGCGCCGCTCCTGTCGGTTGCGGCGCTCGCCCTGTGGTGGGGCGGAGACGCGCGTCTCGGGCACCGGCTGGGACGTCGATCGCTTCGCGTGGACCGCGATCCTGCTGGGCGGGTTCTACGCCGGCGGTGCCTTCGCGCTCTTGTGGAACGCGCCTCGCCCGGGTTTCTGGGCAGCGCTCTCCGTCGGCGCGGCGCTCGCACACTTTCTTCTCTGCTGGTACGTACTGCGCGGCGTCGCGACCACCACGCCGTGGGGCCTGATCAGCATCGGGCTGGCCGTGCCGTTCCTGGTCGGCGCCGAGCGGCTGGTGCGCTGGCGCGGAACCATGACCGGCGCCACCGAGGCGCTGGGCTTCCTGGCGGCAGGCGTGGTCTTTTTCATCGCCGCCGCCATTCCGCTCGAGCTCAGCCGCGAATGGATCACCGTGGCCTACGCCGTCGAATTCGCGGCGGTCGCTGCCATCGCCGCCCGGCTCGATCTTTTGGCCATGCGTCAGCTCTGCTGGCCGCTGCTCGCCATCGTCGTCGTGCGCTTCGTGTTCAATCCCGAGATCCTGGAATATCCGCTGGGCATCGCGCCGATCCTGAACTGGATCCTGTGGGCCTACGGGGTGTCGATCGCGGCCCTTATGGTCGGGCTGCGCTTCCTGCGGCCGATCGGCGACGAGCGCCTGGTGCGCGCGACCGAGGCGGCCGTGGCGCTGCTTGCCTTCGTGCTGGTGACCCTCGAGGTCCGCAGCGTCTTCCAACCCGGCTCCATGGCGGCTCCTGAAGCGGGCTTCATGGAGCGGACGTTCTACGTGCTGGTGTGGGGCGCTTTTGCCCTTGTGGCGCTTTGGCTGGCGCGCGCCCGCCGCGATCCGGTGGCCCTGTGGGCGTGGCGTGCCAGCGGCACGCTCGCTCTGGCGACGGTGCTCGTGGTGCAGGTCCTGATCGCCAATCCGGTCGCCGAGAAGGCCGATATTGGCCGCCTGCCGATCGCCAACGGCCTGTTCCTGGCATACGCCCTGCCGGCAACCATGGCGGCGCTGGCGCGACGCTGGATCGACGTCGAGCCCAACCGAAACGTGGCGCTCCTCGTCGAGGCCGCGGCCTCGATCCTGGCGTTCGTCTATGTCTCCCTGGAAGTGCGCCACCTCTTCGATCCCGGGCTTCGAGCGCGCCGGGTTCGGTGCGGGCGGCCTGGAGCTCTACACCTACTCGATCGTCTGGCTGCTCTTTGGCGTGGCCCTGCTGGCGCTGGGCTTCCTGCGGGGCGCAGCGGCGCTGCGGCACGCTGGCATGGCGCTGGTCTGCGTCGTGGTCGCCAAAGTCTTCCTGATCGACATGGCCGGCCTGCAAGGCCTGCTGCGCGTCTTCTCGTTCCTGGGATTGGGTGCGGCGCTGGTCGGTCTGGGCTACGCCTATCGCCGCTTCGGCTTCGACGAGGGACAACGCACACCACCATGACGCAGGATCTGTTTCCGGAAACCGGAATGTCGCTCGATGCGCTGCGCAGCCTGCAGCTCGAGCGTCTGAAGGGCGTGCTGCGGCATGCCTACGAGCACCAGGCGCCGTACCGCGCCAAGTGCCAGGCGGCGGGCGTGCATCCCGACGATCTGCACCGCCTCGACGATCTGCCGCGCTTTCCTTTCACCGCCAAGTCCGACCTGCGCGACGCCTATCCCTACGGGATGCTGGCGGTGCCGCGTGAAAAATGCCTGCGGATCCACGCCTCGAGCGGCACGACGGGCAGGCCGACGGTGGTGGGCTATTCGGCGCGCGACATCGATACCTGGGCCGACCTCATGGCGCGCTCGCTGTACGTCGCCGGCGCCCGGCCGGGCGACGTCATCCACAATGCCTATGGCTACGGCCTGTTCACCGGCGGCCTCGGCGCGCACTACGGCGCCGAGCGGCTGGGCTGCACCGTGGTGCCGATGTCGGGCGGCTTCGGCGAGCGGCAGGTCCAGCTGATCCGCGAGTTCGGCGCGCGGGTCGTGCTGATGACGCCGTCCTACATGCTGGCGATCGCCGACGAATTCGAGCGCCAGGGCATCGATCCACGCGACACCGCCATGCGGCTTGGCCTGTTCGGCGCCGAGCCCTGGACCGAGGGCATGCGGGCGGAGATCGAGCGCCGGCTCGGCATCGACGCCATCGACCTCTATGGCTTGAGCGAAGTGATGGGGCCGGGCGTGGCCTGCGAGTTCGCCGAGACCAAGGACGGTCCGACGATCTGGGAGGATCACTTCTATCCCGAGATCGTCGATCCGGAATCAGGCCAGCCGGTCGCCGAGGGTGAACCGGGCGAACTGGTGCTGACGTCGCTCACCAAGGAGGCGATGCCGGTCATCCGCTACCGCACGCGCGACCTCACGCGCCTGATGCCGGGCTCGGTGACGGCGCTCCGGCGCATGGCCAAGATCACCGGGCGCAGCGACGACATGCTGATCGTGCGCGGCGTCAATCTGTTCCCGAGCCAGGTCGAGGAGCAGATCCTGCGCGACCAGGCGCTGAGCGGGCACTACCAGATCGAGCTCACGCGGACCGGCGCGCTCGACGATCTTCTGGTGCGCGTGGAAGCGCGGGCGGGCTTGGAGGGGGAGGGCGCCGGCGGCTCGGCGGCGGCGCTGGCGCAGCGGCTGAAGGGGATGTGCGGGCTGTCGGCCGAGGTCGAGATCGCCGCACCGGGATCCGTCGAGCGCTCGCTGGGCAAGGCTCGACGGGTGATCGACAAGCGTCCGAAGACCTAGCGGCGCTCAGCTCCAGGGCGCGCCGGCGGCCAATCTTATTTTGGCCTTGATCAGGCCGGGGTCGTCCTGGCGCTGGCTGATCTCGGTCGAGAACTCCGGCGAAGACGTGCTGTTGTGGGTCGATGCCTTGGCACGGCTAACGGTTGTGCTGACGATCACTGCGAACGTCAAAACTATGGCAGCGATGACCAGGAAATCGATCCAGTTGAGCGACATCCTGCTGGAACGGCGCCGGGCGATGGTGCGGGTCTTGTTGGTCATGCTTTCCATGGTCGCCTCTCAAAAATGTGCTTCAGACAAATTACGAGGGAACCTTCGCACCCATCCCCGCCCAATCGGCCCGCACACGGTCGCTGGATGAGGCGAAACTAAGGAATATTCGTGAAAGCTGAACACAAGTGCGCATCCGCGCGCGGTGTTGTCAGCGAAAGTTTCAACGGTTGTGGAACTTCTCGACTGTAACGACTGAAACAATTCAGCGACTCAAAAATCTCCGGGATCGGTTCCAAGGTGGCTGCGTCAGGAATTTCCTCGACCAGCAGAGTTTCGTCCGGAGATTTCTAGAATGCGTTCTCTGTTCTGCTGCCTGGTGAAGAACGACGAGGGCGTCTCGGCCATCGAGTTCGCAATCATTGCCCCGGTCTTGCTCACGATCATGCTGGGCATTTTCCAGTTCGGCATCGCCATGAACCAGTATTTGAATCTCACCAACGCGGCGGCGCAAGGTGCCCTGACGCTGGCGCTCAGTCGCGGCACGACGACACCTTATACGGCCGTGACGACGGCGATCGCAGCCGCGGCGCCCAGCCTGGTTGCGGCGCAAACGACGATAACCGTTACGATCAACGGCGTCGCCTGCACCAGCGATGCCACCTGCTCGGCGGCGCTGCTCGCGGGGCAAGCGGCGCTCGTACGGGCGACCTATCCCTGCAATCTGACGGTCATGGGCGTGAACTACGCGCCGAACGGCTGCACCTTGAGCGCGCAGTCGGCGCAGATGATTCAATAGGAGGATCTATATCATGGAACACTCGATCTCCTCCGCTCCTCGGGCCGTTCGCGGCCTGTTGCGCGACCGGACAGGGGCAACCGTCGTGCTGTTCGGCTTCATGGCCGTGGGATTGATGGGTACCGCCGGGCTGACGATCGATGTCGGGCAGGTCTTCGTCGCCAAAAGGAATTTCGCCGCCGCCACCGAGGCGGCGGCGCTGGCCGGGGCCTACGCGCTCTCGCAGAGCAACGCGACCCAGGCCACCGTGCAGACCGCCATCACGGCGTGGAACACGGCGCATCCGCCCTCCAAGGTCACCATCACAAATACCAACGTCGGGGTTTCGTGCGACACGGCGACGTCAAATCTGCCGTCCTGCAACGGCACGAGCCCGAACGTCGCCCAGGTGACGCAGACCGCGACGGTGTCGACCCATTTCATGAGTGCCTTCGGGATTCCCTCGATCACGCTCACGTCGACGGCGTCGGCGAGCAAGGCGGGCGGGACATCGATCCCCTTGAACGTGATGTTCGTGCTGGATGCCACGGGGTCGATGAACAGCGCAGACAGCGGCTGCACGGTTCCCGGCATAGCGCATCCGACCCGATTCCAGTGCGCCGATTATTCCATGCAAAGCATTCTGAAGATGATGCCGACCTCGATGGACAAGGCGGGTCTGATGATCTTCCCGGGCATGGCCTCGCAATACAGTCCGACTTCGCACCCCTGTGCCAATCAGCCGAACTCGACGCCATACCTGGCCGCCAACATCAAGTATCAGATCGGCACGACCCTGGACGCGACCTACAACAACGGCGCCGGCGCCCTGGTCAATACATCGCCGCTCATCCAGGCGATCGGCAACGGCACGTCTCTGACTGGATGCGTCACGGCCAAGGGCGGCGAAGGCAGCTATGGTGCGGAGGTGCTCACGAAGGCACAGGCCGCGCTGCCGGTCGTCGCCGGGACGAAGAACGTGATCATCTTCCTGAGCGACGGCGACTTCAACGCGTCGTCGTCGCAATTGAGCAACCAGACGACCAAAACGACGAAGCAGTGCGACCAGGCCATCACCGCGGCGCAGGCTGCGACGAACGCCGGCACGACGGTCTACGCCGTCGCCTATGGCGCGCCGACGAGCGGCTGCTCCTCGGGCGACACCCACAATCCGTGCACGACGATGCAGGCGATCGCCTCCGACTCGACCAAATTCTATTCCACCGACTCCAGCTGCAGGATCACCGGGTCTGCGAACACCATTGGTTCGCTGCCCTCGCAGTTTCAGGGAATCGCGACAAGCCTGACCAAGCCGCGGCTGGTGGCGAGGTAGCTCAGCGCTCCTGTACGTAGGCGATGCGAAGAATGTTCGTGGCGCCCGGCGTGCCGAAGGGCACGCCGGCGGTGATCACCAGGCGCTCGCCGGCGCGCGCGAGATCGGCCTTGCGGGCAAGACGCACGGCGCGCTGGACCATGTCGGCGAAATTGTGCGCATCCTCGGTCTGTACCGGATGGACGCCCCAGGTGAGGGTCATGCGGCGCGCGGTGTTGAGGTTGGGCGTGAGGCACAGGATGCGCACGTCGGGCCGCTCGCGCGCGGCGCGCAGGGTGGTCGAGCCGGTATTGGTGTAGGTGACGATGGCCGCGGCCGACAGCGTATGCGCGCACTGCCGCGCGGCGGCGCTGATGGCGTCGGCGGTGGTGGCTTCCGGCTCGCGGCGGCTCGCATCCATCAGGCGGCGATAGAGCGGATCGTGCTCCACGCTTTTTATGATGCGGTCCATGATGGTGACCGCCTCGATCGGGTACTTGCCCGATGCCGATTCGGCGGAGAGCATGACGGCGTCGGCGCCGTCGTAGACGGCGGTCGCGACGTCCGACGCCTCGGCCCGCGTCGGTGTCGGTGCATTGACCATGGAATTGAGCATCTGCGTCGCCACGATGGCCGGCCGTCCTGCGACGCGGCAGGCGGCCAGGATGCGCTTCTGCAGGGGCGGCACCGCCTCGGGCGGCATCTCGACGCCGAGGTCGCCGCGCGCCACCATGATGCCGTCGCTCTGCTCGATGATCTCGTCGAGATGCTCGATGGCCTGCGGCTTCTCGAGCTTGGCCATCACGGCGGCGCGGCCCGCGATAAGCTTCTTGAGCTCGGCGATGTCGTGGGCGTGCTGCACGAAGGACAGCGCCACCCAGTCGACGCCCAGCGACAGGCCGTAGTCGAGGTCCTTGCGGTCCTTCGGCGTCATCGGCGACAGCGGCAGGATGAGGTTGGGCACGTTCACGCCCTTGCGTTCGCTGATCGTGCCCGGAACCTCGACGACGACGTCGATCGTCTTGGCGTCGTGCGCCACGATGCGCAGCCTGACCTTGCCGTCGTCGATCAGAAGAAGTCCGCCGGGCTCGGCCGCCTTGAAGATCTCGGGATGGGGCAGGGGAATGCGCCTCGCCGTCGCCGGTGCGGGGTCGAGGTCGAAGCGCAGCTTCTGGCCCACCGCCAGCTCCATCGGCCCCTGGGCGAAGGCGCCGAGGCGGAGCTTGGGCCCCTGCAGGTCCATCAGGATGGCGACGGGATGCTTGTAGTGCTTCTCGAGCGCGCGCAGCTGCTCGACCCTCTGGCGATGGTCTTCGTGCACGCCGTGACTGAAGTTGAGGCGGAACACGTCGGCGCCGGCCTCGAACAAAGCGCGCAGGCGCTCGGTGCTGGCGGACGCGGGCCCCAGGGTCGCGACGATCTTGGTGAAACGCTGGCGACGCATCTGTGGAGTCTACTTCCTGGGCGACGACACTTTGAAGTCGCCGGCCTGCTCGTAGACCTTCACCACGGCCGCGTCATCCAGCCGCCCCCAGCCGGCGCCGGCGGCGGCAAGGAAGAGCTGATGGGCGGCCGCCGCCATCGGCAATGGCAGGCGATGCTCGTGGCCGGTGTTCAGCACCAGGCCGAGGTCCTTGACGAAGATTTCCACGGCCGACAGCGGCGAATAGTCGTCGTCCAGCATGTGCGGCACGCGATTGCCGAACATCCAGGAATTGCCGGCGCTGGCCGAGATCACCTCGTACACGGCGCGGGTGTCGGCGCCGGCCTTGGCGGCGAGCGCCATGGCCTCGGCCGCGGTGGCGATATGCACGCCGGCCAGGAGCTGGTTCACCGTCTTCACCAGGGAGCCGATGCCGGGCGCATCGCCCAGGCGGAACACCTTGGCCGACGTGGCGGCGAGGATCGATTCGGCGGCAGCGAAGGCTTTGGCGGCGCCCGAAGCCATGAAGGTGAGCTCGCCCGATTCGGCGCGCGCCCGGCCGCCCGACATCGGCGCGTCGAGCAGCTCGTGACCCGACCTCGCGAGCCGCTCGCCGAGCGACTTGGTGAAGGCGGGCGGCACGGTGGCGCACTGCATGACGAGGCCGCCCTTCTTCAGCGAGGCGACGGCGCCGCCTTCGCCATAGAGCACCGTCTCGACCTGCTGGGCATTCACCACGGCTGTGACGACGACGTCCGCCGGTGCGGCCGCTGCGCCTGGCGTCGCGGCGATCGTGCCGCCGGCGGCGGTGAAGGCGTCGCGCGCCGGTGCGCTGGGATCGACGCCGGTCACCTTGTGGCCGTGCTTCAACAGGTTCTTCGCCATACCGAGGCCCATCGAGCCCAGGCCGACGAAGGCGACGAGAGGCGTGTTCTTGTCGGCCATGGATCAGGCCCTGATGCCGTATTTCGCCGCCCAGCCGAGGCCGGCGCCGGTCGTGGTCCTGGGCTTGTATTCGAGGCCCACGTAACCCTGGTAGCCCAGCCGGTCGAGCACATCGAGCAGGTAGAGATGGTTGGTCTCGCCGATGTCGGGTTCGTTGCGGTCGGGGTTGCCGGCGATCTGCACGTGCGCGGTGATCGGGAACAGCCGCTCGGTGCGCCTGGTGAGGTCCCCCTCCGTCACCTGCATGTGATAGAGGTCGAGCTGCAGTTTCAGATGCGGCGCGCCCACCTCGTCGATCACCTGCTTCACCTGGTCGGTGGTGTTGGTGAAGTAGCCTGGAATGTCGCGATGGTTGATCGGCTCCAGCACCAGGGTGAGGCCGCTCTTGGCGGTGCGGTCGCAGGCCATCTTGAGGTTGGCGACGAACGTCTTGTGCATCGCCTTCACGTCGGCGCCGGGCGCGATCATGCCTGACATCACGTGCAACGTGCGGCACTCCAGCGCCTTGCCGTAGTCGAGCGCCTTGTCGAGCGCGGCCGAGAACTCGGCCTCGCGGCCAGGCAGGGCCGCCAGCCCGCGCTCGCCCTTGCTCCAATCGCCCGGCGGCAGGTTGAACAGCGCCTGCGTGAGCTTGTGCTTCTTGAGCTCGGCCGCGATGTCGGCGGCCGGCGCCTCGTAGGGAAAGAGGATCTCGACGGCCTTGAAGCCGTGCGCGGCGGCGGCACCGAAACGCTGCAGGAAGGGGACTTCCTGGTAGATCCAGGAGAGGTTGGCGGCGAGCTTGGGCATGGGGCTATCCTTGACGTTCCTCCCCAACGGAGTTGGGGAGGTGGCCCGAAGGGCCGGAGGGGTCATGAGCAGCAGTGATGGTGCTCATGACCCCTCCGTCCGCTTCGCGGACACCTCCCCACTGCGTGGGGAGGATGATTGGGCTCGGACTCACGACGGAAACGCTTCTTCGACTTCGCGGACTTGAACGTCCGAGAGCAGGCGTACCTTGAAACCCTGCAGCAGCAGATGGAGCTTGGCGGTTTCTTCCAGTTCCTCGATCGAGGCCGACGCGGCCGACAGCGACGTGCCGGCGACGACCGGCCCGTGATTGGCCAGCAGCACGGCGCGATGGCCCCTGGCGTAGTCGCGGATGGCGTCGGCGAGCGCGGGATCGCCGGGCTTGAAATAGGGCACCAGCGGCAGCTTGCCGACCCGCATCACGAAGTAGGGCGTGATCGGCGGCAGGGTGGTGTCCTTGTTGTGATGGCACGACGGGTCGAGGCAGGAGATCGCCACGGCATGCGTGCAGTGAAGATGCACGATGGCGCCGTCCTTGGGCCGCACGTCGTAGACCGAGCGATGCAGCAGCGCTTCCTTGGTCGGCGGATCGCCGGCCACGTGCTTGCCCGAAAGATCGAGCTTGGAGAGCTGGCCGGGCGAAAGCTCGCCCAGCGAGGAATTGGTCGGCGTCATCAGCCAGCCGTCGGCCACGCGCGCGCTGATATTGCCCGACGTGCCCGGGCAGAGTCCGCGCGCGGCGAGCTTGGCGCCGAGCGCGCAGATCGCGTCGCGCATCTTGCTTTCGTTGGTGCTCATAGGCGCTGGAAAGCCTTGGTGAAGAAGTCGGGCGCGCCGAAATTGCCGGACTTCAGCGCGAGCAGCAGGGGATGGGCGCCGACCGACGCCGTCCACGGCACGCCGGGATCGATCTCCGGCCCGATGCGCAGCGCCGTCACGTCGAGCGCGCCGACCACGGCGCCCGAGGTCTCGCCGCCGGCCACGACCAGGCGCGCGACGCCGGCGGCGACCAGGCCCTTGGCCAGGGCCGCCATTGTCTTCTCGATGGCATGGCTCGATTTCTCGACGCCGTATTTCGCCTGCAGCGCCTTGACGGCGTCCGGATTGTCGCTGGCCGAGAGCAGGACCGGCCCGTTGCCGAGCTTTTCCTTGGCCCAGGCGAGTGCGGTATCGACCACCGCCTCGCCGCGCGCGATGGCGTCGGTGTCGAGATGGAGATGCGGGCCCTTGAAGGCCGCGATCTGGCCCAGCGTCGCCGCCGAGCACGAGCCCGCGAGCACGGCGGCGGCGCCCGCGATCTTGGGCAAGGTGTCGGCATTGGCCTTGTGCGCCAGCAGGCCGCGCCGGCGATAGGCGGCCGGCAGGCCCAGCGCGACCCCGGAGCCGCCGGTGACCAAAAGATCGTCGCCGACCGCTTCGCCGATGATGCCGAGATCGGTGTCGGCCACGGCATCGACCACGACGTGGGGCACGCCGTCGGCCGCGAGCTTGTCGAGCGCGGCGCGCAAGGCAGCGGAACCCTCCTGCACCTGCTTCAGCGGCACCAGGCCGACCTTGTGCTTGGTCTGGCGCGCCAGCACGCGCACCAGGCTGGCATCGGTCATCGGATTCAGCGGATGATGGCGCATGCTGGAGTCGGAGAGCAGCAGGTCGCCCACGAACAGATGGCCGAAGAAGATGGTGCGGCCGTTCTCCGGGAAGGCCGGGCAGTAGATCGCCTGTCTTGCGCCCAACGCCTCGAGCAGGGCATCGCCGACCGGGCCGATATTGCCGGCGTCGGTCGAATCGAAGGTCGAGCAATATTTGAAGAAGAAGCGGACGCAGCCCGCCGCCTGCAAAGCCTTGAGCGCAGCGAGCGACTGGGCGATCGCGTCCTTGGCCGCGATCGAGCGCGTCTTCAGCGCGACCACGACGGCGTCGACATCATCCGGAATCGCAGCCTTGCCGGGCACGCCGATGGTCTGGATGGTGCGCATGCCGCCCTTGACCAGCATGCCCGCGATATCGGTCGCGCCGGTGAAGTCGTCGGCGATCACTCCAAGAATGGCCATGGCGGACGTTAGGCGATCACAGAGGCCGGCATCCAGAACTTTCGGCGCCGGGCACGCCGTCGCGGCTCGTCCTCGCCGTCATAATGGTGCAGCGGCGGCGCCGGATCGAAGGTATCGCGAATGTCCAGCGCATTGACGTTGACGATGCCGATCTGCCGGCCGTCGTCCGGCCCAGCTGCGTCCTGCATGACGGCGCCGACGTAGGTCCCGCACTTGGCGCAGAGCAGGTAGTCGGTGATGCCGAGGCCGAAGCGGTAGCGCGAAAGGTCCTTTGGTGCGGCGCGGAATTCGACCGACCCCGCGGGATCGCCCGAGGTGCGCGCGCCATGGCGGCGGCAGAAAGAACAGGCGCAGCGGCCGACCCGCATCTCCTCGGGCTTCTTGTCCGACGTGAACTGGATTTTGACGGCGCCGCAATGGCAGGAACCGGGGTAAGTGGTCATGGCACGCTCAGTATTGTTGCTTCACGAACCAACCTCACCCTGAGGAGCGCACGCAGTGCGCGTCTCGAAGGGTGGGCGACATCATCGGTGTTGCCCATCCTTCGAGACGGCCCTTCGGCCTCCTCAGGATGAGGTAATTTGTGAGGGCGGTCGTGGTCATGGCGCGACCAAGGTTGCCCGGAAGTCATTGACGTTGGTGCGGGTAGGGCCGGTGACAAGGCTGTCGCCCAGCATTTCGAAGAAGCCGTGGCCGTCATTGTCGTCGAGCATGGCCTGGGGATCGCGGCCTTTGGCGCGCGCGCGGGCGAGCGTGTCGGGCGTGAAGATCGCGCCGGCGATATCCTCGGCGCCGTCGACGCCGTCGGTGTCCGCCGCCAGGCCCCAGATGCCGGGCGCGCCGTCGGCGGCGATGGCCTCGGCCAGCAGGTATTCGACATTGCGTCCGCCGCGTCCCTTGCCGCGCACCGTCACCGTGGTCTCGCCGCCGGACAGGATCACAACGGGCTTGATGGGGGGCTTGCCGCCGCGCTTGGCGAGATCGAGCGCCTGGCGGGCATGCGTGGCGCCGAGCTCGCGCGCCTCGCCCTCGAGATTGTCGCCCAGCATGACGACTTCCAGACCACGCGCCCGCGCGACCGCGGCGGCGGCCTCGAGCGAGCGCTTGGGGGTGGCGACCACGATCGTCTCGACACGCGCCAGCCGGGGATCGCCCGGCTTGGGTGTCTCCTCGATCTCGCCCGCGGCGCCCTTCTGCAGGTGTGCGCGCACGGCGGCCGGCGCATCGATACGGTACTTCGCCAGCACCGCCAGCGCGTCGGCGAAGGTCGTGCGGTCGGGCACGGTCGGTCCCGAGCCGATCACGCCGGGATCGTCGTTGGGGACGTCGGAGATCAGCCACGACAGCACGCGGGCCGGCTGCGCGACGATGGCGAGCCGGCCGCCCTTGATGGAAGAGAGATGCTTTCGCACGGTGTTCATCTCGACGATGTTGGCGCCCGAATTCAGCAGCGCGCGATTGACGTCCTGCTTGTCGGCCAGGGTGAGGCCGGGCGCGGGGAGCGCCAGCAGCGCCGAGGCGCCGCCCGAGATCAGGCAGAGGACGAGATCGTCGGCGGTCAGCCCCTTCACCTTCTCCAGCATGCGGCCGGCGGCGGCGCGGCCCTTCTCGTCGGGCACGGGATGGGCGGCTTCGACGATCTCGATCTTCTTGCACGCCTCGCCGTAGCCGTAGCGCGTCACGACCAGGCCCTCGAGCGGATGCGGCCACTGGTCCTCGACGGCGCGCGCCATGGCGGCGCTCGCCTTGCCGGCGCCGATCACCACGGTCTTGCCCTTCGGCGGCTGCAGCTCCGCGATATAGGGCGCGAGGCAGGTCGCGGGACGGGCGGCGGCGAGTGCTGCATCGAACAGGTCGCGCAGCAGAACGCGGGCATCGGCATCTTTCATTTGCGCCATCTTCACACTATAGGGGCCCGATGCAACAGCTGCTCAGGCCGGGCGATCCGCCGCCGTTTTCCGTCCACAACGCCCAGGGCAAGGCGCCGCTGCTCCTGCTCTGCGACCATGCCAGCAAGGCCGTCCCGAAGGCGCTGGGCGACCTCGGCATCTCCGACGAGGAACTGTCGCGCCATATCGGCTGGGACATCGGCGGCCTCGATGCCGCCATCGAGCTCGCCGGCATGCTCGACGCGCCGCTGCTCGCCTCGGGCTTTTCGCGGCTGGTGATCGACTGCAACCGCTGGCCGGGCGGCGAGGGCTCGACGCCGGAGGTGAGCGACGGCACGCCGGTGCCGGCCAATCGCGGTCTCACCAAGGAGCAGGTCGATGCGCGCGCCGAGGCCTGCTTCTGGCCCTACCACCGCGCGGTCGACGCACAGCTCGATCGCATGACGGCAGGCGGCCGGCGAATCGCGCTGCTGGTGATGCACAGCTTCACGCCCGAAATGAACGGTTTCAAGCGACCGTGGCACGTCGGCGTGCTGTGGAACGACGATCCGCGCCTGCCCGAACCGCTGCTCGCCGAGCTGCGGCGCGATTCCTCGCTGGTGGTAGGCGACAACGAACCCTATTCGGCGCGCGACCCGGTCGAATACACGCTCACTGCCCACGCCCAGCCGCGGGCGCTGCCGCATTGCTCGCTGGAAGTGCGCCAGGATCTGATCGCCACGCCGACCAGTGCGCGCGCGTGGGGGCGGAGGCTGACACCGCCGATCGGCGCCGCCATGTCCGCCGCATTGCGCTGACGTTGGAGGGGTTAGCGCAGTTAGCGCAGTTAGCGCGTTAGCGCTACCCCTTTACGGTTCGCGGCAGCAGTCGCGAAAACGTTAGATGCCGAAACGTTGGTTGCCAGGGCGGACCTGCCAATGGGAAGTTCGCGGTTGGCCATGATGCCGATCCTCTATCGCTAATCTCTCACAACGTTCGATCATCGCCTGGGCAGACCGGCCATCGCCTCTCTGCCTGGGTAGAACAGAAGTCGGTATAAGTGAAACTGAAGTATTAGTCAAGTATGACTTTTACGGTCGGCTGCGGCGCCACTTGGCGGCTTGGAATAAGTAAGCACCAGTGGCGGGGGTTGAGGCCTTCGGCGTCTTGAATCCAAACGATTTTTTTTGATGAACCGCGTTCGATCATCGTCCGACAAGGTCCGTCTTCGGACCTCAGCGTTGCCACTTCCCGGAAGCCCGCGATCGCCTGGGCAGACCGGCCATCGCCATAAGGAGATCATCTGCGATATGATCACCCAGGGTTGGTTCGTTCCCTCGATTTTATGGTTCACTGGCAGGGTCTGCCGAACTGTCGCGCCGCTCGCTCTCTCTACGCCAGCTATCCTCCGTACGAGAACACTGTATGCGGCCGGCTTAAGGTCACCTTCTGACATGCCTACTCAGTCGCTGGATTCCATCGGCCAAACCTCGAACGCCTCGCCGACAGCGGACATGATCTGGATCCCCGGCGGTGGCTTCCGCATGGGCTCCGATCGCCACTACCCGGAGGAAGCGCCGGTCCATCGCGTCACCGTCGACGGCTTCTGGATCGACCCGACGCCCGTCACCAACTTCCAGTTCCGCAGGTTCGTCGAGGCCACGGGCTACGTCACCTGGGCCGAGATCGCGCCCGACCCGAAGGACTATCCCGGCGCCCTACCGCATATGTTGAAGGCGGGCGGTCTGGTTTTCACCCAGCCGAAGAAACGCGTCGACCTCGGCGACTGGAGCCAGTGGTGGAATTTCACCTTCGGCGCCAACTGGCGCCGGCCCTACGGCAAGGGCAGCCACATCGGCGGGCTCGACGACCGTCCGGTGGTGCAGATCGCCTACAAGGACGCCGAGGCCTATGCCAAATGGGCCGGCAAGGAGCTGCCGACCGAGGCCGAATGGGAATTCGCCGCGCGGGGCGGCCTCGACGGCGCGGAGTTCGCCTGGGGCGAGGAGTTCACGCCGGGCGGCAAGCACATGGCCAACACCTGGCAGGGCAACTTCCCGCTCGACAACGAGCTGACCGACGGCTTTGCCCGCACCTCGCCGGTGCGCGCCTTCCCGGCCAACGGCTACGGCGTGCACGACATGATCGGCAATGTCTGGGAATGGACGACCGACTGGTATTCGACCGGTCATACCGCCGACGCACCCAAGGCCTGCTGCGTGCCCGAGAATCCGCGCGGCGGCGCGCTGGAAGCGAGCTACGACCCGCGCCAGCCCGCCGTGCGCATCCCGCGCAAGGTGCTGAAAGGCGGCTCGCACCTCTGCGCGCCCAACTACTGCCGGCGCTATCGTCCGGCGGCGCGCCACGCCGAGCCGGTCGACACCTCGACCAGCCATGTCGGCTTTCGCTGCATCGTCAGAGCGCCGGAGAACATGCCCGGGTAGCCAAGGTATGACGGCCTAGTTGGCTCCCTGCGGCGGCGACGTCAGCTTCTGCAGGACATCGTCGAGATTGAACGAGCCCGGTCGCTGGCGCGGCGGGAACTCGACCAAGGTCTTCAGATAGTTGCGGACGAAGGCCTGCGCGGGCACAAGCAGGAAGATGCGGTCGATGCGCCAACGGCCGTACTCTATGCCTTCGTGATCGGCGCGCTCGAACGGATCGGCCCGCAGATCGAACAGCTTGGGCACGCGCAGAGTGATCATCGGATCCTGCCAGACGTCGAAGCCATGCGCGCGCTGCTCCATGAAGGCGAGCTTCCACTTGTTGTAGCGCAGCCCGGCCAGCCCGCCATCGTCCGTCCAATAGAAGAACTCCTTGCGCGCGCCGCCGGTGCCGTTCTTCAGGAGTTCGCGCTGGTCGTAGCCGTCGAGATAGACCTTGAAATTCTTTTCTCCGAACGTGGCGCCCTGCTGGAGTTTGGCCTTCAAGTCCGGTTCGCCTGCCGCGCCCATCAGGGTCTGCACCCAGTCTTCCGCCGAGAAGACATCATTGATCTCCGTGCCCGGCTTGACCAGGCCGGGCCAGCGCACGAGCGTCGGCACGCGGTAGCCACCCTCCCAGTTTGTATTCTTCTCGCCGCGGAACGGCGTGGTGCCGCCGTCCGGCCAGCTCATGACTTCGGCGCCGTTGTCGGTGGTATAGATCACGATGGTGTTGTCGGCGATCTTGAGGTCGTCGAGCTTCTTCAAAAGCTCGCCGACCTGTCCGTCGTGCTCGACCATGCCGTCGGCATAGACGCCGAAGCCGGTCTTGCCTTCCGCTTCCTTGGTCAGGCGGGTCCAGATATGCATGCGGCTGGGATTGAACCAGACGAAGAACGGCTTTTTGTCGCGATTGGCGCGGTCGATGAAGTCGAACGACGCGTTGAGGAATTCGCGATCGACCGTTTCCATGCGTTTCTTGGTGAGCGGCCCGGTATCCTCGCATTTCTGCTTGCCCCACTTGCCGAAGCGCGGGTCGTCGCCCGGCGTTTCGTTTGGCATGGCGAGGCACTTCAGTACGCCGCGCGGACCGAACATGGCCTTCATTGTCGGGTCCTTGGGGTAATCGATATTCTCCGGCTCCTCCTCGGCGTTGAGGTGGTAGAGATTGCCGAAGAACTCGTCGAAGCCGTGGACGGTGGGCAGGAATTCGTTGCGGTCGCCCAGATGGTTCTTGCCGAACTGGCCGGTCGCGTAGCCCATGGGCTTCAGCAGGTCGGCGATGGTCGGGTCCTTGTCGGACAGGCCTTCCGGCGCGCCCGGCAGGCCGACCTTCAGCAGGCCAGTGCGGATCGGCGACTGGCCGGTGATGAAGGCGGCGCGGCCCGCGGTGCAGGATTGCTGGGCGTAGTAGTCGGTGAAGATCGCGCCTTCGCGGGCGATGCGGTCGATGTTGGGCGTGCGGTAGCCCATCATGCCACGATTGTAGGCGCTGATGTTCCACATGCCGATGTCGTCGCCCATGATAACGAGGATGTTGGGTTTCGCCGTGGTCTGAGCGGCAGCCGGCCCGACGATGCCCAACGTGCCGGCCACCATGCCGATTGCGCCAAGCAAGCGGTTAGCAACTCGTCTGGTCATGGGCATCTCCCTTGTGTGAGTCCGTTAATGCGTTCCCACGTCAATCACCCTATCTAACCATTGGCGTAATACAAACCAGAACACGTTAAATTGAGGAGACGCATCGCTACCAGAGAGTCTTTAGGTCTGCGAATCACTGCGGACTGTGCTGATAACTGGGCCAGCAACATTCAAGGCGAATGAACGATCCGAAAGACGTAGTCTCCTTGACTTGCAAGCGAACGGGCCAAGGCCCTAGGCGCCTGACCAAGCCGGTGCCTGGGACGCAAGGTCACAAAATGATCGGAGACTTTCTCGCGGCAGACGCATAGTCTTGTCGTGAGCAGCCCGTCGAATAATGCGTGTGCGTTCCTGTCGTCATTCATCAATCAGCAAGTGACGATCCGTGGAGTCATGAATCAGTTGCATTTGTGCATTTAACGATGGTCGAGCGCACAGAGTTGGCTGAACGTCGCGAAGTCGTAGTCTGAGGTCCGTTCCAATCTCAACAGCCGCGATCCGACCAAATAGTCCAATGAGGAGAACGCAACGATGGCCGCCAAGAAACCAAACATCCTTATCCTATGGGGCGACGACATTGGGATGTGGAACATCAGCCGGTTCAACCTCGGCATGATGGGCTACCGAACGCCGAACATCGACCGTATCGCCGCTGAAGGCGTCACCTTCACAGACTACTATTCTCAGCAGAGCTGCACCGCCGGGCGCGCATGCTTCATCACCGGTCAGAATCCGATCCGCACAGGCCTGACCAAGGTGGGCATGCCAGGCGCGACGGTCGGTCTGCAGAAGGAAGATCCGACGATTGCCGAGCTGCTCAAGCCGCTCGGCTACGCGACGGGCCAGTTCGGCAAGAACCATCTGGGCGACCGCGACGAATTTCTGCCCACCGTCCATGGTTTCGACGAATTCTTCGGCAATCTCTACCATCTCAACGCGGAGGAAGAACCTGAACTGCCGGACTATCCCAAAGACCCGGCATTCAGGAAGCAGTTTGGGCCCCGCGGCGTGCTCCACTGCTTGAGCGACGGCAAGGGCGGGCAGACGATCAAGGACACCGGTCCGCTCACCAAGAAGCGCATGGAAACCATCGATGAAGAGATCACCGACCGCGCCATCGAATGGATTGAGAAGCAAGCCAAGGCAGATCAGCCGTTCTTCCTGTGGTACAATTCCACGGCGATGCACTTTCGCACCCACGTTGCGGAAAAGAATCTCGGCAAGAGCGGCCAGGATCCCTACAGCGATCGCATGGTCGTTCATGACGAGCAGATCGGTCAGATTCTCGCCAAGCTCGATGAGTTGGGCATCGCCGACAACACCATCGTCATGTACTCCACCGACAACGGCCCTGAGAACGACACCTGGCCGGACGGCGCCACCAGCCCGTTCCGCGGCCAGAAGGATTCCAACTGGGAAGGTGGCTGGCGCGTGCCATGCTTCATCCGCTGGCCCGGCAAGATCAAGGCCGGCTCGGTGCTGAACGGCGTCGTTTCGCATATAGACATGTTTCCGACGCTTCTTGCCATCGCGGGCAACCCCGACGTCACCCAGCAACTCCTCGATGGCTGCACGGTCGACGGCAAGCCGTTCCACGTCCATCTCGACGGCTACAACATGGTGCCATACCTTACGGGGCAGGTTGCGGAGAGCCCAAGGAACGCCATCATCTACTTCAGCGACGACGGTGACGTCATTGCGGTTCGAGTCGGCGACTGGAAGTTCCATTTGGCGGTGCAACGCGCCAACACAATGCGACAATGGGCGGAGCCGTTCGTAAAGCTCAGGCTGCCCTATATTATGAGCCTTCGTCGTGATCCATTCGAGCGGGCGGAATTCAACTCGAACACCTACCTGGACTGGATGGTCGATCACGTGCCCCAGATGTATCAGATGCAGGCGGTGGTCGCGTCGGCGATCGCGGACTTCGCGAAGTTCCCGCCGCGGCAGAAACCTGCCGCGTTTAATCTGGATGCGGTTCTGGCGCAGGTGACGCACCACGGCTAAGTCGCCTGTCTCGCAAGCTTGAAACGAAGGACGCGCGCTCAGCGCGCGCCCTGAGACGCCGGGGTGGCATGAGCGACGAGGAAGTTCCTGCGGCGGGAGGCGCCGCCATTGCCACCCGGGTGACCGCCTTCTACGAGAGTCATCCTTACCCGCCGCCGGTGGATGATCTGGAGGCCTACCGCCGGCTCTGGGATGACCATCGCAGGCGCGCCGATTCCCATCTCTTCTGGCCGCACGAACCCTATCGAGACAATCGGAGCATACTGGTCGCCGGCTGCGGCACCACCCAGGCCGCCCATTACGCGCTGCGCTGGCCTCGCGCCGAGGTGATCGGAATCGACGTCAGCACCAAAAGTATCGCGTTCACGCAGGCCTTGAAGCACAGGTATGCCCTCGACAACCTGGAGGTACGCCAACTCGCCGTGGAACGTGCGGCGGACCTCGGGCGAGGCTTCGACCACATCGTCTGCACCGGCGTGCTGCACCATCTGCCCGACCCCGACGCAGGTCTTCGGGCGCTGCGCGAGGTGCTGGTGCCGTCCGGGGCCATCAATATAATGGTTTATGCACCCTACGGCCGCGCGGGCGTCTACATGCTTCAGGACTACTGCCGTCGGCTCGGCATTGTCTGGACGGCGGCGGAGATCCGCGACCTCGCCGCAAGTCTCAAGGCGCTCCCGCCGGATCATCCGATAGCGCAGCTCCTGCGCAACTCACCCGACTTCGCGAACACGGCAGGGCTGGCCGACGCGCTGCTTCACCCTCAGGATCGGTCCTATTCGGTTCCCCAGCTGTTGGCGTTCCTCGACCGGGCCGGCCTGGCGTTCGGGCGTTGGGTGCGACAGGCGCCCTACCTGCCCTGGTGCGGCGCGCTGGCGTCGACGCCTCACCGAGCCAGGCTGACCGAGATGACGGTTGAAGACCAATACGCTGCCATTGAACTTTTCCGCGGAACCATGGTGCGCCACGCGGTTGTGGCTCACAGAAACGACCGCTCGGCGCCGGATGCGCCCGTCGACTTCGACGGCGAGGCCTGGCCAAGCTACAAGCCCATTCGTCTGCCGGACACGCTCGCCGTGCGGGAGCGACTGCCGCCGGGCGCAGCGGCAGTACTCATCAATCGCAATCATTCCTTTAACGACCTCTATCTGCCCATCGACGCGCGGCGAGAGGCCCTGTTTGCCGCCATCGAGGGGCAACGCACAATCGCGGAAATCTGCCGTGAGCGGGAGGATCGGAGTCTTGCCCGCGATTTCTTCCATCAGCTGTGGCGGTGGGACCATGTCGTGTTCGATACTTCGCATAGCTAGGCCGTGAACCCATAAATTTGCCGAGTGGACAGCTTGTCAGAGTCTGCTATTGCGACCAAATTCCGCGGCGCAGCGAAATAACGCGATGCGCCATAAGCGGATATAAGGACACCGCGCATCGCCAAGATCTGTGTTGCGCTTCGATAGGCCAGCGAAAACTGTGCAGGCGGCTGCGTACACCGGCGGAGGAGCTAATTGATCCGCTCGACCTTTGCTGCCATGCCGGGAATAAGTCTCATTCGATAATTGCCGTTCGTGCACTTGACCACCCAGACCGTTTCGTCTCGTTTGGAGGCTTCGACATCTTGTTCGGTACTTAGCGCCCGGTCACATGGATATCCTTGGCTACGCAACTGATCGGCGAGTACCTCGGGTGGCGTGACAGTAGTCGTATTCTGAGAGTGTGCGATGCCAATCAGCGAGAGGAAGCCTGCGGCGGCTATGCCGGAGCGGACAGCTTGCTTGGGTTTCATCTTTTCCCCATTCCACCTTACCGTGGCGGATCGTCCTCGTCGCCGCACGGTACTACGGATCACAGCGCCGCAAGAGGTCCGCTTCCATGCCAGTCCCCGATAGACGCTACGTTCGCGCATTGGGCCCGGATAGGGTCACGCAGTCGCAGTGAAAACTGCTGCCGGCTTGTCCCGGGTCCAATTCAAGTCGATGATGGTGCCGGCTGGTCTGGACACTGGCCGAAACACTTAGGTGAGGAGGGAGAGATGAAAACTACGCTAACTCTTCTGGCCGTGGGGGCGGCGCTTGTATTGCCGGTCGCTGCTTCCGCCCAGTCGCCGGCGGACATCGCCTATTGCAAGAAGCTGGCCATGCTGTGGTACACCTACTTTGACACCGACCCCGCGACCTCGGTCGCCACGGCACTCAACACGTGCCACAGCGCTTCGGCCGCCGCCATTCCCGTGCTCGAAAAGGCCCTGAAGGACGGTGGCTTCACGCTCCCGAAGAAGATGTAGCCATCGCTTCGGCCGGCGCTTGGCCTGCTGCTATTGCGTGCGTAAGACATCCCGAATGGTGTTTGGATTGACACCATTCGAGTAACCCTGCTCGAGGTAGTTCGTGGTGGGTGAGTGTTCACCTGTCATACACGAGAGCCTACGGCCCTTAGCCGGCCTCCCCGGGGCGCCCAACGTTACGCTGAGGCGCCACCCCAATGAGGGAGCTTGCTCCGCACGCGGGTTAACGTCCGCCCGTGGGTCATTCGCGACCGGGTCGGGCCAGCAGCAAGTCCGGCAATGTCCGCTATGCCGCCGAAAGCGGAAGTAAATTCAGAGGAGCGTTTTCTTGCCCTGCACCGAAAGTCAGCCATCAAGTGCTGTCGGAAGAAGGTAGCTCCTCGCGTTTTCGTCCCGAGCGTGCCCCACGTTGACGCCAGAGGCCATAGGGCAGCGTCAGTACCAGATTGGCGAGCAGAAAGAGCAGCACCGCGGCGACGATGGCCCTTTTGTCATGGGGAAAGTTGGCGGTCGCTAGAGTGATCGCGAGGCCCGGGTGGCGTGCCGAGGTGGCAAGGGCAAGGGCGCCACGATTGCCGGCATCGGGGCCGCCCAGCAGATGGCCCACGATCAGACCGAACAGAACGATGGCCGCGATGACCAGGAGGACGCCATGACCGATTTGCGAGGCAATTTCCGACGCCTCCACAACCAAGGCGACGGCGCCGCCTGCCACCAGCAACAGGAGGGCGACGCGGGCAAGGAGGGTGGAGAGGGCGGCCGCGCGCGGCCACAGCCGGGCGATGACGATGCCTGCGGCAAGGGGAGCACCGATCGTAACGGCAAGCACGCGCAGCGCCTCGGCAGGGGCGAAAACGGTGGAGACGCCTTCCAGTCGCCCGGCGAGCCAGATGAAAATGGGCGCGATGACGATTGAAAATAACGAGGCCAGCACTTGCAGGCCGACGGCGTAGTCTCCCCCGGCACCAACCTTGACCTGCCGGCGTGGCAGGATCGGCGGCATCGGCGAGACCGCGAGCGCGATCAGGGCGGCGTGCGCCGCCTGATCCACCACGGGCAGCACCCAGCTCAGCCCGATCACAAACAGCGGCATCAGGACGAACATCGACACCATGGCGCGAACGCCGAGGCGTGGGTTCCGCAGCAACAGCAGGGTATCCGCGGGTCGCGAGCGCAGGCCGACGGACGTCACTGTGAGCACTATGCCCGCCATGAGGACGATTTTGATGGCGTCGTCTGCGTCCAACGGGGCGGCTCCTTGTGTTTGGTTCCACCGGCTTTGAGGTTTCTATCGGCTGCACCCACCACACGGCAAGTCGTGCGAGAATTGTGGGAGCAGGCCCATGCGCTCGGCCTGTCAAGCCACACGCGACGGCATGAGAGCAGCGGGATACTTGACAGGACCGGATGGATTCACCTGGCGTGCGAGCCGAAAGCGCCGGCGGACCGCAGATCGGATTTGGCGAGCGGGTGCGGGACCTTTATCGTCTTCGCGACCATGGTGGTGCAGTCGAAACTGGCAATTCGTCGATGACCGACAAGCCTAACGTCGCCAACGAACTCGCGCGGGAACGCAATCGCGAGGCCGCGGAACGGACGCTGATGGCGTGGATCCGCACCGCGCTCTCGTTGATCGGTTTCGGTTTCGGCATCGGCAAGCTCGCGGCCTACCTTGACGCGGCGGGCCTCCACCCCGCCCATGATCCTGCCCACACGTCCTTGATCTTCGGGACAAGTTTCATTCTGGTGGGGATCCTCGGTCTGATGGCCGCGATCGTTCAGCACGCCCGCGTCCTGAAACGGCTTTCTCAGCCGGATTTCGCCTACAATGCCATGCGGCCGATCGCCATGACGGCAGCCGTCCTGCTCATCCTGATCGGGGTATTCGGCTTGTTTGCAATCTTGTGGTGAACTGATTCATTGCCGGACGGATCACCGGTCCGTGAGGCTGCATCATGGAGGTGGACATGACGGTGACGCGCAAGGCCAGGACCATCGGCGAGCAGGAGGCTCATGCGATCGGCGTGACGGCTTATACATATTTCTATCCTCTCGTCACAATGGACTTGACGCGGAAGCAGCTGACGAACGTCGCCAAGGAAGAGGGCATGAACGCGCCGATGAACACCTTCGCCAGCCTCACCGCATTCCCGCGGGCTGACATGAAGGCCGTGGTTCGGGCCAACTTCGATACGCTGTATTCCAGCGCATGGCTCGACCTGACCGGCGAGCCGATGATCGTCTCGGTGCCCGATACGCAGGGGCGCTTCTACCTGCTGCCGATGCTCGACATGTGGACCGACGTGTTCGCTTGCCCGGGCTGGCGCACCACCGGAACCCAGGCCGCCGACTATGTCTTAGTGCCGCCGGGCTGGAGTGGCTCGTTGCCGGCGGCCGCGGTGCGCATCGACGCACCCACGCCCTATGTCTGGATCATCGGGCGCACCAAGACGGACGGTCCCGACGATTACGCCGCCGTGCACCGGGTCCAGGCAGGCTACAAGATTACGCCGCTCTCGCGTTTTGGCAGGACGGCCGACCCGGTGGTGGGTGTCGTCGATGCGGGCGTCGACATGAAGACGCCGCCGAAGGTCCAGGTGGATACCATGGGTGCCGGCGTGTTCTTCGCCTATGCCGCCGAAATTCTAAAGCTGCAGACTCCCCACATCACCGATCAACCGATCCTCGCCCAGATGCGGCGGATCGGCATCGAGAGAGGAAAGAGCTTCGACATCGATAGCGTCGACCCGGCCATCAAGGCCGGCCTTGCGACGGCGCCCGAAGAAGCCTTGAAGCTGATGGCATGGAAAGTCTCCAGTATTGCCCGCGTGGCGAACGGCTGGTCGATGAACACCGACACAATGGGAGTTTACGGCAACTATTACCTGAAGCGCGCGATCGTCGCCCAGATTGGTCTCGGCGCGAACCTTCCTGAAGACGCAATCTATCCGCTCAGTCTCGCGGACGACTTTGGAAATCCGATGCACGGAGGCAGTGCCTATATCCTCCATTTCGACAAGGGCGCTACGCCGCCAGTCGACGCCTTCTGGTCGGTCACCCTGTACGACGGTGACGGGTTTCAGGTAGCGAACCGCCTCAACCGGTTCGCCGTGAGCAACTGGATGCCATTCGAATACAACTCGGACGGCTCCCTCGATCTGTACATCCAGAGCGCCAGCCCCGGCGGCGACAAGGAGGCGAACTGGCTGCCGGCACCGGCGGGGGCGTTTAACCTGACGATGCGGCTCTACGCACCAAAGAGCGATGCGCTGACCGGAAAGTGGAACCCGCCCCCGGTGATCAAGAAAGCCTGACACCAAACAGCAGCGAGACGCGGCAGGAGGCCACGATGCCAACCGAAATCCATGCGAAAGCGACGCTGCCCCAACGCGCCGCTCACGAGTTCAGGGAGTTCGCGATTCTTACCGTCTACCTCTACATCACGCTCGGCGCGGTGATTGTAATGAAAACCGCTGTGCTGCACACGGAGGGTATCGAATTTGCCCCTTGGGGCGTAGCCATCGTTAAGGCCCTGCTGCTGGCCAAATTTATGCTGGTCGGGCGTGCCCTGAAGATCGGCGAACGCAACACCACCAGCCCACTGATCTGGCCGACGCTGCACAAGGCGTTCGCCTTCCTGATGCTGCTGGTGATCCTGACAATTATCGAGGAGGCTGTCGTCGGCCTTTTTCATAGCCAATCTATCACGGCATCGCTCCGCGATCTTGTCGGCCGCCGGCTGGAAGAAACATTTGCGGGCTACCTCATCATGTTGCTGGTACTGGTCCCGTATTTCGCTTTCCGAGTCCTCGACGAGGCGCTCGGCGAGGGCCGGCTGACGAGGATGTTCTTTTTTGAGCGCGAACCAACGCAGCAGACGTAATGGGCACTCAAAAAGTTTCACTCGGGGCCGCTCCTCGGATGAGGCTGTCGTCTATGTCACAGACTACCAGTTGTCAGGGTGAGCCGGCGGCGGGATCAACGTGCGGTCGGTTTTCACTAAAGGGGAGCCAGTGCAAGTGCCTGCAGGGAGCGCTCGCTCCGTCGGTTCCTCATTTCGTCGGGGCGGAGGAGACTTGCCAAATGAAAAATCCGGTCATCGTCGCGGCAGTCGCGAGCCTTATCAGCCTGACGAGCTCACTCGCATTTGCGCAGGCTGTCACCTCCGCCGCGTCCAGTTCGCAACAGACACCTACGCCCGCTGTGGAGAGCTCCCAGGAGAGCGCCAGGTCCGGCGACGGCAAGTCGCCGGACGACTGGCGGTTCGCGGCAACGATCTACGGCTGGGCGGTCAACCTGAACGGCAGCGCGACGGCGCGCGGCAATACCGTCAACATCAATGCCAGCATCTTCGATCTTCTGCAGAAGAGCAATTCGTTGCTCGGCTTCATGGGCGATTTCGAGGCCGACAAGGGCCGCTTCGGCTTCTTTGCCGATGTCGTCTGGGCACAGCTTGCCATCCCGGCATCGCGTGCCGCCTATGCCAATCCAATTGCGGGCGTCAAGCTCAGCCTCCAGGCCAGCGCCGCCGACACCCTCTCGATGACAATCATCGAGGCCGCCGGCCTGTTCGAGATCGGGAAGTGGGAGGGCAGCGGTCAGTCCTTCACGGCGCTGGATGCCTATGCCGGCGGCCGCTTCTGGAACGTGTCCAACCAGATCAATCTGGATCTCACGGGAGCCATCGGCTTCTCCGATCCGCGTCTCGCCCAGTTCGATCGCAGCAAGACCATCGGCGTCGCCGACACCGGGTCGCTGTACTGGGCCGACCCGATGATCGGCCTCAGGCTGAGACACCAGTTCACGCCCAGCCAGCATGCCTTCTTAAAGGGCGACGTCGGCGGCTTCGGCCTGAGCGGCAGCAGCTCGTTCTCCTGGCAAGTTGCCGGTGTCTACAGCTACACGTGGCAGTTCAACGGCTACGCGCTCGCCGCCGATATTGGCTACCGGGCGCTGTCGACCAACGTCAATTTCAGCAATGGCGGCCCCTACACCAACAATCTCGATCTCGTCATTCACGGACCGCTGATCGGCCTGACGGTCAAGTTCTGAGGCCCTTTCGGCCGTAGAATTCTCGATTTACTTTCCGATCTGGAGAACCCCGGATGAACCCATCGACCAGTGCGCGTCACACCGCTGACCTCCAAAGGCCGATGGGTGGTGGCCTGCGTGATTTTGCGCGTCTGTTGATGGGGTCACTCGTCGCAGTGGCCGTCGTTGCGCCAATTGCTCCAGCCCAGGCAAACGATCCGAGATGCAACAGGCCGCCGTACGGCGGATCACCCGATCGCTACAGGGCGGCGCTGGAAGCGTTTGGCGAGAAGGTCGAGAGGGCCGTGAAGACCCTGGAGGCGATTTGCAACATGAAGTTCGGCGGGGCCGACCGGACGCCGCTCTATGATCTTGGCCTCGACAATGCGGAAATCGACCGTGAGGACACATCGCTATTGGCAATTAAAATTCTCAAAGCGGGCAAGGATAAATGACCTACCCTCCGGGGCAACGACATCGCGACCGGCTTCAGATCGCGATTTCGCCGCTTGCGCCGACGTGGCGTTCCTTCAACTGAGTGATGCTCTGGAGCTCGGCAACCGGAAGCGGCTGTTCTTTTCCAGCCGAGGTAACTGACATCGCCTGTGCGGGGATCGACGAGTAGCGATGGGCTTGCTAGGCGACGGTTTGGACCTCGAACACATTGATCCCCCAGGCCGGCTGATCGATGTAGAGGCCGCCGCCCGCGAGATCGTCGCCGTCACGGTCATAGACTTCGTCGTCGATCATATCCTTGAGGCGAAGACGCCTGCCGCGCAGCTCCGCAAACGGCAATACGAGGTAGCACTGGCCGCGGGTCGGGGCGTAGTTCACGACGACGATGTGGGAAACGCCCTGCTTGCCGGCCCAGCCATAGGCCACGAAACCATCCGAGCTGCCATTGCCAGACCAGGCAGGGGTCGGGTGGATTTGGGTCCAGCCGCCGCTGCGAAGCGCGTCGGTCTCGCGCAGCACCCGCAGCAGTTTGTCGTAAAAGGCGGCGATCTCGCCGTCGACAGGCTCGACCGGCCCGCGGCAAAGGTGCGTCGGCAGATGCACCCTTGCGCCCTCGGCCTCGCCTTGCTGGAAGAAGCGCAGGCCCGGCGCGAGGAAAGTGATCGCGGCGGCCGCGCGATGCTGCGGCCACGGGAAGGCGGCTGCCGCGCGCGGCTCGTCGTGATTCTCGAGGAAGCGCGCCAGCCTGTCCTGGTAGTCGAGACCGGCATTCAAGTGGCCGCGCACGGCCGGAGCGTTGCCGGACTGCAGGCGGTCATACAGCCGCTTGTCGTAGCAATAGTCGAAGCCCTGCTGCTGCAGGGTCCACTCGAGATCCCAATAGACCTCGGCCATGAAGGTGAAGCCGGGATGCGCCCGGCGCACCGCCTCGGTCGCGGTCGGCCAGAATGGCGCGGGCGTGACGCCCCAGGTGCGCTGGAAGACGTCGGGTAGCAGCAGCATCGCCATGTCGCAGCGTACGCCGTCGCATTGGCCAGCCACGGCTAAAAGCTCGTCGAGCTTGGCACGCTGCAGGTCTGGATTGGCATAGTCGAGCTGCAGCGTATCGGGCCATCCGGGAAAATTGGGATCGCGGCCATGCGCCAGGATGCGCGGGCCCTGCGCGGTCTCGACCCGGAGGTAGTTTTGCGGCGCGCTGGCGAGGAGCGCTTCGCTGCCCTGGACATAATATTCGGGATGGGCCGCCACCCACGGATGGTCGATCGCCGTGTGGTTGGGCACGAAATCCAGCATCAGCCGGATGCCGTGCTGGGCGAGCTTCTGGCGAAAAGCCGCCAGGGCCTGATCGCCGCCGACCTCGTCGCTCGCGGCATAGCCCGTGATGGCAAATCCCGAGCCGCAGATATCGTCGTCGGTGAGATCGGGCAGGGCCGCCTGGAACTCGGCGCGCCAAGCCGGGTTGCCGCGCGAGACGGCGCGGCCGGCGGGTCCGGTCTGCCAGACGCTCAGCAGCCAGATCCAGTCGAAGCCCTGGCGCGCAAATCCATCGATCGTCGCCGCGTCGATATCCGCCAGGGTGACCGGCTCGCCCCGCTCCTGCGCGAGACGCCGCAGCCAGACCCGGGTGTTGATCTGGCAGAGCGAAGGATAGCGCGGCGCGGCGGTCATCGGTTCAGTCGTTCGATGTCGACGCGTCGGGTGTCGCTTGCACGCTCCGCAGGAAGGCGCCGCGCGTGCCTTGGGCCAGCAAGCTTTGCGCCTCGAGATGGCCGAACAGCTCGATCAGGCGGCCGACGCCGCCGGTCCATCCCGTCTGATGGCTGGCGCCCAGTCCCGCGCCATTGTCGCCGTGGAAATATTCGTAGAACAGCAGGCAATCCCGCCAGTGCGGGTCGCTCTGGAATTTCTCGGTACCGCCGTACACCGGCCGCCGACCCTGGCCGTCGCGCAAAAAGATGCCGATCAGGCGATTGGAGATCTCGCGGGCGACCTCGAAGAGGTTCATCAGGACGCCCGAGCCCGTCGGGCATTCGATCCTGAACGTGTCGCCGTAGTACAGATAGTACTGCAGCAGGGCGCGGATCAGGAGCGCGTTGACCGGCATCCAGATCGGGCCGCGCCAGTTGGAATTGCCGCCGAACATGCCGCTGTCCGACTCGGCCGGCAGGTAGTCGACGCGATACTCCGTGCCCTTGGTCGAGAACACGAAGGGATGATCGGCATGATGGCGCGACAGAGCGCGCACGCCATGCGGGCTCAGGAACTCGCTCTCGTCCAGCACGCGCGACAGGATGCGGCGCAGCCGATCCTTGTTGACGATCGCCAGGATGCCGCGCTCGCCCTCGCCGAGATGGCCGGGACCCGTCGGATGGATGCTGTCGTAGAGGTCCGGCATGCGGCGTCGCCGCTCCGCGATGGTGGCGATGACATTGGGCACGAGTGCCCGCTGGTGCGGTTCGACGATGGTTATGGCGCACAGCGGCAGCAGGCCGACGATGGAGCGGATCTTGAGGCGGCGCGCACTGCCATCGGGAAGCCGCAGCACGTCGTAGTAGAAGCCGTCCTCCTCGTCCCACATGCCGTCCGGACCGGCGTTGTTGATGGCCCGCGCGATCCACAGAAACTGCTCGCCGAACTTGGTCGCCATATCCTCGTACGCGGGGTCGCGCGCGGCCAGCTCGACGCCGATCTCGAGCATGTTCTGGCAGTAGAGCGCCATCCACGCCGTGCCGTCCGCCTGCTCGAGGTAACCTCCGGTCGGCAAGGGCGCGCTGCGGTCGAAGACGCCGATATTGTCGAGGCCGAGAAAGCCGCCCTCGTAGATGTTCTTGCCGAAGCGGTCCTTGCGGTTGGTCCACCAGGTGAAGTTGAGCGACAGCTTGGTGAAGGCGCGGGCGAGGAACGCCCGATCGGTCGCGGCCCATCGCCTGTTCCGTCCGGTACAGGAAGATCGTGGCCCAGGCGTGCACCGGCGGATTGACGTCGCTGAAATTCCATTCATAGGCGGGCATCTGGCCGGTCGGATGGAGGTAGAAGCCCTGCAGCAGCAGATCGAGCTGCTGCTTGGCGAAGTCGACATCGACGACGGCGAGGGCGATGGTCTGGAAGGCGAGATCCCAGGCGGCGAACCAGGGATATTCCCACTTGTCCGGCATCGAGATGACATGCTCGTTCACCATGTGCGGCCAGTCGCTGTTCCGCATCGCCGGCGTGCCCGATTTGCGCGGATCGACGCCATGTTCGTGCAGCCACTTCGCGACATCGAAGTAATAGTACTGCTTGGTCCACAGCATCCCGGCCAAGGCCTGCCGCATCACGTTCGCGGCGTCGGCGCCGACGCCGTTCGGCGTCAGGCGGCTGTAGAACGCGTCGGCCTCGCGCCGGCGAGTCGCCAGCATGTCGGCGAAGCCGTCGAACGGATTGCCGGTCGATTCGGCTGACGCATTGGTCAGTCGCAAGCGGATCACGGTGGTCTGCCCGGCGCCCACCGTCACCTGGTAGTGCGCGGCCGCCTTGGTCCCGACCTGCTGCGGATTGACCGCATCCTGCTGGCCCGCCGTGACGAAGTCGTTGATGCCGTCCTTGACGTAGGCGGCTGCGTTGGCCGTGCCGAAAAGGCGTTGATTGTTCGTCTCGTTCTCGGTGAAGAGCAGCGGCGGGCCGCCTTCGCAATGCAGGTAATAGGTCCCGAGCTCGGCGTCGGTGGCGGCGACGACGCTGTTGCCCGGCGTCGCGCCCTCGACGTTCAGGGACGGCCGAGGTGTTTCCGGCCACCAGCTCCAGATGTTGCGGAACCACAGCGTGGGCAGGAGATGAAGCGCGGCCGGCTTCCGGCCCCCGATTGCTGATGCTGATCTGGATCAGGATGTCGGTCGGCCCCTGCTTGGCGTATTCGACGAAGACGTCGAAGTAGCGATCGCCGTCGAAAATGCCGGTGTCGATCAGCTCGTATTCCATGTCCTTGCGGCCACGCTGAGAGTTCGTGACGACCAGGTCGTCGTAGGGATAGGCCTCCTGCGGGTACTTGTAGAGGAACTTCATGTACGAATGGGTCGGCGTGCTGTCGAGGTAGAAGTAGTACTCCTTCACGTCCTCGCCGTGATTGCCCTCGCTGTTGGTCAGGCCGAACATGCGTTCCTTGAGGATCGGGTCCTTGCCGTTCCAGAGCGCCAGGGCAAAGCAGAGACGCTGCCGGTCGTCGCTCAGGCCGGCGATGCCGTCCTCGCCCCAGTGATAGGCGCGCGACCGCGCCTGATCGTGGGTGAAGTAGTCCCAGGCGTCGCCGTTCTCGCTGTAGTCCTCGCGGACCGTGCCCCATTGCCGTTCGCTGAGATACGGCCCCCATTGCTTCCAGGCGATTCCGCGGCCCCGTGCTTCTTCCAGGCGCGCATGCTCCGCCGTGGTGGATTGCGCTTGTGTGTCGCCGTCAGCCATGGTCGATCAATCTCTCGCAGGTTGCGCCGCATGAACTGCACGATCAGCCGGGCAAGCGTCAACAAGATTGCGGCCGCCTCGGTCGGCGGCGCGCCCGGCGCCGCGATTGGCCCGACCAGGATGCCGCGACCATCCTCCTCGCGGCTGAAGCTTGGATGCCGCGCCTCTCGAAAACCGGGGCGATGCATGCTAAGTAATGCTAGAAGGAAACATCGCCTTACCGGAGAGTATGATGAGCGCGACCGTTACCAGCAAGGGCCAGATTACTATCCCGAAGCGGGTTCGGGATCTCCTGGGAATCGGGCCTGGGAGCGAGGTCGATTTCGAGCGCGCCGAGGACGGGCGCGTCGTCCTGGTCAAGATCCGAAAGAAGATCCGTCCGAACCGCTTCGCTCGCCTGCGCGGGCATGCCGGCAAGGGCTTGAGCACGGCCGAGATCATGGCCATGACGCGCGGAGAGCGCTGACGTGATCCTGGTCGATACCAACGTCCTGCTCGATCTCGTGACTGACGATCCCGATTGGGCAGAGTGGTCGCTGGCTCGTCTGGAAGAGGCCGCCTTGGCCGGCCCCGTTCTCATCAATGATATCGTCTATGCCGAAACCTCGATTCGCTACCATAGAATAGAGGACCTCGACGCGATGCTTGCCCGGGCGATGATCGAGATCGCCGCGACGCCGCGGTCCGCGCTGTTTCTCGCGGGGAAGGCTTTTCAGCGATACCGCAGGGCCGGCGGTATGCGGACGGGCGTCTTGCCTGATTTTTTCATCGGTGCCCACGCCGCAGTCCAAGGCTGGCCGCTGCTGACGCGCGATAGTGGCCGCTATCGCCGTTACTTTCCGAAGGTCACGCTGATCGCGCCTCCGGCTTGATCAGCGGCGTCGAGTAAGACGCCCCCGCATTTTACAGGCTGGCATACCGCTTGCTGCATTCTCTCCCAGCGGGCGCTGGAGGCGGGAATGCGCCGATCCCGTCAGTCCAACCATCGCTTTTGAGGCAGGGACCGCAATGGCCGCCTGCATCTTGGGCATCCCGCCGCCCGGGCGTTGCCTGAGGCGGCGGCGACAGGAGACGAGCCATGGCCAAGCCAAGGAAGAAGATGAAGCTGATGGCCTATCTCAAGACCGGGCCGACGGCGATGCACAGCGGCGCCTGGCGCCACCCGGCGACCGAGCTTTCGAACATCTTTGCGCCCGAGCGCTACGAACACATCGCGCGGGTCCTCGAGGCGGCCTGCTTCGACGGCTGCTTCTACGCCGACACGCTGGGCCTGCCCGACATCTACAAGGACAGCTTCGACACCTACCTGCATTACGGCGGGCAGATCTCCTACCTCGATCCGGTGACGATCCTGCCGATCATGGCGCGCGTGACCAGGCATCTTGGGCTCGGCGCCACGCTCTCGACCACGTTTCATCACCCCTACCACCTGGCGCGCCTTTTGGCCTCGCTCGACCTGCTGTCGGGCGGACGGGCCTGCTGGAACGTCGTCACCTCCACCACCGACTTCGAGGCGCGCAACTTCGGCATGAAGGACCTTCCGGCCAAGGATCTGCGCTACGACCGCGGCGACGAGGTCGTCGAGGCCTGCTGCGCCCTGTGGGACTGCTGGGAGGAGGGCGCGATGATCATGGACAAGGAGGAGGGTCTGTTCATCGATCCCGGCAAGGTGCGCTACGCCAACTACGAAGGCGAGTATGTGAGCACGCGCGGGCCGCTCTCGATCCCGCGCAGCCCGCAGGGCAGGCCGGTGCTGATGCAGGCCGGCTCCTCGCCGCGCGGCCGCGAGTTCGCGGCGCGCTGGGGCGAGGCGATCTTCGCCTCGGCGGCGGGCACGGCGAACTTCGTGGCGCTCTATGACGACATCAAGGGCCGCATGGACCGCTACGACCGCCCGCCCGAGCACTGCGCCATCCTGCCGGCGATGAACGTGGTGGTGGGCGAGACCGATTCGATCGCCGAGGAGAAGGCGCAGTATCTCAATTCGCTGATCAGCCCCGAGCTCAGCCTGGCGACGACCTCCGCCATGCTGGGCGCCGACATCAGCAAGACGCGCGACGAAAAGGAATTCGTCGCGGCCGCCGGCCACCAGGGCCATGGCGGTTCGGCCGACCGGGTCTTCCAGATCATGGCGGCGGAGAAGATCAGCTTCGCCGAGGCGGCGCGCCGGCCGCGCAACATGGTGGTGGGCTCGCCCGCGACCATCGCCGACTACATGCAGGAGATCTTCGAGGCGGGCGGCGGCGACGGCTTCGTCCTCATGCCCAACCTCTTCCCGGTGATGTTCGAGGAATTCGGCCGCATGGTCGTGCCGGAGCTGCAGCGGCGCGGCCTGTTCCGCACCGAATATGCCGGCCGCACCATGCGGGAGAATTTGAGGAGCTAGGGCTCGATTTCCTCCCCTGCGCGCTGGCGCAGGGGAGGTGTCGGCGTCTGACGCCGACGGAGGGGTCATGAGCGTCAGTAATTGCGCTCATGACCCCTCCGCCCGCTTCGCGGGCACCTCCCCTTCGCGGAATCCGCGAAGGGGAGGAAGGGTTGACGGAGGCATCCGATGAACGAACGTGATCTGCACGATCTGATCGGCCGGGTGAAAGCCGGCGGACTGTCCCGCCGGAACTTGATGCAGCGCATGGCGGCGGTGGGGCTTGCCGCGCCGCTGGCGGCGCAGCTCCTGGCCCATGCCGGCGTCGCGATGGCGCAGTCGCGGCCGGTCTACAAGCCGATCAAGCGCGGCGGCGGCGGGCCGCTGAAGCTGATCCTGTGGCAGGGGCCGACGCTCCTCAATCCGCATTTCGCGGGCGGCAACAAGGACCGCGAGGCGACGCGGCTGTTCTATGAGCCTCTGGCGGGCTGGGATGGCGACGGCAACCTGCGGCCGGTGCTGGCGGAGGCGGTCCCCGGTCGCGAGGACGGCACCCTGGCGGCCGACGGCAAGTCGGTGACCTGGAAGCTGAAGAAGGGCGTCGTCTGGCATGACGGCAAGCCGTTCACGGCGGACGACGTCGTCTTCACCTGGCAATATTCCGCAAATCCCGCGACCGCGACCATCACGCACGGAACCCATCGCGACATCGTGGTCGAGAAGATCGACGACTACACCGTCGTCGTGAAGTTCCCCGAGCCGACGCCGTTCTGGGCGACGGCCTTCGTCGGCGCCAACGACATGATCCTGCCGCGCCACGTCTTCGCCGATTATGTCGGCGACAAGTCGCGCGACGCGCCGGCCAACCTGATGCCGGTCGGCACCGGCCCCTACAAGTGCACGTCGTTCAAGCCGGGCGACATGGTCGCGGGCGTCATCAACACCGCCTACCACGTCGGGAACCGGCCCCATTTCGACAGTATCGAGATCAAGGGCGGCGGCGACGCGGTCTCGGCGGCGCGCTCGGTGCTGCAGACCGGCGAATACGACTTCGCCTGGAACCTCCAGGTCGAGGACGAAATCCTGCTGCGCCTGGAGAAGGGCGGCAAGGGTCGCGTCGCCATCACCAATGGTGGCGGCATCGAGCATATCCGGCTGCAGAGCGCCGATCCCTGGACCGAGATCGACGGCGAGCGCGCCAGCCTCAGGAGCCGGCACCCGCTGCTCTCGGATCCCGCGGTGCGCCAGGCGCTGGCGCTGCTGGTCGACCGGGCGTCGATCGAAAAGTTCATCTATGGCCGCACCGGCCAGGCGACGGCGAACTATGTCGACTATCCCGAGCGCTTCCGCTCCCGCAACACACGCTTCGCGTTCGACATCGACAAGGCCGCGGCGCTGCTGGAGAAGGCGGGGTGGATCAAGGGCGCCGACGGCATCCGGGCCAAGGACGGCAAGAAGCTGAAACTCGTGTTCCAGAGCTCGATCAACCAGCCGCGCCAGAAGACCCAGGCGATCGTCAAGCAGGCCTGCCAGAAGGCCGGCATCGAGATCGAGGTCAAGACCGTGGTGGCCTCGGTGTACTTCTCGTCGGATCTCGCCAACCAGGATACCGGCGGCAAGTTCTTCTGCGACCTCGAGATGCACACCTCGTACTCCGGCGCCGATCCGGAAGTGTTCATGCGCGGGTTCTGCTCGTGGGAGGCCGCCACCAAGGAGAACAAATGGTCGGGCCGCAACAGCACGCGCTGGCAGAACAAGGAATACGACGAGACCTTCAAGGCCGCGACGGTCGAGCTCGACCCGGTCAAGCGCGCCGCCCTGCTGATCAAATGCAACGACCTGGTCGTGAACGATCAGGTCGTGATTCCCGTGGTCTCCCGTCCCGACGTCGCGGCGTTGAAAAACAAGCTCGTGGCGGAACTGAGCGGCTGGGACAGCAACACATGGGAGCTCGCCAGCTGGTACATCGAGAGTTGAGAGACGCGGCCTGACGACGTGCCGATTGCTCGGATTCAGGTCATTGATGGGCGCGCGCCGCGTCATCTTCTTCCGGAGCGCGGGCGTCCCGCCCGCTCATGATCATGAGCGGGCGGGACGCCCGCGCTCCAGAAGACCAAGACGCGCCACTGGAGTGGCGCGCCCCCAGCGAAGATGGCGTTCACGTTCCAGATGCCAAGGAACACTGGAATACCGGGCAACTGTCGAACTTATTCCAACCCCGATCGCACGGAATAACGCCCGGTACGCGGCGGTAGTCACTTCAGTGATTACATCCTGCGAGCCAACGTCATGTTTCGGAAAGCCAAGCAGACTTGTCGGGCGACCTGGCCCGCCTTCGTTCTGATTCTCGCCGCAAGCGCGGTCAGCTCCGGCGTCCTTCACGCCGAGAGCATCGTGCCGGCCCTGCATGCGACGATGCGCACCATGCGCGCCTCGCTGGTCCAGATCGGGGATTTCGCCAAAGGGGACGGCGAGCAGACCGCCGCGCGCGACGCAGCGAGAAACGTCGTCACGCTCGCCAAGTCGATTCCGGCGCTCTTCCCACCGGGAAGCGAGTTGACGGAGCTGCCAGGCAAGAGCGGCGCGGCGCCCACGAGCTGGGACGACGTCGATCGCTTTCTCGACGCACAGAAGCATCTCGTCATCGAAACCAGCAAGCTGCTGGCGGCGCTCAATGACGGCAACAGGGAAGCGATCGGCCGACAGGTGGAGATGACGCGCAAGGCCTGCTCGGCCTGCCACGATCAATTCCGCGACTGACTGCGCCCGCGTTGCCGGCCTGGCGAACGACCTAAGCGGACGCTGTGCGCAGGGCGGGGGCAGGGCAGCCGTTGCTGGCGCCGGGCAATCCGGCCGGCCCCGCCATCGCCCGCTTGAGCCCGACCCGCATTTTCGCTTCGGCGCTGGCGCGGCTCGAGGTCCACCAGGCGATTCCGCCGGCGGGCGGCCGCTCGCCCGAGGGGCCGCACAGCCATCTCCTGCCGCGATATCTCAAGGAGGGGCGGGCCCATGCCCCGGGCTCGCCCCTGCCGGCTGGTTTATATTGCGGTCTCAGCCTATATCCCGGGACACGACTCTAGCTGCGTTGCCCAGGAGACCCCCATGGATGACAAGACCCGCACCGAGCTCGAAGCCGCCGCCTTTCGCCGGCTGGTCGCGCACCTGCAGGAGCGCACGGATGTGCAGAATATCGACCTGATGAACCTGGCCGGTTTCTGCCGCAATTGCCTGTCGCGCTGGTATCGCGAGGAAGCCGGCTCACGGGGCATCGAGATTGCCGACCCGAAGGCCCGCGAGATCGTCTACGGCATGCCGTACGACGAGTGGAAGGCCAAGCACCAGAAGGAGGCCTCGGGCGACCAGAAGAAGGCCTATGACAAGGGCCAGCACAAGCACTGAGCCGACGCGCGAGACAGCCACGGTTCATCGGCCCTCTCCGCCCGCGTAGCGGGGGGAGAGGGAGGGGATCCGCGTGTAGCGCGGGGAGGGAGAGGTGGGTTGTCGCCTCACATTCATCTCCTTTGGACGAGCTCACCTCACCTAGCCGTTGCTTCGCAACGGGTCCCTTCCTCTCCCCCGCTGCGCGGCGGAGAGGACGCTTGAGGGCGTGCGAAGGTTTCCAGCCCGTCCCCGTTATCCCCGTCATTCATGGCACGAGTGTCATTGAGCAGACGCCGTCGGCTCTCCTATGGTCCGCCCGACTGGATCAAGGAGTTTTAGGACATGCCGGACGGAAGCCCCGTTTCAAAGAAGACCAAGGCCGGGCCGATCTCGGCCGATCGCCTGAAGAGCTTCGTCGAACGCATCGAGAAGCTCGAGGAGGAGCGCAAGGCGATCGGCGGCGACATCAAGGACGTCTACAGCGAGGCCAAGGGCGTGGGCTACGACGTCAAGACCATGCGCAAGATCGTCTCGCTGCGCTCGATGGATGCGGCCGACCGCGCCGAACAGGAGACGTTGCTCGACACCTACAAGCACGCGCTGGGCATCGTCTGAAATTAAAGTGATTTCACGCACGCGCTGCAGGCGCTAGGCTCGCCTCAAGGCCAAAGCCCCCTTCAAGCGGGCAGGCCAGGAGGAAAACCATGCGGAACATCGCCATCACGGGCGTTTGCCTTGCCTTGAGTCTCTGTCTCTGCGCCGGTCTGGGCGCAGATCGCCGTGTCGTCGAACGATCACAAGATGACGCAGGAAAACGGCGTCACCAAGAACGTCGATCAATCCGCAGCCCGATTCGATCACCATCATCGATCTCGGCAGCCTGCCGGTGAAAGTCGTGGGCACGATCGACAACGTGCCGGGCAGCGTCGTCGGTCCGCCGCTCTCGGTCGCCATCACGCCGGACGAATTGCTGGCGCTGGTGGCGTCGTCGAGCAAGTTCGATCCGGCCGATCCGACCAAGCTCGTGCCCGACGACCGCGTCACGGTGGTCGATCTCAAGGACAAGAAGATCCTCGACACGATCAGGACCGGCGCCGGCGCCGCCGGCCTCTCGATCACCAAGGACGGCAAGTATGCCTATGTCGCCAATCGCATGGCGGGCTCGATCTCCATCCTGGCGATCGACGGCAAGAAGGTGACCCTGCTGAAGACCCTGCCGCTGGCCACGGCGGAAGCGCTGGTGAGCCACATAGCCCTCACGCCCGACGGCAAGATGGGCGTGGTGACCCGCAACGGCGACGGCAAGGTGGCGCTGGTCAAGCTGGGCGGCGACACGCTGGCCGAAGTGGCCACGCTCGACGTGGCGCCGCGTCCCTATGCGGCGGCGGTGACGCCCGACGGCAAGACAGCCGTGGTCGGCAGTCTCGGTGATCCCAAAGGCAATGGCGTGATCACCGTCATCGACCTCACCAGCACGCCGCCCGGCAAGATCGTCGGCACGGCCGATATCGGCCATGAATCGCTCGAAGGCATGACGATGTCGGCCGACGGCAAGTGGGTCGCGGGCGTGGCGCATGCCGGATCGACGCGTCCCAAGGATGCGCCGCAATTCAAGCCCAACGGCGTGGTCGTGCTCTACAGGCTGGACGGCGGCAAGCTCACCAAGGTGAGCGAGGCGCCGATCGGCGCGTGGTCGCAGGGCGCCGCCTTCTCGAAGGACGGCAAGACCCTGGTGGTCGGCAACATGATCCAGAAGAACATGCAGGTGTTCAAGAACGACGACGGCAAGCTCACCGATACCGGCCAGACGATCCCGACCGGCGGCGGCGCCGCGGCGGTGCGCGCCTCGACCGGTCCGTGACAAGCCGCCGTTTCATCCTGGCCTCGCTCGCCCCGCTGTCCGCTTTCGCGGTCGGTGCGGCGGGCGGCAGGCAGGCGCGGGCGCAGGCGTCCTTGGCGGAAAAGCTCGTCGTGCCCTTTCCGCCGGGCGGCGGCACCGATTCGCTGGCGCGCGCCATCCAGGAGCCGATGCAGAAGGCGCTTGGCCAGACGGTGATCATCGACAACAAGGGCGGCGCCGGCGGCAACCTGGCGCATGACTACGTGGCCAAGCAGCCGCCCGACGGGAACACGGTGCTGGTCAGCAGCAACAACCAGATGCTCTACCCGTTCCTGGTCGCCCATCTCGGCTATGACCCCGCCGCCTTCGTGCCGATCGGCTTCATCGCCAAGCAGGAATTGGTGTTCGTCGGCAGCGCCGACGCGCCGTGGCCAGACCTCGCGGCCATCACCGAGGCGGCGCGCGCCGCGCCGGGCGACGTGCAGTACGGCACCGCGGGCGTCAGCACGCCGATGCATCTGTCGACCGAACGCTACGCCATCCTGAACAAGATCAAGCTCACGCATGTGCCGTTTCGCGGCACCGGGCCGCTGGTCACCGACCTTTTGGGCGGCCACATCAAGCTCGGCATGTCGAGCCTGACCAGTGTGGCGCAGTATCTCGCCAACGGCCGGCTGAAGGCCTACGGCATGGCGGCGCCCGAGCGTGCCCAGTCGGAGCCGAACATCAAGACGTTCAGGGAGCAGGGCGCGGGCGACGTCGACGGCACCATCGTCTACACGCTGATCGCCCCGCCCGGCACGGCGGCGGCGGCGGTGGCCAAGCTCAACGAGGCGCTGAACTTCGCCGTGGCGACGCCGGAGATGCGCGAGGAGCTGCGCAAGCGCGGCTTCGTCGCCATGGGCGGCACGCCGCAGGAACTCGCCAAATGGACGGCCGAGCAGGCGCCGATCTGGGGGCCGGTGCTGCAGGCCGCCGGCATCACGCCGGAATAGCTTCCCCGGATTTGCCGTCGAGGCGCAGCAGGGGAACGAGGAGAGCGGCAAGCGCCGTCGTCGCGGCGGAGACGACGATGAGAGGCCCCAGCCGGTTGTCGAATACGTGCTCGTAAAGGAAGGCGCCGACGTTGTTGGAGAACACGTCGGCGAGATTCATGATCGACATGAGGCCGGCGAAAGCGAACCCCTCCGAGCGCTTGGGACAGTAGTCCGCGGCGAGCGTGAGCGAAGCAATGGTCGCGATCATCAACGCGGCACCATTCGCGAAATTCACGATCGCCGCGGTGATCTCGTCCGTGAGCAGCAGGAACGAGGCGGCGGAGAGCGTTCCGAACACAATGCTGAGGTACAGCAGCGTCTTCGAAGGCATCTTGCGCAGCAGCCAGCGATGCGCCAGGGCGCCCGCGATCCAGCCCGCGGAGGCGATCGAGCCCAGAATGCCGATGTAGGACTGGGAGAATTTGAGCTCGTCGGTCATGAAGTAGTAGAGCGGCGTGCCAAAGCCTGGGGCGAAGGAATACAGAAACAGGAAGAAGGCGACCAGGTAGAGTTTCGAGGACCTGAGCGCCATGACGAGACTTTGAAATGTGCGCCGCATTTCCGGTCGATTGACGCTCCTTTTCGCCTCGCTGAGCAGGAACAGCGACGCCAGGATCACGGCTATGGGCGCAACGGCCGCCACGCCGGCGGCGGCCTGCAGGGCCGAAAGCGGCGTCAGCCGCTGAACCAGCTCACCGCCGACGAACGAACTCGCCATGATGGCGATGTAGAACCACAGCCATTGCTGGCCGACGAAGGCGCTGCTCAGGCGATAGCTCTGGCCGTTCTCGGCAAGCAGCGCGCCGCACAAGGTGCTTGCCGTGGCCATCGCGAACGAGGTGAGGACGAGCAGCAAGACGAACTCGCCGGGCTCGCTCAGCCGGGCGATCCAGGCGTAGGCGCCGATCGCGCAGATGCTCGAGAGGATCAGGTAGCTCTTGCGACGGTAGCCGAACAGCGGAATGAAATCGGAGACCAGCCCGAAGACCGGCTTGATGATCCACGGGAAATTGAGGATGGCGAGGTAGGCGGTGACCTGAACGGGAGTCCAGCCGATATCCTTCAGGTAAAAATTGAGCGGCTGGAAGATGATGCCGACGCGCGCCTGGCCGATCCCTTCGACGACATAGACGATGGCGAAGAACAGCATCAGCCGGCTGATATGCCGATGTTCTTCTGCCGTTCGTGAGAGTGCAGGACCGACGATGGATCTTCCTCCTAAAGTCATCCCTCCGTCTTACGGGGGAGGTGCCCCGTTATACGGGGCGGAGGGGGAAGGCCCCAAAGATGATCTTGAAGACCCCGATCTGAAATCAGCTGACCAGCTCGACTGGGGCTTTCCCCCTCCGGCCCTTCGGGCCACCTCCCCCGTAAGACGGGGAAGGTGGATGCCGAACGCCGCCTAATACCAAATATTCATCGGCAGGCCGCAACTGTCGCGCGCGCGGGCCGGGCCGAGGCGCGTGGCTTCGCGGCGCAAGATCAGCAGCGCGGTGCGGCAGACGGCGATGGCGTCGAGAATGTCGTCGCGCGCCGCACCGGCCAGGCGTTCGACGGGGCAGGCAAAGCCGTGCTCGGCCAGCAGGCGGCAGCGCTCGGCATAGCCGTCCGGCTTGCGCTTCTTTGAAAGCACCGGTCGGCCGCCGTTCATGCGCGCGAAGGCGAGCTCGGGATGGGCCTCGTAGACGATGCGCTTCAGCCTGGGCCGCGACCGCAACAGTTCGTCGGCTTCGCGCATCTTGGGAAACAGGTGGAAGGTCTGCTGGTTGATGCCGACGCCCAGGCGCTTGCTGAGGGCGTTGGCTTCAGCATGCGTCGTGCAGGCCAGCGCCGGGCGGCAGGGCGTCGGGAAGACCGAGCTCGCCTTGCCGGGAAGATGCCGGCGCGCCTCGACTTCGCAGGCGCGCGGCGGCCGGGGGACGTCGACGAAGCCGATCGGCATGTCGACGGCCAGAATGGAAAGACCCTCGCAGGCTTCCGCGAGGGTCTTCACGACGCGAATATCGAGAGCGCCGTCGGTGCCGCGCCGGCAGACGACCCAGCCGGTGCGACAGCCGTCGGCGCCGCCGACGATGCATGCAGCTTCGCGCCTTGTCCCCCTCATCCTCTTCACGTCCGCTTCCTCATTCTCCTCTTCTCATCATTCTCCTCTCCCCCGCTAGGGGGAGAGGTGGGGAGAGGGGGCGACGCACGTCGATTCCCCCTCACCTAACCTCTCCCCCTAGCGGGGGAGAGGAACATGAAAGGAGAGGTTGCCGGGGACGGTCGGCAACCTACCACGTCGCCATCTTGGCCTTGAGGTTGGTGTCGAGCGTCGCCAGGAAGTCCTCGGTGGTCAGGAAGGGCTGCGAGGGATCGATCAGGATCGCCAGATCCTTGGTCATCTTGCCGCTCTCCACGGTCTCGACGCAGACCTTCTCGAGCGCGTCGGCGAACTTCACCACGTCGGGCGTGCCGTCGAACGTGCCGCGGTACTTGAGGCCCTGCGTCCAGGCGAAGATCGAGGCGATCGGGTTGGTCGAGGTCGGCTGTGCCCTTCTGGTGCTCGCGATAGTGGCGCGTCACCGTGCCGTGCGCCGCCTCGGCCTCGACGGTCTTGCCGTCGGGCGTCAGCAGCACCGAGGTCATCAGGCCGAGCGAGCCGAAGCCCTGGGCCACCGTGTCGGACTGCACGTCGCCGTCGTAGTTCTTGCAGGCCCACACGAACTCGCCGTGCCACTTCAGCGCCGACGCCACCATGTCGTCGATCAGGCGGTGCTCGTAGGTGATCTTCTTGGCCTTGAACCTGTCGGCGAACTCCTCGTCGAACACCTTCTGGAAGAGGTCCTTGAAACGGCCGTCGTAGCGCTTCAGGATGGTGTTCTTGGTCGACAGATAGACCGGCCAGCCGCGGTTCAGGCCGTAGTTGAACGAGCTGCGCGCGAAACCCGATGATCGAATCGTCGAGATTGTACATGGCCATGGCGACGCCGCCGCCCGGGAAGTCGTAAACGTTGTGCTCGATCACCTTGCCGTCTTCGCCCTCGAACTTGATCGTGAGCTTGCCCTTGCCCGGCACCACGAAGTCGGTGGCGCGATACTGGTCGCCGAACGCGTGACGGCCGATCACGATCGGATGCGTCCAGCCCGGCACCAGCCGCGGCACGTTCTTGCAGACGATCGGCTCGCGGAAGATGGTGCCGCCGATGATGTTGCGGATCGTGCCGTTGGGCGAGCGCCACATCTCCTTGAGCTTGAACTCCTTAACGCGCGCCTCGTCGGGCGTGATGGTGGCGCACTTCACGGCGACGCCGTACTGCTTGGTCGCCTTGGCCGAGTCGACCGTCACCTGGTCGTTGGTCTTGTCGCGATGTTCGATCCCGAGATCGTAGTACTTCAGGTCGATGTCGAGGTACGGCAGGATCAGCTTGTCCTTGATGAACTTCCAGATGATGCGGGTCATCTCGTCGCCGTCCATCTCGACGACCGGATTCTTCACCTTGATCTTCGGCATCTTGCCTTCCTTCGAGCCTCAAAATTCTTGATGCACGCAGGGTTTCGGCAAGCCGCCCCGGTTGCCCGGGGCGGATCCCCCTGACGCCGCGTCAAAAAGCGGCGAGTGCCGCGTTCAACGTCGCACTCGGCCGCATTCCCGCCGATGTCTTGGCCTGATCGGGCAGATAATAACCGCCCGTGTCCACCGGCTTGCCCTGCGCGGCGATCAGCTCGGCATCGATCTTGGCCTCCTCGGCCGCCAGCTTTTCGGCGAGCGGTTTGAAGCGGGCCGACAGGGCGGTGCTGTTGTCCCGCCGGGCCAGCGCCTGGGCCCAATAGAGGGCCAGGTAGAAATGGCTGCCACGATTATCCAGTTCGCCCACCTTGCGCGCCGGCGAACGGTTGTTCTCGAGGATCTTGCCGTTGGCCTCATCGAGCGTCTCGGCCAGGACCTTCACGTCCTCATTGCCGGTTGTCTGCGCCAGATGCTCCAGCGAAGCGCCGAGCGCCAGGAACTCGCCCAGCGAGTCCCAGCGCAGATACCCTTCGTGCTGGAACTGCTCGACATGCTTGGGCGCCGAACCGCCGGCCCCGGTCTCGAACAGCCCGCCGCCCGCCAGCAACGGAACGATCGACAGCATCTTGGCCGACGTGCCGAGCTCCATGATCGGGAAGAGATCGGTCAGGTAGTCGCGCAGCACATTGCCCGTGACGGAGATCGTATCGAGCCCCTGGCGGATGCGATCGAGCGAGAACTTGATGGCCTCGACCGGCGCCAGGATGCGGATGTCGAGGCCCGATGTGTCCTCGTTCTTGAGGTATTTCTCGACCTTGGCGATCAACTGCGCGTCGTGCGCGCGTTTGGCGTCGAGCCAGAACACCGCCGGGGTGCTGGTCAGGCGGGCGCGGCGCACCCCGAGCTTGACCCAGTCCTGGATCGGCTCGTCCTTGACCTGGCACATCCGGAAGACGTCACCGGTCTCGACCGGCTGTGACAGCAGAACCGTGCCGTCATCGGCGACCACGCGCACGGTTCCGCCCGTGGCGACCTCGAACGTCTTGTCGTGCGAGCCATACTCCTCGGCCTGCTGCGCCATCAGTCCGACGTTCGGCACCGATCCCATCGTCTTCGGATCGAAGGCGCCATGCGCCTTGCAGTCCTCGATGACGGCCTGGAACAGCGTCGAGTAGCAACGATCGGGGATTGCGGCCAGCACGTCGTGCAGCTTGCCGTCGGGGCCCCACATCTTCCCGGATTCGCGGATCATCGCCGGCATCGACGCATCGATGATCACGTCGCTCGGCACGTGGAGATTGGTGATTCCCCGGTCGGAATTGACCATGGCGAGGCCGGGCCGCTTGGCATAAGTGGCCTGGATATCGGCCTTGATCGCGGCCTTCTCAGCCTCCGGCAAGCGTCTCGATCCGGGTCAGCATGTCGGCCACGCCGTTGTCGGGATCGACGCCCAGGCGCGTCAACGTGGCGCCATGCTTCTCGAACACGTCGGCGAAGAACACCGAAACGCAATGACCGAACAGGATGGGATCGGAGATCTTCATCATGGTCGTCTTGACGTGCAGCGAGAACAGGATGCCGTCCTTCTTCGCGGCGTCGATCTGTGCGGCGAAGAAGGCGCGCAATGCCTTGCGGTTCATCACCGAGGCGTCGATGATCTCGCCGGCCTTGAGCGGCACCTTCGCCTTCAGCACCGTGGCTGCGCCGTCGCTGCCGACCAGCTCGATGCGGGCATTGGTCGGCGCCGCAAGGGTGGTCGCGACCTCCGAGCCGTAGAAGTCGCCGCCCGACATGGTCGCCACGCGGGTTTTCGAGTCCTTGCTCCAGGCGCCCATCTTGTGCGGATGTTTGCGCGCGTACTGCTTCACGGCGCCGGCGGCACGGCGGTCGGAATTGCCCTCGCGCAGCACCGGATTGACGGCGCTGCCGAGCACCTTGCCGTAGCGGGCGCGGATTTCCTTGTCCGCCGGCGTGGCATCGCTGTCGGGATAGTTCGGTACGTCGTAGCCCCTGCTCTGCAACTCCTTGATCGCGGCCTTGAGCTGCGGGATCGAGGCAGAGATGTTGGGCAGCTTGATGATGTTGGCCTCGGGGCGCATCGCAAGCTTGCCGAGTTCGGCGAGCTCGTCGTTGATCTTTTGCGCGGGCGTCAGTTTGTCGGGGAAGTTGGCGATGATGCGGCCGGTCAGCGAAATGTCCTTCAGCTTCATCTTCACGCCGGCCGTTCCGACGAAAGCCTCGACGATCGGCAGCAGGGAATACGTTGCAAGCCCAGGCGCTTCATCAACCTTCGTCCAAACGATTTCGAGATCCGACATACTTGCACCTCCGTGCGCCGCTTTCGTTTCGGCTGGGTTGATCTATTGCTGATTATGGGCTGTCTTGTTGCATCGCCGCGCGGCAAAGGCAATCGCCGGCGCGGCGGGATTTCAACGTCTTCGCCGTGCTGCTGCAACGCGCTCGCCGGCACGACCGACGCCAAGACGAGCGCAAGACGATCGGCGCGCAGTTCCTGGCGCAGGGCACGCTCCAACCCGACGTGATCGAGACAGTCACCCTCACCGCGGCCGGCCGGGAAGGTTATACCCCGTTCGACCGCGTCAGACGCGGTCCAGGCGCTTTTGGGCGCCAACATCGCGCGGCATTGCCGCGATCGCGGGCAGCAGGTCTTTCAGATCGCTGACGAAAGTCAGGTGATCGAGGTGGCTTCGTTCGGCGAAACCGCCTTCCACGATACCGCGCAGCAGAGCCGCCAGGGGCCCCCAGAAGCCACCCTGGTCGACAATCACGATCGGCTTGGTGTGCAGGCCGAGCGTGCGCCAGGACAGGACCTCGAAAAGTTCCTCCAGCGTGCCGATTCCGCCCGGAAGCACGACAAAGGCGTCGGAGCGCTCGAACATCTGCAGCTTGCGCTCGTGCATGGTCTCGACGACGATGGTCTCGCTGAGGGCGGGATGGCCGGCTTCGCGCTGGAGCAGAAAGCCGCGGAATGACGCCGATGACCCGGCCACCGCCCTTGAGAGCGGCGTTGGCGAGCAGGCCCATCAGGCCGACGCCACCGCCGCCATAGACCAGCGTTATGCCTTCACGGGCCAAAAGCTCGCCCAGCCCGACGGCAACGTCGCGGGCCCCCGGATCGACGCCGAAACGCGAGCCGCAGAAGACGCACAGGGAAGAGGGGACGGAAACGGACACGGAGCCTTCTTTTTACAAGTGATCCGATGTCTTTCCGGACCGGGTGGGCATGGTATCATTTCGCAGAGGGAGGTTGCGACGCCAAGGGCGGTTGGTAGTCGCACCATCGGGAGGGTGATGTCACGCACAGTTCTTTGGCTGATGGTAGCCGGCGCGATTGTTTTCGCAGCCGCCGTGGGTGTTGCTTGGCATGGCAAGCTGAGTGACCAGGCCATTCTGGATCAGTCAGCCAGGCCCGGCGCGAACGTGGCGTCGGCGCCCGCGCCGTCGCAGCAATCATCCGCCCAGCCGCAAGGCCCGTCGGGCGAGGCTTCGTCCCTGAAGGCGGCGCCGCCCGTGGTGGCGGTGCCGAGCTTCGATGTCGCCAGGATCGGCCCGGATGGCCGCGCCGTGATCGCCGGACGCGCGCAGGCAGGCGCCAAGATCGTGCTGCTCGATGGCGGCAAGGAGATCGCCCAAGGCCAGGCCGACGCCAACGGCGAATGGGTCATCCTCGCCCAGGAGCCGCCTTTGTCGGCCGGACAGCACGAATTGCGCGTGATCCAGCACATCGAAGGCCGCGCGCCGGTGACCTCCGATCAGGTCGTGGTGGCCATCGTGCCGGACCAGAAGCAGCCCACGACTCCCTCGGGAGCGAAGGAGGAGACGCTGGTCATGATCGCGCCGTCGACGGGCGCGCCCACGCTCGTGCAACCGCCGTCTGCGGCCGGCGTGCCGAAAGCGGGCGATCTCGTGATGTCGACCCTCGACTACGACGAGAGTGGCCACGTCACGGTCACGGGCAAGGCTACGCCCGGCGCCGTGGTGCGCGGCTACGTCAATGACAAGATGGTAGCCGAGGGCCAGGCGGGCCCCGATGGAAGCTGGCGGCTCGCGCCGTCCGATGCCATTGGTGTCGGCAAGCACAAGCTGCGGCTCGACCGGCTCACCAAGGATGGCAAGCCGGTGGCGCGCCTCGAGCTGCCGTTCGACCGCGTTGCCGTGGCGCCCGCCGCGGGCGACAGCCGGCGCCTGGTGGTCGTGCGCGGCGACAATCTCTGGAACATCGCGCAAGCCCATTACGGCCACGGCATGCACCACACCATGATCTATGGCGCCAACAAGGAGCAGATCCGCGATCCGGACCTGATCTATCCGGGCCAGGTCCTGAGCCTGCCCAAGGTCAACTGACAGCGGGCGATAGAGAGCTTTTCATGCTGGCGAATTTTTTCGTGCCGATCCTCGACGACGGCTGGCGCTTCATCGCCCTCTTCGCTGCAGCCACGCTGCTCGCCGCGCTGACCGGCCTGGCGTGGCTGTTCTGGCCGTTGCTGGGGCTGACCCTGTGGTCGATCTATTTCTTCCGCGATCCGCCGCGCGGCGTGCCGCAGGACGACGGCGTGCTGATCGCGCCGGCCGACGGGCTGGTGCAGATGGTGGCCGACGCGGTGCCGCCGGCGGAGCTCGGGCTGGGCGACCAGCCGCTGGTCCGCGTCTCGATCTTCCTGAGCGTGTTCGACGTGCACATCAACCGCTCACCCTGCGCGGCCACGATCGATGTCGTGGCGTACCGGCCGGGCAAGTTCCTGAACGCCGCGGCCGACAAGGCGAGCGAGGAGAACGAGCGCATGGCGCTGGCGCTCCGGCGCGCCGACGGCCGCGTGATCGGCTGCGTGCAGATCGCCGGCTGGGTGGCGCGCCGCATCGTCTGCTACGTCAAGCCGGGCCAGGCGGTGACGGCGGGCGAGCGCTTCGGCCACATCCGCTTCGGCAGCCGCACCGACCTCTATCTGCCGCCCGGCGCGCGTTTGCTGGTGGCGCCCGGACAGCGCATGATCGGCGGCGAGACGGTGATGGCCGAACTCGACCCGGTCGTCGCGACGCCGCGCGCGGCGATCGAGTTTTGATAGAGATATGAGAAGCGCGACGCGCGTCTTTCATATTCCTCTCCCCCGCTAGGGGGAGAGGTTAGGTGAGGGGGCATCGAAGATCGTGCGTAACCCCTCTCCCAGCCTCTCCCCCTAGCGGGGGAGAGGAGCATGAGGCGCGCCCGACAAAGACTTGAAGGAACCAGCGATGGACGACGATCTTCGCAGCCGACGCCGCCCCTTGCGCGGCTTTTCGATCAATCGGCTGATCCCCAACGTGCTCACCCTGGCGGCGCTGTGCTCGGGGCTGACGGCGATCCGGTTCGGGTTGCAGGGCCAGATGAAGCTCGCCGTCATCGCCATCATGGTCGCCGCCATCTTCGACGCCCTCGACGGCAGGGTCGCCCGTCGCCTGGGCGTCACCAGCCGCTTCGGCGCCGAGCTCAATTCATTGTCGGACTTCCTGTGCTTCGGCGTCTCGCCGGCGCTCGTGCTCTATCTCGTCTCGCTGAAGGACGGCGGCGCGCTGGGCTGGGTGGTGACGCTGATGTTTCCCATGTGCTCGGCGCTGCGCCTCGCGCGCTTCAACACGGCGCTCGACGCCGACACGCCGCCGCCTTCCTGGACCGGTGCCTACTTCACCGGCGTGCCGGCGCCGGCCGGCGCGCTGCTCGCCCTGATCCCGCTGATGGTGAGCTTCGAGATCGAGGCGGCCTGGCCGCGCCATGCCCTGGTGGTGGGCACGGTGCTGGTCGTGGTCGGCGGCCTGATGGTGAGCCGCCTGCCCACCTTCTCCTTCAAGAAGGGAAGGGTGCCGCGCCATCTCGTTCTGCCGGCCCTGCTGGCGGTCGCGCTGATGCTGGGCGTGATCGCAAGCTCGCCGTGGATCGGCATGTCGCTGCTCGGCCTCGGTTATGCGTCGCTCATCCCCTTCAGCTGGATGGCCTATCGCCGCCGGGCGACGCAGGATCGGCAAGTGGCGGCGGCGGGCGATGTCGTGTCCTTGCGCGCCGTCGATTCGAGCCCATCGCCGCGCGACTGATCGCGCCTGGGCCTCGGTGTTCGATCCCATACTGCGACGATGGGTGGACCCGCCGCTCAATCGGGCGGGCCTCTGGCTTGCCGCGCGCGGCGCGCCGGCCAATGCGACGACCCTGGTGGGACTTGCCATCGGCCTGCTGGCGCTGCCGCTTCTGGCCGGCGAACAGTATGGCTGGGCATTGCTGGCGATCCTGCTCAACCGCCTGGTCGATGGGCTCGACGGGGCGATCGCGCGGCAGCAGGGGCCGACACCGTTCGGCGGCTATCTCGACATCGTCTGTGACATGGCCTTCTACGCCGCCGTGCCCTTGGGCTTCGCGCTGGCGAGGCCGGTCAATGCGTTGTGGGCGGCAGTGCTGCTGGCGTCGTTCGTGTGCACGGCGGCCTCGTTCCTGGGCCGCGCCGTCATGGCGGTCGAACGGGGCGAGGCCGACGACGGTGCGCGCGGGCAGAAGTCGTTCTTCTACGCCGCCGGCATCATCGAGGGCTCGGAGACCATTGTCGCCTTCGTCCTGTTCTGCCTGTTTCCGGCGGCCTTTGCCTGGCTTGCCGGCCTGTTCGCTGCCCTGTGCTTCTGGACCGCCGCTGCCCGTGTGGTCACCGCCGGGCGCCCGAGCGGCTCGCGAGGGCCGGGGCGAGATATAGTACAGGGCGCTCCGACGCCTCCTATCACTTGAGTTGGGGTGGGCAAATTAGCAACTAGATCAATTAATTAACGTAGTTTTCTCATGTTTTTGCTTAATTTACATTGACCTCAGATTCCACCTTAAGTACCGTTTGTAACAACAAGCAGTGCCTCGCGGTCAGGGGCCAGATGTCATTTTGAAAGAGTCGGAGTTGTCATGCTGTCACTCTTCCGTCGACTGATGATGAACACGCAAGGCGCGGTGGTTATCGAATACACGCTGATCGTCTCGTTGATCGCCGTGGCGGCGATCGCCTCGATGCGCTCGGTCGGCGGCAAAGTCTCCAACGTGCTCGGGACATGAGCAACGCGATCAACGAATCGCACGACTAGTCGTAAAACTGCGGGTTTTGCGGGCGGCCCATGCTGGGCCGCCCTTTCTTTTTGACGTGTTGCCAACCGTCATCCGATGATTATTTTCGTTTGATATGAAGGTATTACAGCCTTGACTTGAGGTATCACTGAAAATATCCTCCGTAACATTCTTATTCGCTGTCTTTTGTCTTTATTCATCGTTTGTGCATTAATTTGGTAACTTGCCCCTTAAAAGGTAGGTTCCAGAGCTGCTTGCGCAGCGATCTTCAGGCGAATTCAGACAGCGGCACTTTGGGATGCGTTACGGCAGGCGAACCCCTGTCGCGACGTGCCCGACCGAGCGTCGGATGGATGTCGGATGTCGCTGTTTGCGCTTCTTCAAACCGCTTGTTTGATCGCCTTTGCCCTGCTGCTGCTGCTGGCGGCCTGGCAGGACTTGCGCACGATGCAGATCGCCGATGCCGTTTCACTCGGGATCGTCGGTCTCTTCGCCATCTGGGCGCTCGGCGGGTGGGCCTCGGGCACCCTGTCTTTCCTGGCTGTCGGCCTGGCGCTGGTTTGCAGCGCGGTCGTGTTCGCCGCCGGCGCTGCGGCCTTCGCCGCGGGCGCGCTGGGCGGCGGTGACGTGAAGCTGCTGGCGGCCGCGAGCCTGTTTGCCGGCGCGGGCCAAATCTCGGATTTCCTGCTGGTCACCGCACTGGCGGGCGGTGTGCTGGGCGTGGCGGTGCTCGCCGGCGCGCCGATCGGTCCGCTCGCCCCGGCGGCGGAGGCAACACTGCGCACCCGGCTGCGCCGCGGCCTGCCCTATGGCCCGGCGATCGCGGCCGGCGGCCTGTGGGTCGCCGCAGCGCTGATCCGGCACTGACGACAAGGGGAGCAAAGAGGGCCTCATGAACAGCAAGCGCATCGTTTTCCTGCTGCTCGCCGTCATCGTCGCCGGCACCACGGCCTTCCTCGCCCGCGCCTGGCTGCAGTCCGAGCGCGCCGCCATCGCCGCGCAAATGGGCGGGCCGCGCCCGGTTGCCAAGCCCGCCGTACAGGTGCTGGTGGCGCGCACCGCCATCCATACCGGGCAGCTCATCAAGCCCGATGACCTCCGTTGGCAGCCCTGGCCGCAGGGCAATCTGCCGCCGTCCTACATTGTCGAGGACAAGCGGCCGATCGGCGATTTCGTGGGCGCCGTCGCGCGCAGCCCGTTCCATGTCGGCGAGCCGATCGTCGAGAGCGACATCGTCATGCCGGGCTCGCGCGGCTTCCTGGCCGCCGTGCTGAAGCCCGGCCTGCGCGCCGTCAGCATACCCGCCACGGCGACCTCGACGGTCTCGGGCTTCATCTATGCCGGCGATCGCGTCGACGTCCTGCTGACCCACGCGCTGACCGGCACGAACGGCCAGGGCCAGCACAATGCCACCGAGACCATCCTGCGCAACGCGCGGGTGATCGCGATGGATCAGAAGCTCGACTTCACGCCGGGCGACAAGCCCGACATCGCCAAGACCGCCACCCTCGAGCTCACCGCCAAGCAGACCGAGATCGTGACCCTTGCCGTCAAGATGGGCGAGCTGTCGCTGGTGCTGCGCAGCCTGCAGGATCCGCCGGACGAAGAGCGCGATTCGGCAAGCGGCGAGGATGCGACCGCCGAGCTCGGCGACAGCTATACCCACGACAGTCAGGTGAGCCGCCTGATCAAGGATCCGAACCCGCCGCCCAAGCCGCCCGACGCCATGAAGACCTCGGTCTTCGTCCTGCACGGCAACCGCGCCACCAAGCAGGAACTCGACGGCAGCGTTGTCAGCGATCCCGGCGCGGCGCCCCCGACGGAGCCCGACGGCACCAAGCCGCCTGCGCCACGCGCGACCACCGTCAATCGTACCCAAGAGAGCGCACCGCAATGAACCCCTCATTCGCCTCTGTGTCGCCGGCGCCGGCTTGGCGTCGCGTGGCCTCATCCCTCGCGCTCGCCTCCTCGCTTGCCTTCGCGCTGCAGCCCTCGCTGCTGATGGCGCAGGTCCAGATGAGCGACCCCGACAAGCCTGCGCCCAAGGTCGCGCCGCACGCGCCCGTCAAGAAGGCGGTGTCGCGCCAGAGCCCGACCGACAACGTCTCGGACGATCTCAACCGTCGCGAAGCGGAGCGTGCCGAACAGGCCGTGCGCGCGATGACTGCAGCGTCCCCCATGGCCGCGCCGGCGGCCATGCCCGTCAACAGCCGGCCGGTCGACGCCAAGTCGATCGAACTCAGCCCGGCCATCGACCTGATGCCGCCGACGCAGGCCGCCATTCCGCCGCGTGCGCCGATCGTCAGCGCATCGCTCACCTCCGACGCCGGCGCCGGCCAGCAGGGGGCGACGCCGCAGCCGCAATACGCCCAGGCGCCGGCTCCCGTGCCGCCACAACCGGCGCCGGCCCCGGTGCCGATTCCGCCGCCGCTGGCTGGACCGCCCGGCCAGCCAGCACCTGCGCCCGGCGCCTCGGGCCGTCCGTTCGGCCAGAGCCAGCTGGTGCCGACCGAGGCGCCGACACTGACGCTCGAGGTCAACAAGGGCACGGCGCTCAAGCTGCCCGGCCCGGCCGCCACGGTGTTCGTGGCCGCCCCCGACATCGCCGACGTCCAGGTGCGTTCGCCCAACATGGTCTATGTCTTCGCCAAGAAGCCGGGCGACACCGTGCTCTATGCCGTCGACGCGCAGGACCGCGTGCTGCTCAACACCATCGTGCGCGTGACCTCGCCGCTCAGCCGCATCAAGGGCCAGCTCGACGCGATCCATCCCGGCAACGGCGTCATCTTCGACAACCAGGCCGAGACGATCGTGCTGACCGGCAGCGTGCGCTCGGCCGCGGTTGCCGAGGACGCCCGACGGCTCGCCCTGCAGCAGGTCGGCGGCAACCCCAACAAGGTCATCAGCAACATCCAGATCGACGCGCCGACCCAGGTCCAGCTCCGGGTCAAGGTCGCCGAGGTCAAGCGCGATGCGCTGAAGCGCGTCGGCATCAACTGGCAGAACATCAACAACATCGCCCTGTTCGGCACGGGCAACATCCTGGGCGGCTTTGCCGTCAGGACCGTCCTCGGGACCGGGGGAACGGCGTCGGGCGCGCTGCAATTCCAGACCCGGGACAACGGACTGAACACCTTCATCGACTTCCTCGCCACCCAGAGCATGGCGACCGTGCTGGCCGAGCCCAACCTGATCGCCATGTCGGGCGAAACCGCGAGCTTCCTGGCCGGCACCGAGATCCCGCTGATCGTACCCCAGGGCGGCACCCTGGTCGGCACCATCACCGTGCAATACAAGCAGGTCGGCGTGATGCTCGCCTTCACGCCGACCATCATCGGCGATCGCATCAACCTCAAGGTGGCGCCCGAGGTGAGCGAACTGTCGGCGGCCGGCTCGGTCAGCGTGCCGCTCACCTCGACCGCCGTTGTCACCGTGCCGGCGATCACCACCCGCAAGGCTTCGACCACGATCGAGCTGGCGAGCGGCCAGAGCTTCGCCATCGCGGGCCTGCTGCATCGGACCTCGCTGCAGGACATCACCAAGTTCCCGTGGCTGGGCGACGTGCCGGTGCTCGGCACGCTGTTCAAGTCAGACGCCTACCAGCGCGAGGAAACCGAGCTGGTGATCATCATCACGCCCTACCTGGTCGAGCCGACCAGCGGCCAGCTGCGCACGCCGCTCACCGACCGCGTGCCGCCGACCGATGTCGACCGTCTGGTCATGCAGCGCTTCAACCATCCGACGCCGCCGCGCCGCCTCGCGGTCGGCCGCGAGACCGTGCCGGCCGGCCCGAGCGCCGGCTTTACCGTGGAGTAGGAGCGACCATGCGATCCGCCGTCGTGCTCATGGTCGCCGCCTGCCTGGCGGCCTGTGCGCAGAATCCCGTCGCCCAGGAGGCCGCCGCCGACACCCGCTTCGATCCGATGCGGGCCGACACCATGGTGGCGGTCAATTTCGCGCCCGGCTCGAGCGGCCTCGATGCCGGGCAGGCAAGCGAACTCAGGACCATGGTCGCCGCCGGCCGGCGCGCCCAGCGCGACGAGTTCGTCGTCGTGTCGGATGGTTCGGGCGGCCCGGTGCAGCGCCTGCGCGCCCAGCGGGTGAGCCAGAGTCTGTCCGACGCGGGCGCGCGCTGGGTCAGCACCTCCGTCGAACCGGCCATGGCGATGGGTCCCAATGCGGTCGTCATCGTGCGCTCCGAATACCTGCTCGGGGTCAACAACTGCCCGACCTACAACCCGGCGACCACCGCCAACCCCAACGAGGCCGTCATGCCGGGCTTCGGCTGCGCCAACGCCTACAATTTCGGCCAGATGCTGGCGCGGCCGCGCGACGCGGTGGTCGGCCGTCCGCCCGGCCCGGCCGACGCCACGGTCAATGCCGCGGCAATCGCGCGGTATCGCGAGGGCAAGGTGCGCGCGCTCGACAGCATCGGGACCACAGGCGGCGCATCCGGCGGCGGTGGTGTCGGTGGCGGAGCTTCGAGCGCGACGAATTGAGATTCGACATGTCGGTCACCGCCACACAGCAGCGCTCCACGTCGGCCGCCGGCGAGGAAAAGGCCGCCGATCAGCGCCATGGCATTCGTCTCTGACTCGACGGCGATGGCGCGTATTTCCGCCGATCTCTTCAGCGTGACGCTCGGCAAAGCCAACATCCGCGAAGGCACGATCGATGCGGCGCTGGCCATCGGCGACTGGCCGCGCGACCTCGACCTGCTGATCGTCGACCTGGGCGGCGCGGCCGATCCGGTGGCCGACGCCGCCGCGCTCAAGACGGCGGTGCCGGGCGGCTGCATCGTGATCGGCGTGGGCCGCATCAACGACGTGGCGCTCTATCGCGACCTCATGGCCGTGGGCTTCAACGATTACCTCGCGATGCCGTTCGACGAGGGCGTAATGGGCCGCGCCGTCGAGCGCAGCCTCGAGCAGCGCGACCGCACGGGCGGCGCGATGGCGCCGGGCACCGCCGCCAAGGCGGCCAAGCCGCGGACTCTGGCGATCATCGGCGCGCGCGGCGGCGTCGGCACCACGACCACCGCCGTGACGATCGCCGCCATGCTGGGCGCCCGCCTCAAGGAAGAGGTGCTGCTGATCGACTTCGACCTGCATTACGGCTCGCTCATGCTGGCGCTCGACCTAGAGGCGGTCGACGCGTTGCGCGAGGCGCTCGACCAGCCCGACCGCATCGACGCCCTGTTCATCCAGCAGGTCGCGCAGAAGAAGAACGAATACCTCTATGCCATGGGCGCGGAGGAGGCGCCGACCGCCGGCTTCCAGGCGCGCCCGCACGCCGCCGGCGATTTCCTGCGCTCGGTCCATCGCCGGTTTCGCTGGATCGTGGCCGACGTGCCGCGCGGCGATCCGGTCATCCAGCGCCAGGTGCTCGAGGCCGCGACCGACATCCTGCTGATCACCGACCTGTCGCTGCCCGGGGTGCGCGACGCCGTCCGCCTGCAGCAGCTCGTGCAGGAGGTTGCGCCCACCGCCCAGCTTCGCATCGCCACCAGCGGCGCGATCGACGCCCGCCGCTCAGCGGTCAAGGTCGACGATGTCTCGCGCACGCTGAAACGCAAGGTCGACTGCCAGATCCCGGCCGATTCCGGCGCGGCCCTGGCCGCGGTCAATTTCGGCAAGCCGATCTCAGAGGCGGCGCCGGGCAGCGCCATCGTGAAGGCGCTGCGGCCGCTGGTTGCCGGTCTCGACCAGCCGGGCACCGTCGAGCGCGGCGCCCGCAAGGCCACTGGCCTGTTGGCCCGCTTCGGGCAACGCATGCAAAAGAAATAGGGCACGATGTTCGGCCTGCGCAGCAACAAGAAGTCCACGGCGCCCGAGCCGCCGGCAGCGGCCGGGCCGCTCGATCGCCTCGGGCGGCGGAGTTCAATCGAAACCCGCGGCGGCGCGCCGGCCGCTCCGGTCGGCAAGGAAGCGCGGCTCGCCCAGGTCGCGGCCGCCCTGCAGGACGCCGTGGCGCCGCGCCTGCGCGAGATGGTCAAGGCGGGCGCGCCGGCCGGCGAGGTCACCCGCCAGGCGGGCCAACTGGCGCAGCTTCACTTCCGCAGCAACGGCGTGCTGCTGGCGCCGCTCGAGCTTCGCGGTTACGTGGCCGAGGTGCTGCGGCCGGTGCTGCCGGCGACCAGTTTCGCCGAGCCGGCGGTGCCGGCCGACGAGCCGGCCCCGGCCCCGATCGCGCCCGCGGAGGCGGTTACGGCGGTGCCGACGCCTGACCTGTCGGAACGCCTGTCGCAGGCGGCGCCTGCGGCGGTGCTCGCGCCGCAGCCGCAGCCGCAGCCATCAGCGGAGGCGGCCAAGCTCGAGGCGGCGCGCCCCGAGGCGGCCAAGCCGGCCAGCAAGCTGTCGCGCAGCAAGGTCGACCAGGCGCGGCGCGTCGTGCAGCCCCTGGTGATGGGCCGCATCGACCTCTCGGCAGCCGTCAGCCTGCCGCGCAAGGAATTGCTGCGCCAGCTCGAGGGGCTGGTCGGCGAGCTGCTGGTCGAGCACCGCCTCCAGCTCAACCGGCCGGAGCAGCAGGATCTGGTCTACCAGCTGGTCAACGACATGATGGGGCTGGGGCCGCTCGAGCCGCTGCTCGAGGACGACGGCATCACCGACATCATGATCAACGGTCCCAAGCAGATCTACATCGAGCGGCACGGCAAGCTCAACCTCACGTCGATCACCTTCGAGGACAACGCCCATCTGCTCAACATCTGCAACCGCATCGTGAGTCGCATCGGCCGAAGGGTCGATGAATCGAGCCCGATCTGCGACGCTCGCCTGGCTGACGGCAGCCGCGTCAACATCATCATCCCGCCGCTCGCCATCGACGGCGCCTCGGTGTCGATCCGCAAGTTCGGCAAGCGCCAGATCGGCTTCGACCAGATGGCCCAGCAGGGCAACATCTCGCCGGCCATGGCGACGCTGCTGCGCATCGCCGCGCGCTGCCGGCTGAACCTGATCGTGTCGGGCGGCACGGGATCGGGCAAGACGACCATGCTGAACGCGCTGTCGGGCATGATCGACAACGGCGAGCGCGTCGTCACCATCGAGGACGCGGCCGAACTGCGCATGCAGCAGCCGCATGTCGTGCGCCTGGAAACGCGGCCGGCCAACCTCGAGGGCAACGGCGAGATCAACATGCGCGATCTGGTGAAGAATGCGCTGCGCATGCGGCCCGACCGCATCATCCTGGGCGAGGTCCGCGGTCCCGAGGCGATCGACCTCCTGCAGGCGATGAACACCGGCCATGACGGCTCGATGGGCACGCTGCACGCCAACCGTCCGCGCGAGGCGCTGACCAGGCTCGAGAACATGGTGACGATGGGCGTGGCCAGCCTGCCGCCCAAGGCGATCCGCACCCAGATCGCGGGCTCGCTGCAGCTCATCGTGCAGATCAGCCGCATGCGCGACGGCGTGCGTCGCGTCACGCACATCACCGAGGTCATGGGCATGGAAGGCGAGGTCATCATCACCCAGGACCTCTTCACCTACGAATTCAAGGGCGAGGCCGCCGACGGCAGCCTGAGCGGCGCCTTCAAGAGCTCGGGCCTGCGCCCGTACTTCCTGCCGCGCGCCGCCTACTACGGCCTCGACAAGGTGCTGATGGAGGCGATGACATGAAAGCCGGGAGGGCGGGGACATGACAGGCGGAGAGGGCGTCCACGGCCTCGATCTCGCGTCGGTGACGATCCTCATCGCGACCGGCCTCACGCTCACCTTCGTCGCCCTCTCGCTGGTGTTCGGCGGCTTCTTCGCCGAGCGCCGCCTGCGCGATCGCCTCGAGGACATCGAGACGCGCGCCCGCACGGGGCGGCCGCTGCAGATGGCGACGCTGCGGCGGGTCGACAAGGCGGGCCGCCTGCCGACCCTCGACAAGCTGCTGTGGCGCTGGTTCCCCAACGCCAGCAAGGTTCGCCGCAAGCTCCAGGCCTCGGGCATGAACCTGACGCTGGGCGACTATGCCTTCCTCTCGATCGCCATCGCCGTTGCCGTGGCTTTCCTGCTTCACCTCGTGCTCGAGCTCTCGCCGATGATAACGCTGGGCGGCGCGCTGGTGTTCGGCATCGGCCTGCCCAACCTGTGGATCAGCCGCAAGGCAAAGAAGCGCGCCGCGCAATTCAACCTGCTGTTCCCCGAGGCGATCGACCTGATCGTTCGCGCCCTGCGGGCCGGCCTGCCGGTGCAGGAAGCGATCGCCAACGTGGCGCGCGACATCAAGGATCCTGTCGGCGGCATTTTCCGCCGCGCCCAGCAGGAGATGCAGCTCGGTGCGCCGATCGAGGCGGCCCTCTGGCGCGTGGCCCGGACGGTCCTGACCGACGAGTTCAACTTCCTGATCGTGGCCATGTCGATCCAGCGCGACACCGGCGGCAATCTCGCCGAGACCCTGGCCAATCTCAGTTCCCTGCTGCGCGCCCGCCAGCAGCTTCGCCTGAAGATCCGCGCCTTCTCCTCGGAGGCGCGGGCCACGATGCTGATCATGACCGGCCTGCCGTTCCTGGTCGGCGGTGGCCTGTTCGTGATTTCGCCGAACTACATGAGGCCGCTGTTCGTCACCGACACCGGGCAGATGGTGGCTGCAGCCGCGGCCTGCAGCATGGGCGTCGGCATCTTCATCATGAACAAGATCGCGACCATCAAGGTTTGACGGCAGCCATGGATCCCGCCGGCACCGAGCAGATCTTCACCGCCGTCGTCGCCGTCGCCGCGTTCGTGACGTTCTGGGCGTTGTGGTCGGCCTTCGTCGTGCAGCCGCCGATCGAGGGACGGCTGGGAGCATTGCACACGCGTCGCATGAAGACGCGCAGCGAACAGCCGGGACTGGCCAAGCCGTCTCCCAAGGCGACGTCGCTCGGCTTCATGCGCGTCCTCGCCGATCGCCTCAACCTGCTGCGCGGCGCGGCGGCCGACCAGACGACGCGCAAGCTGCGCCGGGCCGGTTTCCTGTCGCGCGACGCTGCCGTCGTCTACATCTTCATCAAGCTCGCCCTGCCGCTGGCGCTGGGCTTTCTGATGATCCTGCTGACCTCGACCGCGAGCCTGATCGACGTGCCGGAGAACATGATCCTGCCGATCTGCATGGGCGCCGTGCTCGCAGGGTTCATGATGCCGGACCTCTATATCAAGAACGTTGCCACCAAGCGGCGCGAGATCCTGACGCTGGTGCTGCCGGAGGGTCTCGACCTGCTGACGATCTGCGTCGAGGCCGGCCTCAGCATCGACGCCGCCTTCCGCCGCGTGGCCAAGGAAATGCGCGAGCCGATGCCCGAGCTCTCCGCCGAGTTCGAGATGACCGCCATCGAGCTCACCTATCTGCCCGACCGCCAGCAGGCGCTGGAAAACATGAACGAACGCTCGGATTCGCCGGCCATCGCAGCCTTGGTGAACGCGCTCCGTCAGACGGAGAAATACGGCACGCCACTGGCCAATTCGCTGCGCATCCTGAGCCAGGAGTTCCGTCAGACGCGCGCCTCCAAAGCCGAGGAGAAGGGTGCGCGCATGCCGGCGCTCATGACCGTGCCCCTCATGGTCTTCATCCTGCCGACCCTCATTACCGTGCTCCTCGCACCCGCCATCATGTCGACATTCGCCCTCACCTGAGGACGATCCTTTATCGCGTGAGGACGATCCTTTATCGCGAGATATCAAAGAACTATCCCCAGTTATTGGGGTATCGGTTGCGGTTGACCCCAAGATTTTGATATTCTTCTCGATGGTCACCTCCTGCAGGCGCGGGATGGCATTTGGGGTTGGAATGAAGCTGGCGCCGATCTTGAGTGTGGGCTTGGCGCTTGTCGTCGCCGCCTGCGGCACCGACCTCTGGACCGATTCCCAGGGCGACGCTTACGATTCGGCGGTCAAGCAGGCCGACGGAGCGCGCAAAGCCGGCGACTTCGACACGGCGATCCCGCTCTACGGCCGCGCCCTGGAGGCGCGGCCCAATGGCGTCGAGGCCAAGCTCGGGCTCGGTCAGGCCTATCTGACGGTCGGCATGAGCTCCGAGGCGGCCGCCCTGTTCCGCGACGTTCTCGACAAGAGGGCGAGCGATCAAGCCGCGCGACGGGGCCTTGCCCTGGCGCTGATTTCGATGGGCCAGCCCACCTTGGCCGAGCAGCAGCTCGAGGCGGCGCTGCTGGCCGATGGCCGCGACTACCGCACGCTCAACGCCTACGGCGTGGTCCTCGACATGATGGGCCGGCACGCCGAGGCCCAGGCGAAATACCGCCAGGGCATCGAGGTGGCGCCGGACTACCTGCCGCTGCGCAGCAACTACGGCCTGTCGCTGGCGATCTCGGGACAGGCGCAGGACGCGATCGCGCAACTCGCGCCGCTGGCCGCCAGCCGGGCCGCCGATGGCCGGGTGCGCCAGAACCTCGCTCTCGCCTATGCCATGAACGGCGACCTCGAGAGCTGCCTGCTGATCAGCCGCAAGGATCTTGACGAACAGAGCGCGCAGCGGCAGCTATCGTATTTCATGCAGATCCGAGCCTTGCCGGTTGAAGCGCGCAGCGCCGAATTGAGGCGCAACCCGAATTTCTTCCCGCAAGCAAGTGGCGGCGCCTAGACGAGGAGGATGGCCATGCGGCAATACCGGAACGGTGCGTTCAGTATCCTGGCATGCATCGTCGGATTGACGATGGCGGGGACGGCGCATGCGCAAGCGCCGCGCAGCAAGGTCGACATGCCGACGACCCCCGGTGTCCCCGAATTTCGCGACCCCAAGACCGGCCAGATCTGGACGCCGCTCAATGTCGGCCAGCAGAGCGGCCCACCGACGCCGGCCGATCTCGCCTTCGATCCGCTCGGGCAGGCCGTCTATGTCCGCGGTGTCGTCGTGCAACGGCCGAGCGTAGTGCCGCTGGCTTCCGTGCCGATCACGGCGGGGCCGACCGTGCCCATCGTCAACATCGGCGACGCCACGTTGCGAGCGGTTGCCGGCAAGCGTTGGCAGGTCGTGCTCTACCTCGACAACAACAGCGCCGGCGCCGTCGTGCCGGTGATCAACTGCCGGTTCACCAACTCGGGCAACCTCGTCCAGGAGACGAACGCACTGCTGCCCAAAGTCGGCCCCGGCATTCGCGTCGGCCTCACGATCTACGGCCCCAAGGTCGACCTCTTCGTGGACCGCGCCACCTGTGCGGTGACGTCGCCCTAAGCCTAACCCTGGACCGAGTAGCCGCCGTCAACCGTGATGGCGGCGCCCGTCACGAAGTCCGAGGCCGCCGCGGCCAGGAAGACGGCGATGCCGGCAAAGTCGTCCGGCACGCCCCAGCGGGCCGCCGGCGTGCGCTTCAGCACCGACTCGTGCAGGCCGGTAATCTGCTCGCGCGCCCGGCGGGTCAACGCGGTATCGATCCAGCCCGGCAGGATGGCATTCACCTGGATGTTGTCCTTGGCCCAGGCGGTGGCCATCGCCTTGCTCATCTGGACCATGCCGCCCTTGCTCGCGGCATAGGCGGTGGCGAAGGGGGCGCCGAAGATCGACATCATCGAGCCGATGTTGATGATCTTGCCGCCGCCGCACTTCTTCATCTCGGGGTAGGCGGCGTGGCTGCACAGGAAGGCGCTGGTCAGGTTGCTGTCCATCACGGTGTGCCATTCGGCCAGCGTGTATTGCTCGGGCTGCTTGCGGATGCTCATGCCGGCATTGTTGACCAGGATGTCGAGCCGGCCGTGTGCCTTGACTGTGTCGACCACGAGCGCCCGGCACGAGTCCTCCTTGAGCACATCGACGGGGATCGCGCTCGCCTTGGCGCCGAGGCCCTGAAGCTGCTTGACCGCCGCCTGGTTCTTGGCGGCGTCGCGGCCCGCCACGACGATCGTGGCGCCTGCTTCAGCCATGCCCAGCGCCATGCCGAGGCCGATGCCGCCGTTGCCGCCGGTAACGACCGCGACGCGGCCGGAAAGATCGAAAAGCTTCATGCCGGTTCTCCCCCGTTCGATGGTCGATCTGTATAGCGAACAGGCGGAACCGCAAACAGCAGAGACCGTTGGTCCCTCACGCAGCAAGAAACCGCTACGGGAGGAACAGGATGAAGCAGCTGAGAGCGACGGCATCGAGCGCCGGCCCTGCACGCGATAAGGCGCGCATCGCCTCCACCGGGCGAGCGACGATGCATCTGCGGACGGCTTGCTTCGACGTCGGAATCCCGCGTGATCGCTGCATCCAGAACGAATTCGCCGCGCATCGGCCGGGCTGACCGGTGAGTGGCGGATAAGGGTGGCGGCGGCCGAGAGGCCGCCGCCATTCTCATGTCCGAATTTGCAGGGGAAGATTACGGGCCGACCTTGGTCGGCGCGCCGTCCTCTTCGAGAACATCGAGATCGAGCTTGCCCTGGGCTTTCTTGACGTCGGCGAACAGGCTGTGCTCACCTTCGCTCATGCCTTCCTCCGTAGCGACCTGAAGCAGTCGCGCATCCAGCTCCCATTGCTTGAGGATGGCGGTCTTCTCGGCCTTGCTGAGATCGGCGCAGGCAACGACGTCGGCGGGATTCTTGAAGACGCTGCTGGGACTGGTCAGTGCCTTCTTCTTGTCTTCGCTGGCAAGCATGTGGGGAGCCTCCGCTGGGTGAGCCCGGTCAACGGCAGGGCGACCGCGGAAGTTCCGCGGCTACTTCTTGTTGTCCTTGCCGGACTCGTTCTTTTTCTGCTTCTGGTCGTCGCTCTTGGCGGCGTCGCTGTCGATCAGACCGAGTAAGTCACTGGGCAGCGGCTCGCCAGCGATCTCATCGTACATGGCGTGCAATTGCTTTTGCAGCCACATGTCGAATGGACGCTCGGTCGACGCCTTCGCCCGCGGCCGGGGCCCATCACCCCGGCCACTGCGCGGCTTGTCGTCATTGGCCATGCCGTACTTCCCCGGGAATGAGGGCCATTCCTCGGGCTCGCGCCTGAGCCATTGATCTCTCCCCCAGGGACTATCCATGACTATACCATACCTTTACGCGGCGGTTGAAACCGCGGCTAACGGCTCGCCGCGGGTGCCTCGCCGGCTTCGTCCGACAGATCGGCGCGGGGCTCCACGCCAGTCGGCTGCGGGCGGCTATCACCCTCAAGCAGCAGGCGCTCAAGCGTATCGCGGGCACGCGAGATGCGGCTCTTCACCGTTCCCACCGATACGCCCGTGTGCGCGGCGATCACTTCGTAGGGCAAGCCTTCGAGCACGGCCAAGAGGAGCGCCTCGCGCTGCGTCGGCACCAGCTTCGCGAAGGCGGTTACGAATTCGCGCATGATGAGGCCGCTGTCCTGATGGGCGGGATGCGACAGAGATTCGGCGATCGCCGTATCCACCGGAACGCTCGGCCGCTGGCGGCGCAGCCCGGAGATGAATTCGTTGCGCTGGATGCGAAACAGCCAAGCCGCCAAGTTGGTACCCGGCTGGAAGCTGCGACGTCCGGTCAACGCCTTGATCACGGTGTCATGAACGAGGTCATCCGCCGCGTCGCGATCGCGCGTCAGCGACAGCGCATAAATCCGCAGACGCGGAAGGATCGCCTTCAGCTGCTCGTGGAAATCGTCGACGTCGTTGCTCGTTTCGATGGCCATGAATATCTCCCGACAGGAAAAGCAAGTACCGGACTAATGCCAGAACCGTCGAAAGGTTACATTGCTGCTGCGAAACCTTCTAACATGTTGGAAACACGTGATTTTTTCAGTTCAATTGCTCGGAGAGCTGCTTGCGCGCACGCGATACCCGGGCCTTCAGAGTGCCGACCGAGCAGCCGCAGAGGGCCGCCGCCTCTTCGTATGAAAAGCCACCGGCGCCCACCAGAACGAGCGCCTCGCGCGAGTGCGGGCTGAGCTGCCAGAGCGCCGATGACAATTCCTTCAAGGCGAGGGTGGCTTCCGGATTATCGACGGCCGCAAGCGGTGGAGCGGCCTCGTCGTCGATCGATGACGGGCGGCGCCGGGCCGTGCGCAGGTCCGAGTAGAAGCGGTTGCGCATGATGGTGAACAACCAGCCCTTGAGGTTCGTGCCCGGGGTGAACTGTGCCTGCTTGTCGAGGGCCGAGAGAATGGTGTTCTGGACCAGATCGTCGGCAGCCTCACGCTCGCGGCAAAGGAACCGCGAAAAAGCGCGAAGGTCCGGAAGCAACCCCACGATGTCGTCCTTTATCATCGAGTGGAAGGCCCCCGCAGCGCAGTGAATTCTGGACGTTCGCGCACATATGTGGGCAATCGGTCGACCCGGCGCAAAGGGATTCTCGCACGGCAACGCGTGCGCGCCCCGCGCGTTGCCGAGCCAATGCATGCTTTCAACTCACCATAAGCGAGGAGCGAGTCATGAATTGGGATCGCATCGAGGGCAATTGGAAACAGCTCGCCGGCAAGGTGAAGGAGCAGTGGGGCAAGCTGACCGAAGACGACGTGACCGTCATCAACGGCAAGCAGGACCAACTCGTCGGCCGCATCCAGGAACGGTACGGCGTCGCCAAGGACGAGGCGGAGCGCCAGGTGAAAACCTGGGTCAACCGCATGTAGACGCCTTGCGCGGAACCATCCACGTCGTCCTGCGTTGTTATTCGCAGCTTTTTGCGGAGGACGATCGATGGGAGGCGCGGCGGTGCTGTGGCTCCTGGGAGTACCGATCCCGGTACTTCTGCTGATGTGGGCATTGGGTTGGCTGCACTAGTGGCGGCGGCCCCAAGAGGAATAATGGAGATATGATGATCAACCAATCGCTCAGAGTTACCGTGGTCGTTGCCGGCCTGGCGCTGCTTACTTCTGCATGCGGCGACCGGCCGGTCGACCGCGCCCTGACGGGTGGCGCAATCGGTGCGGGGTCCGGGGCAGTGATTGGCTCCACCGTCGGCAATCCGATCGCCGGAGCGGTCATCGGTGGTGCCGCGGGCGCGACAATCGGCGCAGTGACTGCGCCGGAACGCTAAGCGGCCTCTAGGCTTGGTAACATTGTCCATGCGGAGACATCTTCACGGATTGTCCCCGCAGGGCGATGGTATTCCTGTATATTGTAGCGGCGATCCCGAGCAGCAGGAGCGGGCCGGCCGCCGGCCGGTCGCGACGGGGCACGCGAGAGACGAGGGAGAGTGTCGTGGCAGACAGTCCAGCCACCAACAAGATGTCCGAGGCGATAACGCGGACGTTGCCGTTTCTGCGCCGCTATGCGCGCGCCGTCACCGGTTCGCAAAAGCGCGGCGACGAGTGGGTCCGGCTTTGCGCTGAAGTCGTCATGGCTCAGCCCGACCTGATCACCAATATCGAGGACACCAAGCTTGGCGTGTTCACCTTGTTCCATCGCCTGCGGCAGCCTTTCGGCAATCTCGAGGAAGGCGCTGGCGAGGACAGCGTGAGCGGGCGTCTGAAGGAGTCCCTGACCGATATGGCGCCGTTGCAGCGCCAAGTTCTGCTGCTCACCGTGCTCGAGGGATTCACGGTCTCCGACGCAGCGCGCGTTCTCGGCATCGAAACCGATGCCGCCGAGCGCAGCCTCGAGGAAGCGCGCCGTGAATTGCAACGCGTGGCCGCGGTGCGGGTGCTGGTGATCGAGGACGAGGCGGTGATCGCGCTCGACGTCGCCGACATCGTGCGCAACGCCGGCCACCAGGTCGTGGGCATCGCGGCGACCGAGAAGACTGCCGTGGAACTCGCCAAGCAGCATTCCCCGCACCTGGTGCTGGCTGATATCCAGCTGCGCGGGAGCGACAGCGGGATTGCGGCGGTCAACCAGATCATGCGATCGATGACGGTGCCGGTGATCTTCGTCACCGGCTATCCGGAGCGGCTGCTGACGGGCAAGCAGGTCGAGCCTGCCTTCGTCATCTCCAAGCCGTTCGATCCCGATCTTCTTCGCGCGGCCATCGCCCAGGCGCTCGACACCGTCTCGATCTAAGGTCGGGCCGATGGCCCGACGGTCGCTGCGCACCAAGCTGACCGTGGCGGTGATCGTCGCGGTCCTGCCTGCGCTCGCTCTATCGGCTTGGCAGGCCGTCGATCGGCAGGCCAATGCCGGACTACGCAAGAGCGAGACCGTCGCCGTGACCGCCGAACTGGCGGCAACCCGCTATCGCACCTTGATCGAGGGCTCGCGACGCCTGCTCGAGGCCGTTTGTGCCGAGGATGCCGTTCAAAAAAGCGCCAACCCGGACGCTCCGCCGACCGAGATCAATCGCTGTGAGGCCTACCTGACGCACGTGCTGGGGAAATTTCCTCGGGAGTATTCTTCGGCTCTCGTCACCGATGCCGAGGGCGTGGCGCGTTGTGCCACCGAGTCGACCGCGCTTGGCGTCGGCTTTGCCGACCGAGAAATCTTTCGCCTGGTCCGCGATACCAAGTCGTTCACGCTGGGCGGGCCGGTGGCGAGCCGAGTGGCGCCCCGAACAGTCATACCAGTGGCGCTTCCCATACTGCAGGATGGTGCCTTCCGCGGCATGTGTGCCGTCGGCATTTCGCTCACCACCATCGGCGATCTGATGACACCCGTGCCGTCGGCCGAGCAGGTCGCGGTGGCGCTGGTCGATCGCAATGGCGGCCCGATCGGTGGCGACCCCCTGGCGACGCGCGCGCTGCCGGTGCCGCCCCGGGTTGCCGCGGCGATCGTCGGTGGCCAAACGGCGTTCCGCGACTACGGCCAGGACGGCTCATTGCACGAATTCCACCTGCTGCCGCTCGCCAACAACTCGATCTTTGTCGTGAGCGCGGCGGGCGCCGCCGACGGTTGGGCTGGCCTGGTCGACGCCTGGGGTGGTTTCGCCGCGGTCGTGCTGGCGTTCGCCGGCGCGCTGCTGGCGGTCTGGTTGGGCGCCGATCGCTGGTGCGTGCGGCCGTTGCGCTACATCCAGAATTTTGCCGACCGCGTCGCCCGCGGCGAGGACATCGAGTTTGCCCGACAGGCCTCGTGGGCGCCCGAACTCGCCTCGGTGAGCGAAGGCGTCAGGGCAATGGCCGAGGCGATCGCCAGCCGCGAGGCGGAGTTGCGCGCCGGCCTCGAGCAGCGCGATCATATGCTGCGTGAAATCCATCACCGGGTGAAGAACAACCTGCAGATGATCTCCAGTCTGCTCAACCTCCAGGCCGGCGAGATCCGCTCGCCGCGTATTCGCCGCTTCTTCGGCGACGCCCAGAACCGTGTGCTGACGCTGTCGATCCTGCACCGGCATCTCTACGAGCGGTCGAGCTGGGCGCTCGTCGACTTCCAGCAATTCATCAGCGACCTGGTGCGGCAAATCTCGGTGGGCCGGCGCGCGCCCCATCTTGCGCAGCCGCGCTATCACATCCGGGCGCCGATCATGGCGGTCGGCCCGGATATCGCCATTCCCATCGGGCTGATCGTGACCGAGGCGGTGAGCAGCGCGCTCGACCGCAGCTTCGACGGCGTTGCCATGCCCGAGATTCGCATCGAGGCGGGCGACAAGGGCGGCATGGTCGAGTTGGTCATCGAGGATAACGGGGCCGGGCCGCGCGGCGCGATCAGGCCCGATGTCCGCAGCGGCTTTGGGCTGACGCTGATCCGCGGGCTTGCCATGCAGCTCGGCGGCGAGGCCGCGGTATCGTCGCGCGAGGGCGGGGGCATGCGGGTCAGCGTGACCTTCCCCAAGCCCGAGGAGCCGGAGGCCGATGCGTAGCATGCGTGTGACAGCACGTTCGACCGGCGTCATCGTCGGGCTGACCATAGCGGTGCTGATCGGCACGGGCGCCATGCTGGCCATCACGCATTCGAACTCGGCGGCCCGCCAGCAGCGCCTGGTCGTTGGCAGCTACGAGACGCTGTCATTGATGCGCCAGTCGATCATCGCGCTGCAGGACACGGAGGTCGGGCAGCGCGCCTACCTGCTGAGCGGCGAGGTCGCCGATCTGCAGCCCTACGAGCGCTCACGCCTGCGCATCGAGACCGAGCTGCGCCAGCTCGAGGGCGCGGCGGCCACCGATCCCGACACCATGCAGCAGGTCAGGGAATTTCGCGCCGCCGCCAACGAGAAGCTCGACGAACTCAACAGCACGATCACGACCTACCAGCTCTATGGCCGCGATGCCGCCCTGGCGCTCGAACGTACCGGCGCGGGCCGCAAGACCAGCGATCAGCTGCGGCAGATCGCCAATTCCTTCATCGAGGGCCAGCGGCTCCTGTTGGCACGCCGGCTGAGCATGTTGCGCTCCGAGCAGGAGCAGTCGGACATCGCGGGACTGCTGGTCATGGCCGGGGCCTTCCTGTGCCTCATCGTCGGCATGTATATCGTCGTCCGCAGCGCCAGCCGTTTGGAAGATGCGCAGCGCGAGCTGGGCGAGCGGTCGCGGCTGCTGCAGACGACGCTGGAAAGCCTTCAGGACCCGATCTTCGTGATCGATCCGCAAGGCAAGGTTGTCGCCTGGAACGAGCCGTTCGTCCGTTTCTCCGGCTGGGATGCGGCCAAACAGGGCGTGCTGACCCGCGATCAGCTGCTCTCAGATCGCTTGCCGGCGGTGCGCGCGCTGCTCGAGCCGCTGAAGCTCGACGCCGAGGCACCCAGCCGATCGCAGACCGTTCGCGCCTCCCACGACGGTCGAGATTACGAGGTCTCGCAGGGGGCGATGACGGGTGGAGGCGCGGTCGTCCGCTTCGTCGATATCACCGAGAAGCTGCGCGACGAGATGGCGTTGCGGCAGGGCCAGAAGATGGAGGCGACCGGCCAGCTCACCGGCGGCATGGCGCATGACTTCAACAATATTCTCCAGGTCATCCAGGCCAATCTCGACCTGATGAAGGGTGCGGTGAATGCCAACCCGGCGATGCTGGCGCGCCTTCACGCCGCGGCCGCCGCGGCGGACCGCGGTGCCCGCCTGACCCAGCAGCTGCTGGCGTTCGCGCGTCGCCAGCCGCTGGTGCCGCAGCCGACAAATGTCGCGCGCCTGGTGACCGATCTGGCTGACCTGCTGCGCAATTCGCTGGGCGAACGCATCGCGATGCAACTCAGGGTCACCGACGATCCGTGGAACGCCAGGATTGACCCGGGGCAGCTCGAAAATGCCATCCTCAACCTCGCGATCAATGCACGCGATGCCATGCCGGAGGGAGGCACGGTCACGGTCGAGGTCGCCAACGCCACGCTCGACCGGCGCTATGCGGCGCTCCATCCCGACGTCACGCCGGGGCCCTACGTGCTGGTCGGGGTTGACGATACCGGCACCGGCATGCCGCCGGAAGTCGCGGCCCAGGCCTTCGATCCGTTCTTCACGACCAAGCGCGACGGCAAGGGAACCGGTCTCGGCCTCAGCATGGTGTACGGCTTCGTGCGCCAGTCGAACGGCCATATCCGGATCGACAGCGCCATCGGCCAGGGCACGAGCGTCAAGCTCTATCTGCCGCGCACCATGGACCCGGTCGCCGAAACGCCGGCCGAGGCGGCCCATGCACCGGCCGGCAGGGAACGCGTTCTGGTCGTCGAAGACAACGACGAGGTGCGGCATGCGGTGGTCGATATGCTGACCGGTTGGGGCTACCGCGTCGTCGCGGCGGAGAATCCCGACGTGGCGGCGGCCATCCTGGAACGGGACACCGGCTTCGATCTGCTGTTCACCGATGTCGTGATGCCGGGCTCGATCTCGGCCATCGAGCTTGCGGCGCTGGCGCAGCGGCGGCAGCCCGACATCGCGGTGCTCCTGACATCGGGCTATGCGCGAGACCTCATCCCCATGGAGGACCGGCCGGATTATCCGATGATCGCCAAGCCGTATCGTGGCGAGGAGCTCATGGCGAGGCTGCGCAGCGTGCTGGCCGGGAGACGGCCGCCGCAACCATCGGCCGAGCCGGCCAAGCCGCCTCAGGGCGGGGAAAAGGAAACTCCCGCCGGCAGGCCGCGGCGGGTTCTCCTGGTCGAGGACGAGGTCGTCCTGCGCATGTCGACCACCGATATGCTGGAGCAGCTCGGCTGTTTCGTGGCCGGCGTGGGCAGCGGCGAGCAGGCCCTCGAATTGCTGGCGCGGGGCGGTTCATTCGACCTGCTTCTGACCGACCTCGGGCTGCCGGGGATCAGCGGCGAGGAGCTGGCGGCGCGGGTGCGCGGGCAGTTTCCGACGCTGCCGGTCGTAATTGCCAGCGGCTATGGCCGGTCCGGCAAGCAAGGCGAGGGCCTGCAGTTCATTTCCAAGCCCTATTCGGCGGTCGATCTGCAGCAGGCGCTCGATCACGCCGGCCGGATGGCGGCTTCCTGATTCTTCGCGGCCCGTGCAACCCGGCGCGGCTTCGTGGCGTTCCTGTGGCAGATCTGTAGCCATGATGGGGGGTACCGCCATGCGAACGATCTTTGCCAAGCCTGCGTCCGCGCTCTCGCGGGACGTCGACAAGGGGCCGCTACACGGTGAGTTGCTGGATGTCTACATGGCGATCCTGATCGTCATTCCGGTCGCCTTGTTCGTGAAATCGCTGTGGGCCTGACGGCCCCTTGATGCTGGGGCCTGACGGCCGCTTGATACTGTTGGGCGAGCCACTCCGCGGGCAACCGTGGCGGCGTAATCCCGTTGACCGGCAGGCGCACATCGCGCCGCATGTTCAAACACAGGAGTCCACTTATGCGTTCGATCGCCATTCTCGCGGCCTGTGCCGCTATGACCGTCGGTGTCCTGCCGATGGTCGTTCATGCCCAGACCTCCACCACGACGACCGTCAAGACCGACACCAAGTCGATGTGGGAGAAGATCAAGGGCAGCTGGAGCCAGACCAAGGGCACAGTGAAGGAGCAGTGGGGCAAGCTGACGGATGACGACCTGCTGCAGATCGAAGGCCGTCGCGATCAACTCGTGGGCAAGATCCAGACCCGTTACGGCATTTCGCATGACCAGGCCGAGGCCCAGGTCAGCGCTTGGGAAGCTAAGCACTCGCGCGACATGTAGCGTCGAGACACCTACAAGCGGCCAATTCGGGCCGGTCGTCCTGTCGAAAGCAGGTCGACCGGCCCTTTCTCTTTGGGTCCGTTCGCGGCTACGCTGTGCGCTTCCGAGCAAGGGGTGACGTATGCGTAACGGTTTGGGGCGTAGAACGATGTTGGCCGGCGGCGCGGGCCTGGGAGCCGCCTCCTTTCTGCGGCCGCGGATGGCGCGGGCGGCTACGAAGGCGATGACGGTGGTGCTCGAATCGGAGGTAACCATCCTCGATCCGCATGTCATCACGGCCACCATCACGCGCACCTTCGGCCTGCACGTCTTCGACCTGCTGTTCGCCATGAACGAGCAGGGCGAGATCAAGCCGCAGATGGTCGAGAGCTACGACAGCAGCCCCGACAAGCTCACCTGGACGTTCGTGCTGCGCGAGGGCCTCAAGTGGCATGACGGCAATCCCGTGACGGCAGAGGATTGTGTGGCTTCCCTCAAGCGTTGGGCGGTGCGCGATCCGTTGGGCAAGATGCTGATGGCCGAGACGGCCGCGCTCGATGCCAGCGATCCCAAGACCTTCAAGCTCGTGCTGAAGCAGCCCTTTCCGCTGTTGCTCGACGTGCTGGGCAAACCCAATGCGCCGCTCCCGGTGATGATGCCGGCCAGGCTGGCCGCGACGCCGGCCGACCAGCGCATCGGCGATCCGGTAGGCTCCGGACCGTTCCGTTTCCTGAAGGATCAGTGGCGGCCGGGCAGCGCCATGGTGCTCGAGCGCAATCCCACCTACGTGCCGCGCAAGGAGGCGCCCGATTTCCTGGCGGGCGGCAAGAACGTCAAGATCGACCAGCTCACCCTGCGCGTCATGCCAGACCAGTCGACGGGCGCCAACGCCCTCATGGCAGGCGAAATCGACTACATGCAGTACCTGCCCTTCGACATGCTGCCGCTGCTCGAGAAGGACAAGGGCGTCAAGCTGATGGGGCTGGGCGGCATCCACCAGTTCCAGGGCAACTTCCGCCTGAACCATGCTTCCCCGCCGTTCGACAATCCCGCCGTGCGCAAGGTGATGTGGAAGCTGGTCGATCAGGATGCGACCCTGACGGCGATCGGCGTGCCCGACCAGTACCGCAGCAAGTCGTGCCCGTCGTTCTGGATGTGCGGCACACCGCTTACCACCGACGCCGGCGCGAACGTGGCCAAGGTCGACCTTGCCGCGGCCAAGGCCGAACTCAAGGGCTCGGGGTACAAAGGCGAGCCGGTGATCATCCTCGAGGTCGCGGGTTCGATCAGCCAGACCGCATCGCGCGTGCTGGCTCAGAACATGCGTGACGTGGGTTTCATCGTCGAGCAGCAGCCGCGCGACTGGCCGACCGTGCTGGCGCGACGCGCCAAGAAGGATGGTTGGTCGATGTTCCCGGTCTACTCGAACGGCACCGACATGTATTCGCCGCTGACCCACTTCTACGTCGCGGCGACCTGCAACGATTTTCCGGGCTGGTCTTGCGACACCCGCGTTCTCGATCTGTTGAAGGCATTCACGCGCGCGGCCACGCTCGACGAGCGCAAGAAGATCGCGGCGGACATCCAGGTCATCGCCTACGAGCTGGTGCCCTCGCTGATGTGGGGCCAGTTCACCATCCCGGCGGGCTACCGCAGCGACCTCAAGGGGCTGATCCAGTCCGACTACCCGATGTTCTGGGAGGTCGACCGAACATGACGGTGAGACTCAACGCAGCCCAGAGCCGCTACGAGCTTGATACCGAGCATGGTCTCGCCATCGCCGTCTATCGCGAGCAAGGCGACCGCGCGATCTTCACGCACACCGAAGTGCCACCCGCCGACGAAGGCAAAGGCATCGGCGCGCGCCTGGTGCGCGCTGCCCTCGACGACGCCCGCCAGCGCGGCTTCAAGATCGTGCCGGCCTGCAGCTTCGTGGCGGCATTCATACGGCGCCATCCCGAGTACAACGACGAGCGCTGATCCTTTGTGCCGTTCGGGCGGCCTGCATTCGGCTTGGGCAGGGAGCGAATTGGGCATGGCTTGTCGCAATTGTGACTGACCACTTCCAGCGACTGACCACTTCCAGCGGCGGGCATCGAGGATGCCCAGGACGACAGGCAGCGATTGAGGCCACTGGAATAGATCATCGGCCGCGGTCTAGAGCGTTTTCCTTGAAAAGAGAGTCGTGAGGGATTCCCAAGCTATAGGAAGCGTGATTCGATTCCTCGACAGAAGTTGGAGGGATCGATGGGTAAGCCGTACAGCCTGGATCTGCGGGAGCGTGTGGTTGCCGCCCTGGAGGGCGGGCTATCGACGGGCCAGGCGGCGAAGCGGTTTTCGATCGGCAAGGCGACGGCGGGCGCTTGGGGACGGCTGAAGCGCTCTCAAGGCGACGTTCGGCCGGCCAAGCAGGGCAAGCCGAAGGGTTCGGTGCTCGACGTGCACGCGGACTTCATCCTGGGGACGCTGAGGCAGACACCCGACCTGACGCTCGCCGAGATGGTCGAGCGGCTTGCCGCGGAGCGTGACGTGAGGGTTGTCGGGACAGCGGTCTGGAAGTTCCTCGACCGTCACGGCCAGACGCATAAAAAAAGACTGCGCATGCCAGCGAGCAGGACCGTCCCGACGTAAAGGCTGCCCGCGAGCAATGGGTCGATGACCAGCCCGGGTTGGATCCTCGCAACCTGATCTTCATCGACGAAAGCGGGCTATCGACCAAGATGGCCCGGCCTCCTCGCGCGGACAGCTATCGCGGGAAGAGGAACAGCCACGCCAGCGCCAGTGCGATCACTGCGCCCACGAATGAGACGGCTAGAACCGTGATGATTCGACCGCTGACGACGCCGCTGCGCGCCTCGACCGGCGTGAGTTCGCGTTCCATGGGGCCTCCGTTTTGCCTTGTTCAATCAGGGACTTGAAAGGGAACGCCGCGTTACGGCGGGGGTTGCCCGGCCGCTTGCCGGAACCGGCCTGCCACCGGGACGTTGCTCTGTCGAAGGCTCGAAGGAGTTAGGAAATGTTGTATTGGGCGCTGATGTTCCTCGTGATCGCGCTGGTGGCCGCAGTGTTCGGCTTCGGCGGGATTGCCTCGACGGCGACTGGCATGGCGCAAATACTTTTCGTCATTGCGTTGGTGCTGTTCATCGTCAGCCTGTTCGCCGGCTTCATGCGGCGAAACCTCTAGCTGGCTCTCGTGGCGGCCGGAGATTCGAAGTACGCACGCAGCATTTCGCGTGCAGCATCGCCTGCGGCACGATCCCAGCAATTGATGATGGCGACGCGAAAGCCGCCGGGCGGCATGGCATGCCGCCCGGGCGGCAGGTTTTCGTGAAAGGTGATCTGCAGGCTGGAGACGCCGGGTAGGCTTGCCGCCCGGCGCTGCAGGTCAGCCGGCGGATGGCGGTAACGCGGGCCATGCGGAACGAACAGCACGACGCTGTAGCCGGTGCGCCGTGCCGAGTTGTCGAACTGCCACTCGCCCCGCGCATAGAGGCGGACGAGGGCATCGACCCATCCCGCGCCGTAAAGGTCCGGCCACTGATCGGCAAAGCGCAGGTGTGCCTCGATGATGCGACCGCCGATGGTCTCGAGGTTCATCATCCCCGTGTAGCCCTTGAGACGCTGACGGCACCAGGTGCCGCACCATTCCTCGACCGCGGGCTCGGCTTCGGCGCGGACCTCCCAACCGTCAAAGGTCCCGCCGCCGGAGGCAATACCGCCGGCATGACGCCACCAACGGGGGACTCCGTCGATAAGAGCAACATCGCTGCTGATGTGCTTGCCTTCGAGCAAGGTCGACCACATATGACCGGGCTGATAGGCGTCTGCGTAGTCGTCCGCCGACGCCAAGGGGCGGCTGCCGACGCCCATACCCTTCAGGTTGTAGATCGGCTTGGAGAACACCGGATAATTCTGCGGAGCGATGCCGTGCGGTGCAGCATTCAGACCCTGGCTCACGGCGACTGCGAGCTTGTCATAGATCCAGCGATGGGCGGGATTCCAGAGCCACCCATCGCTGTCCTCAGTGGGGATGAAAACGTCTGCGGGGCAGGCAGCATTCTCGAAATATTGAGTGCGCCACGGGTCGATCTCACAAATCGGCACTTGCGTCCTCGGGTCGACGAGAGAAGGCTGTGCAGAGTGAGTGTGCGACCGCAGCATTGCAACCGCCTATTGTCGCCCGCCGTTGCGACCCGTGCGGAGGTGTCGTGTCCGATCTGATAACGAGTCCCGTGCCGGCGCGCACCCGCGCTGAGCACTTCCTGTCTGTCCGCAATACGACAGAGCATCTGGCCGCGCCGCTATCGCCCGAGGACCAGACCGTGCAATCGATGCCGGACGCCAGTCCGACGAAATGGCATCTCGCGCACACGACATGGTTCTTCGAGACGTTCCTGTTGCGGCCGTACGCGCGCGATTACCGGGTGTTCGATCCGGCCTATGAATATCTCTTCAACTCCTATTACGAGGCGGTCGGTCCCCGGCATCCGCGGCCGCAGCGCGGCATGATCACCCGTCCCGGCGTCGAGGAGATCCTGGCCTATCGCCGCCATGTGTCGGACGCCATGGCTGCACTGCTGACAAAAGGTGACAACCGAATCGATCAGCTTGTCGAACTCGGGATCCACCATGAGCAGCAGCACCAGGAACTCTTGTTGATGGATGCCAAGCACCTGCTGGCCCAGAATCCGCTCAAACCCGCCTACCGGACAGCAGTGGCGCCCAGAGGCGAAGCGCGACCACTTGCCTGGCGCGAATTCGAAGGCGGGCTTTTCGAGGTCGGCCACGCGGGCGCGGGCTTCGCCTTCGACAATGAAGGGCCGCGGCATCGTGTCTGGCTTGAACCCTTTGCGCTCGCCATGCGTCCGGTGAGCTGCGGTGACTATCTGGCTTTCATCGCAGACGAGGGCTACCGGCGGCCGGAGTTCTGGCTGTCGGCGGGTTGGGAGTGCGTCGGCCAGCGCGGCTGGCAGGCCCCTCTCTATTGGGAAAGAGACGGCGACGACTGGCAGATCTTCACGCTCTCGGGCCTCGAGGCGGTCGATCGGGCCCGGCCGGTGTGCCATGTCAGCGCCTATGAGGCCGCCGCCTTTGCCAAATGGGCAGGCAAGCGCCTGCCCCGCGAACAGGAGTGGGAAACCGGCGCGAGCGCGGTGGAGGGCATCGGCGAGGTCTGGGAATGGACCGCCAGCCCGTACGTCGCCTACCCCGGCTATCATGAGCCGGCCGGCGCCATCGGGGAATACAACGGCAAGTTCATGGCCAACCAGATGGTGCTGCGCGGTGGCTGCGCGGCGACGCCGGCCGGCCATGCGCGCACGACCTATCGGAATTTCTTTCCACCGGACGCACGCTGGATGTTCGGTGGTCTTCGTTTGGCGGAGGATCTACGATGAACGGGCCGGCTCTTGTCCTCGAGCGATCCGAGGCTGACGATCGCGCGGAATTCAGGCAGGCCGTGCTGGAGGGCCTGGCGCGCAGGCCGCGCGCCATTCCCGCCAAGTTCCTCTACGATGCGCGGGGCTCGGCGCTGTTCGACCAGATCTGCGAGCTGCCCGAATATTACCTCACGCGAACCGAGACCGGGATTCTTCGCAACTGCGTCGCCGAACTTGCCGTTTTGGCCGGCCCCGGCTGCGCGCTGGTCGAGTTTGGCAGCGGCTCGAGCGTGAAGTCGCGCCTGCTGCTCGAGGGCTTGCGCGATCTCGCGGCCTACGTGCCGATCGACATCTCGCGCCACCACCTCGATGCCACGGCGGCGAGGCTGCGGCGCGATTACCCCGGCCTGAATGTCCAGCCGGTCTGCGCCGACTACATGGCGCTTACCGAACTGCCGGCCGAAGTGAACGGTGCGCCGCGGCTCGGTTTTTTTCCGGGTTCCACCATCGGCAATCTCGAACCGGCCGAGGCGACCGCGTTCCTGCGCCGCGCCCGTTCGCTCCTCGGACCGACCGGCGCCCTCATAATGGGAGTCGATCTCAAGAAGGATAGCCGCCGATTGCATGATGCCTACAACGACTCGGCCGGTGTCACTGCCGAGTTCACTCTCAATCTGCTGCGGCGCATGAATCGGGAGCTTGAGGCCAATTTCGACCTCGCGGGCTTTGCGCACGAGGCCTTCTACAATGCCGCCGAAGGCCGCATCGAGATCTACTTCAAGAGCCTGCGTGCGCAGACCGTGACCGTCGCCGGCCGCAGCTTCGCCTTCGCGGAGGGCGAGCGGGTCCATACCGAGTATTCCTACAAGTACGACGATGCCGGCATCGCTGCACTGGCGCGTAGCGGCGGCTTCCGCGTCGATCGCACCTGGACCGATCCGGACAGACTTTTTGCCGTCACTTATCTAGAATCAGCCCCCTGAAGCAGGCAGCCCGCCCCCGATTTCTCGGGGACGGGCTATAGGTCGAGTGGGGAGAGTGGCATCGCTGAGCGGGGGCAGGGCGATACCGATACCCGACCAATACATTGAAAACGATCCCAGCTAAAAAAAGTTGCCCTGCTCACCCGAGAATCTTTTCCAGAGCCTAAGTGTCTGATTCCGCTGACTCTTGCGCCTTGAGCTTGGCGCTGAGCGCGCGATGGAGAGCGTCGTCGCGCACCTTGGGCAGCATTCTGCGCAGCATCTCGGCATGGGGACGGCCGGCCTGCTCGGCCTCCGCCAGCGCCATCAGGAAGGCCGCGACCTCCGCTTTGGCCGCAAAGCCCATATAGGCGTCGTCAGCCTCATGAGCGAGGCAGGCGGGGGAGCTCGGTTCCTTGGGCTGGTCGTGGGCTTCGTCGATCACACCGGATGCCACCAGCGACCCGCCAGCACCACGCCGGCCGAGAGCAGCCGCCTGTCGCCCATCATGCGCTCGCCGATCGAATTGGCATAGTCGTACTTGCCGCTCACTTGCTCGATCACCGTGGCCTCGCCGACGGCGCCCACCTTCAGGGTGCCGAGGTCGGGCCGCTTGAGGGCCGCGGCGGCGTTCAGCGTCGCGAGCTTGATCACCGTCGGCAGGTCGACGCCCAGGCACAGGAACTTGGACATGGTGGTCAGCAGGTCGAAGGCCGGCCCCTCGATCGAGATCACGTGCACGTCGGAGGAGATGACGTCGGGCAGGAACCCGGCCGCCAGCATGCCGCGCGTCGTGCCGAAGCCGAACGATCCGCCGCCGTGGCCGATGTCGAAGATCACGCCGCGCGCCCGCGCCGCCAGGATCTCCTCGCGCACCTTGCCGTCGGGCCGCACCGGCGCGTTGGGGAAGGGGCGAAAGCAGTGGGTGAGGATGTCGCCCGGCCGCAGGCGATCGACGACCTCGCGACGCGACGGCGGTGGCGCGTCGAGATGGGCCATCACCGGCAGACCGACTTCCTCGGCGACATCGAGCGCGATATCGAGCGGTTTGACGCCGGAATCGCCGCTGGCCGAGCGGCCGACTCTGACCTTGATGCCGAGCACGAGATCCATGTGCTCGCGCGCCACACGCACCGCCTCGCGAGGGTCGATCAGGCGCATGTCGGCGTTCTCGCCCACCATCACAGTCTTGGAGAAGGCGAAGATGCCGGGAAAGGCCACGTTGAGATAGGGCAGGATGCGGACCGGCGAGGGCTCGATCACGTGCTTGCGAAAGCCGTGGAAGTTGCCGGGCCCGGCGCTACCAGCATCGACGAAGGTCGTGACGCCGCCGGTGCGGGCCAGCAGCTCGGCCTCGACGCCAAGCGACGTGCCGCCCCAGTAGACGTGGGTGTGCAGGTCGATGAGGCCGGGCGAGACGATCTTGCCGGCGACGTCGCGCACGTCGTTGCCCGACAGATTGTCGCCGATGGCCGCGACCTTGCCGCCGGTGAACGCGATATCCGTCACCCTGTCGAGTCCCTGCGCGGGATCGACGACGCGCCCGCCCTTCAGCACCAAGTCGTTCATCTCTCAATTCACCTCGTTCATGACGTCCTGCGCGCAGCAAAGGACCTCATTGCCGCTTGCCACTGGCATGAGATCCTTCGCTGCCTTCAGGATGACGCAGCCGTTTATCGCATCCTGCCCATGCGTTTCGCCAGCGCTCCGGCGCGAGGCAGCGATACGCTTTCGAGCTTGAGCCAATCCGCCATCAGCCGCAGTTCTTCGCGCAGCGGACCGGCCACTTGTCTGGCGTCCTGCCCCGGCTCGAGGTGGGTGGCATGGACCAACAGCTTCGAATTGGCGCGATCGGCCTTGAGATCGACCCGCGCAACGAGCTGATCGCCCAAAAGAAATGGCAGCACGTAGTAGCCATGCTTGCGTTTCGCCAGCGGTGTGTAGATCTCGATGCGGTAGAAGAAATCGAAGATGCGGTGGGTGCGGTCCCGTTCCCAGATCAGGGGATCGAACGGCGCCAGCAGCGCCCGAGCCTCGACCTTGCGCGGCTGGTGCGCGGCAGGGTCGAGATAGGCGGGCCTGTTCCAGCCCTCGACGGTGACCGGCAACAGCTCGCCGCTCTCGACCAGCTCGGCGAGCCGGGCCTTGGTATCGGCGACGCCCAGGCGAAAATAGTCGCGCAGGTCGAACTCCGTGGCGACGCCCAGCGCGCGAGCCGACAGGCGCAACAGCGCGCGCTGCGCTTCCTCGGCCGACGGCGTCGGCAGCGCCTGCACGTGGGCCGGCAGCACGCGCTCGGTAAGATCGTAGACCCGCTCGAAAGTGCCGCGTCTTGTCGCCGTGGTGACCAGTCCGGCGAAGAACAGCCACTCGACTGCGAGCTTGCCGTCGCTCCAGCCCCACCAGGCGCCGCGCCGCTCGCCGCCGTTGGACAGCTCCGACGCCGCCAGCGGACCGCGGTCGGCGATCTCGCGCAGAATTTCATCGATGTAGCCGGCCTTCTCGAGGCGAAAGACATGCAGCTTGCCCTTGCCGTTGCCTGCATTCTCGCGGGCGCGCTGCATGCTCCAGCGAAACAGCGGATGGGCGCCCAGCGGCAGCAGCGACGCCTCGTGCGCCCAGAACTCGAACAGTCCGCGCTGGCTCTTGCGGCCCCAGGCCAGGCGATCGAGATGGTCGCGGTCGTAGTTCCCCAGCCGCGAGAACAGCGGCAGGTAATGCGCCCGTGCCAAAACATTGACCGAATCGATCTGCAGCAGGCCCAGCCGATCGATCGCGCGTTTGACGTGGCCGGCGTTGGTTGCGCCCGCGGGACGCGCTGCGTCGAAGCCTTGCGCGGCGAGCGCGATCCGACGGGCCGCGGCGGCGGTAAGAAAGCCGCCCTTACCCAAGCGCTGTTTCCGCTCTCTGCGCCATCGCCAGCAGCGGCCGATCGTGCAGCCGCGGCGCCACGATCTGCAATCCCACCGGCAAGCCGTCGCGGCCTGATCCGCAGGGCACCGAGATGCCGGGGACCAGCGCCAGGTTGAACAGCGGCGTGAACGCGGCGTGTCCGCGCGAGCCTACCTCCCTGTTCTCGATTACCTTGGGGTAGACCTGCTCGACCGGCCAGGCGACGCAGGCCGTGGTCGGCGTCAGCAGATAGTCGTACTCGGTGAAGAACTGTGCCACCGCTCGCGCACAGGCATCGGCGAAGCGGAAGGCCGCCACCACGTCGGTGCCGGGCACCGAGCGACCCCGCTCGATCAGGCCGGCGATGTTGTCGCCGAACAGGTCCTTGTCCGTCGCGTGGCGCTCGCCGTAGAGCAGCGCGCTCGCCGCGGCGTTCACGGCGGTGAAGGCGGTTTCGGTCGTGTTTTCAGGCCATGTGACGTCTGCCTCCTCGATGCGCCAGCCGGCGGCGCGCAACCTGGCGACGGCGGACTCGAAGGCCGCCATGACGTCGGCATCGACGGCGACGTTGAGGCCAAGCCGCGGGCTCACGGCGATGCGCGGGTTGCCGGGAGGCGGCACGTCGAGGGTGGCCACCGAATGGGGGTCGCGTCGGTCAGGGCCGGCCATCACTTCGAACGCCACCTTGGCGTCGGCCACCGACCGGCCCATCGGCGCCACGACGCCATAGAGCGGGCCGTAGGCGCCGCCGAAGCCGAAGGGGGAAGGGATGGCGCCGGCCGATGTCTTGAGGCCGACGACGCCGCAATGCGAGGCCGGGCGTCTTCCCGAGCCGCCGCCGTCGGTGCCCAGCGCGATCGGCGTGAAGCCGGCACCGAGGGCCGCCGCCGCCCCGCCCGACGAGCCGCCGGGGGTCATCGCGGGATTCATCGGGTGTCGCGACGGCCCGTAGACCTTGTTCTCGGTGTGGCCCTTGGCCGCCATCTCCGGCGTGTTGGTCATGCCGAGGAAGACGCCGCCGGCGTTGCGCAGCCGCTCGACCGCCACGGCGTCGCGCGGCGGCTTGAAATCCTTCCACAGCAGCGAACCGTTGGTGACCCGGCGGCCTTTGACCCAGGTCGTGTCCTTCACGGTATAGGGCACGCCCAGGATCGCGCCGTCGAAGCCCTGCTTGCGCCGGGAGTCGACCGCATCGGCGGCGGCGCGCGCCTCGGCGGGGTCGAAATCGACGATGGCGGTGAGTGCCTTGTTGCGCGCTTCGACCCGCGCGATGGCGGCCTCCGCCACGTCGCGCGCGCTCGTCTTGCCCGTCCGCACGGCGGCTGCGATGGCGGCTGCGCCCTGGTCCAGCAACTCGGTCATTCGTTATCCCCCGTCGCGGTCTTATTAGCATGATACGGTGCGGCGCCATGGCGTTGGAGAGCGACCTTTATGCGCCGGTGAAGGCGCTGCTCGAGGGACAGGGATATGTCGTGAAGGGCGAGGTGCGCGGCTGCGACGTGGTGGCCGTGCGCGGCGGCGAGCCGCCGGTGATCGTCGAGCTGAAGCGCATCTTCGGTCTAGGACTCGTGCTCCAGGGCGTTGATCGGCTGGCGGTTTCGGACCGCGTCTATCTCGCGGTCGGCCAGTGGCCCAAGCAGATGAAGAATGTGAAGAAACTCTGCCGGCGGCTCGGACTGGGCCTGTTGGTCGTGGCGGCGCATCGCGCCGACATCGTGCTCGATCCGGCGCCCTACCAGCCACGTCTCAACAAGCGCAAGGCCGGCCGGTTGCTCGGCGAGCACGCGCGCCGCGTCGGTGATCCCAACCGCGGCGGTTCGACGACGCGGGTGCCGATGATGACGGCTTATCGCCAGGAGGCGCTGCGCTGCGCCGAGCTGTTGGCCAACAGTGGACCCATGAAGGTCGCGGCCCTACGCGCGGCAGCCGACGCACCGCGGGCCGCCAGCATCTTGCGCAGCGACTATTATGGCTGGTTCGAACGGGTCGAGCGCGGCGTCTACACCCTGACCCCCGCCGGGCGGCGGGGGCTGGAGACGTTCGCGCGTCTCGGCGCCTGAGCGGACTCGGGCGTCCTCCTTCTTCTCAGAATATGTTGAGGAACAGGATTCGAACCTAGACTAACCGGGTCAGAGCCGGTTGTTCTACCGTTAAACTATCCCCCATGGAGGCCGGGCGCTGGATTTAGCGGCGCCGGACGGCCTTGGCAAGCGGGCTCGCCGCGGCGCCTTTCCTCGGGTACCATCAGGCCAAGGAAAGAGTTCAAAATGGCCGGGGATTCCACGCCCCACACGGGGAACAAGGGGGGCTGGCACAGCGGTCGTTTTGCGCACACTTTCGCCGCCATCGATCTCGGCACCAACAATTGCCGGCTTCTGGTGGCACGGGCGTCGGTCGACGGCTACGAGGTCATCGACGCCTATTCCCGGCCGGTCCGGCTGGGGGAGGGAGTGGCGTTGAACGGCACTCTGTGCGGCGACGCCATCGAGCGCACGCTGAATGCGCTCAGCATCTGTGCGGCCAAAATCGGCCGCAACGGCGTGACCCGCGCCCGCCATATCGCCACCGAAGCCTGCCGCCGCGCCTGCAACGGCGAGGATTTTCTGGCCATGGTCAAGGATCGCACCGGCCTCTGCCTCGAGGTCATCCCGCCCAGCGAAGAGGCGCGCCTTGCGCTCGCCAGCTGCGAGAACCTGCTTGATCCGGAAATCCCGTTCGGCCTGCTGATCGATATCGGCGGCGGCTCGACCGAAGTGAGCTGGATCCGCGTGTCGCGGCGCGACGATCGCCAGGGCGGCGTCGCCACCGAGCTCTTGGACATGACCTCGGTGCCGTGGGGAGTCGTCACCCTCACCGAATCCTGCGTCAAGGGCCAGCCGCGCGAGCAGCCGGTGACGCGGGCCTGCTACGACGACATGGTCGAGCGCATCCGCGGCGACCTTCGCCCGTTCTGCGCCCGGCACGGCATTGGCCGCGCCATTGCCCGCGGCGAGGTGCAGATGATCGGCGCCTCCGGCACCGTGACCACGGTGAGCGCCCATCACCTCGGTCTCAAGCGCTACAACCGCACCCTGGTCGACGGCTCGCGCATCGGCCGCGAGCATATCCTGCGCATCTGCGACCAGCTTTCCGTCATGTCGGTGATCGAACTCACCGATCTGCCCTGCATCGGAAACGACCGCGCCGACCTCGCGTTGGCCGGCGGCGCAATCCTCGAGGCGGTGTGCCGGCAATGGCACGCGCCCACGGTGCGCGTCGCCGACCGCGGCCTGCGCGAGGGCGTGCTGATGGACCTAATGCGCCAGGCCGACCGCGAGGCCGATCCGTTCTGCCGGCCCGGGGCCTGACCCATGGCCAAGGGAAAGAGCAGCCTGCCCACCGGCCGGCGCGCCACGGTGCGCGTCAAGACGGCCAAGGGGCGCACGACGTCGTCGCAGCGCTGGCTGCAGCGCCAGCTCAACGATCCCTACGTCGCCGAGGCCAAGAAGCGCGGCTACCGCTCGCGTGCGGCCTTCAAGCTGCTGCAGATCGACGACCAGTTCCACTTCCTGAAGGTGGGCGCGCGAGTCGTGGATCTTGGCGCGGCGCCCGGCGGCTGGACCCAGGTCGCCGTCGAGCGGGTCAAGCCCGAGCGCGGCAAGGGCATCGTGATCGGCCTCGACATCACGCCGGTCGAGCCGATCGCCGGCGCCACGGTACTGGCCAAGGATTTCTATGACGAGGACGCGCCCGCCGCGCTGACCGAACTGCTGGCCGGACTGGCCGACGTGGTGCTGAGCGACATGGCGGCCTCCGCGACCGGCGATACGCAGACAGACCACATGCGCATCATGGGCTTGGCCGAGACGGCCCACGATTTCGCGCGCCAGGTGCTGAAGCCCGGCGGCACCTTCGTCGCCAAGGTGCTGCGCGGCGGCACCGAGCGAACCCTGCTCGACCGGCTGAAGCACGACTTCGGCAAGGTCCGCCATGTGAAGCCGGAGGCGAGCCGCGCCGATTCGGCGGAAATGTATGTCGTCGGGACGGGCTTTCGCGGCTAAGTTCGCCGCCTTCAGCCCAACCGGAGGACTAAAATGGCTCTCGGCATGTACGCCGCTTCTGTTCCTGTTTTTCAGCGCCAGCTCGGTGCGCTTTCCAAGATCCTCGAGAAGGGATCGGCCTGGGCCGCGGCCAAGAAGGTCGACGAGGCGGTCCTGGGCGGCACCAGGCTGATCCCCGACATGCTGCCGCTCATCCGCCAGGTCCATCTCGCCTGCCGCTTCGCCGAGGAGAGCACGGCGCGGCTGGCCGGCCTGGAAGTGCCCAAGGCACACGACAATGCCGAGAAGACCCTGGCCGAGCTGCAGCCCCGCATCGCCGCCGTGCTGGCCTACATCAAGGGCTTCAAGCCCGAGCAGCTCGACGGCAGCGAAGGCCGCGAGATCGTGCTCACCATCGGCGGCAATCCGCTGAAATTCACCGGGCAGCAGTATCTTGTGCATTTCGTCATGGCGAACTTCTATTTCCATTGCACCACCGCCTACGCAATCTTGCGCCAGTCCGGCGTCGAAATCGGGAAACGGGACTTCCTCGGGAGCTTGTAGGCAGCCCGCCAACGAGGCTTGTGCATAACGGCTGCGCGTGGCCGCGCTTGGCTTACGCGCCGCACTGTGTATAACGGCTCGCCAACCCGGCGGTCCTACCCAGGGCCGCCGGTTTTTCTTTTCTCCGCCCGGAGGTTGGCATGCAGTTTCAGGAAGCGCTCACTTTCGATGACGTCCTCCTGAAGCCGGCCGCCTCGGCGGTCCTGCCCAATCAGACGAATATCCATACGCGGCTTACCCGCACCATCGAGCTCGGCATCCCGCTGATGTCGGCGGCGATGGATACCGTCACCGAAGCCGCCATGGCGATCGCCATGGCGCAGGTCGGCGGCATCGGCGTCATCCACAAGAACCTCACCGCCGAGGCGCAAGCCAACGAGGTGCGCAAGGTCAAGAAGTTCGAATCCGGCATGGTGGTGAACCCCGTCACCATCCATCCCGAGCAGACCCTGGCCGACGCCCTGGCGCTGATGTCGCAGCACCAGATCTCGGGCATTCCCGTGGTCGAGCGCAACGGCACTCTGGTCGGCATTCTCACCAACCGCGACGTCCGCTTCGCCACCGAAAATGCGACGCCCGTGAGCGCTTTGATGACCCAGGAGAAGCTGGTCACGGTGCGCGAAGGGGTGAGCTCCGACGAGGCCAAGCGGCTCCTGCACCAGCGCCGCATCGAGAAGCTGATCGTAGTCGACGACGCCTATCGCTGCATCGGCCTGATCACGGTCAAGGACATCGAGAAGGCCAACAAGTTCCCCGGCGCCAGCAAGGACGAGAAGGGCCGCCTGCGCGCCGCCGCGGCGACCGGTGTCGGCGAGGACGGGTTGCGCCGCGCCCAGCTCCTGATCGATGCCGACGTCGATGTCATCGTGGTCGACACCGCGCACGGCCATTCGCGGGGCGTGCTCGAAGCCGTGACGCGCGTGAAGAAGCTCAGCAACTACACCCAGGTGATGGCGGGCAACGTGGCCACGCGCGAAGGCGCGCAGGCGCTGATCGATGCCGGGGCCGATGCCGTCAAGATCGGCATCGGCCCGGGCTCGATCTGCACCACGCGCATGGTGGCGGGCGTGGGCGTGCCACAGTTCACCGCCATCCTCGAGGCGGCCGAGGCCTGCCGCGCCGCCGGCGTGCCGGCGATCGGCGACGGCGGCATCAAATATTCCGGGGATCTCGCCAAGGCGATCGCCGCCGGCGCCGACTGCGCCATGATCGGCTCGCTGCTGGCGGGCACCGACGAGGCGCCGGGCGAGGTCATCCTCTACCAGGGCCGCTCCTACAAGTCGTATCGCGGCATGGGCTCGATCGGCGCCATGGCGCGCGGCTCGGCCGACCGCTACTTCCAGCAGGAGGTCGCGAGCAGCCTGAAGCTGGTGCCCGAGGGCATCGAGGGCCGGGTGCCCTACAAGGGCGCGGTCGGCAACATCATCCATCAGCTGGTGGGCGGCCTGCGCGCGGCGATGGGCTACACCGGCAGCGCCACCATCCGCGATCTGCAGACCAATCGGGAGTTCCTGCGAATCACCGGCGCGGGCTTGCGCGAGAGCCACGTCCATGACGTCGACATCGCGCAGGAAGCCCCGAACTACCGCAGCGGGATGTGACGTCGAGCTCATGCTCTTCCGGACCGCGAGCGTCCCGCTCGCATCATGATCATGAGCGAGCCGGAGGCTCGCGGTCCGGAAGACGATGAGCGCCGCAGCAAAGATCATTTGAGCTGCGTCGCGACGAGCTTTGCGATCAGGCGGTTGCCGGGTTCGTTCATGTGCCACAGGCCGTAGAGCTGGCGTGGGTTCGGCGTCGCGGCGAGGGCATCGAAGGTGTCGATGGTTGAAAGGCCGTTCTTCGCGGCGCAGTCGAGCAGGCCCTTGGTCATGCGGCGCTGCTCGCCGGTGAATTTAGGAACGTCCCACACCACCGGATCGTATTCGGCCACCACCACGATCCGCGCGCCGCTGCTGCGCTGGAGCGCCGCCAGCCGCTCGGTCAGGCGGCACGCCAGGGTCTCGCCGGTGCCGGCGGGATGGACACGGATATGGTCGCCGAACCAGTCGTACAGGAGGTCGAGGCGGCGCAGGATGAAATCGAACAGGTAGGAGTAGCCCAGGGTGCGCTGCCAGAAGGTGAGCGTGTCGCGCGGGTCGGTGCGCGGCGGCACCGGCACGCCGCGCAGCACGAGCTGGTCCTTGTCGAGCTCGAACCATGGCTTGTCGGCGCTCCACAGGCGGCGCATCTCGGTGCGGCGAATGTCGTCGGCGATGAAGCTGACGACGATGGCCGACGGCTTGTAGCGCGGCGCCAGCTGCTCGGCGCGCAGCACGGTCTGGTCGAAGCCGTAACCGCTCACCCCACCATTGAGCACGCGCCGCCCGGTCAGACGCTGGAGCTGGGCGGGCCAGGTCTGGGCGTCGTTGACCTCGTCGCCGAAGGTGAAAGAATCGCCCACCGCCAGGATCGGCGCGTCGGCGGTGTGCTCGCCGGTGTGGCGCAGTCCGTCAGGATCGATGGTGAGGCCGGGCGCCGCGTAACCGGCGCGCGGGACGTAGCCCACCTTGTCATCATGGACGTAGCGGCCGCTGTCCTGCCGCGCCAGCACCGTGCGCGCATCGAGCACGAAGTTGGGCCAGGTGAAGAGATAGACCCAGGTGCTGGCCCGCGTGCCGATCTCGCCCGCGATCAGGGCGACGAGGATGGAGGCTACGACGAGCAGGGTGTTCTTCCGGGATTCACGCATTGTGCGCGCACCGCCGCTCGTCTGCCTCCCCCGTCTTACGGGGGAGGTGCCCCCGAAGGGGGCGGAGGGGGAAGGCTGCGGTCGAAGCGCCCGATGATTTCAGATCTTGGCCTTTCGGAAATCGCCTGGGGGGCTTTCCCCCTCCGGCCCTGCGGGCCACCTCCCCCGTATGACGGGGGAGGGAAATGAATTTGGAGGGACGTTGCGCGGCGGGCTTATTCATCGTAGCGGCAAGGGCTGAAAGAGGATCGACATGACGCCGGGCGCGCGGGTGGCCGCCACCATAGAACTTCTCGACGAGATCGTCAGCCGCTCGGAGCGGCCGGCCGATCTCGTGCTGAACGCCTTCTTCCGCGCCCGCCGCTACATCGGCAGCGGCGATCGCCGCGCCGTGGCCGAACGCCTGTGGGGCATCCTGCGCCGCTACGGCCAGCTCTACTGGTGGCTCGGGCGCACGCGCCATCCGGCGCTCGATGGCGGCAGCCTGGCGCGCGGCATCGTCGCGGCCGACCTCGTCCTGGTCGACAAGCTCGAGCTCCGCCAGGTCGAAGCGATGTTCGACGGCGGCACCTACCGGCCGGCGCCGCTCGACGAGGCCGAGCTCGGCGCGCTCCGCCAGATGGAAGGCCATTCGCTGCCGCATCCCGACCAGCCCGACTGGGTGCGGCTCAACGTCCAGGAATGGGTGGCGCCGCATCTCCAGGAAGCCTACGGCGAGGCGTGGGGCCGCGAGATTGCGGCGCTCGAGACTCCGCCGCCGGTCGACCTCAGGGTCAACCGCCTCAAGGCCACGGTCGAGGAGGCGCAGGCGGCGCTGAAGCGCGAGGGCATCGAGACCGAGCCGATGCGCTATGCCAGCGACGGGCTCCGGCTCAAGCGCCGGCTGTCCGTCGTGCGTGGCGAGGCCTTCCAGAACGGCCTCGTGGAAATCCAGGACGAGGGCTCGCAGCTCGTGGCCGCTTTGGTCGATGCGCAGCCCGGCATGCAGGTCGCCGACTATTGCGCCGGTGCCGGCGGCAAGACGCTCGCCATGGCGGCCGGCATGAACAACAAGGGGCGGGTCGTCGCCATGGACGTGCTCGAGACGCGCCTCGACCGTTCGGCCCAGCGCCTGCGCCGCGCCGGCGCCCACAATGTCGAGCGCCGCGCGATCGACGCCGACAACCGCAAATGGCTGAAGCGCCAGGCTGGCGCCTTCGATCGCGTGCTGGTCGACGCGCCCTGCACCGGCAGCGGCACCTGGCGCAGAAACCCGGACGGGCGCTGGACGCTCCGGCCCGAGGATCTGGCCGAGCTGGTGCCGAAGCAGGCGGCGATCCTCGATGCCGCGTCGCGCCTGGTGAAGCCGGGCGGCGGACTTATATACGCCACCTGCTCGGTGCTGCCGGCCGAGAACGAGCGGCAGGTCGAAGGCTTCCTGGAACGTCATGCGGATTTCGCCGTCGTGCCGGTGGCCGACATCTGGCGCGAGGCGCTTGCCAGCGAGCCGCCGCCCGAGGTCGCGGCCGGTCCGTACATGCGCCTCTCGCCGCTGCGCCACGGCACCGACGGCTTCTTCGCCGCGACGCTGGTGCGCAAGGCGGCCGAGCCGAAGGCGGCGCAGGGCGAAGAGCCCGCGGACGTGAAGGCCGCGGAGCCCGTCGAGGAAAAGGCGGCCGAGGAGGAAGCGGCATGATCCGCATCCGCCGCGCCTCGCGCAGCGACGCCGCGGCGATCGCGCGCGTGCATGTCGAGACCTGGCAGTCGGCCTATGCCGGGCTGCTGCCTGATTCGATGCTGGCCGGCATGTCGGACGTGCGCCAGGCGGCGTGGTGGACGCGGCTGCTCGGCGATCCCGGCGAAGCGCGCGGCGTGTTCGTGGCTGACGACCAGGACATGGGCGTGGTGGGGTTCGGCAGCTGCGGGCTGGTGCGCGACAAGCCCGAAGGACTCGACGGGCGCGAGATCCGGGTCGGCGAGGTCTACACGCTCTATGTCGAGCCCGACTTCCAGAATATGGGGCTGGGGCGGCGGCTGCTCGATGCGCTGTTCCGCCAGCTCCGGGCCGACGGCTGCGACACCGCCGTGCTGTGGATGCTGGCCAACAATCCGACGCGCTTCTTCTATGAAGGGCTGGGCGGCGAGCCGGTCGGTCATCGGGTCGACACCATGGCCGGCACCGACGTCGAGGAGATGGCCTTCGCCTGGCGCAACCTCGCGGCACCCCTGATCCGGCGCAAGCTTGCGACCGAGGAGGACTGAGGGGTATTCCGAGGTTTCCGAGGGTCCGGCGGAAACACTGGTGGCTGAAACTTTAGTCACCGGCCGGGGGTATCCAGAGAAGAAAGCCATGCTGCCGATCCTCGTGTGAGAGTGTCGACAGGCATACGCCACAACATTGCTCAGGAACGTCAAGGGCGGCTTGTTCGCATGCCCTGCAGTTCCGCCTGCAACTCCCCCCCGTCGTCTCGACCGGAGCGGAGCGACCTTACATCCACGATAAGGTCTCTCCACTCCGCGTGGAGTTTACCCCGAGGCATTCGAGGGGCGCTCGGTCGAGACGACGGGAAGGGGACTTTTTGTACACCGTCAGGGTGCGGGGCGGGCGCCACTCTGGTGGTGCGTCTTTCATGCTCATCCGGACCGCGAGCGTCCCGCTCGCTCAGGCTGATGAGCGAGAGGGACGCTTGCGATCCGGAAGACCATGACGCTGCCACGGGAGTAGACCCCTCAATTTGGCATCAATAACGGGCCAGTTATGAATTACTCATGCAGGCAACCTGCCCGCGACCTCTTCACCGCCTTGGACGGCCCGAACCTGCGGGCGCTTTTCGAGCGGCTGAGCCGGGAAGGGGAACTCACGGTGCGGGGGCTGACCGGGCCCTCGGGAGTGTCGCGGCCGGCGGTGCCAAAGCATCTCGGCTACAACGCCTTCCCAGAGGCCCTGAAGCCGCTCGGATTGGATGACCCTCGACGGCGCCCTCGCGGCCTTCGGCGCCTCGCATATAGGCGCTGCGTTGCATCATCAGCTCGTCCAACGGGACGGGCTGATGCGGCCGATGGGTTTCGGCGGACGGGCTTCCGCAGCCGGCTACAGGTTGTAGTCGATGTAAAGGTCGCCGGGGGTGCTGAATCCCGCCGGCAGCGTCGCAAGCTCCTGCTTTGCCTGCTTGTCGGCCGGCGTGTCGCCGACGGGTATCCAGTCGCTGCGCACCAGCCGGTTGCCGGTCCTGGTCTTCCAGCGCATCGATCAGCGCCGTGCGCGGCACCTCGGTCTTCTTGGCGGGAGAGCCGTAGGCGCCCGTGGCCGTGGAGCACATCGCCGAGCAATTGTGGCTGAGCGCGCCGACGGCGGGGATCGGCGTGGCGTTGGTGCTGCCGTGATGGCCGACCTTGTAGAAGTCGATGGAGCCCAGGATGTCGCGGGCGGTGGCGGTGATGCCGGGGTCGGCCCCGGTAACGGCCTTGCCATAGAGCCAGTAGGCCCAGTTGCCCCATTGCGCGTCCCCCACGAAGAGCAGTTTCTTGCCCTTGCAGGTGAAGAGCACGACCAGGCTCTGGTTGTTGAGGGTGCCGTCGAGCTTGTCGGCGGTGGCGGCCAACACGTCCGGCTGCATGTTCTCGAGCGCAGCCTGCATCGCCGCGGCGCCGTCCCGCTTGCGGTGCTGGCCCTTGCCGACCAGTCCGCTGTCGAACTCGTCGAAGGCCTCGGGCGGATAGTCGGCGCTGTCCGCCGGCCACTTCTTCTCGAAGGGCTGCACGCCCTTGGGGTCGGGCGTTTCACCGTCGCTGACGGCGGCCAGGTACTGCTCCTTCTTGTTGTCGCTGGCCGAGAAGGTTCCGCCCGAAATCCTTGGGCGAGGGACCCAGGATCTCGGCGGTGATCTTGCCCTCCAACTCCGCCGGCAGCTTGGGTGTGTCGCCGCCCTGATAGTAGTAGACCGGCGGCTTGGCTTTGAACCCGGATTGCAGCAGCTTCAGCGCCTTGGCGTTGCTCCCGCCGCCGCCGTCCTCGCTGGCCGCGCCCAGGGTGAAGCCGAGCGCGTTGTCGACCTTGCGCTGCGCCTCCTCGGCCGCCGGATCGCTGCGGGCGCCGAGCTGCAGCCGCAGCTGGTGGGCCACGGAGGTGATCTGCGCCATGAACTTGGAGGCGTCGGAATTTCCCGGATCGAGACGGTTGGTGATCCACACCGCGCCGACATGGTCGAAATTCGCAAAGTCGTCGTAGTTCGACGCGAAGCCCGACATGTGATCGGCGTGAAAGTGGGTGAGGATGACGAGCGCGAGGCGATTGCCGGTCGCCTTCTTCAGGTCCTGCACGCACTCGCCGATGCTGCCGATGTTGGCGGCATGGACGCCGCAGTCGATCAGGATATGCGCCGGGCCGTTGTTCCCCGGCACCGTCAGCAGGAAGAAGTCGCCGAATCCGACGCGATACATCCGCACGCGGATGCCGCTGGCGCCGCCAATGGAACCAGACGACGCACCGCCGGAGCCGGCCTTGGCCGTCGGGGCTTTCGTTGCGGGAGCCGTGGGGCTGGGCGTGCTGGACGTCCGGGCCGCCGACTTGCCGCGCGCCTTGGGTTGGGCTTTCGCCCTGGTCTTGGTCTTCGCCTTGGTCTTGGTCTTGGTCTTCGCCTTGGCTTTGGTCTTCGCTTTGGCCTTGGTTTTCGCCTTGGCCTTGGCGGGTGTCTTACGGCGGGCGGTCTTGCGCGCGGCCATGATCAGTACTCCTCGTGCACCAGGCCGAAGTTTGCCTGGAAGTGGGTGGGATCCGTGGTGTCGCCGGCCGCGAGGCCCTGCGCGACGGCGAACGTGCGCTGCGTCTTTTCACGCCGCCGCGATTCCTTGCCGGTCATCGCCTTGCCGATGATGAAGCGGACGACGGGTTGGCCGGCCACGCTGGTGCCGTTGGCGTCGGCCTTGATCTCCGGGGCCTCGACGATCAGCGTGACGCCGCCGCGGAACGGGAAGGATCCCGCCTCGGGCACGCCGGGCTCGAAGGGCGCCTGCCGCGACTGGATCATCTCGATGACCATTTCCACGCGCAGCCGGCCGGTGTCCATGGTCCGAAACACGGGATGGAAGGACGGCACGGTCACCGGGAGGCTGGGTGCGAGGCCCAGTTCGCGGCGATGCTTGTCGGCCCACTTGCGCAGCACGTCGCCATTGTGATTCTTCTCGGCGTTCGTCAGGCCATTGGGGCTGCCGAAGATCAGGTCGGGCACCACGAGGTCGTGGGACGTGCGGGGCCACGCCAGCGCGTCCTCCGAGAAGAAGCTCGCGCTTTCCGGGTAGATGCCGCGCACCCGGAAGGCCTCCATCAGCGCGTCGCGCACGCCGTGGTCGTCGGCCTGGTCGAGGTCCTTGGCGACGGTGATGAGGGCGCGCAGGAAATCCCCGAAGGTCACATCGATGGGCGGGCAGTAATCGAGTGCACGGGCACAGAGGCAGAAGAAGAACTTGGCGGTATCGGAGGCGTACCCGGCCAGCAGCCGGGCGAGCGGTCCGGGCAGGTCGGCGGTCCGCTCGGCGCCGCCCGCGCGGTAGATCCGGAACAGATCGTCGGCGCGGCCCATATAGACGCTGAAGAACGCGTCGAACACGGCGGCGACCAGGATCGAGCCGCGAAAATGCGGATCGTCGACGTTGGTGTGGATATCGTTGGAATTGGGCGCGACGCCGAGGGCGGAGCGCAGGCCCCGCTCCCCGCCGCGCGCCTGGCCGAACTGCATCGCGAGCTGGATCAGCGGATTGGCCTGGCGCATCTGGGCAACGATCTCGGGCGTCTGGTCGGCCGGCGACGATCCGCCGGGAATGGTCGCCACCGGCGCAAGGTCGGTCTGATAGAGCCGCCCGCCGGTGCGCTGGATCGTGTCGATCAAGGAGTTCCTGCTGGGAGAAATGCGAGAACAGCGCACACAGGTCGGCGAAGCCCTCGTGGAAGGCCAGCACGTCGGGATTGGTGGGCTCGGTAAAGTAGGTGCGGATGCCGTCGATCACCGCGTGGGTCATCTCGTGCGCGATGATGTCCTGCGACAGGCAGGTGAAGACGCGCTGGCCGGGAAGGTTGCGGCCCTGGCCGCTCTTGTTGGCGGTGAAGAAGCCGAACAGGATGCCGTGCGCCTGCGGGCTGTAATAGGCGTTGGCCGCCTGCATCGCGTGCGGATAGAGTTTTAGGACGCGGATGTCGCCGGTCTTGCGCAGCGCGTCGTCGCTCTCGCTCGATCCGCCGAAACGATCCGCCCGGCGCCAGTGGATGTCGCGCCCCAGCGCCACCTCGAACATGTGGATGGTGCGGGCGGCGATGGCATAGACCATCTGCTGGTGGAAGCGGGGGTCCGATTCGGAAGGATCGAGGCCGTCGTTCGCCAGCAGGAACGGATCATCGAGGTTGACCGGCGGATAGTAGCACTTGTTGGCGGCGTCGTAGTCGACGACGCCGATCTTGCGGCCGGTCGGACCCGGGGCGAGTTCCTCCCAGGGCACCTGCACGGTGATCCGCGTGTTGATCCGGTTGTCGGCGTAGCTCACCGTGCTGGGATCGAACGCATAGACCTGCAGCGCCCGCTCCGTCGGCGTCGGCACGTCCAGCCAGGGGTAGCGCGTGCCCGGCGGACCTGAATTCTTCTTGCGCTCCGCCATGGTCTCCCTCCCTCTCGACGTTTGACGACATTCCCGACGGCACCGGCCGCGGCGCCGCCGTCTGACGCTTGCCTCCGGTCAGGCGAGGCGCCAGGCGTAACTCGACGCCCAGTCGCGATCGAACACGGCCTGCAGCGTGCGCACGAGCGCCGGATGATCGGCGTTGAAGCTGCTGCCCGCGGTCGATGCGAAATAGTCCCAGGTCATGTTCGATGTGCCGATATTGATCCGGCGATCGGTGACGATGTACTTGGTGTGATTCACCCGAGTATGGCCGGGATACCTGCGCGCGTTGCCGCCGGTGCTGTCCCAGCCGGGGATGATGAACTGCTTGATCTCGAGCTGGCCCGCGCTCATGGAGCGGTCGGCCCGGCCGGCGTCGGCCGCCTTCTGCAGCGCGCCGAGGAAGGGCTCGATCAGACCCGACGTGTGGGCCCATTTGCTGACCAGCAGGCGCACATAGACCTTGCGCGTCAGCACCGCCGACAGGAGCGCGCCGAACAGGCTCGGCCACCATACCGGTGTGTCGTCGGGGATCGGGCCCTGGTCGCCCAGCGGCGCGCCCGCGCTCTTGCGGGCGTAGAGCCCGATCGGGGCGAAATCCATCACGCTGACGGAGACCGATCGGCGCGCGTCGTCGATGGTGTGCACCAGCCCTTCCTCGTCCCCCGTTCGCCCCGGCCCGCGCACTTCGTGCGGGCAGCCGGTGAGGAACACGCCGCCGCGTTCTCCGCTCAGCTCAAGCGGCAGCGGGGCCTTATGGTTGTAGACGGTCGCGAACCGGTCGTCGGCGAGCGGCGAAGGGGCGCGCTGCGCCTCGGTTGCCAGGGCGGACCACGGCGGCACCCGCCGGTCGATGCGCGCCGCCGGATCGAAGACTTCCACGCTCGACGGCGGGAGCGCGGCGAAGGTCCACCAGGTTTCAAAATACTTGCCGGTATCGGCGGCGAGCTCCGGGCAGTCCTCGACCGCCACGCCCATTTCCTTCACCTGCGCGATCGACTTCCAATCCATGTTGGCGGAGCCCAGGTAGACATGGCGCGCATCGAAGATCCAGATCTTCTGGTGCATGATGCCACCGCCGCCGTACCACGCTCCCATGTCAATCGGATGAATGGATATCTGGTCCGGAAACTCCGCCAGCAGCTGGTCGGATTCCTGTTTCTCGCCGGAGAAGCCCGGGCTCTGGAGAATCCGGATGCGGACGCCGCGGTCCGCCGCGTCGCGCAGTGCCTGGAACAGCGCGCGGCCGGCGCCCGCGCCCATGGCCTCGAGCTGCGCCGACGTAAAACCTTTCTCGTCGACGCTCTCGGGGTCGGGCAGCAGCGCCCAGTACATCGCCGTCAGGTCGATGGTGGATCGGGCGGCGGCCGTCAGGCGGACCAGCACGTCTTCGGTGTATTGCACTTCGGGCGTGCCGCGCAGATCTTCCAGGCCCTTGGGAATCGATTCGACGAGATATGCGCGGGCGGCGTCAGCCATGGATCACTCCGGGCAATCGGCAGAGACGGGCTCGGAGCTGATCGATATCATCGAGCATTCCATGTCTCCGACGACAGGCGGTGTGTAGCGGCGCAAATGATACCGAGAGTGCAATCTAGAGTAGTACTTCGACGAACGAGTGGCAACCCCCTTGTCGTATCAACTGTGGGCAGTGCGGCGGACGTGCGCTTCCATCAGAGGGTGGGGCGATCGCATTATGGCTACTCCCGTCGTCTCGACCGAGGGCCGAAGGCCCGAGCGGAGAGACCTTGTCTCAACGATAAGCTGCTTATCGTAGAGACAAGGTCTCTCCGCTCCGCGCTTCGCGCTCCGGTCGAGACGACGGGGTTTGTCATATGCGATAGTCCCCCGTCAGAGGTCCGGACGGGCGCGTTCGAATGAGAGAGCGCGAGCTCTTCCGCGATGTCCGGTCGTCTAGCGCAGGGCAGAGTGCACGATGGCGAAGCCGCTGATCGCGAGCGCCACGGCGAAGATCCGGCTGAGATGGTCGGCGCTGATCCGGGCCGCCAGGCCGGCGCCGAACCAGGCCGCGACGGCCTGTGCCGGCGCAATGCAGGCCCAGATGGCGCAGTCGATGCTGCCGATCTGGGTCGGCTGGAGCGCCTTGGTGGCCATGGCCGCAACGATGGTGGCGGGAATGCTGACGACGATGCCGGCCGCCGCCGCCCGCCCGATGCTCTTGTGCATCGGCAATCCCGACAGCGTCATCACGATGTTGGTGAGGATGCCGCCGCCGACGCCGGCGAAACCGGAGAAGGCCCCGATGCCCAGGCCCGCAACCGTGCGGAAGCGGCCGCCCGGCGGCCGCTCGACCAGCGGCCGCTCCGCCTTGAAGCGCTGCGGAAAGGCGAACCGGACGGCGAAGACGAAGCACAGAAAGCCGAACAGCGCGGCCAGCAGCCGGCCGTCGACATAGGGCGCGGTGAGCTGGGCGGCGACCACGCCCACCGCAATGCCGGGTCCCCATTGGCGCAGGAAACCGAGATCGGCATTGCCCGATCGCCAATGTCCCGACGAACGAGACGATGGAGGCCGGCAGGATCGCGGCGAGGGACGTCGCCACGGCGACGTGCACCGCCTGATCGATCGAGATACCCGAGTTTATAAGGCCGTAATAGACGACCGGCACGACGACGATGCCGCCGCCGATTCCGATCAGCCCCGCGAGCAGGCCGGCGCCGGTGCCGGCCATCGCCCCCAGCAGGATCAGCCAGAAGGTGCTCATCGCCTCAGTTCTCGAGCCAGGCGCGGGCCAGAGTCTCCCTTGTAACCCGGGGCACCGAATCGGCATCGGGCTGCGCCGGGTGCTCGCGACTGTTTCTGAAAGGTGTCAGCGAGTGGAGCGCCAGGCGCCGCAGCCGGCGGCAGAGGTCCACGGTCATGTCGTGCAGCGCGTGGGCGCGGGCACGACGGGCGGCCATGAGCCTTTCCGGGCTCGGCCAATCCAATACCGAGAATTCGTTGCTTGTCCCGGGTGTCCTGTCGTTGGCGCGAGTTTCCATCTTCGTCCTCCTGAATTGCAGGGGATTGCGAGATCGCAAAGGATCCGTCTGAAGATGTTTCCGGCCCTGTCAGCACGCGTCCATGCGTCGTGAAGCGTGGCTATGTCTTGTTGGTGATTGTGCACGCCCTTCAACGTGCGGCCCCGATCCTGGCAGACGGGCCTACGCGCGTAGGTGGCAATTCGCACACAACTACACCATCGAGGCTGATAAACGTACCGAATGCCGGGAGGCCACGCGAACGCCACAGCGCTGATGGCCTTTTGCAACGTTACTGTAGGGTAGGTGTCATGAAGCGGATGGACGCGCGCTTTGTCTGGGACGATCTCGTGCTGCCCAAGGCCGAGATGGCGACCCTGCGGGCGATCGCGGCGCGGCTCCGGACGACGATCGACGAACGACGCGGCCCTGGCATCAGCGCGTTGTTCGCCGGCCCCGCCGGCACCGGCACGACCATGGCGGCGCAGCTGCTGGCCGGGGACCTGAACCTGGCACTCTACCGGATCGACCTCTCCGCGCTGGTCAGCAAATACATCGGCGAGACCGAGAAGAACCTGCGCGCCGTGTTCGAGGCGGCGGAGCAGGGCGGCGCCATTCTGCTGTTCGACGAAGCCGACGCCCTGTTCGGCAAGCGCAGCGAGGTCAAGGACAGTCACGACCGCTACGCCAACGTCGAGGTGGGCTTTCTTCTGCGGCAGATCGAGGCCTTCCGAGGCCTCACGATCCTCGCCAGCAACGAGGCGACGCCGTTCGATCCGGCGTTGCTGCGGCGCCTGACGTTCGTCGTGCGATTTCCATTTCCATGAGGGCCGGCCGGCTGAGCGCCTCCATCGGCGCTGTCTTTGCTGGGGGCGCGCCACTCCAGTGGCGCGTCATGGTCTTCGTCTTCCGGAACCGCGAGCCTCCGGCTCGCTCATGATCTTGAGCGAGCCGGAGACTCGCGGTCCGGAAGAGGATGAAAAGACGCGCCACTGGAGTGGCGCGCCCCCAGCGCGGCCTGCAGGCGGCCTTCATGACCGCCTGCAGAGAGTCTTCTTCCTACGGCCGAGCTTCGCTGATGGCCGGGGCGGCCGACCAGTGGCAGCGGTCGGCCATCGTGCCCAGCGCCTGTTCCGCCCCGCCGACGGCGAAGGTGAACAGGAACGGCACCGACAGCGGCCGCACGAGGGCGAGACGAAGCTCGGCCTTGCCGGTGAGCTCGCCCAGGAAGGCTATGGCACGCTCGCCCGACAGCTTCAGTCCGCTGCCGTCGGCGCTGGCCTGCCAGGACGCCGACACGAACCGGCCGCCGTCGAGGCTGTACGCCACCGCCACGGCCGTCCCCGCGGCCGAGGGAGTCGAGGCCGAGCCCCACCGTGTCGACATGCAGGACCGTCCGGCCCTCGAAGCAATCGACGCGCAGGCTGGCCTGGCGTTGGCGGCCTCTTTCCTCGGCCACGCCGAACAGGACGGCGGCCGCGCCGCTGGTGCCCTTGGCGTGGTCGCGCGCCTCGATCAGGAGCCAGCTCGAGCCGGCGGGAACGCCGGCGGCCTCGCTGCCGGCGCTCGCCGGTTCATCCATCGGTTCGGGTGGCAATGCGCGCGCCGGGACGGCCCAGGCGAGCAGCGCGGCGAAGGCGGTGGCGGAGATGGTTCGTTGAAGACGTTGCATGACAGCACCTGAGTATCGGCATAAAAAAAGCGGCCCTCCGGCCGCCGCAGTCGCCCTGTGAGCGAACGCTAGCCGAAGCGGGTGGCGAGGTTGTGCGACCAGCCGGTCAGAAGGCCGGGGCACATGCCTCCGGCCGCCGCAGCGGGCAGGTCGCGAATCGCGGAAAGGGTTTCAACCATGGCGGGCGGAGTACACCAGTCGCGGACGTTGTGCCAGACCCCGCGCGAAATTTTCCGGCAACGTTGCGGAATTGTCACAGCGGCGCGCGGGAGATGCCTTCCGGCGGCAAGGGTATCGCCTATGGCACAAAAACTCCGTCATCCCGACCGGAGCGAAGCGGAGTGGAGGGACCTATTCAGTTGTCTCGGCGAGAAGAGGAGGTCCCTCGACTTCGCCGCCCTTTGGGCGGCTTCGCTCGGGATGACGGAATGCGAGGCGTGGGACTGCAGGCTTGTCGGGCCTGTCGCGGTTGGTCAATCTTGCCGGGCAAATCGAAATGGGAGAGCGCACATGACGCTTAAAGTCGAAAGATTCCAGCCGGAAGGGATGAACGTCAGGATGGCCCTCGGGCAGCCGTCTTACTCGCACGTCGTGACGGTGAGCGGCGCCGGCAAGATCGTCTACACGGCGGGCCAGCTCGCCCGGGACATCGACGGCAATTGCGTCGGCAAGGGCGACATGCGCGCCCAGATGGAGCAGACGTTCAAGAACCTAGACCGCTGCCTGAAAGCCGCCGGCGCGACCTGGGCCGACGTCGTCAAGACCAACACCTTCGTCACCGACTTCGACGAGTTCCAGAAATGCGCCGACGTGCGCATGCGCTACATCGGCGTGGCGACCCCGACCAGCACGACCGTCGGCGTCACCCGCCTGGCCGGTCCCGATTTCATGGTCGAGATCGAGGCCGTGGCCGTCGTCAATTCGTGACGCGGCTCGCGGTGGCCGCTCATTGCCGGGAGCGCGCCACTGCGCGAGGAGGAGCCTCCGCGCTTTGTGGCGCTGATGCTCTCTCATGCTCCTCTCCCCCTTGGGGGAGAGGATGGGTGAGGGGGTGATGCAGGAGACAGTCTTCGGGTTGACCCCCCTCACCTAACCTCTCCCCCAAGGGGGAGAGGAATATGAATGTGCGGCGCGCGGGGAAACGTCGGGAGAGCGGCCTTGCTTGCGCGGCGGGCGTGACGTTACTACGATTGCGCTCCGCCCCATCATGGAAGGAATTGCAGTGGCGCCAGAAGAGCGCAGGCCAGGCGCTGGCGCTCTTGATCCGCAACGGGCGCTCGATGTTCTCGCGCGGACGGCCGCGCTCCTGTTTTCCCACGGCCAGACAACCGAGCGGACGATCCAGGACACCAGGCGATTCGCGGGCGCGCTGCAGCTTTCGGTGACGGTGGCCGTCTCGTGGGATGGCGTTGCCCTTGGCCACGGTGTGCTGTCGGCTGCGATCGCCGCGCCACCCACCATGGTCGACATGGGCAAGGTCGCCGCCGTCGTCTCCGTGATCGACCGCGTATGTGCCGGGCGAACTTGCCCTGGACGAGGCGGCGACCGAGCTGGAGCGGATCGAAAAGTCGCCCGCCGCCTCGACCCTGCGATTTAGCCTCATGGCCGGGATCGGCGCCATGGCGCTCGGCGTGATCTTCGGCGCATTGCATCTGTTCAGCCTCGCCTTGATCGGGATCGGCGGTTTTCTCGGCGGCCTGCTGCGACGCGCCATCGGCCGGTACTCCACCAACACGCTGATCCAGCCTTTTGCCGCCGCCCTGCTGGCCGGCGCCATCGGCGCCATCACCGTGCGGCTGGACTTCACCACCCTGCAGCGCCTCGTGGCGGTGTGCCCGTGCATGGTGCTGGTCCCGGGTCCGCACCTGCTGAACGGGACCATCGACCTCTTGCGCGCGCGCATCCCGCTCGGTCTCGCCCGGCTCGCTTTTGCCAGCCTGATCGTGCTGGCGATTTCGGTCGGCCTGCTGGTCGGGCTGGCGCTGGGCGGCACCAGCCTGCCGCCGGCGGCGCCGTCTCGCGCCGCGCCGTTGCTCGGCGACGTGATCGCGGCCGGTGTCGCCGTTGCCGCCTACGGCGCGTTCTTCTCCCTGCCGTGGCGGCTGCTGCCGGTGCCCGTCGTTGTCGGCATGCTGGCGCACGCCTCCGCTGGGTCGCGATCTTCGTGGCCGGCGCCAGTCCGGCGATGGGTGCGCTGCTGGCCTGCCTGCTGGTCGGCGTCGTCATCTCGCCGGTTGCCGATCGCCTCAGGCTGCCTTTCGCCGGCCTCGCCTTCGCCTCGGTGGTCTCGCTGATCCCCGGCGTCTTCCTGTTCAGGATGGCGGGCGGCATCGTCGACCTGCTGCAGCCCGGCGGCGCCGAGCAGGCCGGCCTCCTCGGCGCCGTGATGGCCGACGGGGGAAATGCGTTCCTGATCATGATGGCGATCACCCTCGGCGTGATCCTGCCCAGGATGGCCTACGAATGGATGGCGGCGCGGAGAGCAGTCGTTGCCAACGGTGGCCGATAGACGCCGCCCGGGAGATCGCTGCGCGGCGCTGGGCGAGCCTGGCCGCGCTCTGGTTCGTCCTGCTTGCTGGTGTCGGCCTGTGTCTGGGCGCCGGCGTCGTCACCGCGCACGCCCAATCCGGGCCGCCCGAGGAGTTGGCGCGGCCGGAGCTCGCGCCCGCTCAAAAATACACGATCCCCTGGTGCTCGGTCTGCAGCTCAAGCTCACGTTCTGAGTCTCATTGCTGGGAGCGCGCTACTGCGCGCGGAGTAACCTCCGCGCTCCGGAGACATGAGCAAACCGTCATTGGTCCTCTCCGCCGCGGAGCGGGGGAGAGGAAGGGACCCATTGCGCAGCAATGGGGAGGAGAGGTGGTGTCGAATAGGGACGAGATGTTTCAGGTTCGAGCACCGCGGCCCACCTCTCCCTCCCGCGCTTCGCGCGGGCCCCTCCCTCTCCCCCCGCGAAGACGCGGGCGGAGAGGGTCTCTGACCTCCGCGGACCGCGGGCCCCTCTCCCCCCGCGATGACGCGGGCGGAGAGGGTCTCTGATGCGCTACGTGATTGGGGACGCTCGCGGTCCGGAACAAGGAAGAGCGTTCAGACCATCGCTTCGGCGCGGGCGTTGCGGCGGATGACTTGCGGGGGCTGGCCGAAGGCGCGCAGGAAGGCGCGGCGCATGCGGTCGCGGTCGGCGAAGCCGGTCTGGCGGGCGATGACGTCGATCGGATGGCGGCTCCGCTCCATGCTGAGGCGTGCCGCCTCGAGGCGCAGGTTCTCGATCGCCTTGGCGGGCGACTGGCCGGTCTCGGCGCGGAAGGCGCGGCTGAACTGGCGCGGGCTGAGATTGGCGGCCTGGGCGAGCTCGCTCACCGTCAGCGCCTTGTCGAGATTGTTGCGGGCATAGGCCAGCGCGTTCTGGATGCGGTCGGATTTCGGCTCGAGCTCGAGCAGCGCCGAGAACTGCGACTGGCCGCCGGCGCGGCGGTGATAGACCACCAGCCTCTTGGCCACGGCGCGCGCCGCCTCCGCCCCCAGGTCCTTCTCGACCATGGCCAGAGCGAGGTCGATGCCCGCGGTCATCCCGGCCGAGGTCCAGACCGGCCCGTCGACGATGAAGATGCGGTCTTCCTCGACCTTCACCTTGGGGAAGCGGGCCTGCAGCTTGCGCGCTGCGCCCCAGTGCGTGGTGGCGCGGCGGCCGTCGAGCAGGCCCGCCTCGGCCAGCACGAAGGCGCCGGTGCAGGTCGAGGCCACGCGCCGCGACTGCTGCACGGCGTCCTGCAGGAACGCGATCACGCCGGGCGTCAGTGCGCCGGGCACCGCGCTGCCGCCCACGATCACGGTATCGAAAGGCGCCTCCTCGAGCGGGCGATCGAGCGGCCCATTCAGCGGCTCGGTCATGATCCCGAAGCCCAGCGAGGTAGGGACGAGCCCGCCGGTCTCCGACAGCAGGTGCAGTTCGTAGACCGGCTGATCGGCCTCGCTGTTGGCGAACTCGAACACCGACAGCGACGCCAGGCTCATCATCCGGAAGCCGGGCAGGGCGACAAAAGCGATGCGATGCATGAGGCCCTCTCATGGATGTCCTGAAACGCCGGATATATGACATTTGAGACATGGCCCTACAAGGCCAGATTGGCGTGGCGACGCGTGAACGGAGGGCTTTGGGATGGAAATCGCGAAACTGGCGCCCGCGGACGGGCTGCTGTCGATGGCCGACGATCTGCCGCGGGAGCCGAAGCCCCAGCCGGTCCTGAGCCCGCACACCCGCCGGCTGCTGCAGGATCCGGTCGTGCCGATGCTGCTGCGCATGGCGTGGCCCAACATCCTGATCATGCTGGCGCAGGCCTCGACCGGGCTGATCGAGACCTTCTGGGTGGCGCGCCTGGGCACCGACGCGCTGGCCGGCATGGCGCTGGTCTTTCCGGTGGTCATGCTGATGCAGACGATCTCGGCCGGCGCGATGGGCGGCGGCATCTCGGCGGCGATCGCCCGCGCGCTGGGCCGCGGCAGCCGCGACGACGCCGACGCGCTGGTGCTGCACGCCGTCGTCATCAACGTCGTGCTGGGCCTCGTCTTCTCGGCCATCATGCTGGCGTTCGGCCGGCCGATCTTCCAGGCGCTGGGCGGGACGGGCGGCGAGCTCGAAGCGGCACTGCTCTATTCGAACGTCGTGTTCGCCGGCAACGTGCTGCTGTGGGTGATGAACGGGCTGGCCAGCGCCATCCGCGGCACCGGCAACATGCTGGTGCCGGCGATCGTGATCTGCGTCGGCGTGGTCTTCCTGGTGCCGCTGTCGCCGGTGCTGATCTTCGGCTGGGGCCCGATCCCGGCGCTGGGCGTGGCCGGCGGCGGCACGGCGATCGTGGCCTTCTATGTGGCGGGCACCGCGGTGCTGGGCTGGTACGTGCTGTCGGGGCGCAACCTCGCGCGGCTGCGGATGGCGCCGCTGCGCTGGCCGCTGTTCCGCGACATCCTGCGGGTGGGCGCGGTCGCCAGCCTGCAGTCGGTGCAGACCAACGTCACCATCGCGCTGGCGACGGCGCTGGTGGCCGGCGCCGCGGGCGTCGATGCGGTGGCGGGCTTCGGCACCGGCGTGCGCCTCGAATATCTGCTGATCCCGCTGGTGTTCGGCCTGGGCGCGCCGCTGGTCGCGCTGGTCGGCACGAATATCGGGGCAGGGCAGCAGCAGCGCGCGCTGCACATCGCGCTCACCGGCGGGGCGCTGGCCTTCGCGCTCACCGAGACGGTGGGCCTGGTCGCCGCGATCTGGCCGGCCCAGTGGCTGTCGCTGTTCAGCGCCGAGCCCAGCATGATCGCGACCGGCAGCGCGTACCTCCGCATCGTCGGCCCGGCCTACGGCTTCTTCGGCCTGGGCCTCTCGCTCTACTTCGCCTCGCAGGGCGCGGGGCGGCTGTTCTGGCCGCTGTTGTTCGGCTTCCTGCGCGTGTTCATCTCCATCGTCGGCGGCTGGCTGGTGCTGCGCTGGACCGGCTCGCTCGAATGGATGTTCGCCGCGCTCGCGCTGGGCCTGGTCGTGTTCGGCACCTCGGTCGCGCTCGCCATCCGCTCCGGCGCCTGGTTTCGCGGGCAGTGATCTGCCGCCTGGGCGACAAACGTCATGCTCCTCTCCCCCTTGGGGGAGAGGCTGGGTGAGGGGGTGATGCAGGAGGCAGTCTTCAGGTTGCACCCCCTCACCTAACCTCTCCCCCAAGGGGGAGAGGAACACGAGAGCGCTACTCCAGTGCACCCGCACTTCAAGCTCCTCTCCCCCTTGGGGGAGAGGCTGGGTGAGGGGGTGATGCAGGAGGCAGTCTTCGGGTTGCTCCCCCTCACCTAACCTCTCCCCCAAGGGGGAGAGGAATATGAAGCGCGCTCCCGGCAACGATGATCAGTCCGGCAGGCCCGCCTCGCGCAGGGCGGCGGTTATCTGGCCGCGCGTGTCGGCCGAGCGCACGGGAAAGGCTGCCTGGGCATGGGTGGCGCTGAAGTCGGGCTGGCTTCGGAGCAGCCGCGCGGCGGTCTCCCGGGCTTCCGCCGTGCGCCCGGCACGGACGGCGTTCACGATGAAGGCCGACAGCGTATGGGCATCCTGCAGGAACTGGATCGATTTCATCGCCGAGGCACAGCCGTCCTCGTAGCGGGCCAGGCTGAAGAGGGCGAAGGCCCTGCCGTTCCAGGCGAGCACGATCAGCTGATCGAGCGGGCTCAGCCTCATCATCCTGTCGAAGCTCTCGATCGACTGTTCCTCCTCGCCGCACATCAGGGCGATCCATCCCCGACTGAACCAGGCGGCCGCGAGGTTTGGATTGAGCGTGACCGCCCGCTCGATCAGCGACAAGCCACGATCATATTCGTGTCCGAGGTAAGTCAGCACATGGCTTGATCTCGCGAGCGCAAAGGCATCGTCGGTTCCGAGCTTCGCTGCCAGGTGAGCCAGCCGAAGGGCGTCGGCGCGCGCGTCGGCCGCCAGGGGGATGCCGCTGGCTCCTTGTTCGAACATGAAGGTCCAGGCGGCCATGGCGTAGGCCGCGCCGTACTCCGGATCGCGCTCGAAGGCCCGGGTGAAGAACGGGCGCGCCTCCAGGAATTGCATCCGGTTCATCAAGGCCATGCCGCGCAGGAAGAAGTCGTAGCTGTCCAGCCGGTCGGTCGGCTTGTGGCTCGCGCGCTCGATCTCGGCTTTCTCGACTTCCGGCGCGATCAGGCCGACGACGCTGCTGGTCACCTGGTCCTGCAGGCCGAACACGTCCTCGAGGGCGCCGTCGAACCTGTCCGCCCACAGATGCCGGCCCGTGCTGGCCTCGATGAGCTGCCCGGTGATGCGGACGCGGCTGCCCGCCTTGCGCACGCTTCCTTCGAGGACATAGCGGACGCCGAGCTCGCGCCCGACCTGCTTGATGTCGACGGCCTTGCCCTTGTAGGTGAAGCTCGAATTGCGCGCGATCACGAACAGCGACTTGAAGCGCGACAGCGCGGTGATGATGTCCTCGACCATGCCGTCGGCGAAATACTCCTGCTCCGGATCGCCGCTCAGGTTCTGGAAGGGCAGCACGGCAATCGACGGCTTTTCCGGCAGCGCCAGCGCGGCGTCGGCAACCGGGACGGAAGGCGCCGCCGGCCAATCCTGCGGCTGCCATCTGACGCCGAACGCCTGGACGGGCCGCTCGATGTTCTTGAGCGCAAGGGTGCCGAGATCGTCGAACGTGGCCTTGAGCCGGCCCGCCACGGCGTCATGGACGTTGCCGGAGATCACGATGCCGCCGGCCGGCGCCTGCGCCTCGAGCCGCGCGGCCACGTTCACGCCGTCGCCATAGAGATCGTCGCCTTCCACGATCAGGTCGCCGAGATGGAGGCCCGCGCGAAAGACGATCTGCGTCTCCTCGGGCTCGGCCCGATTGGCGTCGGCCATGGCCTGCTGGAACTGGATGGCCGCGCCGACGGCGTCCACGGCGCTGGGGAACTCGGCCAGCGCGCCGTCCCCGGTCAGCTTGACCAGCCGGCCGCCGTGCCGCGCCAGGGTCGGTTCGAGGCGCAGGCCGCGATGTTCGCGCAGGCGCGCCAGCGTTCCGCTCTCGTCGCGCCCCATCAGTCGCGAGTAGCCCACGACATCGAGGGCCAGGATAGCGGCCAGCCGGCGCTGCTCACGCGTGGGGGTTCCCGGGTTGGCCACAGGGGGAACGTAGAAGGCTCCGGCGCGCCGGGCAACGAAGGGGAAATGCCCAGGCAATGCAGCACTTGTGAACCTGCTCATCACCGGGAGCGCGCCACTCAGCGCGGAGAAACCTCCGCGCTGAGTGGCGAACAACGTCACCGAGGTGTGGCGCGCGCCCAGCCGATGATCCACCGGGTGCAACAAAAACGACTTCGATCGATGCGAGTTTTGGTCTTCTTCACGCGATCGTTTCATCCGGCGCATGCCGGCTTGCCGAGATATGCGGCCACGCAGCTTGCGCCGGAAGCGGAGGGTCATCTAAACCTCAGGTTGAAAAACGGAGCACTCTCTATCGCAGGTGCGCCGGACGGATCCATCCCCGACGCGGTCGGCATCAGGCCTGTCCGTGCGTCGCGGCAACCCGAGGAGGCGCCCCATGTTCGTTTGCTATTCGCCCTATCATCGCACCGGCAGCGCACCGCCCCAGGGCGTCACCGAGGCCGATGTCGCGGCGGACATGAAGATCGTCGCCGCCCACTTCAGCAAGATCCGCACCTATGGCGTGGATGGCGGCAATCAATGGAACGTCGAGAAGGCGCGGGCCAACGGCATCCTGCAGATGGCGGTCGGGGTCTGGGTTTATCCAGGTAATCCGACCGCAACGAACGGCCAGATCGACCTGGCGCTCAATCAGGTCGCCGGCGCGATGAAGAAGATCGGACCCTTCGAGCACATCGATCTGGTCATCGGCAACGAGGTGAACCGGACCGACGTCGCCGTCTACACCCCGGCGATGATCCAGAGCGCCATGACCTACGCGAAGCAGAAGGTGAAGGCGATGGGCGATGCGTTGCCGACCGTCTACGTGACGACCTGCTTCAGCGGGACGGTCCTGCAGCCGGGCTCGCCGGACGCGCCCAAATGGCAACCCGTCGTCGACTTTTGCGACGAACGCGCGCTTTTGACGGTCTATCCCTGGTATGGCGGCGCCAAGCCGAACGACATCGGTCCGCAGATGCAATGGTCGTGGGACAACGGCCTCAAGCAGGTGCAGGCCCGGCACAAGCAGGTCGTGATCGCCGAGATCGGCTGGCCCAGCGCCGGCGGCACCGCCCAGCAGCCGCCGACCACGGTCGAAAACGAGCGCATCAACTACGAGGCGACGAAGAAATGGGTCAACATGGGCAACCCCATGGGGCTGGACTTCGATACTTATTGGTTCGAGATGTTCGACGAGCCGTGGAAGAGCAACGAGGGGCCGTGGGGCCCGCACTGGGGCCTCTACACAGCGGGCGCCAATCCCCAGGCGAAGTTCAAGTTCTGAACCGGCCTCGACCGCCCGGCCGGCCCGACCCCGAACGTCATGCTCCTCTCCCCCTTGGGGGGAGAGGTCGCGCGAAGTAACCTTCGCGCTGGGGTGAGGGGGCGATGCAGGAGGTAATCTTCGCGTTGACCCCCTCACCTAACCTCTCCCCCAAGGGGGAGAGGAATATGAGGTGCGCTCGCCGCGACGACGCCCATCCACACCAACCTCGGTTGAACCCGCGGCCGGCTTTCCTTATATCGCCGCATCTCCACGGGGAAGTCATACCGTGTGCTTAAGTGACAGTCAAGTCTTTAGTTTATCGTGTCTTGAGGTCGAGACGATGCGGGATGAGGAATAAGTAAGCACCAGTCGCCGGGGGCGCGGCCTTCGGCGTATTGAATCCAAACGATTTTTTTTCCGATTAATCGCCGCACTCGAGGACCGCGAACGAGGGTGTGCACACAACCCGAATTTTCTCTCCCGCCAGGGGGAGAGGCTAGGTGAGGGGGCAACACAGTGCGCATCCCCCTCACCCAACCTCGCCCCCAACGGGCAGGGCTATCGCGTATGGCTATTTATTCCGTCATCCCGAGCGAAGCCGCCCAACGGGCGGCGTAGTCGAGGGACCTCCTCTTGCCACCGCGGCAACAGAAAAGGTCCCTCCGCTGCGCCTCGCTGCTCTCGGCTCCGGTCGGGATGACGGAATTGTTTGCCATATGCGATAGCCCTGCCCAAACGGGGGAGAGGAGCCTGATTCGGTGACGTGTCCACACCGTCGCCGTCATGCGGGGGGAGGTGCCCCCCTGCGGGCCGCCTCCCCAGGCAGGGCTCGGGGAGGGAATTCCCTATCCACACGCTCCCGGTTGAACCCGCGGCCGGCTTTCCTTATATCGCCGCATGTCCGACCGCCTGCTGATCGTCGATTTCGGTTCCCAAGTCACCCAGCTGATCGCCCGGCGCCTGCGCGAAGCGGGGGTCTACTGCGAGATCCACCCCTTCCAGACGGTCGACCAGGCCAAGATCGAGCAGTTCGGCCCCAAGGCCATCGTGCTCTCGGGCGGCCCGGCCTCGGTGATCGAGGGCCAGGCGCCCGCGGCCAACCCCGCCATCTTCACCGCCAAGGTGCCCGTGCTGGGCATCTGCTACGGCGAGCAGACCATGGCCCAGCAGCTGGGCGGCACGGTCGAGGCGGGCCATCACCGCGAGTTCGGCCGCGCCCAGCTCGAGGTCAAGCAGCCCTCGGCCCTGTTCGACGGCGTGTGGCAGCCCGGCGACAAGAAGCAGGTCTGGATGAGCCACGGCGACCGGGTCACCAAGCTGCCGCCCGGCTTCAGCGTCATCGCCACCAGCGAGAACGCGCCCTTCGCCGCCATCTCCGACGAAGCGCCGCAAATACTACGGCGTGCAGTTCCATCCCGAGGTGATGCACACGCCCGACGGCGCCAAGCTGCTGCGCAACTTCGCGCTCAAGATCGCGGGCTTCAAGGGCGACTGGACGATGCACGCCTTCAAGGAGCGCGCCATCGCCCAGATCCGCGCCCAGGTCGGCAAGGACCGGGTGATCTGCGGCCTGTCGGGCGGCGTCGACTTCATCGGTCGTGGCCGTGCTGCTGCACGAGGCGATCGGCGACCAGCTGCAGTGCGTGTTCGTCGACCACGGCCTGCTGCGCCTGCACGAGGGCGAGCAGGTGGTGCGCCTGTTCCGCGACCACTACAACATCCCGCTGATCCACGCCGACGCCTCGGAGACCTTCCTGAAGGCGCTCGACGGCGTCACCGACCCCGAGACCAAGCGCAAGACGATCGGCGCGCTGTTCATCGACGTGTTCGAGGCCGAGGCCAAGAAGATCGGCGGCGCGGCGTTCCTGGCCCAGGGCACGCTCTATCCCGACGTGATCGAATCGGTCTCCTTCACCGGCGGCCCCAGCGTCACCATCAAGAGCCACCACAATGTCGGCGGCCTGCCGGCCCGCATGAACATGAAGCTGGTCGAGCCGTTGCGCGAGCTGTTCAAGGACGAGGTGCGCGCGCTCGGCCGCGAGCTCGGCCTGCCGCCCGACCTGGTGAACCGCCATCCGTTCCCCGGCCCGGGCCTCGCCATCCGCATCCCCGGCAACATCACCAAGGAGAAGCTCGACCTGCTGCGCCAGGTCGACGCCGTCTATCTCGACGAGATCCGCAAGGCCGGGCTCTACGACGAGATCTGGCAGGCGTTCGCGGTGCTGCTGCCGGTGCGGACGGTGGGCGTGATGGGGGACGGGCGGACGTACGACCAGGCGTGTGCGCTGCGCGCGGTGACGTCGACGGACGGGATGACGGCGGATTACTACCCGTTCGAGCATGCGTTCCTGGGGCGGGTCGCCAACCGCATCATCAACGAGGTGCGGGGGATCAACCGGGTGACGTACGACATCACGTCCAAGCCGCCGGGGACGATCGAGTGGGAGTAGCAGCGTGGGGCCTCGGCAGTAGGGGCAGCATCAAACGGCCAACGGGCGGAATGCAGGAGCCAGAAATGGTAGAGGTGAAGCAAGTTTATGGCGAAACGCGAGAAGCCGCCGAGAAGGCCGCAAAGGAATGGTGGGCCACACATCCCGATTGCAAGCAGGCTCTTCAGCCTGCGCTCATGCAAGCGGGAGCCGCATGGGTGATCTCGATCTACTTTACAAAGCCCACTGGGTGAGGCTGGGACAGACAAGAACAGCGTGGTGATATGTGCTAGTCTCCCGCTCCCCTTCGGAACAAAGCAGTGCGTGCATTCATTTCCTATTGCCATAAGGATAGCGGTGCTCTTGACCGCCTTCATACTCACCTTGCCGTGCTGAAGCGTGAGAGCAAGATCACTGAATGGTACGACCGTGAAATCCTTGCTGGCGGCGAGGTTGATAAGGAGATTGCAACTCAATTGGCGTCCAGCGATCTCTTCCTCGCACTTGTCAGTCCCGACTTTCTTGCTTCGCATTACTGCTACGAGCGCGAAATGAACGAGGCAATCGCGCGCCATGACAGTGGGACAATGCGTGTGGTTCCAATTATTCTAGAACCGTGCGACTGGAAAGCGACGCCACTACAAAGATTCAAAGCAGTACCACGCGACGGGAAGCCTGTTAGTGAGTGGATGAACGCCAACACTGCTTTTCTCGATATTGTCACCGAACTGCGCAGACTAGGCGCGCAGACACCTTCAACCGCCGCTGCACCGAGGTCCACTGCCGCTGCTCCAAAAGCAGAAGGGCGGCGATATCGTGTGAAGCGCGACTTCGACGAGATTGACCGCAGCGACTTTCGCAATGCTGCACTTGAGACCATTCGCAACTACTTCGAAAACGCCGTCACTGAAATCAACGGTGTCGAAGGTCTGCGAGCGCGCTTCCAGTCTCTTGGGTCTCTGGGATTCACTTGCACTATAATCAATCAGGCACATCAACGCGGCATCGCGCATCTCACCATACACGCGCGAAGTGGGCGCCAGGCTTTGGGCGATATCATTCTTAAGGGCACCTCGAAGAATACGAAGAATAGCCCCGCGTCTCCCGCGCTGTCAGCCAAGCAGCGCATCAGGTCTGTTCGGGCGAGCTTTCCGCTGTTTGCGGGTCGCTTCGCCTCTTCCGCTTGCCCGACCGGCGCGTTGTAGGCAGGCTCCGCCGGTTACGCGGCCGTCATTCGCTCCAAGACCACGAGGCGACGGAAGTTGTACACGAGGTTCTGAAGCCCGATCTTGATCTTTGCACGCACGATGCCGATCGTGCGGACGAGTCGCCCGCCGGGCGCATTTTCCTGCGCGCCGAACACGTGCTCGATACGGGCGCGCACCTTGCTCTTCCGGTGGTTTGCCCGCGCCTCTGCCTCTGTCAGCGGACGATTGCGTCGCCCGCGTTTGTGGATGCGGCTTCTGAAGCCCTTCGCCCTAAGCTTCCGCTCGATCTCGGCCGAGCGGTAGGCGCTGTCAGCGTAGACGTCCCTCGATGTATTGCCCCTGTTCACAAGCTCGTCGAGCTTCTGACTGTCGTGCTCGCTCGCATCGCTAACTGTGTAGTCGCGGATCAGCTTGTGCCGGGCATCGGCGTTCACATGGTTCTTGTACTGGCTTCCAGATGCCGGCCCGAACAGCTTGTCGACCGCCTTGGCCGCCTCGCGGAACAGCCACAGGGTCTGCGCCGTTCAATGCTGAACTTGAGCGAGAAATCACCAAGCGCTTAGCTTAAGATCAAGGCCGACATCGCGAATGCCGCATTCCTGCACTGCCCAAAGACGAGGTTCAAGGCTCCCCTGAGAATCTGGAAAGTCGAGCGGATTAGGCGAAGGCACTGCGCGGTTTTGGCGTGTTTGTTGGCGGCTGCTTTAAAGCGTTCAGCACCGACCTTCTGCTTCTTGTTTAATATGGCCTCTTCGGAAAACAATGTTTCGATGATTCTCGATGGTGGCTCGGTCTCTATGATTCTCGGTGAGAAGTCCGCACTCGTTAGTGCTGTGCGCATTGCACCGGTAGCGTCGGCTATGAGGCGCTCGCAAATTATTGTAGCGCCGTCACGATCCATCCAGTCGTGAAGCTTAACGATGGGAAGGTAGTTGTACGTCGGTACCTTGTCTTGGGCGACGTCGCAGCGTGCTGTTATGATCATTCCGAACACTTCGCAGCCTTCGTAGTCGTCCGCGCAAGCTCCCGAAAAGATTGTGCCCTGCGTGATTCGCCCCAAGACAGGCTTTTGAATTGTTCGGGGTGGAAGAACCATGGCCTCAACGCGGTTGTAGGATCGGGAGATGCTCAACTCGCATCGTATTGTTCTCGACTTCTTGACAGGATGCAACGAGCTTGGCCCACACCACGTCTTCGGACACTTGGACGCCCGACAATAGTGCCCAAGCCGCAAGCCGTGCCGGCCACGACGCGCTCGCGGACGGTGCCCTCCAGGCGTGCGGCGATCACCTGCAGGTACTCGATGTAGTTGTGAGACCGGCACCACGTCGGGCGCCGGCACGTCGTGCACGTGCGGGCTGTCGCGGTTGCTGCGGCAGGCGCACCGTCTCGGCCGCGACGGGCAGGGCGCGGGAGGCCGCAAACTGCGCGATGAGGCCGAGGGCGCGGCGTCGGGGGGCCGGATCATCGTGCCGCCCTGAAACGGCTGTCGTGAACGCGGTCGATGGAACGCGGCAACCGTTTTGCCTATCTCGACGAGGTCCGAAAGGCCGGTCCCGACAGGCATCACCCCCGGATCGGCACGACCGGCGCGCGCGGTGCGGTCGGCGCGCCAGGCCGGGCAGCGGATCGGCTCTGGCTGATGGCGACGCCGATGATGCAGATGACAGCGCCGATGACGAGCGAGGGCGTCAGGCGTTCGTTCAGGAAGACGACCCCGGCGGCGACCGCGAACACGATCTGCAACAGCGCGAAGGGCGCCAGACGCGTCATCGAACAGCGCGCGATCAGCCAGAACCACAGGCCCCAGCCGGCGACCGCGCCGAACAGCACGGTATAGGCGAAGGCGAGCCAGGCCGTCAGGCTGGCCGTCTGGAGCGAGGCGAGCTGGCCGTGCTCGATCATCAGGGAGGTCACCATCACCTGGGGCACGGTGAAGAGCGACATCCAGGCCATGAGCTTGAGCGGTTCGATTGGCCCGTAGCGTTTCGTGAGCACGCTGCCGACGGCCCAGGCGAAGCCCGCGGCGATGACCAGCAAGGTCGGCACGATCTTCACCGCGGCGCCGGGCTCCACCACGGTCAGCACGACGCCCGCGAACGCCAGCGCCACGCCGATGACGACCCGCGCCGTGGGCCGCTCGCCGAGCAGGGGCCAGGCGAGCAGGAGCGTGAAGGGTGTCGACAGCTGGTTGGCGACGCCCGACACGCTCGCCAGTCCCTGGCCCAGCCCGACGAACACCAGCCCGAAGTTGAGGCCGCCGAAGAAGATCGAGATGACGATCATCGGCCCGATCTCGCGCCGGGTCGGCAGCCCGACGAACGGCAGCAGGATCGCCGCGACCACGATGAAGCGCAGACCGACGAAGAACAGCGGCGGAAACGCCGCCAGGCCCAGCTTGATGACGACGAACTGCACGCCCCAGCACAGCGGCACCAGCACCGCGCAGGCGATCTGGAGCGGGGACATCGGGATCTCTTTCACGACCGAATGGTCCATAAATAGGCGCGCGTCGAGGAGGTTTTGGTCATGGCAGGGTCTACCGTGCGAGCTGATCGATGAGGGTCTGCACCGCGGCTTGCGACGTGGCGCGGTCCGAGCCGGTCTTGCCGACGACACGCATGCCTTCGACCAGGCAGACCAGCAGGCGGGCCGCGGTCCTGGGGTCGACGCCGTCCGCCAGTTCGCCCGCCGCCCGGGCGCGCGCCATGGCCTCGGCCAGCCGTGTTTCCAGCGCCCGGAAGAAACGCCGGACGCGCTGCTCGACTTCAGGGTCGTGGGCGGCCAGCTCCATGGCCGTCGCCACCACCAGGCAGCCGCGCTTTCCGGCACTGCCGCTGGTGCGATCGACATAACCGGCAAGACAGAGTCCGCACGCCGGCCAAGGCGCTTTTCCGGGGATCGAGCTCGCTCTCGAGCCGCGTCAGGGCATCGTCGATGTAACGATCGAGGGCGCGCAGGAACAGCCCATGCTTGTCGCCGAAGGCGGCGTAGAGGCTGCCCCGCGACAGCGCCGTCGCCTCGAGCAGGTCGGGGAGCGACGTGCCGTGATAGCCGCCCGACCAGAAGACATTCATCGCGCGCTCGACCGCGGCCTCCGGTATCGAACTCGCGGGGCCGGCCGCGCGGCATCCGCGGGGAGGGTTGCTGTGCCATGGTTTATATATAGACCGAACGGTCGTTAAAGCAAGACCCCACCCCCGATACGCAGAGCCATCTACATGATTGTTTATTCCGTCATCCCGAGCGAAGCCGCCCAGCGGGCGGCGCAGTCGAGGGACCTGTTCTTCTTGATGCAGCCGCAAGAATAGGTCCCTCCACTGCGCCTCGCTGCGCTCGGCTTCGGTCGGGATGACGGGGCTTTTTTGCTCCATGCGATAGCCTGCCCCGCTATGCGGCAGTCACGCCGCAACACGGGCGTTATCGAGCGCGATTTCCCATTGGGAAGGAACCGGATAACGCTATAGACGGACCGCATAATTCGCTTCGACAAAATCAACAAGCATCATGGGGAGGGAATAAGTCGTGGAACGTCGATCCTTTGCGAAGGGCCTTGCGGCCGTTCCCCTGATGCTGGCCCCGATGCTGGGCCCGATACTGGCCAGTGCGGTCGGCCGACCCGCGCACGCCCAGGCCCGCTGGACGCCTGACAAGCCCATCCGCCTCGTCGTTCCCTTCGCGGCGGGCGGCAGCACCGATGTCAGCGCGCGGCTGGTGGGCCAGGCGCTGGGGGAGCGGCTGGGCCAGTCCATCGTCGTGGACAACCGTGCCGGCGCCGGCGGCAACATCGCGGCGGAATCCGTCGCGCGGGCGGAACCGGACGGCTACACGCTGATCCTGGCGACGAGCTCGACGCACGCGACCAACGCGGCGCTCTATAAGCGGCTTTCGTTCAATCCGGTGCGCGACTTCACGCCGATCTCGCAGATCGCCTTCATTCCGAACCTGCTCGTCGTCAATCCCGACGTGCCGGCAAACAGCGTCGCCGAGCTGGTGGCCTATGCCAAGGCGAGGCCGGGCCAATTGAACTACGGCTCGGGCGGCGCCGGCACTTCCCTGCATCTGGCCGCGGCCGTCTTCGCCCAGCGGGCCGGCATCGACATGGTGCACGTGCCCTATCGCGGCGGCGCACCGGTCGCGGCCGACCTCGTCTCCGGCAAGATCCAGGTGAGCTTCAGTCCGCTGGTCGAGGTGCTCCAGCAGGTGAGGGCCGGCAAGCTGCGCGCGCTCGGCGTCACCACCGCGCGGCGGTCGGCGCTGCTCCCGGAGGTACCGGCCATCGCGGAAGTGATCCCGGGCTACGAGGTGGCGCTGTGGAACGGCATCATGGGCCCGGCGGGACTGCCGGCGCCGGTGGTGGCGCGCCTTGGCTCGGAGATGGCAGCCATCGTCGGCAGCCCGGACATGCGGTCGCGGCTTGCGGAGCAGGGCTCGGACCCGGTGGGCAGCACGCCCCAGGAATTCGCCGCTTTCGTCGCCGCCGAGCAGCCGAAATGGGCGGAGCTGGTGCGCATCTCGGGCGCCACCGTCGACTGAACGCCGGCAAGAGCGGCGCGTTATGTCTCAGACAATCGAGTGGAAGGGGTGGCGGGGCACTCGCATTTGAGATACCCGTCGTCTCGACCGAGGCCCGCAGGGCCGAGCGGAGAGACCTTCTCTCCACCATAAGCCACTTATCGTTGAGCGAAGGTCTCTCCGCTCCGCGCTTCGCGCTCCGGTCGAGACGACGGAACCTGTTCATCGACGCGTCGATGGGCCTGCAGCAGGGGTGGGCGATCGGGAAATCGTGTTTACGGACGGAACCGCAAGAGGAATTCCACGTCGTCTATCGACGTCGATCGGCTTGCAGCGACCGCACGAGGTCGTCGTTCACGGGATGAGCGCGTGTCACATTATCACCTCGAAATGGCCGTAGAGTGCCTGCAATATTCTATGCGACCGGTCGCGCGATGGGCCCGATTGCAGCAGCCGGCGATCCTTTGGTGAGGGAACTTCGATGCTGAAAAAAGTAGCTGTAGCCACACTCGCCGCCCTGGGTCTTGCCGGGCCGGCCCTGGCCGAGCCGGCGATTTATTCCTGGACGGGATATGGCCTGAACGTCCCCGGAAGCGGCAAGTGCCCGACCTACAAGATGACCATCGACGTCACGGTCGTCGGCACGGATGTGCAGGGCCGCTTCCAGCAGGAAGGCCGCCCGGAGCGGAACTTCAAGGCGACGATGGGCGCCGACATGAAGTTCAAGACGACGGCCATCGTCGGCGGCGGCAACCAGATGGATGTCGTCGGCTCCCTCAAGGAGGGCGCCTCGACGATCATGCTCGACGGCTACTGCCTGTTCGAGGGTAAGCTCACCAAGCGGTAGTCAGCCCGTCGTCGTGGAGTAAGGTGCACGACAGGCTGCATTGGCACCGCTCGTGCAAGGGAGGAACGCTCGGTGAAGCGGCGGCAAGAGACCGCCGGCCGGGCGGCAAACAAGGGGCTGGCGATGAAGAGACGTCTTCTGATGCAGGTTCTGGCGCTTGGCTGGGGCGGAGCGCCGGCCTTTGCGGCGGATCCGCTGCCCGCCATGCAGGAGACGCCGAGCCTGGTGGAAAAGGTGAAGTCGGGCGCCCTGCCGCCGGTCGACCAGCGCATTCCCCAGCAGCCCCTGGTCGTCACGCGCTTCGCCGGCAGCGACGGCCCGGGCAAGCAAGGCGGCCAGCTCAACATGCTGGTCTCGGCGACGCGCGATACCCGCCTGATGACGATCTACAGCTACACCCGCCTGATCATCTACGACGACAAGTTCAAGCTGCACCCCGACATCCTCGAGAGCTTCGACGTCAAGGAGGGGCGCGAGTTCACCCTGACGCTGCGCGCCGGCCACAAATGGTCGGACGGCCACCCCTTCACCACCGAGGACTTCCGCTTCTTCTGGGAGGATGTCGCCAACAACAAGGAACTGTCGCCTTCCGGTCCGTCCGTCGAGCTCCTGGTCGACGGCCAGCCGCCCAAGGTCGAGTTCATCGGCGACCGCACCATCAAGTACAGCTGGGACAAGCCCAACCCCTATTTCATCGAAAGCCAGGCGCGCGCCGCACCGCTCTTCCTGTTCCGCCCGGCGCACTACCTCAAGAAGATCCACGGCAAGTACACGCCCGAGGAGGAAATCCTGAAGCTCTACAAGGGCAGCCGTTGGGTCAACATCTACCGGCGCCAGGACGTGATGTACGGCAACAGCAATGTCGACATGCCGACGCTCAACCCGTGGATGCTCACCACGGTCCCGCCGGCGCCGCGCTTCATCTTTGCGCGCAATCCGTACTATCACCGCATCGACGCGAAGGGACGGCAGCTGCCCTACATCGACGACGTGATCATGACCGTGACGGCGGCCAACCTGGTCCCCGCCAAGGCCGGCCTCGGCGAGGCCGACCTTCAGCCGCGCTATCTCAACATGCGCGACTACACCTTCCTGCAGAAGAGCGCCAAGACATCGGGCGTCCACGTTTACCTGTGGGAGTCCGGCTCGGGCTCGCAGATCGCCCTCTACCCCAACCTGACGGCGAGCGACGAGGAATGGCGCAAGCTGATGCGCGACGTCCGTTTCCGCCGCGCGCTGTCGCTGGCGATCGACCGTGACGAACTCAACCAGGCCGTCTACCTGGGCCTGGCCAAACCCTCCAACAACACGATCATGGAGCGCTCGGAGCTGTTCAAGCCCGAATACGCGACCAAGTGGGCGCAATACGATCCAAAGCTCGCGAGCAAGCTCCTCGACGAGGTTGGCCTGGACAAGCGCGGCTCCGACGGCATCCGCCTGCTGCCCGGCGGTCGACCGGCAACCATCGTGGTCGAGCATTCGAGCGAGGAGACCGAGGACGCGGATGCCCTGCAGCTGATCGGCGAGGACTGGAAGAAGGTCGGCATCAAGATGCTGACCAAGCCGCAGACCCTCGAGAATTTCCGGATGAGGGCCTTCTCGGGGGACGCGATCATGACCGCCTACGCCGGCGTCGTGACGGCCGTGCCGACGGTCAACACCAGCCCCAAGGAGTTCGCGCCGACCATGCAGGGCGGCCTTCAATGGTCGAGCTGGGGCATGTTCGTGGAGTCGAAAGGCACCAAGGGCCAGGCCTGCGACATGCCGTCGGCCTGCAAGCTGATGGACTACCTCAAGGAGTGGGAGACCTCGGCCGACCCCGCGGGGCGCCGCAAGGCCTGGGACGAGATCCTGACCGCCAACGCCGACGAGGTCTTCTCGATCGGGACAGTGAACGGGATCCGCCAACCCATCGTCGTCGGCCCGAAGGTCCGCAACGTGCCCAAGGAAGGCTATTACGCCTGGGATCCGGGCGGCTACATCGGGCTCTATCAGCCCGACACGTTCTGGATCGACCAGTAGGGCGAGCGTTGCGGCCCTTCGTCATCCCGACCGGAGCCGAGCGCAGCGAGGCGAAGCGGAGGGACCTATTCGTATCGTTGACCGCTGCAAGAACAGGTCCCTCGACCGCGCCGCTCTTCGAGCGGCTTCGCTCGGGATGACGGGGTAATTTGGCGCGATTTCTCCGGGGGTGACGGCGACAAGCAGCCGCAATACTTGCCAGTGGCTATCCTCTAGGTTGCCGCGCCGTCCACCCCATCACGGACCCCATGATTCGCCTCGACAACATCAGCAAGCAGAACGGCCATCAGATCCTGTTCATCGACGCCTCGATGGGCCTCCAGAAGGGCGAGAAGGTGGGGCTTGTCGGGCCCAACGGCGCCGGCAAGACGACGCTGTTCCGCATGATCGCGGGCGAGGAGCAGCCCGACGACGGCCAGGTGACGATCGATCCCGGCATGACGATCGGCTATTTCAGCCAGGATGTCGGCGAGATGTCGGGCAAGAGCGCGGTCGCCGCCGTGATGGATGGCGTCGGGCCGGTGAGCGCGCTCGCCACCGAAATGGCCGAGCTCGAGGCCGCGATGGTCGATCCCGACCAGGCCGGCGAGATGGACGCCCTCGTCGAGCGCTACGGCGAGGTGCAGGGCCGCTTCGAGGAGCTCGACGGCTATGCGCTGGAGGCCCGGGCGCGCGAGGTGCTGGCCGGTCTGAGCTTCAGCCAGGAACGCATGGACGGCGACGTCGGCCTGCTGTCCGGCGGCTGGAAGATGCGCGTGGCGCTGGCCCGCATCCTGCTGATGCGGCCCGACGCCATGCTGCTCGACGAGCCCAGCAACCATCTCGACCTCGAAAGCCTGATCTGGCTGGAGGCTTTCCTCAAGGACTATGACGGCGCCTTGCTGATGACCTCGCACGACCGCGAGTTCATGAGCCGCATCATCGGCAAGATCGTCGAGATCGACGGCGGCTCGCTCATCACCTATTCGGGCAACTACGATTTCTACGAGGTTCAGCGCGCGCTGGGCGAGAAGCAGCGCCAGGCGCAGTTCGAGCGCCAGCAGGCGATGCTGGCCAAGGAGATGAAGTTCATCGAGCGCTTCAAGGCGCGCGCCTCGCACGCCGCCCAGGTCCAGAGCCGGGTGAAGAAGCTCGACAAGATCGAACGGGTGGAACCGCCGCGGCGGCGCCAGTCGGTGCAGTTCGAGTTCCGCAGCCCGCCGCGCTCGGGCGACGACGTGGCGAGCTTCCGCAACGTCCACAAGGGCTATGGCAGCCAGCCGATCTACGAGGGGCTCGATCTTCGGCTGCGCCGCCAGGAACGCTGGTGCGTGCTGGGCGCCAACGGCGCGGGGAAATCCACTTTGCTGAAGCTGGTGGCTGGTGCCACCGAGCCGGACCACGGCACGGTGACCGTCGGCAGCGCCGTCAAGATGGGCTATTTCGCCCAGCACTCGATGGACCTGCTGGACGGCGACGATACGGTGTTCGAATCGCTCGACCATTCCTTCCCGCAGGCCGGCACGGGCGCGCTGAAGTCGCTGGCCGGCTGCTTCGGCTTCTCCGGCGACGATGTCGAGAAGCCCTGCCGCGTGCTGTCGGGCGGCGAGAAGGCCCGCCTGGTCATGGCCAAGATGCTGTTCGACCCGCCGAACTTCCTGGTGCTCGACGAGCCGACCAACCATCTCGACATGGCGACCAAGGAGATGCTGGTCGCCGCCCTGGCGGAATTCGAGGGCACCATGCTGTTCGTCAGCCACGACCGCCACTTCCTGGCCGCGCTCTCCAACCGGGTCCTCGAACTGACGCCCGGCAGCGTTCATCAGTACGGCGGCGGCTACACGGAATATGTGGCCCGGACCGGCCAGGAGGCGCCGGGTCTTCACCCGGGCGGTTAGAAGGGCTCGCGGAGCCGAAGCCGGCCGGCGGTCCTGCCTGCGATTGATCGTCGGCGATAGTCGGCTGCCAGCGGCGTTGCGCCGAGACTCGATCCCGCTGACTAGTCGGCGACGGCGCCGGAGTCCTTGACGGCCTTGCCCCACTTGGGGACGTCGCGTTGCAGCCGCTCGGTGAGGCCGCTCGCCGGCGAGGCGACCACGACCAGGCCGATCTTGGCCAGACCTTCCTGCAGGTTGATAATCGCGTGCAGATGGTTGAATATAAAATATGAACAACAACCTATAGTAGAACACGACGATGGCATCGCCTTGCCGTCGGGATAGGAGAAACACCGATGAGTGATCCCACGACAGACTGCCAGGCCCTTATCGGCTCTGTACTGCCTCTCGCTAAGGAGCTGCTGACAGCTCAAGGCGGGTTCCTGCCATTCGGCGGCGCGATGCGACCTGACGGGCAGCTCGAGTCCTTTGGGGGCTACGGCGAAAATGAGCGTCCGGAGGCGACCGATGTGATCGCCCGGTTGAAGGCGGCATTCATCGCTGCCGCTCGAAACGGCGAATACAAGGCCACTGCGATCGTCTATGACGTACGAGTCAAATTGCCCTCGAGCGGAGAAAAGTCCGACGCCATCGCCGTCTCGCTGAACCATCGCGACGACTACTCGGTTGTCCTCCTCTTTCCCTACAGGATCGACAGCGGAAAGCTGAGCTTGGGTAACCCCTTCCCTCAAAGTGGCGAGGCCGACATTTTTCCAGCGCCATGACCCTCGCGCGCCCAGCTCCAGGGTGACGGTGATTGTTGCGGCCAGCTTGACGGACAGACAGAGGCCGTAGCCAACGGCCGCCGCTTCTACTCCGTTGACTGCCGATCCCGACGACAGCGGCAAAGGCATCGTACGCATTGGGTGAGGCGTCTTGCAGGCCCGAGCCGGGCGGAGTGTGCGACCTGAAACCTGACCTTGAGTCTATCCGCAGGGTCGCCAGGTCGATGCGGGTTGAAGTGTGCCCCGCCACTTTCTCAGCCTGCGCAAGTTCCCCCTAAGAATCAACGAGTTTGTCTTTGCCCACCGCCGGGTGTTCGCTCCCGGCAGTGGAGGGCAGGCGATGCGGGGATCCCTGGGCGAGAAGATCGGCGAAGGCGCTTCGGCGGAGGTCCACGCCTGGGCGCCCGGTCAGGTCGTGAAGCTGTTCAGATCAGAGAGCTCGCGGCGGCTCGGCTGGCACGAGGCGCACATGACCGACGCCGTCTTCGCCGCCGGCGCCCCGGCGCCGCAGGTGTTCGGCGTGGTGATCCTGGAGGGGCGCCTCGGCATCGTGCTGGAGCGCTTCGACGGACCGACCCTGCTGCAGCTCACGCGAACCGGCGGCGTGACGCGCGGGCAGGCGGGCGCGATCCTGGCGGACCTCTGCCGCGCCGTTCACCGGACGCCCCCGCCGCCGGGCGTGCTCGCCCTGCGCGGCTGGATGGACGCCTGGTTGCGGTCCGCCGGCGGCACGCTTCCGGCGCCCATCGCCCCCGGCATCCTCGCCCTGATCGAGCGCCTGCGGCCGGCCGACGAGCTGTGCCATGGTGACCTTCACCCCGGCAACGTGATCATGACGGCGGAGGGGCCGAGAACTCGTCGACTGGAGCGGGACGGTCCGCGCGCCCGCCGCTTACGATCTTGGGATCAGCCACATCCTTCTGACCGAGCTCGCCCCGGAAATCGCCGACGATCCGGAGCGGCCGCGCGCGGTCAATGCGGCCGCGCAGTCCGAGTACGCGCGGCGGGCCGGCCTGTCGCCTGCGGCGCTCGCGGCGGCGATCGAGTCCTACCTGCCTGTCGTCCGCACCTTGGTCGTGCTGGGAAACGCGTTTCCCCCCGTGCGGGAGCGACTGCTCCAGCGCGTCGAAGCGGCCCTGCGGCCCGGATGACTGAAGGCGCGTGTGGTCGCAGCCCGTTCATCCCCACGATCTTCGATCGGGGGAGGATCCGGCGAACGCAAAAACGCTGAGCTGCAGCAGCGCGGCGTTGATCGTTTTTTGGGCAGCACGCCGTGAAACCGGCGCGCAGGTCGTCCGGGTGCCGGGCAAGAGAGGGGACGGCCCATTCGCGGCCGCGCCTCGCTTGCAATATCAATCGCGGTCAGGTCGTCGTCGGATCAAATCCGGCGATTGGATGCTGCCGCGCGCCGGTTAGCCGCGGACGGGCGGCATCGGGGGCGGTGGCGGGGGCGGCGGCGCAGACGCCATCGGTTGCGGCGGCGGCGGGGGCGGGTTCGAAGCGCATCCCGCGGCCAGCAAGGCCGCCGGAATCACGACGGCAAGCAGCGCGGCTTTACGAAACCGCCTGAGGGAAGTCATTGGTTCGTCAAGATCGTACATCCGTTCCTCCAGAGATGGGGACTTCAACACAACTAACGCTTGGAGAGTGACCGACAATAGACATAACCGTCGAAGGCCCGTTCGGGTTCCCTCCCGATGGCAAAAAAAAGGAACCGCCAAGGCGCACAACCGTTATTATCCGTAGCGGTAAGCCCAGTCGTTCCGGATCGCACGGTCGGGGGAGGCGGTCTTGGTTCCATTTTGCAATTTTTTGACAAGAGGCCTCGTGGCCCGCATCGGCCTCGCCGTCGGCGCGATCGCGCTGGTCGCGGCTTGTGCGCCCGCCGAGTCGCCCGTTCGGGCGACGGACGAGGAGCCGGCCGTCGCCCTGGTGTCGGCACCGTCCGCCGCCATGGTGACGTCGGCAAGGGTGACGTCCGCACGGGCGACGCCCCCCGACACCAGCCTCGGCGAACTGATCGAGAACGCGTCCGGGTCGGTCGTCGCGGGTGAACGGCTGAACATCGAGTTGTTACGACGCTTCTATGCCCGCCATGGCTTTGCGCCCGTCTGGACGAACCGGCGGGCGCAGGCGGAATCGCTCATGGATGCCGTCTCGCGCGCCGGCGAGCATGGCCTCGCTCCCGCGCTGTTTCACGCCGATGTCCTGCGGTCGCCGGCGACACTGCCGGCGCTCGACCGGGAACTGCTGCTGTCTGACGCCTTCCTGTCCTATGCCGACGCGCTGGCGCGCGGGGTCATGCCGGCCGAGCGCCGAAAGGAGGACCAGGTTCTGGAGCCCGAGCCGATCGACGTCGCGGCCGTGCTCGACGCCGCCCTTGCCCGCCCCGATCCCGCTTCGGTGATCGAGGCGCTGGCGCCGGCGACGCCGACCTACCGCGTCCTGCGCAACGCCTTGCAAGAGCTGCGCGCGGGCAATGCGGCCCGCGGCAAGGCCGAGGCGACCCGCGTGCGCGCGCTCGAGGTGAATCTCGAACGCGAACGCTGGCTGCCGCGGCGCCTGCCGCCAGACCGCGTCTGGGTCAACGTGGCCGACGGGCAGCTCGTGCTGTACCGCGACGATCAGCCGGTCTTCACCACGCGGGTCATTGTCGGCCAGGACGACAGCCGCAATCAGAGCCCCGAATTCCAGGCCTCCATCGAAGGGCTCTGGTTCAACCCGCCCTGGAACATTCCAAGCGACATCGCCACGCAGGAGATCCTGCCCAAGGCCAGCCGCGACCCGACCTATCTGGCGAAGCGCAACATGGTGCTGTTGCCGGATGGCGGGCTGCAGCAGGAGGCGGGCGCCAACTCGGGCCTCGGGCAGCTGATGTTCTACATGAACAACCGCTTCGACGTTTACCTGCACGATACCCCGTCGAAGAACCTGTTCAGCCGCGACGACCGCCGCATCAGTCATGGCTGCATCCGGGTGGAAGATCCACGGAAGCTGGCCGCCCTGCTGATGCAGCAACCGGTCGATGCCATCGACCAGGCGATCGCGACCGGCACCACGACCTGGGGCGCCCTGCCGAAGCCCGTGCCGGTGTTCGTGGTGTACGAGACCGCGTTCGCGGATGTCGAGGGCAAGCCGCAGTTTCGCGCCGACATCTACGGCCGCGACGCCGAGATCTGGCAGTCCCTGGAACCAAAGCGGCGGGACCGGCGCCAGGTGGCTGAACGCGCGGCGCCCGACCAACACCCGCGTTGACCTGAATGGCAGGCGGCAGGACGCGGAAGCTGACTGCCGAGCGCGCTCTTGTGGCCGCCGCGGCCTGTTCGAACGCCAGGACCCGAGTCACACTCCAGGCCCTGCGTCGCGGATGGGAGCCTCAGGATCCATGAAAGACAACAGCATATGGCGGGCGGTGCGCGAAGGGCGGGCGGCGCTCGGGACCGGCTTAAAAGAGTTCGCGTCGCGCGGAGTGCCGTGGATCATCGAGGCTTCCGGCTTCGACTACTGCATGATCGACCACGAGCACGGCGCCTTCGACCTCGAGACGATCGCCGATCTCGCCGGTTGGTTCCAGGCCACCGAGGTCTCGGCGATCGTGCGGATCCACAAATCCTTCACCTATCTGGTCCCGGCGATCCTCGACCAGGGGATCATGGGGATCCAGGTCTCGGAGATCGATACGGTCGAGGAGGCGCGCGCGCTCGTGCGCGGGGCGAAGTATCCGCCGATCGGCCATCGCGGCATCTCGGGGCAGGGCATGCATACCGGATACCGGAGCTTCGGCGGTCGTCACGCGACCGAGTATGCGCCGTGGGCCAATGCCAACATCATCGTCTGCGTGTCGATCGAATCGCTCGAGGGCCTGGAGAATGTCGAGGCGATCGCCGCCGTCCCGGGCATCGACATGATCGCCTACGGTCATTCGGACCTGAGCGCGCGCCTGGGCGTTCATCTCCAGCTCGAGCACCCGACGTTCAAAGCAGTGGTCCGCCGGATCGCGGAGGCCTGCAATGCGCATAAGAAACTTGCCCGAGGGTCAGCGGAAACCGAGGCGCAGATCGAGGAGTACTGGCGGCTCGGCTGCAAGGTACTGAACCTGCCCGGCACCGACGTCAGCACCTATCTCGATGGCCTGAAGGCGCGCGCCGGCCGCGCCCATGCCCGGCTGAAATCCATCGGCGTTCCGACGCCTAAGGCGTGATGAGTTCAACTCCCTCCGTCATCCCGACCGGAGCCTCGCAAAGCGAGGCGAAGTGGAGGGACCTATTCGTTTGGTCGACGACGCGATGACAAGGTCCCTCGACTGCGCCGCCCTTCGGGCGGCTCCGCTCGGGATGACGGGGGTGTCTAATAAGCGGAGAAGCCGCCTTCGGCCGGGATCGCGGCGCCGTTCACCATGCGCAATTCGTCGGAGGCGAGGAACAGGGCGACGTTGGCGATGTCCTCCGGCTGGCCGACGGCGAACGGGTATTGTCCGGCTATGTTATCGATCCCGCCGAAGCGAATCTGGTTGCCGCCGGAGAAGCGACCCTTGACGCGTTCGGTCAGCACGACGCCGGGACAGATGGCGTTGACGCGGATCCCCTTGGGCGAGTAGGCGCCCGCCAGGGCCTTGGTGAAGGAGATCAGGCCACCCTTGGCCATGACGTAGACATGAGCGATGTGGTTGCCGCGCAAGGCCACCACCGACGAGAAGTTGACCACGCTGCCTCTGCCCTGCTCGACCATCACCGGAATGACGTGCCTGCAGCACAGGAACGGCCCCTTCATGTCGAGATTGATGGTGCGATCCCAGACCGAAGGATCGACTTCGGTCACCGGCGCGTCCTCGCGCAGCGAGCCGCCGGCGCAATTCAGCAGGACGTCGACACGGCCGAAAGCTTCCCTGGCCTGTTGCACCATCCGCTTGACACTGTCTTCGTCGGTCACGTCGGTGTGCACGAAGCGGGCGCCGGCGCCGGCCTCGCGCGCACTCGCCTCGCCCAGCGTCGCGTCGATCTCCGCCACGACGACCTTGGCGCCCTCCGCTGCGAACAGCCTGGCCGATGCCCGGCCGATGCCGGAACCCGCGCCGGTGATCACCGCCACTTTGCCTTCGAGACGATTCATCTGTCCTTCTCCCCGTTACACATCGCGGCCTCCGCTCCCGTAGGCGCGGCCTCATGCTCCTCTCCCCCTTGGGGGAGAGGCTGGGTGAGGGGGTGATGCAGGAGATAGTCTTCGTATCGCACCCCCTCACCTAACCTCTCCCCCAAGGGGGGAGAGGAACATGACCACCTCACCATTTGTAGACTTTCTGCACCGTGCCCCCCATGAGCGCCGCCTTGTCGCTCGCGGACAAGCGCTTGGTGTCCCGGAATGGTGCCACGCCCTGCTCGTAGGTCAGCATGCCGATCGTGCGGGTCCAGTCGGTGCCCCACATGCAGCGATCCAGCCCGAACGCATCGATGACCCGCAGCACCGGCTCCCAGATGTCGTCGTTGGGGAAGGGCTGGTGCGACATCGTGCAGGCGCCGCTGATCTTCACCCTGACGTTTGGATATCGAGCCAGATCGAGCAGCTTCGGCAGATCGGCCCAGACGTCGGCGGGAACCGGCGGACGAAAAGGCTGCAGCAGGCCCAGATGGTCGATCACGATCACCGTATCGGGATGCTGCCGGATGTGCGGCAGGCCCTTGTCCAGGATGCCCCAGCACAGCAGATTGACCGGCAGGTCATGCCGGGCGGCCGCGGCGAAGGCGCGCCTGAGGCCGGGATGGTCGGCGTCCATCGGCAGGCCGTCGCGCATGCGTATGCGAATGCCGCGCGCGCCCGGTGTTTTGGCCCACCTCGCCACCACATCGTCGATCGCCGGATCGGTCGCGTCGACCGGCGTCACCACCCGAAACTTGTCCGGAAAGGCGTTGTAGACCTCGAGCGCGTAGCTTGGATCGTATTCGTAGGCGCTGAATGACGACACCATGATCGCACCGTCGACGCCGACACTGTTCATCGCCGCGATCATCTCCTCGCCCGTGGCAGAGTCGAGGCCGTGCGAGGGACTGGCCCACGGCCGGCCCGGATGATTGCGATCGAAGGGATGAACCTGGACGTCGATGACTGGCATGGCGGTATGGACCCCAATCCGTTTGAGTTCGGGCAGTCGGCCTATTCCGCGGCCTTGCGATCCCGGCTTTGGCGGCCCGCACTGTAGCGGCTCCTTGCGGGGCGCAGGCCGAGGTTTTCCCGCAAGGTCCTGCCTTCGTACTCGGTGCGAAACAACCCGCGGCGCTGCAGTTCGGGAACGACCAGCTCGACGAAATCCGCACCGCCGCCCGGCAGGGTGGCCGGCGTGATGTTGAAGCCATCGCAAGCCTCTGCTTCGAACCACTCCTGCATGGCATCGGCGACGTCGGCGGGCGTGCCGATCCGCGCCGAGCCGGTGAGGCCGGCCCGCAGGTACAGTTCGCGAATCGTGGGCTTCTCCCGTTTTACCCGCTCGAGGAGCTGGGCGCTCACGCTGCGGAGCTCCCGGCTGCCCAGCGCGCCGTCGGGCACCGGCTCATCCAGCGGATAGCCCGACAGGTCGCCGAACGCGCTGTAGAGCGAGCCGAGGCCGGCCAGCGGGTCGATCAACGCCTGCAGCTCGTCGTACTTCGCCTGCGCTTCGGCGTGCGTGCGGCCGACGACCGGACAAAGCGCCGGCATGATCTTGAGATCGTCGGGCTCACGGCGGTACTTCGCCATCCGCCCCTTCACGTCGGCGTAGTAGGTGCGCGCGCCCTCGAGCGAGCCGCTGATCGCGTAGATGACCTCGGCGGTCGCGGCGCCCAGCTCGCGGCCTTGCTCGGACGCGCCGGCCTGCACGATCACCGGATGGCCCTGCGGCATGCCAGCGACGTTGAGCGGCCCGCGCACCTTGAAGAAGCGCCCCTGGTGATCCAGCACATGCATCTTGGCTTCGTCGAAATACCGCCCGCTCGCCTTGTCGAACAGAAGGGCGCCGTCGTCCCAGCTGTCCCACAGTCCCTTGACCACCTCGACGAATTCCGCGGATCGGGCGTAGCGCGTGTCGTAGTCGAGCGTCGTCTCCAGCCCGAAATTCTGCGCTTCGAGCTCCGACCAGGAGGCGACCACGTTCCAGCCGGCGCGGCCGTTGCTGATCAGGTCCAGCGTGGCGAACTTGCGCGCCAGATTGTACGGCTCGTTGTAGGTCGTGGAGGCCGTCGTCACCAGCCCGACATGGCTTGGTGACCATGGCCAGCGCCGGCAGCAACGTCATCGGTTCCAGCTCGACCATGTCGCGGCCGGTCCGCGACAGCGAGCCCGGCGGATGATCGCCCTGGCGAATGCCGGCGCCGTCGGCGAAGAAGATCATGTCGAGCTTGCCGCGCTCGGCGATCTGGGCGCTCTGCACATAATGCTCGACGTGCAGCGTGCCGTCGGCCGGCACATCGGGATGGCGCCAGGCGGCCGGGTGATAGCCATGGCCGCGTATCGACAAGCCGAGCCGCATCTTGCGTGCCGTCATCACTCCGTCTCCTCCCCGGAGGGAGCTTGATCGCCTTGCGGCCGGTCGACAATGCCGTACAGACTGTGCCGGCTGAAGTGGCGACATGCAGGAGGAGGCGAAGATGATGGAAACGCGGGAAGGCGGATGTCATTGCGGCCGCGTGCGGTTTCGCGCCGAGGTCGACCTCGACCTCTTGTCCCACTGCAGCTGCTCGATCTGCACCAAGAAGGGCATCCTGCATCTGGGCAGCGACCCCGCCACGTTCCAACTGCTGCGCGGCAAGAACGCGCTCACGGCCTACACCTTCGGCACCGGGGTCGCGCAGCATACCTTCTGCTCGCAGTGCGGCATGCACGCCTTCTACATCCCGCGCGCGCAGCCGCACCGGATCAGCGTCAATGCCCGCTGCCTGGACGATATCGACGGGCCAAGCCTGACGCCCAAGCGGTTCTTCGACGGCCGGCACTGGGAGGATGCGCAACGCCAACGGATCGCGGAGTCCGGCGAGGCGCCGCCAGCCGACGCGCAGGGCGCGAAGACACTGCAGGCGATCCTCGACCGGGCGCCGGAGTAGGGGGCTTTCTCGCAGGGACAGGTTGCGTCCTGACTTTGCTGTCGCATGTCGAAAGCGGCGACAGCAGTATTCGCAGCAGAGTGCGCCTGATTCTCAGAAGTGCAGTCCCGAACGCAGGACGAGCGCGGCGTAAAAATACAGTTCCGCATCGAGGGCGCGCTTGATGTTCTCGGCCTTGCGGAAGCCATGCTGCTCGCCGTCGAACAGGAAGTATCCCACCGGGATGCCGCGGTCCTTCAGCCCGGCGACCATCAGCTCCGTCTGGTTGGGCGGCACGACCCTGTCCTCCGCTCCCTGGAAGAAGATCACCGGCACGGAGAGGCGATCGAGGTGGTTGATCGGCGAGCGCTCGGCATAGGTCTGCTGATCCTGCGGATACGGTCCGATGAGCCAATCGAGGTAGCGGGACTCGAACTTGTGGGTATCGCGCGCCAGCGCTGCAAGGTCGCTCACTCCGTAATAGCTGGCGCCCGCGCTGAAAGTCTTGTCCCCGGCCGGCGTCAGGGCGCAGAGCGTCGTGTAGCCGCCGGCGCTGCCGCCGCTGATCATCAGGCGCGCGGGGTCGGCGCCCTCGGCCTCGACCAGCCAGCGCGCGCCGTGGATGCAATCCTCGACATCGAGGAGACCCCATTGCCGCGCCAGCCGCAGCCGATAGGGACGGCCGTATCCCGTGCTGCCGCGGTAATTCACATCGAGCACGCCGATGCCGCGGCTGGTCCAGTACTGCACCGCCAGCGACAGCGTGCCCGAGGCCGACGCGGTCGGTCCGCCGTGACTCTTGACCAGCACCGGCACTTTCTCTCCGGCCGGCGCGGTGAAGCCGGGCGAAAGCGGCGGGTAGTAGAGCGCATGCGCGGTCTCGCCGCCCTCGGTCGGGAAGGCGATCGGCCGTGCGACGGAAATATAGGGCCGCAATCCGTCGCCCAGGACGGCCGAGCGCCGGATGACGCGGTGAGTCCCGGTGCCGAGGTCGAGCTCGACGAGGGCCGTCGCTTCGGAGGGCGAGCCGCCCAGGAAAACGGCGCGTCCCGGGCCGGCGTGGAGCTGCGAGAGGCTCGTGAAGGGAAGCGCGATCGGATCGAAGCGCTTGGTCCGGAGATCGAGCCGGGCCAGCCGCCACACGCCGCCCTGGACGAAGCCGCAGACGATCCGCTCCGCCGATTCGAAGGCGTAGGTCGACATGGCGAAGTTCCAGTGCGCTTGCCCGAACTCGGCCTCCATCGGCGCCAGCGGCTCGATCGCGCCATCGCGCTCGCGATAGAGGTTCCACCAGCCGCTGCCGCGGTCCGACACGAAATAGAGATCGCCATCGGGCGACCATTGCGGCTGGAACACCGCTTCGTCCGGCCCGCCCGCGATGCGGTGCGCCCTGGCCACCGTGCCGTCGTCCTGGACCTCGCCGACCCACGCCTCGGCCGCGACCCAGGGCATGTCGGGATGATTCCAGGTGAGCCAGGCCAGGTGCGTGCCATCCGGGCTGAGACGCGGCGTCGAGTAGAAGTCGTTGCCGGAGACGAGGACTTTTGGTGCTTGCGCGCCGGAGAGGTCGACGCTTGCCAGCGTGTTGACCGGCTGGCCGGGGCGGGTGTGGTCTTCGTGGACACAGATGAGGCGGCCGCGCCGTCGATCGATCACGCCGTCGGCGTAGCGCAGTGCGGCCGCTGCCGCCGTCGGGGTGAGGGGGCGCGGGGACTGGCCGGCATCCAGGCGATAGAGACGCTGGTCGGCGAAGTTCGAGAAGTAGACGGTGCCGTCCTGCGCGGCGAACGCGCCGCCGCCATATTCGTGCACGCGCGTACGGACGTTATAGGCGTTGACGTCGTCGGGCGTCACGGCCTCGGGCTCTCCACCCGGGACAGCCCGATAGACGAAGCATCGTCCCTGCTTCTGCGGCTGGAACTCGGTCCAGTAGATCGTGTCGCCATCGAGCGCGACTTGGTCGAGCCGGATCGCCTCGGCCACGACGAGATCGGAGGTGATCGGGGAAGTCCAGGAACCGTAGGGGCGCGCGACCATGGGCTGCATCCTCATTTGGATCTTTAGCAGTAAAGGGCACAACGCATGCCGCGCCAGCTACTGCCGGTTCGAACAAGCGTTCCAGGGCCGAATCGCCGACCGCATCATCGATCAGGTCACATACGGCATCGGGTCGAAGCCGCCCGGGACGATCGAGTTGGAGCGAGGGGAACAGCCTTGGATGTCCCCCGGGTATCGCAGCCCATGATCGACCGCCGATCGCAATCCATCGTCTTCGATAGCCGCTGGATCTTTTCGACCGATTCTCAAGTCCGTCATGCCTCGAATTCAGAGAAAAATCAGCTGCACAGGTTCAACGGCCTATCAACATCGCCAGCCGTGATGTGAGCAGCTTGAAGATCAGCCCCACTGGATAGCCGGGGTGATTCGGCACATCGTTTGGAAAATCGGCTTGCTCCGGCCTGGACTTGGTACAAATTCGCATCTGCAGAGGCGGGAGGGCTCCCCGAAATCGCGCCCTGTATGCTGAAATCCAATGAGGACCTTTGTCGAAATTCATGAACATCGCCGAGTTGCAACACGTGGCAACGACCCGGTTCGTGCTTGAAGTGTCCTTCAGCTTGTAGCCTTTCAAGAGTTCCGCCCCTCTGGAACACTTGATGCGGTCTTTGCGGAACAGGATGTACGCCGTGCCGCCGTCGGCATCCCGGACGGAACCCGCGACGGGCAAATTCTCGATCTGGCGCGATCCGCGTTGGCAATCCGTGCAGTAACAGACACTGCTTACGATCGGCGCACCCGTCGCTTCGATCTCAACGCCGCCGCACACGCAACTCGCGGCAAAACGCATGATGGCGCTCACTTGCTCCTCTCCGTCGACCTCGGCAGAGTCGATCTGCGCCCAATCTTCGAACCGTGTAAAGTGCCTTCGGAGAGCGAGCAGGCTGTAGCGTAAAATGGCGCGTACATGGCTCTCGCTGCATCGGCCTCTCAGTTATTGCGCCATCGCGATTCCTGACCTGGCGAGGCATTCGCGCTTCAGCCGTCGAAAAATCTCCAGGACGATGTCGGTTTCCGGAAACGCCGTTCGTCGTTCCGATGACAGGCCGATGAAGCCGGCTGGAAGCAAGGAGACGACGATGCGCGTAATGGTGCTCGTGAAAGCGACCGAAGACAGCGAAAAGGGCTTTCTCCCTACGCCCGAGGCCATGAAGGCGATGGACAAATTCAATGATGAGCTTCGCAAAGCCGGCATCCTACGCATGGCCGACGGACTGAAGCCCTCCTCGGACGGCAAGCGCATTGCGTTCGCTGGTTCGGGGCGCACCGTCATCGATGGGCCTTTCGCCGCGACCCGCGAGCTGGTCGCCGGCTTCTGGCTCTGGGAGGTCAAGGACATGGACGAGGCGGTCGCCTGGGTGAAGCGCTGCCCCAATCCCATGCCGGGACCGAGCGAGATCGAAATCCGCCCACTGTACGAGATGGCCGATTTGCAATGAAACTGTGACGCCGGAGCATCGATGGCGGCTATGACCATACCGGGTGCACAACCGTTTTATCACGGCACGAAGGCGGATTTGGAAGCGGGCAACCTGATCAGACCCGGGTTCACCTCCAACTTCGGCAAAAGGAAGAAGGCGGCGTACGTCTATCTGACCGCCACCCTGGACGCCGCCATCTGGGGCGCCGAGCTGGCGTCAGGGCAAGGAGGCGGCCGAATTTACATCGTCGAGCCCACCGGCCCGTTCGAAGACGATCCCAACCTGACGGACAAGAAATTCCCCGGCAATCCGACGAAGTCATACCGAACCCGTGATCCGCTCAGGGTCATCGGCGAAGTCACCGATTGGCAGGGACACCCGCCCGAGCAGCTGAAGGCGATGAAAGACCGCGTGGCGCATCTCGCGCGGCTTGGCGTCGAAGCGATCGAGGACTGAGCGCGAGCAGCCCTCTGCCAGGACCGAGCGGTTGCCTGGGGAAGGTTCCGCCTCCGGGCGATGGGCGAACGTCCGCTCCTGGTGCAGAACGGCCGCCGACCCACTCACTTTGCCTAGAGCGGATTGGGCCCGAGCACTTCCCAGCCGGACTCCTCGAGCCGCTTCTTGAGATCGCCTTCTGCCGGACGCTCGAGCATCCCCTCGACGAAACGGCCGGCGCCGGCCGGGGTATACATGAACACGACCCGGCCCGGCTGGCTGCCGCTGTTCTTCCAGGCGTGCGGCACGTTGCGTGGCAGGAAGGCGCAGGTGCCCGGCCCGCCGGTCGTCACCTTGTCGCCAATCTTGAAGGTGAACTCTCCCTCGAGCACCCAGGCGATCTCGTCGCTGTCACGATGTAGATGGAGCCAGCTGTTCTTGGAGCCGGCCGGCACCGTCTGCTCGAACAGTGTCACGCTCTCGCCGGTCTCGCGACCGAACAGCTTCATGGACATGGCCTGGCCCGACGCTTCCTCGAGATGCTTGCCGCCGCCTGGCGGCACAACGACACCCTTGGTCATGGGGATCTCCTCGTGCGGACGCCACAAGGGTAGGTCCGCCGTCGGGCGGCCTCAACCCTGATTTCGACCTTTCAACCCCAGAGCCGCCGGCTGGCGATGGCCGCGCCGTCGCGCATCGCCTCGAGCTTGGCCCACACCACGTCCTCGGACACCTGGGTGTCGCCCACGATGGTGCCGAAGCCGCAATCGGTTCCGGCCATGACCCTCTCGCGGTCGCCGACGGCGCGCACGGCGCGCTCCAGCCGCTCGGCGATCACCTGCGGGTGCTCGACGTAGTTGTGCGTTGTCTCGACCACGCCGCAGACCAGGCTCATGCGGTCGGGCAGCTTCTGGGTGCGGAACGCGTCGACCTCGTGGCTATGACGCGGATTGGCGAAAGGTAGGCAGAGCGCACCGGCTCTCACCTGGTAGCAGACCGGCAGTACGTCGGGAGCCGGCACGTCGTTCACGTGCGGGCTGTCGCGGTTTCCCCAGCAGGCGTGGAAGCGCACCCGCTCGGGCGGGACGTCGGCCAGGGCCTCGTTCAACGCCGCGACATGCATCTCCATTGCTTCGATGAACTTGGGCAGCGGCTCGTCCTGAAAATACCCGGCGCGTTCGATACCGAGGTCGGGCGAATCGATCTGCAGCAGGTGGCCCTCAGCCACGATGAACTCGTATTCCTGCTTGAGCTCGCGGGCGAGCGCGAAGACGTAGGCCTCGTGGCTGTCGTAGTGCTGGTTCTCCATCGAGCAGGCGGCGAAGCCGGGCGAGACGGCGGTGACAAAGGTTTCGGCGAAGGGCTGCGTCTGGCGCGCAAGCGCGCGGGCGAAGGCGTCGAGCTCGGCCCTTGCACTGTTCGGGCCGCTGTCCAGGCTCTCGTAGCGCACCGGGCCGATCGCGGCCGGAAAGCCGTAGACGTTGAGCCGGCGGGTGCCGCGCGCCTGGAAGTTCTGCCACCATTTTGGAAAGCGCTGCATGTCGAGAATCGGCCGGCGGTTCGATTGGCCGCCGAAGCCCGACATGCGCCCGATGATGTAGCCGAAGAAGGTGGAGCGCGGCATCTCGCCGTCGTTGCCGACATCGATGCCGGTTTCGAGCTGGCGGCGCACGATATAATCCATCGCCTCGTCGGTCAGCGTCGCGATCCGCGCGGCATCGACCGGCTTGCCCTCGGCCTGGGCGACCAGCAGGTCGGCCAGCATGTCCGGCCGTGGCAGGCTGCCCATGTGGGTGGTGAGGATGCGGTCCGTGCTGCGTTTCATGCTCTCGACCTCCTTCTCTTCGAACTACATCTACCCCGGCTATTCGACGGCGGCGCCCGAAGAGGCGGCGGTCATCGACTAACAGTCTCGCCGATCTCGCCACATATTTATCACAGCAGGCCGACGCCCGCCGGGCGACGATTCGTCAAATGGTCTGTCCACGCCTGTTGATTAAGAGCAGGCGACGCACGACGGCAAAGAGATACATTGCCCTCTTCACCGCAACGCGCATGGGCAGAGCACGATGACGACCACCGTCCCCGGGATGCGCTCCAGAAAACCGATGAGCATGGATATCGATCAGCTTCGCGGATGGGCGGCGTTCATGGACAAAGCCGTGATCGCAAGTCTCATTGCCACCCTTATCGCCGTCGCGGCGCTCGGCATCTCGACGTGGCTGTCGTTCAGGTTCAGCAGCGCCGTGCGCGCCGAGGAACATGCCGTTATCGATCGATACAAGGGCGTGGAAGGGCATTCCATGCAGCTCGAGCAGGATGTCGCCGCGGCACGCGAGCGGGCGGTGGCGCTCGAACAGGAAGTCTCCACGGCGCGGGGGCGGACGGTGGTGCTCGAACAGGAAGTGTCCGCGGCGCGCGAGCGGGCGGCGGCGCTCGAACAGGAAGCCGCCACGGCGCGCGAACGCGCGGTGGCATTCGAACGGGCGGCCCGTGAAGCCTCCGAGCAGGCGGCACGTGCAGCCGATGAGCGGGCGGCACGCGAGAGCGCAGCCGCCGGCGAGAAGGCGCGGACGCCGCTGTTCGATGCGACGGAGATCCAACAGCGACTTGCCGACCTGGGGAAGCTCGTCAGGCAGGCCACCGCGCGCGCGGCGGATCCGACGGCGGGCAGCGCGACAGAAACGCCACGCCCGGTCCAGGTCCCGGGCAGGGTCGAGGGGGAGGGCGCTCCTGAAGGCGCCGCGGCGAGTCACGGCGCGCAGCCGACGCCGATCGTGTCGAGCCTGCGGAAATATGCCGGCGCCAAGGCTGCCGTGTTCATCCTCGATCAGGTATCCGACGCCCGGGCAGCAGGCTTGACGATCTGTGCCGATCTTCGCGATGCCGGCTGGACGCCGCAGACATGGACGTGGACGGGCGTGGCCGGAATCCTGGGCGTGGTCGTGCTGATCAAGGAAGGCAGCGATCCCGCCACGGTCGAGGCCGCGTCCACCCTCGTGGAGGCACTGCGCTCGTCCGGCTTCAACGCCACGAAAGGAGATTGGCCGGCGGACTGGCGCCGGTTTCGCGGCGCGCTCGACGGTCCGCAAACGCCGGGTCCGACGGACGCGCCCATCCGGATCGTCATCGGGGCGAAGCCGCGTTGAATGTGAGCGCGCGGCACTTGTGAAGGGTCGCCGTTCAATTCTGTGGCACAGGCGGGCCTTGCCAATATTTGGTCAGTGACTTTACCCAGTCTCACCCGCGATCGATGCCGGAACGATTAAGACAGGCCGGGCCCTCTCGCCAAGCGGGCGGTTTCCGACTCGCGATAGAAGTGAGCACTCGTGAATGCCCTTGATCTGGCTCATACCGTCACGCGGTTGGGCGAGGTTTGATGTAGCGAGAGAGGCGGCGGCTTCACAAAACCGCTGCAGCAGGTCAGTTGTCATCATGGCTAACTCCCGTCAGGGCTTCGGCATCGCCGTCGGCAAGCGCGGCCGCGCGGCAGGCCGTACGGCTGCGACCGGCAGCCTGATCCTCCTGGTGCCGGCGCTGGCCCTCCCCGCCGCCGAGATCCGCGCCGAAGGGTGCGATGGGGGGCAGCCGGATTCGCTGGCGATCAACTGGACAGCGCCCTGCCGCGACGGCAGCTGGGATCTCGATCCGCAGGCCGGGTGCCGGTTGTGGGATTGGCACCCCGACCCCGGGGATAGCGCGAGATGGACGGGCGCCTGCGTGTCGAGCCTGAAGGAAGGGCGCGGCGTCGTTCAATGGTACGAGCACGGCCGCCCGATCGATCGCTTCGAGGGCGTCTTCGAGCGTGGCAAGCGCGTGGGGGTCGGTCGCTATGACTGGCCAGCCGGCCAACTCTACCAAGGCGACTACGTGGCCGGCCTGCCGAACGGGCACGGAACCGTGACCATCGACGGCGCCTCATTCGCTGGTATCTGGCATCGCGGCTGTCTGGCGGACGGTGACAAGCGCATCGCCATCGGCGTTGCGCTCAGCAGCTGCGGCGGCGGCCGTGCCGCGGAGAACGCCCCATGAGCAAGCTGCCGACATCGATCGCGGAGTCATCCGGCGTCGAGGAGGCACCGCTGCTCGACGCGGCCGCCGGTCACCGCACGTTGCTGCTGCGGCGAGGCATGGCGGCGATCGGCTTTGCGCTCCTCATCTTCTTCTGGCCCAGGCTCACCGTGCCGGGGCTCACGCTCCTGTGGGGCGGCTACTCCCTGGTCGATGGCGTTCTCGCCCTGGCTGCCGCGATGAGCGGGAAGTCGGGCGCGCCACGGGCGTGGCTCGGCCTGATCGGGCTGGCGGGCATTGTCTGCGCCGGCGCCGTGCTGGTCGCGCCCGAGCAGGTCGCCCAACACCTGGCCGCGGTCATTTCCACGTGGGCGATCCTCACCGGTGCGATGCAGGTGTGGGCCGCGCTGAAGCTGCGCAGGGCGGTCGACAGACCCTGGATCCTGGCCGTGGATGGATCGGGCGCGATTCTTTTCGGCCTGGCTTTGGCCGTTTGGCCGCGCCTGGAACTGATGGCCCTGGTGTGGTTGATCGGATGGTTCGCAACGGCGCTCGGGAGCCTTTTCCTGGGTGTAAGTCTCTGGCTGCGCAGGCCGCGCTAAGACGCCGGTGGTTAGTGTTCCCTCGAACGTCCGTCACCTTTAACGACGACGGCGGTGGAGAAGGTGAGCGCACTTGACCAATGCATATCTCCGCGGTTATATGTATTCAATAGCTCGCAGGTTATAAATCCCAAATGCTGAACGCACACGATGTGCTCTTCCGAACGCTCGCCGATCCGACGCGGCGGGCCATTTTCGAGCGGCTCTGCCGCGAGGGAGAGCAGACGGTCGGGGCCCTGACGGCTCGAGCCGGAGTCTCGCAACCGGCCGTCTCGAAGCATCTCGGGGTGCTGAAGCAGGCCGGGCTGGTGCGCGACCGTCCCGACGGTCGCCTGACTCACTACAGCGCGCAGCTCGCCGCGCTGGCTCCGCTGATCGACTGGACAAGCCAAATGACCGGCTTCTGGCAAAGCCGGTTGGACGGTCTCGAGAATCTTCTCAAAAGGATGGACCAATGACCGATGTTGCGCCTGACACCGAAACGCTCTCCGTCGTCATCGAACGGGAGGTACCGTTTCCGCCGGAGAAGATCTGGCGTGCGCTCACCCAGCCGCACCTGATCGAGGAGTGGTTGATGAAGAACGACTTCAAGCCCGTCGTGAACCATCGCTTCAGCCTCAGCGCAGAGTGGGGTGCCGTCGACTGCCAGGTCCAGACAGTCGAGCCGAACAAGACGCTGTCCTACACATGGGGTGGCTATGGCCTGCAGAGCGTCGTCACCTGGACTCTTACCCCGACGAGCACAGGGACCCGCCTGCGCCTGGAGCAGGTGGGCTTCCGGCCGGACCAGCAGCAGGCCTACCAGGGCGCCAGGAGCGGGTGGCCGCGCTTCCTTGCGAAGCTCGAGCAGGTCCTGGCGCGGCCAGACTGACGTCGCGGGACAAGCATGAAGAGGGCGACAACACCATGAAACAAACACCATGAAGAAGACGAGCGGTTCGACAGCAGGGAAGGAGGAAGACCCCTCCCGGCTGATCGATGGGAGAATCAAGGAGCTGGGCGACTGGCGCGGCGAGACGCTCGCCCGGGTCCGCCGTCTCATCAAGCAGGCCGTCCCCGGTGTGGTCGAGGAGTGGAAGTGGAGAGGCGTGCCGGTCTGGTCTCACGGTGGAATCATTTGCACCGGCGAGACCTACAAGAGCGTCGTGAAGATGACCTTCGCGAAGGGCGCCTCGCTGGAGGATCCTTCGCGCCTCTTCAACTCCAGCCTCGAAGGCAACACAAGGCGCGCCATCGATATCCATCAGGACGACAAGATCGATGACAAGGCGTTGACGGCGCTCATTCGTGCCGCCGCCGACCTCAACACATCGGGGCGAGCGACCGCTCGCGCCGTCCGCGCTGCGAAGACACCAAAGAGCTGACGGTTGTTTTCGACGGGGGCGCCCGCCAAGCGGCTCGGACCGCGCCGCCATGCCTCAAGGACGGGAGATCGGTCGGTCCCGACAGTTCGCGATCATGTTATTTGTTGTTCCCTTCTTTCGTCGGACCGACTTTGGCAGCCTCCAACCTGGCGGAGAAAATGAACGCAATCGTCGATCGTAAGCAGGCGGTGGCACCGGACAGCACAGCGGTGCGGGTGGCCTTGTGGCGGGCGCTGCACGTCCGGGTCGACGCGCCGCCGCACGTGCTCGACGATGAAATCGGCCTCCGGCTGGTGGCCCCGCAAGAGGGCTGGCGCGACCGTGGGGACATGGACCCCGACTTTACGCGGCCATTCCGCGCTTCCATCGTCGCGCGAGCGCGCTTCATCGAGGATCTGGTTGCGGAAGAGGTCGGTCGTGGCGTCAGTCAGTACGTCATCCTGGGCGCCGGTCTCGATAGCTTCGCCCAGCGCCGGCCGGAGATCGCCGCTCGCCTGAACGTGTTCGAGGTCGATCAGCCAGGGTCGCAGGCGTGGAAGCGGCAGCGCCTGATCGAGCTGGGCTTCGGCATCCCGGACTGGCTGCGGCTGGTGCCCGTCGATTTCGAGGCCACGGAAACGTGGTGGCAACGGTTGGCCGCCGCGGGCTTCGATGCCGGCACGCCGGCCGTGGTGGCCTCCAGCGGCGTCAGCATGTATCTCACCCAGGAGGCGATCCTGGCCATGCTGCGCCAGGTCGCGGTACTGGCGCCGGGCTCGACGCTCGTCACGACCTTCCTGCTGCCGCTCGAACTGGCGGACCCCGAGGTCCGTCCCGGGCTCGAGCTGGCGGCGAAGGGCGCGCGCGCCAGCGGGACGCCTTTCATAAGTTTCTTCACGCCGGCGGAGATGCTGGCGCTGGCGCGCGACGCGGGCTTCGCGGAAGCGCGGCACGTGTCGGCGGCGACCTTGGCCCGGCGCTACTTCGCGGGGCGGGAAGATGGCCTTCGACCGCCCAACAATGCGGAGGAACTGCTGGTCGCAACGACGGCGCGATGAGCCCGCTATTCCGGCCCGGCTTCCTTTTTTAGGGAACCGATGCCAAGGGAGCCATGGGGCCCGGCGGGTGGCGGCTCGGACGGCGCCGCAGTCTCGCCGTCGGTCGGGGCCGATGACGTGGCGCCGGGCGCCACGTCCTCCAGAAACGTCGCGGTCGGCACGAAGAACAGCGTGCCGGTCACGGCCCGGCTGAAATCCAGCAGCCGGTCATAGTTGCCGGGCGGCTTGCCGACGAACATGTTCTCGATCATCTGCTCCATCCGGCGCGGCGAGCGGGCATAGCCCACGAAATAGGTGCCGAACTCGCCCTTGCCGACCTCGCCGAACGGCGTGCCGGCGCGTACGATCTTGAGCTCTTCGCCGCCTTCCTCGATGGTCGTCAGGGTGTTGTGGGCAAAGCTTGGTTTCGCGGCGTCGCCGAGCTCGATGCCGCTCAGCTTGGCCCGGCCGACGATCTTCTCCTGTTCCTCGACCGGTACCGCGTTCCATCGCTTCAGGTCATGGAGATACTTCTGCACGATGGCGTAGCTTCCGCCGGCGAATGCCGCGTCCTCTTCGCCGATGAGGGCGGCGTCGACGGCCGCCTGGTCAACGGGATTCTCCATGCCGTCGACGAAACCGAGCAGGTCGCGATCGTCGAAGTACTGGAAGCCGTGCACTTCGTCGGCCGTGGAGACGCAGCCGTCGAGCCGCGACATGATCTGGGCCGCCAGCTCGAAGCAGAGATCCATGCGCGCGGCGCGGAGATGAAACAGGATGTCGCCCGGCGTGGCGACGGCGGGATACTGGCCGCGGAATTCACGGAAGGGATGCAGTTCCTTCGGCCGCGGCGCGCCGAACAGCCGGTCCCAGGCGTCGGAGCCGAAGCCCATGACGCAGGACAGGTGACCGTCGAGGTCGCGGAATCCGATGGCCCGGGCGAGCCCGGCCAGGTCGCCGCACAGCCCGCGCACCGCGGCTTCGGCCGACGGTCCTGCATTCACCGTCACCACGAGAGACATGGCGGCGGGCGTGTGCGGTGCGATGATCGCTTGGGGATTCGTGGGCGGCACGCGTGGCTTCCTACTGATCTGTTCGGACAGAGCTTAGCTTGAGGTTGTCGCGTGCGAACAGGAAATTTGCCAGGGCAGTGTTCTGATCAGCCGCCTGCCCGCGCGCTTTGTCGCGGCAGGGGCTATTTCGGTCCGGCGTCCCTTCTCAGGGAACCGATACCGAGTGAGCCATCGGCCGCCGTCTGCGCCGGTTCGGAGGGAGCTGCGCTCTCGCCGTCGGTCGAGGGCGAAGCCGCTGCCTCGGGCGTGACGTCGTCGAGGAAGGTCGCGGTCGGCACGAAGAACAGCGTGCCCGTCACGGCCCGGCTGAAATCGAGCAGCCGGTCATAGTTGCCGGGCGGCTTGCCGACAAACATGTTCTCGAGCATCTGCTCGGTGCGGCGCGGCGAGCGGGCATAGCCGATGAAATAGGTGCCGAACTCGCCCTTGCCGATTTCACCGAACGGCATGTTGGCGCGCACGATCTTCTGCTCCTCGCCGTTTTCCTCGATCGTTGTGAGGGCGCTGTGTGAAAAGCTGGGCTTGATGCCATCGGCCAGCTCGATGTCGGAGAGCTTGGTGCGGCCGACGAAGCCTTCCTGCTGCTCGACGGGCACCGCGTTCCAGGCCTTCAGGTCATGCAGGTACTTCTGCACGATCACGTAGCTGCCGCCGGCGAAGGCCGCGTCCTCCTCGCCGATGATGGTGGCGTCGAGGGCGTTCTGGTCCACGGGATTTTCCGTCCCATCGACAAAGCCCAGCAGGTCGCGGTCGTCGAAGTACTTGAAGCCATGGACCTCATCGGCCGTCGAGATGCAGCCGTCGAGACGCGACATGATCTGCGCCGCCAGCTCGAAGCAGAGATCCATGCGCATCGCGCGGATATGGAAGAGGATGTCGCCGGGCGTGGCGAGGGCGTTATGCACGCCGCGGATCTCCTTGAACGGATGCAGTTCCTTCGGCCGCGGCGCGCCGAACTGCCGGTCCCAGGCGTCGGAGCCGAATCCCATGATGCAGGACAGCCGGCCGTCGAGGTCGCGGAAGCCGATGGCGCGCAGCAGCCCGGACAGGTCGCCGCACAGGCCGCGCACGGCCTCGTCCGCCGCCGGCCCGGCGTTCATCGTCACCACGAGAAACATGGCGGCGCGCGTGAGCGGCGCGGTAACCGGTTGCGGAATAGGGGATGGCACGCGGAACTCCTGGGCTGATCTGTCCGGGCGGGGAGTTTAGCCTGCGGCTCTCGCGTGCGAAGGACAAATTTGCCTGTCCTCACGCCTTGCTGAGCCACGTCGACCGTCATCGCGAGCAAGCGCTTTTGCAGGCGAGGGCTACTCCGTTCCCGCCTTGAACGAGGCGCAGGCTTTCGGCTCGATCCGCGTGAGCGCGAACGTGCGGTCCTCCGGGCCGAGCTCCACGAAGGAGCCCTTGGCTTTGCCCGGCTTGCCGTCGTAGGCGTAGATCGGACTTTGCAGGAACACGGTCAGGGACTTCGCGTCCTGCGCCGGGTCGACCAAGAGGTAGCCGCCCTCCTGGGCGGAATTGCCCACGGTCACCATGCAATCGAACCCCGCTGGCTTGTCGAAATCCGGGATCATCTTGTGATCGGAGGTATCGATCCCCGCGCCCTGCCGCCAGCCGCAGCTGGCCGCGATCCGCTTCGCGGTGCCCATGCGCGCGGTGACCACGAGGGTGACGAAGCCCTGCTCCTGGAAGGCGAGAAGGGCGGATCTGGTCGTCTGCTTCGGATGCTGCGCCAGATGTTTCCGGCGAATAGTCGCGTCGAAAGCAAAGCATCGACCCCTTGGCCGACACGAGCGGCGAAAGCGGATCTCTCAGATCAGCTGGAAGCCGGGCATGCTTCCGGCCAGCGTGGCTGCAAGACCGACGCTCAGAGCCAGCAAGCGATCGGCCCACGCTGTCCGACCTTGCACCGACGCGTCCATCGCAGACCTCTTATCGCTGCGTTCGGCTTCGAATGCCGAAGGATTGGTCGCTTCGTCGCAGCTGTCAATCCGCGCTTGGCTCGCGCTGCGCTCCAGCACGCGGCGCGCGCCACGTTGCCGCGCTCAACGCCCCGCGAACCACAGCTTCGGATCGGCCACCCGCACGCGCGCTTCCGGCAGGCCGAGCTCGCGGCGCACGATGTTGGTGCCCTCGACCAGGGCCACGCACTTGTAGAAGGCGATGCGTCGCGACAGGCCCTCTCGGCCGAAGCCGCAGTCGGTGCTGATGACCAGCTGCTCCTTGGGGATGTATTCCAGTGCCTTGCGGATCAGCGCCGCCACGTGCTCGGCCGGTCCGACCACCGTGTTGCAATGGTTGACCACGCCTATGGCGATCTTCTTGTCGGTCTTGATGTGCTTGAAGAGCGGCAGGTCCTGGCCGTCCGAGCTGGCGCATTCGATGGTCAGCACATCGCAGGTGAGCCGCAGCAGATGGGGCAGGGCGCGCTCGTAACTCGGCACTTTCCAGTGCACGCGCTGCTGGTTGGGATTGCCCCAGCAAGTGTGCACCCAGATCTCGGCGTTGACGTTGCTGAGCTGGCGGTTGAAGGCCTCGGTCTGGAAGTCGAGATCGGCGTCGCTGGTGCCCTCCTGCAGGGCGCGGCTGTGGTGCGGCGGCTCCTCGACCTGGATCAGCGGGCAGCCGGCGTCGGCCAGCTCGCGGAACTCCGCGTTCATGATGTCGCAGAGATCGAGGATCATCGCCTTGTCGTCGTCGTAGAACTCGTTCCACAGCATCGAGGCGAGCGCCGGCGCGCAGATGGCGCCGAACTTGAGCGGCCGGTCGGTCAGGCGCTGCGCCACTTTCCAGAGCTCGGTGTATTCCAGCGGGCCGCGCGAGAGCTTTTTGCGCACGACGCCGGGCTGGTAGGCTTCCTGGACCTCCCACAGGATCTTGCCGGGCCGCAGGCCGTGGCGCGACATCCATCCACGCGAGGTGTCGCGGTGGCCGTCGATGCCGCCCAGCCTTTCGATGGGATAGAAGAACCACGACTTGCCGCCCACCGTGAGATCGAAGCGGCTGTCGCCGTCGGTCACGATGTCGAGCCCCGCGGCTTCCTGCTCGGCGATGATGGCGGCAACCGCGTCGAGATACTGCTCGCGGAACAGTGAATCGCCCAGCGCCGCCTTGAACGACCGTCCGGCCAGGCTGCGGTCGAACCAGAGCGGGCGCGGGTAGGAACCGGTGACAGTGGTGGGCAGGATCATGTCGCGCGTGACGGTGAGCACGGAGGACCTCCCGGGGTTGACGGCGAATGATAGGGCCGCGGTCGCGGCGCGGGAAGGCGGCGCTCTCCGCGCTGCCGGTGCTGGCGCGCACGCACGCGTCATTGTCAGCCGCGCTCGCGCGGCCGAATATGGCTGCCTCATCAGCAGTCAGGAAGGGACACGTGATGGCTCGCGCATTTCGGTGGTTGGCCACGGCAGCCGTGTTGATGAATTTTGTCTCAGGCGTCCCGGACGCCAGCGCGCAGACGGTGGCCGCGCCGCAGGCCGGCAGCGCCACCGCGACGCCGGACAATGCCATCCTGCTCACGGTGTTCCTGAAGCACGACCAGTCCCGCCCGCTGGGCGAGCTCAACGCACAGCTCGCCAAGCAGGGATTCTACAAGGCCTTTCCGCCGGCCGGGATGGAAGTGATGAGCTGGTACGTCGCGATGGGGATCGGCCAGGTGATCACGCTCCGCCTGCCCGCGTTGCGCATCCGTGAGCTCAATCGCGTTCTCGAGGACACCGCGTGGGGCGCCTACCGGACGGAGTTCTACCCGACCTATGACTTCAAGGCTGTCGGCGTGGCCGAGCACGAAAAAGCGCAGAAGGCGCCATAAGACCCCGGCGGCCGTTCCTGCGCTCGGACGTGCTAGTGTCGGCGCGGATGATCCTCCGAGGATGTGCGCGCCTGCTTGCCTTCTGCCGATGGACGCTCGCCGGCGCCGGGCTGCTGTTGCTGTCGGCCGCGCAGGCGGACGCCCAGGACATCAAGCCGCCGATCCGCGGGCTGGTTTCCATGGGCGCTTACCGCTTCGTCGGCTACGGCGGCGATCCGGTGAATACGCTGGAGCCGCTCGACGCCAAGCCCGGCATCTTCGGCGGGCTGGTTGTGATCGCCAGCTGGAAGCAGTTGCAGCGGACGCCCGGCTCGGAGATCGGCCCCAACAACGTCATCGACCGGGCGCTGGCCCAGGTCCGTGCCTATAACGAGCGAAATCCGCAAAAGCCGCTCGCGGTCAAGCTCCGGGTGTGGGGCGGCTTCGAGGCGCCGGACTGGGCGAAGGCGCTGGGCGGCCCGCCGATCGACACGACCTTCAACGACAAGCCGCGCTCGGTCGGTCGCTTCTGGAGCCCGGCCTATCGCCAGGCCTGGGCCGAGCTGCAGCAGCAACTGGCCGCGCGCTTCGACAATCGGCCGTTGATCCGCGAGGTGGCGATCACCGGTTGCATGTCCTACACCGCCGAGCCGTTCGTCGTCCCGATGCAGGACGGTGTGCTGACACCGCTGCGGGCCGCGGGCTTCACCGAGGATGCGTACAAGGCGTGCCTCGCGCACGCCGTCGCCGATTACGCCCCCTGGCAACGCTCGCGGCTTGTGCTGTCGGTCAATCCCTTGCGCACCGCGTACGGGCAGGGCAACGGCGACCAGGCTTTCACCGAAGGCCTCATGCGCGGCTGCCGCCAGACGGTCGGACGGCGCTGCGTCTTCGACAACCACGACCTCGATACCGAGCTGCCGGGACCGCTCTACCGGATCTACGCCACGATGAAGCAGCTCGGTCCGGAGATCGAATTCCAGACCTGGCGGACGACGCCCAAGGATTTCGACGGCACGATCCGGCTGGGCGTCTCGTACGGCGCGAGCTCGATCGAGCTCTACCAGGACTATGGCGGCTTTCCGCTGGTGCCCGACGCCAGGCTCCGGCAATGGGCGGCGATGCTCGAGAGGAACACCGGCGACTCCACGCGCTGAGCGAGGATCTCCCGATCCGGAGGGAGCCAATCATTTGCGTGTGTGGGTCACAGCAGCGCTTCCGCGGCCGCGGCCGGCGCCGATCCGCATGTCGCGGGCGATGCCGATGAATCGCCCGATCGTCGGTGTGGTATCGCCAGAACGCCAGGCGATCCCGGTCTCCAGGAGCGGCGCCGTGCCGCCCAGAGTCCGATAGAGGACACCGCTGCGCGCCAGGTTACGCAGCGAGGCCGGGACGAGGGCGATGCCCATCCCGGCCGAGACGAGGCTGATGATGGTCTGCATCTGGATCGCCTGCTGGACGATCCGCGCCTGGCCACCGTGTGCGGCGAAATAGCCGGTGACGAGATCATGGAAGGCTGGCGCATTCTCGCGCGGGAAGAGGATGAGCGGTGCGCCAACCACGGTTTTTGGCGAGAGCCGACCCGCCGAGAAAGCCGACCTCTTGTCCCGTGCCCAGGACTTCGGCACCGCGGCGATCAGCGGTTCGGTCACGAGCGGCAGATAGGCGATCGGCGCGGGCAAGTTGGCCTTGGATGGCGGGATGACGAGGCCGACATGGCCCTTGCCCTCGAGCAGTGTCGCGATCTGCACGTCGCTCGTGGCTTCGGTCAGGGCGATCTCGACGTCGGGAATGAGCGCTGCGTAGCGGCGCACCAGGGCCGGCAGGATGCTGTAATCGGCGGTGCTCACGAACGATATCTTCAGACGGCCGGCAGTGCCCTCGCGCAGCCGCTTCGCGACCTCGGGCAAGGCGTTCATCCCTTCTAGCACGGCGCGAACGTGCGCGAGCCACTGCGCGCCGAACGACGTCAGCGCCACGCTTCGTTTCGTCCGCACGAAGAGCGCCGCACCCAGCTCCCGTTCCAGGCCCATGATGGACTGGCTGAGCGGCGGCTGCGACATGCCGAGCCCGTCGGCGGCGCGTCCGAAGTGCAGCGTCTCTGCCACCGCCGCGAAATGCCTCAACTGCCGGACGTCCATATTCATATTCCGTACGTCTTAATAGAGCCTGAGTAATATATTTCACCTTCTTCTGGAAGTGGCCTATCCCGGCTCCGACCTGTCATCGGAGGCCCCTATGCCGACATACCGCTCCCGCACCACGACCCATGGCCGCAACCAGGCCGGCGCCCGCGGACTGTGGCGCGCGACGGGCATGAAGGACGAGGATTTCGGCAAGCCGATCATCGCCATCGCCAACAGCTTCACCCAGTTCGTGCCGGGCCACGTCCATCTGAAGGATCTGGGGCAGCTCGTCGCCGAGGAGATCGCGTTGGCCGGCGGGGTCGCCAAGGAGTTCAACACGATCGCCGTCGATGACGGCATCGCGATGGGCCATGACGGCATGCTCTATTCGTTGCCCAGCCGCGAGCTGATCGCCGACAGCGTCGAATACATGGTGAATGCGCACTGCGCCGACGCGCTGGTGTGCATCTCCAACTGCGACAAGATCACGCCCGGCATGCTGATGGCGGCGATGCGGCTCAACATCCCGACCGTCTTCGTCTCGGGCGGCCCGATGGAGGCCGGCAAGGTCGTGGTGAAGGGCACCGAGCGCGCGGTCGACCTTATAGACGCGATGGTCGTCGCCGCGGACGACCGCTACAGCGACGCCGAAGTCGCCACCGTCGAGCGCTCGGCCTGCCCGACCTGCGGTTCCTGCTCGGGCATGTTCACCGCCAACTCGATGAACTGCCTGACCGAGGCGCTCGGCCTGGCGCTGCCCGGCAACGGATCGACCCTGGCGACGCATGCCGATCGCGAGAGGCTGTTCCGCGAGGCCGGCCGCCTGATCGTCGATCTCGCCCGCCGCTGGTACGAAGAGGACGATGCGACCGCGCTGCCGCGCAGCATCGCAAGCTTCGCCGCCTTCGAGAATGCCATGAGCCTCGACATCGCGATGGGCGGCTCGACCAACACCGTGCTGCACCTGTTGGCCGCGGCGCACGAAGGCGGCGTCGGCTTCACCCTGGCCGACATCGACCGCCTGTCCCGTCGGGTGCCCTGTCTCTGCAAGGTGGCGCCGGCGAAGAGCGACGTCCACATGGAGGACGTCCATCGCGCCGGCGGAATCATGGCGATCCTGGGCGAGCTCGACCGCGCCGGGCTTTTGGATACGAGCCTGCCCACGGTGCATGCGCCGACCCTGGCCGATGCGTTGGCCCACTGGGACATCACCCGCACGAACAGCGAGGAGGTGCGCCGCTTCTTTCGCGCGGCGCCGGGCGGCGTGCCGACGCAGCTGGCCTTCAGCCAGTCGGCGCGCTGGCAGGATCTCGACACCGATCGCGAGACGGGTGTCATCCGCTCGGCCCAGCATCCCTTTTCGCGCGACGGCGGCCTCGCGGTGTTGTCCGGCAACCTCGCGCCCGAAGGCTGCATCGTGAAAACCGCCGGCGTGGACGAGTCCATGCGGACCTTCGTGGGCAAGGCGCGGGTCTACGAGAGCCAGGACGCCGCCGTGGCCGGCATCCTCGTCAACGAAGTCGAGCCGGGTGATGTCGTGGTGATCCGCTACGAGGGGCCAAAGGGCGGCCCCGGCATGCAGGAAATGCTCTATCCGACCAGCTATCTGAAGGCGAAAGGTCTCGGCAAGGCGTGCGCCCTTGTGACGGATGGCCGGTTCTCCGGCGGAAGCTCGGGCCTCTCGGTCGGCCATGTCTCGCCGGAGGCGGCCGAAGGCGGGCTGATCGCGCTGGTGGAGACGGGCGATCCCATCGCGATCGACATTCCCAACCGCACCATCCGTCTCGACCTCGACGATGGCGTGCTCGCCCAGCGCCGCCGGGCGATGGAGGCGAAGGGCAATGCCGTCTGGAAACCGCTCGACCGGAAGCGTCCTGTCTCGCCGGCCTTGCGCGCCTATGCGGCGCTCACGACCAACGCAGCGCGCGGCGCTGTGCGCGATGTCACTCAGGTCGAGCGGTAGGGAACCTTCCTTGACGCAATCAGGAGCAAACCGACGCCGGCGTCAGATCATGTAGTCGCCGCCGTTCATGTTCATGGTGGCGCCGATGTAGTAGGAGCCCGCGTCCGAGGCGAGCAGGACGACGGTGGGGGCGACCTCTTCGACGTTGCCGAACCGGCCGATCGCCAGCTCGTTCAGCTTGGCGTCGCGCCAGTCCTGCGGGATGTCCTGCACCAGCGGCGTGTTGATCGGGCCCGGGCAGATCGCATTCACCGTGATGCCGTCGCGCGCGACCTCGTAGGCGAGCGACCGGGTGAAGCCGATGACGCCTGCCTTGGCGGCGCAATAGTGGACCATCTGCGGCGCGCCCTTGTGGCCGAGCTGGGAGGCGGTGTTGATGATGCGGCCCCATTTCTTGCGCCGCATGGCCGGCAGGACCAGGCGCGTGCCGAGGAACACGCTGCGCAGATTGACCCGCATCATCTCGTCCCACATGTCGACGGGCATGTCGTCGAGAAAGCTGATCGTGTCGATGCCGGCGTTGTTGCACAGGATGTCGACATCGCCCAACGCCGCCGTAACGGCGCCGAAGGCCGATTTCATCTGTGCCTCGTCGCCGACGTCGGCGGCCGCGGAGACGGCGCGGACGCCGAGCTTGGCTGTCTCCTCGGCAGCGGCCTGGGCACCGGCGGCATTGCGGTCGACAATGCCGATGTCGGCGCCTTCGGCCGCCAGCGCGTCCACGATCGCCCGTCCGATCCCGCTCGCCCCGCCGGTGACGAGCGCCACTTTGCCGCTTAGCTTGCCCATGGTCTCGATCCTTCATGCTGTGGTCGTGACGTCCTCCCCGCTCACACTGGCGGCACATCGAGTCGGACGGCGATGCCCTCCAGCGCGTTCGAGGGCGCGGGATAGCGTTCCATCACCAGCGGATCGTGGCCAGGAATGACATGCCTGGGCGACTCGGCCAGGGCGCGCAGCTTGTCGTAGCCTTCCACCATGTCGCCGACGTGGAATGCCGTGGGGAAGACCCGGCCGGTCTCCATGTGCTCGTAATAGTGGCTGGTGTCGGAGGCGAGCACGACCCAGCCTCGTTCCGTCGCCACCCTCACGCACTGCAGTCCGGCCGTATGGCCACCGATGTGATGCACGCTCACGCCTGGCGCCAGCTCCGCCGCTCCGTCATGGAAGTGAACGCGATCCTTGAAGACCAGCTTCACCATGCCCACCACGTCGTCCACCTCGTAGCCGTGGTTGAAGCGGCCGTGGCGCATGTAGCGGCCGGTGGCGAAGCTCATCTCGGCATCCTGGAGATGGAACCGAGCGGCGGGGAAATCGAAGAAGGTGCCGACATGGTCGTAGTGCATGTGGGTGATGATGACGTCGGGAACGGTCGCGGCTTCGACGCCCAGCAGGGCCAGTCCGGCGCTCGGCGTGCGCAGGAAGGTGCGCTTGCGCCGGCGAGCCATGGCCTCGCTGAAGCCTGTGTCGACGACAAAGGTGCGTTCGCCATTGCGGATCAGCCAGATGAAGTAATCCATCGGCATCGGTCCATCGTGCGGATCGCCGCCGATGAAATTGGCGCTGCGCGTGCCCCCGCGGGTCGCATATTTGATGGCATAGACTTCGTAGATTTCCCGGCTCATCGCGGTCCCCGTCGTGATCGGCGAACGCCGCGGCGGTCGGCGGCGGAGGGCGCGAACGCCCGGAAGGCGGCATCGACGATGCGGTCGATGAAGTTGTTCGTCACCGGCTCGCCGGAAACCACCTTGCGGTAGTAGAGCGGCCCGTAGATCGTATCGAGGAAGAGGTCGGGATCCGTGCCCGGCGCGAGCTCGCGCGCCTGGATCGCCTGCTGCGCCATCCGCCGCGTCTGCGCGCGCCGGGGCTGGGCGATCTGCTCGGAATAGGCCTGGCCCAGCGGCGGATCCGTCTGCTTGGCGCCGATCAATGCCAGGATCGATTGGCCCTGTTTGCCGTTGAGCAGGCGGATCGTGGCCTTGAGCTGGCGCTGGAAGCACCTGCGATAGCTGCCGGCGCGAGGCTGATCGGCGATGGGCGCCATGCGGGCCGAGACGCAGTCCAGGGCGACGGCCGCCCGGTTCGGCCACCAGCGATAGAGCGTGGTTTTCGCCACCCCGGCCCGCGCCGCCACCGCTTCCATCGTGACGGCCTGGAAGCCGCCCTCGGACAGCAGCTTCGCCGTGGCGGCCAGGATCTTCTTTTGCGCCGCGGCGCTGCGCGGCCGGCCGCGCTGCGCGAGGGTGGGCGCTGCGTCGTCGATTCGTGTGGCCTCGGTCCTCATGGCAGGGCCGCGGCTACTCGATCCGCGCGCCGGAGACGCGGACCAGTTCCTGCCAGACCGGCGTCTGCGCCTCGATATAGGCGGTGAAGGCGGCGGGGGAAGAATCCGTGATCGGCATGAAGCCGAGCGGCTGCAAGCGTTCTCCGTAGCTCGGCTGCTTGGCGGCCTGCACGACCGCCGCCTGCAGGCGCGCCGTGACCTCGGGCGGAAGTCCGGCGGGACCGTCGACGGAATACCAGAACTCCATGTCCATGCCCGAGCCGGGCAACAGCTCGTCCATGGCCGGGACGGATTCCAGCCCCGGCACATACTCGACGCGTTTGGCGCTGCCCACGGCCAAGGCGCGCAGCCGGCCTTCGCGCACCGGCGGGATCAGGGCAGGGATTCCGTCGAACATCATGTTCACCGAGCCCGCCAGAAGGTCGTTCAGTGCCGGCGCCAGGCCGCGATAGGGCACATGGGTGATGTCGATCTGCGCCGCCTGCATGAGCTTCGAAAGGCTGAGGTGGCTGATCGTGCCCTGGCCTGACGAGGCCATGACGATCTTGCTGGGATTTGCTTTCGCGGCGGCGACGAATTCGGCGAAGGTGCGCCATGGCTCCTGGGCGTTGACGACGAGCACGGTCGTGCCGATCGACACGCGACTGAGATGCGTAAAGTCCTTGATCGGACCGAAGGGAATGCTGCCGTACAGGAACTTGTTGGCGCAGAAGATGGTGGCACCGCCCAGGAACAGCGTGTAGCCGTCGGGGGCGGCGCGCGCGACCACCTCGGCGGCGATATTGCCGCCGGCGCCCGGCTTGTTGTCGATCACCACCGTCTGCCCGAGATCGGCCGACATGCGCTCGCCCAGCAGGCGCGCCACCAGATCCGCCGCACCGGCCGGCGGGAAGGGCACGACCAGGCGGACGGGCTTGGTGGGAAAGCTCTCTCCCCAAGCTGGCCGCAGCAGGGCCGGTGCGGCGAGCGCGCCCAGGAGCACGCCGCGGCGGCCGATCCGTGCCGAGGATGACGCCCTATCGAACGCGCGCTTGGTCATTCGGTCTCTTCCCTTTTCTTCACTTTTCATTCGCCTCCCCCGTCAGACGGGGGAGGTGGCCCGCAGGGCCGGAGGGGAAAGCCCCAGTCGAGATCCCTCCAAGTTTCAGATCTGAAATTTTCGGAGATCGCCCGTGTGGCCTTCCCCCTCCGCCCCCTGCGGGGCACCTCCCCCGCAAAGCGGGGGAGGCAAGATTTGCCTGGCTCACTTCACTTGGTCGGCCGCCAGGATCGACTCGAGTTCCGCCGGGTCGCACTTGATGCTAACGCCGGCCCGCTCGACCTGCAGCTTCATCGGCGAGCGGCTGTCGAGGTCGTCCCAGCCGCGATTGCGCGCCTCGTTCATTTCCTCGAGCACGAGGTTGCAGAGGCGCATCGGCACGCCGAGTTCGCGTCCCAGGTTCACCGCCAGCGAGACGTCCTTGTGCGCCAGCTTGAGCGCGAAGTCCGGCGGCGAATACTTGTCGACCAGGAACTGGCGGGGCAGGCCGTCGAAGGTCCGGCGACGGCCTTGCGCGCCCTGGCGCACGGCCTTCCACAGCGCCGCCGGGTCCATGCCGGCCTTGGCGCCCATGGTGAAGACCTCGGCCAGCGCGGTCTGGATGGCGTAGCCCGCCATGTTGTGCACCAGCTTGGCGACCGAAGCGCTGCCGATCGGGCCGATATAGGCCGCCTGGTCGCCGATCGCATCGAGCACCTTCTTGTGCTTGTCGTACTGGGCCTTGTCGCCGCCGACCCAGATGGCGAGCTTGCCGGTCTCCGCGCCCTTCGGGCCACCCGACACCGGCGCGTCGAAGCCGAACGCCTTCTTTTCGGCCAATGCTGCGTTGACCCGGCGGACCATTGCCTGGCTGTTGGTCGAGAGGTCGAAATAGGCCATGCCGGCATGTGCGCCGGCCAAGAGTCCATCCGGGCCAAAGACGACCTTTTCCACGTCCGGCGGGCCGGGCAGGCTGGTGAAGACAATATCGCACTGCTCGGCGACCGACTTGGGCGTATCGGCCCATTCGGCGCCGTTCTCGATATGCCGCTTGGCCGCGTCGCGGCGGATGTCGGTCACCACCAGCTTGTATTGTGACTTCTGCAGATTGGCGGCCATGAAGGCACCCATGGTGCCGAGGCCGATGAACCCGATCTTCATGAACTCACCCCTTCGCCTTGGCTTTTTCCTGGGCTTCGAACTCTTCCATCGCCGCGCGCACCGCGGCCACGGCCGTCGGCACGCCGGCATAGACGCCGACATGCAGGAAGATCTCCTTGAGCTGGTCGCGCGTCAGGCCGTTGTTCATGCCCATGCGGATATGCGACTTCAGCTCCTCGGTGCGGCCCAGCGCCTGAAGGACGGAGATGGTGATGATGCTGCGCGTCATGCGCTCCAGCCCCGGCCGCGCCCAGGTTGCGGCGAAGCAATGCTCGAAGAGGAACTGGCGCAGGTCGCGCGTCATCTCGTTCTGGGCGGCCTGGTCCAGTGCCGCCTGCGCCACCTTGGCGCCGCGCATCTCGAACCATACGTCGCGGCCGGTCTTGAAGCCCTCGGTTTCGTCATACGGATGTTGGGTCAAGGATTCCCTCCTATTGTCGGTCAGGTTGTCGCGGAACGTCGCCACTCCGGCGCATGTCGCGCCGTCTCCTCCGGGTCGACCAGTCAGTGCTGGATTACCTGAGATTAACACTACGCTACGTAGCGTCTCAACGGAGATTCGAGATCGTGCGAAATTGACCCGCCATGGCAGTGGCGCTTGCCTACGCGTGTTGCGCGGTCAGCGGTGTGAGTTCGCCAAGGAGGGTGGGGATGAACTCAGCGACCGTTGGATGGATGTGCACGGCGCGTTGCAGGACCGTGTAGGGCGCCTTGGCGTACATGATGTCGAGGATGCAATGGACGGCCTCGTCGCCGCTGGTGCCCAGGAACGACGCCCCCAGGATTTCCTTCGATTCCGCATCGACGAGCACCTTCATGAAGCCGTCGGTTTCGCCCTTCTCGAAAGCACGCGAGACGTCCGCCATGGCGATCTTGCCGACGAGCGCGCGGCGGCCGCTGCGCAAAACTTCTGTCTCCGTCATGCCGGCGCGGCCGAGCGGCGGGTCGGTGTAGAGCGCGTAGGCGGGGATGCGATCGCTGACGCGCCGCCGATCGCCATCGAGCAGGTTGGCCGCCACGATCTCATAGTCGTTGTAGGCGGTGTGAGTGAAGGCGCCGCGCCCGTTGCAGTCGCCCAGCGCCCAGATGCCCGCCACATTGGTCCTGAGCTCGTCATCGACCTCGATGTAGCCCCGGGCATTTCGCCGGACCCCGGCGCGGTCGAGTCCAAGATCGTCGGTATTGGGTCGCCTTCCGACCGCCAGGAGCAGGTGGGAACCCGCGACCTCGGGAGGCCCTTCGGTGCAATCGAGCCCCATGACGATCTCGCCATCCCGCTTTGAGACGGTGATGCATTTGGCGTTCAGGCGCAGATCGATGCCCTCGCGTGCGAGGAACGCCGCAAGCTCCGCTGAGACATCTTCATCTTCGCGTGCCACGAGGCGCGGCCCCATCTCGGCGATCGTGACCGCGCTGCCGAAACGGCGATACATCTGTCCGAACTCGAGTCCGATGTAGCTGCCGCCGACCACCAACAGGTGCCGCGGCAGGAAATCGAGATCCACCATCGAGCTGTTGGTGAGATACTCCACTCCGTCCAGGCCCGGCATGTCGGGCACCGTTGCCCGGCCGCCGACATTGATGAAGATGCGGTCGGCGCCGAGGATTTCGGTGCCGACTTCGACCTCTTGGGACGACACGAAGCGCGCGTGGCCGCGATAGACGCTGGCGTTCTTGAGGGTCGTGAGCGATCGTTCGACGCCACTGTTGGAGAGACCGACGACGTGGTCTTTTCGTGCCTTGACGCGCTTCATGTCGACCTTGATGTCTCCCGCGGTGCTGAAGCCGAACTCGGCGCCGCGCCGCGCCAGATGCACGGCGTAGGCGCTGGCGACCAGCGTCTTGGTGGGCGTGCAGCCGGTATTGACGCAGGTGCCGCCGAAGCGACCGCGCTCGATGATCGCGACTTTCATGCCCGAGCTGGCCAGCCTGCGGGCGAGCGAAGGGCCTGCTTGCCCGGTCCCGATGATGATCGCGTCGTAGTTCGCCATCCCGTTTCCCCTTGCCTGCGTCGTCGTCGGTCGTGGCAAGCATACACCGAGGCCCAGGACAATAAGGCGCGTCTTTTTCCTGGCCTCGGTGACGTTGCGCGTAGGGAGGCGGCCACCTTACTCTTGCTGGCAAGGCTGGTCGCCCAGACATCGGCGAGCCATGCCGGCCGGTGCCAAGGCAGACATGGCGGGCCGGGGTCGAGTCTGCCATGCCAATGCCGGCGGCAATCACAGCTTCGAGATGATCCGATGCAGCGGCGGTGCGTCATCAATCTGCCGACAACGGCACTCACCGATACGGTGGTTCGCATCGGCCGCCGCGGTCGACAAGTTCTGCGCGTTCGGCCGCAGCACCGACACGGCCGACAAGGGGGGCCCCTTTGATCCGCGAGTGCCATGCCAATTTCGAATGCCGCCTTCACGACGATGCGCTGGTCGACAAGTACAATTTCTTCATCTTCGAGGTGGTGAAGGCGCACGTCGCCGGGGTGCCGAAGCATCCCGAGACCCTGCACTACACTGGCGATGGACTGTTCGTGGTGTCCGGCAAGGTGATCAGCCGACGCTCGCTGTTTCGCCCGGGCATGCTTTGAAGACGATTGTCACCGGACTGACCCGGACGGCAGATAGGGTAGCGTCGACCCACCTTCATCCGAGCGTACTGCGGCGGAGCGCATCATCATGGCCGAGGCGGCAAGACTTCATCGGGAGATCGACGCGCTGATCGCCGACGTCCGTCGCGAGGGCGACGGGCAGACAGCCGTGTGGGCAGACTGGGTGGTGCGCGCGGGCTTCGCCCAAAGCTCGGCGAACCTTGCATCCTACATGGCTCTGCGCCGTCGCGATCTCCGGGAATTGCAGCGGCCGTTGATGGCTCTCGGGCTTTCGTCGCTGGGCCGTCTGGAAAGCAGGGTTCTGCCGACGCTTATGGCGGTGAAGGCCGCGCTTGCCGCGCTTGCCGGCCTTGCGCCCGAAGAGGGACCGTCCGCGGAGACCTTCTTCGCTGGCGAGCGGCGCCTGGTCGAACGTACGCACGAGCTTCTGGGCACGCCGGCCTCGTCCCGGCCGACCGCACTCCTCGTCACTTGTCCGACCGAGGCGGCCGACGACCCTGCGTTCATGCAGGGACTTGCTGAACGCAGCGTCGAGGCCGTGCGCATCAACTGTGCGCATGATGGCCCCGACCGCTGGGAACGCATGATCCGTCATGCGCGCGCGGCGGAGAAGGCGACCGGCCGGCGCTTCAAGATCCTGATGGATGTGGCAGGCCCCAAGATCCGGACCGGCGAGGTGCGCCTGCCGAGAGAACGGGAACGGATTGGCAAGGGCGCGCTGCTGGCGATCGTCCCGGCCGGCGGCCTCGACCGCATCAGGCTCGAGCACGAGCATTTTGCGGTCGAGTGCACGTCGTCCGAGGCGCTGGACGCGGTGAAGGCGGGCGATCGTGTCTACGTCGATGACGGCAAGCTGGGCGCCGAGGTCGAGCGGGTGGAGACCTGGGGGCGGCTTGCGCGGGTGACATCGGCGGCCATCAAAGGCGTGCGGCTGAAGCCCGAGAAGGGCCTGAACTTCCCCGACACCCACCTGAACATCGCGGCATTGACTGACAAGGATCGCGTCGATCTCGATTTCATCGTCGCCCACGCCGACGGTATCGGCTTCTCGTTCGTTCAATCCGCCGCCGATGTCGAGATGCTCCAGGATGCGCTTGCGCAGCGTCGGCCGAACGACTGGCATACGCTGTCGCTGATCCTCAAGATCGAGACGTCGCAGGCGGTCCACAACCTGCCCGATATTGTCGTCCGTGCGGCCGGCCGGCAGCCGACCGCCATCATGATCGCTCGTGGCGATCTTGCGGTTGAGATCGGCTTCGCGCGAACCGCCGAAATGCAGGAGGAAATACTCTGGATCGGCGAGGCCGCCCACATACCGGTGATCTGGGCAACGCAGGTCCTCGAGCGCCTCGTCCAGAAGGGCAGGCCGTCGCGCGGCGAGATGACGGACGCGGCAATGGCCGCCCGGGCCGAATGCGTCATGCTGAACAAGGGTCCCTATCTGTTCGAGGCGATCGACGAGCTCGACTTGCTGCTGGGCAGGATGGACGAAAACCAGCACAAGAAGACGCCACAGCTCCGTCGCCTGAGGAGCTGGTGAGCTGGCGCGGACCGAGCGCGCCATCCGCTTCGACAGCCGCTCACCCCGGGAGGCGTGTTTCACCGAATAGCGTGCTGGCGGGTTTGCCGATGACTTCCCATATGAAGTTGCATGGCCACTCTCGTGCTCCCCTTCCTCGACACCGCGGCGCGCGGGCTGATCCAGTCACCACGCGGCCCCGCGGTTGATTTCACGCAGCCGAAAGGTGAACCGGCGCTGGTGGCGGCGGACTCGGTGTCCTGGCAAATCTTCAAGAATCCCATTGCCCTGTTCATTGGCGGCGTGGCGGCGGTGATCCTGGAGCTGGCCGAGCCTGCCGTGCGCACTGGTGTCTGGGAACACAGTTCGTTCCGCAGCGATCCGGTACGCCGGCTGCAGCGCACCGGGCTCGCGGCGATGGTCACCGTCTATGGCGCGCGGAGCGTTGCCGAGGCAATGATCGCGGGTGTCGTGCGAATGCACGACAAGGTGAGGGGAGCGACGCCTGCCGGCGAAGCCTACCACGCCAACGACGTGCGGCTCTTGACCTGGGTTCAGGCGACCGCAGGTTACGGCTTTGCCGAAGCTTTCAGCCGCTATGTCCGGCCGCTCCGCCGCGAGGAGCTCGACGCGCTTTATCGCGAGGGTGCGCCGGCGGCACGGCTCTATGGCGCGCTCGACATGCCGACGTCCCAAGCCGAGCTGCACGCCTTGTTCGATTCCTTGCGCGATCGCCTGGAGCCGTCACCGATCGTCTTCGAGTTCCTAGACATCATGCGCCATGCCCCGGTCTTTCCGGCCATCCTGCGGCCGTTCCAGCGCCTGTTAGTACGCGCTGCCGTCGACATGACGCCCGAATGGGTGCGCGAGCGTCTCGGCCTGACGGCGGCGCATGGGCTGCGCGCGTGGGAGCGGCTGTTGGTGCGCCAGGCGGGCGCGCTGTCGGATCGCATCCTGCTGCGTTCGAGCCCGGCCGTGCAGGCATGTCGGCGCCTCGGACTGCCGGACGACTATCTCTTCGGGGATCGTCGCGAAGCGTGAGCTATTATCGTTCGGGTGCCATATTGTCCTTCGGGCAACGCCAAGCCGGCTCGCGACGTTAAGTTGGTTGATCCCTCGCAATGGAGAAGCATCATGGCCAAGCGACCGCCCGTGCCGCCGGCAAATCGAAGCCCGAAAGGCCCCGGCTCAGATCCGAAGATCACCCCTGACGACAAGCAGCGCGACGACCCGAATGCCAACCAGCGCGAGCAGGGCGACCATGCCAATGTCAGCCAGAACACGACCAACCGGGGTCACCATCAGGGCAAGGGTTAGCGGGAGGGGTGCGAACAACTCGTCCTTTTTCATCCTGGAGCGGCGTCCGCCCAAACCGACCCACCTCATCCTGAGGAGGCGCGACGTGCCGTCTCGAAGGATGGCGACAAAGACGGTGCCCGTGCCCACCACTGGCGAAGCCGCATCCGTCAAACCCGATGTCATCCCGAGCGCAGCGAGGGACCTTTGATCGTTCTGCCCGAATGACTCGCTGCGCTTGGGATGACAACGGGGCTCAAGCGCCGGGCAAATCACCCACGTTCCGAATCAGGACACTAAGCCGCGATCTTCCCAGCCCAGACCGCGGCCTTCTCGGCAAGAGTTCGAAGATGATCCTCTGCCGAAAAGCCCGATATGCGCTTCCTCGGTTTCAGGTCATGGTCGCCGTCTTCCAGCCAGAGGATCTTTATCAGCTTCGACAGCGTGTAGGTCTCTACCTCCGCGCGGCTGCCGAAGGGGTCGCGTGTTCCCTGCACGATGAGGGCGGGTGTCTTCATTTTTGCAAGATGAGCGGTCCGCAGCTGCTCGGGTTTGCCCGGCGGGTGAAATGGATATCCGAGGCATAGCAGCCCGGCGATTCGGTCGGCGGCAAAGAGATCGTCGGCGATCATACTGGCGATCCTGCCGCCCATCGATTTTCCGCCGATGATCAGCGGACCCTTGGCCTTGAGCGCATCGATCGCGGCGAGGTATTCCGGGCAGAGCGTTTCGGCGCGTGGCGGCGGCTTGCGGGCGGCGGAGTGGCGGCGGGCGGCCATGTACTCGAATTCGAAGCGTGAGACGCGGAAGCCCGCGTCCGCCATCGCTTTCGCGACGGCCGTCATTGTCGGCGTATCCATTGCGCCGCCGGCACCGTGCGCGAGCAGGATTGTGCATTTCGCCCCGGCCGGGCCATCGAGGAGGAATTTGGTCGCCATCGGCCTCAATGCGCGTGTTGGTGGCCGTGATCATGAGCGGTCGCCCGGGCCCTCAGCTCGGCGTGGAAGCGGCCCATCTCGCCGAAGAGCTGCAACACGTTGAGCGGTTCTGTCGCTCCGAACTCGCGGTAGAGGGACGCCACGTTCACCACCATGCGCTCGGCGTCGCCCCAGCCCGAAAAGCGGTCGAGGGCGATGTCGCGCGCCGCGGCGAAGGCCGGCATGCCGGCGTCGAAGCGCTTGCGCGCCTCCTGCTTGATGTAGAGGAGATAATCCTTCATCGCCTGCGCGCCGCGCTTGTCGGTGATCGGACCGTGGCCCGGCACTACCGTCTCGACGTCCCAGGCGAGGATTTGGTCGCAGGCCGACACCCAGTTGTCGACCGGGCCGGCCCACAGCACGGGATGGCCCTCGACGAACAGGATGTCGCCGGTGAAGACGGTGCGGTCCTGCGGCACGTGGACCAGAACGTCGCCCCGCGTATGCGCCGGCCCGACATTCTTGAGCAACACCTCCTTGTCGCCGACCTGCAGCCGCAGCTCGTCGTCGAATACCCGGGTCGGCGGCGTGTTCCTGACGTCGTCCCACTTGAACTTGCGGCCCATCACTTCATGGAGGAAGGCGCCGGCCTCGCCGAGCTGGCGCCAGTTGCGCTCCATGGCCGCGAGCTCCTCGGCCGGCCGCTCCTTCATTTCCTCGGCGCAGGCACGGGAAGCAATGATTTCGGCGCCGGCGACAAGCTGGTTGCCGAAGGTGTGGTCTCCGTTTGAATGGGTGTTGACCAGGCGGCTGATCGACTGGGCCGCCGGCACCGCGGCACGCATCTGGCCCAGCATGTCGCCGGTCAGCTGGAGGTCGAACAACGTGTCGACCAGCAGGGTCTGGTCGCCATCGACGATCAGCCCGGCATTGCTCCACCCCCAGCTGCCGTCGGGCTGCAGGTAGGCGAAGCAGCCCGTACCGAGGTCGTGGAGTCCCTTGGTGTACTGCCATTTCGGCATGGTGCCTCCCATGTTGGCTGGCGGTCCGAACTCAAACCTTCACGGTCGAGGCCCGGAAGATCTCGTCGATGGCGCTGGCCAGCGCCGCGTCGAATTCCGCGTCGCTCATCGAGCGGGTGAGACCCTCCGTCAGGGCGCGTGAGAAGCTCGCGATCATGCCGTGATTGCGGGCGAGGCGCTGGCAGGCGTCGTCCCGCGTGTAGCCGCCGGAGAGCGCCACGACCCGCGCCACCTTCTTGTGATTGATCAGCGGCGAATAGAAGTCCGGAGCCTCGGGTATGGTGAGCTTAAGCATCACCTGTTTGTCTGCCGGCAAGGCATCGAGTCCCTTGATCAGTTCGGCGCGAAGAAGGGCTTCGGCACCGGCCTTGTCGGGGCTCTTGATCGAGATTTCCGGCTCGAGGATCGGCATCAGCCCGTGCGCGGCGATCTGCGCTCCAACCTCGAACTGCTGGGCGGCGATTGCCGCGATTCCCGTTTTCGAGGGCAGGTTGATGACCGAACGCATCTTGGTGCCGAAGATGCCGAGTTTGACGGCCCGCTCGAGCAGGGGATCGAGCCCGGGCATGGGCTTCATCAGGCTGACGCCGTCCTTCTCGGCCTCGAGCCCTTTGTCGACCTTCAGGAAGGGAACGACGCCGCGATCTGCCCACAGGAAAGTGGGAACGGGCTTGCCGCGAACGTCGCCGTCCATCGTGCGTTCGAAAAGGATGGCCGCGATGATCTTTGCGCCGGTGAAGGCGGGCGATGTCATGATGCGCACGCGCATCTCGTGCATGAGCCGAAACATCTCGGCCTCGCCGCTATAGGCGCTGTCCGGAATGCCGTAGAGGCGGAGCGCGCCCGGCGTCGACCCGCCGCTCTGGTCAAGGGCCGCGATAAAGCCACCTTTGCTGGAGATCTGCGTCCTCATTTTCGTCCTGTCGTCGGCCATGATTGCCCTCCGTCCTGAACCACATCAACTTGTTGGATAATGAGTGCGCTTCCACTGAGCGCCCACAGCTTTCCCGAAATCACCCTCCGCGGCAAAGCACCACCCCTAAAGAATTTGGCCAGGCAGGGATTGTATGCTGCGCCGCAATCTTTATCGTCTGGCGAGTGGGACGCCGTGCACCTAAGCACTGCGGGATCTGCAAGCCAGGAGGAAACCAGTCAATGAGTAATAAGATCAGGCTAACCACGCCTCGCCGCAAGTTCCTGACCGCTGCCGCGGCGGTGGGCGGCCTTCAATTCACCGGCCCCTTCATCATCAAGGCGCGCGGTGAAACGCCCGTGAAGATCGGCTTCATCGATCCCGATCACCGGTAGCCTGTCCGCCCTGGCCGTCAGCGAGGTCGAGGGTGCCAAGTGGACGGTCGAGCAGATGAACAAGAAGGGCGGCATTCTCGGCCGGCCCGTCGAGCTTCTGGTCGAGGACAGCGCCAACGATACCGGCACCGGCGTGCAGAAGGCCCACAAGCTGATCGAGCGCGACAAGGTCGACATGATCATGGGCGACGTGAACTCCGGCATCGCCTACGCCATCATGGGCGTGACCAGCGAAAAGAAGGTCTTCCACATCGTCCCGGGCGGCCACACCGACCCGATCACCGGCAAGGATTGCAAGTGGAACACCTTCCGCACCTGCAACACCACGGCGATGGACGCCGCCGCCGTCACCGGCGAGCTGGTCAAGCGCTTCGGCAAGAAATGGTTCTTCATCACGCCGGACTACGCCTACGGCCAGACGCTGCAGGCCAACTTCGTCAAGAACCTGACCGCGCTCGGCGGCGTCTACCAGGGCGACATGCTGCCGATCTCCAGTTCCGACTTCTCGGCCACGCTGATCAAGGCCAAGGCCTACAAGCCGGACGTGCTGCTGAACAACATGGGCGGCTCGGCCCAGATCAACTGCATGAAGCAATTCGTGCAGTTCGGCATGAACAAGGACATGGCGCTGGGCGGCGCGCTGTTCGAGATCGAGTCGGTGCGCTCCGTGCCGAAGGAAGCCCAGACCGGCTGGTGGTGCATGGAATGGTACTGGAACCAGCCGGACCAGCCGTTGGTGAAGCAGTTCGTCGACGCGATTTCGCCCGCGATCGGCGGCAAGAAGCCGACGGCGCGCCACTGGATGTCCTATGTTTCGCTCAATGCCGCGCGAGCTGGCGGCAGAAAAGGCGAAGTCACTCGACGCGGTGAAGATGGCGCATGCGCTCTCCGACCTGGAGCTTCCGCCGGAAGTGGCTCTGATGCCGGGACAAGATCAAATACCGCGCCGGCGATCATCAGCTCATGAGCGACATCTTCGTCGGCCAGGTGCACCCGCCGGGTCCCGGCGGACCCGACGATCTGTTCAAGATCGAGGAGACCGTCACCGGCGAGAAGGCCGCCGGGCCTGTCGAGGCGACGGGCTGCAAGATCGCCTGGCCGTCGTAGGCCAATGACAATGCGCCGCGCGGCACCAACCGCGCGGCGTTCTTCTTCGTACTCCGCTTTCGGATCTGGAAAATGCTGCAACTCGTCCTGTTCAATCTCACCAACGGGCTGATCGTTGGTGCGTTCTACGTGCTGATGGCACTTGGCCTGTCGCTGATCATCAATCTCAGTAACGTGGTGAATTTCGCGCACGGCAACTTCCTGGCCATTGGCGGCTATATCGCCTTCACGCTGACGCCCTTTATCGGCTTCTGGGGGGCGCTGCTGGTTTCGCCGTTTCTGACTGCGATCTTCGGATACATCATCGAGAAGCTGCTGATCCGGCATGTTTACGCACGCAATCACATCTACAGCCTGCTGCTGACATTTGGGCTCGGTTTCATCCTGCAGGACGCCTGCCGCTTCATCTGGGGCCCCAGTCCGTTGCCCCTGGGCATTCCCGACATCCTGTCGCTGCCTATTACGCCGGACCTGTTCTTCATCACCTGGTACCGCGTGTTCATGGTCGTCGTGGTCATCGTGGCGGTCGCCGGCCTGTTCGCCTTCCTGCGCTATACCCGGGTCGGCATGCGCATCCGGGCGGGCACGCTCGACCTCGACACGGTGTCGGCGTTGGGCGTCAACGTGGCGGCCCTGCGCTCCTACAACTTCGCCGTCGGCAGTTTCCTCGCGGGTCTCGCCGGCGTGCTGGCCGCGGGCCAGATCGGGCTCAACCCCAACATGGGTGACGACCTGATCATGCCGAGCTTCATCGCCATCATCGTCGGCGGCGTCGGCAGCCTGACCGGCACCTTGCTTGGCGGCCTGCTGATCGGTGTCGCCTCGGCGCTGACGACGGTCGTCTATCCCGCCGGCGCCGAAGCGGTGATCTACGTTATCATGGCGCTCGTCCTGCTGATCCGTCCGCGCGGACTTCTCGGCGAAGAAGGGATGCTGACATGAGCACCGCCATGGCGACCGCGGATCGGCCGGCCGGGCGGCGCTACCTCCAGTTCGGCATCATCTGGGCCCTGCTGCTGACGGTCCCGTTGTGGCTGCCCCTGCTGGGCGGCTACACCGCGATCGCGGGTCGGGTGCTGGTCTTCGCGCTCGCGGCCATGAGCTTCAACATGCTGTTGGGTTTCACCGGCGTCATGAGTTTCGGACACGCCGCTTATTTCGGTCTCGGCGCCTATGGTGCCGGCCTGTTCCTGAAATTCGTGACGGCGTCCACCCCCTTGGCCATGCTGGCCGGCACGCTTTTGGGCGGCGTCGCCGGCACCTTGTTCGGCCTGCTGCTGGTTCGCCGCCGCGGCGTTTACTTCGCGATGGTGACCATCGCCTTCGGCCAGGTGTGCTTCTATATCGCCTACAAATGGGACGACTTCACCGGCGGCTACGACGGCTTGCGCGGGTTCACGCGGGCGCCGATCGACCTCGGCTTCGCCACGATCGACATCGCCAACAACGGAACCCTGTTCTACTTTTTCGTCCTGCTGGTCTTCGGCCTTGCCGTCGGCCTGCAAGCGCTGATCCTGGCGTCGCCCTTCGGTCGAACCCTGCTGGCGATCCGCGAGAACGAGCGTCGCGCCCGCTTTCTCGGTCTGCCGGTGGAACGGCACATCTGGCTCTCCTTCTCGATCTCGTGCTTCTTCACCGCGTTGGCCGGCAGCCTCTATGCCCTGCTGAACAACTTCGCCGACCCGATGGGCCTGAACTACATCATGTCCGGCAATATCGTGATGATCACGGTGATGGGTGGCATGCGCACCTTCTGGGGGCCGCTGGTCGGTGCCGTACTGTTCGTGATGCTGCAGGACTATGTCTCGTCGATGACCACCAACTGGATGTTCTTTGTCGGCATGACGTTCGTTCTGGTCGTGCTGTTCTTCCCGCGCGGCCTGATGGGCATTTTTCAGAAGAAGGCCGAAGCGTGAGCACGACCGTGCCCAAGCTCGAGGTGCACAACGCCTCCAAGAACTTCGGAAACCTGCGGGCGGTGTCCGGCGTGTCGATGCGCGTCGAGAGCGGCGAGCTGCGCGCGATCATCGGGCCGAACGGCGCGGGCAAGACCACGTTCTTCAACCTTATCACCGGGTTCTTTCCGCCCTCGTCGGGCGACATCCTGCTGGATGGCCGGAACATCAACAGCGTCCCGGCCGCCGGCAGGGTCAAGATGGGCATGGGCCGCACCTTCCAGATCACTGAGATCTTCCCGGAGCTGACGGTGCGGGAAAACGCGCGAATCGCGGTCGAAACAGGCCTGGGCTTCAGCCTGCGCGCCTGGCTGACGGGCGCCGACAAGCAGCGCGTCACCGCCGCTTGCGACGAAGTCATGTCGTTGGCCAACCTCACCTCCAAGGCCGATCGCCTGGTGGGCGAGCTGTCGCACGGCGATCAGCGGTCGACGGAGATCGCCATGGCGCTGGCGCTCAAGCCCAGCCTGCTGCTGCTCGACGAGCCGACGGCCGGCATGGGCGACGAGGAGACCTATCAGATCACCGGCCTGATCCGCCGGCTCCATCGCGATTCGAAATATACCATCGTGCTGATCGAGCACGACATGCGCGTGGTCTTTCACCTGGCCGACCACATCTCGGTCCTGGCCGAGGGCCGGCTGCTGGCCGAAGGCACGCCGGAGGAAATCGGCGCCAACGAGCACGTCCAGAACGCCTACCTGGGAAAAGCCGAATGAATGCGATCGAGGTCAGCGGGGTCAACACCTTCTATGGCAAGAGCCATATCCTGCACGACGTTTCCCTGGTCGCCGAGGAAGGCAGCATCACGACCTTGCTGGGCCGCAACGGCGCCGGCAAGACCACGATGATGCGCAGCATCATGGGGTTGACGCCGGCACGTTCCGGCTCGATCCAGGTGTTCGGCAGAGAAGCGGCGAAGCTCGCGCCCTACCAGGTGTCTCGGTTGCGCGTCGGCTACGTGCCGGAAGGACGGCGCGTCTTCCCCAACCTCACGGTCGAGGACAATCTGAAGGTGCCGCAGGGCGTTTCGGGTCCTTTCGATATCCCGCGCATCTACACGCTGTTCCCGCGGCTGGAGGAGCGCCGGATGAATCGCGGCCGGCAATTGTCGGGCGGCGAGCAGGAGATGCTGTCGATCGCCCGCGCCTTGCTGCTGAACCCCAAGGTGCTGATCCTCGACGAGCCCTCGCAGGGGCTGGCGCCGCTCATCGTCAAGGACGTGTTCCGGATCGTCACCACCATGAAGCAGGAAGGCATGACAGTCCTGATCGTGGAACAGAACGTGCGCATGGCCCTCGACATCGCCGACACCGCCTACGTGCTCGATCACGGGATCGTGGTGCATCATGGGCCGGCCTCGGTGCTGGCGGCGGACGAAGGGCTGATGCAGTCGCTGGCGGGAGCCTCCGCCGAGGAGTGGGATCTGGATAAGGCCTGACTCCTGTGCTGACCTGCCCTTCATCAAGACAAAGATGAGAGACAGACCGAAAGACCTTCCAGGATGACCCGGCTTCGCGTGGCTCTGCGGGTTCCGGTCGGGCGGCCGCTACCCGACATTGCCGATTTCGTCGCTCGCTGCGAAGACGCGGGCTTCGACGGTGTCGGCATCCACGACCATCCGTCGAGCGGCCGGGATGCCTATCTGGCGCTGGCGCTGGCGGCGCGGGCGACAGAGCGCATCAGGCTGTTTCCCGCCACATCGAGCCCCGTGGTTCGCCATCCACTGGTTCTGGCGTCGCTCGCCCACAGCCTGGAGGAAATAGCGCCCGGTCGCGCTTGCCTCACCGTGGCGCCGGGCTTCTTGTCGACGCGCAGCGTCGGCAAGCCGCGCGCCGGGGTGGCCTTCATGCGCGAGGCGATTGGCGATCTCCGTCGGCTCCTTGCCGGGGAAGAGGTCGGGTTCGGTCCGAGCTCGATCCGCCTTCGAAACCGCAGCACAAAGCCCACGCCGGTGTACTTGCTGGCAGCCGGCCCGCGCATGATCGAACTCGCGGGCGAGGTGGCGGATGGCGCCTTTCTCATGGTGGGCGTGCATCCGGCTTCCATCCGGGCCGCGTTGCGCCACCTCGAGGCAGGGGCGAGGCGGGCCGGCCGCACCGTGGCGGGCTTTCCGCTCACGTTCGTGGTCACGCTCGGTCTCGGATCCGATCAAGAGGTGGGGGCGCGTTGGGTTCGGAGCTGGTTCGCGCCTGGTCAGCCCTTCCTCGCCTATCCGAGCGTGGCGAACCTGCGCTGGCTCGGGGAGGCCGGTTTCGACATTGCGGAAACGCATGACCCGGCCGCCATCCCCGACGGCCAGGCGCGACGGATCGCCGATGCCTTCGGGCTGTTCGGCTCGCCGGAACGGTGCGCCGAGCTGCTGTTGCGCGCGCGCGAGGAGGCGGGCGTCGAGGATGTCTTCCTGTTCCCGGCGCACGACCTTGCGGGCGGCTACACCATGCCGGAGGCCGAGGTCGAAGCGTTCGAGCGGATTATCCGCCCGCGACTTGGCGGCTGAAGACCGCGCCGCCTTTCAGGCGGCCGTCGTCTCGATCAACAAGGTGTCGAGCAGGAACGAACCGTCGGCTTCGATTCCGAAGTGCGCTCGTGTTTCCGACGACGCCGCGGCCTGCAGGGCGCGGATCGCCCGGATGTTCTCGTCCGGCGTGCGCATGCGGGCAGTCCAGACGGGAAAGTCCATGCGCAGCCGCCATGTCCGGCAGCCGGCCAGCGCGAAGCCCGCACGGCCCAGAGCGGCAGTCCATTCCGAGGCCGTATAGTCGCGCACATGCGAGGTGTCGCGCAGCAGCTCGACGGCCTGGAGATGGGTGTCGAAGACGGCAGGGCCAGCCGAATGGACGTCGATGAAGACCGCTCGCGCGCCATCCTTCAGCACGCGGCGCGCTTCCCCGAGGCCGCCCTGGAAGTCGCGCCAGTGATGGGCTGAAAACCGGCAGGCCAGGAAATCGAAGATTCCGTCCTCGAACGGCAATTGCTCGGCCGGCGCCTGGATCGTCTCGATGTTGGCAAGACCTTTGTCGCGCGCGGCGGCTGCCACGGCATCGAGCATGTCGCGCGACAGATCCGCGGCCGTGACAGCGCCGGCATGGCGCGCCATGAGATAGGCGACATGGCCGCCGCCGGTGCCGAGATCGAGCGCACGCGCGGGGCGCAGCGCGCGAACGATCGCCTCCAGGGCGTCGAGATCCGCGCCTCGGGCGTGAACGGCGCTTTCGACATAGGCCTTGGCGCGCGGCCCGAACTGGGCCTCGACGACGTTTTCGTGCACTCTCTCCATCGCTCCACTCCTCGTCTTGAGGGGCAGCATGCTCCAGAATGAGCGCGTTACAAGCCTGATCGTTGTCCGGTGACGGCGCGGCAGGCCTGCGCCTGCCGCCGCTCGCGGCGCTTGTTCCAGGCGTAGAGGACGATCGCGAGCAGCTCATAGAAAGCGGCGGCGCCCTGGCGCACCAACGGAAGCCGCAGGATCCTGGCGAGACGGCGGTAACGGGGCGTCTCGTCCCACAACGCGGCGAAGGCGGGAATTCCCACGCGCAGCACGCCTTCCTGGTCGATGACATGGAGCCGTTTCTTCACGGCTTCGACATCCGCTCCGTAGTTGACCAGGGCGTCGGGCCGGGTCGTGATGTCGACCCACAGATCGCGGAGAAAGACTGCCGGGCGGTAGCCTTCAATGGCGTCACCCCTCGGAAGCGGCCACACATGCAGCGCGTCTTCGAAGCTCTTTCCTCGACCGTGCGCCGGAAGATCCTGGCCTATCTCGCCCATGCCGAGCTCAGCGCCGGCGAGATCGCCGCTCGGTTCGAGATGTCCAAATCCTCGGTCTCGCAGCATCTGACCCTGCTCGAGGCCGCGGGCCTGGTGATCAGCGATAAACGGGGCCAGTTCGTCTACTATCGGCTGGTCGCGGACAATCTCGTGAACACGTTGAGCGAATTCGTCCAGGAAGTTTGTCCCGTGAGCCGTCCGTTGCGCCGCGAGAGCGCCGCCCTGGCGAGGAGGAAGCGGGAGCCCTCTCGATCCTAGAGCTGCCTGGAGGGCGTGCCTGCCAAACGGATCGCCGTCGGCGAACGCGCGACGCCCACCCGCTGGGACTGGAGCAGCCCCAGATCGGCGTCGCCACGGCGCTGGGGCGGGCCACTACAGTGGCGCGTCATGGTCTTCCGGACCGCAGGCGCCTGCCCTGAGCGAAGCTGAGGGATCTCGCGCGCTCATGATGAAGAGCGAGCCAGAGGCACGCGGTCCACAGAGCATGAAAAGACACGCCACTGGGATGGCGAGGTGCCTCCGTCGAATTGGCATATGGCCTGGCCCCGGCCAACTCATCCGGCGAAGCATCACTAATGACTCGGTACCTCGACGGGCTTTCCGAAAGTTACATATTTGGGTTGTATGGCGCCCACTTATCCGGGTTCGTGGCGGGCTTCAGTGTTTCTCAGAAAGTGGCTTGACTGTCTCTTAAGTTAGCAATAGCCTACCTCCGTCATGCTGGAGGATAAACATGGACCGACCCGGACGGCCTTCGCTCTACGAGCCGGAATTCGCCGAGCAGGCCTTCGAGCTTTGCCTGGCGGGCGCCACCAACCAGGACCTGGCCGACACCTTCGAGGTCGGCCACAGCACGATCGACAACTGGCTGCAGAAACGTCCCGCATTCGCCCAGTCGGTGAGGCGCGGACGCGCTCTCGCCGACGGTCGCGTTGCGCACGGCCTCTATTCGCGCGCCGTCGGCTATACCTACGAAACCACGCGAGTCCTGCTCCATCAGGGCGAAACGATCACGGTGCCGCACACGGTGCACAAGCCGCCCGACGTCCGGGCCTGCACCTTCTGGCTGCGCAACCGCCGTCCCCAGCAATGGCGCGACGGCCCCAAGCCGGTGGGCGACGAGGGACAGGGCTGGAGCGCCCTGGCCGAAGCGTCCGAGCGGGCGCGCCTCGCCAGCGAGGCCGAAGCTGCAGGATCGACCTCGGCGGAGGCTGCTTCAGGGTGCGCGCAGTCCAAGCTGGCGTGCGATGACATTGTCGACGATGCGTTTCGGCAGGGTGGTGGCCATCAGGTTCTGGAGCGGGTTGGGAGCCACCGTGTAGCGGGTCTTCGGATTCGGCAGGGTGAGGGCGGCCTTGACCGTTTCGCCGAGCTTCTCCGCGGGCAGACCTTTGCGGCCGTTGGTGATCATGAATGCCTTCAGCTTGCCGAGCGCGGCGGCATAGGGCGAGTTGGCGAAGCGGGTGAGGTCGAGGCTGTCGGCCTTGTCCCAGATCGGCGTTTGCACGGTACCGGGTGCGACGATGATCACGTCGATGCCGAACGGCATGAGTTCCCGGCGCAGCGATTCGGACATCCCTTCGAGGGCGAATTTCGACGCGCTGTAGGCGCCGAGGAACGGCATGGCGTTCTTGCCGCCGACGGAGGAGATCATCACGATGCGGCCGGAGGCGCCCTTGCGCGAGCGATCGACGCCCAGCAAAGGTGCAAAGGCTTGGGTCACGATCAACTGGCCGGTGACGTTGACTTTCAGCTGATGCTCGAAGGCGTCGATGGCAAGATCGAGCAGCGGTCCGGGCACGGCGATTCCGGCATTGTTGACAAGCCCGGACAGGGTTTCGCCGCCGAGCGCCGCTTCAACCTGCCTCGCGCCGGCGGCGACTGCCGCCTGGTCTGTCACGTCGAAGAGGAGCGGGGTGAAGTTCGGGCCGAACTCCGTTGACAGGCGATCGCCGTCGGCCTGTTTCCTCACGCTGCCGAAGACGCGTGCGCCGCTCGCGATCAGGACTTTGACGCAACCCCAACCAATGCCGGTGGAGGCGCCAGTCACGACGACAGTTTTCATCGGAGGACTCCCTGCGAACGTTCTGTTCGAGAGCGAACGACGCGCGGGTCCGATGGTAGTTCAGTGGGGAAGGGTGATCCAGCGCCGGCGAGGCCAAGGACGCGCCGCCGCGACGGTGGCGCGTCCTTGGCAGAGGACTCAGCTCTTCTTGGTGATGACCACTTCGAGATATTCGCTGGGCAGGACCAGCGTGCCATCCTTGGCGAGATTGTTGTGGTCGAGCAGGGCAAGGAGATCCTTCTCGAGCGCCTTGCGCGCTTCGGGATTGAGTGATGCGAACGCCTTCAACACCGGGCCGTAATAGTCGCGGAAGATTTCCAGCCAATGGCCGGGTGACTTGTAGCGGAAGACGAAGGTCCGGCTTTCCGCCGCGACGACGGCCTGCGCACCGAACAAGGTGTCGAGGCGCGCCTTGGTGCCCCACAGCGACGGCGGCGCCACGCCGGCGACGGGGGGAACGTACTTGCCGAGAACCCTGAACATCTGGCCGATGAAGCTCTCCGGCGTCCAGTTCGCCAGGCCGATCTTTCCGCCCGGCCGGCAGACGCGCAGCAGCTCCCGCGCGGCCTTGTCCTGATTGGGCGTGAACATGACGCCGAAGGTCGACAGCACGACGTCGAAACTCGCGTCGGCGAAGGGCAGCGCCTCCGCGTCGGCTTCCTGAAAGGTGACCGGCAGGCGGTCGGCCTCGGCGCGCCGCCGTCCGCCTTCGAGCAGTGCGGCGACATAGTCCGTCGACACGACGTCGGCGAAGCGGCGGGCGGCGGCCAGCGTCGCGTTGCCGTTGCCGGCGGCGACATCGAGGACCCGCTGGTTGCTGCGCAGGTCGACGGCCTCGCAGAGGGTCTCGCCGACGATCTGCAGCGTCGTGCCGACGATGGCGTAATCGCCCGAGCCCCAGGCAAGCTGCTGGCGACCTTTGATTGTCGACAGGTCGACGGTCGGCATGGCTGTTTGGACGTTCATCGTTCTGCTCCTCTATCCAGTTTCCGCCATGTTGTTGGCGCGCGGTGGAGCGTTACCTATGCATTGCCACGACCGGCGCGTATGACCGGGCGTCCGCATTGTTTGACACGGCGTCGGCAAATCCTTCTTCGAGCGCGCGACCTGCCGGAGCTGTTATGGCGACTGATGCTCTATCCGATGTTTTGCGCGCGTTGCGGCTCGCGGGCGCGCTGTACTTCGACGTCGCGGCCCGGGCGCCCTGGGTTGCCGAGCAGCCGACGCGTGAGATGGTGCTGCCGAAGATCATGCCGGGCGCGCAGCGCCTGATCTCCTATCACGTGGTCACCGAAGGACGTTGCTTTGCCGGCCTGATCGACGCCGAGCCGATGCTGGTTGAAGCCGGTGAAGTGGTCGTCTTCACCAAAGGCGATCCTCACGTCGTGTCGAGCCGTCCCGGCATGCGCGCCAACGCCGTCACGACACCTGCCTTTGCCGCCGCGAGCCCGCTTCCGTTCTCGGTAACCTATGGCGCCGGCGACGGACCTCTGTCGGCCAGGCTGGTCTGCGGTTTCCTGGCCTGCAATGGCCAGCCGTTCAATCCCCTTCTCGACAACCTGCCGCCGGTCATCAAGGCCGGATACCTGCGGGACGGAGAGTCGAACTGGCTCGGCGAATTCGTCCGCATGGCGCTCAGCGAATCGACCCACAAGCGCGCCGGCGGCGAAAGCGTGCTGGCCAAGCTGAGTGAGCTGATGTTGATCGAGGTGATTCGACGGCACCTCGAGGCCGTGCCGCCGGCACGGACCGGATGGCTGGCCGGCCTGCGCGATCCGTTCGTCGGCAGGGCCTTGTCGCTGATCCATCGAAACCCGGCGCGAAACTGGACGATCGAAGAGTTGGCGCGGGACGTCGGCCTGTCGCGCTCGGTGCTGGCCGAGCGGTTTGCCGATCTCGTGGGCTTGCCGCCGATGCATTATCTCGCCAAATGGCGCATGCAGATCGCCTCGGAGCTGTTGAGCGGCGGCGGCACCAATATCGCAACCGTTGCAGCCGAAACCGGCTATGGATCCGAAGCAGCCTTCAGTCGTGCGTTCAAGAAGATGGTGGGCGTGCCGCCGTCGGCTTGGCGTCGCCGACTGGGGCATGAAGAGCCGAGGCCGCTGGCGCGGACGGCGTCGCTAGAATGAGCCGGTGAACTCGAATTCGATCGCGTTTTTCACATTGTCGATCTTCCACCAGTTCAATCGCCGCAGGAAACTCTGACCCAACAGGGCGCGGCTGCGCGGGGCGCCGACGGCGGCCAGCACGTTCTCCATCGTCCGGTCGCCGATCTGCAGGCTCTTCAGCCGGAACACGCGCTGTTGCAGCCCGCTGCCGTCGGCCAGGGTGAAGCGGCGTTGCCCGAGGAAATCGGACTCCGAGAGCGTTCCGGCCCGCTTCATCTCCTCGGCGACCTCTTCGGGGATCTGCACGTTCGCGGCGCCGGAATCGACGATGAAAAACGATTTGGTGCCGCCGTTGATCACAGCCGGCAGCACGAACACGCCGCCCATGCGGTGGAATTGCGCCATCGTGCGGGCCTGCGCCTGTTCCTGCACGGCCTTCGCGCTACAGGCAGTCCAGGCCGCCGGCGCGGTCTTGTCTGCCGCTCCGTAGCAATAGTTCATCTGTGCCAGAAGCTTCGAGAGCGTGTCACGCTGTTCGCACGCGCCGACGGCTGCGATCGCGGTGGCGTTCTGGTTTCGACAAGTCGCGGTGGCGGCTTGCCAGCGCGACACGAGCTGAGCGGGATCTGCTGTCGCGCCGTCGATCGCCTGGGCGTTGGCGAGGTTGGTGAACGCTAACGGGAATGCCGCAAGAGCAAGCGTTGGCAATCTCATGCAAATTGATCCGTCAATGCAATCAGCTCCATCGCTTGCGGCGGCCACATCATTGCCACAGAAAAATTGTTTCGTCTTGTCCATGGCGAGTCGTCACAACCATTCGGCGGCGGTCGGTAGTCTCCACAAGTTCTCCGAGAAGGAGAAGACGATGAAGGCGATTGGCCGTCGGCTCCCCCTTCTCGCGCTGGGCATGGCGCTCGGCATGCTGGCTCGGGAGGCGATGGCGGACGATGCAGCCTGCCAGACCGTGCTGGACGCGGTCATCAAGCAGGCGACCACCCCGGTGCACCAGATAATCTCGATGGAAAGCGCGGCCATGCCCGGCAAGACGTTGCAGAGCGAGATGATCCGCACCGGCGACAGGTTGTACATGCAAATCCGCGGCCAATGGACCAACCGGCCCTATGACGGCCAGAAGGCCGTCAACGACGCACGACTGGCGATGCAGAAGGCGGAACAGAGCTGCGCGCGCGTGCGCAGCGAAACGGTCGACGGCCAGCCGGCGGATCTTTACAGCGTCGAGGCAAAGACTGCGTCGGGCGGTACGGACTCGCGGATCTGGATTTCGCCCGCGAGCGGATTGCCGCTGCGCCAGCATACCGTGATGCTCGAGCAGGGCAGCGCCAAGGCACAACACGATGTTCGCTTCGACTACACCGACGTGCGCGCGCCGCAGAGTATCTCTCATTGAAAGTGTGGAATCCCACAGTGGACGGCGATCACATGCACAACTTTGTGATGGGATGATGCAAAGCTTCTTCTTGAGCCTTCACGCCAATCGGATAATCAACATGCCCCGCGGTGACGGCCCTGTCACCGCTCGCGGTCCATCGTCGTCGTGCACGACCGAGCAGGAGTAGGGATCACCCTCGCTTCCGATCAATCATCTCTTCAAAGCCTTTGCACTCTTGGCGCAGCATGTCGGGGAGACGTGAATGCAGTTGCTTGAGCGTGAGTCCTATATCGAAGAGCTGAGCGCCATGCTCGGCCGCATCCCCTGCATGGGAGGACGGGTGGCGCTGATTTCCGGCGAGGCCGGCATTGGCAAGACGTCGCTGCTTCGGGAGTTCGCTGCTGCGCAGAACAAGACGGCGCGTGTGTTGTGGGGCGGCTGCGAGGCGCTGTTCACGCCCCATCCCCTGGCGCCGCTGCAGGACATTTCCCGCCAGATCGGTGGAGATTTTCCCAAGGTGATCTGCGCGGCGGCCGGGCGGCACGAGATCTTCAACGCGACCCTCGACCAGTTGGCGCGCCTGTCGGAGCCGACGGTCGTGGTGATCGAGGACGCCCACTGGGCGGACGCAGCGACGCTCGACCTGATCAAGTTCCTCGGCCGGCGGCTGGCAGGGCTCGGCGTGATGCTGGTGGTGAGCTATCGCGACGACGAAGTGAACGACAAACATCCGTTGCGTTCGGTGATCGGTGACCTGCCGCCCGCATCGCTCAACCGTATCCGGCTGCAACCGTTGAGCGAGGGCGCCGTCGAGCAGCTCGCCGCGGCGGCCGGCCGTTCATCGGCCGGCCTGCACGAGGTCACGAACGGCAACCCGTTTTTCGTCACCGAGGTCTTGGCCGCCTCGGACGAAAGGGTGCCGTCGACGGTGCGCGATGCGGTGATTGCGCGCCTGGCGCGGTTGTCTGAGGAGGCCCGCAGGGTGGCGCACCTGGTGTCCATCGTGCCCCGCCGGGCTGAACGCTGGCTGATCGACGGCATGATCGGCCCCGGTGGCGATGTGATGCAGGAATGCTTGAATGCGGGGATGGTCGCCCATCGCGATTGCTCGCTGGGCTTCCGCCACGAGATCGCCCGCCGCGCCGTCGAGGACAGCATGTCCCTGCCGGAGCGCCAGGACCTTCATGCCGGGGCGCTGGCGATGCTCCTGAAGCAACGCGAAGGCAAGGTCGCGATCGCCCGCCTGGTCCATCACGCCGACAATGCAGCCGACAGCGCCGCGGTGCTGAGATTTGCACCGGTGGCGGCGGAGCGCGCAGCGGCGCTCGGCGCCCATCGCGAAGCCGCCGGTCATCTGCGCACAGCGCTTCGTCACACCGCCTCCCTGGGCGCATCGTTTCCCGACGAAGAGCGCGCGCGTCTGTTGGAGCAATTGTCCTACGAATGCTACCTGACCGACGAGATGGCCGATGCGAGCGTTGCGCGCGAGGAGGCCCTGGCTGTGTGGCGATCGCTCGGCTTGCGCCGCCAGGAGGGCGATGCGCTGCGCTGGCTTTCCCGGCTGTCTCTGTTCAATGGCCGCAAGGTGGCGGCGGAGGGTTATGCCAGCGAGGCGGTGACGGTGCTTGAGCAGCTTCCGGCCGGGCGCGAGCTCGCCATGGCCTACAGCAACTGCTCACAGCTCCAAATGCTGTCAGAAAACGTCGTCGCATCGCTCGAGTGGGGACGCAAGGCGCTCGAGCTTGCCATCCGTCTCTGCGAGACCGAGATCGAGGTGCATGCCCTCACCAACATCGGCACAGCCAAACTGGTGGGCGAAGATCCTGCCGGACGAGAAGATCTTGAACGGGCGCTGGACACCGCGTTGAACAGCGGATTCGAGGAGCATGCCGCGCGGGCCTTCAACAACCTCAGCACCATGTCGTTTCGGCATCGCGAGCTTTCCGCGGCAGTCGAGTACCTGAAGGCAGGCATTGCCTACTGCGACGAGCACCATCTCGATTCGTGGATCCGCTACATGACGGCTTACCGCGCGCAGATCGCGATGGCGTTGGGCCATTGGGACGATGCCCTGAAGGACGCGCAAACCGTCATCCGCCATCCGCGCGTGGCGCCGATCAGCAAGATCCCGGCGCTGGCCGCCCTGGGCCGCATCCGCGCCAGGCGCGGCGAACCGGACTGCGAGACGCCTGGCGGCGAAAGCCCTCTTGCCGAAGGCTATCGGCTGGCCGTGCCGACCGGCGAGATGCAGAGGCTGGTGCAGATTCTCGCCGCTCGCGCCGAAGCGGCCTGGCTGCAGGGCGGCGATGCGTCGGATGTCCTGGCAGACCTCGGGACCGCCTACGAACGCGGCTTGAAGCACGCCGATTCCTGGATCCAGGGCGAGCTGGCGTTCTGGCTGTGGCGGCACGGCCGCCTCGACACGGCGCCGGCAAGGGCCGCGCGACCCTTCGCGCTGCAGATGGCGGGCGACTGGCAGGCGGCGGCACAGGCGTGGGAAGCGTTCGGCTGTCCCTACGAGCAGGCGATGGCTCTGGCCGACAGCGATCAGGAAGGTCCGTTGCGGTCCGCACTCGAGATCTTCGAACGACTGGGGGCGCTGCCGATGGCCGCCATCGTTCGCCGCAAACTCCGCGCCAGCGGCGTCCGCGACATCCCGCGCGGCGCGCAGGAGCGGACGCGGCAAAACCCGTGCGGCATGACCAACCGCCAGCTGAAAGTCCTCGGCCTTCTGGTCGAAGGGCGGCGCAACGCCGACATCGCCCGCCGGCTGTTCGTGGCCGAGAAGACCGTGGACCACCACGTGTCCGCCGTGCTGGCCAAGCTGGGCGTCCGCTCGCGCGGCGAGGCAGTCGCGGCGGCGACAAGGCTCGGCCTGCGCGAGTCGCAAATTGCGGAGGTGGTCGGGAAAAAATAGGGAGAACTCCCGATGGCACGGCGGCGCGTCGTGGCCATGTTTCACCGCGTGGGACTCTTTCGGCATCGAATTCGAAAAGGAGAGGGCAAATGCCCCGTTACGTAGTGGAGCGCGACTTCCCGTCCGGATTGAACATTCCGGCCACCGCGGAAGGCGCCAATGTTTGCCGCACGGTCGTGGAAATCAACACCGCCGACGGCGTGACCTGGATCCATTCCTATTTCAGCACCGACAACAGGAAGAGCTATTGCGTCTATGACGGGCCAACCCCGGAGGCGATCCGCAAGGTCGCGATCAAGAATCGGCTGCCGGTGAACCGCATCACAGAGGTGCGGGTGCTCGATCCGTATTTCTACCGCGCCGCCTGATCCAGGCTGTGCCGCGTTGACGAAGGCCTGTGGCCTTCGCCTTCGACGTCGGCCGGACCGCGGGCTTTCGAGGTCCAGGGTTCACCCCAACCCGTGGTACCCCCAAGCCACCAGTGGCTCTCCCAGCCACAAGCGGGCCTCGAGGCCCGCGGTCCTACGATGTTGCGCCGCCTGGAGAAACAGCGCACTGCCTCTTGCGAAACGGGTCGACCGCCGCCATTTCACGGCTGCGGACGAGCACGATGCTGGACATTCACAACCTTCACCTGGCGCAGGCCGATGGCGGCTTGCCGACATTGGCTGTCAACGGTAGCGCACCCGGGGAAAGCGGCGTGTCCGTCCTCGACGTGCAATTCCAGGATGGCCTCCATTTCAGCGCGACCCCGCGGCAGCACCTCATCTGGTTCCTGACATCGCCACCGGTGCCCTTTGATTGCCGCATCGCTGGTCGAACGCTTCGCCATGGGGCGCAAGCCGATCAGCTCACGATCTGTCCAGCCGGCGTCGACTGTGCCGCCGAGGCCGATGCCAGCTCGAGTCACATTCTCGTAGCAATCGATCCCCAGCACCTCGCCCTCGCCGCCGCCGAGGAATCGACGCTCGACGCGCAGTTGATCGAGCACTTTTCGCACCGTGACCGAAGGCTTCTCGAGCTCGCGCGCATCCTGCTGCTGGAGAGCGCCGACGATTACCCGAACGGATCGCTTTTCTGGAACGATGTCGCAAGCGGCTTCATCGGTAACCTGGTCTCGCGCCATACGTCGGCGGTGGACAGGCGGAAACGGGGAGCCCTTCGCAAGGAAGTCCTCAAGCGCCTGAGAGACCATGTCGTCGCCCATCTCGACGGGCCGATAGAAGTCGCAGAGCTCGCAAAAATAGCGGGGAGTAGCCCGTTTCACTTCTCCCGCGTCTTCACCCGTTCCGTCGGCATGACCCCGCACCGTTATGTCGTCCGCCTCCGACTGCAGCGTGCGACCGAGCTGCTCCGTGACGGGCAAATGGGCCTGGCTGAAGTCGCGGCGCGCACGGGCTTCGCCGACCAGAGTCACCTGTCGCGTTGGGTTCGGCGCGTTCACGGCGTTTCCCTCGCCAAGCTGGCCGCCTGAGCGCGGCCAAAAGAGCAGGAATCTTCACGATCGCTCGTTCGCTTCTCCCCAAATTTCGGTGATGTCGCGCCAAACCATGCGGTTCGCGCCACCAGACAAGGAGAAGCAGGACATGATCGATCTGATTGAAAGAACGCTCCGTCGACTGAGCCAGCGGCTGGACGGCCGCCTGTCGATCCCGGGCGCCGACGGCTACGCCGCCGCAACGGCGATCTGGGCAAAGCCGGTCGGCCGCACGCCGCGCGCCGTCGCCCACTGTCTCAATACCGATGATGTCCAGGCGGCCATTCGCGCCGCGCGCGACTGTGACCTTCCGCTGTCGGTGCGCGGCGGCGGTCACGACTGGGCTGATCGCGCCCTATGCGATGGCCTCGTCATCGACCTCGGCAGGATGAAGGATGTGCTCGTCGGCCCCGACGCCACCGCGCGGATCGCCGGCGGCGCTCGTGCGTCCGACGTCGCAGAACGAACCGATCCGCTCGGCCTTGCGGCGGTGACGGGCTCGGTCGGCGCCGTCGGTATGGCAGGCCTTACATAGGGCGGCGGCTATGGCCCGCTGATCGGCCGCTGTGGCCTCGCGCTCGACAATCTGTTCGCCGCTGAGGTCGTTCTGGCGGACGGGCGCAGCGTCATCGCCAGACAGGGCGGCGAGGCCGACCTGCTGTGGGCGCTGCGCGGCGGCGGCGGCAACTTCGGTGTGGTGACGGCGATGTATCACCGTCTGCACGATGTGCCCAGCGTCCGCTCCGGCATCCTCTTCTTTCCGTTTTCCGAGGGCAGGGCCATCCTCGAACGTTGCGGCGATGTCGCGTCTTCGCTGCCCGAAGAGCTGACGGTGCAGCTTGGATTCGTCATCGGCCCGGATGGCGCGCCGGTCGTCATGGTCGCATCGACATGGTGCGGTGCGCCGGCGAAGGGTGACGCCTGGCTGGCGCCGTTTCCCAAGCTGGGAACGCTGCTCGCCGGCGGCGTCGAGGCCAAATCCTACGGCGCTTCGCTGACCGCCTTTGACGGCTATCTCGTCAACGGGCAGCGCACCTTCATGGAGACGTGCTGGCTGCCCGCGCTCGGCAGCGGCGCCATCGATGTGATGATCCAGGCGATGGCGACTGCCGTCGGCCCGGGTTGCGCCATCTTCACCCATGAATTCAGGGGAGCCGCCTCGCGCGTGCCGGTGGAGGCGACGGCCTTCGGCCTGCGTCGCGACCATGTGCTCGTCGAGATTCTCGCCGCGATCCCCGATCCGTGCGACGAGCTCAAGGAGCGGCGGCATCGGTACTGGGCCAGATCCAACCTGCGGGCCTTCGAGGGGATGGCGCTTGCTGGCGGCTATCCGAATTTCCTCGTCGAAGGCGACGCCGACCGCGTGGCGAAGAGCTACGGTCCCAATGTCGAGCGACTCGTCAAAGCCAAGCAGCATTACGATCCCGACAACGTCTTCCGTTCCGCCATTCCATTGCCGGCCTGTCGAGACACTGGCCGCACAGGGGCAAGGGACGTGGCCATCGGCCGTTGATCGAAGCGTGCCCCGGCCTACATTCGCCCGACGTAGGCCGGGAAAATTCAGCCTTTGCCGATGCATGCGGTGACAGCATGTTCGATCAGCCGACGGTTCTCACGGAACGTCTGTTCATCGGCATCCCCGTGCGGACCTGCAATGGATGTCACACAATCATCGCACCAACCAAGTCTGGATGTTTTCATCACTGCCGGGTAACGCCGGCGCGACGAAGCCCGCATTGGAGGAGAATTCAATGACCGAAGACATGCGCAATTCGGAAATCTGGGCCGAACATCAGCGATCTGAGTTCGAGACCATGAGCGTCGAAACGCGTTGCAGACGATGGTGCCGGAGCCTTACGTCAATCATATCCCGACAATGACAGGCGGCCTTGGCGCCGCCGAGCTAGGCCGGTTCTACCGCGACCATTTCATTGGGCAGTGGCCCGCGGATACCACGATTACGCCGATCAGCCGCACAACGGGCGATGGCCAGATCGTCGACGAGATGTTGATCAGCTTTACCCATGACCGCGTGATTGACTGCATTCTGCCGGGTGTCGCCCCAACCGGTCGCAGGATCGAAGTCCCAACAGTCGCGATCGTCCGGTTTCAAAACGGCAAGGTCGCGCGCGAGCACATCTACTGGGATCAGGCCTCGGTGCTGGTCCAGGCCGGTCTCATCAATCCTCAGGGTCTTCCCGTTGCCGGCGTGGAGATCGTCGCCAAGCTGAAAGATCCAACGCTGCCAAGCAACACTCTCATCATGGCGCCGCCGCAAAAGGCCTGACCGGGCCGGATACGCCGCCCGACCGGATCGACCTCTTATGGAGAGACATCATGACTTCGACCGAAAATGACCGGATGATGGAGATGATCGGCCGTAAGAACGGGACGACCACAAGCAAAGGCGGCGTTGGGCAAGGCGGTGTTCGAGTATATCGCCGAGCAACCGGCAGAGGCGGAAGCGTTCGCTCAGGCGATGAAAAGTACGCTCACGTTCGTCAGCGCGGAGGTGGCGCGCTTCCTCGATACGCGTTCCGCCACGCTCGTGGCTGACATTGGCGGCGTCGGCGGGGCGTTGCTGCACGCGGTGCTCGAACGCACCCGGCGCTCAACGGCATCGTCTTCGACCTGCCCGATATTGCCGCCATCGCACGCAGCTCCGCGGCGGAAGCCGGACTTGAGCGTCGCGTGACCGCGATCGGGGGCAATTTCCTCGACGCTGTTCCCGCCGCCGATCTTTATCTGCTGCGTTACATCTTGCACGACTGGGACGACGCGTCCTGTGTCCGTATTCTGACGAATTGCCGGCGCGCGATGGCGCCCGGTGGGCGCGTAGCAGTGATCGAGCGGCTGCTCGGGGAGATGGGCGATGCTCACGCCGCAGCGCTCATGGACCTGAACATGATGGTGGTTCTGGGCGGGCGCGAGCGTGACCGATCGGAATATGAACAGCTCTTTGCCGCCTCCGGGTTGCGGCTCACCTGCGTGACGCCAACTGGCACGCCAAGCGCGTCCCTGCTGGAAGCGATCGATGCAGCGTGAAATGTTCCGGCTTATTCGAATGACGGCGGGCCATGCATGTCATGTGGTCGGACGGAGCGGAGCCCCGAGGCGCCTGCGGGCCCCAGTTGCTCCCGTCCGTTGGCCGTTTTCCGCCCAACGCTCAGGCGTGGGCGCTCAGCAGGGAGAACATCGCGCCCTGCGGGTCGAGGCCCTGCACGATCCAGTTCCCGCCGGGCACTTCCATCGGACCGTTGACCACGTTGCCGCCGCCCGCCTTGAGGCGCTCCATCGCCGCGCCGATGCCATCGACCTGGAAGTAATAGTTCCAGAACGGCGCCGGCACGCCGGGTGGCTTGGTCATCATGCCGCCGATCGGTGGGCCGCCGGCCGTGAAGAGCTGGTAGACGCCCATCGCGCCCATATCCATCGCCTCCGCTTTCGTCCAGCCGAACAGCTCGGCGTAGAAGGGGAAGGCCTTCTCGCCGTCGAGGGCATAGAGCTCGTGCCAGCCGACGAGGCCTGACGTTTTCGGGTCGGCCGCTGGGCGCGGCATGTCTGCGCTCGGCTTGAAGAGGCAGAACACCGTGCCTTGCGGGTCGGCCATCATGGCGAAGCGGCCGACGTTGGGGATGTCGGTTGGCGGCACGTGGATCTTGCCGCCGGCCTTGGTCACGCGAGCGGCGGTGGTGTCGACATCGTCGACGCCGATGTAACCGGTCCAGCCCGGCTTGGCGCCGGCATCGCAGGCATCCTTGGGCAAGGTCATCAGGCCGGCGACCGGCATGCCCGCCGCGAGCAGGCCGGTGTATTTCATGTCGCCCTGGCTCATGTCCTGGGCCTTCCAGCCGACGACGTCCTTGTAGAAATTTTCCGCCGCGCTGGCATCGGTGGTCATCAGTTCGTACCAGACGAACGGTGCGGGTGAGGGAGGCATGCCGCTATCCTTTCTTGCCGATGGTGAATCAGATTCTGGCGACGAGCGCCGTGAGCTGGTCGGCGCAGATGCCCCAGCCCTGGTGAAAGCCCATCTTCTCGTGGGCCTCGCGGTCGGCCGCCGTCCAATGGCGCACGCGCGCGGTGTATCGCGTCTTGCCGCCCTCGTTTTCGAACTTGAGGATCAAGGTCATGAACGGCTTCTCCGAAGGATCCCACGCGTTCGTATAGGCATCGGTGGAGACCAGCCGCTGGTTGGGCACGACGTCGAGATAGACGCCATGGTTGGGCAGGTCCTTGCCGTCGGGGCTACGCATGACGATGAAGGCGGAGCCGCCCGGGCGCACGTCAAGCTCGGCCACCGGGGTGGTATAGGGAAGCGGCGCGAACCACTGCCTCAGGAGCGTGGGGTCGGTCCAGGCCCGGTAGAGCTTCTCTCGCGGCGCGTCGATCAGCCGGGTAATGGTGAGCTCGCGATCGGCGGACATTGATTTTCTCCTTGGAAGGTCGTTTCTAATCCAAGGACGAACGGGGCGCCGGCATGCCGACATCCCTCGCCAGGAATTTGAGACCGGGAGCCTCTCGCGTGGCGAAGACGATAACCATCTACGGCATCAAGAATTGTGACACGATGAAAAAGGCGCGGGCCTGGCTGGACGGTCACGGCGTCGCCTATGACTTCCACGACTACAAGGCGGCCGGCATCGAGCGCGGCCGCCTCGAAGGCTGGGCGACCAAGGTCGGCTGGGAGACCTTGCTCAATCGTGCCGGCACCACCTTCCGCAAGCTCGCGGACAAGGACAAGGAAGGTCTCAGCGAGAAGAAGGCGCTCGCGCTGATGATCGCCCAGCCCTCGATGATCAAGCGTCCGGTGCTCGAAATCGGTGGCAAACTTCTGGTCGGTTTCAAGCCTGACCAGTATATGGAGACCTTTACGTAGTTCTAATTATCTATGTATTTCAGAGTTCTAAACCACTTTCTTGACTCTTTGCCTCAAATCCGCGACGCTCCGGCCATAAGCCTTCAGTGGCTGCGAATTATAATCTGGGCGGCACCGACCGGCCGTATCGCCTTTGAGGTCTGTCATGAGAACCAAGTCTGTTGCCGTGATCGTGCTGCCGCTGGCCTTGGCGCTCTCCGCCTGCGGCGATACCTGGGGCGAGCGAGCTTTGACGGGTGGCGGCATTGGCGCCGGCACGGGTCTGGCCGTAGGCGCATTGGCTGGCTGGCCGCTCGTGGCGCCCGTGCTGGTGGGCGCCGCGGTAGGTGCCGGCATCGGCGCCGCCACAACGCCCAACAAGTAGCTCAGCCCCGCAGCAGCCGCAGTTTGCGGTCGAAGACGCGCAACACGTCTTCGAGCGATTCGCCGTGGGCAAGCTTGCGCGGGCCGTTGTAGACCATGTAGCCGCCCTGGGCCGCGCCCGGCACCTTGGCGATGGCGTAGAGCGGTTGCTCGGCGGTATGGCGGAAGATCGAGAAGATCGCCATGCCCGGCCGGAAGTCGATGGCATAGTCGCGCCATTCGCCCGAGGCGACGCGCAGGCTGTATAGGCTGAGAAGCCGAGACAGTTCCCGGCGATCGAATGAGACAATCCGGCGCCGCGCCCTTTGGTCGGCGAAACGGTACAGGTTGGTCATGCAGCCGCGACTTGAATCATGTCGTGTGGACGAATTGTTGCAGAACCGCCGGCCACGGTAAAGCGCCCCCAAAATGCCCCGTTCCGTGGTTTGCCAAAGTTCGGGTGGGGGGCTATGAACCGCCCCTGAAGCTGTTGATATTTCGCGATAATCCGGGAGCCATCCTTGTCCGATTCCGCCGCATTTCATGAGGTCGACGAGGCCGTCCGCAAGGACGAACTCAAGGAATGGTGGGGCCGGTATGGCACTTTGATCGTGGCCGCCGCCGTGATCTTGGTCGTGGTGGTGGCCGGCCTGGTCGGCTGGCGCCAGTACGACGCCTCGCAGCGTGCCGCGGCGAGTGCCGCCTATTCGGCGGCGCTGGCAAAGATCACCCAGGATCCGGCGGCCGCGCGGGCCGAGTTCGACAAGCAGGCCGCGAGCGCGCCCGAGCCCTATCGCTCGCTGGCGGCCATGATCGCCGCACAGTTGCGCGAGCCGGTCGACGCCGAGGTCGCTGCCCTGGCGGCGCTGGCGCCCACCCTGTCCTCGGCCGAGCTGGCCGACCTCGCCAACGTCATCGCCGCTTTCAAGAGCGTGGATACACCCAAGGCCGACGAGATGATCGCCAAGCTCGAGCCGCTCGCCGCCCCCGGCCGGCCGTTCCGGCTGAGCGTGCGCGAGCTGCAGGCGCTGATGGCGGCGCGCAAGGGCGACCTCAAGCAGGCCCGCGAGGTGTGGACGGAGATCTCGAAGGATCCCCAGGTGCCGCAGGGCACCCAGCAGCGCGTCACGGCGATGCTCAGCCTCTACGGCGCCGCGGAGGCGAAGTAGGATCATGGCGAACGCGTCGCGTGCGATCGATTGCCGGGTCCTTGTCGTCGCCCTCCTGCTCAGTGTGTCGCTTTCCGGATGCGGTATCACCGACATGGTCGGTGACTGGTTCGGCAAGAGCAAGGCGCCGCTGCCGGGCGAGCGCACCTCGGTCTTCACCGACCGCGGCGAGATCGAACCCGACAAGGACATGGCCAATGTCGAGATCGTGCTGCCGCAGCCCACGGTCAATGATTCCTGGCCGCAGTCCGGTGGCTTCGCCAACTATGCGATGCACAATCTGGCGGTCGGCCCTTCGCCGCAGGTCATCTGGACGGCCGATGTCGGCGCGGGCTCGACTTCGTCGCGCATCCTGACCACGCCACCGGTCGTGGCCGAAGGCAAGGTCTTCGCCAAGGACGCGCAAAGCACCGTGTCGGCTTTCAATGCCGATACCGGGCAGCTGATCTGGCGCGTGACGCTCAAGCCCGAAAAGGCGCGCGACGACGACGAATTCGGCGGCGGGCTTGCCTATTACGGCGGTCGGCTGTTCGTGACCACGGGCTTCGCCTCGGTGTTCTCGCTCGATGCCAACGACGGCAAGGAGATCTGGAACTCGTCGGTGAGCGCGCCGGTGCGCGGTGCGCCGCTGGTGTTCGGCGACCGCGTGTTCGTCATCAGCATCGACAACAAACTGGCCGCCCTTGCCGCCGTCGACGGCTCGGACCTGTGGCAATTCACGGGCCTCACGGAAAGCGCGGGCTATGTCGGCGGCAACAGTCCCGCGGGCTCGGGCGACTTCATCGTGGCGCCGTTCTCGTCGGGCGAGCTGGTCGGCCTTCGCCTGGATAACGGCCGGCCGGTGTGGAACGAATTGATGATCGGCTCACGCGGCGAGGTGCGCGCCTTCGGCAACCTGAGCGACATTCGCGGCCGCCCCGTGATCGATCGCGGCGTCGTGCTGGCGATGGGCACGGCCGGCCAGCTCGCCGCCGTCGAGCTCAACAGCGGCCAGCGCCTGTGGGAACGCGGCATCGGCGGCAACACGACGCCGTGGGTCGCCGGTCGCTTCGCTTTCGTCGTCACCAACAGCGCCGATGTCGCTGCCGTCAGCCGCGATAACGGCAAGATCAAGTGGGTGACGCCGCTCACGCAATATCAGGACGAAAAGCGCCGCAAGCCGGTGTTGTGGTCGGGCCCGGTGCTGGCCGGCGACCGCCTGCTGATCGCCGGCACGCTGGGCGACCTGTTGGCCGTCTCGCCCTATACTGGCGAAATCCTCGGCAAGCTCGACGTGCGCGATCCGGTCCGGCTGGGGCCGGTCATCGCCAACCGAACCATCTATGTCCTGACCGATTCGGGTCGACTCATTGCCCTCCGTTGAAGACAGGCAGCCACCGCAGCGCGCTGCCCCAGCAAGGGTGGCCATCGTCGGGCGGCCCAATGTCGGCAAATCGACCCTGTTCAACCGCCTCGTCGGCCGCCGCCGCGCCATCGTCGACGACACGCCGGGCGTGACGCGCGACGTGCGCGAGGCGCCGGCGCAGCTAGGCGACCTTGCCTTCACCCTGCTCGACACGGCGGGCTGGGAGACTACGGGCGGCGCGGGGCTGGAGGCACGCATGCGCCGCTTCACCGAGCGCGCCATCGAAGGCTCCGACGTCGTGCTGTTCCTGATCGATGCCCGCTCCGGCATCCTGCCGATGGATGAGAGCTTTGCCGGCTGGCTGCGCAAGCGCAAAGACAAGGTGATCCTGGTCGCCAACAAGTGCGAGGGCCGCGCCGGCCAGCAGGGTTTGGCCGAAGCCCACGGGCTGGGCCTCGGCGAGCCGATCCCGGTCTCGGCCGAGCACGGTGAAGGCCTCAGCGACCTACACGAGGCCTTGGCCCGCTTTATCGAGCCGATGGCGGAAGAAGACGACGACAAAGGCGGCGGCCTCGACGAGAGCGACGAGGAGGCCGCCAAGCGACCGCTGCTGCTGGCCATCGTCGGTCGGCCGAATGTCGGCAAGTCGACCCTGCTCAACCGACTGGTCGGCGAGGAACGCATGCTGACCGGGCCGGAGGCCGGCATCACGCGCGATTCGATTCGCGTCGAATGGCAGTGGCGGGGCCGGCTGATCCGCCTGATCGACACCGCCGGCATGCGCCGCCGCAGCCGTATCGACGCCAAGCTTGAAGCGGCCTCGGTCGCCGACACGCTGGACGCCATCCGGCTGGCCGACGTGGTGGTGGTGGTGCTCGATGCCGCCGACATGGCCGAGAAGCAGGACCTCACCATCGCCGGCCGGGTGATCGACGAGGGCCGCGCCCTGGTCATCGCGGTCAACAAGACCGACCTATTGGCCGACGACCAGAAGGCCTCGACCCGGGCGTGGCGCAAGCTCGCCGACCGGCTGGAGGCGTCGTTCGCCCAGGTCAAGGACGTGCCGATCGTGGGCTTCTCGGCGCTCAACGGCCGCGGCGTCGAGCGGCTGATGCCCAAGGTGTTCGAGACCTACGACACCTGGAACAAGCGCGTGCCCACGCCCAAGCTCAATCGCTGGCTGCGCGAAATGGAAACCCTGCATCCACCGCCGCTCGCCAAGGGGCGGCGCATCCGGCTGCGTTTCATGACCCAGATCAAGAAGCGGCCGCCAACCTTCGTGCTGTCGGTCAGCCAACCCCAGGAGCTTGGCGACGACTATCTGCGCTATTTGACCAATCGCCTGCGCGACGACTTTGGCCTGCCGGGCGTGCCGATCCGCCTTGCCATGCGCAAACCGAACAACCCTTTCGCCAGCCGGGCCAAGAAACAGCGATAGACAGTCGGCGTGTTGCCAAGGTCTTCTCTGCAACCATAGGATCGACTACTGCGTGAAGGGCGGGGGGCCAGCATGGCGGACGACACGCAACCCAGGAATCAGCCGCCAGCGGGGCTTCGGCCGTCGTTCGATCGCATCGCGGGCTGGCTCGACAGCTTGCGCAAGGTGGTCGTTGCGGTCGCGGTCACGGCAGCCGCCATCATCGTCGTGGCGGCGATCGTGCGCGAACTGTCGGTCGGAGGAATCGTCATCGAGCCGGTCGTCGTGAAAGCCGCGGATGCGGCCGACGCACCGACGCCCGAGGTTGCCGCTCGGCAGATCGCGCAACACCTCGATCGAATTCAGCGCGCCGGCGCGAGGGAATGGCAAAGGGCCCATGTGGACGAGGAGATTCAACGGGTCGATCTGCAGATTCCGGGTTCACCCTTGAGCCTTGGCGGCGCCGCGCGTGAAATCGTGGCGTTGTTCGGCGGGACGCCGATGACCGTGCGCTCCGCGCTGGCACGACGGCCGTCGCCGGCCGGCTATTCGGCGGTCACGGGGATAGCGGGCGAGCCGGCATCCATCGTGGAATGCCAGCCGGAAGGGGAACACACGCTTGACGCCGTCTTCGAATGCATCGCGCTGAATGCGATAACATTCCACGATCCAAAAGTCGCTGCCTCCTACGTATTTCAGCGCGAGCAGGCGGAGTGCAACGCGCTAGACGCGGGCATGGTGCCGGGGCTCGCCGACCTGCAGCGCGAAGAGCACGGCATTCAGAACCGTCGAATGCGCTGCAGCTTCGACGACACCCAGAAACTCCTCGCCAGGGTGCTCGACAGCAAGAACAAGAGCGACCGGCCGTGGGTGCTTTATCTCTACGGCCAGATCCACATGGCGCGCTCGGCGGCCCTGGCCGGGCTCGGCCTGCAGCAGCAGCTTTCCGAACTCGATCAGGCGCTCGCGCGCTTTCGCGATTTCCAGAAGGTGATGTCCACATCGCCGACCGCCATCGCCATCCTGATGGGAGCGTATCTCGACAAAGGCATCGCCATCCATCAGGCGACGCCGAACCTCGTCTGGAGCGACGACCCAGCATCGCTGCTGCAGTGGCGGCTCAAGCTGGCGGAGCAGACTTTCGCCGAAGCCGAGGCGCAGCTCCACACGATACCCGCCAGGCGCAGCGCCAGTCTGCAAGCCCTGGTCGACCGCCTCGAAGGAATGCTGCTCTATCGGCAGTGGATGATCGCGGCGCATCGGCGGACGAAGTCGGGCCTGGTGACCGTGGCCACCGGCCAGCCCAACGAGCTCGAACTGCTGGGCAAGGCGATCGCGAAATTCGAGGCGGCCGATGCCAAGGTGCCGACATCGGCCGGCAGCCTCGTCGCCTGGGGCAACGTGGTGCGAGCGGTGGGCAAGTATGAGGAAGCCGCCGCGCTCTATCGGCGCGCCGCCGATCTCACCGCGAGCAGCGATGCGGCCCTCAACATCGTGGTGGCCTATCTCGATCAAGTCGTCGCCGGGCCGAAGCCGGCCGACCAGGGCCAGCTTTTGAAGGCACTCGGCGCCTTGTCCGATTATCTGGCCTGGACGTCGGCCGGCGGCCCGTATGACCAGCTCATCCCCAAGACCAAGCGCGCCTTGGCGCAGACCGGCGCTGCCGATGAAGTGTCGACCTTCGCGGCGTGCCTGAATAGGGACCTTCCAGCGGAAAGCGCCAGCGATCCCAAGATCGAGCGATGGCAGGCTGCCGCTTCCTTGAAGCTGTGCGTCGACGGGGCGATCAGCCGCGTCAATCAGCGTTCCATGAGCGCCGCCACCAAGCCCTGATGCCCGACGATCAAGCGTCGGATGCTTCGTCGCCCGCAACCCACTGGCCGGTCATGGTGCATGACGGGAGGGCGAGCCGAATCAGCGCCTCGACATGCGCTTCGGGCGGCGTCTGCTGCGCAGGATCCTCGCCCGGAAAGGCCTGGGCGCGCAGCGCCGGTACGCATCGGGCCCGGGTTGAACAGGTTCACGCGCACGTTCGTGTGCGCGACCTCGGCGGCATAGATGCCGACCAGCATGTCGAGTGCTGCCTTGCTGGCGGCGTAGGCGCCCCAGTAGGGCACCGCTTTACGCGAGATGCCGGAGGTCACGAAGATGGCGCGCCCGGCGTCGGATTGGCGCAGCAGCGGATCGAGCGAGCGGATCAAGCGCCAGTTGGCGGTGACGTTCACCGCCATGACCCGCTCGAAGACCGTGGGCTCGATGTGGCCGACCGGTGAAAGCGTGCCCAGGATGCCGGCGTTGCCCAGGAGCACGTCGAGTTGGCCGTAGCGCTCGTAGAGTGCCGCGCCAAGGCGATCGATGCCCGGTCCGTCGGTGACGTCGAGCGGCACCAGGGTGGCCGAGCCGCCCAGCGCCTTGATCTGGTCGTCGACGGCCTCGAGCCCGCCCACGGTGCGGGCGACCAGCACGCAATGCGCGCCCTCGCGGGCATAGGCGAGCGCAGCGGCGGCCCCCAGGCCGCGCGAGGCGCCCGTGATCAGCGTAGGCGACCGGCAAGACGACCGGCAGGAGTGGCGGCCACGCGGGAAGCCTCAGGCCGACTCGACGAGGAGGGAGAGCTGGCGATCCTCGACGCCCAACTGGTCGTCGAGCGAGATCGGATAGTCACCGGTGAAGCAGGCGTCGCAGAACGCCGGCTGGTTGGGATCGCGTCCGGGTTTGCCCATGGCGCGATAGAGTCCGTCGATCGACACGAAGGCCAGCGAATCGACCTGATGAACTTCGCCATGCCGGCGACGTCGTAGTGCGAGGCGAGCAGCTTGTCGCGCTCCGGCGTGTCGATGCCGTAGAAACAGGGATTGGTCGTGGGCGGCGCGGCGATGCGCATATGCACCTCGCGGGCGCCGGCCTGGCGCACCATCTCGACGATCTTCATCGACGTGGTGCCGCGCACGATCGAATTGTCGACCAGGATCACGCGCTTGCCGTCGATCAGGGCGCGGTTGGCGTTGTGCTTCAGGCGCACGCCGAGATGGCGGATCTGGTCGACCGGCTCGATGAAGGTGCGGCCGACATAGTGGTTGCGGATGATGCCGAGCTCGAACGGCAGACCCGACTGCGCGGCATAGCCGATCGCCGCCGGGACGCCGGAGTCGGGCACCGGCACGACCACGTCGGCGTCGACCGGGCTTTCCTTGGCGAGCTCCATGCCGATGCGCTTGCGCGCATCGTAGACGCCGACGCCCTCGACCTTGGAATCGGGCCGCGCGAAATAGATGTGCTCGAACACGCAGAAGCGGCGCGGCTGCTTGGCAAACGGCTTGATCGAGCGCAGGCCGTTGCCGTCGATGATGACGATCTCGCCCGGCTCGACGTCGCGCACGAAGTGGGCGCCGATGATGTCGAGAGCGCAGCTTTCGGAGGTCAGGATCCAGGCATCCTCGAGCCGCCCGATGCACCAGCGGCCGCACGCCCATCGGGTCGCGCACGCCGAGCAGCGCCTCGTTGGTCAGCAGCAGCAGCGAATAGGCGCCTTTGACCCGCCCCAGCGCGTCGATCAGGCGGTCGACCACGGTCGAATAGTTCGAGCGCGCGATCAGGTGGTTGATGACTTCGGTGTCGGTGGTCGACTGGAACAGGCAGCCCATCCGCACCAGCTCCTTGCGCAGCAGGTAGGCGTTGGTGAGGTTGCCGTTGTGGGCGAGGGCCAGGCCGCCGAAGTCGAAATCGGCGAAGATCGGCTGGATGTTGCGGTCGGACGAGCCGCCGGTCGTAGCATAGCGGTTGTGGCCGATCGCCGAGTAGCCCTTGAGCTTGGCCATGACCGACGTGCGCGCCGAAGATGTCGCCGACCAGGCCGGCCGCGCGGTGATTGTGGAAATGTCGGCCGTCGAAGGTGACGATGCCCGACGCTTCCTGGCCGCGATGCTGCAGGGCATGCAGGCCGAGCGCGGTATGCGCGGCGGCGTCGGCCGTCCCGTAGATGCCGAACAACGCACATTCCTCGTGAAACTTGTCGAGGTCGTCGTCGAAGCGTTTGGGGGTGCTGGGCACGGCGGGGTTATATCTGGGGTCCGCCGGCCGCGCATCAAGGATATCTCACTGCGGCGGTTTGGGCGGGTCCGGCGGCTTGGGCACGTCCTGCGGCGGTTTGTCGGCCGGTGACGGCACGGGGTCCGGCGATGATGGCTGCTGGGAGCTCGAACCGGTGTCGGTGCTGCCGCGCCCCGACAGCCGGGTGCGGAAGCCCGGCGGCAGGTACGGTTCGACGAAATTGGCCATATCCTTGATCAGCGGGAAGGTGGCGCCGCCCTCGACTGCCGGCGGCAGCTGGCGGGGCCCGAGATAGCCGTAGAACAGGAAGGCCGTGCCGATCGCCACCCAGGCGCACAGCACGCCGAAGCCACCGCCCAGGATGCGGTCGGGCTTGCCCAGCGGGCCCGAGCGGACCGAGCGCGAGAGCGCGTTGGTCAGCATCACCAGCACGATCAGGGCGGCCACGAAGACCGCCAGCATGGACAGGAAATAGGCCAGTTCGGTGCTGCCGACGAGTTGCTCGACCTCGGGCTGGATCACCTTGGCGTAGCGCCAGGCCAGCCAGCCGGCGGCGACCCAGGAGGCGATGAAGAGGACGGCATGGGCAAAGCCCGCCGACATGCCGATCAGCGCGCCGAAGATGGCGACGGCGATGACGGCGACGTCGAATACGGTGATACCGAGCTTCTCCATCCCCCCAACACTCTCCGTGTACGCTGCCAAGACTACTCGCGCCCGCGATCCGAAGAACCCTCGCGGCGCGGCCGCTTGCGGGGCCGATCAGCCGGCTGAAATCGCGCCACAAGGTCGGCCAGATGCTCGATTTCGTCAATGGCGATGCCCTCGGGCGCGCGCGGCGTCGGACCCGAACCGGCGTGGCCGCGCGGCACCAGGGCGCTGCGGAAGCCGAGCTTGGCCGCTTCGCGCAGCCGCGCCTCGCGCTGGCTCACGGGCCGGACCTCGCCGCCCAGTCCGATCTCGCCGAACACCACCATGTCGGCCGGCACCGGCTCGTCGGCCAATGACGATACGACGGCCGCCGCCACGGCAAGATCGGCGGCCGGCTCGCTGATGCGCAGGCCGCCGGCGACATTGAGATAGACGTCGTTGGCGCCGACCGCGACGCCGCAGCGCGCCTCGAGCACGGCCAGCACCATGGCCAGCCGGTTGGTGTCCCAGCCGACCACGGCACGGCGCGGCGTGGCGAAGGAGGAGGGCGCGACCAGCGCCTGGATCTCGACCAGCACCGGCCGCGTGCCCTCGATGCCGGCGAACACGCAGGCGCCCGAGACGCGGCCGCGCGCGGTCGCCGAGGAACAGCGCCGAGGGGTTGGCGACGTCGGCAGAGGCCGCGGTCGGACATCTCGAACACGCCGATCTCGTCGGTCGGGCCGAAGCGGTTCTTGACCGTGCGCAGGATGCGGAACTGATGGCCGCGCTCGCCCTCGAAATAGAGCACGGTGTCGACCATGTGCTCGAGCACGCGCGGGCCGGCGATGGCGCCGTCCTTGGTGACGTGGCCGACCAGCAGCACGGCGATGCCGCGGCGCTTGGCGAGCTCGACCAGGGCCTGCGCCGAGGCGCGCACCTGGGTGACCGTGCCGGGCGTGCTGTCGATCGTGTCGAGCCACATGGTCTGGATGGAATCGATCACCGCCACCTTGGGCGCGTCGGGCCGTTCGAGGGTCGCCACGATGTCGCGCACCGAGGTCGCCGCGCTGAGCTGCACCGGCGCATCGCCGAGGCCCAGCCGCTCGCGCGCGCAGCCGCACCTGGTCGAGCGCCTCCTCGCCCGAGATGTAGGCGCAGGCGGTGTGCTGGCGTGCCAGCGCCGCCGCGACCTGCAGCAGCAAGGTCGACTTGCCGATGCCGGGATCGCCGCCGATCAGCAGCGCCGAGCCCACCACCAGCCCGCCGCCGCACACGCGATCGAACTCGGCGATGCCGCTCTCTGTAGCGCGGCGGCTGCGGCGTCGATCCGGTGAGGCCGGCGAACTCGAGCGTGCGGCCCTTGCCGCCGCGCGCCAGCCCGCCGCCGGCCGGGCCGGGCGCGGGTGCTGCTTCCTCGACGATGGTGTTCCACTCGCCGCACGACTCGCAGCGGCCGCTCCATTTGCTCGTCGACCGCGCCGCACGACTGGCAGACGAAGCGCTTGATCGGGCGCGCCATCAGTGCAGTTCCTGCTTCGAGAGACACCAGCCCTTGCCGTGCAGCCAGCAGCTCTCGTCACGCGCATGCGGGTCGCGCCGCAGGCTGCGCAATGCCTGTTGCCCCGCGACGTCGTACAACGCTTGGGCGAGGGTTGCCTGATCCTCCTCGCTGCGCGCGCCGACGCAGGGATAGAAGCCCGCCCATCCGACCGAGCGCGCCGCCAGTTCGGTGCCGCGGCGGTCGAGACGCAGCATGAAGCCGCCACGCTGCTCGGTTGTCATCGGCAGCAGCAGGCGTCCGCCGTCGGCCAACGCGTCGAGCCACCACGCAACCGGCGCAGCGGCGCCGGCAAAGGCCACGATCACATTCCACTGCCCGTTGATCGGCATGCTGGCGTCGGCGCAGCGCACCCATGCCGCCGGCCATGCTTCGAGATTGCGCCGCGCTGCCTGCGCTAGGCCCTGGTCGATCTCGACGGCATCGATGCGGCCGGTCGGTCCGGTGAGTTCGGCCAGGATGGCCGTGTAATAGCCCGAGCCGGCGCCGAGCTGCAGCACGCGCTCGCCCTGGTGCACACCGACGCGATCGAAATGGAAGGCCCAGAGCGACGGGCCGCCGATATTGAGCTTTCGCTTCTCGTCGAGCGCCACCAGCACGTTGTGATAGAGCCAATGCGGCTGGGCGTCGGGCGTGCTCCAGTAGCCGTCGCCATCATGCAGCAGACGCCACGGCCCAGGCCCCGCGAAGCGCTCGCGAGGCACGGCGGCGAAGGCCTCGACGACACGTTCGGAGCCGATATGGCTCACCACGCGAAGCTCCTCGGCGAAGTGACGCCGGGCCTCGTCGAGACTTGGCGCGCGCGGCATGGTCAGAATTTCCGGACCTGCATCTGGATCGGCCCTTCGGCGCGGCCGTGGATGAACTGGTCGACGTAGGCGTTGCCAGAGCTGTCGATGTCGGCGACCGGGCCCTGCCAGATCAGCTGGCCCTCGTAGCAGCATGGCGATGCGGTGGCCGATCTTGCGCGCGCTCGCCATGTCGTGGGTGATCGACACCGCGGTGGCGCCGAGGTCGCTGACGCATTTCACGATCAGGTCGTTGATGACGTCGGCCATGATCGGATCGAGGCCGGTGGTCGGTTCGTCGAAGAAGATGATCTCGGGCTCGCGGGCGATGGCGCGCGCCAGCGCCACGCGCTTTTGCATGCCGCCGCGACAGCTCCGAGGGGAACAGCTCGCCGATCTCGGGTCCCAGCCCGACATTGCCGAGCTTGGCGATCGCCACGTCACGCGCCTTCGCGGGCGCCATGCCGTCGCTCTGGATCGGGCCGAAGGCCACGTTTTCCCAGACGCGCAGCGAATCGAACAGCGCGCCGCCCTGGAACAGCATGCCGAACTTGCGCATGACCTGGCTGCGGCCGTGATCGCCGAGATCGACCGTTTCGACGCCGTCGATCTTGATCGAGCCGTCGTCGGGCTGCATCAGGCCGAGGATGCATTTCAGCAGCACCGACTTGCCGGTGCCCGAACCGCCGATCACCACCATCGACTCGCCGGGCGTGACGTCGAGGTCGATGCCCTGCAGCACCTTCTTGGGCCCGAAGGCCTTGGTGACGCCGCGCAGCGAGATCTTCGAGGGGCCCATCAGAGCGCGAAGAAGGCTTCGGTGATGAAGTAGTTGAAGGTCAGGATCAGGATCGAGGCCGAGACCACCGCGTTGGTCGTCGCCATGCCGACGCCCTGCGCGCCGCCCTTCGACGTGTAGCCGTGATAGCAGCCCATCAGCGCGATCAGGAAGCCGAACACGGCGGCCTTCACCAGGCCCGAGAAGACGTCCTGGAATTGCAGGAAATCGAGGGTGTTGCGGAGGTAGGCGTCGGCGTTGAAGTCGAGCTTGTAGACGCCGACCAGGATAGCCGCCCAGCACGCCGATGATGTCGGCGACCAGCACCAGGATCGGCAGCGTGATGACGGCCGCGATCAGGCGCGGCACCACGAGATACTTGAACGGGTTGGTCGAGAGCGTGCGTGAGCGCATCGATCTGCTCGGTGACGCGCATGGTGCCGATCTCGGCCGCCATCGCGGCGCCGACCCGGCCGGCCACCATGAGGCCGGCCAGGACCGGGCCGAGCTCGCGGGTCAGCGACACCACGACGACGTTGGGAATGGCCGATTCGGCCGAGAAGCGGGCGAAGCCGGTGTAGCTCTGCAGCGCCAGCACCATGCCGGTGAAGATCGCCGTCAGGCCGACCACGGGCAGCGAGTAGTAGCCGATCTCCATGCATCTGCCGGCCGATCTGCTGGCGATACCACGGTGGTTGCAGTCCGCAGCGGATGGCCTGCAGGGCGAATGACGAGACGGCGCCGATGGCCTCGAGGAAGGCGAGGGTGACGCGCCCGAGCAGGGTGACGAGCGGTACGCTCACTGGTGGGTCTCCGGGCGGTCGACATAGGAGCGCGCGTAACGCCGGCCGAGCGCCGTCATGACTTCATAGGCGTTGGTGCGCGCGTGTTCGGCGAGGTCGTCGGGCGCGAGGTCGGGGCCCAGCACCTCGACCATCGCGCCCGGCTCGGACTCGGCCTCGGGCACGTCGGTCACGTCGATCGTCACGAGATCCATCGAGATACGGCCAATCACGGGCACACGACGCCCGGCGAGATGCACATGGGTGCGGTTGATGAGGGTACGGAAGTAGCCGTCGGCATATCCCAGCGCGATCGTGGCCACGCGACTAGGCCGAGCGGACCGCCATGCGGCACCGTATCCAACGGTCTGGAAAGCGTCAATTCGACGGGTCTGCAGGATGCGTGCGTGCGAGCGTGACCACCGGCAGCATCGGATTGGGCTGGCCGGGCAGGGGATTGATGCCGTAGAGCGCGGCACCCGGCCGCAACAGGTCGAAGTGGTAATCGGGCCCGAGGAAGATGCCCGACGAATTGGCGAGCGACGTTGGCGCGCCGGGCATCGCCTTCACGAAGGCGCGGAAGCGCGAGAGCTGCTCGCCGTTGATCGGGATTGTTCGGCTCTTCCGACACCACCAGGTGGCTCATCAGGAGGGCCAGCCGCAGCCCGCGCAGGCGACCGCGCTCGTTGATCAGGACCTGGGTGTCCTCCGGCCCGAAGCCCAGCCGGTGCATGCCGGTGTCGATATGGATCACCGCGTCGAGCGGCCGGTTGAAGCGTTGCGCGGCAGCGCGCCAGGCATTGAGCTGGCCGAGATGGTTGAGCGCCGGCGTCAGGCCGTGCTCGACGAGGTCGCCCTCGGTGCCGGCCAACAGGCCGTTCAGGACGCAGATCGGGTGATCGGGCACGACGGCGCGGAGCGCAATGCCCTCGTCGATATGGGCGACGAAGAACTGCCGGCAGCCTTCGGCCGCCAGGCGCGGACCGACGATCGTGGCGCCGGTGCCGTAGGCGTCGGCCTTCAGGACGGCGGCGCAGTCGATCTGCCGGCCGGCGGCGCGGCCGGCGTCGCGCAGCCCGCGCCAGTTGGCGGCGATCGCTGCGAGATCGATCGTGAGGATGGCGCCGGCGCGGCGCGTCGCGTCCTCGGCGGAAGACATCGCCCGGACCTAGAAGGCGGGACCGCCCGCCCGATCCTCGTCGGCCGGCAGGTTGTCGAACTTGGTGATCGCGCCTTCGAACGCCAGGCGCACGATGCCGGTCGGGCCGTGGCGCTGCTTGGCCACGATGACCTCGGCCTTGCCGTAGGTCTGCTCGCAGCGCTGCTTCCAGGCATCGTGGCGCTCGTTGAAACGCTGATCGCTTTCATCGGTACGGCGCGTCGGTTCGGATCGCGTGAGGTAGTACTCCTCGCGATAGACGAACATCACGACGTCGGCGTCCTGCTCGATCGAGCCCGACTTCGCGCAGGTCGGAGAGCTGCGGCCGCTTGTCCTCGCGCTGCTCGACGGCGCGGCTGAGCTGCGACAGCGCCAGCACCGGCACGTCGAGTTCCTTGGCCAGGGTCTTGAGCCCGCGCGTGATCTCAGAGACCTCCTGCACCCGATTTTCCTGGCGTGATTTGCCCGATGGGCTCAGGAGCTGGAGGTAATCGACGATCAATAGGCCAAGCCCGTGGGTTCGCTTCAAGCGCCTGGCGCGAGTGCGCAGGGCGGCGATCGAGAGGGCCGGAGTATCGTCGATGTAGAGATTGAGGTGCTCCAAGTCGTGGCTTACCGCGAGGACCTTGTCGAAGTCGCTGCTGATCAGTTCGCCCTTGCGGATCTTTTCCGACGAGATCTCCGCCTGCTCCGAGAGGATGCGGTTGGCGAGCTGCTCGGCCGACATTTCCAGGGAGAAGAAACCCACGACAGCGCCGTCGACGGCCTTGGGCTTGCCGTCCTCGCCATGTTCCTCGCGATAGGCTTTGACGGCGTTGAAGCGCGATGTTCGTCGCGAGCGCAGTCTTTCCCATCGAAGGTCGGCCGGCCAGGATCAGGAGGTCGGATTTGTGCAAGCCGCCCAGCAGCTGGTCGAGCTGCGCGAGGCCGGTGGCGACGCCGGTGAGCTGGCCCGCCCGGCTGTAGGCTGCCTCGGCCGCCACCATGGCCTCGGTAAGGGCGGCCCTGAACGGCTTAAATCCGCCCTCGGTCTGCCCGACACTGGCCAGGTCGTAGAGCTTCTTTTCGGCGATTTCTATCTGTTCCAGGGCCGTTTCATCGAGCGTCGGCTTGAAGGCGCCGTTCACGACATCCTGGCCGAGAGTGATGAGCTGCCGCAGCAGATAGAGGTCGTGAACGAGGCGACCGAAATTGCCGGCATCGATGACGTGCACGGACGCCGCGGCGAGGGCGGCAATGTACGCGGCGCCGCCGGCTTCCTTCATCGCCTCGTCATTCTCGACGTACGTCTTGAGCGTTATCGCGCTCACGACCTGCCCGCGCTCGATGATGCGCGCCAGGGAATCGAAGATCTTGCCGTGCAACGGATCGGCGAAGTGCTCGCCTTTCAGGAACTCCGCGACCCGATGATAGGCCGCATTGTTCACGAGGATCGCGCCCAGCAGAGCCTGTTCCGCCTCGAAATTGTGCGGCGGCTCGCGGACGACTGCGGTGAGCTGAACGACGTTGGCGGTATCCGAGGGGGTGTCTTTTTTGGGCTCCATGCCAGAGCCTTTGCCATTGGAGGGGTGGGACGACCAGCTTCTTATTGGGCCGCGGGCGGCCAACAAAGCGCGAACACTCACAAATTTTTTTGTTCACACTTTGTTAAGTATAGAGGGACCGGGGATAACTGTCACGCTGGCGCACTGGCGCAGGGTCTCTGCATGTCGATCGCGGATGCGAAGAACAGCCATCCGTACGATGGAACTCATTCGGAGCGCGGACCTCCAGGTCCGCTTCAAACTCATGCTTCATGAGCGGACCTGGAGGTCCGCGCTCCGCTAATTCGCCGCTAGTTTCTTGTCAGTGGCAGGCTCACGGCGATGATCATCATCGAACAAGCCGACCATGCCCTAATGACCGGCCATGGCGCGGCCGATCGCGCCGACGTCGGCATGGGCGGCAGCGGTCTGCAAGGCAAGCTTGCCGTCGAACATGACGACGATGCGGTCGGAGAGCTGAAGAATCTCGTCGAGGTCCTCGCTCACCAGCAAGATCGCAGCGCCGCGGTTGCGTGCCTGCACGATGCCGGCGCGGATCTCCGCCACCGCGGCGAAGTCGAGACCGAAGCAGGGATTGGCCACGATGAGGAGATCGCCCTCGCTCGACAGTTCGCGCGCCAGCACGGCGCGCTGCACATTGCCGCCCGACAGGGCCCGGATCGGCGCGTCCGGACCGGGTGTCTTCACGCGATAGGCAGCGATCAGGCCGCGCGCCATCTCGCGCATCGGACCGCGCTTGAGGCGCACGCCGTCGGGCGAGGCCGGCGGCTGGTCGAACGAGCGCAGCGCCATGTTCTCGGCCACCGTCATCTCGGCGACACAGGCATTGCGCAGCGGCTCCTCGGGCAGGCAGGCGATCTTGTGGCGGATCATCTCCGGTCGCGTCGCCGTGTAAGGCTCGCCATGCACCAGCATGCGGCCCGCTTCGGCGTGCCGCTGGCCGGCCAGCGTCTCGACCAGCTCGCGCTGGCCGTTGCCGGAGACGCCGGCCACGCCCACGATCTCGCCGGCGCGAATTTCGAGCGACAGCTCTTCGACCGCGAGCTGGCCGACATTGTCGGCGACGCTCAGCCCCTCGATCTTCAGCACCGCCTTGCCGGGCGCGCGCGCCTCGCGCTCGACGACGACGCGAGTCTCGCGACGGCCGACCATCATCTCGGCCATGATGTCGTTGTCGAGCTCCCGGTCGGTCGGGTGTCGACCAGCTTGCCCCGGCGCAGGACCGTCACCGTGTCGCAGAAGGCGTTCACCTCCCGGAACTTGTGGGTGATGGTGATGATGGTGACTTGACCGGCCTGCGTGAGCCTCTTCAGGGTCGACAGCACTTCGTCGGCCTCGTCGGGCGTCAGCACCGAGGTCGGCTCGTCGAGGATCAGGAGGTTCCGCCTGAGATAGAGCTGGCGCAGGATCTCCGCCTTCTGCTTCTGCCCGGCGGCGAGATCGGCCACCGGCGATGTCGACGGCACGGCGAAGGGCGTGGTCGAGAAGAAGGCATCCAGCCGGACGCGCTCGCCCGCCCAGTCGATCACGGCGGGCAGGTGTTCGCGGCGACAGCACGAAATTCTCGAGCACCGTCATGTTCGGCACCAGGGTGAAGTGCTGATAGACCATGCCGAGCCCCAGCTCGTGCGCCTGGCGCGGATGGGAGATCGCGACCTCGCGGCCGTTCGAGCAGGATCTGGCCCTGGTCGGCGGCGTAGTAGCCCATGGCGCATTTGACCAGCGTGCTTTTGCCCGCGCCATTCTCGCCCAGCAACGCATGGAATGAGCCGGCCTGCACCTTGACCGACACGTCGTCGAGCGCTGCCAGGGCGCCGAAGCGCTTGGAAAAACCGATCAGCTCGAGCGACGGCGCGTTCACGCAATCGCCTCGATCACCGAAGCCGAATTGGCCACCGCGCCGAACACGCCGCCCTGCATCTCGACCATCTTGAGCGCCGCCAGGTGGTTGCCCTTGTCGGTGGCGCCGGTGCAGTCCTCGAGGACGAGGCATTCGAAGCCGCGGTCGTTGGCCTCGCGCATGGTGGTGTGCACGCAGACATCGGTCGTGATGCCGGTCAGCACGATGTTGTCGATGCCGCGCGTGCGCAGCATCAGCTCCAGGTCGGTGGCGCAGAACGAGCCCTTGCCCGGCTTGTCGATCACCGGCTCGCCTTTTTCGGGCGCCAGCTCGGGAATGATCTCCCAGCCCGGCTCGCCGCGCACCAGGATGCGACCGCAGGGGCCGGGATCGCCGATGCCGGCGCCGATCTGCCGCGAGCGCCAGCGTTTGTTGGGCGGCAGGTCGGAGAGGTCGGGGCGATGGCCTTCCCGTGTGTGCATGACATGCCAGCCGGCCTTGCGCGTCGCGGCGAGCAACCGGCGGATCGGCTCGATGGGCGCCCGCGTCAGAGACAGGTCGTAGCCCATCTTGTCGACATACCCGCCGACGCCGCAGAAATCGGTCTGCATGTCGATCACGATCAATACCGTGTTGTCCGGGCGCAGGTCGCCGTTCCAGGGCCAGAGATAGGGGCGCGACTTCACGTGCTTCTTGCTCATGGTCACCTCCTGGCGCGTCTTTTCTCCCCAGCGAAGCTGGGGAGGTGGCGGCGTCTTACGCCGACGGAGGGGTCGTGGGCGTCCCTCCGATGGCCATGACCCCTCCGCCCGCTTCGCGGGCACCTCCCCATCGCGGGGTCCGCGATGGGGAGGAAAGAGAAAGTCGACCTTCTCACTATTGCACCGCGCCCAGCTCGCCCGGCGCGCCGCGCAGGCTGCGTTCGGGCGAGCAGGAGGCGATCATCAGCGCCAGGGTCAGCACATAAGGCGCCGCGCTGAACAGATAGTAGCCCTGGGTCACGCCGACCGACTGCAGCGCCGGACTGATGGCGCCCGCGGCGCCGAACAGCAGTGACGCCCAGAGGCAGCGAATAGGATCCCAGCGCGCAAAGATCACGAGCGCCACGGCCATCAGGCCCTGGCCGCTCGACAGGCCCTCGTTCCAGCTTCCGGGATAGTAGAGCGACAGGAAGGCGCCGCCGATGCCGGCCAGGGCGCCACCGAGCGAGGTGGCGATCAGGCGGACACGGCCGACCGGAACGCCGATCGCCAGCGCCGCATCGACGCTCTCGCCGGCCAGCCGCACGATCAGGCCCCAGCGCGTGTTCTTGAGCGCCCAGGCGAGCAGCGATGGCGAGCACGATGCCGACGATGAACAGGTGGTTGACCTGCAAGGCCTGGCGGACCTGGGGGATGTCGCTCCACCAGCCGAAGTCGATGGCGCCGAGATTGGGCGCCTTGGGCTGGATGAAGGGCTTGCCGAGGAAGAAGGCGAGGCCGGTGCCGAACAGCATGAGGCCGATGCCGGTGGCGATGTCGTTGACCCGCGGCAACTGGCAGATGGCGGCGTGCAGCGCCCCCAGCAGCAGGCCGACGCCGGCGGCCACCAGAACGCCGAGCCATGGCGAGTCGGTGCCGAGCGCGACGCCGTAGGCGCTCATGGCACCCATCATCAGCGTGCCTTCGAGGCCGAGATTGATGCGGCCGGAGCGCTCGGTCAGGCACTCGCCGATCGACACGAAGATGAAGGGCGTGCTGACACGGATGGCGCCCGCCAGCATGGCAAGCGGCACGCCCCACAGGCCCAGGCTGCTGCCGTCGGCCATCAGCCGGCCACCCGGCCTTTCCAGAGCTGCGACCATGGCCGGCCGTACAGGGTCTCGCTGGCCAGGATGGCCACGAAGAGGATGCCCTGCAGGACGATCACGGCGGCGTCCGGCAGGTCGAGCCGGCGCTGCAGCAGCCCGCCCGAGGCGCCGATGCCGCCCAGCAGGATCGACACCGGGATGATCGCCATCGGGTTGTGGCGGGCCAGGAACGACACCAGGATACCCGTGATAGCCATAGCCGACGGCGAGCGAGGCGTTGGCCCGGCCATGCACCGCCGCCACCTCGACCATGCCGGCCAGCCCCGCCGCCGCGCCACCGGCAGCACAGGCCAGCAGCACGTAGCGTCCGACATCGAGGCCCATCATGCGCGCGGTCTTGGGGTTGCCGCCGATCACCTGCATGGCGAATCCCCAGGTGGTGAAGCGCTGGAAGAGCCCAGGCCAGCAGGCAGGCCACGATGCCGAACGCCAGGCCCCAATGCACGTCGGTGCCGGGAATGGTGCCGATCATGTTGGCGTCGCCGATCGGCCAGGTCGACGGCTTGTTGAGACTCGATGGATCGCGCAGCGGCCCCTCGACGAAATGGTTCATCAGTGCGATGGCGATGTAGGTCAGCAGCAGGCTGGAGATCGTTTCGTTGACGCCGCGCCATTGGCGCAGCGCGCCGGCCAGCGCAATCCACAGGCCGCCCGCAGCCATCGCCGCCATCGCCATGGCGAGCTGGACCACCAGCGGCGGAGCGTCTGCCGTGGCAATGCCTGCCGCGGCTGCCGCGACGCCGCCCACGACCAGCGCGCCTTCGTTGCCGATGATGACGAGGCCGAGGCGCGCCGGCAGTGCCGTGCAAAGCGCGGTCAGGATGAGCGGCGCGGCGCGCGTCAGCGTGTTCTGCCACGAGAACCAGCTGCCGAAGGCGCCCTGATACATCAGCGCGAACGCCTCCAGCGGATCGACGCGCGCATAGACGCCGAGCAGCAGGCCGAACGCGATCGCCGACGTCAGCAGAGCCAGCGTCGGAACGGCGATGCGCTCGACCGCTTGCCCCATGCAACTCGAATTCCTCTCCCCCTTGGGGGAGAGGCTAGGTGAGGGGGTTGCGACAGCCGTCTCCTGCATCACCCCCTCATCCAACCTTTCTCCCAAGGGGGAGAGGGGTCTGAGCTGGAGCAGGTCGCGGACAGGAGCCTTGCTCGGAGCACGCTCTACGACGTCGAGCCGATCACGCCCTCGACCAGGTAGTTCATGCTCTCGAGCTTGGGTTCGGTCGCAGGCATAGGATGCCCCAGCCGGGATGACGGTGTTGCCCTTGTTGTCCTTGAGCGGCCCTTTGAAGATCGCCAGGCTGCCGTTCAGGATCGCGGCCTTGGCCGCATCGGCCTTTTCCTTGCCCGCTGCCGCCGCGGCCGGACCGTAGGCGGAGGTACGCACGTAACCTTCCTTCAGGCCGCCGCGCACGAAATTGCCGGGCGCCTTGCCCCGCCTTCATGGCATTGACCATGTCGACGTAGATCTTCTCCCAGTTCCACTCGGCGCCAGTGAGATAGCCCTTGGGCGCGAGCTTCGCCTGGTTGCAGTGGTAGCCGGACGAGTAGATGCCGGCGCGCTCGGCGGTCTCGATGACGACCTTGGGCAAATCGACGTGGCAGGTCACGACGTCCACTCCTTGCGCGATCATGGAGTTGGTCGCCTCGGCCTCCTTGACGGGCAACGACCAGTCGCCGGTGAAGATCACCTGCGTGGTCGACCTTCGGGTTCACCGTCTGCGCGCCCAAGGTGAAGGCGTTGACGTTGCGCAGGACCTGGGGGATCGGCTTGGCGGCGACGAAGCCCAGCTTGCCGCTCTTGCTCGTCGCGCCGGCCACGATGCCGGCCAAATATTGGGCCTCGTCGATGTAGCCGAAATAGCTGCCGGTGTTCTTCGGATGCTTGCCGTCGGTCCACAGGCCGCCGCAGTGACGGAACTGAATGTTGGGGTACTTGGCCGCCATCTTCAGCATGTGCGGATCGAAGTAGCCGAACGACGTCGGGAAGAGCAGCGTGGCGCCGTCCATGTTGATCATGCTCTCCATCGACTTCTCGACGGCGACCGTCTCGGGAACCTTCTCCTCCTCGACCACCTTCACGCCCGGCATCTTCTTCACGATCGCGGCGGCCTCGGCGTGTGCCTGGTTGTAGCCGTAGTCGTCGCGCGGCCCGACATAGATGAAGCCCAGGACCAGGGGTTTTTGCGCCCGGGCCGGGCCAGTCAGACCGAGGGCAGCCGTTGCCCCGACGCTGCCAAGCAGGCCGCGACGGCCGATGGTGAACTTGTCGATCATGCTGTTGCCTCCGCGATGGTGCCGGCCTGAAGCGGCTTGGGAAGGCGGCAGCAAGCGGTATGCCAGCAGGCTTTGGAGGACCAGAAACCGCCGGTTTGTCTGGGTTTCATGCAGAGCTCGGCCCTGTCGCGACCACCTTGCGCAGAGACGAACCGGGTGTTCGATTGTATGCAATTTCAGCTGATTGCATTCGATTTGGGCATCGAAGGAACAATTATTGGCTTTGGCATCGATTTTGTATGCAATGGCCGATATGCGATCCGACTATCCGACCCTTGCCGAAAAACTCGCGAGCGCCATCGCCGATGGCATCCTCGATGGTTCGCTGAAGCCCGGTATCCGGCTCGACGAGATCAGCCTGGCGCAGCAACACGGTGTGTCGCGCACGCCGGTGCGCGAGGCGCTGCGGCAGCTCACGAGCAGCGGCTTGATCGACATGCGCCCGCGCAAGGGTGCAGTGGTCTCCAAGGCGACGCCCGAGCAAGTCGAGAATCTGTTCGTCGCGATGGCCGAGATGGAGGCGACCTGTGCGCGGCTCGCGGCCATGAGCATGACGCCGATCGAACGTCGGCGCCTGCAGGCCCGTCACGAGGCGATGACGGCGCTGGCCGCAGCGGGCGATCCCGACGCCTATTCGAACGCCAATGTCGCCTTTCACTCGGCCATCTACGCAGGCGCGCATAACACGCCGATTGCCGAGTTCGCGCTGGGATTGCGTCGAAGGGTCGGGCCGTTCCGTCGCGCGCAGTTCCAGGTCGAGGGCCGGTTGCTGCGGTCCACCCAGGAGCACGACGCCGTGGTCCGCGCCATCCTGTCCGGGGATGCCGCGGGCGCCCACGCCGCGATGCTTCACCATGTCAGTCTGGTGGAGGACGCCTTCGAAGCCTTCGCCGCGACCAATGCGGCTTAGTAGGGTCCCGTCACTTCTGTCGTCCTGAGCCTAGCGAAGGACCTCATGGCGTTTCAACGCTCACGCCAGTCGCAATCGCATGACTTCCTTCGCGTATCAGATCCCTCGCAAATCAGCGCGGGGGTTACCCCGCGCAACTCGGGATGACGGCCACGGGCCGTCACTCCGCCGCCATCGAACTCGGCGCGCTCACGGCGTTCTCGGCGTCGATCATATAGTCGCGCGTCAGGGGCACGGCGTCCTGGCGACGGGCGATCTGGATCTGGAAGACCATTTGATTCATGTATCGGAAGGCTACTTCGCAGCCGGCGAGGTAGAAATCCCACATCCGGCAGAAGCGATCGTCGTAGCCCGCCATCTGCTTGATCTCTTCGCGGTTGGCGAGGAAGCGCTGGCGCCAGTGCCGCAGGGTCTCGGCGTAATGCAGGCGCAGGACCTCGATGTCGGTGACCCACAGCCCGACCTTCTCGATGGCCGACAAGACCTCCGACATCGCCGGCGTATAGCCGCCGGGGAAGATGTACTTGCGCAGCCAGGTATTGGTGGCGCCGGGCGGCTCCATGCGCCCGATCGCGTGCAGCAGCATCACGCCGTCGTCGGACAGCAGCTCCTTCACCTTGGTGAAGAACTCGATGTAATGCGCGACGCCGACATGCTCGAACATGCCGACCGAGACGATGCGGTCGTACTTGCCGGGTTCCTGCCGGTAGTCGAGCAGCTTGAAGCGCACGCTGTCGGCCACGCCGCCCTCAAGGGCGCGGCGGCTGGAGACGGCGTGCTGCTCCTTGGAGAGCGTCACGCCGGTCACGTCGACGCCGAACTGCTGGCTGAGGAAAAGGGCCATGCCGCCCCAGCCCGAGCCGATGTCGAGCACGCACTGGCCGGGCTTCAGCAGCAGCTTGGCCGCGATGTGACGCTTCTTGTCGAGTTGCGCCTGCTCCAGCGGCTCTGCACCGGTCTTGAAGTAGGCACAGGAATATTGGCGGTCGCGATCGAGGAAGAAGTCGTAGAGCTGGTCGTTGAGATCGTAGTGGTGGGCGACGTTGCGCTGCGCCTTGCCGATCGGATTGTACTGCTCGATCACCCGAAGCCAACGCTGCAGGGTGTAGGACCAGCGCACCATCGGCGTCGCTTCCAGCGCCGCAATGTTCCTGCCCAGGAGATCCAGAAGGTCATAGATGTCGCCGCCATCCTCCACCGTCAGCGTGCCATCCATGTAGGCTTCGCCCAGCGCCAGGCGGGGGCGCAGAGCCACCCGCACGCCGGTCCACCAGGTATGAATGCGCAGGGTAACCGAAGGGCCGGGCCGGGCGCCTTCAATGCGATGCGGCGTTCCGACCTCATCGATGATGGTCAATTGACCTTCGCCCAGCAGGCGCGCAAGAACCTGTGCTAACAGCATCGCCGTTCCACCAAGCCCATGAGCTGTCGGAAGAACCGAAGCACTTTCCTTACTCCGCGGTGTTACCTTTCTGAAATGTTAAACCTAATGGCAATTTCAAGGCAAAGGGTCTGCACGCGAATATCTCTTGTGGAACGCGCAAATTGCCCTTTACGATGTCAATTTCGCAGAGAAAATGTGGAGTGTCCGGAATCAGGCGAACTGCATCCGGTCTGAATACCGCGATGCGATAACCCCAAAAGAAAGCGCACGCCATCGCGGTGCGATGGCGTGCGTCGGTGGCCGGCAAGCGCCCTGAGGCACCCGGCTTATTTCTTGTCGGACGCCCCTTCCGCTTCCTCGGTCGGGGCGGGAGCCTCGGTGGCTTCGCCGTCGGCGGGCTTGGCTTCGAACAGCGCGGCCGCCTGCTCGGCGGCGCGGCGGGCGGCTTCCGCCGCCTCGAGCTGGGCGCGCTCGGTCTCGGCGACCAGCGTGCCGCCCTTGACCAGGAACTCCGCCTCGTCGGGCGAGCGGGCGACCACCGCGGTGATGTCGACCGAAACCTCCGGGTGGAGGTGGATCTTGATCTTGTGGGCGCCCAGGGCCTTGATCGGCTTGTCGAGCTCGACCTGGCCACGCTCGAACTTCACTCCCGCGGCCGCAGCCGCGTCGGCAATGTCGCGCGAGCTCACCGAACCGTAGAGCTGCAAGGCCTCGGAGGCCTGGCGGATGAGAATGACCTTGAGGTCGCTCATCTTGGCGCCGACGGCTTCCGCTTCCTGGCGGCGCTCGAGGTTCTGGGCCTCCAGCGTCTTCCGCTGCGATTCGAAGTAGGTGATGTTGTCCTTGGTGGCGCGCAACGCCTTCTTCTGCGGCAGCAGGAAGTTACGGGCGTAGCCGGGCTTCACCTTCACGACGTCGCCCATTTGACCGAGCTTGGGCACGCGCTCCAACAGGATGACGTTCATCGGCATGACAGCGTCCTCCGGCTAGGCGATGAGGTAGGGCAGGAGCGCCAGGAAGCGCGCGCGCTTGATCGCCTGGGCGAGTTCGCGCTGCTTCTTGGACGACACCGCCGAGATGCGGCTCGGCACGATCTTGCCGCGCTCCGAGACGAAGCGCTGCAGCAGGCGCACGTCCTTGTAGTCGATCTTGGGCGCGTTGGCGCCGGAGAATGGGCAGCTCTTGCGGCGGCGCGTGAAGGGGCGGCGTTGGGCGCTCATTCTTCTTCTCCTACAACGGCGATCGGTGCAGCCTCATCGCCGAAGCGCGGACGCTCGCGGCGCGGCGGACGATCGCCCCAGCGGTCGCCGCGATCGCCACCGGGACGATCCGACTTCTCGGCGCTGCGCAGCATGATGGCGGAGGGGGCTTCCTCGAGCGCGTCGACGCGCACGGTGAGGAAGCGGATGATGTCTTCGTTGATCGACATCGTGCGCTCCATCTCCTTCACCGCAGCCGACGGGGCGTCGATGTTGAGAAGGGTATAGTGGCCCTTGCGGTTCTTCTTGATGCGGTAGGTGAGCGAACGCAGGCCCCAATATTCCTTCTTGGAAACCGTGCCGCCCAGCCCGGTGACCAGTTCGGCGAACTGGTTGGTGAGTGCCTCCACCTGCGTCTGCGGGACGTCCTGACGCGCAATGAAGACGTTTTCGTAGAGTGCCATGTAATATCGGCTCCTTATGGCTGTTAGCGACCCGGAGTTCGTCGTGCCCACCGCCGCGAAGCGAGATGATAGGCCGACCGCCAACCGCCCGGGTCTAGCCGGCCTTTGCGGAATGCTGGGGCCGGCAAGGAGAGCGGGGCCGATTTAGGCCCCGAAGAGCGGCGGTTATACAGGCTAATCCCCTAAAATCAAGGCGTTCCGGCCACGCCGCGACTGGGGTATGAGGATGCCCGCTTCAGGCCAAAAAACGGGGGAAATCTGTCCATGAGTCGCGCTTTCGTCTATCCGGGACAGGGATCCCAGGCCGTCGGCATGGGGACAGACCTCGCCCAGGCCTTCGCCACGGCCCGCGATGTCTTCCAAGAGGTCGACGAGGCCCTGAAGCAAAACCTCTCGAAGCTGATGCGCGAAGGGCCCGAATCGGATCTGGTCCTGACGGAAAATGCCCAACCTGCCTTGATGGCGGTGAGCATGGCGGTCGCGCGCATCCTGGAGAAGGATGGCGGCAAGCCGCTGACCGCCTTGGCCAGCTACGTCGCCGGCCATTCGCTCGGCGAATACTCAGCGCTTGCCGCGGCGGGAGCGCTGCAACTCGCAGACGCCGCGCGCCTTCTGAAGCTGCGGGGCCAGTCCATGCAGAAGGCGGTCCCGGTGGGCGTCGGCGCCATGGCGGCGCTGCTCGGCATCGAACTCGAGGCGGCGACGGACGCCTGCAAGGAAGCAGCCCTCGGCGAGGTCGTCACCGTCGCCAACGACAATGGCGGCGGCCAGGTCGTGGTGAGCGGGCACAAGGCCGCCGTCGAGCGCACCATTGAGGTGGCCAAGAGCAAAGGATCCAAGCGCGGCATGCTGCTGCCGGTCAGCGCGCCTTTCCACTGCCCGCTGATGCAGCCCGCCGCCGACGCGATGAAGGTCGCGCTCGAGACCGTGTCCCTGGCCACGCCCCGCGTGCCCCTGGTGGCCAACGTGCTGGCTTCCGAGATCACCGAGCCATCCGCCATCAAGCAGCGGCTGGTGGAGCAGGTGACCGGCCTCGTGCGTTGGCGCGAGAGCGTGCAATATATGAAGTCCCAGGGCGTCGAGATGCTGGTCGAATGCGGTTCCGGCAAGGTGCTGTCGGGCCTGGTGAGACGCATCGACAAGGAGATGACCGGCCTGGCGCTCAACACGCCGGCCGACATCGAAGCTTTCCTCAAAACGGCTTAGATCGTGGTGGGTGGACTTTGGTTTTCCCTCCCCACGGTTTGCGTGGGACGGTGTCCGCGCAGCGGACGGAGGGGTCATGGCCGCAAGACGGGTCTCATGACCCCTCCGGCCCTTCGGCCACCTCCCCAGCGGCGCTGGGGAGGAAGGAGTTTGACATGATGTTCGATCTCTCCGGCAAGACGGCGCTGGTTACCGGCGCATCGGGCGGCATCGGCGGCGCCATCGCCCGTGCGCTTCACAAGCAGGGCGCCACGGTGACGCTTTCCGGCACCCGGGCGGACGCCCTCGAGCAGCTCAAGTCTTCGCTCGGCGAACGCGCCCATGTTGTCGCAGCCCATATGGACGATGCGGCCGATATCGATCGTCTGGCCAAGGAAGCCGAAGCGGCGATGGGCAAGCTCGATATCCTGGTAAACAACGCCGGCATCACACGCGACAACATCTCGGTGCGCATGAAGGACGAGGAATGGGAGAAGGTCCTGCAGGTCAATCTGACCGGCACCTTCCGCCTGATCCGCGCGTCTCTGCGCGGCATGATGCGCCGCCGCTTCGGCCGTGTCGTCAACATCACCTCGATCGTCGGCGTCACCGGCAACCCAGGCCAGGCAAACTACGCCGCCGCCAAGGCCGGCCTTATCGGCATGTCGAAGTCGCTGGCCCAGGAACTCGCCTCACGCAGCATCACCGTCAACTGTGTCGCGCCGGGCTTCATCGCCACGCCGATGACCGACGCGCTCAGCGACGAACAGAAGAAAGGCATCCTTGCACGCGTCCCGGCCGACCGGTTGGGCACGCCCGACGAGATCGCCGCCGGCGTGGTCTATCTGGCGAGCGACGAGGCTGCCTATGTCACCGGCCAGACCCTGCACATCAATGGCGGGATGGCGATGATCTGAGGGGACAGGCTCCAAGTGCCTGATTCTGTGGGCTTTCCGGCGCTAGCCAATGGCAGGGCAGCTAGGTATAAGAGCCGGAAATCGCCATCCCCTTGGGCGAACGATCGGTATTGAAAGACACGGGAAGGACAAGAATATGAGCGATATTGCCGAACGCGTTAAGAAGATCGTCGTCGAGCATCTCGGCGTCGAAGCGGCGCAGGTGAAGGAAGATGCGAAGTTCATCGACGACCTCGGCGCGGACAGCCTCGATACCGTCGAGCTGGTGATGGCCTTCGAGGAGGAATTCGGCATTGAGATTCCCGACGACGCCGCCGAGAAGATCCAGACCGTCGGCGATGCCATCGGCTTCATCAAGAGCAACGCCAAGTCCTGATCGTCTCCTGCGGCAAGGAAGCGGACGATGAGGCGAGTCGTCGTTACCGGCATGGGGATGGTGACGCCGTTGGGAGACGGCGTCGATACCAACTGGCGTCGCCTGATGGCCGGCGAATCCGGCATCCGCGTCGATCCAGGCGTTCGACACGTCGGACCTTGCGACCAAGATCGCGGGCGAAGTGCCGCAAGGCGACAAGGCGAACGGCCACTTCAACGTCGACGCCTACATGCCGCCGAAGGACCAGCGCAAGCTCGACAAGTTCCTGATCTTCGGCATCGCCGCCGCCGAGCAGGCGGTCGAGGACTTCGGGCTGGAAGCCGCAGGATGACGAGGGCCGCAACCGCACCGGCGTGATGATCGGCGCGGGCATCGGCGGCCTGCAGACCATCTACGAGACGTCGCTGATCCTGAAGGAGCGCGGCCCACGGCGGGTCAGCCCGTTCTTCATCCCGTCGGCGCTGATAAACCTCGCGTCCGGCCAGGTCTCGATCAAATACGGCTTCAAGGGCCCCAACCACGCGGTGGTGACGGCCTGCGCCACCGGCGCGCACGCGCTGGGCGATGCCGCGCGCCTGATCCAGTGGGAGGATGCCGACGTCATGGTGGCCGGCGGCGCCGAGGCTGCGATCTGCCGCATCGGCATCGCCGGCTTCAACGCCTGCAAGGCCCTGTCGACGGACTTCAACGACACGCCGACCCAGGCGTCGCGTCCGTGGGACAAGAGGCGCGACGGCTTCGTGATGGGCGAGGGCGCGGGCTGCGTCGTGCTCGAGGAGTACGAGCATGCCAAGAAGCGCGGCGCCAAGATCTACGGCGAGATCCTGGGCTACGGCCTGTCGGGCGACGCCTATCACATCACCGCGCCGTCCGAGGACGGCGACGGTGCGATGCGCGCCATGCAGGCGGCGCTGAAGCGCGCCAAGCTCAATGTCGACCAGATCGACTATGTGAACGCGCACGGTACCTCGACGATGGCCGACGTGATCGAGCTCGGCGCCGTCAAGCGGACCTTCGGCGATGCCGCCTACAAGCTCTCGATGTCCTCCACCAAGTCGGCGACCGGCCATCTGCTGGGCGCCGCCGGCGCGATCGAGGCGATCTATTCCCTGAAGTCGATCATCGACCAGGCGGTGCCGCCGACGCTCAATCTCGACGAGCCGGACGAAGGTTGCGACATCGACCTGGTGCCCAAGCAGGCCAAGCGACGCAGGGTCCGCTACGCCCTCAGCAACTCGTTCGGCTTTGGCGGCACCAACGCGTCGTTGATCTTCGGCCCCGTTTGATCGCCGGGGGCTGAGGCGTGCTCAGCTACTTCCGTTGGGTCCTGTTCTTCATCGCCCTGTTCGTGACCGTCATGGGCGGCGCGCTGTTCCTGGGCAACACGCTGCTCACGGCCGCCGGACCGCTCGACAAGACCAAGAACATCGTGATCGCGCGCGGCGCGGGTCCCGCCACCATGGCCAAGGTCCTGCACGACGAAGGCGTCATCACGCATGACCGCCTGTTTCGCCTCGCCCTCATGATCGATCCGTCGCCCAAGCCGATCAAGGCCGGCGAATACGAGATCCCGGCCCACATCTCGATGCAGGCGCTCGTCGACCTCCTGCAGTCGGGCAAGGTCGTGCAGCGCCGCCTCACAGTGCCGGAAGGCAGCACGACAGCGGAGGTCGTGGAACAGGTGCGCAAGACCGAGGCGCTCGCCGGCGAGATCACGCTCGACCTCAAGGAAGGCGATCTCCTGCCCGAAACCTATTTCTATTCGCGCGACGACACGCGCGATGGGCTGCTGCTGCGCATGAAGGAGGCGATGGACAAGACGCTGGACGAGGCGTGGCGCAAGCGCGCCGCCGGCCTGCCGCTCGTCACCCGGCGGGAGGCCCTGGTGCTCGCGTCGATGATCGAGAAGGAGACGGCGATACCGGCCGAGCGGCCCCGGGTGGCGGCGGTGTTCCTGAACCGGCTGCGCCGCCGGATGAAGCTCGAGAGCGACCCGACGGTGATCTACGGCCTGACCGGAGGGAAGGGCCCGTTGAATCGTGACCTCACGCGCGCCGACCTGATGTCGACCTCACCCTACAATACCTACATGGTAACCGGCCTGCCGCCCGGCCCGATCTGCAATCCGGGACGCGCCTCGATCGTGGCGGCGACCAATCCCGCGCCGCGCGACCGCTCGCTCTACTTCGTGGCCGACGGCCAGGGCGGTCATGCCTTCGCGGCCAACCTCCTCGAGCACAACCGCAATGTCGAGCGCTGGCGGCAGATTCAGCGCGAGCGTCAGGAGCAGCAGCTCCAGCAGACGCCATCAGCGGCGCCGGGCTCGCCTGCGTCGCCCCTTCCGGCGCCCCAGACCGTGCCGGCCCCGGCACGGCAGTGAGCCATGCCGGTCATTCTTCTGGCCCTCCTCACGCTCGCGGCTGTGGCGATCGTCATCTTCTGGTTCACGCGCGCAAATCCATCGACGCTCGCCCGTGTGCTGCGGCCTATCTTGGTCATGCTGGGCATCGTCGGCATCGGCGGCATGTTGATCTTCGGGCTGCGTTTCCTGATCCCCTGGCTGCCGGAGCTGTTCGGCCTGTCGGGCGTGGTGATAACAGCGCTAATCGCCCGTGCCGTGCGCAGCCGGCCGTCAGGCGGCTTCAGTTCGCCGGGCAGCGGCGGACAGCGCACCGAGGTCCGCACCGCCTTCCTGCAGGCATGGCTCGATCATGGCACCGGCGACGTCGGCGGTACCGTGTTGGCCGGCCGCTTCTCGGGTCGGACGCTCGACGGCCTGAGCGACGCCGAGCTGGTCGATCTGCATCTCGACTGTTCGGCCGATGCCGATTTGCTCAGGATCCTCGAACCCTATCTCGACCGGCGGCTCGGCGCCGACTGGCGCACGGCCCGCCAGCCGCCGCCACGCGGGTCGCACTCCGACATGACGCGGGACGAGGCGCTGGCCGTGCTCGGCCTCGCCGAGGGCGCCAGCGAAGACGACATCAAGGCCGCGCATCGCCGCCTGATTCAGCGCATGCATCCCGACGTCGGCGGCAGTGCCGACCTCGCCGCACGCATCAATCGTGCGAAGGACGTGTTGCTTGGCGGTTGACCTTGCCAGGGCGGGCGCCGGCATGGCATCTAGCGCGGCCCCCGAATGGTCATGGGCGACTCCTGTCAAATCATTGATATGTCCATACAATCCGGGGATTGAACGAGGTCGATGAGCATGGCGCAGCGCGTCCGCAAAGCTGTCTTGCCGGTGGCCGGATTGGGCACCCGTTTCCTGCCCGCCACCAAGGCAATGCCCAAGGAGATGCTGACGGTCGTCGACCGGCCGTTGATCCAGTACGCGGTCGAGGAATGCCTGGCGGCAGGTATCGAAGAGTTCGTCTTCGTCACCGGCCGCAACAAGAGCGCGCTCGAGGATCATTTCGACCTGGCCTACGAGCTGGAAGCGACGCTGCAGCAGCGCGGTAAGGCGCGCGAGCTGAAGCAGACCCAGGAGGCCACCATCAAGGCGGGCAACGCGATGTTCACCCGCCAGCAAAAGCCGTTGGGGCTGGGGCACGCGGTCTGGTGCGCGCGCGACTGGATCGGCCGCGAGCCCTTCGCCGTGCTGCTGCCCGATGAGCTCACGATCGATTCGCCGACCTGCATCGCCCAGCTGGTGGCGGCCCACGACAAGACCGACGGCAATGTGGTGGCGGTGATGGACGTGCCGCGAGAGCAGACCAAGAGCTATGGTATCGCCGCGGTGAAGGCCGAGAAGGATGGGCTGGCCGAGATCACCGGCCTGGTCGAGAAGCCCAAGCCCGCCGAAGCGCCCTCGACGCTGGCGCTGATCGGCCGCTATGTCCTGCAGCCCGAGGTGTTCGACCATCTCGGCCGGCACGAAACCGGCGCCGGCGGCGAGATCCAGCTCACCGATGCGATGGCCAAAATGATCGGCAGCGTGCCGTTTCATGCGTTGCGCTATGCCGGTCGACGTTACGATTGCGGCAGCCGCTTTGGATTTCTCGAGGCCAATGTCGCCGTTGCGCTGCATCGCGCCGACACGATGGCCGACACAAGGGCGCTGCTCGAGCGCCTGCTGAAGGGCTAAAGTCGATGCGCATCGCCATGATCGGCTCGGGCTATGTCGGACTGGTGTCCGGGGCCTGCTTCGCCCAGTTCGGCCACGACGTTGTCTGCGTCGACAAGGACGAGGGCAAGATCGCGCGCCTGCGCAAGGGCGAGATGCCGATCTACGAACCCGGGCTCGACAAGCTGGTCACCGACAACATGCGTGCCGGCCGCCTCGCCTTCGGCATCGGCCTCGGTGAGGCGGTGGCGGGCGCCGACGCGGTGTTCATCGCCGTCGGCACGCCGACCCGCCGCGGCGACGGCCATGCCGACCTGAGCTACGTCTACGCCGCGGCCGCCGAGATCGCCCATGCCATCCGCGGCTATACCGTCGTTGTCACCAAGTCGACGGTGCCGGTCGGCACCGGGCGCGAGGTGGCGCGCATCATCCGCGAGGCCCAGCCGGCCGCCGAGTTCGACGTCTGCTCGAATCCGGAATTCCTGCGCGAGGGCGCCGCGATCGAGGATTTCATGAAGCCCGACCGGGTCGTGATCGGCGTCGAGAGCGAACGCGCCCGCGACGTGATGTCCGGCATCTACCGACCGCTCAACCTCATCCAGACGCCGATGGTGTTCACCAATATCGAGACGGCCGAGGTCACCAAGTACGCCGGCAACGCCTTCCTTGCCACCAAGATCACCTTCATCAACGAGATCGCCGATCTCTGCGAGAAGGTGGGCGCCGACGTCCATGACGTGGCGCGCGGCATCGGCCTCGACGGCCGCATCGGCCGCAAGTTCCTCCACCCCGGCCCGGGATTCGGCGGATCGTGCTTTCCCAAGGATACGCTGGCGCTCGCCTACACCGCGCGCGAGGCCGATGCACCGCAGACGATCGTCGAGCAGGTGATCGAGATCAACAATTCGCGCAAGAAGAAGATGGCCAGGAAGGTCATCGATTTCTGCGGCGGCTCGGTGTCCGGCCTCACGGTCGGGGTGCTGGGCCTCACCTTCAAGGCCAACACCGACGACATGCGCGATGCGCCGTCGCTCGACATCGTGCCGGCGCTGCAGGCGGCGGGCGCCAGGATCGTCGCCTTCGATCCCGAGGGCATGACCGAGGCGGGCCGCATGCTGCCCGGCATCGGCTTCGCCAAGACGGCTTACGAGGCGGCCTTCGAGGCCGACGTGCTGGTCGTGATAACCGAATGGCATGAATTCCGCGGACTTGATCCGCGACGCATCAAGCAGGTCATGCGCCGGCCACGCATCGTCGACCTGCGCAACATCTTCGATCCCGAGGAGATGCGCGGCCTGGGCTTCGCCTATGAGGGGGTAGGCCGCCCCAAGCCGCGCAACTGAAGACCAACGCCTAAGCGGAGTTTGCATGAGCCAGACGGCACACCAGTTCGACCCCTCCATCCTGCGTGAGTACGACATCCGCGGCATCGTCGGCGGCTCGGTGCATGCCGCCGACGCGCGGGCGATCGGTCGCACCTTCGGCACGATGGTGCGTCGTAAAGGCGGCCGTCGCGTGGCCTTGGGCTATGATGGACGCCTGAGCTCGCCCGAGCTGGCCGCCGCGGCCATCGAGGGGCTGACCGCCGCCGGCGTCGACGTCATCAACATCGGCGTGGCTGCGACGCCGATGCTCTATTTCGCCGTCTATCATCTGAACGCCGATGGCGGCCTCCAGATCACGGGCTCGCACAATCCGCCAGACTACAACGGCTTCAAGATGATGATGGGCAAGAAGTCGTTCTTTGGCGCCGACATCCAGACCCTGGGCGCGCTGGCGGCCAAGGGCGACTGGGAAAGCGGGCAGGGCAAGGCGGAGAAGAAGGACATTCTGGCCGACTATGCCGCGCGGCTCCTGCGCGACGTCAAGCCCGGCAAGAAGCTCAAGGTCGCCTGGGACGTCGGCAACGGTGCGGTCGGCGTGTCCATCCGCGCCGTCGTCGACAAGCTCGAGGGCGAGCATTTCGTGCTGAACGAGAAGGTCGACGGCACCTTCCCGGCGCACCATCCCGATCCAACCGTGCCGGAGAACCTCGTGCAGCTCATGGCCGAGGTGAAGCAGCGCGGCTGCGACCTCGGCATCGCCTTCGACGGCGACGGCGATCGCATCGGCGCGATCGACGGCAAGGGTCGCATCCTGTGGGGCGACCAGCTGCTGGTTCTGTGGGCGCGCGACGTGCTGAGGACGCATCCCGGCGCCACCATCATCGCCGACGTCAAGGCAAGCCAGGTGCTGTTCGACGAGATCGCGCGCGCCGGCGGCAAGCCGATGATGTTCAAGACCGGCCATTCTCTGATCAAGAGCAAGATGGCCGAGATCGGCGCGCCGCTGGCCGGCGAGATGAGCGGCCACATCTTCTTCGCCGACACCTTCTACGGCTTCGACGATGCGCTCTATTGCGGGCTGCGGCTGCTCAACATCGTGGCCAATGCCAAGGAAAGCCTGGCCGACATGCGCGATGCCCTGCCGCAGCCGGTCAACACGCCGGAGCTGCGCTTCGATTGTCCCGATGCCCGCAAGTTCGACGTCGTCGAGGAGGTCAAAGCGCGGCTGCAGAAGGCGGGCGCCAGGTTCTCCGACATCGACGGCGTGCGGGTCGGCACGGCGGACGGCTGGTGGCTGCTGCGCGCCTCCAACACCCAGCCCGTCCTGGTGGCGCGCTGCGAGGCGGCCGACGAGGCGGGCCTCGAGCGCCTCAAGGGCGAGCTCAAGACGGCCCTCTCGGCAAGCGGCGTCAGCCTGCCCGACGAAGCCTCGGCGGGGCATCACTGATGCTCAAGCTCATTGCGGGGAGCGCGCCACTCCGTGGCGCTCATCGGCTGTGCGGTCGAAGAAGAGGTGCCACTGGAGTGGCGCGCTCCCCGCAATGAGGTTCTTCTTCTATGGCACGCTCACCGATCACGACGTCGCGGCGCTGGTGCTGGGACGACGGCTTCCGCCGGCGGCTTTCGTGCCAGCCAGCCTGCTTGGCCACGCGCGGCGGCGCGCGAAGGGTGCGACTTATCCCATCGTCGTGCGCGATCCGCGCGGCACCGTTCCAGGAGTGATCGTGCGCGGGTTGAGCGCGCGCGACGTGGCGCTGCTCACCGCCTACGAGGGGCCGGGATATCGCGTTGCACCCCTGCGCGTGCGTGTGGCGGGCGTGATGACCACGGTGTCGGTGTTCGAGCCGGTGCAGAGCCGCCTGCAGCCGAGCGGCGAGCTATGGAATCTGGCGCTCTGGCAGCGCCGTCACAAGCGGGCGTTCGTGGGCCGCCTGAAGCGCATGCTCAGCGCGCGCCCGGCGTATTCCAGGCCGTGACCTGGATCGCCGAACAGTAGATCTTGCGCTTCTCGAGCTGCTTGCAGCCGTCGACCGCCTGACCCTGAGAGAGGTTGGTGAGGCGGGCACGATGGAAGACCTTGTTGGCCATCTGCACCTCGTCGACGGAGGCCGCGGCGGTCGAGCGCATCGAATCGGGCAGGGCGGAGGAGGCGCGCTCCAGGGCAAGCTGGGCGCCCTGTGAATCGCTGAACGACCCGACCTGGATCACCCAGCTGCCGATCGCTGGGCCACCCTGCGCGGCGGCCGGAGCGGGGACCGCCGGGCCGGCGACGCGCTGGTCGGTCGAGACGGTCTGCATCGGCGGCAAGGCGGCGGGTGGCAGCGCGGCCGGCGCGGTCGCGACGAGTTTCGGCGTCGATTCGGGGAGCACCAGGCTCGGATCGAAATTGCTGGCGGTGTAGCGGGCCGACGCCGGCTTGCGGATCGACGTCCAGGCTGAAAGCCGCATCGACCGTGCGGTGGCGAAACCGTAATCCATGAGGTCGGCCATCATGCGGTCGCGTTGGCCGGCGCTGTCGCCGCCCATGACGACGCCGATCAGGCGGCGGTTGTCGCGCATCGCCGACATCACGAGATTGAAGCCGGACGCCACGGTATAGCCGGTCTTGAGTCCGTCGGCGCCCTCGTAGGAAAGCAGCATGCGATTGTGGTTCTCGAGGATGCGGCCACGATACGGAAAGCTCTGAACCGAGAAGACCGCGTAGTAATGCGGGAAATCGCGCATCAGCGCGAAAGCGAGGCGGGCGAGGTCGCGCGCCGTCGTGACCTGCTCGCGGTTGGGCAGGCCCGAGGCGTTGCGGTACACCGTCGACGTCATGCCGAGCTGGCGAGCCTTCTGCGTCATCAGTTGGGCGAACGTCGCCTCGTCGCCGCCCAGCGCCTCGGCGAGCACGATGGCGGCGTCGTTGGCCGAACGGGTCACCAACGCCATGGTGGCGTCGCGCACGTTCACCGTGCCGCCAGGCGGCAGGCCCATCTTGGTCGGCGGCGCGTTCAGGGCGTTGATCGAGACCGGCAGTGCATCGCCCAGCGACAGGCGGCCGGAATCGAGGGCCGAGAAGGTGAGGTAGATCGTCATCAGCTTGGTGAGCGACGCCGGATGACGCAATTCGTCGGCGCGGTCGGCGACGAGCTCACGGCCGCTCGTCGCATCGAGGATCAGATAGGCGTCCTTGCCGTTCACCGCCGGGTTGGGAACCCATGAGGACGGCGTGCGAACTACAGACTTGCCGTGCGCCTTGGCGGGCGGTGCAGCGCGTTTGATCGCGGTCGACTGGGCGTCGGCGCTGGAGGGCGCCAGCGTTGCCGCAGCAAAAAGAAAGCAGACGGCTAGCCCGGTTAGGCTGGCCGCGATGCGCCTGAGGGGGGATATCATCGCGTGTACGCCATTAAACCAAAGTCTATATTCTTGTGCCCAAGCAACGACTTATAGGCTATTGCTCTGACAATACTAAAGTTAGTGGGGTTATGCAACTTTTCCCCCGCCGTCCTTGCGCCCAAGTTGGACCGGAAAGTGCACGGCAAACCACAAGAGAGGCAACATGAAACCGGTGTTTGCGGCTGCGTTTGCTCTGATCCTCTTTGCAGATACGACGGCGTTCGCGCAACGGGCCGATCGCAACGTGGATATGCCGATCGTGCGCAGCTTCCACTGGTTCGACTATGTCGGCGGCGATGACATCCGCCAGGCGTGCGGCAAGGACGGCCGCAATCGCCTGCGCCTTATCTACAATGCGATTTATGACGAGCAGGTCCGCAGCTACGAGATCTTTCTGCAGCCCGACGGCACCGCCGGCCTCAGCATGGGCGTGCTGGCCAACCAGGGCAACGTGACCAATCTTCTGGTCGCCGACCCGGGCGACGTGTTCAACCCGTGGCGCATGCGGCGCGGCGAGCGGATCCTGAATGCCGACGAAACCCGCGACCTGATGGGGTTGCTCCAGGCAAGTGCTGCTTTCGGGCCGCCGCGCGACGGGCTGCGCCTGCCGGATGTGGATTTCTGGTGGACGGTCGCATCGTGCCGCAACGGTGTTTGGGGCTTTCAGGCTTACCACTATCCGACCGACGGTTTCGCAAACGTGAAGTTCGCGGCCCGGCTTTTCTCCTGGGATACCGTGCCGATTCCGGTCAATCCGCCGCGCAAGCTCGTGCCGGCGGAACTGCGGCGCGACCCGAACGCCCCGCCCAGCCACTGGAAGTCAAACCAGTGGACCTTGACGGTGGGGAAGGATGGCTTGCGACCGAGGTAGCGGAATCGCGTGGGCTCCCTATATAATTCCTACGTGGCTTTGATTTTTGGGGTGTGATCCGAACGATGGCCTCTCTGCGTAATGCATGCGAATGGCGCCTTGACGGCGACCGGCTGGGCGGCCCCAAGGAGCCGCCGGGCGGTCCGCCGCAGCCGCCGGCGCGGCGCGACGATGGAAATGGCGAGGGCGGAAACGGCGAGGGCGAAGGGCGCAGCGGTGCGCTGACGCTGACCCGGGCGCGGACCAAGAAGCCGTCGATGTACAAGGTGCTGATGCTGAACGACGACTACACGCCGATGGAGTTCGTGGTCGACGTTCTGGAACACATCTTTCAGAAGAATCGTGATGAGGCGACGAAGATCATGCTGCACGTCCATCAGAAGGGCGTCGGTGTGTGCGGCGTTTACACCTACGAGATCGCCGAGACCAAGGTGACACAAACGGTGGATTACGCCCGCAAAAACCAGCATCCTCTCCAGTGCACTTTGGAGAAGGAATAATCGTAGAGAGTAGTTCGTCTTTCCAGTCGAGGTAGTTCGATGTCCATGCTGTCCAAGAACCTCGAGAAATCCCTCCACCGCGCTTTCGGGCTCGCCGGCGAGCGCCGGCACGAATATGCGACCTTGGAGCACCTCTTGTTGGCGATGACCGAGGACGACGACGCGGTGCCGGTCCTCAAGGCCTGCGGTGTCGATATCGACCGCCTGCGCCACGACCTCGAGACCTTCATCGACAATCGCCTGAAAGGCATCATCACCCAGAACCCGAGCGAGCCGCTGCCGACCGCGGGCTTCCAGAGGGTCGTCCAGCGCGCTGCCGTCCACGTGCAGTCGTCGGGCCGCAAGGAAGTGACCGGCGCCAACGTGCTGGTGGCGCTGTTCTCCGAGCGTGACAGCCACGCCGTGTCGTTCCTCGAGAACCAGGGCATGACCCGCCTCGACGCAGTCGACTACATCAGCCACGGCAAGGCCAAGGTGCCGGGGCGCACACGCGCGCGCAGGGTCTCCGGTTCGGAGGAGGAGAATGGCGGCGAGGCTGCGGCCAAGCAGGGCAACGAGGCGCTCGGCGCCTATTGCGTCGATCTCAACCAGAAGGCCCGCGACGGCCGGGTCGATCCGCTGATCGGCCGCGAGCACGAGGTCGAGCGCACCATCCAGGTGCTGTGCCGGCGCACCAAGAACAATCCGCTCTATGTCGGCGAGCCCGGCGTCGGCAAGACGGCGATCGCCGAGGGCCTTGCCCGCAAGATCGTCGAGGGCGACGTGCCTGAAGTGCTGAAGGAATTGGTCATCTACGCGCTCGACATGGGCGCGTTGCTGGCCGGCACGCGCTATCGGGGCGACTTCGAGGAGCGGCTGAAGGCGGTTCTCTCCGAGCTCAAGAAGAAGCCCAACTCGGTGCTGTTCATCGACGAGATCCACACCATCATCGGCGCCGGCGCCACGTCGGGCGGCTCGATGGACGCGTCGAACCTGCTCAAGCCCTCGCTGCAGTCGGGCGAGCTGCGCTGCATCGGCTCGACCACCTACAAGGAATACCGCAACTACTTCGAGAAGGACCGCGCGCTGGTCCGCCGCTTCCAGAAGATCGACGTGCCGGAGCCTTCGATGGTCGACGCCATCGAGATCATGAAGGGCCTGAAGCCGGTCTACGAGAAGCATCACCATGTGAGCTACACCGACGATGCCATCAAGGCGGCGGTCGAGCTGTCGGCGCGCTACATCCACGACCGCAAGCTGCCCGACAAGGCGATCGACGTGATCGACGAGGTCGGCGCCGCCCAGATGCTGCGCACGCCCGACATGCGCAAGTCGACCATCGAGGTGACCGACATCGAAGAGATCGTCGCCAAGATCGCGCGCATCCCGCCCAAGAGCGTGTCGAAGGACGACACCGAGATGCTGCGCAACATCGACCGCGACCTGAAGACCGTCGTGTTCGGCCAGGATCGCGCGATCGGCCAGCTCGCCGCGGCCATCAAGCTTGCTCGCGCCGGCCTGCGTTCGCCGGAGAAGCCGATCGGCTCCTACCTGCTGGCCGGTCCCACCGGCGTCGGCAAGACCGAGGTGACGCGCCAGCTCGCGCGCCTGCTCGGGCTCGAGCTCATCCGCTTCGACATGTCGGAGTACATGGAGCGCCACTCGGTCTCGCGCCTGATCGGCGCGCCGCCGGGCTATGTCGGCTTCGACCAGGGCGGCCTTCTCACCGACCAGGTCAACCAACACCCGCATTGCGTGATCCTGCTCGACGAGATCGAGAAGGCGCATCCCGACGTCTTCAACGTGCTGCTGCAGGTGATGGACTACGGCAAGCTCACCGACCACAACGGCCGCTCGGTGGACTTCCGCAACGTCATCCTGTGCATGACCACCAATGCCGGCGCCGCCGACATCGCCAAGCCGGCGCTGGGCTTCGGCCGCGAGGCGCGGCACGACGAGGACGACGAGGCGATCAACCGGCTGTTCGCGCCGGAGTTCCGCAACCGCCTCGACGCCGTCATCAAGTTCGCCAATCTCGGCCCGGACAGCATGAACAAGGTTGTGGACAAGTTCGTGGCCGAGCTCGAGGTCCAGCTGGCCGACCGCAAGGTGTTCATCGAGCTTTCCGACGGCGCGCGCCGCTGGCTGGCCGAGAAGGGCTACGACCGGATGTTCGGCGCCCGTCCGCTGGCCCGCGTCATCCAGGAGCACCTCAAGAAGCCGCTCGCCGAGGAGGTTCTGTTCGGCAAGCTGGCGAACGGCGGCGGCACGGTACGGGTCGACGTCGAGGGCGAAGGGCCGGCCGAAAATCTCGTCTTCACCTTCCTGCCGCCGGAGCGCGATGCGCTGCCGCCGGCCAGCCAAGAACCCGTGCTGGCTGAGTGAGGGCATTCCGGCCGCTCTGGCTTGCGCTTCGGGCCGCGGTGCTTGCCACCGCGGTCTTCTGGGTGGCTCTCTTCATCATCGACCGCAGCGGCTGGCAGGCCCCGTGGGGCGCGACCGAGCCGCTGGTCTTCTTCGTGGTGTTCTTCCTCGGCGTGCTGATGGCCGGCATCAAAGGCTGACTCGGAGGCACGCAGGACTCGTTGCCCGCACCCTCAGGTGCGGGGTGGCAAAGTGATCCGATGGCTCTTCAGCGCCTTCTCGAATACCGGGATGGCCGCCGCCGGGGCCGAACTGCATTTGCCTTTCGCGATCTCGACATCCAGCGATGTTGCGACCGAGCCTTTTTCGTTTCCATCCGAGACGTATTGCTCGAATTTGTCCTTGAGGTCGGCGCAATACTTGGCGTCCGCCGATTGGGCAAACACGGCGAGGGCGATTGCAAGGGAGAGGCCCGCAATCAGGGGTGCAATCTGAGTTTTCAAGTTGGGCTCCTTCAGCTGGGAGCGCCGGCGAACCCCTCTGCTTGAAGAGTTCATCTCACATGACGTGCTGAACACACCATGCGCTGTGCGGTGTCGACGATACGGCGTCGACTACTCGTTTTCCTTACGGAAGGGTGAATACTGCTTGAGCCCCTCGATCTCCTGCTCGACCGCCGGCCGCTCGCGCTTGAGATAGTCTTCAATGGCGCGACGGAAACCGGAATCGACGATCCAGTGCGCCGAGAAGGTGGGCACCGGTACGTAGCCGCGCTGGATCTTGTGATCGCCTTGCGCTCCCGCCTCGACACGCTGCAGGCCGTGCGCGATCGCATAGTCGATCGCCTGGTAGTAGCAGGCCTCGAAATGCAGGAAGGCGTGGCTCTCCAGGCAGCCCCAGTAGCGGCCGTAGAGCGTGTCGTCGCCCTTGAGGTTGAGCGCGCCGCCGACCGGCCGTCCGTCGGCTTCGGCCATCACCAGCACCACCTTGTCGGCCATGGTGTTGCCCAGGATGTCGAAGAAGGAGCGGGTAAGATAGGGCGAGCCCCACTTGCGGCCGCCGGTGTCCATGTAGAAGGCGAAGAAGGCGTCCCAGTGGTGGGGCTTGATCTCCGCGCCGCTGAGCGCCCGCACGACGAGCCCCTCCCGCCGCACCGCCTCGCGTTCCTTGCGGATCCCTTTGCGCTTGCGCGAGGCAAGGGCCGCCAGGAAATCGTCGAACGTGCGGTAGCCGTCATTGTGCCAGTGATACTGCTGGCCCAGCCGCAGCAGCCAGCCGTGCTCGCCGAAGCGCTTCCAGTCGGCCTCGCTGCAGAAGGTGGCATGGACCGAGCTGATGCGGTTGTCGCCGGCGATCTTGGCCAGCATGTCGATCATGGCGTCGCGCACGCCGTCTTCGAACGGCCCGGGGCGCGCGAACAGGCGCGGCCCCGGCACCGGCGTGAACGGCACCGCGGCCTGGAGCTTGGGATAGTAGCGGCCACCGGCGCGCTCGAAGGCCTGCGCCCAGCCGTGATCGAAGACGTACTCGCCCTGGCTGTGGCCCTTCATGTAGAGCGGCACGGCGCCCTGCAAGGTGCCGTCGTCGGTCTCGGCCAGGAGATACTGAGGCTGCCAGCCGGTGCGCCGGCCGACCGACTTGGAATCCTCCAGCGCCTTCAGGAAACGGTGGCTGAGGAACGGGTTGCCGGCCGAGCCCGGCGCCAGTGCGCAGGCGTCCCATTGCTCGGCGTCGACGGCGGAAAGCGATTCGACGACCCGCAGGCCGATGGTCGGGGAGTCATCCGGCATGGACGGAGCATAGCTCGAATCGTGCCAGGAATTGCGCCCGGAATCGGGCGGCGAATTCTACTCGGCAGGCTTGCGGCGATGGGCGAGCTCGTCGGCCGAGCGGCGGAAGCGCTTGGTCGCCCACTGGCTCGCCCGGTCGATGTAGACCAGCACCACCGGCACCACGACGAGGGTGAGCAGCGTCGAGCTTATGAGGCCGCCGATCACCGCATGCGCCATCGGCGCGCGCTGGCTGGCGCCTTCGCCCAGCCCGAGGGCAAGCGGCAGCATGCCGAATATCATGGCGAGCGTCGTCATCAGGATGGGCCGCAGGCGGATCGAGCCCGCTTCCAGGAGGGCTTCGTTGACCGGCGCGCCGCGCGCGCGGGCCTGGTTGAAGAAATCCACAAGCAGGATGGCGTTCTTGGTGACCAGCCCCATAAGCATGATGAAGCCGATGGCGCTGAACAGGTTGAGGGTGGTGCCGGCGATCAGCAGGCCGAGGAACACGCCAATCAGCGACATCGGCAGCGACATCATGATGGCGATGGGCTGCAGGAAGCTGCCGAACTGCGAAGCCAGGATCAGGTAGATCAGGATGACGGCCAGCATCAGGGCCTGGCCGGCATAGCCGGCGCTCTCGTTGATGTCCTTGGTCGAGCCGCCGAACACGAAGCGGTAGCCCGGCGGCAGCGTGGTGTCGGCCAGGATCTTCTGCAGGTCGTTCCCGACATCCCCGACGGAGCGCCCCGAGACGTTGGCGGTGATCTGGACCTCGCGGCTGAGGTCGCGGCGGTTGATCTGCGAGGCGCCGACGTCGGCCACGATATCGGCGATCTGGGCGATATGCACCATGCGCGGCAGGCCATTGGGCTCGGTGCCGGCGGTGAACCAGATGCGCTGCAGGTCGGCGACGCCGGTGCGGTCGTCGACCGGCAGGCGGACCATCACGGTGTAGTTCTCGCCGTCGGGCGCGCGCCACAGGCTGGTCTCGTCGCCGGCGAACAGCGGCCGCAGCGACTGCGCCACCAGGGCGGAACCGAGGCCGAGGTCGGAGGCGGCGTCGCGGCGCAGGCGCACCGAAAGGACCGGCTTGGCGGCCTTCAGGTTGCGATCGAGGTCGACCAGGCCGGGAATTGCCGCGGCGCGGCGCATCACCTCCTGGGAGAGCGTGTCGAGCACCGCCGTGTCGCGGCCCTGCAGCGAGAGCTGGATCTGCTTCTGTATGCCGCCGCCGGGACCGCCCGGAATGTTGATCGACACCAGGATGCCGGGGATGCTGGCCAGCCGCTCGCGGATCGGCGCGGCGAGCTGCTCGGGCGAGCGCTTGCGCTCGCTCAGGGGCTTCAGCCGCAGATAGAGGCTCGCCTGGTTCTTACCGTTGGCGTAGCCGGTGTTGACGGTGCCGTAGGTGTAATCGACCTCGGGAAACTCGTGCACCGCGGAGTTGACCTGGCGCAGCTTGGCTTCGGTATATTCGAGCGATGAACCGATCGGCGTCTCGATCGACACCACCTGCTCGCCGAGGTCGGCCTGGGGGGCGAACTCGAAGCCGATGTAGCGGGGCAGGGCGAAGCTGCCGGCGAAGCTCGCCAGCGCGATCAGCAGCACCGTCTTGGGCCAGCGCAACGCCCAGCCCAGCACGGCACGATAGACGCGGTTTGCATGCTCCTGCGCCCGGTTGACGGTACGGGCAAAGCGGCCCGTGCCCTGCGCCTGCGGGTCATACCAGATCGAGGACAGCATCGGGTCGAGCGTGAAGGAGACGAACAGCGAGATCAGCACGGCCGCCGAGACCACGATGCCGAACTGGAAGAAGAAGCGGCCGATGATGCCGCCCATGAAGGCGACCGGCAGGAACACCGCCACGATGCAGAGGGTGGTGGCGAGCACGGCCAGGCCGATCTCGTTGGTGCCGTCGATCGCCGCCTGCCGGTGCGTCTTGCCGAAGCCGATATGGCGCATGATGTTCTCGCGCACCACGATGGCATCGTCGATCAGGATGCCGATGGCGAGACTGAGGGCCATCAGCGTCAGCACGTTCAGGGTGAAGCCGAAGGCCGCCATGACCATGAAGGCGCCGAACACCGAGATCGGCAGGGCGAGGCCGGTGATCACCGTGCTGCGCCAGGAATGCAGGAACAGGAACACGATGGCGATGGTGAGCAGGCCGCCCTCGATCATCGTCTCCTGCACGTTGTTGACCGAGTTCTGGATGCCGCGCGAGGCGTCGCGGCCGATCTCGAGCCTGACGTCGGGCGGCAGCGAGGTCTGCAGGTCGGCCACGGCCTTGCGCACGCCGCGCGCCACCGCGATGGTGTTGGAGCCCTGGGTCTTGATGATGTCGATGGCGACCGCGCGCTCGCCGTTCAGGATGGCGATGTCCTCGCGCTCCTGCTGGCCGTCGACGACGGTCGCGACCTGGCGAAGATAGACCGGGGCAGGGCCGCGGCGGGCGACGATAAGGTCGGCAAAATTGCCCGGTTCGGCCATGCGGCCGGTAACCTCGACCAGACGGTCATCGTTGCCGCGCTGGACGTTGCCGGCGGGAAAGTTCTGGTTCTCGTCCCGCACCGCCTTCATGACGTCGTTGACCCCGACGCGCAGCGAGTTCATGCGGCCGGGATCGAGCTCGATGTTGATCTGCCGCTTGACGCCGCCCGCGATGGTGGCGCGGCCTACGTCGCGCACGGTCTGCAGGCGCTTGACGATGATCTGGTCGGCCAGGGTCGTGAGGTCGCGCGCCGAGCGGATATCGGAGCGCACGGCGATCGACACGATGGGCTGGTCGTCCGGGTTGAAACGCTGGATCAGCGGCTCCTTGACCTCCGGCTTGAAGCCGGCGCGGACCTGCTGGACCTTTTCCCGCACGTCCTGCATCGCGCCGGCGGCCGGCACGGAGAGCTCGAATTCGGCGATGACGATCGACTGGCCCTCGAACGAGCGCGATGTCAGCGTCTTCAGGCCCGCGATGGCATTGACCGATTCCTCGATCTTGCGGCTGATCTCGCTTTCCACCGTCTCGGGCGAAGCGCCGGGATAGTTGGTCGTGACCACCACCACCGGCAGGTCGACGTTGGGGAACTGGTCGACGCCGAGCTGGCGGTAGGAGAACAGGCCGAGCACCAGCAACGCCACCATCATCATGGTGGCGAAGACCGGGTTGTCGACGGCGATCCGGGTGAGCTTCATCGCCGTTGCCTATCGTGTCTCTATGACTTTGACCTGCTGTCCTGCCTTGAGGCCGGGCAGGGGGGCGGAGACGATCGTCATGCCGGCCTCGAGGCCCTTTACCTCGACCAGTTCGCCGCGCGACCAGGTGCGGACGGCGCCGACCGGCTTGCGCACCAGCGTGCCGTTGTCGACGGCAAGCACGTAGTCGCCCTCGTCGTCCTTGCGCATCGCCGAGATGGGCACGGCCAGCGCATGGTCCTTCTCCTGCACGACGACGCTGCCGCTGGCGAACAGGCCGCCGCGCAGCGACTCGTGGCGGTCGGTGATCTCGACATAGACCGGGATCGAGCGCGAACCGGCCTGTGCCGTCGGGCTGATGCGGGTGATGTGGCTGGCGAAGACGCGCTCGCCGAAGCCTTCGAGGAGCACCGAAGCGGGCTGGCCGACCTTGAGACGCACGACGTCGGCCGCCGGCATCTGGGCCGCCACCTCGACACGGCTGGTGTCGAGCAGAGCCAGGATCTTGCCGTCCATCGGCAGCGATTCGCCCTGGTTGGCGATGCGTTCGCCGACCACGCCGTCGAAGGGCGCGCGCACCTCGGCGTCGGCCAGGTTCTTCTTGGCGACCTCGAGCTGCGCCTGCGACACGGCGACCATCGATGCCCGGTTCTCGGCGGTGGAACGCGCCTGGTCGGCGGCCGACTGCGAGACGATGTTACGCCCGGCCAGCGTCTCCTTGTCGGCGCGATCGCGCGCCGTCCAGCGCGCATCGGCACGCGCCGCATCGAGCGCCGACTGGCGCTCGTCGACCTTGGACTGCAGCTCGCTGGTCTCGAAGCGCGCCAGCAGCTGGTCCCTGGTGACCCGATCGCCTTCGCGCACGAAGACCTCGGCCAGCCGGCCGGCGACGCGGGCCTTCACGATGGTCTGGTCGATCGGCTGGGTGGTGCCGGTGAACCGCACCGTATCGACCAGGCCGCGCGGCTTGATGGTGTGCAGTTCGGCCGCGATCAGCTCGAGCGGGCGCGCTCCCGAGACGACGGCGGTGGTGCTCGGTGTCCCTGGGGCCTTGCTGCTTTTCCAGGCGAAGGCGCCGCCGGCCACCACGACAAGGCCGGCGAGGAGGGCGAGCAGGATCTTGCGCTTGAGGTTCACGGGCGGAGCCCCTTTAGGAAGAAGTCCAGATAGGCTGCATAGAACTGGTCGCTGCTGGCCGGCTGGTTTTCGTCGTAGGGCGCAAGCGAGCGCAACCAGACGGCATGCATCGCGAGCGGCTGCGCAAGCAGGGTCGCGGTCATCTCGATGTCGCGGATCGGCCGGAACTCGCCGCGCGCCACACCGCGCCGCAGCGTCTTGGCAAACAGCTCCTGGCCGCGCAGATCGAAGTTGGAGCAGTAGAAGCGCGCCACGTCGGGGAAGTTGCCGGCCTCGGCCAGGATCAGCTTGATCACGCCGCCGCGTGGGCTCTCGGCGAATTTGCGGAAATTGGCGACCAGGGCGCGCAGCAGGTCTTCGGTCGAGCCCTCGAAGCTGTCGACCAGCTCGTTGGCCAAGACCAGCGGGGCGCCGATCGCCTCGACGATCACCGCCTTGAAGAGCTCTTCCTTGTTCTTGAAATAGAGGTAGGGGAGACCCTTGCTGACGCCGGCCGCCTTGGCGACATCGTCGAGCTTGGTGGCGGCAAAGCCCTTGGTGACGAACAGATCGAGCGCCGCCCGGGCAATTTCGGATGCGCGGTCTTCCGGCCGGCGCGTTCGCGGAGGGGCGATATTGACTGACTGGTCAGTATCCATGGAGCACTTTATAGAGGCAAACCGGGCCTCCTTCAAGCCGCTGTCGCGAAACAAAAAAAGTCCGGCAGACCAAGGTCGCCGGACCCGTAATCACTTACGCCTTTCCGCCCCCGACGGGCGGGGACGTGATATCTGGCTTTACGCCTTTTATTTGAAGGTGGCTTCCGGTGGGGCCATGAGGGCACCCACTCGGAAGCCGAAAGGCGTTCGGTTAGAGGGGCCAAAGTTTAGCTTTGGCCTACGCCCTTTCCTTTTTTACTGCTTCTTCTTCTTAGCAGCCTTCTTCTTTGCAGCCTTTTTCTTAGCAGCCATAACTGTCTCCTATGGTTAGCTATGAGGCTCCCAACCGTGAGGGCCCCGGGGTACGCAGGTACGCTTCGCCACGCATGCTCAACTGCAACCGGTGGTGCCGCCGCAGGTCGTGCATTTGAGGCACGTCCCGTTGCGGACCATGGTGAAGTTGCCGCATTCCGGACAGGCATCCCCTTCGAAGCCCTTGAGCTTCGCCTCGCGGGCGAAACCAAAGGGGGAGGAGGATGCCTCTCCGAGCGCGACGCCGACGACGGCCACTTGGGCGTTTGACGCCAAAGCGACGGCTGGACCGTCCGTCAGTTCGTTGGGCCGCAAGCCGGCGGCGAGCGCTTCTTCAGCGATCGCGACATTGCCGGCCGTTCGGCCATTCAAGACGTAGAGATTGCTGCGCACATAGCCCACGCTGGCGATGCGCTTGACTGCGACGGCGGCCGCCTGGGCCGCGTCGGTGCCGGATGCCGGCAGTTCGCCCTGGACCTCGCCGCGGCCGACGCCGTCGGGGCTGAGGTCGGCCTGCTCGACATGGGCGAGATCGCTGCGCCCGAGATAGGAGATCGCGAGCTCGCGGAAGATATAGTCGAGCACCGACGTCGACATCTTGATCGCGTCGTTGCCTTCGACCAGGCCCGAAGGCTCGAAGCGCGTGAAGGTGTAGGCCTCGACGAATTCCTCGAGCGGCACGCCGTATTGCAGTCCGATCGAGATCGCGATGGCGAAGTTGTTCATCAGGCTGCGGAAGGCTGCGCCCTCCTTGTGCATGTCGATGAAGATCTCGCCCGCCCGGCCGTCCTCGTATTCGCCGGTGCGCAGATAGACCTTGTGGCCGCCGACGATTGCCTTCTGTGTATAACCCTTGCGGCGCTGCGGCAGGCGCTCGCGGCCGGCCCGCACCTCGCGCTCGACAATCCGTTCGACGATGCGCTCGGCAATGATGGGGGCGCGCGCGATAGGGGAAAGGTCGGCGAGATCGTCATTGGCGGGGCCGTCGCCCAGCGCCATCGCGGACAAGGGTTGCGAAAGCTTCGAGCCGTCGCGATAGAGTGCGATGGCCTTCAAGCAGAGCTTCCACGACATGTCATAGGCCTTGCGGCAATCCTCGACCGTAGCTGCGTTGCGCATGTTGATGGTCTTGGAGATCGCGCCCGATATGAAAGGCTGGGCTGCAGCCATCATGCGTATGTGACTCTCCGGAGACAAGCAGCGCTTGCCATCTCGTCCACAGAGATTCGCACAATCGAACACTTCGAGGTGCTCAGGCGCGAGATCGGGTGCGCCCTCGAGCGTCATCGTCCCGCATGCATGCACGTTGGCCGCCGCGACGTCGCTCCGGGAGAAGCCGAGGCGCGCCAGCACATCGAGCTTGGGGTCGGCCAGCGCCGCGTCGTCGAGTCCGAGCCGGTCGCGGCAGAAGGCGTCGCCCAGTGTGTAGCGCGAGAAGGCAAAGCGGATATCGAAAGCGGTGCCGATCGATTTCTCGACCCGGTCGATCGTGGCCTGGTCGAAGCCGCGCGTCGCCAGAGTCTCCGGATTGATCGACGGTGCCTTGGCGAGCGAGCCGTGGCCCACGGCGTAGGCGACGATCCGGTCGATCGCGGCCGCGTCGTAGCCCAGCGTGCGCAGCGCCTCCGGGACGGTCTGGTTGATGATCTTGAAATAGCCGCCGCCCGCCAGCTTCTTGAACTTGACCAGCGAGAAATCGGGTTCGATGCCGGTGGTGTCGCAGTCCATCACCAGGCCGATCGTGCCGGTAGGGGCGATCACGGAGACCTGGGCGTTGCGGAAACCATGCCGCTCGCCCAGTGCCAGCGCCCGGTCCCACACCCGTTTGGCCGCGTCGACGAGGGGGGCGTCGGCGCATCGGGTCGCATCGAGCGGGACCGGGAATATCGAGAGGCCTTCGTAACCCGCTGTCTCGCCATGGGCGGCGCGGCGGTGATTGCGGATGACCCGCAGCATGGCATCGCGGTTGGCGGTGAAGCCCGCGAAGGGCCCCATAAAACGAGCCATTTCGGCCGAGGTGGCATAGGCCGCGCCGGTCATGACGGCGCTGACGGCGCCGGCGATCGCCCGCCCGCGGACGCTGTCGTAGCCCAGGCCCGACGCCATGAGCAGCGCGCCAAGATTGGCGTAGCCCAGACCCAGCGTGCGGTACTGGTAGGAAAGCTCGGCGATCCGGCGCGAGGGGTATTGCGCCATCATGACCGAAATCTCGAGCACGACGGTCCACAGCCGGGTCGCATGTTCCAGCGCGTCGACGTCGAGCGAGCCGTCGGCGCGCCGGAACCGCATCAGGTTCAGCGATGCCAGATTGCACGCCGTGTCGTCGAGGAACATGTACTCCGAGCAGGGATTCGAGGCGTTGATGCGCCCCGATTCCGGGCAGGTGTGCCAATCATTGATGGTTGTATCGTATTGCACACCGGGATCCGCGGAGTGCCAGGCTGCTTCGGCGACGCTGTCCCACAACGCCCGCGCGCTCACCGTCCGGGCGACCTTGCCCGTGGTGCGCTGGGTGAGCTCCCATTGGCGGTCGGCTTCGACGGCCTGCAGGAACGCGTCAGTGACGCGTACCGAGTTGTTGGCGTTCTGGCCCGAGACGGTGAGGTAGGCTTCCGACTCCCAATCGGTGTCGAAAGCCGGAAACTCGACGTGGCGATAACCTTGGCGGGCGAACTGGATGACCCGCTGAATGTAATTCTCCGGCAGCTCGGCCTGCCGGGCGGCAACGATCTCGCGGCGCAGCTTGGCGTTCGTCGTGGGGTCGAAGGCGCCGTCGCCCTCCGTGTCGCCGTCGAGGCAGGCGCGCATCACGGCGTTGAGGTGCCGGTTGGCGAGCCGCGAGCCTGCGACGAGCGAGGCGACCTTCTGCTCCTCGCGCATCTTCCAGGCGATAAAGTCCTCGATGTCCGGGTGGTCGATGTCGACCGACACCATTTTGGCGGCGCGCCGAGTCGTGCCGCCCGACTTGATGGCCCCCGCCGCCCGATCGCCGATCTTGAGGAACGACATCAGCCCCGACGACCTGCCGCCGCCCGACAGAGGTTCGCCTTCGCCCCGAACCTGCGAGAAGTTGGACCCGGTGCCGGACCCATACTTGAAGAGGCGCGCCTCGCGCACCCAGAGATCCATGATGCCGCCCTCGTTCACCAGATCGTCGGAGACGCTCTGGATGAAGCAGGCGTGCGGCTGCGGCCGTTCATAGGCCGACGAAGACGGATAGGCCGTGCCGTCCCGATGGTCGACGAACCAATGGCCCTGGCCCGGACCGTCGATTCCGTAGGCCCAATGCAGGCCGGTGTTGAACCATTGCGGTGAGTTGGGCGCGCAGATCTGCGCCGCCAGCATGTAGCAATGTTCGTCGTAGAAGGTGCGCGCGTCTTGCTCGCTGTCGAAGTAACCGCCCTTCCAGCCCCAGTAGGTCCAGGCGCCTGCCATGCGATGGAAGACCTGGCGGGCAGTCTGCTCGCCGCCATAGCGCGCCTCGGGCGGCAGCTCGGCGAGCGCTGCCGAGTCGGGCGCCGAACGCCACAACCATTGCGGCACATCGTGCTCGGCGACCTTGATCAGGCGGGCGGGCACGCCGGCGCGGCGGAAATACTTCTGCGCCAGGACATCGGCCGCGACCTGCGACCAGGCGGCCGGCACGTCGACGCCCTTCAATTGAAAGACAATCGAACCATCGGGATTGCGGATTTCGGAATCGGCAGCACGAAACGCCATTCCTGCGAACGGCGATTTTCCAGCTTGCGTATACCGACGCTCCAAGCGCATCGACGATCCCCCGTGCCCAGTTCCCGTCTTTTGTTCCCTGTGCGGGGGGTGTACTCGGTCGATCGAGCACACACATATGGGCACGAGATGATAGTAAATTACAAAATCTTGTGTGCGCAACTACATTTTGTAGATGAATGTGTTGATGGTACTAGATGATGCAAGTGCGCAACAGGCATCGAATCGAGCGAATCGCATGTCGACGAACGGTGTGAATTGGCGCCTCGATTGCGTCGCGTTGCGTCCGTACAAGCGCACGCGTACAAGCGGCGCGGCCCTTATCAAAGCGTGGTTTTGCTCATGACTCTCGGCACCTGGCTCTTTACCAAGATGCGCGGCGAACGCGTCGGCACCGATGCCGAAGGCAATCACTATTATCAGGACAAGCGCCTGATCGCCGGCCGCCGGCGCAAGCGGTGGGTCATGTATAACGGCGTCGTCGAAGCTTCGCGCGTTCCGCCTGAATGGGATGGCTGGCTGCACTACACGACCGATGTGGTCCCGCCGGCCGGCGGCACGCCGCGCAAGGTCTGGCAAAAGGATCACGAGCCCAACCTTACCGGCACCGACCATGCCTATCGTCCGCCGGGCCATACGCTCGTCATCGGCGACAAGCCCAAGCCGCCTTACGAGGCGTGGCGTCCGGGCTGAGATGCGCCAGCACTAGGAGACAGGCGTGGGTCGGAATATCGTCGAGACGATCGTGGGCGCGTTGGTGCTGTTGGTGGCCGGCGTCTTCGTCTTCTATGCCTTCGCCAAATCGGACAGGAGCGGTCCCAACGGCTACGAGATTTCCGCCCGCTTCGACCGTATCGACGGGCTGAAGCGCGGCGCCGATGTCACGGTGAGCGGCGTCAAGGTCGGTTCGGTCACCGGCTTCGATCTCGACCGCAAGACCTACGAGGCAGAGGTGCGCATGATGGTGTCGTCGTCGGTCAGCCTGCCGCTCGACACCGACGCCAAGGTCGTGAGCGAGTCGCTGCTGGGTGGCATGGTCGTGATACTCGAGCCGGGCAGCGAGACGCAGATGATCCCGCCCGGCGGCGAGATCAAGAAAACCCAGGGCGCAGTTCCGCTTTCGGAGCTGATCGCCAAGTTCATGTTCGGCAGCACGGGGTCAAAGTGATGAGCGCCCCAATCAAGGGAAAAACGGCATCCAAGGCGCCGCCGGTGTGGCGGCAGCCCGACGGCAAGGCGGTGTCCTGCCTCGAAAAGATCAAAGTCCTGAACCAGAACATCCAGGAAATCGAAACCCTCTGCGCCGACGCGCTGGAGGACGGAGTCCTGATGGGATGCGACGCCGACCAGATCAAGGCAGCCCTGCACGAGCTGATCGACGGGCTCGAGGCGCCCCACACCGACAAGAAGTGAGCATGCGCGCCCTGCTGGTCACTGCAGCGCTGGCCATCGGCATCGGCGCCGCTGCCGCGCAAACGCCGCCGGCCACGCCGTCGCCGGCTCCGCCGCACCCGGGCAACGCCAACCTGCGGGCGATCCCCGACGGGCCGGGCAAGCGGGTCGCCGAGCTTCAGGGACTCGACAAGGTGACGGCGCGCACCCAGCGTTTCTACGCACCGGTGGGCGAGTCGACCCGCTTCGGCACGCTCGAGATCACCGTCGGCGACTGCCTGGTGAACGTCCCGGAGGCGCCGCCCGAGTCCGTGGCCTACCTCTCCATCGTCGACCATAAGCCTGGCCAGGCCGCCGAGAAGCTGTTCGCCGGCTGGATGTTCGCGTCGACGCCGTCATTGTCGGCCCTCGACCACGGCGTCTACGATGTGCGCGTGCTCTCCTGCACGATGGCACAGGGATCGGCGCCGCCCAGCTCGCGCTGAAAGGTCGCCGGCCGGTCGATGGCGTCGGCCAGCAGGATGCGGAACTCCTCGCGCGGGATCTCGATCGCCCCGAAGCTGCGCAGATGCTCGGTCATGAACTGGCAGTCGAGCAGGCGGAAACCGCCCTTGATCAGCCGCGCCACGAGATGGACCAGCGCCACCTTCGAGGCATCGCGTTCGCGGCTGAACATGCTCTCGCCGAAGAACACGGCGCCCACCGAAACGCCGTAGAGGCCCCCGACCAGGCGGCCCTCGAGCCGGCACTCGACACTGTGGGCATGGCCGCGCCGGTGCAGCTCGGTGTAGAGCTCGACGATCGGCCCGTTGATCCAGCTCTCGGGGTGCCCGGGCCGCGGTTCGGCGCAGGCGCGCACGGTGTCGGCGAAGGCTGTATCGGCGCTCACCGTCAAGCGGCCGGCGCGGATCGTACGGGCGAGCCGGTGCGGCAGGTGGAAGCCATCGAGCGGCAGCACTGCGCGCAGCCGGGGATCGAGCCAGTAGAGCTTGGGGTCGTCACGGCGCTCGCCCATCGGAAAGACGCCGATCCGATAGGCCTGCAGCAGGAGGTCGGGCGTGATCTCCATCAGGTTGGTCAGACGCCAACCTCATCCTGAGGAGCCGCGCGCAGCGCGGCCTCTCGAAGGATGGGCAGCAACGGCGCTGTAGCCCACCCTTCGAGACGCGGTCCTGCGGACCGCTCCTCAGGGTGAGGCATTGCACGATGCGGGCCTGGAGACCCGCGGTCCGTTTGACGTGAGTCCGCCATACCGGGACATACTCTATTTCTTCAAGCCGACCAGCTTCTCCAGCCAGTGGATGTCGTAATCGCCGTCGATGAAGGCCTGCTCGCCGATGATGCGCTGGTGCAGCGGGATCGTCGTGTCGATGCCGCCGATCACGAATTCCTCGAGCGAGCGACGCAGCCGCATCAGGCACTCGTTGCGGGTGGTGCCGTTCACGATCAGCTTGGCCACCATCGAATCGTAGTAGGGTGGTATGACGTAGCCGGTGTACAGCGCCGAAATCGACGCGCACGCCCAGGCCGCCCGGCGGATGGTAGTCGGTGATGCGGCCGGGGCAGGGCACGAAGGTCTCGGGGTGCTCGGCGTTGATGCGGCACTCGATGGCGTGGCCCTGGATCACGATGTCGTCCTGGGTCATGTCGAGCGCCGCGCCGGCGGCGATGCGGATCTGCTCGCGCACCAGATCGATGCCGGTCACCGCCTCGGTGATCGGATGCTCGACCTGCAGGCGGGTGTTCATCTCGATGAAGTAGAACTCGCCGTCCTGGTAGAGGAATTCCATGGTGCCGGCGCCGCGATATTTGAGCTTGCGCACGGCGGCCGCCGCCAGCTCGCCGATCTTGCCGCGCTGCTCGGCATTCAGTGCCGGCGAGGGGGCCTCTTCCAGCACCTTCTGATGGCGGCGCTGCAGCGAACAATCGCGCTCGCCCAGGTGCACGCCGGCGCCCATGCCGTCGCCCAGCACCTGGATCTCGATATGACGCGGATGGTCGAGATACTTCTCGAGATAGACCGAGTCGTTGCCGAAGGCGGCCTTGGCCTCGGCGCGGGCGAGCGAGAAGGCCTCGGCTGCCGAGCCAACGTCATCGACCACCTTCATGCCGCGGCCGCCGCCGCCGGCGACCGCCTTGACCAGCACCGGCCAGCCGATCTTGGCGCCGAGCGCCACCACCTGGTCGAGCGAGTCGACCGGTCCTGGCGAGCCGGGGACGAGGGGCAGGCCGAGCTCATGGGCGGTCTGCTTGGCCACGATCTTGTCGCCCATCATGCTGATGTGCTGCGGCGTGGGGCCGATGAAGGTGAAGCCGTGCGCCTCGACGGCTTCGGCGAAGCGTGCATTCTCGGACAGGAATCCGTAGCCCGGATGGATGGCGTCGACACCGGTGATGGTGGCGGCCGACAGGATGGCTGGAATGTTGAGATAGCTGTCGCGCGCCGGCGGCGGGCCGATACAGACCGATTCGTCGGCCAGGCGCACATGCATGGCGTCGCTGTCGGCCGTCGAATGGACGGCCACGGTCTGGATGCCCATCTCGCGGCAGGCGCGATGGATGCGGAGAGCGATCTCCCCCCGGTTGGCGATCAGGACCTTGTCGAACATCGCGCCGAGCCGTCCTATTCGACGATCATCAGCGGTTGCTCGAACTCCACCGGCTGCGCGTTGTCGATCAGGATCTGCGCCACCGTCCCCGACTTGGGGGCCTTGATCGGATTGAAGGTCTTCATCGCCTCGATGATCAGCAGCGTCTGGCCCTTCGTCACCTCGTCGCCGACGGCAACGAAGTTGGGCTTGCCGGGCTCTGGTGCGAGATAGGCGGTGCCGACCATGGGCGACTTCACCGCGCCGGGATGCCTGGCGAGATCGTTGGCCGCGGCCGCCGCCTGGGCGGCCGGTGAGGATGCCACCGGCGCCGCCGCGACAACCGGGGCGGCCGCCACCGTCACGCTGGGCCGGGCGATCCGGATTCGTCGCTCGCCATCGGCCAGCTCGATCTCGCCGAGATTGGTCTCGTGCAGGACCTGCGCAAGCTTGCGGACGAACTCGGTATCCATCTCGAACTTTGCCATGGAGAATCGCTCCGCGGTGAATGTCAGCGCGCCAGCAGGCGCGCCAGGGCCTGCAAGGCCAGAAGATAGCCGTGGCTGCCGAGGCCCGCGATCACGCCGACCGCAGCCGGGCTGATATAGGAGTGATGACGGAAGCTTTCACGCTTGTAGATGTTGGAAATATGGACCTCGACCACCGGCAGCTCGGCGGCGTTCAGCGCGTCGAGCAGGGCGACCGAGGTGTGGGTGTAGGCGCCGGCATTGATGACGATGGCGGAATTCTTCTCGCGCGCCGCCTGGATCCGGTCGACCAGCACGCCCTCATGGTTGCTCTGGGCGCATTCGATTTCTATCCCCAGGCGCTGGGCTTCGGCCCGGCATGCCGTCTCGACGTCGGCCAGGGTTTCGCGGCCGTAGATTTGCGGCTGCCGCTTGCCCAGCATGTTGAGATTGGGCCCGTTGAGCACCAGCACCGGCTTGAGTGCCGGCCGACGCCGGGCGGCCTTCGCGGCCAAATCGTGCCTCCCCGTTTTTGAAGCGCCGGGCGTTATAGCATGGCGATTCCGAGCCACAAGGCAGGCTCAACCCGTACTCCTGAGCCGCTGGGCATGGGCAAACAGGCGGTCGGACAGTGCATCGAAGCTGCGTCTTTCTTCGCTCGACAGGGCCTTGTAGAGCCTGGTCTCGTAGTCCAGCGCCAGCGGCACGATGCGCGCATGCATGGCGCGGCCACGGGCCGACAGCTCGAGCGAAGCGCGGCGGCGGTCCTTGCGGTCGGTCGCCCGCTCGACCAGGCCACGCGCCATCAGGCCGGCCACCGCCCGGCTCACCGCCACCTTGTCCATGACGATGCGCTGCCCCACATCGGAGGCGGTGAGCGGCGCGAAGCGGCCCAGCGCCGCCATCACCCGCCATTGCGTAACCGTGAGCCCAAACGGACCCGCATAGAGATCGTGCAACGATTCCGACACGATCTGGGCCAGGATCGAGAGCCGATAGGGGAGAAAATTCTCCAGTTCGAGGGCTTGCGCAACGTCCGACATAATAGTTACATTTGAAACTAATTCACGGCTTGGGTCAATTCCGGAGGTCGCACATGGCCAGCATCAAGGATCCCGAGGTCGCCGAGATCGACGAAGTCAATCCGATGGGCACCGACGGCTTCGAATTCGTCGAGTACGCCGCGCCCGATCCGGCGGCGCTTGGCACGCTGTTCGAGCAGCATGGGCTTCGTCGAGGTCGCGAAGCACCGCTCCAAGAACGTCTCGCTCTACCGTCAGGGCGACGTCAACTTCATCGTCAATGCCGAGAAGGACAGCTTCGCCCAGGGCTTCGCGCGCGTGCACGGTCCCAGCATCTGCGCCATCGCGTTCCGCGTGCACGAACGCGGCGGCCGCCTACAAGCGCGCGCTGTCGCTCGGCGCCTGGGGCGTCGAGGGCAAGGTCGGGCCGATGGAGCTCAACATCCCGGCGATCAAGGGCATCGGCGATTCGCTGATCTATCTGGTCGACCGCTACGGCGATCGCGGCACGATCTACGACGTCGACTTCGAGTATCTGCCCGGCGTCGAGCACAGCCCCAAGGGCGTCGGCCTCACCTACATCGACCACCTGACGCACAACGTGCATCGCGGCCGCATGGACGGAGTGGGCCGACTTCTACGAGCGGCTCTTCAATTTCCGCGAAATCCGCTACTTCGACATCGAGGGCAAGCTGACCGGCCTGAAGAGCAAGGCGATGACCAGCCCGTGCGGCAAGATCCGCATCCCGATCAACGAGAGCACCGACGACAAGTCGCAGATCCAGGAATACCTCTCGGCCTATCACGGCGAGGGCATCCAGCACATCGCGCTTGGCACCGCCGACATCTACGACACGGTCGAGACGCTGCGAGACCAAGGGCGTGCCGTTCCAGACCGTGCCCGACACCTACTTACGAGCAGATCGACACGCGCCTGCCGGGTCACGGCGAGGACCTGGACGCGGCTGAGCCGCCGACCGCATCCTGATCGACGGCGCGCCGACCAAGGGGGGCGGACTGCTGCTGCAGATCTTCACCCAGACCGTGATCGGCCCGATCTTCTTCGAGATCATCCAGCGCAAGGGCAACGAAGGCTTCGGCGAGGGCAACTTCCGCGCGCTGTTCGAATCGATCGAGCTCGACCAGATCCGTCGCGGCGTGCTCAAGGCATAAGCAAAGGAGGAAACCATGACCAGGAACTGGATCCCGTTGCGCCAGGTCGAGGGCACGGCCTCGCGCCAGGCCCATGTCCGCCTGCCCGAGGGCACCTACGAGCGGGAGATCAGCAAGGAGGGCTTCTTCGGGCCGTCGGCGCAGTTCCACCACAAGCACAAGCCGACCGACTGGGTGGAGTTCGACGGCGCCATTCGCCCGCGTGCCTTCGACCTCAACAAGCTGGCCGCCGCCAAGCCAAGTCCGTGGAACGCCGAGCTGGTCATGGCCAATCCGCATCTGCAGATGCGCATCTGGAAGCTCGACAAGCCGATGACCGAGCTCGCCCGCAACAGCGACGGCGATCAGCTCCTGTTCATCCACCAGGGCGAGGGCGCCCTGTTCTGCGACTATGGCCATCTCGACTACCGCGACGGCGACTACCTCGTGATCCCGCGCGGCACGATGTGGCGGCTCTCGCCTGACAAACCCACGATGGCGCTGATGGTCGAGGCGACCAACGACCATTTCACCCTGCCGGAGAAGGGCCTGGTCGGCCGGCATGCGATCTTCGACCCGGCGATCCTCGACACGCCCAGGATCGACGACGCCTTCCGCGCCCAGCAGGACGAGCGCACCTGGAAGGTGTCGGTGAAGCGACGCAACCAGCTCTCGACCGTGACCTTCCCGTTCAATCCGCTGGATGCTGTGGGCTGGCACGGCGATCTGAGCGTCGTGCGCATCAACTGGCGCGACCTGCGGCCGCTGATGAGCCATCGCGCCCATCTGCCGCCCTCGGCCCACACCACGTTCGTTGCCGGCCGCTTCGTCGTCTGCACCTTCGTGCCGCGGCCGCTCGAGAGCGACCCGGAGGCGTTGCGCCTGCCGTTCTTCCACAACAACGATGATTTCGAGGAGATCATCTTCTATCACAAGGGCAGCTTCTTCAGCCGCGACAACATCCATCCCGGCATGATGACGGTGCACCCTTCGGGCTTCACCCATGGCCCGCATCCCAAGGCCTTCAACGCCGCTACACGGTCGGTCGAGAGTGGCGGCAAGACCGAGACCGACGAGGTCGCGGTGATGATCGACACGCGCGATGCGGTCGACGTCGCCGCCATGCCGGCCGGCGTGGAATTCGACGGCTACGTGAAGTCGTGGCGTCCGCCGGAGATGAAGCAGGCAGCGGAGTAGGGGCTGCGGCCTGAAGGGGATTTTCGGTCACTATGGTGACCGAAAATTCGATCTGAAGTCGCAAATAGGTAAGAGTTTCGCTTGACTTATTCCAAAGTGTTACTTATCTATATGCTGCGCCAGCCTTTAGGCGGCGGGGAAGAATACAATGAAACTGGGCTCGTTGAAGGAAGGCGGCCGCGACGGCACGCTGATCGTGGTGGACCGGGCGGTGAAAAGGGCGGTGCGCGCGACAGGCATTGCGCCGACGCTGCAGCAGGCGCTCGACGACTGGGCGGCGACCGAACCGCGCCTGCGCGCGCTTGCCCAGCGGCTCACCGATGACAAGGCGACGGGTTCCTTCGAGCTCGACACCACGGCGGTGGCCGCGCCCCTGCCGCGCGCCTATCAGTGGGCCGACGGCTCGGCCTACGTCGTCCATGTCGAACTGGTGCGCAAGGCGCGCGGCGTGGAGATGCCGCCCTCCTTCTGGACCGATCCGCTGATGTATCAGGGCGGCTCCGACTCCTTCATCGGTCCCGGCGACGACATCGCGGCCGGCGACGAGGCCTGGGGCATCGATTTCGAAGGCGAGATCGGCGTCATCGTCGATGACGTGCCGATGGGCGTCTCGCCCGAAGCAGCCCGCCGGCACATCAAGCTGGTGACGATCCTGAACGACGTGTCGCTGCGCAATCTCATCGTCGGCGAACTGGCCAAGGGCTTCGGCTTCTTCCACGGCAAGCCCGCCACCGCCTTCGCGCCAGTCGCCGTCACGCCCGACGAACTGGGTGACGCCTGGGACGGCGCCAAGCTCAACCTGCCGCTGATCTCGACCTTGAACGGCAAGGAGTTCGGCCATCCCAACGCCGCCACCGACCTTACCTTCGACTTCGGGCAACTGATCGCCCATGCGGCCAAGACGCGAACCTTGGAAGCCGGCACGATCGTAGGATCGGGCACCGTCGCCAACCGCGACGCCGCGGTGGGCTGTTCCTGCATTGCCGAGCGTCGCGTGCGCGAGACCATCGAAAGCGGCAAAGCTCATCACGCCGTTCATGAAATTCGGCGATCGCATCCGCATCGAGATGTTCGACGCCCTCGGCCGGTCGATCTTCGGCGCGATCGACCAGAAAGTGGTGCGCTACACGCCGCCTGCCTGAATTCGTCATCCTGAGCGCAGCGAAGGCTTCCAACCCCTTTGCTGGCGATGAAGTCCGTTCGGACGCGCTCAGGGCAGGCCTTCGCTACGCTCAGAACGACATGATAGGGTCGCCGCGGAGGCGGTTATGAAGCTCATCGGCTATTTTCGGTCATCGGCGGCGTTTCGTGTGCGCATCGGGCTCAATCTCAAGGGCATCACGGTCGAGCATGCCTCGCGTCATCTGCGCAAGGGAGAGCAGGCGGCGCCCGACTATGCTGCGCTCAATCCGCAGAAGCTCGTGCCCACGCTGGTGCTCGACTTCGGCGAGATCCTGACCCAGTCCCTCGCCATCCTGGAATATCTCGAGGAGACCCATCCCGAGCCGCCGCTGCTGCCCAGGGATCCGGTGGACCGGGCGCGGGTGCGGGCACTGGCGCTGATCACGACAGCCGACATCCATCCCATCCAGAACCTCAGGGTGATGGGCTACCTGCGCGACAAGTTCGGCCAGACCGAGGAGAGCGCCTTCGCGTGGTCGCGCCATTGGATCGAGACCGGCTTCGACGCCTACGAGGCCTCGATCGCGAAGGATCGCAAGACCGGCAGCTTCAGCCACGGCGATCGGCCGACCCTGGCCGATCTCTGCCTGGTCCCGCAGGTCTTCAACGCCGCACGCTTCAAGGTCGACATGACGAGATACCCGACCATTCAGCGCATCTATGCCACCTCCATGAAGCACCCGGCCTTCGATGCCGCCCAGCCTTCCAAGCAGCCGGACGCCGAAGCGTGAAGAAGAAGAAGGTCATCGCGGCGCTCGCCGCCGTCATCATCGTCGGTGCGGCAGTCGCGGCCGTGCCGATCGTCGAGAGCCACGCGGCGGCCAGCATCAAGACGGAGATCGAAAGCGACGGCGGAACCAAGGTTGGCAGCGTCGAGGTTGGGCTGTTCGAGCGCCGCATCACGCTGCTCGACCTCAAGTCGACCGGCGGCGCGGCGCTGGGCGTCGGCCGCTGGGAGGCGACGGGGCTCGCCTGGCCGCTCGGCGAGCTCGTGCGCGGCCGCACGCCGCTGGCGGGCTTCAACTGGGGCGATCCGCTGCAGGCTGACCGCATCGAACTCCGCGACGTGCATCTGGCCGACAGCGCCACCGCCAGCGGCTGGAGCGTGGACTCGCTCATCGTGGAGGGGTTCGATCTGGCGCGCTACGACGCCCGGTACCAGGGCGGCTACAAGTTCCAGGCCCTGGTCGCGCGCGCTCTGGGGGCGCTCACCATACGTCGGCTCGAGGAACGCAACGTCCTGTTCTCGCTGCCCGGCTCGAACGACACGTTCGGCGCGGCCTCCGCCGTCGTCGATCGCTATGAGCGGGGCCGCATCGCCTCCTTGACGATGACCAGCCTCGAGGCCACGGCAAAGAACGAGTCGGCGCCGCTCTACAAGATCGCCGACGTCAAGTCGGCCGGTGTCGATATGACTGGCGTGATCGCGGCCCTGTCGTCCGAGAAATGGCAACCCGGCGCGCCGGTTGGGCGGGTCCATGCCGACAACTTCAACGCCTCGGGTTTCTCCGGCGAGATGCTCGCGCGCTACGGCATCTCGCTCGGCAGCATCAGTCTGGCGACGGTGCGCGAGGGCGAGAAGCTCAGTCGGTCGCGCACCCGCATCGAGGATTTCGTGCTGGCCCCACCGCTGCGCGGCCTGCAAGGCCTGCAGACGCGCCTCGCCTTGCAGGCGATGGGCCTCAAGGAAGTGAAGCTCGACCTCGATTGCGCCGGCACCGACGACCGCACCAAGAGCGAGCTCATCCTCGACCGTTGCACGCTGGTCGGGCCGGAACTGGGAGAAATCGACATCACCGGCCGGATCGTCGGTGTCGATCCGCCTTTCCGGCGGGTGATCGATGACGGCGACTTTCTGGGGTTCAACGAGTCGCATGCCGGCGTGGGTGAAATGAAGCTGGTTCTCGCCGACAAGAGCCTGCTCGAGCGCAGCCTGAAGGCGCTGTCGACGGTGACCGGCAAGCCGGCCGCGGAAACGCGATCCAATCTGGCGAGCGAGATACGCCGCTACCAGCCGGCCGGCATCCTGATATCGGAGGACATGACGAAGCTGCTCGACACCGTCGCGCGCTTCATCGAGCGCGGCGGCACGCTCACGCTCGACGCCAAACCGGACCCGCCGATCGACATCGCAAGGCTCCAGCCGCTCCTGAAGCCCGGTGCCGATGTGGTGAGCCTGCTCGGTCTTTCAGCGACCCTGGCGCCGCCGCGCTAAAGCTTGGTCCACGCTGCTTGAAGCAGTCCTCCCCATCGCCAGCGGCGATGGGGAGGTGCCCGCGGAGCGGGCGGAGGGGTCAAGAGCGCCAGTACTGAGGCTCATGACCCCTCCGTCGGCGTACGACGCCGACACCTCCCCAGCTTCGCTGGGGAGGACATTAACGCAGCGCGGACAACGCTTTCGCTAGCTCTTGCGGGCGTCGGCGATCAGCTGCTTGAGCGCTGCGGCATCGACGGCGCCGGGCACGAACTGCGTGCCGATCACGAAGGCGGGTGTGCCGCGTATGCCAAGCGCGCTCGCCAGCTCCAGGTTGCGCTCGATGAGCTGCTTCAGCTGGGGATCTTCCATGTCCTTCTCGAGCTGGGCGCGGTCGAGTCCGACCGATGCCGCGATCTCGAAGATCTTGTCGCGGTCGAGCTTGCCGGTGAACTCCATCAACGCGTCATGGAACGCCTGGTGCTTGCCCTGCTTGACCGACGCAAGTGCTGCAACGGCGGCGATCTTCGAGGCTTCGCCCAGGATCGGCAGGTCCTTGTAGATGATCTTTACCTTGCCGTCGGCGGCGACCACCGACTTCATCGCCTTGTGTGCCTTCTTGCAGTAGGGGCACTGGTAGTCGTTGAAGTCGACGATGACGACGTCGCCGTTCGGGTTGCCGCCGATCGGGCTCGCGGCGTCGCGGAACAGTTCGGCCTGATTCTCCTGGACGCCCTTCTGCGCGGCCGCGCTCTGCTGGCCGTCCTGCTTGCGCTCCAGCTCCTGCATCGCCTCGACCAGGACTTCCGGGTTGGCGAGCAGGTATTCACGGATGTTCTTGCCGAACGCCGCCTTGTCGGCTGGAACCGAGGCCGGTGCGGCGGCAAGCCGGCCCGGCTCGATCGTGCCGGCGGCAAGCAGCGCGCCGGCGCCCAAGAGGCCGGCGCAGAGGAGCAAAAGGACCGAACGCATGGTGTTGATCTCCGGAAGCTATCGGCCCTTGCCCGGCCGCGTGTTGATATAAGCCTTGATATCCTGGGCGCGCTGCCAGGCCGGCGTGCCCGATTGCAACTGTCGCACGGCGGCGTCGGCATGGGCCTGCGCCTCGGCGCGCTGGCCGCGCAGGATCGCCATCTCGGCGCGGGCGAGCGATGTCATACCGGGATTGTTGAGCCTTGAATAGCCGGACGCCATCAACCGCCACAGGTCGAACGACTTCGGCTTCCTGCTGCCGCGCCAGTTCGAGATTGCGCACGGCCTCGCGGTCGTTATCGGTATTGTTGGTCTCGAGCAGGGCGCGCGCGAAGTCGATCTTGATGATGCCCGAGCTCGGCAGGAGCTGGACGGCGCGGCGATAGGAGACCACGGCGTCGGCGGTGTGCCCGTTCTCGAACAGCATCTGGCCGCGCACCTCGTTGAAGTAGGGATCGTTGGGATATTCCTTGATCAGACCGTCGATACCGAGCAGCGCCGAGCCCAGGGCGCCCTTGCGATACCAGGCGATGGCGCGCGCGTAGCGCGCCGGCACCGAGCGGTCGGCCTCGGCGAAGTGCTGCAGCGCCGAATCGGGGGTGACGAAGCCCATCAGCTTGGCCACGACGCGGTGATGCATCATCGAGGAATTCCGGTGAATCCGGCTTGTCGAGGTAGGGCGAATGTTTCGCCGCCTCCTCGAACGCTGCGATGCGGTCGGGGGTCAGCGGATGGGTCGACAGGTAGGGGTCGCGCTGGCTGATCGCCATGCGCTCCTCCCGCTGCAGCAGGCGCAGGAAGTCGACCGCGCCCTTGGGCGACTGGCCGGTACGCTGCAGGAAGGTGATGGCGGCCTGGTCCGCCGAGCTCTCCTGGGTTTGCGTGTAACGCAGGAAAGCCAGCAGCGATCCCGGTGCGTTGACGCTGCCGACACCTGTCGTGGGACCGCCGCGGCCGGCGCTGCCGCCCGACACCGCGCTGCCCGCCATGGCGCCGCCCGCCAGGATCATCTCGAGAATCTGCAGGGTGGTGAGGGCGCGCAGCTCCTCCTGCATGCGCGCGAGATGGCCGCCGGCGATGTGGCCGCTTTCGTGGGCCAGCACGCCGATCAGCTGGTTGGGCGTTTCGGTCCGCATGATCAGGCCGGTATTGATGAAGATCCGCTGGCCGCCTGCCACGAAAGCGTTGAGCGTGTTGTCCTGGACGAGCATGATCTCGACGCCGTTGGGATCGAGACCGGCCGCCTTCCAGATCGGTATGACCATGGCGCGGATATCGTTCTCGATCTCGGCGTCGCGGATGAGATTGAGTCGTTGACCTTGCTGCGCGCTCGCGGCACGAAGCGGCGCCAGCGCGAAGAGCGCCAGACTTAAGAGGGTGAAGATGCGTCTGAACACGGTCGGCACAGGATCCTGGCAGGCTAGAAACGCCGGGCGGCCGCGTCAATTGCGCAACCTGGCGCTGGCGGCTGTGCTTTTGCTGGGTGCATGTGGCAGAAGTGAGACGGACCGGGCCATGGAAGACGCCGCCAACGCGGCCAATCCGGCCGGCTATCGGCCAGGCAAGATGGGCCTGTCGGGCATTGTCGCCACGGGGTCGTTCGCCGCGGTGTCGGCCGACGAAAGCCGGGCGGCCGAGATCGGACGCGAGATCCTGCAGAGCGGCGGCAATGCCACCGACGCCGCGGCCGCCATGTACTTTGCGCTTGCGGTAACTTTGCCGTCTGCGGCGGGCCTGGGGGCCTCCGGCGCCTGCATCGTCCAAGACAGCAAGACCATGGCCGCCGAAGCCTTCGTGTTCCCGCCGATCGCGGCGCCGGGTACGGTCAACGGTCAGCCGTTCACCGTACCGTCGGGTGTCCGCGGCGTCACGTTGATGCACATCCGCCATGGCCAGTTGCGCTGGGAGCAGATCGTTGCGCCGGCCGAGCGGATGGCCCGCTTCGGCGTGCCGGTATCGCGGGCGCTGTCGCGTGACCTGCAAGCCGGCGCTTCCCTGCTGGGCAGCGACCGCGAGACGCGACGCATCTTCGGCAGAGGCGCCGGCGGCATGGTGACGGAAGGCGATGTCTGGATCCAGGCCGATCTCGCAGGCACGCTGGGCGCCATCCGCCAGCGCGGCGGCGGCGAATTCTTCCAGGGCGCGTTGGCGCGTACCCTGTCCGAGCAGGTGTCTCAAATGGGCGGCAACATGCCGCTCGAAGCGTTGCGCAATGCCGTGCCGCAGTCCGGACCGCCGACCACCGAGTCGTATGGCCGGCGAAAGGTCTATGTCGCGCCGCCGCCCGCTGCCGGCGCCGCGGCGCTGGCCGGCTGGAAAGGCCAGGCGCCGGGCGGTCCGGTGCCGACCAGTTCCGGCGGATTTTCCGGGCTGGTCGCCGTCGACAGCAAGGCGGGCGCTGTCGCCTGTACCCTGTCGATGGGCCAGCTCTTCGGCGCACGAACGATCGTGCCCGGTACCGGCGTGCTGCTCGGTGCGGCAACTCCCGATGCGGGATCAGTCAGTCCGCTGATCATCGCCAGCGCCAACAACGGCGAGTTCACCTTTGCCGGAGCAGGCGGTGGCGCCCCGACGGCGGCGCAAGCGACCGGCGCAGTCGCGCGCGCGGCGGTGGAGGAAGACAAGGACCTCGTTGCCGTGCTGAATGCCCGAGGCGGGCAGGGTGGCACGGTCAATGCCATTGTCTGCCCATCGGGCCTGCGCAGCAGTCCGGCGACCTGCAAAGGCGCGATCGATCCGGCTGGGGCGGGGCTCGCTCTGCTCGCCGTCGGCCGCTAGGCGCGGCTGATGTCGGGCAAGCTCTCGCGCCGCGGCGGCGCGGTCGATCCGTTCATCGTCATGGATGTGATGGCCGCCGCCGCCGACAAGGAGGCGGCGGGCGATACCGTCATCCATCTCGAGGTCGGCCAGCCCAGCACACCCGCGCCGAAGGCGGCACTCGCCGCCGCCCACGCCGCGCTGGATACGGACCGCATCGGCTATGTCGCGGCGCTCGGCATCCCGGCGCTGCGCCTGCGCATCGCCCGCCACTACCGCGAAGCTTACGGTGTCGAGATCTCGCCCGATCGCGTGATCGTCACGACCGGTTCCTCGGGCGGCTTTCCGCTGGCGTTTCTCGCGAGCTTCGATGCCGGCGACCGGGTGGCGCTGGCGGCGCCCGGCTATCCTGCCTACCGCAACATTCTGGCAGCGCTCAACCTCGAGGCGGTCGACCTGCCGACCTCGGCGGCCGACCGCTTCCAGCCGACCGTCGAGGCCTTGAAGAAGGCGGGCCGCCTCGACGGGCTGATCGTCGCCAGCCCGTCCAACCCAACGGGCACCATGGTGGGGCATGCCGAGATGAAGGCGCTCGCCGACTGGTGCACGGCAAACGGCGTGCGGCTGATCTCCGACGAGATCTATCACGGCATCGTGTACGAGGGTGACACCGTATCGGCCGTCGAGGTCTCCGAATCCGCCATCGTGATCAACAGCTTCTCGAAGTACTTCTCCATGACCGGCTGGCGGATCGGCTGGCTGATCGTGCCGCCCGACCTGGTTCGGCACGATCGAACGGCTCAGCCAGAATTTCTTCATTTCCGTGCCGACGCTCAGCCAGCATGCCGCCCTTGCGGCCTTCGACGGAACGGACGAGCTCGACGGCCATGTGCGGCGCTACCGCACCAACCGCGACCTGCTGCTGGCCGGCCTGCCGTCAGCCGGCTTCGACCGCTTCGCGCCGGCCCAAGGAGCCTTCTATCTCTACTGCGACGTCGCGCATCTCACCAACGACAGCCGCGACTTCTGCCGGCGCATGCTGGGTGAGGCTGGCGTGGCGACGACGCCGGGCATCGACTTCGACCGCGCGCGAGGTTCCGGCACCTTGCGCATTTCCTTCGCCGGCTCGACCGCCGAAATGGAAGAGGCGGTGCGACGCCTCAAGGCATGGAGACGGTTGTGAAGCTTCTTGCGGCGGCGGGGGTGCTTGCAGCGCTGGCTGTGGCGCCGGCCTTTGCCCAGGACGATGCCAAGATCTCCGCCGCCGAGCATGACATGAATGCGGCCTATGCAACGTTGCTCGGCAAGTCGAGCGGTGCCGCCAAGCTGCACCTCGAGCGCGACCAGGAGCGCTGGCTCGCCAATCGCCGGGCGTGCGACGCGACCGCCGACCGGAAAGACGGTTGCCTGGAGTCCCGCTACCAAACGCGCGCCAGCCAAACTCAAGGTGTTCGCCGATGGGCCGTATCCCTTCGTCAGCGAGCAGGCCATCGTCAAATCCGGCAAGCTGAAGCACGGGACCTACGCCATCGATGTCTGCTACCCGCAATTCGACTCGCCTGCGGCCGACTTCTCGGCCGTGAACCGAGCCTTCGCGGACCCGGCCCGCCAATCCGTCGACGATGTCCTGCAGTCTGAGTTCGACGCCGGCTATGAGCAGACATTCGACCTCTACCGGCTGGATGGCGACGTCGTTTCCGTCTGGATTCATAGCGAGTTGTGGCAGGCGAACTTCCAGGTTTCGAACACGGGTACCCTTGTCGACTTGCGCACGGGCCACGCCATGCCTCCCGAGGACATTTTCAAGCCGGGCGATGAATGGCGCGTGCGGCTGCTCGCGCTGGTCGATACAGAAATCACCAAGGACTTCCGCGACATGGGCCGCGGTCAGAGGCCTCAGGATCTGCCGGAGATATTCAAGAGACTGCAGCGGGGGGACTATCTTTTCGAAGATGACGCACTCGTGTTGTATCTTCCCGAAGTGGCCTTGAGCCTCGGTATGAAAGGCTATGCTGTCGCGATACCCTATTCGGCGCTGAAGCCGCTGCTTCGCGCCGACGGTCCGCTTGGAGGACGCTGAACCATGACACGACTTGTTCGCGCTGCCCTGATTGCGTCAGTGGCACTCGCGTCCGCCGGCCCGGCATTCGCCCAGAACGCGCCGAGCTTCGATTGCGCCAAGGTCTCGAACGACGTCGAGCGGACGGTCTGCAAGGATCCCGGGCTCGCCAAGGCCGACCGCGAGATGGCGGCAGCCTATGCGGCGCTCGCCGCCAAGCTGAGCGGGGCCGCCAAGGAAAACCTCGAGAAGGAGCAGGTGCGCTGGCTCGGCGATCGCAACCGCGGTTGCGCCGCCGACACCGACGGCATCATCCCATGCCTGAAGAGACGCTACGCCGCGCGCACCGCGAATCTGATTGCTTCGGGCGAGGGCGTCTATCCCTTCATCAGCGAGCAGTCGCTGTCCAAGAACGCCAAACTGGGCAAGATCACCTATTCCTACGACATCAGCTATCCGAAGTTCGAGGGCACGAGCGCCGACTTCTCCGCCGTCAATGCGCGCTTCGCCAATGCGGTAAAAAAGGCTGTCGCCGACGCGACACCTCAGGCCGATTCAGGGCTCGAGCGCGAGCAAGGATGGACCTACGAGCAGAGCTTCAAGATCTATCGGCCGAGCGCCAACGCCGTCACCGTCGCGGTGGATTTCTACGGCTACAGCGGCGGGGCGCACGGCTTTGGCGCCACCACCTGCGCTCTCGTCGACCTGCGCACGGGCAAGATCGAGGGCCCGGGCGGGGTGTTCGCGGCGGGCGACAAATGGGTGAAGACCATGGTCGAGATCGTCGGCGCGGATCTCAAGAAGCAGTTCGTCGACAAGCCGGGCTTCGCAGAGGCGCTGGAGCCCGCCAGCCTCGCCAAGCTGCTGCGCGAGCCTGGCCGCTATTGCTGGCATGCCAATCGGCTGGAGGTGATCTTCAACGCCTATGATGTCGGCCCCTATTCGTCCGGTCCGTTCGAGGTCTATGTGCCCTACGAGCGGCTGGCGCTGTTGTTGCGGAAAGACGGGCCGATAACACGGTAGTCATCGCTGGGGAGTGCACCACTCCAGTGGCGCGTCATGTCTTCCGGACCGCGAGCGTCTCGCTCGCTCATGATCATACGCGCATGTGAATGCGCTTAAGCGAGCGAGACGCTCGCGGTGCAAAGGAGCATGAGAAGACGCGCCACTGGAGTTGCCCACCAGCGGGGCAGACCCTCGGGGATGAAACTCATCTGGAGCGCGGACCTCCAGGTCCGCTCAAGCTCATGATGCGGACCTGGAGGTCCGCGCTCCGCCGACTCGCCGCTAGTTTCTTGTTAGTGGCGCGCCCCCAGCGGGCTAATGCAGCTTGCGTCGGTCGCGCGTCGGCGCCGGGACGGGCGCCTTCGTTGTCTGGGCGGTCTCGATCGGCGGCACTGGACCGGAATGATGGCCGATCATGCGCCAGCCTTCGTTCAGGCGCGCGAATGTGTTGGTCGCCATGAGCTGGCCTTCGGGCAGGATCTCGCGGCACACCACGATGGCAAGTCCCGGTCTCCCGATGACCCATTCGTCGATGCAGCGCACCTTGGGTGCCTCGGGATGGCGCAGGATGGCGCGCCAGCTCGCCATGATCTCGGCCCGTTCGTGCAGCGGCGGCTGGCCGGGATGCAGGCAGACGACCGCACCGGTCGGCGCCCAGATCTGGTCCATCGCCTGGATGTCGCGCTCGGTAAAAGCGCGGTAGAAGGCGCGATTGGCCGATAGCACGGCCTCGCGCTCCTCGTCGTCGAATTCCGCCAGGAGCGGCGGTGGGCGGGTGGCACGGCGGGGCATTCGTCCCTCGAAACTCCCTGGTTGCGCCGCCTAGGATTAGCCGACAGAGAAGGGGCATCCAACCGTCGAGATGACCATGTCCATCCCCAAGCTCGAATTCCCGCCGTTCCATCTGCCGGACGAGGCCGAGGCGTTGCGCGGGGAAGTCCGCGCCTTCCTCAAGGAGACGCTGCCCGGCTTCAAGACGGAGGACCGCTTCGCGAGCTGGAACACGTTCTCGCCGGAGTTCAGCAAGGCGCTGGGCAAAAAGGGCTGGATCGGCATCACCTGGCCCAAGCAGTACGGCGGCAGCGAGCGGAGCTTCCTCGACCGCTACGTCGTCACCGAGGAGCTGTTGGGCAACAGCGCCCCGGCCGGCGCGCATTGGGTGGCCGACCGCCAGTCGGGCCCGCTGCTGCTGCGCTTCGGCAGCGAGGAGCAGCGCCAGGCCATCCTGCCGCGCATCACCGCGGGCGAATGCTACTTCTCGATCGGCATGAGCGAGCCGGACTCCGGTTCGGACCTCGCCTCGGTGCGGACGCGCGCCGAGCCGGTGCCGGGCGGCTTCAGGGTCAACGGCACCAAGGTGTGGACCTCGGGCGCCCATCGCAACAACTACTGCATCGCGCTGGTGCGCACCTCGGGCCAGCACGGCGACCGCCACAAGGGTCTGAGCCAGATCCTGGTCGATCTCAAGACGCCGGGCGTCGCCATCCGGCCGATCATCAACCTGGCCGGCCGCCACGACTGGAACGAGGTGACGTTCACCGACGCCTTCATCCCCGAGAGCTGCCTGATCGGCAACGAGGGCGACGGCTGGCTGCAGGTGACCAGCGAGCTCGCCTTCGAACGCTCCGGTCCCGAGCGCTTCATGCAGAATTTCTACGTGTTGCGCGAGCTGGTGCGCGTGCTGGGCCGCCAGCCCGCCAAGCGTGCCAGCGCCATCCTGGGCCGCCTGGTCGCGCGCCTGTGGACCTTGCGCCAGATGTCGGTCGCGGTCGCCGGCATGATGCAGGGCGGCAAGTCGCCCGCCATCGAAGCGGCGCTGGTCAAGGATCTCGGCACGATCTACCAGCAGGACCTGCCGGAGATCGCCCGCACCATCGCCGAATCCGATGCGACGACGGAGGACGACCTGGCCGATTTCCTCGATATCGCCCAGTACGCCACGATGATGGCGCCGAGCTACACCATCCAGGGCGGCACGACCCAGGTGCTGCGCGGCATCGTCGCGCGCGGGCTGGGGCTTCGATGAACCCGAAAAGCCTCACCCTGAGGAGCGGCCCGCAGGGCCGCGTCTCGAAGGGTGGGAACGAGCACCCTGCCTGTGGCCCATCCTTCGAGACGCGCGCTTCGCGCGCTCCTCAGGATGAGGCGAAGCTTGAACGAGGACTCATCTGATGGACCGCGACACCCGCGACATGCTGCTCGAGACCGCCGACCGCTTTTTCACGGAGCGCTGCGGCCGCGATGTGGTGAACGCTGTCGAGCACGGCGCCTGGCCCGCCGATCTCTGGAAGGAGATCGAGGAGATGGGCCTGCCGCTGATCGCCGTGCCCGAGGACAAGGGCGGCGTCGGCGGCACGTTGGGCGACATGCTGGCGCTGTTGCGGCTGGCCGGCTCGCATGCCGTGCCGGTGCCGCTCGCCGAGACCGCGCTCGCCAACCTCCTGGTGGCGGCGGCCGGTGGCGAGCCCAAGCCGGGGCCGGCGACGCTCGCACTCGGCAACCTGACCGTCTCCGGTGGTCGCCTCAGCGGCAAGGTCGAACGCGTGCCCTTCGCGTCGGTCGTTGATCGCTTTGTCGCGGTGGCAGGCGGCACCTTGGCCGTGGTCGCCAAGGGCAACGCCAGGATCGAGGCCAGGCCCAGCCACGCCGGCGAGCCCTATGGCACGGTGACGTTCGACAATGCCGCGACGGAGTTCAGCGGCGCCTCGCCGGTCGGCGCCGAGCGTGCCTTCGAGCTGGCCGCCGTCATGCGCGCCATGCAGATGGCCGGCGCGGCCGACAAGGTGCTGGCGACGGCCGTCGAATACTCCAAGCAGCGCGTGCAGTTCGGCCGGTCGATCTCGACCTTCCAGGCCATCCAGCACATGCTGGCCGAGCTGGCGAGCTGCGTGGCGGCAACCATCGCCTCGGCCGAAGCGGCGGCGTGCGACGCCGACGAGGGCGGCCTGCTGGACGGCGGGCGCTTTTCGATTGCCGCCGCCAAGAGCCAGGCCTCCGAGTTCGCCCAGCGCATCGCGGCGATCTCGCACCAGTCGATGGGCGCCATGGGCTTCACCCACGAGCACATCCTGCACCACTACACGCGCCGGCTCTGGGTATGGCGCCGCGACTTCGGCAGCGAGACCTTCTGGGGCGAGAAAATCGGCCAGGCCTACGCCAAGGCCGGCCCGGAGGCGCTGTGGGCCGCGCTGAGCGGGAGCAAGTACGCCGCGTAAAGCTACTTGCGGATCATGTCGCGAATCTTGAGCGCCAGGGCGTCGAGTGCGAACGGCTTGGTCACCATTTCCATGCCGGGCGCCAGGAAGGGCGCGTGGCCCGTGGCATGTTCGGCATAGCCGGTGACGAACAGAACCTTCAGGTCGGGGCGGTGCTGACGCGCGATTTCCGCGACCTGGCGGCCGTTCAATCCGGGAAGGCCGACGTCGGTGATCAGCAGATCGAGCGGCGTGTTGGAGGTCAGCATCGGCAAGGCTGCCTGGCCGTCGCCGGCTTCGATGCAGGCATAGCCGAGGTCGCGCAGCAGATCGGAAATGATCAGGCGGACGGCTGAATCGTCTTCGACGACCAGCACGGTCTCGCCGGCGCCCGTGGCCGGATCGCGCGTCGGCGACACGGACTTCTTGTCGACGACGCCTTGATACCTCGGCAGGTACAGCCGGAACGTCGTGCCCTTGCCCTCCGTGCTGTCGACCCGCACGTGGCCGCGCGATTGCTTGGCAAAGCCGTAGATCATCGAGAGACCGAGGCCCGTTCCCTGGCCGATCGGTTTGGTCGTGAAGAACGGCTCGAAGACCTTCGCCACCGTGTCGGGCGACATGCCGACACCGGTATCGCCGACGCAGACGACGGTATAGTCGCCGGCATCGATCTCCTCCTGGCCGAATTGCTCCTTCACCTTGACCACTTCGTTGGTGGTGGCGATCGTGAGCGTGCCGCCGTGCGGCATCGCATCGCGGGCATTGATCGCCAGATTGAGGATCGCGTTCTCGAGCTGGGAAGCATCGGTGAGCGCCGCGCTCAGCTCCGGCGACAGATCGATCGCAAGCCTGATTTTTTCGCCCAGCGTTCGGACCAACAGTTCTTCCATGCCGCGGATCAGCTGGTTTACATCCACCGCCTTGGGATCGAGCGGCTGACGCCGCGCGAACGCCAGCAGCCGGTGCGTGAGGCCCGCGGCGCGATTGGCCGAGGCGATGGCGCCGTCCATGAACCTCTGGACGTCTTCATAGCGTCCGGCGTGGATGCGGCGCTTCAACACTTCCATCGAGCCGATGATGGCCGTCAGCATGTTGTTGAAGTCGTGCGCGATGCCGCCGGTGAGCTGGCCGATCGCTTCCATTTTCTGGGAATGGCGCAGCGCCTCCTCGGCCTTGCGCAGGGCGTCTTCCGCCTCGCGCTCGGCAGTGACGTCGCGGCCGACGGCCTGAAAGAGATCGTCCGCCGCTACCGCGCTCCATTCGATACGCCGGCTGGCGCCGTTGCTGGTTCGCATGTTGAGTTCGATGCGCCTGGGCGCCGTTCCGCGCGACAGCGCCTCGAGCTCGGATCGAAGGATCGCGCGTTCTTCGGGAACGACGAAGTCCAGGACGTTGGCGCCGATCAGCTGCGGCTCCTGCCAGCCCAGCAGATGCGTCCAGGCCGGGTTGATCGAGCTGATCGTTCCGTCGAGGCCGGCAACCATCATGACGTCGGTCGACAGCGTCCACATGCGGTTGCGGTCGGCGGTGCTCTGGGCGACCCGCCGCTCCAGCGTCTGGTTGAGCAGGCGCAGCGCATCGACCGCCATGCGCCGCTCGTTGACGTCGCGCAGGATGGCGGTGACGAAGGTCCGACCTTCGCTCGCCCAGCGCGACGCCGACGCCTCGAGGTAGCTCGGCGCGCCGTTCTTGCGACAGGCCGTGAGCTCGATCGGCCGGCCGATCGGCACGCCGTCAAGGATTCCCCGGAAGCCCTTGTTCCACTCTTCGGCGTCCTTGAGCAGGAAGGTCATCGGCCGGCCGATCAGCTCGTCCGAGGCATAGCCGAATTCGCGGGCCGCCGCCGGATTGACCATCTGGATCACGCCTGCCGCATCGAGCGTCAGGATCGCGTCGGGCGCGCCGCCGACGACGGCGTCGTAGCGCGCGTTCTGGCGCTCGCGCAGGATGCGTTCGCGCCCCGCCACGACGGTGACGTCGACGATCTGCAGCAGGCAGCCGAGATCCGGCCGGTTGCCGATCGGACGGATCGAAACGTTGTGCAGCAGCTTGCGTCCCGAACGCGTGCGCAGCGGGAAGATCGACGAATGCAGGGAATGGGTGACCAGGCCCGACGCTCCAAGCTCGAACGTCTGCGAGATCGCCGTGGCGAGCCGCGGCACTATCTGCCCGGGGAACAATTCGTCGAGCGGCCGGCCTTTGGCGGCTGTGGCCGGGATGCCGCTCGCGGCTTCCATCCAGACGTTCCAGCCGACAACTCGACGGCCGGCATCGAGAAGGATCAGCCCGACATCGATGGCGTCGAAGACGCCGCCGTCGATCTTCTGCTCAGGAGCGGTCATTCGAGGGCGCCATCCCTCCCGCCGTACGCTCGATGAACTCGTTGAGCAGGACCTGCAGGGCGGCCAGCGACGGCATGTCCATCAGCATGGCGATATAGCCGCGGATGTCGCGATTCCTTAGGGCGAAGTTGATATAGAGGAACATCACGACCTCGCCGGCTTCCGGCGGCGGCTCGAGATCGAAGAAGATCGTGGGCTCGCCGCGCAGGATCTCGGGCAGCGACATCTTGAGATTGCGCTGAAGCATGTTGGCCATGGTGGCGAGGCAGCCGTTCAGGATGATATTGCCGATCTCGGCCAGCGCCTCGTGCTCGAGCTCGATGATCTCCTCGAGCGGCAGCTCCCCGCCGGTGACCGCCCGTACCAGTTCGAGGCTCTTGGTGTCGGGAAAGATGAGCAGCGCCCGGCCCGTGATCTCGCCCTCGAAGACCTGGTGGATGCCCACCAGGTGGCTGACCTCGTTTTCGCCCAGCGTGGCGATGGCTCGGTCGCGACTGACCAGCGTGACCTTGGGCACGGAAAGCAGCACCTGCTCGCCCACCATCTCGCGCAGGCTGGCGGCGGCGCGATTGACGCCGATATTGACCATTTCGGTCAGGGCGTCGAGTTCGAGCTCCGTGAGGACCGTGGTCATCGACCGGCGGCCGCCAGTCGCTTGGTCGCATCGGCAAGGAATTCGGCGAGGGCTTTCTCGGTCAGTGGTTTCTGCAGGAAGGTCGCGCCGACCTCGCGCGCCCGCGTCACGACTTCCACCTGATGATTGGCCGAGATGACGGCCAGCGGCATGCCCGGCTTCAGCGCCAGCAGTTCGGCGGCGAGAACCAGGCCGTCGCGGCCCGGCATGTTGAAGTCGAGGATCGCGAGGTCGAACGAGTCCGTCTTCGCCAGGCCCAACGCCTCATCGGCATTCGCCGCCTCGAGCCGCGCCCAGTCCGCGTGGAGGGCATTGAGGGCCTTGGCCACCGCCATGCGCGCCAGCTTGCTGTCGTCGACCACCAGAACCCGGTATTTCATTCCCTCTCGCTTCCTGTCGCATCGAACGGCTGTCTCATAGCACCCGAAGCCATGACATAAAACCGACCTGCCGCTATTGTCGTCGTCCGACGCAGCAGGTGCGACTTGTGCAGCTGGCGGCGCAACTTTTGCTAGCCATCGGCGTTAACGAGAATCCCCTGCAGATCGAGAACGATCAGCACCCTGCCGTCGCCGAGCAGCGTCGTGCCATCGATTCCGGGCACGCCGGCCAGCAGGCCCTCCGGCGGTTTCAGCATGACGTCCAGGCGCTCGCCCAGCCGGTCGACCTCGAGGCCGCCCCATTGTCCCGCGACGGCGACGATCAGCACGGTGGCTTCTGCGGCCGACGCGGCGGACTCGCGGCCCAAGGCGCGCGCCAGGTCGATGACCGGAATGGTGCGATTGCGCAGCACCAGGGCCCGCGCGGCGCCGATCGGCGCAATGGCGTCGCGGCTCACCCGAACCGTCTCGATCACCGAGTCGAGCGGCACGCCGAAGACCTGGCCGGCCGCCTCGACGGTCAGCACCTGGGTCATCATCACGGTGAAAGGCAGGGCGAACCGCACGATCGTGCCGTGCTGCGGCCGGCTCGAGACGCTCACCCGCCCGCCCAGGCGCTCGACCGAGGTCCGCACGACATCCATGCCGACTCCGCGGCCCGACAGGTCGGTGACTTCGGCGGCGGTCGAGAATCCTGGCGCGAAGATGAGATCGACGACGTCATCGTCCGACATGCCATCGAGCATGGCGTCCGATACGACTTTGCGTTCGCGCGCCACTTCGCGGACCCGCGCCAGGTCGATGCCGCGGCCATCATCCTCCACTTCGACGATCACGTGCTCGCCCTGGCGCGCGGCGCGAAGCACGATCGTCGCTGTCGCGGGCTTGCCAAGCCGGGTGCGTTCGGCTGCGCTCTCCAGCCCGTGGTCCAGGCTGTTGCGCAGGACATGCAGCAACGGCTCGGAAATCGCCTCGACGATCGTCTTGTCGGCCTCCGTGGTGGCGCCTTCGATCATCAGCCGTGCCGGCTTGGCGAGGGAGGTGGCCATCTCGCGCACGAGGCGCGGAAAGCGCTGGAAGGCATGATGGAGCGGCAGGACGCGCAGGCTGAGCACGGCGCGCTGCAGTTCGCCGACCAGACGCTCCAGCAGCTGATGCTGGTTCTTGAGCGCGGTCGCGAGCTGGCGAGGATCGGCGGCGTCCTGGGCGAGCCCGGCGGAATGGCCGATGGCGTTCTTGGCGATCAGCAGCTCGCCGGTCAGCCTGACCAGCGCATCGATCCGCTCGACGTCGACCCGCAGGGTGACATCGGGCGGCTGGGCGGGCAGCGTCCCGGGCGGCGGCGGGGCGGGCTCCGTCAGGCCTTCGAGCACCCGGTCGATCGCCGCTGCCATCGATGCGGCGTCTCCGGCGAGAAGGCTGGTCTGCAGCAGTCCTTCCAGGTCGTTGGCGTCGAGCGACCGCCCCTGGTGGCGCAGCACGTTGGCCGATACGCGGCCGGCCGATTCCAGCCGTCCCGCGGCGCCTTCCGCCGCCGGCTCCGCGAGCAGCAGCTTCTGCGCCTCGAGGATCTGCCGGGCGATCGCCGACAGCCCGGCGCTCGCCGGGTTCGCGGCCTCTGCAGCGCGCTGCGGCAGGATCGGGGATTTGTTGGCCGCGCCCAGGCTCGAAAAGCGACGGACGAGGTCGTCCGCCTTGGCATCGGCGTCGGCGGGGATTTCGCCGGTGATCTGCATCTGGTCGATCCAGGCGCTGACCTGATCCAGGCAGGCCAGGCAGAGATCGATGAGCAGCGGCGTCACCGGAGCGCCGATCGAGCGCACCGCCGCAAGGCCGTCTTCGGCGGCGTGCAGGGCGCGTCCCATGGCGACGAAATCGACGATGCCGGCGGCGCCCTTCAGCGTGTGCAGGGCGCGGAACGCCCCGTCGAGGTGCTGCTTGTCGTCCGGACGCTCCTCGAGGGCCAGCAGGTCGTCGTTGCCCTGGGCGACGAGCTCGCGACCCTCGACCAGGAACTGCTCGACGAATTCGTTCATGCCGGCAGCCCGCACATGATGGCCACATGCTCGACCAGGGCGTCCTGCGCGGACCGGTTTCACGAGGTAGAAGTTGGCGCCGGCCGAACGCGCCGCCGCGGCGTCCTGCGAGGCCGCCTCGGTGCTGATGACCAGCGCGGGAACCGAGGAGACCGGCGCCGCCTGCCGGCGCAGCGCCTTGAGAAAGGTGAAGCCGTCCATCTGCGGCATGTTGACGTCGACGATCACCATGTCGAACGAGTCGCTCAGGAGCTTCTCCAGCGCCTCGACGCCGTTCAGCGCTTCGTCGACCTCGAAGCCCGCGCCTTCCAGCGCTTCGCGATAGAACCGCCGCACCAGGCTCGCGTCGTCGACGACGAGGACGCGCTTGCTTGTCGTCTCAGCCATGCGCGCCTCCCTTTGGCCGCTGATAAACGATGGCATCCGCGAAGCGGCGGACCTCGAAGAGCGACGAGATCCGGCTCATGGACTCGGTGTGCCCCAGGCATATGAAGCCGCCCGGCGCCAGGTTGTCGAAGAGATTCTCCGCCGCCAGGCGCCGGGAGGCGTCGTCGAAGTAGATCAGCACGTTGCGGCAGAAGATGACGTCGAATGTGCCGTGCCGGCGGGTTTCGGCCGGATCGACGAGGTTTACCGGGGTGAATTGGACGGATTCCCGCAGGTCGGGGACGATGCGCCAGCGGTCCTGTCCCGTCGGGACGAAGTACTTCTCGACCAGGCGGGGCGCCAGCCGCATCAGCGCGCGCGGGCCGAACTCACCGTGGCGGGCCGCCGCCACGCAGCTCGTGTCGATGTCGGAACCCACGATCTCGATGTCCTGCACGTCGACTTCCGGCCAGTTCTCGAGCAGCCAGATGGCGATCGAATAGGGCTCTTCTCCGGTGGCGCACGGCACCGACCAGATACGCAGCGCCTCGCCCGGCCGCTTTGCGACGACGCGCTCGGCCAGCAGGTCGGACGACAGGCAGTGGAGCTGATGCTCCTCGCGATAGAAATAGGTCTCGTTGACCGTGAAGGCGTTGATGAACTTCTCGACCTCGCGCTCCACGTCGCTGCGAAGATAGGCGAAGTAGGTCGTGAAGGACGCGATGCCCAGGAAGGCCATGCGCTCGGCGATGCGTCGCTGGACATAATAGCGCTTGGCTTCGGTGAAGAGCATGCCGGTGCGCCTGTAGAGAAATTCGCAGACCTTGCGGAATTCCTCTTCCGAGACCGCCGGGATCTCACTCACGTCGGCGGCTGGGCGGCGCGACGATGCGCTCAATGGCGACCTTGATGCTGAAGGCGATGAAGGGATCGCCGTCGAAGCGCCTCGCGCACCGCGTCAGCGAGGGCAAAGCCTCCGGCCTGCCGATTTCGGCCAGCACCTCCACCGCCGCCGCGCAGACGTTCTTCTCGGTTTCGACCTCGAGGCGCTGGCACAGCAGGCGGTTGGCTTCGTCATCCGGCAGGCCGCGCGCCAGCTCGCAGCTCAGCAACCGCACGTCGGCATCGGAATCGGCCAGGAGGGCGGGCAGATGAGGCGCCACGACATTGGGCATCGCGCGCAGGGCATCGATCGCGCCGGTGCGCAGGCTCGCATCGTCCGACCTCAAGTAGGGCACGACGGCCGCGGCGCTTTCCGCCGTCGCGATGCGTGCCAGACTGGTGAAGATCGCCTCGCGCACGCGCGGGTCGCTCTCCGTGGCAAGCGCGCCGGAGAGCAGCGCCACGCCATCGGGCCTTTCCGCGGCCAACCGCGCCGCCGCCCAGCGCTGCTCGCTGCTGCCGTCGGTGAGCGAGGCGGCGGCGGCCGGCGGAGCGGGCGTGGAAGGCTTGCGGACGAGGGGCATGTCAGGGTGCCAGTTTGCGCAGCCAGCCGGCGATTTCCGGCAAGGGCAATACCCAGTCCGCGCCGTTTGCCGCCACGAGTTCGCCTGGCATGCCCCAGACCACGGCGGTCTCTTCCGCCTCGGCGATCGTCCGCCCGCCCTCGGCGTGAAGGCGCGCCATCGCCCGGGCGCCGTCGTTGCCCATTCCCGTCATGAGAACACCGACGATCTGGGAGGGCGAGACATGATCCATGGCAGACTTAACGAGCCGGTCGGTACTTGGATGCCACGGATAATCGGCCTCGGCGCGAACCGGCAGGGCGACAAGGCCGGACGGCCGCCGGGCAACCACCATGTCGGCGTCGCCCTTGGCAATATAGACGGCGCCGGGCTGGAGCTGGACGGTCCGCAGGACCTCGACCACGGTGAGGGCACAGAGGCCATCCAGACGTCGGGCGAGCGCGCCTGTGAAGCTGGCGGGCATATGCTGGGCCACGACGATGGGCCAGGGAAAATCGGCCGGCAGCGGCTTCAGCAGGGCCTCCAGCGCGGGCGGTCCGCCGGTCGACGTGCCCACCACCACCAGGCCGTCGCCGGCCGCCCGAACCGGCGCAGTCTGCGCGGATCGTGCGCGGCCGGCCCGTTGTATGGCCACGGCATCCGCGCCGATGCGGTGCCGCACCCGATCCTTCAGCCGCGCGCTCGACTTGATCCTGGCGCCCGCCGCGGCGCGCACCTTGGCGACCAGCTCGGCTTGCAGCTGATCGATGTGAAGCGAGATGGCGCCCTCGGGCTTGGCGACGAAATCGACCGCGCCCAGTCGCAAGGCCTCGAACGTCGCGTCGGCGCCTTCGGCGGTGAGGGATGACACCATGACCACGGGCCGGGGATGTTCGACCATGATGCGGTCGAGACAGGCCAGCCCGTCCATCTGCGGCATGTGGATATCGAGGGTGACGACGTCGGGCGCGAAGGATTCCACGAGGGCGAGGCCCTCCAGTCCGTTGCGCGCAAATTGCACCTCGAAGTCGGCCTCGGTCGCGAAGATCCGCCCCAGGAGCTTGCGCATGAGCGCAGAGTCGTCGACCACCAGAACCTTGATCACAAACGCGCCCGCTCCGTCCTGGCGTCGAACGCGTCGAGCAGGCCGCGCTCGGCGCGCGTCAGCAATTCGGCAGGATCGAGAAGCAGCACCATGCGGCCTGCCGTCGCGAGATTGATCACCCCGTGCACCAGGCGCACGGTTTCGTTGGTGAGATGGGGCGCCGGCTCGATGTCGTCGGCGGAACAGCGCAGGACCTCGAGGACCGCGTCGACGATAAGGCCGGCGCGGTGACGTTCGGTCCTGACGACGATCAGGCGGCGGGCACCCTTTTCCTCGAGCGCCGGCATGTCGAAACGGCGCCGCTGGTCGACCACCGGCAGCACCTCACCGCGCAGATTGACCACGCCCTCGAGGAACTTCGGCGTCTTGGGGAGCCGCGAGATCTGCTCGGGCACGCGCGCGACCTCGTTGACGGCCTCGATCGGCAGACCGAACTCGTCTTCGCCCAGCCGGAACACCACGAACTGCCGCTCTTCGCGGCGTGATCCGCCCGTCTCCTTTTCCGTCTTTGGCGCGATCTTTTCGCCCGCATTCAACCGCTGCATGACGTCCTCCCGGAACAGCTGCTCCGGCGACAGCAGAGAGACCAGCCGGCGCCCGCGCTCGCCGCGATAGATCGCAGAAATCCTGGCTTCGCCGCCGGTCCGCGCGGACAGCACCGTCGGGATGTTCTCGATCAGATCGGCGTCGGCGGCAAAGATTGTGCGCATGCGGTCGGCCAGCAGTCCGACGAGGGCGCCGCCGACGCGCGTGACGACGACCTTCTCCCGGCCGTCGCTCTCGCCGCGCGCCGGGAAGCCCAGCAGGCCGCGCAGCGAAAGCAGCGGCAGCAGGGTGTCGCGGAATGGCGTCATCCCGAGCACGAGGTCTTCGCTCGCCGGCAGGGCCGCCAACGTTTCCGGTGCGTTCAGCACTTCGAGCACGATGTCGAGGGCGAAGGCATATTCCTGGCCGGCGACGTCGAACGACACCAGCATCTGCCGGTCGTCCGCGCCGTCGGCTGCCGTTTCTCGGGCATCGGGGGCGTTCAGCACGCGCTGTGGACGGGCGCGATCCTGCTGGATGAAGGCGGCGCCGATCAGCGCGGTGATGTCGAGGATCTTGGCGATCGACTTCTGGCCATCCGCGGCGAACGCACCCTTCAGGACTTCGCCCGGCCTGGCCGCCAACTCGGCCTGGCGCGTTTCGATCTGCTCGGCATCGACAGAAACCAGCGCCTCGACGGCGTCGACGGCCAGCGCGACCGGCGCCGCGCCGTCGAGCACGATCGCGCGCGTCGCCGCATCCGTGCCTGGCTCGCCGCCGAGCAGGCCCTGCAGGCTCGCGACGGGCAGCACAATGCCGCGCAGATTGGCCAGCCCCAGAAGGCCCCGCGGCGCCTGCGGCACCCGGGCAACCGTGGGCAGGCGGATGATCTCGGCGACCTGCTCCGCCGGCAGCGCGTAGAGCTGGTCGCCGACCCGGAACGTCAGGAAGCGTTCAGGCATTTTGCTGCTTGAGCGCCTCGGCAAGCGAGGCGATTTCCTCGATGGCGGCGGCCAGGTCCTCGGCACCGCGCGCCTGCTCGGCTGACGCCGTCGAGGCCTGGCGGGAAGCCGCACTCGACTGTTCGGCGGCGGCCGCGATCTGGCGCGCGCCGGCCGCCGATTCGACGGCGGCCGACAGGATGGAATCGGCGCCTTGCAGGATCGCGTCGTTGGCGCTGCCGAGGGCCGCCACCTCGCGGTTGACCTTGTCGAAGGCATCGAGCACGGAACGGTTGCTCTGGACCTCGATCTCGACGGAATCGGCGATCTGGCCAAGGTCACGCCGCAGCGAAGCGATCTGTTCGAGGATGCCGCCCACGGTGTCCTGGATCTTGTCGGCGCTGTCGGAGGCCTCGCGCGCCAGGCTGCGGATGTCGTTCGAGACGACGGCAAAGCCGCGGCCCGACTCGCCCGCGCGGGCAGCTTCCACCGCGCCGCTGACGGCCAGCATGGTGGTCTGGACGACGACCAGCGAGATGCTGCTCACGATCTTCTCGATGTTGCGGCCGACGGATTCGAGGCGCGCGATCGTGGCCAGGCTGGCCCGCGTATTGTCGAGGCCGGTCGCTACACCGTTCACCAGTTTCTCGACCGCGGCGCCGCTCTTTTTGAGGCCTTCCCCCATCTGGCGAATGCGCTCGTTGGCCTGGTTGGCGTTGTGCTGCGCGAGCTTCGCGCTCTTTTCGATCTGCGCCAGCGCCGCCGAGGTCTGCTGCGCCGCGGCGGCCTGCTGCTGGGAGCCGCGATTGATCTGGCCGATGGCGGCCATGATCTGGCGCGAAGCGCTCGACAGTTCCTGGATGGTCGCCGACAGCTCCTCCGCCGTGGCGCTGATCTGTTCGGCAGACTTGACGTTGACCTTCCCGGTGCGGGCCTGTTCGGCAACCCTTGCCAGCTCCTGGGCCGCCGTCTGTCCCTGCTCGAGCGATTTGGCCTGCTCCTGGATCGCCGACTGGGATTCGTTGGCGGCGGCGGATTGCTCCTCGGACGCGTGGGCGACCAGCGCAGCGCCCTTTTCGGCTTCGCTCGCCGCACGGTCCGCTTCCAAGGAGGTGGTCAACGTCTCCTGGCTGCCTGCGGCGATCCTTTGCATGTCTTCGCGCAGCCCATCGAGCGCCGTCACGACCGCGGCGCCGGCCTTCGAATTCGTTGACCGCGGCCTCGGCCGCCTGCTGAAGCGCGGTCGCGATATCGCGAACGCCGGTCTGGATCGCGGTCGCGAGCCCCTGGACGTCGCGGGCGCTTTTCTCCGAGGTCTCGGCAAGCGCCCGCACCTCGTCGGCCACCACCGCGAAGCCGCGGCCATGATCTCCCGCGCGCGCCGCCTCGATCGCGGCGTTGAGCGCGAGCAGGTTGGTCTGGTCCGAAATCCGGCTGACGGCGCGGGTGATCTCGCCGATGTCCTGCGCGCGCCGTTCGAGTTCGGAGATGAGCTTGACCGAGGCGCCCTGTCGAAGCCCGTTGCGTTCGATGGCGCGCACCGACGTGCCGATTTGCACGGCGGTTTCCGCCAGCACGACCTCGACGGATTCCGTGCGACGGCGCGAGGCCTCCGCTTGCGTGCGCGCCCCGCCCAGGCCCGCGACCATTTGCTTGATGGCCGACAGCTGCTCCTGCGAGGCTCCTGCGGCTTCGGCGGCGCCGCTGGCGATCTGCTCCATCGACCGCCGCAACTCTTCTGCGGCGGCAGCGGCCTCCGTGAGACCGCTCGCCAGTTCCTCCGTTGCCGCGGCGAGACGCTCGGAGACCTTATCCGCAAGGCGTTTGCCGATGCCGTTCGGTTTGCCGTTGCGGGCGGGCGGGCGGACCGGCGGCAGGTCGACAATCGCCTGGGCCGTTCCAGGGTTCAGCTTGGATTTCTTGATCAGGGCCATGGGGTTCCTGGGACACCGCGAAATACGCACGAGCCGCGCATTACACATATTACCGCGAGACGGGGCGAGCCTAGGGCAATTGCAAAGGTTCTCCAAGGCGAGCAGCGCGGGGCGCTGGAATCTGCGAACGATACCAGTCCAGGATCTCGGCGCCGGTCCACATCACCACCCCCGCATGACCGAGGATGTAGTCGTACAGCATCTCGAGGTACTTGATCCGGTGGGGTACGCCGGTGAGATAGGGATGGATCGAGATCGCCATGACGCGCGGCGCCTTCTCGCCGTCGAGGTAGAGCCGGTCGAACTGGTCGCGGCCGCGGCGGAAGATTTCGTCGGAGGGCTGCTGCTGGACGGCACTCATGACGACGTCGTTGATCTCGACCGTGTAGGGGACGGAGACGACCTCGCCGATCCTTGTCTTCAGGGCGACCGGCTGCTCGTCGAGCACCCAGTCGGCGACATATTCGATGCCGGCTTCGGCCAGCAGGTCGAGCGTCTCATCGGTCTCGGTGAGGCCGGGGCTCTCCCAGCCGCGCGGCGGCTTGCCGGTGAAATCGCGGATCGCCTTGATGGTATCAGCGATCGCCGCGCGCTGGTCGTCGACCTTGTGCATGGGCCGCTGGACGTAGCCGTGGCCCATGAAGTCCCAGCCCGCATCCCGAGCCGCGGCGCACGCTTCGGGGTAGAGGCTGCAGGCCGTGCCGTTCAGGGCAAAGGTCGCCTTGAGGCCGCGACTGCCCAGCGCCTCGAGGAAGCGCCAGAAGCCGATGCGCATGCCGTACTCGTGCCAGGCCCAGTTGGGAACGTCGGGCAGCAGCGGCTGTCCCATCGGCGGCGGCAGAACGGTCCGCGGCATGGGGCCTGACGGACTCCAGTTCTCGACATTGACGATGGTCCACACCGCGACCCGCGCGCCGCCGGGCAGGCGCAGGGGTGGCCGCTTGTGGATCGGTATGTAGGTGACACGATCACGAACGCTGCCGCCTGGCTCTTTGCTCATCGAGTCTTCTCCATGAATGCCAGCACCACGCGGTGTCGCCCGGGCATTGTCGGTATTTCCGGAATTATCGGTATTTCCGGTATTTCCGACAGCCCCTCATTTCGGGCCCCTCATTTCGTCAGGGCCGCCGGATTGACCTCCCAGCTTTCCGCCGGGCGTCCCTTGCGTCCGGTGGCGCAGCGAACCCGGCGCACGACTCCGGCGGCTTCCAGTCGAACCAGCACCTCGGCGGCCTGGCCGGCATTCACCGTTCGCCCCAGGCCGGTGCATCTCACCGCCTCGCCGGACACTTCCGTCCGGCTTCCCGCCCGGAGCCAGCGCAGGACACGACGCGCGTGGCGCTCGAGTTCCGTCGGACCGGCGCGATTGAACACGGCGACGGCATGCGGTCGAAAATAGTCGCGCCACAGCACGACGGCCGCCTCGACCGAGTCACACGCGATCGGACCCGGCAGGCGGTTGGCGGGGCCGCCCGACCAGCCCAGCAGTTCGAGCGCGGCGGCAAGGCGCGCCACCGTCCCCGGGCCCTTGCCCAGCCACGCCGCTTCGAGGCCCTCGGCATCGCGCGTGTCGCGATGGAGCCCTTTGAGAAAGCTCTCGAACCTGTCGAGAGCCGACGTCTCGAACGAGAGCACCAGCGGTCCGGCCGACTGCCGCGCCTGTTCCTCGATCAGCCGCAGCATGCGCACGGACTCCTCGGCATTGGACTTGCGGCGCTCCCGGAAGGGACAGAAGGGCGCCGGGTCGGGCCACGCATAGAGAAACCGCCCCGCCAGGCCGCGGTCGGCGGACTCGAGCTGCGCCAGCAGATCGGGCTCGATCGTGCCCAGGACGCTCACGGCGAGGCGGTCGAGCTGCAACGGCGGCTCGCCGCGATCCTCCAGGGTGACGCCGCGCGCCGACCAGGCCTGCCGCCAGTGGGCGCAATCGTCGGCGCTTCTGCCCAGCTCCGCGAGCCAGGGCGACGGATGATCCCGCCACAACAGCACGCCGCGCGGATTGCCGGCCACGGCTTGGGCGATGGCGCGCACCGAGGGGTTGCCGACCACGATGCGCGCCGATCCGCCGTCACGCCCGCCCTGGCTCCTGCGAATGAGGGTCTCGATCGTGGCCAGCACCCCGCGCAGGCGCTCGAGCACCGGTGACTTGCCGCTCGAGGGGCCGCCGACCAAGGCCTGCCACAGCACCAGGGGCTCGGACCATTCGGGCGTGATCTGGACCTCGACGCCGGCGCCGCAGACAGCGCTGACGGCGGCCAGCAGGGCCTGGGCCGCGTAGTCGACCGGCGCGCCGGCGCCGCGCGCCCGGTCGGCCGTCCAGTCGCGCCAGGGCTGCGGGATCAGCTCGATGGGAAACGAGGGCACGGCGCCCCGCCCGTCGTCCAGCAGGCTGGTGTCGATCGCGGGCCAGGGCCCAGTCGAATCGGCGTCGCCGACGCGATCGCGAAGATGCGCGGGGCCGTCATCCGGGGAGGGGCGGGACAAGGACATGGAATGGCTCCTTCCGTGGAGGAAGATAGCAATGATAAAGTAATAGTCAAGTGACACTTCGGCGATACTGCAGGCCGATTCGCCGTCGCGCGCGTGCCGGCGGTGCATCCGTAGGATGACCTTCTTCCTCGATCGAAACCTTATTGATTATTGCTTAAGTCGACCAGCGGCGGGAAACAATGTTTGATAATCGGGCGCCATAGCGTCCATAAATCGGCTTGCCGGACGGCTGCAGGTTCGGAACTTCTGCGGGAACGACTGTCGCCATTTGATGCCCTCGACTGCTCTCGCGCCCGTTCGGCACCGAGCCTTGCAGCGAAAGCCGGTCGTCAGGCGGCCTAGGGGTGAGCCATCAACTCTGGGGGCGATGCCGTGGCCAGAGTTGAAGCGGCACTCCGTGAAATCCGATGTCGAGACTAAATCCAGCGGCCATGGCGGTGAATGGTGCCCCGGAGTGTCGTTTTGCTGCGAATAGATTGATCGGGTCAGCAGCTGCCAGCGAACGGTGACATCCCGCAGGCCAGGCGAAGGACGTCAGGCCAAGCAACGCGAACTCCGCGAGCGGCGCGGGCGCCAGGAGCTCGTCCGGCGTTGCATTTCGCAAGCCGCCTGCGGCGTAAAAAGCTCGGAGGGACGGGATCGATGAGGACGTTCGACCCATCGCCCACGTCAACGCCAGCCGATCGAGTGGTCGCCCCATTCGGAAGCGGCCGACGGATTTCGCGTCTGAGGCCGAGCTCGGCGTCATCTCTTTCCCCGGTCGGTTGTTCAACGGATTGGCAGCCGGAGGTGGCTTTTGACTCGCTGTCGCAACGGAGAGGGGGGCCCAGGCGTTGGCGATGCATGACCTCTTCCAAACCAACGCCCCCTACCGAAGCCTCGGAAATCGAACGCCTCAATCCCGGCAGCAACCGTGAACGGCTTCCCCAGCCGCAGCCGCCGCGGCCGGTTGGCAAACGCAACAATGCCGCCCTTCCTGGCAGCCAGAACTCGGACCTGCAGGGACCAAAGCCGAAACGCGGCCCGCGCGGCGCGAGCACCTGAGGGTCGCCGCGAAAACTTCCAGTGCCTGCAACGGCCCTCGACCGGAGACGTTAGGCAGCTGAATGACAGACAGTTCAACGGACGCACGGGATCTGAACACGCTCGCCGCGCGCATCGGCCTACCTGAATTCAGCCTTTTATTCTCACCGAAAAGCGAAGACGAGCTCGAGGCGGCTGCACTGTCGCTTCGCCGGGCCTGGTTCGAGCGTGCGCATAAACCCGCAGATGCCACCCTGAAGAGCCCTTGCAGCGGAACGACGGTGCCCATGCCCGGCGGGGACACGGTCCAGTTCGGATACGAGCGCGATCTGGACGTCAGTATGCTGGAAAAGCGTGGAGACCTCGACCATCCGACACCGAACGGATGGACATCGTCGCGCGTGCTCTGCCGCAGCGGACAATCGACCCTCTCTTGCCTGCTGCATCTCGTCACCTCGACGGGATCGCCCGCCACCCCTCTCACCCTGCACCACGCGGGGCGCTACTTCGAGAGCAAGGCCCTCCTTGACATCTGGCCCCGCAAGGTCTTTCGCCAAGTGCCAGCGGTGGCGTCGAAGGTGGACGTTCTGCTGGGGGAGCCGGTCTTCTGCGACGGTCGCTTCGGGATAAGCGATCCGCGCGCGCTTCCCCGCGCACGTCGGGCCCTGCTTCTCGATACGACGCTCGTCGGCGCGGCTGTCGACTTGGCGCCCTGGTTCGAGTGCTTCGATGGACCGCTCGTCGCGGTCTTCCGGTCTGGCCTCAAGCTGGACCAGGCCGGGCTCGAGCTGGCCAACGTGGGAATAGTGCAGCTCTTCGTGCGTGAGGGCAGCGGCGTCGCGGCCGCCGACAACCTACGCCGCATCCGCGGCCTCACCGGAAGCGGCCTCACGCTGGATGAGCTGGCGGCGCTGTCCGCGCCGTGGTTTCTGGATCGCACCTACCTAAAGGACTACACAGCCGCGATATTCGCTCACAATGCAGCGCTCGGCCGCGCGATCGGTCGAGCGTCGGCCGTCTTCGAGGAGCGCAGTCACCCTTCCTTGGTCCGCGCCGGCGCTGAGGCACCATTCTGCGCGGTGCGCCTGCGCGGGGGCGATGGCGCCACACACCGTCGGCTGCTGAAAATCGTCGACGCCGAAATCGGCCGGCGCGGGCTACGCGCCACTCCCGGCGGCTCATTCGGCTTTCGCGGTCACCGCTACGAATTGATCGAACCCGAACATGAAGACGGCTTGCCGTTCCTGCGTGTCGCGCTGGGATTTCGCGGCGGACGGACGCTCGAGGGACTCATCGCCCTGTTTGGCGAGCTTGCCTCGCGCCCGCGGCTCGAACAGTAGGCCTTCGCCTCGCGCCGCGCTGGCTGTTCACGCGAGACCGAAATGCGGCGAGCAAGTCTCCCGCAGTGATCTGGTGAAGGGTTTCCAGATCGCCAAAGGCGAAGACGCTGAGGAAGCTGGAGGCGACACGACGCCCCTCTATGGCCGATCGTTCAAATGTCGAACCTGTAGGCAGGCGCGGCGATCTACCCTTTCGCGCCACTCGTTTGTATCTCCTTCGACTTTACACGCGCATCGCTCCCCAGAAAGTGACCGAGGGCCATGAGAGGTTCGATGCGGTCGCATATCAACTTGAAGGCGGCAAGCATGGGCACGGCGAGGATGGCGCCGGCAATGCCCCACATCCAATACCAGAAGATCAAAGAGACTATCAAAAGCACTGGATTGAGCGTGAAACGGCGGGCAAGCAGAATGGGCGTGATGCCTTCGCCTTCCGCCATATGAATCGCCAGGTACAACGCCGCGGGCAAGACCGCATGCCACAGAGAATCAAAAGTGAGTAAGCCTGCCAACGCGAAAATGCCGACCCCAACGAGCGGCCCAAAATACGGAGCGAAGTTCAGGAGAAAAGCCATCGCGCCCCACATAATGGGATCTGCAAGGCCACACAAATAGGCGGCAATCCCTGTCATCAATCCCACGGCCATATTCATCATGACGATGGTGATCAGATAGCCCGAAACCGTGCGCTGGATTTCATTCGCAATGGAAACTGCCTGCTTTTTGTCGCTCATCGTCGGCAGGATTTCGATAAGGCGTCTCAAAAAAAGATCGCCCGAAACAAGGAGAAAGAACAGCAGCACCGCGGTTGTTATAAGACCGGTAATGATGGCTCTGGTGCCACTAAACAGAAAAGATGTAATCGGCGGCCCCTTCACCGCAACCTCCGGCGTCTTGGGATCCGTGCTGATCTTTTCTACTTCCTTTCCGGCCTTTTGGATTTTATCTGTCACCTCGATCAAGCCGGCTAACCGTGTTTGCAAAGTGGTTAGGCTTGCCGGTGCCTTTGCGAGCCAAGCGGATGTCGGGCCCGCTAAAAGATAAGCTGCCCCGAGCAGACATCCCGCACCCATCAAGACGATCGCTAGTGCCGCTACAAACTTCGGTATGTGAAGGCGCGTGAGGAAGTCCATAGTGGGCCGCAGCGCCAAGCTCAGCATGAAAGCGAAAATGATTGGGACGATCAATTCGCCCAACAGATAGAGCGCATACAAGAACAACAGACCGAAAATTCCGAGCAACAGGAGCGTTTTCAAATCCTGAGGTAAGGCAAGGGCGGGCCGCGCGTCGGTACCCTTAGGATTTGTTTCGGTGGTCTGCGTACCGAGAAGATGAGTGTCCATCACCTCCCCTTGCGCTTTCCAGTTGCGCTTTCCAGTGCGTACGGAACTTAGCGAAGGCCCAGAAAGGCGAGTACCGCACCGATGACGACAACCAGACCAACGATGTAGATGATAGAGTTCATTGTTTTTCCTCCACTGTGCAATGCAAACGAGAAACGCGAGAGCGGGTTGCCTGACCCGAGAGGAATCTCTTCGCCTGCCCTGCCGGCGCGACATATTTCTTTCTGAGGTCAGGATTTCTAAGTCGGTGCCTGCCAACGGGTCCATATGGGTCCCGATGAAAGCGGCCCAGGTGGTCGTGCGCCTGCGCTCTGGTGCCGGCGGCAGGCCGCGGCGCCGCAACACGTTGCCGACTGTCTGATCGGAGACCTCGTGTCGAGATCGGTCATCGGCTGGGCCGCGGCCTGTGGACAGGCCGGGCTGTCGGCTAATGAAAAAGCTGCTCTGGTGCTGGTTGACTTCAGTCTGGCTTTTTCCAGCAGTACCCGAAGCCGGCGTAGTTTTCGATCTCGTCGAAGGTCGGGTCGACGTCGCGAAACTTGTTTCGGATGCGCTTGACCAGGGACCGTACATTCGCGCGATAGCCGTCGGCCCCGCTTCCGGCCAGGAACCCTTCATAGTGCAGGCGGTCGTAGAGCGCCCGGTAGGTCATGTACCGGCCCACGTTCGAAGCCAGCAGGCGGACGATGTTGTACTCGCCAACGGTGAGGTCGAGATCCACGTCGTTCCAGTAGGCCCGGCCGACATCGGGACGCAGAAGCAGCTTGCCGCAGATCATGGAATTGTCGGACCGCGGCTGGCCGGTGCGATGGGCAGCCTTGATACGCCTGGCCAGAACCGCCGGGCCCCGCGACCTGCAGACGACGTCGACCGCGCCTTTGTCGAGAGCCATGCATTCATCGGCCGGCAGGGGCTTACCGGTCAGCAGCACGACAGGGACATTGAAACCCAACCCGTGCAGTTGGCTCAGCATGTCGATGTCGGAAATCTTCGCCCGGTCGCAATGGAGGACGATAACGTCGGCTGCGCGGGCGGCATCGGGTGCGTCGTCCAGCGAGGCGACTGTCCGGACGTCAAGGCCGTGGCCGGACAGCTCATCGATCAGGACGCCGCGATCGGTCGCGCCGTCCTCGATGACAAGGATACAAAGGTCCGCCTCGCCAACGGAGGCAAGCTGCACGGGCGCGCTGCCCGCCAAGGCCACGACATGTTCAAGAGCGGTGGTCATTTGGAGTCACTTCCCTCGTTGGGTGTTTTTCCGAACCGGGAAGGAGGCGCACCGAGGCGTCCGGCGAGCAGGCAATCTCCTGCCGTCACCAGGGACGATGCCGACAGCATGCGTCCGCGCGCCGAGCGCACAACGTTCAGAAACCTATTCACCCACGTCACCCGTATCGCCCTGGATGCGTGCCGAGCGGCGCCCCCGCCGTTCGCCCATCCCGAGCCCTTCCCACGACCAAGCTAGCCGAGCGGACGCATCGCGTGGGGTGATCAGATTGTGTCGACGAAGTGTGACGCAGGTACAGCTTCACCGATGAAACGCGCATCGCCTCCGAACTGCCGCTTCATCGCAAGACAATTTTGTGGGTGAAGAGGCGGCGACTGGCTTCCCCTTGATACTCAGCAATCCGATGCAGGCGAGCCGCCAAGCAAGCTTGCAGAACAGACAACGGTCGAGCGATGGCGGCTAGCGGCACGAAGCAAAGGCGACCGTCGGGTTTGTCTGCGGAGAGGCAAATGGAACATTACGGTATCGTGGCGGGCATCCTTGGCAAACCTCGATCCAACTGATCGCCGGACCTTTGAAGCGTTTGCACCAATCGCTCAAGTCTCCGGGGAGAACCATGGACACGCTCTCCGGTGCCGACGTCCTCGATTTCAATGATCCTGCCGCTCCTTTGGCCGATCGCGTTGACGGAGTGTACGCGAAGGCGGCCATTGCAAATGAACCAAGACACCACGAGTTGAGCCATCGGACCTTCCCCATTCCTTTGCAGAGTACCGCCGAGCGGCATGAATTTTGATTGAGGGAGTTCTGACGAATGCTCTTCCCGATGCAAGGGCGCGTGTGACAATTCTGGGTCGCCGATGCGACCGTGTGGTGACCGTTGCGGAGTTTGCTTCGAAGGCAGACGACGGTCGCCGTATCGCTGGCCACATCAGATGTTGTCGCTCAGATGAGATGGTCAGGCGGCCGAAGAGGACAAGTTCCTGGCCCTGAGCGTCTGTGCAAGCGATTCTTTGGTTTCCCTTTGCAACCTGAACGCCGCTTGTGAGAGCCATTGAATGCTGGGGCCGAGGGGTTTCGCGCGCACCAAGGTGCACAACAGCGCCGCGTCCGCTTCATTCTCGTAGGCGATATATATTTCGCTCGCATTCGCGTCGGTGATGGTCCAATCCCCATGTGGCTCCAACACCGTAGCCACTCTCTCGAGTAGAGCGAAGAGGGCCTGCCGCGTTGTACCGATCCGCTGCCGCCCATGCAGCCAGGCAACGACCAAGTGTGATCTGGGATAGGCGTCCACAAAGTTGTCCCATGTCAGTTTCGACACAGCGGCCACCTACGCAGGCTGGGCGAGTCAGCGTGCATTCGAATTACCCGTCCCGAAACTGGCGGCTCTACTAGAAGCCTCGCTCCCAGCGCCCTCATCGGTGAGCGTCCACATCGTCTCTTGGTCGATGTCGAGACTTGCTTTCAATTTCCTCGCGGCCTCTCTGACATAGGCGATCATCAGGATATCACCACCCGTCACTGCAACAGAGGCTTCAGTCCGAAGTTGCCGTGCGTACTCTTCGAAAGAGGTTGGCAGCTACGAACGCGAGGCGAACGGATCCACTTCGATTGGCGCCCAGCCATCCAAGAGCAGCCCGTCCCATGCAACAATGCCGAGGCCAGCCTCACGTTTGTACTGCTCGAAGCTCGCTCGCCATTGCGGCGACCACTCGAACGTCTTGGCGTTCAGTCGATCGTGAACGAGCGCGGGCCGAGAAGGGTCGAATTGCGTCATAGGTCGAAATGGTGACATCGAGGTCCTCCATACTGGAGCGAGCACTGCACCTGGTCGCCGAGAGGCGGCCAGAGCGTACGACGGGGCGCTTACCTTGGACTGTGGGAAGATTGTGTTCAGCGCCAGAAGCTTTGGGAATTCGTTGTCGGGGCGCGCTGACTTTGCTCAATTGCGCAGTCCATTCGTCAGCGGGGGTCGAAGCAGGCTTGAAGCGGCGGCCGAAGGTATGAGGCTGCGAGAATGCACCTAGCCGAAGCCACCTCTTGGCCAGGGCCGCGGATCAGCCTTATGGTGCAACCAGACCGAAAGGCCCAAAGATGGCACGCATTCCCAGGCCACCGAACGAAGCGCCGCGCGAACCGCCTCCTGAGTCCAAGCCGACGCCCGTTCCGCCCATGCCTCCCCCTCGCATGCCGCCGCCGGGACCGCCGCCTCCAGGGTGACGCGGACCGGACCGCCCTCCGTTAGCGCCAGTAAAGCTCTCGAAGGTGCATTGGGTGCGGCCGGATGTGGTCGTGGAAGTGACGTACATGACCTGGACGGAGGGCGGCCTTCTGAGGGCGGTCTCATATCAAGGGCAGCGGGAGGATAAGCCAGAGAGGACGGTGGTGCGGTCCATTCCCCATCCGGGCGGAGGATAAGAAGTCGCCCCCGACGCAACCAACGTGCCGTCTCAGCTTTAGGCAAGTGCGTCCGCCTCGATATTGGCCGTATTGGAGTTCAACATGCGCACACTCGCAGCCCTCATCGTGCTGGGCGTTGTCGGCGCGGCGTCCTCGGCGCTTGCCGAGGCTTGGCGGGCAAAGCCTGGGCTTGAACCGGGGTCCCCTCCCGACTGCAAGGAGGCCAATGTCTCGAATCTGTTCTTCGACCTCGCGGACACGGGCAATGAGCTCTCCGTGAAGGCCAGCAGCGGTGAGGCGTTCTCGGCTCCGATTGACTCCGATGGTTCCGTCAAGTCGACGTTCACGCTACCGATCGGTACGAAGAGCTTTTCCGTCGACCTTATCGGGAATGTGAAGACGCGCGAGATGGAACTATTCAACGAGCGGTACTCCTGCCGCTTCAAGCTTACGCCGATGCAATAGGATCGGGCGGGAATCGGAGCGATACCGCGACGGGGAGCGGGGCAGCCACCCGCAGCACGGAGGCCCGGCGTTCTCGCGGTGTTGCGGAATTGAAGTCGGCCTGCGAGTGGATATCGCGCTTCACCTCGCGTCGAGTGATCCGTGGGCGCATCACAGTTCCAGCCTGCTCCATCCTCGCTTTCAGACGATGAACCCTCAGTCCGGTTAACTGCCTGCCGGCCGCGGGCTAAATCGATTCCACGGACAGAAAACGGCCTTGGCGGTGATTCTGGCTGCTAAGGTCTCTGAATGGCACGCCGCATCACACTGAAACAGCATCTTGAAGAGGCTGAGCAGCGCGTTCAGCGGGCGCAAGACCGCCTAGACCGACAGCGTGAGGCCGTCACCGCCTTGGAGCGGGCCGATCGGGACACGGCAAAGGCAAAGAGATATCTCCGCCTCCTAGAGAAGGCACTGGCCATTCACGTTGCCGATCGGGACCGGCTGATCAAACAGCTGGCAGACCGTGGCTGATCACATCCCCGGGGCCGCTGGGGGCGACCACCGCTCGAACGGGCGGCCCGACCTAGACCGCTCGCTGCCATAAGGCGCCACTGAAGCTGTCAGAGCCACTGGCTTACTTTCCATTGTCCTCCGACGTCCTCCAACACCACAGAAAGCTTCGGATCGTACCCACCGCCCCGTAGTGCCCCGTCGTAAACGTATACCTTGCAGGCAAACGGCTTCGGCGTCTCGATACCACAGGTCGTCATCACGACCCTGGCTGGCACGCGATTGTTGCTGACCTCAGCCAGCTGCTGTTCGGTCATTCCCGGCTTCAGAGCACTGGTAATTGAGCCGTTCAGGGGGTGTTTGTTGTCAGCGCAGGCCGCCACGGCGGGCATGCAGAGCAAAAGATACATGGCCTTCATTTATGTTCCTCCCTCCTGGCGCAACGCGCGAAAGGGGAGGCGGCTCCCAACAAACGACTTCGAGAGAAAAGGCCCATCGAGTGGACTGATTTTCGCGCGCGGTAAACTCCGACGCAACAGCGACCGCAGTCTTCGCGCGAGAGTGGTGATGCCACAACGCATCGCGCGGCAGATGCATGGCGCCGGCAGCGCATTGTCACGTGGTGGTTGCGTCTTGATGAGCATCATATTCTGCCCGATATGGGGGTGCCTGTAGTACGGGGTGTTTGGTTTCCACTATTGTATTGATTTTTTGGCCCCGCCGCATGCCTGCAGCTCCAGTAGGAAAGCAGTCCCCTCCAAGCAGCGCCATCGCCTAACCGAGCGTGATCCGTTTCGCCGACGCCAACCAATAGCGTCAGGCCTACGCCAAACAACACCTGCGCTCCCGATCTTCTCCAAGAAGCGGTGCAGGGAGAAGCCGAAAGGCCGAGCTCATCGAGCCTCGAGGGCGGACAAGCGTGCCAGGAAGCTGACGACGCGTGAGGAATGACCTCAAACTCGCCATGATGCACATTCATGTTGCAGCGTTCTGGCGGGGCTGCTTATCGTTCGCAAATTTTTAGCAGTTGCGCCAGCTTTGGAATCGGCTCGGTCGGCACTTATTCTCGGCATCCAGATCGCAGGACAATGCCTGATGGAGAGGCTATTTTCGACGGACGACGTTCATCAGCGAGATCGTTTCTCGTATTGGCACGACGTTGCTTGCAAAAATCTTGTCGAACACGAATGCCAGCCTCAAAGCTCGCGGAGCTTTCATGCTGAAATTGAATCGGCAAGGCTCGCCGATATAGGCCTCGTGCTCTTTGAAAACTCTCCGATGACAGTAGTACGTACGCTGCGTCACGTAGCGCACGCCAAGACGGATGACTTGTTTCTATGCCGTCAGGTTGCAGGCGGGCTTGCATTGGAACAAGAAGGTCGCGAAGTCGACCTTGCCCCCGACGATATGACGCTCCTGGATCCGATGCTGCCTTATCAGGGAAGATTTTTTCCGGGGTCGAGACTGCTCGTCCTCAAGGTTCGGCGCCGCGAGCTCGAAGCGAGGCTTGGCAAGACACTCGACATAGTCGCCCGCTCGCTGAAGCCGATCGGGGCTGAGAGCGGTTTGACGTCTGCCTTTTTGGCGATGCTGCCCGCACATGCTGGCTACCTGAGCCCGGTCGCCGAAGAGATCGTCAGGGATCAGACGCTTGATATGATTGCCGTTTCACTCGCCAAGGCAATACGGGGGCAACATCCGCGCCTCTCGTCACCTAAGATGTTAGCCGCGTTGAAGCTGCGTGCTGCGATCGATGCAAGGCTGACTGATCCTGCTCTCGACGCCAACGCCGTAGCCGCCGCTGCCGGAATTAGTGTGCGATATGCAAATGCTGTACTTGCCCAACAGGAAACCTCTGTTGCTCGCCTCGTGCGGACGAAGCGCCTTGCACGTTGCCGAAGAGCGTTTGAAGATCCGTTGCAACAACACCGAACGGTGAGCGAAATTGCATATGGCTGGGGTTTTTCTGACATGACGCATTTTGGCCGTGCGTTCAAGAGAGCCTACGGTGTGTTGCCCAGCAAGTATCGACGAAACCGTAAATGACTTACCGCGGTATGCTCCGCTCTTCAGCGTTGGACCTCCGGTCTCTAGTGGATGCTGGGCAGCGCCAGATCATTGTCCATGATTGCAAGAAGTTCTTTAAGCATGGCCGTGCACGGCACGGTGTTCGACGAGAAAACGGCTTCTGCCTCCGCAAGCAAAGCGGGATTGCGCCGCGCCGGAGGCAGAAGCGCAATCGAGACGGCATCGATTGCTTCCCCATGTTCGCCGGCTTTGAGAAGGCCAATTGCTCGAACGGCGTAGATGACCTCCCAGCGATCGGGATCGCGTCCTTTGTGCTCAAGGCAGCGCAGCAGTGATCGAACCGATGCTCGCGCGTAGTCGCCTAGATCGGACTTATCGATCACATGAACCAATGTGGCGCTCAACCTTTGCTCCCAGGGGTCATTGTCCATTGTTATTCAGTTCGAACCCCGGTTTCTCGCTGCCTTCGGCAACATCAATCGTCTTTTTGGGCAGAGCCGGCCGCGCTTGTGCCAGTGTCCGTCTTCAGATTAATTGATACGGATCGGTCCATGAAGAAGAGATGATGCGGCGCATCCGTTGAACAGGTTAGGCGGCTATTCTGATGGGCATCAAGCGTCTGGATTGAATGGTCTGTCGTTTGACCCTTTCTCGTTCCAACAGGATGGTGTTGCCTCGCCCGAAGTAAACGTCCGCGGGTGACAGGTTGCCGATGGGCGCCGCTCACCGACCGATGCGGGTGGAACCACGCTCATATTTCTGGATCTGCTGAAAGGTCAGTCCAACCGCATCACCGACGGCAATCTGGCTCATGCCGAGCAAAGAGCGACGTCTGCGCATGCGCGCGTCAACATGGATATCTCCATTTTGTGATCTGGCCATCATATTTCCCACGATTGCAGTTTCTTTGAAGGACGCATGTCCGATTCGAGTGCGACCAATTCTTGCAGGTCTTGCGCGAATTATGTAAGGCTCGCGCACCAACCCGTTGAACTTGAATCGCCACGAGAGCACGATGTCGCACCGCCGCACCAAGAAGCACCAGCGCGACCAAGCCGCTACCGCGCGCTGGCGCACCTACGACGACAGCGTGTTCAAGCGCATCGGCATCTCGCGCGAGGCGCTCGAAACGGCGCAATTCGGCTTCCAGGGACCGATCCTGTTTCCAGGCGAGCCGGGCTACAACGGCGCCAACCTACTCTCCAACGCGCGGTTCGATCCGCAGCCGTCCGTCATCTTCATGTGCCAGGTCGAGAACGACGTCCGAATCGCCCTCAACATGGCCTGGGGCGGACCGGCAAACGTACCCTTCACGGTGCTCTCGGGCGGCCACTGTACCGCGGGCTTCTCGGCGACCGACGGCATACTGATCGACGTCAGCAACCTCAACTCGGTGACGGTCGACCCGGTGAGCCAGACCGCGATCGTCGGAACCGGCTGCCAGATGGCCACGCTCTTCGCGGCGCTCGATGAATACGGCCTGCACGTGCCGGGCGGCGAGTGCGACGAGGTCTGTGTCGGCGGCTACATGCAGGGCGGCGGCCAGGGCTTCACCAGCCGCACCTACGGCATGCACTGCGACAACGTCATCGAAGTGCGCGTCATGCTTGCCGACGGCTCGATCGTCACCGCGAATGCCCAGCAGAACTACGATCTGTGGTGGGCCGTGCGCGGCGGCACCGGCGGTAACTTCGGTATCCTGCTGACGGAGAAGCTGCAGCTGCGCCCGCTGGGTCAGGTCTATGGTTGGGCAGTGCGCTGGCCGCTTGCCCAGGAAAGCGATCGCATCAATGCCGCTGCGGCCCTCTACATGCTGCAGGAGCAGTATATGCTGACGGCCCCGCCGGAGCTCAATCCGCAGGTGATGATCTGCTACCAGAGCGAGACCGTTCCCGGTTCGGCGTTTCTGCCCTACCTGATGATCCGCGGCCTCGATACGCGCGGCGCCAGCGTCGGCCAGGCTGTCTACCAGGCGTTCGGCGCGCTGCCCGGCGCCCTGATGCAGTACGACCTCACCGACAAATTCACGGTCGTCAACAAGCAGCTGCTCGAATCGCCAAACGAGATTCCACAGATCCCGAACCCGGTCTGGCCGCCCGAGGACAAGCAGGCCCGCTACGTGTCGATGAGCCTGACGCAGCAGCAGTGGCAGTCGCTGCTCGACTTCTACGTCACGGCGCCCAACCAGCCGAATCAATACTCCTACATCTGCCTCGAGCTCTATGGCGGGGCGATGAACAGTTATCCCATCGAGGACAGCGCCTTCATCCATCGTACCAGCGCCTTCAGCGCCTTCATGGACGTGTTCTGGTTCGATGTGCAGCAGCAGCCGCTTGCCGAGGCTTTCCTCGATTCCTGGTGCAGCTTCATGAACAATTTCGCCAACGGTGAGATCTATCAGAACTATCCCAGCCTGAACGTGCCCGACTACCGCACCAGTTACTGGGGCCAAGCGTTCAGCGGCCTGCTGGCCGCAAAGCAGAAGTACGATCCGCAGAATTTCTTCTCTTTCCCTCAGATGATCGCGCCCTACCCCGATGGCAGGGCCAGTACGCCGGTCTGGCCACCCAAGGTCGCGGAAGCGGTGAAAAAGCCCATCCAACGCGACGCCGGTCGCGCCAGCTCGTAGGAGGGCGGGGTCGATGGCGGACGGCATCGACCAGTGGCTCGAGGGGCTCGGCCTCTCGACTTATCGCGAGGCGTTTCTCGCCAACGACGTTGATTTCGAGACGCTGCCGCTCCTCACGGCCGAGGATTTGCAGCAGATCGGCGTCAAGTCCGTCGGCCACCGCCGCCGCATGCTCGAGGCGATCGCAGCACTCGGCCGCGAGCCGACGGCGCCTGGGGAAATGCCGAAGCCCGCAGCAGCCGCACCGTCCGCCGTGCCGGAGAAGGCCGCCGGCGGACGCCCGCCCGTATCCGAGCGCCGGCAGATCACCGTGATGTTTTGCGACCTGGTCGATTCCACGGCGCTGTCGGCGCGCCTCGACCCCGAGGATTTGCACGAGCTGCTGACGGCCTATCGCGCCTGCATCACCGAAGCGGTGCAACGCAACAGAGGCTTCATCGCCCACTATGTCGGCGACGGCGTGTTCATCTATTTCGGCTACCCCCATGCGCTGGAACAGGACGCCGAGCGCGCCCTGCGCGCCGGTCTCGCCGTCATCCGCGAGCTTGGCCAGCTCAAACCCATCGCCGGCGCGGCGCCGCAGGTCCGCATCGGCGTGGCGACCGGCCTGGTCGTTGTCGGCAACGTGGCCGAAGGCGGCTCGGCCGAGAAGGTCGACGTCACCGGCGAGACGCCCAATCTTGCCGCGCGCATCCAGGGCCTGGCGCGGGCCAACGAGCTGGTCATCGCCAAGAGCACGCGCGCCCTCGTCGGCGATCTTTTCGACTGCATCGACATTGGCCGCTTCGAGCTGAAGGGCATGCCCGAACCGGTGCCGGCGTGGCGAGTCACGGGCGAGCGCTCGGTCGTCAGCCGCTATGACGCCATGCGCTCGGGGCGCGCCACCGTCCTGGTCGGCCGCGAGAGCGAGCTTGCGCGCATTGGCGACCGGCTGGCCGCCGCACAGGCCGGCGCCGGCCAGGTCGTCCTGGTGGTGAGTCAACCGGGCTTCGGCAAGTCGCGCCTGGTCGAGGAAGTGCACCGCATCGCGGGCACCGAGGAGCGCGGCCGGTTCGTGTTGCAGTGCTCGCCGGACCAGGAGCAGACGCCGTTCTTTCCCGTGATCCACCAGCTGGAGTATGCCGCGGGCATCGCCACCGAGGACTCGGCAGGCCAGCGCTACGACAAGCTCGAGGTCCTGCTGAAGCGCATCGGCGCCGCTTCGCTCGAGCGTCTGACGACCGTGCTCGACCTCTTGCGCATCGATGCGAGCGGCACGCCCGCGGCGCAAGTCGTCAAGACCGGCAATGCGCGCGCGCGAACGTTGAAGGCCTTGCTCGATCTCACCGAGGCGGCCCTCGGCCGCACGCCGGTGCTGGTGGTCGAGGACGTGCAATGGGCCGACCCCTCGACCGTCGAGTTTCTCGGCATGGTCGTTGACATGGTGCGCAACGCTTCGGCCCTGGTCGTGGCCACAGCCCGGCCGGAATTCACCGCGACCTGGGAGGACCAGCCGCACGTCACGGTGCTGCGTCTCGACCGCCTGGCGCCGGCCGAGCTGCGCCGGCTGGTCCAGAGCCTGGCCGGCACGGAAGCGCTGCCGCCTGCCGTCGTCGACCAGATCGTGGCGCGCTCCGACGGCGTGCCGCTGTTCGCGCAGGAGCTGACGCGCGGCATTCTCGCCAGCGGCCGTCGCCAGGGCGGTGCGCCCGCAATCCCATCGACGCTGACCGAATCGCTGCTGGCGCGTCTCGACGGCTTGCAGCATGGCCGTGAGACGGCGCAGCTTGCCGCCGTGATCGGCCGCGAATTTCCCATCGACCTGCTGATGGCGGTCTCCGCCGAGGAAGCCGATGCGGCGCGCGAGGGCGTCCGTCGCTTGCTCGAGGCCGGCATTTTCGTGCGGCGTCACAGCTCATTCGGAGAGGCGGCGGGCTTCAATCACATGCTGGTGCGCGATGCTGCCTACGAGCTGCTGCTGCGCCGCGATCGCGCCCGCCTGCACGACAAGGTGGCGCTGGCTCTCGAGCAGCAGTTTCCCGAGATGGCGAAGGCGATGCCCCAGCTCGTCGCCCACCATTTCACCGAGGCCGCCAACCATGCCAAGGCGATCGACTATTGGGAGTGGGCGGGCGCCGATGCCGCGGTGCGCTCATCGCCCGTCGAGGCGATCGCGCACTACGAGAAAGCCCTCGAGGTCCTCGCGGCCCTGCCGGTCGGGGTGGCGCGCGAGGAACGCGAGCTCGGCCTGCGGCTCGGCATGATCGGGCCCCTGATCGCGGTGCGCGGCCACGGCTCGCGCGACGTCGCCACTGCCGTCGACCAGGCGCTGGAGCTGCACCGCCGCCTCGAGTTCCAGTCAGTCGATCGTGCCGCCGCTCACTCTGAAGTGGCTGGCCCAGCTCGGCGGCAGCGATTACGAGGCGCTGCACGGCACAGCCCTGATGATCGCCGAGAAGGCCAAGAGCGCGGGTCCGGTCGACCGCCTGCTGGCGCATCGCACCATGGGCACCACTCTGCTGTTTCGCGGCGAGCTCGCGGCCGCCGTCGAGCAGTTCACCGCCTTCCTCGAGATCTACGATGCGAGCGCCCACGATCCGTTGTTGGCCAAGGCCGGAGCAACCAGCCATGCCGGCGCCTCGTTGCTGGGTCTCTCGGAGTGCTTCACCCTCATGGATCGGCCGGACGAACGCGACAAATGGCGCAAGGCGCTGTTCGCTCATGCGATGGAACGCAACCATGTGGCCAGTCTCTGCCCAACTCTCGCGTTCGGGGGGTGCTGGATTTCGGCAACCCTGCGTCACTTCGACGAATTCCCGCCTTATGCGGAAGAACTGAAGCGCCTGGTGCAGCGCCACGATCTCACGCCGTGGCAGCCCCATGCCGACCTGATGTCGGGCCTGGCGGAAATCTATCGTGGGTCGAATGCGCAGGGATTCATGCTCGCGCGGCAAGGCGTCGATGCGCTGATCGCCATGAACGCCTACGCGCTCAGCAGCTGGATCGTCCTGTTCGCCGATGCCTGCGATGCACACGGGCGCATCGAGGAGGCGGCAGCGCTCTTGCCCGTGGCCGAGGTTCGCATCGAAAAGGGCGAGCGCTGGGTCGCCGCCGAATTCCATCGCCTGCGCGCCAAGCTCGCGGCGGCACGCGGCGGCCGGCCCGGAACCATCAATGCCGACCTCGACGAGGCGATGGCGATCGCCACGAAGCAGGGGGCCGGCCTGTTGCGCGAACGCGCGGAACGCGATCTGGAGAAATGGCGTCCCTGAGCGACATCGACGGCTGGCTCGAAAGCCTGGGCCTCGCGGCCTACCGCGAAGCGTTTCGCGCCAACGACGTCGACTTCGAGACGCTGCATCTGCTGACGGCCGAGGATCTGCAGGAGATCGGCGTTACCTCGGTCGGTCATCGCCGCCGGATGCTGGCGGCAATTGCCGACCTCGTCCGACAGCCTGAACAGGAGCCGGCGCCCGCCATGCCGCCGGCCGCCACTGCGCCAGCTGTCAACCGCGCTCCGGTCGTCGAGCGCCGGCAGATCACGGTCATGTTCTGCGACCTGGTCGGCTCAACCGAGCTCTCGACGCGTCTCGATCCGGAGGATCTGCACGACCTGCTGGCCGCCTATCGCGCCTGCATTGCCGAGGCGGTGCAACGCAACAGAGGCTTCATCGCCCACTATGTCGGTGACGGCGTCTTCATCTATTTCGGCTATCCACATGCCCAGGAGCAGGATGCCGAGCGCGCCCTGCGCGCGGGCCTCGCCATCATTCGCGCCGTCGGTCGATTGACGCCCATCGCCGGGGCGGTGCCGCGCGTGCGCATCGGCGTAGGCGACCGGCCTCGTCGTCGTCGGCAATGTGGCCGAGGGCGGCGCGGCCGAGAAGATCGACGTCGCCGGCGAGACGCCCAACCTTGCCGCCCGCCTGCAGTCGCTGGCCGGCGCCAACGAAATGGTGATCGCCCCCAGTACGCACGCCCTGGTCGGCGGTCTCTTCGACGGCAGCGAGATCGGCCGCGTCGAGCTCAAGGGCCTGCCCGACCCGGTGTCGGCCTGGCGGGTGACGGGCGAGCGCGCGGTCGTGAGCCGCTACGATGCGCTGCGCTCGGCGCGCGGCAGCAACGACCTGATCGGCCGCGAAAGCGAGCTTGCCCGCATCAGCGACCGGCTGGCCGACGCCAGGGCCGGCGCGGGCCAGGTCGTCCTGGTGGTGAGCCAACCCGGTTTCGGCAAGTCCCGCCTGGTCGAGGAGGTGCACCGCATCGCCGGTGCCGACGAGCGCGGCCGGCTGGTGCTGCAATGCTCGCCGGACCAGGGGCAGACACCGTTCTTTCCCGTGATCTCACCAGCTCGAGTTCGCCGCCGGCATCGCCACCGAGGATTCGCCCGCCGACCGGCGCGACAAGCTGGAGGAGTTGCTGAAGCGCAACGGCGTCTATTCGCCGGAGCGTTTCGCCATCGTGCTCGACCTGCTGCGCGTCGACACCGAGGGCGCGCCTGAGCTGCACACGGCAGCGCCGGCGGATGCAGGCGCGCGGCGCCTGAAGACGCTGCTCGACCTCGCCGAGGCCGCGATGACGAGGACCTCGGTGCTGGTGGCCGAGGACGTCCATTGGGCTGACCCGTCGACCGTCGAGTTTCTCGGCATGCTGGTCGGCACGATGCGCCACATTCCCGCGCTGCTCGTCGCCACCGCACGGCCCGAGTTCGCCGCATCGTGGGAGGACGAGCCGCACGTCACCGTGCTGCGCCTCGACCGCCTGCTGCCCGCCGAGCTGCGCCGGCTGGTCCAGAGCCTGGCCGGCACGGAAGCGCTGCCGCCTGCCGTCGTCGACCAGATCGTGGCGCGCTCCGACGGCGTGCCGCTGTTCGCGCAGGAGCTGACGCGCGGCATCCTCGCCAGCGGCCGCCGCCAGCTGGGTGCCTTGACCATCCCGTCGACCCTCACCAAATCGCTGCTGGCGCGGCTCGACGGCCTGCAGCACGGCCGCGAGACGGCGCAGATCGCCGCCGTGATCGGCCGCGAATTCCCGATCGACCTCCTGATCGCCATTTCGCCGGAGGAGCCCAACGCCGTGCGAGATGCCGTGCGCCGCCTGCTCGAAGCGGGCATCTTCGTGCGCCGGCACAGCTCGTTCGGCGAAGCCGCCGGTTTTCACCACATGCTTGTGCGCGACGCTGCCTACGAGCTGCTGCTGCGCCGCGACCGAGCCCGCCTGCACGATAAGGTGGCGCTGGCGCTTGAGCAGCGCTTTCCCGACATCGCCACCGCGATGCCCCATCTGGTCGCCCAGCACTTCGCCGAGGCCGGCAATGCGGCGAAGGCCATCGACTATCTTGAGCGGGCCGGCGCCGATGCCGCCGCGCGGTCCTCGCCGGTCGAGGCGGTGGCGCATTTCGAGCGGGCACTCGAGCTCCTGGCGACGCTGCCGACGAGCCCGGCGCGCGACGAACGCGGGCTCGGCCTGCAACTCGATCTCATCGCGCCCCTGATCGCCGCGCGCGGCCACGGCTCGCCCAACGTCGCCCAAGCGGTCGACCAGGTCCTCGAGCTGCACCGGCGTCTGGAGTCCAAGCAATCGATCGTGCCGGCGTTGACGCTGAAATGGCTGGCCCAGCTCGGCGGCGGCGACATAGACGCACTCCACGACACCGCGCTGCAGATCAAGGAGATCGCGCAGGACGCCGGCCCGGTCGATCGCCTGCTCGCCCACCGCACGCTGGGCTCGGCGCTGATGTTTCGCGGCGAGCTCGTCCGCGCCGTGTCCGAGTTCACCGCGTTCCTCGAGATCTACGATCCGGCCCAGCACGATGCGCGGCTCGCCAAATCGGGCGCCACCAATCACGCGGGCGTGGCGATGCTGTGCCTCGCCGAATGCTACACCCTGATGGGCAAGCGCACTGAGAGCGCCAAATGGCGCGAGGCGACGTTCGCTTACGCCAAGGAGCGCAACCATGCGCCGAGCCTGTGCCAGGTCCTGTCCTTCGGCGGCTGCTGGCTCGCGGCACTCCTGGGCAAGGTCGACGAGCTCGTGCTCTACGCCGCCGAGCTGCGCAGCCTGATCGCCCGGAACAATCTCGATCCGTGGCGGCCGCACGTCGATCTGCTGTCGGGCCTGGGCGACATCCATCGTGGCTCGGTCGAGCCCGGTTTCGTGGTGGCGCGGCGCGGCATCGACGCGCTGATCGCCACCAATGCCTTCCTGCTCAGCACGTGGGTCGTGCTATTCGCCGAAGCCTGCGAGCGGCACGGGCGGATCGCCGAGGCGCTCGAGATGCTGGCTGTGGCCGAGGCGCGCATCGCCGTGGGCGAACACTGGCTCGAGGCCGAGTTCTATCGCCTGCGTGCCCGCTTGAAGCGGGCCCGCGGCGAGCCGGCGGCCGCCGTGGCGGCGGATATCGAAGCAGCGCTTGCCGTCGCCACGAGGCAGGGCGCCGGCCTGCTCGGCGAGCGGGCACGCGCTGACCTGGCCAAGGGGCCATAGCGGCGTCGCAAGAGACCGTCAGCAGGACCGCAGGAGCTGCGGCAACTCTGCATGCCATTGTTTCTCGACACCGTTGCGGTCGATCACCATACGGTGTGGCTAGAAGGCTCACCCCAGCCGTCCTGGAAGAGCTCGCGCAATACGGCCCGTCGACCGGCAGCACGAGCGCCGCTGCGGGCGCCGTCGCGATGCCAATTCGGGCTTCTCGAACCTCGAACGCATGCGCGTTCCGCCGTTCGACGATCAACGCGCGTTCAAGAGAAAGCGCAGAAGAGCATCGGCTACAGGGCCTGGCGCTTCCACGAGAACGGAGTGCTTGAGTGCCGGCAGGATCACGAGCTCCGAATGCGGCAGAGCCGCTGCTATTTTTTCGTTGAGCTCAGGGCCGCAGCCTGGGTCGAGTTCGCCGGTCATCACCAGCGTCGGCGCCTTGATCTCGCTTAGCCAAGGGGACATTTCGGTGGTTGCGAACACTCTGTAGGTTTCCCGATAGACCCTTGGATTGGCCTTCAGCATCTGATCTTTCCGAGCGTCAACGACGTCTGGCCGGTCGCGGCGAAATTGATCCGTGAACCATCGACCAAGAAGCGTGTCGAGCACACCGGGCATGCCCTCCGTGTCGATCTTCTTGACGAAGTTCGCGAGGTTCGCGGCGGCCTCGGGGCTGCGGAAACCGGCTGTGCAAATCAACCCCAGAGATTTGACCCGCTCGGGGTATGCGCGAGCATATGCCGGAACGATCATGCCGCCCAATGAATGGCCGATAAAATGCGCGTGCTCGACGCCCAGCTGGGCGCGCAAGGCTTCCAGATCGGCGACGAACTCATCGATGCCGAAGGGCTCGTCCGCACCCGCCGACCCACCGTGACCTCTCAGGTCGTACATGATGCAACGGAAATGCGGCGCCAGCTTCTCGACAATTCCCTCCCACACCTGGCGGCGTGCACCGACGCCGTGAGTGAGGAAGACGGCAGGGCCATTTCCGGCGATTGAATAATCGGAGCGAACCGGGAGAGCCATTCGGAGAATCCTTTCGGCAAGGTCGTGGGTGCGCCCGCTGGCGCAAGAAAAGTCTCGGGCTTGAGATCGGTGAGAGGCGAGGCGTGCCGGCCTCAGTCCAACGCGATCAAAATATCGTTCGCCTCGATTTTTACGGGGAATGTCTTCAGGGGAATCTCCGGAGGACCGTCCACGACAGCACCGGTGCGGATATTGAAGAAGGCCTGATGAAGCGGGCACTCCACGCAGTCCTTCTCGACGTAGCCCTCGGAAAGAAACGCAAACTGGTGAGTGCAGATGTTTGACGTGGCGAAGTAGCCGTCCTCAAGACGGAAGATGGCAATTTCAATTCCGGCCACCTCGACGCCAATAACTTGCTTCTCTGCCAGAGCGCCGGTTTCTGCTGCCTTGTGCCAGGTCGTCATCTTCCGCACATCCATTTATATGATGTAGTCATCATTTATATCGAATTTGTCGATGAACTGCCCGACAGGTAGACCATTTGGTCAATGGCGAAGTCAATTCCTCTCGGCTTGGGGTGACGTGCGGTTGCCGCGTCGTGCCGCCGGCGATCGGACGGCTGAGCTCGGCGCCGCCACCGCTGCTCGTCGTTTGAAAGAGGACAACGGCGCCACATACCTGGCATCGATGGTGTCGATATTAACATAGATCGTATCGATTTGAGTGGAGCGTTCCGCAAGGTCATGCTTGGCGCAAGACACAGAAGGGTCGGGACATGAACAAATCAAGTGAGACGATCGATCGTCCCAACGCGTCATTCGCCAGGACGTTTCTCCCCATCACTCAAGCGAATCATCCCACCGGCGAGATGTACTACGATCCCGCCGTGCTCGAGCGCGAGAAGCAGGTGATCTTCGGCCAGGATTGGCTCTGCATCGGTCGCGCCGAAGAAATTCCGAATGTCGGGGACTACAAGGCCCTGAGGATCGTTGAACAGCCGATATTGCTGTGCCGGACGGCCGACGGCGCCATTACCGCCTACTCGAACACCTGCCTGCATCGTGGCGTGGAGATCGCGAACGGTGCGGGCAACGCGAAGGAATTTTCCTGCCCCTATCATGGCTGGCTCTACGGCCTCGACGGCCGGTTGATCGGCGCCCCGTACATGCGTGATTCGGAGGGCTTCGACCGCCAGGCCTGCAAGCTGCCGACATTGCCCTGCGAGAGCTTCCAGGGATGGGTATTCGTGTCCTTGAGCAAGGCTCCCGTCGGGTTCGAAACCTTCATCGCCGATTTTGCCGAGAAGTTCGCCTATATCGACATGGAGCCGATGCGGCTTGGCATCCAGCGCGACATTCCGTTGAGCTGCAACTGGAAGCTGATGGTCGAGAACTTCATCGACTTCTATCACATTGGCGTGCTGCACAAGGACACGATCGGCCGCTATATGAAGACGACCGACGTGCCCTATGAGACGCGCGCCCGTGGCCAGGTCTTCATCAACGAATACGATGCGGGCTCGCACACCAAGTCAGGCGAGGTTTTCGTCGAGCCGATCCCGTCACTCAAGGGCAAGCCGCCGCGCTTCTCGCAGACGGGGGTCCTCACGCCCAATGTGAATTTTTTCGTGCGGCCGGATTACGTGATGCTTTATTCATCGTGGCCGGTCGACGCCAAGACGATGGTGATGAAGCAGTACATCGTCTTTCCGAGACACGTCGTTGAAAGTCCGACATTTCCCGAGGTGAAGCGGCAGTTCCTGGAAATGAGCGACAAGATCCTCGGCGAGGATGTCGAAATGGTCGAATCGCTGCAGAATGCCACGAAGGCCAGGCACTTCGTGCCGGGCCGGATGAGCCGTCTCGGAAGGGCGTCCAGCACTTCATCCTGCATAACCTCAACCGGATCTATGGCGACCGGCAGATGGCCGCCGCGGCCGAGTAGGACCTCGCGCCGATGTTCTACGATTGCAGCCGCAACGATCATGGCTTGCCGCACAATCCGCTGAAGCAGTGCGTCGTGCCGCGGCCGATCGGCTGGGTGTCGACCATGGACCGGGCCGGGCGCGTGAACCTGGCGCCCTTCAGCTTCTTCAATCTGGTGAGCGAGAACCCGCCTCTGGTGATCTATTGCCCGGTGGGGGTCCATGTCGAGGGGGGCGAAAAGAACTCTCTGCGCAACGTCCGCGAGGTCGGCGAGTTCGTGGTGAACGTTGCGACCTACAGCCTGCGCGAGGCGCTGAACGTCTCCTCGGCGCCGGCCGGCAGCGACGTCGATGAATTCGAACTGGCGGGGCTGACCAAGGAGCCATCGGCGCTGGTGCGCCCGCCGCGCGTCGCGGAATCGCCGCTGCACCTGGAATGCCGCGTCGTCGAAGTAATCTCGCTGCCGGGCGCCTTCGGCGGCGTGGCCAACTGCATGGTCCTGGGCGAAGTGCTGGGCGTGCATATCCGTGACGATCTTCTGCAGGACGGCCTGCTGAAGATGGACCGGCTCGAGCCGATCGCGCGGCTTGGCTACCAGGAATATGCGGTGGTGCGTGAAACGTTCACGATGCCGCGACCGACCCGCGTCACCGTCGATGGCGCCTGCAAGGTGAGGTGACAATGGCAATGTTCACATCCAAGCGGCTGATGCGGGCCGCGGACAACCTGGTCAACAAGCACTTCGCCGTCGGCAATGGCGAAACCGTGCTGATAACCGCCGACACCGGCACTGAAACTGTGCTGATCCAGGCGGTCACGGACGCTGTCATCCAGGCCGGCGGCAAGCCGCTGGTCGCCGTTGCGCCGCAGCTTCCCTACCAGGGCGGCCTGTCCGATCCGTTCGTCTCGGATGCGCTCAAGGCCGCCGTTGTCGCCTGCGACGTCTGGTTCGATTTCTGCTTTCCCTACCATGCCGGCTCCGGCGCCCATTCGGCAGCCATGGAGGCCAACCGCTGCCGCTACGCGCTGCTTGCCTGCGCCGAAGCGGAGAGCTTCGAGCGCCTCTACGGCTGCGTCGACTTTCCCGCCATGATGGACTTCAACGTGGCGCTGGCGGAGTTCTTCGCGGAGGCGGCGGGCCAGCAGGTCCGCTTCACCTGCCCGAAGGGCACCGACGTCACCCTGACACTCGACAAGCTCAAGATGATCCGCCAACGGGTGTGCCAGAGCCCGGGCATGAACACCGTACCCGGGACGCAGAGCTTTTATCCGGTGATGGACAGCGTCAAGGGCCGGATCGTCATCCAGGCCTTGTTCGATGAGTATTACCGCAGCCTGCGCGAGCCGATCACCATCGAGGTCGACGGCAGGATCCGGGGCTTCACCGGCGGCGCCACGGAAGATCGCCCGAGCTTCGGCCGGGCGCTGCGCCGCGCCAGCGGCAAGGGCGATCTCGGCTTCTTCGTGCACTTCACCCTGGGCTTCCATCCGGGCACGAAGCTCACGGAACGGCAGTTCATCGAGGACATCCGCGTCCCGGGCTCCAACGCGATCGGCATGGGCCTGCCGTGGTGGGAGCCGGGCGGCGGCGAGAACCATCCCGACGGCATCGTGTTCGACCAGTCTCTGTGGGTCGGCGACGTGCAACTGGTGAAGGATGGCGACTTCGTCGGGCCGGGTCGGCTGGCCAAGCTGCATGCCGCCATGTCGCGCCGGCTCGATTGAGCCGCCGCCGCCGGCTGGGAGGGGGAACAGGGCCCTCGTGTACAGGATCGTCGAGGAGCGGCTGGGCGCAAGCTTCGACTGCGCCGCCGATGACGTGCTGCTGCGGGCCGCCCTGCGTGCCGGTGTGCCGTTCGCTTACGAGTGCAACACGGGCGGTTGCGGCAGCTGCAAGTTCGAGCTCGTGGCGGGCGAGGTCGCCGATCAGTGGCCGCAGGCGCCGGGCCTCGGCGAGCGCGAGCGTCGGCGCGGCCGCCATCTCGCGTGCCAATCGCGGCCTCTCGGCGACTGCCGCATCAAGGCGATCGGGCGCGGCGAGCCCGCCGATGGCGCGCCGCGGCGCGTGGAGGTCGTGCTCCGCGAGCGGCGCGACCTTACGCACGACATGCGTCTGCTGCGTTTGCGCGGCGCGAGCGGCGCGGACTTTCGCCCGGGTCAGTACGCCTTGCTGTCGCTGCCGCAGGTCGTGCGGCCGCGCGCCTATTCGATGTCCAACCTCGCCAATGCCGAGGGCGACTGGGAGTTCATCGTCCGGCGCGTCCCCGGCGGGCAGATGACCGAGGCCTTGTTCGCGCTGTCGCCGGGCGAGGGGGTGGCGCTCGACGGTCCCTATGGCCGCGCCTATCTGCGCCCCGACAGCGTGCGGCCGGTGGTTTGCATCGCCGGCGGCTCGGGACTCTCGCCGATGGTCGGCATCGCCCGCGGCCTCGATCGCGCAGCGCCGCCGCCGTCGCTCGATTTCTTCTACGGCGGCCGGTCGGCCGACGACATCTGCGGCGAGGCCCTGTTGCGGGCGCTGCCGCGGCTCGGTAGTGCCTGCGCTTCCACCCGTGCGTCTCGAGCGGATGCGCGCTGGCAAGGCCGCACCGGCATGGTGCACGAGCTGGTCGCCGAGTTGCCCGACGAGGTGTTCGCCAGACGCCGACTTCTATCTCGCCGGGCCGCCGCCGATGGTCGAGGCCGTCGTGGCGCTGCTCGCCAAGGGCAAGTGCCGCTGGCGCATCCGCTACGATCGATTTCTTCTGAGCGCGGCGCGCGCGGTCGGGAGGATCGGGGTGAAGGGCAGGCCGAGGGCCTGCGGGTAGGTCCGCTCCTTCAGGGGCCTGGCTTTCACGATCTCCTGGATGACGGCGATCAGGGCCTGCTCGGCCCGGCTGGGCTGCACGCGCGGGTTGGTGATCATGAAGACGTCGACCGGCATGGTCGGGCGATAGGGCGGCAGGCGCCACAGCAGCCCGTCGCGCTCGTCGCGTGCGGCGATGTGGATCGGGATGGCGCCGATGCCGATGCCGGCGACGATCATGCGGCGGACCTCCTCCATGTGGTTGGAGACCGCGACGGCGGGTTCGGCGAGCTGCATCTCGGAATGGGCGTCGGCAATGGTTTGCAGGGTGTAGGAGATGGCCGCCGGCCGGTAGTAGCTGACCGACGGCTCGCCGCGCAGGTCGGTACGCGAGATCGCTGCGGCCGAACAGGCGATGGGTGGGCCCGCAATAGAAAGCGCAGTACTCGCGGAAGATGGGCTGGCAATCGAACTGGTCGGGTATCTGGTGGAGCGGCGTGATGGCGAAATGGATCGTGCTGCTGGTCATCGACTTCATGATGTCCGGGCTCGACATCACCGTCGTCAGGAATGTTGCCTTGGGATGCCGCCGGTGAAATTCAGCGAAGGCCTCGTTGAGCAGAGGGACTGGTCATGTGGCTCGCCATGGCGAGATGGACTGTGCCAGTGAGGTCGTCGCCGAGATCGGCGATCAGCAGCGACATTCGGTCGATGCCATTGGCGATTTCGCGGGCTTCGCGATACAGCACCTCGCCGGCCGGGGTGAGGGCGAAATTGGTCGGGCCCCGAATCGCCAACTTGCAGCCGAGACGCTCCTCGAGCTTCTTCAGCGCTGCGCTGACCGCCGGCTGGCCGCGGCCCAGGACGTCGGCCGCTCGCGACAGGCTTTGCTGCTCGGCAACCACGACGAACATATGCAGGAGGTTCCAGTTGATCTTCTTCGCCAATCCCTCGGTCGGACGCGTCTGATCGGTCGGATCTTTTGCCATCTAGCCTCCGCAAAGCGCGTTGCATCTATGTATCAATATTATTGCTTTCGATATTGAAAATATCAATTTGCATCATGGTACCTGACCGTAGGCTAATTGCAGCGGGCGCCGGAACGCCGCACTGGGTCGTGAGCGGTCCGAAAGATGCATTGTACGAGTGGGAAGTGTCCGGCAGGGGATCGATGATGGGCCGTAGAAAAGGCGATGTCTGAGCGCGTGGCAGTGGAGCGAAAGAGCCCGACGGGTGCATTGCGCGGTCTGGCTGGTCTGGGCCGCAGAATCTTCCTCGCCAGCGGCATACTCCCGCTCGTCCTGATCGTCGCCATCGTCGGTTTCGCCCTGGCGGAGCCCAGGTTCCTCACCTACCAAAATCTTTTCAACGTGGCGCGCGCCTCGAGCTTTCTCGTGATCGTAAGCATGGGGCAGATGCTCACCTTGCTGGTGCGCGGCGTCGACATGTCGATCGGTTCGACCGAAGCGCTGGTGAGCGTTTGTGTCGCCTTGGTCATGGCGACCGTTCTTGCGTTCGACCCCGGGGCGCCATGGCTGGCGATCGCTGCGGGCATCGCCGCCGGACTCGCGGTCGGCGCGCTGGTCGGGGCGGTCAACGGCATCGGCGTCGCCATCTTCAATGTCAGCCCTTTCATCATGACGGTCGGCATGCTGTCGATACTGTCCGGTGTTGCGCTCACGGTGAGCGGCGGGATGCCGATGTACGGAATGCCCAAGGAGTTCGGCGAGGTGTTCGCCTACGCCGCTCCCTTCGGCATTCCCGCCCCGGTGCTGTTTGCCGCGGGCGTCTATGCGATCATTTTCTACATCCTCAACTGGACGCCGTTCGGCCGGCGCATCTACGCCATCGGCGGCAATGTCGTCGCGAGCCGGCTCGCCGGCATCAGCACGCGCCTGCACATGGTATTGACCTACGTCATGTGCTCGACGATCGTCGCCTTCGGAGGGATCCTGCTGACGGCGCGCGTTGGCACCGGAGAGGCCACTCTCGCCAGCACGCATGTCCTCGAGTTCGATCACGGCCGTCGTCATAGCCGGCGTTTCCTTCTTCGGCGGCATTGGGCGCGTGGGCAACGTCGTGCTGGGAGCGTTTTTTGTCACCCTCATGACCAACGGCATGAATTTGCTGCGCGTGTCGAGCTACCAGCAGCTGATCGTCCTGGGCTGTCTGCTCATCGTCGCGGTCGTGGTCGATCAGTTGCGCATCCGGATGATGCAGCACGTCCGGTCGGAGTAGAGATGAGCCCCGTTCTCAGCCCCTCGCGGCCCGTCTCGGCTCACGCGCCACTCCTCAAGGCCTCGGGGATCGTCAAGGCTTTCGGCGGCAACCGCGCCTTGAACGGCGTGTCGCTGGAGGTCCGCGACAACGAGATCATGGCCCTGGTTGGCGACAACGGCGCCGGCAAATCGACGTTGGTGAAGATCCTGTCCGGCGCCGAGACGCCGGATGAAGGCACCATCCATGTCGGTGGCGTGCAGGCCGCGATCGCGAACCCTCACGATGCCCACGATCTGGGGATTGCTACGCTGCACCAGCATCTGGGCCTGGTCGACTGCTTCGACGTTCCGCAGAACGTCTTCCTCGGCCGCGAGCTTTACACCAGGTTCCTGGGCGTGCTGCCCGTCCTGCGGCAAGCTGAGATGGCGGAGCGCACCAGGCTTTTGCTGCGCGAGCTCGATATCCGGCTGCCCTATCTCGACCGTCCCGTTAGCACCATGTCCGGCGGGCAACGCCAGGCCGTGGCGATCAGCCGGCTGCTGCTGGGAGACATCAAGCTGATCATCATGGACGAGCCGATGGCGGCGCTCGGCGTGCACGAGGGGCAGAAGGTGCTCGAGCTGATCTCGCGCCTTTCACGGCGCGGCATCTCTTTCCTCATCGTCAGCCACAATATGGAGCATGTCATGAGCATCTCCAATCGCGTGGCGGTGCTGAAGAACGGAAATCTCGTCGGCGTCGTGCCGACCGAGGGCACGTCCCGTCAGGACATCACCTCGATGATCATCCACGGGCGGATCTAGGGGACAGTCGTCAACTCGGGATTTCGGATTGGGAGCAGGGTCATGAGGAAATTATCTGGAATTGCTTTTTCGATGATGCTCGCCACGCAGGCGGGTGCAGCGTTCGCGGCCGACGATTGGACCGCCAACCTGATGGTCGACGAGAAGAACCCAACGGCGGTCTACAAGCCGTTGCCGGTCGGGGCGGTTAGCAAACCGTGGCATCTCTGCGTTGCCTTCCCGCACATGAAAGATGCGTACTACGTGGCCAAGGATTATGGGGTGCTGCTCGAGGCCAAGCGCCAGGGTGTGTCCGCCACGATCATGGCAGCAAACGGCTATGATGATATTACCGGGCAAATCCAGCAGATCGAGGATTGCGTGGCGGCTGGCGGTAATGCCGTATTGGTCAATGCCGTCTCCAAGAGCGGCCTGAACGGAATGATCGACGAGCTTGCCAAGAAGAAGATCCCGGTGCTCGATCTCGGTAATGGTGTGACATCCGACAAGATCGCAGCGGCGGCACTGGCGCAGTACTATTATGCCGGCGCGACGGCGGGCAAATACCTGGCCGAGACGTTCCCTGCAGGATCCGGCAAGAAGAAGATGGTCTGGCTCGCGGGTCCCGCTGGCTCGCAATGGGTCGAGGACGCGGTCCGTGGCATGAAGGAGGCGATTGCCGGCTCCGATGTCGATTTGGTCAAGGTCATCTATGGTGACACTGGCAAGGCTGCCCAGATGAAGCTGCTGGAAGACGCCCTGCAGACTTATCCCGATCTCACGATCATCGGCGGCGTTGCCCCGGCCATCGAAGGCGCGATGGAAATCGTGAAAGAAAAGAACATCAAGGACAAGAAGCTGATCGCCTTCTATTCGACGCCACCGATCGAGCAAGCCGTCCGCGATGGCATCGTGATGGCCACGGTGAACGACAACAATCTGCTGGGCTCGCGCATCAGCGTCGATCAGGCGATCCGTCTCCTGGAGGGCAAGCTCGAAGTGAAGGTTGCGAGCCGCAAGTTCAGCATCGTCGACAGCAAGAACGTCAATACCTACGACAGGGCGACCTTGCTCGCTCCGGCCGATTTCAAGCCAGTCTTCAAGGTCGACGCGCCCAAGAAATAGACCGAGCGGCTGCAGAGTTGGGAGAAGCCCGACTTTGCAGCCGACGTTGAATACCACTGCACGCCATCGACCCCACGAATGGTTTTTTGTTCGCCGATCCGGCGGCGTGCCGACAGACCGCACTTGCTTCGCGGTCGCAGGGACTATTTCTTGAACTTGAACTCCGGCAGCTTCTGGAGCGCCTCCTTGGAGCCGCCGGCAAGCGTGATCTTTTGCCCGTCATCGGCGATATTGAGGCTATCGTATGGGACGGCGATCAGGTGCCCGCCGAGGCCGAGGAAGCCGCCGACCTGCAGGATAGCGATGAGGCTTCGCTGCTTGGTCACGATGAAATCGTCGACAGTGCCGATTTTCTCCGCCTTGTCGTTCTGCACGCTCCTGCCGATGAGCTTGGAGATCTGGTAGCCCTGTCCAACGGCCACCACGTCGACGGCAACGAGTTGAACGGCTTGTGCATGGGCGGCACCGATCGAGACGACGGCACCAACGGTTCCAGCGGACAGGACGGCGATAGCCACCTCGCGGCGGCTCAGGGAAGGCGAGGATTGCTTGGTGGGGGACATTGTGGACCTCGTTCGGATTGAGCATCACGGGTGCGATGCCGCCGCGATGCTGTTCCGGGTGAGCCCGCTGCGCCTTGACACTCGTCAGCTTTCGCCGCAACGGGTTCGCTTCTTCACCGTCGCCGCTATGTTCTCTTTTCAATGGCGGCGATCACGGCCTGCAAATCGATAATCGTCAACTTGTAGCCCGGCTTGATGCGCGGCAACTGCGCCTGCGCGGCCGCATCGGTCGCGCTGAACGTGTGAACTGGGCCACCCTCCGGTTCGACCATCGTGATTGTCCCGGCGGCCGGGTCGACGGCAACGACGTAGAAGTTGCGCACATCCCGAGCCGCCGCGGCGCCGATCGTCCATTGCGGATGCTCCATGGCCACCTCTGCCACGTCCTGGTAGCCGGACGGCGTCTTGGCATTGGGCTCGGAGACGATGAAAGTCAGACGCTCCTTGTACGTCACGTTGACCACGTCGCCGACCTTCACCTGGCCCAGATTCACCACGCTGCTGACTTTTCGGGTCTCGGTGGCGCCGCTCGCGAGCGTCAACGTCACCGTGCCGCCACTCGGGTCAACGCCCGCCACTTTGGCGACGATCGGTGTCGAGCTCTCCAACGAAAGACCGACGATCGGCTGATCGCCGGGAACCTGGGCCGATGCTGGAGCTGCACCGTACGCCATAAGTGCGACGATGAAAGCCATGCAGGTCGCTGATTTGATCATGTCTGTCTCCTCTTCGGTTTGACCTGGCGACACCTGGGTCGCCCAAGGAAGCGGTTCCGGGATGAGCGTTGGTCACGCGGCGACGGCATGCATCGCCTGGTCGATCGCCGACGCAAGGGTGGCGACGCCATAGGGGCTGTCGTGCCGTATGCCATTCACGAAGAACGTCGGCGTTCCGTTGACGCCGCTTCGCACGCCGCTGGTGAAATCGCCCTGGACCTTTTCCGCAAAGCTGCCTGCCGCGAGGGCGTCGCGCAGGTCGACCGGCGACAGTTTCAGGTTCGCCGCGAGCGCGACGAGCAGCGGCACGCTCAATCGCGGTTGGTTGGCGAAGATCGACTGATGCATCTGCCAGAACTGGCCGCGGCTGCCGGCGAATTCCGCCGCCTCCGCGGCCGGACCGGCGACGGGATGGATCTCGATCAACGGGAAATGCCGAAAGACGAAGCGAAGCCGGTCGCCCAGGCGCAGCAAGATATCCGCAACGACGGGCTGCGCGGCGGCGCAGTGGGGACACTGGTAGTCGCCATACTCGACGACCGTCACGGGCGCGTTGTCGTCGCCCAGGATGTGGTCACGCGACGCTACGGGAACCTTGAGCTTCGCCATCTTTCTTCTCCCATGACGGCAGGGCCTCGAGCGCCTCCAGGATGCCGTCAGCGCCCGGATTGATCGCGATCGGCGAGCAGTAGCTCCACGCGATCGTGCCTTTTTCGTCGATCACGAACAGCGCACGCTCGGCCACGCCATCGCCGTTGCGGTAGGCGCCATACGATTTGGCGACAGCGCCCTTGGGCTCGAAATCCGCCAGCAGCGCGAAATGCAGATTGCGATCGTGCGCGAAGGCCTGGTGACACCAGGCGCCGTCGACGGAAATGCCGAGGAGCTCGGCGCCGTGCCTGCGGAACTCGGGCAGGACATGGTTGTAGAGGCTCATCTGGTCGCCGCAGACCGGGCTCCAGTCGGCCGGGTAGAAGGCCAGGATCACACGCCTGCCGGCGAACTCGTCGAGTGACAGGGTCTGATCCGGCGTGACGTGCAGGGTGAAGCCCGGAGCACGCGTTCCCTTGGTGAGGATGTCGGCCATGACGATCTCCTTGATTCAACCGGGGATTCAACCGGGGGCCGCCATGGCGTTGGGCGCATGCTCGCCCCGATGTTCGCGGAGCCTGAAGGCGAGGGCGATCAGGATCACGCCGAACACCAGTGCCTGCGCGCCCACCCACCAGGTGAGCACCAGGGCGCCGATCAGCGGGGCGGCCAATAGAAGCACGCCATAAACCAGCGACACGATCGCCCCGAACACCAGCAGCCAGCGTCCGTGGCTGGCTTTGAGGCCGATGGCGGCGCCAAGCATCAGGCCGCCCGACAGCAGCGCCCAAGCCGCGATCATGAAGACGAAGGCGAGCACGGTAATGCCGGGCCACAGCGCCGCCAGGACACCGACCGCGATCCCGAGCAGGCCGTTGAGCAAGAGCCATCCCCAGCGTTCGCCCTTGCGCGCGCCGCGCACGGCCAGCACGACACTCAGGATGCCATCGAGGAGGCTGTAGGCGGCGAAAAAGAGCACGAGCGCGAGCATCGTCGCCGTTGGTGCGACGAAGGCCACGATGCCGAACAGGATCGCCAGGACTCCGCGCAGCGCGACGGCCCACCAATTGTCTGCGAGCACCGCGTTCTTTGCGTTCGCGAGCTGGGGATCGAGTGACTGGAACCAGGCCATGGGGCGCCTCTTCGGTCTGTGGGGGGCTCTTGCGGGGGTCGATGTGGGTCACCGTACCTTCGGGTCGCGGCGATGACGTTGACGATCGTCAACTTCGGCGCCATCGCTGCGAGATTGCGCGTCGCACGACGTCAGATGCCGACCCGTTCCCGCAGCTCCGGATTGAGCTCGGCGCGGAGCGTGGTGATGATCTGTCCCGCCTCCTGTTGCGTGAGCCCACAAAGCAGAAGCGTTTGATCGGCGAGCGCGAGACCGGCCGCGAGATTTTCAGGGAAAACGACGGTCGCTCCGGCCGCGACAAGAGAGGTGATGTCGCGATCGTCGGCGGCGCTCACCATGCAGGGAATGGCTGCCTCCCCCTCGTGCGCAAACTTCAGGATGCGCTCGACGGCGGCGTGGCGGTCGAAAGTGATGACGACCAGCCTGGCCTTGGCGAGGCCGGCGGTGGCCAGGATCCGGTGATGCGCGGCGTCGCCGTGGACAATCGTGTGGCCCTGTCTTTGTGCTTCCTTGAAACGGGCGAGGTCGGACTCGATGGCGATGTACGGTATTTTCGCCGCCTCCAGCGCGGTCGCGACAAGGCGTCCCACCCTTCCGCATCCGCACAACAGAACGTGTCGGTCCAGCGAAGCACCCACTGTCCGGATAGCACCCTCGGTTGCGGCGGTGCGGGCGCGCGAGTGCCCGACCAGACGCTCGACGAGGCCACCGTGCTGGATCAGGAGGGGTGCCAGCCCCATGGTCAATGCAAGGGCAATGAGGACCGGTTGACCGATTGCGGACGGCAGCAGGCCGCTGTTTATGGCCAAGGTCACCAGCAGCAGGCCGAATTCACCGCCGTGGGCAAGGATGACGGCGACGCGCAGCGCGATGGCGGCGGGCCGGCGCAGCACGAGCCCGACGACGAAGCTGACAAGGCCCTTGCCGAAGACAAGGACCAGGCACCAGGCGAGGATCGCGCCGGGAGAAACGACGATCAGTCGCAGGTCGATCGCCATGCCCACCGTGACGAAGAACAGGCCGACGAGGATGTCGCGGAACGGGCGCAAATCGTCTTCGACGCGATGCCGGAAGTCGCTGCCGCCGATCACCATGCCGGCGATGAACGCGCCGATCGGCAAGGCAAGGCCCGCGAGATGGGCGAAGTAAGCGGCGCCCAGCGCCACGAGAAGCGCCGTCAGGAGGAACAGGTCGCTCGAATGGGATCGGGCAGCGCCCGCTAGAACCGTGCGGACAAGCGGCCGGGCAATGATGGCGACGGCTACGAGCGCGATCGCCGCCAGCCCGAGACGCCGCACGAGATCGAAGGGGTCGACCGATGCCTGCCTTGACCAGCTGTCCACGGCGACAAGGAGGGGGATCGTCGCGAGATCCTGGAACAACAGGATGCCGATGGCGAAACGGCCGTGCTGACTGGAGATCTCGCCCTGTTCGGCGAGTTGCTTCACGGCGACGGCGGTCGATGACATCGCCGCGGCGCCCCCCAGCAGGATGGCAAGGCGGAGATCGAGCCCGAGCCACCACAGCGCCACGGCGATCGCCGCCAGCGTCGCTGCCACCTGCAGGCTGCCGGCCAGCAGGACGTCGGTGCGGGCGGCGAGCAGCGTGGCCAACGAGAACTCCAGCCCGACCATGAACATCAGGAAGATCAGGCCGAGCTCGGCCAGGAACCTCGTATCGTCACCGGGCGCCACGAGGTTCAGGCCATAGGGTCCGATCGCCAGGCCCGCCAGGAGATAGCCCATGGCGGCCGGCATGCGCGACGCGGCGAAGAAGCCGACGGCAAGGGCGGATGCCAGGATCAGCAACAGGCTTTGAGCCAGCAGGTGCTCGGTCATGGCGTCGGTCGGCTTCAGGCTGCCGCTACCGGCTGATCAGGGGCGCTCGAGGGGGACGTCGTCATGCTCTCTCGGACCGCGAGCGCTCGCTCGGTGATGAGTAGGAGCAAGCGGACGCTCGCGGTCCTGAAGGCCACGATCGCGCATCACGCGCCGACGGTGATGCGATTTTCGACCTTGGTGACTCCGGGCGCCCGCCAAGCGGCGCGTTCGGCCTCCTCCCGCTCGGCCCACGACCGGACCGCGCCCTTCAGGATCACCTCGCTGCCGACGGCTTCGACGGTGATGCGCTTGGCATCGAGCTCGGCGTTGCGGCGAAGGGCATCCTCGATCTTGCTTTTGATCTCGGAGGCAACCACGCGGGGCTTGACGACAAGCAGGTTGCTGACGCCCTTGACGCCTTTGATCCGCAGCACCGCGTCCTCGGCGCGGGTGCGCTGGTAGTTCCACTCGACGTTTCCTTCGAGCGACAGCCAGCCGTTCTTGGCGACCACCTTTATGTTCGCGGAGGAATACGGGAGTTCCGCCTTGAGCGCGGCTACTGCGTCGCGGGCGATATCCGGATCCGGCCGTTCGGCGCCCGACGGAAGGCGGACCGTGATGTCGTTGGCGACGCCGACGACGCCGGAGACGCGCTTCACATCCGCTTCGGCCTGGTACTTCTGGGAGTAGCTGTTCACGAAGCCGGCCAGAGTGACGACGCCACTCTTCACGGCGACGGCAATGTCAGTTGAATCGATGTCGGGATCCCATCTGAGCTCCGCTTCGACGTCGCGCTTGATGTCACTATCCGTCTTCATCTGCTTCTCCCGTGCTGGGGGGTCAACTGCGCCTGCCAGCGCGAAGCGGCGGGCTGGGGCAGCGGGAGCAAGACTAGATGGCCGATGTCCGGCCTGCCTTGACGGCCGTCAGATTCGGGGGGTGAACCCGACCCGATGCGACTGCTCAGTGTCTATTGGCCTGATCGCGTCGGGACTGGATCAGCAAGGCCTCATGGAGGAGGGCGAACCCCTGCATCGTCCGGCCATAGTCCGGCCGCCGCGACGCATATCCGTGAGCCATCTGCAGAAGTTCGGGATTGCGGGTCTCGAGATTGTCGATCGCCTCGTGGGTGAACGTCTCGCCATCGGTGCGGTCGATGCGCTCGACGATCGCGTCGCGGGCCTCGACGGAAACGCGCGGCAGCAGGTAAAGGCTGCCTGAAGTCCAGCCGGGCGCGTGCTTCCGAGGCCAGCAGCCTGTAGAACATGCCGAACGCCGTCATGAGGCTGCTCGCTGCGCCGCTGCCCGCCGCCCAGCGGGAAGCCATGTCGAGCAATTCGGGATTATGCTGGCGCAGGTCCGCCTCGATCTCGGCCATGCAGGCATCCGGCCCGAGGTCGTCGAATTCCCGCGAAATCCGTTCCCTGGTCAGCTCCGTCACGCGGGGCAACACGCTCATCGATGGCCATCCCTTGTTCGCGAGAGTGCCCGTGATAGCGGGAAAAATAATGCGGCGCCATCGGGACAGCGCCGCATTGAGTTGGGGGAGGATCGTCGGGGGAGCCGAGCGCAGGCGGGTCGTCCGCCCAGCCCCTCAGTTGGATCGCACCGGTATGCGCTTGGCGCCGCTCTGCGCCTCTGCCGTCTTCGGGATCGTCACGGTCAGGACGCCGCTCTTGAAGCTCGCCTGTGCGGCGCTCGGATCGATGCCGTCCGGCAGAGGCACGATTCGCTCGACGCGACCGAAGCTTCGCTCGTGCAGGACATAGCCATTCTCACCGACTTCGCGATCGGCCTTTTTCTCACCGCTGATGACCAGCATGCCGTCGCTCACGCGGACGTCGATGTCCGCCTCGTCCACGCCTGGCAATTCCGCCGAGACCTTCACCTCCTTGTCGGTTTCGGCGACGTCGACCTGGACGCCTGAATTGTCCAGGAACGAACCGGGCCAGCCGGAGAAGGGGGAGAAGGGCACGTTGGACAATCGGAGGAAATCGGCGAAGGCACGGTTGACGTCGTTCTGGAGTGCCGCAACGGCGTCACGCTCGCCGCGCTCGCTACGTGCGGCGGGCGCGGACCCCCGCGCGGACTTCCAGGGGATCAGATCGGTCACGCGCATGTCGTCCTCCTTTGTCTATTCTGCCTTGACGCTGATCTTCTTGGCGGCTGTATCGGCCGCCTTGGGGATGGTCAGGCGAAGCACGCCGTCCTTCAGGGTGGCGTCGATGCGCTCACCGTCCATCTGTTCGGAAAAGACGAAGCGGCGCTCATAGGTGCCGTCGCGGAACTCGATGTGGGCCGCCGCATAGCCCTGCGGCGCATCCGACGTCACGCGAGCCGCGATCGTCAGGATACGCTTGTCGAGCGTGACATCGAGGCTCGCCGGATCGGCGCCCGGAACGTCCAGGAGCATGACGACCGTGTCGCCCTTCTCCAGGATGTCCGCCGGCGGGGTGAAGACTGGCGCCGTGCTGGTCAGCTCGGTCGCGGCCGACGGTCCGTTTGGTGTGATCTGGTTCATCGCGAACTCCTATTTCGGGTGCCGGACATCAGGACCGCGTCACCTTGATCTGGTGGGGCTTGTCGTCTTCGGGTCGGGGCAAGGTCAGGGTAACGACGCCGCGCTCGAACCTGGCGGACGCCTTCTCGGCGTCGACCCGGAAGGGAAGGACAATGGTGCGCGCGAAGGGACCGTGCGGCCGTTCTTGCCGTTGCACGACGGTACTGTCATCGGCCGGCTCTGCAGGTCGGTTGCCGCGCACGGTGACGGTGTCGCGCTGGATCGTGATGTCGAGATCCTCGGACGCAACGCCGGGGACCTCCGCTGCGATGATGGCGCCATCGGGGCTCGTCCAGAGATTGATCGACGGAAATTCCGTTGCCGGATAGAAACGCAGGCCTCCGAACACCCGGTTCAGGTCGGCCTGCGTCCTCTGCATCTCGCGCAGGGGATCGAAACGCCGGCCGGCGGGCGGCATCCCTTCGGGCATCATCTCGTTGAGCATTTTTCTCTCCTTTGTCCGAAACCATGGAGTTCGCGAGCAAGAATGCCCTGTTCGGACGCCGCCATCGTTGACGACCGTCAATTCATCGCGCGCGCCTGCGGATTATCGTCGCGACGATCAGCGCCGAGGATCAGCTCCCAGAGCTCATCGGATACCGAGAACACGCGATGGCCAGCGGGACGCTTCCGCAACCTGCGGCGAAAGATGGGGCATTGATGCTCGATACGGCAGAGTTTTGCCGAAGGGCTGAGCCCAGCGGAGGGAGCATCGATGTTGGTCAAGGACGAGTTGAAGGCGGCCAGGGCGGAGTTCAAGCTTCTTTCGCTCTACCAGCGCTTCGAGCGTGTCGTCATCCTGATCCTGACGGCGCTTATCGCGATCGTCGTCGTCGTTGCCGTGTGGAATCTCAGCCTGAAAATTCTGTTCGCCCTTGTCTTATCCGGCAGCTTCGATCCCTCGGACTATTCAGCCTTCCAGGCTGTGTTCGGCATGATCTTCACCGTGATCATCGCGCTTGAGTTCAAGAAGTCGCTCCTGGTCGTCGCGGAGCGCAAGGACAGGGTCGTCCAGATTCAGGCAGTGGTGGTGATCGCGCTTCTGGCCGTCTGCCGAAAGGTCCTTATCCTCGACCTGGCCGAGGCCGATGCCTGGCACATTCTGGCGCTCGCGGCCACGATCCTGGCTCTCGGTGGCGTCTATTGGCTCACTCGGCATCGCGACCGGTCCGACGAAGCGGCCGATTGACAGGGATTACGGCACGGCGGTCTTCGAGGGCGGCGTCCCGTCAGGCGCATCGGATGCCTTGCTGATGCCGACCAGCGCCGGCCGTACGAGGCGATCACGATACATGTAACCGGGCTGAATGACGCTCATCACGGTTGCCCGGCGGGTATCGCGCATCGACGGCTTCGAAGCTCGCTTCGTGGCGATGCGGGTCGAATGGCTCGCCGATCGGCTCGAAGCGCTTGAGACCATGCCTGGCGAAGGCGTCGAGAAGGGCGCGCCGCGTCGCTTCGACCCCTGTCAGCAGTCCGGCGACCGCGGGCTCCGAACGCTGTTCCTCCGGCACGCTCGCGATCGCGCGCTCCAGATTGTCGATCGACGACAGCAGGTCGCCGGCAAAATCCGCTGCCGCGTATCGAACCGCTTCATCCCGCTCCCGTCGGGCCCGGGCGCGAACGTTTTCCTGTTCGGCGAGAGATCGCAGCAGGCGATCCTTGGTCGCCGCCAACTCCGCGGTGAGATCCGCAACGGCCGGCTCCCCCTGCGGAGGCGAGGTTACCCCACTGTCATGCTTGGCATCGGCAGGATGGGTCTGGGCGTCTTTCTCGGTCATGGGTCGCCCTCCGGCAGTGCGTTGACTTCGGCCCTAGCCCCGGGAGCGCTTCTGGTCGTCGACTTCCTCGAATTCGGCATCGACGACCTTGTCGTCGCCCGGGCCGCCCGGCGATGCCGTCGCCTGCTCGCTGGCACCGCCCCCCTGTGGCTGCGTGGCCTTGTAGACGGCTTCGCCCAGCTTGGTGGAGGCTTGGCTCAAGGCGCGGCTCTTCGCCTCGATCTGTCCGGCATCGTCGCCGGCGCTCGCCGATTTGAGATCGGCCAGCGCTGTCTCGATCGTGGCCTTGTCGGCAGCCGCGAGTTTGTCGCCGTGCTCGGCCAGCGACTTCTCCGTCGCATGGCTGAGGCTTTCCGCCTGGTTTCGGGCTTCGACGAGAGCGCGGCGCTTCTTGTCGTCTTCGGCATGGGCCTCAGCCTCCTTCACCATCTTCTGGATGTCGGCCTCGGAAAGGCCGCCCGACGCCTGGATGCGGATTTGCTGCTCCTTGCCGGTCCCCTTGTCCTTGGCCGAGACATTGACGATGCCGTTGGCGTCGATGTCGAAAGTGACCTCGATCTGCGGCATGCCGCGCGGCGCCGGTGGAATGCCGACGAGATCGAACTGGCCCAAGCAGCTTGTTGTCGGCCGCCATCTCGCGTTCGCCCTGGAAGACCCGGATCGTCACCGCCTGCTGATTGTCCTCGGCGGTCGAGAACACCTGGCTCTTCTTGGCGGGGATCGTCGTGTTGCGCTCGATGAGCCGCGTGAACACGCCGCCCAGCGTCTCGATGCCGAGCGACAGCGGCGTCACGTCGAGCAGCAGCACGTCCTTGACGTCGCCCTGCAAGACGCCGGCCTGGATCGCGGCGCCGATGGCGACGACCTCGTCGGGATTGACGCCCTGGTGCGGCTCCCTGCCGAAGTAGGTCTTCACGATCTCCTGCACCTTGGGCATGCGCGTCATGCCGCCGACCAGCACCACCTCGTCGATCTTCTTGGCGTCGATCCCGGCGTCCTTGAGCGCCGCCATGCACGGTCCGATCGTGCGCTGCACGAGGTCGTCGACCAGCGTCTCGAACTTGGCGCGCGACAGCTTGATGTCGAGGTGCTTGGGCCCGTTCTGGTCGGCCGTGATGAACGGCAGGTTGATGCTCGTTTCCTTTGTCGAGGAGAGTTCGATCTTTGCCTTCTCCGCCGCCTCGCGCAGGCGCTGCAGCGCCAGCCGGTCGTTGCGCAGGTCGATGCCCTGCTGTTTCTTGAACTCATCGGCCAGGAAGTCGATGATCCGCTTGTCGAAGTCCTCGCCGCCCAGGAAGGTGTCGCCGTTGGTCGACTTGACCTCGAAGACGCCGTCGCCGATGTCGAGGATCGAGATGTCGAAGGTGCCGCCGCCCAGATCGTAGACGGCGATCTTGCCTGGCCTTCTTCTTGTCGAGGCCGTAGGCGAGCGCCGCCGCCGTCGGCTCGTTGATGATGCGCAGCACCTCGAGGCCGGCGATCTTGCCGGCGTCCTTGGTCGCCTGGCGCTGGGCATCGTTGAAATAGGCCGGAACGGTGATGACGGCCTGTGTGACCTTTTCGCCGAGATGACGCTCGGCGGTTTCTTTCATCTTCTGCAGGATGAAGGCGGAGATCTGCGACGGCGAGTATTTCTTGCCGTTGGCCTCCACCCAGGCGTCACCATTGTCACCGCGCACGATCTTGTAGGATACCAGCGCCTTGTCCTTCTCGACGATGGGATCGTCGAAGCGACGGCCGATCAGGCGCTTGATGGCGAAGATGGTGTTCTCAGGGTTGGTCACGGCCTGGCGCTTTGCTGGCTGGCCGACCAGGACCTCGCCGTCCTTGCCGAGAGGCGACCATGGAGGGCGTCGTGCGCGCTCCCTCGGCGTTTTCGATCACCTTCGCCTGTCTGCCTTCCATCACGGCGACACAGGAATTGGTCGTTCCGAGATCGATGCCGATCACCTTGGGCATGTCTGCCTCCGTTGCTGCCGCGTTACGATGCTACTCAATACCGTTCGCGGGCCGGCAACCTTGACAACCGTCAATCTGCGAACCCGTCGGGTGGCCGTCCGGCGAGCGTGAAGGGCAGATGCGTCGGCGGGTTGGTCGCCGCACGAACGGCAACGCACTCGAAATTGACAGTCGTCAGGGCGAACCGACAGGCGGCCCGTCATGGTGCAGGCGCGCGTGCCGACAAACCGTGGATGCGGACCGGCAGCGACCCTGGAGAAATGACCCGAGGAGCCCAGCCATGAAATCCGACATCGATATCAAGCGCGACGTTGAGGAAGAACTCCGATTGAATCCCGACCTCGACGCCACCGACATCGCCGTCGCCGTCAAAAGCGGCGTCGTCACCCTGAGCGGCTTCGTCCGCAGCTACAGCCAGAGATGGGAGGCCGAACGCACCGTCAAGCGCGTCAATGGCGTAACCGGTGTGGCCAACGACATCGAAGTGCGCCTGCCTGTCTTCAATCAGCGGCCGGACCCGGAGATCGCCCGCGACGCCGTCTCCGCCGTCCAGGCCGAACTGCCCTATTCCTCCGAGCATATCCGCGTCATCGCCCGCGATGGCTGGCTGACGCTGGAAGGCCAGGTCGAGTGGAACTACGCGAAGGAGCGGGCGGAACGTGCCGTTCGGCGCGTGCGCGGCGTCAAGGGGGTGACCAACCTCATCCAGGTCAGCCCGCGCGTCCCGCCAGTGGAGGTTCGACGCAAGATCGATGACGTTCCTTCGTCGCAGCGCCGAGCTCGATGCCAATCGCATAACCGTCGAAACCGATGGCGGCGCCGTGACGCTGCGCGGCTCCGTTCGATCCTGGGCAGAGCGCCAGGAGGCGGAGCGGGTCGCCTGGCAGGTGCCCGGCGTCTCGCGCGTCGAAAACCTGATCACCATCAGTCCATGACCCAATGACCCGCGGCGGGCCCATCCACGACGGGGCCTGCCGCGGTCCGCTAGCCCAAGGAGTCCGGACTGGGCGAGGCGGCCATGAGACAAGTCATCATCAAGGGACCGGGCAGCAGCGGCGATCAAAGTGCGAGTTCGTCAGCCTCACAATGCTTCAGCCTCACAATGCTTGTGATCCAGAAGCGCGGTCAGCGCCTGTTCGGCGTTCTCCAGCTCGAGCGGCTTCAGACGCCGAACCTCGAGCGGCTTCAGACGCCGAACGTCGCCGGCTGGAATGAACCGAACCGCGACGAAGAATGCTCGAGCTTTCGGGCCGACAGACGCCGCCTTTGGCGGCGATTTCGCGATTTCACTGAGCTGCCGCGAGGCGATTGGATGCTGACGCGTCGGCCGCGAGCCGGGCTCTGAAGCGCGACAGGTATGGCGCGGTGCGGCTTTTGGGCGATCCCGCGACCTCGGCGGGCGTGCCGACCGCGACCACCTGACCGCCTTCGTCGCCGGCGCCGGGGCCGATGTCGATGACCCAGTCGCTGCCGGCGACGACGCGCATGTCGTGCTCGACGACGATCACGGTGTTGCCGGCATCGACGAGGCCGTCGAGCTGCGCCATCAGCTTCTCGACGTCGGCCGGATGCAGCCCGGTGGTCGGCTCGTCGAGCACGTAGAGCGTTTCGCCGCGCTGCGTGCGCTGCAGCTCGGTGGCGAGCTTGATCCGCTGGGCCTCGCCGCCGGAAAGCTCGGTCGCCGGCTGGCCGAGACGCAGGTAGCCGAGCCCGACCTCGCGCAGGACGTCGAGCGAGCGGCGCACGTGCGGCTCCTCGGCGAAGAACTCCCAGGCGGCATCGACCGTCATGCCGAGCACGTCGGCGATGTTCTTGTCGCGATACTTATCTCCAGCGTCTTGGCGTTGTAGCGGGCGCCGTGACAGGTCGGGCACGGCGCGTAGACGCTCGGCAGGAAGAGCAGCTCGACCATCACGAAGCCTTCGCCCTCGCAGGTCTCGCAGCGGCCCTTGGCGACGTTGAACGAAAAGCGACCGGCGTCGTAGTGGCGGGCGCGCGCCGCCTTCGTGGCGGCGAACAGCTTGCGAACGTGATCGAACAGCCCGGTGTAGGTCGCGAGGTTCGAGCGCGGCGTGCGGCCGATCGGCTTTTGATCGACGAGCACCAGGCGCTTGATCCCCTCCATGCCGCCCGCGATCCGGCCGCCCAGCGTGGTCACGACGGTCCGCTCGAGTTCGTCGCCTTCTCGTCGTCGACGGGAGGGGCTGGCCGAGCTGCTTGGCAACCAGCTCGACCAGCGCCTGGCTGACCAGGCTCGACTTGCCCGAGCCGGACACGCCGGTCACGGTCGTGAACACGCCGAGCGGAAAGTCGACGTCGAGCTCGTGCAGGTTGTTGCGCGTGACGCCGCGCAGCCGCAGCCAGCCCTTGGGCGAGCGCGGCGTTCGGTCTGGCGCGATGCTGGTCGCCGAAGAGATAGCGGCGGGTCTGCGATGGCTCGACCTGCTCGAAGCCCGCGGGCGGACCGCTGTAGAGCACCTCGCCGCCGTGCTCGCCGGCGCCGGGCCCGACGTCGACGATCCAGTCGGCATGCCGGATGACGTCCAGCTCGTGCTCGACGACGAACAGCGAATTGCCGGAGGCCTTCAGCCGGTCGAGCGCCGTCAGCAGCGCCTCGGTGTCGGCCGGATGCAGCCCGGCCGACGGCTCGTCGAGCACGTAGACGACGCCGAACAGATTCGAACGCACCTGCGTCGCCAGCCGCAGGCGCTGCAGTTCGCCGGGCGAAAGCGTCGGGCGTGCTGCGTTCGAGCGACAGGTAGCCGAGCCCGAGATCGAGCAGCACCGTCGAGCCGGCCGCCGAGATCCTGCGGCGATCCGCTGGGCGACGAGCGCCTTCTCCGGATGTTCCGCCGCGAGCTTCGGCCAGGCCGCGGCGCGGTGCCCTCGGCATAGGGGCGCAGGAGGTCGGCGAGCCTGGCCAGCGGCATGCGCGAGATCTCGGCGATGTCGAGCCCGCGAACTTGACCGACAGCGCTTCGCGGCGCAGCCGCTTGCCGTGGCAGAGCGGGCAGTCGCGTGCTCACCATGTAGTGCGACACGCGCTTCTTCATCGACGCGCTTTGCGTCGTGGCAAAGGTGTGCAGCACGTAGCGCCGGGCGCTGGTGAAGTGTGCCCTGGTAGCTCGGCTCCTCCTTGCGCTTGAGCGCCCGTCGCGCCTCCTCGGCGTCGAAGCCCGATGTAGACCGGCACGACCGGCTGCTCGTCGGTGAACAGGATCCAGTCGCGATCCTTCTTCGGCAGCTCGCGCCACGGACGATCGACGTCGTAGCCGAGCGTGATCAGAATGTCGCGCAGATTCTGCCCCTGCCAGGCCGGCGGCCAGGCGGCGATCGCGCGCTCGCGAATGCGTCAGCGAGTCGTCCGGCACCATCGAGCGTTCGGTCACGTCGTAGACGCGACCCAGTCCGTGGCATCGCGGGCAGGCGCCCTCCGGCGTGTTCGGCGAGAACGACTCGGCGTCGAGATGCGGCTGGCCGCGGCGGATAGTCGCCGGCGCGCGAGTAGAGCATCCGCAGCAGGTTCGACAGCGTGGTGACGCTGCCGACCGACGAGCGCGTGGTCGGCGAGCCGCGCTGCTGCTGCAGGGCCACCGCCGGCGGCAGGCCGTCGATCTCGTCGACCTCGGGCACCGCCATCTGATGGAACAGCCGCCGGGCGTAGGGCGAGACCGACTCGAGGTAGCGCCGCTGCGCCTCGGCGTAGAGCGTGCCGAACGCCAGCGACGACTTGCCCGAGCCGGAGACGCCGGTGAACACGACCAGCGCGTCGCGCGGGATCTCGACATCGACGTTCTTGAGATTGTGCTCGCGGGCGCCGCGCACGCGGACGAAGCCCCGCAGAGCCTCTTCCGCGGCTTTTGGAGAACGAAGCTTGTCGCTTTCTAGCATTTTCACCAGCCGCTACACGGAAACGCATGACAGCCGCGCAGAGTTCCGAAGACAATGATGGCCATCAAGTCCGCGCGACAATCGGACTCCACCGGCGGATGCGCGCTGAAGCGGCGATCAGTCAGTATCATGAGCCGGTTCCGATGCGTCCGGCATCGTTCGCGCAGGCAGTCCGCAGGCTATCCAGTTCAACCGGGCGACATCAGCTTGGTCATGTTGTGCGGATCGATCACGAATTTCTTGGAGATCCGTCATGGAAGATTTGATATGCCTCGACTGCCCGCTCGAGCGGGATCACCTCGGTGTTCAGAAGCGGCGTCAGGTAAGGCATCCTGTTCCACAGGATTGCCATCATCAGATCGCGGTTGTAGTGCATGACGGGGCATTGACCGGCTGTGAATGTCGGCGACTTTACCCAGGCTCCGGGAAAGCCCCAGGCCATCAAGCCTTTTTTGTTGAGTTCCGAGGGAGCACCGGGATCGAGGTTGGTGTAGACGCCGGGGATGCCCATGGCCCCGGCAGGCTTGATCACTTCCATCAACGTGTTGATGACGGCTTCCTCGATGTTCTTGGAACTGCCGTCCGGCCCAGAGCCGTGGCACTCGAGGCCCACACAATCCACAGCCGCGTCGACCCAGCGAGAGCCCGTGCCGAGAATTTTTTCAATCTGATCGGCGACAGGGGTGGTGCCTGATGGATCGACGACTTCGTAGCCGGCCTTTTTCACCAAATCGCGCCTGGCCTTGTTGTGGTCGCCGACGATGATGCAAGACGCTCCAAGAAGCTGCGCGCTGGCGGCGGCGCAGCGGCCGACCGGCCCGGCGCCGGCGATGTACACGGTGGAACCCGTTCCAACCCGCGCCTCGACACAGCCATGATACCCGGTAGGCAGAATATCCGAGAGCAGGGTGAGGTCCCTGATCTTTTCCATGGCCTGTTCCCTGTCGGGGAATTTCAGCAACTGGAAGTCCGCCCACGGTACCAGCATATATTCGGCTTGGCCGCCCTGCCAGCCGCCAAGATTGAAGCCGTAAGCGCCGCAAAAGCCGAGTTCCTCATTGGCGTTGAGGCATACGTCCGTGTGGCGTTCCTTGCAGTTTCGGCATGTGCCGCAAGCCACGTTGAAGGGCACGGAGCAGACATCGCCGACCTTGATGCGCTCGACATGCGAGCCTACCTCGACCACCTCGCCGGTGTTCTCATGGCCCATCAGCATTCCCGTCGGCGCCGCGAAGCGGCCGTTGTAGATATGCAGGTCGCTGCCGCAGATGTTCGTCGTAACGATCTTGAGGATGACGGCGTGCTCGATCTTCCTGCCCTTCGGGTCCTGTAGCTTCGGGTATCCTTTGTCCTGGAGCTCCATCTTATGGGGTCCAACGAATGTGATGGCGCGATTGCCTGCTGGCATGGCTAATCTCCTTGGTTCAAGGCAGTAGGTCTTGGCGCCGAAACATTCATCGATGCCCAGGCGGCGACGGAGAATAGGCTGAGAAGGCATCGGCAAGCCTTGATGGCCATCAATATGGATGCGACGTCTGAAGCTGATTGACGGGTGCGAGTTGCGCATTCGATCGTCGCGCCTTGGCCCGGAACTGCGGATTGGCGATCTCCACCTCTCAAAAACCCGAATGTCGATCGAATGAGGTGGTTGATGAAGGTCAATGCCTCAGCCGATTGCCGCGATTGCGCTGAGTTTGCGCAATGCCGGCGCGAAGGAACGCCGTCGTGCGGCTCGGGTCGCGCCGCCCAGCAGCCGTTCGCGCAGGCGTGAATGGCCATGGCCGCCCATGACAATCAGGTGGCGCCTGAGGCAGATGGGGCCTGAGGCGTTTGCCCTTCGCGATCATGGTCAACAAGCGCCAGCAGTTCTGGCGATCGTCAAACACGGACTTGAAGCTTCGTCGGGCTATCCCCGATAGGATTGGTTGGGTCCGGTTCGCGACTGCACCTCGCGGATAAAGTCCTGCGGGTTCGTGAAGAACGAGTTCTCCATCAAGACGCCGCCGATGATGACCATAGGATGCGTTCGCAAAATATCGACGGCATGTGGCGCCGTCAGCAGATTGACGTCGAAGGTGCAGATCACCGGGTCGTCGTAATTCGGCAGTACGCTATTGAGTCGCATCTCGTATTCGACCCATTCGATGCCGCTCTTCCAGTCGTCTACAGCCGTTTCAGCGTGCGCGATCATCCGTGTCAACGGGAAGCCGAGTTCGGTGCCGGCCTTCAAGGCTTCCCGGATCAGGATGAGCATGGCATCCTTGTCGAAGCGTCCGGTCTTGAGATAGGTTTCCTCCGGCAGCGCGACTTCGAGTTGGCGGCTTTTCGTCGCCTTCTCGACGTCGATGCCGGCGTAGCGCAACCAATTGAGGTGATCCTCCCTGTGCTGGGCAGGGAGGACATGAAACGCACGCTGGCCGCAGTTGATGCCGTCGCAGACGAACGGCAGCAGCGTCTCGTATTCCTCCACCGCTGAATTGAAGAACGCGCAGACATGGCGGTGCTCGCGCAGCATGGATCGTCCAAAAGGAATGGGTGCGGCAGTGGAATTCATGTTGGCCTCCGAATTCGATCTCGTGCGTTATTTTCTGAGTTCCGGTGAATTGCTCATCCAGCGGCTCGGCACCAGGCCCTCTCGTCGCTCCAGGCTGTCCGCGACCTGGACGGCGAGCCGATCAAGCGGAGCAAGGTCGAACGCGCTCTCGATCTGCGGTTTTTCAAAGTGCGTTGTGAACACGCCCCAGAGGTGGCCGTTGCTGCTGATGAGCGGCGTCGACTGTGCGGCAGCAATGCCGCAGGCACGCAGCACATCGAGCTCGCGCGTGCCCACAAAGAGGTAGCTCGTCGAGACGTCTTCGACAAACACACGCATGCGTCGCGTGAGCGCGGCAGCGCATGTGGTGTTGGTGTCTCGGCGCACGATGGCGAAAAAGTCCAGGGCTTCGCTTGAAAATCCGCGGCTGGCAACAATTCTCAGGCAGTCGCTTCTTTCGTCGTAGCGCTGCAGCGTGCCCATGTCGGCGCGCGTTATGCCAAGCGCGATATCGAGAACCTGCAGCAGGTCCGCATCGACATCCTTGGAATTGCTCAGCCGCTGCAGGATGGCGTCGATCTTTCGCCTGGCTGCGGCGTCGAGCGACTTCGTGAATTCTGCCATCGCTTTGCCTCCGCTTCCCGAGACGCGCCAACAGTGTCGGCCGAGCGATATCGGAATCTTAAAGCGAGATTGCCGCCAGGCAGATTAAGCAATTTTACGTAATCATCATTTTCATGATACCAGCCACGAAATCTGACACTAACCGATGCGCGTCTGCGCGACCATCGGCTCTGCTGTGCGTCCTGCAAGAAGCGCAAACGACGTGAACCGGCGCCGACAGGGAGCTCAGCGGAAGCGGCAGGCGCGGTCTCGACGGCGCCACCAAACCATGAATGACGTTCGAAAAGCGTCACCTCCGAGGATCGGATTGACGAAAGGCTTGCCGGCCTGCGATCCGCCGAATTGGGTGGTGATTGTGGGCACTGGAACGCCATCGAACTGAGGCGGTCGATGTGCCGTAGGACGGGACGGGTCGCCTGCCCTTTCGCACCGGGTCAATTCCCATTGTGATAAACCCGGGGCAACGAATATTGTGATGAGCCGTTTGTTCGATAACGGACACATACGGCGCCGGGCGGATGCGCTGTGGACAATTGGCTTGGATGGCATAGTGTTGCGCTTAGCATGGGGATGCTGGGTTCCGCGTCGTGTGGGTTTACCTCGACGAACCAAAAAAGAAAAATAACACCTTCGGCCTGTGCAAAGCCAAAAGGCATCGCAACCGCGGATGGCCCGTCGCCACCCGGCAGTTCCAGAGGTGAATTTCTGTACTCTGCTTCTGCGTTGGGGACAGGCGGGGAAGATCCGATGCGCTCCGATTATAGGGTCAGGCGACATGCCCAGGGTCGATGAGCTTTCCGAGCCGCAGGAGCTCAGGCGCTGCATCCGCGATCTCGTGGCGCTTTCGACGCTGCCGGCAGTTTGGAAAGACTACAACTTGCTGCAGATCGCCGACAGTGTGGCGGCCGCGTTGCTTTCGATGCTCAATGCGGATGTCATTTATGTGTCTGTGCCGGGGCTGCGCGACGAAACTGCAGCAGACGTGATGCGCACGAGCCAGACGGTACCCGCTGGGTCATCTGTTCACATCGAACGAATCCTCCGCAGGGCGTGGCTCGGAAGCCGCGAGCAGATATTCGCCATCGAGAACCCGCTCGGGAAAGGAACGTTGCGGATCATGGCGGCGTCGATCGGCTTTGGCGGCGACGCCGGGATTGTCGCAGGTTCCGTCAATCCGCAATTTCCCAGCGAGACGCATCGGCTACTTCTCGGAATTGCGGCGAACCAGGCGTCACTCGCCATGCAACGCTGGCACGTGGAGGCTGAGCAACGTCGTCTGGTGAGCCTGATCGAGCGGTCGTCCGAGTTCGTTGGTTTCTCGCATCTGGACGGCACGTCGCAATATCTCAACAGGGCGGGCTGCGAGCTACTGGGGCTTTCCGGAATTGAGGAAGTGCAGACGCTTAGCATTTTCGATTTCCTGGCTCCCGATGAGCGGACTCGGGCACATCGCGAGCTCATGCCGCTGGTGTTGAGGACTGGACGCTGGCTTGGCGAGCTCAATTTCCGGCACTTCAAAACTGGAGAAATCATTCCCTTCCTGGTCGATTGGTTCCGCATCGACGACTTGCGCACGGGCCGCCCCATGAACATGGCGACCGTGAGCCGCGACCTCAGGGGTCAGAAGAAGCTTGAAGAGAATCTTCGACGCCTCAACGAATCGTTGGAGCAGCGGGTGGCGGAACGGACATTGGAATTGGCGGACGCGCTCCAACGACTGAGGCTCGAAGCTGAGGAGCGCGTACGCGCGGATGTCCGAGCGCAGGAGCTGCAATTGGAGCTGCTTCATGCGTCGCGGCTGAGCGCAGCGGGTCAGATGGCTGGCGCGCTGGCGCATGAATTGAACCAACCGCTGACCGCGTTCACCAATTCGGTCAACGCTGGGCGCCGGATGATGTCAAACGGCGCGCACAGGGTCGACACCGTACGCGATGTCCTTGACGAAGCCGCCGATCAGGCGCTCCGCGCCGGCGAGATCATTCGGCGTATACGCGAGTTCGTTACGCGCGGCGAGACGGAAATGCGGATGGAAAACCTGCCCGACTTGATCCGCGAGGCCAGTGACCTGGCCTCCGCGGGAAACGGAGCGCTCGGCGTACAGGTCCGGCTGAGCTTCGATCCGCGCGCCGAGGCGGTGTGGGCGAACCGAATTCAACTGCAACAGGTCATGCTCAACCTGATACGCAATGCGCATGAGGCGATGACGCACAGCGAGTGGCGCGAGTTGGACGTGGCCACGGCGCGGCTCGGTGACGAGTTCGATTGAGATCGCCGTAGCAGATCGTGGCTCGGGTCTGCCGGACTATATTGCCGAAAACCTCTTCGAGCCATTTCACACCACAAAAAGCAATGGCATGGGATTGGGCCTCTCGATCTGCCGTTCGATCGTCGAGGCCCACGGCGGCAAGCTGCGATATGAGCCGAATTGCGGCGGCGGAGCGATCTTTCGCGTGACGCTGCCCATCCCGTTGGAACGATAAGTCGCAAGATGGCCACCGAGCGGTCCATTTATATTATTGATGACGACCCGGCGATCCGCCGGTCGCTGGAGCGGCTACTGGACGCGGTCGGTTTCCGGGTGACGTCGTATGCCAGGCCAAAGGCATTCCTCGGCGCCGCGGGCGACTTGCCCATGGGCTGCGTTCTGCTGGATCTTCGCATGCCGGAGATGGACGGCTTCGAGGTTCAGGCTCGCCTTCTGCTGATAAACCCGCACTTGCCGGTCATTGTGATGACGGCTCAAGGCGACGTGCAGACCGCGGTCCGAGCGATGAGGGCGGGAGCTGTGGACTTCATTGAAAAGCCCTACAGCGACGACGACTTGTTGGCGGCGATTGAGTCCGCGCTGAAGACCGGGGCGGTGAAGGGCCGAACCGATGATATTGCTGCGGCGGCAGCGCTGATCGATACGCTCAGTCCACGCGAGCGGCAGGTTCTCGAGGCGCTGGTGGCCGGGCAGCCAAACAAGGTCGTTGCCTTCGATCTCGGTATCAGCGTGCGCACGGTCGAGGTTCACCGCTCCCGTATGATGGACCGCTTGGGCGTGCAGCAGTTCGCCCAGGCTGTCCGGCTTTCGGTTCTTGCGAGCCTTGCAGAGCGGGGGTGAGCGGATATTTGCTGTGCTTGCGGCGCCCGCCCCAGCACTTCGTCATGCTTCGCCATCCTCAAGCGCTTCCCGGTCCATGATTTGGATGATGCGGGTTCCGGTAAATCGGATCAGGCCGCGCTGTTTGAGTTCGCTCAGCGCTCGGCTCACGGTTTCAACCGAGACCGCCAGATAGTCCGCAATGTCGTATCGCGAGATTGGTAGCGTGACGCGATCGCTGTGGCCGTTCGAAAGACGGTCCGCCATTGCCAGGAGAAAGGCCCCGACTTTTTCCTGGGCGGTGACGCGGCCCAGAATCATTAGCTGCTCCTGTAGACGAGATAGCCGGTCGAAGGTGATCTGCCGGAGTTCGCGCGCCAACTGTGGGTTGGAGTCGGCCTGGCTCTCGACCTGCTTGCGCGCATACGCGGCAATGACTGTGCATGGTGCCGCTGACTCGACCGAATAGTCGTATTCGTTGCCGGTCGCGAGCCCAAAGAAATCACCGGGCAAAAGCAGGTCAACGATCTGGCGCCGTCCGTCTGATTTGTTGACGCAGCGCAAGGCCACGCCGGAAAGCACGCAGTACCAAGTGTTTGCCGCCTGGCCCTGGCGACAGATTTCCTGCCGCCGGTGACAGGGTCTGATCGCCGCGATGGCATCGAGACATTGCAGCGGGTGCGGAGTGGTAGGCATAGCGTGACGAGGGCCGGCGAGCGTGTTCGGGAAGGGCGTTGTGTTCATTTCGGCAACTCCTTGCGAAACGTACGGGCCAGTCCGATCCGGCTTAACGTGGTCAGCTTTGCGCAAGTTTGCGTCGCTAGAAACTTGGCAAATTCCCTTACCGTGATTCCACGTAATCGTGGGTTCGCCGGTGCCTCAGCGTCGCACTTGCCAAGGGCTTCGGAATCATCGATCCCGAGGTGAAAAACCCGCGGACGGAACATGGTCAGCGGTCGATCGAGGTGTTCGGCCCTTGCCTTGGCGAACCCTTATTGATGGCTATCAATGCGGGCTCTGGGGCCGCCGCGCATAGTGAGATTCTCGACCAGGCCCCCAACCAACGCGCCGTGCCCCGATGAACATCCACACACGACCAAGCATTGCCGATCGCGAGCGGCGTTACCGCTGGACGGCACGCGACGTCCAGGGTCCCTGGTCGTGATCGGCGCGGAAGAACCTTGGGCGCATTCGACGCAGGAGCATGCCATGGTCGTATCCACCGCGGTTCGCACCGTCAGTCTTCCATCGGGTGAAGCCATTCCCGTGCTCGGACAGGGTACATGGCACGTCGGCGAAAACCCGCACCGGCGGGCCGAGGAGATCGCCGCGTTGCGTCTCGGCATCGAGCTCGGCATGGGTTTGATCGATACTGCTGAAATGTACGCCAACGGTCATTCCGAAGAACTTGTGGGAGAAGCGATCGAGGGACGGCGCGACGAGGTTTTCCTGGTCAGCAAGGTGCTCCCTCAGCATGCGACGTTTCGTGGAACGATCGATGCCTGCGAGCGGAGTTCTGAAGAGGCTCGGCGTCGACGAGATCGATCTCTACCTGCTGCATTGGCGCGGCGCCGTGCCCCTGGAAGGCACCGTCGAAGCGTTCGACACGTTGATGGGCGCAGGCAAAATTCGCAACTGGGGCGTCAGCAACTTCGATGTCGCCGATATGGAAGAGCTCATCGCTGTTTCAGGCGGCGGGCAAGTCAGCACTGACCAGGTGCTCTACAATATGCGATACCGCAGCATCGAATTCGATCTCATGCCATGGTGTGAGCGCCGGAGCATACCGATCATGGCCTATTCGCCGATCGAGCAGGGACGGCTGTTGGTCCATTCGTCTGTCAGATTGGTCGCCGCGCGGCACCAGGCGACACCGGTGCAGGCTGCGCTTGCCTGGGTACTGCGCAAGCCCAACGTTTGCGCGATCCCGCAGGCGCGCCGGCTTGCTCATGTTCGGGAGAACCGCGCGGCCCTCGATATTCGTCTTTCGGCGGCCGATCTGGCCGAATTGGACCGTGCCTTTTCTCCGCCCGCGCGCAAGCAGCCGCTGGCCACGCGCTGACTTTGCCGATCTCCGGATTGGGTTTAGGTTGAACGCACGAGGACGAACCATGCCGACGATCGATCCGCTCAATGAAAGAATGTTCCCGAAACTCAGGCCAGCGGAAATCGATCGGCTCGGCCGCTTCGGCGAGGTGAGGCGCTACGGCAAGGAAAAGCCGCTGTTCGTGACCGGCGAGACCGCGCCGGGCATGTTCGTCCTCAAAGCCGGTCGCGTGAAGGTGACGCGGCGCGACCCGCTGGGGCATACCGCGCCCATCGTCGAGCTGGGACCCGGCGATTTCGTCGCTGAAGTGGGACAGCTCGCGGGCCGGCCGGCGCTGGTCGATGTCCACGGCATCGAAGACGTCGAGGCGCTTCTCATCCCGCCGGAGAATCTGCGGACCGTGATGGTCGTCGAGCCCGAACTGGGCGACCGCATCATGCGGGCGTTGATCCTGCGCCGCGTCCTGCTGATCGAAGCAGGTGCCGGCGGCCCGGTCCTGATCGGGCCCGAGGACGCGCCCGACGTGGTGCGTCTACAAGGCTTCCTGACGCGCAACGCCTATCCGTATCAGGTGTTCGATTCGAGAACGGATCACGATGCCGCGGAGCTGGTCCAGAAATATGCGCCGGATCCAAAGGACCTGCCGCTGGCCGTCTGTCCCCAGGGGGCAATTCTCAAGAACCCGAGCGAGGCGCAACTGGCGCGTGCGCTGGGCATGGTGCGGATCGATCAGCAAGGTCGAACCTACGATGTCGCCATCGTGGGGGCGGGACCCGCCGGTCTCGCAACGGCGGTCTATGCGGCATCGGAAGGCCTTTCCGTCGTGGTATTCGACGCACGGGTGTTCGGCGGACAGGCCGGAGCGAGTGCCCGCATCGAGAATTACCTGGGGTTCCCGACGGGCATATCGGGCCAGGCACTCACCGGACGCGCCTATGTTCAGGCGCAGAAATTCGGCGCCGAGATGGTCATTCCCGCCGAAGTGTCGCGCCTGGACTGCAGTCAGGAACCCCTTGCACTGGAACTCGATGATGGCGTCCGCGCGAATGCATCGGCAGTGGTGATTGCATCAGGTGCGCGCTACCGGCGGCTCAATGTGCCCAATCTCAGCGAATTCGAGGGACGCGGCGTCTGGTACTGGGCCTCTCCGGTTGAGGCGCGGCTCTGCAGAAGAGAGGAGATCGTCCTGGTCGGCGGCGGCAATTCGGCCGGTCAGGCCGCTGTCTTCTTGCGCGACTACGCCGACAAGATCTGGATGCTGGTGCGCGGGCCGAGCCTCGCCGAAAGCATGTCGCAGTATCTCGTCGAGCGGATCGCTGCTACAGAGAATATCGAAGTGCTGACGAATACCGAGGTCGTGGCGCTCTCCGAATTGCCCAATGGCCAGCTCGAGCGTATCCGGTGGCGTCACCGGCCGACGGGCAACGAAACCGAAAAGCCCATCCCTCATCTCTTCTGCTTTATCGGCGCCGATCCAGCGACAAACTGGCTGCAGGGTTGCGTTGCGCTCGATGCCAAAGGCTTCGTCCAAACCGGCGCAGATGTGGCGCTGCCGCCGGGCGCCCGCTCGGACAACGCCGTCGGGCAGCCGATGTCCCTGCAATGCAGCGCCCCCGGCGTTTTCGCCGTTGGCGACGTACGGTCCGGCTCGGTCAAGCGCGTGGGCGGTGCGATCGGCGAAGGGGCCGCAGTCGTCGCCCAGCTTCACAACTATTTGGCTGGCACCTGACGATGCAGGAAATGCGCTGCCGCGTAGTCGCCAATGTCCAGGCCACGGGCCTGCGTTAGGGTTTTGTCGGCAGCGGGATCGTTCGTCAGGAGGCGGCGATGAAGCGCGTGACGATGTTGGCAGCTTTGATCGGCATGCTGCTGACGGCCGCGAGCCGGGCGGAAGAGCCGGCGCCTCTGGTGCTCGAGGCGAAAATCCCGCTCGGTGCGGTGGCGGGCCGCATCGATCATTTCGCCTTCGACGCCGACCGGCAGCTCTTGTTCGTGGCCGAACTCGGCAATGACAGCGTTGGTGTCGTCGACGTGAAAGAGCGCAAGGTCCTTCGTCGGCTTCTGGCGCTGAGGGAGCCGCAGGGAATCGCCTACCATGCGGCGACGAGCACGCTCTATGTCGCCAACGCCGGCGACGGATCAGTGCGTCTGTTCCAAGGTCCGGACTTCACGCCGGCCGGCCGCATCGAGCTCGGCGAGGACGCCGACAACATCCGGATCGATTCGTGGCGCAACCGAATCGTCGTCGGCTACAGCAAGGGCGCCCTTGCAGCGATCGATCCGGCGAGCCGGATGAAGGTAGCTGATATACCGCTCAAGGGTCATCCGGAAAGCTTCCAGTTCAGCGAGACGGGCTCCCGGATCTTCGTCAACGTGCCGCAGGGCCGGGAGATCGCAGTCGTCGATGCAGGCGCCGGCCGACAGATCTCGGCCCTCGACACGGCGGGCGCCGGTTCGAACTTTCCAATGGCCGTCGACCTCGATGAGCATCGGCTGTTGGTCGGCTTCCGCAGCCCGGCCAAATTGATGGTGTTCGCAACCCGTACCGGCAAACTGGAAGGAAGTTTCGATCTCTGCCGCGACGCCGACGACATGTTCGTCGATCCCCAGCGGCGGCGCCTCTACGTGAGCTGCGGCGAAGGCGTGATCGACGTCCTCGCCCAAACCAGCGACGGATACGAACGAGTTCGCCCGCATCCCCACGGTCGCCGGGCGCGCGCACCTCACTGTTCGCGGTCGCAGCCGACCGGCTCTATCTTGGCGTCCGGGCAACGGCGGTTGAGCCGGCCGCCATTTGGGTGTTCCGCCCGCAGTTATGACCAGGTAATCTCGCCATGACATCCCAGGCCATGGCCAGGATAGGCGATGCGCGCGCCATCCGCGCCGCCTCGGTAGGGGTCAATTGCTACCAGGCGATGGACCCGGCCGTGCCCTTCGGCGGTTACAAGATGAGCGGCTATGGCCGCGAGGCCGGCTTGCAGCACGTCGAGGAATACCTCAACGTCAAGGCCTATGGATCAAGACAGCCTGACGAAAGTGAGCACCCATCCCGCCCTGGCGGCCGGCCGCGTCGCGGTCATCACCGGCGGGGCGAGCGGCATCGGCCTGGCGGCCGCCAAGCGCTTCGCAGCGCTCGGCATGAAGGTCTGCCTGGCCGATCTCGACCCGGCGGCCCTCGACCGCGCGGCGGCCGAGATCGGTGCGCCGGCCGGATCGGTGGTGACCCAGCCGACCGACGTGTCGAAGCTGGCCGACATCCAGCGCCTGAAGGACAAGGCCTATGCCGCCTTCGGCGAGGTCGCGGTGCTGATGAACAACGCCGGCACCGCGCCGGGCGGCGGTCCATGGGACCACATCGACCGCTGGCGCACGGTCCTCGAGGTCAATCTCTGGGGCGTCATCAACGGCGTGCAGACCTTCACCCAGGCGATGATCGACCAGGGAACGCCCGGCGCGATCATCAGCACCGGCTCCAAGCAGGGCATCACCACGCCGCCCGGCGATACCGCCTACAATGTCAGCAAGGCCGGCGTGAAAGTTCTCACCGAGGCGCTGGCGCATCAGCTGCGGAACGTCCCCGGCTGCAAGGTGAGCGCGCATCTGCTGGTGCCGGGCTTCACCTACACCGGCATCACCCGGCCGCGCCGCGATGGCAAGCCACCGGGTGCCTGGTCGCCCGAGCAGGTCATCGACATGATGATCGAGCGCATGGGCAAGGGCGACTTCTACATCATCTGCCCGGACAACGACGTCACCTGGGAGACCGACCGCAAGCGCATCCAGTGGGCGGCGGAGGACATCACGCATAACCGTCCACCGCTGTCGCGCTGGCACGAGGACTACAAGGACAAGTTCGCGGCCTTCATGAAGGCCAAGGAAGGCTCGTCCGACTGACGACGGCTAGGCCTTCAAGGCCACCAACAGAGCGCCGAGACCGATCAGGGCCACGCCCGCCCAGTTGATTGCGCTCAGGCGCTCGCCCAGGAAGGCGACGCCGAACGCCGCGACCAGCACGATGCTGAGCTTGTCGATCGGCGCCACGCGGGCCGCATCGCCCAGCTGCAGGGCGCGGAAGTAGCAGAGCCACGAGGCGCCGGTGCCGAGACCCGACAGCACGAGGAACAGCCAGGTCCGTCCCGACACCGATTCGGGTGGCTGCCATTGTCCGGTGGCGCTCACCAGGACGAGGAGGATGCACAGGATCACGACGGTGCGGATCAGCGTTGCGAAGTCGGCATTGATGTTGGCGACGCCGACCTTGGCGAAAATGGCCGTAAGGGCGGCGAAGGCCGCCGAGAGGAGGGCCCACGGCAGCCAGCCCGAGAAGAAGGTGGGGATCATGACGCTAGTCTAACGCGAATCCCGGCGGGTTGGACGCACATCTTTGCTGGGGGCGCGCCACTACACTCAGCGGAGCGCGGACCTCCAGGTTCGCTCTTGTCGTCGTATCGATGAGGAAGATGCGGACCTGGAGGTCCGCGCTCCGAATGAGGTTTCGTCTTCGAGGGCCTGCCTCGCTGATAGGCAACTCCGGTGGCGCGTGATGGTCTTCGTCTTCCGGACCGCGAGCCTCCGGCTCGCTCGGAATCATGAGCGAGCGCGACGCCCGCGGTCCGGAAGACCATGACGCGCCACTGAGTGGCGCGCCCCAAGCCGATCGTATGAGTTGAAGACGTCGGTGCGCTGCCGGCGCCGGGCCGTCAGGACGTCGAGGGAACGGGCATCCGGCTGAGCGCGGCCACGAACGAGCCCATGCCGGTACTGCGCAGCGGCACGAAGGGCTTCGACATCTGGCGGCACAGGCGCTTCACGGTCCCGACAGCCTCGTGGCTGACGCAGTCGACCGGGAACATCACCACATCGGCGCGGCTCACCAGGCCACCCAAAAGTCCGCTGCGGTCATCGACGCCGCCGTCATGGTGCAGGAAGTGGGCGCCCAGCCGCTCGCTTGACGCGCGCAAATGGCCGAGCTTGTCGGTGCGGCCGCCGACATAGAGCAGGGTGAGGCCGGCGAGGAAGGCGGGCACCGCCGGTCGGCCATCCGCCGTTTCCGGCTCGAAGCCTGTTTCGAACGCCTCCAACTCCTCGCTGAGGGCGCGTTCGCGCTGCTCCAGGGCGCTGCGCTGGGCGCGCTCGCGAACGAGCTCGTCGTTTGCGCGCGCCAGCCGCTCCTCGACGGCGACTCGGCGGTTGGTTTCCGACCGCAAGCGCTTCTCGAGGCTGGCGATGAGCGCGCTGAGCGCCGCCTCGTCGGCGACGCTACCCTCCTGTTGCGCGGCCCGGTCGGCGATCCGGCTGGCAATCAGATTGCCCAATTCGCGGATCCTGGCGTCGCGCGCTGTGAGGCCGTCGCGCAAAGTGGTCCTGCTGGCGGACGAGCTTTTCGCGCAAGGCCGCGTTCTCGGCTTCGAGCGCGCTCAGCCGGCGGATGTCGGCCCGATTGGCCGCGCCCACCAGATGGGAAAGCATGTGGACTTCGCCGAACAGGTCGCGGATCAGCGCGTCGTTGGTGGCCGGATGGGTGAGCGCCGCCCAATAGCCGCCCGGAATGTCACCTTGCTTGACGCCGTCGCGCCACAAACCACGAACCTCATCGATCGTCTTGGCCTTCTCGAAGCGGCCGATAACGAGACGATGGCGCTTGTCGAGCGCCTTGTGCAGCAGCTTGCCCCGGCCATCGCGCAGGTTGGCCAGCAGGACGCCCTGGCCGTGCAGATCGTGGTCCGTGGCACCGTCGACGGCCATCCCGGCCTTGGACAGGACCTGCCTGAGCTCGCCGGTCGACAGGCAGGTGCCGACGATCGAGCAGTGCAGATGGCTGGATAGCTCCCAGATCTTCGTCCGCCGCGAGACGCGTGAGAGCCGCTCGTCGAGCTCGGGCTCGATCATCCGTGGCGGGAGCGCCCCGAGCGTCCGGCCGCGCAACGCGTCCGCCGTACCGTTGCGCAGGTGCAGGGTCCAAGGGTCGAGGAGGAGCGTCGCAGTCATTCAAGTTCCAAGTCGATATATTCAATTGAATATAGCGAGGGTGTCAGAACGGGATTGAGCAGGCAAGCCGGCAAATGAAGGGGTTACGGGCGCCCAGACACGTTTCAGGGCCCCCGCGGCGCCGTCGGCTTTGCCTGCTGCATAGCTTGTCAAGTCGTTGTAACATTTGATGCATAGCGACTGCGGCGATGTTGTCGAGTACAACACCCGGACCATAAGGAGGCCATCGTGAAGATCAGCGCCAGAAACCGGCTCAAGGGCAAGATCACCGAAGTCAAGAAGGGCGCCACCACCGCGCATGTCAGGCTCGATGTGAATGGCACCACCGTCACGGCCTCGATCACCAACGAAGCCGTCGACGAGCTCGGCCTGAAAGTCGGCCAGACGGCCTATGGCATCATCAAGGCGTCCGACGTGATGATCGGCCTCGACGATTGAGCGATCGATGGTGCGGCTGAACGAGGTCCGTTCCGGCGAGCTGGCGATCGACCTGCCGGCGCGCGCCGACGCCGAGGTGTATTTCATCGGCCGCATCCGCACGCCGTGGACCGATCGCCTGACTTGTCCGCGGCAGGGCCGGCCGGACGGGCCGACCTGCCGGATCGAGCTGTTCGAACCGTGGGACCAAGGACTGGACAGCATCGCCCAGTTCGCGCGGCTCGAAGTGCTCTACTGGCTGCACGAGTCGCGGCGCGATCTTGCTTTGCAGGCGCCGAAAAGCGACGGCAACGCCCGCGGCGTCTTCTCGCTGCGCACGCCGGTGCGGCCCAATCCCATCGGCACGTCGATCGTGGAACTGGTCAAGGTCGAGGGACCGGTGCTGCTGGTGCGCGGGCTCGATTGCCTCGACGGCACCCCGCTGATCGACCTCAAGCCCGATCGCACCCTGTTCAAGCCGCTGGCGCCGGCCCAGGCCGGCGATTTCCAGGTAGGTGAGGCGTGAGCGCGGCAACCCGCCGCTCCGTGCTGGCGCTCCTGGGCGCGGGCGTGTTGGCGCGTCCGGCTTGGGCCCAGGGCGGGGCGCAAGGCCGCACGATCGTCGATTCGGCGAACCGCAGGATCAGCCTGCCGGACCGCGTCAGCCGCGTGTTCGTCGCCGGGCCGCCCGCGTCGGTGTTGATGTATGTGCTGGCGCCCGACCTGATGGTGGGCTGGATCCGCCTGCCGACCCCGGCGGAGAAGGAATTCCTGACGGCGCCGGCGCGCGACCTGCCGGAGACCGGCCGGCTCACCGGCCGCGGCGACACGGTGAGCCTCGAACGCCTGGTCGCGGCCAAGCCTGGCCTCGTGGTCGATTTCGGCTCGGTGACGGCGACGTACGTGTCGCTGGCCAACCGCGTGCAGGAACAGACCGGCATTCCCTATGTCCTGATCGACGGCACGTTTGCCGCGACGCCGGCGTCGCTGAAGCTTGCGGCCGACATCGTCGGCCGGGCCGCACGCGGAGCCGAGCTCGCGTCCTACGCCGAGAAGACCTTCGTCATGGTGGACGAGGTGTTGGCGCGCGTGCCCGCGGCCAGGCGGCCGAAGGTCTATCTCGCGCGCGGCCCCGAGGGGCTGGAGACGGGCGGCCGCGGCTCGATCAACACCGAGATCATCGAGCGCGTGGGCGCCGTGAATGTTGCCGAGGGGCTGGGCGGGCGCGGCAATACCGCCAATGCTTCGCTCGAGCAGATCATCGCCTGGCAGCCCGATGCCATCGTCACGCTCGACCGCGCGTTCTTCGCCGGCGTGAAGGCCAAGCCCGGCTGGAGCCAGGTGCGGGCGGTCGCCGAGAACAAGGTCTACCTCGCACCCAGCCTGCCATGGGGCTGGATCGATGCGCCGCCGTCGATCAACCGGCTGATCGGCCTGCGCTGGCTGCTCAAGACCTTCTATCCGACGGAAACCGCCATCGACCTGCGCACCGACACGCGCTTTTTCTACGCGCTGTTCTACGGCGTGAAGCTCGAGGATTCGCAACTCGATCGGCTGCTCGGTGGCGCTGCCGCGCGCTGACGGCGCTGAGCGCAGCGCCCTCGTCCTGGTCCTGCTGACCGTCATCCTGCTGGCCGCCCTCCTGCTGGCGGCCATGCTCGGCCCCTATCCGCTGACGCCGGGCGACGTCGCTTCGGCGATCATGGCGCGCCTGGCGGGCCACGCCGCGCCGGAGCCGGTCGATACGGTCCTGTTCCAGATCCGCCTGCCGCGCGTGCTGGCGGCGCTGCTGGTCGGCGCGGCGCTGGCGGCGGCCGGCACCAGCTACCAGACGCTGTTCCGCAACCCGCTGGTGTCGCCGGACATCCTGGGCGTGTCGGCGGGCGCCGGGTTCGGCGCCGTGCTGGGCATCCTGCTGTCCCTGCCGGTGATCGCCATCCAGGGGCTGGGCTTCGTCACCGGCCTGCTGACCGTCGGCATCGTCTATACGCTGGCGCGCGCCTTGCGCAGCCAGAACGAGATCCTCGTGCTGGTGCTCGCCGGCATCGTCGTCGGCGCCCTGGCCGGCGCCGGCATCTCGCTGGTGAAGATCCTGGCCGATCCCTACAACCAGCTTCCCGCCATCACCTTCTGGCTGCTGGGCAGCCTGTCCGGCATCAAGGTGAGCGACCTGCAGACGGTGGCGCCGCTGGTCATCCTTGGCCTCGTTCCGCTTGGCTTGCTGCGCTGGCGGATCGGCGTGCTGTCGCTGGGTGACGACGAAGCCAAGGCGCTGGGCGTCAATGTCAGGGTCGTGCGCGGCGTCGTGATCGGGGCGGCCACGCTGGTCACGGCGACGGCGGTCTCGGTGTCGGGCGTGATCGGCTGGATCGGTCTTGTGATTCCGCACATGGCGCGGCTTCTGGTCGGTCCGCGCTACGACCGCGTGCTGCCGGCGTCGATCCTGATGGGCGCGGCGTTCCTGGTGCTGATCGACACCGTGGCGCGCTCGGCGGCACGCATCGAAATCCCGCTCGGCCTGCTGACCGCGCTGCTGGGCGCACCGGTGTTCGTGTGGCTGCTGGCGCGTGGCCGGCGCTCCTGGAGCTGAGTCGTGCTGCAGGCCTCCGCGCTCGCCATCGGCTATGGACGCCGCATCGTCGCGTCCGGAATCGACCTCGCGGTGCGGCGGGGCGAAGTGCTTTGCCTGCTCGGGCCCAATGGCGCCGGCAAGACCACGCTGTTCAAAACCCTGCTGGGCCTGATCCCACCCCTCGGCGGTGAGGTCACGATCGACGGCCGGGCCATCGATCAGCTCACGCGCCGCGAACTGGCGCAATCCATGGCCTACGTTCCGCAGGCGCAGGTGATGGAGTTCGCCTACACCGTGCTCGACCTGGTGCTGATGGGTCGCACGGCGCATCTGGGGCCGTTCTCGGCGCCGGGCGCGCGCGATCACGAACGGGCGCAGGCCGCGCTGGCCGATCTCGGCATCGCCGCCCTGGCGTCGGCCGAGGCCAACCGCATCTCGGGCGGGCAGCGCCAGCTCTGCCTGGTCGCCCGCGCGCTCGCCCAGGATGCACCTTTGCTGGTGATGGACGAGCCCACGGCCAGCCTCGATCTCGGCAATCGCCTGCTGGTGCTGGAGCGCGTTCGGGCGCTCAGCGCGCAAGGCTATGGCGTGGTGTTCTCGACCCATGATCCCGACCAGGTGCGCGAACTCGCCACGCATGTGGCCGTGATCGCCGACGGCGGCCTGGCGGCCTACGGCACGCCGGCGGAGACACTGACCGGGCCCATCCTGTCCGCGGTGTACGGCGTCGAGGTGACGATCGAGCGCACAGAGGGCGGCCGCTACGTCGTGGCGCCGCGTCCCTGAGACTTTGCCTCCGAAGCGCGTTCATATTCCTCTCCCCCTTGGGGAAGAGGTTAGGTGAGGGGGTCAACGCGAAGATTGCCTCCTGCATCACCCCCTCACCCAGCCTCTCCCCCAAGGGGGAGAGGAGCATGAAGGTAGGGGCGTGATTGCCGTCAGTGAATCTTCGACGAAGCCGCCGGCGTCAGCAGGCGGGCGAGGGAGCGGATCTCGGGCGTCGAGGCGCCATAGGCGCGACGCTCCATCTCGCGATAGAGGCGCACGATGTCATTGCCGGTCTCGGTGACCGCCGCGCCGCCGCCGCCGCCGCCGCCGCTCTGGGCCGTGACCACGGGCTCGCGGAACATGCGGTTGAGCTCGTCGACCAGGAGCCACGCCTGGCGGTAGGACATCGCCAGCGCCCGCCCGGCGGCCGAAATCGATCCTGTCTCGTTGATGAGCTCGAGCAGCCGGATCTTGCCGGGCCCGATCGAGCGCTCGTCGCTGAAATCGAGTCGCAGGTGCAACGACGTCTTCGTTGCGGTTTTCACGGCGCGTTTGGTGGTGCCACGTCCCATCGCCGCGATTATGCGGTGGGACGTGGCGCAGCGCCAGATGTTGTCGTCTCGACCGACGGCCGCCTCATCCTCTGGAATTCTCAAGGGTGGTGATGCTTCTGAGCGCCCACGGCGTATCCGCGCAATTCGGCATAGCGTTGGATTTGTGCGGGTTGCAGCATCGCGACGGTTGAGAGGTGATACCTCAGATGGGCGTTGCGCAGCTTGGCCTGTGTGTCGCCGATCTCGGCCGTGGCGGCGGCCAGAGTCTCCGGAGTCACTTTGTGTTCTGCGAATAACGCGTCCAGGGCCGTCTCTTGAGCGATCAGGCGCTCTCCAATCGGGATCGTCTCTGCCTTCATGGCTTCAAACATGCTGCGCACGATGTTGCGCTGCGCATCAGAAAGGCCGAGTTGGTCCGCCAGCTCGAGCAAATGGCTGGGGCCCGGATAACCGTTCAGTTCGGCGGCCAATGCCAGTCCCATGCCGCGTCCGGCTTTCAAGTCGGCGACTTGCTGTTCGGAAAGCGACTTGATCGGCCGAACCTGCAGGTCGGCATAGGGCGCCTGGGCGGCAGCGGCTCCTATGGTCAGGACACCCGCCATGAGAAGCAGAAGCGGTACGGTTCATGAATGACTCCAGTCGGCTGTTGCGCCGGACTTTCACGGCGGCCGGGTTGTCATCGGCGTCCGACGGGTGCACACTGCGAAACATAGTACCGCGTGCCGGAGTATCTCAGCGTAAACCTTTTCCACTCACTGGGAGGTTTAGCAGATGTCCGCGTCCGTTACGCCCACACCCGTCTCGTCCGCGCTGCCCTGGTGGAAGGAACCCACCAAGGATCAGTGGCAGGCCTACATCGCCGCCTGGCTCGGTTGGACGCTCGATGCGTTCGACTTCACCATCTTCCTGCTGATCATGCTGCCGATCTCCCAGGAGTTCGGCGTGCCGCTGACGGCGGTCGCGATCATCTTCACGCTGACGCTGTGGATGCGGCTGCTCGGCGCTACCGTCGCCGGATGGATGGGCGATCGGATGGGCCGCAAGACGCCGCTGATGATCTCCATCCTGTGGTACTCGATCTGCAACTTCATCGCCGGCTTCTCGCCCAGCTTCACCTTCCTGCTGATCTTCCGCACCTTGCTCGGCATCGGCATGGGCGCGGAATGGCCGGCTGGCGCGGCGCTCGCCATGGAATCCTGGCCGGCGCGCTCGCGCGGCTTCATGAGCGGCATCCTGCAAGGCTCGTGGGGCCTGGGCTTCGCGCTCTCGTCGGCCGCCTACGGGTTCCTCTACGACGATATCGGTTGGCGCGGCCTCCTGTGGATCGGCATCCTGCCGGCGCTCGTCGTCGTGTGGATCCGCTTCTATGTGAAGGAGCCCGAAGTGTGGGCCGAGAACAAGCGGCAGCAGGTCGAGCGGAAGACGGAAGTGAAGGCGCCGCTGCTCGTCATCTTCAGGCGCCAGTATCTCTTCAACACGCTCACGGCCTGCGCCTGGATGGCGGCGGCGTTCTGCGTCTACTACTCGATCTGGGGACTGTTCGCGACCTATCTGCAGAAGGAGCTCGCGTGGACGCCGGCCATGGTGGCAACGCCGCTGTTCTGGGCCAATATCGTGGTCTTTGCCGGCAGCGCCATGTGGGGCGGCGTGGCCGACAAATGGGGCAGGCGGCCCGCGATTATCGTGCCCTGCATCCTCGCCATCTTCGTGACGCCGCTCTATCTGTGGACCCACGACCCGACGCTGATCATCCTGGGCTTCATCCTGCAGGGCGTGTTCGGCGGGCTCGATCTACGGGCAGAACCCGAGCTACCTGTGCGAGCGCTTCCCGACGGAGGTGCGCGCCACGGCCTCGGGCTTCGTCTATCACCAGGGCGCGATCTGGGCCGGCTTCATGGCGCCGGTGCTAAGCTACTTCGCCATCGAGATGAAGATGGGCTTCGCGCTGCCCATGATGGTGAGCACGACCGTGTTCCTGGTGCTCGTCGTCATCGCCGTGGCGCTGGGCCCCGAGACCAAGGGCAAGCGCCTGATCGCTGACCTCGAGGTCAAGGCGGCCGACTGACGTCTCGCGTCGGCGTCCCTTTCCACCCAAGACGTGGAGAGGGGCGGTACCCTCCTGGCCGATCAGAGACTCATATTTGCAGTCTTTATTGGCACGCTGGTTGCTGGCGTTCCGGCGAGGAAACGCAACGCGCGGGGGGAGTGTCCTATGTGCAAAGGCGACGACCAGAACTGCCCTGATTTCGAACTTCACCGCAGGAAGCTGCTCGAAGAACTGGACAGCGAACGGCGCAGCTTCATGAAGAGCGCGTTCGTGGCGACCGGGGGCGCGGCGGCGCTCGTCGCAGGCGGGACGTTGATCGCCCCCGCCGTCGCCCAGACTGCCGCCGGACAGCAGGGCCGGCCCAACCATCACTATGTTCCGGCGACGGCCGATACGGTCCATTGGGGGTACTTCAGCAAGCTCCTGAAGCCGGTCGTCGAGGTCGACAGCGGCGACTACGTCACCATCGAGGCGCTGACCCATCACGCCAACGACGACGCCGAGCGCATGGTGAAGGGCGACCCGGGCGCGGAAAGCGTCTTCCTCTGGACCAAGGACAAGAAGGGGGTCGACCGGCGCGGCGCCGGTCCGGTCGACGGCAAGCTGCTGGGACGCGGCTCGGGCGAGGGCTTCGGTGTCCATATTTGCACCGGGCCGGTCTTCATCCGCGGCGCTGAGCCCGGCGACATCCTCGAAGTGCGCATCATGGACGTGAAGCCCCGGCCATCGGCCAATCCCAACTATCCCGGCAAGGCCTTCGGCAGCAACGCGGCGGCCTGGTGGGGTTTTCACTACAAGGAACTTCTGACCGATCCCAAGCCGCGCGAGGTGGTCACGATCTACGAGATCGACGCCACCGGCCAGCGCAACTGGGCGAAGGCCGTCTACAATTTCCAATGGACGCCGCAGACCGACCCGTTCGGCGTGGTCCACAAGACCATCGACTATCCCGGCGTCCCGGTCGACCACAGCACGATCAAGGAGAACCATGGCATCCTGAAGAACGTGCGCATTCCGATCCGGCCGCATTTCGGCGTGATGGGCGTGGCGCCCAAGGAGGCCGACTACGTCGATTCCATCCCGCCGGCCTATTTCGGCGGCAACATGGACAATTGGCGGGTCGGCAAGGGCGCCACGATGTTCTATCCGATCGCGGTCCAGGGCGGCCTGTTCTCGATCGGCGATTCGCATGCCTCGCAGGGCGATTCCGAGCTCTGCGGCACCGCGATCGAATGTTCGCTGACCGGCACGTTCCAGCTCATCCTCCACAAGAAGGCGTCGCTGGGCGGGACCTCGCTGGCGGAGCTGAACTACCCGCTGCTCGAGACCCAGGACGAGTGGGTGCTGCACGGCTTCAGCTTTCCCAACTATCTCCAGGAGCTCGGGCCGACCGCGCAGCAGGCGATCTACGAGAAGTCGTCGGTCGACCTGGCGCTCAAGGACGCGTTCCGCAAGATGCGCGCCTTCCTGATGACGACCAAGGGGCTGACCGAGGACGAGGCGATTTCCCTGATGTCGATCGCCGTCGATTTTGGCGTGACGCAAGTGGTCGACGGGAACTGGGGCGTGCACGCCATCATCAAGAAGAGCCTGTTCGCCGGCGCCGAGGCCTGAGCCGCCGGCAGTTCCTGCGGCATCGTCGCTCCGCCGGTTTGCCTGGTATCGCTACCATCCTATAGTCGGGCGATGAGCAAGGCCAAGGCGAGGCGGGGCGGCGGGGCGGTCAAGATGAGCGACGTCGCGCGCCATGCCGGCGTCTCGCCGATGACGGTGTCGCGCGCGCTCAGCGAGCCCGGCACGGTGTCCGAGAAGATGCGGCGCAAGGTCGATGCCGCGGTGCGCCAGTTCGGCTACCTGCCCAACCGCATCGCCGGCAGCCTCTCCTCCAAGCGCTCGAACGTCGTCGGGCTGATCGTGCCCAGCATCCGCAATTCGCTCTACGCCACCATGATCCAGGCGATCTCCGATGTGCTGCGCGCCAACGGCCTGCACCTCATGATCGCCAACAGCGGCCATCGGCTGGCCGACGAGGAGGCGCTGGTCTCCGCTTTGCTCGCCCAACGCGTCTGCGGCCTCGTGCTGCACAACACCACGCACAGCAAGCGGGTGCGCGAGCTCATCCGCAACACCGACGTGCCCGTGGTCGAGACCGGCAACCTGCCGGTCGCGCCGCTCGACATGGCGGTGAGCTACTCGAACTTCGAGGCGGCGCGCGCCATGACCACCCATCTCGGGCGCCTCGGCTATCGCCGGATCGGCTTCGTCACCCTGCCGCTGGCCGACAACGACCGCTCGCAGGAGCGCCGCCGCGGCTATTTCGCGGCGCTGAAGGAGCTTGGTTTTCCGGAGGATGCGGGTCTCGTTCTGGAAGCGGCCGGCGGCTTCAGCGACGGCGCCGACGCGCTGGTGCGGCTGGTCCAGGCGTATCCCGACATTGATGCCGGTTTCTTCGCCGGCGACGTGCTGGCGGTGGGTGCCCTCTTCGAATGCCAGCGCCGCGGCTGGGCCGTTCCCGGCCGCATCGCCATCGCGAGCTTCGACGACCTCGACCTGCTGCGCCACGCCGTGCCCACGGTGACCACGTTGCGCATTCCGCGCCAGGATATCGGCCGGCGCAGCGCCGAGCTTCTGGTCAATCGCCTGCACGGCGTGCCGCCCGAGAAGGTCCGGATCGATGTCGGCTTCGAGATCGTCCAACGCGAAAGCAGCTGAAGGATTTTTATGCTGAGAGGCAAAGGCGCGCTGATCACCGGCTCAACGCAGGGGCTGGGCTACGCGATGGCGCAACGTCTCGCGGCCGAAGGCTGCAATGTGATGCTGAACGGTTTCGGTGACGGCGCCGAGATCGAGCGCAAGCGTCGCCAGCTCGAAGAGGGCCATGGCGTGCGGGCGTTCCATCATGGCGCCGACCTCGCCGAGCCCCGGCAGATCGCGGCGCTGGTCGATGCGGCCAGGAGTTCCCTGGGCACCGTCGATATCCTGATCAACAACGCCGTCGTCCGTCACTTCGCGCCCATCGAGACGTTCAGGCCCGAGGACTGGGACAAGGCGCTGGCGGTCAACCTGTCGGCGGCGTTCCACACCACGCGGCTCGTCCTGCCCGGCATGCGCACGCGCAACTTCGGCAGGATCGTCAACATCTCCTCGATCTACGGCCAGGTCGGCGCGGTCAATCGGGTCGACTACGTCACGACCAAGACGGCGCTGATCGGCTTCACCCGCGCGGTGGCGCTCGAGACGGCGGGGCAGGACATCACCTGCAACGCGATCTGTCCCGGCACGGTCCCGACGCCCGCGATCGAGGAGCGGCTGGCGGCCTTCATGGCAAAGGAGGGCCTGGCGCGCGGGGCGGGGGAGAAGGCCTTCATGGCCTCCCGCCAACCTTCAGGACGCTTCGTGGCGCCGGAGGGCGTCGCGGCGCTCGTCGCCTTGCTGTGCGGCCCGGGCGGCCGGGACATTACCGGCACGGCCATTCCGATCGACGGTGGCTGGAGCGCGAGCTAGCGCTTAGCGGTCCCGTGACCTGCCGGCGGTCAATTTCTGGTAGCGATACCATGCCCAGCACCCTAGACTTTTGGGCAACAAACAGGAGGAATTGCCCATGTCCGTGACCCGTCGAAAACTCGCCCCGGCCGCAGCGTCGCTTGCAGCCTTTGCCGTTGCCGCGCCCGCCATCGCCCAGACCAATGACGTGGTGAAATGGCGGCTCGTGTCGAGCTACCCCAAGAGCCTCGACACGTTGTGGGGGGCGGCGACCACCATCGCGCGCGTCGTGAGCGAGCTCACCGACGGAAAGTTCCAGCTGCAGCCGTTCGGCGCCGGCGAGATCGTGCCCGGCCTGCAGGTGCTCGACGCCGTGGCCAACGCCACCGTCGAATGCGGCCACACCTATGGCGGCTACTACATCGGCAAGCACCCGGCCTTCATCTTCGACGCCTCGCTGCCCTTCGGCATGACGCCGCGCCAGCACAACGCCTGGATGATGTACGGCGACGGCCGCAAGCTGATGGACGAGATCTATGACGGCTTCGGCGTCGTGGCGCTGCCGGCCGGCAATACCGGCGGCCAGATGTTCGGCTGGTTCCGCAAGGAGCTCGAAGACTCCGGCCGATTTCCAGGGCCTCAAGATGCGCACGGCGGGCTTCGGCGGCAAGGTGATGGCCAAACTCGGCGCCGTGCCGCAACAGATCGCCGGCGGCGACATCTATCCGGCGCTCGAGCGCGGCACCATCGACGCCTGCGAATGGGTCGGCCCCTACGACGACGAGAAGCTGGGCTTCAACAAGGTCGCGAAGTACTACTACACGCCGGGCGTGATGGAGCTCGAGGCGATGAACCAGATCATGGTCAACAAGGCGGCGTGGGCCAGCCTGCCGCCGCGCTACCAGGCGGCGCTGCGCTCGGCCGGCATGTATGTCCTGACCGACATGATGGCGTCGTACGACGCCAAGAACGCCCAGGCGATCGCCCGGCTGGTGGCGTCCGGCACGCAGCTCTCCGTGCTGCCCGAAGAGGTGATCAAGGCCTTGCGTGTCGCGCTGGAGACCGTGCTCGACGAGGAGGCCGCGCAAAACGAGCAGTTCAAGAAGATCCTGGTCAACTGGCGCCAGTTCCGCGCCGACCAGCACCGCTGGTTCTCGATCGCCGATACCCGCGCCGAGCTCGCGGTCTACCGGACCGACAGCAAGTAGGCGGCGCTTCGATCCGGAGCAGCCACGCCTGCTGCTGACGGAGGGCACGCGCGTCGCCGGGCCCGCGCCTTTGCGCCGGGTCCCGGCGTGTCTTCCTGTGTGGGATTTCCCACATAATTTGCATGCAACAAAAGGTTGAATAGCCCACCCCCTTGCTGATTCGCCGTGCACGTTGTCAATTCCAGCCGTGGTTGTAAGACCTCGAAGACGCAAGAGCTTCACGGTCGGCCGGCTCGAAACGGAAGTCGTGCGATCGCTGGAGGGGGCCAATGGCAAACGATCGTGGCACGTCATTCCCGGTGGCCGGGGCAGCCGTGGTGGCGCTGTTCCTGTCCACCGTATTTCTAGCGCCGCGCGGATACGACTACTTGCGCCAATCGGAGGCCGACGCCGGCCGGCAGGTCCAGCTGTCCAAGCCGGTGGTCGAAGCCCGCCTGTGGGAAGACCCGCTCGAAGCTCAGCGTCGCCACCGCGACAAGCTGAAAAAACTTTGCCCGGAGCCGCCGCCCGACATCTATGCGTTCCGCGGCGGTGTGAACGCAGGGTCGCGCGACCCGCACTGCGTTGACGGACCGCCGGCCAGTTCGGCGGCCTTCCAGGGCCAGTTCAAGGACGACCACCTGACCCTGATCGCAGCCATGCTGCCGGGCGACACGTTCGTCGGCAGCGAGGAGGCAAGGCGGCGCATCCGCTACGCCCTGCTCGCCGGCCTCAATGCGGCCGGCTATGTCCCCGACGACAGCGAACGCATGAGCCTGCTGCAGGCGCAGCGTTGCCCCTCCTTCAGCGGCTGCCAGACCGTCAAGGCCGAGATCAAGGACAAGGATAAAGACAAGCCGACGGCGAGGCTCGTGGTCTCGGCGGCGGCCGGCGCGGGCGTGCAACAGGGCGCCATCGCCGACGACCATGGCGGCGCGGCGCCGCAGGGATCGATCGTCGCTGCCGACAAGCGCCCCGAATCGGTTCCGATGGAAATCGTCTATGAAACGCTGAGCGTGCCGAATCGCGCCGCCGAACTGACGGCAAAACGGCGCCGTGTGGCGATCCTGTGGATCGACGACAGCCTGCTCGGCCGTCAATGGCTGAGCGCGGTCACGGGGCTGCTGACCGAGCTCTCTCCGCCCCGCGACGACGTGCGGCTGCGCATCCTGGGCCCGTCCGATTCGGAAGGACTGGTCGCCGCACTGAACGAACTCACCAACCTCGACGAGAGGCTGCGGGCGCCGGACAAGCGCGTTGCGCCCGATCCCAGGAACAACGTCCCGCCGCCGGCCAAGGGCAGCGTCGAGGCCGAGGGCCTCGCAAGAAACTGGAACACGCTGGCCCGGCTGAGCGTCATCAGCGCCAACTCGACGGCGCCCGACGAGCAGTTGCTGAAGGCGGCCAGACGGTCGGACCCGCTCCGCGTGCGGCCCGCGGCGTGTCCGTCGGACGGCCAGCCCGCCGCTCCGGCGATCGGCGAGGTCTTTCGCCAACGCCTTCACGAGGTGCATGACGGGCTCAAGGGCATCGTCGGGCAGGAGCTGGCCACGCCGGAGCCGCCGTTCTTCCTGCGCACCATCGCCACCGACGATCAGCTGGTCGATCGGCTGGTCGACGAACTGTTCGGGCGCGGCCTGGCCACGAGCGCCGGGCGCGTCGCCCTGATCGGCGAATGGGACTCGATCTACGCGCGCACCTTCGGCGAGACGCTGCAGGCGCGGCTGCTGTGCAAGGGCAAGGCGGCCAAGGTCGAGGTCGATCTTCTTTCCTACCAGTATCTGCGCGGCCTCGACGGGGTCACGGTCGAGGGCGCCCCCAAGCCCGGCCAGCGCGACGGGGACAGCAGCCTGCGGGTGAACGACAGCGCCAAGGCGGGCGATAGCACACGCAGCGGCGATCGTAATGCGCCACCCGTCGAATGGCCGGAGGGACGCGACCAGCGCGACTATCTCCGCCGTCTGGTCGACCAGCGCATGGGGCAAAACGACTGGCGTCATCCCGATTCCGAGATCCAGGCGATCGGCATCATCGGCGGCGACGTCCACGACAAGCTGATGATCGTCCAGGCGCTGCGCGGCGCCTTCCAGGACCGCACGGTGTTCACCACCGATCTCGATGCCCGCCTGCTGCACCCCGTGGTCAACCAGTACACGCGCAACCTGATCGTGGCGTCCAGCCTGCCGCTGGCGCTCGACGACAAGCTGCAATGCGGCGTCCCGCCGTTTCGCGATTCCTATCAGACCGCGATGTTTCTCGCCGGTCGCTATGCCGGCGCGCCCGACCGCAGCGACGACCAGGAGGGCAACAGCGGCCACGGCTGCGCCAAGCTCAACACCAGCGAGATGGAAGGCACCATCCATGCCGCGATCTCCAACCCGTTCCTGTTCGAGATCGCGCGCGACGGCGTGGTCGAGTTGCTGGCGGCCGACGGCAATCCGCGGACCACGGCGGCCCATCGCGAGCCCGAGGCGCGCTGGATGTATGGCCTGCTGGCGGGGGGCGTCCTGCTGATGCTGGGCGTGGTGATGGTGCTGGGCGCGCCCGGGCCGGCGATGCAGGCCGCCCGGGAATCGTGGTCGTCGACGGCGACGGCCGCCGCGGCGCGCGCCAGCGTCGTCGTCGCCTCGATCGAGGCGGCGGCGCTGGGATTCGCCGCCGGCGTGGTGATCGAGCTGGCCTTCCCGGGGAGCGTCGGGCCGGCCGGCGCCATCGTGCTCGCCGTGGCGGCGGCGGCGTTCTTCTGGGCCTTTCTTTTTCCCGGCACGCGTTGGGTGCGGGAGTTCCGCGCCGGCCGGGGGCTGCGCGAACGGCGCTGGGAACGCTTTGCGCTGCAGTCCGTCGTCTTCGCCGTGGCCGTGACCGCGCTTTGGGTGGGCGGCCGCTCGCTGCAGGGCGGCGGCGCGGATCTGCACGAGCCGTTCGCCGCCATCAACGGCGCGAGCGCGTGGCCGTCGCAATTGTTGCGCACGCTGGTCATCGTCCTGTTCGCCTGGTTCCTCGACTATGCCTGGTGCAGGACGGCGAGCGAGGCCGATGCCATCGAGAAAGACTATTTTGGCGGCCGCGGCGAGGCGCGTGCCCAGGCAGCGCCCAGCCGTCGGATGGCGGAGTGGCGGCGGCGCGCCTTTGCCGCCTGCCGGGACGCCACGATCTGGCTTTGGCAGCCCAAGGCGGCGGACCCCGGCAAGGACGGCTCGATCGACGGCGCCGGACTGTGGCGCGAATACCGCAAGGGCCTGCACGGCTGGCCGCGCCTGGGACGCGTCGCCATGTGGATGGCGATCGCCATCGGGCTGCTCTTCCTGGTGGGCGCCCTGATCGGCGGCGCTCGGCCCGAGATCCCGGCGCGCGGCATCGCGGATCGGGCGCTGTTTCAGATCACCGTGATCGTGAGCGGCCTGGCGGTCGTGCTGCTGCTCGTGCTGGTGGCCGATGCGACCGTGCTCACCTGGCGCTTCATCGTCCTACTGAAGGGCGGCCGCACGCGCTATCCGACCAAGACCGTGCTCAACTTCGCCGCCGAACTGGGGACCGCCGAGCTGCAGGCCCTGGCCGCGGAACGGGTGGCGGCCAGTCCCGCCAAGCGCGGCGCGGGCAGCGGCCACAACACGCTGCTCGACGACTGGATCGACGCGCGCATGCTGGCGGAGCATACCGCGGTGATCGGGCCGCTGATCATTTTCCCCTTCATCCTGGTGGCGTTCATGATCGTGGCGCGCAACCACCTGTTCGACAACTGGCAGATGGGCGCCAGCATCCTGGTCATGTTCGCGGGCTTCGTCCTGTGGTCGCTGGCGATGGCTGCGCTGCTGAACTACGGCGCCGAGACGGCGCGCCGGCTCGCACTGGAGCGCATGCAGGCGGACCTGCTGTGGCTCAAGGGCGCGGGGCCGCGCTATGCCAAGCTGGCCGATCAGTTCGGCGGCCTGATCGACCAGGTCCGCACAATGCGCAAGGGCGCCTTCGCGCCGTTCTTCGAGCAGCCGCTGATCAAGGCGGTGCTGGTGCCGCTGGGCGGCGCGGGCGGCATCCAGCTGCTCGATCGGCTGGTGTTCGGATTCTGAACGGAACGCTGCGCCAGCGCACGACTCAGTTCTTGCCGGACCGCGGGCCTCCAGGCCCGCTCATATCCATATGTGCGCCGTGATCGGAGCACATGAGGCGGGCCTGGAGGCCCGCGGTCCGGCAAGACGCTCTGACGACACCGACTCTAGCGCCGCCACCAGCCGCGCTTGGGCTTCTCGGGCGGCGCCTCGATGACGGGCACTGGCGGCGGGGGTGGCGGTTCGGGCTGCGGCGCCGAGGCGACGACAGGCGGGGCCGGCGGTGGCGGGGGAGGCGGGGCCGCCTCGACATTCACCGGCGGACCGGGATCGTAGGGCGCGCGCTCGACCGGCATATGACCGCCCGGCATCTGCTCGACCGGCATGCGCTCCATCGAGGTCGGCACCGACGTTGCTTCATGCGGTGACGGCGCGTCGTGGGAAGCGCCGCCGTTGGGCTCCGCCGCACGGTATGCGTCGTGGTGCCCGTGATCCTGGCTGGCCCGTCCCGTCATCCTGGGGCCCGTCATCCCGGTGCCCGTGATCCTGATGCCCGTGATCCTGGTGCCGGTGATCCTGATGGGCCTGATCCTGGGGCGCGTGGTCGTGGCGCCCCTGGTCGTGACCATTGTCGTCCTGGCCATGCTGGGCGTGACCCTGATAGCCCTGGTCGCGCGGCGCGTGGTCGGTCGCTTCGCCTTCGCCGTTCTCGCGGCGCCGGCGTCGGCCGCCGCGGCGTCCGCGACGGCGGCGGCGGTCGCCATCGCCGTTGCGCTCGCCCTCGGCGCTACGCTCGCCGTCGGCCTGCACGGCCTCGCCCTCGTGATGGGGCTCGCGCGGCTCATCGCCCGGCTCGTCGGCCTCGTCGGTCGCCGCGCCGTTGGCGGCATGATCGTGGGCGTGGTCATGACCACGATCGTGCGCCGGCTCGTCGGCCGGATAGTCCTCGCCGGCCGCGCCCTGCGGACGCTCGGCCGTGTCGCTTTCGCCCTCGCGACGCGGGCGCCGCCGGCGCCGCCGCCGACGGCGACGGCTGCCTTCCTCGTCATCGGCGCGTTCGCCGCCCGGTTCGCCGGGGGCCGCGAGCTCGTGCAGGTCGAGCGGCTCGACCTCGTCGGCGATCGGCTGGGCCTCGCCCGAAACCTCGTCGTAGCTGGCGCGCGCCAGCTCCGGCCGGTCGCGCTCGTGGCGGCCGCCGCCGCCGCGCACGCGCTCGATCTCGCAGTCGGCGGCGTGCAGCTCGTCGTCGGCCTCGACCGGTGACGATGAAGCCGTAGCGCTTCTCGATGTCGGAGATGGTGTGGCGCTTCTGGTTCAGCAGGTAGAGCGCGACGTTGGGCGGCACGCTCACCAGGATCTCGCCGGCGCGGCGGCGCACGCCTTCCTCCTCGATGGCGCGCAGCGCATGCAGCGCCGCCGATTCGATGGAACGGATGCGGCCGGTGCCGGCGCAATGCGGGCAGATCTCGGTCGAATGCTCGAGCAGGCTGGGCCGCAGCCGCTGGCGCGACATCTCCAAGAGCCCGAAGGCCGAGATGCGGCCGATCTGGATGCGGGCGCGGTCGTTGCGCATCGCATCCTTGACCTTGTGCTCGACCTGGCGCTGGTGGCGCGTCTCCTCCATGTCGATGAAGTCGATCACGATCAGGCCGGCGAGGTCGCGCAGGCGGACCTGGCGGGCGACTTCCTCCGACGCCTCGATGTTGGTGCGGAGCGCCGTCTCCTCGATGTTGCGCTCCTTGGTCGAGCGGCCCGAGTTGACGTCGATGGCGACCAGCGCCTCGGTCGGGTTGATGACGATGTAGCCGCCGCTCCTGCAGCTGCACGACCGGCGAATGCATGGCGTCGAACTGGCTTTCCACCTGGTAGCGGTGGAAGAGGGGGATCGGCTCCTTGTAGAGCTCGACCTTGTTGGCCTGGTGCGGCACCAGCTGGCGCATGAACTCCGACGCCGCGGTGAAGCCCGCCTCGCCCTCGACCAGCACCTGGGCGATGTCGGTGTCGTAGACGTCGCGCAGCGAGCGCTTGATGAGGTCGCCTTCCTCGTAGATCAGGGCAGGCGCCGTCGAGCGCATGGTGAGCTCGCGGATCGAATCCCACAGGCGCGACAGGTATTCATAGTCGCGCTTGATGTCGGTGGTGGCGCGCTCGAGCCCCGCGGTGCGCAGGATCACGCCCATGCCCTGCGGCACGTCGAGCTCGCCCAGCACTTCCTTCATGCGCTTGCGGTCGGCCGGGTTGGAGATCTTGCGCGAGATCCCGCCGCCCCGGCCGGCGTTGGGCATCAGCACGCTGTAGCGGCCGGCCAGCGACAGGTAGGTGGTGAGGGCGGCGCCCTTGTTGCCGCGCTCCTCCTTGACGACCTGCACCAGCAGGATCTGCCGGCGCTTGATGACCTCTTGGATCTTGTACTGGCGGATCGGGTTGCGGCGCCGGCGCTCGCGCGTCTCGCGCTGCTCGACGGCATCGTCGCCGCCCAGGATCTCGACGGAAACTTCGGGCTGCGGCGCCTCGGCCAGGTCTGTCGAGGACTCCGCCGACATGGCGGCGGCGTCGACCGGCACGTCGCCTTCGGGATGCCCTTCGGCCACGTCATGCGCCGCCGGGGTGTCGGCGCTCTCCGCTTCGACGCCGGCGTCGAGCGCCGGACCGTCGATCCGCTCGCTGGCGATCTCTGCGGGCTGCGCGTGGGGCACGAACTCGGGCTCGACGGTCTCGGCCGCGGGAGCGGCTTCGGCCGGCGTCGCCGCGCCGAATGTCTCGACCGGGACGGCCTCGGCGACCAGCGGTTCGACCGGTGATTCGGCGGACGCATCGCCCGTCATCTCGGGGTTGGTTGCCTCGGAAGGGGAGACTCCCATGTCGGCGGCGATCGTCTCTTCGGCCGCCGCCTGGACCTGCGGCTCGACGCGGTTCTCGGCGCGGGCGTCCTCGATGTCGGTGCGGTCGACCCGGCCGCGGCGGCGCGGCTCGTGGTCCTCGTCGGCTTCGGCCGCCAGGCGCTGCTGCTCGGCGATCAGCCGTTCGCGGTCGGCGACGGGGATCTGATAGTAGTCGGGATGGATTTCCGAGAAGGCCAGGAAGCCGTGGCGGTTGCCGCCATATTCCACGAAGGCCGCCTGCAGCGACGGCTCTATGCGGATGACCTTCGCCAGGTAGATGTTGCCCTTGAGGGGCTTGCGGGTCGCGGTCTCGAAATCGAATTCTTCCAGTCGTGTTCCATCGACGACGACCACCCGGGTTTCCTCGGGGTGGCTCGCATCGATGAGCATGCGCCTTGCCATGGGCTCGCTCCGAGGCGTTGGGTCCCTAACCGGCGCGAGCGACCGGCGGCCAAGCCGCCTCTCTGGTGCGAGGGGGACGCTGCGCCATCGACCCGTCGAACGGCCAACTCTCTTTGGCCAAGACGGGGAAGCATCGCAGCGCCGGACCTAAAAACTCGGTCCTGCCGACCTCGGGTTTCCTATAGCCACCGCCTGCCTGACAGTCCTTCCGCAAGCCTGCCGCGCCCATTTCTGTGGGGGCGCCAACCCGGCCCGGTTCGGAGACTGCCGTCGGAGCGCTCCAGCCTCATCAGAGGAAAGCGCTACGAACGACGGCGACTGCTCGCGAGACGCAACATACGGGGTTCGACTGCGAGCGACAATCAAAACATTGCGTCAGGTGAGTATCAGGCCGTAAATTGTTGATAATTCTTGCAATTATGGAAATTCCTCTGTATCTGGTTGAGGATATAACAACAATCATACCTCCCCTCTGAATAAACTGGCTTTTGCCATGCGCCCCGTCCACCGCCGCGATGTGCTTGCCGCCCTGTCCGGCCTGTCAAGTTTGGCCCTGGGCGCCGCTTTGAACCAAGCGGCGGCGGAGCCCAAGAAGTCGCTGGCCAAGCCCACGCCGCCGTTCCGGCCCAAGCTGATCGCGCTCGATCCCGGCCATGGCGGGCGCGATCCCGGCGCGCTGGGCGTGCGTGGCACGCAGGAAAAGGGCGTGGTCTGGACCATCGCCGGCGAACTGCGCCAGCAGCTCATGGCGGCCGGCCGCTATCGCGTGATGCTGACCCGCTCCGGCGACTCCTATGTTCCCCTGCGCGAGCGGGTGGCGCGCGCCCAGGCGGTCAAGGCCGACCTGTTCCTGTCGATCCACGCCGATTCCCATCCCGATCCGGGCGTGCGCGGCGCCTCGGTCTATACGCTGTCGGAAGAGGCCAGCGACCGCGAGGCGGCCGCCCTGGCGGCGCGCGAGAACCGCGCCGACAAGGTCGTGTCGGGCGTCCCGCTGGCCAGCCAGTCCGATACCGTGGCGCGCGCCCTGGTCGCCATGAGCCAGCGCGGCACGGTGAACGAATTCCTGCCGGCTGGCCGACACCATCGTGCTGACCTTCGGCCAGAACGGCATCCGCCTGCTGCCGCGCACCCACCGCACCGCGGGCTTCGCCGTGCTGACCTCGCCCGACATCCCGGCCGCGCTGGTCGAGCTCGGCTATCTTTCCAATGTCCAGGACGAGAAGCTCCTGACCGTGCGGCAGCACCAGCTCGCCCTGGCCCGCGCGCTCCGCGCTTCGATCGACGCTCACTTCGCGATGGGGGCGGCGATCAGGAAGGCTTGAGGCTCTGCTCATCTTGCCCGTCTCGGGTATCTCGCCATGCGGGCAGGGTTATCGTCCATGGCCAGCCTTATCCGTCATCCCGAGCGAAGCCGCCCAAGGGGCGGCGTCGTCGAGGGACCTCCTCTTGTGACCGAGGCAACAGAGCAGGTCCCTCCGCTACGCCTCGCTGCGCTCGGCTCCGGTCGGGATGACGAAGTTTTTGATTGTGTGCGAGGGGCGTGGCCGTAGGGGAGGCGCGGAGACTTTCTCGAGCAGAGTGCTTGCAGGGAGTTTCCGCAGTTCGCGCAGTTCCCGCTAGTGATTTGCCAATCACGGGGCCGTTCCCGATCGATTCGCGCAATTTGCGCAATTTCCGCTAGTGATTTGCCAATTACGCGGCGGCACGCCGTCCGCCGGGAGCGGTTTCAGGCTTCGAATCAGGGACGGGGCGGGCATGGCAATGATCCTTGTTTGCGGGCGCCGGGAAGTCATAGCGTGAACTTAAGTGGTAGTCAATAGATTGTTTATTAACACTTTGAATAAGTAAGCACCAGGGACGGGGGTCGAGGCCTTTGGCGGATTGAATCGTAACGATTTTTTCTTATGGACCGGCGCAGCCGACAACATATCAGGCTCCTCTCCCCCGCTAGGGGGAGAGGTTGGGTGAGGGGGATGCGAACTTCGTTGCCCCCTCACCTAGCCTCTCCCCCTAGCGGGGGAGAGGAATTTGAGTTGTGGGGGAGTCGATGTGCCCGTCGATCCCCCTCTCCTAGCCTCTCCCCCTAGCGGGGGAGAGGAATTTGAGTTGTGGGGGAGGCGATGTGCCCGTCGATCCCCCTCACCTGGCCTCTCCCCCTGGCGGGGGAGAGGAATTTGAGGGGGGGGGAGGCGCAGGAACTGCCATCGATGCGCAATTCGGCGCCAGAGCTGCCACAAGAAAGGCTCAACCCTCCGGCACGCTTCGGTTCCCCGCTCGTTATAGGGTGCAGCGCAGCGTATGACGTGACGGGGCGAATGAAGTAGAAGGTCGACCGTGTTGAATTTCTTCAAAATCCTGTTGGCCTTCGCCACGGCCGCCCTGATCGTCGGGACCGGCATGGTCGCCGGCCTGTTCTGGCACTTCAGCCACGGCCTGCCCGACCACAAGCAGCTCGCCGACTACCAGCCGGCCACCGTGTCGCGGCTCTACGCCTCCGACGGCCGGCTGCTCGCCGAGTACGCCCGCGAGAAGCGGGTGTTCGTGCCGGTGGCCGCCATGCCCAAGCGCTTGCTGCAGGCCTTCGTGGCGGCCGAGGACCAGCGCTTCTTCACCCATCCCGGCGTCGACTTCGTGGGCGTGCTGCGCGCCGTCATCGCCAACATCAGCCATCCCGGCCAGCGGCCGGAGGGCGCCTCGGGCATCACCCAGCAGGTCGCCAAGAACTTCCTGCTGAGCAACCAGGCCACGCTGGCGCGCAAGATCCGCGAAGCCATCCTCGCCTTCCGCATCGAGGACACCTACTCGAAGGAGCGCATCCTCGAGCTCTATCTCAACGAGATCTATCTCGGCTCGGGCAACTACGGCGTGGCCCAGGCGGCCATCAACTACTTCGACCGCTCGCTGGGCGAGCTCACGCTGTCGGAGATCGCCTATCTCGCGGCGCTGCCCAAGGCGCCCAACCGCTACAACATCGTGCGCAACGAGAAAGAGGCCTACGCCCGGCGCGACTACGTGCTGGGCCGCATGCTCGAGGACGGCTACATCACGCGCCGCCGAGATGCAGCAGGCCAAGGCCGAGAAGCTGCAGCTGCGCCAGCCGCGGTGCCACCGAGAGTCGTGCAGGCCGACTTCTTCGCCGAGGAAGTGCGCCGCAACCTTTTGGCCGCCTACGGCGAGAAGGGCCTCTACGAGGGCGGCCTCACCGTCAGCACCACCCTCGATCCGGTCTTCCAGGCCGTGGCCGACAAGGCGCTGCGCGACGGCCTGATCACCTACGACCTCCGCCACGGCTGGCGCGGGCCCTACGCCAAGATCGCCGACATGAGCGCCTGGGAGGAGGAGTTCGCCCGCATCGCCCAGCGCCGGCCGCTCTCCGGCCCGCCCGCCTGGCAGCTCGCGGTCGTCACCAAGGTCGATCCCCAGTCGGTCAGCATCACCGGCCTGCCCGACGACGGCACGACCACGGGAACGGGCAGCTCCGGGACCGGCACGGTGCCCTTCGCCGAGATGGCCTGGGCGCGGCCGACGCTGCCCAACCAGAATGTCGGCGGCGCGCCGGGCCGCCCGTCCAACGTCGTGAGCGTGGGCGACGTGATCGTGGTCGAGAAGGTCGACCGCGCCCACCGGCGGCGGCGCCAACGTAAAGCCCTATCCGCCCAAGACCTACGCGCTGCGCCAGGTGCCCAATGTCGAGGGCGGCGTGGTGATCATGGACACCCAGACCGGCCGCGTGCTCGCCATGTCGGGCGGCTGGTCCTACGGCCGCAGCCAGTTCAACCGCGCCGTCCAGGCGGCGCGCCAGCCCGGCTCGGCGTTCAAGCCCTTCGTCTATGTCGCGGCCATGGATGCGGGCCTGACGCCCGCCACCATCGTGCTCGACGAGCCGTTCAGCTACTCCCCGGGCTACGGCCAGCCGGTGTGGTCGCCCAAGAACTACGGCGGCGACTATCTCGGGCCGACGACCATCGAGCGCGGCCTCGAACTGTCGCGCAACCTCATGACGGTGCGCGTCGCCCAGCAGATCGGCATGAAGCGCGTGGTCGAGCGTCGCCAAGGAATTCGGCGTCGTCGACAGCATGGGCCTCTATCTGCCGATGGCGCTGGGCGCCGGCGAGACCACCTTGCTGCGCATGACCATGGCCTACGCCATGCTGGCCAACGGCGCGCTCGAGATCACGCCCAGCCTGATCGACCGCGTGCAGGACCGGAACGGCAAGACCGTCTACCGCCACGAGCCGCGCACCTGCACCGGCTGCGACCAGGCCAGTGCGCACCCGACCGCGCCCGACATCGTCGATCCGCGCAAGCCGTTCCACGACCCGGCCTCGGTCTACCAGGTCGTGAGCATGATGCAGGGCGTGACGACGCGCGGCACCGCGGCCCGCCTGGCGGCGCTCGGCCGGCCGATCGCCGGCAAGACCGGCACGACCAACGACAGCCGCGACAACTGGTTCCTGGGCTCGACGCCCGACATCACGGTCGGCATCTACATCGGCTTCGACGAGCCGCGCACCTTGGGCAGCAGCAACCTCGAGACCGGCGGCGGCAACGCCGTGCCGATCTACGAGGCGATCGCCAAGCAGATCTTCAAGGACAAGCCGCCGACCCCGTTCCGCATCCCGCCCGGCCTGCGCCTGGTCAAGTTCAGCTACGAGGGCGGCACGATCGACCAGGTCTTCAAGCCCGGCACCGAGCCCGGCGCCGAGGGCTACAACCCGCGGTCGATCGACGGCTCGAGCGGCGAGGCCTCGAGCGACGCCGCCGGCACCGGCGCCCAGACCGCCGGCAGCGCCCGCCGCCCCGCGGCCCTTTCCGGAACCGGCGAGACGTACTGACGACTTTCGCGTCTCCTCTTCACCCTGCTCTTATCCAACCTCCTCTCTTTCATTCTCCTCTCCCCCGCTAGGGGGAGAGGCGGGGAGAGGGGGCCACGCACAATCTTCGATTCCCCCTCTCCTAGCCTCTCCCCCTAGCGGGGGAGAGGAATATGAGTAAAAGGAATATGAGTAAAAGAGAGACGAGAAGAGACAACCCGAGACTCAGAAGACTGGAAGAGAACCGACCGATGCGCGCCGAAGCCCAAGCCATGGTGAACGAGATCGAGGAGTCCCTGGTGCTCCTCAGGAGGCGTCTTTGACTACGACCAGGCGGTCGTCCGTCTCGCCGAGCTGAACGCGCGCGCCGAGGATCCGGCGCTGTGGAACGACCAGAAGCAGGCCCAGTCGGTGATGAAGGAGCGCACCCGGCTCGAGGGCGCCATCGCCACCATCAAGCGCCTGCGCGCCGCGGTCGACGACAATGTCGGCCTGATCGAGATGGCCGAGGCCGAGAAGGACGAGGCGATGATCGCCGACGCCGAGCGGGCGCTCGGCGAGGCGCGCACCGAGGCCGCCAAGGCGCGGCTCGAGACGCTGCTGTCGGGCGAGGCCGACGCCAACAACGCCTATGTCGAGATCAACGCCGGCGCCGGCGGCACCGAGGCCCAGGACTGGGCCGAGATGCTGGCCCGCATGTACACGCGCTGGGCCGAGCGCCGCGGCTTCAAGGTGAGCTGGCTCGAGGAGAGCGCGGGCGAGGAGGCCGGCATCAAGTCGTGCGCCTTCAAGGTCGAGGGCCCCAACGCCTATGGCTGGCTGAAGACCGAATCGGGCGTGCACCGCCTGGTGCGCATCAGCCCGTTCGACGGCAACGCGCGGCGCCAGACCAGCTTCGCCTCGGTCTGGGTCTATCCCGAGGTCGACGACAACATCGAGATCGAGCTCATAGACAAGGAACTGCGCGTCGACACCTATCGCGCGTCGGGCTCGGGCGGCCAGCACGTCAACAAGACCGACAGTGCGGTGCGCATCACCCATCTGCCGACCGGCATCGCCGTCGCCGTGCAGCAGGAACGCAGCCAGCACCAGAACCGCGCCAAGGCGATCCAGATGCTGAAGGCGCGCCTCTACGAGCTCGAGCTGCAGAAGCGCGAGGCCGAGCGGGCGGAGACCGAGGCCAACAAGACCGACATCGGCTGGGGCCACCAGATCCGCTCGTACGTGCTGCAGCCGTATCAGATGGTGAAGGACCTGCGCACGAACGTGGAGCGCAGCGATCCGCAGAAGGTGCTGGACGGCGATCTCGATGAGTTCATGGCGGCGTCACTGGCGGCGCGTGTGGGCGAGGGCGGCGACAAGGAAGCGGCGTAAAAGCCGGCAACCGGCCGAGAAGAGGAACCGCGGAAATCGACCGAGTTCTTGGTGACGAACGTCCAATCGCCGTCGATGATGAATGGCTTCAATTTCCAGTCCTTGGCGCCATTCTTCCCAAGCCATGCGACATGGGAAGACTTGCCGTGACCTCGATCATGAGCGAGCTTCGTCAATTCCGGGCTAAGGCACTCATCGACGAGGAACTTCATTCGCTTTCCTGCGTCTCGGCGTGCGACGATCGGCGAGAATGACGGCGCCGGCCGGTAGCATCGCCGATCCCCGTGGCCTTCCTCTTGCAGGATTGGCCTTGGCATAAAGCACCGCGAGATCGATTTTCTCCGAATTCAGGCTCGGATAAGCGGCCAGGATTCGCTTCTTGGGCAACCCCGCTTCAACAGACGCCGCAACGTCGTGAACGGGTATGCGCGTTCCCTTGACGACGGGAGTGCCGCTCAGCACCTCGGGCGACGACGAGACCAGCTCGTTGGCATGGGCGAGCTTGTCCAGCCGATCGCCGACCGCCTTGACCAAGGGCGTAAAGTCCACGGCCAGGAAATTGTGTCTGAACGTCCAGTCCCCGGTCGCAAGTCCCGACGATGTCTTTCTGGTCCAATTCCGGAGGCGGGGTCCGGCCAGGTGAATGACGAACCGACGCTCCTGTGCCGTCAGTTGATCGGCACTCTCGAAATAGAAGGCGATGATCAGGCAACCCGCAGGGGCGATGTAGCGGGCATCGGTCACGCGCACGAACTCGTCCGGCAGGATTCCTTCGTCGATGGCACGGTTCACTTCGCGCAGCTCAACGCCGGCCGCAACGGCGGCTGCCGTGGTCTTCAGCAGTTCGGCATCCGCTGCCATGAATGTCCCGTGTGAGTTAAATATTCCGACCCATCGGAATATATATGTATGATGGCGCGCTTTCAAGCAGCTCTAAATCGTGGAAGAAACAACGTTGAAGAAGGCACCCGGGCTGTTCGAGCCCGCTGGCCCGGGTGGTCCTGGACGACCTGTGGGATCCAATTCCGACGCAGATGGGCCTTGGTTCACTGACGCCGCGCGCCGTCGGCCACGCTTATCGAGGGCCGACTTGATTGCCACAGAATGATCACCGCGATCTCGCCCTATTGCGAGTGACAGTCCCACGAACGCCGCCTTAAGTGGCAACGTCTTCTGCACCTCCACTGGTGGCAGGCAGTGATTGATGCGGGGAAGTCCATGACCAAAGACCCGAAGGTAGACCGCGCGCGGCGTAGCCTGCTCAAGGCTGTTGGCGGGGTCGCGGCGGCGGTCGCAGCGATGGCTCTTCATCCAAGGCCGGGCGCGGCAGCAGATGACGACCGGCACTGTTTCCGGCGCGGCACTCGAATCCGGACGGCCAATGGCTATCGCCGGATCGAGACGCTGCGCGTAGGCGACCAGGTAATTGCACGTTTTGGCGGGCACGTCCCGATCAAGGACATCGGCTCCTTTACGTTGGAGCGGCCCGGACCCGGCAAAAACTGGGTTGGCCCTTCGCGACCGGTTCGCATCAAACAGGGCGCGCTCGGCGAAAACGTCCCGGCAGCGGACCTTTGCCTGACCGCCTCGCATGCGGTGTTCATGCGAGGCTTCCTCGTGACCGTGGGTGACCTGGTCAATGGCACCAGCATCGTGCTCGAGACGGTCGAAGGTCATGACACGCTCGACTTCTTTCACATCGAGCTCGCCCAGCATGATCTGCTCGATGCCGAGGGGGCGCCCTGCGAATTGCTGGCCAACCCGGCGGTCGAGCCCTGCGTACCGTTGCTCGGTTTTCCCGGCGGTCGGGCCGAGCTTCGCTCACGGCTGCGCAGTCTGGCGTCGATCGCGATCGACCGCCGCCAGCCCCTGGACGTCATTCGCGACGACCTGGAAGAGCGCGGCCTGCAGTTGGCGCGTGCCGCGTAGACACTGGGCAAGTTCGAGTTATCGGTAGATACCGCGCCCTGTCACCCGCCCTGGATTGAGCGACACGCAGTTGCCGGTACAGGCGCAGCTCGCGGAAGTACCGGAGGTGCCGGTAGCGCAAAGGTTCTGAGTCTTTCCAAGGGCTTAGTCGCGCTTTGTGCTTCCCACTCTGGTCCGCCATCTCGATCCATCCGTGTGGGCTATGCGGCCATTCACGGAACGCTTGATCGAAAATGCGCTGCGCCTCTTCAGTCCGCTGCTGCAATGACACACGAACTTCCAACAAGCTCGAGATAAACTACGGCGCTATTGGGATCCAAGGCACATCCTTGGCGGGCTCCGAAAGAGTCAATTGGCGGGTACGGTGACGACCGGTGGGGCCGAGCGCACGCCGACGTCGGAGATCGAAAAGAGCAACATCACGCCCGTGAATATGGACTTCGAGCGAATATCGTCATCGGCGATCCAGAACCAGCGCCCTTTGTATAGGATGGAGACGTAGGCCTCGGGCGGTGCGGCCGATCCGCTTCTTATGTTCAGGAGGGGCGGTCGTTCGGCAGCCGGCGATGGGACGCCGCCGGCGCCGGGCGTTGCCCTGCCGCCTGCAATATCGGCCTCCGGCACCTGGGCAAGGACACCGAGCTCGAGCATCACCTGCAGCATCGAGCGCGTGGCCATCGAGATTTCGTCGGCCTTTCCGGACCAGCCGCCGTAGTGGACCTGGTAGCTCCGGCCTGCTCCCGAGAGGTGCAGGATATGCCTTATCTCGACGGTCTTTGCGATGACGTCGGGTCCGACATTTGTCGGCGGAAACCCTACGACGGCGGTTTCGAAACTGTCCTTCGAGCGCTCGATGCGGATTTGCAGGGCATTGGCGAGCTGCACCTCGTAGAGAAGCTGGGCGAGGCGCGTGAATTCCGGATCGCCCGGCCTGGTCATGCCGGCACGCCTCGATTTATTGGCGACGCCGTTGATCGAATCGACTGCGATCTGCATGACCAGCGTGGCCGAATAACCGGACTGCAGCAGAAACAGCACGGCAGCCGGCGGGATTGGCGTCATCAGCTTCTTGATGAAGTCGTTGCCCGTCAGGGGAGCGTAGATCACGGTGGGTCGGTCGATGTAAGTGGCGGCCGCAGCGGCAGAACCAGCGACAGCCACCGGTCCGCCGATCGATGTCGTTATGTAATTCTGGGCGGAAACGCCCGCGCCGACGGTGGTCTGGAGCTGATAGCCGGCGATCACCTGCGCGATTTCCATGAACACCGGAAAGTCGCCATAGCGCAGCTTGACGATGTTGAGGAGTGTCTGCTGTTTCCATGAATCGCCGATCGCTGCCCCGTAGTCGGATCGATCCCGGGACACGGTCGGCGGGCCGATGCTGCTGCAGGCCTCTGTCACGGAGGCCATGAGCGCAACGACGAGAATTGCTGATATTCGATTCGCCACCATGGGCCGCGAGAGATTGGATTAATTCGCGGTGCCCGCCAAGGGCTTGAGAGTTGCCTGAAAAGCCCACGATGCGTCTGTAGCGAAGCCCATGGGCGGCCTGATGACGGCTTGCCACGTCATCAAACACCCTCCCGCTCGTCTTTTTCGCTGTAATGCCACCGAGTTGGTCCCGAACTGCACGCCCGGATTGCGCGGCTTTGCCGAACTCCACCGCGCTGTGGCCGTTTGGTGTTCGGTAGGAGGTCTTTGACTTAAGTCAAAGCACCGGCACCCAGAGCGGCCCTATGAGCAATCACAATCACAATCGTGGGAAATTGCTGATTCTCCACAAACCATGCGCGGTGACCACGACACTTCGCGGGGGGAGGATTAGTCGATGCTCAGGTTCCTGTTTTCTGTTGTCGCTGCCACGTTACTGTTGGGCGCGTGCAGTCAGACGCCGCCGCCCCCGCCGCCGGCGCCGCCGGCTCAACGTGCGATGGCGCCGAGCCAAATGCCGCCGGCGACGGTGTATTTCGCCACAGGCAGTTCGACCCTGTCGCCGGAGTTGATGGCCACGATCCAGCAGGTCGCGGCCAACTACAAGAACACAGCCAATGCCACCGTGACCCTGACCGGCCACACCGATACCGTGGGTTCACCAGACGTCAACATGGCGCTGTCGCAGCGTCGCGCTGACGCCGTCAGGAACGCTCTTGTCCGCGCAGGCGTGGCGGCTGCGGCCATCACCGCCGGCGGCCAGGGCGAAGCGAGCCTGCCGGTCCAGACCGCCGACAACGTCGACGAGCGGCAAAACCGGAGTGTCGCCATCGCCGTCGTCGCCCCAATTCCGATGGCTCGCACCGGCATGAGCGACGCCGAGTACTGCGCAGCCTTGAGTTGCACGTATCGGCAATTCCGCCCCTCGCAGGCTGACGAGACAGCCGCCGCTGCGATGCACCAATGCGAGATCGGCGATACGGCGGCCGGCATTCCCGTGCTCGAGCAAACGCTGACGATGTCGAGGATACCGCTTCCGTCACGCTACTGACGATTGCGACCAGCGGGCGGCGGGCAACCTGGCCGCCGCCCTCGTGGGCCAAGCAAAGACAAAGCTGGCTCCCTTCCCGTCACGCTTGGCGGGACCCGCGCCCAATGAAGCGACGCATTCCGTATGGACTCCAAAGGAGGGCGACATGAAGCGCGTTAACACATTCTTAGGCGTATCCGGTTTGGTCCTGGCTCTTTCCCTTCCCGGGTGGGCACAGGAAGTCAAACAGCTCCCGACACAGACCGTCACCATTTCGGGCACGGTGGCCACCATCGATCATGCCAAGCGCGTCGTGAACATCAAGACGTCCGATGGCAAGTTCGAGACCGTCGACGTGCCCGCAGGCGCGAAACGGTTCGATGAACTCAAGGTCGGGGACAAGGTGTCGCTGACGTACAACAACAACGTCTCGGCGAGATTGAAGCCGCCGGGCGAGGCGCCCGTCGATACGGGCAGCTCGACCACGACTGCCGGACAGCAGACGCGACCTGGCGGCACGGCAAGCGTGCAGAGAACGCTGACCGTGACCGTCGACGCGATCGACAAGAACGCATCCTCGATGACCTTCTCTGGTCCGAACGGCTGGAAATACAGTCGGCATATCGTCGATCCGACCGTGTTCGACAAGGTCAAGGTTGGCGACAAAGTCGACATCACCTGGAACACGGACGTCACCGTTGCGGTGAACTGACCCTAGGTGAACAAAGAGAGGGGGCCGCCCGGCTTGCCGGGCGGCCCATTGCCTCAACAGTAATCGACCTCGCAGGTGAGGCGCGATGTTGATGTCGACTGCGCGCTTTCGCTGCGACGCCTGCAGCGTCATCAGCGACTTCCCCAATGGCTGGGCCCTCATCGAGGCGCACAACACGGACGCATCACAGGATGGGACAACCGTTGTCATCTCGGCTCGCCTGTAGGCCGCGACGGGCCGATCTCGTCGCCTGGCTCGAACAGACCGGTTCGCTGTATTGGTTTATCCAATTCTCGTCCAGTGGGTTCCGTGAGCCGCCTGCAGGCGAGCGTCCGCTTGTCGGACCGCGCCCAAGGCTTTTACACTGGCGCGCCGAGTTCGACCAACCTTCGACTAGCCGCCCCTGCGTTGAGCCGCCGGAGGCGTCCGCGGTGATGGAAGCATCGAGGGCCATTTCACCGCATGGGGTCAGACTGTATCGCAACCCGAAGGCCGCCATGCCGAAGATCCACGAGCTCAGCGACCCCGAGTTTGGGCCAATCAAAGCCCGGCTGGCGCGCGTCTATCTGGAGCACAAGGGCGATCTCGAGATGCTGCTTGCGGACGACGCGGAGATCATTGCGCACGTCGATGAAATCACCGCGCTCTTGTTGGCCGCGTCGAGCCGGGCGTTGCGCGCCGACGATCAGCGCTGGACGGAGCGCTATCGCTGGTTTTTTGTGGCCATTGCGGAGCTGCAGGACGCCCTGCCGGACAAGCCGCTCGATGGCTGAGCGCGCCAGCGGCGGCGACGCGCCGCGTTCGTGGCTCTTTGCATGGCGGGCTTCCGTTCCCCGCCCGCTGGACCACCTCGATGGGCGAGTTTGAAATCGGGTCGTGCGGAATCAGTCAGTTGATCGTCGTTGCGCTGGACCTGCCATCGCGTTCGACCTTGGCGATCTGGCGCAGCTTGTTGTTGTCCAGGACGACGACTTCATGGCTTCCCATGAGACCGATGACATCGCGGACTTTCAACTTGCCGATGGCGCGGCTGACCGTCTCCAGGGTGAGACCAAGATAATCGGCGATCTCGGTCCGGCTCATCTTCAATGACAATGGCCGCGACGAGACAGCGCGCTGTCGATAGAGCGTGTCGATCTCGGCCAGGAAATGGGCGACCCGCTCGGTAGATCTGAGCTGGCCCAGCACCAGCATGTCCTGGCCCGACTGCTTCAGGGCGGCGGACAAGGCCTCGGCAACCGCTGCGGCGAGGTCGGGATGCTTGGCTGCGAAGGCATCGAAACCGCGTCGATCGAACGCGCAAGCCTCAACGTCGGTGAGCGCCTCGCCGTCGAACGCGTACTTGCCGTCATTCTCCAGATAACCCACGCAGTCGCCGGGAGCGCGAACGGCGACGATCTGTCGGCGTCCGTCATCGAGAGTGCGCGAGACGGCCACGATGCCCGACCTGATCTTGAAGAACGCCCCCATGGGCGCGTCGGCGCGAAAGAGGGTTTCGTGCTTCTTCCAGCGATGAATGCCACCGAGAGCAAGCATCACCTGTAGACGGGCGCCGTCGAGCGGCCGGCACAAGTTGAGCGATCTGCCAACACATCTGTCGCATGGTAGAGCGGTCATGTCCTCCTCCTGGCGACATAACGCATTCCACGACCCGCAACCGGAGCCGATCAGCTTTTTGGTACACTAAAGCATACGGTGTGCAGAATGCAGCGGCTGTTCAATATTGAACAGTTCAAAAAAGATCGTTCGGCATCCTCCCGGCCTCTTCATGGACGGTTTGCCAACGAAAGCAGACGTCGGAAACAAATCGGTCGCCGGACCAATAGGCGCTGGCGAGTGGGAGCTTGAGTGAAGAGAACCAACGGACATCTCTGTCAAAAAGCTATTAGATGCTTTTTCCCGGCGTCCATCGCCTCGTGCGCATCAGCCCGTTCGACGGCAACGCAGCGGCGCCAGACCAGCTTCGCCTCGGTGTGGGTCTATCCCGAGGTCGACGACAACATCGAGATCGAGCTTGTAGACAAGGAGCTGCGCGTCGACACCTATCGCGCGTCGGGCTCGGGCGGCCAGCACGTCAACAAGACCGACTCGTGCGGTGCGCATCACCCATCTGCCCACCGGCATCGCCGTCGCCGTGCAGCAGGAACGCAGCCAGCACCAGAACCGCGCCAAGGCGATCCAGATGCTGAAGGCGCGCCTCTACGAGCTCGAGCTGCAGAAGCGCGAAGCCGAGCGGGCGGAGACCGAGGCCAACAAGACCGACATCGGCTGGGGCCACGAGATCCGGTCGTACGTGCTGCGGCCGTATCAGATGGTGAAGGACCTGCGCACGAACGTGGAGCGCAGCGATCCGCAGAAGGTGCTCGACGGAGATCTCGACGAGTTCATGGCGGCCAACCGTCGAGACTGCCGCTGGGAACTGCTGATCCGTCGCACTCGACAATCTCAGCGTCCGGGGACGGTAGCTCATCACGCCGAACTCGATCCCGACTGCATCAGCATTTGAGCTCGATTACTCTCGCTAGTCGCATGCGATTTTGTGCTCCGAAGCAGCGCATCAAGCCTGGGATGCGCAGTTGGTGCCTCGCGAATGACCATGTCATCCCAAAGGTCCGGTGCGTGTACGCTTCGACACTTTGCGTGAGCGTCGTATCGAGGCTAGCGCCGACTGGCGTTGCGGCCAGCGCCGACGAGCTGCCGACAGCGTCGAGCAGCTCGAGACGCATTTCCCTTCGTTGACGACCGGAGGTTGATTAGCGTGTGTCGTCACGCGCCTTAAGGTCATCAACGCCATAGCGGGTTTCAGGATCCGCATTTCCATCCAAGTTGAGAAATGCTTGCTCACCTGCAGTCTTACCCAAAGGCTTCCGAGAAGATCCACTTCTTCCGACCTGCACCCTGAGCATACCTCCATTCGTCGCGTGCGAAATGCTTACATTTACTGTAGCGCGAGCCGTCGAAACGATAAATAGGGAAGACCGCGCCACCGTTGCACTGTAGCTCGGCTGCGCTCGCAATTCCTTGCATCAAGCCTGGTCCATCCTCGCCAAATTAGATCGAACAGAAGGGTCCACTCACGGTGGTGACGATTTTGTTGATGTGGGATAATCGAAGGGCGGTCCACCAAACTTGGATCACTAGTTGAATCTGCTTCGTCAACCACATGATATAGGTGAAGCACTTCGGCCAGAAGGCCTGTCAACGCATCGACTTGTTCGGCCCAAAAATCGTCAGCATTTGGCAGGGTGTTAATTGCACCAATCATCGGCGAAACATAAATACCACCAGCTAATACCACCTCCGCATGAGCAATTTGCGACAGGCGTTCCCCGATAGATTCATCGGCACTCGCCGCCCCCATTGCCTCGCGAAAACTTCTGTAAGACGAGGGCGACAATTTGAGTAGCGGTCGAAGCGCAGCGAATAGCTCCTGGCGTAGCCACTCTTCGCCCGAGTTTTGCCCAGCCGCCTCGCGAACGACCCACGCAGGGCCTTCTAGTAAGGTTCGGTTAGGAGCTATCCAGCGTCCTTCCGCTGTGACGATCCTCCAGAAAAGAACATAGCCATGGGGCAAGTCAGTTGTTTCAACGATCTGGCGTCGGATCGCGTCGCGGACCCGTGCGTGCAAGCAGCGGCCTTGTTCAAGTTTCGTCAGTACTCGCTCAACAAATCCATCAGAATGAAGATGGCGAACGAGCCAACGAATGAGTCCCTGGCTGACCGCCGTAAGTCCGCGTTCACTTCCATCGAGAATTGTTGGAAACAGAGCGCCGACATCTAGCTGCGGCGGAGGAGGGGGAGGTCGTCCGACGAGCACAGCATTCTCGTATGCTGCCCTGTGCGTTGTCTGCAGTGCACTTTCTCGCGCCTCAAAGGCATCAAGCCATTCGATGGGTGGTGGATTGTCGACCGTAGCGAACACGCGTGCACCATGTCCTTCATCACCAGGCCGGCCGGCTACCGCCCAGAGTAGATTGGCAGTGTCGGTCGGATTGATCGCATCCGGGCGTAGTGGAGCGATCTCGCGGATGAGACGGCTGACATTGGTAAGATAGTCGTCGCGCGCGTTAGCCCAAGCAACGATCGTGTCTTTTAGGTATCGGTGTCTATGTGCCGAACTGTAGAAAATGGGCTCAAGATTGCGATCGAGAAAGGGCTGTGAAGGAGGAGCCTCTTCTGAGTCAAAGGAAATGAAGATGTAGGCTGGTCCCCGAGGTTGTCCAAATCGAAGATCGGCTTCCTCTGCGGCGAAGGCATCGGTCATGTAACGCAACACAGGATCGTTTAGACTATATCCGATGAACAACACTGTATAATCGGCAAATAGACGAGCTACAAAGCGGGCAGCCCAAGCGTCTGTAAGGTATGCCCGACCAAAATCGGCACTTGTGAGAACAAGTTGCTCCGTAGGCACTTCTCCTAGTCGGCCATGCAAGTAAACAAGACTCCTCCAACTTGCCATCCGATCATTGCGGGGAATCGGAAGTATTGGCCCGGCGTGTCGGTCATGGCGCAATCGCAGACCCTTGGCGGCTTTTTCGAAGTAATCATCAAAGTTCGTCGTGACGAGCCGTAACCCGTCGTGGCGGCGTAGCCGGGCGAGCCGAAGTATCGCGCGATGAAGTGCAAGGGTGCGTGGCCGGGTGCTTAGTCGAGTACTGACGATGGCGCGCACTCGCTCTGGAGAAAAGCGGCTCTCAAGCGCTCCCAGCATCCGATCGGGCCAATTCCAGTCGCTTCCGCTCTCCGGCAGCGGGTGCGTAAGCTCTTGGAAGCAATATTCTACTAAACCAGTATAACTTGGGAGGCCGGCGCCCATAGAAATGCCAGCACCGCAAAAAATTACAACTCGATCGTCTTCCAAATCCTGCACCAGCCTATCCGGAACAACCGGACCGTTCGCTACAAATTGCGGCATCTTGTTTCGATGTTGAAGCAGCGCTTCTCAAGAATTCTTCCGACGATGGTTCGACCATACAGTCTATTACCCACACGTGTAAATCAGTGTTCAACTACGCGTTGTTTTTGGATACGCCTCTGAATTCTCGGCGGCGAAAATGTGGACAGCCTTGACGCGTCTGTACGCGCATGACGTCGACCCAACTCGTCATGATGGCCCTACTTCGAAAGTCGTGCGCCCACGATCCGGGCGACGACTGCAGCGTGCGCCGCTTGTCCCTCATTTTGTGATCCCGGCCACGGGAATTTCATTGTCCCTGCACCCGCCGAAGCCTAGCGTCGCCCCAAGGTCCCGCCGAGGGCCAAACTAGGGACAGCCCCCTCTGAGGACCCAACCAAGGGACAAGGAGGAAACAAGATGGCTTACAACCAGTTTGCGCGTCGTCGTTTCGTTGCCGGTAGCGTTGTTGCGTCTGCTGCACTAGTCGCCGCTCCGTTCGTCCGCAGCGCCCATGCCGCGGGCAAGCTCTCGGTCGGCCTGTGGGATCACTGGGTTCCCAACGCCAACAACGCCACCGAGACCCTGATCAAGGAGTGGGCGGAGAAGGAGAAGGTCGAGGTCGCGATCGACTTCATCACCACCCAGGGCAACAAGCTGCTGCTCACCACGTCGGCCGAAGCGCAGGCCAAGTCGGGCCACGACATCCTGGCCTTCACGAGCTGGCTGCCGTCGCGCTACGCCGATCAGCTCGTGGCCGTGAACGACCTCATGGAGCCGCTGATCAAGGCCAACGGCGCGGTCAACGCCACCGTCGAATATCTCGGCAAGATCGACGGCAAGTGGCTCGCCGTGCCGGCGACGGTGGGCAGCCAGATCAAGGGGCCGTGCTCGCGCATCGACCTGATGAAGGAGCTCGCCGGCATCGACGTGCAGGCGATGTATCCGGCCGGCGCGCCGCCCAAGGCGGACAACTGGACGTTCGACACGTTCCTCAAGGCGGCCGAGGCCTGCCACAAGGGCGGCCATCCGTTCGGCATCGGCGTCGGCACGACGGGCGACAATGTCGACAGCGCGGGCGCCATCTTCAACGGCTTCGGCGCCATGCTGGTCGACGCCAAGGGCGACATCACGGTGAAGAGCGACGCGGTGCGCGAGGCGCTCGACTACTACAAGCGCCTGATGGCCTTCCTGCCGCCCGACGCGCCGTCGTGGGACGATTCGTCGAACAACAAGTTCCTGATCTCGGGCCAGGGCGCGATGATCCTCAATCCGCCGAGCGCCTGGGCGGTGGCCAAGCGCGACGCGCCCAAGGTCGCCGAGCAGCTGTGGACGCACGGCATGCCGGCCGGGCCGAAGGGCCGCTATGCGCCGTTCGTGCCGTTCTTCTGGGGCATCTGGAGCTTCAGCAAGAACCAGGCGGCGGCTAAAAGCCTGCTCGCGCGGCTGTCGCAGGCCGACGCGATCGAGAAGATGGTGGCGGCGTCCGGCGGCTACGACCTGCCGTCCTTCGCCAACCTCACCACGCTGAAGGTGTGGGCGGAGGAGGGGCCGCCGCCGGGCACGCTCTATCACTATCCCAATCCCTACAACCACCAGATCCTGTCGATCGCGGGCGCGCCCGCGCCGCACAGGTTCGGCGAGCCGATCGCCGTGCAGGCGCTGCAGACCCAGATGGCGGTGCGCCATTACAAGGGCGAGGCGGTCGAGAAGACGCTGGACTGGGCGTCGCGGGAGCTCGAAGGGTTCATGCGGAACTGAGGGCGGGGCGACGGACTAGCCCGGCTTCATAATTCCTCCCCTTCGCGGAGTCCGCGAAGGGCAGGTGCCCGCGGAGCGGGCGGAGGGGTCATGAGCACCATCATTGATGCTCATGACCCCTCCGTCGGCGTAAGACGCCGACACCTCCCCAGCTTCGCTGCTACAGTGTGGACACAACTCAAATTCCTCTCCCCCGCTAGGGGGAGAGGCTAGGAGAGGGGGCAACGACGTGCGCATCCCCCTCACCCAACCTCTCCCCCTAGCGGGGGAGAGGAGCCTGAGTCGGTGATGTGTCCACGCCGTAGCAGCTTCGCTGGGGAGGAAGTGATGGCGCGAAGCCGCTTCAGAGAGCTCCACCGGCCAGGGTCCGGCCAGCGCCGGGCCCTGGCTTGTTGCCCGCATTGTCGTCGCGTCGCGGCGACAGGCCGGGGCGCGTGGGACCGGTGCGGCGAACGACCGGCAGGCGCGTCGAGGCGGTGCGGCGGGCGATGCCGAGGCGGCGCAGCAGCTCCAGCTCGTGGCGGAGCAGCTGGCGATCGGTGTGTTTCTGGTCGGCGTACAAGGGGCACCTTTGGCGGCAAATCGCGCCGGCGCACGGCGCCGCGCGGCGTGTTCGATCGACGGGTTCTCTACGCGGCGCGGCGGAAGCCGCCGTTGCGCAAGCTCTTGAGTCTGTAGGGCCCCGGCAGCATCGGACAGTCGTCCTGGGCGCATTCATCCCAGCCGTGTTCCTCGCGCGCGGCATGGGGCGAGAGGCCGTGCTGGATCGCCGACCTGATCCTGTGGCAGCGCTGGCACTCCGGCTTGTCGTTCATGGCGGTCGCTCGCTCCTGGTCTACGGACCCGGCGCTTTCTTCGCCCACATCGGCATAAAGGGTCCATGTGCCTGTGACGGGTCGGGCATAGCGGCGACATAGTGGCGGCCAGCGCCTCGCCGGAGCGGCGGCGGCCGTTGCTGGTTGCCGCGGGCTGTGCTGGGGGCGCGCCACTCCAGTGGCGCGTCATGGTCTCCCGGACCGCTCGCGGTCCATCAAGGCATGAAAGACGCGCCACTGGAGTGGCGCGCCCCCAGCGAGGCAGACTGTGGGCGATGAAACCCATTGGGAGCGCGGACCTCCCCGATCGAGTCCGCTCATGAAGCATAGAGTCTGATGCGGACCTGGAGGTCCGCGCTCCGGATGAGAAGACGCGCCACTGCAGTGGCGCGCCCCAGCGATGAGTCATTCCTCGGCGGGAACGAGGACGGTGCCGGGGTCGATCGGGCCGCCTTTGTGCGGCGCGGGCGCGGCTGCGCCGCGCGGCTTGTCGACCAGGCTCCAGGCGTGCCAGGTGTTGTTGCCGCACTTGATGCAGCAGTCCTGGCAGTGCTTGTCGCCCTTGAAGCCGACGCCCCAATAGCGCTTGTTGAACTCCGAATCCGACGCGCCGTAGCAGATCTCCTCGCCAACCTCGCAGGTGAGCGCATAGGAGTGCTGCGCGTCGTCGTCGAGTTTTTCGTGGGTGGTTGCGCTCGGCCAGACATGGGCGCGCTTCCTGGAGAAGAATTTGACCATGATGGCGTTCTCCGCCTTGTTGGTGAGCTTGAAGGTGGCGCTTCCGCCCTGCGCCGATCCGCTGCCGGCGCCGGCGACCAGCAAGACAGCCGCCGCCGCAATCCCCCATAAGCCGACAAAACCTGCCGCACGGAGCTTGACCATGGGTGCCTCCAGTCGTTGTCGCGATGTCCCTCGCTTGGAAAAATCCGATGAATGATGCTGGCTTCACACCAGCTCATCACACGGCGCATCGATTCTCTGTGGCGTTCGTCACACCGCCTGCGTTCGAGTCCGTCGGCGGCGCGGTAGAAGACGATCGACGTCGTTGTTCTTCGGGATGGACAGCCCGCCGTCGCGGATAAGCGGGCTCCGCAATGGGCGGGCGGGCCTGTGGCAGAGAAACCACGGCATCCGCCTCTTATGCCCGTTCACTTTTTGAACACTTGTCCTGCAACAGGGCCGGGAGTCTTATAGGGGCGTGCACGTCCTGTGGGGGGCCGAGCACATGGAGAAGTGTGGTGACCGACATTGCTGCGGAGGTCAGGGACATTCTTGTCTTTCACCTCGGATCGGAAGAATCGAAGCTCACGGACAACGCCAAGCTGATCGAAGACCTGGGAGCCGACAGCCTCGATGTCGTCGAGGTCGTCATGTCGTTTGAAGAGCGCTTCAACATCGACATCCCCAATCACCTGGCGACCGGGTTCGTGACGGTGGGCGACGCCATCGCCTTCATAACGGCGAATATCGGCAGGGAACGTCCGCCGCTTTGGCCGGGCGCGGGCTTGCCGCAGCCGGTCGTCCGCGCTCTGCCCTGAACCAGGTTGCCGTTGCCGCAGGGCCGGCAGGCTCCGCTCACGGAGCCTGGAGACGCTCACCGGCGCGCTTTGGCCGGGCAAGAGCGGTCAGGCTGGCGCCACCGCCCGGCTGCCGCGTGTTCGCGGTTGGGGCGTGCGCCGTCATCTGCGAAAGAGCGGCGTCCTTCCGGGCTTCGGAGGCAGGAGAGGTTTCCCGGCGTCCTCGCCCGGGGTGACACCCGGGTTGTGCGATGCAGCCTCTTCAATGATCCGACGAGCTTCGGATTCGGGACACTGGCGGCCGCTACTCCAGCGGACTGCGCAGGCCTGTCTTCTCCATCATGTAGGTCTCGGCTGCCTCTTCCGTCGCGAACGGCTTCGCTTCTATCGTCCCGTCGGCAGAAAACGAGACGAGGAGAAAAGGGTAACTGTTGGTCGGCGGATAGTAGAGAACGCAAGGATCTGGCACGGATGGCCCCCTGTCTCCTTCACGGCGTCCCGTGGGGGGGGAAGCTTGGGCGCAAATCGGCGGCGAGTCTCTACTCTGTCCGTGTGCGGACGGAGGGCGGCTGTCCGGCGCGCCGGGGCGGATTCGATCCATACCGACGGAAGCACACCTGGTGTCCCGAGTCTGAAGTTCGTCGGTCATTCAAGAGGCTGTATCCCACAACCCAGGTGTCATCCCGAGCGCAGCGAGGGACCTCTGATCGGCGCCGGGTAAAGGTCCCTCCCTTCGGCTTCGCTCAGGGCAGGCGCTGCGCTCGGGATGACATCGAGTAGGATCAAACGCCAGGAGCAAATCACACGCACTTCTGACCCAGAGCGTGATGAGTTTAGCTTGCTCCGTCGTCCCGACCGGAGCGCGAAGCGCGAAGTGGAGGGACCTTCTTTCCACGACAAGCCGCGTATCGTTGAGAGAAGGTCCCTCCGCTACGCCTCGCTGCGCTCGGCTCCGGTCGGGACGACGGAATCGACTTAAAGTCATCATGCTCCAGTGCGCTTGGCTACCTGGATCCGGGTTAGGTTCGATGTCTTCGCCACTCTTCTTCAAGGCCACTCTTCTTCATGCCCATGTCACGACGTCGTCCTCGGGAATCCGTGGGCAGGGTAGGGACCATTCGCTGATCCCGCGCACTCGTGGCGGCGGCGTCGCCGCAACGCGGCGAATTTGTGGCGTCGCCTGTGTCCCGGTCGTGATCGTGGCAGCGCTGCCACAGTAGACGCCGCATGCGCGCGGGGATGCCGCTCCGGCAAGGGTCGTAAAGCAACGGTACGTGCTCTTGTTCGTTGAAACGGAGCACCGGAACAAGGAGCAGCTCATGTCGCGAATCACATATCTTGCCGTCTGTGCCGCACTGGCGTTGGCGACCTCCGCTTGCGGCGACACTCCTGGTCAACGCGCGCTGACCGGCGGCGCCATCGGCGCCGGTGGCGGTGCGCTGGTGGGCGCGGCGGCCGGCAACCCGCTGGCGGGCGCCGTGGTCGGCGGCCTGGGCGGCGCTGCGGTCGGCGCCGCGACGACGCCGCGCTACTGATGATCTCCCGACTCCGCGCGCCGTCGCATAGGCGCGCGGGGTCGGCCGGCCGGCGACCGGCGGCACCGTCTCTTCGTTCCAACGCGGCAGCGGAACAAGGAGCCTGGTATGTCGCGTATCCCCTGTATCGCTCTCTACGTCGCCATGGTGCTGCTCGCCGCTGCCTGCGGTGACACCGGGCGAGCGGGCCGCTGATGATGCGCCTAGGCCCGCAACGCCGGGCATCCTATAGTCGCGACGATGGTTGCGACGCCCCCCAATCCGGTACAGTTCCTGACGTCGCTGCTGGCTGCGGTGCGCGAGCTCACCGGGCGGCGGCCGCCTCCCACCTGGACGCATGTCGACAAGGTTCAGCACAAGCTGGGCACGTCGAACCGCGACGCCATCGACGCGGGGATCCGCCTCGCCGTCAGCAAGGGCTGGCTGCGCGCCGACGGCGATCCGCCCGCATCGGTCACGCTCACGGTCGACGGCATCAGGTTTCTGGAGCCGGCGAAGGCGCCGTAGACTCGCGCTCTCGCCAGCTGACTGCGATTTACACACTCACCGAATCAGGCTCCTCTCCCCGCAAGGAGAGGGCTATCGCACGTGACCAAAACTCCGTCATCCCGAGCGAAGCCGCCCCCCTCATCTAAGTTGGGGGCGGCGCAGTCGAGGGACCTCCTCTTATCGTTGAAGCATAAGAATAGGTCCCTCCGCTGCGCCTCGCTGCGCTCGGCTCCGGTCGGGATGACGGATTTTTAGTTACATGCGATAGCCCCGCCCGCCAGGGGCAGAGGTTTGGTGAGGGGGCTACGCACGTCATTCCCCCTCACCTAGCCTCTCCCCCTAGCGGGGGAGAGGAATTTGAGGGGAGGAACCGAAGGCTCAGGTGCGGGAGTAGCTCTGGCCGGGCCAGCGATAGCCGGGCGCCGGGAGCGGGATCGCGGCGGCGATCAGGGCATCCTCGAGGGTCGGAATGCCGCCCTGGTAGTTGCCGGCCTCGCACTGGGCGATGGCGGCCGCTTCCTTCATATCAACCTGCGAGTTCCGGTACTGGCGCCACTTGTCGCTCAGCGCCTTGCAGTAGCGGGCCGGGTCCTTGAAGATTTCCATGGGCACCTGGACCTGGCCCTGCAGGCCGGCCAGCTCGACGCGGCGGTTCTGCGGCTCGCGCACGCCATCGGCGGTCTGGACGAGCAGGCTGGTCTCGCCGCGGCCGCTCGAATCGATCGCCGAGGCGGGCACACCGTTCTGGATGAGGGCGTTCTTGACGGCGTCCGCGCGACGGACGGAGAGCCCCATGTTGTAGTCCGACGCACCCGAGGTGTCGGTATTGCCGATATCGGTGATCCGGGCGCCGCCGGTGGCCTTGTAGGCCGCGGCTGCCTCGCGGATCGTCGTCATCGCCTGGGGCGAGAGCGTCGCGCGGTCCCAGTCGAAGAACAGCAGGTAGGCGGGCGATTGAGCCGTCGCCACCGCGGGCGGCGGCGGTGCGGTCAAGGCCTGCTGGGGTTGCGAGGCGCAGGCGCCCAGCAACGAGGCGGCGCCGATCGCGGCGATGATTGGTTTGATCATGATCCTGCTCCTTCGAGGTGTTGGGCCTCCATCGTTTGGTTAGGTCCAAGGCAGGCTTGCGCCTATTGCGGCGGGGAGTCTGGTCAATAGGCGACACAGTCCGGCAACACCGCCATCAGGCGGTGCGATTGTTGGGTGCCGATAGCGAGCGAAGGGGAGGAAGCGGAGAGCTGTTGGAGCAGCCTGCCGCCCGTGCGCGCAATGCACTCCGTCGCAACGAGGTCAGGCGCGTTGTCGTTGGCCGCGCGGGCTCGCGATGCGCGGGCGGGTTGCGCCACGCCGGGCGGCGCCGGTGTCAGACGGTGCGAGCGCGGGCGCCGCGGGCGGGGACGTGCTTGATGGCTTCGCGCGCCGTCACTCGTGCGGCGAGTTCCCGCCATTGGGCGGCCGCGGACAGGAAGCTCTGGCCGCCGGCGTCCGGCGTGACGAAGGCAGCTTGCCGTTCGCACAGCTCGGCCTGCTGCAGGTAGTAGGTGGACGGGTTCATGGGATCACCGCATCGACGGCAGGCCGCTCCAGGGATCGCGTCCTGCCGTTTCGATACGCTCTTGCGACGCTATTTCTGCGGGTGCGGACCTGTCCTAGAACCAGCGTCCACGGCCATACCAGCCGCCGCCGCCCAGAAGAAGAACGACAACCACGATGATGAGTAGGGTGGTGAGATCCATGTTGGCTCCTATGAGTGCTCGCCAAGCAGTTGCTTTGACGGTGACGCACTCCAGCTGGAAGGCAACGCGGTGGGTGCCTTTTCGTTCCCAGCGACCTGAATTCCTCCCAGCAACGCTGCTACAGCGTGGACACAACTCAATTTCCTCTCCCCCGCTAGGGGGAGAGGCTAGGTGAGGGGCCAACGACGTGCGCTTCCCCCTCACCCGACCTCTCCCCCTAGCGGGGGAGAGGAGCCTGATTCGGTGATGTGTCCATACCGTAGCAGCAACGCTGGGGAGGTGTCGGCGTCTTACGCCGGCCTGCCTTCGCCGAAGCAAAGCCGCCTTCGGCTTCGCGCAGGCAGGCGGAGGGGTCATGAGCATCAGTCGTTATGCTCATGACCCCTCCGCCCGCTACGCGGGCACCTGTGCGCTTTTGGCCGCGAGCGGCCAAAACGCAAAATTCGCGGACTCCGCGAAGGGGAGGAATGCGAAACCGAGGTGAGTCCACTCGATTGGCTCTAGGGAAAGGTCCGCTCCGGCGCGGCGTGGATGCCGTTGTAGTTGCGGTAGTAGTCGCCCCTCGAGCTGTAGCTGCTGTTGCTCGCCGGCACGGAGGCGTAGCCGGAGGGCGCGTAGCGGTAGTCGGCGGGCGCGTAGGTGTAACCCGAGGGCGCGTAGTAGGACTGCGACGTGCCGTAGCGCGGGTAGTACGGGTCGCCGCAGCCGGCGAGCGCCACGGCAAGCCCGGCCGCGGCGACGATGTGACTGACATGTCTCATGGAAAATCTCCTTCAACGATTTGAACGAACAAGAGTGCCGCGAGTTGCTGAATTACGGCGTCGTCACGCCAACGTGCTGCGCCGGCGTTTCGCGACGGATGGGCACGGGCATTGCCGGCCGGTTCTTCATCGGTGGGAGGCGTGGTCTGTTGCGAACAGTGGCAGCAGGGAAACCGGTCTATGGTCGCCACGGACCAGGGAGCGGACCTCCCGGAAGGAGGGCACATGGCAGATCGCGAAACGTTGGAAGGCGAGATCCACCAGTTGACCCAGATCATCGGCGCCGATGCCTTTGCCTTGGCATCCAAGTCCACGCCCGTTGCGGACCGGGCCGGGCTGCTGAAGCAGATAGAGATACGCAGCGCCCTGTGGGCCGGCCTCCTGAAACGGCTGAGCGACGCCTCGAGCCCGAGCGCCGCGGAACTGAAAGGTCGCCATGCGCAAGCCAACGGCACGGCACGAAGCGGCGCTCACCGTGGGGACATTGCCCCAGACCCGACGCGCGAGACTTTTGCACAAAATGCCGGCAAGGCTCCTCGCCTTAGCGGTGGACTGTCATAGGAGCTGCAGTTATGCGTTGCCGCAGATTGGAACGATTTTCTGTTTCGGATAGGCAGTTGCCATGAAGCAACCGACCACACGGCCTTGCCTGCAAAGGGCGAAACCCACGCTGGAAGCAGAGCCGGTTGCTGTGCCGGTCGTTCTGATCGTGGAACACGACGCCTTGCTGCGCCTGGTTACGGCGAACAGCCTGCGCGGTTCGGGATTTGCCGTCATCGAGGCAGCCAATGCCTTCGAGGCGGTTCTGGTTCTGGGTTCCCTACCCGTGGACGCACTGATCTCCGAGATCGCCCTGCCCGATGGCATGGACGGTCTGGCGTTGGCCCGATGGGTGTATCGGCGCCGGCTTGATACCAGGATCATCCTGACCTCGGGCGCGGAGCGGGCGCCTTGCGGTGCCGAGGAACATGCCTGCTTCCTCGCCAAACCCTTCACCCCTACGAAGGTCGAAGGTCTTTTGCGGAGCATTCTTCCCGCGCCACAGCGCGGTACCGGCGCTCTTAACGACATCGGCCAGGGAACGTCGTTCTCGCTTGCAACTGAGGAGAGGGAGCAGATCCTGGAGCGGGGACCACACTCTCCGCTGCCCGTGGTCCTGGTCCTCGAACACGATATCTTCGAACGATCGTCCAAGTCGGCCGCCCTGCGCCGTCAAGGGCTGGAAGTATTCGAGGCGGCCAGCCTGCCGGAGGCTTTCACCGTGTTGACCAAAATCGCGGTGGACGTTCTCATTTCCGACGTCAGCCTGATCGGCGGGACGGAACTGAAGCGACAGCTGCAGGAGCGCCAGCCAGGCACCCGGATGGTCTGGACGGCGGACTGGCAAAGCGATCGAGATGGCGTGAGCATCGCTGAACTGCACTGAGTCCGGCTCGCCGTGCCGCGCGGGCGCGTCGGCACCCCTTCACGCGATCCGGTGTCAGGCTGACGACAACAGGGCGGTCGGGCCGTGCGGCGGGTCGGGCGCATCGCAGACCCGATTCCGACCAAGGCCCTTGGCGCTGTACAGGGCGATATCCGCCAACCGCATGGCGGTGCGCAGATCTTCCTGCCGGAGCGGCGCGACCCCGATGCTGACGGTAAGCTGCAGAGGCTTGTGGTCCACCTGCATGGACATCGCGGCGACGCGCGCGCGAATCCGCTCCGCGATCTGCCGGCCCTCGATCTCGGTGGCCCCGAGCAGCAGGGCACAGAATTCTTCGCCGCCCAGGCGGCCGATGACGTCGCCCGAACGCATCTGGCCGCTGGCCAGTTCGGCAAAGGCCACCAGAGCACGGTCGCCGCCCTCGTGCCCGATCGCCCCGTTGATTGCGGAAAAATGATCGAGGTCCATCATCAGCACGGACACCGGCGTGCGTGTCGCCCGAGCGCTCTGGCAGAGCTGCTGCGCCCGATGGAGGAAGCCGCGGCGGTTCAGCATGCCGGTCAGCTCGTCGTAGGCCACGAGGGTCAGGATGCGCGAGCGCAAGAGTTCATTGATCATGATCAGGAAGCCGCACATGGCCGCGATCAGGCTGATCGTGCTGAGCAGCTGCGTAACGGCCCGCATATCGTCCTGCAGCGGATTGGCCGCCGACAAGTCGCCAAACAGCACAATAATCGCGCGCAGCATCATGGCCACGGTCAAGCCCGCGAACGCCATCGCGGTCGGCAAGCGGGCGCCGTAGCCTTCGCTGCCGGCTCCCTTGATGACTTCCCGCGCAATCGACGCCCCAAGGACCGCCACGATCAGAGGCGCAACGACGATACGCGCGCGATCGGCTGCGCCGGTGCCCTGCAGGATTGCCTCAAACAGCAGGAAAAGAGCGACGGGGGCGGCGCTCTGGCTGAGCTTCATGGTGCCGCCGTTGAACCGGCGCACGGCGGCCCACAGGAGGCAAATGCCGGCGATGACCAGCACGCCGCCGGTGACGCCGAACACGACGGACGTTGCCGGCGTCCTTTGGCTCAGCACGATTGCGCCGAGGCCACCCACGAACAATCCTATTGCCCAGCCGCGCAGCCCGCGCACATCCGGATGCTGGTACCAATAGTAAAGCGAGATGGCGCTCATGACGAATGCCATGCTGATGTTCACGACATAGATCGTCTGGAGATCCAGCATCCGGCGGACACTCGTCGCTTCCTGGCCGCCACCATAGCCGAACAGGCGCCGCCGCACGACCTGTCTTGCCGTCCGGGCCGCACCGGCACTCGCGACCCTGGCCCGCGGGAAACACCTCCGGCAAACGCGCGCTGACCGGCGGTGAGAACGGCACCCGTGGCGTGTGCTTGGCGCGACGGGCGGAGGCACAGAAGCAGCCTAACGAAGCGGGTGCGCGATGGCCTGTCGCTTTCGGCCAGCGCCACGGGACGCCGGCGCTGGCGGGCGGGTCGGGTTGCGTCCGACGAAGCGCACCGCGGTCGATCGAGGGGGCCCGCGCGCTTGGCGTCTACGGGCGGATTCGGCCGATCCCGGCCAAAGCGAACGTTACGAGGTCGAGTCCGGTGTCCAGGCTGGCGGGCGGTTCGAACTCGCCGATGGAGCGGCGGAGCTTGTCGGTCATTCGTTCCAGCCTTCGAGACGAGCCATGGAACCGCTCGCCTGTGTCGACAACTTCGACTTCGATGATACGGCCTTTGCGCCGGCCCACCGCGTTGATGGCATGCACGCGGATCGCACCATCGCAGATAAACCAAGAGACGAGGAGCTGAGCCATCGGCCTTTCCCATTGCTAGGTCGCGCACGCTTGGGCGTTTCGGTTGCGCGGACTTTTTTCTATGCTCGCGCCACACATACTCACATCCGGCGCTCAATGGGAGGGGCCCGGCTGCGATCAACTGGTGACTGCGCCGTTCAGGCCGCAATTCCTGCTCGACAGATGCACGCGCCTCTGCACGGCGGGATAAGCGGGCATCGCGTTTACGACACCTGGACGTTCCGTCTTGCGCTTTGCGGCTTCAAGCAGGCGCGTCGCTGCGGCGATGCGTGAACGCGCGATCCCGGTCGCGCAAAGTGCAAGCCTGGCAGGGGATGTCGACGCAGCCTGTCTGCCACGGAACGATCACAGCGATCCGGCACAGCGATCCGGCCAGCGCGCCCGGACCGCACTTGCTTCACGGCCGCCGGGGGCGGGGTGCACCTTTATCCAGCTGTTTGCGTCGTTCTACTTTTTCCAGCAATACCCGAAGCCGGCGTAGTTCTCGATCTTTTCGAACTTGGGATCGAGCGCGCGAAACTTGTTGCGGATCCGCTTGATGGCGGAGCGCACATTGGCCCGATAGCCATCGGGCCCGTATCCGGCGATGAAGCCTTCATGGCGCAACCGATCATAGACGGCGCGGTAGGTAACGAAGCTGCCGGGTTTTGACGCCAGCAGATGGACGACCTTGTATTCGCCGAGGGTGAGGTCGGCATCGACCCCCTTCCAATAGGCGCGGCTGATCGCGGATTCCAGGACGAGCTCATCGCATGCCACGCGGTCGCCTGCCGGAGGGGCGGCCACGTGCTTGCCGGCGACAACCACGCGCCTGAGGCGCCGGGCCAGAACCTCCACGCCCCGCGCCTTGTCGATAAAGTCGACGGCGCCTCGGTCGAAAGCCAGGCTTTCATTGGCGGGCAGCGCCCGGCCGCTCAGGAACACCACCGGCAGGTTCACACCGCGTCGGCGCAGTTGCGGCAACAGGTCGATGCCCAAGGTCTTGGGAAGGCGCCAGTCGAGAACGATGATATCGGCGTTGACGGCCGTATCGAGCGCGCGGAGCAGCGAGGCCCCGTCGCCAAAGCCGTCGACGGCAAATCCATGCTCTGCCAGTTCCTCCGCGAGAGTGTCGCGGTAGTTTTGGTCATCTTCGACGAGAAGGACGCGAATGGCGCCAGGCTCGCCAACAGGGCAAGGAGAAACGACGGAGGGGGCGGTCGACGAACTTGTTGCATCTACGGTGATGGGGGCGGACATCTGAAGTTCCTCGCTTGTGTTGACCGAAATTGAACTGAGGCGACGACGTCCTACGCGTCGTGCGCTTTATGCTTTTCGGACCGGTGAATGAATTGGGCGATCGTCGTGCCCGAGATGCCTCGTCGAGCACTGCGAACGATGAAGGAAATTGCGGACATCACGGCATCCGCATCAGGAGTCCAGACGCGCCGGTCGAGAAACGAGGCGGCGGAACCCAGCTGCTTTTTCTTGAAAGATTTGCGGACGGAGCTGCCTTGCGCCAGAGGCCGCCCAGACATGGCGCCGCCCCTGGCAATCATCGGTCGGGCCTTGCGCCCGAACGATCGTTGGACCGTATCGTCGGACCTTGCGAACGTGTGATTCAGATCATTTCGCGAGCAAGTGCTCGAGCCGCCGCGCCGCGGATCGATCAAGGCGAAATCGGAAGAACCAAGGCCCTTGTGCTTGCGCACGACCCCGCACACGCACCGCGCGCGCGCCCGCTCTATTTGAAATCCCACCCACGTCTCCAATCCACAACTTGCGATCTTCCGCTGACCGGATTCCCAGCCGATCAGCAATCACGAGTTGTCATCCACGACGCACACACACTAATAAGTGCGAGGCCATCGCGGTTGTGATCATGCGGTGGCAGGACTGTGATCAGGGTGGGTCAGGGGTGGCGGGTGCGGTGTTCCCTTGCGACGCGCTGCCGCCAAGGTGGCGGCGGAATTCGGGTGCGACCGGCGATCGGTCTGCAGATTGTTCCGTTCGAGAGAGACGGGCAGGGTTCGACGATCGCAACAGGGGTCGGCCGCCTGGATTTTTGCAGTCCAAGAATTGACCAGGCGGGAGCGCGGTTACGTCAATCGGCCTGTGGCTGCCGATGGCCAAGCAGGGAGACGAAGGATTGGCGTGCCTGAACGGCTGTTCAGTCGCTCCCGTCCGGGTTGCCCCAGCAGTATCCGAAGGCGGTGTAGTTCCTGATCTCCCGGAACTCGGAGTCACAGGCGCGGAACTTTTTGCGAATCCGCTTGATCGCCGAGCGAACGTTTGTCCGGTACCTCGGACTCCCGGTGCCTGGGCCGAGGCCCCGGTAATGCAGACGATCGTAGATCATGCGATTGCTCACATAGCGACCGGCATTGGACGCCAGCAGATGGACGATCTTGAATTCGCCGAGGGTGAGGTCGAGATCCACGCCCTTCCAACAGGCTCGCCTGTCGTCGGGCCGGAGGACGAGTCCGCCGAGCGCCAGTGGCGTTCCCAGCGAGAAAAGCGCCTCCGCTCTGCCCGCTTTGGCAACGCGCCTGAGACGTTTGGCAAGTATCTCCACGCCGCGCGACTTGAAAGCAAAGTCGAAGGCGCCCCTGTCGAAAGCCAGACTTTCATGGGCCTTCAGATCATGATCGGTGAAGAACACGACCGGCAGACCCACGCCCTTCCGGCGCAGCCGGGTCAACAGATCGACGCCGGTCATCTTGGGCAGAATCCAATCGAGAATGATGACATCGGCATGGACGGCGGGGTCGAGCGAGCGGAGGAGCGACGCTCCATCGGCGAAGCTCTGGACGGCAAAGCCTTGTTCCGAAAGTTCCCGGGTCAGGGTTTCGCGATAATCCTGATCGTCCTCGACGAGCAGGACGCCGATGGCGTCCGGCATCCTAGCCAACGGCTGTGATTTCGCTTCGGCCGGCATCGAACCCGCGATGTCTGGTCGGTTTCCGTCGAACGCGCCGTCTTCCATCCCGACGACGTCCGCCGGTTCGGCGGACGAGGCCGTCATGGGAGAATTCGGCGATTCGGCCGATGCTTCGGTTTGGGCTTTGGCAGTCATTCGAGGAACTCACGCCGGAATCGCGCAGGCACGGAGCAGCCCGACCGCGCGAATGAGAATCTCCCACACTCCGCAGCCGCCGATACTCGAACGATGCTCCGACCAAGCGACTATCAAGAAATTCACGTCCACGCCGCAATGGATGCGCCAAGCATGCGTGGCGGAGAAGTAACCATTTTGAGACACGGCGCCACGGCGACCACTGCCCGACCATGACGGACCGGCAACGACGACAGACACGCGTTGAGCGGGTCGTGAGGGCATACCGGTGCGAGGAATTTCCGCGGAGCGCGGAGCCCGGGGCGAGGCTTCAGGCGCTGCGAAGAAGAGGGCTCGCCGTCGCGCGCGGCGGCGTGTGACAAGTCGGGGTCAGGCTTCATGACAACAACGGTCTCTTGGGCTGCCGACCGCGGATGTCACTCTCCAGGCAGAGGGCAGGCAAGCCGACGGTTGGCGGATGCCGCGTAGCCTGAGGTCCGCCAACTGCAAACTGGGCTGCAGACAAAGTGGCTGTGCCTGCACGCGGGCCAAATCGGGTGTGCCGGGGCGCGGCACGGTGCGACGCTGTCCATGACGTGCCCGACCACTTGACAGGACTGCAATATCTTGCGGCTTATCGGCTTTGGTACTTTTCCAGGGATATGCGCATTGGACCTGCTTGCAGAGCGTCCTCCTCGAGGCCGTACCGGCCGTCGATGGCGCCGAATTGTCGGGGCGGACCCGGACCGGAATGAAGGCGGCGTAGCGTCGGCAGGTATCGGGAGGGCGAAATCGCGTCGCGCCCTGCTCACGGGCGCCCTTGCCACGCTCGCTGCGCCCTTGGCTTCACCAATCCTCGTCCCCGGCATCGCCCGCGCCCAGGGCGGCTGGCCCGCCCGGCCGATCCGCTGCATCGTGCCGCTGCCGCCGGGCGGCGGCACCGATGCGATGGGGCGCCGCGCCATGCAGCGCCTCAGCGAGGTGCTGGGCGTGCCGGTGGTGGTCGACAACCGGCCGGGCGCCGGCGGCACGATCGGCAGCGAGGTTTTGGCCCAGGCCGCGCCGGACGGTTATACGATCGGCATCGCCACCGCGAGCAGCCACGCCGCCGCGCCGGTCTTCCGCAAGGACCTGCCGTACGATCCGGTAAAGTCCTTCACCGCCATCACCCTGCTGGGCACCACGCCCTACATCCTGATCGGCGGGCCGGCCGCGGAGGCGCGCGACCTCGCCGGATTCATCGCCGCCGCCAAGGCGCGGCCCGGCAAGGTCGCCTGCGCCTCGCTCGGCGCCTCGACCCTGGGCTACCTGTTGACCCGGCAGTTCGAGCTGATCGCCGGGCTCGAGCTGGTCGACGTGCCCTACAAGGGCTCGGCGCTGGCCTATCCCGACCTGATGAACGGCACCGTCGCGGTCATGCTCGACAACCCGTCCGGCTCGGCCGGGCTGGTGCGCGAGGGACGCCTGACGGGATTCGCCGTCACCCGGCGCTCGCCCATGCTGCCCGACGTGCCGACCTTCGACAGCCTCGGCGTAAAAGGCTTCGACGGCGTCTTCTGGTACGGCGTCGTGGCGCCCGCCGGCCTGCCGCCGGAGATCGCGCAACGCATCCAGCAGGCCCTGGCGGACGGATTTTTGGCCGATCCGGGCGCCGCGGCGCTGCGCGCCATGGACATCGAGCCCGTCATGTCGACGCCCGCCGACTTCGCGCGCACCATGGCGCAGGAAACGCGCGAGCTGCGCACGCTCGCCGATCGCCTCGGCATCAAGCCGACGGAGTAGGGATTCCCGTCAACCTGAGCGGCGCTCCCTCACCACGTCGTCGTCTGCGCTCCGGGCGACCACGGCGACTGCGCGAACGGAGGCCGTGTGGTGGACGCCGTTGGGCTCGCGGGGGCGCTGGCGGCCGGCTTGGAGTCTGCCTCGGCCGGACGAGGTGCCGTCGCCACCGGTTGGTTGGTGCATGCAGCGGAAATGCCGAGGAGCATCGCCACGACCGAAAGATTTCTCATGAGGGGAACTCCTTGTCTGGGCAGTCTGAGCGCGTGCCCAAGGGTTCGCGTTGAGCGTAGACCTCTGCGCCTGGCGCGGCCAGCGACTCGTCTCGGCCGGGGTAGTCCTAACGCAAATTCCGTCGTCTCGACCGGAGCGCCCCTCGAATACCTCGGGGTAAACTCAGCGCGGAGCGGAGAGACCTTCTTTCCACGACAGGCCGCTTATCGTCGAGCGAAGGTCTCTCCGCTCGGGGCTGCGCCCCTCGGTCGAGACGACGAGGGGCCGGCATATGCAATCAACCTGAACCTGCGACGCCGTGTTCCGATGGGAACATGTTCCAATCGGAACAGGTGCAACCTTGTAGTGCGCTTATGAGTTCTCTCTCTGCCCGCGTTCACCGTCGGGAGGGCTGTCTCATGCGATGCAATCCACGCTCGGTCTCTGCTTTATGGTTGTTCCTGCTGTCGTCCCTTGCGGGACGCAACGGGCTGCTGTCGCTCAGCCTGTCGAGACGAAAGCAGCGGCGCTGAAACTGTGCCCTAATCAGGGCGCACGACGACACCCAGCTGCCTCAGGATTTCCGACTGCTCGCCTTCGCTGATCGTCAGCCCGGCGTAGTCGGCGAGGAGCGCCAGGTTCAAGCCCGAAATCTGCGAGCCGCGAAGGTCTGCGTCGCGGAGTTTGGCGCGGTCCCACTCGGCGCGATCGAGGGCGCAGGCCAGCATCGTGGCGTTGCTCAAGTCGGTGTCGATGAAGCACGCCTCGGAGAACTTGCAGGACAGGAATTCGCAGCCCTGCAGCTGCAGGCCGGACAGATCGGCGAAGCTCAGGTTGCACTTGTCGAAGGCGGCCTTGGTCAGCGCCGACCGGCGGGAGAGCGCCTTGGAGAAGGTCGAATGGCGGAAGCGCGCCCCGCGAAAGCTGCATTCGACCGCGCGGACGTTGTAGAGATCGCAGCGCTCGAATGAGCTTGTCGCGAAGTTGCACTGCACGGCCTCCGCCGCCTGCAGGTCGCAAAAGGCGAAGGTGCAGCCTTTCTTCTGCGTGAGATCGAACAGGGCGCAGCCGTGGAAGCGCGTGTTGGCGAGCTTGCAGCTCGCGAAGCGCGTGGGCTCGAAGGTGCAGTTCTTGAACGCCGCGCCCGAGAAATCGACGCTGCGGACCGCCGGGACGCGGAACAGGCAGCGCTCGAACCGGCTCTCCGTGAAGTCGATTCCCTCCAGCGCGAGCGTGGGCGGAAACAGCAGGTCGCTGAAGGTCCGGCTGCTCTCCGCCGTCGCCCGCAATTCTTCCGGGGAGATTGCGCGATGGGCGGAGTCTTCGGTCGCCATGTGAACGTCCTCGTCGAACGGGATTCTGGTCGCGTTTGCCGCCGCCTCAAAGCCTATCTAAGCTGCCGCGTCAGAGGAGAACAGCATGGACGGCAGCCCCAACCGGACCTTCCAGGTCAACGAACTGACGCCCGATCCCGGCGTCGCCTTCGATGCCAAGGTGGTGAAGAGCTACGTCACCTACGCCCATCGCCTGGCGGCGCGCGGGCTGGTGAACTCGAGCGTCGGCGGCATGGTGATCCGGGTGGCGCATCCCGGCTATGCGGACGGCGTGTGCTACGCCAAGCCGCAAGGCATCAGCCTGGAGGAGGTCGAGGCAGAGGACCTGGTGATCACCGACATCCCGTGGGGCCGCATCCTGCAGGGCGATCGCGCCACCACGGTGGGCCACCAGATGAACCGCGAGATCCTGCGCCTGCGGCCCGACGTCAACTGCGTCATCCACCTGCATCACGACGAGATGATCGCCTTCATGGCGGCGGGCTACGAGACCATCCGCTCCTTCAGCCTGACCTACGGCTACCTGATGCAGAAGCCGGCGCACTACCTGCCGGCCCATCTCAACGTCGAGGAGGATGTCGGGCCGATCAAGAGCTTCATCCAGGACACCAACTGCATCATCATGAAGCGCCACGGCTTCACCGTGCTGGGCCGCAGCGTGTCGGAGGCCTATCACCGGACCTGCGTGCTGGTGAGCGAGATCAAGCGCAACATCATCGTCGAGCAACTGTGCGCCGCCAACGGCCGGACGCCGGAATACATCTCCGACGAGGAGCTGGCCTACATGGCTGCGCATGGCGATGCGGTGATGTACCCGAAGCTGGTGAAGAAGGCCGGGTGAGCCATCGGACCGCGGGCCCCGTCCTGATCCAAGCCGAAGGACCCGGGCCGCTCTTTGCTGGGAGCGCGCCACTCCACTGGCGCATCTTTGCTTCAATAGTCCATGAGCGCCACGGAGTGGCGCGCTCCCAGCAAAGACGAAGATGCGGGCCTGGATTCTTCGGCCTGGCTCAGGACAGGAGCCGGCGATCCGACGCTCGAGACGCGGCGGCGTCAGTGGTGATGGCCACCCCCGTGGTGGTGGTGACGATGGTGGTGGACGGACTTGACCGGAACCAGCCACGGCGCGCAGCAATAATATCCCTCGGGCCAGGGTCCGTAAGCGTCGTCGGGCACCAAGGCGTAGCTCGGACCCGCCGCCTCGGCGCAGGCCGCGAGAGCAGCCAGCAGGACGAGCGACGCGAGGAGTGCGAACCCACGCATGTCCTCGACATGGTCAGCCGCCGAAGGGACGCAAGATCGCGGGGCTGAAACAGGCTGTCGTGCAAGGAAATGTGATCGGCCCGAAGCCCCGGCGGGCGCGGCCTCACGCCTTCGCGACCATCGGCTCGGCCAGGATCCTGGGCTCGTTCACCGAGCCATCCAGGCGGAAGGCATGTTCATGGAACAGGGGAACGCCCGCCGGCAGGACCGTCCCGTCCTGCGCCGTCCCTGCAAACACGTGCCGCACGATATCCGACGCGAGGCCCAGCCTGTTCGGGTCGTCGAAGGAGCCGGCAAAGGTGCCGACGGCATCGGGGAAGCGTTCGAAGGTGAGCAGCACGCGCGCGCCGCAGGTGCCGCAGAAGTGGGTGGTGACGCGCTTGCCGCTTCCCGCGGAGATCGCGTCCCAGGTCCTGGGAGCGCCCGAGGTGAAGCGAAACTGGGCTTTGCTGAACACCGGCTCGACCAGGTACGCGGTGCCGGTATTGCGCTGGCAGAAATGGCAATGGCAGACGGTGACCCGCATCGGATCCGCACTGACCGCGAAGCGGACCGCGCCGCACAGGCATCCGCCTTCATGCCGTGCTCCTTCATGATGGCCCCCGTCATGAGGGGCCGCTTCATCCCCTGTCATCTCATCCTCCGCTGGCTTGGTTCCGCGCGATCAACTGAACGTCGGCGTGCCCGAGACATAGCCGTAAAAATTCCGCGAGAATTCCTCCAGCGTCAGCGAGCCCACCGTCGGAACCCGCTGGAGCGCCCCCCACGTATAGACGAACAGGCTGATCCGGCCATCCTTGATTTCCGGCGGCTCGTCGACCACGACCCAGTGGTTCACGAACGTCGACTTGAGCCGGCTGGTGTGATCGTCGAGCATGTTGTCGTTGATGAGAAGGCAGACGTCGCGGTTGAATCGCATGTCGCGATCGATCGCCTCGATTTCCTTGCGGCCCTTGCAGAAATACAGGTTGCTGTCGTTGCGCACCTCCCGGTAACCGAGCTTGCGGAACCAGTTGGCGACATCACCCGGCAGGCTGCCACAGGATACGTCGTCATCCACCGAAGACATGTCCATGATCAGGTTGTCGGAATCGCGCAGGCTGGCCAGCGCCACCCAGTCGACGGCGGCGATCTTGTCGGGCGTCGGCTGATAGACACGGCACGCCGTGCCCGGCTTGACCTCGAGCGCGCCGAGGCGGGCTTTGCCGGTGGTCAGGAGGTCGATCACGTACTGGACATAGATTTCGGGCTTGTAGTTCAGGACGCAATAGAAGAACGCCGCCGGTCCGCACAGGCCCGCCAGCCCCTGGTTCAGCTTGGTCGGGTCGACCACGCGATCGTGCAGGCCGGTCACGATATCGGCCTCGGCGATGCGCGGAAACGGACGGCCCTTGGGCAGTTCTGGAAAGTTCTGAACGAGGGACAGGGCATAGCTCTTGCGCATCTCGCCCGCAAACATCGGCCGCTCCTGGAGTCGTTGCCGTCGCGCGCCATGACGTACCAGATTGGAAGGCGCCGCTGTGTGTGAACGCACCTTCCAAGTCCCTCGATGCAATGATTGGCGCGATCCGGACAGCCTGCATCCGCTGTCGCTCGCCATTGTCGCCGCTGCAGCGACGACCGGTGGGCACACGGACGTGCGCGAGCAGGGCTGAAGAGCGACGCGGTGAGGGGATGGGCGCGCGCGACCCGCTCCGCATGCGGGCAAGGCAAGGCCCGCCGGGATTTGGGGAATCAGGGCGGGCCTTGGTAGACCAGGGCAGGGCCCCGTCCACGCGAGCCAGCTTGGGGTTGGCTCACCCCGTAATGTCACGAGTAGGAAGGGTGGGGTGTGAGAAAATTGAAACCAACTGCATCGTCGCGCGTCGTTACGGCCGGACGTAGGTCCAGCCTTGCTCCTGCAGCTCCATGACCCGCACGACGCCCGACTTGACGAGAGTGGCCTGAGCAACAAGGGGAATCTTCTTGTCCTCGATCTTGCCCATGTTTTCCTGGGTGTTGCCGCAGGCCATGAACGAGATCGACGGCGACTTCTCGCTGATCGCCTTGATGCGATCCTTCACGGGCGAGGTGTCGTCGCGCAGCATGTGGAGGCCGGGGCCGAAGGTGACGACTTCGATCTCCACCTTTTCGCCGCGCGCCTTGTAGTATTGCTCGACGTTGGTGGCGTTGTTGAGGGCAAGGTTCATCATCGCCGGCTCGTTGGTATTGACCTGCAGGATGAGGTGATGCGTCTTGTGCGCGATGGCAGTCGCGCTCGGTTTCGATGTCGACCCGTTGCCTTGTGCCATCGCCGGTGCAGTCGCAAGGGCCAGCGCCACGACCGACGCCGCCGCCACTCGCATCACATGGTCGAATCCTGTCATCCTGCTCTCCTCTTGAGGGTTTGTCGTTCGGGCATCGTCAGTTGCGGGGAACGCTGGCGGCGGTCGGCCATTTGCAGGGGACGGCCAATTTCTCCCGCACGATTTTCAGGCTGGCCAGGTCGAACCGTCCTTCCAGGGCCGCGCCCTGCCGGGCGGCAACGGCGAAAGCGATGACGCCGCGCTCGGGCAGCGCCGCCAGCAGGCGTACGACATCGCCTCGAACGGCCACGCCAGGCCCCGACGCCGGTGTGCCGGCCGCGACCACCACCGGCTCGCCTTTGTCGATGTTGTAGGAAACGGCGTAGTCCTCGGCGCGGCGGGTGAGGGCGGGGCCTGCGACCACCAGCTCCGTCCGGCCGCTGCGGCATTGGATCGAGAACTGCATCGGGGAGCCGTCCGGTCCAACGGTGGACGACGCGGTGGCGATGGCGATCGGCGTGTAGTCGAGCGGAGAGGTCGTCACGCTCAGCACCCAATTGTCAGCCGCCGGCGCCGCCTCGGGCGCAAGCCGCGCCGGTGGGGCCAGCGTGGGCGGCGCGATGTCTCGCGAGAGTTTCTCCAGGCATTCCAGTCGTTCGGCATGAGCCAGCAACGAGCAGGCGCGCAGAGCCTCCATCGGATCCGCCATGCCCTGCGCCAGGGCGCCGGCGCTCATCGGCGCGAACGCGAGAGCAACGCAGAGCGTGGCGATCTTCATTTCCGGTCCGCTGACTTGCGGACCTGGCCTTGCAACCAGTCCTCCGCCGCCGGGAAGCGGGTGAGGCCGGGCACTGTCGAGCCGAGATTGATCGTCTGCCACTTGGGGTCGAAGCCCGGCGCCTGCAGCTGCTTGACCCTGGAAAAGAGGTAGTCGGTAAAGCGAGCCACCCGCTGATAGCGGTTCGAGCCGGCCGGCCAGTTGTAGGAAACCAGAACCGTCGGCACGGAGATCGTCTGGATACGCTCACCCGCCGGGATCAGGGCGGGATACTCGGCTGCTTCGAGAACCGCTGGCAGATAGTAATCCTCGAACTTTGGATCGTAGGCCACCGGCAGGAACTTGAAGCCGGGTTCCCATTGGCCGCGCAGGAAGGCGTCGACCGGCTTCGATGTGATGAACACGACCGCCGCCATGTCGCCCTTCCGCATCTGTTGGAGCGCCACCTGGTGCGGAATGAAGGTCTGCTCGATGTCGATGCCCAGCCGGCTGAAGATCAGCGGCCCCGAATAGGCAGCGGCCGTGCCCAAGGTGTTGAAGTTCACCTTCTTGCCGGCGAGGTCCTGCAGGCTCTTGATCTCCGGCCGCACGAAGACGTGCAGCTCCGACGGGAAGAGGTTGAGCAGGTAGCTGACGTGGCGTTGAATTTCCGGGACCTGGATCTTGTATTCTTCCAGGGCGTCGGTGTTGATGATCGCGAGATCGACGCCGCGCAGATAAAGCAGCGAGTTCAGGTTCTCGGTGGGGCCGCGAGTCACGATCGGCAGGACGTGCAGGTTGTCTCCGTCATCGACGACACGGGCCATCTCTGCGGCCAGGCGCAAAGGCGCACCCTCGATCAGTCCGGCGGCGACGCCAACGGTCCAGGCGTTGATCTTTTCCTGTTGCTGCACGTAGGTTGGCGGACGCTGCGCCGCCACGGACTGTGCCTGCGCAACGGTTTCGCTCGGTCGCAACACCAGGACAATCGCAGCCGCCGCCATGAGCGTGCCCGCTATGCGCGCCGCAGACATCGTGATCATCGACGAATTTCCTTTCCAGGTCCGATCAACGTCCCAGTCCAAGCGCCGGTCCGGTCCGCAAACCGCAGAATCCACAGCCCCTCAGTCACGCAACGCTTTTACCCCTCAGTCACGCAACGCTTTCAATCGATCGCCCGCCTCGCCAACGCCGCCGGCCAGCGCCTTGGCATAAAGCTGCCGTGCCTTGGCGGCGTCGCCCTGCGTGCCGACGGTTCCCCATGCCGCGAGCATGATCGGGTCATATGTTTCCGCGAGCGCAAACAGCGCCGACGCGCTGCCGCTTTCGGCGACACGGTCGAGCACGATCCGCGCGGCGCCAACATTGCCTTGGCTGAGCAGCAGGCCGGCGCGTGCCATCAGGCGAGGCGCTTCCGAGTTCCCAGGGAACTCCTCGACTGCAGGACGGTCCAGAATGGGGGCCGGCATGGTGGCCGCTGGAACCGTCGGCTTGTCGTTCGTGACAAGCGGCGTCGCCCGGCTGTCGGTCGAATGCATCGTCGTCGCGGCCGTATCGGACAGACTCAACGTGACGTCGCGGTCGTGCTCCGGCGCAATGACCTGACGGGCCGCCAGCTGACGTTCGAGGTCCTGGGTTCGGGCGCGTTCCAGCGCCAGAATCTCCTGGTACGCCGCGGCGGATGTTTCGGCCCGTTGCTCGGACGGCCGCCGCGCCGGTCGCTCGTCGGTCGGCGGCTGGTTCAGGGTCGCATCATCGGCCTGGGTTCCCGACTGAAACCTTGGCTCACGTCCTGTCCTGCCCAGCTCGCGGGCCAGTTTGTCGGCTTTGTCACGCTCGCGTTGCAGCGCCTGCCGCACTTCGCTCAGCTCCTGGCTTTGAGCCGCGCTCTTGTTGATCATTGTCGCTGCCTGAGACCGGAGCTCCGCGGACAGATTTTCGGCATTGTCGTGCTCGCGCTGCAGAGCCTGGAGGAGTTGCGCCACGTCTTGGCCGTCGACTACTCGCGGCGGGATCGCCGACCCGCCATAGCCCTCGGCAGCGCTCCGATAGAGCCAGCCGGCGGCGGCCGCTGCAGCAAGTGCCGTGACAATCATGCTGCTCTTGAGCCAGCGCCGAGAGCCGGGAGTGTCGTCTGGGTCATCAAACGGCGCTGCCATGGGCGCCGGCTTGTTGCTCGACGCGCTCGTCGGCTTGTCATGCTTTGGGAAAGCAACCGTCGCGGGTTTGCCGGGCGGCCGCGATTGCGACGGGCCAGATCCGTTCGATGGACTCGACGCCTTGGCGCGACCACCCCTTTCAGGATCGGCGCGCACCGGGCTCGCCGGTTCGCGATGGCCAGAAGAGTCCGGCGCCGTCCGATTCGTTGCCAGTGTTGCCAGTGTTGGCAGTACCGCGGTTCTATTCCGCAGCCCCTTGTCGCCCCGCAGCATGGTCCGACACCCTTGAGTCCCAAAACGCCACCTGATGCAGGCTGAACGGTGCCCCCACCGTTCCAGCATCAGTGCTCATCCACGTTGCAAAGATATTCGAGAGTGTCCTGGAAGTCAGCGCGCTCGGACTTGTAGAGCTGTGTCAACAAAAGGGTCAGATTGTTCGATGCGGACGTCCGTGCAGCGAAACGATCGGCAATGACACAAAATAAATTCGCGCGACAACCATGCAGGCGCTAGACGAGTTCGCCGGTGGGACGAGCTTGATCGGATGACGCGCACGATCGTATCGTCAGCACTACGGCAAGCAGATCCACCGGCCGTTTGTCGCCTAAGGGGCGCTTCGGTACGCCCTTGCCGTTAGACGGAGAGGGCCGCGCAGATGAGCAGCAGCACACCCGCCGCCGTCATCAGCATCCAGATGCCGTCTCGCCAAATACTGCGCCCTTCGCTTTGATCCATGCTTCCTCCAACTTTCCTGGCAGCGTTTGCCAGCTTGGATGCGCGTCGGTTCGAACTTTGTGATCCTCCAAGGACCGTCCATGCCTAGGCGGTCTAGATCCCGCTCGCCTTGCAGAGCGATATAACCTCCGTGCGCTCGCGCTCCGACGAGCCGATACCCACCACGACGAAATCGCTTTCGGAGTCCTGGCCGACCAGCACGCCTATGAAGGGCGACATGCCGACGAAACGGCCTGCCGAGTTACGCCCGTTCACCAAGCCGCACACCGTGATCAGTCCGCGGGCATTGCGGGCGGCGTTTATCGACGCGAACTGCACCGAGGCAGGATCCTTCATCCATCTCAGCACGCTCATGATGACAGCTTCCTGCTGGCGGTTATCGAGGCCGACCGGCATTCCGGGCTCGATCCGGTTTCCGAGCGGGGCCGCCGGCCAGGCATCGTAAGGCGCCGGCAGGACGACGGGCCTGTTTGCGGTGTCCGGGGCGCAGCCAGCCAGCGCTGCAACCATAGCGATGATGCCGAGGCCACTGCGCATCCATCCATCACACCAGCCCAACGCCGCCCCCGACCAAGTCGGGTGCACCATAGGAAGCTAGTCGGGCGACGGGGCGGGGTCTTTTTATGTCCGGCCGCCGCCTGCGGCGGCCAATGCTCCGGCAACCGGGTTTTTGCACGCCTGCACCGTGTCGCATAGGCTGGCGGAAACAAGACCGTCTCTCGTGGAGGAAAGCGCATGAACCGGATTGCTTCAGCCCTGGTCGCCGCGGCCATGCTGCTCGGCGCGTCGATCGCGACAGCCGCCGCTGAGGTCGTACGACTGGAGATCACCGACAAGACGCCTTACGGCACGTTCCGGCCCGGCGCGTACGTGCTGTGGCGCGGCAAGGTGCATGGCGAGCTCTCGCCCAGCGAAGCGATCCCCGATCTCGACAAGGCCCGGCGCAACGCGGCCGGCAAGGTCGAGTACAGCTCCGAGATCATGCTGCTGATGCCGGCCGATCCGGCGAAGGGCAACGGCAGCCTGCTGGTCGACATCCCCAACCGCGGCCGGGCCTACGGCATCGCGCTCTACAACGGCCCGCGCGGCGAGCCCTTCAACTCGGGCAACATCCAGCAGGGCACCGGCTTCCTGGAGGATCGCGGCTTCAGCCTGGCCGAGGTCCAGTGGGAGCTGGGCAAGGGCGTCGAGCTGCCGAGCTTCACCGGCCCTGACGGCAAGACGCGCTATGTCGAGGGCGCGGGCTTCGCCATCGTGCGCGACACCGCCGACTTTCTGGCGCGCGGCGCCGCCGATGCGGCGGGCACACCCAATCCCCTGCGCGGCGCCATCGACCACGTGCTGGCCAGCGGCAAGTCGCAGAGCGGCCGGTTCCTCAAGACCTTCCTGCTGAACGGCTTCAACAGGATGAACGGCCATCGCGTGATCGACGGCATGCACATCTTCGTCTCGGGCGCGGGCCTGCTGCCGATCCTGGTCTCGTCGCCGGGCCCGGAGTCGAGCGCCGACAAGGCGCCGTCCTTCGCCGATCCCGAGTTCCGCGGCGTCCATGAGGGCCCGTTCACGATCGGCGAGATTCTAGCCGCGGTGGACAAGCGCGGCGAGGTGCCACCCAAGATCATCATGGTGAGCAGCACGACCGATTTCCTGTCGCTGCGTGCTTCGCTCGGCCGCACCGGCGGCGCCGGCACCGAGGAGCAGGCGATCCCGGCCAATGTGCGCATGTTCGACGTGGCCGGCGCCTCGCACGTCGTGCTGCCGCGTTCGTCGGAATGCACCCTGCCGCTCGCCCGCCTCGACTGGTCGCCGATCTCGCGTGCGACCCTGGTGGCGCTGAACGGCTGGGTCGGGGCCAACGTGGCGCCGCCCGACAGCCAGTTGATGCCGCTCGAACCCACGACCGACGCCGACGTGCTGGGCGCGCCAAAACATCTGCCCAAGGCGGTGGTCGAGCGTCCCAGGCGCGATGCCGACGGCAACGTGCTGGGCGGGGTGCGCCTGCCCGACATGGCCGCGCCGCTGGGCGTCAACGCCGCCCAGCAGGAGCCGAAATCCTTCGGCTGCTCGCTGGCGGGCGCCTTCCTGCCGTTCTCCGAGGCCCGGATCGCCGAGCTCTACAAGAGCCGTGACGACTATGTGAACAAGATCCGGATGGCCGCGCGCAAGCTCGAGGCGGAGCGGCTGCTGCTGCCCGAGGATGCCGCGGTGATCGTGGCCTCCGCCGCCGCCCTGCACTGGCCGCCGGCGGAAAAGAGGGCGGAGAAGAAAGCGGAGAAGTAGGCGGACGAGTCGGGCGATCCAGATGCTGTCGGCTCGCGAGCGTGCCTTCGTCGAGGCGCGTCGGGTCGCTCATCTCGCAACGGCGGATGGCCACGCGGTGCCGCAGGTCGTGCCGGTCTGCTTCGGCCTCGCCGAGGACGCGCTCTACATCACCATCGACCGGAAGCCCAAGCGGCACGGCGGGCGGCCGCTGAAGCGGCTGCGCAACATCGCCGAGAATCCGCGCGTGTCCATCGTCTTCGACCGCTACGACGAGGACTGGCGGCGGCTTGGCTGGGTGATGCTGCACGGCCGCGCCGCGATCCTGACCGACGGCGTCGAGCACGGTCACGCGCAGGCGCTGCTGCGCGCGCGCTATCCGCAGCTCGAAGCCATGGCGATCGGCCCGCTTCCCGTTATAGTCATCCGGATCGAACGGGTCGCAAGCTGGGGCGATTTGGGATTTTGAAAGACGGAGAGACGTGTAGAGTCATTGCACAAGCCAATTTTCCGTCGTCTCGAGCGAGGCCGCCCGAAGGGCGGCGCAGTCGAGAGACCTTCTCTCAACGATAAGCCACTTATCGTGGAGAGAAGGTCTCTCCGCGCGGCCCTTCGGGCCTTGGTCGAGACGACGGGCACAACAAAGGAGCAGGACCTTGAGCTTTTCGGACATTGTCGCGCGCGGGGTCGCCGTGATCGGCGGGACGGCGCTCCAGATACGACGGCTGACCGGCGGCACGCCCGAACCGGCCTGGGGCAACGCCCCGGCGATCCCGGCCGCTAAGCCGCAGGGCGCCATCCCGACGCTCAAGATGCCGACGGCCAAGGGTTGGAGTCGCCGGCCAGACGCCGGTCGCGGCGCCCGGGCTCAAGGTCAATGCCTTCGCGAGCGGCCTCGATCACTGCCGCTGGATCGAGGTGCTGCCCAACGGCGATGTGCTGGTGGCCGAGTCCATGCAGGCCGATCGTCCGGCCCGCTCGGTCATGGACTACGCCATGATCAGCACCATGCGCCGCGCCGCCGCCGTGGGCGTGAGCGCCAACCGCATCAGCCTGTGGCGCGACAAGGACGGCGACGGCGTGGCGGAAGAGCGGCACGTGTTCCTCGAAGGCCAGAACCAGCCCTTCGGCATGGCGCTGGTCGGCGACACCTTCTATGTCGGGAACACCGACGGCATCGTGGCCTTCCCCTATACGGCAGGCGCCGATCGCCTCACCGGTCCCGGCCGACGCCTGGTCGAGTTCAAGCCGGCCGGCCACTGGACGCGCAGCCTGCTGCCGAGCCCCGACAATAAGAAGCTCTATGCCGGCGTGGGCTCGCTCACCAACATCGCTGAGCAGGGCATGGCGGTGGAGGAAGGCCGTGCCGCCATCTACGAGCTCGATCTTGCCAGCGGCACCAGCCGCATCTTTGCCTCGGGCCTGCGCAACGCCGTCGGCATGGCGTGGGAGCCCAACACGGGCGCGCTGTGGACCGTGGTCAACGAGCGCGATGGCCTCGGCGACGAGACGCCGCCCGATTACCTGACCTCGGTGACGGAGGGCGGCTTCTATGGCTGGCCCTATTGCTACTGGGGCCGGACGGTCGACGATCGCGTGCCGCAGGACGCCGCCATGGTCGCCAAGGCGATCACACCGGACTACGCGCTGGGCGGCCACACCGCGTCGCTCGGCCTGTGCTGGGTGCCGGCGGGCACGCTGCCCGGCTTTCCCGACGGCATGGCGATCGGCCAGCACGGCTCGTGGAACCGCAGCACGCTCAGCGGCTACAAGCTGGTGTTCATCCCGTTCGCCAACGGCAAGCCGTCCGGTCCGCCGCGCGACATCCTGTCGGGCTTCCTCGCGGCCGACGAGAAGGAGTCCTATGGCCGGCCGGTCGGCGTGACCTTGGGCGCCGACCGCCGCTCGCTCCTGATGGCCGACGACGTCGGCAACGTCATCTGGCGCGTGACGGGCCATTCGTGACAGCCAGTGAGGCCGCTCGTCGCTTTCATGCCCAAGCTTCTCTTCAACGATTTTCCCGGCCGCCGTGACCAAGGCAAGGCGGGGCTCGATGGGTTTCGCAAGGCCAAGGGTTCCATGCTGGAAACGATCAACCTCGAACTCGTCACCTTTGGCTTCATGCCCCCGCGCCCGCGCCCCCTTGAACCTATAGAATACACCAGCGTGCTTGTCAGGAGAGAGATACGACTGTAAGTTGTATTGTTCGCAAGGAGGAGGCCCGCTTGACACTACCACCTCAAGGCCAAGCGAAACCCTGGTGGGAGCCTGCGACCGTCGTGGCGATGGTATCGGCGGTCATTTCGCTGGTCTCGTTGGCGGCCGCGATTTTTTCGGTCTTCATGTCGCTTTCGGCCAATGCCAACCAGAAAAGCAGCAGTGACCTCCAGGCGGTGACGGCTTTGTCGGCCCAGTCCGAAATCCTGCAAAAACGGTTCAAGGACGCCGGGATCGACGATGTGCCGAAGCTGACCGGATTCTTCTACCTGCTCGGCCTGAACCGGATCTCCAACACCATCCTGCCCGAATTCTACCAGACGCAGATCCGCGAATGGTGCCCCATCACGCGGCAGGCGCAGGGCAAGTTGAAGATCGCCTGGATCGATGACGCCGCCTTTCGGCAAAAGTATCAGGGATCGCCCTGGTTTCTGGAGATGCTGGCGAAGCTTGTCGGCGACGGCTCGAATGCCAAGGGAGATTGTCTATGAAGTCAGCAAGAATGTGGGTCGCGGCATTTGCCGCCTGCATGGGTGCCTGCCTTCTCTTCGCGGCGGGCGCCTCTTCACAGGAGCGTGTCGCGCCGCGATGGTTCCAGATCGGCATTCCGGAGGTTGATCAATCGGCAAGCGATGCCATCGACCGCCTGAGTTCGGGGATGAGCCAGGTCATCCTGGCGCTCAATGACGGCCGGAAGAGCAAGGCTCCTGTCGACAGACAAATGGCCGGTCGGGCGCTGGAAAACCTCGCGAGTGCGCGGAAGGGGCTGGAGGAGATCTCGAGCAAGATCGGCGGGCGGAAGATCAACGTCGAAATAATTCGCGCGGCGGGGTACGGCAAAGCCTTCGACGCCCTCGTCAACAACCTCAAGCAGCTGGGCTACAGCGAGCCCGTCGACGGAAAGTCGTTCGTGCTTCTCATCACGTCGGTGATCGATCGATCGATGAAGGATCTGCAGATCCTGATCGACAACAAGGCGGGTCCCGCTGCGGTGCAGGAGGCTTTCCTCGACCTCGTCGCTCAAAAGGTGCTGCTGGAGCAACTCGGTTCGACGTCCGGCATCATCACGACGTCAATGCAATAGCAAACTCTTGGCTAGTCGGCTGGCGCTCCGGCCATCACGCGCTGCCGCTCGGCGGCTTCGAGAGACTGCTGGCGGCGGCCGAGCCACAAAGCGTTGAGCAGCCAGAGCGCCGCGACCCCGATCGCCACCAGCGACGCGGCGCGTGCGCCGACGCCGTTCAGCGGCGCCATCGCCCACGCGCCGGCCTGGTCGCCCAGGCGGTAGACGAAGGTGTCGATGAAGCCCTTGGTCTTGTAGCGGTCCTCGCGCGGCACGACGGTGTAGATGATCTCGCGGGTCGGCCGCGCGATGGCGTAGTCGGCGGCGCGGCGGATGATCTGGAACCCCGCGATCACCCCCAGGGTCGGCGTAATGGCGAGCGCCGCGAAGCCCACCATGGTGAGCGCCGGCAGCAGAGCGAGCGCCAGCGCCACGCCCAGCAGCACGATGATGCGGCCGGTGAAGAACAGCTGGAAGACGAGCGCCAGCGAATTGACGCCGAGATCGATGCTGGCGAAGAACGCGGTCTGGGCGCCGCGGTCGGCGAAGCTGTGGCTCACGATCGCGGCCTGCTGGAAATAGACGAAGGTCGAGGTCACCGCGTAGAGCAGCAGGAAGGCGCTGACCGACAGCAGGTAGGGCGAGCGGAAAGCATGGATGATGCCGGCCCACACGCTGCCGCCGACCGGCTTCTCGTCCGCCGAGGCCGCGGCCAGGTCGCCCGGCCGATGGTGCAGGACGGGCGACAGCCTGCCGAGGCGGCCGACGCTGAACACCGCGACCTCGAGCAGCAGGGCCGCGCCCGCCAGCAGCACGGTCGGCGAGACATAGCGCGCCAGGCCCGCGGTCACCGCCGAGCCCACGATCGCGCCGATCGTGGCGCCGGCGGCGATGAAGCCGAACAGCCGCTTGCCCTGCTCGGGGCTGAACAGGTCGACATTGAGCTGCCAGAACACCGAGACCACGAACAGATTGTAGACCGAGGCCCAGATGAAGAAGATGCGGCCGACCCAGACCTCCTGCTCGGGGCTGGCAACCCGGAGCGCGATGGCGAACAGGATAATGTTCAGCGCGAAGAAGCGGTAGGTGAGGGGAATGAATCGGCTGCGCGGCAGCTTCTTGACGAGGTAGGCGAACGGCAGGTTGAGCAGCACCATGCCGGCCAGGGTGCCGGTGAACAGCCAGGGCAGGTTGTTGACGCCACCGGCCACGCCCATCTGGTCGCGGATCGGGCGCAGGATGTAGTAGGACGACAGCACCGCGAAGATGTAGAGCCAGCACCAGCCGACGGCGCGAACCTCTTCGGGGCGCACCGCGACGATGCGCTGCAGCAGCCGGAACGCCGGGGCGGCCGCGCCGGGCGCCGACGCGGACGGATCTTGCGGGCTCAACGTCGAAGCGACCCGGAGCGCCCAGCGATCCCCTTCACGACAGGTCCGCGGCGATCTTGCGGATCTCGGTCGGCGTATGCTCGCCGCCCAGCGGTGTTCCCGGCACCAGGTACTTGCCCTTCGGGGAGCCGCCGATCAGCACCGGTTCGAAGCCCAGCTCCTTGATCAGGGCGCTGGCAAGCTCGATTGCCTTCGGATCATCGCCGGTGATCGGCACGCCCAGCGGCTCGCCCGTGCGGTGCGCCGCCTTGGTGAGCCCGGCCGAGCCGATGGCGTTGAAGGCGCGCACCACGTGCGCACCGGGCAGCATCTTGACCGAGGCGACGCCGGCGCCGCCCGCGTCGTTGATCTTCTTGACGAAATCCTCACCGTCGCGCCGCGGGATCGGGTTGGAGACGTCGAACACGAGCTGCTTGGTGGCAAGCGCCGGACCGTAATCCTTGGCGATCTGCTCCATCGCCGTATAGGGCACTGCGATCACAATGACGTCGCCGAATGCCACCGCGTCGGCCACGGTGCCCGCCTTGGCGTTCGGGCCGGCGCTGGCGACCAGATCCTTCAGCGAATCGGGGTTGCGCGAGGAGAACATCACCGGATGGCCTTCCTTGGCGAACAGCGTACCGAGCGCACCGCCTTCGCGGCCGGCGCCGATCGTGGCGATCTTGAGCTTGGCGCCGGTCGCCTGGGCGCGCACGGCGCGCGGCGACAGCGCGGCCAGGCCCAGCGCCAGTCCGCCGAGCGCGAGCCCGAAAAAGTCGCGACGGTCGGGCGAAACTGCATTCGTCATGACCTGCTCCTCAATGGCAAAAAATCCTCAGGCGACGCTAGTCCGTCGAGCCCCCTCGGGGCAATTCACGATAATATCAACGGCCGGCGGCGCGCGCGGGCGCAGCCTGTCCGCCATGTTCGGCGGGACATAACGGCCTAAAGCTTGATGTTGGCCGATCGGATGACCTTGGCCCACTTCTCGGTGTCGTCGGCGATCAGCTTGCCGAAGTCGGCGGGCGAGCCCGCAATCAAAGTGCCGCCGAGGTCGGCCAGCCGGACCTTGAGCTTGGCGTCGGCGAGGCCGGCATTGGTCTCCTTGTTCAGCCGCTCGATGATCTCGGCGGGCGTCTTCTGGGGCACGCCGATGCCGTACCAGGCGCTCGCCTCGTAGCCCGGCACGAATTCGCCAACGCACGGCAGGTCGGGCAGCGCCTCGGCGCGCACCGCCGTGGTGACGGCCAGCGCCCGGAGCTTGCCCGCCCTGACATACTCGATCGAGGCAGGAGAGGTGGCGAACAGGACCTGCACCTGTCCGGCCAGCAGGTCGGCGATCGCCGGTGCCTGCCCGCGATAAGGAACGTGCACCATGCTGACGCCGGTCATCAGGCTGAACAGTTCGCCGGCGAGATGGGCCGCGCTTCCGTTGCCGGCCGACGCCATGTTGATCTTGCCGGGCTCGGCCTTGGCGTAGGCGATGAACTCGGAAACGGTCTTCGCCGGAAACGACGGAGGAACCACCATCACGTTGGGCACGGTCATGATGCCGGCGACCGGGGCGATGTCGCGGATGAAGTTGAAGGGAAGCGAGTCATAGAGGGTGGCGTTGATCGCGTTGGGCTGGCCGACCAGCAGCAGCGTGTAGCCGTCGGGCGCTGCATGCACGACCGCCTCGGCCGCCATGTTGGTGGCGGCGCCCGGGCGGTTCTCGATCACGAAGGGCTGGCCCAGCCGTTCCGAGAGCCACTGCCCCATCAGGCGCGCGACGATGTCGTTGCCGCCGCCGGGTGCGTAGCCCACGAGCCAGCGCACCGGGCGCGAGGGATAGGCTTGCGCATTTGCTCCAGCCGCCGCAGACGGCAGCACGGCAACTGCCGCGGCAAGTTGCTGGAACTGACGACGGGAAAGCTTCATCGCTCGACTGTGGCATGCAGGCCGCGGACGCGATAGGGGTACAAGGCCATCCGCGGAGGAGACCGTGAGCGCAACGACGACCTCGCTGATCATTTGCGCCATCCTGATAGGCGGCGCCTTGTCGGGCGTTCTGCTCCGCCGCCTGCTGCCCGATCATCATCTCGACGCTCATGCGAAGGACATCGTGCGGCTCGGCTGCGCCCTGATCGCAACCATCACCGGCCTGGTCCTCGGTCTGCTGATCAATTCGGGGAAAAACAGCTTCGATGCCCAGCGCGACGATATAAGGCTGTTGACCGCCAAGATCGAAATGCTCGACTACCTGCTGGACGAATATGGTCCGCAAGCCCGGCCGGCGCGCGAGGAATTGCGCAAGGTGCTGCCCGACATGATCGACCGCATCTGGGATGACGGGACGACGAAACAGAACAAACGCTTCGCCGCGACCGCCGTGGGTCACACCACCTATCAGCTGGTTGCGGGTCTCGCGCCGACGACGGCAGCTCAACGCACCATCCAGAGCCAGGCCGTAGAACTGGCCAATACGATCCTCCAGACGCGGCTCATCCTGCACGAGCAGTCCACCACCCGGATGCCGCTGCCCTTCCTGGTCGTGCTGGTCTTCTGGCTCTATATATTGTTTGCGAGTTTCTGCCTGTTCTCGCCGCTCAACCCGACGGCCTTCGCCGCCACCGCGGTGATCGCGCTGTCGGCCTCGGGGGCGATCTTCCTCATCCTCGAATTGTACCGGCCGTTCAGCGGCCTGATGCAGATCGACAGTGAGCCGTTGCGTCAGGCCCTGGCACCGCTTGCGCCTTGAGGCGCCTCACGCCATGTAGCCGCCATCGATGGCCAGGACGGTGCCGATGGCAAACGACGCCGCCTGCGAGCAAAGCCAGAGCACGGCTGCGGCGATTTCAGCAGGATCGCCGATCCTGCCGCGCGGCGTCTGCTTGATGATGGCCTCGGCGACCTCCTTGTTGCGCTTCATCCAGCCCGCCACCGGAGGGGTGTCGATCCATCCCGGACAGATGGCGCAGATGCGCGGACCCTGGGCGGCGTGCTCCAGCGCCGCGCTGCGGGTGAGGCCGATCACGCCGTGCTTCGCCGCCGAATAGGCCGCACCTCCCGGAAACGGATAGCCGCGCAGACCATCGACCGATGCATTGTTCACGATCACGCTGGCGCTCGACCGCTTCATCGCTGGAATCTCGGCGCTCATGCAGAGGAAGGTGGAGGTGAGATAGCCGTCGATCGTCTTGCGCCAGGCGTCCTCAGTCATCTTGGCGACCGGGGCGGAGCGTCCGCCGCTGCCGCCGTTGTTGAAAGCATAGTCGAGACGACCGTGCGCGCCGATCACCGTCTCGATCAATCGAGCGACCGATTTGCCATCGGAAACATCGACCGGCTGCCAAGTAGCATCGCCTGCTCTTGCGAGCGCCTTGAGCGCCGCCGTGGCGGCGGCTTTGCCCCGGCTGGCGATCACGACGCGGGCGCCCTGACGGGCAAAGGCCTCGGCGGTGGCAAGACCGATGCCGCTACTGCCTCCCGTCACCAGCGCGACCTTGCCCTTCATGTCCGGATAAACGGGGCTTTGAGAAATGGATGGCACGATCACCTCGCTCGGAGTCACAACCAGTCACTATGGCTCGACGGTGCGGAAAGTCACAGTCATCGTCGCCCATGCTGCTATTTCTCTGGTGACACCTGATGCCGTCCACGCCGCCGCGGGAGGAACGCATGAACAGTGGTCCCAGGCTTGCGGTCGGAGCGCTCGGGCGGGACGTCCAGCGCGCCCAGACAATCTTCGTCATGATGAAGTCGCTGGGCTTCGAGCAGATCGACGGCGTGTTCGGCGCCGTCACCAGGAATACCGTGATCGCCTTTCAGCAAGGCGAAGGCCTGGTGGCCGATGGCGTGATCGGCGACGACACCTGGAAGCGCATGCCGGCGGATCCAGATACGCCGCTCTTGCGCCGCGGCGGCGCGGGCAGTGCGGTGAGCGGCCTGCAGAAGGGCTTGCTCAAGTTTGGCGGCGCCGGCGCGCCGACCGATCCGGGCGCGGCGGATGGAAAATTCGGGCCACGCACCGAAGCCGCCGTGAAAGCCTACCAGGCGCAGCACGCGTTGCCGGACGACGGCGTGGTCGGTCCACGGACATGGTGGGTGCCGGCAGGCGGAGCGGGCGCCACCCTGGCATCCCTGGCGGAATTGACGACGGTGTAGCGGAGGGACTGATCATGGCCGAACCGGTGCTGAAACGCGGGTCGAGTGATCCCGCGGTGCGCGACCTGCAGCAGGCGCTCAAGACCCTGGGCTACGATTCCGGATCGATCGACGGCGTCTTCGGCGCGAGGACGGAAAGCGCCGTGAAGGCCTTCCAGACGGCGCGCGAAATCACGGCGGACGGAATCGTGGGTCGCGTGACCTGGATCAACATCGACGAAGCCGACCAGAGCGAGCCCGTGCTGCGGCTGGGCGCGAGTGGCCTGCCGGTGCGCCGTTTGCAGAGCAGGATGAGCGCGGTGGGTTTCGATACGGGCGGCGTCGACGGCCGCTTCGGCGCCACCACCGAGCAGGCGGTGAAGCAACTGCAGCAGCGTTCCGAGCTCGGCGTGGACGGCGTCGTCGGCGCCAAGACCTGGGCCATCGTCGAGGCGCTGGAGAACGAGGGCTCCGCCAGCTGAGCAGCGGGCGAAAAAAGGCCCGCCCGGCTTGGGGGTCTGGGCGGGCCTTTGATCGACCGGGACAGTGCTCCCGGCTGATTGGAGCAAGCTGGGGTTGTGGGAAGCTCCGCCCGCATATTCCACCAAGTTGGCCTGGCGCGGGTGTGGCAATCTTGTGACCACGTCCCAACTAATCGCAGCGCAATTGAATTCTGGGGCGCCTACGCCGCCCTACGCACCATGTCGGCGCATTTCTCGCCGATCATAATGGTGGGCGCATTGGTGTTTCCGGCGACGATCGACGGCATGATCGAGGCGTCGGCGACGCGCAGTCCCGCGATGCCATGGACCCGGAGCTGCGGATCGACCACCGCATCGGCTTCCCGCCCCATGCGGCAGGTGCCCACCGGGTGCAGGTTCGAGACGCCGCGGGCGCGGATGTCCGCCCTGAGCTCGGCGTCGCCGGTGACCGCGGGGCCCGGCAGGATCTCCTCGACGACGAAGGGTTTCAGGGCCGGCTGCCCGGCGATCTCGCGGCAGAGCTTCATGCCGTGGATGATCGCCTCGTAGTCATAGCTGCTCTTCAGGAAGTTGAAACGGATCTCCGGCGCGGCCAGAGGGTCAGCGGATTTCAGCCGCACCGTGCCCCGGCCATCGGGCCGGAGATGCACCGGGCTGAGGCCGAAAGCCGAGAAGGGCTGCGGCACGACGCCGTTGCGATTGCGGTCCTTAATCGCCCAGGCGAACATGTTGATCTGCAGGTCGGGGCGCTCGAGCCGCCGGTCGCTGCGCACCAGCGCGCCGACATACAGGCCCATGCTGGCCAGCGGCCCGGTGCGGCCGAGCGCATACTGCGCGCCCGCCAGGATCCGGCGTGGCAGGCTGTTGACGAGGTCGTTCATCGTCACAGGTTGCGCGCAGCGATAGGCGACATAGGTGTTGAAATGGTCGTGCAGATGGCTGCCGACGCCCGGCATGTCCTTGATCACGGCGATGCCGTGCTGTTTCAGATGCGCGGCCGGTCCGAGGCCGGACAGCATCAGGAGCTGCGGTGAGCCGTAGACGCCGCCCGAGACGATCACCTCGCGCGTCGCCCGCGCCGTCGTGACGTCGGCTCCCATGGTGCGGTATTCGACGCCCGTGGCGCGGCCACCCTCGATCAGCACGCGCGTCGCATGCGCGCCCGTGGCGATCGTGAGGTTCTTGCGCTGCCGGGCGCCGCTCAGGTAGGCCCGGGCGCTCGACCATCGCCGCGCTTTGCTTATGGTTGTTTGATAGTAGCCGACGCCTTCCTGGGTGGCGCCGTTGAAGTCCGGGTTGGCCGGAATGCCGGCCTGCACGGCGGCCTCGTGCATCGCCTTGGCGAGCGTCGGCTGCCAGCGATGGTCGCTCACCTTGAGCGGCCCCCCGGTGCCGTGGAATTCGTTGCTGCCGCGCACGTTGTCCTCGGCGCGCTTGAAGTAGGGCAGGACTGAATCGTAGTCCCAGCCCTCGCAGCCGCGTTGCCGCCATTCGTCGTAGTCGGCCGCATTGCCGCGCATGTACACCATGCCGTTGATCGAGCTGGTGCCGCCCAGCACCTTGCCACGCGGCTGGTACATCACGCGGCCGTTGAGCTCGGGCTCCGGCTCGCTGTCGAACATCCAGTTGACCTTCGGATTGTTGAAGGTCTTGTGGTAGCCGAGCGGGATGTGGATCCACGGGTAGGTGTCGCGCGGTCCGGCTTCGAGCAGCAGCACGCGAAAACGGCCATCCTCGCTCAGCCGTCCCGCGACGGCGCAGCCGGCCGAGCCGGCTCCGGTCACGATGAAATCGTACGAAGCCTCGCCCTGCACGCCGCGCCTCCCCTCAATCTGATCGTGATTTTGCGGAAGCGTAGAGCGATTCGACCTGGCGCGCGACGGGCCCCTACTGCGTGACGAAAGAGGAAGCCGCCGACGGCTAGACCCTGCGTCCGCGGATCAGCCCGACGACCAGCAGCAGGATGATCGCGCCCAGCGCCGAATAGAGGATTTCCGAAACGATGCCGCTGCCGAGGTGTAGGCCGAGTTGCGGGAATAGCAGCGTCGCGATGAACGCACCGACGATGCCGATCACCAGATCGCCCAACAAGCCGAACCCGGCGCCGCGTACGACCTTGCCGGCCAGCCAGCCGGCGACGATGCCGACGACGAGGATGACCAGAATGCTCTCGGTTGACATGTCCATGACATCGACCTCCTCGTCGGCGTCCAGAGGAACGCCGTGCTGCCTCTCTCTACTCCAACAAGGCTGCCTTGGCTTGCTTCAAGTGGCTACGTGATCGAGGAACTGGCCATCAGAGCGAGGGCCGCCGCAACGCGGCGGATCTGTAGCGCAGTCAGGCGTCCTCGATGACGGGCTTGGCTGCCGCAATGGCTGCAGCGCAGGCTCGCCACGCCGCGCAATCCGCGGCAGCCGGGACAGACTCCCAAGGCGAATTTCGTGATGTTGAGCCGCGCACGCTCCTGTGTCGCCGCTGGCGCGGCAAACAAGCTTTGCAGGGCATTGAACCATCTGAAGCGCATGGTGTTCGATCACTTGCTGGGAGAGAGCGTCTCCGAACCGATGCCGGCGGCACCGATCGTCGTCCATTGGCCTTTCAGCGTTCCATCCGGCTGGAGCTGGTAGACCGCGAGACCCGATGAATCGCCGAGCTGGTAGGCCGCGCCGAAGGCGTTGCCCGTGAGCAGGCAGGTGCCGGCCGAGCCCGAACCGCCGGTCTGCCAACTGATCGAGCAGGCGGATCCGTTCCACGTGATCTCAGCCGTGCCCGCATAGCTCGAGCCGTCGGCGTTCGTGCCGCTGACCGAATAGGTGCCGCCGACGGTTTGCGCCGAGGCCGGGGCCACAAGCCCGGTCACGAGCAACAAACCGAGCCTGAAGATACGCATCGATCTCTCCTTGTCCCCGGTTCAGGAGACCCGCCGATAGAACGGTCGCCGCGCCTTCACCGGATCGAGCAGCGACCAGTCGCCTTGCTCGAGGGTGTGGCCCTTGGGGAAGGGCGGCCGCGGTTCCTGGCCGAGCGAGAGCATCACGCGGTCGTCGCGATAATAGCAGAGCAGGATCACCCGCGTGATCGCGGCCAGCAGGACGCCGCCCTCGGCGCGAAAACTGTTGGCGACCTCCAGGCGGTCGTCGGCGACGAGGTCGGCGAAGGCGCCGCCGGCCAACACGGCCAGCCGCTCGAGCGCTCGCCCGACATCGGCGCGGTCTCGGCCGAGGCTCCTGAGGATATCGCCAAAGATCGTCTCATCGTCCGCGCCGGGCACGCCATACTGCGCGCTGGCCGGGATCATGGTGGCCGCGAAAGCGCGCAGGTCGCGGGCCTCGCTGGCGGAGAGGGGCGTGTCGTTGAGCATTCAAGACGCCTCAATCATCGAACAACGTCGCGACCGACAGGCGCTGCTTGATCGCGTCGGCGATATAGAGCGCCAGCGCCTGGATGGTCGAGGTCGGATTAACCGCGCCGGCCGTGACCCAGATACTGCCGTCAACGATGAAGAGGTTTTTGACATCGTGGCAGCGGCCCCATTCGTTGACCACCGAGCGTTCGGGATCGGTGCCCATGCGCGCGGTACCCAGCAGGTGCCAGCCACCGTTCAGGATCGGCGCCTCGGTGCCGATGTTTTTCGCGCCTGCCATGTCGAGGATCTTCCTCGCGTTGGCGATGCCGTGCTCCATCATCTTCCGGCTGTTGGCGCCGATCGTGTAGTCGACCCTGGGCGCAGGGATGCCGCTGGAATCCTTGAGCACGGGGTCGAGGGTGACGCGGTTATGCTCCTCCGGCAGGTCCTCGATGATCGCCGACAGGCCGATGCGATGGTTGAGGAGCTGCCGGTAGACGCGATGATGGTCGGGCCCCCACGGCAGGCGCCCCGCCGCCGTGCTGGTGATGGCTTCCAGAATCGAGGCGGTGCCACGGCCGAACTGGAAGGTGTAGCCGCGCACGAAATCGCGGCCGGGATCGGTCTCGTAGAATTCCTGGCTCCACAGGCAGAGCGGCGGGCCATGGTTGCCGTCGAGCGGCTCGTCGACATAGCCGAAGACGTTGGCATAGGGGTGGAACATCAGGTTCTTGCCGACCAGTCCGCTCGAATTGGCGAGGCCGTTGGGGAAGCGGCCGGATTGCGAGTTCAACAGCAGTCGCGGCGTGCCGACGCCGTTGCAGGCGACGATCACCATTTCGGCCGGCTGGAACTGCTCGACGCCCTGGGCATCGTAGTAGACCACGCCCGAGGCCATGCCGTGTGCGTCGGTCGTGATCTCGCGCACCCGGGCGCGCGTGCGCAGCTCGACGCCGGCGCGCAGCGCCTGCGGCCAGTACGTGATGTCGGTGCTGGCCTTGGCGCCCTGGGCGCAGCCCGGCGTGCAGTGGCCGAGATTGATGCAGCGGCCGCGGCCGTCATAGTCGGTGGTGGCGATCGTGCTGTCGGACGGCCACCAGTGCCAGCCGAGCTTGTTCATCGCCTGGCCGAAGCGCGCCCCCGACTTGCCGAGCGGCAGCGGCGGCATCGGCGGCTGGTGGAACGGGTAGGCCGGATCGCCGGCCAGGCCAGAGACGCCCATCATGCGGTCGTTCTCGGCGAAGAACGGTTCCAACGTGGCGTAGTCGACCGGCCAGTCGTCGGCCACGCCGTCCAGCGTGCGCACCTTGAAATCGGAGGGTTTCAGGCGCGGATAGTGCGCCGTGTACATGATGGTGCTGCCGCCGACGCCGTTGAAGTTCACCACCTTGATCGGCGAGTTGGCGTCGTTGATCGGATAGTCGGTCTCCCGTGCGCGGCGGTTCGGGCTTGTCGCAAAGTCGCTGAACAGGCGGGCCTCCCAGTCCCGCCCGTTGCTCGGATAGTCCGTGGACTTCACCCAGTCGCCCTGCTCGAGACAGAGGATGCGCATTTTGGTGTCCGCGAGGCTCCAGGCCACCGCGGCGCCGGACGCCCCCGACCCGATGATCAGGACGTCGACCTTGTCATGCATCGCTTCCTCTTTCTCCCAGCACTCATTTTCTTTCCCGCGTCGTCCTCATTTTCCCCGCCACGGCGGTGAGGTTGAGTGAGGGGGCCGCACCGGGTGAAAACGTAGAACCTGACACAGCTCGGCAGCAAGAGCAGTCCGGGTGAAACATCGCACTGCAGCAAAACTGGCCGCGGCCTGTTATGCCCCCGCGCATATTGAACGCCGCAAATCGCGGGCCTAGCCTGACGGCTCGGCAGTGGACGCTCGACACCCAAGAATTGATCCACGCGTCTCCTGCACGACCAAGGAGAGGAGACACCAATGAGACGGCAAGAAACAGCTTTGGCGAAAGTGTGCCTGGTCGGCGCGATCGCGGCCGTGTTCGGCTTTGGCTCGCCGACGGTGCAGGCTCAGCAACTCAAGAAGTACGATTCCAACACCAAGGACTTCTGGGCGCATCCTCCCGACGATTGGTTCCTGGGCGACGAGACCGAGGCGCAGAAGGGGCAGGTGCCCAATCCCGGCCAACCGCTGCCGACGCCGGCGGCCGAGCTCGACAAGATCCTGGCCAACGTCAAGTTGCCGCCGGGCTTCAAGATCGCCGTCTGGGCGAGCGGCGTTCCCCAGGCGCGGCAAATGGCGATGGGCGACAAGGGCACGCTCTTCGTCGGCACGTTCGACAAGGGCACGGTTCACGCCATCACCGACGAGGGCGGCAAGAAGGTCGTGAAGCCGTTCATCACCGGCCTGCGCATGCCCACGGGCGTCGCCTTCATGAACGGCGCGCTCTACGTGATCGACATCGACAAGCTCTACAAGTACGACAATCCCGAAGCCAATCTCGACAAGGCGCCGGCGGCGAAAGTGGTCTATGACGACATGCCGCCCTTCATACCGCATGGCTGGAAATATCTGGTGCCCGACGGCAAGGGCTGGCTGTACGTGCCCTTCGGGCCGCCGTGCAACGTCTGCCTGCCGCCGACCAGCCTGTCGCAGTATCGGCGCGTGAATCCGGCGAACGGCACCGCCGAACTGGTGGCGATCGGCGTTCGCAACAGCGTCGGCGGCGCCGTCGATCCCCGCACCGGCGACCTGTGGTTCAGCGAAAACGCCCGCGACTGGCTGGGCAACGACCTGCCGAGCGACAAGCTCAACCACGTCACCAAGCTTGGCGAGCATTTCGGTTATCCGTATTGCCACCAGGGCGACATCGTCGATCCGGTGTTCGGCATGGGACACAAATGTTCCGAGTTCACGCCGCCGGTCGTCAAGCTCGGCGCGCATATCGCCCCGCTCGGCATGAAGTTCTATACCGGCGACCAGTTCCCGGCCGAGTACAAGAACGGCATCTTCATCGCCGAGCATGGTTCGTGGAACAGGGACAAGAAGAACGGCTACCGGATCGTCTTCATCTCGGTCGATCCCGACGGCAAGAATCCCAAGGAGACCGTCTTTGCCGGCAGCTGGCTCGACGGCCAGAAGATCCTCGGCCGTCCCGACGACATTCTGCAGGCGCCCGACGGCTCCCTGCTGGTCGCTGACGACCAGGCGGGCGCCATCTACCGGATCAGCTACTCCAAGTAGTTCTGTCGCTATCCCGCCCGCAGCAACCCTGCGGGCGGGACACTCGTTGCAATGTCTCGTTGAGCGCGATGTCCGCGAAATCGGCTTTTATCGTCCGGCTCCTGGCCGTGAGCGCCTGTCTTGCCATGGCGTCGGCTGCGGCCGCGCAGACCGCGCCGGCGGTCAAGACGCCCGCCGCTGCTCAAACCTGCGTCGCCTGCCACGGCATCAGGGGGATCTCGTCCACCAGGAACACGCCGTCGCTGGCCGGCCAGCCGGATATCTTCACCCAGTACCAGCTGGTCTTCATGCGTGACGGCGCCCGCGATGCCGAAGTCATGAAGCCTTTCGTCAAGAACCTGACCGACGACAATATCCGCGATCTCGGTGCCTACTATGCGGCCCTGCCGCCACCGCCCGCGCTCGCCACCAAAAGCGATATCGCCATCGACACGGAAAAGGTCACGGCGCTCCTGACGCAGCGCCATTGCGACAGCTGTCACAAGACCGACTTCTCCGGCCAGGGGGAGAGCGCACGGCTGGCCGGGCAACGAGCTGACTATATCGTGAAGGCCTTGCACGACTATCGGACGGCGGCCCGGCGCGGCCGCGGCATGGCAGCCATGACGGAGATTGCGGTCACGCTGCACGAAGAGGACATCGACATGATTGCCGCCTATCTGGCCCGCAAGCCTTGACACATTCTTTGAATTCCACACATCATCAGGGGTCCACCACAAGGGAGAATACCCATGGCTTGGAAAACACCGCGTATCGTCGAGATCGCCGTCGGCATGGAAATCAACTCCTACGCCTGCGCCGACCTTCATCTGTAATTGCCGCGGCGCCACAGCCGCGGGATAGAGGAGGACGGCCGCGATGAAGGCCGTCGTCCTGGGGTCTGCCGCCGGTGGCGGCTTCCCTCAGTGGAACTCAAACGCACAAGCCTGTCGCCGCGCACGGGCCGGCGAGCCGGGCGTCGTGGCCCGAACCCAGGCATCGCTTGCCATCAGTGGCGACGGTGAGCGCTGGTTCTTGGTCAACGCTTCTCCCGATCTTCGCCAGCAGATCGAAGCGCAACAGATCCTGCAGCCAAGCCGCGGCCTTCGTTCCTCGCCGATCGAGGGCATCATCATCACCGGCACGGACGTCGATGCGATCGCCGGGCTGTTGCATTTGCGGGAACGCCAACCTTTCACGATCTACGCCACCACGCGCGTGCTCGATGTGCTGAAGGCCAATCCGATCTTCGGCGTCCTCGCGGAGGATTGCGTACGGCGCGAAGCCGTGCCGCTCGGCCAGCCGTACGAGCCGCGGCATGTCGATGGCAGTTCAAGCGGCCTCGAGGTCGAATTGTTCGACGTTCCGGGCAAGGTCGCGCTCTATCTCGAGACGGGCGATTCCCCCGATCAACTCGCCGGCAAGCCGGGCGACACGGTCGGCATGGAGGTGCGCGCAGGCGAGCACAGGCTTCTCTATATTCCCGGTTGCGCGCAGATGACCGAAGCCCTGAAGCAGCGCCTGGCCGGCGCGTCGGTCGTGCTGTTCGACGGCACGCTGTGGCAGGACGATGAAATGATCCGCCTGGGGCTCGGTCCGAAGACGGGACGGCGCATGGGGCATATGAGCGTGAGCGGCCCCGAAGGCACCATCGCTTCCTTTCGCGACATCGCCGTGAAGCGCAAGATCCTCATTCACATCAACAATTCCAATCCGATCCTGGTCGACGGCTCGACCGAGCGCGGCCTTCTTGCCAAGGCCGGCTGGGAGGTGGCCCATGACGGGATGGAGGTCAGCCCATGACGGAGATGAGCCCGCCCGATCGCCCGCTGAGCCCCGACGGGCTCGAAGCGGAGCTTCGCGCCATCGGCGCGGAGCGCTACCATCACCTTCATCCGTTCCACGTGCTGCTGCATGCCGGCAAGCTGACGCGCCAGCAGGTCCAGGCGTGGGCGCTCAACCGCTACTATTATCAGGCGATGATCCCGATCAAGGATGCCCATGCGCTGTCCCGGATGCCGACGGCGGAGCTGCGCCGCGAATGGCGCCGCCGCATCATCGACCATGACGGCGATGCGCCGGGTACCGGCGGCATCGAGCGCTGGCTGAAGCTGGCCGAGGGCGTGGGCCTCGACCGCGCCTACGTGCAGTCGACGCGGGGCATCCTGCCGGGCACGCGTTTCGCCGTCGAAGCCTATGTCAATTTCGTGCGCGACCGGCCGCTGCTCGAAGGCATCGCCTCGTCGCTCACCGAGATGTTCTCGCCCGGCATCATCGCCGACCGGGTGCGCGGCATGCTGGCCGGCTATTCGTTCATCACCGAGGACACGCTGGCCTATTTCACCCCGCGCCTGACCCAGGCGCCGCAGGATGTCGATTTCGCCCTGGGCTATGTCAAAGCCCATGCGCGCACACGCGTCGAGCAGGAGGCGGTCCTGGCGGCGCTGCGCTTCAAGTGTGACGTGTTGTGGACGCAACTGGATGCGCTCTATCTCGCCTATGTCGATCCCGCGATGATTCCGCCGGGCGCCTTCGTGCCGGAGTAAACATGGAACGCCTGCAAGTATCCGCAAGCAGCGTGTTGCGTCTGGCGCCGCACATCGTCTTTCGCTTCGACGACACGCGGCAACGCTGGATCATGATGGCGCCCGAGCGCCTGATGCTGCCCGACGAACAGGCGGTCGAGATCCTGCAGCTCGTCGACGGCAAGACCGGCGTCGGCGCCATCATCGACGCACTGGCGGCGCGCTACACCCAGGCGCCCCGCGAGCTGATCGCCACGGACGTCACCGCCATGCTGCAGGATCTCGCCGACAAGGGATGCCTGGCCGATGCCGCCGCGCATTGATCCGCCCCTGGCGCTGCTGGCCGAGCTCACGCATCGCTGTCCGCTGAGCTGCCCCTATTGCTCCAATCCTTTAGAGCTCGAACGGGCGGCCAGCGAGCTCAGCGAAGCGGAATGGCGCCGCGTGCTGGCTGAAGCGGCGTCGCTCGGCGTCCTGCAGGTGCATTTCTCGGGCGGCGAGCCGATGGCGCGGCGCGACCTTCCGGCGCTGATCGCCACCGCGAGCGAGCACGGGCTCTACAGCAACCTCATCACCTCGGGCACGCTGGGCGGCGAGCGGGAGATCGCAGCCTTCGCCGCCGCCGGGCTGAAGCACGTCCAGCTCAGCTTTCAGGATTTCGCGCCCGCCAACAATGACCGCATCGCGGGTCAGGCCGGTGCGCATGCGCGGAAGACGAGCTTTGCCTCGGCGGTGCGCGCTGCGGGGCTGCCGCTCACGGTCAACATCGTCGTTCATCGCCAGAACCTGGGCGGCGTGGCCGAGATGATCGACATGGCGCTGGCGCTGGGCGCCCGCCGCCTCGAGATCGCCCACGTGCAGTATTACGCCTGGGCGCTCGCCAATCGCTCAGCCTTCCTGCCGAGCCGCCAGCAGCTCGACGACGCCACGCGAATCGTCGAGGCGGCGCGCGCCAGGCTGAAGGGCATCCTGGCGATCGACTACGTCGTGCCGGACTATCATGGGGTGCGGCCGAAATCCTGCATGAACGGCTGGGGGCGCCAGTTCCTGAACGTCACGCCCGCCGGCAAGGCCGTGCCCTGCCATGCCGCCGAGAGTCTGCCGGGCCTCGACTTTCCGTCGGTCCGGGACGGCGCGCTCGCCGACATCTGGTATCGCTCGGACGCCTTCAATCGCTATCGCGGCACCGACTGGATGGCCGAGCCGTGCCGCAGCTGTGAGCGCCGCGAGATCGACTGGGGCGGCTGCCGTTGCCAGGCATTCTTGTTGGCCGGCGATGCCAGCCGCGCCGATCCTGTATGCGCGCTGTCACCCGACCACGGCTTGGTCGAGGCCGCGCTGCAGCAGGCGGAGCGCGCGCCGCCTGAACTCGTTTATCGGCATTTCAGTTGAGGATGACTTGATGGCGCGGCGGACGAAAAAAGCTTGTGGCTTGAGTGAGGGGGGGAGTCGATATATACCAGAGAGTATAGACCAATCTGGAAATCGAATGCAGACCGCCAAGCTCTTCAAGAATGGCCGCAGCCAGGCTGTGCGGTTGCCCAAGGAGTTCCGCTTCGAGGGCGACGAGGTCTACGTGAAGCCGATTGCCGGCGGCGTCGTGCTCCTCTCCAAGGCCGACCCTTGGGCGTCGGTCGTCGAGGCTTATGAACTCGCCAACTCGAAGCATCCGATCAAGCGGCACAAGCCGCCGGCCCAGAAGCGTGCCTTCAGGTGGCGCTGACCTACCTGCTCGATTCAGATATCTGCATAGAAGCGCTAAGGCGGCGCTCGGTGCGGGTGCTGGATCATCTCCGGCGGCATTCCCCTCAGGATATCGCCATTTCGGCTATTTCCGAAGGCGAGCTGAGATTCGGCGCACTGAAATCGGGAGCGCCTGCGCGCAACGGTGCGGCAGTCGACGCTCTATTGCGGCCATTCCAGATCCTGTCCTTCGGACGAGAATGTGTGCCCGCTTACGCCAAGTTGCGCTTCGAGCTGGAAAGCACGGGCACTCGGATCGGCGCCTTGGACCAACTTATCGCGGCGCAAGCCGTCGCTTTTGGTCTGATTGTCGTGACAAACAACGTCCGCGAGTTTCGCCGGGTGCCGGGACTGCGCCTCGAGAATTGGCTGAGCTGATCCTTGTAGGGCAATAGCGTCGGTCGCCGGACGGATCGGGCGCCGGCTCCGGGCGGGGCATCGAGCAGACGAGTGCGCGTGGATAGACAGGCTTGTCTGCTGCCGCTAGGACAGATGGATCAGATGCGCGCGCGGGGGCGGCGATGATCGAAACCGAGAGCGGCAGAGCGCAGACGCTGCGATTTGCGATCGATCTCATCGTCCGACTGACGCTGTTGGCCGGCATCGTCTACGTGAGCGTGCTGCTCCTCAGCCCCATCGCCGCGATGCTGCTGTGGTCGGCGATCCTGGCGGTCGCGGCCTATCCCCTGTTTGCGTTGCTGCGCCGGCGGCTGCATCTGTACAACGCCCTGGCGGCATCGGTGCTGTCGCTGCTGATGCTGGTGCTGCTCTTCGTTCCCGTCGCCGTGCTCGGCGGCTCGATCGTGGACACGCTCGATCAATATGCCCGGCACCTGCTCGCGGGCGGGGCGCTGTTGCCGCCGCCGCCGGCGGCCCTGCGCGAGCTGCCCCTGGTGGGCGAGCGCTTTTACGATTTCTGGCTCGACGCGTCGAAGAACGTCCATGCCTTGCTGTCGGACCATGTCGGACAGATCGCGTCGGTCGGACGATGGATGGCCGGCATCGCCGCCGGCGTGGCGCTCGAACTGCTGCAGTTTGCCGCCGCGATCGTCGTTGCCGGCGTGGCGCTCGCCTATGCCGAACGCCTGGCGAAAACCGCCCGCCGGATCGCCGAACGGATCGCCGGGCCGCGGGGCGGGCATTTCCTCGAGATCGCCGTCGCGACCATCCGCAACGTGGCCAACGGCGTGATCGGCATCGCCCTGCTGCAGGCGGCCCTGCTGGGCCTCGGCATGGTGGTGGCCGGCATTCCCTTCGCCGGCGCCATCACCTTCGTCGCCCTGGTCCTGGCAATCGTGCAGATCGGCCCCAACCCGGTGATGATTCCGGTCATCATCTGGGCATGGAGCGCGCTGCCGGTGCACGTTGCCGCGATCTACACGGCCTACACCGTGCCGCTGCTGCTGCTCGACAATGTGCTGCGGCCGATGGTCATGGCGCGCGGCTTGCAGACGCCCATGGTGGTCGTCGTGGCCGGCGTGATCTGCGGAACCCTGACCGGCGGGCTGATCGGCTTGTTTGTCGGCCCGATCGTCCTGGCGGTGTTCTATGACCTGGTGCGGGCCTGGCTCGACGCGGGGTCGCCCGCCGTCGACGTGCGTAGCGTGGAGTGAGCGATGTGGTTTGTGTTCGAAGCCGAGTATGCGATCGAGAATGGACGGGCCAACTGGAACCGGCCGGTGCCCGAGACCATGGTCTGGCACGGCCCCTATGAGACCGGCGCGGAAGCCGACGCTGTCGCGCGTGCCCGCATGTGGGCGAAGATCGATATCTACGCGCACAAGGCGCGCGTGGTCGACCTGACGGTCGCCAACTGACGGCGCTCGACGCGCTGCGGCCATCGAAGAGACCATCGTCAGGTAGGCCCGAGAAAAAGCTCCCGATCCACCCGTGAGGCGACGGGTCAGTGATAGCTGACGACCTCGTATTCGATTCCGTCGGGATCGAGGAAATAGAACCGGCGGCCGGGCTCATAGTCGTCGTGGGAGAACGGCTTGAGCCCGGCGGCCACGACCCGCGCCTCGGTGGCATCGAGATCGTCGACTTCGACGCCGATATGGTTGAGAGGCCGTCCCTTGGTGAAGTCGTCTTTGGTGTAGGGAATGCCTTCTCTGGTGTAGAGGGCGATGTAGTGATCATCCGATCCGACGTGGATCGTATGACCGCCGTTTCGCGCCGCGCCGCGCCAACGGACATGCCAGCCGAACAGTGCCGCCATCAGCCTGGCAGCACGCTCGGGGTCGGTGACGGTAACGTTCACATGCTCGATTCTTGACGTGGACATGGCAATCGCTCCCCGGGAAAGCATCGTGTTGCTCTGGTTGCCGACGCTACAAGCTAAAGCTAACTTGAGGTCAAGCACTTGTTGGAGGCGAGGTGACGCCGGCATCGCTGCTGTCGATCGGTGAACTCTCCCGGCGGACGGGACTGTCCGTTTCGGCGATTCGCTTCTACGAGACGCGGGGCCTGGTGAAGGCGATCCGCACGACGGGCAACCAGCGACGCTTCATGCGCGCCGACATCCGGCGCCTGTCCTTTGCGCAGATCGCGCAGCGGCTCGGGCTCACGCTCACGGAAATCGAAGCCGAGCTGGCGACGCTGCCGCAGGGCCGGGCGCCAACGCGACAGGATTGGCAGGCGATCAGCGCACGCATTCGCGGCGCGCTCCAGGGCAGGATCGAGATGCTCCAGAAGACCCGCGATCGGCTGGATAGCTGTATCGGCTGCGGATGCCTGTCGCTCGACCGATGCGCGCTCTACAACCCCAACGACCGCGCGGCGCGCGCCGGCGCGGGGCCGCGTTTTCTCTTGGGCGACCGGGCCCAGGACTTCAACGACGTCGAGCCAAAGCAGGGCCGTGGTTCTATCGTGCCAGGTCCTGCAGGTAAGCCTCCGCCCCGGCCTGGTCCGACGCAGCACCGGCAAAGCCGACATAGCCGTCGGGGCGGATAAGCCTGAGGTCCCCGGCATCGGCCGACCCGGCCGCTGCCTGCACCAGCTTGGGGAATTTCGCCGCCAGTGCGGAAACGGCGCCTGCCGGTCCGATGGCGGTGAAACGCGCTTTGCCGGGATCGGCCGGCAGGCGATCCGGCCAGCGCTCGCCGGCCTTGCGTGCGCTCGGCGAATGCGCGCCCGCCACCGTCAACGGGCTCTCGGGATAGCCGATATTGAGCTCGGCCAGCAGGTTGGCGACGCGATGCCCGATTTGCGGAAAGCCCAGGGCGAATTTCACCACGGTGTTGCGCAAGTGCTGGACGATCGGGTTGCGGATGATGGCGGCATCGGTCACACGGCTGGCGTTCTTCAGCACCATGTCGCCGACCGCGCTGCGCTCGACCGAGTAGCTGTCGAGCAGCGCGGGCTTGCAGACGCCGCCGATCACCAGGCTGAGCTTCCAGGCGAGGTTGAAGGCGTCCTGCATGCCGGTGTTCATGCCCTGACCGCCGGCCGGGCTGTGAATATGGGCGGCGTCGCCGGCCAGGAAGGCGCGGCCGCGGCCGTACTGCGAGACCTTGCGCTCGTTGATGCGGAAGGCGGCCAGCCAGTAGGCGTCCTTGATGACGATGCCGTCCGTGCCGCGCAACGTGATCAGAGCCTGGACATCCTGCAGGGTCGGATCGGGACAGTGGGCGTCGCCTTTGGCCGGGCCGAGATCGGCGATGACCCGCCAGCGTCCTTCGGTGATGGGGAAGAAGGCCAGGATGCCGTCCTTGTGCCAGAAGATGTGCAGCCGATCCTGGGGTTCGAGCCCGCTGATGTGGCCGTCGGCCAGGTACCAGTCGCTGGGCTGCGTCGTGCCGTCGAAGGTGAAGCCCAGCCCATGTCGCACCGCCGAATGGGCGCCGTCGCAGCCGATCAGCCAGTCCGCGGTAAGCGTCTCGCTCTCGCCGTTCGTGCTGCGCAGCACGGCTTCGACGCCGTTGCCCTGTTCCTTGAAGCTCTCCAGCGCCACGGTGCGTTCGACCTTGACGCCCTGCTTCTCGAGGCGCTCCTCCAAGATACGCTCGGTGTCGCTCTGGGGGATCATCAAGGCGTAGGGGTAGGGACTCTCGATATCGTCGAGGCTGATGCGTGCGATGATGTCCCGGCCGTTGGACATCTGCGCGCCATGCGCCTTCAGGCCGGCCGCCACGAACGGCTCGACGTAGCCGCCATGGTCGAACAGCTCGAGGGTGCGGCTCCAGAGAACCAGGGCCTTCGACTTGTCGGTTCTTTCGGTGTTCTTGTCGACGATGCGGACCGCAATGCCGTAGCGCGTGAGCTCGTTCGCCATCGTCAGGCCGACGGGGCCGGCTCCCGCAATTAGAACAGTCACATTCCCCGCCATTCAAAGCCTCCGATATCCTGGTCCGGCCGAATTCTAGAGGGTCTTGCTCGTCTTGTCGTCCTGAGCGAAGTGAACGGCCTCATCGCCGTTTGCTGCGGGCATGAGAACCTTCGCTTCGCTCAGGATGACATAAATTTCAAAGCGCTTTGACGGCCTGCAGCACCTCGTCGACATGGCCGGGCACTTTCACCTTGTGCCAGACCTTGGCCACGGTGCCGGTCTTGTCGATCAGGAAGGTGGCGCGCTCGATGCCCATGTACTTGCGGCCATAGAGGCTCTTCTCGACCCAGGTGCCGTACTTCGCGCAGATCTTGCCGTCCTCGTCGGAGACCAGCGGGAAGGTGAGGCTGTACTTCTTCTTGAATTTGTCGTGCTTCTCGACGCTGTCCCTGGAGACGCCGATCACCTGGGCCTTCACCTTGGAGAAGTCGGGCAGCGAATCGCGAAAGCCGCAGGCCTGGGCGGTGCAGCCCGAGGTGTCGTCCTTGGGATAGAAGTAAAGGACCACCGGCTTGCCGCGCAGGTCCGACAGTTTCAGCTTCTTGCCGCCGTCCGTGGCGGCGCTGAAATCCGGTGCTTTCTTTCCTTCTTCGACGCTCATGACTCGCTCCCTTTGGCCTCGCTGCGGGGGTTCCAGCCGGCGGCGCGCGCCGGCTCCTCGACGATGCGCCGATATATAGCACGCACCGCTTGCATCTCCGCCGAGAGGCGCGCCCGCAATTCGCCAAGGTCGCGCGCACCCTCGGTCGCCGCGATCAGACGCTGCTGGCCCTCCGGGGCGCGCTTTTCGTCGAACGCCGCCTCGTCGCCGTTCAGGGTGAGCCGCAGCAGGCCTTGCACATCCGACAGCAGCGTGCGGGTCGCCCCCAGCCGCTCGGCGTCGGCCTGCTCCAGCAGGCCCGCGGTCGCCATGCGGCGCAGCATCTCGGCGGGATGCGGGTCGAGCAGGTCGGGCCGCTCGGCGGCGTGGCGCAGCGCCAGGTACTGGGCCACGAAGTCGATGTCGAACAGGCCGCCGGGCAGGTGCTTGAAGTCCCATGGGCTCTTGGCCGGCATGTGGCGGGCAATGCGGTCGCGCATGTCGGCCACGTCGCGCACCAGCGCCGCGGGATCGCGCTTGCGGCAGAGCGTGCTCCTGATGATGTCCGCCAGCTGCCCGGCCAGGGCCGCCGGTCCGTGGATCACCCGCGCGCGCGTGAGCGCCATCTGCTCCCACGTCCAGGCCGACTGCGCATGGTAGCTCGCGAAGCCTTCCAGCGAATTGGCCAGCGGCCCGGCGCGGCCGGAGGGGCGCAGCCGCATGTCGACCTCGTAGAGGCCGCCCTCGTTGGTGTGAGCGGTGAGCGCCGTCACGATCTTGGCGCTGAGCCGCGTGTAGTACTGGGTTGGCGGCAGCGGCTGGCGGCCATCGGACGTCTCGAGGCCGGGCGGGATGTCATAGACGAAGATGAGGTCGAGGTCGGACGTCGCCGACATCTCGCGGCTGCCGAGCTTGCCCATGCCGAGCACGGCCAGGCGCTGGCCGCGGAAGCCGCCATGTGTCTCAGCAAAGCGCTGCTCGACTCGATCGCACAGCGCCGAGATCGTGGCGGCGGCGATGTCGGAGTAGGCGAGGCCGGCCTCGGCCGGCCGCACGATCGCCTTGAGCTGCTGGACGCCCACTTGGAAGCGCCGGTCGTTGGCCCAGCGTCGCGCCAGGTCGAGGATGTCCTGCTCGTGGTCGAGCTTGGCCAGTTGCGCGGCGAGGTCGGCCGCCATTTCCGGGGCTGCCGGAAGCGGCCGATAGAAGGCGGGCGACAGCACCGAATCGAGCAGCAGCGTGCGGCGCGCGAGATGGGCGGCGAGTCCCGGCGCGCTGCCCATGATCGCCGCCACCAGCTCGAGCAGCGCCGGATTGGCCTTGAACAGGGAGAAGAGCTGGATGCCCGCCGGCAGGTTGCCGAGGAAGAGGTCGAAGTTGAGCAGCGCCTGGTCGGGCGCGGCGGTCGAGGCCAGCGCCTTCAGCAGGCCGGGCATCAGCTCGGTCAGAAGCTCGCGGGCGCGCGCCGTCGCGGTGGCGCGATAGCGGCCGTGGTGCCAGCGCCGCACGATGCCCGCCGCCGCCGAGGGGTCGCGAAAGCCCAAGGTCGCCAGGGTCTCGAGCGTGCCGGGATCGTCGTCGGTGCCGGTGAACACCAGGTTGCCGCCCGGCCCGGCGAGACTGGGCGCTTCCTCGAACAGCCGTGCGTAATGGCCCTCCACGCAATGCAGGCGGTCGAGCAGATCCCTCTGGAAGGCGCCGGAATCGGCGTAGCCCAGGAAGGTAGCGATCGCCGCCACGCCCGCCTCGTCGCCGGGCAGGCTGTGCGTTTGATGGTCATGCACCATCTGCAGGCGATGCTCGACCCGGCGCAGGAAGCCATAGGCGTCAATCAATTCGTCCGCCGCGGCGGGCGCGACGTGGCCTGCGGCCGCCAGGGCGCGCAGCGCCGCGCAGGTGGCGCGCAGGCGGAGCGACGGGTTGCGGCCGCCGAAGATGAGCTGCTGGGTTTGGGCGAAGAACTCGATCTCGCGGATGCCGCCGCGGCCCAGCTTGACGTTGTGGCCCAGCACCTTGACCGCGCCGCCGCCGCGATGGGCGTCGATCTGGCGCTTGATCGAATGGATGTCGTGGATGGCCGCGAAGTCGAGGTGCTTGCGCCAGATATAAGGTGTGAGATCGGCCAGGAAAGCATCGCCGACGGCCTTGTTGCCGGCCACCGGGTGTGCCTTGATCATGGCGGCGCGTTCCCAGTTCTGGCCGACGCTCTCGTAGTAGAGTTCGGCCGCCTGCACCGACATGGCAATCGGAGTCGAGCCAGGGTCGGGGCGAAGCCTGAGGTCGGTGCGGAAGATGTAGCCGTCGGCGGAGGTCTCCGACATGAGCTGAACCAGCATCCGGGCGCCGCGCACGAAATGCCGCGAGAGCTGCTCGTTCCCGGCAAGCGCCGGCGCGTCGCGGTCGTAGAGCAGGATGAGGTCGATGTCGCTCGAGTAATTGAGCTCGCCGGCGCCCAGCTTGCCCATGCCGAGTACCGTGAGCGCCGCCGCCTCAGGGTCGCCGCCGATCGCGAGCTGGCCGTCGCGCGAAAGCTGCAGCAGGATCGAATCGATGAGGGCGCCCAGGCAGCCCGAGGCGAAGGCGCTCAATTCACCGGTCACCTTGTCGAGTGGCCAGACGCCGGCGATGTCGGCGACGGCGACATTGAGCGCCAGGCGGCGCTTGAGCTGACGCAAGCTCGTGGCCACCGCAGCCGGTGCGGCGCCTGCGCGCGCGGCGGCGCGCACGGCCGCAAGTTCGATCGCGAGGTCGGCGCCGATGGCATCAGGCCCGCGACGCCATAGATCGGTCATAAAAATCGGGTTCTGTAGGGCTGTTTCGGTCAAATACGGGCTGTTGCCGAACAGGGCATCGAGCAGTGCCACCTCGGCAGGATCGCCGGGTCGCGCCGCCTTCTCGTTCCATCGCGTCCACGCGACGTCCCGCCGCTCTGGGTCGTGCGGTCGCGGCAGGCGAGCGGTCGAAAGCCAAGACATGCGATGCGTGGGTCGGTTAAGTTGTTGCAATCTGGCGTCACGCTCGCCCCAGCGCGTCGCCAACGTCATGAAGTTGGAAGTATCGGCCTTGGTCAAGCGAACTTATCGGGTGTGTGCACGCGTAGTCGGCGGTGTCTGCCTCGCCCTGGCCGTGATCGTGGTGGTGGCCGGGCTGCGATTGATGGCCGGCCCGGTCGACCTCGACTTCCTAAAGGCGCGGATCGCCGAGGCGGCCGACGTGCCCGGCAACGACATCACGCCCGATGCCGACCGAATCTCGCTGGAATGGGGCGGGCTCGGCGAGCCGATGCGGCTGGTCTTTACCGGTCTGCGCTTCACCAATGGCCAGCACCAGGTGATCGCCACGGCGCCCAAGGCTGCGCTCACCTTCGATCCGCGCAGCGTCTTCCAGGGCATGCTTCTGCCGACCTCGATCACCATCGAACGGCCGACCATCGAAGCCGAAATCGATCGCGACGGCGGCATGATGCGCCGCATCTTCTCCGATTCCAGCTCGCAGTCGCAAGGCGAGGCGGTGGCGATCCTGGTCGAGCAGCTGCTGGCCGAGCCCAACTACGAATCGCTGACCGGCCAGCTCAACACGGTCAAGATCGAGCAGGCGCGACTTGCGTTGCGCGATACCAAGACGGGCATCACCTGGGTGGCTCCGTCGGCGCGCGGCGAGCTCCGCCGCGACGCGACGGGCGTCATCATTTCGGCCGATGCGCGGTTCAGCAGCGGCGGCGATCCGATCGACGTCGCCTTGACCGGCGTCTATGCGCGCGACCGCAGCCGCTTCTCGGTCGACGCCAATGTCGCTGGCCTCAAGCCCTCGATGTTCGCCGAGCTGTCGCCCGACGCGGCGATGCTGCGCGGTTTCAATATCGCCCTGGCGGCCCGGCTGCACATCGACGGCGACGGTGAAGGCGACGTGCGCGCCGTGGCCATCGATATCACCGGCGGCAATGGCGTGGTGACATTGCCCGGCATCTTGCCGGCGGCGCAGCCGGTCAAGTCGGTGAATGCGCATGCCACGGTAGATGCGGCGACGCATGCCGCCAAGATCGACAGCATCGACTTCGATTTCGGTGCTGCCAAGGTGCGGGTTACCGGCACCGGCACGAAAACGGCGGAAGGTCAGCAGTTCGCCGGACGCGCCGAGGTGCTGCACGTCCCCGTCGATCACATGGGCGACTACTGGCCGCTGGCCTTTGCGCCGGGTGGTCGCGAATGGGCGCACGCCAATCTCAGCAAGGGCGAAATCGATCTCGCCGCGGAGTTTGCGCTGAGCACGCCGGGCAACGACCTGGCCGAGCTGAAGGTCGACCGCCTGGTTGGCCTGATCGACTATCGCGGCATGACGGTGCGCTACATGCCGCATATGCCTGAGCTGGAGGGGGTTTCGGGCAAGGCGCGCTACGAGGGCGACGCGCTGCATTTCGATGTGGCAAGCGGCGCCGCGGTCGGCCTGCGCACAGCGGGCGCCACGATCGACCTCACGGGCCTCGAGGGCCCGGTGCAGAATGCCAGCCTCCATCTGCCGATTGCCGGATCGGCGCAGAACGTCGTCCGCTTTCTCGCCCGCCCGCAACTCGGGCTCTCGCGGGAGATGCTTTACGACTACCGGCGGGTCGGCGGCGAGGCCACGATCGATCTGTCGCTGGCCTTCCCGCTGCTGAATTCCGTGACGCTCTCCGAACTCGACATCAAGGCCGACGCTTCAGTCTCGAAGTTTTCGTTGAAGAATGTCGTGGGCGACGTCGACCTCACCGACGCTGCCCTGCGGATCAAGTTCGCCGGTCCCGAGCTCAACGTCACCGGCAGCGGCAAGCTCGACGGCAACGTGGTCGAGATCGGCTGGCGCGAGATGTTTGGCGCCAAGGCCGCGTTCCGCCGGCGCTACGACCTCAAGGGCACGGTGCCGACCTCCCTGATCGTTAAGGCGGGATTTCCCTCGGTCGAGCCTTACGTGGCGGGGCCCGTCGGCACGACGCTGCACTATCAGGTTGCGACCAACGGCACGAGCGAAGTGGTCGGCCGCTTCGAGATCAAGGGCGCCAAGGCGACGCTGGCGCCGCTCGGCTGGACCAAAGAGCCGGGTACCGACGGCCAGGTGCTGGCGACGCTGAAGCTCGCCGCCGGCGGCAAGCTCAGCACCATCGATTTCGACGGCCACGCCAACGGCCTGCTCGCCAAGGGCCAGGTGCGCTTCGCCGGCGACAACGCCGTGCAGCAGATCACGCTGCAGCAGATCAAAATCGGGCGGACCGACGTCGCGGTCGACTGGAAGAAAGTGGTGGGCGGCATCGAGCTCTCGTTGCGCGGCGCGGCCCTCGAGCTGCCGCGCGTGCGTACCATGATGAAGGCACGCGACGAGACCGCGGCCAAGGAGCCGGCAGGGGCGGCCGCCACGGCGCGCAGCAGCACCAAGATGGCCCTGCAGATCCAGCACGTGCTCACCGAGAAGGGCACGCTGGGCTATGTCAACGGCCGCCTCGATCTGATAGGCGAGCGCATCGCCTCGGCCGACATGACGATCGGCGGCGGCAAGGGCTCGACCTTTCGTGTCACGCCGTCGGGGTCGGGCCGGACCCTGTTTCTCTACGTCGCCGATTTCGGGATGATGCTGCGCGACGCGGGCTGGCTCGACGGCCTGGCCAGCGGCTACCTGCACATCGAAGGCCGCTATGACGACAGCGCTGCCGATTCGCCGGTCACCGGCTTTCTCAAGATGGGCCCCTATCGGCTGGAGAAGGTGACGCCGCGCGGCGACGTCGGCACCCTCAACTCGGCGATCGAAGGTCTTCGTCGCGCCGGCAACCCGCTGCAACAGTTCGACGGCCTCGAGGCCAACGTCACCAAGAAGGGTGATCGCATCCAGATCAAGAACGGCCGCACCAACGGCCAGTCGATCGGGCTCACGACCGCAGGGCTTTGTCGATCTAAGCCAGGACACGGCGCGGCTGGGCGGCATCGTGGTGCCGGCCTTTGCGCTCAACAATCTGCTGTCGAACGTGCCCCTGCTGGGCCCGCTCCTGACCGGCGGCAAGGACGGCGGCCTGTTTGCGATCTCCTACCAGCTGCACGGCCCGCTCGACGACCTCAAGACCACCATCAACATCATGTCGGCGGTTACCCCTGGCGCGCTGCGCGAACTGTTCAACGCGCAGCCCGACGTGGCGCAGCCGCCGCTGCCGGCCGAGATGCAGCGGGCGCCTTAGAGATCATTTTCCTCCCTCGCTCTCGCGAGGGGAGGTGCCCGCGCAGCGGGCGGAGGGGTCATGAGCGGCGGGACGTATCGCGCCCTTGACCCCTCCGTCGCCGTTTGACGGCGCCACCTCCCCAGTTTCGCTGCTATTGTGTGGACACATCACCGAATCAGGCTCCTCTCCCCCGCTAGGGGAGAGGTTGGGTGAGGGGGATACGCACGTCGTTGCCCCCTCTCTTAGCCTCTCCCCCTAGCGGGGGAGAGGAACTTGAGTTGTGTCCACCCCGTAGCAGTTTCGCTGGGGAGGAAGAAGGTCAGACCGCCCGCACCAGCACGTGGCGCTTGCGACCGGCGGAGAGCTTGAGCGTGCCCGAGGAATCGAGGTCGCTCTCGCCCACCGTCGCGGTGTCGCCGGCGATCGGTTTGTCGTTCAGCCGCCCACCGCCGCCCTTGATCAGCTTGCGCGCCTCGTTGCGGCTTTCAGCCAGTCCCGCCTCGTACAGCAGCTCGAACGCTGCGATGCCGGCGGCGAGGCGGGTGCGCGGCAGGTCGACGGTGGGCAGCGTGTCGGCCTTGGCGCCTTCCTCGAAGGTGCGCCGCGCCGTCTCGGCTGCCTGCTCGGCCGCCGCCTTGCCATGAGCCAAGGTGGTGATCTCGGTGGCGAGGATCTTCTTGGCCTCGTTGATCTCCTGGCCGCCCAGCGCCTCGAGCCGCGCGATCTCGTCGAGCGGCAGGTCGGTGAAGCACTTCAGGAAGCGGCCGACGTCGGCGTCATCGGTATTGCGCCAGTATTGCCAGAAATCGTAGGGGCTCAGCCGATCGGGGTTGAGCCATACCGCGCCGGCCGCGCTCTTGCCCATCTTGGCACCAGAGCTCGTGGCTGAGGAGCGGCGAGGTGAGCGCGAAGAGCTCCGCGCCTTCCATGCGGCGGCCGAGATCGGCGCCCATGACGATGTTGCCCCACTGGTCGGAGCCGCCCATCTGCAGGATGCAGTTGTGCCGCTTGTAGAGCTCCACGAAGTCGTAGGACTGCAGGATCATGTAATTGAATTCGAGGAAGGTGAGCGGCTGCTCGCGCTCGAGCCGGAGCTTCACCGAGTCCATCGTCAGCATGCGGTTGACGGAGAAGTGCCGGCCGACGTCGCGCAGCAGCGGGATGTAAAGCAGCGTGTCGAGCCAGTCGGCGTTATTGACCATCACCGCGTCGGTCGGGCCGCCGCCGAAGGCGAGATAGTTGGCGAAGCTCTTGCGGATGCTCGCCATGTTGGCGTCGATCTGCTGCGGCGTCAGCAACTGGCGCGTCTCGTCGCGGCCCGAGGGGTCGCCGACCTTGGTCGTGCCGCCGCCCATCAGCGCGATCGGCTTGTGGCCGGTCTTCTGCCACCAGCGCAGCAGCATGATCTGCAGCAGATGCCCGACATGCAGCGAGTTGGCCGTGCAGTCGAAGCCGATGTAGGCCGTGCGCACGCCGCTCGCCAGCAGCGCGTCGAGCCGCGCCGCATCGCTGCATTGATGCACCATGCCGCGCTCGTGCACGATCCGCATGAAATCCGACTGGAAGCCCGCCATCTCTCCGCCTGTCATCCCCCTGGTCGTCGCGCAGGGGCGATTGTCCGTGAAGGGCCGGGGGTGTAACACGAGGCCGCCGGCGCCTCAACGGATCCTGGTATGTCCTCGTCCTTTCTGCATGCTCTTGGCCTGATGAGCGGGACCTCGGTCGATGGCGTCGATGTGGCGCTGATCGAGACCGACGGCGAGCGCCTCGCCTCGTTCGGCCCCGTCCTGACCGTTCCCTACGGCGACGATGTGCGACGCGTGATCCGTGCGGCCTTCGGCGCCGAGCGGCCGAACCCGGCGACGGCTGCCGCCGAGCGCGCTGTCACCGAGGCGCATGCCGAGGCGGTGCGGCGCTGGTCGCAGGACACTGGCACGGCGCTGGCGACGCTCGACGTCGTGGGCTTCCATGGCCAGACCATCACGCATCGCCCGGAGAAGCACTTCACCTGGCAGATCGGCGATGGTGCGGCCCTTGCCAGGGCGCTGGGCGTGCGGGTGGTGAACGACCTCCGTGGCGCCGATGTTCGGGCGGGCGGGCAGGGCGCGCCGCTGGTGCCGATCTATCACGCCGCCCTCGTGCGCGACCTGCCGCGGCCGCTCGCCGTGGTCAATATCGGCGGCGTCGCCAATGTCACGTGGATCGGTGCGGACGACACGCTGCTCGCCTTCGACACCGGACCGGGCAACGGGCCGATCGACGACTGGTGCGCCAGGCGCGCCGGTCGGCGCTTCGACGAGGATGGCGCGCTCGCCGCATCGGGCAAGGTGGATCGTACACGACTCGAGCGCTTCAGCGAACACCGTTACTTTGCGCAGAAGCCGCCCAAGTCGCTCGATCGCGGCGATTTCAACGATTCATGGGCCGATGGTCTCAGCGCCGCCGATGGCGCGGCAACGCTGACGCGCGGCACGGCGCGCGCCATCGCGCTCGCGGCCCGTCATTTCCCCGCGCCCGTGGCGCACTGGGTGATCGCCGGCGGCGGGGCTCGCAATCCAACTCTCCTGAAAGCGATCGCCGAGGAAACGCACGGCAAGGTCGTGACGGCCGACAGTCTGGGTTGGAACGGCGATGCGCTGGAGGCGCAGGCTTTCGGCTTCCTCGCAGTACGCTCGCTGCGCGGCCTGCCGATAAGTTTTCCCGGAACGACCGGCGCACCGCGGCCGATGACAGGCGGGAAGTTGAATTTGCCTTAGCTCGTCTCAGCTCCGGAAGACTACGGCTCTTTGTTGCTGGTCGCGCGACCGGGCGGGTTGAGCAGGCTTTTGGCGACGTACTTGTCGACGTCGACGGCGAGCTTATCGAGCGAGTCGTGGAAGAAGTGGTTGGCGCCCTTGATGGTGCGCGACTCGACCGTGATGCCCTTCTGCAGCGAGAGCCGCGCCACCAGCTTCTGGATGTCGGCCAGCGGCACGACCTCGTCCTTCTCCGCGCCCACGATCAGGCCGGACGACGGGCAGGGGGCGAGGAAGGCGAAGTCGTAGGAGTTGGCCGGCGGCGCCACCGAGATGAAGCAGTCGATCTCGGGACGGCGCATTAGGAGCTGCATGCCGATCCAGGCGCCGAACGAGTAGCCCGCGATCCAGCACGACTTGGCGTCGGCATTCATGCTCTGCAACCAGTCGAGCGCCGCCGCCGCGTCCGAGAGCTCGCCCATGCCGTTGTCGAAGCGGCCCTGGCTGCGACCCACCCCGCGGGTGTTGAAGCGCAGCACCGAGAAGCCGCGGTTCACGAAGACATGGAACAGCGAGAAGACGACCTTATGATTCATCGTCCCGCCATATTGCGGATGAGGATGAAGAATCAGCGCGATGGGCGCGTGTTCTTCCTTGCTCTGGTGATAGCGACCCTCCAGGCGACCCTCGGGGCCGGTGAACATCACATCAGGCATCTAGACTCCGGTATTTCCTCATTATGGCCGCCGATGGAGACGGGAGGAGCGGTTTTTCAGGGGGAATCTTGATACTTGACCAACTTACTCAGGTTTACTAAACCCTACCGCCTTAGTTGGTTTTTCCCCAGATCCCTGTGTGGGGGTCCGCAATATCGTAGCAAGGCCTTGGTTTTCAAGACCTTTCGGCGTTTGCTCATCAGGAGGCTGCTGTGAAGCTCAGCACCAAGGGTCGTTATGCCGTCATGGCGATGGTCGATTTGGCCCGTCATGCACAGGCCAAGCCGGTGTCGCTGTCTGACATCGCCACCCGGCAGGAAATCTCTTTGTCATATCTGGAGCAGCTTTTTGCGCGCCTGCGCCGGGCCGGCCTGGTGAAGAGCGTGCGCGGTCCGGGTGGCGGCTATCGCCTGACGCGCGGCTCCGCCGACACGCGAGTGTCGGAAATCATCCTGGCGGTCGATGAGCCGATCAAGGCGACGCGCTGCACCGAGATGGGCGCCACCGGCTGCCGCGCCGATCGCAGCAAGTGCCTGACCCACGACTTGTGGGAGGAACTCGGCAACCAGATCCACATGTTCCTGAGCTCGGTCACGCTGCTCGATGTGCTCGAGCGCAAGCTCAGCACCCGCATCGCCGAAGCGCCTACGCCGACGGCGGCCAAGTCCGACGCGATGGCCGCTGCAAGCTAGGACCGACTGCCATGGCCGCGTTCGCGTATCTCGACCACAACGCCACCAGCCCGCTGCGGCCGGCGGCGTTTGACGCCATGGTCGAGGCCCTCCGTGCCGGTGGCAATCCATCGTCGGTGCATCGCGCCGGCCGTACGGCGCGCAGTTGGCTCGATGGGGCGCGTCGCCAGGTGGCGGCACTGATCGGCGCCCTGCCGACGGAGATCGTGTTCACCTCCGGCGGCACTGAAGCCAACACCATGGCGATCGCCGGCAGCGGCCGGCGGCGCGTGCTGGTCTCTGCTGTCGAGCACGACAGCGTGCTGAAGGCTGCCGCAAAGGTTGAAGTCATTCCGGTCGACGCCGAGGGCATCGTCGATCTCGCCGCGCTCGAGCGCATGCTCGCGCTGTCCGATGAACCGGCGCTGGTGTCGGTGATGCTCGCCAACAACGAGACGGGCGTGCTGCAGCCGATCGCCGATGTCGTTCGATTGGCGCGTCAGGCCGGCGCCTTCGTGCATTGCGATGCCGTGCAGGCCGCTGGCAAGGTGCACGTCGATCTGCATGGGCTCGGCGTCGACTATCTCGGCCTCTCGGCCCACAAGCTGGGCGGCCCGACCGGCGTTGGCGCCCTGGCGATGCGGAGCGGCGCGCCGTTTGCGCCCGATCGGCGCGGCGGCGGACAGGAATCCAATCGTCGCGCCGGCACGGAGAATGTGGCCGGCATTGCGGGCTTCGGCGCGGCCGCCGAGGCCTCGCGGGAGGGACTTGCGGTCGACGGTCTGCGCGATCGGCTGGAGAGGGCGCTGCTCGCCATCGCGCCCGACGCGCTCGTGTTTGGCGCCAGCGCGCCGCGGCTCGGCAACACGAGCTGCATTTCCATGCCGGGCGTGAAGGCAGAAACGCAGGTGATGGCGCTCGATCTGGCCGGCGTCTGCGTGAGCGCGGGGGCCGCCTGTTCGTCGGGCAAGGTACACCGCTCGGCCGTGCTGGCGGCGATGGGCGTAGAAGATGCCGTGGCCGACACGGCGATCAGAATAAGTTGCGGCTGGAACACCGATTCAGACGATATCGAACGCTTGATCGCAGCCTGGCGGGACCTATATATCCGAGTGTCCCAGTCGGATATTCGCCAAGCTCGAGCAGCCTAGGAATTTCAAGGGGTTAGCATGAACGTCCTTACCCAGATCCGGCGCAACGACCAGCCGATCTACCTCGATTATCAGGCCACCACGCCGATGGACCCGCGCGTGCTGGAAGCGATGATGCCGTACTTCACCTACAAGTTCGGCAATCCGCATTCGCGCAGCCATTCCTACGGCTGGGAAGCCGAGGAAGGGCGTCGAGAAGGCGCGCGGCCAGGTCGCCAAGCTGATCGGCGCCGACGACAAGGAAGTGATCTTCACCTCGGGCGCCACCGAGTTCGAACAACCTCGCCATCCGCGGCGTCGCCGAGTTCTACAAGGATCGCAAGAACCACATCGTCACCACCGTGACCGAGCACAAGTGCGTGCTCGACACCTGCCGCCATCTTCAGCAGCAGGGCTTCGAGGTGACGTACCTGCCGGTGCAGAAGAACGGCCTGATCGACCTCGACGCACTGCGCGCAGCCATCACCGACAAGACCGTGGTGGTCTCGATCATGGCGGTGAACAACGAGATCGGCGTCATCCAGCCGCTCGCCGAGATCGGCAAGATCTGCCGCGAGAAGAAGACCTTCTTCCATACCGACGCGGCGCAGGCCGCCGGCAAGATCGCGCTCGACGTCGAGGCGATGAACATCGACCTAATGAGCATCTCCGGCCACAAGATCTACGGGCCGAAGGGTATCGGCGCGCTCTATGTCCGCCGCAAGCCGCGCGTGCGGCTGGTGCCGCTGATCGTGGGCGGCGGCCAGGAGCGCGGCTTCCGCTCGGGCACCCTGCCGACGCCGCTCTGCGTCGGGCTGGGCGAGGCTGCCGAGATCTGCATGAAGGAGATGGACGCGGAGTCCAAGCGTCTCACCAAGCTGCAGGCCCGCATGCTGAAGGGCCTGAACGACAAGCTGACGGACATTCATGTGAACGGCGATCTCGAGCATCGCATTCCGGGCAACCTCAACATCGGCTTCGCCTATGTCGAAGGCGAGTCGCTGATGATGGGCATCAAGGGCCTGTCGGTATCGTCCGGCTCGGCCTGCACCTCGGCCTCGCTCGAGCCCAGCTACGTGCTGCGCGCGCTGGGCGTGGAAGAGGACATGGCCCACACGTCCCTGCGCATCGGCCTCGGCCGCTTCACCACCGAGCAGGAGGTCGACACCGCGGTCGACGAACTGGTGCGCCACGTCAACAAGCTGCGTGCAATGAGCCCGCTCTGGGAGATGGCCCAGGAGGGCGTCGACATTAAGTCGATCGAATGGGCGGCCCACTAGTTCACTGGAATTGGCGCCCGTCGAAATTTTGAGGAGACAGTCATGGCCTACAGCGACAAGCTGCTCGATCACTACGAGAATCCCCGCAACATCGGATCGCTCGACAAGAACTCCGAGGATGTCGGCACCGGCCTGGTCGGCGCGCCGGCCTGCGGCGACGTCATGAAGCTGCAGATCAAGGTCGGCCCCGACGGGCTGATCGAGGACGCCAAGTTCAAGACCTTCGGCTGCGGCTCGGCGATCGCCTCGAGCTCGCTCGTCACCGAGTGGGTCAAGGGCAAGACGATCGACGAGGCCGAGACGATCAAGAACACCGACATCGCCAGGCATCTGGCGCTACCGCCGGTGAAGATCCATTGCTCGGTCCTGGCCGAGGACGCGATCAAGGCGGCGATCGCCGACTATCGCGCCAAGACGGTCAAGAAGGACGAAACCCAGGAAGCCGCCGAGTAGGCTGCGGAGCGAGAGCGTATGAGCACGACCACGGAGACCACCCAGCAGCCGGCACCGGCGGCCGCCGCGCCAGCCCCCGCCCCACGGGTCCGCCGGCCGCGGCCGCAGGTGATGAAGGTGACGCCGGCCGCCGCCGAGCGGGTGAAGGCGCTGATCGAGAGCCGCGGCAAGCCCACCGCCGGCATCCGCATCGGCGTGCGCTCCAAGGGCTGCTCGGGCCTGTCCTACACGCTCGAGTTCGCCGACGCGGCGCAGGCGATGGACGAGGTCGTCGAGACCGAAGGCGTCAAGCTCCTGATCGACCCCAAGGCCTCGCTGTTCCTGATCGGCACCGAGATGGACTACGACGAGGAGAAGCTGAAGTCGGGCTTCGTGTTCAGGAACCCCAACGAGAAGGGCCGCTGCGGCTGCGGCGAATCCTTCCACGTCTGAAGATCTGTCATGGATCATTTCGCGCGGCTGGGACTGCCGGCGGCGCTCGATCTGGAGCCCGCGTCGCTCGATAAGGCCTACTTCGCGCTCCAGCGCCAGTGGCACCCCGATCGCTTCGTCGCCCGCCCGCCCGACGAGCGGGCGCGGGCCTCGAGCGAGGCGGCGGCGCTGAACGATGCCTATCGCACGCTGAAGGATCCGCTGAGCCGCGCCGTCTATCTCGCCGAATTGCAGCGGCGTGGCGCTGCCGGGCGACGGCAAGACGATCGACGATCCGGATCTCCTGATGGAGGCCATGGAGGCGCGCGAGGCGCTGCACGAGGCGGCCAGCCCCGATGCCGTCGACGCTCTGGCTGCGCAGGCAAAAAAGCAGACGCAGGACGCATTGAAGGAACTGGCGGATTTGTTCTTGCAAGACGACAAGCCCGCCATCAGAAAGACGCTCCTTCGCCTGCGCTACCTCGACAAGTTCGCCGAAGAAGCGCGTGCGCGACACATGAATCTGGAACGGCCGAGAGCATGACTTTGCTGGAGATCCACGAGCCGGGCGAAACGCCCCTGCCGCATGCCGGCGAGGGATCGCTGGCGGTCGGCATCGATCTCGGCACGACCAATTCCGTCGTGGCGATCGCGCGCGACGGCAAGCCGGCGGCACTGCACGACGAGAGCGGCCATGCGCTCGTGCCCGTCGGTCGTGGCTTATCCCGCATCGGGCGGCGTGCTGGTGGGCGACGAGGCGCGTCTCCTCACGGTGCAGGAGCCGCGCAACGTCATAGCCTCGGTGAAGCGCCTGATGGGTCGCGGCGCTGCCGACCTGCACGCCGTGGCAGGTGTCCTGCCCTACGAGATCGAGCCGGGCACCGGCCAGACCGACATGGTGAAGCTGCGGATTGGCGGCAAGGCGCGCTCGCCGGTCGAGATCTCGGCCGAGATCCTGAAGGCGCTGCGCACGCGGGCCGAAGCTGCCCTCGAGAAGCCGGTCGAGCGCGCCGTCATCACCGTGCCGGCCTATTTCGACGATGCCGCGCGCACCGCCACGCGCGATGCCGCGCGGGTCGCCGGCCTCGAAGTATTGCGCCTGGTCAACGAGCCGACGGCGGCGGCGCTGGCCTATGGCTTGGACAAGGGTTCCGAGGGCCTCTACGCCGTCTACGACCTGGGCGGCGGCACCTTCGATTTTTCGCTGCTGCGGCTGGAGAAGGGCGTGTTCCAGGTGCTGGCGACCGGCGGCGACACGCGCGCTGGGCGGCGACGACTTCGACCGCGCCATCGCCGAGCGTCTGCTGGGCGAGCGCAAGAAGGACGGACTCGACGATCAGGTCGACGAGGCCGCGGTGAAGACCGCGCTGGCGCTCGGCCGCCAGATGAAGGAGCAGCTCTCCGATCGCGACCAGACGTCGGGCCGGCTCGAACTTGCCGGCGTGCCGTCGTTCCATTCGCTCGAGTCGCGCCGAGTTCGAGGCGATGATCGAGCATTACATCGCGCGCACGCTCGACATCGCGCGCAACGTTCTGGTCGATGCCGGCATGCAAGCCGGCCGAAGTTCAGGGCGTGGTGCTGGTCGGCGGTTCGACGCGCGTGCCGCTGGTGCGCGCCGAGGTCGCCGGCATGATCGGCAAGCCGGCGCTCACCGACATCGATCCCGACGAGGTCGTGGCGCTGGGCGCCGCGCTGCAGGCCGAGGCGCTGACCGGCGGCTAGCGATACGCTGCTGCTCGACGTGACGCCGCTCGTCGCTCGGGCTCGAGACCATGGGCGGCATCGTCGAGAAGGTCGTGCCGCGCAACACGCCGATTCCGGTCCAGCTCGCGCAGGAATTCACCACCTACCAGGACGGCCAGACCGCCATGGCGATCCATGTCGTGCAGGGAGAGCGCGAGATGGTTGCCGACTGTCGCAGCCTGGCGCGCTTCGAGCTCTTAGGCATTCCGCCGATGACGGCGGGCGCCGCGCGCATCCGCGTCAGCTTCGCGGTCGATGCCGACGGCCTGCTCACCGTGTCGGCCGAGGAGCGCACGACCGGCGTGGCGCAGCGCATCGAGGTCAAGCCGTCCTACGGCCTCAGCCACGACGACATGGCCGACATGCTCTACGACAGCCTGGAGCATGCCGAGGCCGACATGACGCAGCGCCTGCTGACCGAGGCCCGGGTCGAAGCGAGGCGCAGTCTGCTGGCGCTCGAGGCCGCGCTCGCCAAGGACGGCGCGTTGCTGAACGCCGAAGAGCGCGCGGCGATCGATGCCGGACGCGCGCGAGTCGAGGGCGCCATGGCCGGCGACAGCCGCGACGAGATCAATGCCGCTGCCGAGGCGCTGGAGACGCTCAGCAAGCCCTTCGCCGAGCGGCGCATGGACCGCGGCATCCGCGAAGCGCTGTCGGGTCTGTCGGTCAAGGAACTGGAAACCCGGGTGGGCGAGTGACGAGGTCGTTCTGAATGCCGAAGATGACGTTCATCCTGAAAGACGGGTCGCGCAAGGAAGTCGAGGCGCCGCTGGGCCTTTCCGTGCTCGAAATCGCCCATCGTAACCATGTCGACATCGAGGGCGCCTGCGAGGGCTCGCTGGCCTGCTCGACCTGTCATGTCGTGGTCGAAAAGGACTGGTTCGACAGACTGGCGCCGGCCAGCGAGGACGAGGAGGACATGCTCGACCTGGCGTTCGGCCTCACCCATACCTCCCGGCTGGGCTGCCAGATCCGCATGAGCGAGGCGCTCGACGGGCTGGTCGTCAAGCTGCCGGCGGCGACCCGCAACATGATGGTCGACAAGTAGGAGAGGGCGATGGCGCGCAAGCTCCGCTGGACCGACGTTCACGATATCGCGATTGAGCTCGAGGAGCGTCACCCCGAGATCGACAACGTCAACCTGCGCTTCACCGACTTGCACCGCTGGGTGCTGGAATTGCCCGATTTCGAGGACGAGCCCGGCCGCTCCAACGAGAAGATCCTGGAAGCGATCCAAGCCGCCTGGATCGAAGAGCGCGACTAGCCCGATGCCCCATTTTGGTCGAAAATGGAGTCGTATAGCGATACCTGGGAGGGTGTCATGAGGGGCTATCGAATACGGTTATCGGTGCTGCCACTGCTGCTGGCGGCGGGCCTGACGGCGTGCGCCTCCAATGGCGTACAGCCCGGCATTGTCTATACCTCTTCGGCTCCGGCGCCCGCGAATGGCCAGGGCTATCCTTCAAACTATCCTTCAAATGGCCAAGTCCAGCCGAATGGCCCTGTTCCGGCCAGCGCACCTGCCCAGGGCAGTAATCCCTACCCGGCACCGGCCGCAACCGGCGACGCGGGGCGAGTCGTCTCGATCCGTGAGGTCGGGATAGCGGGTTCCGGCGGCGGCGGTGGCGGGATGGGCGGAAACGGCCCCCTGCTGGGCGGCATTCTGGGTGCGGGCGCGGGCGCCACGATCGGCGCCATCACCAGCCAGACGCTGGGCGGCGGCATCGTCGGCGCCGTGATCGGCCTGGTGGGCGGCGCGATTGCCGGCAGCATCGCCAGCGGCAACTACGGCTCCAGCGGCCCGGGCGGCGGCTATGGCGGCCGTGGCATCGAGGTCACGGTGCAGCGCGACGACGGCCAGCAGGTCACCGTGGCCCAGCGCGACGATGGCGACATCCAGCTGGGCGACAGGGTGCAGGTCGTGCAGAACAGTCGGGGCGTGGCGCAGGTCGTGCGCGACACCTCGCACGCCCCGGACTGACACGGCACGTTTGGTTGGATCGAGTGAGAAGAGGAACTTCGATGTTCGGCAAGTCGTTGCTTGGCCTTCTGCTGCCCCTGGCCTTGGCGGCCGGACTCGGCGCGTGTGACAACTACAACAATTCGGTGCAGCCGGGCGTCGTCAACACGGCGGCGCAGGGCGGCTATCGGGGCGAGACCGGACGGGTCGTTTCCATTCGCGAGGTCCCTGTCCGCAACCGGAGCTCGGGTGTCAGCGACGGCACCCTGGTTGGCGGCGGCCTGGGCGCCGCGGGTGGCGCGGCCATCGGTGCGGCGACCACCAATTCCGTGGGTGGCGCGGTGGTGGGCGGCCTGCTGGGCGCCGTGGCGGGCGGCATCGCCGGCACCGCCATCGACCAGAACTCGACCCGCCGCGGCATCGAAGTGACGATCCAGAAAGACAACGGCCAGCAGGTCACCATCGCCCAGACCGACGACGGCGACGTCCAGATGGGCGACCGGGTGGCGATCGTGTATGACCGCAACGGCGTGGCCAAGGCCGTCCGCGACACCAGCGGCCGTCGCGACCAGTAGCTTCGGCAATAGCCGTCTGGCGAGCCCCCGCCGCGCGGCCTATATAGGCCGCGCCATGGCCATAAATTCCCTCGGTATCGACAAGGCGCCCGGCGTCACCCGCGTGGTGGTCGCGATGTCGGGCGGCGTCGATTCGTCGGTCACGGCCGCACTCCTGAAGAAGCAGGGATACGACGTGGTGGGGGTCACCCTGCAGCTCTACGACCAGGGCGTCGCGGCCGGAAAGACCGGCGCCTGCTGCGCCGGCCAGGATATCGCCGATGCCCGCCAGGTGGCCGAGCGGCTCGCCATCCCGCACTACGTGCTCGACTATGAAAGCCGCTTCCGTGCCGAGGTGATGGATTCTTTCGCCGATTCCTACGCGCGCGGCGAGACGCCGGTGCCCTGCATCGCCTGCAACCGCACGGTGAAGTTCCGAGACCTGCTGCGAACGGCACGCGAGCTCGGTGCCGAGGCGCTGGCGACCGGCCACTACGTGCAGCGGGTGATGGGCGAGGCGGGCCCCGAGCTGCACCGCGGCGCCGACCCGGCGCGCGACCAGAGCTATTTCCTGTTCGGGACGACCAAGGACCAGCTCGACTTCCTGCGCTTTCCGCTCGGTGCCCTGCCCAAGCGCGAGACCCGCGCGCTCGCCGAACGCTTCGACCTCTCGGTCGCCGACAAGCCCGACAGCCAGGACATCTGCTTCGTGCCCAATGGCGACTACGCCGCGGTGGTGCAGAAGCTCCGGCCCGAGGCGGTCGAGGCGGGCGACATCGTCGACACGATGGGCAAGGTCGTCGGCCGCCATGACGGCATCGTGCGCTTCACCGTGGGCCAGCGCCGCGGCCTGGCGCTGGGCGGCCGCGAGGGCACCGACAACGATCCGCTCTATGTCGTGCGGCTGGAGCCCGAGAGCCGCCGCGTCGTGGTCGGCCCGCGCTCGGCCCTCGGCCGCAGCGAGATTGCGCTCTATGACCTGAATTGGATCGGGCCACCGTTGACGGACGCTCGCTCGGTCCAGGTGCGGGTGCGGTCGAGCCAGGCGCTCCGGCCCGCAACCGTCGAGCCTGCCGGCGACGGGGCGATCGTCCGCTTCGCCGAGCCGGAAATCGGTGTCTCGCCCGGCCAGGCCTGCGTGGTCTACGACGCTTCGAACGGCAGCCGCGTGCTGGGCGGAGGCTTCATCAGGCGCTTCGTGTGATGATGAAGTTCGATCATCTCAACCTCCCGGTCAGCAATCTCGACCGGTCGCGCGACTGGTACGTCTCCACGCTTGGACTGAAGGTCGAGTTCGAGATCGCCGCCAGCCGCACCGTGTCCCTGCAGGACGGCGAGGGCTTCGCGATCTTCCTTCAGGAAAAGTCGGGCGCGACCGCCAACGGCACGGCGCTGTGGTTCCAGGTCGACGATGTCGATGCGATCCACGCCGAATGGACGGCGCGCGGCGTCGCCTTCAGCCACGGCCCGCAGAAGAATTTCTGGGGATATGGCCCCGAGCTTGCCGATCCCGACGGCTATATCGTGCGGCTGTGGGACGCCCGCACGATGCGCGAGAAATAGGCCGGCGGGGCGTTTCTTGACACCCCGGCACCCTGCCGCATAAAAGCCCCCACGCGCGCGCAGACGCGCGTCCCATGGCTGGGTAGCTCAGCTGGTTAGAGCACGGCACTCATAATGCCGGGGTCGGCGGTTCAAGTCCGCCCCCAGCTACCAAATTTGGCCCCCGGTCTTGCGCGACCGGGGGCTTTATTTTGTGGGTTCTCTCCGCCACGTTGTCACCATGAGCAACGGACACACGTACCAGACCGACGTCGTCATCGTGGGCGCGGGGCCCGTCGGCCTGTTTGCCGTGTTCGAATGCGGCATGGTGCGGCTGCACTGCCACGTCATCGACGTGCTCGACCATGCCGGCGGCCAGTGCACGGCGCTCTATCCCGAGAAGCCGATCTACGACGTGCCGGGCTTTCCCCGCATCGAGGCGGCCGAGCTGGTGGTCCGCCTGAAGGCGCAGGCCGCGCCGTTTCGGCCCGTCTATCACCTGGGCGAGCAGGTCCAGGCGCTGGCGGCGGTGAGCGGCGGCTTCTGGCAGGTCACCACCTCCAAGGGCACGGTGGTGCAGGCCAGGGCCGTGATCGTCGCCGCCGGCGTCGGCGCCTTCGGTCCCAACCGGCCGCCGCTGGACGGCATCGAGGCTTATGAAGGCAAGAGCGTGTTCTATTACGTCACGCATCGCGAAAGTTTTCGCAGCAAGCGGGTGGTGATCGCGGGTGGCGGCGACACCGCCGTCGACTGGGCGCTGTCGCTGGCCGACGTGGCCCAGCGCGTCTCGGTGATCCATCGCCGCGACAAGTTCCGCGCCGCCCCCGAGAGCGAGGCCCAGCTGAAGGCGCTGGTCAAGGCCGGCAAGATCGATCTCGTCGTGCCCTACCAGCTCGATTCGCTGGAGGGGACCAACGGTCAGTTGAAGGCCGTCACCGTGGCCACGCTCGACGGCGCGACCCGGCGCATCGAGGCCGACGTGCTGCTGCCGTTCTTCGGCCTCTCGATGTCGCTCGGCCCGATCGCCGACTGGGAACTGGCCCTGCAGCACAATCAGATCGCCATCGACGCCGCGACCACGGCGACCAACCGGCCCGGCATCTTCGCCATCGGCGACGTCGTCAGCTATCCCGGGAAGCTGAAGCTGATCCTGACCGGCTTCGCCGAAGCCGCCATCGCCGCGCGCTCGGCCTACGCGCTGGTCCATCCCGAAACGCCGCTGCATTTCGAATACTCGACGACCTCGGGTCTGCCGACAAGCTGACGCAGACTCATGTCTTGCCGGAGCGCGGACCTCCAGGTCCGCATCTTCATCGATCGATGACATGAGCGGACCTGGAGGTCCGCGCTCCGGCAAGACGACTAACGCAAGGTCCGGAAGAAGGCGCGCACGTCGCCGACGAACAGCTCCGGCTGCTCGAAGGCGGCGAAGTGGCCGCCCTTCGGCATTTCGTTCCAGTGACGGATGTTGGTGAAGTTGCCTTCCATCCAGCGCCGCACCGGCGTCACGATCTCGCGTGGAAACACGGCCACGCCGGTCGGCACGCCGACCTTGTGGATGGTGCGCCGCTCCGGCCCGAAGCTTTCCCAGTAGAGTCGGGCCGACGAGGCGGCCGATCGCCGTCACCCAGTACAGCATGACGTTGTCGAGCAGCTCGTCGCGGCTCAGGATGTTCTCGGGGTGGCCGTCGCAGTCGGTCCAGGCCCAGAACTTTTCCAGGATCCACGCCGCCTGGCCGGCGGGCGAGTCGGTCAGGCCATAGCCCAGGGTCTGCGGCCGGGTCGATTGCTGCTTGGAATAGCCGGAATCCCAGTCGGCGTAGTATTTGATCCCCTTGAGCGCCCGTGCCTCCTCCGGCGTCGGCTGCGCCCTCGACCTGGGCCGTGCGCGCCATGGCCAGCGTGATGTGGATGCCGGCGCAGTGTGCGGGCATCCTGCGCGCCGAGCGAGGTGGTCACCGCCGAACCCCAGTCGCCGCCCTGCGCGCCGTAGCGGGCGTAGCCGAGCCGATCCATCAGCTTGGCCCAGGTCGCCGCGATGCGATCGATGCCCCAGCCGGTCGTCTTGGGCTTGTCCGAGAAGCCGAAGCCGGGCAGCGACGGACAGACCACGTGGAAGGCGTCGGCGGCGTTGCCGCCGTGCGCGGTCGGATCGGTCAGCGGCTCGATCACCTTGTGGAACTCGACCACCGAGCCCGGCCAGCCGTGGGTGATGATCAGCGGCATCGCCTCGGGGTGCGGCGAGCGTACGTGCAGGAAATGAATGTCGAGCCCGTCGATCTCGGTGGTGAACTGCGCAAAGCGATTGAGCAGCGCCTCGCCGCGGCGCCAATCGTAGTCGCTGGCCCAGTACCGGCAGACCTCCTCGATCCACTTCAGGGGCACGCCCTGGCTCCAGTCGTCGACCAGTTCCGCCTCGGGCCAGCGGGTTCTGCGCAGCCGCGACTTCAGGTCGTCCGAGACGTCGTCGCCGACGGCGATGCGAAAGGGCTTTACCGCGCTGCTCATGATGTGCCCCTGATTGACAAGGATTTTGTGGAGTAGAGTGTCCGGCACGGGGACGGAGGGCAATTCGCATGGACGCCAGGCTGATCGCCGAAGTCGGGCAGGCCCTGTGGGGCCCTGCCTGGAAAGGGCCGCTGGCGGAGGCGGTGCGCCATCAGAAGAACGCGATTGCGGATTGGGCTTCGGGCCGCGCGCCGGTGCCCGCCGGCGTGTGGAGCGAGCTGGTGAAGATCATACGCCTGCGCCGGCACGACCTCGATCGTCTCGTGCCGCGGACGGAAAAAGCCCATGATACGGCGCTGCAGCGCACGGTCGAACAGGCAAAGCTCGGCAAGCGAAGCCTGTAAGTTTCACTCCGCAGCCTTGGGCAGCGCCGCCTGCTGCATGCGCAGGACCTGCTCCCAGCCGCGGTAGCCGGTGAAACCGTCCTTGTCGAAGAACAGCACCGGGCCGTCGCAGAAGAACAGGTACTCGGTGTCCTCCAGCGCGGTCGTGGCGCCATGCACCATGCCGTTCACCTCGTGCAGGAAGTCGCCCGGGCCGTAGACGTTGTCGCGGACCTGCAGCCTGCCCGACAGCACGAAAGCGAAGGCCGCCGACAGGTGCTTGTGCGGCGGCGCGACATAACCCTTCTTCCATTTCAGCAGGACGGCCCAGCGGCCGGACTCTTGGCCGACCCACAGGACTTTCGTCCAGGCCTCGCCGGGCTTGGTCTCGATCCAGGGGATTTCCGAAGAGCGCGTGATCGAGTCCGCCAGCTCGCTGTTCACCGGGCGGATGTCCTGAGGCAGAGCCATGCTTCCCTCCGTGCGTTCTGTTGCCGTCGACTCTGGACAGGCAGCCGCGGCAAGTCCAGCAGAGGAGCCGAAGCGCGAAATCATCTAGGATTGCGCCATGATTCTCGTCGGTCAGTACGATTCGCCCTACACGCGCCGCGTGGCCGTCAGTCTCCACGTGCTGGGCTTCGACTTCGAGCACGACACCCGCTCGGTGTTCGGCGATTTCGACTCCCTGCGAGCCACAAATCCGCTGGGCCGCGTCCCCTCGCTCGTCCTGGCGGACGGCACGACGCTGATCAATTCGGCGGCGATCCTGGACTGGCTGGACCAGCAGGTCGGGCCGGAGCGCGCGCTGCTGCCGCCCGGCGGCCTCGCGCGCCAGCAGGCGCTGCAGCGCATCGCCCTGGCGAGCGGCACCATCGACAAGGTCATGGCCGCCGCCTACGAACGGCTGATCCGGCCGGCACCCTATCGCTGGCCGGATTGGATCAGGCGCTGCCGCACCCAGGCGGAAGGCGGAATCGCGGCCCTGGCCGCACATGCCTGGCCGGCCGAGGCGCGACTGGATCAGGCCTGCATCACCACGGTCTGCATGATCGGCTATGTCCGCCTCGCCGACCCCGACCTGCTGCCACCCGGCCGTCATCCGTCGCTCGATGCGCTCGCCCGGCGCTGCGAGGCGCTGCCGCCGTTTCAGGCCGCCTTTCCTGCCGACTACACGGTGCCCCGGGCCGGCTAGGCGGCGGCGAGCTTTCGCAGGGCCGCCAACCGGCGCGCATAGGGCGGGTCGTTTTCCGGCATCAGGACCGGCGGCACGATCGTCTCGGCGAAGTGGCAGGCTACGGTCTGGCCCTCGGCGCCCACGGGACGCAGCAGCGGCTCCTCCCGGCGGCAGCGCTCCTGGGCGTAGGCGCAACGCGTGTGGAAGTGGCAGCCGGCGGGCGGATTGATGGGGCTGGGCACGTCGCCCGCCAGCCGGATGCGGGCGCGCTGCGCCGTGGGGTCGGGCACCGGCACGGCCGACAGCAGGGCCTGGGTGTAGGGATGGCGCGGCATCGCGAACAGGCTCTTCTTGGGTGCGAGCTCGACGATCTTGCCGAGATACATCACGGCCACGCGGTCGGCGATGTGGCGCACCACGGCGAGGTCGTGGGCGATGAAGATGTAGGAGAGGCCAAGCTTGCGCTTGAGGTCCTGCAAGCAGGTTGATCACCTGCGCCTGGATCGAGACGTCGAGCGCCGACACCGGCTCGTCGCAGACGATCAGCCTGGGCTGGGAAGCGAGCGCGCGGGCGATGCCGATCCTCTGGCGCTGGCCGCCGGAGAATTCGTGCGGATAGCGCAGCGCATGCCAGGCTGAGAGGCCGACTTCGCCCAGAAGTGAATCGATGCGTTGGCGTAGCGCCGCGCCGGAGGCGAGCCCGTGCAGGCGGAGCGGTTCCGCCAGGGTCTCGCCGACGGTGAGCCGCGGGTTGAGCGAGGCGTAGGGATCCTGGAAGATGATCTGCATGTCGCGGCGCAGGTCGCGCAGCGCGCCGCGGGGCAGGGCGCGCACGTCCTGGCCAGCGAAGCGGATCGTGCCCGCCGTGGCCTCGATCAGGCGCAGCACCATGCGCCCGGTCGTCGACTTGCCGCAGCCCGATTCGCCCACCAGCGCCAGCGTCTCGCCCGGCGCCACGTCGAAGGTGAGGCCGTCGACCGCGCGCACCGTGCCGGCCGCGCTCTGGAAGACGATGCCGCGCTTCATCGGGAAGTGCTTGGTGAGGCCCGCCACCGAGAGCAGCGGCTCGCTCACGACGCGGCGGCTCCGGCGAGGGCGAGATCGAGCGGCGCCTTCCAGCAGGCGGCGCGATGGCCGCGGCCGATCTCGCGCAATTGGGGCTGCTCGCTCTTGCAGCGCGCGTCGGCCAGCGGGCAGCGCGGGCTGAAGCGGCAGCCCGGCGGCGGGGCATAGGGATTGGGCACCATGCCCTCGATGGCGGTCAGCCGCTCGTCGCCGTCGCTGCCCAGCCGCGGGATCGAGCCCAGCAGACCGAGCGTATAGGGATGCTGCGGGTCAGCGAACAGAAGACCGACCGGCGCCTCCTCGACGATGCGGCCGGCATACATGACGATCACGCGGTGGGCGAGCTCGGCCACGACGCCGAGATCGTGGGTGATCAGCATGATGGCCGTGCCGGTGCGCTCGCGCAGGTCGCGCAGCAGGTCGAGGATCTGCGCCTGGATGGTGACGTCGAGCGCCGTGGTCGGCTCGTCGGCGATCAGGATCCGGGGATCGCAGGCGAGCGCCATGGCGATCATGATGCGCTGGCGCATGCCGCCGGAAAGCTGGTGCGGATATTCGTCGAGCCGGGTCTCCGGCGAGGGGATCTTCACCAGCTTCAGCATCTCGAGCGCGCGGGTGCGCGCCTCGGCGGAGGACACCGAGCGATGCAGGCGGATCGCCTCGACGATCTGCTCGCCGGCCGTCTGGACCGGATTGAGGCTGGTCATCGGCTCCTGGAAGATCATCGAGATCGCATCGCCGCGCACCGCACGCATCTCGGCTTCCGGCAGGTCGAGCAGGTTGCGGCCTTCGAAGCGGATCTCGCCGCCCGCGATCCGGCCCGGCGGGCTCGGCACCAGCCGCATGATGGAGAGCGACGTCACCGACTTTCCGCAGCCTGATTCACCCACGATGCCCAAGGTCTCGCCCGGCGCGAGGGAGAAGGAGACGCCATCGACCGCCGCGAACACGCCGCCGCCCGAACGGAACTCGGTACGCAGGTCGCGGACCTCGAGGAGGGGAGGAGAATCCCCCATCACACTTCTTCAAGTTCCTCTCCCCCGCTAGGGGGAGAGGTTAGGTGAGGGGGAATCGACGGGCGTAAACCCCTCACCCAGCCTCTCCCCCTAGCGGGGGAGAGGAGGAAGACCGCGAAAGGCGCGTTGCGCCTTGTCACGTCACCGGCCTCGACTGCGGCAGCCGCTCCTTCGTGCCGTAGACCGGCGGCGCCAGCTGATCGGCGGTGCGGCCGGCCCAGTCGCGCTGGCTCACGGTCTCGAGCCGCTTGCGCTGGCCCTCGATCAGCCCGGCGGTGGCGGCCTCGACATCGACCGTCAGCACCTTGCCGTCCTTTACCACCTGCGCGCCGTCGACATAGACGTGGCGGATGGCGCGCTCGCTCGCCGAATAGATCAGGCTCCGCACCGGCTCGTGCGCCGGCTGCATGTAGGGATGGCTCATGTCGACCAGCGAGAAGTCGGCCTTGCTGCCGGGCGCCAGGCGGCCGAGGTCGGGCCGGCGCAGGATCTTGGCGCCGCCCACCGTCGCCGCCTCGAAGGCGTGCCGTGTCGTGCCCATCTTGTAGTTGCTGGTGAAGACGCGGGCGACGTAGCAGGCCAGCCGGATCTCATCGACCATGTTGTGCGGGAAGGTGTCGGTGCCGATACCGACCGTGATGCCGGCGTTCATGTAGCGGCCGATCGAGTTCAGCACCATGCCGCGGCGGGCGAACACGGTCGGGCAGTGCGCCACCGAAGCGCCTGAATCGCGCAGCATCTCGAAGTCGTTGGCGTGCGGGTAATGGATCTGCGGATGATCGCTCAGGAAGATGCCGTGACCGATCACGAGGTCCGGCCCCAGCACGCCGATCGAATCGAGCCATTCGATCGGCGTCTTGCCGTGGCGATGGACCATCTCGTAGAACTCGACGACCGCCTGGCAGGCGTGCGTCTGCATCGGGATGCCGCGCTTCTTCGCCTCCTGGTGGGCCTCCTTGAAGTAGCCTTCCTTGCAGGTGTCGATCTGCGAGGGGCCGACCATGGCCGAGAGGCGGCCGCTCGGATGCTTCATCGCCGCGTCGATGGTCTTCATCGCCGCCTCGAAGGCCTTTTCGCCCGCCTTCTCGTCCCAGCTGTATTCCACCGTGTGGCCGTTCCTGGTGTACCAGTAGCCTTGGCGCATCATCGGGCAGACCACGGCGCGGATGCCGGTGGCGGCGAGATCGTCGATCCAGCCTTCGCGGCTCATCGACAGGTCGGAGATGGTGGTGACGCCGCTCTTCAGCAGCTCCGACATCGCCACCTGGGTCGACGGGCCGGCGTCCTCGGGGTTGAGGCCGAACACCGGCAGGTATTCGTACAGCGAGCTCTGGCCCAGCTTGTCGCTGCCATACTCTTCGGTCAGGCCCTTGTTGGCGGGCTCGGAGAAGGGATGGCTGTGGACGTTGACCAAGCCCGGGATCGCCATGAAGCCCTTGCCGTCGATCGTCGTGTCGGCCGTGCCGGCATAGCCTGGGCCGACATGGATCACCTCGTTGCCCTTGAACACGAGGTCGCCGCCGTCGAGATAGACATGGCGCTGCTCGGCCTCGTCCCACGCCACGACGTGGTCGAGGTTGCTGATCCGGGTGGTTTTGGTCATGGCGTCGTTTCCTTGGTCAATTTCTTTCGCTTTCTTTCATACTCCTCTCCCCCGCTTGGGGGAGAGGTTGGGTGAGGGGGCTACGCACGTCGCTTCCCCCTCTCCTAGCCTCTCCCCCTGGCGGGGGAGAGGAACCTGAAAGGAGGGGGGAGAGGGGACGATCGCTGACCGGTTGCGCCGCCCGGCTTCTACCTCAACGCAATCCCCAGCCCCTTGTAGAGCCCGCAACCGTAATTGCCGTGCGCCCGGATGGGCTTCAGCTTCGGCCCGGCGACGACGAACAGCGGCTCGTGGAACAGCGGGATCCAGACCGCGGCGTCGTGCACTTTCTCCTGGACGGCGGCGTAGGCCGCGGCGCGTGTGGCGTCGTCGGTCGCGGTCGAGCCCTTGTCCAGAAGCTCGTCGGTTTCCTTGTCCTTCCAGTTCATGCGGTTGGGGGTCGGCGTATTGGCCGAACGGAAGTAGAGGTTGAGCGCATCGCCGGCGCTCACATAGGGGAAGCTCATGCCGAAGGCGTCGAACTCCTGGGTCGCGAGCTTGCCCCACGCCACCGTCGAGTCGAAGAGCTGGATCTGCAGGTCGATGCCGACCTTGCGCAGGTCGCCCTGGACCGCCTCGGCGATCTCCTTGAAGGAACCCGAGATGCCGTAGACGACCGGCGCCAGCTTCTTGCCGTCCTTGTAGCGGAAGCCGTCCGAGCCCTTCTTCCAGCCCGCCTCGTCGAGCAGCCGCTCGGCCTCCTTGATGTTCTCGCCATAGATCGAGGTGTCGAGCTTGGGATTGAAGTCGAGCACGCCCGGCATCAGCATCGTCGAGGCGGGCTCGGCGAAGCCGAAGGTGACGGCTTCGGTGATGGCCTTCTGGTCGACGGCGAGGTTCATGGCCTTGCGCACGCGCACGTCATGCACCAGCTCCTTGTCGACCTTGAAGCCGATGAAGTAGGTCCAGAAATAGTTCTCCGCCTTGGTGACGGAGAGCGCCTTGTTGGCCATCAGCTCCTTGATCGACCAGTAGGGCACGTACTGGCTCGCGTCGGCCTGGCCCGCCTGCAGGGCGGTGACGCGGGTGTTCTCCTCGGGCACGACCTTCCAGATCACCTTGTCGACCTGCGCTTCCGTGTAGTCGTAGATCGGCGGACCCCATTTGTAGCCCTTGTGCTTGGTGAGCACCGTCGAATCGCGCGGCGTCCAGCTCTCGAAGCAGAAGGGGCCGGTGCCGTCCATGCCCTTGACGCCGAAATCGGCGCCGAGCTGCTTGGCCTGCTCGACGTTCAGGATCGTATGGAAGTACTGCGTCATCTGGTAGAGCAGCTCGGAGAACGGCTTTTTGAGCTTGTACTCGACCGTGACGTCGTCGGGCGCGGTGATCTTGTCGACCTCGCCCATGCGCCATTTCACCAGGCCCTTGGTCTCGGGATCGAGCCAGCGCTCGTAGGTCGCGACCACGTCCTTGGCCGTCATCTTCTTGCCGCTGCAGAAGCTCACGTCGTCACGGATCTTGAAGGTGTAGGTGCGGCCGTCGGGCGACACCGTCCAGCTGGTGGCGAGGCCGGGCTTCAGCGTCTTCATGTCGAAGTCGAGATTCACCAGCGTGTCGCCCAGCATGTACATGACCTCGGCGCCCGATCGCGACGTCGACTTCTGCGGGTCGTAGCGGTCGGTGTCGATCTCGCGCACCACCGTCACGACGCTCTCTGCCATCGCCGGCGCCGCCGCCCCCAGGCTCGCGGCCGCGAGCGCCGCCCATATCAGTCCGTTACGCATTACCAAAACCTCCTATTGCCTCAATTTGGGATCCAGCGCGTCGCGCAAGGCGTCGCCCAGGACGTTGAAGGTGAGAACGACGAGGAAGATCGCTGCGCAGGGGATGGTCGATACCCAGGGCGCGATCTGCAGGAACTTGCGGCCGTCGGCCGCCATGCTGCCCAGCTCCGCTGTCGGCGGCTGCGCGCCCAGCCCGAGGAACGAGAGGGCGGCACCGAGCAGGATCGCCTGGCCGAGCTGCAGGGTCATGTAGATCAGGATCGTGGGCCAGCAGTTGCGTGCGAGGTAGCGCCAGATCAGGGCACCGTCGCCCAGCCCGACGGCGCGGCCGGCTTCCATGTATTCCTGCTGCATGATCGATTGCGCGGCGCCGCGGGCGATGCGCGCGATCGACGGCACCGAGGCGACGCTGAGCGCGATCACCAGCGAGACCAGTCCGGTGCCGAGGACCGCGGCGATGGCGAGGCCGAACAGGATCGAGGGAAAGGAGAGCAGCACGTCGACCAGGCGCATCAGCGGCGTGTCGAGACGCTTGAAGTAGGCGGCACAGAGGCCGATCAGCGCGCCCACCCCGCCGCCGATGCCGACGGCGATCACGCCCATGCCGAGGGTGGCGCGCAGGCCGAACAGGATCCGGCTCAGCATGTCGCGGCCCTGGCCGTCGGCGCCCAGCAGGTAGGCGGCACAGCGCGCGCTGCCCGGCGGGCACATGCGCAGCCGCATGTTGTTGCTGTAGGGATCGAAGGGCGCGATCAGCGGCGCGAGGACCGCCGCCGCGACGACGATCAGCAGGAACAGCGCCGCCGCCGCCGCCGGCGGGTCGCCCAGGATGCGCCGCCACACCGCGTTCTTGCGCCGGATGGCCGCGATGGCGCGCTGGTCGGCCTCGCTCTGCAAGGAAAGCGTGGCGTCGGTCATGGCGAACGCGTCGTCTCATGGTCTTCCGGAGCGCGGGCGTCCTGCCCGCTCATGATCATGAGCGGGCGGGACGCCCGCGCTCCGGAAGACCATGAGCGCCACGTCCTATTCATGACCGGGCGATCCGTGGATCGAGATAGGCGTAGAGCACGTCGACGGCGAGGTTCACCACCATGAAGCCCACGGCGAGGATCAGGATCGCACCCTGGGCCAGCGGGAAGTCGCTCGAGGTGATGGCGCCCACCGCCATGCGGCCGACGCCGGGCCAGGCGAACATGGTCTCGGTGACGATCGAACCGCCCAGCAGGAAGCCGATCTGCAGCCCGACCAGGGTGACCACCGGGATCATCGCATTGCGCAGCGCATGATGAATGGTGACCCTCCAGTCCGACGCGCCCTTGGCGCGCGCCGTGCGCACATAGTCGGCGCCCAGGGTTTCGAGCAGCGAGGTGCGCGTCATGCGCGCCACCGGCCCGACGAACACCGCGCCCAGGGTGAAGGCCGGCAGCACGAGGCTGAGCGCACCGGCTGCGGTCCAGATCGGTCCGTTGCGGCCCTGGAAGGGCAGCAGCCCCGCGCCGCCGACATATTGTATGAGCAGGAGCCCGACCCAGAACACCGGCACCGACACGCCCATCACCGACAGCGCCATGATGGCGCGGTCGATGGCCGTGCCGCGACGCCGCGCCGCCAGCGTGCCGAGCGCGATGCCGAGCGGTACCGCCCAGACGAGGCAGGCCAGCATCAGTTCGACGGTCGGCCAGAAGGTGAGCGCGATCTCCTCGGAGACCGGCCGGTTGGAGATCATCGACCGGCCGAGATCGAGCTGCAGAACGCGACCCAGATAGCGCGCGAATTGCACCCACAGCGGCTGGTCGAGGCCCATCTGCTGGCGGATCGCCGCAACCTCCGCCGCGCTGGCCGTCGGGCCAGCGACGACCGTCGCCGGATCGGTGGGCACCACTTGCAGCAGCAGGAAGCCAATCAGCAGCACACCCAGCAAAACCGGAAACGAAATCATCAATCGATGGGCGATATGCCGCGCCATACCTGCGAAACCTGCTCCTCGTGAGGGTCTAGACACTGGCCGACGCCGCGACACTCGACAAGCGCCGCGCCGGTGGCATGATCGCTGCAAGAAACGCGCCGAGGAGCGACGCCATGTCTGCAGGAAAGCTGAACGAACAAGCCAAAGGCGTGTTCATCATCGCCGCCACGCCTTTCACCGACGAAGGCGCGCTCGATCTGCAGAGTGTCGACACGTTGACCGATTTTTATCTTGGCTGCGGCGTCCATGGCTTCACGTTGCTCGGGATCATGGGCGAAGCGCCCAAGCTCACGCCGGACGAATCGCTGACAGTGGTCGGTCGCGTGATTCGCCGCGCCCAAGGCCGCCAGGTGATCGTAGGCGTGAGCCACGCCGGAATCGAGAACGTGCGCCGTTTGTCGCACGAGGTCATGGTCGCGGGCGCCTCGGGCGTGATGGTGGCGCCGCCGCCGGGACTGAAAGGCGACGACGGCGTCTACAATTACTTCGCCCAGGTCTTCCAGGAGCTCGGCCCCGACATTCCCGTCGTCTACCAGGACTATCCGCAGAGCACGGGAGTCTACCTCGCGCCGTCGGTGTTCGAGCGCATGGTCGACGACTTCAAGCAGCTCGTCATGCTGAAGCACGAGGATGCGCCCGGCCTCGCCAAGCTCACGCGGGTGCGCGAGGGCGAGAAGAAGCCCGGCCGTCGCCGCGTCTCGATCCTGGTCGGCAATGGCGGTCTCTACCTGCCGCAGGAGATGCGCCGCGGCGCCGACGGCGCCATGACGGGCTTCGCCTGGCCCGAAATGCTGGTGCAGGTCTATGAGCTGTTCGCCGCCGGCAAGACGGAGGAGGCGGAGGACCTGTTCGACATCTACCTGCCGCTGGTGCGCCACGAGCAGCAGCCGGCGATCGGCCTCGCCTTGCGCAAGGAAGTGCTGTTCCGCCGCGGCGCCATCAAGAGCCCGCAGCCAGCGCGCGCCCGGGTTCGTCGCTCACCGCGACCGACCGCGCCGAGCTCGAGTCGCTCATCGCCCGCCTCGACCGTCGCCTTGCCGCTGCCGGAAAGCCGACGAGGCTTGCTGCTGAATGATCTTTGCCGGGAGCGCGCCACTCCAGTGGCGCTCATGCGATGTCGAACACAGAGAAGAGGCGCCACTGGAGTGGCGCGCTCCCAGCAAAGAGTACGAGAATGCCCGACTACGATCTAATCGTCCGCAACGCCAGCATCGTCACCGCCGAACGCCAGAGCGAAGGCGACATCGCCGTCAAGGACGGCAAGGTGTCGGCGCTCGGCGCCGAGTGTGACAGGCACCGCCACGCGCGAGATCGATGCGGCCGGCAAGTTCGTCCTGCCGGGCGGCGTCGACAGCCACTGCCATATCGAGCAGAACTCCGGCATGGGCGTGATGTGCGCCGACGATTTCTATACCGGCACGGTGTCGGCCGCGTTCGGCGGCACGACCACCGTCATTCCCTTCGCCGCCCAGCATCGCGGCATGTCGCTGCGCCAGGTGGTGAAGGACTACCACGAGGCCGCGACGCCCAAGGCGGTGATCGACTACGCCTTCCACCTGATCATCACCGATCCCAGCCCGCAGGCGCTGGGCCAGGAGCTGCCGGCGCTGATCAAGGACGGCTACACCTCCTTCAAGATCTACATGACCTACGATGCCATGAAGGTCAGCGACTACCAGATGCTCGACATCCTCGCCCTGGCGCGGCGCGACGGCGCGCTGGTCATGGTGCATGCCGAGAACCACGACATGATCAGCTGGCTGGCGCACCATCTGGTCGACCAGGGCCACGTCGCGCCCAAGTTCCATGCCATCGCTCACGCGCGCGTCGCCGAGGCCGAGGCGACCAACCGGGCGATCTCGCTGGCCCGCCTGGTCGATGCGCCGCTCCTGATCGTTCACATGTCGGAGATCGAGGCGATCGAGACCCTGCGGCAGGCGCAGAAGAAAGGGCTGAAGATCTTCGGCGAAACCTGCCCGCAATATATCGCGCTCACCGCCGACGACATGGACAAGCCCGGTGTCGAGGGCGCGATGTGGTGCTGCAGTCCGCCGCCGCGCGATTCGGCCGCGCAGGAGGCGGTGTGGGAGGCGCTCAAGGATGGCACGTTCCAGACCTTCTCGTCCGACCATGCGCCCTACCAGTTCAACGAAAAGGGCAAGATCCCCAAGGGTGACAAGACGACCTTCAAGGAGATGGCCAACGGCGTGCCGGGCCTCGAGGTGCGCCTGCCGCTGCTGTTCTCCGAGGGCGTCCAGAAGGGCCGCATCAGCCTGCAGCAGTTCGTGGCGCTGACCTCGACCAACCACGCCAAGCTCTACGGCCTCTATCCGCAGCAAGGGCACGATCGCCGTCGGCTCCGACGCCGACTTCGCGATCTGGGACGCCGACAAGGACGTGACGATCCGCTGGAAGGATCTGCACGACAATGTCGGCTACTCGCCGTACGAGGGCCGCGAGATCAAGGGCTGGCCGATCACCGTGGTGAGCCGCGGACGGGTCGTGGTCGAGGACGGCGAGCTCAACGCCGCGCGGGGTTCAGGACAGTTCCTGCCCTGTGCCTCGCCGGATTCAGCCAAGCCTCTAGGCCAGATGGCGCCAGAATTGCAAGCCATGTCGCGCTTTGGCGCGAAGCCATTGTTTTGACCAGTAATCACATTATGCTAATCTTTGCTAATGTATAGCATAGAGGCGTTGCATGAACATCTCGCTCACTCCGAAGCTCGAAGGCTTTGTAAAGGCTAAGGTCAAGACTGGTGACTATAACAATGCGAGTGAAGTGATCCGAGAGGCTTTGCGCGTCCTGCAAGAACGAGAAGCCGACCGAAAGGTGCAGCTCGGCGCGCTAAAAAAGCTGATCCGCGAGGGCGAGGATAGCGGAATGCCCGTTCCTTGGGACCCGAAAGCAATCAAGGAGAAAGCCCGGGCCAGAGCACGCAAACGCCGTTAAGCCATGCTCCGCGTTGTCGTCTCGCCTCGCGCTCAGGACGACATCGTTGAGATCGCGGCCTATACCCTGGAAATGTGGGGTGAAGGGCAGATGTCTCGATATGTCGATGGATTGCACGCCAGATTTGTGGAGCTTGCGCGCTTTCCCAATATTGGTCGTCGTCGCGATGAGATCGGGCAAGGCTATCGGAGTATTGTGCAGGGCTCGCACATTGTGTTTTACAGGACGACGGTTCGAGACCTAGTTATCGTCCGTATTTTGCATGTGCGCATGAATCCCAGCCGCCACTTGCGTTGAGGTAGAGATAGAAATGTCCCGTCGTCTGAAAGTCGCCGCCGCCCAGCTCGGCCCAATCAACCGCGCCGACAGCCGCCAGAGCGTGGTCAAGCGGCTTGTCGAGATGCTGAAGGAGGCCGATTCGCGCGGCTCCAAGTTCGTGGTCTTCCCCGAACTCGCGCTCACCACTTTCTTCCCGCGCTGGTGGATGGAGGACCAGGCCGCGATCGACAGGTACTTCGAGGCGCAGATGCCGAGCCCCGAGACCCTGCCTTTGTTCGAGCTGGCGCGTTCCAAGGGCATCGGCTTCTACCTGGGCTATGCCGAGCGGACGGAAGAGGACGGCGGCGAGCATCGCTTCAACACCTCGATCCTGGTCGGGCCCGATGGCCGTCTGGTCGGCAAGTACCGCAAGGTCCATCTGCCGGGCCACGCCGAGCATCGGCCGGAGGCGCCCTACCAGCATCTCGAGAAGAAGTACTTCGAGGTCGGCAATCTGGGCTTCAATGTCTGGAAGATGTTCAAGGAGGACTTCATCGTCGGCCAGTGCATCTGCAACGACCGGCGCTGGCCCGAGACGTTCCGCGTCATGGGGCTGAAGGGCGCCGAAATGGTCGTGCTGGGCTACAACACGCCGACTGACAACGTCTACGCGCCGAAGGAGCCACCCTATCTGCGCGTGTTCCACCACAATCTCTCCATCCAGGCCGCCGCCTATCAGAACGGCATCTGGGTCGTGGCGACGGCCAAGGCGGGCAAGGAGGACGGGTTCAGCCTGCACGGCGGGTCGGCCATCGTGGCGCCGACCGGCGAGATCGTCACCAAGACGACGACCGAGGAGGACGAGGTCATCGCCTACGACTGCGACATGGCGCTGGGCGAATACATCCGCAACACCACCTTCAACTTCGCCAAGCACCGGCGGCCCGAGCACTACAAGCTGATCACCGAAAGGACCGGCGTGAAGGTCGAGCCGGCGAACTAGGGCTGGGCGCGCGCCACTGCACGCGGAGTAACCTCCGCGCTAAGTGGCGCGTCTTCAGCTCGACCAGGAATGATCGCGCCACTGGAGTGGCGCGCCCCCAGCAACGAGGACCCCATGCAATACGCCGTCGCCGACGTGAACCACGCACGACCGCTACAAGATCCTGACCGCCTTCGTCCTGCCGCGCCCGATCGCCTGGGTGACGACGGTGGGGCCGACCGGCACGATCAATGCGGCGCCCTTCAGTTTCTTCAATGTCTTCGCCGAGGATCCGCCGCTCTGCATGTTCTCCCTCAACAGCCGGCCGGACGGGCGCCTAAAGGACACCTGGACCAATATCGAGCGCACCGGCGAGTTCGTGGTCAACCTCACCGACGAGCCGCTGGCCCGCGCCATGCACGAGTCGAGCGGCGACTTTCCGCCCGACATTGGCGAGCCCGACTATCTCAGGCTTGAAGCTCGCGCCCTCGGTCGACATCAAGCCGCCGCGCCTGGCGGAGGCGCCGTGGGCGATGGAGTGCAGGACCTGGCAGGTGATCAACGTCAAGGATGACCGCCAGCTGGTGATCGGCGAGGGGCTGCGCTTCCACATCCGTGACGAGCTGTGGGATCCCAAGGCGATGCGCGTGCACATGGAGGCCTACCATCCGGTCGGCCGCATGTTCGCCGACCGCTACTGCCGCACTGATGACAGAATTGTCTTCCCTGCTGCCGAGGGGCCGAAGAAGGCAGCGGCGGCGGACTGAGCGCGGGCGCCAGGACTCAGGCCCCGGGAACGAGGCTTAGAGGAATGGCCGAGCATGCTTCCGACATCGTGGCCCGGCCGGCGGGACGGGGCTGGCCGCGCTGGTTCGCCGCCCTGCTGTTCGGCCTGCTGCTGCTGCTCACCTTGCTGATTGGCTCATGGTTCCTGCGCGCCTGCGCCCCGGTCGATGCATCGACCAACCTCAGCACTCTCGAAACGCCCGCGCCGCCGGCGCCCGAACTGCCGCCCGATCCGACGCCGGTGCTGAAGGCCGCGCTCGACGAGGCGCAGGGCGACGAAAAGAATCTCACTGCCGAACTCGCCGCTCTGCAGGCCGACCTCAAGAGCAAGGTCGCCGCGTGCAAGCCGATCGAGCCGCCCAAGCCGCCACCCCCACCTCCGCCACCGGTGGCCAAGGCGCCACCACCCGCACCGCCACCGCCGCTCCCGGCCAACCGGTGGGCGCAAAAGGACCTCGGCATGCTGCAGGGCTGCTGGCGGCTCGGCCACGACACGGAGGGCAGCATCGGCGTCAACGGCCGGGTCGAGAGATGCGCGGTCAAGGCTGGCCGGATCTGCTTCGGCGGCAACGGGGCGGGCGAGCGACAGACCACCGCGGACTGCCCGCGAACAGGGATCATTCGCTGCACGGCACCGATCTCCGCGCGATTCGGCAACGACAGCACGCTCGGCACGACGCAGCCCGCCGTGCAGTGCAACCCCGGCGGCACGGGCTGGAACGGACCGCCCAACAGCCTGACCTGCCGGCGCGTGAATGACACCCTGGCGATCTGCCGCGACCGTCTGAACTTCGAGCACGAGTTCCGCCGCGAGTAGCCGGACGTCTTCCCGACGAGGCGAAATCGCTGACTCAGTCCGGCGACAAAGAGACGCGAAGCGGTGCGTCTCGAAGCATGGGCCTCGGGAAGGTTGCCTGTTGCCCACCCTTCGAGACGCGGTAGAGCGCGGGGGTTACCTCGCGCAACGCGGGCCGCTCCTCAGGGTGAGGGGGGATGGGTCCTATCCAAGTGACTTCAGCCGATCTGCGTCAAGCCGATCAACACCAGCGTCACGGTAATGGCCCCGCCGATGCGTGTCGCGATCTGGGCGAACGGCATCAGCTGCATGCGGTTGGCCGCCGTGAGGATGGCGACGTCGCCCGTGCCGCCTTGGCCGCTGTGGCAGGCCGTCACGATCGCGGTGTCGATCGGAAACATCTTCATCCAGCCGCCGACCACGTAGCCGGTCGCCATGATCGACACCACCGTCGAGACGATGGTCAGGATGTAAGGCAGGTTGAAGGCCGCCACCAGCTTGTCCCACGGCGTCAGCGAGACGCCGATGGCGAACAGCAGCGGATAGGTGACCACCGTCGAGAAGAACTTGTAGACATGGAAGGCGCCCAGCTGCAGCGTCGGCGATATGGCGCGCACGAGCTTCAGGCCGACAGCGATGACCAGCATCGCCACGGGCGCCGGAAAGCCCCAGAGGCGCTGCGCCAGGGCGCCGATCAGGTAGAGCGTGACGGCCGTGACGACGGCCGCGCCGATCGTGGTCACGTCGACGCGGTGGCCGTCGGTATCCTCTTCCTCGCGCTGCAGCTCGTCATCCTCGCCCGGCTGCAGGCGGCCTTCGCCGGTGAGGTGCGGATAGCGCTTGCCGACGAAGTTGAGCGTGCCGGCCAGCAGGATCGCCGTCAGGCTGCCCAGCATGACGGGCGGCAATACCTGGGCGAACAGTTCGCCTTGGGGCTGGCCCAGGATCTGGGAATAGCCGATGGAGAGCGGGATCGCGCCTTCGCCCACGCCGCCCGCCATGATCGGCACGACGATGAAGAAGAACGTGTGATAGGCGCCAAGGCCCAGCAGGACGCCGACCAGCGTGCCGACGATGCTGCCGACGACGGAGCCGGCGGCCAGCGGCACGAAGATCTTGAGGAAGCCCTTGATCAGGACGCCGCGATCCATGCCCAGGATGCTGCCGACGATGATGCAGGAGATGAACAGGTAGAGAAAGTTCGAAGTCCTTGGTGAACTGGGTGATCGAGGTCAGGACCGGCTGGGGCAACAGGTGATGAAAGGCGAGGAAGGACGGAATGAAGGTCGCAAAGATCGCCGCTGCGCCGATGTTGCGGATGATCGGGATGCGCTTGCCCAGCTCGGCACAGGCGAAGCCGCCCATCGACAGCAGGACGATGCCCATCAGGATGTCGGACGGCACCGAGCCGGTGGCGGCGAAGCCGGTGATCACGACCAGCAGGACCACGAAGATCGGCAGCGGGACGATGCCGATCCGGGCATCGACGATTTTCCACCAGCCCGTCGGCCAAAACGGCGCGGGCGCTGGCCGATTCGGCTCCACGCTTGAAATCGTCGTCGTGCTGGGCATTTCCACCCTCCCGGATGCATGAGGCGGCTGATGTTTTGTTCAGCTTCGCCACGAACCCGATCGGCGTCAAATAAACCTGCCTCGTATAGGGAGGTGTGCCAGGCTTGGTCACGTCGCCTCCACCGCAGCGCGAAGCGCGGAGCGTAGAGACCTTCTCTCAACCGCAAGCCGCTTATCGTTGAGAGAAGGTCTCTCCGCTCGGCGCGGAGCCTGCCCCGAGCGAAGTCGAGGGGAGGGCCTCGGTCGAGACGACGAGGAGTTGCTGGATGCCATGGGCTTGCGTGGGCAGGTGGGCCGATCGCGTCTGACCAAAAACTCCGTCATCCCGACCGGAGCCGAGCGCAGCGAGGCGCAGCGGAGGGACCTTTTCTGTTGCTTCGGTTGAAAGAAGAGGTCCCTCGGCTACGCCGCCCTTTGGGCGGCTTCGCTCGGGATGACGGAATAGATGGTCAAATGTGATAGTCCTGCACGGCCAGGGGAGTATCGCGCTTCAAAGCGTCGGATCGCCCAGCTCGAGGCCCATCAGCACGCGCCCATGGGTCGAGCCGTTGACGTCCCAGTTCAGCGTGAAATGGCGGCTGGCCACGCTCATGTCGCGAAAGACCCGCGACATCGGGTTGGCGCTGTAGACGCTGCTGCTGGCGCCGGCATCCCACAGGAGCTCGACGGCGCGGGCGGACAGCCGTCCGGCGAAGGCGGCATGCGACCGGAACTTCGCCCGCTGCTCGTCGTTCGGCAGCGCGTCGCGGAGTGCGATCCCGCTCGCTTCATCGCATATGGCGAACAGGAGCTGCCGTGCGGCGGCGATCGCCGCCGATGCCTCGGCGACCTTGACCTGCTGCGTGGGATAGCCGGCGACCTTCTGGCTCGAGGTGAGCGTGATGCGACGGCGGGCGCCCTCGAGATAGAATTCGAGGCCGGCCTCGGCGATGCCAAGCACGGCGGCAGTGATGTAGATGCCGAAGATGCAATAGCTCGGCGTGCGGTAGAGTGGACTCCTGTTGTGAGCATTGCCGGGTGTGGGACCGCCCTTGAGATGCCGGATCGAGAGCGTGCGATGGGCGGGAACGAAGACCTCCAAGACGACGACGTCGTTGCTTGCCGAGCCCATGAGGCCGACCGAGCGCCAGGTATCGACGATCTCGATCTCGCGGCGCGGCAGGGCGAAATAGCGATGGCTGTGGACGTCGCCGCCATCGACCAGGGCGGCGAACAGGCACCAGTCGCTGGTGTTGACGCCGCTCACCAGCGGCCAGCGGCCGGACAGCACATAGCCGCCCTCGACCGAGCGGGCGCGACCGGCGCCGGAAATGAAGATGCCGCTCACGAGGCAGGCCGGATCCTCGTCCCAGATGTCGTGCTGGCCCCGATCGGGCCACTGCGAGAGCATGAAGTTATGGGTGAGATGCTGAACGAAGCACCAGGCGCTCGAGCCGCAGCCGCGACCGACGGCGGCCAGCGCTTCGACGCCGCTCCGCATGTCGGCTTCGCAGCCGCCAAATCTCGCCGGCTGGTAGAGACGGGCCGTTCCGGCCGATTTCAGCTCGGCGACGCTGGCCGGCAGCATTTGCCGCAACTCGTCGACGGCTTCCGCGCGTTGGCGAAGGACCGGAATGAGTGCCGCCGTCCGGGCAAGCACCTCGGCGACGCTGCCGGCGGACCGCGCGGGCGCCTCGGTGGCCGAGCGTTCGGTGGAGAGCATGGCATTCCCTCGTCGATGGAAGATTGGACTTGCAGAGCGGCCGACAGGCGCGTGATGGTCGAGCAACGTCCGTGCCATGACGGGTAGAGTATGAGGAAACGTCGATGAAGATCCGCACCCAGGCAGACATCGAAGAACTCGAGCAGGTGCCGATGACGGAGCGCATCCGCCACACCAGCGTGGCGGACCTGTTGCAGGAGTCGGCGCACGAACATTCGGGTCGGGTCGCCATTCGCTACCTCGCCGGCACCGGTCCCGACGATCCGGTGCGCGACGTCACTTACACTGAGTTGATGCAGCGCGTGACCCAGACGGCGAACCTGCTGCACGCCCACGGTATCGGGCCCGACGACACCGTCACCCTGCTGATGCCGAGCGTGCCGGAGACTTTCTTCGCGCTGTGGGGCGCGGAGATCGCGGCCGTCGCCAATCCCGTCAACTACTTCCTCGAGGCCTCGCAGATCGCGGCCATCATGAAACAAGCGGGCGCGCGGGCGTTGATCGCGGCCGGCCCCTCGATCTTCCCGGATATCTGGCCCAAGGTGGAGGCCATCCGCGCGGCGATGCCCGAGCTGAAGGTGTTCCGTGTCGGCGGTGGCCCGCCGGTTCCCGGCGTCATCGACTACGAGGCGGGCTGTGCCGCCCAACCGGCCGACCGGCTGGCAGCGCCGAAGGCGATCGATCGCGACACCGTGGCGGCGCTGTTCCATACCGGCGGGACGACCGGATTGCCGAAGCTCGCCAAGCACACGCACGGCGCGCTCACGCTGATGGCCTGGACCAATGCGCTGGTCTTCGATTTCGGACCGGGCACGGTGCTGCTCAATCCCTTGCCGCAGTTTCATGTCGGCGGCTCGCTGTTCGGCGCGCTGTCGCCGATCGCCAACGGCTGGACGATCCTGGTGCCGACGCCGCTCGGCGCGCGCAATCCCAATGTCGTGCGCGACTACTGGGGCATCGTCGAGCGCAACCGGGTCGACGTCGGCGGCGCCGTGCCGACCACGCTGGCCGCCATCATGAACGTGCCGCGCGATGGACATGACCTGTCGTCGCTGAAAGCCTTCGTGACCGGTGGCTCGACGGTGCCCGTCGAGCTGATCCGCCGGATCGAGCGCGAGATCGGCGCGCCGGTGGTCGAAGGCTATGGCATGACCGAAGTGCATTGCTACTCGACCATGAATCCGCTGCACGGCGAGCGCCGCCCCGGATCGGTCGGATTGCGGCTGCCTTATACCGAGATCCGCATCGCGGACGTGGCGCCCGACGGCACCATCCGCCGCGATTGCCCGATGGGCGAGATCGGCCATGTGCTGATGCGGGGTCCCCAGGTTACGCCCGGCTATCTCGATGAACGCCACGACCGCGGCGCGATGCTGGCCGACGGCTGGCTCGATTCCGGCGATCTCGGCCGGGTCGATGCCGAGGGATACGTCTGGCTGACCGGACGCTCGAAGGACCTGATCATCCGCGGCGGCCACAATATCGATCCCGTGATCATCGAGGAGGCGCTCAATCGCCATCCCGCGGTCGAGACCGCGGCGGCGGTCGGTCTGCCCGACACCTACGCCGGCGAGCTGCCGATGGTGTTCGTGCAGCTCAGGCCCGACGCCAGCGCCACGGCGGAGGAGCTGCGCGAGTTCTGTCGCCGCGAAATTCCGGAGCGCGCCGCGGTGCCGGTACAGGTCGCGCTGATTGCGGTCATGCCAGTGACCGGCGTGGGCAAGATTTACAAGCCGGCGCTGCGGCTCGAAGCGGCCCAGCGCGCCTTCGACGCGGCCATCGCGCCGTTGCAGGGCGAGGGGGTGATGGCGGCCGTGACGGTCCGCAACGACCCCACCTATGGCATGCTGGCCGAAGTGCGCGTCACTGACCCGGCCGGCGCATCGCGCAAAGCCATCACCCAGCGCTGCAGCGAGCTTCTAGGCGGCTTCCAGATCCGCCACGCCGTCGAGTTTGCGCCGAGCGCGACCTAGGGCGAAGTTCGGTGGGCCAGCCGGTCACGAAGTGCGATTGCCCAAAGCCACTTTCGATGGCATGGCGATAAATACCGTCATGCAACCGCCGCCGGCATCACGCGGATCCGGATTTCAATCAATTCGCTCGGCCGCGCCCATGATCTGCGTCTTTAGCCAATAAAGTGAGCATCGGAGCGGCGCGGCGAGCGGCGTATCCAGCAGGGACGCCGCGTGCTTGTCTCCTCACGGCTTTGCATTTTGTACGCGCGTTGAGACGTGGATATTTCCTCGATCTCATTCAAACCCGCTTGAAAGTCTCCAATCGTCGACACGGGAGGGTAAACCATGAAGATCGTCGTCATCGGCGGCACCGGCCTAATCGGCTCGAAGACCGTCGCCATTCTGCGCCACGGCGGCCACGAGGTCGTCGCGGCCTCGCCCAAAAGTGGCGTCAATACCATCACCGGAGAGGGCCTCAAGGAGGCCGTAGCCAGAGCGCAGGTGGTGGTTGATCTCGCCAATTCGCCCTCATTCGAGGACGAGGCGGTATTGAAGTTCTTCGAAACCTCCGGCCGCAACCTCCTCGCGGCGGAGGCCGCAGCCGGCGTCCGGCACCATGTCGCGCTCTCCATCGTCGGCATCGACCGGTCCGACAATGGCTACTTCCGCGCCAAGGTCGCCCAGGAGAAACTGATCGAGACTTCCGAAATCCCCTACACCATCATCCGCTCGACCCAGTTCCTCGACTTCCTCGGCGCCATCGCCGCTTCAGGCACGGATGGCAACAACGTCAGGATCTCACCCGGCCTGTTCCAGCCTATCGCGGCGGACGACGTTGCCGCCCTCGTTGCCGATGTGGCCGTCGCGACACCGCGAAACAGTGTCGTCGAGATCGCCGGCCCGGAACGAGCGCCATTCAACGAAATCGTTGCCCGCTATCTGAAAGCGGTCGGTGATCCGCGTCAGGTCGTAAGCGACCCCGAGGCGCGATACTTCGGGGGCCGGGTCGAGGAGCGCTCGCTCGTGCCATTGGGCGAAGCGCGTCTCGGCCGCATCGGTTTCGACGACTGGCTTCGCCGCTCACGGGCATCAGCCTGATCCGCATTGGCAGCCGGACGAGCTGTCGACCGTATCCCGCGAGAGCGGCGGCAGTGAACTGCTGGCGACCTCCAATTTCGGAATCATCCAGGGGGATCGCCGCAGCGTCGGCGCCAATGCCAGAAAGAGGTGGCGGCCGAACTCCTCGTGCTGTTGGAGCTCCAGATCTCATTCGGGACCTTAGGTTCAGTACCTTTTCGTGCAGAGATATTGCCTCGCGAGAAAAAGCAGAAGTAGACTGCGCATCATGCGTTTGTGCGCATGGTTGCACATCGTGCGCATCGAGGTTGCACATCGTGCGCATCGAAGCAGCGCGCCGTTCGGCGAGCGTCGGATAGACATGCGCGTTGGCGATCAGCATCATTGGCGCTGACTGTTTCAACTAGACTTGAGTGTAGTGGCGGTTGCTTCTGCATTCTTGCTTGGCTGGCGCGGCAAGTGAGAGTCCGGTCTCGAGTCGAGGGTCGATCGTGTGGCAGCGAGACGGCCCTATGCCGCGGGGCACTCAATCTTTCGGTGAAAGGTCCCTGCAATGACCGAGCAAACCAGAGAGACGACCGCCCAGGGAAACGAGCCGACTTCGACTCCCAGCGCCGATCCGGCGTCACCTCCCGAGACGCCTCCCAGTTCCGGGGTGGCTGTCTCATCAGCGAAACAGAAGGCCACGCGGCAGAAGAAAATGCTGCTTGGAGCAGCGGGCGCTGTGGTCCTGGCAGCTCTCCTGGCGATTGGCATTCCGTGGATCCGCGAGGCTCTTAACACCGTTTCGACCGATGACGCGTACGTGAATGGCCACGTGACCTTCGTTGCCGCCCGGGTCCGCGGCCAGGTCGCGCGCGTTCTCGTCGATGACAACAACCGGGTGCGCCGGGGTGATCTTCTCGTCGAGCTGGACAAAGAGCCCTATCGCACCGCTGTCGCCATCAAGACGGCGGCGGTCGAGACGGCCAAGGCCGATCTGCAGGCCGCGTCCGCCACGGTCCGCGGCATTGAAGCGGAAGCCAGAAGCCGGCGCTGGAAACTGCAGCACGCCATGGAGGACGTCGCCAATCAGGAGGCCGAATTGCGCGCCCGCGTTGCCGCCGTCGAAAAAAGCAAGGCGGCGCTCACATTGGCCGAGCTCGAATTCGAGCGGGCCCGGCAACTGGTGGCGACAGACAATATTCCCCGGTCGGAGTTCGATCGCCGGCAAGCGACCCTGGTGACGGCGCGCGCAGAGCTGGTCCAGGTCCTGGCCGATGTGAATCAAATTCGTGTCTCCCTGGGGTTGAAGACGCTGCCTCTGGACAGCAAGGAGCTCGGCCAGGTGCCGCCTGATCTCGATCAGACCTTCTCGGCTGTCCGGGAGGCGCAGGCGGCGCTGATCGAGAGCGCGGCCCAGTTGGGTGTTCTCCACTCATACAATCAGACGCCCACGGAGATGCTCGCGGAGTTCGAGAAATCCGGTTCGGGCGACGTCGACCGCACGTTCGCCCGGCTGGCGGCGGAGGCGCCCGGAGTCAAGCAGGCCGAGGCCAAGCTCGAGGCCGCCAAGCGCGATCTCGCCCAGGCCGAGCTCGATCTTCGCTACTGCGACATCGTCGCGGAGATCGACGGCGTCATCACGCGCCGAAACGTCAACCCGGGCAACAATGTCCAGGTCGGGCAGGCCCTCATGGCGATCCGCTCGCTCGACGAGATCTGGGTCGACGCCAATTTCAAGGAGACGCAGCTGCGCGACCTGCGCATCGGCCAACCGGTCGATCTCAATGTCGACATGTACGGCAGCCGACACACATTCAAGGGTCGCATTGCCGGCTTCACCATGGGCACCGGATCGACCTTGGCGCTGCTGCCGGCACAGAACGCGACAGGCAACTTCATCAAGGTGGTGCAGCGGCTGCCGGTTCGGATCGACCTCGTGGGGTACGATGCGGAGAAGGACCCGTTGTTCATCGGTACTTCGGTCGTCCCGGAAGTCCATATCAACGAGCCGGCGACCGGCCCCGATGCCGGGAAGTTTCTCCAGGCCCGCGTGTCCCTGAACCAGGGGCCGAACCAGCCGCCTGCCGGCTCGGTCGCAGGTGCGCCGGACACCGGCAAATGACAGTCCTTGCAGCTTCGAGACCGCAGGGCGCCACGAACCCCTGGGTGATGGCCGCGATCGTGGTGGTGCCTACCTTCATGGAGGTGCTCGATACCACCATAGCGGTCGTCGCACTGCGCTACATCGCCGGCGGCCTGTCGGCGACGGTCGACGACGGTGAGTGGGTTCTCACCAGCTACCTTGCCGCCAATGCCATTATCCTGCCGATAACCGGCTGGTTGTCGGCACATCTCGGTCGCCGCACCTACTTCCTGCTGTCGATCGGCGTGTTCACCCTCGCCTCGGGGCTCTGCGGGATGGCCACCAGCCTTAACCAGCTGATCTTTTTCCGGGTGATTCAAGGCCTGGCCGGAGGAGGCCTTCAGCCGTCCAGCCAAGGCGTGCTGCTCGATGCCTTTGCACGCGAAAAGCAGGGCACGGCGATGACGCTGTTCGGCCTGGCGGCCTTGTTGGCGCCCGTCGTCGGCCCGACGCTCGGCGGCTGGATCACCGACCAGTATTCCTGGCGCTGGGTGTTCCTGATCAATGTCCCGGTCGGCCTCCTGGCCCTTGCTGCCTGCTACATCAAACTTCGCGATCCGGACTACCTCGTCCATGCGCGCCAGGAGTTGCGCAAGCGACCGTTCAGCTTCGACTCGGTTGGCCTGTCGCTGCTGGTGATCGTCATGGTTTGTTGGGAGGTGATGCTCAGCAAGGGGCAGGAATGGGACTGGCTGGGCGATCCCTTCTGGCGCGTGCAGACGCTGGCGGTTCTCTTCGGCGTGGGCCTGGTCGGCTTGATCTTCTGGGAGCTGCGCCATCGCAGTCCCGTGGTCAATTTCCGCCCCTTGCGGGAACGCAACTTCGCTACCTGCTGCATCATCGTCTTCTTTGCTTTTGCCGTGCTGTATGGCGCAAGCACGTCGTTGCCCGGCTTGCTCCAGTCCCTGTTCGGATACGATGCGCTCAGCGCCGGACTGGTCATGTCGCCAGCCGGGCTGTTTGCTCTCCTGGCGATGCCCGCCATCGGCATCCTGCTGGGCCGAGGGACGGATGCCCGCTGGCTACTGGCGGCCGGGCTGCTGGTGATGGCTGCCGGGAACTACTGGATGTCGCAGATGAACCTCGACATCAGCCCGGGCCAAGTGGTCTGGCCTCGCGTTCTGACCGTCCTCGGCCTGTCGATGTGCTTCGCGCCGGCCAACGTGGCGGCCTACCTTTATACGCCGCTGGAATTGCGGGGGGCGGCCATCGGCCTGCTGAGCCTTCTGCGCAACGAGGGAGGCAGCGTCGGCACGTCGATGGCGCAGACGCTGCAGGAGCGCCGCGATCAATTTCACACCATGCGACTCGGCGAATATCTCGATCCCCTCAATCCGGCCGTGAGCTCCTTCGTCGAGCAGGCACAGGCGCAATTGAATATGGGCGACCCGGCTGCCCTGCAGCAGCTGGCCTGGCAGGCGCTCGAGAATCTACGCCAGCAGCAGGCGTCCGCCCTTGCTTATTTCGACTGCTTCTGGATTTTCGCCGTGGTGACGCTTGCGCTCGTGTTCGTGGTGCCGCTGATGAAACGCTCCGTAGCCGAGAAAGGCGCTCACGTCGCCAGCGAATGAGGTTGCTTGGCGCCCCAGCCAACGGTGGATCTCAGCTCCGCGCCGGGTCTGCGAGCTACGCAACCACGCCAACAGCGCCCTGAAAAGTCTTGGAGCACGGACCATCCCGTCGTTTGCCCGACTGGAAGGCGATTGCCTGTCTGGACAAGAACTTCGATAGCCGCAGCTCGCCCAAGCCGTCTTTGTCTCCCGCGTTGCAGCGACCTTCTGTAGCGGCAATGGTTCCTGCCGGTAGCAGCATCGAAGGCATGACCCGGCTGCCAGAATCGGGCATCCTTGGCGCGGCTCGTTTACGGGAGCGCGATCGATGTTGCCCAGCATCTCCTTCCGCTGGATCACGCCCGAACGCTTGAGGCAACTGCTCAGGCTTTCAGTCAGACTTGGCATTCTGGTGATCGCGGCGGCGGTTGCAATCCTGTTCGCATCGCGCTGGGACGCCTGGGTCGGTGCGCACGTCGCGCAGACCACGGACGACGCCTATGTCAAAGGCGACCTCACGCCGCTCAGCGCCAAGGTCGACGGCTATCTCCGCAAGGTGCCCGTCAACGATTTCCAGCGCGTCAAGGCAAATCAGCTTCTGGTCGAGATCGAGGACGACGACTACAAGGCCCGCGTCGACCAGGCCGAGGCCGATGTCGCGGTGGCAGAAGCAGCAATCGAAAACCTGAAGTCGCGCAAGGCCCAGCAGCACGCCCAGGTCGCCGAGGCGCAAAGCGCCATTACAGCGACCCAGGCCGATGTCGAGCGCACCCGGCTCGAGGAGATTCGCCAGCGCGACCTGGTGGCAAGTACCTACGGCACACGCCAGCGGCTCGAGCAGGCGACCGCCGACGAGAAGCGCTTCCAGGCGACACTGGCGCGCGCTCGCGACGAGCTCGAAGTCCCAGCGGAGCCAGATGGGGGTGCTCGACACCCAGGAGCTGCAGCTGCGCGCCGACCTCAAGTCCAAGCAGGCGGTGCTGGCGTTGGCCCGGATCACGCTCGGCTACACGCGCATCGTGTCGCCGGTGGATGGCATGGTCGGCGAACGCGGCGTGCGCACCGGACAGTATGTACGCCCGGGCGTGCAGGTGATCTCGGTCGTGCCGCTCGACACCGTGTGGGTGGTCGCCAACTTCAAGGAGACACAGCTCACGCGGGTGGCGATCGGCCAGCCTGCCAGCATCACCGTGGATACCTTCCCGGGCGTAGTGGTTACCGGCCACGTCGACAGCATCTCGCCGGCGAGCGGCTCGCAATTCAGCCTGCTGCCGCCCGATAACGCCACCGGCAATTTCACCAAGGTCGTCCAGCGTATTCCGGTGAAGATCGTGCTCGATCGAGGCCATCCGCTGTCCGGACGGCTGCTGCCCGGCATGTCGGTGATCGCCACGATTCACACCGACAAACCAGCGACGCCATGACCGTCGCACCGGCGTCGACCGCAACGCCGTCCGTGGCCGCCTACCGTCCACTGCTGGGTGTCGCCGCCGTCGTGGTCGGCGCGTTCATTTCGACAATCAACACGCGCGTGACCACGGTCGGGCTGGCCGACATCCGCGGCGGCCTGTCGCTCGGCTTCGACGAGGGGTCGTGGCTGTCGACTGCTTTCGGCGCCTCCCAGATGGTGGTTTGCCTGTCGGCCGCGTGGTTCAGCTTCGTCCTGGGCCCCCGCCGCATCCTGCTGTGGTCGAGCGCGATCTTCTTGGTCACCTCTGCCCTGCCGCCGCTCACCCGCGATCCTTCCCTGCTGCTGGCCTTGCAGATCGTGCGCGGCCTGGCCGTCGGGACCTTCATCCCGTCGGCCATCCCCTTCATCCTGCGCGAACTGCCGCCGCGCTGGTGGAGCTGGGGCCTGGCGGCCTACGCCTTCCGCTTCGCCTTCTCGCAAAACATCTCGTCCTCGATCGAGGCCTTCTATGACGAGAACGGGCTATGGGAGTGGATCTTCTGGCAGAACATACCGCTCACGCTCCTGATGATGGGGCTGATCTGCCTAGGCATGCGGCGCGAGCCGCCCGATCTCGAAAGGCTTCGCCAAGGCGACTGGTCGGGCATCTTGTTCGCCGGCGTTGGGTTGGCGCTGCTTTATGCCGGCATCGATCAGGGAAACCGGTTGGACTGGTTGAACTCGGGCACCATCATCGGCCTGGTGCTGGCCGGCGGGTTGCTGCTGGTGGCCTTTGTCGTGAACGAACTTGTGGTCGAGCGGCCGCTGATCGACCTCAAGGCGCTGCTCGATCGCAACGTCTGCATACCGCCGTTCATGATCGCCACCTTCGTATTCGGCAGCACGGCCACCAGCTTCATCCTGCCCGACTATCTCGAACGGGTGCAGGGCCTTCGATCGCTGCAGATCGGCGACGTACTCAACTGGGTCGCCCTGCCTCAGATCGTGCTCGTGCCATTCCTGGCCTGGGCTCTGCGCTACATCGATGCGCGCCTGCTGCTGGCCGTCGGCCTGGCGACGCAGGCGGTCGGCAGCTGGATGGATACGGGGTTGACGCACGACTGGGCCGGCGACGACTTCCTGCCCTCGCAGCTCGTTGAAGCCGTCGGTCTCGCGCTCTCCATCACCTCGGTGGTGATTTTCAGTGTCTCGAACATGAGGCCGGCCTGGGCGATAACCATCGCCGGGCTGATTCAGACCGGCCGTCTGCTCGGCAGCGAGATCGGCTCGGCGTTCATCCAGACCTTCGTTCGCATTCAGGAACAGGTCACCTCGAACCTGACCGGCCTGCACCTACAGACGGGCGCGGATCTGGCCGAGCAACGCACCACGCAGCTTTCACAGCTCTTCGGCGATCGGGCGAGCAGCGTCGGCCATTCGACCGGCGCGGCCATCCTGACGCTCGACAGCCTGGTGCGACGCGAGGCCTTCGTGCTGGCCTATATCGATGCCTTCTGGATCGTCGCCTGGGTGCTGACGGCGAGCCTCCTCCTGTTGGCGTTCCTGAGGCCGCCGCCGCCCAACCACCTGACGCCGCCGCGGCTGACGAACGATCCGTAGACGCTTCCAGGGCTTCAGGAACCCGGCCGCTGGTTGCTTGCGGCCGAGCTGCTGGTGATGGCTGCCGGCATTTAGGACTCTATGGGTGCGCCAGTTATGCTAAACTTAATACTTGCTTATTACTAAATATCGCGCTATATAATTTTCCCTAGTCAAATGAATGGATCGGCGCATGTCCAATTTCCCGTTCAATACCAGTACTCCGCCCGCAATCGCTGAAACGCGACGTCCCGCTTTTCTCCTGGGACAACCCGAGGCAGGCTGGCCCGAGATCGACGTCAGCATTCTCGAGGAGGAACGCGACGCCGTTCCGCCTTTCCCCCTCGATCTGCTGCCCCAACCGTGGCGCGACTGGGTGGGTGACACGGCCTCATCGGCCGGCGCGCCCACGGACTACGTGGTGCAGGCCGTGCTGGCCGCTCTCGCCGGCCTCTGTGGCGCGGGCGCGTCCGTGCGCATCACGCCCGTCTGGTCCGAGCCCCTGGTGCTGTGGCAGGCCGTGGTCGGCGAGTCCTCCAGCGGCAAGTCGTCCGCGCTCGCCTCGATGCGCCGGCTGCTCGGCTCGATCGAGGCGGAGCGCCGGGTGCATGATGACGTGCGCCAGGAGGCACATGCCGAGCGGGTCAAGCAGGCCGGCTCGAATGACGCCATCGTACAATCGCAGATCGTCGTCGCCGATACGGCGCTGGATGCCATTGCCAACGTCGTCTCGGGCAATCCGCGTGGCGTGATCCTGTGGCGTGACGAGCCGACCGGGCTCGCCCATCTCGGCGAAGCGGGAAACGACGGCAGTGATCGCGCGCGATGGCTCGAGGGATGGTGCGCCGGCAGCATCGTTCTCAAGCGCCGGACGGACAAGTCATCGCTGCAGCTCGCAAGGTTTCCGGTCAGCATCCTCGCCACGACGCCTCCGGACAGGCTGAAGGAGATCCTGGAGGAGGGCGATGACGGGCTGGCGGCGCGTTTCCTTTACGCCTGGGCTGGCGCACAGCCTTATTGTCCGCTGGCAAACGTCAAGATCGCCCAGGATGACGATGCGCTGAGGATGCTTCGGCGCATCAGCCGGCTGGCGCGCACGCCGGATGATCCGCTGGAACTCATCTTCGACCAGCGCGGCGTTGAAGCCTTCGACGGCTTTCTGGCCGGCCTGCACGCCGACCGGCGCGGGACCGAAGGTCTGGAGGCGGCCTGGCTGGGCAAGGGACGGTCGACCGTGGCGCGGCTGGCCGGCGCTCTTGAGCTGCTAGCCTGGTCGGGCATCGACGCACCGGGCCTGCCCGGCCATATCGGCCGCGAGCAGGTCGAGGCCGCCGCGGCGCTTTGGACGGGCTATTTCCGGCCGCACGCCCGCGCCGTGTTCGGTCGCGTGATGCCAACAACTTCCGAGGATCGCGTGCGGCGGGTGGCCCGCTGGCTGAAGGACAGCGGGGCCGCGGTGATCTCGCGCGAGGACATCAGGTGCCGGGCGCTGGGCCGGACGATCAATGCAGACGGTGCTCAGCAGGTGCTTTATCGTCTGAACTTTCTTGGTTTCGTCCGCCCCGATCCCGGCGACGATCAGCCGGGACCTGGCCGGCCCGCGCGGCGTTGGCAGGTCAATCCCGCCTTGGCCGACGTGTAAAACGACTACCGGAAATACCGCAAATACCGGAAATTAAACTGCAGGTTTCGATCGACGGATGACGAGGTTCGCGATCACGCCGACCACCAAAGCCGCGACCGGCCGATCGCCATCGATACGGCCGCCTGGCTGGGCTCGACCACCGGCAGGCCGACATGGCGCTGCAGGCGGTCGCGGTAGCGCGCCATGCCGGCGCAGCCCATGACCAGCACGTCGGCGCCGTCCTCGTCGCGCAGCTCGGCGGCGACTTCGGCCATGCGGGCGAAGGTCGTGGCTTCGTTGCTGAGCTCGACGACTCCCAGCCCGATCGCGCGGTCGCCGGCCATGCGATCGTTCAACCCCATCTGGCCGACATAGCGCAGATGGCGCGGGATCGATTTCCGCAGGATGGAGATCACGCCGAAGCGCTGGCCGAGCGTCAGCGCGGTCAGGATGCCGCACTCGGCGATGCCCAGCACCGGCTTGGTCGTGATCTCGCGCGCCGCATGCAGGCCGGGATCGGAGTAGCAGGCGATGACGAAGGCCGAGCAGTCGTTGTCGCGCTTCTTGACCATCTCGCCGATCGGGCCCACGACCTGCTCGACATGGGCCTGGCTCTCGATGCCGGGTGGACCTTCCTTCAAGGTCACGCACTCGATCGTCGGGCCGCCTGGCATGCGCAGCGGTTCCATCGCCGAGTCGATGCCCTTGGTGACGGCTTCGGTGGAGTTGGGATTGATGACGAGGATGCGGTCTGACATGAGGCGAAGGATGGCCTCTAAATTGCTATTCAACAATGCCTGATCTAACGTCGCGGCCTGGGGATTTCGCTGGGATTCATTGGAAGGGAGGCACTGAAATGATGCAACGTTTTGCTGCGGTCGTGATCGCGGCATTCTTGGTCGCGAGTCCAGTCCTGGCGCAGGACAAGCTGCCGCCGCTCAAGACCGGAGTCGACGGCACGTTCGCGCCGCACGCCATGCCCAAGCTGGGTGGCGGCATCGAGGGCTTCCAGATCGACCTCTTCACCGAGGCCGCCAAGCGTATGCACCGCGAAATCGTCTTCGATGCGGTGAGCTTTTCGACGCTGATTCCCGGCATGCAGTCCGGCCGCTACGATTTCATCGCTGCGCCGACCACGGTGACGAAGGAGCGGGCGGAGAACATGCTGTTCACCGCGGGCTATCTGTGGACCGCCTTCCAGTTCGGCATCAAGAAGGGCACGCCGCCGATCAAGGGCTGGGAGGATCTCAAGGGCAAGTCGGTCGCCGTCAACAAGGGCACGCCCTACGAGACGCTCTCCAAGCAGATGGGCGAGAAGTACGGCTTCACCGTGCAGGTCTACGACACCCAGCCCGATGCCACGCAGGCCGTTCTCTCGGGCCGCGCCTACGCCACCTTGGGCGGCAATACGACCATCGTCTACGCCGCGTCGAAGAACCCGCAATTCGTGGCCGACCTCGTGCTGAAGGAAACCCGCGCCCATTGGGCGGCGCCCTTCCGCAAGGACAGCGTGGCGCTGCGCAACCAGATGCAGGACACGCTCGACTGCATGAAGAAGGACGGCACGATCGCCAAGCTCGCCGAGAAGTGGTTCGGCCAGAAGCCCGAGGCCGACGATCTCGCCGTGGTGATCACGCCGGGCTATGGCGTGCCCGGCATGCCGGGCTACGATCCGACGCCGCACGAGCTGAAGTGCGGGTGATGTCGCTCGTCATCCCGAGCGAAGCGAAGCGTAGTCGAGGGACCTTGTCTTGTCGTTGGATAGCCAAGAGGAGGCCCCTCCGCTTCGGCCCCTCGGGCCTTCGGTCGGGGTGACGGCTACTGGCATGAAGCCCATCGTCGACGCGCGCGCCATCCACAAGCATTTCGGCGCCCTTCACGTCCTGAAGGGCGTCGATCTCGCGGTGGCCGAGCGCGAGCTGGTGTTCGTCATCGGACCGTCGGGCTCGGGCAAGTCGACCTTGCTGCGCTGCCTCAACCGGCTGGAGGAACCGTCCTCCGGCTCGGTGGTGGTCGACGGCATCGACATGCTTGATCCCAGGACCGACATCAACCATGCCCGCCAGCGCATCGGCATGGTGTTCCAGTCCTTCAACCTCTATCCGCACATGACGGCGCTCGGCAATGTGACGCTCGCCCTGCGCAAGGTTGCGGGCAAGTCGCGCGCCGAGGCCGATCAACTCGGGCGCGCGGCGCTCGAGCGGGTAGGGCTTGCCGACCGTGCCGATCACACGCCGGGCCAGCTCTCGGGCGGCCAGCAGCAGCGGGTCGCCATCGCGCGCTCGATCGCGCTCGAGCCCAGGGTCATGCTGTTCGACGAGCCCACGAGCGCGCTCGATCCCGAGCTGGTCGGCTCGGTGCTGGAAGTCATGCGCAGCCTGCGCGAAAGCGGCATGACCATGATCGTGGTCAGCCACGAGATGGGCTTTGCCCGCAATGCCGCCGACCGCGTGGTGTTCATGGATGACGGTCTGATCGTCGAGCAGGGCCCACCCGCCGCGATCTTCGAGACGCCGACCCACGATCGCACGCGCGCCTTCATCGGCCAGATCCAGCGGCACTGAGTCGATGTTCAAACGGAGCGCGGGCGTCCCGCCCGCTCATGACATGAAGCGGGCGGGACGCCCGCGCTCCGAAGACCATGAGCACGTGGGACCGTTTCACCGAGACCTTCTTCAACGGCAAGGTGATGCTGAAATACCTGCCGGACATCCTGTCCGGCGTGGTCGTCACCATCGAGCTTGCCGTGCTGATCGTGATCAGCGGATTGCTGGCCGGCCTCGTGCTCGCCCTGCTGCGCAGCCTCGCCATCCGGCCGCTCAACTGGCTGATCATCTTCGTGGTCGACCTGTTCCGCTCGCTGCCGCCCTTGGTCATCATCGTGCTGATCTATTTCGGCGGGCCGGCCGCCGACATCTCGCCCTCGGGCTTCGTTTCGACCTGGCTGTCGCTGGCGCTCGTGCTGATGGCCTTTTCCGAGGAGATCTTCTGGGCCGGCATCACCTCGGTGCACAAGGGCCAGTGGGAGGCCGCGCGTTCGACCGGGCTCGGCTTCGGCCAGACCCTCTTGAACGTCGTGCTGCCGCAGGCACTGCGCCTTACCATCCCGCCGCTCACCAACCGCACGATAGCCATCACCAAGGGCACGGCGCTCGGCACCGTCGTCGCCGTCACCGAGATCCTGGGCGAGGCGAGTTCGGCCATGTCCAATTCCTACAATCCCTCGCCGCTGATGATGGGGGCGGCGGCCTACCTCGTGCTGTTCCTGCCCGTCGTGGTGGCCGCACGCTGGGTCGAGACCAGGTTCGCGTGGAAGCGATGATCCAGACGTTCTTCAATCCCGAGATCATCGCCGCCGCTTGGCCGATCGTGCTGGCGGGACTTTTGAACACCATCCTGCTGTCGCTGATCGTGGTGCCGCTCGGCCTGTTCGGCGGCCTTCTGTTGGCGCTGCTCGCCAGCGTGCGTCACCCGCTGGTGCGTTGGCCGCTGATGGCCTGGGTCGATTTCTTCCGCGCCTTTCCGCCCCTGGTGCTGCTGGTCCTGCTGTTCGCCGGCCTGCCCTTTGCCGGGCTGGAGCTGAGCGGCTTTGCTTGCGTGGCCATCGCCTTCTTCCTCAATACCGGCGCCTATTACGGCGAGATCTTCCGCGCCGGAATAGACTCGGTTCCGGCCGGGCAGGTCGAGGCCGCGCGTTCGACGGGTCTCAGCCGCCTGCAGGCCATGGGCTACATCGTGCTGCCGCAGGCCGTGCGCAATGTGCTGCCCGACCTGCTGTCCAACACGCTCGAGGTCGTGAAACTCACTTCGCTCGGCAGCGTGGTGGCCGTGCCCGAGCTTCTCTACCAGGCGCGCCAGGCGCAGAGCCTGACCTACAACCCGACGCCCATCGTGGTGGCGGCGATCCTTTATTTCCTGATGCTGTGGCCGCTGGTTCGCCTGTTGAGCCGATTGGAGAATCGCGCGCTGGCTGGACGGCACTAGGCTCTGCACGCCCACTGCAGGTGCCTTGAACCGGCCGGGTACCATGCCCATCTTGGAGGCACCGCCGGTCGACAAGACATTCTACCGACAGGCGAGCCGGTTGGTTTGATCGTCCGGCAGATCAGGCACGGCAGGCCATGCTCATCCTCGACTTCCTCGGCGCCCATGCGACCGTCATCATTATCGTAGCCGTCGTGTTGCTGGTGACGTTCAAGAGCATTCGTATCGCCAACCAGTACGAACGCGGCGTGGTCTTTCGCCTGGGCCGGTACAACCGCACGGCGGGGCCCGGCATCTACATCGTCTGGTTCCTCATCGAATGGCAGACCATGCTCGATCTGCGCACGGTGACAGCTGCCGTCGCGCAGCAGGAGGGCATCACGCGCGACAACGTGCCGATCAAGGTCGAGACGGTCGTCTGGTATCGCATCGTCGATCCCGAGCGCGCCGTCATGGCGGTGCGGGCGATCGCCAATGCTGTGGAGCAGGTGGCGCTCACCACGCTGCGCACGGTTCTCGGCCAGCACACGCTCGACGACATTTTGAAGGCGCAGGACACGATCTCCGAGCTGATGCAGAAGGCCATCGACGGCGTCACCGAGCCGTGGGGCGTCAAGGTCGAGCGCGTCCAGATGAAAAGCGTGGAAATCCCGCCGTCGATGCAACGCGCCATGGCCCAGGAGGCCGAAGCGCTGCGCGAGAAGCGGGCGCGCCTCATCAAGGCCGAGGCCGAGCTCGCGGCCGCCGAGCAGCTGCGCAACGCGGCCGAGGTCATCATGCAGAACCCCTCGGCGCTTGAGCTGCGCCGCATGCAGATGATCACCGAGGTGGGCGCCGAGCAGAACACCATGACCATCGTGATGATGCCCAGCGAGTTCGTCTCGCTGGCGAGGAGCCTCACCGACCTCGCCGCCAAGGTCGCTGCCAAGAATTGAAGGGCCTGGCGCCGGCGCCCACTCCGCCAGCCTGCGATATTCGAACAATTTCCGCCTCGACCCGCCCGCGCGACATTCGAACGCCTCACACTGTGCGCAACATGATGGCTGATCTGCTGTCAAACATGCCGAAGGTGACAAAACTCACATTGCCGGGCGGGGCGGTCGCGGTACCAATCCACCCCCCATCGTCGTGGTGGGCATCATCCATTTCCTGCTGCCGGGGCTATCGGTCCGGTCAGGGAGCCGGCTGGAAGGCCGGTGGCGGGAAGAAGACAAAGGCATGCGAGCGTGGCTTGGCGTTGACGAGCAAAATGGATCTGTTCGCATGGATGACGCGGTATGCGGAATCGCATACTTGTATTTCTTCGTGACAAGCGTATTGATAGTTGCATTGATGCGTGCGAATCGATTGTGCCCATATGCGCCCGATCGAACCGCGCGCGCCATGCCCATTGCTGAGTTGGGGGGAGCAATGTGCCGACAAGGATATAATGTCGGGTCGGATCACGGGACGGCAGCGCGGACGTCATGGCCGTGTCGCCATGATTGAAGCGAAGAACGGGGCCGTTGCGAAAGTTCCGCCCGATGCCGTTCGCGTATGGCGCGGCTTCCGGCTGGGCAGCGTGGCCCCGCAGGATTTTCTGGCGGCGTTGGGCAGCGTCTTCATTCCCGTGACCGCCCAGTTGCAGAGCCTGCACGGACTGACCGCCTATCTGCCGACCGTGATGCCGCTCGACAAGCCGAGCGGCGTGCCGGATGAAGTGGCCCTTGTCTTCTACCGCACCCGCAAGGCCTTCGACGATACCGAGCTGACGGTTCCGGGCCGCGCTTGCTCGTCTTTGCATTCGACGGTGTTCGGCGTCCCGCCGAGCGAAGGCAGCTTTCCCAGTGCGCTGGCCGAGAGCCTGAAATTCGACATGCCGTACTACTTGTTCGCCGACCAGGCGGACTGGATGACCGGCTTCACCCAGGTCTTCGCCGGCAGCCGTCCCGCCAAGATGACGGCTCTCGATTTTGCCTCCGGCCTGTTCAACTTCGCCAAGGATCTGCAGCAGGACCGCCCCAAGGGCCTCGAGGGCGCGGTGCTTCACGTCACCGAGGACTGGGTTTTGTATTGGGAGCACTGGACGAACCCGCGCGCCTCGCTGCGCGGCAGAATCGCAGCATTGCCTAAGCTTGCCACCCAGATCCTGTCGCAGCCCCACCGGGCGATGACGCTGTCGATGAAACTGACGGCGCGCCATGCCGGTGTCGCGGTCAAGGGTGGCGAGAGCTTCAACATCCGGTTCACGCGCAGCGTTGGCAAGAAAGCGCCTGCCGCGCGCAGTGGCCGTCGCTCCGCCGGCGCGCGCAAGGCGGCGCGCCGACGAAGCTAGGTCCATGGCCTGGCTTGCGGCGAGCCAGCCTTCGGCCCAGCCGCCGCGCGAAAGCGCCCGCAGGTTTCCTCCCGCGATCGATGGCGATATGCAAAGATAACGTCGACGGCGACGTCAAGATCGCCGCGGGAGAAATTCGCATGCGTTCGTGGCTCTGTTCCGTCGCTTTCCTGCTGGCCTGCGCGGTCTATCCGCTCGCGGCCGAGACCAATTGGCCCGAGAAGCCGGTGCGGCTGGTGGTGGGCTTCACCGCCGGCAGCGCCACCGACGTCACCGGCCGGATGTTCGCCCAGAAGTTCGCCGAGGCCTGGGGACAGCCGGTGGTGGTCGAGAACGTTTCCGGCAATTCGGGCGCCATCGGCACCGACAAGGTCGCCAAGGCAGCCCCCGACGGCTACACGCTGATGTGGTCCGGCAATGCGGCCATCACCATTCTGCCCAGCCTGCAGACACTGCCGTTCGATCCGCTGAAGGATCTGGCGCCGATTTCGACGGCGCTGTCGATGCCCAGCATCTTCCTGGTCAACAACGAGCTGCCGGTGAAGTCGATTGCCGAACTGATCGCCCATGCCAAGGCAAACCCGGGCAAGCTCAGCTACGGCACGCCGGGCGTCGGCACGCCCCAGCACGTGGCGGGCGAGCTGTTCTGCCATCTGGCCGGCATCAGGATGGAGCACATCCCCTATCGCGGCGCCAATCTCGCCGACGTCATGGGCGGCGTGGTGCCGGTCGGCATCCAGAATGCCGGCGCCAGCCTGCCGCTGGTGCGCGACGGTCGGGTCCGCGGCATCGGCATCACCTCGCTCAAGCGTTCGCCCAACGCGCCCGACCTGCCGACCTTGAACGAGTCGGGTTTCCCGGGCTTCGAGGCGACCTCGTGGTTTGCCCTGCTGGCGCCGGCCGGCACGCCGCAGCCCATCATCGACAAGGTGCGCGCCGAATCGCTGAAGGTGCTGGCCGATCCCGAGATGCAGAAGAAGTTCGCGACCCTTGGCCTCGACGTCGTCGGCAGCACATCGGAGGAGACGCGCGCCGCCATCGCGGCCGACATCCCCAAATGGGCCCAGGTGATCAAGGACGCCAACATCAAGCCCGCCAACTGAACCATGGTCGATTTCGCGCGTCTCACGAGTGCCCTCGACGACAACGAAGCGCTGCGGCGGCGCGCCCGGCTCGCCGCGCTGTCGCTCACCGTGCTGAACGGCGACGAGGCGATTTCGGTAACGGTGGGGGAGCGCATTGCCGCTGATCGAGGCGCCGCCCCGGGTGCTGCCTTCACTCTTGGCGCCGCGCCGGAAGACTGGGCGGAGTTCGCCAAGCCCGCGCCGGTCCCAGGATTTCAGAGCCTGGTCGGCATGCAGCGCACGGGCCATCTCAAGGTCGAGGGCGACATGGTGGCCTACGGACGCAACCTGCTGTTTCTCGAGCAGCTCTTCGCTGCGCTGCGGCCGCCCGCTGCGCCGGAGCGTGCTGCGGACGTCGGCACGCCGGTCATCGAGCCCGTGGTCGGCCGCTATCTGCGGCTGGACTTCAACGGCAAGCCGCACCGGATCTATTTCGAGGAAGCGGGCGAGGGCATTCCGCTCCTCTGCCTGCACACTGCCGGCGCCGACGGACGACAATATCGCGCGATCCTGAACGATCGCGAGATCACGCGCCGCTATCGCGTGATCGCCTTCGACCTGCCGTGGCACGGCAAGTCCTCGCCGCCGCCCGGCTTCGAGCGCGAGGTCTATCGGCTGACGACCGATCTCTACGTCGACACGGTGATGGCGGTGTCGCGCGCCCTCGGGCTGGAGCGGCCGGTGGTGATGGGCTGCTCGATCGGCGGCCGCGCGGTGCTGCACCTCGCCCTGCGCCATGGCGCGCATTTCCGGGCGGCCATCGGGCTGCAGTCGGCGACGCACGCCGAGGCCGGTGCCGACACCCGTCTGCGCGATCTCGGCGTGCTGTTTCGGCCCGACGTGCATGGCCAGGAGGCGGCCGCGGGCACGGTTGCCTGTCTGATCTCGCCCACCTCGCCGCAGGCCGAGAAGTGGGAAACCCTATGGCATTACATGCAGGGCGGTCCGTCGGTCTTCCTGGGCGACCTGCATTACTATTTCACCGATGGCGATCTGCGGAACACCAACCTCGATCGCCTCGATGCGGAGAAATGTCCGCTCTATCTGCTGACGGGCGAATACGATCTCTCGGCCACGCCGGCGCTGACGGCGGAACTGGCGCGGCTGGTGAAAGCCCGGCACGTCGAGGTGATGAAGGGTCTGGGTCATTTCCCGATGTCAGAAAGCCCCCAGCAGTTCCGCCGCTACTTGCTGCCGGTGCTGGATCGCATCGCTACGGGCGCGGCGGATTGACCGTCAGGGGCTCGCGCTCCTCGAGCACCCGCCCATCGGGGAAGATCGTGATCTTGCTCGGTACGCCCTGCGGCCGCGTCGGCACGGCGTCGCGGCTCGTCTCGGCCTTCCACGAGCCGTTGTTCTGTGGCGTGATCCGCTCGACCTTGTAACCCTGCGATTCGATGCGATCGCGCGAATAGCTTTCGGTGTTGGGGTAGCGACTGCCGTAGGAGCTCGAAGGCGCAACGGGCGCCGGGGCCGACAGCGTCGGGGGCGGCGGCAGGGCGCCGGGCGACATGGTTTCCGGCATGCGGCCACCATTGCCGATCGAGCCCGGCGCATACTGCGCCAGGGCCGGCGAGCCGGTCGCGATCACGAGGGCGAGGGGGATGATGAGGCGAGTGCGCATGGTGCCGAGATTGGAGCGCCTCGGCCGCGGACAAGTCCATACACAAGTATGAGAAATCCGGCAGCGCTGGCGGGGCGCAACGAGGAGTAAACACCCTGCCAGGCCGGGTCGCGGAGACCTTTCGGCCTACTGCTCCCTGATGGTGCCGTTCGGTTCGAGGACCACGGCGACCTCGACGTTGTCGCGCATCGCCTTGGCGGCCCAGTTGCCGGCCATGTCGCGGGTCAGGCTCTTCACGCCGGTATAGCCGCGCTGTTCGATCGCCGACTTCGCCGCAGCCTCGGCCGCCGACGCGTTGGACGGGGTCTTCGGGAAGTTCGTGCTCGGGTTGCTGGTGCCGCCCGGCATCGAATCCATGGCCCGGCCGCCCGGGGTGCTGGGGGCCTGCATCTGGGCGTGGGCGACGCCGGCCGCGGCAATCAGCGTGAGGGCCGCGAGGCTGGTGCGGATCATGGTCGTTCTCCTTCGGTTGCTCAATGGGACGCGGAGTGAACGCCGGCCCGTTGCGAGGTGTTGCATGATAAATCCACTGCAACCTTTCGCTGGTTTGTTGCTCCGGAGGTCGTTCCCGCCGAAAAAGGGAGCAGGGGGATCATGGACTTCAAGAGCGTCCTGGCGCGCAAGCCGGTTTCCGAGATCGTCGCCTCCCAGGACTCGTCCGCTGGGCGCCTGTCGAAAGTCCTCGGTCCCTTCAGCATCGCCGCCATGGGCGTCGGCGCCATCATCGGCGCCGGGATCTTCGTGCTGACGGGCACCGCCGCCGCGCTCTACGCCGGGCCCGCCATCGTGCTCTCCTTCATGCTGGCCGCCATTGCCTGCGGCCTGGTCGGCCTCTGCTACGCCGAGCTCTCCGCCTTCCTGCCGGTGTCGGGCAGCAGCTACACTTACACCTATGCCACCCTGGGAGAACTCGCCGCTTGGGTGATCGGCTGGGACCTGATTCTGGAATACGCCATGGGCGGTGCGACCGTGGCCGTCGGCTGGTCGGGCTACTTCAACAGCTTGCTCAAGCTCGCGGGGATCGGCCTGCCGCCCCGGCTGGTAGCGGCGACGGGGCAGGCGGTCACCCTGGCCGACGGCACGACCGCGTCAGCCATTGCCAACCTGCCGGCCGCCGGCATCGTGGTGCTGATCACGGCGCTGCTGGTGCTGGGCACGCGCGAGTCGGCGCGCCTCAACAACGTCATGGTGACGGTGAAGCTCACCGTCGTGCTGGCCTTCGTCGTGCTGGGCGCCTTCTATGTGCGGAGCGCCAACTGGCATCCGTTCATCCCGGCCAATACGGGCGCGTTCGGGTCGTTCGGCCTGAGCGGCATCCTGCGCGGCGCGTCGATCGTGTTCTTCGCCTATATCGGCTTCGACGCCGTCTCCAACTGTGCGCAGGAGGCGCGACGGCCGCAGCGCGACATGCCGATCGGCATCCTGGGCTCGCTCGCGACGTCGACCGTCCTCTACATCGCCGTCGCTGCGGTGCTGACCGGCCTGGTGCCGTATCCCGAGCTGAACGTGCCCGACCCCGTGGTTCAGGGCGTGCGCGTCATCGGACTCGAATGGTTCTCGCTGTTCATCGAGCTGGGCGCGCTGATCGGGCTCACCACCGTCATCCTCGTCCTGCTCTACGGCCAGAGCCGGATCTTCGCGGCGATGGCGAAAGACGGTCTCCTGCCGCCCTTGTTCGCACGTGTCCATCCGAGGCTCAGGACGCCTTACATAAGCCAGCTCGTCATCGGCGGCCTTGTCGCGATCGTCGCCGCCGTGGCGCCGATCGACCTCTTGAGCCAGCTCGTGGGCGTCGGCACGTTGTTCGCCTTCATCCTGGTCTGCGTCGCGGTCATCTATCTGAGGTCGGCCGACCCCACGGTGCCTCGGCCCTTTCGCGTGCCCCATGTGCCCTGGGTGCCGCTGCTGGGCATTCTCGCGTGCCTCGGCCTGATGGCCGGCCTGGCGCCGTTGACCTGGCTGCGTCTCGTGAGCTGGCTCGCGATCGGCCTGGTTGTCTATTTCACCTACGGGCGATTCCACTCGATCCTGAAGGGCGACAGGTGACGGCGAGCCGATGGTCCTTGGCGGCCTTGTCAGTCGTCGGAGGAAGGATCACGGTCCGGTTGCCGGCATTTTCGCGAGGAGGGCACCCATGCCCCTGAAGTCCATCGTAAATGGCGGTCGTTCTCAGCGGCTGGCTGATCGCCAGCGTGATCGCCTTCATGATCGTGGCCTATGCCGGCTTCTTCGGCATCGGCGTGGTCGGCCTGATGATCTGGTTCGTGAGCACGCGCGCTGACCTGGATCAGGATGGCTGGGTCGGCGTCGGCGTCTCGCCGGGTCTGTTCGAGGGGCAGGTCATGCGCAAGGCCGAGATGTCGCACGCCGAGCGGGCGGCCGTTCGCGCCGAAAAGTCACTGGCGGCGCAGTCGATACGGTTTTTCAAGCACCTCGGCATCGCCCTAACACTGATCGGCGCGGGCGGCTTCCTGTATTTTCAGTTGTAGGCGGCGCCGTCGCGCCGCGCCTCAATTCGATTGCCCCTGGCAGTTCGAATAGGTCTCGGTCTGGCTCGGCCCTTCCTCGACGAAGGCGCCGGCGCCCTTGCTCCAGAACACGAATGTCTGGCTCTCGTTGGCGTAGCGGATGCCCGAGCCCGACGCCGTCTGCTGCAGGGTATGGGTCGTTCCGTCGGCCTGGGTCACGATCACGTGCCCGCCGGGCACCGGCATGCCGTTGGGTTCGGTGCGCACGGCACCGGTGAAGTATTGGACGACCAGCGTCCTGCCCTGGTCGCAGGTGTAGCGGACGGTATTGATCGGGGCAGGGGATTGGGCGCAGGCAGCGCTCGCCGCAAGATAGGACAGCGCGAGGCCGCCGGTCACTTTGCATAGCATGGTCGTCTCCTTCGGGCGGCACGCTGCTCTGCCTTGATCTCTTTGTCCATGCTAGTTGGTATCGTCCCTGATCTGGAGAGCCGAGAGTATGAGCCTTGAGTCAGTGCGTGCGTTTCTGGCGTCACGAGCGCCTGACATCACCATCGTCGAACTGGACGGCAGCACCGCCACTGTGGCGCTGGCGGCCGAAGGCCATGGCGTCGCCCCGGCGCAGATCGCCAAGACCCTCTCGCTGCGCGTCAAGGACCGCAATCTCCTGCTCGTCACCAGCGGCATCGCCCGGCTGGACAACAAGAAGGTCAAGGCGGCCTTCGGCGGCAAACCCCGCATGCTGGCGCCCGAGGAAGTTGCCGCGATCACCGGCCATCCGGTGGGCGGCGTCTGTCCCTTCGGCCTGGCGACGCCATTGCCGGTCTATTGCGACGTCTCGCTGAAGGCTTTCGACGAGGTGGTGCCGGCGGCCGGGTCGACGCACAGCGCGCTTCGCATCAATCCCCTGCGCATGGCCGAACTGGTCGAAGCAGAATGGGTCGACGTCTGCCAGAACGGCAACGGGTAGAGTCGGTTAGTCTTCGGCGGAATGGTGGGCGGCGTGGCGTCGTGCGTTCACCGACCTCTGGGAATGAATCCAGGCACGCCGGTCTCCACGACGGAATTGAACCGGATCTTCGTCGCGACTCCGTCCCGAATCTGCTGCATGGCGTCTTCCGGCAGGGCCGAGATTTCGAAGTTTTCGCGGATGCGGCCGGGATTGACGGACGTGGTCAACAAAGCGGTCCCGCGCTGTACGGCCCAGGCGAGCACGACCTGGGCCGGGGTTTTGCGGAGGCGCTGCGCAATCGCGACGATCGCCGGATCATCCAGCAATCGGGGCTCCATCGCATGCCCCAACGCCGCAAACGCAAGCAGGGCGATCCCATGCCTTTTGCAATAGTCGAGCAAATCCCATTCCGGGAGATAGGGATGGGATTCGACCTCTACGACCGCCGGCTTGATTCGCGCGGCTTCGACAATCTCCTCCAGTTTCCCCAGATTGACATTCGACAGGCCGATCGCGCGGCACCGGCCCTCGTCCACCAGGCTCTCCAGTGCCCGCCATGTCTCCACAAGTGTCACACCGGAATCATAGATGACCTGGCCGCGCTCATCCCGCGGCTCCTGCTCGTCGCCCGGTTGGAAGGCATAGGGCGTGTGGGTGAGATAGCAATCGACATAGTCGACCTGGAGTCGCCGGATGCTCGCCTCGAAGGCGGGCTTCACCCGCTCCGGACGATGATTGTTGTTCCAGAGTTTCGTGGTGACGAATACGTCCTTGCGCTCGATCTCCCCCGCCTTGAACATCTCCTGCATGGCCTCGCCGACGGCTTGCTCGTTGCGATAGCGTTCGGCGCAATCGAAGTGACGAAACCCTGCTTCCAGGGCGGCCTTGACGGCCTGTTTGGTCGCGAGGGGATCCGGAATCAGCGTCCCGAACCCGAGGGCGGGAATGGCGCCAGAGCCGTGGGTGAGGGGGATCTTCGCAAAGCGAAGAGTGTCGGACGCTACCATTTGCTACTCCGTTCAGAGATCCTGCTCCGGCGCGAGGAAGCGTTGGATCCTCACGCCGTTCGCATTCACTGCATGCGCTCGACCCATTGAGCGCGTGAAGGCCCCGGTTCGAACGGATCGCCGAAATACTGGGTCTCGCGGGCGACCTTCCCGTCCTTGAATTCCATGATGCTCACGGTGTAGGACGGTTGCCCGTCGTAGGTGAGGACGAACTCAGTGACCCAAAGGTCGCCAGCGCCGAGGATTCGCCGCACCGCGAAGCGCTTCTTGTTCGGCTGGGCGGAGCGGGACGCCTGGATATGGCGCCGGCCGCGGATGCGCTCGCCGGACTGCGGATACTCGAGGATGGCGTCCTCCCGGTAGATCTGGTGCTCGACCTCGAAGTCATTGGCGTCGGACGCAGCCCAGTGGAGATCCAACGCCGCTCGAATCTCACGGTCTTCCATCTCGATCTTCCCCCGCGTTACCGGTCCATCCCAGCGCAAGCGATGCGTGGTTTGGTGATCCACATCGATCTGAGCAGTCTCCGAGCAGCGTGCTTGGCTGGGCAAAGCAGCGCTGGAAAGACTGCCGGCTGATCGTTGGCGGCGGGCGTCGGGAAGTCAACCCGCGGCGGCAGCAGGATGGCGCGTCCTTGGCAGTGCTTCAGTTCAAGTGCTGTTCCGTTGGCCCCAGCGCTCCAGGTAGTCGATGCAGAACGCCAGGTCGGTGACATCGACGTAGCGCCGGCCGATGTCGCGCAGATTGTCCTTGTGCGGCTGCTCCTCGATATCGCCGACGCAATCCTCGGGCACCAGGGTGCGGAAGCGGTGGCTGAAAGAATCGAGCGCGCTGCCGCGGATGCAGCCCGAGGTGTTGCAGCCGGTGACGATCATCGTGTCGACCCGCTCCTTCATGAAATAGTTGGCGACCCCGGTCTCGAAGAAGATCGACGGGCCCTTCTTGGTCACCTTGAGGTCGTAGCCGGGATCGTAGATCCGCGGATCGAGCGCCGTGCTCGGGTGATCGTGCAGGAAGGTCTGCTTGACTGCCGTGATCTTCCAGTAGGGCATCTCGCGCTCGTTCATGTAGGCGGTGTTGCACACCGCCACCGGCACCCCGACCCGCCGTGCGACCTGCAGGAGCTTCGCCGTGTTCTCGACGGCGCGCATGACCAGCGGCGCGCCGCCCAGCGGATATTGCGGATCGGTGAAGCCCAGCTGGAAATCGACCACGACGATGCCGGGCTTCTCGCCAGTCCCCACCGAGATCTCGCCGTAGCTGCGGCGCTGATAGTCGTCAGTCATGCGAACGCCTCCTCACTCAATTAAGCATGATATTGCCGCGCAATCTGGATCACGACCAGGCTCGGCCGCGTTGCGTCCAGCCCGACGGGACGGTGCGCATGCGCCGTTCTATCCGTTCGTCCCATCCAGCAGCGTCCGCACGCGAGAACCGAGTTCTTCGAAAGTGTATGGCTTGCCGATCAGGTTGACGCCCGGATCGAGCCGGCCGTGATGGATGATGGCGTTGCGTGTATAGCCCGTGGTGAACAGCACCTTGAGCGCGGGGCGGCGCTTCAGCGCCTCGTCGGCGAGCTGTCGACCGTTGCGGCCGCCCGGCATCACCACGTCGGTGAACAGCAGGTCGATGTCGGACTCGCGATCGAGCGTGTCGAGCGCGATCTGGGCGTCGGCGGCGGACAGCACCCGGTAGCCGAGCTCACTCAATGCCTCGACCGCGAAGGCGCGCAGTGCCTCGTCATCCTCGACGACCAGGATCGTTTCTCGGCCGCCAGCGTGGGCCGCGTTGGGCAGGCGCTCCACAGGCGGCGCATGTTCGCCGGCGCCTTGATGGCGTGGCAGGTAGATCTTCACCGTCGTGCCGTGGCCGGGCTCGCTGTAGATGCGGATGTGGCCTGCGGACTGCCGCACGAAGCCGTAGACCTGGCTGAGGCCGAGCCCGGTGCCGCGGCCCGCCGCCTTGGTGGTGAAAAAGGGCTCGAAGGCGCGCTCCAGCGCACTCCTGTCCATGCCGCTGCCGGTGTCGGCGACGGCGATCAGCACGTACTGGCCGGGTTCAAGCGGTTCGGCGACCGCCCGGGCATAGGCCTCGTCAAGATAGGTGTTGGCGGTCTCGATGGTCATCCTGCCGCCTTCGGGCATGGCGTCGCGCGCATTGACGGCCAGATTCAGGAGTGCCGTCTCGAGCTGATTCTCGTCGGCGAAGGCGAGCCAAAGGCCGCCCGCCAGCACGGTCTCGAGGTCGATTGCCTCACCCAGGGTGCGGCGCAGCAGCTCGGCCGTATCGGCGACCAGCCGGTTGGCGTCGAGCGGGCGGGGGTCGAGCGCCTGCTGGCGCGAAAAGGCGAGTAGGCGATTGGTCAGGATGGCGGCGCGCTGGGCGCCTTGCAGGGCGAGGTCGCGGGCGCGGGCGATGCGCGCGCTCGAGGGGATGTCGCCGAGCTTGGCGAGCTCACGGCCGATCACGTCCAGTCCGCCCATGATGACGGTCAGCAGGTTATTGAAGTCATGGGCCACGCCGCCGGTGAGCTGGCCGACCGCCTCCATCTTCTGCGACTGGCGCAGCAGATCCTCGGCCTTGCGGCGCGCCTCGTGCTGGGCCTCGAGCTCGTGGGTGCGGGTGCGCACCGCTTCTTCGAGCGTCTCGGTGAAGGCGCGGAGCTGCGCCGAGGCCCGTTTCTGTTCGGTGACGTCGACGCTGACGCCGACCACGCGCTGCGGCGCGCCGGCGGCGTCGTAGAAGATCAGGCGCCGCGCCTCGATCCAGCGTAGCTCGCCGTCGGAGGGCCGCATGATGCGAAAATCGATCTCGACTTGCGGCTCGCGGTCGGCGAACGCCTGCTCCATGGACGCGGCGGCGCGCGCCTGGTCCTCGCGATGGAGGCAGGCCAGAAGGGTCTCATAGCGACCGTCGAAATTGAACTTGTCCAGGCCGTAGAGCTCGAAGCAACGGGCGGAAAGGCTCACCTTGCCCGACGGGACGTCCCATTCGACGACGCCGAGACGCCCCGCCTGTTCGGCCAACGCGAGGAGCTCCGCGGCCGCCCGCGGGGATGGATCCGCCCGCTCTCTGCTCATGCCTCAGCCACCCAGCATGCGCTTGGCGTCGGCCATCGCCTGCAGCTTGCCGAAGGCAGTGCGCCGCGGCAGGTGATTGAAGCCGCAGGACGAGGTGATGATGGTCTGCTCCGGCGCCAGCCAGGCGCAGGCGCGGATGCGCTCGACCACGGTTTCGGCGCTCTCGACCTTGGGGTCCTGCACGTTCGCCGCGCCGACGCCCAACTGCCGATTACCCAGCCGGCCCTCGTAATGGTGCGCCATGTCGTATTCGACCAGGTAGGATGAACACTCGATGCGGCAGACATGGTCGGCCTTGTAACGGCCGATGTCGAAATAGCGGTGGCCGATCTGGCCGTCATATTCCTTGCCCACCGCGTAGTTGCCCTGGCAGATGTGGGTCGAGACATGCACGTCGTCGGGCAGGTCCGCGATGGCGAGATTGATGGCGTCGACCGCGGCAGCGACCTCGCCATCGTCGGCCATGGTGAATAGCGGCTCGTCGATCTGGATGTTGCGGCAACCGGCGTCGACCAGCAGGGCGAAGTTGTGGTGCAGGAGCTTGCCGGCATCGGCCATCATGCGGGCGATGTCGCCGTAATGCTCGTCGTAGGCGACGCGGCACAGCATATGCGGCCCGGTCATGGTGATCTTGACCGGCTTCCGCGTCAGGGCCGAAACCGAGTTGAACTCGTCGACCAGGCCCAGGTCGACGGTATCCAGGATGGGACCGCGACAGGTCGCGGCGGGATGGAAAACGTCGGGGTCGTGCGGCGTGATCGCCTTGGGATTCGTGCTGCCCTGGAAGGCGCCGATCTTCTGCCAGAAGAAGTTCAGCATGGCGTTGGGCGGCGAGTGGCGATTGTGGGTGCGGCGGTGCATCTCGCCGCCGGTCACGACGTCGATTCCGGCCAGCTCCTGGTCGAGAACGGCGGCTTCGGTGCAGCGATATTGGGCGTCGGCCATGGCCGCGAGACCGAGCTGGCCCACGGCGACCAGACGGTCGAGCGCCTCATACCAGTCGGGCACGCTGTGCGCGCCGATCACGGTTGTGGCGTATCGTGGATATCGGGACATTGCCGCGGACTTTCCTCCTGCAGATCCACTGTAGCAGGTACCGGCAGCCAGAGAACGAAAAGCCCGCCCCGTCGGAACGGGGCGGGCCATGTTCGCTAGTGTCGGGAGACGCTTAGCGCGCCTCGACGACCTTGCCCTGGTCGTCGAGCACGACGGCGACGGGCACGTTGCTGGCATTGCGCGCAACGGCGTGCCAGGCGCCGTCGCTGCCGCGGGTCACGCCGCGAACGGCCGTGTAGCCGTTCTTCTCGATCTGGGTGCGGGCGACGGCCTGGGCCACGGTGACCGTAGGCTCGCTGCGCGGGCCGAGCGGATCGGCCGTCAGCGCATCGCGCGGCATGGTGGCGCCGCCGATCGGTGAACGAGCCTCGGATTGCGTGGCCGCAGCGGCGAGGACGAGGGCGAGGACGATGAGGGGACGGTTCTTCATTTCAGTTGATCTCCTTTTTACTCTACTACTTTAGGACGTGTCCCTGCGGACGCGCGCCATCCTGACGAGCATTGCGGCGACTTTGTGGTGCCGCGCTTCACGAGCCGATGATCGCGTGCATCGACCGTGCTGCAAGTTCAGCTGCCTAAACGGCGGCAACGCCGATCAGCGATTCATGCAGCCAGAGGACAACGAAGTAACCGACGGTGCCGACCGCGATTACGATCACATCGTTGCGGCCGAAGCGCGCCACCGGCGCGGCGCCAAGATCGCCGCGTCGCTTGGCGGCGATGCGATCGTAGACGGCCCAGGCGAGGAGGGCGCCGAACAGCAGCATCGAGCCCAGATCGCCATTCACCAGCAGGTGGGAAAGCGCCCAGATCTTGACGGCGACAAGCATCGGATGACGGAGCGTTGCCTTGATCTTGCTGGGCGGCGCGTAGGCCGAAGCCAGCGCCACGAAGGCAAACCAGAGCAGCACCAGTGCAACGGGATGGAAGAACGCGAAGGGCGGGTTCCAGACCTGGATGTAGCCGGCGCTGCGATAGCGGCTGAACCCCCAGACGATCAGCACGAGCCCAACCGCCGATATCAGTGAGTAGAGCCCCTTGTAGGGACCTTCGCCCAGCCGGCCGATCACCGCCGCGCGTGTCCTGCGCATGGTGGTGAGGGTGTGGATACCCAGGAACAGGATGAGGCCGAGGATCAGGATGTCCATGCGCAAAGCTAGCACATTCGGCGGGCCGCTCCCGGAGGTGGGAAAACTCACATTTCCTGCCCTCGGGACGTCTTATTTGAGACCTGACGGCGACAAGATGCTGAGCCGAAATAACGGCAACTAGTCGACGGGTCTAGGCGTTCTTCCCATACTGCCGCCAAAGGCGGCCCCGGGGCGCTCCATGCGAATGTTGTCTGTGGTCATTTCCTCGATGCTGCTGTTTGCCAGCGGGCCCGTTTTTGCGCAGCAGATCGCCCTGACCCAAGCCAAGCCCGATTGCCCGCCGGGCGAGCCCGAACTCGGTGCAAATCAGCTGGACCCAGCCCTGCGACAGCGGCACCTGGCTGTTCGACACCGAGGCCGGTTGCCGCATGTGGGACTGGCACCCGGAGCCTGACGACACGGTGGTCTGGAAAGGCGCGTGCCATGCCGGCCTTCCAACCGGCCAGGGCGAGGCGCAGTGGTTCGAGCACGGTCGGCCGATCGACCGCTTCACCGGCACCTTCCGCGACGGCAAGCGCGAGGGCGAGGGCCACTACGTGTGGAACGAGACCGTCCGCTTCGATGGCCTCTACGCCGACGACGTGCCGCAGGGCTACGGCGTCGCCCACATCGAGGGCGAAACACTGGCCGGCGAGTGGAGCAAGGGCTGTCTCAGCGCCGGCGGCAAGGTTGCGGCGATCGGCGTGCCGCGCGCATCGTGCGGTCCCGCCCCGATCGCAAAGCCTGGAAAGGTCGCAGGCCGCTAGATCTGCGGCGAGTATTCGAGCCAGTGGGCAAGCAGGCCGATCAAGCCTGATGCCACGATCGGATAGGCCGGATTGATCCTGGTCTTCAGCAGCAGGAAGAACACGACGGCGGCCAGCGCCACGTAGAGAACGTCCGTGAGCGCGCCGCGGCCCATGATGACGGCGCCGGCAAGCACCAGCCCGACTGCCACCGAGCCCAGCCCGACCTGGATGGCCGGCCGCCAGCGCCAGGTCGCCAGATGGGTCCACAGCCGCCCGACACCGAAGGTCAGCAGTCCCGTCGGCAGGAAAAACGCAATCAGGGCCACCGCCGCGCCAGGCAGGCCCGCAACCACGGCCCCGATCGAGGCCACCATCATCATGTTGGGGCCGGGCGCGAGCTGCCCCAGGCTGTAGAAGTGCAGCAGCTCGGGAAACGTTATCCAGTGATAGGTATCCACCGAGAGCGTCTTGAGCTCGGGGAACGCCGCCATGCCGCCGCCGACGGTGAGCAACGAGAGGTAGGCGAAGACCCCTGCGATGTCGCCGAGCTGCTTCATTTGCGGCCCGCCCTGTCGCGCGGGCGATGCCACCAGATGGCGATGGTGCCGGCGACCACCAGGGCATAGGGCACATTGACCCCGAAGCCCGCGACCGCGGCTGCCGTGGCCAGCACGAAAACATAGTCGGCCCAGCTCTTCAGCACTTTCGCGCCGAGCTGCACCATGACCACCAGGATGAGACCTACGGCGCCGGCGGCGATGCCTTGCAAAAAGGCCTTCGACCAGGGATCGTCGCCGCCGACGCCGTAGGCATAGGCCGCCCCCGTCATCAGCACGGCGCCGGGCAGGCACATGCCCAGGGTGGCCAGCAGCGCGCCCCATCCGCCGCGCAGGCGATCGCCGACCAGAATCGCCATGTTGGTGGCATTGAGCCCGGGCAGGGTCTGGCTGATCGACAGGAGCTCGACGAAAGTGACGTCGTCGAGCCAGCGCTGGCGCACGACCAGGCCGGTGCGCAGGTAGCCGACCACGCCGCCGCCCAGGCTGGTGGCGCCCATGACCAGGAAGACCCAGAAGATCCGTCCCAGTGACGGCGGAGGCGGCGTCGATGAGGCGGCCGGCGCGCTCATTCGTGCGCTTGAGGCGGGTTGCCCTTCAAGCGATAGACCGCGCCGGTCTTGGTTGTGGTGAGGGCCAGCCAGTCGGCCGAAACCTGCTGGAGCTCCAGGAAGAAGCGCTCGCAGGCTTGCAGCGACTTGGCGCTGATGCCGGCGGGACCGTCGAAGCGCAGCTGGTAGGCGAACTCGCCGACAAAGGGATGATGGTCGCCGCGCGAGCGCCACAAGGCGAGATTGGCAGTGGCGGCCGAGTGGTGACCGAAATCGAGCAGGCAGATGTCCTGCAACAGCTCCTCGACGATGCACTGGTTGACCAGGGACACGTCGTCCGGACCGTCGCACGAGATCGTGGCCAGCGGCGGGAAGATGCTGGCAAGCTCGGGCAACGACATGTGGCCGAGCGAGGCCATCACGACCCGTTCCGCCTGGGGCGCCTGGCTCAGCCCGAACTCGACATTGTGCGACAGCAGCCGCCGCATGCCGCCAATCCGCTCCTTGAGCGGCATCACTTCGAGCTTGAACTTGATCTTGTACTTGCCATCGATGTGCGGGCGAACGTCGATCGACTGGGCCTTCGCCATGTCGTCGCTGCGGTACTTGAAGACGATCTCGGGATCGCCGATCGCGAAGCCGTCCTCGTAGGCAATACGCCGGCGCACGATGAAGGCGTTGTTGTAGAGGTGGAAGCCGCCGGTATCGAGGAACAGCACCTCGCGCACCTCGGGTCGCTGCTGCGATTTCGGTGTGTGGTGGTAACCGATGCCGGTCTTTTCGGCGGCCCTCTGCACCAGGGCGGCGAATTCCTTGAAGACGCGGGCCGAGGTGAAGCGATCGGGCTTCAGGATCAGCTTGCACTGCAAGTAGTTTATCTCGTCGCAGCGGCGTCCGTCGGCGTAGTCGGAGCTGTACTGCTCCGCCAGCCACGTCTGCAGCATCGATTCTTTGATGTCGACTGTCATGCCCACTCCCTGCCCTCACCGTATCGCGCAGTCACCCCTCTGTCATCCTGGCGACGGCGCCCCGACCTTGCCGAAGGAGGCGACCTTGCCGTCGTCGAAGCAGACGAAATAGCGGTCGGAGACGCTCCACGGCACGCAACTCCAGAAATCCTTGAGCAGCTCGTAGTAGACGCATTCCTTGCCGGGAGAATGGGATTCGGCGATGGGCTGGCCCATGATGGACTGTACCTGCTCCTTGCTCATGCCGGCCTGGACCCGATCCATGTTCCTGGCCGGCACGGCGCAGCCCGCCGCCAGGCCGGCCATGGACAATGCAAGGGCAAGGCGCTTCATCGGGGCTCTCGTCCGCCTGGTTCCATCCTCGGTGCACGCTTGCTAGCGATAAGTCAGGCTTGGCCTCACCGTCAACAATTGTCCGCGTGTCGCCGGCTGGCGAAAGCGCTGCCGATGCGCTAGGTCCGATGCATGCAAAGCGCTTCCCGTTTCCACCTGCCAGGCTTGGGCGCAACGTTGAGCGGGCCCATTGCCGGCCTCTCCGAAACGCCGATCGCCGAAGTGTCGATGAGCGTGTTCGGCGATCCCGAGGTCGTGCCGCTGTGGTTCGGCGAGGGCGACCTCGTCACGCCCGACTTCGTGCGCGACGCGGCGGCCAAGGGCCTGCAGGCCGGCGAGACGTTCTATACGTGGCAGCGCGGCATCCCCGAGCTGCGCACGGCGCTTTCGGCCTACACGGAGCGGCTCTACGGCATCAAATGCCCGGTCGACCGGCTGACGGTCACGACGGGCGGAATGCAGGCGATCCTGCTTTCCTGTCAGCTGCTGCTCGACCCCGGCGACAATATCGTCATCGTCTCGCCGATCTGGCCGAACATCACCTCGGCGACCAAGCTGGTTCGCGGCGAGCCCAAATACGTGGCGCTCGACCGCAAGCCGGACGGGACCTGGGCGCTCGACCTGCAGAAGGTGTTCGACGCGGTCGACGATCGCACGCGCGCGATCTTCGTCAATTCGCCGGGCAATCCTACGGGCTGGACGATGAGCTCCGACGAGCAGCGCGCTCTGCTCGACTTCGCGAAGAAGCGCGGCATCTGGATCATGGCCGACGAGGTCTATGCACGCCTGATCTACACCCGGTCTGTCGCGCCGTCGTTCCTGGAGCAGGCCGGCCCGGACGATCCGCTGATCGTGCTCAACTCCTTCTCCAAGCCGTGGGCCATGACGGGCTGGCGGGTCGGCTGGCTGACGCATCCCGCCCATCTTGGCGAGCAATTCGCCAAGCTGGTGCAGATCAACACGTCGGGCGTGCCGCATTTCCTGCAAAGGGGCGCCATCGCAGCCCTCGAGAAGGGCGACGGCTTCATCACCGAGATGGTCGAGCGCTGCCGGGCCGGCGGCGAGCTCGTCTTCCAGCGGCTGTCGGCCCATCCGCGCATCACCATCGCGCGGCCCGAGGCGGCGTTCTATGCCTTCTTCGCCGTCGACGGCGTCCGGGACACCATGGCCTTCTGCAAGAGCCTGGCGAAAGACTACAAGGTCGGCTTGGCGCCGGGCGAAGCCTTCGGGCCGGGCGGTGAGGGCAACGTTCGCCTCTGCTTTGCCTCCGGCGCAGAGCGGCTGAGCAAGGGCCTCGACCGCATCGAAGCCGCGATCAAGGCGTTGTAGTTTACTACGCACACAAGGGGATGACGGAAATACTGTCATCCCGAGGCCGAAGGCCGAGGGACCTTTGCCTTGGCCTGAAAGGTCCCTCGCGACGCTCGGGATGACATCGGTGCCGACAACTCCCTCCATTGAAGTGAAGCACCTGCGCAAGGTGTACGGCGAGGTCGTCGCGGTCGACGATCTGACCTTCTCCGTGCCGCGCGGCGCGGTGCTCGGGCTATTGGGCGGCAACGGCGCGGGCAAGACCACGACCATCGCCATGCTGCTTGGACTGCTCGAGCCGACGACGGGCGAGATCCACGTGCTGGGCGTCGACATGCTGAAGCGCCGTTACGCCGCCCTGCCGCGCATGAACTTCTCCTCGCCCTACGTCGACCTGCCGCATCGCCTGACGGTGCGGCAGAATCTGCTGTTCTACGGCCGGCTCTACGGCGTCAGGGACCTCGCGCGCCGCATCGAGGAGATCGCCGAACACATGCAGATCGGGCCGTTCCTCGATCGTCAGTCGGGCAAGCTCTCGGCCGGCCAGAAGACCCGCGTTGCGCTCGCCAAGGCGCTGATCAACAGGCCTGAGGTTCTGCTGCTCGACGAACCGACGGCCTCGCTCGATCCCGACACCGCCGACTGGGTGCGCGGCTACCTCAAGGGCTACCAGCACGAGACCCAGGCCACCATCATGCTCGCGTCGCACAACATGAGCGAGGTCGAGCGCCTGTGCGACGACGTGATCCTGCTGCAGGCCGGCCGCGTCTTCGAGCGCGGCAGCCCGCGCGAGCTGATCGAGCGCTTCGGTCGCGAAGACATGGAAGAGGTGTTCCTCGACATGGCGCGCGGCCGTGGCCGTGGTCTCGACGCGTTCGACAAGAACGAGGCGGCGTCGTGAGCGGTTCGGCCGAGCGGATCTACGCCCTGGTGATGCGCCACATCTACATCTGGCGCAGCTCGATCATGCGGCTGATCAGATTCCATCTACTGGCCCGCGGTGCAGATGGTGATGTGGGGATTCATGACCCAATACCTGCTGCCCCAGGCCTCGTTCGTCGCCCAGGCGGCGGGCGTGCTGCTGTCGGGCCTGCTGCTGTGGGAAGTGGTGGTGCGCGGCAATCTCTCGCTGTCGATCGCCTTCCTCGAGGAGATGTGGTCGCGCAATCTCGGCCATCTGTTCGTGAGCCCGATCCGCTCCTGGGAGATGGCGACAGGCATCATCATCGCCGCCCTGTTGCGCACGCTGCTCGGACTGGTTCCGGTGTCGCTGATGGCGTGGGCCTTCTTCGGCTATTCGATCTACTCGCTCGGCCTGCCGCTCGTTGCCTTCTTCGCCATCCTGCAGATGTTCTCGTGGTCGATCGGGCTTGCCATGTCGGGCATGATCATGCGCGTCGGCCAGAGTGCGGAAAGCTTCGCCTGGGCCGCCGTCTTCATCCTGATGCCGGTGAGCGGCGTCTACTACCCGGTGACGGTGCTGCCGCACTGGCTGCAGGTCATCTCCTGGGGCCTGCCGCCGGCCTACGTCTTCGAGGGCATGCGCGCCATCCTGGCCGAGAAGACAGTCCACTGGGACATGCTGGCCATCGCCTTCGGCCTCTCGGTGGCCTACCTGATCGCCGGCTTCCAGATCTTCCAGTGGTTCTTCCGCCTGTCGCGCCGCGCCGGCACCTTGCTGGGGCAGGGGGAGTAGCGACATCGAACGGGCATAGTTCGGCCCTGACCAAAGTGTCCCGGCAAGCGACGTGGCATTCTCTGGCCATGCAAACACCCTACTTCACACCGACCGACCTCAATGACGGCTTCGTCGTGGCAATCATGATCGAGGCCAAGCCCGGCGACGAGGACAGCGTCGCCACCATCCTCGACGTGATGGTGGAGCCCACAATGGCCGAACCCGGCGTCAAACTCTTCCTGCCCTATCGCTCGCCCGGCAATCCGGCACTGTTCTTCGTCTTCGAACTTTATGTCGACGCGGCTGGCTGGGCAGCACATGAAACGACCGCGCATTTCAAGCAGGCGGTCGCGGGCCTGCTGCCGCGTGTCACCCGGCGCGAGCGCGTGCCGTTCGTGCCCTTCACGCCCCTGAGTACCAGCGCACGAAGCTCTGCTCCCCGCGCGGGCTGAACCGAACCACACGGCTACGCCCCTCGCGCACCGCCCAGCGCCGCTCGAGCACGTGGTCGAGGATGGCGGCGCCCAGGCCGCCGCCGAGATGCCGCCGCCGCTCGCTCCAGTCGATACAGGTCCGGCACATCGGCCGCTTGTCGTGCTCCAGGGTGGCGATGTCGATCCCCAGACGTTCCAGGTGCCGGCGGCCGGAGTTCGTGAGCTGCAGCGTCTCTCCGCTTTGGTTCAGCACCCTGCGCGCCATCCAGCGATCGAGCAGGGTCACGGCCAGCCGGCCGGCGAGGTGGTCATAGCACGACCGTGCTTGGCGCATCGCTTGGTCGCGCGGTCCAGGACGGCTGCGCAGATGGCCGATGCGGGTGGCGATCGGGATCAGGGCCTCGACTGCGGCCGCGACGTCTGGATCGGCGAAACGGAAATAGCGGGTGCGGCCTTGCTTGCGCGCGGCCACGAGGCCCGCGCTCTCGAGCTTGGAGAGATGGCCGCTTGCCGTGGAGAGCGTGACGCCCGCTTCGGCCGCGAGTTCGGTGCCGCTCAAGGCGAGACCCGACATCAGCGCCATCAGCATGTTGGCGCGGGCGGGATCCCCGATCAGCGCGGCAACGATCGAGACGTCGGGACCTTCCTTCATACTTTGATGGTTGCCAAAGTGTGACGGGGAGTCAACGCGTCCGACCGATGGCGATGCGGCCACCAATGTGGCCGACTTCTACGGATCGCCGCACCCGGGCAGGCGGCGGGCGGACGATGTCAGCGAAGCGCGTTGCCCGGACGTCAGGGTGGCTTCGTTGGCGCACATATGCATGGCGGCACAGGCCAGGGCGGGCTTCAATGGCCAATCCACCGTACCGCCGATTGCGCCGTCGCATTTCGACCAAGCGTTCTTGGCCTCCCAGCCGATGGCTTGCGGCGTCAGGGAGTCCAGCCCGACCCGGAGGAAAATCGCGGCGAAGGGAAAGGCCGTTGCCAATCCGGCGAGCAGCGCCAGGGCAGCAACACAGCCGGCGAGGGCGAGCCACGGCTTCTTCATGCTCCGCATCCTCGCGCAGGCATCTGCTTTTGACCAATGGCAGGGTATGCTTCGCCGGCATGAGGATCGTCGCCTGGAACTGCAACATGGCGTTCGACCGCAAAGTCGACGGGCTGCTCGACCTGGCGCCGGATATCGCCATCGTCTGTGAATGCGCCGAGCCGGAACGCCTGCGTTCGCGCTCCCGGTCGGCGTGGATGCAAGGCGAGCCGGTGTGGATCGGCCGCAACCCGCACAAGGGCCTCGCGGTCTTCGCCTTCAACGGCTATGCGGTGCGGCTCGCGGAGTCCTATCACCCCGCATTGCGCTACATCGCGCCGGTCCATATCGGCGGGCCGACCGAATGCAACCTGCTGGCCGTCTGGGCGCAGAACGCCAGCGCCGGCAGCATCCGCAAGCACCAGCTGGGCCCGCTGCGCCGGGCCTTGTCGCGTTACAAGGGCTTCCTCGGCGAGCGGCCGGCCGTGATCGCGGGCGACCTCAACAGCAACACGATCTGGGACAAGCCGGGCTGGCGCATCAACCACTCGACCAAGGTTCGCCTCCTCGAGCAGAATTTTGGCCTGGTCAGCGCCTACCATGCGGTTCGCGGCGAGGCGCATGGCGCGGAAAGCGAGCCCACGCTCTACTGGCGCGACCGCACCAAGGACGGACCGACCTATCACATCGATTATATCTTCGTGCCTTCGCTTTGGATCGGTAAGGTGCGCGAGCTGAGCATTGGCACGTTCGAGACCTGGTGCGGGTCCGGCTTCAGCGATCACGTGCCTGTGGTTGTCGATGTAGATGTCTAGGTCTGGGTCAGGGGGAGCGTGATGGTGAAGGTTGTCCTGGTGTCGGTTTCGATCCTGCTCGGTGCGGCCGCCTGCAGCAGTTCGGCACCGCCACCGCTGCCGCCCGTCTGGTCGGCGAATTACGCCGTGCCGTTTCCCGCCATGGTCAGCTGCCTGGCCGCAAAGCCCGCCGGCGCATTCGCAGTTTCCCCGCCCGACCTTCCCCAGGATGGCGTCGCGGTCATCAGTTTCACGCCGTCGAACACGCCGCAGGCGGGTTCCACCTATACCGTCCGGCAATCCGGCAGCAGCAGCCAGGTGATCTGGCGGCGACCGGGCAATGTCGGCGGCCTGGACTGGCTGGATAACGAGGCGCGCAGCCGGGCGGATCGCTGCGGCAATTCCTGATCACGGCGCCTTCAGCACCGCCGCGCAGGCGGCCGGCAACTTGGGCCGATAGGGCGCCTGGGGCGCGTCGGGCGGCGGCAGCGTCACCGGGGGGCGTGTGAACCAGAGATCGAGCGGCTCGCCGCAGCCGTCGTCGGCATAGTAGCCGGCCTGCGGCTTGCACTGCGGATTGCCGGGCGGGCAGTGGAGCCTGATGTGGAAATGCTCGTCATGGCCCACCCAGACCACGAGTTTGTTGAGCCAGGCGCGGCTGCCGGTGACGGTCTGACAGAGCCGCTGCTTGATCCACTTGTTCACGAAGATGCGGTCGAGATGGGGCATCTCGGCCGCCAGCCGCAGCAGGGTTACGTGCTGCGGGGTGAAGACGCTGTCGTCGATGCCATCGTCGGCGGCGCGCACCAGCGAGCGTAGCCTGCGGATTCTCCCGTGCAGTCGGCGCCAGAGGTGGTCCGGGCTGGCGCTCGAACCAGATATCGGCATCGAGACCGGTCTGATGGCTGGCATGACCGGACACGGCGGGGCCGCCGCGCGGCTGGCCGATGTCGCCGATATAGAGCGGCGCCTGGCCCGCGGCGCGCACCTTCTCGGACAGCGTCTTGATGAAATCGAGCGTGACGGGCTGGCCCCAGTAGCGGTTGCGGCTGATGCGGATCACCTCGTAGCCGGGGCCGTCGAGCGGCAGGGCCTGCGCGCCCTGCAGGCAGCCGGCCGTATAGAAGCCGATCGACTGCGTCGGGCCCGCGGTCGGCGTCGAAACCTGACCCCAATCCTGGGCCGACGCCGCGACGGTCGCGCCCATCGCTGCGAGCAGCGGAACCACGAAACGCATCATCTTGTTGCTACGATAGCCGCCAGCTAAGACTTTGCCCATGGCCGACTATGCCAACATCAGGCTGGAGCGCGACGGGGCGGTGACGCGGCTCGTCCTCAACCGCCCGGAACGCCGCAACGCACTCACCCATGCCATGATGCTGGAGCTCGAGGATGCCTTCGCCGTGGTGCGCGACGACCGGAGCTGCCGCGTCCTGGTCTTGCGCGGCGCCGGCGGCCATTTCTGCGCCGGCGGCGACCTCGACGCCATGGCAGACATGCCCGCCCGGCCCGACAACGGCGCCGCCGATCCGCTGGTGCCGGCCTATCGCCAGTTCGGCGACGCTCTGCTGGCGCTCGCCAATCTGCCGCAGGCCACGATCGCGATCGTCGAGGGCTCGGCGGTGGGCGGCGGTTTCGGCATGGCCTGCTGCTCCGACGTGGTGATCCTGCACGACAGCGCGCGCTTCGGCATGCCGGAGCCGAAGGTGGGCTTCATTCCCTCGCAGATCATCCCCTTCGTGGTGCGCCGCATCGGCGAGGGCGCGGCCCGCGATCTCGCGGTCACCGGCCGGGTGATCGACGCGGTGGAAGCTTATCGCCTGGGCGTCGGCCGTCATCTCTGCGCCAACACGGCCGATATCAGGCCGGACGCTGCGGGCGGTGATCGACGATATCCTGAAGCTGGAGCCGCAGGCGCTGGCCACCGTCAAAGCGCCTGGTGCTGAGTTGCGCCACGGAGGATGATCGCGCCGTGCTCGACGACGCCGCCGAAAGCCTGGTCGGCCTGCTGCGCCGGCCGCAGGCGCAGGAAGGCATCGGGCATTTCATGGCCAAGACGCGCCGCCTGGGCAAAGGAATGAGCACATGCGGAACTATCGCCACATCGAGGTGAAGCCGATTGCCGGCGCCCTCGGCGCGGAGATCGATGGCGTCGATATGGCGCGCGAGACCTGGAAGACGACGTGGTCGGCGAGATGCGCCAGGCTTTCCTCGACCATCTCGTGATCTTCCTGCGCGACCAGAAGGTCACGCCACAGCAGCAGGTTCGCCTTCGCCCGGAAGTTCGGCGAGCCGATCGAATATCCGCAGCTCAAGGGCCTGCCCGAATCGCCGCTGATCACGCCGGTGGTCAAGCTCGAGCACGAGCGCAACAATTTCGGCGGCATCTGGCATTCCGACACGACCTATCTGCCGGTCCCGCCGATGGGCAGCATGCTGCTGGCGCGCGAGGTGCCGCCTTACGGCGGCGACACCATGTTCGCCAACCAGTATCTCGCCTACGAGGCGCTGTCGGACGGGCTTGAAGAAGACGCTCGACGGATTGATCGGCGTCAGCTCGTCGGCCAAGGCCGACGTCACCAAGACCCGCGAGGATCGCATGAAGGCGGCGCGGCGCCGAGTTCAAGGTGCTGACGGCCGAGCATCCGATCGTGCGCACCCATCCCGAGACCGGCCGCAAGGCGCTCTACACCTCCGACGCGCACACCGCGCACATCCAGGGCTGGACCGAGAAGGAGAGCCTGCCGCTGCTCCGCTTCCTGTGGGAGCACCAGACCCGGCCGGAATTCACCTGCCGCTTCCGCTGGGACGTGGGCTCGCTGGCGTTCTGGGACAATCGCTGCGCCATGCACAATCCGATCAACGACTATCATGGCTATCGGCGGGTCATGCACCGGATCACGCTGGCCGGCGACAAGCCGCGGTAGCCAGGTCGCCAGCAGCAGCCTTCGGAAACAACAGGCCCGGAACACAAAAGCGCCGCCCCGCCGGGATCGCTGAGAGTGCCACTTTGCCGTCCTCCACCCATGGCACGAACTCCGCGTCTTCCCCCAAACTTCGCAAGACCGCGGCCGCGGCCGACGGAATGAAGGGCCAGCCGGCCAACGCTGCGACCCGCACCAGATTGACGGCCGTCCTAACGATTGCAGCGGCCCGTTCAGGATCGTCCTTGATGACGGTCCAGGGTGCGGCATCGGCGAGATAGGCGTTTGCAAGCCGCCAAATCGAGCGGACTTCTTCCGCCGCCTTGCGAAGGGCCAATGCCTCGTGATGTCTGCGCAGCTGCTTCAGGCGTGCCCCGAGTTCCACGGCGAGCCTGTCCTCGGCCGCTCCGACGGCCCGAGCCTCGGGAACCGTCGCGTCGAATTGCGCGGCAGCGAAGGCCAGGCAACGGTTGACGAGATTTCCGAAAGTGTCGGCCAGGTCCTTGTTCACGCCCTCAGCGAATCGCTCGATCGCAAAGTCGGCGTCGGCATTCTCCGGCGCGTTGGCGGCGAGCCACCAGCGCCAGCTGTCGGCGGGAAGCAACGTCAAAGCCGCGTCGGTGAATATCCCGCGTTGCCCACTGGTCGAGAACTTGCCGCCTTCGAAAGTGAGCCAGTTGAAGCCCTTGATGATATCCGGGAGCTTGAGCGGAAGACCCGAACCGAGAATCGTCGCGGGAAAGCTGATGGCATGGAAGGGCACGTTGTCCTTGGCGAGGAATTGCACGTAGTGCACGTCATCGCCGCCCTGCCACCAGGCACGCCAGTCGCGTCCCGCGGCCGCTTCGCTCCATTCGACAGCCGCCGCGATGTAGCCGATCGGCGCGTCGAACCAGACGTAGAAGACCTTGTCTTCGAAGCCCGGCTTGGGCACCGGCACGCCCCAGGTGAGATCGCGCGTGATGCAACGATCCTCGAGGCCTTCGTCGAGCCATTTCAGCGCGATCGAGCGCACCAGCGGCGGCCAATCGTGTCGTGCCTCGATCCATTGGCGCAGGCGGCCCTCGAACGCCGACAGTTTCAGGAACAGGTGCCGCGTCTCGCGAAATTCGACGTCGGTCGCGCCCGAGATCGCCGAGCGCGGCGACACGAGGTCGTCGGGGTCGAGCAGGCGCGTGCAGCTTTCGCACTGGTCGCCGCGGGCGGTCGGGTTGCCGCAATGGGGGCAGGTGCCGATCACGTAGCGGTCGGGAAGGAAGCGCTTGTCGGTGGATGAATAGGCCTGCCGAATGACGCGCGGCTCGATATGACCGGCGGCATCGAGGCGCCGGAAGAGCTCCTGTGTCAGCAGTCGGTTGGCGACGCCCGAGGTTCGCGAGAAGTGGTCGAACGAGAGGCCGAAGCGGCGATAGATGTCGGCCTGGATCGCGTGCTGGCGCGAGCAATACTCGGCGACCGGCAGCCCCGCCGCCTGAGCGGCGAGCTCGGCGGGTGTGCCGTGTTCGTCCGTACCGCAGAGAAACAGCACCTCGTGCCCGGTTTGCCGGCGAAAACGCGCATGGATGTCGGCGGGCAAGAGCGACCCGGCGAGGTTGCCGAGATGTTTTACGCCGTTGACGTAGGGAAGTGCGCTGGTGATCAGGAACTTGGCCATGGGTCTCTCCATCGTGTCGCGTGCGGACATGAAAAAGCCCTTCGCGCGGAAGGGCTGGAGAGACCGATCAGGCTGCTATCGCCCGCGCGTCATCCTTCAGCCCCATCCGGTCGGAGGGGCTCGCGCATTCGCGGGCAGGCGGTGCGAGCGATCTCGAACATGGCTCTCATATGGATCGCCGCCGGGCGTGCGTCAATGTCGGGGTCAGCGCGCCGGCGGCGACAGGGTGATCGTGCCGACGGCGGTGCGGGCGACTTCGGCGTGGGTGCCGGTGATCTCGACGTAGCCCAGCGTCTGCCAGCGGTCGACGAAGTTGCGCGCCCACGGCGAGAGCATGTTGCCCGACTGGCCGAGCGGCATGGCGAAGCGGCTGTTGTCGAGGTCGCTGAAGTCGTAGACGCCGCGGTAGGCGGGCCCGATGCACGGCATCGAACGGCCGCGCGCCGCGGTAGGAGGGATGGGCGCGGTTGAGGGTCTGGGCGCCGCCATCGGAGCGAAAGCGCACCGAGGCGAGATCGCGCAGCAGCGGCACGGTATCGAACAGCGGATGGCGATGCGCGGCGAAGTGCTCGCTGCCCCACTGCCATTTGCTCGATATCCGGTCCCTGGCGGCGCGCGATCCAGTCCAGCGCGCGGTCGAGCGCGAGCGGCAATCTGATCCTCGCAGGTCTCGGTCTGGCGCGTGCCGCCGTCGTCGCACCAGCCGGGCTTGTCGCGGATGATGCGCAACATCAGCGGCACATCGGGCGCGACCATGGTCGTCGAACAGATCCTCGCCCAGCTCGTCGGCCAGCAGGCCGCGCTGCAGCTGCCAGATCCAGGCCGTGTAGATCAGCGGCTCGGCGCGGTTGGCCAGCATGAAGCGGTTCCAGCGGCTCATCAGCTCGTGCACCCGGGCGGCACGGGCGTTGCGCGGCGCGCCCTTCAGCAGGATCGGCAGCATGTCGGCGGCGTCGCGCGTGAGATTGTCGGCCTGCATGACGATCATGCCGTACACCGGATGGCGCTCGACCTCGCGCAGCAGCTGGTTGGCGCGGAGCTGGCGGTAGGGCTCGCCCCAGTCGCGGGTGATGAAGTGGCGGTAGTCGTCGGGCACCACGCGTGCGTTGGCGTTGACGATGATGCCGCTCGGCGGATTGTAGACCCGCGGCAGCTCGTCGAACGGCACGAAGCCCGCCCAGTCGAACTCCGACGGTCCAGCCCGGCACCGGCATCGAGCCGTCGCCCTTGCGCCGGATCGGCACGTGCGCCGGCGAGATCAGGCCGATGTTCCCCGCCGGTGTCGGCGTAGACCATGTTCTGCATGGGCGAGACGATCTTGCGGGCGGCGTTCAGGAAATCGTCCCAGTTCTGCGCCAGGCCGATGCGGCCGAAGCCCTCGGCCGAGGTGTCGTTGCCGTCGAGCGCGGTGGCCTGCAGCGCCAGCACGTGGCCCTGTCGGCGTGAGGTCGTCGGCGCGGCGCATGAAATCGTCGATCACCGGACCATGGCGCGTTTCGCGCACGCGCATCGTCACCGGGTCGCCCCAGGCGACGTTGATCGTCTCGTCGCGCACGCCGAACGGCCGCGCGCCGTCGGGCGTGATGTAGCGGTTGGGGTCGGTCGGATCGATCGCGCTCGATGAACAGGTCCTGGCTGTCGAGGTTGGTGGTGGTGAAGCCCCAGCCGATCGTGCCGTTGTGGCCGAGCACGATGGCGGGCGAGCCGGGCGAGGTGGCGCCGCGGATGTCGAAGCCGGGCCCGACCAGGCGCGCGAGGTACCAGGTGCCGGGGAAGGACAGGGCGAGATGCGGATCGTTGGCGAGCAGCGGCTTGCCCGAAACCGAATGAGCGCCCGACAACACCCATTCGTTGGAAGCCTCGCGCTTGCGCGTGGCCGATATTGTCGGTGTCGTCGTAGAGCCGGTCGAGATCGGTACCGTTCAGCGCCTCGTTGGCGAGCGACAGCGTCGAGTCGCGGCTCTCGCCCGGCGCCTCGATCAGGAACTTCACACCATCCTCGCCGATCTTGCGCGCGAGGCGCAGCCGCAGCAGTTCGGCGCGCCAGTTGCCGTCGAGCCCGAGCGCCATCAGCTTGGCCCACACCAGCGAATTGGCCGGCTGCCAGGGATCCGGCCGGTAGCGGCCGCCCGACAGCAGCTTGATGACGGTGAGCTCGAGGCCGAATTGCTGGTCGTCGCGGCGCGAGCCAGGCGTTCACGCCGGCGGCATAGGCGTCGATGATGGCGCGCATGGCGGGCGATAGCGCGTTCACGCTGTCGGCCGCCGTGCGGTAGAGTCCGAGGCCGCGCATCGTGCGGTCGGTGTCGACGAGGCCCGAGCCGACCAGCCGCGGCGGCACGATCTCGGACAGCCGGCCCTGGCCCAGCCGGCGCATCAGCTCCATCTGCCAGAAGCGGTCCTGCGCGTGCACGATAGCCCAGGCCGAAGGCCGCGTCCTCGAGCGAGCCGGCGATGATGTGCGGCACGGCGTTCTTGTCGCGCACGATCTCGACCGGCGCCTTCAGCCCCTTGGCATCGACATGGCCGCTATAGGCCGGCAGCGCGCCGCGGACCTGGAAGAAGGCGCCGGTCAGGAACACCAGGATCGACAGCAGCGCGCCGGCCAGGAACTTTGCCAGACCGGCACCGACCTGCGGCCACCAGTTTTCGCGGGGGGTGCCCGCACGGGCTAGCCGCCGATGTAGGACAGGATGGCGTCGCGGTCGCTGTCGAGATCGGGCGCCGGCGGCCGCGTCTTGGGATCCTCGAAGGCCGACATCTTGATGGGATTGCCCGCCAGCTTCAGCGTGCCGCCGCTGCCGTCGGGCACCTCGACCAGCATGTTGCGCGCGGCGACCTGCGGATGCTCGAGCGCCTGCTTGATGTTGTTGATCGGGCCGCCCGGCACGCCCGCCTTGGCGAGCACCGCGAGCCAATGGGCGGTCGGTGTGATCCTTCAGCACCGATTCGATCTCGCGCTCGAGCTTGCCGTGATGCTTCTGGCGCAGCGCATTGGTCTTGTAGTCGGGATCGCTCGCCATGTCGGAGCGGCCGAGCGCCTCGCAGGTCTTGACGAACAGGCCGTCGTTGCCGGCGGCGATGATGATGGCGCCGTCGGCGGTGCGTGAAGGCCTGGAAGGGCGTGATGGTGGGATGGCGCGCGCCGAGCGGGTCCGGGGATCTCGCCCTCGACCGTGTAGCGCATGACGGCGTTTTCCAGGAGCGCGATCTGGCAGTCGAACATGCCGATATCGACCTTGGTGGCCTCGCCGGTCTTGAGGCGATGGACCAGGGCTGCATTGACCGCGACCGCGGTGAACAGGCCGGCGCCGATGTCGCCGATCGACATGCCGACGCGGGCCGGCGGCTGGCCCTCGTTGCCGGTGATGCTCATGACGCCGCCCATGCCCTGCACCACCATGTCGTAGGCGGGGTCCTTGGAGTTGGGGCCGGTATGGCCGAAGCCCGAGGCCGAGGCGTAGATCAGCTTCGGGATACTTCTTGTGCAGCGTGTCCCAGCCGTAGCCCAGCTTCTCCATCGTGCCGGGCCGGAAGTTCTCGACGATCACGTCGGCCTTCTCGAGCAGCTTCTCGAAGATCGTGCGCTCGCTCGTCGTCCTTGAGGTCGAGCGCGATGCTCTCCTTGCCGCGGTTGACCGAGGCGAAGTAGGTCGACTTGCCCTTGACGAACGGACCGTAGGCGCGCGCGTCGTCGCCGCCCTTGGGCGGTTCGACCTTGATCACCCGCGCGCCCATCTCGGCCATCAGCAGGGTGCAGTAGGGGCCGGCCAGGATGCGCGACAGGTCGACGACGACGATGCCCGACAAGGGGCCCTTTGAACTCTGGGTCATGTGCGGTTCTTAGCCAGTGGGCCGCCGCGAATCCAGCCACACGTTTGCCGCGGCGGCGCCGATCACGATGACGCCGCCCAGCAAGGTAAGATCATCCGGCTTTTCGCCGTCGAACAGCCACACCCAGATCGGTCCCAGCACCAGCTCGAGCAGGCCCAGCAGGGCGGCGCGGGCGGCCGGGATGCGCTTCAGGCTCGCCATGTAAAGCAGCAGGCCGCCGGCGAGCTGGCCCGGGCTCAGTGCCAACAGCCACGGGACCTGCGACCATGTGACGTTGGCAGGCTCGGCGAAGGGCAGCGCCACCACGCCGGAGATCAGCCCGGCCAGCCAGATCGCCGGCGCCATGCCGACGTCGCGGCGGTGCCGCACGACGACGTAATTGCCGCTCATGCACAGCACGACGATGAAGGCCACGGCCATGCCGGCGAGCGCGCCCGCCTGCAGCGACCCCGCCACGCTGATCGCAAGCCCCAGCACGGCGACCGCCATGGTGAGGACGGTATGGCCATGCAGCGACTCCCCGAGAAAGAGGCGGGCGAGCAGGGCAGTGATGAAGGGCGTGGCGCCGAACATCAGCAGCACATTGGCGACCGGCGCGAGGCCCAGCGCCAGAATGAAGGCGACGAAGCTGCCGGCCAGCAGTAGCGCGCTCAACAGAAGCGCTCGACCCGCATTGCGGACATCGATCCAGACGCCGCGGCGCTGCCAGAGAAGTAGTGGCAACATCGTGGCAACCAGCAGCGCCGAGCGCCAAAACGACACATCCCAGGCCGGCAGGCCGATGTGGCGCACAATGACGCCCGCCGTGCTGAAGACGGTCGCCGCGCCAACGGCGCATGCGACGCCCAGCAGGGCGGAACTCTCTGACGGAACCGACGTTTTCATCCCAAACCAGCTGTGAATACGGATTAGACGTGCCCCCGTCCATCGATTCGCTCGATCTGCCGCCCTTCAAGCCACGCTTTCCATGGTGGGGCGCGGACCTGCAGACGATCGCGGTGCTGCTCGGCAACTATCAGGCGGACCTCGCGCCGCACCGCAGCGAGCGCGTGTGTTTTTGCATGGCCGATCGCAGCGGTGACATTCTGGTGGGCATGCTGGATCGGCCGGCGGAGCCGCAGGCCAACCGCCCGCTGGTAATCCTGGTCCACGGCATTACCGGCTGCGAAAACAGCTCGCACGTGCTGAACGGAGCGCGCCATTTGCTCAATCGCGGCTATCGCGTGCTTGCGTCTGAACCTGCGCGGCTGCGGCGCGTCGCGGCCTCACTGTCGCGAGCACTACCACATCGGACGCACGGCCGACTTCCGCCGTGTCCTGCTCCCAACTGCCGGACGACCTGACTGACAACGGCATCGTCGTAGTCGGTTATTCGATGGGCGGCGCCATGCTGCTGAAATATCTCGGCGAGGAGGGCTCGTTCTCGCCGTTGCGTGCGGCGGCCACGATCTGCGCGCCGCTCGACCTCAAGCGCACCTGCGAGCACATGCAGCGGCCGCGCAACTGGCTCTATCACAACTACCTTCTGGCCGAGCATCAAGAAGGAGACGTTGGGCGAGGGCGGCGCGTTATCGGCCGAAGAGCGGTCGATCGTCCGCTCGGCGCGCAGCGTGTGCGAATACGACGACCGCTTCATCGCTCCGCGCTACGGCTTTCGCGACGTCGAAGACTACTACGCGCTTTGTGCGCCGCGGGACTACATGCCTGAGATCCGCGTGCCGACCATGGTGCTGGCGGCGGCCGACGATCCGTGGATTCCGGTGGACTACTATCGGGATTTCAGATGGTCGGACAATCCGTCCCTCCTGTCGGTGATGGCCGAAGGGGGCGGACATCTCGGCTTCCATGCGGCCGACAGCAACAGCCCGTGGTGCGACACGGTGCTGGAGAAATTCCTCGAACGAGTTTGATCGACGGGTTTGCTAGAGTGGCGGCGTGAGCCCCGATCCACTGCTCGATCTGCCGCCCTTCCGTCCGCGCTTTCCCTGGTGGGGCGGCGACCTCCAGACCATCGCCAACCGGTTGCGCAGCGTCTCGACGTCCCTCGCGCCCCACAAGACCGAACGGCTGAGCTTTCCGCTGCCGGACGGTACCGGCGACACGCTGCTGGCCAGCCTCGACCGCCCAGTGACGCCGCGCGCCGGCGCCCCGCTCGCCATCCTGATCCACGGGCTGACCGGCGCCGAGGACAGTCTCTATCTCTTCACCCTGGCGCGGCTTCTCCTCGATCGCGGCGGCCGCGTGTTGCGGCTCAATCTGCGCGGCGCCGGCCCGTCACGGTCGGTCTGCGGCCAACACTATTATGCCGGCCGCAGCCAGGACTTGCGGACGCTGCTGTCGGTGCTGCCGCACGAACTCACGCGCGACGGGCTCGTGGCCGTCGGCTACTCGCTGGGCGGCGCGATGCTGCTGAAGTATCTCGGCGAGGAGGGTGGGGCCTCACCGCTTGCCGCGGCCGCGACCGTCTCGGCGCCGATCGATCTCGCCGTCACCTGCCGGCACATGATGCGGCCGCGCAACCGGATTTATCATCGCTATATCCTCGATCTCATGAAGGTCGAGGCGACGGGCGAGGGCGCCATCGTCTCGGCCGTCGAACGCGCCGCCATCCTGGGCGCCCGCACGGTGTGGGACTACGACGACGTCTTCATCGCGCCGCGTTATGGTTTCGCCAGCGCCGAGGACTATTACGAGCGCTGCCGGCCGACCCGGTTCATGGCTGGCATCCGCGTGCCCACCCTGGTGATGTCCGCACTCGACGATCCCTGGATTCCCGGCGCGCTCTATCGGGACTATGATTGGACGTCCAATCCGTCGCTCAAGCCGCTTCTGCCCGGGTCCGGCGGCCATGTCGGGTTTCATGGCATGGGCAGCCGCCAGCCTTGGAGCGACTTGGCCGTCGCGAGGTTTCTTGAACATGGTTGAAGCCCAGCCAATAGCCGTAATCGTGGGAGTTGCCTGCTCGCTGGTGGCACTCGTCCTCGCCTGGCGCGCCTATCGCAGCGCGTCGGCCGAACAGGAGAGGCGCAAGCGCGAGAAGGAGAAACGCTGATGACTCTTGCCGGACCGCGGGCCTCCAGGCCCGCTCAGAATCATGAGGCGGGCCTGGAGGCCCGCGGTCCGGCAAGACCTAGCTGAGCGTAATCGGTTCCGTCGGCGGTCCGTCGCGCAGCAGTGTGGCCAACCGCGCGCCGAGATCGATCGGCTCGAACCGCTCGTCGGACGCAGCGATTTCCTCGGCTTTCCACCAGCGATGGCCGCGCGTCCAGCTCCGTTCCTTCTCGTCGAGGCCGGACGTATCGGCCTCGGTGCGGTCCGTATGGGCGAGGAAGAAGCGTTCCTTGTGCAGGACGTCGCGGCCGCGCCAGCTCATGCGGCGCTCGCGGGTCCACACCCAGCGCGGCGTGTCGACCACCGGCAGCTTCGTCTCCTCGCCTGCCTCGCGCACGGCGGCCTGGGCGAAATCCTCGCCGGGGTCGACCATGCCGCCGATCATCACCCAGAACGGGTCGTGGAACGGATGAGCGGGGTCGAACACCGCGGGGTCGTGCACCTTGAACAGGAAGAGGCGATCCTGCGGGTCGAGCAGGATCAGCCGCGCCGACGGCCGTTCGATCATTTCAGCAGTTTCGCCGCGTCGACCGCGCCGTAAGTCAGGATGCCGTCGCAGCCCGCGCGCTTGAAGCCGGTCAGGGTCTCGATCAGCACCTTGTTCCAGTCGAGCCAACCCCGGTCGGCGGCGCCCTTCAGCATCGCGTACTCGCCGCTCACCTGGTAGGCGTAGGTCGGCACACCGAAAGCGTCTTTCACGCGCCGCACGATGTCGAGATAGGGCAGGCCGGGCTTCACCATCACCATGTCGGCGCCTTCCTCGATGTCGAAGCCGACCTCGCGCAGCGCCTCGTCGGAATTGGCGTAGTCCATCTGGTAGGTCTTCTTGTCGCCCTTGAGCGCGCCCGAGCTGCCGATGGCGTCGCGGAACGGGTTGTAGAAGGCCGAGGCATACTTGGCGGCGTAGGACATGATCTGGGCGTGGATGAAGCCCTTGGCGTCGAGCGCCTGGCGGATGGCGCCGATGCGGCCGTCCATCATGTCGGAGGGGGCCTGGATGTCGGCGCCGGCTTCGGTCTGGACGATCGCCTGCTTGATAAGCGCCTCCAGCGTCTCGTCGTTCTGCACGTAACCGTCGCGCACGATGCCGTCATGGCCGTCGCTGTTGAAAGGATCGAGCGCTACGTCGCAGACCACGCCGATGTCGGGCACGGCTTTCTTCACCGCCGTGATGGCGCGGCAGACGAGGTTGCCGGGGTTGTAGGCCTCGCGGCCGTCCGGGGTCTTGCTCGTAGGATCGGTCTCGGGAAACAGCGCCACCGCAGGGATGCCGAGATCGCGCGCCTGCTTGACCGCCTCGACCAGCAGGTCGACCGACAGGCGATCGACGCCCGGCATCGACTCGACCGGCGTGCGCGCGCTCTTGCCCTCCTGCACGAACACCGGCCAGATGAGGTCGTCGGCCGAGAGCTTGTGCTCGGCGACCAGCCGTCGCGACCAGCCCTCGCGGCGGTTGCGGCGCAGGCGTGTCGTCGGATAGCGGCCCAGGGTGGAGAAGCGCTTCGCCATGGTCGGGGTTTATGGCGTGAACCACGGACAGCCGCAATATGGCGGCTTTGTCGCTGTTCAAAGGAATGCTCTTCCTTGCATGAACGAATGTCATGGCCGAACCGCTTGCCAGGACGCCGCTCGAGGCCGAAACGCTGCTGTTCAGTCGCTTGTTGGAGGATCGCCATGGCGTCGCTGCCGCAGAACCCGGTCGAAAGCCACTACGCCTCGCGCACGCTGGTCGACGTCGTCCTTGCCGCCCTCGACGCGGCCGGACTGCCGCCCCGGCTGACGGCGGCGGATCTCGCGCCGCTCGATCAGTTCCACGCACGCGGCCTCGAAGCGACCAGGGAGCTGACGACCCTAGCCGGCATCGATGCCACGAGCCGTGTTCTCGATGTCGGCTCGGGCATCGGCGGACCGGCCCGGCATCTGGCAGAAAGCCTCGGCTGCAAGGTCGTCGGAATCGACCTGACGGCGGAATACTGCCGCGTGGCGGAAGCGCTGACCGCGCGCACGGGACTTGCCGACAAGGTGGGCTTCCGCACCGCCAACGCGCTCGACCTGCCGTTCGACGATGGTGAATTCGACGTCGTCTGGACCCAGCACGTTGCGATGAACATCGCTGACCGCGCCCGGCTCTACCGCGAGATGGCGCGCGTTCTGAAGCCCCGCGGAAAGCTTGCCTTGTACGACGCCATCGCCATGCCCGGCGCCGAGGCGCTGTTTCCCGTGCCGTGGGCGCGCGATCGCTCGACCAGCTTCCTGCTGGACGCCGAGGCAACGCGCGCCGTGCTGGAAGCGAGCGGATTCACGGTCCGCGTCTGGCGCGACGTTACGGCGGAAGCCGGGCAATGGTTCGCCGCCCTGCGTCCTCCCGCGCAACCGCCGAAACTGGGGCTTCACCTCCTGATGGGACCGGATTTCAGGATCATGTCCGGGAATTTCGGCCGCAACGTCATCGAAGGCCGCGTCGGCCTCTTGATGGCGGTCTGCGACAAAAGCTGACGTGACGTTGTGGCCCATCAGGACGTGTGACGGCGACGGTGACAATAGGCGTTGGGTCGCACCCCGCCGGCCATATAGCCGCAGAATCCGGCAACCAGGATCGCCTTGCCCAGGAGGTCGATGGCCAGGGCCAGCCGGCCGGAGCGAGAAGTGCGACGCAGAAGCGATAAATGAGTCCGGCGCTGGCAACGACTGGCGTCACACGGGCGCGTAGCAGAGTGAGGATGATGAAGGCGAGCGACCAGGCTGTGACGAGGCCGACCGCGGTCGTGTAGCGGCCGCCGATTTCGCGCAGCTGAGGGAACGCGAAGATGGCGCCTGCGATGGCGACAATGCAGAGGACAGCGGCGGCCGCGACCATCCAGAGCAGTGCTCCGCCCAACCGCGCCTCGGGCAGTGTCGCCACCTCCTCGGCCGTCATGTCACGCCCGCCCATGCCGCGAGCATAGGGCGAGGGGCCGTTCGTTGCCATTCCTGCCAGGTTGACGGGGGGGGACCCCCCGATATGATCCCGCGCGCATGGACTTCAATCTCACCGAAGAGCAGCAGGCGTTCCGCGACACGGCGCGGCAATTCGCGACCCAGCGCATGCTGCCCGAGGCCGCCCGCTGGGACGCCGAGAAGATCTTTCCGGTCGAGACCCTGCGCGAGGCGGCGGCCCTTGGTTTCGGCGGCATCTATGTGAAGGAGGATGTCGGCGGCAGCGGGCTTTCGCGCATGGATGCGGCCTTGATCATGGAGGAGCTGGCGGCGGCCTGCCCCAGCACGGCGGCCTACATCTCGATTCACAACATGGCCGCGTGGATGATCGACGGCTTCGGCGACGACGAGCAGCGCCGGCGCTTCCTGCCCAAGCTCTGCTCGATGGAGCATTTCGCCAGCTACTGCCTCACCGAGCCCGGCGCCGGGTCGGACGCGGCGTCGCTCGGCACGCGCGCCGAGCTCGCAGGCGACCACTACATCGTCAATGGCACGAAGGCCTTCATCTCCGGCGGCGGGCGCAGCGACATCTATGTCGTGATGCTGCGCACTGGCGGGAAGGGGGCGGGCGGCATCTCCACGCTGGTCGTCGAGGCCGGCACGCCGGGCCTCTCCTTCGGCAAGCAGGAACAGAAGCTCGGCTGGAACAGCCAGCCGACCGCGGCGGTGATCTTCGAGAATTGCAAGGTTCCGGTCGCCAACCGGCTGGGACCCGAGGGCCATGGCTTCAAGATCGCCATGGCCGGACTCGACGGTGGGCGCATCAATATCGGCGCCTGCTCGCTGGGCGGCGCGCGCGCCTGCCTCGAGACCGCGTCGCGCTACGTCGTCGAGCGCAAGCAGTTCGGCCAGCCGATCGCCGACTTCCAGGCGACGCAGTTCAAGCTGGCCGACATGGCGACCGAGCTCGACGCGGCGCGGCTCCTGATCTGGCGCGCCGCCTTCCTGCTCGACGCCAAGTCGCCCGAGGCGACGCAGGCCGCCGCCATGGGCAAGCGCTTCGCGACCGATGTCGGCTTCCAGGTGGTCAACGACGCGCTGCAATTGCATGGCGGCTACGGCTACTTGAAGGACTTCCCCATCGAGCGCTATCTCCGCGACCTGCGCGTGCACCAGATCCTCGAAGGCACCAACGAGATCATGCGGGTGATCATTTCGCGCAGGCTTTTGATGGGGTGAGCGATCTTTCATATCCTCCCCCGTCATACGGGGGAGGATACAGGAGGGGGCAGGCCACGAACTCGATGTTGGCCTGTTGCAGATCATGATCTCTTTTGCTGAGAGATTGTCATTGTGGCTCTCCCCCTCCTGTATCCTCCCCCGTATGACGGGGGAGGAATGATCAAGTTGGAGTATCGATGTCTGAGTCAGAAATCCTGTTCGACGTTAAAGACGGCCTGGGCGTGATCACGCTGAACCGGCCGAAGGCGCTGAACGCGCTGACGCACGGCATGATCCTGGAGCTGGAAAAGGTCCTGCCCGGCTGGGAGCAGGACCCCGCGATCAAGGCCGTGGTGCTGCGCGGCGCGGGCGACCGCGCCTTCTGCGCCGGCGGCGACGTCATCGGCCTCTATCGCGAGATGCGCGACAATCCCTCGGGCACGCTGCGCCGCGACTTCTTCCGCGACGAATACATCGTCAACCGCCGCATCTATCGCTTCGCCAAGCCGTGGATCTCGCTGATCGACGGCATCGACATGGGCGGCGGCGTAGGTCTCTCGGCGCACGGCTCGCACTCGGTGGCGAGCGAGAAGTTCCTGTTCGCCATGCCGGAAACCACCATCGGTCTCTTTCCCGATGTCGGCGGCGGCTATTTCCTGACGCGGCTGCCCGGCGCGCTGGGCACGTTCCTGGCACTCACCAGCCATCGCCTGAAGGTGGCGGACGCGCTGTGGGCCGGCATCGTCGATGCCCATGTGCCGAGCGCGCTGATGAACGACCTGCAGGCAGCACTGGGCGCTGCCGATCTGTCCAACCCCGGCGCCGACCGCAAGGTCGACGCGGTGATCGCCCGCTTTTCGGCGGACGCAGGTTTGCCGAGCCTGCCTGACTTAATGCTCGATATCGATCGCTGCTTCTCGGCCGATTCGGTCGCCGAGATCGTCGCCAGGCTGAAGAAGCATCCCGGCGACTGGGCGCAGAAGCAGCTCGCTGCCCTGATGAAGCTCTCGCCGCTGTCGATGTCGATCACCCTGGAGCAGCTCAAGCGCTGCGCCAATCGCTCCTTCGAAGACACGATGACCATCGAGTACCGCATGGCGCAGAGTGCGATGCGGCCCGACCACGATTTCTTCGAGGGCGTGCGCGCGCTGCTGATCGACAAGGACCAGAAGCCCAAATGGAATCCGCCCACCATCGAGGGCGTGACGCGCGACATGGTCGAGGTGCATTTCAAGCCGGTCGCGAACGACCTGTTCTTCGACTGATCGGCCTCAGAGGGAGGGAAGCTATGGCGAAGATCGCCTTCATCGGTCTCGGCAACATGGGCGGCCCGATGGCCGCCAACCTCGTCAAGGGTCAGCATCAGGTGATGGCCTTCGACCTCTCGGCGACCGCGCTCGACGCGGCCGTCGCGAAGGGCGCGAAGAAGGTGGCGTCGGCCGCCGAGGCGGTGAAGGGGGCCGAGATCGTGGTCACCATGCTGCCGGCCGGCAAGCACGTGCGCGAGGTCTACGAGAAGGACGTTCTGCCCAACGTCGCCAAGGGAACCTTGCTGATCGACTGCTCGACCATCGATGTCGACAGCGCCCGCCATGTCGGGCAACTGGCGCAGCAGGCGGGGCTCGACATGGTCGATGCGCCGGTCTCGGGCGGCGTCGGCGGCGCCACGGCCGGCACACTCACCTTCATGGTCGGCGGCAGCGATGCCGCCTTTGCCAAGGCGCGGCCGGTCCTGGAGAAGATGGGCAAGAACATCGTGCACACCGGCGCCGTCGGTGCGGGACAGGCCGCCAAGATCTGCAACAACATGATCCTGGGCATCACCATGATCGCCGTGTCGGAAGGCTTCCTGCTCGGCAAGCGCCTGGGGCTCGACGTGCAGAAGCTGTTCGATGTCGTGTCGACGGCCTCCGGCAGTTGCTGGGCCGTGAACAACTATCTTCCGGTGCCGGGCCCGGTGCCGACTTCGCCCGCCAACCGGGACTACCAGGCGGGCTTCACGGCGGACAACATGCTGAAGGACCTGAAGCTTGCCCAGCAGGCGGCGCAGACGTCGGGCGCCAGCACGCCGATGGGCGCGGAGGCGGCGCAGCTCTTCAACCTGTTCGTCAACAGCGGCAACGGCGCCAAGGATTTCTCCGGCATCATCCGCATGCTGGACGGAAAGTGAGGGGCCGATGATCACGCTCTACGACCTCGTCTTCCAGGACGATCGCCGCCCCAGCCCGTTCTGCTGGCGGGCGAAGTTCGCGCTGAAGCACAAGGGCCTGAGCTGGCGCGACGAGCCCACGGGCTTCACCGAAAAGCAGAAGATCGCCTTTGCCCAATCGCAGACCGTTCCGGTCATCCATGACGGCGCCAAGGTGGTCAAGGACAGTTGGGCGATCGCCGGGCATCTCGATCACGCCTATCCTGACAAGAAGCTGTTCAAGGACGAAACTGCACTCGCCTATGCGCGCTTCGCCAGCGGCTGGGTCGACACGGCGGTGCATGTGGCGCTGTTCCCCATCATCGTCGGCGACCTCTACGATCGCGTTCGGCCGGTCGACCAGCCCTATTTCCAGGAATCGCGCGGCAAGCGGCTGGGCACGACCGACTTCACCGCTTTCCAGGCGAAGGCGCGCGAAAAGGGCGTTGCTGCCTTCCGCGCAGTGCTGGAGCCCGCGCGCCGTGTCTTGCGCGACCAGAAGTTCCTGGCGGGCGAGGAGCCGGCCTATCCCGACTATGCCCTGGTCGGCGCGTTTCTATGGGCGCGCACCGTGAGCCAGCTTGAGCTGCTGGAGCAGGACGATCCGGTCCACGCCTGGCGCGAGCGCATGCTTGATCTGTTCGATGGCATGGGGCGCAAGGCGAAGGCTGCGTGAAATACGACGCCGTCGTCTTCGATCTGCTGACGGCGCTGCTCGATTCCTGGACCCTGTGGAACGACGTCGCGGGTTCGCCCGACGCCGGCATGATGTGGCGCCGGCGCTATCTCGAGATCACCTACGGCTGCGGCGCCTACAGACCCTATGAATCGCTGGTGTGCGAAGCGGCGCGCGACGTTGGCCTGCCGGAAAGCCTGGGCGAGAGGTTGGAGCGGCGCTGGGGTGAGCTCGCGCCGTGGCCTGAAGCCCGTCGCGTCCTCGCCCGGCTGCCGGTGCCGCTGGCCGTGGCGTCCAACTGCTCGATCCGTCTGGGCCGTCTGGCCGCGGATCGCGTGGGCGTGCCGTTCAAGACAGTGGCCACGGCCGAAAGCGTCGGGTTCTACAAGCCGCGCCCCGAGCCCTATCGGGCCGTGCTGGCGGCGCTCGGCACGGCGCCCGAACGGACCCTGTTCGTCGCCGGCTCGGCCTCCGATGTGCCGGGCGCCAAGGGTGTGGGCATGCCGGTCTATTGGCACAATCGCGTCGGGCTTCCGCCACGCGACGACAGCACGCCCGACTATCTCGAACCGACGCTCGACCGGCTGGCCGATCTGTTTCCTCCCGCCTAGACGGCGGGCTATGGTGCCGCCGCAACAGGGAGAAAGCGCGTGGCGGAAGCCGGTCAGTTCAAGCCCGAAGAGCACCGCTTCGGACCGACGCACTGGTTCGAGGACATCGAGGTCGGGCAGAAGTTCTACATCAACTCGCGCACCCAGACCGAAGCCATGTTCGCTGCCTTCCAGCTCGCCAGCGGTGACAACCATCCGATCCACTATGATCGCGAGTATTGCAAGGCGCGGGGCCATCGCGACCTGCTGGCGCATGGCCTGCAGGTGGCGATCCAGGGCGCGGCGGGCGCCGGCATCTTTCCCCATGTTATCGGCGATTCGCTGGTCGGCTTCCTCGAACAGTCGTCGCGCTTCCTGAAGCCGGTCTATTGCGGCGACACGCTCTATCCGATGCTCGAGGTGAGCGCGCTGAAACCCGGACGCACCACCGGCGTCATGACCCTGAAGCTCACCATCCACAACCAGAAGGGCGAACTGGTGTGCGATGGCGAACACAAGTACCTTGTAAAAAAGCGGCCGCAATAGCGAGAGAGGACAGGACCATGCTCGGTGTCATCGCCAAGCTCACCATCAAGCCGGGCACCAACGCCGACTTCGAGGCGACGATGAAGGCGCTGCAGGACAAGGTGCGGGCCGACGAGCCGGGCAACAAGCTCTATGCCCTGCACAAGACCGCCGACGTTAACGTCTACGTCATGCTGGAGCGTTACGACGACCAGGCGGCGCTCGACGCCCATCGCGCGGCGCCGCACTTCAAGGAAATCGGCCGCAAGCTCGGCGACTACCTCGCCGGGCGGCCCGACGTCCAGGTGATGCAGGAGGTTTGACGCCGGCAACGGCGCCTAGTGAACATGGACGGCATCGTACATCGCCATACCAAGCCCGGCACGGCTCCCGGCACGCTTGCCGGGCGCGCGCCGGTGCGCGACGAGGCGCTCGACTTCACCCTGGTCGAGTACACGTCGGAGGACGTGCAGGTGCTGCACGGCGTGGAGGTCGACGAATGCCGCTTCCACCTCGGCACGCCCGGCCATACCTGGATCGACGTCGCCGGCCGCCCCAGCTCGGACATGCTGCGCGACCTCGGCATGGCCTTCAACCTGCATCCGCTGGCGCTCGAGGACGTGTTCCACGCCCACCAGAGAAGCAAGCTCGACCTCTACGAGGGCCAGGGCTTCATCGTGCTGAACGATCCGACCTACGAGGATGGCGAGCTCCACCCGCGCCAGGTCAGCATCTTCTTCGGCGAGAACTACTGCATCTCCTTCCACGATCACAAGCTCGACATCTTCAAGCCGGTGCGCGATCGCCTGCAGACCGCGGGCTCGCGGCTGCGCACCTTCGGCATCGACTATCTGGTCTATGCGCTGATCGATCTCGTGGTCGATCGCAAGTTCCCGTTGATCGAGGCGCTGTCGAGCCATCTCGAGGAGCTCGAGGACGAGGCGCTGGGGCATCCCACCAAGGAAACGCTGGGTCACATCCACCAGGCCCGGCGCGCGCTGGTGGCCTTCCACCGGATCGAATGGGCCGAGCGCGAGACCGTGCTGGCGATCATGCGGCCGGAAGTGCCGTTCATCATGCCCGAGACGCGCACCTACCTGCGCGACTGCTTCGACCATGCCGTAGCCGTGCTCGATCTGGTCGAGAGCTACCGCGAAATGACCAACGGCCTGATGGAAGTCTACCTGATGGACGCCTCCAACCGGATGGCCGAGGTCATGAAGACGATGGCGATCATCACCGTCTTCTTCATGCCGCTCAGCTTCCTGGCCGGCATCTATGGCATGAATTTCGAGCGCGACGTCGGCAACATGCCGGAGCTCGGCTGGAAGTACGGCTACGCCTTCTTCTGGTTCCTGGTGGTGGTCGTCGTGGTCGGGCTGTGGATCTGGCTGAAGCGCAAGCGCTGGATCTGAGGGCGGCGTGAGCAACTACCGTATCTTCGGCTCGGAGCTTTCGCCCTATTCGGTGAAAGTGCGCTCCTATTTTCGCTACAAGGGCCTGCCGCACGAGTGGATCCCGCGCTCGCCCGCCGTCCAGGCGGAGTTCCAGAAATACGCGAAGCTGCCGCTGGTGCCGCTGGTAGTGACGCCGGAAGGCGAGGGGCTGCAGGACTCCACGCCCATCCTCGAGCGCTTCGAGGCCGCCGGGCACGAGCCCTCGCTCGTGCCCGGCGATCCCGCACTCGCCTTCATTTCCGCGCTGCTCGAGGAGTACGGCGACGAGTGGTGCAACAAGTGGATGTTCCATTATCGCTGGCGCTATCAGCCGGATGTCTGGGCGACCGCCGAGCGCATCGCTCACCAGATGATGGGTGCGCAGGGGACGCTTGCGGTGGCGCAGGGGCGCGCTGCCGTCGCCGAGCGCATGATGGCGCGCCTGGGCTTCGTCGGCTCCAGTGACCGCACCCAGCCCACGATCGAGGCCTCGTTCAAGCGCGCGCTCGGCCTGCTGGAGGCTCACCTGCAGGCGCGGCCGTACATGCTGGGCGGCCGGCCGGCGATGGCCGATTTCGGCCTGTGGGCGCAGTTCTACGAGGCCGCGACCGATCCGACACCGGGCGCGATCATGCGCGCCTCGTCGCCCAGGGTGATGGCGTGGGTCGAGCGCATGGTGTCGCCCAAGGCGGAAGGTCCGTTCGAGCCATGGGCCGCGCTGGCGCCTACCCTGATGCCGCTTTTGAAGGACGAGGTCGCGGCGCTGTTCCTGCCGTGGACGGACGCCAACGGAGCGGCCGTCGCGCGCGGCGACAAGAGCTTCGAGATGATGCTTGCCGGGGCACCCTGGTCGCAGGAACCGCAGAAGTACCACGCGCGCTCGCTGGCCGAGATCCGGCGAAAGTACGCGGCTGCCAAGGACGCACCCGGCCTCGAGGCGATCCTCACGGAAAGCGGCTGCCTTCCTCTTCTGGACCGCGAGCCTCTGGCTCGCTCATGAGCGAGCCGGAAGCTCGCGGTCCGGAAGAGCATGATTAACGCGCAGCCTTGTCGATCGGCCGCGGCATCGATGTGACGTAGGCGGCGACATCCCACGCCTGCTGCAGGTCGAGCTGCGGATGGAGCGGGTCGACGCCGCGCGGCATGTTGCGGCGCACGAAGCCCACGATGTTCTGATAGTGGTCCATGCCGGCGCCGTTGTTGAAGCTGTCGGGTCCCCACAGCGGCGGAAAGACGTAGCCGCGCGCGTCGCCCAGCGAGCCCATGCGCTGGCCGAGGCCGTTGGCCTGATGACAGGCGGCGCAGACCGTGGCGAACACGACCGCGCCGCGGCTCGCGTCGGGCGGCCGCGCCGCGGCGGGCGCCGGCCCGGTGATGACCGGCTCCGGATCGCCGATGAAGCGCATATAGGCCAGGACCGCGGCCATCTCGCGCGAATTGTCGGGCAGCTTGCGGCCGTTCATCGAGCGCGTCATGCACTCGTTTATCCGCTCCGGCAGCGAGACCACGCGCTGATCGCGCGCCAGGAATTTCGGATAGGTCTTGAACACGCCGACCAGCGGCAGGCCGGTGCGATTGGTGCCGCCGTCGAGGTGGCAGTTCCGGCAGGCAAGGTTGTTGCCGGCGAAGCGCCTCGCCGGATCGCCGACCTCGGGGCCGATGGCGCCGTAGGTGCGCACCACCAGCTCGTAGCCATAGGCGATCAATCCGCCATCGGGCACGTCGGGCACCACGAAGCCCGGACCGTTGACGCTGTAGTCGGGCCAGGTGGCGGGCGGCGCGCTCGGGCCGGCGGGGAGCTGGCTGGCGGTGGTCTTCGAGCCCGGCGGCGGTCCCCATTCGGGGATGTAGAAAGCGAGCCCCGACACCGCGATTGCTACGCACATGAAAACGAACGAGAGAGGCTTGCCGATTTTCATCGCAGCGACGACACGATCAGAGTGGCTCCCGACAGTCCCAGAAGCACCAGCACGATCGTGCGGAACTGCACGTCGCTGATGCGGCCATAGAGGCTGAGGCCAAGCCGCGCGCCGATCAAGGTCGTCGGCAGGGTGATGGCCGCCCATACGAGGAACGTGCGGTCGAGGAAGCCCGCGACGGCGGAGGATGCGAGCGCCATGGCGAGCACAGCCATGTTGAAGGGCTGGTTGACGCCGCGCTGTTCGTGCTTGTTCCAGCCGCGCAGCTGCACCCAGATCGTCGGCACCGGCCCGCTGAGGCTCGCCATGCCGCCCATGACGCCGCCGGCGAAGCCAGCCGCGGCGTCGGCGAGGCGGCCGCCGCCGCTCACGATCGGTGGCCGGCGCATCAATCCCATCCAGCTGCTGTAGAAGATCAGCAGCAGCCCGACGCCGAGCTTCAGCGGCTGCACGCGCACATGTTCGAGCAGCATCGTGCCCAGCGGCACGCCCAGCAGGCCGGCCAGGAGAAAGGGCCAGAGGCGCGGCCAGCGCACGCCGCGCCAGATCGAGGGCAGGGACTGAACATGGCCGCCGACCGAGCAGAGCGCCACCAGCGGCGCCGCGGTGATCGGCGACATGGCCTGCAGCCAGAAGCCCAGCGCCACCAGCGCGTAGCCGGTGCCGCTCAGGCCATTGACGAAGCCCGCCACCAGCGCGCCGGCGACGACGATCGCAATGTCGCCGGCCGGCGGCTGGGGCACGCCTCTACGCTCCGGTAAAGGCCTGGATGCCGGTCATCGCGCGGCCGAGGATCAGGGCGTGCACGTCGTGCGTGCCTTCGTAGGTGTTGACCGCCTCGAGGTTCATGACGTGGCGGATCACGTGATACTCGTCCGACACGCCGTTGCCGCCATGCATGTCGCGGGCGACGCGGGCGATGTCGAGCGCCTTGCCGCAGTTGTTGCGCTTGATCAGCGAGATCATCTCCGGCTGGGCGTGGCCCGCGTCCTTGAGGCGGCCGACCCTGCACGCAGGCCTGCAGGCCGAGCGCGATCTCGGTCTGCATGTCGGCCAGCTTCTTCTGGATGAGCTGGTTGGCCGCCAGCGGCCGGCCGAACTGCTTGCGGTCGAGCGTGTAGTTGCGCGCCTGCTTCCAGCAGAACTCGGCCGCGCCCATGGCGCCCCAGGCGATGCCGTAGCGCGCATTGTTGAGGCAGCCGAACGGGCCGCCCAGGCCCGAGACGTTGGGCAGCATGTTCTCCGTGGGCACCATGACCTCGTCCATCATGATGGCACCGGTCACCGAGGCTCGCAGGCTGAACTTGCCCTCGATCTTGGGCGTCGTCAGCCCCTTCATGCTGCGCTCGAGGATGAAGCCGCGGATCGCGCCGCCGTCGAGCTTGGCCCAGATCACCAGCACGTCGGCGATCGGCGAGTTGGTGATCCACATCTTGGAGCCCGAGAGCTTGTAGCCGCCGGGCACGGTGACGGCGCGCGTCTTCATGCCGCCCGGATCGGAGCCGTGATCGGGCTCGGTGAGGCCGAAGCAGCCGACCCATTCGCCGGTCGCGAGCCTGGGCAGGTATTTCTGGCGCTGCTCTTCGCTGCCATAGGCATAGATCGGGTGCATGACCAGCGAGGACTGCACGCTCATCGCCGAGCGGTAGCCCGAATCGACTCGCTCGACCTCGCGCGCCACGAGACCGTAGGTCGTGTAGTTGGCGCCGGCGCAGCCGTATTTCTCGGGCAGCGTGGAACCCAGAAGGCCGAGCGCGCCCATCTCGTTCATGATCTCGCGATGGAACTTCTCGTGCCGGTTGGCCTCCAGCACGCGCGTCATCAGCTTCTCCTGGCAGTAGTCGCGCGCGACGTCGCGGATCGCGATCTCCTCCTCGGTGAGCTGGTCGTCGAGGAAGAACGGATCCTCCCAGTCGAACGGCTTGGCATCGGCGCTGATGCCCTTGGCGGCGCTCTTGATCGGGGTGGCGGCGAGGGACATGTCTTCTCCTAGCGTTTTCGCTGGCGTCTTATCAGGGACGGCCAGCGCCGCCAACCGGACTAAAATCCGACCTCATCCTGAGGAACCCGCCGCAGGCGGGCGCCTCGAAGGATGGGCCTCAGGATGTGTGTGTGCCCACCCTTCGAGAGGGGCGCTTTGCGCCCTCCTCAGGGTGAGGTTTGGGCTGTAGCGCCGGCGGCCGGTCGACCCGTCAAGGCCCGAAAAATATCGAGGCTGAGGCGCCCAAAGGCTTCCGAAGCGCGCAGTTCCACCGTCCGCGGCCGCGGCAGGTCGATCGGCAGGTCTGCCGCGATGCGGCCGGGGCGGGGCGACATGACCACCACGCGATCGGACAGGAATACCGCCTCGGCGATCGAATGGGTAACGAACAGCACCGTCTTGCGCGCCTCGCGGGCAAGGTCGCGCTCGCCCCAGATGCGCAGGAGCTCGAGCGCCATGTCGTCGCGGGTCATGGCGTCCAGCGCGCCGAACGGTTCGTCCATCAGCAAGAGCGGCGGGTCGAGCAGCAGGGCGCGGCAGAGCGCGGCGCGCTGCTGCATGCCGCCCGACAGCTCGCGCGGCAGCTTGTCGCCGAAGCCTTTCAGCCCCGCCATGTCCAGAAGCTGCTCGGCGCGCGCCTGCAGGGCGCCGGGATCCTTGCCGGCGAGTTCGGCCGGCAGAAGCACGTTCTGCAGGATCGAACGCCATTTCAGCAGCACCGGTGCCTGGAAGACCATGCCGATGTCGGGAATAGGGGCGCGCACGGTACGGCCCGCGACTGTCGCGGTGCCGACAGTCGCCGGCCGCAGTCCGGCGACGATGCGCAAAAGCGTGGACTTGCCGCAGCCGCTCGGCCCGACCAACGACACGAACTCACCCGCGCCAACGCCGAGCGAAATGCCGGCGAGCGCCTCGACCGGGCCGCTCGCCGCCTCGTATGTCATGCCGACCTGGTCGAGGTCGATCAGCTCCTTGCTCACGCCAGGATCGGCTCTACTTCGGCATCTCGACCTTGGTGAAGAAGTCAGTCGTGTAGACGTCTTTGCACTCGACCTTCTTGGGCAGGCCCATGTAGGTGTTCACCAGGTCGACCGAATCGCACATCTTCTTGGCGTCGATCCAGCCGATGCCGTTCTTGGCGTAGCGCTCGGTCTTCATCAGGTCGAGGCCGATCATCATGTTGGGCGTCATCACCTCGACATCGACCTCGGGCACGCGCTTCTTCAGGATCTCCATGGCAGCCTTGGGATCGGCCATGACGTCGCGCCAGCCCATGTAGGAGGCTTCGAGGAAGGCCTTCAGCACGGCGGGACGCTCCTTCATGGTCTTTTCGCTGGCGATGATCGACATCGAGTACATGTCGAAGCCGAAATCGGCCCACGGCATCATCACCACGTTGCCCTTGCCGGCCGCCTTCTCGTAGAGCGGCAGGCCGGTGCTGTAGTCGCCGACACCGTCCATGCGCTTCTCGGCGACGGCGGCGATCTTGGCGGCCGGCTCGATGTTGACCCAGGTGACCTTGGAGGCATCGATGCCGTTCACCTTGGCGAAGGCCGGGAACATCTGGCGCTGGCTGTCGCCCGGGGGTGCGCCCAGGGTCGTGCCTTCGAGGTCCTTGGGCTTGGAAAGCGGCTTGCTCTTGAGGCTGAAGATGTTGAGCGGCGTCTTGTCGAACACCATGCCCACCGTCTTGACGGTGGTGCCGCGGCCGACCGAGGCGATCACCACGGCGGCGTCGGCCAGGCCGGCATCGGCGCGGCCGGTGTCGACCTTGGCGATCGAATCGCCCGAGCCCTTGGAATTCTCCAGGGTCACGTCGAGGCCCTTGGCCTTGTAGTAGCCCTTGTCGAGCGCCACCCAGTAGGCGGCGTGGTCGCCGACCGCGAACCAGTTGAGGGCGAAGGTGAACTTCTCCTGTGCCGAGGCGCCGCCGGCTGCCGCCAGGAGCGCGGCCAGCGCGAGTGACAATGTACGAGTTCATGATTGTTTCCCTTTTCCCTTCCCGATGCCTTCCCCGATTTCAGTCGATCCCTCGGCCCACGGCGCCCACAGCTGCGCCGCAACGACGACGGCGCCGTAGAGGACGAGCCCCACGACGGAAATCCAGATCAGCGCGGCGAACGCCACGGAGGTGTTCATGCTACTCTGGGTGGTGACGATGACGTAGCCCAAACCCTTCTGCGAGGCCACGAACTCGCCGACGATGGCGCCGACCACGGCGGCGGTGGCGGTGATTTTCAGCGCGCTCAGGATGTAGGGCAGGGCGTTGGGGATGCGGATCTTGGCGAAGATCTTCCATTTGGGCGCATTGAAGACACGGCCGAGGTCGAGCATGTCGGCCTCGACCTGGCTCAGCCCCACCGCCGTGTTGATCACCACCGGGAAGAAGCCGATCAGGGCCCCCATCAGCATGTTGGGGAAGATGCCGTAGCCCATCCAGATCAGGAACAGGGGCGCAATCGCCACCTTGGGCAGCGTGTTGACGAACACCAGGAACGGCACCAGAGCATTGGCCAGCAGCGGCGACCAGGCGATGGCCACGCCCAGCGCGACGCCCACGACCGCGGCGAGGAAGAAGGCGCCGATGATCTCGAGCGTCGTCGTCCACAGGTGTGGCCACCAGGCGGTATCGCCGTGCCACAGCGCGTTCCAGACCGAAAGCGGCGAGGGCAGCAGGTATTCGCGGATGCCGCCCAAACTCACCGCCAGCTGCCAGCTCGCAAGCAGCAGGGCGAACAGCACCAGAGTCGGCCAGTACTGGCGGCTGAGGGTCGAGAATTTCGTCATGCGTGCCGAGCGATGAACCTGTTCATCGCTTTGGGCCCGCTGATATCATCCTCTCGCATTTCAGTCAGACTGACGAACGCGGATTTGCCCGTCAAGGCGTGGGACCGCAAGGCGCAGGTCGCAAGGCGAGGATCATCGGTGAGGCTTTCTCTCTGCAACGAGGTGATCCGCGAGCTTTCCTTCGAGCGCCAGTGCGCGCTGGCGGCGGGCCTTGGCTATGGCGGCCTTGAACTGGCGCCTTTCACCTTCGGCGACGATGCATGGCGCATGCCAGCCGCCAGGCGTGCCGATATCCGCAACGCCTGCGCCGATGCGGGCCTCGAGGTGAGCGGACTGCATTGGCTGTTGGCCGCACCGGCCGGCCTATCGATCACCACCGCGGATCGCGCCGTGTGGCGCAAGAGCGTCGACGTCCTGCGCGCCTCGGTCGACCTTTGCGCCGAGCTGGGCGGCGCCTACCTCGTGCACGGCTCGCCGGCGCAGCGCCGCGTCGCGAGCTCGGACGATGCCTCTCGCGCCGAGGAGGCGTGGATCCTGGCCGCCGAGCAGGCGGCCACCGCCAAGGTGGCCTATTGCATCGAGCCGCTCGCCCGGCCTGACTGCAATTTCGTCAATACGCTCGCCGAGGCGGCGGAGATCGCCCGGCGCATCGGCAATCCGGCGCTGCGCATCATGGTCGACACGCTGGCCGCCAGCCTGATGGAGCCTGAGCCGGTGGCCGACGCCATCCGGCGCTGGATGCCGACCGGCCTGATGAGCCACATCCAGTTCAACGACCGCAACCGGCGCGGGCCGGGCCAGGGCGACGACAAATTCGCCGGCATCGTGCGCGCGTTGCGCGAGACCGGCTATCGCGGCTGGATCGCCATGGAGCCTTTCGTCTATGAGCCCGACGGACCGACTTGCGCGGCGCGCATGATCGGCTATGTCGCGGGACTGCTGGAGACGAGTGCATGAAGGTGAAGCTGGAAGAGGTTGAGCGCTACGAGCGGCATGTGAAGATGCGGCTCGCCTTCCGCTTCGGGGTGATTACCGTCACCGATGCCACGCAGGCGGTGATCCGCGTCCGCGTCTCCCTTTCCGACGGCCGCACCAGCCACGGCGTGGCCGCCGAGGCGTTGGCCGCCAAATGGTTCGAGAAGAGTCCGGACTTCACCGACGCCCAGAATCTCGATCAGCTCCGGCGGTCGCTCGATCTGGCGATCGAGCTCTATCGCGCGCAAGGCTTCGACAACGCCTTCGACCTGTTCGCCGGTACCTATGCCGAGCAGCAGAGGCGCGGCGCGGCCGAGGGACTCAATCCGCTGGTCGCGGCCTACGGGCCCGCGCTGCTCGACCGCGCCATCCTCGATGCGCTGGGCCGCGCCACCGGCCAATCGTTCGCCGCCATGATCGCCGGCAATGTGCCCGGCATCGCGGGCCACGTCGTTGACGCCCGACATCGCCGACGCCGAGCTCGCGCCGTTCCTCGCCGGGCTGAAACCGGGGCAGAGCATCGAGGTGCGCCATACGGTCGGTCTGGTCGATCCTCTGACGGCGTCCGACCGTCCGGCGTCCGAGCGGGTCAATGACGGGCTGCCCGAGACCCTCGAGGAAGTCGTCGCCTACTACCGTGGCCGCTACTTCAAGCTGAAGGTGGGCGGCGACATCAGGGCCGACCTCGAACGGCTGGGTCGGATCGCCGCCGTCCTCGATGCCGGCGCCGGCGACTACCGCGTCACGCTCGACGGCAACGAGCAGTACGACGATGTCGAGGGTATCGTCGAGCTGTGGCGCAAGGTCGGCGAGACGCCGGCGCTCGCCAACCTTGTAAAGTCGACGCTGTTTATCGAGCAGCCGATCAAGCGCGCCGTGGCGCTGGCGCGCTCGGTCGAGCCGCTGGCCAGGCTGCGGCCGGTGATCATCGATGAATCCGACGGCGAGCTCGCGTCGTTCCCGGCGGCGCTGAAGCTGGGCTATGCCGGCGTGTCGAGCAAGAACTGCAAGGGCTTCTACAAGTCGATCCTCAACGCCGCACGCGTGGCGAAGCTCGGCGCCGGCCATTTCATGTCGGCCGAGGATCTCACGACCTGGCCCGGCGTCAGCGTACAGCAGGACCTGGCGCTGGTGTCGCTGCTGGGCATGACCCATGTCGAGCGCAACGCCCACCACTTCATCGACGGCATGAGCTTCGCACCCGAAGGCGAGCAAAAGGCCTTCGTCGCCGCCCATCCCGCTCTCTATGAAAAGCAGGCCGGCAAGCCGGCGCGCCTCAAGGCCCGCGGCGGGAAGCTGGCGCTGGGCTCGCTTGACGTTCCGGGCTTTGCCGTCGGCGCCGAAATGGACTTCAAGTCGATGAAGCCGATGCCCAGCGGAGCCGCCACATGAGCCAGACGAAGCTGCCCGAGCGCTTCGACAGCGTCGAGGCGTCGAGGATTTCATGACGGCGCCGTCGGATGCGCTGGTGGCCGATCTTGCCAGGACGCCGGGCGACATCATCGTGCTGGGCGTCGGCGGCAAGATGGGTCCGACCCTGGCGCGCCTGGCCAAGCGCGCGGCGCCGTCCAAGCGGGTGATGGGCGTTGCGCGTTTCAGCGAGCCCGGCGTGCGCGAGGCGCTGACCGCTGGCGGGCGTCGAGCCGATCTCGGCCGATCTGCTGGATCGCAGCGCGCTCGAAAAGCTGCCCAAGGCCGCCAACGTCGTGTTCATGGCGGGCCGCAAGTTCGGCGCCACCGGCGACGTGCCGCTCACCTGGGCGATGAACGTGCAGGTGCCGGCCATGGTCGCCGAGGCTGTTCAAGGCCTCGCGCATCGTGGCGTTCTCGACGGGCTGCGTTTATCCCTTCGTGCCGGTGGAAAGCGGCGGGGCGAGCGAGGACGTGGCGCCAGTGCCGCCGTCCGGCGACTACGCCAATTCCTGCGCCGGCCGCGAGCACATGTTCGCGTACTTCTCGGCCCGCCACGGCACGCCCGGCCGGCTGTTTCGCCTGAACTACGCCATCGACATGCGCTATGGCGTGCTGCACGACGTCGGTCGCAAGGTGCGCGATGGCGAGCCGATCGACCTCGCCATGGGCCACGTCAACGTGATCTGGCAGGGCGATGCCAACACGGTCGCGTTGCGTTGCCTCGCCCACGCCACGACACCGACATCGCCGATCAACGTCACCGGCCCCGAGACCATCGACATCCGCTGGCTCGCCGCCGAGTTCGGCAAGCTGTTGGGCAAGACGCCCAGGCTCACGGGCAAGGAAGCGCCGACGGGCTGGCTGAACAATTCGCGCCGCATGGTGAAGGAATTCGGACCGCCCGCCGTGCCGCTGGCAAAAATGATCGAATGGACCGCCGACTGGCTCGCCCGCGACATGGTCACCCTCAACAAACCCACGCACTACGAGGTGCGCGATGGCCAGTACTGAGGCGCTCGATATCGTGCCGATCGACGCCAATCAGTGCGAAGCCGTGTGGCCGCTGTCGATCGAAGCCGGCTGGAACCAGACCGTCGCCGACTGGCGCTTCATGCTGGGCGCCGGCCGTGGTTTCGGCTGCACCGGCCCCGACGGCAGATGGCAGGCCAGCGCGCTGATCCTGCCGCTCGGCCAGAAGCTCGCCTGGATCAGCATGGTGCTGGTGACGCGGGAACGGCGGCGCAGCGGGCTCGGCACCGGGCTGTTGAAGCGCTGCATCGACGAGGTGCGGTCGGCCGATGCGGTCGCGGGCCTCGACGCCACGGAGCAGGGGCGGCCGATCTACCTGCCGCTCGGTTTTCGCGATCTCTACCGGATTTCGCGCTGGCACTTCGATTGCGTGAAGGATGCGGCCGTGTGTCCGCTTCCCGGCATCAAACTGCGGCCGGTCGGCCCGGCCGACCTGCCGAGGCTCTCGCTCTACGACCGTCCGCTGACCGGCATGGAGCGGCCGGCGATTCTCGTGCATCTGGCGCTGCGCCAGCCCGGGCTTGCGTGGATCGCCGAGGACGCGGCGGGAAAGATCGCGGGCTTCGTGCTGGGGCGCGAGGGCAGGCTGGCGATCTCACTCGGCCCCGTGGTGGCCGACAGCGAGACGATCGCGCTGGCGCTGATCGCCACGGCGGCCGCGTCGGCGCCCGGCCCTTTCATCATCGACGTGCCGGAGGCCCATCGCGCGCTTCGTGCCTGGCTGGAGGCTCAGGGTGCCACGACGCCGCGCGGTTACATGCGCATGACTCTGGGTGAGGCCGCGGGGCTCGACGATCCGGACCACCTCTTTGCTCTTGCAGGCCCTGAACTCGGCTAACTGCCGGTGAACGCTGTTCTTTGCGTCAATTGTTCGCTCCATCTGAATTCGACCGCAGCGTGCAGCGAATGCCTGAGCTTTGATGGGCGAGCATGGCGCCTGGGCTGACTGGCCGACGGTTGCGATGAAAATCCTGCCTATATGCATTCCGTGTCGAGATGGACTCGTGAATGCACCGCGGCGATCTCGCGGATCTGAAGGCTTTCGTCGCCGTCGCTGATGAGCTGAGCTTCCGGGCCGCGGCGGCGCGCGTCGGCGTTACGCCCTCGGCGCTCAGCCACGCGATGCGACAGCTCGAGGATCGCCTCGGCGTCCGTCTGCTGCATCGCACGACACGCAGCGTCGCGCTGACCGACCAGGGACGGCGCCTGCAGGAGCGGCTGCGGCCGGCGATCGCCCAGATCGCGGGCGCCCTGAACGATCTCGACGGCGAGCGACGCCAGCCCTCCGGGCGGCTGAGTATGAGAAGCCGCGATACCTGGCGCGAAGTTACTTTGCGCGCAGTGGTGCGGCGGCGATGACTTCAATTCGAAGCGTTCAGCGCCAGCTCAGGAAGATGCCGACGTCGCCCGGCATGCCGCCCGGATAGTCGATGATTTCGAAGCGCATGTGATAGCCGCGCGGCTTCAGCTGGCGCTGCCAGAAGTCGTAGATCTCCTTGGGAACGCCGGTCAGCGTCTTCTCCCAGCCTTCCTCGGCCTGGTTGATGGCGCGTCCGTTGTCGGTGCAGACGTGATTGGGAAAGCGGAACACCTGCACCGACGTCATGCCGGCCTCGACCGCGCGGTTGACGATGGCGGCCGCCTTTTCCATGACCTCGTCGTCCGACAGGCCGGAGGGCCGGGTCAGCCGGTCGAGGAGTTCTTGCTTCTCGGCCTCCGCCGCCTCGTGCGCCTTCATCGCCTTGGATGCTTTCTCACCCTCGACCTGGGCGATCTTCGCCATCAGTTCCTTGGCGCTCGGTATGTTCGTCATGATGCCTCCCCGTCGCTAACAACAATTCTTGGTACGGCCGGGCCAGGCGCGCTTTGACCCCGGTCAAAGGGCCAGCGTCTGGCTGGTGTAGCGGGCGATCATGCGCTCTTCGTCCGTCGGCACAACCCAGATGGCGACCGACGAGCCATCGGCGCCGATCCGGCCGCCGCCCAGCCTATTGCGCGCACTGTCGAGCTTCAATCCCAGCCAGCCGCAGCCGGCCACGACCTCCGCCCGGGTCGCCGGATCGTGCTCGCCGATGCCCGCGGTGAAGACCAGGCCGTCGAGGCCGTCCAGGGCGGCGGCAAGCGAGCCGATCTCGCGCACGATGCGATAGACGAAGAGGGCGATCGCCTCGGCCGCCTCGGGCGCCGTCGATTGCCGCAAGGTGCGCATGTCCGAGGAGATGCCGGAAACGCCGAGCAGGCCCGACCGGCGGTAGAGCAGGTCCTCGATGGCCTTGGCGTCGAACCCACGCTCCTGCATCAGATAGAGCAGCACCCCGGGATCGAGCGCGCCCGAGCGTGTGCCCATCACCAGGCCGTCGACGGCGGTGAAGCCCATGGTGCTGGCCACGCTGCGGCCCTGGGCGACGGCGCACAGGCTGGCGCCGTTGCCGAGATGGGCGATGATCAGCCGCGACTTCGCCAGGGCCGGATCGATCTCGTCCAGCCGTGACACGATAAAATCGTAGGACAGGCCGTGGAAGCCGTAGCGGTGCACGCCGGCTGCCGTGAGGTCACGCGGCAGGGCGAATGCCTGCGCGACGGCGGCCTGGGAACGGTGAAACGCGGTGTCGAAGCAGGCGACCTGCGGGATGCCGGGCGCCGCCGCGGCAATGAACGCGATGGGCGCGAGATTGTGCGGCTGGTGCAGCGGCGCCAGGGGCACCAGTTTCTCGAGCGCGGCCATGACGCTCGCATCGACGCGGACCGGCGCGGCGTATTCGCGTGCCGCCGTGGACGACGCGATGGCCGAATGCGAGCACCGGACGGCCGGCCAGGAGCTCGCGCCCGAGCTTCAGGATCTCGTTGGTGGCGCCCTGGTGATCGAGCTCGCCCTTTTCCCAGCGGCGCTCGGCGACGGTCGCGCCCGTGGCGTCGGTGGCCGCAAGATGCGGCGGCGAGTCCGATGTTCTCGATCTGTCCGTGAAACAGCAGCGCGCCGTCGCGGCCCGCCTCATAGAGCGCGAACTTGATGCTCGACGAGCCGGCATTGAGCACGGCGATGCAGCCGGTCATGGTGCGCTGCCTCTCAGGCGATGATATTGGCGCCGCCGTCGACATAGACCGTGCCGCCGGTAATGCGATGGGCGAACGGCGTTGCCAGGTAGGCGCAGGTATAGCCCACGTCCATGATGTCGACGAGCTCGCCGAGCGGCGCCTTTTGGGCTGCCTCGTTCAGCAGCAGCTCGAAATCCTTCAGACCCGAGGCAGCGCGCGTCTTGAGCGGGCCGGGCGAGATGGCGTGCACGCGAATGCCGCGCGGCCCGAGCTCGAAGGCGAGATAGCGGCAGGCGGCTTCCAGCGCGGCCTTGACCGGTCCCATGACGTTGTAGTTGGGCACCACGCGATTGGCGCCGTAGTAGCTCATGGCGAACATCGTGCCGCCCTCCGTCATCAGCGGCGCCGCCAGCCGGGCCATGCGTATGAAGGAATGGCAGGAAACGTCCATCGCCTTGGCGAAGCCCTCGGCCGAGCAGTCGAGCAGGCCGCCGCGCAGGTCCTCGAGCGGGGCGAAGGCGATCGAATGGACCAGGATGTCGAGCTTGCCCCAGCGCCGGCCGATCTCGTCGAAAACCGCCTCGAGCTGGCCCGCCACGGCGACGTCCAGCGGCGCGGTGATGGCGGCTTCCAGCTCGCGCGCGAGGGGCTCGACATGGGGCCGCGCCTTGTCGTTCAGCCAGGTGACGGCGAGATCGGCGCCGACGGTGCGGAACGCCTTGGCGCAGCCGTAGGCGATCGACTGGTCGTTGGCGATGCCAACCACCAGCGCCTTGCGGCCGGTCAGGACCGGGCGGGGAGTCTCGTTCATGTCGTCCTCAGGGAATGGCGGCGGCGGCGCTGGCGCGCCGGGCGGCGGCTACCAGCACTGCGACGGCACAGGAGGCCAGGCGCGTCAGCAGCGAATCGGCGCGGCTGGTCAGGATGATGGGTACCCGCGCGCCCAGCACGATTCCGGCGGCATCGGCGCCGGCAAGAAAGGACAAGCTCTTGGCCAGCATGTTGCCCGCTTCGAGGTCGGGCACGATCAGCACGTTGGCCCGCCCTGCGACCGGCGAGACGATGTGCTTGATGGCTGCGGCGTCGAGATTGATGGCGTTGTCGAGAGCCAGCGGGCCGTCGAGCACAGCGCCGGTGATCTGCCCACGCTCCGCCATCTTGCAGAGCGCGGCCGCTTCGACCGTCGACGGGACCTTGGGATTGACCTGCTCCATGGCGCTCAGGATGGCCACGCGCACGTCCGTGACGCCCATGGCATGCGCCAGGTCGATCGCGTTCTGCACGATATCGACCTTGTCCTCGAGCGTGGGCGCGATGTTCACGGCGGCGTCGCTGATGATCAGCGTCTCCGGGTGGCCCGGTACGTCCATGACGAAGCAATGGCTGAGGCGGCGGGCGGTGCGAATGCCAGCGTCACGCGCCACCACGGCGCCCATCAGCTCATCGGTGTGAAGGCTGCCCTTCATGAGGGCTTCGGCGCGGCCCGCTTTGACAAGCTCGACCACCTTGGCCGCCGAGTCGTGGCTATGCAGGGAATCGACGATCTCGAAGGAGCCGATATCGAGGCCGGCACGGCCGGCGACGTCGACAAGACGCGCCGCCGGACCGATCAGGATGGGCTTCAGCAGGCCAAGCCGCGCCGCCTCGATGGCGCTTTCCAGGGAGACGGCATCGCAGGGGTGGGCGACGGCCGCCGCGATCGGCGGATGCTTGCTGGCGGCCTCGATCAGCCGGTCGTACTTGGCGTGTGAGCGCACGACTGGCGTGACGTCAGGCATGGGCAACTTTCAGCGCCGGCGTGCCGGCCGCGATGCCAAACATCGCTTCGATGCGGGTCAGGCGCCGCAGGCCTTCCTCCGACAAGGCGCCGCGCGCGCCGAGCACCTGCAGCAGGGCGTCGAGCGCGATTTGGCGCGCGTGCTCGCTGTCGGGCAGCAGCCGGGGGATGGCCCGCACGGCGCGCTCTTCGTCGAGGCGAACGAGGAGATACTGTTCCTTCAGGCAGGCCTTCAGCTCGGTCATGCTCATGCGGTCGTTGACGGGCTGCATGGCGCGGATCGCCTGCAGCGCGGCGAAGCCACGCTCGTCGACACTGCGTTCGGGCATGCGCACATAGATCAGGGCGCGCAGCACGGCCTGCGGCAGGCCGCCGACCTCGAAGCGGCGTTCGAGCTCGACCCGCATCCTGGCCTCGTCGGCCTCGCGCACCAGCTCGCGGTCGATCCGTCGCTCGGTCGGCGCATGCTGGGTGCCAAGTCCGACCATGGCCTGCAGCAGCGGCGATCCATAGACGCCGAGGAACATTGCCTCGGTCATGGCATCGCGCGCCTGCTGGTAGCTTTCCCACCAGGTCGTGATCCAGGTCGATGCGACCTGCTCGAGCGTGTGCAGCGGATTGTCGGGGGCGACCGGCTTGCGCGCCGCGCGCACCGACTCGGCCAGCGCCTTGACCGGCTGCATCATCGGGTTCTTGTCGGAGAACATGGTGAAGCGCAGGCGGTTGGGATGCATCTGTCGCATCATCTCGGCCGATTGCTCGGTCGTCATCGCCCGCACCGCCGGCTGGACGAGCGTGCGGTAGAGGCCGTGGTTGACCTCCGACAGGCGGGCGACGGCTTCGAAACGCTGGTTGTCCTCGTCGCTGTTGGCGCCGAGCGCGCGGATGTCGTCCAGGCTGCGCGCCTCGAGCCGGAAGAGATACTTGCCGTTGATGAGGTCGCGATGCTCGGTGGTCTTGTCGACCTCCTCGATCACCGCCTCGTAGAGGCCGGGTGGCATCAGGTCGATCATCTCCATGCAGGAGGCGAACTCGGCATGTTCCTTGGTCGCCACCTTGCCCGAGACGAAGATTCCGAGATGGCCGATCGTCTGGTGCAGGGTGTAGACGATGGTCTGCCCGCCGGCGACGATCTCGTCCTCGTGGCCGTAGAGGTCGGTGATCCAGCCCAGCGCCTGCTGCGGCGGCGTGATGTTGTCGCCCCACGAGCACAGCACGATGATCGGCGACTTGATGTTGCGCAGGTCGACGCGGATGCCGTCGGACGTGTGGATCTCGCCCGACGTGAGCTTGTTGCCGACGAAGAGATTGTCGGCGATCCACTGCATCTCGCCGGCATTGAGCAGGACCGGGCTGCCCCACCAGGTCTCGAAATCGAGGAAGCGACCGGCCTCGGTGTCGACCTTGGAATAGACGTTGTAGACTTTGCCCCAGTAGGTGTTGGCCGGATTGAGCGATTCGAAGTTGGAGACAAGGTGGGCGCCGTCGAAAATGCCGTTGCCCAGGTCACCGGTGAGCGCGGTCAACCAGGTGCCGCCCAGCGTGCCGCCGAGATAGCGCATCGGGTTGCGGCCGTGCACGCCCGCCCAATAGGAGAGCGGCGAGCCCGCCAGCAGGATCGGACCGACGAGATCGGGCCGGATCGCGGCCATCATCATGACCTGCCAGCCGGCCTGGCAGTTGGCGACGATGACGGGCTTGCCCTCGGCCTCGGGATGGCGCGCCGCGACTTCGGCGATGAACGCCGCTTCGGCCGTGCACACATCCTCGATGGTCTGTCCGGGCATCGGCTGCGGGAAGAAGCCGATGAAGTAGCAGGGATGCCCGGCCGCCATCGCAACGCCGATCTCGCTGTCCTGCTTCATGCCGCCGATGCCGGGTCCATGGCCGGCGCGCGGGTCGACGACGATGAAGGGCGGCTTGGCCGGATCGACCGGCTTGTCGTCGAGCGGGAGGATGCGCACCAGCGCATAGTTCACCGGCTTGGGCAGGGTCCGGCCGTCGAGGATGGGCTCGAACTTGAAGCTGAGCACGTTGGGTGCGTTCTGGGCGCTGTGCTCGAGGGAGATGTTGCCGCGCTCGCGCAGCAGGTCGAGGGTCAGAATCGAGCGCTGCCAGGCGTCGATCCAGTATTCAGTGGCGAAGTTGAGGTTCGGGCTGGCTGACATGCGCGCTCCTATCGACAGGAGGGTTGACTAGCATCGAAAGGCACGTCGACATTGATCCTGATCAAGGATACCGCGCGGCGCCGGCCCGCCGCGTGAAGTTTGCGTGGCAACTGCCTTCAGCCCGGCCCGTTGGCCGGCCGATAGTCCATCTGCGTTCCGGCGCCGATCGGGGTCGCGGTGATGGTCGAGCCTCGCCGCTCGTCGCGGAATACCCTGACCGGCGGCGCACCGGGACGATCCTCGACCGGCTCTCCATGGATCCCCTGAAGCAGGTTGCTGATCAGCGCGAAGTCGGCGTTCGAGAACCGCACGAGGGTTTCGGCCAGTTTGCCCTCGCTATCGAAGCTGAAGGAGACGGATGCGGGCATCCCCAGCATCTGGATCGATTCAATGAACAGCTTCGGCTGGTTGCCATTCGGCGTCGTGGCGCATACCGGCGCATCCTGCCGGCATGGAACGGCCTGCCCGCTGCTCGCCGACATGAGCTGCAATTCGTTCAATCCCCACTGCGCATAGGACCACCAGGCATTTGCCGGAGCGGCCCCGGCGAACATCACAAGCAAGGTTGCGGCGAGGAAACGCGAGCACGCAGGCATGGTAGAACGCCTCATCAATACTTCCATCCGTATCGCGCTCCTTGAGATGGATCAAGTCACAAAGTCCGAACGCATGGAGAATGGCGAGATCGGTGGTCAAACCTGACGGAAACCTCATGCGAAAGCTTTCCGACGTCATTCTCGAACAGAAACCCCTCATCATGAACGAAACAGCCAGCGTGATGGCGGCGTGCGAACGGATGCGCGACAGCCGGGCCGGATCGGTCCTGGTGACGGGCGACGGCGGCAGGCTGGTCGGGATCTTCACCGGGCGCGATGCGGTCTGCCGGGTCCTGGCCGAAGGCCGCGATGCGGCGACGACGCGCCTCGACGAGGTCATGACCAGGAAGCCCATGGCCATGTCGCCCGATCAGACGGCGATCGACGCGCTGCGCCTGATGTGGGACGGCGGCTTCCGCCACGTACCATTGATCAGGACCGGCCAGATCCTGGGCGTCGTTTCCCGCGGCGACTTCCGGGGCGCGGAGTTCGGCCGTCACGAAGACGAGCGCGATCTTTGGGAGCACATGCGCTAAGATTGCGGTGTTCAGCCGCACGCGCGCCGAGGCGATGTCGCCTCGCGCCTGGCGGAGCGCTTGCTCGACGAGTTCTTCGACCAGATGCTGGACGGTGTGCCAAGGTATGTGCTCGGTGTCGGCATGCTGGAACATCATGTCGCGTGCCCGCGCGTAGTCGTACCCGCGCCCGTAAAGGAGACCGCGTCATGACCGCATTCTTGAAAACGACGATTGTGGGCGGCGTATTGTTCCTCCTGCCGCTCGCCATTGTCCTCCTCCTTCTGGGTTATGCATTGCGCCTGGCCTCGATGGTGGCTCAGCCGATCTCCGATAGACTGCAGTTGCAGTGGAGCGACGCGGCCGGCGTCGGGGCTGTCACAATTCTCTCGGCACTGGTGCTGGTCATCATTTCGTTCGGCGCCGGGGTTACCGCTCGCACCTACCTGGGCAAGGCCATCACGCGCTGGTTCGAGAACTCTCTGCTCGGCCGTTTGCCTCAATACCAGATGGTGAAGAGCATGACCGAAGGCCTCGCCCAGCTCGAGAATGCAAGCGGCATAAAGCCGACACTGATCAGCATCGAGGGCGGTTGGCAGATCGGCTACCTGCTCGAGCCGCTCGAGAACGGCTGGTTGAGCGTGTTCCTGCCGCAGGCGCCGACCCCGATGTCCGGAAACATAATGTATCTTCCGGCCGACCGCGTGCGGCCACTGGGCATCACCATGGTCGAAGCCATGGCGATCATAAAGCGCATCGGAGTCGGATCTGGCCAGGCGCTTCGTGGTGCAGACCTGAAATTGCCCATGGGCCAATGATCGGTCGTCGAGCTGTACTGTTCGACTGTGCCGTTTCGTGAGGCGGCTGTTGCGCGGGGTCGAAGCCGCCCGCGCTAGGAGAGCGCGATCGGTGCGCTTCCCTTCAGTCGGGGATCGCGTATCGGCGCTCCCAGTCCCTGCAGATCCGAGGTGCGCGCCAGTGCAAGATCGTCCGGCAGAAGACCCAGGCGCTCGAGGGTGCGGTCCAGAAGCTCGAGCTCCTTCAACAAGGCGGCGTGGCGTGCCTCAAAAAGGCTTTGCATGAGGTTTTCGAGCATCGCCTTGAGGCGCCGCGCCACCTGATAGTTTTCGGCGCCGTACAGCCGGATCTCCCGGCAGGACAGCTGGACGAAGTCGTCCCAGCCGGGCGTTCGGAAAACGACCCTGGGCTTGCCCGAGCTATCCATGATCACATCATCGTGGAGATGGCGGCGGCCCACGACGCGGAGCAGGCGGTGCAGCTGGTCGAGCGCAACGACGGCTGTGCTGGGATCATTGATGGCCTTCGACAGCGCCTTGATGGCGATGTCGACGATGACCCGGAACGCGAAAGTCGCATCCTGCTCGATGGTGCGCTCCGGGCCGGTCGCAACCGCCCCGCGCAGTACGCGATCGTGCGGCGTCGGCGGCCCCGCCGTACAACAGGAACAGCGGCTCCCCCACCGCAAGGAAATCGCCGATCTGGCGGGTAAACTCGATGATGCCGTTCGTGCGCTCGGCCTCGAGTCGAAGCGTCTCGATATCAAGCGCCAGAATGATTGCGGACATGCCATGATGCACGACGATCCGGGCCGGCGCTCCCAGCGGCGGACTCGGCTTGGACGGTATGTGTCTTCCTTTGATCTTCGCAGGATAGACCTCCTCGATGACCGCCAATCCCTTTTCGCCCAGCCGCCACACGATGCTGACCGGTCGCAGCAGGCGCGCCGCGTAGTCGATCAGGTAGATGAAGGCCACTGTCGAGGTGCCGGCCAGAACCACCGCACAGGTGAGGAGCAGATACTGAACGTGCGCCTGGGATCTTGCCAGCGTGCCCAGGCCAAAGCTCAGAGTCAGCACGAAGAGCGCGACGACGCGCCGGATGGTGTTGTCGCGCAGCAGGGTCGTGGCGATGATTCGCGGACTGAGCTGCGCGCTGGCGACCTGGATCGCGACCAGCAGGGAGCTGAAGGCGAAGACGATGAACGAGATCGTCGCGCCCACCAGCCCTTGCAATACGGCCTGAACCGTGCCGACTTCCATTTCCCATTGCCAGGACCATTGGAGCCAGTCGTCGAGATAGCCGACGATGCGTATGGCGAAGAATGACGTCACGTAGGCGAGTACCGGCACGACCCACAACGCGGATCGAAGGTAGCTGCGCAGAGAATACTTTCGGTTCCACTCCATTCTGTCCCCCCTCTTTGCGCACGCCCGACAACAAACTCCACGGCGCACGGGAGGGCAAGTCCAGTTGATATTTCGACAACCAGGCCCGCATTCTGCCGGCCGGCAGGACTTCAGGCGATGAACCTGTCGATTGAATCCATGTCGAGCAGCTCGAACGATCGGCTGATCGGATCGTGGACGTGTACGTCGCCGGTCGCGATGTCGAACCACCAGCCGGCCAGGGACAATGTCTTGTGCGACAGTCCCTGCCGCACAGCCGGATAGGTCGACAGGTGCTCCAGTTGCAGCAGGACATTGCTCTGCGAGACCGCGTCCTGCAGCGGGCGCTGGCTCGCTGCTCCGGACTGTTGTTGCGCCATGGCGAGTGCGGGTCGCGCGTGATCGAGCCATTGCTTCAGATTGGGTGCGTCGTCGAGCGCGGCGCCGCTCACGACGGCGCGCACGGCGCCGCAGTTCGAATGGCCGCACACGACGATGTTCTTCACCGCGAGGACGGAGACGGCATATTCGATGGCGCTGGCCTCTGACAGGTCGCCCGACGAGGTGCCGTCTGCCTTGGCCGGCGGGATGAGATTGCCGACATTGCGCATGATGAAAAGCTCGCCCGGTTCGGCCGAGGCGAGCAAGGACGGAACGACGCGGCTGTCGGAGCAGGCAATGAACAGCGTATCGGGCGCCTGGCCTTCGCTCAGCTCGCGAAAGCGGTCGCGATAGAGCATCAGGCTCTGTTCACGAAACTCGACCAAGCCGAGCAGCAGGTCGCGCATGGACACGATCAGGACCGTGCAATGAAGCTGTCGGGTAGCGGCGCACCGGTCCAATCCTGTCGTTCGGTCACGAACCCTTGGCGCCGCGGCCATACGATCGCACGGCCCGGCGGGTGAGGGGAGGGAACCGGATTGGACATCGGGAGATACCGTTTCGCTTTGCTCTTGTTGAAGGCAGACATGCCAATCGACTACGGAAGACGTGGTCGTCAAGGACGGACGATGAAGCCGGGCAGCAGAAAGACCGTCAGCACGGCGAGATTCATCAGATCGACGAAGAAGGCGCCGACGATCGGAACGACCACGACCGACCTTGGCGCCGGGCCGTAGCGCCCGACGATGGCTTGCATGTTGGCAATCGCCGTCGCCGTGGCCCCCATCGCGAAGCCGCAGAACGCACCGGCCGAAACCGCGGCCTCGTAGTCGCGGCCGACCAGCCGGAACACGACGTAGACGGCCCACGCCACGACCAGCACCGCCTGCGCGGCGATGATGATCAGCAACGGCCCGGCGAGCGCAATGACGCTGCGCAGATCCAGGGTCATCATTGTCCAGACCAGAAACACCGACAGGCAGAAAGAGCCCATGAGCTCCGCCGCCGCATCATGCAGCCGAATACCGGCGAGTGCGCCGCCGTTTCGGATGAGCAGGCCGACGATCAGACACCACAGGAATTCCGGCACGGTTACGCCGGCCCCCTGCGCCGTCGCGGCCAGCCACTGACCCGCGATGACCGCCGGCAGGCCAGCCGCCAGAACGCCGACCAGCGCCAGCGTCGTGACAGGCGTCGTCACCGGCCCGGTCATGACACCGGCCGTCGCCGCCCGCGGCGCCGGCGCCCCGCCGGCGCGCCGCACCAGCCAGCCAGCGACCGGCCCCCCGATCAGGCCGCCGAGCACCAGCCCGATCGTCGCCGATATCATGGTCAGGCCCATAATGCCCAATAGGTTGTATTCCGCTGCAAAGCGGTCGGCATAGGCGGCGCCTGTTCCGTGGCCGCCCGCGAGGGTGATGGAGCCGGCAACGAGGCCCAACACGGGATGCAGGCCGAGCAGGCTGGCGAGCGTCACGCCCAAGACGTCCTGCGCCAGCAGAAAGGGAAACAGGGCGGCCAGGAAGCGCAGCAGATGCGTGCTGCCGCGCCGCAGCACCGAGAAATCGGCGGTCAGTCCTATGGAGGCAAAGAACAGCAGCAGTAACGCGGCCTTTGGCGAGGTGTCCAAGGCGAGGCGCGGGCCGCCGGCGCTTTCGACCAGCAGCGCCGCCACCGCGAACAATAAGCCGCCGATGATCGGCGCCGGAATATTGAACCGCGCCAGGACAGGCACCCGTTCGGCCAGAACGCCGCCCAGCACCAGCACGAGGCAACCGGCGAGCAGCGATGGCAGGGCAGAAAGGCTGATGGCGTCAGGCATGAAAGCACGGCTCGCGCGGCGGCAACGAAGCGCCAGCGGAGCACGCTGGGGAACCAGAGGCAAGGTTTCCGCTAGAGTGCAGCAGTTGCCTGGTGGTCGGATCGCACCGCGAGACCCATGCCGCATTGGGCCGCGCTAGCATTGAAGGTCGCCATCAGCGGAACGGCGCTCAGTGCAGGCCCGGCGAAGGCGAGCAGCCAGTTCATCAACGCCGATCCTCCCAATCGACCCATTCGACGTGGTAAGTCCTGAGATAGGCGTCGACGGCCTCGCCAATGGTCGCGAAGAAGAACTTGTCGCCGAAGCGCCCATAGAGTCCAAAGCGCTTCAGCTTGTCCTTGACCGGATCTTTCAGCTCGGCAAAGCACATCTCGATGCCGGCAGCCCGCAGCCTGTCGTCCAGTCCCGCCACAGCATCCCCTGCGGTCACATCGACGCTGGTGACCGGCTCGGCGGCGATCACCAGGCGGCGAACCGGAGTAGGCGAGGCGGCCACCGCCTGCAGGATTCGCTCCTCGAACAGTTCGGCGTTGGCGAAGAACAGGGGAGCATCCCAGCGGAACAGCACCAGGCCGGGGATCCGCCGGGCGTCGGGATAGCGGGTGATGTCGTGGTAGCCTTTGACGCCGTCGGCGCGAGCGAGAACGGCGGAATGAGGCCGCCAGCCGTCCCACAGGAACTCGATGACGGCAATCACGATGGCGAGGCCGATGCCGGGGATCGCGCCCAGCACCGCGACACCGACGAAGCAGGTGATCGACAGCCAGAACTCCCAGCGCTGGATGCGGTAGATGCGGCGCAGATCGGCCACTTCGATCAACCCGATCGCCGAGGCAATGACAACGGCGGCCAGGGCGGGACTCGGCAGCTGGCGCAAGAGATCGGGCGCCGCGACGAGCAGCGCCGCCACACCCAGCGCGCCGACGATGCCCGTTGCCTGCGTCTTCGCGCCGGACGCTTCCGCCACCGGCGTGCGGGACGAACTGCTGCTGATCGGGAAGCCCTGGAAGAACCCGGCGGCAAGATTGGCGGCGCCCAGGCCGACCAATCTCCTGATTGGGATCGACATGGCGGCCAAGCCGGGCGGCGTAGGCACGCGACAGCACGCTGGTATCGGCGAACGACACGAGCGCCACCGCGACGCCGCCGATCAACACCGGTTCGAGGTCGGCGATAGCCGATCCACGGAATGGCGAACGCCGGCAGGCCTTCCGGCAGCGAGCCCAGCACGGCGACTCCGCCCTTGTCGACAGATCGAACACGCTGACGACCAGGGTCGCGCCGATCACCGCGATCAACACGGCCGGCAGCCGCTTGTTTCCCTTGAGCAGCAGGATCGTCGCGAGCGTGGCGACACCCAGGAGGAACGCCGTCCAGTTCGTGCGTCCACTCCACATCGCCTCGCCGATCGCCCAAAGGCTGCGCAACGGTCCCTCCGCCTCCACGGAGAAACCGAACAGCTTGGGCAGCTGGCTGATCAGCACCGTGAGCGCAATGCCGTTCATGTAGCCGTAGCGGATCGGCTTGGAGAAGAGCTCGGTGACGAAGCCAAGCCGCAGGACGCCCGCCAGGATGCAAATCAGGCCCGACACGATGGCCATCGCACCGGCGAGGGCGATGGCGCGCATCGCATCGCCGCCCGAGTGCGCAACGACCACCGCCAGGATGATGGGCGCGAGCGAGGAGTCCGGTCCCAGCACGAGGATGCGGCTGGGCCCAAACACGGCATAGGCCAGCAACGGCACGATCGTGGCGTAGAGCCCATAAACGCCGGGCACGCCCGAAGCCACCGCATAGGCAATCCCCACCGGCACCAGCATGGTGACGAGGACCAACCCGGCGACGAGGTCATGGCGCAGCCAGGAGGACTGGTACTCGCGCAAGGCCGCAATGCCCGGCAACCAACGCATCCAGCCCTGACGGGCATCGTTCCTTTGCAAGGCCGCGCACCGCCCGTTGCCGGATCAGGGGAGGGAGCCGGATTGGACATCGGCAGATACCGTTTCGCTCTTGCTCTTGTCGAAGGCATATACCCCCATCGAGCACACGAGATCGTACACCTCTATGCCCTGTCCTGCGCGCCCGTTTCGAGCCAGGCGATCGCGCGTGCACGGTCTTCGCTGCCGAAGACCTTGATCTCGGGATTGGCGAAGTGCTGAGCGATCCTTGGAGCGATCTTGAGGAACGCACCATCAGTCACGGCAGCGACGCGCCTGATGTCTCTGTGGTGGTCTCTGACGAACTTCATGTGCTCCACAAGCGCGCGAAACTTTCCCATCCGGGAAACGAGGGCGCCTCGATCAGCAGCCCGGTCAGCTGGCCTTTTTCGGAGATGTAGGGATCGACGGCACGTGCCACAGCCTGGAAGTCGCCAGTCTCCAGCGCACCCTGCGGCCTGACGATCAGGATTCCCTTGTCGCGATCGAGCTCGTACTTGATCAAGGTCGCTTCCCCAGTACTTGCTTTCATAGACTGCTGATACGGCCCTAACCTCACCCTGAGGAGGCCCGCAGGGCCGTCTCGAAGGGTGGGATACACCATCGTTGTTGCCCATCCTTCGAGACGCCGCGCGGAGTTTACCCCGAGGTATTCGAGGGGCGCGGCTCCTCAGGATGAGGTTGTCTGTGAATCATCAATCTATGAAAGCCGGTACTAGGTCCATCCGTGCCTCATCAGGCGGCTCAATGGAGCAGGCAGCTCAACAAAGCTCGAGAAAATCAGTAGATGCTGAGGCTGTAGTTCAGGATCAGCCGGACTTCATCGACTGTCGTGCGGATGTTGTTCTGGTTGGTGTCTGAAAAGCCGTAGCGCGCCCTTAGCCAAAGGCCGGGCAGAGGCTTCCACTTCGGCTTCCATTCCAGATTGAAGTCCCACTCGTGTTCGTTGAGCGGACCTCCTGCGGCCGGCGCCGACGTCCAGCCATTGTAGTAGAAGACAGAGGCGGCAACTCCGGGCAGGCCGATCGGCGTCATCACGTACGACAGACCGACCATGAGCGCATTCTCGCCGGCGCGCTGGAACCCCTGTATCTGCGCGTCGGTATAGATCGGATTGGCGCTCCAGGGATTCATCATCGCAAAGTTCGGACCGACCGTGGAAAAACCCAGGGTGAGGATGCCGGTGCTCTTGCCGACTTCGAGCCGGGATCCGAACTGGCTGGTCTGGTAGTAGTTGCCGCCGTTGGTCAGGTTGGCGCCCACCGTGCGCTGATCCGCATATTGGAGCGCCAGGATGGAATAGAGCTCCCAGGGCAGGGCGCCTCCATATTTGCCTTCCACATAGGCGATGTTGAGCGTGTCCTGTGTGTAGTACTCGATGGCACCGATCGAGGCCGGACCCCAAGTCAGGCGCCCGCCGAGCACACCCGTGCCGTAGTCGACGTTCGCGCCCGCTTGCCGGGACATCGAGAGGAACGTCGCCGAGTTCCGGGGTTTGATGGTGGCGATATAGCCGCCGCCGTAACGAAAGGTCGGACCTTGCTCGGGATCGCCGAATGTGCCGGTCAGGGTGTAGCCGTAGAAGGTTTGCGGGACCATGCGATTGTCCCACGGCCCGAGATACGGCGTGTCGTAGAGGTAACGGCCGCCCGTGACGTAGTGATTCTCGAACAGGCGGGCACGGCCGTAGAGCTGCCCGGCCACCGCGAAGCCGCCCTGGTCGGGCTGCAGGAGGCCGGTATTGCCCCGGTCGAGCGGCGCGTAGAACGGGGTCGTCGCGTAGACGACGGTGCCGAAGGAGAGGACATCGAACAGCCGGCCCGTCTCGAAGGCGAGTGAGCCGCCACTCGCCCAGGCTTCATTGATGCTTGCCCCGGTCTGGGAGTTCTTGACCTGGTCGCGATAGTAGCTGCGCGGATTGATTGAATACGTCGAATCGCGCACGAAGGCCGGTGCGTCCTTCATTTGCTCGCGGATTTCAGGAAACAGTGTCAGCGGCGGCGGCGAAGCCGGGCGAAACATGCGATCTATCGCGGTGAGATCGTGTTCGCGGCGAGTCCGGAATCGGAAGGCCCTCGTTCGGCGCCTGGGCTTGCGCTGGCGCGCAAATCCCGGCGGCCACCAGCGCCAACAGCGCGGCAATGCTGCAACGTCTTTCCAAAAAGCGCTTCACGGTCTCCCCCGCAGTCGCCTCGACTGTCGTTCAGACCTCAGCAGAGAACCAGGTTGGCGGCCAGGCCGGCCTCGCTCGTCTCCTTGTACTTGGAGTTCATGTCCTTGCCGGTGTCGGCCAGCGTCTTGATCGTCGTGTCGAGATCGACCCGGTGGCGCGAGGCGATCTCGTTGGTCGCGATCAGCACCGCGGTCCAGGCCTTCACGGCACCGAAGGCGCAGCGCTCGATGCAGGGCACCTGCACGTAGCCCGCGACCGGGTCGCAGGTCATGCCGAGATGGTGCTCCAGCGCCGATTCGGCGGCGTTCTCGATCACCTGCGGCGAAGCTCCGATCGCCTGCGCCATGCAGGCAGCGGCCATCGCCGAGGCGACGCCGATCTCCGACTGGCAGCCGCCTTCGGCAGCCGCCAGGGTGGCGTTGTGCTTGCAGAGATAGCCGATGGCCAGCGCCCGCCAGCAGGCCTTCGCGGAGCTTGTCCGGCGTCACCTTGCGCTTGCCCTCGCTCAGGCCATAGACGACGGCCGGCATCACACCCGCCGAGCCGCCGGTCGGCGCCGTGATGACCAGATGGCCGCGTGCGTTCTCCTCGGACGCCGCGAGCGCGCAGGCCGACACCAAGCCGATGGCGCGGTCGCTCTCGTACTTGTCGTCCATCGCCCGCTCCCAGACGGTCGCCGCCTTTGAATGCAGCTTGATCGGGCCGGGCAGCACGCCCTCCTTGATCGACAGGCCAGACTTGACCGTGGCCAGCATGGCGCCCGAGATCTTGTCGAGGAACGCGTTGACGTCGGCCTCGCTCCTGCCGGAGATCGAGGTCTCATTCGCCATGATCACCTGCGCGATCGAGAGCTTGTTCTTCTCGGCGTGCTGGCGCAGCTCCTTCATGGTCGCATAAGGGATACTTGGGCGGATTCTTCTTCGGCGGCTGGTAGCCCTTCCATTCGATGAAGCCGCCGCCGACCGAGTAGTACTCGAGCTCGTAGACCGGCTTGTCGCCGGCCATGAGCTTGCAGGTCATGGTGTTGGGATGCGGGAAACTCGCCCTTGGGCGCGTCGTAGATGACGTCGGAGAGCGACAGGTTGAACGTCTTGTCGCCCAGCGTCACCGGATAGGTCTGCTGGGGCTTGGCGATCATCTCGTCGAGGAACAGCGGGATCGACCGTGGCCGGTTCCTTGCCGAGCAGCCCGGCGAGCGACGCGCGCTCCGTGCCATGGCCCTTGCCGGTGGCGCTGAGGCTGCCGAACAGATGCACCTTGAGGCCCGTGGCTTGAGCCAGCTGGTCGGCCGGCAGCTTGGTGCAGCGCTGGTAGAAGTCGTAGGTGATGCGCATCGGCCCGATCGTGTGCGAGCTCGAGGGGCCGGGTCCGACCTTGTAGAACTCGTCGGCCAGGATCATCACCGGGCCCTTGGCGGCTTTGACCACATTCAGGTCAGGCGAAAGCGTCCCGCCGAGTTTCGGGCCTGATGCCTCCTTCGCGGCCTGTTGCGCACGCGCGTCCGCCGTCCAGGCCGTGCCCGTCATGACGGCCGCGGCACCGATCACGGCGTGACGCATCAGGAATGATCGGCGGTCGATACCTTCAAGCGGCGGCGATGTCGAAGCAGTCGATGAGGTTTCGCCGTCACCTATGTGCCTGGCCATGCGTGCCTCCCATCGGTTTAGTTATTGTTTTATTTCTCGCGCGACTTCTGATCCTCCTCGGAGGGAAAGTCGAGAATTCTCGGATTGAAGGTGTCGCAAATGACAAGCATTCACCGTGCGCAAGGATTCGTGGGCCGTCAGGGAAAGAGCGCGGGCACGATGTCGACGAACAGGATCTTCACGATCGTCATGCCCGGGAAGATCATGGCGTAGCCGATATCCGGCCGATCGGTCGGTGTGAGCTTGTTGGCATAGGCGAGGATCGCCGGATTGCCGCAGGCGCCGGCGACGATGCCCGCCACCTCGTCGTACGGCATGCGGTAGACCAGCAGGCCGAGGATCAGGATCGGCAGGACCAGCGCCAGCAACACGATGGCGCCGAGGCCAAGCATCAGCAGGCCGGTCTCGGTCACCGTCGCCGCGAACTTCGGTCCCGACGACATGCCGACCTGCGCCAGGAACAGCGTCAGGCCGAGGTTGCGCAACACGAGATTGGCCGACAGCGGGATCGTCCAGTTCATGCCGCCGGTGCGCCGCAGATTGCCGAGGACCAGCGCCACGATCAGCACGCCCGAAAGCCCGATGGCCAGCTTGCCGATGCCGGGGATCGGCATCTGGATCGCGCCGATCAGGAAGCCGAGCGCCATGCCGAGACCGATCGAGATGTAGCTGAACTCGGCGGTGCCCTTGATCGAATCGCCGAAGAACGTGCGCAGGCCGGCGAAATCGCCGCGGTTGGCGAGCAGGCCGATCCGGTCGCCGAACTCGAGCACGAGATCGGGCCGCGGCATGATGTCGGTGTCGCCGCGCCGCACCTGGGCGACGATCGACGCCTTGTCGCCCGGCAGGTCGAGATCGCCGATCGCCCGGCCCACCACCGTCGGGCGCGAGGCGAAGACGCGCACATAATCGAGGTCGCTGCGATCCTTGACCAGGCGGCCGGGCGCCGGCTGCGCCGAGCGCGCGCGCTTGCCGCGGCGAGCGTCTCCGTGGTCGGCGCGACGACGAGCACGACATCGTTTTCCGCCACGACGAGCCCGGCGGAGGCCGGCTCGTTGTGATGCGCCCGGCGCAGGGCGACGATCTGCGCTCCGGCCGGCAGAGCCGCTCATCACCTCGCCGAGGGTCTTGCCGAAGAGAGCGGGGTTGCGCACGGCGACCTCGAGCAGCTCCATGCCGGCGCCGGCGCGCGGTCTCGATCTTCGGCTTGAGGATCATGAAGCGCGAGGTAGAGCAGAAGGATCGGCCCGGCGACGCCGAACGGATAGGAGACCGAGTAGCCGACCGCGGGATCGTCGTTGCCGAGCGTTGCGATCGCGGCCTGCAGGGTCGGGCGTGCTGGTTCCCGATCCGGCGAACAGGCCGAGCGCGTAGCCCAGGTTGAGGTCCATCGTTTTCACGATGGCGATGCTCACCGCGCCTGCCAGCAGCACGCCGATCAGCGCCATCAGGTTGGCCCTGCGGCCGGCGGCGCTCGTCAGGCCGAGGAAGAACTGCTTGCCGTACTGCACGCCGACGGCATAGAGGAAGAGCGCGAGGCCGAGCGTGCCGACCATCGGCGCCGGCGCCGACTTCGGCGCGAACCAGCCCACGGCGAGCGCGACGAACAGCACCGCGCCGACGCCGAGCGAGAAGCCCTTGATGTTGATCTCGCCCACGAGGTAGCCGATCGCGATCGTGAGAAACAGCGCCATCAGCGGTTGCTGCTCAAGCAGCGTCCTGACGTAGTCCACGCACTTCCCCCTTGAGGTCCGCCCGCGCTTCGCGGCCTTAGTAGACGGTAAGACCGCGACTGCGGAACTGGCCGCGCACGCGTTCGCTCAGTTCGGCGCTCGGCGGCTCGACATCGGCCAGCGGATAGTCGAGCCCGAGCTTCTCCCACTTGATCTTGCCCATCTGGTGGAAGCGCAGGATCTCCACGCGCTCGCAGCGACTTCAGGCCGGCGCAGATGTCGGCCACCTTCTCGACGTTGTCCCGCGCGTCGGTCAGCCCCGGCACCAGCACGAAGCGAACCCACATCGGCCGCCCGAGCGCCGACAGCCGGTGGGCATAGTCGAGCGTCGGCTGCAGGGGATGACGCGTGACTTTCTCATAGGTTTCCGGGTCGCCCGACTTGATGTCGAGCAGATTGAGGTCGATGTCCATCAGTTCCTGCGTCGGTGAAGCGATCGCCGAGGCGGCCCGATGTGTCCATGCAGGTATGGAGTCCGAGCTCCTTGCAGCGCCGGAAGATGCGCATCACGAACGGCCGCTGCACCATCGGCTCGCCGCCGGACAGCGTAATGCCGCCCTTGCTGATCTTGAGCACCTGCACGTACTTGCCGATCTGCCGCATCGCGCGCGACACCGTCACTGGTGTGCCGTTGTGCTTGTGCCAGGTATCGGGGTTGTGACAGTACTGGCAGCGCAGCAGGCAACCGGTCAGGAAGGCGACGAAGCGCAGGCCCGGGCCCGTCCACGGTGCTGCCGACCTCGTACGAATGCACGTAGCCGACGAGGTCGTCTTCCTCCTCGATCTCCTCGATGTCGCGCGGGATGCACGTCGTAGTAATCGTCCGGCCGACCTTGGTCTCCGCGGCGCCCAGCCGCGCTTGATGCAGCTCGTAACGGCTGCCGGGCCGCATGTCGGCTCATGCGTTGCCTCGCTACAGTCGCGCCGTGGAAGGTGCGATTGATCACGTCGAGCTGCTGCTCGCGGGTCAGCTTGACGAAATTCACGGCGTAGCCCGACACCCGGATCGTGAGCTGCGGATACTTTTCGGGATGCTTCATCGCGTCCTGCAGCGTCTCGCGGTTGAGCACGTTGATGTTGACGTGGAAGCCGCCGCTCGAGAAATACGCATCGAGCGCGTTGACGCCGCGCTCCATCTGCTCCTCCTTGCTGCCCAGCGCCGATGGCACGACCGAGAGCGTGAGCGAGATGCCGTCCTCGGCATCGTCATAGGGGATCTTGGCGACCGACAGCAGCGCGGCGAGCGCACCGTGCGTGTCCCGGCCGTTCGACGGGTTGGCGCCGGGGGCGAACGGCTCGCCCTTCTTGCGGCCGTCCGGCGTGTTGCCGGTCGCCTTGCCGTAGACCACGTTGGACGTGATGGTCAGCACCGACTGCGTGTGCGTGGCGCCGCGGTAGCTGGGATACATGCGGATCTTGTTCATCATCGTCGATACCAGCTTCTTGGCGATGTCGTCGGCCTCGTCGTCGTTGTTGCCGAAGCAGGGAAACTCGCCGTCGATCTGGAAGTCGACGATCAGTCCGCGCGTGTCGCGCACCGGCCTCACCTTGGCGTGCTTGATGGCCGACAGGCTGTCGGTGGCGTGCGAGAGCCCGGCGATGCCGCAGGCCAGGGTGCGCAGCACGTCGCGATCGTGCAGCGCCATCTCGATCGCTTCATAGCAATACTTGTCGTGCATGTAGTGGATGCAGTTGAGCGCGTTGACGTAGGTCTTGGCCAGCCAGTCCATCATCGGATCGAGCCGGTCCATGACCTCTTCGTAGTTCAGGACGTCGCCGGTCACGGGCGCGAGCTTCGGCCCGACCTGGTCGCCGCTCATCTCGTCGCGACCGCCATTGAGGGCGTACAGCAGGGTCTTGGGCAGGTTCACGCGCGCGCCGAAGAACTGCATCTGCTTGCCGACCCGCATCGCCGAGACGCAGCAGGCGATGGCGCAGTCGTCGCCGAACTTCGGCCGCATCAGGTCGTCCGATTCGTACTGGATCGCGCTGGTGTCGATCGACGTCTTGATGGCGAAGCGCTTGAAGCCGTCGGGCAGGCGCGGCGACCAGAACACGGTGAGGTTGGGCTCGGGCGCCGGCCCGAGATTGTAGAGCGTGTGCAGCATGCGGAAGGCCGACTTGGTCACCAGGGTGCGTCCGTCCTCGCCCATGCCGCCCAGCGACTCGGTGACCCACACCGGGTCGCCGGAGAAGAGCTGGTTGTACTCGGGCGCCCGCAGGAAGCGGACGATCCGCCATTTGATGACCACGTCGTCGATGAGCTCCTGCGCCTGCTGCTCGGTCAGCTTGCCGGCGCGCAGGTCGCGCTCGATGTAGATGTCCCAGAAGGTCGACAGCCGGCCGGCCGACATCGCCGCGCCGTTCTGTTGCTTGATGGCGGCGAGATAGCCGAAATAGGTCCACTGCACGGCTTCGCGTGCCGTCGTGGCCGGCCCCGAGATGTCGTGGCCGTAGTTCTTCGCCATCTGCTTCAGTTCCCTGAGCGAGCGGATCTGCTCGGCGAGCTCCTCGCGCAGGCGGATCACGTCCTCGGTCGAATGGCGGTGATCGAGCTCATGCCGTTCACGCTCCTTGTCGGCGACCAGGAAATCCACGCCGTACAAGGCCACGCGGCGATAGTCGCCGATGATGCGGCCGCGCCCGTAGGCGTCGGGCAGGCCGGTGATGATATGCGACGATCGCGCCTTGCGGATGTCCGGCGTATAGGCGTCGAACACGCCGTCATTGTGGGTCTTGCGGTACTTGGTGAAGATTTCACCCAGCAGCGGATCGGGCTTGTAGCCGTAGGCTTCGAGGCTGTTCGCCACCACGCGCCAGCCGCCGAACGGCATGATCGCCCGCTTGAGCGGCGCCTCGGTCTGCAGCCCGACGATCAGCTCGTTCGCCTTGTCGATGTAGCCCGGCGCGTGCGCCAGGATGCCGGAGGGCACCTGCGAGACGTCGAGGATGCCTTTTTCGCGCTCCTGGGCGAGCAGCGGCTGCAAGGTCTGCCAGATGCCGCGCGTGCGCTCGGTGGCTCCCTGCAGGAAGGAGGCGTCGCCCTCGTACGGCGTGTAGTTGCGCTGGATGAACTCGCGCACGTTGACTCGACTTTGCCAGCTTCCCGGCGCAAAGCCACGCCAGGCGGCGATGTCGTTCTGATCGCCCGCAGCTTGCGGCTTGGTTGCCATGGTTTCCTCCTTGAGGCTGACTATAGAGGGCCCGGTGCAACCGGGCTCTTCTTGCCTGCGATGGCGGGGTTCAAGGTTCCTTCGGGATTACGGGTACAGACCGCATCTGCTGCGCGTTCGGTCGCGAACCATCGGCGATCCGACGGTTCGATCGTCAAGATCCTCATCACGGTTTGACGTCGGCAGAGAGAGCAAGCCTTACATGCACGACGCCCCTGTCACGGCGCGTCGTCATGGCAAGGCCGCAGCGCTCAAACACTTTAAGCATCGGCTCGTTGTCGGGCAACACTTCGGCGATGAATTCTTCAAGCCCGTTTGCGCGCGCAATCTCGATCAGGTGGCGAATCAGGTGCGTGGCGATGCCCAGTTTCTGATGCGGGTCGTCGATCGCGAACGCCACCTCGGCGCAGCCGGGTTGCGAGACGACATACCTTGCGCCGCCCACGATCACCTGTCGTCCGCCTTCGCTCAGCACAGCCACCAGCGCCACTTGGCTTGTGAAGTCCACATTGAGGAAGAATTCGATCTCGCGTTCGCTGAAGCTGCGCTTTGGCGCAAAGAAGCGGCGGTACAGCGTCTGTTCGCTGAATCGTCCTACGGCGGCAAGCATTTCCGCACGGTCACTGGGCTGCAGCGCGCGGATCTGCAGGGTCGCCCCGTTACGCAGGCTCTCGATGGCGGCGTACTTGGCAGCGTTCATGGATTGCCACCTTCGTTACCCTAGTGTTGTGTCGCTGTAACCTGCTCAGACCTGCATACCTTGGCCACTATTGTTCCGATCTTCAAAGGCAAGAAGTCGATGCGGTCACCCATTCTGGCCTGTTAGGATCAATGAATTGCGATCGCCGGGGGGCAAACGATGTGCACACTGGTCTTGCTGTTGCCCGTCGGATGCCCGGTCGGAGGAAGCAAGAAGCTGGACACCCTTTCCACCAGCCGCAAGGGCGCCGACGACCTGGTTGAATGTGTCGCCAGCCAATGAGCTGGCAGCATGGCTTGTTCCGCCTCTGGCTTCTGGGCACAGCGGCCTGGATGACTCTGTGGGCGGTCATGGTTGGCATGGCCTGTCATCTGCTCCCGGACGGGAAGATGACTTGCCTCACCGTGTCCAATCATTGGATCGCCGAGTGGATTGACCGCACGACCTGGAGCTATTTGAAGATCGGCCTGTTGGGCTTTGCCTTGCCGGCGGCTGTGCTCGTCTGTGGCGTCGTCACCACGGTTGTCTCGCGACGCCGCTGACCGGGCTCGGTGCTCGGCCGCATTTGGTCAGTCCTCATGACCTTATTTCTTGATGCGCGATAAAGTTGTGACCCTATTCCGGCGACAACGTGGTTGAAGTAATGTGGATCGACGCTGTGCGTCAGGCGTCTTGTAACGCAAAGGAGTGGGCCATGATGTTGAGCAGGCGATCCTTGATAGTTGTCGCTCTTGCAAGTTCGGCACTGGCCGGCGGCAACGCATTCGCGCAGGGCCAGGCAACTGTCGGCATACAGACCACGACCCACTACTCGATCGTCGGGCGCATCGCGGCCGTCGATGCCAATGCCCGTACCTTGACCATCACCTCTGCCGACGGCACCAACCGGATGCTGAACGTGAGCCCGATGGCCGCCAATATCACCAGCACGAAGGTCGGCGACAACGTCGAGGTAGCCGTTGAGGATACGCGCACCTTCGTGCTTTCCAGCCCCGGTGTGAAGACGCCGGGCCCCGGCGCTGCGAGCGCGGCAGTCGCCGTGGAAACTGGCCAGGGCAGCGTGGCCGGCGCCCGGCTCTCCCAGTCGATCGGCAACTGGGTGGTTGTGAGCGTCAACCCTGCTGGCAACACCATCACGCTGGTCAATCCCGGTGGCGGTGAAGTGCGCACCTATGACGTGACCACGGACGCAGGCCGTCAGCAACTGCCGCGGGTCAAGCAGGGTGACAGCCTGACGGAACTCAACAGCCGGCTGGTCGTGGCCGCGATCACGCCCAAGTCGTAAGGACACGAGGGGCTTCTCGGAGCTCCAGGTCTCCTGCCCGCAGGTGCTCGAGATACATCTGCGGGCGCCGGAGATGTAACCCTCGGTGAAGCGGCCAGAAAGTCTGGTTGCGCCGGAGCAGCAATGCGTCGGCACACAAATAAGTCAATCGCCAAAGAGATTTGAATAGAAAAGGCGAGGGCCCACCGGTTTCAGCGGTGGGCGACAGTCCGCGTTCTCAAGTCGTTTCTATCCGGAAACAGGGAGACGCCCATGACTCCGATCATTCGTCGCACTTTTCTTGCAGCCGTTGCCATAGCGCCCATCTCGCACGTCGCGTCGGTGTACGCCGTGAATGCCCTGCCCGACGCGAAGTTCGTCGGCTTCGCCGAGACGGTCAACGACTTCGAGATCAAGTCAGGCCAGTTGGCGCTTGCCAAATCTTCGAATGAACTTGTCCGCGCCTATGCCACGCGCGCGATTGCCGAATACACGACAAACGCGGAATATCTGACGAGAAATCGCAACGAAGCCGGCGTGACCATGGCGCCCGACGAGGACGTCAGGAAGATCGCGGACGATGCGATGGCCCGCCTGAATTCGCTTCAGGGGGCGGCGTTCGACACCGCTTACGCCGACGCCCAGCTGCGTGTGCAAACCGCGGCCGTTGCCCAGTACGGCGCCTTTTCGCAGAACGGCAACGACGGTTCTCTGCGCCGTCACGCGGAACGGACGTTGCCGCAAATGCAGTCGCTTCTGGAAGCCGCCAAGCACCTGGCCGCCAGCCGCTAGAGCGGATTCCGTTTTGATGTCTGAGACACAGGGCCGCTTTCCTGTCGCCCTGAGCGTAGCGAAGGACCTCATCGCCGCTTACCACGGGCATGAGATCCTTCGCTGCGCTCAGGATGACATGGGAGGTGAGGTAACGAGCGATTCTACACTATCGGAATTTGCTCTAGACGGCGGAGCCAGCGATTGCGGATTAGCAAATTCCGCGACCTACGCGCGCATCAGTGACGGCGGGAGAGCATCGACCAAAACGCCTGCAGCAGCGCGAAAATGAAGGCCGTACTGATGCCAAACAGCAGCATGCCGTCAACGGCTTCCAGCGCGCCCATCATCCGCCAGGGCCCTTGCAACGTCAGCCCCGAGGCGCCCCGCGTGGCCATCGAATCGAGCGAATAGAGGATCGCATCGAGGGACGAATCGAACGCACCCAGCCACAGAAATGCGGCTGCCCAGATAGCGGCTTCCATGCCGTGCAGCATTGCCAGGAGCAATCCTGCGGCTGCCACGAGACAAATCACGATCGGGGCCAGATAGTGTAAGCCAAGATGCCGCTTCGCCAGCCCGGATCGGATCCTCAGTTGCGCAAGGGCTATCATGACCACCCCGATCGCGTGGATTGCGATAGTCAACGCAATAAGCGAAAGACCGTAGGTCCATTCCACGAGCCCCGGTAAGTCTCCATCCATCGCGCATCCTCGCATCTTCGAAGGGGCAGCGCCGCACGTGAGTGTGGAGGGTGCGGTTTGACTGCTGTCAGAGGCTGTCGCGCTCAGGCCGCGCGCCGATGCTTGCCGCCACCCACTGGTCGACGGTCCGATGCGCGACGATCGGCCCAAGATCGGCTTCGGCTGCCCGGCTTCGCAGGAAATCGGCCACGTCATCGCGCAATCCGGCGAGCCGCACCGTAATCCCTCGATGCTTCATGGCGACGGCGAAGGCGCGCAGGCTTGCCAGCGCCGTCATGTCGATTCCTGGCACCGGGGAACAGTCGATCACCACCGTTTCCACGGGCGTCTCGGCGTGCTCGACGAATTCCACGAAGCGGCGCCTGATTTGCTCGGCATTGAAATAGACCCAGCCGCCCGCGCTCCGCAGGACCAGGACGGAAGGCGTTTCCTGGGCGGCCGGATACCGCGCCTTGTTCACGTAGTGACCGCTCACCGGGTCGCGCGCCAGCACCGCGACGGCGGGCCGGGAGGCGCGGGCGATCAGGATGACCAGCGCGCCGATCGCCGCCAGCAGCAAGCCCTGGAGCGGGCCGAACGCCAGCACGCCGAACAGGGCCACGAGCGCAATTGCGAATTCCATATGCGAGGCGGCCTTCAGCTCGCGAAGCTCTTCGAGCTTCACAAGATGCTTGGCCGCCATCAGGATGATCGCCGCCAGGACCGGCTCGGGCAGGTTGCGGAAGAGGCCGGTGAAGAAGGCGAGGGTCAGGGCCACGACGATCGAGGCCACGACAAGCGAGACCGGCGAGGTCGCTCCGTTCATGTCGTTCACCGCCGTTTGCGACATGCCGCCTGACACTGGAAAGCCGCGAACCAGCGCCACGGCGACATTGGACGCGCCGAGCGCGGTAAGCTCCTGCGCCGGATCGATCTCGTAGCCGTGCTTCTGGGCAAAGCTGCGGGCCACCGAAATTGCCTCGCTGTAGGCGAGCAGGAAGCAGGCAAAAGCCGTGGGCAGCAGGTTCCCGAGGTCGTTCAGCGACACCGGAGGGAGACCCAAAGCCGGCAGGCCCTGCGGCAGGTCGCCAACCAGCGTAACACCGAACCTGCCCAGGCCGAAGAAGGCGGTTGCCGCTATCGCGGCAGCGACCACGATCAGGGTGGTCGGCCGTCCGGGCAGAGCGCGCTCCAGCAGCAGGAAAAGCGCAATCGCCAGCACGCCGATCACGACCGATGGAAGCGAGGCTTCGGGCAGCAAACTCCCGACATGGAGCAGGCGCGTGAAAAAATTGCCGGCGCCGCCTTCGAGCCCCAGGAGCTTGGGCAGCTGCGTTGAGGCGATATAGAGGGCCGCGCCCGTCTTGAAGCCCGTAAGGACTGAATCGGAAAAGAAATACGCAAGGTTCGCCAGTCCGAGGAAACGGCCGCCAAGGGCGATCACGCCGACCATGAGAGCAATGGCGCCTGCCAGGCCTACTGCGCGCGCCGGATCGCCGCCATCGAGGACGGCGATACCGGCAGCCACCGCGAGCGCCAGTGCCGAGGTGGGGCCCACCGCCAGCTGCCGGCTCGTTCCGAACAGCGCATAGGCAAGGCCGGCGGCGAGGTAGCAGTAGAGACCGGAGACCGGCGGCAGGCCGGCCAGCGAGGCATAGGCCAGCGACTCGGGGATCACAAAAGCCGCGAGCGACAGGCCGGCGACGCCGTCGGGACCCAATCGCGTGGGGGAGTAGCTGCCAAGCCACTCGGTTATCGGCAGTATTTCCCGCAGCCGCATCGCTTCTCCAGCTCAGGCTGCGGTGTGCAGCTCAGTACCGTTGCTCCACCCGGCGGCGGCCGGCGATCGACGCCCGATCGTCGTACTTCTTCTTGTCCGATCGGTCGGGCAACTTGACGTTGGCGTGTTTGACTTTCTTGTAGGGGATCTGCGACAGGATGTGGGCGATGACGTTCAGCCGCGCGCGCTTCTTGTCGTCGGAATGGACGATGTGCCAGGGTGCGTCATCCTTGTCGGTGTACTCGAACATCATATCGCGCGCCCGCGAGTAGTCGTACCAGCGGTCGTATGACTTGACGTCCATCGGGCTCAGCTTCCACTGGCGGATCGGATCGTCGACGCGCGCCTTGAAGCGTCTCTCCTGTTCCTCCTGGCCGACCTCCAGCCAGATCTTGAGGAGCCTGGTGCCGCCATCGACAATGAACTTCTCGACGACGGGGCAAAGTTCGAGAAAGCGCTTGTGCTCCTCGGGCGAGCAGAAGCCCATGACGTATTCGACACCGGCGCGGTTGTACCAGCTCCTGTCGAAGATCACGATCTCGCCGCCGGCCGGGAAGCGCTGGACATAGCGCTGAAGGTACATCTGGCTCTTCTCGCGGTCGGACGGCGCCGGCAGTGCCTCGACGCGGAAGACCCGCGGGCTTACCCGCTCGGTGATGGCCTTGATCGTGCCGCCCTTGCCCGCCGCGTCCCGTCCCTCGAGCACGACGATGACCCGCTCGCCGGAGGCCTTGATCCATTCCTGAAGGTAGCAGAGCTCCTCCTGCAGCTTCCTGAGCTCCGTTTCGTAGGGTTTGCGCTTCAGTTTTTCGGGGGCGTCCTTGCTCGACATTCGTGTCTCCTGACGATCCAACCTGTTAGGTTAACGCCTGTCCAACGCCAGTCTTTGATATCGATCAAAGCCACCACCGCAGCCTAGCCGCCGAGCGCGACGGACACCAGAACGAGCCCGACGCCGAGCAGCGCGATCGTGATGCCGGTACGCCACGGGCTGGCTCCCGAGTGGTGGGCCCAGCCATAGCCGACCAGAAACAGCAGGAAGATCTGCAGGATGTTGGCGATGCGCAGCGCACCATAGCCGTCGTCGAGCAGGAGCAGGGGCAGCGCCGCCGGGATTGCCGTCGCGGTGACCAGGAGCACGACCAGAACGGCGGCGACGAAGTCGTCGCGCAGGAAGCGGGCCCGGCTGGTGCCGGCATGCCGCAACATCTGCAGCAGGGACCTGTAGAAGGCGGCACGATCTTCTTCGCGCATCGGCGGTTCGCCTTCCAGGTCGAATTCCTCGCGTATTGCGTCGAATGCCTGCGAGTTGTCGGCGGTCGCCCGCAACCTGCGAACGAACTGCACGCGCTGGTTCCGGCTGAACCGGGTGCCCAGCAGGTAGAACACCGCGTCGATGATGCCCCAGGCGACGTTGCACCCGACCAGCGCTGCCGCCAGGCCGGCGGCATCGATATCCTGGCTTTCCGGGAGAAGGCGCGCGCCGGCGGTCAAAGTGAGCGACATGATCAGGCCGAACAGCACTTCGAGCAGGCTCTCGGAGGGGTCGAGGTAGCGATGAATGAACCCAGTCGGCATGCCGTTCACTTGGCGACTTCACGCTTGGCGGCGGACAGCGAGAAAGTGAGCCAGACATTCCAGCCCTCTGGCCGGTTCTGAGCGGCGAATTCCTTGTAACCGCGCAGGTTGAGATCGACCGCGACGGGTCCCACGGCGAAAGACCATCCTGCCTGCGGGCCCGCACCGGCAACCCGGGAGCGGAAATCGCCGAGCAGCGCCGGCCCTCCGGTATCCGGGCTGAGCTGGTTGTAGAGGTAGCCCACGGCGCCGACATAGACCGCTTCGGACAGCGCGTAGGACGTTCCCAGGTCGACGTGGCTGTCCATGCCGCTTTGGTACCGTGTCGCGGGATTGATGAAATTGTAGGTCATGCCGGCGGTGAGCGAGAACTCGAAGCCGCCGGGCGACAGGAAAGTGTATCCCATGCCGCCGTCAAGCGCCCAATGACCCAGGCCGACGCCGGCCAGGCGATTGGGGTCGTAGGCGCCGACCGGCGCGCTCGCCATGGTGTAGGCCATGAAATTGTGCGGACCGACCTGCCATTTGAGTGACGCGATCGGATAGAGGTCGCTGATACCACTGGCGCTGTCGCTGCGGGAAGCCGAGAACGCGCCGCCGAGCGGCCCGGTCAGGGTACCGGACACCGACGTATCGTTGCGGCCGGCGGAAAATGTGACGCCGACCGACAATTGGCCATGCAGAACGGGCTCTTGGAAAGTAAAGCTCGGGGTGAGGTAGATGTACTGCTCGCTGACGTCGATGCCGGCGAGGAGGCTGCCGCCGCGCGAAAAAGTCGTGCCCGCCGACGCGCTGGCCTTGCGCGCATAGAGGATCGTCTCGAGGGAGAAGCCCGGGTCGCCGGGAACCGCGGCGAAGCTTGCGAACTGCCCGGGCAGCCAGACGCTCGCGCCGCCTTCATCGGCAAGCGCGGCCGCAGGCGGCAGCAGCATGGCGGCCGCAGTTGCCCACACCCGCTTCATCTTTGCCCCCGTTCCGGTGCACAACGCATAAGTACGCTTAGGCTAGGCGGTCCTACGTCCGGCTTTCTTGATTTCCCTCAAGATGCCAACCTGCCAGCTTCGCTTGATCAAAATCAAGGAGGCCTGACGCAACTGTTGCGAGAAACGACGCGAACACAGGGACCCCCGCCATGAAGAAGCCGACGACCCATGTCCAGCCAGAGTCGCAGTACATGCCGCCCGACGAACGCCGTGCCCTGGGCAAGGGCCTGCGTGAGGCTGTCCCGCGAGAGGCGCACGGCCATTGGAAGCCCGCCAAGGATAGGCGCGACGTCGTTGATCTGCTGAATGAGTTCGAACGAGGGCCGGATGCGGCAACTCGTGCCGATCCGCTTCGGCCGCATGATGCAGTCGCCCTTCACCTTCTATCGCGGCTCGTCCGTGATCATGGCGGCCGACCTCGCGTCAACGCCGGTTTCCGGGATTCGCGTGCAGGCCTGCGGGGACGCCCATCTGTCGAACTTCGGCGGTTTCGCCACGCCCGAGCGCCGCGTCGTCTTCGACATCAACGATTTCGACGAGACCCTGCCGGCGCCCTGGGAATGGGATCTCAAGCGCCTGGCGGCCAGCGTGGTCGTCGCCGGCCGCCAGATCCGTCTGCCCGAAAGCGATGCGGCGCGGGCGGCGCGCGCCACCGCGTGCAGCTACCGCGAGCACATGTCCGACTACGCCTCCTTGCGTGCCCTGGAGGTATGGTACGACACGATCGACGTCGATCGCTTCCTGAAGGCGATGGATTCGCCGGAAAGGCGCGAGCGCATAAGGGAGCGCCTTGAGAGCGTCGAGCAAAAGAACGTGCCGGAGTTCCTGTTTCCCAAGTTCGTCGAACATCGCGGGACGACGCCACAGATCAAGGATGACCCGCCCCTGATCTTCCATCCGACGGCCGAGCAGGCGCCCGGCCTGGAGTCCGGCTACAAGGAAGCGCTCGCGCTTTACCGCGAGTCGCTGACCGAGCACCTTCGGACCTTGTTCGATCGCTTCCATTTCTGCGATATAGCGATGAAGGTCGTGGGGGTCGGCAGCGTCGGCACCCTCTGCAGCGTCGCGCTCTTCATGGCCTCGGACGACGACCCGATCTTCCTGCAGGTCAAGGAAGCGACGGCGTCCGTGCTCGAACCCTATGCCGGCAAGAGCCGACACGCCAACCATGGCGAACGGGTTGTCGTCGGCCAGCGCCTGATGCAGTCGGCGAGCGATCTTTTCCTGGGATGGACACGGGGCATCGATGGTCGCGACCGCTATGTGCGCCAGCTGCGCGACATGAAGATCAGCGCGATCATCGAGGATTTCGATGCCGGCGACCTCCGGGCCTACGGCCGCGTCTGTGGCTGGGCGCTGGCCCGGGCGCATGCCCGCTCGGGCGACGCCGCCATGATCGCGGGCTACATGGGCGCCAGCGAGATTTTCGACGACGCGATCGCCGAGTTCGCCGTCGAATACGCCGACCAGGCGCACAAGGATCACCGCGCGTTCGTCAAGGCAATCCGCCAAGGCCGCATCGAGGCGGCCCTGGAGGCCTGAGTCGCGGCCGAGCGGTCGCCGGAAAGCAGCCGATTGCATGAGCGACATCCTGCAAATCGCCGGGTCCGTGCTCAAGGTGTCCGTCGTCGCCTTCATGGTCGGCAATCTGCTGGCGATCGGCCTGGAGACCGACCTCAAGGCCGCCCTCGCGCCGCTCCGCGATCTGCGCTTCGTCGTGACCGCCACGCTGCTCGACTGGCTGCTCTGCCCCGCCTTTGCCTGGCTGATCACGCGGCTGTTGCCGATCGCTCAGCCCTATGCCACCGGCCTGTTGCTGATCGGCCTGGCGCCCGCCGCGCCGTTCCTGCCGATGATGGTGCGCCGCGCGGGCGGGGACCTGGCCTATACCGCAGCCTTCATGCTGATCGCCGCCGTCGGCACGGTCCTGCTGATGCCGCTCGCCGTGCCGGTCATCGTTCCCGGCCTGTCGGTCGATCCGTGGACGGTGGCCAAGCCGCTGTTGGTGCTGCTCTTCCTGCCGATGGCTGCCGGCATCGCCATCAAGACAGTGGCGCCGATCCTTGCCGTCCGGCTGCTGCGGATCGTGCGGCCGGTCTCGAACGCCGCCACCCTCCTGCTGCTGGCGGCCATCGGCGTGCGCTATTTCGAGGGCTTCGTGGGAGCGATCGGCAGCTACGCCATCGTTGCACAACTGCTCTATGCCGTCGGCCTGATACTGGGCGCCCATGCCGTCGGCGCCGGCCTGCCGGCCGGCCAGCGCAGTGTGCTGAGCCTCGGCGCCTGCACGCGAAACCTCGGCGCCGCCCTGGCGCCGCTTCTCGTCACGCCGCCCGATCCCCGCGCCATGGTGATGGTGGCGCTTGCCGTTCCCATCACACTCGGCGTCACTTATGTTGCGGCGGGCTGGCTCGCCGTCCCAGCCGGTCGGGGGCATTGATGAGCTGGTTGAACAGGTACCGCGCGAGCGAGTTCGTCAGGACTTCGTTCTGGCTGTTCCCGTCGCTCGCCATCTTTGGCGCTTGGCTGTTCGCGAAGCTGATCCTGTGGTTCGTGCCAAATCCGCCCTGGCCGCGCTTCGATGAGGCCGACATCGACGGCTTGCGGGCCTCGATGGCGGCGTTCGCCTCCTCGATGCTCACCTTCGTGGTCTATGCCGTCTCGGCGCTTTTGCTTGCCGTCCAGCTCGCCAGCGGCCAGATCACGCCACGCCTGATCCGGCTGACCTTCAGCCGCTGGCAGATGAAATTCAGCACCAGCCTGTTCGTCTTCGCCTTCGGCATCACGTTGGTCGCCTTGGCAAACCTCACGCGAGAGGAGCGGCCTTCGGTTCTCATCATGATCGCAATCCTCGGCAACGTCGCCAGCATCCTGGTGTTCTTCTGGTTCGTGCAGCAGGTCGGTTTGGGCCTTCGGCCTGTCGCCGTCCTGCAGCAGATTTTCGGCGACGGAAGGGCGGCCTTCGACAGCGTCTACGAGCGCACATTCGATGCGTCGGACCGACCGAGCGATGGTGCAGCCGACCTGTCGGCACGGGGGAGCCGGATTGTAAGGCGGCTCGGATCCTCAGGCACCTTGCTTGCCTTCGGCACGCGGGATCTCGTGGCATTGGCTGCTCGGAACGGCTGCACGATCGAATTGATCGCCCAGGTCGGCGACTTCATCTCGACCGACGATCCGCTGGCCCGCATCTATCCGGCCGACGCGAAGATCGACGACAAAACCATAAACGCGATGGTGGCGTTCGGCGCGGAGCGCACGATTCGCCAGGATCCGCTGTTCGCCTTCCGCATCATGGTCGACATCGCCGCGCGCGCGCTGTCGCCTGCCATAAACGATCCGACGACCGCCGTGCTGGCGATCGACCAGATCCACCGCCTGCTGCGCTATGCCGGCGGCAAGAACCTCGACAGCGGCCGCGTGACCGATCGTGGCGGCGCATTGCGGCTGGTCTTTCCGACACCGAACTGGGAGGACATCGTCGACCTTGCATTGACTGAGGCCCGCCAATACGGCGGCTCCAGCATCCAGGTGGCGCGGCGGTTGAGAGCGATGCTGGGCCATCTCATCGAACGCCTGCCGCAAGCCCGTACCGCGGCGTTGCGCCAGGAACTCGATCTGCTGGAAAAAAGCGTCGCGCGCAACTTCGCCGACCCTGAGGATCGCCGGCGTGCCAACATCGGCGATTTCCAGGGCCTCGGAGGTTCGTCGTCGCGGAAGGACGCATAGATTCTGGAGGGCTCACGTGCAGGTCCCTGACTTTCGCCGGCGCGCCTGCTAGCACTCCGCTAGCATCGCCGGTGCGCGTGTCCTGTTCGTGGTGTACCGCCGACGCTGAGCGTTCTCCTGGGCCCCCTATGCCGGTACGCAGGAATTGTCTTGCGAACCCGAAGTGCAGCCATCGCGCACGTCTTATCCTTGACGTTCCTGAGCAATGTTGTGGCGTATGTTCTGTGAGCCCCACCTGGACAGGATCGGCATCATGCTCGCACGCCTGGATGATCTCCCGCAGCGCCATCGTTCGGGGCACTGCACGCGGCCGCGCCTGGAATTCCGGACCTCCATGCGGTGCGAAGAATTTCCGGTCGCCACGATTCAAACTCGCGCTGTTCTCCTTCGCGCGCCTGCCACGCCAAGCCACCGCCATTGGCATATCGCTTGCGGAAATTGCGGGAACTACAAGATCCCGGCGGCGGCCGCCCCGCGCTGGGCCGCGAGATTGGCATATCGCTTGCGGAAATTGCGGGAATTGCAAGATCCCGGCGTCGGCGGTCCCGCGCCGGTCCGCGAGGTTGGCATCTCGCTTGCGGCAATTGCGGGAATTACAAGATCTCGGCGGCGGCCGCCCCGCGCTGGTCGCAAGGTTGGCGTATCGCTTGCGGAAATTGCGGGAACGACAAGATCCTGGCAGCAGCCGTCCCGCGCTGGGCTCGAGATCGGCAAAACGCTAGCGGGAACTGCGGAAACCCCCGCCATGGCCCGCCCGCTCGCGAGGATCGCGCGGCAAGCGATGGATCGGGCGTGGGCGGCGCGGGGCCCGGCGGTCCGATGACACGCGATCGACCTAGGCACTAGGATGGCGACATGATCCCAGACAAAGCCCTCCATTGGCGTGACCTGCCGGCGCCGGTTCTCAGCCTGCTGCGGCAAGGCTCGGTGATTCCGGCCCATCCGCTGGCGCTCGGACCCGATCGCCAGTTCGACACGCAGTCGCAGCGCGCCATCAGCCGTTATTACATCGATGCCGGCTCCGGTGGCCTGGCGGTCGGCGTGCATTCGACGCAATTCGCCATTCGCGAGGTCGGGCTCTATCGCCCGGTGCTGGAGCTTGCCATCGAGACCGCACGCGACTGGACCGACCGCCCGCTGGTCATGATCGCGGGCGCCGTCGGCAGGACCGCGCAGGCGGTCGAGGAAGCGCGCACCGCCCGGGCGCTGGGCTATCACGCCGTCCTTTTGTCGCTGGCGGCGCTCAACGGCGCCAGCGAGGACGAGCTGATCGAGCATTGCACGGCGATCGCCCGGGAGATGCCGCTGATCGGCTTCTACCTGCAGACCGCGGTCGGCGGCATCGCGCTGTCGCGCGCCTTCTGGGCGCGCTTCGCGGCCATCGACAATGTGGTGGCGATCAAGGTGGCGCCGTTCAACCGCTATCGCACGCTCGACGTCGCCGTCGGCATCGTGCAGGCCCAGGCCGAGGACCGCATCACGCTCTATACCGGCAACGACGATCACATCGTGGCCGATCTCTTGACGCCCATGGTGGTGCGCACCGGCAATCGCGAGGTCACCCTGCGTTTCCAGGGCGGACTGCTGGGACATTGGAGCGTCTGGACCCGCGGCGCCGTCAAGCTGCTGCAGCAGCTCAAGCTCTCGGTGTCGGCCGGCGCCATTCCGCCCGAGGTGCTGGCGCTCGATTCCTTCGTCACCGACTGCAACAGCGTCGTCTTCGACGTCGACCATGACTTCGCCGGCTGCATTCCGGGCTGCCACGAGATCCTGCGGCGCCAGGGGCTTTTGACCTCGATCGAATGCCTCGATCCGCACGAGACGCTGAGCCCAGGACAGAGCGCCGGCATCGATCGGCTCTACGCCACCTATCCCGAGCTGAACGACGACGCCTTTGTCGCGGCCAATCTCGAGCGCTGGCGGAACTAGGTGGACGATCTTTTCGCGACTCACGATGCGCTCGCCGTCGCCGAGCTGGTCAAGACACGCAAGCTCGGTGCCCGCGAGCTGTTGGACGGCACGCTGCACAGGCTTCGCGCACTCAACGGATCGCTGAATGCCATCACCGATTTCTATGAAGGCGCTCTTCTGGAAAAATCGGTCGCGGCGGCGGGCGAGGGGCCCTTCTGCGGCGTGCCCTATGTCGTCAAGCAACTGATGGCCGATTGCGCCGGCACGCCGACGACCCTGGGGTCGCGGTTCTTTGCCAAGGAGCCGGTCGCCGCGAGCGACAGCGCGGCGGTCGCGCGCATGCGCCGCGCCGGCCTGGTGATCGTCGGCCGGACAAACACCAGCGAGTTGGGGCTGGCCCCCACCACCGAGCCCGCCTTCGGCGGAGCGACGGTTAATCCGTGGCGCGCCGATCTCTCGCCCGGCGGATCGTCGGGCGGTTCCGCGGCGATCGTGGCGGCGCGGGGCCTGCCGATGGCGCATGCCACCGATGGCGGCGGCTCGATCCGCATCCCGGCGTCGCTGTGCGGCCTGTTCGGGCTGAAGCCCTCGCGCGGGCGGGTGAGCCTGGCGCCGATCGGCGAGACCCTGGCCGGCGCGGGCGCGCAGCATTGCGTGTCGATCTCCGTGCGCGACAGCGCGGCCTTGCTCGATGCGGTAGCGGGCGGCGAGCCCGGCGATCCCTATCGCGCGCCGCCGGCCGGCTCCTTCCTGGCGGCGACGCAGCGCCCGCGGGGCCGGCTGCGGGTGGCGTTCATGCGGAGGGCCGTGGGTGATGGGCCGCTCGCTCCCGTTCTGATCGCCGCCGTCGAGCGCACGGCCCGGATGCTGGAAGGGCTCGGCCATCAGGTCGAGGAGGCCGCACCCGACTACGACGCCGAAGCAACGGCGGCGGCCTTCGGCACGGTGATGTGCGCCAACACCTTCACCAACATCGAGGTGCGCGGCGGCGGCCGCAAGCCGGGCCCGGACGATCTCGAACCGGTGACCCGTCTCCACGCCGAGATCGGGCAGGGTATCAGCGCCCACGAATACATCCGGGCGGTGCAGACTTTCCACCGCACCAGCCGGCAGCTCGGCCAGTTCTTCGAAACGCACGACGTGCTGCTGTCGCCCACCATCGCGCGCACCCACCTGCCGCTGGGCACGGTGCGGATGGACGGCACGCTCGAGCAGTATCAGCAGGGGTTGGCGCCGATGATTTCTTTCACGGCGGTCTGCAATGCCACCGGCGTGCCGGCAATGTCGGTGCCGCTCGCGTGGACGGACGACGGGCTGCCGATCGGCATGCATTTCGTCGGCCGCTACGGTGCCGAGGAAATGCTGTTCTCGCTGGCAGCCGAGCTCGAGCGCGCCGCGCCGTGGCGCGACCGCCGGCCGCCGGGAGGGAAAGCGTCATGAACGCCTGCCTGCGCACCGCGCTTGTGGGCTTCGTCGCCGGCGCGCTGAGCGTGCTGGTCTTCCATCAGCTCGGCTTCTGGATCGCCAACGAACTGGGCTATGCCCGCGCGCCGCTCTACAGCCTGCGGCCGGTGCCGCCCTTTGGCGTGCCGGCCATCCTGTCGCTGGCCTTCTGGGGCGGGCTGTGGGGCATGGCCGCCGCCTTCCTGGTGCCGCGGCTGCCCCGCCCCCTCGACGGCGCGCTGGGCTGGATCTTGTTCGCCGCCATCGTCGTCACGCTCGTCAACTGGTTCGCCGTGCTGCCGCTCAAGGGCGCGCCGATGGGCGGCGGCTTCCGCATGCCGGGCCTCGTCGTGGTGCCGCTGGTCTATGCGCTGTGGGGCTTCGGCATGTGGCTGATCGCACGGCTGCTGCGCAGCGCGCTGGGCTGGCGCTAGGGAGAAAACGATGAAGATCGTCGATGCACAGGTCCATATCTGGGGCGCCAACACACCCGAACGTCCGTGGCCCGCGCGCGCCGAGCCGCACCGTTCGCCGCTCGGCAAGGAAGAGCTTTTGACCGAGATGGACAAGGCGGGCGTCGACGGCGCCGTCCTCGTGCCGCCGTCGTGGGAGGGTGACCGCAACGACCTCGCCATCGATGCCGCGACAAGCCATCCCGACCGCTTCTGCATCATGGGCCGCTTCGATCCCGACGCGCCGGGCGCCCGCGATGTGCTGGCGGGCTGGAAGAAGCAGAAGGGCATGCTGGGCGTGCGCCTCACCTTTCACACCGAAGTGCTGCGTCAGCCGCTGCTCGACGGCCGCTTCGACTGGGTGTGGGGCGAGCTGGAGAAACACGGGATCCCGGCGATGGTGCTGTTCCATCATGAGTACATGCATCTCGCCGACAAGGTCGCCGAGCGCTACCCGGGCCTGCGGCTGGTGCTCGACCATCTCGGCCTCAAGAGCGGCAAGGACGTCACCGAGGCCCAGAACTTCGCCACCCTCGACAAGGTGCTGGCGCTCGCCAAGCGACCCAACGTGGCGGCCAAGGTTTCGGCGATGCCGTGCTATGCCGCCGACAAGACCTATCCCTTCCGCTCGGTCCATCCGCACATTCGCCGCGTCTTCGACTCGTTCGGTCCGAAGCGCACCTTCTGGGGGACGGACTTCTCCCGGCTGCCCTGCAGCTATCGCCAGGGCGTCACGATGTTCACCGAAGAGCTGCCGTGGCTGAAAGGCCCGGACCTCGAAGGGGTGATGGGCCGCGGTGTCAGCGAATGGCTCGCCTGGAAGGCCTAGCGCGCCGCTGGCTGGCGAGCCTGGCCGCCGCTTGCCTGCTGGGCGGTGCGTGGTCGTCGGCGCGGGCGAAGTCCGCCGATCAGTCCGAACGCGCGATCCGCGCCGCCTTGGCGAAATGGACGGACGCGTTCAACGCCCGTGACGCGTCGCATATCTGCGATCTCTTCGCCCCCGATCTCGTCTACGACTACCGCGGATTTCCCGAGCGCGATTATGCGACGCTGTGCGGGCTTCTGCGGCGGTCGCTGGCCGATCCGGCGAAGACCTTTTCCTATGGGCTCGATATCCGGGAGATCATCGTGTCGGGCGACATGGCGATTGCGCGCGTCGTGTGGACGCTCAAGGTGGCGAGCGCCGGCGGCAAGACGGCGGAATCGCGCGAGCCCGGGCTCGACGTGTTTCGACGTCAGCCCGACGGCAGCTGGAAGATCGCCAGGTACATTGCCTACGAGGCACCGTGAGGTCAGCGCATGCCCGACGTGGCGAAGGCCGAGATGAGCTGGCGTTGCGCCACCAGGTAGAGCGCCACCACCGGCAGGGCGGCCAGCAGCGCCGTTGCCATCAGCGGGCCCCATTCGCCGCCTTGCTCGCCGGTGGTCGCGAACAGTTTCAGGCCGATCGACAGGGTCTTGTGCTCGCTCGCATCGAGGATGAGGTGCGGCCACAGATAGAGGTTCCAGGCGCCCAGGAACGACAGCACCGCCATGGCCGCCACGGCGCCCCAGACATTCGGAAGCGCGATGCCGAGCATCTGCCGCCACGGTCCGGCGCCGTCGATGCGGGCGGCTTCAAAGAGCTCGCGGGGCAGGGACTTGAAGGCCTGGCGCAGGAAGAACACGACGAAGCCGCAATGGCCGACCATGGGCACGATCACGCCGGTCAAGGTGTCGTAGAGACCGACGCTCGCCACCGCGACATAGGTCGGCAGCAGGGTGATCACGTACGGCACGGTCATGGTGCCGACGACCAGCGCAAAGGCCGTATCGCGGCCGCGGAAGGCCATCACGCCGAAGGCGAAGGCGGCTGGTACCGAGAGTGCGAGCTTGCCGAGCGTGATGGCGCCCGCCACCACGACCGAATTCGCGAACCAGGTGCCGACCGGATGGAGGCGGAAGGCGGCGGCGAAGTTGCCGAGCGTCGCGTGGTCGGGCCACAGCGAGAGCGTGGCGCGGAACACGTCGTGCGAGGGGGCAAATGCCGTGCGCAGCATCCAGGCCAGAGGGAACAGCGTGGCGAGGCAGGCGATGACGAAGGCCGCGTGCAGGAGGAGCTGGCCGCCGGCGCGGCGCGGCGCCGGACGCGCCGAGCGGGCAGCCGATGCGGTGCGGCGCGGCAGGGCGAGGGCGTCAGTCGTAGTGGACATGGCGTTCCCCGAACTGGAACTGCGCCCAGGTCACGCCGGCCACGATCGCGGCGATCATCACGGCGATGGCCGCCGCCTCGCCGAACTGGAAGTGGCGGAAGCCGCGCTCGTAGAGGAAGTAGAGCAGGTTGCTCGAGGTGCGGTAGGGCCCGCCTTCGGTCAGCACGTCGACCGCGCCCACGATCTCGTCGAGCACGATGATGATCGTCGTCACGAGGGCGAAGAAGAGCGCGGGCGAGATCAGCGGCAGCTCGATGTCGACGGCCTGGCGGAACGGGCCGGCGCCGTCGATGCGCGCCGCCTCGGTGACGTCGGCCGGCACGTTGGCGAGCGCCGCCAGGAAGATCAGCAGGTTGAGGCCGAAGCTCTTCCAGAAGGTGACGGCGATCACGCTCCAGATCGCGAGGTCGGGATCGCTCAGCCAGCGCTGCGGCGGCACGCCCAGCGAACCGGTGAGCGTGTTCAGGAAGCCGACCGTCGGATTGAACAGCCACAACCACACCACTGCCGCGACCGGGAAGGAAAGCACCGAAGGGGCGAAGAGGGCGGTGCGATAGAGGCGCCCGGCGGTCTTTGCCCGCACCCGCGCCAGGGCGAAGGCCAGCACCAGCGGAACGCCCACCTGCAGCGGCAGCAGGGCCGCGAGATAGACGCCAGTGTTGACAAGCGCGAGATGGAAGTCCGGGTTCGCGAGCGTGCTGCGATAGTGGTCGAGGCCGCGCCAGGTGCCTTCCTGCTTGAGCAGGCTCCAGTCGAAGAACGACAGCGCCAGGGTCGCGGCCATGGGCAGCCACACGAAGGCGACCGCGGCGGCGACGACGGGTCCGGCGAACAGCCAGGGCGACTGGCCGAGGCGCCGCCAAGCCAGCGTCATGCGGCGGTGAGCTTCTCGACCGCCTCGCGGCTGCCGCGCAGCCCGTCGGGTACCGAGACGGCGCCGTTCACGATCTTGGTGATCCAGTCGATATGCACCGTGAGCGCTTCCAGGCCGCGTGCGCCGGGCCACACTGTCTCGCTGGTGAGCCCGCCTTCCATCTGGCCCTGGGCAGCCTCGTTGCCGGGACGGACCGGGATATCGTTGGTGGTGACGTTGAGATAGCCGGTAGCCAGCCAGATCTCGAAGGCTTCGCGGCTGGTCAGGAACTCCATGAACTTGTAGGCGCCCTCCTGCTGTTCCTTGACCTTGGAATAGACGGCGAGGAAGTTGCCGCCCGAGTTCATGCGGCGCGGCTGGCCCGCGAGTCCCGGAAACTGGATCAGGCGCAGATCGAAGCTGGCCGACTGGCGCACGCCGGACTGTCGGGCCGACGAGGTCGCCATGACTCCTATGGCGCCGGCCTGGAAGGCGGCGAGCATCTCCGGAATCGTCATGACCCGCCAGAGGTTGTCGCGGCGCGGCTGGACGAACGCCTCGATGCCTTTCACCGCGGCCGGGCTGTCCATCACCGGCTTGCCCTCGGCGTCTATGACATCGCCGCCGGCGTTCTGGATGAAGCTCTGCGGCAGCCACTCGTTGACCTCGTAGCAGAGGCCCTGCTTGCCGGTGCGTTCCTGCAGCTGGTGCACCATGGGATAGAGGTCTTCCATGGTCTTGGGCTCGGCCGTGGGATCGAGGCCGGCCGCCGTCCACAGCGTCTGGTTGATGTAGAGAACCGGCGTGCTCATCGACCACGGCAGGCCGATCGGCACGCCGCCGATGGCGGCGAGTGGCCGGATCTGGGGGCGGAACTTGGCGAGCAGCGCCTCGCTGCGCTCGGCGCCGAAGATCTGGCGAAAGTCCTGGGCGCCCAGGGTGCGGCGCGCGAAATCGCCCAGCTTCCAGCCGGTCGTCATCAGCGATGGCCCGCGACCGGCCGCGATCGAGGACATCGCCTTCTGGGTGATGGCTTCGTAGGTCGTGCCGTCCTGCCGGCTGACCACGGTCACGCCGGTGCCCTTGTCGTTGAAGGCGCGGATGACGCGCTGGACGGGATGGTCGGCGCCGGACCACGTGTGCACGAGGTCGACCTTCGCGTCGTCGCCGAGCGAGGCCCGCGGCAGCACGACCGGGGCGGCAAGTGCCGCGGCGGCGAAGGTGAAATGGCGGCGACTGACGGCGCGGCGGGACATCGCGATCTCCAATAGAGAGCAGAGCTGCAGTCGATGTGATCTGCGGCGATGTCAGTGAGATGACCGCGCGATGAGAGTTTGGTTTCCGGCCTGTGTAAGGCGCGCGGAGGCGTCTTCAGAGCGCCCGCGTCACCGTCTGCGAGCCGCCGCCCCAGATCGGCAGGTAGCTCATCTTGTAGCCCGCGCCGCCGGTGACGATGGCATGGATGGCGTCGGGCGCACGCGCCACGCCCTGGCCCTCGTCGAACAGGTAGCGCTGCACGCGGGCGATATCCCAGCCATCGTGGCGCACGATCTTCTGCGCCATCTCGAGCGGCAGCAGGAAGACCTGCTCGCCGCGCTCGTTCCTGCGGCTCATGCTCGACATGACGATGGCCGCCCGCATCGCCGTCGCGATCGGCGAGAGGATGGCCTCGGGCGTGGCGCCCTCGCCGTCGCCGGGCAGCACTTCGGCGGTCCCCGAAATGCCCATCACCGTGATCGCGCTCGCGTCGCCGCCCAGGCCGCGGCGCGCGGTCGAGGGTGGGGAAGGGCCCGTCGTCGCGCTCGGCGAAGCACAGCGTATACTTGCCGGGCTGGCCCATGGTCGCCATGTCGCCGACATCGGAGCGCGCGCCACCCACGTTGCGGAGGCTGAGCTGCAGCGCCCGGCCGATGCTGGCGTTGGCGCGGTTGCCGGGGCCCAGGCAATTGGTGCCGGCATTGACGCCCGAGCTGGCGGGCGATGGCGCCGTGCACGCAAAGCGCCACGCAGGCCGTTCCGGTGGTGGTGGCGATGCCCAAAAGATTGAAATCAGGCTCGAGGATCGCTTCGGCCGCCGCCAGAACGACCGGCAGCTCGGCCGGGCGACAGCCGGCGATGACGCACTGGTAGGCGATCGACTCGGGCGTGATGTCGCCGAACAGGGGTGGCATCTGGCCGTGCGAGCCGCTGCGGCCTGCAACACCTCCGACCATTGCCTCGAGGCGGCGGCGGGTCGGCGGCACCAGCGGCAGGCCGTCCGACAGCTCGGCATCGCTCAGGATCTGCTGCGCGGTCTCCCAGCTCGCCCCGTCATCGACGATCGGCCAGCCGCACCACTCAACGCTCATCAGCGCTCATCCGGCGATGCGCACGCAGGCGACGGTCGTGCCGCCGAAGGACGGGATGAACGCCGAATGCTTGCCCGGCCCGCCGGCCACGGTGATGTGGATGTCCTGCGGCGAACGCCCGATGGTGAACCAGTCGCCGTCCGGCTTGTGGCCGGTGCTGATGTAGGTGTCCTGGTTCTCTTCCGAGATCCGCGAGGCATGGATGCGCGAGCGCTTGAACAGCTCCTCGCGGATGCTGTCGATGGTGTAGCCGTCGCGCTTCAGGGTCGCGGCATGCTCGGGGCCGATGATGACGAACATCGGGCCCTTGCCGTAGACCGTGTTGGCGCCGGGCGTCGACATGCTGGCGGCAAACGTCGTCAGCAGGCCGTTGCCGGTGGTGCTGCCGTGGTCGTTGAGATTATGCGGGCCTTCGCCCGACATCACCGTCACCACGCTGTCGCCGGGCGCGAAGCCGCGCTGCACGTGATAAGGCGCCCAGGGATTCTCCTCCTCGTTCTCGCCGAAGCAGAAGGTGTACTTGGCGGGATTGCCCTGGGTCGAGCGGTCCATCTCGCCCGGCTTGGCGCCGGCGATATTGAGCAGCATGAGGCCGAGCGCGCGGCCGATCGTGGCGTTGGGCCGCCAGCCTTGGCCGAAGCAGTTCGAGCCGCAATTGATGCCGAGCTGTTGGCGAATCGGTCCGCTCACCATGACCATGGGCGCGCAGGAATGCGTGGTGGCAAGCGTGCCGTGCAGATTGTACTCGGGGTCGAGCACGCCGCGCATCGCCGCCGTCACCACCGGAAAGTATTCCGGCTTGCAGCCCGCCATCACGGCATTGGCGGCAAGGCTCTGCAGGGTCGGCACGATCTGGCGCGGCGGAACGGCCGGGTAGGGGCGGTTGTCGCCACGCACCGTCTCGACGAACTTCGCCACCTTTTCCTCGGTCGGGATAAAGAGCGGCATGCCGTCGCTCCAACCCTGCTCGACGGCGAGTTCGTTGAACGCCTCGACGTCGAGATCGCCGATTTCGATGATTTCCTGCTCGGCCATGTCCTTCATGTCTTGGTCGCCTCGGACAATCCCTTGGTTGCGGCTTCGATGCGTTCACGCAGCTCGTCGGCGTTCAGGCCGCCGATCGGGTGCTTGACGACGATCAATCGCGGTTCGACCTTGCGCGCCTTGGCCTGGGCCAGGACGAGCGGCTTGAAAGTTTCAGTGGCGATCACGTAGGCCGTGATGCCGAGCTTCTCGAGTTCAATGCTGTCGTGGAAACTCCACGATGAACAGCTTCCTCAATCGGCTATGGCTAGAAGCGCGCCCCGGTAGTTGGCGGCGACCTTCTCGAGCAGGTCCTTGGGGGCGCCTTGGCTGGCGCTGTTCTTCGACAGGAAGTCGATATTGTCGACCGCCCGGAAGGCGCTGAGCTTGTCGCGGATGCCCGACAGCAGTTCTCGTGCGTTGGGCTTGGAGTTGGAGACCAGAGCGATGGCGTCGGTCTTCCAGTTGACCGGCTTCAGCGCCACGGTCGCGCCGGCGGCGGCGGACAGTCCGAAGCTGGGATTGACGATACGCATGATCACTCCTCTTCAATAGGTCTTGGCCAGGGCCGCCACGACGGCTTGCCCGGCACGCTGGCCGTCGGCGATGGCGTCGGCCAGATAGTAGCGTGCGCCAGCCCGCACGTCGCCCGCGCCGAACAGCGTGGCGGCGGAGCTCCGGCCCTCTTGGTCGACAACGATATGCCCGGTGGCGTCGCGTGCAAGCGAATCCGGTACGAATTCCGCAGCGGGAGATTGGCCGACATAGACGAACACTGCGCTGGTCGGAATGGTCTGCCGCGCGCCGCCGCTCTCGACCACGACCGACTGCAGCCCATTGCTGCCTTCCAGCGCCACGATGCGCCCCTCGAGATGGCGCACGCCGTCGGGCAGTTTGGCCGCCACCGTGTCGACGACGGTGATTTCGCTGGCGAATGCCTTCAGCTCCTCGGCCTCGTGAGGCGCCCAGCCTCCGGCACCGGCGACGATGACTGGCTGCCCAGCATAGAGCGGGCCATCGCAGGAGGCGCAATGGGACAGGCCGCGGCCTTCATAGTCGTCTTCGCCGGGCAGACCGAGCCGGCCCTTGGCGAGGCCGGTGGCGATGACGATGGCACGGCCGGTATGGCTCTCGCCTTCGGCCGTCTCGATTGTCCAAGGGCCGCTTCCGGACAGGCGCACGACTTCGCCGAAGCCGATCTCGACTCCGGCAGCGGTCGCATCATCGGTAAGCTGCGCGGCGATCTGCGGACCGTCCGAGCCTTCCTTGTAGTCGTGCAGCGTGGTGAGGTTGATCAGCGCGCCGCCCGGCGCAAGCTTGTCGAGACAAAGAACTTTCAGGCCGGCACGGGCGGCTTCGGTGGCCGCGGCGAGACCGGCAGGGCCGGCGCCGATGACGATGACGTCCAAAGTAGAAGTGTCCATCGGCGCACTAACCGGTTTTCGGCGTCGAAGTTCAAGTGGCTTGACTCAGTGACTCCGCATACCTAGTGTCGCTAGGTATGGAAGCTGAAATGCTCAAAGGGCACCTCGATGCCATCGTCCTTGCTGCGCTCGAGACGGGCCCGGCGCACGGCTACGCCATCATTGAAGCCATCAAGAACCGCAGCACCAGCACCTTCGATCTGCCGGAAGGAACGGTCTATCCCGCGCTCCATCGGCTGGAGCAGGCGGGCCTGCTCTCGAGCACCTGGACGACACCGCCCGGAGGCCGCCGCCGTCGCGTCTATTCGCTGACCAAGGCAGGTACGGCAGCGCTGGCCGATCGCCGAAAGGTCTGGAGCCGCTTTTCGCGGGCCGTCGACACGTTGCTGGGAGGGCGCGCATGGCCGGCGTGATCGACGAGTACGTTGCGTCGCTGCGGCACGAGCTTGATTTCGATCCGGCGTTGGCGCGCCGGTTGGCGAGCGAAGTCGAGGATCATCTGCGCGACGCGGCAGAGGCCGATCCGGCGTGGCCGTCGCCAGACGCCGAACGTCGCGCCGTCGAACGCTTCGGTGTCGCCCGCGAGATCGCCGCTCAATTTGCCGCGGACGCCGTCGACCGCCAGGCGCGGCGTACCTGGGTCACGCTGCTGGTCACTGTGGCCGTCACCTTCGTCGCCATGCGGCTGCGCGCGATGTGGCTGGATGACGGCGCCCTCCCGGCGCTGGCGCCGCTAGTCGACCGCTACGCCTTCATCGCGGCGATCGCGGTGGGCGCCGTCGGCTGGTTTGCCTTCCGTCGCTCACTGCTGGCTTTCACGGTCTGCCTCAGCGGACTGATGGCTTCGATCGCTGCCGGCATCTTGCGCGCCGGCCTCTTTGTCCAGGGCGCGCCTTTGCTGGTGCTGCTGGCGGCGGCCGGCGAGGTCGCGTTGGTCGGCCTGCTGGCATTCCATGTCATCGGGTTCAGCCGACGGCTCAAGCGCACGGCGGGGTTGCGGGGAGGCGGTCGATGAACGGATGGCGGCTGGTCGGCCTGTTGTCGCTGTTGCTGGCGGCGATGTCGCTCTGGCTTCTGGCGGAGCATGCTGGCGATGTAGAGGGCATCCGCCTGGTGATCCGGGCGACAGCGCGAACCTCGCTGGTGCTGTTCGTCATGGCCTTCACCGCCGGTGCGCTGGTTGGGCTGATACCGTCGGACGCCACGCGCTGGCAGCGCCGCAACCGGCGCTATCTCGGCGTCTCCTTCGCCGTGTCGCATTTCATCCATCTCGCCGCGATCCTGGAACTCGCCTCCCTGGACAATGAGCTGTTCTGGAAGCTCACCAACCTCACGACCATCGTGCTGGCCGGCACGGCCTACCTGTTCATCGCCGCGATGACGGCGACGTCGTTCGATCGCACGGCGGCGTGGCTCGGTCCGCGCAAATGGCGGCTGCTGCACCTCGTCGGCGGCTGGTACATCTGGATCAGCTTTGCCACAGCGATCGGCAAAAGGGTGCCGCTTGACCGCTTCTACTGGCCGATGGCCGCCCTGGTGCTGGCCGCCGCCATCGTGCGCCTGATTGCGATGTCGCGACGCCATCGCCGTCGGGCGGTGCTTGGCACGCCGGAAGCTCCGGCGTGATCGATAGGCGGCCGTCCACGACGCGCGGAATCGTCACGTCTTTTGCGGAAATCGAGCCGGGAAGGGCCCGCGCCCGATAGCCAACGCCGCCTCCTCGGGTGGAGAGCTGCCCCGCCGCGCGAGGTTCACCCGCGCTCAAGCCACCCCCGGATCATCCCCGTGACCAGGCCGATGTGGTCCGCGATTTGCAGGCGGACCAATTCAGGTCGTCTATTCAATTCCTCCCGGAGCCGGTGAATAGTTCGCTTGCATGGCTTGCCGGAAGCGTCGTAGGTCGCAGGGTAAGGGGGAAAGCAAAGGCATGGCGTATTTTTCACAACAGCTGATCAACGCCATCACGCTGGGCGCCATCTACGGCTTGATCGCCATCGGTTACACGATGGTCTACGGCATCATCGGCATGATCAACTTCGCGCACGGCGAAGTCTTCATGATCGGCGCCTTCATCTCCCTCATCGGCTTCCTGATCTGCGCCAAGCTCGGCATCGGCTCGGGCGCGGTCGCGATCGTCCTGGTGCTGCTGCTCGCCATGGCCTTCACCGCCATCTATGGCTGGGCGATCGAGCGCACGGCTTACCGGCCGCTGCGCGGCTCGTTCAAGCTCGCGCCGCTGATCTCGGCGATCGGCGTGTCGATCATGCTGCAGAACTACGTTCAGCTGGCCCAGGGCGCACGGCCCAAGCCGGCCGGCCAGATCGTCGAGGGCGGCTTCAACGTGTTCAGCGCCGACGGCTTCGACGTGCGCGTGACCTGGCTGCAGATCATCATCGTCGTCGTGACCGTGTCGCTGATGGCGGGCTTCTCCTGGCTGATCGCCTCGACGCCGCTCGGCCGCCAGCAGCGCGCCTGCGAGCAGGACATGAAGATGGCCTCGCTGCTCGGAGTCGATGTCAACCGCACCATCTCGCTCACCTTCGTCATGGGCGCCGCCCTGGCCGCCGTGGCCGGCATGATGTTCCTGATGTACTACGGCATCGTCGATTTCTTCATCGGCTTCCTCGCCGGCATCAAGGCCTTCACCGCGGCGGTGCTGGGCGGCATCGGGTCGTTGGCCGGCGCCATGCTGGGCGGGCTGCTGATCGGCCTGATCGAGGTCTTCTGGGCCGGCTATTTCTCGAGCGAGTACAAGGACGTCGCGGTCTTCGGCATCCTCGTCCTGGTGCTGATCTTCCGGCCGACCGGACTGCTCGGCAAACCGGAGATCGAGAAGGTCTGAGCCGATGGGGCCGCGTCTGCAACACCATCTGAAGGACGCGGGACTCACCGCGCTGGTGGCGGCCGGCCTCGGCATCTTCATCGTCGGCTTCCGCACCTACGACATCGGCAAAGGCCTGACGTTCGACTACCAGTTCGTCGATCTCGGTATCGCCATCGTCACCATTTTCTTCGGCCGGCTCGGCCTGTCGCTGGCGGCCGACGGTCTGCGCTGGCCGGCCTTCGCGCTGGGCGCGGTGCTGGCCGTGATCGGCGCATCGCCGCTCAAGCTGCCGTCGACTTTCCTGCACTGGTTCGTCGTGCTGGCCGGCGTCGTGATCGTGCTGCGCACGGTCTGGCCGTGGGTGAACCATACGCTGGCCGTTGCCCGTCATTCGCCGCGCGGCGTTCCCGTCGGGCAAGCCGTGGCCAAATGGTTCGGCACCGCCCTGCTGGTCGCCGCCATCATCATGCCGATGACGCCGTTTGCGGACCAGAAGACGATGGACCTCTCGGTCCTGATCCTGACCTACGTCATGCTGGGCTGGGGGTTGAACATCGTGGTCGGCCTCGCCGGCCTGCTCGATCTCGGTTACGTCGCGTTCTATGCCGTCGGCGCCTATTCCTACGCGCTGCTCAGCACGCAGTACGGGCTGGGCTTCTGGTCAGTGCTGCCGCTCGCCGGCATGATGGCGGCGAGCTTCGGCCTGTTGCTGGGCTTTCCCGTGCTGCGCCTGCGCGGCGACTATCTCGCCATCGTCACCATGGGCTTCGGCGAGATCATCCGGCTGGTCCTGCTGAACTGGGTCGACCTCAGCAACGGGCCGGCGGGAATCGGCAGCATCCCCGGTCCGACCCTGTTCGGAGCGGTGTTCGCGGAGACGGCGCCGGCCGGCAAGCAGACCTTCGCCGAGATGATGGGCATCCCGTTCTCCGGCAACCAGCGTCTCATCTTCCTCTATTACATCATCCTGGCACTTGCCCTGGTGACCAACTTCTTCACCCAGCGTGTCCGCCGCCTGCCGGTCGGCCGCGCCTGGGAGGCGCTGCGCGAGGACGAGACGGCCTGCAAGGCGCTGGGCATCAATCCGACAAACACCAAGCTTACCGCCTTTGCGGTCGGCGCGATGTTCGCGGGTTTCGCCGGCTCGTTCTTTGCCGCCAAGCAGAGGTTCATCAGCCCGGAGAGCTTCACCTTCATCGAATCGGCGATCATCCTCGCCATCGTCGTGCTGGGCGGGATGGGCAGCCAGATCGGCGTCGTGCTCGCGGCGGTGCTGCTGATCGGCCTGCCGGAATGGTTCCGCGATCTCGGTGCCTACCGCATGGTGGCCTTCGGTCTCGCCATGGTGCTGATCATGGTGTTCCGGCCGCGTGGGCTGATCGCCCACCGCGAGCCGTCGGTGCGACTCCATCCGGTTCACCAGCCCGTTCATCGACGAGGCGTGGCATGAACGGCGCGCCGCTGATCGAGGTCGAGCATCTCACGATGCGATTCGGCGGCCTCGTCGCGGTCGACGACGTTACCTTCAGCGCCCGGCCGCGCCAGATCACCGCGATCATCGGCCCCAACGGCGCGGGCAAGACGACCGTCTTCAATTGCATCACCGGCTTCTATAAGCCGACGGTGGGGCGGCTGACGTTGCGCGCCGATCGCGAGTACCTGCTGGAGCGCATGCTGGGCCACGAGATCGGTCAGAAGGCCAAAGTGGCGCGGACTTTCCAGAACATCCGCCTGTTTCCCGGCATGACGGTCCTGGAGAACCTGATGGTCGCCCAGCACAACAAGCTGATGCGCGCTTCGGGCATGAGCGTGTTCGGACTGTTTGGCCTGAAGCGCTACCGCGACGCCGAGGCGGCAGCCATCGAGGTCGCGCGGCGCTGGCTGGAGCGCATCAATCTCGTGGTCGATGCCGACCGACCGGCCGGCGAATTGCCCTATGGCGCCCAACGCCGGCTCGAGATCGCCCGCGCCATGTGCACCGGGCCGCGCCTGCTCTGCCTCGACGAGCCGGCAGCCGGCCTCAACCCGCGAGAATCGGCGGAGCTCAATGATCTGCTGATCTCGATTCGCGACGGCGACGGCATCGGAGTCCTGCTGATCGAGCACGACATGAGCGTGGTGATGAAGATCTCCGACCACGTCGTCGTGCTCGATTACGGCCGCAAGATCGCCGAGGGAGCGCCGGCCGAGATGCAACGGGATCCGGCGGTGATTCGCGCCTATCTCGGCACCGACGAGGGCGGCCCCGATGCCTGAGGGGGCCATGCTTCAAGTCAGGGCCGTGGCGACGTTCTACGGCGCCATCCAGGCGCTGCACGGCGTCGACCTCGATGTCGCCGAGGGCGAGATCGTGACCCTGATCGGCGCCAACGGTGCCGGCAAGTCGACCCTCCTGATGACGATCTGCGGCAGCCCGCGTGCGCGGTCGGGCACGATCAGGCTGGAAGGCCAGGACATCACCAATTTGCCGACCCACGAGATCGTGCTGCGCGGCGTGGCCCAGGTGCCGGAAGGCCGGCGCATCTTCCCGCGCATGAGCGTCTTCGAGAACCTGCAGATGGGGGCTATCGTGGCCGACCCGGTCCATTTCCGGAAAGACCTCGAGCGCGTGTTCGAGATGTTCCCGCGGCTGGCCGAGCGGCGCGAGCAACGTGGCGGCACCCTGTCGGGCGGCGAGCAGCAGATGCTGGCGATCGGCCGCGCCCTGATGAGCCGGCCGCGGCTGCTGCTGCTCGACGAGCCGTCGCTGGGGCTGGCGCCGTTGATCGTGCGGCAGATCTTCGAGGCCATCGGCCGGATCGCGCGCGAGGAGAAGGTGACGATCTTCCTGGTCGAGCAGAACGCCTTTCATGCGCTGCGGCTGGCCGACCGCGGCTACGTGCTGGTCAACGGCCGCGTGCGGCTGAGCGGGACGGGGCGGGAGCTGCTGGCCAACCCCGAGATCCGCGCCGCCTACCTCGAAGGCGGCCACGAATGAGCGACTTCGACATGCTGATGTCGGACTGGCTGGGCAACACGCTGGGCGTCGTGCTGCTGTTCAATCTCGTGCTGGCCGGCCCGGCCTCGTTCACCGCCGGCCAGGGCGTGGCGATCACTTGGCGGTCGTTGCGACAGCTCGTGCTCTATACGGCACTGATCTCGATGGGGCTGCGGTTCTTCGACTACGCCCTGGCCGGCGGCGAGCTCTGGTCGATCGGCGGCTTTTTCCTGGGCTGGCTCGTGCAATTCGCCATCGCCGCCTTTGCCTACCGGCTGACGCGCGCACGGCAGATGGTTCGGCAATATCCCTGGCTCTACGAGCGCAAAGGCTTGCTGGGCTGGGAGGAGCGGCATTAAGCTCGACATAGATCTCCACGGTCGTGGAGGGAAACCATGGGAGACCCTGTATGAATAGGCTTTTGGGCATGCTTGCCGTGGCTGCCATCGCCGCCGCCACACCGGCTTATGCGCAGATCAAGATCGCGACGGTCGGGCCGATGACCGGCCAATATGCCGCCTTCGGCGAGCAGATGAAGCGCGGCGCGGAGATGGCGGTCAAGGACATTAACGCTGCCGGCGGCGTGAACGGACAGCAGCTCGTGCTGCAGGTTGGCGACGATGCCTGCGATCCCAAGCAGGCGACCGCCGTCGCCAACCAGCTGGTCTCCGACAAGGTCGTCTTCGTGGCCGGCCATTACTGCTCGGGCAGCTCCATCCCGGCGTCTGACATCTACAAGGAAGCCAAGATCCTCCAGATCACCCCGGCCTCGACCAACATCAAGCTGACGGACGACGCAGCCGCCAAGGGCAACACCACGGTGTTCCGGACCTGCGGCCGTGACGACGTCCAGGGCGCCACCGTCGGCGCCTACATCATCAAGAACAACAAGACCGCCAAGATCGCGGTGCTCCACGACAAGTCGCCGTACGGCAAGGGCGTCGCCGACGAGACCGTCAAGGCGTTGGCGAAGGGTGGCATCAAGCCCGCCATGTACGAGGCCTACAACGACACCGACAAGGACTTCACCGCACTCATCAATAAGATGAAGCAGGCCAAGATCGACATGATCGTGCTCGGCGGTTACCACACCGCGGCCGCCATGCTGGTCAAGCAGTCGCGCGAGCAGGGCTTCGGCGCCCAGCTGGTCGGCTTCGACGCGCTCGAGGATCCGGAGTTCGGCAAGCTGGGTGGAGCGGCAACCAACGGCGTGCTGATGTCCTTCCCGCCCAAGGCAGAGGATTTTCCGTTCAACGCGGCGCTGGTGAAGAAGTTCAAGGATTCGGGCTACGACCCGACCGGCTACACGCTGTTCACCTATGCGGCCGTCAAGGTGTGGGCCGATGCCGCCAACAAGGCGAAGTCGACCGACGCCGCCGCCGTCGCCAAGGTGCTGCGTTCCGGCACCTTCCAGTCCGCCGTGGGACCGCTCACCTACGACGCGAAGGGCGACATCAAGGACCCGGTCTACGACATCTATATTTGGAAGGACGGGAAGTCGACGCCGACCGGCAAGAAGTAAGCGACGCCACGGTTGCGGAGAAGGCCCGGCGCATGCCGGGCCTTTTTCTTTGGCGCCAAGCCGGCTTGGAGCGAAGGCGACGGACCTCGCTCGGCGTGCGCTTGTAGACTTCGGCGAACACGGCATTGAAGCGGCGGAGGCTGGCAAAGCTCGCGCGCGCGGCGACATCGGCCATCGCCAGTTTCGTCCGGGCGGGCAGCAGCTTGGCGCGCTGCACGCGCAGGGGCCTCGCCGCTTGCAGCGGACTCGCGCCGCGTTCAGGCGGCAAGGTCGGGCGCCGCCGTCTTGTCCTGCGCCTCGGCGTCGAGCAAGCGGGGCACGGTTTCGCGCAGTTCGAGCGGCCGCTCGAACTCACGCCTTGCCGGCGGCTTGTCCAACCGCGGCGCGCCAGTGGCGGCCATCCACCCCGCGAGATCCTCCGGCTCCCCGAGCGTGTCGGTGGGCTCGGCCTGGCCGCACCACAGCGCGTGTTGACGAACTCCAGGCAGAGATCGGGCGATTCATCGTCAGGACTTGATAACCGGTTGACCGGTTGACAAGATTGATCCCTCATTTTAACCGTATAACCAGTTATAGAGTGATGGAGGAAGAACCCGTGTTCGACGATGTTTCCATCGGCGTCGCCGACATCGGCCAATACGGCTATAAGGCCGTCCAGCTGTGAACCTTCTCGACAACCCGGTGTGGCACGCCCTCACCGGGCCGCATCGCGCGCATGCCCTCGGTCGCGGGGCCGCCCGGCACTACCCGCGCGATATTGCGCCGTTCTCGGCGATCGCCGAGCCGAGCGAGCAGGCCTATGCTGATCTCGTGGCTGACCTGCCGGTGAATACCGAGGCGCGGCTGTTTCGTCCGTCTGTCGAGCCGCTGCCGGCTGGTTGGGAAGAACTCGACCGCTTTCCCCTGTTGCAGATGGTGGCGAGCCGCGACCCGGGCGACGTGGGTGTGGCGACGACGTTGCTCACGGCCGCCGACAGTGCGGCGATGCTGGATCTTGTGGCGGCAACCAAGCCCGGTCCGTTCGGAGCGCGCACGGCGCTGCTCGGACGCTATCTCGGCGTTTGGCAGGGCAGCCGCCTCGTCGCCATGGCCGGCGAGCGCCTGCGCGTGCCGGGCCATGTCGAGCTGAGCGCGATCTGCGTTCATCCCGAGGCGAGGGGGAAGGGAATTGCCGCTGCCCTGACAAGACGGCTGATGCGGCTGGCGCTCGAAGGCGGCGAGCTGCCGTTTCTGCACGTGCGGCCGGACAATGTCGGCGCGGTGGCCTTGTACAAACGCCTGGGTTTCGAAACGCGCCGGGAGCTCGCCGTGCTGTGGCGCCGACCGAAGTGAGCGAGGGAGTCAATCGCCAGGGCTGGCGCGTCGTCTGGGTCGCGTTCGTCGTGGCGGTGTTCGGCTGGGGCGTCGGCTTCTACGGTCCCGCGGTCTATCTGGCGGCCCTCCATCAAGCGCGCGGTTGGTCGATCGCGACGATTTCATCGGCCATCACGGCCCACTACCTTGTCAGTGCGGCTTTGATCACCGCCTTGACCGAGGCCTATCGCCGCTTCGGCGTGCGCCGCGTCACCTGCGCCGGCGTCCTGCTTGCCGGCGCCGGCGCTCTTGCCTGGGCGAACGCCCAGCAAGTCTGGCAGCTCGTGCCGGCGTTGATCCTGAGCGGGGCGGGGTGGTCGGCGATGAGCGGCGCGGCGCTCAACGCCATGGTCGCGCCGTGGTTCGAGCGCGACCGGCCGAAGGCGATCAGCACCGCCTTCAATGGCGCCAGCGTCGGCGGTATCGTTTTCGTCCCCCTGTGGACGGCGTTGATCGCGGGAGTCGGGCTGTCGCTCGCAGCCTTCGTGGTGGCCTGCGCCACTATCGCGGTCGCTTGTCCGCTGGTGTGGCATTTCCTGCGCCGTGAACCAGCCATTGCCGCGCCGACGGCACTGGCGCCGTCGTCGCGCCGGTCGCTGCTGCGCCGGCCTGGCTTTGTGACGATATCCGCAGCCTTTGCCCTGGGCCTGTTCGCCCAGATCGGCCTGTTCGCGCACTTGATCGCGCGGCTCGAGCCTGACTTCGGAAGCGGGCTCGCCGCGGCGGCGGCCACCCTGGTCACCCTCTGTGCCGTCGCGGGACGCACCCTGTTAGGATGGTTGGTCGGCGATCACGATCGTCGTGTTGTGGCCGCGGCCAATCTCCTGATGCAGGCGGCTGGCTCGCTGCTGCTGGCGTTTGGCCAGGGTATGGCGGTGCTCGCGGCGGGCTGCGTGCTGTTCGGCCTGGGCGTGGGCAATCTGGTGTCGCTGCCGCCCCTGATCGCCCAAAGCGAATTCCGGCCGGCCGATGTCGGCACGGTGGTCGCGCTGGTGACCGCTATCAATCAGGCGGTCTTCGCCTTGGCGCCCGCCATCTTCGGGGCTCTGCGCGACTTCACCGGCAACTATGTCGTGGCCTTCCTGATGGCCACCGCTGCCCAGGTCATGGCGGCCGGCGTCATCGTCTATGGGCGGCGGTTTTCCTGATCTGGCAAAGCCACACGCCCTCCCTGGCGCCTGCCTATTCTCGGTCGCGGCATCTTGACGTCAGCTACATTGCGGTTTTCTCGTCGGCGGCCGCAAGGCCGAGGGCGCAAGCCGCAGCCGCCATGCATGGCTCACGGTTTTCCTATGACGATTCAACGCCTTGTAGGCCATTTCCCACGATTTTGGGGGACGGTGACATTGCGGCCCCGGATATGGTATCTCGAAGATCAACAGCTAGAGGGGATCGATCGTCGAGATGCCGGGGGGCGCCATCACGGTCGCGTCGGATCATGCCGGCTTCGACCTGAAGGAAATTCTTAAGCGCGACCTGCAACTGGCAGGTCACGAGGTGCTGGATCTTGGCACCAATTGGACGGCGTCGGTCGGCCAACCGCCATCCCAAAGTGCGGGCTGCGCTGGCCCATGACGTTACCTCGGCCAAGTTCGCCCACGAGGCACAACGACGCCAATGTCGTGGCGTTCGGCCAGAGGTTGATCCGATCCGAGACGACGCGCGAGGTGCTGAAAGTCTTCCTCGCCACCGAATTCGAAGGCGCTCGCCACGCAGGCCGCGTCGCCAAGCTTTCCAAGGATTGAAGGACATGAGCGAAGCCGCTGCCAAGATGACCGATTCAGCGCTGCCAATGTTCACGCGCAGCCTGGCCGAGGCGGATCCGGTGATCGATGCCGTGCTCAAGGGCGAACTGCACCGCCAGCGCGAGCAGATCGAGCTCATAGCTTCGGAGAACATCGTCTCGCGCGCCGTCCTGGAAGCGGCGGGCTCGGTGCTCACCAACAAATATGCCGAGGGCTATCCCGGCCGACGCTACTACGGCGGCTGCGAGGAGGTCGACAAGGCCGAGCAGCTCGCCATCGACCGCGCCTGCAAGCTGTTCGACTGCGCATTCGCCAACGTGCAGCCGCACTCGGGCGCGCAGGCCAACCAGGCAGTGTTCATGGCGCTGCTGCAGCCCGGCGACAAGTTCATGGGCATGGCGCTCGACCAGGGCGGCCATCTCACCCATGGCTCGCCCGCCAACCAGTCGGGCAAGTGGTTCAAGGTCGTGTCCTACGGCGTCAAGCCCGACACCCACCTGATCGACTACGAGCAGATGGAAGCGCTGGCGCGTCAGGAGAAGCCCAAGCTGATCGTGGCCGGCGCCTCGGCCTACTCGCGCCACATCGACTGGGCGCGTTTCCGCAAGGTGGCCGACGAGATCGGCGCCTTCTTCATGGTCGACATGGCGCACTATGCAGGGCTGGTCGCCGCCGGCGTCTATCCCAGCCCGTTGCCGCACGCCCATGTCGTGACGACGACGACGCACAAGACGCTGCGCGGTCCGCGCGGCGGCATGGTGCTCTCGACGGACGCCGACATCGGCAAGAAAATCAACTCGGCGGTGTTCCCCGGCCTGCAGGGCGGGCCGCTGATGCATATCATCGCCGCCAAGGCCGTCGCTTTCGGCGAAGCGCTTCGACCCGACTTCAAGGTCTATGCCCAGAACGTCATCGACAATGCGCGCGTGCTCGCTACGGCGCTCACGGAGCGGGGACTGAAGATCATTTCGGGCGGGACCGACAGCCACGTGATGCTGGTCGACCTGCGCCCGAAGAAGGCGACAGGTGTGTCCGCCGAGAAGGTGCTCGATCGCGCCGGCATCACCGTCAACAAGAACAGCATTCCGGGCGATCCGGAGAAATACACCATTACCTCGGGGGTCCGGCTAGGCTCGCCGGCCGGCACGACACGCGGCTTCGGCGCCGCGGAATTCCGACAGGTTGGCCACCTGATTGCCGACGTGCTCGACGGCATCGCCAAGAACGGCCCGGACGGCGACGCCCAGGTCGAGAAGCAGGTGCGTGACAAGGTGCACGCACTCTGTAGCCGCTTTCCGATTTACCGCGACTGACAACGCGCCAAGCCAGAGAATAACCAGGGGGACGAGATGCGCTGTCCATTCTGCGGTCACGAGGACACACAGGTTAAGGACTCGAGACCGACCGACGACAATTCGGCGATCCGCCGGCGGCGCTACTGCCCGTCGTGCGGATCGCGCTTCACCACCTTCGAACGCGTGCAGCTGCGCGAACTGACGGTGGTGAAGAAGAACGGCCAGCGCGTGGCGTTCGACCGCGACAAGCTCGCCCGTTCGATCCAGGTGGCGTGCCGCAAGCGTCCGGTCGATCCCGAGCGCATCGAGCGGGTGGTCAACGGCATCGTGCGGCGCCTCGAGAGTTCCGGCGAGAGCGAGATTCCCTCGACGCAGATCGGCGAACTGGTGATGGACGCGCTGCGCGCGCTCGATCCGGTGGCCTATGTGCGCTTCGCCTCGGTCTATCGCAATTTCCGCGAGGCCAAGGATTTCGAGGAGTTCATCTCCGACCTCGCCGAGACCAATCTCAAGGACTGACGAGGATGATGCGCGCGGCGCTCGCGCTGGCGCGCCGATCGCTCGGCCGCACCTGGCCCAACCCGGCCGTGGGTTGCGTGATTGTGAAGGATGGCAGGGTCATCGCGCGCGGCCGCACCCGGGAGGGGGGCCGCCCGCATGCCGAGGCCGACGCCATCGCGCACGCCCGCGACTCCCTGAAGGGCGCCACGGTCTATGTGACGCTCGAGCCGTGCGCGCATCATGGCCGCACACCGCCCTGTGCCGATGCCTTGGTGGCGGCCGGTGTCGCCCGCGTCGTCTCGGCGCTGGAGGATCCCGATCCCCGCGTGAAAGGGCAGGGCCATGCCAGGCTGAAAGCGGCGGGCATCGCCGTGGAGGTTGGCGAGGGCGCGGCACAGGCAGCCGAGATCAACGCCGGCTTCCTTTTGCGGGTGAGAGAGGGACGTCCGCTCTTTCATCTCAAGCTTGCCAGCTCGCTCGATGGGCGGATTGCCACCGCCTCCGGTGAGAGCAAGTGGATCACGGGGGAGGCGGCGCGTGCCGACGGCCAGCGCCTGCGGGCTGTCCATGACGCCATCCTGATCGGCGCCGCCACGGCGGCGGCCGACGATCCCGACCTGACCTGCCGGTTGCCCGGCCTCGCTGCCCGTTCGCCCGTTCGGATCGTGCTCGATTCCCGGGCGCGCCTTGCGCCCACCACGAAGCTCGCCAGGACGGCACGGCTTGTGCACGTCTGGCTGCTGTGCACGGCTGCCGCGCCGGCAGCGGCGCGCAGGGCCTTGCAGGAGACGGGCGTGGAAGTATTGGAAGTCACGGCCGACGGTGAGGGACGGGTGGATGGTGCGGCGGCGGCGCGGACGCTGGGCGCGCGCGGTCTTACCCGCGTGCTGATCGAAGGCGGCGGCGAGGTCGCGGCTTCCTTCCTGAAGGCGGGATTGATCGACCGCATCAGCAGCTACCGCGCGGGGTTGGTGCTGGGCGGCGATGGCCGCTCTGCGGTCGGGGAACTGGGCTTCAACCGGTTGGATTTCGCGCCCCGGTTCAACCTGGTGTCGGCGCGCCCGCTGGCCGGCGATACGCTGGAAACCTGGACGAGACGGGCATAGGTACGAGCATGTTCACCGGCATCGTGACCGACATCGGCGAGATCACCTCCGTGAGCCAGGGCGGCCAGGCGGACGATCGCCGCTTCGTTGTGCGCACCAGGCACGACATGGTGCCGATCGCGATCGGCGCCTCGATCGCCTGCTCGGGCTGCTGCCTGACCGTACTTGAGAAGGGTCGCGACTGGTTCGCAGTCGAAGTATCGGGCGAGAGCCTCAGCAAGACCCATCTCGGCGAATGGAAGCAGGGCAGCCGCCTCAACCTCGAACTGTCACTGAAACTGGGCGACGAACTGGGCGGCCATCTGGTCTACGGCCATGTCGACGGCATGGGGACGATCGTGTCGATGACGCCGGAAGGCGGCAGCGTGCGCTTCGTCTTCGAGGCGCCGCCTGAGTTGGCGCGCTTCGTGGCGTCCAAGGGCTCGGTTGCGGTGGACGGCATCTCGCTTACGGTCAACGAGGTGGACGGAAATTGCTTCGGTGTGAACGTAATTTCACATACCCAGGCCGTCACGACCCTGGGACAGGCCAAAGTGGGCCAGCGGGTCAACCTTGAGGTCGATATGCTCGCGCGTTACGTTGCGCGATTGTTGGAGCACGAAAAGTCATGAGCGCGCTCGAAAAAGACGCCTGGCAGATCACTTTCTCGGAAGTGAAGGCCGCGGCCGAGGACATCATCGAGGAAGCCCGCAAGGGCCGCATGTTCATCCTGGTCGACGACGAGGACCGCGAGAACGAGGGCGATCTCGTGATCCCCGCGCAGTGCGCCACCCCTGAAGCCATCAACTTCATGGCCAAGCATGCGCGCGGCCTGATCTGCCTGGCGCTGACTCGCGAGCGGGTCGAGCAGCTCGGCCTGGCGCTGATGTCGCAGAACAACGGCACCCGCCACCAGACCGCCTTCACCGTCTCGATCGAGGCGCGCGAGGGCGTCACCACCGGTATCTCGGCGGCCGATCGTGCGCGCACGGTGGCGGTGGCAATCGATCCCTCGTGCGGGCCGCAGGACATCGTCTCGCCGGGCCATGTCTTTCCGCTGGTGGCGCGCGACGGGGGCACCCTGGAGCGCACCGGCCATACCGAAGCCGCGGTCGACCTTGCGCGCCTGGCGGGGCTCACGCCGGCCGGCGTGATCTGCGAGATCATGAACGACGACGGCACTATGGCCCGTCGCAACGACCTCATCAGCTTCGCCCAGCGCCACAATCTCAAGATCGGCACCATCTCCGACCTGATCGCCTACCGCCGGCGCTACGATTCGATCGTGAAGCGGCTGAGCGAAACCACGTTCGAGAGCATCTACGGCGGCGCCTTCCGCTGCGTCATCTATGTCAACAAGGTGACGCTGGCCCAGCACATCGCCCTGGTGAAGGGTGATCCCGCGACCGGCGGCCCGGTCACGGTGCGCATGCATGCCGTCAACATCTTCACCGACGCGCTCGGCCAGCGTGACACCGGCCGCGGCGGCGAGATCGAGGCTTCGATGCGCGCAATCGCCAAGGAAGGCCGCGGCGTCATCGTACTGATCCGCGAACCGGTCACCGTCATGCTGTCCGAGCAGCGCCGCCGCGCCGGGGAGCGGATCGAGCCGGCCGGCGGCGAGCTGCGCGACTACGGCGTCGGCGCCCAGATCCTGATCGATATCGGCGTGAAGGAAATGGTGCTGTTGTCCAACAGCAAGAAGAGCGTGGTTGGCCTCGAGGGCTTCGGCCTCAAGATCGTCGGCCAGAAGCCGGTCCCCGGCCGCCCCGTCCGCCAGACGTAGATGCGCTGACCATGTCGACACGGACGGAAACCCCGACGACCCGGCCGGCGGTCGACGGCGTCAAAGGCGCGCGCATTCTGATTGTCGAATCGCGCTACTACGCCGATATCGCCGACGCGCTGATCGCCGGCGCCGAGCGCGAGATCAGCAAGAACGGCGCGCAGTCGGAAAGGGTTGTCGTCCCGGGCGCCTTCGAGATTCCCGGCGCCATCGCGTTGGCCGCCGGCCGCTATGACGGTTTCGTGGCGCTGGGCTGTGTCATCCGCGGCGAGACCACCCATTACGACTATGTCTGCGGCGAGAGCGCGCGCGGGCTGATGGACCTCACGGTCCACAACAAGATGGCGATCGGCTACGGCATCGTCACCGTGAACAACGTCGACCAGGCCTGGGCGCGCGCCGCCACCGACCGCGGCGACAAGGGCGGCGATGCAGCGCACGCCTGCCTGGCCATGGTGGCGCTCGGCCGCCGCTGGCGGAACGCGTGAGCGACGAACCCAAGCCGGCGACCCCGCCCAGCCGTCGTCAGGCCGCGCGGCTGGCGGCGGTGCAGGCGCTTTATCAATGGCAGGAAGGCGAACACGCGCCGGCCGAGATCATCGAGCAGTTCCTGAACGTTCGGACCGGCGAGACGGGCGAGGGCGGCATGCGCCGCGACGCCGACCGGCCGCTGTTCAAGGACGTCGTCGAAGGCACCGTGGCGCACAAGGACGAGCTCGAGCAGACCGTGTCGGCGGCTCTGGCCGAGGACTGGACGTGGAAACGCATCGACCGGCTGGTGCGCGCGATCCTGCTCGCCGGCGCCTACGAACTCCTGCATCGCCGGGATGTGCCGCCCCGCGTGGCGATCAACGAGTATGTCGCGATCGCCCACGCCTTCTACGACAAGGGCGAGCCGAGCTTCATCAATTCGGTGCTCGATCGCGTGGCGCGCCAGGCGCGGTCCGCCGAACTCGTCCGATAGCCAATCGATGGCGCGCATCAGGCGCATCGGCGAATTCGAGCTTATAGCCCGCTATTTCGCGCCGCTCGCCCGCGGCTTCAAGGGCGCCGGCGGGCTCAAGAGCGACAATGCCTTCCTGCCCGCCGATCCGAAACACGATCTCGTGGTGAAGACCGACACGATCGTATCGGGTGTCCATTTTCTGGCCGATGAGAAGCCCGAATTCGTCGCAGCCAAGGCGTTGCGCGTCTGTCTGTCCGATCTTGCAGCCGGCGGCGCTGCGCCGTTCACCTATCAGCTTTCCTTGTCGCTTTCGAAGGGTTGGACGGAACGCTGGGTCGCGGCCTTCGCCCGCGGGCTGGCGGCCGATCAGCGTCGCTATGGCATCGTGCTGTGCGGCGGCGACACGGTGGTCTCGCCGGGCCCGCTCACCGTCACCATCACCGCCTTCGGCCGGGTCGTGCGCGGCCGCGGGCTCACGCGTGCCGGTGCGCGGGCGGGCGATCAGTTGTGGGTGAGCGGCACGATCGGCGACGGCGCGCTTGGCCTGTTGGCCGCGCGCGGACGGTTGGAGGATGCGTCGCTCGAGAAGCGTTTCAGGCAACCGCAACCGCGCACGACGTTGGGTCCACGCCTGGTCGGCATTGCGACCGCAACAGCCGACGTCTCCGACGGCCTGCTGGCCGACGCCGGCCACATCGCCGACGCCTCGCGGCTGGCCGTCGTGATCGAGCGCGAGGGTGTGCCGCTTTCGCCCGGAGCGCGGCGCGCGCTCGCCGCGACTCCGGAATTGTGGGCCAACGTGCTGGGTGGCGGCGACGACTACGAACTCGTGATGGCGGTGCCGCCGCGCAAACAGAGCGCGCTGCGCGCTGCCGCGCTCAGGGCCGGCGTGCAGGTCACGCACATCGGCGGCTTCAAGCGCGGGCGCGGCGTGCAACTCACGCTTGCCGGCCGGCCGATGCGAGCGCCGCGAAAGGGCTACGTTCACTTCTAGCGTCACGGCTCGACTTATATTCCTCTCCCCCGCTAGGGGGAGAGGTTAGGTGAGGGGGCATCGAAGGCCGTGCGCAACCCCCTCACCCAGCCTCTCCCCCTAGCAGGGGAGAGGAGGCATGAACTAGTTGAGTCATAGCTGCACTGCGAACGACCGCCGGCTAACTGCTTGGGGCAGGGCAGACGGACGACTACAGTGCGCGCCCAATGGATGGTTCGATCAAGGTGGAGGAAGCGGCGGCAACGTCCGGCAGCGGCATGCCGCGGAGCGCGATGCGCAACATCGCGCTCCTCGCGATGTGCCAGGCTTTGACCCAAAGCAGCAACACCCTGATGTTCGCCTCCTCGGCGCTGGCGGTGCTGACCATCGTGTCGCCCGACGTGCGCATGTGGGCGAACCTGCCCATAACCATGCAGCATTTCGGCGTCATGCTGTCGGTCTTTCCGGCCTCGCTGCTGATGATGCGTCGGGGCCGCAAGTTCGGTTTCCGCTCCGGTTCGCTGATGGGCATGGTCGGCGCCTCCTTCGCCGCCATCGGGCTCGGCATGGCGAGCTTCCCGGTGATGTGCGTGGGCGGCCTGTTCCTGGGCTACGGCATCGCCAACATGCAACTCTATCGTTTCGCCGCCGTCGAGCTGGCGCCGGGTCATTTCCGCGCCCAGGCGATCTCCTATGTAACCGCGGGCGGCGTGCTGGCGGGCATCGTCGGGCCCGGCCTGGCGCGCTTCACGCCCGATCTCTGGCTGCCGACTTTCCAGGCGAGCTTCTGCGCCGTCATCGTGGTCCACGCGATTGTCTTCGTCGTGCTGGGCTTCATCGAGTTCCCGGCGGTGAAAGCCGAGGATTCGACCGGCCCGCAGCGGCCGTTGCTCGAGATCGTCACCCAGCCGGCCTACATGGTCGCCTGCGCCGGCGCCATCATCGCCTTCGGCGTGATGTCGTTCGTGATGGCGGCCTCGCCGCTCGCCATCGTCATGTGCGGCTTGAGCAAGACCGAGGCGCCGATCACGATCTTCGTCCACGTCATGGGCATGTTCGTGCCGGCCTTCTTCACCGGCCAGCTGATCGCCCGTCACGGCGTGTTCAAGATGATGATGACGGGCATCGCGCTCCTGGTCGCGGGCGTCGTGGTCGCCCTGACGGGCGTCACCGAATGGCACTTTCGCATTGCGCTCTGCCTCAACGGGGTGGGCTGGAACTTCCTGTTCGTCGGCGCCACGACGCTGCTGACCACGACCTACCGGCCGGCCGAGCGCGGCAAGGCCCAGGCCTTCAACGACTTTATGGTGTTCGGCACCACCACGACGGCCAGCCTGATGGCCAGCGTCGTGCTCGAGCTCAAGGGCTGGGCGGCGCTCAACTACGTGGCGCTGGGCCTGGTGTTCGTGGCGTTCCTGGTGATCGGCGGCTTCCGCCTGCGCCATCCGTCGCGTGCGTGAGGCCGCGCCATTGCGGCCAAGCCTTTGACGCAACGAGGCTTTTGCCATCTCCGGGTTGCGCTCCGGAAGGTGTTCTGCCATTTTCCGCCCGCCTCGCGCCGGGGGAGGTCTCGTACTTCGGCATGCGCCAGGCTGAAAATGCCGCTGAAACAATAGGTTAGAAAAAATGTCTACCGTTCTTTGGGCTGTCATCGCTTGCGGTGTCATCGCCGTGCTGTACGGCATCGTCACCGCCTCGCGGGTCATGGCTGCCGACGCGGGCACGCCGCGCATGCAGGAGATCGCGCAGGCCGTACAGGAAGGCGCCGCGGCCTATCTGCGCCGTCAGTACACCACCATCGCCATCGTCGGCGTGGTCGTGCTCGTGCTGCTCTTCATCCTGCTCGGCAAGTACTCAGCCGTCGGCTTCCTGATCGGCGCGGTGCTCTCTGGCGCCACCGGCTTCATCGGCATGAACGTGTCGGTCCGCGCCAACGTGCGCACCGCCGTGGCGGCGCAAAAGAGCCTGGGGCAGGGCCTCGACCTCGCCTTCAAGGCGGGCGCGGTAACCGGCATGCTCGTGGCAGGCCTCGCTCTCCTGGGCGTGGTCGGCTACTTCGCCGTGCTGCTCAACATGGGTGTCGCCATCGGCAGCCGCGACATGATCGACGCGCTGGTCTCGCTGGGCTTCGGCGCCTCGCTGATCTCGATCTTCGCCCGTCTCGGCGGCGGCATCTTCACCAAGGGTGCCGACGTGGGCGGCGACATGGTCGGCAAGGTCGAAGCCGGCATTCCCGAGGATGACCCGCGCAACCCGGCCACCATCGCCGACAACGTGGGCGACAATGTCGGCGACTGCGCCGGCATGGCCGCCGACCTGTTCGAGACCTATGCGGTGACCACCGTCGCCACCATGGTGCTGGCCTCGATCTTCTTCGTGGCCGACCCGGCGCTGGTCGCCAAGCTGATGGTCTACCCGCTGGTCATCGGCGGCGCCTGCATCATCACCTCGATCATCGGCACCTTCTTCGTGCGTCTCGGCTCGGACGGCAACATCATGTGGGCGATGTACAAGGGCGTGATCGCCGCCGCCGTCCTGTCGATCCCCGCCATCTGGTTCGTCACCAGCTGGGTGGTCGGCATGGACACGGTGCTCAAGGTCGGCGACCGCAGCTTCACCGGCATGACGCTGTTCTGGTGCTCGCTGGTCGGTCTCGCCATCACCGGCCTGATCGTCTGGATCACCGAGTACTACACCGGCACCGACTACCGCCCGGTCAAGGCGGTGGCGCAGGCCTCGGTCACCGGCCACGGCACCAACGTCATCGCCGGTCTCGCGATGTCGATGGAAGCCACCGCGCTGCCGGCGCTGCTGATCTGTGCCGGCATCGTGATCTGCTACATCCTGGCCGGCCTGTTCGGCATCGCCATCGCCACGACCGCCATGCTGGCGCTCGCCGGCATGGTGGTGGCGCTCGATGCCTATGGTCCGGTCACCGACAATGCCGGCGGCATTGCCGAGATGGCGGGCCTGCCGAAGGAAGTGCGCAAGAACACCGACGCGCTCGATGCCGTCGGCAACACCACCAAGGCCGTCACCAAGGGCTACGCCATCGCATCGGCCGGCCTTGGCGCCCTGGTGCTGTTCGCCGCCTACACCTCGGACCTCGACTACTTCATCGCCCAGGGCAAGCTGGGCGTGACGACGGTGAGCTTCTCGCTGCAGAATCCCTACGTCGTGGTCGGTCTGCTGATCGGCGGCGGCCTGCCCTATCTGTTCGGCGGCATGTCGATGCTGGCGGTCGGACGCGCCGCGCAGGCGGTGGTCGAAGAGGTCCGCCGCCAGTTCCGCGAGAAGCCCGGCATCATGGCGGGCACCGACCGGCCGGACTACGGCCGCGCGGTCGACATGCTCACCAAGGCGGCGATCAAGGAGATGATGATCCCCTCGCTGCTGCCGGTGCTGTCGCCGGTCGTGCTGTATTTCGTAATCGCGGCGATCGCCAACAAGTCCGATGCCTTCGCGGCGGTGGGCGGCATGCTGCTGGGCGTGATCGTCACCGGCCTGTTCGTTGCCATCTCGATGACGGCCGGTGGCGGCGCCTGGGACAACGCCAAGAAGTACATCGAAGAGGGCCATTTCGGCGGCAAGGGCTCGGAGGCCCACAAGGCCGCCGTGACCGGCGACACCGTCGGCGACCCCTACAAGGACACGTCGGGCCCCGCCGTGAATCCGATGATCAAGATCACCAACATCGTGGCCCTGCTGCTGCTCGCCGTGCTTGCGCACTAGGCCAGGCGGTCACCCTCGACGGAAAAGCCCCGGTCGCAGGACCGGGGCTTTTTCTTTGGCCTCGAGGAGCGGCTTCTCAGAAGCCGCCGCCGGTCGGTGCGCCCGGATTGCTCTGCTGGCGCGGGCCGCTGAACTTGCCGACGTTGCCCAGGATCTGTTCGAGCACCGTCAGCTCCTTGCCCGAGGTCGGCGTGACGCGGGACACCATGGTGATGTTCTGTGCATCGGCCAGGTCATAGTACTTGATGGTCTGCACGCGGCCGCCTTCGTCGAACGTGATCTGGATGACGCTCTGCTCGGTGAGCCACGGCTTGGAGGGGCCCCAGTATTCCTGTCTCGCGCTGATGTAGTACCAGACGTTGGGATTGAAGGTGGCCACGGCGGACGGCGTGCCGATCAGGCGCTGCACGTCCTCGCGGCTCTGGGTCTTGACCTCGAGCTTGTCGACCGCGCCAGGCGACGGCGAGAATCCGCGAATTTCGGTGGGATTGTCGCAGGCCGCCAACAGGAGAGCGGCGAGCGCGGCCGTGGCGAGCGGGACTGTGCGACGCATGGACGGGTTCTTGGGTTCGTTGGAAAGAGGGTGCACAAGATGTCGTGGCGGTCGTCCGGGGTCAACCGGAACGCTCGGCAAGAGGAAGCAGAATCGTGTTCCATCGCAAGAAGCCCGACGAGGCGTTTGCCGCCGCGCTTTATGCACGCACTGCGGGCGAGGCGCGGGCGCCCGACCTGTTCGACGCCTGCGCCATTCCCGACACGCTCGACGGCCGTTTCGATTCTCTCGCCCTGCACGCGGCGTTGGTGATCGATCGGCTGCGGCGCGAGCCGGACGGCGAGCAGCTGGCGCAAAGCTTCTTCGACGTGATGTTCCGTCATCTCGATCTCACCCTGCGCGAGATCGGCGTTCAGGACCTGGGCGTGGGTCGGCGCATCAAGATCATGGCCGAGGGGCTGCACGGGCGGGCTCTGGCCTATCGCGCGGCCCTGGCCGGTGACCCGTCGGCGCTCGCCGAGGCCTTGCGCCGCAATGCCTATGGCGGTAGTCCGCCTGCCGACACCCAGCCGGTGGCGCGGCTGGAGGCTCATGTTCGGCAATACGCGGCTCGACTGGCGGCAACGCCTCGCAATGATCTAATAAAATAGCTTAAGAAAATGGCGCAATTACCTGTCATACAACATAATTCTGAACTAGAACGGATCGTTGATCTCGACCGTATGGGGGCGAACGGCAGCGCCTTGGATATCGTCGCCAGCGAGGGCGAACGGGCGGCGCTGGCCAAACGGTTCGGCTTTCTCGGTCTGCCGGCCTTTTCCGCGCGCGTCACCGTGGATCGCCAGATCGGGGGCCAGGTCGTGGTCGAGGGCCGGCTGCGCGGAAAGATCGTTCAAGCCTGTGTTCTGACCCTCGACCCGGTCACACAGGAGCTCGACGATGCCTTTCGCCTCGTCTTCAGGAAGGACCTGGCGGATGAGCGCGATCCCGCAAAGCGGCGAGGCGGTGTTGAGCGCCCATGCCGATTCGCCCGAACCGCTGTCGGGAAATCTGCTCGATGTCGGCGAGATTGTTGCCGAGCAGCTCTCCCTGGCGGCCGATCCCTATCCCAGGCGGCCAGGCGCCAAGCTGGAAGACGTCCTGCCGCGGCCTCGCGGAGGGGGCCGGAAGGGCGCGCCCGAGCAGCGCCGGCATCCTTTTGCCGGCCTCGCGGCCCTCAGAGACAAGCCGCGCCGCGGGCGCTAAATTGTTGCGGCGGTGAGACGTTTTGGCTAGAGAAGGCGCCCTGCCGCGCCTATAGAGCGCGGCCGCAGTTTTTTGGGGTGGCGTGATCGCCGCCCCTGTCCTGGAGATCGTTATGGCCGTTCCCAAGAAAAAGGTTTCGAAGTCCCGCCGCAACATGCGCCGGTCGCATCACGCAATACCCTCGATGGCATATATCGAGTGCAAGAATTGCGGTGAGCTGAAGCGGCCGCACATGGTGTGCTCGCATTGCGGCTATTACCGCGAGGACATGCCGGTCCTGGCCGACAGCGCGTCGGCCGAGAAGTAATCCACAGCGCGCCGCCGGCAATGCGCTGGCACCCGACAGGCGGAGCGTCCCAATGAGCGCGGGCAAGGTTGTCCTGGCGCTCGACGGCATGGGTGGCGATCACGCGCCTGGCGTCGTCGTGAACGGGGCCGACATCGCGCGCGAGCGCTATCCTGGCACTTCGTTCCTGCTGTTCGGCGATCCGGCGCGACTGAAGCCCCTCGTCGACAAGCGCAAGGGCTTGTCCCAGGTGCTCGAGATCGTGCCGGCCGAGGACGCGGTGCTGGCCGAGGACAAGCCGTCCTTCGCGCTGCGCCGCCGCCGCAAGTCGAGCATGTGGCTGGCCGTCGAAGCGGCCGCGCAGGGCCGCGCCGACACCGTCGTGTCGGCCGGCAATACCGGCGCGCTGCTCGCTATCTCGATGTTTGCCATGCGCATGCTGGAAGGTGCGGACCGGCCGGCCTTGGCGTCCTTCCTGCCGACGTCGCGCGGCGAGACGGTGATGCTCGATCTCGGCGCCAATCTCGAGTGCGATGCCGGCAACCTCGCCGAATTCGCCGTCATGGGCAGCGTCTTCGCCCAGGTCCTGCTGGGCCTCGACCGGCCGAAGGTCGGCCTGCTCAACGTCGGATCGGAAGAGCTCAAGGGCCACGAGGAACTGCGCCAGGCCGCGGCGTGGCTGCGTCGCGAGGGTGCTCCCGTCGACTTCCACGGCTTCGTCGAGGGCAACGATATCGGTGCGGGCGTGGTCGATGTCGTGGTGGCGGACGGCTTCACCGGCAACGTCGCGCTGAAGGCGATCGAAGGCACGGCCAAGCTCTATACCCAGTTCGTGCGCGAGGCCTTCCGGACATCGACCTTCGCCAAGATCGGCTACCTGTTCGCCGCCGGCGCCTGGATCAAGCTGCGCAAACGGGTCGACCCGCGCCGCTACAACGGCGGCGTGTTCCTGGGCCTCGACGGCGTCTGCGTCAAAAGCCACGGCGGCACGGATACACTGGGCTTCGCCTACGCCATCGGCGTGGCGGTCGACCTGGTCCGCTACGAGTACAAGAACAAGCTTGTCGAGGGCCTGGCCAAGCTGCACCAGGTGACCTCGGCCGCCGAGGCCTCGCCGGCGCTGCAGGCCACCGGAGGCGCCGAGTGATTCGTTCCGTCGTTCAGGGATGCGGCGCCTATCTGCCGGACAGGATCGTTACCAACGACGAGCTGGCCAAGAAGGTGGATACCTCCGACGAGTGGATCCAGCAGCGCACCGGCATCCGGCAGCGCCACATCGCGGCCGACGGCGAGTTCACCTCGCATCTGGCCATCAAGGCCTCGGAGCGCGCGCTGGCCCATGCAGGGCTGAAGGCGTCCGATCTCGACCTGATCGTCCTGGCGACGGCCACGCCCGACGAGACGTTTCCCGCCACCGCGACGCGCGTGCAGGCCGCCCTCGGCATGACCAAGGGAGCCGCCTTCGACGTGCAGGCGGTGTGCGCGGGCTTCGTCTATGCCGTGTCTGTCGCGGACAGCATGATCAAGAGCGGTGTCGCCACGACGGCACTGGTGATCGGTGCGGAGACCTTCTCGCGCATCCTCGACTGGAACGACCGCGGCACCTGCGTGCTGTTCGGCGACGGCGCCGGCGCCATCGTGATGCGCGCGGAGGAGGGCAAGGGCACCTCGGCCGATCGCGGCGTGCTCGCCAATGCGCTGCATTCCGACGGCCGCCAGCACGACATCCTCTATGTCGACGGCGGCCCGTCCTCGACCAGGACCACGGGTTTCCTGCGCATGGAGGGCAAGGAAGTCTTCAAGCAGGCCGTGGTCAACATGGCGGCCGTGGTGGGCGAAGTCCTGGGCAAGGTCGGTCTCGCGGCCAAGGACATCGACTGGCTGGTCCCGCACCAGGCCAACAAGCGCATCATCGACGGTACCGGGCCGCAAGCTCGGCCTGCCGCCGGAGCGCGTGGTGATCACGGTCGACCGCCACGCCAACACCTCCGCCGCCTCGATTCCGCTGGCGCTCGACGTCGCCGTAAAGGACGGCCGCATCAAGCGGGGCGACCTGCTGCTGCTCGAAGGCATTGGCGGCGGCCTGGCCTGGGGAGCGTCGCTCATCCGTTGGTAGTAACGGATGATTGAAACAAACCCGTCCGCAACGGAACGGGAACAGACGGCGATTCAAGGCCAGCCTCTATCCTACTGATATTGACCGCTTTCCAACCTTAGAGTAAGGATTAACTGGGGGAAGGAAGGGTACCGGATGGAAGGCCGGACTATCACGCGTGCCGATCTGAGCGAGTCGGTGTTCCAGGAAGTGGGACTGTCTCGCAATGAATTGAGCGATCTCGTCGAGACGATTCTCTCCGAAGTCGTCGAGGCATTGGCGCGTGGCGAATCGGTAAAGATCTCGTCATTCGGGAGCTTCACGGTTCGCGACAAGGGCCAACGCGTGGGCCGCAATCCGAAGACGGGGCAGGAAGTTCCGATCCTGCCGCGACGGGTACTCGTCTTCCGAGCGTCGAACGTCCTGAAATCTCTGATCAACGGGGCGCCCGGCGAGAACAAGGGGTAGTTGGGAAAAGGTGGGGGTCTAGTCATGGCCGTATCGGTTCAGGCCGCCGAGAGGCGGATTGAAAAGTCGGCGCAGGCGTTTCGCACGATCAGCGAGGTCGCGACCGAACTCGACGTTCCGCAGCACGTACTGCGGTTCTGGGAAAGCAAGTTCAGCCAGGTCCGTCCGCTCAAGCGGGGCGGCGGGCGGCGGTACTATCGGCCGGAAGACATCGACCTTCTGCGCCGCATCCGCACCCTGCTCTACGAGGACGGCTACACCATCAAGGGCGTTCAGCGCCTCCTGAAGGAAGGCCGGGGACGCCTGCCGCAACAGCAGCGCCTCGATCTGGCGGCGGAAAGCGCGCTCGAGAGCCTGCGCATCGTGTCGGCGCGCGCCGAGGCGATGACCGGCGGCACGCGCCAGCCGCTGCCGCGCACCGGCCCGCAGCCCTCGACCACGACGCCGCGCGCGGCCATGCTCGACCTGCACAAGCGGCGCGAGATCGAATCGGTGCTCGAGGATCTCGAACAGGCGCTGACGCAGCTGCGCAGCACCTTGAAGGCGACCAACTGACCGCATCGTCGGATTGCTGCCGGGGGGCAGCGTTTCGAGGGTTCGGCCGGCTGGATTTTGACAACGACCAGATCGGGTAGGCGTCGCAGGAAAAGGCGGCAACCACCTGATTTTTCCCGGTTTCGCGTCGGACGAGGGGTTCGGCGGGAAATCTTTGCCGGCATCGTCAGAGGGGGACGCCGCCGTGTTTGCAGATCGCGACATTGCGCGCCGAGAGGCGCGGTCACTGGACGTATTTGCGTTCAATGACAATGAGTTGGAAGGTAATCTTCCGACTCTGCCTGAGATTGCTCTATTTGCGTCGAGGCCTGAGCCAACCAGGGGGCAAGCTGCCGCTGTTCGACCTCGACGGCCAGGACGTCGAAGCCGCCATCGTGCGCCGGTGCCTTGCGCGCGGTTGGGCCGAGCCGTGGTTCAATAATCCGCTGAAGCCCGACTGGCTGGTGTGCAAGCTGACCGAGGCTGGCCGGCGCGTGGCATCGACGCCGTAGGTCCTCGCGCCGCGCCGCCAGCGGAAAGATAATTGGTCGGGGCGACAGGATTTGAACCTGCGACCCCCAGTCCCCCAGACTGATGCGCTACCAGGCTGCGCTACGCCCCGACCGGATGCCGCGGCACGCCGCGGCAGGGGGGCTTTAGCGCGAATGGCAGCGATGCCGCAAGCCGGCTTGCGTCGGTTGCCGGCGGCGCGGATACAGGCGCCATGACGATAGCTGTTCCGAGCCAACCCCAGATCGCGATGGGCAAGCGCGTGCTGGCCTTCTCCTCGATCGGCCACGCCCTGATGCACATGATGACCGCCTTCTACGCGGTGATCGTACTGACCCTCGCCCTTGCCTGGAACCTGCCAGCCGAGAGCCTGCTCGAGCTCTACGCGCCGTCCGCCATCCTGCTGGGCATCATGTCGCTGCCGGCCGGCTGGGCATCGGACCGCTTCGGCGCGCCGCTCATGATGGTCGTGATGTTCGTGGGGCTCGGCGCGTCATCGATCGCCTGCGGCCTGGTGCCCGAGGGCGATACCTTGGCGCTCATGCTGGCGCTTTGCGGATTGGGCGTCTTCGGCGCCATCTATCACTCGGCGGGGATCGGCTGGATCATCCGCACCGCGCGCGAGCAGGGTCACGCCATGGGCGTGAACGGCCTGTGGGGCAGCGCCGGTCTCGCCCTCTACGGCGTCGTGCCCGGCGTGCTGATCTCGCTGGCCTCGTGGCGCGCCGCCTTCATCGTGCCGGGCGTCGTCTGCCTTGTCGTCGGCTGCGTGCTCGCCTGGCAGATCAGGCAGGGCAAGGTTGGTGACCGCCCGATGCCGACGACGTCCGGCGTGCAGCCGGGGCGGCGTGAATTCTGGCGGGTCTTCTCCGTGCTCTCGGTCACCATGGCGCTCGAGGGCGTCATCTGGTCGGCCGTGATGTTCGGCGCGGCGCTGGTGTTCGAGACCAGGCTGGCCGGCGACATTGCCCGCCTGCGCGACGGACTCGCTTCGTGGGGTGTTGTTACCCAGGCGGTGCTGTGGGTCGGGCTCGCGACTTCGCTGATCTACGTGGTCTCGGGAATCGCCCAGTACGCCATGGGTCGGCGCATCATCGACCGCTACCCGCTGAAATCGATCTACGTCACGGCCTCGGCGCTGCAGGTCTTCGCCATGCTGGCGTTGGCCATGGGCAACGGCTACGGCGCGCTGGCCGGCGCAATTCTCTCGGCCGTGCTGAGTTCGGCCGCGGGTCCGGTCGAGAACATCCTGATCGCGCGCTATACGCCCAGCCGCTATCACGGCCTGGGCTTCGGCGCCAAGTTCGTCGTGGCGCTGGGCGCCAGCCCGATCGCCATCGTGCTGATCTCCTGGGTGCACAAGACGACCGGTAGCCTGGATGTCCTGTTCCTCGGCCTGGCGGCCCTGGCGGTCGTGATCACCCTTGTCGCGCTGTTGCTGCCGGGTGGTGCGCGCCGGGAAGACGGGCGCGCGCCGCTGCCGCAGCCGGCCGAATAGCGCTTCTACTTGGCGCGCGTGCCCTTGGCGGCCTTGTAGCTCGGCCGTGACAGGCAGCGGTCGAGCCACGCGCCGGCATTGGGAAACGGCCCGAAGTCGAATTTGATCGGCTTCGACCAGCTGCAGATCGAGGCGAGGTTGAGGTCGGCCACCGTGAAGGTCGAGCCCAGCAGGTAGTCGTGCCCCTGCAGCGCGCCGTTCAGCACGCCGAACGGCTTGGGCAGCGCCTTCTGCGCCTCGGCGACGGCCTCGGGCTTGCGCTTGTCGGGCGCGGTCATGAACATGTCGATCAGGATCGTGAGCAGAGGCTTCTCGACCTCGGTCATGCCCCAGAAGCTCCACTGGTGACAGAGCGCCTGGTCCTCGAGGCTTGCCGGGAAGAAACCGTTCTTGCCGTGCTTGGCGGCGAGATAGAGGTTGATCGCCATCGATTCGAAGAGCTTGAAGTCGCCGTCGACCAGCGCCGGCACCTTGCCGTTGGGATTGATCTTGAGATACTCGGCGCTCTTCAGGTCCTTCATCTCCATGGCGATGTGCTCGAACGGGATGTCGAGCTCGTGCACGATCCAGAGCGCGCGTGCCGCGCGCGAGGCAGTCGGCCCATAGATTTTGATGGTCACTGTGAAGTCCCCTCACCCGATCAGCGGCGACGATAGTGCAGGCCGCAGCCTTGGTCTAACTATTCCCCAAGCCCGTATTCCCTGCCAACATAGCCGTGCCGATGGCCGAAACGCTCGGTCATGACCGCGGCGATATCCTTGTCCGGGCCGGCGACCCAGGCGCCCGAGCGCACGGCATATTTTTTCGCGGCCTGTGTAGCCTTCGGCGCCTCGCCCTGCTGCAGCGCCCGAGCGGCGCCCATCACGAGCTTACGGAATTCGACGATGCCGAGATCGGTCGGGCCGAGATGTTCCCGGGTGCGGTCCTGGATGGGCCCCTGGCTGTCCTGGATCGCCGAGTCCTGTTCGGAGACGCCGCTGATGCCGGTGAAGCTCTGGCTCTTCTGCTGCGCGCGGTCGATCAGATAGTCGTTCCGGGCGTTGCGCAGCGGCATGTAGTCGTCGTCGACGCAGGAGTGCACGCCGAAGCCGCCGTCGAACTGCGTGCGCTCGGAGTTGGTGAAGGCGCGGTCGGGGCGCCAGCTGTAGGTATAGATCCAGCAACTCGTGTCGCTCACCGGCACCCAGGCCTGGCCATAATAGACCTCGCCCGGCATCGCTGCCGGCGCGAAAGCATGGTTGGGCATCAGGAACTGGGCGATGCGCCAATAGAGATCGGCCGTGTCGGTCCTGCGCGCGCCGCCGATCACCAGCCCGGCGTCGTGGCCCAGGATGCTGAACCTGGGCCGCGGATCGTTGCGGATCCAGCGCACGCGATCGTCGGGCTTCGACTGGTCGCCCAGCGCCGCCGAGCGGCTGTAGATGGCCAGCGCCTCCTTCTCGTCCTTGGTCAGCACGGCATGCAGGAACGAGAAGTGGGCGGTGTCGATGCCGCCCTCCAGGCTCTGTACCCAGTTGCCGTCCTGCCATTTCTTGGAGACATAGCGCTGCGCGGCCGGCACCAGGCCCATCTCGAGCTGCGGCAGCTCCGGCATCGATGGGCGCGGGCCCATGTAGACCCAGATCATGTCGCCCCATTCGCGCGTCGGGTAGGCAAGCAGCTTGATCGTGTCCTTGTAGGTCGACTCCGGCGGTGAAGTCGGCAGATCGACGCAGTTGCCGTCGACGTCGAACTTCCAGCCGTGGAAGGCGCAGCGCAGGCCGCACTCTTCGTTGCGGCCATAGTAAAGGCCGGCGCCGCGGTGCGGGCAGTGCGGCTCGACGATGCCGACCCGCCCGTCGGTGGCGCGGAAGGCGAGCAGGTCCTCGCCCAGGATCCTGATTTTCTTCGGCGGACCGTCGCGCTCCGCCAGTTCTTCACTGAGCAGCGCCGGCATCCAGAATCGGCGCAGCAGGTCACCCATCGGCGTGCCGGGCCCGCTGCGGGTCAGGAATTCGTTGTCTGCCTGGCTCAGCATTAGTCACCCAGTCCGTACTGGCCGCCGACATAGCCGCGGCCGTGGCCGAAACGCTCCGTCATGACGGTGTCCAGATCTTTGTCCGGCGCCGCAACCCAGCCGCCGGCGCGCACGGCATAGCGGCTCGCGGTTTGCGCCGCCTTGGGTTCCTGGCCGTTGCCAAGCGCGCGGGCCGCGCCCATCAGGAGCTTGCGGAACTCGACGACGCCCACGTCGGTCGGGCCGAGATGCTCGCGCGTGCGATCCTGGATCGGGCCCATGCTGTCCTGGATCGCGGCATCCTGTTCGCTCACCCCTTCGATGCCGGTGAAGGTGTCGGTCTTCTGCGCCTTGCGGTCGATCAGGTAGTCGTTGCCGAGGTTGCGCAGCGGCATGTAATCGGCGTCGACCTCGGCGTGCACGTTGAAGCCGCCGGCGAATTTGGTGCGTTCGGCATTGCTGAAAGGGCGGTCGGGCTGCCAGCAGTAAGTGTAGATCCAGCAGCGCGCATCGTCGACCGGCACCCAGCACTGGCCGTAGTAGATTTCGCCGGGAAAGGCCGTCGGCGTATAGGCATGATTGGGCATCAGGAACTGCGAGATGCGCCAGTAGAGATCGGCTCCGTCGGTCTTGCGCGCCGCGCCGATCAGCAGGCCGGCATCGTGTCCATGTATCGTGAACTTGGGCCGGGGGTCGTTGTGGATCCAGCGGATGCGGTCGTCGGGTTTCGACTGGTCGGCGATCGCCGCCTTGGCGAGCGCTGCGCGCGCCGTGGCCTCGTCCTTGGCCAGCACGGCGTGCAGAAACGAGAAGTGGGCGGTATCGAGGGCGCCTTCGACGCTCTGCACCCAGTTGCAGTCCTGCCACTTCTTGGTGACGTAGCGGCTCGACGCCGGCAGCAGGCCCATCTCGAGCTGCGGCAGCTCGGGCATGCGCTCCTTGGGTCCCATATAGACCCAGATCATGTCGCCCCATTCGCGCGTCGGGTAGGCGAGGAGCTTGATCGTGTCCTTGTAGTTGGACTCGGGCGGCGAGGTCGGCAGGTCGACGCAGTTGCCGTCGACGTCGAACTTCCAGCCGTGGAAGGCGCAGCGCAGCCCGCATTCCTCGTTGCGGCCGTAATAGAGGCCGGCGCCGCGATGCGGGCAGTGCGGCTCGACGATGCCGACCCGTCCGTCGGTGGCGCGGAAGGCGAGCAGGTCTTCGCCCAGGAGCTTGATCTTCCGGGGCGGACCATCGCGGTCCGGCAGCTCCGCGGAAAGCAGCGCCGGCATCCAGAATCGGCGCAGGAGCTCACCCATCGGGGTGCCCTTGCCGCTCTGCGTGAGCAATTGGTTATCGGCTTGGCTTAGCATGGCTTTGAGAAGGTCCCTCGGCTTCGCTCGGGACGACGGGAAAATAGCGGGCGCTATTTTCCCGTCGCCTTGGCCAAAGCTTGCTCCAGATCGGCGATGATGTCGTCCACCGTTTCGATCCCTATCGACAGGCGAAGCACGTCCGGCCCGGCGCCGGCAGCGACCCGCTGCTCATCGGTGAGCTGGCGATGCGTCGTCGAGGCGGGATGGATGATCAGGCTCTTGGCGTCGCCGATGTTGGCCAGGTGCGAGAACAGCTCGACGCCGTCGACCACCTTGACACCTACGTCGTAGCCGCCTTTGACGCCGAAGGTGAAGATCGAGCCCGCGCCCTTGGGCAGGTATTTCCTGGCAAGCGCATGGTACGTGTTCGACGGCAGGCCGGCGTAGTTGACCCAGGCCACGGCCGGATGGCCGGCGAGGTATTCGGCGACCTTCTGGGCGTTGGCGCAGTGCCGCTCCATGCGCAGCCCCAGGGTCTCGATGCCCAGCATGGTGAGCCAGGCGTTGAACGGCGCCTGGCTGGGGCCGAGGTCGCGCAGGCCGACGGCGTGGCTGTGGAAGGTGTAGGCCATGTCGCCGAAGGTCTCGAAGAAGTTCAGGCCATGATAGGCGGGTTCCGGCCCGGCGAGGCTCGGGAACTTGCCGCCTTTCGCCCAGTCGAACTTGCCTGAATCGACCACCGCGCCGCCCATCGAGGTGCCGTTGCCGCTCAGGAACTTGGTGGTCGAGTGCACGATCAGGGTGGCGCCGTAGTCGATCGGCTTGCAGAGCCAGGGCGTGGCCAGCGTGTTGTCGACCAGCAGCGGCACGCCGGCTTCCTCGGCGATGCGCGCGATCGCCTCGATGTCCGAAACGACGCCGCCCGGATTGGCCAGGCTCTCGATGAAGAAGGCCTTGGTGTTTTCCGTCACCGCGTGCTTGAAGTTCTCCGGCTGGTCGGCATCGACGATCTCGGCCTTCCAGCCGAACTTCGGATAGGTGTTGCGCATCTGTTGCAGCGAGCCGCCATAGAGCCGCGAGGAGGCCACGATCTCTGCGCCCGGCGACATCAGCGGAAAAAGGCCGAGCACCTGCGCGGCGTGGCCGGAGGAGGTGACGGTGCAGCCGCGGCCGCCTTCCAGGGTGGCGAGCCTGGTCTCGAGCGCCGCGTTGGTCGGGTTGGTCAGCCGCGAATAGATGAAGCCCACGGTCTGCAGGTTGAACAGCGCCGCGGCGTGGTCGGCGTCCTCGAACACGTAGGCCGTGGTCTGGTAGATCGGCTGGGCCCGCGCGCCCGTCGTCGGATCGGGAGCGGCGCCGGCATGCACCGACAGGGTCTCGAAACCGTAGGTCTTGTCGCTCACCGGGACTCTCCGCTTGTGGAACTATGAAGGGAACGCGTGCGTGCTAGCGCGAAAACACGATGCAGGCCGGGCTGCCGACTTTGACCCGGATGCGTGTCGGCGCCAACCGCCCGTCGCGGCCGACCCGGTGGCCCACGATCGACCGGCCGTCCTGGTTGGCGACATAGAGGAAGCGCTCGGCGGGATCGAAGGTGAAGAAGCGCGGGGTGCGGCCGTGGGTCGGCACCCACTGGCGCGGCGCGAGCGTGCCCTTGGCCGGATCGATGGCGAAAACGCCGACGCTGTCGTGGCCGCGATTGGTGACGTAGAGATTGCGCCCGGCGCGATCGACCGCGATCTCCGCGCCGGTGCTGTAGCCGGTGAACTCGGCCGGCGTCGACGGGATGGTCTGCAGCGGCGTGAGCGCGCCGGTGCGGCGGTCCTGGCGATAGGTCGTGAGCGTCGAATCGAGCTCGTTGGTGACGTAGGCCAGCGCCTTCTTGGGATGGAAATCGATGTGCCGTGGCGCGGCGCCGGGGCGGGCGGTGACGCGGTTGACCTCGACCAGCACGCGACGCCTGGGATCGAGGCGATAGGCGATGACGACGTCGGAGCCCTTGCACGGCACGTAGAAGAAGCGGCCCTGGCGGTCGAGCGGAATGTGGTGCACGCACATGGTGCGCTGCTGCAAGCGGTGCGGCCCCAGGGTCCCCGTGACCGTGGTGAGCGTCCGGTAGGGCAGCAGGCTGCCGTCGGCGGCGACCGGCAGCACGGCGAGGGAGTTGGTGCCGTAGTTGCAGACCGCGAGGAAGCGCTCTGTCGCGTCGAAGGCGAGATGCACCGGATTGTAGCCGCCGGTCGATTGCCGGTTGAGGGGCGCGATGTGGCCCGTCTGCGGGTCGACGGTGAAGGCGTTGGCCTCCGTGCGATCGCCGTGGACGGAGTAGAGATGCGTGCCCGCCTTGTTGAGGGCGAGGAACGACGGGTTCTCCAGCCCGCCCAGGTGCTGGACGTGCGTGAAGGCGCCGCTGCGCCGGTCGACGCGATAGACATTGATGCCGTTGCCCTGGCCACCGCGCTCGGGCGTGGTGTAGCTGCCGACATAGGCGAAGAGCGGGCGATGGGTGCGGCGGGCGTTTTTCATGCGCCGAGTGTGCCGTCAGCGCGCGGTCGCGACAATCGTCCCCACGCCCAGGACGACCAGCCCGATTCCCAGAACTTCGCGCCGGCTGATCGTCTCGCGAAATATCCGGAGTGAAACGACGTAGGTGAACAGCACTTCGATCAGGATGAGCGTGCGCACGTGCGACGCCGGTTCGAGCGCCAGCGCCGTCACGTTGGCGATCGAGGCCGACGCGCCGGCGACGCCGGCAAACAGCGACATCCGCCATTCGCGCAGCACGCCCAGCACGACAGAGGGCGTGCGGGCAAGCAGCCAGGTGAAGAGAAGCGAGGTCTGGGCGAGCTGGCTCCAGAACAGGGTCTCGGCCGCGGCGAGAAAGGGCGAATTGATCCGGAGCGCGAGCGCGGCGCCGCGATAGCCGACGACCGAAATGGCAAATCCGGTGCCTGAAGCCAGGCCGAAGAGCGCCGCCGGATCGGCCCAGCGTCGGCCGGAGCGTGGCGTCGCCGCATTCCCGCGCCGCGACAGCAGCACCACGCCCAAGGTGGCGAGCACGATCGCCACCGCCGTCGTGAGGGACAAGGTCTCGCCCAGGAAGATGACGGAGAACAGCGCCACCTGCAGGACCTCGCTCTTGGAATAGACCAGGCCGATGGCGAAGCTGCGCGCCGCCATGGCGCGCAGCAGGAGCGCGGTGCCGGCCATCTGGCCGAGCGCCGCCACCGCGATCCAGACCGCGAAGTCCGCGGTCAAGACTGGCAGCGCGTGGCTGCCGGCGATGACGACACCGGCCAGCCAGAGCACGAGGATGGGCATGCCGTAGAAGAAGCGCACCAGGGTGGCGCCGAGCGCGCCCAGCTCGTCGGTCAGCCGCCGCTGCGCGGTGTTGCGAACGGTCTGGGCGGCGGCGGCGAAGAGGGTGAGGGGAATCCAGAGCCAGGGCGCCGCGATCATCGGCCCGTCATCTCATCGTCGCCGGCATGGGATCCTTGGCATTGCTCAGGACGACAGCAGGACCACGCCGAGCCCGGGCTTGCGGTCCTCGAGGCGAATGGTGAGGCCGTGCAGTCCGGCGATCGCCTTGACCAGCGCCAGGCCGAGGCCGCTGCCGGCGGTCGAGCGGCTGCGGTCGAGGCGGTAGAAGCGATCGAACACCTTGTCGTATTCCGTCTCGGGAATGCCGGGGCCGTTGTCGGCGACCTCGATCTCGAAGCCGGTCCCTGCCTTGCGCAGGGCGAGCGACACGGTCGAGCCGGCCTGCGTGTGGCGCAGCGCATTCTCGACCAGATTGGAAATCATCTGGGCCAGGAGCTGGCGGTCGCCGGTCAGGTGAATGCCGTCCTCGATCTGGCAGTCGAGGGTATGGTCGGAGTCCTCGGCGGCCGGCTGGTAGGCCTCGCCGACGCTCTTGACCAGTTCCGACAGGTCGATCTCGGCGAAGGCGCGCTTCTGTGCGCCGGCCTCGACCTGGGCGATGCGCAGCAGGGCAGAGAAGGTCTCGAGAAGCTCGTCGGCCTCCTCGATGGCGGCGTCGGTCGCGGCATCGTAATCGGCGGTGCTGGTGGCCCGTTCGCGTGCATTCTCGAGGTGCTGGCGCAGGCGGCCGAGCGGCGTGCGCAGGTCGTGGGCGATGTCGCTCGAGACCTGGCGCAGTCCGTCCATCAGCTGCTGGATGCGGCTCAGCATGGCGTTGAGGCTCGACACCAGCTGGTCGATCTCGTCGTGGGTGCCGCGCACCGGGATGCGCGCCGACAGGTCGCCCTCCATGATGGCGAGGCTGGTGCGCGTGATCGTATCGATGCGGCGCAGGAAGCTCGTGCCGATCAGCGCCCCGCCGGCGATCGCGAGCAGGAGGGCGAGGCCGCTTGCCCACACGAAGGCGCGCGCGATGGCGTGCTGCATCTCGATCAGGCGGTCGGTGTCCTGCGCCACCAGCAGGAACGAGCCGTCCGACAGCGTGATCCCGAAGCCGGTGAGCCGGGACGGCTGGGCCTCGGGCTCGGGCGTGTCGGTCTGGGGCACGAAATCGACCACGCCGTCGACCGGCGGCATGCCGGGCAGGTTGCCGACCACGACCCGGCGGTTGGGCGCCTGCAGCAGGTAGAAGATGGGACCGCGCGTGCGGAAGTTGATGCGACGCGTGATCTGCTCGGCGAGGCCGGCCAGGCCGCTGCGGCGATGGATCTCGGCCAGCTGATAGGCCTCGGTGCGCAGCACCGCCGCCATGTCGTCCTGCATCGCAGCCGTCGCCGTCCAGTAGACGGTGACGAACAGCGCACCGGCCGACAGCACGAACAGCACGGCATAGATCAGCGGCAGCCGGAAGCTTGCCGAGCGCAGGATCCTGACGAGGTTCCGGGTCTGGCTCCTAATCGGCTGCGCGAATGACATAGCCCGCCCCCCTGACCGTATGGAGCAGGGGTTTGTCGAAACCCTTGTCGATCTTGGAGCGCAGGCGGCTGATGTGGGTCTCGACGATGTTGGTCTTGGGGTCGAAATGGAAATCCCAGACCTTCTCCAGCAGCATGGTGCGCGTCACCACCTGGCCGGCATGGCGCAGCAGGTATTCCAGGATCTTGAATTCCTGCGCCAGCAGCTCGATGCGCTTGCCGGCGCGCGTCACGGTGCGCGCCAGCAGATCCATCTCGAGGTCGCCGGCGGAGAGCGACGTCGCCGCCACCATCGGCGGCCGGCGCGCCAGCGCGCCGACGCGGGCCAGCAGCTCGGCGAAGGCGAAGGGCTTCACCAGGTAGTCGTCGCCGCCCGCCTCGAGGCCGCTCACGCGATCGTCGATGCCGCCCATCGTCGTCAGGAACAGCACCGGCGTGCGCACGTTCGGAAGCGCGCGCCGCCTTGACCAGCGACAGCCCGTCCATGGCGGGCAGCATGCGGTCGACGATCATCACGTCGTATTTCTCGCCGGTCGCGAGATAGAGCCCGTCGCGGCCGTTGTCGGCATGATCGACGACGTGGCCGTGCTCGCGCAGCCCCTTGGCGATGTAGTCGGCGGTTTGCTTGTCGTCTTCGACGAGGAGGATTTTCATTGGAGTCCAGGGGCCCAAAAATAGCTGTCATCCCGAGCGCAGCGAGGGACCCTTCCTGCGGCGCCTGACCAAAGGTCCCTCGCTGCGCTCGGGATGACAGCCCGTTGTTGCAGCATCTGCCGCTGATTTCCGGCTCGGCGCAACGATCCCCAACTATACAAACATTCAATGAAGCGGCCATCCGGTCGCCATGGGGCAAGTCCCATATTCCTCCTGCCCAAGCCCCCCGAAGGAGGTAGTTCATGACGAAGACCAAGACCATTCTGACAGCCCTGGCGCTCACCACGGCGCTCACCGCGCCGGTGCTGGTCGTTCCCATGCTGACGGCGCCTCCGGCCATCGCCGGCCAGGCCGTGGTGCAGGATCTCTCCGACCTCGCCGCCAAGGTGACCCCCGCGGTCGTCAATGTCGCCGTGACCATGAAGGCCGGCGCCGGCGACGAAGACGAGACTCACATGTCTGACCGCTCGCAGCAGCAGGACCAGATGGAAGAGTTCATGCAGCGCTTCGCCGAGCGCTTCGGCCAGAAGGGCCAGCCCGGCATGCCGCAGATGAAGCCGCAGCAGCGCCAGGCCCAGAAGGCCCAGGCCGTCGGCACGGGCTTCATCATCGACGCCAACGGCTGGATCGTCACCAACTTCCATGTCGCCGGCAAGGCCGACTTCGATCACCGTCACCCTGGCCGACGGCCGCAAGTTCCCGGCCAAGCTGGTGGGCGGCGACGAGAAGACCGACCTCGCCCTGATCAAGGTCGAGAGCGACAAGCCGCTGCCGTTCGTGACCTTCGCCGACGCCAGCAAGGTGCGTGTCGGCCAGCCCGTAATGGCAGTCGGCAATCCGTTCGGCCTGGGCGGCACCGTGACGACGGGCATCGTGTCGGCGCGCGGCCGCGACATCCACTCCGGTCCGTTCGACGACTACATCCAGACCGACGCCGCCATCAACCGCGGCAACTCGGGCGGCCCGCTGTTCGACATGGACGGCCATGTGATCGGCATCAACACCGCCATCTTCTCGCCGAGCGGCGGCAGCGTCGGGCCTTGGCTTCGCCATCCCGTCGAGCCTGGCCGAGCCGGTGGTGGCTCAGCTCAAGACCAAGGGCAAGGTCGAGCGCGGCCTGCTGGGCGTGCAGATCCAGCCGGTGACCGAGCGAGCTGGCGCAGAGCATGTCGCTCGGCAGCGAGAAGGGCGCCCTGGTGGCCCAGGTCCAGCCGGACAGCCCGGCGCTGGCCGCCGGCATCAAGTCGGGTGACGTGATCAAGAGCGTCGACGGCAAGAACGTCGGGACCATCCGGGACCTCACCCGCATGATCTCGGCCGTGAAGCCCGGCACCTCGGTCAAGATCGACCTGTGGCGCGACGGCAAGGACATGTCGGTGACCGCCAAGGTCGGCGATCAGAAGGAAGAGGGCGCGGTGGTCAAGGCCAAGGCCGACCAGCCGGACGCCAAGAAGGCCGAGCCGATGTCCTACGGGGTGTCGCTGGCGCCGATCTCTCCCGAGGCGCGCCAGGAGCTGAAGCTGGACGACTCGATCAAGGGCGCCGTCGATCGCCGCGGTCGAGCCGGGCAGCCCGGCCGACGACCAGGGCCTGAAGGCGGGCGACGTCCTGCAGCAGGTCGGCAAGGACATGGTCGACGAGCCCGAAGGCGGCTGCCGAGAAGCTCAAGGAAGCCAAGAAGACCGGCAAACCGGTCCTGATGAAAATCTATCGGGAGGGGATGACCAGGTTCGTCGCTATCTCTCCCCGGGCGGCGTAGCTGATCCTCTCGACGAGCCGGCAGTGGCCCCACCACTGCCGGCTTTGTTTTACCTGACGGCCTTTGGTTAGCAGCAGTCATAGGCGGTCTTCGACAGGGGGGCGCCTCCCCAGCCGCCCTTACACTGTGAGGGAAGGCGGCCCGAAGGGCCGGAGGGGAGCGTTCACGGAGGGGGCGGAGGTCCGCGGTTCACGCGTACGTGGAGCCGCGGGCCTCTTCTTGTTTTGGCTCATCTCCCTCCCCCGTCACACGGGGGAGGTGCCCCCGAAGGGGGCGGAGGGGGAAAGCTGCAGTCGAGCTAGCTGCTGATTTCAGATCTGAATCTGATCTGAAACTTTCGACGCTTTGACCGGGGCTTTCCCCCTCCGGCCCTGCGGGCCACCTCCCCCGTAAGACGGGAGAGGGTTCTTGAGAGCGTGATCAGCGAAACAGGAACCCGACTTCGGAAAGGTCTTCCACGTCGAACCAGCGCAGGCCGCGGGCCAGCGTGCCGGTCGCGGCGCGCACCGGGCCCGTGTCCTCCTTCGGCACGAGCGCCGGCATCACCTCGCGGGCGAACAGGCGCACCGAGCGCGCTGATTCCTCGAACGAGAGATCGCCGCAGGCGAAGCGGCAGATGCTGTAGTTGATCCCCGAGACGGACTGGTCGCGCAGCATGCGGTCGCGCACCTTGGCAGGCGAGCCGGCGACGATGTAGCCCTGCTCGACGGTTTCGTCGAAGTCGGGCGAGGAGACCTGGCGCGGCAGCTCGACGCCATGGGCCCGCCAGAGATGGACCATCGAATCGTACCAGACATGGAAGGCGCGCCGGGCGGCCGACACGGCGTCGCTGTCGCTGTCCAGCACCACAACGTTGCGCGTGTTGCCGACGAACGGCATGTCGGCGGGCGCACGGCCGAGGGCCGTCCAGGCGGCGCGGTAGCGCTTGGTGAACCGGCCGGCATCGCGGGTCGGCATGGCAAGCGCCACGTTGCAGCCGAGCCCAGCCAGCCGGTCGGCGCTCTCCAGCGAGCGGGTGACATGCCACAGCGGCGGGTGCGGGCGCTGTACCGGCTGCATCACCATCGGTATGTCGTTCAGGGTGAAGAACTTGCCGGCATGGTCGAGGCGTGGCGCGCCCAGCCCCTTGAGCACGATCTCCAGCGTCTCGTCGAAGCGCTCCTGGGCCGTGGCGGCGTCGATGCCGAAGAACGCCGCTTCGTAGGGCGAGGCGCCGCGGCCGACGCCGAGCTCGAGCCGCCCGCCGCTCATGACGTCCAGCATGCAGATCTCCTCGATCAGCCGCAGCGGATGATAGAGGCCGAGCGGATAGGCGAGCGGTCCGAAGCGAAGCTTTGTCGTGCGCTGGGCGACGGCGGCCAGGAACAGCCCGGGCGAGGGCGCCGACCCCAGCGGCGTGCCGTGGTGCTCGGCCACGTGATAGGCGTGGAAGCCCGCCCATTCATAGATCTCGGTCAGCCGCAGGCGGTCTTCATACTGACGCCCCAGGTCGGGACCCGACCTGTCCAGGTGATCGAAGACGGCGAACTTCATATTTTCTTTTTAAGACAGTTTCTTGTGGCTCCATCCTACCAGCAACCTTGAAGCCAGTCGCCGGCACGGCGCGCATAGCTCGACGCGCCTAAAGGGAGGCGCTTTCGCATGTGGTGGTACCTCGTCGTCTCGACCGGAGCGCGAAGCGCGGAGCGGAGAGACCTTCGCCCCACGATAAGCAGCGTATGGTGGAGAGAAGGTCTCTCCACTCGGCCCTCCGGGCCTCGGTCGAGACGACGGAATCTTCATATGCGATGGCGTTGAACTAAAGGGCGGGCATCACCTCGCGGGCGAACAGCTCGACCGAGCGCTTCGATTCCTCGAACGTGAGGTCCCCGAAGGCGAGCCGGCAGATGCAGTAGTTGATGCCGGCTATGTCGTTGTCGCGCTTCAGCCGTTCGCGCACGGTCGAGGGTGAGCCCGCGATGATGTAGCCGCCCTCCAGTGCCGGCTCGAATTCGGCGGGGATCATCTGGCGCGGCAGGCCGACGCCATGGGCGCGCCACAGATGGATCAGCGCGTCGTACCACAGCGCAAAGGCGCGCTTGGCGGCGCTCTGCGCTTCCTGGTCGGTGTCGCCCACGACGACATGCCGGCTGAGCCCGATCAGGGGCAGCTGCTTCTCGTCGCGGCCCAGCGCCTGCCAGGCGGCGCGGTAGCGGGCGGCGAACTGGCCGACGCCTTCGGCCTTCATGCCGACGACGGTGTTGCAGCCCTGCTTGGCCAGCCGATCGGCGCTTTCGAGCGAATTGGCGCCGTACCACAGCGGTGGATGGGGACGCTGCACCGGCTCCATCTCCATCGGCACATCGTCGAAGGTGAAATACTTGCCGTGATGGTTGAGGCGCTTCTCGGTGAGGCCTTTCAGGATCACCTCGAACGCCTCGGCGAAGCGCTCGGGGCCGGTCGCGGGATCGACGCCGTAGTAGCCCACCTCATAGGGCGAGATGCCGCGGCCGATGCCGAGCTCGAGCCGGCCGCCGCTCATCTGGTCGAGCATGCAGATCTCGTCGATCAGGCGCAGCGGATGATAGAGATTCACCGTGTACACCAGCGGGCCGAAGCGCAGCGTCTTGGTGCGTTGCGCCACGGCGGCCAGGAAGACGCTGGGCGAGGGCGCCATGCCGAGCGGCGTCGCGTGATGCTCGGCCAGGTGATAGGCGTGGAAGCCCGCCTGCTCGTAGAGCTCGATCAGCCGCAGCCGTTCGCCGAACTGCCGCCCGAGATCGGAACCCGCACGATCCATGTGATCGAAGACGCCGAACTTCATCCGTTTCCCCCGTTTTGGGCGATGCTACAAGGTCTGCATGAAGAAGTATCTCTGCCTCGGCTGCGGCTTCTCGTACGACGAGGCGCGCGGCCTGCCCGAGCATGGTATCGCCCCGGGCACGCGCTGGGCCGACATTGCCGACGACTGGGTCTGTCCGGACTGCGGAACGCCCAAGTCCGGCTTCGAGATGGTCGAAATTCCCTACTACGCGGAGGCGCGGCCGGCATGAGCGTGCGTTTCATCCTGCGCGCCGGCGAGCGCGGTTACTCGTATCTGCCGTCCCGCGGCCTCAACGCAAGCTACGTCGCCGGCCACCCCGACGGGGTGATCACGCGCCATTCGAGCTTCAACTTCCACGAATACCAGTCCGGCATCCCGGGCTTGGGCGTCATGAAGGTGTTCGGCGACGAGGTCTTCACGCCCAACGGCACGGGCTACAACATGCACCCGCATCATAACTTCATCATCATGGCCTTCGTGCTGGGCGGCGCGCTCACTCACATCAACACCATCGGCAAGATCGATGAACTCAAGGCCGACGACTACTACGTCTTCTCCGCCGGCTCCGGCGGCAAGCACAGCGAGCTCAACATCGGCGCGGCGGACCTGCAGGTGATCTATGTCTGGGTGCTGCCCGGCCGGCTCCTGGCGCCGCCGTCGTACGTGCGCGGCCATTTCGATTCCGAGGCCGGCGCGAATCGCATCACTTGCCTGGTGGGCGACGAGCCGGGCGCCCTGCCGATCGGCCAGACCTTCAAGGTGTCGCGCCTGCTGAGCGACGGCGGCAAGGCCCACACCTACCGCCCGTCAAAGGCGAACGGCTTCTATGCCTTCATGCTCGAGGGCGAGGCCGACATCGCCGAGGCGACCCTGTCGCGTCGCGACAGCCTCGCGCTCGAGGGCGGGGACAAGGTCGAGATCGCCGTGCGCGGTGATGGCACGGACATGCTGCTGGTGGAGACGAAGCTATAGTTACTCCGTCATCCTGAGCGAAGCGAAGGATCTCATGCCGGTTGCAAGCGGCAATGAGGTCCTTCGCTTCGCTCAGGACGACATGAATTCTTCAACTAAGGCGAAAGCCAAACCAGCGCCGCCAAGGCCAGCAAAAGCGCGGGCGGCATGATGACGATGCCGAGCTTCAGGAATTGCCAGGCCGTCACGAGTTCGCCTTCGCGTCGCAGCGCCGTCAGCCACAGGATGGTCGCCAGCGAGCCCGTCACCGAGAGGTTCGGCCCGAGATCGACGCCGATCAGCAGGCCGCTTCTCACCTGGAGGGAAGCGTCGGCGCTCTGGCTGACGGTGGCGGCAATCAGCCCGGTCGGCAGGTTGTTCAGCAGATTGGAGGCAAAGGCTGCAACGACGCCGGCGTCGAAAGCGGCGGCACGGGGCGACGCTGCGGCGGCCTCCTGCAGAAGATGGACGAGGACGCCCAGAATCCCGGTTCGCTCGACGGCCTCGACCAGGATGAAAAGCCCGGCGACGAGCGGCAGGACGCCCCACGAAATGTCGCGCACGACCGGCAGCGGCGACTGACGGCTGATGCCGAGAACGACGATCGTGACGACCAGGCCGGCGATGAAAGTCGGCAAGCCAAGAGGCCGGTCGACCGCCGAGGCCGCCAGCAGGGCGACCGCGGCCAATCCAATCCCGATCGCGACGCATGCCCCGCCGAGCGACAGCCGAGGGGATGGCACGTCTTCGGCAATCTTCTGGTCAAGGGCGCGGCGTTGCGTGAAGCGCAGCGTCCCATAGGTGGCGACAATTGCCGCGATCGAGGGCAGCGTGAAATGGGCAAGCCAAGTTACGAGGGGCGGCATGTGGTTGCCGAAGATGACGAGGTTCGCCGGATTGGAGATCGGCAGCACGAAGCTGGCCGCATTGGCGATGAACGCGCAGACCAGCAGGTAGGGCAGGGGTTTTACGCGTGCCGCCGTTGCAGCGGCATAGACCGCCGGCGTCAGCACCACGGCGGTGGCGTCGTTCGACAGGAAGATCGTCACCAGCGTGCCCACACCATAGACGATGAGGAACAGGCGCTTCGCCGAGCCGCGCGCCGAGCGGACCGCCAGCGCCGCCAGCCAGTCGAACAAGCCTTCCTTCCGGGCGACTTCCGCGAGCAGCATCATGCCGCCCAGGAACAGGTAGACATCCGTTCCCTTGCCGGCGGCGGCGAGCGCGTCGCGCCACGGCAGCAGCCCCAGCGCCACGAGCGCCGCCGCGCCCAGCACGGCCCAGATGAATTCCGGCAGGCCAAACGGGCGGACGATCACGCCCAGAGTCGCGATGCCGGCGACGCACCAGATGAGGCTGTTGGGTTCCACCGGCTGACGCGATCTCAGGCCGCTGCTGCCGGGACGGGCGCTGCGCCATCGTCGGTCGGCTTGCCGGCGCAGGCGGGTTTCAGCAATGGCGCGAAACCCAGCCAGATGGCGATCGATCCGAGCGCGATGCCGCCCAGGATCAGGAAGGCGGCGGGATAGCCCAGCTGCTGGGCGATCCAGCCGCCGATGGCCGGGCTGAGGGCTGCCCCCAGGCCCTGCATGGTCATGACCGCGCCCTGGCCGACATTGACGCGGCCGGTGCCGTTCAGGATGCGGGCGACGAGGCCGGGCACGGCGACGCTCTGCAGGCCGGCGCCGATGCCGTCCAGCGCCTGCACCGGGAAGACCCCCCACGGCTCGATGACGGACGCCGCGATCACGCCACGGATCGGCAGGGCCAGGAACGAAATCAGCAGCACCAGCCAGTAGCCTTCCTTCTCCGCCATGCGCATGGCTGCGATGGATGCCACGATCATCACGCCCTGCGCCACCACGATCGTCGTCGCGACAAAGCCGGGGCCATTGGCGTGCTGCTCGGCGACGACGGCCAGGCCATAGAGCGGAAGCATGGCGGCATTGCCGAGATGAAACAAAGCCAGCGCCGCGGCCAGCATCAGCAGCGGCTTGCATTCCAGCAACACCCGCCAGGCGCCGACTTTCTCCTTGTCGTCGTTGCCCAGGCCACGGGCCACGCGGTCGTCGATCGCCTGCTTGGGAATCATCAGCACGGAAATGATCGAGAGGATGCCGAAGAGGGCCGCCAGAACCAGCACCGCGGGAAACCCGAACGCCCATCCCAGCAGACCCGAGAGGCCCGCGCCCACCATGTTGCCGGCATGATTGAAGGCCTGGTTGCGGCCGACCTGGCGATTGAACCCGGCCTGCCGGGTGATGCCCAGCGTCATGCCCGCCACCGCCGGTCCGATCGCCGCGCCGGCGATGGCGGTGGCGACCTGGGACGCGGCAACGACCCAGAAGCTTTGCGAAAAGAGAATGATGGCTGACGCCACGACCGTGAAGATGCCGGGCACGATCACATAGGCCCGCTTGCGCGTCGTGGCGTCGATCAGCGCACCGGCGGGCGTCGTCATGAGCATGCCGGCCACGCCGCCGATTGTCATCACGGTGCCGATCCAGCCGCTCTGCCAGCCATGCGCCAGCAGGAACACGCCGAGGAAGGGCCCGATGCCGGCCTGCATGTCGGCCATGAAGAAGTTGAGCGCTTCGAGGGCTCGCCTGACCCTGGGTGTTGGAGACGTATCGTGCCTCATCGCCTGCTCTGTCTCGTGCCTTGTGCGCAATTTGCAGGCGGAGAAATGCGGAAACCCCCTGCCGCCAGAGCAAGAACGAGGCTGCCGCCATAAAGATCCGCGCTCAAATTGCCGTCCGGGCTGTCCGCCGGCCAGAATAGGGTCCAAGCAGCGCTTCTCCCTTCGGCCATGCCAAGCCAGGCGAAGGAGCGCCGCTCAAGTGATCCATGCGCCAGTTGCCTCGTATATGAGAGAGGGAACCGGAACATGCATCGAACTCATTTTCGCGATACTGTTGATTGCAGCGGGGTCGGCCATGGCTTCCGCTGCGGAAGGCGCTCCCTACGGTGAGTCCCTTGTATTTTCGGCTTTCCGCAACGGCCAACCGATCGGCACCCACGCTCTCGCCTTCAAGCGGGAAGGCGGGCAGCTCATCGTGTCAACGTCCATCGATTTTGCGGTCAAGCTGCTGGGGATCACCGCCTACCGCTACAGCCATCGCAGCCGCGAAATCTGGAATGGCGACGACCTGCAGTCGATCACTACCCTCACCAAGGACGATGGCAAGCATTATGCGGTGCGCGCCAGGCAGGAGGCCAACGGGCTCGTGGTCGAGCGCGAGACGCCTGGCGCGGCGGTCGGTGATCAGGGTAATCAGCGGGTCGCGCCCATCCGTGAGACGCTGCCATCCGGCATCCTGCCCTCCACCCACTGGAACATGAACCAGCTCAAGCAGTCCCGGCTGCTCAACTCGCAGAAAGGCACAGAGGAGCGCATCGCAGTCGCGCGGGTTGGTCGTGAAACCGTGAAGACCGTCGCCGGTGCGGTCGATGCGACCCGCTATTCCTATTCGGGCGACATAAGGATGGACCAGTGGTTCGACGACCGTGGCCGCTGGGTCAAGTCGCTGTTCGTCGTACCCGACGGATCGACGATCGAATACCTTCTGCAGGAATGATGGCCGCGCGTAGTTCACTCTCCAGAGACGAGGCGCTGGCGCGCTCTTTGTTCAGAGTCGCCGGATGCTGATCCGGGCGAACGCATGCCATTTGGAATTTTGAGTGAAGACCCGCAGGTAGATCTGCTCCGGCTTCCATCCCGATTGATGCTCCAGCACGATCTGCGCCGGCTTGTCGGTTTCGCAGAAGGTTTCGAACAGGCTGGGCACGAGGTTGGCCGTGCTCGGGCTGCCGATGCAGAGGATGCGGGGATCGCTATTGGGCAGCTCGCGAAGGTTCGCCGGATCGACGGCGGCGTCGGGATCGAAGAATCGCAGCCGACAATATCCCGCCGAAGCGGGCGAGCGCGCCACGATCGTCTCGGGCGGGTCGTCGTTGGTGAAGTAGGCGACCATGGAGAGACCGGAAATGTGATAGGCGCCCGGCGCCAGGGTCACGATCCCGGTCGTGAAATCGCACTGGATGGCAGCGCCCTTGCGGACGTCGGTGTCGGTGAAGACGCGCCGGTTCCAGCCCGGCAACGCCTGCTTGTTATCGGGCGAGAACTCGGTGAAGACGGCGTACTCGGCCGCTGAGGACATCGCTAGAGCGCGCGTTTCTTGCTGCTGATGACACCGCTGGCGATGCCGTGCCACTCGATGGTGCCGGCCAGCCTCGAGTGCTCGATCTTGGGGCAGCGGTTCATCACCACCTTCAGCCCGGCCGCCTCGGCGCGCTTTGCCGCTTCCTCGTTGCGTACACCCAACTGCATCCACACGACCTTGGCGCCGTGCGCGATCGCCTCGTCGGTGATCGGGCCTGCCGCCTCGGAGTTGCGGAAGATGTCGACCATGTCGGCCTTCTGCGGAAGCTCGGCCAGCGCGGCGTAGACCTTCTGGCCCATGATTTCCTGGCCGGCGGCGGCGGGATTGACCGGGATCACCTTGTATCCGCGATCGAGCAGATACTTCATCGCAAAATAGCTCGGACGATTCCAGTTGGCCGAGGCGCCGACCATGGCGATAGTCTTGCTGTCGCGCAGGATCTTGCGCAGGTAGGCATCGTCGTAGCGGTCGTGATTCACGGCGGACATGGCGGGATTATACGAGAGGATTGGCCATGGCGCAGCCGTTGCTGTTCGAACCGATTTCCATCCGCGACGTGACCCTCAAGAACCGCGTCGTGGTGGCGCCGATGCACCAGTATTCGGCGATCAAGGGGTTTGCCACCGACTGGCACCTGATGAACGCCGGCCGTTACGCCGCGGGCGGGGCGGGGCTGGTCATCATGGAATCCACCAAGGTCGAGCGCCGCGGCTGTGGCACGGTGGGCGATCTCGGCATCTGGGACGACGCCTTCGTGCCCGGCCTGAAGCGCTGCGTCGACTTCATCCGCCTGCACAATTCGGTGCCCGGCATCCAGCTCGGCCATTCCGGCCGCAAGGCTCGGCGCTTCCGGCCGTGGGAGGGCGGCGCACCGTTGAAACAATCGCCCGAGATCGACGACTGGGAGCAATGGGAGCTGGTCTCGTCGAGCGGCATCAATGCGCCGGCGACGGATCCGACACCGCGTGCGCTGACACGCGCCGAGATCCCCGAAGTGGTCGAACGCTGGGGCCAGGCGGCGCGGCGCGCCAACGAGGCCGGCTTCGACGTGCTCGATATCCATGCCGCGCACGGCTACCTGATCCACCAGTTCCTCTCGCCGTTCTCCAACGTGCGCAACGACGAGTATGGCGGCAGCGAACTGAACCGCATGCGCTTCTGCATAGAAGTGGTGGAAAGCGTGCGCGCCCATTGGCCGGCTCACAAGCCGCTGTTCGTGCGCTTTTCGGTCGAGGACGATTCGGGCTGGGGGCCGGACCAGAGCGTGGCGCTGGCCAGGATCCTGAAGCCCAAGGGCGTCGACGTGATCGACTGCAGCTCGGGCGGCATGCGGGGCTCCCCCGTGGTGAGCGCCGGCCCCGTGACCTACGGCTACCAGGTGCCCTATGCCGAACGCCTGCGGAAGGACGCCGACATCCTGAGCATGGCGGTCGGGCTGATCGTCCATGCGGATCAAGCGGAGCAGATCCTGCAGGAAGGCCGCGCCGACCTTATCGCACTGGCGCGGGAGTTGCTTTACAATCCCAATTGGCCGATGGACGCCGCCCAGAAGCTGGGCGTCGACCAGCAGTTCGGCTCGGTGCCGCCGCCGCAGGCCTATTGGCTCGCCAAGCGTGCACAATCGGTGAAGAGCGTAGTGCCGTCGACGTTCATGAAGGGCATGAATGTCGGATGATACGGCCGGCAGCTGGGCCGGGCCGGCGGGTCGACTGATCGCAGGAGGAGAGTTCGATGGATAGCGTCATTGCACAGGATCGCGTCAACATGACCGAGGCGGAGTGGCAGGCGCGCTGCGACCTCGCCGCGCTCTACCGGATTACCGACGTCTACGGCTGGACCGACACGATCAACACCCACATGTCGGTGCGCATTCCCGGCGAGCCGGACTGTTTCCTGATCAACAACTATGGCGATCTGTTCCACGAGATCACGGCTTCCAGCCTGGTGAAGATGGATCTCGACGGCAAGGTCTACAATGAGGACGGCAGCTTCAACGCGGCCGGCTTCACCATCCACAGCGGCGTCTACAAGGCGCGGCCCGACGCCAACTGCGTGATGCACACCCACACGCGGGCCGGGACCGGCATCTCGGTCCTCAAGAAGGGCCTGCGCCCGATCAGCCAGGACGCGCTCGCCGTTCTCGACGAGGTGGTCTACCACGAGTACGGCATGCCGACCTCGCAGGAGGAGTGTGATGCGCTCGGCGTGACGTGCCAGGCCGGTATGTCCGTCGTGCTGCGCAACCACGGGCTCCTGTCGGTCGGCGCCACCGTTCCTGCCGCCTTGCGCCGGCTCTACATGCTGGAGCGCGCCTGCGAGGTGGAGATCATCGCCCGCGGCCTCGACGAAGAGCCCGCGCCGATCGACGACGAAGTCGTCCAGCAATATGCGACGCGTGCCAAGGCCCAACGCGCCTCGCCGGAATTCGGCGTGTCCGACTGGAAGGCGGCCCTGCGCCTGATCGAGGGCAAGGGAAGCGACTGGCGGCGATAGCCGCGATCACGGTATCGCGAGCAGACGGCAACGAGCCCACGTCGCTGCCGTAATAGCCAAGGGACGATAACGTTGACGGCCCATCGGCCGGCGAGCAGTCTGGTGTCGCCGGCCTTTCGGTTTTGTCTGGCGCGAGTGGCGGGAGGAAACCGTGGGTGACCTCGTGAATAAAATCGCCGTGGTACACGGCGCCCCCGCCGCGTCGATGCAACGCCTGTTCGCGACACTGGCCGAGCGCTGGCTGCCGTCCCTGCGCGTCGCCGGCGTCGTTGCCGAAGATCACGGTCTTGCCGATCGGGCCTGCAGCGCAGGTTACTTGCGCAGCCTCCGCAGCGGTGAACGGTTCCAGATCTTCCAGGATCTCGGGCCAGGCTCAACGGGTTGCCATCCCGCGGGCTCGGAAGCGCTCGCGGCCCCGGTCGCGGTGCAACGCGATATCGCCGATGGCTGCGATCTGGTGCTGTTGAGCAAGTTCGGCAAGCTCGAGGCCGGCGGCGGCGGATTGCGCGACGCCTTCAGCGCGGCGATCGAAGAGGGGATTCCTGTCCTGACGTCCCACGCGCCGGCCTTTGCCGCCGCGTGGGCGGAATTCGCCGGCTCCTTTTCCGTCGTGCTTCCCCGCGACGACGATCGGATCGAGGACTGGCGGAAGGCAGTCGTGCCGAAGCCACCCTCTCACCGTCACACATCACATCTAGGGAGCTTGCGATGACGCGTTGGTTTCCCCTTTGGGCGATGACATTGGCGGTGTCCGGGGGGCTCGCCGGCATGCTGATCGATCGCGCGACCGCGCAGGCCCAGCAACAGTCTCAACAGCAGGCGACGGCCACCGATCCGGCGTCGCTGCCGGACCAGGAAATCGGCCGCCGCTTCACGGTCAAGCCGGAGGACCTGCCGCCGCCGCACACCGGACCCATCGTCGCCAGTCGGTCGATGGCCATTCCTTATGCAGGACAGATCCCGCGCGTGCCCGAGGGGTTCACGGCGACACCCTTCGCGACCGGGCTGGCGAATCCCCGGCGGCTGCTTGTCCTGCCGAACGGCGACGTCATCGTGGCCGAGCAGAGGGCCGGCTATCTCACCTTGCTGCGCGACCAGGACGGCGACGGCAAGGCCGACTGGGTCGAGCGCCATGCCGAAGGCTTCAACGGACCCTACGGTCTTGCCTGGCGCGATCCCGACGTGCTCGTCGCGGACCAGGACGGGATCTGGCGCGTGCCGCACCGGGTCGGCGCGTTGCGCCCCGGCCGCAACGTCGAGCAGCGTGCCGCCGACGTGCCGCCCGAGCAACGCAAGCCGACGCCGCGCGTGGTGGGCGAGGACATGATCACCAAGAAGGGTGTCTTCGGCATCGTCCAGGGCCACGCCAACCGCCATCTGGCGATCGAGCCGAAAACCGGCGCGCTGTTCGTGGGCGTCGGCTCGTCCGGCAATATCGGCGTGGAGCCCGAGGTCAAGGCGACCATCCAGCGCTTCGAGGCCGATGGCACAGGGCAGACCACCTATGCCTCGGGCATGCGCAATCCCACTGCCCTGGCCTTCCAGCCCGACACCGGCGATCTCTATGCGCTGGTGCAGGAACGCGACGGGCTCGGCGACAGGCTGGTCCCCGATTACATGACACGGGTGGAGAAGGGCGCGTTCTACGGCTGGCCCTATTCCTATATCGGTCATAATCCGCAGCCGGGCTTCGCCTCGATGCGTCCCGACAAGGTGCAGGCCGCGATCGTGCCCGACTTCCTGTTCGAGGCGCATTCTTCGTTGCTCGATCTGGTCTTCTATACCGGCGATCAGTTTCCCGCGGAGTATCGCGGCGACGTCTTCGTGGCTCTCAAGGGCTCGTGGAACAGGTCGGAGCCGACCGGCTACAAGGTCGTGCGCGTGCCCTTTAAGGATGGCCGGCCGCAGGGCGACTACGTGAACTTCATGACCGGCTTCTGGGTGGGCGGCATCGATCGCGCCGAGGTCTGGGGCCGGCCGGCGGCGCTCGCCATCGCCAAGGACGGTGCGCTGTTGGTCGCCGACGATACCGGCGGCACGATCTGGCGCATCGCCTATACCGGCGCCAAGAAGCAGACCGCTGCGCCTGCCAGCGGCGCCGGCGCGGCGACGCGTTAGAGGCGCGTCTATGCTGGGGGCGCGCCACTCCAGTGGCGCGTCATCGTCTCCCGGACCGCGGGCGTCCCGCCCGCTCACAATCATGAAGCGGGCGGGACGCCCGCGGTCCGAATGAGCATGACGAACTGCCGCTTACGGCTTCAGCATCACCCGCGCGCGATGGTGCAGGGCGATCCAGAACGCGACCTGGCCGATCACGCCCGCGCTCACCAGGATGATCGCCGCCGTGAGCGCGGGATCGCTGCCCGTGCCCACCAGTGCCGTGCAGATCGCGCCCACGCCCATTTGTGAGAAGCCGTAGAGGCCGGAGGCCGAGCCGATGACTTCGGGGTTGACGCTGATCGCCTGGGTGAGTGCTGCCGGCGAGGCCACGCCCGCTCCCATGCCGAAGACGAACATCGGCGCGATGGCGAGCAGCACGGTGAGATGCCCCGAGAGCACGGCAGCCAGGAAGGCGAACGACGCCACCACGCTCAGAATATTTGCCCAGACGGCCAGGCGGTCGATCGGCAGGCGCGGGATCAGGCGGGTGGCCGCCACGCTGCCGATCCACACGCCGGCGAGCACGATGGCGGGATAGATGCCGACCTCGTAGCCCGGCCGATGCAGCTGGTGGGCGAAGATGAAAGGCGACGCGCCGATGAAGGCATACATCGATGTCGTGGCGCAGCCGCCGCCGATCGCGTAGCCCAGGAAGGCCGGCGACACGAGCAGGCGGCCGTAATTGCGGGCGAGGCCCGCGAAGCCGGTCGTCGACGCGGGTGCCTTGCTTTCGGGCAGCAGCCGCCAGCTGAACAGCAGGTTGACGATGCCCAGCAGCGCCAGGGCGAAGAAGATCGAGCGCCATCCCAGGCTCGACGCCAGCGCGCCGCCGACGATGGGCGCGGCGCCCGGTCCGATGGCGACCATCAGGTTCATCATGGCCAGGCGGCGCGCGGCTTCCTGCGGCAGCGCGGTATCGCGCACGATGGCGCGGCCGATCACCAGTCCGGCGCAACCGCCCAGCGCCTGCAGCAAGCGGGCGACGATCAGGCTGTGCACGTCCGTGGCGACCGCCGCGGCAAGGCCGGCCAGCGCATAGAGCACGAGACCGGCCATCAGCACCGGCCGGCGGCCGAAGCGGTCGGACAGCGGCCCGTAGGCGAGCTGGCCGACCGCGAGGCCGAAGATATAGACGCTCACGGTCATCTGCATGCCGCCGACGCTGGCGCCGAGGTCGAGCGCCGCCGCGGGCAGAGCGGGTATGAAGATGTGCATGGCGAGCGTGCCGCTGAAGGTGATCAGCGTGAGCAGCCAGAGGGGAGCGGTCACGCCTGGGCCTCGGTCGTTGTGTCGAGCGCGCGGCAGACATGTTGCAAAACCCGGACCGTCGTCGCGATGTCCCTGTCGGACAGGCCGGCCAGCGCATCGCTCCGGATCCGGCGCGCCACGGTCTCGACCTTGTCGGCAATGGCGCGGCCGCGCGGCGTCAGCAAGATGATCTTGGCGCGGCGATCCTCGCCTTCCTTGCGCCTGATCAGGCCGGCCGCCTCGAGATTGTCGAGCAGGCGCACCACCGACGAGCCGTCGAGCGACATCGACGCCGCCAGATCCTTCTGCCGCGGCGCCTCCGGCGCGCGGGCGATGTGGACCAGGGGAAGCCAGGTGGCCTCCGTCAGCTCGAAGGGTTGCAGCCGGAGGTCGGCGGCCCGCCGCCATTGGCGGGCTGCGCGCGAAACTAGCGAGCCGAAGGAGTCACGGCCGGCGGACTTGCGGAAGGACATACCCTCTTAATTAGATGACGCACAAATAGATGACAAGTCATCTAATTTACTGCATCAGAAGATGAAGCTCTTCAAACGGCCGCTCCGCTCACGCAGTCAGGGCTATCGCATATAAATTAATTACGTCATCCCGAGCGAAGCCGCCCAACGGGCGGCGTAGTCGAGGGACCTCCTCTTGCCGCCGGGGCAACAGAAAAGGTCCCTCCGCTGCGCCTCGCTCCGCTCCGGTCGGGATGACGAACTTTTTGGCGGTAGCCATTACCACGCAGTGGGGGAGAGCTCGCGAAGAGTGAAGGAGGCGCGATGCCTAAGCCAGCGCTCCCTCTGCCCCCGTCGGCTTCATGCCGGGGTGCGACGCCGACCTCTCGGCTTGGCAAGCGGAGTGGCCGTTCCGCGAGAGCGGATCCACGCCATCGCCTGTTTGTGCGACACGACACGTGCGTCGGGGCGCCTTGCTTCCTCAAGCGCCCGACGAATGTGCTCGATGTCGCTTTTGCCCTGATCCATCAGACGTCGAAGCGCGTCGGCGGCCAGGTCGCCGCGGCTGCGCCTTGTGGTTCTTGCCAGCGAATCCAGCCGCTCCTTGAGCTCGATCGGGACGCTGATCCGGATATTGATGTTGTCCATTTACCGTCCCTTCCAATCGGGCTTCGCCTTCTTGTTCACGAAAGCGTCGATGCCCGCCTGCGCATCCTCGCGCTGCACGGCACCGGCCATGAACTCGCTCGCGAAGGCGTAGGCCTGCGCCAGGTCCATCTCCATGTGCTGGTGGAACATCGCCTTGCCCGAGGCGATCTGCTGCGGCGGCTGCGCGGCGATGTGCTGCGCGAGCGCCAGCGTCTCCTGGTCGAGCGTATCGGGCGGAGCGACACGGCTCACCAGCCCGTCGCGCAGCGCGGTCGCGGCGTCGATCGACTGGCCGGTGAACAGCATGTCGAGCGCGCGCTTGGAGCCGACGTTGCGACCGACCGGCACCGAGGGCGTGCCGCAGAACAGCCCGTTGTTGATGCCCGAGGTGGCGAAGGTCGCCGTGCTCGAGGCGACGGCCAGGTCGCAGGCGGCGACGAGCTGGCAGCCGGCCGCCGTGGCGACCGCCTGGACCTTGGCGATGACGGGCTGCGGCAGGCGGCGGATCGACAGCATCATGGCCGAGCAGCGCGTCAGCAGGTCGTGGTGGAAGCCGTAGTCGCGGCGGGAGGCGACCTCGCGCAGGTCGTGGCCGGTCGAGAAGGCGCGGCCCTTGGCCTCGATGATCACGCAGCGGATGTCCTTGTCCTGCGCGAGCCTGTCGAATTCCGCCTGCAGCGCGTCTATAAGCTCGCCGGAGAGCGCGTTCAGCGCGTGCGGGCGGTTGAGCGTCAGGATGGCGACGCGGCCCTCGTCGCGGCGCAGCAGGACCGGTTCGTTGGGGGCGTTGGTCATGGCGGTAGTCTACGGCAAGGGAAGAGGGGCGTCATGCCGGTGATGACGCCTGCCGAGCTGATGACGTTTCTCGACGAGCATTTCCCGCAGGCGGGACATCAGGGGCTCACGATCGAGCATCTCGACGACACCACCATCCGCGTGCGCTTTGCCGCGCATGCGCGGCACCTGCGGCCGGGCGGCACGATCTCCGGCCCGACCCTGATGTGGCTGGTCGACCTCAGCTTCTATCTCCTGATCATGGGCCGGCTCGGCCCGGTGGCGCAGGCCGTCACCACCAACCTCAACATCAATTTCATGCGCAAACCTGAACCCGCCGACCTTCTGGGCGAGGGCAGGCTGATGAAGCTTGGCCGGGCGCTGGCCGTGGGCGATTTCACGATCTGGAGCGACGGCAAGACGGACCCTGTGGCGCATGCCACCGTAACTTATTCACTTCCGCCGGCCTCCGTGTCATCCGGCGGTTAAAGGGTCGCGTCATCCTGAGCGAAGCGAAGGATCTCATTGCGCCTGCCATGAGATCCTTCGCTTCGCTCAGGATGACGGAGTGGGGTATCATGATACCATTGCTCTATCACTTTGATATTGCTGGAGTTTCTTCGCCGATTTGACATTCTCCGGCTCTCTCTCCATAAGCGCGCGCTCACGGAAGAAAGACCCATGAAAACCTTCTCTATCAAGACTGCCGACGTGCAGAAGAAGTGGCTGCTGATCGACGCCGACGGGCTGGTGCTTGGCCGCCTCGCCTCGATCATCGCCATGCGGCTGCGCGGCAAGCACAAGCCGACCTTCACGCCCCACATCGATTGCGGCGACAATGTCGTCGTCATCAACGCCGAGAAGGTGCGCCTGACCGGCCGCAAGGCCGAGCGCGAAGTCTTCTACTGGCACACCGGCCATCCCGGCGGCATCAAGGGCGAGACCCTGGGCAAGCGGCTGGAAGGCCGATTCCCGGAGCGCGTCCTGATCAAGGCCGTCGAGCGCATGATCACCCGCGGTCCGCTGGGACGCGCGCAGATGAAGAACCTGCGCGTCTACGCCGGTCCCAATCACGAGCAAGAGGCTCAGCAGCCCGAGAAGCTCGACGTCGCCGCGATGAACCCCAAGAATTCGAGGATCGGCTGATATGGCAACCGAACTATCGTCCTTTGCCGAACTGAAGAAAGCCGCTCCGACCTCGGGCGGACCCGGCACGCAGATCGCCGCCGCCCATCGCGAGAAGGAGATCGACGCGCAGGGCCGCGCCTATGCCACGGGCCGGCGCAAGAACGCCGTCGCCCGCGTCTGGGTGAAGCCCGGCACCGGCAAGATCACCATCAACGGCCGCGACCAGAAGATCTACTTCGCGCGCCCGACCCAGCAGATGGTCATCCAGCAGCCGTTCGACGTCACGCAGCGCCGCGAGCAGTTCGACGTGATCGCCACCGTCTCGGGCGGCGGGCTCTCGGGCCAGGCCGGCGCGGTGCGTCACGGCATCTCGCAGGCGCTCGCCAAGTACGAGCCGGATCTGCGCAGCGCCATGAAGCAGAGCGGCTTCCTGACGCGCGACAGCCGCGTCGTCGAGCGCAAGAAGTACGGCCGCGCCGGCGCACGCCGTCGCTTCCAGTTCTCCAAGCGCTGAGGACTCTGGTCCTCCCCTCGCTCGCGAGGGGAGGCATCGTGCTCCTTCCCACTTTGTGGGGAGGAAAGAAATCGAAGGGCGCCGAAAGGCGCCCTTCTTTTTTGCGTTACTGCGTGCCGTGGCGCGCCTCGCCATGGGGCCTGAGGGGAGCTGGCGCCTGCGCGATCCCGGTCGGCGCAGGAGGCACACCGAAGTTCTTGTTCTTCAGGAGCGTTTCCATGGTCGCTATGCCCTCGGCATAGTGACCATTGGCGCAATCCATTCCCGCGCCGATGCGAGTGTGATTGCGAGCGCCGTCGGAATTCTCGCCGCGACTTACGCCATAGTAATCGAAGTACGCGATGAGTTGATCGCAACGCGCCTTGTCTGTCGCCGTCGAGGTTGGGGCGGAGGCAGAGGCGGCGTTCTGCGCAGAAGCGGTGTTCACCATGCCTGCCGTCAAGGCGATGGCAAGCACGAGGGTCGGACGAAGAAGGGCTGACTTCATTTTCGGGGACTCACAACAAAACATGATCTCCAATTCGCCGGATCATGGTCGGCTCGTCCGCCTTGGATATTTCCTTCCCGATGAGACCGAACGACGACGGCCTTGATGTCGATGGCGATAGCCGCGCCTTTGGTCCGCGCTGATTTGGGAAGGGTGTCGTGTGCCGGCAAGTTTTCGCGCACGCATTTCGGCTTTGCTGCGGCGAACAAGCGCGATGGTGTTGCGCGTTTACATCAGCGCACAGTTAGCCCATCGCGAAGCCACGCTGTGACCTTGAAGCTTAAATCTTTTCTTCATCTCATCTTCATCTCAATTTCAGATGAAGGATTTGAGTCGTTACGAATCGTGAAGTGAATGACTTCGTGATCGCGCCGACATCGCGAAGCATCACGCTACGCTTTTTGAAGACAACATCTCGATGACTGTACGCGACGACGAATTGCAGCACGTCGCATCCACTTGAATATTTCGAGAGATCAGTTTCTGCTCGACCGATGCGCAAGTGACAGCCGCGTCACGATCCTCATTACAGGACCATGCCTGAAGGTCTGCCTGGCGCCTTCCCGCTCATCGTTTTTTGGGCGCCGTCTTCTTCGCTAGGAAAACATCACCGTTTGAGTCTATCTTTTCGAGTGTTGATCGCCGCGTGATCGAGGCCGAGCTCGTCTTGTGTTCGGCCGCGATAGGCTGAGACCGTGGTGATCCGCTGCTTCACGATGAGGTCATACCGGTGAAGGAAAGCCAAGTGAGCGAAGCTCCCGACTGGCGTCACTCCAAAGTGCCCGAAGTCACGCTCGCCTTCTGGATCATCAAGATCGCGGCGACGACCTTGGGAGAGACCGGCGGTGATGCGGTCTCGATGTCGATTAACCTGGGTTACGCCGTCAGCAGCTTCCTCTTCATCGGCCTGTTCGTGGTGGCGGTCGCCGCGCAGATCGCGGTGAAGTCGTTTCATCCCTTTCTCTACTGGCTGGTCGTTGTCGCCACGACGACGGCCGGTACCACGATGGCCGACTTCGCCGATCGGTCGCTGGGCATCGGCTATGCGGGCGGCACGGCGATTCTATTTGCGCTCCTGATGGCCGCGCTCGGCACCTGGTATTGGTCGGCGGGCTCGATATCGGTCGCTACCGTCAATTCTCCCAGGATCGAGACGTTCTACTGGGTCGCCATCCTGTTTTCGCAGACCTTGGGAACGGCGCTCGGCGACTGGATGGCCGATACGGGGCTGGGCTACGAGGGCGGCGCGCTGGTTTTCGGCGCCGGCCTGGCGGTCATCGCGGCGGCGTATTTCTTCACGACTGTTTCGCGCACGCTGTTGTTCTGGAGCGCCTTCATCCTGACGCGACCCCTGGGCGCGACGGTCGGCGACTTTCTCGACAAGCCGGTCGCCGACGGCGGTCTCGCCATCAGTCGCTTCTCTGTCTCGGCGCTGCTCGCGGTCTTCATGATCGCCTGCATCCTCATCTTCCGGCAAAGGGCGGAACGTCGGACTCCATCTCACGCATGACAGCGGCGCCGTCGTAAGGAGCGGTCGGTCGGCAACGCGGTCCTGCTCGGGCGACGCCCGTGTCCGCGCGTTTTGTTGCGTCAGTGGGGCAAACGGCATTTTCGGTCGGTATGGTGACCGAAAATTCGACGGGTGCCTTTAGGCCGCAAAAAGTAATGCTTGACAACATGAACAGTGATGCTTAAATTCGCTCCGATCCCCCGTGAGGACCATCAGCCATGTCCGGTGCCGGGCGCCCGTCCGTCTACAAACGCCAGCACGCCCGCCGGGCCAGAGACTATGCGCGCACAGCGCCACCCATCCCGAGTTTGCCGAGGCCGTGCAGCAAGGCCTCGACTTTGCCGATGCCATTGCCGTCGAATTGGTGTTCGACCGAAACGGCGATTGGGCGGGAGCGCCCCTTTGGGAGGAACAGCAAAACGAGGGGCCGGAAGGTCGGAAACCGGCTGCGCGCTTCGGGCGCGCAAAAACGTTGCCCGAGAAATGGTGCGCATTTCCCTGGTCTCACTTTTGGGGCGCTCATCCAGAGGTCAACATACCCACCGCTTGCGGAAATTGCGGAAATTGGTTTCTGCCGGCTCCGTTCCCGAAGTTCGATGCCCACATGCGGTGCGAAGGAATTGCCGATCGTCACGGCGCGGCGCTCACGCAATGCCGTGCAACGTTGTTGTCGCAGCGGGCTATCGGCTATCGGCAAAACCGGCTGCGCCAACTGCGCTAACTGCGCTAACTGCGCTAACTCCCGGCTCAGTCGATCGTGCGCACCTTCACGTAGCTGCCGGGCGCATCCTCGATGGCGGGCAGGCCGCCATCGCCGGGCACGCGCGCCGCCACCTTCGGACCGGATTTCGCCGACAGCCACTTGTCCCAGTCGTTCCACCACGAGCCGGGGAATTCCTGGGCGCCGGCCTTCCATTCGTCGAGGGTCGGCGGGTTCTTCGCCGTCTCGTTCAGCCAATGCTGGTACTTCTTGTTGCGCGGCGGATTGACGACGCCCGCGATATGGCCCGAGCCCGCCAGCATGAAGCGCACCGGCCCGGTGAAGATCTGCGTCGCCTTGTAGACCGACTTGGCGGGCGCGATGTGGTCTTCCTTGCCGGCCTGCAGGTAGACCGGGATCGAGATCCTGCGCAGGTCGATCGGCACATTGTCGATGGTGAGCCCGCCCGGCTGCGCCAGCAGGTTCTTCTGGTACATGTTGCGCAGGTAGTAGCTGTGCATCGCCGCCGGCATGCGCGTGGCGTCGGCGTTCCAGAACAGCAGGTCGAACGGGAAGGGGTCCTTGCCCATCAGGTAGTTGTTGACCACGAACGACCAGATGAGGTCGTTGGCGCGCAGCATGTTGAAGGTGGTCGCCATCTCGGATGCCTTCGAGATAGCCCTTCTTGCTCATCGCCTCCTCGACGCTGGCGAGCTGGTCCTCGTCGATGAAGACGCCGAGCTCGCCCGGCTCGGTGAAGTCGACCTGCGCGGTGAAGAAGGTGCAGGCGGCGATCCGGTCGTCGCCGCGCGCCGCCATGTAGGCCAGCGTCGCCGCCATCAGGGTGCCGCCGATGCAGTAGCCGATCGCCGAGACCTTGGCGCTGGCCGGTCGCCTTCTCGATGGCGTCGAGCGCGGCGAGGGGGCCGAGCTTCATGTAGTCGTCGAACAGTCAGCTTGGTCAGGTGCTCGTCGGGATTGACCCAGGAGATGACGAACACCGTGTAGCCCTGTTCGGTCGCCCACTTGATGAACGAGTTCTCGGGCTTGAGGTCGAGAATGTAGAACTTGTTGATCCACGGCGGCACGATCAGCAGCGGCATCGTGTAGACCTCCGCGGTCGCGGGCGCGTACTGGAGGAGCTGGATCAACTCGTTCTGGTAGACGACCTTGCCGGGCGAGGTGGCGACGTTCTCGCCGACCTTGAAGGCCGTCATGTCGGTCTGGCGGATGGCGAGGCGGCCCTTGCCGCGCTCGAGATCGGTCAGGAGATTCTGCAGGCCCTTCACCAGGTTCTCGCCCTTGGACTCGACGGTGGCCTTGACGACCTGCGGGTTGGTGAGCGCGAAGTTGGAGGGCGACAGCGCGTCGATGAACTGGCGCGTGTAGAAGTCGACCTTCTTGGCGGTCTTGTCGTCGACGCCCTCGACCTCGTTGACGGTGTGCTGCAGCCAGCGCGCCGTAAGCAGGTAGGACTGCTTCAGGTAGTCGAAGACGACTTCGTCCTTCCACGCCGGATCATTGAAGCGCTTGTCGCCCTTGGCCGGCTCGGCCACCGGCTCGACCGGCTGGCCCATCATGCGCTGGGCCGTCACCTGCCACAGCTTCAGGTATTGCTGCCACAGCTCCATCTGCGCCTGCAGCAGCCGGTTGGGGTCGGCCATCATCTTGGCCGTGAAGTCCATGAAGGTCTGGGTGAGATGCAGCGGGTCGGCCGACTGCTGGCCGTCGGCCTTGTAGCGTTCGGCGAATTCCTGCAGCAGCTTCTGGCTGCGCTCGGCGATGTCCTTGAGGGCTGTCTGCATCCGTTCCGATTCGGCTGGCGACAGTCCCGGGATGGCCGTTGGGGTCGGCGTGTCCGACATGCGTTTCCCCTTCCGAATCATTGCCTTTGAGGCGTTTCTTGCGATATTTCCGGCGGCCCGGTACCATAGCTTGTGGCTATCGTCCCAAGCTGCCGATTTCCCTTTTATAGGTAGGCTGCGATAACAGACGGGTCAAACTTCCTCTCGAGCGAAGGACAGCGGGTGACGGTGATGCGGCGACAATGGGACGTAGGGGGCGGCTTCCGCTTGTTGCGAAGCCTGCTCGGCGTGTCCGCCCTCGTCCTCCTGTCGGGCTGCGGCTGGTTCGGGGGAGGCAACAAGCTCGACAGCCAGAAGGTGCGGCCGGGTGCCGACCGCAGCGTCGCCGTCAGCGGCGCGCTGCCGGCGGCCATTCCCGGCCGCCAATACGACCCGGGATATGTCGCCACCGACGAAACGCGCACGCCGCGGATCGGCTCGATCGTTCCGGCCAAGGGCGGCCAGAAGGCCCAGAAGGAAGCCGCCGAGAAGGAAACCGCGGAGCGCGATGCCAAGGAGCGCGAGGCACGTGAGAAGCGTGAGGCGGCCGACCGCGAGGAAAAGGCCAAGGAGAAAGAAAAGGAGCCCGCGACGACTGTGCGTTCGTTCGTCCCGGGACTTCCTGGACGGCCGGCAGCATCCGTGCCCGGCAATGCCGATTCGAGCAAGACCACGCCCGCGACGGCACCGGGTACGCAGCCGGTGCAGACCGCGCCCGCGACTCCACCGGCGCCCCCGCCGCCGGTGACCACGGCGCCACCGCCGGCGCCTGTTACCTCTGCTCCCGTGTCGCCGCCGCCGGCGAGCACGCCACCCGCGCCGGAGCCGCCGGCGCCGTCACGCACGTCGTTGCCGCCGCCGCCCGATGCGCCCGCGACGGCCTCGGCAGCACCGTCGCGTTGGGCGCCGCCGGGCGGCGTCACGCCGGCCGTCGCCACGGCCGATCAGCGAGCGAGCGTCACGCAAGCAAGCGCTGCTCCCGGAAGTGCCGTGCCCGCGCCAGCCGCGGTTCAGCCGCCGCCCGCTCAGGCCTCCGGGGTTGTGCCTGAAGTCGCGCCCGTTCCGGCAGCTGCCGCTGCGCCACCCCGCCGTACGGATCCGAACAAGGCCTTCGAGCCGCCACCCGGGTGGGCGCCGCCGGTTCGGGCTGCCGCGCTGCCGTCAGCTCCCGCACCATCACCGCCCGCGCCGAACGAGGCGAAGGCCGCTGCGCCAGCGCCGGCACCGGCGCCAGCACCGATCCCCGCCCCGAGCCAGGCGGTCGCGTCGCCCGTGACGTCCGTGGTTCCGCCGCCGCGTCCCGCCGATCCCAATAAGGCCTTCGTTCCGCCGACAGGTTGGACGCTCCCGGAGCAGGCGTCGAGAGTATCGGCCGCCGCACCGCCATCGCCGCCGACACAAGTCCCCATTCCGGCACCGATCCCCGCACCGAGTCAGGCGGTCGCGTCACCTGCGGCGCCTGTTGTTCCGATGTCACGTCCTGCGGATCCCAACAAGGCGTTCGCTCCGCCGCCAGGCTGGACGCCGCCGGGCCAGCCGATCCGCGTCGCAGCGGCCGCGCCGCCACCGACACCACCCGCGCCTACGCAAGCGCCCGCAATGATGCCCACGCCCAGCCAGGCGATGACGCCGCCACCGGCACCTGTCGTTCCGCCGACACGGTCGGCCGATCCCAACAAGGCGTTCGCGCCGCCGCCGGGCTGGATGCCGCCGGGCCAAGCCGTGGCGTCGGCGCCCGCACCAAACCAGGCGGTGGCCGCGCCCGCGCCGCCATCGGTTGCTGCGTCGACGCGTTCGGGCGATCCCGACAAGGCGTTCGTTCCACCGCCGGGCTGGATGCCGCAGCCGGCGACGCAGGTGGCAGCCGCGGCGCCACCGCCGCCGCCGGGCGCGCCGGTGCAAGTCGCGGTGATCCAGTTCGGGGCGATGTCGGTCGAACTCAACGGCAAGGACCAGGCGGTGCTGGCGCGCGTGGCGCAGGTCCAGCGCAGCAACGGCGGCAAGGTGCGCATCGTGGCGCACTCCGCACAGGACGCCGCCGGTTCGTCGCCCGAGGGCCTGGCGCGGGACAATTTCGAGGTGTCGCGCCAGCGTGCGATCGCGGTCGCCAACCAGCTCATGCGGTTGGGCGTGCCGGCGAACCGCATCGCCGCCGAAGCCGCGTCGGACGAGGAGCCGGCCTACGAGACCAATACCGCCCGCGGCCTCGCCGCCAATCGACGCGCCGAGATCTTCGTCGAGTTCTAGCGCGCAAGGACAAGAGACAATGGACGACTCCGAATTCCACCGCCTGAAGCGCCTGCCGCCCTACGTGTTTGCGGAAGTGAACGCCATGAAGGCGCGCGCCCGCGCCGCCGGCCAGGACGTGATCGATCTCGGCATGGGCAATCCCGACCTGCCGACGGCGCCGCATATCGTGGCCAAGCTCGCCGAAGCCGCCGCCAATCCGCGCGCCCATGGCTACTCGGCGTCGCGCGGCATCCCCGGCCTGCGCAAGGCACAGGCGGCCTATTACGCGCGCCGCTTCGGCGTCGAGCTCGATCCCGAGAACGAGATCATCGTCACGCTGGGCTCCAAGGAAGGTCTCGCCAATCTCGCGCAGGCGATCACGTCGCCGGGCGACATCGTGCTGGTGCCCAACCCCAGCTATCCGATCCATCCCTACGGCTTCATCATCGCCGGCGGCTCGGTGCGGCACATTCCGGTGCCGGGCAGCACCTCGCTCGAGGAGTTCCTGCCGGCGCTCGAGCGCGCGGTGCGCCATACGGTGCCCAAGCCGATCGCGCTGGTGCTGAACTATCCGTCGAACCCGACGGCGCAGGTCGTCGATCTCGACTTCTATGGCGCGATCGTCGATTTCTGCAAACGCCACGACATCTGGATCCTGAGCGACCTCGCCTACGCCGAGATCTACTTCGACGGTGTGCCGCCGCCCTCGGTGCTGCAGGTGCCGGGCGCGCGCGACATCGCCGTCGAGTTCACCTCGATGAGCAAGACCTATTCGATGGCGGGCTGGCGCATCGGCTTCGCCGCCGGCAACAAGACGCTGATCCAGGCGCTGACCCGCATCAAGTCGTACCTCGACTACGGCGCCTTCACGCCGATCCAGGTCGCCGCCACCGCGGCGCTGAACGGCCCGCAGGATTGCATCGTCGAGGCGCGCAATACCTACCAGGAACGGCGCGACGTGCTGATCGAGGGCCTGGCAGCAGCCGGCTGGGCGCTGCCCACGCCACCGGCCAGCATGTTCGCCTGGGCGCCGATCCCCCGGGAGTTCGCCGAGCTGGGCTCGCTTGCCTTCTCCAAGGTCCTGCTGACCCAGGCCAATGTCGCGGTGTCGCCGGGCATCGGCTTCGGCGAGCATGGCGACGCGCATGTCCGCATCGCGCTGGTCGAGAACAAGCATCGCATCCGCCAGGCCATCCGCAACATTCGCCAGGTGATGGCCGATCCCGGCCGCGCCATCGACCTCTATCTGCGCGGGGTTGGTGACAACATCACGCCGATCAAGGCTCGCGCCTGAGCGCATCCTGTCGTATCAGCCCGTCATGAATTCACCTCTCAAAATCGGCATTGCCGGCCTCGGCACCGTGGGCGCGGGCGTCGTCAAGCTCCTGGCCGAGCACGGCAGCCTGCTGTCGCTGCGCGGCGGGCGCAGGCTCAAGCTGGTCGCCGTCAGCGCGCGCCGCAAGGCCAGGAAGCGCGACATCGACCTCTCCGGCGTGCGCTGGGAGCGGGATCCGATGGCGCTTGCCGCTGCCCCCGACATCGACGTCGTGGTCGAGCTGATCGGCGGCTCCGGCGGCGTGGCGCGTCGTCTGGTGCAGTCCGCGTTGCGCTCGGGCAAGCACGTCGTCACCGCCAACAAGGCGCTGCTGGCCATGCATGGCGGGAGCTCGCGGCGCTGGCCGAGAAGCGCGGTCGCATCCTCGCCTTCGAGGCGGCGGTGGCCGGCGGCATCCCGATCATCAAGGCGCTTGCGCGAGGGCCTGGTCGGCAACCGGGTGCGCCGGCTCTACGGCATCCTGAACGGCACCTGCAACTACATCCTGACGACCATGCGCGAGACCGGCCGCGACTTCGACGTCGTGCTGGCCGAGGCGCAGGCGGCGGGCTACGCCGAGGCCGATCCGAGCTTCGACGTCGACGGCATCGACGCCGCCCACAAGCTCGCCGTGCTGACCGGCGCGGCCTTCGGCGCGCGGGTGAAATTCGCTGGCGTGCATGTCGAGGGCATTCGCCACGTCACCTCGATGGACATCCAGTTCGCCGAGGAGCTGGGCTATCGCATCAAGCTCCTGGGGCTGGCGCGCGAGACCCGCTACGGCATCGAGCAGCGGGTGCATCCCTGCATGGTGCCGCTCGCCGCGCCGATCGCCCACATCGAGGGCGTGTTCAACGCCGTCGTCGTCGAGGGCGATTTCGTCGGCACCACGATGTTCCAGGGCCGCGGCGCGGGGCAGGGGCCGACCGCGTCGGCCGTCGTCGCCGATCTGGTCGACGTGGCGCGCGGCCGCCACATGCCGGCGTTCGTCGTGCCGGCGGCGCGGCTGGCCGACAAGAAGGTCTCGCCGATGGATCGCCATCAGGGCGCCTACTACATGCGCCTGATGGTTCAGGACCGGCCGGGCGTGATCGCGGCGGTGTCGGGGGCGCTCGCCAAGGAGCGCATCTCGCTCGAATCGATGCTGCAGCGCGGACGCTCGCAGTCCGGCGAGGTGCCGGTCGTGCTGACCACGCACGTGACGGAAGAGGCGGCGATGCGGCGCGCGCTGGCGCGCATCGCGAAGCTGAAGGCGGTGGCCGAGGAGCCCTGCCTGATCAGGATCGAAGCGTTTTAGAACGGCGCAGTGAGACGCCGACGGAGGAAGCGATGGCTGATACGGGGAAAATGGACCGCAATCTGGCGCTCGAGGCGGTCCGCGTCACCGAGGCGGCGGCACTTGCCGCCTCCAAGCTGATGGGCCGCGGCGACGAGAAGATGGCCGACCAGGCCGCCGTCGACGCCATGCGCACGACGCTGAATTCGCTCGCCATCGACGGCACGGTGGTGATCGGCGAGGGCGAGCGCGACGAGGCGCCGATGCTCTATATCGGCGAGAAGGTCGGGCGGCGGCGGCCCCAAGATCGACATCGCGCTCGATCCGCTCGAAGGCACCACCATCACCGCCAAGGGCCTGCCCAATGCGCTGGCCGTCATGGCGATGGCCGAGCATGGCGGCTTCCTCAACGCGCCCGACGTCTACATGGACAAGATCGCGGTCGGCGGCGGCCTGCCCGAGGGCATCGTCGATCTCGACAAGACGCCCAAGCAGAACCTCAGCGATCTCGCCAAGGCCAAGAAGATCGACGTCGCCGACCTCGTGGTCTGCATCCTCGACCGGCCGCGCCATTCCGAGCTGATCGCCAAGGTGCGCGAGGCGGGTGCCCGCATCATGCTGATCGGCGACGGCGACGTGTCGGGCGTGATCGCCACCTCGACGGGCGATTCGGGCATCGACATCTACATGGGCTCGGGCGGCGCGCCGGAGGGCGTGCTGGCGGCGGCGGCGCTGCGCGCCATCGGCGGCCAGATCCAGGGCCGCCTGCTGTTCCGCAACGACGACGAGAAGGCGCGCGCCGCGCAAGTGGGGCATCACCGACCTCAACCGCAAATACTCGATGACCGACATGGCCAAGGGCGACGTGATGTTCGCGGCGACCGGCGTGACCTCGGGCTCGATGCTGAAAGGCGTCCGCCGCTTCCACAACGGCGCCGAGACGCATTCGATCGTGATGCGCTCGAAGACCGGCACGGTGCGCTGGATTTCCGCCCATCACAATTTCACGATCAAGACTGGCCTGCCGAGCTGGGCGTGACCATGATGGCCGGATGCGCGCGGTCCTGATCGCCTGTGTCCTGGCCCTTCTCGCCGTGCCGGGGGCGGCGGCGGAGGACGGCTGCCGCCAGTTCGCCTGGCCGGTCGATCGCGAGCTCGAACTGTTCTCCGACGGCTTCGTGGCCGATGTCGAAAGCGACTCGGCACTGCCCAAGGACGGCGTCTTCTCGCTGCTGCTGCAGCCGGTCGCCACGGTCCTCTACACGGTGGCGCCCGAACGCGGCCGCGACGACGGCCTCGGCGGCACGGTCACGCTGGAATGGATTTCGGCCGGCCGCTATCAGGTGACGCTGTCGGGCGAGGGATGGCTCGACGCCCTGCAGAACGAGCGGCGTCTGCCGGTGCTCGCCTCGACCAGCCGCGGCGACTGCCCGGGTGTCCGCCAGAGCGTGCAGTTCGAGGTCGACAGCCTGCCGCTCACCCTGCAGATCGGCGGCGCCTCGGTGCGGCGCCTCAATGTCGCGGTCTTGCGGGTACGGTGAGTTATGTCCACAGCCGCCTGGGCTATGGTGTTGGCATGCCATCCGAAACCCGCGCGCCAAGAGCGGCCTTCCTCGGCGTCGAGCAGTCGCTGACCGGCCGCCGCTGGGCGGCGCGGCTCGGCGACGAGCGGGCAGCCCTCGCCATCGCCCAGCGCCACGGTCTGTCCGATGCGGTGTCGCGCCTGCTGGCGGCGCGCGACGTCGCGCTCGACGATGTGCCGGATTTTCTCGACCCGACGCTGCGCAAGTTCCTGCCCGATCCGTCGCATCTCAAGGACATGGACGCAGCCGTAGCGCGGCTGGTGCGCGCGGTGCGCGAGGGCGAGCGCATCGTCGTGTTCGGCGACTACGACGTCGACGGCGCCACCTCGTCGGCGCTGTTGCTGCGCTTCTTTCGTGCCGTCGGCGGCAATATCGGCGTCTACATCCCCGACCGCCGCAAGGAAGGCTACGGCCCCAATGCGCCCGCGCTGCTGAAGCTCCGGCAAGAGGGCGCCGCCGTGGTGGTCACGGTCGATTGCGGCGTGACGGCGTTCGAGCCGCTGGCCGAGGCAAAGCGCGCCGGGCTCGACCTGATCGTGATCGATCACCACCAGGCCGAGATCGCGCTGCCCGAGGCCATCGCGGTCGTCGATCCCAACCGGATCGACGATGCAAGCCCGCACAAGCAGATGGCGGCGGTCGGCGTGGCGTTCCTGCTGGCCGTCGGCGTCAACCGCGCGCTGCGCGAGGCGGGCTGGTACGGCGGAGAGCGGCCCGAGCCCGACCTCCGACAATGGCTCGACCTCGTGGCGCTGGGCACGGTGTGCGATGTCGTGCCGCTCACCGGCGTCAATCGCGCGCTGGTGCGCCAGGGCCTGCTGGTGATGGCGCAGCGCGGCAATGCCGGGCTGGCGGCGCTGGCCGACGTCGCGCGTCTCAAAGAGACGCCCGGCGCCTACCATCTGGGCTTCCTGCTGGGGCCGCGCGTCAACGCCGGCGGCCGGGTGGGCCAGGCCGATCTCGGCGCGCGGCTGCTGTCGAGCGACGATGCGCACGAAGTGGGCGCGCTGGCGCTGCGTCTCGACGAGTTCAACGCCGAGCGCCGCGCCATCGAGCGCGAGGTTCTCGACCAGGCGATCGGCCGCATCGAGGGCCTCTACGGGCCCGACCGCAAGGGCCTGCCCGCGGCGCTGCTGGTCGAGAGCGAAGGCTGGCATGTCGGCGTCATCGGCATCGTGGCGAGCCGGCTGGTCGAACGCTACGGCCGCCCGACCTTCGTGATCGGCATGGATGGCGATCTCGGCAAGGGCTCTGGTCGTTCGGTGCGCGGCGTCGACCTCGGTGCGGCGGTGATCGCGGCGCGCCAGGCCGGCCTGCTGGTGAACGGCGGCGGCCATGCCATGGCGGCGGGCCTCACGGTGGCGCGCAGCGCTCTGGCCGATCTCGCGAAATTTCTCGATGAACGGATCGCACCCCAGCTGGGCACCGCACCCCCGGTGCGCGAGCTTGGCATCGATGCCGCGCTGGCGCCGGGTGCCGCGACGCAGGAGCTGGTCGGCATGATCGAACGCGCCGGACCGTTCGGGGCGGGCAACGCGCTGCCGCGCTTCGCGCTCACCAGCGTGCGCGTGAACTACGCGCAGCCGGTGGGCGAGGGCCATGTCCGCTGCACCCTGGTCGGCGCCGAGCGCGGCCGGGTCGACGCCATCGCCTTTCGCGCCGGCCAGACGGCGCTCGGACCCGTGCTGCTCGATCCCGCGCGGCCGGTCCTTCATGTCGCAGGGGCGCTCCGCATCGACCGCTACGGCGGCCGCGAAACCGTGCGTCTGCAGATCGACGACGCCGCGGCGGCCGCGGGCTCGGTCCTGCGCTGATTCGGCTTGCTTGATTTAACCCGCCGCAGCCCCTAAAAGCAGCCGCTCTTCGGTCACGTCCCCTTCGTCTAGAGGCCTAGGACACCGCCCTTTCACGGCGGCGACACGGGTTCGAATCCCGTAGGGGACGCCAGCGCCTTATTCTTCGGAGCGCCAGACACCCAACAGGAAGAGCTTGCGCTTGCCGCGATTCGGTCCGGCCTGTCGCTGGACGTCGGACAACTCTACGCCGTGTCGGCGCATCCACCAGCGGGCTGCCAGCCCGATTGCGATGAATGTGCCGAAGTAGATGAAGCCAACGACCAGCGCTCGCATCGACCCCGCGCGTTCGGCTAGCTTTTCTTCTGATGGGGCGTCCCGATGTAGGGAAACTCCTTGAGCGTGTCGGTGTGCGGCTTGAGCCCGCTCGGCGGGATGTCCCCCTTGGAGAGGAAGGCCAGGCGATGGTCGATGACGTCGTCGGTGAAGACCCGGCCGTTGGGGTATTTCGAGGGCTTGGTCGGATCGAAGCTCATGACGTCCGGCAGGAGGCCGTGGGCGTCGATCGCCGCGACCGCTTCGGCGTCGGTGTAATTGCCGGTATGGCCCATCAAGTGCACGAACATCGGCGTCCAGCGCTTGCGATCGTTGATCGGCTCGCTGGCATTGTATTCGAGCTTGGTCTCGTCGGTGTTGAAGAAGCTGCTGACCGACGGGTGGCCGGCGCGATCGACATGGAGCAGCTTGCCGTCCTGCCTGACGCTGCAGCGTCCCCAGACGTGGATCGGATACTTGGTGCCGAGCTCGCTCGTCGGCAGTTCGAAGACGGTCGAGAACACGTTGGCTTCGGTGTTGGAATCGACGCCTGTCCAGGGCTGCTTGACGCCGACCTGGAGCGAGGTGAAGTTCCGTTCGCCCAGCGGGCTGTACAGATTCTTGATCCCGTCATAGTCGAAGAAGAAGGCGTCGCTGCGACTGCCGGTGAAGACAGTGTAGTTGCCGGCCTTCATGATGTTGGGCTTGGGACCGAAGGAGACCTCGCCGTCGGCGATGATCTTCGTGCCGACGGCTTCGACCGAGCGGGCCTCGGCGCCCTTGGCGACAAAGACGTTGACGGTCTGCTTGCCGTTCTGGGGCGGGGAGAACACGTAGCTGACCGCGATGTCCGCCAGCAGATCGCCATCGGTGTCGATGTTGAGCCGGTAGATGGCGTCGGGATGAAGAGCATCGGCATTGGGATTGGCATTGAGGATGATCGCCGTCCTTGCCGGATCGGCGGGCGACTGGAAGACGTAGAGATCGCAAAGGTCGAGCCGTTGATCTCCGAGCGGCGGGCCGAGGCTCAGTCCAGTGAAATGGTTCGACATTGTTCTCTCTCCTGGGAAGACAGAAGCGACCTTTTGACAGCGCGCTGGCAACAAGTGGCCGCTTTCGACTTCGAATCTTATTCATCGAGCAGGCCGCGACAAGTCTTTTAAGCGAAACACACGTCCTCTTGGGAGCCCGTTACTTCGGCGCTGCGGCCGACGGATGGAACAGCTGTTCCCCATGGACGGTGTAGGCGCCGATCGCCGTCTGCCCGGCCGGTGAAACGAGCCAATCCCGAACGCTGCGCGCCGCCTCGTGCTTGGCGTCGGGATGCTTCGCGGGATCGAGCAGGATCAGGTCGTAGCGGTTCACCAGGCCAGGGTCGCCTTCGACCAGGATCCTGAGGTCCGCCTTGTTGCCGAAATTCAACCAAGTCCCGCGGTCGGTCAGCGTATAGGCGTGCATGCCGGCGGCCGCATTGAGCGCGGCCCCCATGCCGCCGCCGATGTCGCGGTACCAGGCATCGCCGTCGGCCAGCGATGGTTTGAGGCCGATGGCGCGCCACAGACGCTTTTCCAGGGCGTCCGTGCCGCTCTTGTCGCCACGCGACACGAACGGCACCCGCGCGGCCGCAATCGCCCGCAGCGCAGCTTGCGCATCGTGGCTGCCGCCGACATGGGCAGGGTCTGCACCGGGGCCGACGATCACGAAATCGTTCCAGGCGATCTGACGTCGGTCCTTGCCATGCCCTTCGGCGATGAAGCGGTCCTCGGCCTCGGGGTCGTGGACCAGGACCAGGTCGGCGTCGCCGCGCGCCGCCGTCGCGAGCGCCTGGCCGGTGCCTTGGGCGAGGACCCGGACCTCGATGCCGGTGGCCGCGGTGAAGGCGGGCAAGATATGCTCGAGGAGCCCGGAATCCTGCACCGATGTCGTCGACGCCAGGACGATCGATTCGGCCCGGACGGCGCTTGCGATCATCGAGAGCAACCCGACGATCGCGCAAGCCATATATCTCCGAGCCATCATCTTCTATTTCTCCCCACACTCGGGCGACACGCTGCGCATGGGCCTCCGCAACACAGTTAAACGGTGGTCGGTCTCGCGGCAAAGAAACCGCCGGGAATTCCCGCAATTTTCGCAAGCGCTTTTGCCGATGACGAGGCGCGCTCCAACACCGGCGTTTCCATTTTCCGCATTTCCCGCAAATGCCGCGGACGATGGTCGAGTTTCGACGGCGTCCGGTTGCCGACGCCGGGAGCGGGGAGCGGGGAAGATGTCTCACCCCGGGGACGGAGCCTGCCCCGAGCGAAGTCGAAGTTGCCCTGTTCGAGACAACGGGAGTTGCGCTCGCGATAGCCTTGGCCAGGCGCGCGAGGTCGCCTGACCAACGTCTCCGCGATGGGGTTGCTTCCTGCGCGGGCTGACCCCCTCGCGACATAAAATTTGTTTTCCGCAATTTCCGCTACCCCGCTAGTGCCCTTCACAGGCGAATTACCGCTAAGCCAGCCACCGCGGTCGGACGAACCTTGGTCAAGGCGGCCGTTCCACTGCCGGCATTTAAAAGTAATACTTTGTTATAGTCAAGTGAAACTACGGAGCCGTACGGGGCGAATCACGCGACGTGCCCGCGCTTTGGTTGACCCAGGGCGAAGGCGGTCGCGCTCACCGCCATGCTGATGCCGATCAGGACGAATCCGAGCCCGAGGCCAAGCGCCAGGTTGCCCTTGCTGGTTTCCAGCGCAATCGCCGTCGTCATGGTGCGGGTATAGCCGGCGATATTGCCGCCGACCACCAGGATGGCGCCGACCTCGGAGATCGTGCGGCCGAAACCCGCGAGAGCCGCCGTGAGCATGTGCGTCCGTCCCATGGCGAGCAGGGTCGGGATGGCGCGCAGCGGCGTCGCCCCATCGATGCGAAGCGCGCCGCCATAGTCCGCCCAGAGATCGGCCAGGGTGCGATGAACGAGGGCGGCGACGATCGGGGTCGCGAGGACCGTCTGAGCGAACACCATGGCGCCCGGCGTGAACAGCAAGCGCAGATCGCTCAGCGGTCCGGTGCGCGACAGGAGCAGGTAGAGCGCCAGACCGACCGCGACGGGCGGTAGCCCGAGCAGGGCGTTGACGACGACGATCAGCGGGCGCCGACCGGGGAAGCGGAAAACCGCCAGGCCGGCGCCGAGCGGCAACCCGAGCAGGATCGCGAGTCCCGTGGCCGACAGGCTGACGCCGAGGGAAAGCGCAACGATGCGCGCGAAGTCGGCTGATCCGACAGTCGTCCAGAAATCCGCCATCTCTCCCCTTGGCAGTGCGCCGGCGCGCTGCAGTCAGAGTGCACTAAACCTTGCCATCATCGAACGACCACGCGCCACGAAAACATGTGTCGAGAGGCATCGCGACCGCTTATAGACTGACGTGCACGCCGCGTGGTCTTTTGACCGCATTCGACAGCGAGATACTTCCGATGCGCTTCCGCAAGAAAATGCTGTTCGGGGTCACCTTCGGACTGATCCTGGCAGCTGTGACTCTCGCTGGAATCGAGGCCCTGGCTTCATTCTACACACCGGCCTGGCCCGCACGGGCATTGGTCTCCTTGGAACCCGCAACGTCGCCGCACGAACCCCAGCCACCCTTCAACCGGGAACCATGGCTCGGCGATGCCGACAACTCCTGGGGCATGCGCGATAGCGAGCGGACGGTGGCCAAGCCGGCAGGTGCTTTCCGCGCTGTCTTTGTCGGCGACAGCTTCGTCGAATCGCGCTTCACGCCGCTCTCCCTGCCGGCGGCGGTCAAGCAGCACATGCCGACGACGGACGGCCGACTGGAAGCGGTTCAACTCGGCGTCCCGGGCACCGACCCGCGCAGCTACTACTATCGCATCCGCGACGTGGCGCTGAAGCTCTCGCCGGACGCGGTGCTGCTGTTCTTCTATGCCGGGAACGACTTCATGCAACCCGATCAGGGTTATTCCATCTGGCCGCGCCTGATCGACGAGTCGGCGGGCGGATCGCTCGTCGGCTGGCTGATGCCGCGGACCAACTGGCTGCTCGTCAACCGGCTGAACCTGTCTAATTTTTTCCAGGCGCGGGCGCCGGCGCCGCCCAACGAGGAGATGATGCTCGATGGCGCGCTCAAGGCGCCGCCTGACGAACGGCTGGGCCGCATCGTCGCCCATCTCAAGAAATACAACTATCCGAACCTTCCGGAGGCGCAGATCACCGAAATCCTGTCGCGCGGCGACAACCGGTTCTGGCAAGCGGCCACGACGAACGAGGGCGAGCAGGAATTCCTGCTGGGCTGGGCGCTCGACATCCTGATCAGCTGGGAGTCGCGGGACTTCGACGTCGCGAAGAACCGCCAGGATGCGGCGCGGCTGGCTGGCGACGGCGAGGTGGCGGCTTCGCTGTCGTGGGTCGAAGCGGCGGATCGCGTGGCGCGCGCACACGGCGTCCCGCTGCTCGTCTTCCTGGCGCCCGTCGGCTTTGTCGATCCCGACTATGACCAGTTCTGGAAGCCATGGCCGCGCGCCTACAGCTGGAACTATATCTGCGACGAGCGCCAGTCGCGGCTGGCGGCGGCGCTCGGCAAGACGAAGATCCGGTTCGTCGATCTGCGCGAGGATCTGGCCGGGATCCCCGGCACCTATCGCAAACTCGACGGCCATTGGAGCCAGAAGGGCGAGGCCATCGTGGCCGGCCGGGTTCGACGGGAGTTGCAGTCGCTCCTCGGCCAGCAATAGAGGCGATCTGGCGACGGTGCCGGCGTCCTCAGTTCATGTGCTCGTGATACCGTCGCGGGTTTCGCCGATACCGGTCCCGCGTCGCTCGCATAGATGATTTGTTGAAATTTTCTGAATGACGCTCGCGCTCAGGCTCGCACCATGAATTTCACGGTGACCGAACTCGCTCCGACCGCCCGTAACTCGTTCTTATCGAGATTTGGGACACCGGCAGGCCGCTCCATACCTATTTTCGCACTGACATGACAAATGTCATGAACGGGCTCGCCTGCGGCTGATAGTCTAAACGCAACGATGGGTCGGACTATTTCCTTCGCATTGTCCCTCTCTCAAATCGGAGCCAGTCATGCCGGAGCGCGCGGACCATGTTGCCGCCAAATCGTCGATCCCCGGCGAAAGGGCATTCACCTTTGCCAGCCGCCTGAAGTAGCAACTGGGCGGGTCAGCCTTATGGCGCGCGTTAGAGCCCGCACGTCACCGCGCCCCGCACGGCTGCGGAGTTTTTCACCATGACCGTCGCCAGAGATCCAGCTTTCGTTTCAGGTGGAGTCCGCGACGACGCGAAAGCCGCATCAAGGTCGAATCGCAAGATCCAGGTCGCGTTCGGCTCCGCGATCCTGACCTTGCTCATTGTCGGCGCCATCTCCTATCGCGCCATGGTCGTGTCCTATGAAAGCGCCAAATGGGTGCGCCATACCCATGAGGTTCTCGACACGCTCAAGGATCTGCTCGTCGGCATGTCGAGCACCGAAGCGGCCATCCGCGGTTTCGCCCTGACCGGGGATGAAAACTATCTCACATCCTATCGTGCCAGCCTCCTGAGCATGGCCGAGGCCCAAACGGCCGTTCGTAGCCTGACGCAGGACAACCCCAACCAGCAGGCTCGGATTCCCGAGCTCGAGACGTTGGGTGCGCAGAAGATCGAGCGCTCGGAAGCGATCATCGGCCTGCGCCGCACCGGAGGCATGGCGGCGGCGGAGAACGCCTTTCGAGCCGGCATCGGCCGCCAGCTCATGAACAGCTTCCAAGCGACCGTCGGCAATATGCAGAACGAAGAGCGGCGGTTGCTGATGCTGCGCGACGTGGATGCCGAGCGAAGCTTCACCGAAGCCAAGATCATTCTGATCGTTGGGACGCTTCTGGGTTTTCTGATTGCCGCCGCTGCCGGCTGGAGCGTGCAGCGCGATCTTAATGCACGCAAGGCGGCGGACGAACACCTGGCGCAGATGGAGGGCCGCTATCGCGGTCTGCTGGAAGCGGCGCCGGATGCGATGGTGGTGGTGGATACGGCCGGCGCCATCGTGCTGCTGAACGTTCAGGCGGAGAAGCAGTTCGGCTACAGCCGCGACGAACTTCTTGGCCAGAAGGTCACGAACATCATCCCGGAGGGCTTCGCCGAGCGGCTGATTGCCGACGGCACGCGGACAGAGGCCGATGCGCTGGACCAGAAGATCGGCACGGGCATCGAGCTGTCGGGGCGGCGCAAGGACGGCAGCCGGTTCCCGATCGAGATCATGCTGAGCCCGTTGGAAAATCCCGACGGCGGTATCCTGGTGACGGCGGCGATCCGCAACATCAGCGTGCGCAAGGCGGCGGACGAACACCTGGCGCAGATGGAGGGTCGCTACCGCGGGCTGCTCGAGGCGGCGCCCGATGCGATGGTGGTGGTGGACACTGCCGGCGTCATCGTGCTGCTGAACGTGCAGGCGGAGAAGCAGTTCGGCTACAGCCGCGACGCATTGCTGGGCCAGAAGGTCACGAACATCATCCCCGAAGGCTTCGCCGAACGGCTGGTCGCTGACGGCACGCGGTCGACGGAAGATGCGCTCGACCAGAGGATCGGCACCGGCATCGAGCTGTCGGGACGGCGCAAAGACGGCAGCCGGTTCCCGATCGAGATCATGCTGAGCCCGCTGGAAAGTCCCGACGGCGGCACCCTGGTGACGGCGGCAATCCGCAACATCAGCGTGCGCAAGGCGGCGGACGAACACCTGGCGCAGATGGAGGGCCGTTATCGCGGTCTGCTCGAAGCGGCGCCCGATGCGATGGTGGTGGTCAATACGGCCGGCGTCATCGTGCTGCTGAACGTCCAGGCGGAGAAGCAGTTCGGCTTCAGCCGCGACGAGCTTTTAGGCCAGAAGGTCAAGAACATCATTCCCGAAGGCTTTGCCGAACGGCTCGTTGCCGACGCGCTCAGGTCCACGGAAGACGCACTGGACCAGAGGATCGGCACGGGGATCGAGCTTTCCGGGAGGCGCAAGGATGGCAGCCGATTCCCCATCGAGATCATGCTGAGTCCGCTGGACAGCGCCGAAGGTTTCCTGGTGACGGCGGCGATCCGCAATATCAGTGTGCGCAAGGCGGCGGACGAGCATCTGGCGCAGATGGAGGGTCGCTACCGCGGGCTCCTCGAAGCGGCGCCCGATGCGATGGTGGTGGTGGATACCGCCGGCGTCATCGTGCTGTTGAACGTGCAGGCGGAGAAGCAGTTCGGCTACAGCCGCGACGCGTTGCTGGGCCAGAAGGTCACGAACATCATCCCGGAAGGGTTTGCGGAACGGCTGATCGCCGATGGCACACGGTCGACGGAAGATGCGCTGGACCAGAGGATCGGCACGGGCATCGAGCTTTCCGGACGGCGCAAGGACGGCACTCGGTTCCCGATCGAGATCATGCTGAGCCCGCTGGAAAGCCCCGACGGCGGCACCCTGGTGACGGCGGCGATCCGCAACATCAGCGTGCGCAAGGCGGCGGACGAGCACCTGGCCCAGATGGAGGGTCGCTATCGTGGGCTGCTCGAGGCGGCGCCCGATGCGATGGTGGTGGTGAACACTGCCGGCGCCATCGTGCTGCTGAATGTCCAGGCCGAGAAGCAGTTCGGCTACCGTCGCGACGAGCTTCTGGGCCAGAAGGTCAAGAACATCATCCCGGAAGGCTTCGCCGAACGCCTGGTGGCCGACGCGCTACGGTCGACGGAAGACGCGCTGGCGCAGAAGATCGGCACGGGCATCGAGCTGTCGGGGCTGCGCAAGGACGGCAGCCTGTTCCCCATCGAGATCATGCTGAGCCCGCTGGAGAGTGCCGACGGCTTCCTGGTGACGGCGGCCATCCGCGACATCAGCGTGCGCAAGCAATCCGAAGTGCATCTCCTGCTGAAGATGGAGGAGCTGAACCGGTCGAACGAGGAATTGGGCCAGTTCGCCTACATCGCGTCGCACGACTTGCAGGAGCCGCTGCGCATGGTGGCGAGCTACACGCAGCTTCTCTCGAGACGGTACAAGGGAAAGCTGGATGCCGACGCCGACGAGTTCATCGCCTACGCCGTGGACGGGGCCAGCCGGATGCAGCGCCTGATCCAGGACCTGCTGACCTATTCGCGCGTCGGGACGAAAGGCATAACTCTGGCCGATATTTCGAGTGAAAAAGCCCTGAAGCATGCGCTTGCGAACCTGCATGGCGCGATCGGGGACAGCGCCGCGGTGGTGACACACGATCCGTTGCCCGACGTCATGGCAGACGAAGTACAACTGACCCAGCTGTTCCAGAATTTGGTCGGCAACGGCATCAAGTATCACGGCACGGAAGTCCCTCACGTGCATGTCTCCGTGGCCAGGCAAGGTGCCAAGAAATGGCTGTTTTCGGTGAAAGACAACGGTCTGGGGATCGACAAGCAGTACTTCGAGCGGATCTTTGGCATGTTCCAACGGCTACATAAACGGCAGGAGTTTGCTGGTACAGGTATCGGGTTGGCGATCTGCAAGAAGATCGTCGAGCGACACGGCGGCCATATTTCCGTCGAATCGCAACCCGGGCAGGGTTCGACCTTTCGCTTCGCCTTGACGGGCAGCGACGGGAAATCGTGAAGTCATCGGAGGGCACCCTATGCCCATTCATGTTCTCCTCGTCGAAGACAATCCCGGCGATGTCCGATTGACGCGGGAGGCCTTCCGCGACGTCGATTCGAGCGTCCAATTGCATGTCGCCAACGACGGCGTGGAAGCCATGGCGTTTCTCAACCATGACGGGCGTGACGACCGTGTTCCCCGCCCGGATCTCATCCTGCTGGATCTCAACCTCCCCAGAATGGACGGTCGCGAGGTTCTGGCCCAGATCAAGCAGGACGATGACCTGAAAACAATCCCGACCATCATCCTGACGACCTCCGAGGCGGAGGCCGACATCGTCAAGAGCTACCAGCTACAGGCGAACTGCTACCTCAACAAGCCGGTCCAGTTGGAGGCGTTCGATAGCCTAGTGAAGAGCGTTGTTGATTTCTGGTTGGTAAAGGCCAAGTTGCCGCAGCAAAGGCTAAGCCAATGAGCGGTGACAGCAGCAACGGAGGAAGCATCTACATTTCCCGCAGCGAAATGAGGAAGATCATGCCCAGGTCCGGAAGAAGCGGCCCTATCCACGTTCTCCTGGTCGAGGATAGTCCCGGGGATGTCCGGCTGACGCAGGAGGCTTTCCGCGACGCCGATCCCGCCGTCCATCTGCACATCGCCACTGACGGCGTGGAGGCCATGGCGTTCCTGAGACGCAAGGGGAGCCAGGCCGACGCGCCCCGCCCGGATCTCGTCCTGCTGGACCTCAACCTCCCGCGAATGGACGGCCGCGAGGTCCTGGCCCACATCAAGGAGGATGAGGACCTGAAGACCATCCCGACCATCATCCTGACCACCTCGGAGGCCGAGGCCGACATCGTCAAGAGCTACCAGCTTCAGGCGAACTGCTACCTCAACAAGCCCGTGCAACTCGACGCGTTCGAGAATCTGGTGAAGAGCATCAACGATTTCTGGCTGATCAAGGCACAACTGCCTCTGCCTGTCCCGCAGTAAGTCCTGATGAGCCAGAACTCGATCCAGACGGTTCTGCTGGTTGAAGACAACCCGGGCGATGCGCGTCTGCTTCAGGAGATGTTCAACGAAGAGTCCTCGTACGCCTCCACATTGATCCATGTGGAAAGCATGAGCGCGGCCGAGAAACATCTTGCCGCACACGACGTCGACGTCATCCTGCTCGATCTCGGCCTGCCCGATGCCCAGGGCCTCGGAGCGCTGCGGCGGACGCGCGCTGCGGCGCCGCGGGTGCCGGTGGTGGTGCTGACGGGAATGGACGATGAGTCCCTGGCGGCGCAGGCCTTGCAAGAGGGCGCTCAGGACTACCTCGTCAAGGGCCGCATCGTGGGAGGCTCCGATGTCGAGACACGCGGGCTCTTGCGGGCGCTCCGTTATGCCGTCGAGCGCAACGTCATGGAAGAAGCGCTATTCGACTCGAAGGAACGTGCCGAGGTAACGCTCAATTGCATCGGCGACGGGGTCGCCTCCACGGACCTGGCCGGGAATATTACCTTCCTCAATCTCGTGGCTGAAAAAATGACGGGCTGGCCGCTGCGGGAAGCAGTCGGACGGCCGGTGGCGGAGATCCTGCAGATCCTGGATGCCACCAGCGGCAAAGCGATTCCCGATCCGATGGCAATGGCAATCCAGCAGGATCAGGCGATTCACCTGCCGTTGAATTGCATCCTCGTGCGGCGCGATGGATTTGAGATTCCGGTCGAAGACACCGTCGCCCCGATTCACGATCGCGAAGGGAAGGTGACCGGCGCGGTCATCGTCTTCCGCGACGTCCGCGAGGCGAGGGCGCTAGCGCTGCAGGTCACCCATACGGCAGAGCATGATGTCCTGACCGGCCTGCCCAATCGCATGCTCCTGAACGACCGCGTCGGTCAGGCGATTGCCATGGCGCCGCGCCACCTGAAGAAGGTGGTGGTGTTGTTCCTGGATCTCGATGGCTTCAAGCACATCAATGATTCGCTGGGACATCCGGTCGGCGACAAGCTCCTTCAGTCCGTCGCCGGCCGACTGGTGAAATGCGTCAGCCCAATCGACACGGTGAGCCGCCAGGGTGGCGACGAGTTCGTCGTGCTGCTTTCCGAGGTGGAGCAACCCGAAGACGCCGCCATTACGGCACGCAGGATGCTGCAAGCCGTGGCGGAGGCTTATTCGATCGGTCGGAACGAACTTCATATCACGGCAAGCATCGGCGTGAGCGTCTACCCCGACGACGGCCTGGATGCCGAGACGCTGATCAAGAACGCCGACACCGCGATGTACCAGGCCAAGGAAAACGGCCGCCAGACCTACAAGTTCTTCAAGCCGGCGATGAACGTTCGCGCAGTCGAGCGACAGGAAATCGAGGAGAGCCTGCGCCGCGCCCTGGAGCGCAACGAGTTCGCTCTGCATTATCAGCCCAAGATCGACCTGAAGTCGGGCGCGATCACCGGCGCGGAAGCCTTGATCCGCTGGACACATCCCACCCGCGGCCTGATTCCTCCGGTACAGTTTATTCCGGTGGCCGAGGAGTGCGGCCTCATCCTCCCAATAGGCAAGTGGGTGCTTCGCGAGGCCTGCCTGCAGGCCCAGACGTGGCGGCGCGCGGGGCTCTCCGTGGGGACGATGGCCGTCAATATCTCGGCGCTGCAATTCCGCGATGAGGGCTTTATTGACGGCCTGTTCTCAACTCTCGCGGAAACAGGACTTGATCCGAAACAACTCGAGGTGGAGCTGACCGAAAGCGTGCTGATGAAGCATGCCGAGTCAGCGGAAGACATTCTCAGGGTGTTGCGCGCCCGCGGCGTGCAGGTCGCGGTCGATGATTTTGGCACGGGCTATTCCAGCCTGAGCTATCTGCGGAAATTCCCGATCGATACGTTGAAGATCGACCAGTCCTTCATCCGCCAGGTCTCCACCAAGCCGCCGGAGACGACACTTTTGACGACTGTCATCCGTATGGGCCGAAACCTCAATCTGCGCGTCGTTGCCGAGGGCGTGGAAACGGAGGAGGAACTGGAATTCCTCCAGGCTCAACAATGTGACGAAGCCCAGGGATACTACTTCAGCCGGCCGTTGCCTGCCCGAGAGTTCGCAACGTTGCTTGAAAGCGGCTTAACGAAGCCGTTCTCGCGGCATTTCGTCGACCGGCAAGCCGCGTAAGAGGGCGGATTGCGGAAGATGCGAGGAAGGGGCGCTGGAATGCTTTGGTGCCGGCATGACCTATGTCGCGCGTCGGACTTGTGCCCAACGTGGGTGGTGGGTCCAGTTTGAGAGTGTTCAAGTTTGAACAGACGCCAGCTCCAAAGCGCGCGACCCTCCCGTGGGCTAACAGCGCGGGGGCAGCATGGGAAATTTTACCAAGATGTCGGAGGATTATCGACACATTCCCGCTGACGAGCGCGCCAAAGCGGAGGACGGGCATATCGCGCGAATCTTGGCAAAGAAGAAGATGAAAACTTCCCTGCGTCCGCAAGAACCTGCTGATTCTGCGCTTTCCCAATCTTCAGCGAATTTGGCAACATCATCCACCGACCTAAAGGTCTCGGAGACGCCAACGGTCATTGCCGGCATCCCGCATAACGTCCGATGAATGCCAACGTAATTGTTATGCATGAGGAAGATGCCCAGCTCGTAAGAAGTGGTCTTCGACCTTCCTGCTGAAGCGCTGGCCAGGCTGTGCAACGGCCGATCCCAGCGCGCATCGGCAGGATGGCACGCTCGGCATAGCTGATGATGCGCGTTGGCCCGGCTTGCCCGCTCACGGTGTGTGCCCTACGCACGCGGCGGCGCCATAACGGCGTGCCGCAGACTGTTCGTGCGCGGCCGTGGTGCAATCAGGCGGGCCGAGGGTGCTTCATTTGCGTGACGTAATCGGCCGCCCGGAATGCCCCTGGAGGTCGAGCGTGTTCTCTTTTATACATTTTCCAGAAATACATCACGGGAAGTGCAACCATTTCCTCTAATTGTCGTTGGCTTATCCAGCGGTGAATAAATCACGTTCGCATTACCCGGGGCCGCTATTTCCCCTTAAAAAAATGCTCCATATCGCGGTGATGACGTGACGTAGCCGGCAACTCTGTCGACGAGTCCGTTCGACATCGGGAGACCGCCATGCAAGTCGCCGCCCTGACGGGCCCTGCGAAACGCCTCAACTCCGATATCATTCCCTTCCGCCGGCGAATTGGCGACGCACCGGCACCATGGAGCGGAAGGGGCGAGAGTTTCGTCGAAAGGCCGGTCCGTGCTTTTGCCAGGGACGACGACATCTTCGTCGAAGGCAACAGCGCGGCAATCTTCTATAAGCTCGTCAGAGGTGCCGTGCGAACATACCGGCTGCTGAACGATGGGCGCCGCCAGATCGATGCCTTCCACTTTGCCGGCGATGTGTTCGGCCTCGAAGCTGGAAGCCGTTATCAGGGTTCGGCAGCCGCGATTTGTGACGTGACTGTCGAAGTGTGGCTGCGCTCCGAGCTTCGGACTCCAGCAGGCGATGCCGGGTGTTCTGCCGAACTGATGACGGCGATGATGCGGAGGCTCGAGCAGGCCCAGGGCCACATGGTCCTGCTCGGCTGCAAGAACGCGCGAGAGAAGGTGGCGACGTTCCTGCTTGACATCGCGGCGCGTACGTCCGGCCTCTGCAACTACGTCGAGCTGCCCATGATGCGATGCGACATCGCCGACCATCTTGGACTAACGATCGAAACGGTTTCCCGGACCATCGCCGAACTGGCCCGCGACGGAGTCATCGGGCGTCCCGGCCGAACCCGGACGTTCGCGTTGCGCGATCTTGTGGCGCTGCATCACCTCAGTTGCTGACGATCATACAGCGACAAGAGCCACTCGCGGCGTCGCGGTGCTCCTTGCCGGTCCGATATACGAATGCATGTCGCGATCGAGGATCCGGCCAGTCACCTGACTGAGCGTCTGCCCGCCTGGCATCACGCCCAGGATGATGTCGTCAACCGGCTTGCCGTCTGCGAACGCCCGCTCGCTCCTCCGGGCAAAAGCGATTAGCTTTTCGTGGCCACACCAGGAGAACGTCGATGCCGCGACTGGGATACCTGCTGCCGACCCGTGAACGGATCATGGGAGGACAGCCTGAAACCGCCTCGCTGCTGGCGCTTGCCGAGCGCGCCGAGGCGTTGGGCTTCGATTCGATATGGGTGGGCGATTCGCTGCTGGCCCGGCCGCGGCACGATGCGCTGACCCTGCTCACCGCCGTGGCGGCGCGCACGCGCAAGGTCGAGCTCGGCACCGCGGTGCTGCTGCCGGCTTTGCGCAATCCCGTCTTGTTGGCCCACCAGGTGGCAACGCTCGACCGCATCGCCGAGGGGCGGCTGATCCTGGGCGTCGGCATCGCGTCGGACTGGCCCAACATCCGCGCCGAGTTCGAGGCGGCGGGCGTGCCGTTCGACAAGCGGGTCGGCCGGATGATCGAGGGCCTGGCGCTCTGCCGCGCTTTGTGGACCGGCAAGCCGGTCGACTGGGACGGACGCTGGAAGGTCGAAGGTGGCGTGCTCGGACCGACGCCGCATCGGCCGGGCGGCCCGCCGATCTGGGTGGCCGGCGCCGTCGCCGCGTCGCGTGAGCGAACGGGCCGCCTCTACGATGGCTGGTTCCCCAACTCGCCCAGCGTCGCGGAGTATCCGGTGCAATGGGCGGAAGTGCAGGCGGCGGCACGCGCGGCCGGGCGGGATCCGGCCGCGCTCACCGGCGCCATGTACCTCACCCTGGCGATCGACCACGACGCGGCCCGCGCCGACGCCCGGCTCAACGCCTATCTCGAGCAGTATTACGCCATGCCGCCCGACGTGACGCGCAAGCGGCAGATGTCCTATGCCGGCTCCGCTGCAGGGGCGGCGGCCTGGCTGAAAGCCTATGCCGATGGCGGCGCCAGCCACCTGGTGCTGCGTTTTGCCGGCGACCACGAGCGGCAGCTCGAGACCGCGGCGCAAATGCGGCGGGAGCTCGGCTGGTAGCGGCTTGGCTTTTGGGCCGAGGCGTGTAGGCTTCCCGGACAGGAACCAAAGAGTTCCGGTTCGGGAGGAAGGATGAAGACCAGCAGGCGCACATTCCTGGGCGGCGCGTCGGCCGCTGCATTCCTGTCGTCGTCGTCGGTGTCGTTCGGCCAGAAGAAATACGACGACGGCGCCAGCGACAGCGAGATCAAGATCGGCCACACCTGTCCCTACAGCGGCCCGGCCTCGGCCTATGGCGTGAACGGCAAGGCGATCGTGGCGTTCTGGGACATGATCAACGACACCGGCGGCATCAACGGCCGCAAGATCAAGTTCATCACCCTCGACGACGGGTACTCGCCGCCCAAGACGGTGGAATGCATCCGCCAGCTCGTCGAGCAGGAGAAAGTGCTGTGCACCCACAACACGCTGGGCACCGCGTGCAACACCGCGATCCACAAATACATGAACCAGAAGAAGGTGCCGCAGCTCTACGTCGCCACCGGCGCCTCGAAATGGGGCAACCCCAAGGAGTTTCCGTGGACCATGGGCTATCAGCCCGACTACCACACCGAGGCGGTGATCTACGCCAAGCACATCCTGTCGACGGTCAAGGACGCCAGGATCGCCGTGCTGATGCAGAACGACGACTACGGCAAGGACTACTGGGACGGCTTCAAGGAAGGCCTCGGGCAGGAGGTCGGCCGGGTGGTCAAGCATGTCACCTTCGAGATCACCGACCCCACGGTCGATTCGCAGGTCATCCAGCTGAAGGCGAGCGGCGCCAGCGTCTTCTTCAACATCGCCACGCCCAAGTTCGCCGCCCAAGCGATGCGCAAGGCGGGCGACATCGGCTGGCAGCCCGTGCACTACGTCAACAATGTCTCGGCGAGCGTCGGCACGGTGATGAAGCCGGCCGGCTTCGACAACGTGCAGGGCATCCTCACCGCGGCCTACGCCATGGATCCGACCGATCCGACCTGGGCCGAGCATGAGGACATGAAGGCGTTCAAGGCGTGGATGGCCAAGTACCATCCGACGGCGCATCTGGCCGATCTCGGCAACGTCAACGGCTACACCGTGTCGTTCCTGATGGCCGAGACGCTGCGCCGCTGCGGCGATGAGCTGACGCGCGCCAACGTCATGCGGCAGGCCGCGTCCTTCCAGAAGTTCCGCGTGCCCATGATCCTGCCGGGCATCACGGTCTCGACCAGCCCGACCGACTACTACCCGCTCCAGGCCGTGCAGCTTCAGCGCTTCAAGGGCCAGACCTGGGAACTGTTCGGCGAGATCATGCACGCCGAGGGGTCGTGAGGGGAAATCTCTTGCGCTTCCTTCGTGGGATGATGACTGACGTGGAGGACAAACCCCACTGTCATCCCGAACGCAGCGTTGGACCCTTCGGGGCCAATCCACCCCTCCCACGTCCGGTTCTCCACGAAGGCTGCGCTGTTGACGTCGGGTCCGACTAGGTGACCTGCTTGATCCAGGCAGCGTTGAAAGATCCCTCGCTGCGCTCGCGGTGACAGCGTTTCTTCAACATCAGTCGGGCGATCATGGCCGCTGAGAGGAAACTCATTTGAAGAAGCTCATAAACGATCCGCGCGGCGTCGTGCGCGAGATGCTGGAAGGCATCTGCGACCTTCATCCAGGCCTGGCCTTGCTGGCTGACGTCGACGTCGTCGTCCGCTCCGATCTGCCGCCGCCGGCGCAGCGGGCGGTGGCGGTGATCTCAGGCGGCGGTTCGGGTCATGAACCCGCCCATGCGGGTTATGTCGGGCCCGGCCTGCTCGCCGCCGCCGTGGCGGGGGATGTTTTCACCTCGCCCAGCGTCGATGCCGTGCTGGCGGCCATCCGCGCTGCCGCGGGCCCCGCAGGCGCGGTGCTGGTGGTCAAGAACTACACCGGCGACCGGCTGAACTTCGGCCTTGCCGCCGAGCTCGCGCGCGGCGAAGGGATTCCGGTCGAGATCGTCGTGGTTGCCGACGACGTGGCACTGGCCGGCACCGTGCCGCGCGATCGGCGACGCGGCATCGCGGGCACCGTGCTCATCCATAAGGTGGCCGGCGCGGCGGCCGCTTCGGGGCGAGGCCTTGCCGGGGTGGCGGCGCTGGCGCGAGGTGCCGCCGCCGACCTTGCCAGCATGGGCGTGGCGCTGGGGGCCTGCACGGTGCCGGCGGTCGGCCGCCCCGGCTTCGCGCTGGGCGACATGGAGATCGAGCTGGGTCTGGGCATTCATGGCGAACAGGGTATCGAGCGCGCCGATCTTCTGCCGGCCGATGGCCTGGTCGAACGCCTGCTCGATTCCATTCTCGCCGATCTCGCGCCGGGGCAGGGCCAGCGCGTCGCCCTGCTCGTGAACGGCCTGGGCGGGACGCCGGAAATGGAACTGGCGATCGTCGCGCGTCGAGCGATCGCGGTGTTGCGCGACCGAGGTCTAGCGATCGTGCGCGCATGGATGGGTAACTACCTGACGGCGCTCGAAATGCCGGGATGTTCGCTGTCGGTGTTGAAGGTCGACGATGCCCGATTGGCGCTGATCGACGCGCCAGCCGCATCCGCTGCCTGGAAGGGCGACGGCGTCGTTTCGGCCCGCAAGGTCGTGGCGGCCTCGATCGCCGCGCCGCGGTTGGTCAGGCCGGCCGGTCCCCATGTCGAGCGCCTGCGCGCGGCGGCGTTTGCGGCCGCCGCCGCGTTGCAGGCGGCCGAGCCGCTTCTCACCGATCTCGATACAAGGGCGGGCGACGGCGATCTCGGGCTCAGCATGACGCGCGGGGCGGAAGCAATTCGAGCGCTCGAAGCCGATGCCTGGGCCGATCCTCCCACCGCGCTCGGCCGGATCGGCGATGCGCTGCGCCGGACGATCGGTGGGCAGCTCCGGTCCATTCTATGCCACGGCCTTGATGCGGGCGGCGCGAACCTTGCCCGAGATGCCGACGCCGATCGATTGGGCGAACAGCCTGCGGGCGGCAGGAACTGCCGTGGCCGAACTGGGCGGCGCCCAGCCGGGCGATCGCACGATGCTCGATGCTCTGGTGCCGGCAGCAGATGCCCTGGCGGCCTGGCTTGAGCGCGGCGAGCCGCTGGCAGTGGCGTTGCGGGCGGCGGTTGCCGCCGCCGAAGCCGGTGCGGCGGCGACGGCTGCGATGCGCCCTCGCCTGGGCCGTGCCAGCTATCTCGGCGAGCGCGTGCTCGGTGTCGAAGATGGCGGCGCCAGGGCGGTGGCGATCTGGCTGCGCGCGATCGCCTTGCAGCTCACAGGTTGACGCTCGCGGGGCCGGCCTTGTCCCAATCGATCCAGTTCTTGAGCGGCAGGAAGCTGCCGTCATCGACGCCGATCTCGCTGGCGATGAGGGTATTGAGCTTGGCGTTCATCGTGGCGATCAGGTCGCGGTTGGCGTCGAAATCGTAGGCCAGATTCGTGGCTTCATCCGGATCGGCGCGCAGATCGTACAGTTCGAGGTCGTTGTTGGCGCGCAGCGCGTCGAGCGTAGTCGGCGTGTTGAAGCCGCGGAAAGAGAAATAGCGGGTGAACCTGTAGCGCTCGTCGGTGATGCTGCGGATCGCCACGCGCAGCGACCAGTCGATGGGGAAGGACTCGATCGTCTGGAGCTGCGCGGTCTTGGCGATCGATTTGTCGTGCACCGTCTCGTAGAAGAACTTCGTGAATTTCGGATCGTGCACCATGAGCTGGCTGTAGCAGAACAGCACGCCGCCGCGCGTCCGGCTGAACTCCGGATTGACCGGCTGGCGCAGCAGGGGGGTGATGTCCTTGCCCTTCATCAGGGCCATGGTGTCGGCCACGGGGACGGTCGCCTTGCCGGTCATGGCGACGAGGGTGGGCACGAAGTCGAGGTGCGACGTCGTCTCGTAGCAACGCTGGCCGCCCGGGAAGTCGGGATGGACGATCAGCATCGGCACGTGGTTCTGCTGGCTGTAGGCCGTCGTGCCCTTGCCCGAGAGGCCGCCATGCGAGCCCAACAGCTCGCCGTGGTCGGACGTGAAGATGACGATGGTCTTGTCGGTGAGGCCCAGCCGGTCGAGCTGGTCGAGGACCTGGACGACCTGCTGGTCGACGTCGCGGATGGCGTTGAAGTAGTAGTTCTGGCGCTTGCGCACGCGCCATTCGTCGTTGGGGATGAGTCCCGTGAGATAGCCGTTGGCCTCGTGATAGATTCGATGGGCCGCCACACGGCCCGGCGCGTCGAGCGACTGCTGCCAGGTGTTCTGCAACGGAATGTCGTTCCATTCCTGCGTATAGAGCGTGTCCTCGGGGGCGAAGGCGATCTTGAGCTGGGCGTCCTTGGCTTGGACGGGCTGGCCGGGAAGATCGGTATTGAGCCACATCACGTCGTGCGGATTGACGAGATTGACGGCGAGGTACCAGGGCTGGCGGCGGTCGGTCATCGGCCGGCCCTTGGCCTTCAGCCACTGCGCGGCCTGGGCCGAGGTGATCTGGTCGTACTGGTAGCCACCCAAGGCGCCTTCGATGTAGTCGCCGGTGCCGGTGTAGTCGTAGAAGCCGTAATCCTTGTCCATCACCGATTCGAACAGCGCCTTGATGTCGCTCGGCTGGTTCTCGACCGCCATGGCGGCGTTCAGGTGAAACTTGCCTTTGTAGGCGGGATAGTAGCCGAGCTTGCGCAGGATCTTGCCGATGGTCGGCAGCTTGGGATCGAGGCTCTTCATATAGGGCACGCCGGCATTGTCGAAGATGCCGTTATGCGGCATGTGCAGGCCGGTATAGATCACGGCGCGCGAGGCCGAGCACATGTCGGCCGCGATGTGATGATTCTCGAAATAGGTGCCGGTGCGGCGCAGGCGCTCGTGGCCGGGCAGGGGCACGGGCCAGCCCGGGCCCATGTACTGCTCCTGGTCGGTCAGGATGAACAGGATGTTGTAGCCGCCATTGTTCGAGCCGGGTGCCTCGGCCGAGGGGAACGACGATTCGGTGCCCCCGGTGATGGCGGGCGCCTGGGCGATCGCGGTGTCGGCCACGACGGTCGCGCCGGCGATCGCGGCGCCGGCCTTGAGGAGCTGTCGGCGAGAAGAAGAGCGGAGCTTACTCACAATACCACCTCATGCTGAGGAGCGGCCCACCGGGCCGCGTCTCGAAGCATGGGCCACACACCTCGCCTGCTGTCCACCCTTCGAGACGCGGCCTGCGGCCGCTCCTCAGGTTGAGGCGATTGGCCGGAAAACCTTCAGCCGCACGCCACCGAATAAATGTGCTGCACTTCGCCCGGCAGCGGCATCGCCTGCCAGGTCTTTCCGGCGTCCTGCGTGCCGAAGATCTCGCCGTCGTAGCGTGCGCCGATATAGACCTGCTTGGGATCGCTCTGGTGCAGGCCGATCGACATGATGGTGCCGTGGACCTGGACCTTGTCGAAGCGCTGCCAGCTCTGGCCGCCGTCCTCGCTGCGATAGAGGCCGCCGTCGTGGCTGGCGGCAGCGACCGAGAGCGCGGCATAGAGCGTGTTGTTCTCGGTCGGCGAGGCCTTCACGTCGCGGCCGTAGGTGGTGGGCGAGAAGCGGCGGACCTCCATGTCCTGCCAGCTCTTGCCGCCGTCGGCGGTGCGGAACAGGCCCATGCGCAGTGCCACGATCGCGGCGTCGGGATCGGCCGGGTTGATGGTGACGGCGTGGCCGTCGAGCATGCCCTCGGCCGTGGTGTCGCTCACGATCTTGCTCTTGAGGTGCGGCAGCTCGGCCAGCTTGATCAGGCCCTCGCTGCAATCCTGCCAGGTCTGGCCGCCGTCGGTGCTGCGCATCACGCCGTTGATCTCGAGGGCGGCGTAGATCTCATCCGGCCGCTTGGGGTTCTGCGCGAAGCGCATGACCCGGCTGGCGAACGGACCCTTGCAGTGGCTGGCGATGACGGGCGTCGCGAGCTTGCGCCAGCTCGTGCCGCCGTCGTCGCTGCGATAGACGTCGATGGGCGAGGCCCCGGCGAAGATGCGTTTGGGATCGCGGCTGTCGACCATGAAGCACCAGACTTGCTTGTCCGCGTCCGGGAAGTTGGTGCGCCGGAAGGTGGCGCCGCGGTCGGTGCTGCGCCACACGCCGTCGTTGGTGCCGGCGAATACGGTCTCGGGATTCGTGGGATGGACGAAGACCGTGAAGGCCTGCACGGTGCCCAGCACATGCTGCCAGTCGCCAGCCGGTCCACCATTGCCGGAAGCGGAGCGGCGGAAGACGCCGACCTTGCCGGGATGATCGGGCTTGCCGAAGTAACCGGCAACGCCCGCATAGATGTTCGACGGTTCAGCCATGGTTCGGTCTCCTCAGTTCTTCTTCGCGACCATCGGGCAGTTGCCCTGGTCGAGCGGACGAAAGGCTTCCTCGGCCGGGATGGTGGCGACCAGGTTATAGTAATCCCACGGTCCCTTGGACTCGGAAGGCTTCTTGACCTCGAACAGGTACATGTCGTGCATGTTGCGGCCGTCGGCGCGGATGTAGCTCTTGCCGAACACCGGGTCGTCCCACGGCTTGGCCTTCATCGTCGCCATCACCTTGTCGGCATTGTCCGTGCCGGCCGCCTTGACGGCGTTCAGGTAGGCGAGCGTCGCCGAATAGAAGCCGGCCTGCACCATGGTCGGCATCTTGCCCTTGAACTTCTCGGCGAAGCGCTTGGAGAAGGCGCGCGTCTTGTCGTTGAGGTCCCAGTAGAAGGCCTCGGTCAGGCTGAGGCCCTGGGCGCGCTCCAGCCCGAGCGAGTGGATGTCGGAGACGAAGACCAGCAGGCCGGCGAGCTTCTGGCCGCCCTTGACGATGCCGAATTCGGCCGCCTGCTTGATCGAGTTGATGGTGTCGCCGCCGGCGTTGGCGAGACCGATGACCTGCGCCTTCGAGGACTGCGCCTGCAGCAGGAAGGACGAGAAGTCGCTGGTGTTGATCGGCGCCTTGACCTCGCCCAGCACCTTGCCGCCCGCCTTGGTCACGACTTCCGAGACGTCGCGCTGCAATGCGTAGCCGAAGGCATAGTCGGCGGTGAGGAAGAACCAGGTCTTGCCGCCAGCCTTGACGACGGCCGAGCCGGTGCCGTTGGCTAGCGCCGCCGTGTCGTAGACCCAATGCACCGTGTAGGGATTGCAGAGCTTGCCGGTAATGTCGGAAGAAGCCGGGTCGGGGGCGAGGAAGATCTTCTTCTTCTCGCCGGCGATGCCCTCGATGGCGATCGACGAGGACGAGGCGCCGGCGCCCAGGATCATGTCGACGTTCTCGTTGTCGTACCAGCGGCCGGCCAGGGTGGCGGCGACGTCGGCCTTGTTCTGGATGTCGCCGCTGACCAGCTCGATCTTCTTGCCCATGACGGTGCCGCCGAAGTCGTCGATCGCCATCTGCGTGGCGACGACGGCGCCCGGCCCGTTGATGTCGGCGTAGAGGCTCGACATGTCGGTCGCCACGCCGATCTTCACGACATCGTTGGACAATTGCGCCCAGGCCGGCGCTCCCCAGGCCGCGAGGCAGACCGCGACCGACCACACCACACCACGTTTCATCATTTCGCTCCCATCGACTTTCTCAGGCTTTGTTGTTGAGTAAAGCCTAGCAAGGTGCTGGCATGGCCGCAAAGCATCAGGAGGACCAAGCGGCCATGAAAGAGCAGATTCTGGACATTCCGACCAAGGATGGCGCGATCGAAACCTTCGTTTGCCATCCGGAACGGGGCGGTCCTTATCCGCCGGTGCTGTTCCTGATGGACGCGCCGGGCATCCGCGCGGAGCTCTACGACATGGCCCGCCGGCTGGCGACGGTGGGCTACTACGTGCTGCTGCCCAACCTCTATTACCGCGCCGGCAAGGACACCAAGTACGGCGCCGACGTCCTGGAGAAGGGCAGTGCCGAGCAGGCGCGCATGCGGGCGGTGCGCACCAAGATGACGATTCCGCCGGTGATGGACGACGTTGCCGCCCTGATCGCCTTTGCCGATTCCCAAAAGGAGTCGAAGAAGGGTCCGGTCGGCACCCACGGCTATTGCATGAGCGGGCCCTATTCGCTGGCCGCCGCCGCCCGCTTTCCCGACCGCATCGCCGCCGCGGCGTCGTTCTACGGCACCTGGCTGGTGAGTGACGCCGTCGAGAGCCCGCATCTCGCCCTCGGCAAGGCCAAGGGCGAACTCTACATCTCCTGCGCCGAGCACGACGAGCTGGCGCCACCCGACATGGTGAAGGAGCTGAAGGCGCTGTTCGACAAGTCGGGCAATGGCGGCGAGCTGGAAATCCAGATGGGCGTCCATCACGGCTTCGCCTTCCCGCAACGCTGGTGCTACGACAAGCAGGCCGCCGAGCGCCACTGGGAACGCCTGATCGCGCTCTATCGGCGGCGGCTGGGCTGATGGTCTTTGCCTCCCTGCGCGTAGCGCGGGGAGGTGCTCGCGCAGCGGGCGGAGGGGTCATGAGCCTCAGTGCAGATGCTCATGACCCCTCCGGCCCTTCGGGCCACCTCCCCAACAAAGCTGGGGAGGAAAGAGTCACGGCGCGCTGGTCGGCTTGAATTTCTGCACGCGGTTGGCGTTGTCGACTTCGCCGGTGAAGACGTTGCCTTTGGAATCGACGGCGATGTTGTGCACCCAGTGGAACTGGCCGGCATAGCGGCCGGAGCGGCCGACGGTGCCGACGACGGAGCCGTCGGAGCGCTTGAGCACGCGCATCTGGTTGTTCTCGCCGTCGATGTTCAGCAAGTAGGTCTGGTTGGCATCGGGCCAGAAGTTCAGATCCCACACGGCGCCGTTGCCCAGCGTGTTCTTGTCGTAGAACCACTCGGTGACGTAGGTGCCGTCCTTCTTGAACACTTGTATGCGGTTGTTGGTGCGGTCGCAGACATAGACGAAGCCGTCTTTCGAGACCTTGGCGCAGTGCACGGGGTTGCCGAACTGCTGGGAGACCGGCGTGGCCGGATCGTATTTCGGCGTCTTGTCGTCGGAGGGCTTGTGGCCGTAGGCGCCCCAATGGCGCTTGTAGGCGCCGGTGTCGGCGTCGAACACGATGACCCGGCGATTGCCGTAGCCGTCGGCGACGAAGACCTCGTTGGTCGCCGGCATCGACCTGGATGTCGGCCGGCTTGCCCAGCATCGTGGTGTCGTTGCTGCCCTTGGACGGCCCGATCTTGCCGATCTCCAGCACGGGCTTGCCGTCCTTGGTGTACTTGAAGATGGCGCTGTCGGTATCGGCGTTGCCGCCCAGCCAGACGAAGCCCTTGTGGTCGACGAAGATGCCGTGCTCACGGCCGACCCATTCCTGGCCGCTGCCGGGGCCGCCCCAGCCCTGCACGAAATTGCCGTCGGCGTCGAACTCCAGGACGGAAGGCGCGGGCACGCAGCAATTGTTGCGTGGTGGCTTCAGGGTGGCGCCGCGCTCGTCCTCGGTGAGCGAGCGCGGACGCTGCAGCACCCAGAGATGATCGTTCGAATCGACGGCAAGCCCACCGATCTGTCCGAACAGCCAGTTGTTGGGCAGTGGCTTGGGCCAAAACGGATCGACCTGGAACTGCGGCGGATCGGCAGCGGCGGAGGGAGACGAAAACGCGACAACGCCCAGCAGGGCCGCAACAGCGGCCCCCAACGCAACACGCTTCATCGTCTCCTCCGTCGTTTCTTGGTCGCTACGCCACCTCTGCCGGCTGGCGCTTGTCAGCTTGCCATGCTTTCAGCATGTCGCGGGCATGGTTCTTCGTGGGATCCATCGCACTTTCCTTGCCCGCGACCTTGGCCGTTAGTTCGATGACGTAGCCGTTGGGATCGCGGAAGTAGATCGAGCGGATGAACTTGTGGTCCGAGATGCCGCGCACCTCGCGACCCTCTGCCTTGCCCTTGGCGAACATCCTGTCGAGCGCGTCGGGCTCGACCTCGAGCGCGATGTGCAGGTCGAAGTCGTGCTGGTCCTTGAACTCGAACGGCATGTCGGGCGCCTCGAAGAAGGCGAGGCACGAACCGTCGTCGAGCCGGTAGAAGGTGTGCAGGACGCCGGCGCCGGTCTTGCGGCCGGTCATGGTCTCCTCGATCTTGAGCGTGTGGGCGAGCGGCAGGCCGAGGAAATCCTCGTAGAAGCGCCGCGTCTCTTCGGAATCGCGGCAGCGGTAGGCGTTGTGATGCAGGCCCTTGATCATGGGTGCTCTCCTGTTCAGATCGCCTGCCAGGGCTGGCCCTTGGTCGAGGCGCAGAATCCGTTGAAGGTTTCGTAGACTTTGGCGTAGCTCGGCCGCTTCTTGATGTTGCCAAGCCAGCGCTCAACATTGGGATAGGCCGAAAGATTGCAATGCACCAGCTCGCCCGCGGTGACCAGTGCGGCGCCGAAGTAATCCGCGATGGTGATCTCGTTACCGCATAGATACTGGTTGTTGGGTCCGATGAAGTGATCGTTCAGGACCTGCAGCCAGGCTTTGGACTTTTCCTTGCCCCAGGAAACGACGCCTTCCTGCACCTTGGCGTCCTCGCGCTTGAGGTGCGGGAAGAGCTGCGGATAAATCAGGCCGTAGCCCCAGTCGCGGTAGAAGTTGGAGTTGAACCAGTCCAGCACCTCGTTGACCCGCGCGCGCTGCTTCAGGTCCTTCGGGTACGCGGGCGAACCGGTCTTCTCCGCGAGGTAGCGCAGGATCGCGGCACTTTCGGTCAGGCGGAAGTCGCCGTCCTCGAGCATGGGAATCAGGTGGTTGGGATTGATCTTGCTGTAGGCGGGCTCGTAGTGCTCGCCCTTCAGTATGTCGACGACCTGCATGTCGGCGGCGATGTCATTGTCGGCGATGAACTGCATCACCGGGCGGCTGGTGGTGGATACCGGGTGCATGTAGAGCTTCATGGTTTCCTCCGCTGATGGCGTTGCCGTCTTCACCCCCGCTGTTGCCAGAACGAAGCGAGGGACGTCCGGCGGCAGGAAAGGTCCCTCGCGGCGCTCGCGATGACAACACCTACTTCATCACAGTTGTGCGACGCCGGACACCTCAGCGGTCGATCCAGACGTCCTCGAACCGCCAGTGATTGTAGATCGTGTTGACCGCGAGGTTCAGTCCCTTGACCTCCGGGCGCCAGCAGGTGGCGCCCCAGTCGTGCTGGATGACGGGACGGGCGCCGTCCTCCTGCAGCTTCTTGTCGATCTCCCACACGAGCTTGTGACGGGCCTCGTTGTCGGGCATGCGTGACTGCTGCTCGAACAGCTTCTCGATCTCGGGGCTGCAATAGTTTGTGTAGTTGCGCTCCGAGCCGCAGCTGAAGGTCTCGTAGAAGACCACGTCGGGATCGTCGATGCCGACACCCTGGACGTTCAGCCCGACGGCATAGTCCTTGCGCGCCATGCGGTTGTACCACACGGCGGTATCCAGCGGCTCGAGCTCGCCCTCGATATAGACCTTCTTCAGGTGGTCGATCAGGATCACGGCCTGGTCGCGGTAGGCGGGGATGTTGCGCGTCGATACCTTGATCTTGAGCGGCTTGTCGGCGCTGTAGCCCAGCTCACCCATGATCTTGCGACCCTCGGCGCGCGCCTTTTCGTGGTCGGCGCCATAGCCGGCCACGGTGGCCAGGAAATCCGGCGGCATGCCCCAGCGGCCTTCCGGCGGGGGCAGCATGGTGCCGCCCAGGCGATTGGCGCCCTGGCCGATGATGCTGTTGAAGGAATCGCGGTCGATCGCCAGCACCATCGCCTTGCGAACACGCGCATCGTCGAACGGCGGCTTGTCGCGATTGACCAGCAGGTTGGCCTGGGTGTTGGTCGGCAGCATCTCGCAGATCGCCCACGGCGCCTGGGCTTTGAGATCCTTGAGCTGCGGGGCGCCGAGGTCGGCGGTGAAAGTGAGGTCGAACTTGCCGGCGGCGAAGGCCAGCAGCGAGGTGGCGCGGTTGGCGATGATGGTGAACTCGATCGCATCGAGATAGGGCCGGCCTGGTTTCCAGTAGTCGGGATTGCGCACGACCTTCATCGATTCGTTCTGCTTCAGCTCGACGAACTTGAACGGGCCAGTGCCGATCGGCCTGGTGCGCATCTGGGCGGGCGGGACGTGGCAGGGATAGACCGGCGACATGCCGCCAGCCAGCATGGTGAGTATCGAGGGCTGCGGCCGGCCGAGATGGAAGGTGACCTCGCGGTCGCCGTTCACCGTCACTTCCTTGAGATTGAACCACCACGGCTTGCGCGGATTCTTGCGCAGCTTGGATTCGGGCGAGATCAGCATGTCCCAGGTGCACTTCACGTCGGCGCTGGTGAAGGGCTTGCCGTCGTGCCACTTCACGCCGTCGCGCAGCTTGAAGGTGAGATCGGTGCCATCGGCATTCCACGCCCACTCGGTGGCGAGTTCGGGCACGATGTGATCGGGCGCGTTCTGCTTGGTCGTGGGATCGAAGACCACGAGGTTGTTGTAGATCGACATGAAGGGCATCACGGTCGAGATCGTGGCCTCCTCGTGGATCGAGGCGCTGGGCGGGTTGTCGCGATGGGTGACGCGCAATGTCCCGCCGGCCTTCTGCGCCGATGCGGGCGCAGCGCTTGCCGCGACGAGGAGAGCCGCCATCGAGGCGGCGATGAACCCACGCATTCTGTTTCCTCCACCCTTGCTTGGTCGTCACGCTATCACCTCCGGCGCACCCGGCGTAGAGTCGGCGCATGAGAATGCTTGGTTTGCTGGCCGGAATGGCCATGACGCTGGCGCTGCCCGTCGCGGCGCAGGAGTACCCCGCGAAGCCGATCCGCATCGTGGTCCCGTTCGGCCCGGGAACCGCCACCGACATCGTGGCCCGCACGGTGGGCGCTCAACTGTCGAGCCGGACCGGCCAGCCGGTGGTGATCGACAACAAGCCGGGCGCCGAGGGCCAGATCGGCGCGCAAGCCGCGGCGACGGCGGCGCCCGACGGCTACACGCTCTTTATCACCACGCAGACCACCCAGGCGATGAACGTCCATATCTACAAGTCGCTGCCCTACGATCCGGTCAAGAGCTTTGCACCGATCTCCGGCCTGTCGCTGGGCGCGCAGGTCGTCATGGTCAAGAACGAGCTGCCGGTAAAGACCATCGGCGAGCTGATCGAGCTCGCGCGCAAGCAGCCGGGCAAGCTCAGCTTCGGCAGCGGCAACGGTTCAAGTCGCGGCGGCGCCGAGCTGTTTCGCATCATGGCCAAGGTCGATCTTTTGGGCGTGCCCTACAAGACGCAGCCGCAGGCGATCAGCGACCTGATGGGGGATCGCCTCGACGTCATCTTCTCCGACTTCACCACGGGCCTGCCGCCGGTGCTCGACGGCAGGGCGCGCGGGCTGGCGGTCACCAGCAAGAAGCGCATCCCTGGACTGGAGCAGTTCCCCACGGTCGATGAAAGCGTGCCGGGCTTCGAGATGTGGGCCTGGACCGCCGCCTATGCGCCCGCGGGCACGCCGCGCCCCATCATCGACAAGCTGAACACGCTGGTGCGCGAAGCGCTGGCGTCGGAGTCATACCGCGCGCTCACGCGCACGACCTATGGCGTGGCGTTCTCCGGTTCGCCCGAGGAGCTTGCTGCCTTTCAGGCCAGTGAAACCAGGAAGTGGGGCGAGATTATCGCCGTGGCGGGGATGAAGGAGCCTTAGGAACCCTGCTTGCGCACGCACATGACAGTATCGCCGTCATGCACGGTGTCCCGTCACGTCGATGCAGCATCCTTGGTCAAGCGCGCCGCCGCAATCTGCCAGATCGCGGCAACGAGCACGCAGGCCGCCACGGCGAAGAAAGCCATGCGATAGCTTGCCAGCGAGGCGATCAGGGCGAAGATCGGCGGGCCGATGACCGCACCTGAAAAGGCCAGGGCGGTCTGCACCGCTGCCACGGCGGCAGCTTCGCCCGGCGGCGAGAGGTGGGCGAACTCAGCCTGTGAGGTGCCGTTCCAGCTGATGACGACCGCGCCATAGCCCACGACCGCGAGGCCGATCAGCCAGAACGGCGTGTCCGGTTGCAGCAGGCCGACCGCGATGCAGCCCACCGTCATGGCGACGCCTGTCCAGCCCAGCAGCTGCATGCGCGGCAGCCGGTCGCTCATGCCGCCACTCACCAGCCGCACCGCCGTTCCGACGATTTGCGAGGCCGACAGCAGGAAGCCCGCCTGGGCGATGCTGAGGCGACAATGCTCGTAGAGGTAGGTCACGAGATAGAAGGTGAAGGTGTGTTGGGCGATGACATAGACGATCGCCGACAAGCCAAGCACGCGCAGCGCGCGATGGGCGAACACGAAACGGACGGAACGCCAGATGCCGACCGACGGCTTGCCCGCGGTGACCACCGTGTCGAGGCTGGGGCGCAAGAGCTCGACCACAAGCGCCGTCGCCACGGCGGCGGCGGCGGCGATCAGGCTGGCGCCGCGCCAGCCGACGAGGTGCAGCAGCAGTGGAAAGATCAGTCCGGCCAGGGCGAAGCCGATGGGCACGCCGGTCTGCTTCAGCGAAAACACCATGCCGAACCACTCGCGCGGCACCCGCGCGGCCAGGACATGCGCCGACGCGGGATTGATCGGGCCTTGTGCCGCGCCGATGAAGATCACGGCGATCACCGTCGCTGCCACCATCGACAGCGCGTTGATCGCAAGGCCGATCGCGGCCATCAGCAGCGCCGCCTGGCAGATGCGCACGGCGCCCAGCCGCACGATCGGCTCGGCCGCCGCCAGCGCCGCGACGACGGCGACGCCGTAGATGATGGCCGTGAAGATGCCGACCAGCTTGGGATCGATCGCGAGGTCCGCTGCGACCACCGGCATCATGACGCTGAGCGCCAGCACGCTGATCGAGATCATCACCTGGATGGCCAGCATAGTGGCCACCGGCACGATCGCGCGATGCATGATCGGCTGCTCGACTAGGACAACGACCTCACCCTGAGGCGGGCGTGCAGCGCCCGTCTCGAAGGGTGGGCAACAGGCACCGAGTCTGCTGCCGATCCTTCGAGACGCGCGCCTGCGGCGCGCTCCTCAGGATGAGGTGTGACTCGCCCATCGAACTACATCCCGTAGAGATCGGCCTTGTTCAGTACCGTATTGCGCAGGATGCGGATCGAGGCCACGTCGACCATGATGCCGTCGACGTTGATGGCGCCCAGACCCTTGGCCTCGGCCTCGGCATAGGCCTTCTCGAGCCTGCGTGCCCGCGCGATGTCCTCGGGCTTGGGCGAGTAGATCTCCAGCGCGTGCTCGATCTGCGAAGGGTGGATCGCCCACTTGCCGACGCAGCCCAGGATCATCGAGCGGCGGCATTCCTCGCGATAGGCCTCGGGGTTGCGGAAGTCGGCAAAGGGGCCGTCGACCGGATCGATGCCGGCGGCGCGGCAGGCCATGACCAGGCGGAAGCGGGCATAGTGCCAGATGTCGCCGGGATAGCCGTCGGATTCGCCGACATTTTTGTTGGTGACGCCCATCGAGGCCGAGAAGTCGCCCATGCCGAACACCAGGCACTCCAGGCGCGGCGTGCACTTGGCGATCGCGTCGACGTTCTGCATGCCCTCGACTTCCTCGATCAGCGCTTCGAGGCCGATAGAGCGCTTGAGCTTCAGCTTCTTCTCGAGCTGGTGCAGCAGCTTGTCGGCGAACAGCACGTCGGCCGGCGTCATGACCTTGGTCATCATGATGGTGTCGAGATGCTCGCCCGCGCCCTCGACGACCTCGATGATGTCCTCGAAGGCGTATTCGGTGGTGAGGTCGTTGATGCGCACGCAGCGCGTCTTGCCCGTCCAGTCGAGCGTCTTCAGCGCCTGCACGATCTTCTTGCGGGCCTCGCGCTTCTGGCTGGGGGCGACGGCGTCCTCGAGGTCGAGGAAGACATGATCGGCCTTCGACTCGGACGCCTTCTGCATCATCTTCTCGCTGGAGCCGGGCGTGGACAGCTGGACGCGGCGGGGACGGCGCGGACGGTCGGTCATGTCATGTCTCCTCAGGCGACGATCTTATCGGCCCTGCAGGCGCGCAATTTCCGCGCCACCGAGGCCGAGGGAATTCAGATACTGGTCGGTATGCTCGCCCAGCAAGGGGGCGCGATGGCGCACGCGGCCGGGCGTTTCGCTCATCTTGATGGCCACGCCCGCGACCTTGGTCTCATGGTCGAGGCCGGGATGCGGCACCGACACCACCATGTCGCGGGCGGCGAAGTGCGGATTGGCGAAGACGTCGCGCACGTCGTTGACCGGCGCGAACGGCACCTGGCCGCCAAGATGCGCCAGCAGCTCCTGCTTGGTGCGCTGGCGCGTGAAAGCCGAGATCGCGGCGACGATCTCGGCCTGGTGTGCGCGGCGGTCCTGCACGTTGGCGAGCCGCGGATCGGTGCCCATCTCAGCCTTGCCGATCAGGCGGCACAGGATCGGCCAGTGCGTGTCGGCATGGGCGGCGATGGTGATGTGGCCGTCCTTGGCCGGGAACATGCCGAACGGACAGAGCAGGGGATGATGGTTACCCTCCGGCACCGGCACGCCGCCGGTGTAGGAATGCTGGTGCACGATGCGCTCGCACATCGACAGGATGGCGTCGACCATGCCGACATCGACGAACTGGCCCTGGCCGGTCTTGTGGGCGCGCAGGATGGCGCTGACGATGCCGAACGCGCACATGGTGGCGGGCATCAGGTCGCCGATGCCGGGACCGACCTTCATCGGCGTGTCCTTGTCGGGGCCGGTGATGGCCATGACGCCGCCGAACGCCTGGGCCACGACATCGTAGGCCGGCCAGTCGGTGTAGGGGCTTTTGCCGGTGCGCCAGTCGCCGAAGCCGCGGATGGTGGCGTAGACCAGCTTGGGGAAACGCTCGTGCAGGGTCTCGTAGCCCAGGCCCAGGCGATCCATGACGCCGCCGCGATAATTTTCGACCACCGCGTCGGCACCGTCACAGAGCCGCATCACCAGCTCGCGGCCTTCCGGGCATTTGAGGTCGATGGCGATCGACTTCTTGTTGCGGTTCACCGAGGCGAAGTAGCCGCCGAACGCCCGCAGTTTGTCGTCGGCATGGTAGGGGCCGATGATCCGCGTGTGGTCGCCGTCGAGCGGCTCGACCTTGATGACTTCGGCGCCCTGGTCGGCCAGCAGCATGGTGCAGAACGGGCCCGCCAGCATCTGCGTGAGGTCGACGATACGCACTCCGTCGAGGGCGCCGAGGACGGTCATGGGAGGTTGTTTCCTCCCCACGCGAAACGTGGGGAGGTGTCCGCGTGAGCGCCTTCACAGGCGCGTAAGCGGACGGAGGGGTCATGAGCAACAATCGCGTCGCTCATGCCCCCTCCGTCGCCGTATGACGGCGCCACCTCCCCACGCTTGCGCGTGGGGAGGAAGAGGCTTCGCGTCACTTGTCTCCCCAATGGCTGCGGCGCTTGATCAGCACCCAGCGCTCGCCCTCGAAGACATGCTTGTCGTCCTGGTTCACGCCGTAATGCTTGAAGCGCACGATGCCGGCGTCTTCCTGGTCGGAGTCCGTCTTCTCCACCACCTCGGAATAGCAATAGAGCGTGTCGCCGTGATGGACCGGCGCCTTCAGCCGGATCTTGTGCAGCCCCAGTTCCATCAGCGCGTTCTCGGCCGTGTCCTGGGCGGCCAGGCCGATGCACATAGAGATGGTGACGCCGCCGAAGCCCAGCCGCTTGCCCCACGGGCTCGACTTCATCAGGTGCTCGTTGAAGTGGCCCTCGGCGGTGTTCATCGTGACGTTGGTGATCCAGACCTGCTCGAGCGGCTCGACCGTCTTGCCGCGGGCGTGCTTCAGCACCTCGCCGACGGTGAAGTCCTCGAAGTAGTTGTTCGTTCCGGTGAGGGAGGAGACCTTCATCAGTTCCTCCCGCGGCCGAGCAGGCGATCGGAGATGATGCGTTTCTGGATCTCCGACGTGCCCTCGAAGATCTTGGTGAGCCGCGCATCGCGCCAATGTCGCTCCACGGCATGCAGGGTGGTGTAGCCCGCACCGCCATGGATCTGGATGCCCTCGCTGCACACGCGCTCGGCCATCTCCGAGGCGAACAGCTTCACCATCGAGGCTTCCTTGTCGCAGCGCTGGCCGGTGTCGATCTGCTCGCAGACGAAATAGTTCAGCTGGCGCGCCGCCTCGATCTGGGTCGCCATCTCGGCGATCTTGAAGCGGATCGCCTGGAAGTCGCCGATCGAGCGGCCGAACTGCTTGCGGTCGCCGGCATAGCTGGATCGAATCGTCGAGGGCGCCCTGCGCCAGGCCGATGGCCCGCGCCGCGGTATGGGCGCGCGCCGTCTCCAGTCCCGACGTGGCGTAGTAGAAGGCCTGCCCTTCCTCGCCGATCATGTTCTCGGCGGGCACGCGGCAATTGTCGAAGGCGAGCTCGAAGGTCTTCCAGCCGAAATAGCCGATCTTGGGGATCGGCGCGCCGTTGCAGCCGGGCGGCAGCTCGCCGCGCTTCTTCTCGACGAAGAACATGGAGAGGCCGAGATGACGCTTGCCGGCCGGCGCGTCCGAGGTGCGCGCGATGATGATCATGAAGTCGGCGCCGTCGGCGAAAGTGCACCAGTATTTGTTGCCGCTGATCAACCAGCTCGCGCCGTCCTTCCTGGCGCGGCAGGAGATGTTGGAGATGTCCGAACCCGCGTTCGGCTCCGACATGGAGAAGGCGCCCAAGAACTCGCCCTTGGCCATGCGCGGCAGGTAACGGCCGCGCTGTTCCTCGCTCATCATGTGCGCGCCGATCAGGAGGTTGCCGCGCGCGATCAGCGAGGCGACGCTCATCCAGCCGCGCGACAGCTCCTCGGTCACCAGGCAATACTCGAAGCAGCCCAGACCCGAGGCCGCCGTACTTCTCCGGGATCAGGATGCCGAAATAGCCCAGCTCGGCCATCTTGTCCCGCAGGTCCATCGGGATGTCGCCCTTCTCGGGGTCGAGCTTGTTGGCGACGGGCAGCACCTCGTTGAGGGTGAATTCGTGCGCCTGCTCCTGGATCATGCGGCGCTCTTCGGTGATGTACGGCATCTTACGGGTTCCTGAGTCGCACGAGGTTGGTGCGCTTGAAGTCGATGGCGAGCTCGTCGCGCTGATTGAAGCCCTTGGTATGCCAGGTGACGATGCCGAACCCCTTGTGGGAGTCCGATATGCGCCGGTCCAGCACCTCCGACTCGGCACGCAGCGAGTCGCCGGGGTAGACGGCTTGTTGGAAGGTGAGTTCGTTGACGCCGAGGAACGGCCCGCCGCCCTCGCTCAGATCCTCGACCGTGAGACCGAACACCGTGGTGAAGACCAGCATCGGATTGGCGACGATGCCGGGATGGCCGTGCGCGCGGGCGTAGGCGGCGTTGAAGTAGTGCGGATTGAAATGCAGGGTCAGCGTCGAGAAGAGGGTGCTCTCCGATTCGGTGATGGTGCGGCCCCAATGATGCTTGAAGACGCGCCCCGGTTCGAAATCCTCGTAGCGGTTGCCCTTCGGCATCGGCCGGGCGCGCGTCCTGAAATCTTCTGCCATTCGTACTCCATAAACTGTCCGCGGCGCTCGCCCGGAGAGCAGTCAAGCCGGAGCGCGGACCTCCAGGTCCGCTCATGATCATGAGGCGGACCTGGAGGTCCGCGCTCCGGGTGTTGTCTTCTTTTCTACGTCTAGCTCTTCGCCGACGCGCGCGCGAGTTCGCCGACATCGGCCAGGCTGTCGATGCGCTCGATGGCGTCGTGCAGGCGCTTGGTGCCGGCGGCGCCCAACACCGGCGTCACCAGGCTCTCGAACTTGGTCTCGAGCGCCTGGCGCTGCCTGGCGACATCGGTCCACGGGATGCCCGAATCGTGCGTCGCCTCGAGGGTGGTGCCGTCATCGAGCTGGATCGCCATCTCGGCCAGTGAATGCTCCCAATTGGGCTTGAATTCGATCGACATCTTGTCGCGCAGCGCCTTCATGCGCGGCTCCTGCGTGACCGCATCGTTGTAGGAATCGAGCGCGGCCGTGTCGACGCCGGTGAGCGCCATGGCCACGGTCTGGCGCAGCGAGAACTTGGCCTCCAGCCCGGTGGTGGGGTTCTCGATGTTGCACACCTTGTCGGCGCCGGCATCGATCCTGAGCAGGATCTTCTTCACCCGCTCGGGCGGGAAGTTGCTTTTCAGCCGGATCTCCTTGGCGCACTCGATGGGCGCGTGCGTCAGGTAGCAGGCGGCATGGTACTTGAAGAGGTTGTTGCGCAGGTGCCAACCGGCCGGCGGTTCGCCTAGCGCCGCCTCGGTATTCAGGTGGTCGCTCTGCGAGGAGGCGAAGCCCTGATCGCATTCGAGCGAATCGCAGCGGGCGGTAAAGCCCTTGGCGGCCAGCCGGGCCGCGCGCAGGCCATGCTCCGAGGCCGTGCCGGCATGCAACGGCTTGCACATCGTGCCGAAATTGGATTTCAACCCGGCGGCCTGGGTGGCGGCGATGCCGAAGGCGACCGCGAGCTGCTTGTCGCTCAGGCCCAGCATGCGGCCGGCCGCGGCGGTGGCGGAGAAGGAGCCCACGGTGCCGGTGACGTGGAAGCCCCTCTGGTAGTGGCTGGGCGAGACCAGGCGGCCGATCCGGCCCGATGTTTCGTAACCGGCGATGAAACTCTCGATGAACAGCTGGCCCGTGGCCCCCGTCTGCTCGCCGAGCGCCAGCAGGGCGGGGACGACCGTGACCGTCGGATGGCCACCCATGGAGAAGTTGACGTCGTCGTAGTCGAGCGCGTGGCTGGCGGCGCCATTGATCAGGGTGGCGGCGGACGGCAGGACCTTCTCGGAGCGACCGACGAGGCTCGCCGGCCCCTTGGCGCCATCCTCGAGCGCCTCGCGGACCAGGATGTCGGTCAATTCCTCCTGCGCACCGGCGACGGTGACGGCGAACCAGTCGAGCAGGCACTGCTTGGTGCGTTCGACCAGGTCGTCGGGCAGGTCGCGCCAGGCAAGAGCAGTGGCGCGTCGGGCGATTTCGGCGGTGACGGGAACGGCGGCCATGGCGGCTCCTTGGTTCGTGTGCGCGAAGTGTCGGACACGAGGCGTTGCGTTGTCTAGCACCGCCTCCCCAGCGCAGCGGGGGAGGTGTCAGTGTCTTACGCTGACGGAGGGGTCATGAGCACCAGTGATGATGCACATGACCCCTCCGTCCGCTTCGCGGACACCTCCCCATCGTATGACGATAGGGAGGCGGTCTACTTCCGCGCAACGATATGGAAGATGTGCCAATGCTTGGCATTGCCGCGCGGCGTGGTGCCGTCGGCTTCCTCCTCCTCGAACATTTCCAGTTCGAATCCCTCGAGCAGGGCAAGTGCCTCGTCGCGCCCTACGAATGTCATGCCCGGCCGTCCGATCCAGCTGTCGCGCGGGCCATACCATTGGCCGCTGAAGCGCCCGCCGGGCGGCAGGGCCTCGCGGATGCGCTCCCATACGGTGCGAAAGGCTTCCGGCTCGCAAAGCGGCAGGGCGAAGCTCGAATTCACCAGGCTGAGGCCGATCGGCAGCGGCACGTCTTCCAGCCGCGCCAGCGATCGGCGTGACGTCGCTGCCTGGCGGCAGGGGACGGGCCTGGAGTTGCCGCAGGGCCTCGGGCTCTGCGTCGACGGCGACCACCTTCCAGCCGCGCCGCAGCATCTCGATCACGTCGCGGCCGTCGCCGCAGCCGAGATCGATGGCGAGAGCGTCGGCCGTCGGCGGACCGAACCGGTCGAGGGCGGCCAGCAGCGTACGCCGCGGCGGACGGTCGCGCAGTTTCTCGTAATAGGCGGCCCAGCCGGCTGATTTGTCTTCCGTCATGCGCTCGCTTGATCCGGCCTGCGCTTGTCGCCTGCCACTTCGTGTGATCGTATCGCATCCAACGACAAGAAGATCATGGTCGGGAGGAATTGATGAAGGGGTTGGCACGCCTTGCCGTGGTCGCAGCGCTGGCCTTTGCGCCGGTGGCCGCACGCGCCGACATGAAGGCTCTGGAAGAAGCCGCCAAGAAGGAAGGCGAACTTACCTGGTACACCGCCCATTATACGTCCGAGGGCGCCGAGGAGCTTGGCGCTGAGTTCACCAAGATGTATGGCATCAAGGTGAACGTCGTGCGCACCACGGCGCAGGTCGCCTACCAGCGACTGCTGCAGGACTTGAAGAACAACCAGATCGCCTGCGATGTCTTTTCGTCCACCGACGTCGGTCACGACGTGCGGCTGAAGGCCGAAGGGAAGTTCGAAAAATACATTCCGGAGACGGCCTCGAAGATCCTGCCGGAATTCCAGAACTTCGACCCCGACGGCTACTACCACACGACGTCGGCCGGACTGGTGACGATCACTTACAACACCGCCAAGGTGAAGGCCGAGGAGGCGCCCAAGAAGTGGCAGGACCTGCTCGACATCAAGTGGAAGGGCAAGGTCTCGACCGGCCATCCGGGATTCTCCGGCTATGTCGGCACCTGGGTGCTGATGATGAAGAACCTCTATGGCTGGGAATATTTCGACAGGCTGGAAAAGAACAAGCCGCAGATCGGCCGCTCGATCAACGACACCGTGACGGCGCTCAATGCCGGCGAGCGGCAGGTGGCGGCCGGCGCCGACGGCTCGACGCTGTACAGCGCCTCGCGCGGCAATCCGCTGGCGGTCGCCTATCCGAGCGACGGCTCCGTGCTGATCATCGCGCCGTCGGCGATCATCAAGGGCACCAAGCATCTCAATGCCGCCAAGCTCTTCATGGAATACCTCAACTCGATCGAGGCGGCGAAGATCAACGCCAAGCACTTCGCCATTCCGTTGCGCCCGGAAGTGCCGCCGCCGCCCGGCGCCAAGCCGATCAGCGAGATCAAGACGATCCGCCCGAGCGTCGCGGAGATCGACAAGGGCATCCCCGACGTGATCGAGCAGTGGCGGGACACGTTCGGGAATTGAGATGCCTCCCCTGCCTCCCCGGTCATACGGGGGAGGTGCCCCCGGAGGGGGCGGAGGGGGAAGGCTGCAGAAATGATCTTCAAGAAGCCCATGATCTGAAACCGGCAAATGCATCGACTGTGGCTTTCCCCCTCCGGCCCTTCGGGCCACCTCCCCCGTAAGACGGGGGAGGCAAGCGAGAAGCGATGACCGTCGCGGCGCCCGCGCTCGTATCCTCCTCAGCCCGGCCGGTGCGCGTCGGCGGGTTCGATGCGACGTGGCTGCTGTGGATTGCCATCATCGCGGTTCTGCTGTTCCTGGTGGTGAGCCCGTTCGTCTACCTGGTGGTCACCAGCTTCACGGCGGAACGCACTGGCGGCTTCACCTTCGCCAACTATGGCGTCGCCTGGGGGCGCGCCCGCTATGTCGAGGCCCTGTTCAACTCGCTCCGGCTGGGCGCCGTCTCCGCGGGCCTGGCCGGCCTGTTCGCCATCCCGCTCGCCTGGGGCGTGTCGCGCACCAACATGCCGGGGCGCGGCTTCGTGCGCATGCTGGTGCTGGCGACCTTCATCACGCCGCCCTACACGGGCGCGGTCGCCTGGATCCTGCTGGCCGGTCCCAATGCCGGCTGGCTCAACCGCTTCTACATGTTCGCCACCGGTGCCGAGGCGGGGCCGTTCAACATCTACAGCTTCACCGGGCTCGCCGTCGTCATCGCACTCTACTCGTTCCCCTACATCTTCATCTTCACCTCGGCGGCGCTCGAGCTGGTGTCCTCGGAGATGGAGGACGCCGCCAACATCCTGGGGGCGGGGACGTGGCGGACCATGCGGCGGGTCACCCTGCCGCTTGCCCTGCCGGCGATCCTGGGCGGGCTGATCATCTGCTTCCTCGAAGCCATCGCCCTCTTCGCATCGCCCGCGATGATCGCCATTCCCGGCGCGCTTCAACGTGGCGACGACCCAGCTCTTCCAGTTCTTCGGCAATCCGGTGCGGGTCGAGGTGGCGGCGGCCTACGCCATGCCGCTGCTCGGCGTCACCGTGATGCTGATCCTGGTGCAGCGCCTGATGACCCATCGCAAGGGGTTCGTGTCGCTCACCGGCAAGGGCGGCGAACGGCGGCCAATCCAGCTCGGGCACTGGCGCTGGGCGATGTTCGGCTACGCCATGTTCGTGGCGACGCTGTCGGTCTTCCTGCCCTATCTCTTCCTGCTGCAGGCAGCCTTCGCCAAGGCCTGGGGCCGCGGCTTCGCGCTCGACAATATCTCGTTCCGGAATTTCCACTTCATCCTGTTCGAGCATGCGACGGCGGCCAAGTCGGTGATCAACGCCTTCCTGTTTGCCGGCGCCGCCGCCACTGCCGGCGTGATCATCACCCTGGGCGTGGCCTATATCGTGACCCGCCGGCTGGTGCCCTTCAGCGGCGTGCTGGGCTTCCTGTGCATCGCCCCCTTCGTGATCCCGGGCGTCGTGCTGGCGATCGGCTTCTATGCCGCTTATGCGCCGCCGCCGCTCGCCCTCTATGGCACGGCGCTGATCCTGATCCTGGCCTTCACCACGCGCTTCCTGCCGATCGGCTATGTGAACAACAGCGCGGCGATGCGCAGCATCAACCCGGAGATGGAGGAGGCGGTCCGCATCCTGGGCGGCAACCGCATCACCGCGCTCCGTCGCGTCGTGGCGCCGCTGCTCAAGCGCAGCCTGCTGGGGGCCTGGCTGCTGATCTTCATCCCGGCCACGCGCGAGCTGTCGTCGGCGATCTTCCTCTACGGTCCGGGAACCAAGGTCGTGTCGGTGATGATCTTCGACATGAGCGAGGAGGGGAACTTCGAGTACCTCGCCGCCCTGGCGCTGCTCCTCCAGATCCTGACCCTGCCGCTGCTCTGGATCGGCCAGCGCGCGCTCGGACGGGATTTCATGCTGAGGCGCACCGCGACATGAGCAAGCTCGTCCTCAGCAACATCACCAAGAGCTTCGGCGCCTTCGAGGCGGTGAAGGACTTCTCGCTCGAGCTGCAGAAGGGCGAATTCGTCTCCCTGCTGGGGCCGTCGGGCTGCGGCAAGACCACGACGCTCCGCATGATCGCGGGCTTCATGCCGCCGACGTCCGGCACGATCGCGCTCGACGGCCAGACCATCTCCACGCCGTCGGGCGTCGTGCCGCCGGAAAAGCGGCGCATGTCGATGATCTTCCAGAGCTACGCCATCTGGCCGAACATGACGGTGGGCGAGAATGTCGGCTTCGGCCTGCAGGTCCGCAAGCTCGCCGGCGCCGAGATCGAGCGCCGGGTCGACCGGATCCTCGACGTCGTCCAGATGCGCGGGCTGAAGGGCCGCTACCCGGCGGAGCTGTCGGGCGGCCAGCAGCAGCGGGTGGCGCTGGCGCGCGCCATCGTGGTCGAGCCCGAGGTGCTGCTGCTCGACGAGCCGCTCAGCAACCTCGACGCCAACCTGCGCGAGGAGATGCGCTTCGAGATCCGCCGCCTGCACGACGAATTCAAGATCACGACGGTGTACGTCACCCACGACCAGTCGGAGGCGATGGTGACGTCCGACCGCATCGTGGTGATGAACAAGGGACGGATCGAGCAGATCGATGCGCCGCACGTGCTCTACGGCCGCCCGAGGAGCCGGTTCGTGGCGGGCTTCATCGGCCGGACGAACTTCCTTGCAGGGGCACGTCAGGGCAGCGAGGTGCGGTTCGACGGCTTCTCGGCCGCCACGTCGTTGCTGGAAGGGGCGAACGGGACGGGCGACTTGCTGTATTCGCTGCGCCCCCAGGCGATCGGCCTGGCTACGCGGAAGCCGAATGGCAGCTCCCTTGCGATCGAGGCCGAGATCGCAGGGCGGTCCTATCTCGGCGAATACTGGGACTACCAGGCCCGCCCGCTTGCCGCCGCCAGGCCGCTGCGGGTTTCCGCCGGCCCCGACACGGTTTTCGAAATCGGCAGCCGGGTCTGGCTGGAGATCGATCCCGCCGCCATGGTACGGATAGAGTAGAGTGTCGACCCAACGATAACCTCATGCTGAGGAGCGAGCGCAGCGAGCGTCTCGAAGCATGGGCCGCAGCCCGGTCTGTTGCCCACCCTTCGAGACGGCCCTGCGGGCCTCCTCAGGGTGAGGCTATTTCCTAACCCAGAGTGAGACCATGACCGCAGGACCGCTTGCCCGTTTTACCGTGCTCGATCTGACGCGGGTGCGCGCCGGCCCCACCGCCGTGCGCTATCTCGCCGACTGGGGCGCCAACTGCATCAAGGTCGAAATGCCGCCGGGGGCGGGCGATGCCGACATGGGCGGGCCGCGCCATGGGCCGGACTTCCAGAACCTGCACCGCAACAAGCGCTCGATCACGCTCAACTTGAAGGAGCCGGACGGCAAGGCCGTCTTCATGAAGCTGGTCGAGAAGGCCGACGTGGTGGTCGAGAACTACCGCGCCGACGTGAAGTTCAGGCTGGGCATCGACTATGAAAGCCTGAAGAAGGTGAACCCGCGCATCGTGCTGGGCTCGATCTCGGGCTTCGGCCAGGACGGCCCCTATGCCGAGCGCGCGGGCTTCGACCAGATCGCCCAGGGCATGGGCGGCCTGATGTGGGTCACCGGCATGCCGGGCGGCGGCCCGGTGCGGGCCGGCATCGCCGTGGCCGACGTGGGCGCGGGCCTGCACTGCGCCATCGGTATTCTGACGGCGCTCTTGGAACGCGAAGTCTCGGGCCAGGGCCAGTGGGTGTCGAGCTCGCTCCTGCAGGCCATGATCTCGATGTGCGACTTCCAGGCGGCGCGCTGGACGCTGGCCAAGGACGTGCCCGGTCAGGCCGGCAACAACCACCCGACCTCGATCCCGACCGGCGTCTTCAAGACCAAGGACGGCTACATCAACATCGCGGCGTCGGGCGGTCATATCTACAAGCGCTTCTGCGAGAGCATCAAGGCGCCGGAGCTGATGACCGATGAGCGTTTCTCGACCGACAAGGCGCGCGCCAAGAACCGCGACGTGCTGAACGCGGAGATCGAAAAGCGGGTCGCGACCTACGGCAGCGCCGAGCTGGTCGAGAAGCTGAACAAGGCCGGCGTCCCCGCCGGACCGATCTACAAGATGGACGAGATGTTCGCCGATCCGCAGGTCAAGCACCTCAAGATGGCGCATCCCGTGCACTCACCCAAGCTGGGCGACATCGAGCTGATCGGCCAGGCGATCAACATGAGCCGCACGCCCTTCGAGATGCGCTCGGCCACGCCGGAGCAGGGCGAGCATACCGAGGCGGTGCTGAAGGAAGCCGGCTACGACGCCGCGGCGATCGCGAGCTTCAGGCAGCGCGGCGTCATCTGAAATAAGCCATTCCTCCCCACGAAGTGGGGAGGTGGCCGCAGGCCGGAGGGGTCATAAGCAACGCACCAGCTGCGGCTCATGGCCCCTCCGCCCGCTGCGCGGGCACCTCCCCAGCAAAGCGGGAGGCAAGGGAAACAAGGAGTACGCCATGATCAGTCCAACACCGAACATGATCGCCGAGAAGAACGGCCCGGTTGGCCGGCTCGTCTTCAACAAGCCGGCCAAGCGCAACGCCACCTCGTCGGACATGTGGGAGGCGATCCCGGTCATTCTCGACGACTTCGAGAAGGATCCGGCGATCCGCGTCGTGGTCGTGACCGGCGCCGGTGACCAGGCCTTCGTCTCCGGCGCTGACATCTCGGAGTTCGAGAAGGCGCGCTCGACGCCCGAGCAGATCGCCCACTACGACAAGATCGGCGAGGTCGCCAACGCCCGCCTCGCCAAGTGCGCCAAGCCGACCATCGCCCGCATCCGCGGCTACTGCGTCGGCGGCGGCGTCGCCGTGTCGCTCACCTGCGACATCCGCATCGCCTCGGACAATTGCAAGTTCGGCGTGCCGGCGGCCCGGCTCGGCCTCGGCTACCGCGCCGCCGGCATCAAGACCCTGATGGACGTGGTCGGGCCGGCCTACGCCAAGGAGATCTTCTTCACCGGCCGCATGTTCAGCGCCCCGGAAGCGCTGGGCATGGGCCTGATCAACCGGGTCGTGCCGGACGCCGAACTTGACGCCTATGTCGACAACTACTGCAAGCTGATCGGCGAGAACGCACCGCTCACCATGCATGCGGCCAAACGCACCGTGGAAGAGTTGACGCGGCTCGACGGCAAGCCCGATTTCGGCCGCACCTCCGAGCTGGTGAAGGAGTGCTTCGCCTCCGAGGACTACATCGAAGGCCGCCGCGCCTTCATGGAAAAGCGCCGGCCGCAGTTCAAGGGGCGCTGATCGCGTGAGCGATCCGTTTCCAGCCGTCGTCGAAGCCGAGGCGACGGGCGAAACGGCCAGGCTTTTTGCCGACATCCGCGCCACCGTGGGCGTGCGCGTGGTCAACCTGGTATGGCGTCACCTCGCCACGCTGGACGGTGCGCTGCCCTGGGCTTGGGACGCTGTGAGGCCGCTCTATCTCTTGGGCATGGCCGATGCTGCCGTCGTCCGCTTTCGGAAGGTCATGATCCTGCCAACGCTGGGCTCGCTCGCCGGCGAAGAACCGGCCAGCGTCGATGCAGTGCTGGCGAGCTACGACCATTCGAACACGATCAATCTCTTCGCGCTCGGCGCGCTGGCCGCCTGGTTGCGCGGCGAGGCCGCGGCTGGGGGCATGCCGGAGCAGGGGCCGCGGCTGCCGGCGCCGGACGTGGTTTTGCCGCAGCTTGCCTCGGAGGCGGACGTGTCGGCCGAAACCTGGCAACGCGTTCTTCGGCTCAACCACTTTGGCGATCGGCCGCAGCCCCTGATCCTCGCCAGCATGTACCGGCATCTCGCACACGCGCCGGATTTCCTGCAGCGGTTAGAGACAGTGCTGGCACCGGTCCAGGCCGACGGCTCTCTCGATCGCGCCATCTCGGCCAATCGCGCGGTTGGGCGGGAGCGGGCGCGTGTGTTGGCGCGAGCCATCTCGGCGAAGCAGCCGGCATTGGCGGACAGGATCGAGAGCGGCGTTTCAGCCTTCGTCGATCACGCCATTGGCAAGATGGTCACCATCTGCCGGGCAATCCGGGTGGCGAGGGGCCGATTGTCATCCTGAGCGCAGCGAAGGATACTCATGATCGACGCCGTGAGAGATCCTTCGCTGCGCTCAGGATGACAGTGTTGTGGGGCGTGTGACGGTTATTCCGCCGCCTGCTTTCGTCCCGCCTGCCGCCGCGCCAGCCATTCGCCCATGGCGGCTTCCATGGTCATGAACACAGCGCCGTCTTCCATCAGCTTCTGGATGAGCCGCTCGAGCATCATCATGCGATGGCCGCGGCCGATCACGTGCGGATGGAACGTGTAGGTCAGGATGCCGAAGTCGGGCTGCACGCGCGTCATGTAGGTGTAGTCGTCGACGAAGTTCTCGAGCACGTTGGTGGCGTTCATCAGCCCTGGCATGACCGAACCGTTGGGCATGCGCATGTATTCGAAGTGCGGGAAGTCGTCGAGCGACCAGCTGATCGGCATCTCGACCAGGTTGGTCTCGCGGCCGCGCACGAAGGGATTCATGAAGCTCCGCCACGTCGCCCTGGCGGGCGTAGTAGCAATCATAGTCATGGCCCATCAGCGAGCTGTCGTATTGGATGCCGTGCTTCAGCAGGAGCTCGATCGAATGGGGCGAGAGGTCCCAGGCGGGCGAGCGGTAGCCACGCGCGGTGCGGCCGCTGATCTTCTTGATCGAGTCGTTGCCGCGCACGATCTCCTCTTCCTCCTCCTCGCGCGACAGCGAGACGGGCAGGCGGTGGGTCCAGCCGTGGTGGGCAAGCTCGTGGCCGGCCTCGACGTAAGGCGTCACCGCCGCCGGCGTGCTGTCGATCGTGTGGCCGGGCGTGAAGAAGGTGGCCTTGATGTCATAGCGCGCCAGGAGCGCCACGAGGCGGGGGATGACCACGACGTCATACTCGCCACGCGAGATGACGGTGGGCGACGTCAGACCCCGTGCAATGAATCCTGACAAGTGATCGTGGTCGAAAGTAAGGCAAACGATGTGGCGCGCCATGTCGTGGTCTCCCCGGATGATGGCCCGAGCTTAGGCAGATTTGTTGCCTTCGCCCATCGGAGCCTGCATGATGATGCCAACAAATAAGGAATATGAGCCTGTAGTTTAGGGAGGGTTCATGGTGGGGACGTCCGCCCAGCGCATGACTGCGCGAGAGGGCGACAACCAGCTTGTGGTCGAGAGCGTCTCCAAGCAATTCGGCGGCGTGACGGCCGTCCAGGGCGTGTCGCTCGACGTGCCGCGCGGCAGCATCCTGTCCATCATCGGCCCCAACGGCGCCGGCAAGACGTCGCTGCTCAACATGATCTCGGGCTTCTACAAGCCCGACAGCGGCCGCATCCTCCTCGAAGGCCGCGACATCACCCAGAAGAAGCCGAGCGACATCGCCGCCCTCGGCATCGCGCGCACCTTCCAGAACATCGCCCTGTTCAGCGGCCTCACCGTCCTCGACAACCTGATGCTCGGCCGCCACGTCCGCATGAAGGCGGGGGTGCTGGCGAGCGTCGTCTACTGGGGCATGGCGCAGAAGGAAGATATCGCCCATCGCGAGGCCATCGAGGAGATCATCGAGTTCCTGAAGCTCCAGGACCTGCGCAAGCAGACGACGGCGTCGCTGGCCTATGGCCTGCGCAAGCGGGTCGAATTGGGCCGCGCGCTGGCGCTCGAGCCCAAGCTGCTGCTGCTCGACGAGCCGATGGGCGGCATGAACCAGGACGAGAAGGAAGACATGGCGCGCTACGTCCTGGACGTGAACCAGGAACGCGGCGTCACCGTCGTGCTGATCGAGCACGACATGGGCGTGGTCATGGATATCTCCGACAAGGTGGTCGTGCTCGATCGCGGCCGGTGCATCGCGGCCGGCACGCCCGAGGAGGTCCAGCGCGATCCCGCGGTCGTCGAAGCCTATCTCGGCGCCGGCAAACAAGGAGGACGGGCATGAGCCTGGTCGATCACGCCAAGACCTCGACGCTGCCCAAGCTCCTGCAGCGCAACGCCGAGCAGGATCCCAAGGGCGCCGGCATGCGCGAGAAGACACGCGGCGTCTGGCAGACCTACGACTGGACCGCCTATCGCGACAACGTTCGCGACTTCGCGCTGGGGCTGGCGGCGCTGGGATTCCGGCGCGGCGACAAGCTCTCTGTGGTGGGCGACAACCGTCCGCAGCTTTATTTCGCGCAGCTCTCGGCGCAGGCGCTGGGCGGCGTCTCGGTGCCGGTCTACCAGGATTCAATCGCCTCCGAGCTGGTCTATGTGCTGGAGCACGCCGAGACTTCGGTGATCGTGGCCGAGGACCAGGAGCAGGTCGACAAGGCACTGTCGCTGAAGGAGAAGCTGCCCGAAGCTGCGCTGGATCGTCTTCGACGACCCGCGCGGCCTGTCGTTCTACGACGATCCGATCCTGCGTTCCTTCGCGAGCGTGCTGGAGGAGGGGCGCAAGTTCGGCCAGGCTAACCCGGGCTGCTATGAAACCGAACTCGCCAAGGGCGGCGCCGACGACATCGGCGATGATCGCCTACACCTCGGGCACCACGGGCAGGCCCAAAGGGGTTATGCTGAGCCACCGCAACATGATCGCCACGGCCGAGGCGTTCGTGGAAGTGAACGACGTCAAGGCGGGCGACAACTGGCTGTCCTACCTGCCGATGGCCTGGGTCGGCGACGCCGCCTTCACCCTGGGCATGGCGCTGGTGGCGCGGCTGACCGCCAACTGTCCGGAGAGTCCCGGAGACGGTGCAGCGCGATCTGCGCGAGCTGGGCCCCGACGCCATGCTGGCGCCGCCGCGCATCTGGGAGAACATGCTGACCCTGATGCAGATCAAGGGCGGCGACGCCTCGCCCTTCAAGCGCCGCATCTTCGAGCATTTCCGCGGCCTGGCCGAGCGTTGCGAGCTGAAGCGGACCGACGGCAAGCAGTTGTCGCTGGCCGACCGTGCCGGGCTGGCGTTGGGCGAATTGCTGGTCTACGGCCCGGTGCGCGACCAGCTCGGCCTGCGCAAGGCGCGCTGGTGCTACACCGGCGGCGCGCCGCTGGGACCCGACACCTACCGCTTCTTCCGCTCCTTCGGCATCAACCTGAAACAGGTCTACGGCGCCACCGAGGCGTCGGCGATGATCGCCTGCCAGGCCGACTCCGAGGCCAATCCCAACACGGTCGGCCGGCCGATCCCGCACATCGAGATCAGGATCGACGATCGCGGCGAGGTGCTGCTGAAGGGCTGCAATGTCTTCCAGGGCTACTTCAAGCAGGAGGAGGCGACGCGCGAGACCGTGACGGCCGACGGCTGGCTCAGGACCGGCGATGCCGGCTTCTTCGACAAGCAGGGCCAGCTCGTCATCATCGATCGCGCCAAGGATGTCGGAAAGCTCGCCGACGGCTCGGCCTTCGCGCCGCAATTCATCGAGAACAAGCTGAAGTTCAGCCCGTTCATCCGCGAAGCCGTGGCGTTCGGCGACCAGCGTCCGTTCGTCGCCGCCATGATCGCCATCGACATGCAGACGGTCGGCACGTGGGCCGAGAAGCAGGGCCTCGCCTACACGAGTTCATGTCGACCTCAGCGGCAAGCCGGAGGTCGCGGGCCTGATCGGTGCCGAGATCGCCAAGGCCAATGCCAGCCTGCCCGACGTGCAGCAGGTCAAACGCTACCTTCTGCTCAACAAGGAGCTCGAAGCCGACGATGCGGAAATGACGCGCACCCGCAAGGTGCGCCGCCGCTTCGTGGCCGAGAAGTACGCCAGCGTGATCGATGCCTTCTATGGCGGCAAGGCGCAGGCCGACGTCACGCTGGAGATCACCTTCGAGGACGGCCGCAAGTCGATGCTGAGTTCGACGATCCCGATCCACGGCGAGGTGGCCGCCGAACCGGCGCGGAGGGCGGCGTGAGGGCTTGCGCACTTCGATCTCCTCCCCTTCGCGGACTCCGCGAAGGGGAGGTGCCCGTGCAGCGGGCGGAGGGGTCATGGGCGACAGTGACGCTGCTGCTCATGACCCCTCCGTCGCCTCAGCGGCTTGGTTACAAGCCGCGAGACGGCGACACCTCCCCATCGCGGTTTCCGCGATGGGGAGGAAGGAGACTCTAAATGTCCGAAGATCTCGAATTCCTGCTGGCGCTCCTGCTGAACGGCGCCTCGATCGGGCTGATGTACTCGCTGATCGCGCTGGGCTTCGTGCTGGTCTACAAGGCGACCGACGCCATCAACTTCGCGCAGGGCGAGTTCGTCATGCTGGCCGGGCTGATCGTGGCGGTCACGCTGGGCTTCGAGGGCATGCCGCTGATCGCCGCCATCGTCCTCGTGCTGGCGGTGATGATCGCCTTCGGCTTCGGCCTGGAGAGGATCGTGCTGCGGCCATTGCTGGGGCGGCCGGTCGTGGCGGTGATCATGGCGACCATCGGCCTCGCCGCCATGCTGCGCGGGCTGGGGCCGGTGATCCTGGGCAGCGAGACGCGCGCGCTGTCGCTGCCGATCGGCGACGAGCCGATCACGCTGGGGCCGGCCAGCCTGCCGCCCATCCAGGTGCTGGGCGCCGTCGTGGCGATCGTGTTCTTCCTGGGCTTCAGCTGGTTCTTCAAGAAGAGCCGCATGGGCGTGGCCATGCGCGCCGTCGCCGACAACCAGCAGGTGGCGCAGGCGATGGGCATCAACGTCGAGCGCTACTTCGCCTACGCCTGGGCGATGGCGGGTGTCGTCTCGGCGCTGGGCGGCATCGTCTGGGGCAGCATGCTGGGCGTCGACGTCCAGCTCGCCCTGGTCGGCCTGAAAGTCTTTCCGGTGGTGATCCTGGGCGGCCTCGATTCGATCGGCGGGGCGCTGGTCGGTGGCCTCATCATCGGCATCGTCGAAAGCCTCGCCGCCGGCTATCTCGACCCCTATGTCGGCGGCGGCACCAAGGACTTCGCGCCCTATGTGCTGATGATCCTGGTGCTGATGATCAGGCCCTACGGCATCTTCGGCCGCCGCCAGATCGAGCGGGTGTAGCCGATGCGGCCGAATTTTCGCCCACACAACTCATGTTCCTCTCCCCCGCTAGGGGGAGAGGCGAGGAGAGGGGGCAGCGCACGTGCGTAATCCCCCTCACCCAGCCTCTCCCCCTAGCGGGGGAGAGGAGCCTGATTCAACAAGAAGCGATCGATCGGAGCAGGTTTTAGAAAATGTTCCATCGCGAGGCCGGGATCTTCAAGACGACCTACGGCGCCGACATGGCGCTCTATCCGCTGCCCATCGCCAAATGGACGGTGATCGCGCTCGCGATCATCTTCGGGGCGATCATCCCGCTCACCGTCCACGAATATTATCTCTCGATCCTGAACCTGATCTTCATCGCCATCGTGGGCGCGCTGGGGCTCAATATCCTGGTGGGCTACACCGGCCAGATCTCGATCGGCCACGGCGCCTTCATGTCGGTTGGCGCCTACACCGCGGCCAACCTCGCGGTGAGGCTCGGCCTGCCGTTCTGGATCACGCTGCCGGCGGGTGGGCTGATGGCGGCGTTGATCGGCGTGGTCGTCGGCATGCCCAGCCTGCGCATCAAGGGCCTCTATCTCGCCATCGCCACATTGGCCGGCCAGCTCATCATCGAATGGACCATCAACCACGTGCCGGCGATCTCGGGTGGCGCCCAGGCCTCGATCGAGGTCGCCCGGCCCAGCCTGTTCGGCCTCAGCTTCAACACCCAGGGCAGCCTTTACTTCTTCCTGCTGTTCTTCGCCGTCCTCGCCATCATGGCGACGCTGAACCTGGTGCGCAGCCGCATCGGCCGCGCCTTCGTGGCAGTGCGCGACCAGGACATTGCGGCCGAAATCATCGGCATCAACATCTACCGCTACAAGCTCCTGGCCTTCGCCATCTCGTCGTTCTACGCTGGCGTCTGCGGCGTGCTCTACACCTACTATTTCGGCATCGCCAACTACGAGCAGTTCCAGCTCATTGTCTCGATCGACTACCTCGCCATGATCATCATCGGCGGGCTGGGCTCGGTGCTGGGGTCGATCTTTGGTGCGGTCTTCGTCACATTGCTGCCGATAGTGATCCGTATCCTGATGGAAGACGTGGGGTCGCTGTTTTTCAGTCAGGCCGAGATGGCCAACGTCATTTCGGGTCTGCGGCTGGGCGTATTCGGCGGCCTGATCATCTTCTTTCTGATCGTCGAGCCCGAGGGGCTCAATCGACTGTGGAGGAATATCCGGAGCTATTTCCGGGTTTGGCCCTTCTCCTACTAGAGCGGGGCATTGCTTGAGAAAGGGAGGAACCCATGATGAGGTTCGTTAAGAGTTGGCTGGGTGTAGCGGCAACGACCGCGACCCTGGCGATGGGCGCAGGCCAAGCCTACGCCCAGTCCAAGGAACTGGTGTTTGGCTTTCAATGTGACCGCACCGGCCCGACCGCAACGGTCGGCACGGTGCTGTGCCCCGGCTACCAGGACTATATCGCCCTGGTGAACAGCAAGGGCGGCGTCGAGGGCTACAAGATCAAGGTCATCGAGATCGACAACGAGTACAAGGTGCCGCCCGCCATGGAAGCGCATGAGCGCTTCAAGAAGGAAGGCGCCGTGCTGGAAGGCCTCTACGGCACGCCGCAGACCGCGGCGCTGAACAAGAAGCTCGAGGAGGACAAGATCCTCGGCACCTCGCCCGGCTTCGGCACCTCCTCGGCGGCCGACGGCAAGCGCTTCCCCTACACCTTCCCGATCGCCGCCAGCTACTGGTCGCAGGCGGGCGCCGCGGTGGAGTTCGCCAAGGAGAAGCTGGGCGGCCTGAAGGGCAAGAAGATCGCCTATCTTTTCTATGACAATCCGGCGGGCAAGGAGCCGCTGCCGATCCTCGAGGACCTCGCCAAGTCCGAAGGCTTCGACTTGCGCACCTTCGCGGTGCCGGCGCCGGGCCTGGAGATGGGCGCGCAGGTGCTCGACATCACCGGCCGCTACAAGCCGGACTTCGTCATCACCCACCTGTTCGGGCGGGCACCGTCGGTTTCCATCAAGGAGCTGAAGGGCAAGGGCTTCCCGCTGAGCAAGGTGGTCGCCTTCGTCTGGGGCAGTTCCGAGGCCGATATCATCGCGGCCGGCGGCATGGGCATGGCCGAGGGCTACAACACCATCCAGTTCGCCGGCGTCGGCAAGGACTTCCCGGTGCTGAAGGAGATCGAGGCCATGTACAAGGCGCAGGGCAAGCCCGCGCCGAAGGAAATGGACTCGACCGTCCTCTACAACCGGGGCGTCCTGATCGGCGCGCTGCATGTCGAGGCGGTGCGCAACGCCATCAAGGCCAAGGGCGGCGCCGCACCGACCTCGGAGGAGGTCAAGAAGGGCATGGAATCCATCAAGGACTTCACCCTGGGCGGTCTCGTGCCGCCGATGGCGATCACGCCGGCCGACCACGAGGGCGGCGGCTGGGTCCAGATCTGGAGCGTCAAGGGCGGCAAGCTCGTCAAGGTCAAGGACTGGTTCCAGGGCTACCGCCCGGTGATCGAGAAGCAACTCGCCGCCGACGCTTCCAAGTCCTGAACGCGTGAAAGGTTGGGCGGCGAGCGATCGCCGCCCGTCCTACCGCACCCTGTCATCCCGAGCAGGGTGAGGGACCGTTCCTGTCGCTCTAAAGGCCCCTGGCTGCGCTCGGGGTGACATTTTTCGGTGTCAAGCAGGACCTGCCAATGCTGGCAATCAACAACATCGAGGTCGTCTACGACCGCGTCATCCTCGTCCTCAAGGGCGTGTCGATCGGCGTCGGCGAGGGCACGATCACGACCCTGCTGGGCGCCAACGGCGCGGGCAAGACGACGACTTTGAAAGCCATTTCCGGCGTGCTGCACAGCGAGCGCGGCGAGGTCACCAAGGGTACGATCCAGCTCGACGAGCGGCGCATCGACGGCATGCGCGCCCACGACGTCACGCGGCTGGGCCTCGTCCAGGTGTTCGAGGGGCGCCGGGTGTTCGAGAACCTGACGACCGAGGAAAACCTGATCGCCGGCGGACACGTCCAGGACGGCGCCGCGGTGAAGCAGGGGATCGATCTCGTCTATTCCTATTTCCCGCGCCTCAAGGAACGGCGGCATCAGGTCTCGGGCTACCTTTCGGGCGGCGAGCAGCAGATGCTGGCGATCGGCCGGGCGTTGATGAGCCGGCCCCGGGTGGTGCTGCTCGACGAGCCGTCGCTCGGGCTCGCGCCCATGCTGGTCGAGGAGATCTTCGGCATCGTCGACCGGCTGGTGAGGCAGGAAAAGCTCTCGGTCCTGCTGGTCGAGCAGAATGCCGCCATGGCGCTCAGCGTCGCCGATCACGGATATGTCATGGAGAACGGCCGCATCGTGCTCGAAGGGCCGGCCGACAAATTACGCGACAACTCCGACATCAAGGAGTTCTATCTCGGCCTGAACGAGGGCGGGGCGCGCAAATCCTACCGCGACACCAAGCATTACAAGCGGCGCAAGCGCTGGCTGTCTTAGCTGTTTGCAGCGGACAACAATTTGCCTCACCCTGAGGAGGGCGCCCCTCGAATACCTCGGGGTAAACTCCGCGCCCGTCTCGAAGGGTCGGCAACGCGCACCGTGCCTGGTGCCCATGCTTCGAGACGCGGCCCTGCGGGCCGCTCCTCAGCATGAGGTTGTCGGTGTTGTGGCTTTGACTTCCACGATCTTGCGCCTGCTCGCCGTTCTTCCGCTGGCCGCCGTCCTGCCTGCGGCGGCGCAGACCAAGCTTGCGCAGCAATGCGCTTCGTTCGGGGAAGCGCAGTATCGCAAGTTGAGCCCCTCGGTCGATCGCGTGACGGCGCTCGACTTTCCGCCGCCGGCGCTCGAGCGCGTCGATGCCAGGGTGGGAACGCAGGCCATCGCGGCAGCACTGACGTTGCGCGGACGGCTGACCTATCGCAGCGGCTCGCCTTTCGAGACGCAGTTCGTCTGTCTGCTCGACGCCGGGCAGAAGCCGATCTTCTTTTATGCCCTGCCGACGCTGGCAACGCGCAGCGCACCTACGCCTGTGACCCGGGGAGGGCCGCAGCCGCCTGCACCGCCGATTCCGGCGTCGGCGAGCGAGACGCCCACCATGGCGCTCGGCCCGCAAGCGGCCCTGCCGGCCCCGGAGCCCGCGCGTCCGGCGCTGCCGGCGAGCGCCGTCCGGTTGCGCGGCCTGGCGCGCGACCTCGGCGGCCGCCTGCAGTTCCTGCCCTGCGATGGCGCGCCGCTCCCCCTGGAGGACCGCACACCGGACCAGGAGCTGACCCAGGCGCTGCGCGGCCTGACCGCCGGCCAGGCCGGCCGTCCGATGTTCGTCGAGATCTACGGCGGACGCGAGACCGGGCCGGGCTCGGGCATCAGCGCGCTGGAGCTGCGCCGGGCGGCGGTCGAGACGGCGGGGTGCCGTGAACGGTTCGACCAGCGGGAATGGTTGGCCAATGGTGGCGGCGGCGCCGAGCCGGCGTGGCGTCTGGAAGTCACATCGCGGGATATGCTGTGGGGCCTCACCGGCGGCCAGCCGGGACAGCGCATTGCCCATGGCGGGCCGCAGAAGCTTGACGGCGCGGTGGCCTATGCGGCGGCGGACAATCCGGATTTCACGATCATGATCGACGAGCGGCGTTGCGTCGATCCGCAGTCGGGCTCGTTGTTCGCCTACACCGTCGAGGTGAGAAGCGAAGGCAAGGCATTCGTCGGCTGCGCGGTGCACAATCCGGCCATGCCAGCGCCGTGACCGGGTGACAGGAGGGCTTATGGACGACATCGAAATGCTGCGGGACCTGATCGGTTCGGCCAAGCGCATCGTCGCCTTCACCGGAGCGGGCATCTCGACGGAGTCGGGAATTCCCGACTTCCGCTCGCCGGGCGGCATCTGGACCCGTTACAAGCCGATCTACTTCGACGACTTCATGGCCTCCGATGAAATGCGGCGAGAGTCCTGGCGGCGCAAGTTCGCGACCGACGAGACCATGCTCAAGGCCGAACCCAATGCCGGCCACCGCGCACTGGCCAAGCTGGTCGAACAGGGGCGAATGAGCGCCATCATCACCCAGAATGTCGACGGCCTGCACCAGCGCTCCGGCGTGCCCGATTCCAAGGTGATCGAGCTGCACGGCAACGCGACCTATGCGAGCTGCCTGGATTGCGGCCACCGCCACGAGCTGGATCCGATCCGCAAGGCATTCCTGGGCAGCGGCAAGCTGCCGCTCTGCGCAAAGTGCGACGGCATCGTGAAGACCGCCACCATCTCGTTCGGCCAGGCGATGCCCGAGATCCCGATGGCGCGGGCCCAGGACGAGACCCTGAATTGCGATCTGTTCATCGTGCTGGGCAGCTCGCTGGTGGTCTATCCGGCGGCGGGCTTTCCGCAGATCGCCAAGCGGCAGGGCGCCAAGCTGGTCATTCTCAATCGCGATCCAACCGACCAGGACGACAGTGCGGACGTAGTGATCCATGCCGAGATCGGACCGACCATGAGCCGGGCCATAGGCGTCAACTGACCGGCCTTCGTTGCGACCGTGGGTGGGACGCGGTTTAATCGCGACGAGCAGGGAGGACGAGGATGAGGATCAATCGCAGGCACGCGCTGCTGGGCGGATTTGCCTCGTCATTGGGCGCGACGCTGGGCGGCCTGCCGGCGGCGGCGCAGCAGGACATCACCTTCTTCCGCATCGGCACCGGCGGCACTGCCGGCACCTACTTCCCGATCGGCGGCCTGATCGCCAACGCCATCTCCAACCCGCCGGGATCGCGCGCCTGCGCCGATGGCGGCTCGTGCGGCGTGCCCGGGCTGGTCGCCACGGCCGTGGCGTCCAACGGCTCGGTCGCCAACGTGGCCGGCATCGCCACGGGCAGCATGCAATCGGGCTTCGTGCAGTCGGACGTGGCCTATTGGGCCCTGAACGGCACCGGCATCTACGAGGGCCGGCCCAAGGTCGAGGTGCTGCGCGCCATCGCCAACCTCTATCCCGAGAGCTTCCACCTGGTGGCGCGCAAGGGCGCCGGCATCAAGTCGATCCGGGACCTCAAGGGCAAGCGCATGTCGCTCGACGAGCCGGGCTCGGGCACGCTGGTCGACGCCCGCCTGATCTTGGCGGCCTACGGCATGACGGAAAAGGACATCCTGGCGGAGTACCTGAAGCCGCAGCAGTCGGCCGACAAGTTCAAGGACGGCGCGCTCGACGCGTTCTTCAGCGTGGCCGGCTGGCCCGAGGGCGCGATCGCCGAGCTCGCGGCGACGACCGGCATCGACCTCGTGCCGATCGACGGGCCGGAAATCGAGAAGCTGATCAAGCAGTTCAGCTTCTTCAGCAGCGAGGAAATTCCCGACGGCGCCTACAAGAACGTGGCCGGCGTGAAGACCGTCAGCGTCAACGCGATCTGGGCCACCTCGAGCAAGCAACCCGACCCGCTGATCTACAGCATCACGGCGGCGCTCTGGAATTCCAACACACGCAAGCTGCTCGATTCCGGCCACGCCAAAGGCCGCGCGATCAGGCTGGAGACGGCCCTGCAGGGCCTCGGCATTCCGCTGCATGCCGGCGCGGAGAAGTATTACCGGGAGAGGGACCTCATCAAGTAAGTTCCCTCCCCATCGCGAAGCGATGGGGAGGGTGGCGCGCAGCGCCGGAGGGGTCATGGGGGTCGCCCATGACCCCTCCGCCCGCTGCGCGGGCACCTCCCCAACTTCGTTGGGGAGGAAGTCCTTGAGGGCGAGACGGGAGGAAGCATGCGGTTGAAGGACAAGGTCTGCGTCGTGACGGCGGCGGGGCAGGGGATCGGCGCGGCCACGGCGCGGGCTTTTGCGCGGGAAGGCGCCACGGTCTGGGCGACCGACATTGATGCGGCGAAGCTCGAGGCCCTGGGCGGCGTGGCCAGGATCCGGGCGCGCAAGCTCGACGTGCTGGACAAAGCGGCGATCGCGGCCTTCGCCCGTGAGACCGGCGCGGTCGACGCGCTGTTCAACTGCGCGGGCTTCGTCCATCACGGCACGGTGCTCGACGCCACCGACGAGCAATGGCGCTTCGCCTTCGATCTCAACGTGCGCAGCATGTTCTGGACGATCCAGGCCTTCCTGCCCGGCATGGTGGACAAGGGCAAAGGCTCGATCATCAACATGTCGTCGGCGGCCTCCTCGGTGAAGGGGGCGGCGCTGCGTTTCATCTACGGCACTACCAAAGCCGCCGTGATCGGCCTCACCAAATCGGTCGCGGTCGACTATGTGAGCAAGGGCATCCGCTGCAATGCGATCTGCCCGGGCACGGTGCAGACGCCCTCGCTCGACGAGCGCATCTCGTCGATGGGCGGCGGCGCCGATGCCCGGCAATTCTTCCTGCAGCGCCAGCCGACCGGCCGTTTTGGCTCGGCCGAGGAGATCGCAGCCCTCGCGCTCTACCTGGCCAGCGACGAGTTGGCCTTCACCACCGGGACGGTGAACGTGATCGACGGCGGCTGGAGCGTCTGACGGTGGATATTTCGGCCATCGCTGCCCTTGCGCCGGTCGTGCCGGTGCTGACCATCGAGCGGTTGGCCGACGCGGTGCCGCTCGCGCGGGCACTGGTGAAGGGCGGATTGCCGGTCCTGGAGATCACCTTGCGCACGGAGGCGGCCTTGCCGGCGCTCGCGGCGATCGCGGCCGAGGTGCCCGATGCCGTGGTTGGCGCAGGAACCGTGCTGCAACCGCGGCAGGTCGAGGACGTGGCGCACGCTGGCGCCCGATTCGCCGTCAGCCCGGGCTGTACGCCCACGCTTGTCACAGCCACACGGGCCGCGGGGTTGCCATTCTTGCCGGGTATCCAGACGGTCTCGGAGGCGATGGTGCTGGCTGAGCAGGGTTTTGGATTGATGAAATTCTTCCCCGCCGACTCGGCGGGCGGCCTGGCCTGGCTGAAGGCCGCCGCGGCGCCGCTGGCCGGTCTGCGCTTCTGCCCGACCGGCGGCGTCGGCGCCGACACCGCGCAGGCCTACCTGTCGCTCGCCAACGTCGCCTGCGTCGGCGGCTCGTGGGTGGCGCCGCGCGATGCCGTGGCCGACGGCGACTGGGGTCGCATCGAGCGGCTCGCCGCCGCAGCCTCGCAGCTCAAACGGCTCTAGCGTTGCGACCGGAAAGGTGCTTCAACCTGATCGTGGGAGTTCGACCTGTCTTGATGACCAAATTGGCGATTGCGGCAACGGCGCTCGCACTGGCTGTCAGCGGTGTTGCGTGGGCCGATTCGGTCCTGGTCCTGAACTCCGAAGACGCCTCCTACAGCATCCTGAGCCGCAGCGGCCGCGTCGAGCTGGTGCGCCTGCCGATCGGCCGCGAGCCGCATCACCTGATGCCCACGCCCGACGGCAAGGAACTTCTGGTCGGCTCGACGGCGACCAACGAGCTGCTGGTGCTCGACGCCAAGACCGGCGAGAAGCGCCGCGTCGTGCGCGACATCATCGATCCCTACCAGCTGGGCTTCAGCCCGGACGGCAAGTGGTTCGTCACCGTCGCCTACCGGCTCGACCACGTCGACATCTACCATGCCGACGGCTTCAAGCTCGCCGGCCGCATCTTCATCGACGGCCTGCCGAGCCACATGTCGTTCGACACCGATTCGAAGACGGTGTTCGTCACCCTGCAGCAGACCGGCCGGTTGGTCGCCTTCGACCTCGAGACCCAGGCCATCAAGTGGAACGTCGAGGTCGGCAAGGCGCCGGCCGGCGTGATCATGCTGCCCGACAACAAGCGCCTGCTGGTGGCGCTGACCGGCGAGGAGGGCCTCGTCGCGGTCGATCCCAAGGACGGGTCGGTGACGGCCAGCCTTCGCACCGGCAAGGCTGCGCACAATTTCTGGCCCAAGGGCGATGGACGCCATTGGTTCCTGAGCAACCGCGTCGAGGGGACGGTGTCGCTGATCGACACCCAGGACATGAAGGTCGTTGCCACCATCAAGGTCCCGGGCGGTCCCGATGACATGGACATCACGCCCGACGGCAAGGAACTTTGGGTCACGCAGCGCTTCCTGCGCCGCATCGCCGTGGTCGACCTCGAACAGATGAAGGTCGTCGCCACGATCCCGGTCGGCAAGTCGCCGCATGGCGTCTTCATGCTCAAGTCCGGGGCGCCGCCGCCGGGATTGCTACCGGTTCGCGCGGCATCGACGGCGGCCGAGCAGAAGTAGCCGGGCGCGCCGATGCGCGACCTCATCGACATCTGGGTGGGCGTCCAGGCCTGGCTGTTCGAGACCCTGGTCAGCCCATTGCTGTTCCGCTTCGGTCTGATGGAATGGTTCGAGCCGGCCTTCAATGCCGTCGAGATCTTCATGCTCGGGATCGTCCAGATCCTGGTGATCGCGCTCGCCATGCGGCTTGTTCGAGAGACGCTGGCCGCTCGAAAAGACCGCCAGTGACCGGCTGGTCGGCGTCGACCGCGTCTACACGGTCCTGAACAAGCTCGGAATCATCCCGCTCGCCGTCTTCATGGTGAGCTACCCGATCACCAACGAGATCGATTACCTGGTGCGCTCGTGGGGCTTCGTGCCGCCCCGTTTGGAGCAGCTCCTGCCGGGGCTGCATGACAGCGCGCTCGGCTCCTTCCTGGTCTATTTCGCACTCTACGATTTCGCCGCCTACTGGCTGCACCGCGCCCAGCACAGATTCTCCTGGTGGTGGGCGCTGCACAGCCTGCATCACAGCCAGCGCCAGGTGACGGTGTGGAGCGACGACCGCAACCACATCGTCGACAACCTGCTGATCACCCTGGCGCTCGTCATCTTCGCGCAGTTTGTCGGCGTCCAGCCCGATGATTTCATCCTGATCCTGATGATCGGGCGCCTGATCGAGAGCTGGTCGCACGCCAATGTCGACATGAGCTTCGGCCGGCTGGGCGAGCGTCTGATCGTGGGGCCGCGCTTCCACCGCATCCACCACGCGCGGGCCAATCCCGACGAGCCGCACGTCCACGACCACAATTTCGCGCCGGTGTTTCCGATCTGGGACATGCTGTTCGGCACGGCGATCTACGACGGCAAGCACCGCCCGACGGGCGTCGACAATCCGCTGGTCGATGCCGACAACGGGCGCGGCTGGGTGGCCCAGCAGGTGACGGTGTTCGGCCGCTTCGTGCGGGCGCTCACCCCGCGCTTCAACCGCGCGCCAGCTCAGCCAGGACTTCGGCCGCCCGCGGAATAGGCGTCACCGCGCCGTAGCCCCGCGTCGAGAGGGCAGCCGCGACATTGGCGTAACGGGCGGCGGTCTCGAGATCGTCACCGGCCATCAGCCGCGTCAGGAAGGCTCCGTCGAACGTGTCGCCGGCGCCGGTGGCGTCCACGGCTTCGACGCGATGCGCGGGAAGGCGAAAGCGCTTGCCGGGCGTGGCGATCAGGCAGCCCTCGGCCGCCATCTTCAGGACCACCAGCGGCGCGCCCAGCTTCAGGTAGCAGTCGGCGATGGCGTCCGGCGCGGTGAGGCCGGTGAGCTGCTGCGAATCGTCGAGGCTCGGCAGGGCTATGTCGCAGCGCGCGAGGGTGGCATCGATCGTCCGGCGCGCCATGTCGAGGTCCCACAGCCGCAGGCGCAGGTTGGTGTCGTAGGAAACCTTTACGCCGGCGGCGCGGGCGGCCGACAGTGCGGCGTCGCAGGTCTGCCGGGCGCTCTCGCTGATCGCCTGGCCGATGGCTGAAAAGTGAAAGAAGCGGGCGCCGGCGATGTAGTCCTTCGGCAGGCTGTCGGGCGTCATCAGGGACGCCGCGGAATTCTTGCGCAGGTAGTCGAACTTGTGGCCGGCGTCGCTGTGGGTGACGAAGCTGACGCCGGTCGGCGCGCTGGGATGGCGGCTCACGCGCGAGGCATCGACGCCTTCGGACCGCCACAGCTCGAGAAAGGCGTCGCCCATCCAGTCCTGGCCGAGGCTGGTGAGATAGCCCGCCGCCGCGCCCTGGCGCGCCGCCGCGATCGCGACATTCTGCGAATCGCCGCCGAAACCCTGCAGCCAGGTCCTGCCGTCGCCCTCGCGCGGGCGGTTGAATTCGATCAGGGGCTCGCCGAGGCAGATCAGGGCAGGGGAGGTGGACATGGCCGGCGAGGTTTCCCATGCTCCCCTACGGCGCTCAAGGAGAACAAGATGGCCGACGATCAAGCCAAGCCCAGCGGCCCCGACCTGGCCCAGGGCATCGCCTTCGCAGAGCTCGCCGACGGCGGCATGCTGGCCGGCCATGTCGGCGAGGAGCAGGTGCTGCTGGCCCGCGTCGGCCAGGAGGTGTTCGCCGACGGCGGCCCACTGTAGCCACTATCACGGCCCGCTCGCCGAAGGTCTCGTTGTCGGTGATACGGTGCGCTGTCCCTGGCATCACGCGTGTTTCAGCCTGCGGACCGGCGAGGCCTTGCACGCGCCGGCCTTGAGTCCCATCGATTGCTGGTCGGTCGAACAGCGCGACGGCAAGGTCTTCGTGACGGCCAAGCGCACCGATGTGAAGCCGGCGCCGCGCGGCAAGCCGGCCAGTCCGGCACCGGATCGGGTCGTGATCGTGGGCGGCGGCGCGGCCGGCTTCGCGGCCGCCGAGATGCTGCGACGGCAGGACTTCAAGGGCGGCATCGTCATGCTGAGCAGTGACGATGCTTCACCCGTCGACCGCCCAAACCTCTCCAAGGACTACCTTGCCGGCACCGCGCCCGAGGAATGGATTCCCCTGCGCGGCGACGACTTCTATGCCGACAACGGCATCGAGCTCCGGCTCAAGGCGAACGTCGCCGCCCTCGATCCGCGCGCCCGCGAGGTCTCGCTCGCCGGTGGCGGCAAGGTGCCCTATGACCGGCTGCTGCTGGCCACCGGCGCCGAGCCGGTCCGCCTGCCGATCCCGGGCGCCGACCAGCCGCACGTTCACACCCTGCGCAGCCTGGCCGACAGCCGGGCGATCGTTGCCCTCGCCAAGACGGCGCGCCGCGCGGTCGTGATCGGCGCCAGTTTCATCGGCCTGGAGGCCGCCGCCGCGCTCCGCACCCGCGGGATCGCGGTCCATGTCGTGGCGCCCGAGAAGCGACCGATGGAGCGCGTCCTCGGGCCCGCCATGGGCGACTTCGTGCGCGCCCTGCACGAGGAGCACGGCGTCGTCTTCCATCTCGAGGACACGGCCACCGCCATCGACGGCAAGAAGGTGAAGCTGAAGAGCGGCGGCAGCCTCGATGCCGACCTCGTGGTCGTGGGCGTGGGCGTGCGCCCGCGGCTCGAGCTTGCCGAGAAGGCGGGGCTCACCCTCGATCGCGGTGTCATGGTCGACGCCTTTCTGGAGACCAGCGCGCCGGGCATCTTCGCCGCCGGCGACATTGCCCGCTGGCCCGATGCGCATGGCGGCCAGGCCATTCGCGTCGAGCATTGGGTGGTGGCCGAACGCCAGGGGCAGACGGCAGCGCTGAACATGCTGGGCGCGCGCGAGAAGTTCGACGCCGTGCCATTCTTCTGGAGCCAGCACTACGACATCCCGATCAACTATGTCGGCCATGCCGAGAAATGGGACGAGATCGCGGTCGAAGGAGACATCGCCGGCAAGGATTGCCTGCTGCGCTTCAAGCTCGCCGGCCGCACGCTGGCCGTCGCCTCGATCTTCCGCGACCTCGCCAGCCTGCAGGCCGAAGTGGCGATGGAAAAGGAGAGGGCGGTCTAGGGATACGCACCCGCTGTCATCCCAGGCCATGGCTTGTGGTGCCTGTCCCGTCGTCTCGACCGGAGCGCGGAGCGGAGAGACCTTGCTTCAACGATATGCAGCTAATCGGGGACAGAAGGTCTCTCCACTCGGGACGGAGCCTGCCCCGAGCGAAGTCGAGGGGGCCCTCGGTCGAGACGACGGGAAGTGGCATATGCGATAGCCTCGGCATGACAGGGTGCGCGTACGACGAACCCGCTATAGGCTTACGCCAACAAAATTCCGGAGGAACGACGATGGCCGACAAGAAAAGCGCCAACGGCAAGGGCAACGGCAAGCGCCGGCTGCGCAGCCGCGACTGGTTCGATGCGCCGGGCGATCCGACCATGGCGGCGCTCTATCTCGAGCGCTACATGAATTTCGGCCTGACCCTGGCCGAGCTGCACAGCGGCCGGCCGATCATCGGCATCGCCCAGACCGGCAGCGATCTCTCGCCCTGCAACCGCCATCACCTCGAGCTGGCGACGCGCGTGCGCGACGGCATCCGCGATGCCGGCGGCATCCCGATCGAATTCCCGGTCCATCCGATCCAGGAGACCGGCAAGCGGCCGACCGCCGCGCTCGACCGCAACCTCGCCTATCTCAGCCTGGTGGAATGCCTGTACGGCTATTTCTTCGACGGCGTCGTGCTCACCACCGGCTGCGACAAGACCACGCCGGCCATGATCATGGGGGCGGCCACCGTCGATATCCCGGCGATCGTGCTGTCGGGCGGGCCAATGCTCGACGGTCATTTCGCCGGCGGCCTGGCGGGCTCCGGCACCATCGTCTGGTACGCCCGCCAGGAGCTGGCGGCGGGCCGCATCGACCTCAAGCAGTTCCTCGAAATGGTGGCCTCGAGCGCGCCCAGCGTCGGCCATTGCAACACCATGGGCACGGCGCTGTCGATGAACAGCATGGCCGAGGCGCTGGGCCTCTCGCTGACAGGCTGCGCCGCCATCCCCGGCCCGTACCGCGAGCGCGGCCAGATCGCCTACGAGACCGGCAAGCGCATCGTCGACATGGTGTGGGAGGACCTCAAGCCCTCCGACATCCTGACGCGCAAGGCGTTCGAGAACGCCATCGTGGCGGCAAGCGCACTCGGCGCCTCGACCAACTGCCCGCCGCACATCAACGCGATCGCCCGTCACATCGGCGTCAAGCTCGACAATGCCGACTGGGACAGGATCGGCTACGACATCCCGCTGCTGGTGAACTGCATGCCGGCCGGCAAGTATCTCGGCGAGGCCTTCCATCGCGCCGGCGGCGTGCCGACGGTGATGCACGAGCTTCTCGCCAAGAAGAAGATCCATGGCGATGCACTCACCGTCACCGGCAAGACCATGGCGCAGAACCTCAAGGCCGCGAAGCCAGCCGACGGCGAGGTGATCATGACCTACGACAAGCCGATGCTGGGGCAGGCGGGCTTCGCGGTGCTGACCGGCAACCTCTTCGATTCGGCGATCATGAAGACCTCGGTCATCTCGCCCGAGTTCCGCAGGAAGTACCTCGAGCGCAAGGGCGACGAGGACGCCTTCGAGGGCACGGCCATCGTGTTCGACGGGCCCGAGGACTATCACCACCGCATCAACGATCCCAAGCTGCCGATCGACGAGAACAGCATCCTGTTCATCCGCAACACCGGCCCGGTCGGCTATCCGGGCGCGGCTGAAGTGGTGAACATGCTGCCGCCGGACCGGCTGGTGAAAGGCGGCGTGCTGCTGCTGCCCTGCGTCGGCGACGGCCGGCAAAGCGGCACCTCGGCCAGCCCGTCGATCCTGAACGCCTCGCCCGAAGCCGCGGTGGGCGGCGGACTGGCGCTGCTCAAGACCGGCGACAAGGTGAGAGTCGACATCGGCAAGCGGCGCGCCGACATGCTGATCTCCGACGCCGAGCTCGCCAAGCGCAAGGCGGCGTGGAAGCCCAACGTCAAGGAGAGCCAGACGCCCTGGCAGGAGCTGCAGCGCAAGTTCATCGGCCAGCTCTCGAGCGGCGCCTGCCTCGACTTTGCAGTGAACTACCAGAAGATCGCCGAGACCAAGGGCGTGCCGCGGCACTCCCACTGATCATTCATGGCTGGGGGCGCGCCACTCCAGTGGCGCGTCATGGTCTTTTCTGCCCGGTGCGGGCTCTCGCGCCTCAGAAGGCGCTGCCGCCCGCCAGCGCGTCTGAACGCGCTAACGGAACAGGCGCTGTTCGACGGAGATCGGCAGGTCGGCGCGATTTATCAGGACGATGGCCCACGGCGAGGTGGGCTGTCCGACGGGGCGCGCGGGCGACGGCGACGGGGCGAGGGAGGCGCCGGTGCCGGGCGGAGCGAAGCCCGCGGCGGGTCCGCCGAATCCGGGGCCGCCCGCGACCGGTCGCGGCGCCGGGCTGGCGCGCTGGGCCATCATGATTTCGGGCGGCATGCGCTCTTCGAACACGACGACGATGCGATCGCGCCGGCGGCTGGTCGACAGGACGTTGACCGAATAGCCTTCGCTGGCGCGGCGCCCGAGAAAGATGCCGACGGCGTTCATGCGGCCCGGCTCGAACACGTCAGGCGCCGCCATGCCGACCCGGCTCCACAGGCTGCGCCATTCCGCTTGCGTGGCCGCCACGAGGTGCTCGGGCTGGCGGGTCATGGCGACGGTGCCTTGCCAGTGGCGCGAGTTCGACGGTCTGCGCCGCCACCTCTTCCAGGCCGAGTCCCAATGTGGCCGCGCCCACGACGCCCAGGGTCATGAGCCGCCGTCGCGGCAAGCCAAGCTGCGTGGGGGAAATTACGTTAGTGCCGAACCGCACGATTGGATCTCTACAACCCGAGCTGATCAAATGAACTGCCTGTAATCACCATGACACTTTGGCTCAATTGCGGCCGCCTCAGGCCAAGGTTGCCGGGCTTTGGTATCAATCGTGGCGCGATGTTGCATTCGTGCAACACAGCGGCGGCGGGCTTGCGGGCGCCGTGCAGGTTGCTCTGCACAAGGCACCTGAAAGAGGTCACGCAAAGGCAGGCCCGGTTCCTTTTGCCGGCCGGATCACCGCGCGTATGATTCGCAAGACAGCAGGCGAGAGGCGACCGGAATGAAAGCGGCAATGGATGATCAGTCGGTAGCGCAGCGGGTGCTCGATCACATCGCTCACGGCACGACGGATGTCGGCCAGGAGGTGTGGCGCGAGCCGGTCGCGAACTACCGATCGAAGGAGCGGCTTGCGCTGGAGATCGAACGCATCCTGCGGCGCTCGCCCGCGCCGTTCTGTCCGTCGGCGGCGCTGCCCGAGGCGGGCTCGTACGTTGCCCGCGAAGCGGCCGGCACGCCGATCGTCGGGGTGCGCGGATCCGACGGCACGGTCCGGGCCTTCCGCAATGCCTGCCGCCATCGCGGCATGCAGGTGGCGAGCGGCACGGGCTGCGCGCGCGCCTTCGTCTGCCGCGGCGCCAACGACGCCTTCACACCTTCGGCAAGTTCGAGAGCGCCATCGTGCACTTCCACAAGACGCTGACCGCGGCCTTGTCCTAGCCCGCGCTCACCAATATCCACCTCATGCTGAGGAGCCGCGCGAAGCGTGGCGTCTCGAAGCATGGGCAACGCAAGACTGGTTCTCACCCTTCGAGACGCCACGCTTCGCGCGGCTCCTCAGGGTGAGCTTCGTGTCGGGGCCGGCACCTCCTGAGACCGCTTCGCCTTGTCGGCGGCGTTGGGCGAGTGGATCTGCAAGACGCTCGCGGTGGCGTTGTGTTAGGTCATGCTCCTCTCCCCCTTGGGGGAGAGGCTGGGTGAGGGGGTGATGCAGGAGACAGCCTTCGGTTATCCTCTCACCTGACCTCTCCCCCAAGGGGGAGAGGAACTCGACGGCTGCGGCTCAACCTCAACTCCGCTTCGCCTTGTCGGCGGCGTTGGCCGACTGGATCTGCTCGCGCACGCGTTTCCAGTCGTCCTCGCTGTAGGCCATCATGTTGGCGAAGGTGCCGTTGCCCATGATGCCCATGGCGCCGTCGATGGCGATCACCTCGCCGTTGATGTACTCGACCTCCTCGCTCATCAGGAATGCCGCCATGTTGGCGAGCTCGCCCGGGCGGCCGACCCGGCCCATCGGATTGCGCGCCTTGTAACGGTCGTCGTCGCCTTCCTTCAGCGGATTGAGCCGCGCCCACGCGCCCTCGGTCGGGAAGGGACCGGGCGCGATGGCGTTCAGCCGGATGCCATGGCGCGCCCATTCGACGGCCAGGCTCTGGGTCATCACGGCGACGCCCGCCTTGGACATGGCCGAGGGCACGACGAAGGGGCTGCCGGTCCACACCCAGGTCGTGAGGATGCTCAACACGCTTGCCTTGCGCTTGCCCGCGATCCAGCGCTTGCCGCAGGCGTTGGTCATGTAGAACGTGCCGTGCAGGACGATGTTGGCGATGGCGTCGAAGGCGCGCGGGCTGAGATCCTTGGTCTGGGAGATGAAATTTCCGGCAGCATTGTTGACCAATCCGTCGAGCGGCCCGCTCGCCCAGATGCCCTCGATCATCTCCTCGACCGCCGTGGCGACCCTTATGTCCACGGCGTGCGTGTCGACCCGCCGGCCGGGATATTTGGCCATGACCTCGCGGGCGGTCTCCTCCAGGACGCCGCCGCGCCGGCCGCAGATCACGCAATCGGCGCCCAGTTCCACGAACTTCTCCATCATGATCCGGCCGAGCCCCGTGCCGCCTCCGGTGACGAGGAAACGCTTTCCCTTGAACAGATCGGCCCTGAACATTGATCACTCCCGTGATTGCATTCGCTGTGTCGTCTACCGCGCGTCAGTTGATTTGTCACAAGAGCGTTGCGCCTGCCCGCCGGGGTGGTAGGATTTCCGCATAACAACATGGGATCGTTGAATGACGACCCAACAGGGAGAGATGGGCGGGGACGTCGATACGGTTGAGCTGCGTGGTAAGGTCAAGTGGTTCAACGCCGTCAAAGGGTATGGGTTCTTGGCCCTCGACAGCGACAATAGCGACGCGTTCCTGCATGTGACGACACTTCGCCAGTCCGGGCACGAGGATCTCAAGCCCGGAGCAACGGTTGTGTGCGCCGGCGTGCGCGGCCCGAAGGGCTGGCAGGTCATGAAGGTGCTCGACGTCGACCAATCGACGGCGATCGCCGTTGCGCCCAAGCCGCCCGCGGTGCCCGACGGCGTCGCGATGGGCGAATACATCACCGCCCTGGTCAAGTGGTACAACAACGAACGCGGCTACGGCTTCGTCACCCGCGAGGCCGCCGACGGCGACATCTTCGTGCACGCCGCCGTGCTGCGCCGGCACGGCATGGAATCGCTGGCGCCCGGTCAGAAGGTGATGATCCGGATCGCCGAGGGCCAGAAGGGCCTGCAGGTCGTCGAGATCCGCCCGGCGTGATCGGCGCCGAACCCACAGGATCACAAAAACTGTCATCCCGAGCGTAGCGAGGTACCTTTGCTGCGGTCCAAAGGTCCCTCCCTTCGACTTCACTCAGGCAGGCGCTGCGCTCGGGATGACAGCATTGGTGTCGGCGCGACTGAGGACTCGAGACACCCACCGCTGAGGTCGAGAACTCGAGCTGCCCGCTTGAAGTAGCGAACTGTCGCGCCCGGCGTCTTCAGTTTGACGAAATCGGCCCGCACGCTTTATCCATGGCCATGGCAATCATCAGTTCCAGGACGCGGCTCGGCCGGCGCCTGTTCCTCGGCAGCCCGTTCGTCCTGGCGGCCGGCTCGGCTCTGGCGCAAAGCGCCGAGATCAAGTTCAAGCGCTCGTCCCTGGTCGTCGCGACCGGGGCGCGCGAGATCAAGTTCGACGTCGAGCTGGCGCTGAACGACGCCGAGCGGGCGCGCGGGCTGATGTTCCGCGACAAGCTCGGGCCCTATGACGGCATGCTGTTCGACTTCTACCAGGACGCGCCCGTCAGTTTCTGGATGAAGAACACGCTGATCCCGCTCGACATGGTGTTCATCGCCGGCGACGGCACGGTGAAGCACATCCACGCCAACGCCACGCCGCTGTCGACCGATCCCATCCCGAGCGAATTTCCGGTGCGCGCGGTGCTCGAAATCAACGGCGGCAGCGCCAAGCTTTTGGGCATCAAGCCCGGCGACAAGGTCAAGCATCCGATCTTCGGCAACGTCAGCTAGCGCGGTGGCGCGTCATGGCGGAGCGCGGGCGTCTCGCCCGCTCATGATCATGACCGGGCGGGACGCCCGCGCTCCACAAGAACATGACAGACTCTACCGATTGCGAACCAACCAGCCGCGATAACGCACGATCAGGCCGGTGAGGAAATGGCTGATCTCCACATGGAAGTGGAAGCGGCCGCCCTCGGCCGATTCGTACGAATTGGAGCGCGGACAGAGCCACATCGGCAGAGGAACGCCGAAGGCGCTCCAGCGGCGCAGCACGAGCCGCAGCCGGCCTTCTTCCGGAACCAGGGCCATGGCGAAGGTGAGCGGACCGAACTGTTCACGGAGCAGCCGCTCCGACCGGCCGCGACCGGCGGACTGGCGACTCGAAAACGACTTGTTGCCGAAGGTTCGGGTCCAGGTCTGCGTTTTGCCGACGGCGTTGAACCGCACATGGACCGGCGTATCGGCTGTCGCCTGAGGAAAACCGATGACGGAAGCCGCCAATCGCGCCAGGGGCCCGGTCCCACGCTGCACGCTGGCGCGGCCCTCGGCCGATGCCGCGTTGTCGATATCGTGCATGTCACGGATCTCGGGCGGCAGGTCCTGCCAGGCCGTGCCCAGCAGGCTCCTGTAGAGCGGAGCGTCATCGTCCTCGGCCTTCCGGGTGCCGACATGGATGGTTCGGCTGGCAAACAGTTCTTCGTAGTCGTCGAGTTCCAGCTCGCGAACGGCGGCGCGAGCCCCGGGCGGCGGCATCCGTCCCTCGAGGATTCTTCGCACCAGCGCGTCCACGGCCATAGACGGAATGAGCGGTCCGTCGTCGCCCTCGGCCAGAAGATGCCACGAGCGCCTGGTCGAGGCGCCCGAAGGGAGCACGCCTTCCACGTCGACGAACATGCCGCCGCGATGCTCGCCCCAGGCCAGACGATTTGAAGCAAGATGCATGAGCGGTGCCAGCGGCAGCAGCGAACGAACCAGCCTCAGGCGCACCAGCCACGCAAGCCCGGCAAGCGCGCGATGCAGCAGCTCGGGAACCGGCCCGGCGCCCATCCAGATGGCGTCCGCCTCGGGCCACAGGCCGGCCAGGGCGCGCAGATCGGGAACGTCGACCAGGGAGAACAGCGTGCTGCGCAGCGGCACGCGCCCCGGCGGCGCAATGGTGAAGCGCATGTGCTCGGTAAAGGGGTAGCCGACGACGGACCGGCCGCTGCGTCGGAGCGTGCAAGGCTGGCCGGCATAACCCGCGATCGCGCGGATCACGTTCATGCCGACACCGGCATAGGGCGAGGGTGCGATGCCGCCCCGAATTGCCGTCACCCTCGTCATGCCGGCCGACAGGCGACGCACCGCCGCCGCCGTCAGGACGGGGAAGCTCGACACGCCGGAAAGCACAAAGAGTCCGGCGGCGCGCGCGGCCGCATCGAAGGCCTCGACACCTTCCACGAAGTCCGATCCATCGGCCAGATCGAGGTAGTGAACGCCCTGGGCGATACAGGCTTCGATGACCCGATATCGGCCCTGGCCATAATTTTGAAAAGGCCCGCTGGCGTCGACGAGGATATTCGGCTGGAGCGAGGCAAGCTGCGCCGCGAGGTCGCCTTCGCGGTCGAAGACCGTGGGCACGAGCCTGGCTTTGGCCCCGTCGCGGGTCTTGCAATAGGCGCGCGCCCGTTCGAGCGAGCGGCCGGCGATGGACAGGACCAGGCGCGGCTCGTTCTCCAGCAATTCGACAATACGGCCGCCGAACGTGCCATAGCCGCCGACGATCAGGACAGAGAGGCCGCTGCTCATTCGATGAATCGATCCGCCTGGGCCGGGTCGGGCACGTAGCAGGTCCGCCTCACGCCAAACCAGCGCAGGCGGTTGCGGGCGACGATCTCATAAAGCCGGTCGCGCATGAATCGCGGGAGCAGGCGGCCGACCGACATCAGCGACCACGGGAATCCCAGTGTCTCGAAAATCCGCAGAGAGCCTTCCGACTTCAGCCAGGCGCGACCGTCCTCAAGCAGGATGTTGGTCTCGTAGTCCGTAGGATTGAGCCCCAGGTGCCGGTAGAGCGCGGCGCCGATCGGCGTCTGGGCCGCCAGAAGGCGGAAGCGGCGCTGCCGGTCAGTGCGCAGGATGAACTGGACGAAGCTCGAGCAAAGCACGCAGTTGCCGTCGAAGATGAGGATCGGACGGTCGTCGGGAAAAGCCGGGACCGCCGGATCGCTCCGGTAACTGAACGCCTCGCGCGCCATGCCTCCGTTCTACAACCTGCCGCAGTGGCTTCTCAAAGGGTATTCCGTTTCCGCAGAATCGCCTGGTCGGCATCCGGTTTAGTGTTCCGATTCGGAAATTCGTGTGATTTGCTTTGGCGCTTGATCCTCCCACGCTGTCATCCTGAGCGCAGCGAGGGACCTTTAAGGCCCCAGTAAAGGTCCCTCGCTGCGCTCGGTATGACACCGGGTTGGGGTGATACAGCCTCTTCAATTGATCGGACGAACTTCAAAAGCAGGACACTAGCGCTTCAGCGCACACGTCATCCCATCGCCCACGGCGAACAACGCGAGATCGACGCGCTCGTCGGCCTTGAGCTTGGCATTGAGCGCGCGGATCGCCTGGGTGTCGGCGTCCTTGTCGGCGAGATTGGCGACCGAGCCGCCCCACAGCACGTTGTCGATCAGCACGATGCCGCCCGGGCGCACCAGCTTCAGGCAGCGCTCGTAGTAGGCGTCGTAGTCGTCCTTGTTGGCGTCGATGAAGGCGAGGTCGAGCTGGCCCGCGAGGCCCTGCGCCAGCAGCCCGTCGAGCGTCTTGAGTCGCCGGCGCGATGGTGAGCTCGATGCGGCCCTCGACGCCCGCTTCCTTCCAGTAGCGCCGCGCGATCGCGGTCCATTGCTCGCTCACGTCGCAGCACCAGAGCTTGCCGTCGGCCGGCAGCGCCTCGGCGACGCAGAGCGAGGAGTAGCCGGTGAAGGTGCCGACCTCGACCGCGCGGCGGGCGCCGATGGCGCGGGCGAGCCAGGCGATCTGCTGGCCCTGGTGGGCCGAGATCTGCATGCCCGCCTGCGCGCAGCTTCGCCGTCTCCTCGCGCAGCCGGCGCTTCAGCGGGCTCTCGCGCAGCCAGTTGGCGTCGACATAGTCGGCCAGCGCGCCGTCGATCTTGGGCCAGCTCTTCATGGTCTCTCCTGTGCGTTCGATTTCCCGATTACCTCGCAGGTTATCGACCCGGCGCGCGGATCGCACCATGTCCGGGCCATGAGCGACCTGGAAACCTTCGTTCAGAACTACATCGCCGTGTGGAATGAGTCCGACGCCGAGCGGCGCCGCGCATTGATCCGCACGCTCTGGCAGGACGATGCCAGCCACCTCGCGCGCACCCTCGAGGCGATCGGCCATGCCGGCATCGAGAAGCGCGTGACCGACGCCTACGAAAAGTGGGTGAAGGAGAAGGGCAACGTCTTCCGCCTGCGCGACGGCGTCGACGGCCACCATGGCACGGTCAAGCTGCGCTGGGAGATGCTGCCGGCTGCCGGTGGCGCCGGTGATCTCGATCGGCTTCGACTTCCTGGTGCTGGGCGACGACGGCCGCATCCGCACCGGCTACCAGTTCATTGAAGCCGGAAGGCGTACTTCTTCAGCTCCGCGAGCGGGACCACGTGCAGCGTCACGGCATGGGTGGCCTCGAGCACGACCTGCGGCGCGGCGCCGGCATCGAGCGCCTCCTTCCAGCGGCTGGCGCAAAGGCACCAGCGGTCGCCGGGCTTGAGGCCGGCGAAGCCATATTGCGGCATCGGCGTCGAGAGGTCGTTGCCTTGCGCCTTGGAGAAGGCCAGGAACGGCGCCGTCATGACGACACAGACCGTATGCAGGCCGACATCCTCGCGGCCGGTGTTGCAGCAGCCGTCGCGATAGAAGCCGGTCGGCGGCTGGTGGCGAGCAGGGCTGCAGCGCGCCGCCCAGGACGTTGATCGAGGGCGCGCGGCCGGGCCGGCCTTCCTCGGGGGTCTGGTCGAACATGGGCCACCTTACCACCTGGAAATTGAGCTTTCGAGCGGCCCGGTGCACTGCTAGAAAGCCCGGCGCCTAAAAGACCTTGCGGCGGGGCGTAGCGCAGTCTGGTAGCGCGTCTGCCTTGGGCGCAGAAGGTCGTCGGTTCAAATCCGGCCGCCCCGACCACGCCCCCCGCCAGCGGAGTATCGAAGTTCATGCAGGTTCGCATCTACAAGCCGGCCAAGACAGCGATGCAGTCGGGACAGCGCAACACCAAGGAGTGGGTGCTCGAAACCGAGCCGGCGCCCAAGGAGATCGATCCGCTGATGGGCTGGACGAGCTCGCGGGACACCATGCAGCAGGTAAAGCTCCAGTTCCTGACCCTGGAGGAGGCCAAGTCCTACGCCGAGAAGAGCGGCTGGCGCTACACCGTCGAGCTGCCCAACGCCCGGCATGTGAGACCCAAGGCCTACGCCGACAACTTCGCCTTCAACCGCGTCGGGCGCTGGACGCACTGACGGCCCTTGGCCGCCGCCCCGAGCCTTTGCGAGGGGCCTTGTCAGGGGCGGCGCGTGGTATGCTTCGATCGGGCGCCCGTAGCTCAGGGGATAGAGCAACCGCCTTCTAAGCGGTAGGTCGCTGGTTCGAATCCAGCCGGGCGCGCCAAATCTCCGTTATTCTGCGAAACGCTGCGACGGCCATCGCGGAGTTGGTCGCCAGCCATCATTCACGATGGACCAGTCTGCTCGTCGCCCGTACCTTCGCCAACGATCTGCCACCGACAAGTTGGCGGCTTGCGGCCGGCGAGAAACAGGCCGGTTGTGATGCACGCACGCTTCAGCGGGTGACTCGATGTAGTTCAAGAGCCCACCACCCGCGAAGCGCCGCAATATCTGATCACCGAGCCGAGGCAGACGCATGAGGCCGCCAGAGACTTTCTCCCGAATTCAAACCTCATCTGAAGCTTGGTTCGCAGACGGAGAGCGTGTTGGCTACGACCCCAGAGCCCGGGCTAGCGTTGCGGCGGAAGACGCGCCGCTCAAGATTTTCTTGAGGCGGGAGGGCGAACCTGCTCACGCCGTTTCCTTTTTGCCGGGATTTCCCGACGGCTCGTTTGGATGGGCGAAGGTTCTGCCGTTTCTACCGAATGTGGCCGAGATGCCGAAGCTCTTCATCGAGTATGTCGGCATGGGCGATAGCGATAAGCCCAAGGACTATGTCTATTCCACGGCCGAACGCACCGATCTCATCGAGGCAATCTGGCGGGATTTGTCTGTCCGCTCCACAACTCTGGTCGCCTTTGATTTTTCCGCGATTGTTGTCTCGGAGCACCTGCGACGCCGGCTTGAGCGCACTGAGCGTGGCGAGCCTGCGGGCGGGCCGGAAATACGTGGCGTTTTCATCTTCAATGGCGGGCTCTTCCCGGACGGGCATTCCCACCCGTGGTTCACGACGCCGCTTTTGCACCGCATCCCTAAAGGTGCGCGGGGGATTCTGGGCCTCTCCTACAGAGTGTTCAAGCTGTTGGTCGGAGTGATCTGGTCCAAAGGCTATCAGGTGACTGATGCCGAGATACGCGAACTCCATGACGTCCTCGACCGTCGCGACGGCCTGTTCTTTCTCGCGGCCGCGGCAGGCTTCGTGGCCGAGCACAAGCTGGAAGGCGATCGGCTCGACTTCGGCAACCTTTACAAGATCTATCGCGATCAGCTCCCGTTCCTGGTGGGGGGCAGCGACGAAGATCCCTTTGAACACCGGCAGCTCGATCTCGCGCAGGAACGACTGGGGAAACTTGGCCTTCGGCTCGAGCGGTTGCCCGGTGGTCACTTCACCACGAGTGAGGAGCCGAAGGCCCTCGCGGCCTTGATCGCAAAGTTCGAACGAGGACTTTCGGAAATGCCGTAGCCGCAAGCAGAAAAGGACGTTGCTAGCGCGGAAACTTTGTAAGCGCGCCTTTACGTCAGCGCGCGACGATCGTTGGGTTCGAAGCGGTAGCGTGTCCGGGCGAAGGCCTGATTTCGAGGTCGTAGTGAAGCCGGAGGTCCGGGAAGGGCCAATCCCTGCCCATGGTGGTAACATCATGAGTCAGACGTTCCAGCCGCCAAAAACCCAAGAGCGAAGTAATGCCCCGTGCACGCCTGCGCGATCTCGGCCTCAAAGTCGGGACCCTGCCGCCCGGACCCTTCAACGCCATTACCGATGTGGCGGGCGTCAAGGTGGGCTACTCGACCGTCATCCAGGACAGGCCGCGGATTGCCCGCACGGGCGTCACTGCCATCTGGCCGCGCGGACAGGACATCTGGACCGACTACGTCTTCGCGGGGACCTTCTCCTTCAATGGCAACGGCGAGATGACCGGCCTTCCGTGGCTCGCCGAGCAGGGCCTGCTCGGCGCGCCGATCGGCATCACCAACACCTATCAGGTGGGAATCGTTCGTGACGCCATCACGGCCCTGGCGGTTCGCGATGGCGCTTCCCAGGCCTTTCATCTGCCCGTCGTTGCCGAGACCTACGATGGCTGGCTGAGCGATATCCAGGCATTCACGCTGACGCAGGAGCACGCGTTTGCGGCGTTCGACAGCGCGGTCGGCGGCTGCGCGATTGCCGAAGGCAATGTTGGCGGCGGCACCGGCATGATCTGTCACGAATTCAAGGGCGGGACCGGCACGGCATCGCGCGTCGTCGTCGAGGATGGAGAGTGCTACACGGTCGGCGCGCTGGTGCAGGCGAATTACGGCGCGCGCGATCTGTTGCGCGTCGATGGCGTGCCTGTCGGTCGCGAGATCGGACGCGACGTGGTGCCGGCACATCGCTCGGGTAAAAGTGCCATCCCACCGCAGACGACGGACGGTTCCATCATCGTTGTTCTGGCGACCGACGCGCCTCTCATTCCGCTCCAATGCCAGCGCCTCGCCCGCCGGGCGACAACCGGGCTGTCCTGGGTGGGCGGCATCGGGGCGAACGGAAGCGGCGATATCTTCATTGCGTTTTCGACGGGCAATCATATCGGCCAGAACGACAGGATCAGCCGCGTCAACATGCTGGCCCCCGACGCGATGACGAGCCTGTTCCAGGCCGCCGCCGAGGCAACCGAAGAGGCGATCCTGAACGCGATGTGCATGGCCGAGACCATGTCCGGGCGAGACGGTCGCACCATCCACGCGCTGCCGCTCGACCTCCTGCAGGAGGTGATGCGGCGGTACCGGCCCGAGCAGCGCGGCTGAGCCTTCCGTCGAAGCTGGCCTTGCCTCACCCGGTTCGGCGATGACCGCTTGGCGACGCGGCCTCTTCGATTGGTCCGACGAACTTCGAGATTGGTGCAGCTAAATCGGGGCGTAATTGAAAATTTTGTTCAGCCGACCTGAACGGCGGTGGTTCGAAAAAAATCGTGTGGATTCAATACGCCAAAGGCCTGAACCCCGGCCACTGGTGCTTACTTATTCCGCGCCGCCGAGCGCTCCGCCAAAAGTTTCGCTTGACTAAAACTTAAGTATCAGTCATATCGGCTTCTGTTCCCTCCACGGAGAAAGAAGCCATGTCCACCCGCGGCCGTCCCACCCTCTACAAGCCCGAAAATGCCGAGCTGGCGCGAAAGTTTTGCATGCTGGGCGCCACCAACGAAGATCTGGCGCGATGCTTCGAAGTCTCGCGCAGCACGATCGATCACTGGATCGACACCGTCCCGGAGTTCGCCGATGCCATCCAGGAGGGCCGCGATCTCGCCGACGCGGCGGTGATCCAGAAGCTCTATTCGCGCGCCATGGGCTTCACGACCGAGATCAAGAAGCACGTGATCTATCGCGGCGAGCTGCGCGAGATCCCGATGACGCTCTACTACCCGCCCGACATCCAGGCCTGCATCTTCTGGCTGCGCAACCGGCGGCGCCGCCATTGGCTGGAAAAGGGCAAGCCCGCCCCGCACGACGACGGCCCGACCATCAGCGAGCTCGAAGCCGCCTCCGAGCGGGTGCGGCTGGGAGCGATGATGGCTGCCAGCGACAGCGAAGGCGCCGACGGCCATGAGTGAGATCGAGAACGACGACGACATGCAGCGCCATATCGGCACGTTCCGCCGCAATCCGCTGGGCTTCGTTCGCTACGCCTTCCCCTGGCGGCAGCCCGGGTCGGCGCTGGCCCACGAGGCCGGCCCGGAGCCGTGGCAATGCGAGGTGCTGGAGCAAATCGGGCAGGGGCTGATGTCGCCCGCCGAGGCAACCCGGCTCGCCGTCGCCTCCGGCCACGGCATCGGCAAGTCCGCCCTGGTCGCCTGGATCATCCTGTGGGCGATGTCCACGGTCGAGGACACGCGCGGCGTGGTCACCGCCAACACCGACGGTCAGCTCCGCACCAAGACCTGGCCCGAGCTCGCCAAATGGCACCGGCTGGCGATCAACAAGCAGTGGTTCAGCTATACCGCCACCGCGCTCTTCTCGGCGTGGCCGGGGCGCAGCCGGGTCTGGCGCGTCGATGCCATCACCTGGTCCGAGAACAACACCGAGGCGATCGCCGGCCTGCACAACAAGGGACGGCGCGCCTTCGCCATCTTCGACGAGGCGTCCTCCATCCCCGATGCGATCTGGGAAACCATCGAGGGCGCGCTCACCGACCGCGACACCGAGCTGTTCTGGACGGTGTTCGGCAATCCCACGCGCTCGAGCGGGCGCTTTCGCGAATGCTTCGCCGGCGGCCGCTTCGCCCATCGCTGGCATCCGCGGCAGATCGATTCGCGAGCGGTGTCGATGACCAACAAGACACAGATCGCCACCTGGGTGAAGGATTACGGCGAGGATTCGGACTTCGTGCGGGTGCGCGTGCGCGGCATCTTCCCGCGCGCGGGCTCCATGCAGTTCATCGACAGCGAGCGTATCGGCGAAGCGGTCAGCCGGCCGCTGATCACCGATCCGACGGCGGCGCTGGTCATGGGCGTCGACATCGCGCGGCATGGCGAGGACCAGACGGTCATCCGGTTCCGCCGCGGACTCGATGCGCGCTCGATCCCGGCGCTGAAGTTCCGCATCCCCGACCTCATGCTGGTGGCGAGCCGGATCATGGAGCAGGTCAACTCCCACAGTCCCGATGCGGTGTTCGTCGACGGCACCGGCATCGGCTGGGGCGTCGTCGACCGGCTGGCCCAGCTCGGCTGCTCCAGTGCGATCGGCATCAACTTCGGCGGTCGAGCCGAGCGTACGGATGGCGGCGAAGCGGCGGCACGCTACGCCAACAAGCGGGCCGAGATGTGGGGCTTCATGAAGGAATGGGTGCGCGCGGGCTGCCTGCCCGACGACGCCGACCTGATCGCGGATCTGGGCAACGTCGAATACGGCTACGACGGCTCCGACGCGCTCCTGCTCGAGCGCAAGGACGACATGCGCCGCCGCGGCCTCGCCTCGCCCGACGACGGCGACGCGCTGGCGCTCACCTTCGCCTATCCGGTGGCCCGGAAGGACTGGGCCGAGGAACGCCGCTTCGAGGAGGGCCTGGCGCGGCTGAAGCGATGGGTCCGGTGAGCCGGCCTCCCTGCGCGCAAGCGCGGGGAGGTGTCCGCGAAGCGGGCGGAGGGGTCATGAGCAACAGTACTGAAGCCCATGACCCCTCCGGCCCTCCGGGCCACCTCCCCAGCTTCGCTGGGGAGGAAGACGCACGAGGCGCTCATGGTCATGCGGAGCGCGGACCTCCGGGTCCGCTCAGAAGTCATGATGCGGACCTGGAGGTCCGCGCTCCGAATGAGCGCTCCCCGAGTGGTGCGCTCCCGGCGACCTACTCCAGCCCGGCGCGGCGGAATCCTTCGAGATAGTGGTCGCGGTCGGCGTCGTGCTTGAACGGCATCTGCTCGGTGATCCAGGCGAGCGAGATGTTGGGCTGCGCGCGACGCAGCTCGCGCAGCGCCGCCCCCGCGACCTCGGCCTGTCCCGCCATCCCGGCGGCGGACGCGAGGACGCGATAGCCGCCGGCGAAGTCGCTGTGCAGGCGGATGGCGGACCGCGCCAGCCGCATCGCCTCGTCGTAGTTGCGGCCGACATACTGGGCGTAGGAGGCGACGCCGTAATAGATCGCCGAAAACGGATCGCGCGGGCTCAGGCGCAGCGCGCGCTGGGCGGTCTCGTCGGCCTCCGCCCAGCGGCCGCAATAAGCGAGCGCCAGCCCATGATAGCCCTGCGCCAGCGAGAAATTAGGGTTGAGGCGCAAGGCGGCTTCGAATTCGGCCAGCGCCTCGTCGAATCGCCGGGCAAACAGGTGCGTGCAACCGAGCGCATGGTGCGCCCACGGCTCCTCGCTGTCGGCGCGCAGCGCCGCCAGCGCCGCCCGCTCGCCGATCGGCCCCACGACCGCCTTGTCGGCCCAACCCATGTGCAGGCTGAACATATGACTGGTGGCGAGCAGGCCAAGCGCCTGGCCATAGTTGGGGTCGATGGCGATTGCCTTCTCGAGAAGCGCCTGCGCGTCGGCATTGTCCTGTCGCGTCACCCGCCAGTAGTGGGAGAGGGCGCGCATCAGGAGGTCCCAGGCATCCAGGCGCTCCGGCGGCTTGCGCAAAGTGCGGAAATTCTCCGCGGCATAGATCTCCGGTTCGATCGCGGCCACGATCGCTTCCGTGATCTCGTCCTGCACGGCGAACACGTCGGCGATGTCGCGGTCGTAGCGCTCCGCCCAGACGTGGCTGCCGGTGATGACGTCGTTGAGCTGGGCCGTGATGCGCACCTGATCGCCCAGCCGTCGCACGCTGCCCTCGACGACGTAGTCGACGCCCAGCTCCTCGGCGACCTGCTTCATGTGGACGGCCTTGCCCTTGTAGATGAACGAGGAGTTGCGGGCGATCACGAAGAAACGGCGCAATTTGGATAGCGCCGTGATGAGATCCTCGCTGATTCCGTCGGAAAAATACTCCTGGGCCGGATCGCCGCACATGTTGTCGAACGGCAACACGGCAATGGCCGGACGCTCGGAATGCGGCGAACTCCGGCGCGAAGGCTTGCGTCCTTCCTCCACCGGCGCCTCGCTCGGCGGCGCTCTGTCGTGACCATTCGCCTGGGTGTGCACGTCGCCCACGAAGCGCAGGCCCTTGCGCGCGATGGTGCGGATCAGCTTCTGGCCATGGCCATTGTCGCCGACCGCCTTGCGCGCGGCGTAAATGCGGCTGGTCAGCGTGGCATCGGATACGATGCGGCCGCCCCAGATCGACGCGATGAGATCGTCCTTTGTGACAACGCGATTGCGGTTCTGCACCACGTAGATCAGCAGGTCGAGTACCTGCGGCTCGACTGCAATCGATTCGGCGCCCCGGCGCAGCTCGCGCCGGTCGATATCAAGCGTGTGTTCGGAAAAGACGAATTGCACGTTGCTGCCCCCACCGGACTGCCGGTCACCTTCAGTATCGATCCCGAAATCGGGCAAAACCGGGACGGTTGTGCGGCTTCCCGTTTGCGCCGCGGGCCTTGTGCACGGGCCGATAGCAGAGCGCAAGGCGCGTTCGCGCAGAAAAAATTCAGGATATCTCCAGAAAAAATCCATGGCGTCCGCAGTGCAGCTTCAAGTCCGTCCTCCGATCCGGGTTTATCCGTTCGGCTACCTGCCGACACCCGTCTCTGCGGCGGGCAACCCCCTCGAAAGGACCAACCATGGCGATCAAGGCTAGCTTTTCCCCGAGCACCGGCCTGCTGTCGGTGTTCGGCGACAGCGCCGACGATGCGATTACGGTCAGCCGCAACGCGGCCGGACAGATCCTGATCAACGGCGGCGCCGATCCCCGTCCTGGGCGGCCAGGCGACGGTCGCCAACACGACGCTCGATCCAGGTGTTCGGGCAGGCCGGCAAGGACACCATCGCGCTCGACGAAAGCAACGGCGCCCTGCCGGCTGCCCAGCTGTTCGGCGGCGACGGCAACGACACGCTGACCGGCGGCTCGGGCAACGACATGCTGTTCGGCCAGGCCGGCAACGACACGCTCCTCGGCAAAGGCGGCAACGATCTGCTGTTCGGCGGCGCCGGCAACGACACGCTGATCGGCGGCGCGGGCGACGACCAGGTGTTCGGTGAGGCCGGCAACGACCTCATGATCTGGAATCCGGGCGACGGCACCGACCTGTTCGAGGGCGGCGACGGCACCGATACCGCCCAGGTCAACGGCGGCAACGGCGCCGAGATCTTCACGATCACGGCCAACGGCAGCCGCGTGCGCTTCGACCGCGTGAGCCCGGCGCCGTTCAGCCTCGACATCGGCACCACCGAGAACCTCGTCCTCAACGCGAATGGCGGCGACGACGTCATCACCGCCGGCAACGGCCTCGCCAACCTCATCCATCTCACCATCGACGGCGGCGCCGGCAACGACACCATCACCGGCGGCGACGGCAACGACACGCTGCTGGGCGGCGACGGCAACGACCTCATCACCGGCGGCCGCGGCAACGATCAGCTGTTCGGCGGCGCCGGCGACGACACCTTCGTCTGGAACCCGGGCGACGGCAGCGACACGGTCGAAGGCCAGGACGGCAACGACACGCTGCTGTTCAACGGCGCCAACGTCAACGAGAACGATCGACATCGCGGCCAATGGCCATCGTGTGAGGTTCACCCGCGACGTCGGCAACGTCACCATGGACCTGAACGGCGTCGAGCACATCCAGTTCAACGCCCTGGGCGGCGCCGACAAGATCACGGTCGACGATCTTGCCAACACCGACGTCAAGCAGGTCGCGATCGACCTGGCGGCGGCGGGCGGCGGCGGTGACGGCGCGGCCGACCAGGTGACCGTCAACGGCACCGGCGGCAACGACCAGATCAACGTGGTCGGGGCCGGCACCAGCGTCTCGGTCACCGGGCTCCCGGCCCAGGTCAATATCGACGGTGCGGAAGGCGCCAACGACCTCCTGACGATCAATGCCGGCAACGGCAACGACACGATCAATGCGGCCGCCCTGCCGGCGGGCGTCATCGGCCTCACCATCGACGGCGGTGCCGGCAACGACACCATCATCGGCAGCCAGGGCAACGACACGCTGCTCGGCGGCGACGGCAACGACACCGTGACCGGCGGCCGCGGCAACGACGTGGCCTTCCTCGGCAACGGCAACGACACCTTCATCTGGAACCCGGGCGACGGCAGCGACATCGTCGAGGGCCAGGCCGGCACCGATACGCTGGTGTTCAACGGCTCCAATGCGCCCGAGAACATGGACATTTCGGCCAATGGCAGCCGGGTGCGGCTGTTCCGCGATGTCGGCAACGTCACCATGGACCTGAACGGCGTCGAGAACATCCAGGTCGCGGCCCTGGGCGGCGCCGACACCATCACGGTCGAACGACCTCACCGGCACCGACGTCAAGCAGGTCAATATCGACCTGTCGGCGACGCCGGGCAGCGGCCAGGGTGACGGCGCGGCCGACACCGTGATCGTCAACGGCACGGCCGGCGACGACGCCGTCACCGTTGCCAGCAGCGGCGCCGTCGATCGCTGGTCAACGGACTGGCGGCGCAGGTGACGATCGCCGGCGCCGAGGGTGGGCTCAACTCGCTGGTCGTCAACGGGCTCGCTGGCAACGACACCATCGACGCCTCCGGCCTCAAGGCGGGGCTGGTCAACCTCACGATCAACGGCGGCGACGGTGACGACAAGATCATCGGCAGCGAGGGCAACGACACGGTCATCGGCGGCCGTGGCAACGACACCGTCGCTGCTGGGTGCGGGCAACGACACGTTCGTCTGGAACCCGGGCGACGGCAGCGACACGGTCGACGGCCAGGCGGGCAGCGACACGCTCCTGTTCAACGGCGCCAACGTCAACGAGAACATCGACATCTCGGCCAACGGCAGCGCGTGCCCGGCTGTTCCGCGATGTCGGCAACGTCACGATGGACCTGAACAACGTCGAGACCGTCGACGTCAACGCCCTGGGCGGCGCCGACACCATCACGGTCAACGACCTGACCGGGACCGCCGTCAAGCAGGTCAACCTCGACCTGGGCGGCGGGCGCCCGACGGCCAGGCCGACACGGTCATCATCAACGCCACCAATGGCAATGACGTGATCAACATCACCAACAACAACGGCGTGGTGACGGTGTCGGGTCTCGCCGAGACGGTGACGATCTCCGGCTTCGATGCCAACGATCGCATCGTCATCAACGGCCTCGGCGGCGACGACGTCATCCAGGCGTCGGGCCTCTCGGGCATGCAGCTCACCGCCAATGGCGGCGACGGCGATGACGTCCTGATCGGCAGCCCTGGCAACGACACGCTGACCGGCGGCGATGGCGATGACGTGCTGATCGGCGGCGGGGGGCAGGACATCCTCGACGGCGGTCCGGGCAACAACGTCCTGCTCAACGCCGCAACGCCCGCGCCGCATGTCGCAAATGCGGCGCTGCTCGGCCAGTTCATGGCATCGAGCTTCGTCGCGGCGGGCGCGGGGCAGGGCGGGACGCCGATCGCCGATCCGGCCGCGAACCAGCCGCCGCTGCTGGCGCAGCCGCACGCCTGAACACGAAGACGACGAGCCCCGGAGAACGCGCATGAGCACCGAAACCGACAGCGCGACGCCGGCTGATCCGGGGCTCGAAGCCCTCGTGACGCTTGCTGCGTTTCCAGGGCGTTGCGGCCGATCGCGGACAGATCCGGCATCGGCTGGGAACGACCAGAGTGGACGCACCGGAAATGCTCCGGTGCGCCAAGGATCTCGGGCTCAAGGCGCGTGCCTGCCGGACCGATTGGTCGCGGCTCGCCAGGACGCCCTTGCCCGCCATCGCGTCGCTGCGCGATGGCGGGTTCCTGGTGCTCGCCAAGGCGGGCGAGGACAAGGTCCTGGTCCAGTCGCCGCAGACGTCCCGGCCCGTCCTGATGACGCGGGCACGAATTCCTGGCGGTCTGGGACGGCGGCCTGATCCTGATGACGCGCCGCGCCGGCTTGTCGGACATGACCCGCCGCTTCGACATCACCTGGTTCCTGGGCGCGATCCACAAATACCGGCATCTGCTGGGCGAGGTGCTGGTCGCCTCGTTCTTCCTGCAGATGTTCGCGCTGGTCTCGCCGCTGTTCTTCCAGGTCGTCATCGACAAGGTGCTGGTGCACCGGGCCTTGAGCACGCTCGACGTGCTGGTCATCGGCCTGCTGGCGATCTCGGTCTTCGAGACCGTTCTGGGCATCCTGCGGACCTATCTGTTCGCGCACACCACCAACCGCATCGACGTCGAGCTCGGCGCGCGCCTGTTCCGCCACCTGCTGGCCCTGCCGATGGCCTATTTCCAGGCGCGGCGCGTCGGCGATTCGGTGGCGCGGGTGCGCGAGCTGGAGAACATCCGCAATTTCCTCACCAGCTCGGCGCTGACCCTCGTCATCGACCTGTTCTTCACCTTCGTGTTCCTGGCGGTGATGTTCTTCTACTCGCCGCTGCTGACGTGCGATCGTGCTCGGCTCGTTCCCGTTCTACATCGCGATCTCGGCGGGCGCGACGCCGCTGTTCCGGCGGCGGCTGGACGAGAAATTCCAGCGCGGCGCCGAGAACCAGGCCTTCCTGGTCGAGAGCGTGACCGGGATCGAGACGCTCAAGGCGATGGCGGTCGAGCCGCAGATGCAGCGCCGCTGGGAGGAGCAGCTCGCCGGCTACGTCGCCGCCAGCTTTCGCGTCCTGAGCCTCGGCAACACCGCGAGCCAGGTGCGTGCAGCTCGTCAGCAAGATCGTCACCGCCGGCATCCTCTATTTCGGCGCCAAGCTGGTCATCGACGGCGGCCTGTCGGTCGGCGAGCTGGTGGCCTTCAACATCCTGGCCGGCCGGGTGAGCGCGCCGGTGCTGCGCCTCGCGCAGATCTGGCAGGACTTCCACCAGGCGCGCCTGTCGGTCGCGCGGCTGGGCGACATCCTCAACACCACGGCCGAGCCGACCTACGCGGCGGGGCGCGCGCGGCTGCCGGCGATCCGCGGCGACATCCGCTTCGACCATGTCACGTTCCGCTATCGCATCGACGGGCCGGAGGTCCTGCACGATGTCAGCTTCGACGTGCCGGCCGGGCAGATGGTCGGCATCGTCGGGCCGTCGGGGTCGGGCAAGAGCACGTTCGCCAAGCTCGTCCAGCGCCTCTACGTCCCGGAGAGCGGCCGCGTCCTGGTCGACGGCATGGATCTCGCGATGGCCGACCCGGCCTGGCTGCGCCGCCAGATCGGCGTCGTGCTGCAGGAGAACGTGCTGTTCAACCGCTCGGTGCGCGAGAACATCGCGCTCGCCGATCCCGGCCATGCCGATGGAGCGCGTCATCGCGGCGGCGCGGCTCGCCGGCGCGCACGATTTCATCCTCGAGCTGCCCGAAGGCTACGACACGATCGTCGGCGAGCGCGGCTCGACCCTCTCGGGCGGCCAGCGCCAGCGCATCGCCATCGCCCGCGCGCTCGTCACCGACCCGCGCATCCTGATCTTCGACGAGGCGACGAGCGCGCTCGACTACGAGAGCGAGCGCATCATCCAGCAGAACATGAAGGAGATCGCCAAGGGGCCGCACGGTCCTGGTCATCGCGCACCGGCTCTCGACGGTGCGGGCGACGGATCGCATCGTCACGCTCGAGCGCGGCCGCCTGGTCGAGGACGGCACCCATGACGCGCTGATCAAGACCGGCGGCCGCTACGCATCGTTGCATCGGTTGCAGGCAGGCATCCATGAAGTCCGCTGAACACGCCGTGCCCGCCGGGCCCGTGAGCAGGGTCGTCCCGTTCGCACGCAAGCCCGAGCGACGCGCCGAAGAGCTGGCCTTCCTGCCGGCCGCGCTTGAGATCGTCGAAACGCCGCCGTCGCCGATCGGCCGGGCGATCGCGGCCACCATCATCCTGCTGTTCTGCGCGGCGCTGGTCTGGGCCTGGTGGGGCACGATCGACATCGTTGCGTCGGCGACCGGAAAGATCGTGCCGAGCGGCCGCACCAAGGTCATCCAGCCGTTCGAGACCGGCGTGGTGCGCTCGATCCAGGTGCAGGACGGGCAGGCGGTCAAGGCCGGCGACGTGCTGATCGAGCTCGATCCGACCGTGAATGCGGCGGAACGCGATCATCTGCGCAACGATCTCCTGGCCGAGCAGCTCAACATCGCGCGGCTGCGCGCGGCGCTGGCCGGCGGGGACGATCCCGCTGGCCGACTTCACGCCGCCGCGCCGATGCGGATCCGGCGCTGGTCAGCACCCAGCGTGCAGCTTCTGCTCAACCAGGTGAGCGAGCACCGCGCCAAGATCGCGGCGCTCGGCCGCCAGCAGGCGCAGAAGGAAGCCGAGCGGGCCACGATCGCGGCCACCATCCACAAGCTCGAGGCGCTGATTCCGGTCATCCAGCAGCGCGTCGACATCCGCAAGACGCTGATGGACAAGGAGCTGGGCTCGAAGCTCACCTATCTCGAGACGCTCCAGCTGCTGGTCGAGCAGCAGAGAGGAACTCGCCGTCCAGAAGAGCCATCTGCAGGAAGCCGAGGCGGCGGTGGCGGCGATCCGCGAGACGCGCAGCCAGGCGGAGGCCGAATACCGGCACACGCTCTCCGACGAACTCGCCAAGGCCGAGCAGAAGGCGAGCGGGCTCGCCCAGGACCTGATCAAGGCCGAGCAGAAGACCAGGCTTCAGCGCCTGACAGCGCCGGTCGACGGCGTGGTGCAGCAGCTCGCGATCCACACGGTCGGCGGCGTCGTCACGCCGGCGCAAGCCCTGCTGGTCGGTCGTGCCGAGCGACAGCCGGCTGGAGATCGAGGCCATGGTCTCGAACCGCGACATCGGCTTTGTCCACGCCGGGCAGGAGGCCGAGATCAAGATCGACACCTTCAACTTCACCCGCTACGGCCTCCTGCACGGCGAGGTGCTGAGCGTCTCGCAGGACGCCATCGTCCGCGATCGCCAACGGGATCGCCCCGACGAGCGCGGGCAGGGGGCGCCGAACGAGACCAGCGAGCCGCAAGGGCCAGGAGCTGAACTACAGCGCGCGCATTTCGCTCGACCGCACGCAGATGCAGATCGACGACCGGATGGTCAATCTGTCACCCGGCATGGCGGTGACGGTGGAGATCAAGACCGGATCGCGCACGATCCTGAGCTATCTCCTGTCGCCGCTGCTGCGCTACCGGCAGGAAGTCTTGCGCGAGCGATAGAGTGCACCGGCTTGCTTCAAGTGGCCGACGCCAGCAGGTCCTCGACCACGACCCTATTGCAGCCGCCGCTTTTGGCCCGGCCCCGCGCGGCATCGGCTGCGTCGAGTGCGGTTTCGAAGTCGGCGAGGCTGTGCGGCACGGAAACCAGACCCATGCTTGCCGTCACCCTGACGGTGTGCGCGCCGGATTTCACCGTCAGATCGGCGATCGCTTCGCGCAGTCGCTCGGCCAGATTGACGGCTTCCGGAAGGGTCGTTTCCGGCAGGAGCGCGGCGAACTCTTCACCGCGCAGACGGCCCACCTCGTCGATCGAACGCAGTCCTTGTTCGAGCACGCCGGTCATGGCCTTCAACACCTCGTCGCCGACGTCGTGACCATGGGTGTCGGTGATCTCCTTGAAGTGATCGGCCTCCAGGATGAGCAGGCTCAAAGGACGATCGTAGCGTCGCGCGCGCGCCAGTTCGACGGCGCCTCTTTGCAGGAAGCTGCGCCGATTGGCGACTCCGGTCAGCGCGTCGATCCTCACCAGGTGCCACAATTGCCCGGTGTATGTCATCATTCGCGTCGTCATGGGCCGGAAGGCGCCGAAGATTGCGAAGACAAGCGTAGACAGCGCGACAGCCAGTATGGCCCATTGCAGCTTCTGCGGATAGGAAAGCGCGCGCTCGCTTTCGTGCTGCTGAACCGAGGCCACGGCATCGAGGCGCGGCAGAATTGGCGCAGCGACCTCGCTCAGCAGTTTGGCCAAGAGGGCGGGCAGTGCGGCATCGTCCGGCGGCAGGGCGGCAATTCGGCGGGCATCGGCAATGAGGCTGCGAAGCGCGGGGTCCAGCGCGTCCGGGCCATCGAAATAGAGGGCGTGCAGTTCGCGCTGCACGTCGCTGGCGGCCGCGCCCTTGCGGAGCCCGGCGATCAGGCTGCCATGCGCCTCTTCGAGCGCACTGGCCGCGGTCTGCAGTTCGGGGGCGGCATCCCGATCGCCGAGCCGGTATTGCGCCGCAAGGCTGGCGATGCGCGGCACCTGTATGACTTGGCGGCCGTTGAGATTGATGTTGGCAGCCGACCCCTCATCCGCGCGGAGAAGCTGATCGAGGGCGAATATCGAAAGCCCCGTAATGAGGATCAGGGCAAACAGATAATAGGCCGGGAGCGGGCGGGGACCGGAGCCCCCTACAGGCACCATGGATCGCTCCTGGGGTATGGCTTGCGAAGGTATTCAGCGAAAGCCGGCCCTGATCCCTGCTTAGAGCATGTTGCCCGCAGCAGCGCTGAGCAAAATTGCTCACTCTTTCCCGGCGACGTTCCCGAGGGGCAAGACTTCGATGGATACCGTCTAGGCAGTTTGCAGGGCGCTTTCCTTTGCCTGGTCGAGGGTGAAGAAGAAAGTCGATCCCTTGCCGAATTGCGATTCGACCGAAATGTTGCCGTGAAGCCGCTCGGCGATTTTCTTGCAGATCGCCAAACCAATTCCGGTGCCCGAAAACTCTCCGCCTTTGTGCAGCCGCTGGAACATGCCGAAGACCCGCTCGAAGTTCTGCGGCTCAATGCCAATTCCATTGTCCTGCACCGAGAAGCTCCATTGCTTCTCGTCATTGAGGGCCGCCGAGATGTGAATCCTGGGAATGCCAGACGACTGGTACTTGATGGCATTGCCGACAAGATTCTGGAACAACTGGCTGAGCAACAGCTCGTTCGCCATCACCGCGGGCAGCGGATCGTGCGTCACCACTGCTCCGCTGGCCTCGATCGCGCTGCGCAAATTGACGAGCGCCTTTTGCAGGGATTTTTCGCTGGAGATGCTGGCCAATTTTCCGTCGCCGGTGCCGACGCGGGAATAGGCGAGCAGATCGCGGATCAGCGCTTGCATGCGGGTCGTCCCATCGACCGCGAAGCCGATGAAGTCGTCGGCATCGGCGTCGAGCTTGCCTTTGTATCGGCGCGACAGAAGTTGCATGTAGCTCGCCACCATGCGCAGCGGCTCCTGCAGGTCGTGCGAGGCGACGTAGGAGAATTGCTCGAGATCCTTGTTCGAGCGGCTCAGCTCCTTCATTTTCTGCGCCAGGAGCTCTTCGGCCGTCTTGCGCGCGGTGATGTCGCGTATGATCTTGCTGAATCCTCGAAGTTCTCCCTTTTCGTCGTACAGAGGGGTGATCAGGACGTCGGCCCAGAAGCGCGACTTGTCCTTGCGCAGGCGCCAGCCTTCCTCTTCGAATTGCCCGTCGGCCGCCGCCTGCAGCAGTTCCGCCGCGGGTTTTCCTTTGGCGATGTCTTCGGGGGGATAGAAACGCGTGAAGTGCTGGCCGACGATTTCGCCGGTTTTGTATCCCTTGATGCGCTCGGCCCCGTCATTCCAGCTGACGATGACTCCTTTCGGATCGAGCATGAAAATGGCGTAGTCCCTCACTCCGCTGACAAGCATGCGGAAGCGTTCCTCGCTCAGTCGCAACTGCCGCTCGGCTTCCTGGCGTATGCTGATGTCGCGGATCGCCGCCGTAACCAGGATGCCCTCGTCGCTCTGCAAAGGGCTCAACATGATCTCGATCGGGAAGGACGATCCGTCCTGGCGCCGCCCTTCGAGCTCGATTCCGGTGTCGATCTGCTGCGCCAGCGCGACTTCGCTGGATCGAAGCCGGTCGGCGATCAGCCGTTCGGCAAATCCTTCCGGGATGATGGTCTGCACCGCATGCCCGACAAGCTGATCGCGCCGGTATCCGAACCGCTTCTCCGCCTGAGCATTGAGCAGAACGATTTCTCCGCCTTCGTTGACGATCACCATCGCATCGGGCGCCGCTTCCAGCAGTCCCCGGTATCTGCCTTCGACCTGGGCAATTCGCCCGTACAGCCTGTTCATCTCGAACAGGAGGACAATGAGCAGACAGCACGAAGCCACCAGCAGGTAAGTGCGGCCAGCGTACCAACCGAGGTCATACCGAGTAGACGTGACGACCGCACTCAGCAGTATGTCGAGCAGGTAGACGCTCATCACCACCATGAGCCATACGTCGAGCACCGACCGCTTGCGCCGTCGCCAGAGCGCGAGCAGCGCGAGAACGCTCAAAACGACAAGCATCGGGCTCGTGCCGGTCGAGATGAGGAGCGAGTAATTGCCGTCCTGGATTATTGTCGGCAACAAGGGACGGCCGACTGTGGCGAGGAACGTCAGTCCAATCACAAGCCCGATGACACAGCCGGCGGCGCAGGCAATTGCCACGCCCGCGTGTTTGCGCAGAAAGTGGTCGGCCTCGCCTTCCTCCGGGAAGAAGGCATAGCAGAGGGCGAAGAGCGGGAATCCGGCGTGCCAGAATACGTAGAGCCATGCCGTCGTCTGGTCGTTCGCCCCGAGCAATCCGGTTTCGGAGAATACCCCGGGGAAGGAGAGTGCATGGGGGATCACGATGGCCGCGCTGAAGAGATAGCCGCATGCCAATGCCAGGTACGCGCGCGACCGCCGTCGGGCGACCTGGCCGAACAACAGAACCGCCGTCACCAGGTCGGTGATCGCCAGCGCGGATTCGTAGGCCGGGATGAAGGCTATGACGCGCTGCAGGGGAATCCGGGCAAAGGGGATAACGGCGAGGCAAATCAGAACCGACAGCAGCACAACGGTGGAGGCAATCCAAAGTTCACGCGTCGTCGCCGAGAGCGAGGCAAGCTCGGAGTCGGCCCGCCGGACCTGGTCGAAAGGCGTGGTCTCGATCGCCAGGGGCGGGCTCGGGTACGACTGATTGTTCATGACAATGTCCTGCTACTGCGCGGGCATGAGCTCGGTCGGGGCTCACGCATGCCGTCGGCCGCAGAGGGCGCGGGATGGGAACCGCCATCCGCCTTTTACGCTCCGTGCCGGCCGCTTTGCCTGGCAGCGTCGGCCAGCTTCGCACGTCCGCTGCGCGGGCGCTGAGCAAGAGTGCTCACCCAGGATATGGGGTCGCATTGCCGCGCTGCGGGCCTGCTGGAAGGACGTCCTGACTCCGGGGGCGGCTGACGCTTGGTCGGCCAGAAGTCAAAGGCGAAGCCCAATTCATGGATAACGCGAAATTCGGCTGCAAATAAGTCTTACTTCCCTATCGAAGATCATGATAATCATTCGCATCTACTCGGCTGTCGGCCGGGCTGACGATTGAATTGGGGAGTAGAGATGGCGCGCCGCGTACCTGTCAAAACGGCCTTGGTTGGCTTGCTCTTCGCACCAGGTGCATTGGCCCAGCAGCCGCCGGACCAGAACGCCCAGCCGCCGGATCCGGCGTCGCCGCCGGCCGAAAACAAGCCCGCCGATCCCAACGCCGCACCGGCCACGATGCAGCCCGTCACCGTGACCGGCTCGCGGCCGAGCGACGATTTCCAGACCAACAAGGTCTCGATCAACCGTCTGGGCGCCTCCGACCTGATGGACGTGCCGCAGTCCGTCGTCGTCATCAACAAGGCGCTGATGGACTCGCAGGGGGCGACCTCGCTGCAGAGCGCCATCCGCAATGTGCCCGGCATCACGATCGGCGCCGCCGAAGGCGGCACCATCGGCAACAATTTCAACATCAACGGCTTCTCGGCCCGCACCGACCTCTATCTCGACGGCATGCGCGACCGCGGCCAGTACTACCGCGACGTCTTTGCGCTGGACGCGATCGAAGTCCTGTTCGGCCCGGCCTCGCTGCTGTTCGGCCGTGGCTCGACCGGCGGTGTCATCAACCAGGTGATGAAGAAGCCGGGACTGAAGAAGTTCACCGATCTCAGCGCCTCGGTCACGACCAACGGCCTGGTGCGCGGCACGGCCGACGTGAACCTGCCCTTCGGCGAGGACGGCACCAGCGCCGCGCGCGTCAATGCCATGTTCCAGTACGGCAAGGCGTCGACCTTGGACATGACGACCCTGCAGGATTTCGGCTTCGCGCCGGGCGTCAAGCTCGGCATCGGCACGCCGACGGAGATCACGCTGCAGGCCCTGTTGCAGCACAACCACGACCAGATCCCCTACGGCGTGCCACCGCTGAACGGCTTCCCGCTGAACGTGCCGCGCAACACCGAATACGGCTTCAGCGACGACGCCACCAACCAGGACGTCATCTCGCTGATGGCCACGATCGATCATTCGTTCAACAAGGATTTCAGGCTGCGCAACCAGTCGATGTTCAATTTCGTGAACACCAACGTGCGCGAGACCGCGGGCCAGGCGGTCGGAACGGTGACGGCTGCCGGCTTCGTGCCGGCGGTCAACGGTCCCACGGGCACGCCGTTCAGCGGCGTGCCGCTCAGCCAGCTCTTCATTCGCCAGCAGAGCCACGACCGCAACATTTACGACTTCACGCTCGACAACCAGACCGAGCTGACGGCGAAGTTCGACACATGGGCCTTCGGGCACACCTTCCTGCTCGGCGCCGAGTTCGCCTACGAGAGCTACTGGAACCAGAACTTCTATCGCGCCGGCACCTGCAACGGCGTGGCGATGCAGACGCCTTTGGCGACCAACGGCTACACCGGATGCGTGCCGGCGGGCTTCACGACCGGGTCGGCCAGCCCGGGCAACGTCGCCCAGCAATACGGCAACCTGGCAACCGCCCAGGCCTACACCGCCGCCGGCTACTTCAACGACACGGTCCAGGTGCTGCCGTGGCTCAAGATCGTGGGCGGCCTGCGCTACGACTATTACTATGCGCAGGTCGGCAACTCGCAAAACTCGGCCAATATCTTCGGCAACACCACGATTCCCTATGCGGCGCAGGGCATCACCTACCTCAGCAGCCGGGCCGGCGCGATCGTCGAGCCGTCGCGGTCGCAGTCGTATTATTTTTCCTACAGCACCTCGTTCAACCCGTCGCTCGAACAGCTCGTCCAGACGACCGGCACCAGCCAGCCACTGCCGCCGGAGCAGAACGAGTCATTCGAAACCGGCGTCAAGTACGAGTTCTTCAACGGCAATCTGTCTTTGAATGCAGCGCTGTTCCAGATCACCAAGACAAACGCGCGTTCGCAGAACACCGATGGCACGTTCAGCGCGACCGGGACGGTGCGCGTCAAGGGTGTCAGGACCGGCGTCAGCGGCCGCATCACGCCCGAGTGGCAGGTGTTCGGCGGTTACGCCTATCTCGATGGCCGCATCATCGACGGCATTGGCGCGGGCACCTCAGGCAACGTGCCGCTCAACACGCCCCGGGACTCGGCCACGCTCTGGACGACCTACACGTTCAAGGAGACATATGAGATCGGCGGCGGCGCCACCTATATCGGGTATCGCTACGCCAACAACACCAACAGCGTATCGGTGCCGGATTTCACCCGGCTCGACATGACTGCGGCATATCGCCAACCGACCTACGACGTGCGGGTGAATATTTTCAACCTGACGAACGTGATGTATTACGAGCAGGTCATCGCATCGGACGGCGGTCGCGCGGTCCCGGGCTCGGGCCTGACGGCGATGCTCACTTATACGCACCACCTGTAAGGAGGGCACCCGCCGAGGCCATGCTGGTCTGTGTTCCCAACGTTCTCGACGCCGCGCAACTGGTGAGCGTGCGTGAGCGACTCGACCGTGCCAACGAGGCATGGGTCGATGGTCGCGTCACGGCGGGCTACCAGGGCGCGCCGGTCAAGTTCAACCAGCAGGTCGACGAGCGCTCCGCCGTGGCGCTCGCCTGCCAGCGCATCATCGTGTCGGCGCTCGAGCGCAACCCCGTCTTCATCAGCGCGGTCCTGCCCAACGTGATCTATCCGCCGATGTTCAACCGCTACAGCGAAGGCATGAAGTTTGGCGCCCATGTCGACGGCAGCGTCCGTCTTCATCCGCACGACGGCCGCAAGCTCCGGACCGACGTGTCGGCCACGCTCTTCCTCACCAATCCCGACGAGTACGACGGCGGCGAGCTGCAGGTCGAGGACACGTTCGGACGGCACAGCCTCAAGCTCGGCGCCGGCGACATGGTGGTCTACCCGGCGACCAGCCTGCACCAGGTCTCGCCGATCACCCGGGGCGTGCGCACGTCGTGCTTCTTCTGGGTCCAGAGCCTCATTCGGGACGACACGCAGCGTGCGCTGCTGCACGACATGGACAACGCCATCCAGCGCCTCAACCAGACAAATGCCGACGAGGTCGCCCGGCGAACGCTGATCGGCTGCTATCACAACCTGGTGCGGCAGTGGAGCGATACGTGATGGCCGACGCTGGCGCCACGGTCCTGGCCGGCAGCCGGATCAACCGGAGGGTTGCGTTCGTGCGCTGGGTGCGCCGCACGCACGGCTGGTTCGGGCTGTGGGGCGCTATCCTCGGACTCATGATGGGGTTCAGCGGCATCTGGCTCAACCACCGCAACGTCCTGAAGCTGGAGCTGCCCAGCCAGCAGCAGATCAACGGCCAGCTGGAGCTGCCCGAGCCGCGGCCGGCCACGATCGACGCCCTGGCGGCGTGGCTGCAGCAGACCTTGAAGCTCGACGGTCCGGCCAACAACCAGCGGGTCGAGCGCCCCCGGCCGGTGGCCTGGACGGAAAGAGGCGGCGACAAAGGGGGCGAGCAGGACGCCGAGCGCCGGCCGCTGATGCAGCCCGAGCGCTGGACGCTCAATTTCGGCGGACCGAACCGGATCATCCAGGTCGAGTACTGGGTCGGCAACAAATCGGTCGGCGTGCGCACGACGGAGAACGGCTTCGTGGCGACGCTCACCAATCTGCACAAGGGCGTGGGCATGCCGGTGCCGTGGATCCTGCTGATCGATACGCTGGCGGGAAGCCTGATTTTCCTGTCGATCAGCGGTACTATCCTGTGGTGGGAGACGCATCGCCGGCGCCGCGTCGGCCTGGCGATCTTCGGCGGGTCGGTGGCCGTGACGGTGGCGATCGCCCTGTCGCCGCTGCAGTGGTGAGGCAGGATCCGTGAGCGCCGACACTCCTCCTGGCATCCCGCGGCTGCGCGACGAGATCACGCCGACCTACAAGGAGCCGCTGACGCCTACGATCAAGCGCGCCCTGCTGGCCCTTGTGATCTTCTTCCATGTCGGCGGCGGCTGGGCGTTGACCCAGGTCGAACCGGTGAAGCTGATCGTGGGCGACATCGCCCCCATGGAAGTCCGAATGGTGTCGGCCGAGCCGGCGGCGCCACCCGATCCGCCGCTCGACGAGCCGCCGCCGCTGCCCGACATACCGCCACCGCCGCCCGAGCTCGCGACTGTGATCGAACCGCCGCCGCCCGACCTTCCGCCGCCGGTCTTCCCCGTCGAGGCTCCGCCACCGCCGCCGCCGCCCAAGCCGGAGAAGCCCAAGCCGCCACCGCCCAAACCGGTGCAGAAGCGCCCGCCCGTGCCGCAGGCGCCGGTCGAGACCCAGTCGCAGCCGGCTGCGCCGGCGGCTCCGGCCGCGCCCCGGACGGTATCGGCTTCGCAACTGGGCTATATCGTTCCGCCCAATCCGATCTATCCGGCGCGCTCGCGCAAGGCGGGCGATCAGGGCAACGTGATGATCCGTGTGCTGGTCGATGTCACCGGCCGGCCGGCGCAGGTCTCGCTGCAGACCTCGTCGGGCCATCCCGAGCTCGACCAGTCGGCGCTGAGCGCCGTGCGCGCCGCGCAGTTTCGACCCTATGCCGAAGGCGGTCTGACACAGGCGGTGTGGGTCCTTGTTCCGATCAATTTTGTGTTGCGGTAGGAGAGCAGACCATGGGCGATGCGTCATCCCTAGGCTTCGGCCATTTCCTCCAGCAGTCCGATATCGTCGCACGGGTGCTGCTGGTCGTTCTCGTGCTGATGTCGGCAATCTCGTGGTACCTGATCGTCTACAAAGGCATCAGCCAGATCATCCGCCAGAAGCGCAGCAAGAAGTTCCTGGACTTCTTCTGGAGCGCCACCTCGCTCGAGGCGGTGCAGAACGAGCTCAATGTCCACGGCGTGCGCGAGCCGTTCGGCCATCTGACGGCCCATTCGCTGCATGCCCAGGCCCATCACGCCAAGTTCGGCGCGGCCAAGCTCGAGGAGACCGGCAGCGAGCAGGAGTTCCTGACGCGCACCATCAAGAAAGTGCTCGACGAGGAGACGACGTCGCTCGAGAACGGCCTCACCATGCTGGCCACCATCGGCGCCACGGCGCCCTTCGTCGGCCTGTTCGGCACGGTGTGGGGTGTCTATCACGCGCTGGTGGCGATCGGCATGTCGGGCTCGGGCATGCTCGACAAGGTGGCGGGTCCGGTCGGCGAGGCGCTGATCATGACCGGCATCGGCCTGGCCGTCGCCCTGCCGGCGGTCATGGGCTACAACTGGCTGACCCGCTCCAACCGCGTGCTGACGGCCAAGCTCGACGCCTTCGCCTTCGAGCTCTTGACCTTCCTGTCGATGGGCCGCGCCCTGCAGGCTTCGGGACGCGGCGGCAAGCCGGGCAGCGTGCCGCTCGCCGCCGTCAACTACTAGCCCGGGAGAACGATCATGGCGTTTGGAAGCTTCGACCGCAAAACCTCGTCCCAGCCCATGGCCGAGATCAACATGGTGCCGTTGATCGACGTCGTCCTGGTGCTGCTGGTGATCTTCATCGTGACGGCGCCGCTGTTGACCAACGCCGTCAAGCTCGACCTGCCCAAGGCGACGTCGAACGCCGATATCCAGAAACCGGAGAAGGTCGAGTTCGCCATCGACGCCAGCGGTTCGCTGTTCTGGAACGGCGAGCGCATCAGCCGCGAGGACGCGGTCACGCGCTTCACCGAGGCGGGCACCAAACGGCCGCAGCCGGAAATCTACCTGCGTGCCGACCAAGGCGTGGCCTACCGCTATGTCGCCGAGATGCTGGCCGACGCCTCCAAGGCCGGGCTAAGCAAGATCGCCTTCGTCAGCGAACCCGCGCGGTAGGCTCTCGGGATTGCGGCATTGCGCGACATCTAGCGATGCATGAAATGCTGTCATCCCGAGCGTAGCGAGGGACCTTTCACGACGGCAAAGGTCCCTCGCTTCGGCTTCGCTCAGGGCAGGCGCTGCGCTCGGGATGAAAAATTTTCTGGTGCATGAATGTGCGATAGGCTGTCCCATCGCTATCAATTGTACTTGGTGGAGTGAGTCCGTGTCGCTTGATGCAAGACCGACGATTGCTGCGCCGGACGATGATCCGTACCTCTGGCTCGAGGATATTGAAGGCCCGCGGGCGCTCCTCTGGGTCGAGGCGCAGAACGAGCGGACGCTTGCGACCTTCGGCACCGCCCAGTTTGCCGCCGATCGGGACGTCCTCGCGGCGATCCTCGACCGGCCCGACAAGATCCCCTACATCGCGCGGCGGGGGCCGTACTTCTACAATTTTTGGATGGATGCCCAACAGCACCGCGGGCTGTGGCGGCGCACGACGCCTGAGAGTTTCCGCCTCGAGCAACCTTCCTGGGAGGTCCTGATCGACGTCGATGCCCTCGCAGCGCGGGAGCAGGAAGATTGGATCTGGAGCGGCGCCACGACGCGGCCGGGTAGCCATGATCGCGCGATTGTTCGCTTGTCGCGCGGCGGTAGCGATGCGGTGGTGCTGCGTGAGTTCGATCTGGCAAGCAGAACTTTCGTAAATGACGGATATTTCCTGCCGGAGGCCAAGGGCGCGGCCAGCTGGCTCGATCCCGACACACTGTTGTTGAGCAGTGCCTGGGGCGGCGACGTCACGACCTCGGGCTATGCCCGGACGGTGCGGCTCTGGCAGCGGGGAGGCGACCCGACGCAGATGCCGGTGCTCTTCGAGGTGCCGCGCGAGAGCATGTCGGCGGGCGCCGCCATCGATCGCACGGAAGCGTACAAGACCGTCTGGTTCTACGATTCGGTCGGCTTCTTCGACGTGAAGGTCTGGCTGGCGGATGGCGCCGGCGAGCATCGGACAAAACTCGACCTGCCGACCGATGTTCAGGTCGATGCGCATCGCGGCTGGATCACGATCAAGCCGCGCACGGCGTGGCCCGTCGGCGGAAAAACCTACCCGGGCGACACGCTGCTGGGAATCAAACTCGATGCGTTCCTGGCCGGCGGCCGCGACTTCGCCGTGCTGTTCGAGCCTGCCGCCCGGCGCTCGCTGCAGGACTTCTCCTGGAGCGGCGATCAGCTGGTGCTGTCGATCCTCGAAAATCTGCAGCCGGTGTTCGAAGTCCTGACGCCCGCCGAGGGCGCTTGGGCAAGAACGCGGCTGACCGGCCTGCCGGAGATCGGCGTGGTCAGCGTCTCCTCGCTCGATGTCGAAACTTCGGAGACCAACGGCGATCTCTTGGCGATCGTCCAGGACCCGCTGACGCCGCCGTCGCTGTTGTTCATTGCCAAGGGGCAAGGTCCCACCGTGCTCAAGCGATCGCCGGCGAGCTTCTCGCCCGACGGGCTGCTGGTGACGCGCCACGAGGCGATCTCCGTCGACGGCGAGCGCATTCCCTACACCCAGACGGGGCCGGCCGGCGAGACGGGCGACGCGCCGGTGCACCTCACCGGCTATGGTGGTTTCGAGATTTCGTCGTTGCCTTACTACAACCCTGGGATCGGCAAGCTATGGCTGGAGCGGGGCGGCACCAGCGTCACCGCCCACATCAGGGGTGGCGGCGAGTTCGGCTCGCCCTGGCACGATGCCGGTCGCGGCGCCGGCAAGCGGCTGTCGCACGACGACTTCGCCGCGGTGGCGGCCGACCTGGTGCGGCGCGGCGTGACGCGGCCGGGCCGCATCGCCGCCGAAGGCGGGTCGAACGGCGGCATCCTGATCTCCAACATGTTGACCCGCTACCCCGAGCGGTTCGGCGCCTTGTTTTGCACCATCCCGCTGATCGACATGCGCCGCTACTCAAAGCTGCTGGCGGGCGCGAGCTGGATCGCCGAATACGGCGACCCCGACAAGCCCGAGGAGTGGGCATGGCTGAAGACATATTCGGCCTACCACCAGGCGGTGCCCGGCCAGTCCTGTCCGCCCATCCTGATCGCCACCACCCGCCGCGACGATCGGGTGCATCCCGGCCACGCCCGCAAGATGGCGGCCAAGCTGCAGGCCATGGGGTACAAGGACGTCTGGTTCTACGAGCCGGCCGCCGGGGGGCATGGCTACGGCAAGGACAACAAGGAACGCGCCGCGTTCTCGGCGCTGGGCTACGCCTTCCTTCGACAGAAGATCGGCTTCACAAGCTAATCCCTCGAGACTCAGCTTCGTGATCCTGCGAGCGTGACGGTGGCGGCGCCGGCGCCGATCAGAAGGGTGCCGCCCACCTTGTTGATGATGCCGATCGCCCGGGGATTGCGGACGAAGCCGCGGGCGCGGGACGCGACCAGGGCGTAACCGAAGGCATTGCCGAAGGCCAGCAGCAGGAACGTCACCTCGAACACCAGCATCTGCGTGAGAAAGTCGGCGTGCGGGTCGATGAAGGCAGGGAGGAAGGCCACGAAGAAGGTGATGCTCTTGGGATTGAGCGCCGTCACCAGCCAGGCGTGGCCCAGCATGCGGAGTGCCGACACCGCGTCCGTGCGGGGCGCGGCGTCCAGTGTGCCGCCGGCCCGCCAGAGCTTGACGCCGAGATAGACAAGATAGGCCGCGCCGACCCATTTCAGGATCATGAACAGTGTGGCCGACGCCCCGAGCACGGCGCCCAGTCCCAGCATGGACAGCGTCATGGCGGTGAAGTCGCCCAGCGCCACACCGACGGCCATGGGCAGCGCCGTCCGCCAGCCCTGGCCCAGCGCATAGGAGACGACCAGCAGCACGGTCGGCCCCGGAATGACCAGCAGCACCGTCGATGCGGCGGTAAAGGCGGCCCAGCTCTCCAATGTCATGTGTTTCCTCCGTCAGCACCGATAAAGCCACAGGCGCCGCCCGAGGTCAGCCGGCTTTTGCCGTCTTGCCGCCGTCGATCACGATCTGTGCGCCGGTCATGAAGGGGTGTTCGTCGGAGGCCAAGGTGAGCGCCATGGCGGCGATCTCTTCCGCCGTGGCCAGCCGACCCTGTCCGGGGACATTGCTCTTGACCCACTGGTTCAAGCCGACGCGCCACACGGCGTCCGTCACGTTTTCCATACCGGCAGCCTTGCGCAGAAAGGGCGTGTCGGTCGTGCCGGGGACCAGGGCGTTCACTCGGATGCCTTGCAGCGCGTAATCAAGAGCCGCGGCCTGGACCAGCCCGATCAGGCCCCGCTTGCTGGCGGTATAGGCCGAACGCTTGGCCTGGGTGGCGATGGCGTTGGAAGAGGACGTCACGACGATGGCGCCGCCGGCGGCCTTCAGCATGTGCGGGATCTGATATTTCATGGCGAGGAAGACGCCGCGGAGATTTGTATTGTTCATCCGGTCCCATTCCGCGGCGCTGTATTCGTGGAGCGGCTTTTCGATGGTGATGCCGGCATTGTTGAAGGCGACATCGAGCCGGCCATAGGTGTTCGCCGCCCGGTCGATGAAGGCTTGCACTTCGTCCTCGACCTGCATATCGGCCTTCATGTAGAGGGCCTCGCCGCCTGCCGCCTTGATCTCGCCCTCGACCTGCTGGCCGAGGTCGGCGCGGCGACCGCAAAAGGCGACCCTGCCGCCCTCGGCCGCGAAGGCCAAGGCGGCGGCGCGGCCGATGCCCGAGGTCGCGCCCGTGATGGCAACGACCTTGCCCTCGAAGCGCCTACGACCGGGCGCGGGCGGTATCGGCGCCGACTTGGACGGCAGGGCCACGGCGACGCCGGCCGCGAGGCCGGCAAACAGCCCTGCAGCGGCGCCGAGCGTGGTCGAACCCAGGATGCGCCGCCGATTTGGAGAGGGGACTGAAGTCATGACGGGCTCCCATCTTGCCATCGACAAGTTAAGATACCGCCCAATCTTGACGATGACAAGTCTTATCGTGGTTTCTTGACAGTCCCATCGGTGCATGAGCGGATGGCCGCCATGGCGCGGGCAAAGGCGGAGAAGCCCTATCATCACGGCGAACTGCGCGAGGCGCTGGTCGCGGCGGGACGCAAGCTCTTGGAGGAAAAGGGCTTGCGCGGTTTCACCCTGCGCGAATGCGCGCGCCGCGCGGAAGTCTCCCACGCCGCCCCCGCCCACCATTTCGCCTCGATCGACGACCTGCTGGCGGAGATCGCCACACGTGGCTATCACGACCTCACGGCGGCCATGACGGCGGAAGCCCGTCGCTCGGGCGGTGATGCCGCCGCCCGCCTGGTCGGCCAGGGTGTGGGCTACATGGCGTTCGCGGCCGGCAATCCTGTCCTCTTCCAGCTCATGTTCAGCCGCGAGGCCAACCATTTCGAGACACCGGCGCTGGCGGCTGCCGCCAAGTCCGCCTACCACCTGCATCGCGAGGCCGTCGAGGCGGTGATCCCGCAGGCCTCGGGCGACGTGAAGGAACGCATGGTCGACTTCGCCTGGGCCGCCGTGCATGGCTTCATTACCCTGGTGCTGGAAGGCCAGCTCGGCGAGCGGGATTCTCCCCGGGCGCTGAAGGCGCGCGGGCTGGCGGCACTCTCGGCCATGGTCGAGGCCGTCGTGCGGGCCGGCGGCGGCGGCCGTTAGAGCGAAATCCGGAACAGCAGGGCCTCGGCCTCGCCATAGGCCGGCTCCTTGCGGAACCGCTTCACGAAGACGCCGCCGTTGGCCGTGATGACCTTCTGCGAGGGCAGGTTGTCCGGATCGGTCGTGAGCTCGACATAGGCGAGGCCTTCCTTGCGCGCCTCCGGCAGCAGGAGCGCCAGCGCCCGCGTGGCGTGGCCAAGGCGCTGCTTCCAGGGCACGACGCTGTAGCCGATATGGCCCAAGCAATGGGGCGGCAGGGCCGAGGTGCCGGGCTGCCAGCGAAAGCCGATCGAGCCGCAGAACCCGTCGTCCCAAATCCAGCGCCGGTAGCCCGGCAGGCGGGGCACCTGCGAGCCATCGGGCAGGGCGATGGGGCCGCTATTGGCATCGCGATCGTCGAGCATGGCCACAAAGGCGGCGCGGTCCTCGGCAATCAGCTCCAATTCCTCACGCGCCGCTTCCACCAGCCGCACATTGTCCGGCGACCAGCCGCGCCGCAGGGCGTCGGCATAGGCGTCGAGCTGTGCCAGGGCGGGGACAAGAAGCTGCAACGGACTTTCCTTCGGGACGGCGCGCTGCTGTAGCATGGCGGGGCATGAGTTCCAGCCCCGTCCTCGTCCTCGACATCGATGGTGTCGTTTCGCTCGCCCAGCCCGGCTCGGCGCAGCCCTGGTACGCCACCCTGCAGGCCGACTGGGGCTTCGACCACGAGGAGATGGCGCGCGACTTCTTCCGTGGCGAATTCCTGGAAGTGTTGCGCGGCCGGCTCGACCTCTACGTGGCGTTGCAGGCCTGGCTCGAGACCAAGGGGCTGGCCGACCGGCTGGAGGAGTTCGTCGCCTACTGGTTCGCCAGGGACGCCGTCATCGATCGCACTGTGCTCGCTCAGGCTGACGGCTGGCGGCAGCGCACAGGCGGCCGCTGCTTCGCCGCCTCCAACCAGGAACACCATCGCGTCGCCTACCTGCGCGACGAGGCAGGGCTCGGCGCGCAATTCGACGAGATCATCTATTCGGCGGCGTTGGGCGTGTGCAAACCCGACCGCGTGTTCTTCACCGCCGCCCAGGCGCGCATGGGCGTGCCGGTGGCGCAGTCGATCCTGTTCGTCGACGACACGGCGGCCAACGTCGACGCGGCCCGTGCCTGCGGCTGGCGGGCGATGCTCTATCGCGGCCCCGAGACGCTTGCACGAGCGCTCGAGGGCTGGGGCTAGGCCATACGCAACGCCAGCCGGTGCAGCCGGACCCAGATGATCGCGTGCAAGATCATATAAAGCGGCACCAGCACGGTCGGCACGAACGACCAGGGCAGATGCTGCATGGCGTCCGAGCCTGCGCCGTCGCGGAAGATGCCCAGCGGTGAATTCGCGGCCGAGGTGACGCCCAGGGCGATGGCCATCACGAGGTCGGCCATGCCGAAGGCGTTCCAGAGATGGATCGCCGTCATATGCCTGCCGCTTTCCTGCATCAGCCACAGGACCGGCAATGCCAGCGCGCCGGCGATGATGTCGCCCCAGCCGGCCGAGTAAGGGAAAGGACCCGAAAGTCGTCCTTCGGTCGCGAGCAGCAGAAAGAGCACGCCGGCAACGCGACCGATATTGAGCCCGACCATCAGGGGCAACGGCAGGCTCAGCATGGCCTGGCGGGCCGCCGGCCAGGCAGTGGCGATCGCCGCGGCAAGGAGGGGTGCGCCTACGAAGAGCCCCATGATGGGGAAGGGTCTCGGGATCGCAAGCCAACCGGCGGCGCCGGCGGCCGCGGCGAGCCCGATCCAAAGGCCGAGGAGGGTCGCCACGGTGAGTTTGGCGCGGCGGGGAATGTCCATGAAGACAAGCAGTGCCGTGACAACGAACACCATCAGAGCTGCCGTCACGATCGTGCCGAGGAAATCGAGCATTGGCTCCTCCAAACGGTTTGACGAAAGATGTGTCGTATCAAAAGATGTTCAACATCATCTTTTGTGTACCCCTATCAGGGGATACCGCGATGGAGGAACCGGCATGCCTTATTCGGCCAGACACAAGCGCGAAACACGCCAGCGCATCCTCGAAAGCGCTCGGCGTCTCTTCAACAGCAAGGGGTTCGCCGAAGTCTCGATCGGAGAGATCATGGAGGTTGCCGGGTTGACCCATGGCGGCTTCTATCGGCATTTCAAGGACAAGGGCGAGCTCTATGCCGAGGCTGTGCGGCGCTTCCTGTGCGAGGAGGCGCCCAAGCCCTGGCAGCAGGGCGGCGGGTCATCGCCGCGCAAGAGTGGCGGACAGAGGATCGTCGACGCCTATTTCTCGATGGACCATTTCGACGACTGCGAAACCTGCTGCCCGCTGATCGGATTGCCCTCGGACGTGTCGCGCAGCGCCGACGAGGTGAAAGGGGCCTACCGTGAGGTGCTGGAGCGACTGCTGAATCTCCTGCAGGCCGATCTCGATCCGCCGCAGGCCCGTGAGCGCGCGCTGGCCATGGTCGCCCTGTGCGTCGGTGGCATGGTCGCGGCAAGGAGCGTCGACGATCCTGTTTTGGCAGGCGATCTGCGCCGGGCCGCGCATCGCCAGGCAATCCGGATCGGCGGCTGGGGAGATGGCCGACGCTTGCACTGAAATGTGCTAGAAGCCCGCCATGCTCATGTTCGACATCCCCTTCGGCACGACCGACTGGCACGGCGTGGAGCGCACCGAGCACCCCGGCGAGACCGGCAAGGCTTACTGGCGCACCCAGACCTTCAACAACATCCGCGTGCGCATGGTGGAATATACGCCGGGCTATCTCGCCGACCATTGGTGCCAGAAGGGCCACGTGCTCCTGGTGCTGGAAGGCGAGTTGCACACCGAGCTGGCCGACGGCCGCACCGTGGTGCTGAAGCAGGGCCAGAGCTACCAGGTGGCCGACGGTGCGCTGGCCCATCGTTCGCGCACCGAGGGCGGCGCCAAACTCTTCATCGTTGACTGACATGGCGGACATGATCGGATTTGTCGGTGTCGGCACCATGGGCGAGCCGATGTGCCGCAACCTGGCGCGCAAGAGCGGCCTGAAGGTGCTCGCGGCCGACCGCGACGAGGCGCCGCTCAAGCGGTTGGCCGCCGATGGCGTGCAAAGCGCTTCGCTCGATGAGATTGCCGCGAGTTGCCGAACGATCTTTCTGTCGCTGCCGGGCGGCAAGGAGGTCGAACAGGTTTGCCTGGGTGAAGGCGGCCTCGTCTCCAAGGTCGCGCTGGGCTGGACGGTGATCGACCTCAGCACCGCGCCGATTGGACTCGCCCGCCAGCTCTATGCCGAGTTCGAGGGCAAGGCATCGGCCTTCGCCGACGCGCCGGTGGCGCGCACGCGCCAGGCGGCGATCGACGGCACGCTCTCCATCATGGTCGGCGGAACGCTCGACTGCTTCAACCGCATCGAGCCGTTGCTGCGTCACATGGCGAGCGAAGTAACCTATTGCGGCGCGGCCGGCAGCGGGCAGGCGGTCAAGATCCTGAACAACATGATCCTGTTCCAGACCGGTGTCGCGCTGGCCGAGGCGCTTACGATCGCGCGGGCGCATGGCGTGGACGGCAAGGTGCTGTTCGAGACTCTGACCAAGGGCTCGGCCAATTCCTTCGCGCTGCGCAATCACGGCATGAAGGCCATGCTGCCGGGCGTCTTTCCCGAGCGTGCGTTCTCGACGACCTATGCGCTGAAAGACCTTTCGTACGCCATCGAGATGGCGGAGGAGCGCGGTGTGCCGGCGCTGGGCGCCGACGTTGCCCGCGAGCTGATGGAGCGCGCCGCCGAGCTCGGCCACGACAAGGAATATTGGCCGGTGCTCCTGCGCGCCATCGAGGACGGCACGACGAAGAAATGAGCGATTTGGCCTCACCTGAGCAGGGCGCGAAGCGCCCGTCTCGATGGGTGCGAGCCAGTCTTGCTGTTGCCCACCCCTTCGAGACGCGCACCGCGTGCACTCCTCAGGGTGAAATGGAGTTGAAGGAGAGTAGTTCATGGCGCGCATCGCTGTCGGCGGATTCCAGCACGAGACCAATACATTCGCGCCGCAGCAGGCGACCTGGGAGGAATTCGTGCGCGCCGATGCATGGCCGCCCCTGCTGCGCGGGCCGGAGATGATCGCGGGCGTCGAGGGTTTCAACATCCCGATCTCGGGCGCCGTGAAGCGGCTGGCCGAGCTCGGCCACGAGGTCGTGCCGCTCGCCTGGGCGGCGGCTGCGCCCGCTTCCTATGTCACCGAGGACGCCTACGAAAAGATGTGGGCGCTGTTCGACGAGGATTTGAAGAAGCTCGGGCCGTTCGACGCCGTCTATCTCGACCTGCACGGCGCCATGGTGGCCGAAAATACCGAGGACGGCGAAGGCGAGCTGCTGCGGCGCATTCGCGGCCTCGTCGGCAACGATCTGCCGATCGTGGCCAGCCTCGACTATCACGCCAACCTCACGCCCGAGATGGCGAAGCTCGCCACCGCGCTGGTCGGCTATCGCACCTATCCGCATATCGACATGGCCGTGACCGGCAAGCGCGCGGCCGAGCTTCTCGACCGGCTCCTGAAGGACAAGCGGCCGGTCTATCGGGCCTATCGCCAGCTCGATTTCCTGATCCCGTTGGTCTGGCAGTGCACCTTCATCGAGCCGGCCAAGGCCATCTTCGACCTGGTGGGCGAGCTCGAGGCCGGCGAGAAGAGCCACAACCAGGGCATCGTGAGCGTCACCCACACGCCGGGCTTTCCGCCGGCCGACATCGCCCAGTGCGGGCCGGCGCTGGTGGTGTACGGCCACGACAAGGAAGCGGTCGAAGCGGCGGCCGACAAGCTCGCCCAGGCGGTGAAGGTGCAGGAAAAAGCCTTCGCCGGCGAACTGCTCGATCCCGACGCGGCGGCGCTGCGCGCCATCGAGCTGGCGAAGCATGCCACCAAGCCCATCGTTCTTGCCGACGTGCAGGACAATCCCGGCGCCGGCGGCACGTCCGATACGATCGGCCTGCTGGCGGCGCTGATGCGCCACAAGGCCAGGGGCGCCGTGATCGGCATGATCGTCGACGAGGAGGCTGCCAAGGCGGCGGTCGCGACCGGCGAGGGCAACGTCATGCATCGCGGCATCGGTGCCGTCGTGGGTTACGCGGGCGAAGAGCCTGTCGTTGCGGACTGGCGCGTCGTCAAGGTGGGCGCGGGCAAGTTCACCGGTACCGGCCCGTTCTATGGCGGCGCCAGATTCCAGATCGGGCCGATGGCGCTGCTGACGGACGAGGCGAGCGGCGTCTCGGTGGTGCTCGCCAGCAAGCGTATCCAGGCGGCGGATCAGGAGATGTTCCGTCATGTCGGCGTCGAGCCGTCGAAGGTGCCGATCCTCGGCCTGAAATCGACGGTGCATTTTCGCGCCGACTTCCAACCCATTGCGGAGACGATACTGGTCGTACAGTCACCCGGCGCGCACATCACCGACCCGGTCGAGATGCCCTACAAGCACCTGCGCAAAGGCATCAGGCTGCGACCCATGGGCCCCGTCTGGAACGGCGCCTAGCCGGAGCGGAAGGCCGGCCGCAGCGCCCACACCATCGGCACGGTGGTGAGCGCGATGCAGGAGACGGCGGCAAACGCAATCGGCAGGCCGACAGCGTCGCCCAGCAGGCCGGCAAGCAACGGCCCCGTCGCGCCCGCAATCGAGCCGCCGGTATAGAAAACGGCGAAGGCGTGGGTGCGGCGTTCGGGGCTCACGAACTCGGGGATCGTCCCGTAAAGGACCGACGACGTTCCGTTCAGCATCAGGCCGACGGCCGGCAGCAGCGCCAACGCAAGAGGCAGCGACAGCGGCAACAGGCAAAGGATCAGGATCGTCGTCGCCACTTCGGTGAGAATAACCGACGGCACGACACCCAGCCGGTGGCCAACCCAGCCCATCACCAGTTTGCCCGCGGCGCCGCCTGCGAACACCAGCGACAGGCCGAGGCCGATGGTCGGCAGGTCGGCGCCCTTGTCGCGCAAGAGGAAGGGCAGAAAGATCATGAAGCCGGTACGCACCAGATTGTCGGCGATATGGATCGAGAACAGCAGCCAGTAGGCCCATGGCCGGTCCTGGCCGGCCATCGCCTTCGAGGCATCACCTTTGTCGTGCATTGGCACCGGCTTCAGCGTGGCGAGGATGACGCCTGCGCCCAGCACGGCGAGGGCCGCGACCACGATCAGCGCTTTCTGCCAGCCGAGCGAGGCGGCGATCACGGCGAACAGCGCCGGCAACAGCACCTTGCCGACGTCGCCGGTGAAATTATAGGTGCCGAGCGCAGTGCGCGAGCGCAGGCCGGGGAACGCCGCGGCGACCAGGCTGGACCCGATCGGGTGCTGCGTGCTGCCGCCCAGGCCCGCCAGCAGGAGGCCCGCGATCACGCCGTAGAGCGAGCCCGACAGGCCGGCAAGACCGTAGCCGATGGCGATCAGCAGCGTGCCGGTCGCCAGCACGTGCACGCCGCCCAGGCGGACCGCCAGCTTGCCCGACGGGATCTGCCCGCTCGCCATGGCTCCGGAATAGACGGTCTTGAGCGCGCCGATGGCGGTATAGCTCAGGCCGAACTGAGCCTGCAGCAGCGGATAAAGGACGTTCAGGAGATCGGTGAAGCCGTCATGCAGCGCATGCGCCCCGCCGCACACGGTTAGCGTCCGGCGGGAGGAGATCAGAGGGGAGACGGTGACTGTCATCTCACCGTCACATTACTACCGTCCGGGGATCCGGTTGAACCAAAAAGCGATCTGTTGCTGGAAGTCGCTCTCGGCGAAGGCGACGTCGGTGATCAAGGTCGGCTTGCCGTCGCGCGGATAGCGCACGCTTTCCAGCCTCGTGAACTTGGTATCGGCGTGATGCAGGATCAGCACATTGCCCTGGCGGCGGTGGAAGATGAACTCGTGGATCTTGCGGATGTTGACCAGGCTCACGACGTACCGGCCGTCGGGACCGTCGTCGGCAAGCTGGCGCACCGGAATGTCGCGGCCCTCGTTGGTGATGCCCATCAAGGCCGGCACCTCGGGTGCCATCATGTTGTCGGTGCCGGTGGTCTGGATCAGGCGCACCAACCGATCGCCGCGCGGCGACAGCGTGTACTTGGGGGTGCTCTGTCCGAACAGGCCCGACGTCGTGCAGGCGCCGGCGGGCAGGGCAAGAGCGGCCATGAGCAACGCGCGCCGCGCAACTACGCTGTGGGTCAAACCTTATCCTTCCCGATCTTGTCCATGTCGATCATCGCGGGCGTGATGGTCTCGAGCGCGCCGCCGCGAATGGCGCGAAAGAAGCAATTGTGTTGGCCGGTATGGCAGGCGGCGCCCGTCTGGTCGACCAGCACCAGCAGCGTGTCTCCGTCGCAGTCGACTCGGAGATCGACCAGGGTCTGGATATGGCCGGACGTGTCCCCCTTGCGCCACGGTGCCTTGCGCGAGCGCGACCAGTAACAGGCGCGGCCCGTGCGCATTGTCTCGATGACGGCGTCGCGGTCCATCCAGGCCATCATCAGCACCTCGCCGGTATCGTGCTGCTGGGCGATCGCCGGCACGAGTCCCTGGGCGTCGAACTGAATGGCGGCGACGAAAGCGTCGATCGCCGCGGAAGGGTAGGGTGCGGATGCTGCGGTGGGCATGACTTGGCCTCGCGGAAGAACGGGGCGTATAATCGCCCGATAACTGCTTGGCAAATCGGAACTCTCGTGAAGAAACCGGCCAAAGCCGCCGCGCACAGCCACGATCACGATCATTGCGTCGAGGACGCTCTCGCCGCGGCGGAGAGGCTGTGCGCCGCGAAGGATCTGCGATTCACGCCGCTGCGCCGCCGGGTGCTGGAGCTCGTATGGTCGAGCCACAAGCCGGTCGGCGCCTACGCGCTGCTCGATCAGCTGCGCGACGAGGACCTGGGCTCCGCGCCACCCACGATTTACCGGGCGCTGGATTTCCTGATCGAGAACGGACTGATCCACCGCATCGAGCGCATGAATGCCTTCATCGGCTGCAGCCACCCAGGCGAGGCGCATCGCGGCTTCTTCCTGATCTGCGGCGAATGCGGCAACGCCGAGGAGCTGCACAGCGACGGCCTTGCCGAGTCGATCACCTCGAGCGCGAGCCGCCGCGGCTTCGCCGCCCGCGACATGACCTTGGAAGTGACCGGCACCTGCGGCGACTGCCGCAACGCCTGACGGCCGCCCTCAGGCGTTGTGCGCCCGGTTCAGCCGGTCGAAGCCTTCGGCGAGGTCGGTCTTCAGATCCTCGACGTCCTCCAGCCCGATATGGACGCGCAGCAGCTGCTTGCCCTTGGGCCACGGTACGGCGGTGCGGTACTGGTCGGGATGGGCCGGGATCATCAGGCTTTCGTAGCCGCCCCAGCTGGCACCCATGCCGAAGATGTCCATGCCGTCCAGCATCGCCGCCAGCGCGTTCTTGCTGTAGCCGTCGCGCAAGGTGAAGGAGAACAAGCCGGACGAGCCCTTGAACATCTTCTTCCAGTTGTCGTGGCCCGGGCAGTCGGGCAGGGCGGGGTGCAGCACCTTGTCGACTTCGGGCCGGTCTTTCAGCCAGTGCGCCATCTCGACGCCGCTCTTCTCGTGATGGCGCAGCCGCACGCCCATGGTGCGCAGGCCGCGCAGGGCGAGGTAGCAGTCGTCGGGCGCCGCATGGAAGCCGAAGCTCTGGCAGGCGGTCTTCGCCGTCTCGAACATCTGGCGCGTGGCGCAGGAGATGATGCCCATCATGGCGTCGGAGTGGCCGACGATGTACTTGGTGCCGGCGTGGATGGAAAGATCGCAGCCGTGGTCGAACGGCTTGAAGTAGAGCGGCGTCGCCCAGGTGTTATCGATCAGCACGGCCGCGCCGTGCTTCTTGGCGACGGCTGAGATGGCGTCGACGTCCTGGACCTCGAAGGTCTGCGAGCCGGGCGCTTCGAGATAGACGACCTTGGTGTTGGGCTTGATCAGTTTCTCGATGCCGGCGCCGATCATGGGATCGAAGAAGGTCGTCTCGACGCCGAAATTCTTGAGCGTCGTGTTGGCGAAGCGCCGCGCCGGACCGTAGGCGTTGTCGGTCAGCAGCATGTGATCGCCGGTCTTGAGGAAGCCCACGATCGCGCCGGTGACGGCGGCGAGGCCGGACTGCACGGCGATCGAGCGATGTGCGCCTTCGATGGCGGCGACCGCGTCTTCCAATGCCTTCTGGGTCGGCGTGCCGTTGCGGCCGTAGCCGAAGCCCTCGAAGGGCACGCGATTCTCGAACTTCTCCATGGTCGGGGAGAGGATGGTCGAGGCGTGATAGACGGGCGGGTTGACGATGCCGAAGTTGTTGGCTGGATCGCGCCCGGCGACGGCCAAAACAGTGTCGGGGCGGGTATAAGTTTTCTTGCTGGTCATGGGATCGCACTATGGCACACGGTTCAGCGCGGCGGCCAGCAATAGAGGTCGGGCCAAAGCACGCGCGGGTCCTGCAATTCCTTGCCTTCTTGGCGCACCGGCCGAAAGCCCGCTCTGCGATAAGTGTCGAGCGCTCGCGGATGGTCGAGCGTGTTGGTGTTGAGGGTCAGCACGGTCGTGCCGCGCGCAAAGGCCCGTTCAACGGCACGATCGAGCAGCCACGGGCCGATGCGGCGGCCGACATAGGCGACGGTGAGGCCGAAGAACGCCAGGTCGTCGCCGGCGAGTTCGATGTAGCCAACCAGATCGCCGTCGTGCCGCGCGACATGCAGTTCGTGGCCGGGCTGGTCCAGCAAGGCCTGCAGGGCCGCATCGGGCAGCAGTCGGCGCTCGTACCACAACCATGGCCGGCCGACGCGATCGTAGAGCTCACGATAGAAGGCCGCGGTCGGAGCTGCGACGCGTTCCAGCGTGACATCGATATCTGGCGGCTGCCCACGGTGCGTCCAGTCGGCGCGCACCATCTCCAGATGCGTGACCGTGATCGGCAGCTTGCCGTCGGCGCGGGGCGGCGGCTGGTGGGCGAACAGATCAGGCGCCCTTTCAGGCGCCGGTGACGATGGGTGTGTCGGCACGGCCGCCCCACTCGGTCCACGAGCCGTCGTAGACCGCCGCTTCCGGCCCGCCCGTCAGGTAGAGACCGAGGGCCACGACGCAGGCGCTGACTCCCGAGCCGCAGCTCGCCGTCACCTTCTTCGACGGGTCGAGCCCGGACGCCGCGATGCGCGCGCCGAGCTTGTCGGCCGGCAGCATCGTGCCGGTCTGGGGATCCAGCAGTTCGTTGTAGGGCAGGTTGAAGGCCCCCGGCATATGGCCGGCGCGCAGACCAGGCCGCGGCTCCGGAACCTCGCCGCGAAAGCGGTTGGCCGCCCGCGCGTCGACGATCTGTTCGCGCTTGCTGTCGATCAGCGCCTTCACGTCGTCGACCGAGCGCACCAGCGTATTGTCGATGCGCGCCGTGAAGTGTCGTTCGCGCGGCGGCGTCGGATCGTCGGTGACGGGATGGCCTTCCTTCATCCACTTGGGCAGGCCGCCATCCAGCACCGCGACGTCCTTGTGGCCCATGGCGCGGAACATCCACCACACGCGCGTGGCGCCCAGCATCGGCGTGGTGTCGTAGACCACGATCTTGTTGCCGTCGCCCAGCCCGAGCTTGCGCACGCGGGCGGAAAACTTCTCCGCCGACGGCAGCATGTGAGGCAGTGGGCTCGACGTGTCGGCGATCTCGTCGATGTCGAAGAACACAGCGCCGGGAATGTGCTGGGCCGCGAACTCCGCCTTGGGATCGCGCTTCTGCGCCGGCAGGTAGAACGAGCCATCGACCAGGCGGATGTCCGGCGCATCCAGGCGGGCCGCCAGCCAGTCGGTGCTGACCAGCGCGTCGGGTCTTGCGTAGTCCATTCGCTCTTCCTCTTTCAGTGGAGCGCGGACCTCCAGGCCCGCCCATGATCAGAATACGGACCTCGAAGTCTGCACTCCGTTTCTAAGTCAGCGCGATGACGAAGCGCCGATTCATCTTGCCCTTGTTTTCGATCTTGATGCACTCGACCCGGCCGATCTCGCCGGTGCGCGCCACGTGCGTGCCGCCGCAGGCCTGCAGGTCGATGCCCTCGATGGCCAGCAGCCGAACGCGGCCGGCGCCCATCGGCGGGCGCACGCTCATGGTCTTCACCAGCTCGGGCCGGGCCGTGAGTTCCTCGTCGGTGATCCATTGCGGCGTCACTGGCCGGTCGAGCGCGACCAGCTTGTTGATCTCCTCGGTCACCCACTCCTTGGCCGGGACCTCGCCCAAGAGATTGAAATCGAGCCGACTTTTGTCGGCGCCGACTTGGCCGCCGGTGACGTTGCCCTTGATCACCGCCGACATCACGTGAAGCGCGGTGTGCATGCGCATGTGCAGCAGTCGGCGGTCCCAGTCGAGAGTCGTATGGACTTTCGTGCCGACCGCGGGCCGGGGCGAATCCGGCGCCAGAACGTGCAGCACGTCTGCACCATCGGCCTTCACCGCGTCGACGATGCGGGCCTCGCCGCCGTCCCAGCGCAAGCTGCCGGTGTCACCGGGCTGACCGCCGCCGGTGGGATAGAAGATGGAGCGGTCCAGCCGCACGCCGCGTTCGTCGAGCGCGGTCACGGTGGCCTCGGCCTCCTTGAGATAGGCGTCCTGCCGGAAGAGTTCTTCGACCATTCTAGGGATTTAGGCCCTCGCCAGCCGGGCCGCAACTTCCTGCGCCGTCGGCATCGAGGGCGCCGCGCCCAGTCGCTCGACCGAACAGGAGGCCGCGGCGCTGGCATAGCGCGCGGCTTCGACGGGCGTGGCGCCGGCCGACATACGGGCGGCGAGCGCGCCCACGAAGCAATCGCCCGCGCCGGTCGTGTCGACGACCTTGGCCTTGAAGGCGGGAATGGCGGTCGCGCCATCGGCCGTCACCACGATGGCGCCCCGTGCGCCCAGGGTCGCCACGACCGCGCGTGCGCCCTTGGCACGGAGCTTCTGGCAGGCGGCGATGACCTCCTGCTGGGCGCTGGCGGCCCTGAGCTTCGTGCCGGTCGCCTGCGCGAGCTCGACCTCGTTCAGCACCGCGACGTCGACCACCTTCATCAACCGGTCGGCATGGGGCACGAAGGGCGCGAGGTTCAGGATGGTGCGGGCGCCGGCGGCCCGGGCGCGCTTCAGGACCGCCTCGGTCGCCGCGATCGGCGTCTCGAACTGGGCCACCCAGACCTCGTCGTCGCGCGGCTCATGGCGGACCATTTCCTTGGAGAAGTGGAGATTGGCGCCGGAGGCCACGGTGATGGCGTTATCCTTTTGCGCAACCTGGATCAGCGCGACCCCGGTGGCTGGACCGTCGATCTCGCGAACGCCGGTGCAGTCGATGTCATTGTCGGCGAGAAAGGCGCGCAGGCTGTTGGCAAAGGCATCGTTGCCGACCGCGCCGACCATTGCCGTCGGCACGCCGAGACGCGCCGCCGCAACGGCCTGGTTGAGGCCCTTGCCGCCCGGCAGGAACGACACGGTTGCGCCCAGGAGCGTTTCGCCCGGGACCGGCCGCCGCGCGCTTTGCACGACGACGTCCATGTTGAGGCTGCCGCAAACGACGACGCGACTCATGCAGGGCGTCTCATTTCATCCAAGGCGGAATTGGCAGGTTCTTCTCGCGCAGGAACGCCGGATTGAACAGCTTCGACTGATAGCGTTGGCCGCCGTCGCACAGGATGGTGACGACGGTCTTGCCGGGACCGAGATCGCGGGCGAGTCGCATGGCGCCCACGATGTTGATCGCCGTCGAGCCGCCCAGCACCAGGCCTTCGTGCTCGATGAGGTCGAACAGCACGGGCAGCGCTTCCTCGTCGCTGATCTGATAGGCCATGTCGATCGGCGTGCCCTCGAGGTTGGCCGTGACGCGCCCGTTGGCGATGCCTTCGGTGATCGAGTTGCCTTCGGCCTTGAGCTCGCCCTTGACGAACCAGTTGTAGAGCGCCGAGCCCATCGGGTCGGCGAGCGCGATCTTGATCTCGGGGTTGCGTTCCTTGAGGGCGCGCGCCACGCCGCCCAGGGTGCCGCCTGAGCCGACCGAGCAGGTGAAGCCGTCGACCTTGCCGTCGGTCTGCTCCCAGATCTCGGGCCCGGTGGTGCGGTAGTGGCCGTCGCGATTGGCCGTATTGTCGAACTGGTTGGCCCAGATCGCGCCGTTCGGCTCCTTCGCGGCGAGTTCCTCGGCAAGCTTGCCGGAGTAACGCACGTAATTGCCGGGGTTGGCGTACGGCACCGCGGGCACCAGCCGGAGGTCGGCGCCACAGAGCCGCAGCATGTCCTTCTTTTCCTGGCTCTGCGTCTCGGGCATCACGATCACCGAGCGGTAGCCGCGCGCATTGGCGACCAGCGCGATGCCGATGCCGGTGTTGCCGGCGGTGCCTTCGACGATGACGCCGCCGGGCTTGAGCTGGCCGCGCTTCTCGGCGTCCTCGATGATGGCGAGCGCCGCGCGGTCTTTCACCGAGCCGCCGGGATTGAGGAACTCGGCCTTGCCATAGATGTCGCAACCGGTCGCTTTCGACGCGGCGATCAGCTTGATCAGCGGCGTGTTGCCGATGCTATCGATGAAACCCGACCGGACATGCATGACGTGCTCGCTCTTCTTGGCCTGCGCTTCCCGGGCGGACGGTAGACAGGGAGATGGTCCCTAAGCAACCGGCCTCGTGCGCAATGCGGTCCTAGGTCCAGCGCTCCCGCACCTCGTCGCGATGCAGCGCCAGCCACTGCAGGGCGATCACGCCCAGCGCGTTGCCGATCTCGTCGCGGTCCAGCATGGCGCGCGCTTCGGTATAAGGCAGCACCTTGACCAGGATGTTCTCGCCTTCCGACTCGAGCCCAAAGACGCCACCGGCGTTTGTCGTGTCGACCTTTCCCAGAAAACATGCGCAGGTCTCGGAGCAGGCGCCGGGGCTCACCACCACGTCGCACATGGCGATGACCTCCTTGATCTCGAGGCCAGCCTCCTCGACGGCTTCGCGCCGGATGAGCTCTTCGGGTGACTCGTCGTGCTCGATGATCCCGGCGACGACCTCCCAGGTCCAGGGATGGCGGCCGGCGACATAGGCGCCCGCCCTGAACTGGCGGATCAGCACGACCTCGTCGCGCAGCGGGTCGTAGGGCAGCACAGCGGCCGCATGTCCACGCTCGAAAACCTCGCGCCGAAGTGTGCCGCTTTGGCCGCCTTGATAGAGACCGTGGCGGAAGAAATAGCGACCGACTCGGAAGTAGCCCTGGAACGCAACCTCGTGCTCAAGCAGCTCGACCGTTTCGTTGGGCAGGGGAGGCGTCGCCATGGCAGAACTCCGGGTGCAAAAAGGGCCGCCCTCGGAGCGAGAGGCGGCCCATAATTGGCTCCGGGGGCCGGATTCGAACCGGCGACCGATCGGTTAACAGCCGATTGCTCTACCGCTGAGCTACCCCGGATCAAGAACCCTCGCCGGCAGCTAGCCGGTGGCGAAGGCGCGGTTTTTTTGACAGAGCCTTCCGGTCCACGCAAGGCCCGTGAGGTGCGGCAGTCCCCGCCAGCGGTTTGTGGAGGCCTGGGCCGGAATCGAACCGGCATACGCGGATTTGCAGTCCGCTGCATAGCCACTCTGCCACCAGGCCGCACGAGGAGCGCGGTGCTATACGCATGCCGCGCAACAAGGGTCAAGCCGGGCGCGACCGAGCGCCCTTTGACGCTATTGCCGGCCGCCGCCTATAAAACGACGCAATATCTTGAGGTCAGCCCATGACGGATTTCGCGCTCGCGCGCCGCAACATGATCGAGGGCCAGCTCCGGCCCAACCGGGTGACCAACGCCCAGCTGCTGGCGGCGATCGGCGACCTGCCCCGGGAGCGGTTCCTGCCCGAGGCGACGCGGTCGGTCGCCTACGCCGACGACGACGTGCCGCTTGGCAACGGACGCTACCTCATGGAGCCGATGGTCCTGGCCCGGCTGATCCAGACTTTGCAGGCGCGCCCCGAAGACCGCGCCCTGGTCGTGGCGTCCGGCACGGGCTACGGCGCCGCGCTCCTGGCACGGTTGGTGCACTCCGTCGTAACCGTGGAGAGCGATCCGGCCTTGGCGACGGCCGCCGAACGGATAGCGAAGGATCTGGGCATTACCGGCATCCGACAGACGATCGGCAAAATGGAGCAGGGCGCTGCGGAGTCCGCTCCGTACGACGTTATCCTGATCGAAGGCGCCGTTCAGCTCGTGCCTCAGGCGATCTTCGATCAACTGGCGGAGGGCGGACGGCTGACGACCGTCATTGCCGGGACGCCGGGGGCGTCGGGCGTGGCGCAGCTTTTCATGAAGGAGGGCGGGATGGCGTCGGGACGCCCGCTTTTCGACAGCGGCACGCCGTCCCTGCCGGGCTTTGCGCCGCCGCCACGCTTCACCTTTTGATAGATGACCTTTGGTAGATGTGGCCGGTCAGTTCTAGGGCTACCAATGCCGTTCATACCAGTGGTAGTGTGCCAGCTACAAACGGGGGTAATTCAATGCGTTTCCGGCCCAGTTTGAGGCTCGCGCGCGCAGCAGCAGTGTGCGCCCTCACGGTCGGCTTGGGGGCCGCTTCGAATGCCTGGTCGCAAAGCCTGATCCAGGCGCTGTCGACCACCTACAACAGCAACCCCGACCTGCTGGCCGGCCGCGCGTTGCTACGCCAGACCGACGAATCGCTGGCCCAAGCCGTCGCCAACTGGCGGCCGAGGATCACGCTATCGCTCGAGTACAACAAGGTCGAGCAGGATTCGATCCCCATCAGGACCCTGCCGACCTACTACATCCTGAACGGCCGTTTCACGACGCTTCAGATGGTCCAGCCGCTGTTCCGCGGCGGCAAGACGGTGGCCGACACCAAGGCGGCCCAGGCCAACATCCAGGCGCAGCGGGCCACCCTCGCCGACACCGAGCAGAACGTGCTGCTGGCGGCGGTCACCTCGTATGCAGACCTAGTGCAGAACATCGCGATCGCCGACGCGCGGCGTAACAACGTGCTGGTGCTCATCCAGCAGTTGGACGCCACCCGCGAACGCTTCCGCGTCGGCGAGTTGACGATCACCGACGTGTCGCAGGCCGAAGCGCGCCTCGAGGGCGCCCGGGCCGATTTGGTGCAGGCCGAGGCGCAGATCCGGATCGCCGAAGCGGCCTTCCAGCGCGCCATCGGGCAGAAGCCGGGGAGGCTGGGCGAAATGCCCCTGATCGGCGGGCTACCCATCAGCGAGGATGAGGCGATCTCGCTCGCGATGGATTTCGGTCCGCGCGCCGTCAGCGCCCAGTATCGAATCTCGGCCGCCAGCTACGGCGTGAACAGCGCCATCGGCAACCTGCTGCCGCAGGTCAATCTCGTCGGCGTCATCCAGCAGCAGTTCGATCTGCAGGTCCCGAGCGACCAGTACTACACCTACGGTGTGCGCGTGCAGGCAACGATACCGATCTACCAGAACGGCAGCGAGTGGTCGCAGGTGCGGCAGGCCAAGGAACTGGTCGGCCAGCGGCGCAACGAGCTCGACAGTGCGCGCCGTGCGCAGGCCGAGAACGTGATCCGCGCCTGGCGCCAGCTCGAACTCGTCGCGCTCGCGCGTGACCTCGTTCGAGGCGCAGGTACGCGCCAACGAAGTCGCCCTGAACGGCGTGCGCCAGGAAGCCCTGGTCGGATCGCGCACCACCCTCGACGTGTTGAACGCCGAGCAGGAACTACTCAATGCCCAGGTCAGCCTGGTGCAGGCCCGGCACGACGTGCAGGTGTCCTACTACGGCGTCCTGGCGGGGGTCGGCCGGTTGACGGCGCGGACTCTGGCCCTGCCGGTCGAATATTACGACGAAGAGAGGTATTATAACGAGGTCGGCTCAAAGTGGATCGGCTGGGGCACCGGAGATTCCGGCAAGCCGCCCGCGCCGGCGCCGACAACATCGACGAGCGGTGGCTTTGGGAGCAAGTGATGAGCGACTCCAGGAGCGCGAACAACGACCCCTCCATGGACGACATACTGGCGTCCATCCGCAAGATCATTTCCGACGATGAGGCGCGCGCCCAGGTGAACAGCCAGCAGGCGGCGCACCAGCCGGGCCGGCCGGCCGCCGCGTCGCCGCCGGACGCGCCGACGGGCCGCGACGACGTGCTGATGCTCACCGATCTGATCGAAGACGATCTGGTCAAAGACTCCCAGCCGGGCGCCGACGAACCGTCGATCCCGCTGCCGCGCATCGATCCGGTGCATGCCGCCGAGATGCCGCAGCCGTCCGTCGAGCCGCGCGCCGAACAATCATTGGTCGGGCCCGCGGTCGTGGGCGCCGCGACGTCCGCCTTCGCCCGTCTCAACCAGGCCGTCCAGGACAGCGTGCCGCCGCCCGCCGCGCCGGACCCGGGACCGGCGATGAGCGGCAACGGCAAGACCGTCGAGGACCTGGTCAAGGAGATGCTGCGGCCGATGCTGAAGGAGTGGCTCGACCGCAACTTGCCGCCGATGGTCGAGCGCTATGTCGAACGCGAGATCGTCCGGCTGACCCGCCGCTGACCCCAGGCACCCCCCGCATTCGAACGCCACGGTGCCACATCCGTGGCGTTTTTCGTTATAAGGCAAGAGATGCTCGACAAGACCTACGACCCCAAGGAGATCGAAGCCCGCCTCTACCCCGAATGGGAGAAGAGTGGCGCGTTTCGCGCCCATCCGGAGTCGACGAAGCCACCTTACTGCATCGTCATTCCGCCGCCCAACGTCACGGGCAGCCTGCATATGGGCCACGCGCTCGACAACACGCTGCAGGACGTGCTGATCCGCTGGCGCCGCATGAAGGGCGATGACGTGCTGTGGCAGCCCGGCACGGATCACGCGGGCATCGCCACGCAAATGGTCGTGGTGCGCAATCTCGAGCAGGAGGGCATCGGCCTTGCTGTCGAGGGTGCGGAGAAGGGCGACGACAACAAGAAGCTCCTGAGCCGCGAGGAATTCCTCGCCAGGGTCTGGGAATGGAAGGCCTATTCAGGTGGCACCATCACCCGCCAGCTTCGCCGCCTGGGCGCCTCGGCGGACTGGTCGCGCGAACGCTTCACCATGGACGAGGGCCTGTCGCGCGCGGTGCTGAAGGTGTTCGTCGATCTCTACAAGGCGGGCCTGATCTACAAGGACAACCGGCTGGTCAACTGGGATCCCAAGATGCTGACGGCGATCTCCGATCTCGAGGTCGAATTGCGCGAGGTCAGGGGCAGCCTGTGGTACTTCCGCTATCCCATCGAGGGCAGCGACGAGCACATCGTTGTGGCGACGACGCGGCCCGAGACGATGCTGGGCGACACCGGCGTCGCGGTGCATCCAGACGATCCCAAGTGGAAGCACCTGATCGGCAAGCACGCCATCCTGCCGCTGGTCGGCCGCCGCATCCCGATCGTGGCCGATGAATACTCCGATCCCGAAAAGGGGTCGGGCGCGGTCAAGATAACGCCGGCGCACGACTTCAACGATTTCGAGGTGGGCCGCCGGCACAACCTCGAAGCCATCAGCATCTTCGACAAGTTCGCCCGGCTGAACGACAAGGCGCCGGAGAAATACCGCGGGCTCGACCGCTTCGAGGCGCGCAAGAGGATCGTGGCGGACATGGAGGCAGCTGGGCCTTCTCGAGAAGATCGAGCCGCATACCCACGCCGTGCCCTACGGCGACCGCGGCGGCGTGCCGGTCGAGCCTTTCCTGACCGAGCAATGGTACGCCGACGCCAAGAAGCTCGCCGAGGCGCCGATCGCGGCGGCGCGCGACGGACGGGTGAAATTCGTGCCCGAGCGCGGGCGCGACGAGTTCTTCCGCTGGATGGAGAACATCGAGCCGTGGTGCATCTCGCGCCAGCTCTGGTGGGGCCATCAGATTCCGGCCTGGTACGGGCCGGACAGACAAGTGTTCGTGGCGCTGTCGGAGGACGAGGCGAAGGAAGAGGCGCGCAGGCACTACGGCAAGGACGTGGCGCTGGTGCGCGATCCCGACGTGCTCGACACCTGGTTCAGCTCCGCGCTGTGGCCGTTCTCGACCCTGGGCTGGCCCGACCAGACCATCGAGCTCAAGAAGTACTACCCGACCAGCGTGCTGGTGACGGGCTGGGACATCCTGTTCTTCTGGGTCGCCCGCATGATGATGATGGGCATGCAGTTCATGACCGAGGTGCCGTTCCGCACCGTCTACCTGCACGGGCTGGTGACGGACGAGAAGGGCCAGAAGATGTCGAAGTCCAAGGGCAACATCGTCGACCCGCTGGAGCTCATCGACAAATACGGTGCCGATGCGCTCCGCTTCACCATGGCGTCGATGGCGGCATCGCAGGCCGGGCGCCTGCGCCTTTCGGCCTCGCGCGTCGAGGGCTCGCGCAACTTCGCGACCAAGCTGTGGAATGCGACGCGCTTTGCAGAGATGAACGGCGCGGCACTGCCGGTGGACTTCGATCCTGCGTCGGCGAAGCTCACGGTCAACAAATGGGTGCTGGGCGAGCTTTCGCGCGCCAACGCTTCGGTCGACAAGGCGCTGGCGGAATTCCGCCTGAACGATGCCGCCACCGCGCTCTACGAATTCATCTGGGGCATCGTCTGCGACTGGTATGTCGAGCTCTCCAAGCCGGTCCTGCAGGGTGACGACGGGCCGGACAAGGATGAGACGCGCGCCGTCACCGCTTTCGTGCTGCGCGAGACTGTCAAACTCCTGCATCCGGTGATGCCGTTCATCACCGAGGAGCTGTGGGACAAGCTCGGCCATCGCGCCGAGCACGGCATGCTGATCGGTCAGCCCTGGCCGGTGCCGACGTCGATCGATGCGGCCAGCGGCGACGAGATCGGCTGGCTGGTGAAGCTGATCTCCGACATCCGCTCGGCGCGCGCCGAGCTGAACGTGCCGGCCGGCGCCAAGCTGAAACTCCTGGTCGTGGGCGCCAACGAGGCGACGCAGAAGCGCCTCGATGTTCATCGCGCCGCGATCGAGCGGTTGTCGCGGGTCGAGGGCATCGAAGCCGCCACGGTCGCGCCCAAGGCCGCGTTGCAGATCGTGGTGGGCGAGGCGGCCTATGCACTCCCGGTGGGCGACGTCATCGACCTCAAGGCCGAAGTCGCGCGGCTGCAGAAGGAGATCAAGAAGCTGGCCGACGAGATCGCCAAGATCGACGCCAAGCTCGGCAACGCCAACTTCGTGTCGCGGGCGCCGGAGGAGGTCGTCGAGGAACAGCGCGAGCGCCGCGCTCAGGCCGAACAGACCCGCGCCCGCCTGAGCATGGCGCTGGAGCGGCTGGGGTCCTAGAAGGATAAGGCTTCGATACCCAACGCTGTCATCCCGAGCGTAGCGAGGGACCTTTAGTCGGTATCGCCAAAGGTCCCTCGCTACGCTCGGGATGACACCACGTTCGTAACAAACGTCGTGCGATCTAAGACGCCTTGCGCAGATCCGGCACGTAGGGCCGGCGTGCGAAGTGCTCGGCGTTGTCGCCGCTGGCGAAGCGCAGGCCGGCGCTGCGCAGCGCGCCGTCGTCGACCGTCTCGAGCGGCACGAAGTAGCGGTCGTCGGTCTTGATGATCGTGTCGTTGTCGACCCTGTTGTAGCAGATCAGCAGGGTCCAGCGCCGGTTGGCCGAGCGGTTGGCGTCGGAGCGATGGATGGCGTTGCAGTGGAAGATCAGCGCATCGCCGGCCTCGAGCTCGCAATACTCGATCGGGCACTGCTCGAGGATGTAGGGCATGCGCTTGGGGTCGACCTCGTTCTGGGTCGGCGACAGCGGCGTGTGGTCGATGCGGCCGAGCTTGTGCGAGCCGCTGGCGATCTGCAGGCAGCCGTTCTCACGCGTGGTCTTGTCGAGCGCCACCATGACCGACAGCAGGTCGGGCCGGATGCAGCCGTTGTAGTACCAGTAGCCGTAATCCTGGTGCCATTCCCAAGCGCCGCCCACCTCGGGCTCCTTGGCCGTGAGCTTGGACTGGTAGTGATAGACCGGCCCACCCAGCAGTGCCGTCGAGGTGTCGACCATACGCTGGCAGCGCGCCGCCAGGCCATAGACGCTGTCGCCAGCGCGGTTCCACAGCGCGATGCGCGTCGAGCGGCCCTCGCCGTCGCGGCGGTCGAGGATGCTCGACCGCACGGCCGGATCCTGCTCCATAGCGTCCGTGAGGAGCTTCACCTCGTCGGGCGCGAACAGGCCGCGGGCGTAGGTAAATCCTTTGTCGTTGAACTCGGCCGTCTGCGCGGCGTTGAGCATGTTCGGCATGGTTCGTTTCCTCAAGTTAAGCAACCCGCTCACCTCACCCTGAGGAGCGGCCCGCAGGGCCGCGTCTCGAAGGGTGGGAACGAGCACCCCGTTCGTGGCCCATCCTTCGAGACGCTGCGCTGCGCGCGGCTCTTCAGGATGAGGTTGGCGTGAAGACGTTGTGGCCGTCCATCTCGCTCACAGACACTCTACGCCCAAGCTGTTCCTTCGTCAGCATGTCGGATAGCAACGCGGAATCGTGGCCGACCATGGCGACGAAGCGATCGCCCGATCCATCGAGACGGCCGAAGATGTAGGCCCTCTCCGGCGCGTTCTTGCCGTAGGCGACGCAATAGGTCTCGATCGTGCCGCTGCCGCTCGGCTTGGTGTTCACGTGCTGCCTCGGCCGTGCGTCGAGCTCGGCCTGGAGTTTCTTCGGGTCCTCGCGGCGCCACGGGCCCTCGATCGGCTCGGTCGAATAGAGGCCGGCGGAATGCTTGGTGAGGTAGTTTCCGTTGGCCGTCACCATGCCGAACGCGCCGGGCTTCCTGCGCACGACGTTCATCATTTCGGCGATCGAGTGGGTGACGTAGTTGTTGCCCGGGCCGCCGAAGAACGGCAGGCCGCCGGTCACGCTGATCGGCCTCGGATCGTCGTCGGCGATGCCGATCTCCTTCATCGCCACTTCGACGGCCGATGGGAAGCAGCTGTAGAGGTCGAAGGCGGCCACGTCGGCCACCGTCTTGCCGGCCATCTCCAATGCCAGACGCGCGCAGCCCTTGATCGCGGGCGAGGCGTCGAGGCGCTCGCGCTCGGAGACGACCCAGGTGTCGACGCCGTCGGCGCAGCCATGCAGGAATACCCAGCGATCCTGCGGAATGCCCAGTTCGCGCGCCTTGCCGACCGAGGTCACCAGAATCGCCGCCGCCTGGTCGATGATGGCGTTGGAATTCATCAGCCTCGGGTAGGGGAAGCAGATCCAGCGATTGTCTTCGGAGATCGTGGCCAGCCGCTCGGCGCTGAATCCCTCGCGCCGCGTCGCCAGCGGATTGTCGCGAGCGACGGCGGCCAGGCGCTCGAACAGCCGGCCCATGGCGGTCATGTGGCTGGCGAGGTCGCGCTTCAGGCCGCCGCGGATGGCGTTCTCCAGCAGGGGATAGAAATGGATCGCGGCCCTGAGCTCGTGCCGCGCTTCCTCGTCGGAGAAGCCGAAGCGCTTGTCGCCGATCCGCGTCGGCTCGCCGCCGGGATCCTCGGTCCAGTCGATCGCGAGGCCGGCCTTGCGGGCGTGCTGCGTCGAGCGCAGGAGCTCGGCGCCGCAGATCAGCGCCAGCTCGGTCTCGCCGCTCGCGATCTCCTCGGCAAAACGGTTGACCAGGTACTGGGGCATGTTGCCCCCGGAGTGGGTGTAAAGCAGCTGCCGCGGCGTGGCGCCCAGGCGGTTGGCGACGCTCTTGGGCGGGTTGCTGCAGCGGCCGAACGGCGAGGCGAAGCGCGGGCTGATGTCGGGAAAGAATTCGAGGACCGCCACGGCATCTATCTCGCGGCCAAGGGCTGCGGCGCCGACCGCGGCGCGCGCGTCCGCGAGGGCGATGCCTGCCGCCTCGGCGCAGAAGGCGACATTGGACCGCTCGCTGGAAGGCTTGCCCGTGACGTCCGTGATCTGGCCGCAACCGACCAGGATGGGCGTGCGCGGGTCGATCATTTGACCAGGGCCTTGATCTCGGCCTCGCTGAGACCGGCTTCGGCCAGCACGCTTGCGGTGTGCTCGCCCAGGCCGGCGACCTTGGGGCCGCTTTGCAGGGCCGAGCCGGAGAAGCGGAAGGGCGGGGCGGGCGACTGGTAGGCGCCGGCGCTGTCCTCGATGGTGCAGAGCGAGCCGCGGTGCTCGACCTGCGGGTCCCGGAGCGCCTCGCTCACGGTAAGATAGGGCGAGCAGGGCACGCCGTGCTTCTCCAGCGCCGCGACGCATTCCTTGACCGTGAGCTTCCGCGACCACTGCTCGAATTCGTCGACGAACTCAGCCCAGTTCATGCGCCGGTCGGCGTATTTCTCGAAGCGCGGATCGGTGAGCCAGTCGCGCCGCCCCGCGGCGGTCGCCATGTCCTGGAAGGTGCGCTCGCTTGCCGTCGCCAGCATGACGTAGCCGTCGCTGGCCTCGATCGGCCCGTACATCGGCCGCGACGGCGTCTCGAAGTCGAACTGAGCACGGTTGACCTCGCCCAGCAGCATGCCGACCAGGGTCTCGAACATCGAGACGTCGACCATCTGGCCCTTGCCGGTGGCGTTGCACTGGTGGAACGCGGCCAGGATGGCGCCCATGGCGTAGGCGCCGCTGGCATAGTCGGCGACGAAGATGCCGCAATTGTCCGGCCGCCCGCGGCCCTGCTGGTAGGAAAGATGCGCCATGTCGTAGCCCGTCGAGGCGTGGATCACCGGCGCGTAGGCCGGCCGCCCGGCGGCCGGTCCGGTCTGGCCGTAGCCCGAGATCGCGCAATAGACGAGGCGGGGATTGACCTTCGCCAGCTCCGGATAGTCGATGCCCAGCCGCTTCATGACGCCCGGCCGGTAGTTCTCGAGCACGACATCGACCTTGGCCACGAGCTTCTTGATCGCGGCGATCGACTCGGGCCGCTTGAGATCGAGCACGATCGAGCGCTTGCCGGCATTGAGCTGGCCGAACATCGTGCCCGCGCCGTCGCGCTGCACGGGGCGGCTCCGCATCAGGTCGCCTTCGGGCGCTTCGACCTTGATCACGTCGGCGCCCATGTCGGCCAGCAGGCGACCGCAGTGCGGGCCGGCGATGGTGGTCGAGAAGTCCAGGACGCGCAGGCCGTGCAGGGGCCGGGGGTTGGTTTCCGTCATCGGTTCACCGGGCAATGAGGATAAGGACGACGCCGCCCACCACGAGGATGCTGCCGACCCACTCGCCGGCCGATGGCCTCTCCTTCAGCACAACGTGCGAGGCTATGAAGGTGAAGACAAGCTCGATCTGACCGACGGCACGCACCAGCGCCGCGTTCTCGAGCGTCATGGCGAGCGCCCAGCCGGCCGAACCGAGCACGCTGAAAATGCCGACCCAGGCCGACGAGCGCCAGTTGAACCATACCTTGCCGAGCTGCGGCCGGTCGCGGCGGGCAAGATAGGCCGCCATCAGCACGATCTGGATGGTATTCATGCAGGCGAGCACGGTGATGCCGCGGATCATGAAGTCGCCGTCGGGCAGGACCTTGGACGCCTCGCGGATGGTGCCGGCGGCGATGGCGAAGATCGCGCCGGACAGGATGCCGTACCGCGCGCCCTTGTGCGTGAGGTCGGCCAGCACGCTGCGGACGTTGGCGAAGGAGCCGCGCAGGCTCAGGATCACCACGCCGCCCAGGCAGACCAGGATGCCCATCCAGGCGCCGAACTTCAGCGGTTCGCTGGCGATGAAGGTGGCATAGAGGGCCACGAACACCGTCTCGGTCTTGGAATAGACCGTGCCGACGGCATAGTTGCGCAGCGAGAAAGCGTGGATCATCAGCGAGGTCGCCACGATCTGGGCGACGCCGGCGATGGTCACCAGCGCCGAGGAAAAGCAGCGAGATCGACGGCACCTGCCGGCCGGTGCCGAACACGAGGAAGGCCAGCATGCCCAGCGCCAGCGGCGCGCCGTAGAGATAGCGCACGAAGTTGGCCCCATCGACGCTCAGGATGCCGCGAATCTTCTGCTGCATCGTCGTGCGGATGTTCTGAAACAGCGCAGCGGCGACCGTTATCGGTATCCAGAGCGGCACGTTTCCTCCCGGATTGGAGTGTAAGGGGTGATCTGCCGCACGTCTGCCACCGTGATTTCCGCGGTGCAGGTCTGCTGATCGTGTTCCCTCCGCCGGGCAGGGCTATCGCATTTTACAAGACCTTCCGTCATCCCGACCGGCGCCGAGCGCAGCGAGGCACAACGATCGTCGCTTGTCGTAGCTACAGATCGGCGCCTACCGCATTGGCCACTGTTGCAAAGCCGTCGCGCGCCAGCAGCGCCGCAAGCTCGTCCTTGATGCAGCGGACGAGCGGCGGACCTTCGTAGACCATGGCCGAGTAGAACTGCACCAGCGTCGCACCGGCGCGGATCTTGGCGTAGGCGTCGGCGCCCGAGCCGATGCCGCCGCAGCCGACCAGGGGAAACTGGCCTTCGACCCGCTGCGCGGTGCGGCGCAGCACTTCCGTGGCGAGCGCCGTGAGCGGGGCGCCCGAAAGACCGCCGGTCTCGTCGCGGCGTGTCGAGCGCAGTGACGGGGGCCGCGCCAGCGTGGTGTTGCCGACGATGATGCCGTCCATGCCGAGCTCGCGGCAGACCGCGACGATATCGTCGAGGTCGTCGTCCGTCGGCGTCCGGCGCGATCTTGACCAGGAGCGGCACCGGCCTGGCGGCAATGGCGTCCTGCACGCGCTTCAAGAGGTCGGCGAGCTGGGTGCGGCCCTGGAGGTTGCGCAGGCCCGGCGTGTTGGGCGAGGAAACGTTGCACACGAGATAGTCGGCGTAGGGCGCCAGGGCCACGCTGCAGGCGACGTAATCGGCCGCGCGGTCGGTGCTGTCCTTGTTGGCGCCGACATTGACGCCGACAAAACCGCGGCGCGGACGGATGGCGAGCCGCGAGCGGGCGGCGTCTAGCCCATGGCCGGGAAAGCCCATGCGGTTGATGACGCCTCGATCCTCGGGCAGGCGGAACAGCCGCGGGCGGGGATTTCCTTCCTGCGGCCGGGGCGTAACGCTGCCGATCTCGACCAGGCCGAAGCCGAGACCGAGCAGGGCGTCGGGGACTTCGGCGTTCTTGTCGAAGCCTGCCGCCAGCCCGATCGGGTTGGGCAAGGTGCGGCCCCACACCTTGACGGCCAGCGACGGAGGATCGGCTCGCTGGTCAGCGGGCAGCAGGCCGCTCTTGAGCGCGCGCAGGGCGATGCCGTGCGCGCGCTCGGCATCGAGACGGGACAGGAAGACGTCGGCGAGGGCGTACCAGGCAGCCATTGTCGTCTGGTTAGCAGAGCTTGCCTGTGGAGCGCTCAGGCCCTTCCATAGACCGGCATCAGCGCGCCCGAATTGATGGTCTCCGTCAGGCTGCAATGCGCCACGATCAGCTCGGCGATCGCCGAGGGCTTGACCCAGGTGTCGTGCTTGGCGGTCGGCATGTCCTTGCGATTTGCCGGCGTGTCGAGCGTCGATGGCGCAAGGGCGATGACTGAAATGTTCTCGTTCTTGAGCTCCTCGGCCAGGGCGACGGTGAAGGCGGCGACTGCGGCCTTGGAGGCGGTGTAGGCTGTCATGTTGGCGCCCTGGCGAGGATTGAGGGCCGGGCGGGCGGCGATATTGACGATATGTCCGCCCCTCTTGATGCCATCCGGGCTGCCTTTGCGGAAATTGGCCACCGCGGCCCGGCAACTCAGCACGCAGGACACGAGGTTCATGGAGATCTGCTGCTGCAGGACCTTGGCCGGACTGTCGGCGATGGGTGCATAGGCAAATCCGCCGGCGATGTTCACGACGGCATGAAGCGGCGGCAGCCTGGCGTAGAAGGCGTCGACGGAGCCCTCGTCGGAGAGATCGACGTTCGGGGCGATGCTGACCTGCTTGCTGTCCGGAAGCCGGCCGGCCGGGGCCGTGCTTTCAATCGCCGGGATGTGGCACACCGCGCCCGCCTCGATGAATTTCAGCACGACCGCCGCGCCGAGCGCGCCGGTGCCGCCGGTCACCACAATGTGCCGATCCTGTAGCGTCTGCATTTCCACTCCTATCAACCTCACCCGCGACGAGACACAGGAGTGGAAGCGGACTCAGCCCCGCTTTTCAAGAGCGAAGCTCTCTTTGGCGCTAGAACCTGCCCCCGCGACCATTCAGCGGCCGCAGCGCCGCCGAGTTGCTGAACACCACCTGGAACAGTTCACGGAAGAGCTGCTGAATGCGCGGATCGTCCGGACCGGTGGCCGGCGTCCAGGCCGTCGTCTCCGACATGGGCTGGTCGTTGCGGCAATAGACGGCGTAGAGATAGAAAAGGCCCGGCTGGCCCTGCTTGAAGCGGGTGGCGCCCCGGCACACCGAATCCGAGCCGAGATCGAGCGCGGAATCGAAAACCAGCACCAGGCGATAGTCCGGGCGCGGCCTTTCGACCGGTGCGTCGTAGGTGAAAGTGAGCGCCGGTCGCGGCTTGGCGGCCTGCATGGCCGGCAGAAGCGCGTTGGCGACCGTGTTGGGATCTACGCCCGGGAAAGGGTTGCCGGCCAGGATGACCTGGAAATTCCGATGGTCGGTCGCGGCGAAGAATTCGCCGAAATCGTATTGCGGGGCATAGTAAGTGCCGCCGATGACGGCGGCGGAAGCGGCGGCGACCGGAACAGCGACAAGGGCGAAGAGGGCGGCGGCAATCTTGTTCTTGAAGGGCATACAGACGTTCTCCTTGCCGCGCACCATAACGATACGCCTGCAGGCGGTCACTGCATGTCACATTGCCGTGCGAGTCGCTCCCTCATTCTCCTCTCCCCCGCCAGCAGGGCTATCGCATATGACGACTTCCGTCGTCTCGACCGAGGGCCGAAGGCCCGAGTGGAGAGACCTTCTCTCAACGACAAGCCGCTTATTGTTGAGAGAAGGTCTCTCCACTCCGCGCTTCGCGCTCCGGTCGAGACGAGGAAATTGCATTGGCGATAGCCCTGCCCCGACAGGGAGAGAGGGCGGGTGAGGGGGCTACGCACATCGATTCCCCTGCACCGGCCTCTCCCCCTGGCGGGAGAGGCACAGGACCAATCTATTGCCGCATTCCTCCACGGCCGTTCAGATTGCGACCATAGGCCGGAGAGTCGGTGAACACGACCTGGAACAACTGGCGGAAGAGCGCATTGACCCTCGGATCGTCCGGGCCGGTCGCCTGCACCCACGCGGTGGTTTCCGACATCGCCTGGTCGTTTCGACAATAGACGGCATAGACATAGAAGAGGCCGGGGCGGTGCGGTCCCGTTCGCGTCTCGCCATTGCACACCGAGTAGGAGCCGAGATCGGGTGCCGAATCGAACACCAGCACCAGCCGGTACCAGGGATGCGGCCGTTCGGGAGCGGCCTCGTAGGTGAAGGTGAGCGCCGGCCGCGGCTTGGCGGCCTGCATGACCGGCAACAGGTCGCGCGCCACCGTGTTGGGGTCCATGTCCGGGAAGGGATTGCCGACGAGGATGACCTGGAAATTCCGATGGTCGGTCGCGGCGAAGAATTCTGCAAAGTCATACTGCACCGCATAGTAGGTGCCGCCGATGACCGCCGCGGAAGAGGAGGAGGAAGGGGGAGTGCACGCCGAAAGCATAACCAGCGACAGCAGGGCAGCGATCTTGTTCCTGAAATGCATGCGGGAATCCTCCTTACCGCGCACCAACCAAGATAGGCGTCATCACTGGCCGCTTCACGTCACATTGCCGCGTGCACTTCGTCAGCCGGCTGTAAGCCCGGTCAGACGTCGAGGTCGCGCGCAAAACGGGCGTTCTCCTGGATAAAGGCGTAGCGCTTTTCCGGCTTGCGGCCCATCAGGTCCTCGACCAGCGTGCGCGTCTGCATCCCCTCGCGGCGGGCCTCGGCATCCACCGTCGTCGGTACGTCGACCTTGAGCAGGATGCGCCGAGTCGGATCCATCGTGGTCTCGCGCAGGTGAACCGACTGCATCTCGCCCAGCCCCTTGAAGCGCGTGATGTCGACCTTGCCGCCGCCATAGACGTCACGGACCAGCTCGTCCTTGTGCTGCTCGTCGCGGGCGTACTCGATGCGATCGCCCTTGCTCAGCCGGAACAGCGGCGGCTGGGCGAGGAAGAGGTGGCCGTTCTCGATCAGCTTCGGCATCTCGCGATAAAAGAAGGTCATCAGCAGCGAGGCGATATGCGCGCCATCGACGTCGGCGTCGGTCATGATGATGACCCGCTCGTAGCGCAGCCGCTCGTCGCTGTAGTGCTCGCCGGTGCTGCAGCCCAGGGCCTGGATGAGATCCTGGATTTCCTGGTTCTCGCGCAGCCGGTCGGCGCTGGCGCTCGCCACGTTCAGGATCTTGCCGCGCAGCGGCAGGATGGCCTGGGTTTCGCGGTTGCGCGCGGCCTTGGCTGAGCCGCCGGCCGAATCGCCCTCGACCAGGAATATCTCGGTGCCGGCCGAGGCGGTGTTGCTGCAGTCGGCGAGCTTGCCGGGCAGGCGGAGCTTGCGCGTCGCGGTCTTGCGCAGCTGCTCGCGATCCTGCTTGCGGCGCAGCCTCTCCTCGGCCTTGGCGACGACGTGCTCCAGCAGCACGGTGCCGGCTTCCTTGTCGCCGGTCAGCCAGTGCTCGAAATTGTCGCCGACGATGGTCTCGACCAGCTTGGTCGCCTCGACGCTGACCAGCCGCTCCTTGGTCTGGCCCTGGAACTGCGGCTGCTCGATGAACACCGAGACGAGGCCGGCGGCACCTTCGATCACGTCGTCGGCGGTAATGACCGAACCCTTGCGGTTGCCGGTGAGCTCGGCGTAGCGCTTCAGGCCGCGCAGCAGGGCGCTGCGGAAGCCCAATTCATGCGTGCCGCCATCGGGCGTCGGCACGGTATTGCAGTAGGAGCGGACGAAGCCTTCCTCGTCGGCCGGCCACCACACGGCCCATTCGACCTTGCCGCCCGCCGAGCCGTTGGTCTCGCTCTTCGCCTCGCCGGCGAAGGGCTGCGGCACCACGGTCGGGCGCTCGCCGATCTCCGAGGTCAGGTAGTCTTTCAGGCCGCCGGGGAAATGGAACGATTCCTCTTCCGGGATAGAGCCGTCCTTGGGCAGTACGCGACTTGTCGCATTTCCAGCGGATCTCGACGCCGCGGAACAGGTAGGCCTTGGAGCGCGCCATGCGATAGAGACGCTCGGGCTGGAAGACGAGCTTGCGAAGATCTGCGGATCGGGATGGAACGTCACCGTGGTGCCGCGCCGGTTGGGAGCAGGGCCGGCCGACTTCAGCTTGGTGACGGGCTTGCCGCGCGAGAAGCTTTGCGTGAAAGACTGGCGATCGCGCGCGACTTCGACGACGAGTTCGTCGGACAGCGCATTGACCACCGACACGCCGACACCATGCAGGCCGCCGGACGTCGCATAGACCTTGCTGTTGAACTTGCCGCCGGAGTGCAGCATCGTGAGGATGACTTCGAGAGCCGACTTGTTCTTGAACTTGGGATGCGGGTCGACGGGCATGCCGCGGCCGTTGTCGCGCACCAGCACGCGGTTGCCGCTCAGCACCTCGAGATGGATCGTGTCGGCGTGGCCGGCGACCGCCTCGTCCATGGAGTTGTCGAGCACCTCGGCCACGAGGTGATGGAGCGCCCGCTCGTCGGTGCCGCCGATATACATGGCGGGGCGCTTGCGGACAGGCTCCAGCCCTTCCAGCACCTCGATGTCGCGCGCGGTGTATGAAGTATCCTTGGTCGCTGCGGTACGCTTGCCGCCCGACCGATCGAACAGATCGCCGTTTTTGGCCATGGGCTGGTTCTTATCTTTCCTCGGCCGCGCGAGGGGATCGCTTGGTGGCCGGTACAACACGGGTATGGTAGGAAAATCGCGGAAAATCAACATTAGTTGTCATCGCGCGCGGCCTTCGCTCCGCTCAGGATGACACCTCGCAGAGGGAGTCCTGATGGCCGAAAGCCGCCGCGACCCGATCGTCCGGACCATGCCGCAGCCCGCCGATATGAACGGCAACGGCGATATTTTCGGCGGCTGGGTGCTGTCGCAGATGGACGTGGCAGGCGGGGCGCTGGCGGCCAGGGTGGCAAAGGGCCGCGTCGCCACCGTGGCGATCACGGCCATGACCTTCGTCGAGCCGATCAAGGTGGGCGACATGGTCTCGATCTACGGCGAAGTCGAGAAGATCGGCCGGACCTCGATCACCATCGGCCTGGAAACCGTCGTCCAGCGACGTCATGACAACATCGACATCCGCGTCACCCACGGCACCTTCGTCTTCGTGGCGATCGACGAGGACGGCAAGCCGCGAACGGTGCCGCGCGAGGCCGTGGCTTGAGGCTTGCCCTCGCCCTTGTCATCGCGCTCGCCGGCCTGCTTACGCCAGCCATGGCGATGGCGCACCCGCATATCTGGATCCAGCAGCTTGTCCGCGTCGTAGCGAAGGACGGCAAATACACCCATGTCGAAATCGAATGGCGGTTCGATCCGTTCTCGAGCGAGATCGAGATCCCGCTGATCGATGAGGATCATGACGGCAAGATCTCGGCGCCCGAAGCCAAACTGCTGGCCGGCGAGATGATGCCGGAGTTCAAGAAGGTCGGGTACCTGAGCTGGATCAACACCGGGGCCAAGGATTTCCGCCCACTCAAGCCGCCGGAATTCGCCGCCCGCATCGACGATCCGGCGAGCTTCGTGCCGCCCGAGTGGGATCGCTCAGCCGGCGACGCTGCCGGCATGCCGATGCCGGCCAACAAGCGGGTCGACAATCCTGAGGCGCCGCGCAAGACGGGGCCGCGCAACCTCGTTTATGTCATGCGCTTCGCGCTACCCGAGCCCAGCAAGCTCGTCTCGATCACGACCTTCGATCCTGACGATTTCATTCGCATCGAGGTCGACAAGGCCTCCGTGCCCGCCGGCTGCAAGCTCGCCAAGCATCCGAGCTACAAGGCCGAGTTCGTGCGCGGCCATCCGGTGTTTGCCAATTCGGTGACATGCCGGCTGCCGTAAAACCTGTCCTGCTGCGCTCCCCGGTCCTGTGGATGGGTGTGTTGTTGCTGCTGGCGCTGACCGGCGCGCTGGTGTTCAGCGACGGCGTGGCCGAGCTGGCGCGGTTCTCGGCCGACTATCAGCGACGCATCCAGCAATCCCTGTCGACGTCGCTTCGGGACATCAAGTCGGGCTCGGGGTCGCTTGCGCTCTGGACCCTGATCGCCGTGTGCTTCGGCTACGGTGTCGTCCATACCCTGGGTCCTGGCCATGGCAAGGCGGTAGTCGTGGCCTATTTCCTCGACAGCAAGCGACCGCGCGCCTGGATCGAGGGCATCTTCGCCGGCACTTGGATCGCCTTCACCCATACGCTTGCAGCCTTGCTGCTGGCCGGCGGGCTGAAGACCTTCGCCGTGTTCGGCCTGTTCGGGGCCTTGCGCGAGGTGCGCAACATCGAGATCGTTTCCTACACCCTGATCCTGCTGATCGGCTTCTGGCGCCTGTGGGCGGGCATCAGCGGGCATCTTCATGAACACGCTCACGGCGATGCCGATCATCATCCCGATCACGATCATCATCACCAGCATCCGGCGCAGCGCACGCTGGCCGGATGGCTGCTGCTGACGGCGGCGGGCATCGCACCCTGTGCGGGTGCCTGGTCGTGATCCTGCTGTCGCTGGCGCTTGGCGTGCTGTGGGCAGGCATTATCGGCGTGGTCGCCATCGCGGTCGGCATGGCCATCACCCTGGCGGCCGTCGGCATGGCGTCGATGATGGCGCACCGCCTCATCATCGGCGACGGCCGGTCGCGCGAGATCGGCCGCTTCACCGCCATCGCCGCCTCTCTGATTGTGATCGCGACCGCCGGTACCCTGCTGCTGGGCGCCCTCGAGCGCTTCATCGGCTGAGCGGCCATGGCTGCGCTCCCGCCACCCGGCCGGTCGTCGCGGCCCTTGTTCGGCGTGCTGTTCATGTGCGCGGCCTGCGCGCTGTTCCCGATCATGAACGGTTTCGTGAAGCTGCTGGCCGCGACCTACGATCCGCTGCAGATCGTCTGGTTCCGCATCGTCGTCCATCTCGTGCTCGTGGCGCTGGTGTTCATGCCGCGCATGGGGCTCGGCCTGTTCCGCACGCGCCGCATCGGCTCGCAGTTCGTGAACTCGGTGATGATGCTGCTGTCGACCCTGTTCTTCTTCTCCGCCGTCAAATATGTCGGCGTGGCGGAGGCGATATCGATCAGTTTCGTGGCGCCGCTCGCTGTGGTGTTCCTGGCCTGGCCGATCCTGGGCGAACGCATCACGCCCATGCGGGTCGCCGCCGTCGTGGTCGGCTTCGTGGGCGTGCTGGTGGTTATCCGGCCGGGCAGCGCGCTTTTCCAGTGGGCCTCCGTGCTGCTGCTGGGCAGCGCCATCTGCTACGCGATCTATCAGATCATCATCCGCCGCCTGGCGGGCGTTGATCATCCCGCGACGTCGATCTTCTACAGCGTGCTGCTGGGCGCCATCCTGCTGTCGGCCCTGGTGCCGTTCGTGTGGAAGACGCCGGTCGACTGGCGCGACTGGCTGTTGCTCTGCTCCTTGGGCGCGCTGGGTGGGCTCGGTCATTACTGCGTGGCGCGGGCGATGACCTATGCCTCGGCCAACTTCGTGGCGCCCTTCAACTACACGCAGATCATCGGCTCGGTCATCGTGGGCTACCTCATGTTCGCCGAGGTGCCCGATATCTATACTTGGCTCGGCACCGCCTTGATCGTGGGTGCCGGCCTGCTGGTCGGATGGCGGGGCGGGCGACCGCGGCGCTGAAAGTTTTTGAGGAGGATGGAATGCCGTATCTCGTCGCTGCCGATCTGCCGACCGTGCCGGCCGGCGAGCGCTTTCGCGCCCTGCTGGGCCGGCCCGGCATCCTGCAACTGCCGGGCGCCCATAACGGCATGGCGGCGCTGCAGGCCCGCGCGGCAGGCTTCGACGCTCTGTATCTCTCAGGCGCGGCCATGACCGCCTCGATGGGCCTGCCCGATCTCGGCGTCATCACGGTCGACGAGGTCTGCTTCTTCATCCGCCAGCTCGCGCGCGCCTCGGGCCTGCCGCTGCTGGCCGACGGCGACACCGGCTACGGCGAGGCGCTGAATGTCATGCACATGGTGCGCGCCTTCGAGGACGCCGGCGCCGGCGCAGTGCATATCGAGGACCAGATCCTGCCCAAGAAGTGCGGTCATCTGAACAATAAGAAGCTCGCGGATCCGCAGGACATGGCCGCCAAGGTGGCCGCCGCCGCCAGGGCGCGCCGCCATCTCTTCATCATCGCCCGGACCGACGCCGCGGCGAGCGAAGGCATCGACGGCGCCGTGGCCCGCGCGCGGCGCTACCTCGAGGCCGGGGCCGACGCGATCTTCCCCGAGGCTCTGATCAATGCCGAGATGTTCCGCGCCTTCGCCAAGGCGATGCCGGGCGTTCCGCTGCTGGCCAACATGACGGAGTTCGGCCAGACGCCGTTCTTCACCGCGGCTGAGTTCGAAGCGATGGGCTACAAGATAGTGATCTGGCCCGTGTCCTCTCTCAGGGTCGCCAACAAGGCGCAGGCCAGGCTCTATGCGGCGCTGCGGCGCGATGGCGGCACGCAGAACATGCTGGCCGACATGCAGACCCGCGCCGAGCTCTACCAAGCGATCGGCTACCACGACTACGAGGCGCTCGATTCGTCGATCGTCGAGACCATCGTGCCGCAGGGCATGCCGCAGCGTTAACCGTCCAGTCGTCGCTGGGCGCGCACGACCCCACTCTATGAGTATTGCTAACTAAATACTTGACTATTACTGCAGGACGCCATACTTGTCCTTCGGACAGCCAGCAGGCGGGCACATGAAGATTTCCGTCGTCTCGACCGGAGCGCCCCTCGAATATCTCGGGGTAAACTCCGCGCGCAGCGTCTTTGTTCGCCGTCCACGACGGCTTTGGACGAGACGCAAAATGAGCGGCGGAAATGCCGGAAATGCCGGAAATCTCCAATCCCTAGGAAATAGCGGCCTTTTCGACCCTGCCGCGAAACGGCGGAAATTGGCGGAAATTCCCTGCAGAGACTTTGCTCGAGAAATTGTCGGCAGTCTTTGCTGTCTCTGTCCGCAGTCTTGCTGTCTCATCCAAGGGGTGCAGTCCATTGCAGGGGCACTAGCGGGGTAGCGGAAATTGCGGAAATTGCCCGGGCCCAGGACACCGGCTCAGAGTCCGAGTGCCGTGAGGTCCGGCGACAGGCGGTGGAAGTCGGTCGCGTCCTGGAAGGCCTTGCCCAGCCGCAGCACGTCGCGCTCGGCGAAGGGCTTGCCGACGATCTGGATGCCGATCGGCAGGCCGCCCGACTGACCCGAGGGCATGGCGAGGCTGCACAGGCCGAGATAGTTGGCCGGTCGCGTGAGATAGCCCGGGATCGGCGAGGCTCTCGTCGACCTCGGCAAGCGGAATCGCCGGCACGGCCATGGTCGGCAGCAGCACGGCATCGTAGGGCTTCATCCATTCGGTGTAGGCACGCCGGCGACTGGCCATGGCGCGAATCTCCTCGGCATAGGCGCCGGCCAGGAAGCTTTTCGCCGTCTGCGCGCGCATGCGGACGCCGGGTCCGATCGCCTTGTTCATATTCTCGATATAATCGCGATGCAGCGAGTAGGCCTCGGAAGCGATGATCGTTCCGGCCGGCCGCGACAGGTCGAAATACCAGTCGGGCATCCGCACTGCCTCGACCGTGGCGCCCAGGCTCTCGAAGATCAGGCCGGCCGTCTGCCAGGCCTTGGTGACATCGGGGTGCATGAAGTTCGGCAGCTGCTTGGTGTCGGGAATGGCCACGCGCATGCCTTCGATCGAGCCCGGCTTGGCCGCCGCGGCGAAATCCTCCAGCGGCTGGTCGAGCGTCGTCGGATCGCGCGGGTCGGGCGCGGCCAGCGCATTCAGCATCAGCGCGCAATCCTCGACGGAGCGCGCCATCGGCCCGATCGAATCGAGCGTCCAGCTGAGCAGCATCGTGCCGGAAAGGCCGATGCGCCCGAACGTGACTTTCAGCCCGACCAGGCCGTTGAAGGCCGAGGGGATGCGCACCGAGCCGCCGGTGTCGCTGCCGATGCCGGCCGGCGCCAGGCGGGCGGCCACCGCCACGCCGGTGCCGCTCGACGAGCCGCCGGGCACGCGATGGGTTTTCGAGGTCCCAGGGATTCCACGGCGCGCCCATCAGCGGATTGGTGCCCCAGCCGCCGAAGGCGAACTCGACCATGTGCAGCTTGCCGAGCGGCACCATGCCGGCGGCAGTGAGCCGCTCGACCGTGTTGGAGGTCTCGGTCGCCACGCGCGCCTCGAACATCTTGGAGCCGCCGGTGCCGATCTTTCCGGCGATGTCGCACAGGTCCTTGTAGGCGACCGGTAGCCCGTGCAGCGGCCCCAGGGGGAAGCCCGACGCACGCGCGGTATCGGCGGCGTCGGCGATTGCCTTGGCTTCCTTCGCGTAGACTTCGGTGAAGGCGTGCAGCTTGTCGTTCGCCTTGGCGATGCGGCCGAGGAGGCTGTCGACGATCTCGCGCGAGGAGAAGCGCTTGGCGGCGAGGCCGGCGGCAAGCTCAGTCAGGGTGAGGTCGTGAAGCTGCATGTCGATAATCTCCGCTTTCTCAGATCGTTGAAACGCACACGACCTCACTCTGAGGAGCACCGCGCAGCGGTGCGTCTCGAAGGGTGGGATAGATTACGATTGTCGCCCATCCTTCGAGACGCGCGCCTGCGGCGCGCTCCTCAGGATGAGGATTTTGTTGAATCAAGATCACTATGTCGCCCAGCCGCAACACGACCTCACCCTGAGGAGCACCGCGCAGCGGTGCGTCTCGAAGGGTGGGCCGCAGTCTCACCATTGTCCGTGCTTCGAGACGCGCACTCGCGGCGCGCTTCTCACGACGAGGGTGTCGCCGAGCCGGCATCAGTACGTCGCCCGCCCGCCCGAGAGATCGAAGGTGGCGCCGGTTGCAAAGGTGCAGAGGTCGGACGCAAGCCATGCCACCATCTCGGCCACTTCGTCGACCTCGCCGAAACGGTTCATCGGGATCTTGGAGAGCATGTACTGGATGTGCTGCTCGGTCATCTGGCTGAAGAGCTCGGTCTTGACCACTGCCGGCGCCACGCAGTTCACCAGCACGCCTGTCGTTGCCAGCTCCTTGCCGAGCGACTTGGTGAGGCCGATCACGCCGGCCTTGGAGGCCGAGTAGGCCGATGCGTTCGGGTTGCCTTCCTTGCCGGCGACCGAGGCGATGTTGACGATGCGGCCGCGCCCGCGCATCGCCATGCCGCCTGCCACGGCGCGGTTGCACAGGAAGACGCCGGTCAGGTTGATGTCGATCACCTGCTTCCAGGCATCGACCGGGTAGCTCACGACCGTCGTGTTGGGCCCGGTGATGCCGGCGCTGGCCACCAGGATGTCGGGCGGCGCGAGCTGGTCCTCGGTGGCGGCCAGCGCCTGGGCGACCGAGGCTTCGCTGGTCACGTCGACTTCGACCGCGATGGCGTCCTTCAGGGAGGCCGCGGACTGCCTGGCGCGGTCCATGTCGCGATCCCACAGGGCCACGCGTCCGCCGCCGGCGGCGATCTTGGCGGCGCAGGCGAGCCCGATGCCGCGGGCACCGCCGGTCACGATCGCTGTTCGATCCCTGAACAAGTCCGCCTGCATGGCTGCCTCTCAAATCCTTGAATTATCTCGCGATTCCTACCATATCGAGGGGCCATCCCATCCGCTACACTGACGCATCGGCGCCCGTTGGCGCCTGAAGCGTATTCGGGAGTTTCATGTCCTCCGCTCCGCCTGCCTCCATCGACGCCACCCTCGAGCTTCTGAAAGGCGGCGACTACATCGCCGACCGCAGCCTCGCCACCGTGCTCTATCTTGCGCTGAAGCTCGGGCGGCCATTGTTCTGCGAAGGCGAGGCGGGCGTCGGCAAGACCGAGATCGCCAAGGTACTGGCCTCGGCCCTGGACCGGCCCTTGATCCGTCTGCAGTGCTACGAGGGCCTCGACGTCGCGTCGGCGGTCTACGAGTGGAACTACGCCCGCCAGATGATCGAGATCCGGCTGGCCGAGGCGCAGGGCGTGCATGACCGCAGCGAGCTTGCCGCCGACATCTTCGACGAACGCTTCCTGATCCGCCGGCCGTTGCTGGAAGCGCTCAGCCCGCATCCCGATGGGCGCGCCCATCCTGCTGATCGACGAGCTCGATCGCACCGACGAGCCGTTCGAGGCCTATCTGCTGGAAGTGCTGTCCGACTTCCAGGTGACGATCCCCGAGCTGGGCACGATCAAGGCGGCGCAGACGCCGATCGTCATCATCACGTCCAACCGCACGCGCGAGATCCACGATGCGCTGAAGCGCCGCTGCTTCTATCACTGGGTCGACTATCCCGACCTGCAGCGCGAGCTGGAGATCCTCAAGGTCAAGGCGCCCGGCGTCAGCGAACGCCTGTCGCGCCAGGTCGTGGGCTTCGTGCAGGAGCTGCGCAAGCTCGACCTCTTCAAGGCGCCGGGCGTCGCCGAATCGATCGACTGGGCGACGGCGCTGTCGGAGCTGAACGCGCTCGACCTCGATCCCAAGACCATCAACGACACGCTGGGCGTTCTGCTGAAATACCAGGACGACATCCAGCGCCTGCAGGGCTCGGAAGCGGCCGAGATCCTGCGCAAGGTGAAGTCCGACATCGCCGCCCAGCCGCTGGGGTGAGCGGCGTGATCAACGCACCAGTCTCTCTATGGAGCCTCAGGCTCCTCTCCCCCGCTAGGGGGAGAGGCGGGGAGAGGGGGCATGAGTAGAAAGGCGGAGAGGGCACGCGACCTCAGGCGTGATCCGAGCCGCGCAGAGCGCCTCTGTTGGGAATTGATGCGTGCGCATCGAATGGAAGGCATCAAATTCCGCCGCCAACATCCGATAGGCCCCTACTTTGCCGACTTCGCTTGCCCATCGGCGGTGATGGAGAGCCTGGGATGGCGCGTCGTTCGGTTCGGAGCGAACGAAGTGGTGCAAAATCCGGAGGGCATTTGGACTGCCATTCAAAGCGTAATCCAGGACAGTGCGCGTCCCCCTCTCCTAGCCTCTCCCCCTAGCGGGGGAGAGGAACATGATGGGCGTTAGCGGTGGACACCCTCCCTAAATCCTCCGGCGCGCCCAAGCGGCCTACGGGCAAGCTCGCCACCAACATCGTGCACTTCGCGCGGACCTTGCGCACGGCGGGGCTGCGGGTCGGGCCGGGGCAGGTGCTGCGCGCCATCGAGGCGGTGGAGGCGGCGGGCCTCCGCAAGCGCGACGACTTCTACTGGACGCTGCACTCGGTGTTCGTGAACCGCCGTGACCAGCGCGAGATCTTCGACCAGGCATTCCACGTCTACTGGCGCAATCCGCGCCTTCTGGAAAAGATGATGGAGATGCTGCTGCCGCACGTCGGCGTGCCGGCCGAGGAGGACAAGAGCAAGCAGCTCAGCCGGCGCCTGCAGGAGGCGCTGCAGCCGGGCAGGGGCGAGGCGCCCGAGGAGAAGGACGAGCCGCCGGAAGTGGAAGTCGAGGCGACCTTCACCGTCTCCGACCGCGAGGTGTTGCAGCATCGCGACTTCGAGCAGATGTCCCAGGCCGAGATCGACGATGCGCTGCGCGCCATCTCACGGCTGCGCCTGCCGGTGCCCGAGCGCCGTACCCGCCGCTATCGCTCGGCGCGGCGCGGCCCGCGGGTCGATTTCCGCGCCTCGCTGCGCCGGGCGCTCAGGCCGGAGGGTCTGACCGAATTGCGCAAGCGCGAGCCGCGCCGCCGGCCGCCGCCGCTCGTCATCCTGTGCGACATCTCGGGATCGATGGCCCGCTACACGCGCATGTTCCTGCATTTCATGCACGCCATCACCAACGACCGCGACCGCGTCTACTGCTTCACCTTCGGCACGCGCCTCAGCAACGTCACCCGCTCGCTGCGCAACAAGGACGTCGACGTCGCCCTGCAGAAGGCGTCGGCCCAGGTCGAGGACTGGTCGGGCGGCACGCGCATCGGCCAGACCCTGCACGAATTCAACAACAAATGGTCGCGCCGGGTGCTGGGGCAGGGTGCCGTCGTGCTGCTGATCACCGACGGCCTCGACCGCGAGGGCGCGTCGGGCCTGGCCGAGGAGATGGAGCGCCTGCACAAATCCTGCGCCCGGTTGATCTGGCTCAACCCGCTCTTGCGGTATGGCGCTTACGAGCCCAAATCTCAGGGCAACCGGGCGATGTTGCCCCATGTCGATGAATTCCGGCCGGTGCACAATCTGGAAAGCCTGGCGGGCCTGATCGCGGCGCTGGCCGCCGCGCCGTCCCGCACCGACAAGCGGCTGGCCAGCTGGCAGACCGAACTGCGCAAGGAGTAGACCATGAGCGATGCACTCGATGTCTTGGACCAGGTCGGCAAGTGGAAAGCCTCGGGCAAGGGCGTGGCGCTCGCCACCGTGATCACCACCTGGGGATCCTCGCCGCGGCCCGTCGGCAGCCAGCTCGGCGTCGACGACACTGGCGCCATGGTTGGCTCCGTGTCGGGTGGCTGCATCGAGGGCGCCGTGGTCAAGGAGGCGCTGGCCTCGATCGCCGACGGCAAGCCGCGGCTGCTCGATTTCGGCGTCACCGACGAGCAGGCCTGGGATGTCGGCCTCGCCTGCGGCGGCAAGGTCCAGGTCTTCGTCGAGAAAGTGAACTGATCCCATGAAGGCCGAAACCGTCGCCGCCCTGCAAGAGGCCCGAACCAATCGCCGCGCCGTGGTGCTCGCCACCCGGCTGAGCGATGCCGCCGAGACCCTGGTCTATCCGGACAAGGCCGACGGCGTGCTCGCCTCCGACCCGGCCCTGCTGTCGGCCGCGCGCCGTGCCATGGAGATCGGCCGCAGCGAAACCGTCGATCTCGGCGGCCAAAAGATCTTCCTGAATGTCTACGTGCCGCCGGCGCGCCTGATCATCGTCGGCGCCGTGCACATCGCGCAGTCGCTGGCGCCGATGGCGACCCTGCTCGATTTCGACGTCACCGTCGTCGATCCGCGCGGCGCCTGGGCCACGACCAACCGCTTTCCCGGCGTGAAGGTGGTGCAGGACTGGGCCGACGAGGCGTTCGAGACCATGGGCCTCGACGTCTCGACCGCCGTGGTGACGCTGACCCACGATCCCAAGCTCGACGATCCCGCGCTCGAGGCGGCGCTGAAGTCGGACGCCTTCTATGTCGGGGCGCTGGGCAGCCGGCGTACGCACGCCAAGCGCAAGGAGCGGCTCGCCGAGGCCGGCATCACCGACGAGCAGTTCGCCCGCATTCATGGACCGGTCGGCCTCAATATCGGTGCCAAGTCGCCGGCCGAGATCGCGGTCTCCATCCTGGGCCAGATCGTCGAGGTCCGCGCGCGCAGGCTCGAGGCGCTGGCCGGCCCCAAGGTGGTCGCGGCGTGAGATTCGGCGAGACGCCCATCGACGAGGCTACCGGCGCCATCCTGGCGCATAGCTGGCGCGCGAGCGGCGTCAACTTCTCCAAAGGGCGCCTGCTGTCGGCGGACGACGTCGCCAAGCTGAAGGCCGCCGGCGCCGCGACCGTGATCGCGGCGCACCTCGATCCCGACGACGTGCACGAGGACGAGGCGGCGTCGGCCGTCGCCAAGGCGCTCGCCGGCCAGGGCATCGAGATCACCGCGGCGTTCACCGGACGCTGCAACCATTTCGCCACGGAAGCGGGGCTGGCGGTCGTCGATCACGAGCGCATCGACGCGCTGAACGAGCTCGACGAATCGGTCACCGTGGCGACCCTGCCGCCGTTCGCCCGGGTCGAACCGCGGCAGATGGTGGCCACGGTCAAGATCATTCCCTACGCGGCGCCGCGCAACGCGGTGGCGCGGGCCATCGAGGTGGCGAAGTCGGCCAACCGGCCGCTGGTCTCCGTGGCACCGTTCAAGTCGATGCGCGCCGGCCTGGTGCAGACCCGGCTGCCCGGCACCCGCGACAAGGTCTTGGACAAGGCGGTCGGCACGACCGGCAAGCGTCTTACGCTCACTCGGCAGCACCTTGGTCGGCGAGCGGCGCGGTGACGCACGACGCCAAGGCCATCGCGGGCGCGCTCCAGGAACTGAAGTCGGAGGGCTGCGACATCTACCTGATCGCCGGCGCCTCGGCGATCGTCGATCGCCACGACGTGGTGCCGACCGGTATCGAGCAGGCGGGCGGCAAGGTCACGCATTTCGGCATGCCGGTCGATCCCGGCAACCTGCTGCTCACGGCCGAACTCGACGGCAAGCCGGTGCTGGGCCTGCCGGGCTGCGCCAAGTCGCCCAAGTACAACGGCTTCGACATGGTGCTGGAGCGCCTGGCCGCGGGCCTGCCGGTCGGTCGCGCCGAGATCGTGCGCATGGGTGCGGGCGGCCTTCTGGCCGAGATCCCGAGCCGCCCGCAGCCGCGCGACGACGAAGTGGCGGAAGGCGAGGGGCCGCAGCAGGCGCCGCGAGTCGCCGTGCTGGTGCTGGCCGCCGGCCGCTCGACCCGCATGGGCGGGCCGAACAAGATGCTGGCCGACGCCAACGGCCAGCCGCTGGTCGTCCATGCGGTGAAAGCGGCACTCGCCTCGCAGGCGGTCGAGGTCGTGGTCGTGCTGGGCCACATGGCCGACGAGGTGCGGGCCGCCATCGAGAAGGCGGTGCCCGCCAAGTCGCGCCTGCGCTTCGTGACAAACCCGGATTTCGCCGAAGGCCTCAGCACCTCGGTGCGCACCGGCATCGGGGCGCTCAGCGCCAATGTCGATGCGGCCATCGTGCAACTGGGCGATATGCCCGGAGTCAATGCCGCGCTGCTCGACCGCCTGATGGCGGCCTTCAGCCCCGTCGAGGGCCGCTCGATCTGCGTGCCGACGGTGGCTGGCAAGCGCGGCAATCCCGTGCTGTGGGCGCGCCGCTTCTTCGCGGAGATGGCCGAGGCTCGCCGGCGACACCGGCGCCAAGCACCTGATCGGCGAGCATGGCGACCTCGTCTGCGAGGTCGAGATGGCGGGCGAGGCGGCTATCACCGACATCGACACGCCCGAGGCGCTGGCCGCCTGGCGGGCGCGGAGCCCGGCATGAGCTTCAACGTCGCTGCCGTCCGCCGGCAGTTTCCCATCCTGTCCGAGATCATCGACGGCCAGCCCGTCCACTATCTCGACAATGGCGCCTCGGCGCAGACGCCCGACGCGGTGCTGGACGCGGTGCGCGCCTACGAGACGACCGGCCGCGCCAACGTGCTGCGCGGCGTCCATCGCCTGGCCGAGCGGGCGACCGAGGCCTACGAGAATGCGCGCATCGAAGTGGCGACGTTCCTGGGCGTCGCGCCGATGGAGATCGTGTTCACCGGCGGCTGCACGGCGGCGATCAATCTCGTTGCATATTCGTACGGCTCGCTGCTGAAGCCGGGCGACCGCATCCTGCTGTCGGAGCTCGAGCACCATTCCAACATCGTGCCGTGGCAGCTCCTGCGCTCGCGCACCGGCATCGAGCTCGACATGGTTCCGGTGACGGTCGAGGGCCGCATCGACCTCGACGCGCTGCCGCGCCTGCTCACGCCGAAGACGAAACTGATCTCGCTCGCCCATGTCTCCAACGTCACGGGCGCGCTGCTCGACATCCGTGCCGTCGTGGCCATGGCGAAGGCGGTCGGCGCCAAGGTGATGCTCGACGGCGCCCAGCGCGCGCCGCACGGGCCGCTCGACCTGCCGGGGCTCGGCATCGATTTCTACGTCTTCGCCGGCCACAAGGCCTACGGCCCCAACGGCGTTGGCGTGCTGTGGGCCAAGCCCGAGCTGCTCGAAGCGATGCCGCCGTTCCATGGCGGCGGCTCGATGATCGGCCGCGTCACCTTGGCCGAGACGACCTTTGCGCCGCCGCCGCGCCGCTTCGAGGCCGGCACGCCGCCGATCGGCCAGGCGATCGGCCTGGGTGCGGCCTGCAAATGGATGCGCGGACTCGACTGGAGTGCGGCGCACGCGCACGAGATGGCGCTGGTGCAGCGGCTGATGGACGGGCTGCAGAAGATCGACGGCACGCAGATCCTGGGCCCGGCCAGCCTGCAGAGCCGCTATCCCGTCGTGTCCTTCATGCTGGACGGCGTTCACCCGCACGACGTGGCGCAGACCCTCGATTCGTTCGGCGTCGCGGTGCGCGCCGGCCATCACTGCTGCCAGCCGCTGATGGACCGATTCGACATCGACGGCACGACGCGCGTCTCGATGGCGCCCTACAACGACAACACCGACATCGACGCGCTGCTGACCGGCGTCCAGCACGCCGCGCGCACCCTGCGATGAGCGACCAGCTCTACCAGGACCGCATCGTGGCATTGGCCAAGGCCAAGACGGGGGCGGGCAAGCTTCTAGCGCCCACCAAGACGGCGCGGCGCGACAATCCGCTGTGCGGCGATCGCGTCATCATCGACGTCGAGCTCGACCACACCGGCCACATTGCCGAGATCGCCCACCAGGTGCGCGGCTGCCTGCTCTGCCAGGCGTCGGCCTCGGCGCTGGCGTCGATTGCCGTCGGCCGCGACAGAGCCGGCATCGAAGCCATCCGCCACGACGCCGACCGCGCGCTCGGCCGCGAGGACGGCGAAGCCGGCGAACCGTTCGCGGCCTTCGCGCCGGTGAAGGCACACAAGTCGCGCCAGGAGTGCGTCCTCCTGCCAATCGAAGCACTGCAGGACGCGCTCTCATAGCTGGGGGCGCGCCACTCCAGTGGCGCGTCATGGTCTTCGTCTTCCGGACCGCGAGAAGACGCGCCACTGGAGTGGCGCGCCCCCAGCACGCTCCCACTTTCGTCTCCCCACCGCCCCGGTTGTGTCACAGTCGACGCTCACGGTGCGCGTGCATCGACCGGGAGAGCTCATGCACCACCTTTTCTTTTCCATCGTGGCCCTGCTCGGCCTTCTTGCAGCACCAACGCTTGCCGCCGCGCAGGATCTCGTGCTCAAGCGCGTCATGCTGTCGTCGGGCGGGCTGGGATATTTCGAGTACGAAGCCACGGTCGACGGCGATGCCACGCTGAAGCTCACTGTTTCGCTGCCGCAAGTCGACGATGTGCTGAAGAGCCTCGTGGTCTATGACGACAAGGGGGGCGTGGGTGGCCTCAGCCTGCCGGGCCGCGAGCCGCTGGCGCAGGCCTTCAAGGACCTGCCGTTCGACCAGGACTCCCTCAGCTCTCCCGCCGATCTTCTGGCCACCCTCAAGGGCGCCGAGATCACGGTCGGCGGCAGCCGCGCGATCACCGGGCGCATCGTGTCGGTCCAGGAAGAGACCGCCACGACGAACGACGGCAAGGCCACGACCAAGCGCACGCGGGTCACCTTGCTCACCGATCGCGGCCTGCAGCAGTTCATCCTCGAGGACGCCGAAAACCTGCAATTCGCCGACTCAGCCCTGCGCGACAAGGTTGCCCAGGCGCTCCTCGCCATCCAGACCAACCGCGCCAAGGACGCGCGCACCCTCGAGCTCGCGACGCGCGGGCAGGGCAGGCGCACGGTGAGGGTCGCCTATATCGTCGAGGTGCCGGTGTGGAAGGCCTCGTACCGCCTGACCCTGCCGGCCGATCCGGCGGCGCCGAAGGCCGCCTTGCAGGGCTGGGCGACGGTCGAGAATCTGAGCGGCCAGGACTGGAAGGACATCGAGCTTACCTTGGTGTCGGGCCGGCCCGTCGCGTTCCACCAGGCGCTCTACGAGGCCTATTACGTCAAGCGTCCCGAGATCCCCGTCGAAGTCGCCGGGCGGCTGATGCCCGGCGTCGACCGCGGCGGCGTCGGGGCCGCCAAGGCGGCCCCGCCGCCGCCGGCGCCCGCCGGCGCGCCCCAGTATCGGCCACAGCAGGAGCGCTCTCTCGCCGCGACCGCGGCTCCGCCTGCGACCGTCGCCGGCGCCGCCGACCAGGTCGAGGCGACAGATGCCGCGACCCAGGTCGTCTTCAAGTATCCACGCGCCGTCAGTGTCGCCAACGGCCGCACGCTTTCGATCCCGATCATCGACCGCGAGGTGCCGGCGCAGCGGCTGGCGCTCTATCAGGCCGAGACGGCGGCGCGCAATCCGCTGGCCGCGATCCGGCTCAGCAACGACGGCGACTCGGGCCTGCCGCCGGGCATCATCACGCTCTACGAGCGCGACAAGGCGGGCTACGTGGCCTATGTCGGCGATGCGCGCCTCTCGGGCTTTCCGGTCGGTGAGACGCGGCTGCTGGCCTATGCGCTCGACGAGAAGATCACGGTTGAGCGCGACGCCGCCCAGACCGACCGCATCGCCAACGGCACGATCGCGCAAGGCGCTTTGCGCCTGTCGAGGATCATCCGCCAGACCGTGACCTATCGCGTGCGCGGCCCGGCCAAGGAGCCGCGCCAGCTCGTCCTCGTGCAACGCCGGCTGCCGGGCTGGACCTTGGTCAAGCCCGACCCCAAGACCGTCGAGCTGAGCGAGGGCAACTACCGCATCCCGTACCAGCTCCCCGGCGGTGACCAGACCCAGACCTTTGAGGTCGTGCAGGAACAGACTCAACAGCAGGAGCTGCGCCTGGTCGATACGGCGGCCGATCAGATCCGGGTCTATGCCCAGGCCCGCGAGTTCGACGCCAAGACGCGGGACGCGCTCACCAAGGTGCTGCAGCTGCAGGGCGCCGTCGCCGATGCGCAACGCAAGGTGACGCAGGCCGATGCCGAGCGGCAGCAGATCGTCCAGGAGCAAGCCCGCCTGCGCGACAATCTCGCGCGCGTGCCGGCCAACAGCGACTTGCAACGGCGTTATCTGGCCACGCTCGACAAGCAGGAGACCGAGCTCGAAGCGATCGCCAAGCGCCATGCCGACGCCGACAAGGACGTCGAGACCGCGCGCGAGGCGTTGCGGTCGTACGTCGCGCAACTGGGTTAGGCGTCTCGCCGGACTGCGGGCCTCCAGGCCCGCTCATAACTTATATTCCTCTCCCCCTTGGGGGAGAGGTTAGGTGAGGGGGCAACCCGAAGATTCTCTCCTGCATCACCCCCTCACCCAGCCTCTCCCCCAAGGGGGAGAGGAGCATGAGTAGAATCAACATGAGCGGGCCTGGAGGCCTGCGGTCCGGAAGAGGTCAGCCTGCTCTTAGTGTCCTCACCGCATCGTCGCGGCGGAAGAGGTAGAGCAGGGCGCGGAGCGCCGCGCCGCGCTCGGACTGCAGGTCGGGATCGCGTTCGATCACCAGGCGCGCGTCGTCGCGGGCGGCCTGCAGCAGCTCGGCGTGGGCGGCGAGGTCGGCCAGCCGCATGTCGGGCAGGCCGCTCTGGCGCGTGCCCAGAAGCTCGCCGGCGCCGCGCAGGCGGAGATCCTCCTCGGCGATGCGGAAGCCATCCTCGGTCTCGCGCATGATGGCGAGCCGGGCCTTGGCGGTCTCGCCGAGCGGCATGGCGTAGAGCAGCAGGCAGCTCGACTTGGCCGCACCGCGACCGACCCGGCCGCGCAGCTGGTGGAGCTGTGCCAGGCCAAAGCGCTCGGCATGCTCGATCACCATCACGGTGGCGGCCGGCACGTCGACGCCGACCTCGATCACGGTCGTGGCGACCAGCACCGACAGGCGGCCGTCGGCGAACGCCGCCATCGTCGCCTCGCGCTCGGCGCCCTTGAGACGGCCGTGCAGCAGCCCAACCTTGCCGGGAAAGCGCGCGCTCAACTGGCCGAAGCGCTCCTCGACATTGGCGAGGTCGACTTCCTCCGATTCCTCGATCAGTGGACACACCCAGTAGACCCGTCCGCCCGCGGCGATCTGCCGGCCGACGCCATCGACCACCTCGGCGAGGCGCTCCAACGGAATCGTGCGTGTGTCGATCGGCTGTCGCCCGGCCGGTTTCTCGGTGAGCTTGGAGACGTCGAGGTCGCCGTAGGCCGCGAGCATCAGGGTGCGCGGGATCGGCGTGGCCGTCATGACCAGGAGATCGACGGCATGACCCTTGGACGACAGCGCCATGCGCTGGTGCACGCCGAAGCGATGCTGCTCGTCGACCACGGCCAGCGCGAGGTCGGCGAACTCGACATCCTCCTGCACCAGCGCATGCGTGCCGACCACGAGATGGATCGAGCCGTCGAAAAGGCCCTTCAGGGTTTCCTTCTTCTGCTTCTGGCTGTCGCGCCCGGTGAGCAGCGCCAGGCGCACGCCGGCTGCCTCGGCAAGCGGCGCGATGGTGGCGTGGTGCTGACGGGCCAAGAGCTCGGTCGGCGCCATGAGGGCTGCCTGCGCGCCCGCCTCGACCCCGATCAGCATGGCCAGCAAGGCGACCACGGTCTTGCCGCTGCCGACATCGCCCTGCAGCAGCCGAATCATGCGCTCGGCCTTGCCGAGGTCGTCCTCGATCTCCGCGATGGCGATCTTCTGGCTCGGCGTCAGCTCGAACGACAGGGCCGCCAGTGCCTTCTTGCGCAGGCGGCCGTCGCCCTTGGTGACGTGTCCGGCGACGCTACGATTGTGATGCCGCACCAGGGCGATCGCGAGCTGGCTGGCCAAAAGCTCGTCGAAGGCCAGCCGCGCGCGTGCCGGATGCATCGGCCCGAGGTCGCTCTCTTCGGCCGGCGCATGCACTTGGGCGAGCGCGGATTTCCAGTCGGCCCAGTGATTGCGGGCAAGATAGGCCGCGTCCTGCCATTCCGGCAGCTCCGGCGCGCGCTCGACGGCGGCGGCGATCGCCTTCTGCATCGGCCGCTGGGTGAGGCCGGTGGTCAGGCCATAGACCGGCTCGACCCGCAGGATCGACTCGCGCTGGTCGATTGGCACGACATGGTCGGGGTGCGTCATCTGCACCTCGCCCTGGTAGAGGTCGACCTTGCCACTGATCACCCGGACCTCGCCCACCGGCAGCATCCTCTTCAGATAGTCCTCGCGGCCGTTGAAATAGGTGAGGCAGAGCCGGCCGGTCTCGTCGCTGCACCAGACGCGATAGGGCTGGCGCGGATTGCGCGGCACGAGATGCTCATCGACGGTGACGGTGAAGGTGGCAATTTCGCCCGCCTTGGCCTGGGCGATTTCGGGCGCGTTGCGGCGGTCGACCACGGCGAACGGCAGGTGCCACAGCAGGTCAACGACCAGCGGACCCGCGAGTTTCTCCACGAGCTTGCCCCAGCGCGGTCCGATTCCGGGCAGGGATGTCACTTCTTTGAACAGGGGCGAGAGGCTCAGGGGGCGCATGGATGCTAGGCTTTCGGGCCGCGTGACTTCGCCATCGCCGCCGCCTATATGCTACGCCCCTTTTCGGGCCGGACCTGGGGAAAACATGGCAAGGACGGCGGGCGAGGCGGATCTCGAGACGCGGCGCAAGCGTTTGCTTTATCGCAGCGTCTATCGCGGCAACAAGGAGAACGACATCCTCCTGGGTCAATTCGCGCGCGCGGAAATCGCCACGTTCGATGCCGCCGAGCTCGACCAGTACGAACGCCTGCTCGCGGCGGGCGACAACGACATCTTCGACTGGGTCTCGGGGCAGGCCGAAATTCCCCCCGAGGCCGACACGCCGGTGCTGCGCCGGCTCCTGGCGTTTCGCGTGAGGTTTTAGGGCACATGGCTTCATTGGCCGGACTCTTTGCTGATTCATACGCCTCCCTACGCGCAAGCGTGGGGAGGTGGCCCGAAGGGCCGGAGGGGTCATGCTCTTTGTTGGTGCTCCCTGACCCCTCCGTCCGCTGCGCGGACACCTCCCCCCGCTTCGCGCGGGGAGGCTCAGAAAAACACGCGCTCCTCCACTCATGAAGCCGCTTTCCGATACCCTTTCCCAGATCGCCCGCAAGCCCGGCCGCTGGACCGTGGCCGGGCTGCCGGAGGGCGCCGATTCGCTGGTGCTGGCCGAGCTCGCGCGCACGACCGGCGGGCAGGACATCCTGCACGTGGCGCGCGACGGCCAGCGGCTGGAGCGCCTGCAGGACGGGTTGCGCTTCTTCTCGCCGGAGCGCGAGGTGCTGGTTTTCCCGGCCTGGGACTGCCTGCCCTACGACCGCCTGTCGCCGCATCCCGACATCGTGGCGGAGCGGCTAGAAACCCTGGCCCGGCTCGCCGCGCCCAAGAAAGCCGGTGCGCCGGCGCGCATCGTGCTGGCGTCGGCCGGAGCGGCGCTGCAGCGGGTGCCGCCGCGCAGCCTCTATGCCGAGGCGGCGGTCGTGCTGCGCAAGGGCCAGACCCTCGACGTCGCCTGGCTGACCAAGTTCCTGGGCGAGAACGGCTATGGCCGGTCGGAAACCGTGATGGAACCAGGCGAATTCGCCGTGCGCGGCGGCCTGGTCGATCTTTTTCCGCCCGGCACGCCCGAGCCGCTGCGCCTCGACCTGTTCGGCGACACGCTGGAGGCGATCCGCTCATTCGATGCCATGAGCCAGCGCTCGACCGGCACGCGCGACGAGGTCGTCGTGCTGCCGGTGAGCGAGGTGCTGCTGACCAAGGACAGCATCGCGCGCTTCCGCGGCGGATACCGGGAGCTGTTCGGCAACGTCGCCGGCGACGACATCCTCTACGAGGCCGTGTCGGCCGGTCAGCGCCATGTCGGCATGGAGCACTGGCTGCCACTGTTTCACGATCATCTCGAGACGCTGCTCGACTATTGCCCCGAGGCGATCGTGACGGCCGACCACCAGCTCGCCGAGGCCTTCCAGGCGCGGCACGAGCTGATCACCGACTACTACGACGCCCGCCGCAAGACCGGCGGGAAGGGCGGCATGAGCGGCGGCGCCGATTACAAGCCGGTGCCGCCCGAGCGCCTCTACCTGAAACCGTCGGAATGGGACCGCCTGCTGGCCGGTCACGCCGTGGCGCAGTTCACCAGCTTCGACGCCGCCCCCGATCATCCCAACGCCATCGATCTCCACGGCCGCCGCCACGAAGGCTTCGCCCAGGCGCGCACCGCGCAGGGCGTCAACCTGTTCGACAAGGTGGCCGAGCACGTGAAGGCCGCCAATGCCGCCGGCCGCCGGGTTGTGGTCGCGGGTTACACCGAGGGGTCGGCGGCCCGCCTGCAGCATCTCCTGCAGGAGCATGGGGCCACGACGCCGGTCCCGGTGCCCGACCATGCGACGGCGCTCGGCCTGCCGTCGGGCGCGGTCGGTGTCGCGGTGTGGTCGCTCGAGCACGGCTTCGTGCTGGATGGGCTGGAAGTCATCGGCGAGGAGGACATCTTAGGCGATCGCCTGTCGCGCCCCGCCAAGAAGCGCCGCCCCTCGGAGCGCTTCATCGCCGAAGCCGCGGCGCTGAGCGACGGCGACCTGGTCGTCCATCGCGAGCACGGCGTCGGCCGCTACGAGGGCCTGGTCACCTTGGAGATCCAGAACGCGCGGCACGACTGCCTGCGCCTCACCTACGAAGGCGGCGACAAGCTCTTCGTGCCGGTCGAGAACATCGACGTGCTGAGCCGCTACGGCGCGGGCGACGAAGCAGCGCAGCTCGACCGGCTGGGCGGCGTCGCCTGGCAGTCGCGCAAGGCCCGGCTGAAGCAGCGCATCGCCGACATGGCCGACCGGCTGATCAAGATCGCCGCCGAGCGCGCCATCCGCCGCGGCGAGACGATGAGCCCGCCCGAGGGCCTCTACGAGGAATTCTGCGCCCGCTTCCCCTATGCCGAGACCGACGACCAGCTCCAGGCAATTTCCGATGTCCTGGAGGACATGTCGTCGGGCAAGCCGATGGACCGGCTGATCTGCGGCGATGTCGGCTTCGGCAAGACCGAGGTGGCCTTGCGCGCGGCCTTCGTCGCCGCCCTCTCGGGCAAGCAGGTGGCGGTGATCGGCCCCACGACCCTGCTGGCGCGCCAGCATCACCGCACCTTCGTCGAGCGTTTCCAGGGCCTGCCGGTGCGCATCGGCAGGCTGTCGCGGCTGGTCGGCGCCAAGGAAGCCAAGGCGACCAAGCAGGCGATGAAGGAGGGCACGGTCGATATCGTGATCGGCACCCACGCGCTCCTGGCCAAGAGCGTCGAGTTCAAGGATCTCGGACTGCTGATCGTCGACGAGGAGCAGCATTTCGGCGTCGCCCACAAGGAGCGCCTGAAGGAGCTGCGCGCCGACGTCCATGTGCTGACGCTCACCGCCACGCCGATCCCGCGCACCCTGCAGCTTGCCCTGACCGGCGTGCGCGACATGAGCCTGATCGCCACGCCGCCGGTCGACCGCCTTGCCGTGCGCACCTTCGTTACGCCGTTCGACGGCGTCACCATCCGCGAGGCGCTGCTGCGCGAACAGTATCGCGGTGGCCAGACCTTCTATGTCTGCCCGCGCATCGAGGACCTGGCCACCGTCGCGGCCGAGCTGCGCGAGCTGGTGCCCGAGATCCGCATGGCCATGGCGCACGGCAGGCTGGCGCCGACGGCAATCGAGAACACCATGCAGGATTTCGTCGACGGCAAGTTCGACGTGCTGCTGTCGACCAACATCGTCGAATCGGGGCTCGACATCAGCAACGCCAACACCATGGTGATCCACCGCGCCGACATGTTCGGCCTGGCTCAGCTCTACCAGCTCCGCGGCCGCATCGGCCGCGGCAAGACGCGAGCCTATGCCTATCTGACAGTGCCGCCAGGCCGCGCCCTGAACGAGGCGGCGGCCAAGCGGCTCGAAGTCATGCAGACGCTCGACACTCTGGGCGCGGGCTTCCAGCTCGCCAGCCACGACCTCGACATCCGCGGCGCCGGCAACCTTTTGGGCGAGGAGCAGTCGGGCCATATCCGCGAGGTCGGCATCGAGCTCTACCAGCAGCTCCTCGAGGAGGCGGTGGAAGCGGCGCGCGGCCACGCGCGCGAGGCCGAACGGGCCGACTGGTCGCCGCAGCTCAATCTCGGCATCCCCGTGCTGATCCCCGAGGAATACGTCGCCGACCTCGTCGGTGCGCATGGGCCTTTATCGCCGCATCGGCGCGCTCGCCAGCCAGGCCGAGATCGATTCCTTCGCCGCCGAGCTGGTCGACCGCTTCGGCAAGATGCCGGCCGAGGCGGAGTTCCTGCTGAACACCGTGGCGCTCAAGATCCTATGCCGGGCGGCCGGGGTGGACCGCATCGATGCCGGCGAGAAGGCGGTCGTGGTGTCCCTGCACGACAACAAGTTCGCCAAGCCCGATAAGCTCATCGCCTGGCTGCAGAAGAACGCGCCTTTGGTGCGGCTGCGGCCCGACCACCGCGTGATCGTCCAGAGGGTTTGGCCCGACGAGCGCCAGCGGCTTTCCGGCGTGACTTCGATCGTTTCTTCGCTGGCGAAGCTCGCGGCTTGAGCAACGGCAGCGCGGCGCGCTGGGCGCAGCGCAGCAGCCAGTCGCTGAGCCGCGTGTCGCCCGAGGCTCGCGCCAGGGTGACGGCGCCCACCGCCAGGATGGCGGCCACCGTGGCGTCGGCATCGAGCTTGCGTTTCTTGGCGCGCGCCAGCTCGGCGATCGTGGCCTGCAGCAGGTTGGCGTAGGCCAGCCGCGCGATCAGCGGCGCGCGGGCGATGTCCGACGGCAGGGACGCCAGCACGCAGCCGGGCGCGCTGGCGACCAGCTCGGCCTTGTCGAGATAGGCCTTCAGCACCGCGGCGGGCTCGCCCTGGCGCAGCCGCGTGCGCAGGCCGGTGCCGGCGATGACGGCTTCGGTGAAGAGCTCGTCCTTGGACTTGAAATGCGCATAGAAGGCGCCGCGTGTCAGGCCGGCCGCCAGCATGACGTCGTCGATGTTCGTGCCGGCATAGCCGCGCAGCCGGAACAGGCGGCCGGCATGATCGAGGATTTCGGCCCGGGTCCGGGCGGTGCGGTTGGGGTTCTGGGGCATGATATGTTGGATAACATACCATATGTCATTTAACATGCTAAGGGCGAATGTCTTGCCGGACCGCGGGCCTCCAGGCCCGCTCATAAGCGCTAACGTTGGCGATGCTCCAATCAACAACCTCATCCTGAGGAAGCCGCGTCGCGGCCGTCTCGAAGGATGAGCAACGCACGAAATGGTGGCAAAGGCGAATTCTTACATCTGCCCTGTTGCCCACCCTTCGAGACGCGGCCTGCGGCCGCTCCTCAGGGTGAGGTTCGTTTTTAGTTGGCGCCGATGAGCGGGCCTGGAGGCCCGCGGTCCGGCAAGAGAAGACTACGCCGTCGACTGCGCCGCGCTGGTCGCGGCGTCGCGTTCGGCCAGGTTGAAGACCTCGACGAAGGCCGAGGGCGGCTGGGCGCCGGAGACGGCATACTTGCGATTGACGATGAAGCAGGGCACGCCGTTGATGCCGAGGCGGCGGGCATAGACGTCGGAGGCCACGACCTCCTGCCGGCCCTCGTCGCTCATCAGGTGGCGGCGGGCGCGCAGTTCGTCGATGCCGGCGCGGCGGGCGCATTCGACCAGGATCTCGAGGTCGCCGATGTCGAGGCCCTGCTCGAAATAGGCCTTGAACAATTCGGCCACGACCTCGTCCTGGAGGTCGCTCTTGGCGCTCCAATGGACCAGGCGATGCGACAGCACCGTATTGGGCGTGCGCCGGATGCGCGAGAACTGGAATTCGATGCCGGCCTCGCGGCCGCTTTCGGCGATCGCCTGGTAGATCTGGCGCGGCCGGTCGCCGCCCCCGAACTTGGCGCGCACGTAATCGTCCCGCGTCATGCCCTCGATCGGCATGTCGGGATTGAGCTGGAAGGGCCGCCAGGCCACGGCCACGTCGGTGCGGCCGCTCTGCGCCAGGGCGCGCTCGAAGCGCCGCTTGCCGATGTAGCACCAGGGACAGATCGTGTCGGAGACGATGTCGACGTAAATCATGCGCCGAGCCTACGCCTTTCGCCCCAGTGCAGGAAGAGACCCGCCGCAGCCGCGATCCCCAGGGCGACGGAGGTGAGCCATGCGGCCGCCGGCCAGCCGCCCGCCACGACCAGCGCGCCGGTGATGGGCGGGCCCAGCAGGCCGCCGATATTGGAGCCCTGCATCAGCAGGCCCGTCGAAGCCCCGACCAGCTCGGGTCGCGGCGTATGGACGGGAAGGGCGGTGAACAGGGCGGCCGGCACGACGCCGATGACCGCCGAGTAGACGCCCGCCAGCACCAGCCGCAGCAGGTCGGGCACGCCGTCGACGAAGATGCCGGCGGCGCACAGCGCCATCGAGAGCGAGGCGCCTACAATTAGCACGACCCGCGGCAGGCCGTGCCGCATCAGCCAGCCGGCCGCAAGGTTGCCCGCGACGTTCACAAAGGTGACTGCCGCCGTGACGATCGCGGCCGTCGAGGTCGAGAAGCCCAGATGGTCGACCTGCAACGTCGGCAGGAAGCCGATGACCGTATACCAGCAGCAGGAGTAGGCGCCGAAGCAGAGCGCGATGGCGAGCGGCCCTCCGGTGCTCGCGACTTCGGCCATTTCATGCAGCACCGGCCTGCGCTTGATCGGCCGGGGATCGAGCTCAGGGCGCGGCCGGGCGCGCAGCAGCAGCAGAGCGAGCATGAAGGCGGAGGCGCCCGCGGCAACCAGCCAGGCGACGCGCCACGACGTGCCGGGCACGACCACGGCCGCGATCAGCATCATCGTCCCGGCGCCTGCCGGCATGTAGACGGTCCACAGCGTCATGGTCAGGCGCTGGTCGGCCGGGCGGGCGATGCGCAGCAGCAGGGTCGGGAGAGCGACCACGACCGCAATGAAGCCCAGGCCCTCGAAGAACCGCCCGACCAGCAAGGCATCGACGCTGCCGGCGAAGGCGCCGAACCCGCTCGCGGCGACACAAAGCGCCGTGCCCAGCAGGACCAGCCGGCGATGGCCGAACCGGTCGGCGCTGAGCGCGATCGCCATGCCGCCCAGCGCCGTGATCAGGTTGACCATCGACAGCAGCCAGCCCGCCTGGCCCAGGCTGGCGCCCAGCTCCGCGCGGATCGACGGAATCGACGGCGGCACCTTGCCGACATGGAAGGCAGCCACCATGCCGGCCGCCACCAGGAGGCCGACCAGGCCCCACGGGGTAAGGGGTACCCGGCTCACGTTACTGGACCGCGCTTGCTTCCGAGGACCCTCTGTAGCTGGGCGCACGGCGGCGTTCGCGAGCGTCTGCAGAAATTCGAGGCTTGCAGGGTCTTTTCAACCTTCATTGTCCGCGCTTGTATACGGCCATGCATCTCAATGCACTGTGCGCGGAGCATGTTCGTATATTCGAGGGAGGCACCGCATGGGACGGATTGTTTTCGTGCTGGTCGCCATCGGGGCGGTGTTCGGCGTTGTCGTCTCCATGGTTCCCGCATCGGCACAGGCTGACGGAGAAGCCGCCCCGATCTTCGGAATCAAGGAACCTCCCGGATATCGCGACTGGCGGTTGATCTCTGTCGCCCATGAAGAAGGCAAGCTCAACGATTTGCGCGCCATTCTGGCCAATGACGTCGCGATCGAGGCCTTCCGCAAAGGGACGCTTCCGTACCCGGACGGCGCCATCATCGCCCGGCTTGTCTGGAGCTACGACCCGCTGGAAGAAAGCGGCAAAGCCTTCGGCCATTCCCAATCCTTCGTGGCCGGGGCGCCCAAGAACGGCGTTCAGTTCATGGTCAAGGACGCGGCGAAATACGCCTCGACCGGCGGCTGGGGATTCGCTCAATTCAACGACGGCGAACCTGCGAGCGCGGCGGTGCACGACACCTGCTTTGCCTGCCACGGGATCGTCAAAGCGCGCGACCTCGTCTTCAATCGTTATGCACGGTAATCGGAACGCGTTTGCCCTCGAGATCGAGGTCGGCGTTTCCTCGGCCGATGCCGCTCGCCTATAAGGCGGAGCATCAATCAGAGGAGCGTCCGCGATGTCCAAGAGATTCGACCTGTCAGGCAAAGTGGCGCTGGTCACCGGCGCCTCGTCGGGCCTGGGCGTCCACTTTGCGCGGACGCTCGCCGCGGCCGGCGCGGCGGTGGCGATTGCCGGGCGCCGCGCGGATCGCCTGGCGTCTCTTCAGGCGGAACTGGAGGGCGCAGGTCACAAGGTCGCCGCGGTCGAGCTCGACGTGCAATCGGGCAAGTCGGTGAGTGCGGCATTCGATGCCGCCGAGGCGGCGCTGGGCGCGATTGACATCGTCGTGAACAACGCCGGCATTTCCATCGTCAAGCCTGCGCTCGACATGCCGGAAGAGGACTGGGACGCCGTCGTCGATACCAATCTGCGCGGCGCCTGGCTGGTCGCCCAGACGGCGGCCAAGCGCTGGGTGGCGGCGAAGCGGCCGGGCGTCATCGTCAACATCGCCTCGATCCTGGGCCTGCGCACGATCGGCCAGGTCGCGCCCTACAATGCGTCGAAGGCGGGGCTCATCCATCTTACCCGGGCGCTCGCCATGGAATGGGCGCGCTATAGCATCCGCGTCAACGCGATCTGTCCCGGCTACATCGAGACCGAGATGAACAGCGAATTCTGGAAGACGCCGGGCGGACAACGGCTGATCGAACGCATTCCCCAGCGCCGCATCGGCCAGCCCGAGCATCTCGACGGCGCCCTGCTGCTGCTGGCGTCGGAGGCGGGCAGCTTCATGACCGGCAGCGTGCTCACCGTCGACGGCGGGCACACGGTGAGTTCGCTGTAACGTCGTGCCCGGGTCAAAGCCAACCTCATCCTGAGGAGCCGCGCGCAGTGCGGCGTCTCGAAGGATGGGCAACGTCGAGACTGCTGCCCACCCTTCGAGACGCACCGCTTCGCGGTGCTCCTCGGGATGAGGTTTCGGGTGATGCGGCTTCAAGAGCTCATCGTAGCGCGAACCTCAGGTCCGCTCAGGGATCATGATGCGGACCTGGAGGTCCGCGCTCCGATGATCACCAGCCGTTGATGCGGTCGTACACGTCGACGATCGACTTGCCGCCGTCGAGATCGCTGTCGACCACGTAGTAGCGATCATACGCCGCCGCGGTGATGCAGGCGTGGTTGGGCAGGATGCGCACCCGCGAGCCGATCGGCAGGTTGCCGAAGGGAATCGGGCCGTCGGCGCTGACGAAGCCGTGCTCCTGCGAGCAGGCGATCACCGCCATGTCCTGGGCCGGCGGATCGACGATGGTGCCGTAGCCGACCTGCGGCTTGAACTCCTGCGCGCTGATGTCCTTGGAGAGCGCGAGCGCGCCGGCATCGACCAGCAGCTGGTTGCGGTGCGGGTAGTGGCCGATCACCGAGGCCAGCACCGAGAGCGCGAGATCGCCCGCGCCGCACGAGCCGATCAACTCCTGGTCGAGGTCGTTGAAGACATAGACGCCCGGCCGCATTTCGGTGATGCCGGTGAAGTCGCGCGAGTGCATGGTTGTCGGCGTCGACCCGGCGGAGACGATGGGGCAGGGAATGCCGGCGGCGCGGAGCTTGGCAGCCGCGCCCACGATCGCCTGCCGCTCCTGCTCGGCCACGGCGGCGATGCCGTCGGGCGTGCTCTGGTGATACGAGTGACCGGCATGGGTCATGACGCCCGCCAGATCGACACCTGGCGCGTCATGCAGCACGCGCGCGATGTCGAGCAGGCCGGGCAACTCGGGGGAGGGCAACCCGGCCCGTCCAGCGCCGCTGTCGATCTCGATCAGCACGGAGAAAGTGTCGCCATTCGTGGCCGCCGCGGCGATCGCCTGGGCGACCACGAGATTGTCCGTCACGATTCGCAGGTTGACGCCGCGACGGCGCAGTTCGCTGATCGCGGGCAGCTTCGAGGGCACGACACCCACGCCATAGAGGATGTCCTTGAAGCCGCCGTCGGCGAAGTAGCGGGCCTCGGCCAGTGTCGAGACGGTGATGCGGCCGTCATGGCCTTCGACCGCCCGTCGGCCGATCTCGATCGATTTCGCCGTCTTGACATGCGGCCGCAGCATGACGCCCGCGTTACGCAGGCGATCGCTCATGCGCTTGAGGTTGCGATCGAGGATCGCCCGGTCGAGAATGAGCGCGGGCGTCGGCAGGTCGTCGATGGTCTGAGTGGACATGGTGGCGATTCTAGCATGCCGATCGAAAACGAACGCAAGTTTGTGCTTCTGGACGATGGCAAGCTCGAGCAGCAACTCGCTGAGATCGCGGGTGTGACCAAAAGCTTCCTCCGGCAGGCCTATCTCGACGTTTCGGGCATGCGCATCCGCTCCCTCGAGTCCGACGGCTCGAAGCGCCACGTTTTCACCTACAAGCGCGAGGTCGATGGGCAGGTCGTCGAGATCGAAACCGACATCAGCGTCGCGGATTTCGAGCGCCTGTGGTCGCAGCGTCGCGAGACGCTGCAGAAAGCGCGCTACTCGTGGCCCGACGGCCGGTTTCACTGGGACGTCGATTTCTTCAAGGCCGATGACGGCCGCACGTATTTCGCCCAGGCCGAAGTCGAGATGCCTGAAGAGGACAGGACACCGCCGCCCTTGCCGCCGCGCCTCGCCGAACATCTGCTGGCCTTGGCGCCGGCCGGAGACCTGCGCTTCACCTCCAAGCGCTTGGCCAACCGGGCGCACGCCGAGAGCCTGCTGGCCGACATCCGCAAGAAAGGAAAGATCGAGTGAAGATCGCGCGCATCGACAGCCTGTCGATCAAGGTGCCGTACACCTTCGGCGGCAGTCACCAGGGCGAGGGCCTGCGCACCTGGACGACCAACAACATCCTGCTTGTGCGGGTCGAGACGGACACGGGCATCGTCGGCTGGGGCGAAGCGTTCTGCTATGCCTGCACCGATGCCGTGCGCGCGGCCCTGCACAACATGGTGGCCCCCCTGGCGATCGGCCAGGATGCGCGCGACGTCGCGAAGCTGAGCTACGACCTGCAGCAGAAGCTGCACCTGTTCGGCCGCTACGGCATTACCATCTTCGCCCTGTCGGGGCTCGACATCGCCCTGTGGGACATCGCCGGCAAGGCGGCCAACCTGCCGCTCCATCGCCTGCTGGGCGGTGCCGGACGCGCCAGCCTGCCGGCCTATGCCAGCCTGCTCAAATATCGCGATCCCGAGAAAGTGGCGGCGCGCGCCAAGCAGGCGTTCGACGAAGGCTATCGCCACATCAAGCTGCACGAGACCGAGGAGGCGGAGGTGCGGGCGGCGCGGCTGGTGGTGGGTGAGGGCGTGGCGATTATGGTCGATACCAACTGCCCGTGGACGCCGGAGCAGGCGCGCCACATGACCTTGAAGCTTCGTCCGTACGATCTCCACTGGCTCGAGGAACCAATCTTCCCGCCGGAGGATTTTGCCGCCATCGCAAAGCTGCGCGCCGGCACGGGCGTGCCGATGGCGGCCGGCGAGAACAACTGCACGTCCTTCCAGTTCCGCGACATGTTCGCCGCCGGCGCCGTCGACTATGCCCAGCCCAGCGTCACCAAGGTGGGCGGCGTGACGGAGTTCCTGAAGGTCGCGACCCTGGCCGATGCCGCCGGCGTCAGCTTGATGCCGCACTCGCCCTATTTCGGCCCGGGCTTTTTAGCCACCCTGCAGCTCATGGCGGCACGCGGCGCGCCGGACGGCATGATCGAGCGCTATCACATGGATCTCGAAGCGAGCCTCTACGGCGAGCTGGTGACGCCGGTGAACGGAGGCTTTGTCGTGCCGACCGGGCCTGGCCTGGGGCGCGATCCCGACCCGGACGTGATCAAGACTTACGCGGCTTGATCGACGGAGAGCAGGACATGACGTCGACGACACTCGACTACCAGGACGGCGCCGTGCGCCTGAAAGGCATTTTGAACCAGGACGAGAGGCAAGCCGGCGAGCGTCGTGCAGTCGTTCTGTTTCCGGACGCCCGCGGGATCGGCGATCATGCGATCGACTGTGCCGGTCGATTGGCCGCCCTTGGCTACGTGACGCTGGTGGCCGACCTCTATGGTGAGGGTACGCGGGCAGACGACATGGCGCAGGCCATGGAGCTGATGAACGACCTGCGCTCGGATGCAGGCCGCTGGCGAGCGCGGGCGCGGGCGGCGTTCGATGCGCTGGCCAGCCAGGACGGCGTCGATCGCTCCCGGCTGGCCGCCATCGGCTACTGCTTCGGCGGCAGCACGGCGCTCGAACTGGCGCGCAGCGGTGCGTCGCTTGCTGCCGTCGTGAGCTTTCATGGCGGTCTGGCGAGCCCGCGTCCGGACGACGCGCGCAACATCAAGGCCAAGGTGCTTGTCTGCCACGGCGCGGCGGATCCCCTGGTGCCTCCGGCAGAAGTTGCCGACTTCGAGGCGCAGATGAGCAGGACGGATGTCGACTGGCAGCTGCATGCCTATGGCGGCGCCGTGCACGGCTTCACCAACCCGGAGGCCGACGCGGCCGGCGTGCCGGCGCTGGCCTACAACGCGTCCGCTGACCGCCGATCCTGGAAGGCCATGCTGGGCCTGTTCGACGAGGTCTTCGGATCACCCCTGTGATGAACGAGACGTGGGAGCGTCCTCGCCAGCAGTGCTGCTACGGTCTGGAAAAAATTCAAATTCCTCTCCCCCGCTAGGGGGAGAGGCTAGGAGAGGGGGTAACGACATGCGTATCCCCCTCACCCAACCTCTCCCCCTAGCGGGGGAGAGGAGCCTGATCCGGTGATGTGTCCACCTCCCCAACGTTGCTTGGGAGGAAGTGGCTATTTGCTCGGCCTGTTCCTCGGCACCTGCACGATCGACCACGGATCGGGAAGCTCGCCGACCGGGCAGTCGATCAGCATCGGGCCGCCCCGCGCGATGCCGCGCGCGATCGCGGCGCTTAGCTCTTCGGGCGACTTCACCCGCTCCGCGGCGAGGCCGAAGCTCTCGCCCAGCTTGACGAAATCCGGATTGCGCAGGTCGCTGGCGATGGTTCGGTTGTTGAAGGCCTGCTGCTGAATGCGCCTGACGTTGCCGTAGGCGCCGTCGCTGAACACCACGGCCACGACGCCGATGCCGTGTTGAGCCGCCGTCGCCATCTCCATGGCGGTGAACAGGAAGCCGCCGTCGCCGCTGATCGACACGACCGGGGTGTCGGGCCTGGCGACCTTGGCGCCGAGCGACGTGGCATAGCCCCAGCCGAGCGTGCCCTGGTAGCCCGGCGAGAGGAAGGTGCGCGGCTTGTAGGTCGGCCAGGCGAGGCGGGCGACGTAGCCCATCTGCGTCAGCTCATCGACCAGAATGCCGTCCTCGGGCAGCGCCTTGCGGATGGCCTCGAGCCAGCTGATCTGCGGCGCGAGCTTGTCGCGCACGATCTTCATCGCCGCCGCCTTGGTCTCGGCCACCTCCCCGGCGCGCCCATTGCGCTTGGCGTTGTGCTTGCCGAGCTTGCCGGCCAGCGCCTTCAGGGTCGCGGTCGCGTCGCCCACGATGCCGATCTCCGGCCGGCGCTGGCGGTCGAGTTCCTCGCTGTCGACGTCGATGCGGATGATCTTCAGCGCATCGTCCAGTCCCCAGTTCTGCTGCTGCGGCTGCAGGCGCGTGCCGACCGCCAGCACGACGTCGGCCTCACCCCAGAAGCGATAGCCCGCCGGCATGGTGACCGAGAGCTTGTGCCGCCCGTCGATCACGCCTTGACCCATGCGGCCGGTCATGACCGGCGCGTCGAGCATCTCGGCGATCGCCTGGACGTGCGCGCCCGCGCCCTGCGCACCGCCGCCGACCACGATCAGCGGACGCTGCGCGCCGCCCAAGAGCTTGGCGGCGCGCTCGACGGCGTCCTCATCGACCGGGCAGGGGTCGGCCTCGGCCGGCGTGCCGATCAGCTCGACCGGCGCCTTGCGCGCCCAGGTATCCATTGCGCATTCCAGCCCGACCGGACGGCGGCGGCCCGACAGCAGGCGGCGGAATGCCTCGTTGATCAGTCCCGGCGCTTCGGCCGGCGCATGGATGCGGTCGGCCCACTTGGTGAGGCCGCGCATGATCGAAAGCTGGTCCGGCAGCTCGTGCAGCAGACCGACATTGCGGCCGATCATGGCCTGCTGGATCTGGCCGGTGAGCGCCAGCACAGGCGCATTCACCGCATAAGCGGTCGACAGCGCCGCCGTGGTGTTGAGGAAGCCCGGCCCGGGCACCACGACATAGGCCGAGGGATCGCCGCTCGCCATCGCATAGCCCAGCGCCATGTAGGCGCAGGCCTGCTCATGCCGGGCATGGATCGGCCGGATGGTGTTGGTGTGGTCGTAGAGGGCGTCGAAGAACGCATCGTTCTGGACGCCGGGCAGGCAGAAGATCGTATCGATGCCGTTCACTTCCAGCATGGAGACGACAGCCTGGGCGGTGGTCAGGGTCTGCATGGCGCCACTCTACACAGGAACCGGGGGCCTATGCTCATCTATCGAAGTCGGTCGGGCACCGGGGAGATCACGCCAGGCGCCCCATCGCTTTGCGCCCTCTCAGCGGCCCAGCTCCTCGAGGTTGACCTGGGACGTCTCAATCCGGAACTGCCAGGTCACCCAGGCGCCCATGAGCGACGTCACGACAAGGATGGTCAGCAGAAGATCTGTGCCGACCTGGACCAACAGAACGGGAAAGAGGAAGGCGGTCATGACGGCGCCGATCTTGGCAAAGGCTGCGGCGAAGCCTGCGCCCCTGCCGCGGATGGAGGTAGGAAAGACCTCTCCGGCCAGGAGATACGTCTGGGCATTGGGGCCCATGTTGGTCATGAAATTGAAGAGCGTGAAGCCGCCGAACAGGAGCAGAGAGCGCCAGGGCTCGCTGGCATGCAGCGACAGCGCCGCCAGAGCAAGGCCCGCGGCGCAGCCGATGAAGCCCAGGATCTGCAGCCGAATGCGGCCCAGCCGATCGGTGAGCAGCACGGCAGCGACGATGCCGACGATCAGGAGAACATCGAGCAGCGCCGCGCCTTTGGCCGCCATCATGTCACGGCTGATCACCGCGGCGATGTTGTGGGCGTTGTCGATCTCGTGGCCGAGAGCCCTCGCCAGGATTGTCGGCGTGAAGATGCCGATGCCGTACGTGCTGATATCCTGCAGGAACCAGGGCACCGAGGCCAGGATGGTGGCGCGCCGGACCGGCCGCGTGAACAGTTGCCGCCAGCCCTGCTCGCGCGCCTTGCCCGCGATCTGCCGATCGCGCGCCGTGGGCTCGGCCAGCCGCACCTGCCTGGGATAGGGCGGCCGACGGGCGAGCAGCCGCGTGACTTCGCGCTCGGCTTCTGCCTTGCGTCCCTGCGCCAGCAGCCAGTGTCCGCTGTCGCTGATGAAAAGCCTGCCGACGATCACCACGATGGCGGGCAGGATCGCCGTTGCATACATCCAGCGCCACGCGCCGAGCTCCGGCATGTTCGCGAGGATGAGGTAGCCGACCGCAGTGCCGACGAGCGCGCCAACCGCCTGGAAGGCGAAGGCGCTGAGCACGACCATGCCGCGGTCCTTGCTGGCAATGCTTTCGGAGATGATCAAATGGGCCGTGGGGTAATCGCACCCCAGCGCCAGCCCGACCCCGATCAGGAACACCACCAGCAAGGGGAAGCTGGGACTCCAGGCGAGCCCCACGAGAAAGACGGCGAACACGATCATCTCGACGACGAACATGCGCCGCCGGCCATACGTATCGGCAAGTCCGCCAAGCGCGATCGCGCCGACCATGATGCCGGCCAGTGGTGCTGCGCTGACGATGCCCTTTTCGGCGGCCGACAGGCCGAATTCCTTGACCACCAGCGGCAGGGCAACGCCGGTCATGAACACGACCAGCCCCTCGAAAAACTTGCCGGCAGTGGCGAGCACCCAGATGCGCCATTGCATGCGCGTCAGGGGCACTGAAACCGTCGGCGTACCGTCGGGCCAGAAGGGCGTCTGGTCGATATAGCTCTGGACGCTGCGCGGCGGGCTTTCGGCTTGATCTGCGGACGGGTCGCCCAACCGGCTTGCGGTCACGTGCGGCAGGGGTCCGGTCGTCATGCTCCCTCGGAAAAGAACGCGACGATCGTGCGGCGCTGCATTTTCGGTGAGGCCCAGTATCTGGGGTGCCTGTGACACGATGATGTCGTCCGCAGCCCGCACGGCGCCGGGCGAAGGCGCGTTTTCGAGCAAGGTCTGCCAGCTAGTCAACGCGCGCCCCGGATGCGCGGATGATGGGCGCAAGCCGTGCTTCCTCCGAATCGCGATAGGCGAGGGTGCCGGCCGGCGAGCGCCAGATCGCGGTCGCCGCGAGATCGATGAACTTGGCCTTGAGGTCGTCGCTCTCGATGGCCTTCCTGGAAAGATCGGACAGCCTCTGGATCACCTCGGGTGGCAGCTTCGCCGGGCCGGTGAGGGTGGTCCACGAGTTGATGTCGAAGCCCGGCAGGGTCTCGGCGATGGCCGGCACGTCGGGAACGACGGGCGTGCGTTGCGCCGAGGTGACGCCCAGCGCGCGCACCTTGCCGGCACGCGCCTGGACGAGCGCGCCCGGGATGTTGTCGAAGATCATCTGGATCTGGCCCGCCAGAAGGTCCTGCGTCGCCGGCGCGGCGCCTCGGTAGGGTACGTGCATGATGTCGACCTTGGCCATCATCTTGAACAGCTCGCCCGCCAGATGCAGCGTCGTTCCGGCGCCGGCCGAGCCGTAGGAGTATTTGCCCGGATTCTTCTTCAGGAGCTCGATCAGCTCGGGCACCGATTTGGCCGGCAGGTCGAGATTGACCGCCAGCATGTTGGGAAGCTGCCAGATGGTCGAGACGAAGGTGAAGTCGGTGCGCGGGTTGAACGGCAGCCGCGCATAGAGCGTGGGCGAGATGGCGTGACTGGAAATTCCGCCCAGCCCCAGCGTGTAGCCGTCCGACGCCGACTGGGCGAGCGCATCCATGCCGACGTTGCCGCCCGAGCCACCCTTGTTGTCGACGATCCATTGCTGACCGCTGAGCTCCGACATCTTGGCGCAGAACAGGCGGGACAGCGTGTCGGTGGGGCCGCCGGCCGGAAACGGATTGATGTAGCGCACCGGCTTGTTGGGATAGGTGCCCTCGGCCGAGACGACGGCCGGAGCCGCGATCGCGCCAGCCAATCCGGCCAGCACGGCGCGGCGCCCGGCGGCGCTCTTTGGACTCTTCACTTTGTTTCCTCCCTGATCGAAGCTCGGGCAGGTTGCCAAAGAGCTGTGGCGGCGTCGACAGCTTCCGTGCAACACCGTGGCATTCACCGGCGAAGGTTCGTATGGCGAAGCAAACACCAAGATTCCGCAGCGCTCGACCGACGACGCGCGTTCCCGGCGATGCGGTCGGGATCCAGGTGCCGGTCGGGCGTATCGGCGCCGGCCGAAGCCATTGGCAGACGATCTTCGAAGGCCGGGAAAAGCCCAGCCTCTATCGTCTCTACAACGGCATCCCGGCAGATGCCGAAGATGCCGGCAACGTCATGATCGTCGAGGTCGACGGCGCCAAGCAGACGATCGAGGTGAGTCCCGGGACCTCCGTCGACGTCTTCGGCAAGAGGATCCGCGTCAAGGCGGCAAGCGGCGGCGACACCCTCTTCGTGGAAGGCTGGTACATCCTGGTTTCCTAGCAGGGCTATCGCACGTGCCAATTCCCGTCGTCTCGACCGGAGCGCAAGCGCGGAGCGGAGAGACCTTGCTTCGACGATATGCAGCTAATCGGGGACAGAAGGTCCCTCCGCGCGGCCCGGAGCCTGCCCCGAGCGAAGTCGAGGGGGGCCTTGGTCGAGACGACGAAAAACGTTGCATCCGCACACGCGATAGCCCTGGATTTCCTAGCGGGCGCGGAAGCGTGGTAAAAGACGGTTGTCAGGTCAGGCGTTTTTGCACGGAGTATCGGGAATGGGCACAAGTCGGACGCTGCCGGGCTTCTTCTCGGGCGTCGTGCGCGCCTGGTCTTTCGCCGTCGCGATGGCCGCGTCGACGGTACTATGGACGGCTTCAGCGATGGCACAGCTTCCTCCCAACGTCGTCTCCCTGGACAGCGACCTCCTTCCGTACCTTCTTCGCTTCGAGCTGCCCGCCGTCGCCGCGGCGGTGGTGAAGAACGGCAAGATCCTCGCCGCCGGCGCCGTCGGCACGCGGCGGCTCGGCACCGACACGCCGGTCACGGTCAATGACCGGTTCCACATCGGCTCCGACACCAAGGCGATGACGTCGCTGCTCGCCGGCATGCTGGTCGAGGAGGGCAAGCTTCGCTGGAACACCACCGTCGGCGAGATCTACCCAGAACTGGTCGACAAGATGAGCAAGGGTGTGAAGGACATCACGCTCGAGCAGCTGCTGTCGCACACCAGTGGCATTGCCGGCGAAAGCATGGAGCACGTCCCGCTGATCTCCTATTCGGTGACCGACGAGGCCGCCAATCTCGACGGCATGCGCTACACGCTGGTCACGCGCCTGCTGCCCCTGGCGCTGCATGCTGCGCCCGGCGAGCGCTTCGAGTATTCCAACCTGGGCTACACGTTGGCCGGCGCGATGATGGAGAGGGTCACCGGCAAGACCTGGGAAGAGCTGGTCGTTGCCCGCATATTCGACCCGCTGAAGCTCACCTCGGCCGGCTTCGGGCCGCAGTCCTCGCTCGGCCGGGTCGATGCGCCGCTCGGCCATGTTGCGGGCAAGGACGGCAAGATGCAGGCTTTCCTGGCCGGTCCGTGGGGCGACAATCCGCTGGTGATCGGGCCGGCCGGCCTGGCGCACATGTCCGTCCTCGACTTCGCGACATGGGCGGCGTGGAACGCCGCCGCGGGCCGCTACGGGCCGCCGCTCGCCAAGCCAGAGACGATCGCCAAGCTGCAGACGAAGGTCGTCGACATGCCGCCGAAGCCGGACGCGCCGGTCGGCACGCCGTCGTCGGGCGGCTACGGCCTGGGTTGGGGAACGGTTTCGCTGCCGTTTGCGCCGGAGCCGCTGGTGTACCATGGCGGCTCGAACAACATGAACCTCGCCTACATCGTGCTGCAGCCCAAGCAGGAACTCGGCCTGGTGACGATGACCAATATCAGCGGACCCAAGGCCAACGACGCCCTGATGGCCATCACCGAACTTCTCTACAAGCGCTTCGGCGCGGATCAGGCCCGCGCGACCCCGAAGCCGTGAGCCCGCCACCGTCAATGCGATGCAGAAATATGCGCATGGTCCGGATGGTTCATCGCCGCCAGCCTTAGGGTCGATATACGATTGCCACGCGCTTGAGGCGGAATCGTTTCGCGACCTGCGCACGGGAGTGTTGCGGTGACCGACATCACAGCGCGTTCCAACGGGCCTAGCTTCCGATCAAAATGGCGTCGGCGCGCTCCTCGGGCGTCACGAACAGCCGCAAGCGGCGTGCGGCGAGGCCCATGGTGCGGCGGCTCGACAGGACGGCAAGCGGCACCGACAGCAACAGGCCCGTCACCACGGGCAGTATCCACGGCACATAGTCGGGCACGAGGGCTCCCAGCGCGGCCAGCGCCGCCAGTCCGAACAACGCGTGGCCGATGTGGCGCTGCAGCGCCTGACGCCATTCCATGCCGCGGTCGCCGCGGGCCTGGGGCGGCCAGCCGACGGCGCTGCCGGCCAGGATCTGGATCAGGAACGTCGTGTGGAACAGCATCATCACCGGCGCCAGCAGGGTCGAGAAGGCGGTTTCGAACAGGAAGCTCAGCACGAGTGCGGCGCGGCCGCCGAAGCGGCGCACACCACGCGTCGACCAGAGCCGCAGGCTGAGCGCCAGCAGCTTGGGGCCCAGCAGCAGGACCAGCGTCATGCCGAGCAGCCCGTGAATCTCCGGCCAGTGATATTGCGGCCACAGCGGAAAGAGCGTCCGCGTCGGGCCAAAATAGATGTCGCCCGTCAGCTGATGATCGACCACCATGGCCGAGCTCAGCATCAGCATCGCCAGCCACAGCGGCGAGGCGAGGTAGGCGAAGATGCCCATGCCGAGATGCAGCCGGCTCATCCCGTGCAGGCCGGGCTCGGCGATCAGGCGGGCATGCTGCAGGTTGCCCTGCATCCAGCGGCGGTCGCGCACGGCGTAGTCGAGCAGGTTCGTCGGCAGCTCCTCGTAGCTGCCGTGCAGCTCGGGCAGCAGCCAGCAATGCCAGCCGCCGCGGCGCAGGAAGGCCGCCTCGACGAAATCGTGGCTCAGGATCTCGCCGCCGAGCGGCGGCGGGCCGGGCAGGACGGGCAGGCGGCAGCACTCGGCGAAGGCCGCGACGCGCAGGATGGCGTTGTGGCCGAAATAGTTGGCTTCGCTCGTCTGCCAGAAGCTGTTGCCCATTGACAGCACCACGCCGGTGAGGCGCGAGGAGAACTGCAGCATGCGGGCGAACAGCGTCTCGCGGCCAGCCGGCACGATATGCGTCTGGATGAGGCCGGTGCGCGGATTGGCTTCCATCAGCGCCGCCAGGCGCACCATGGTATCGCCCTGCATCAGGCTATCGGCGTCGAGCACGATCATGTGGGCATAGTCCGGCCCGCGGGTCGTCACCCATTCGGCAAGATTGCCGGCCTTCTTGCCGGTGTTGGCGCTCCGTCGGCGATAGGACAGCCGCGCGCCGGCGCCGAGCCGGTCGCGCAGCGAGGCATAGGTCCGTTCCTCTTCGCCGGCGATCTCGGCGTTGGTGGTGTCGCTCAGAACGAAAAAGTCGAACGCCTCGAGGTGCCCGGTCTCCAGCAGCAACCGGTACATCGCCGCGATTCGCGAGGACACCTCGCCGGGGTCTTCGTTGTACACCGGGATCAGGATCGCGGTGCGCTGCCTGAGCGGCGGGATCGGGCCGGCGGCCGGCGGATGGCGCGCCAGAGTCACGGGATGGCGCCGCAGCACGCCCAGCAGGAAGCCGAACACGCCGCTCCAGAAGGAGAGGGCGATCCAGGCGAAGAGCAGGGCGAAGCAGGGCAGGAAGATCGGCTTCAGGATCTCGGGCCCGCGCGCCGCCACGATGCGCCACATCAACGCCAGGCCGACGGCCGTGGTGAGCAGCACGAGGAACAGCAGCAGCCAACGCCGCCAGCCCGCCCGCCCGGCAAAGGGGTCGAGACGCCAGCCTTCCTTCAAGGTCGGTACGCGCTGGTCCATGTTTCCGTCAGGGGCAGGCCTCGGAGCTGCAGGACGGCGCGCAGTTCGACGGGCTTCTTGCCCTCGGGCTCGAAGTCGATGAACAGGCGCCAGGTGCGCTTCCACGGCAGGGCTTCGACATATGTGCGGGTGATCTTGGCGTTCGTCACCGCAACGTCGGGCGTCACGGGTTGTTCCGGCTCCAGCGACGGCAGGTCGCCGCCCGCGAACTCGACGACGATGCGCCGCTGCTTGGGTGCGTACGGCACGGTACCCTCGCGTGTCGCCGTGACTCGCCCGGCCGGCGCGAGGGCCGCCTCGTCAGACAGCGCGGAGATCCGATAGGCGTATTCCTTGCGCTCGCCCTTGCGGGCCGGCCAGCGTGACACCCAGAAGGCGGCGATGTTGTCGTTGGTTTCCGATTGAGTCGGAATCTCGAGCAGCCGCACCTCGCCGTCGCCCCAATCGCCGATCGGCTCGACCCACAGGCTGGGGCGCAGCTGCAGGTTGGCGGCGCTGTCCTGGTAGCGGTCGAAGTCGCGCTCGCGCTGGAGCAGGCCGAAGCCGCGCGGGTTGCTGTCCTGGAAGGCCGAGACGGCGAGCGCCGCGGGATTGTCGAGCGGCCGCCAGATCCGCTCGCCCTTGCCGGTCAACATGTAAAGGCCGTCCGAATCGTGGATTTCGGGCCGGTAGTCGTCGCGCACCGGCGCCGTCTTGCCGGCAAAGAACATCGAGGTGAGTGGTGCGATGCCCAGCAGCGATACATCGTTGCGCAGGAACAGCACGGACTTGGTGTCGACCACGGTGCGGCTGCCGGGACGGATGGTGAAGGCGAAGGCGCCGGCCACGCCTGGGGAATCGAGGAGCGCCCACACCGTCATGTCGGTCGCTCCGTCGGCTGGCTTGACCAGCCAGAAAGTGCGGAAGGCGGGGAATTCCTCGGGCTTGCCGATCCCGGTATCGATGGCGAGCCCACGCGCCGAGCCGCCATAGACCTGCGAGCGGCCGACGATCCGGAAATAGCTGGCGCCCAGGAAGGAAACCACTTCGTCGAACTTGCCGGGACGATTGAGGGGATGGGTGAGGCGAAAGCCCGCCGGCGCCAGCTTCTGCGGCGGGGACTTAAGCCCGGTATCCGAGAAATCGAACTGGTCGGCGGAGAGTTCGAGGGCCGTGGCGGTCTCGCCTTCGACCACGAAGATCTCCACCGGCTTTTCATAGATGAAGCCGGCCGGAAAGAACTCGGCGCGGAACAGGCTATTGCCGTCGCGCCACAGCGCAGTGTTCGGACGGGGCCGCAGGGCGCGGTACTGATCGTAGTTGAGCCGGCGCATGTCGCCTTCGATCGATGCCGGCTGGCTATAAGGTTCTGCCGCGAGCTTGGCGGCCATGGCCTCGACCGAGGCGAAGGTGACGGCATCCTGCGCCCATCCCGCCGACCCTGCCGATGTCAGAACGAGACACACCAGCAATGCGAGGTGGGCCGTGAAACGCATGCGGCCCCAACGTTGCTCACCGCATTGCGGTTCCGCGCAGGACATCGTGCCACGCTGCCGGGGCGACGGCCGACAGTGATCTACGGTGCTGCAACGAACATTGGCGGAGATGGCAAGACGCAGGGTCGACCGCGGAAGTTATGGCCCTGGCTTTCGCCTGGACGCTGTCCGTCCCCTCTTCGCCGCGACCCGACGCGCCGCCGCCATGGCTATGCGCGCCCATGTGACAAGCTCATCGGGTTCGTCAAACAGCCGCTCCGGCGCGCGCCAGAAGGAGAGGTCTATGGCGGAGCCTTTTTTCTCGTAGCTGAGAGGCGGGGAGGACGCGGCTTCCTTGAAGGCCTCGCGGTTGTGATCGTCGACTCGGAGGTAGAGCATGTTGTCCGTCACCATCCCGAGCATCACCCCGTCGCAGAACACGCCGGTCTTGCCGAACATGCGCCGCATCGTGACGCGACCGAGCGGCGCCAGCTGCTCGCGCAGGAACTCGGCAAAGCTGTCGCTGGCAACCATCCTCTGCCGAGCTAACCCGCGCGGGTCGGCGACAAGACGTTTGACCGCAAGGTCGAGAGGCGTCGCCGGGGCGTTTCAGGGGGAGTCATCACCAACGCTGGGTCGGGCGTGAAGGCGCGGGCGGGGCGCTCGCCTGCGGCGGATCGAGTGCCGGCGTCCGGACGGGCAGGTCACGTTGGCTGAGGCGCAGCACGGTACCGGCGGCCAGGAAGGCCAGGAGCAGCAGGAGGGACCAGCCGCCGCGCCGCAGCAGCACGCTTCCGGGCCAAAGGCCGGCCGGCACGCGCGGTGGCGTAATTGCGCGCGTGCAAATAAGTAGTCGCCAGAAATTGAACCGTCCGCTGTCCATGTGCTCACCGGCTGCCAGGCAGCAGCGTGGATGATAGCACGAGCCCTGGCGTCGTGCGGCTTCCCTGGACCTTGCCGGGATCTTTTTTGGCGAGCCGCCAGCCACGCCGGTGAGCGACGCGGGGCCGCTGGCGATGCCTATCCACGCCTGGCGCGGCGGCGAACCCGCCCGATTCCCCCGCCATCGAGTTTTTGCGCAGTATGGTGCGCAGAAACTCCCGATGAACCGTTCGAAGCGTTTTTTTGCCGGCTCGCTTCCCGAGGCGTCCATGCCGGTGCGAAGGGATTACCTTGTGCGCGTCAAAATGCAGGCACCGAGTACTTCCGGTCGTTGACAGACCTGAGCAATGTTGTGGCGTATGCCCGTCGACACTCACCAGCGGAGCATCGACACATGGCTTTCTTTGGAGATCCCTCCACCGGCGACCAGGGTTTCAGCCACCAGCGTTTTCCGCCGGCCAGAACAGGCAGCGCTCCGGCTGCTAACGCCGCCATGCGCCGCACGCCGGCAGCGAGAATTGACGGATCGCTTGCGCAAATCAGTCGGCCAGCAACCGGGAGAATTGGGCGGGATGCGTTCCGATCGACAAGCTCGCCACTCTATCGCTTCCTCAATCAATCCGAGGAGGACGTAGTCTGCTAGCGCGTTCAGGCTGCCAGCATGCGGCGAATGCTGCTGGCATGTGGGGCGATGTCGTTGTGCGGGAAGGCGTGGAAGTCGGCGGCCAACGATCAGATGGCTGCAACGACGAACCCGATGACGCCTAGTACCACAGCGATTGCTTCGCTCAGGGCCAGGAGGCACAACCCGACGACGACCGGGCCGAAATCGGGGGGGGCCGTGGTCCTGAAGGTACCCCAGAAGTTGGAAGCGATGATGGCAAGCAATCCAGCAAGGGCGAAGGCCACGGCGGTCCAGAGGAAACCGTTCATGTTGCATTCTTACTCTAGGCAGCAAGGCGGTTCGTGCGTGCCAACCCGACGAGGGCCGCATCCTGGCTCAGAGCGACGCCGCGCTCCTCGATCCGATCACGGATGATATCCAGCGCCTGCCGCCGGTCGAGCCACACGGAAACGGCACTTCGCAGCCGCGACCTCAGTTCGGCGCGACGGCCATTGAAGCCCAGCCTCGGTGCACACGGAATCTCACTGGTCTCTTGCGGTCCGTACTTGCGGACATAGTCGTCGAACGTGGCGTCCGACTCGGAGAGACTCAGCAGCGTTTCGCAAGAGGCGCCTTGGGCATAGATGACGCCGTGTTTCTCGAGCTTGATGTGGAAGTATTCGAGCCTATCGAGTTGATCGGCCTCGTCGAGGGTGATGGTCGTGCCGTTCACCAGGTCGCCGGCGGGCACGAGAAAGCCGTCGATAAACAGGGCGTGCGCGGCAGTCAGGAGGAGGTCGGCGTCCGGGACATTGTCGTCCAGTGCGGAGCGCGCAATGCGCACCGGCCTCGCTTCCACCGCCCAAGGGCGCTGGCGGTCGGCTTTCTCGAAGCTTTGGCTCGAGATCCACTTGATGAGGCCGCTCCCACTGCACCGCGTTGACAGGAAATCGCCGACAGAGAGGTCCTCGACGTTGCGATAGCCAGTGGTCGTCAGGATCTTGGTGCCGCGCAGAAAGCAATGTTCAGGCTCGACCGCGGCGAATGTCACCTTCGACTTGACGGAGAGTGCGAGCAACGCGCCGGCGGCGATGCCTGCGGCCTTGGTTAGGCTCCGACGGGTGCGGCGGGCGGCGCCCGAATCTTTGTCGATATTCGGCATGAACGTCCCCCACTAGATGCACAGACCCGAGGTGAACCTTTTCGCGGGCTTATCTCTCAGCCGTCAGGATGCAACTGATTGTGCCGCCGTGCTGTGATATTTCAGTGGAAACGCAAAGAGCCTGTGGCGTCAGCCAACTTCCCTCTAAATTCCTTTCCGGGGGGTGCCGTTGAGCCGGCGGCGGGCCGGAGCGCTGCTGGGATGCGTGCTTCTGCGAAGCAACGGACCGGACGCACGCCATGGGTCAAAATTGTGCGTCCGAAGTCGGACAGAGAAGGGGGCCATTCCGAATTAGCGGAAAGCCCTCAGTCGGCCAGCAGCCGGGAGACCTGGGGTCCGAACGCCGAGCGCTTCCAACTCGTGGGCGATGGCTGCCAGCGTCGAGTGCCCGGCCCGCGGATCCGATCGGCCAAGGGCGTGGCCCAAAGTCTGCATTCTTATTATAGTAGTCACGGAGGAGAGCGGCTACATGACCGAGTGGGAAGCGTTGCAGCGCGAAGCCTGCGCGTGTAGCGAAATCATCAAAGCCATTGCCTTCGGACTCAAGTTCGCGCGCTTGAGCGATGCGGAGCGGAAAGTGCTTCGGCGCCAATTGGCGTTAGAAACAGCGGCCCGCGATCGGCTCCAAGAGCGCTTTGCTTTGCTTTCGGTTTAGTATCGCCTAGTCCCTGCGCGCTACTTCGCTCGGCGTCGCAAAGCAGGGGACAGAACGCGCCCATCGTCCGTGAGGCAAATGCTGTGCGGCGGATTGCCTTCCGCGAGTAACCAACCCTTCTCGACCGCGCGTAGACGATGGCGACATCGGCAGCCGCTTCATCGATGCCAACCGGATAAGGCCAAAAAACTGAATGGGTCGAGATACCAGTCAGTCAGGCGGCGTCGGTAGCCGTTCCTGATGTGATTCGGCGTGCAATTTTGACCCCTTCCCACGCCGCCGACGTGGACCCACTTCGCCAACCGTTCATCTGCGAGGTCATTCAGGAACGCGGCCGGTGAGCCCACCAACCGGCTAGCGATCGGGACTAGCTCGAACGACTATCCATCCTCGCGCTTTTCGGAGGCGATTTTCCGCTTCCATCCTCTCCAGCACTTTCAGAACGAACGCGCGCTCCGGGTCCGATCGCTCCTTGGCGAGGAGCTCGACACAATCTTAACATTGGCTGGCGGCTAGCAAGGCGCGGCCATAATGCCCAATGGAGCCAGTACGTGCGCCTCGGTATGCCCTCTCTCCCAGTTTGGGATTCCGACACCCTAATGAGGGGAAGTGACTTCAAATGAATGCAGGCGCGAGCGTGCCGCTCGCCTCCCTCAGCGAGCCGGACGCCATTCGCGTCCTTATCATCGAGGACGGCGTGATCGATCGCGGATTCCTAGCCGACGAGCTGTCCAAGCAGGGCTTTGCCGTGGCGACAGTCGCCTCGCTGTCCAACGCACCTGGTGCCGCCCGCGATGCCGACGTCATCGTCCTCCATTGTGACTGGGCGAAGATGTCCAACATCGACCTAGTGGGCAAACTGCACCGGCAAGGCCTTAAGGTTCCTGTTGTGCTGCTGACCGACGAGGTATCGCCAGCCCAAGAATGTCTAGCTCTCGACAAAGGCGCGATCGACGTGATCGGCAAGTCACGGGGCTCGGAGGTTCTTGCCAAGCGCCTCAAAGGCGTGGTCAGGACTTTCGGGCGTACGGACCAACCGCGGCCCGACAGATCCATGATCTGCGGCAAGCTGCTTCTGCGTCCCGATGTCAGCCGGGCCTATTGGAAGGGCGTCGATGTCGGCCTCACCATCGGCGAATACAACATCGTTCACCTACTGGCTTCAAATGCGGGTCGGTACGTCACTTACCGGGCGATCTACGACCGGCTGCACTATGAGGGTTTTGTTGCGGGAAGCGGCGTCGCCGGCTATCGGACGAACGTGCGGTCCGGGATCAAGCGCATCCGGAACAGGTTTCGCGACTTCGACCCGACCTTCGACAAGATCGAAAACTACGGCGGCTTCGGGTACTGCTGGAAGAAACCAGCCTAAATCGACTGGTTGCTCGACCTTTAATCAAGGGCCGCCAACTTGCCGGCGATTCGAATCGCGGTTGGCGATGTGCATTGCTTGGGTTCTCTCGAAAGAAGCGAGCATATCCTTTGCTGGCGCCGTGTCGTGTCCTTCCCGGTCTAGCTCGGCAATGATTTCATGCTGTTGGGCGATACGCCGCTCACTGCCGCTGCAACACCGACAAGGGCTCTCTTTCCCTGGGACAATGGCTTACCCGCCTGTCACGCGCTGGCGACCCTCGCGCCGATCATGTGGCGGCGTTCATTGGGCGTGACCGAGCCACCTAGGCCCCGGTCTCGGTTACCGCGCGTTCTTTGCTCTATCGTGATGGCAGAGCACGGTCACCGATTGGCCCCCACCTGGGGCTTGTTCAGCGTGTGCGATATGGGCCAATTGATTGGTTATGGTTCGATCGTTAAAGAACTCCGGAGTCAGCGCGACTGGGCCAAAATCAGGCCTGCTGCTACGTTTTCCCGCGTCTCCGTTGATGAGCCGCCTTAACGAGGGCGAAGCGGATCCGATCCGCGTCCTCATCGTTGAAGACGATGAGAGCTACCGCGAGATTGTCAGTAGTGAGCTGGAATGGCATGGGTTCGCCGTCCGCAGCTTCGCCGATGGCGACGAGCTGCTCGGCTCGCTCGATGCCGCCGCGGAGGCCGATGTCATCGTCCTCGACTGGAGGCTCCCGACGATATCGGGAATCGATCTGCTATCGCAATTGCGCCAATATGGCGTGAGCTTGCCGGTGGTATTCCTCACGAGTCACCCCCAGCCGGCGAACGAGCGACGCGCCTTCGAACGAGGCGCGCTCGACTTCATCGACAAGACACGCGGCGTGGAGGTTCTCGCCGAGCGTCTCAGACTGGTGACGAAATCAGGCAAGACTGCCGCCGCTCCCGCGGCGGGGAAGCCAATCGTCTGACGGCAAGCTCGTTCCTTTTCGCATGCGCTACTATGCCGGCGGCCAAAAGCCGAAGAATGCCGCCAGCACTATTGAGACCAGGGCGGCGACACAGCAGCCATAGATTATTCCGTTGGCCATCCGTCTGACTGTCGGCGGGGCGCTTAAAGTGGCGACGACAGACAGGAATGCGACAAGCACGAAGGCAATTGCAATCATCAGGAAAATAACGCTCATTGCATTCCTCGAAACACCTGCGCTGCTTTACCTTCGTGATCGCCCTGAACGCCGCAGCGGTGAGCGTGCTCCCATCACTCTCGTTTGAGAGGATGGCGCCATGGAGTCTCCTCCCAGGACGTTTCCAAAAAGGCTTGGGACAGCGGCCGGAAGCTGTCCCGTGTGAACAATGGGGCACGGGTCGACTTGCGGGCCAGACTCGGACCATCGACTGGCGTTCTCTATGCCCGTAGGGTGCGCGCGGCAATGTTTAGCCTTTCGTTCGACAGTACCCACCGCGTGCTTCTGGCACAGTTTGCTGGCGTGCTTTCGTCCGAAGACATCAATGGTCTCGATAAAGCTCTTGCGGCGTTCGTCTCTCGCCACGGCTTCACGCCCGGGATTGTCGATTTCAGCGCGATTGAAGCGAACGCCGTGCCTCAATCATTCTTCAAGTGGCGCGCCCGCTTACCCCAGATCTTGCTGGGCCAGGAACGGATCATCGTAGCGCCACAGCAAGAGATCCATGAGCTGGCGTGCGCCTACGCAGCTCAGCAGCGCGATTCCGGGAACGTGGAGCCACAAGTTGTGCGCTCTCTCAGCGAGGCTTACCGGATACTCGATCTTGACCAAGCCGATTTTCGGCCGGTGACCTAGCGCCGCCCCCAAAGAAGAGGGGCGGCCTAAGCCGCCCCCTACGCCACGCTACAACCCCAACAAATGGTCAGCAGCAGCCAACCTGCTTGCCGTTATGACTTTGACCCACAATCCGCTCCTTCAAACTATGCAAGCTACGAGCCCGAGAACGTCTCGTAAGCTTCGCCGGGAGCCAGCCCTCAGCGTCGCCCCGTATCGGTGAGGCAAATGCTGTGCGCCGGGTTGCCTGCCGCGAGTAGCCAGCCATGCTCGACCGCGTAGGCGATAGCAGCATCAACGGCGGCTTCATCCTGGCCGATAGCCGGGCCGATCATCCGCACCATCCGCCATTGCAACGGTCTGTTGGCAGTCACGCCCGCCAGTTCGACACAAAGTGCACGGGCCGTATTGTCCGGGTCATCATTTGCCAGGGTCGCCGGCACTGGTTGGAAGCCCATTCCGACAGCGGAATATCCTAGCTGGCTCATCGCGCATCTCCCACCTGCCCTTGATGCTGCTGCAACGGTACCCCTACCGTTTGGGCATCAAGGCCTCCCAAGCGAGTGAGGAAATAGCACCGCACCTGCGCAGTGCCCGTGCTGTGGATCACACCACTGATATTCATCCCTAATTGATTTGGCATGTGGCAGATTTGCCACGGAATCCAACCTCACAGTCTTACGGGCACCAGAGATTGGACAAACAACTCTAACAAGAAAAGCCCGCCACTCCGAAGGGCAGCGGATGCAGATCGGCGATGTGTTTCTGCTTCAGAGTCGGATCGGCGTTCGCCGGCCCGGTGCCCGGAGTCGTGCTGTCAGGATTGCGGCTCTTGCCGGTTGCAGGGAATCCATGGCCAATTTTCGCCACTGCGCCGCGATAGTCAGAAAATCTCGCGATGTCTTTCGGATGTTGTGCCCCCGGCCAATGTTTTCGCAGCTTTCCGCTTCTCGAAGACACTCGGCCGCGCTGCGCAGAGGAGCGTACCTGCTCCTCATGTCTGTACGTTGTCCGCGAATTCGCTGCGCCTCCGAGTTTTTCAGCTCGCCCTTGGCTGGGGAGGTAGGATTCGAACCCACGCCCTGGCGGTAAACGACCGCCTGCTCTACCGCTAAGCTACCCCCCACCAAGCTTTAGAAGACCAACGATAGGACTTCCTTTACCAGCGATTGCACGCCCAGCGGGTGACAACATTATAACCGCGCGGCCAGCGCTTCAGCGATCGGGCAGGCTAGGACGTGCGCGCGGCTTCTTTGGCATAGCGACTATCAGGGAAGAGGCGCAACGCAGTCTCATGCATCCACGCAGCGATGTCGGTCGCCGGCCACACCTGCCGATCACCAACGATGGTTCCGCAGAAATGTCGCCTTCTCGGTCCGGCTGCCGTAGTCGATCCAAGCAGTGATGCCGCCCGCTGGCGGCTCGTTCTGGATACCGCAACGGATCTCGGAATTGTAGAGGCCCTGCAGGACGACTTCTAAGGGAGGTGGCGTCAGTAGGCATGGCACGAACCTACCACCGTTCTGGGCTAGCGCGATTCCACCAGGCGCCGGCCTGCGTCGGTCAAACGGCCCAGCCTAACCCAGGGGTTGCGCTCGATGGTGTGGCAGGCGGCCGGCCTGCGCACGGTCGCTGAAGCGAGCAGCATTGAATACGATGTCGAAAAGGGCGCAATGAAGGGCCTCGGACGCGTTCACGGTGAGCGGCTGCCGCGCATCAGGGTCTACCGTCTTGAGAACGACCAGCTCGCTGACCAGGCCGATCGATGGGAGGATCTAAAGCCTCTCCGCAGTGACTGGCGTTATCGCTTCGTGATCGACGGCCAGCAGATCGACCACGCCAAGTTCGTCGAACATCGGGCCAAGCGCTCGTTTCCGGAAAAAGGTACAGGCCCTCGGGGGCGATGACCCGAGTCCTGCGGCAAGCGAGACGCAGGTGACGAGAGGAGCGCCTCATAACTGAGCGCTAGAGGTGGGTATAATGATGGGTAGAAAACAGACCGACGCACCAAATCTCAATTAACTAAGGGGTTTTCTCCCATAAAATGGCGGATGGGGTGGGATTCGAACCCACGGTGCGCTTGCACGCACGCCGGTTTTCAAGACCGGTGCCTTAAACCGCTCGGCCACCCATCCGGGATGCGCTTGTTACTCCGTCCGCGACGGCCGGTACATATCGGACCGCCGCCATAAATATTGCTAGATTCAGAAGTACTTGGATATTCTTCTTCATCTTCTTTGCTCACTGGCGTTGCCCCTCATCCCATGATCAGTCGACGAATCCTGTTCGCGGCCGCTGCTCTTCTGCCGTTGCCGGCGCTGGCCGAGACCGCCGATCCGAAATTCGCGGCCTGGCTGCGCGGGCTGCGCGCCGAGGCACTCAAGGCCGGCGTCGATGCGGGCACGCTCGACGCCGCGCTGGGCACGGTCGAGGAGATCCCGCGGGTCATGGAGCTCGCGCACAACCAGCCCGAATTCAAGATGACGTTCGACCAGTACCTCGCGCTGGTCGTCTCGAACGAGCGGGTCACCCGCGGCCGCGCGCTCCTGCAGGAGAACCGCGCCCTGGTCGACCGCTTCGCCGCACCGGCCGGCATTCCGCCCTCGACCGTCGTCGCGCTATGGGGCATCGAGAGCAACTTCGGCACGCGGCTCGGCGATTTCGAGGTCGTGGCTGCCCTGGCGACGCTCGCCTACAACGGCTTCCGTGCGCAGTTCTTCCGCCAACAGCTAATCGCGGCGCTCCAGATCGTGTCGCAGGGCCATATCGGGCTGCACGCCATGAAGGGCTCATGGGCGGGCGCGATGGGCCAATGCCAGTTCATCCCGACCAGCTTCCTTGCCTATGCCGCCGACGGCGACGGCGATGGCCGCAAGGATATCTGGACCAACAAGGCCGACGTCTTCGCCTCGATCGTCAACTACCTGCACAAGGTTGGCTGGCGTCCCGGCCTGTCATGGGGCGGGGAGGTGACGGGCGGCACGGCGGCGGGGCAGGGCGCGCGCATCGTGCGACCGGCCGGCGCGGGCGGTCCGGCGTTCCGCACGACCGAGAATTTCCGCGTCATCCTGCGCTGGAATCAGTCCGATTTCTTTGGCCTGGCGGTCGGACTCCTCTCCGACAAGATCGCGGCGTGATCGCCGCGACGCGACAGCCTCCTCGGCATCCTCAAGATCATGTATAGTGGCGCCATCATGCCGCTAGCCCTAGTCAGCCCCCGCTCGGCAGCCCTGACAGTCGTCCAGGCGGCTGCAGTCCTGTTGCTGGCGGCATCGCTCGCCGGCTGTGGCTCGTCGGGCAGCCGGGGCAGCAGCGTGGCCCAGCGCGGCAGCTACAAGGTCGGCGCGCCCTACAAGATCGACGGCGTCACCTACACGCCGCAGGAAGAATTCAACCACGTCGAAACCGGCGTCGCTTCGTGGTACGGCCCGGGCTTCCACGGCAAGTCGACCGCCAATGGCGAACCTTACGACCAGAGCGCGCGCACCGCGGCGCACCGCACCCTGCAGATGCCCGCGATCGTGCGCGTGACCAACCTCGACAACGGCATGTCCACGGTCGTGCGCATCAACGATCGCGGGCCCTTCGCGCGCAGCCGCATCATCGACCTGTCGCGCACGGCGGCCCAGGAACTCGACATCGTGCGCAACGGCACGGGCCATGTGCGCATCGAACAGCTCCAGGCCGAAAGTCTCGCCGTGAAGGATGTCGCGATGGCGGGCGGCGGTCCGGCCGAGCAGCAGGCCGCGGTGGCGCAGGCCTCCTCCGGTCGCTATGTGCCGGCGGCGGCGCCGGCACCCGTCCAGACAGCGGCCTACAACCCGCCGCCAACCGCTTACGCCCAGCCCGCACCAGCTCCCGTGTACGCGCAGCCTGCGCCCACCCAGCCGGTATGGGCCACAAATCAACGAAGCCCCGCCGCCGATCCGGCGCCGGCCTACGTTCCGGCCAGCACCGGCGGGCCGACCGTGGCGTCTCTCGCCAACGGCAGCACGCTGCAGCCGATCAGCGGCTTTTATGTGCAAACCGGCGCCTTCACGACGCAAGAGAACGCCGAACGCCAGCGCGGCGCCGTGAGCAGCTACGGCGCCACGGAAGTTTCCCAAGCCTCGGCCGGCGGACGCGACGTCTATCGCGTGCGCCTGGGACCTTACACAACTCCAGATGCCGCCGGCATTGTCGCCGACCGGCTGAAACGCTCAGGGTATGGTGATGCACGTGTCGTGGCTAACTGATCGACTGCGCCCTGTGGTGGCGCTTCTCGCCGTGGCGGTCCTGGTCGCCCCCTCGCTCGATGCTGCCGCACAACAGGCCGATCCCCCGACCAAGCGCCCGGCGCCGCAGAAGCCGCCGACCAGGCCGCGCGCGACGACCGCGCCCAAGCCCGCGGCGACGCCGCCCGCAGCCACCAAGGTGGAGGCGCTGGCGCCCTCGCAGATCGGCATCGGCACCCTGGCGAAGCAGGCCTTCATGGTCGACCCGCAGACCTCGACGGTGCTGCTGTTCAAGGACGCCGACAAGCCGATGCATCCGTCATCGATGGCCAAGATGATGACGATCTACCTCCTGTTCGAGGAACTGGCCGCCGGCCGGGTCAAGCTCGACACGCGTTTCCGCGTGAGCGAACGGGCGCGCAACATGGGCGGCTCGCGCATGTTCGTGGAACTGGGCAGCGAGGTCGCCGTCGAGGACCTGATCAAGGGCATGATCGTGCTGTCGGGCAACGACGCCTGCGTCGTCGTGGCCGAAGGCCTGTCGGGCAACGAGGATACGTTTGCCGAACGCATGACGAAGAAGGGACGCGAGCTCGGCATGACCGGCACGGTGTTCAAGAACGCGTCGGGCTGGCCGGTCGATGGCCAGTGGACGACGGCGCGCGACCTCGCCGTGCTGGCGTCGCGCACCATCGACGACTTTCCGCAGTACTATCCCTACTATTCGGCGAGCAACTGGACCTACAACAACATCAAGCAGGACAACCGCAACCGCCTGCTCAAGATCACGCCGGGCACCGACGGCCTCAAGACCGGCCACACCGAGGAGGGCGGCTTCGGCCAGGCGACCTCGGCGGTGCGCGACGGACGGCGCCTGATCATGGTCCTGAACGGGATGGGCTCGATGGCCGAGCGCGCGCAGGAATCGTCCCGGCTGATGGAATGGGGCTTCCGCGAAACCGCCAACACCACGGTCTTCCGCGCCGGCGACACCGTCGTCGAGGCGCCGGTGTGGCTGGGCGCCCAGGACAAGGTGCCGCTGGTCGTGGCGCGCGCCGTCCAGATCACGGCGCCGACCGGCCAGTCGGTGTCGCCGCGCGTGGTTGCCCGCTTCGACGGGCCGCTGGCCGCGCCGATCACGAAAGGCCAGAAGGTCGGCAGCGCGGTCGTCACACTGCCCGACGGGCGCGAGATCGACTATCCGCTCGAGGCCGGCACCGACGTGTCGCGCCGCGGTGTGGTCGGGCGTGTGGCGGCAATGATCCAGCATTACCTGTTCGGCTGGCTGTCGTGACCGAAGGCGCCTGCGGGCGTTTCATCACGCTCGAAGGAGGGGAGGGAGCCGGCAAGTCGACCCAGATCGCGCGGCTGAAGGACTGGCTCGAGGGACGCGGCCGCACCGTCGTGGCGACCCGCGAGCCGGGTGGCTCGCCCGGCGCGGAGATGGTTCGCAAGCTTCTGGTCGAGGGCCCGGTGGAGCGCTGGGACGGCACGACCGAGTCGCTGCTGCACTTCGCCGCCCGGCGCGAGCATCTGCGTTCGACGGTGTGGCCGGCGCTCAAGCGCGGCGACTGGGTGCTGAGTGACCGCTTCGCGGATTCAACGCTTGCCTACCAGGGCTACGGCCATGGCGTCGATCGCGGGATTTTCGACCAACTCTACAAGCTGGCGGTCGGCGATTTCCGGCCCGACCTAACCCTGATCCTCGACCTGCCGATCGAGACCGGACTCTTGCGTGCCGCCGCCCGCCGCGGGACTGAGACGCGCTACGAGAGCCTGCCGCGCGATTTCCATGCCCGGGTGCGCAGCGGCTTCCTCGAAATCGCCAAGCGCGACCCCAAGCGCTGCGTGGTGATCGATGCTACAGGAAGCATCGAGAGCATCGCCGCCGCCATCGCCGGCGCGGTGAGCGAACGGCTGGGAGCCTGAGGAATGGCGAGGGGCAAGACGAGCGCCGATGCGAGCGAGCTCGAGAAGCTGGAATGGCCCTACGACTGGCCGCCGCCCTGGCGCAGCAGCCGCCTGCTGGGCCACGACGCGGCGGAAAAGACCATGCTGGCCGCCCAGCAGAGCGGCCGCCTGCATCATGCCTGGCTGCTGGCGGGACCGCGCGGCATCGGCAAGGCCTCGCTCGCCTGGCGCTTCGCGCGCTTCCTGCTGAGCGGGGAGGGCGAGAGCAGCCTGTTCGGCGATGGGCCGGAGAGCCTGGAGGTTGCGGCCGACGCGCCTGGTCGGGCGCTGGTCGATGCGCGCTCGCACCCTGATCTCTTTCATCTGCGGCGCACGCTCAATCCCGATACCGGCCGCATGCGCGCCGAGATCGCCGTCGACGACGTGCGCGAGTTGGGCGCCTTCATGCACATGACGCCGGCCATGGGCAAATGGCGGGTCGCCATCGTCGACGCGGCCGACGAGATGAACCGCAACAGCGCCAACGCGGTCCTGAAGATCCTCGAGGAGCCGCCGCCCAACGCCGTGCTGCTGATGGTGGCGCACGCACCCGGTCGCCTGCTGCCGACCATCCGCTCGCGCTGCCGCCGGCTTGCCCTGCAGCCGCTCACCGACGAGATCGTCATGCGCCTGCTGGCCGACTACGCGCCGGACGTGAAGGCCGAGGAGCGGGCGGTGCTGGCGCAACTCAGTGAAGGCAGCATCGGGCGGGCGCTCGAGCTCGCGGGCGCCGGCAGCCTGGAGCTTTACCGCGACATGATCGACGTGCTGGCGACCTTGCCCGAGCTCGACATGGCGCGCCTGCATGGCTTCGCCGAGCGCTTTGCCCGCCGCGGCGAGGAAGCGAACGCTGCCTGGCGTTCGTTGAACTACCTGTTCGACGGCTGGCTGAAGGGCCTCGCACGTCACGCCGCCCTAGGCGGAAAAGCTGCACCCATCGTGCCGTCGGAGGGCGGCCTGCACGACCGTTTGATCGCGGCGGGGAGCCTTGATCGCTGGATAGAGGCGTGGGAAAACGTCGCCCGCCTGCTGTCCCGCGCCGATGCCGTCAATCTCGACCGCAAGCAAACGGTGCTCGGCAGCTTCCTCGCCCTCCAATCGGCAATGCGCTGAAGAGTTCGGTCACCATGTCGGGCCGCAGTACCTACTACGTCACCACCCCAATCTATTACGTGAACGACGTGCCCCATATCGGGCACGCCTACACGACGCTGGCCTGCGACGTGCTCGCCCGATTCATGCGCCTCGACGGTCGCGACGTGCACTTCCTCACCGGCACCGACGAGCACGGCCAGAAGGTCGAGAAGGCCGCCGAGGCAGCCGGCCTGTCGCCGCAGGCCTTCACCGACAAGGTGAGCCAGTCTTTCCGCGACCTCGTCAAGGCGATGAACTTCAGCCCCGACAACTTCATCCGCACCACGGAGAAGCGGCACTACGTCGCCTGCCAGGCGCTGTGGGAGAAGCTCGTCGAAGCGGGTGACATCTATCTCGGCAAGTATGCCGGCTGGTATTCGGTGCGCGACGAGGCCTACTTCGTCGAAAGCGAGACCGAGGTCGGGCCGGACAGCAAGCGCCGCGCCATCGCGAGCGGCGCCGAGGTCGAATGGGTCGAGGAGCCGTCGTATTTCTTCAAGCTGTCGTCCTGGGCCGACCGCCTGCTGGCGTTCTATGACAAGAACCCGCGCTTCATCGCGCCGGAGAGCCGGCGCAACGAGGTGATCAGCTTCGTGAAGGGCGGCCTGCAGGATCTTTCGGTGTCCCGCACCAGCTTCTCGTGGGGCATCCCGGTACCAGGCGATCCCAAGCACATCATGTATGTCTGGCTCGACGCGCTCACCAACTACATCACCGAGTGCGGCTATCCGGATACCGGCAATCGGCTGTGGAAGTACTGGCCGGCCGACCTGCACATGGTCGGCAAGGACATCATCCGCTTCCACTGCGTGTTCTGGCCGGCCTTCCTGATGTCGGCCGGTGTCGCGCCGCCGCAGCGCGTGTTCGCGCATGGCTGGTGGACCAACGAAGGCCAGAAGATCTCGAAGTCGCTCGGCAACACGATCGATACGGTGGAGCTGGTGGACGCCTACGGGCTCGACCCCGTGCGCTACTTCCTGTTGCGCGAGGTGCCGTTCGGCAATGACGGCGACCTGCAGCGGCGCGCGCTGGTCGGCCGGCTGAACGGCGACCTCGCCAACGCCTACGGCAATCTCTGCCAGCGCGTGCTGTCGATCGTGGCCAAGAATTGCGACGGCAAGGTGCCGGCCAAGGGTCCCATCACCGAGGCCGATACGGCCCTGCTCGACCGCGCCAAGGCTCTGCTGGGCATCGTGCGGGCCGAGTTGGACGACCAAGCCTTCCATCGCGCGCTGATTTTGATCTGGGAAGTGATCGCCGACGCCAACCGCTATGTCGACGCCCAGGCGCCCTGGGCGCTCGCCAAGACCGACCCGGCCCGGCGCGACACCGTGCTGTGGGTGCTGGCCGAGACGATCCGGCGAGTGACCCTGCTGGTGCAGCCCTTCATGCCCGATTCGGCGGGCAGGATCCTGGATCAGCTGGCGGTGCCGGCCGCGGAGCGGGCGTTTGCCGCCTTCGACCGCGAGCTTGTGCCGGCAACGGTGCTGCCGAAACCGCAGGGCGTGTTCCCGCGTTTCGTCGAGCCTGCGAAAGCCGCGTCCTGATGCTGATCGACAGCCACTGCCATCTCGACTTTCCCGAGCTTGCCGGCGACGAGGCGGGCGTGCTGGCGCGCGCCCGCACGGCCGGTGTCGCGGGCATGCTGACCATCGGCACGCGGCTCGACCAGTTCGACAAGGTTCGCGCCATCGCCGAGCGTCATGCCAACATCTGGTGTTCGGTGGGCGTCCATCCGCACGAGGCGAAGGAGGAGGGGCAGAAGACGCCTGACCGCTTGGTCGAGGCGACGCGCCATCCCAAGGTCATCGGCATCGGTGAGACCGGCCTCGACTTCTACTACGAGCACAGTCCGCGCGAGGAGCAGGCCGGAAGCTTCCGCGCCCATATCGCCGCGTCGCGCCAGACCGGCCTGCCGCTGATCGTGCATACGCGCGATGCCGACCGGGAAACCGGCGACATCCTCGAGGCGGAATACGCCCGGGGCGCCTTCCCGGGCCTAATCCACTGTTTCAGCTCGGGGCCCGAGGTGGCGCGCCGCGCCTTGGCGCTCGGCATGTACATCTCCATCTCGGGCATCGTTACCTTCAAGGCAGCCGAGGCTCTGCGCACGGTCGTGCGCGACATACCGCTGGACCGCCTGCTGGTCGAGACCGATGCGCCCTACCTGGCGCCCGTGCCGAAGCGCGGCAAGACCAACGAACCCGCCTTCGTCGCCCATACCGCGGCCAAGGTCGCCGAGCTCAAGGGCATCGGCGTGGCCGAACTCGAGGCGGCCACCACCGCCAATTTCTTCCGGCTGTTCGCCAAGGCGGAGCGCGCCACGTGCGGGTGACGATCCTGGGATGCGGGACCTCGGGAGGGGTACCAAGGGTAGGGGGCAAAGGCGGCGGCGGCGAATGGGGTGCGGCCAACCCGTCCGACCCGCGCAACCGCCGGCGCCGATGCTCCATCCTGGTACAGGACCGCGGCAAGACCGTCCTGGTCGACACCTCGCCTGACCTTCGCGCCCAGCTTCTCGACGCGGAAGTCGAGCGCATCGATGCCGTGCTGTGGACGCACGAGCACGCCGACCAGGTCCACGGCATAGACGACATCCGACCCTACATGCTGCGCCAGGGGCCGATCGAGGCGTGGTCGGATGCACGCACCCATGGGATCCTGCTGCAGCGCTTCCGCTACTGCTTCGAGGCCGAGGACGGCTTCTACAATCCCATCTACCGTCACCACCGCATCGACGGGCCGTTCGTGGCCGCGGGCCTGCCGGTCCGGCCGTGGATGCAGGATCATGGCATCGCGACGTCGCTCGGCTTTCGCTTTGGACCGGTGGCCTATGCCAATGACGTCGTGACGCTGACCGATGAGGCGTTCGAAGTCATGCAAGGCGCCGAGGTGCTGATCGTCGATGCCATGCGCTTCCGGCCGCATGGGACGCACGCCCATCTCGACCGCGCCCTCGAATGGATCGAGCGGGTCGGGCCCAAGCGGGCTTTTTTGACCAATCTCCACGTCGATATGGACTATGCTGAGGTGGACCAGTTGACGCCGGCCCATGTCCGGCCCTGCCATGACGGGCTGACGATTGAAGTGGATGGAGAATAATCGATTATTATCAGTTCTTTAAATTCAGCGGCTCATCTGATTCGTGAGCGGAGACAAAAGGAGTCCGGTCGCCGCCTGTTCCTCGCGGGCGGTCTTGCCGCCTGTTTGATCGCGGCACCAGCGCTGGCGGACGACAAACTCGACCCGGGCGGCCTCACATTTCGCGACTTTGCCACCAACGACAACGGCGCCAGCTATGCCGGCCGCGGCGACCCGATGATTGCGGGCGGTCCCAACCAGGTGTCATCGAAAGTGGTGACCGTGGAAGGCGCGAACGGGCTGGCGCGCATCCAGTTCAGCAGCATCCGGGTCGAACTGGCGCTACCGCTGGGCTGGCAGGCGACCGAGGACTGGGAACGCGGCGTCGCCTACAGCAGCGACAAGCGCTACCGCGTCCTCGTGTGGCGGGTCGACTTTGCCTATGAGGGCGTGAAGGACGCCGAGCACTATGCCGCCACCAAGGCCGGCTCGATCCAGGCCCGCCGGCCGGCCGTGCAGGCCCAGGCTCGCAAGCTGGGCGATGGCACGTTCCTGATCGTCTACGACAACGTCAAGGCGCCAGGCGACGCCGAGCCGAGGGTAGTCTTCGACCTGGTGACCCAGAAGCCAGGCGATCCCAAGGAAGGCATCCTGCTGACCTTGGGTGTGCCCGCAAGTGACGCAGCCCGCGGACTGAAGTTGTTGGCACTCCTAAAGCAAAACATGAGAATTAACTGGTAATACCCAGATATAACTAACCTATCTATATTTGTCATAATATATATTATACGATAATTGAAGTAAGGTTTCAGCTTATGGCGTCCCAACGTCCCACGGCGGAATCGCTGCCGCGCGAACCGATGGCCCGCCTTCTGGCCGTCATGGCGTGGCTGCGCGACCGCCAGCATGGCTGCCCGTGGGACGTCGAGCAGACCTTCCGCACCATCGCGCCGTACACCATCGAGGAAGCCTACGAGGTGGCCGACGCCATCGACCGCGACGACCTCGGCGCGCTCCGGGAAGAACTCGGCGACCTGCTGCTCCAGGTCGTCTACCACGCCCAAATGGCGCACGAGGCCGGCGCCTTCGGCTTCGCCGACGTGGCCTCGGCGATTGCCGACAAGATGGTCGACCGCCATCCGCACGTGTTCGGCGATGCGCGGATCGCCACGGCCGAGGCCCAAACCATGTCCTGGGAGGCCCGCAAGGCGGCAGAGCGCGCGGCCAAGGCAGCGGACGCGGCGCCCGTGGGTGCCCTCGACGGGGTGGCGCGCGCCCTCCCCGCGCTCCTGCGGGCGGAAAAGATCCAGAAGCGGGCGGCAAGGGTAGGGTTTGACTGGAAGGAAACCGGTCCTGTCATCGACAAGATCGAGGAAGAGCTGGGTGAGCTTCGGGCCGAGCTCGAGGCCGGGACCGTCGATCAGGCTCGCCTGACGGATGAGCTGGGCGACGTCCTGTTCGCCGTGGCCAACCTCGCCCGCCACTGCAAGATCGATCCAGAGGGCGCGCTGCGCGCCACCACTGACAAGTTCGAGCGTCGCTTTCGCCACATCGAACGGCGCCTGGCCGAAGCCGGCCGCAGGCCGGCCGACGCCTCGCTCGAGGAAATGGAAGCGCTCTGGCAGGAAGCCAAGACGCGGGTCTAGGTCGCCGGCAGGCCGGCCAGCAGCGGCAGCCGGACCGCCTCAAACAACGCCCGTACTTGGGCCAGGGTCTGCAGATCGGCCGCCGCGATCAGGCCGGCATTGATCGGCTGCGCCGGCTCATATGGCTGACCGTCGAAACGCACGGCGTCACCGCCCGCTTCCCTGAGCATCAGCGTGCCGGCGGCATGGTCCCACGGCTTGGTCGTGCGATAGAGGCTGAAGTCCACCAGGCCGGACAGGATATCCAGATACTCGAGACCGGCACAGCTCGAGGCCGACATGTGCCCGAGCTGCCCGCGCGCCGCCGGCGTAAGCTGGCGGTCGAACTCCTTGCGCGCCTTGGGGCCGACGAAGCCGATCAGCGGCCGGTCTGCCGGCCTGCCGTGCACCGGCATATCGTCCAGAGCGACGCCCTGCCCCTTGTGCGCCACGGCCATCCGCCCCCGCGACACGTCGAGGATCCAGCCGGCCACGGCCGACCTGTCCTGCACCAGGCAGACGATCATGGCGAAGCGGTCCTTGCCGGCGGCGAAGTTGGCGGTGCCGTCCAGGGGATCGACGATCCAGCAGGCCTCGCCGGGGCGGCCGATCAGATCGACGAGGCCGGGGTCGTTCTCGACCGCCTCCTCGCCCACCACCGGCACGCCGGGCAGGATCTTGGCCAGACCGGAAGCGAGGCGCTGCTCGGAGGCCACGTCCGCTACGGTGACCACGTCGCCCGGGCGCTTGAAGCGGATTTCATCCTTGGAGAGCGCGCGGAAGCGCGGCAGCAGCTCCGCCGCCGCGGTCTCCCGCATCAGTTCGGCGACCCGTTGTGAATCGCCGGGCCTCAGCATCGCCTTAGCCGACGACGCCGAACAGATCCTCTTCCTTCAGGATCACATGCTCGACGCCGTCGAGCTTCACTTCAGTGCCCGACCACTTGCCGTAGATCACTTTGTCGCCGACCTTCACGCCGAGCGGCTCCAGACGGCCATCCTCCAGCCGTTTGCCTTTGCCGACAGCCACGACCTCGCCCTGCATGGGCTTTTCCTGGGCGGTGTCGGGAATGATGATGCCGGCCTTGGTCTTGGTCTCGGCGGCCAGCGGCTTCAGCAGGAGCCGGTCGTGCAAGGGCTTGAATTTCATGATCTTTCCTTCGTCTGGACTGGGCGGCGTATAGATAGGGAGGGCGGCCGCCGACTGTCAACGCGCCAGGCGGCGCTCGAACTGCGCCGCGGCGGCGGCGTCGAGCGCCACGGTCAAAAGGGCCATTTCGCCGTCGTCGCGGCGGCTGCGCACCTCGCCATGGCGGTAGAGCCACGCGATCGTGGCGCCATCGCTTAGCGGCACCGAGACTTCGCGCGCTTCGCTCGCGCGGGTCAGGAAATCGCCGATCGCCTCGAGCAGCTGGTCGATGCCCTCGCCCGTCAGGGCCGATACCGGGTATTGGCGGGCCCGTTCGGCGCCGGTGGCGGAGCGGGTGTGCAGGGTCCGCCGCGCCTCTTCCGGCAGGGCGTCGATCTTGTTCAGCGCCTCGATGAGCGGCGTGTCCTCGCCCTCCCCGATCGCGCCCAGCTCGCGCAGCACGGTCTCGACGTCGGCACGCTGCTGCTCGGTTTCGGGATGGGAGATGTCGCGCACATGCACGATCAGGTCGGCCTCGACCACCTCTTCCAGGGTGGCGCGGAAGGCGACGACCAGATGGGTCGGCAGGTCGGAGACGAAGCCCACCGTGTCGGAGATCACGCAGCCCTTGCCGTTGGGTAGCTTGATCGACCGCATCGTGGGATCAAGCGTGGCGAACAGCAGGTCCTTGGCCATCACGCCGGCGCCCGAAAGGCGGTTGAACAGCGTCGACTTGCCGGCGTTGGTGTAGCCGACCAGGGCGACCGTCGGCAGCCGCGCCTTCTTGCGGCCGGCGCGATTGACGGCACGCGTACGGCGCACGCCTTCGAGGTCGCGCTTGATGCGCACGATGCGCTCGCCGATCAAGCGACGGTCGATCTCGATCTGTGATTCGCCGGGGCCACCCAGGAACCCGAAGCCGCCACGTTGGCGTTCCAAATGGGTCCACGACCGCACCAGGCGGCCGCGCTGATAGTCCAGGGCGGCCAGCTCTACCTGCAGCCGGCCCTCGTGCGTGCGGGCGCGGGCGCCGAAGATTTCCAGGATCAGTCCCGTACGGTCGATGACCTTGGCCTGCCACGCTTTCTCGAGATTGCGCTGCTGCACCGGCGTCAGCTTGTCATCGACGACGACCAGGCCGATGCCCTGCTCTTCCACGGCCGCCTTCATGCGTTCGACGACGCCCTTGCCGACCAGCGTGGCCGGCGTCAGCCGGCGCAGGGGCGCCGTCTCGGCCAGCCGCACGTCGAGGTCGATGGCGCGGGCAAGGCCGACCGCCTCGTCGAGCTTGGCTTCGCGATCCCGCTCCTCGCGGGCGCCGGACGCGTACGGGCTCAGCACCGCGGCGACCGTTGCCGGCCGCGCGGTGTCGAATGCCTTGCGCTTGCGCTTGTCGAGTCCGTTTGGTTCGATGTCGTCGCTCAAATCAGCCCGCTGCGTCGGCTTTGTCCCCGTCGAACAGCTGCACCGGCGTGACCGGCATGATGGTCGAAATCGCGTGCTTGTAGACAAGCTGCGAATGGCCGTCGCGGCGCAGCAGCACCGAGAAGTTGTCGAACCAGGTAACGATCCCCTGCAGTTTGACGCCGTTCACAAGGAAGATCGTGACGGGCGTCTTGTTCTTGCGCAGGTGGTTCAGGAAGACGTCCTGAACGTTCTGTGCCTTTTCGCTCATGTTCTTGGCCTCTTGCTGGGCGGCCGGCTGCCTAAAAGGTCGCCGGTTGGGAAGGCGCGGGTCTTTCTACCCGCTACCGAGTTAGAACGAATATAGGGAACGCTCGGTTCAAAGCAATGCCACCAACTCATGACAATCGCGTGCGCGCAGACGTGGCGGATGAGCCAACAGAGCCTCTGACAATTGCTCCAAACCGCCCACGAGAACGGGTAAACAGCCCGCAGCATGGGCACATTTGAGGTCCGCCGGGGTGTCGCCCACCATCCATACCGTCTCGTCCGGGGCAATTCCCGTGCCGTCGAGGGCCCGGAAGATCGGGTCCGGCGCGGGTTTATCGCGTGCGCAGTCCCTGGCGCCGACCGCCCGCGCGATCCAGCGCTGCCAGCCGAGATGGACAAGTTCCGCCCGCAGATTGTCGCCCACCTTGTTGCTCACGACGGCGACGTAGCAGCCGAGTTCGTTGCAGCGGGCCAACAGGGAGGCAGCCCCCGGCAGCGGCTCCAGCCGCTCCAGATGGATGCGATAAAACGTCTCGTAGAACACCCTCTCGGCCTCGCCGGCGCGCGCGCCGAACAGGCTGGGGAAAACGTCGCGCAGCGAGCCGTGCGCGCGGTCGCGCACCTCGAGTGCAGTCCATGGCGTCTGGCCGAGCGCCGTGAAGGTGTCGTGATAGCACTCGACGATGGTTGGCCAGGTGTTGACGAGCGTGTTGTCCCAATCGAACAGGATGGCGCGGGGCGGTTTGAGTCCCGGCGGCAGCGTCACGTAACAGCCTCGCCCGAATCGGCGAAGCGCACGTATTCCTCGCGCAGCCGCCGCGCTGTCGCGCCGACCTTGCCATCGCCCACGGGCTCGCCGTCGATCTTCACCACTGGCGTGACGAACGCGGTCGCACTGGTGATGAACGCTTCCTTGGCCTTCTTGGCCTCGGCAAGCGTGAATGGCCGCTCGACGACCTTGAGCTGGAGCGCGTCGACCAGCGATTTCAGCGTGTGGCGCGTGATGCCGGCCAGGATGGCATTGTCGGTCTGGCGGCTCACCAGCTCGCCGTCCTGGGTCACGATCCAGGCGTTGGTCGAGGCGCCCTCGGTGACCCTGCCCTCCTCGTCGACCAGCCAGGCCTCGTAGGCGCCGCTCTCGCGTGCCGCCTGCTTGGCGAGCACGTTGGGCAGCAGGGCGACCGTCTTGATGTCGCAGCGCCCCCAGCGGATGTCGGGATGGCTCTTCACCGCGACGCCGGCGCCGGCATCGGCTTCCGCGCGCTTGGTGTTCTTGGTCGTCATCACCAGCGCCGGCTTGACGGGCGTCGTCGGGAAGCCATGGTCGCGACGCGCCACGCCGCGCGTCACCTGCATATAGACCAGCCCGTCGCGCAGACGGTTGCGCCGCATCAGCTCGCGGATGATGAAGCCCAGGGTCGAGCGCGACACCGGCCAGGCGATTCTGCAGCTCGCCCAGCGAGCGGTCGAGACGATCGATGTGCAGTCGCTCGTCGATCAATTTGCCGTCGCGCACGCCCACGACCTCGTAGACACCGTCGGCGAGCTGATAGCCGCGGTCCTCGATGTGGACGCTGGCGTCGCGATGCTCGACGTAGCGCCCATTGACGTATGCGTAACGCGCCATGAGAGACTCCTAGGAGGACGCGCCGGCGGCTTCGCTGGCGGGGCGCTCATCGGTCGCGCCGCCGTGAAGGCCGAGCGACTTCAGCTTGCGGTGCAGCGCCGAGCGCTCCATGCCGACGAAAGTCGCGGTGCGCGAGATGTTGCCGCCGAAGCGCGTCACCTGCGCCAGCAGATATTCCCGCTCGAAGACCTCGCGCGCATCGCGCAGCGGCAGCTGCATGATCTCGCCGCCCTTCTCCCAGCGCAGCACCGAGGGGGCATCCTCGCTGACGTCGTTGGGCAGCACGTCGGCCCGGATCGGTGCGCCACCGGCCGGCGCCAGGATCAGCAGACGTTCGATGACGTTGCGCAGCTGGCGGACGTTGCCCGGCCAGTCATGGCCCTGCAGGGCGGCCAGCGTGTCCTCGCCGATCGTGCGCGAGGGCAGGCCGGTGGCGTCGGCCACGCGGCGCAACAGGTCGTTGGCCAGCTCGCGGATGTCCTCCCGCCGTTCGCTGAGCGGCGGCACCCTGAGGGCCACCACGTTCAGCCGGTGAAACAGCTCCTCGCGGAAGGCGCTCGCGGCGATCTCGTCCTGCAGCGCCCGGCCCGTCGAAGCGAGCACGCGCACGTCGACCTCGACCTTCGTGGTGCCGCCGCCGCGAGTGAACGACTGCTCCTGCAGCACGCGCGCCAGCCGGCTCTGCAACGGCATAGGCAGGTCCGCGACTTCCTTCAGCAGGAGCGTGCCGCCATGCGCCATCTCGAAAGCGCCGGAGACGCGCAACGCATCGGCCGTTGCCCCCTCGCCATCGGTACCGAACAGCTCGATCTCCAGCCGCTCCGCCGGAAGCGCCGAGCAATTGACCACGACGAACGGACCGTCGGCCCGCTTCGAGCCCTGGTGGATCAGCCGCGCCACGGTTTCCTTGCCGGCACCCGAGGCGCCGGTGATCAGCACGCGGCTGCCGGTGGGCGCCACCCGCTCGATCTGCGCCCGCACGCCGGCGGCCTCGCTCGACGAGCCGACGAAGGTCACCTCGCCGCCGGCCCGGCGCCGCAGGCTGGCATTCTCGCGCCGGAGCTTGTCGGCCTCGATGGCGCGGTCGACCACCAGCAGGAGGCGATCGGCCTTGAACGGTTTTTCGATGAAATCGTAGGCGCCGGTCTTGATCGCCGAGACCGCGGTATCGATCGTGCCGTGGCCGCTGATCATCACCACCGGAACCGGCGGTTCCTCGCGCCGGATGATGTCGAGGAGCTGCAGCCCGTCGAGCTCGCTGCCCTGCAGCCAGACGTCGAGGATGACCAGCGCCGGCCGGCGCTGGCGCACGGCGTCCAGCGCCTCGCTGCTGTTGTGGGCGCGGCGAGCGGTGTGGCCCTCGTCCTCCAGGATGCCCGCGATCAGCAAGCAGATGTCGCGTTCGTCGTCGACGATGAGAATGTCGTGGGCCATGACTCTTCAAACTGTCCGCAATGTCATCTGCGGATCATTGTGCGGCTGTCGCATGTGGTCGAGCCGACGCGATTTCCTTCGCGTCGCGACGGAATACCAGACTGATGCGCGCGCCGCCACCCTCGCGGTCGTCCAGCACGAGATTGCCCCCGTGATCTTCCATGATCTTCTTGACGATCGCGAGGCCGAGGCCGGTGCCCTTGCTGCGGGTCGTCATGTAGGGCTCGGTGAGGCGCTCGCGCCCCTCCTTCGGCAGGCCTTTGCCGTTGTCCTCGACGATGATCCGCACGGTGGCGTCGTCGTCGCGCAAGGCAAGCGTGATCTCGCCCGGCGGCAATGCCTGGCCGGCGCGCGCCTCCCGGCCTTCGATCGCCTCGGCCGAGTTCTTGAGGATGTTGGTCAGCACCTGCGCGATCTGGCGGCGGTCGCAGATCAGCGGCACGGCGTGATCCGGCAGGGCCGAGACATAGCGGATCTCCGGGTTGCCGTTGCGCTGCAGGAACAGCGCCTGCTGGCAGAGCTCCTTGGCGTCCTCGGGCTGCACCGTCGGGCGCGGCATGCGGGCGAAGGACGAGAATTCGTCGACCATGCGGCCGATGTCGCCGACCTGGCGGATGATGGTGTCGGTGCAGATCGAAAAGGTTTCCGGGTCCTCCTTGATCTGCTTCAGGTAACGGCGCTTCAGCCGCTCGGCGGAAAGCTGGATCGGCGTCAGCGGGTTCTTGATCTCGTGCGCGATGCGCCGCGCCACATCACCCCAGGCCGCCATGCGCTGCGCCGACATCAGGTCGGTCACGTCGTCGAAAGTTACGACGGCGCCGGCGTTGGAGGCGGCGCTGATGCGGACCAGCAGGATGCGCCGCGTGCCGCGCTGCAGGATCTCGACCTGGCCCTGGGTGACCCTGTCGGGCCGTTCAGCCGCCTGGGCCACGAGCGGCGCCAACTCGGGCATCACGTCGGTCAAGGGCCGGCCGAGCACGCCGTCCTCGGGCAGCGCCAGCAGCTCGAGCGCGGAGCGGTTGCTGCGCGTGACCGTACCGGCTTCATCGACGCTCAGCACGCCGGCGGACACGCCGGCCAGGACCGCGTCGGTGAGGCGTCGCCGCGTGTCGAGCTCGGTATTGGCGTCGACCAGTTCACCGCGCTGCTGCTCGATCTGGCTCGCCATGCGATTGAACGAGCGGGCGAGCTGGCCCAGCTCGTCGTCGGGCGGCCCCTCCTCCACGCGCGCTGTCAGGTCGCCGCCGCGCACCCGCTCGGCGGCCAGCATGAGGCCGCCGATCGGCTCGGTCAGGCGCGACGCGAAGAGGATCGCCAGCCACACCGCCGCCAGCAGCATCAGAAAGGCAATGGCGCCGCAGACCAGGAAGATGATGAGCTGGCTGCGCTGCATCGCCTGCTCGATCTGCGAATAGAACGAACCCGCCAGCTCGATGCTCTTGATGTAGTCGACGACCCTGAGATCGACGGCGTGGCCGGTTACCAGAAAGAGCGGCTCGCCGACAAAGAGCTGCATCACGAAGTAGGCGCCGGTCGGCGATTCGATCTGGATCGGCCGCGCCTGGTTGACCGCCTGCCAGAGCGACTGCGCGGAAGGCACCGGATTCTCGATTCCTTCCGTTTCGGGCGCGAGGGCGCGGGCGATCACGCCCTTGTCGGCGTCGATGACGACGGCTTCGATCATCGGGCGGCCCTCGATCAGACGCTCGAGCATCTGGGTCGTCGCCGGGGCGTCGCGAAGTCCGTCGATGCCGAGGCCCTGCAAAGGACCCGAAATCGCCGCGATGTCGCGCAGGATTTCCTCCTCGCGCGCGCGCCGTACCGGTTCACCGATCGTGCGCGCCGCCTCGTACGAGGCCTTGGCGGGCTTCACCACGAAGTCGGTCAGGTTGATCACCAGCAGCGAAAAGATGATCGCCACGATCAGGGTGGGCGTGATGGTGAAGACGCTGCAGACCAGCACCAGGCGCATGTGCAGGCGCGAACCCGCCGCGCCGCGCCGGCGATCGAGCCAGAGCTGCGTCAGGCGCACCGCGAGCAACGCGACCAGCGCGACGGCGATCACGAGATCGGCCACGAGCAGTCCGGTGATCCAACCCCGGGTGTTGAAGGAGCTCGGCGCGAAGCCGGCCAGCCAGGCGTAGGTCGCGGCACCGGCCAGGATGGCGAGCAGGGCCAACGACACGGCAGCTGTGCGGCCACCGAGCCCGCGGCGGACCGCGCTCATCGCATCGCCCAAGCGTGAAACGCCCAGCGCAGCTGTCACCAGATCACCCGCCTCGGCGAACCTGCGGCGTGCGTACCACGGGGACGTCGAGGTCCTTTATCTTCTTGCGCAACGTATTGCGATTGAGCCCCAGGAGACGGGCAGCGCGCAACTGATTCCCGCGGGTTGCGCCCAGGGCGAGAGACAGTAACGGGCGCTCGACCTCCGAAATGACACGATCGTACATGCCATCCGGCGGCAAGCGCTCGCCATGGGCGACGAAAAGCGCCTGCAGGTGGCGGTCGACGGCGTCGGCCAGGGAGACGTCGCTGCTGGCAAGGTCGCCCATCTGGGGCGCCTGCTCGATGGCGGAAACCGCGTCGGCCAGCTCGGCCTCGATGGTCTCGACGCCGATCACTTCTTCCGAATAGAGCGCCGACAGCCGGCGCACGAGGTTGACCAGCTCGCGGACGTTGCCCGGCCAGCGGTGCTGCTTCAGCCGCGCCATCGCCTCCGGCGACAGCACTTTCGATGGCAGCCCGTCAGCCGTCGCCATCCGCAGATAGTGGTTGGCGAGTTCGGGGATGTCGTCCAGCCGCTCGCGCAGCGGCGGCAGGCGGATCGGCACCACGTTCAGGCGATAGAACAGATCCTCGCGGAACAGTCCCTGTTGGATCAGTCGACGGAGGTCGCGATGGGTGGCTGCGACGATGCGCACGTTGGCCTTGATCGGCGTGCGGCCGCCGACCGTCATGTACTCGCCTTCCTGCAGCACGCGCAGCAGGCGAGTCTGCGCCTCCGGCGGCATGTCGCCGATCTCGTCGAGGAACAGCGTGCCACCCGACGCCTGCTCGAACTTGCCGGCCGAGCGCTGGACGGCGCCGGTGAAGGCGCCGCGCTCGTGGCCGAACAGCTCGCTCTCGATCAGCTCGCGCGGGATCGCCGCCATGTTGAGCGCCACGAAGGGGCCTTTGCGCCGCTTGCCGTAATCGTGCAATGCGCGCGCGACCAGCTCCTTGCCGGCGCCGGATTCGCCCGTGACCATCACCGTGAGGTCGGTCGACATCAGGCGGGCCAGCGCGCGGTAGATCTCCTGCATGGCCGGCGAGCGGCCGATCAGCGGCAGGCGCTCACCGTCCTCCTGCGGATTGGCGTTGCGCTGCATCGACGTGGCCGGTGCCGACAGAGCGCGATTCACCACCGAGATCAGCTCGTTCAGGTCAAACGGCTTGGGCAGGTATTCGAAGGCGCCGCGCTCGGTGGCGCGCACGGCCGTGAGCAGGGTCGATTGCGCGCTCATGACGATGATGCGCAGATCGGGCCGGAGCTTGCGGATGCGCGGCACGAGGTCGAGCCCGTTCTCGTCGGGCATCACCACGTCGGTGATGACGAGCTGGCCCTCGCCCTCCTGGACCCACTGCCACAGCGTGGCCGCAGTGCCGGTGCTTCGGACGGTGTGGCCCTGGCGGCCCAGCGCCTGGTGCAGCACGGTGCGGATGGCCCGATCGTCGTCGGCGATCAGGATGGTGGAGCCGCTGCTCATGGCGCGGCCGGGAGAAACTGCAACGGCAACATCACTCTGAAGGTTGTGCGGCCGGGCTCGCTCTCGAACTCGATGGCCCCGCCGTGGTCGTTGATGATCTTGGCTACCAAAGCAAGACCCAGGCCGGTTCCGGTCGGCTTGTTTGTCACGAAAGCGTCAAACAGGTGGGCGCGGATCTCTTCGGAGACGCCCTGGCCGTTGTCGCGTACCGACACGACCAGCGGCAAATTGACCTTGGCCTGCTGGCCGGGCACGGCCAGCCGTAGCCCGTGCCGGAAAGCTGTGGACAACTCGATCTCGCGTTCGCCCTCGCCGGGCACTTCGCTGGCGTTCTTCACCAGGTTGAGAAAAACCTGGATGAGCTGGTCGCGGTCGCCATGAACGTCAGGCAGCGACGGATCGTAGGTCTCGATGAAGCGCACGCCCTTGCCGAAGCCGTTCTGCGAGATGCGACGGACGTGGTTCAGCACCTGGTGGATGTTGATCGGGCCGCGCTCGATCGGCCGGCCGTCGGCGAAGGCCTCCATGCGGTCGACCAGCGCCACGATGCGGTCGGTCTCCTCGCAGATCAGGCTGGTCAGCTCGCGCTCGGAGTCGGGCACCGACTGCTCGAGCAGTTGCGCCGCGCCGCGGATGCCGGACAGCGGATTCTTGACCTCGTGCGCCAGCATGGCGGCGAGTGCGCTCACCGAACGCGCGGCGCTTCGGTGCGACATCTGGCGGTCGATGTTGCGGGCGATCGTCTGCTCGACCAGCGAGACCACGACCAGCCCCTCGCTGTCGGCGACCGGCGAGAGGCGGAGCGCACAGAAGCGGTTGCCGATGCGCGGCGAGGAAAGCGTGACGCCGTTCTCGGCCACGGCCCCGCCGGTCGCCAAGCACCTGCTCCAGGAGGGAAAAGAGCGGCGTGTCGTCCGGCATGAATTCGCGCAGCGGATGACCCACGATGCGGGCGCGGCCGACGCCGAAGAACTGCTCGGCCGAGAGGTTGGCGTAGTGCACGAGCCCGCCCGCATCGACCACCACCACGGCTTCCGACAGCGAATTGAGGATCGCCGTCGGGAACTGCTCGGCGAGCGCAGTGGGTCGCTTGAGAGGCTGCAGCGGCATGCTATGCGGCCTGCCGTTCGAGCGCGGGCAGGAAGAACGCGGCCAGCAGGGCGCGGACCTTGGCCGGATCGATCTCGCGATTGACCGCGGCCCGGAACTCGGCAGAGGCGGGCAGGCCCTTGGAATACCAGCCGAAATGCTTGCGGGCCATGCGCACGCCGGTCTCCTGGCCGTAATGCGACAGCATCGAATCGAAATGGCTGCGCACCGCGGCGTACTGCTCGGCGAGCGACGGATCGGCCAGCCGCTCGCCGGTCCGCAGATAATGGATCGCCTGGTTGAGGAACCACGGCCGGCCATAGGCACCGCGCCCGATCATCACGCCGTCGGCGCCCGATTGCTCGAGGGCCGCGTCGACGTCGTCGAGCGAATTGATGTCGCCGTTCACGATGACCGGCAGCGTGGTGGCCTGCCTTGACGTTGGCGACGAAGGCCCAGTCGGCCTCGCCGTCATAGAACTGGCAGCGCGTGCGGCCATGCACCGTCAGCATCTTGATGCCGCACTGCTCGGCGATGCGCGCGAGGTTGGGGGCGTTGCGATTGTTCAAGTCCCAGCCGGTGCGCATCTTGAGCGTCACCGGCAGCTTCACGGCCTTGACGGTCGCCTCGAGGATTCTGCGCGGCATGCACCTCGTCGCGCATCAGCGAGGAGCCGGCATGGCCGTTCACGACCTTCTTCACCGGGCAGCCGAAATTGATGTCGATGATGGCGGCACCGCGGTCCTCGTTGAGCTTCGCCGCCTCGGCCATGACCTCGGGCTCGCAGCCGGCGAGCTGGACCGACATCGGGAACTCCTCCGGCGAGTTCTTGGCCATCAGGAGGGTCTTGCGGTTCTCGCGCACCATCGCCGCCGAGGCGATCATCTCGGACACGACGAGCCCTGCCCCGTCCCGCTTCACCATCTGGCGGAAAGGCATGTCGGTCACGCCCGACATCGGCGCCAGAATGACGGGATCTTCGAGGCGGACCGGGCCGATATCGATGGGCTGGAGACGGGGTGTGCAGTCCATGTCTTTGATCAGTAAATAGGCATCTTGTGCAGTGCACAATAATTGAGCGAGCAATAGCGGGTCCGGGCGGTGCGTGCAAGGGTCCGAAGTGCACACAGTCTAAGCCAATGTTATTCAATCTCTCGTGCCGACTTGTACCGCCCTGATCGTGGCTGGAGGCCGCGGAAGCCGTTTCGGCGGTCCTCTGCCCAAGCAATATGCCCTTTTTGAGGGACAACCGGTCCTGCGCCGCACGCTGGCTGTCTTTCGGGCGGCCCCCGGCATTGACCGGATCCAGGTCGTGATCGGTCCCGGCGATGAGACGCACTACGCCGCAGCCGTCGCCGGCTTCGACCTGCCATCGCCAGTCGAGGGCGGCGCCAGTCGTCAGCAGTCCGTGCTCAATGGCTTGGAAGCGCTGGCTGCCGAGCCGCCGGACCTGGTTGCCATCCACGATGCCGCCCGCCCGTTCGTTCGACCTGACGATATCGCCGCCTGCCTGAAGATCCTGTCGATGCCAGGCGTCGACGGCGCCGTCCTGGGCGTGCCGCTCGCCGACACCCTGAAACGCGTCGACGACAGCGGCGCCATTTCCGAAACGGTGCCGCGAGCCCGCCTGTGGCGCGCCCAGACGCCCCAGGTCTTCCGGTTTCCGGCCCTGCTCGCGGCCCACCGCGCCGCGGCCTCGCTCGGCGCCGATGACGCCACGGCGCTCACCGACGATGCGGCCGTCGCCGAGCGCGCGGGTCTGCGGGTTGTCATGGTCGCGGGCCACGACGATAACCGCAAGATCACCACGGCCGAGGATCTCCAGCAGGCGACGACCATGGAAACGCGCACGGCGCTCGGCTTCGACGTCCATGGCTTCGGCCCCGGCAATGCCGTGACGCTGGGCGGCGTCGCCATCCCGCATGCGCAGGCCCTCGCCGGCCACTCCGACGCCGACGTGGCGCTTGCATGCGCTGACCGACGCGGTGCTGGGCGCGATCGGCGCCGGCGACATCGGCAAGCATTTCCCGCCGTCCGATCCGCAGTGGCGCGGCGCCTCCTCCGACCGCTTCCTGCGCCACGCCGTCGAACTCGCTGGAAGCAGCCGGCGGGCGGATCGTGCATCTCGATCTCACCTTGATCTGCGAGGCGCCGCGCATCGGCCCGCATCGCGAGGCCATGGTCGACAGCATCGCGCGCATCGCCGGCGTCGCGCGTGACAGGGTGAGCGTGAAGGCCACGACGACCGAGGGGCTGGGCTTCACCGGTCGGCGCGAAGGCATTGCGGCGCAGGCTGTCGCCACGGTCGAGGTGCCGCAGGACGACTAGAGCAGGGCACGCGATGTTCGATCACGAAATGAGGGACGCCGCGGAGCGCGTGCTGCATGCCTGCCGCAAGCGCGGGCTCAAGGTTGTCACTGCCGAAGTCGTGCACCGGCGGCCTGGTCGCTGCCACCCTGACCGCGATCGCGGGTTCGTCCGACGTGGTCGACCGCGCCTTCGTCACCTACGCCAACGAGGCCAAGCGCGAGATGCTGGGCGTGCTCGTGGGACGCCCTTCTGGGCCACGGCGCGGTGAGCGATCCGGTGGCGCGCGCCATGGCGGCGGGTGCACTGGCGCGTTCCGGCGCCGATCTCGCGGTGTCGGTGACCGGCGTCGCCGGGCCGGCCGGCGGCACGGCCGAAAAGCCGGTCGGCCTGGTGCATCTGGCGGCGGCGCGGACCGGACACGACATCATCGCCGAGCGCCATGTCTTCCCGGGCGATCGCGATTCGATCCGGCGCGTGTCGGTGATTACGGCGTTGACGATGCTGGCGTCGCTTGCTGAGCGCTAGGCTTGCCGTAGAGCTGGTTGGCGCGGGCCTCGAACGCGCCCACCATGCGCTTGACCGCCTCGGCAAACAGCAACCGTACGGTCTGCTGCAGCAGCATCGAGCGGAATTCGAACTCCAGGCTGAAGTGGATCGACGTGCCGTCGGGATGGGGCTCGAACTGCCAGTGGCTCGCGAGCTGGCGGAACGGCCCTTCGACGCCCGTGGTCTCGATGCGCGGCCCGCCCTCGGCGTCGGGCGTCAGCACGATGCGCGACACGAACTTCTCATGGAAGGGCCCGAAGCCGATGGCGAGCTCGCCCAGTTGCACGTTCGGGCTCTCCTGGCGCCGGATCCGTGCCGCCGTGCACCACGGCAGGAATTCGGGATAGCGCGGAACGTCGGCCACGAGATCGAAAAGCTGGCGGGGAGCGAAGCGCACGATGCGCCGCTCGGCATGACGCGTAATCACGACGCAATCAGCCCTTAACGTGCGCGGCGCGAGCCGCCTTCAGCCGGGCGAAATCGTCGCCCGCATGGTAGCTCGAGCGCGTGAGCGGCGAGGCCGAGACCATCAGGAAGCCCTTGGCGCGCGCCAGCACGGCGAGCTCGTCGAACTCGGCCGGCGTCCAGAAGCGGTCGAGCGGCGCGTGCTTGGGGGTGGGCTGCAGGTACTGGCCGACCGTCAGGAAGTCGACGTCGGCTGCCCGCAGGTCGTCCATCACCTGGAGGATCTCTTCACGCGTCTCGCCCAGCCCGACCATCAGGCCGGACTTGGTGAACATCGCCGGATCGATCTCCTTCACCCGCGACAGCAGCTTCAGCGACGTGAAGTAGCGCGCGCCGGGCCGGATCGTCGGATAGAGCCGCGGCACGGTCTCGAGGTTGTGGTTGAACACGTCGGGACGCGCCGCGACCACGGTCTCGACCGCACCCGGCTTGCGCATGAAGTCGGGCGTCAGCACTTCGATGGTCGTGGCCGGCGCTGACTGGTTCAGCGCCGCGATGACCGCCGCGAAGTGCCCTGCCCCGCCGTCCGACAAGATCGTCGCGGTCGACCGACGTCACCACGACATGGCCGAGTCCGAGCTTGCCGACGGCTTCGGCGATGTTGGCAGGCTCGTGCGGATTGAGCGCGCCCGGCTTGCCGGTGGCGACATTGCAGAAAGCGCAGGCCCGCGTGCAGGTGTCGCCCATGATCATGAAGGTCGCGTGCTTCTGCTTCCAGCACTCGCCGATGTTCGGGCAGGCCGCCTCCTCGCACACGGTGGTGAGCCCATACTCGCGCATCAGACGCTTGGTCTCGGCATATTCCGGCGAATTGGGCGCACGCACCCTGATCCAATCCGGCTTGCGCCGAATCGGATTGTCGGGCCGGTGCGCCTTCTCGGGGTGGCGCTCGGCCCGGCTGAGCGGAAGCTTGTCGATCGTGCCGTCCATCGCAGCCTAGATATGGAGCGGCCGGCCGTAGGCCGCCAGTACCGCCTCGTGCAACATTTCCGACAGAGTGGGATGCGGGAACACCGTTTCCATGAGCTCGGCCTCGGTGCTCTCCAGGGTCTTGGCGACGCTGTAGCCATGGATCAGCTCGGTGACCTCGGCGCCGATCATGTGAGCGCCCAAAAGCTCGCCGGTCTTGGCGTCGAACACCGTCTTCACAAAGCCTTCGGGCTCTCCCAGCGCGATCGCCTTGCCGTTGCCGATGAAGGGGAACTTGCCGACCTTGATCTGCAGGCCCTTTGCCTTGGCCGCCGCCTCGGTGAGGCCGATGCTGGCGACCTGCGGCTGGCAATAGGTGCAGCCCGGGATGTTCTCGGTCTTCATCGGGTGCACGCCCTTGAAGCCGGCGATCTTCTCGACCACCACGACGCCCTCGTGCATGGCCTTGTGGGCAAGCCACGGCGGGCCGGCCACGTCACCCAGAGCGTAGACGTTCGGCTCGCCGGTGAAGCCCCATTGGTCGATCACGATGTGGGTCTTCTCGACCTTCACCTTGGTGCCTTCGAGGCCGAGATTCTCGACATTGCCGACAATGCCGACGGCGCTGATGACGCGATCGACGGTGATCTCCTGGCTCTTGCCGGCCGAGGTGATGGTGGCCGTCACCTTGTCGTTGCCCTTCTTGAGGCTGCCGACCGTAGCAGAGGTCAGGATCTTCATGCCCTGCTTCTCGAACGCCCGCTTGGCGAAGGCCGAGACCTCCTCGTCCTCGACCGGCAGGATGCGGTCCAGTACTTCGGCCACCGTAACCTCGGCGCCCATGGTGCGATAGAAGCTCGCGAACTCGATGCCGATCGCGCCCGAACCGATCACCAGCAGCGACTTGGGGAATTCCGGCGGCACCATCGCTTCGCGGTAGGTCCAGACGAGCTTGCCGTCCGACTCGAGGCCGGGCAGCTGGCGGGCGCGCGCGCCCGTCGCCAGGATCACGTTCTTGGCGGTGAGGACCACGTTGCTTCTTGTCCTTCATCGCCACGGCGAGCTTGCGCTGCCCGCCTTCGCTGCCCGCGAGCTTGGCGTCGCCGTCGAACACCGTGATCTTGTTCTTGCGCATCAGCATCTTGACGCCGTTGCTGAGCTGGTTGGCGACCTTGCGCGAACGCTCGACGACCTTCTTGGCGTCGTAGGAGAACTCCTTGACGGAAATGCCGAAGGAGTCGGCGTGCTTGATGAGGCCGAAGACCTCCGAGGTGCGCAGCAGCGCCTTGGTCGGGATGCAGCCCCAGTTGAGGCAGATGCCGCCCATGTTCTCGCGCTCGACGACGGCGGTCTTGAGGCCGAGTTGCGCCGCGCGGATCGCGGCCACATAGCCGCCCGGGCCGCCGCCGACAACGATGAGGTCGAAACTGGTGTCGGCCATCGTATGCTCCTAGACCAGCATCGCGGCCGGCTGCTCGATATAGGCACGCAGCGTCTGCAGGTATTGCGCGCCCATCGCGCCGTCGACCACGCGGTGATCGACCGCGAGGGTGCAGCTCATCATGTTGCGCACGATCACCTGGCCCTTGCGCGCGACCGCCCGCTCCTCGCCCACGCCGACCGCCAGGATCATCGCCTGGGGCGGGTTGATGATGGCGGAGAAGCTGTTGATGCCGAACATGCCGAGGTTGGAGATGGTGAAGCCGCCGCCCTGGAACTCGTCGAGCTTGAGCTTGCCGACTTTGGCGCGGGCGGCGAGATCCTTCATCTCCGACGCGATCTGCGCCAGGCCCTTCATGTCGGCATTGCGCACGATGGGCGTGATCAGGCCACGGTCGGTGGCGACGGCGACCGAGATGTCGACCGCGCCGTACTGGATCATCTCGTCCTCGGTCCACGAGGCGTTGCACTCCGGGTGATCGCGCAAGGCCTTGGCGCAGGCCTTGATCACCATGTCGTTGACCGAAACCTTGATGCCCTTCTTCTCGGCCACCGCATTGATCGCCTGGCGCGCGGCCAGAAGTGCGTCGATCTCGAGGTCCACCGTCAGGTAGAAGTGCGGCACGGTCTGCTTGGACTCGAGCATGCGCCGCGCGATCACCTTGCGGATGGCGGTGTGGGGCACGCGCGTATCCCCCGGTGCCACGAACACCGGCTGTCCGCCGGCCGGCGGTGCGGCTCTGGGCGCCGGCGCCGCAGTGGGAGCAGCGGCCGGCGCGGCGCCCGGCTTGGCAGACTCAACGTCGGCCTTGACAATGCGGCCGTTGGGACCGCTGCCCGTGATGCGCGAAAGATCGAGCCCCTTCTCGGCGGCGATGCGCTTGGCGAGCGGCGAGGCGAAGATGCGGCCGCCGCTCGGCGTCGCCGCCGGTTTCGCAGCGGGCGCTTGTGCGGCAGGTGCCGGAGCCGCAGGAGCAGGTGCGGCCGGTGCCGCAGCGGCAGGCTTAGGAGCCGTCGGTGGCGCAGGTGCCGCCGCGGGCTTCGGCGCCGCAGCGGGCGCAGTCGCCGCGCCGCCAGGTACCGCAGTCTCGCCCTCCTCCAGCAGGATCGCGATCACGGCATTGACCGCGACTCCCTCGGCGCCCTCCGGCACGACGATCTGGCCGATCTTGCCTTCGTCGACCGCCTCGACTTCCATGGTCGCCTTGTCGGTCTCGATCTCGCAGATCACCTGCCCCGACTTGACGCTATCGCCCACCTTCACATGCCACTTGGCGAGCTTGCCCTCGGTCATGGTCGGCGAGAGGGCGGGCATCAGGATATTGATCGACATGGCGCCGTCCCCGCGTCAGCGATTGCAGACCGCGCGGGCGGCCTCGACGATGTTTTCCGGTTGCGGCAGCGCCATGCGCTCGAGATTGGCGGCATAGGGCAACGGCACGTCGACTCCGTGCACGCGCTTCACCGGCGCGTCGAGCCAGTCGAAGGCATGTTCCATCATCTGGGCGGCGAGCTCGGCGCCGATGCCGGCAAACGGCCAGCCCTCCTCGACCGAGACCAGCCGGTTGGTCTTCTTCACCGAGTTAACGATGGTCTCGGTGTCGAACGGGCGCAGGCTGCGAAGGTTGATCACCTCGGCGTCGATGCCCTGCTTGGCGAGTTCCTCGGCGGCGGCCAGCGCCTTGCCGACCATGATCGAGAACGCCGTGATCGTGACGTCCTTGCCGGCGCGCTCGATCTTGGCCTTGCCGATCGGCAGGATGAAATCGGGATCCTCCGGCACGTCGAACGACTGGCCGTAGAGGATCTCGTTCTCGAGGAAGATCACCGGGTTGGGATCGCGGATGGCGGCCTTGAGCAGGCCCTTGGCGTCGGCGGCGCTCCACGGCGCCAGCACGCGCAGGCCCGGACAGTGGGCGTACCAGCTGGCGTAGCACTGCGAATGCTGGGCGGCGACCCGCGCCGCGGCGCCATTGGGACCGCGGAACACGATCGGGCAGGTCATCTGGCCGCCCGACATGTAATGCGTCTTGGAGGCCGAGTTGATGATCTGGTCCATCGCCTGCATGGCGAAGTTGAAGGTCATGAACTCGACGATCGGCTTCAGGCCGGCGAAGGCGGCGCCGACACCCAGGCCCGCGAAGCCGTGCTCGGTGATCGGCGTGTCGATGACCCGCCTGTCGCCGAATTCCTCGAGCAGGCCCTGGCTGATCTTGTAGGCGCCCTGGTACTGCGCGACCTCCTCGCCCATCAGGAAGACCTGGCCGTCCTTGCGCATCTCCTCGGCCATGGCATCGCGCAACGCCTCGCGCACCGTGATGTGGACGGTCTTGCCCTTCCATTCCGGTTCGGCGGCAGGCGCCGGGGGAGCCGGCGGCGCCGCGGTCGGCTGGGCAGCGGCCCGCTGAGCGGCGGCAGGCGCGGCCGGACGCGCGGCGGGCGGCGGCGCGTCGGCCTTCCGCGCCGCCGCGGGGGCGGCGGCGGGCGCGGCCTTGGCCGCATCGGCGACGCTCTCGCCTTCGGCGGCGAGAATGCAGATCGGCGTGTTCACCGCGACGCCTTCGGTCCCCTCCTCCACCAGGATCTGCGCGACGATGCCTTCGTCGACCGCCTCGACCTCCATGGTCGCCTTGTCGGTCTCGATCTCGCAGATCACCTGGCCCGACTTCACCGCGTCGCCCACCTTCACATGCCACTTGGCAAGCTTACCCTCCGTCATGGTCGGCGACAGAGCGGGCATCAGAACCGGAATGGACATCAGATCAGGCCTCGACCAGGACGTCGGTCCACAATTCCGACGGATCGGGCTCGGGACTCTGCTGCGCATACTCCGCCGCGTCGTTCACGATCTTGCGGATCTCGGCATCGACTGCCTTCAGCGCGGCTTCGTCGGTCTTCTTCTCGTCGAGCAGGATCTTGCGCACATGGTCGATCGGATCGCGCTCGTTGCGATACTTGTCGACCTCTTCCTTGGTCCGGTATTTCGCCGGGTCGCTCATCGAATGGCCGCGGTAGCGATAGGTCTGCATCTCGAGGATGTACGGGCCCTTGCCGTTGCGGGCGTATTCGACGGCCTTCTCGCCGGCCGCACGCACCGCCAGCACGTCCATGCCGTCGACGCGCTCGCCGGGAATGCCGAAAGCCTCGCCGTGGCGGTAGAGCTCGGTGGTGGCCGAGGCGCGCTCGACCGAGGTGCCCATGCCGTAGCGGTTGTTCTCGATGATGTAGACGACGGGGAGCTTCCAGAGGGCCGCCATGTTCATGGCCTCGTAGACCTGGCCCTGGTTGGCGCTGCCGTCGCCGAAATAGGTCAGCGAGACATTCTTGGCGCCGTTGTACTTGTGGGCGAAGGCGAGGCCGGTGCCGATCGGCACCTGGGCGCCGACGATGCCGTGGCCGCCAAAAAAATTCTTCTCGCGGCTGAACATGTGCATCGAGCCGCCCTTGCCCTTGGAATAGCCGGTGCTGCGGCCGGTCAGCTCGGACATCACGCCCTTGGGATCCATGCCGGCGGCCAGCATGTGGCCGTGGTCGCGGTAGGAGGTGATGATCGAGTCCTTCGGCGTCGATGGTCGACTGCATGCCGACGACGACGGCTTCCTGGCCGATGTAGAGATGGCAGAAACCGCCGATCAGGCCCATGCCGTAGAGCTGGCCGGCGCGCTCCTCGAAGCGGCGGATCAGCAGCATGTCGCGGTAGTAGGCTTTGAGCTGCTCGGCGCTCGCGCTGTTGTCGCCGGGCGACGGCGGCTTGGCCGGCGACTTCGGTCCGGCAGAAACAGCTTCGTCCTTCGGCTTCACGGCCGGTTTCGCCATAGGATTCCCCTCGATAGCCCCGCGTCGGCTTATACCATCGCTTATGGCGATGTGGTTGATCTAGCAGGAAAAAACAGATCGTCGGCGGGTGCGGCGCAGCAATTGAGAGATTGTTTGCAAGCGGACGTATGCGCCGGACAGTTTGTTTCAGCAGGCCGCGCAGCGAACCTTGATCAGCGCGTCATGCACCGACGCTCGCTCAGCGCGTCGGCGTGAAGACGATGATGTCTTCCTTGCGTGAGAAGTTCAGCAGGACGCGCGCGCGTTCGTCCAACATGTCAGGATCGAGACTCTGGTTGCGCAGCGCAGCGACCCGCCGTTCCCAGATCTTCCGCGTGGTCTCGGCCTCGGCGAGGTTCTGATCGGCGATCATGGTCTCGCGTTGCAGGTGCGCCATGGCCAGCAGGCCGCGGTCACCGTTCACCAGGTGGTAGCCGAAATAGCCGAACATCATGGCGAAGATGATCGGAACCAGGATTTGACGCGGTCGCAACATATGCTGAGTTTCTTGCAGCATATGGCAACATATGGTGGTTGAAAGTCAAGTTTCTCCTTTGATCAGAGGCTCCTAGCACCCCTCTCAGGGAAGCGGATGCGCTGAAGCGAAGCGGACAACAAAGACCTCATGCTGAGGAGGCCGCGTAGCGGCCGTCTCGAAGCATGGGCCTCAGACGCGGTGACTGTTGCCACCCTTCGAGACGCGTCCCTACGGGCCGCTCCTCAGGGTGAGGCGGATTAGTTCCCGCGGGAGGCATCCTTGGCGTCCGCCAGCGCGATGCGGACGCGGCGGTTGTGACGTCCCTTGTTGTCGATCTTGAGGATGCGGATGGGCGGCGAGCCGCCCGTCGAGGAAAGATGCGTGCCGCCGCAGGCCTGCCGATCGAGGCCCGCGATCTCGACGATGCGGATCCTGCCATCGGGCGTGGGCGGCGGCGCCACCGAGCGGCTGCGGATCAGGCCGTGTTCGGCCTGTGCCTCGGCCATCGGCACATAGGCGAAGGTCACGGCGATGTCCTGGGCGATCACGTCGTTGATCGGACCTTCGAGCGCGCGCAGCCGGTCGTTGTCGGCGCCCTGCAAGTCGAAATCCATGCGCGCCGAACCGTCCTCGGCCATCTGCACGCCGGTGACCAACGCGCCGTCGAAGCTCTGGAACACGAAGGCGTTCAGGATATGCGTGCCGGTGTGAAGCTGCCGCATGGTGCGACGAAAGTCGGGATCGACCGCCGCCTCGATGCTTCCGGCCAGTTCGGCCTGGGTGTCGAGCAGATGCCAGAGCTTGCCCGCACTGACCTCGAAGCCGATCACCCGGGCCTCGCCGCCGTTCCAGCGCAGGACGCCGCGGTCGGCGAGCTGCCCTCCTCCACCGGGATAGAAGGGCGTTTCGGCGAGCGCGACCTTGCCGGGCCAGGCGGCCGCGACGGTGGTCTCGACGACCAGCGTGTCGGGATGTTCATGGCAGAAGAGATGCATGCGCCACGACTAGCGCCGCGGACCCGTCGGGTATTGGCGAAAATTGCCGTCGGCCTTCCGCCGTCTCACTCGAGGGGGTCCACCCCATCGGGGATTTCCGCAATTCCCGCAATTTCCGCTAGTGATTCGCCAATTCCACGTGGTGTGTATTCCCATAATTTGCCCCAGATATAGACGCCAGCTTGATGGATGATGACGCGGCGGCACGATACGTCGACTATAGTATCACTATAGAGAAAGTCAAGTTATTTTAAAGGTCTCGCTCAAGATGAGTTTCTGCGCACCATAATGCGCAGAAACTCACCGCAGCGCTCCTGGCGATGACTTAGGCGGCAGCGCGGGCGAACTGCAGGGGCGTAATGCCGTAGCAGCGCTTGAAATGCTTGGTGAGCGCACTTTGGTCGTAGAAGCCCACGTCGGTCGCGACCTCGGCGATCGGTCGGGCATGCCGGAGATGCCGGCAGGCGACGTTCAGGCGGAGCTGGGTCAGGTAGGCATGCGGCGCGAGCCCCGTCGCGCGCTTGAAAAGACCGATGAGCTGGAAGGTCGTCAGGCCGACTTCCCGTGCCAGCGCCTCCAGCCGAAGGTCTTCCGCATAGTCGGCGTGCATCCGCTCCTTCACACGCTTCAGCACGGCCTGGTCGCTCGGCGCCGGCGCGATCCGGGGGCCGCCGCTGCCGTGGCGCCGGAACAGCCGGCCGAAGGTGCCGATCAGGAGCTCGCGTTCCTGGAAGACATCGCGGCCCTGCTCGATGGCGCGATGCATGGCGAGGAAGCCGTCGATGAGGTCGGGATCGAGGAACACGTTCCGCGTGAAATAGGGCACCTGCTCGATGCCGAGCCCGTGCGCCACCTGATCGAGCGCCGCCTGCGTGAGGTAGAGCGACCGATAGCGCCAGCGCTCGCTCCAGCCCATCCAGCCGGCATGGGGCTCGGCCGGATTGAAGACGAACAGCGTCGCGGCATGCGCCGGCTCGACCTGGCCACGGCTCTTGATCATCGAGCCGCCCTGCTCGGTGACCGCGACGACCAGCGCCTCGTGCGTGTGCGGCGGATATTCATGGGTCGTGAAGTCGGCACGCAGCAGGCTGAGGCCGCTGAGGTGCCGGTCCCACCAGTATTGCGTCGAGTTCTTGGGATCGAGCCGCGCCATGGCCAAAAATACCCGGGCCCGGCAATTTTAGCCAATACCGGCGGCACGGGCTTTTCTACGGTCGGCCGATGCTGAACGAAGCCCAACGTCAGGTCCGCGACATGGCCCGCCAGTTCGCGCGACGCGAGCTGGCGCCGACGGCGGCCGAAAGAGACCGCGTGCCGCGCTTTCCGCGCGAAGCCTTTGCCACGCCTGGTCATCGGCCAACAGCTCGCGGCCGAGTCCGGCTTCCAAGGAGTGAGCTGACATGATCGCACGCTTGTGGCGCGGACAGGCCGCGACCCCGGCCAATGCCGACGCCTATTCCCACTATTTGACCGGAACCCTCTTTCCGTCGCTCAAGGAGCTGGCCGGCCATCGCGGCGCCTGGATCTTGCGCCGCGAAGTCGGCGGCCGAAGCGAGTTTTTGGCCGTGACGCTCTGGGAGTCGCGGCAGGCGATCGAGGCCTTCGCCGGCGCCGACATCGACAAGGCCATCGTCGAGCCCGAAGCGCGCGCCATGCTGACCGAGTTCGACGACTTCGCGCGCCACTACGAGGTGGCGTTCAGGACTGACTGAGGATTCTTGCCGGACCGCGGGCCCGAGGCCCGCTCATAAATCATATTCCTCTCCCCCTTGGGGGAGAGGTTAGGTGAGGGGGTCAACCCGAAGACTCTCTCCTGCATCACCCCCTCACCCAGCCTCTCCCCCAAGGGGGAGAGGAGCATGAGTAAAATCAACATGAGCGGGCCCGAAGGCCCGCGGTCCGGCGAGGCTACTTGCCGCGCAGGATCGACGTGCCGGCGTAGCGCGCCTGGGTGCCCAATTGCTCCTCGATGCGCAGGAGCTGGTTGTACTTGGCGAGCCGGTCGGAGCGCGACAGCGAACCGGTCTTGATCTGGCCGCAGTTGGTGGCGACGGCGAGGTCGGCGATCGTGGCGTCCTCGGTCTCGCCCGAGCGATGGGACATCACGGCGCCGTAGGAGGCGTTGCGCGCCATCGAGACGGCTTCCATGGTCTCCGTCAGCGTGCCGATCTGGTTGACCTTGATCAGGATGGCGTTGGCCAGCCCGTCCCTGATGCCGTCGGCCAGCCGCTTGGGATTGGTCACGAACAGGTCGTCGCCGACGAGCTGGATCTTCTTGCCGAGCTTGTCGGTGATGCGCTTTCCAGCCGGCCATGTCGTCCTCGGCCATGCCGTCCTCGATCGACACGATCGGGTAGCGCTTCACCAGATCGGCGTAGTAGTCGACCATGCCGTCTGGCATCGAGCGACTTCTTCTCGCCTTCGAGCTCGTACTTGCCCTTCTTGAAGAATTCGGTCGACGCCGGATCGAGCGCCAGCATGACGTCTTCGCCCGGCCTGTAGCCCGCCTGCTCGATCGACTTCATGATGAAGCCCAGCGCCTCGTCGGCCGAAGCGAGGTTGGGGGCGAAGCCGCCCTCGTCGCCCACGTTGGTGTTGTGGCCGGCATCCTTGAGCTGGCTGCGCAGCGCGTGGAAGACTTCCGAGCCCATGCGCAGCGCCTCGGCGAAGCGGTCCGCCTTCACCGGCATGATCATGAATTCCTGGATGTCGATCGGATTGTCGGCGTGCACGCCGCCGTTGATGATGTTCATCATCGGCACCGGCAGGAGCGAAGCCTGGCTGCCGCCGACATAGCGGTAGAGCGGCAGGCCGCATTCCATCGCCGCGGCCTTGGCGACCGCAAGCGAGACGCCGAGGATGGCGTTGGCGCCCAGCCGGCCCTTGTTGGGCGTGCCGTCGAGTTCGATCAGGGCGCGGTCGATCTTGATCTGCTCCAGCGCATCGAGGCCCGACAGCAGATCCATGATCTCGCCGTTGACTGCGGCGACCGCCTTCAGCACGCCCTTGCCGCCATAGCGCTTCTTGTCGCCGTCGCGCAGCTCGACCGCCTCGTGGGCGCCCGTCGAGGCGCCCGAGGGAACGGCCGCCCGGCCCATGGCGCCGCTGTCGAGCTCGACCTCCACTTCGACCGTGGGATTGCCGCGGCTGTCGAGGATTTCGCGGGCGCGGACTTCGGCGATTGCACTCATCGGGAGCTCCTTTTTGGCGCGGCCTGTCTAGCCGTGCCCCTCCCCCGGAGCAAGTGACGGAACAGTGCAGGTTTCGTGCTGGGGCTTGCGTCGAGAAGGCAGTCGTCACGCGCCCGTCAAGGTCTTCCGGAGCGCGGGCGTCCCGCCCGCATCATGATCATACGCGCATGTGAATGCGCTTAAGCGGGCGGGACGCCCGCGCTCCAATTAAGTCAGCGCCAGGCGCTCTTCAGGGACTGGTCGGTCTTCCACTTCTCGACGGCGGCGACGTCGTCGCAGGAAAAGGCCTGGGTGTTCTTGCGCGGATTGCCCTCGACCCAGGCGAAGACCAGGCATTGCGACTGGCTGCTGCCGTCCTGCTTGGTCTCGAGCAGGATTTCGCTCGTCACCGCGGCGCCCACCTTGGCGTCGCCGTAGTCGTCGATGACCGGCGCGATCTCGCCGACCTTGCGGCCGGCCGCCTTGTTGTCGGCGTACCATTTGGCGAAGGCCGCGAACTGCTCGCCGGCGGCGCCCTTGCCGTCGGCTGCGACATAGGCCTTGAGGTCGCGGATCAGCGATTGCGCGGCGGCCTCGGCCTTGGGCTCCGCTGCCTTGCGGCGCTCGGCGAGCCGGGCGTTCAGCGCCTTCAAGGCCTCGGCGTTCGACGCCGGAGGCGTCGTCGCGGGCGCAGGCGCCGCCCCGGCTGTCGTGGTCGGGGGCTCGATGCGCTTGATCGGGGTGCGGCTCGCCTCGGCGTTGAGCTGCTGCGCTTCCTGCGGCGTCAATTTGCCGGCGGCCCGCAGGCCATGCGCCTTCTGCCAGTCGCTGATCGCCTTCTCCGTCGCGTCCGACTGCAGGTTGCCGTCGATCGGACCGTTGTACTTGTCGAGCGTATGCAGCGATTCCTGGATGCGCCGGCGATCCGGCTCGGGACTTTGCAGCACCGTCGTATAGTCCGGTGCGGGCACGGTCGACCGCGTCGCCGCGACGGGGGCGCCGCCTGACGGCGCCGGGGCCGGCGCGGCCGCGGCACCGCCCCCTCCCTGGCTGCATGCCGCCGGGTTCTGGAAGCAGCGCTCGACCTCGCCGGCGCTTTGGCCGAACGCCGCGGCTGGCGCGAGAGCTGCGAAGGCCAGGAGCAGCCAGGTGGCGCGCATGTCAGATACCGCCGTAAGTGCCAACGGCGAGCTGGGCCGGCAGCCCGATCACCATCACCACCGGCTGGCCGCGGCTGGTCTGTCCGCGCGCGATGATGTGGTCGTTGGGTGCACCGGTCTTGCTCTGATAGCTGCCATTGCCGCTGAACTTGCCGGCAAAGCAGGACAGCGAGAACTGGCCACTGGCCGGCGCGTTGTTGGTGAAGGTGCCCTCGCAGACCTGCTCGCCGCGCTGGTTGTCGACCGAGAAGGTCACCGAACGGTCGCGCCCGATCAGCGCGCCATACCGGGCGACGCCGTTCACCCGCGCGACGTTGCCGCCGGGGTCGCGATAGAAGATCGATACCGGGCCGTAGGAATCGTCGGGCAGCGAGTTGCGCGGCACTACGTAACGGTCGTTGCTGAGCACGACCTGGCAGCGGCAGTCGGTGCTGTAGTTCTCGCCGAGCGGTCCCAGCTCGCTGAGCTTGCGGGTGCAGTTCGAGACCGCCATCTGCCGCACCTCGCTCTCGCTCATCTGCCCCGTGGTATAGGAATCGGCATAGAGGAAGGCGCATTGGCGCGGCATCGGGATCGCCACCACCTTGTGGCTCGCGGCGGACGTCTCGGTCCTGACCCAGTAGCGTTCCGCCATTTCCGGGAAGCGCAGGAAAAGCGGATCGCGGCGCTCTGCCTTGGCTTGGGTGGATTGGGCGGCGGACGGCGTCCAGGCCGCCGGCGCCAGCGCCGCGGCGGCGAGAAGGATGAGGGCGAGAAAGCGTTTCATGACAGCCTACTCCACCCGAGAAACATGACGGAAATACGACCCGGCCGAAGGCAGTCCGGTACTCGTTCTTATTAGATGCTGAGCCAGAAACAACCTCATCTTGCGGAGCCGCGCCCCTCGGATGCCCTCGGGGTAAACTCCACGCGACGTCTGGCAACAACAATGGTGTATCCCACCCTTCGAGACGGCCCTGAGGGTCTCCTCAGGGTGAGGAGTGCGTACTCGGGTCAAACCCCATAAAGTCCTGCGCCGATGGGTCTGCCTTCGGCCCGATTCCAGACCTCGGCACCGTCGAGCGGTCCTTCAGAAATTGACGCAATGCGGACGTGGTGAATAGGCGCCATCCCGGGCCACGGGCGTGGCGCGCTGAGCTGTATGGGAGGGCAACTCATGCGATGGGCTCTTCATGCTACGAAAAATCTCCTGCCGTTCATCATCGGCGTGTGTGGTTTCGTGGTCTCCGCAAACGCTCAAGCGCCGAACGCTGCTCCCACTGAGGAGAGGACCGTTCCAAACCGAGGAATGAAAAGTCAGGCTTCTGGTCGTTCTCATCCGATGTCGGAACCCATGCCGCAGTCAGCCTGGATGATACCCTGCAGGACGGACCCATCGGACGCAGGCTGGTGCGCCGTCTGGTTTAGCGAGGAGGTTCCAATGGGAACTGAGTGTTCGTGCGGCGAGCGAAAAGGACGCACAGAAGTTCCCTAGTAGAAATGGCCGAGGCAGCGCTTTTCTGGGCCGCCGAAAATCCCGCTCCCTTTGACTCACAGTCATAGGCCCGGCAGCTTGTATCGAGCAGCCAGCGTCAATGGATGTGGCTACCGCCGTTCACGTCGATGGTCGCGCCCGTAATGTAGGCCGAAAGGTCGGATGCCAGAAACAGACAAGCGCCTGCAATATCTCGCGCCTTGCCTGCCCGCCGCAGCGGAATGGCCGTTACGATTTCCCGGAATCTCTCCTCGCTCATGCCATCGAGCATACCGGTCTCGGTCATCGACGGGCAGATGGCGTTGGCCCTGACGCCTTGCGGACCATACTCACGGGCAATCGACTTCGTCAGGCTGATGACACCACCCTTGGACGCAGCGTAGTGAGCCCCGCCCACCAGGCCCCCGCCGCTGGGCCGCTACCGAAGCCACGTTGACGATGTTGCCGCCCTTGTTGGCAACAAAATGTTCGACGGCAGCCCTGCCTAGGTTGAAGGCGCCCTTGAGGTTCACGTCGACCACAAAGTCGTAGTCCGTCTCCGATATGGCCAGGAAAGGCTGGGACTTCACGACGGCCGCACAATTGACGAGACAGTCGACGCGGCCGAAGCGGGAAACCGCGCTTTCGAACACGGTCTTGCAATCGTCGAAAGAGCCGATATCACAGCGAACGCCGTGCAGGTCCGCCGGCCGGGAGACCTTCCTGTCGATGGACGTCAGGATGTCGGTTGCGACCTTCTCGTTCATCGCCAGATCGGCGACGACGACCTTGGCACCATGCTCGGCGAACAGCTCCGCGGTTGCATAGCCGATGCCACGCAAGGATGCCGCGCCGGTAACGATGCAAACTTTATCGCGCAGAAGCACGGCCGTCTCCACCGCGTTACATGTTTGGCTGATGGATCTCGACGACGTTGCCGTCGGGGTCGGTAATGAACACCTGGTGCCATCCTGCGATGGCCCACTTGCCGTAGTCGGCATAGCGAATTCCCAGTTCGTCGCAGCGACGCATGAAGCCCTTGATGTCGTCGGTGCGGAAGCAGTAGTGGCCCTTCGCCATCGGATTGACGAACTGCTTCATCTTGAAGCCGGTATCGACGTCGCGCTCGGCCCAGTGGAACTCGGTGGCGCCGTCGGTCAGGAAGTCCACGTTGCCGCTGTAGCCGTTGCCCGTGCGCTCCGCATTCACCCGTGTGTGCTCCTCGTCGCGGATCGTGCCGAGGTCGAACAGCCGCTGATAGAACTTCGTCAGTCGCGGCAGATTGTCGGTGCAGAGATTGAGGTGATGGAACTTGAATTTCATATTGGTCCTCCCGCGGTGTGAATAGGCTATCGACGAGGCCGTTCCCGGGCCTGGCGCTCGAGCACATCGGCGACCTCTCGTCCGAGGCGGACGAGGTAGTGCCGGGTCTCATGCTCGGCGGTCCGCCCATCTCCGGCGACGACGGCGCCAACGAGCGCCGCGCGCGCGTCCCGCACGAACTCCGGCAGATCGCGCCCGCCGAAGGTCACACGGAGGAAGAAGTCGCTCCTGTCCCAATATGTCTCGCCGCTGTCAGTGCTGAGCGGCGACCGGGCGAGCCTGTGCAGCATCTCGTAGCGGCGACGGTTGCGTCGCCGTAGCTCCAGGAACCGCGCATCGGGATCGGCTGGAAGACCATCGTCGGCTGCCAGGGAAGCGCAAAGGGCGCGAAATTCTTCGGCTTCCTCATCCGAGCGTCGCTCCGCGGCCCAGCGGGCGATCACGCCTTCGCTGGCGCCGAAGATTTCATAGAGATCCCTGATTTCGGCCGGTACAGGCAGCACCACCCGGCACCCGACCTGGGGCAGGATTTCCAGAAGGCCCTCGACGGTCAGGCGCCGGATCGCATCGCTGGCTGGCGCGCGGCTTATCGAAAGTGCCCGGCCAACTCCTTCCGAAGAGATCCGGTCGCCGGGATCCAGCCCTCCACCGAGGAGGAGGTTTTTCAGGTACGCGTACGCCAGATCGTGAAGACGCGGGGTGCCTTGCCAGAGCGATTCCGGAGCGTCCGGCAAAACGACATTGAGGGATGTCCGCATGGACCCTATACTAACATACTAGTATGAAGTCCGCACCACGGACCCGTGAGCGCGCCTTTGGGAGGAAGCCATGTACGACGCTGCAAACGTGCAGAAGATCGTCGAGCCGTTGAAGGAAACCGAGGCCGAGTCCGAGTCCAAGCGCCAGCTCAGCGCTCGCGCCGTCGACCTCATGCATCAGTCGGGCGCCACCCGCATCGTCGCCCCTGCCGCCTATGGCGGGTACGAACTGCCCGTCCGGGCGCTGGTCGAGGCCGAGCGGACGATCGCGCAGGGCAGCACCGCGGCCTCATGGGTCCTGATGGTATGCGCCGCACACACTTTCATCGCCGGTCGCATGGCACGCCGCGGGCAGGACGAAATCTTCGGCAACCACCCGGGCATGCTTATCCCCGGCGTGCCGTCGCTTCGCGGCACCTGCCAGCGCACCAAGGACGGCTACATCCTCAACGGGCGATGGCCCTATGCGAGCGGCGCGGACCACGGTGACTGGGTCCTGGTCGGCTGCAAGGGCATCCGCAACGAGGCGGACGAGCCATGCGCGTCCCTGATCGTGGTGATGCCCAAGAAGGACGCCGTCATCGACGACACCTGGTTCACGCTCGGCATGCGCGGCACCGGTTCCAAGGATGTCGTTCTCGAGAACACCTTCATTCCCGAGCACTACGCCGTGCCGATGATCGAGGCACAGATGGGCACCGTCCCGGGTGTCGAAAGCCCGCTTTACCGACTCCCCATCCGGCCGGCGCTGGCGACCATGCTGCTGGGCACGATCGTCGGGATGGCCGATCGGGGCCTCCAGCTATTCATCGACAAGACCCGCGGTCGCCGCGACGTCTACACCGGGGCGATGAAGTCCGATAACGCCGGCGTGCAGCGTCGGGTCGCCGAGGCGAGTGTCGAGATTTCGTGCGCGTGGGCGCTTACCCAGCAGAACTGCGACCTGCTGGAGGACGCAATGCTGCACGACCCGCCGATGCCGGCGGCGAAACGGGCGCAGGTCCGATGGAATGCAGCCTACGCCACTGAACTATGCCGGCGCGCCTGCAACAGGCTCTTCGAAGGTGCCGGTGCCGGTGCCGCGCATGACAGCCACTCCATGCAGATCCTCTTCCGCGACATGAACACGGCTTCGCACCACGCGATGCTGGATTTCGATGTGAACGTCGAGATCCAGGGCAAAAGCCTGCTGGGCGTGAAACTGGACGACGCGTGGGTTTAGCGGTTGGGAGGCCAGCCTCCGCACCGGCTTCCGATCTGCGCAGCTCACGATGTCCGATGCCACTAATCGATGAATGGAGGAAGGAAACACAGGACGGTCCGGCGGCAGTAGATCGCGCTTATCCTGCCGATCAGCGGTAGGTGATCGAAAGGGTTGAGCCGGTGTCGCCTATTGGCACATCTCTGACGAACCGATCGGCGTTGCCGGCGTCTGGAATCAGGCCGGAAGCAGACACAGGAGCGCAAGACGTTAGGTTCGACCCTAGACCAGCCGGCTCTGGTTCTTGGCGGCGCCGATGAACGAGGTGAACAGGGGGTGCGGCGCGAAGGGCCGGGATTTGAGCTCGGGATGGTACTGCACGCCGATGAACCAGGGATGGTCCGGGATTTCGACGATCTCCGGCAGGATGCCGTCGGGCGACATGCCGGAGAAGCGCAGGCCGACCTGCTCGAGGCGGTCCTTGTAGTTGACGTTGACCTCGTAGCGATGGCGGTGGCGCTCGCTGATCACGTCCTGGTCGTAGATCTCGTGCACCTTGGTGCCGCGACGCAGGTGCGCCGGATAGGCGCCGAGCCGCATCGTGCCGCCCAGCTCGCCGTTGGCGTTGCGCCTCTCGATCTGGTTGCCCTTGATCCATTCCGTCATCAGGCCGACCACGGCATTCTCGGTCGGGCCGAACTCGCTCGACGAGGCGTCCTCGATGCCGAGCAGGTTGCGCGCGGCCTCGATCACCGCCATCTGCATGCCGAAGCAGATGCCGAAGAACGGCACCTTGCGTTCGCGCGCGAACTTGACGGCGTGGATCTTGCCCTCGGTGCCGCGCTCGCCGAAACCGCCGGGAACGAGGATGCCGTGCACGTTCTCGAGATGGGCCACGGCATCGTCGCGCTCGAAGATCTCGGAGTCCATCCACTCCAGGCCGACCTTCACATTGCTGCCGAAGCCGCCATGGGTCAGCGCCTCGGAGAGCGACTTGTAGGCGTCGAGCAGCACCGTGTACTTGCCGACCACCGCGATCGTCACCTTGCCCTCGGGCTCGCGCACCGAGCGCACGACGCCGCGCCAGCGGTCGAGGTTGGGCTCGTGCTCGGCGTCAAGGCCGAAATAGCGGCAGACCTCGCGGTCGAAGCCATGGTCGTGATAGGCGATCGGCACCTGGTAGATCGTGTCGACGTCGCGCGCCTCGATCACGCGCTCCGGCTTGACGTTGCAGAACAGCGCGATCTTGCGCTGCTCGTTGGCCGGGATTTCCTTGTCGCCGCTGCGGCAGACCAGCAGGTCGGGCTGGATACCGACGCTCAGAAGCTCCTTGACCGAATGCTGCGTCGGCTTGGTCTTGAGCTCGCCCGCCGTCGGCACCCAGGGCAGCAGGGTGAGATGCACGTACATCGTGCGCTCGCGGCCCAATTCGTTGCCGAGCTGGCGGATCGCTTCGAGGAACGGCAGGCCTTCGATGTCGCCCACCGTGCCGCCGATCTCGACCAGGACGAACTCCTCGTCGGCGGTATCGGCGACGATGAATTCCTTGATGGCGTCGGTGATGTGCGGGATGACCTGCACGGTCGCCCCGAGATATTCGCCGCGCCGCTCGCGGGCGATCACCGACGAATAGATGCGGCCGGTGGTGATGTTGTCGCTCTGGCGCGCGTCGACGCCGGTGAAGCGCTCGTAATGCCCGAGATCGAGATCGGTCTCAGCGCCGTCGTCGGTCACGAAGACCTCGCCGTGCTGATAGGGACTCATCGTTCCCGGATCGACGTTGAGATAGGGATCGAGCTTGCGCAGTCGGACCCGGTGACCACGAGCCTGCAGCAGCGCGCCCAGCGCCGCCGACGAAAGCCCCTTACCAAGCGAGGAAACCACGCCGCCCGTTATGAATATAAAGCGCGTCATGGGCTTACAGCATACTGAAGCTTGTCGGCCGCAGCCATGGGGATATTGCCCCGCCGGAGGATGTTCGGCGGAGGAAACGAGGAGCCACGGTGCTTGTTCCTAGCGGGTCGGCGCGGAGGGCGCCGCCGGGGCGGCGGGCGCCGGCGCCAAGCCGCCGGGCGCTGTGCTCCCGGGCTCAGCCGGGGCGCCGGGCGTTGCCGGCGCATTGTCCATGATGGAGCGGGAGGCGCGCGACACATCGGTCAGGCTCCACGCCATCACGAGGCTCAGGAAGAAGAAGGCGCCGGCGAAGATCGCCGTCATGCGCGACAGGACGTTGGCCTGGCCGCGCACCGAGAACAGTGCGTCGGTGCGGCCCATGCCGAGCCCCCCGCCCTCGCTGCGCTGAAGCAGGATGACGACGATCATCGCGGCCGTGACGCCGACATGGATGATCAGCAACACCAGCCGCCAATCGTGCAAAAAGCCTCGTACCGCGTCCATTTGGTCCTACAGCATCGCCTCACCCTAAGGAGCTTCGCCCCTCGAATACCTCGGGGTAAACTCCACGATGCGTCTCGAAGGGTGGCGACCTGCCTTGCTGTTGCCCATCCTTCGAGACGCCATGCTTCGCACGGCTCCTCAGGATGAGGGTTATGGGTTCAGCGGGCGCTTCTAGCCGCTTTATATAGCTTTGGCGATAGCCAAAAAATCGGCCGCCTTGAGGCTGGCGCCGCCGACCAGGGCGCCATCGACGTCACCCGCCGCCAGCAATTCGGCGGCATTGCTGTCCTTCACGGAACCGCCATAGAGGAGCCGAACTCCTGCCGCCTCGTCCATCAGCCCGCCCAGCACCTTGCGAATATGCGCGTGCGCTGCGGCCACTTCGGCAGTGGTCGGCGTCTTTCCCGTGCCGATGGCCCACACCGGCTCATAGGCCACGACCAGCCGGGCCGCCGTCGATCCGGCCGGCACGCTGCCCTTGAGCTGGGCTTCGAGCACGGCCAGCGTCTTGCCGGCCTCGCGCTCGGCCAGGGTCTCGCCGATGCAGACGATCGGCAGCAGGCCCGCCCGCCACGCCGCTTCGGCCTTGGCGCGCACCATGGCGTCGGTCTCACCGCAATCGGCGCGCCGCTCGGAATGGCCGACGATGACGTGGGTCGCGCCGCAATCGCGCAACATCTCGGCGGCGATCTCGCCGGTATGCGCGCCGCTGGGCTTGGCGTGGCAGTTCTGGCCGCCCACCAGGACGCCGCTTGCCTTCACCGCCTCGGCGACGGCCAGAACCAGGGTCGCCGGCGGACAGACCAGCACCTCGCGGTCGCGCCAACCGGCCTGCTTCACGCCGTCCGCGACGGCGTCGGCCAGCGCCAGCGCATCGGCCCTGAGACCGTTCATCTTCCAGTTGCCGGCGATCAGTGGCCTTCTGGTCCGTGCCATGAAATTCCCCAAATTATGCCCGACGCGTGTCTTGTACCGATAAGGTCCCGACCTCACCCTGAGGCAGCCCGCAGGGCCGTCTCGAAAGGTGGGATACACCGGCCTTGTTGCCCATCCTTCGAGACGCATCGCTCCGCGATGCTCCTCAGGATGAGGTTGCTCGTGTACTAGCGGCGGCGGCTTCAGCGGTCAAAGGCCGCTTGGTTGCCTGTCCAAGGGGCGGGTGGTAGGCATGCGCCCCGATAAAAAGCCCCGTTTGCCACCCCTCCCCAACCCCGCCGGCGCCGTGAATCAGTTCCGTAAATACGCCAAATATATCGTCCTGACCGTGATGTTCGGCATGCTGATCATCAGCTTCGGTCTGTGGGGCATCGGCGACATGCTGCGCAGCGGCGGCAGCAGCAGCGAAATCGCCCATGTCGGCGGCACGCACATCCCGATCTATGGCTGGGTCGGCGGCACGTCGGTCACCGCCAACCAGGTGCGCGACCAGTTCAACCTGCAGCTCGACAATATCCAGCGCCAGAGCGGCCAGCGGCCCGAGCCCGAGCAGGCGCTGCGCTACGGCCTGCATGTGCGGGCGCTCGAGGAGGTCGTGCAGCGCGCCGTGCTCGACCATGCCGTCCAGGAATTCGGCCTGGTGGTGAGCGACGAAGAGGTGCGGGCCGCGATCGCGCGCAATCCCGCCTTCCAGGGCACCGGCGGCGCGTTCGATCCCCTGCTCTACCGCAACCGCCTGCAGCAGGCGCGCCTCTCCGAGGCGCAGTACGTCACCGAGATGCGCCGCGAGATTGCCGCCAACCAGCTGTTCGGCGTGGTGCGGCCCGAGGGACTGGCACCCAGGTCGCTGCGCGACGACATCTTCAAGATGGAAGGCGAGAAACGGATCGCCGAGACGCTTTATATTCCCGACGCGATCATCACCGAGGTGCCCAAGCCCACCGCCGAGCAGCTCAACGCCTATTTCGAGGCCAACAAGACCAAATTCCAGATCCCCGAGTTTCGCGCCTTCTCCTACGTGCTGCTGAGCGTCGAGGACATCCTGCCCCAGGTGTCGGTGACCGCCGAGCAGGTCAAGCAGGAGTACGAGGCCCGCTCGGCCGAGTTCGGCACGCCGGAGAAGCGCGATGTCGACCAGGCGATGGCCGACACCGAGGACAAGGCCAAGGCCATCATCGCCGCCGCCACGGCCGGCAAGTCGCTCGAGGATGCGACCAAGGAAGTCCTCGGCAACGCCGACGGCGTGATCAAGCTCGGCCTGGTCACCAAGAAGGACCTGCCGCCCGGCCCGCTCGCCGACGGCATCTTCGGCCTGCCCACCGGCGTGGCGCCCGCCCCGATCAAATCCCCGCTCGGCTGGCACGTCATCCGGGTCAACAAGATCGAGCCCGGCAAGGCGGTGTCGTTCGACGAGGTCAAGGACAAGCTCGAGAAGGATCTGAAGGCGCAGGCCGCGCCCGACATGCTGATCAAGCTGGTCACCGACTTCGAGCGCATCCTGAGCAAGAGCCAGTCGATGAAGGCGGCAGCCGAGGAGCTCGGCCTCAAGATCAAGACCTACGAGAACGTCGATGCGCGCGGCCAGGATGCCTCGGGCAAGCAGGTCGTGATCGGCCCCGCCGCTGCCGAGCTGGTGCAGGCCGCGTTCAAGACCCGCGAAAGCGCCGAGAGCGACCTTCTGGAGACGCCGCGGGGCGAGTATTTCGTCGTCCGCACCGACCGCGTCACGCCGGCCCGCATCCCCACCCTCAACGAGGTCGAAGCCAAGGTCACCGAGGCCTGGCAGGCCGAGGAGCGGCGCAAGCTCGCCGACGCCAAGGTCAAGGCCGCCGTCGAGAAGGCCGAGGCCGGCACCGATCTCGCAGCGCTTGCCAAGGAGCTCGGGCTGGAGGTGCGGACCACCAAGGCCGTGACGCGCTTCGAGGCCGATCAGCCCAACTACCTCACCCAGCCGGTGGTGCTGGCGCTGTTCAAGATCGCGCCGGGCAAGGTCCAGTCGGTACGCACTGCCGACGGCAGCGTCATCGTGCGCCTGAAGCAGGTCGAGGGGGTCGACCTTGCCAAGGAAAAGGAAGCGCTCGACCGCTTCGGCAAGCAGATCGATACCATGGTAGCCAACGACCTGGTGCTGCAGCTGGTCGCGGCGCTGCGCACCAAATATGGCGTGTCGGTCGACGAGGCGGCATTCGCCGCAGCCTTCCGGCCGCAGCAGCAGCCATAGGCGGCCGATGTCGATCTCGCCCGATTTCGATGCCTTCGCGGCGTGCTACGAGGCCGGCAGGCCGCAACTCGTCTCGACCACGCTGGTCGCCGATCTCGAGACGCCGGTCTCGGCCTATCTCAAGCTCGCCGACGGCCGCGCCAACTCCTTCCTGCTGGAATCCGTCGAAGGCGGCTCGGTGCGCGGACGCTATTCCATCATCGGCTTCAAGCCCGACGTGATCTGGCGCTGCACCAAGGGCCAGGCCGAGATCAACCGCCGCGCCCGCTCCGATATCCATGCGTTCGAACCGCTCGAGGGCCGGCCGCTCGAGACGCTGCGGCACCTGATCCGCGAATGCCAGATGGAGCTGCCGCCCGGCCTGCCGCCGATGGCGTCGGGCCTGTTCGGCTTCCTGGGCTACGACATGGTCCGCGACATGGAGCGGCTGCCTGACAAGAACCCCGATCCGATCGGCCTGCCCGATGCGATCATGGTGCGGCCGACCCTGATCTGCATCTTCGACCGCCTCGAGGACAACGTCACCCTGGTGACGCCGGCCTGGCCGCAAGCCGGCATCGGCGCGCGGGCCGCCTACGAGGCGGCGCAGGAGCGGCTGGCCGACGCGGTATCGGACTTCGAGCGCTCGCTGCCCTTCCGCCGTGAGAGCGCCGATTCGCTCGACGACCTGCCCGAGCCGCAGGCCAACATGACCAAGGACGAATTCAAGGCGATGGTCGAGACCTGCAAGGAGTACATCCGCGCCGGCGACGCCTTCCAGATCGTTCCTTCGCAGCGCTTCTCCGCTGCCGTTCAAGCTGCCGCCGCTGTCGCTCTATCGCTCGCTCCGCCGCATCAACCCCTCGCCGTTCCTGATCTTCTTCGACTACGGCGACTTCTCGATCGTGGGCTCGAGCCCGGAGATCCTGGTGCGCCTGCGCGACGACATCGTCACCATTCGCCCACTGGCGGGCACCATCCGGCGCGGCGCCACGCCCGAGGAGGACAAGCAGCTGGCCGACACGCTGCTGGCCGATCCCAAGGAGCATGCCGAGCATCTGATGCTGCTCGATCTCGCCCGCAACGATGTCGGCCGCGTCGCCAAGATCGGCACGGTGCGCGTGGTCGAGCAGTTCACCATCGAGAAGTACAGCCACCTCCAGCACATCAGCAGCCATGTCGAGGGCAGGCTCGAGGACGGGCTGGACGCGATCGACGCCCTCAAGGCGGGCTTCCCGGCCGGCACGCTGTCGGGGGCGCCCAAGGTGCGGGCCATGGAGATCATCGACGAGGTCGAGCCGGTGCGCCGCGGCATCTATGCCGGCTGCGCCGGCTACTTCGCCGCCAACGGCTCGATGGACACCTGCATCATGCTGCGCACCGGCCTGGTGAAGGACAACACCATGTACGTGCAGGCCGGTGTCGGCGTCGTGGCTGATTCCGACCTCGAGGCCGAGTACCGCGAGAGCGTGCTGAAGGCGGCCGCCCTGGTTCGCGCGGCGGAAGAGGCCGTGCGCTTCGCCAGCGCCGGCCAATGGAACGCCGGCAACACGCGACGTTAAGGTCTTCTCATCTGGAGCGCGGACCTCCAGGTCCGCATCATGCTCATCCGCGCATATGAATGCGCTTTAGCGGACCTGGAGGTCCGCGCTCCCATGAATATAATCTCATGCTCTTCCGGACCGCGAGCCTCTGGCTCGCTCAAGCATCATGAGCGAGCCCGAGGCTCGCGGTCCGGAAGACGATGACGCGCCACTGGAGTGGTGCGCGCCCAGCGACTAGGCTCCGTTCCAACGGAGGAGACCCAATGTCCGACTGGCAAAAACGCTACCAGCGCCTGCTGTTCGATCGCCCGCATCCCAAGGTGCTGCGGGTGACCATGAACCGGCCCGACAAATACAACGCCACCGATTCGATCATGCACACCGAGCTGGTCAATGTCTGGCGCGACATCGACGGCGACGACACCGTCAACTGCGTGATCATCCAGGGCGCCGGCGGCAAGGTGTTCTCGGCCGGCGGCGACTTCGATCTCATCGAAAAGAACATGAAGGACTACAACGCGCTGCTGCGCACTTGGAAGGAAGCGCGTGACATCGTCTACAACGTCATCAATTGCTCCAAGCCGATCGTCAGCACCATGCGCGGCCCCGCTGTCGGCGCGGGCCTGGTCGCGGGCATCCTGGCCGACGTGTCGATCGCGTCGAAGAAGGCCAAGATCATCGACGGTCACACCCGGCTCGGCGTCGCCGCCGGGGACCACGCCGTGATCGTGTGGCCGCTGCTCTGCGGCATGGCCAAGGCCAAGTACTACCTGCTGCTCTGCGAGGCGGTCGACGGCGAGGAGGCCGAGCGCATCGGCCTGGTCTCGCTCTGCGTCGAGGACGACCAGCTCGAGGCCAAGGGGCTCGAGGTCGCGACCAAGCTCGCCGAGGGCGCGCAGACCTCGATCCGCTTCACCAAGTACGCGCTCAACAACTGGCTGCGCATGATGGGACCGTCGTTCGACGCCTCGACGGCGCTCGAGATGCTGGGCTTCATGGGACCCGAGGTGAAGGAAGGGCTCGCCTCGCACCTCGAGAAGCGCAAGCCAAAATTCGACCCCTACTCGCCTCTCTGAGGAGCCGGCCATGCGCGGATTGGAAGGAAAGAACGTCATCGTCACCGGTGGCGGCGGCGCGATCGGCGGCGCCATCTGCCGGCGCTTCGCGGGCTACGGCGCCAAGGTGGGCGTGTTCGACAAGAATCTCGACGGCGCCAACAAGGTCGCCGACGAGATCCGCAAGGATGGCGGCAAGGCCTTCGTGTCGGGCGTCGACATCACCGACAACGCCGCCGTCGGCAAGGCCATCCAGCAGTTCGAGGCCGAGATCGGCCCGACCGACGTGCTGGTGAACAACGCGGGCTGGGACCGTTTCGTCAACTTTGTCGACACCACGCCCGACCTGTGGGACCAGATCATCGCCATCAACCTGCGCGGGCCGCTCAACATGTCGCACTACGTGCTGAAGGGCATGGTGGCGCGCAGCAGCGGCCGCATCGTCAACATCGCTTCGGACGCCGGCCGCGTCGGCTCGTCGGCCGAGGCGGTCTATTCGGCCTGCAAGGGCGGCATCATCGCCTTCACCAAGACGGTGGCGCGCGAGGTGGCGCGCAAGGGCATTACGCTCAACTCCGTCTGCCCCGGGCCGACCGATACGCCCCTGCTGGCGGCGGTGGCGGGCGCCGACGAGCGCGGCCAGAAGATCCGCGCCGCGCTGGTGAGCGCCATCCCGATGAAGCGCGTCGGCCAGCCCGAGGATATCCCGGGCGCGGTCTGCTTCCTGGCGAGCGACGATGCGTCCTTCATCACCGGCCAGACGATCAGCGTGTCGGGCGGCTTGACCATGCACGGCTGAGCGGCGGAGACTCCGCGTCATGCCCGAGGTGCAGTGGCTGGTCACGGCCTTCCCGAATTTCGTGCGCTACGTCGTCGTGGGCTTCGCGCTCGCCGCGCTCTTCCTCTGGATCTACGTCCTGATCACGCCGTGGCGCGAGTTCGCCTTGATCCGCGCCGGCAACTCGGCCGCCGCCACGGCGCTGGTCGGCGCCCTGCTGGGCTTCTGCCTACCGCTCGCCAACACCATCGCCCATTCGGTGAGCCTGACCGACCTCGTGCTGTGGGCGCTGGTGGCGCTGGTCGTGCAGGTGATCGTGCACGTCGCCATGCGCCTGATGCTGCCGCATCTCAAGGAGGCGATCGAGGCCGATCACGCGGCGGCCGGCATCGCCGCCGGCGGCTTTGCCGTGTGCTTCGGCCTGATCAACGCGGCCTGCCTCACGACCTGACATGTCGATGCCCTCCCCCAACCCGTCGGGCGGTCCACGGATGTCGCGCGGCATCAAGCTCGTGTTGATGGGCGTGGCCGGCGCGGCACTCCTCTATTCCTGCTCGCCGGGCATCGGTGCGGGGTTGGGCGCGCTGCCTTACCTGTGGTTCCTCAGCAATCCCTTCTACCGGCCGCCCGTCACCACGCCCTGCCCGCCGGGCGCGCCCAACTGCGGGCAGCAGGCGAGCCAATCCAGCGCCAGCGGGAGCAGCGGATCGGCGCTCAGCCGCGGCGGATCGACGACGGACACCAGCAAAGCCGCGCCGAGCTACAGCCAGCGCGGCGGCTTCGGCGCAACGGGGTCGTCGGGCGCCTCGTCGGGCGCAAGCTGATGCGCCGGGAAGCCTCGTCGCCGCGGCCGGACTGGCAGCACAAGCTCGAGCAGCTGGGCTTCGACTACTACATGCTCGAAGGCAAGGCCTACTGGACCGAGCAGGCCTGTTACGCCTTCACCTCCGACGAGATCGACACGTTGGAAGCGGCGACCGAGGCGCTGCACGGTCTTTGCCTCAAGGCCGTCGAATATGTTGTCCTCAACAAGCTCTGGGAGCGCATGCGCATCCCGCCGGCGTGGGGTGATTATATCGAGCAGGTCTGGCGGCGCGCCGATCCGACGATCTGCGGCCGCTTCGACCTCGCCTTCGACGGCAAGGGGCCGCCCAAGCTGCTGGAATACAATGCCGACACGCCGACCGCGCTCTACGAGGCGGCGGTCGTGCAATGGTACTGGCTGAAGGACACCCGACCCCAGGCCGACCAGTTCAATTCCATCCACGAGAAGCTGATCGAGGCCTGGCGCGGCGTTCTGGCGAAGCTGCCGCCGGAGGGCCTGGTGCACTTCGCGCGCTTCGAGGACCATCCCGAGGACCTCGCGACGTCGGAGTATCTGCGCGACACCGCGCTGCAGGCAGGCCTCGCCGGCAAGCCGATCGCCGTGCCGCAGGTCGGCTGGAACGGCCGGCGCTTCACCGACACCGACGAGATGCCGATCCAGGTGATGAGCAAGCTCTATCCCTGGGAATGGATGGTGCGCGAGGAATTCGGCGCCCATGTGCTCACCGACACGACGGCCTTCATCGAGCCCGCCTGGAAGATGATCCTGTCAAACAAGATGCTGCTGCCGCTCCTGTGGGAAGGCTTTCCGGGCCACGCCAACCTGTTGCCGGCCTTTGACAGCGAGCATCCCGACCTCGGCAGTGCCTTCGTGAAGAAGCCGATATTCGGCCGCGAAGGCCACAACGTCACCATCGTCGGCCCCGGCCTGTTCGATACCGCGGCGGGTGACTATGGCAGCGAGGGTTATGTCTGGCAGGCCTACCAGCCGCTGCCGGTGTTCGACGGCAACCACGCGGTCGTGGGCTCGTGGGTGATCGCGGGACAGCCGGCCGGCATCGGCATGCGAGAGGACGAGCGGCGCATCACTCACAACAACAGCCGATTCGTGCCACACTATTTCGAACCCGGAGGCAGCTCATGAGCGACATCTGGATCCAGCCGACCGGCGGCGCCCTGGCCGCCGACGTGCATGGCGTCGACCTGTCCAAGCCGCTGAGCGACGCCGCCTTCGGCCGCATCGCTGAGGCATGGGCCGAGCATCTGGTGCTGCGCTTCTCGGGCCAGAAGCTCGACGATCCCACGCTGATGAAATTCAGCGCCCGCTTCGGCGAGCTCGACCGCGTGCCGGTCGCCGCCGCGAATTTCGACCGCGGCGATTCCGGCCTGGTCAAGGACGCGCAGGAATGGGTGGCGGTGATCTCGAGCGTCGTGAAGGACGGCAAGCCGGTGGGCGGACTGGGCAGCTACGAGCTCGTCTGGCACACCGACATGTCCTACAACCCGCTGCCGCCGCGCGCGAGCCTGCTCTATGCGCTGGAAGTGCCGGCCGATGGCGGCAACACCGGCTTCCTGAACATGTACGAAGCCTACGAGACCCTGCCCGACGCGCTGAAGCGCGCCATCGAGGGCAAGAGCTGCATCCACGATTCCAGCCGCAACTCGGCCGGGGAGCTGCGCAAGGGCTTCCAGCGCACCCTCGATCCGCGCCGCACGCCGGGCGCCGTGCATCCCCTCGTCCGGCTGCATCCGGTCACCGGCCGCAAGGCGCTGTTCCTCGGCCGCCGGCCCGGCGCCTACATCCACGGCCTCCCGGTCGAGGAGAGCGAGAAGCTTCTGGACGCGGTGTGGGCGCACGCCACGCAGGAGCGCTTCGCCTGGTACCAGAAGTGGCGCGCCGGCGATCTCGTGATGTGGGACAACCGCTGCGTCATGCACCGCCGCGACGCCTTCGACGAAAGCCTGCGCCGCCTGATGCACCGCACCCAGATCGTCGGCGAGCCGGTGCTGGCGGGTTAGTGCGCCGGGAGCGCGCCACTCCAGCAGCGCGTCGTCCTCCCCACGCAACGCGTGGGGAGGTGTCGCCGTCTTACGGCGACGGAGGGGTCATGAGCGTCAGTCGTGCTGCTCATGCCCCCTCCGCCCGCTGCGCGGGCACCTGTGCGCTTTTGGCCGCGAGCGGCCAAAACGCAAACTTCGCGGGCTCCGCGAAGGGGAGGAAGATGAGCTCTCACCGATAGCCCGACGCCTGCAGCTCGAACAGCTCGGCGTAGAGGCCGGGCCTGGCCATCAGCTCCTCGTGGGTGCCGGCGGCTTCGACCTTGCCGTCGAGCAGCACGAAGATGCGGTCGGCCATGCGCACGCTCGAGAAACGGTGGGAGATCAGCACGGCCGTCTTGCCGCGGCTCAGGTCCTTGAAGCGCTGGAACACCTCGAACTCGGAACGGGCGTCGAGCGCCGCCGTCGGCTCGTCGAGGATCAGCACCTCGGCCTCGCGCATGTAGGCGCGGGCGATGGCGATCTTCTGCCACTCGCCGCCGGAAAGCTCGACGCCGTTCTTGAATTTCTTGCCGATGCGTTGCGCGTAGCCCTCGGGCAGCCGTCCGATGACCTCGTCGGCATGGCTGTGGGTCGCCGCCCGCTCGACGCGCTGGCGATCGTCGCGGGCCGAGATGCGACCGACCGCGATATTGTCGCCCGCCGTGAAGTTGTAGCGCACGAAATCCTGGAAGATGACGCCGATGCTGCTGCGCAGCTCCTCGACGTCGTATTCGCGGAGGTCATGGCCGTCGAGCAGGATACGGCCCTCGTCCGGGTCGTACAGGCGGGTCAGGAGCTTCACCAGGGTGGTCTTGCCGGCGCCGTTCTCGCCCACCAGCGCCACGACCTCCCCGGCCCGAAGCGTGAAGCTGAGATGGCGCACCGCCCAGTGCGCGGCGCCAGGGTAGACGAAACCGACATCCTCGAAGACGAAGCCCTCGCGGAGCGGCCGGGGCAACGGCCGCGGGTTCTTGGGCGACAGGATCCTGGGTTTCATCTCGAAGAAAGAGAAGAGATCGTTGAGGTAGAGCGCCTGGCCCGCGGTCGCGGAGAAGCTGGTCAGCAGCCCTTCCAGGAGGGCGCGCAGGCGGCGGAACGAGGCGGCGAGAAAGGAGAGATCGCCGATCGTGAAATCGCCCTCGAGCGTGCGCCACACAATATAGGCGTAGGCCAGGTAATAGCCCGTGGTGCCGACGCCGGTGAACACGCCGCCCCAGGCCGCCCGCCGCACCGCGATCGCGCGATTGGCGAGGTAGAAGGCATTGGCCAGCCGCCGGTAGTGATCGATCAGGAAGCGGTTCAGGGCGAAGATCTTCACTTCCTTGGCGGTCTCGATGCTGGCCGCCGTCTGGCGCACATAGTCGAGCTCGCGGCGCTCCGGCGTTCGGCTGAAGTCGAGCGTGTAGGTCTGGGCGTTGAAATGCGCCTCGCCGATGAACACCGGCACCAGCGCCACCAGCAGCAGCACGATCAGCCAGGGCGCGAAGGCCATCAGGCCGGCGGCGAAGCTCAGCACCGTCACCATGTCCTGCAGCTGGCCGAACATCTGGGTCATCAAGGTCACGCGTCCGGTGGTCTGCCGGCGCGCCCGCTCGAGCTGGTCCTGGAACTCGGCGTCCTCGAAATCCTCGAGGTCGAGCGTCCGCGCATGTTCCATCAGGTTGACGCTCGATTCGTTGGTCAGACGGTCCGACAGCAGGCTGTCGACCAGCATCACCACCCGGCCGATCATGTCGGCCAGGATGGCCAGCCCGAACTCGATCATGATCAGCACGGTCATCCGGTCGAACCGACCGCTGGCGAGCCACGCCGACAGCGTCGTCGGATGGTCCGGCATCTGCGCCAGCCTGACGACGTCGTCGATGATCAGCTTGCCGACATAGAGCGTGGCAACCGGCAGGAGCGCGCGGGCGAGCCGCAGCATCAGCGAAAAAAACGTCAGCGACGGGCTGGTCTTCCACACCATGACCATGAACGGCCGCAAGGTGCGGAGCGCCACGAAGCGTGCCTTGAACGAATTGGTTCCGGCAGGACCCGGTCCCGAAGCGCGCCGGCGGGCTTTGGCGTCAGGCTGCGGCATCGGATAAATCCCCGGCCGGTCAAGGCGAGCGGCGTCCTCGCCCAGCATACCGGCAACGTCGGGCCAGGCTAATACCGGAAGTTGTATCGTTTGAACGGGGTTCCGGGCGGCGGAACCCCGGTCACCGGTAGCCGGCGGCCTGCAACTCGAAGAGCTCGGCGTAGAGGCCCGGCCTGGCCAGAAGCTCCTCGTGCGTGCCGGCGGCTTCGACCTTGCCGTCGGCCAGCACGAAGATGCGGTCGGCCATGCGCACGCTCGAGAAGCGGTGGGAGATCAACACGGCCGTCTTGCCCTTGCTGAGCTCCTTGAAGCGCTGGAACACCTCGAATTCGGCGCGCGCATCGAGCGCCGCCGTCGGCTCGTCGAGGATCAGCACCTCGGCTTCGCGCATGTAGGCGCGGGCGATCGCCACTTTCTGCCATTCGCCGCCGCTCAGCTCGACGCCGTTCTTGAAGCGCTTGCCGATGCGCTGGCCATAGCCGCCGGGCAGGCCGGCGATGACCTCGTCGGCCTGGCTGCTGCGCGCGGCCCGGGCGATGCGCGCCTGGTCGCCGCGCTCTGAAATGCGTCCGACGGCGATGTTGTCGCCCGCTGTGAAATTGTAGCGCACGAAATCCTGGAAGATGACGCCCATGCTGCCGCGCAGCTGATCGAGGTCGTAGGCGCGCAGATCATGGCCGTCGAGCAGGATGCGGCCCTCGTCGGGGTCGTAGAGCCGCGTCAGCAGCTTCACCAGGGTGGTCTTGCCGGCGCCGTTCTCGCCCACCAGCGCCACCACCTCGCCGGCCTTGAGCGTAAAGTCGAGATGGCGCACCGCCCAGCGCTCGGCGCCGGGATAGCGGAAGCCCACATCTTCGAAGACGAACCCTTCGCGGATCGGCCGGGGAAACGGCAGCGGATGCTCCGGCGACAGGATCTCGGGCCGCATCTCGAAGAAAGAAAAGAGGTCGTTGAGGTAAAGCGCCTGGCCCGCCGTCGACGAGAAGCCCACCAGCAGCCCTTCCAGCAGGCTGCGCAGCCGCAGGAACGAGCCGGCGAGGAAGGTGAGATCGCCGATCGAGAAGGCGCCGACCAGGGTGCGCCACACGATGTAGGCGTAGGCGATGTAGTAGCCCAAGGTGCCGATGGTCGTGAACAGGCCGCCCCACGTGGCGCGGCGCAGCGCCAGCGCGCGGTTGGCCGCGTAAAAGCTATTCGCCAGGCTGGTGTAATGCTCGATGAGGAAGCGGTTGAGGCCGAAGATCTTCACTTCCTTGGCGGTCTCGACGCTGGCCGCGGTCTGGCGCACGTAGTCGAGCTCGCGGCGCTCGGGCGTGCGGCCGAAATCGAGCCGGTAGGTCTGGGCATTGAAGTGCGCCTCGCCCAGGAACACGGGCACCAGGGCCACCAGCAGCAGCACGATCAGCCAGGGCGCGAAGACCAGCAAGCCGGCGGCGAAGCTCGCGACGGTCACGATGTCCTGGGCCTGGCCCATCAGCTGCGACATCAGGGTGAGGCGGCCGCTGGTCTGACGGCGCGCCCGCTCGAGCTGGTCCTGGAACTCGGCATCCTCGAAATCCTCGAGATCGAGGGTGGCAGCGTGCTCCATCAGACGGACGCTCGAGGCGTTGGTCACGCGTTCGGACAGCAGGCTGTCGACCAGCTCGACGACGCGGCCCAGGATGTCGGACAGGACGGCCAGCGCGAGCTCGGCCAGGATCAGCACGCCCAGCCAGTTGAGCAGGCCGGTCCCCATCCAGTCCTCGAACGTAGCCGGCCGCCCCGGCATCTGCACCAGATGAACCACGTCGTCGATGATCAGCTTGCCGATATAGAGGGCAACGACCGGCACCAGCGCGCGCACCAGCCGCAGCGAGAGCGACGACAGGGTGAGCGACGGGCTGGTTCGCCAGACCATCGCAATGAAGGGCCGCAGAGTGCGCAACGCACTGAAGCGCTCCTTCAGGGAGCCGAGGTTTGCACGGGACGGTCCGGCCGTTGCATTGCCCTCTTGATCGCGATGCCGCGGCATCCGGGAAAAATCCTCAGCTTGGCGGGCCCGCGATCGTGAACGGGCGCAGCAGGTTACTCAACGCCGCCCGGGACCTCTCGTTGCGGCGTCATGGCCGGCAGGTCATGGCTCACGACATAGTCAGAGGGCAGAGGCGGTGAATAGCCGGCGCGCTGGAAGACCGATTTGTGGATCAGCGCCCCCGGCGGCAGCCGGCGGGGCCGGCTATTGTTGGCGCGCAGGCTCTCCGTCCCGGTGGCATAGTCATAGTGATATTTGGGAACGTGCTCGAGCAACCGCCAGGAGAGGTGCTTGGCAAGCTCGTCGTGCATCTTCGCGTCGGGATCGGGCCCCTGACCGGCCGCAATCGTGGTCTCCCGGCGCACGGCATCGACCAGCAGGCCCGCGGCTTCGGCCTCCCGCACCATCCAGCGCAAGGTGATCTTGGCGAGGCCGCTCTCCGCCTCCGGATAGCCGCCACCCACGTCGCCGTGGAAGCCCGCGAACCATACCTGCTTCAGGTCCTTCGGCCCGGATCGCGCTGCCTTCCCTCCGGGACGCCACAGGTTGGGACGATAGAAGCCGCGTCGCTCGTCGAGCGCGAGGGCGTGACGGCCGATCTGGATATCGGCGTTGTTGGCGGTGTAGGGGATCCTGAGGGGATTGTTGATCCAACCGACCGAGGCCACGGTGTCCCAGAGGCCGACAAAATGCGGCTTGCAGGCGCCGGCCGCGAAAATGCGCCGGAAGCGCGCGACGAGGCGGAAATATTCTGAGGTGCCGCCGCTCTTGCCGCTGTCCTTGCCGCCGTCCTTGCCGCCGATCGCATTCATCAGGCGGATGGCATAGGGGATCGACGTTTCGTGGCCCGGCCGCAGGATTCCGCAACTGCGCAGCAGCGAGGCGATCGCGCGAACCGTGTAGGCGCCGCGGCTGAAGCCGAACAGGAACAGCCGATCGCCCTCGCCTGCCCTGTAGTTGTTCATGATGAAGGTGTAGGCGGCGGTGATGTCGCGCTCCAGCCCGTAGCCCACCGCAATGCCGGCGAGGATCGTGGCCTTGCGGCCCCAGCTGGTGAGCGCGCCGGGCGCTTCCATCGTGCCGACGCCGGGGTGATAGAAAATCAGCTGCCGTGCCGCATCGTCGACCAGCGTCGAGTAGAGCTTGACCACGTTGGTGTTGTTCAGATCGAACTGATTGGCCGTTCCATCGCAGCACACGACGATGTTCCTGCCCATGGCACAACCTCCGCTGGCGCGCGCCGGAAGCCTACACCGCGAGGCTTCGCTCGCTATTTCGCTCCCGGCTTCCTGATTGCCGAATTGCGGCGCTCGACCATGGTTTCCTCGAAGGCGCGCGGGTAGCGGTGCGGCTGGGCCGAGACCTTGTCGAGCTTGGCCAGCGCCGCCGCCGGCAGGCGCCAGCCGCCCGCGCCCAGGGTCTCGCCGAGCTGCTGGGCGTTGCGGGCGCCGACGATGGCGCTGGTGATGTAGGGCTGGTCCATGACCCAGCGCAGCGCCGTCTGCGCCGGCGAGCGGTTGATCTCGCGCGCGGTGTCCAGCAGCGTCTGCAGGATGTCGGCGTGGTTGGGCGCGAAGAAGCGGCTGTTGAAGCCCCAGCCTTCGGCCGAGCGCGTGCCGTCGGCCTTGAGGCTGCCCGGCTTGTACTTTCCGGCGAGATAGCCGCCAGCCAGCGGCGACCACGCGACAAGGCCCAATCCCTTGGCCTCGCAGGCCGGCACGATCTCCTCGTCGATATCGCGCACCACCAGGCTGTATTGCGGCTGGTAGGCGTCGAAGCGGGCCCAGCCGTTGGTATCGCTGAGCCACAGCGCCTCCATCATGCGCCAAGTCTCGTAGTTCGAGCAGGCGGTGTAGAGGATCTTGCCCTGGCGCACGAGGTCGTCGAAGGCGCGCAGCATCTCCTCGAGCGGTGTCTGGGTATCGACGTGATGGATGTAGTAGACGTCGATGTAATCGGTCTGCAGCCGGCGCAGGCTGTCCTCGACCTGCTGCTTGATGTGCAGCCGCGACATTCCGGAATCGTTGGGCCGGCCGCCCATGGGATTGAAGACCTTGGAGGCGATGACGGCGTCCCGCCGCCGGCCCTTCAGCGCCTCGCCCAGCATGGTCTCCGAAACGCCGCCGACATAGGAGTTGGCGGTGTCGAAGAAATTGACGCCGGCATCGAGCGCGGCGCCCACCATGCGGCCCGCCTCGTCCTGATCGGCGCCGTTGCCGAAGGTCATGGTGCCGAGGCAGATCTCGGAAACCTTCAGGCCGCTGCGGCCAAGACGACGGTAATCCATCGAAAACTCCATGTCATCCTGAGCGCAGCGAAGGATCTCATCGCCGTCAGCTTACACTCCGAAAAGATGAAACCACACCACCTCACCCTGAGGAGCGCCCGCGTCGCGCGGGGTAAACCCTGCGCTTTGGCGCGTCTCGAAGGGTGGCGACGACAAGGCAGGCTGCCCACCTCAGCGCGGAGGTTACTCCGCGCGACGAGACGCATCGCTGCGCGATGCTCCTCAGGGTGAGGCGGTTCTGTCGAATCGCCGCGTGTCCTAGCATGGGCATGAGATCCTTCGCGGTGCTCAGGATGACAATCAAAGACCAAGCATCGCTTTCGCCAGCACGTTGCGCTGCACTTCCGACGAGCCGCCGTAGATCGTGGTCTTGCGGGTGTTGAAGTAGCGCGGCGAGACGTCGTCGACATAGTCGCCGCCCACCGGCACGACGTTGCTGTCGTAATTGCGGAGCTCAGTGAACGGCGCGCCGTACCAGCCGACCGCCTCGACGGCGAGCTCGGTCACCTTCTGGCCGACCTCGGTGCCGCGCATCTTGACCACCGAGCCCATGTTGCCGGGCGCATCGCCGGTCTTGAGGCCGGAATAGAACATCATCTCGTTCATCTCGACGGCGTCGATCTCGATCTCCAGCGCCGCCATCTTCTCACGCCACTTGGCGCTGGCCGACAACGGCTCGCCGGCATCGAGCTGGCTCTTCGACAGTGTCTGCAAATGGCGGAACGCCTTGCGCAGGCGCGGCCCGAAGGCCTGGCCGCCACGCTCGAACTCCAGCAGGTACTTGGCGTAGGTCCAGCCCTTGTTCTCCTCGCCGACCAGATTCTCGACCGGGACCTTCACGTCGGTGAAGAACACTTGATTGACCTCGTGGCGCATCGGCGTGCGCGTGCCGTCGACCAGGTAGATCGGATCGATCCGGATGCCGGGCGATCTTCATGTCGATCAGCAGGAACGAGATGCCTTCCTGGCGCTTGCCCTCGTTGGAGGTGCGCACGAGGCAGAAGATCCAGTCGGCGTAATGCGCGTTGGTGGTCCAGATCTTCTGGCCGTTGACGAGATAGTGGTCGCCCTGCCTTTCCGCCTTGGTGCGGAGTGACGCGAGATCGGAGCCCGAGCCGGGCTCCGAATAGCCCTGGCACCACAGTTCCTCGGCGGCGGCGATCTTCGGCAGGAAGCGCTTCTTCTGCACGTCGCTGCCGTACTTCATCAGGACGGGCGCCACCATCTTGATGCTGAAGGACGAAAGATAGGGCGAGTTGGCGCGCGCCATCTCCATCTCGAAAATGAACTTCTGCGTCGAATTCCAGCCCGGCCCGCCATATTCCTTGGGCCAGTTGGGACAGAGCCAGCCCTGGCTCGCGAGCTTCTTCTGCCACTGCAGCAGCCGCTCCTTGGAGACGTGGCTGGTGCGGCTGCGGCGGCTCTCCTCGGCCACCTCCGGCGGCATGTTGGCCGCGAGCCAGTCGCGCACTTCCTTCTGGAAGGCCAATTCCTCGTCGTTGAAGGCCAGACGCATCGTTGTTCTTCCCTATCGCTCCTATCGCTTCTACCGTCGTCTCGACCGAAGCGCCGCAGGCGCGCAGTGGAGAGACCTTGCTTCAGTCCGAACGGCTTATGGTGGAGAGAAGGCCTCTCCACTCCGCTTCGCTCCGGTCGAGGCGACGGCCAATCAGAGGCCCAACATGACCTTCGACATGATGCCGCGCTGCACCTCCGACGAGCCGCCATAGATCGTCATCTTGCGACCGTTGAAGTAGCGCGGCGCCAGGACGTCGACGCCCTCGGGCCCGATCGGCTCGACATTGGCGTTCCAGGCGCGCTGCTCGGGGAACGGCTGGGCGTAGTAGCCCGCGGCCTCGACGGCCAATTCCTGGACCTGCTGCATGACCTCGGTGCCGCGCAGCTTGATCATCGACGACAGCGGCCCCGGATTCTGGCCCGAGGCCAGCCGCGAGTAGAACTCCTGCTCGAACATCTCCAGGCCGGAGATCTCGATGTCCATGCGCGCCAGCTTCTCGCGCCAGGACACGTCGGCCATGATCGACTCCTCGCCGTCCGGCATGGAATGCGACAGCCGCTTCAGGCGCTCGAAGGCCGAGCGCAGGCGCGGGCTGTAGGGATTGCCGCCGCGCTCGAACTCGAGCAGGTACTTGGCGTAGGTCCAGCCCTTGTTCTCCTCGCCGACGCGGTTCTCGACCGGCACTTTCACGTCGGTCAGGAACACCGAGTTCACCTCCTGCGTGCCGGCCCGGTTGCCGTCGGCGGTGATGATCGGCTCGACCGAGATGCCCGGCGTCTTCATGTCGATCAGCAGGAAGGAGATGCCCTCCTGCGGCTTGCCTTCGTTGGAGGTCCTGCACCAGGCAAAAGATCCAGTCGGCAGTCTGGGCGAGCGTCGTCCAGGTCTTCTGGCCGTTCACGATGTAATGGTCGCCGTCGCGCACCGCCTTGGTGCGCAGGCTCGCGAGATCGGAGCCCGAGCCCGGCTCGGAATAGCCCTGGCACCAGATCAGGTCGGAGTTCAGCATCGGCGGCAGGTGGCGCGCCTTCTGCTCGGGCGAGCCGTATTTCATGATCACCGGCGCGCACATCTTGGGGCCGAACGGCGAGGTGCCAGGCGCGCCCGCCTTGGCTATCTCCATCTCGAAGATGTATTTCTGCGTCGTCGTGAAGCCCGGACCGCCGAACTCCTTGGGCCAGCCCGTGCACAGCCAGCCCTTCTTCGCCAGGCGCTTCTGCCAGTCGATGAGCCGCTCCTTGGGCATGTAGGCGTTCCGGCCGACCTTCATCTCGCCCACGATCTCGGGCGTGAGGTTCTCCTTCAGCCAGCCGCGAACTTCCTGCTGGAAGGCCAGTTCTTCCTTGCCGAATGTCAGGTCCATTGGGGGACTCCTTCAGGGCGCGAGCGTACCGCGCCGGCTTCTCGCGCGCAAAGCCGGCACGGACGGGTGGCGGAAACAGCCGAAATCGAATTCCCGCACTTTCCGCTACCGATATGGCTATCGATAGTGGAGTGCAGGGTCACCGGCCAAGGGGGAACGCGTGCCCTTCACTCTTCATGAAGCTCCGCGATCATGTTGGCGACCAGAGCACTCCATCCGGTCTGGTGCGAGGCACCCAGGCCGCGCCCGTTGTCGCCGTCGTAATACTCGTGGAAGAGGATATGGTCCCTGAAGTGCGGATCCGTCTGCATCTTCTCATAGTTGCCGAAGACGGCCCGCCGTCCCTTTTCGTCGCGCCGAAAGATATTGATCAAGCGGCCGCGCAGCTCATCCGCTATCTCTTTCAGCGACTGCTTCCGGCCGGATCCGATCGGGGATTCCAGCCGGAAATCATCGCCGTAGAATTTGTGGAACTTGTTCAGGCTTTCGATGATCAGGTAGTTGATCGGCATCCAGATCGGTCCCCGCCAATTGGAATTGCCGCCGAAGAGATCGCTCTCCAATTCGGCCGGGACATATTTGACCTCGGAACGAAAGTCGCCGGCCTCGAAGACGTAGGGATGGTCGAGATGGTAGCGCGACAAGGACCGTATTCCGTAGTCCGACAGGAACTCGTTCTTGTCCATGAGGCGTTCCAGCAACTTGGTCGCGCGGAAGGCGCGCATTATGGCGATCAGGCGCCTGTCGTCGGCCCCCGGCGTGTTCCAGCGCGACACCAGGCGAGCAAGGTTCGGCCGGTAGCGCAAATACCAATCCCGCTGCCTGGCGAACGATGGCAGGTTCTTCAGCGAGGCCATGTCTGCGACCTCGACGGCGAACATGGGAATCAGCCCGACCAGGGAGCGGACGCGCAGAGGCGTCGCCTCGCCGTCGCTCATGACCAGCCAGTCGTAGAAGAAATTGTCGGTGTCGTCCCACAGGCTCAAGCCCTTGCCGCCGAGGTTGGTCATCGCCCCGCCGATCATCAGGAAATGCTCGAAGAACTTGGTCGCGATGTCCTGATAGGCATCGTCCTCCTGCGCCAGTTCGATGGCGATGCGCAGCATGTTCAGGCTGAAGATCGCCATCCACGACGTTCCGTCGGACTGCACCTGCATGCCGTCGACCGGCAGCGGCGCGGACCGGTCGAAGACGCCGATATTGTCCATGCCGAGGAAGCCGCCTTCGAAGACATTGAGGCCGCGCGGGTCCTTGCGGTTCACCCACCAGGTGAAATTGAGCAGCAGCTTGGTGAAGACCCGCTCGAGAAACTTCCGGTCGCCTTTGCCGCTGCGCTTGCGCTCCGCATCGTAGAGGCGCAGAGCCGCCCAGGCCTGCACGGGCGGATTGACGTCGCTGAAGTTCCATTCGTACGCGGGCAGCTGCCCATTCGGGTGCATGTACCAGGATTGGCCGAGCAGGATCAGCTGATACTTGGCATCCTCCAGATCGAGATAGGCCAGCGTCGTCAGATGAAACGCCCAGTCCCAGCCCGCGAACCAGGGAAACTCCCATTTGTCCGGCATCGAAACGACGTCTTCCATGGTGGCATGAACCCACTCGCGGTTGCGTCCGCTGAGCCGGGACTTGGGCGGCTTGGGTTCCGCCGGGTCACCATCGAGCCACTCCGTCACGTCGTAATAGAAATATTGCTTCGACCACAGAATGCCCGCGAACGCCTGGCGTTGGATGCGGCGCAGGTCCTCGTCCAGCACCTTGGCCTGCAGCTCGGCATAGAAGGCGTCGGCCTCGGACTTGCGCAGGCTGAAAATCTGCTCGAAATCGGCGAAGGGTGTGGGCTTGGGCGGGCCCGGGCTCAGCCTGACCCGGATGGTGGTGCTGCCGCCGGCCGCAACGGTCCGCCTGTAGATACCGGCCGCCTTCGTGCCCTTGTGCGAACCGACCCCGCTCTTGCGGCCCGCCACCAGATACTCGTGCAAACCATCCTTGCAGAAAGGTCCTGTCTCCGCGCACCCGTATAGTTTCGCGACATTGGTCTCGTTGTCGCAAAATCTGATCTCGTCTGCCCCGTCGAAGTGGATCGCAAAGGGGCCAAGCGTCTCATGACTGACGACGACAACGTCTCCGGCGCGCTCGAGGGAAGGCTTGGGCTTGTCGTTGCCCCAGCTCCAGGTGTTGCGGAACCAGGCCTGCGGCAGCACATGAATCGGCGCTTCGTCGGGGCCGCGATTATAAATGGTCAGCCGCAGCAGGATGTCCTCGGCGTCGGCCTTGGCGTATTCGATATCGACGTCGAAATACCGGTCGGCGTCGAAGATGCCGGTTTCGATGATCTCGAACTCAGGCTGCCGGCGGTCGCGCCGCGCGTTCTCCTGCACCAGGAGGTCGTAGGGAAACGCGGCCTGCGGATATTTGTAGAGCATCCTGACGTAGCTGTAGGACGGCACGGCGTCGAGGTAGTAGTAGAGTTCCTTGACGTCCTCGCCATGATTGCCCTCGCGGTTGCTGAGGCCAAACATGCGCTCCTTCAGGATCGGATCCTTGCCGTTCCACAGCGCGACGGCGAGGCACAAGGTCTGCTTGGCGTCGCAAAACCCGCCGATCCCATCCTCGCCCCAGCGATAGGCGCGGCTGCGGGCATGGTCATGCGGCAGGTAGTTCCAGGCGTCGCCATCGGCGCTGTAGTCCTCGCGTACCGTGCCCCATTGGCGCTCGCTCACATAGGGACCCCATTTGCGCCAGGGCTTGCGGCGCGCATTGGCCTCCTCCAGGCGTTCGCTCTCAGGGCTGGTCTTCGCCGTCATGGACGGCCTAGCCTTCTCCCGCGGCGGCGCGATCGACGAACCAGATGAGCTGGCCCAGCGGCTTGACGCGCGCGGCGGGCACCTGACTGTTGCCGGCGCGGATCGTCTTGAAGATCGGCGCCTTCTCCTTGCCGGTCACGAGAAACGCCACCTGCCGGCTGCTCTCGATTACCGGATAGGTCATGGTGATGCGGACCTCGGGCCGGCCGTGGGACACGGCGGCGACCCAGCGCTTGCGTTCCTCCAGCACCGGCTCGCCCGGCAGCAACGAGGCGGTATGGCCGTCAGGGCCGAGGCCAAGCAGGGTGATGTCGAACATCGGCCGCGCCGGATCCAGCACCGCGGCGCCATAGGCCGCCTGCAGGGTCCGTTCATAGCGCGCGGCCGCGTCGTCGGGCGTGCCGTCGGCCGGCACGGGATGAACGTTCTTCGGCGGCACGGGCGCCTTGGACAGCATCGTCTCGCGGGTCATCCGGTAATTGCTCTCCGGATGGTCATAGGGAACGAAGCGCTCGTCGCCCCAATACCAGGAGACGCGCGCCCACGGGAAACGCCCGATGAACGCGTCCGACGCCAGCAAGGTGAACAGAGCCTTCGGGGTCGAGCCACCGGACAGCGACACGCGAAAGACGTCCTTCGCCGCAAGCGCCGCCGCCGTCATCCATTCGGCCACGTGGTGCGCGAGGGCAGCCGGGTCCGGCAGCGTCTCGATGCGTCCGTTCATCTCGCTCATGCCGTCCCCTCAATCCAACGAGCCAAGGATGAAGCGTTCCATCGCCTTGGCGAAGCCCTCGTCATTGTAGGAGTCCGTGGTGACGCTGGCCTGCGCCTTGACCTCATCGGAAGCATTGCCCATTGCGATACTGAGGCCCGAACGCTTGAACATCAGCACGTCGTTGGGCTGGTCGCCGATGGTGGCGATTTCCTCGGCCGGCACGTCCAAGTGGCTCGACAGGTATTCCGCCACCGCGCCCTTGTTGGCGTCCTTGTTGGTGATGTCGAGATAGTAGGGCTGCGAGCGGTTGGCCGTGGCGCGTCCTCCAAAGGCCGCCTGGGCGTCGGCCTCGCACTGCTTTACCCTGTCCAGGTCGTCGCTGACGCCCACGATCTTGGAGACCTGGTCCAGCTTTTCGGCAACGTCGGCCACGACCTTCGCCTCGAACTTGACGGTCCAGGCTTCGCGGGCGACGTGCGGCGCATCGGGCTTGGTGATCAGCCAGTCATTGCCGCGATAGACCCAGGCATCGAGCCCGTGACTGCGAATCAGCTCGATCGACCTGGCGGCGACATCTTCCGGCAGCGTCTTCTGCGTCGATGATCGCGAGGTCGGGCTTGACGAAAAGTCCGCCGTTGAAGCCCGCGATCGGCGTATCGAGCCTCAGGGGATCGAACAGCATGGCCATGCCCTTGGGCGGCCGGCCGCTGGTGATGGCGAAGCGGATTCCCGCCTTGTGCAGGCTCTGCACCGCGGCCTGGGCGCGTTCGGTCAGCACCTTCTGTTCGGTGACGAGCGTGCCGTCCACGTCCGCCAGCACCAGGGAGATCTTTCGCTTTTCTGCCATCGGGACCTCTGCTGTCTTTGCTTATTCGAGAGGGCGCCAGGCGCGGCCATCGCGCGCCAGCAATTCGTCCGCCGCGGCCGGGCCGTTGCTGCCCGCGACATAGGTTGGGATATCCTTGGCAGGACTGGCGGCCCAGGCGTCGAGAATGGGTTGCACCGCCTGCCAGCCGGCCTCGATGTTGTCGGCGCGCTGGAACAGCGTGGCATCGCCGATCATGCAGTCATAGAGCAGCGTCTCGTAGCCGGTGCTGGGCGCCATTTCGAAATAGGTCTTGTAGGCGAAATCCATGCAGACGTTGCCGAGCGTCACCGTGGGGCCGGGGCGCTTGGCGGCGAACTCCAACGCGATGCCCTCGTCGGGCTGGATGCGCAGGATCAGCCAGTTGGGATTCATCCGCTCGACGTGCGTGCCGCGGAACAGCGTGTAGGGCGCCTGGTGGAACCGGATGGCGATCTCGGTCCACCGGCGTTTCAGATATTTGCCGGTGCGCAGGTAGAACGGCACGCCGGCCCAGCGCCAGTTGTCGATCATAAGCTTGCAGGCGATATAGGTCTCGGTCGTCGAATCAGGCGCCACGTCGGGCTCATGGCGATACGCCTGGACCGGCTTGCCCGATACGGTGCCGGCGTCGTACTGGCCGCGCACGGCGTCCTTCAGCGCCCGCCTCGGCGTGATCGGGCGTATGGCCTCGATGACCTCGGCCTTCTTGGCCCGCACCGCGTCGGCATCGAAGGAGATCGGCGGCTCCATGGCCGTCAGCGACAGCAGCTGGAAGACGTGGTTGGGCACCATGTCGCGCAGCGCGCCGGTCTTTTCGTAGAATTTGCCGCGGCGCTCGACGCCCACGGTCTCGGCCGCGGTGATCTGGACATGGTCGATATGCTGGCGGTTCCACAGCGGCTCGAACAGGCCGTTGGCGAAGCGCAGCGCCATGATGTTCTGCACCGTTTCCTTGCCGAGAAAATGGTCGATCCGGTAGATCTGATGTTCCTGCAGCGTCTTCAGGATCTCGGCATTGAGCGCCTTGGCCGAAGGTAGATCATGCCCGAACGGCTTCTCGATCACGACCCGGCGCCATTGCCCGTCTTTTTCCGTCACCAGCCCGGCAGCGCCCAGGCCCGCGACCACCACGCTGAAGAAGCGATCCGCGACGGCGAGATAGAAAAGGTGGTTGCCAGCCGTGCCGGCCGTCTTGTCCAGCCCGGCGAGATGCTCGCCGATCCGGGTGAAGGTCGCAGGATCGGTGAGGTCGCCCTGCACATAGCTCATGCGGTCGGTCAGCCAGCGCCACGCGGCCTGGTCGATATGGTCGGCCTGGAACTCGCCATCCTGGGTGATCAATTCGTTCAACGAATTCGGTCAGGCCCTTGCGCCACTCCTCCGTGGTCTTGGCTGCCAGGTCGACGCCGACCAGCTGGAACTTGTCGGGCAGCCGCTTGGCATTCACGAGGTTGTAGAGCGCCGGCGTGACCAGACGCTTCGTCAAGTCGCCGGCCGCGCCGAAGATCACCATGGCGCAGGGCGCCACCGCAACGGCACCGTCCGACGACTTCATGCTCTGGGCTTTGGTGGCTCGATCCTGCGTCGCTGTCATTGTCCCTGCCCTCTTCGTTCCGCTTCGTTGCCGTCGGTCACTTGCGCCCGAGCAGCTCCATGGCCATCGCGACCACCGCGTCGGGCTCGAAGCCGAACTTGCGCTGCAGCTCCTTGAGCGGCGCCGAGGCGCCGAAGGTCTTCATGCCGATGACGCGCCCGTCGGCCCCGACATAGCGCTCCCAGCCCAGCTCCGAGCCCTGCTCGACGGCGATGCGCGCCTTGACCGCGGGCGGCAGCACGCTCCTCGCGATAGGACTGCGGCTGGTGCTCGAAGATGTCCCACGACGGCATGGAGACGACGCGCGAACGGATCCCGCGGGACACCAGCGCCTCGTGGGCCTCGACGATCAGCGAAACCTCGCTGCCCGTCGCGATCAGGATGATCTCGGGCGGGCCGCCCGGCGCGTCGGCCATGACATAGGCGCCGCGGGCGACACCGGCCGCCGACGCGTACTTGCTGCGATCGAACGTCGGCAGCGGCTGGCGCGAGAGCGCGAGCACCGCCGGCTGGTGGCGCAGCTGCAGGACGTAGCGATAGGCCTCGACGACTTCGTTGGCATCGCCGGGCCGCAGCACGACCAGGCCGGGAATGGCGCGCAGCGAGAGCAGCTGCTCGACCGGCTGGTGCGTCGGTCCATCCTCGCCGTCGCCCATGGCGTCATGGGTGAAGACGAAGATGGTCGGCAGCTCCATCAGCGCCGACAGCCGAATCGCCGGCCGGGCATAGTCGCTGAAGATGAAGAAGGTCGCGCCGAACGCCCGCAGCTTCGACAGCGACAGGCCGTTCACGATCGCCGCCATCGCGTGCTCGCGGATGCCGAAATGGAGGTTGCGGCCGCCCGGACTGCCGGGCTCGAAGTCGCCGGCGCCGGCGAACTTGAGCGTGGTCTTGTTGGAGGGCCCGAGATCGGCCGAGCCGCCCAGGAACCACGGAATGTTCTGCGCCAGCACGTTCAGCACCTCGCCCGAGGCGTCGCGTCCGGCGATGCCCTTGGGGTCGGCCGGGAATACCGGCAGGTTGCGGTCCCATCCGGCGGGCAGGTCGCGCCGCTGCATCTGGTCGATCTCGGCGGCAAGCTCGGGAAATTTCTTCCGGTAGTCGGCCAGCAGCGCCTCCCAACGCGCTCGCGCCGCGGCGCCGCGCGCCCCGATGCCGGCGTCGAAATGCTGCATGACGCCGTCGGGCACGAGGAACTTGGCATCCTCCGGCCAGCCATAGGCGCGCTTGGTGAGCTTGACCTCGTCGTCGCCCAGCGGTTCGCCGTGGGCCGCGGCGGTGTCGACCTTGTGCGGCGAGCCGTAGCCGATGTGGCTGTCGAGGACGATCAGCGTCGGCCGGCCCTTGGTCTGGCGGAAGGTCGCGAGCGCGTCGCTCGATGCGCTCGAGGTCGTTGGCGTCGCCCACGCGCAACACGTTCCAGCGATAGGCCGGCGAAGCGCGCCGCGACATCCTCGGTGAAGGTGATGCTGCGTCTTGCCTTCGATGGTGATGTGGTTGTTGTCGTAGATCCAGCACAGGTCGTCGAGGCCGAGATGGCCGGCCAGCGAGGCCGCCTCCGAGCCGACGCCTTCCATCAGGCAGCCGTCGCCGCAGACGGCGTAGATGTCGTAGTCGAAGAGGTCGAAGCCAGGCCGGTTGTAGCGGCTGGCCAGCCACTTGCGCGCAATCGCCATGCCGACGCTGGTGGCGATCCCCTGCCCCAGCGGACCGGTCGTCGTCTCGACGCCGGACACCCAATGATATTCCGGATGTCCCGGCGCCTTGCTCCCGAGCTGGCGGAAGTGGCGGATGTCGTCGAGCGTGACCGACGGCTTGCCCAGGCGTTCGTACTCGGCGTTCACCGCCTGGGTGCTCGTGAGATACAGGACCGACCACAGCAGCATCGAGGCATGGCCGTTCGACAGAACGAAGCGGTCGCGATTCGGCCAGATCGGGTCCTTCGGATCGAAGCGCATGACCCGGTTCCACAAGGTGTAGACCAGCGGCGCCAAGCGCCATCGGCGTGCCGGGATGGCCCGACTTCGCCTGCTGGACCGCATCGATGGACAGCGTGCGGATCGTGTTGATCGCCAGCTGATCGAGCTCTTCCTTGGTCATGCCATGCCTCTTCGTCATCATCTCCTCCCCAGCGAAGCTGGGGAGGTGTCGGCGTCTTGACGCCGACGGAGGGGTCATGGACTTCGGTCGTCCTCATGATCCCTCCGCCCGCTTCGCGGGCACCCTCCCCATCGCGGCCTCCGCGATGGGGAGGCAAGACCTACGGCTTCGCCGGCTTCTCGATATGACCGCCGAACTGGTAGCGCATCGCCGAGAGCAGCTTGTTGGCGAAATCGCGCCTCGCCGCGCGAGCTGAACCTCTCGTAGAGCGCCGAGGACAGCACGTGGGCCGGTACGCCCTCGTCGATGGCGGCCTTGATCGTCCAGCGCCCTTCGCCGGAATCGGAGACCCGCCCGCCGAATTTCGACAAAGTGGGATCCTGGATCAGCGCCGTTGCCTGAAGGTCGAGCAGCCACGACGCGATCACGCTGCCGCGCCGCCACAGCTCCGTGATGTCGGGCAGGTTGAGGTCGTACTGATAGTGCTCGGGGTCGCGCAGCGGCGTGGTTTCCGCGTCGACCGCCCCGGCCTTCTTGCCGATGTTCGCGGCCTGCAGAACCGCCAGCCCTTCCGCATAGGCCGCCATCACGCCGTACTCGATGCCGTTGTGCACCATCTTGACGAAATGTCCGGCGCCGTTGGGGCCGCAATGCAGGTAGCCCTGCTCGGCCGTTCCGCCGGCCTTCTCGCGGCCGGGCGTGCGGGCAATGTCGCCGACGCCCGGCGCCAGGGTGGCGAAGATCGGGTCGAGATGCTTCACCTGCGCGGTCTCGCCGCCGATCATCATGCAGTAGCCGCGCTCCAGGCCCCAGACGCCGCCGCTGGTGCCGACGTCGACATAGTGGATGCCCTTGGCCTTGAGCTCCGTCGCCCGGCGGATATCGTCGACGTAGTACGAGTTGCCGCCGTCGATCAGGATGTCGCCGGACTCGAGGTGAGGCAGCAGATCGGCGATGGTCTTGTCGACCACGCCGGCCGGCACCATCAGCCAGACCGCGCGTGGCTTGGTGAGCTTCTTGGCGAACTCCGCCAGCGAGGCGCTGCCGATGGCCTTTTCCTTCGCCAGTTCCGCCACCGCCTTGGCGGACATGTCGAACACCACGCATTCGTGGCCGCCCTTCAAGAGGCGGCGCACCATGTTCGCGCCCATCCGGCCAAGGCCGATCATTCCCAGTTGCATGTGATAGCCCTCTATCCTTGAAAGAACGACGTTCCGGTCCGCCCCGATTGCGAGGCGCCGGCCGGTATCAATTCGATGCCTTTGAGCTTGCGATAGCGCCGGATCAACGCATTGGTCGAGCTGTCATGCTCGAGCTTGGGCTTCCGTCAGCGCCCTCGAGCTCGGGAATGATCTTCTGGGCGAGCGCCTTGCCCAGCTCCACGCCCCACTGGTCGAACGAATCGATCTGCCAGATCGTGCCCTGCGTGAAGACGCTGTGCTCGTAGAGCGCGACCAGCTTGCCGAGCGCTGCCGGCGTCAAGCGCGTCCAGCAGAAGTGTATTCGATGGACGATTGCCCTCGAACAGCCGATGCGGCACCAGCCAGTCGGGCGTGCCTTCCGCCTTGACCTGCTCGGCGGTCTTGCCGAAGGCCAGCGCCTCGGTCTGGGCGAAGACGTTGGCCAGCAGCATGTCGTGATGCTGGCCGAGCGGGTTCAGGGTCCGGGCGAAGGCGATGAAGTCGCAGGGGATCAGCCGCGTCCCCTGATGGATCAGCTGATAGAAGGAATGCTGGCCGTTGGTGCCCGGGCTCGCCCCAGTAGATCGGGCCCGGTGTCGTAGTCCACGGCGACGCCGTCCCAGGTCACGTGCTTGCCGTTGCTCTCCATGGTGAGCTGCTGGAGATAGGCGGGGAAACGCTTGAGGTACTGCTCATAAGGCAGCACGGCCACGGTCTGGGCGCCGAAGAAATCGTTGTACCAGATCGACGAGCAGCCCCATCAGCACCGGCAGGTTGCGCTCGAACGGGCGCGGTGCGGAAATGCTCGTCCATCTCATGGAAGCCGTCCAGCATGGCGCGGAAATTGTCCGGCCCGACGGCGAGCATGGTCGAAAGGCCGATGGCCGAATCCATGGAATAGCGCCCGCCGACCCAATCCCAGAAGCCGAACATGTTGGCCGTGTCGATGCCGAACTTCGACACCTCCTCGGCATTGGTGGAGACCGCGACGAAATGCTTGGCCGTCGCGGCGGCTTCGCCGTTCAGGCCGGCCAGCAGCCAGTCACGCGCGGTGTGGGCGTTGGTCATGGTCTCCAGCGTGGTGAAGGTCTTGGAGGAGACGATGAACAACGTCTCGGCGGGATCGAGATCCTGCACCGCCTCGGCGAAGTCGGTGCCGTCGACATTGGAGACGAAGCGGAAGGTCATGGACGCGCTCGCTGTAGTGCTTGAGCGCTTCGTAGGCCATCACCGGGCCGAGGTCGGAGCCGCCGATGCCGATATTGATCACGTTGCGGATGCGCTTGCCGGTATGCCCCTTCCAGGCGCCGCTGCGCACGCCGATCGGCGAAAGCCGCCATCTTGTCCAGGACGGCATGGACCTCGGGCACCACGTTCTGGCCGTCGTGCAGGATCGATGCGCCGCGCGGCGCGCGCAGTGCGACGTGAAGCACTGCGCGCTTCTCCGAGACGTTGATCTTGTCGCCGCGGAACATGGCGTCGATGCGCTCGCGCAACCCCGACTCCTCGGCGAGCTGAAGCAGCAGTTTCAGGGTCTCGTCGGTGATCCGGTTCTTGGAATAGTCGAAATAGATTCCGGCGGCCTCGACCGCCAGCCGCTCGCCGCGCTCGCGATCCTTGGCGAAGAGCTGCCGGAGATGGACGCGTCTTATCGTCTGGTAGATGCTTCTTCAGTGCCGCCCAAGCCGGGCGCGTGCGCAAAGCCGCTGTACGCTCATCGATTATTTCCTCGCCGAATTCGTCTGTTCGAGACTGGGGTCAGCTCGCCTTGCGCATCGCGGCGCGCTTGGAATCGATGCGTGCCATCAGATCGTTCCAGGACTTGACGAAGGACGATGCGCCCTCGTCCTGGAGCTGCGCGGCGAGCGCGTCGATGTCGACACCGGCCTTGGCGAAGCTGGCAAGAACCGTCTCGCAGTCGCCGCCGTCCGGCGCTAGCGCTGCGCCGACCTCGCCGTGATCGGCGAAGGCCTTCAGGGTGCCTTCCGGCATGGTGTTGACGGTGAACGGCGCGGCGAGCGCCTTCACGTAGAGGCTGTCGGGCGCCTTGGGATCCTTGGTGCCGGTGCTGGCCCACAGCAGGCGCTGGGCGCGGGCGCCGCAATTGGCGAGCGCGCTGGAAGCGCGGCGAGTCGAGCAGCTCGCGATAGGCCTTGTAGGTGCGCTGGGCGATGGCGATGCCCAGCCGGTTGGTGAGCTCGCCGGGGACCTTGCCGGCGACCGCGACATCCCAGCGGCTGACGAAGAGCGAGGCGACCGAGGCGACGGCCGGGTTGAGGCCCGCCGCGATGCGCCGTTCGACACCGCGCAGATAGGCGTCGGCCGCGGCGACATATTGCTCGCGCGAGAACAGCAGCGTGACGTTGACCGGAACGCCGGCGAAGATCGCCTCCTCGATGGCCGGCAGGCCTTCCGGCGTGCCGGGTATCTTGATGAAGAGGTTGGGCTTGCCGGCACGCTTGTGAAGATCCAGCGCCGCCGCCAGGGTGCTCTTGGTGTCGTGGGCGAGAACGGGCGAGACCTCGAGCGACACCCAGCCGTCCACGCCATCGGTACGGGCGAAGACGGGCTGGAACAGGTCGGCGGCGCGGGTCAGGTCGGCCAGGGCCAGGCCGAAGAACAGGTCCTCCCCCGCTTTGCTGGCGGACGCCGTGCTGGCGAATGTCGCCGTCATAGATCGCGCTGTTCTTGATCGCGTGATCGAAGATCGTCGGATTCGAGGTGAGACCCGTCACCGACAGCTCGTCGATGTAGCGCTTGAGCGTGCCGCTGTTCAGCAGGTCGCGGGTGATGTTGTCGAGCCACAGGCTCTGGCCGAGATCGTGAAGCTTCTTGGTCGCTTTCATCCTGTCACCTTTGAGGTTGATTGAAGGGCGTGCGGTACCGTCCGCAATCGCGGCAAGTCGTAATGGAGCAAGTCACCGATACGCTCGATCGTTACATCGGCGGGCGGCAAGGCGCTGAGCAGTTTCGCATCGTGAGCATATTGGCCCTGGCGTGGAAACACGGTTGTCACCCGCTCTCCCCAGATCTGCTTGACGGCGTCCAGGATGCGCAATTTGTCGTCCACGAGAACGTAATGCTCGGCCGGATAGCGCCGCTCGACGTCCTCGAGGGATTCTTCCTTGTGGATGTAGATCAGCACATCTCCATCCCCGACATTGGCTATGCCCGCGCGCTCGACCTTGCGCGGCTGAAAGACGACATCGCCGTCCGACAGGATCACGGTCGGGGCAAGGCTGCGCAGCCGCTTCAGCACCTCGAGGGCGCCCGGGTAGAGTCGCTCGGCGAAAGGGTAATCCATGAGAAAGGACGACATCGCCAGCAGTTCCACCTCCCGCGGGTGTTCGACGCGAAAGCGCTGCAGGGCGCCGATATAGTCGCGATAGCCCAGCTCCGTGAACAGATCCTCGAGGATCCGCCAATAGCGGTCGCGAGCAGCGACACCATAGGTACGCTCGAGATGGTCCTTCAGGTCCTGCTGAATGCCGTCGTTGTCGACCAGCGTGTTGTCCACGTCGACGAGAAAAACGACAGGATGAGATGGTGTCATGCAGCACTCCCAGCGTGGCCATTTTGTGCCAGTGACCCGGCAAATCTCAGGCCTGCGCCAAAGTTCGCATCAATTGGCGCATGAAACGGCATCGGCACAAAAATGTCTATTCCCGACATTGTCACGTTAAGGGTACCGAAGCACGATGAAAGGCGGGAGACCATTCCCCGGATAGGGAATGCCCGATCGCATCCGGCATGAACAAAAGCAGGCATGCGGGGGGCGACTGATCAAAGTAGACCACGCGGACCAAACGCTTGAGAGCTACCCCAGTGGCCGGCGTGTGCTGTCCAAAGGGTTAGTATCTTTAGTCACACATACCGGAAACGGCTTGCTCTCATCCTGAGCGCCGAGCGCTCCTTACTGCGGCTTCAAAGGCCCCCTCGCCGTCTCCGGCGTTACAGTTCCGCGCTGGTGCGAACTCTAGCTTGTCCGCCGCAGCCGTTCCGATCCAAGTGCCGCGCATAGACCGTCAGGCCATGTGCGCCCACGTCGGCTCCACGATTTTCCAGCCCCGTGTCGTGTAAAAATTCTGCAACGCAGGACGCGAAACGAGATAGAGCCGTGGCACGTCCAGGGCCGCACAGCGTCTTGCCGCTTCGTCGAGCAGGGCGCCGGCGATCCCGCGGCCGCGCACGGCCCCGTCGACCCAGAGCGCCGCCGGCCACGGGCTGAGATCGGGCTTGGCTGGCTCGTCATTTGTCGATCACCAGCGCGTTGCCGCAGGGCTGCCCGTCGATCTCCGCGACCAGTGCGAACGGCAGGGCGCCGTCCGCCTTCAGGAGGGTGGCGAGACCATCGCTGATCTGGGCGAGCGGCGTTCCCCGGTGTTGCCAGAACGCCTTCCAGATTCTCCCGGCGACGGCGGCCGCGTGCTGCGGCCGCTCGCGCAGATCGAAAATTTCGGGCGCTGCCGGGGTCAGGCGACCTTCTTCGCGAGATGCGGGAACATCGCCAGGCGCGCCGTCTCGTCCATCTCCGTCTTGAAGGTGTGCTTGTCCTTGAGCGCCAGCGCCCGCACGGCGGCCGGGCGCGCGCTGATCTCGGCGAGGTGACGCTGCAGGTTCGGCAGCTGCTTGGCGGCATCGGGCCCCAGCACATTGGGCAGCAGGCGCGACCAGCCCCACACCGCCATGTCGACGATGGTATAGGCATCGCCGCACATGTAGCGGTGCTTGCCCAGCCGCGCTTCCAGGATGCCCCAGTGGCGCTGTGCCTCGAAGGTGTAGCGATTGACCGCGTATTCCTTGGGCTCCGGCGCGAAGTTCCGGAAATGCACGGATTGACCTGAATAAGGCCCGATGCCCGACGCGACGAACATAAGCCACGACAGCATCTCGCCCCGCGCCGCCGGCGACTTGGCCGACAGGAACTGTCCGGTCTTTTCTGCCAGGTAGAGCAGGATCGCGTTGCTGTCGAACACGATGGCGCCGTCATCGACGATGACGGGCACCTTGGCGTTCGGATTGATCGCCAGGAACGCCGCCGTGTGCTGGTCGCCCTTGCGCGTGTCGACCGGCACGAGCTCGTACGGCAGGCCCATCTCTTCCAGGCAGAGCGCGACCTTGGTCGGGTTCGGTGCGGTGTTGTAATAGAACTTGATCATGGCGTTTCTCTCCTCGTTGAAACAACGGGCGGCCCCCAATTCATCCTCCCCCGTCACACGGGGGAGGTGCCCCGAAGGGGCGGAGGGGGAGAGCCTCAGTCCGAAGCGTCTTGAAGTTCAGATCATCTCACAATCTCAGTCGATCACGGTAGCCTTCCCCCTCCCTACCTTCCCCGTCTTCGGGCGGGGCTATTGCTTGTGCCAATTCCTCGTCGTCTCGACCAAGGCCCGAAGGGCCGCGCGGAGAGACCTTCTGTCCCCGATTAGCGGCATATCGTTGAAGGAAGGTCTCTCCATTCCGCTTCGCGCTCCGGTCGAGACGACGAAAAGCGCTTTATGCGATAGCCCTGGTAAGGTGACGGAGGAAGAGATTCATTCCACCTTGGCGCCCGAGGCCTTCACGATCGGCGCCCACATCGCCATCTGCTGCTCATAGAATTCCTTCGACGATTCAGGCGTCGACTGCACCATCTCCATGCCAAGCTCCTTGGCCTTCTGGACGATGGCCGGCGCCTTGATCGCCTGGTTGATGGAGGTGCTGAGCCTGTCGACGATCGGCTGCGGCGTGCCGGCCGGCGCGAAGATCAGGTACCAGGTGACGACCTCGAGCGGAAAGCCTGTCTTCTCCTTCACCGTCGGCACGTCGGGCAGCGCGGCCATGCGTTCGTTCGCGCAGACGGCCAGGATGCGGAGCCGACCGGCATCGATGAAGCCCTTGCTGCTGCCCAAGGTGTCGATCTGGAAGGCATGTCGCCCGGCCAGCATGTCCTGCATGGCCGGCGCCGAGCCGCGATAGGGCACGTGCAGCGCCTCGCCGCCGGCGCGCTGCGCGAACAGCAGGCTGCCCATGTGTATGAGGCTGCCGTTGCCGGGCGAGCCATAGGAATGTTTGCCGGGTTCTTTGGCGAGCAGCGCCACCAGCTCCTCGATCGTCTTCGGCCCCTCGGCCGGCACCACGATGATCATGGGGATGGTGGTGAAATGCGCGACGGCTACAAGGCTGGTCAGCGGGTCGTAGGGCAGCTTGTCGTACATCGCCGGCACGATGCTCATGATCGAGGTGCCGACCAGCAGCGTGTATCCGTCGGGCCTGGCCTCGGCCACGACCTGGGACGCGATGTTGCCGGCGGCGCCCGACTTGTTCTCGACCACCACCTGCTGGCCGAGGACTTCGCTCAGGCTCTGCGCCAGCATGCGCCCGGAAAGGTCGGCCGGCCCGCCCGGCGGGAAGCCGCCGACGAAGCGGATCGCATGGTCGGGATAGGGCGCCTGGGGCTGCGCGCCGTCTGATGTCGACACGGCAAGCACCGCGCCCGCCGCCAGCATCCGGCGGCGGCCGAACGTCATCATCGTTTCCTCCCTTTTGCCGGCACTCTAAGGCTATGCTCGGCCCAAGAAAACGGAGGAAACGGCCATGGCGAAACGCATCAATCGCGCCATCGAGCTCCTGGAAGCCGATCAGGCGATCTACTACGACGGCCCGCATACCGGCCACGTGCTGACCTACGAGCAGGGCCGGCAGGACGCCAAGACCTGGGCCGACTATATCAATGTCGGCATGGAGCACGGCGCCTTCGACATGACGGCGCTCAGCGAATACATGCGCGGCCTGGTCGATGGCGGGCCTACCAACTCCGGTCACCGCACGCCCGCCATCATCGTCGAGGCGCCGGTCAACGGCATCGACGGGCCCAACGTCGCCTACAATGCCTGGCAGTTTCGCCAGATCCTGGCGCGCGGCGTTCACGGCATCCTGCTCTGCCAGGCCGAGTCGGCCGACGCGGTGAAGGAGTTCGTCCGGGCCTGCCGCTTTCCGCATCACAAAGCAGGCGCCGACAAGATCGGCCACGGCACGCGCGGCCGCGGCTCGGAGCCCACCGCCGCCCCGGTCTGGGGCATTGACCAGCAAGAGTATTTCGCCCGCTGTGAGCCGTGGCCGCTCAGCCCGCAAGGCGAGCTTCTGCTCGGCGTAAAGATCGAAAGCCCACCCGGCGTCGCCCATTGCGAGGAGATCCTGGCAGTGCCTGGATTGGGCTTTGCCGAGCTAGGACCGGGCGATCTCGGCCTGTCGCTGGGCTACACGGCCCTGCAGCGCCGCCCCTATCCGCCGGTCATGGAGGAAGCCCGCGGCCGCGTCTTCGCCGCCTGCAAATGGAACAAGCTCGCCTTCCTGGAAGGCGCCACCCCGGACAAGATCTGCGCCAGCCTCGACGAGGGCGTGCGGGTAATCTCCGGCCACAATCCCGAGGCGGCCAAGGTCGGCCGGGCGCACCAGAAGCGGACGATGCCGGTTTAAAAGGCGGTTACGCCTCCGTCGGTCCGCCCTTCTCATGTTCCTCTCCGCCCGCGAAGCGGGGGGAGAGGCTAGGAGAGGTGGGTCATGGGCCGTCGCACAACAGGCGATCTATCTCGGTCCAAATGCCTTCCCAATTCTCGACGACATAGTTCGCCGCGAAACGCACTACGCGCCACCCCTGCTGCTCCATGGCCGATGTCCGCCGGGCATCAGCCTCGACCTGGAATGCATGGTGATCGCCATCGATCTCGATCACGATCTTCTTCGAGACGCAGGCGAAGTCTGCAAAGAACGGACCGATCGGATGCTGCCGGCGGAATTTGATGCCGGCCATTCGGTGGGCACGCAGCAACTCCCAGACAATCTTCTCCGCACGACTCCCCGTGCGGCGAAGGTCTCTTGCTCGATCAATTCGTTCTTCAGCAATGACCCACCTCTCCTAGCCTCTCCCCCCGCTTCGCGGGCGGAGAGGAACATGAAAGAAACGGGAATGGAGGGATCTACACCGCGATCACCACACCGTCGTGTCCAGGGTCCGCGCCGCCATCGAGGCCGTCCTCGTGCACCCGGACCCCGTGCACGGCGGCGAAGCCGAAGGTGTAGGGGCTGCGCACGACGGGATAGCCCTGCCCTTGCAGCTCGCGCTCGACCTTCCACGAGATGCGGTTGGAGATGTCGATCGTATCGGAAGTCGCCGAGAAGCGCGGCGCGCTCACCGCCTCGACCATGGTCATGTCGAAGTCGAGCGCGTTCAGCACGGCATGCAGCACGCCCATGGCGATCTGCGTGGCGCCCGGGGCGCCGATGATGAGGTGCGGTTTTCCGTCCTTGAAGATGATCGAGGGCACGACCGAGCTGAAGCGGGCCTTGCCCGGGGCGATCGAGCCCGCCCGGCCCGGCCGCGGGTCGAACACGCCCATGCAGCCGTTGTACATGAAGCCCAGGCCCGGCGTGACCACGCCCGAGGGCATGCCGAGCGAATGGGTCATCGAGAAGCAGTTGCCGTCCTTGTCGAGCACCGAGATGTGCGTGGTGTCCTTGGAGACGGCGCCCGAATTGAAGCGCGGCACCAGAGCCTTCACGCCGCGCACGATCTCGCCCGCCATCTGCTTGGCATAGGCTTTCGAGGTCAGCTGATCGACGGGCACGGCGACGAACTTGGGATCGCCGACATGGGCGTCCTTGTCGATCGTGGCCCGCTTCATCGCTTCGCTCACGATGCGGACATACTCCGTTGAATTGTGCTCCATGCCCGAAAGGTCGAAATTCTCCAGGATGTTCAGCATCTCGAGCAGCATCACGCCGCCGCCCGGCGGCTGGTTGGTCGACACCTTGTAGCCGCGATAGTCGCCCCACAGCGGCGGGTTCCTGACGGGGTTCCAAGCCTTCAAATCGTCGATCGAGAGCAGCGCCTCATTCTTCTTCATGTCTTCGGCGATCGCTCGGGCAATCTCTCCCGAATAGAAGACGTCGGCGCCGCCCTTGGCGATGGCGCGCAAGGTCTGGCCGTAGTCGCGGTTGACGACCCGGTCGCCCACCCGCCTGGGCGTCCCGTCGGGCCGGCAATAGAGCGCGCGGGCGGCGTCGGTGAAGCGAGTGCGCTCATGATTGGGGGCACGGCCGAAGGCGCCGTCGTCGCTCCACCAGTAGTGAACGTGCGGCCGCACGGTCCAGCCGCTTTCCGCCCAGGCGATGGCGGGCTCGACGATGCGCGACCACGGCAGGCTGCCATGCTCCTGGTGCGCTTCGTAGTACATCTTCAGGTTGGCCGGCGCGCAGATCGACTTGTAGCCGATGTCGTTCACCCGGCCCTTCAGGATGAAGCCGTAGCCGTCGCGCGCCTCGCTCTCGATCAGGTTGGCCCACATGTCGGGCCGCGCGCCGAGCGGCGCCGGCGCGTGGGCGTCGATGTAGCCGTGAAATTTCTTGCCCGGCATGTAGATGCCGCAACTGCCGAACCCGGCAATGCCGCACATCAGGGGATCGACCACGCCTTGGACCAGCGCGCAGGCAATGCCGGCATCGACGGCATTGCCGCCTTCGCGCAGGACATCGGCGCCGGCTTCGGTCGGCTCGGGTTGCGGGGCGACGATCATCGCCTTCTTCGCGTAACGCACGTCTGGTTTCTCCTCGTCTTGTCGTCGTGTCGTGTTTCTTCTTTCTTCCTCCTCTCCCCCGCTAGGGGGAGAGGCTGGGTGAGGGGGTGACGCACCGTCCTTGATCACCCCCTCACCTAACCTCTCCCCCAAGGGGGAGAGGAACTTGAGAAAGACGTCGGAGCCAACTCAATCCCACCCATTGCGCTTGCGCAACACCGCCGTCGCCGGCGCCAGCGCCATGCCCTTGGCCGGCAGGCCAGGCAGCCATTCGCCGAGCGCCTGCAGGGTGTTCTCATGCGGATGGCCGATCGCCACGACGAAGCCCTGGCGGCGCGCCAGGGCTTCGGCTTCGGCCAGCTTGCGGCGGACAGAGTTCGAGCGCTTCGTCGTCGTCGAGGAAGACATGGCGCACGACGCTCGGCACACCCATCTCCTGCGCGACCTGATCGCCGACCGACTGCGCCGTGGTGCGCGAATCGAGGAACATCAGGCCGCGGCCCTTGAACTGGCGCAGCACCGTTTCCATGCCGGGCCGGAAGGCGGTGAAGCGGCTGCCCATGTGGTTGTTGACGCCGACATAGCCGTCGAAGCTGTCGAGCGCCGCCGCGGTACGCTGCTTGATCTCGGCATCGCCGAGCGACACCAGCAGCGCATTGGGCCCGGGATCGGCGCGACCGGTGGGCTCCATCGGAAGATGCAGCATCAATTCATGGCCCCTCGCCCGCGCGGCGCGCGCCTGGTCACGCAGATCCTTGGCATAGGGCAGGAAGGACATCGTGAGCGGGCCCGGCAGTTCCCAGGCACGCTTGGAACGCGGCCGGTCGATGCCAACGTCGTCGATCACGATCGCGACCAAAGGCCGGCTGTTGAGATCGGTGAAGGGCACGGCGTTCTTGCGCCAGGTCTCGGCGCTCGAGACGGCGGCGGCGAGTTGCTGCGGTTTGGCGGCACGCGGTTTCTCGTCGAGCGTGGGAAGCGGATGACCCGCTTCTGCCTCGCTATATTTCGGCAGGCCCGGAAGATCTTCGATGCGCGCGTATTTCGGCGCCGGTTCGCCGGGAGTGTTGCGCTTCATCTCCTCCAGCGTGTCGCGCGCCAGCCGATCGCGGTCGCCCGATTCGAGTCGCTCGGCGATCCAGTAGCCGCCGAACAGGCTGGCCACGAACAACAACACCAAGCCACCGATGATCGCGTGCCAGCGATGGGCGTCGGCCCATGTGACAACGGCATTAAAGCGCCCCTCCAGGCGGTCGCGCATCGTCGGAGCCGCTTTCGGACTCTTTCTGTTCGCCTTCCTGCTTCTGTTCTTCCTCGACGCCATCTGAGCTTTCAGTCTTAACGTCTTGGCCCGCCGCCTTTCTTTTGCCTCAGTTCAGCGCGGCGGACAAAACAAAAGTTACAAAGCGAGTTGGACCTAAAGCGAAGCCATCGGTTTCACGACGCGAATGTCGGGTTCGCCCGAGCGTCCGCTTTCGCGCACAAAGCCCAATCGCTTGGCGAGATCGAGCATCTTGTCGTTCTCGCGCAGCACGTGGCCGACCACGCGAATGACGCCGCGCGCCTTGGCGTAGTGCAGCACGTGCTCGAGCAGCAGCCGGCCATAGCCGTGGCCCTGGCGATCCGAGGCGACGATCAAGGCGAACTCCGCCTGCTCGAAGTCCGGATCGGCGGCGAGGCGGCCCACGCCCAACAGCATCTTGCCGTCGAGCAGGAGGAACGCCATCTCGCGGTCGTAGTCGATCTGGGTCAGCCGCGCCGCCATCTCGTGGCTGAGCTCGCGCAGCGGCCCGAAGAAACGCATGCGCACGTCTTCGGGATCCATTCTCTTGGTGAAGGCCTGGATCAGCGGCTCGTCGTCGGGCCGGATCGGCCGGATGAAAAGCCGCTCGCCGCGATGGGTGATCCAGGTTTCGAGCTCGACCGGATAGGGCCGGATGGCAAAGCGCGCGCCGCGCTCCTGCCCCGCGGGCTTGCGCACGACGATGCGCGCGTCGAGCGCGATCACGCCGTCGGCATCGGCCAGCAGAGGGTTGATGTCGAGCTCGGCGATCTCGTCCACATCGGCGATCAGCTGCGACAGCCGCACCAGGGCATCGCAGACGGCGCCGCGCGCGGCCGGCGGGCGGTCGCGATAGCCGCGCAGCAGGCGATCGACCCGCGTGCGGGAGAGCGCATCCTCGGCCAGCACCGGATCGAGCGGCGGCAGGGCCAACGCCTTGTCGTCGATCACCTCGGCGGCGACACCGCCATGGCCGACCAGCAGGATCGGGCCGAACACCGGGTCCTCGGCCGCACCCAGGATCAGCTCGACCGCATGCGGCCGCTTGATCATGGGCTGCACGACGAAGCCGTCGATGTGCGCGCCGGGCGCCACGTTGCAGACCTTCACCGTCATGGCGCGCACGGCGTCGGCGACGGCCTGCTCCGAGCCGAGGTCGAGCTCGACGCCGCCCACGTCCGTCTTGTGGGTGATCTCGCGCGACAGGACCTTCACCGCGACGGGAAAGCCGATGCGCGTCGCCGCCGCCGCGGCCTCGGCGGCGTCGAGCACGACCTCGGTCGGCACGACGGGAATGCCGTAGGCCGCCAGCACGCGCTTGGCTTCCGGTTCGGTCAGGATCTCGCGCTTGTCGGCCAGCGCCCCCTGCACGATGGCGCGCACCAGGTGCGTGTCCGAGCGCGTCTCCGGCACCGAGGGCGGCGTGCGCTGGAGCGCGCGCTGGCCGCGGCGGTATTGCACGATGTGCATGAAGCCGCGCACGGCGCGGAGCGGCGTGTCGTAGGCCGGGATGCCCGCTTCATGCAGCACCGCGCGGCCGGCCTGCGCCTCCGGGCCGCCGATCCAGCAGCCGATCAGCGGCACTACCTTGACACCTGCGGCGCCCGTCACGGCGCGCGCCGCCTCGACCGAGGAGGTAAGCGCCGTCGGCACGTTCATCGCCAGCACCGCGCCCACGCCGCGATCGTCGGCCAGCGCGTCGACAGCCGCCGTATAGCGCGGGCCGTCGGCGTCGCCCACGATGTCGACCGGATTGGCATGCGACCAGGCGCGCGGCATCTGCTTGTCGAGCTGCGCGATGGTGCGCGGCAGCAGCGTGGCGAGCTCGCCGCCCTCGTCCATCAGCAGGTCGGTGGCGATGATGCCGACCCCGCCGCCGTTGGTCAGGATGGCCAGCCGCTCGTTGCGCGGCGTGATGCTGTGGCCCAACGTCTCGGCGGCATCGAACAGCTCGCCCAGCCCGGTAACGCGCACCAGACCGGCGCGCGCGAAGGCGGCATCGTAAACCGCGGCCGAACCCGCCATCGAGCCGGTATGCGACGCCGCCGCCTGGGCCGCCGCGGCATGACGGCCCGCTTTCAGCACGATCACCGGCTTCAGCCGGGCCGCGCCGCGCGCCGCCGACATGAACTTGCGCGCCTGGGTGATCCCCTCGACATACATCAGGATGGCGCGCGTCTCGTAGTCGCGCGTCAGCATGTCCAGAACGTCGCCGAAATCGACGTCGGTCATGTCGCCCATGGAAATCAGGTGCGAGAAGCCGATGTTCTGCGCCGCGCCCCAGTCGGCCAGACCCGCCAGCACGGCGCCCGACTGCGCCACCGCAGCAAGCCGCCCGGCCTTCAGCCCGCCCGGCCCGAAGCTCGCGTTGAGGCCGATCCGCGGCACCGCGTAGCCGATGCAGTTCGGCCCGACGACTCGCAGCAGATGGGGCTTGGCCGCGCGCAGGATGCGCCTGCGCCAACGGGCATTGTCCTCGCGCGCCGTGGCGCCGTCGCCCGTGCCGGCGGTGATGACGACGGCCACCTTCGTGCCGCGCTCGCCCAGCTCGACGATCAGGCGCGGCACCGTCTCGGCCGGAGTCATGATGACCGCCAGGTCGGCGGGCTCGCGCAACTCGGCCACGCTCTTCAGAACAGGGCGGCCCTCGATCGTGCCGCCCTTGACGTTGACCAGATGGATGTCGCCCTTGAAGCCGCCGGCCAGCAGGTTGCGCGTGACCGCCGCGCCGACCGATCCGAGGCGCACGCTGGCGCCGATCGCGACGACCGACTTGGGGACCATCATCTTGTCGAGGTTGCGGGTAGACATGGCTTCGTCTCATCGCCGACAATTGAGTCGAAGCCATGACAGCGAAGCCCGTCGCGAACAAGGTCGAAGCGGTCGCCGTCGAGTTGCGCCTCGACCAGATATCGCGACTCTACAATTCGCTCGACCCCGCGCCATTCCATGAAAAGGAACTCGACGCGGCGGCCGACGATTACATCGTGGGCTCCGCCGAGGATCTTGGCGGCAGGGAGATGCGGCTGGTGATCAGGCTCCCCGAATCCGAACTCGCACGGCCGGAGGCCAGCCAGATCGCCCAGTCGATCCGCAACCACTTCGCCTTGCGCGAGACAGTCGAGCATCGGCGCCTGCGCGCCGAATGGCGGCGTGGCCGCCTCAGCCTGGTGATCGGCGTGGGCTTCCTCGTCATTTGCCTGTCCGCCCGCGAACTGCTGGCGTCCCTGGGATCGGCGGTGTCGCGGGTTCTCGCCGAAGGGTTCCTGATCGCCGGCTGGGTGGCCCTCTGGGGGCCGATCGATGTGTTCCTCTACGGCTGGTGGCCGATCGCCGGCCGACGCCGGCTGCTCGCGCGCCTGGCCCGAATCGACGTCGAGGTCCGTCCCTTCAAATGAGCTGGGGGCCGTTCATCAGCACGAGTCCCACGACGATCACGGCGGCCGCCGCCACGCGACGCCGCCCGAACGGCTCGCCCAGCAGCAAGGTGCCCATCAAGGCGCCGAACAGCACCGATGTTTCACGCAACGCCGCGATGTGCGCCATCGGCCCCAGCACCAGGGCATAGATCGCAATTCCGTAACCGACATTGGCGATGACGCCGCCGATCACGCCGCGCCACCAGGCGCGCCGCAGATGCGTCCAGACCGTGCGCGGCCTGAGTGCGATCGCCAGCACCAGCAGCCACGGCCCCTCCACCACACACAGCCAGGCGATGTAGGAGAGGCGTTGCTGGAACGTCGGTCCGGCGCTGCGCACGCCCAGCCCGTCGGCGATGATGTAGGCCGCGATCGTGAAGCCCGTCAGCACCGCGAACAGCGTGGCCAGGCCATGCCGGCTGCCCGGCCGCGGCACGACGTTGCGCAGCGGCATGGCGAGTGCGATCAGGCCGAAGCTCAGCAGCAGGACACCCGCGATGTCCTGCGGCCGCAGATGCTCGCCGATGAAGCGGCCCGACACCAGCGCCACCAGGAGCGGCCCCAGCCCGCGCGCGATCGGATAGGTGTGGCTGAGGTCGCCGTAGGAATAGGCCTTCAGCAGGAACGTGTAATAAAGGACATGGATCGCCACCGACGTCGCGAGGTACTTCCACGCTTCGGGCTCGATCCAGGGCAGGAACGGTACGGCACACAACCCCATGACGGTGCCGGTGGTCATGATGACGCCGAAAGTCGCCAGACGGTCCGAATTGTCGGACTTCAGGAGCGCGTTCCACGACGCATGCATCAGAGCTGCCATCAGCAGCAGCCCGACAATCAGGGGTTCGACGACCAAAGAGGGGCTTTCTGTCTTATTATTGTAATACTACCCCAAATCCCGCGCGGTCGCTAAGATCGCTCCATGCTTCTCCTGATCGATAACTACGACAGCTTCACCTACAACCTCGTCCACTTCCTGGGCGATCTCGGCGCGCGTTGCGTGGTGCACCGCAATGACCAGATCACGGTCGACGCGGCGATGGCGCTCAAGCCCGCGGGCATCGTGCTGTCGCCCGGTCCCTGCACGCCCAACGAAGCCGGCATCTGCATGGACCTCGTGCGGGCGGCCGCCCAGGCGCAGGTGCCGCTGTTCGGCGTCTGCCTCGGCCACCAGGCGATCGGCCAGGTGTTTGGCGGCAACGTGGTGCGCGCGCCCTCGCCCATGCACGGCAAGCTCTCGGGCGTGGCGCACAAGGGCCAGAGCGTATTCGAGGACGTGCCCTCACCCTTCCAGGCGACGCGCTATCACTCGCTGATCGTCGACCGCGCCGGCTTCCCGAAGGATCTCGAAGTCACCGCCGAGACCGGCGACATCATCATGGGCCTGCGCCACAAGTCGCTGCCCATCCATGGCGTGCAGTTCCATCCCGAGAGCATCGCTTCCGAGCACGGCCACAAGATCCTGGAGAACTTCCTCAAGATCGCCGGCGAGCATCCCTCGCAACAGAACAAGAAGGCGGCCTAGTCGCCGCACCCACTAAAGGTCCCTCGGGCCTCGCCCTCGGGATGACAGGGTGCGTCGATCACAAACCAGCTGTCATCCCAAGGGCGAGGCCCGAGGGACCTTTGAGGCAACAGGGAAGGTCCTTCGACAGCCATGCTTAATCGACGCCTCGTCCTCACGTCGGCCGCCACGGCGGCGCTCGCGCCCCGCGCCTTCGCGCAAACCTGGCCGGCCAAGCCGATCCGCATCATCGTGCCCTTCCCGCCTGGCCAGTCGACCGACATTTTGGCGCGCGTGATGGCCGATCAGCTCACCAAGGCGCTGGGCCAGCAGGTCATCGCCGAGAACCGACCGGGCGCGGGCGGCAGCATCGGCGCCGACGCGGCGGCCAAGGCGGCGCCCGACGGCTACACGCTCCTGATGGTGACGATCTCCACGCACGGCATCGCGCCCGCGATCTATCCCAAGCTGCCCTACGATGCGCAGAAGGATTTCGCGCCGATCGCCAATATCGGCCTCACGCCGCAGGTGCTGATGGCGAGCCTGAAGAGCGGCATAACCTCGGTGCCGGACCTGATCGCCAAGGCCAAGGCCGGCGCCGATCTCAACTATGGCTCGTCCGGCAACGGCTCGGCGAGCCACCTCGCCGTCGAGATGCTGAAGAGCGCGGCCGGCATCAAGCTCACGCACGTGCCGTTCAAGGGCAATGCCGATGCGGGGATGGCGCTGCAGAGCGGCGACATCCAGCTGCTGTCCGACGCCGTGCCCGGCGCCGTCGGCCCGATCAGCGCCGGCAAGGTGAAGGCGATCGGCATCGCCGACCAGCGCCGCTCGCCCTTCCTGCCCGACGTGCCGACCATCGCCGAGCAGGGCGTCGAAGGCGTGGTCGCCGTGGGCTGGATCGGGCTCTCGGCGCCGGCGCGCACGCCCGAGCCCATCCTCGATCGCCTGAGCGCCGAGGTGATGAAGATCCTCAAGGAGCCCGAGGTGCTGGAGAAGCTCAAGGGTCTCGCCTTCGTGCCGGCCAAGGAATCCCGGCAGGAGTTCGAGGCCTATATCGCGATCGAGAACACCAAGTGGAAGAAGATCGTCGAGGACGCCGGCATCAAGATCGAGTGAAGCCGAGGGACACACAATAACCTCATCCTGAGGAGCACGCCGAAGGCGTGCGTCTCGAAGGATGGGATACAGTCGCGATGTCGCCCATCCTTCGAGACGCGGCCTGCGGCCGCTCCTCAGGATGAGGTTTTATTGGTGCGCGCAGCCTCACCCCGTCATGGCGCGGCTGTAGGCCTCGACCAGCCACACGTTGAACTGCTGCAACGTCGTCTCCAGCGGGCCGTAGATGCCCTCGGGCAGGAAGCGCGAGCTCTTGGCCGCCTGCATGCCGACATTGACCGGCACGTCCTGTGCCCAGATCTTCGAGCCGCCCTGGCTCACTGCCTTGCAGCGTTCGACGAAGTCGGGAAGGTCGATCGTGCTCTGCGGCAGCAGCCAGCCGCCGTAGGTGACGCGGTCCGACCCGGCGTAGGTCGCGGTGACGCCGGTCGGCCGGATCAGCGTATAGGCCACGGTGCCCGGCGCGAACATCATGGTCAGGCTGGGCGGCAGCATGGCGAAAGTGATGCGCCGGTGCTGCTCGGCCGGCAGGGTGGCGATGGCCGGAAAGGCCGCCTCCGGCCCCCAGCCGTCCTTCATCATGCCGCCGTCGGGCGTGCGCATCGGCACCGAGCGCACGATCGCATTGTCGCCCGGCTTCATCTCGGTGAAGCGGACGCCGTCGCCTTCCACGACGCTGGGTGCAAAGTCGTGCGTGCCGATATGGACGTATTCCGGATGGTAGGCGTCGGTGAAATTCTCGACCTGCACCTTCCAGTTCCAGGGCAGCGGCGTGTCGCTCATCGTCGGCGGCAAGGCTTTCAACCCCGTCGCTTCGTAACCCGCCCATAACGGCTCGAGCTTGGTGAGGCTTGGCGCCAGGGGCGCAGCTTCAGGGTCCAGGTTGACGAAGATGAAGCCGTGCCAGAGCTCCAGGCGCAGCGTCGGCAGCCGCACCGTCCGGCGCAGCCGCTGCATCGCCTCGGCATCACCCATGCGCGGCGCGCCCGCGAGCCGGCCCTGGAAATCGTAGGTCCAGAAGTGGAGCGGGCAACGGATCGCCCTGCCCTTCTCCGGGCAGGGAATGATCTCGCCGCGATGCTGGCAGATGGCGCCGAGCGCCCGGATGGTGCCGTCCTCGCCGCGCACGACAAGCACCGGTTCGCCCGCGACTTCCGTCGCCAGGCAATCGCCCGGCTCGGCCACCTGTTCGATCCTGCCGACGCAGATCCAGCTGCGACTGAACACTTCCGTCTGCTCGAAAGCGAAGAACTCCGGCGCGGTGTAGCAGCCGGCCGGCAGCATCCGCTCCTGCGCCGCCCGCTCGTCCAGCGCCGACACCTCTGCGAGCAAGGCTTCGACGACGGGAGGACGGGGCTTGCGAGTGCCGCTACGCGTCACGGTGACTGTGTCCATATGTGCCCTCCCAGAAAATCATTCCTCCCCAACGAAGTTGGGGAGGTGGCCCGAAGGGCCGGAGGGGTCATGAGCAACCATATCGCTGCTCATGACCCCTCCGCCCGCTTATGCGCCTGTGAAGGCGCTCACGCGGGCACCTCCCCTTCGCGGATTCCGCGAAGGGGAGGAAAAGAGACACCGCTAACCCGCCGCCATCCGGCTCCAGTCCAGCTCGACCTGCTTGACGTCGTAGGCCTGCAGCGACTGCCAGTGCCGCTGCAGGTCGCCCGCGAACAGGCCGCGCGTGACGCCCGCCGCCACCTTAGGGACAGCAGCCGTCATGGCGTTGATGCTGCTGCCCGACGGCCCGAAGCTCAGGGTCGACCCGATGCCGAACAGGTGGATGTCGGCGAGCCACGGCGCCGTGCCCGGCGCGCGCTCGAGGAAGGCGTAGTCGGGACCGAGATAGGGATAGGCCGCAAGCAGCGGGTCCTCCTCGCCCGGCGGCGCCGTATAGCGGTCGCGCCACAAGGCGATCTTGTCGGCGAACGACGCCAGCTCGGGGCGCAGCGCCACGTCCTGGCGGATGCCGGTGCCGCAGATCGCGTAGTCGGCGTGGAACGGCCCGCGCGGAGTCTCGATCCGGATCCGGCCGTCCTCCATGCGCGCATCGGTCCACGGGCGGCCGAGTTGCATGGTGAATTTTGGAAAGGCCAGCACGCGCTTATAGGTGTCGGCCGGGAAGCCCTCGCGGGCGCGCATGATGTTGCCCATCACCCGCCAGCGCCATTCGTCCGGCATCTCGCCGATATGCTTCAGGAATCCGGCGAAGGTGAGCCAACGGTAGCGCTGCACCACGCCGGGCTCCGGGCGGCGGCAGAAGAGATCCACCGTCGCGCCGTGCTCGAGCGCCACAGCGGCATTGTCCATGGCCGAGGCGCCCGCGCCCAGCACGGCCACGGTGCGGCCGCGTAGGCGCTCGAAATCGATCATCTCGCAGGTATGCGCCCGACGATCGGCCGGCAGCGCGCGCACGAAATCCGGCATCCACCATTCGCCGGTGCCGTCCTGGCCGGTGGCCAGCACCAGCTTGCGCGCCGCCAGCACCTCGCCGGTCGAGAGCGTCACCAGGAGGCAGTTGCCGCCATCGTCGAGCTTGGCGGGCGCGATCGCCGTGGCGGCGACTTCGTTGCGCACCGGCAGCGCCAGCACCTCGCGGTACCATTGCAGATAATCGTGCCAGGCGTCGGTAGGGATCAGGCCGAGACCGGCAAAGCTGCCGGCGCCGTACGCGGCGTCGTACCACGCCTCGAAGGTGAGGCTGGGGATGCCGAGGTCGGGACCGGTCTGGTCCTTGGGGCTGCGCAAGGTCGGCATGCGGGCGAAACCCGCCCAGATCCCTTCCCGGCCCTGCGGCGCGCGGTCGATCACCAGAATGTTGCGTACGCGATCGCGCATCAGCGCGAAGGCAATGCAGAGACCCGACTGGCCGGCGCCGACGATCAGCGCGTCGAGCGCCGGTTTGCCCTGGTACAGCCGCGGTTCCATCCAGTCCATGCGCGGATGCGCCGTCATCTCGATGTCCCGCCGGACCCGGGCTTCGAGGACCGTGATGTCACCTGTATTCATGGAACGGCAATCAGCAAGCCATGTGCCAGCAGCGGCCGCCGGTTCTAAGCAAGGAGGACTCGCCCGATGTCTGCCCCTGTCGTGGCGTCGATCACGGCGAATGAAACGCCCTCCGCCCGCCAGCGTCGAAGCTGATCCAGCGTCACGTAGCGGCCAGCCGCGGGGTCATACAGACGAGACCCGGCGTAGGATTTGATCAGGATCGGTTGCTGCTGTGTCTGCATGACAATGCTCCCGTACCGTCCGACGAGCCTAGCACACAAGAGCGGGCCTCCAATTCACCGATTCTTGGCATGCATGTTGCGTGACCGGCCTTTCGGGGAGCCGGTTGCGGCGAAGCGGAGGTCACATGCGCAAGGACGTCGACAAGAGCGTAGCCATTGTCCGAAACCGGCTGTCGCGCCGGAATTTTGTCGCCGCGGCCGGTGCGGGCGCGCTTGTCGCTGGGACGGGTTTCGTGCCCAAGAAGGTCTATGCCCAGAAGAAGGTGACGGTGAAATACACCCTGGGCTGGCTGCCCGAGGGCGCCAACATCTGGTCCTACGCCGCCAAGCAGTTCTGGACCAAGGCCGGCATCGACGTCGTCATCGAGAAAGGCACCGGTTCGGCCGCGGCGACCCAGGCGATCGCCCAGGGCAAGTATGAGTTCGGCATCCCGGCCGCGCCCAATTCGATCCAGCAGGCGGTCAAGGGCCTGCCGCTGCTGTCGCTCGGCTGCTTCAACTACGACACCACCATGGGCGTCGCGGTGCGGCCGGAATCGCCGATCAAGGAGCCGGCCGACCTCAAGGGCAAGAAGGTCGGCTCGACCCTGACCTCGGGCGAATATCCCTTCCTGCCGGCCTTCCTCAAGAATGTCGGCCTCACCATGGCCGACATCCAGTCGATCTCGCTCGACAGCAAGGTGCGCGAGAGCGCGCTGATCGACAAACAATGCGACGCCATCACCTGCTTTGTCGCGAGCGCCCTGCCCAAGATCATGGCGGCCGGCATCAATCCGCGCGTCTTCCTCTACAGCAAGTACGGCCTGCCCTTCTACGCCCACTCGCTCACCACCACGAACGAGTACTTCGCCAAGGAGAAGGCGCTGTGCGAGGCGATGACCGTGGGCCTGTCCGAAGGCGTGAAGTTCGCGCTGCTCAATCCGGCGGAGACGATCGAGATCCTGTTCAAGGAAGTGCCCGAGATGAAGCTCGCCTCGACCGCCAAGGAGCAGCTCGAGATCGGCATGGGCGTGTGGGCCGCCAACTACGCGTCCAAGGAAGCGATCGACAAGGGCGTTGGCTACGCCGATCCGGCGGTCTACGTGAAGATGACCGACCTGATCTTCGAGAATGCCGGCGCGGCGGGCGACAAGAAGCCCGATCCTGCTTCGCTCTACACCAACGACTTCGTCGGCAAGCTCAGGCTCAGCGACGCCGAATGGGCGAAGGCCAAGGCTGCGTCGGCCAAGTACGCGCTGGGCTGAGCCCACGCCGATGAGCATCCCGGCCGCGGCGCTTCGCGTGGCACGACCGGTCGTCGCGAACCCGGCGGACGTCGAGGCGGCCGGCGCGGACTACGTCACCGTCGATCGGGTGCGCAAGGTCTACAACGAGGGCACCCGCCAGCAGGTCGAGGCGGTCGCGCCCAGCTCGTTCACCATCAAGGCGGGCGAATTCGTTGCCCTGCTGGGTCCGTCCGGTTGCGGCAAGAGCACGCTCCTGATGATGATCGCGGGCCTCGATGCGCCGACCGCGGGCACGATCGGCGTCGCCGGCCAGCCGCTCGCCGCGCCGCGCGCCGAGACCGGTATCATGTTCCAGGACCCGACCTTGCTGCCGTGGAAGAGCGCGCTCGACAACGTGCTGTTTCCCTTCCTTGCCGCCAGGCGTTCGGCCGGCGCGACCGATGGGCCGACGCGCGCCCGCGCCGCCACCCTGCTCGACCAGGTCGGCCTCGGCGGCTTCCACCATCACAAGCCGCGCCAACTCTCCGGCGGCATGCGCCAGCGGGTCGCGATCTGCCGCGCCCTGGTCTACGAGCCCGACCTGTTGCTGATGGACGAGCCGTTCAGTGCGCTCGACGCCATCACGCGCGACGAGATGAACCTGGTGCTGATGAAGATGTGGGAAGAGCATCACCGTACTGCTTTGTTCGTCACCCATTCCATCCGCGAGGCCGTCTATCTCGCCGACCGCGTGCTGGTGATGAGCCGGCGCCCAGGCCGCATCATCGAGGACATCCGCATCCCCTTCGCCCGCCCACGCGGGCTGGAGATCGGCGAGACCGTCGAGTTCAACGAGATCTGCGGCCATCTCCGCGGCAAGATCCAGCACGCGCCGGCGTGATGGGTACGACGATCATCTTCCGGAGCGCGGGCGTCCCGCCCGCTCATGATCATGAGCGGGCGGGACGCCTGCGCTCCGGAAGAAGATGACTCTCGACCGCCTCCGCCCATTGCTGTTGCCGGCGGCCTTCGCCGCCGCTCTCCTGCTGACATGGCAGGCGCTGGTCGTGATCTTCGGCTACCCCAAGGTGATCCTGCCGGCGCCGTCCGACATCTTCGCAGCCCTCACCGACAATTTCCCCATGATCTGGCGTCAGACGGTGCCCACCGTACGCGACACGCTGGCGGGCTTCGCGCTGGCGGCGATCTTCGGCATCGGCCTTGCCTCGCTGCTGAGCTTCAGCCGCCTGCTGCGCGATGCGGTCTATCCGCTGATCGTCGTCATCCAGCTCGTGCCCAAGATCGCCTGGACCCCGCTGTTCATCGTCTGGGTCGGCATCGGCTGGCCGTCGCGCCTCACCATCGCGGCCTTCATCGGCTTTTTCCCGATCTTCATCGCCATGATGGCCGGCCTCGAATCGACCGACCGCTCGCTGGTCCGGCTGTGCCGCGGCCTCATCGCCACGCCATGGCGGACGTTCTGGCTGGTCCGCCTGCCGGCCTCGACGCCCTACCTCTTTGCCGGCCTGAAAATCGCCATCACGCTGGCCGTGATCGGCGTCATCGTGGCGGAATTCATCTCCTCCTCCGAAGGGCTGGGCTTCCTGATCCTGCAGAGCGCTGCCCTGCTGCGCACCGACATCATCCTGGCCGCCATCACCGTCCTCTGCCTCGTGGGCCTCGTCTGCTACGGCGCGGTGCATGCCGGTGAGCTGGCCGTACGCCGCTGGCACGGCGAATGACCGATATCGGCCTCAAGCTGGTGCGGCCTGCCTGGCGCGACCTCGCGGGGATCGGCCGCGACGCGGTGCGGCTGATCGCGCCGCCGATGGTGCTGGCCGTCCTGCTGCTGGTTGGCTGGGAAGCGCTCAGCCGCGGCGGCACGCTGAGCGCGCGGCTGCTGCCGGCGCCCAGCAAGGTGTTCGACACGCTGATCCGCTCGCTGGGTGTCCTGCTGGAACAAGCGCAGCCCACCTTTTGGGGCGCCTTCGCCGGCATTTTCCTGGCCGCCGCATTCGGCATCGCGCTGGGCGCTGCCGTCTCCTACTCGCGCACCCTGATGCAGGCGGTCTATCCCACCATCGTCTTCTTCCAGCTCATCCCCAAGGTGGCGTTGGCGCCGGTCTTCCTGCTGTGGTTCGGCACCGGCTTCGGCGCCAACGTGATCTTCTCGGTCTTCATCGCCTTCTTTCCCGTCCTGGTCGCCACCATCACCGGGCTGCAAGCCGCACCGCCGGGCTACGAGAGGCTCTGCCGCAGCCTGATGATGTCGCGGTGGCAGACCTTCGCGACGGTGAAATTCCCTTTTGCCCTGCCGCATATCTTCAGCGGCCTGCGCATCGGCGTCACCTTCGCGGTGATCGGCGTGGTGCTGGGCGAGTTCATCACCGCGCAGACGGGCCTCGGCTACATCATCCTGTTCTCGGCGAACAATTTCGAGACCGCGTTGCTGCTCGCCGCCATCCTGCTGTTGTGCGGCGTGGGCATCGTGCTGTTCGCGTTCTTCCTCGCGCTGGAGGCCGTCGTCATGCGACTCTACGACAGCCGCTAGGGGCGAAGCGACGCCGCCGCGTGCTGATCGATGGGCAGACCGGCGATTTCCGCGATCAGCTTCTTGGTGAGCGCCCGGCCGAACGACTCATGTCCATCAGCGACGACGGTGAATGAGCCGAAACCACCGATGACGTTGTCCTGGAAGTATTTTTCCAGGCCGCCCGGCGGATCCGTGTGCTCCGGGCGGAACGATTGGCCGGGTGGCGTCAGGATGACCAGGCCATTGATGGTGATGCCCTTGCCGATGGCGTCGTCGCGCGCCTCGGTGACCGCGCGGCCAGAATTGTTGTTGCCGTCGCCGGAGATATCGATGACCCGCCGGTTCGCCTGGAACGGCGCGCGCTCGAGCTGCTCGACGGAATAGTCGATGGCGCCGCTGATCGAGGTGCTGCCGGCGAAGGATCGTGGCACCTCGACCAGCCTGTCCCCGAAGCCGCGCGCGGAATCGCCGTCCGCGACCACCGTCCAGTCGACCACCACTGTTTGCATGCCCGTCGTCGCCCATTCGACGAAGCACACAGCAATGCGCCGGTTCGGGCCGGAGGTGATGGCGCGGACCACTTCGGGATCGGCAAGGGCTGCGGCCGCCCCTTCGCGCTGCAGCTTGAATTTGCCTTCCGTCACACTGCGCGAGACATCGGCGGCGAGCACCAGCAGCAAATCGACAGGATCTGCAGCCCGCACCACCGGCGGGCAAAGCGTCAGTGCCAGGCTCAGCAGCGCAATTACCATTTTCATCGCATAGGTCATTTGTCGATCCCATGGCTGGCCGGTGCTGCCGACGGTGACGGTTTGAGCGGCTGCTGGCAAGAACACGACGTCGTTCAGCGGAAGGTCATGACCGCTCTCAAGCAAGTGCCGCGCCATGTATATCCGGAGCGCGGACCTCCAGGTCCGCTCATGGTCATGCGTCTCTAAGTGTTTGAGCGGACCTGGAGGTCCGCGCTCCAGCATGAGCAGACGGGATGCTGCGGTCTGAAAGCAGCATGAGCGCCAGGGAGTGGCGCGCTCACCGCAATGAGTTCAACCAGCCATCGCCGGGCGCTTCGCGCGCCATGGCGTCGCGGTTTCATAGGCATGCGCCGCGCGCAGCAGTGTCGCCTCGGTGAACGGCTTGCCGGCCAGCTGAACCGCAACAGGCAAGCCGCCCTCGCCGAACCCCGTGCAGATGCTGATGGCGGGAAAGCCCGTGACATTGAACGGCATGGTGAAGGACGGCTTCTCCATGTTGGCCCATTTCGGCACGCTGTCGATGCGCGGCGCCTCGCCGGGCTGGGACGCGCTGACGATGATGTCGAGATTTTCCATCGCCGTCGCCATTTCCCGGCACAGCACGCGGCGGCGGCGCGTGGCCTGGATCATGTCCGGGCCGCTGACCGTCGCGGCCAGGCTGACCCTGTCGCGGAACAGCTCGCCATAGTCCATGAAGCGCTCGCGCATCCAGGGCCCGTGAAGAGTGAACGCCTCGGTCACCATGATCAGATAGCCGACCGCGTGGTAATCCGCAGCCGGCGACAGGGTGATGTCGCGGACCTCGGCGCCTTCCTTGCGGAAGAAATCCATCGCCGCGTCGATGCCCGCGCGCGTGGCGTCGGACGCACGATGGTCCTGCTCGAAGAAATGGCGGACCACGCCGATGCGCAATCCCTTCACGCCCTTGCCGAGCTCGGCGGTGAAATCCGGCACCGGCCGATCGACACTGCCCGGGTCTTCGGGGTCGTGACCGGCCATGCCCTGCAGCAGCAAGCCGCAATCTTCCGCCGTCCACGCCATCGGGCCCGCGTGATCGAGCGAGAAGGCGAGCGGCAGGATGCCGCTCCGGCTCGACAAGCCATAAGTCGGCTTGATTCCGGCAATGCCACAGAGGGCCGCCGGTCCGCGAATCGAGCCGCCTGTGTCGGAGCCAGTGCCGCCCAGGATGAGGCCGGCCGCGACCGCCGCGCCGGTGCCCGACGACGATCCGGCCGTGAAGCGGTCCCTGTTCCAGGGATTGCGCGCCGGCGGCCATGGCAGGTCGAAGGACGGGCCGCCGAAGGCAAACTCGTGTGTCGACAGCTTGCCCAGCATCACGGTGCCCGCGTCGGCCCACTTCTTCACGGTATGGGCGTCGTGCGTGGGCACGTTGCGCTCCAGCAGCTTGGAATGCGCCGTCGTTCGGATACCGGCGGTATTGTAGATGTCCTTGTGGGCGATCGGGATCCCGTCGAGCGGTCCGCGCAGCGCACCCGACATCTGTCGCGCTTCGGCAGCCTTGGCATCGGCCAGCGCCCGCTCTTCCGTCACGAGGAGAAACGCATTGAGCTCAGGATCGAGGCGTCGGATACGCTCGAGCTGCATCTTCGCCAGCTCGACCGGCGACAACTGCTTGGCGGCGATGCGCCGCGCGGCTTCGGCGATGGTCAGGACCGCCGACATCAGCCTTGCTCCGCATCGAAGGTCAAGGCCGGCTCGGCTTCGCGCGGCAGCGGCGCATTCACCCGCGCGATCATGCGGCGGAAGATCTCGGCGCCCGGAAGGATCGCCCTCACCTGATCGGCTGTCAGAGCGAGACCCGCCCGGAGCAGCATGGCGTTGAGCTCGGTTTCGTCGATCGGCGGAGTGCTCACGGCGCGTTCCTTTCTTGTCTTGAAACAGATGAAGCAAGCGTCGGGCCAGGCGGCGGGCGTGCCGAGGCGTCCGCTGCGGCGACATCGAATGCCCGATCAGTGGGATCGAACATGAAGGCGAGACCTTGCCATGCGTGATCGCCCGCCGCGAATCGACGGCGGTTTTCGCGGGCAACCCGGCGGAAGCACTGCAGCGCCGCCCGGTCATCCATTGCCGACGTGTCCTGATCGAGATGCTCCTGGAGCAGTTCGCTCATCAGACGGCGCGCGGTGTCCCGGTCCCAGATCGCCGCGTTCATCTCGCCGTTACCGACCAGCGAATGGCGGTGCAGATTGCACGACCCCACGGTCGCCCACTCCCCGTCGACCACCATCAGCTTGGCATGCACCCACACGGGCTTGCGCCGGCCGTCGGCGCCCCGCCCGGCGATGCCGGCCAAGGTGAAGTTCTCGAAGCTCTGGAGGGCGGCGAGCTCGGCGGGGATTGCCGACTCGGCCGGCACCAGCAGCACCATCTCGACACCGCGCTGCACGGCCCTGCGCAGGTCATCGATGATTTCGGGAACCGAGACGTGCTGATTCTCTATGTAGATCGAGCGCTGCGCCGCGCCGATGCCGGCGCGGTATTGGTCGAGATTGGAGCGTTCGCCGCCGGCGATATCGAAGGCCTTGCCTTCGGGTGTCGCCTGCCCATCGGCGTAGCGACCGCGATGCACCGTTCTCTGGACCTGCACGATCGCGTCGCCACGCCGCGACGGCACCGTGACGGGGAACGGCAAATCGCTTTCGCTGCCGGGCCCCCATCGGCCATCCGGCAGATGGCGCTCGCTTGCCTCGTTCCAGCGCTGAACGAAGTTGTGATGGACATCGACGGCCGAAGGGCCCGCCAGTTCCAGGTAGACATCGTGGTTATGGCCTTCGCCATGATGCCCCGGCGCGACCATCGAATGGGGATTGAGATTGATGCCGCCGAGAAAGCACGTCTCGGTCTCCTCGCCCGCATCGATTAGCCAGCTCTTTTGATGCTGGCAGAAGCCGGGTTCGGCGCGATCCCATCGGATGCGCAGCTTCACCTTGCCCCTCTCCAGCAGTGCGATGTGATCGGGCGATCCCCAGAACGCGTTGCGCTTCAGCGACTCCGTCTCGGGATCGGGTCGCCAGAAGATGAGACGGACATCGAGGCCCCGCGCTGCCGCGCGACCGAGCACGGTCAAGGTCGAACCCCGGCCGTCGGGCATTTCGAAGGCCGCCCACATGAACGTCACGGTCGCCCAGACGCTGTGACGGGCAGCCTCGATGGCCTCACAGACGCGACGGAACGCCGGTTCGCCATCGATCAGCGGCCGCAGCCTGTTGCCCGCGCGAACGGGATAAGACGCGGCCCGGACAAAGGGAATGGCAAGGCTGTTCGTGTCGACGTTGTTTCCTATCACCAGGCATCCCCGGACAGCCGTGCTGCAGGTTTCCTACGGCTTGACCTTGCGACCGAGCACGGATTCGTAGACGCGCAGGACGGAAGTGCTGTCGTCGGGGCCGAAGCCCATGCCGCGCGCCATGCGCTGCAGGTTGTGAGTCGAGGCGCCCTGCGGCAGCGGTACGCTGAGTTCGTCGCCGAGCTCCAGCGCCAGATGCAGATCCTTGTAGGCGAGATCGAGCGCAAAGGACGGCGGCGAATATTTGCCCGGCAGCGCGCGCAACGTGAAGTTCTTGATGGCGTTGGAGTTGCCGCTGGCATTGGCGATGACGTGCAGCAGCTTTTCCGGATCCAGCCCGTAGCTGGTCCCCAGCATCATGCCCTCGCTGAGCGCGGCCATGTTGCAGAACGACAACATGTTGTTGACCAGCTTGGCCACCGTGCCGCTGCCCAGCCCGCCCATATGGATCACGTTGGCGCTGAACGACTGCAGCACGGGCAGCGCGTCATCGAACACCTTCTTGTCGCCGCCCACCATGATGGCGATGGTGGCCGCTTCCGCGCCCGTCGTGCCGCCGCTTACCGGCGCGTCCAGCATGACGATGCCCTTGGCAGCCATCGCGGCCCCGATCTTCTTCACCATCGAGGGTGCGTTGGTGCTGAGGTCGATATAGGTCTGGCCCTTGGTGATGTTGGCTAGAATGCCGTTGTCGCCCAGGGTCACCGCCTCGACGTCCTTGGGCATCGGGAGCGACGTCATCACCACGTCGGCGCCCTTGGTGACCTCGGCCACCGACTTGGCAGCCGTCGCGCCGAGATCGGTGCAGGTCTTGAGGGCGGCAGCGTTCAGGTCGAACACCGTCACCTGGTGGTTGCTCTTCTTGATGATGTTGCGGCACATGGGGCCGCCCATGTTGCCGACGCCGATAAATCCCACTTTCATGGTTCACTCCCCTCTCTGACGTTAACCATTTTACCGTCATCCCGAGCGAAGCCGCCCAACCGGCGGCGTAGTCGAGGGACCTCGTCATGTCGACGGGACGACAAGAACAGGTCCCTCCACTGCGCCTCGCTACGCTCGGCTCCGGTCGGGATGACGGTTTTGCTCACCGCACCTTCAACACCAGCTTGCCCTTCAAGTGGCGCGCCTCGCTGACCTTGAGCGCTTCCTGGGCCTTCGACAGGTCATAGAGCGTGACATGCGGCTTGCGGACGCCGCCTGACCGATAGAGCTCCGCGATGCGCTCGAGCGGCGGCCGGTCGCGCCCGACGGCCGGCCGTAGCGCCGTGACATCGCTACGCTCAGGCTTGGGCGCCTGCGCGCCGGAGGCAATGAAGGCCGCGCGTCCGCCCGGCTTCAGAACCGCGAAGGACTTCGTGGCGACGTCGCCGCCCACGGTGTCGAACACCGCATCGCAATTCTTCACGACCTTGGTGAAATCGGTCGTCCTGTAATCGATGACCTCATCGGCGCCGAGGTCGCGCACAAAGGCCAGGTTTCCCGTGCTTGTGGTCGTGATGACTTGCGCGCCGATCTGCTTGGCAAGTTGGATGGCGAAGCCCGCCACGCCGCCCGCGCCGCCCTGGATCAGGATCGTCTCGCCGGATTTCAGCTTCAGCGTGTCCTCGACCGAGCGTATGGCCGTCAGGCCGACAAGAGCGAGGGCCGCGGCGTCGACGTGAGACATGCCGGCCGGCTTCTTGGCGATGATGGAGGCGCCAACGGCAATCTTCTCGCAGTAGGTCCCGTCGCGTCCCGCTTCCAACACGCCGAACACCTCGTCGCCGATCTTGAGATCGGTCACGCCGGCGCCGACGGCGCTCACGACGCCCGAGAAATCCCGCCCGAGAATCACGGGGAAGGTTGCCTGCTTGTAGTCGCCGGCGGCTACCTTCGGATCGGCGCCATTGACGCTCGCGGCCACCGTGTCGACGACGACCTGACCCGGTCCGGCGACCGGATCGGGAAGATCGCCGTATTTCAGGACCTCCGGTCCGCCGAATTTGTCGATGTAAGCAGCCTTCATGATGTGCCGACCTTTGCGCTGTGTCGTGGGCAGTCTGATAACCTACGGACCCTAGCTTAAATGGCATCGGCCTTTCACGGGAATGTGCTACCTGCGAACTTCCCTTGCGCCCTGCGATGCGGTGTCGCCTTGCCTGGCGTTCGAAAATTATGGCGCGATATGGGAAGTGGGCGGCGTGGTCACCGCCCCGTCGCATCGCCGGCAAGGCTTGGGGGCGCTTGTCGTCCGCGCGGCTCTCGCCGAACTCACCCGGCGCGGGTTGGCGCCCCGCTATCAGGTCGAGGAGCACAATACGGCATCGATTGCCCTTGCGCGGTCGGCCGGCCTCGGCCCGTTCCTGACGATCGTCCACTACGCGCTCGCCTGCTGATCGTGCGGCGGCGCCAGGCCTCTCAGGCCTCGCGCGCGCCCCGTACCAGCCGGCCCGGCAACGCGCCGGTCGCTTCTCCGTGGCGATAGACGACGGCGCCGGAGACGATGGTGGCGTCGATGCCCTCGGTGCGCTGCAACAGCCGCTTGCCGCCAGCCGGCAGGTCGTAGGCGATCTCAGGCGACCGCAGCCGCAGCTTCTCGTAGTCGAGCACGTTGATGTCGGCCTTCCTGCCGGCGTGCAGCAGGCCGCGATCGTTCAGGCCGATGGCGGCGGCGTTGTCCGAGGTCAGGCGCTTGATGATCCACGAGACCGGGAACAGCGCCCCTCGCCCGCGGTCGCGCGTCCAGTGCGTCAGCGTGTAGGTGGTGGCGGTGGAATCGCACATGATGCCGACATGGGCGCCGCCATCGCCCAGACCGAGCAGCGTGTTGGGTGCGGCGATCATCTCGCGCACCACGTCGAGGTTGCCGCCGGCATAGTTGGTGACGGGCAGATACAGAATCCCCTTGCCGTCGCGCTCGAGCAGCAGGTCGTAGGCCACCTCTTCGGGCGAGCGGCCTTCCTGCGCCGCCCGGGCGGCGATGCTGCTTTCGGCCTTGGGCTCGTAGTCCGGCGGATCGCCGAGGGGATACATGCGATCCCAGCGCTCGACGCGGCCGGCGCGCCGGCTGCCCTCGAACTGCTCGGCCAGGATGCGGGCTCGGAACTCGGGCTGGCGAAGCTGGGCCACGCGCTCCGGAAACGGCAGATGGGCGATGCGCTTGTAGCTCGGCCGGCCCATGAACGGGTTTTGCGAAAGCTCGAGACCGAGCAGCACGCTGGTCGGGCGCGACCGGATCTGCGCCGTGATCCGCAGACCCTGTTCATTGGCGTCATCGATCTCCGCCATCAGTTCGCGCCAGCCATTGGGGCGGGCATCGGACTGGGTCAGGGTGATGGTGACGGGGCGGCTGGATTCCCGCGCCAGCCGGCGGATAAGTCCGATCTCGCTCTGCTGGTCCTCGAAGTCCGACACGATCTGCAGCCAGCCGGTACCGGCCTCGCGCATGGCGTGGGCGATCGCGGTCAGCTCGGCTTCCTCGGCGCGAAGGGTCGGGATGCTGCGGCCGTCGGCGGCGCGGTGATTGAGCGTGCGCGAGGTCGAGAACCCAAGTGCCCCGGCGCGCATCCCTTCGATGGTGAGCTCGGCCATGCGTCGGCGGTCCTGCTCGGTGGCAGGCTCGCGGTTGGCGCCGCGCTCGCCCATCACATAGACGCGCAAGGCGGCATGCGGGACCTGGGCGGCGACATCGGCATCGTAGGAACGCGCGGCGATGGCATCGAGGAAATCCGGGAAGCTGTGCCAGTTCCACGGCAGGCCCTCGCTCAGCACGACTTCGGGGATGTCCTCCACGCCTTCCATGAGGTTGATCAGCATGGCGTGCTGGTCTTCGTGGCAGGGTGCGAAACCCACGCCGCAATTGCCGAACAGCACGGTCGTGGCGCCGTTCCAGGAAGACGGCGACAGCCGGTCGCTCCAGGTCACCTGCGCGTCGTAGTGCGTGTGCACGTCGACGAAGCCCGGCGTGACCAGCTTGCCGCGCGCGTCGATCTCCTCGGTGCCCTTGGGGATATCTCCGCCGATCGCCGCGATCTTGCCGTCGACCACGGCGAGGTCGGCCTCGTAAGGATCTTTGCCGGAGCCATCAACGATGGTGCCATTGCGAATCACCAGGCTGGGAGAGGACATGCGGCAGCTCCATGCGATGCCGCGCATCGTATCGGCAGGCGAGCGGCCGTGGCAAACGACGCGGTGGCCCTCCAGCGCTCAGGTGGCCTGCGCTGCATGCATGTGAGTTGGCAGCGCAATGCCGAAGGCCGCGAGGCCATTTTCATAGGCAATTTCCTTCTGGCGGCCCGCGACGAGCGACGACAGCGCCTGCAGGTTCTCCTCGGGTGACGGCCAGGTGGTCCTGTCGAGCACGTCGTCGGCCACGTGCGGCCGGAAGAACGGGTGATCCGTACCGAACATGATCTTGGCCGGATCGGCAAAGGCTTCCAGGGCGGCGAGGGCCGGCGCGTGATAGGCGATCGAATTGTACCAGCACTGGCGCAGATAGTGGCTGGGCGGATGGGGCAAGCCGAAATCCTTCGAGATGTCGTTCTTCACGCAGGAATTGAGGCGGCCGGCGAGATAGGGCAGCGTGCCGCCGGCATGAGCGATCAGGAGCTTCAATCCGGGATGACGCTCGAGCGCGCCGCGCAGGACGAGCAGCGAAACGGCGATCGAGGTCTCGAAGGTAAAGCCCAGCGCCAGCATCATCGCATGGCCGGTATCGGGAAACAGGCCGTGGCCGATGCCGTAGTGCGGATGGATGAAGACGAAGAGGCCCGCGTCGGCCGCCGCCTTCCAGATCGGCTCGAACGCCGGATCGTCGAGCCCCTTCCCCCGCCCCGCCGAGCCGATGATCACGCCGCGCATGTGCGGATGCCCGGCGATGCGCTTCAGCTCGGAAGCGCAGGTCTCAGGCCGCTGCAGCGCCAGCACGCCGAAGCCCAGCAGGCGCCCGGCGGAATTGGCGCATATCGCCTCGAGATCGTCGTTGAGTTGCGCGGCGAGTGCCGGGGCCTCTTCCGGCTCGACGAAATCGATCCAGGGGTTGGCCGAGCTTACGACCGAAACGGCGATGCCGTGATGATCCATGAAGGCGAGCTTGCGGTTCACCTCGTGGAACTCGCCGCCGATCGGCCGGCCGGCCGAGGTCGAGGTGTCGGCTTCCTCGTCGGGCAGGATGATCAGCCGATCGCCTCCGGCACGCGAAACGATACGCGGCACCTTCCGGCGCTGGCGCAGCAGGGCGACGTAGCGCGGCAAGTACATGTGGGTGTGGACATCGATCAGCGGGAGGGACACGGGCGACGATCCTCGAGGAAGGGCGAGCACACGGAAGCAAGCGGCGCGCCACTTTAGCCGGCTTGGCGCGGCGATTGCTTGTTTTCCGCTGTTCGCCGGGGACGAACGCGCATGGGAAGGACAAGGGAGTCAATCATGGGAAACAAGCGTGTCTTTGGGCGCCGCAAGGTCATGGCGGGAGCCGCGGCCGCGACCGGCTTCACCATCTGGTCGCAGCGCCTCTCGGCCCAGTCGGGCGAGGTCGCGGTGGGCGCGATGGTGCCGATCACCGGCCCGTTCAACGTCTCGGGCCAGCAGTATCATTTCTCCCTGCAGATGGTGCAGGACGAGATCAACGCAAAGGGCGGCGTCGCCGGCAAGAAGCTGAAGATCGTCTTCGAGGACGTGAAGGATTCCAACAGCGTGGCGGTCAACGCCTACCTCAAGGTGGTGCGCGACATCGATCCGCCGCTGGTCTTCCTGTCGAGCTACACGACGCAGAACCTCGCCACCGAGCCCGAAGTCACCAAGGCGCAGATCCCCGGCATGTATGCCGGCGGCGGCGATGCCATGCATCTCAAGAAGAATCCGTGGCTCTTCCGCATCCGCCCGCATGACGGGCTACAGGCACTGGCGCTCGCCAAGCACGCAACCGAGGGCCTGGGCAAGAAGAAGATCGGCATCATCTTCGTGCAGAACGATTTCGGCCAGCCGGGCGCCGTTGCCGCGGAGAAGGTCGTGAAAGTGGCCGGCGCCGAAGTCGTCGGCATGGAGGCCTATGCCTTCACCGACAACGACATGTCGGCGCAGCTGCAGAAGCTCAAGAACGCCGGCGCCGACTGCCTGATCTGCATCAGCTACGGCAAGGATGGCGCGCTTGTGCTGAAGCTGATGAAGGAGATGGGCATCGACCTGCCGGTGGTCATCTCGTCCGGCGTCATGGTGCCCGCCGCGCGCAACCTGATCGCGCCCGACGAGCTCGCCCACGTCAACGGCGTGATGGACGCCTACCTGGCGCCCGAACGCGGGCCCGACGTCGCCGCCTACATCAAGACCTTCAAGGAGCGCTTCAAGGTCGACCCCGATCCGTTCGGCTCCTGCTACTACGACGGCGCCTGGATCATGAAGCAGGTCATGGACAAGGTCGGCACCGACCGCACCAAGATCCGCGACGAGCTGAAGGCGGTGAAGGACTACAAGGGCGTCACCAACGTCTTCACGACCGACGAGTGGGGCAACATGGTCCATTCGCTGGCGGTGTTCTCGATCAAGCCCGGCACGCGCGACCCGGTGTTCATCCGTACGATTACGGCGTGATCCAGCTCTTTCCTCCCCCGTCTCAGCGCCTTCTGAGGCGCGGACGGGGGAGGTGGCCCGCAGGGCCGGAGGGGGAGAGCCTCACAGACGACCTTTGAAAACTCATGATCGGAAATCGGCGAGCACTTTGACCGCGGCCTTCCCCCTCCGCCCCCTTCGGGGGCACCTCCCCCGTAGGACGGGGGAGGCATGACGCGATTGGCGGAGTAACCGCTTGCAGCAGTTCGTCCAGCTCATCGTCAGCGGCCTAGCCGTCGGCTCGGTCTACGCGCTGGTGGGGCTTGCCTTCATCATGGTGAACGAGGCGACGGGCGTGGTGAATTTCGCCACCGGGCAGATGGTGGCGATCGGCTGCTTCCTGGGCGTCACCACCAGCCTGCAGATGGGCCTGCCACTGGCGCCCGCCTACGTGCTGGCGCTGGCGGCGATGGCGTTCTTCGGCGTCGTCTTCTACGCCGTCGTCTTCCGGCCGCTGCAGGACAGGCCGGTGGTCACCGTCATCATTGGCACGGTGATGATCGGAATCGTCATCCAGAACGCCGCGCTGATGACCTGGGGCTCGGTGCCCTTCCGCCCGCGCTCGCCGTTCGGACGCCAGGTGATCGACGTATTCGGCGCCGCCCTCTCGGCCCACGCCCTGTTCGTGATCGTCGTCGCCTTCCTGATGATCGCGCTGCTCTATCTCTTCATCTACCGCACCGCCGTCGGCGCCCGCATGCGGGCGGTGGCGCAGGACCGCGACGCGGCGCGCCTGATGGGCATCGGCGTCGACCGCATGTTCGTGCTGACCTGGATCATCGCCGGCCTGCTGACCGGCGCCGCCGGCATCCTCGTCGGGCCGATGTGGTTCGCCGACGTCAACATGGGCGATCCGATCGCGCTGAAAGCCTTTGCGGCCATCATCATCGGCGGCTTCTCCAGCGTGCCCGGCGCCATCGTCGGCGGCATCCTGGTCGGCCTGGCCGAGATGCTGGGCGCGGCCTACATCTCGTCGGCCTACAAGGACGGCCTGGTCTTCCTGGTGATGATCCTGTTCCTGCTGGTGCGCCCGCAGGGCATCTTCGGCGAACGCATCGGCCAGCGGGCATGAAGCCGCGCACCGCCCTGCTCGCCGCCTGCGCGGTCTTCCTGGCGGCGCTGCTGCTGCCCGCCTTCATCAGCGGCTACGGCATCCGCATCCTCAACCTGGCGCTGATCTCGGCCATCGCCGTCATCGGCCTCAACTTCGCCTTCGGCTATGCCGGCCTCATCACGCTGGCCCAGGCAGGCTTCGTCGGCTGCGGCGCCTACATCACGGCGATCCTGTCGACGAGCATCGGCCTCTCGCCCTGGCTGTCGATTCCGGCCGCCGTGGTCGGCACCGGAGTCATAGCGGTCGTCATCGGCCTGCCGATGCTGCGCCTGAAGGGCCATTACCTTGCTTTGGCGACCCTGGGCTTCAACGTCTCCTTCGTCATCGTCGCCACCAACTGGAAGTCGGTGATGGGCGGCACCGACGGCATCTCGGGCATCCCGCCGATCGCCCTGCCCGGCTGGGCGTTCGCCACCGACCACCGCTACTACTATGTCATCTGGGTTGTCCTGGCCGCCGCCACCTGGTGCGCCTGGCGAATCCGCAATTCCCATATCGGCCTTGCCATGATCGCGGTGCGCGACGACGAGATTGCGACCGGCGCCGCCTCGGTGGGCGTCACCCGCATCAAGGTGCAGGCCTTCGCCCTCTCGGCGGTCTATGCCGGCCTGTCGGGTGCGCTGTTCGCCCACATGGCCAACTTCGTGGCGCCCGACGACTTCAACCTCGGCCATTCCATCATCTACCTCGCCATGCTGATCATCGGCGGCGAAGGCTCGATCCTGGGCAGCATCGCCGGCGCCGTTATAGTCACCTTCATGCCCGAGCTGATGCGCGATCTCGGCACCGCCTACATGATCGTGTTCGGCGCCCTGATGCTGCTGATCCTGATCTTCCTGCCCAAGGGCCTTCTGAGCCTCACCGGCATCCTCGGCCGCCGGCTGAAAGCCTCCGGCCGATGAACGGCATCCTCCTCGCGATCGACGGCCTGTCGAAGAATTTCGGCGGCGTCCGCGCCGTCCAGTCGGTGTCGCTGGCGATCCCGGCCGGCCGCATCTTCTCGGTCATCGGCCCCAACGGCGCCGGCAAAACCACGCTGATCAATGTGCTGACCGGCATTCTCGCGAGCTCGGGCGGCAAGGTGCGCTTCGAGGATCGCGATATCACCAACGCGCCCGCGCACCTCGTGGCCTCCGCCGGCATGGTCCGCACTTTCCAGAACGGCCGCCTGTTCCCGCGCCTCACCGTGATGGAGAACGTTTTGGTCGGCGCTCACCATCTGTTGCCGCAGTCCGTGTGGTCGGCGATCGTCGGCGGCGCGGCTGCGCGCCTGGTCGAGATCCGCCGGCGCGCCGGCGAGCTCCTGGCGACGCTGGGCCTGGCCGAGGACGCCGATCGCCTCGTCGGCGCGCTGCCCTACGGCCGCCAGCGCATGGTCGAGATCGCCCGCGCGCTGGTATCGGAACCCAAGCTGCTGCTGCTCGACGAGCCGGCGGCCGGCCTCAACTCCGGCGAGGTCGAGCGTCTGCGCGGCATCCTCGAGGCATTGCGGACCCAGGGCCTCACCCTGGTTCTGGTCGAGCACAATATGGGCCTGGTCATGCGCGTCGCCGACCGCATCGCCGTGATCAGCTTCGGCGAGAAGATCGCCGAGGGCAGCCCGGCCGAGGTGCGCGCCGATCCCAAGGTGCTGGAAGCCTATCTGGGCCACGGATACCGGCATGCTGAAGATTGACAAGCTCGCCGTCGCCTACGGCGCGATCGACGCGCTGCACGGCATCTCGCTCGAGGTCGGCCAGGGCGAGGTCGTGGCGCTGCTGGGCGCCAATGGCGCCGGCAAGACCACTTTGCTTAGAACCATCTCCGGCCTGCATCGGCCCAAATCGGGCGCGATCCGCTTCGAAGGCGAGACGCTGGCCAACAGCTCGGCGGAAAGCCGGGTCAAGCGCGGCCTCGCCCACGTGCCCGAAGGACGGCGGATCTTCCCCGGCCTCACGGTGCGCGAGAACCTCGATGTCGCCACCACGGTCTGGCGCCGCCGCGGCATGAGCGCGGACGGCGACCTCGACCTTGTCTTCGCGCTGTTCCCGCGGCTCAAGGAGCGCGCCACCCAGCTCGGCTGGTCGCTGTCGGGCGGCGAGCAGCAGATGCTGGCGATCGGACGGGCGCTGATGGCGCGGCCCAAGATGCTGCTGCTCGACGAGCCGTCGCTCGGCCTGGCGCCACGCCTGTCGGCCGAAGTCTACGAGCGCATTGCCGAAATCAACGCCAAGGGCGTGACGGTGCTGCTCGTGGAGCAGAACACGGTCCTCGCCTTGGAGGTGGCACAGCGCGCCTACGTGATCGAGAATGGTCATATCGTGCTGGACGGTCCGGCGCGCGATCTGGCTCGCCATCCGCGGGTGCGCGAAGCCTATCTGGGAGCGTAGGGCATGTTGGGGTTTCCGCTGATGATCTGTCGTCCTGAGCGCAGCGAAGGACCTCATCGCCGCTTGCCACGGCATGAGATCCTTCGCTGCGCTCAGGATGACAGAAGGGTTTAGCGAGATGCCGGAAAGCGGCTGGCAGGTCGGCATCGACATCGGCGGCACCTTCACCGATCTGGTGGCCCTGCTGCCCTCGACCGGCGAGGTGCGCTCGATCAAGGTCCCGACCCAGCGCAACGATCCCGTCGCCAGTATCCTGGCCGCCCTCGCCGCCGCCGGCCTCACCTCCGAGGAAGTCGACGATCTCATTCACGGCACGACCCTGGTCACCAACGCCATCGTCGAGGACCGGGTCGAACCGGTGGCCCTGGTGGCGACCTCGGGCTTCGAGGACGTGCTCGATATCGGCCGTGGCGGCCGGCAGCATCTCTATCGCCTCGACCTGGCGCCGCGCCGTCCTTCGCAAGTTCCGCCGGAACGCCGCTTCGGGCTGGCTGAGCGGGTCGATCACACCGGGGCGGCCGTGCTGGCGCCCGACGCCGCCGCGATCGCCGAGGCCGTGGCCAAGGTGAAGGCGAGCGGCGTGGAAAGCGTCGCCGTCTCGCTCTTCCATGCCTATGCCAATCCTGCCCATGAGCGGGCCGTCGGTCAGGCGCTGGCGGCCGCGCTGCCTTTCGTCTCGCTGTCGCACGAGGTCAATCCCGAGACCCGCGAGTTCGAGCGCACGGCGACCACCGTGCTCAACGCCTCGGTCATGCCGATCGCCGCCCGCTACCTCGACCGGCTGCAGCGGGAGGTGAAGGGCGCGCGCCTGCATGTCATGCATTCGGCCGGCGGCATGGCCTCGCCCGAAGCCGCCGCACGGCGACCGCTCGCCATGGCGCTGTCGGGCCCGGCGGCCGGCGTCTCCGCCGCCGCCCATGTCGCGGCCTCGCTCGGGCTCGACAAGGTCTTGAGCTTCGACATGGGCGGCACCACGACCGATGTCTGCCTGATCACCGGCGGCGCGGCGGAGATCTCCACCGATTCCAAGCTCGCCGGCCGGCCGGTGCGCCAGCCCATGGTCGCGGTCGAATCGATCGGCGCCGGCGGCGGCTCGCTGGTGACACATGGCACCGGCGGCCTGTCGATCGGCCCGGAGAGCGCGGGCGCCGAGCCCGGGCCCGCCGCCTACGGGCGCGGCGGCACGCGGCCCACCGTGACCGACGCCAACGCGGTGCTGGGCTATCTCGATCCGACGCGCCGCCTGGGCGGCGCCATCACCCTCGACGTCGCCGCCGCGGAAGCAGCGCTGTCGCCGCTCGCGCATCGCCTCGGCGTCGAGCGTCGTCGAACTGGCGCTGGGCGTGCAACGGGTCGCCAATGCCACGATGGTGCGCGCGCTGGCGCGCGTCACCGTGGAGCGCGGCGTCGACGGGCGCCAGTGCACGCTGCTCGCCTTCGGCGGCGCCGGCCCCATGCACGCCGCCCGCCTCGCCCGCGAGTTCGGCATCGGCGAGATCGTCGTGCCGCGCTTTTCGTCCGGCTTCTCCGCGCTGGGCTGCATCGTGGCCGACATGAGCTACACCCAGCAGCAATCCGTGCGCATGCTGAGCACGCACTGGGACAGCGACCGCTTCGGCGCCCTGCAGGACGGCATGCTGGGCAGCCTGATGGACCCGCTGCAACGCCAGGGTCACGACGCACAGGCAATCACCGTCGAGCGCACCGCCCTGGTGCGCTACGTTGGCCAGAGCACGGCGGTCGAAGTGCCCTTCGCCGATCCGCTCGATCTCGTCACCTTGGGCCGCGACTTCCGCCGCCGTCATAACGACATCTACGGCTACGCCACCGACGAGCATTGGGAGATGCAAAGCCTGCGCCTCCGCGCCGGAGTCGGCCGGTGCACCACCTTCGGCCCGTTCGCGGCGGAAGGCGCCGTGCCGCAACCGATGAGCATCGGCCCCTGCTGGTTCGATCCGTCGGCGCCGCTGCAGACGCCGCGCTTCGATCGCGACCAACTGCCCGCCGGCGTGCGGATCGCCGGACCAGCCATCGTCGAAGACGCCTGGTCGACCATCGTCGTGCCGCCCGGCTACGTCCTGCGCGCCGACGCGATGGGCCATCTCTGGATCAACGAGGTCGCGGCATGAAGAACTCGATCGATCCCTTCACCGTCGAGGTCATCCGCCATGCGTTGACGGCGGCAGCCGAGGAGATGTCGTTCGTCGTCATGCGCTCGGCGCGTTCGCCGCTGCTGCGCGAGGCGGGCGACCTGTCGTCAGCCCTCACCGACCACAAGGGCGACCTCATCGCGCAGGGCCGCGACATCCCGATCCATCTCGGCGTCATGAGCTTCACGGTGAAGAAGTTCCTGGAACGCGTGCCGGCCGAGCGCCTGCAACCGGGCGACGTCTGGTTCCTCAACCTGCCCGAGGTCGGCGGCAACCATCTGCCCGACGTGAAGGCCATCCGGCCGATCTTCCTCGAAGGCCGCCTCTTCGCCTTTGCCGTGAGCCTCGCCCATTGGGGCGACATCGGCGGCGCCTGGGCCGGCAGCTACTTCGCCGCCGCGACCGAGACCTGGCAGGAGGGCGTGCGCATCCCGCCGCTGCGCCTGTTCACGGCCGACGGCGTCGACCAGGAGAAGCTCGACTTCCTGCTCGCCAACCTGCGCGGCCCGGCCGAACGCGAAGGCGACATTTTGGCCCAGATGGCGGCGACGCGGGCGGCCGAGGCGCGGCTGGTGCGGCTCTGCGAGGAGCACGGCGCCGCCACGATCCGTGACGCGCTCGACCGCATGGACGATCTGTCGGAGGCGCAGATGCGCGAGGCGATCGCGGGCCTGCCCGATGGCGTGTACGAGGGCGAAGATTTCCTGGACGACGACGGGCCCGGCGGACAGCCGGCGGGCGTGCGCGTGCGCATCGAGATCAAGGGCGACCACGCCCGCTTCGACTTCAGCAAGAGCGACGATGCTGTCGCGGGTCCGCTCAACACCACGCCCTTCGTCGCCATGGCCGCGGTCTACTACGCCATCAAGGCGGTCGCCGGCCCGGAGATCCAGCCCAACGGCGGCTGCTACCGCACGCTCGAGATTGTGACGCGGCCGGGCTCGCTGTTCGAGCCCGCCATCGACAAGCCGGTGGTGGGCGGCAACCACGAGACCTCGAACCGCGCCGTCGACGCCATCATGCGCGCCCTCGAGCCCGCGGTGCCGGAGCGGCTGACGGCGGGCGGCTCGACGACGGCGGGCATCCTGATCTTCGCCGGCCGGCGGCGCGACGGCGCCATGGGCACGTTCTACGAGACGCATGGCGGCGGCGAAGGCGCGCGCGCCCATCGCGACGGCGTGCCGGTGGTGCGCGTGCATCTCACCAACACCATGAACACGCCGGCCGAGATCGTCGAAGCCGAGTACATGATCCAGGTCGACGAGCAGCGCCTGCGGCCCAACTCCGCCGGCGCCGGAAAGCACAAAGGCGGCGCGGGCCTGCTGCGCTCCTACACCGTGCTGGCCGACGGCATGTCCCTCACCACCATGTTCGAACGCCGCATCGTGCCGCCCTACGGCCTGCAGGGCGGCGAAGCGGGCGCACCCTTCCGCGTCACCTTGCACCACGCCGCGGGCGGCAGCCGCGAGCTTCGGGGCAAGGAGAACCTGAGCCTGAGCAAGGGCGACCGCGTCGTCATGGAGACGTCAGGCGGCGGTGGCTACGGCCCACCTTAAGCCTAGATCGCTCATGGTCTTCCGGAGCGCGGGCGTCCCGCCCGCTCAGATCATGAGGCGGGCGGGACGCCCGCGCTCCGGAAGATCATGACCCGCTCACAGCGACCTAAAACTCCCGCAGATTGTCCATGAAGTGCTTGTGCGCATAGGCCTTGCGCGTCACGCCGCGGCGCTGCAGCTCGGGCACCAGCCCGTCGCACACTTCGATGACGTAGCGCCGGTCGAAGTAGCTGTTGAAGATCAGGAAGCCGTCGCCGCCCACCTCCTCCATGATCTCCTGCATCATGCCCGCTACATGATCTGCGGTGCCGGTGAAGTCGATGCCGCCCTTCCGCGTATAGCTCTTCAGGATCGAGCGTGGCGTCTGGCCGATCCATTTGGCGAGCGCCGACTGGTGGCCGTTGGTGGTGAGCGTCGACGGCAGCGGCTGGTCGAGGTCGAACTTCGAGAAGTCGATGCCGGTCAGCCGCGACATGCCCGACAGATGGAGGTCGAGATGCTTCTCGGCCTCGAGCGCCTCCAGCCGCGTGCGTTCGCGGGCCGCTTCCATGGTGACGTCGACGACCGGATGGGCGAGGAAGAGCACCTTGATGTCGTCGGGATTGCGCCCGTATTCGGCGGCCTGCTGGCGAACCTTGTCGCGATAGGCCTTCATGCTGTCGACGCTGCCGCCGCCCTCGGTGATGATCGTGTCGGCCCAGCGCGAGGCGAAGCGCTGGCCGCGCGGCGAGCCGCCGGCCTGGCAGATCGGCACCCTGCCCTGCGGCGAGCGCGGCGCGTTGAGCGGGCCGCGGCACTTGAAGTATTTGCCCTCGTGATGGATCGGATGGACCTTGCTGCCGTCGGCGAACATCGGGATCTCGCGGTCGAGCACCACCGCATCGGGCTCCCACGCCTCCCACAGCCTGGTCACCACATCGGCGAACTCGTCGGCGATGTCGTAGCGCTCGTCGTGCGGGTAGTGCTTGTCGCGCCCGTAATTCTGCGCCGCGCCGTCGTTGCTGCCGGTCACGCAGTTCCAGCCGATCCGACCTTCGGTCACATGGTCGAGCGAATTCACCAGCCGCGCTAAAAGGTACGGCGGATACTCCGACACCGAGAGCGTCGGCACGATGCCGAGGTGCTTGGTCGCCTGCGCGAGATAGGGCACCAGCACGGCGGGATCGAGCTTGGGCGCGCTGGCGGCATATTTCAGGTAGGCATCGTGCGAGCCCTGGTAGGTGTAGGGCACGTTCGACGAATCCTCGATGATCATGTAGTCGAAGCACGCCCGATCCATGCCGCGCGCCAGGTCGACGAACAGGTCGGGCATCATCCAGCGCGCCATGTCGCTGCCCGGCCAGTCGCCGCGCCACGATTTCGGGCCGTAGCCCTGCGAGAGGAACCAGGCGAGGTGGAAAGGTCGCTTCATACGCTGCGCTCCAGGGTGGCCACGAATTGGTCCTGCGTCATCGCGGTCGAGGGATCACGTCCGCGGTCGCGATAGAAGACCTCGTAGCGCTTGAATTCCTCGAGCACGCGCCGCAGCTCGACGATGGCGTCGTCGTGCAGGTCGACGCGGACGTCGATGTCGGGATAGTCGGGATCGGCGACCACGCGGATCGCCGCCGAGCGCTCGGTGAGATGGCCCTGCGCGCCCATCTGGCCGCCGGAATTGCGGCCGCCTTCGAGCGCCGCCAGGATGCGGAACTCGAGCGCGTCCTCGGGCTTCGCCATGAATCCGCCGGCGATGGCCTCGATCACCTGCGGCCCCGCCAGCACGTTGCCGAAGGCGACGTAGCCCGGGCCGAGCTTGTGGCCCGACCAGGGCCGCGTTCCCGCGCCGGTATGAGCGACGCCGTTGCCGTCGCGATCGATGATGCCGATCTGCCGGTAGGCGTGGTCGGGATCGTTCTGCTCGAGCATCTTCATCACCTGCGCCGGGCCGAGCCCCTGCGCGAGCAGTTCGATGGCCAGCGGGTCATTGCCGCGATTGGTGTAGGCCTGCGTCTTGCAGATACCGACGCCGGCCAAAATGCCTTCGCAGCGGCCGCCGGCGCCGATCGAGAAAGTGGCAATGCCGAGGCCGAGCCGGCCGGTCTGCGGGCAGCGCGCGATGATCGAGAACGTCATCTAAGCCTCCGCCGCGCGCAGCGTCTTCATGAACTCTTCCTGTCCCTTAGCGCCGCTCGGGTTGCGCTCGCGGTCGCGATAGTAGGCTTCGTACTGCTTGTATTCGTTCCAGACGCGGCGCAGCTCCTCGACCGCCGTGGCGTGCAGGTCGATGCGCAGGTCGATGTCGGCGAAATTGTCCGTCGAATAAACCCGCAACGCCGCCGAACGCTCGGCCTTGTGCCGCTCGCGCGTGCCCTGCCCGCCCGCGTCGCGGCCGGCCTCGATGCCCATCAGCAGGCGATGCTCGAGGTCGGCGTCGGGCTCGGCCAAAAAGCCCTGGGCGATGGCGTCGGCCACTTCCGGCCCGACCAGGCCGTTGCCGAAGGCCACGTAGTTCTCGCCCACGACATGGCCCGACCAGCCGCGCGTGTGCGGCCCGGTATGCGCCACGGCCATGCCGCTGCGATCGATGACGCCGATCTGCCGGTACTCGGCATAGCGATCGTTCTCCATGAGCTGCTGCAGCACCGATCGCGCGGTGAAGCCCTGCGTCAGCAGCCGCAGGGCCAGCGCATTGTTGCGCTCGTTGGCGAAGGCCTGGCTCACGGTGACGCCTGCATTCGACTTCACGCCATAGCAATAGCGCCCGACGGTGATCGAGAAGGTCGCGATGCCGATGCCCACGCGTCCGGTTCGGTGGCAGCGGCCCAGTACGGTGTAGGTCATGAACTCCCCTTTGAATTTCCTCCCCAGCGCAGCTGGGGAGGTGGCCGAAGGCCGGAGGGGTCATGAGCACCCGTAACGTTGCTCATGACCCCTCCGCCCACTGCGTGGGCACCTCCCCACGCAAAGCGTGGGGAGGAAAAGACGGTCGCTCTACGCACGCTTTGCCTTCAGGTTGGCGACGAAGACGTCCTGCGGGATCGCCTTGCTCGGATTGCGGCCACGCTCGCGGTAGAACTCTTCGTAGAGCTTGAATTCCTCCAGCACCCGGCGCAGTTCCGCGACGGCCGTCGGATGGACGTCGACGCGGACGTCGATATCCGGATAGTCCGTCCGGTCGACGACCTTGATCGCGGCCGACCGCTCGGGCTTGTGGGTCGTGGCATTGCCCTGCCCGCCGGCATCGCGCCCGCCTTCGATCGCCCGCATCAGCCGATATTCCAGCGCATCCTCGGGCCGCGTCTTGAAGCCCGCGATCAGCCCGGCCAGCACCTGCGGCCCGACCAGGCCGTTGCCGAACGCCACGCAGTCGGTATCGACCTGATGCCCCGACCAGCCCCGCGTGCCCGACCCGGTATGCGCCGCGACCCGACCCTCGCGGTCCATGATGGCGATCTGGCGGTAGTCATGCTCGCTGTCATTGGCGGCAAACATCTCCATGACCCGCGCCGGCAGGAAGCCTTCGGCCAAAAGCTTGATGCCCAGCGGATCGTTGGTGCGGTTGGGGAATGCCTGCGTCTTGCACACCCCGATGCCGGCGGCGATGCCCTCGCAACGTCCGCCGACGGCCAGCGAAAAGGTCGTGATGCCAAGGCCCAGCCGTCCGGTGCGGGCGCAGCGCCCGATGATCGAGAAGGTCATTGTGCGGCCTCCTGGTGCGGCTTGAGGCCGGCGACGAAGACGTCCTGCGGCACCGCATCGCGCGGATTCTTCCCGCGGTCGCGGTAATAGCCGCGATAGAGCTCGTACTCCTCGAAGGCGCGGCGCAATTCGTCGACCGCCTTGTCATGCAGGTCGACCCGCAGATCGAGCTCGGCGTGATCGTAGGCGCCGTAGACGAAAACCCCGGCCGATCGCTCCGTCAGGTGGCCGTCATTGCCGACCTGGCCGCCGGCATCGCGCCCGGCCTCGACCGCGCGCAGCAGGCGCCGCTCGAACGATTCATCCGGTTTGGCCGCATAGCCCGCGGCGATGGCCTCCACCACATGATGACCGGCCAGCACGTTGCCCATGGCGACATAGCCCTCGCCCACCACATGTCCCGAATAGCCGCGTGTCTTGGGGCCGCTGTAGGCCGCGGCGTTTCCGTCCCGGTCGATGACGGCGATCTGGCGGTATTCGAAATCCGCATCGTTGGCCGCCAGCTCGTCGAGAACCCGCGCCGGCGTAAAACCTTTCGCCAGCAGCCGCAGCGCCAGCGAGTTGTTGCCCTGGTTGACGAAGGCCTGCGTCATGGTCGCACCGGCGTTGGCGCGCAGGCCGTTGCAATAGAGTCCGACACCGATCGAGTAGGTCGCGATGCCGATGCCGACCTGTCCGCTACGCGAACAGCGCGCCACGATGGTGAATGTCATGAACGTCCCTCCTCCGAATCAGGCCGGCGGTTTTGCGAGCGCAATGCACGAAGCGCGCCATGGGTGACAGTCGCTTCAGTCCCAACCTCACCCTGAGGAGGCCCGCAGGGCCGTCTCGAAGGGTGGGATACACAGCCGTTGTTGCCCATCCTTCGAGACGGCCCTGCGGGCCTCCTCAGGATGAGGTCTGTCTTGTTGAAACAAAGATACCTCATGCTGAGGAGCGCGCGCAGCGCGCGTCTCGAAGCATGGGCCGCAAACGAATTCATGATTTCAGCTAACCTGTACTAGGCGGCGCTGCTGAGAAGTTCAGGCAGATTCTGCAATTCGCCTTGCAGGAAACGCAGGAACTCCTCGGCCGCGAGCGGCAGCTCGCGCGAGGCGTGAGTCACGGCATCGATGGTCGCGGTGTTGACGATGCGATCACGGATCGGAACAGCGACCAGGTCGCCGGTACGCAGGCTGTCCCGGGCGGACAGGCGCGAATGGAAGGTGATGCCGTTGTCGACCTGCACGAACTGGACCCTGAACTGGATCGAATTCGTCTCGAGCACGGGCACCATGTAGATGCCGGCGGCCTTGCAGGCGATGTCGATCAGCACGCGACTGCCGGAATTCTTGAGCGGCAGGGCGATCGGATAGATCACGCTGTCGGCCAGCGACACTTTCGGCCGACCCGCCAGCGGATGGCGGGGCGACATCAGGGCGACCAGCGGCTCGCGCATCTTGAACACCGTCGTGAGGTCGGGTTCGACGGGCGGATAGAAGGCGAGGCCGATATCGGTGCGTCCTTCGCGCACGGCCGTGATGATGCGGTCGGTGCGATCGACGGTGACTTCGAAGGAGATGCCGGGATGGCGCGCCCTGAATCGCAGGATCGCCTGCGGCAGCACGCCGGGCACCAGGGATTCGATCGACTGGATGGTGATCGTGCCGCGGCGCAATCCTTTCAGCGCATCGAGCTCGGATCGCACCCGTTCGGTCTGGCGCAGGCTGGAGCGCGCGTGACGCAGGAAGATCTCGCCGGCGGAGGTGAGTTCCACGCCGCGCGCATGGCGCTGGAACAGCGGCACGCCGAAATCCTGCTCGAGCTTCTGGATCTGCCGGCTGAGCGCGGATTGCGCGACGTGAAGTTCCTCGGCGGCCTCGCGGATCGAGCCGCGGCGGGCGACGGTCGCGAAGTAGCGCAGGCTGACGGTGGTCATTTCCCATTTTTCCCGGGCTACAGAGTGATGCCGATCAGGCATCGTGTCGACGCCAAATTTGCTCTTGTGCGATCAGCCCTCCGGGCGCCCAATCGTCGCGGGGAATATCGACAAGGGGATTGTCATGCTCGACATGGTCGGCGAAGCCGTGGACCGGCTGATCACCATCGAAGCCAAGAATCGCGGCATGCCGCACGGCATCCTGCAGCCGATGTACGACGCGGCGCGCAAGGCCGCGGGCAACAAGCCGGTCACCATGGCCGCTGCCAAGGGACTGAAGAAGCATCTCGGCAAGGGCGACGTGGTCTTCATCATGACCGGCGCCGGCTACGAGCCGACCATGCCCAAGGGCGAGAGCGACGGTCCGCCGGGCGCGGCATCTCTGGCGCGCATCCTCTATCGCGGGCTGGGCGCGATCCCGGTGTTCGTCAACGAGGAGTGCCACGCCGATCCGATCATCGCCTCGAGCGAGGCCGCCGGATTGATGGTGAAGCCGTTCGACCAGGCGCGCGACCGCCATCTCGGTGCCGCGATCGTGAACGCGCCGACGCAGCAATCCAAGATCAAGGCGTGGGTCGCCAAGCTCTACGCCGACTACAAGCCAAAGGCGGTCGTCGCCACCGAGCGCCTGGGCGCCGGCGCGGACGGCAACGTCCATACCGCCACCGGCCTGCCGCTCACCGGGCCGAACTCCAAGTTCCAGGGCTGCATCGACATCGGCGACGTCGTGACCGAGGCCAACCGGCGCAACATCTTCTCGGTCGGCATCGGCGATCACGGCAACGAGCTGGGCTTCGGCACGATCTACGACGCGGTGGTCGCCACGATGCCCAAGGGCAAGGCACTCGCCACCGTGGTCAAGACCGACGTGGTCATCCCGGCGATGATGTCCAACTGGGGCTGCTACGGAATCGAAGCCTGCCTTGCCTATCTTCTGCGCAAGCCGCAGCTCATCCATTCACCGGCGATGGAAAAGCGCATCGTGCAGGCCTGCCTCGACGCCGGCGGGCTGGAGGCGATGTACTGCACCACCGAATTCCTGGTCGACGAACTCGACGGCGAGACCTCGATGGCCTGCATGCAGTTCCTGTCGAACATCGTGCGCAAGAATCTCGAGCCGCCGGATGCCGGGCTGACGCACTGAGCGTGTCGAAATGATTGAGCGATCCACCGTCATGCGTCCTCTCCGCCGCGCAGCGGGGGAGAGGAAGGGCCCCGTTGCGCAGCAACGGGTAGGAGAGGTGGTGCTTCCAACAGTCCAGATCTCTCCGGGCGCAAGCGCGGCGCCCACCTCTCCCTCCCCGCGCTGCGCGCGGGTCCCCTCCCCTCCCCCCGCTTCGCGGGCGGAGAGGGCCTCTGAATGGGGATCAAATTCGAACGACCAGGAGCATTCATGGCCATAGACGAAATCGTCGGCGATTCGATCGATCGGGCGGTCAATATCGAGATGCGCTTTCGGGCCGGCCTGCCGCGCGGCGTCACCTATCCTCTCTACGAGGCGGCGCGCAAGAAGCAGAAGAAGCCGCTGACCTGGCTCGCGGCCAAGCTCCTCAAGGACAGCATCAAGCCCGGCGACCATGTCTTCGTCGTCACCGGCGCCGGCACGCCGCCCGGCCTGCCGGCCGGCGAGACCGACGGCCCGCCCGGCGCGGCGGCGATTGCGCGCGCCATCGAGATCGGCCTCGGCGCCAAGCCGATCCTGATCAGCGAGGCGCGCAACATGCCGGCCGTCATCAAGTCGACCGAGGCGGCGGGCATCGCCGTCGTCGACGAGGCGCTGTTCAAGCAGCGCCGCTCCTGCGCGCTTGCGATCGAATATCCGCTGGGCGACGCCGCCGGCAAGAAGGCGGCCGCCGCTCTAGCCAAGAAGTTCAAGCCCGCGGCGATGATCTTCATCGAGAAGGTCGGGCCCAACATCAAGGGCATCTATCATTCGATCATGGGAACGCCGCGCACGCCCGACAAGATCGCCAGCGCCTATCACCTGGCCGACCTTGCCAAGGCCAAGGGCATTCCCACGATCGGCATCGGCGACGGCGGCAACGAGATCGGCTGCGGCGTCATCAAGGAGGCGGTGCGCGAAATCCAGCCGTTCGGCAAGGATTGCGGCTGCCCATGCCATGGCGGCGTTGGCACGGTTACTGAATGCGACGTCCTGGTGTTCGCCGCGGTGTCCAATTGGGGAGCTTACGGCATCGCGGCGGCGCTGGCCGGTCATCTGGGGGACCGCGACGTGCTGCACGACGAGGCAACGGAATTGCGCATCGTGCACGCGAGCGTCGCCGGTGGGGCGATGGACGGGGCCTATTCCCGTCTCATTCCCTACGTCGACGGCACGTCGGACAGGGTGCAGGCGAGCCTGATCACGATCCTGCACCAGATCGTGGAAAACGGGCTGAAGGAATACGACAGAGGCTTCTAACGACCTCGCAACAGGAGACGGCGATGAGCAAAGGGTCCAGGCTCTCAAGCGGCCAAGGCGTAACGCGTCGCGGTTTCACGGCAGGCGCGCTGGGCGCCGGCCTCGTGCTGGGCACCGGCCGCGCGCCGGCGATCGCCCAGGGCAAGCGCGACCTCAGGGTCGGCGTGTGGGGCGGCGAGTTCGGCAATCTGAGCCCGGTCATCCGCTTCGACATCCAGGGCGGGCTGGTGATCTACAATATCTTCGACGGCCTGGTGAACATCGACTTCCAGAAGCGCACCATCGAGCCCAGCCTGGCGCTCGAATGGTCCAATCCCGATCCCCTCACCTGGCGCATCAAGCTGCGCGAGGGCGTGAAGTGGCAGAAGGGCTTCGGCGAGTTCACCGCCGAGGACGTGGTTTACTGCTGGAACTTCCACATCGAGTCCAAGAGCTTCCAGGTCGGCACGGCGCTGTTCCCGGTCGACAGCGTCAAGGCCGACGGCAAGTCCGTGGTCGAGGTCAAGACCAAGCAGCCCTTCGGCGCCTTTCCCGGCGTCACCATGGGCTATGCCGGCACCATCATCTCGGCCAAGGCGCACAAGGAGATGGGCAACCAGGCCTATTCCGCGACGCCCGTCGGCAACGGCCCGTTCCAGATCGACAGCAAGCGCGGCACCGAGATCACCCTGGTGAAGAACCCCGATTACTGGCGGCCTGGCTTTCCCAAGCTCGACAAGATCGTCTATCGCGCCATTCCCGATTCCACGACCCGTCTCCAGGCGCTGGTCAAGAACGAGCTCGACTTCGTGACGCACCCCGATCCCAAGGAGCTGGACCAGGTGCGCAAGAATACGAACTTCACCGTCAACTCGACGCCCGGCTGGGAATGGGACTACCAGCAGTTCAACCTCAAGGCCAAGCCCGACGCGCCCTACCACAACAAGCTGGTGCGCCAGGCGATCTCCTACGCCATCGACCGCGAGGCGATCGTGAACGAGATCTACTACGGCGAGGCACTGGCCACCGACAACCAGATCCCGGCGGGCTACATGGGCTATCGCGGCTCGATGCTGAAATATCCCAAGAACGGCGATCTCAAGAAGGCTAAGGAGCTGATGGCCCAGGCCGGCGTCAAGGGCTACGAGGTCGAGGTCATCACCTCCGACAAGGACTGGCTGCGCAAGGAGCTCGAGCTGGTGGCCGCGATGGTCAGCCAGATCGGCATTACCTACAAGATCAAGAACATGGATATGGGCGGCTACAATAATCTGTGGCTCAACCAGCGCTTCGACCAGCTGCTCGAGGACATCACCCTGGTGGCGCCCGATCCCGACGCCACCTCATGGTGGTTCCTGCACAGCAAGGGCAACGCCTCGGGCTACAACGTCCCCGCGATGGACGCCTTTCTCGACGGCGCGCGCACCGAGCTCGACGCGGTCAAGCGCGAGCAGGCCTACCACAAGATCGTCGACATGACCTTGGAGGAATGCCCGCTGATCTATCACTGCAACACCAACAACATCCAGGTGTTCAACAAGAACCTGAAGGGCTTCGTGCCGACGCCGCAGGAGTACACGGAGAAGCTCGACACGGTGGAATGGGGTTGATGGTTCTCGCTCCCTCTTTTCCTCCCCCGTCATACGCTACGGTGCGGACGCATCACCAAATCAAGCTCCTCTCCCCCGCTAGGGGGAGAGGTTGGGTGAGGGGGATACGCACGTCGTTGCCCCCTCACCTAGCCTCTCCCCCTAGCGGGGGAGAGGAATTTGAGTCGTGTCCGCACCGTAGCCGGATGACGAGGGAGGCAAGTGCATCGGCGCACCGCTGATGTGGCGCTATCTCGGACGCAGGCTGATCCAGGTTCCGCTGGTCCTGATCGTCGTCTCGCTGATGACCTTCCTGATCACGCGGGCGACGCCCGGTGATCCGGTGCAGATCATGCTGGGCATGCAGACCTCGCCCGAGGCGGCGGCCTCGATGCGGGCCGAGTTCAATCTCGACCGCTCGTTGCCCGAGCAATACGGATTGTGGATCGCCAAGGTCGTCACCGGCGATCTCGGCCGCTCGATCCGCCTCAACGACCGCGTGACCTCCCTGCTGGCCGAGCGCTTCCCGGTGAGCCTGCAGCTTGCCGCCGCGGCCATGCTCTTCGCGCTCTTCGTCTCGATCCCGCTGGGCGTCATCGCGGCGCTCAGGCGCAACACCTGGATCGACTACCTGGCCACCGGCTACACCGTGCTGGGCTTCGCCGTGCCGAATTTCGGCCTCGCCTTGATCCTGATCTACGTCTTCTCGATCCAGCTCGACTGGCTGCCCATCACCGGCATCGGCTCGTCGGAGGCCGCGGCCGGCGGCTGGTGGACCTACATCCGTCCCTTCATCGTGCCGGCGGTGGCGCTCGGCACCCTGCAGACCGCCATGCTGACCCGCCTGCTGCGCTCCAGCATGATCGACGTGCTGTCGCAGGACTACATGCGCACGGCGCGGGCCAAGGGACTGCTGCCGGGGACCATCGTGGTGGTCCATGCGCTCAAGAACGCCATGATCCCGTTCATCACCATGGTGGCCGTGCAGTTCGGCTACATGATCGGCATCCAGGTCACGATCGAATACATCTTCGCCGTCCCGGGCATGGGCTCGGCGGTGCTGAACGCGGTGGTCACGCGCGACTTCCCGGTCATCCAGGGCTTCACCCTGGTGATCTCGGCCTTCTTCCTGTTCGCCAACATCATGGCCGACATGCTCTACGCCCTGCTCGACCCCCGCATCCGGTACTGAGCGATGGCGCTGGCCCACCCTCCGCCTCCCGCCGTCGCCGCGCCGCGTTTCGCCGGTTCGCTTAGGCTGGCGGCACGCCAGTTCCCGCGCCATCGCGCCGCCATGCTGGGCCTGATCTGCCTCGCGCTGATCTGCCTCGCCGCAGTGCTTGCGCCGTGGATCGCGCCTTTCGATCCCGTCCAGATCAAGCTTTCCGCCAAGCTGAAGCCGCCGTCCTTCGAGCACTGGATGGGTACCGACCATTTCGGCCGCGACGTCTTCTCGCGCCTGCTCTATGGCGGGCGCACGTCGCTCTCGGTCGGCCTGCTGGTGGTGGCCTTCGCCTTCGTGATGGGCGTGCCGCTCGGCCTCGCGTCCGGCTATTTCGGCGGCAAGGTCGACAACCTGCTGATGCGGCTGGTCGATGCCTTCCTGACCTTTCCGCCGCTGCTTCTGGCGGTGGCGCTGGTCGGCCTGCTGGGGCCGGACATCCAGAACGTCATGCTGGCCTTGGGCCTGGTGCAGGCGCCCGTGCTGGCGCGCATGGTGCGCGGCAGCACGCTGGCGGTGCGCGAGGACGTCTACGTGACGGCGGCGCGGGCGCTGGGCGCCAGCCCCGCCCGCATCGTGCTGTCCCATCTGCTGCGCAACGTCATGTCGCCCATCGTGGTCCAGCTCACCATCGTCTTCGCCGCGGCCGTGGTCGCCGAAGCGTCCCTGAGCTTCCTGGGCTTCGGCACGCAGCCGCCGCAGCCGAGCTGGGGACGCGACATGAGCGAGGCGCGGCGCTTCCTGGGCGATGCGCCCTGGATGTTCCTGGCGCCGACCGCCGCCATCATGCTCTGCGTGCTCAGCATCAACTTCATCGGCGATGGCTTGCGCGACGCGCTCGACCCGCGCGCCTGGCGCACGCGGCGCAGCGTCGGCCAGCAGGAGCGCTGACGCCATGCCCCTGCTCAGCGTCCGCAACCTCAGGACCCGGTTCGCCACGGATCGCGGCATCGTGCGCGCGGTCGACGGCGTGTCCTTCGACCTCGAGGAAGGCGAGATCCTGGGGCTGGTCGGCGAAAGCGGCAGCGGCAAGAGCGTGACGGCGCTCTCCGTCATGCGCCTGGTGCCCGAGCCGCCGGGCAAGGTCACCGCCGACGCGATGACGCTCGATGGCATGGACCTGCTGGGGCTGAGCGAGTCCGAGGCGCGCGAGATCCGCGGCTCGCGCATGGCGATGATCTTCCAGGACCCGATGCGCTCGCTCAATCCCGTGCTCACGATCGGCCGGCAGATCACCGAAGTGCTGCACCGCCATCAGAAGCTCGCCGGCGCCGCCGCGCGCCGTCGCGCCGTCGAGCTGCTCGAGACCGTGGGCATCCCGATGGCCGAGAAGCGGCTCGGCGCCTATCCCCACCAGTTCTCCGGCGGCATGCGCCAGCGCGTGATGATCGCCATTGCGCTCTCCTGCAATCCGCGCCTGCTGATCGCCGACGAGGCGACGACGGCGCTCGACGTCACCATCCAGGCCCAGATCATCGACCTGGTGAAGCGGCTCACGCGCGAACGCGGCACGTCGGTGATCTGGATCAGCCACGACCTCGGCGTGGTTGCGGGCCTCTGCGACCGGGTCAACGTCATGTATGCCGGGACGGTCGTCGAATCGGGCCCGATCCGCGAGCTCTTCCACCGGCCGAGCCACGGCTACACGCTGGGCCTGATGGGCTCGACGCCGCGAGTCGACGGCACCAGCACGCGCCGCCTGACGCCGATCGAGGGCATGCCGCCCAACCTGATCGATCCGATTCCGCTCTGCCCGTTCCTGCCGCGCTGCCGCGTGTCGGTCGCGGCCTGCCAGGCGCGCCCCCCGGCACCGCGCCAGTTCGGCGCCGGCCACTGGGCGTCCTGCCTGGCCGACCTCGCGCCATGAGTTGAAGTTATCGCATGCCGCGAACTCCCGTCGTCTCGACCAAGGCCCGAAGGGCCGCGCGGAGAGACCTTGTCGCCACGATAAGCCGCTTATCGTTGAGACAAGGTCTCTCCGCTCCGCGCGGAGTTTATCCCGAGCGAAGTCGAGGGGCGCTCCGGTCGAGACGACGGAGATTTACTGCATTCAAAACATGCACTGGCCTTGCCTCATGAGCAGCCTCCTCGAAGTCGAGGACCTCGACGTCCATTACGGCCGGCCGGGCGCTCCCGGCACGGTGAAGGCCGTCGATGGCGTCAGCTTCAGCGTCGAACGCGGCCGCACCCTGGGGCTGGTGGGCGAATCGGGCTGCGGCAAGTCGACGACCGGATACGCCATCCTGCAGCTCGTCCGCCCCAGCGCCGGCCGCGTGCTGTTCGACGGCACGGATCTCTGCGGCCTCGACACACGCAGCCTGCGGCGCATGCGGCGCAAGCTGCAGATCATCTTCCAGGACTCGCACGCCTCGCTCAATCCGCGCATGCCGATCGGCGACCTTGTCGGCGAAGCGCTCGACATCCATGGCCTCTTCCCGGGCAGCGCGCGCGCCGGACGGATCCGCGAGCTTCTCGACATGGTGGGCCTGGCCGGCCATCTGATCGAGCGCTATCCGCACGAATTGAGCGGCGGCCAGGCGCAGCGGGTGGCGATCTGCCGGGCGCTCGCCGTCGAGCCCGAGCTGATCGTGTGCGACGAGCCGGTTTCGGCGCTCGATGTCTCGATTCAGGCGCAGATCGTGAACCTGCTGCAGGACCTGCAGGAGCGCCTCGGGCTCGCCTACATCTTCATCTCGCATGACCTCAGCGTCGTGCGTCATGTGAGCGACGACATCGCCGTGATGTACCTGGGCAAGATCGTGGAGCTGGCCGGCAAGGAAGAGATCTACACCGCCCCCGCACATCCCTACACCAGGTCGCTGATGTCGGCGGTGCCGATCCCCGATCCCGACATGGAAGCCCAGCGCCAGCGCATCATCCTGAAGGGCGACCTGCCCAACCCGGCCGATCCACCGTCGGGCTGCCGCTTTCGCACGCGCTGCCCGGTGGCGATTGCCGAATGCGCGAAGGTCGATCCGATGCAGTACCCGCTCGCCCCGGGTCATTGGGCCAAGTGCATTCGGCTCGCCGAAAAGAATTGAACGAGGGAACGTGAAATGGAAATCGCCGCCGACAATATCGACAAGCTTATAAACATCGAGATGCGGCGGACCGGCCTGCCGCGCGGCAAGAAATGGGTGCTGTGGGAAGTCGCCCGCGCAGTCTCGCCCGAACCCCTGGTGCTGGCGGCGGCCCGCCTGCTCGACCGGCCGCCGAGCGACATCGCCATCGTCACCGGCGCCGCGGTGCCCGGCCACATGCCGGTGGGCGAGAATGACGGGCCCTTTGGCTCGGTGGTGCTGGCAACGGCGCTCGTGCGGATCGGTCACACGGTCACGATCTACACCGATCCCGATGCCCTGCCGCCGATCGACATGCTGGCCAGGCGCGCCGGCCTCGCCATCGACGTGCTGCCGCTCAACCTGGGCGACACCGACCAGCAGCTGAAGATCGCGGGGAAGCACGACCTGTTCGTCGCCATCGAACGCCTCGGCGGCAACCGCAACGGCCAGATCTACGGCGTGACGGGCGTGAGCCGCTCGCCGCATCGCGCCAATGTCGACACGATCTTCAGGACGGCGACCAAGCTCGGCAAGCCCACGCTGGCGATCGGCGACGGCGGCAACGAGATCGGCTTCGGCAAGGTCCACGCCGAGCTGGAGAAGCGCCTGCCCGACCATACGATGGCTTCGACGACGCCCTGCGGCGGCGGCGTCTTTTCGGTCGTGCCGACCGACGTGCTGGCCGTCGGCACCAGCTCGAACATCGGCGCCTACGGCGTGGTGGCCGCCCTCGCGCTCCTGAAACGCGACGCCAGCCTCTGCCACACGCCCGAGGAAGAAGTGGCCCTGCACCATGTCGGCGTCGGCCTCGGCCTGGTCGACGGCGGCGGCGGCGAGCGCATCCCGTGGTGCGACGGCATCCCGGCCGACGCCAATGCCGCCCTGGTGCGCCTCATGCAGAACATCGTCGAACGCACGCTCGAGCCGCCGAGAGTCCGGAAGTTCTGAATTCCTCTCGTCGCGCGCGCGGGTGGCCCTCGCGCTGAAGCGTAGCGAAGGACCTCATCGCCGCTTGCCACCGGCATGAGATCCTTCGCTACGCTCAGGATGACAAACAGGGAATGTACTCCGAATGTCGGCGTGCTCCGTTTCCACAAATTCACCTCACCCTGAGGAGCACCGCGGAGCGGTGCGTCTCGAAGGGTGGGACGCAGTCATGGTGTTGCCGACCCTTCGAGACGGGCGCTTCGCGCCCTCCTCAGGGTGAGGTGGCTTTGTTCCGCCGATTCGGGTCTACCCTAAGTCGCGTCCCGATAATCCGCGAGCGCCTTGCCGAAGGCCTGGAACAGCGCGCGATTGATCGGGTTTTCCTGTGGGTCGTACTCTGCGTGCCACTGGACGCCGAGCGCAAAGCCCGGCGCGTCGGCGATGCGGATCGCCTCGATCGTGCCGTCTTCCGCCACGCCCTCGACGACGACCCGCTTGCCGAGCTCGAGAATGCCCTGCCCGTGCAGCGAGTTCACGCGGATCGCCGCGCAGCCGAGCAACCGCGAGAACACGCCGTCCGGCGCCAGGCGGACCTCGTGGCGGTCGGCGAACACGACCTCCGGATCGGGATGAACCTCGCCGTTCTCCAGCCGCGGCATGCGATGGTTCATGCGTCCGGGCAGGTCGCGGATCTCGGGATGCAGGGAGCCGCCGAAGGCGACATTCATCTCCTGGAAGCCGCGGCAGATGCCGAACAGCGGCACGCCGCGCTCGACGCAGGCCTCGATCAGCGCCAGCGCCACGGCATCGCGATCGGGGTCGTAAGGCTCGTGCCGCGGGTCCGGCTCGACGCCAAAGCATGTCGGATGCACATTGGCCCGGCCGCCCGTCAGCAGGATCCCGTCGACGGTGTCGAGCAGCGCCTCGATATCGGTGATGTCCGGCGAAGCAGCAAACATCAACGGCAGCGCACCCGCGACTTCCGCGACCGCCCGCAGATTGCGTTTTCCCACGAGCTGCGTGTTGAATTTGCCCTCGATGGCATGGGCATTTCCGATCACACCCACCACCGGCTTGGTCATTTTCAGGGCTCTTGCACTCACTATAGAGAAACTTGCCGATCATCAGCCATTTTCGTGCCAGGGCAAAGCGCCGATCCGGCTGGTCGGAACAAAATTTTTCGGGACGGCAATACCCAAGCCTATGGGCAGCAAGAACAGGTCATCTCCTGAGGGCGTTGTCATCCACCAATCGCGTGTCGCTTCCGACCCGCGTTCACCAGCTGTGAGGCCGTCGTTCTGTCGGCCGGCCCTCTCGTCGACTGCACGCGCTTCGCTTGAGCCGTTCTGCGCCTTGAAACGGCCGTCCCGCGCCCGCTTGTGCCGCAAGGAATTGGCACGCTGTAATGACGTCACACGGATGAGGGAGGCAGCAGGAGTGATAAAGTCGGCGGCCGTTGGCCACCCTTGCGCGCTGCCCGGCGGCCAATCGCCGGCCGCCTTCACCGAGCGTTTCCAGCGCGATCTCAGGGAATCCGGCGAGACGATCCGGCGCCTCGGCATGACGGCCGACTGAGGGAGGACATCATGGCCCCGCCATCACCTTCATCGTGGACCGTCGCGGACATCGAGGCGGATCAAGGTTGGATCTATCCATTGTCGGCGTCCGAAGGCGCCGCGCTGCTGGCCGCCGTGCGCGGCGCCGGCGATATAGACAAGCCGATCCTGACGTGGCGCCGCGACGACTTCGACCTGCACGCCGCGAGTCCCAGGCTAGCGGCCGCCTTTCGTGAGGTCCGCGACGGCCGCGGCATGGCGCTGGTCAGGAACCTGCCGCGCGAGGGTGTGACGCCGGGCGAGTTCAGGCTGATGACCTGGGCCATCGGCCTGCACTTCGGCGTCGCCCGGCCGCAGAACCGCGCGAGCGACTACATCACCGAGGTCAAGGACGCGGGCGTCACCTATCGCAGCCCGACCGGCCGCGGCTATTCGTCGAACGCCGAGCTCGACTTCCATGTCGACAGTTCCGATGTCGTGCTGCTGTCCTGCTACAACCAGGCGCCGACCGGCGGCATGAGCCTGTGCGCGAGCGCCGCCACCGCCCACGCCATCGTGGCGGCCGAGCGGCCCGACTACGCCGCGGCGCTCTCCACCCCCTACCCCTTCAGCCGCAACGGCGAGGAGGCGGCAGACGAGGCGCCCTGGTATACGACGCCCATCTGCACGGTCGAGGACGGCCGGATCTTCTGCAAATGGAACCGCAACCGCATCGAGAACGCCCAGAAGCTCGCGGGCGTGCCGCCGCTCACCGCGTTGCAGCGCGCGGCGATGGAATATTTCGACTCCGTGCTGCGCCTGCCGGAGAACATGTTCTGCATGCACCTGGCGCCGGGCGACCTCCAGATCCTGTGCAACCAGACCATGCTGCACTCGCGCACCAGCTTCGAGGACCATCCCGAAGCGGACAGGAAGCGCACCCTGTACCGGCTCTGGCTGGCGCGGCCGGACTCGCGCCGCCTGCCCGAGAGCTGGGCGGTGTACTACGGCACCAGCGAGCCCGGCACGGTGCGCGGGGGCATAAGGGGCCATCACGACGACGACGTGCGGCGCCGTTTCGATGCGCGCCAAGCCGCGGCCATGGGCATGAAGGCCGCTTAAGCAGCAAGAGGGATTCTAGGCAAACTCCGTTGATCGTGGTCGGCGAGGAAAGTATCCCGTCGGCACTGTTGATTGTGCTGAAGAGGTCAGACGATAAGATGGGCCCGTCGCGGACATCGCCCATCGCCAGCGAATAGGTTTGTTCTCCCCTTGACGCCACCCTCGTGGTCGTCATGCCTTTAGTGGTGTGTTGAGAACTTGATCAATCCGGCAAGGGCAAGACCGCTGGCGAGCGGAAGCCCCACCCGAAGCCATGCCGTCACGACCGGATGCCGAGCCTCGTATTGCAAGTATTTTTCGCCGTAGGCTTTGCCAAGACGGAGGGTCAGCCACCCTAAGCCGAACAAGAAAAGCGGCAGGCCGATGAACCAGAGATAGAGGACTCGATTGCCCGGCTCGTCGGAGCGCATAAGCATCCAGATGGCGCGCGCGACCTGGAACCCAACGAGCCCCGCAGCAGCCATGGCAATTGCTGCAATCCACCACCGACGCTTTCGGGAAGCAACCCACCGTCCAGCGGCATGGAACGCGCGATACATTCCCCCTCGGGCATCCACGATGGCTTGGTCAGCTCATTGTTTGAGACAATCTCAGATACGCGCGCGTTTGCAATCGAAGTGCTCGCATACCTAGAAACCTTTGGGACAATGACACACGAGCGCCGCGAGGCTGACGCGGCGCTTTGTATGATTTGTTCCAGTCGTTGAAGTATCCGAAGACCGGTGCATTCTCTCCTTGTCCGACCTTGGTAGCGGCGCGCGAGGAGTTGTCGATATGACCGACGGTGTATTTCACGGTCCGGCCAGCATCGTGGCGGCGAGGCAGACCCGGACCTGGCCACTCTTCCTGGCCCTGATCTCTCTGGCGACCCTGCTTCCCTTCGCTCTGGCGCCCCTGATGGGGCACGTCGTTCCGGCAAACAGCCCGGCAATCGGCGTCTATGCCGTCATCACCTTTGTCGCTTCCAACTTCCACGTTGCCTTGACCGGCTGGTTCTACACCGATCACGACATGCGCGGTCATTTCCGGTCGAAGCCGGTTCGCTACCTCATCGTCCCCGGCGCCATCGTGGCAATCAATGTCATCGCCTTCTGTTTCCTCGACTTCGCAATCCGCCTCTCCATCGTCTTCATCTTCATCTGCTGGCTGCTCTGGCACTATCAGAAACAGAATGTGGGCCTGCTGAGCTTCATCGCCGCCGGGACCGATCGTGTGCCGCTTTCGGTGTGGGAGCGCCGCACTCTGGCTTTGTCGGCCATTGCAGGAATTTCGGGCGGCTTCAGCGTCATACAGTTCGGACCGACAAACCTGTCGACTATCTTTGCGCAATTTCATCAGGTTGGGGCCGCGATATATCTTGTGCTGGTGCCCCTCTCCTTCTGCATCGCGCTGATCAGGAACCCGATCCTGAGAACAAATCGACTTCGCCTTGTCTTCTTCGTCATCGGGACATTGTTCTTCCTGCCGACCTACATATTCTCCGACGCAGTGTCCGCGATCGCCGGATTTACGCTGGCGCACGGCCTGCAATACTTCGTGTTCATGGGTTTCGTCAGCGTCACCAAGCAAAGAGCGATGACCTCGTTCGTCAAGCTATGCGCCATTGCCATGTGCGGCGGGATTCTCCTGGACCACGCAGAAGAGGCATCGACATGGCTGGCGCCGCCTTATGCCGGCGCGATCTACGGTCTGTTCATGGGCCTCGTGATGACCCACTTCGTTCTCGACGCCGGGATCTGGCGCCTTCGTGAACCGTTCCAACGAAGCTATATGCGCCAGAAGTTCGACTTCATATTTGGCCGATAGATCAAGGGCGAGCGTCGCCCTCCTTACTCCAGGACCGCCGTCTCGCCCGGCTGCGCCTTGGCGCGCTTCAGCAGGAAGATCAGCGGCAGGGCTACCAGCGCCACCAGCATCATCAGCTTGAAGTCGTCGGCATAGGCCACGATGCTGGCCTGCTTGGTCACCTCGGCGTTGAGTGCGGCCAGGCCCACCGTCGTCGCCCGGTTCCAGATCTGCGCGGGCCCGAGCGCGCCCAGCGCATCGTTGAACGGCGTCACATGCCCCGCCAGCTCGGAATGCACGATCTGGGTGTTGCGCGTCAGCAGGAAGATCACCAGCGAGATGCCGATGCTCGAGCCGATGTTGCGCATCAGGCTGTAGAGCGCCGTGCCCTGGGTGCGGAACATGGCGGGCAGGGTGGAAAAGGTGATGGTCGAGAGCGGCACGAACATGAAGCCCAGCCCCATGCCCTGCAGCACGCCGGTGCGGACCAGGGTCCATTGCGAGACGTCGGGCGTGAAGTAGGTCATCTCCCACAGCACCTCGGCCGTCAGCAGCAGGCCGGCGCCCAGCAGGACCCGGGCGTCGACCCGGTTGATGATGCGGCCGACGATCATCATGGCGACCATGGTGCCCATGCCGCGCGGCGCCAGCACGAGGCCCGCGGTCAGCACCGGATAGCCCATCAGGTTCTGCAGGTAGGGCGTGATCAAGGCCAGCGAGGCGAGCAAAATGATGCCGACCACGAAGATGAAGCAGAGCCCGATGGTGAAGTTGCGATCCTTGAAGATGTGCGGATCGATGAACGGCTGCTTCGCCGTGAAGGTCTGCACCAGGAACAGGTAGAAGGCGAGCGCCGCCACCACGCCCTCGACCACGATCTCGGTCGAGGAGAACCAGTCGAGCTGCTCGCCGCGGTCGAGCATCATCTGGAACGACCCGATGGCGATCGAGAGCATGGCAAAGCCGAACCAGTCGAACGAGCCCTTCTTGGTCGGGGTCTCGCTGAGATAGGCCGACAGTCCGACGAAGGTCAGGATGCCGATCGGCACGTTGATGTAGAACACCCAGCGCCAGTTGTAGACCTCGGTCAGCCAGCCGCCCAGGGTCGGACCCAGGATCGGGCCAACCATGACGCCCACGCCCCACATCGCCATCGCCTGGCCGTGCTTCTCCTTGGGATACGAATCGAGCAGCACCGCCTGCGACAGCGGCACCAGCGACGCGCCGAACAGGCCCTGGACCAGGCGGAACATCACCATCTCGGGCAAGGTCTGGGCGAGGCCGCACAGGACGGAGGCGCCGGTGAAGCCCGCGACCGCAATCAGGAACAGCCGCTTGCGCCCGAACCGCGCCTCGAGGAAGCCGGTGACGGGCGTGGCGATCGCCGCGGCCACGATATACGAGGTCAGCACCCAGTTGATCTGGTCGACGGTCGCCGACAGCGAGCCCTGCATGTAGGGCAGCGCCACGTTGGCGATGGTCGTGTCCAGCGCCTGCATGATGGTGGCGAGCATGGTGCAGGCCGTCAGCAGGACGAGGTGCTTGGATTTGGGGGCGGCGGTTTGCATGGTCATGTGTTCAGGTCGTCAACTCAACCTCCTCATCTCATGCTCCTCTCCCCCTTGGGGGAGAGGTTGGGTGAGGGGGTGATGCAGGAGAAAGCCTCCGGTTCACCCCCTCACCTAGCCTCTCCCCCAAGGGGGAGAGGAACATGAGAAGAAAAACATGAGTGGGTGAGACGCCTCCCCTCACATCCCCACGAACTGCTTCGCCGCGTCGACCAGGTCGCCCAGGGCGCGGCGATGGCCGGTGTCGATCTCGACGGTGGCGCTCATGCCGGTGCGCAGCGGCGGCGCGTCGGCCGGCATCTGCACCGCGAGCCGGATCGGCACGCGCTGCACCACCTTCACCCAGTTGCCGGTGGCGTTCTGCGCCGGCAGCACCGAGAACTCGGTGCCCGTCGCCGGGCTCAGGCTCGACACCGTGGCCTGCCATTCGCGCCCGGGATAGGCGTCAATGGTGACAGTCGCCGAGGCCCCGGGCTTCAGATAGGTGAGATCCGATTCCTTGGGGTTGGCCTCGATCCACACGTCGGCCGAGGAGACCAGGCTGAAGGCCGCCTGCGCCGCCGGCAGGTACTCGCCCACCTGCAGCGCATCGACATTGGTCACGATGCCCGGGATCGGCGCCCGCACGGTGGTGCGCCGCAAGTCGCGCTGCGCCTTGTCGACCTGCGCCTTGGCGGCGAGATAGTTGGCGTTCTCCTCGATCGGCGCATCGGCGTTGCCGCCGAGCTGCGCCAGCGTCGCCTGGGCGTCTTGTTGCGTCATGCTCACGCGCTCGCGCGCCGAGTCGAGGTCGCGCCGTGCCTGGTCGAAGGCTGCCTGCGAGGCGACGCCGCGCTTCAGCAGGTCCTGCTGACGCTGGAAGGTGGTTTCGTAGAAGGCGACGTCGGTCTTCGCCTGCTCGATCTGCGCCTGCTTCTGGCGGTAGGTCGCCTGCAGGGTCGTGAGCTGGTTGCGCACCGTGCCGAGATTGGCCTGCGCACCGGCCAGCGCGATCTGGAACGGTTCCTGGTCGAGCGTGAACAGGACGGCGCCCTTCTCGACCTTCTGGCTTTCATGCACGGCCACGTTCGAGACGATGCCCGACACGTCGGTCGCAACGGTGAGCTTGCCGGCATGGACGTAGGCGTCGTCGGTCGAGATGTAGCGGCCGCCGGTCGTATAGACGAACAATGCGCCCGCCAGCACCAGGACAGGGCCCGCGGCCAACAGCACGCGCCGCAGCGTCCTGGGTTGCCTGAGCTTCGCCAGGGTGGGGGCCGCGACCTCGTCGGCGAGGCCGAGTCGCCGGAACAGGTTTCGGTTAGCCATGACTAGCTCTCCTCTCGCCGGCCGAGCCCGCGGTCGCCTTGGCGAGCAGGTTGGCCTTCATGCTGGACAGGATCGCGAACAGCCGCTCGCGCTCCGCCTCGGCCACGCCCTCCAACGCCTCGCCGCGGGTGGCGGCGCCAATCGAAAAAATTTCACCAATCAGCGGGTGCGCCTTCTCGGTGAGATGCAGCAGCCGGATCCGACGATCCTTGGGATGTGCGCGCCGCTCCACGAACCCTGCCTCTTCGAGGCGGTCGAGCAGACGCGTCAGCGTGATCGGCTCGATTTCGAGAATGTCGGCCAGGCCGCCCTGCTGGATGCCCTCATGGCGCGACAGATGCGCCAGCACCGAGCACTGCGCGCGCGTGAGCCCGAGCCCGCGCGCGTTCTGCTCGAAGCGCTTGCGCATCAGGCGGGCCACGTCGTGCAGGAGAAAGCCGAAATTGCGCTCTGGATGATCCATCGGGTCCTACTCTTGAGTATGCCCAATATAAGCATGCTTATGAGTTCGGCAAGGTCTCCGGCGAATTGCTTTAAGAATTCATCAAAACCATTTGATTTTATTAACTAAAATATCGTTCAATTGAGCATTGTTCAGCGCGCCCACAAGTGAATTTTCGGACGCTATGGCGCCCGATTATTCAGGCACAACGGGGCGTTCCGGCTCGCGCACAGCGGCCGTCCCCCCCTCAGGCTGTCAGGGCTAGGAGGCGACGCCGAAGCCCGCGCGCTGGATCGCCTTGGTGATGGCCGGCACGTCCGCCCCTTCGGGAAGGCGCATCTCGCCGCTCTTGAGATCGACAGAGATCGGGGCGGTGCCCGCCCCGGTGGCGGCGCGGGTGACGGCTTTGACGCAGCCGTCGCAATCCATGCCGGTGACCTTGAGGATGAGTTCTTGAGCCATGTGATATAGCTAGCCGCGCCTTGGGCCGACCGGCAAGAGGCAAAAACGAGGACGACGTGAGCGGCGACATCGACGATTTTCGCGCCCTTCTGGCCAAGGTGGGCAACGGCGAGACCCTGGGCATCGACGAGGCCGAGCGCGCCTTCGACATCATGACCTCGGGCGACGCCACCCCGGCCCAGATGGGCGCCTTCCTGATGGGCCTGAAGGTGCGCGGCGAGACCGCCCAGGAGCTGGCCGGCGGCGCCCGGGCGCTGCGCGCCAAGGTGCACAAGGTGCGCGCGCCGGCGGGCGCCATGGATATCGTGGGCACCGGCGGCGATCACCACGGCACCTATAACGTCTCGTCCTGCTCGGCCCTGGTCGTCGCCGGCGCCGGCGTCCCGGTCGCCAAGCACGGCAACCGCGCCTTCACCTCCAAGTCCGGCGCGGCCGACGTTTTGGCGGCGCTGGGCATCGGGCTGGAGCTGCCGGTCGAGAAGCTCGAGCAGGCGCTGGTCGAGGCCAATGTGTGCTTCCTGATGGCGCCGCACCATCACAGCGCCATGCGCAACGTGGCCGGCCCGCGCAGCGAGCTTGCCCCCAACCGCACCATCTTCAATCTCCTGGGCCCGATGTCGAACCCCGCACTGGTCAAGCGCCAGCTCGTGGGCGTGTTCGACCGGCGCTGGCTCCGTCCCGTGGCCGAGGGGCTGGGCGAGCTCGGGCTGGAACGCGCCCTGGTCGTGCACGGCCAGGACGGCATGGACGAGATCACCACCACGACGGCCACCTGGGCCGCCTCGCTCGAGGACGGCAAGGTGCGCGAGATCGAGATCGCCCCCGAGGAGATCGGCGTGAAGCGCGCGGGGCTGGCCGAACTCAAGGGCGGCGATCCCGCCCACAATGCCGAGGCCATCCACAAGGTGCTGCGCGGCGAGAAGAATGCCTTTCGCGACATCGTGGTGCTAAACAGCGCCGCGGCCTTGATGGTCGCGGGCAAGGCTGCAGACCTGAAGCAGGGCGCCGCACTCGCCGTACAGTCGATCGACTCGGGCAAGGCAAAGGCTGCGCTCGAAACCCTGAAGAGGATCTGCGCATGAGCGGCGATACATTGGACAAGATCGTCGCCGACAAGCGCCAGCACATCGCCGGCCGCATCTCGCAGCGGCCGCTGCGCATGGTCGAGGCCCTGGCGCGCGACAACGATTCGCCGCGCGGTTTCGCCCGGGCGCTCAAGGCCGCCATCGCTTCGGGCCGCTACGGCCTGATCGCCGAGATCAAGAAGGCCTCGCCCAGCAAGGGCCTGATCCGCGAGGACTTCGATCCGCCTGCCCTCGCCCTCGCCTACGAGCGCGGCGGCGCCACCTGTCTCTCGATCCTGACCGACGGCCCCTACTTCCAGGGCAAGGACGAATTCCTGACGCAGGCGCGGCGCGCCACCAAGCTGCCGGTGCTGCGCAAGGACTTCATGATCGATCCCTACCAGGTGCCCGAGGCGCGGGCGCTGGGGGCGGACTGCATCCTGCTGATCATGGCCTGCCTCAACGACGCACTCGCGAAGGAGCTCACGACGCTCGCCCACAAATGGGGCATGGATGTGCTGGTCGAGGTGCACGACGCGGCCGAGCTCGAGCGCGCGCTCAAGATCGACAGCGACCTGATCGGCGTCAACAACCGCAACCTGAAGACCCTCGCGGTCGACCTCGCCACCACCGAGCAGCTGGCGCCCCTGGTGCCCAAGGACCGCGTGCTGGTGGCCGAGAGCGGGCTGGGCTCGCCGGCCGACCTGCTGCGCATGGCCAAGGTCGGCGCCTCGGCCTTCCTGATCGGCGAGAGTTTCATGCGCAAGCCTGACGTGGAGGCCGCCGTGCGCGCGATGCTGGTGCGCGAGGCGGCATGAGCCGCAAGGCGCTCACGCATTTCGACGACACCGGCAATGCCCGCATGGTCGATGTCGGCGCCAAGGACATCACTGAGCGCGTGGCCGTGGCGCGGGCCAGCGTCACCATGCAGGCCGCGACGCTGAAGCTCATCCGCGACAAGAAGGCCGCCAAGGGCGACGTGCTGGCGGTGGCCCAGCTTGCCGGAATCATGGCCGCCAAGAGGACGCCCGAGCTGATCCCGCTCTGCCACCCGCTGGCGCTGAGCTCGGTCGACGTCCAGCTTTCGATCGACGCCAAGCGCCGCGCCGTCGACATCGAGGCGACCTGCAAGCTGAAAGGCCGTACCGGCGTCGAGATGGAGGCGCTGACCGCCGCCTCCGTGGCCGCCCTCACCGTCTACGACATGTGCAAATCGGTCGATCGTGGCATGGTGATCTCCGACGTCCGGCTGCTCCACAAGTCGGGCGGCAAGTCGGGAAGTTGGGATGGCTAGGTCTCGTTACTTTCCTCCCCCGTCAGACGGGGGAGGTGGCCCGCAGGGCCGGAGGGGGAAAGCCCCAGTCCGGCTGCATGCCGATTTCAGATCTGAAACTTTCCACGATCGTCTCTGGGGCTTTCCCCTTCCGCCCCGTATGACGGGGCACCTCCCCCGAAGACGGGAGAGGAAACCATGAGCCCAATGCTCTCCGTTCGCGACGCCCACGCCCGCGTGGTTGCGGCCTTCGACAAGCTCCCGGCCGAGCCGCCCAAGGCGCGCCTGACCAAGTCGGGTACGTGGAATGGTTAGGGCCTCTCTCGTCGCTGGGGGCGCGCCACTCCAGTGGCGCGGTCTTCCGTGTGTTCGACAAAGACGCGCGACTGGAGTCGCGCGCCCCCAGCCATGAGTCCCATGCTCTCCGTTCGCGACGCCCATGCCCGCGTGGTTGCGGCCTTCGACAAGCTCCCGGCCGAGACGGTCTCGGTGGCCGATGCGGCCGGCCGCGTGCTGGCCGAGCCGCCCAAGGCGCGCCTGACCCAGCCGCCGGCCGACCTGTCGGCGATGGACGGCTATGCCGTGCGCACCGAGGACGTTCCGGCGGTGCCCGCGACCTTGACCCTGGTCGGCCAGGCGCCGGCCGGCGGCTCCTACGATCACGCGCTGAAGCCAGGCGAAACCGTGCGCATCTTCACCGGCGGGCCCTTGCCCATGGGCGCCGATTCGATCGTGATCCAGGAGGACACCAAAGCTGACGGCGTCAAGATCACCGTGCTCGATCCGCCGCGCATCGGCCGCCACATCCGCAGGGCCGGGCTCGACTTCACGGCCGGCGACAGCCCCTTCGCGCCGGGCCGCACCCTCACCACGCGCGACGTGGCGCTGGCGGCGGCGATGAACCTGCCGTGGCTCTCGGTGCGCCGGAAGCCGCGGATCGCCATCCTCTCGACCGGCGACGAGCTGGTGATGCCGGGCGAGCCGATCGGCCGCAACCAGATCGTCTCCTCCTCGGGCATCGCGGTCGCGGCCCTGGTGCGCGCCTGGGGCGGCGACCCGACCCTGTTCGACATCGCCCGCGACGACCCCAAGCTGATCGAGGACCGCATCGCTGCCGGCGCGCAGCACGACCTGCTGGTCACCCTGGGCGGCGCCTCGGTCGGCGACCATGACCTCGTCCAGGCCGCGCTCAAGGCCCAGGGCTTCGACATGGATTTCTGGCGCATCGCCATGCGCCCGGGAAAGCCGCTGATGTTCGCCGCCAAGGACCGCGCCCGCGTGCTCGGCATGCCGGGCAATCCGGTCTCGACCATGGTCTGCGCGCTCCTGTTCATGAAGCCCGCGATGGAGCGCATGCTGGGCCAGCCCGGCGACCCCGTCGCCACCCGGCCGGCGCGGCTGGCCGTCGACGTCAAGGCAAACGACATTCGCGAGGACTATGTCCGATCGAAGCTGACGCGAGCGGCCGACGGCAGCCTCACCGTCGAGCCCCATCCGGTGCAGGACAGCTCGATGCTCTCGGTGCTCGCGTGGTCTTCCGGCTTTCTGGTGCGGCCGCCGCACGACCCGGCGCGCAAGGCCGGCGATATCGTGCAGGTGATCGATCTTTCTGTTCTCCCCGGCGGCTACTGATCCCCCCTCCATCCCCAAGTCCCTCGGGAAAACTTGACCCGGAGGCAGAACTAAACTAGAACATGTGCCGGGTTTCAGGATTTGTTCCGAAATCTGGTAGGCGTTCTGGGGAGAAGACGGTGCTAACCCGCAAGCAAAACGAACTCCTGATGTTCATCAACAAGCGCCTCAACGACGACGGTGTCTCACCGTCGTTCGACGAGATGAAGGAGGCGCTTCGGCTGAAATCCAAGTCGGGCATCCACCGGCTGATCACCGGGCTGGAGGAGCGCGGCTTCCTGCGCCGCCTGCCGCACCGCGCGCGGGCCCTGCAGGTTCTGAAGCTGCCCGATGCCGCGGCGATGCCCGCGCCCAATGTCATGCCCATGCTCGCGCGCTCCGGCTTCGCCGAAAGCCGCGAAGGCTTCGTGCCGCAAGTCATCCGCGGCGAGCGGGTGCCGCTCGCCGGCGCCATCCAGGTCGCCAACGAGGCGCAGGCGCTCAGCCTGCCGCTCTACGGCCGGATCGCCGCCGGCACGCCGATCGAGGCGCTGCGCGACAATTCCACCACCGTCGACGTGCCCGTCACCCTGCTCGGCTCGGGGGCGCACTACTGCCTCGAGGTGCAGGGCGATTCGATGGTCGAGGCCGGCATCCAGAACGGCGACATCGCCATCATCAAGAGCGCCGATACCGCGGAGAACGGCGAGATCGTGGTGGCGCTGATCGACGACACCGAAGCCACGCTGAAGCGCCTGCGCCGCAAGGGCGCCTCGATCGCCCTCGAGCCGGCCAACGCCGCCTACGAGACGCGGATCTTCGGCCCCGACCGGGTCAAGATCCAGGGCCGCCTCGCCGGGCTCTATCGGCGCTACAACTAAGATCCCGATTGGACGACCATCTTCCCTGGGGCCCGCCCCTAGCAAGAAACTAACGGCGACTCGGCGGAGCGCGGACCTCCAGGTCCGCATCATGAGTTTGAGCGGACCTGGAGGTCCGCGCTCCAAATGCGGTTTCATCCCCGAAGGTCTGCCTCGCTGGTGGCCAACTCCAGTGGCGCGTCTTTCATGCTCATGCGGACGCGCTACTCAAGGCGGCGTTACGCGTTCACATCGAATGACCTCACCCTGAGGAGCGGCCGCAGGCCGCGTCTCGAAGGGTGGGAACAATCTCGATGTTGCCCACCCTTCGAGACGCATCGCTGCGCGATGCTCCTCAGGGTGAGGCGTTTGTGCTCAAGCCAACCAAGCATCCCGCTCGAATTCTGTGCAGGGGAAGCAAACCACCTCCTTAAACTGCGCTGCCCCACCAAGCCGAGTTTCTGCGGAAATGGTGCGCAGAAACTCGGATACTTAAGTCTTTCCTAATTTGACTTGACTATTACTTCAGTCGGGGCCATCTACTCTTGAGCAAACCATCTGAGGAGCAGCGCCGTGCAGCCGCCGGCATTCATGTCATCAGGTTCGCAACGCCTCGGGCGACCCGCCCGTCGGCGGCCGCCCCGCCTTGCGCCGGGATGTCGACCCGCCGATTGGCAAACCACTAGCGGAAATTGCGCTAATTGCGGAAATTCCCGGCGGCTGGCCCGACTTGCGCCGCAACATCGCCCGATGCTGATTGCCGGATCACTAGCGGGAACTGCGGGAACTGCGGAAACCCATCCATCAGCAGCGGCGTCGCCGTCTGCGCCCGCGCAGGCGACCTGCGGATGATGGCGGGCGCGGCAAACGCCAGGCCACCCGCTCCCTGCAGCTTGAGGGCATGGCGCCGCGAAGCGCGGATGTTCGAGGACGCCAAGGCAGTTCCCTCCCTATTCTTATCCTTGCCGTGGACGTCAGCGCCGCCCATGCGCGGCAGCTACGCGCCAGGGGCCTTGACCGGTGCCGCTTGGCGCGCCGAGCTGTTGGGGACCCACGGCCGATCGCCGCGTCGTCCGTTGGCGGTCTCGCGCCGCACGCCCGCTTCGTCGAGCCACAGCGCCTGGGCGCCCTCGCGCCAGGCGTCGCGCCGATCGATCACCAGCCGTGGCCCGCGGCAACGGCCCTGCGCATCGACGGTCGACAAGCACGATGTCGGCGCTGCCACAGGCCTCGGCCAGCCTTCGGTCGTCGCTCACCAGCGCGATGCGCCACGGCCCCTTGCGCCAGCGGCAGAGCCCGGTGCTGCAGCCGAGACCGGCGGCCTGCTGGTCGGCGCTCACCGTCCAGCGCTTGGCGCCTTCCTGGCCGCTGCGCCGCGCCCAGGCGTCGCTGACGAAGCGGTCGGTGCGGGCCGAGGCGATGTGGACCATGCCCCGTTCGTCGCGCAGGCCGAGCACCCGGCCGTCCTCGCTCATCAGCAGGTCGGGCGTGGGTGGCGGCGCGAGCAGCAGGCCGCCGATCGCGACCGGCAGGCCGGCAAAGCGCCAGCGGCGACGCCACAGGCAGAGCCAGAGTCCGCCCACCGTCAGCAGCCACAGGCTGGCGCCGGGCAGCGACGGCACCAGCATGGCGGCCTGCGGCCAGTCGGCGACGTGGCGGGCGATGGCGTCCAGGCCCTCGACGCCCCAGCCCATCGGCACCAGGGCGAAGCGCTCCAGGCCGAACGGCATCAGCAGCATGGCCAAAAGGCCCCACGGCATGATCCAGAAACCGGTGAGCGGCACGCCCAGCAGGTTGGCGACGACGCCCAGCAGCGACAGGCGGTTGAAGTGATAGGCAGCGAAGGCGCCGGTGGCGACCGAGGCGATCAAGGTGGTGGCCAGGCTGGCCGCGAAACCGCCAGCCAGCCGCCACACCCACCGATGCCTGAGATGCTCGGCGCGCTCGTGCAGGCGCCGGCGCCAGCGGGGCCGCCATCTCCCAGGCGGCGATCAGCGCCACGACCGCGGCGAAGGACATCTGGAACGAGGCACCGGTCAACGACTCCGGCGCGGCGAGCAGCACGATGACCGCCGACCACGCAACCAGGCGGAGCGACAGCGCCGTGCGGTCGAGCAGCATGGCGATCAGGGCGAAGCCTGCCATGGCGCACGAGCGTTGCGCCGGCACCGGCGCGCCGGCCAGCGCGGTGTAGAACAGCGCCGCCAGCAGCGCGACCACGGCGGCCACCTTCTTGGCGTCGATGCGCAGCGCCAGCGGCGGCACCAGCGCAATGGCATAGCGCAGAACGCCCATCACCAGGGCGATCACGAACACGATATGCAGGCCGGAGATCGACAGGATATGGGCGAGGCCCGAATCGCGCATGGCCTGGGTGATGTCCTTGTCGACGGCGGTCTGCTCGCCGGTCAGCAGCGCTGCGGCCACGCCGCCTTCGGGTCCGGGCAGCGCGGCCAGGATGCGCGCCGTGATGTCGGCGCGCAGCCCGTCGATGGTGCGCACGATGCCGTCGGGCCGGCCATGGTCGATGACGGTGGCCGGCGCCAGCGCATAGCCCACGCCGCCCAGCTGCTGATACCAGGCGACGCGCTGGAAATCGAAGGCGCCTGGTGCGGCCGGTCCGGCCGGCGGCGAGAGGTTGGCGAGCACCAGCAGCCGGTCGCCGACATGGATCGGCGGCGCGCCCTTGGAGAGCGACACGCGCACGCGCGCCGGCATCATCTCGACCGGCGGCACGTTGTTGCCTTTGAGGCGCACCGCCTCGAGCACGACCCGCACGCTTTCCGGCAGGCGCTGGATGTCGGCGATGCGGCCCTCGACATTGATGCTGAACAGCGGCCGGCTGAGGGTCGGCGCCGCCAGGCTCGCGGTACGCCATGCCACGAGGCCAAGACCGGCGGCGGCGGCGACCGCGCCGATGGCGAGCGCCCGGGCGAGGCTGCCCGACCGCGCGAGGAAGACCAGGACCAGCGCGCCCGCCGCCAGCGCCGGCCCCAGCCACAGCGCGGGCTCGCTCGGCAGCTCGAAATAGATCGCGATGCCCAGCCCCATCGCCACCGGCAGCCACAGCATCCAGCGGCTGCGCTCGGCGTCGAGCTGATCGAGGATCCAGGTGCGTGCCCCCGCCACGCCGTCTCCCTCCGTTGTTCGACAGGGCAGAAACGCTCGCCTATCTACGGCGCGCTATTCCGGCCGAAATGTAAAGCAAGCAACGGTTGCAGCCTTTCCCCACGGCGGCTGGGCGTCTCTCCTTTTGCGGCCCACGACTGCGGCCTACCGCCCACACCGGAAGCGGAAGCACACCGCGTCCAGCGGACGAATGACTCGGCAATAGCGAGCCTCTATACACAGCCGAGGACGCCCACGAACGCCACTCGTATTCCCAGCCGAAATGCGGCAACCCCCCGCACATACCCAGAGCAATGACAGTCGTTACCCGCTTCGCCCCCTCGCCGACCGGCTACCTGCATATCGGCGGCGCGCGCACCGCGCTGTTCAACTGGCTGTTCGCCCGCCATCACGGCGGCAAGTACCTGCTGCGCATCGAGGACACCGACCGCGCGCGCTCGACCGTGCCTGCCATCGAAGCCATCCTCGATGGCCTGTCCTGGCTCGGCCTGCCGTGGGATGGCGAGGTCACCTACCAGTTCGCCCGCGCGGCGCGGCACGCCGAAGTGGCGCATCAGATGCTGGCCATGGGCAAGGCCTACTACTGCTACGCCTCGCCCAAGGAGCTCGAGGAAATGCGCGACGCAGCAACGCCGCGCCGGCGTGCCGATGCGCTATGACGGCCGCTGGCGCGATCGCGACCCCAAGGACGCGCCGGCCGGCGTGGCGCCGGTCGTGCGCCTCAAGGCGCCGCAGGGCGGCCAGACGGTGATCCAGGACGCCGTGCAGGGCGAGGTCACGGTCGAGAACGCCCGTTCTGGACGACATGATCCTGCTGCGCGCCGACGGCACGCCGACCTACATGCTGGCCGTCGTCGTCGACGATCAGGACATGGGCGTCACGCACGTGATCCGCGGCGACGATCACCTGAACAATGCCTTCCGCCAGCTCCAGATCATCCACGCCATGGGCTGGCCGGAGCCGGTCTATGCCCATATCCCGCTGATCCACGGTCCCGACGGCGCCAAGCTCAGCAAGCGCCACGGCGCGCTGGGCGTCGACGCCTATCGCGACATGGGTTTCCTGCCGGCGGCGCTGCGCAACTACCTGCTGCGGCTGGGCTGGGGTCATGGCGACGACGAGATCATCTCGACCGAGCAGGCGATCGAATGGTTCGACCTGCCGGGCGTCGGCCGGTCGGCCGCGCGCTTCGATCTGGCGAAGCTCACCAACCTCAATGCGCACTACCTGCGCGAGACGCCCGACGCAGAGCTCCTGGCGCTGGTGCTGCCCGGCCTCGAGGCCAAGCTCGGCGGCAAGGTCGATCCGGTCGGCCTGGAGCGCCTGACGCGCGGCCTGGGCGGGGTGAAGCAGCGCTCGCGCACCTTGGTCGAGCTTTCGGACAATCTCCTCTTCTATGCCCGCAGCGGCGCGCCGCCGATCGCCGACGACAAGGCGCGCGGCCAGCTCACGCCCGAGGCCAAGGCGCTGCTCGCCAAGCTCGCCGTGGCGCTCGAGGCCGAAGCCGCGAACTGGAGCGAGAAGCAGGTCGAGGACGCGATCCGCCGCTTCGCCGAGGCCGAAGGCGTGAAGCTGGGCCAGGTCGCCCAGCCGCTTCGGGTCGCGCTCAGCGGCTCGACCGCGTCGCCGGGCATCTTCGAGGTGCTGGCGATCCTGGGGCCGGCCGAGACCAAAGCGAGATTGCTCGCCGCCAGCGGATAGAACGGCGCGCGCAGACCGCCACAGTAGCGGCGATGGCCCTGCGCGTCTGGATCTGGCTGCTGTCGCTTTCCGTCCTGTGGGGCGGCTCGTTCTTCTTCGCCAAGGTGGCGATCGGCGAGCTGGGACCATTCACCGTGGTGTTCGCACGGGTGGCGCTCGCGGCATTCGTGCTCGACATCCTCCTGGTCGCAACCGGCACGAATCCCTTTCGACGCGCCGCTCCTTGGTCGGCCTATTTCTGCATGGGCTTGCTGAACAACGCGTTGCCGTTCAGCCTGATCTTCTGGGGTCAGACGCACATCGCCTCGGGCCTGGCCTCGATCCTGAACGCCACCACGCCGCTCTTCACCCTGCTGGTCGCCCACGCCCTCACGCGGGACGAGAAGATCGACGCCGCCAAGATCGCCGCTCTGCTCGCGGGCTTCGCCGGCGTGGCGGTGCTGATCGGACCTGAAATGCTTGTCGAGGGCTCGGGCACCTGGGGAGAGCTGGCTTGCCTGGGCGCGGCCCTTTCCTATGCCTTCGCCGGCGTCTACGGGCGCCGCTTCAAAGCGATGAAGATTGCGCCCATCGAGGCCGCCGCCGGACAAGTCACTGCAAGTACCGTGTTGATTCTGCCGATCATGCTGGCCGCGGACCAGCCGTGGACGCTGCCGGGCTTGCCCTCGCCCACGGTCTGGGCGGCGCTCGGCGGCCTGGCCGTGCTGTCGACGGCTCTGGCTTACGTTCTGTATTTCCGCATTCTGGCCGCCGCCGGCGCCACCAACCTGCTGCTGGTCACTTTCCTGATACCGGTCACCGCCATCCTGCTGGGCGCGGCCGTCCTGGGCGAACGCCTGGAGCCGCGGCAGGTCGCCGGCATGGCGCTGATCGGCACGGGGCTCGCCATCATCGACGGCCGGATCGCCGGCCTGCTACGCCCCGCGAAATAGCGGTTTGGCTGCACAATTGCGCCTCCGGAGGCGGCTTGTTAGGGTGGCCTGGAGCCCGCCAATTCGAGCCGAAAGAGTTTTCAAATGGCCAAATCGACCGCCACGCTGACCGACAACGAAACCGGCAAATCCTACGAAATGCCGATCATCCACGGCACCATCGGACCGCGTCTGGTCGATATCCGCAAGTTCTACGGCGATGCCGGGATGTTCACCTACGACCCGGGCTTCACCTCGACCGGCTCCTGCGCCTCGAAGATCACCTACATCGACGGCGACGAAGGCGTCCTGCTCTATCGCGGCTACAATATTGCCGAGCTCGCCGAGCAGAGCGACTTCATGGAATGCTCCTACCTCCTGATGAAGGGCGAGCTGCCGAACAAGGCGCAGAAGGAAAAGTTCGTCAAGGACATCACGAACCACACGATGGTTCACGAGCAGCTCAGCCAGTTCTATCGCGGCTTCCGCCGCGACGCCCATCCGATGGCGGTGTGCTGCGGCGTGGTCGGCGCGCTCTCGGCCTTCTACCACGACTCGCTCGACATCCACGATCCGCACCAGCGCATGATCGCCTCGTACCGGCTGGTGGCCAAGATGCCGACCATCGCCGCCATGGCCTACAAGTATTCGGTCGGCCAGCCCTTCATCTATCCGCGCAACGATCTCAGCTACTCGGCCAACTTCCTGCGCATGATGTTCTCGGTGCCGGCCGAGGAATACGAGATCAACCCGGTGCTCGAGAAGGCGGTCGACCGCATCCTGATGCTGCACGCCGACCACGAGCAGAACGCCTCGACCTCGACGGTCCGCCTCGCCGGCTCTTCGGGCGCCAATCCGTTCGCCTGCATCGCCGCCGGCATCGCCTCGCTGTGGGGCCCGAGCCACGGCGGCGCCAACGAGGCCGTCATCAACATGCTGAACGAGATCGGCGGCAAGCAGAACATCCCGGGCTTCCTCAGCCGCGTGAAGGACAAGCAGGACCACACCCGCCTGATGGGCTTCGGTCACCGCGTCTACAAGAACTACGATCCGCGCGCCAAGGTGATGCGCCAGACCTGCCACGAGGTGCTGACCTCGCTCGGCATCGAGCACGATCCGCTGCTCGAGCTGGCCATGGAAATGGAGCAGATCGCGCTCAAGGACGATTACTTCATCTCCAAGAAGCTCTATCCCAACGTCGACTTCTACTCGGGCATCATCTTCCGGGCGATCGGCATCCCGACCTCGATGTTCACCGTGCTGTTCGCCGTGGCGCGCACCGTCGGCTGGATTGCGCAGTGGAACGAGATGATCGAGGATCCCGACCAGAAGATCGGCCGCCCGCGCCAGCTCTACAATGGCCAGACCGAGCGGCCCTACAAGCCGCTGCACATGAGGGCCTGAAAAAAGGCCCAAATCTAAGGCAATTCAATTCGCTGCCCGGGGGGAAAGCGAGAGGACATGGCAAGAACGTCGTATGGACCGCGCCTGGCGAAGACCTGGGCGGTCGCGCAAAAACCGAGGCCGATGCCGCGCGTCGTGCGGCTCGGCCGGCCGGCCAACGACAATTTCCGCCGTCCGGGCTGGATGGTGCGGATGTTCGTCCTGGCGCTGGCGGCGGGCCTGGCGCTTGTCGCCGTGGCGAACTGGCGGATGATCCTGTAGCCGGAGCTGCCTGTAGTCGGCCCTACTTGCGCTCGATCAACTCGATCTTGTAGCCGTCGGGATCTTCCACGAAGGCGATCACCGTGGTCCCGTGCTGCACCGGTCCGGCCGGGCGCGTGACCTTGCCGCCGGCCTTGGTGACCTCTTCGCACATGCCGTAGACGTCGGGGACGCCGACGGCGAGATGGCCGAAGCCGGTGCCCAGCTCGTAGGGCTTCTCCTGCCCCCAGTTGAAGGTCAGCTCGATGGCGCAGTGCTCGCTCTCCTCGCCGTAGCCGACGAAGGCAAGCGTGTACTTGCCGGCCGGTACCTCGCGCTTGCGCAGCAGCTTCATGCCCATCGGCCCCGTATAGAAGGCGAGAGACTTGTCGAGATCCCTGACCCGGATCATCGTGTGCAGCATGCGGTAGTTGGCGGCGGTGTCGGGCATCTTCCCCCCCCTCCTCTATGGTTGCCTGTCGCGGATCATGGCGGCGAAGGTCGCTTCCGCCGCGACCTTGCCCTCGACCAGCGCCTTGCCGGAGAATTTCCAGACGTTGGCGCGGCTTTGCACCTTCTCGACGTGCAATTCGAGACGGTCTCCCGGCACGACCGGGCGGCGGAAGCGCGCACCGTCGATCGACATGAAGTAGACCAGCTTGCCTTCCAATTCTGCACCGAAGGTGGAGACGACCAGCACGGCGGCGGTCTGGGCCATCGCCTCGACGATCAGCACGCCCGGCATCACCGGTTCCGAGGGGAAGTGGCCCTGGAAGAACGGCTCATTGATGCTGACGTTCTTGATGCCGACGGCGCTGTGGTCGAGCCGCATATCGACCACGCGGTCGACCATGAGCATCGGATAGCGGTGGGGAATCATCTGCAGGATCCGCTTGATATCCACCGCCGTCGCCCCTGCAAGGCTGGTCTTGTCGGTCTGGATGTTCATGACAGCGACGTCCTCAGAAGCGCGTGCCGAAGCCGAAGCGGAAGTTCTCGGTCTTGTCCCACGGGTCCTGAACCAGCGGGAAAGCGTAGTCTATACGGATTGGACCGAATGGCGATATCCATTGGATGCCGAGACCGGTCGACACGCGCATCGTGTTGCTGGTGAGGACCGAGGTGCTGTACTGCGCCGGACCGCCCAGGCCCCACAGGGAACCGACATCGACGAACGCCTTGCCGAGGATTCCGATCTCCTTGGGCAGGCCCAGCGGGAAGCTGAGTTCGGTCGTCCCGGTATAGAAATAAGTGCCGCCCAGCGCGTCGGTCGTGATCGAATCGCGCGGTCCGATGCCGCCGACCGCGAAGCCGCGCAAGTTGTCGCCGCCGACGAAGAACAGGTTGTTCAACCGCAGCGATGAGCCGTTGTAGGGGATCACCGCGCCGATCGAGCCACCGATCGAGGCGACGACATCCTCGAAGATGCTCCGGTAATAGACGGCATCGGCCGTGGTGCGGAAATACTGCTCCGTGCCGATCAAGCCGGCCACGGCCAGCGTGTTTCGTATCAGCAAGCCCTTTGTCGTGTTGAGGCGCGTATCGCGGGTATCCCAGGCGACCGTTTCGGCGACTTCCGAGACCACCGACGTGCCGGCATTCAACTGGACGATCTGCGAAGCGTAGGGCTGCACGTTGTAGATGTCGGTCTGGCGCAGGGTGTAGCGAACGGTCTGCCGCGTGTGCTCGGTGTAGGCCCAGCCGGCGCGCAGTGCGAAGCCGAGGCTGGCGTCGCTATAGGAGGCGACGGCCTGGCGGTCGTTCGACGTCCGGAAGATGTCGAAGCCAGCCGCCATGGGACGGTCCAGGAAATAGGGCTCGGTGAAGCTGAGGTCGATCAGGGTGCTCAAGGTGCCGATCGACAGGCCGAGGCGAAGCTCCTGGCCCTTGCCCAGCAGATTGCGTTCCTTGACCGAGATGTCACCCAGGATGCCCGACGTGGTCGAGAAGCCGGCGCCGAAGGAGATGTCGCCGGTGCTCTGCTCGACCACCTGGACCTCGAGGTTGGTCTTGTCGGGCGACGATCCGGGCGCCGCCGACACGTCGACCTTCTCGAAGAAACCGAGATTCTTCAGGCGCTCCTGGCTGCGGCGCACCTTGGCGGTGCTGAACGCGTCACCCTCGGCCAGGCGGAATTCGCGGCGGATCACCTTGTCGAGGGTGCGCGTATTGCCCGAGATGTTGATGCGCTCGACATAGACTCGCGGCCCTTCCTGGATGTCGAAGGTCACGTCGACCGTGAGGTTGTCCTTGTTGCGCCGGATGTTGGGACGGACATCGACGAACGCGTAGCCCAGCGAACCCACGAGCGTCCGACAGCGCGGTGACGGTCTTTTCGACCTCGCTGGCGTCGTACCAGTCGCCCTCCGCCATCGTGAGGTAGCTCTTGAGGACGTCGACATCGAGCCCCTGGAAGCGCGTCGAGACCTCGACCTTGCCGAACTTGTAGCGCTCGCCCTCGCTGATGGTGAAGGTGATGAAGAAGCCCTCGCGGTTGGGAGCGAGCTCGGCGACGGCCGACACGACACGGAAATCCGCGTAGCCCTCGGTGAGGTAGAACTTGCGCAGCAGTTCGCGGTCGAGGTTGAGGCGGTCGGGGTCGTAGCGGTCGTCTGACGACAGAAAGCGATACCACGCAGCTCTCGCTCGTGCGGATCTTGCCGCGCAGCGTGCTGTCCCGGAACGCCTCGTTGCCGACGAAGCTGATGCGCTGGACGCCCGTGACATTGCCTTCGTTGATCTCGAAGACGAGATCGACGCGGCCCTGGTCGAGCTTGATGATCTTGGGGTCGACCGAAGCGTTGTAACGGCCGCCGCGGCGATAGATCGTGAGGATGCGTTCGACGTCGGCTTGCACCCGCGCACGCGTGAAGACCTGACGCGGTTTGGACTGCACCTCGTCGCGCAGCTTGTCGTCCTCGATCTTGCTGTTACCCTCGAAGGCGACGCGGTTGATGATCGGGTTCTCAGTGACCTTCACCACCAGGGTCGAGCCCTGCATGTCGATCGTGACATCCGAGAAGAGCCCGGTCCCGAACAGCGCCTTCAGCGAGCGGTCGGCCGCGGCCGCGTCGTAGGGCTGGCCTTCCTTGAGCTGAAGGTAGGAGCGAATCGTTTCGGCTTCGGCGCGGACGTTGCCTTGAATCTGAATGGCGGTGATCGTTCCGCCCGCCGCTGCAGGAGCGCCGGCTCCGCCGCGCTGGGCATGGGCCGTCGCGCTGAAGGCGAGAACCGCGGCAATGGCCAGAACGGCCCAACGAAAGATCAAACTCACCCCCGGCACCTTCCAGACCTGCCGGCCAGTTTCAGGAGCCCCACTCCATAGACCGGCACCAGTGACTTAGCCACCCCTTTTGTCCCCCGACGCGAACCCCTGCCGCATCGCGTCAACTCAGCGCAGCAGCAGTCTAATGTCGTTGAAAGTCGCGATCAGCGCCATGCCGATCACCAGAGCAAAGCCCACCTTGAGGCCGAACTCCTGCATCTTGAGACTGAGCGGCTTGCCGCGCACCGCCTCGTACAGATACATCGCGAGATGGCCGCCATCGAGCATCGGAACCGGGAGAAGATTGAACACGCCGAGCACGATCGACAGCGCAATGACGAGATTGAGGATGCCGGTCCAGCCGGCATACGACGCCTCGCCCGCCGCCTTGGCGATGCGGATCGGCCCGCCCAGCTCATCGACCGGACGCGTCGCCGTCAGGATCTGGGCCATCGACGTGTAGAACATCGTGGTCATGCTCCACACGTGGCGCACGCCCGCGCCCATGGCGCCCACCAGGCCGTGGCTGCGGAACTCAGTGACGCCCGCCGGACGGACGCGCAACCGGCCGACCACGTGCTCCTTGCCCGCGCAGTCGAGCGCCTTGTCGGCGACCGGCACAACGGTCGCCTCGTCGCGCTTGCCGTCGCGATCATACTTCACGGTCACCGGCTGGCCGGCGCGGCTGCCGATCAGCTCCGGGATGTGCGAGAAGTAGTCGACCGGCCTGCCGTCGATCTCGAGCAGCAGGTCGCCGACCTTCAGCCCCGCCGCCTCGGCCGGGCTGCCGGCGGTGAAGCCGCCGACGACCGGGCGGACCAGCTGGTCCATGCCGAGTTCGCCGAAGCGCAGCGTGTTGTTGTACTTGTCGGTGCGCTCGCAGAATTGCGGCACGATCTCGGTGTTCAGCAGCTGGCCGCCGCGGCGGTACTCGACCGCCATCGGCTTGGCCCAGTAAAGAAACTGCGAGTCCTGGATGTCCTCGTAGCGATCGATGTTCTTGTCGCCCAGGCGCACGATCTCGTCGCCCGTGCGCAGGCCGGCCTTGGCCGCGGGCCCCTCTGCCTGCACAGCGACCGTCGGCGGCGAATACGGCTCACCGGCGAAGAAGAAGACGGCGGTCAGCAGGACGAAAGCGAACAGCAGGTTCGACAGGGGGCCGCCCAGGACGACCGCCGCGCGGGCGTAGAGCGGCTGGTTGAAGAAGGCACGGCGTTGCTGCTCGGGCGACAGCGGCTCGGCCGACGGCGTGGCGCTGGTCGCATCGTTGTCGCCCAGGAACTTGACATAGCCGCCGAGCGGGATGGCCGAGATCTTCCAGCGCGTGCCGCTGCGGTCGGTCCAGCCGAACAGTTCGGGGCCGAAACCGATGGAGAATACCTCGGCATGGATGCCGAATCGCCGCCCCACCCAGTAGTGGCCGAACTCATGGACGAACACGAGCAGCGTCAGCACCAGGACGAAGTACGGCAGGTAGGTCGTGAACACGCTCAGCAGGCCGTGCATGGCTCAGTACACCATGAGTTTCATTGCGTTTCAAACAGTTAGAGCAGTGACTCTGGACGGCCTCTTCAGCTCGCCGGCGTGCCTCCCGATCGGCCGCATGGACCTGCTGCAGCGGATTCGACCCGACCCGACAATGTGCCGCTCGCCGCCAGAACATCCTCGACGATGCGAGCGATGTCGAGGAAGCCGATGCGTCGCGCCAGGAAAGCCGCGACGGCCACCTCGTTGGCCGCATTCAGCACGATCGGTGCAAACCCGCCCAGAACCAGAGCCTCTCGCGCCAGACGTAGCGAGGGAAAGCGGCCGGAATCGGGCCGTTCGAACGTGAGTGGAGAAAGATTGGTGAAATCCAGGCGTTCGGCCGGCCCGTCGATGCGCGACGGCCAACCCAGCGTGTGGCTGATCGGCACGCGCATGTCGGTCGTGCCGAGCTGGGCCAGCACCGAGCCGTCGCGATAGGCCACCATGGAGTGAATGATCGATTGTGGATGAACGACGATCTCGACCTGCTCGCCCGGCAGGCCGAACAGCAGATTGCGCCTCGATCAGCTCCAGGCCCTTGTTCATCATGGTGGCCGAATTGATCGAGATCTTGGCGCCCATGTCCCAATTGGGATGGGCCAGCGCCTGCTCGGGCGTCGCCTCGGCCATCTCGGCCAGCGACGCGCTGCGGAACGGTCCGCCCGACGCGGTCAGGATCAGCCGGTCGATCGCGTGGCGGTGCCGGGGCTCGAGCACCTGGAAGATTGCGTTGTGCTCGGAATCGACCGGCAGCAAGACGCCGCCCGCCGTGTCGACCGCGTCCATCAGCAGCTGGCCGGCGCAGACCAGCGCCTCCTTGTTGGCGAGCGCCACCATGGCGCCGCGCCGCGCGGCAACGAGGGTGGATTCGAGGCCGGCGAAGCCCACCACCGCCGCCATCACCCATTCAGCCGGCCGCGTGGCCGCTTCGACCACCGCCGCGGGACCGGCCGCGACCTCGATCGAGGTGCCGACAAGGGCATCCTTGAGCGCCCGGTAGCGCTGCGGATTGGCGACGACGGCCAGGCGCGCGCGCAACCGGCGCGCCTGCTCGGCCAATGCCTCGACCGAATTGCCGGCGACCAGCGCCTCCACCCGATAGCTGTCGGGATCGCGGGCGATGAGATCGACGGTACTTTGCCCGACCGAACCAGTCGAACCGAGGATCGTCACGCCGCGCGGCCGATCGTGCGACGGAGCCGACCAGTTCGTCATGTCCATGGCCATCCTCCACCGACTGTCAGGCGCACAAGCGCCACCACCACCAGAACGGCAACCAGCCCGTCGACGCGGTCGAGCAGGCCGCCATGGCCCGGGATCAGCGTCCCGCTATCCTTCACGCCCGCGCTACGCTTGGCCGCCGATTCGAGCAGGTCGCCGATCTGGCCGACCACCGCCAGGCCGGCGCCGATCATGGCCAGCGGAAGCGTCTCGCCCAGACCGAAGGCATAGCCCACCGCAGCACTTGCCACCGCGGCCCAGGCCATGCCGCCGACCAATCCCGACCATGTCTTACTCGGACTGATGCGCGGGGCAAGCTTGGCGCCGCCGGCCGCCCGGCCGACGACATAGGCGCCGGTGTCGGTCGCCCAGATGCAGAACACGATCCAGACGATCGTCTCGCGTCCCAGCGCCGGCTGATGGCGCAGCCAGAGCAGCGCCACGACGGCGGCCAGCGCATAAAGGACGGCCAGGAGGCGGACGAACGGGCGGCCGCGCGTCAGCCGGATCCACTCCGAGACCATCAGGGGCGCCGCGAGCGCCGCCACCAGATCGATCCAGGGGAAGCCGAACCAGATGGCGGCAAGCAGCAGCGGGCCCAGGACGGCCGCCGACAGGATTCGCAGAAGCAGGCCCCGATGCCGCTCGAGCCACCCCACAGGGGCGTCAGTCGCCGACGCCGCCATAACGCCGCTCGCGCCGGCGGAACTCGGCGATCGCCTGTTCCAGGTGCTCCTTGCCGAAATCCGGCCACAGCGTGTCGACGAACACCAGCTCGGCGTAGGCACACTGCCACAGCATGAAATTGCTGATGCGCTGCTCACCGCTGGTGCGAATCAGCAGGTCCGGGTCGGGCACGCCCGACGTCAGCAACTCGCTCTCGAAGCGAGCCTCGTCGATGCGATCGGCCGACAGCTCGCCGGCCGCGACCTGGCGGGCGAGGCTGCGGATGGCCTCGCAGGATCTCGGCGCGCGCGCCATAGTTGATGCAGATATTCACGTCGATGCGGCTGTTGCCGCGTGTCCTGTTCTCGGCGTCGGAAATGTCGCGAACGATATCGGACGCCAGCCCGTTGCGGTTGCCGATGACCCGCAGCTTCGCACCGTTCTTGTGCAGCTCGTCGAGCTCGTTGCGCAGATAGTGACGCAGCAGGCCCATCAGATCGTTCACTTCATCGACCGGCCGGGTCCAGTTCTCGGTCGAGAAGGCAAACAGCGTCAGCACCGGTATGCCGAGCTCGCCCGCGCCGCGCACCACGCGCCGCACCGCGTCGGCGCCGCGGCGGTGGCCAGCAACACGCGGCAAGCCGCGCGCCTTGGCCCACCGGCCATTGCCATCCATGATGATGGCGACGTGATTGGGACCCGATGCCGGATCCGCGTTGGCGGGGAGAGGCGCAGTCGACATCAGACGGTCTTGATCTCTTTTTCCTTGTTGGCGAGCACCTCGTCGACCTGCTTGACGTAGCGGTCGGTGAGCTTCTGCACCTCGTCCGACTTCTGGCGATGCTCGTCCTGCGAGATCTTGTGGTCCTTCTCGGCCTTCTTCAGGGCCTCCATGCCGTCACGCCGCACGTTGCGCACCGCGACGCGGCCGAGTTCGGCGTATTTGTGGGCAAGCTTGGCGAGTTCGGCGCGCCGTTCGGTGGTGAGCTCGGGAATCGGAATGCGGATCATCTGTCCGTCCGGCGCCGGATTGAGGCCGAGACCGGCATCGCGGATCGCCTTGGCGGTCGCCACGACCAGGCCCTTGTCCCAGACGTTGACCGTGAGCAGGCGCGGCTCGGGCGCGCTCACCGTGCCGACCTGGTTGAGCGGCATGCGCTGACCGTAGGCTTCGACCATGACCGGCTCGAGCAGATTGACCGAGGCGCGGCCGGTCCTGCAGGCCACCCAGCTCCTTCTTGAGAGCCTCCATGGCGCTCTGCATGCGCTTCTCGAGTTCCTTGGGATCCGCACTCATCTCAGCCCTCGTCCTTTATGATGGTAAAGGTTCCCTCCCCGCGCATCGTGGCAGCGAATGCGCCGGGCTTGTGGATGTCGAACACGATGATCGGGATGCGATTCTCGCGGGCAAGCGAGATCGCCGAGGCGTCCATGACCTGGAGGTCGCGCGACAGCACCTCCATGTAGCTGAGCGAGTCGTAGCGCTTGGCGCTCTTGTCCTTGCGCGGGTCGGCCGAATAGACGCCATCGACCTGGGTGCCCTTGAGCATCGCGTCGACGCTCATCTCGGCGGCGCGCAGGGCCGCCGCGGTGTCGGTGGTGAAGAAAGGGTTGCCGGTGCCGGCGGCGAAGATCACCACACGGCCCTTTTCCATGTGGCGCGCCGCACGGCGGCGGATGTAGGGCTCGCACACCGTGGTCATCGGGATCGCCGACTGGACGCGGGTCTGCAGACCCTGGCGCTCCAGGGCGCTTTGCATGGCCAATGAATTGATGACGGTGGCCAGCATGCCCATGTAGTCGCCGCTCGCCCGGTCCATGCCCGACGCGGCGGCCGAGACGCCGCGGAAGATGTTGCCGCCGCCGATCACCAGGCAGACCTGCACGCCCATGCCGTGCACGGCCTTGACCTCCTGGGCGACCATCGTAACCATGGCCGGATCGAGTCCGTATTCGCGACTCCCCATCAACCCCTCGCCCGAGAGCTTCAACAGGACGCGGCGATAACGGGGAGGCGACGGCATCAGATGCCTCTGAAGGTGGTTTCTTGGGCAGCGCGGGCCTGCCGCCCGCGCGCCGGTACCGATTTCATACTACTTCTTGAGCTGGGCAGCCACCTCGGCCGCGAAATCCTCGGACTTCTTCTCGATGCCCTCGCCCAACTCGAAGCGCAGGAATCCCGCCAGCCGGACCGGCGCGCCGACCAGCTTGGTCGCCTCGTCGACGACCTTGGAAACCCGGCTCTTGCCGTCGATGACGAAGAGCTGCTCGAGCAGCACCACCTCCTGGTGGAACTTGCGTAGGCCGCCCTCGACCATCTTGGCGACGATGTCGGCGGCCTTGCCGCTCTGACCGGCCTTCTCGGCCAGCACAGCGCGCTCGCGCTCGATCACCGCCTTGTCGAGATCGGCCACGGTGAGCGACTGCGGCCGGGCGGCGGCCACATGCATGGCGAGCTGCTTGGCGAGTGCAGCGAGCTTGGCCTTGTCGCCGGTCGATTCCAGCGCCACCAGGACGCCGATCTTGCCGAGGTCGGGCGCTACCGAATTGTGCATGTAGGCCGCCACGACGCCGTCCGACACCGACAGCGAGGCGGCGCGCCGCAGCGACATGTTCTCGCCGATGGTGGCGATCAGGTTGGTGAGCTCGCCCTGCACGTCGCGCCCGCTGCCGGGAAACGGCGCGGCGGCGATCCTCGTCATGTCGGCTGCGGTGTCGAGCGCGATGCGGGCCGTCGTGGCCACGAATTTCTGGAAGATCTCGTTGCGGCCGACGAAGTCGGTCTCGGCATTGACCTCGACCACGGCACCGCGGTTGCCGGCGGCGGCCACGCCGACCAGGCCTTCGGCCGCGACGCGGCCGGCCTTCTTGGCGGCGGCGGACAGGCCCTTGGTGCGCAGCCAGTCGACCGCCTTCTCGAGGTCGCCCTGGACCTCGCCCAGCGCCTTCTTGCAATCCATCATGCCCGCGCCGGTCTTCTCGCGCAGTTCCTTGACCAGGGAAGCGGTGATCTCAGCCATCTCTTGCTCCGTTCGTGCAACCCATCAGGTGCAATTGGGGCCGATCTTCCGACCGGCCCCGTTCAATCCTCGAAGAGTGAGGGCCGGCTACTCGGCCGGCGCCGCCTCGGCGCCAGCGCCTTCGGCTGCCGGCGGAACTTCCTCGACCGGCGGCTCGCCGAGCTCGCCCACGTCGCCGCCCGAAGCCGCGATCTCGGCCCGGATGCCGTCGAGCACGGCGCCCGACATCAGCTCGCAGTAGAGCGACACGGCGCGGATGGCGTCGTCGTTGCCCGGGATCGGATAGTCGATGCCGTCCGGATCGGAGTTGCTGTCGAGCACCGCCACGATCGGGATGCCGCGCTTGCGCGCCTCCAGGACCGCGATGGCCTCCTTGTTGGTGTCGATGATGAACAGCATGTCGGGGGTGCCGCCCATCTCCTTGATGCCGCCCAACGAGCGCTCGAGCTTGTCGCGCTCGCGCGTGAGGTCGAGCTGCTCCTTCTTGGTGAGGCCCATGACGTCGCCCTTGAGGCGCTCGTCGAGCTCGCGCAGGCGCTTGATCGAGGCAGAGATGGTCTGCCAGTTGGTGATCATGCCGCCCAGCCAGCGGTGGTTCACATAGTACTGGCCGCAGCGCTTGGCGGCGTCGGCGATGCGTTCCGCGGCGGCCGCCTTGGTGCCAACGAACAGCACGCGGCCGCCGTTGGACACGACCTGGCGCACCTGCAGCAGTGCCTGCTCGAGCAGCGGCACGGTCTTGGTGAGATCGATAATGTGAACCCCGTTGCGCACCCCGAACAGGTACGGCTTCATCTTGGGATTCCAACGCCGGGTGTGGTGCCCGAAATGGACACCCGCTTCCAGCAACTGACGCATCGTGAATGTCGGCATGGTCATGCCGTATCTCCTTTTCCGGTTGGGCCTCCGCGGGCGTCGCCCTCCTGCGCCAAAGGCTTGGGAGGGCACCGGAGCGAGCGGCGGGATGTCTCCCCGTCGACCGCAAACCCGCGTGCGAAGTGGGCGTGGTTCTAAAGGCTTCGCCCCGAGATTGCAAGGGCCAATAAAATCAATGGTTTAGGGCAGCAATTGGGCGATTTCCTCGGCCAGCTTGAGGAGCGACAGGGGTGCGCTTCCCTCGGCCTTGTTGTTGGCGGTGATCCAGACTTTCTGTTTGGCCTTAAAGGCAGCGGCTGCCATGCGGGCCAGGGACCGCCGGGTCTCGGGGTCTTCGTCGACCAGCCTGTCGAACGGCTCGTAACGCTGCTTGGCGGCCTGATAGAGGAAGCCGCGATGCAGGTTCCAGCGCACCACGAGCGGCCCGGGCCTGTCCGTGTCGAGCGCCCGGAGCGCCACCGCCTGCCGCTCGACCTCGGGCATGCGGTCGTGCAGGCCGACGCAGTACCGGACGCCGGCGCCGCCCAGCATCTTCATCAGGCGCGGCGTCAGCAGCTCTGAATTGCGCAGTTCCAGGGCATAAAGCGGCCGGTGCTTGCCGAGCTCTCGCGGCAGGGCAGCGAAGAACGCGGCCAGGCGCTCGATCAGCGTCACGCTTTCTGCGACCAGTGCACGCGGCAGCGGCGAGACCTGGAAGACCAGGGGACCGGCCTTGGCACCCAGGCCTTCGAGGCAGGGCACGACGAACTCGCGGGCGGCAATGGCGGCGTCGAGGAAGTGCGGATTGGGCACCTTCCCCCTGCCCTCCTCGTCGCGCATCACGGCATCGCAGACCAGGGCCGGCGCCTTCACGACGAAGCTGAAATGATCCGGTACCTGCTGGGCATAGCGCTGGTATTCGATGGTGGTGAGCGGCGCGTAGAACGTCCGGTCGAGGCTCACCGTGCGCAGCAAGGGGATCTCGGCATAGGCCGCGAGACCCTTGCGGCTCAGCGCCACCTGCGGGTGAACACCTTCGTAGACGAGCCCGCGCCAGCCGGGAAAGAACCACGACGACGTACCGAGCCGGATGTCGGTCGGCAGCACCGGCGCCTGGAGCAGCGGCGAATCCCAGGCCGGCCTGACGTCACCGGCGGCCGCCGCACGCCGCCTGGGCGGATCTGGCGTTTCGAACAGCCCCGGCTGCTGGCTCAAATCTCCTCCACCTGCGCGATGCCCGGCAGGCCGCCGATGGCGTCGCGCAGCCCGCCGGCAATGGAATAGGTGCCCGGCAAGGTGACCTCGGCTTCGGCATCGTCCGGCATCGGCACGACCAGCGTGACGCGGCCGCGGCCGCGCTTGCCCTCCAGCGTCTTGCGCAGGGCGTCCAAAGCCGCCGGATCGGACAGCACGATGCGCAAACCGGCCGCGGCGTTGGCCACGGCATCATCGAGCTTCTCGACCGACTGGGCGGTGAGCTTCACCTGCTCGCCGTCGAGCCGGCCATCGGCCGAGACCAGCACGGCCTGGCCCGGTTCCAGGAGATTGCGCTTGCTGCCTAAAAGCTCGCTGAACACGGTGAGCTCGAAGGCGCCTGATTGGTCGGAGCACTGCACGAAGGCAAAGCGATTGCCTTTGGCCGAGGTGCGTTCCTGGCGATCGATCACGGTACCGGCGAGCTTTATCCGGCCGGGCGCACCGCGCGACAGCAGCGCGGCCAGGTCGGCAGCGCGGGTCACGCCGAGCCGTTGCAGGCTGCGCTCATAGGCAGCCAGCGGATGGGACGAAAGGTAGAAGCCGATCGCCGCGAACTCGTTCTGCAGCCGCTCCATCGGCGCCCAGTCCGGCACCTTGGCCAACGCCGGCCGCCGCTGCGCGGTGTCGTCGCCGAACAGGCTGTCCTGGCTGCTGCCCCGCGCCTCATGCGTGGCCTGCGAATGGCGCGACAGCGCCTCGACCGCCGCGAACGTCTGGGCGCGGTTCTTGTTGAGCGATTCGAAGGCGCCGGCTTTCACCAGGCTTTCGAGCAGGCGCTTGTTGATCACCCTGTTGTCGAGCCTCTCGGCCACGTCGAACAGGTCCTTGAAGGGGCCGTTGGCGCGGCGCTCCTCGGCCAGCCGGGCCATGGCGTCGCGCCCGACACCCTTGATGGCGGCCAGCGCGTAGCGCACGCCCTTCTTGCCTTCCGGCGTCGTCTCGACCGCGAACTCGGCCATCGACTTGTTGACGTCGGGCGGCAGCAGCGGGATCTGCAGGCGCTCCAGCTCGCGACGGAAGTTGCCGATCTTGTCGGCATTGCCCATGTCGAGGGTCATCGAGGCGGCGAAGAATTCGACCGGGTAGTTGGCCTTCAGATAGGCCGTCTGGTAGGCGACCAGCGCGTAGGGCGCGGAATGGCACTTGTTGAAGCCGTAGCCCGCGAACTTCGCCACCTTGTCGAAGATCATCGAGGCGCGCGCCTCCTCGACGTCGTTCTTGCGCGCGCCGTCGACGAAGTTGGCGCGCTGGGCATCCATCTCCGACTGGATCTTCTTGCCCATGGCGCGGCGCAGCAGGTCGGCGCCGCCCAGCGAATAGCCCGACAGGACCTGGGCGATCTGCATCACCTGTTCCTGGTAGACCATGATGCCGTAGGTTTCCTCAAGGATGCCCTTGAGAGACGGATGGAGGTAGTCGGGTTTCTCCTGGCCGTTCTTGACGCTGATATAGGTCGGGATGTCGTCCATCGGGCCCGGCCGATAGAGCGCCACCAGCGCGATCAGGTCCTCGAAGCGGTTGGGCTTGAGCTTGGCCAGGATGTCGCGCATGCCGCTGCCTTCCATCTGGAAGACCCCGTAGGCATCGCCTTTGGCCAGCATCTTGAAGGTCGGCTCGTCATCGAGCGGAATCTTCGCGATGTCGATCTTGTCCCGGCCGATCTGCTCGACCGCCTTCTCGATCACGGTAAGGGTCTTCAGGCCGAGGAAGTCGAACTTCACCAGGCCCGCCGTCTCGACCCATTTCATGTTGAACTGGGTGGCCGGCAGCGAATCCTTGCTGTCGGTATCGCGGTAGAGCGGCACGAGCTGGTCGAGCGGCCTGTCGCCGATCACCACGCCCGCGGCATGGGTCGAGGCGTTGCGGTAGAGGCCCTCGAGCTGCAGCGCGAGATCGATCAGCCGCTTGATCTCCTCGTCGGCGCCGTATTGCTCCTTCAGGAGCTGCTCGCTCTCCAGCGCCTGCGCGAGCGTCACCGGCTTGGCGGGATTGTTGGGCACCAGCTTGCAGATCCGGTCGACCTGGCCGTAGGGCATGCCCAGCACGCGGCCGACGTCGCGCAGCACGGCCCGGGCCTGCAGCTTGCCGAAGGTGATGATTGCCGCCACGCGGTCGTGGCCGTATTCATCGCGCACGTAGCGGATCACCCGGTCGCGCTTGTCCTGGCAGAAGTCGATATCGAAGTCCGGCATCGACACGCGCTCGGGATTGAGGAAGCGCTCGAACAGCAGGCCCCAACGCAGCGGGTCGAGGTCGGTGATCTTGAGCGACCAGGCGACCAGCGAGCCCGCGCCCGAGCCGCGGCCGGGCCCAACCGGGATGCCGTTGTCCTTGGCCCACTGGATGAAGTCGGCAACGATCAGGAAGTAGCCCGAGAAGCCCATCTTCTCGATCATGTTGAGCTCGTAGGCGAGCCGGTCCTGATAGGTCTTGAGCTCGATATCCGGCGCCAGCCGGCCGCTTTCCTTCAGGGCCACGAGGCCGCTCTCGGCCATTTCCTGCAGCGCGTCCTTTTCCGCGCGTCCGGCTAGCTTAGTGTAGCGCGGCAGAATCGGCTTGCGCGGCGCCGGCATGTAGGCGCAGCGCTGGGCGATCACCAGCGTGTTGTCGCAGGCCTCCGGCAGGTCGGCGAAGAGGGCGCGCATCTGGGCCGCCGACTTGAAGTAGTGCTCCGGCGTCAGGCGGCGGCGGTTGGGATCCTCGATATGCGCGCCCTGCTCGATGCACAACAGCACGTCATGCGCCTCGTACATCGTGGCCTTGGGAAAGTGCACATCGTTGGTCGCCACCAGCGGCAGCCCGCTTTCATAGGCGAGATCGATCAGCGGGCCCTCGATACGGCGTTCCCCGTCCTCGCCATGGCGCTGCACTTCGATGTAAAGCCGGCCATCGAACAGGGCTTTCAGGTGTTCGAGCTGATGGGAAGCTGCCGGCGTCTGACCTGCCGCCAGCAACCGACCCACGCCACTGCCCATGCTGCCGACCAGCGCCAGCAGTCCGTCGGTATTGCCTTCCAGCTCGGAGAGCGGCAGTGCCGGCTGGGCGCCGGTCTTGAACTCGAGATGGGCGCGGCTCACCAGCCGCATCAGGTTGAGGTAGCCTGTCTCGTTCTGGACCAGGAGGGCGAGCCAGTCGGCCGGCGGCGCCTTGCCCACCGTCGCGATGCCGCCCTCCTCCTCACGGCGGATGCCGAGATCGCAGCCGATGATCGGCTGAATGCCGGCCTTTGACGCATACTGGGCGAATTCCAGGGCGCCGAAGAGATTGTTGCGGTCGGTGACGGCAACCGCCGGCATGGCGTTCGCCTTGGCGAGCGCCACGACCATGTCGACCTTGTTCGCACCTTCCGTGAGCGAATAGGCGGATCGGACTTTCAGATGAATGAAATCAGCGAGGGCCACGCGCCACTATTGCGCGCTCATCTTGTGGAAAACGAGGCGGAATTCATACACGCACGGATGTCACTACAGCCACACTGTCAATCCGAGCGCAGCACCTGCCCTGAGCGAAGCCAAAGGGAGCGCCCTCTTTCGTCTCCTCCCCTGTCATACCACGGCGATCGCATAAGCCAATTTCCGTCGTCTCGACCGGAGCGCGAAGCGCGGAGCGGAGAGACCTTCTCTCAACAATAAGCGGCTTGTCGTTGAGAGAAGGTCTCTCCACTCGGGCCTTCGGCCCTCGGTCGAGACGACGGAAATTGGCATATGCGATGGCCCTGCCCGCATGGCGGGCGAGCAAAATGAAGGAAGTCCGCTCGCTGCGCTGGGGAGGACAACGGCTGCTAGGCAGTCAACACCCCATCCTTGAGGGTCACCGTGCGGTCCATGCGGGCGGCCAGTTCGGGATTGTGGGTGGCGACCAGCGCCGCCATGCCGGTGTCCCGCACCAGCGACAGGAGCTGGCGGAACACCGTGTCGGCCGTCGACGAATCGAGGTTGCCGGTCGGCTCGTCGGCCAGCAGGACACTCGGCGCGTTGGCGACAGCCCGCGCAATCGCCACGCGCTGCTGTTCGCCTCCCGAAAGGCGGCCCGGCCGGTGATCGGAGCGATCCTTGAGCTGCACCATCGCCAGCAGCTCGGCGGCGTGGCTGCGCGCCTGATTGCGCGACCGTCCGTTCAGCATCTGCGGCAGCATCACGTTCTCGATCGCCGAGAACTCCGGCAGCAGGTGGTGGTACTGGTAGACGAAGCCCAGGACCCGCCGGCGCAAGGCCGTGCGCTCGCGGTCGTTCGCTGCGCCGGCCGACTTGCCGTCGATGACGACGTCGCCCCCGTCCGGCCGTTCGAGCAGGCCGGCGATATGCAGCAGGGTCGACTTGCCGCTGCCCGATTGGCCGACCAGGGCGACGATCTCACCGGGACGGAGGTCCAGCGAGACGCCTTGCAATACCTCGAGGCGGCGGTCGCCTTGCACGAAGGTGCGCTTGACGTCGCGCAGGGACAGCGGAAACACCACATCACTCATGCCGCAGTCCTTCGACCGGTTCGACCCGCGTGCTGCGCCAGGCCGGATAGGCCGCCGCCGCCAGCGACAGGACGATCGCCACCCCCATGACCGACGCCACTTCGACGGGCTGCACCCGCACCGGCATGGAGGTGATGAAATCGACCTCGGCCGACCCACTGCCGGCCGCCCCCGTAATCCAGGCCAGCAGCGCGCCAATCGACGGCATGTTGGCGCACACAAGAAGGCCGAGCGCGGCCCCGACGGCGGTGCCGACCAGGCCGACAGCCGCCGCGGACAGGAAGAAGGCCCGCACGATGGTACGCGGCGCGGCGCCCATGGTGCGCAGAATGGCGATGCTGCCGCGCTTGACCCGGACCAGCATGGTGAAGCTCGCCACGACATTCATCGCCGCCACCACCACGATCAACGTGAGGATGATGAACATCATCACCCGCTCGACCTGCAGGGCGCCCACGAACCGGGCATTGAGGCCGAGCCAGTCCGCCACCTTGAGATCATCGCGGCCCAGCGCCTTGCGCAGTTCCCCCGCCATCCGCGGCGCCGCCGCCGGATCGGCGATGTCGAGGTCGATCGAGCTCACGGCCTGGTCGCCGTATTCGAGATCATCCTGCAGCATCGTCAGCGGCACGAAGACGAGCGCACCGTCGAACTCGTAGCGGCGCGAAAAGAAGCTCGCCAGCAGCTCATAGTCGGTGTAGCGCGGCGCGATCGTGCCGTTTTCGTTGAGCTTGTGCGTGACGAGCGTGACCGTGTCGCCGGCGCGCACATTGAGCGCCTGGCGCAGGCGCTCGCCGATGACGATCCCCGGCCGCGTGCCAAAGGCGCCGAGATCGCCGTGCACGATGTTCCTGGTGACGATCTCGCGCGACATCAGGTCCTCGGGCCGCACGCCGCGCAACAGCGCGCCGCGTGTCTGCCCGTTGGCGGCAACCAGGGCCTGGCGTTCGAGCGTCAGGTGGACGGCCCGGACATCCGAGAAATCCTTGAGCTTGGCCAGCAGCTCGGGCGTCGCCTGCACCATGCCGCCGCCATTGGCGGTGATCACGATGTGGCCGTTCATGCCGATGATGCGGCCGAGCAGCTGCTGGCGGAAGCCACCCATGACCGACAGCACCACGATCAGCGTCGCCACGCCCAAGGCCACGCCGATCAGGGAGAAGATCGCGATGAAGGACACGAAGCCCTCGCGCTGGCGGGTCGCCAGGTAGCGCCAGGCGAGCCAGCGTTCGACGGCGGGAGCGGCGTCACTCACGGCGCAATCCCTCGACCGGGTCGAGCCGCGCCGCCCGGGCCGCCGGATAGAGCGAGGCGAGCAGCGCGAAGACCAGCGCCATGCCGGCGATCACCGCCACTTCCGTCCATTCGATGCGCGAGGGCAGCTCGGCCAGCAGATAAAGCGTCTCGTCGAACAGCACGATATCGAAGGTGCTTTGCAGCCACTGGCGGATCGCCTCGATGTTGCGCGCGAAGGCAAGCCCGAGCACGACGCCCAGCATCGTCCCTATTCCGCCGATCGCCAGCCCGTCGAGCAGGAACACCCGCAGGATGGCGCCACGGCTTGCCCCCATGGTGCGCAGAATGGCGATGTCGGCGGTCTTGGTGCGGACCAGCATGACCAGGCTGGACACGATATTGAAGGCTGCCACCAGCACGATCATGGTCAGCACCAGGAACATCACGTTGGTCTGGGCCTGGATGGCGGAGAAGAAGCCGACATTGGCCTGCTGCCAGTCGAACACCCATCCCTGCGAGCCGATGACCTGCGAGAGGAGGCGGCGCGTGGCGCCAACCGATGCGTTGTCGGCCACGAACACCTCGATGCCCGTGACCCTGCCGCCGAGATCGAGCAGGCGCTGCGCGTCGACCAGGGGCGCGTAGACGAAGTTGGCGTCGTAGTCGTACATGCCGGCACAGAAGATCGCCGCCACCCGCGCCGCCGCGGAGCGCGGCATGACGCCCAGCGGCGTGCTGATCGAGACCGGCGAAACGAGCTGCAGTCTGTCGCCCACTTTCAGTCCCAGGAGATCGGCCAAACGGCGGCCGATCACGACGGAGAAATCGTTGCCGAAGCCCTTGAGGCTGCCCCAGTCGATCGGCTTGTCGTCGTCGGCGCGACACAAGGCCCGATAGCGCTCGCGCGTCTCCGGCGGCCCCTCGATCGAGGCGGCAAGCGGTGTACGCGCCCGGAAATCATCGGGCTGCATGCCGCGCAGGACGACGCCGCGCACGCGATCGCCGGCCACGGCCATGACCTGGCCCTCGACCGCCGGCGTCGCCGTAACGACGCCGGGCACGGCCCGCACGCGCGCCAGCAGGTCGGCGGTGGCGTCGAGGCCGTTCTGGCTGCCCTGCACGCCGAGCTGGCCGCTGATGCTCGACATCTGGCGCAGCATCTCGACGCGAAAGCCGTTCATCACGGACATGACCACGATCAGGGTGCCGACGCCCAGCGTGATGCCGATCAGGGAGAAGCCCGCGATGACCGAAATGAAGCCTTCCTCGCGGCGGGCGCGCAGATAGCGAAAGGCGATGAGGCGCTCGACAGCGGCGAAAGCCATGAGGGGCCTGGATCCCGCTTCAGCCGAACCGCTGCGCGACCTGATCGAACGGCACTTCCTCGCGCTTGCCGGTCCTGCGATTCTTGAGCTCGGCCTTGCCGGCCGCCACCCCCTTCGGTCCGACGATCACCTGCCACGGCGTGCCGATCAGATCCATGTCGGCGAACTTGGCGCCGGGCCGGAGATCCCGATCGTCGTGCAGCGCCTCGATGCCCTTGGCCGCGAGCCCGTCGTAGAGCTTCTGGCAGGTGGCGGACACTGCGCCATCGTCCGGCTTCAGGTTGACGATGGCCACCTTGAACGGCGCCACTGATTCCGGCCAGACGATGCCCGCCTCGTCGTGGCTCGCCTCGATGATGCCGCCGACCAGGCGCGACACGCCGATGCCGTAGGAACCCATCTCGACCGTGATCGGCTCGCCGCCGGGACCGGCCACGACAGCCTTCATCGGTTCCGAATACTTGGTGCCGAAGTAGAAGATATGGCCGACTTCGATGCCGCGTGCGGCCAGCCGCTCGCCTTCGGGGATCTTCTCGAACGCCGCCTTGTCGTGCATCTCGTCGGTCGCGGCATAGAGCGAGGTCCATTCGTTCACGATCGGCTGCAGGTCGGCGGTGTAGTCGATCTGGCGGGCAAGGATGTCCTTGTCGACCAGCCCTTTGTGGCAGAACACGGCGCTCTCGCCGGTTTCGGCCAGGACGATGAACTCGTGGCTGAGGTCGCCGCCGATCGGTCCGGTGTCGGCGCGCATCGGGATCGCCTTCAGTCCCATGCGGGCGAAGGTGCGCAGGTAGGCCACGAACATCTTGTTGTAGGAATGGGTGGCGCCCGCCTTGTCGATGTCGAAGGAGTAGTTGTCCTTCATCAGGAACTCGCGCCCGCGCATGACGCCGAAGCGCGGCCGCACCTCGTCCCGGAACTTCCATTGGATGTGATAGAGGTTCTTGGGCAGCTCGCGATAGCTCTTCACGCCGTCGCGGAAGAGCACGGTGATCATCTCCTCGTTGGTCGGCCCGTAGAGCATGTCGCGATCGTGGCGGTCCTTGATGCGCAACATCTCCGGGCCGTAGGCGTCGTAGCGGCCGCTCTCGCGCCACAGTTCGGCCGACTGGACGGTCGGCATCAGCACTTCCTGGGCGCCCGTGGCGTCCTGCTCCTCGCGCACGATGCGCTCGATGTTCCTGAGGGCGCGCAGGCCGAGCGGCAGCCAGGCGTAGATGCCGGCGCTGGTCTGGCGCACGAGCCCGGCGCGCAACATCAGACGGTGCGAGACGATCTGCGCTTCTGCCGGATTCTCCTTCAGGGTCGGCAGAAAGTACTGGCTCATCCGCATTCTGGCTGGGTCCTTGCTCGGGGCGTGTTCGGGTGGCCGCGGACTGTATGAAACGCGGCCTGCAAAGGCAAACCGGGCCGTCTGATCTTCTCGTTCTTCACTTTCATGTTCCTCTCCCCCTTGGGGGAGAGGTTAGGTGAGGGGGTCAACCCGAAGATTGCCTTCTGCATCACCCCCTCACCCAGCCTCTCCCCCAAGGGGGAGAGGAGCATGAAGCCTCCAAAGGAAGAGGAGCGCGACGCAGAAGAAGGACAACGGCTGGATTTGCACAGGGCAATGCCCGCACACTCGACGCGACAACCGGGGGAGAACCAAAATGCTCGAGCGGACCTTCAAGCTCAGCGAAAACAAGACCAGCGTGCGGACCGAGGTCGTGGCCGGGATCACGACGTTCCTGACCATGGCCTACATCATCTTCGTCAATCCGGCGATCCTGGGCGATGCCAAGATGCCGTTCGGCGCAGTGTTCGTGGCGACCTGCGTGGCTGCCGCCATCGGCTGCTTCCTGATGGCCTTCCTCGCCAACTACCCGATCGCCCTGGCGCCGGGCATGGGACTGAATGCCTACTTCGCCTACACGGTGGTCGGAAAGATGGGCTACAGCTGGCAGGTGGCGTTGGGCTGCGTATTCATCTCGGGCGTCCTCTTCTTCATCATCAGCGTCCTGCCGATCCGCGAATGGATCGTCAACGCGATCCCCAAGTCGCTCAAGATGGCGATCGCCGCCGGCATCGGCCTGTTCCTCGCCCTGATTGCGCTCAAGAACGCCGGCATCGTCGTCGGCAACCCGGCGACGCTGGTGACGCACGGCGACCTCACGAGCTTCCCGGTCGTCATGGCGGCGCTGGGATTTGTCCTGATCGTCGCCCTCGAATATCGCCGCGTCCTGGGTGGGGTCATCATCGGGATCCTCGCCGTGACGGTGGTTGCCATCGCCGCCGGCGAGCAGAAATTCGGCGGCATTTTCGATGTGCCGCCGTCGATCGCCCCGGTATTCCTGCAGATGGACCTCGCCGGCGCGTTCAAGGTCGGGCTGGTGACCGTGGTGTTCGCCTTCCTATTCGTCGATCTGTTCGACAATACCGGCACCTTGATCGCGCTCGCCCATCGCGGCGGCTTCATGCGGCCGGACGGCACCGTGCCCCGCCTGAACCGCGCGCTGATATCGGACAGCGCCGCCGCCATGATCGGTGCGGCGGTCGGCACCTCGACCACGACCAGCTATATCGAGAGCGCGTCGGGCATCAACTCCGGCGGCCGCACCGGCCTCACGGCGGCGACCGTGGGCGTGCTCTTTCTTCTCGCTCTCTTCGTGGCGCCGCTGGCCGGCTCGATTCCCGCCTACGCGACGGCGCCGGCGCTGCTCTATGTCGCCTGCCTGATGACACGCAGCCTCACCGAAGTCGCGTGGGACGACATCACCGAAGCGGCGCCGGCCGTCATCACGGCGCTCACCATGCCGTTCACCTTCTCGATCGCCGAAGGAATCGCGTTCGGCTTCATCTCGTACGCCGCAATAAAATGCGCGACGGGTCGTTTTCGTGACGTCCATCCGGCCGTCGGAATTCTCGCTGTCCTGTTCGTGATCAAATACGTGGTCATCCGATGATCACACTCACCATCCGGACATTTGTCCGTAGTCGAACGACCTCCCACCCTAACAATTGTTCTGTGAGGTCTCGGTGATCGTAAGAAAAGGTCTTGGCAAGCCGCAGGCTTCCCGCTAAACAGCCTACGTCTTAGGCGCAGGCCTGAGTTTAGGGAGGAGAGCGGCGCAAGCCGCCCAGAGACGATATTCGGGGTTGAGAGGAGCGGCGGACTTATAAGTCCGCCGTTTCCTTTTTGTTACAATCCCTTAGAGAGACTTTCTAAGATATTGGATTAAGCGGAAAACCCCTCTCATAGCCTCTTCCAGTCGCCTGCCTGCTCGAAGGCGAAGGCGGCCTTGTAGATTGTCGGCTCCTCGAAATGCTTGCCGACCAGCATCAGCGACACCGGCAGGCCGTCGGCCATTCCGCAGGGCACGGCCATGGCCGGGTGATGGGTGATGTCGAAGGGCGCCGTGTTGGAGATCATGTCGAGCGCCCGCTCGACCTGCAGCTCGCGCGGCGCGTCGGCCGGCGGCAAGGGCGTCGCCTTGATGGGCGTGGTCGGCATCATCAGCAGGTCGTACTCGCCCAGCGCTGTGTCGTAGGCCGCCGTCAGCAGGCGGGTCTGGTTCATCGCCTTGCCGTAGTAGCGGCTGCCGTAATAGCGCCGGATGTAGGTTCCCAACATGGTGAAGAGCTTGGTGGTCTCCGACATCTCGTTGGCGCGGTTGCGCCAGTTGCGATGGAAATCCATCAGGCTGGTGACATAGAGGTCGGGCCGGCTGACGCCGTAGCCGTCGCCCCACATCATGGTCTGGGTGAGGCCCTCCGTGCCGATCGGCATCCACAGCGCGCCGGCGGCGAGGTGCAGCGGGATCGAGACCTCGCCCACCGTGGCACCCAGCGCCTCGAACTTCTTGGCCGCCGCCTTGACCTTGGCGTTGACGTCGGCCTCAGCGTTGGGCTGGGCAAAGCCTTCGGTCACCAGGCCGATCTTCAAGCCCTGGATGTCGTCCTTCAGCGCCTTGGTATAGGGATGGGTCTTGACGTTGATCTGGCGCGAATCGTAGCCGTCCGGCCCGGCCAGCACCTCCAGCAGCAGGGCATTGTCGGCGACGTTCGCGGTCATCGGCCCGGTGTGATCGACATAGATCTCGATCGGCATGATGCCGGTATAGGGAACCAGGCCGTGCGTCGGCTTCATGCCATAGATGCCGCTGAACGATGCCGGCATGCGGATCGATCCGCCCTGGTCGCCGCCCAGCGCCATGTCGACCTCGCCCAGCGCCACCAGCACGGCGCTGCCCGACGAGGAGCCGCCGGCCGAGTAGCCCATCTTGTGGGGATTGTGCACCGGCCCGGTCGCGTTGGTGTGGCTGCCGCCCGAGAGGCAGAAATTCTCGCAGTGCGCCTTGCCCACGATCGTGCCGCCGGCATCGAGGACGCGCTGCACCACCGTCGCGTCGATATCGGGCACGTAACCCTCGAGCGTCGCCGCGCCGTTCATCATCGGCACGCCGGCCAGCATGATGTTGTCCTTCAGCACGACCGTCTTGCCCTTGAGCTTGCCGCGCGCCGCTCCTTCGACCTTGGTCTTCACGTACCAGGCATTGTGCTTGTTCTCCTCGCCGGTCGGCCGATAGCCCGGCGTGCGCGGGTACTTCACCCGCGGCAGGTTGTCGGGCATGGCATCGACCACATTGTAGGCGGCGACGCCGGGACGCATGAGGTCGATGAAAGACTTCACGTCGCTTTCGCTCAGCGACAGGCCGACGTCTTTCGCCACCTCGCGCAGCTGCTCTTCGGTCGGAACTTGTACGGCCATGCTCTCCTCCTTCGCTTGGGCTTCTTGGTTTACGGCGCCAGGTGGCGCATCAGTTGCGGGTCGCTCTTGACCGAGGCGGACTGCCCTTCGAGGGCGATGTGGCCGCGCTCCATCACATAGGTATATTCGGCTACCTCGAGCGCCAGCTCGATATGCTGCTCGACCAGGATCACCGCCATCTCACGCGACAGCTGCTTCAGCCGGTCGGCGATCTCCTCGATCACCCCGACCCACACGCCCTCGGTCGGCTCGTCGAGCATCAGGAGCCTGGGCCGGCCCAGCACGGCGCGGCCGATCGCCAGCATCTTGCGCTCGCCGCCCGACAGCGTGCCCGCCGTCTGCGCCAGCCGCTGCGCCAGCTTGGGAAAGAAATCGAGCACATAGTCCATGCCCGATCGGTCGGGCTGGCGCACGCAGCCCAGCAGCAGGTTCTCGCGCACCGTGAGCTTGGCGAAAATGGCGTGCTCCTGCGGAACGTAGCCGATGCCCCGCCGCACGCGACGCTCCGCCGGCTCGCCCTCGACCGCCGCACCGTCGAGGCGGATGGTGCCCGACATCGGTGGCAGTTCGCCGAACACCGTCTTCAGGAGCGTCGACTTGCCGGCGCCGTTCCGCCCAAGCACGGCGATCGCGCCCCGCGCCGGCGCCTTGATGGACACACCGAACAGCGCCTGGCTGCGGCCGTAGCCGGCGCTCAGGGCGTCGACCTCGAGGAGAGCTGCTTCAGACACGGGTCGTGAACACCTGCTGGACCTTGGTCGAGCGCTGGATGGCCTCGACATCGCCCTGGTCCAGCACCTTGCCCTGGTCGAGCACGGTCAGCTGATCGCAGATGTCGCGAATGAAATGCAGGTCGTGCTCGACGATGAGCAGGGCGCAATGCGCCTTGATCGGCTCGAGAAGCTTGCCCGTAACGTGGCGCTCCTCCGGGCTCATGCCGCCCGTGGGTTCGTCGAGCAGCAGCAGCTTGGGTTTCAGCGCCAGGGCCATGGCGATCTCCAGCCATTGCTGCTCGCCATGGCTCAGCTCGGCCGCCAGATCGTCGGCCCGGTCGATCAGGCGAAAGCGCTCGAGCAGGCCGCTCACCTCGTCGTCGAGCGCGCGGCGCGACGACGACAGCAGCAGCCTCGTCAGGCTTTCGCACGATTGGGTCGCCAGCAGGACGTTGTCGTAGACGGACAGCTCCGGCAGCACGGCGGTGATCTGGAATTTCAGGCTGAGGCCGGCGCGGGCGCGCTCCCAGGGCGTGGCGCGCGTGATGTCGTGGCCGTCGAACACGATGGTGCCGCTGTCGGCAAAATGGGCGCCGGCAATCGCCTTCAGGAGCGTGCTCTTGCCCGATCCGTTGGGGCCGATCAGGCCGTGGAACGTGCCGGCCGCGACGTCGATGTCGACGCCGTCCAGCGCCTGCAACGTGCGAAACGTCTTGCTGACACCGCGGATCTGCAAGAGCGCCATGACGCCCTCACCCGCCGCGCCGGCGCCGGCCGTAGGAGCCGATGCGTTCGCGGTCGGAGACCAGCAGGCCGAGAAGCCCCTTGGGCTGGAACATCACGACGGTGAGCAGCACCAGCCCGAGGATGACCGGCCAGAACTGCTTGATGGCGTCGATGTCGGACAGCACGTAGGACAGCACTTCTAGCGTGGCCGTTCCGATGATCGGGCCGATCAGGGTGCCCGAGCCTCCGAGCAGGCAGTAGAGCACCGCGGTGGTCGAGAGGCCCGGCCCCATGTTGCCCGGCCCGATGAAGCCCTGGTGATAGCTGTAGAGCGCGCCGCCCAGCCCGGCGACCATGCCGGCGAGCGAAAAGACCAGCGCCTTGAAGAGCTGCACGCGATAGCCGAAGAACGCCAGCCGCTCCTCGTTCTGCCGCATGCCCGCCAGCACCAGCCCGAGCTGCGACTGCTTGAGAAACCGTGCACCGCCATAGATCAGCAGCAGCAGCGCCAGCGCCAGGCAATAAAAGGCCGTGCCCTCGACGAATTCGTAACCGCCGAGCTGAAGCAGCTTGACCGAGGACAGGCCGTTGCCGGCGCCGACATACTGCCAGCCCGAGACCAGCCGTTCTGCGGCGTACGAGCCGGTGAGCGTGCCAAGGGCCACGAAGATGGTCGTCGGCGGCTTGCGGCCGAGCAGCAGAAAGGCCGCGAACAGGGCCGCCAACAGCAGGCCGACCAGCATGGCGAGCGGCAGCGTCCCCCAGAGCTGGCTGAATTCGAGGTCGCGGCCGACCAGGGCGATGGCATAGCCCGCCACGCCGAAGAACAACGCCTGCCCGAAACTCATGATGCCCGACAGGCCCCAGCACAGGTCGAAGCTGATGGCGAGCAGCGACAGGATCAGCACGTTGGTCGCCAAGGTCACGAGATCGGTGCGCTCGCCCAGGACGATGGGCACCGCCAGCGCCACGATCAGGGCCGCACCCTCGACCCAGGGCAGGACGCGGCGGAACGCCCGCGCGCGTCCCGCCTGCCGTGCGATACGCGTACGCGGCGGCGCCGTGCCCAGTCCGGGTTCGGCGTCGGTCAGCATTCCTTCGGATCGACCATCTTGTCGCTCTCGATGACGTCGTAGCGGGTCTTGCCGGCGTCGACTTTGCACTGGGCGATGTACATGTTCATCTTACAGTGCATCTTGCCCGGGACCATCTCGGCGCCGCCGCCCGGACCCTGGTCGATCTTGGCGTTGTCCATGGCCGCCCCCACCGCCTCGCGCGAGAGATCGCCGTTCGTCTTCTTGACCGCGGCTTCGTAGAACTTGATGCCGCGATACATGCCCGTCGCCGCCGAGCCCGCGGTGAACAGGTACTTGGTGTCGGGGAACTTCTTCATGTAGTCGGCCTGCAGCTGCGTGCTGAACGGATCCTTGATCGACTGGAAATAGTCGAGGCAGCTGTACAGGCCTTCCATCTCCTGAGCCGGATGATAGTTCAGCAGGTTCTCGTCGTAGTAGACGCAGGACAGCACGCCGCCGTTCTTCTGGAAGCCCGATTCGTAGAGCTGCTTCACGAACGGCTGCAGGCCGGGCGGAATGACCGTATTGAACACGCAGTCGACCTTGCCGTCGCGGATCTTGCCGATGGTCGCCGAATATTCGGCCTGGTCGAGCGGGTAATACTCCTCGAACACGACCTCCCCGCCATTGGCCTCGATGACCTTGCGAGCGTACTTGTTCAGGAGCTGCGGCCAGACATAGTTGGCCGACGGCATTGCGAAGCGTTTCTTGCCCACCGTCTTGATCAGATAGGGGATCAGCTTGTCGCATTGCTGTGCCGGCGTCGGCCCCGTGCAGTACAGGAACTTGGTGCACTCCTGACCTTCGTAGAGCTGCGGATAGATGTAGAGCGTGCGACCGCGATTGACGATCGGATCCTTGATCGCCTGGCGCATCGCTGAGGTGATGCCGCCCAGCACGACGTTGACCTTGCGCTCCTGGATGAGCTTGCGGACGTTGCCGACGGCGATCTTGGGATCGGAAGCGGTGTCTTCGAGATAGAGCTCGATCGGCCGACCGCCGATGCCGCCTGCCTTGTTGATCTGCTCGACGGTGAACTGCGCCACCTGCCAGTTGGCATTGCCCGAGGGGGCGATGGCGCCGGTGATATCGGTGGCGATGCCCATCTTGATCGGATCGGCGGCATAGGCCTTTTCCGGACGCAGCAGCCAGCCGCCGCCGCCGGCGATCCAGCCCGCGGCGCCCAAGGCGCTTGCGCCCATGAGACGGCGGCGACCGATAGTCGTTTTGTCAGTCATGATCAGAGCCTCCCCTGCGTAATGAATCCCTGTGGACGGAACTTCACGATCAGCAACGCAATCACGAACACCAGCGGATCGGCCAGCACCGGAATGACCAGCCAGGGCAGGCCCGCCGCCATGCCGCCGACCGCAGCCGCCCCCAGCACCGGTCCCTCGAAGGTGCCGACGCCGCCCAGCATGACCGACAGGAAGGCCTGCACCAGGAAGCGCGTGCCGATGTCGGCCGAGAGCTGGTAGAGCGGCACGATCAGTGCGCCGGCGAGGCCGGCCAGCGCCGCACCGAAGGCGAAGGTCATGGCGTAGAGCCGGCTCGTCGAGATCCCGCAGGCACGTGCCAGGTTGGGATTCTCGAGCGAGCCGCGGACCTGCAGTCCGACCGACGTGCGCGACAGGAAGAGCCAGGTGGCGGCGATGATGCCGATGGTGGTGAGCACGATCACGGCGCGCCAGGCCGAGAAGTCGACGCCGAACAAGGTGAACACGCCAGGCAGCGGTTCGGAGATCGACTTGTAGTGGCCGCCCAAAAGCCCGCGCACGATCTCGCGGATGACGAGTCCGATGGCGTAGGTGCCCAGCATGGCGATGATGGGCACGGCGTAGAACCGCCGGATGATCAGGCGTTCGAGCACCAGTCCGACGATCGCCAGGACGATCGGGGCGGCCAGGATGCCGGCCCAGGCGGACAGTCCGCTGCTTTCGAAAATGTAGACCGTGTAGGCGCCGAGGAGGACGAACTCGCCGTGGGCGAAATTGAAGATGCCCATCATGCTGGCGATGATGCCGAGGCCCAGCACGATCAGCACCATGACCGAGATGAAGGCCAGCAGGTCGAACGCGAGCTTGACTTCGATGCCCATCACCCCCAACCGCGTGCTGCACGAGGCGGACGACCAACCCGGTTAGTTAAAACAGAAACGTCTGCTGTTTCAACTCGCGCTATGCATATTCTGGACCAAGCTTGCGCCTGGCGGGACTATTCGACCAGCTGCCGGAAGCTGAAAATGTCGGATTGGTGCAGGAAGTAGAAGGCGATCCAGAGCACGGCCGCGACAATCGAGGTGATGATCGCCTTGCGGACGAGATCGGGCCGCTCGGGCGCGCCGACGTCCTGCCCCCTGCCGGGATCCTTGACCTTGCGGACGCCCAGCGGCAGGACGGCAAACAGCACGGTCCACCAGATTACCAGATAGACCATGAGGCCGGTGGCCCAGCTCATGGGGCGTCATCCCTAGTGGCAGATTTCATAGAATGCTGATTCACAAACAACCTCATCCTGAGGAGCATCGCGTAGCGATGCGTCTCGAAGGATGGGCTACGACGACAGTGTATCCCACCCTTCGAGATGGCCCTGCGGGCCTCCTCAGGATGAGGTTGGGCTGTATCGGCATCCTATGAAAGCAACCTCTAGACCTGCTCGAGTTCGATCAGCGTGCCGGTGAAGTCCTTGGGATGCAGGAACAGGACCGGCTTGTCGTGGGCGCCGATCTTGGGCTCGCCGTCGCCCAGCACCCGCGCGCCCTGCGCCTTGAGCTTGTCGCGGGCGGCGTAGATGTCCTCGACCTCGTAGCAGACATGGTGGATGCCGCCGTCGGCATTGCGGGCGAGGAAATTGGCGATGGGCGACTTCTCGCCGAGTGGGTGCAAGCAGCTCGATCTTGGTGTTGGGCAGCTCGACGAACACCACGGTGACGCCGTGCGCCGGCTGCGCCTTGGGCGCGCTCACCTTGGCGCCCATCACGGTGCGGTAGAGCTCCGACGCCTTGGCAAGGTCGGGCACGGCGATGGCGATATGGTTCAGGCGTCCGATCATCGGGCTCTCCAACGTCCTCAGGCCTAGATGCGGACGATGTGCACGTCCGTCAACGGCTTCTTGCCGAGGTGCGCGCGCACGACGCGCCGCACGGCCTGGCGGGCCGCTTCCTCGATCCGGCCGTCGTCGCCGCGCTCCGAGGCGTTGAGGTCGGCCAGCATCTCCTTCAGGCCGGAAACGATCGCCGCTGAGAGCTCGCCACCCGCGTCGTCGATGCCGCGCAGGGACACTTTCGGCGCCGCCACCGCCCTGCCCCGGCTGTCGATGACCAGGCTGGCTGCGGCCGAGCCGTTCCACAGAAGCTTGCGCCGCTCGCGCAGAGACGCGCCGTCGACCGGCACCACGCCGTCGCCATCGCGCGCCAGCCGGCCGGCCTGCACGTGGTCGATGATCTCGGCCGGGCCGGGTGCCAGGCGGACCAGGGTGCCGTTGGGCGCCACGATCGTCTCCGGCACCTGGCAGGCGCGGGCAAGTGCTGCGTGCTCGATCATGTGGCGGACCTCGCCATGCACCGGCAGGGCGATCTTGGGCCGGATCCACTGATAGACCCGTATAAGCTCGTCGCGCGCCGGATGGCCCGAGACATGGATGTCGGCATCGTGGTCGGTGATCACTTCGACGCCCCGCGCCGTCAGCGCATTTTGCAGCCGGCCCACCGAGCGCTCGTTGCCGGGAATGACGCGTGAGGAGAAGATCGCGGTATCGCCCGCCTCCAGCACGAGATCGCGGTGCTCGCCGTTGGCCAGCTTGGCCATGGAGGCGCGCGGCTCGCCCTGGCTGCCGGTGCAGATGAACAGCACCTTGTCCCGCGGCAGGTAGCCCGCCTGCTGCTCGGGAATGCAGGGCGGGAAGTCGAGCAGGTAGCCGCACTCCTGGGCCGCCTCGACCATGCGCAGCAGCGCCCGCCCCGACAGTACGGGATGTCGTCCCGCCGCCACCGCGGCCAGCGCCACGCTTTCGACGCGGGCGAGGTTGGAGGCGAAGCAGGTGACGGCGACGCGGCCCTTGCCGACCTTCACCAGCTTCTCGAGATTGGCCCGCACCGTCGCTTCGGAGCCCGCCTCGCCTTCGACGAAGACGTTGGTGCTGTCGCACACCATGGCGAGCGCGCCCTCGTCGCCGATGCGCCGCAGCATCGCCTCGTCGGTCAGCTTCGCCCAGCAGCGGCTCGGGATCGATCTTCCAGTCGCCGGTGTGGAACACCGTGCCGAGCCTGGTTCGGATCGCCAGCGCATTCGGCTCGAGGATCGAATGCGTCATGGTGATGAGCTCGAGCTCGAACGGCGTCAGGCTGAACTTGCCGCCGAGCGGGATCTCGGTGACCGGCACCGTATCGATCGAGGCCCGCCTCCATGAGCTTGCGCCGCAGCACCGAGGCGGCAAACGGCGTGGCATAGACGGGCGCCTCGAGCCGCGGCCAGAGGTCGGCGACGGCGCCCAGATGATCCTCGTGGGCGTGCGTCAGCACGATACCCACCAGGTCCTTGCGCCGCTCCTCGATGAAGGCCGGGTCCGGCATGACCACCTCGATGCCCGGCATCGAATCGTCGGCGAAGCCGATGCCGAGATCGACCATCAGCCATTTGCCGGCGTGGCCGTACAGATTGAGGTTCATGCCGATCTCGCCCGCCCCGCCCAGGGCGAGGAACAGCAACTCGTCGTCCGACGGAACTGTCATGAGCGGTTACGGCGCCAGATCTCCAGCAGCCCGAGCGACATCAGGTCCGGCTCGATGGCGTCGAAAAGCCCGATTTCGTCCTTGAACACGGCGGCCAGCCCGCCGGTGGCGACGACCTTCATGGGCTCGCCGTACTCGGCCCGGATGCGTTTGATCAGGCTCTCGATCAGGCCGACATAGCCCCAGAAGATGCCCGACTGCATGGCCGGCACGGTCGCCTTGCCGATCACATGGGCGGGCTTCTCGACACGGATGCGCGGCAGGCGTGCCGTCATCAGGTAGAACGATTCGATGGTGAGCTCGACGCCCGGCGCCAGCACGCCGCCGACGAAATTGCCATCCTTGTCGACCAGGTCGAAGGTCGTGGCGCTGCCGAAGTCGACGGTTATCAGCGGGCCGCCGTGTTTCTGGTAGCCCGCGATCACACCGACGAGCCGGTCGGCGCCGGCGTCCTGCGGCCTATCGATCAGCACCTTGATGCCGAACTCGCAATCCGGCTCGCCGACGATCAGCAGCTCGCTCTTGAAGTAGGTCTCGCACAGCCGGCGAAGGTGCAGATTTACCGGCGGCACGACGCTGGCCAGGATCGCGCCCTTGATCGACTTGCCGCTCGAATCCCTGCAGGTGCATCAATTGTGTCAGCCACGCGGCATATTCGTCGGCCGTGCGCTTGGACTCGGTGCGCAGGCGAAACTGGGCCACGATCCTGTCGTCGTCGAACACGGCGAACTTCGAATTGGTGTTGCCGACATCTATGGCGAGCAGCATCGCCTTTCTCCTCAGGCCGCCCGGCCCAGCAATTCGCCCGACACGATCTTGCGCGGCCCCGACGCCGTCTCCAGCAGCAACGCGCCCTCGCGGTCGAGGCCGGCGAAGCGACCGCGCACCAGATCCGTCGCCCAGCTTGACGTCGACTTCGGCGCCGAGCGGCCCGGCCTTGGCGAGCCACGCCGCACGCACGACCTCGAAGCCGTCGCGGCGCCATTCGGCAATCCGCGTCGCCAGGGCTGCCGAAAGCTTCTCCAGGGCGGTCTCGACCGATCCACCGAGGGCCGACCCGGGATAGCGCATCTCCGGCAGCTCGGGCGCGAAGCCCGACATTGACGCCGATGCCGGCCACGACGTGCTGCACCTGCCCGGTCTGGCCGATCGCGCTCTCGAGCAGGATGCCGGCGACCTTGCCGCCGTCGACCAGCACGTCGTTGGGCCATTTCACCCGCACCTCGCGGCCCGGCGGGACGATGTCGGCAACGGCCAGGGCCGCGGCGAAGCCCAGCTCGGCGGCGCGCGGGGCGCGACAATCGGGCCGCAGGATCGTCGAGGTATAGAGATTGCCGACCGGCGACGCCCAATGGCGGCCGCGGCGACCGCTGCCGCCGGTCTGTTCGCGCGACCACACGACCGTGCCTTCGGGCGCGCCGGTGTCGGCCAGGCGCGCGGCCTCGTCGTTGGTGCTGCCGACGCTGTGCAGCGCGACCAGCGTCCACCCGTCCGGCAGGACGGGCGCGCGGCTCACGGGAACAGGCCCTTCGCCGCCGCGGCGGCCACCAGGCTGAGCGGCTGCGGCGCCAGCGAGAACGCCGCCACCAGGATGGCCGCAACGAACGCCACGGCGCGGTCGACGCTGAAGGCCGGCCGGTCGATCGCTTCGGCGGGCTCGTCGAAGTACATCACCTTGACGATGCGCAGGTAGTAGTAGGACGCCACGACCGAGGCCAGCACGCCCAGCACCGCCGGCACAGTAGAGCTTGGCCTCGACGGCGGCGATGAAGATGTAGAGCTTGCCCCAGAACCCCGCGAGCGGCGGGATGCCGGCCAAGGAGAACATGAAGACCAGGAGCGCGATGGCCATCATCGGCTGCGCTGCGCGCCAGGCCCGCCAGGTCGGAGCATCGTTCTCGACCATGACATTGCGCCGCTTCATCATCAGGATGACGGCGAACACGCCCAGGTCATGACGAGGTAGATCGCCAGGTAGAAGACGACCGACTGGATGCCCTTCTCGCTGCCGCTCGCCAGGCCGAGCAGGACGTAGCCGACATTGCCGATCGAGGAATAGGCCATCAGACGCTTGATGTTCTGCTGGCGCAGGGCTGCGAAGGCGCCGAGTCCCATCGACAGCACCGAGGCCACGACCACGATCTGCTGCCACTGCACGAACAACGGCTTGAACGGCCCCATCAGGACCGAGATCATCAGCGACATCGCCGCGATCTTGGGCGGAGACGGCGAACAGGGCCGTCACCGGGGTCGGCGCGCCCTCGTAGACGTCGGGCGTCCACATGTGGAACGGCACCGCCGAGACCTTGAAGGCCAGTCCCGCCACCACGAACACCAGGCCGATGACGATGCCGAGTCTCGCCCGACCCCTGCCCTCGATCAGCGCCCGCGAGATCTGTACGAAGGCCGTGCCGCCGCAGAAGCCGTAGATCAGCGAGGCGCCGAACAGCAGCATGCCGGAGGCGACCGAGCCCAGGACGAAGTACTTCACGCCGGCTTCGGTCGAGCGCAGGCTGTCGCGCTGGAAGGCGGCGATGACATAAAGCGCCAGCGACTGCAGCTCGAGGCCGACATAGAGCGCCATGAGGTCGTTGGCCGAGATCATCAGCATCATGCCGAGCGTCGCCAGCGCGACCAGCAGCGGATACTCGAAGCGCCAGGCGTTGACCCGCTCGAAATAGGCGCGCGACATCAGGATGGCGACGGCCGACCCGATCAGGACCAGCGCCTTCATCGTGGTGGTCAGCCGGTCGACGATGAACAGCGAGGCGAAGGCGGTGCCCTCGCGATAGGGCACGAACAGCAGCACCGCCGTCGCCAGCAAGGCGAGCGAGGTGGCGATCGACACGAACGGCGTCGCCACTTCGCCGCGGACCACGCCGTAGATCAGCAACAGGCCCGTGACGGCGGCGAGGAAGAGCTCCGGCCGTGCCAGCGTCCAGGATTCGATACCGAGCATCATGTTCATGGCTTCCGGCCGCTCATGGCGCCAACGAGGCGGTGCGGGCGAGCTTGATCGCCGCACTGGTAGTCGCCCACCAGCTTGTCGACCGTGGCCGCCATCGGATCGAGGAAGGAATTGGGATAGATGCCCATCCACAGGGTGAGCAGCACCAGCGGCAGGAAAACCGCGACCTCGCGCCGGTTCATGTCGAGGATGGCCTTGAGCGAGTTCTTGGTGAGCTCGCCGAAGATGATCTTGCGATAGAGCCAGAGCATATAGGCAGCGCCCAGGATCATGCCGGTCGCCGCCAGGAATGCCACCCAGGTATTGACCTTGAAGGTGCCGAGCAGGACCAGGAACTCGCCGACGAAGCCCGGACAGGCCGGGCAGGCCGACGCTCGCCAGGGTAAAGAACATGAAGACGAAAGCGTAGCGCGGCATGCGATGGACCAGGCCGCCGAAGACGGCGATCTCGTGGGTGTGCATGCGGTCGTAGAGCACGCCGACGCAGAGGAAGAGCGCGGCCGAGACGATGCCGTGACTCAGCATCTGGAACATGCGAGCCCTGGACAGACTGCATGTTGAGGATGAAGATGCCGATCGTCACGATGCCCATATGGGCGACCGACGAATAGGCGATCAGCTTCTTCATGTCCTCCTGCACCAGCGCCACCAGCGAGGTGTAGATGACGGCAACCACTGACAGCCCGAAGATCAGCGGCGCGAAATACTGCGTCGCCTCGGGCAGCAGCGGAATCGAGAAGCCGCAGGAAGCCGTAGCCGCCCATCTTCAGCAGCACGCCGGCCAGGATCACCGAGCCCGCGGTCGGCGCCTCGACGTGGGCGTCGGGCAGCCAGGTGTGGACCGGCCACATCGGCACCTTGACGGCGAACGAGGCGAAGAAGGCCAGGAACAGCCAGCACTGCCAGATGAACGGCAGCTGGAGCTTCTCCATGGCCGTCGGGATGTCCGTGGTGCCGAGCTGCCAGTAGATGGCGATGATCGCCAGCAGCATCAGCACCGAGCCAAGCAAGCGTGTAGAGGAAGAACTTGAAGGCGGCGTAGACGCGCCGCTGGCCGCCCCATACGCCGATGATCAGGAACATCGGGATCAGCACGCCCTCGAAGAAGACGTAGAACAGCGCGAGATCGAGCGCGCAGAACATGCCGACCATGAAGGTCTCGAGCACCAGGAAGGCGATCATGTATTCCTTGACGCGGACATGAACGGCGCTCCCAGCTCGACAGGATGCAGATCGGCGTCAGCAGGGTCGACAGCAGCACGAAGAACAGCGAGATGCCGTCGATGCCCATGTGGTAGCCGATGTTGAGCGCCGGCACCCAGTCGAGCTTCTCCTCGAACTGGAAGCCCGCCTTGGTCGACGTCGAAGCGCGCCCACAGCAGCAGCGAGATCAGGAACGTCACCACCGACGTGATGAGCGCGGCGCTCCTGCAGTTGCGGTCGACGGCCTCCTTCGGGCCATTCACGACCAGGCAGAAGAACGCACCCACCAAGGGCAGGAAGGTGATGAGCGAAAGGATCGGCCAGCTCGACATCGCGCCTACCTCGTCATCATGAAGTAGGTGACGAGGCCGGCCACGCCGACCAGCATCACGAAGGCATAGTGGTAGAGGTAGCCGCTCTGGAAGCGCATCAGGACGCCCGCCATGTCCTGGGCGCGGGCGGCGATGTTGTCGGGGCCGAGGCCGTCGATCACCGCACCGTCGCCCTTCTTCCAGAAGAAGCGGCCGATGGCGAGCGTCGGCTTCACGAAGACGGCGTCGTAGATCTCGTCGAAGTACCACTTGTTGTAGAACAGCGCGTAGATCGCCGGGAAACGCCTCGCGGTGCGCGCCGGCAGCGCGGGATTGACGATAGTAGAACAGGTAGCTGAGGCCGATGCCCGACAGGGCGAAGACCAGGGGCGCCAGCGTCACCCATATCGGCACTTCGTGCGCCTCGTGCAGCACCTCGCCCGTGGATTTGACTGCGATCGACTGGGTGCCCCAGAATTGTGCCCAGTCGTGGCCGACGAACCAGTCGAAGGCGATGTAGCCCGACAAGAGCGCGCCAGCCGCCAGCACATAGAGCGGGATCAGGATGACGGCGGGCGATTCGTGGGCATGGTCCCAGGTGTGATGATCGCCGCGATACTTGCCGTAGAAGGTCAGGAACATCAGGCGGGTCGAATAGAAGGCCGTCATGAAGGCGGCGAAGACGCCCAGCCAGAAGGCGATCAGGCCCACGGTGGTGTGCACCCCGTAGGCCGATTCCTCCATCATGTCCTTGGAGTAGAAGCCCGAGAAGCCGATGCCGTTGCCCAGGATGAAGGGCACGCCGATGCCCGACAGCGCCAGCGTGCCGACCCACATCAGCCAGAAGGTCTGCGGCGTCTTCTCCTTGACGCCGCCCATCTTGCGCATGTCCTGCTCGTGATGCAGCGCAGTGATGACCGAACCCGAGCCCAGGAACAGCAGCGCCTTGAAGAAAGCGTGGGTCGTGAGGTGGAACATCGCCGCCGAATAGGAGCCGACGCCGGCGGCGAAGAACATGTAGCCGAGCTGGCTGCAGGTCGAATAGGCAACCACGCGCTTGATGTCGAACTGGGTCAGACCGATCGTGGCGGCGAAGAAGGCGGTCGCGGCGCCGACCAGGGTGACGACCGCGACTGGCGGTCGGCGCCAGCTCGAACAGCGGCGACAGGCGGCAGACCATGAAGACGCCCGCCGTCACCATGGTGGCGGCATGGATCAGGGCGGAGACCGGCGTCGGGCCCTCCATGGCGTCGGGCAGCCAGGTATGCAGGCCAAGCTGGGCCGACTTGCCCATGGCGCCGACGAACAGCAGCAGGCAGGCGGTCTCCAGCGCCGGCAGGTCCATGCCGAGGAAGTGGATGCGCATCTGCGCCATGTCGGGCGCCTTGGCGAAGATGTCGTGCATAGCTGATGCCGCCGCTCAGCATCCACACGGCGAAGATGCCGAGCGCGAAGCCGAAGTCGCCGACGCGGTTGACGATGAAGGCCTTCATGGCCGCCGCATTGGCCGACGGCTTGTCGTACCAGAAGCCGATCAGCAGGTACGAGGCGAGGCCCACCCCTTCCCAGCCGAAGAACAGCTGCACCAGATTGTCCGCCGTCACCAGCATCAGCATGAAGAAGGTGAACAGGCTGAGATAAGCCATGAAGCGCGGGATGCCGGGATCGTCGGCCATGTAGCCGATCGAATAGACATGGACCATCGACGACACGCCGGTGACCACGATCAGCATGACCGCGGTCAGCGTGTCGACCCGCAGCGACCAGTCGACGTTGAGCGTGCCGAATCGATCCAGGTGAAGAGCTTCACCACGACCAGCTTGGCGTTCTCGGGGCCGAAGCCGATGCGCACGAAGACGAAGATCGACAGCGCCGCCGCGATCAGCAGCGCCGCGCAGGTGACGATCTGCGCCGGCCTGTCGCCGATGACGCGGCAGAACAGTCCGGCGATCGCCGCCGCAAGCAGCGGCAGCAGGACGATGAGCTTGATGGCGAGATCCATGGTGCGCTTCCGCCGCTAGGCCGACAAAATCATTGCCTCCCCAGCGACGCTGGGGAGGTGGCCGAAGGCCGGAGGGGTCATGGGGTGCAAGCACGTCCCGCGGCTCATGACCCCACCGCCCGCTGCGCGGGCACCTCTCCTCGCAAGAGCGAGGGGAGGCAAAGAATGTTGCGGCACGCCGGACACGCCCCTAGCCCTTCATCGCGTTGATGTCTTCGACCTCGATCGTTCCGCGGTTGCGGAAGTAGACCACCAGGATGGCAAGGCCGATCGCCGCCTCCGCGGCAGCCACGGTCAGCACCAGCATGGCGAAGATCTGGCCCACGACATTGCCCTGGAAGACCGAGAAAGCGACGAGGTTGATGTTCACCGCAAGCAGCATCAGCTCGACGCACATCAGGATGACGATGACGTTCTTGCGGTTCAGGAAGATTCCGAGGATGCCCAGGGTGAACAGCACCGCGGCGACAAAGAGATAGTGGTCGAGGCCGATCGTCATCACACGCCCCCCCGCGTCGGCACCTTGACCACGGTGACGGCCTCGTCCTTGGGCCGGTAGAGCTGCTCGCTGATGCGCTGGCGACGCACGCCCGGCCGGCTGCGCAGGGTGAGCACGATGGCGCCGATCATGGCGACCAGCAGCACCAGGCCCGCGACCTGGAAGAGGTAGAAGTACTGCGTGTAGAGCACGCGGCCGATGGCGCGCGTATTGTCGATCGCCGATCACCTGCGGCACGGCCTTGCCGATGCCCGCCAGCGACGTCGAATTGCCGCCCAGCACGCCCAGCCCGAACAGGATCTCCAGGAACAGCACGAAGCCGATCATGGCGCCGACCGGCAGGTATTTCAGGAAGCCTTCGCGCAGCTTGGCCAGGTTGATGTCGAGCATCATCACGACGAACAGGAACAGCACCGCCACTGCGCCGACATAGACGATGATCAGGATCATGGCGATGAACTCGGCGCCGATCAGCAGGAACAGCGCCGCGGCGTTGAAGAACGCCAGGATCAGGAACAGCACCGAATAGACCGGATTGCGCGACACCACGACCATGGCGGCCGACGCCATGACGACGAAGGCAAAAACGTAGAAGGCTAGAGCCTGCAGGACCATGATCTTCCCCTACCCGTCCCGGCTCAGCGATACGCCGCGTCGGACTGCAGGTTGGCCGCGATCACCGACTCCCACTGATCGCCGTTCGCGAGCAGCTTGTCCTTGTTGTACATCAGCTCCTCGCGGGTCTCGGTCGAGAATTCGAAATTCGGCCCCTCGACGATGGCGTCGACCGGGCAGGCCTCCTGGCAGAAGCCGCAATAGATGCACTTCGTCATGTCGATGTCGTAGCGCGTGGTGCGCCGGCTGCCGTCGTCGCGCGGCTCGGCCTCGATGGTGATGGCCTGGGCCGGGCAGATCGCCTCGCAGAGCTTGCAGGCGATGCAGCGTTCCTCGCCGTTGGGATAGCGGCGCAGCGCGTGCTCGCCGCGGAAGCGCGGGCTGAGCGGCCCCTTCTCGTAGGGGTAGTTCACCGTCACCTTGGGCTTGAACATGTACTTGAGCGTGAGCGCGAAGCCCGTCACCAGCTCGGTGAGCAGGAAGGCGCGTGCGGTACGGTCGAGAGAGGCCATGATGCGCGATCTCCCTAAAACAGCTTCGGAACCCAGCCGCCGAACTGCAGCACGGCGGCGGTGAGGACGACCCATCCCAGCGAGACGGGCAGGAAAACCTTCCAGCCCAGCCGCATGAGCTGGTCGTAGCGATAGCGGGGCAGCGTTCCCTTGGTCCAGCTGAAGACGAACAGCAGGAAGGCGATCTTGAGGGCGAACCAGACGAGGCCCGGCACCCAGGTGAAGGGCGGGTACGGCACCGGCGACATCCAGCCGCCCAGGAACAGCACGGCGCCCATCGCCGACAGCAGGATCATGTTGGCGTATTCGCCGAGGAAGAACAGGGCGAATGGCATCGAGGAATATTCGGTCTGGAAGCCCTGGACGAGCTCGGCTTCCGACATCGGCAGGTCGAACGGCGTGCGATTGGTCTCGGCCAGCGCCGAGACGAAGAAGATCACGAACATCGGCAGCAGCGGCAGCCAGAACCAGTTCCAGAACCAGCCGGACTGGGCGATCACCACCTGGGAGAGATTGAGCGAGCCGACGCAGAGCAGCACGGTGATCAGCACGAAGCCGATCGACACCTCGTAGGACACCATCTGGGCTGCCGAACGCAGGGCGCCCAGGAACGCGTACTTCGAGTTCGACGCCCAGCCGGCGATGATGACGCCGTAGACGCCGAGCGAGGAGATGGCGAAGAGATAGAGGATGCCGACGTTGATGTCGGCGATGACCCAGCCGTCGTCGAACGGCACGACCGCCCAGGCGATCAGCGCCGTCATGAAGGTGATCATGGGCGCGATCAGGAACAGCATCGAGTTGGCGCTCGAGGGGACGATGGTCTCCTTCAGAAACAGCTTCAGCCCGTCGGCGAAGGGCTGCAGCAGGCCGAAAGGTCCGACCACGTTGGGGCCGCGGCGGAGCTGGATCGACGCCCACACCTTGCGATCGACATAGGTCATGTAGGCCACGGCCACGAGCAGCGGCACCGTGACCAGCAGGCACTCGAGGAGCATGAGGATGAACTGGCCGAGCCAGTTCACCGTGAAGAAATGGACCACGTCGGCGGACATAGCCTTACTCCGCCGCCATGAGCTGGCTGCGCGAGGCCATGCAGTCGGCCATCGTCTTGCGAGGCGCGGCTGATCGGGCAGGTCATGTAGAAATTGGCGATCGTCGAGACGAACGGCGCACCGGAGAGGTCGCCGGGCTCGCCGAAGACGCCCCATGCGCCCGCTTCCTGCTGGTCGAGCGCGGCGAATGCTTTGTTAACGGCGACCAGCCGCGAGCGGACCTGACCCAGCGTGTCGTACGGCAGGGTCTTGCCCAGACGCTCCGACAGCGCGCGCAGGATCGCCCAATCCTCGCGGGCATCGCCCGGCGGATAGCCGGCGCGGAAGGCGAGCTGGACGCGGCCTTCGGTGTTCACGTAGGTGCCGGGTTTCTCGGTGTAGGCGGCGCCCGGCAGGATGACGTCGGCGCGATGGGCGCCGGCATCGCCGTGATGGCCCTGGTAGATCACGAAGGCCTTGCCGAGCCGCTGGGTGTCGATCTCATCGGCAGCCAGCAGATAGACGACGTCGATCTCGCGCTTCTCACAGCCGGCCAGGATGCCGGCCACGTCGCGGCCGCCCTCGCCCGGCACCAGGCCGAGATCGAGACCGCCGACGCGCGCCGCCGCGGTATGCAGGACGGCAAAGCCGTTCCAGTCGGCGCGCACGGCGCCCAATTTGTCGACGAGCTCGCGGGCCATCGCCAGCACCGCGGCACCGTCCTCGCGTGCCAGCGCGCCCATGCCGACGATGATCAGCGGGTTCTTGGCGGCCTTCAGCTTCTCGAAGAAGCCCGTCTTGCCGTCCACGAGATCGCGCAGGGAGGCAGGACCCGCGCCCAGCCGCTCGACCGGATAGGTAAGATCGACCGCCGGACCGATGCTGCCGATGGCGCAATGGCCGTGCAGGTAGCGCTTGCGGATGCGCGCATTGAGCACCGGCGATTCGGCGCGCGGATTGGTGCCGATCAGCAGGATGGCATCGGCCTGATCGATGCCGCGGACGCCGGGATTGAAGATGTAGCTGCCGCGCGGCCCGCCCTCGAGCCTGGCGCCGTCCTGGCGACAGTCGATGTTGGGCGAACCGAGCGCCGTCATCAGGTCCTTGAGCGCCACCATCGATTCGGCGTCGCACTGGTCGCCTACGATCGCCGCCACCTTGGCACCGTCGGTGGCGCCGAGCTTGGCGGCGATGGCGGAGAAGGCCTCGTCCCATGTCGCCTCGACGAGCTTGCCGCCCTTGCGCATATAGGGCCGGTCGAGCCGCTGATGGCGCAAACCGTCGATGGCATGCCGCGTCTTGTCGGAGATCCACTCCTCGTTCACGTCGTCGTTGAGGCGCGGCAGCACGCGCATCACCTGGGCGCCGCGCGTATCGACGCGGATGTTGGCGCCGAGTGCGTCCAGGACGTCCACCGATTCGGTCTTGGTGAGCTCCCACGACCGGGCCTCGAAGGCATAAGGCTTGGAGGTCAGCGCACCGACCGGGCAGAGATCGACCAGATTGCCGGCCAACTCGGTGGTGAGCGCATGCTCGACATAGGTCGTGACTTCCATGTCCTCGCCGCGACCCGTGGCGCCCAGCTCCTCGACGCCCGCCACCTCGGTGGCGAAGCGGATGCAGCGCGTGCAGTGGATGCAGCGGTTCATCGACGTCTTGACCAGCGGGCCCAGTTCCTTGTCGGGCACCGCGCGCTTGTTCTCGTGGAAGCGGCTGCGGTCGAAACCGTAGCCCATCGCCTGGTCCTGCAGGTCGCATTCGCCGCCCTGGTCGCAGATCGGGCAATCGAGCGGATGGTTGATGAGCAGGAACTCCATCACGCCCTTGCGCGCCTTCTCGACCATCGGGGTGTTGGTGAAGATCTCCTGCTTGTCGGCGATCGGCAGCGCGCAGCTCGCCTGCGGCTTGGGCGGGCCGGGCTTCACCTCGACCAGGCACATCCGGCAGTTGCCGGCGATGGAAAGGCGCTCGTGGTAGCAGAAGCGCGGGATCTCGACGCCCGCCAGTTCACAGGCCTGCAGGACCGTGAAGCCGGCCGGCACCTCCAGTTCGACGCCGTTGATCTTGACCTTGGGCATTGCCTGCTCCCTGCCCTACTCGGCCGCAAGTTTTTCGGTGCGCGCGCGGATGCGGCGCTCCATCTCGGGACGGAAATGGCGGATCAGACCCTGGATGGGCCAGGCCGCCGCGTCGCCCAGCGCGCAGATCGTGTGACCTTCGACCTGCCTCGTGACGTCCTCCAGCGCATCGATCTCCTCGATGCGCGCATTGCCCAGCACCATGCGCTCCATGACCCGCCACATCCAGCCGGTGCCCTCGCGGCACGGCGTGCACTGGCCGCAGCTCTCGTGCTTGTAGAACTGGCTGAGCCGCGCGATCGCCTTCACCACGTCGGTCGACTTGTCCATGACGATGACCGCCGCCGTGCCAAGACCGGTCTTCTGGTCGCGCAGCGAGTCGAAATCCATCAGCACCGTGTCGCAGATCGACTTGGGCAGCAGCGGCACCGACGCCCCGCCCGGGATCACCGCCAGGAGATTGTCCCAGCCGCCGCGTACGCCGCCGGCATGGCGCTCGATCACCTCGCGCAGCGGGATGCCCATCTCCTCTTCGACATTGCACGGCTTGTTCACGTGGCCCGAGATGCAGAAGAGCTTGGTGCCGGTATTGTTGGGCCGGCCGATGCCCGCGAACCAGGCCGCGCCGCGGCGCAGGATGGTGGGCGCGACGGCGATCGATTCGACGTTGTTCACCGTCGACGGGCAGCCATAGAGACCGGAGCCGGCCGGGAACGGCGGTTTCAGCCGCGGCATGCCCTTCTTGCCTTCGAGGCTCTCCAGCAGCGCCGTCTCTTCGCCGCAGATATAGGCACCGGCGCCGCGATGGACGTAGAGGTCGAAATCCCAGCCCGAGCCGCAGGCGTTCTTGCCCAGAAGGCCCGCATCGTAGGCCTCGCGGATCGCCGTCATCAGGTTCTGGGCTTCGTTGTAGAACTCGCCGCGCACGTAGATGTAGCCCGCGTGCGCGCGCATGGCGAAGCCAGCGATCAGGCAGCCTTCGACCAGCAGATGCGGATCGTGCCGCATGATGTCGCGATCCTTGCAGGTGCCGGGCTCGGACTCGTCGGCGTTGACGATGAGATAGTGCGGCCGGTCCTTCACCTCCTTGGGCATGAAGGACCATTTCAGCCCGGTCGGGAAGCCCGCGCCGCCGCGACCGCGCAGGCCCGACTTCTTCATCTCGTCGATGATGGCCTCATGGCCGCGCTCGATCAGCGCCTTGGTGTTGTCCCAGGCGCCGCGCGCGCGGGCGCCGGCCAGGCGCCAGTCGTGGACGCCGTAGAGGTTGGTGAAGATGCGGTCCTTGTCGGCAAGCATCGCCTACTCGCTCCTCAGCGTGGTCAGTCCGCCTTCCGGCGCCGACGTCTGGCGGTCGACCTGCGGCCCGGCCTTGGGCGTCTCGCCGCGCCGGAAGGCGTCGAGCACCTTGGTGATCGAAGCCTCGTCGAGGTCCTCGTAGAAATCGTCGTTGATCTGAACAACCGGGGCGTTGACGCAGCCGCCCAGGCATTCGACCTCCTGGACACTGAAGATCTCGCCGTCGGCCGCGTGCTGGCAGGCCTTCATCACCGCGTCCGAGCCGCGCAGCCAGCACGGCGTCGTGGTGCAGACCTGCAGCAGGTACTTCCCGCGCGGCTTCAGCTGGAACATCGTGTAGAAGGTCGCGATCTCGTAGACGCGGATCGGCGCCATGTCGAGCAGTCGCGCCACCTCGTTCATCGCCACCCGCGGCAGCCAGCCCTGCTGGCGCTGGGCGAGGTCGAGCACGCCGATCACGGCGCTCGCCTGGCGGCCCGGCGGATAGTTCGCCATCAGCGCCTGCGCTTTCGCCAGGTTCTCCGGCGTGAAGGCGAAGTGCTCGACATGCGGCACATCCTTCGGGTCGGCGGTGATCATCATCTCATCGCCTCCTAACGGTCGATTTCGCCGAACACGATGTCGAGCGAGCCGATGTTGGCCGACATGTCGGCGAGCTGGTGGCCCCTGGTCATCATGTCGAGCGCCGCGAGATGCGGGAATCCCGGCGCGCGGATCTTGCAGCGGTAGGGCTTGTTGGTGCCGTCGGACACGAGATAGACGCCGAACTCGCCCTTGGGCGCCTCGACGGCGGTGTAGGTCTCGCCGGCCGGCACCTTGTAGCCCTCCGTGTAGAGCTTGAAGTGGTGGATGAGCGCTTCCATCGAGTCCTTCATCTCGCCACGCCGCGGCGGCGAGATCTTGCGGTCATCGACGCGCACCGGCCCTGTCACCGTGCGCAGCGCCGCCACGCACTGCTCCATGATGCGCGCGCTCTGGTACATCTCCTCGATGCGCACGAGATAGCGCGCGAAGCAGTCGCCGGTCTTGCCGAGCGGGATGTCGAAATCCATGCGGTCATAGACGTCGTAGGGCTGCGACTTGCGGAGGTCCCAGGGAATGCCCGAGGCGCGGATCATCGGCCCGCTGAAGCCCCAGTCGAGCGCCTGCTGCGGGTTGACGACGCCGATATCGACCGTGCGCTGGCGGAAGATGCGGTTGTCGTTCAGCAGCTTCTCGATGTCCTTCATGAACGGGTAGAACTGCTTGATCCACGCATCCATCGAATCGAGCATGCCGGCCGGCAGGTCCTGGTGCACGCCGCCGGGACGGAAATAGGCCGCGTGCATGCGCGAGCCGCTCACGCCTTCGTAGTATTCCATCAGGAGCTCGCGCTGCTCGAAGCCCCACAGCGGCGGCGTGAGCGCGCCGGTATCCATGGCGAAGGTCGTGACGTTCAGCAGGTGGTTCAGGATGCGCGTGATCTCGGCGAACAGCACGCGGATGTACTGGCCGCGCTCGGGCACCGTGATGCCCAACAGCTTCTCGACCGCGAGCGCGTAGGCGTGCTCCTGGTTCATCGGCGAGACGTAGTCGAGCCGGTCGAAATACGGCACCGCCTGCAGGTAACTCTTGTATTCGATCAGCTTCTCGGTGCCGCGGTGAAGCAGCCCGATGTGCGGATCGCAGCGCTCGACGATCTCGCCGTCCATCTCGACGACGAGGCGCAGGACGCCGTGGGCCGCCGGGTGCTGCGGCCCGAAATTCATCGTCAGCGTTTTGATTTCGACGTCGGACATGTCAGCTCGTCTTGGCCGTTTCCGGCGGCGGCGGCGCCGGCGCCTTCTCGTCGCCCGGCAGCACCTGATGGGCGCCTTCCCAGGGACTGAGGAAGTCGAAGCGGCGGAATTCCTGGGTGAGCTTCACCGGCTCGTAGACGACGCGCTTCTGCACGTCGTCCCAGCGCACCTCGACGAAGCCCGTCAGCGGAAAATCCTTGCGCAGCGGATGACCCTCGAAGCCGTAGTCGGTGAGGATGCGGCGAAGGTCGGGATGGTCGGAGAACCACACGCCATAGAGATCGTAGGCCTCGCGTTCGAACCAGCCGGCCGAGCTGAACACCGACGCTATGGAAGGCACGGGAGTGGCCTCGTCGGTCGCGACCTTGATGCGGACCCGCTGGTTGTGCTTGAGGCTGAGCAGGTTGTAGACGACGTCGAAGCGCTTCTCGCGCTCCGGCCAGTCGACGCCGCAGACATCGATCAGCTGCTTGAACAGGCACCTGGGGTCGTCGCGCAGGAAGGTGGTCAGCGCGACCAGGCCGTCGGGCCTGGCGTCGAGCATCAGCTCGCCCAGGCGAACGTAGGCGGCCATTACCGCGTCGCCGGTCGCCTGTGCGATGTGCTCGCCGAGTTCCTGCAGCTGTTCAGCCATCAACGCACCAGCGTTCCCGTCCGGCGGACCTTCTTCTGCAGCTGCAGCACGCCGTACAGCAGCGCCTCGGCCGTCGGCGGGCAGCCCGGCACGTAGACGTCGACCGGCACGATGCGGTCGCAGCCGCGCACCACCGAGTAGCTGTAATGATAGTAGCCGCCGCCATTGGCGCACGAGCCCATCGAGATCACATAGCGCGGCTCGGCCATCTGGTCGTAGACCTTGCGCAGCGCCGGCGCCATCTTGTTGGTGAGCGTGCCGGCCACGATCATCACGTCGGCCGAGCGGGGGCTCGGCATCGGCGCGAAGCCGAAGCGGTCAAGGTCGTAGCGGCTCATCCAGCAGTGGATCATCTCGACGCCACAGCAGGCCAGGCCGAACGTCAGGCCCCACATCGAGCCGGTGCGCGCCCAGGTGATCAGCTTGTCGAGTTGCGCCACGACGAAGCCCTTGTCGGCCAGCTCATCGTTCAAGGCGCGCGTCAGCGCCGCCTCGGTGATGGGATCGGGCTTGGCGGGGGTTATCACTCCCATTCCAACGCTCCTTTGCGCCATTCGTAGATGAATCCGACCGTGAGCACGCCCAGGAACAGCATCATCGACCAGAAGCCGAACAGGCCGATGTCGCCCAGGGCCACTGCCCAGGGGAACAGGAACGCCACCTCGAGGTCGAAGATGATGAAAAGGATCGCGACGAGATAGAAGCGTACGTCGAACTGCCCGCGCGCATCGTCGAACGGCGCGAAGCCGCATTCGAAGGGAGAGAGTTTTTCGGAGTTGGGGCTTTGCCGGGCGATCAGGTAGGACCCGCCCACCATCGCGCAGACCAGGGCAAACGCCAAGCCCAGGAAGATCAGGATCGGAAGGTATTCCCTGAGAAGATCTTCCATCGTCACCCCTTCGCCCCGCTTGGGCTGCCAGCGTTGGGACTGGCGCGAGCGACGGGACTCGAACCCGCGACCTCCGGCGTGACAGGCCGGCGTTCTAACCAACTGAACTACGCCCGCAATTAGTCCCCAACGGCGGGCGAGAGATATAGGACCCCCTATGGCAAGTCAAGCATACCGCACCCGCGAAGACGTGCTTAAGTGCCCGGAATATCGAAGCTTTCCGCTCCGTGACCGGGTTTGGCAATCGGTGGCGCTCACGCCACCCTTGGACCGCTGCACGGCTCCCTTCCGGAAGAAGGAGGTGCAGCCTGCGTGCGCTTCGGCAGGCAACGCCACAACACTGGCTAGAACCGTCATGCGGCTTTCTTTGCCCCACATCCGCTTACTGCACCGCGGAAAGCTTGCTCAAAGGCGCTTCTTTGCAAAGGCCCTACCCGACGCTGACTTGAGATATTTTTCGAAAGCGAATGCTTGGGCATCGTCGGAAAACGCGACGTATGTCTTGACGGTCCAAGGCGCGTATTTCGACGTATGGGAGACTTCGCCGGCATTGTGCTTTTTCAATCGGGACCACAAGTCAGCGGTAACTCCGACGTAATGCCGATCGGGATGTTCCAAGCTTCGAAGAATAACACATAGGTCATGCGCTGATTTCCTGGCTCGCCGAGCCGTAGCGCGCTAAAATGAGCCCGCCTTCGCCCTACGGGCTTCGGCGCGGCAGCCTACGCACGCTTCGCGCGCGCAGGCTGGTGGGCGATGACGGGATCGAACCGCCGACCGCTCCCGTGTAAAGGGAATGCTCTACCGCTGAGCTAATCGCCCGGCCGGGCTTCTACCACAGAGCCTTACCATCATCGTAGCGGGTCCTGCCGGATCGCGGGATTACAGGCCGGTTTACGGCTGGGAGCGCGCCGCTCCAGCGGCGCATCTTCGTGGATTACACAGCCCATGGGCGCCACTGGAGTGGCGCGCTCCCAGCTAGTTGATGGCGTCCTTGAGCTGCTTGCTGGCCTTGAAGCGTGGCACGTTGGCGGCGGCGATCTTGATCTTCTCGCCGGTCTGCGGATTGCGCCCCTCGCCCGCCTTGCGCTTGGAGACCTGGAACGTCCCGAAGCCGACCAGCAGGACCTTTTCCTTTTTCTTCAACGATTTGGTGATCACCGTGAGCATGGCGTCGATGGCGCCGGCGGCGTCGGTCTTGGACAGGTTGGTCGAGGCAGCGACGGCGGCGATCAAATCGTGCTTGTTCACAGGCGAACCCCCAATGATCCGGCGGCTTCAAGTGTAAGGGCGGCCGGAAAACGGCGTCAACGCCGAATACCATATTTTGTAGGAACAGCAGCCTCAAATCCGCATAAGTAGCGCCAGACGCAAAGAAGCCCCGGATTGCTCCGGGGCTTCCTGTATCGTTTGAGGCTGTTCAGTGGGCCCGGATGGCTTCCGCGCCCTCGGCCGGCTTGGCCGGCACGGCAGGCTCCAGGTCGTTGGGCCATTCGATGGCGACCAGTGGCTTCACCAGTGCGCGGGCCAGCACCTCGTCGACCGTGGCGACCGGGACGATCTCCAGGCCCTTCTTCACGTTGTCCGGGATCTCCGGCAGATCGCGCTCGTTCTCCTTGGGAATGAGCACGGTCTTGAGACCGCCGCGCAACGCCGCGAGCAGCTTCTCCTTCAAGCCGCCGATCGGCATGACCCGGCCACGCAGGCTGATCTCGCCGGTCATGGCCACTTCCTTGCGCACCGCCACGCCGGTCAACGCCGAGACGATCGAGGTGATCATCCCCACACCCGCGGAGGGCCCGTCCTTGGGCGTGGCGCCCTCGGGCACGTGGATGTGGATGTCTCGTTTCTCGAACATCACCGGCTTGATGCCGAACGAGTTGGCGCGCGAGCGGACATAGGCGTTGGCCGCCTGCACCGACTCCTGCATCACATCGCCCAGCTTGCCGGTGACGGTCATGCGGCCACGGCCGGGAACCAGCACCGCCTCGATCTGCAGCAGCTCGCCGCCGACCTCGGTCCAGGCGAGGCCCGTCGTGATGCCGACCAGATCCTCGAGCTCGGCCTCGCCGTAGCGGAAGCGGCGAACGCCGGCGTACTTGTCGAGGTTCTTGCGCGTGATCTTGACCTTGGTGCTCCCCTTCATGAGGATTTCCTTGGTCGCCTTGCGGGCAAGGTTGGCGATCTCGCGCTCGAGATTGCGGACGCCGGCCTCGCGCGTGTAGTAGCGCACGAGGTCGCGCACGGCATCGTCATGGAGGTCGAGCTCGCCCTCCTTGAGGCCGTTCGCCTCGACCTGCTTGATGATCAGGTGCTTGCGGGCGATCGCCACCTTTTCGTCCTCGGTATAGCCCGCGAGCCGGATGATCTCCATGCGGTCCATCAGCGGCTGCGCCATGCGCAGCGAATTCGCCGTGGTGATGAACATCACGTTCGACAGGTCGTAGTCGACCTCGAGGTAATGGTCGTTGAACGAGGAGTTCTGCTCGGGATCGAGCACCTCGAGCAGCGCCGACGACGGGTCGCCGCGGAAGTCCGCGCCGAGCTTGTCGATCTCGTCGAGCAGGAAGAGCGGGTTCGACGACTTCGCCTTCTTCATGCTCTGGATGACCTTGCCCGGCAGCGAGCCGATATAGGTCCGGCGGTGGCCGCGGATCTCGGCCTCGTCCCGCACGCCGCCCAGCGACATGCGCACGAAGTTGCGCCCGGTCGCCTTGGCGATCGACTTGCCGAGCGAGGTCTTGCCGACGCCCGGCGGGCCGACCAGGCACAGGATCGGGCCCTTCATCTTGTCGACCCGCTGCTGGACCGCGAGGTACTCGAGGATGCGCTCCTTGACCTTCTCCAGGCCGTGATGGTCGGCGTTGAGAATGTCCTCGGCGTACTTCAGGTCCTTGATGATCTTGGTGGGCTTGCGCCACGGGATCGACAGCAGCCAGTCGAGGTAGTTGCGCACCACCGTCGCCTCGGCCGACATCGGGCTCATGGTCCGGAGCTTCTTCAGCTCGCCATTGGCCTTCTCGCGCGCTTCCTTGGAAAGCCGCGTCTTCTTGATGCGCTTCTCCAGCTCGGAGATCTCGTCGCGACCGTCCTCGGTCTCGCCAAGCTCCTTCTGGATCGCCTTCATCTGCTCGTTGAGATAGTACTCGCGCTGCGTCTTCTCCATCTGGCGCTTGACGCGGTTGCGGATCTTCTTCTCGACCTGCAGCACGCCGATCTCGCCTTCCATCAGGCCGAGGATGCGCTCCAGCCGCTTGGACACGGAGTCGAGCTCGAGCAGCTGCTGCTTCTCGGCGACCTTCAGCGCCAGGTGGGCCGAGATCGTGTCGGCGAGCTTGGCCGGCTCCTCGATCTTGTTGATCGAGACGACCACCTCGGGCGGCACCTTCTTGTTCAGCTTCACGTAGTTCTCGAACTCCGAGACCACGGTGCGCGCCGCGGCCTGCAGCTCGGAAGCCTCGGCCGGCGCCTCTTCCATGTCGATGGCGTTGGCCTCGAAGAATTCGGACTTGCCGGTGTAGCCCACGATCTTGACGCGACGGCCGCCTTCGACCAGCACCTTCACGGTGTCGTCAGGGCAGCTTCAGGAGCTGCAGCACGGTGCCGAGCGTGCCGATCGTGTAGATGTCATCGGGGCCGGGATCGTCCTGGCTGGCGTTCTTCTGGGCGATCAGCAAAATCTGCTTGTCGTCCTTCATGACCTCTTCGAGGGCCTTTACGCTCTTCTCGCGACCGACGAAGAGCGGCACGATCATGCCGGGGAACACGACGATGTCGCGCAGCGGCAGGACGGGATAGACGGTTCCTAGGGTGGGGGCGTTCATGATGCCTCGCTATACGCTGTTAGAGCCACTCGCACCCCGACCGCGATCCCCGGATGGGCAATTCACGGCCTGAAGGCGCGCGCACTCGTTTCCAGAGATTGGCTTGAACAGGGGGTTGTTCAAGTCCTTGGCGGGACCGCCGGTGGCGGCTGCCACCGACGCAGCAAGACTCAGGCCGGCGCGGCAGCGATGCCCTCTTTGCGCTCACCGTGCACATAGAGCGGTTGGGCCCGCCCTTCGATGACTTCGCGGTTGATCACCACTTCCTCGACCCCGTCGAGCGACGGCAGGTCGTACATCGTGTCGAGCAGCACGGTCTCCATGATCGAGCGCAGGCCGCGCGCGCCCGTCTTGCGCAGGATCGCCTTCTGGGCGACCGCGCGCAGCGCGTCGTCGGAGAATTTGAGCTTCACGCTCTCCATGTCGAACAGGCGCTGGTACTGCTTGAGCAGTGCGTTCTTCGGCCGCGTGAGAATTTCGATCAGCGCACCCTCGTCGAGATCCTCGAGCGTGGCGACGACCGGCAGGCGGCCGACGAACTCGGGGATCAGGCCGTACTTCAACAGGTCTTCCGGCTCGAGATCGCGCAGCACCTCGCCGGTACGCCGGTCTTCCGGGCCGCGCACTTCGGCGCCAAAGCCGATCGACGTGCCCTGGCGGCGCATCGATATGATCTTGTCGAGGCCGGAGAAGGCGCCACCGCAGATGAACAGGATGTTGGTCGTGTCGACCTGCAGGAACTCCTGCTGCGGATGCTTGCGGCCACCCTGCGGCGGCACCGACGCAACGGTGCCTTCCATGATCTTGAGCAGGGCCTGCTGCACGCCCTCGCCCGACACGTCGCGCGTGATCGACGGGTTGTCGGACTTGCGGCTGATCTTGTCGACCTCGTCGATATAGACGATGCCGCGCTGGGCGCGCTCGACATTGTAGTCGGCCGACTGCAGCAGCTTCAGGATGATGTTCTCGACGTCCTCGCCGACATAGCCCGCTTCGGTGAGCGTCGTGGCGTCGGCCATGGTGAACGGCACGTCGAGCATGCGCGCCAGTGTCTGGGCGAGCAGGGTCTTGCCGCAGCCGGTCGGCCCGATCAGCATGATGTTCGACTTGGCGATCTCGACGTCGTTGGCCTTGCCGCCATGGCTCAGCCGCTTGTAGTGGTTGTGCACTGCAACAGCGAGGATGCGCTTGGCCTTGTCCTGGCCAATCACATAGTCGTCGAGAATCTGGCGTATCTCCTTGGGCGACGGAACGCCGTCCTTGGACTTCACCAGGGTGGTCTTGCTCTCCTCCCGGATGATGTCCATGCAGAGTTCGACGCATTCATCGCAGATGAACACGGTCGGGCCGGCAATGAGCTTCCGGACCTCATGCTGGCTCTTCCCGCAGAAGCTGCAATACAGGGTGTTGCGGGAGTCGCCCCCGGATTTGGCGGCTGGCATGTCGGTAACGCACCTCCGCTTGGGGGGCCCGCCACCTGCGGACCCGCACACAAGACTATGTTAAACGCGACCCCGGGATCGCCACAACCTCAAAATGTAGTGTGTCGGCTGGCGAACCGGGACCAATTGGTCGCAACTGCCCCTTAGGAGGCAGCTGCCTGGATGGTCGGAGTCGGGCGTTTCTCGAGCACATCGTCGATCAATCCGAACTCCTTGGCCTCCGGTGGCGAGAAGAACTTGTCCCGTTCCATCGCCCGTTCGATCTCCTCGATCGTCCGTCCGGTATGTACAACGTACATCTGGTTCAAACGTGCCCTGGTCGACAGAATTTCCCGGGCGTGGATCTCGATGTCCGTCGCCTGCCCCTGGGCGCCGCCCGAGGGCTGGTGGATCATGATCCGGGAGTTGGGCAGCGCGAACCGCTTGCCCTTGGCGCCGGCCATCAGCAGCAGGGAGCCGGCCGAAGCCGCCTGGCCGAACACCAGGGTCGAAATCAGCGGCCGGACATATTGCATCGTATCGTAGATCGCCATGCCCGAGGTCACCACGCCACCCGGCGAGTTGATATAGAACGAGATGTCCTTCGTGGGATTGTCGGCCTCCAGGTAGAGGAGCTGGGCGCAGACCAACCCCGCGACATTGTCCTCGATCGGACCGTTCAGGAAAATGATGCGTTCCTTCAGCAGCCTCGACCAGATGTCGTAGCCGCGCTCGCCGCGGGCCGATTGCTCGACGACCATCGGCACGTAGTAGTTATTGTAGATTTCCAGCGGATCGCGGTCGCGATGCATCGCGGGCCCCCTTTGTGACTGTCCTCAGAAAGTGGCAGCGCCGGTGGTCAGGTTCAAGACCACCGGGCCTCGATCAATATCCCTGGATCAATTCGTCGCCGCTTCCGCCGGCTTTTCCTCGTCGGCTTCTTCCGCCTTGCGGGCTGCCTCCAGCAGTTCCTCCGGCGTAACCGGCTTCTCGGCGACCTTGGCCAGCTCGAGGATGAAATCGACGGTCTTCTCCTCGAAGATGGGCGCGCGGAGCTGTTCCTTCAGCTCGGCATTCTTGCCGTAGAACTCCAGCACCTGGCGCTCCTGGCCAGGATAGCGCATGGCCTCGCGCATCACCGCCTGGTTGAGCTCCTCGGGCGTGACGTCGATCGAGTTGGAGCGCCCGACGTCGGCCAGCAACAGGCCGAGGCGAACCCGGCGTTCGGCGATGTCGCGATACTCCTTGCGCATCTTCTCCTCGTCGTCCTCGAGCTTCTGGCCGCCCTTCTTGGCCTCCTCGATGCGCTGCCAGATGGCGTTGAACTCGCTCTCGACCAGCCCGTCGGGGACGGCGAACTTGTGGGCGTCGGCCAGCTTGTCGAGCAGCTGGCGCTTGATCATCGAGCGCGAGATCCGAGCGTAGTCCTGGCCGATGCGGTCGGCGACGGCTTTGCGCATCGCCTCGAGATTCTCGAAGTTGTTCTTCTTCGCCAGTTCGTCGTCAGCCGGCTTGTCGACGAATTCGAGGATCTCCTTGATCGTGCACTTGAACACGGCGTTCTTGCCGGCGAGCTCCGGCGCGCCGTATTCGGCCGGGAAGGTCACATTGACGTCGACTTCCTTGCCGACCTCGGCTCCGATCAGCTGGTCCTCGAAGCCCGGGATGAACGAGCCCGAGCCGATCTCCAGCGTGTAGTCCTGCGCGGCGCCGCCGGGAAACTCCTTGCCGTCGACCGAGCCCACGAAGTCGAGCTTGACGGCGTCGCCCTTCTGCGCCGGACGCGGCGGATCGACCGGCTTCTGCTCGCGGTTCGCCTTGGCGATGCGATCGATCGCCTCGTCGACATCCTTGTCCGGCACGCTGGCCTTCAGGCGCTCGAGCTCGACCTCGGAGAAGTCGAGCTTGCCGATCTCCGGCAGCACCTCGAGGGCGACCTCGAACTCGACGTCCTTGCCTTCCTCAAGCTGCTTGAGGTCGACGCGCGGCTGCATGGCGGGCTTCAGCCCACGATCCTCGATCGCCTTGGCCGTGCTCGAATTGACCGCCTGCTCGACGGCTTCGCCGAACAGAGCCTGGCCGTACTGCTTCTTGAGCAGGCCGACCGGCACCTTGCCCGCCCGAAATCCCGGCATCTGCGCCGTCCGCGCCATCTCGGCCAGGCGCTCGTCGACCTTGGCCGACAAATCGCCCGCGGGCACGACGATCTTGAATTGCCGCTTCAGGCCTTCGGCCGGGAGTTCCGTCACTTGCATCGTCTTCACTTCCATTTCCGGTTGGTGCGGGCGGAGGGACTTGAACCCCCACGCCTTGCGGCACGAGAACCTAAATCTCGCGTGTCTACCAATTCCACCACGCCCGCCCGACTATCAGCTCCGTTGGCAACTCCAACTGGCGACCCCCAACAGGAGCCAGAGCCTTCGGGCCGTGCCGCGAGGGCCGAATTGCGCGCCTCTTAGCCCGCGCCCGCCAAGCGGTCAATTGAAGCTCATGATTCCTCCCCACGCGCCGTGTGGGGAGGTGCCCGCGCAGCGGGCGGAGGGGTCATAGGCGACGGCAAGTGCGCGGCCTATGATCCTCCGGCCTTCGGCCACCTCCCCAGCAAGGCTAGGGAGGAATGACTAGGAGCCGACTGCCTGCAGGGCGTCGGGCAAACCGTCGACCAGATCCTCGGCGATGAGGCCCGGCCGGCCGAAGCGGAAAGCGCTTTCGCCGTGCAGCCACGCGGCGGCCGCTGCGGCGGCCAGCGGCGCCAGGCCCTGGGCCATGAGGCCGCTTGTGATGCCCGCCAGCACGTCGCCCGAACCAGCGGTGGCGAGGCTCGCCGGGGCATGAACATTGATTACGGCGCGCCCCTCAGGCGCGGCGATTACCGTGTCGGGCCCCTTCAGGAGCACCGTCGCGCCGCTCCGCCGCGCCGCCTGCCGGGTGCGCTCGACCTTTCCGGCGACCTTCGCCAGGTCGGGAAACAGCCGCCTGAATTCACCTTCATGTGGCGTGAGCAAAACCGGACCCTTGATGGCATCGAAAAGGCTCGCGGGCGATTGGGCAAACGTCGTGATGGCGTCGGCGTCGAGCACGACGGCTCGGCGCGTGGCGAGTGCCGCCAGTACCGCGACGCGCGTCCGCTCGTTGATGCCCGCGCCCGGCCCGATCAGCATCGCATTGCGCCGCTCATCCTCCAACATCCGCGCGAAGGCGTGGCCGTCCTCGCACTCGGCAACGAGGTTGCCCGCTTCGCCCGCCTGGTAGATGGCCATGGCTGATCGCGGCGTGGCGATGGTGGCCAGCCCCGCCCCGGCCCGCCGGCCTGCCAGGGCCGCCAGCCGCGACGCCCCGGTAGCGGCCGCGCCACCCAGGATGGTGAGATGTCCGCGCGCGTACTTGTGGTCGGCGAGATCCTCGCGCCGCAACTGGTGGCGCCACAGCGCCGGGCCGTTCAGCCAGGTCTGCGGCGCGATCTTGTCCAGCACGGTGCGCGGGATGCCGATGTCGGCCACATTCAGCACGCCGCAGCGCCGCAGGCCCTCCAGCGAATAATGACCGGGCTTGGCGCGAAAGAACGTCACCGTGCGCTCGGCGAACGGCGCGCAACCCATCACCTCGCCGCTGTCGCCATGCACGCCGCTCGGCACGTCGACCGCCACAACGGTGAGCGCCTCGCTGTTGATCCGGTCGACCGCAGCACCTGCGACACCATCGAGAGGCCGCGTGAGCCCCGCCCCGAACAGCGCATCGACGACCAACGGACTGCCATCGAGAAGGCCCGTCGAAAGTACTTCGACCGGGCCTTGCCATGCCTCCGCGGCCCAGGCGGCATCGCCCTTCAAGGCGCCGCGGGCTCCGAGCAATCCGACCCGCACCGGCCAGCCCGCGTCCTGCAGGTGACGCGCCGCCACGAAGCCGTCGCCGCCATTGTTGCCGGGGCCACACAGGACGACGACAGGTCGTGGCCGATGGCGGCCCAGCACCGCGTTGGCGACAGCGCTGCCCGCCGCTTCCATGAGGGCCGTGCCCGGCACGCCGCCGGCAATGGCGGCAGCATCGGCCCGGGCCATCTCCGAGCAGCTCAAGAGGACGAGGTCGTCGTGGGGAGCAAATTCGCGCACTTTGGCTAACTGCCTTGGCGCGAGAGGGATTGGGGCGGCCGACCGGAATTGAACCGGCGACATCCAGAATCACAATCTGGCGCTCTAACCAACTGAGCTACGGCCGCCACCGTGGGTCGCTCCCGACGAAGCGCGCCTTCCTACGCTTGCCCGGCCGGAGCGTCAAGAAACCGGCGTCTGCGGTAACAGGCGGTCAATGGCGTTGATCCATACCTGGCAGGCTTCGGCGAAGGAGAGGCCGTTGTACTCCCGCATGCGCGCCCAGCTTTCGAAGTCGATCAGGGTTTCGATGGCGATCAGGATTTGCTGGCGCTCCCGCGCTCCCAGGGTCGCGAGCTCGGAGGGATACATCAGCTCGATCCGCTTGAGGACGGCCTGGCGCACCAAGGTGATGCGCGCCTTGAGTTCCTCCGAATCGCCCTTGTTGGCATTGAGGGCGCGCCACAGCGGCAGCCACTGCTCGCAAATCCAGCCGCGCGTTTCGACATGGGCCTTGAGACGCGTCTGGCGGTCGCCTCCCAGATCGCGCGGCGCGGCCTGGGCATTGCCCTGCGTGAAGGCATAGTCCGTCGCCGCCACGCGCAAGGCATGCAGGTCGGGAAAGCGCTCGAACACCGAGCGCACGGAATAGCCGGCGCGCTCGGCGATCCGCGCGGCCGTGGGGACCTGCGGATCCTCGCGCAGCAGCGCCAGGTAGGCTTCGATGATCAACTGCTTGGTCCGCACGCTCCGCAGGCGGCGACCATCGATCCGAGCGGATGTGGAAGGTGCTACGGGCAAGGAACTTTCGGGCGGGTTGCGATTTTGTCGCGTGGCGCCCCGAATTGTAACGATTGCGCCGGGTTGGCGCCAGACGTTCCAGCTACGCGGCAAGCGGGGTGGGCGGCAGCAGGCGGTCGATGGCCTGCGTCCAGGCCGCGCAGGCCTCGTCGAACGAAAGTCCGAAGAATTCCTGCATCCGCGCCCAGCTTTCGACATCGACCAGCGCCTCGAGAACGATCAGCAGGTGCCGGCGCTCGGCGTCGGACAAAGTCGAGAGTTCCGGGGCGTACATCAGCTCCAGGCGGCCGACGAGACGTTCGCGCAAGCCGATGACGCGCTGCCTGAGCTCCGGTGATTTGCCTTGGTTGATGACGAGCGAGCGCCACAGCGGCAGCCATCGTTCGCAGGTTCGTCCCCGCTTCTGGACCTGGGTTCGGATGCGGGTCTGCCGGTCGCCGTCCGTATCGCGTGAAGGTGCAAGCGCGGCAACCTGGACCAGGGCGTAGTCGACCGCCGCCACTTGCAGGCCGTGAATGTCGGGAAAGCGCTCGAACACCGAACGCACGGAATAGCCGGCGCGCTCGGCGATCTGGGCGGCCGTCGGCACCTGCGGCGACTTCTCGGTCGCCAGCGCCAGGTAGGCTTCGATGATCAACTGCTTGGTGCGCACGCTTCGCAGGCGGCGGCCGTCGATCCGGGAGGACATGGGTGTAGGACGTCTGGACAAGGCTGATTCAGTCCCGGTTATTTGACACCACCATCATCTGCACCAACGCCATCCCACGTTGCCCGCCGCAGCGTCAAGCAGCCGGCGGCGTCGGCGGCAGCAGGCGATCGACGGCGCTGATCCAGACGGCGCAGGCTTCCTCGAAGCTCAAGCCGTGCAGCTCGCGCATCCGCTCCCAACTCTCGATGTCGGTGATGGCCTCGAGCGCGATCAGCATATATTTGCGTTCCGGCTCTTCTAGCGCCGAAAGCTCGGGTCGGTACATGACCTCCATGCGCTCGATCGTCCGGTCCCGGCTGATGCGAACGCGCAGCTTAAGTTCGTCGTCTTCGGAGACGCTCGAGAGCAGCACGCGCCACAGCGCCACGCCCCGCTCGCAGGTGCCGGCGCGAGTCTCGACCTGCGACCTGATGCGCGTCGCGCGGTCACCGTCGACATGGCGTGCCGGGGCAAGGGCCGCGGCCTGCGCCAGGCTATAATCGGCCGCCGCGACGCGCAGCTTGCTGAGATCGGGGAAGCGCTCGAAGATCGATCGCACCGAATAGCCGGCGCGCTCGGCGATCTGCGCCGCGGTCGGCATCGCCACCACGGGATTCTCCCTCAGCAATCCGAGGTAGGCCTCAATGATCAACTGCTTGGTCCGCTCGCTGCGCAGGCGGCGGCCGTCGATCCGGGCGGGCTTGGGGGAAAGCGGTGTGGACACGGCGCTATTGTTGCGGCCAATGCTGCCAGAGGCCTCGGCATGAACTTGTAGGTTTTCGCACAGATTGCTGCAAAATTTCGGCGACGCCGATCTTCAAGTATCAAATATATCGTCCACGGAGTTGGCGATCCAAATGTATCGATTGCAACGCGGTCGGCGGCCGGGCCGGGATCGCTTGTAACTAATTGATTTAACTGCCGAAATGGCGACCGAGACGATCGATGGCGCTATCCAGGGTGGCGTCGTGCTTGCAGAAGCAGAACCGCGCAAAATGGCGCGGCGCCCGGCCCGGCTCGTCATAGAAGGCGCTGACAGGGACCGCAGTGACGCCCGCCTCGACGGTGATGTGACGGCAGAAATCCTCGTCGGTGCCATTGAAGCCCAGCGGCCGGAAATCCGTGGTCACGAAGTAGGTGCCGTGCGCCGGCAGCACCTCGAAGCCGATCTCGGCCAGCGCCTTGCCCAGCCGATCCCGCTTGCGTTGCATGTCGGCGGCAAGGGTCGAGAAGTAGCCGTCGTCCAGGCGCAGTCCGGTCGCCGCGCCCCATTGCAGGTTGGGCGGCGTGGTGAAGGTCATGAACTGGTGGGTCTTGGCAATGGCCTTCATCAACTCGGGGGCCGCCGTGACATAGCCCACCTTCCAGCCGGTCAGGCTGAAACTCTTGCCGGCCGATCCGATGCGCACGGTGCGCTCGCGCATGTCGGGCAGCGCCATGATCGACAGGTGCCGCTTGTCGTCGAAGATGATGTGTTCGTATACCTCGTCGCACACGGCATAGGTGTCGTGCTCGAGGCAGAGCCCGGCGATAAACTCCAACTCCTCGCGGTCGAAGACCTTCGAGCAGGGATTCATCGGTGTGTTGAACAGGATGAGCTTGGTGCGGTCGTTGAACGCGGCCGCCAGCTCCTCGCGCGGCAGCCGCCAGGTCGGCGGCTCGAGCCGCACCAGCCGGGCCGTGCCCCCTGCCCGCCGCACGATCGGCAGATAGGAATCGTAAAGCGGCTCGATCAGCACCACCTCGTCGCCGGGCTCAATCAGGCCGAACAGGCAATCGCCCAGCGCCTCGGTCGCGCCAGAGGTCACCAGCACCTCGCTTCGCCAGTCGATGTCGAGCCCCTGGAAGCGCTTGGCATGCTGGGCAACCGCCTGGCGCAGCTCCGGCAGGCCCATCATCGGCGGGTACTGGTTGTGGCCGTTCAGCAGATAGTCGGCAGCGGCGGTCCGCACGACGTCCGGTCCCTTGTCGTCGGGAAAGCCTTGGCCGAGGTTGACGGACTGGTGCTCGCGGGCAAGCGCGGACATCACCTCGAAGACCGTCGTTCCAAGGCCGGACATCAGTGAATTGGCGGGCTTCATAGGTGTCGTAATCCTGATCTCGTTTTGCGCAGATATTTGCCTAATATTCGCTCACATCGCCCAATGAGCGGTCAATTCTGCTTCGAATTCACACGGCACCGATGTGGAGAAGTATGGTACGGAAACTGCTTTCTACAGTCTATGCGGGCTGTCCCCACCGGCAGCACCGACGTCGGCGCGCGGGGGTGTCTCAAGCCAATGAAGAAGATCGAAGCGATCATCAAGCCTTTCAAGCTCGATGAGGTGAAGGACGCCCTCAATCAGATCGGACTGAAGGGGATCACCGTCCTGGAAGCGAAGGGGTTCGGGCGCCAAAAGGGCCACACCGAGCTCTATCGCGGCGCCGAATACGTCGTCGACTTCCTGCCCAAGGTGAAGATCGAGCTGATCATCGAGGATGAGATGGTCGAGAAGGCCGTCGAGGCGATCCGCAGCTCGGCGCACACCGGCCGCATCGGCGACGGCAAGATCTTCGTCTCGCGCATCGACGACGCCATCCGAATTCGTACTGGCGAGCGCGGCGACGCCGCCGTATGAAAACTCGGCCTTTGGGGGCATGAGACGTAGACCACAAAAAGAGGGACGGACGAAATATGGACGCGAAACAGGTTCTCGCGATGATCAAGGAAAAGGACGTCAAGTTCATTGACTTCCGCTTCACCGATCCTCGCGGCAAGTGGCAGCACACGGCCCGCATGGCCTCCGCCACGGATGAAAGCTCGTTCGTCGATGGTGTGATGTTCGACGGCTCCTCGATCGCCGGCTGGAAGGCGATCAACGAGTTCGACATGATCCTGATGCCCGACCCCGCCACCGCGGTGCTCGATCCCTTCACCGCGCAGACCACCCTGATCGTGAACTGCGACGTCGTCGAACCCTCTACCGGCCAGCTCTATGCTCGTTGCCCGCGCTCGACCGCCAAGCGCGCCGAGGCCTTCATGAAGTCGTCGGGCATCGGCGACACCGCCGTGTTCGGCCCGGAGCTGGAATTCTTCGTGTTCGACGACGTCCGCTTCGACGTCCAGATGAACGGCAGCTTCTACAAGATCACTTCGAGCGAATCGCCGTGGAACTCGGGCGCCGAGTTCGAAGGCGGCAACATGGGCCACCGCCCGGGCGTCAAGGGCGGCTACTTCCCCGTGCAGCCGGTCGATTCGATGAACGACCTGCGCGCCGAGATGATGACGGTCTGCACCGACATGGGCCTCATCATGGAAATCCATCATCACGAGGTGGCGCCCAGCCAGAACGAACTCGGCTTCCGCTTCGACACCTTGGTGAAGACCGCCGACAACGTGCAGAAGTACAAGTACACGCTGCACAACGTCGCCCACAGCTACGGCAAGACGCTCACTTTCATGCCCAAGCCGCTCTATGGCGACAACGGCTCGGGCATGCATTGCCACCAGTCGATCTGGAAGGACAACAAGCCCCTGTTCGCGGGCTCGGGCTACGCCGACCTGTCGGAGACGGCGCTCTACTACATCGGCGGCATCATCAAGCACGCCAAGGCGCTCAACGCCTTCTGCAACGCCAGCACCAATTCCTACAAGCGCGTCATCCCGGGCTTCGAGGCGCCGGTGCTGCTGGCCTATTCCTCGCGCAACCGATCGGCGTCGTGCCGCATCCCCTACGTGTCCTCGCCCAAGGGCAAGCGCGTCGAAGTGCGCTTCCCCGACCCGTCGGCCAATCCCTACCTCGCCTTCTCGGCGATGCTGATGGCCGGTATCGACGGCATCCAGAACAAGATCCATCCGGGCGACCCGATGGACAAGAACCTGTACGACCTGCCGCCCGAGGAACTGTCCAAGGTGCCGACGGTCGCGGGCTCGCTGCGCGAGGCGCTGAACTGCCTCGACGCCGACCGCACCTTCCTGACCAAGGGCGGCGTGTTCACCGACGACCAGATCGACGCCTACATGGAGCTCAAGTGGGAAGAGGTCTACGCCTGGGAACACCAGCCGGCGCCGGTCGAATACAAGATGTACTATTCGGTCTGATCGCTTCGATCTTTCGGATCATGGAAGGGCCCGCGAAAGCGGGCCCTTCTTTGTTGGAGAAGCACCACCGGGCGTGCGATTCTCCCCGCAGCAAGCGAGGGATCGAGACGCATGGCGGGATGGATGGACGAAGCGATGGAGACCCTGCGGCCGTGGATCGGCAGGATCCGCATGGTCGAGGACGATATCGGCCTGATGGCCGTACGGCGTGCCGCCGCGACCTTCGACATGGATCCGGCAAGCTTCCGCAAGGGGACCGAGTTGCCGCCGCACTGGTTCGGCCTGTTCTTCGGCGAGACCGTGCCTCAGCATGACATCGGCCCTGATGGCCATCCCAACAAGGGCATCGTGCTGCCGCCCATCCCCATGCCGCGCCGCATGGGCGCCGGGCGCCGAGTCAAGATCACGGGGCGCCTGCGCGCCGGCGAACCCGCACTCAAGAAGGCCGAGGTCGCCAACATCGTCCCCAAGACCGGCCGCTCGGGCGACATCTTCGTGCTGACCATGCGTCACACGATCGAGCAGCACGGCAAGACGCTGGCGGTCGATGAATTCGACGCCATCTACCGGCCCGCCGTGCCGCCGGGGCAAAAGACGACGGCGACCGTGCCGACCCAGGCGCGCACCGACCATGTCTGGAGCGACAAGACGACCCTCAGCAACGCGCTCAACTTCCGCTACTCCGCCCTCACCTGGAACGCGCACCGTATCCACTACGACGGCGACTACACGCGGAGCGAGGAAGGCTATCCGGCGCTGGTGTCGAATGGCGGCCTCAGCATGCATCTCATGGTCGATGCCGCGCTGCGCCACGCCACGGGCACGCTCACCGGGGCCACCGCCCGCCTCGTCCATCCGCTGTGGGTCGGCGACGTGATCGACGTGCGCGGCGAAGCGCAGAAGGACGGCCGCCTGAAAATCTGGGCGGCCGACAAGAACGGCGTGCTGTGCGGCGAGATGGACCTGGAGTTCGCGGCATGACCGGCGGCCCTCTGGAGGGCGTCCGCGTCGTCGACCTGACGACGGTCGTCGTCGGGCCGATCTGCACGCGCACGCTGGCTGACTACGGCGCCGACGTCATCAAGGTCGAGGCGCCCGGCGGCGATCTTTTACGCACCATGGCCGAAGGCAGCCGCAATCCCGGCATGTCGGGCAAGTTCATCAACTTCAACCGCAACAAGCGCTCGATCGTCCTCGATCTCAAAAAGCCGGACGGCCATGCCGCCCTCCTCCGGCTGATCGCCCGCGCCGATGTCTTCGTGAGCAATGTTCGGCCGGAAGCGCTCGCCCGCGCCGGCCTCGATCAAGCGAGCCTCGCCAAGACCAATCCGCGGCTGATCCACTGCTCGATCCTGGCCTTTGGACGGGGTGGCCGCTACTTCAACCGGCCGGCCTATGACCCCGTCATCCAGAGCCTGTCGGGCGTGGCCGGAACGATCGCGCGCGCGACCGGCGAGCCACGGTTTGTGCCCATGGTCATGAGCGATCACACGAGCGGGCTGATCGCCGCCCAATGCATCGGCTTCGCGCTGTACCGGCGCGAGAAGACCGGCCGCGGCGAGGCGATCGACGTACCGATGCTGGAGAACATGGCGTCATTCGTGTCCAGCGAGCATCTCGGCGCCGCGACCTTCGATCCGCCGGTCGGGCCGACCGGCGACATGCGGCTGCTCAGCCCGAACTACCGTCCCCTGCCGACCAAGGACGGCTACATCACCATCCGGCCCAATACCAACGCCCAGGCCTTCGCCTTCTTCGATGCGATCGGCCGGCCGGAGCTCAAGACCGATCCGCGCTTCGACAGCGCCGCGGCGCGCACCAAGAACGCCGCCGCCTACTTCGAGGTCCACAAGGAAGGACTTGCACAAAAGACGACGGACGAATGGGTGGCGCTCTTCGACAAGCTCGACGTTCCGGCGGCGCGCTACAATTCGATCGACGACCTGCTGACCGATCCGCATCTCAAGGATGTCGGGTTCTACAAGGAAGAGAATCATCCGACGCAAGGCCGCCTGCGCCGAACCCGGCTCGCCAACACGTTCTCCGGCGGCGCGCGGGAGGACGAGACCCACGCCCCGCTGATGGGCGAGCAGACGCGCGAGATCCTGGCGGAAGCGGGGTACGGCGAGGCCGAGATCGATGCGATGCTGAAGTCGGCTGCCGCCGGCTAAGTCCCACCCTGTCATCCCGAGCGCAGCGAGGACCTTTGGTCTTTACCGAGAGAAGCCCACCCGCCTCACCCTGACGAGCGGCCCGCGTCGCGCGGGGTAACCGCCGCGCTTTGCCGCGTCTCGAAGGGTGGGCAACAGAAACCTTGCCTGATGCCCTGCTTCGAGACGCACCGCTTCGTGGTGCTCCTCAGCATGAGGTCTCTTTGTCCTCTGAGCGCGGCGCTTCCGTCTTGCTCCGGAAAGCACTAAACCGGCTTGTCGCCCTCGATCAGCACACGTTGCATGATCCTGTTCTCGCCGACCGGATAGTCGAGCATGACGCGATGCATGGTGGCGCGATTGTCCCACACCACGACGTCGCCGGCCTGCCAGACATGGCCGAAATGGTGCTGCGGCTTGCGCGCCTCGGCGCCGAGCTCGTCGAGCAGCGCGTCGCTCTCCGCCCGCGGGAGGCCGACAATGCGATCCTGCCGGTTGGGGTTGAGATAGAGCGCCTTGCGGCCGGTTTCGGGATGGGTGCGCACCAGCGGATGCTCGACGTCGGGCGTCTCGGCGATTTCCTGCGGCGTGCGCGCCGAGGGCCGGTTGCGCGCGCGTGGCGTGTCATAGCCGTGGATGGAGCGCAGGCCGTCGATCCGGCGACGCAGGGCGTCGGGCAGCGCCTCGTAGACCGAGTGCATGTTGCAGAACCAAGTCGCCCCGCCGCGGCTCGGGATTTCGATGCTGTGCAGCAAGGTCGCCTTGGCAGGAATGGCGAAATACGAATCGTCGGTATGCCAGTCCTCGGCGCGGATCGCCGTCTTGTCGGTCGTGCCGTCGGTCTTGAGCGTGCTCACCATGATCGAGACTTCCGGTGTCGCACCGCTGTGCTTGTAGCGCAGCAACTGGGTCCGCGGTTTGCCGAAGGCACGGGCGAAACCAAGCGTCGTCTCTGGCGTCATGGGCTTGCCCGGGATCACGACCAGCAGATGCTCGGCCAGTGCGCGGTTCAGTAGGGCGGCGACAGCGGGCTCGCCCACCCTGTCGCGGTCCAGGCCTTCTATGCGGGCGCCCAACGGCGCGTTCAGGGGAACGACCTCAGCCATGCCCCGAGCCTAGCGCGGCGCAGTACCGGAGACCAACTGTCTCAGCCAGGCGCGTGCGCGGTGAAGGATCGCCAATGACTTCTGCCAGACCGGCATGGCGCGCACGAAGGCGTAGAGCCGGTCCCGCCAGGCGAACAGCCAGGTTTCCGCCCGGACGAACCACGGCATCGTCACCAGGGTCGGATGCAGCACACGATAGAGCCGCGCGACCAACGCCGTCGCCAGCATCTTGCCGACGACGATACTGGCGACGGAAAGCCCGTAGTGGTGATGGTATGCGAACCAGAACGCAGAAAGCTTGACCGGGAGCACGATCGCCGAGGGCGCGACGAAGGCCAGCAGTGCTGCCCACGCCGGCAGCCGGCGAAGCCAGCCCTCCAGCCAGGCAATCGGCGGCCACATGGCCAGCCTCGCCATGGCCAGGCCGAGATAGTGCAGCAATACGTCTTCGATGAAGACGATGGCTGCGACGAAGGGCACGATGGCCAGTTCAAGGGCGTATTTGAGGTGTTGTTTCACAATTATGCCAACTAAACCTGAGATCCTGCCATTTCAGTGACCCCCATGTTCAAGCGCCGCACCCTCGCCCACTTGATGGCCGCCGCCGCTCTGGCGCCCGCCGCCGCAGGGGCGCAGGTCCGGGCACCCCTCTCACGCATCGCCTTCGGCTCCTGCGCCGACCAAGTCAAGCCGCAGCCGATATGGGACGCCATTCTCGCCTATCAACCGGAGCTTTTCATCTTCGCCGGAGACAACGTCTACGGCGATTTCCACACGGAAGATGCGAGCCATCTCAAGCACGCCTACGCCCTGGCAGAGAGCATCCCGGGCTACAGCAAGCTGCGCAACACCATTCCCCACCTCGCGGTGTGGGACGACCACGACTACGGCATCAACGACGGCGGCGGCGACTTTCCGCACAAGGCGGTGGCGAAGGAACTGTTCCTGAAGTTCTGGAAGGTGCCAGCCGGCGACATAAGGCGGACCCGCGAGGGAATCTACGATTCGCGCATCATCGGACCGGCCGGCATGCGCGTGCAGATCGTCCTGCTCGACCTGCGCTGGTTCCGCTCGCCGCTCAGGGCGAGCGATCGGCGCGGCGCGCCGGGCAAGGAACGCTATGTCCCCGACCCTGATCCCGGCAAGACGATGCTGGGACCGGCGCAGTGGACTTGGCTCGCCGCTGAACTGCGCAAACCTGCGGAGATCCGGCTGATCGTGTCGAGTACGCAGGTGCTGGCCGAAGCCCATGGCTGGGAGCGTTGGGGCAATCTGCCGCTCGAGCGCCAGAAGCTTCTGGACACGATCCGCGACAGCGGCGCCAAGGGCGTGGTGCTGCTGTCGGGCGACCGTCATGTCGGCGCGCTCTATCGCGAGACGCCGCCCGGCCTCTACCCGCTCTACGAAGTGACATCGAGCGGCCTCAACATGGTCTTCTGGGCAGCCAACGAGCCCGGCCCGAATCGCCTGGGCGCGCTCTACCCCGCGGCCAATTTCGGTGTGGTCGACATCGACTGGCCGGAACACAAGATCATGCTCGCGCTGCGCGACAAAGATGGGAACTCGCAGCGCTCCGCCATTCTCAGCCTGGATGAACTGGCGCTCGCCAAGTAAGCGGCGAAATGACTCGGGGATGACGGTCCACACAGCCGCGTAAGCGACACAAGGGCGGCGACGACCGGCCGATCTCCGAGCATTTGAGGGTTTCATGCCCCCACTCAAGGGTCTCGCGTGCGTTTCCCTCCTCACTCTTGTGATCGCCGCTCCCTCGGCCTTCGCTCAATCCAACAACGGCCCCGCGCCCGCCCCCAGCGCGCCGACGATTTCGCCGACCGCCCCTTCGACGGCACCGGGCGATCAGTCTGGGCAGAAGACCCGCAAGCATCGTCATCGCAGCCGCAGCACCTCCGCGACCGGCCAACCCGGCACCCCCGCCACACCGAGCCAATAGTCATCCGAACGAAAACGCCCGAGAGCTAAAACTCTCGGGCGTTTGCCTGTTCTGGGAATCTGGGGCGCTTCGCACCGACGGTCTGCGCAATTCTCCAGATAGGAAATTCTTCCTGGGTGACTACACCGTTTTCACAAGGTCGGCGATCGCTGCGCCAACCGTCTTGGTATCGCCGTTGCCGCCGAGATCCCGTGTGCGAGGGCCACCTTCAACCAGTGAGGCGGCGATCGCCCGCTCGATCGCCTCGGCCGCCTCCGGATAGCCGAGATGGCGGACCATCATGGCGCCCGACCAGATCTGGCCGATCGGATTAGCGATGAATTTGCCGGCGATGTCGGGCGCCGAGCCGTGCACCGGCTCGAACATCGAGGGAAACTTGCGCTCGGGATTGATGTTGCCCGACGGCGCCACGCCGATCGATCCGGTGAGCGCGGGACCCAGGTCCGACAGGATGTCGCCGAACAGGTTGGAGCCGACCACGACATCAAACCAGTCGGGATTGCGCACGAAGTGCGCGGTCAGGATATCGATGTGGTACTGGTCCGCCCGGATCTCCGGATAGTTCTTCTTCATCTCGGCGAAGCGTTCGTCCCAGAACGGCATCGTATGGATGATGCCGTTGGACTTGGTGGCCGAGGTCACGTGCTTCTTCTTGGTCGTGCGCGCGAACTCGAAGGCGAACTTCATCACGCGATCGCAGCCCTTGCGCGTGAACACGGCCTCCTGCACCGCGAACTCGTTTTCCGTGCCCTGGAACATGCGGCCGCCCAGCGTGCTGTACTCGCCCTCGGTGTTCTCGCGCACCACCCAGAAGTCGATCTCGCCCGGCTTGCGGTTGGCCAGCGGCGACGGCACGCCCTCGAACAGGCGCACGGGCCGCAGGTTCACATACTCGTCGAAGTCGCGGCGGATCGGGATCAGCAGGCCCCACAGCGAGACGTGATCGGGCACGCCCGGCCAGCCGACGGCGCCGAGAAAGATGCTCTCGAAGGCTTTCAGCTGCTCCATGCCGTCGTCCGGCATCATCTTGCCGGTCTGCAGCAGGCGATCACACGACCAGTCGAAATCGGTGAATTCGAGCTCGAAGTTGAAGCGCCGTGCCGCGGCTTCGAGCACGCGCACGCCCTCCGGGACGGTCTCCTTGCCGATTCCGTCACCCGGAATGAGTGCGATCTTGTGCTTGGCCATGTGTTTCCTCCTGCGACGCCGAACGACGTATAATGGACAGGCGCTCAGGAGCAAGCCCATGACCTACGACCTCAAGATCACAGGCGGCACGATCGTCGACGGCACCGGCAAGCCTGGCTTCGCCGGCGACATCGGCATCAAGGACGGTACGGTCGTGGCGCTGGGCAAGGCTGACGGGCCTGCGACGACCACCATCGACGCGACCGGCAAAATCGTCTCGCCGGGCTTCGTCGATGTGCACACGCACTACGACGCGCAGATCCTGTGGGATCGCATGCTGACGATATCGCCGTGGCACGGCATCACCACCACGGTGATCGGCAATTGCGGCTTCGGTGTCGCACCGACGAAAGCGATCCACCGCAAGCTGATCATGCAAACGCTCGAAAAGGTCGAGGGCATGAGCCTCGAAGCCCTTCAGTCGGGGCTGGGCGAAAGCTGGCCGTTCGAGACCTTCCCGCAATATCTCGACACGCTTGAGAAACGCGGCTCGGCGATCAACGTCGCGGCACTGTTCGGCCATACGCCGCTCAGAATGTTTGTCATGGGCGAGGAATCGACCCAGCGGGCCGCCACGGCCGACGAGATCGGCGCCATGAAGAAGTTGATGCGCGAGGCCATGGAGGCCGGCGCCATCGGGTTCGGCACCTCGGTGTCGGTCAGCCACAATGGCTATGCCGGCAAACCCGTGCCCAGCCGCCAGGCGACCGTCGAAGAGATGGATGCGTTGGTGTCGGTCATGGGCGACATCAAGCGCGGCCTGATGCAGATCACGATCGGTCGCGAATTCTCCACCCGCCACATGGCCGAGGTGAGCCGCAAGTACGGTGTCCCCGTCACCTGGACGGCCCTGCTCTCGCATCTCTACGGGCCGGGCGGGCATCGCAAGCAACTCGACCTCGCCGCCGAGCAGCGCAAGTCGGGGGCGATGGTCATTCCGCAGGTGAGCTGCCGGCCGCTCAACTTCGAGTTCACCTTCGCCGAGCCGTTCATCTTCGACGTCATGAAGTTCATGAACGAGCTTGCGATCGAGGACGTCAAGGCGCCCGGCACGCGTCGCCGCGCCTATGCCGATCCGGCGTGGCGCGAAAAGCTGCGCAGCGAGGTGACACCCCTCTTCCAGCGCTGGTGGGATCGCGTGGTCATCGCCTGGGCGCCGTCGGCCAAGGAGCTCGAGGAGCAACCGCTGGCCGAGGCTGCCGCAAGGCTGGGCAAGGATCCAGTCGATCTTGCCCTCGACCTCGCCCTCGCCAGCGACCTGCAGGCGCGCTTCCGCATGGCGGTGATGAACTTCGACGAAAAGGAAGTGGCGGAGCTGATCACCGATCCGCACACGATCATCGCCTTGTCGGACGCCGGCGCGCACGCCAGCCAGCTCTGCGACGCCTGCTATTCGACCTACCTGCTGGGCCACTGGGTTCGCGAGCGCAAGACCTTCACCATCGAGCAGGCCGTGCACAACCTGACGCAACGGCCCGCCGAGATGTTCGGCATCACCGACCGTGGCCTGCTGGCCGAGGGGCGTCCCGCCGATGTCGTGGTGTTCGATGCCAAGACAGTCGGTCCTGGTCCGCTGAAGCGCGTCTATGATCTGCCGGCGGGCGCCGACCGTCTGGTCTCGGAGGCGAGCGGCATAGATGCCGTGATCGTCAACGGCAAGCTCATCCGTCGCGACGGCAAGGACGCGGTCGCCACCAACCAAAAGCTGCCCGGGCGCCTGCTGCGCCACGGGCGAGCGGCCTGAGGCCTTCCCCCTCCCTGCCTCCCCCGTCTGACGGGGGAGGTGCCCGAAGGGCGGAGGGGGAAAGCCACACCACGTATTTCTAAGGGAGGAAATCATGATCCATGTCATCGCCATCATCACTGCCAAGCCCGGCAAGCGCGACGAGATACTCAAGAATTTCAAGGCCAACGTGCCCGCGGTGCACGCCGAGAAAGGCTGCATCGAGTATGGCGCCACGGTCGACACCGACGGCGGCGCGTTCGCCAAGTTCGGCCCCGATACGATCGTCGTCATCGAGAAGTGGGAGAGCATGGACCATCTCAAGGCCCATGGCGCTTCGGAACACATGAAGGCCTACGGCGCCAAGAACAAGGATCTCGTCGCCAACCGCGCCGTCCACGTCCTGCAGAACGCTTGATCACGCCGGGCGACGTCGCCGCCTACGACCGCGACGGCGTCGTCTGCCTGCGCCAGGCGTTCGATGCGGCGTGGGTCGAACGCCTGCGGGCGGCGGTCGAGCGCGACCTTGCCGCGCCCGGGCCGCATGCCACGAACTTCGCCGAGGGCAGCACGCCCGGCAGGTTCTTCGGCGACATGTACATGTGGCGGCACGATCCGGAGTTCCGCGCCGCCGCGCTCGACTCCCCTGCCCCTGCGATCGCCGCGCGCATGATGGCCTCGGGTTCGGCTGATTTCTTCTACGACCAGCTCTTCGTGAAGGAGCCCGGGACGGCGCATCCGACGCCATGGCACCAGGATCAGCCCTATTGGCCGGTAAAGGGCTGGCAGATCACCTCGGTATGGATCGCGCTCGATTCCATCGACCGCAGCAACGGCGCCGTCGAGTTCATCGCGGGTTCGCACCGCTGGGGCGTAGGCTATCGGCCGACGGCCTTCCGCAAGGGCCACGAGATCAAGTTCTCCGCCAGCGATCTGGTGGCGATCCCCGACATCGACGCCGATCGCAGCAAGTACGACATCAGATGGTGGAAGATGGCGCCCGGCGATTGCCTGGTGTTCCACGCCATGATCGTGCACGGCGCGCCGGGCAACGACACGGCGGGCAACCGCCGGCGCGGGCTGTCGCTGCGCTATACCGGCGACGACGCGCGTTACGACCCGCGACCCGGCACGTTCCAGTTCCCGCACAAGCCCGATCTCGCGCAGGGCGCGCCGATGACCTGCGATCTGTTTCCGGGGGTATGGCCGAAGGCGGGCTAGGTGCGGACGATGCCCTTCAAATGAAGCTCCAGCATCGCCGTAATGAGCAGCTCACGATTGGACCAGGGGAAGTCGGGCTTCGTGATGAAGGCCGCGACGAGGCCATGGATGCCCATCCAGCAGAGTTCGGCACAGGTGTCCGGCGGGTAATTGAGCTTGGTGCCCGATGCCTCGACCTGGGACAGCATGGCAACAAGGCGGCTGAAGACGACCGCGCCACCAACGCCCGGCCGCGTCGGATCGTCGATCGGCGCCCGATGACCGATCTTGCGCATCGATTCGGGGATGTTGGATCCCATGAACACCAGCCGGTATTCGTCGGGATGGCTGAGGCCGAAGCGGGCATAGGCCTCACCGAAGCGGCGCACGCGCTCCATCGGATCGTCAACGGTCTTCTCGATCTCGCTAATGGCCGTGATCAGATGCCCGAAGGTCTGATCGCAAAGCGCCAGCATCAGCGCTTCCTTGTCCTTGAAATAGAGGTAGAGCGCCGGCGCGGAAATGCCGACCCGGTCGGCGATGCGCCGGATCGTGGTCGCGTCGTAACCCTGCTCGAGGAACAGCTCCTTGGCCGCGTGGAGGATCTCCTCGCAGCGGGTATGGCCCTCGCCCCGGCGTTTGCGGCCGCCCACGGCTACTGACGAAAACACGGTCAAATACTGTCTCCTTCCCCTTGACTCTTATCTGAACGTCGGTAACTTATCAACGTTCACTTAACAATGTTCATTCAACAGCTGAACATTGTAAACCTCGGAAGGGCGGTTAGCCATGCGTGTCCGATCCACTCAGCATCCGCGCAAACTTCCCCTCAAGGCCCTGGCCATCGTCGTCGGCGCCGGCGCCCTCGCCACGGCGGGCTTCGCTGCCTTTTCCTGGATGCCCGCCAGCGCCACCCGCGCGGCGGCAAGCGAGCCCATCGTTCGGCCAGCTCGCGTCATCGAAATCTCCTATCAAGCGCACAGCCAGTCGCTGGTCCTGGCCGGCACGGTCGTTCCCCGAATCGAGAGCACTCTGGGTTTCCGCGTCGCCGGCAAGATCATTGCCCGCAACGTCGATGTCGGCATGACCGTGAAGCCAGGCGACCTGATCGCCCAGCTCGATCCCGCCGATTTCCGCCTCGCCGTCGACAACGCACGCGCAGCGCTCGCCTCCGCCGACGCCGATTACGTGCGCGCCAAATCCGATCATGAACGCTACCTCAACCTGCGCGGCACCGGGGCATTCACGCCGCAAACGCTCGAGCAGCGCCAGTCGCTCGCCCAAACCACGCTTGCCCGCGTCGAGCAGGCCAGGAGCCAGCTCTCCTCGGCCGATAACAACCTCGCCTATACGGAACTGCGCGCCGACGCACCGGGTGTCGTGACCGCGGTCCAGGCCGAGGTCGGCCAGGTGATGACGCAGGGCCAGGGCGTCGTCCGCGTGGCACGCACCGACGAACTCGAAATCCTGGTGGGCGTTCCCGAGCACCGGCTGAAGGCGGTGCGCAAGGCCGAGACCGCGAGCTTCGAACTGTGGTCCGACCCCGGCCATCGCCATGCCGCCAGGCTGCGCGAGCTCTCGCCCAGTGCCGACCCCATGACGCGGACCTATCCGGCGCGCTTCAGCGTGATCGCGCCGCCGGAGTTCATCGGCCTCGGCATGACGGCGACCCTGGCATTCGAGCGACCCGATGCGGCGCCGCTGGCCGAGGTCCCGTTGTCGGCCATCTTCCAGCGTGGCACGCAGCCTGCCGTGTGGGTCGTCGACAAGGAGAGCGGCGCCGTCACGCTGCGGCCGGTCACGATCGCGCGCTGGCGCGATGACACGGCCGCCATCGCTTCGGGCGTGAAGGATGGCGAGATCATCGCCATCGCGGGCGTGCACAAGCTCGAAGCCGGACAGAAAGTGAAGCCGGTGCAGCAGGCGGCGCGCTAGGGCCGCTTCTTCGGGGGAGACTGCCTATGACCACGCGCACCAATCTCTCGGCGCTGGCGCTGAAATACAGCACGCTCACCGTGTTCTTCATGATCGCGCTGGTCGCGGCCGGCACCTACGCCTTCTTCAGTCTTGGCCGCGGCGAGGACCCGCCCTTCACCATCAAGCAGATGGTGGTGTCGGCAACCTGGCCAGGCGCCACGTCGCGCGAGATGGAGCAGCAGGTCACCGAGAAGATAGAAACCAAGCTGCAGGAGCTACCCTACTTCTACTACGTCAACAGCTACACCAAGCCCGGCGAGACGGTGATCTACGTCTCGCTGCGCGACGATACCCCGCCCGCCAAGGTGCCCGACCTCTGGTACCAGGTGCGCAAGAAGGTCGGCGACATCAAGGGCGCGCTGCCGTCGGGCGTCAACGGCCCGTTCTTCAATGACGAATACGGCGACACCTACAGCCTGATCTGGGCCTTCGAATCGGACGGCTTTTCGCCGGTCGAGGTCAAGGACATCGTCAAGGCCGCGCGCCAGCGCCTGCTGCGTGTGCCCGACGTCACCAAGGCCGACTTGCTGGGCCTGCAGGACGAGAAGATCTACATCGAATTCAGCCATACGCGGCTGGCCATGCTGGGTGTTCCGGTCGACCAGATCCTCGACGTCGTGCGCAAGCAGAACGCCATCGTGGCGAGCGGCACGGTCGAAACCAAGGGCGAGCGCGTCACGGTTCATGTCGACGGCGCGCCGGTCACTGCCCAGGAACTGGCGGCGCTTCCCTTCAGCGCCAACGGCCGCACGCTCACTTTGTCCGACGTGGCCGAGATCAAGCGCGGCTACCAGGATCCGCAGCAGATCTCCATGCGCTTCAAGGGCAAGCCGGTGATCGGGCTGGGCGTCGTCATGGCGCCGGGTGGCAACGTGCAGACCCTGGGCAAGGCGCTCGAAGCAGCGATGGCCGACGTCGAGGCTTCCCTGCCTGTCGGCATCACCGTGCACCGCGTCGCCAACCAGCCGGAGGTGGTGGAGAAGTCGTTCGAGGAGTTCATCTCCTCGCTGTTCGAGGCGCTCGCCATCGTGCTTGTCGTCTCGTTCATCAGCCTGGGCGTGCGCACCGGCATCATCGTGGCCCTCTCGGTGCCGCTGGTGCTGGCCATCACCTTCGTCGGCATGATGCTGCTGGGCATCGACTTCCAGAGGATCTCGCTCGGCGCGCTGATCATCGCCCTCGGCCTCCTGGTCGACGACGCCATCATCGCCGTCGAGATGATGATGGTGAAGCTCGAGCAGGGCGCGAGCCGGCTCGAGGCCGCGACCTATGCCTACACCTCGACCGCTTTCCCGATGCTGACCGGCACGCTGGTCACCGCGATCGGCTTCGTGCCGGTGGGATTCGCCCGCTCGAGCGCCGGCGAATACACCAACTCGATCTTCTGGGTGGTCGGCCTGTCTCTGATCATCTCGTGGTTCGTGGCCGTGCTGTTCACCCCATGGATGGGCTACCACCTGCTGCCGCAGCCCAAGGTGCACCACGCCGACCCCTATGATGGCCGGATGTATCGAATGTTCCGCGCTTTGGTCGTGTGGTGCGTGACCTGGCGCAAGACCACCATCGCCATCACCGCCCTTGCTTTCGTGGCCTCGATGGGCGCTTTCACCCTGGTGCAGAAGCAGTTCTTCCCGACCGCCAACCGGCCCGAGCTGATCGTCGACATGAAGCTGGCCCAGGGCGCCTCGTGGAAGGCGACCGACGCCGAAGTCCGCAAGCTCGAGAAGTGGCTGGGCGACAATCCCGACGTCGCCTATTACACCGCCTATGTCGGCGCCGGCAGCCCGCGCTTCTACCTGCCCACCGTACCCGAGCTCACCAACGCCAATTTCGGCCAGGTCATCGTCATGACCAAGGACCTTCAGGCGCGCGAGCGGGTCTTTGCCGAGCTCGACAAGCTGTTCGCCAGCGACTTCGAGGCCGTGCGCGCCCGCGTGCAGCGGCTGCAGAACGGCCCTCCGGTCGCCTATCCCGTGATGTTCCGCGTGCTGGGCGAGGAACCGCAGCAGGTCCGCGCCGTGGCCGAGCAGGTGCGGCAGGTCTTCAAGGCCGATCCGGCAACGCGCGACGTCAACTTCGACTGGAACGAGCTTGCCAAGACGGTACGGCTCGAGGTCGACCAGAACAAGGCGCGGGCACTGGGCGTCGATTCGCAGATCCTGGGCAACACGCTGCAGACCCTGCTGTCGGGCGTGACCGTGACGCAGTATCGCGAAGGCACCGAGTCGATCGACGTGGTGGCCCGCGCCGTGGCCCCGGAGCGGCTGAGCGTCGAAGGGCTGGAGGCGATCAACCTCCGCACCGGCAACGGCGGCGTGGTGTCGCTCGCCCAGCTCGCCAAGCTGCACTTCGAGCTCGAGGAGCCGATCCTGTGGCGGCGCAACAAGGAACTGCTGATGACGGTGCGCGCCGGCGTGATCGACGGCGTGCAGGGCCCGGACGTCGCCGCCCGCATCGACAAGGCGCTGGCGCCGCTGCGCGCCGACTTGCCGCCCGGCTACCGCATCGAGGTCGGCGGCGACAAGGAGGAGAGCGCCAAGAGCCAGGGCTCGATCTTCAAGATGATGCCGGTGATGGCCTTCCTGATGATCACGTTCCTGATGATCCAGCTTAAAAGCTTCTCCAAGCTCGCGCTGGTCGTGCTGACGGCGCCGCTCGGCCTGATCGGCGTGTCGCTGTTCCTGTTGCTGTTCAACCAGCCCTTCGGCTTCGTCTCGCTGCTGGGCGTGATCGCGCTCGCCGGCATGATCATGCGCAACTCGGTGATCCTGGTCGACCAGATCGACCAGGACATCGCCGCCGGCCACAGCAAATGGGACGCCGTCGTCGACGCCACGGTACGCCGCGCGCGGCCGATCCTGCTCACCGCCGGCACCGCCATCTTCGCCATGATCCCGCTGTCGCGAAGCGTGTTCTGGGGCCCCATGGCGGTCGCCCTGATGGGCGGTCTGCTGGTGGCGACGGCGCTCACGCTGCTTTTCCTGCCGGCGCTCTATGCCGCCTGGTTCCGGGTCAAGCGGCCGGCCGTCGAGCCCAAGCGGGCGCTGGTGGAAGCGCCGGCCGGGCAGCCGCCGTTGGCTATCGCGGCAGAGTAGCTAGGGTCGCAACACCGTCATCGAAAACGGCCCGGCGTTGGCCGCGGCGTGGGCGATCGCCTCGTTCACCTCGTCGAGGCCGAAGCATCGGGCTTCGTGGTGGTCGAGTCGCAGCAGGCCCGACCGCACCAAGGCCACCAGTCGCGGCAGGGCCTCGCGCGGATACATCCACTGGCCGCGGACGGTGACGCAATTGCGCATGAGCCACGCGTACGGCACCCCGACGTCCGGCGCGACGCCGCCCATCAGCACCACGCGCCCGTAGGGCCGCACGGTGAGCAAGGCCGCGCGCACCTGGGCCGGCGTCGCGGCCGGCGGCAGCAGGTCGAGCACCAGGTCGATCGGCCCCGGCGCCGCGGCCAGGATGGCCTTGCGGTCACGCTCCTCGTCGACGTGCATGCGCACGGGCCGGACGCGCCCGCCGAGACGGCGCGCGAGATCGTCGAGGGCCTGCTGGTTTCGGCCCGTCGCAATCACGGTGGCGGCGCCCATTGCCAGGGCCACGGCGACCGCGCCGCCACCGAAGGCGCCGGTCGCACCGTTCACCAGCACGGTCTCCCCCGCCTGCAGCCCGGCGGCGACGTAGCCGCCATAGGGCACCGAGAAGTTGCCGAACGCGGACCACTGCACGGCCTCAGCGTCGCTCGAGGGGCCGATGCGGACGACGCACTCGGTCGGAACGCGGATGCGCTCGGCCCATGAGCCGTCGTGGAAGTACGCCTGCAGGCGACGGGCGCGCTCGCTGCCGGCGGTCAGGCCCTGCAGGATGATGTCGGGCGCCTGCTGGTTGTCGCGCGAGCGCACGGTGGGATCGCAGAGCACCCAGTCGCCGGCGGCGAGCTCGGTCGCGTCCGGGCCGACCTCGCGCACCCGCCCGATGCCGCCCGCGCCCGGGATCACCGGCGGCTTGAGCAGGTAGCGGCGCTTGCCGCTGAAAACCTCGCCCGCATAGGCGAGCACCTTGGTGGCGGCGACGTCGACGATCACCTCGCCGGTGCCGAGCACGGGGTCGGGCACGGTCTCGACGGCGAGCGGCGATCCGAACGCTTTCAGCACGACGGCTTTCATGATCATCCTCTTGTTGCGGGTGATGGACCATTATCGCCGGTCTTCCCGGCGGCATTCAGGCCTGGTATTATCCTGGGATTGAGAATCCCTCCCTGAGGACGGAATAGGCATGGCCGATCGCAGCCACAACGAGCTCGGCGACTTCCTGCGCTCGCGCCGCGAAAGATTGACTCCCCGCTCCGCCGGCCTCGCGGCCGGCCGCCGGCGCCGCACGCCGGGCCTGCGCCGCGAGGAAGTGGCCGAACTCGCAGGCATCGGCGTCGACTGGTACATCCGCCTCGAGCAAGGCCGCTCGGTCAGCCCGTCCGTCACCACGGTCGACGCCCTGGCGCGCGCCCTTCGCCTCAGCAAGGTGGAGCATGCCCATCTGCGCGCCCTCACCCGCAATCCCGATCGCCGCGCCTTCGCACGCGAGACCGTGCCCGACGCGATCCGGAGGGTCGTCGAGAACCTCACGCAGCCCGCCTATGTCACAGGCCGCCGCTGGGACGTACTGGTCTGGAACAAGGCGGCCGAGGAGATCTTCGCCTTCGGCCGGCTGCCCGAGGAAGATCGCAACATCCTCATCCTGATCCTGACCAAACCCGCCACGCGACGTGTCTTCGGCAAGAGCTGGAACGACGAGGCCAAACGGGTCGTCGCACAATTCCGCGCGACGCACGACCTGTGGGCCGGCGATCCGGCTTTCGTCGACCTGCTGGAGCGGCTGCGGCGCGACAGCCCGGAGTTCGTGAGTTGGTGGAAGGCGCACGACATCCGGTCGGCGGCCTCCGGGCGCAAGGTGATGAAGCATCCCACGAAAGGCGTGCTGCGCTTCGAGCACGCGAGCTTCCAGGCCAACGACGACCCGGCGCTGAAGCTGGTCGTCTACACGCCTGTCTAAGGCAGAGTCCGATGGGATGAATCATGCTCATTCGGACCGCGGGCGTCCCGCCCGCTCATGATCATGAGCGGGCGGGACGCCCGCGGTCCGGAAGACCATGACGCGCCATCCGAGCGGCGCGCTTAATCCAGGCGCCGCTAGGAGATCCGGCCTTCGACGGTATGGACGTCCGACGTCCGGGCCGCACTGACCTCGAGGATGATCGCGATGCCGCGCACGATGTCGTCGAGCGCCATCGACGGGGCGCCGCCCAGGCGGGCCGCCTGTTCGGGCACGTAAGGGATGTGCAGGAAGCCGCCGCGCATCGGAATGGGATGGCTTTGCGCGATGTCCATCAGCGCATAGAAGATATGGTTGCAGACGAAGGTGCCGGCGCTGTTCGACACGGCGGCGGGCAGCCCCGCCTTGCGCATCTCCGCCACGCAGGCCTTGATCGGCAGGGTGGCGAAATGGGCCGCCGGGCCGTCCTTCACGACCGGCTTGTCGATCGGTTGCTTGCCGTCGTTGTCGCGGATGCGGGCATCCTGGACGTTGATCGCCACCCGCTCGAGACATAGCTCGGTACGGCCGCCGGCCTGCCCCACGCACAACACGATCTCGGGCTTCACCTCCTCGATGGCCGCCCGGAGCACGTCGGCCGAATGCGCGTAGGAGGTCGGCAGCTGGGCGGTGTGGACCACCACCTCGCCGATCCGCTTCTTCAATTGCCCGACCGCCAGCAACGACGGATTGACCTTGTCGCCGCCGAACGGATCGAACCCCGTGACCAGTGCCTTCATGCCTAAGGAACTCTCCAAACGAAAGGCGCCCCTTACGGGGCGCCCCAGGTTAGTCCTTCCCGGACCCGGCTGCTACTTGTTGGCCGCGTCGACCGCGCGCCGCGCCATCACGCCCACGAGATGGGCGCGATATTCGGCGCTGCCGTGGATGTCGCTGTTGAGCCCGTCGGCCGGGATCTTGATGTCCTTGATCGCGTCCGATGAGAAGTTCTTGGCCAGCGCATCCTCCATCGCCTTGACGCGGAACACGCTGGGTCCGGCACCGGTCACCGCGACGCGCACGCCGCCCGCGGTCTTGGCGACGAACACGCCGACCATGGCGTAGCGCGAGGCCGGGTTCGGGAACTTCATGTAGGCGGCCTTCTCGGCCTTGGGGAAGCTCACCGAGGTGACCAGCTCGCCCTCGCCCAGCGCCGTCTCGAACAGGCCCTTGAAGAAGGCGTCGGCGGTGTGCTTGCCGGTGTTGGTGGTGACCGTGGCGTTGAGCGCCACGACCGCCGCCGGATAGTCTGCCGCCGGATCGTCGTTGGCGATCGAGCCGCCGATCGTGCCGCGGTTGCGCACCTGCGGATCGCCGATATGGCTTGCGAGATAGGCGAGCGCCGGGATGGCGCTCTTCACGTCGGCCGAGGTCGCGACATCGGCGTGGCGGGTCATGCCGCCGATCACCACGTTGTTGCCCTCGACCTTGATGCCGGCGAGTTCCTTGACGCCGGCGAGGTCGACCACGTCGCTGGGCTTCGCCAGGCGCTGCTTCAGGGTCGGGATCAGGGTCATGCCGCCCGACATGACGCGGCCCTCGGGCTTGCCCTTGAGCAGGTTGACCGCGTCAGCGAGCGACTTCGGGCGATGATAAGCAAAATCGTACATCTTGAATTTCCTCCGGTTACTCGGCGGCCGCGTGCTGGGCGCCTTGGATCGATTGCCACACGTTGAGCGAGGTGGCAGGCATTTCCACATGCTTGACGCCGAGCGGCGCCAGCGCGTCGTGCACGGCGTTCATCACGGCGGCCGGCGCGGCAATGGCCCCCGCTTCGCCGCAGCCCTTCACGCCCAGCGGATTATGCGGGCAGGGCGTCACCTTGTAGCCGAGCTTGAACGACGGCAAGTTCGTCCGCGCGCGGCATGGTGTAGTCCATGAACGAGCCGCTCACCAGCTGGCCGGTATCCTTGTCGTAGACGGCAGCCTCGAGCAGCGCCTGGCCGACGCCCTGCGCGATGCCGCCATGGACCTGGCCCTCGACGATCATCGGATTGATGATGTTGCCGAAATCGTCGACCGCGGTGAAATTCACGATCTCGACTTCGCCGGTGTCGGGGTCGATCTCGACCTCGCAGATCTGCGTGCCGGCGGGATAGACGAAGTTCGCCGGATCGTAGAAGGCGTTCTCGTCCATGCCGGGTTCGAGTTCGGCCAGCGGATAGTTGTGCGGCACGTAGGCCGCGAACACCGCCTGGGCCAGCGGCACGTTCTTGTCCGTGCCGGCCACCTTGAAGGTGCCGTTCTCGAACACGACGTCGGCGACCGACGCCTCCATCAGATGGGCGGCGATCTTCTTGCCCTTGGCGATGATCTTGTCGGCCGCCTTCATGATCGCCGAGCCGCCGACCGCCAGCGAGCGGCTGCCGTAGGTGCCCATGCCGAACGGCGTCGTCGCCGTGTCGCCATGCACCACCTCGATCTGGTCGAACGGCACGCCCAGCTTGTCGGAGATCAGCTGGGCGAAGGTCGTCTCGTGGCTCTGCCCGTGGCTATGCGCGCCGGTCATGATCTGGACGTTGCCGGTCGGGTTGAACTTGATCTGCGCCGATTCCCACTGACCGACGCCGCCGCCCAGCTGGCCGATCACCTGCGACGGCGCCAGGCCGCAGGCCTCGATATAGGACGAGAAGCCGATGCCGCGCAGCTTGCCGCGCGACTTGGCCTCGGCGCGACGGGCCTCGAAGCCCTTGTAGTCGGCGAGCTTCATCGCCTCGTCGATGATCGGCGGGTAGTTGCCCGAATCGTACTGCAGCGCCACCGGCGTCTGGTACGGGAAGGCGGTCGTCGGAATGAAGTTCTTCCGGCGGAGCTCGGCCGGGTCCATCTTCAGCTCGGCCGCGGCCTTGCTGACGATGCTCTCGATCACGAAGGTCGCCTCGGGCCGCCCGGCGCCGCGATAGGCGTCGACCGGCGCGGTATGCGTGAGCGCCGCCCGCACGTTGGCGTAGATCAACGGCGTGGTGTACTGGCCGGCCAGCAAGGTGGCGTAGAGATAGGTCGGTACCGCCGTCGAGAAGGTCGAGAGATATGCGCCCATGTTGGCGATGGTGTCGACCTTGAGCGCCAGGAACTTGCCGTCCTTGTCGAGCGCCAGCTCGGCGTGGGTGACGTGATCGCGGCCATGGCAATCGGTCATGAACGACTCGGAGCGCTCGGCGGTCCACTTGATGGGACGGCCGACCCGCGACGCCGCCCAGCAGACCATGGTCTCGTCGGCGTAGCAGAAGATCTTGCTGCCGAAGCCGCCGCCAACGTCAGGCGCGATGACGCGCAGCTTGTGCTCGGGGATGCCCAGCACGAAGGCCGACAGGATCAGGCGCAGCACATGGGGGTTCTGCGACGTCGACCACAGCGTATAGTTGCCCGTGCCCTTGTCGTACTCCGCCGCCGCGGCGCGCGGCTCCATGGCGTTGGGGATCAGGCGGTTGTTCACAAGGTCGAGCTTGGTGACGTGCGCGGCCTTGGCGAAGGCTGCGTCGACATCGGCCTTCACCCCGATTTCCCAATCATAGACCAGATTACCCGGCGCTTCGGCATGAACCTCGGGCGCGCCCTTGTCGAACGACTTCGCGAGATCGATGTTGGCGGGCAACACGTCGTAATCGACCTTGATCGACTCGGCGGCGTCCTTGGCCTCGTCGTGGCTGTTGGCCACCACCATCGCCACCGTGTCGCCGACATAGCGCACCGTGTCGGCCGCCATGATCGGATGCGGTGGCGCCTTGTGCGGCTGACCGTGCTTGTCCTTGACCACCCAGCCACAGATCAGCCCGCCGACCTTGGCGTCGACCAGGTCCTTGCCGGTGAAGATCTCGACCACACCCGGCATCTTCTTGGCCGCCGCGGTGTCTATGCTCTTGATCTTGGCGTGGGCATGCGGCGAACGCAGGAAGTAGGCGTAGGTCGCGCGCGCGAGGGGCAGGTCGTCGACATAGCGGCCGGTCCCGGTCAGGAAACGCTTGTCTTCCGTGCGAAGAACGCGGGCGCCGATTCCGGTGGCGGAGGTCATGGCTACACCCCCGCTGATTTCATGGCGGGCGCAGCCGCCAGAATTGCCTTCACGATGTTGTGGTAGCCGGTGCAGCGGCAGAGGTTGCCCTCGAGCTCGCGGCGCACGGTCGCCTCGTCGAGCTGGTAGTCGTGACGCTTCACCATGTCGATGGCGCTCATCACCATGCCGGGAGTGCAGAAGCCGCACTGCAGCGCGTGGTTCTCGCGGAAGGCCTCCTGCATCGGGTGCAGCTTGTCGGCGCTCTCGGCCAGGCCCTCGATGGTGAGCACCTTTGCGCCTTCGGCCTGGACGGCGAGAATGGTGCAGGACTTCACCGACTTGCCGTCGACATGGACGACGCAGGCGCCGCACTGGCTGGTGTCGCAACCGACATGCGTGCCGGTCATGCCGAGATGCTCGCGCAGGAATTGAACCAACAGCGTGCGCGCCTCGACCTTGCCCGAGACGGACTTGCCGTTGACGGTCATGGCGACGGAAATGGTCATGTAGCTTGCTCCCTCACATTGTCGGTTCATGCGGACGCGCCGATGCACCCGCTGCGCGTTGGCGGGACTTCTCGCAAGCCGGTCAGGCGGCGGTCAAGCGAATTGCGGACTAGCGGTTTGCCAGGAAGATCAGGATCAGCACGGCGGCGCCGACACCGATGACCAGCCAGTGCCTGTACCCTCGCTGCGCTGCAGCGGACGGGGGCGGAGCGGTCTGCACCGGCTCGGCCGCCGAGGCCACTCCGGCCACAGCCGCTGCCGAGGGCGGCCCACCGATCGTGGCCGCGAACTTGCCGAAGAACTCGTCGGACAGCTTGCGCGCCGTCCCCTCGATCAGCCGCGCGCCGACCTGGGCGATCTTGCCGCCGACTTGGGCATCGACATTATAGTCAAGGACGGTCGCCCCGCCGTCCTCGCGCAGTGCCACGACCGCGCCGCCCTTGGCGAAACCGGCCACGCCGCCCTGCCCTTCGCCGGAGATCCGGTAGCCGTTCGGCGGGTCGATGTCGGACAGGGTGACCTTACCGGTGAAGCTGGCGCTGACCGGACCGATGCGCAGGCGAACCTTGGCCTTCATTTCGGTGTCGGACGTCTTCTCGAGCGATTCGCAGCCCGGAATGCAGGCCTGCAGGATCGCCGGGTCGTTCAACGCCGCGAAGACTTTTTCGCGCGGTGCGGCGATCTTGTATTCGCCCTTGATTTCCATGTCGTAACTCCTGGCAAAAACAAAAGACGACCTCACCCTGAGGAGCGCCCGCAGGGCGCGTCTCGAAGGGTGGGGCACCAGTCGCGCTGTCGCCCACCCTTCGAGACGGGCGCGTCGCGCCCTCCTCAGGGTGAGGTTATCGAAACGCTGCGACCTACCATTTACTCGTATAGGAGTCCGGCGGCGGTTCTGCCAGTGGTTCGCGTATCGATATGTAGATCGTCGCCAGGTAGGGAATGGCCATGAGCACCGCGAGGGCTGCAAACCAGTCGGCCTGGGTGTTCCAGAAAAGTGTCCTGATGACCCAACGGCCGCCGTCGGCGGCGATGAAGCCGCCGGAGCCGCCGTCATAGAGCTTGATGGCGCCTTCGGTCACCACCATCACGGCCGCCCAGAAGATCAGCAGGAAGGCCAGCACCATCTCCGGCAGGACTGGCAGCACCCGGCTGAAGGAGCGGTCCATGCGGACGAAGCCGCGGCTGCCGTCGTAGCCCAGCAGGCGGCCGAACGACAGTGCCTTGGCCCATCTGTCGGCACGAGAGATCGGGTCGGAGCGCAGGATGGTGAGGGTCTTCCAGGCCGTCAGCACGATGCTGGGGATGACGAAGCTCCAGATCGGGAAGTCGCGGTAGCGGCCATCGATGGCGATCTGGAAATAAGAAGTCTCGCTGAAGCGGATCACGCCGTCCGTACCAGTCGATGGTGATGAACACGAGATAGAAGATGCAGATCACCGTCAGCACCAGGTAGAGGAGCTGGGCCATCAGGTCGGCGCGCTGCACGATGCGGTAGCGCGGCAGCTCGCGCCAGGCATGCAACGCCTCGCGGACGCGCGCGCCGTAGAGCGAGGGATCGGCCATCCGGCCGGTCAGGCTGTCGGCGATGCCGCGCAGCAGGGCGTAGCTGAACAGGCCGAGCAGCAGCGCCCAGAACACGACGCCCACCATCTTCTCGAAATAAAAGGTGCGCGTGAAGTCGATCCAGGTCGCCTGTATGTAGCTGGTCGCCACGAGCTGGGCGAAGAGGGCGAAAATAACGATGGCACGGGCCCGCGCCTGCCGGCGCAGGCTGACGAAACCCATCAGGATCAGCCCGCCGGCCAACGCCGATAGCGTGAACAGGATGCGCCAGTGCGGCTCGGCCACGACCGGCTTGCCGAGCTCGAACTTGTCCTGGCGCTGGGCGTCGAGCAGGCCCCAGGTTGCGCCCACAGTGCCTTCCTGGCGCGCCTTCCAATACTGGTCGAAGGCCTCGACGACGTTGTAGTCGAACTTCTCGCGCTCGGCGATGGTGCGGAAGATCGAGAAGTAGCGCACCTGCTCGACCCGCCCCGGCCGCGCGTCGGAGCGCATGCGGCCGTCGCTCGGCCAGCCGGTCTCGCCGATCACGATCTTCTTGTCGGGAAAGCGCGCCTGGACCTTCTTGTAGATGTCGACGATGTGCTTCTCGATGCTGGACGTTCCATCCGGTTCCCGGCGATCGAGGCCGATCGGCTCGTCCTCCCAGTACGGCAGGATGTGGATGGTGATGAAGTCGACCTCGTCGGCCAACGACGGGTTACGCAGCCAGAACTCCCAGACGTCGGCATAGGTCACCGGTTGTGTCACGCGCTGCTTGACCTGACGAATGTAGCGCCGCAGCTCGTTGGCCGTCAGGTCCTTGCGCAGCAGCACCTCGTTGCCGACGATCACCCGCTCGATCGTGTCCTTGTACTTGTTGGCGTGATCGATCAGCAGGTTGACCTGCTCGAGGTTCTCCTTCTCGTTGTCGTTGAGCCAGGCGCCGTGCCAGACCTTCAGCCCATACTTGCCGGCGCGCTGCGGCACGGTCTCGAGATTCTCGCCCGTGGAATAGGTCCGGACGGCGCGCACCTTGCCCTGCAGGCGATGGAGATCGTCATCGATCTGGTCGGGTGTCGGGAAGCTGCGGGTCAGCGGACTTTGGCCGGGCCGGTACGGCGCGAAGGACACGCTCTGCAACGGCGCGGTCGTCCAGCCGGCGATTCCCACCGGCCGATTGGGCCACGACCACCACAGGAAATTGAGCGCCGTCACGACTATGAACGCGAGCAGCGCCACCAGAGCACGCATGGGGAGGGTTTCTAGCAGGATCGGTTGCGCGACGTATGGCTTTTCGCGGGCGATTGTCCCCAGAGAGAACCCCCTCCCCTTTGCGGACTCCGCAAAGGGGAGGTGTCGCCGTCATACGGCGACGGAGGGGTCAAGGGCCACAACTCGCTGCCGCCTGTGACCCCTCCGCCCGCTACGTGGGCACCTCCCCTGCGCGGACTCCGCGCAGGGGAGGAAAGGCAGCTAAAGCGCGCCACGCTGAATGCCAACTATGGCCTGGCGCACGATCTGATGGCCCCTGAACAGCACGGCCTCCTTCCAGTCGTCAGTGTCGGGATAGAATTGCCGGCGCATCGCCGCCCGCACCGGCCCCGCCTCCTTGCCCAGCGGATCGCCGTACTTGTGCAGCCAATGATCGGCCCGGAAGGCCTTCTGGCCGCTCTCGCGATCGAATGTGCCGTACTCCAGGGTGCACATGGTGAGACGCGTCTCGGGCTCGGTCAGCACCCGGTTGAGGCCATAATGGCCGAGCCCATCGCGCGCCTGGGAAGCAGTCTGCCCCCGCTTGGACTCCGTCACCGACTCGCCCCAGAAGCCGCGCACGCGCCGCGACGCCGGCGTGTCGATGTCGTAGTGCGTGATCGGCTCGCCGTAGCCATAGGGGCCGAGGCCGGTGTGGAAGTCGACCACCGCCACGTCACTTCGGCCCTTGAGGAATTTGTCGGTGATGGCGTGCAAGGTGCGGTTCGACCAGGCCGGCCCGCCGCCGCCGTAGAACATGCCGTCGGGATGGCTGTACTGGCCGCCGGATACGGCGCGGAAGTAGGCAACGTCGCCCACCTTCTTGCGGTAGGCGGCGAGCCGCGCATCGGCCGCCGCAATGCCCCTGTCGCTGAAGTCCGCCGGCACGAGATCGTCGGCGATCTCGAGATAGCCTTCGTTCACCGGATAGGGCTTCTTGTGATCGACGTAGTTGCGGTTGAGGTCGTTGCCCTCCTCCGTCACGCGCCGCGTCCAGGCAAAGCCGTAGGGATTGATCGCGTGAATGAACACCGCCGCCGTATCCTTGGGAAGGCCGGCGGCGCCGACACTGACCAGCCAGTCGACCTGGAAGCCCGAGCCGCAATAGCCCTCCACGCCATGCGTGCTCGAGATCGTGACCATGACCTTCGAGGCATCGTCGGGGCCCAGCCGTGCCACGTCGGTCGACAAGGCCTCGCCCTTCGGACCCTTGGAGGGATTGTCGTAGCGCCACGTCATGGCGCCAGCGACCCGGGCCGCCGCCAGGAACTTGTCGCGCGCCTCGCTGTAATCGGCAGCGAAGGAATGAATATTGGCCATGAGACGTTGATCCTAGGTTCTGAGCGTCAGCCCACCATCGACAACGAGTTCGTGGCCGGTAATGAAATCGGCCTCGTCGGAGGCCAGCAGGAGCGCGCCGCGGGCAATATCGATCGGTTGGCCGAGCCGGCGCAAGGCCGCCTTCTTTTCCCACACCGCGCGAATTTCAGGGTTGTCGAAGTTGGTGCGGGTCATGCCGGTGTAGATGGCACCCGGGCAGACATAGTTGGCGGTTATGTTGAATTTGCCGAGCTCGAGCGCCAAGGTGCGCGTGAGGCCGCCGACGCCGGCCTTGGAGGCGCAATAGGCGGCCAGCCCGTAATCCGTATCAAAGGCCATCACCGAGGCGGTATTGACGATGCGCGCCCGCCCCTTTTCCCGGGCACGCGCCTTGAGAAACGGAATGGCCTCGCGGCAGATCCGGAACATCGCCCGCACGTTCACGCCATTGACATGATCCCATTGCTCGTCGGTCATCTCCTCGACAAAGGCGCGGCCGCTTACGCCGGCGTTGTTGAACAGGATGTCGAGGGCGCCGAACCGCGAAACCGCGGCAGCCACGATCCGGCGGGGGGCGTCGTCGCCCGTGATGTCGCAGGCGAATGCCGCGACCGCGCTGTTGTCGGCATGGGCCTGCTCGATCGCCGAATCCGGCCGGTCGACCGCCAAGACCTGCGCGCCTTCATCGGCGAAGAGCTTGGCCGACGCCGCACCAATGCCCGATGCCGCACCCGTCACGATCGCGATCTTGCCAGCCAATCTTCCCATTAATTCCTCCTTCGTTCTTTTCCTCCCCCGTCACACGGGGGAGGTGCCCCGCAGGGGCGGTGGGGGAAGGCCGCAGTAGCATCGCCTGCCGATTACAGATCTCAGCATTTTCGGAAATCGCCGTTGTTGCTCTCCCCCTCCCTACCCTCCCCCGTATGACGGGGGAGGAAGAAGAGTCGGCAGTCGCTCACGCCATCGTCAGAACGACCTTGCCCGTCGCCTTGCGTGACAGAAGCGCATTCATGGCATCGGCACCCTTCTCCAGCGGGAAGCGCATGGAGATGTGCGGCTTCAGCTTGCCTTCGCCATACCATTTCAGCAGCTCGTCGAAGTTCTTGCGCGCCTCGGCCGGTTCGCGACCGCGCCAGGCGCCGTAGAACACGCCGCGCACATCGCAGCTCTTCAGAAGTGCGAGATTGGCCGGCAGCGAGGGAATGCGGCCCGCGGCGAAGCCCACGACCAGCAGGCGACCGTACCAGGCGATGCAGCGAATCGACTCGTCGAAGGCATCGCCACCGACCGCGTCGTAGATGATGTCCGCGCCGTTGCCGCCGGTGAGCTCCTTCACCTTGTCGCGCATCTTCTCCTTGGCGTAGTTCACGAACATGGTGGCGCCGTACTTGCGGCAGACTTCCATCTTCTCGTCGGAACCGACGGCTGCGATCACCTTCAGGCCCATCAGCGCGCCGAGCTCGACCGCGGTCAATCCGACGCCGCCCGAGGCGCCGGTCACCAGCAGGGTTTCACCGAGCTTGTAGCTGCTCCTCTGCTTCAGGGCGTAGTACGAGGTGCCGTAGGTCATGGTGAAGGCCGCGCCGTCCTCGTAGCTCATGTTGTCGGGCATCGGCAGGAGCTGGCCGACATCGACCACGGCCTCGGTGGCGTAGCCGCCATGGCCGATCATGCCGATCACGCGATCGCCTTTCTTGTAGCCGGTGACTCCCTCACCCAGCTCGGCGATGTCGCCCGCGATCTCATGGCCCGGCGCGAAGGGACGCGGCGGCTTGAACTGGTACTTGTCGGCGATGATCAGCGTGTCGGGGAAGTTGACGCCGGCAGCGCGGACCGCGACGCGGACCTGCCCCTTGCCCAGTGGCTTGGAGGGCAGCTCGACCAGCTTCAGGCTTTCCGGCCCGCCCGGCGTTTCGCTCAGCATCGCGCGCATATCGTACGCTCCCGTCCCGGTGTTTCGTCGTGTGGTGCCATTGATACGATGGCGGTCGCCCAGCGTCCATGGCACGTGCTTCCATGCTAGAATGGCCGGACTTTCGCGGGGAGGAAGATGGCAGAGCTGTATTCGAAGAGCTTGCCGTCGTCTTCGCGACAGGCATCGCCAGGAAATCCAGGAGTTGAGAGCAAACCGATGCGTTCCTTTCTGTTCGTTCCCGCCGATTCGGAGCGCAAGCTCGCCAAGGGCCCCTCGTCCGGTCCCGACGGGCTGATCCTTGACCTCGAGGATTCAGTCGCCGCCGATCGCAAGAAGATCGCGCGCGACATGGCGCTCGCCTATCTCGAGGGCGCCAGCCGCGCCGGCCCCAAGCTCTATGTGCGCATCAACGCCCTCGACACCGGCCTGACCTTGGGCGATCTCGCCGTCGTCATGCAGGGCCGGCCCGACGGCATCGTCTTCCCCAAGTGCGTCGGCCAAGCCGCTCTCGACCTGCTGGCAAATTATCTCGACGCACTCGAGGCACGCGAAGGCATCGAGGGCGGCTCGACCCGGATCCTCACGATTGCCACCGAAAGCGCTGCCGCGGTGCTGGCGCTCACTGCCGCGCCCGCCAGGCATGCGCGCCTGGTGGGCCATTCCTGGGGCGGCGAGGATCTGATGGCCGATCTCGGTGCCCTCGCCAAAGGGCCGGCGCCCGGCGTCTACGACGACACCTTCAGGCTCGCGCGCACCGTCAACCTGATGGCGTCGGTCGCGGCCGGCGTCACCGCCTACGACACGGTCTTTCCCGACATCAAGAATCTCGAGGGCCTGCGCGCCGAGGCGATTGACGCCAGACGCATGGGCTATGGTGGCAAGATCGCCATTCATCCCGATCAGGTCGCGATCATCCATGAGGTCTTCACGCCGTCGGCGCAGGAGGTCCAGTGGGCGACGCGCGTCGTCGCCACCTTCGACAACAATCCGGCGTCAGGCGTGCTCACGCTCGACGGCAAGATGCTCGACCGTCCGCACCTCGTGCTGGCGCGCCGCCTGCTCGCGCGCGCGGGCGGATGAGCCAACGCGGCGCGCTGCTGCCCACTCTCGATCGGCTGTTCGCGGGGCCGCGCGATTCCGTCCTGACGATCAAGGCGTTCCTGGCGGGGCTGGAGAGCCGCTCCTACGCCTTCGCCATTGCCGCGCTCAACCTGCCCAACTGCCTACCGACCGGCATTCCCTGGCTCTCGACCGTCACCGGCGTGCCGATGTTCCTGCTCGTGGTGCAGTACTTCCTGGGCCGGCCGGTGCCCTCGCTGCCCGACATCGTCGGCCGGCGCGGCCTGCCGCGCGGCAAGCTGCAGGATTTCCTGATGCGCATCCGGCGGCACGTCGAGCGGCTGGAGAATGCCATCCATCCCCGTCGCGGCTGGTGGGTGACGGGCGCGCGGCGCCGATTTCTCCAGGTCACCTGGATGATGCTGATCGTGCTGCTCGCCCTGCCGATCCCGTTCGACAATTTCCTGCCGGCCTGGGCGATCCTGTTCTTCTGCCTTTCGCTCATCGAAGGCGACGGCGTGATGGCCATGCTGGGCTGGCTGGTCACCTTGTTCACCGTCGCCTGGACGGTGTTCCTGGCGATCATCGGCCACGCCGCCATCATGATGGCGATCGCGACCTTTCGGCAGGTCGTCTTCGATTAGCGGCGAAGGGCAGCTCCGTTACGAACCTCATGATGACCTCATCCTGAGGAGGCCGCGCTTCGCGCGGCTCCTCAGGATGAGGTCGTGACTTGGTTCGACGACGATACCCGATCAATACGAGCGCGGCAGCTCCAGGACGTGCTCGGAGATGAAGTTCAGGATCATGTTGGTCGATATCGGCGCCACCATGTAGAGCCGTGTCTCGCGGAACTTGCGCTCGATGTCGTACTCCTCGGCGAAACCGAAGCCGCCATGGGTCTGAACGCACATGTCGGCGGCGGCCCACGCCGCCTCCGAACCCAGCATCTTGGCCATGTTGGCCTCGGCGCCGCACGGCAGGTTGGCCTCGTACAGCGAAGCGGCCTTGCGCACCATCAGGTCGGCCGCCTCGGTCTGGGCGTAGGCGCGCGCGATGGGATACTGCACACCCTGGTTCTGGCCGATCGCCCGGCCGAACAGCTTGCGCTCCTTGGCGTAGGCGGTCGCCTTCTCGATGAACCAGCGCGAATCGCCGATGCATTCGGAGGCGATCAGCACGCGTTCGGCGTTCATGCCGCCCAGGATGTAGCGAAAGCCCTGGCCCTCTTCGCCGATAAGGTTCTCGGCCGCCACTTCCATGTTGTCGAAGAACACTTCGGTGCTGTTGTGGTTCATCATGGTGCGGATGGGCCGGATGGTGAGCCCCTTGCCCAAGGTCTCGCGCATGTCGACCAGGAACACCGACAATCCCTCGGTGCGCTTCTTGGTCTGCTCCCGGGGGGTCGTGCGCGCCAGCAGCAGCATCAGGTCGGAGTGCTCGGCGCGGCTGGTCCACACCTTCTGGCCATTGACGACATAGGTGCTGTTGTCTTTCTTCACCGCCGTGGTGCGGAGCGCCAGGGTATCGGTGCCGCTGCTGGGCTCGGTGACGCCAAAGGCCTGCAGCCGGAGCTTGCCGCTCGCGATCAGCGGCAGGTAGCGCTGCTTCTGCTCGGCGCTGCCGTGACGCAACAGCGTGCCCATGATGTACATTTGGGCGTGGCAGGCCGCCCCGTTGCAGCCGCCGCGCTGCACCTCTTCGAGCACCGCCGCCGCCGCCGAGATGCCGAGCCCCGAGCCGCCGTATTCCTCGGGGATCAGGATGGCGAGCCAGCCGGCGTCGGTCAGCGCCTTGACGAAGTCAGTCGGGTAGCCGCGCTCGCGGTCGAGCGCGCGCCAGTAGGCGCCGTCGAATTTCAGGCAGAGCTGGCGAACCGCCTCGCGGATTTCGGGATGCGTGGGAGCGTAGGGATTTTCCATGGCGAGGACCCTAGAGCCTGCTCCGGTCGAATGGAATCAGATCTTCGCCGGGGCGCGCCACTGGAGCGCGGACCTCCAGGTCCGCTCATGAACAAGATGCGGACCTGGAGGTCCGCGCTCCGCATGAAAAGTCGCGCCGCTGGAGTGGCGCGCCCCCCAGCCTTCTAGCCCCACGCAATGTGAGCAAGTTCGTCGATCAGCGCGCCGTGGATCTCCGGTCCGAAACCGTCGACCGTGGCTTCAGGGCGCGCCGTGACGCCATCAACGGCGCCGGCTTTGGCGACGGTGGCGCGCGTGACCGCAAGGTCGCGTTCCGCGGTCAGGAATTCTGCGATCGTGTCGCGCCACTCGGGGCGCAGCACGGCGAGCGCCGCCATCAACCCATAGGCACCCCAGTTGGACACGCCGGCGACCACGAGATGATCGCAGGATGTCACGCACGCGATCGCCGCTCCGTTGGGAACGGTGCGCGCAATCAGCCCGGCCGGCAGCCGACCCATGCCGATCTCGTTGCCACCGTCGCCCACCGCGAGCTTCGTCCAGGGTCCGGCCAGGAACAGATCGTCAAGCGGCGCGGTCCACGGCGAGACATCGACGCCACGCATGTTGCGCGGCCGGCCATCGCCACTGCGGCCGCAGCGCTCGATGGCGACGGCATGGCTGACGCCGGCTTCGCGCCATGTTCCGATCAGGCGATCGAGGACCGTGCGATCCTCGACGCCTACCTCGTCGACCGCGACGCCGCCACCGGCTTCCTCGACGGCTGCCCGCACCGCGCCGGCACAGGGCGTATCGACGGCGATGCGCGCCGGCACGCCGCAGGCGGCGAGCGCCGCGGCCAGCAGCGCGGTGCCGACCGGGCCGTCGGTCTCAGGCGCCGCAACCGCGGCGCGCGGCACGAAGAAGCCGGTGATCAGGCCAACGGAGCTCGCGCCGGCCAGCGACTCGGCTGCCGTCGCGAGTTCGCCGGCACTCGCGGCGATCAGTTCCTGGGTCTTGCGCCCGACATCGCGGCAGACCAGCGCTTCGATGGCGGCGAGGCGCCGGACGAACTCACTTCTCCTGGGCGACATACACTCCCGTCCAATCGGGCGGCGAATCGTCGATCAGGCCATCGATCCGCGCGCGCATCATGTCGTAATAGCCCTGCCGCCAGCCGAGGCCGGCCGCGGCCGCCTCGCAGCCGCCGATCAAGTCCAGCGCCTCGACGAAGCCGCCGATCCGGTACTGCGCCAGGAAGGCCGCCTGCTGCCGCACCAGCTCGTGATAGGCCGGCGTCTGCGCCTCGGCAAAGCCACCGATCAGCGCATGGACGCGTTCCGGCGCGGTCTTGCCCTTGACCATCACCAGGTCGATCTCGAGCGCGGCGTAGTCGGGCACCTGCAGGCGGGTCTTGTCGCCGATGATGATGCCGACGCTGTAGGTCTTGCACTGCCCTTCGAGGCGCGACGCGAGGTTGACGTCGTCGCCCAGGCACGAATAGGTGAAACGCTGGCTGGAGCCGAAATTGCCGACCGACGCCTCCCCGGTGTTTAGGCCGATGCCGATATTCACCGGAATGTGCCCGCGCCCCTCCGCTTCGGCCTCGGCTTTCCATTCCTCGTTGAGCTCGATCAGGCGGGCCTGCATGGCGAGCGCCGTATCGCAGGCCAGCGCGGCGTGGCGATCGACGTCGAGCGGCGCGTTCCAGAACGCCATGATCGCGTCGCCCATGTACTTGTCGATCGTGCCGCGGTGGTTGCGGATCAGGTCGGTCATCGGCGTCAGGAAGCGGTTCATGAAGCGGGTCAGGCCGTGCGGATCGAACTGCTCCGAGATGCGCGTGAAGCCGCGCACGTCGGTGAACATCACCGTGATCTCGCGCATCTCGCCGCCGAGCTGCAGCAATTCGGGATGGCGCGCGATGCGCTCCACCTGGTCGGGCGACAGGTAAAGGCCGAAGGCGCCGCGGATCGCCGCCCGCTCGCGCTCGGTGCGCATGAAGGCGAGCGCCGTGCCGCTGATATAGATCACAGCCAGCGTGACCGGCGGATAGATCGGGTCGAACAGCAGCTCGTACTCCGAGAAGGCGATCCACGGCACCACGAGGCCGATGCCGATGAAGATCACGGCGACGATCGTCATCTTTCCGGCCGACAGGCGCGGCAGCAGAAAGACGAAGAGCGCGCCGATCGCCGCCAGATAGAGGAACTCCGCCCCGTCGGCGAAGTCGGGCCGCGCGAGGAATTCCTGCTCGATCATCTGCTCGGCAAGCTGGGCATGGACCTCGACCCCGGGGGCGGAGTCGTCGACCGGCGTGCTGCGCAGATCCTTGAGGCCGATGGCGCTGGTGCCGATGAAGATGATCTGGCCGTCCAGCTTGTCCGGCGCCAGCTCGTCCTTGAGCACGGCGCGCGCCGAGATGAAGCGCTCCTCGCGATGGCCGCTGTCGTAGAGCGCCAGGCGGCCGCGTGAATCGGTGCGCGCTTCGATGTCGCCGGTCCGGATGGCGACGATCCCGGTCTTGGCGCCGAAGGACATTTCGCTGCTCGCGCCGGACGATTTGATGACGTAGGTGCTGGCGCCCTGCGCGACCCGCAATGCCTCGATCGACAGGGCCGGGAACAGGCCTTCCTGGCCGGCAACCCGGAAAAGCATCGGCACCCGGCGAATCACCGAGCCTTCGACGTCGGTATTCACGCTGCCGTTGCCCTTGGCCGCGGCCTCGAGGAGGGCGAGCGGCTTCACCGTGCCCTGCTGCACCGGCAGGAACTGGGCTGGGTCGTCGCCGGCGAAGGCGGTGCCGAACATGCGCTTCGGCGGCTGCGAGCCGCCGTGCGGATCGAAGCCGAAGCCCAGCACCACCCGCGAGTGGGCGATGGCGTCGGCCAGCACCTTGTCGTTGTCCTGGATCGCCGCCGCGAGCTTCTGCACGGTCTCGGGGTCGGTATAGGCCACGAGGTCCTTGACCATGCGGCTGATCGACGAACGGTCGGGCTCGGCGAACACCACGTCGAAAGCGATGACCGCGGCGCCCTTCTCCGTCAGCTTGTCGACAAGGCGCGCGACGATAGTGCGCGGCCATGGCCACTGCCCGAACTCGGCCAGGGCAGCCTCGTCGATGTCGACGATATGGACCGGCGTGGCGGGATTGTAGGTCCTGGGCTTGATACGCTGGAAGCTGTCGAAGGCGACGTCGCGCAGGCGCGTCAGGCCGACGGGATCGAGCGCGCGCAGCAGCAGCGCGTTCACCAGCACGAGCAGGGCAACGATCCACGGCGCACGGACATTGTTGCGGCCGAACAACCAACTCATGCGCATTCGATCGCCCGCCCCTCCTGCGCCCACTCACCCGTGAAGGGCACTTTACGGAAGGATGCCCGACAAGCCAAATAGCGCACCTTGTCGCCAGCCCCCGCTTCTCCCACCTTGCTCGGCATCTACGCCCGCGTTGTCCGCCCTCGCGCTGTTCTCGACCATGGACGCCATGGTCAAGTGGCTGGGCGGAATCATACGGGCCGTTCCAGATGATGCTGTTTCGCAGCACCTGGCCCTCATTCCGCTTTACTTTCTCTTCCGCAACGCCGGTGGCCTCCGGCTCGTCCACAGCAGCCGTCCGCTGCTTCAGGCGATGCGCATCGCCACCGGCTTCGGCAGCTTGCTGGGTTTCTTTTACGTCTTTCCGCGCATGCCGCTGGTCGATGCCTACGCGATTTCCTACGCCGCGCCGCTGTTCATGGTGGGGCTTGCCGCGCCGATCCTGGGCGAGGTCGTGGGCTGGCGACGCTGGAGCGCGGTCGCGGTCGGCTTCATCGGCGTGCTGATCATGCTCGAACCCTGGAACATATCGGTCCACTGGCTGTCCCTGGTCGTTCTTGGCGCGACCTTCTGCTACTCCCTGTCCACGATCCTCACGCGCCTGATCAGCCGCTACGACCATGATGCGGCGACAATCTTCTGGTTCTGCCTGTTCGCCGGCGCGGTGTCGCTGGTCGGCGCCATCCCGGAATGGAAGTGGCCGTCCCTCGGCGGCTGGTTCTGGCTGAGCTCGCTCGGCATCATCGGCGGCGTCGGGCAGATCCTGGTCACCCGGGCGCTTCGCCTTGCGCCGGCGTCGGTGCTGGCGCCCTTCGATTACAGCTCCATCGTGCTGGCGGTCCTCTATGGCTATCTGTGGTTCAAGGACGAACCATCGCCCGCGGTCTGGTATGGCTTGCCGCTGGTCATCGGGTCGGGCCTCTACATTCTTTACCGCGAGCGGGTGCGCGCCCGGGAGCTCGGCCTGGCGGCCCTGAAATGACCCCCCGGCAGATCGTCCAGGACTTCTACGATCGCGTCTGGAACCACCTCGACAGGGCGGCGATCCCGGAGCTGATCCACCCCGACTTCACTTTCCGCGGCTCGCTCGGCCCCACCATGACGGGCCATGCGGCCATTTCGGCGTACGTCGACGAGGTGACCAACGCACTGGCCGATTACCGCTGCACGATCCTCGACCTGGTGACCGAGGGTGAACGGGCCTTTGCCCGCATGCGGTTTGAGGGCATTCACCGGGCCCCGTTCCTGGGCTTTGCGCCGACCGGGCAGCGGGTCGACTGGGCCGGAGCCGCCCTCTTCACCCTGAAAGGTGACAAAATTGCCGATCTTTGGGTCCTGGGCGACCTCGAGGGCCTGCGTGAGCAACTTCAACGCAACGCGGAGCATTGACGAACCGGCCTTCCAACCACATCTTGTAGGACATGAGCGAGACCCAGTTTGCCGTCACCGACAGCGCCGCCAAGCGCATCGCCTTCCTGGCCTCCAAGGAAGCCAAGCCCGTCATGATGCGGGTGGCCGTCCTGGGCGGCGGTTGTTCGGGCTTCCAGTACAACTTCTCGTTCGAGGAGCAGCGCAACGAGGACGACCTGGTGATCGAGCGCGACGGCGCCGCCGTGCTGGTCGACAGCACCTCGCTGGAGCTTCTCAAGGGCAGCCAGCTCGACTATGTCGAGGAAATGGTCGGCGCCTCGTTCCAGGTGAAGAACCCGAACGCCACCTCTTCCTGCGGCTGCGGCAACTCCTTCAGCGTGTAATCCGGCCGCGATGAAGATCGCGACCTGGAACGTCAATTCCGTCCGCAAGCGGACCGGGAATCTCGTGGCATGGCTGGGGCACGCCAAGCCCGACGTCGTCGTCCTGCAGGAAATCAAGGCCCAGGAGCCACAGTTCCCGCGCCTCGAAGTCGAGGCCGCCGGCTACAAAGTCGAGATCGTGGGCCAGAAGGGCTTCAACGGCGTGGCCCTGCTCTCGCTCCATCCCGTCGAGATCACCGCACGTTCCCTCCCCGATGCCGAACCCGACGAGCCGGCGCGCTACATCGAGGGCAAGATCACCACGCCGAAGGGGCCGCTCACCGTGGGCGGCATCTACCTGCCCAACGGCAATCCTGTCGGCACCGAAAAGTTCGCCTACAAGATCGCCTGGATGGACCGCTTGAACCAGCGCGCCAGGGACCTGCTCGCCCGTGAAGAGATGTTCGTGCTGGGCGGCGACTACAATGTCTGCCCGACCGAAATGGATGTCTTCGATCCCAAGGCCTTCGCCGGCGACGCGCTCTGCCAGCCGCAGTCGCGCGCGGCGTTGCGCACGCTGCTCAATCTCGGCCTGACCGACGCGGTGCGCGCCTTCCAGCCCGACACGCCGTGCTACACATTCTGGGACTATCAGGCTGGCGCCTGGGCCAAGGGCAACGGGCTCAGGATCGACCATCTGCTGCTGTCACCGCAGGCCGCCGACCGTCTGACCGCCGTCGGCATCGACAAGACCGAGCGCGGCCTGCCCGAGCCGTCCGACCATGTTCCCGTGTGGTGCGAGCTCGATCTGACGGCGTAGCCTTTGCTGGGGGCGCGCCACTCCAGTGGCGCGTCTTTTCATGATCTCTTGGACTGGGAGCCCCCGGCTCGCTCTTGATCATGAGCCAGCCGGAGGCTCGCTGTCCGGAAGACCATGACGCGCCACTGGAGTGGCGCGCGCCCAGCGCTATTCGGCTCCCGACCCGATCACGCCGCCGTCGGCGATGATGCATTGGCCGCAGACGAAGGCGCCCGCCTTGGAGGCGAGGAACACCGCGACGCCGCCGATGTCGTCGGGCTGGCCGATGCGCTTCAGCGCCGCCTTGCTCTCGTTGGCGCGGCGGATGTCGGGGTTGTCCCACAGTGCCTTGGCGAAGTCGGTCTGGATCAGGCCGGGCGCAATTGCGTTCACGCGGATGTTGTGCTTGCCCCATTCCATGGCGAGCGACTTCACCAATGACAGGTCGGCCGCCTTGCTCATGTTGTAGGCCGCGATATGAGCCGAGCCGATCAGGGCGCCGATCGACGACACGATGATGAAGGCGCCGTCCTTGCGCTCGGCCATCTCAGGCCCGACCATGTTCATCAGCCAGAGGTTGGACATCACGTTGTTCTGCATGATCTTGGCGAACACCTCTTCCTTCAGGCCGCTCAGCGGGCCGAAGTAGGGATTGGACGCGGCGTTGCAGACCATGATGTCGATCTTGCCGTAGGTCTTGCGCGCGAAAGCCACCAGGTTCTCGAGCTGGGCCTTGTCGGAGATGCTGGCGGCCACCGCCGTCGCCTCGCCACCCTTTTCCCTGATGCCCTTCACGACTTCCTCGCACGCCGGCAGCTTGCGGCTGGACACGATGACCTTGGCGCCGTGCGCCGCCATCTGTTCGCAGATCGAGCGGCCGATGCCGCGGCTGCCGCCGGTGACCACGGCCACCTTGCCGCTGAGGTCGAACATCATGTCGTTACTTCCTCCCCTAGTGCCGCGGCGACCTTAGCGGCGCGCGCGTGAACAGCGCAATCAGCTCGACATGCGGGGACCACAGGAACTGATCGACCGGCAGAAGTTTCTCCAGCCGGTATCCGCCATCCTGCAAGGTGCGCGCATCGCGGGCGAAGCTGCCGGGATCGCACGAGGCATAGGCCACGCGCGGCACCTTGGCCCGCGCAAGCTCGGCGGATTGCGCAGCCGCCCCGGCACGCGGCGGGTCGAGCACGACGGCGTCGAAGGCGTCGAGCTCGGCCGCCGTCAGCGGATTGCGAAAGAGATCGCGGCGTTCGGCCGTCACCTTGCCGCCCAGCCGGCGGGCCGCCGCCGCGACGGCGGCGATGGCTTGCCGGTCGCTCTCGAACAACGCGAGCTTGCCAGCACGGCCCAGCGACAGCGCGCCCAGGCCGGCAAAGAGATCAGCGAGCCTCGGCGCCTCGCCCGTCCACGCGCGCACCATCGCCCGCATCGCCTGCTCGGCACGCTGGGTCGCCTGCAGGAAGGCGCCGGGCGGCGGCTCGATGCTGGCTTCGCCGAAGACCAGCAGCGGCGCGCGTCGAACGACGACGGGTTCGGCGGACGCACGATCGCCCCAGGAGAGCCGCGCCAGGTCCGTGCCCTCGGCCAGGGCCACCAGGGCTTCGCGCCGTTCGATCGACAGGTCGAGACGCCGGTGCGGGCGGACCAGCAGGTCGAGGCCGCTTACGGTTTCGTTCACCATTGCATCGGCTGCCCCGCCATCGGGCAGCACAGAAGCGAGGCTCGCGCGCAAGGGTTCGAGCAACGCGTTGAGCGCGGGCCGCACCACCACGCAGGTGCCGACATCGACGATCTCGGGGCTAGCCCGCTCGTGGAAGCCCGCCACGACGCGGCTGCCCTGACGACGCAGCACGAAGTCGGCACGGCGGCGCTCGCCCGGGGCGCCGACCAGCGGCGGCTCGAAGCGCGGCGCATCGACGCCGCGCTGCGCCAGCGCGCGGACGATCAGCTCGACTTTCCACGCGGTATAGGCATCGCGCCGCCAATGCTGCAGGGCGCAGCCGCCGCAAATCTTGAAGTGGGCGCAGGGCGGCGCCTCGCGATGACGCGACGGCGCCAGCACCTCCACGAGATCGGCGGCGATCCCCTCGCCCCGCTTGTCGCGCGGCTCAGCGTCGACCGTCTCGCCCGGCAAGGTGAAGGGCACGAAGTAGCGCTGACCGTCGAGTTCGGCGATCCCGTCGCCGCGTGCGCCGACTTCCCGAATCTCGAGGCGGATGCTCACATCCGGGCTCAGCCCAGCCAACTCTTGGCCGGGCGCATCTCGCCCACCAGCAGCCCGACCACGTTGCGAATCGGAGGATGGACGATCTCGTCGCGCTGGTCCGCCGGCAGGACGCCGAGATGGCCGAGCAACGTCGCCATGGCGACTTCGGCGGCCCGCGCCGCGCCGTCCCACATCTTGAGGGCAACGCCCAGGCCCAGGGTCGGCAGCATGGCGCAGAACACGCCTTCCGCACCGGTCTTGATCTGTGCCACGCCCGGCAACGCTGCGTTGATGCGGGTGCAGAAACGGCCGGTGCCGGCCATCATGAAGGGCTCGGCGTTCATGGCCGCGCGGATGCGGCCCGCCGCCTCGGCATGCTTGTTCGACAGGCGCGACGGCTCGGCCATGCTGGCCATGGCGCGCGCCAGGCTTTTAAGCGGCGTGGCGAGCGTGGGAATGCCGCAGCCGTCCGTGCCGTAGGGAAAGGCATTGGCGTCGCTGCCGCTCAGGTCGGTCATGACCTCGCGCAGGCGGCGCTGCACCGGGTGATCGTACTTGATATAGCCGCGTGTCGGCTCGCCATACTGCACCGCCGTCGTCAGGAAGCCGCTGTGCTTGCCCGAGCAGTTGTTGAAGGCGGCGGTCGCCGTCTTGCCTTCGCGCACCAGCTCCTCGATGGTGCCTTGCAGGCGTGGCGCATGGGTGCCGCATTCGAGGTCGTCTTCGCTCAACCCGACCTTGCCGAGCCAGGCGCGCACAGTCTCGACATGGCGCTTCTCGCCGCTGTGCGAGGCGCAGGCGAGCGCGATGTGCTCGTTGCCGAGCCCGAAGCGCTCGATTGCGCCGCTTTCGACGAAGGCCATGGCCTGGATCGGCTTGTTGGCCGAACGCGGCAGGATGGGCGCATCGATGTCGCCCCACGAGGCGACCACAGTGCCGTCCGGCTTCACGACGGCGGCGATGCCCTCGTGCCGGCTTTCGACGAGCGGACCGCGCGTCACCTCGATGGTCACCACGCCCTTGCTCATCGTCCACGCTCCAGCTTTACCACCGTGACATTGTCCTGATGCTCCTTGGCCGCCGCCAGCACGGTGTCTATCAGGCCGCGCACCGGCTTGCCGGCGGCGGCGGCGATCTCCGTCGGGCTCAAGGACTGCACGCCGTCGCTGCACAGCAGCAGACGGTCGTCGGGCCCGAGCTTGCGGCTGCCTTTGTCTATAAGGGTCAGCGGATCGCCCATGACGGCCTCGCGCAGCGTGTGGCGCGCCGGATGGCGCTCCGCCTCATCGGCCGTCAGGAGGCCGCGCGCGACCATGGCGTCGATCTGCGGCGCCATCGAATGGTCGGCGTTCAGGCGCTCGAGCGTTCCGTCCGACACCAGGAAAAACGGCGAATCGCCGACGCTGATCCACCGCACCTCGTCGCCGCGTACCTGCGCCGCCACCAGGGTGGCGCCCATGCCGGCGAGGTCGGGCTTGGCCGCCGCGCGCTTGCCGACGGCGGCGTTGGCGTCCTGCAGTCCGTCGGCCAGCCCGCCGCCTTGCTCCAGAGCATGGACGAAGGCCTCGACCGCAAGCTTGCTCGCGACCGCGCCACCGGCATGACCGCCCATGCCATCGGCCACCACGGCCAGCAACGAGCCGTCGCCGAGCGGTGTCAGGGCCCAGCTGTCTTCTTGGTACGGGCGGGCGCCCTGATGTTGGCTGCCCTCGCCCTGCCAGCGTCCCGCCATGTTCAATGCCACACGGTGCTCTTACCGAATAGAACCCCATCCTGAGGAGCCGCGCATTGCGCGGCGTCTCGAAGGATGGGCGACAGCATGACTGGCTCCCACCCTCTTAGACGCATCGCTTCGCGGTGCTCCTCAGGGTGAGGCTTCGTATGACGCAGAGGCAGCATAAGTCTAGTGCCACACCGCCGGCAGCTTGCTCAGCCCCCGCAAGGTGAAGCTCCGCCGCCAGGCCGGCGTGTCTTTCTCGGGCAGTTCGATATTGGGCAGGCGCTCGACCAGGGCGGTAAAGACCAGCTCGGCTTCGAGCCGCGCCAGCTGGGCGCCCAGGCAATAGTGAATGCCGCCGCCGAACGACAGGGGCCGCACGTTCGACCGGCCGACATCGAGCTTGTCGGGATCCGGATATTGCGCCGGGTCATGGTTGGCCGCGCCCAGCAGGGCGATCACGTTCTCGGTGGCGCCCAGGGTTACCCCGCCGATCTCGACCTCGGTGTTGGTGACGCGGCCGGTGATCTGTACCGAAGAGTCGTAGCGCAGCAGTTCCTCGACGGCGTTGGGGATCAGCGATGGATCGGCCTTCAGCCGCTCCCACTGATCGGGATTGCGGTGCAATGCCAAAAGGCCATTGCCGATCAGGTTGGTGGTCGTTTCGTGACCGGCGCCGAACAGCAGGCCGATATTGGCCTGCAGCTCCTCGGCGCTCAGCTTGTCGCCGGCCTCCTCGGCCCGCACCAGCTCGGTCGTGAGATCGTCCTTGGGCTCCCGGCGGCGCAGATCGCAGAGCTGGTTGAAGTAGACGTTCGCCATCTGGATGTTGCGGTTGGCCTGGTCCAGCTCCTCGCGGCTCATCGGCACAGGTTCTAGGATGCGGCCGCTGACGTTGCTGCCGGCCAGGAACGGCGCACGGTGGTCCTCGGGAATGCCCAGCATGTCGCAGATCACGATCACCGGCAGGCGGTGGGCGAGATCGCGCATGACATCCATTTCGCCCTTGTCGATCACCCGGTCGAGCTGGGCGTCGACCTGCGCCTTGATGCGCGGCCGCATGTCGGCGACGCGGCGGGCGGTGAAGGCCTTGGTCACAAGGCCGCGCAGGCGGGTATGGTCGGGCGGGTCGAGCACCAGCATGGTGCGGCCGAGGTTGGCGATCGCGGGCTCGTTCATGCGGGCGAGGTCGCCGTAGCGGCGCTCGAGGTTGCCCACGAAATCCTTGCCGAACCGCTTGTCGCGAAGCGCGAAGGCGACGTCGTCGTGGCGCGTGATCAGCCACAAGCCCTGTGGAGTCTTGAAGACCGGGGCCGTTTCGCGCAGGCGGCGATAAAACGGATAGGGATCGGCGATGAAGGCCGGATCGAGCGGATTGAACTCGAGCGGCGCTCCATCCAGGGCAGGCGGGGTCATGTCGTTCATGATGCTTTTCTTAGCACGAACCCACTTGCGGGGCGAACGACCGTGCTCCTAGCATCCGCCATGTTCGCACTGACACAAGGGCTGCGCCGCGCCGTCCAGATCAAGCCTCATGGCATTGCCACTCACTTCGCCGGGCGGCAGCGCACCTGGCACCAGAGCCTCGAGAGGATCAGCCGGGTCGGCGGCGCGCTTTCCGCACTGGGAGTGCGGCCGGGCGACCGGGTCGCCATCCTGGCGCTGAACAGCGACCGCTATTTCGAGCTGATGTACGCCATCCCGTGGATCGGCGCCGCCATGGTGCCGCTCAACACCCGGCTGGCCGCGCCGGAGCTCGACTACATCCTCTCCGACTCGGGCGCGGTCGCGCTGTTCGTCGACACCGCCATGGCGCATCACTTGAGCGCGCTCGACGGCAAGGTCCCCGGCGTGCGCGAGGTCGTCTGGATGGACGATTCGTCCTCCCCCGAGGGCATGCTGCGCTTCGAAGATCTCGCCAACTACGAGGCGGCCGACGATGCGGGCGCCGACGACGACGATCTCGCCGGCCTGTTCTATACCGGCGGCACCACGGGACGCGCCAAGGGCGTCATGCTCACCCACAGCAACCTCGTGGTGAATGCGCTGAACGGCGTGGCCGGCATCGGCTTCAACGCCGAGACGACCTACATCCATTCCGGACCGATGTTCCATCTCGCCGACGGCGCCTCGACCTTCGGCGTCACCATGTCGGGCGGCCGGCACGCCTTCGTGCCGCGCTTCGAGCCGGTCGAGGTGCTGCAGACCATCCAGACCGAGAAGGTGACGCACGCGCAGTTCGTGCCGACCATGATCAACATGCTGGTCAATCACCCGCGCTTCGGCGAATTCGACATCTCCACCCTCTCCTTCATCCTCTACGGCGCCTCGCCGATGCCCGAGGGCGTGCTGCGCAAGGCCATGCAGGTGATGCCCCAGGTCCGGCTGATGCATGCCTACGGCATGACCGAAGCGGCCCCCATCGTGACCCTGCTCGACCCGCGCTACACGACGCTCGACGGCCCGTTTGCCGGCAAGCTGAGATCGTGCGGCCAGTCGGCGCTGGGTTGCGAGGTCAAGGTGGTCGACGCCAACCGCAAGGAGGTGGCCTACGGCACGGCGGGCGAGCTCGCGATCCGCGGCGCCAACATCATGAAGGGCTACTGGAACAAGCCCGAAGAGACCGCCGCGGTGCTCGAGGACGGCTGGTACTACTCGGGCGACGGCGCCACCATGGACGAGGAAGGCTTCGTCTATATCGTCGACCGCCTCAAGGACATGATCATTTCCGGCGGCGAGAACGTCTATTCCGCCGAGGTCGAGAACGCGCTCTCGCTGATGGAGGGGGTGGCCGAAGTCGCCGTGATCGGCGTGCCCGACGAGCGCTGGGGCGAGCGGGTGCATGCCATCGTGGTGCCCAAGCCGGGCGCCCGGCTCACCGCCGAGGCCGTGCTGGAGCATTGCCGCGGCCAGATCGCCGGTTACAAGTGCCCGCGCAGCGTCGACTTCCGCGACCAGGCCCTGCCGCTCTCGGGCGCCGGCAAGGTGTTGAAGCGCGCGTTGCGCGAGCCCTACTGGAAGGGCTTCACCAAGGCCGTGAACTAGCATGCCCGCGATCCCCTACTACGACTGGATCACCCATCACGCCGGCCGCCGGCCGGCCAAGCTCGCGATCCACGACCTGCAGACCGGCCGGAAATTCACCTACGCCGAGATCGACCGGCGCACGGACGGGCTGGCCGCCGCGCTCGCGGGGCTCGGTATCGCCAAGGGCGATCGCGTGGGACTGCTGGCGCCCAACTGCGCGGAATACTTCGAGCTGCAGTTTGCCTGCGGGCGGCTCGGCGCCATCATGCTGCCGCTCAACTGGCGGCTCACCGTGCCGGAGCTGGAATACATTTTAGGCGACTCGACGCCCAAGCTCCTGGTTCACGACAAGGCCTTTGCAACGCAGGCGGCCGAGCTCGCCCAGCTGTGCAAGATCGCCCACCTGCTCGAGATCGACCATGACCGACCGGACAGCGCCTATGAGCGGGCGCTGGCGTCGGCCGCGCAGCCCCCTGCCCCCGCCGCGCTCGATCACGACGACATCGCCATGGTGATGTACACCTCGGGCACCACGGGGCATCCCAAGGGCGCCATCATCACGCACGGCATGAATTTCTGGAACTGCGTCAATCTCGGCATCCCCGCTCTGATCAGCCCCGAGACCGTGCAGCTCGTGATCCTGCCGCTGTTCCACACCGGCGGCCTCAACTGCTACGCCAATCCCGTGCTGCATGCCGGCGGCACCATCCTGATCATGCGCAGCTTCGACCCCGGCCAGGCGCTCGACTGCCTCTCCGATCGCGCGCTCGGGATCACGCACTTCTTCGGCGTGCCGGCGCCCTATCAGTTCATGATGCAGCATCCCAAGTTCGCGGGCGCCGATCTCTCGCGCCTGCGGGTCGCCGGCGTCGGCGGCGCGCCCTGTGCGCTGGCCATCCTCGAAGGCTGGGCCGCGCGCGGCGTGCCGCTGGTCCAGGGCTGGGGCATGACCGAGACCAGCCCGGCCGGCACGATGCTCGACGCCGCCGACGCCATCCGCAAGGTGGGCTCGGCCGGCAAGGCACTGATGCATACCGCCATCCGCATCGTCGACGACGAAGGCCGCGACGTGGCGCCGGGCGCTGTCGGCGAGCTCCTGACCAAGGGCCCCAACATCACGCCGGGCTACTGGAACAAGCCGGAGGCTACGGCAAGGGCCTTCACCGACGGCTGGCTGCACACCGGCGACGCCGCGCGCCAGGACGAGGAAGGCTTCGTCTATATCGTCGACCGCTGGAAGGACATGTACATCTCGGGTGGCGAGAACGTCTATCCCGCCGAGGTCGAGAACGTGCTGTTCCAGATCCCCGAGGTCGCCGACGCCGCGATCATCGGCGTGCCCGACGGACGCTGGGGCGAGGTCGGCATGGCCATCATCGTGCGCAAGCCCGACCAGGATCTCGAGGAAGGCCAGGTGATCCGGCACTGCCTGGGCCGGCTCGCCAAGTTCAAGGTCCCGCAATCGGTGGTGTTCGTCGAGTCGCTGCCGCGCAACGCGACCGGCAAAGTGATGAAGCGCGAGCTGCGCGTCCAGTTCGTCGGCACGGCTGCACCCGCGATCAGCTGAAGGATTCCTCCCCAGCGAAGCTGGGGAGGTGGCCGAAGGCCGGAGGGGTCATGAGTCATGACCCCTCCGTCCGCTGCGCGGACACCTCCCCTCGTGAGAACGAGGGGAGGAAAAGCTTCAGACCAGCGGCACGTAGTCGTACTCGCCGACGCCTTGAAGAATCAGGAACGTGAGCGACGTGTCGCCGGCGTTGGTCACCAGGTGCGGGCGGCCGGCAACGGCCACAAAGCTTTCGCCCACAGCAAGCCTCACCTCCTGCTTGGGGTTCTGCAGGAAGAGCCGCATCTGGCCTTGCAGGACATAGAACGTGTCGCTGATGTTGGTGTGGAAGTGCCAGGGCACGGTCTGCGTCGGCGACAGCTGCAGCTCGCTGATGCGGAAACCGGGCCGCTCGGCGTGGCGGTCGCGGCGTTCGACTTCGTAGAGATGGCTGGCGTCCTTCACCGGCTCGAGCTTGCGTTCCGCTTTCATGGTCAGACCCACCGTTGGAGCAGCATGAGGAGAATTGTGCCTCCAATCACGCGGCCGCGCTACCGGTCCAGACCGCAAAGCCTTATGAACCTTGCCGAACCTGGAGACAGCAAAGTCGATGCTCACCATTTATGGCGTCTATCGCTCCCGTGCCTCGCGCAACATCTGGCTGGCCCACGAACTCGGGCTGCCCTTCAAGCACGTGCCGGTGATGCAGCTCTACCGCCTGCCCGACAGCAAGGCCGCCGAGGCGACGCTGCATACCAAGTCGCCGGCGTTCCTGAAGGTCAATCCCAACGGCCACATCCCGTCGATCGAAGATGACGGGCTGGTGCTGCACGAATCGCTCGCCATCAACCTCTACCTCGCCAAGAAGCACGGCGGGCCGCTCGCGCCTGCCAATGTCGCTGAAGATGGCGAGATGGGCATGTGGTCGCTATGGGCGGCCACCGAGGTCGAACCGCATTCGATCAATGTGCTCTACCACCGGATGAGCAATGCCACTGGCCCCAAGGACAGCAAGATCGCCGATGCAGCCATCGAGGCGCTCAAGGCGCCGTTCGCCGTGCTCGAGAGCGCGCTGGCGAGGACCGGCTGGCTGGTCGGCGGTCGCTTTACGGTGGCCGACATCAACGTGGCCGAGATCGTCCGTTATGCCCAGGCCGCGCCCGAACTGTTCGACGCCAGCCCGAAGGTGAAGGCCTGGTTCACCGCCTGCCAGGCGCGCCCCGCCTTCCGGAAGATGTGGGAAACGCGCGAGAAGGAGCCAGCGTAGCGCTAACGAAGATGCACGAGGCCTTTGCCGGGCGCGAAGGTATAGAAGCGATGGTCGAGTTCGCGGCCGTCGTCCCGGTCGCGCAGCACCCATTCGAGCCTCAGCGAATGCTTGAAGCCGCCATAGTCGAAATCGATGTCGCGGATGGTGAGCGTGGCGACCTTGGTCCGCGGCCGATCGCCGTACCAACACGTGTATTCGAAACGGCGCGTCTCGCCCTGGGTCCAAACACCGAGCGGGTATTTGGCCTCCTGGTCGCAGGCCGTGATCCCGAAGCGGTTGTCCGCCACGCGGCCGATCGCCGTCTGATCCCTGCGCACGGCGAAGATCTGGTCCGTCACCATGCCGTGGCCAACCCTTGAACGGTCATAGACCGTGAGCGTCTCGCCGGTCTTGGGATGGACCCATTTCTTGGGGCCGATCCATATGCTGCCATGGTCGACCAGCTCGCCGAAAGTGCCCGCCGGGTAGGTGATCGTGCGCTCGCCCTGCCATTCTCCGCCGATGATGAGCTGCAAGGGTATGAAGCGGTTGCCGCTCGCCGCGTCGTAGGCACGGTCCCAGCCATCGGGCTCCGCTGCCCGTGCCGCCGTGGCGGCCGCAAGCAGCAGGCTCGCGGCCACGGCAAGGACGCGGGCTCCGCGAGCCCGCAGTCCCCCGGCCGTGGCGCGTCTCGTCACACCGCGGCCAGCGCCTGGTCGAGGTCGGCCAGGATGTCGTCGATGTGTTCGATGCCGATCGACAGCCGTACGTAGCCGGGTGTGACGCCGGTATGGGCCTGCTCTTCCGCCGTGAGCTGGGAGTGCGTGGTCGAGGCGGGATGGATGGCGAGGCTGCGCGCGTCGCCGATATTGGCGACGTGGTAGAACATCTTCAGGTTGTCGATGAACTTGCGGCCGGCATCCGCGCCGTCCTTGAGCTCGAAGCCCAGCAACGCCCCCATGCCGCGTGACAGATAGGTCTCGGCGCGCCGCTTGGCCTCACCGTTCATCAGCGAGGGGTGGATCACCTTGGTGATCTTGGCGTGCTTGGAAAGGTGCTTGGCCACGAGGTTGGCGTTGTCGCAATGGACGCGCATGCGCAGTGGCAGCGTCTCGAGGCCCTGGATGAACATGAAGGCGTTGAACGGGCTCATCGGGGCGCCGACGTCGCGCAGCAGCGTGACCCGCGCCTTCAGGATATAGGCGATCGGCCCGAGCGGCTTGACCGCCTGCGTCCACACCGCGCCGTGGTAGCTGGGATCGGGCGTGTTCAGCATCGGGAAGCGGTCGCTGTGCTTCTCCCAGTCGAAGTTGCCGCCATCGACCAGGATGCCGCCGATCGAGGTGCCGTGGCCGCCGATATACTTCGTCGTGGAATGCATTACGATCGCCGCGCCATGGTCGAGCGGCCGGCAGAGCACCGGCGCCGCGGTGTTGTCCATGATCAGCGGCACGCCCAGCTCACGGCCGATCTTCGCCACCTCGCCGATCGGGAACACCGTCAGCTTGGGGTTGGGCAGCGTCTCGGCGTAGTAGCAGCGCGTCTTGGCGTCGGTGGCGCGGCGGAAATTCTCCGGGTCGGCCGGATCGACGAAGCGGCATTCGATGCCCATCGTCTTCATGGTGTTGGCGAACAGGTTCCAGGTCCCGCCGTAGAGATCCGTCGAGGCGACGAAATTGTCGCCGGCGTGACAGATGTTCTGGACCGCGAACAGCGAGGCCGCCTGTCCCGAGCCCAGCGCCAGCGCGGCCACGCCGCCCTCGAGCGCCGCGATCCGCGTCTCCAGCACGTCGTTGGTCGGGTTCATGATGCGCGTGTAGATGTTGCCGAGCTCGGCCAGGCCGAACAGGTTGGCGGCGTGCTTGGTGTCGCGGAACTGGTAGCTCGTGGTCTGGTAGATCGGAACCGCCACGGCGTTGGTCGCAGGATCGCTGCGGTAGCCCGAATGCAACACGACGGTTTCTGGATGCTTGCTGTTCGTTGGCATGTTCTATCCTCGCTGCTTCCCTGCGGCACGCTTCGCCGCGGAGCATCGGCATAGTGAAATGCCGGCAGCCGGGCAAGCCGCGACGTACCGGCGCCCTGTTGCACTGCGCTTACATGGCGCGATGCGGATAGATGCTCAGGCCGCCAATACCAGCCGATCGACGGAAGCCGAGAAACCGAATGTCTCGTAGAACCGCCGCGCGTCGCGATTGAAGGCGTGGACGGCCACCTCGACATGCGTGGCGCCCTGCCGGCGCGACCAGTCGACGGTGGCGCCGAGCAGCCGTCGACCGACCCGCCAGCCGCGCTGATCGGCACGCACCACGAGATTGTCGAGCTCGATCACCTTGCGCGGCACGGCGCCGGCAAAAGGCGACGGGGCGCGCGTCAGCAGGACGGCAAGGCCGATGACGTCCGCGCCGCGCTCCGCCACCAGCACGGTCGAGCCCGAGTCGGACAGCCACTGCTCGATCTGCTGGCGCGTGCGCGCTGGCCCGTCGAAGCGCTGGAAGAAGTCCGGCCGCCCCTGGCGGTGAAACTCGTCGAGCTCGTCGAACAGGGCGACCAGCACGTCGTAGTCACCGAGCGTCGCCGTGCGCACATGAACCGGCTTGGCGGTCACGACGCCAGCACCAGCCGATCGTTCGCGAGGGTGAATCCGAAGCTTTGGTAGAAGCGCCTGCCGTCGCCCTCGCCGACCACGGCCTCGACCTGCACGGCGCGGCGCTGGCGCGCCCATTCGACGACAGCCGCCAGCAGGCGACGGCCGATGCGCTGGCCGCGCAGATCGGCGCGCACCACGAGGTTGTCGACCTCGACCACCTTGTGCGAGAGGCCACCCGACAAGGGCACGATCCGCGTCAGCAGCACGGCGACGCCCAGGATTCCGGCCTCGCTTTGCGCTACCAGGAGCGTCGTGCCCGGGCTCTCCAGCCACGCCAGCACCTGCTCGCGCGCATGCGCCGCGTCGTCCAGCAGCGCGCACAACGCATCGCAATCGCGCGGACCTGCCAGGCGCACGCGCATCGACGGCGGCGGCACCGTCCTCTGTTCTTCGATTTCCATGATCGACATCTTGTCCTCCGTCTGCGGTCCCGCCGCGGCCCGGAGGCCTTTTCCAGAAATAAAGAAGCCGCCGGGATGCGGCGGCTTTGTCAGGTCATGACCTTTCGCGCCGCCTATGTAAGCAGCGTAAAATACCAACCCTTCTGGAGCAGGTTCGTGGTCATGGACATCATATAGCGCTGCCACGGTAGCGCTGTCAACGCAGGCTCCGTTATCGTTGTCTCCATGAACGCCTCCCTTCGCGCAACAGCTCCCTGGTGGCAGCCCGACACCGGCGATACCCTCGTCATCCGCGGCGGCCGGCCGCTTGTCGGCACCTACCCGATCAGCGGTGCCAAGAACGCCGTGCTGCCGCTCATGGTGTCGGCACTCCTGACGCCGCATCTCGTCACCCTGCACAACGTGCCGGCCAATCTCGACGTCGCGGTGTTGGCGTCATTGCTGCAGCGCCTGGGCTGCGAGATGCACTGGTCGCGGGCCTCGGCGGGGTTGTCGGTGACGATCTCAGCCGATCGCCTGGAGCCGCGCGCCATCGACGGCGATCTGGTGGCGCGCATGCGCGCCTCGGTGCTGCTGCTCGGCGCGCTGCTGGCGCGCTGCGGCGAGGCGCGCCTGCCGTTGCCCGGCGGCGACGCCATCGGGCGGCGTGCCATCGACTTTCACCTGGCCGGCCTCCGCTCCATGGGTGCGACGGTGACGCTCGACGGCGGCGTGATCCAGGCGACGGCGCCTGCGGGTCTGCGCGGCGCCGACATCCTGCTGCCCCTGCCTTCGGTCGGCGCCACCGAAAACCTTCTGCTCGCCGCCGTCCTGGCCGACGGCACGACCATGATCCGCAATGCCGCGCGCGAGCCCGAGATCGCCGACCTGGCCGCCTGCCTGATCGCGATGGGCGCCAGGGTGTCCGGCCTCGGCACCCATGAGCTCAGCATCGAGGGCGTCACGCGGCTCGCCGGCGCCGTGCATGCTGTCCTGCCCGATCGCATCGAGTTCGGCACGCTCGCCTGCGCCGCGGCCATCACCGACGGCGAACTCTGCCTGCCCCACGGACGCGTCGACCTGCTCGGCGCCGCCGGCGCATCGTTCAATGCCATGGGCGTCGATTTCAGCGAAACGCCGGAAGGGGTCGTTGCCCGACGGGCCCGGCACGGGCTGCGAGGCATCGACGTCACAACCGGCCCCTATCCCGGCTTCGCCACCGACCTGCAGGCGCCGGTCATGGCGCTGCTGGCCACGGCGGCCGGCGCCAGCGCCGTCAGCGAGACGATCTTCGAACACCGTTTCCGGCACGTCGACGAACTCGTCCGGATGGGCGCAAGCATCGGCGTCCGCGGCCGCACCGCCTTGGTCCGCGGCGTCGAGCGGCTGCACGGGGCGGCCGTGATCGGCAGCGACGTCCGCGCGGCGGCCGCTATCGTCATCGCGGGCCTGGGCGCGTGCGGCGAGACAAGGCTCGCTGGCCTCGATCATCTCGACCGGGGCTACGACCGTATGGTGCGGAAACTCGCTCTCTGCGGGGCAGACATCGCCCGCCTGCCGTGACGCCGTGCGCCATTGCTGCGGGCGGCGGTTGCGCAGCCAGAAGATGCAGGCCCTGACGTCGGGCGGGCGATGCACCGTCTGCCGCACCGCCACCGGCTCGCCGCGGTGGAGCACGACCCGCGTGCTCTCGTAGTCGTAGCCGATGGCCCGCGCGTACAGGCCCTGCGCCACTTTGCCGTCGGCAAGGCTGCGTCCGCTTCTCACCGCCTGGGCGAACTCCGGGTGTTTGCGCAGCCAGTTGTCGATCGTGCTGTGTCCCACGCCAAAACCATCGGCCAGTTCCTGGTTGGTCGCGCCCGCCAGGCACAGCTCGTGGGCCTCTTCGGCGAATTCCGGCTTGTAAAGCGAAGGCCGTCCGGCTCCGTCCATCATCGATCCTCCAGCATGAGGACGGTAGACTAGCCTGTACTTAAGTGATAGTCAAGTCTATACCGTAGTTTAAATTAAGCGGGTAGAGTTTCGAATAAGTGGGCGCCATGCGACCCAAATATATGACTTTCGGAAAGCGGTCTTAATAGACCCCCGGCAGCAGCCGCCACGTACGAGCGCGGTAGGCCTCGTATTCCTGGCCGAACTGCGCGTGCAGCAGCCTCTCCTCCGAGTTCATGCGCGCGACCAGGGGCGGAATGTTGAGGACTGCCAGCAACACGCCCACGCCCGAGCGAAACGCCAGCGCCCAGCCCAGCGCCAGGATGAGCAAACCGAGATAGCTCGGATTGCGAATGCGGCTGTAGAGGCCGTCGGTGACCAGCGCATGACCGGACTGGATCGCCACCAGGCCGCTGAAGCGGCGGCCGAGAATGAAGACCGGCCATAGCCGCAGGATGCCGCCGCCGGCGTACAACGCGACTCCCAGCCAACGGACGGCATCGCCATCGAGGACCCAGAACTCCTCGCGGTCGGTGTAGGCCGGCAGCCAGGCTGCCAGAAGTCCGAGCAGGCCCAGCGCGCCGATGATCCAGCGGTTGGAACGATCCTCGCGCTCACCGGTGCTGAGGTTCGCGGCGCTCAGCAGACCGGCGACGGCCATCGCCGCGGTCGCGACCACCAGCGCGATGCGCGCCGGATTGGCGAAGAATGCCTCGAACCCTCCCCAACCCAGTATGGCGAGGCCGAGGAAGGCGACAACGCCTCCAGCGGAGGTAAGAGCCAGTGCGGGCCTGGACATAATGCCCATGTGGGTACGGAGGGCGTGAAGTCAAATCGCGTCATGCACCGTGCCCGCGATTCCAACGCGACCCGCATCGGTGCTAACGTCGCCCGATGCTTCGGCTCACGAACACGCTTCTGGCGGCCCTGCTGGCCACGGCCGCTCTTCTGTCCGCGCCATTCGCAACGGCGCAGGACAACACCCGGCCGTGGCCCACAAAGGAATGGTCGACCTCTTCGCCCGAGGAGCAGGGCATGAGTTCCGAGCGGCTCGCCCGACTGATCGAGTTCGGCGCCTCGAACGACATCGACAGCGTGCTGGTGACGCGCCACGGGCGGATCGTGCTGGAGGCAAGCTACGCGCCGTTCCGCACCGGGCTGAGGCACCGCTTCTACTCGGCGACCAAGTCCGTCACCAGCACCCTGATCGGCATGGCGCTGGCCGACGGCCTGCTCGACAGCACCGACCACAAGGTCGTGGATTTCTTCGCCGATCGCACGATCGCCAACCTCGACGGCGCCAAGAAGGCGATCACCGTCCAGCACCTGCTCGACATGACATCGGGCCTCGCCTGGCAGGAGGGCGTGAACGGCGGCGCCGAATCCTATGTCGCCATGGCGCGCAGCCCCGACTGGCAGCAGTTCATCCTCGACCAGCCGATGACGACGCCGCCGGGCTCGCGCTTCTACTACAGCACCGGCAACAGCCACCTGCTGTCGGCCATCCTGGGCAAGGTCACCGGCCGCAGCACCCTCGACTATGCGCGGGAAAGGCTGTTCGGGCCGCTCGGCATCACGGACGTGCTTTGGCGCGTCGACCCGCAGGGCGTCCAGAACGGCGGCAACGACCTCTACCTCCAGCCGCGTGACATGGCGAAGATCGGCTATCTCTGGCTGCGCGGCGGCGCGTGGGAAGGAAAGCAGATCCTGCCGGCGGCGTGGATCGAGGGCGTGCGGGCGGCCCATGTCGACATGCATGAGAGCTGGTCGGCCGACATCCGCTACGGCCGCCAGTTCTGGGTCATGCCGGGCCGCGACACCTTCATGGCGGTGGGCTTCCACCGCCAGCTCGTCGTCGTGATGCCCGGTCTCGACATCGTGGCGGTGGCGACCGGCTCGTCGCGCTTTCCCACCCCTAACGGCATGGCGACCACGCCGCGCTACGGCCTCGGCGCGCTGGCGGACTTCCTCGCCGCGGCCGTCACCTCCGACGGCGCGGTCGCCGCCAATCCCGCGGCAACAGCCGAGCTCGCCGAGCAGGTGAAGGCTGCGACCCTTGAGCAGCCGGCGCCGGCCAGCCCCGCCGGGCCGCCGGCCGTGATCAAGGCGGTGTCCGGAAAGACCTGGCGGTTCACCGGCAGTCCGGCACGGCTGAAGTCGCTCACCCTGAAGCTCGACGATCCCGAGCCGTCCTACGAATACGAGCTCGAACTCGGTCCTCCCATGGTTCCGCCGGGCCCGTTCGGCGGGCCGATCGGCTTCGACGGCCATTTCCGCGTGGGCGGGCGCACGCCCGTGGGGTTGAGCGCCGCGCGCGGCGCCTGGTCGGCCGACGGCACCAGCCTCGTGCTCGAGCTGCAGACGCTGGGCAACGACGACGTCGCGCGGGTCACGCTGGTGTTCGGCGACAGGACCGTCGAGCTCAGCGCCGACTATGCCGGCGGGTACAAGGTGAAGCTGGAGGGACGGGCCGACGACTGAACGACCATCGACCGAACGACCATCGCCACGGCCGCAGCCACCTTCCCCTTCAGGCTCCTCTCCCCCTTGGGGAAGAGGTTGGGTGAGGGGGTCAATCCGAAGATTGTCTCCTGCATCACCCCCTCACCTAGCCTCTCCCCCAAGGGGGAGAGGAAAATGAGAGGAGAAGACAATCGATTACTCCGCCGCCACCGCCATCGCCTGCTTCAGGCCCGGCATGGTGAAGCCGAGCTTGTCGAGCTTGGCGATCATGTCCTTGCCCGCCTTCTCGTCGGTCTCGACCAATGGGGGCCGCACCGGCGTCCAGGCCGCGTCGCTGCCGTAATGCGCGATGCAGTACTTCAGCGCCGGGATCATGACGTAGCCCTGCATGACGCCGCGCACGTCGTTGATCCAGGCCTGCAGCTTCTCGCCTTCCGGCGTCTTGTACTTGTGATAGGTCTCGGCGATCTTGCCCGGGTTGATGTTGGCGGTGGCGCTGATGCAGCCCGCGCCGCCCGACTTGATGTTGTCGATCAGGGGCTTCTCGTTGCCCGAGAAGACGTCGAAGCCGTCCTTGGCGAAGGCGTCGATCATGCTCTTGGTGTGCGGCCAGTCGTCCGACGAATCCTTCATGCCGGCGATCTGCTTCGGGTAGGCCTTCATCAGCCGTTCGACCAGCTTGTGGGTGATCGGCACGGCCGAGACCGGCGGGATGTGATAGAGATAAACGCGTAGCCGATCGTCGCCGACCCGCTGCACGACCTCCGAGAAGAAGCGGAACAGCCCCTCCTCCGGCACGCCCTTGTAGTAGAAGGGCGGCAGCATCAGCACGCCCGCGACGCCGAGCTTGGTGGCGTGCGCGCTGACCTTGGCGGCTTCGTTGATCGAGCAGGCGCCGGTGCCGGGCATCATGCGGTCGGTCGGCACGCCGGCCGAGACGATGGACTCGAGGAGCGCCATGCGTTCGTCGGCCGACATCGAATTGGCTTCGGAATTGGTGCCGAACACCGCCAGCCCGCAATCCTGGCTGAGCAGCCACTTGCAGTGGGCAATGAAACGGCCGACATCGGGCGAGTAGTCGCGCTTGAACGGCGTGACGACCGGTGAAAGAACACCTTTGATCCGCGCTGCGGCCATGATTTGATTTCTCCCGGGGAATGGCGCGCCTTTTCTGCAACGAAGCGCCGGAGACGTCCAGTGCCAGCTTCGACCAGCGATATCCTGCCTGACGACGGCACCAACGGAACCTTGATCGGCCGGGTCTGGCGCCGCGGCCACAGCCACGGCCACAAAGGTGGCATGCCGGACGGGCCGAGCGTCGTGGTGGTGCGGGCCGACGGGCTCTACGACATCACCGCGGCGGCGCCCACGGTGGCCGACCTCTGCAACGCGCCCGATCCCGTGGCGCTGGTCCGCCATGCCGACGGCGATCGACTAGGCGCGCTGAAGGACCATATCGGCGACCTCCTGGCGCCGATCGACCTGCAGGCGATCAAGGCGGCCGGTGTCACCTTCGCCGTGAGCCTGCTGGAACGCCTGATCGAGGAGCACGCCAAGGGCGATCCGGGGCGCGCCGAGCAGGTGCGCAAGGAGCTGAATCAGATCATCGGCGCCGACGTCAGCACCATCAAGCCCGGCTCGCCCGAAGCCGAGGCCTTGAAGAAGACGCTGATGGCGCGCGACGCCTGGTCGCCCTATCTCGAGGTCGGCATCGGCCCCTATGCCGAAATCTTCACCAAGGCGCCGGCCATGGCGGCGGTGGGCTACGGCGCGGAGATCGGCATCCGCTCGGACTCGGACTGGAACAATCCCGAACCCGAGGTGACCCTGGTGGTAAACGCGCGCGGCCACATCGTGGGCGCCACCCTGGGCAACGACGTCAATCTGCGCGACATCGAAGGCAGGAGCGCGCTGCTGCTGGGCCAAGCCAAGGACAACAACGCCTCCTGCGCCATCGGTCCCTTCATCCGCTTGTTCGACCAGACCTTCTCGCTCGACGACGTGCGCCAGGCCAAGGTCGAGCTCGAGGTCACCGGCCCGGACCAGTTCCGCCTGCGCGGCGCCAGCGACCTGTCGAAGATCAGCCGCGATCCGACCGAGCTCGTTGCCCATGCGATGGGCCATACGCACCAGTATCCCGACGGCATGGTGCTGATGACCGGGACTCTCTTCGCACCCACCGAACCGCGCAGGCCGGGCGGCGCGGGCTTCACGCACATGGTGGGCGATCTCGTTTCCATCCGTTCGCCCAAGCTCGGCACCCTCACCAACAAGGTCAACCATTGCGACAAGATCCCGCCCTGGACGTTCGGGGTGACGGCGCTGATGCGCAATCTGGCGGCGCGCGGGCTTCTGGGATGACCGACGAGCTCTGCCGCCTGCCCGCCTCGGTGCTGCGCGAGCAGATCGCTGCCAGGAAAGTCTCACCGGTCGAGTTGACCGAAGCGGTCCTGGCGCGCGCGGAGAAGCTGCAGCCGGTGCTGAACTGCTTCATCACCCTCGTCGCCGATCAGGCGCGCGCCGTCGCGCGGCAAGCCGAGGACGCGGTGATGAAGGGCCAGCCGCTCGGCCTGCTGCATGGCATCCCCTTCGCCGCCAAAGACCTTGTCAACACCGCCGGCGTGCGCACGACCTTCGGCTCGCTGCATCACGACGAGAACGTGCCCAAGGAAGACGCCGTTTGCGCCGCCCGCACGAAGACCGCAGGCGCCATCCTGTTCGGCAAGACGACGACTCCCGAATTCGGTCACAAGGCGCTGACCGACGCGCCGCTTGTTCGGCCGCACGCGCAACGCCTGGAGCGCCGAGCGCACCTCAGGCGGTTCGAGCGGCGGCGCGGCGGTCGCGGTGGCAGCCGGCATCGGGCCGATCGGCATCGCCACCGACGGCGGCGGCTCGACGCGCATTCCGGCGGCGGCCAACGGCGTGGTCGGGCTGAAGCAGAGCAATGGCGTGATCCCGCACAGCCAGGTCGCCGACGCCTTCGGCAACTACACCTATGTGACGCCGATGACGCGCACGGTGATGGATACCGCTCTGATGCTGCAGGCCATGGCCGGACCGCATCCGTCGGATCCGTGGTCGATCGGCGTTGCGGCGCAGGACTACATCACCGCGGCCCGCGCCCAGGGCGACCTTGCGGGCAAGCGCATCCTCTACAGCCTTACGTTGGGCAACCATGCCGTGGCCACAGATGTCCGTGCAGCGTTCGAACGTTCGCTCGGCCGGCTGCGCGACCTCGGCGCCGAGCTGGTCGAGCTCGACGAAACGCTGCCCGACATGGAGCCGATCTGGAAGGTCATCAACCACACGACCTGGCGGGCGCGCTTCGACGATCTGATCCGGCGCGAAGACAATCGACTCTCATCCTCGCTGGTGCGCCAGGTCGCCATGGCGTCGGAATGGTCGGGCGCCGACTACCAGCGCGCCATGTTCCAGCGCACCGATCTCTTCCGCCGGGTGCAGCGCTGGTTCGAGACCGCCGACTATCTGGTGACGCCGACGCTCTCGCGGACGGCGCTTGCCGATCGAGCAGGACCTGTTCGAGCCCATTCGGATCGACGGCGTCGAGGTGGGCGAACTGCGCCGCAACTGGTTTCCCTACACCATGCCCTTCAACATCACCGGCCACCCCGCCCTGACGCTGTGCTGCGGCTACGATTCGGAGGGCCTGCCGATCGGCCTGCAGATCGTCGGCCGCTTCCGCGACGAGGCCTCGGTGCTGCGCGCGGCCGCGCTCTACGAGGCGAGCGAAGCCTGGCTCGCGCGATGGCCCGAGCTCTAGTCTTCCGGACCGCGAGGGTCCTGCTCGCTCATGATCATGAGCGAGCCAGAGGCCGGCGGTCCGGAAGAGCATGACGCACCACCGGAGCGGCGTGGTCTTCTCATATGGAGCGCGGACCTCCCGGTCCGCATCATGCGCATGAGCGGACCTGGAGGTCCGCGCTCCAAGCCGCGCCACTGGGGTGGCGCGCCCCCAGCGAAGAGGCCGCCACCTCTTTCGGCGGAAGAGATCCAGGCGCGGGTGCTTCATCGTGACGGGCTGATCCTGGTGATCGACAAGCCGGCGGGGCTGGCCGTCCATGCCGGCCCCAGCAAGGCGCCCAACCTCGAGGAATGTTTCGACGCGCTGCGCTTCGGGCTGCCGCGTCCGCCGGCGCTGGCCCATCGCCTCGACGCCGACACGTCGGGCGTGCTGGTGCTGGGCCGTCATCCCAAGGCGCTGAGCAAGCTCGGCCGGCTGTTCCAGGCGCGCGACACGGAGAAGACCTACTGGGCGGTCGTGCAGGGCGCGCCGCCCGCCCAAGAAGGCGTGTTCGACCAGAAGCTGCTCAAGGTGAACACGCGAAGCGGCTGGTCGGTCAAGGTCTCCGACAAGGGCCAGACCGCGGTCACGCGCTACAAGGTGCTGGGGCGCGGGCCCGATATGACGTGGCTGGAACTGAAGCCCGAGACCGGCCGCACGCATCAGATCCGCGTGCATTGCGCGGCGGCCGGCTGCCCGGTGATCGCCGACCGGCTCTATGGACGGGCCGAGCCCGGCAACCTCCTGCATCTCCACTCGCGCGGCATCGTGCTGCCCCTGTCCAAGACCAAGCCGCCGATCGCCGTCACCGCCCCGCCGCCCGCGCACATGATCGAGGCGTTGAAGCTGTGTGGCTACAGGTCGTAGCTGGGTCTTCTTTGGAGCGCGGACCTCCAGGTCCGCTCATGAGTCATGATGCGGACCTGGAGGTCCGCGCTCCAAAGAAGACGCGCCACTGGAGTGGCGCGCCCCCAGCCTCACTCCGGTTCCCTGACCCAGATCCGAAGCGCGTCGCCCGTTTCGAAGCCTGCGCCTTGGGCGGCCTTCAGTTCGTTGCCCGATTCGTAGCCCACCAGCGACAGGCCCGGAAAGGTATTGGCCGCAAGCGACGCCAGGTCGCGAAACACCGCCACGGCGTCGGCGGGCTCGGCCACGACATTGGACACGCCCACGATCCCTTCCGACCGGTAGAGCGTGCCGCCGGCAACGATGGCGCCGTCGCGGCGGCCGGCGAACATGGCGAAGTTCTCGTCGTCGAACAGCGCCGGCGGGAAGGACTCGCTCTCCCTCACACGCTCCCAGTCGAGACCCGACGAGGTCCTGGCGATCAGGAGTGGCAGTTGGCGGATCCATTGCGCGTCGAACAGCACCTCGAAGCCGCGACGCGACAGGTCGAGCGTGTTGAAGCTGTCCTTCACCGCCCAGCGGCCGGGCAGGTTCGACTTCACAAGGATCGCGATGGTCGCGCGCTGCTCGGCCACGGCCGCCTCGTCGGGCGCCAGCGTCACCACGTTGGGGTAGAAGCGCGGCACGCGTTCGGCGTTCACCCAGGCATGGGGCAGGAACGTCCCCGCCCTGCCATGCGCGCGGCACACCGCGTCGCACCAGCGTGCGTTGTTGAGGGTCGCCGGGAGCGTCCAGTCCTTCAGGCTCTGACTTCCTCGCGCTGGAAGATTATGTAGGCTGCGGCGAAGATCACGATCATGCCGGCGATCAGGCCCGTGATCTGCGGCCAGATCAACAGCAGACTTTGATCGAGAGGCAGCGGCGCGCCCATGATCGCCCCGCGCATCTGGCTCTGGATGATGGGGCCAAGCGTGCGCGTCTCGGGATTGAGCAGGCCGATCACCGCCTCGCCGAACAGGGTATTGGGCGAGAGCCGGTCGAGGAACGATTGAAACTGGATGAAGGCCAGCGTCTCGTCGATCGAGGCCCGGCCCGACAGCATGTCGGGCGAGGCGAAGGCCAGCACGATGGCAGGCACGACCAGCGGCCACACGATCAGGAAAAACAGCCAGATGCCCAGCGCGCACAAGGCCGAGGTCGCGGTCGATCGGAAGATCACCGAGAACAGCATCGACACGGCGAGCCATACGCCGCCATAGGCGATGGCGGCGCCGAGGAACGCCACGCCGCGCGCCACCTCGACCCCGCGCGGCGGGATGCCGAGCAGCAGCAGGCCCGCGCCCAGCACGATCAGCCAAAGCGCCACCAGCGCGACAGCCAGCGTGGCGAGCGCGCCCAGGAACTTCCCGAGCAGGAGCGCGTCGCGATAGATCGGCTGCGACAGGACGCGCGACAGCGTCCGGCGATTGAACTCGCCGTTCACCGAGTCGAAGCCGAGGCCGATCGCCAGCAACGGAATCGTGAAGCCCAGCGCCGCGGTGAAGGAAAACGGCACGCGACTCGAGGCCGAGGTGAAAATGCGCAGGAAGAGGAACGGGTCGGACTCCGTCACATTGCGCAGCTCGGTGAGCGATGGCGCCACCGTGAGCGCGCCGAAGGCGATCACGAACAGCATCAGCACCATCATGCGCGCGCTGCTCAGATGATCGGAAAACTCCTTCATGAACACCGGCCCGAGGCCGGTGAAGGGCGAGCCTTCGCGGCGCGCGATGCTACGCTGCATGTCGCGCCTCCTGGAAGTAACGCGTGTAGACCTCTTCCAGGCTGGGCTGGAGGTCGGCCAGCCGGGTCAGTGCGCCGCCGGCCGAGACGATGCGCTGCGCCGCCGCCGCGCGCACGTCGCGATCGGCCACGACCCGCCAGGCTCCATCGCCCTCCGGCATGACCTTCTGCACGCCCTCGATGCCGCGCAACGCGGCGGCGATGTCGATCCCCGAGGCCTCGACCAGGATGGGATGGCCGGCGCCCAGCACCTGGTTGGCGAGCTCCACCACCGTGCCCATCAGCGCGATCTTGCCCTTGTTGAACAGCGCCACCCGGTCGCAAACGCTCTGCACACGATCGAGCAGATGCGAGGACAGCAGAACGGCCACGCCCATCCGCTTCAGCCCGCGGATCATTTCCAGGAGCTCGAAGGTGGCGTGCGGATCGAGGCCCGACGTCGGCTCGTCCAGAATGGCGATCTCGGCCTTCTTCATGACGATCTCGGCGATGCCCAGCCGCTGGCGCATGCCGCGCGAATAGGTGGACACGCGCTTGTCGACCACGTCGGCCAGCTGCACGCTCTCCATCGCCTCCATGATCCGCCGGCCGATCTGCGAGCGCGGGATGGCGAGCAGGCGCGCCGTGTAGACCAGGTTCTCGCGCGCCGTCAGGTGATCGTAGAAGCCCACGGCGTCCGGCAGGTAGCCGACCCGGCGCTTGACCTCGAGCGGCTGGCGCACCGGGTCGAAGCCCAGCACTTCGACCGAGCCGCCGCTGATCTCGGTCAGGCCCAGCATCATCAGGATGGTCGTCGTCTTGCCGGCGCCATTGGGCCCCAGCAGGCCGAAGATCTCGCCGCGGCGGATGTCGAGGTCGATGGCGTCGACGGCGCGCTGCGTGCCGTAGAGCTTCAAGAGCCCGCGCGCCTCGATGACGTTGTCACTCATCGCCGGGTCAGGCATGGCCGGCAGTCTATCGCCGGCCGAAGCGCGCGACCGCGCCCAGCAGGACCAGCAGGGCAATGGCGATGATGCCGATGCCGACGATGCCCCACAGGGTCGAGGTGGTGACGGTGATGCGGAAGTCGGACGACGCCGATTCGCCGCGGCCGCTGGCGCGGAACGAGGCGACATAGTCGCCGGCGATCGCCTTGTCGCCCGGCGTCACCACGACCTGCACTTCCTTCTTTTCGTTGGGCGCCACGCTCGGGATGGTCTTGGGATTGAACTCGACCTTCCAGTTGGCCGGAACGGTGCCCGCCATCTCGACTTCCTCGATCGGCGCCGTGCCGTCGTTGCTCACGACCAGCGTGTAGGCCGAGGGCTTGCCGACCTCGGCGTCGCCCGACAGGCGGCCATCCTTGGTCGAGAGCGCGAGCTTGCCCTGACCGCTGATCTGCAAGGTGACCCTGAGCTCGGCCGTCGCGCCCTCTGAGGCGACCTTGACCAGCACGGGATAGTCGCCCGCCTTCACGTCGCGGGGCGGCGTCACCTTGACCTTGATGTCCTTGGTCTGGCCGGCCTCGATCGGGATCGAACTGATCTCGTTGGAGCCGAAGCCTTCGGTGAAGGTGGTCTGGAAGTTGGCCGGCGCCTGTGCCGACAGGGCCACGGTGAGGTCCTTGCCGCTGTCGTTGCCGACCGTGACCGTATATTCGAAGGCCGAGCGCGGCGTGCCGCGCAGCGACGGCAGGCGCGACTTGAGGCTGAGCTTGGCCGGCGTCTCGGTGCCGACGGTCAGGGTGAACACCAGATCGGGCGCCTGGGTGAGCGGGCCTTTGGCGCTCAGCACCACCTTCTGCGAGCCGGGCTTGGCATCCTTCGGCACGTCGATCCGGAGTTGCAGGCTGACGTCCTGGTTGACGCCGGGCATGGCCGAGGCGACGGACTGGCCGCCGCCTAAAATGTCGACCTTCCAGCCGGTCGGCACGTCGGACAGCGAGAGCGCCACCGGCTCGGGCGGCAATCCCGAATTGGTGAGCTTCACACGAATGGTTGTGATCTCGCCGGCACGGACCGTCTGCGAGGGATAGTCGGTGACGAGGAACAGCCCCTTCGGCGGATCGGCGGCCTGGGCGAAGCCCGCCGCAACCATGACGAACGAGGCGATGAAAGCGAACAGGGCAATCGAACAGCGCATCGTCGGTGTCTCCGGATCAGGCGGCGGCGCTCGGACGAGCCTTCATGCGACCGAACCAGGCGGTGAGGTTCTTGCACGCGGGATCGAGCGGCTGTCCGACATTGGCCATGAAGTCGAGGAAGGCAAACAGCAGGATGTCGGCCATGGTAAGCTTGTCGCCGGCGATGAAGGGCTTCGATCCCATCAGCCCGTCGAGCCATTTGAGCTTGTCGCGCGCCGTTGCCTTGAGCTGGTCGGCCGCGGCGGGAATGCAGCGGACGCGATTCTCGAACATTTTCAGGCCCTCGGCGAAGCGGAAGCCGTTGGCCCCCGGCTCGACGATGTTGAGGTCGATGCGGCGCGTCCACATGCGGGTCTTCGCGCGCTCCTCGGGCGTCTCGCCGATCAGCGAGGGCGTGTCCTTCTTCTTCTCGTCGATGTACTCGCAGATCGCCGTGATCTCGGCCAGGATGGTGCCGTCGTCCAGTTCCAACGCAGGAGTTTGGCCCGACGGATTGATCTTGAGGTAAGGCTCGCGCCGGTTCTCGCCGCCGCGCAGGTCGACGTCGACCTTGGGGACGTCGAAGCCCTTCTCCGCCAAGAACATCCGGACCATGCGCGGGTTCGGGCCGACCGAATTGTACAGCTTCATTTCATTCTCCCTTTTAGCGGCGCAAGCGCTATCAAATCGGCCGACCGCCGGTCAACTGCCGGCACCGTCGATCATCGCCACGGTTCGACCAAAATCTTGGTGTGCGCTCCGGACTGCCCAGCTCGGCGAAGGCGCCCTTCACGCCGTCGAGCCCGACCTTGCCGGTGATCAGGGCATCTGCATCGACTTGGCCGTCGGCCAGCAGGTGAAGCGAACGGGCGAATTCATCCGGCGTGTAGCCCAGCACGAACTGCAGGCTGAGCTCCTTCACGATGCCGAACATGGGCTCGATGGTATCGGGCTCCATGCAGACTCCGACGACCACGACGCGCGCGTCGCGCGGCACCCGTTCGAACATCTGCTGCAGGATGCCCGGCACGCCGACGCACTCGAAGATCGCTGCCCGCTTGCCGGGCTCGAGCCTCACATAAGGTGACTCCTGCGCCGGATCGACGACGATGTCCGCCCCCATCTTCACGGCGAGCTCGCGGCGCTTGGGCGAGAAGTCGGCTGCGACGATCGGACGTATGCCCTTCAGCCGCAGGGCGGCGATGACGGCGAGACCGACCGGCCCGCAGCCCACCACCAGCGGCGCCTCGTCACCCTTGAGCGCGCCTTTCTCGACCGCGTGCACGCCGACCGCCAGCGGCTCGGTGAGCGCGGCATGGTCCGTCGACAGGCCGTTGGGCACTTCGAGCAGGAGCGGCGCGGAGAGCAGCATCTGCTCGGCATAGCCGCCGACATAGGTGTTGGAGTAGCCCATGCCCTTCGGCCCATCGGGCTCCATCATCAGCGGCATGGCGCAGACGCGCGCGCCGGGCTTCACGGTGCGTTTGGTATCGGGCCCGTAGTCCAGCACCTCGCAGCAGAATTCATGGCCGAAGACGACGTCGCGCGACAGGTCCATCGGCACGCGACCGGGAATGCGCTTTGTCACCGCGACCATGCGATGGGCATGCTTGGCGGCATGCAGGTCCGAGCCGCAGATGCCGCAAGCCAAGGTCTTGACCAGGACCTGGCCGCGCGCCGGCACCGGCGCGGGCAAGGTGTCGACGACGATGTCGCCGCCGCGGAAGATCGCCGCCTTCATTCGATGAACTCCCCGACCGTATCGACGAACGCCTGCAGCCGGTCGTGATGCACCCAGTGCCCGGCATTGTCGAAGGTCGACGACGTCGGCATGCTTGAAGTGTCTTAGCCGGCCGTCGTCCGCCGGGTTGGAGGCCCAGCTCTCCTTGCCGTAGATCAGCAGCGTCGGACAGGTGATCTGCGTCCACAGCTGCTCGATGTCCGCGTAGCTCATGTCGTAGGGCGGCGAGGTGCGGACGTAGTTGTCGAACTTCCAGCTGTAGGTGCCGTCCTCGTTCTGGTTGACGCCCTGCTGCGTGAGATGGCGCGCCTGCTCGGCCGAGAGGTGCTTGTTCTCGTCCTGCATGCGCTTGAAGGCGTCCTCGATGGTCGGGTAGCGGCGCGGCAGGCGGCCGGAGAGCTTGCGCTGCTCGTCGACCCATTCGCTGCATGCGCTCGGCCATGCTCTTCTGGCCGCGCTCGGCAATCACCTTGGGCGACGGGCCCAGCCCCTCGATGGCGACCAGCTTGCGCGACCATGCTCGGGATAGATGCCGGCGTAGCGCAGGCAGATGTTGCCGCCCAGCGAGTGGGCGACGATCGTCACCGGCGCCAGCTGCTGCTGGTGCATGAGCTGCGCCAGGTCGTAGATGTAGGCCGACATCGAATAGTTGCCGTCGGGCGACCACTGGCTGTCGCCGTGGCCGCGCAGGTCGGGGCAGATGATGTGCCAGTCGTTGCGCAGCGCCTGCGCCACCCAGTCCCAGTTGCGGCAATGGTCGCGCCCGCCATGCACCAGCAGCAGCGGCGGCGCGTCGGGATTGCCCCAGTCGACATAGTGCAGACGCAGGCGTTGGGAGAAATAGTGCCGGGACGTCGGGCCCGGCATGCCGTTCAGGTTACTCATGGGCTGCTTGTATAGTCTGTCAGTGCGGGGGAAGTAAGCTGCGCCGTGGAGCGACGCGAACCCTCCATCCCACCTCCCCCGTCTTACGGGGGAGGTGCCCCCGTAGGGGGCGGAGGGGGAAGGCCACACAGGCGATCGGTGAAAATTTCAGATCTAATATTTGCAGATACTTCGACTGAGGCTCTCCCCCTCCGGCCCTTCGGGCCACCTCCCCCGATGACGGGGGAGGCGAATGAAATGATGCGTCCACTCCGAAGCAGTGAGGTGGCCTCGAGATGACAGGCGTTGGAATTTACGCCACTCTTTTCCCATGATGAGTCCCGAGCAGAACGAGCTGATCACCCGCGTCGGGCCGGGCACCAAATGCGGCGCGCTGATGCGGCACTATTGGCATCCGGTGGCGCTCGCCGACGAGCTTGCCGCAAGAGCGGCCCGCCAAGGCGGTGCGCGTGCTGGGCCAGGACTTCGTGCTGTTCCGCGACGAGCGCGGCCGCCACGGCCTGCTGGACCGAGACTGCCCGCATCGCGGCGCCGATCTCGCCTATGGCCGTCTGGAAGACGGCGGCCTGCGTTGCCTGTTCCATGGCTGGCTGTTCGACGTCGACGGCAAGTGCCTGGAGACTCCCGCCGAGCCCGAAGGCAGCGTGCTCTGTCAGCGGGTGCGCCAGCGCTCCTACCCGGTCGTGGTGAAGAACGGCATCGTCTTCGCCTATCTGGGTGAAGGCGACGCCCCCGCTTTCCCCGACTTCGACTGCTTCCTCGCCCCCGGCACGCATGCCTTCGCCTTCAAGGGCCTGATCGACTGCAACTGGCTGCAGGCGCTGGAAGTCGGCATCGATCCGGCGCACGCCTCCTACCTGCATCGCTTCTACGAGGACGAGGACACGGGCGCCGCCTACGGCAAGCAGTTCCGCTCGGCCTCGTCGGACTCCGACATCCCGATGACGCGGCTGTTGCGCGAATTCACGCGGCCGCAGATCGACGTCGAAGGAACCGACTACGGCCTGCGGCTGTTCGCCTTGCGCCGGCTGAACGACAAGCACACCCATGTGCGCGTCACCAACCTCGTCTTCCCCTACGCCTTCGTGATCCCGATGAGCGCGGAGATGACGATCACCCAGTGGCACGTGCCGATCGACGACACGTCCTGCTACTGGTACGCGATCTTCACCAGCTTCGGCGCGCCGGTCGACCATGCCGCAGATGCGCGAGCAGCGGCTGAAGCTCTACCAGCTGCCCGACTATCGCCCGCGCCTCGGCCGGCACAATTCCTGGGGCTACAACGTCGCCGAGCAGGCGAGCCAGACCTTCACCGGCATGGGCTTCGACATCAACGTCCACGACCAGTGGGCGATCGAAAGCCAGGGTCGCATCCAGGACCGCACGCGCGAGCACCTCGGCACAACCGACAAGGCGATCGTGGCCTACCGCCGCATGCTGCTGTCGGCGATCGGCCAGGTGGCGAACGGCGAGAAGCCGCCGATGTGGCTCGATCGGCAGCGCGCCGGTGCGATCCGCGGCCCGATCGCCATCGACGGCATGGGCCCGACCGAGGGCTGGCAGTCCTACTGGAAGGACGTCGACGCGCGCCGCCGCAGCGGCTCGAGCTGGGCGGCCAAGACCATTCCGCCGCTGGTCGCGTAGGCCCGCATGAGCCTGGTCGAACGCGCCGGCCTGTGGACCGAGGACCGCAAGGTCGCAACGCGCGAGGCGGAGCGCCGCATCAAGGCGGCCGAGCTCTCGGTGGTGCGCGTGGCCTTCGCCGACCAGCACGGCGTGCTGCGCGGCAAGACGCTGGTCGTGGGCGAGGTCGATGCCGCGCTGAAGAACGGCGTCGGCTTCACCACCACGATGCTCTTGAAGGACACCTCGCACCGCACCGTGTTCCCGGTCTGGCAGCCGGGCGGCGGCTTCGGCATGAAGGAGCTCGAGGGTGCGGCCGATGTGATCATGCTGCCCGATCCCACGACCTTCCGCGTGCTGCCGTGGGCGCCGCATTCGGGCTGGATGCTGTGCGACATCTATTTCGGCGACGGCCGGCCGATGCCGCTCAGCACGCGGCACATCTGCCGGAGCGCACTGCAGACGCTGGGCGAGCGCGGCTACGATTTCGTCGCCGGCCTCGAGGTCGAGTTCCATCTCTTCAAGCTCGAGAAGGCGAGGCTTGGCATCGAGGACTCCGGCCAGCCCGGCGAACCGCCCGATGTCTCGCTGCTGAACCAGGGCTACCAGTACCTGACCGAGCAACGTTACGACGAGATGGACCCGATCCTGGAGATCCTGCGCACCAACCTCGTCGATCTCGGCCTGCCGCTGCGCTCCATCGAGGTCGAGTTCGGGCCGAGCCAGGTCGAGTTCACCTTCCGCACCGGCACCGGCCTCGCACCGGCCGACGCCATGGTGCTGTTCCGCAGCGCCACCAAGCAGGTGGCGCAGCGTCACGGCTATCACGCCACCTTCATGTGCCGGCCCAAGCTCGCCAACGTCATGTCGAGCGGCTGGCACCTGCACCAGTCGCTGACCGACCGGAAGAGCCACGCCAACATCTTCATGGACGGACGCGAACCCTTGTCGGCGGCGGGCCTGCATTACATGGCGGGACTGCTCGCCCATGCCCGCGGGGCGGCCGCCTTCAGCACGCCGACCTTGAACGGCTACAAGCGCTACCGGCCCTTTTCGCTCGCGCCCGACCGCGCCACATGGGGAAGGGACAACCGGGGCGTCATGGTGCGCGTGCTGGGTGGCCCCGGCGATCCCGCGACCCATCTCGAGAACCGGGTCGGCGAGCCCGCGGCCAACCCCTACCTCTATGTGGCAAGCCAGATCGTGAGCGGGCTGGACGGGCTCGACCGCAAGCTCGATCCTGGTCCCTCGGCCGACAGGCCCTACGACGCCAAGGCGCCGGCGCTGCCGCGGTCCCTGGCCGAATCGCTCGCCGCGCTCGGCGAGGACAAGGCGCTGCGCGCGGGCTTCGGCGATTTCTTCATCGATTACTATCTCAAGCTGAAGCAGGCCGAGATCGACCGCTTCGATCTCGACGTCAGCGAGTGGGAGCAGCGCGAGTACTTTTCGCTGTTCTAGTTCTCGCCGGACCGCGGGCCTCCAGGCCCGCTCATCACTCATATTCCTCTCCCCCTTGGGGGAGAGGTTAGGTGAGGGGGGCAACGCGAAGGCTACCTCCTGCAACACCCCCTCACCCAGCCTCTCCCCCAAGGGGGAGAGGAGCATGACAAAAGATGATGAGCGGGCCTGGAGGCCCGCGGTCCGGCAAGATGGTGAAGTCTTGCACGCCAATCCCCATATAGGGGCATGTTCGACTTCCAGCCCTCGCTCGTCTCCGACGAGCTGACACTGTCGGGCGACGCCAGTTTCCCGCCAGAAACCACCCCTGATGAACAGCCGCTGTTCGACGCCTACTCGCAGGCCGTCGTCGATGTCGTCGACCGGGTCGGCCCCGCGGTCGTGCGGGTCGAGACCCCGCCCGACCGCGAGAAGCGCCAGCGCGGCGGCACCGGTTCCGGCGTCGTGATCTCGCCCGACGGCCTGGTGCTCACCAACAGCCATGTCGTGCAGGGCGCCTCCGCCGTCCGGCTGGCGCTGCCCGACACGCGCACCGTCAAGGCGCGCGTGCTGGGCGACGATCCGCACACCGACCTCGCGCTGCTGCGCATCGTCGACGACGTCTCCCTGCCGGCGGCACGGCTCGGCAACTCCAAGGGACTGCGCCGCGGCCAGCTCGTGGTCGCCATCGGCAATCCCCTGGGCTTCGAATCGACGGTGACGGCGGGCGTCGTCTCGGCGCTCGGCCGGTCGCTGCGCTCGAGCACGGGCCGGCTGATCGACGACGTGATCCAGACCGACGCCGCGCTCAATCCCGGCAATTCCGGCGGCCCGCTCGTCTCCTCGCGCGGCGAGGTTATAGGCATCAACACCGCGGTGATCGCCGGCGCCCAGGGCATCTGCTTCGCCGTCGCCAGCAACACCGCCAGCCACGTGGTGAGCGAGATCATCCGTCACGGCCGGGTGCGGCGCGCCTTCATCGGCGTCGCCGGCCAGACCGTGCCGCTGCCGCGCCGGCTCGCCCTGGCGCTCGGATTGGGACAGGCGCAGGGCGTGGCGATCGCCAGCCTCGACGCCGACGGTCCCGCCGCCAAGGCCGGGCTGCAGCCGGGCAATATCGTGCTGGCGCTGGGCGGCGAACGGGTGACCGGCGCCGACGACCTGGTTCGCCTGCTGGGCGGCCATCGCATCGGCATCGAGACGCCACTGTCGGTGATCGCGGGCAGCGAGCTCAAGCAGGTCACCGTGCTGCCGGCCGAACGGACGGCCGGTCCGGAAAAAGAAGCGGGGAAATGAAACCCATCGCCGTCGTCACGACCGTCGCCAGTCGCGAGGAGGCGCAGCGGGTGGCGCGCACCCTGGTCGAGCGCGGGCTCGCCGCCTGCGCTCAGATCTCCGAGATCGAGAGCGTCTACCGCTGGCAGGGCGAGGTGCAGCAGGAACCCGAATTCCGCATCCTGCTCAAGACCACCGACGAACGATACGAACAGGTCGAGAGTGCGATCCGCGACCTCCATTCCTACGAACTGCCGGCGATCCACGCCTTCGCCTTCGAGCATGTCTTTCCGGCTTATGCCGCCTGGATCGCGGAGAACGCCGGCGGCTAGACTAGAGCATATGCCGAGAAGGCAGGCTCGGTTCATGCCGGACCGCGGGCCTCCAGGCCCGCCTCATGTGCCTTGATGACGGCGCATATACCAGGATGAGCGGGCCTGGAAGCCCGCGGTTCGGCAAGACGCTCAAACGAAACATACTCTAGCCCCGAGCGCGCCTGAGGGCGGCTTCGGTCTCGCTCACCAGGGCGGCGATCAGCTCGCCCGACGGGATCTCACGGGCCAGCGACGGCGCTTGCCCGCTCCATAGCGGCATGAAATCGGTCGAGCCTTTGGCCTCGGCCGCGGCGCGCAGCGGGAAGGCAGCGCCCGCCGCCAGCGGAAATGCCGGCGCATGGGTGCTGAGCGGGCCCACTTCGCGGATGAAGCGATTGACGATGCCGCGCGCCGGCCGGCCGGTGAAGAGATTGGTGAGGGTCGTGCTGTCGTCGCTCGCCGCCTTGAGCGCGGCCCTGTGCAGCGCCACGGTCTTGGCTTCCGGCGTCAACAGGAATGCCGTCCCGATCTGGGCGCCGGCGGCGCCCAGCGCCAGCGCCGCGGCGACGCCCCGGCCGTCGCCGATGCCGCCGGCAGCGATCACCGGCACTTTCACCGCGTCGACCACTTGGGGCACCAGCGCCATGGTGCCGGCCTGGCCGGCCACGTCGTCGGTCAGGAACATGCCGCGGTGACCGCCTGCTTCGGCGCCTTGTGCGATCACGGCGTCACAGCCGTGCGCCTCGAGCCAGCGTGCCTCCGCGACGGTCGTGGCCGAGCTGATGACGACGATCTTCTCCGCTTTCAGGCGCTTCACCAGCGCGGCATCCGGCAGGCCGAAATGGAAGCTCGCGACCTTGGGCTTCATTTCCAGCAGCACGTCGCAGAGCGCCGCGTCGAACGGAGCGCGCACTGGCCCACCCGCGCCGGCGTCGGCGGCCAAACCCAGCTCGCGATAGTAGGGTTCCAGGCGCTTGCGCCAGCCGGCTTCGCGGGCCGCATCCGCAACCGGCGGCTCGTGGACGAAGAAGTTGACGTTGATCGATCGCCCGGTTCCCTGCTGCACGATCTGCAGCTCGGTCCGCAGCGTCTCGCCGGTCAGCATGGCGGCGGCGATCGAGCCCAGGCCCCCCGCCTGCGAAACGGCGATGGCCATCTGCGCCGAGCTCGCGCCCGCCATCGGCGCCTGGATGATGGGATGGTCGATGCCAAAGAGCTCGAGCAGACGACGGTCGGACCATTGCATGGGACTTCCTCCTTGAGCAGGGCGGACTCTAGCATGTTAGGCTGCGGCCTCGATCCCGGGAGCGCGTCATGATGCACAAGAGCATCACGGTCTTCACCGTCAAGGATGTCATGGAAAGCCTCGCCTATTACCGCGAGAAGCTCGGCTTCGATGCCGCCTTCGAGTACGGCAAGCCGACCTTCTATGTCGGCCTGTGCTCGGGCAACGTCACCCTGCACCTCATCTCCGCATCGAAGACGACACGCCAGCCCGGCCAGGGTGCCGTCAGCATATTTGTCGACGATGTCGACGCACTGCACGCCGATCTGGTCAAGCGCGGCGCGAAAGTGCTCAAGGCGCCGCAGGACTACGACTATGGTCTGCGTGACTTCGACGTTGCCGACCTGGACGGCAACATGATCTTCTTCGGCATGGAATCGAAGAAGAGTTCATGAAAATCGCCGCCGTCCGCCTGTTCGTCGACGACGTCGCCGCCGCCCGCGCCTTCTATTCCGACCTGCTGGCCTTGCCGCCGGTGTCGTTGGAACCGGCCGTGCTGGTGTTCGATGCGGGCCCGCTCCTGATCGTCGAGCAGGCCGACGCCGAGGCACGGGCGGAGGGCCTCGTCGGGCGATTTGCCGGGGTTTCGCTGGGCGTATCCGACATCGAGGCGCTGCACGCCCGACTGAAGACCAGCGGCTGCACCATCGTCGGTCCGCCTGAGCGGCAATCCTGGGGCGGCACGCTCATGCACGTGAAGGATCCGGGCGGCAACATCGTGTCGTTCGTGCAGAACTGATCGACATCACAAGGGACGCATTCATGGAACTCTGGCAATACGACGCGACCGAGCTCGCGCGTCTCATCCGCACCGGGCAAGCCTCGGCGCGCGAAGCGGTCGATTCGGTGCTGGCCCGCCTGCACAAGGTCAATCCGGCGATCAACGCCGTGGTGCGCGTGCTCGAGGAGGAGGCGCGTGGCGCGGCCGAGACCGCGGATGCGGCCCGCGCGCGCGGCCACGCCCTGCCGCCGCTCCACGGCGTGCCGGTCACGACCAAGGTCAATGTCGATCAGGCCGGGCTGCCGACCGACAACGGCGTCGTGCCGCTGAAGGACTTCATGGCCAAGGAGGACAGCCCGGTCGTCGCCAACCTGAAGCACGCCGGCGCCATCATCGTCGGCCGCACCAATGCGCCGGCCTTTTCGATGCGCATCTTTACCGACAACGCGCTGCATGGCCGGACGCTGAACCCGCGCGATCCCTCGGTGACGCCGGGCGGCTCGAGCGGCGGCGCGGGCGCAGCGACCGCCACCGGCATCGGCGCCATCGCGCATGGCAACGACATCGGCGGCTCGGTGCGCATCCCGGCCTACTGCAACGGCGTGGTCGGCCTGCGCACGGGCTTCGGCCGCATCCCCTCGCTCAATCCCAGCGCTCCGGCGGGCCGGCCGATCGGCGCGGTGCTGATGGCGGTGCAAGGACCGCACACCCGCACGGTCCGCGATGCACGGATCGCGCTGCAGGTCATGGCGCGCGGCGATCGGCGCGACTGGCGCTGGAACGACGTGCCGATGGCGGGGCCGCCGCCGGCGCGGCCAATCAAGGTCGCGATCGTGCCCGAGGTGCCGGGCGGCCCGACGCATCCCGCGCAGACGGCTGCGGTGCGGCTGGCGGGCAAGCATCTGCAGGGGGCGGGCTACGTCGTCGAGGAAGTGCTGCCGCCCGACATGGAGCGTGGCGTCGAGCTCTGGCACACCATCCTGATCACCGACGTGTTCGGCGGTCTGTGGCCGCAGATGCAGAAGATGGGCGATCCCGACGGCATCGTCTCGATGAAGGGCTGGCTCGACCTGCACAAGCCGGCGGACCTCGCGACCTATATCGGGGCGCTGACCGAACGCGAAGGTCTGCTGCTGCGCTGGATGACCTTCTTCCAGCAATGGCCGCTGGTCATCCTGCCGACACTGGCCGATCTGCCGCCCCATCAGGTCGCCGACGTCGAGCCGGGCGGCCAGAAGAACATCCTGGAGTCGATGCGGCCGGCGCTGCTCGCGCCCCTGCTCGGCCTGCCCGGTCTCGCCGTGCCCGTCGGCAGCCACGGCAAGCTGCGCACCGGCGTCCAGATCATGGCGATGCGCAACCGCGAGGATCTCTGCCTCGATGCCGGCGAGGTGATCGAAGCGGCCGAGGGCGTCGTGACGCCAATCGACCCACAGCGCTAAAGCAGGGTCCACTCCAGCTGAACCTGATGACCTCACCCTGAGGAGCGGTCCGCGTCGCGCAGGGTAACCCCCGCGCTTTATCGCGTCTCGAAGGGTGGGCACGAGCACCATTTCTGTTGCCATCCTTCGAGACGGCGCTTCGCGCCTCCTCAGGATGAGGTGATTCGGTTTGGACGGACTCCTCTCTAGCCGCGCGGCGGCAGGTCGATCCGGGCGGCGCGCAGCTTGCGTTCCAGCACCGGGATGCCGGCGGCGGTGTTGCCGTTCTTGCACTGCGCGATGGCGACACTGCCGTCCACGGTGCCCGGGCCCGGCGAGCGATCGACCGACATGTTGGAGATGTACGTTTCGTACTTCTCGGTGAGTGCCTTGCAGTAGGCCGCGTCAGTCGTCTGCGCCGATGCGCCAAACGACAGTAATGCCGCGCTGGCCGGCACCAGCCATTTGAACGAATTCATGACGTTTCCCTGCCGTTCGGTGAAGTGGGAACGGCGGGTCTACGCCTGCTTTCTGACGGCAAGCTGACGGAACTTCCGAATCAGGACTAGCTGCGCGGCGGCAGGTCGATTCTGGCGTCGCGCAGCTTGTGCTCCAGCACCGGGATGGCGGACGCGGTGTCGCCAGCCTTGCATTGTTCGATGGCGACGCTGCCGTCGACCGTGCCCTGCCCCGGCGTGCGACCGGCTGTCCTGCTCGAAATGTAAGCCTCGTACTTCTGCGTCAGTGCCCTGCAGTAGTTGGCGTCGCTCGTCTGCGCCAAGACGCCGAACGGCAGCAGGACCGCTGCGGCCGGAACCAGCCAACCGATCGACTTCATGACGCCCTCTATCGCTGGAGTGACGCTCGCTTGAACGTCTACGCCAGCTTTCTGACAGGAAGCTGACGACGCGGTCGACTTGATCAGTCTGCGGGACGCGTCGATCGGGGCGCCCAAGGAGATGGTCGCCCCGATCGACCCGACACTCGACTAGGTGCGCTTCGGCAGGTCGACCTTGGCGTCCTGCAGCTTGCGCTCGAGGACGGGAATGCCGTCGGCGGTGTCGCCCGCCTTGCACTGCGCGATGGCCACCTGGCCATCAATGCCGCCCGGCTGCTGGCTATGGCCGTTCATGTTTTCGATGAACGCTTCGTAGCGAGCGGTGAGCCGCCTGCAGTACGTGGCATCGCTGACCTGCGCGGACGACGTCAGCGGGAACCCGACGACGACGAGAGGCATCAGCCACTTCAGGTTCGCAATCATGTCTACCTCCATGCTCTTGATCGAGCCATGTCGAGGTAGTGCCCGATGGCGGCCTCAATGCGGCCACGCGATTACTGCGTGCTGACACACCGTCGCTTCATTCGATGACGGGACGCTTACTTTCGCGGCGTGCGGAAGATGCAGGACTCGGCCTCGTCGCCCGAGACGGCGGCACGTTGCGACCATTGCCACAACGGAGTCCAATACGCGTCAAGAAGTTCGGCGGCAGCCCTTTGATCGTCGACGATGTAACCGAACTCCTGCAGGTTCACCGGGTACATGTTGTCGGAGCCGACATAGAAAACCCGGTCATCGACCATCCAGAGTTTTGCATGGTTTGCAAAAGTCTTGCCGCCCGGCCAGGTCGCGTCGGGCCCAAAGCGCAGCGGCGCCAGGTGCACGTGGCTGCACAGCAGCGCGTTGATGGGATCCGGCCCCCGCCGCACCTCGTAGCGTTCCTTGGGGTCACGCTTGTCGACGCGCTTCTGCAGGAGGCCGCGCAGATGGCGCGCGAAGGCCGCGAGGCCGACGCCGTTGTCGTAGGTGCTGCCGCTGTCGCCCAGTGCGCCCGGATTGGACAGCACGATGTAAACCTGTCCATCGCGCCGTTCGATGAAATCGAGCAGGCGGTCGAGCGTGCTGTCGGGGAAGATCGGATCGGCGCGGCCCAACACGAAGCCCAGATCCTGCTGCGAGATGCGGATCGTGTGGCGCGCGGCGCCGAACGTAAGGTCACGTGCGAGCTCGCTCTGGTTGGCGAAGTCGGTGGTGATGCCGGCGCCCAGCCGGCCGACCGCGAGGATGGGCACGCCACCGGCCGCCGGCTGGCTGGATGTGGGCGGCGCGTCGGGTCCGGGACAGCCGCTGCCGCCGGAAGCGCCCTGGCCGCTGGTGAAAGTCGCAAGCTGCACCGCCGGCTTCTTGTCGAGATTGGCGCAGACGAACTGCCACAGCCGGTCGGCAAAGCGCGACGGGCTGGCGGCCGCCGGGCCGCGCACCACCATCGACAGGTCGTGCACCGGATTGTCGATCAGGTAGTCCTCCGACCAGAGATTGTGGCCGCCGACGCGGGCCACGTTGCCGTCGACCGCGATGAACTTGGCGTGCGGCCAGGAGAAACCCTTGCAGGGCAGGCTGGCGGAGCAGGATTGCATGACGGCCACGTTTATGATGAGGCGCGCGCCCGGAATGTCGCGCAACTCGGACGTGAGCTGCGCCAGCAGCGCCGCCGCATCGCTTCCGTCGGGCGGGTACTGGCCGACGATGAAACGGACGGTCACAGGCCGACGGCTGGCCGCCAGTTCGTTGAGGCCGGCGCGCAGCGCGCCCAGGAAGCGCGTCTCGGGCACGGGCTGGAGGGCGGCGATATCGACGAAGCGTCGCGCGCCGGCAACCAGGTCGTGCACCGGCAGCAGCAACGCATCGGAGTGACCGAAGCATACCTTGCGCCTGCCCGATCCCGCGCCGCTCGCCGCCCAGACCGTCCCGCAGGTGCCACCGCCCGGACAGTCGGCGTCGCTGCTGCAGGACGGCAGCAGGAGATTGGGGTCACAGCTCTTGCAATCCAGCGCATAGAACGGCAGGTCGTCGGCGCGATGGCCCCAGCGCGTCGGGCTCTGTATCAGCCAGTCTGCCGGCAGCCTGTTGCCGCCGCTGAGATCGTAAGTGATCCCAGCGTACGTGCCGCCGGGATCACTCTTGGCGACCTCGCGTCGCACCTGCTCGAGCAGGGGAACCGGAGAGTCTGCGTCAGGCGTGGCAATGCCGCGCTCGCGCACCAGGTCGGTGATCGATGTGGCATAGGAGAGCGCGCTGCGGTCGCGCTCACCCTGCTCCCGTGAAATCACGCTGTTGGGCAGATCGCCGGCGCAGGATGTGAGCAGGCCGAGCAGGACGATACCGGCGAGCCGCCGGGGCCCGCGCGCAAAAGTCACGGACATGGACAGCGACTGAATCCCCTCCCAAACTGCGGCGCATTCTGAAACGCAATTGGTCCGACGGGGTTCCCTTCGCATGAGCAGCAAAGCATCGCACGACATCGGCTGGATCGGCCTTGGCCGCATGGGCGAGGCCATGGCCGCCCGCCTGGTCAAGGCGGGGCACGGCATATCGGTGTGGAACCGCACCGCGTCGAAGGCCGATCCACTGGCCAGGATCGGCGCCGAAGTGGTGACCGACAAGGCCGCGATGGCCCACTGCGCCACCGTTTTCACCATGGTCTCCACCACCGACGATCTGAAGGATATCCTCTTCGGCAAGGGCGGCGTGCTGACAGGCAACGCCCGGCCAAAGCGCGTCGTCGACATGTCGTCGATCTCCGACGCTGGCTCGGCCGAGATCCGCAAGGGACTGGGCGAAGCAGGCGTCGCCTATCTCAGCGCGCCGGTATCGGGCAACGCCCGGGTCGCCAAGGCGGGCAAGCTTCTGGTCGTGGCGTCCGGCCCGAAGGCCGAATACGACGCGGTGCAGCCGCTGCTGGCGGCGCTCGGCCGCTCGGCGATGTATGTCGGCGAAGGCGAGCTTTCGAGGATCTGGAAGATCGCCCACAACACGATGTTCGGCGTCATCATCCATTCCCTGTGCGAGATCACTTTGCTTGCCGAAAAGGCCGGCATCCCGCGCCATGTCTTCCTGGAATTGATCAATCAAAGCGTGCTGGGCTCGATGTACACCAAGTACAAGACACCGGCGCTGGTGAATCTCGATTTCACCACCACCTTCACGCCCAAGCCTTGCTGCTGAAGGACATGGAGCTCGGCATGGGCGCCGCCAAGTCGCTCGGCGTCATGATGCCGACGGCGTCGGTGACGCGCGACAGCATCCTGTCCCTGTCGCATCAGTATCCCGGCGACATCGACTTCTCCGTCCTGCTGCTCGAGCTGGCGCGCGCCGCCGGCATGAAGCTCGAGCCGGAGAACGTGAAGGTGAGCGATGGGCTGCAGTGACATCGTAAGGTGTCATCCTGAGCGCAGCGAAGGATCTCATGCCGTGGCAAGCGGCGATGAGGTCCTTCGCTTACGCTCAGGACGACTGAATCGCCATGACCAGGCTCCTCCTGAAATCCGGCATCATCGTCACGCAGGACCCCACGCTCGGCGTGCTGCCGACAGGCGACGTGCTCGTTGAGGATGGCCGCATCGCTGCCGTCGCGCCCAAGCTCGAAGCCGACGCCGAGACGATCGACTGCGCGGGCCATTTCGTCCTGCCAGGACTCATAAACGCCCACATGCACACCTGGCAGACGGCGCTGCGTTCGGTCGCGGCCAACTGGACCCTGCTGGAATACTTCCGCCATGTGCACGCCGGCCTCGCCACGGTGTTCGTGCCGGAGGACATCCACATCGCCACCCTGGCGGGCGCGCTCAACCAGCTCGATCATGGCGTGACGACCCTCGTGGACTGGGCGCACAACAATCCGACGCCCGCCCACACCGACGCCGGCATCGCCGGGCTGAAGGAAAGCGGCATCCGCGCCGCCTTCTTCCATGGCTCGCCCAAGCCCGATCCCAAGCCCGGCGAGCCGCATTTCTCGGAGGTCCCCCACCCGCGCCGCGAGATCGAGCGCTTGCTGAAGGGCCCGCTGGCCGATCGCAGCGCCCTGGTCACGCTCGGCATGGCGGTGCTCGGTCCGCATTATTCGACGCTCGAGGTCAGCGCCCATGATTTCGCCCTGGCGAAGGAGATGGGCCTGGTCGCCTCCATGCATCAGGGTGGCGGCGAGGCCAAGACGCCGGGCGGCTGGGAAACCCTGATGGCGCGCGGGCTGGTCGGTCCGCACATCAATATCGTGCACGGCAACAACCTCACCGACGACCAGCTCAAAGCCTTCGTCGATCGGGGCGTGAGCTTCTCGATCACGCCGGAGAACGAGATGGCGCAGGGCCACGGCCATCCCATCACCGGCCGGCTGCGCGCGCTGGGCTCGGGTCCGTCGGTCGGCGTCGATCTCGAATCGGCGATCAGCGGCGACATGTTCACCGTGGCGCGCATGGCGCTCGCCTCGCAGCGCGCGCTCGACAACGCAGCGGAACGGGGCCGCAGCGGCGCCATCCCGGCCACGTCAAGCGTGCCCGTGGCCGAAGCGCTCGACTGGATCACGACCCGGGGTGCGGCAATGCTGGGCCTGTCCGACCACATCGGCAGCCTGACGCCCGGCAAGCAGGCCGACATCGCCGTGATGTCGCTGGGCCCGCTCGCCATGTGGCCGGTGCACGACCCCGTGGCCTCGCTCGTCATGCAGGGCTCGGGCGCCAGGATGCGCGACGTGCTGGTGGCGGGTCGCTTCGCCAAGCGCGAGGGCCGGCTGGTGCGTTCCGATCTGGCCGCAGTGCGCCAAAAGCTTGCGGCTTCCGGTGAACGCATCCTGGCTCATCTCGACATCAACAGCGTCAGCGGCCAGATTGCCGCTCAATGAAAAACGGCAGGAGAGCTTCAATGCGTCTCATCATGACGGCCCTGGCGGTTGCCTTCACGGCCACCACCGCGCACGGCCAGACCTATCCGACGAAACCGGTGCATGTCATCGTGCCCTTCACGCCGGGCAGCGCGACCGACGTTGTGGCGCGCACCGTGGCGCAGGCGCTGTCGACCCGCATGGGCCAGGTCTTCGTGGTCGAGAACCGGCCGGGCGCCGGCGGCACGATCGGCGCCAACCTCGTCGCCAAGGCGGCGCCCGACGGCTACACGCTGCTGGTCAACTCATCGGGCCACACGGTCAATCCCTCGATCTATCCCAGCGTCCCCTTCGACACCGCCAAGGATTTCACCGGCATCAGCCTGCTCGCCGCGCAGCCCAACATCCTGGTCGTGGCGCCGTCCAAGGGCTGGAAGAGCGCCGGCGATCTCGTGAAGGCAGCCAAGGCCGAGCCCGGCAAGCTCAGCTACGCCTCGGCCGGCGCCGGCAGCGCGACCCACATGAACGCCGAGAAGTTCCGGGTGAGCGCCGGCATCGACGCCGTGCACATCCCCTACAAGGGCACGCCCGAGGCGCTGACCGACACCATGAACGGCCGGGTCGACTATTTCTTCGCCCCCGTCATCGCCGCTCTGCCGATGGTGCGCGACAACCGCGTGACGGCACTGGCCGTCGGCAGCGCCAAGCGCGCCTCCGTGCTGCCCGACGTGCCGACCACCGAGGAGGCGGGCTACCCGGGCAGCGCCTACAATTTCTGGGTCGGCATGCTGGCGCCATCCGGCACGCCAGCCGCCATCGTCGAGCAGCTCAACACGGAAGTCACCGCCGCGCTCGCCTCGCCCGAGGTCAAGGACCGGCTGGCCGCGCTCGGCGCCGACGCCGCTGCTCCCATGGCAGCGGCCGACTTCGACAAGATGATCGCCCAGGAACTCAAGGACAACGCCGCCTTGGTGAAGCAGGCCGGCATCACGGTGCAATGACATGACAGACCCACTCTTGCAGACAACCGTCGTCGGTTCCTACCCGCAGCCCGACTGGCTGGTGAACCGTCCGCTCCTCAGCAAGGGCGTGCCGCGCACGCGCCTGCGCGAGATCTGGCGGGTGGAGGAACCGTTCCTCGAACAGGCGCAGGACGACGCCACCCTGCTGGCCATCCGCGACATGGAACGGGCCGGTATCGACATCATCACCGACGGCGAGATGCGGCGCGAGAGCTACTCCAACCGTTTCGCCACGGCGTTAGAGGGGATCGACGACGAGCATCCGGCCGAGATCGTCAACAACCGAGGCCAGAAGACGCCGGTGCCGAGGGTGGTCGGCAAGGTCCGGCGGAGCAAACCCGTCGAGCTGCGCGACATGCAGTTCCTGCGGGCCAACACCCAGAGCCTCGCCAAGATCACCCTGCCCGGGCCCTTCACCATGGGCCAGCAGGTCAAGGACGAGTTCTACAAGGACGCCGAGGCGATGTGCATGGACTACGCCGCCGCGGTGAACGAGGAGGCGCACGAGCTGGTCAAGGCCGGCGCCGACGTGATCCAGCTCGACGAGCCGTGGCTGCGCAACAATCCGGAGGAGGCCAAGCGCTACGCCGTGAAGGTCATCAACCGTGCGCTGCAGGGCATCACGGTCCCGACGGTGGTGCATCTCTGCTTCGGCTACGCCGCCGTGGTGACCGGCGGCAAGCCGACGGGCTACGCCTTCCTGCCGCAGCTCACCGACAGCATCGCCCAGCAGATCTCGATCGAATCGGCGCAGCCCAAGCTCGACCTCGGCGTGCTGAAGGACCTGGCGCCGAAGAAGGTGATGCTGGGCGTGATCGATCTGAACGACCCCGAGATCGAGACGCCGCAAAAAGTCGCCGACCGCATCCGCGCCGGGCTGAAATTCATGACGCCCGACAAGCTCCTGCCCGCGCCAGATTGCGGCATGAAGTACCTGCCGCGCGCGACGGCCTTCGGGAAGTTGAAGTCGCTGGCCGAGGGTGCTGCGATCGTACGAAAGGAACTGGCCTAGCCTCCCCAGCGAAGCTGGGGAGGTGGCGCCGTCATACGGCGACGGAGGGGTCATGGGCGCGAAATGATTTTTCGAGCCCATGATCCCTCCGCCCGCTACGCGGGCACCTCCCCTCGCAAGCGAGGGGAGGGAAAGATCTCTCTCGCTTTGCTGATGCTTAGCGCGCGGTGACGGTGCCGTCGGGAGCGATGGTCACCGTCTTCGGGACATTGCCCTGGGTCGCAGTGCCGGTCCATTGGCCGTCGTAACCGCGCCGCAAGTCCTGGAAGTCCTTGTAGTGCAGCGCCTGGAGATGCGTCTTCACGCTCGCGGTTCCCGCCAGGTTGGGTGGCGCCGACTTGACCTGCGCGGCAGCTCCGCCGGCAAGGCCCACCATGGCCAGGACCAGAAGAAGCGGTCTCATGAAGCGAGTTTGCCCTTCAGAACATCGCCGAAATACGCTCCGGTCGCCTGGCCGTCCTCGAACGCCACGGCGCCATTCACCAAAGTGGCCTTGATGCCTTCGGCCTTCTGCACCAGCCGGCGCGCCCCGCCCGGCAAGTCGTTCTCGACCGTCGGCATGGCGGGCCGGATGCCGTTTTCCTCGAACAGCACCAGGTCGGCCTTGTAGCCTTCGCGCACCTGGCCACGGCCCTTGAGCTCCCACGCCACGGCATTGTCGTGCGTCAGCTTCTTCACCGCCTCTTCGAGCGTGAAGGCGCCGCGCTTGCGCACCCAGTAGCTCAGCAGATGCGTCTGCAGCGAGGAGCCCATCTCCTGGCAGACATGGGCGCCCGAGTCGGAGAAGGTCGCGAGCGTGCGCGGGTGCTTCAGGATGCCCAAAACGTCATCGGGCGATTCGTTGACCATCGGCTGGACATAGACCTGATTCGTCGTTGGCCAGCGACAGATCGATCATCACCTCGACCGGATGCTGGCCGCGCGCCCGGGCGAGCTCGGTCGACTGTGGGATCGTCCCACTCGACGCCCTTCATGGCGAACAGGTTGGCGTAGTCGGGCTTGCGCGGATCGGTCGTGGCCGCGCCACCGCCCTGCACGACATTGTCGCGCGGCTTCATCTTCGCCTCGGCCGCCACCAGCTCGCGCCGCACCGCGGGATCGGCCAGCCGGCGCTTCTGCTCGGCCATCGGCAAGGCGCGCAGCTCGCGCCATCGCCGGCAGCACGTCGAACGGCAGGTAGGATTTCAGCGAGAAGATGGCGTTGATCGACTTGGTCGTGCCCTGGCCGAACATGCGGCCGCCCGCCGCCACCGTGTCGTCGATGTATTTCGTCTGATAGTCCCGCCCAGGGGATCGTCGCCCTGCTTGGTGGCCAGCACGCCGAACATGATCGGCCGCTTGAACTGCAGTGCAAGCTGCCGCAGACCGATCGAGGAAAGCGCGGTGTCGTGGGCCGCTGCCGATGTCGGGTCCGACCTGGAAGATACCGGCGTCGAGTTCGGCCATGGCGCCGATGATGCGGTCGATCTCCTCCCATTCGGCGATGCGGCTGGCGACCGGCGTGTCGTCCGGCGTGACGTGCGTGGAGGCACGCGAGCTCGAGAAGCCGAGCGCTCCGGCCTTCAACGCCTCCTGCACGGCCCCGGCCATGCGCGCCATGTCGTCTTCGGTCGCAGTCTCCGACAGAGCGCGCTTGCCCATGACGTACATGCGCAAGCGCCGAGTGGCCGATATACATGCCGTAGTTAATCGCCTTGGGCAGGCGTTCGACGGTGGCGAGATATTCCGGGAAGGTCTCCCAGGTCCAGTCGATGCCGGCCGCCATCGCCTCGGTCGGGATGTCCTCGACGGCGGAAAGGCAGCGCGCGTACCACTCGCGGTCCGCGGGCTTGCAGGGCGCGAGTGCGAAGCCGCAATTGCTCATGACGACCGATGTGACGCCATGCCAGCACGAGCAGCTGCCCAGAGGATCCCAAGCGACCTGCGCATCCATATGGGTGTGGCCGTCGATGAACCCCGGCGCCACGATCAGGCCGTCGGCATCGATGGTGCGCGCGGCTGCGCCCACCTTGCCGATCTCGACGATGCGACCATCCTTGATGCCGACATCGGCGCCGTAGCGCGGCTTGCCGGATCCGTCGACGACGCTGCCGCCGCGGATGACGAGGTCAAGTGCCATCACAGCCGGTCCTTGTGCTCGACGATCTTCCAGTAGGTGTCCTTGGCGCAGATCCTTCCGCCGCGGAAGGTGTAGATATCGCAGCCTTGGTAGTTGAGATCCTCGCCGTCGGCGCCCTTGCCGCTTCACTGTCCAGACCGAGATCGCGCGATTGCCGGCGTAGATGTATTCCTTGTGATCCCAGCGCATGTCCGGGATCACCTTGAAGCGGTCGGCCAGCGTCTTGCGGATCGTCTCGCTTGCCCTTGCAGCGTGCGGCCGACCGGCTCGGGGCCGCGCGCCAGCCAGAAGGTGGCGTCGTCGGTGAAGAGTGCTGCGATGCGGTCGACGTCGCGGCTGTTGAAGGAAGCGGAGATCGCCTTCATGAGTTCCGGCGTGGCGACATCGGGATTTGCGGCTGTGATGTCCGGCATACGAAACCTCCCTCGCTGAATTGGCCAAACGATTGCAGGCTTGGTGGGGGACGGCAAGGTTGAACGCAGAAACCGGCGCGCAGTCGTGCTAGCGTCTGCCCAAGAAACGCGACCAGCACATCGGGGAAACGCCTGTGTACGACTACATCATCGTGGGCGGCGGCTCGGCCGGCTCGGTCATGGCCAACCGGTTATCGGCCCGCGGCGCCAACAAGGTGCTGCTGTGCGAGGCCGGCCAGGACACGCCGCCCGGCAAGGAGCCGCCGGAGATCGCCGACAGCTATTCCGGCACGGCCTACTTCGACCCGCGCTTCCACTGGACCGAGCTCAAGGTCCACACCCAGGTCGTGTCGCCACAACAATCCGCAGGAGAACCGGCCGCCGCTGCGCAAGTACGAGCAGGCGCGCGTGCTGGGCGGCGGCTCGTCGATCAACGGCCAGATGGCCAATCGCGGCGCGCCGACCGACTACAACGAATGGGTGAGCCGCGGCGCCGACGGCTGGGGCTGGGACGAGGTCCTGCCCTTCTTCAAGAAGGTCGAGCGCGACCTCGATTTCGACGGACCGTGGCACGGCAAGGAAGGCCGCATTCCCGTGCGCCGCATTCCGCCCGAGCACTGGACCGGACATGCCAAGGCGGTGGCCGAGGCGCTTCGAGGCCAAGCCGGCTTCAAGTTCCTGCCCGACCAGAACGGCGAATTCGTCGACGGCTACTTCCCGGTCACGCATTCCAACGCCGACGAGCAGCGCGTGTCGGCGGCCATGGGCTATCTCGATGCCGAGACGCGCAAGCGCTCCAACCTCACCATCTCGACCGACACGCAGGTGAAGTCGCTGCTGTTCGAGGGCACGCACTGCGTCGGCGTCACCGCCATGGTCGACGGGCAGGAGCAGGAGTTCCGCGCCAAGGAGGTGATCCTCTCGTCGGGCGCCATCCACACGCCGGCGCATCTGATGCGCGCCGGCATCGGACCGGTCGGCCATCTCGCGCGAGATGGGCATCCCGGTGGTCGCGGCCCTGCCCGGCGTCGGCCAGCGACTGATGGACCATCCCGTCGATCTCGCTCTCCTCCTTCATCAGCCGCGGCGCGCGCATGAACGAGCACACGCGCCGCCACATCCATTGCGGCCTCCGCTACTCCTCCGGCCTGCCCGGCATTCCCAAGGGCGACATGTTCGTGGCGGTGATCAGCAAGTCGGCCTGGCACGCGGTCGGCGAGCAGATCGCCTCGCTGCTCACCTTCATCAACAAGACCTACTCGGAGACCGGCCAGGTCAAGCTCGCCTCGCGCGACTGGCGCGCGAGCCGATGGTCGAGTTCAACCTGCTGTCCGACAAGCGCGACCTCGACCGGCTGATGAGCGGCTTCAAGCTGATGGCCGGCGCTGCAGATGACCGACGCCGTGAAGACGGTGACCGACACCCCCTTCCCCGCCGCGTACTCCGACCGGGTGCGCGCCATCGGCGTGGTCAACGCCAAGAACCGCATCCTGACCAAGCTCGTGGCGCAGTGCCTCGACGGGCCCGCCGGCGCTGCGCCGCTACATGATCGACAAGTTCGTGGTCGAGGGCTTCACCTTCGACCAGGTGATGACCGACGACGAGGCGCTCGAGGCTTTCGTGCGCAAGGCCGCGATCGGCGTCTGGCACGCCTCCTGTACCTGCCGCATGGGCCGCGCCGACGATCCGATGTCGGTCGTCGACACGCAGGGCCGCGTCAAGGGCGTGCAGGGCCTGCGCGTCGTCGACGCCTCGGTCTTCCCGGTGGTGCCCTGCGCCAACACCAACTTCCCGACCCTGATGACGGCGGAGAAGATTTCTGCGGCGATGACGGCGTGATTCAGATCTGGAGCGCGGGCGTCCCGCCCGCTCATGATCATGAGGCGGGCGGGACGCCCGCGCTCCGCGTGAGGAGGAAGATATGTCAGTGATCCTGGGCAGCGGCGAGCATCGTTATCGCGTGGTCGAGAACTGGGCCAAGCTGCCCGACGGCTGGGAGTTCCGCGACGTCGCGGCGGTCGCCGTCGACAGCAAGGACCACGTCTACGTCTTCAACCGCGGCCAGCATCCGATGATGGTGTTCGACCGCGACGGCACGTTCCTGCGCTCGTGGGGCGAAGGCCTGTTCAGCCGCGCGCACGGCATCGCACATCGACAGCGACGACAATCTCTACTGCACCGACGACGGCGACCATACGGTGCGCAAGATCACGACCGACGGCAAGGTGCTGCTGACCATCGGCGTGCCGAACCAGCCCGCGCCCTTCCTGAGCGGCAAGCCGTTCAACCGCTGCACCCACACCGCCCTGTCGCCCAAGGGCGAGATCTACGTCTCCGACGGCTACGGCAATTCCGTCGTCCACAAGTATTCGCCCGACGGCCAGCACCTGATGTGCTGGGGCACCACCGGCACCGATCCCGGGCAGTTCAACATCGCCCACAACATCGCCACCGACGAGGATGGCTGGGTCTATGTCGCCGACCGCGAGAACCATCGCGTGCAGGTGTTCGACGGCAACGGCAAGTACGAGCTGCAGTGGAACAACATGCACCGGCCCTGTGCGCTCTATTGCTGCGCCGGCGGCGGCAAGAACCCGCAATTCATCATCGGCGAGCTGGGACCGGGCATGCCGGTCAACAGCAAGCACACCAACCTCGGGCCGCGCCTGGCCATCGTCGACAAGAAGGGCGGCCTGATCGCGCGCCTGGGCGGCGAGCAAGGTCCCGGCCAGGAGCCTGGCCGCTTCCTGTCGCCGCACGGCCTCGCCGTCGACAGCAAGGGCGACATCTATGTCGGCGAGGTGAGCTACACCAATTGGCCCAGCACCCATCCCGGCGTGCCGGTGCCCAAGTTCCTGCGTTCCCTGCAGAAGCTCGAGAAGGTGCACTGATGGGGGCCCCCGATGGAGGCAAGTGACCGCCTTCACCTGATCGGCAGCATCCCGCTGGACAACAGCGAGCAGGTGTTCCGCCGACTGGCTGATGAACTCGGTCCTTTCCTCAGTCGCATGCCCGACGGCGAAACCGGTGAGCGCTCGCGCTGGGTCTACTTCCAACGCCAGATGCTGCTCGATCATCCGGCCTTGGAGATCGACCCGACGGTGCCGCCCTACAAGTTCGTCCAATGGGACGGCAAGGTCGTGCGCGAGATCGAGCAGCTCCGCTTCAAGCCCGGTATCGATCCGGCGACGGTGACGTTCGAAACCGGTTACGACAAGGCCGCTCTCGCCTCCTGGAAGATCTTCAAGCAGCTGCGCGATTCCGGCGCGATCCCGAGGCACGTGCGCTTCCAGGTCTGCCTGTCGACACCGCAGGCCAGCGGTTACCTCTATGTCAGCGGCCCGGCGCGCGAGGCCTATTTCAGCGTTTATGAACGCGCGCTCAAGGCGGCGCTGGCCAACATCGTCAAGGCGATCCCGGCAAACGACCTGTCGATCCAGTGGGACGTTTGCCAGGAGGTGCTGGTCTTCGAGAACTATTTCAAGGACCGCCCAGCGAACTACAAGAAGCAGATCTTCGACATGCTGGGGCGCTTGGGCGATGCCGTGCCGGAAGGCGTGGAAATGGGCTATCACCTCTGCTACGGCTCGCCGCGCGACGAGCATCTGGTTCAGCCGAAGGATTCCGCCATTCTGGTCGAGATGATGAACGGGATCGCCGCCGCCGCGCGGCGGCGCATCGATTTCCTGCACATTCCCGTGCCCCGGGAGCGCACCGACGCCGCCTACTATGCGCCGCTCCAAGGCTTCAAGCGGCCGACCGGAACCAAGCTCTTTCTCGGACTCCTGCATCATGACGACACCGCGGGCGATCGCGCGCGCGTCGCGGCGGCGCGGCGTCATGTCGTCGGCGAATTCGGTCTGTCGGCCGAGTGCGGCTGGGGCCGCACCGAACCCGGGCGCCTGCCCGGGCTGTTGAAAGCTCATCGTGAAGCTGCGGAGGCACTCTAATGGTTGAACGCGTACTCGTGGTCGGACCCAAGGACACCATCTCCATGGTCGACGACCTCGCACCCAAGGGCTTCGAGATCGTCAAGGCCCTGCACAATTCGCCGGAAATGAAGGCGGCATTGCCCGGCACCACTTATTTCGTGGGCTTCGTGCAGCAGTACGTGACGCCGCAACTCTTCAAGGATTCGCCCAAGCTGAAGCTGATCCAGATGCTGAGCGCGGGCTACGACCGCGCCGACCTCGATGCGGCGCGCAAGAGCAAGATCCCGCTGTGCAACAACGGCGGCGCCAACTCGGTGGCCGTCTCCGAGCATGCCCTGCTGCTGATGCTGGCGGTGTCGCGCCGCCTGATCACCCAGCATGCCAACGTCACGGCCGGCCGCTGGCACGGCAACGCCCCGCCCACCGTCCACGAGGTGCGCAACAAGGTGCTGGGCATCGTGGGCCTCGGCACCATCGGCAAGAAGGTGGCGCGGCTGGCCAAGGCCTTCGGCATGGTCGTGCATTACTACGACATCAAGCGGCTCAAGGAAGAAGAGGAGGACGCGCTGGGCGTGCGCTTCCGCCTGTTGCCCGAGATCCTGCGCCATTCCGACATCCTGTCGCTGCATGTGCCGCTCAACGCCTCGACGCAGGGCATGATTGGCGCCCAGGAGCTCGCGGCGATGAAGCCATCGGCCATCATCGTCAACACCTCGCGCGGCCCGGTGATCGACGAGAAGGCGATGACCGCCGCGCTCAGCGCCGGCAAGCTGTTCGGCGCCGGCCTCGACGTGTTCGACGAGGAGCCGACGCCGCCCGACAATCCGCTGCTGAAGCTCGACAACGTGATCCTGACGGCGCATCTCGCCGGCCCGACCTTCGAGAGCAACATCACCCGCCTACGCAACGGCTTCGACAACGTCCAGCGGGTGGCGCGTGGCGAGCCTGCCCTCTGGGTCGTGCCCGAGTTGCTGGAACAGGCGTAGTGCGCGGGCTTTCCCGCCGCAGTCTCCTCGCCGGCGGCCTCGCGACGCCTCTTCTCGCGAGGTCCGGCTTCGCGCAGTCCGAATGGCCGAAGGGCCCGATCCGCTGGGTCGTGGCTTTCGCCGCGGGCGGCGCCGCCGACACGGTGGCGCGCAATGTCGGCGTGCGGGTGTCGGAGATCCTGGGCCAGCAGGTCATCATCGACAACCGCACCGGCGGCAATTCGCTGGTGGCGGCGGGCGCCGTGCTGCAGGCGCCGCGCGACGGACAGACCTTCCTGATCGATGCCGCCAACCAGGTGACCAATCCGTTCCTGATCAAGGACCTGCCATTCGACTATGCCACGACCTGGATGCCGGTGACCAAGCTCTCCGATTTCCCGCAGGTCGTGGCGGTGAAGCAGGATTTTCCGGCTAAAACGATCCAGGAATACATCGCCGCCGCCAAGGACAAGCCAGGCACGATCAGCTACGGCACGCCGCCCGCCGCCGGCATGGGCCACATGGCGGGCGAGGAACTGCAGCGACGCGCCGGCATCAAGCTGATCCATGTCGGCTACCGCGGCGGCGCCGACGCCGCGCGCGACATCGGCGCGGGCGCCATCGATTCGGTGATCATCACCACCTCGTCGATCCGCCCACCGCTCGCCACCGGTCAGGCTCGCGTGCTGGCCGTCACCAGCCTCAAGCGCGCGCCCATCTTCCCCGACGTGCCGACCATCGCCGAATCAGGTTACCCGGGATACAACATGATCGACTGGAACGGCCTGTTTGCCGCCAACGGCACGCCGCTCGAATTGATCGCCCGCATGCAGGCGGTCTGCGCCGAGGCGATCAAGGATTCCAAGGTCCGGGAGCGGCTCGATGCCGCCGGCGCCGTCCTTGTCGCCGACACGCCGGCCGCCTTCAAGGCCTGGCTGGAAGGCCAGCGCACCCTGCTCGGCACGTTGATCACCGACGGCAAGATCAAGCTGGGGTGATGGCAGCGCCGCTGACCAGCGAACAGGCACACTGACTGAATTGGTGCATCGCAGCATAATCCTTGGAATAGCCTCATTCTGTGGCTATGTTGCCAATGTGCACTGCAGCAAAATGGTGCCGCCGGGAGGACGCCCGACTATCTAGCGTTTGGCGTGGAGGGATTGATGCCCGATTCCGGTTACGGGGTGGATGAGTTGCAGGGGCCGCGCGGCGAACTGGCCTCGCGCGTTCTGGCCATGCCGACCGACACCAACCCGAAGGGCGACATCTTCGGCGGCTGGATCATGTCGCTGATGGATATGGCTGGAAAAATGTCGGCGACGACCGTCGCCAACGGTCGGGTCGTCACGGTCGCCGTCGACCGCATCGTGTTCCGTGAGCCGGTGAGGGTGGGCGACGTCGTCTGCTGCTACACCCACATCCTGCGCACGGGGCGTTCGTCGATCACGCTCTCGATCGAGGTCTGGGCGCTTCGCCAGGGCCAAGGCGACCGCATCAAGGTGACCGACGCCGTCTTCACCTTCGTCGCCGTCGACGACGATGGCCGGCCGAGGCAGATCGGCGGGGCATAATTCCTCCCCTTCGCGGAACCCGCGAAGGGGAGGTGCCCGCGTAGCGGGCGGAGGGGTCATGGGCGTAACCACTGAGGCTCATGACCCCTCCGTCGGCGTAAGACGCCGACACCTCCCCAGCTTCGCTGGGGAGGAAGTGATGACACCGTTTCGGACTCTGCCCTACGCAGCCTGCAGCGGCGTCCTGAACGTCTCCTTGAAGGCCAGGATGGCGAGGAAGGAAATCGCCGCAGCGGCCATGATCATGAAGGCCGGGCTGTAGTCGTTGGCTGTGCGCGCGACCAGCCACGTGGCGACCAACGGACTGAGACCGCCGATGACGCCCAGCGTGACGTTGTAGCCGAGCGCGATCGCCGTGCAGCGCACCTGCCAGGGCACCGCCTCCACCATGACCACGGGCTGGCAGCCGATGAAAGTGCCGACCGACAGCACGAAGCCCAGCTGGCCCAGCAGGACGAGCGCCGGGTTGGGATGATGCATCAGCCAGAACAGCGGCCAGGCGGCGACGAAGGCGAACGCCGTGGCGGCCAGCATCACGGGCCGGCGGCCGACGCGGTCGGAGAGCCAACCCGTGGCGATCATCAGCGGCAGCAGCACGACCATGCTCACGCTGTTGATCTCGAGCGCCCGCGCCGGGGCGACGCCGTCGGCGAACTGCAGCCAGCTCACGATATAGACGAACATCAGGTAGAAGCCGACCGAATTGAAGACCGAGAGCCCGGCAAGCCGCAGCAGCAACGGCCCGTGATGGCGCAGCGCATCGAGCAGCGGCGAATGGTCGAGTTTCTTGACGCTCACCTCCTCCTGGATGCCACGGCGCAACGCGAAGCCCGCAAGACCCACGAGCAGTCCTATCAGGAACGGAATGCGCCAGCCCCAGGCCTCCAGCGTCTCGGCAGGCATCGCCGCGGCCAGCACGGCGCCGGTTGCCGAGCCAGCCAGGATGCCGCCGACCGCGCCACACCCCGCCATGGCGCCGATCACGCCGCGCTGCTCGGGCCGGGCATGCTCGACCATGAAAACGATGGAGGTGGTGTATTCGCCACCCACCGACAGGCCCTGGATCATGCGCAGGAGCGTGAGCAGGATCGGCGCCGCCATGCCCAGCGTGTGATAGCCCGGCAGCGCGCCGACCAGGAAGGTCGGCACCGCCATCGCCATCACCGAGAAGGTGAGCGCGGCGCGCCGCCCGAAGCGGTCGCCGATATAGCCGATCAGCGCCCCGCCCACCGGCGCATCAGGAAGCCCACGGCGAAGATGCCGAAGGCAGCCAGCACCTGCGCCACCTTGTCCTCCTAGGGAAAGAAGGCGCGGCCGATGTCGGCGGCAAAGTAGCCGTAGACGGCGAAATCGTACCATTCGAGCACGTTGCCGATCGCGCCGGCCGCGATGACCCTGCGTGTGTTGCCAACAGCCATGACTGCTTCCCCAAAAACCCTCAATCAGGATCGCGGCGTGCGGCGTCGGGATCAAGCGGATCGCGGAGCATCGTGGGCTCGTCGATCCCGACCGGCGAAGACACCGCGGTCGACGGTGCGCGCGGCTGGTGACCGGCCAGCCGCAGGCTGCGTTCCAGCAAGACTTCGTAGATTGGCCGGCCGTGCGCCCACTCGGCGACGACATGGGCGGTGACGCAGGTGACGATCACCGGCAGGATCAGCTCGTAGCCGCCGGTCAGCTCGACCACCAGCACGACGCCGACCAGCGGCGCGCGGATGGTGGCCGAGAACAGCCCGCCCATGGCGGCGACGGCAAAGGCAGCGCCGATCAGCGGCGGCACAGGCAGCGACGCCGCCGTCAGCAGCATCTCGAGAGCCACGCCGGCGATCAGGCCGACCATGGTGGCGAAGGCCAGCATTGGCGAGAAGATGCCGGCCGGCACGCCCACCGGATAGCTCGCCATCGTGCCGACGAAGCGCACGACGGCGATCAGCAGCAGGGTCAGGATCGGCAGATGGGACACGACCATGCTCGGGATCAGGGTCTCGCCGCCGCCGACCGCGAACGGCAGGACGAACGCCAGGGCGCCCACGGCCGCCCCGACGATGACCGCGAAGACGAAAGGCGCCCGCCGGAACGCCGCCGCCCGCCAGTCGAGCGCCGTGACCAGGCAGCGATTGAACAGCACGCCCAAGAGGCCGAGGACCGCGCCCAGCACCATGAAGATCGGCAGCAGCAGGAGCGGCACGGACGCCGTGTCGATCCTGAGCGGCGGTGCGGTGCCGCCGACCAGCTCCATGCCGAGTGCGCTCGCGGCCGATGCCGCGATCACGCCGACATAGGAACGGAAGGTGTAGCTGAACTGCTTTCGCGTCTCCTCGATCACGAACAGGATGGCGGCCAGCGGCGCGTTGAAGGCGGCGGCCAGGCCGGCCGCGGCGCCGGCCGCCAGCAGCGCGTGGAGATCGAGACGGCTGAGCTTCAGCCACTCCGACAGGGCGGCGCCGATGGCCGCGCCCATGTGGATCGTCGGCCCCTCGCGACCCGCGACCAGGCCCGACGACAGGCCGAGCACGCCGCCCACGAACTTCACCGGCAGCACGCGCCGCCAGCGTACCTCGCGCAATCCTTCGAGCGCGCCTTCGACCTCCGGCACGCCACTGCCCGAGGCCTCCGGGGCGACGTACCGCGTCAGCAGGAAGGCCAGGGTAACGCCCACCGCGGCGATGCCCGCGGCGGCAGCGATCGTGAGCGGGCCCGGGCCAAGACGCTCGGCGAGCAGGATCGGCCAGCGCAGCAGGGCATCGACGGCGAAATGGAAGGCGCCGCCCACGATGCCGGTGGCGAAGCCGCAGACGCCGGCGACCCAATAGAAAAGGCCATCGGAGATCGACGGTCGCGTCGGTCGATCTCCAGCACTCAAGACGGAACCTCCAGACGAGACAATGGCGTCGCGGGCGAAGAGCTATGTAGCAGGCCGCCGCCTCGGCAAGCAACGACAGGGCGCCCAGAATGGCGGTGCGTTGCCTTCCGCCGAGTTGATCGCGATGATCCCTTCCTCAAATGGATCGCGGCACTCTCACCAGAGACATCCAATGGATACCAGCAGATCGCGCCGCAGCAGCGACCTCCAACTTGCTGCTTTCGTGCTCCTCTTCCCCTTGGGGGAGAGGCTGGGTGAGGGGGCGATGCAGAAGGCTGTCTTCGGGTTGACCCCCTCACCTAACCTCTCCCCAAGGGGGAGAGGAACATGAATGGGTAGGTCACCTTCTCACCTATCCATTGCTTCCTCACCTATCCATTGCTTCGCAGTGGGCCCCTTTCTCTAGTGGATCGTGAGTCATGTCGCCTTCGGAACAGACAGCGTCGGTTTTGCCGAGGCCGCTTTCCTGGGCCAGCACGCAGATCGCGACGCTCTATCCAGGTTGCTTTGCCCTTGTGATGGCGACAGGGATCATCTCGAACGGCCTCTTCTTCGAAGGCCATCGCCAATGGTCCGATGCGCTGTTCGCCATCAACAGCATTGCCTACCCGTGGCTGATGTTGCTGACGGTTCTCCGGTTTGCGCGATTCCGGCAGGCCGCGTGGTCGGACCTGATCAATCCGGGCGTTGTCTTCTCGTTCTTCACCATCGTCGCCGGTACCGATGTGTTCGGCGTGAGCCTCCAGCTGCGCGGCCATGCGACCGCCGCCCTCGTCCTGTGGCTGTTCGCCCTGCTCGTCTGGATCGTGCTGATCTATTTCAGCTTCGCCGTTCTCACCTTCCTCAACAGCGCCCGCGGCGCCGACGTGATACAGGGCGCCTGGCTCAATGCCATCGTCGGCACCCAGTCGCTTGTCGTCCTGGGCGCCCTCGTCGCGCCGGGCACGGGCGAGTTTCGCGACAGCGTATTCGTGCTCATCCACATTTTGTGGGGTGTCGGGCTTGGCCTTTACGGCATCTTCATCGCGCTCTTTGCGTATCGACTGTTCTTCTTCGATGTCGGACCTGACGATATCACGCCGCCACTCTGGGTGGTCATGGGCGCCGCGGCGATCAGCACCAATGCGGGCTCAGTTCTCATCGCCACCGACAGCGGGATGCCGTTCCTGAAAGCGATGCAGCCTTTCGTCGACGGCGTGACGCTCTCGATGTGGGCGTGGGCAACCTGGTGGATTCCGCTGCTGCTGTTCCTCGGCCTCTGGAAGCACGGCGTGCGGCGCGTCCCTCTTGCCTACACGCCCATGCTCTGGAGCCTGGTGTTTCCGCTCGGCATGTATGCCCTGGCCAGCCTGCGTCTCTCGCTTGCCGCCGATTTTCCGCCCTTGGGCGCCATATCCCGCGCCATGGTATGGGTGGCAGTTGCAGCCTGGGCCGCGACATTCGCCGGCCTGGTCACGGCATCGTGGAAGAGCTTTCGAGATTTCAAGCAGTCGGGCGCACGCTAGTCCCCGTGTCGAGCGCCTCCGCTATTGCCGAGGTCTCTCGGGCAGCGTGAAGCCGGACTCGACCAGCTTCTTCTCCAGGACCGGGATGCCGGCTGCCGTGTTGCCGTTCTTGCAATCGTCGAGCGCGATCGCCGCATCGGCGTCGTATTGCCGGCCCGGCGAGTTCTCGACGTAGCGGCGATAGAGCAGGGTGAGCTGGGCGCAGTAGGCCGCGTCGCCGGATTGCGCATCGGCGGTGGCCGGCAGCACGAGCATCAGCGCCCACAGGGACAGGAGAATGCGCTTCACGACAGCCAATCTAGGCCATGGGCCGGCGCTGGCAAGGCGCGGCGTCAGCCCAATCCGATGCGCTGCCGAAACGCTTCATCCCGCATCGAGGCGTCCTGTCCCGCAAGATCGTCACTGGCCGGCGTGCACAAATACATCAGGCCGCGAACCGCATGCTCGACTGGCGAGAGGTCGCCGCGCGGAATGCGGCTCACCATGTTCATCCCGGACGCGCGGATCTTCACCTGCATGTCGGTGTCGACGGTGCCCGGCGAGAAACCGAAGATGCGGATCCCCTTGCCCGCCGTCTCGAGCTCGATCGACCGCGTGAGCATGGCCAGCCCAGCCTTGCCGGCGCAGTAGGCGCTCCATCCTTCGAGCGGCCGATAAGCAGCCCCAGAGGAGACGTTGACGATCGACCCGCCGCCGTTGGCCAGCATCTCGGGCAGCACCGCGCGCAACACATGATAGGCGCCGATGAGGTTGATCGAGATATTGTGCGCCCACGCTGCCGGGTCGGAGGTGGCAACCTCGGCGATGGGGTCGATCACGCCGGCATTGTTGATCAATAGGTCGATGCCGCCCAGACGCGCCTTCGTTTCGGCGACCACCTTCTGAACCGCCGCATAGTCCGAGACATCGCATGACAGGGCCTCCGCGCGCGCACCCGTGACAGCGATCTCGCGCGCAACGCTGCCAGCCAACGCACCGTCGCGCGCCACCAGCATGACCGCCGCGCCGGCGGCCGCGAGTGCCCGCGCCGCGCCCTCGCCCAGACCGCGGCTGGCGCCGGTAACCAGAGCGACCTTTCCCTTCAAATCACTGGACACGAGACCTCCTGCATCGGACAGAATTGCCGCCGAGACATATCACCGGGGCTTCCCGGTGCAACCAGGGGAAACGATCATCATGCTCGCCGACCGATACGGGCTGCTGCTCAGCACTTCTTCCACCGCCGCGCGCGATGCCTATGTCGCCGGGTGTGACGGCGTGCTGTCGGCCGCGCCTGGCGACGCCGACCATCTCGCCCGCGCCATCGAGGCCGATCCCGGCTTCGCGCTGTCCCATGTGGCGCTGGCGCGCGCCCGCTTTCTCATGGCCGATGTCGCGGGCGCGCGCGCATCAGCGGCCCGCGCGCGCGAGCTCGGCTCGGCCGCGACGCCACGCGAGCAAAGCCATATCGATGCGCTGGCTCTCTCCATAGAAGGCAAGCCGGTCGAGTCGTTCGCGGCAACGCGCGCCCATCTTGCCGAGCATCCGCGCGACGCCATGGTCGCGGCGCCGGCCACCGGCGTGTTCGGCCTGATCGGCTTCAGCGGCCGGCAGGGTCGCGAACCCGAGCAGGTCGCTTTCCTCGAGGCGTTGCGTCCCCATCTGGCCGACGACTGGTGGTTCCAGGCGGTCTACGCCTTCGCCCTGGAGGAGGTCGGCCGGCTCGACGAGGCCCTCGACCTGATCGAGCGCAGCATGGCCCAGAATCCGCGCAATGCGCACGGCGCCCACATCAAGGCGCATGTGCTTTACGAGCGCGGCGAGGATCGCGCCGCGCTCGACTATCTCGACTCCTGGCTGCCCGCCTATCCGCGCGAGGGGCTGATGCATTGCCACATCTCCTGGCACGTGGCGCTGTTCGCCCTGATGCTGGGCGATGCCGAGCGCGCCTGGCGAACCTACGAAGCCCAGGTCCATCCCGGCGGCGCCTGGGGTCCGGCGCTCAACGTCGCCACCGATGCGCCGGCTTTCCTGTGGCGCGCCGAGCTGGCCGGCCACGCGCGTCGCGAACCGTTGTGGCGCGAGGCGCGCGACTATGCGCTGAAATCGTTTCCCAAGGCCGGCATCGCCTTCGTCGACGTGCACCGCGCCCTGGCGTGCGTCGCCACCGGCGACCGCGACGGCATCGCCGGCATCGTGGCGGAGCTCGAGCAGCGCGCCGCCTCGGGCCGCTCGCCGGCCGGCGACGTTGTGCCCCGCCTGGCGGTCGGCCTCTCGGCCTACGGCGGCGGCGACTGGGCGGCCGCCGTCGCCGCGCTCGAGCCGGCGCTCGCCGAGACGGTGCGGATCGGCGGCAGCCGTGCGCAGCGCGACCTGATCGAGAACACGTTGCTGGCGGCGTATCTCAAGGCCGGCCGCGATGCCGACGCGCGCAAGCTCGTTGCTGCCCACGCCGACCGGCGGCCTTCGATCCCGGTCGTCGGTCTGGTCTAGTGATTCGATTTGAAGTTCGAAGAGCCTGCGTCGGCCAAACCAGGTGTCACCCCGAGCGAAGCGAGGGACCTTTGATTGGCGTTGACGAAAGGTCCCTCGCTTCGCTCGGGATGAGTTTTGGCGTCATCGATGCCGTGCGCTAGAGGATGTCGCGATCACGCGTCTTGCCGGAGCGCGGACCTCCAGGTCCGCTCATATCAATGTATCGACGAGGAAGAGGCGGAGCTGGAGGTCCGCGCTCCCCCGAAACATGAGACCCCGCGACTCGCCGTCGTCACTCGAGCGATACCCTGCCCGTCTCGTCCACCGTGAGCTGGACCTCGGTCTGGCCGCGATAGGCCTTGGCGCGCCAGGTGCCGTTGCCTTGCCTGCCGATCACGCTCACGCGCTTGTATCCGTCTGCCTCGATCGCAGCCTTCGCTGTTCCGACGCCCGAATTGTCCGGCGTCTTCACGTCCGCATCGGCCATGGCGACCTCGGCCGCGGTCACGATCGTCACCGGCGCCTGGAACTTTCGCATAAGGGGGATCGGCGGCCGGCGCGCTTCCAGAAGGTTCAACTCGGATGTCGCGTGCGGCGCGCTCGCCGGGTGCGATGTCGCCGCGCGCGACGCGTCGGCCCGCGGCCGCGGCGCCGTGACCGATGAATCCGCGAATGCCCAAGCAAGCACTGCAAGAGCGATCAGCGACAGCAAATATTTGTTGGTCATTTCTCCGCCTCCAACAACGACCAAGCGTCCGGATGGCAGCGAACACCGGAACGGTCCACCGAGACTGTGAGTTTCAGCACAGCAACGTTGCGCTGTCGTCTCGCTCGGCGTTGACAGGCGGGCCTTCTCGTGTCTGGATTGTGACGTTCGACATCCGAGACGGAGGTTTAGATGCTTCCACCGGGTCAACGTGCCGCGATGATTGCTGGCGCAGGCGTTCGGGCACCAGCATAGCGGGATCATACGAGCGGCGCGCCGGGGGCGGCCACCGTGGGTCGCATCAGTCAGGCAAGACCCCAACTGGCCGCTCCCGATGTGTGCGCATCCGCTGACCGCACGGCGCTAGGTGCGCGGTCCTCCGTGCATGACGCGTGGCGGCTACGGGATCAGGCGGTCGCGACCTTGCTCCAAAGCGGCCGCACCTCGCCGTCAGGGTCGTCCACGACGCGGCAGGTGTCGTCGAGACAGCATGGTGGCGCGTCGCTCTGCCGTGTAGGTCGGCCACGTCGGGATCGCGTCGCTGCCGGGATCACCGTTGCCCGCGAAGGTGGCCCACGTCTTCGACACGCGATCGGCCAGCGTCTGGGCGCCGGGCTGTACGGTGCGCCTCGCCGATCACGTGCAGCGTATCGAAGACGAACGGCACCTCGACCGAATGCGACGCCTTCAGCCGACCGCCGAAGGCCGGCGTCTCCCAGTCGAAGCGATACATCCAGACCGGCGCCCGGGCGCGCGCCGCCTTGCGCTCCGCCAGGAGTCATCGTGCGCACGCCGAAGTTCGATGCGGTGAGCGCCGTGATCAGCCGGTCGGACGGGCTCGCCGCCGGATCGCGCCGCTTGTAGTAGGTCAGCAAGGCGTCGGTCGCCTCGCCGGCCACGGCAGCGATGCGCTTGCGCAGCTCGTCATCGGTGATGGCGCGGTTCCACACCGCATCGTCGGGAGCGAGGAAGATCGCCGACTTCGTCCTTGGTGTCGCCGATCAGCAGCGGCACGTCGTCCGACACCGCCGGTGCGGCGGGATCGAACGGATGGCCGGCAGCACGCTGCCGTCGATCACCGGCCCGAAATTGTAGCGGTCGAGCAGCGGATGGCGCGGGCGCGGCAACGTCGCCTGCGCCGGCGTGACCGCTTCCTGCAGGCGCGCCAGCGGCAGCGCCTGCAGCGCGTCGAGCTGGTCGCGCCCGAGGCCGAGATGCTTCAGCACGGCGTCGGCGAGCCGCGTCGTACGCTCGCGCTCGGCGAAGCGCACGCTGGCGCCGCTCTGCACGATCGCCTTGTGGAACAGTCCCTTGGCGCGCGGCATCGCCAGCAGCGCGCTCACCTTTCCGCCGCCGCCCGACTGGCCGAAGATCGTGACGTTGCCCGGATCGCCGCCGAAGCGCGCCGCGTGCTCGCGCACCCACTCCAGCGCCGCGACCAGATCGAGCACGCCGACATTGCCGGACTGCGCGAACCGCTCGCCACCGATGCTGCGACAGATCGAGATGGCCGAAGATGTTGAGCCGATGGTTGACGGCCACGACCACGACGTCGTTGCGCCGCGCGAGATTGGTGCTGTCGTAGCGCGGCGAGTTGGCCGAGCCGTAGGAGAAGGCGCCGCCATGCAGCCAGACCATCACCGGGCGTTTCGCATTGTCGAGGCCGGGCGTCCAGACATGCAGGGTCAGGCAGTCCTCGCCGACCGGCAGCGTGTCGACCGGCCCCCACACAGTCGCCAGCTCCGGCCGCTGCGCGCGCGGCGGCGGCCTGCGGCGACCGGCCGGCATAGGCGGTCGCCTCGCGCACGCCGCTCCACGGCTCGGGCTTGCGCGGCGGCATGAAGCGGTTGGCGCCGGCGGTCGAAGCGCCGTAGGGAATGCCCTTGAAGACGTGCACGCCGCCGGATGTGACTCCGGCGACGCGGCCCGACGCGGTCTCGACGACGGGTGATGCTGTTGCCTCGGTGGCGGCGCTCCGTTTGAAGATCGATATCACCGGCCACGGCTTGTCCTCCCCTGTTGCTCTTGAGGGGGAACCTGCCTGTACCTCCCGGGTGTCGTCAACGCCGCACCCGACGCCGCACTGCGAACCGGGCGATGGACGCGCTCAGGATCGCCGGTGCTAAGGTCTCGTCGCTCCGAAAGCCAGACGAGGGAAGACAGATGCCCGCCCCCTACGCCACTCATCGAAAGCAGCTCGAGCTCATCCTGCGGGCCTGGGGCATGCAGCAAGAAGCCGCCGTCAGCACCGCCGAGATCATGAGCTGGGCCGACCTGCACGGCATCGACACGCACGGCATCTCGATGGTGCCGCCCTACGACGAACGCCGCCGCGCCGGCCGCATCGACATGCGCGCCCGGCCGACCGTCATTCGCGAAACGCCGGTCTCGGCGCTGATCGACGGCGGCAGCGGTCTCGGCCACGCCAATGCGCGGCGCGCCATGGAGCTCGCCATCGACAAGGCGAAGTCGACCGGCATCGGCGTCGCCGCCGTGCGCAACTCGGCGCATTTCGGCGCCTGCGGCTTCTATGCCCTGATGGCGGTCGAGGCCGGGCTTGATCGGCATGGTCACGACGTCCGCCAGCGGTATCCAGGTCGCCCCCACTTTCGGTGCCCAGGCCCGCCTCGGCACCGACCCCATCGCCTTCGCCGCGCCCGGCCGAGCCGGGCGAGCCCTTCCTGCTCGACATGGCCACCACGACGGTGGCCGCCGGCAAGATCCGCAACAAGGCCAACGAGAATCTGCCCACACCGCCCGGCTGGCTGGTCACCGCCGAAGGCAAGCCCAGCACCGACCCACGCGAGGTCAGCAAGGGCGGATTCATGACGCCGCTCGGCGGCACGCCGGAGGGCAGCAGCCACAAGGGCTACGGCCTCTCCGCCATGGTCAACATCCTCTCCGCCGCGCTCTCCGGTGCCAGCATGATCACCGATCCCCAGCACACGACGCGGCCCGGCACGATGGGCATCGGCCACTTCCTGCTGGCGCTCGATCCCGGCCTGTTCCGCGATGCCGCCGACTTCCGCGCCGACGTCGCGGCCTTCTGCGACACGCTGCGCGCCACCAGGCCCGCCGATGCCGGCGCGGCCCGTCCTGGTCGCCGGCGATCCCGAGCGGCGCACGGCCGAGCAGCGCCGCAAAACCGGCATCCCCGTCGGCCCGAACCTGTTGGCCAAGGTGCGCGAGGTCGCGCGCGCCTCCGGCGCCGACTGGATCATGGGCGACTGAAACTCAGCGCCGCGCGCGGCGTCGCTGGATCCTGAAATACACGAACGCCACGATGACGACCGCCAGGACGACCAGCCACAGGATTTCGGTCGAGCCGTCGCCGTTGTCGGGCGAGAGGCCGAAGAGCTGCTCGATGAAGTCCATGGTCTGTCCCCCTGCCGATGCTAGGCGGCCGTCACGTGTGCCACGCGGGCCTTGGCGAGCGCCGCATTGAGCGCCGCGATGTCGCCTGTCACAAGCGCTTCGAACCGCGCGACCTCGCTGTCGACCTTGTCCATCACCTCGCGCGACACCGCCTTGGTCTGGCAGGTCGGCGCCGCGTCGGCGGTCGTCGTCATGGCGATCATGTCGAACAGCGTGTCGTTGAGGCCCGCCGGGTTGCGCAGCACGTCGCGCACCGACTTGCGTTGCGGGTCGACCATCACGCGCTCGATGGCCGAGAGTTTCAGGCCGATCGCCCGGGCGCGATTGCGCAGGGCGCGCTCGCCCTTGCCGGCGCGGTCGGCCACCTCGTCGAGCTGCCGCCTGGTGCGGCGCAGGCGATTGAGCGCCACCTTCAGCTTGGACAGCGCCGCCACCAGTTCCTTGTGCAAGGCGAACTGGGCGGCGTAGTCGGCGGGCGTCGCCGACAGGCGCGGGTCCTTGACCACGGTGAAGCGCGCCGAATGGGTCTTGCCGGCGACCTCGAGATCGACGGCGTAGTCGCCGGGAACGACGGTCGGACCGGGCGGATTCTCGGGATCGGGCACCAGCGGCTTGGGCCTGGGCGGCGCCAGGCCATAGTCGATCTTGGTCGGGCCGGGATGCTTCATGTCCCAGACGAAGCGGTTCAGCCCGGCCTTGGTCCCGGGCTTGCGCGGCGGCGGAGCGTCCTTGTCGTCGCTCGAGAGGGCCACGATCTTGCGGCCGCCCGAGTCGCGGAAAGTCAGGACCACCGGCTCCTTGGCGTCCTCGGCCAGCCAGTAATAGACGATCGCCCCGTTGGGCGGGTTCTCGCCGACGTCGAGATGCTCGCGAAAGCGGGTGCCGTCCGCCCGTTCGACCAGCACGGTGCTGCCGTCAATGCCGAAGGCCGGACCGTAGGCGATGCCGGTCCGCACATTGGCGCCGGCGCTCCAGTGCAGCTTGGTGCGGATCGCCGTGCGCGGCGCAAACAGCCGCGTCGTCTTGCGGCCGCCCGACTTTTCTTTGAGAGCCAGGCCGCGCAATGCCGTCACGTCGTCGAGGATCCAGAACGAGCGGCCATGCGTCGCCGCCACGAGGTCGCTGTCCTTGAGCTTGAGGTCGTAGATCGGCACCACGGGCAGGCCGCCGCCCATGCGCGTCCAGCTCGCCCCGTCGTCGAGGCTGAAATGAATGCCGGTCTCGGTGCCGACATAGAGCAGGCCCGCGGCGACCGGATCGGCGCGCACCACTCTCGTGATCTCGTCGGCCGGCAGGTCGCCCTTGATGGATTTCCAGGTGCGGCCGCCGTCGGTCGTCTTGAACAGGTAGGGCTTGTAGTCGGCAAGCTTGTAGCGCGTGGCCGCGACATAGATCGTGTCGGCCTCGTGCGCCGAGACCTCGACGCAGCCGACGTAGGCCAGTTCCGGCATGCCCTTGGGCGTGACGTCCTTCCAGCTCTTGCCGTCGTCGCGCGTGACATGGACCAGGCCGTCGTCGGTCGACGCCCAGATCTCGCCCCGGCGATGCGGCGATTCCACGACGCAGGCGCAGGTCGCGTGGACCTCGGCGCCAGCGCTTTCGCGGGTGATCGGGCCGCCGGAATGGCCCTGCCGGGCGCGCTCGTTCAGGCTGAGATCGGGCGAGATGCGCTGCCAGCTCATGCCCTCGTCGCGCGTGCGGAACACGCAGTTGCCGCCGACATAGAGCGTGCCGGGATCATGCGGCGAGAACACGATCGGGAAGGTCCAGGCGAAGCGGTATTTCAGGTCCTTGGGCGCGATGCCCGTCGATTCCTCGGGCCATACGTTGACCAGCTGGATCTGGCGCGTGCGATGGTCGTAGCGCTGCAGCGCGCCCGCGCCGCCGGGACTGGAGCCCACGGCACCGACATAGACGATGTTGTGGTCGCGCGGGTTGACGGCGATGAAGCCGCTCTCGCCGGTGCCGGGATAGGAGCAGTCGGCCAGCGTGATCACGCCCCATTCAGACGCGCTCGGCACGGAGATCGAGGTGTTGTCCTGCTGGGTGCCGTAGACGCGGTAGGGATACTGGTTGTCGACGTCGATACGATAGAACTGCGCCGTCTTCTGATTGTAGATCGTCGACCACGACGCCCCCGCATTGAACGAGACGTGGGCGCCGCCGTCGTTGCCCTCGATCATGCGGCTCGCATCGTTGGGGTCGATCCACAGGTCGTGGTTGTCGCCGTGCCGGGTCGTGATCTCGCTGAAGCTCGTGCCGCCGTCGGTCGACTTCCACATCTGCAGGTTGGTGACGTAGACCGTGTCGGCGTGGCCGGTGTCGGCGAAGACGTGCGTGTAGTACCAGGGCCGATGCATCAGGTCGCGATTGGCCGAAACCTGGGTCCAGCGCGCGCCGAGGTCGTCGGAGCGGTAGAGGCCGGTCTTGTCGCCCTCGGCCTCGATCAGCGCCCAGACCCGGCCCGCGCGGACGGGAGATATGGATACGCCGATCTTGCCGAGCAGGCCGTCCGGCAGGCCAGGGTTGCGCGAGATCTCCTGCCAGGTATCGCCGCCGTCGGTGCTGCGGAACAATCCGCTGCCCGGGCCGCCGCTCGATATGTTCCAGAAGTTGCGCCGCGCCTCCCACATGGAGGCGAACAGAATGCGCGGGTTGGTGCGGTCCATGGAGAGATCGATCGCGCCCGCCACGTCGCTGCGGTGCAGGATCTTCTGCCAGCTCTTGCCGCCGTCCTTGGAGCGGTAGACGCCGCGCTCTGAATTGGGACCGAACACGTCGCCCAGGGCCGCGACATAGACGAGATCGGGATTCTGCGGATGGATGCAGATGCGGCCGACGAACTTGCTGTTCCTGAGCCCGACATGGCTCCAGGTGCGGCCGGCATCGGTCGACTTGTACAGGCCATCGCCATAGGAGACGTCGAGGCGGATCGCCGTTTCTCCGGTACCGGCATAGATCACGTTGGGATCCGAGGGCGCCACCGCGATCGAGCCCAGCGCCGCACTGCCCATGAAACCATCGGAGACGCATTGCCAGAACACGCCGCCATCCACCGTCTTCCAGATGCCGCCGGCGCAGGCGCCGAAGTAGAACACCATCTTGTTGACGGGATCGCCCGAGACGGCGACGACGCGGCCGCCGCGCGAGGGGCCGATGCAGCGCCACTTCAGGGCATCGAAACCCGACGAGGCGGGCAAGCTGGTCTTGGCAGGCATGGGCGTGAAGCAGCCTATCTTTTCAAATGATGTCCGTGCCGACGGTAGGTCAGGTATGACGGACGAAGCAATCGACTTTGGGTCATCAGCCGGCGACGGTCGCTCATTGACAGGGCGGTTGTGCTAGTGTCTTGCAGCGGTGCAATGCCTGAGGCGTGTGGAGGAAGAAGATGAGCGTGCGTGCAGGGCGTGAATTCCTGGCGATTCCGGGACCGACAAACGTGCCCGACGAAGTGCTGCGGGCGATGCATCGTCCGGCGGTCGACATTTATTCGGGCCCGCTGCTGGCGCTGACCGATGGGCTGTTGCGCGACGTCGCCCGCGTGTTCAACACCAAGGGCCGCGCCTACATTTATATCGCCAACGGCCACGGCGCCTGGGAGGCCACCCTCACCAACGTGCTGTCCAAGGGCGACAGGATCCTGGTGCTGGAAAGCGGCCGCTTCGCCATCGGCTGGGGGGAGAATGCCCGTCGCATGGGCGTCAAGGTCGAGGTGCTGAAGGGCGACATGCGCCGCGCCGTGCGGCCGGCCGAAGTCGAGGCGCGCCTCAAGGCGGACAAGGATCGCACCATCAAGGCCGTGCTGGTGGCGCAGATCGACACCGCCTCGGGCGTCGTGAACGACATCCCGGCGATCGGCCAGGCGATGCGCGCGGCCGGCCACGATGCGCTGCTGATGGTCGACGCGGTGGCTTCGCTGGGCTGCATGCCGTTCGAGATGGACGCCTGGGGCGTGGACGTGGCGATGTCGGGCTCGCAAAAGGGCATGATGACGCCGCCGGGGCTGGGTTTCGTCGTGGCCAACGATCGCGCACGCGCGGTGCACAAGACGGCCGGGCTGCGCACGCCCTATTGGGACTGGACCGACCGCGAGGGCGACCAGCACTACCAGAAATACGCCGGCACCCCGCCCGAACACCTGCTGTTCGGACTGCGCCAGGCGCTCGACATGCTGCTCGAGGAAGGCCTCGACAACGTCTTCCGGCGGCACATGTTGCTGGCCGAAGCGGTGCGCCGCGCCGTCGGCATCTGGGCCGAAGGCCAGGCGATCGGCTTCAACATCATCGAGCCGGCCGAACGGTCCAACACGGTCACCGCCGTGCTGATGAACGGCGGCCACGATCCGGAGGCGCTGCGCGCCTTCTGCAACCAGCAATGCGGCGTGGTTCTCGGCCAGGGTATCGGCGAGCTTTCGGGCAAGGCTATTCGCATCGCCCATATGGGCCATGTCAACGCGCCGATGATCCTGGGCACGCTGAGCGTCATCGAGGTCGGGCTCCAGGCGCTGGGCGTCCCGCACGGCAAGGGAGGCGCGCAGGCGGCGATCGACTGGCTGGGCGAGCAGGTGAAGGCCTGAGGAATATTTCATCGAGATTGTTCCTGTAGCTTCGGCCTCGCCACGACGCGCCGGCTCGGAAGCCTCCTCAAGGGCTCTCCGCCTGCGGTACGGGCTGTTCGGCAAATTCCGCCAACGCGAAGGACATCCAAGACCATCCATCATCGGCCTCAAGTCATGTAGGCGAGGACCCTAATCTCATCTTAAGCGATAGTCAAGTAAATATCGAATAACTTAAGCAATTCCTCGCGGCAGAAGGATGCCGAGGGAATAATCGGGCGCCATAGCGCCCGAAAATTCATCTTTGGGAAGCCGAACGCCTGCTGCGTTTTAGTATTGCTCATCCTGCAGAGCCAAGATGCGGGCTTCACGGCGTCCGCCGCTTGACCTCCCCGGCCTGAATGGCCTTAAGCACAGTGGCGTTCACAGCGCGCATCGCGCAGCAATGATGGAGTCGTCCGGCATGGCCGCCACCAGCGACACTCTCCCGACCGCGACCCGCGTCGCCGATCCCGGCATCCGCGCCCTCTATCGGCTGGAAAACCGATGGCAGGCGTGGCTCGACGTCGAGGCCGCGCTGGCCCGCGCGCAGGCCGAGCTCGGCATCATTCCGGCCGACGCGGCCGAGGCCATTGCCGCCAAGGCGCGGCTTGAGCTGATGGACCGGGCGCGCATCGACGAAGGCTTCGCGCGCACCGGCCACACGATCGTCCCGCTGGTCTGGGAACTCGGCCGCATCGTGGGCGAATCGCATGGCGGCTGGGTACATTGGGGCGCCACCACGCAGAACATCACCCAGACCGGTGACCTGCTGGTGCTGCGCCAGGCCCACGCGATCTTCCTGCGCCAGATCGGCGAGGTTTTGGCCGCCATGGCCGACCTGGCGGAGCGCACGGCCGACATGCCGATGGCCGGGCGCACGCATGGCCAGCACGCCGTGCCCGCCACCTTCGGCTACAAGGTCGCGGTCTGGATCGACGAGCTGCTGCGCCATGTCGAGCGCCTGCACCAGGCCGCCCCTCGCCTGTTCATCGCCATGCTGGGCGGCGGCGCCGGTACCTACGCCTCGCTGGGCAAGCAAGGGCCGCCGGTGCAGCAGGCGATCGGGCGACTGCTAGGCTTCGGCTCCATGACCGTGCCGTCGCGCGCCATCGGCGACCATCTGGCGGAAAACATCTGCATCCTGGGCCTGCTCGCCGCCACCAGCGGCAAAATCGCGCGCGAGGTCTATACGCTGATGAAGACCGAGTTCGGCGAGGTCGAAGAGCCCGTGCCACCGGGCACCGTCGGCAGCTCGACCATGCCGCAGAAGCGGAACCCAAAGCTCTGCCAGGACATCATCGCCGCCGCGGCCGAGGTGCGCGCGCTGGTGCCGCTGGCGCTCGAAGCCATGACGACCGAGCACGAGGCCGATCGCACCACCAGCCTGATGATGGACAGCGCCGAATCGCGCGCCTGCATCGCCACGGGCGATATCCTGAGCCGGCTGGGCGAGATCATGCGCGGCCTGCGCGTCGATCCGAAGCGGATGCGGGCAAACCTCGACCTGGGCGGCGGGCTGATCATGGCCGAAGCGGTGATGCTGGACCTGGGCGCCGCGATCGGCCGTCAGCATGCGCATGACGTTGTATATGACGCGGCGCAAGCGGCCTTCGTCGAAGGCAAGTCGTTCTCCGACCTTCTGGCGGCGGACACGCGCCTCACCGCGCACATGGACAAGAAGGCGATCAACAAACTCTTGGACCCGACCGCCTATACCGGCCTGTGCGCCGACATGGCACGCGAGGGCGTCACCCGCGCGCGCGAAGCGGCGCGGGCTTTGACGGCCACCGCCTGACCAGGATCACAGACCGATACCCAGAGAGGCGCGCGATGGCGACACCCGAGATCATCGGTTCCATACGATCGACCTACACCCGCGTTGCCTGCATGGTCTGCGAGGAAAAGGGGATAGAGTACGTGCTGACGGAGACGCCGCTCCACGCACCGGAGCTTTTTGCCATCCATCCCTTCGGCAAGATGCCGGTGCTGCGCCATGGCGATGTCGAACTCTTCGAATCGAAGGCCATCGCCACCTATCTCGATCGGAGCTTCCCGGCCCCGTTCGTCTTCCCCTCAGATCCCCATCTCACGGCCCTCACCGAGCAATGGGTCTCGCTGGTCAACACCGTGATCGACCGCACCCTGATCCGCACATACCTCTTCGCCTATATCGTCCCGAAGCTCGCCGGTAGAGAACCCGACCGGCAGGCGATCGACGCTGTCATGCCGGCGGTGCGCGATCAGATCGGCGTTCTCGACAAGGCGGTCGCGAGAACCGGCTATCTCGTCGGCGAGGAGTTCACCTTCGCCGACATCAACCTGCTGCCGATCCTCCATCGAGTCCGCCAGGCACCTGAAGGCTTGACGGCCGTCGCGTCGGCAAAACATCTAAGCCGCTACTACGAGCGGCATGCGACGCGACCGAGCTTCGAGCGCACCGACCCGCCCGTCGGGCCGCCCGGCCGGGCGAGCTCGAGCTAGCGACGGCGGCGACGGATTGGCGGACCCGGCCAGGGCAGACACCCCGGCGGCCGTCACGATGGCAGCAACTGACACGGGGAGCAGACAGACATGGGCGATCGTCGAATTGGCGTCATCATCAACGGCGCCACGGGCCGCATGGGGACGATCCAGCACATGGGCAATCTCCTGGCCATCGCCGCCGAGGGCGGGCTGAAGCTCGGGAACGGCGACCGGCTGATCCCGGAACTGCTGCTCGTCGGCCGCGACGCCGGGCGACTCGTCAAGCTGGCCGCCGCCCACGGCAACCCGCGCTGGACGACGAAGCTCGGCGAGGCGCTGGCGGGTCCGGAGCAGATCTTCATGGATTGCTCGGCAACGGGCGGCCGGCCGGAGCGCGTCCGGCAGGCGATCGCCGCGGGCAAGCACATCTTCATCGAGAAGCCGACGGCGCCCACGGTCGACGAGGCGATGGAACTGGCGCGACTGGCGGAGCGCGCCGGCCTCAGGCACGGCGTCATCCAGGACAAGCTGTTCCTGCCCGGCTTCGCCAAGCTGCTGTCCGTCAGCAAGTCGGGGTTCTTCGGCCGCATCCTGTCGGTGAAGATCGACGCCGGCTCCTGGATCTTCGACGGCACCGAGCAGGAATGCCAGCGTCCGAGCTGGAACTACCGCAAGTCCGACGGTGGCGGCCTGGCGCTCGATATGATGGCGCATTGGCGCTACATGATCGACCGGCTGGTGGCGCCGGTCACCGGTGTCTGCGCGCTGATGACCACGGCGATCCCCCAACGGGTCGACGAAGCCGGGCGCCGCTACGCGGTCGACGCCGAGGACACCAACTATGCGCTCCTGAAGATGCAGGGCGGCGCGGTCGGCATGATCACCAACAGCTGGGCGACGCGACCGCGGCGCGACGACACCATGGTGGTGCAGATCGACGGCACCCAGGGTTCGGCCGTGGCCGGGCGCTTCCGCTGCTTCACCCAATCGGCGGCCGAGACGCCGGAGGCCTTCACCGCCGCGGCCCGGCCGGGCGGCGTCGACCTGATGGCGCACTGGAAGGAAGTGCCGGACGTGCCGGGCGCGAAGAATCCCTTCCGCCAGTGCTGGGAGGCGTTCCTGCACCATGTCGCCGAGGATGCGCCGTACCTGCCGACCTTGGTCGAGGGTGCGAAGGCGGTGCAGCTCGCTGATCTGGCCTATCGAAGCGCGGCCGAGCAGCGCTGGATGGACGTCCCTGAATTGAAGCTTTGATCATCGCTGGGAACGCGCCACTGACAAGAAACTAAGGGCGAATCAGCGGAGCGCGGACCTCCAGGTCCGCTCAAGCTCATGATGCGGACCTGGAGGTCCGCGCTCCAATGAGGTTGCATTCTCGAGGGTCTGACTCGCTGGTGAGCAACTCCAGTGGCGCATCTTTCTCATGCTCTTCCGGACCGCGAGCGTCTCGCTCGCTCACGATTCTTGAGCGAGCGAGACGCTCGCGGTCCGGAAGAATAAGAGCGCCACTGGAGTGGCGCGCCCCAGCAGTCAATGAAACGTGCGGCCGGAGTCGATCACCAGGGTCTGGCCGGTCATGGTGTTGGTGCGGCACATGGTGACCACCTGGTCGGCGACGTCGTCCTTGTCGGCGGCCTTGCCGAGCAGTGACGCCTTGCGGCCGATCGCGACCTGCTCGGGCCGCAGGTTTGCCGTCGCGCGCGTGCCCTCGAGCAGGCCGGGCGCCACGCAATTCACCAGCACCTCGGGCGCCAGCGCCACGGCCATGCACTTGGTGAGATGGATCAGGCCCGCCTTGGAGACGGCATAGGCGATCGACGAACCGGTCGGGCCGAGCCCCGCGACCGAGGAAATGTTGACGATCCGCCCGCTGCCCTGGCGCTTCATGACCGGTCCCACGGCCTTGGTGAGAAGCATGGGGCCGGTGAGGTTGATGTCGATGATCTTGGTCCACTCCTCGTAGGTGAGGCCGTCGAGATCGGTGAAGGGGATCGACTTGTTGTAGGCGGCGTCGTTGACCAGGATGTCGAGCTTGCCGAAGCGCTTGATGACGTCGTCGACCAGGCGTTGCACCTGGTCGCGCTGGGTCACGTCGCAGGCGAAGGTGGCGGCGGTCACCTGGTGCTTTTCCAGATCGCGCGCGACGCCGTCCGCCTGGTCCTTGCTCTGGGCATAGACCACCGCGATATGGCAGCCCTCGGCCGCGAGCGCGTGGCAAATGCGTTGACCGAGCCCGCCATTGCCGCCGGTAACGACGGCAACCGTACCTTTCAGTTCCATGCGTTCCCCCGATTGATCTTGTTGTCCGTCCTCGCCCTGCCGATCAGTGCAGGGGCCAGTCCGCCGCCGTCATCAACTTCACGACCATGTCGTTGTAATCGAAATCGCTGTGCTGGTCGGCGCGCAGGTCCTCGAAGCCGAAGGTGTTCTGGCCAAACGCCCGGACATGCTCGTGTCCGTCGACATTGGCCGTGCCGACCACGAAGATGTCGCCGTTCTGGGTGGCCAGCACGGGCGCATAGAAGCCCGACTTGCCGGCAACCGTCCAGTTTCCCGGCACGTCGAATGTTCCATGACCGTTCTGCACCGAGATTCCCTGGTCCCAATTCTGCTGCACGGCAGCCCGGAAGGCGTCGGTATTGCCATAGGCCACGCCGCCCACGCTCGCGCCGCCGGTATTGGGATCGACGTCGAAACGCACGAAATGCAGCGTATTGACGTTGTTGGCGCTGCCCGCCACCTCGACGTGGAGCGTTTCACCCTTGAGCAGGTAAACCAGGGGCGTATCGGTTTCGTGCTGCTCGCCGGCGAGATACGTCTCGTGAGTGATGTTGTTGTCGACCTTGGCGGCCAAGGTCATGTTGCCCACCGTCACCGCCAGCGAGCCATCGCTTTGCGGGCCGACATGGATATCAGGGTGGGTGTTGAGTGTGCCGTCGGGATTGAGCACCGCGAAATGAAGCTGCTCGTCGTCGGGCAGGAAGAAAGCCTGCTCAAGCTTGATCAGGCTCTTTCCGTCGTCGCTCACCATCGAGCCGATGCGGGACAGCGTGGCGTCGCCGATCGTGACGTCGGAACCTGTCGATCCGTCGCGCGCCACAAGGGTGCCGTCCGGCAGCGTGGCGTACATCAGGATCTCCGCGCCCTGCGGCAGGTGCATGGCCGGGCCGGGATCGAAGTGAAGCCAGTTGCCGCCGCCGTTGCCCATCGCGGGGTGGGGCGCGAACTCGAGGCCATTACCGGCGGCCGTCGATTCGAGCGTCAATTGCGAGATATTGACGGTCAGGGTGAGCTGCGCGCTCGCAGGGGCCGGGGCGCTGGTGCCGCTGCCGAACACCGTGCTGCCGTCCGGCAGATACTCCTGCATCGTCACGGTGAAAGTGCCGTTGCCGAGCTGCGTCGCCCCCCCGGTCGTCCATTGGCCGTCGAGATCCGCCGTGGCCTGCGCGATCAGGTTGAGCGGCTGCTGGTCGGAAGTATCGAAAAAGCTGATCTCCGCGATGTTGCCGGCGTTGATCTTGTTGGTATAGGCCGAGGTCCAGCCGGCGGTGTAGCCGCCGCCCGTCGGTACGGGGTTGGCGCCCGCGTAGCTGTTGGTTCCGGTCCAGCCGAAGGCCAGTTCCGAGCCCGTGCTGATGGTGATGCTGGGGGCACCGGTTGACATGATGCCCATGCCGCTCTGGCCGGCGAAGGAGGTGAAGCCGCTATCCCCCACCGTGCCGATCACGGGGGCGGCAGGCGTCGACGCGAACTGGTTGTTGTAGTCGAAGGTGAGCATGCCCAATGGCATGGAAAGGGCCGGGTTAAGCGTGAGCTTCATTTCCGCAGGCTGGCCCGCCACCGGGGCAAGGGTCGCGCCGCCGTCGGCGGCGAAGTCGGCGCTGGCGGTCAGGATCGACCCCGCGGTCGCGCCGGCCTCGCTGTAGAAGTTATAGACCTTCTGGTCGCCGTGGCCGTCGGAGAAGACGAGCTGATACCAATAGACTTGGCCTGACGCCGCGCCGTTCAGCGTCGGCAGACCGTTGACGATGAACGTGCCTTCGACGTTCGGTCCGCCAGATGTGATCGACCACGATCCGCCATTGTTGCTGACATTGTAGTTCTGCCAGTAGTCCACCGCGCCGGTGTTGCTGTTTTGGCTGGCCGGCAGGGGCACATAGGTGAAATTGCCACCGCCCTGGTAGATGCCAAACTGGACGGTGAGATCGGACTGGGGGAACAGGCCGGCGGTCTGGCCGGTGACGATCAGCTGCGGGCCGCTGCCGGCGTAGGTCGTGGGCGTAATGGCGAGGTAGTCGGGCTGCGCCGACGCCAGGGGCAGATAGATCGCTCCCACCGGCACCGTGTAGTAGGGGTCCGTCTCCCCCGAGCCATAGACATAGAGATCTATGTTGCTGACATTCTGCTGCGTACCGTCAGGCTGCGACAGCGGGATTAGCGGCCCCGGCGTGATATCCGACGAAAGGTTGTCCGAAAACGCCGAGCCGTAGACGTTGGAGTTGTTGAAGAACTCCTGCGTGTAGGGATCGTAGTGCTGGTAGCTGGGCGGCGCGCCGACCCGATGGCTGTCGAAGGCATAGGTGGAGGACCAGTTCAGCGTCTGGTCGAGATTGATCGGGCCGCCACCCAGGTTCGTCGGGGACGCCGTCGCCGGCATCATTGTGTTCGGCGAGCTGACAGTGGTGTCCCAGTACCCGGCAGTGAAGCCCGTGAACAGCGGCGTCAGCAGGTTACCCCACTGGTTGTTGGTGGAGAGACCGATCACATTCGTCTCCGCCGACCCGAACGGTGCGCTGCCGGGAACGGCGTAGGGCTGCGTGAACCCGGAATCCTCCCAGATCGACATGGTGCCCTGGCCCGCCGCGTACAGGTTGCTCTGCAGCGTGGCCTCGTTGATCAGGATGTATCCCTGAGTCTGGCTGTCCGCGTTGGGACTGAGCACCAAGTAGGTGCCGGAGGCGCCCCAGGCTCCTGCCGCCAGGGTCTGGCTCGAGACCGTGTACGAGTAATACTGGCTGTTGTGCCAGATGCCGTTGGCGTCGGGCTCACCGTTGGTGACGCCCGACAGGACCATGTCGGTCTGACTGGCGACAGCGCCGAGATAGCTGCTCCAGACCGAGGTCGGATACGCGGCAGGGCCGAACGTGCCGTTGGACGGCGAGTTCAGCATCGAGACCTGACCGTCCAACGGGCTGAAGGGCGTTCCCGTCGAGGACGTGGGATAGGTGAGCTCCGCGTTGCTGTGACCCGCCGACAACGCCGTGATCAAAGCCTGCCCGGTCAGCGCGTAGCCGCGCGACTGGCTGGTCGCGTTGTCGTAGTCGATGTTCACCGCGAGATGCTGGGCAAAGCCCGGGATCGCCGTGAGGTCGCCCTGGTCGGCGGACTTGTTCTGGAGGTTGAACTCGAACGCGGCATAGCCGTAGTTCCAGGCCTGGGCATTGGGCGCGATGTTGCCGATGGTGCTGCCGATGGCGGTCGACTGCGTGAGGTCGGTGTGGCTGCCGGGATCCTCGCTTTGCACGATGAGATAGGCCGAGCTGCTCGAGACCGAGCCCAGCGAGGAGTTGGTCAGGTTGACCACGACCTCGTAGTCGTTGTTGGCAGCGTTGAAGGTGACGTTGGAGCTGAGCGCGCCGTTCAGGACGAGCGGAGTGAAATTGGCCGCCGCGCCCGCCGGCAGGAGCGGCGATGGCGCCACGTCCGGCGGCGGCGTCTCGTTCCATAGATAGGCCCAGGTGCCATGCTGGGTGCCTGCTCCTGGGGCGCCTGTTGTTGTTCCAGTGATCTCGTCCAGGAAGGCGGCGGACAGGTGAACGGTGAGCGTGGTCGACATCAAGAACTCCGCGAAACTCGCTGCAGAATACCGAGGAGATGGTTCAACTTCCGTTACCAATCCCCAGGGGGGTTGACTACCCCGTCTCGTCCAATCCGGACTTTTTCTCGGTCGATGGACCGGGCGACGCGGTCAGGGCATCGGTCCGCTCAGGGCGCGATGCCGAGCAGCCTAGCAGCCGTGCCGCCCAGGATCGCGATGCGCTCGTCGTCGCTCAATCCCGGCGTGCCCAGCACAAGGTCGATCTCCGTGCTGGTCCACGGGAACGGGTAGTCGGTGCCGATCATGATCTGGCCGGGGCCGCTTTCGGCGATCAGGTGGCGCAACGCCTCGGGCGTGAACACGATGGTGTCGAAGAAGAGCTGGCCGTCCTTGAGATAGGCCGTCGGCTTCTTCTTGGGCAGCGGGCCGACCCGGTCGGGGAAGGTGCGGATCACCGCGTCCGACCGGTTGGCATAGGACGGCAGGAAGCCGCCGCCGTGCGCGGCGCAGATCTTCAGCCCGGGGAAGCGATCGAGCGTGCCCTCGAAGATCAGGTGCGACAGGGCGATGGTGGTTTCCAGCGGATTACCGATCGTGTTGGTGAGAAGGCCGCTGCCGCCCAGCCGGCCGCTCGGCTCGAGCTCCCGCGTGCCGAGCGGATGCATGAAGACGAGCACGCCCAGCTCCTCGCACTTCGCCCAGAACGGATGGAATTGGGGATTGGCCAATTCCTCGCCGGCGACGCTGCCGCCCACGCCGACACCGCGGAAGCCGAGCTTCTTCACCGCGTGTTCGACCTGCTCGGCGGCGAGCTCGGGATGCTGCAAGGCCGCGGTCGCGAAGGCGACGAAACGGTCCGGGTTGGCCGCACAGAATTCGACCAGCGTCTCGTTCTGGACCTTGATAAGCTCCGCCGCGGCGTCGCGCTCGGCCTTGTACCAGTAGGGATTGATGCTGAGCGCCTCCACATCGATACCCTGCGCGTCCATCGCCGCGATGCGCACGCTGGTGTCAGTCATCAGCAGGCCCGGCGCCTCGAGCGGATGCTTGATGACGGCCATGGCTGCGGGCACCGCGCAATGGGCGTGGATGTCGATGGTCTTGACCCTCTTGCCGTTGACTACGACCTCGCGCCGCCGGGCATGGGCATGACCATGCCCATGCGGCTCCGAAGCGGCCGCCGCTGCCGCCGCGCTTTGCATGTCGCAGCCGGTGAAGGCGATGCCGCCAGCCGGCGTGCTCGGAACCAGATCCCCGCTCAAAGCCATTTCGATCTCCCCGCTTTTTCCGTCAGTCAGGGGCGCGAGCCTACAACGGCTCGATCGCGGAGTCGCCCCAGGCGGAGCCTTGTCATCGCGGTCGCCTTGGGTACGATAGCGACTCCGTTGCGGAGAGCCCTGGCCATGGCCGATCATGATCACGATCATCACGACGAACACCCTTCCGAGCTGTCGGAAACCCAGCTGCGCGTGCGTGCGCTGGAAACAATCCTGACCGAAAAGGGCTACATCGACCCCGCGGCGCTCGACGCCATCGTCGAGGCCTACGAGACCAAGGTCGGCCCGCGCAACGGTGCGCTCGTCGTCGCCCGGGCATGGACCGACACTGCCTTCCGGCAGGCGCTGCTGAAAGATGCCACGGCGGCGGTCGCCACCTTGGGCCATGTCAGCCCCGTCGGCGATCATCTGGTGGCGGTCGAGAACACGCCACAGCGCCACAACATGATCGTTTGCACGCTCTGCTCCTGCTATCCGTGGGAAGTGCTGGGGCTGCCGCCGGTCTGGTACAAGTCGGCGCCCTATCGCTCGCGCGCCGTCAAGGATCCGCGCGGCGTGCTGGCCGACTTCGGGCTCGCGCTGCCGAGGGAAACCGAAATACGCGTCTGGGATTCGACCGCCGAGACGCGCTTCCTCGTCGTGCCGATGCGTCCCGCCGGCACCGAAGGCTGGAGCGAGGAACGCCTTGCCGACCTAGTCACGCGCGATTCGATGATCGGCACCGGCCTTGCCCGCTCCCCCGCGGAGATCGCGTCTTGAACGGCGTGCACGACATGGGCGGCATGGATGGCTTCGGCAAGGTCGAGGTCGAGCCCAACGAGCCGCCGTTTCACGAGAGATGGGAAGGCCGCGTGCTCGCCATGCAGCGGGCGCTGGGCTACGCCGGGGCCTGGCACATCGACCATGGCCGGTTCGCCCAGGAGGCCTTGCCCCCGCGCGTCTATCTCGCCGCTTCCTACTATTGGCGCTGGGCACTGGGCATGCAGAAGAACCTGCTCGAGCGTGGCTTCGTGGGAGAGGACGAGATCGCTGCCGGCCACGCGTTGCGGCCCGGCAAGGCCCTGCCGCGCAAGCTCACCGCCGAGGTCGTCCCGTCCAACATGACGCGCAACTCGTACTTCCGCCAGCAACAAGGCCCTGCCCGGTTCAAGCCGGGCGACAAGGTGCGGACGAAGAACATCAACCCGCTGACCCACACCCGTCTGCCCCGCTACGCGCGCGACAAGCTGGGCACGGTCGAGCTGATCCACGGCTGCCACGCCTATCCCGATTCGGTCGCGACCGATCACGGCGACGATCCGCAGTGGCTGTACACGGTCGTGTTCGACGGCCGCGAAATCTGGGGCGCGGACGCCGACCCGACCCTGAAGATCTCGATCGACGCCTTCGAGCCTTATCTCGATCCGGCGTGATGGAACGGCAAACGATTCCCGTTCCCGGCATTCCGGCGGATGCCGAGGGTCCGGTGTTTCGCGAACCCTGGGAGGCGCAGGCCTTCGCCATGGCGCTCGCCCTGCATGCTCGCGGCCTGTTCACCTGGCCGGAGTGGGCCGCCACGCTCGGCGACGAGATCAAGCGGGCGCAGGCGGCGGGCGATCCCGACACCGGCGAGACCTATTACCGGCACTGGCTCAACGCCCTCGAGCGCTTGGTCGCGGAAAAGGGTATTGCCGACGCAACGACCCTGGCCCGCTATCACGATGCCTGGGACCACGCCGCCGACCGCACGCCACACGGCACCCCGATCGAGCTGCGCCCGGAGGATTTCAGTTAGAGCTCGCTTTCATAGAATGTTGAGTCGCAGACAAACTCATCCTGAGGAGCCGCGCGCAGCGCGGCGTCTCGAAGGATGGGCGACAATGAGAGTGTATCCCACCCTTCGAGACGGCCCTGCAGGCCTCCTCAGGGTGAGGTCGGGGTCGCCGTATCAGCATTCCGATCTCATTGTGCAGCGACGCCATCCTTCAGCACCATGTCCGCCGCCTTTTCGCCGATCATGATCGATGGCGCATTGGTGTTGCCGGATGTGAGGGTCGGCATGATGGAAGCATCGGCGACCCGCAGTCCCTCGATGCCATGGACGCGCAGGCGAGCGTCGACGACGGCCATCGCGTCCGAACCCATCTTGCAGGTGCCGACCGGATGGTAGGTCGTCTCCGCGACCTTTCTGACCCAGTCCAGTATTTCGTCGTCGCTCCGGCCGGCGCCGGGCGCGATTTCCGTGACCTGCAGATCGGCCATCGCGGGCGCGGTCATGACGGCGCAGGCGATGCGCACCGCGCGCACGGTGAGCGCCGCGTCGATCGGCGACGACAGGAAGTTGAAGTTGATGGCCGGCGGCCGACGCGGATCGGACGAGACGACGTGGATGGTGCCCCGGCTCTCCGGCCGCATCGGGTGCGCGTAGCAGGTGACGCCCGACTGGCGGGCGATCCTCGGTCCCTTGGGTCCGGGTTCGGTCAGCATCGGCACCCAGCCCAGCAGCAGGTCCGGCGCGGCGAGGCCCTCGCGGGAACGCACGAAGGCACGGATCGGCGCGCCGACCATGGCCGAGCAGGCCCTGTCCGAAGAGCGCGTAGCGCAAGCGCCTGCCGCACCAGGCCGAGACCGCGTCCCCTATCATTGTAGGTGATGCCCTTCGCGCCGATCGCCCATCGCGTGCGGGGCGCATAATGATCGCGCAGGTTCTCGCCGACGCCCGGCAGGGCATGCCGCACCTCGATGCCCAAGTCGCGCAGGCGTTCCGGCTGGCCGATGCCCGACAATTCGAGCAGCTGCGGTGAATTGATCGATCCGGCACTGACCACGACTTCACGCGCAACCCGTGCCTCGCGCCGGCTGCCGCCGACGGAATAGCGTACGCCTGTGCAGCGCCTGCCCTCGAGCACGAGGGCCTCGGTCAAGGCACCCGTCTCGATATGGAGATTTTGGCGCTTGCGGATCGGATCGAGATAGCACCGCGCCGTGCTCATGCGACGGCCCTTGGCGATCGAGGCCTGGCTCATGGCGATGCCGTCCTGCCGGGCGCCGTTGTAGTCGGGATTGTGTTCTATCCCGACTTCGCCTGCCGCCCTGATCAGCGCCGCATAGAGCGGATCGCGCGGTTCGGGATTGGTGATGCGCAGCGGCCCGTCGCGGCCGCGAAAGCGCTCGTCGCCGCCCTCGTAGCTTTCCATGCGCTTGAAGAAGGGCAGAACGCTGTCGTAGCTCCAGCCCTGGTTGCCGATCTGCGCCCAGGTGTCGAAATCCTGGGCCTGGCCGCGCACGAAGGCCATGCCGTTGATCGCGCTGGAGCCGCCGAGCAACCGGCCGCGCGGCACCGGAAGCTTGCGGCCGTTGGTGTTGGCCTCGGGCTCGGAGGCGTAGAGCCAGTTGGCCGCCGGGTTGGTCAGCAGCCGGGCGTAACCGATCGGGATGCGCGACCAGGCATGGCTGGCGGGACCCGCCTCGAGCAGCAGCACGCGGTTGCGCGCGTCGGCCGACAGCCGGTTGGCCACCACCGCCCCGGCCGAACCGGCGCCGACCACGATGTAGTCGTAGGTTTGGCCGTCGCTTGCCGGCATCATTTGAAGCGATAGCGGAAATCGCAATAGGCCGCGCCCTGCATGATCGTCTGGGTGCGTTTGAACTCGACATCCGGGCCGCCGATATCGGCGATGTAGAAGTCGGAATCGCAGAGCAGGATACCGCCCAGCTCGGGTTCGCCCAGCGCGCGGAAGAACTCGGCGTACTGGCAACGCGTGATGTTGTATTCGCGCACTGTCCCATCGTCCTTCAGCATGTCGCGCTCGACCGCGTCGCCGATTCGCGGCCGCATGTCCTCGACCCACACCGCATCCCATTTCTGCCGCGGCGTGCCCTGCTTGGCCTCGCCGATACGGTGATAGAGATCGCGCGCCCATTGGCGCAGCGCTCCGCCCACGATCCTGTCGGCCGCCTCCTTGCCGATCTCGGCGCGGAGCGCCCGCAGCACCGGCACGATCACCTCCGCCTGCAGCCTGACCTCGTCGAGCAGGGAAAGATTGGCGGCGGCTGGCATGGATGACTCTCCGGTGAGGGCTGCAAGTATACGGTCAAAAGACGCGCGCCCAATGGTGCGGTTTCGCGGCTCGGACACATTGCCGGGAGGCGCCGCATCCTCTCTTGAATTGGCAGGCCCGTTGTCCGCACTCTCGCGGGCACCCCAAGCGTGAGGAATCAACCCGATGACAACAGCCCAGCTCGACAGCCTCGTCACCCTGCTCCGCTCGCGTCCGGCCCCCGAAAACCCCACGGTCGCCGAAGTGCGCGCCCGGTTCGAGAAGATGGGGGAGTTCCTGGGCGGCGCACCGGATGGCAAGTGCGAGAAGGTCGATGCCGGCGGCGTGCCGGCGGAATGGGTGACGGCGCCGGGCTGCGATCCCACGCGCGCGGTGCTCCACCTGCATGGCGGCGGTTACGTCATTGGCTCGATCAACACGCACCGCCGGCTCGCCTACGACATCTCCGCCGCCTCCGGTGCCCGCGTGCTGGTGATCGACTATCGGCTGGCGCCGGAGCATCCCTTCCCGGCGGCCGTGGACGACGCGGCCAAGGCGTGGCGCTGGCTGCTGCAGCAGGGCTTCACCACGAGCCGGCTGGCGATCGCGGGCGATTCCGCCGGCGGCGGTCTTGCGCTCGCCACCCTGGTCAATCTGCGCGACCAGAAGCTCGGCCTGCCGGCCTGCGCCGTGGTCATCTCGCCGTGGGTCGATCTCGAAGGCGTCGGCACCAGCATCACGGCGCGCGCGGCGCAGGATCCCATGGTGCAGAAGGACGGCCTGCTGTGGATGGCCGGGCTTTACCTCAACGGCAAGGACGCGAAGACGCCCTTGGCGGCCCCGCTCCACGCCGACCTCAAGGGCCTGCCGCCGATCCTGGTTCAGGTCGGCACGGCAGAGACGCTTTTGGACGATGCCACCCGCATCGCCGAGAAGCTGCATGCCGCCGGCGTCGATGTCCGCCTCGCCGTTTGGCCGAACATGCTGCACGTCTTCCCGCTCTTCGCGCCTATCCTGTCGGAAGGGCGGGACGGCTGCCTCGAGGTCGGCGGGTTCATCCGGAGCAAGACGGCCTGACAAAAATCAAGCGCCTCCCCCGTTATACGGGGGAGGTGGCCCGTAGGGCCGGAGGGGGAAAAGCCCCACAGCGAGCTGTCTGAAAGACAATGATCATGATCTGAAGCGAGCTGATGCTTCGACTGGGGCCTTCCCCCTCCGCCCCCTTCGGGGGCACCTCCCCCTTGTGACGGGGGAGGCAAATGAGAGGCGGCTCGCGCTACCAGTTGTGCCAGCCGTTGCCCCAGGGACTGCCGAACAGGGGCGAGAGGAGGCCGCCGATCAGGCCGCCGTTGCCCCAGTTGTTCCAGCCGCCGTTGTGCCAGCCATTGCCCCAATTGTTCCAGCCGCCATTGTGCCAGCCGCCGTTACCCCAGTTGTGCCAGCCGCCGTTCCGCCAGCCGCCGTTGCCCCACCAGGCGAGTTTCGTCTCGGGGTCGACCGCGACGTAGGGTTCGGACTTCTCGATGGCCTGCTTCCAGGCTTCGGACACCGAACCGCGAATGGCCTCGAGCCGTGAGGCGACGGATTTGCCGGCGGTCGGCGAATCGCTGACCGAAGTCGAGGCCTTCGCATCGGCGGCGGCAAGGCCCATCGACAGTCCCGCCACGCCTGCCGGAAGCAGGGCGGCCAGCACCTCCACGGAACGCCGTTCCTTGGACTTCTGCGCCATCGAACTCCCCTCCCCTGGACCGCTATGCGCTACAGATACTTCGCCGGCCGGATCATGGCCCGCCACATATGGGCGACCGGACTGTTGTCGAAGCCCAAGCCCTGTTCGGGCTGGCGGAAGTTGCGGCCGATGATGTCGGTGAACTCGTCGAGCTCGACATGCAGGTTGGGATCGAACGAGTAGATGTCATGCAGCGTAATCTGCCTGCCCGACATGTACCATTTGTGATTCCGCATCCGCTTGTAGTCTTCCTGGATGTAGGAATCGAGTTGGTAGTCCTCGCCGAACAGGGCGACGTAGGCCTGCGGATATTCATAGCCGACCGATTCGTCGGGATAGAAGCGCAGCACCTGGTGAGCGCGGATCGCCCAGGTCACTTCCTCGTCGACATAGGGCTCGACCAGCTGGGCGCCCCAATAGCCGTGGTCGCCGCGGATGAAGCCGACCACGGCGATGTCGTGCAGCAGGCAGGCCAGCACCATCTTCTCGGGCAGGCCGGCGGTCACCGCGTGCCGGGCGCTTTGCAGGAGGTGCATGGACGGGCCGAAACGATGCCTGAAGAAGTCGATCAGGGTCGGCTTCTCCGGCATCGCCGGCAGGCGCGGGTCGTCGCCCATCAGGACGCGCGCGTTGGGATTGGCTTTCATCAGGGCGCCGGCATTGGGCGGCGAGCCGAGATCGCCCTCGGCCAGCATGTGGAGGCGCGATTTGATGACGAGGTAGTCGAGTTCCTGCGCCATCTTGGCTTCCAGCGCATCGGCGCGCCGCGCCAGGCTCATGGTATCGCTCATAACGTGTCTCCTCCATGCCGGACCGGCCGCCAGCCTAGCACAGCGCGCGCGGCCGAGACCAATCCCTCACTCCTGCGGATAGCGCCACGGCCTGTCGGGCTGGGTGGCGCCCTCATCGATGGTCCATTGGGGCAGCGCGAGGCCCGCGGTCACGTCGGCAAAGACCATGCGAACGCGCGTGCCGATGCCGACACGGCGCACCATCTCCGGCGGCGCCAACCGGCCATCCGGCGTCGCGAGATTGCCGACGACGCGCAACGCCTCCTGCTCGGTGGGCAGGCCCTTCTGGGTATCGAGGTCGACCAGCAGGATGAGATAGGGCGAGTGGCTCTTGAAGGCCGGCTGAATGGCGTGATGAACTTCGCTGTAGGAATGGACGGCGCCGCGTCCCTCGACGGCCACCCACTCCGACTTCGGGCTGGCGCACCACGGACAGCCCGTCGTTGGCGGATAGCGCAGCAGGCCGCAGGCGGCGCATTTCTGCAAATGGAAGTCGTGCGCGGCGCAGTGCTTGAAGAACGCCAGGTTCTCGACATCGAGATCGTTGATGTCGAGCGGCATGCCGAGATAGGTGGCTTGGATTCCCATCGTTCTCTCCCCTCTTCTCAGTCGCGACGCATGACCATGGCCGAGCCGGTGCCGGGGTTCGCCCAGCCCATGTTGGCGGTGAGCTCGCACTTCTGGACCTGCCGGCACCCGCCCTCGCGATAGTCGTAGGTGTGCTGCCGCTTGCCGTCGGGGCCGACCGGACAGGAATCGTCGGCGTCGTGGCGCAGCTGGCGCACGTTCTCGATCACCATATTGAGGCCGTGCGTATAGCCTTCGCACAGATGACCGCCGCTGGTGTTGTTGGGACGCCGTCCGCCGAGGCGGATCGTGCCGTCGCTCACATAGTTGCCGCCTTCGCCCTTCTTGCAGAAGCCGTAGTCCTCGAGCTGCAGCATCGTGGTGAAGGTGAAGGCATCGTAGGAGCCGGTGACGTCGATATCCTCCGGTCCGACCCCGGCATTGGGCCACAAGATCTCGCGCGCATAGCGCCCGGCGACCGTCGAGATCGGGCCGTGCTGGTAGTGCATGTCCATGCGCGGCTTGCTGCAGCGACCGACGACGCCGCGGATCAGCGCGCGCGGATGCCGGCAGTCGCGCGCGCGGTCCGCGCTGGTCACGACCAGCGCCGTGCCGTTGTCGGTTTCGACGCAGCAGTCCAGCAGGTGCAGCGGCTTGCAGATGATGCGGCTCGCCAGCACCTCGGCAACGCTGACCCTTTCCTTGTACAGGGCCTTGGGATTGTTCGACGCGTGCTCGCTGTGGATCGCCTTGACGGCGGCGACCTGCTCGGGCCGCGTGCCGTAATCGTACATGTGGCGCATGAAGCTCAGGCTGAACATCTGGCCCGCGCTCTGCCAGCCGTAGGCGCGGCTGTGCAGCATGTCGCCCGACACCGGCGCCACGGCGCGTGCGCCGGTGCCGCCGATGCGGACCTGGGAGTAGCCGTTCATGGCGCGGAAGATCACGACGGTCTTGCACATGCCGGCCTCGATCAGGCCCATCGCCATGCCGACCAGCGCCTCGGTCGAGGAACCGCCGCCGAAGACGTCCATGTAGAAATTGAGGCGGATGCCGAGGTCGCCGGCAATGAACGTGGCGAAGGTGGAATCGCCCGACTGGTAGGACAGCATGCCGTCGACATCGGACGGCTTCAGCCCGGCGTCTTCTATGGCGTTGCGCACGGCCCAGGTGCCGAGCGCCCGCGTCGTCTTCCCGGAGCCGCGCGTATAGGTCGTCTCGCCGACGCCGACGATGGCGTACTTGTCGCGCAGATGTTTTGGACTCGTGGCATCGGACTCGGTCGGCATTGTCATGACGTCCCCCTTCGACGGTCGCGCCGCGCTACAATACGACCATGTTGCGAGCCTGTCGGCGCCCGTGGTCCGCAGTGCAAATTGGACGGTTCTATGGTGTTCCCGGGTGTTCCCGCTATTGCTTTGCCGATAGTGAAGGGTTACAGGCGAAGCCCTTCCCGTGGTTGTGCGGCGGAAAGTTTACACCTCTCACGAGCCTGTAGGTTACCATGCAACGCGCTCACCTCGTGACTGTCCTTCTCGGCATCGCCGGCGTGTGTTGGACCCTGGACGCGGCAAGCTCCGAGCCGTTGCGGATCGCCCTGATCGTCTCCAACGGGCACTATGCCAACCTGCCCGAGCTTCCGCGTTGCGCCGCCTCGGCTGCGACAGTGCGCGAAGCCTTGCGCAGCAAGGGCTTCGAGATCGTCGAGCGGAGCGACGTCAAGCGCGGGGAGTTCGACGCCGCCATCGGCGCCCTGGCCAAGCGCACCGCGGCGTCGCCGCCCAGCGTTGCGGCCGTGTACTATTGCGGCTATGCACTCGAGTTCAACGGCCGCTCGTTTCTCCTGCCCGCCTCCGCGAACATTGCCCGCGACAACGACGTTCTCACCCAAGGCGTCATCTCCAAGAGCCTGGTGGACAGCCTGGAGCGTGTCAACGAGAGCACAGGCTTCATCGTGTTGGACGGGTTCCCGCCGCCTGACGCCGCGGCTACCGGCTTGGCGCGACTCGTCGAGCAGATAAAGCCGGGCAAATTCGCGGTGATCGGCGCCAGCAACCAGGGTGCGGCTGAAGGACCGACGGCGGCTGCGCAGGCGTTGCGCGATCAGGTGGCCGCCAAGGAGGTCAGCCTTGAGGCGTTCGTCGCCGGCATGCGTCGTCAACTCGCCCAGGAAACGACCGTCGCCGCCACTTTCGTTCCCGCGACGGGTCCGGGCTCGTTCCTGGCGGGTGGGCCGCCCCCGGCCCCGCCGGCGCCGCCCGCCCCACCTGCGGCGCCCCAGCCCGCTGCCGTTCAGCCGCCGGCCGCCCCGCAGCCGGCCGCCCCCCAGCCAGCCGCCCCGCCGCCTCGCCAGATCACGATGGTGGATGAGGACGGCATGTCCGACCAGGACCGGCGCCAGGTCCAGGTGGTGCTGGCCACCCTGGGATATTATTCTGGCCGGATCGACGCCACCTTCGGCCCCGAAACCCGGGCGGCCATCCGCCGTTATCAGTTCGAGATCAAAGCCGAATTGACGGGCCACCTCACCGCCGAACAGGCGACAAAACTCGTGAACAGCGTCCATTGAGCGACAAGCACAAGAGGTGAATGAAGTGGGCCTTCGCACAAAGTTCAATCTGGTTATGATCGCCGCCTTTCTGGTCGGCTTGGCGATCGCGACCTTCCTCGCCCGCGAGATCACGGTGGACGAAGCCCGCCGGCAGATGCTGAACGAAGCCACCCTCATCATGCGCAGCGGAACGGCGGTGCGCAGCTACACCCAGAACGAGATCAGGCCCCTGATCGTCGACCAGCTCGCGGTGCGCTTCCTGCCGCATACGGTTCCGTCGTATTCGGCGCAGACCGTGCTGCACCAGCTCCAGAAGGATTTTCCCGACTACTCCTACAAGGAAGCCGCGCTCAACCCGACCAACCCGTCCGACCGCGCCACCAACTGGGAATCGGACGTCATCAACGCCTTCAAGCACGATCCCAAGCTCACCGAATTCGTCGGCACCCGCGATACGCCCACCGGGCAGTCCCTGACCGTCGCCCGCCCGTTTCGCCTGACCGACAAGGACTGCCTCGTCTGCCACTCGACGCCGGCGGCGGCGCCGCCGACGATGGTCGACCTCTACGGCAACGGCAACGGCTTCGGCTGGGTGTTGGGCGATGTGATCGGCGCGCAGATCGTTTCGGTGCCAATGAGCGTCGCGCTCGACCGCGCCAACCGGTCGCTGGTGGCGTTCGCGGTCTCGCTGAGCGCGGTATTCGTGGTGATGCTGGTGGTGCTGAACGTGCTGATGCATTATATCATCATACGGCCGATGCAGCAGATCACCGCGCTCGCGCGCGATGTCAGTGCGGGCAAGACCGACGTCCCGGAATACCCGGTGAAGGGCAAGGACGAGATCGCCTCTCTGGGCCGGTCGTTCAACCTCATGCACCGCAGCCTGCAGAATGCCATGAGGATGCTGGAGGGCACATGAGCGCTGCGCTCACGGGGTAGCCATGGAGCCGATCCCGACCACCATCGGTCGCTATGTCGTCGAGAACCTGGTCGGCGCAGGAGGAATGGGCCGGATCTACAAGGCGCACGATCCCGACATCCGCCGCACGGTGGCCATCAAGCTGATCTCGACCAAGTTGATGAGCGGTTCCGACCGCGCCGAATATACCAGGCGTTTCCGGCGCGAGGCCGAGGCGGCCGCCCGCTGCGCGCATCCCAACATCGTCGCGATCTATGACTTCGCCATTCACGAGGGGCAGCCCTTCCTCGCCATGGAGTTCATCTATGGACAGAGCCTGCGCGAACTGCTCGATGAGACGCCCGTCCTGGCCGTTCCGGAAGCGATCGCTATCATGCTGCAAGTCCTGGATGCGCTCGGGAGCGCGCACGCACAGGGCGTAATCCACCAGGACATCAAGCCGGCAAACATCATGTTGACCCCGGAAAAGCGGGTCAAGGTCGGGGACTTCGGCATCTCCCGCTTCGTCAATACCGAAGTCACGACCGTATTCTCGACGATCGGCACGCCCTCCTACATGTCGCCCGAGCAGTGCCGGGGCGAGGATGTCGACGGCCGATCCGATCTTTTCTCGGCCGGCGCGACACTGTTCGAGATGGTCGCCGGCGAACGGGCCTTCCAGGGCCGTAACGCGACCGAGGTCAGCTATCACATCCGGAACGACCGATTGCCGCTCCTGCCGATTGAGGTTCGCACCGCGGTGCCTCGCCTGCAGCTGGTGCTCGAGCGCGCCATGGCAAAGCAACCGGAGGATCGTTTCGACAGCAGCGCCGACATGGCCGCGGCTTTGCGCCAGGTGCTGGTCGGCGGCCCCGACGACGACGCAGCCGACAGCACGCGCATCCAGGCGGCGGCGCCGGCGCCTGGCGCCGCAACGACGCTGCGGCGGGACTTGGTTCCGCGCACGACCGACCCGCCGCTCGACAGCGACACGCTGCAGGGCCTGGAAGACAAACTCCGACCCTATGTCGGCCCGCTCGCCCGTGCTCTGGTGCGCGCCGCCGCCTCGCGCAGCCATTCCGCCGAGGAGCTGGGCTCGGAGCTCGCCCGGTCGGTCGACGATGATGCGGACCGTGCGCGATTCCGACGCGAGGTCGCGCTTCTGTTGCGTTCGCGCGCACCACCAGCCGGCCCGCCTTCGCTGGGCGACGACGACAGCCGTAGCGGCACTGGCAGCAGCAGCAGTGGCAGCCTCAGCAGCAGCAGCGGCGGGAGGGGCCGCGCGAGTGGCGGCGATCGCCTGCCTGAACAGGAGCTGGAGCGGGCGCAGGCGGCGCTGACCCAGTTCGTGGGACCGATCGCGCGAATCCTGGTGCGCCGTGCGGCGGCCAACGTTTCGACCGTCGAGGCGCTCTGGCAGGCTCTTTCAACCCATATCGAATCTCCGGCCGAACGATCGGCCTTTCTGCGGCAGCGCCAAAAGTAGACCGACGCAACGGGCTCGCGCGGGGATCCTTTCGCACCGCAGTTTTTGCAAAGCGCCGCGCATTGGTGTCCACTTCTGCCGGACCACAGGCAGAGGAGATAGCGGGTGAATCCAGGCCAGTCGCGCTGGGAGTCGTCGGCGCCCATTCGGTATCCCGATCCCGACATCGTCGTGCTCGACCCACGCTTCCGGCATCTGGTCGTGGCCATGGCCGCGCTCGAACGGATCGCCACCGGTTTTCGCTTCACCGAGGGACCCGCCTGGTACGGCGATGGCCGCTACCTGCTGTTCTCCGACATCCCCAACGACGCGCTGCTGCGCTGGGACGAGATCACCGGTACCACGGCCGTCCTTCGCCATCCCGCCGGCCATCCCGACGGCAACACACGCGACAGGCAGGGCCGGCTGATCAGCTGCGAGCTCGGCAGCCGGACGCTGACCCGCACCGAGCATGACGGCACCGTCACGGTCCTGGCCGCCTCGTTCCAGGGAACGCGGCTCACCGGGCCGAACGACGTCGTGGTGAAATCCGACGGCTCTATCTGGTTCAGCGACAACGGCGCCGGCATCCGCGGCAACTATATGGGCGACAAGGCACCCAAGGAGATGCCGTACCGCGTCTATCGCCTGGACCCGGCAAGCGGCGAGCTCACGGTCGCGGTCGGCGACATGGAGCGGCCGAACGGGCTTTGCTTCTCGCCCGATGAGAAGCGTCTCTACGTCGTGGATACGCCGGACGGCACCAGGACCACGCGCGTCTACGACATGGTCGACGGCAAGGCGGTGAACGGACGCCTGTTCTTCGACGCCACACCCGGCTTCGCCGATGGCATCCGTTGCGATACGGAGGGCAATGTCTGGTGCGGCTTCTCGGGCGGAGCGGGACAGGACGGCGTCGCCGTGTTCGCGCCGGACGGCACGTTGATCGGCCGCATCCTGCTGCCCGAGCGCTGCGCCAACCTCTGCTTCGGCGGCCGCAAGCGCACTCGCCTGTTCATGACCGCCAGCCAGTCGGTCTATGCCGTCTATGTCGAAGCGCAGGGCGTGCCGGGCGGCTGAGCGGCGTTTATCTTGCGGCGAGACCGAGCCGGTACACGCGATCTGCCGTGCCGCTGAAGATCGCGCGCTTTTCATCGTCTGAAGCGCCCGTGACCAGGCGCTTCAGGGCGTTCCAGAGTCCGCCATAGCCGATGCCCATCTTTTCGACCGGGAAGTTGCTTTCGACCATGCAGCGGTCGGCCCCGAACAGGTCGATGCAGGTCGAGGCATAGGGGCGCCAATGGTCCGCGAGTTCCGCGGATGAAGGCGGCGCCGGCCTTTTCATGTAATCGTAGGCGGCCAGCCGCATCGTGAGACCGCCCAGCTTGACCGACACGTTCGGACACGTCGCAAGGTTCTTCATCGAAGCCTTCCAGGTCGCGAAGATTTCATCCTTTCGGCCCGCATAAGGACCGTAACCGAGCGGCCCGCCCATGTGACAGAGGATGATATTGGCCGCCGGAAACGCGCGCGCCAGATCCACGACGTCGGCGACCTGATGGTAAAAGATCCAGGCATCGAGCGACAGGCCGAGCGCTGCAAGGCGCGTCATGCCGGCCCGGAAATCCGCTCGCCGGTAAAGTCCCGGGCCGCCGCTCACGGGACTGTTGCCGATGATCGGGTCGGCGTCCCAGGCCGCGCCATGGCGCACGCCGCGAAAACGGCCGCCGCCGGCCCTGATCTCGGCCTCGAGCACGGGAGTCACACGGTCGCCCAGCGTGAGGTCGGCAAAGCCCACGATGCCGGCGCAGATCCGCGTCGGACCGTACTGGCCGCTGTCGCTCATGGCGGCGACGCCGGCACAGAATTCGACTTCGCCCACCGGCCGCATCTCCATCGGCCCCGCCGCGCGGTACATCGAATGGCATTCGTTGAACACCGTCGCGATCACCTTGTGTCCCGACCGGAGATCGGCCAGCAGGTCCGGCAGCAGATAGCGATAGCCCCGCATGTCCCACAGATGATGGTGCGTATCGACGATGGCGAGGTCGGGCTCGAGCACCGGCTCGGGTGCCGCCTTGGCGAGCCACGACTCGTCGGGCCGGAAGATTCGGCCGAATTGCGTCGGCCCTGACGGCTTGCGCTCTGCCTCGAACAGGCCGGCAAGCGGCGCTGCCGCAGTCCCCGTCGCGCCGTCCTGCTTTTCCATGTTCCTCTCCTTTGCGGCGAGCCTAGCCGATCCCGTCTTTCACGCCATCGCGAGTTTTCGCCCGGGATCGGCCATGCTAGTGCTGACGATTGAAAAGATGGGGGCCTGATGATCGAGAATTTTCGCCGTGTGGCGCTGGCGCTGCTGCTTTCGCTCGCCGCGAGCGGCGGTGCTGCGGCACAAACCAACCTGCGTATCGGCCTCGCCGAGGATCCTGACGTGCTCGATCCGACTCTGGCGCGCACCTATGTCGGCCGCATCGTCTTCGCCTCGCTCTGCGACAAGCTGTTCGACATCGACGCCAAGCTCAACATCGTGCCGCAGCTGGCGCTCAGCCACGAGACCTCCGCCGACGGCAAGACCGTCACCATCAAGCTCCGGCCCGGCGTGAAGTTCCACGACGGCGAGCCGCTCGATGCCGCGGCCGCCAAGTACAGCCTCGATCGGCACCTCACGATGAAGGGCTCGTACAGGCGCCCCGATCTGGGATCGGTCGAGAAGGTCGAAGTCGTCGATCCGATGACGATCAAGCTTGTCCTGAAGGAGCCCTTCTCGCCCCTGCTCGCGCAGCTCACCGACCGCGCCGGCATGATGGTCTCGCCCAAGGCGGCCGAGGCGGCGGGCGACAAGTTCGGGCTGCATCCGGTGTGTGCCGGCCCCTACAAGTTCGTCGAACGGGTCCAGCAGGACCGCATCGTGGTCGAGAAGTTCGCCGACTACTGGGACAAGGATCGCGTCTTCATCGACAGGATCACCTACCTGCCGATCGTCGACGGCACGGTGCGCCTGGCCAACCTGCGGTCGGGCAGCCTCGACCTGATCGAGCGCGTGCTCGCCACCGACATCAAGACCGTGCGCGACGACAACAAGCTCAAGCTCAGCAAGGCGGTGTCGCTGGGCTGGAACGGCGTCCTGCTCAACGTCGGCAACGGCGCCAAGGCCGACTCGCCGCTCGGCAAGGACGCCCGCGTGCGCCAGGCCTTGGAGCTTTCGATCGATCGCGAGGCGCTGAACCAGGTCGTGTTCAACGGCGAGTTCGTGCCCGGCAACCAGTGGATCAGCCCGCAGAACTACTACTATCAGCAGGCCTTCCCGGTTCCCAAGCGCGACCTTGCCAAGGCCAAGGCGCTGCTGAAGGAGGCCGGCGTGACGCTGCCGCTCGCGCTCGATTTCATGGTCCCCAACGGACCGGAAAACCGCGCCGTCGCCGAGATCCTCCAGTCGATGGCGGCAGAAGCGGGCTTTGACCTGAAGCTCCGCGTCACCGAGTTCGCGACCTCGATCAAGCAGGCCGAGGAAGGCGCCTTTCAGCTCTACCTGTTCGGCTGGAGCGGGCGCGTCGATCCCGACGGCAATTCCTACATCATCCAGGCCTGCAAGGCGCCGCTCAACCTCGGCGGCTATTGCGACAAGGACGTCGACGCCTGGCACATGGAAGCGCGCGCCAAGAGCGATCCCGCCGAGCGCAAGAAGGCCTACGAGAAGATCACCGCCAAGTTCCTGCCCGAAGGCAACATGCTTTTCCTCTACCATCCGCAAGTCCTGATCGCTTACAGCGACCGGCTCGACGGCTACGTGCCGATGCCGGACGGACTGGTGCGCGTGGTCGGGCTCAAGCTGAGCAAGTAGCCTGCCCGCAGCTCACGCATGAACCGGACGGCTTTGCTGCTGCTTGCGGGCACCATGCTTCCGAGCCCTGCTGTCGCCCAAAGCGATGATGCAGCCTATTGCGCCCAGCTCGGTGCGTTGGCCCTGCGCTACACCGGCAGCGCCGGCGGCCAGGGCGGCCTCAGGCCGGACTTCACGACGACAGGCGCCATAGACGACTGCAAGAAGGGCAACACGGCCGCCGGCATTCCCGTGCTGGAGAAGACGCTGCGCAACAACGGCTTCACTTTGCCCAAACGTTGACGCCTCTGGACGTCATTCGAACGGCAGCCGCTGCCTTGTGTGGCGCGCCACCTCGTCGAGCAGCGATTGACTGGACATGCCGCCGGCGATTCTCGGCAGGTTGGGCTCGTACTCCCACGCCCGCGGCAACATGATCTGTCGTCCGCGGCGCTGCCGCCCGTTCGCGTCGATGATGTAAACCGCCTTTTGCACCTGAGTTTGGGACGCGTCGGGCGCGTGGTCGCCCTCACCATGGTAGGCCTTGAAGGCCGCCGTGAGGCGGACGGCGAAGAACATTCCGAGATGGAGCGGGCTGTTGCCGCCCCAGTCGTGGCGCACCGACATGGTGGCATGGAGGATGCCCTTGCCGACCGAGCGCCCTTCGTCGAAGGCAGGCCCGCCGCGCCCGAAATAACCGGCGATCACGGCGAGCTCGCGTGGCGTCGCCCACCATTCGCCAAAGGCCTTTGTCGGGTCGTGATACATCCGGAACAGTACGGCGCCGGCCGGCAAGTCGACGACCTGCGGCGACACGATGCCGCCCGACCGCTGCCCGCCCGCGCCGAACCCGCGGGCGCGCAGCAAGGTCTGCGTCGCTTCAGGAAGAACAAAGTATTTGTCGTTCGCCGCCATCGAGCTCTCCTTGACCCCTTGTGGAGCATCGACAGCGTGTTCCTCAATTTCGACGATCCAACGGCATCGGCTCATTGCGGAGTTGTCAAAGCGGCAGCCATCGCGTGAGCGCAGTCGCGACGGAAAATAGGGAGAATTCCCGATGTGCTGCTGAACCGATCCGGCTTAGGCTGCGCGCCCTTTTGCGCCAGCGATACACGCCAAGCGTGTCGCCCGGAATTCGCCTCTATCGCACCGGATCATCGTCGGACGACCTTGCATCTACCTTCGGGGACCGCACCGACAATCTACGGGGTGTCACCCAAACTGGAGTTAGCGCCGTGACCAATTTCGCCATCCCTGTCCGCTTCGACACCTTTCTGACCTACTATGCAAAAGTCAGAAAGATCCCCCCGGATCCCAGAAAGGGCGAAACCAAAACCCTCGTCCAATTGTACGATGACGGCGGGTCCCTCGATAAGGAGTTGGATCGTTGGGCGACCGACAACTACAACCAAAATCACAGTTACACGACATGCTGCATACAGATGTCGCACGCAATCAACATGGCTTTTCATACCTCCGACGCCTCGAAAATGATCGGGCTGCGAACCAAAAGGAGTCCGCCCCGCCTCACCCATGTGGAAAAAATCAAGTCGGTTGCCAACATGGAGTTCCACTACATCGCGTCTGTCGACGAGCTGAAGGGTTTCCTCACGGATACATTTGGCGATGGCGAAGAGATTTCACGCGGCGCCAATCGTGCGCGGGCGACGGAAGAGCAGGCAAAGGCGATCATTCAGGACCGGCCTGGCATCATGGTCTTCATGGGCAACTCGCCGTGGGGCGTTCACACCGAAATCTGGCTGGGCGACGACTACAATCAGAATTGGATGAAGAGAAAGGGTCCCTACGGCGATGGCTGGGCGCCGGTGTGGTTCTGGAGCATCGGCGATCCCACCCTGATCGACGTATAGGCGCGCAGCGGAAGCGCCGCGCGCCAGGTCGGCATCCCCTCGTCAGGCGGGCTTCGCAAAGGCCTGTCGCGCCAGCAGCTTCCAATCCGCGCCCTGCTTCTGCCAGACTTGCAGGACGCCGATCTTCGAGACGTTCGACTTGCCGCCGCTCTCGCTCTCGCCCAGCCAGGCATGCCGCACGATGGCGTTGGGACCGACGACCGCCAAGGTCTGGTCGCTGAGAACGATCGACTTGTAGACCGTCTTCTTCGAGGCAATGACGTCGACGAACGCCGCCTTGTCCTGCACGACGCCGCCCGAATGCCCGTAGCTCAGTTGGTCCGCGACGAGCGCTTCCAATGCTGCCTTGTTGGCGTCAAGCATGGCCTTGGTGAGGGCCGCGACGGCGGTGGCGACCGCGGTCGCGTCGGCTGTCTCGGCGAAAGCGGGAGAGCGGGCAAGGACTGAAGCGCCGGATGCCAGGAAAGCGGCGGCGGCGATATGGCGACGGCTGACGGTCATGACTTCCTCCGGTTCTTCCCAACTGCGTGGGATAGGTCCCGAGGCTACATCTTCGGCGGAGGTCCGGCATCAGCATTCGCGGGTAGCGAGTGAACAATTAAACCACGCAACCGTAGTGAGCGGACGAGACCAGCCGGATGTACTTGTCGTGCACCGAGCCCGGTCGCACGCGCCCGGCAGCAACCGGCGCCCGCCAGCCGGCCATGCGCCGGGCGATCTCTTCTTCGGGGGCCTCCAGGTTCAGCGTTCGCGCAGCCGGATCGATGACGATCGTGTCGCCGTCGCGGACCGCGGCGATCGGCCCGCCGCGCGCCGCTTCGGGCGAGATGTGACCGATCAGGATTCCGTGGCTCACACCGGAAAAGCGGCCGTCGGTGATCAGCGCGACTTCTTCTCCTAGTCCCCGTCCCTGCAGCTGGATCGTCAGCATCACCATCTCGGGCATGCCGGGACCTCCGACCGGCCCGACATTGCGCACCACGATGACGGTGCCGGGCACGATCTCGCCGGCGCGTATCGCCCTCATCGTGTCGGCCTCCGATTCGAACACGCGCGCGGTGCCGCGGAACTGTCCCTTCTCCAGCGTCTTACCGGACAGCTTCAGCAGGCAGCTCTCGGGCGCGAGATTGCCTTTCAGCACGCTGATGTGATGGTTCGGCGGCGCGATCGGGCTTTTGACCGGAAAGACGATGTCCTGACGGGCGAGCTGCTCCAGCGTCGGAACCGCGGTGAGGTTTTCCGCGAGCGTCTTGCCGGTGACGGTCATCACGTCGCCATGCAGCAGGCCCGCGCCCAGCAACTCCTTCATCACGATCGGCACGCCGCCGATCGCATGCAGGCTCGCCATCGCATACGGGCCGTGTGGCTGCAGGTTGGCCAGCAGCGGTATCCGCTCGCCGACCTGCTGGATGCGCTCGATCGTGATCGGCACCTCGGCCTCGCCGCGCGATGGCAAGCAGATGCAGATACATGTTGGTCGAGCCGCCCATGGCGTAGACCGTCGCTGATGGCGTTCTCGAAGGCGCGCTCGGTCATGATGTCGCGCGGTCGAATGCCGGCGGCGATCAGACGATACAGGGCGTCGACCGACGCGTGCGCCTGCGCCCGGACGTCGGCGTGGATGTCGCTCCTGGCGTCATAGTCGGCGGGGTGCGAGGCGCCGCGCGGCAGCATCATGCCGATCGCCTCGGCAATGGTGCTCATCGTGTTGGCCGTGAACATGGCGCCGCAGGTGCCGCTGCCCGGCATGACGTTGCGTTCGAGCTCGAGCAGTTCCCCGGCCGAGATCCGGCCGGACTCCTGGGCAGCGCGGCCCTCGGCGTAGTCCATGATCGTGAGGTTCGTGCCTTTGCTCGCCCAGGCGCCGAAATTCACCTTGCCCGGGCGAGCTGGTGCCCGGATAGAGCACCAGGCCGAACGCATTGGTCCGCGCCAGCGGCATCAGCGCGGCGGCGCCGGTCTTGTCGCAGCCCGAGATCACGATCATCGCATCGCCGTGATGGGCGTAGTGGCCGATCTCGAAGCAGTCCGCGACCACGTCGCGCGACACCAGGCTGTAGCCTGCGGTCGGAGTGCCCTGAGTCAGCGCGTCGGACACCGCCGGCGCGCCGACGACCAGGCCCTGCCCGCCGCGTTCGGCCAAAAGTTCGACCAGCAGGTCGCTGATGCTGCGCACGCGATTGTTGCAACGATGGGCGTTGGTCCAGGCGCCGGCGATGGTGACCACGGCATTGGTTTTCGCGGCGCGGTCCGGCTCGAACCCGGCGGCGCGAAGCTCCACCCGCGACTTCTTCCAGAAGGTGCTGCTGTCCTGTGTCATGCGGGCAGGTTAAGATGATCGCCGACGATGCGCTACGGCTTCTACCTTCCCACCCGCGGCCCCACCGCCACGCGCGCCGGCGTCCTCGCCTTGGCGCGCGAAGGCGAGCGGCTGGGCCTCCACTCCGCCATGGTGGCCGACCACATCGTCTTCCCGGTGGAAAGCGAATTCGGCCTATCCCTACACCGTGGATCGCAAGCATCCCGGCGGAGGCGATGCGCTGGAAACCTTCTCCATCCTGGGGGTGGTAGCCGGCGCAACGGAGAGGCTGCGTCTCGTCACCTCCGTGCTCGTGCTGCCCTATCGCAACCCGGTGCTCACGGCGAAGATGGTGGCATCGCTGGATGTCCTCTCCGGCGGACGGGTCACGCTGGGCGTGGGCGTCGGCTGGCTGAAAGAGGAATTCGAGGCGCTGGACAGTCCGGCGTTCGACCGGCGGGGCGCCGTGACGGACGAATGGATCGCGATCTTCAAGCAGCTCTGGAGCCAGTCGCCCGCGAGCTTCACCGGCCAGTTCTACTCCTATGCCGACATTCGTGCCGAGCCCTTCCCGCTGCAGAAACCGCATCCGCCCATCTGGGTCGGCGGCCATTCCAAAGCCGCGCTGCGCCGCACCGCGCGGCACGGCGACGGCTGGCACCCGGTCGGCGCCATCGCCGCCTCGCCGCTGCCGCCGCAGGAAATGCGGGCACTTTTGGAAACACTGAAACGAATGACAGAAGCCGAGGGACGCGATTTCTCCGCCCTCACCATTTCCTACAAGGCGCCGCTCTACGACACCGGCATCCCGGACCGCGACGGCGCCCGCCGCAGCTTTTCCGGCAAGGCTGCCGACATCGCCGGCGACATCCACACCTTTGCCGCCGCGGGCGTGCATGAATTAATTTTCGACTTTCGCGGAGAATCCATCGCCGACAGCATCGAGCGGCTGCAGCGCTTCGCCGCCGAGGTGATCCCGCTGGTCGGCGACGGGCGTTGATGGCGAAGGTCTGGAAGCCGACATCCAGCGTTCTCCGGATATTTCTCCAATGTTCAGGCGTTCTCCCAGTGCCTGATTTGCACTGAAACCAACTCAGGAAGGGCTGACCCCATGCGTTCGGGCGAGATCGTCTTCACGGGAATGGATCGCGTAGTGTTTGGCCGCCCGGCCGCAGAGGCTGTGGCCGAGGCGGCTGGCCGTCTCGGCGCAAAGCGCGTGTTCATCCTGGCCGGGCGCACCCTCAACCGTGAAACCGATGCAGTCCGGCGGATCGCCGGAGCGCTCGGGCCGCGCTACGCCGGCGTGCATGACGAGATGCCCGCGCACAGTCCGCGCGATGCGGTCGTCGCCTGCGCCAACAAGGCGCGCGATGCCGGCTGCGACCTGCTGCTGAGTGTCGGCGGCGGATCGACGACCGACGGCGGCAAGGCGGTCACCATCTGCCTCGAGCACGACATTCGCGAGCCGGACGGGCTCGAACCCTTCCGCACCGTGGTCGACGAGATGACCGGCAAGCGGCACTTCCCGCAGTATCGCGCGCCGCGGGTGCGGCAGATCTGCGTGCCGACCACGCTGAGCGGCGGCGAATTCAACGCGCGGGCCGGCGTCACCGAGCCCAGGTTGCGGCTGAAGCAGGCCTACATCCATCCCGGCATCATCCCGCTCAGCGTCATCTTCGATCCCGCGATCGCCGTGCACACACCGGAATGGCTGTGGCTCTCGACCGGCATCCGCGCGGTCGATCATGCGGTCGAGACCTATTGCTCGATCGACGGCAACGCCTATACCGACAGCACCGCGCTGCAGGCGCTGCGCCTGCTCGGCCGCGGACTTCCGGCGGTGAAACGCGATCCGGCCGATCTCGCGGCGCGGCTCGACTGCCAGATCGGCGCCTGGATCTCGATGACCGGCATCGTGAGCGGCACGCGCATGGGGGCGAGCCACGCCATCGGACATGTACTGGGCGGCAGCGCCGGCGTGCCGCACGGCTACACGTCCTGCGTCATGCTCCCGGCCGTGCTCGCATTCAACGCCGAGGTCAATGGCGCTCGCCAGGCGGAGATCAGCGCCGCGCTCGGCGCGGCCGGCCAGCCGGCGGCCGAGGTCCTCGACCGCTTCATCGCAGGGCTTGGCCTACCGCGGCGACTGCGCGACGTCGGCGTCAAGCGCGACGACCTGCAGCGCATCGCCACCAACTGCATGCTCGACGACTGGACCTTCAGCAATCCGCGGCCGATCCAAGGCGCGCAGGAGATCGTGCCTATCCTCGAAGCCGTGTACTGAGCCCCGGCGGCGCTCTAGAAAATGCAGTCCGCCCGAGCCGCCGGGGGAATGGGATCTGCCGGCATGTTGAGACGACAGTGATAGTCGAACGCGGTCCGGAACGGCGCGGCGATGCGTGGCTTGGCTTGGATGGGCAGAACGTAGCGATTGCCGCGACGGTCAATCTGCTGGCGGCCATAGCTGATATTGGTGCCGTCGGCGAAATAGGCGTCGAAGAGCGAATGTCCCGCCGTCGACGTGAACTCCACGACCAGGATGGCGCCGTCAATGCATTCGAAGCGCGGACCGCTGCGCAGGACACCGGTTTCCGTGGTCTTCCCCGAAGGACCGGAGATCGTCCATTGGGAGCCGGAGGAGGTCCGCGAAGACTCCGCCTTCAAAGTGCCGCAGGTCAACGCACTCGCGGGCTGGACACTCACGGTCTGGCCGGTCTTGGTTTGACCGTACGCCGGCGCCCCGATCATCGCCGCCAGCAGCAGCAAGCCGACACGTCTCATTTGCAAGATCTGACCCTGAATTGGCGCTGGTCTCGTATACCCTAGTCGGCAAGCCGGCGTCCAAACAGTCGCGAACATTGTTGGGCGTTCGCGGGTGCGGCCCGGGTCGCTGCGACTGTTCGTATGGGCGTTAATGGCGGAAGATTGGAAACCGACATCCAACCTTTCTCCGTTTGAGGCATAAGGCCTCGTCAACCCGATCGCGCGCCGCCCAATCTCGATTGGCGCTCCACCAGTTTGGCCTTGAGGCGCCCCCGATAAATGGCGGTCTCTGCACTCGACGGGTGACGCCCGGTGGCGTTCCTTGCGAGTTGCTGCACACCCGCTTGCGTCAATACCAGACGCCCGGAAGGCGCCCGAGAAATCAGTCCCTTGGCCAACAACACGTCCCAGTCGTAAATCGACAGGAGGTTGCCCAAGCCGCTGCCAACTCGGCGGAGGGCGCTGATCTCTGCACTGCTTAAAGTCATATTGGAACTATTGATCATAATAGATTGATTTCTATCATTATTATCTACGAACGTCTACGGAATTCGAAAGCGCGAGGACCGTCCGCTCACGAAATGAGAGGCCCAGCTCAAGCTGCCCTCTCGGGGGCGTCGTTCGGAGACATCCGGTCGAGTGCTCTATCGGGCCGTGGGCGGCATTTGAAAAGTGACTGCGCACGATGTTGAGGTCAGGCGCCAGCCCACCCCTCGCCCGCCGGCGATCTCGCCGATGATCAACTGCGGCGGAACTCTGGGACTGCGCGCATCAGTGGCCGAGCCCCGTCGCGGGTGCGCAATCACAGCGAAGTCGGAATCTCCCTCAAGCATGTCGTATGCATGCCGATGCGGTTGGCCGAGCGAGATCGCCGTGCCGCATTTCGCTGTAGTAGTATTCGCACGACCAGGTCTCCCGGCGACTCGACGAGCGCCAGCATCCTGGAAGTTCCCGACCGGAAAGGATTGACCTCATGACCCTCACCCTCGCGGATGCCAATCGCGTGATCGCCGGCGCCATCGAGAAGGCAAACCAGATGGACACGAAGATGAATATCGCCGTGTGCGACGCCGGCGGACGGCTTCTTGCCTTTCAGCGCATGGATGGCGCCATGTGGGCCGGCTCCTTCGGCAGCCAAGGCAAGGCCATGGCCTCGGCCGCCTTCGGGCGCCCGAGCGGCGATCTGACGCCACGTGCCGACCATCCGACCTTGCGCGGCATCGCCGCTGCCGAAGGCAACCACATGTTCTATGGCCAGGGCGCCGTGCCGATCTTCCGCCAAGGTGTTCTGATCGGCGCTTGCGGCGTTGGCGGTGGGACCGCCCAAGAAGACGAGGATTGCGCCCGCGCCGGCGTTGAGAAACTCTGAGGCCCTCCGACTCAGTGACTATTCTGTCCCGAGGGAGGAACAACGTCATGCCGCGACATTTCGGGATCCTGGTTCCCGCGACCAACACCACGTGCGAGATCGAGTTCTGCCGCTTGGCCCCGGAGCTGCAGGTGCACACGGGCCGGCTCGGCAAGGGCGGCAACACGCCCTTCTCGCCGAGCCTCGATGCCGACGTGGCCTATCAGGCGAAGCTGCTCGGCGAGGCGCGCGTCGAAGTGATCGCGCTGGCGCAAACCTCGGCGAGCCTGTTCACCGACGACTACGACACAGTGACGGTGAAGCGGATGACCGAGGCGTCGGGCGTGCCGTGCTTGACCTCCGCCCAGGCGATCGGCCGGGCGCTCGCGGCCCTCAAGGCATCGAGGGTCGCCATGGCGACGCCCTATTCGGAAGAGGTGATCGGACGGGCCCGGCACTACTATGAGACGAAGTACGGTATCGCCGTTGTCGCCTCGGAAAGCCTGGGCGCTGCCAACGCCTACGCCATCGGCAAGATGGACGCCGGCATGGCCGAGGCGGCGTTTCGCCGGCTCGATCGGCCCGATGTCGATGCGCTGGTGGTGCCGGGCGGCAACTTCCCGACCATGGATTGGATAGCCGCCTGGGAGCGCCAGTTCGGCAAGCCGGTAATCACCACCAACCAGGCGGCGCTGTGGGCGGTGCTGCAGACCATGAAGGTCGACACGCCCCTCCCCGGCAAGGGTCGGCTGCTCGAGCAGCTCCCTGCGGGCTGACGCTTACGCGGCCCAGCGTTGTCCGGCTCCGATGGGCATCCTCGGCCCAGCGGAAGTCGCGGCAGAGAACCCCGCGTTGCAATGCCGGCAGGCGGGCAGCAAGATCACTGCGGACCGAAAGACGGCACTGTCCACACTCGGGTCTAAGGGGAGCACCATGGGTCAGGGTTCCGGCATTCGCGAGGTCGCCTGGCTCGATATCGCCGGCGGCGGCCAGGTCGTGCTTGACGGCAACACCGCCTATGTCGGGCATATGCAGCCGCCGCACGGAACCTCTGTCATCGACGTGGCAGATCCGGCGCATCCAAAGGTCATCGCGTCGATCGACATTCCGCCAGGGTTGCATTCCCACAAGGTGCGGGTGGCGAATGACGTCATGGTGGTCAACCGCGAACGTACGCGGGGCGACAAGCCGGCTGGTGATTTCGTTGGCCTGCGCATCTTCGACGTCAGCCAGCCGGGTAACCCGCGCGACATCTGCCATTGGCAGTGCGCCGGGTCGGGTGTGCACCGTTTCACCTTCGATGGCCGCTACGCCTACATTTCCACGGAGCAGGAGGGCTATGTCGGCACCATCGTCATGATCCTCGACCTGAAGGACCCGGCCAGGCCGGAAGAGGTCGGCCGCTGGTGGATGGAAGGGCAGTGGACCGCCGGCGGCGAGACACCCAGCTGGAAGGCGAAGAACCACCGTTGCCACCATCCGATCCGGCGCGGCGATCGCCTGTATGTCAGCTACTGGTACGGCGGCGGCGTCATCCTCGACATCAGCGACATGACCAAGCCGAAGCTGATCGCCAGCCTCGACTGGAGTCCGCCGTTCGGCTGGCCCACGCACAGCCTGGTTCCGATCGATGTGCCGATCGCCGGCCATCGCTGGATGCTGGTCGCAGACGAGCATGTGCAGCCCCTGGATCCCAAGCTCTCGCCGGAGTTGCCGGCGGCGCTTTGGATGGTGAACATCACCGACGAGACCCGTCCGATACCGGTCAGCTGCTTCCAGCTGCCGGAACTGGTCGGGATCGAAACGCCCTTGATGACGGCTTGCCATCAGCCTGTCGAAACCATCGTCGGCAACGAGGTTCCCGCCGCCTGGTTCGCCAACGGGCTCAGGGTGATCGATATCGCCAATCCCCTGTCGATGAAGCAGGCCGCCTGGTGGATGCCGGACGTGCCGGCCGGGACCCAGCGCGTCTGCAGCAACGACGTCTACGTCGACCATCGAGGCCTGATCTACCTGATCGATCGCAACCGAGGCCTGTCGATCCTCGAGCGCATGTAAGGCGGGCTATCTTGAACGTCGGGGTCGGAAGCTCAGCCTGCTGCGGGCGCCGGACGCACGCCCGACCGCGTACCGGTGGGACCGCCGAACAAGATCTGTACGATGCCCGCGACGATGCCAAGTGACACGCCGAACCGCCAAGCCAGGTCGTAGTTGCCGAACATATCGAAGATCATGCCGCCGCCCCAGGCGCCGATGACCGAACCCATCTGGTGGATGACGAACGAGACACCCAGCAGCGTCGCCATGTTCCTCGTGCCGAACAGGTCGGCGACATAGCCCGACACCAGCGGGATGACGCCCAGCCACATCATGCCCATCGCCGCCGCGAAGACGATTGTCGTGGCCGGGGTCGGGGGGAACATGAAATAGATCATGAGCACGGCGGACCGGGCGAGATACGTGATGCCCAGCAGGACGTTCTTGAGATAGCGCTGTCCGAGCCAGCCCGCCATCAGGCAGCCGACGATGTTGATGCCGCCGATGATGGCCAGCGCCGTGGCGCCCAGCATCGGGTCCTGGCCGCACAGCGCCAGGTAGTTCGGCAGGTGCGTGTTGATGAAGATCAGCTGCAACCCGCAGACGAAATGCGTGCAGCATAGTACGACGAAGCGGCGGTTGCGCAGCGCCTCGCCGATCGCCGCAGCCGCCGACGCACGCTGCAGGGACGGCTGGGGCAGGCGATCGACCCGGCCGGTGATCACCGCCGCCGGCACCATCGCCGCCGCGAGGATAACGAACAGCACCGCTGCCCATCGCCAGTCCAAGACACCGAGCAGCGCCTGCAGGACGGGCGCGATCACGAGCGTGCCCACAGAGGAGAAGGCGCCGACGATGCCCAGGACCACGCTACGCCGTTCAGGTGAAGCGGCGCGAGCGGCCGCGGTCATCGCCAGCGACGATCCCGTACAGGCGATGCCGACGCCGACAAACGTCTGCGCCAATACGAACGTCCAGAGACCGGTAGCAGCTGTCATGGTTGCCATCGCCGCGACATACGCCATTGCGCCCAGCACCATGACCGGACGCAAGCCCCAGCGATCGGCCACCGCCCCCAGCGGCGCCTGGGCCAGACCCCAGACGATGTTCTGCACCGCAATCGCGAAGGTGAAGTCCGACGCCGACAGGGAGAGCGCCTGCGTCATCGGCGGCAGGAAAAGCCCCAAGCACTGACGCATGCCCATCGCGAGGCTCATCATCACCGAGGCGGCGATCAGGATGTGCAACGCGTTCGCCCGAATCGCGGGGAGCGTCGGCGCGGTCGTCGCGTTGGTCATGCCGGCACGTTTCCTCTGTACGCTTTTGCGCCAGCCTGCCCGGATTGGGCCCGGGGTCAAGAGTTGGCTGCAGCGCTACTGGTATGCAGCCTTCACGATGCAGGTGACTTCTTCGATCCGTTCATCGGTTGGCTTTCCAGGCTCGCCGTCGCCAGACTTCGTTGTCGGCACGGCGGGGGTGGGGTCGGTCATCGACCTCACTTCGGGCGCCATGAACTGCCGCCGCCCTGCTCTCACGCGCTCACCTGCTCGTGGAAGGCGTTTCTTTCCCATCCTGCGCAACCCTGCCCGCAGCAAGGTCGAGTCAATCGACGTCAGCCCGCCCGAACGTCCTGATCCTCGAGTATTTCGAGTATTTCCAGATCGCGGATCGGCACCCAGGTCACGCCCTCGGGCCAATGCGAAGGGCATTGCATCATGGGCACTGCTCCGTGGTCTGCTATATCGGTTAGGCCGACATGTCGAAAGATGTCCTCCCTGCCGACAAACCGCCCGAGGCCAGGCGCCGGGACGTCGCTGCTCGTCGGGCGGAAGATGGCGCGCACGCGGTCGAGATACTGGACCGCGTTGCGGTCGATCGCCGGCTGCCGCTCACTGCCGCTCGCGGGCCCGCCTGCCGGCGCGGGCCGGTCCGCGTCCGTCATCGACGGAACGCTCGGCACGCTGATCACGCGCCGTCCAAACCGCACGCGTTCGCCGGCCTTCCGGGAATATCTGTTCCAACTCATGAGCTGATACTGACACAGGGCGATCCGACATTCGACCTGCGGCGCCGGAGCGATTTCCCATCTGATGGAGCCGCCAGCGGTTTCATCAGATCGGAAATGCGCGCACGGACTTTAGTGGTGCAACGGGCACCACATCCATTGACGCTGGCTGCTCGATGCAGGGGGAACTGAGCGCGGCCGCTCAGGGTATCACCTTGAATGCCCGCGTCGCTGGGCGGTCGCCATCACTAGCGCCGCGAGTGCCTGAAATGCCGCGGTCAAGGCCAGTGCCCAACTATAGCCGTCGGGATCCCAGCCATCCGACTCGGTGCGCGGCCAAAGATCGAGGATCCAGCCGATCGCTGTCTGGACCAGGAACGCACCACCAAGCGTCAGCGTGTTCACGGCAGTCGAGACCCGCCCGGTCTGCTCGGGTGGAAACATCTGGCACATCACGACATAGCCCACCGGTCCAGCCGTACCGAACACCGCGATCGCAAGCCAAAGCACGAGCACGACCGCGGGTTGGCTCGGCTGCAGCATAAGGCCGCCCTGCAGCAGCACGAGGCCTGCAAGGCAGACGATCGGAACGAGAAAGGACGGCAAGCCGGCCGCGTTCGCCCGGCTGGCGGCGCTGCCGGTCAGCACGCTGCCCACGACCATCGCGAAGGTGTAGAGCAACAGCACGCCGGCTCGGGCCGGTCCGTCCATGCCGGCGACGTCCCGCAGCCAGGGGCCTGCCCAAAGGCCCAGGTAGGCAAAGTTGAACATCGAAAGCGTCGCAACCGCCGGACCCAACCGCCAGAAGGGCCGCGAGGCGAGAATGCGAGCGCTCAATGCAATGTCGCCGCGCAAGGTTCGCGCCGGTCCCGGGACGCGCGGCTTGTCGGGCACCGACAGGAAGATCCAGGTCGCCACGCCAAGCGCCAACAGGCACAGAATCCAGAATACGCCCCGCCAGCCAAGCGTGGGCAGCATCGCCTGGACGGGTGACGTGGTGAGCGCACTGCCGAGCGCGCCGATCGCCGTGGCGATGCCAGTCATGTGCGCGACCCGGCTGCGTTCGAACCAATCGGCGTGCGCCTTGATCACCGCCATCAGACCGGCCGAAATCCCGATGCCGAGGACGATCCGCGCCACGACGAGCCCGGCAAAGCCCGGCGATAGCGCGAACGTCGCGAAACCGACCGCCGCGAGCACCATCAACACGGTCTGTACGCGTCGCGCGCCAAACGCGTCGAGCGCGACGCCCAGCGGCAGTTGCGCGGCGGCATAGGCGGCGAACAGGCAGGCGGCCAGCACGCCCAACTCGATGGCGGACAAGCCGAGCTCCACGGCGAGCACGGGGCCGACGATCGCCATCACCATACGCGCCGCCTGGTTCACGACGTTTGCAGCGGCCAGCGGCAAGGTCACCCGGACGAGCATGCGGGAGAACACTTCCGGCTTCAGGCGAGCCTCGACAGCACGCCGTCGCGAAAGCGATGCATGTTGTCGATCGTGCCCTGCAGGGTCTGCGCCGCGCCATAGCCGAACAGCCGTACATCGACCGAGGTGACGCCGAAGTCCTGAAGCCGCCTGATATCGCCGACCCAGTCGGAGTCGCCGCCTGTGAACAGTTCGGCGTCGCCTTCGATGCTCCCGCGGGAACGCACGCCGGGGCCGGAGAGGACCCGATAGGCCAGTGTGATCTCCTTCGGATCGCGGCCGCCGCGCTGGCAGAACCCGTGGAAGCGTTCCAGCCCCTGCCTGAAGGTCGAGACCGTGTTCATCGGATGCTGTGGGTTCGTGCCGACCGGATACCAGCCGTGGGCATAGCGGATGGTGCGACGGAGCGCCGGCGCACTTTCCCCGCCCACCCAGATCGGAATCGGCTTCTGCACCGGTTTGGGCGCGAATACGACGTCGTCGAAGCTCACATACTTGCCGGCGAATTTCGGCTGCTCGGCGGACCACAGTTCCTGGCACGCTGCCATCCATTCGTCGGTCACATTGCCCCGATCGTCGAACGGGGCGGCGCCGATGGCCTCGAACTCTTCGCGGCACCAGCCGACACCGATGCCCAGCGTCAGGCGGCCCTTGGAGAGATAGTCGATGGTGGACAGCACCTTGGCGGTCAGCACGGCCGGGCGGTGAGGCACCACCATGACCGAAAGGACGAAGCGAAGCTTCTTCGTCAGCCCGGCGACATAGGCCGTAGTCGTCAGCTGCTCGAGCCATGCGGCCGAGGCGCCCGCCGGGAACTCGCCGGTCCCGGTATAGGGATACTTCGACTGCAGATTGCGGGGCACCATGATGTGGTCGCTGATCGTGACGTAGTCGAAGCCGAGCAGCTCGCCTTCCGTGACGATCCGAACCAGGGTGTCCGGCTCGATCAGCGGACCTGTGGTGGGCGCATTGAAGCCAATCTGCATGACATTCTCCTCCTACGGGGCCTTGATCAACCCCTGAGCTCGACGCGGCGACGCGCCAGCATCGCTTCATCGATCGCGAGGCCGAGTCCCGCTCCCTCCGGGACGACCAGGCATCCGGCGTCGGGCTTCGGCGCGTTGACGAACGTGTCGGCGCATCTCGACCAGCCGTCGGCCAGCTCCGCCGGCTTGGTCGCGCGCATGTGGGTTGCGAGCACATGCAGATTGGCGGCGTTGCCGATCGCGGGTTGGGTCTGGTGGGGAACGAACTCGACGCCGTGGGCGTGGCACAGGGCGGCGCATTGCATCAGGCCGGTTATGCCGCCCATTTTCACGATGTCCGGCTGAACCATGCGGACGCCGCTTTCAATTAACGCCGCCACCGACTGCAGCGTGTACGACTGCTCGCCCGCCGACACCGTGATGTCGAGCCGCTGCGCGACCTCGCCCATCGCCTTGAGATGGTAGGACTCGACGGGCTCCTCGAACCACAGGTAGCCGAGTTCCTCGAGCGCCCGCCCGACCCTGATCGCGGCGCCGATCGAATAGCGATTGTTGGCGTCGAACGCCAACGGGAAGTCGTCTCCCACCAGTTCGCGCACGGCTCTCGCCTTGGCGATGTCGCCGGCGATGTCGCGATCGATCTCCCCCCGCGCACCGTCCCAGCGGATCTTGATCGCCGACGGCCGTTCCGCCTCGAGCCTGGCCTCGACCGCCTTCACCACGCCGTCGACATCCCGGGCGCCGTTGTTGCCGATCGACGCATAGAACGGGATGCGCGTACGCCACGCACCGCCGAGCAATTTGTAGATTGGCTGCCGGAACGTCTTCCCCTTGAGATCCCAAAGGGCGATATCGATCGCCGCAAGAGCCCCCGTCACGATTCCATCGGGGCCGAGCTTGATCAGTTTGTGCAGCAGGCGATCGAGGAGAACGGCGTGGTCGAGCGCATCGGCACCGATGAGCGTCGGCGCCATGTCGCGCGCGATGACGGCAAGCGACGCTACGCCACCCTGCATGGGTGACGCCTCTCCCAGGCCCACCAGGCCGTCGGCATGAACGGCGACGACGGCCGTCGCCGAGCCGAAGTTGGCTTCGACGGGGCGAGCGACATCGCCCCAGCGCACGAGAAACGTTTCGACCTTGCTGATCTTCATCATGGCCTCGCTGGAGCGGTCTCTCCCGCTCCTGTCAACCCTTGTCAGACGCGCCGCATAGATTACGGTAACCGCCATGCAACGGGGGCGCAAAGATCAACTCGCATCGCTCTCGAGCGGCCTCGCCATGGCCGTGCTGCTCGGAACTCTTCTCGGAATTCCCTTCTGGTTGCTCGGGCTGCTCCGCATCATCAGAATCAGCGGCTACTGGCGCGCGGTGGGCTACGTGCGACGCGGCCGCGTGCTGATCGTTGCCAACCATCCATCGCTCATCGAAACGTTTCTCATCCCTCTTGTCTTCTGGCCGTGGGCGATGTTCAGGCTCAGGATGTTTCCCTGGAGTCTTCCGGACAAGAACCTCTTCAAGGGTTTCACGCCGGAGCAGCATGAGCGACTGCGCTGCATTCGAGTGGGCCGCGACGACACGCTGGAGTCGCGAAGGCTCAACTGGTCCGCGATGAAAAGGGTGATGGAGCATTTCGAGAGACAGCAGTGCTTCGTCGCACATCTCGAAGGCGGTCGGACGAGCAAGCAAGCCGAGCACGTGATGGCCGGACCGAACAGAATGGGCAAGATTAAGAACGCCCAGATCCTCAAGGCTGCCTGGAAAAAGGACGCCTGGATCATGCCTCTGCACGTCAAGATGACCGACGCCATGAAGCGGGATCTGCCGGGCTTCGGCGAGTCTCTGCGGCGCCTGCTCTTCAGTCCAAAATGCTGGCCGATCAGACTCGAGTTTCGCCGTCCCTACAGGATCGTCGGACAGAGATTCGACGAAGATACAGAAAAGAGACGTCTGGAACTGGCGATTCTCACTCCCGAGATGCGGGCGTGACCCGTCAGCCTGGCGGCGAAGCCGATCGGTCCGCAGAACCTGGCCGAGCGATATCGCCGTGCCGCTTCTACTGCCGCCTCATCGGGCCAACCCTAGAAAATATTCTCCGGCGACACCCCAAGCATGACCTGACCGACCGTCTCGTAGTGCAGTATCCGCCCCTGGCCCTGTTGCGCGACCGTGTCGATGTCGCGCAGACGGCGTTCGAACGGATGTTCCTCGAACACCGCCATCGAGCCGCAATCGTGGAACAGCGTATTGACGATCTCCCGTGACGACTGAATGGCCCAGGTGGAGGCGAGGCGCAGGCGGGTCCGTTGGTCGAGGTCCATCTCGCCGCGTTCCTCGATCGTTTCCAGCGCTTCGTCCGCCGCGGCGTGAAGGAAATAGCGCGCGGACCGCCACCTCGCCTCGGACTGCGCCACGTGCGACTGGACGACGTTGTTCTCCGCCATCGGTTTGCCCGCACCGCGGCGCGTCTTTTCCCGCGGCAGTGCGAGGAACGCGTCCATCGTGCCGCGGGCAATACCAAGTGCCACGCCACCGAACCCGATCGAATAGAGCTGGGTACTGGTGAAACGGTAAAGCGGGCTGTCGCTCCGGCGGTCGCGCGGATCGTCGCGATAGATGGCGCGCTCGTGTGGAATGAACAGATCTTCGACGGAATACTCGTTGCTGGCCGTGCCGCGCAATCCCAGTGTGTGCCAGATATCGTGGAATGTGGCGCTCGATTTGGGATACAGGAAGGTCTTCGTTTCCTTGGTGCCCGCCACCCGCAGATGCGCACCGAGCCAGGTGGCGTTCTGACTGCCGCTCATGAAGCGCCATTTTCCAGTGATGCGGTACCCGCCTTCGACTGGTGTGGCCTCGTATGGTGAACCCGGAGGTCCCCAAGCGACGATTCCGTCCGGCGTTCCAAAAATCTCCTGAGCAATGGTCGAATGGAGATATGCGCTCGTGGTCGAGCAACCGTTGCTTTGACACACCACCCACCCGGTCGATCCATCCGCATGGGCGAGCGCCTCGGTCACCTGGGCGAAGATCGAGGGCTTCAGCTCCATGCCGCCAACCGATTTCGTCTTCAGCATGGTGAAGAACCCGCCATCGGTCAGGGCTTTGACGACGGGCTTGGTGAGTTTCCGGATGTCGTCGTTTTCGTCCGCGGCTGCGGCGATCAGGGGCATGAGTTCGCGCGCTTTCTGTACCTGCGGATGGACGGTCGGCATGGTGTGTCTCCTCCTCCGCGACAAACGCGGCCCCCGATTGATTACCGACGGGCCGGGCGCTCTGGTCAAGCGATGGCCACACGGGACGAAAGTCCGGGCGAAGCGGTCGCCTCACTTGAAGTCACGGAGGTCCATGACCGAACGCACCAGAAACGGACAAGTAGCCCAGATTGGCGACGCAATCATAGTCCTTGACCCATGCTTGCCGGGTAGACGGCCTGCGCCACCGTGCAGCGCATGAGTTCGCCGCACGGATGGTGGTTAGCCCCGGCGATGGACCGTGACGCGAACGGGCTCGCCCTTCCGAGCCTGGCCCAAGGCGCACGTCTCACCGACGATCCTGAAACCCGGTCGGTTCACGTGGGAGAATGCCACCAGCGCACGGGATTGCCATCAAGGGGGGTGATCGCCCTCAGTCTTCCGACTAGCATGGGCGGCTCAGGGGAGAAGGAGCGATCATGGACCAGGCCTTGTCAGGCGTCCGCATCATCGACATGACGCACAACCAGGCGGGGCCCGCCTGCACCCAGATCCTGGGATTCCTCGGTGCTGACGTGATCAAGCTCGAGGAGCCCAAGGGCGGCGACATTGCGCGGGTGAACATGCGCGACCAGAAGAACAGCGACAGCCTGTTCTTCCTGATCCTGAACGCCAACAAGCGCAGCCTGACGCTCAATCTCAAGACCGACGCCGGCAAGGATCTGTTCCGCAAGGTGATCGCCCAGTCGGACGTGCTGGTGGAGAATTTCGGGCCGGGCGCGCTCGATCGCCTCGGGTTCGGCTACGCAGCCCTCAGCAAGATCAACCCGCGACTTATCTACGCCACCATCAAGGGCTTCGGCACCTACGGGCCTTACAGCGGATTCAAGAGCTTCGAGCCGGTCGCCCAGGCCATGGGCGGGGCGATGAGCGTCACCGGCTTCCCCGAAAATCCGCCGACCTACATCTATCCTGCGATCGGCGATTCCGGCACCGGCATGCACATGGCAATCGGCATTCTGGCGGCGCTGCAGCAGCGCCATGCGACCGGCCGCGGCCAGCACGTCGAGGTGTCCATGCAGGACGCGGTCGTCAACCTGGTGCGGGTGAGCCTGCGCGACCATCAGCGCTTCGGCCATCCGATGCCGCGCAGCGGCAATCAGCTCGGGCGCAACGTGCCGGGCACGACCTACCCCTGTGCGCCGGGCGGCCCGAATGACTACGTCTACCTCTACGCACAGCCGCAGATGTGGCCGGCGGTGGCGAAAGTGCTGGGGCAGCCGGAGCTGACCGAGGATGCGCGCTTCAAGACCGCGGAAGCGCGCTGGGACAATCGGACAGAACTCAACGCCATCATCGAGGCGTGGACGCGCCAGCGCAGCAAGCACGACGTCATGCGCCTGATGGGAGACGCGGGCGTTCCCTGCGGCGCCTGCCAGGACACCGGCGAGGTGCTGGCCGATCCGCATCTCAAGGCGCGCGAGATGATCGTCGACGTGGATTACCCGACCCGCGGCACCTTTCAGACGGTCGGCTGCCCGATCAAACTGTCGGATTCACCCGTCGCGGTCAGCCGTCCGCCCCTGCTGGGCGAGCACACCGACGACGCTGCTTGAATCCCTGTGCGGGGTCGAGCGCGATGAGGCGAAACGCCTGCGCCAACAGGGAGTCGTCTAGCACGGTGACATTTCGCCTAGGGCGTTAATGGCGGAGAGGAAGGGATTCGAACCCTCGATACGGGTTTACCCCGTATAACGGTTTAGCAAACCGCCGCCTTCGACCGCTCGGCCACCTCTCCGCAGCCCGTTAAGACCCCGGCGATCGATATCCACGACAGATGCGCGGCGGTTCTAGCGGTGGGCTCCCGAGGTGTCAAACGAGGGTCCAATTTCGCAAGTGATTTCAGTCCCTTGGCCCCGTGGCACGAAGCGTGCGACGGTACCGCCATGAGTACCCCTGCCCCCGGTTCCATCGATATGTTGAAGCGCCTCGTGGCCTTCGACACCACCTCGCGCAACTCCAACCTCGAGCTGATCCATTACATCCAGGACTATCTCGACGGGTTCGGCGTCAGGAGCACGCTGGTGCCCAATGCCGAGGGCACCAAGGCCAACCTCTTCGCCTCGATCGGTCCGGAGGCCGAGGGCGGCGTCGTGCTGTCGGGCCATACCGACGTGGTGCCGGTCGACGGCCAGGCCTGGACGACCGATCCCTGGGAGCTCACCGAGAAGCCCGACGGCAACCTCTACGGCCGCGGTACCTGCGACATGAAGGGCTTCATCGCCGCCTGCCTCGCCCATGTGCCCGCCTTGCAGCGCGCCCGGCTCAAGGTGCCGATGCATTTCGCCTTCAGCTACGACGAGGAGATCGGCTGCCTGGGCGCGCATTCGCTGGCCGAGACGGCTGGTCGGCGCCGTGCCGCGGCCGCAGGCGGTGATCGTGGGCGAGCCCACCATGATGGGCGTGGTCAATGCGCAGAACGCGGGCGGCGGCATCGTCGCCACCTTCACCGGCGTCGAGGCCCATTCATCGATGACCCATCTTGGCGTGAGCGCCATCCACTTCGCCGGCGACTTCATCCACTGGCTGAACGAGCTGCAGGAGGAGCTGGCCCGGCGCAAGCATCCCGACCTCGACACCGCACCCAACCACACCACCATCAATGTCGGCATCGTGAGCGGCGGCACGGCGGGCAACATCCTGGCCCGCGAATGCACGCTGAACTGGGGCTACCGCACACTGCCGACCGACGATCCGTGGGAGGTGCAACGTCGCGCCGAAAAATACATTGCCGAGCTGCTGCTGCCCAAGATGCGCAGCAAGCACCCCGACGCCAACATCACCCTGGAGCGACGCTCCTTCGTGCCGGGCCTCCTGCCGCAGGAGAACGAGGAAGCCGCCCGGCTCGCCTTGCAATGGACCGGCGGCAATCGCACCTACGCCGTACCCTACGGCACCGAGGCCGGCATCTTCCGCGGCCACGGCATCCCGACCGTGATCTGCGGCCCGGGCGACATCTCGCAGGCCCACCAGGCCAACGAGTTCGTCGCCAGGTCGCAGATGGATGCCTGCGACGGCTTCATCACCCGCATGATCGGCTGGGCGGAGCGCCAGTAATCGTCGCTGAGGACTCATGCTCTTCTGCTCTTCCGGACCGCGAGCGTCGGCTCGCTCATGATCTTGAGCGAGCGAGACGCTCGCGGTGCAAAAGAGCATGAGAAACGCGCGACTGGAGACGCGCGCGCCTCCAACCTCAGCCTTCGGTCCGCCTGCCCGTCTCGAACAGGAACCAGGTGCGCTTCTCGGTCTCGTCGATCCAGTTCTCGATGCAGGCTGGCGGTGGCGATGTCGTTGTGCTCGTCGCACACTTCGTGGAGCGAGCGCATGTGCTTGGTGAGCTGGATATTGTCGTCGCGCAGCTCGGCCAGCATGTCGAGCGGCGTGACGAAGTCCGCATCGTTGTCGAGAACCCGCTGCAGGCGCTTGATGTGGCCGATCGAGCGGATGGTGCCGCCGCCCAGCTTGCGCACCCGCTCGGCGATGACGTCGGTCATGGCGTCGATTTCGGTCGCCTGGTCGTCGAGCAGCAGGTGGTAGTCGCGGAAGTGCGGGCCGGACATATGCCAGTGGAAATTCTTGGTCTTGATGTAAAGCGCGTAGACGTCGGCCAACAGGATGTTGAGCCCGCCCGTCAGGTCCTTGGTCGCGTTGGCGCCGAGATCGGTCGGTGTAGCGAGGGCGGCGCTCTTGCGGGCCTTGACGTCTCTGGCCATGGGCTGGTTCTCCTTGGGGATGGCGGTGAAGCGGCAATCTAGCCCGGTTTTGCCGCGCCGTGAACCGTTGCCCCCGGGCGCGGTCCCTGTCAGTTTCCGATCCATGAAAGTGGGAGGCGACGAGGCCGGGTGGGCGGCAGCGCACGGGCACGGCGAAGCGTGACGGAACGCGGCCAACGCCGGCGCGTCCTCGTGATCGAGGATGAGGTGATCGTCGGCATGTTGCTCGAGGACATGCTGGACGAGCTGGGCTGCGAGGTCGCGGCGGTCTCGACCCATATCGAGGAGGCGTTGCAGCTTGCCGGGACGCTCGACATCGACTTCGCCATCCTCGATGTCAACCTGGGCGGCAAGCAAAGCTTTCCGGTGGCCGACGTGCTGAAGAGCCGCGGCGTGCCCTTCATGTTCGCAACCGGCTACGGCGCCCAGATCCTGAAGCCGCCCTATAGCGGCACGCCCACCCTGCAGAAACCTTTCCAGCTCGACGATCTTCAGCAGATGCTGGCGCAGACCGCCTTCCAGGCCGGCGGCGAGCAGACGGCCTAAGGCCTCGAATACCGCTTCGTCGATCCGGTGCGAGGAGCGTCAGACGCCGGCGCAGACCGCATGCTCGGATCGGAACACGCCGTGCTGGCCGAAGCGGCCATTGTAGGCTTCCATGATCTCGCGAACCCGGACCTGATGCGCCGGGGCGTCGAACACCACGACCACCAGGAGCTTGGTGCGCTCGCGCACGATACGTCCCGACGGTTCGCGCGCCTGGCCCTCGACGTTGAGCACGCTCAATCCGGCGGGAAAGCGCGGCGTGACAGTATCGGCCAGAAACTGGGCCCATTCGGCGTCGCTCACCTCGCCGCCGCCCTGCTTGTCGCGGCCAAAATACAGGTCGACCTCGAGCGCAGGCTTGAGCGGCGCCGCGCAGACCGGCGGCGCGCCGGGCTGGGCGCAGGCGCCTAGAGAAACGGCGACCATCGTCGCCCCGATCAAGCGATGGTAAGACATCAATTCAGATACGGTACGGCCATGCCCTTGGTCACGGCGGGCCGGGCATTGATGATGTCGTACCAGCGCTTGACGTTGGGGAAGTCGGCGAGGTTTACGGTATGCCATTCATGCCGTGCCGCCCACGGGAAGATCGCCATGTCGGCAATGCTGTAGTCGGCGCCGGCGGCGAAGGCGTTCGAAGCAAGCTGCTTGTCGAGCACGCCGTACAGGCGCTTGGCCTCGTCGACATAGCGCTTGATGCCATACTCGATCTTGGTGGGCGCGGCGCGCAGGAAGTGATGGGCCTGGCCGAACATCGGCCCGACGCCGCCCATCTGCCACATCAGCCATTCCAGCGTCTTGTATTTCTGCACCGGGTCCTTCGACAGGAACTTGCCGGTCTTCTCCGCGAGATAGATCAGGATCGCGCCCGATTCGAAAAGGCTTATGGGCTTGCCGCCGGGACCGTCGGGATCGACGATCGCCGGAATGCGGTTGTTGGGGGAGATCGTCAGGAACTCGGGCTTGAACTGCTCGCCCTTGGAGATGTCGATCTTGTGCACGCTGTAGGGCAGCCCGCACTCCTCCAGCATGATGGAAACCTTGCGGCCGTTGGGCGTGCCCCACGTGTGAAGTTCGATCATCCAAGTTCCCCCATTTCATTGCAGAAAGATTACGGCCGATCAGGCCCAGCTGTCGTCGTCCGATCCGCCGGTGTCCTGGTCGAGTGACGCCGTATCGTAATCATCGACCTGGTCGTCTGCCGCGGCGACATTGTCGTCCGACATGGCCTGATCCTGGGCGAAGTCCTGCGATGACGCAGCCGGCAGGGAATCGGGCGGAAGCAGCGGCGACGGCTGCAGAGCCGCGGCCGAGCCGAACGGGCCCGGATTGCTGCCCATCAGGCCGCGGATGCCCTCGAACAGGAGGGCGCCGCCAGCGACGCCCGCGGCGGTCGTCAGGGCGGTGCGCAGGAAGCCGCCGCCTGCAGGCTGCGGCGCCAGGGCCGCCTGCAGAGGCGACTGTGTCGGGGGAATCGGCTGCGGCGCCGCAGCCGGCGCGGCCGGTGATGCCCCCCACGGTCCGATCCTGGGAGCGCTGCCGAGAAAGCCGGGCGCGGCAGGGGTGGCAGCACCCGCCTTGGCTTCCAACTCGGCAATGCGCGCCTGCGCGGCCTTGAGCGCCTGTTCCTGCACCAGCACGGTTTGCACTAGCAGGTAAGGTGCCGCCGGCTGGCGGGCGACGAAATCCCTGATCAGCGCCTCGGCCTCGGCGTCACGCGCCTGGGTTTCGAACGGCTGCAAACGGCCAAACAGGCCGGTGATGAGCTCGCGTTCCTGTGCTTGCATGGCAATGCCTCCCGCCCCACCTCGTCACCGCCCGGGGCATTGCCAACGTGGTTGTCCGCCCGCCGAGCGTCAAGGGTCGCCGAGCGAACCCAACCTCGGTTCCCACGGTGTGATCTGGCGTGTGACGAGCAGATCCTTGACAGTCCAGCAATCCGCCGCCAAGCGGGACTCGACTTCGGCTTCGCTCCCGGCGCGTGTGATCAGCAGTACGTCGCGCGTGCCGGCGAGCGGGCCACCCAGCAGCATGAAGCCGTCAGCCACCAGCGCGTTCATATAGTCGGCGTGCGGCCGCCAATCCTCCTGGCCCTCGAGCGGCTGGGAGTCGTTCCAGCGCGGTCCGCGCGAGCGGATCACGACGAAAATCTTGTCCGCCATGACCGTTACACTCTCGTGAAATCCATGATCCAATTGGTCTCCCGCCGGGTGCCTTCGTCGCACGAGAAAGCCTGCTCCCAACGCGCCGACTGCGGCGTGATGTGCGACCACAGGATGCGCACGCGGATCGCGCGCCCGTCGTACTCGTCGTCTCCGTGGAAAGTGCCGATGCCCTTGTCGAAACCGCCGACCACCGGCGGAAAGAGGACGCCGGGTCTGCGGCTGTCCAGCCAGTAGATCGACCAGCGGGCCCGATCGGGATCGTAGGTGCGCAGGGTCATGCCGCGATAGCGGTCGCCCGGCAAGGCGATGTCGGCTTCATCCATGTTACCGGTGCCATCCAGGATCCTGCGCGCCGCGCAAGTGCCGTCGAACGCGATCCAGTCGCTGCAGCCGGCAAGCGTGCGCCTGAAATAACGGTGCCGACAATTCCAGATGCCCATGAAGAAATCGAAATCCGGGCTGGGCTTGCGGCAGGATGGCGCCATCGCGACCTCTAGAGTGAGGCCGCCCTGTTAGACCCTTATCCTGTCAATTCATGTCAGCATTGCCGGCGTTGTCAGCGAACCACCGACGCCGTCTGGCCGAACAGGATCTTGCGCTGTTCGTCGGTGTTGATGCCGGGCGTCTGACGCAGCTCGGCGCCGACGGCTTTGCCCTTCACCACTGCGGGCCGCTTGCCGACTGCTTCCTCGAACCATTTCTGAAGAGCCGGGAAGTCCTCGAGCTTCTGGCCGAAATTCTTGAAGCCCACGACCCATGGCCAGATCGCCATGTCGGCGATCGAGAAGTCGCCGGCCACGAATGGCCGGTCGGCGAGCCGCTTGTTGAGCACGCCGAACAGGCGATTGACCTCGTTGCTGTAGCGGTCCTGGCCGTACTTGAGCGCCTCGGGCGGATTGAACTGCGGCGCGTACATGTTGAAGTGGTTGGCCTGCCCGGCCATCGGGCCAAGCCCGCCCATCTGCCAGTTGACCCACTGCAGCACTTCGTACTTGCCGCGCAGATCCTTGGGCAGGAACTTGCCAGCCTTCTCGGCCAGGTATTGCAGGATCGCGCCCGATTCGAACACCGACACCGGCGCGCCGCCGCCCGACGGCTCGTGATCGACGATGGCCGGCATGCGGTTGTTGGGGCTGATCTTGAGGAACTCCGGCTTGAACTGCTCGCCCGTCCCGATGTTCACCGGGATCAGCTTGTAGGGCAGCCCGCATTCCTCGAGCATGATGGAAATCTTCCAGCCGTTGGGCGTCGGCCAGTAGTAAAGATCGATCATGGTCTGCGTCTCCTGAAGACGGTTTGATTGGGCTAAGACTAGACGATCCGCCGTGACGGGTGAAACACGGAACGCCTAATGACCCTATGAGGAAAGAGCCGTTTCGAGTAAGCAGGGCCCTCTGAACGGGAGGATTGACCATGGCCGTTTCACTTTACGATCTCAGCGTCGCCAACTACCTGCAAACCCTGGGCGGTGTCGAAGGCTTCCTCGCCAAGGGTCTCACCCACTTCCAGGGCAGCAACGCCGACCCTAATGCCATCCTCGACGAGCGGCTCTACGCCGACATGGCGCCGTTCAAGTTCCAAGTCTGGGCCACGGCACATCACTCACTGGGCGCCATCAAGGGCGTCAAGGACGGTGTGTTCGGCCCGCCGGCGCCGATTCCCGCGACCATGGACTATGCCGGCCTGCAGAAGACGGTGACGGAGGCACGCGAGGCGCTGGAGAAGGTCAAGGCCGACGAGGTCGAGGCGGTGCAGGGCAAGGACATGACCTTCCAACGGCCGACCATGAAGATCCCGTTCACGGCCGAGAACTTCCTGCTGTCGTTCTCGCTGCCCAACTTTTACTTCCACGCCACTACCGCCTACGACATCCTGCGCCACAAGGGCGTGCCGATCGGCAAGCGCGACTTTCTCGGCAGAATGAGGATGAAGAGCTGAAGTCTGGCCGCCGCTACGAACTCAGCGGCGCGTTGACGTCCTGGCCGAAGTACGCGTGCTCCAGACGGTTCGGCAGATCGGGCTCGTCGGTGCCGGCTTCGAGCACGATCGAGCCGCGCGCCAGCGCATAGACCCGGTCGGCCACCGCCAATGCCTTCTCGATCAGTTGCTCGACCAGCAGCACCGCGGTGCCGCCCTCGCGCAGCCGCGCGACCGCCGCCAGCACACGATCGACCAGCACGGGCGACAGGCCGGCCGAGGGTTCGTCCAGCATCAGGAGGCGCGGCCGGCGCACCAGGCCCTGCGCCACCGCCAGCATCTGCTGCTGGCCGCCCGACAGCGTGCCGGCGCGATCCTGCCGCTTGGCGGCGATCTCGGGAAAGAAGGCCAGTGCCTCCTCGACCTGAGTCGCGCGCTCGTCGCGCTTCATGCCGTAGCCGGCCAGCAGCAGATTGTCGAACACGCGAGAGCTGCGTGAAGACGCGATGGCCTTCGACGACATGCACCAGGCCCGCCTGCACCGTGTCGCGCGGACTGGCGCCCGCCATGTCCTTGCCGGCGAAGCGGATGGTGCCGGAGCGCGGCAGCAGGCCTGAGACGGCGCGCAGCAAGCGTGGTCTTGCCGGCGCCGTTGGGACCGAGCAGCGCCACCGCTTCGCCCGCGCCGACCGTGAGATCGATGCCGCGCAGCACGCCGATCTTGCCGTAGCCGGACGACAGGCCGCTCACCTCGAGCAGGGGTTCAGGCGCCGAGATAGGCACTCACCACCTCCCGATGCGACCGGATCTCCGCCGGCGTGCCCGCCGCCAGAACCTTGCCGAGATTGAGCACCGTCACGCGGTCGCAAATGTCGAAGATCAGGTCGGCGTGATGCTCGACCAGCAGCACCGCGGTGCCTTCCCGGCTGATGGCGACGATCAGGGCGCCGAGACGCCGGATCTCGTCGGCCGACAGGCCGGCCGCCGGCTCGTCCAGCATCAGGCAGGTCGGGCGCAGCATGAGGGCGCGCGCGATCTCCATGAAGCGCAGTTCGCTGTGCTGCAGCCGATCGGCGCGCACCGCGGCCAGCTGCTCCAGCCCGACGGTCGCCAACGCCTGCAGCGCCGCCGCGCGCAACTGCTTCTCGTCGCGGCGGTGCCGCGGCAGGGTCAGCAGCGATTCGGCGAAGCTGCCCTGCCCATCGATCGTGCCGCCGATCATCACGTTGTCCAGCACCGACGCCCCGCCGATCAGGCGCGGCGTCTGGAAGGTGCGCGCGATCCGGTAGCCTGCGCGCAGATGCGGCGCACTGGGCGGCAGGAGGGCGGCGCCGACCCTCACCTCGCCCGCCTGCGGCGCGTAGTAGCCCGAGATCACGTTCAGGGTCGTGGTCTTGCCGCTGCCGTTGGGGCCGATCAGCCCGTGCACCTCGCCCGGCCGGATCTCCAGATCGAGGCCGTCGATGGCGCGCACGCCGCCGAAGCTCAGTTCGATATGGCTGAGGCGCAGCAGGTCCCCGCCGCTGCGCCGGTCGAGCACGCGCGCCAGAAGCTCGGGCCGGGGAACGATCTCGCGATGGCGCTCGAGCGGGCGGCGGTTCTTGTAGTCCAGAAGGTCGGCGATGCCGCCCGGGATGATCAGCACGATCAGCAGCAGCAGCGCGGCGTAGAGGAAGGTCGACCAGGCGACCAGCGGCGCCGCGAACTCCGGCAGCACCGTCAGGATGATGGTGCCGAGCAGCGGCCCCATGATCGAGCCGCGCCCGCCGATCAGGATGGCGATGAAGAACAGCACCGACAGGTCGAAGGTGAAGGCGTCGGGCGTGATGTAGGACTGCAGCGAGGAGAACAGCCCGCCCGCCACGCCGGCCAGCGCGCCGCTGAACAGGAACACCGCCATCAGGAGCGCGGGCTTGGCGATGCCCGAGGCCTCGGCCGCGACCTCGGCGTCGCGGATCGCCACCAGCGCGCGGCCGAAGCGGCTTCGCGGCGATGTTGGCCGTCATCCAGGTCGCGAGTGCGGCCAGAATGAGGCAGAAATAGTAGAAGCCCCAGCCCGGGGCGAACGGCCAGGGAAACACCGGGCCCGGCGTGCCGATGCCGCCGCCGGTCACGCTCTTCCAGGCCAGCGCCACCTGGGTGACGATGGTGGCGAAGCCCAGCGTCGTCATGGCGAAGTAGAAGGTGCGCAGCCGGAGCGCCGGCAGGCCGACGACGACGCCGAAGACCGCACCGACCACGGCGCTTACGGCGAGCGCGAGGATAAGGATGCCATTCCGTCGTCACGGTGCCGGCCGTCAGCACGGCGGTCGTGTAGGCGCCCAGGGTCAGCAGCGCCACCCAGCCGATGGCGATCTGGCCGGCGAAGCCCACCACCAGGTTCAGCCCGGCGACCAGGATCCAGTAGATGCAGGCGCGCTGGGCGATCACGCCGAAGTAGGAATCGTCGAGCAGCGGCAGGCCGACGCCGGCGACGGCCAGGGCTGCCCAGGGCAGCACCGCCTCGATCCTGGCGAACCGGCTGGGGCCTGCCGCGCGAACCGCTATGGGGGGAGCGCTCGCGTCCATCACACGCGACGCGCGGCGGCCGCGCCGGCAAAGCCTTCGGGCCGCAGCAGCAGCACGACGATGAAGACCACGAACACGGCGACCGCGGCGAAGATGCCGCCGACCAGGAAGTTCGCCGCCTGCTGGAAGAGGCCGAGCGCCAGGCCGCCGATCACGGCGCCGCGGTTGGAGCCCATGCCGCCCAGCGCCACCGGCACGAAACCGTAGAAGTTCAGGATCGACTGATTGCCGAAGAAGGCCAGCAGCATCTCGGCGCCGGTGAAGCCCGCCAGGCTGCCGATCACGCCGGCCAGGGCGTAGCTCGCCATGCGCAGCCGCTGCTCGGGCAGGCCGAGGCGCGCGCGGCGTAGCTGTCCTCGGCGATCGCCAGGAAGGCGCGACCGATCAGCGTGTGGCGATAGAGCAGTTCGAGGCCGACGATGGTGACGGCACAGGCGAGCAGCGGCAGCCAGAACTGCTGGTCGAGCCAGCCCGGGCCGATCGGGATCAGGCGCGGAAAGGGCTGCGCGTCGGTGCCCCATTCGATGGCGGTGAACTGCTGCACCATCAGCGCGAAGGCCAAGCGTCGACAGCACGTAGAGATGCTGCTCGAGGCTCTTCAGCACCGGCCGCACGGTCACGATCTCGGTGACGACGCCGATCAGCGGCGCCGCAGGCGAGCACGAGCACGAAGCCCACGATGGCCGGCAGGCCGAGCTTGGTGATGAACAAGCGCGCCCAGCACGCCGCCCAGCATCCCCAACATGCCCGCGGTGAAGCTGAACACGCGCGAGGCCGTGAACATCACGTTGTACGTGATGCCGATCAGTGCGTAGACCGCTCCTACCGCCAGGCCGTAGGAGACGATCGATTCCAACATCGGCTAGGCGCTGTAGCCGGGGGCGAGGTTGAACGCGCCGTCACTGCAGCGAATTGACCTCGCACATCACGACCTCGTCGTCCGGGAAGCCGTTGTGCTGCTCGGGTGTGAAGGTGATGTCGCCATAGACGCCGGGCCAGCCCTTGAGCTTGTTCCAGTAGCCGACGATCTGGTCGGGCGCTGCCGCCGCCGCCCTTGATCGTCTCGGCAAACATGCGCGGGGCATCGTAGCCCAGCGCGATCCACCACAGCAGCGTGTCGCCCATCTCGATCTTGGCCTTGGTCAGGCGCGTCGACGAAGTCCGCCGCGCGCGGCGGCAGCTTGCCGTCCTTGCTGAAGCAGACATTGCGGAAATTGTTCGAGTAGACCTTGTTCCAGTATTCGGGCTTCTCCAGCAGCGCCTTGGTCTGGCCGGAACCCAGCGTGGTCTGGCCGACGACCGGCACGTCCCAGCCCATGGCGCCGCGCGTGTTCAGGATGCGCGCCAGGAAGCCGGCATTGACGCTCCACGGCATGATGACCTGGGCGCCGGCGTCGCGCATGCGCAGCAATTCGGGCTTGAGATCGGGATTGGCCGCATCGACATGGCCCGAGTAGACCACCTCGGCGCCCTTGGTCTTCAGCATCGGCACATAGGCCTCGACCGACGCCGTGCCGTAGCCCGTGGTGTCGCTGATGACCGCCACCTTCTTGAGCTTCAGCACGTCCACCACGTAGTGATTGGCCGCCGCCGCCGATCTGCTGGTTGGTCGGCGCGTTGCGGAAGGCCATCGGGTATTTCTTGACGTCGATCAGCTGGTCGACCCAGCACGGATGCATCATCGGCACCTTGTCGCGCGCGATCAGCGGCGTGGCCGCCAGCGCCTCGCCCGAGTTGAGCGGCCCCCAGATGATGTTGACCTTCTGGCGCTGCGTGAGTTCGGCCACGGCGTTCACCGCCTTGGTCGGATCGCTCTGCGTATCGCGCACGATCAGCTCGATCTTGCGACCGTCGACGCCGCCGGCAGCGTTGATCTCTTCGACCGCAAGAAGGGTGCCGCGGTTGATTCCGATGCCGGTCGACGAGCTCGGACCCGTCAAGGCCGGCATGATAGCCGATCTTGATCGGCTCGTTGGCGGCGATGGCCGGAGCGGCCAGACCGCTGGCCAGCGACGCCGCGCCGACGGCGGATCCGGCCAGCACTTGGCGACGTGTCATCGACATATCATTCCCTCCCACGGGATTTGTTTGTGCGTGCAGCATACAAGCTCGACGCGCGCGCGGTCAAAGCCGTGATGGCGGCCGTTGTGATACGCCCGACACCTTTGTAGAATCGGGCATGCCTCAGCATATCGGAATTGTCGCTTGCTCTGCGGAGGGTGCCGCCCTCTGCTATCGGACCATCTGCGTTGAAGGTGCTGCGCTTTACGGCGCGCACGCGCATCCCGAGGTCTCGATGCACACGCCCTCCTTCGCCGACTACATGGCGGCCATCTACCGCGACGACTGGCCGCGCGTCGGTGAGCTGATGCTAGCCTCGGCGGACAAGCTCAAGAAGGCCGGCGCCGACTTCCTGATCTGTCCCGACAACACCATCCACCAGGCCCTGCCCTACGTCCTGCCGCGCTCGCCCCTGCCCTGGCTGCACATCGCCGAAGTCGTGGCGGCCGAGGCGGTCGCGCGCGGCTTCCGCCGCATCGGCGTGACCGGCACGCGCTGGCTGGTCGACAGTGCGGTCTACCCGGAGAAGCTTGCGGCGCGCGGCCTGGAGTATCTCCGGCCGAGCCTCGCCGAACGCGACGCGTGCAATCGCATCATCATGGACGAGCTGGTCCGCAGCACCTTCACGCCCGAGTCGGTCGTCTACTTCCAGCAGGTGATCGGCCGTCTGAAGGACGGCGGCTGCGACGCCGTCGTGCTGGGCTGCACGGAGGTTCCGCTCATCATCAACGACGCGAACTCACCGCTGCCGACGCTCGATTCGACGCGGCTCCTGGCGCGCGCCGCGCTCAAGCACGCGGCGGAAGAGAAGGCGCTCGCCGCTTAGCTCATATGGAGCGCGGACCTCCAGGTCCGCATCATGATCATGAGCGGACCTGGAGGTCCGCGCTCCGTATGAGCGCCACGAAGAGGCGCGCTCTCAGCAAAGATCTATTGCAGCCCCGCCGTCACGGCGTCGTCGACCTTCTCCAGCCAGACGAACTCCAGCGCCTTGCGCACTTCCTCGGGGATGTCGTCGTAGTCGCGCTTGTTGCGCGCCGGCAGCATCACCCGCTTGATGCCGGCGGCGGCGGCGGCCACGACCTTCTCCTTGATGCCGCCCACCGGCAGCACAAGGCCGCGCAGGCTGATCTCGCCGGTCATCGCCGTGTCGCTGCGGATCGATGCGGCCGGTGAGCAGCGAGGTGAGCGCCATGAACATGGCGACGCCCGCGCTCGGCCCGTCCTTGGGCGTGGCGCCGGCCGGCACGTGGACATGGATGTCGCTCTTCTCGAACAGCGCCGGATCGATCTTGAGCGTCGCCGCCATGCTCTTGACCAGGCTGAGCGCCGCCTGCGCGCTCTCCCGCATGACCTCGCCGAGCTGGCCGGTCAGCAGCAGCCGCCCGCTGCCCGGCGTGCGTGTCGCCTCGATGAACAGGATGTCGCCGCCGACCGGCGTCCAGGCGAGCCCGGTCGCCACGCCCGGCACGCTCGAGCGCATGGCGACCTCGTTCTCGAAGCGCACCGGGCCCAGCGATCTTCTCCAGCTCCTCGACGTCGATGCGCTTCTTGTCGGTCTTGCCTTCGGCGATCTCGACCGCGACATGCCGCAGGACCCGGCCGATCTCGCGCTCGAGGTTGCGCACGCCGGCCTCGCGGGTATAGCCCTCGATGATGCGCCGCAGGGCTGCGTCGTCGATCTCGACCTGCTCAGCCTTGAGCCCGTTGGCTTCGAGCTGGCGGCGCACCAGGTAGCGCTTGGCGATCTGAAGCTTTTCGCCCGCGGTGTAGCCCGTGAGCGCGATGATCTCCATGCGGTCGCGCAGCGGCCCGGGAATGGTGTCCAGCATGTTGGCCGTGGTGATGAACACGACGCGGCTCAAGTCGAACGGCACGTCGAGATAGTTGTCGCGGAACGTCGAGTTCTGCTCGGGATCGAGCACCTCGAGCATGGCCGACGCCGGATCGCCGTGGATGCCGGTGCCCATCTTGTCGATCTCGTCCAGCATCATCACGCAGTCGCGGGCGCCGGCCTTGCGGATCGCCTGGATGATGTTGCCCGGCAGCGCGCCGATATAGGTCCGGCGGTGGCCGCGGATCTCGGCCTCGTCGTGCACGCCGCCCAGGCTGACGCGCGCGAACTTGCGGCCCATGGCGCGGGCGATCGACTGGCCGAGCGAGGTCTTGCCGACGCCGGGCGGGCCGACGAAGCACAGGATCGGCGCCTTGCCCTCGGGCGCCAGCTTGCGCACTGCGAGATACTCGATGATGCGCTGCTTGATCTTCTCCAGGCCGTAGTGATCCGCATCGAGAATGCGGCGCGCCTCGGCGATGTCGATGTCCTTCGGTTCGGGTGGCGCCCAGGGCAGCTCGAGCAGCGTGTCGAGATACGAGCGGATCATGCCGTACTCGGCCGCCGCCTCGGGCGTGCGCTGCAGCCGGCGCAGCTCCTTCTTCGCCGCCGCCTCGACGTCGGGCGGCATCCTGGCCTCGGCGATCGCCTTCTCGAGGTCGGCCAGGTCCTGCTTGTTGGAGCCTTCGTCACCCAGCTCGCGCTGGATGGCGGCCATCTGCTCGCGCAGCAGCACCTCGCGCTGGCGCGTGTCGAGCGAGGCCTTGGTCTTGCTGCCGATCTCGGCGGACAGGCGCAGGACTTCCAGGCGATGGGCGAGCAGCTTGGACACCTTGTCGAGCCGCGGCACGAGGTCGATAGTCTCGAGGATGTCCTGCTTCTCCGCCGGCGTGGCGTCGAGGTAGGTGATGGCGAGGTCGGCCAGCAAGCCGGGGGCGCTGGTCGCCTCCACCGTCTGGCGCAGCTCCGGCGGCACACGGGGCAACAGGTCGAGGACCTCGCGCACCTGCTCCTGCAGCACGTTGAAGCGCGCCTCGACCTCGGGCGACGTCGATGTCGGCTCGGCGAGGTGCAGGCCGCGGGCCAGCAGGAAGGGGTAGCCTTCGCACGAAGTCGGTGATGCGGAAGCGCTGGACGCCCTGGCAGATCAGGTGGTGGCCGCCCTCGGGGCTCGTGACGTAACGCACGATGTTGGCGACCGTGCCGATGCGATAGAGGTCGTCCGGCGTGGGATCGTCCTTCTCGGCTTCGCGCTGCAAGACGATGACGATCTGCCGTTGCTCGCGCACCGCCTGCTGGGCCGCCGCGATGGTCGACGCGCGCCCCAGCGTGATCGGGAACACGATTTCGGGAAAAAGCACGGTGTTGCGCACCGGCACCACGATCAACGCGTCGGTGGGCAACGGCCGCGTCGAACGGCCGGCCGAACCGGCGGCGGGGTTCACATCCTGCGGGCTCATGACCGTGTCCTCTGCGGCGAGGCCTTGGGCAGCTTGATCACCAGGCAGCCATGGGCCACGCCGCTTTGCGGCGTGCCGTAGACGCCGGCCGGCAGCTGGATGCGCCGCTCGAAGCGGCCCTGGGGTAGCTCGAGCCGGTGGATGATGGCGGTCCGCAGCTCGTCCGGCAGGATGCGTTCGCCGGAGATCATCAGGACGCCGCCGCGGATGACGAGGGCCACCTTCTCGGCATCGACGCCCGGCAGGGCGACGAAGATCAGGACGGCATCGGCCGTCTCCAGCACGTCGGTCGGCGGCTCCCAGTTGATGCCGCGTTGCGAGCCGTGCGCGGGTGTGAACACATCGCGGTGCAAGCGCTCGGCCCGCGCCAGCATCTGCAGCGCTTCCGACCACATCCAGTTGCGGGAATCGTCGTTTGTCATGGGCCCCTATATAGGAAGTGGTTCAGCCGCGCGCCACTGCAGGCGTCAATTGCCGATCAGCGCCTGGTAGACCAGGTCGCGCAGCAGGTAGCGGTAGCGCAGGCGGGCGGCGGGCGATTGCATCATGAAGACCACGTACATCCGCTCGTGCGGGTCATGCCAGAAATAGGTGCCGTAGGCGCCGCCCCAGTAATAGTCGCCAGGAGAGCCGGGCAGCGGGTTGCGGCCCTGCTCGGTGCGCACGGCAAAGCCCAGCCCGAAGCCCTGGCCCATGCGGGCGCTGGGCTCCATCGCCTCGAAACGCCACATGTCGGCGCCCATCTTGATGTCGGGCGGCAGGGCGTCGGCCGTCATCAGGTCGATGGTCTTGCGCGAGATCAGCCGCACGCCGTCGAGCTGGCCGCCATTGGCGAACATCTGCAGGAAGCGGGCGTAGTCGGCCGCCGTCGACACCATGCCGCCGCCGCCCGACCTCCAGGTGAATTTCTCGCTGACGTCGGGGATCGAGGGCATCTCGTTCTTGGGCCCCTCCTTCATCGGCCGGGCGCCCCTCGCCTTCTTGTCGGCGCCGACCTCGAAGCCGGTGTCGCCCATCTTGAGCGGCTTGGTGATGCGCTCCTCGATGAACTTGTCGAGCGGCATGCCCGAGGCGACCTCGACCACGCGGCCCAGCAGGTCGACCGACATGGAGTATTCCCAGGTCGTGCCCGGTTGGTAGAGCAACGACAGCTTGGCCAGCTTGTCGGCCATCTCCGCCAGGGTCTGGTTGCGGTCGGCCACCTTCATGTCGATATAGGACTGCTTCACCGGGTTGGCGCCGACCTCGGCGTAGGTCAGGCCCGAGGTGTGGCGCATCAGGTCCTGCACCGTCATCTGCCGGATCTGCGGCTCCTGGCTGATCTCCACCGTGCCGTCGACATTGTTCTTGGCAACGGCGACCTTGGTGTTGGCGAAGGCCGGGATGTAGCGCGACACCGGGTCGGCGACGCTGAGCTTGCCTTCCTCGACCAGGATCATGGCGGCCACGGTGACGATCGGCTTGGTCATCGAGGCGATGCGGAAAATCGTATCGTTGGTCATCGGCGCCTTGGTTTCCTTGTCGCGGAAGCCGAAGGAGTCGAACATCACCAGCTTGCCGTTGCGCGCGATCAGCACCACCGCGCCGGGCAGCTCGTTGTTCTTCACGCCCTCCTCGAGACGATCGGACAGCCGCTTCAGGCGACTCGCGACGAAGCCCACCTCCTCCGGCGATTGCGCCTTGGGAATGCCCTGCGCGGCGGCGGGCAGTGCCACGGAGACCGCAAGCGCCGCCACAGCGGCCAGACGAACCAACGACATTCTGTTTCCTTCCCGGAACGGCCCCGACGGGCTCATGCAAATAATACTTTCCCATCGTATGGAGGATCGGCAAGCGAGGAGGTTTGCGGCCCATTCCGACAGCTTCCGCCGGCCAAAGCGGGCGCGCGAAAATCGCGGAATTGCGGGCTTTTGGGAGGTTTGCGCCCTTTCCGCCCTGACTTTTGCTCCCTGGCGCTGCGTTTCGCCCAATAGAACGACTTGGACGTCATGGTCAGCCGTGACCCCACGGAGTCTCCACCAGCCGAGACCATGCCGTCCAAAATGTCCATGACTCCGATCCTCAGGGGCGCGCATCGGCTGCATACGCCACATCATTGCCCAGGCCTGTCAAACCCAAAAGGAGCAGACGTTGTGCAGGGGGTCCGGGAACCGCGGCTGCAGGCCGCCTTCACGCCATCTCGTTCGTCTCACGCGCCGATCAGGCGTTCGACCAGCCAGACGGCGCCGACAACGGCCACGGCAGCCGACAGGACCTGCGGCAACCGCGGAAGCCGCCCGGGCCGCGACGCCCAGGCGAGCGGCGGCAGGACGACCGCCACGAAGGCGAGCTGGCCCAGCTCGACCCCGACGTTGAAGCCGATCAGCGCCCGCACCAGCGTCTCACGGCTGAGATCGAGCTCGGTCAGGGCCGACGCGAAGCCAAGCCCGTGGACCAGACCGAAGGTCGCCGCGATCAGCCAGCGCCGCCCCACGCCGCCCGGCGCCACAAGGTTCTCGACGGCGACCCAGACGATCGACGCCGCGATCAGCGGCTCGACGATGCGCGCCGGAATATGGACAAGCCCAAGAGCGGCCAGGCTCAAGGTGATGCTGTGGGCCACTGTGAAGGCGGTGACGATCTTGACCGTCGGCCAGACGCCGCGCGACAGGGCCAGCAGGGCCAGCAGGAAAAGCAGATGGTCGATGCCGCCGATGATGTGCTCGACACCCAGGCCCAGATAGAAAACGAACGGGCTGGTCACCGCGCGGTCGGGCGCAGCGTCGCCTGCTATGGCGATGCTCACCGTGCGTTGCCCCTTCTCGAACAACACCTGCTTGGCCCCACCGGACCATTCAATGTCGGCGATCGTGTGATGGTCGACGCCGAGCACGGCATCGATGCCATCGCGGATCGAGAGATTGCGTATGGGCGCCGCGCACGCATAGAGCACCACGACCTCGACGCTGGCCCGTCCAGCCGACGGTGGCCGCGTTTCCGCCGGAACGCCGGAGCAAGCGGCACCGTCGGCGTCGATCGCGACATGCCGCGCGACCGCAGCCGCAAACTCCCGCAGGTCTTGTGCGGCGTCGCCGAGCGCCTCGGCCGGCACGGAAAGCGCGTACCGCACCGACTGCCCGGCGACCGATACCGTGGCGTAACCCGTCGTCCCTCCCTGGTGCGCAGCGGCGGCCCCCAAAGCGAGCGACATGGCCGTGAAGGCGACCGAGGCCCTTAGCCACATCATCGCGCCGTCACGCTCTCCAGCGCTGCCATCCATTCGGCGCCAATGAAGCGCGACATCAGGTAGACCTTGGAATCGCCGTCGATCCGCATGTACTGCAGGAAGCCTTCCGGATTGAGGGCGCCGAAGCGCACCGTCAGAGGCTGGCCGGCAGGTCCTGAAAGCGTCGCGGTGACCGCCGGCTCGTCGAGGCCGAACGGATGGGTATCGACGCCCGACAGCTCCTCGGCCGCAATCTCGCGCACCGGCCCCGAACGGTTCAGCATCTTGACCGCGGTATCGAGGTGGATCGCCGCGGCACCCGCGACCGCGGCGCCCCCTTCCTGGGTCCAGCCACCGTCGCCACCCCGCACCAGCGCCGCCTGTCGTCCCCCGCCGCCCAGCGTGATCTTCCGCACGGCGTCCGGCTCGATCCGCAATACGCCCTTGGCCTCGAACTTCACGAGCTGGCGCTGCACCGGTTGGGCACCGGTCACCACCATGGCAACGAGCCAGGCCACTGCCATCACCGCGAGCAGCGGCAAGGCCAGGCGCCGCAGCGACGGCGCGCTCATCGCCTCGACCACCAGACCGCGCAGCCGATCGCGATCACCGTCAGCGGCAGCACAATGACGATCAGGATGAAGAGCCAACGGCTCTGCGCCCCCGTCAGCAGGACCATCGGCGGCACGGGAATTCTGGTGCGGACGGCGGTGCCCCGCTCCTCGCGGGCAAGCCATCGCACCGCCGCCACCAGCAGGTCGCTGTTCGACATGTAGGGCAGGAAGGAATTGCTGGCGAAGTCACCGTCGCCGATCACCACGGCCCGGAACGGCGATGCGCCCGGCGCCAGCGTGCCCTCTGCCGCGATCCCCAGCACGCGTGGCCGCACGTCAGCCATCTGGGGCGCAACCGGGGCCGAGGAACCTTCTACCGTGCGCGCATCCGCAGGCAGCACCGGCCGCGCATAGCTGTCGCGGCTGCTCTGGAGGATCGGCGTCACCTCCACGCCGGACGCCGGCTGCGTCAACGTCAGCGGCCGGATGCCCGGGAAGAAGGTCAGCGACAGGGTACGGGTGATCGGGTGCGGGTCGTAGCCCGTCACCGCCACCATCTCGGCATCGCGCTGATAATGGCTCAACGGGTCGACGACCACCTCCTGCTCGAGCCGGGCGCCGAGGTCGGAAAGCAGCCGGGCAAGGCCCGCCTCCGGCACGAAGCCGAGATCGAGCATGAGCAAGGCACTGCCGCCGGCCGAAAGATACCTCCGAAGCGCGGCACTCTCGGCCGGCAGGAAGGTGGTGCGCGGGTTGGCGTCGAGGACCACCGTGCAATCGCCGGGCACCGCACCCGTCGTTGCCAGCAGGAGCTTGGCGGTCGCGTAGCCCTGCGCCTCGAGAACCCGGCGCAGGCGTCCGACGCCGTGGCCGGCGGTCTCGATGATCTGCGAGGACGCGTCGCCGTGGCTGTGATCGGAGACGCCTTCGAGGTGCGTGTGGAACTCGAAGCCGTCCATCGCGAACTCGCCATGGCCCTCCAGGAAGCAGACGGTGAGCGCGCGCGTGCGCAGCACGCGCTGGATGCCGATGGCGATCTCTGCCTCGTCGGTGCCCTGGATGAGCACGCGGCGCCCGGCGGCCTCGACGATGGCCGCGTTGTAGAGGAGGACACCCTCGCGGCGCGCGAGTTCGGGCTGCTTGTCGGGATCGACGGTGAGCACGCTGAGCATCGGATTACGCCGGCCCATCACCTCCATGATGTTGCGGGCGCGCTGTCCGATCGGATCCTCGGAGCGGTAGAAATAGGTGATGTGGACGGGCGTCCTCAGTTCATCGACCACCGCCATGGCCGTGGCCGACGGCGTGTAGACCTTCTCCCGCGTGAGGTCGATGTGGGTGTCGTTGAGGTGCAGGGCGACGTTCGCCAGCAGCCAGACGCCGAGCCCGGCGGCGACGCAAGCCACCGCATAGAGCCTCGACGCGATGGCACCGAGGCCCATCGCCAGCGGCAGCCGCGCGCCCGCGACGAACAGGATGAGCACGGCTGCGAGCCAGCCCGTCCCCCAGGCCAGTGCGGTGAGTTCGACGGCGTGCTCGTGCATCGCTCAGCGCCGCGCCAGCGCCCGGACCGTCAGGAACAGGCCGAGCAGGATGACCGTCAGGAAGAAGCCGGCGTCGGACAGGTACATCGCGCCGACCGCGAAGGGCGTGAAATGGGCCAGCAGCGAGAGGCCGAGCAGCCCGTTCTCGAAGGGTTGCGGCAGCAGCGATGCCAGCGTGTCGATCGCCCAGAGGATGCCGAACAGCCCGAGGGACACCACGGCAGCGACGATCTGGTTGGCGGTCAGTGCCGAGATCATCAGGCCGACCGACACCAGGGCGGCACCCAGCATCAGGAGGCCGACATAGCCGCTGTAGATCGGACCCAAGTCCGGATCGCCGTAGGCCGAAAGCACGGCGGCGTAGACCAGCGTCAGGCTGGTCATCGCCAACAGTACCGCCATGCAGGCGATGAATTTCGCCGCGACGATGTCGATTTCCCGCAGCGGCGCCGTCAACAGCAGCTCGAGCGTGCCGCTGCGTCGTTCCTCGGCGAACTGCCGCATGGTGATGAGCGGCACCAGCAGGATCAGCTGGACGGCCGACTGGAAGAAGATGTGCACCAGGGTCGCCTGCTTGGCGACAATCAGCGAAACGGTGAACGTGTAGCCGCTCAACACGACGAACACCGCGATCACCGCATAGGCGATCGGCGAGGTGAAAAGGGTGCGGACTTCCTTGCCCACCAGCGTCGCCACCTGGCTCATCGCATGGCCTTGGCCTGCGTGAGGTCCAGGAACAGTGCCTCGAGGGCGGACGGCACCGGCGCCACGAGCGCCTCCTGGGCGATCCGCTCCACCGTCAGCAGCCGTCCGTCGAGCAGGATCGCCGCGCGATCAGCGGTGCGCTCGATCTCGGCCAGGATATGGGAGGTCACCAGTACGGCGCAGTCCTGCGCCAGCTGCCGCAGCAGCCCGCGCAGCTCGATGATCTGTCGGGGGTCCAGGCCGTTGCTCGGCTCGTCGAGGACGAGCAGGTCCGGCTTGTGCAACACGGCCTGCGCGAGCGACACGCGCTGCCGGTAGCCGCGCGACAGCCGCTCGATGATGACGCCGCGCACGCTGCCGAGCGACAGCCGCCCGACCGCGACGTCGATGGCGCTGTCGAGAGCGCGCCCCCTGATGCCGCGCAGCCGCCCCATGAAGGCGAGGTATTCGGCGACTCGCATATGCCCGTAGAGCGGCGAATCCTCCGGTACGTAGCCGATGCGCTCCCGCGCCGCGCGCGCGGCGCGCACGGTATCGATGCCGGCGACGCGCACCGTCCCCGAACTGGGGGAGAGATAGCCGGTGACGAGCCTCAGGATGGTGCTCTTTCCGGAACCGTTCGGCCCGAGCAGGCCGAAGACCTCGCGCTCGCCCACCTCGAAGGAAACGCCATCGACCGCCAATCGGGAGCCGAAGCGCTTGCTCAGCCGGTCGAGCGAAAGGACGGCCATATGCAGCTCAGATACAAGGCACGGCGGCGAAGCCCAGGCCGGCTTCGCTGTTCATACGTTCAGGAGCGCGCCTTACCGGCGCATCAATCGTAGAACTCCGGCGCCTTCTTCATGGCCTTGAAGGCATCCGGATCGTGAGCGGTGAAATAATCCGCCTTCTCGTTCGCCATCGTCATACGGATCCATTCGAAGGCGGTGAGATATCCGGTCGGGTTGTAGGCCAGCACGATGCTCGGCGGCACGCTCTTGTCCACGTTCTCGCGCAGGTAGACGTTGTCGCCGGTCAGGATGATCAGGCCGCTGTTCTTCAGCCGGACGGTCATCATCTGGCTGCCGGGCGTGTGCGCGACCCAGCGCTTGATGACCATGGTTCCGTCGCCGAACAGGTCGAGGTCGCCCTCGAGCTGAATCATCTTCACGGCATTGGGGTAGTCGGTGTTCGGGGACCTGAGCGGCAGGACGTCGCCGACCATGTAGGGACCGCCCGTCCCCGCCCTCGGCCAGAAAGCGTTCAGGATCTCGTCCCTCTGCACGACGATCGTCGAGTTCGGGAACTTGCCGACGTTGCCGCCATGGTCGAGGTGCAGGTGGCTGGGGACGACATACTTGATGTCATCGGGCTTGAGGCCGATCTTCTGAAGCTGCAGGTCGATCGCCACGTCCGGCGTGTTGACCGGCTTCAGGGCATTGAACGAAGCCCCCCAGTAGCTCGGGTCCTTGATGATCTTGTCGTTGTTGCCGGTATCGAAGAGCACGTTGCCCTTCGGATGCCGGATGACGTAGAAGCCGACCGGGACCTGTATGGCCGGCTCATTCGGCGCGCCGTTCACCAGGGCGCCCTTGCCGAGGGTAAGGGCCCCGGAACTGAAGGCATAAAGCTTGAGACCGTCCTGGGCAGCCGCGGGAAGAATCGAGGCTCCGAACAGGAAACCGAAGCAGGCCAACGCAGTTACGCGACGCAGGAACTGAGTATCCATGGATGCTCCCTCCTTGCTTCTTTATGCGCAAATCGTCTCGCGGCGCCGGGCGGTCGTCAAGACCCGGTTGCGCATAGCCCCATGACATCACACCCTCCCTGTCTTACGCGGGGGGTACCGCCGAAGTGGCAAGCCCCCACACACGATTGCTTGGGACTCGTGCTTGAGAATCTGCCGATACCTCGACTGGAGCCTTCCCCCCCGGCCCTGCCGCCACCTCCCCTTCTTCAGCCGCCGTTGTTGCTCAAAGTCACCGCGATCGGCCCGCCGAATTGTGATTCCAGTACCTAGACGACGGGACTGCCCACCAATGGCATCGCCACGGGACGCATGGGAGAGCCTGTTGCGCCGCGCAGTTTTATGCAGGCGCCGAAGAAGGCGAACTCCCAGGCCTTGTCGGCGGCCAGTTCGTCGAGTTGCATGATTTCGATGATCGGCACGCCCGCCTCGGCGAGCAGATAGGTGTGCACCGGGAAGAAATTGATCGGATCGGCGGCCGGCGTCTGCTCCAGGGTGAGATTGTCGGCCCCGATGGTGATGGCGCCGTTCTTCGCCAGGAACGCCGCGCCCTCCCGATTGAGGCCGGGTGTATTCATGACGAACTTCTGGTCCGGCCAGAGATTCATCTGACCCGTACGGATCAGGACGACGTCGCCGCTGCGCAGCTGGGTCTTCTGGTGCTTCAGGCAATCGACGAGATCCTTCTCGCCGATCGCATGGCTCGGTTCCAGCGTGGCCACGCCGTGCATGCCCGCGACGTCAAGCAGGATGCCGCGGGCGAAGATCGGCGGCTGCTTCTCGGCGCCACACTTGCGCCAGGCACGGCTGCCGAGATGATCGTGAGCCGTGAAGTTGTTGAAGATGGCGCCGTCGTAGCCGAAATGGTTGAAGGTATCGATGTGCGTGCCACAGTGGGTGTACATCGAGATGCCGTCGCCGGAGTATGCGACGAGCGAGTTGGCTTCCTTGCCCTTTTTCATGCTGTCGCCGACGATCTCGCCCTGCGGCGTGTGCGTCATCCAGATCTGGTAGGGCTGGTCGCCGGCGCCGGTCCAGCCCGGCATGCCGATGAAATGATCGACGGAGAGATCGTAGACCTTGGTGGGATCAGCCCGACGCAGGATCGCCGTTCGCGACTCGGCATCGATCAGGTTCAACATGCCCGCCTCGTCGTCCTCGCCGAACGGGCTTGACGCGACTTTGTGAAATTCCGAGTTGCGGGCGATGATCTTGCCCTTGATCGCCTCGTCTACGTAACAGAGCTCACACATTTTCCGCTCCTTCTGGCCTCGCTGAGACACTGAGTGCTGATTCTCGTCTTCCAGTCGAGGGCAATGCAAAAACCATGCTTGCCGCAACGCGCCGCGCGAACACCGTACGATCCACTTTGCTTCGACGCCGCAGAATGATCTGATGGGCGCTTCCGCGCTCGCCGCGGGCCATGGTTTTTCGTAAAGCGCACCCATGCCAGTCAGCTTCGGGGAGATCCGGAACGCCTTCGAGCTCCTCAGCGCCGGCCGCGGTGTGGGCGAGCATCAGGCCTTTCTGTGCAAGCAGTCAGGCAAGATCTACTGGCATTCCAATTTGCCCGACCTAAACGATGAGCTGCCGGACGACATCGAAGACGAAGAGAAATACCTCGAGATACCAGACAGCCGACAGCTCGATCTCGGCAAGCCCCTCGTCTTGGACTTCACCCGACAAATCCTGCCGGGAGACCTCGACGAGGTGCGAGAAATCTTTCGCAGGAGAGGAGCCTATGCCGGCTTCAGGCGCCTGCTGGTTCGCCGGGACGCCCTCGAGCAATGGTACGAATTCGAGGAGAAAGCGACGGTGCAAGCGCTACGAGAATGGTGCGAGCTCAATTCGATAGCACTCGGCGACTGACGCGATGGGTCGGAGGAGACGCTCTCGTCAACTCGCGCCGGCCAGACGAAGCGGCGTGTCGAGCGTGGTGTCCTGGCCCCTGAAGTAGAGAAAGACCGGGATGCGCCGGGAGCGGCCGACGCCGGGCTTGTCGGCGCTGACCTGGATCCGGTGCGAGGGATTGTCGGTGAAGCGGAAGACGCCGTCGGCATCCGTCTTCACCCGCTGCTTCTCCTCGTAGGTCGTGAAGTTGTAGACCCACAGCGACACCGTGGCCTGAGCCACGGGCCGGCCGGCAGAGTTGGTCACGCGCCCGGTCAGCAGGCCGTTATTGTGGGTGGCGACGTAGATATTCCACAGGACGATCGCCAGCACGATCGCGCCAGGCACCAGCACGAAGCGGTTGAGGAGGATGGCGCGCCAGCCCGCCATCATCGTGCCGGACCGCGGGCCTGGAGGCCCGCCCTCTTCTGGACCGTGCTCGTGCGAACGGAAGAGAACATGAGCGGGCGTGGAGGCCCGCGGTCCGGCAAGAGGCGTGATCGGACCATGCGTGTCAGCCCTTGGTGGCGCCGGAGGTGAGACCGCGGATGAATTCCTTCTGCGCTAGCAGGAAGAGCAGCAGGCCGGGCGCCAGCACCATGACGCAGAAGGCGTAGAGCGCGCCCGTCGTGTCCTCCTGGTAGGACAGGAAGCGCGCCAGGCCGAGCGGCAGGGTCTGCATGTCGGCCGAGCGCGTCATGATGAGCGGCCACAGGAAATTGTTCCACGACCAGATGAAGGCCAGGATGACGTTGGTGGCGATGGCCGCCTTCGACAGCGGCATCATGATGTGCCAGATGATGCGCCATTCCGACAAGCCGTCGATGCGCGCGGCGTCGATCAGCGAACGCGGCACGGCATCAAAGCTCGCCTTGAAGACGAAGATGCAGATGATGGTCGAGCATTGCGGCAAGGCGAGGCCCAGCCAGGAATCGAGCAGTCCCAGCTTGCCGGTGATGAGATAGGCCGGGATGATGGTCGCCTGGAACGGCACCATCATGCAGCTCAGGAACAGCAGGACGACGACGTTCTTGCCGCGAAAGCCGTGGCTCAGGGCATAGCCTGCCATGGCGTTGAAGACGACATTGCCCGCCACGGCGATCGCCGAGACGACCACGCTGTTCAGGAAATAGCGCGCGAACGGGATCGCGTACCAGACGTCGACGTAATAGAACAGGTTGACCCTGGCCGGCAGGATCGACGGCGGGTAGGCATAGATGTTCTCGCCCGACACGCTGGTCTTAAGCACCCAGTAGAACGGCACCAGCATGACGAAGCCGGCCAGCATCAGCGCGAGATGGATCGGCCAGCGCGTATAGCGGTTCATCACTCGGTGTCCGCCGCGCCGACGTTGCCGCCCGCCAGGCGATTGGCGGCCCAGGTCGTGGCCAGCAGCAGCACGAAGAAGACCATGGTGACGGCGGCGGCATCGTCGAACTTGGTCTGCACGAAGCCCAGCTTGTAGATGTAGGTGACAAGGATCTCGGTGGCGCGGCCGGGGCCGCCGCCGGTCATGACGTAGACCAGGTCGAAGCTGGTGATCGAGTTCAGCATGCCGATCACGAAGGCCAGGAAGAGCGAGGGGCGCAGCAATGGCAGGGTGATGCGCCGGAAGCGATGGAAGGCGCCGGCGCCGTCGATCGCCGCCGCCTCGTGCAGCTCGTGCGGGATGTTCTGCAGGCCGGTCAGCAGGATGATCATGTAGAAGCCCAGGATCTGCCAGGTGTTGGCGACGATGACCGAGGGCAGCGCCCAGGTGAAGGAATTGAGGAAGGGGATCGGCTTGTCCACGAGATCGAGCAGGCGCGCCGTGTAGTTGATGAGGCCCACCCTCTCGTCGAACATCCAGCGCCAGATGATGGCGACCGCGACCGTCATCAGCGGATAGGACAGGAAGATGATGGTGCGATAGAGGTCGCGCCCGCGGATATCGGCATTGACCAGCAGGGCGAGGCCCAGAGCAAGGGCGATGCCGATCGGGGCGCTGGCGATGACGATCAGGGTGTTCCACAGCGCCTGCCAGAACACCTCGTCGTACAGCAGGTCCTCGTAATGATCGAAGCCTGCGGGCTCGGCCGCCCTGAGCGGTGACCAGTACTGGAACGAGAGGACGAGATTCCAGACCACCGGGATGATGCGGTAGAGCAGGAAGATCAGGAGCGAGGGCGCGAGGAAACACCAGAACAGTGCAGCGCGCCGCGTCTTGTGGCGGACAAATAACTTCGTGCCCAGGCGCCCTGTATCGATGGCTGTCGCCATCTATTCCTCCCCAGCGAAGCTGGGGAGGTGGCCGAAGGCCCGAGGGGTCATGGGCGCCCGCACGCTCTGTGGCTCATGACCCCTCCGCCCGCTGAGCGGGCACCTCCCCACGCAAAGCGTGGGGAGGAAAGGAAGTCGAAGTAAGCACTCAGGCCTTCTTCCGCGCCAGCAGCCGGTTGACCGCGCGCTCGGCGTCGGAGAGCGCGGTCTTGGCGTCCTTGCGGCCGAGCGCCGCGTTCTGGATCTCAGGCCAGAAGGCGTCCTTCAGTTCGGCGTCGTAGGGCAGCGGCCAGTTGCCGGTGAGCTTGTCGGTGTGCGCGGTCTGGGTGCGCAGCACGGCGGCCGCGAGCGGCTCGGTCTTTTCCAGGGTCGCCAGGCCGTCAGTGTCGGCCACCGTGTTCGCAGTCAGCACGCTCCTGGTCTTGAAGAAGGCCGAGGCGCATTTGTCGCTCGTCATGTACTTGATGAAGCTCCAGGCGAGGTCGGGATTCTTCGAGCCCTTGGAGATGGCGAAGCCATGGTTGGTGGGCGTCGACCAGAAGCCCGGCGCTTCGGCGGCGCCCAGGGTCTGGTCGTTGATCCACGGCCCTTGCCCCTTGACGAAGAAATACGACGCCGAGTGCGCATGCAGCATGCCGACGGTGCCGGAAGCGAAGGCGCCGTTGGGCTCGACCCAGCGGCCGGTCCAGGAGATCTTGTTGATCCCGCCCGATGCCGTCGCCTTGGCGAGCTGCGCCAGAGCATCGGCTGCCGGCGGCGTGTTGAAGGCAGCCTTCTTGCCGTCGGGCGAAAGCAGCTCGACGCCGTTCATCTTGAACAAGGGCCAGTAGAGCCAGTCGAAGTTGAGCGTCAGGAAACCGGTCTTCTCCGCCTTCGCCATCTTCTCGGCAAAGCCCAAGAGCTCGCCGAAACTCTGCGGCGGGCCGGCTAGTCCCGCCTCCTTGAACATCGTCTTGTTGTAGTAGAGCAGCGTCTTGGCGACGTAGAACGGCAGCAGGTAGGTCTTGCCCTGGTAGACCCAGCCGCTGAGATAATCCTGATTGAAGCGCTTGGCGACCTCAGGTTCCTTCTGCAGATAGGGCGTGAGATCGACCAGCCCGCCATTGGCCGCATAATCGACCCAGATCGCCCCCTGCAGATCGACGATATCGGGCGGCGTGCCGGCGACGATCTGCGTCTGATAGAAGGCCGGCAGGTCGGGCCCCTTCTTGTCGAGCCATTCGATCTCGACTCCGGGGTTGGCCGCCGTGAACTCGGCGAACTCGGTTTTGAACAGCTCCTGCTGGTCGGCGATATTCCAGGTGAGGATGCTGAGCTTCTTGTTCGACTGGGCGCGCAGATAGGCGGGTGCGGCAAGCGTGCCGGCACCGGCGAGCGCGGCCTTCACGAGCGATCGGCGTTTCATTGTTTCCTCCGCTTGTTTTCAGAACCTTAACGCGATCTCCCTGCCCTCCGCCACGGCGCGCTCGGCTTCGAGGCAGACGATGATGCGCTTGCGCGCCTCCTCGGCCGAGACCAGCGGGTTGCCTGTCTCAAAGCCGCGCATGGTCTGCGCGATCTCCTGCTCCAGCTCGAAGACCTCGCCCGACGGGCCGACCTCGATGATTTCACTCTGGCTGCGGCCGCGACGCTGGACCTTCAGCTCGTGGCGAGGATCGGCCGTGCGGTCCATGACGCCCGACCACCAGGCCCGGATCGATCCTTCGCTGCCGGTCACCTCGACGACATGATGATGCTCGAAGCCCGCCAGGGTTTGCGTCACCACCGCATAGGCACCTTTGGGCCAGCGCATGACCGCGGAGAAATTGTCGTACATGCCAGCCTCGCGTCCGCTCGTGGCGTTGCCGAAGCCGTGCACGAGATGGGGATCGCCCAGTTCCTCGAACCACCACATCAGCATGTCGAAGAAATGCACGGGCTCTTCCAGGATCCACGAGCCGACGCGACTGCCTTCATAGCGCCAGCCGCCGGCGCCCGGACGGTAGGGGAAACGGAACAGGCTCACATTGGCGTAGAGCGGCTCGCCGATCTCGCCATCCCTGATCAGGCGGCGGACCAGGCCCCATTGGCTGGAGACTCGGAATTCATGGCCGACGCTCAGGACCTTTCCCGTGCGGCGAACGGCCTCGACGATGCGGTCGCAGTCGGCAATCGACCCGGCCATCGGTTTTTCCAGGAGCACGTTCTTGCCGGCCTCGAGGGCGGCGATCGCGATCTCGGCATGCAGGTGGTTGGGAACCACGATATCGACAGCGTCAATCGAACGGTCGGCCAGCAGCGCCCGCCAGTCGAGATGCACCTTGACCCTGGGATGCCGTTCGCGGGCCGCGGCGGCCGTGGCTTCGCTCGCGCAGGCGATCGCCGCCAGCTCCGCGCCGGGCGCCTTGCCGATGGCGTCGGCATGAAAGCGGCCCCAGGCGCCGTAACCGATCAGACCGAAACGCATCGCCACCCCGCCTGGCCGCACGAGGGGCGACCATGTCCGAAAACCGCCAGACCGAAGCGGCCTGGATCACCATTGTCTGCCGTCAGCAAGGAGACACGATATGGCAATGCTTCGAAAGGAGATTCCCGTGGCGGCCAGCGCCGGGTCAGTGTGGCACGCGCTGCGCGACTTCGGCCAGGTCCACACCAGGGTGGCACCAGGCTTCCTGACCGACCTCAGGATGGATGGCGGCGATCGCATCGTTACCTTCTTCAACGGCCTGGTGGCGCGCGAACGGCTGGTGACGGCCGACGATACGGCATGCCGTCTGGTCTATACCGTGGTCGAAGGCCGGGCGAGTCACTACAACGCCGCCGTCCAGGTCTTCCCCGAGGGCGACCGCAGCCGGGTCGTGTGGACGATCGACCTGTTGCCGGACGAGCTGGCGCCGGCGATCGGCGGGATGATGGATGAGGCGGCGAAGGTGATGAGGAAGACGCTGGCGAAGATCCAATGAGCCATACCTCCCCCGTCATACGGGGGAGGTGCCCGCAGGGCGGAGGGGGAAAGCCTCAGTAGCGATCTCTCGAGTTTCAGATCTGAAATTTTCGAGGATCAGTATGTGGCTTTCCCCCTCCCTACCCTCCCCCGTATGACGGGGGAGAAATTGATCAAATGATCAGGCCGCGTCCTGCTTGGGCAGCACGTCCTCGTACTTCTTGAAGCCCGGCAGCTTCTCCATCCGCTCCATCCACGCCTTGACGTTCGGAAAGGGTGCGAGGTCGATCGCGGCTTCGCCGGCATAGGCGACATCGCCGTAGACCGCGACATCGGCGACCGTGGCTTCATTGCCGACCAGGAAGGCCGAGTTGGCCAGCGAGGTGTCGAGCACCTTCAGCGCATCATTGGCCTGGCCGAGATAGAGCTGGTGGACGTTGTCGTCGGCCTTCATGAAGCCGCGCTGGATGGCGCGCGGACGATAGATGTTGCCGGCCAGGCGATCGAACTCCCAGAACAGCCATTCGCGCACCCGCGCCTTCTCCTCGGCCGTCTTGCCGCCCATCTTGCCGGTCTTGTCGGCCAGATAGAGCAGGATCGAGCCCGACTGGCAGAGCTTCAGGTCGCCGTCGACCAGCGCCGGCACCTGGCCGAAGCGGTTGATGGCGAGGTAGTCGGGCTGCTTGTGGGCGCCGGCGCGCAGATCGACGTGCTTGTAGGCAAAGGGCTGGCCCATCAGGGACATTGCCAGCCCGGCCTTGTAGGTCGGGCCGCTCAGCCAGATGCCGTATAGTGTCAGCTTGGACATTCTCTCTCTCCCCGTGCTTGAACCGGACCTAGCATCGCACTTGAGCGCGGCACCGTTAAGCCTGTATGAGCGGGCATGAAGATTTCGGCGCGCGACATCGATCACCTTTCGTTGACCCTCTCCGACCCGGAGGCCACCGCCCGCCGGCTGCTGCAGCTCGGCTTCAATCTGACGCCGGAGGGCGTGGAACCGCGCTGCATCTGCTTCCAGCCCGACCAGGACGACGTGCCCAACTACATCGAGCTGCTGCAGGGCGACCCGGCGGTCGTCGCCTTGGCCATGAACGTGGCCGAGCTCGAGGGCGAGGAACGCACCCACGCCTGGGAGACCGAGGACGGCTTCGAGGTCGATGCCGGCGTCGTGGTGGGCGAAAGCAGCGGCCCGCTGCCGTGGTTTCCGGTGCGCCACGAGACGCCCGACGCCTTCATGGAGCCGGAATGGATCGTCCATCCCAACGGCGCGCTCGCCATGATGGCGATCCATGCCGTGGCCGAGGATCCGCGCGAGGTCGCCAAGGCGCTCGAGACGGCGTGGACGGCCAAGGTCGAGGAGATCCTCGAAGGCTGCATGATGGTGAAGGCGGGCTCGGTCGAGCTCCTGATCTGGTCGCCCGCCGCCTATCAGAGCGAATACAAGGCGCTCGAGGTCATGGCGCCGAAGGAGCTGCCCGCCGTGGTCGGCGCCACCATCGCCATCGAGCGCGCGCGGCCGCTGCAGGCGCTGCTCGGCGCCAACAACGTGTCCTTCGCGCTGGGCGAAGGCGACCGCGTCCTGGTGGCGCCCGAGCAGGCCGGCGGCCTGATGCTCGAGTTCATGCCGCAGAACTGACCGGCGCAGCCTTTCCTCCCCAACGAAGTTGGGGAGGTGCCCACGCAGTGGGCGGAGGGGTCATGAGCAACACTACGGGTGCTCATGACCCCTCCGGCCCTTCGGGCCACCTCCCCACTTCGTGGGGAGGCAAAGACATCAGGAGAGTGCCGGCAGCACCAGGTCGAGGATCAGCGTGGTGCCGATGCGGCTCTGCTCCATGATCGGCAGGCGGTAGTTGCCGGCATTCATGGCGACCGCCAGGTCAAGCGCCGGCACGAGGGACAGGCGCTGACCACCCCAGCCGATGGCGCCGATCGTGGGTTCGGCGTGGCGTGGCGTGCCGACCGGAAGCTCGCCGAGATACCAGTGCCAGCCGTAGCGCCGCGTGCCTTCGATGGTGATGGCGGGAGTCGTCGATCGCTTCAGCCAGTCCGCCGGCACGATCTGCTTGTCCTGCCAGGCGCCATTGGCCAACACCATCTGGCCGACACGCAGCAGGTCCGGCGGCCGCATGCGTCCACCCGAAGCCGCGTGCGGCTCGCCCTTGGGATCAGTCGACCATTCGACAGGTCCCAGTCCGAGCGGATCGAACAGCGCACGCCGCGCATAGTCGACGAGCTTCTGCCCGGTGCCTCTCGCGATCAGGTGACCGAGCAGCGCCGTGGCGCCGCCGCAATAGGTCCATTTCACGCCCGGCGCGCCCGCGATCGGCAAGGACAGGATGTAGCGATAGCGGTCGGGCGCCTCCTCCATCCTGTTTTCGCTGTTGCGCGGATCGCTGTAGGGAAGGGTGAGCTCGTCCCAGTCGAGGCCCATGGTCATGCTGAGCACGTGGGCGATGGTGATGCGGTCGCGGCCCGGCTGCTGGGCGAGGTCGGGATACTCCGGAAACTGGTCGTAGAGCCGGGCTTCCGGCGGCGGCACCTTGCCGTCGGCCAGCGCAATGCCATAGAGCATGCCGACCAGGCTCTTGGTCACGGAGCGCAGATCGTGCGGCACCGTCGGGCCGAACTTGACCTTGCCGAGCGGCATACCCCAGTTCTCGGCCTCGCCTTCCCCATAATACTCGAACAGCAGCCGGCCTTTGCGCGACACCAGCAAGGCGTCGAGGCCGGACACCCGCCCATCGCGCTGCAGGTCAGCCAGGCGCGCGGCGAAATCACCGTCGGCCGCGGCGGCCTGTTTTGCCCCTGACATCATGAACGCGGCTCCCATGCCGAGAATTGTCTGACGGCGATAGACGTCGGATTTGGTCATCACACTTTCCCCTTCCTGGACGCACGCGACTGCGGCGCGATCCGCGCCTGCAGATCCGAATCGAGGACGAAGCGCCGGCGCACCCCGGCGTCGAGCTTCAGGACATGGCGCTCGGCCTCGTCGATATGAGCGACCATGAGCTTGCGCACGCGCTCGGCATCGCCGCGCCGCGCCGCCGCCAGAAGGCGCTTGTGGGCGGCCACGTTGGTCTCGCCGAGCTGCTGGTAAGCGCCAGGGCCGGGCTGATTGTTCATGGCCACGCTGTGGCGGAGCAGATGATTGATCACCTGGCACATGAAGCGCAGCAGCATGTTGGGGTTGGCGGCGGCCAGCACGTCGTGGAAGTGCAGATCCTCCTGGCGCTGCAGCAACGCCTCTTCCTTGCTCGCCGGCTGCGGCGCGCAGGTGGCGATGCTGCGTTCCAGCGCCTCGAAATGCTCCTTCGTGAGGTGCGGCACTGCGCCGGCCGCCAGCTCGGGCTCGAGCAGGCGGCGCACGGCGTAGATCTGCGCCACGTCCATGTCGCGGAAGAAAAGATAGTTCTGCAAAAGCTGGAACGCACGATCGAGCGGCACCTCGCCGATCGTGGCGCCGCCCGCCGGGCCGGTCGACACGGTGACCAGCCCCTGCACCTCCAGCGACTTCAGGGCTTCGCGCGCGGTGCCCTTGCTGACGCCGAACAGGGTCTGCAGCTCGTCTTCCTTGGGCAGCTTGTCGCCCGGCCCCAGCCGGCGCTCGGCGATCCAGCGCTTGATCTCCTCGACCACGAGATCGCCGCGCTTCTGGGAACGCAGATTGGCCGGGCGCAGGCTGGCATCATATGTCATCCACCCTATTTATTATAATAAATAGGGTGGAGTCAAACGGCCGGGATCGGCTCCTTGAACTCAAGCGGCATGAGCTCCCGGCTGTCGCCGCCGCCGTCACGCCAGCGGCCCGGCGTCATGCCCGTGACGCGCTTGAAGGCGCGGGCGAAAGCCGGCTCGGATTCGTAGCCGATATCGGCCGCAATCCTGGCGATGCCGTCCCGGCCATGGCGCAGCCGATCGGCCGCCACCTGCATCCGCCAGCTCGTGAGGTAATCGATCGGCGGCCGTCCCAGCAGCCCGTTGAAGCGCTCGCCTAGGACCGTGCGCGACGAACCGGCTTCGCGCGCCAGCGTATCCGCCGTCCATCGCCGGGCGGGATCGGCGTGAAGCAGCTGCAGCGCGCGCCCGACCAGAGGGTCGTTGAGCGCGGCGAGCAATCCCTTGCTGCCCGACGGCAGGCGACCGGCGTGGCGGCGCAGCACCTCGACGAACAGCAGCTCCATCATCCGTCCGAGCATCGCCTGCGTGCCGGGGGTCGCCGCTTCGACCAGCTGGGCGATCTCTCCCACGGTCGAGGCAAGCCGGCCGCCGACCGTGCCCGCGCCGGCATGCTCGACCAGCATTTCCGGCAGCGACCGGAAGACCGGCGTGAACAGCTCGGCCAATTCGAGAAAGCCGCAGACCAGCCGTGTCTCCTGCCCACCGCCGCCGTAATCGACGGTCCACACGCCTTCGATCGGGCCCTGCCGAACGAGGCTCGGGTCGAAGACCATGTCGGGTGCCGAGCCCTTGTAGAAGCGGTGCTGGTCGGCAAATGGCAGCAGGACCAGGTCGCCGGCTTCGACGTGGCGTCGCACGCCGCTCGCCGTCTCGATCACGCAGTCGCCTTCGGCGATCAGGTGAAAGACGCTGATATGGCGCAGATGCGCCATCGGCATGCGCTCGTCGTAGCGCCTGGGCGAAACGATGCCGAACGGCGCGGTCAGGCGCGCGCTGAGAAAAACTGCGCCGGTGAGGCGCACCGAGCGCAGCATTTCCGAGAGGGCATCGGGCTCGGGCGGCGCGGCCGCGGGAGCCGGTGCTTCGGCACAGGACGACGGTGTCTCGATCATTGTTCGAAACTCGCTCACCAATAATATCTCCCCACACGTCGGGCAGCCCTTCTAGCCCATCACGATCCCTTGCATGGGCGCCGAGCGGCGATGGCTGTCCGATTTACGCCAAATAAGGAGCGATGACATGACCGACAAGCATTCCGGAACCTGTTTCTGCGGCGCCGTGGAGGTCGAGGTGACGGGCGCCCCCGAGGCGATGGGCTACTGCCACTGCCGCTCGTGCCGCTCGTGGTCGGCCGGGCCGGTCAACGCCTTCACGCTGTGGAAGCCCGAGAACGTCAGAGTGAGCAAGGGCGAGGAATTCGTCGGCAAGTTCATGAAGACGCCGGTGAGCGACCGCAAGTTCTGCACCAAGTGCGGCGGCCACCTCATGACCGTCCACCCCCCGCTCGGCCTGGTCGACGTCTATGCCGCCACGATCCCCAGCGTCGACTTCGCGCCGGGCGTCCATGTGAACTATTCCGAGACCGTGCTGCCGATGAAGGACGGGCTGCCCAAGCTCAAGGACTTCCCGGCCGAGCTGGGCGGGTCAGGTATCGCCGTGCCGGAATAAGAATCCGTCCTCCCTCGCGACGCTACTAGGGCGTAGCCAACTTTGCCGGAGGTGGGTTCGAATCGCGAACCGACTTCCCGACCGCCCCCAAGGTGAGACAGCGAAACTGCGGACAGCTTTTGAGCAAAGGATTTGCCGGAAGTTCCCGCAGTTTCCACAAGCGATTTGCCAGTCACCGGGCACGTTGACACCTCGTTTCCATCGAAGCCGTGCGGGGAAACCGCACCGCCGATCCGCCACGAGCGGGGGATCTTTTAGGCATCGAGCCATCGAAGGGGCTGACATGGCGGTAATCCTTCTTGCAGGGCTACCGGGAGTCATACCGAGTACATTAGCATTAGTCAAGTATTAGTTCATCGTCACTTTAGTTCGATATGACGCCGGCCGGGGAATAAGTAAGCACCAGTGGCGGGGGTCGAGGCCTTCGCCGCCTTGAATCCCAACGATTTTTTCGGATCAACTGCGCAGCCCGGAACCGCCAACGGGACTCTTGACCACGCTACGACTTGCCCGAGAAAGCCGCCGGGAGCGCCACGCTCGGGTCAAGGTCGGCGCAAGCGAAGAGCTTGGCCCCTCCGACCCTTCGACTTCACCCAGAGCGGCACTACGAGGGCAACTCGCCTTCGCGAAGTCCGCGGGCGTCGGAAATCGATCTAGAACGCCGGCACCGGCGCCTGGGGCACATCCTTCCAGAAATCGGGGTCGTGGCCGAAGAACAGCTTCGCTCCGCCCTTCTCCAGCGCTTCGAGGCGGTCGAGCGACGCCAGCATCTGCTCGCGGTCATAGACGAAACGCGGCAGGCGACGCTCGCGCAGGGTCCGGCAGAAATAACAGGCGTCGCCGGTCAGCACGATCTCGCCCTTGTCGGTGCGCACCTTGAGCGACTGATGGCCCGGCGTATGACCGTAGGTCGGGAATACAGACGACGCTGCCGTCGCCGAACAGGTCATGCTCGCCCTCGACCTGCTTCACCGCATGGCCGTGGTCGAAATCGGCCTTGAAAAAACCGACCTTGGCCGCCGTCTCGGGATCCTGCGCCGCTTGCCATTCGCGCCTTTGCACGACCATGGTGGCGTTGGGAACCAGTTCATTGCCGCCAGCGTGGTCGAAATGCAGATGCGAATTGACGAGGAAGTCGACTTTGCCCGGATCGCGGTCGATCGATTCCAGCCGCGACTTCACGTCGTCGCCGGGGCCGTACTGCTCGAAGCCGAAGAGGCGCGCAACCCGCTCGCCGAGACGCCCTGCGGCGTCGGTGCGGCATTGCGGATGCATGCCGGTATCGAACAAGGCGCGACCCTTGGGATGCTCGATCAGGTAGGACGGGATCGGCAACGCTACCGGACCGTCCTCGCCTTCGATCATATCCTTCAGGCGGCCGACCAGGCGGCCGCAGGTCATGGCATAGAGCTTTGCCGGCATGACGTCCTCGCTTCGTTGGCCAAGCCTAGCACACCCGATCGGCGCCGGCGGACCACGGAACCGGATCGGCACGACGGGCGTCTTTGGCGGCGCCGTCAATCCGCAGGTATCGAAGGCCCGCCGATGTTCGAAGCCGTCAGGACATGAGCGCCCCGATCGAAAGCTATGGCCTGATCGGCGACTGCCAGACCGCGGCGCTGGTCGGCCTCGACGGCTCGATCGACTGGCTGTGCTGGCCGCGTTTCGACTCCGACGCCTGCTTCGCCGCCCTGCTCGGCACGGCCTCGCACGGCCGCTGGCTGCTCAAGGCGTCGGACGACGCCGTCGAGGTGTCGCGCCGTTACCGGCCGGATACGCTCGTCCTCGAAACCACCTTCGAGACGGAGACCGGCACCGCCACCCTCATCGACTTCATGCTGCCGCGCGGACGCACGTCGGACCTCATCCGCCTGGTGCGCGGCGTGGAGGGCGAGGTCGCCATGTGCATGGAGCTGGGCCTGCGCTTCGGCTACGGCGCCACCATCCCCTGGGTGAGCCGCCTCGACGACGGCACGCTGCGCGCCGTCGCCGGGCCCGACATGGCGGTGCTGCGCACGCCCGTCACGCTATGGGGCGAGAACTTCATGACCCGCGCGATGTTCACGATCGGCCAGGGCCAGACCATTCCCTTCGTGCTGAGCTATGGCCCCTCGCACCTGCCGGTCCCGGAGCCGGTCGATCCCGAGGCCGCGCTCGAGGACTGCGTGAAATTCTGGACCGAGTGGACGGGCGCCACCAAGGCCGACGGCCCGTATTCCGAGGCCATCAAGCGCTCGCTGATCACGCTCAAGGCGCTGACCTACGCGCCGAGCGGCGGAATCGTCGCGGCGCCCACCACCTCGCTTCCCGAACAGGCCGGCGGCCCGCGCAACTGGGACTACCGCTACTGCTGGATCCGCGATTCGACCCTCACCCTGCTCGCCCTGATGAACGCCGGCGTCTACGACGAGGCGACGGCATGGCGCGACTGGCTGCAGCGCGCGGTCGCCGGCAATCCCGCCGACATGCAGATCATGTACGGCATCATGGGCGAACGGCGGCTGATGGAATGGGAGGTCGACTGGCTGCCGGGCTATCTCGAGTCCAAGCCGGTGCGGATCGGCAACGCCGCCTCGCTGCAGTTCCAGCTCGACGTCTATGGCGAGCTCATGGACACCTTCGAGCAGGCGCGCAAGGGAGGACTTGCCCCCGCCGAGAGCGCCTGGGACGTGCAGATCGAGCTGGTCAAGCATGTCGACGAGTATTGGTCCCGGCCCGACTACGGCATCTGGGAGACGCGCGGCCCGCCGCTCCACTTCGTCTATTCCAAGGTGATGGCCTGGGTGGCCTTCGATCGCGCCATCAAGGCGATCGAGCGGTACGGGCTGCCGGGACCGGTCGATGAATGGCGCGTCACGCGCACCAGGATCCATGCCGAGATCTGCGAGCACGGCTTCGATGCGGCGCGCAATACCTTCCGCTCGGCCTATGGCGGAGACGACGCTCGATGCGAGCCTGCTGCTGATGGCGCAGGTCGGCTTCATTGCGCCGAAGGATCCGCGCTACATCGGCACGATCGAGGCGATCGAACGCGAGCTTTTGGTCGACGGCTTCGTCAAGCGCTACAACACCCACGAAACCGACGACGGCCTGGCGCCCGGCGAAGGTGCGTTTCTCGCCTGCAGCTTCTGGCTGGCCGACGCTTATGTTTCGAGTCGGGCGGCAGGACGATGCCGACAAGATGCTCGAAGCGGCTGCTGTCGATCCGCAACGATCTCGGACTGCTGGCTGAGGAATACGACACCGTGAACGGGCGCCTGATCGGCAACTTCCCGCAGGCCTTCTCGCATGTCGGCCTGATCAACAGCTGCTTCAACTTGACCCGCGCCCACCGCCCCGCCGAGCAGCGCGCCAGGGTCAACGGCTCGGGCGTTCAGGCGCCGGAAGAACCCAGGAAACCGCGGCGGCCCGGCAAAGGCCACGAAAAAATGGCCGAGCCGGGCGGCCACCACGTCAGGCGTCGAGCGCCTTCCGCAAAAGCTCGTTGACGGCCTTGGGGTTGGCCTTGCCGCCGGTCGACTTCATCACCTGCCCGACGAACCAGCCGAACAAAGTCGGCTTGGCCTTGTAGGCCGCGACCTGGCCGGGATTGGCGTCGATCACCGCCTTGATGGCGGCCTCGATGGCGCCGCTGTCGGTCACCTGCTTCAGGCCGCGCTCCACGACCAGCGCCGCCGGGTCCTTGCCGGTCTCCTCCATGGCAATGAACAGGTCCTTGGCGATGCGGCCCGAGATCGTGCCGTCGGCGATGCAGATCCAGGAGCTTGCCCAGCGAGGCCGCACTGACCGGCGAATCGGCGATGCCGACGCCGCGGCGGTTCAGCATGGCGAAGAAATCGCCGGTGACCCAGTTGGTCGCCTGCTTGGCGTCGCGGCCCTTGGCGACGGCCTCGAAGAACTCGGCCGTGTCCTTCTCCGCCACCAGGACGCCCGCGTCGTAGGGCGAGAGGCCGTAATCGCCGATGAAGCGGTTCTTCCGGGCGTCCGGCAGCTCGGGCAGGCTGGCCTTGATCTTCTCGACATAGTCCTGGGTGAGGACCAGCGGCAGCAGGTCGGGATCGGGGAAGTAGCGATAGTCGTGCGCGTCCTCCTTGGAACGCATCGAGCGCGTCTCGCCGCGGCCGGGATCGAACAGCCGCGTCTCCTGCACGATCCTGCCGCCGCCTTCGATCAGCTCGACCTGGCGCCGCGCCTCGTACTCGATCGCCTGCCTGACGAAGCGGATCGAGTTCACGTTCTTGATCTCGCAGCGCGTGCCCAGCTCGCCGCCCGGCTTGCGCACCGAGACGTTGACGTCGCAGCGCATGGAGCCTTCGTCCATGTTGCCGTCGCAGGTGCCGAGATAGCGCACGATCGAGCGCAGCTTGGTGAGATAGGCCGCGGCCTCGTCGGCCGTGCGCATGTCGGGCTTGCTCACGATCTCCATCAGCGCCACGCCCGACCGGTTCAGGTCGACATAGCTCTGGCTCGGATGCTGATCATGCAGGAGCTTGGCGGCGTCCTGCTCGAGATGCAGGCGCTCGATGCCGACCTTGCGCGTCTTGCCGTCGGGCAGATCGATCTCGACCTCGCCCTCGCCCACGATCGGGTCCTTGTACTGGGAGATCTGGTAGCCGGCCGGCAGGTCGGCATAGAAGTAGTTCTTGCGGTCGAACACCGAGCGCAGATTGATCTTCGCGTTCAACCCGAGCCCGGTGCGCACGGCCTGCTCGACGCAGCGCTCGTTGATGACGGGCAGCATGCCGGGCATGGCGGCGTCGACCAGCGAGACCTGGGTGTTGGGATCGGCGCCGAACGTGGTCGGCGCGCCGGAAAAGAGCTTGGCGTCGGAGATCACCTGGGCATGGACTTCCAGCCCCAGCACGATTTCCCACTCGCCGGTTTCACCTTTGATGAGCGACATGGCGGGCTAAATAGCCGGTCGGACGGGGCTTGGCAAAAAAAACGATCCGTGCCCTGCTGGCGCCGATTTCGGGAGCCGGATCATGACCTTGTCGATGCTGCGGATCGTGCTGTTCACCAAGGACATGCCGGGAATGGTGGCCTTCTATCGCGACGTCCTGGGGCTGAAATTGCGCAAGGACGAAAAGGGCTGGAAGGAGTTCGACGCCAACGGCTGCGTCATCGCCCTGCACAACGGCACCTCCGCGCCCGGCCGGCGGCCGCCCAAGATCGGCTTCTGGGCCAAGGACATCGCCGCCGCCCGGCAGGAGCTGATCGGCCGCGGCGCCAAGATGTCCAAGTTGATGGTGGGGGCCGGGCTCATCCGCTGCGAGGGCAAGGACCCCGACGGCAACCCATTTTCGATTTCCGACCGGCGATGAGCGAACTGGAAATCCGCAACGATCCGAAGATCCTGGCGCAGTGGCTTGCCAACAAGCAGCCTTACATCATCGCCTCCTGAATCGCGCAACCTGCCAACTCCCTGAAGGTCGCGGTCGAGGCGGAAAAAATCCTCGCCGTCGGGCCGGTGACCGACGCCGGCGAGATCACCCTGAACTACGTCTCGCCCGATGCGCGGTTTCGCGGCGTCAGCCACGCCCTGCTGGCCGCCCTCGAGCGACGCGCGGCCGAACGCGGCAGTGACGCCTGCACGCTCACCGGCACGGCGCTTCTATCTAGCCAACGGCTAGTGGAAACAGGCGCGGCAGGCGGCAATTTCGGCACCCAATCCGGCTTTCCCATGCGCAAGACGCTGAAGTAGGCTGACCGCCAACAAGACATGAATGAGTTCTGGGAGGAATTATGATGACGACGCTTCAACGCCGTTCGCTGCTCATTGGCGCCACGGCGGCCACGCTCGCCGCGCCCGCCGTTGTCCGCGCGCAGGGCGAGTGGCCCAAGGGACCGATCAAGATCATCGTGCCCTTCCCGCCGGGTGGCTCGACCGATCCGGTGGCGCGCATCATCCAGGCCAAGCTGATCGAGACCACGGGCTGGAACATCATCGTCGACAACAAACCGGGCGGCACCGGCGCCGTCGGCTCGGCGGTCGCCGCCAAGTCGGCGCCCGACGGCCAGACCTGGATGCTTACCTTCGACAGCCACATCCTCAACCCGGCCTTCGCGCCCAGCCTGCCCTACAAGGACTCCGAGCTGTTGAACGTCATGCTGATCGGCCGCACGCCGCAGGCCATCGCGGCGCACCCCGACCGGTCCTACAAGACCTTCGCCGAGGCGGTCGAGGATGCCAGGAAGCGGCCGGGCAAGGTCAGCATGGGCGTGCTGGGCGCCAGCCAGGCGCTGGTGCTGATGACCCTGATCAAGAAAGAGAACGACGTCGACCTCAACCTGATCCCCTACAAGGGCGGCGGCCCGCTCAACCAGGACATCCTGGCCGGCGTCACCGACATCGCCATCGGCAGCACGACCTCGCTCAGTCCGCATTTCCGCGCCAACAAGGTCCGGGCGATCGGCGTCACCGGCGAGAAGCGGACGCCCGCGCTGCCCGACACGCCGACCCTGATCGAGCAGGGCATCAAGGGCTTTCCCTCCTACTCGTGGTGGGGCGTCTATGCGCCGGCCGGCACGCCGCGGCCGATCGTCGATCGCATGAATGCCGAAGTCGCCAAGGCGGTGCACTCGCCCGACGTGACGCAGAAGTTCGTCGACCAGTTCAACATGGAGATCCTGACGACCTCCCCGGAAGATTTTGCCGCCTTCCAGAAGGTCGAGCAGGAGCGTTGGACCAAGGTCATCCGGGACAACGACATCAGGGGCGACTAGGCGTACGGACCGCGGACCTCTTCGCTTGGAGCGCGCCACTTCGTGGTGCGTCTTCTCATGCGGAGCGCGGACCTCCAGGTCCGCATCATGCTCATGAGCGGACCTGGAGGTCCGCGCTCCGCATGAGGCTTAGGCCTTTATGAGCTTCTGCAGCTCGCCGACGGCGCGGAAGAAGCTGTCGGCGGGAGTAGACTCCGGATCGATCAGGCGATGCAGGCGGAAGCCGTCCTCCAGCGCGAGCAGCATGGAACTCGCCCAAGCGCGGTCGGCGACGTTCACGCCGGCAAGGACTTCCGCGACCAGGGCGCGGCGCGCCCGCAGGCGCTTGGCGAGCTCGGGACGGCGTCGTTCGGAGCGCGCAGCGAACAGGATCAGCTCCATGTGCAGGAGCGGCGCGCGGCCAAGAGGATCGTGGCGGCTGCGCTCGGCGGTGCGCAGCGCGGCGACGAAATCCGCTGGATCGCGGTGGCGCGCCAGCAGGTCGCGATGATGCTTGAGCGAGCGTTCGACGTGATCCTCCAGCATGGCGATGATCAGGTCGTCCTTGTCGTCGAAATTCGAATAGAAGGCGCCGCGCGTCAGTCCGGCGGCGGCCGCGATCATCTCGATGCTGGCCGCGCCGATGCCGTGCTCCTCGAACACCTCGGCGGCTGCCTCGAACAGCTTTTCCCGCGTCTCGTCGCGGGTGGGACGGGTGCGTACTCTTGACATGCCATTGATTCTAGCACATTGCAATTCGATACAGTATTGTATCGAATTGCAGCCGCGAGGTTTCCCTATGAGCACAGCCCCCAGCACGCCGAGCCTGGCCGACCGGTTCTTCGTCGAAGCGATGTCGCCCGCCTTCCGCGACGATCCCTATCCCCATTACGAGCGCTTCCGCGGGCCGGCGCCGCTGTTGCGCGTGGCCGAGACGATCTGGTTCGCCCTGGGCCATGCCGACGTCACCGCCCTGCTGCGCGATCCCCGCATGTCGACCGACGAGCAGCAGCACGCCACGACCGAGGCCGGCAACGCGCTCGACCCGAATCGCACGCGCAGCCTGCTGTTCATGGACCCACCCGACCATACGCGGCTGCGCAATCTCGTCGCGCGCGCCTTCACGCCCCGACGCGTCGAGGGCCTGCGCGCCGCCACGCAGGCGATCACGACGGAGCTGCTCGGCGCGATGCCCGCAAATGGCGCGGCGGTCGATCTCATACAGGCCTTCGCCTATCCCCTGCCGGTCCGGGTCATCTGCCGCCTGCTGGGCATCCCCGAAGCCGACGAGGCCGTCTTCACAGGCTGGTCTCGCGGCATCGCCCGCTCGCTCGACCCCACCGTCCTGCGCTCACCCGAAATCGATGCCGCCATCGACCGAGCGCGAGGCGAGCTGCGCGCCTACCTCGGCGACCTTCTGGAGGCGCGCCGCAGGACGCCAGGCGACGACCTGCTGTCCGGCCTGGCGGCGGTCGAAGCCGACGGCGATCGCATCTCGTCGGGCGAGGTGCTGTCGCTTGCGGTGCTGCTGCTGGTCGCCGGCCATGAGACGACCGTTAACCTGATCGGCAACGGCGTGCTGGCGCTCCTGCGCGCGCCCGACCAGCTGGCGCTGCTGCGGCGCTCGCCCGAGCTGGTAGGGCCCGCGGTCGACGAGCTGTTGCGCTTCGACGGCCCGGTGCAGATCACCCAGCGTATCGCGACCGAGGACATGGACGTCGCGGGCTGCCCGGTCCGCCGCGGCGACGAGATCCTGCTGGTGCTGGGCGCCGCCAACCGCGACCCAGCGGTCTTTGCCGAACCGCATCGCCTCGATGTGAGGCGCGATGCCCGCCGCCATGTCGGCTTCGGCGGCGGCATCCACCATTGCCTGGGCGCGGTTTTGGCGCGGATGGAAACGCAGATCGCGCTCTCGGCCCTTCTGGATCGCTTCTCCCGCATCGATCTGGCAGGGACGCCGGCGCGCCGTCCCACCTTCACCCTGCGCGGACTGGAAACCCTGCCGGTCGCCCTGAGCTAGGCTTCAGGCGGCCGGCTGCGGCCCGCGCACCAGCCGCCCGGGCAGCGCGCCGGTGGCCTCGCCGTCGCGATAGGTGACGGCGCCCGAGACGACGGTGGCGCGATAGCCGCGCGCCTTCTGCAGCAGGCGTTTGCCGCCGGCCGGCAGGTCCCACTTCATCACTGGCGCCTCGACCCGAAGCTTGTCGAAGTCGATGACGTTGAGGTCGGCCTTCCAGCCCGGCGCGATCCGGCCGCGGTCGCCGAGGCCGACGGCCCTGGCATTGTCGAGCGTATGACGCTTCACCAGCCACGACACGTCGAGCCGGCCCGAGGCGCGGTCGCGACCCCAGTGCGCCAGCAGCGAGGTCGGAAACGAGCCGTCGGAAATCAGGCCGACATGCGCGCCGCCATCGCCCAGCCCGATCAGGGTGTGCGGGCTCTGCATCATCTCGCTGCAGCAATCGAGATTGTAGGCGGCGAAGTTGGCGAAGGGCGCGAAGATGAAGTTCTTGCCCTCGCCTTCGATCAGGTAGTCGTACACGACCTCGCGCGGATCGCGGCCCTCGCGGCGGGCGCGGGCGCCCAGCGAGCTCTCCTGCGCCGGCTCGTAGTCCGGCGGATCGCCGAGCGGAAACATGCGGTCGTAGTCGGTCAGCCGCGCCGCCATGTCGGAACGCAGCGGCTCGTGCGCTTCCGCGAGCAGCGTCGCGCGGAAGGCCGGATCGCGCATGATGGCGAGACGCTCGGCCACGCTCTTGTGCTGGATTGCCTTGTAGGAGCGGCACATCGAGAACGGGATGCGGCTCGCCTGCAGACCCTGCAGCACGCCGATCGGCCGTGGTGCCACCTGCGCCTTGGCGGCATGACCTTTGGCCGCCAGCCCCTCGACCAGGCCGAGCAGGCGCCGCCAGCTCTCGGGCTTGGAATGGCGCTGCGCCAGCGAGACCGAGAACGGCCGGCCCGACGCCGTGAGCAGGCGCTCGATCATCTCGAACTCGCTCTCGGGGCTGGGCGTGTTGAAGTCGGAGATGAACTCGATGACGCCGCGGCCCGCGTCCTTCATGCCGAGCGCGATGCCCAACAGTTCTGCCTCGGAGGCACGCAGCGACGGAGTCGGGTCGCCCTTGACCGTGCGATGGTTGAGGGTGCGCGAGGTCGAGAAGCCGAGTGCGCCGTCGCGCATCGCTTCGGCCGTGAGGGTGCGCATGCGCGCCACCTCTTCCGGCGTCGCCTCCTCGAGCTTGGCGGCGCGCTCGCCCATGACGAAGACGCGCAGAGCACCATGCGGCAGCTGGGCCCCGAGATCGATGTCGCGCGGCCTGGCTTCGAGTGCATCGAGATACTGGCCGAAGGATTCCCATGACCAATTCAGCCCCTCGTCGAGCGCCGCGCCGGGAATGTCCTCGACGCCTTCCATCAGCTCGATCAGGCGCTGGCGGTCCTCGATCTTGACCGGTGCGAAGCCGACGCCGCAATTGCCCATCACCGCCGTGGTGACGCCGTGCCAGCTCGAGGGCTGCAGGTGCGAATCCCAGGTCGCCTGGCCGTCATAGTGGGTGTGGATGTCGACGAATCCCGGCGTGACTAGAAGGCCCTTGGCGGCGATCTCCTCGGCGCCTTTGCCCAAAACCTTGCCGACGGCGGCGACCTTGCCGTCCTTTACGGCGACATCGGCCTCATGCAGGGCAGCGCCCGTACCATCGGCCAGAGTTCCGCCGCGCACGACCAGATCGAATTCCGTCGCCATGTTCGTTTCTCCCGGGTTGTGAGGAGTGTACCCGATCGTCAGCGGCGGGAGAACGCCAGCCACATGCCGCCGCCAACCAGAAACGCACCGCTGACACGTGACATCAGCCGCACTCGCTGGGCGGAAAGCGCGCCGCCCGCCGCCCCGCGTCAGGCAGGCGACCAGATAAGCGGCGTATAATTCCAGCGACAGGGGCCCAGCATTCCAAGGGCGGTTTTATGGAAGAACAGCTTCTCGATCTCCTTGCCGCCCGGCGCGGACATTTCGTTCTGGAGTCGGGTCACCACGGTAATCTGTGGCTTGATCTCGATTCGCTGTTCCTGCTGCCGCTGCGCTGGATGCCCTTTGCGCGCGAGCTGGCGCGGCGCCTGTCGACCCAACGCGTCGAGGCCGTGGTCGGGCCCCTGGTTGGCGGCGCGTTCGTGGCGCAGGTGGTCGCCGCGGAGCTCGACCTCCGCTTCGCCTTTGCCGAACGCCACGCTAATGCGAATGGCGTGACCTATCGCATTCCCGATGCCCTTCACGGGTCTCTGCACGGCAGAAGCGTCGCCATTGTCGACGACGCCATCAACGCCGGTTCGGCGACACGCGCGACCTATGCCGCCCTGAAGGCCCTGGGCGCCAGACCGGTCGCAGTCGGCGCGCTGCTCATTCTGGGGAACACCGCGTTGCCCTTCCTCGAAGCGAACGATCTCGCTGTCGAAAGCATCGCGCGCCTTGCCAACGAGCTGTGGGAACCTGCCGCGTGCCCGCTGTGCGCGGCGGGTGTCTCTGTCAGTAGCCTGCCGGACGCAGGTTGAACGCGGCGGCTTTCTCGAGCGCCGCCGCCGCGCGCAGCATCGTTTCCTCGTCGAAGGCGCGGCCGATGATCTGCAGGCCGAGCGGCAGGCCGTCCTTGTCGACGCCCGCCGGCACCGAGATGCCAGGCAAGCCCGCCATCGAGGCCGGGATGGTGAACATGTCGTTGAGATACATGGTCACCGGATCGTCCATGTTCTCGCCGGCGGCGAAGGCCGAGGTCGGCGCGGTGGGCGTCAAGAGCACGTCGCACTTCTCGAAGGCTTCCTTGAAGTCGCGGGCGATCAGCGAGCGGATCTGCTGGGCCTTCTTGTAGTAGGCGTCGTAGTAGCCGGCCGACAGCACGTAGGTGCCAATCAGGATGCGCCGGCGCGTTTCCTTGCCGAAGCCCGCGCCGCGCGTGTTCTGGTACATCTCGGCCAGGTCCTTGCCGGGGACCCGGAGGCCGAAGCGCACGCCGTCATAGCGCGCCAGGTTGGACGAACACTCGGCCGGCGCCACGATATAATAGGCCGGCAGCGCGTACTTGGTATGCGGCAGCGAGATCTCGACCGGCAGCGCGCCGGCCGCCTTCAACATGTCCATGCCGTTGGCCCACAGCGCCACGATCTCGGGCGACGTGCCGTCGACGCGATATTCCTTGGGAATGCCGATCCGAAGTCCCTTGATGTCGGTGTTGCGCGCGGCGGCCGCGAAGTCGGGCACGGGCAAAGGCGCCGAGGTAGAATCCTTGGGATCGTGGCCGGCCATGCCCTGCAACAGCAGCGCGCTGTCCTCGACGGTACGGGCAAGCGGTCCCGGCTGGTCGAGGGAACTCGCAAAGGCCACGACGCCCCAGCGCGAGCAGCGGCCGTAGGTCGGCTTCAGGCCGACGATGCCGCAGAACGACGCCGGCTGGCGGATCGAGCCGCCGGTGTCGGTGCCCGTGCTGCCCGGCACCATATAGGCCGCGACCGCGGCGGCCGAGCCGCCCGAGGAGCCGCCGGGCACCAGCTTGCGGTTGTCGCCCTTCCGCTTCCACGGATTCTCGACGCCGCCGAAATGGCTGGTCATGTTGGACGAGCCCATGGCGAACTCGTCGAGATTGGTCTTGCCGACCATGACCGCGCCCGCCTTCCACAAATTGGCGGTCACCGTGCTCTCATAGGGCGGCACGAATCCTTCGAGAATGTGCGAGGCCGCCGTGGTCTGCACGCCCTCGGTGCAGAACAGATCTTTTATGGCGAGCGGCACGCCTTCGAGTAGCCCCGCTTCACCTTTGGCGCGGCGTGCGTCGGAGGCCTTTGCCATCTCGCGCGCCTTGTCGGGCGTTTCGGTGATGAAGGCATTGAGCGCGCGGTGCTCGTCGAGCTTCGCGAGGTGCGCATCGGCCACTTCCACGGCGCTCGTCTCTTTCTTGGCGAGCGCCGCCGATAGCTGGGCAAGGGTAAGGTCGGTGAGAGCCGCCATCGCCTACTCCACCACCTTGGGCACGGTGAAGAAGCCGCCGGCGTTCTTGTCGGCGGGATCGATATAGACCGCGCCGCCCGGCGCGTTGGCCAGCACCTTGGCGGCAATGCCGCCGTCGGTCACCTCGTCGGCGCGCATCGGCAGGATGACGTCGGAGACCGAGGACAGCGGCTCGACATTCTTCGTGTCGACCTCGTTCAGTTGCTCGATCCAGGCGAAAATCCCCGACAGCTCGCCGGCCAGCGGCGCCAGTTCCTCATCGGCAACCTTCAGGCGGGCGAGCCGCGCGATGCGCGCCACCGTGTCCTTGTCGAGCGACATGCCTCTTGCTCCAAAACGCTTGAATGGCGCGGTTGGTAGCCGTTTTGCCAGGAAGGGGCAACTGCTGGGGGCACGCCACTCCAGTGGCGCGATCATGCTACGGGGCGGGCAAAGACGCGCGACTGGAGTCGCGCGTGCCCAGCCTAAGCCGCCGCCCGCCCTTCGCTCGCCGTCTCGGCGATGCGGCGGGCGGCCACCGCTTCGATCTCGGCACGGACGGCGGGCCGTTTGTCGAGCAGGTCGCGGAAATCCTTGCGATGCAGCACCAGCAGATGACAGTAGCCGTCGGCGATCACGTCGGCGTTGCGCGGCTGGTCGGTGAGCAGGCCCATCTCGCCGAAGAAGTCGCCCTCCTTCAGCTTCACCTCGAAGTTGGCGCCTTTGACGATCACCTCGCCGGCGGCGATGAAATACATGGCGTCCGGCGGGCCGCCGGTCGCGACGATCTTCTCGCCGGGAAACGCCACCAAAGCGCGCAACCGCTTGCCGACTTCAGTGAGCGCCTTGCGATCGAGCGAGGCGAACAGTGGCACGCGGGAGATCATTTCGGCCAGTTGCAGGCCAAGGTCGAGCGGCGGACGCTGGCCGATCGCGCTCCGCCGCGCGGCGAGCTGCTGGCGGAGGTCGTTGTAGACCTCGCGGCTGATGATGCCTTCCTGGAGGCGCCTGGCATATTCCGCCGCCTCGAAGCGAACGGCCGCGCGCTCGAGCTGGCGGGCCTGGATCGATTCGGCGTAACCCGGATACTGCAGCGACAGCGCCTTCAGCGCGCTGTCGACGGCCTCCTGGCGGTTCTCGATCACCGCGGCGAGCTTGACCTCCGCGTCGGGTCCCAGCAGGTCGGCGACAGAGCTGACGTTGAACGCCGCGAGCTCGCTCAGCACGCTCTGCGTGACCATCAGGATCTCGAAACGGTCGGCCAGACGTTCCGTCAACAGCCATGCGAAGCCCAATCGACGGTGCAGCCAAAGCGCTGCGCGAAAGCCGGCGTCGGGGCGCGAGATGTCGTGCAGCCACTCTTCGTACCCTGCGACGCCGCGGTCGCGCACGGCATCGATGAGACGGTCGGCATCCGCAGCCAGCACGGCCACCATGCGGCGCGACAGGATCTGCTGCTCGAACAACTCGAGATAGAGCTCCTTCTCGCGCGTGCAGAGCGTGACGAGGCCGACCTTGACCCGCTCATCGAGGTCGAGCGCCAGCTCGGGCGGCACCGATTCGATTTCTGCGTCGCCGGCCGAGGCGGGATCGACGGCGAGGCCTTCGATCCGCGCATTGCGCCGCCGCATGATCTCCTGCAGGTGATGCTCGACATTGACCTTCGAGAGGGCCAGCACGCGGTCGCGCAGCGCGAGCTCCAGGCGGCTCAGCCTGTCCAGGCCAAGGGCATGCATGACCAGACCGAGCGTCGTCGCGTTCACGAACAGGGTGACCAGCACGAACAAGGTGGCCGACAGCGCGACGAACTGGCGGACATCCTCGGGCAGGCGTTGGTCGCCGGCAGCGACCATGGCGAGCACGATGGTGACGGCGCCGCGCAGGCCGCCCCACACCAGGATCGCCTTGTATCGCCGGTCGACAGGCTGCACGAGACGCGTCTTCTCCAGCACCGGCAGCATGCCGAAGACGACCAGCGCGCGGGCCAGGAAGGCGCCGAACGCCACCGCGGCGACACCCCAGACATAGATCCAGGTGATCTGTACCAGCACGTTGGCTGCCAGCATCGAGGCCAGGACGAAGATCAGGCAGTTCGCCCAGAACTCGAGCTGGGCCCATAGCCGGCGGAGCGCCGCCCATTGGCGCGGATGGAGGTGCGTCGGGCCGTAGGCCGCCACGGTGAGGGCGGCCATCACCACCGAGACGACCCCGGAGAGGTGCCAGTAACGCTCGGCCACCAGGAAGCTGAGATAGGTCAGGCTGACCGTGACCGAGGCTATGGCGGCGTCGGATTCGCCCAGCCGCGGCAGAATCAGCATGGTGCCGCGCGCCATGATGAAGCCGCAGATGAGTCCGCCCACGAATTCGCGCAGGAAGACCACGACCGCGCCGGTCGGATCACCGGTAAAAGCCATTTCCATTGGATCGGTCGAACTGCGCGAGACCAGGATGCCGATGAAGAGGCCGAAGGCGGCGATGGCGACGGCATCGTTCAGCAGCGACTCTCCCTCGGCCAGGATCGACAGCCGCTTGGGCGCACCGACATCGCGGAAGATGCCGATGACGGCGGCCGGGTCGGTGGTCGACACGACGGCACCCAGCAGCAGGCAGACGACGAGGTCCATGCCGGTCGCGAAATGCACGACGCCGCCCACGATGGCGATGCACACCAGCACCGCCACGATGGCCAGCAGCAGCACGGCCCAAATCTCGTCGAGCAACCGACGCACGTCGATCGTGAGGCCGGCGTTGAAGAGCAGCGGCGGCAGGAACAGCGGCAGGAATACCTCGCTGCCGACCTCGAGCTTGTCGAGACCGATGAAGGCATCGCCCAGCGCGCCGAGCTTGATCTCGCTCGAGATGATCCAGGAGCCGAGGAAGCCCAGCCCCATGCCGGCGATCGCCAGCAGAACGGTGTGCGGCACGCGCAAGCGCTCGGCCAGCGGCACCAGCACGCTCACCACCGTCAGCACCATGGCGATGGCCAGCAGGGCGTAGATCGTATCGGTCACCTGACGACTTACTCCACTGAAGCCCCTGTCATGAGGCCATTGTCGACCGCGACGGTCCCTCGCCTTATAACCTCGACGATGGCCAAGCTGGCAGTCTTCATTCACGGCATGTGGGGTACGCCGGACGTGTGGCGAAACTGGCGCTCGCGGCTCGAGGCGCGCGGTTGGCAGACCCTGGCCCCTGCGCTCCGCCACCATGATGCGCCACCGCTCGCGCCGCCGGGCGCGCTGGGCGTCACCAGCCTGCTCGATTACACAGCCGATCTCGAAAGCGAATTGCGCGCGTTGCCGGAGAAGCCGGTCGTGATCGGCCATTCGATGGGCGGGCTGATCGCGCTGCTGCTGTGCGCGCGCGGCCTGGCGCGTGCCGGCGTGCTGCTGACGCCCGCCGCGCCGGCCAGCGTGATCGCGATCCGGCCCTCGAACTTCGTGGCTTTCGCCCGCATCCAGATGAAGTGGGGCTGGTGGCGCAAGCCGCACCGCGCGACGCTCAACGAAGCACTTTCGCACACCTTCAACACCACCGACTCGCGCGAAGGTAAAGAGCGACATGCAGGCTTCGTGCATGATTCCGGCCGCGCCCTGTTCGAGATGGCTTGGCCCTGGCTCGATGCCAGGAAGGCCACCACGATCGATCCCCGGCTGGTCACCGTGCCATTGCTGTTCGTCGCCGCCGAAAAGGACCGGCTGACGCCGCCCGGCGTGGTGCGCCGCACGGCCGCGCGCTTCGCACACGTTTCGGACTATGTCGAATACCCCGATCAGGGCCACTGGGTGGTCGGCCAGCCGGGCTGGGAGCGGGTCGCCGACGATGCCGCCACCTGGCTGGACGGCAAGAAGGTCTGAAGCATGGCGGTCGTCGACTTCGCGGAACTGAAGACGCTCGTGCCCGACGGCCGTTTGATGGCGCTCGATGTCGGCAGCAAGACCATCGGCGTCGCAGCCTCGGACGCCTTGCGCATGCTGGCGACGCCGATCACGACCTTGAAGCGCGGCAGACTGGCGGCCGATCTCGCCGTGTTGGCTGAGCTCGCAAAGAAGCACGAGATCAAAGCGTTGGCGATCGGCCTGCCGCTCAACATGGACGGCACGGAGGGCCCGCGCTGCCAATCGGTGCGCCAATTCGCGGCCAACATCGCCAATCATGGACCACCGACACTGGCCAACCTGCCCGTCGTCTGGCAGGACGAGCGGCTCAGCACCGCTGCCGTCACGCGCGGCATGATCGATGACTACGACATGAGCCGCGCCAAGCGGGCCGAAAGAGTCGACGCGGCGGCCGCGGCCTGGATCTTGGAGAGCGCCCTGGCGCGGCTGCGGTGATCTCTTGTCCCTCCCCCGTCATACGGGGGAGGGTACGGGAGGGGGAAGGCAGCACAGGCGATATCTATCGGACGATGATCTGAAATCTGGGGCGCTTTGACTGCGGCTCTCCCCCTCCGCCCCTGCGGGGCACCTCCCCCGTAGGACGGGGGAGGAAGTGTTCATTTCAGAATGATCTCGTGCGTCAGGCGTTCGCTTTCCTCGCCGGCGCGCACGTCGATCGCGAGCTCCCAGCGGCCGGACATGTCGAACACCATGCCTTCGGCGCGATAGCGGCCATCGCCCGCCGACACGATGGTCGGCTTGGCCTTCATGCCGCGCTTCTGCTCCGGCATCTGCGCGTCGACCGCCACCAGCTCGGCCGCATTGCCGTTCTTGGTGCAGACGTTGAATAGCAACGCGAACGGCTCGCCGACCTCGATGCGCATTGGCTCGGGACGGAAGGCGATCATGTAGTGGTCGGAGAACACCACCCAGCCGGTGCCCCGTCCCAGATCGAGCGGACAATCGGCCGCCAGTGCAGAGCCCGCCGCGGCAAACAACGCCAGCAGCAGACCGAAGAGAGCGGGCAGAAGCCTCATCGGCGTTCCATCAGCGGCGATCCTTGGCGGCGCCCTTGGCAGACCAGGCGTAATTGAAGCTAATCGAGATACGCTCGCCGGAGAAGCGTGCCGGCGGCACTTCATGACGCAGCCAGCTTTCGAACAGCACCAGGTCGCCCGCCTTGGCCGGCAGGCTGACGAACGGCCGAAAGCGCGCCGGCGCGTCGGCTCGCCGCGGGGGCGTCGCCATATGAAGGGCCAGCCGCGGATCCTCGAACTTCAGTGCACCGGCGCCTCGCGGCACGGCCAGATAATAGGTGCCGCTGATGAAGGAGGTCGGGTGCAGGTGCAGGGAGTGCACCGCACCCGCCGGCATGACGTTTGCCCAGCAATCGGTCATATCGAGCGCCCGGCCGGCCAGATCGTAGTGCAGCGCACGGGCGAACGCCTTGACGCGGGGATCGATGCGCCGGCGCAGCCGGGCAAACAGCGACGAGACGAGATGTAGCCGGTCGAGCGAGCCGTAAGAAGTGTAGCCGCCGAGGTAATGCCGTGCCGACCAGCGGCGGCCGGCCGCATCCGACGCGGCCAGCGAGCGGCATTCATCGGCCAGGTCCTGATTGAACCGGCCCTGCTCCGGCCCGATCAGGGATTCCTTGCACACAAGTGTCGGAAAAAGGGCGCGGATCGCCATAGCGTGATTATCCGTGAAGCCGGCCTCTCGTGCTATGGTTTCGCATGCTCAGCGAACAGCAGATCGAGACCTATCGCCGAGACGGCTACCTGGTGATCCCCCGCCTGATCCAGGGCGAGCAGCTCGGCCAGTTGCGCGCGCTCACCGACCGCATCGTCGACGAGGCGCGCGGCGTCGCCGCCAACGACGAGCTCTACGACCTCGAGCCCAGCCATAGCGCCGCCCTGCCGAGGGTCCGCCGGCTGAAGCCCGCGATCTTCAAGCGCTACGCCTTCTTCCATGCCCTGGCGCGCGACCCCGCGATCACCGCAATCCTGACGCAGCTCCTGGGACCGGCCATCCGCCAGCATGGCGGCAAGCTCAACATGAAATCGGCGGGCTATGGCTCGCCGGTGGAATGGCACCAGGACTGGGCATTTTATCCACACACCAACGACGACGTGCTGGCGACCGGCATCTATCTCGACGACTGCGACATCGACAACGGCCCGCTGATGGTGCTGCCCGGCACGCATCGCGGCCCGACCTTCGACCATCATGCCGAGGGCCGTTTCTGCGGGGCCATGAACCCGGCCGGGTGCGCGCTCGATTTCGCCAAGGCGGTGCCGCTGATGGGGCCGGCGGGGTCGATGACCATCCATCACGTGCGGCTGGTGCACGGCTCGGCGCTCAATCGCTCCAACCGCCAGCGCCGGCTGCTGCTGCACGAATACGCCGCGGCCGACGCTTGGCCGCTGATGGGCGTGGCGAATCTCGAGGAGTTCAACAGCCGCATGGTGCTGGGCGAGCCCACCATCGAACCGCGCGTGGTGCCCGCCCCCGTGCGCATGCCGCTGCCCGCCGCCGACCACCAGGGCTCGATCTATGAGAATCAGCGGGGAACGGGCCGGCGTTTCTTCGAAACGTACGAGGAGCGTATCGGTGCCGGCTAGAGTCCTTGCCCTCGTGCTCGCCTTCATCCTGCAAAGTCCACTGGCCCAAGCGTCCGAGAAGCTCTCGATCGGCTCTGACCATGGCACGATCGACTTCGCGATCGGCAATTCCAAGATCTTTCGCACCACCGGCAGCTTCAAGAGCTGGCAGGGCGCTGTGAATGTGGACGACGCCGAGGTGCCCAGGAGCACGGTCGAAGTCGTGGTCCATACCGAAAGCATCGAGATGCTGGATACCCAGCAGACGGCGATGCTGAAGGACAGCGACTTCTTCGATGTCGAGAAGTTCCCCAAGATGATCTTCGAGTCGAAGAAGATCGAACGTACCGGCGAGGACGCCTTCAAGGTCGAGGGCGACATCACCTTGCGCGGCATCACGCGGCCGATGACGCTCGACGTGACGGTGGCCGACCGCCGGCCCGATGCGCCGCCCGGGAAGCGCTACGCCCGCTTCCGCGGCATCGGCACCCTCAAGCGCTCCGATTTCGGCATGACCAAGTATGTCGACATGGTGGGCGACACCGTCGAGATCACCATCGCTACCGACGCGTGGCGCTGAGAGCGCGCCGTCAAGGCGGGCGCGTGGCCGAGCCGCGCTATCATCCCGCCGCCCAGGCGCTGCACTGGCTGAGCGCATTCGCGGTGCTGGGCATGCTGGGCGTCGGGCTGTGGATGACCGGCCTGCCCCTCGGGTTCACCAAGCTCTATGCCTATGCGTGGCACAAATGGGTGGGCCTCGTCGTGCTGGTGCTGACGGTCGGACGCCTGCTGTGGCGCTGGCGCCATCCACCGCCGGCGCTGCCCGCCGCGGTGGTCCCCTGGCAGGCGGTGCTGGCGCCGGTCGCCCATTGGACGTTGCTGGTGCTGCTGCTCGCCATGCCGCTCAGCGGCTGGACGATGAGTTCGGCGGCGGGGGTCAGCGTCTTCTGGTTCGGCTACATTCCCCTGCCCGACCTGGTGCCGCGCGACCCTGCCCTGTTCGACGCCCTGCGAACGACCCATTATATTCTGTCGCGGCTGCTGATTGCCGTGCTGGTGCTGCACGTCGTCGCCGTCGTGCATCACGATCTGCTGCGACGCGACGGCGTCTTTCGCCGCATGTGGCCGTTCGGAGGACCCTGATGCGTTCCTGGCCGATCCTCGCTTTCCTGTTCGTCGCTTCACCCGCCATCGCCGGACCGCAGGATGCCTGGACCATAGATCCGCGCGCCAGCTCGCTCACCTTCACCGCGAGCCAGGTCGGCGCCTTCGTCAACGGCCGCTTCCCCGCCTGGACGGGCGAGATCGTCCTCGATCCCGCCGCGCCCGGCGCCGCGAACATCGATATCAGGATCGAGACGCCGCTGGTGACGGCCAACAACCAAGACGTCGATTCGCTCCTCAAGGGTCCCAACTTCCTCGACGTGCAGAAATTCCCGGTGGCGCGCTTCGTGGCGACCACGATCGTCGCCAAGGGCGGCGAGCGCTACGAGGCGCAGGGCAAGCTCACCATTCGCGACGTCACGCGCGACGCCGTGCTGCCCTTCACCCTGGCCATCGCCGACGATCCGGCGCAACCGGGCAGGTTGCGCGCCACGGCAAAGGGCCAACTCAACCTGAAGCGCCTCGACTTCGGCGTCGGCAAGAACGAATGGGCCGGTACCGGACAGGTCGCCAACGAGGTCACGGTCGACCTCACCGTGGTGGCAGGCCGCGGCAGATGATGGCGCGGCGCGAGTTGCTGGGCGCCGGGGCCGCCGTCCTCATCGCGCCCGACGCGCGCGCGCAATCCGGCCTGTGGCCGGAATGGCTCGGCAGCTACCGCGGCACCGTAAAGTTCTACCGGTCGATTCCCCTCGAGGACATCTATCCGCCGCCCGAACATCCCCATGTCGATCTCGACAGCGCCGCACCGGTCGCCGTCTATTTCTCCGTGCGCGCCGAGGACGGCGGCGCCGTCGTCTGGCTGCGCATCGACGGCGGGCCGATGCAAACCCCCTACAAAGGCGAGACGCTGCGCTTCGCGCCGCTGGTCGGCGGCTTCGCTGCGCTGATCGGCGCCGACGCCCATCCCGCGCCGCGCTCGGCGAACCTGATCGTTCGTCCCAACTCGCTCGGCACCGAGGCGCTGTTCAACCATGCCGACGGCAGCTTCTGGCGCCGCCATTTCAACGCCCGCTTCACGACGGCCGGCGCCGACGTCATCGTCTGGGTGTTCGACGCCGCCGGCACACGGGCGCGTACCTGGCGCGGCTCGGCAGTGCGCGATGATTAGCGCCTCGACCCTTGCCTCCCCCGTCTTACGGGTCGGCGTTATGGCCGCTCTGCGGCCATAAGCGCCCAGGTGGCCCGAAGGGCCGGAGGGGGAGAGCCGCAGTCGAAGAGTCTGCGGCTTTCAGATCTGAAATTTTAGAGTTCACCGCTGGGGCCTTCCCCCTCCCTGCCCTCCCCCGTTTGACGGGGGAGGGAAAAGATCAAGGCCGTGGCCCGACATAGTTCGACTGTGGGCGGATGATGCGGCCGCCCTTTTCCTGCTCGAAGATGTGCGCGCACCAGCCCGCGGTGCGGCCGACCGCGAACAGCGCCGTGAATGCGCTGCGCGGCACCTCGAGTGCCTCGAGCAGCAGCGCGGTGTAATACTCGACGTTGATGTCGAGACGCCGGCCGGGCTTGTGCTTGCGCAGCGCGGCGATGGCACCCTTCTCGACCGCGGTGGCGTAGGCCAGCCGGCCCGCGGTCGCGGGCAGCGTGGCGACGGTCGCCTTCAGCACGTCGGCACGCGGGTCGCGCACCTTGTAGATGCGATGGCCGAAGCCCATCAGGGTGGTGCCCTTGGCGAAGGCGTCGTCGAACCAGGCTTCGGCGCGCGATGCCTCGCCGATCTCGTCCAGCATGTCGAGGACGGGGCCGGGCGCGCCGCCATGCAGGGGGCCCTTGAGGGCGCAGAGCGCCGCCAGCACCGCGGAGATCAGGCCGGCATGTGTCGAGGCCACGACCCGGGCGGTGAAAGTCGAGGCGTTGAAGCCGTGGTCGGCGATGGTCGCCAAATAGGTGTCGAGCGCCTGCTCGAACACCACGCCGGCGCGCTGGCCGCGGATCATGCGCAATAGGTCCTGCGCGGTGGTGAGGGCGGGATCCGGCGCGATCGGCGCCAGGCCCTTCTCGGCGTTGAGCAGCGCCGCCAGGAACACCGGCATGGCACCGCACACCAGGTAGTGGTGCGGCGTGGCCTCGCTGTCCGGCAGCATGGCGATGCCGACCCGGAGCGCCTCGACCGGGTTGAGGCCGCGCGTGGCGGCCAGCAGCTTCGGCACCTGGGCGTAAGCCTGCACGCGCGCCGCCGCCAGTGCGCTCGTGACGGCCGAGGCATCGCCGCCGCCTTCGGCGTAGCCCTCCCACAGGAGTGCCGCGACGCCCTCGAAGCCGCGCGACGCGACCAGCTCCTGCAGGGCGTGTCCGCGGACGACCAGTCGGCCCTCCTCGCCGTCGACCTCGCTCATCACCGTATCGGCCACGATCACCCCGTCGAGGCCGCTATCCACCCGTGTCTGCAACATTGGATTTCCTTTCCGTGTCGCAGGCACCGTCGAATCGCGGATATATATTGTCAATCTTGATTATATTGATCAATATAATAGGCATGGCAAATGACTGGATCACCTCCCGCGAAGCAGCGCGACGGCTCGGCGTGTCGGCGGCCACGCTGTACGCCTATGTCAGCCGCGGCCTGCTCCGCTCCGAAGCGGTCGACGGCCGCCGCGAGCGCCGCTACCGCGTCGACGACATCGTGCGCCTGAAGCGCCGGCGCGACGTCGGCCGCAAGGCCGAATCGATCGCCAATCACGCGCTTGATTTCGGCACCCCCGTTCTCGAATCGGCGCTGACCCTGATCGAGAACGGCCGTCTTTATTATCGCGGCCTCGACGCGACCGAGCTGGCGCGCACCGCCTCCCTCGAGGAGATCGCCCGCCTCCTGTGGGATTGCGACGACAAACCCTTCGCCGCCGACAATATCCCTCCGATGACCACGGCGCTGCGCCGCGCCTGGCTGGCCGCGGCCACCCTCTCGCCGGTCGATCGCTGCCTGGTGTTGCTGCCGGCGGCCGCGGCGCTCGACCATCCGAGCTGGGTCGAGGACCGTACGGCGATGCTCGAGACGGGCGTGCGCGTGCTGCGGCTGCTGACGGCGGCCGTGACGGCGCGGCCACCCTCCCCGCTGGCCATGCACGAGCAGCTTGCCGCCGCGTGGCGCGTGCCGCCCGAGCGCGCCCCGCTGCTGCGCGCCGCCCTGGTACTGTCGGCCGACCACGAGTTCAACGCCTCGGCCTTCGCGGCCCGGGTCGTGGCCTCGACCGGCGCCAACCTCTACGGCGCCACCATGGCCGGACTGGCGGCCTTGAACGGCCCGCGCCATGGCGGCCTGACGCGCCGCGTCGCCGCGCTGTTCGATGACCTCAAGAAGGCCACCGACCTCGACGCCGAGCTGGCGCAGCGGGTGCGCGACCACATCTATATTCCCGGTTTCGGCCATCAGCTCTATCCTGACGGCGACGTCCGGGCCGCCACCCTGTTCGAGCTGCTGCGCGAGGCCATGCCGCGATCGCCCGAACTCGCCTTCGCCGAACGGCTGGCCGCCGCCGCCGAGCGCCTGATCGACCGCAAGGCCAACGTCGATTTCACAACCGTGACGGTCGAGCGCGTGCTCGGCCTGCCGAAGGATTCCGCGCTCGCCCTCTTCCTGCTGGGCCGCACCGTCGGCTGGATCGCTCACGCGCTCGAACAAGCGGCCCATGGCGCATTGATTCGGCCGCGCGCCCGCTATACGGGTCCACGACCCGGAAGCGGAGGCACTGCCTGATGACCCACGCCCTGCTGATCATCGACATGCAACAGGGTTGTTTGGCGCCGCGACGCCGCGGCACGATACGGCGGGACTGGTCGGGCGGCTGAACAGGCTCGCCGGCATGGTGCGCGAGACCGCCGGTTCGGTCGTCTTCATCCAGCACGACGGGCCGCCGGGCGATCCCCATCACCCCGACTTGCCGGGGTGGCAGCTGCTCGACGCGCTCGAGGTCCAGCCGGCCGATGCGATCATCCGCAAGAAGTCCTGCGATGCGTTCCTGGATACCTCGCTGGAGGAATTCCTGCGCACCCGCGCGATCGACCGGCTGATCGTCACCGGCTGCGCCACCGACTATTGCGTCGATACCACCGTGCGCAGCGCCCTGGCGCGGGGCTATCCGACGACCGTGCCGTCGGACGGTCACACGACATCGGACCGGCCCCATCTCCCCGCCACCAAGATCATCGAGCATCACAACGCCATCTGGTCGGACTTCCTGGCGCCCCGCGGTCCCGCCCTGGTCTGCCCCTGCTCGGCTGTGCGGCTGGCGTGAATCGAAGGCGTTGCGGTTATCCACCAAATCGCCGCCTTGCGAGCACCGCACCAGCGTGCTTAACGTCGCGCTTTAGTGACAAGAAAACGCATGGGCGTGCCGAGGTTGCCCCACCTTCTCGGCATCGAGGGTCTTGCGCCTGAAGCAATTTCGGGCCTGCTCGACCTTTCCGAAAGCTACATCGACCAGAACCGATCCATCGACAAGCGGCGCGACCTCTTGTCGGGCCGCACCGTCATCAACCTGTTCTTCGAGAACTCGACACGCACGCGCACCAGCTTCGAGGTCGCGGCCAAGCGCCTGGGCGCCGACGTGATCAACATGGACGTCGCCACCTCCTCGGTGCGCAAGGGCGAAACGCTGCTCGACACGGCGATGACCTTGAACGCCATGCGGCCCGACTCGATCGTCGTTCGCCATAGCGAATCGGGCGCCGTCAACCTCTTGTCGCAAAAGGTCAACTGCGCCGTCATCAATGCCGGCGACGGCCAGCACGAGCATCCAACCCAGGCGCTGCTCGACGCGCTCACCATCCGACGACGACGCGGCAGCCTGCAGGGCCTGCTGGTGGCGATCTGCGGCGACATCATGCACAGCCGGGTGGCGCGCTCGAACATCCACCTGCTGCAGATCATGGGCGCGCGCGTGCGGGTGGTCGGGCCGCCCACCCTGATGCCGACCGACATCGAAAAGATGGGCGTCGAGGTCCATTACAGCATGAAGACCGGCCTGAAGGACGTCGACATCGTCATGATGCTGCGCTTGCAGACCGAGCGCATGCAGGGCCTGTTCGTGCCGTCGATCAGCGAGTACTTCCACTTCTTCGGCCTCGACCACGAGAAGCTGAAGTTCGCCAAGCCCGATGCGCTGATCATGCATCCCGGCCCGATGAACCGCGGCGTCGAGATCGATTCGGAGGTCGCCGACGACCTCGACCGCTCGGTCATCCACGAGCAGGTCGAGATGGGCGTGGCCGTGCGCATGGCCTGCCTGGAAGCCCTGATCGGCGGCCGGCGCAACGCGCTCGCAGGAGCCGCCGCGTGAGCGCCGCGTGCCTTCCTCTTCCGCTTCCGCGGGAGGTCCCGCAGAACCGGAGGAGGATGTCCGCAGTCGGCGGACTGCCGAGCCGGGTCACGAGCCTCGAAAACGTGCTCGTGCCCCTTGACCCCTCCGCCCCTTACGGCGCACCTCCCCACATTCGTGGGGAGGAAGCTCATGAGGGGCAACGTCGACAGGAGCGCGCCGCAGCACAGCGGATCGACCGCCTACATCAACGCCCGCATCATCGATCCGACCGGCGATTCGGAATACCGCGGCGCCGTGCTGATCAGCGACGGCAAGATCGCCGATTTCGGGCCCAACCTGTTCGCCTCGGGCGCGCCCTACGGCATCCAGTCGGTCGACTGCCGCGGCCTCTATCTCGCGCCCGGCCTGGTCGACACGCGCGTCCATACCGGCGAGCCCGGCGAGGAGCACAAGGAGACGCTGGCGAGCGCCGGCGCCGCCGCCGCGGTGGGCGGCATCACCTCGCTGGTGCTGCTGCCCGACAATGAGCCGCCGTTCGACGATGCCTCGCTGATCGAGTTCGTCGCCCGCCGCGCCCGCCAGGTGAAGCTCGCGAACATGTACGCCTACGGTGCGCTCACCGTCGGGCTGGAGGGCAAGGAGCTGGCCGAGATCGGCCTTCTGGCCGAGGCCGGCGCCGTGGCCTTCACCGACGCCGACCATTCCGTCGGCAACGCCCAGGTGATGCGCCGCGCGCTCTATTACGCCAAGGCCTTCGACGCGCTGATCGTCCACCTGCCGCAGGAGCCGACCTTGTCGACCGGCCATATGACCAGCGGTGAGACGGCGACCCGGCTGGGCCTCTCGGGCAATCCGCCGCTCGCCGAGGTGATGATGGTCGAGCGCGACATTCGCCTTGCCGAGATGACCGGCGGACGCCTGCATCTCGCCAAGATCTCGACAGCCGAAGCCGTCGCCGCCATCGCCGCCGCCAAGGCGCGCGGACTAAAAATCACCTGCGATACCGCCGCGCCCTATTTTGCCCTGAACGACCTCGCGGTCGGCGACTACCGCACCTTCGGCAAGCTGGTGCCGCCGCTGCGCGCCGAGAAGGACCGCATGGCCGTGGTCGAAGGCCTGGCGAACGGCACGATCGACGCCATCGTCTCGGACCACCGGCCGCAGGACCAGGACAGCAAGCGCGTGCCCTTCGCCCAGGCCGAACCAGGCGGCATCGGGCTGGAAACACTGCTGCCGATCTCGCTCGAGCTGGTCCACAACGGTCATCTCACCCTGCCCCGCCTGTTCCGGCTGCTGTCGAGCACGCCGGCGCGGTTGTTCGGCCTGCCGGGCGGCAAGCTCGCCAAGGGCGCGCCGGCCGACCTCGTGCTGTTCGATGCCGATTACGCCTGGAAGGTCGATCGCGACGAGCTCTGCAGCAAGACCAAGAACACGCCGTTCGACGAGCGCCCAGTGCAGGGTCGTGTGATGGCCACCATCGTGGGCGGCCGCACCATCTATCGCGACGATAGTTTCACGACGACTGCGCAGGCGGCCTGACGCCGCGCCAGCGGGCCAAAAGCCGCCTCCAAACGGCCATTTCGTCTGCTATTGTCGGCGCCTTCTCACAGACCGGGGCGATGGATGATCTTTAGACAGTCACTTCTTCTCGGGGTCGCGACGGCGGCGCTCGCCGGTGTGGGCCACGCGCAGACGCGCGGCCAGTCGCGCGACGACCTGCTCGACGCCCTGACGCGACACATCCAGATCTGCGCCGAGATCACCGACACCCAGCAGCGCCTGTCCTGCTACGACCGGCTGCAGACCCAGGTCGGCGGCGTGTCGGCCCCGGCACCCACGCCCACGCCATTGCAGGCCGCGCCCGCCCCTTCGATGCAGATGAACCCGCCACCCAGCACGGGATCGTCGATCAGCAGCGCGCCGCTTTCGCCCCAGCCGCTCTCGCCCCCGCCGCTCGCGCCGCAGCCGCTCGGCGTGCCGGGTGGCGGGGTCGCCACGCTGGGTGGTCCCTCGCCGTCCCTGGGAGCACAACCGTTGTCGCAGGATCCCAACGCCGCCTTCGATCCGAGCAGCTCGACCTACCGGGTACCGGAGGCGGTCGGCCCGAAGCCCCAGCCGCAGATGCGCCGCACCGGTCCCCGGCCGATTCCCTATTCGTCGTCGCCACAGCCGCTGGTGACCCTGGGCGCCACCAACCTCACCTATGGCGATTCGCGCTACTGGCAGGTCACGGTGACGCTCACCTCCAACACGCCCAAGGCCGTCAGCACCCAGGCGGAATGCACCTTCATGAACGCCGGACGGCCGATCTCGACGGACTATCTCGGCCCGGTTTACATCCAGCCCGGCGAGCAGATCACCACCGAGCTGATCGGACCGCCGACCACGACCTACATCGATTCGACCAACTGCAAGGTCGTGAGCCCGTAGAGCGTTCTGTGGCCCATTCATGGTCTTCCGGACCGCGAGCCTCCGGCTCGCTCATGAGCGAGTCGCGCGGAGTAACCTCCGCGCTTAGACGCTCGCGGTCCAATTGAGCTTGAAAGGATGCGCCACAGATGATTTCCACCCTGGTCCTTCTGCTGGGACCTTTCCTGCTGGGTTACCTGCTCGGCTCGATCCCGTTCGGCCTGCTGCTGACCCGCGCGGCGGGGTTGGGCGACATCCGCAAGATGGGCTCGGGAAATATCGGCGCGACCAACGTGTTGCGCACCGGCGGCAAGGGACTGGCCGCCGGCACCTTGCTGCTCGACGCCTTGAAGGGCGCGGTCCCGGTGCTGATCGCGGCCCAACTGGGCGAACTCGCCGCAGTCGGCGCGGCGGCGGGCGCGGTGCTCGGCCACATGTTCCCGGTGTGGCTCTCCTTCAGGGGCGGCAAGGGCATGGCCACGACGCTCGGCGTGATGTGGGGCCTGGCGTGGCCGATCGGCGCCACCGCCTGCGCCGCCTGGCTCGTCTTCGCCGCGCTCTTCCGCTACTCCTCGCTGGCGACGCTGCTGTCTATCGTGGTCGGAGCGATCGCCGCCTGGTTCCTGGCCGATCCGCGCGTCGCCATCCTGGTCACCCTGCTGGTGCCGCTGGTCTGGGCGCGCCATCACCAGAACATCGACCGGCTGCTGAAGGGCACCGAGTCCAAGATCGGCCAGCGCGCCAAGGCCCCGGGCGCCTCTACTTCAGGCGCGTGAAGCCGTCGGCGCTCCAATCCTCGCTGCCGACGCCGTGATGCACAAAGAAAAGCCCCTCGGGATCCACCTTGTCCTTGACCTGCCGCAGCCTCGGATAGTTCGTCCCCCAGAAGGCGCCCTGCCAGTCGGCCTCGAAATAGTTCGACTCCGATACATAGGAGCCGGGATTTGGCACCAGCTTGCGCAACTCGCCCATTGCGGCCGCGACGTCGCGCGCATTGCGGCGGGCGAGCGAGAGGTCGGGTTCGTGGCCCGCGATCCCCGGAAAGGCCGGCGGCCCCGCGGCGGCGATGATGGCCAGCGCGAAGGCATCGGCGGCGGCGGGGTTGGTCGCGGTATCGCGCGCGGCCGCGACCGCATCGGCCGGCGCGCCGGCGAGGCCCTTGTTGAAATGCAGCGACGTTGTGCGCCGGCGTGAGGCGGCGAACAAGGCGTCGACGAGCTGCGGCTGGCGCGACGGCTCGAGCAATGACGCAGGCACCCAGCTCGATTCATAGCCGTGCAGGCACCAGCCGGACTCTTCCTGGTTGGTGCGCCAGAACACGTTGCCCTCGGGCGCGCCGGGACGGTCGTCGCTCAGCACGATCTGGGGCGCGTTCTTCTTGAGGAATTCGGCATCCCACAGATATTGCGCCGGTGCGGCGAAAAACATCGGCGCCGCGACGGTGGTATAGTCGCCGCCCTGTGCCGCAATCCAGGAAGTGAAAGGCTGCCACGCCGATTCCGCCTGATCGCGGTCGATGCCCTGGAAGATCATCGCGATCTCGAAGACGTTGCTGCCGTAGAACTTCACCTGTTCGCCCCACGTCGGATTGAACAGCGCGTCGCGATAGAAGGCGACGAAGCGTTCGATCAGCCGCCGGAACGCTGCGTCGGACGTAGCCTTCACCGCGCCGAACGCGCCGCCGAAGACCTTCGGCAGTTCGTGGGTGCGCAAGGTGAGCCGCGTGACCACGCCCAGGCTGCCGCCGCCGCCGCCCTTCAAGCCCCAGAACAGGTCGGGATTGGTGCAGGCGTTGGCGATGCGCACGGTGCCGTCGGCCGTCACCACCTCGGCCTCGATCAGGCTGGCGGCCGCCGAGCCGAAACGCTTGGAGAAGCTGCCGAAGCCGCCGCTCTGCACCAGCCCGGCCACGCCCACGGTGAGGCAGCCGCCGCCCTGAACGTAGCGCCCGGCCTTGGCGACGGCGGCATAGGCGTGCAGCCAGACCGCACCGGCGCCGATCGACACCGCGGGCTGCGCGGCGTCGCTGCAGCCCTGGCCCGTGAAGGCGTCGTGGATGTCGATGCGATCCATCGGCCGTGTCCAGACCAACAGCGAGTTGGCTGCGTTCGACGTGCCCTGGTAACTGTGTCCGCCGCCCTTCACCACCAGCCGCAGCTGGTGCGTGCGCGCGAAGTTCACGGCCGCTACCACGTCGGCGGCGTTGCGCGCGGCGACCGCATAGGCGCTGGGCGCCGACGTCCAGGCATCGACCCAGCCGCTGGTCTGGGTGAGTGCCACATTGTCGCCGATGTACCAGGGGTTCTTGAGACCGCGGAAGAACGCCGCGCACTCCGCGCTCTCGGGCGCGCTGCGGCAAATCTCGAGCGGCGCGTGGACCTGCACGAGCTGACCGCTCACTTTGGCGTCGAGGTCAGCCCATTGCGTGGCCGATGGCCAACCGGGATCGCCCGGACGGTTGCGGCGAAACACAGGGGCGACGTTTTGGGCATGGGAGGTCGACATCACGGATAGGCCTCCAGCCAGGATCATGAGCGTACGCCGTTTCATAGGGATTCCTCGATGCAGGTCGCGACAGCCGCTGCTTTCTAGTCGCGGGCCCCCGTATCACGCCGCGAATTGTGACGACCGGCAAGCGGCCTGGGATGACCGGCGCACAGTCGGGACGACCGGAGGAGGCGATCCCGTGTACCGAGCTGCCATTGATCGACCAAGGAGCGGCCGTTAGGGTCGATGCACAATATCTGCAGGAGGCGATGGCCATGTTCGTTGCCAGGTTCGTTGCTCGTATGGCCGTTCTCGCCGCGGCCGCGCTTTGCGTGACGTTGCCGGCCGACGCCAAGACCTTGCGCTGGGCGAGCCAGGGCGACGCCCTCACCCTCGATCCGCACTCCCAGAACGAAGGGCCGACGACGGCGATGAACAGCCACGTCTACGAAGCCCTGATCAGCCGCGATCCCTCGCTCGCCAAGGTGCCGGGCCTGGCGCTGTCGTGGAAGACGATCGCCTCCGATGTGTGGGAGTACAAGCTCAGGCCCGACGTCAAGTTCAGCGACGGCACGCCGTTCACCGCCGACGACGTGGTGTTCAGCTACAATCGCGCGCTCTCGCCCAGCTCGGACTTCAGGGCCTATATCTCCTCGATCAAGGAGGTGAAGGCGATCGATCCGCTCACCGTGCACATCATCACCGATGGGCCCAACCCCATCCTGCCCGACTACACCAGCGCCATCCTCATCATGTCCAAGGCGTGGTCGGAGAAGCACAATGTGGCGAAGCCGCAGAGCTTCAAGGACAAGGAAGAGACCTTCGCGGTGCGCAACGCCATGGGCACCGGGCCCTACACCGTGAAGCAGCGCGACCCCGACGTGCGCACGGTGCTGGAAAAGAACCCGACCTACTGGGGCGCCAAGGACTTCCCCAGCTATCCCGACGAGCTGGTCTACACGCCGATCAAGGAGCCGGCGACCCGGGTGGCGGCGCTGATCTCGGGCCAGGTCGACTTCGTGCTCGATGCACCCTTGCAGGACATCGCCCGCATCAAGCAGACGCCCGGCCTCAAGACCGAGGAGACCGCGCAGGTGCGCTCGATCTTCCTCGGCCTCGACATGGGCTCGGCCGAGCTCAAATATTCCGACGTCAAGGGCAAGAACCCGTTCGCCGACAAGCGCGTGCGCCAGGCCATGTACCAGGCGATCGACATCAACGCGATCAAGGCCAAGGTGATGCGCAACTTCGCGGCGCCGGCCGGCCTCACCACCGCGCCCGGCGTGCACGGTTACACCAAGGAACTTGACCAGCGGCTGGCACACGACGTCGCCGGCGCCAAGAAGCTGATGGCCGAGGCGGGCTACCCCAACGGTTTCGGCGTCACGCTCGATTGCCCCAACGACCGCTACAACAACGACGAGCAGATCTGCCAGGCCGTCGCCGGCATGCTGGCGCAGATCGGCATCAGGATCGACCTGCAGGCGCGTTCAAAAACGCTGCACTTCCCCAAGCTGCAGAAGAAGGACTCCAGCATGTTCCTGCTGGGCTGGGGCGTGCCGACGCTCGATTCGCATTACGTCTTCACCTTCCTCTACCAGACCGAGGATGCGGCGAAGAAGGTCGGCGGCTGGAACTACACCGGCTACAGCAACCCCAAGATGGACGCGCTGACCGACGCCATGCTGAAGGAGATCGACCCGGCCAAGCGCGACCAGATGATCGCCGACGCCTGGGCGCTGGCGGTCGCCGACATGCCGTACCTGCCGCTGCACCATCAGCTCATCGTCTGGTCGATGAGCGACAAGGTGACGATCCCGATCTTCGCCAACGACGCGCCCAACTTCAAATATTCGACGATGAAGTGAGCCGCTCAAATTCCTCCCCATCGTCATACGATGGGGAGGTGCCCGCGCTGCGGGCGGAGGGGTCATGAGCACCATCACTGGCGCTCATGACCCCTCCGGCCCTACGGGCCACCTCCCCACTTCGTGGGGAGGCAAGTAGGGTCTGAAATGCTCGCCTTCATCGTCTCGCGTCTCTTGCAGTCCCTCGCCGTCATGCTGGCGGTGTCGTTCCTGTGCTTCGCGCTGTTCAACTTCGTGGGCGACCCGGTGAACAACATGGTGGGCCAGGAGGCGACGCCGGCCGAGCGGGCCGAGATGCGCCGCGACCTCGGTCTGGAGGATTCCGTGGCGGTCCAGTTCGCCCGCTTCCTGGGCAATGCCGTTACCGGCAATTTCGGCAAGAGCTACCGGCTGGCGCGCCCCGTCTCCGACCTGATCGTCGAGCGCATGCCGGCGACGCTCGAGCTGGTCGCTGTCGCTGCACTGCTGGCCCTTTCAATGGGCATTCCGCTCGGCGTGATGACGGCGTTGCGCCGCCACAAGCTCGACAGCGGCGCCATCATGACCTTCTCGCTGGCCGGCGTTGCCGTGCCGACCTTCGTCATCGGCATCCTGTTGATCTATGTCTTCTCGGTCGAGTGCAAGAACTGGGCGCCGGCGCTCGGCCTGCCCGCCGAATGGTGCTTCCCCTCGTTCGGGCGCGGCGAGACGGTGAAGCTCGGCTGGTGGAACACCGGCCTGCTGACGGCATCGGGCCTGAAGGCGCTCGTGCTGCCGGCCTTCACCCTCTCGCTGTTCCAGATGACCCTGGTGCTGCGCCTCGTGCGATCGCAGATGCTCGAGGTGCTGCGCACCGACTACATCAAGTTCGCGCGGGCCCGTGGCCTCACCAACCGCGCCGTGCATTTCCGCCACGCGCTGAAGAACACGCTGCTGCCGGTGATCACCGTGATCGGCCTGCAGGTGGGCGGCCTGATCGCCTTCTCGATCATCACCGAGACGGTGTTCCAGTGGCCCGGCATGGGCCAGCTCTTCATCCAGTCGGTGCAATTCGCCGACATCCCGGTGATGGCGGCCTACCTCGTGATGGTCTCCTTCCTGTTCGTGACCATCAATTTCTTCGTCGACCTGCTCTATGCCGCGATCGATCCGCGGCTCCGTCTCGATCGGACGCGGCTGGGCATGGCGGGCGGATGACGATGAAGAGAGATCCCGCCGTCCGGCCCGCCGGCCTGCCGTGGGCGCTGATCGCCGCCGCCTGCCTGGGCTCCTTCGCCGCCACCTCGAGCGGCACCACGCGCGCGCCCTTCCTGCTCGACATGGCGCACGACCTCGGTGTCAGCATGCCGATGGTCGCCAACCTGGTGTCCCTGACGTCCATATCATGGGGTCTCACGTCGGCACTCGGTGGCTGGCTATCCGATGTCGTCGGCCGACGGCCTCTTCTCGTGGGGGGTCTCTTTACCCTGGCCCTCGCCGTTCTGGCGCAGGCGATGGCCGGCTCCTTCTTCTGGATTGCCGTGTGGGCCACGGTCGGCGGCGGCTGCAGCGGCGCCTTCATGGGCGTGGTCTTCGCCGAGGTCTCCGGGCGCGTGCCCGACAGCCAGCGCGGCCGCGCACTGGGCTGGGTGATGAGCGGCCAGTCGCTCACGCTGGTATTAGGCGTACCCATGGCCGCCGCCGTGGGCTCGCTGATCGGCTGGCGCGGCTGGCTGGTTTGCGTCGGCGGCCTCGCCTTTATCGCCAGCCTCTGCCTGTTCGCCGCCGTCGGACGCGGCACGGCGGGCCACCTGCGCGGCGGCGTGCGGCCGTCGCTGCGCACGGCGCTGTCGCCCAAGGTGCTGGGCCTGCTCGGCACCGGCATCGCCGAACGGATCTGCTACGGGCTGGCGGCGGTCTATTTCGCCACCTTCCTGCAGGCGACCTATCACCTCTCCCTGATCGAGACCGCCATGCCGTTGGCCGTGTTCGCGCTGGGCAATGTCGCCGGCACCATCCTGGGCGGCCAGTTCGCGGACCGGCTGCGCGACCGGCTGTTGACCTTTGCCATCGCGATGGCGCTATCGGGCGTGGCTGCCCTGGCGCTATTCATGTGGCATCCCAGCCTCACGATCTCGGTGGCGCTGGGTTTCGTCTATGTCTTCCTGAACGCTCTGGGCCGGCCTTCCTACATGGCGTCCCTTGCGGCTGTGCCCGAAGACGTGCGCGGCACGGTGCTGGGCCTCAACGGCACCACGGCCAGCATTGGCTGGATCGGCGCGGCGGCGCTGGGCGCCGCGATGATCGGCTCGGTCGGCTTCGAGGGCTTCGGCCCGCTGGCCGCGACGCTCGCCTTCGCCGCCACGATGGGCGCATTGCTCAACCGCCGCCGGACGTCATGAGCGACACGACGCTGCGCGCCCGGCTGCGCGAATTGGACATGTGGTGGAGCTTCCGCCATTCGCCGCTCGCCGTCGCCGCGGCCATCGTGACCGTGTGCTTCTTCCTGGGCGCCATCTTCGCGCCCTGGGTGGCGCCGTTCGATCCGTTCGACATCAAATCGCTCAATCTGATGGACGCCTTCACGCCGCCCGCCTGGAACGAGAACGGCAGCGCCCGCCACCTGCTGGGTACCGACAACCAGGGCCGCGACGTGCTGTCGGCCATCCTCTACGGCAGCCGCATCTCGCTGGTGATCGGGCTGGCCGCCATCGTGCTGTCGGTCACTACGGGCGTGCTGCTGGGCCTCTTGGCAGGCTATCGCGGCGGCTGGGTCGAGGCCGTCGTGATGCGGCTGGCCGACATCCAGCTCACGGTGCCCGCCATCCTGATCGCCCTCACCCTCGACGGCGTGGCGCGGGTCGTGCTGCCGCGCGGCGTGCATGACGACATCGCCATCTGGGTGCTGGTGCTGTCGATCGGCGTCGCCTACTGGCCGCAATTCGCGCGGGTCACGCGCGCCACGACGCTCGCCGAAAAGAACAAGGACTACGTCAACGCCGCGCGCATCATCGGCGTGCCGGGCGCGCGCATCGCGCTCGCCCACGTGCTGCCCAACGCCTGGGGGCCGGTGCTGGTGATCGCCACCATCGAGCTGGCGCTCGCCGTCATCGCCGAGGCGTCACTCTCCTATCTCGGGGTCGGCATGCCGGCCACCCAGCCCTCGCTCGGCACTCTGATCCGCATCGGCAACGCCTTTCTGTTCTCGGGCGAATGGTGGATCGTGATCTTCCCCGCCCTCGCGTTGGTCATCCTGTCGCTTGCCGTCAACCTCTTGGGCGACTGGCTGCGCGACGCGCTCAATCCCAAGCTGCGCTGATTCTATCTCTAGTTGTTTTACAGAACACGTACTCGCGCGTATCGTCGGGCCATGTTCGACGGCCCCCTTGCATCGGAACTCGACCCGGCGGAACGGCGCGCGCGGCTTCGCCTGACGCGGAGCGCGCGGATCGGACCCGTCACCTTTCATGAAGCGCTGGAACATTTCGGCTCGGGCCGCGCGGCCTGCGCGCGCCTGGCCACGGTCAGCGATGCCGAAATCACCCGTGAGGAAGAAGCCCTGGCGCGCGCGGGCGGACGTTTCCTGGTAATCGGCGAACCAGCCTACCCGGCGGCCCTGGCGGCGCTACCCGATGCGCCGCCGGTGCTTTCCGCGATCGGCGATCTCGGGCTGCTGGGCCGGCCCACCCTGGCCGTGGTGGGCGCGCGCGAGGCCTCGGCGGCCGGTTGTCGCTTCGCCGCCGAACTTGCGGTGGACCTGGGCGCGGCGGGCTTCGTGGTGGCCTCGGGCCTGGCCCGTGGCATCGACGCGGTCGCCCACCGGGCCGCCCTGGCGACGGGTACCGTGGCCGTGCTGGCCGGCGGCATCGACCAGATCTATCCGCTGCAGAATGCCGCCCTCCATGCCGACATCGCCGCGCGCGGCCTGCTGCTCAGCGAATTGCCTCTGGGGCACCCCACCGGTCGCCCGCGCCTTCCCACGGCGCAACCGCATCGTCAGCGGCCTCTCGGCCGGTGTCGTGGTCATCGAGGCGGCTGCCCGGTCGGGGTCGCTGATCACCGCCCACAGGGCCGCCGAGCAAGGGCGCGAGGTCTTTGTCGTGCCGGGGTCTCCGGTCGACCCGCGCTATGCCGGATCCAATAGCCTTATCCAAGATGGGGCCAATCTGGCCTGCCACGCCAACGATATTCTAGGTGTGCTCGGCCGGCCACGGGTTACCCCGCAAGTCGTTGAAAAACCGAGGCAAAAATCGGCCGACCCGACGGTCGCCCAGGTCCTCTCCGCACTCGGGTCGGTACCCACTGCGGTTGACGAACTGGTACGTCGATGCCAAGTGTCCGCCGCCTCCATGGCGGAGGTCCTGCTGGCTCTCGAGCTGGAGGGCCGCCTGGAACGGCACCGGGGTAACCGCGTATCTCTGATGTAGGTCAGTGATTTAGCTCCGGTTCTTGATCTTAAACTGGAGCATATACCGGCGATGGACGTATTGGTCGTCGAGTCCCCGGCCAAGGCTAAGACCATTGGGAAATATCTCGGCCCCGGTTACACCGTGCTGGCCTCCTATGGTCATGTCCGCGATCTGCCGGCCAAGGACGGTTCGGTCCGCCCGGACGAGGACTTCGCCATGGACTGGCTGGTCGACCCGCAGTCCCAGAAGCGGCTCGACGCCATCGCCAAGGCGGTGACCAAGGGCGGCAAGCTCTATCTCGCCACCGACCCGGATCGCGAGGGCGAGGCCATTTCCTGGCATGTCCGCGACGTGCTCAAGGCCAAGAAGGCGCTCGACGGGGTCGACGTGAAGCGCGTCACCTTCAACGCCATCACCAAGCAGTCGGTGCTCGACGCCGTCGCCCATCCGCGCGAGCTCGACCAGCCGCTGATCGACGCCTACATGGCCCGCCGGGCGCTCGACTATCTGGTGGGCTTCACCCTCTCGCCCGTGCTGTGGCGCAAGCTGCCGGGCAGCCGCTCGGCCGGGCGCGTGCAATCCGTGGCGCTCCGCCTGATCTGCGAGCGCGAGTCCGAGATCGAGGTCTTCAAGAGCCGCGAATACTGGACGGTCGACGTGCTGTTCGGCACCGCCAAGAAGCAGACGCTGAAGGCCCGCCTTACCCATCTCGACGGCCGCAAGCTCGACAAGTTCGACCTCGACACCCAGGAACGCGCCGAGCAGGCCAAGCGCGAGATCGAGCGTCGCGCCTTCTCGGTGGCCTCGATCGACCGCCGCCAGGTGCGGCGCAACCCGCCGCCGCCCTTCATCACCTCGACCCTGCAGCAAGAGGCCTCGCGCAAGCTGGGTGTGGGTGCCGCAACCGCCATGCGCATCGCCCAGCGGCTCTACGAGGGCGTCGATATCGGCGGCGAGACCGTGGGCCTCATCACCTACATGCGCACCGACGGCGTGCAACTGGCGCCGGAGGCGATCGGACAGACGCGGCGGCTGATCGAGACCAAGTACGGCCAGAGCTACGTGCCCGCAAGCCCGCGCGTCTACACGTCTAAGGCCAAGAACGCCCAGGAGGCGCACGAGGCGATCCGCCCGACCGACCTCTTCCGCACCCCGCAGGACGTGGCGGCTTATTTGGACAAGGACCAGCTCGGCCTCTACGAGCTGATCTGGAAGCGCACCGTGGCGAGCCAGATGGAAAGCGCCGTGCTCGACCAGGTGACGGTCGATATCGCCAGCGGCGACAAGACGGTGCAGCTCGGGCCACCGGCTCGGTCGTGAAGTTCAACGGCTTCCTCACCCTCTACGACGAGGGCAAGGACGAAACCGGCGAGGACGAGGAAGGCAATTCGATCCTGCCCGACGTCGGGCCCGACGAGGCGCTCGACCGCCGCGACGTCCTGCCGGAGCAGCATTTCACCGAGCCGCCGCCGCGCTATTCCGAGGCCAGCCTGGTGAAGAAGCTGGAAGAGCTCGGCATCGGCCGTCCCTCGACCTACGCCAGCATCATCGAGGTGCTGCAGCGCCGCAACTACGTGAAGATCGACCGCAAGCGCTTCGTGCCGGAGGATCGCGGCCGCATCGTCACCGCCTTCCTGCAGACCTACTTCCCGCGTTACGTCGAATACAACTTCACCGCCCATCTCGAGGAAGAGCTCGACGACATCTCCGACGGCAAGATCGACTGGCGCCAGGTGCTGCGCGAGTTCTGGAAGGCTTTCTCCGCCGCCGTCGGCGAGACCAAGGACCTCCGGGTCAAGGAAGTCCTGGACAAGCTCGACGAGGAGCTGGGCCCGCATTTCTTCCCGGCCAACGACAATGGCGGCAAGAGCCCGCGCGACTGCCCGTCCTGCGCCAACGGACGGCTGGGCCTCAAGCTCGGCAAGTTCGGCGCCTTCATCGGCTGCTCGAATTATCCGGAGTGCCGCTTCACCCGCAAGCTGGGCATCGTCGATGCCGATGCCGATGCCGCCTCGGGCGCCAATCTCGACGGGCCGAAGCTGCTGGGCATCGACCCGGTGAGCGGCAAGCCGGTCACCCTGCGCAACGGCCCGTACGGACTCTACGTCCAGCTGGGCGAGCCCGAGGGCAAGGAGAAGCCCAAGCGGCAGTCGCTGCTGAAAGGCATGACGCCCGACGAAGTCACCTTGGAGAAGGCGCTGGCCCTGCTGGCCCTGCCGCGCGAGCTGGGTCCGCATCCCGAGGATGGCGAGCAGATCCTGGCCGGCGTCGGCCGCTTCGGGCCCTACGTCAAGCATGGCAGCAAGTACAAGTCGATCCCGGCCGACGAGAGCGTGCTCGATATCGGCATGAACCGCGCCGTGGCGCTGCTCGCCGAGGCCAAGGCGGTGGGCCGCGGCCGCGCCGCGGTGAAGCCGCTGCGCACCGTCGGCAACCATCCCGCCGACGAGGCGCCGATCGAACTCTATGACGGCCGCTACGGCCATTACGTGAAGCACGGCGGCATCAACGCCACCGTGCCGCGCGACCTCAAGCCGGAAGAGCTGACGCTCGACCAGGCGGTGGCGCTGCTGGCCGAGCGCGCGGCCAAGGGCCCCGGCAAGAAGCCGGCGCGCGCCAAAAAGGCGCCGCCCAAGGCGAAAGCCAACGGCGCGGCCTTAGCCGCGCCGGCCAACGACACAACCAGCGATAAAGAAAAGAAACCTAAAACTGCCAAGAAGAAATCCGCGCCCAAGCGCAAGGCCGCCAAGGCCAAGACCGAGCCACCTCCCCGAACCGGAACCGATGGCTAAGGGCAAAGTCCCGACCCGCGACGAACTGCTGGCTTTCATCCGCGACAGCGCAACGCCTGTCGGCAAGCGCGAGATCGCCCGCGCCTGGAGCCTCAAGGGCGACCAGCGCATCGAACTGAAGCAATTGCTGCGCGACTTGCGCGATATCGGGCGAGATCGCGGCCGACCGCGCCAAGACCTTCCGCGATCCCACGGCACTCTCCGATGTGGCCGTGCTGGAGATCGTGCGGGTCGACGGCGACGGCCACCTGATCGCCGTGCCGCGCAAGCACGACGAGGAGAAGGACGGCCCGCCGCCCCGAATCGAGATCGCGCCGCAGGCCGCGCGCAGCGGCCCCGCCCCTGCCGTCGGCGACCGCGTGCTGGCCAATCTCAAGCGCCGCGGCAGCAACTACGAAGCGCGCATCATCCGCCGGTTGGGCAGCGGCCCCAAGAAGATCCTCGGCCTCTATGAAGAGCCCGCGGGCGGTCACGGCATGGGCCTGGTGACCCCGACCGACCGCAAGCTGCGGCAAAGCTTCGAGGTACGGCCGGCCGACAAGAACGGTGCCGAGCCGGGCGACATCGTCTGGATCGAGGCGACGGGCGGCGCGCTGTCGCGCCGGGCGCAGGTACTCGAGCGCATCGGGCCGATGAGCGACCCGCGCACCGTGAGCCTGATCGCCATCGCCGCCAACGACATCCCGGTCGAGTTCCCCCAGGCCGCGCTCGACGAAGCCGAACGCGCCAAGGCGGCGCCGATGGGCCACCGCCTCGACCTGCGCGAGGTGCCGCTGGTCACCATCGACGGCGAGGACGCACGCGATTTCGACGACGCGGTGTTCGCCGAGCCCGATCCGGACCATCCCGGTGGCTGGCGGCTGCTGGTCGCCATCGCCGACGTCGCCTGGTACGTGCGCCACGAAAAGCCGCTCGATCGCGCCGCCTACCGGCGCGGCACCTCGGTCTATTTTCCCGATCGCGTCGTGCCCATGCTGCCCGAGGCGCTGTCAAACCACTGGTGCTCGCTGGTGCCGCGCGAGGATCGCCCGGTGCTGGTCGCCGAGATGTCGATCGACGCCCAGGGCCACCTCAAGCACCACCGCTTTCACCGCGCCATGATGCGCTCGGCCGCCCGGCTCACTTACACGCGCGTGCAGCGCGCCATCGACGGCACGCCCGACGCCGAGATCGCGCCATTGATGGAGACGGTCATCCGTCCGCTCTACGGCGCCTACAAGGTCCTGCTGGCGGCCCGCGAGAAGCGTGGCGCGCTCGACCTCGACCTGCCGGAGCGCCAGGTCACGCTGGGCACTGACGGCCGCATCGCCGAGATCGGCGTGCGCGAGCGGCTCGACAGCCACAAGCTGATCGAGGAATTCATGGTGCTGGCCAACGTGGCGGCGGCCCAGGCGCTGGAGCAGCGCCGCGCGCCCTGCCTCTACCGCGTCCATGACCAGCCCGATGCCGCGAAGCTCGAGGCGCTGCGCGAATTTCTAGGCACGCTGGGCATCGCCGTGCCGACCGGCCAGCGGCTGCGCCCAGCCGACCTCAACCGCGTGCTGCAGCAGGTCGCCGACAAGCCGGTCTCCCAGCTCGTCAGCCAAACCGTGCTGCGAAGCCAGAGCCAAGCCGTCTACAGCCCCGACAATCTCGGGCATTTCGGCCTGGCGCTGGCGCGCTATGCCCACTTCACCTCGCCGATCCGCCGCTATCCCGACCTGATCGTCCATCGCTCCCTGATCGCCACCTACGGGCTGGGCGAGGGCGGCCTGGCCGAGGCCGACAAGGGCCGCTTCACCGAGTTCGGCGAGCACCTCTCGATGTGCGAGCGGCGCGCCGTCGCCGCCGAACGCGGCGCCATGGATCGTTATGTCGCAGCGTATATGGCGGCCCATGTCGGCGCGACCTTCCCAGGCCGGGTCACCAGCGTCACCCGCTTCGGCCTCTTCGCCGCCCTCGACGGCACCGGCGCCGACGGGCTGATCCCGATCCGCTCGCTCGGCCAGGAATTCTTCCGCCACGACGAAGGCCGGCAGATCCTGATCGGCGAGCGCACCGGCGAAACCTACGGATTGGGCGACAGGCTGAGGCTGAAGCTCGTCGAAGCCGACACCGCCACAGGCGGCCTGCTGTTCGAGATCGTCGACGTCATCGAGCGGATCGAGCGCCATGCCCTGCCGCGCGGCCAGCAGCGCCCGCGCGGCGATCACCGCGGCCAGCCGCGGCGTCCGGTCGCGCATCGCGGACCGTCTCGGGACAAAGGGTCGCGACGACGAAGCTGAGCGGAGCGCCCATCTTGTCGGGATGAGCATGCCGCCCGCCCGCATCGAATTCCTCACCGCTCTGCTGCGCGGCTGGCACGGCAAATGCCCGCGATGCGGGGCCGGCACCCTGTTCGGCAGCTTCCTGAAGATGCGCAGCCACTGTCCGGCATGCGATCTGGCGCTCGAGCCCTATCGCGCCGACGACGCGCCGGCCTACTTCACTATCCTCGCCGTAGGTCACATCATCGTGCCGCTGGTGCTGGTGATGGAGCGCTATGGCGACCATCCGCCGCTGTGGTTTCATGCCCTGCTGTGGCTGCCGCTGTCGGTATTGCTTGCCCTGTACCTGCTCGGTCACATAAAAGGCACTGTAATCGCGCTCTTGTGGGCGCACCGGATACCCGCTCCCAAGCCTTCAACAGGGAGCTTCGACTCTTCAGCCTGAATCTTGGCCGTCCGTCAGCGGCCTGTGCTATTGTTGTCGCTTGCTGGGTAGGGAAGTGCCGCTGATCCCTTTTTTTCGCTTGGTGCTGCCGCGTGCGGCAGCCGCCCTCGCCGCCGCCGCCCTGGTCGCCTCCTGCGCGACCTCGACCGACACGCCTCAGGCGGACAGCGGCAAGACCACCGTCGCCGCCGCCCCTGACGTCAATATCGAGCGGGTCGTCCTGCAGGCCTATCGGGCGATCGGCGACCGCCACCTCTACGAACCCAACTTCCGCACCCTTTCGGCCGAGGCCTACCGGGGCTTCGCCAGTGCCGATCCGTCGCTGTCGCTTGCGACCTCGGACGGCGCCTTCACCGTCAAGCGTGACGGCCGCGATGTGCTGACCCGTCCCACGCCGGCCGATTCGTCCGACGGGCGGGCCTGGGGCGGGATGCTGGCCGAGCTGATGGCCGGCTCGATGGACGCATCGCCTGTCCTGCAACAGACCGACCGTCAGGTCCTGATCCGCGACGCCCTGACGGCCACCACCAAGCAGCTCGACCGCAACACCCGCTATGCCGATCCGGAAGAAGCGCGCGACAACCGCTTCCAGCGCGACGGCGGCGGCGGCATCGGCATCACCGTCGAGCGCACCGACGACAAGAAGATCCTGATCCGCGCCGTGCAGGACGGCTCGCCGTCGGCCAAGGCCGGGGTGCAGCCGGGCGACCAGATCCTGGCAATCGACGGCGAATTGATGACCGACCGCACCTTGGGCGATGTCGTGTCGCGCTTGCGCGGCGCGATCGGCGCGCCGGTCACGCTCACCGTGCTGCGGTCGACGCAGGGCAGCGAGCTGGCGCTCACCATGAAGCGCGGCCGCATCATCCCGACCACCGTCACCTACGAACGGCGCGGCGACGTGGCGCTGATCCATCTCACGGGCTTCAACAGCGCCACCACCGACAATCTGCACGCCGCCATGGACAAGGCGCGCGCCGACATCGGCAAGGACATGGCCGGCGTCATCATCGACATGCGCTCCAACCGCGGCGGCCTGCTCGACCAGGCGCAGACCGTGTCGGAGCTGTTCATCAACGACGGCACCATCTTCTCGACCCAGGGCCGCCATCCCGACAGCCGTCGTGTCTACAAGACCAGCGGCCACAAGGCCGCCGAGATGCCGATCGTCGTGCTGATGAACGGCGGCTCGGCGTCGGCCGCCGAGATCGTGGCGGCGGCGCTGCAGGATCGCGGCCGCGCTCTGATCGTCGGCACCACGAGCTACGGCAAAGGCACGGTGCAGACCGTGGTGCGCCTGGCCAACGAAGGCGAGCTCATCCTGACCTGGTCGCGCCTGCAGGCGCCCTCCGGCTACACCTGGAACGAGCTGGGCGTGCTGCCCAACATCTGCACGTCGAAGGTGGCTGATCTCGACCAGCTCGGGCCCAACGCGGTCGATTCGAGCCAAGGCACGCTGATGCGCTGGCACGCGCTGCGCAATCCGACCCACCAGGAAGTGACGGATCTGCGCAAGATCTGCCCGCCCGGCGAGACCACCCCCGAACTTGACGTCGAGGTTGCCACCCGGCTCCTGCACGACCACGGCCTTTATGCCCATGCCGTGCAGGCCGCGATCCAGCAGGCCGCCAGCCAGTAGCTTTTCCGGCGCTTGACACCGCGCAGCCGGCGACTACTTTGCCGGCCTTCCGGGAATTCGCCCTTTAGGGCATAGGGACAAAGACCATGGCCAAGCCGACCTCGATCCTGATCAAGATGATCTCCAGCGCCGATACCGGCTTCTTCTATGTCACCAAGAAGAACCCGCGCACCAAGACCGAAAAGCTCGAGCTCAAGAAGTACGATCCGGTGGCGCGCAAGCACGTCGTGTTCAAGGAATCGAAGATCAAGTAAGCCGGCCCCGCGCCGACTGCCGATCCAGCCGCCCTTCCGGGCGGCTTTTTCGTGAGCGCCCACGCTCCACACCGCCTCACCCTGAGGAGCGGCCCGCGTCGCGCGGGGTAACCCCCACGCTTTGTCGCGTCTCGAAGGGTGGGAACCCGCCTTGGTGTCGCCCATGCTTCGAGACGCCGCGCAGCGCGCGGCTCCTCAGCATGAGGTTTTGTTGAACGTTCCACCGGGACGAAATCCGCGCTAGGCTCCCGCCCATCCATCAACGGGAGGAAATCACATGAGCGCCCAGCTTTCGCGCGACGATTGGAAGACCCGCATCGGCGGCCTCAGCTACCGCAACCAGGCCTTCATCGGCGGCAAGTTCGCGCCCTCCCTTAGCGGCAAGACCTTCGACTGCATCAACCCGGCGACCGGCCAGGTGCTGACCAAAGTCGCGGCCTGCGAGCAGGCCGACGTCGATGCCGCGGTCAAGGCGGCGCGCGCGGCCTTCGACAAGGGCACCTGGGCCAACATGGCGCCAGCGCAGCGCAAGCGCATCATGCTGAAGCTCGCCGAGCTGATGATGAAGAACCGCGACGAGCTGGCGCTGCTCGAGACGCTCGACATGGGCAAGCCCATCGCCTTCTCGACCACGGTCGACATTCCGGGCTCGGCCAACACGGTGCAGTGGTTCGCCGAGGCCATCGACAAGATCTACGACGAGGTCGCCCCCACGCCGGGCAATGTCGTGGCCCTGATCACCCGCGAGCCGTCGGGCGTCGTGGCTGCCGTCGTGCCGTGGAACTTCCCGCTGCTGATGGCGTGCTGGAAGATCTCGCCGGCGCTGGCCGCCGGCAACTCGGTGATCCTGAAGCCCGCCGAGCAGTCGCCGCTCACCGCCATTCGCTTGGCCGAGCTCGCCGCCGAAGCCGGCATCCCCGAGGGCGTGTTCAACGTGCTGCCGGGCTTCGGCGAGACCGCGGGCCAGGCGCTCGGCCGCCACATGGACGTCGACGTGCTGGCCTTCACCGGCTCGACCGAGGTCGGCAAGTACTTCCTGCGCTACTCGGGCGAATCCAACATGAAGCAGGTCTGGCTCGAGTGCGGTGGCAAGTCGCCCAACATCGTGCTGGCCGACGCGCCCAACCTCGACATCGCCGCGCGGCGCACCGCCTTCGGCATCTGGTTCAACCAGGGCGAGGTCTGCACCGCGGGCAGCCGCCTGATCGTCGAGGACAAGATCAAGGATTCGTTCCTCGAGAAGGTCATGGCGATCGGCCAGAAGATGATGCCGGGCGATCCGCTCGACCCCAAGACGCAGATGGGCGCCATGGTCGACGAGACCCAGACCAAGCGCGTCATGGGCTACATCGACGCCGGCCAGAAGGAAGGCGCCAAGCTGCGCATGGGCGGCAAGCAGGTCCATGTCGACAATGCCGGCAGCTTCATCGAGCCCACCGTGTTCGACGGCGTCGACAACAAGATGAAGATCGCCCAGGAGGAGATCTTCGGGCCTGTCCTCTCGGTCATCCCGGTCAAGGACGCCGAGCAGGCGCTTTCCGTGGCCAACGACACGATCTATGGCCTCGCCTCGGCGATCTTCACCTCCGACATCAACAAGGCCTTCAAGTTCGCCAAGGGGCTGCGCGCCGGCTCGGTGTGGGTCAACACCTACGACGGCGGCGACATCACCACACCGTTCGGCGGCTACAAGCAGTCGGGCATCGGTCGCGACAAGTCGCTGCACGCCTTCGACAAGTTCACCCAGGTCAAGACGACCTGGATCCAGCTCGGCTGAGTAAGTTTCTGGGAACCACAGAGTAACCTCACCCTGAGGAGCGCGCGCAGCGCGCCCTGCGGGCCGCTCCTCGGGGTGAGGTATTTCTGTCGAAGCGGAACTCGCCTTCGCGGTGAAAAACGGAAATGCAACACGGGGCGGACGAAAGGTCCGCTAGATCGACCAATATTCTCTCAGTTTTATTGACTTTCTGAGGCGTTCTGTCCGGCGGCCCCAATACAGGCCCCAATAGCGACGCCAGATTGAAACGGACGAATTTGGAGGAACACGGAGGACTATACCTGCATCTTGATGTTGTTGCGCCGCGGGCAATGGCGTCAGCTGGCACAAAAGCAGCTAAGCGGCAGAACAGTATGGCCGGGCAATGTCTCGGCCGGCATCGGCAATCTGTCGGCAATCTGAAGGTGATCGCCTTCTCGGCCTCGCTGCTCTCGAAAGTGCTGGGCCGGCGGACGGCGGCTACGGCAACCCACTGGAGCGCGATCCGGCGAGATAGCGGATGATATTCTGGATGAGGTCAGCTCCGTCGCGACAGCGCTCAGGGATTCGGCGTGGTGGTGTTGACCAAGGGCGTTGTCGACCGGGCGGCAAGGGAGAAGGCGCGCGCCGCCCGCCTCGCCCAGATCAGCACCCTTTCGGTTGCGGCCCTCTCAAGGCTGAAACACGGGTTCGAATCCCGTAGGGAGCGCCAAGTAAATCAAACAGTTAGCATTCGGCAGGGAACGTCGAGTCCAACTAGAGTCCAATATCAAGGACGGAGGTCGATCGGCTCCATCGGATCGAATGGAGCCGGGCAAGATCCGCGAGGGTTGATGACGACGTAGTTCATCGACTCGCAGCCATCCGGCTCGTGACCGTTCTCGATGGCACTCGACATGACAATCCATGCGCCACCGCGCTGGTCCCGGTTGCAGCACTCAATCCCGGATCGGTCTTACCGCAACTGCCTTGTTCAGGATGGTGTCAGAACGCTTGGTGCGTTGGGTCGCATTTCGCCCTCGCTCGGGCCGCCCATGGCGGCCTTTACTCACGTAAAGAACTTAATCGGTCGCCTGCCTTCTGAACACCGGCCGAAAATGCCTTAGCATAGAGTTCCCGTGCCTTGGCTGCATCACCTTGCGTGCCGATAGCTCTCCACGCCGCGAGAATGGTCGGGTCATACGTTTCCGCCAACTCGAACAGTGCTTGCGCGTTGCCAGTCTCGGCGACACGGCTGAGCACTATCCGCGCCGCACCAATGTTGCCTTGACTTAGCAACAGGCTGGCGCGCTCCATCAGGTGAGCTTCTTCTGGATTGACAATTGCCTCCAGCGCCGCCGTTGCTGCTAGTTTGTCGCCCACCGGCATCGCTTGCTTGCCATTCGAGAGGAGTGCCGTTGTCCTGTCAGTTGGCCGCTCCAGAATCGGGCCAGACGCTTCCGGTAGGTTCGCCGTGGTCGAGTTACCGGCCGACGTGGTATGCGCGCGTTCCGCTTGGGTCTCATCGCGCCCCTCGTTGCGGGCGCGTTCTCCCACCAGTAACGCCTCGTTTACTTTCGACTGCCTTTCCATTCGCTGCAGCGCCTGCTTCACCTGCGTCAGATCGACGGTCAATTCGCTGGTCAACTTTTCGGTCTCGTAACGATCCTGTCGCAGCGCTTGCTCAACCTGTGCCAGGTTATTGGTCACCGTGCTGGTGTTGTCGCGATCCTGTCGTACGGCCTGCTCGACCTGTGCTAGATCATCCGCCAGCTTGACGGACCGGGCGCGCTCCTGCTGCAGTGCCTGCGTGACCTGCGCCAAACGCTCGGCCACCACGCGGGCCTCCTTGTCGGCCTTCTCAATCTCCTCCTGCAGCGCGTGCTTAACCTTCGCCGAATCATCGGTCAGCTCGTGAATCAACTTCTCGCTGTTGTCGTGCTCTTGCTGCAGCGCGTGCTTAAACTGTGCGAGGTTTTCGATCAGTTCACGGGCGACTTTGTCGGCCTCGTTTCGATCCTGTTGCTGCGTCTGTTTTAGCTGGGCCAGGTCCGTGGCCAGCTCGCGGGCCAGTTTATCGGTCTCGCCATGTTCCTGCTGTAGCGCCTGCTTGATCTGCCCTTCGAAATTCTTGGTGACCTCGCGGCTGTAGACCCCCAAGCCGCCCGCCAATGCGACCACGCAAACGGAAATTTTAAGCCATCGACCAGAGAGTAGCGTAACGATCGGTGCCTCCGGCGCCGTCGGCCGCGCAATTTGGTCCTTCACCCTCTGCCTCCCAGTCCCACGGTGCTTTGATGCTCGATCCGGACGATACCCCTACCGTCCAACCATCAAAGCTGCACACCCGCACTCATAACCCTAGGGTGTTTGCAAAGTCTCTCTCAACATGGTCCTGCGCTGTGACAACATCATAACTTTCCCTTGTGGTGGTTCGAGCTTGTCCAAGAGTATGTGAGAAAGAACAATCATGCGGCGTTGTTGCCGAATCTTATGAATGCAAATTACGAGTTGAAAGTCACAGCATGCTTAGATAGCAGCCGCATTTCACGGCTGCCTCGAGCCCTCGATATTTATTGATGAAGTCAGGTCTTCCGTTCCGGTGGATCTGGCCGCTCAAGGGCGCGGCGGCAAGTCGAACTTGGCATCCTTGAGCGCCTTCTCAATCGCCGGAATGCCGGAGGTGTCGCCCTTCTTGCACTTCTCGACGCCGTCTTTGGCAGAGAGGCCCGACGGCTGTTCGCCTGTCTTTGAGTCCTGGCCCAGGTATTGCTCGTACTTGGCGACTAGCGCGTCGCAGTACGCGCGTCGCTCGATCTCCCACCTGCCAGAAGCTACAGCCCCGGCGATGATGAACGCCCTTCGTAGCTACTGGTTGGAATTGAAGGGCACCGGGGTCTGACGCCAGAGGGCAGACGGCTCGCGATCTAGCAGGCCAACTAGTGGCCGAAGCCTGCGCTGCGATCCACACGAGAACCTGCGACCATCGACAAAGGTTTGGCCCTATTCGACCAGGCCTTTTCATCAGTTAACCCCGTAACTTCAAACCCGCCGTTGCGCGGGGCTTTTCTTTGTCTCGATCGCGTGGAGGTTTGGGAAGAAGCCTTGACCACGCCCACTAGCGGCGATGTTGGGGGCGCGAAACACCTTCGAGTGTATCAAGGCGCCGCAGTAGTCGCCGGACGGTGGATTTGTGCCATTTGTGGTCCCGCGCCGTCGGTATCTCTCGCTTGTTCAACTCACGTGCAATGGATTTGCCGGAGACAATGCCCGCTCTCCGGAGTTTTCGAATTGTTGGAGCCAAGGCCTTGGCTCGCGAATCTGCCGCCTGTGTGTGCCACAGTCCATTATTGATCCGGCCATTTGTAACCAGGCCCAGGCGCGCAAGCATCCTCGCTACGGTGGTGCGATGCCACTTGCCGCCAAGCCTGGTCGGTGCCTTTCTTCGGTTTAATTCCTTTGCCAGCGCCGTTGGGACGCGAACCGAGCCGCCAAAAGCTCTCGAAGGGTCGAAGCCAAAGTACGGGCGCGGGCGTCTGGCGCCCGTCGGCCGCTAAAGCACCGAGTATCCCGTTCTTACGGGACGATGTTTGTCCGCGTGCTGTCTTCATTGGGCTATCATGGCCGGACTTCGACTGCCCCAGCTAGGCAGCGGCCCCGTGTCAAGGTTGTGTCGTGCCGATCCACGAAGGCAGAGGTCCCGCAAGCGAAGGCCTGCCCAGAAAAGCTCACAACCCAGACGGGCCGTTGGCCTGCCGGTACACCCGCGGTCAGGTCAATCTGAGCACAACAACAGGAAGAAGCACACTCCAATTGTATGACAGCACCGCGGAGCCCTCTTGGCATGTAACAAGCTTAGGGGCTCGTGTGCCGACAACGGACCCTGAGGTCATCCGAGCATCATCCCCGAGCAGGGTAGGCGCCGTGATCTATCGGCTCACCGTTCTGGGGGGCCGCATGGCGCCGCCACCGCCTTCGCTCGAAGTCCATATTCACCAACGTGAGGTTGCTCTTTTCGATCTCCGATGTCGACGTGCGCACGGCCCTCCGGTCGTGACAGTATATGCCAACTAAATTCTCCAGAACCCGCCAAAGGTGTGTGCCTTCGGTCCTAAACTCGCGGGACAAAGCCGACATGAGCCGTAATTTATCTCCGGCTTATTGAAAGTGCGCCTCTCACTACAGCAGTGGACTGAAGAGGCGTAGCGTATTTTCGATCAGGCGTTCCCTGAAAGGCCGTGTGGCCCAGCCCGATGAATTGAGCTGCCTCGACTGACCGACGTAGCTCCTCTGCAGGCCGCGCAAAGCTTCAGCGAACTCGCGTTGGTAGATGAACAGCGCCACCTCGTAGTTGAGCCACAGGCTTCGCATGTCGAGGTTGACGGTACCGAACATCGACATCGTCTCGTCGACCGAGATCGACTTGGTGTGAAGAAGCCCGCCGCGATAGAGCTGGATTGCGACGCCGGCCTCGAGAAAGTCGTCGTAGTAGGACCGGCTGGCATAGCGGGTGACGAACGAGTTGACCTTTTCGGGGACGATGAGCGTCACCTGCACGCCGCGGCCGGCAGCGCCGCGTAGCGCCAGAATCATGGGGTCATCCGGCACCAGGTAGGGCGTGGTCAGCACCAGTTCATGCTGGGCCGAGTTGATCAACCCAAGGATCATCTGTAAGAGGCCATCCTCCGACTCGCCGGGACCCGACGGAACAACCTGGACATTCGCCGTTCCCAGAGGTTGCGCCCTGCCAAGGCCGGCAGCGTCAATCAGCTCCTGCAACGACTCGCCGGTCTCGAGAAGCCAGTCGCCTATCAGGATTCCGGCGAGCGGATTGACCACCGTGCCTTCGACGCGGACCATCGCATCGACCCATTCCCCTACGCCCGACTCTTGCTTGAAGTAGCGGGGATCGACGAGATTCATGCTTCCCGTCCATGCCGCCATACCGTCGATCACCACGATCTTGCGGTGCAAACGAAGATCGGTGCGGCCGACCAGGGTGCGCAGCAGTCCGGCCGGAAGCGCTGCCCGAAGCTGAACACCGGCGTCGCGCAGGCGCTTCGGCTGTGTGCCCTTCCACCACGGCCGCGCCCCGAGAGCATCGATCAGGAGCAGGCACCGCACGCCGCGGGCGGCAGCGCGGATGACCGCTTCGACAACTTCGTCCGCCGCACCGCCTTCGTTCCAGATGTAGAACTCCATCAGCACGCTGGTTCTTGCTGCATCGACGTCGCGGGCAATCGCCGCGAGAATCGCCTGGGTGTCGGTAAAGAGTTCGAAAGTATTGCCGCGAACGGTAGCGAAACCGACCATCGATCGCCCCAGCCGGTCCATCGCCTGCGCCGCCGTCGGCAGGTCCGTCCAGGCGACGGCGGTGAAATCGGCGGGAATGGTGGCTTTTGCGATCTGCCGGAAATCGGTGCGCAACAGCGTGATGGCGCGTGAACGTTTGCGCCCTATTCGGCGCTCGCCGATCAGCAGATACACCAGCACACCGAAAAACGGCAGCGTCGCCACCAGCAATAGCCATGAGAGCGCGACACCCCGCGCCGCTCGCCGCATGACCACACGCACGCCGATAGCAAGTACGATCGCGGCATGCACCGTCATCAGAAAAACAGAAGATCCGAGAAGAAAATACATCCCCAATTATTCCGCAGCGCTCGACGATTTGCACGCGCCGCAAAGACCTAGGCGCTTGAAGCGATCAGGGACCGCCAATGAGACTGCCAGAAGATGCCTACAAACCTCGGAACCCTCTACGATCCTGTGTAGAACTTGGGAAATTCTCGTGACCGGGAGAAAACTGACGGCGACCCTCGCTGCAAAATGTCGGTTATTGAATGCAAACCCCCGATGAAGGCCCTGTCACCGGAGCTCCCTCATTGCTTTTCACCATTCGCTCCCGACGGAGATCGATTTTGATTAATGGGCATTGGATCGAAGCCCGGCGGAAATTTGGACCATAGTGAATCCGTCAGAGCAATCTCATGACCCAGCGCGAAGAGCCTGCGCATGTAGGTCTGATCGAACGGCTCCTTCAATTTGTCGGTAAAGCGGCCGGGAATATAGGCAACGTTGTAATCGATTCCATCGCGCTTGCAGATCACATAGAGACGATAGAGGTCTCCCATTCCTTGCGTCTGGATCAACGTTGAAATGGCACGGCCGACAATGGTGAGAGTGCTTCGCGCCACCGTTTCCTGATCGGCGCCTGGCCGCGAATTACGAATGACGAACAGCCGACGCTGCCTGTTGCGTAGAGCGTCGGCGATTTGGGGATCGCCATGAGAGGCCTCATTAATAAGGTTGTTCCCACCCACCGACGGGGGATAGAGGACTACTTGCGACACTGTTCCGCCGTCGACGTGCATTTCCTGATAGCGCTCGCCACCCGTCTCGATGTCGATCATTACCGGCGGCAGAATTCCCGGGATCGACGCCGAGGCAAGCAGGATGCGGCCGAAAAGGTCGGCCGCACGGGGATGGCCGCTGGCGGCGATCGCGCCGATGTTCCATAGGACTCCTTCAGGAACGTCGAGGTTGGTGGTTGCGACGAAAAGCAACCGGCCTTTCTTGGCATATTCATCGGCGATCGCGGCCATGAAGGCGGGGGTGACAAAGCTGCGGATCAGGCGGAGTAGCGGCGTTGAATTGTAGGCTGAATCGCTCAGAAGTGCCGTCAGCAGCCCACGGCTCACCATGACGTCCTGAGCGGAGACCTCTGTATAAACGTGTGTCAATTCCCGGTCGTACGCTGGTCCAAGAAACGCAAATGGGGCGCTGAGTGCGCCGGTGCTCACGCCTGTGACAGCCTTGAATACCGGTCGCGTGCCGCGCTGCGTCCAGCCGGTCAGCAAGCCCGCGCCGAAGGCGCCATTTTCCCCGCCGCCGGAGATCGCCAGATAGTTCGCGGGGCCCAGCGGTCTCCCACTGGCTTGTTCGTAGTCAATCTCCCGAATAAGCGCCTCGGTCACGATACGACCAAGAAGATCATCGTCGCTACCATCAAGCAACACTCGACAATCATCGGGCATGCCAACAAAGGGCGCATGGACTCGCATTTTGTCCGGCAGGGACGCGAGCCTTGCTGATGTGCCACACCCACCGACTGCCCCAGCCGCGGCACTGGCACCGATGCCACGCAGTATTGACCGTCGATTCTGTAGGCTGGAGTTTGTATTTCCAAATTGTACTTTCTCCAATCCATATCCTGTCCGGATCAAATTGGCTGGCCGGCAAATTTGAATGAAACAACGCAAGCAGATGCCCATATCTAGAACCAGACCTTTCGTTACTGTGCTACGGGATCGCGTCCAAGGTCGGTAGCTAAAGCGCTTGTTTTGTTGGTCGGTCCCGTGGTCTAAGCGTCGAACTCAAGGCACCACAGGATGGCGCAGGGACCATCGCAGCCCCACTGTTCCATAAGAGCTTAAAAGACAAATGAAACGGTTCAAGTCAACTCGCTCTATGGCAGCGGTGATTGCCGTGATGCTGGCCGGATGTCACCAAAAGGATTCGTTGGAAGGATCGCAGGTCGAGGTCGTCAAGGTTGAAGGCCGTCGCTTCGAAGTGCGGGTGGCGCCGACAGGAACGCCGAGCGAATACCGAATGCTGATCATCCGAGCCACGATGGTCGTCAACCCAGATCCAGAGTTGGAGATGGCCCGCGCCCGCGAGGTTGCCGAACGCTATATGAAACAGACCTGCAACGGCGGGCCCTATGAGGAGATTCTCTCCGGGCTGCAGGGTGACGTGAACTATCGCACGCTTTTCCGATGCCGCTAACGTTGGAAACCCGGCGTGCGTTGGGAACTGCAACGACGGTGCCAGCAACATTCATCGGACGCAGAGGAATTCGGCTTTGAGGGATAGACCGGCCTTGCTGGATCATGCGCTAGTCTCAAAGTAATCGGGCTTTGATCTTAACTTGGGTAAGCTCCCTATCCGTGGATGTGGGTGGAACGAAGAACTGGAGCGGCGGGGAAGCACTCCTAAGTCGTGAGTTTGCAAACGCCGCCTTGGCTGATCCCGCCAGCGCTCTTAACCTGCCAGGCCTCAGGGATTGACGCACAGGACTTACCTTGCCTCGCCGGCTGGTAGTTGGGGTATCGCCACGGGAGAAATGTAGGTCTACGATCCACTCGCCCTGTGCTCAACAACCAGTTAGTCGACAGGTTCGCCGGCTGACGTCTCGCACCGTTGGTCTCAACCTGCAATACGGGCAATTCGATGACGAGGTTCCTGAAAACGACAATGCTGGGTGGCATATTATTCCTGTTGCCATTGGCAATTGTGCTTATGGTCCTGGGCTACGCCTTGGGACTGGCTGCGAAGGTGGCGCAGCCGATTTCCGAGAAGCTCCAATTGGACAACTGGGGGACCGTCGCCGGAGTTGGCGTTGTCACTGTGCTGTCGGCTCTGGTGCTGGTCTTGCTTGCCTTTGCCGCCGGCCTTGTCGCCCGCACCTATTCGGGTGAGCGCCTGACGCGCTGGTTCGAAGGCTCCCTGCTTGGCCGATTGCCCCAGTACCAGATGGTGAAGAGCATGACCGAAGGCCTTGCCTAACTGCAAGACGCAAGCGGCATAAGGCCGGCACTGATCAGCATCGAAGACGGCTGGCAGATCGGCTATTTGCTTGAACCGCTCGAGGACGGCTGGGTGAGTGTCTTCCTGCCACAGGCGCCGACACCGATGTCCGGTAATGTCATGTATTACCGGCCGACCGCGTGCGGCCGCTGAACACCACGATGGTCGAAGCCATGAGCATCATCAAGCGCATCGGCGTCGGATCTCGCGAGGCTCTTCACGGCGCTGACCTGAAATTGCCAGAAGGCGCTTAGGCCCAGAAGGCCCTTAGGAAAGTGTCGCAGGCGCCAGTCCCTTCAGTCGTGGATCGCGGATCGGCGCTCCCAACCCCTGCAGATCCGACATCTGCGCCAGTGCAAGATCGTCAGGTAGAAGATCCAGACGCTCGAGTGCGCTGTTCAGAAGTTCGAGCTCCTTCAGCAAGGCAGCGTGGCGCGCCTCAAAAAGGCTAACCACGAGGTTATCGAGCATCGCCCTGAGGCGCCGCGCCACCTGATAATTTTCGGCGCCGTAGAGCCGGATCTCCCGGCAGGACAGCTGGACAAAGTCGTCCCAGCCGGGTGTCCTGAATATGACCCTGGGCTTGCCCAAGCTGTCCATGATCACGTCATCGTGGAGATGGCGGCGGCCCACGACGCGGAGCAGGCGGTGCAACTGGTCGATCGCAACAACGGCGGTGGTAGGATCATTTATAGCCTTCGACAGCGCCTTGATGGCGATGTCCACGATGACCCGAAACGCGAAAGTCGCATCCTGCTCGATGGTGCGCTCCGGGCCCGTCGCAACCGCACTCCGGAGTGCCCGATCGTCCGCGCCAACGGCACCGCCGTACAACAGGAACAGGGGCTCGCCCACTGCAAGAAAATCGCCGACCTGACGGGTAAACTCGACGATGCCGTTGGTGCGCTCGGCCTCGAGCCGAAGCGTCTCAAGATCGACCGCCAGGATGATGGCGGACATGCCCTTATGCACGATGATCCGACCCGGCGTACCTAACGGCGGATGCGGCTTTGACCGTATATGTTTGCCTTTTATTTTCGAGGGATAGACCTGCTCGATGACCGACAATCCCTCCTCGCCCAGCCGCCACACGATGCTGACCGGTCGCAGCAGTCGCGCTGCGTAGTCGATCAGGTAAATGAAGGCGACTGTCGAGGTGCCGGCCAGAACCACCGCGCAGCTGAGGAGCAGATACTGAACATGTGTCTGCGATCTTGCCAGGGTGCCCAGTCCAAAGCTTAGGGTCAGCACGAAAAGCGCGACGACGAGCCGGATGGTGTTATCGCGCAGCAGAGTAGTGGCGATGATTTGGGGGCTCAATTGCGCGCTGGCAACTTGGATCGCAACCAACAAGGAGCTGAAGGCAAATACTATAAACGAGATCGTTGCACCAACCAGCCCTTGCAACACGTACTGAACCGTGCCGATTTCCATGTGCCATTCCCAGGACCATTGGAGCCAGTCATCCAGATAGCCGACGATGCGTATTGCTAGGAATGACGTCACATAGGCGAGCACCGGCACGACCCATAACGCCGACCGCAGATAACTGCGCAGCGAATACTTTTGGTTCCACTCCATCCTGCCCCCTATCTGTGCGCCAACAGCAAACTTCACGCCACAGGGGAAGGCAAGCTAGTCGATGACGGTGCCGCGCAATCGTTGCGATCTCTTAGTAGACCTCAGGGACAAATCTCTGGGACGACATTTTGGGGCGCTTGTAGCCCGTATCAGACTGGCGCGGACGGAACCTCGATCTCAACCGGCTTCATGTCCTCGATAGGGAACTTGATCCAGCAGGTGCCTGATGCAGTTGAGCCGGGCATGCTTCTTATTGTCGGCGTTGACGACAAACCACGGCGTCCTCTTGAGATCGGTGTGCTCGAACATCACGTCCTTGGCCCTGGAATAGTCCACCCAGCGCTTTCGTGACTTGAGGTCCATCGGGCTCAGCTTCCAACGCTTGATCGGATTGCCGATGCGCTCCTGAAAGCGACGCTCCTGTTCCTCGTCGTTGACCGAGAACCAGTACTTGATGAGGTAAATGCCGGAGCGAACCAGCATTTCCTCGAACAGCGGGCAGGTGCGCAGGAACTCCTGGTACTCCTCATCCGTGCAGAAGCCCATGACGTGCTCCACGCCGGCGCGGTTGTACCAGCTTCGATCGAACAGGACGATTTCGCCCTTGGTCGGCAGCTGAGCGACATAGCGCTGGAAGTACCACTGCCCGCGCTCGCGTTCCGTCGGCGTGCCGAGCGCAACCACGCGGCAGATGCGAGGATTGAGGGACTCGGTTATGCGCTTGATCGCGCCGCCCTTGCCTGCGGCATCCCGGCCTTCGAACAGCACGACGACCTTGAGGCCGTTCAGCCGCACCCACTCCTGCAGCTTGATGAGCTCGAACTGCAGATGGGCAAGTTCCTCGACGTACTTGTAATCCTTGGGCGGCTTGTGTTCCTGCGGCCGTTCGGCCAGGTGCCAATATTGCTGGATTGCTGCCGCTTCCTTGACGTCGCGCAGCACAGATAGTTGGGGCTCACCGGCCTTATGCTTCTTGGACATTTGCGCCTCTTCAGTCTCACCCAGATGGTGCAATTGAAAGGGCTGCCACAACCCCTTCCGACAGTTTAGGCTTAGCACAACCATCGCTGGATGTCCGGTTCTGGACCTTGACTGGGTCTCGACGGGATGTCCGCTTTCGAGGGGTAAACCGACATGACGCGAACTGGCTGTCACGTAAGCTCATGACCCAGGCTGTGTAAAAACGCGGAGGGTTATGATTGGGCAGGCGAGACCAGTTGGCCTGGGCAGCCCGTCTCATGCTCGGATCGCCTCCATCAATCCGCCAACCCCCAGAATGCGCATCACCCGTTTCATATTGTAGGCCAGAACGTGGAGCGCCATTTCGGTTCTTACGTTCTTGAGTCTTTTCATCTGGAAGTGCGTCGATCCCATCCACGACTTTATCGTTCCGAATGGATGCTCCACAGTTTGACGGCGCAGGCGCATCTTTTCAGGGTTTCGATCGAGCCGCGCCTGCACGACCTCCAGGACGGCCTCGTGCTCCCAGCGTGAGATCCGGCGCTCCTTGCCTGTCGTGCACTTGCTCTTCAGTGCGCAGGCCTCGCAAGCCGTGGTCCAATAGCGACGTAGTGTCTTGCCGTCCTGTTCGTTGGTGTAGTGATAGGTCAGCTGTTCACCGGCGGGACAAAGATAGACGTCGTCCGCCGCGACATAGACGAAGTCCTGCTTGCCGAAGCGGCCTTTGGCGTAGAGGCCTGAGGTCATCGGCTTGGGCAGATAGACCGTGTTACCGGCCCGCTCGCAGGCCACGATTTCCTCGCCCTTGTAATAGCCGCGATCGGCAACAACCTCGATGACCTCGGATCCAATCGCTGCGCGCGCCCGCTCTGTCATGTCGGATAGCTGGTCCCGGTCGGAGCCCACGTTGGTTACCTCGTGAGCGACAATGAGATGATGCCTGGTATCGACGGCACTCTGCACATTGTAACCGACCATCCCGCTGCCTCGGCCACTCGTGGCCATCGAGCGCGCATCGGGATCGGTCAGCGAGATCTGTTTGTCTTCGCTCTCCATCATCTGGGAGTTCAGCTGGTTCAGGCGCTGTATCTCCTGGCGCAGCGCCACGATCTTCTCGTTGAGCCGCGTGATCTTGGCTTCCGGAACCGAGTTTCCCCCTGGCGATCCGCACTATCAAGCTGCGCGAGGTAGCGGGCTATGCTCTCGTCGATCTGCACCAGCCTTCGCTCCATCTTGGCCTGCGTGAAGTTCCGGTCCCGCGTGTTGACGGCCTTGAACTTGCTGCCGTCGATCGCAACGCTCGCCTCGCTGAACAGTTCAAGGCGCCGGCACAGCATCACGAACTCACGGCAGACCCGGCGGATGGCCTCGCCGTTATCCTTGCGGAAATCGGCTATCGTCTTGAAGTCCGGCATCAGGCGACAAGTCAGCCACACCAACTCGATGTTGCGCTGGCACTCACGCTCCAGGCGGCGGCTCGACTGCACCCGATTGAGGTATCCGTAGACATAAATCTTCAACAGCGTCGCCGGATGATAGGCCGGCCTTCCCGTCGCCTCCGGCTCGACGCCGCCAAAGCCAAGTTTGGCCAGATCAAGCTCATCGACAAAGACATCGATCGCCCGGACCGGATTATCCTCTCCCAAATATTCATCCAACCGCTCGGGAAACAGCGTGCTCTGACTGCGGTCATCGCCAACGACAAAACGCGCCATCCAATCCTCCGGCCAAATCGCTGGAGAATCGTATCATCGACGCAGTTTTCACACAGCCTGGACCCGAAACGGACAGGCTGGCTGCTTTCCGCAATGCCATCAACTCACCCAAGGTAGACAAGAGCGCCCGGGAACGACACGACGCGGCATTCGACTGCATGATCGATTGCAGTCGCTTCCAGCGCGGACAGCGTTTTTCGGAAAGGACAGCGAGATGATCGACCGCGAATAGAAAAGGCGGCCCTCGCAGGAGGGCCGCCCTCTTCAATCTACTCGTGCCGGATCAGGCTACAAATAGCGCGACGGAAACGGGATCCTGTCATTCGTCAGTACCGTCTCCAGCGTCGTGATGCCCGCGTCGTAATTTCCGGCATCGCACTGGGCGATCGCCTGCGGCGCCGGACCAGATGCGTCCGTCCGGGAATACGAACGCCACTTCCTAGCCAACGCGGCACAATAATCCTTGTCGCTCATGAGCGCCCGCCCCGGCGCCGAGACAACCGTGACGTGAACACTGCGGTTAAGCCGCTCGGGGACGTTGTCGGCGGTGGGGACCGGCAGGTCTTGCTCACCCAGGCCGCCCGACCGGATCGCCGCCGCCGGCACGCCGTTGCGCTGCAGCGCGTCCTTCACGGCCGCCGAGCGCTGCACGGAAAGCCGCAGGTTGAACTCCGGATTACCTACGGTGTCGGTGTGGCCGCGCACGGCCACAGCAGTGCCGCCCTGCCTGAAGGCTGCGGCGGCCTGGGAAACCGTCGCCACCGCCTCAGGCGACAGGTCCGATTGACCGGTGTTGAAGTACACAATGTACAACTGTTGCACCGGCTGTTGCAGCGGCGCGGCAGGTGGCGGACTGGCCATCTGCGGCTGCTGTTGGCACGCCGCCAGCAGCAGTCCGGCTGCCCACGCGATCAGGAACTTCTTCAACATGTGGTTCTCCCCCTAGTGTTGGCCCGTATACGTTTAACATCATGATTATTCTCTGACAACGAGAGGTAACGGTGCCGGTCGACCCGCCGACCAGTTACACTGACACGTCGGGCCAGGAGCCTTACAACGTGGCGCTGCCGCTGCGTCGAGCAGCCTGCGGTCATGCGCGGGCCATCACGGATACGAAATCAGGCTCGCGTTGGAAACGGGAAACTACGCCCTTGCTTGAGTCCTCCGTTGCGCAGTTGTTGTCGGGTGCCGCCCGATGATTTGGGCGCAGCTAGCTTATCTGCGCCAGCCACGGCGGGCGCGATAGCGCTCATCAGTGGGCACGCGTTGCCCTTGGTAGTCCGCCTGGTTTCGGAAAAGGTGCCGGGTCGCTTGCCTTGCCCGTTTATCATGCGCCTCGGAATTTTTCGAAGCGAGGAGGAACAGGGATTACCAATAGACGGCTAGCCTCGAAGAGCACATGGGGGAGCTAACCGCCAACGGAGGCCTGCTTTGTTCGCTGCGCTGCCCGGCTCAGCGCCTGGGTGTTCCCCCATCCCCCGGAGTTGAGAAGACAAGTTCAACTTCAGCGCCACAACTCACTGCATCCTGCCCATATCCCTTCGACCTGCCCCCGTCCAGATCAGTAACGGTGCCGGTGGAGGCGGAAGCCAGGCATGATGACCGGACGCGTGTTCGGAAGATGACGGGAGGCGGCGAGCCGGGATAGGACGTTGGCCGCCGGCATACCGGATGTCGTCGCCCCCAAGACGGCGCTGGTCACGACCAACGCGGCGGTCGTGGCCCTTGCTACGCGGCGCTTTCTTCTCTCTGGGGGCAGTGCTTTGACTTAAGTCAAACATCCCCGACTGAACACCAAACGACCACCGTGGCCTTCAGCAAAGCAGCGCAATCTACGAGTGCAGTCTTGACTTAACTTGGTGGCATTCCAGCAAACGGGATGACTGGGCGGGCGTTTGATGACATGGCGCAGTCATCAGTCCGCCCATGGGCTCATCCGGCGACTTGTCCGAGGCCAGTGCCAGCGTAACTGTTCGGGCGGGCGGAGGCAGTGCCGCATAGAGATCATCAAAGGAGGTACTTATGATTCGCCGTACGTTCCTAATCGCTGCCGCTGTTGTTGTCGTGCCTATCGCAGCGCTGAGCCAGCAACCACCATTGCCGGTGGTCCATGCCTTTCCTGACGCGCGGTTTGTCGGCTTTGCACAGACCGTCAATGATTTTGAGATTCAATCAGGTCAAATGGCCCTCCAAAAATCGCAAAATGAGCAAGTTCGTTCCTACGCTACGCACATAATCAAAGAATACACCGAGAATGCTCAAAATCTGGCGAAGAACCGTGCGGAAGCTGGGGTAACGATGGCACCTGACGAGGAAGTTAGAAAGATCGCCGACGATGCGATGACGCGCCTGAATGCACTTTCGGGTGCGGAATTCGACACTGCTTATGCTGATGCTCAGCTTCGGGTGCAAAGGGCGGCGTCGGCCCAGTACGGTGCTTATTCTCAGAACGGTAATGATGGTTCTTTACGTCGTCACGCCGAGCGGATGTGGCCAGACATAAAGGAAATGTTAGTAGCCGCTGAGAAGCTACAAGGCAGCCGTTAAACAGTCGATCGTGAAGAACTGTAAGGGCCGGGAATTGAGTTCGGCTGGGAGCGGTTTGGAATAGCAAGGTTCGATGGCTTCAGTGTCGAACCCTGCGGTTTTTGGAATTGGGCAGCTCCAATAAATTTGCCGGAGATGCCGCTCTCCGGAGTTTTCAAATTGTTGTGTTAGGGCCCCGGCTCGCGTGGCCTGGCCGCATGCTTGTGCCCCAGTCCATTATTGATCCTGCCATTTCGAATTGTGAGCGGCGAACACTTCCAAGGAAACGTCGCAATATCCACAGATTTAAGGCAGTTTCTCGGCTTGCCACATCGTCATTGTGACCACCGGTCTTGATCGCTCCGGAGAAATAGCGTCGGGGTTAGAACCTCTGCGGCGAATTTGCCCAGAGGCGCGCGGATGACCATGGCATCCCCACGAGGTGGAGGAGAAGATGACAGACCACGATGTCGGCGCGCGCGTCTTGATAGTGCAGGAAACAAGTTATGTGCTTGGCCGTATTGGCGTGGCGTTGTTGACCATAGTGATAATGCTGCTCGGAGGCTGCGGTCCCCCGTATCTTTCAGATACGTATGCCACCTCGACAGCGAAGCCCCCGTCACTCGATACGAGGGACCTGGCCCGTACGCCGGTAGTGGTGCTGGCATTTGTGGCGCCGGCCAATCTCCAGGGCTTGGGCCCCACCCTGTCCCATGCGCTGAGCGGTGCGCTTACCGAAGTGGCCCCACCGATCCACGAAATTTCCTCGGCGGAGACCCTGAACCGGCTTACGGACAAGGGATTGGCAACGGAGTACGCCGATTTGCGCGCAGGTTTCGCGCGGAACGGGATGCTGGACCGCCAGCTGTTGCGACGGATTGGATCAGGACTTGGCTCGCAATACGTGCTGCTCCCGGGGCTTGCGCAGTTCGGCGAAGAGATACTCGATAAGTTTGAGGCGGCTGGTATCAAGTTGGTCAGGAACCGGGTGACGACGCTGCGGCTGTGGCTTCAGCTTTGGGACTTGCAGACCGGACACATCGTCTGGGAGTTGTCCGGCGAAGCCACCACGGCGAGCGTGCTTTTAAGCCCGACGCAGACCGTTGCCTTGGAGGAAATCGCAAGGAAACTGCTGGTTCGCATGATGCAAGATGGTTTGCTCGAATTGAAGAGGGAAACCAAATCTATCGTGGATCATTGAGCGGTGAAGGCCCGTCCGAGGGGTCGAGCGGATCGTGCGCGAGCGGCCCAGCCTGGGGTGTCAGGATCTTGAACGGTGCTTTCAGTTGCATTGGAGAGTGCGTCGCCAGACTTCCGAATCCGGCCACGATCGCCAGCACGAGTACCGAGGCAGCCATGAAGTAGAACACGCCGTCAATTCCAAAGCGCGCCATCAGGCTCGCGCCGATCAGCGGGCCCAGCACCGAGCCCAGTCCGCTCACCAGAATGAGCCGCCCGCTCACCGCCACGACCCGACCTGCCGGCATGCGATCGTGAGCGTGGGCGACGCAGACGGGGTAAAGAGTTGACATGAATCCGCCGAGCAAGACGGCGGCGGGCAGGATCGTCGGCAGGGAGCGCGGCAGGTGCACCATGACAATGGCAGTGCCGGCAAAGCCCAGGCCGAGGAATGCCAGAACGATGCGACGGTCGAACCGGTCGGAGAGCCGACCGACCGGTATCTGGAAGGCAAATCCGCCAAGGACAGCCACGAGCATGAACAACGCGATGGTCTCTCGTGGCGCACCCTGGTCCTGCATCCACGCCGGTACGAGCGCGTAGAAGGCACCACCGACGAGCCCGCTCAGGACGCAGCCTATGACAGCGATCGGCGCGGCTCGCGTGAGCACGCCATAGGGCAGTACGGCCACGGCGCTCACCCGGGGTGGCTCGGCGCGGGCCGTGGTGACCATAAACAGGGCCACGGCGAACAGCGCGACGATCACATTGAACGATGCCGCCGCCTTGATATCCACGCGGGCGATCAAAAGCTGGCCCAGCGCAAGAGCCAGGAACGTGCCGACCATATAGACCGAGAAGACCCGTCCGCGCTCGGAAGGTCGGGCCTTCGCGGTCAGCCAGCTCTCTGTCGTGACGAAAATCCCGGCACAACCGAAGCCGACGATCGCGCGCAGGATCACCCAGGCGAGCGATCCGACCAGCAGCGGCATGATGGCAACGGCTGCGGCGACCAGGCCTGCAAATGCGGCGTAAGCCCGGATGTGGCCGATCCGCTCGATGATGCTGCCGCAACGAAACGCGCCCAGGGTGAAGCCGGCGAAATAGGCGCTGAGGACGAGGCCGGGAACGTCGAAGCCCTCGATGGCCACGCGCAACGAGATGTAGGTGCCGAAGAAGCCGTTGGCAAATTGCACGACGCTCGTGGCGATGACGAGCATGCCGATTTGGGTGCGGACGGACGCGCTCAAAAGCATCCCCTTTCCTGCTTGTCTGAACGAGGTCCCGCTTGCTGATGGCTGCAAGGTGACTTGCTGCCTTGAAACTGTGGTCGGGCCTGAGCTTTCCAGACCCAATGACTGGCTGGAATCCTAGGCTGACTGCGGGGATGGTCCCGTATTGTCGCAATGCCGAGGAGATAGTCCAGCACCGATAAAGTGCAGGGCGATCATGCGCTGGGTCCGAGGGCCAGTTGTGGGCGATTTCTGCGGCAGCTTGCAGAGATCTGCGGGGTATGCGCGTTGTTGGATACATCGGCACGACGTCCCGACGATCTTTCTGAACTGTTCAATATTGAACAGTCACTTCATTTTGCACGCTGCATGTTATGGCGAAGCAATAAAAGCCTGATCGGCTCCAATTGCAGGTCGTGTAGCACTGCTTGACAGGGGGCCGGAACATGAACTCTCTACCCTGTGACCGATGTGTTGGCAGATGGATGAACCTGTGCAAGCCGCTCGACGGCGCCCGTCTGCAGGTGATGCTTGCTCTCGGTGGTATCCGTCGCTGGAACAGGCACGAGGCCATCTTTCGCGCCGGCGCCCCCATGGGAGCGTTCTTCAAGATCAGGTCGGGCATCGTGGCAGTCTCGCGCACGCTCGATGACGGGCGCCGGCAGATCGTCGCTATTCGCGCTCCCGGCGACTGCGTGGGTTATCTAGAGAATGACGGAAAGTACGCGTTCGAAGGCCAGGCACTCACCGATGTTGAGGCTTGCGCGTTCGATCGACGGGGCTTTGATGCCTTCGCCGCCGAGCATCCCGACCTTGCCGCAGCGGTAGCCGAGGCATTGTCCGCCGCCCTGAAGCAGTCGGGCCAGGACATGCTGGTGCTGGGCCGGCTCAGGTCTACCGAGCGTGTGGCCCATTTTCTGGCCGAGATAGACACGCTCTATGGACAACGCGCTGTCTCGTCGGGGCCATTGTCGCTGAAGATGAGCCGCACCGAGATTGCGGATTATCTTGGCTTAACCATAGAGACGGTCAGCCGCGCCATCGGAAAGTTGAAGTGCCGCGAAGTCATCCGTCTCGTGGGAAGCGATGAAGTCGTCGTCCTGGACAACAACAAGTTGCGCCAGATCGCCAAGGTCGAACGCGATAGCCGAAACATCGCAGCGGCAATTAATTGACGCAGCCATTCATGCCACCTTAGCGACGCCTCGTCGCCTCTGCCGCGCTCAGCCATCGAGCGGCTTGTTCGGCGGGTCCTCCTGCAGCTCCGCAATGGTCTCGCAAAACCAGCGATAGCGCTCCCTCCAGTGCTGGTCGCGGGTGCGCGAGGCCCGCTCCCATGCGGCCAACAAGAGCGCAGTGATCTCATCGACGTGCGCAACGATCGCTGCGTCGTCCGTGAGCAGCACGCCAAGATCGCGCTTGTGCTCCAGATAGGCACGTACCAACCGGACTCTGATCAGTCCAAACTCCTGGTCGCTGACGTCGCGAATGTCAGGCATGGAGGCCCTGCCGAGTAGCTCAATTCTCTAAAATCGTCGCCCAGCGGCGGGATGTACCGCACGCTCCTGTCCGAAAGCGGACGCTCGCCTATAGGCCACTCTGTCAGGAGACGCCGGTTGTCCCGTCCGGTGATCCGTCGTGCTGTGCCCCTCGATGAGGACCCACCATTTGGCGCATCGCTGGTGACGCCGCAGGCGTCGCAGCGAAAGCGCGCAGTCGACTTGGACATCGTGCCTCACCTGAGACTTCGTTAGGCAATGGGCCGCCCGGGAGGCCGGACGGCCCTCTCTCTTTGTTCACCTAGGGTCAGTTCACCGCAACGGTGACGTCCGTGTTCCAAGTGATGTCGACTTTGTCGCCAACCTTGACCTTGTCGAACACGGTCGGATCGACGATATGCCGACTGTATTTCCAGCCGTTCGGACCAGAGAAGGTCATCGAGGATGCGTTCTTGTCGATCGCGTCGACGGTCACGGTCAGCGTTCTCTGCACGCTTGCCGTGCCGCCAGGTCGCGTCTGCTGTCCGGCAGTCGTGGTCGAGCTGCCCGTATCAACGGGCGCCTCGCCCGGCGGCTTCAATCTCGCCGAGACGTTGTTGTTGTACGTCAGCGACACCTTGTCCCCGACCTTGAGTTCATCGAACCGTTTCGCGCCTGCGGGCACGTCGACCGTCTCGAACTTGCCATCGGACGTCTTGATGTTCACGACGCGCTTGGCATGATCGATAGTGGCCACGGTGCCCGAAATGGTGACGGTCTGTGTCGGGAGCTGTTTGACTTCCTGTGCCCACCCGGGAAGGGAAAGAGCCAGGACCAAACCCGATACGCCTAAGAATGTGTTAACGCGCTTCATGTCGCTCTCCTTTGGAGTCTGTTCGGAATGCGTCGCTTCATTGGGCGCGCGGTCCCGCCAAGCGTGACGGGAAGGGAGCCAGGTTTGTCTTTGCTTTGCCCACGAGGGCGGCGGCCAGGTTGCCCGCCGCCCGCTGGTAGCAATCGTCAGTAGCGCGACGGAAGTTGTATCCTCGACATCGTCAGCGTTTGCTCGAGCACGGGAATGCCGGCCGCCGTATCGCCGATCTCGCATTGGTGCATCGCAGCGGCGGCTGTCTCGTCAGCCTGCGAGGGGCGGAATTGCCGATACGTGCGACTCAAGGCTGCGCAGTACTCGGCGTCGCTCATGCCGGTGCGAGCCATCGGAATTGGGGTGACGACGGCGATGGCGACACTCCGGTTTTGCCGCTCGTCGACGTTGTCGGCGGTCTGGACAGGCAGGCTCGCTTCGCCCTGGCCGCCGGCGGTGATGGCCGCAGCCGGCACGCCTGCGCGGACAAGAGCGTTCCTGACGGCGTCAGCGCGACGCTGCGACAGCGCCATGTTGACGTTTGGTGAACCCACGGTGTCGGTATGGCCGGACAGTGTCACCGTGGCATTGGCCGTGTTCTTGTAGTTGGCCGCGACCTGCTGGATCGTGGCCATCGACTCCTGCGACAGGGTCGAACTGCCCGTGGCGAAATACACCGTCGCCGGCGGCATTTGACTCGGCGCCATCGCACGTTGAGCCGGCGGCGCCGGCGGTGGGGCCGGTGGCGTTTGACTGCACGCGCCCAACAGCAACGTCGCAGCAACAACAGAAAACAGGAACCTGAGCATGAAAAACTCCTCCCCCAGCGAGCTTCGTGGCCACCGTGTAGGGTTCAAAACCGGTGATTTTCACGTGATAAACCTAATAGGCCGCCTTGGGGGCCAGTGCTTTGACTAAAGTCAAACACTCTAGCTGAACACCAAACGGCCACGGCGCAGGCTGCCGAGAGTGCGAGCGCGACCTGATATTAGGTTCGTGCCGAGCGCAGGCCGCCAATCCGGCGAGCTTGGCAATTTGTTTTAAACGCCGCTACGCAGTCTCGGAAAGCGATGCTTCTTATGCGAAAGGATAACGCCCGCATCACGGCGAGCGCCCACACCCGACGCTCCCACTCTTTCTATCGCGAAGTGAAGGCCAGCCTCAATTGCGGCCAGTGGTAAGGAGGGACAGGGTAAAGCGCGGTACAGGTTCTGCGAGTAGTGGTCAGTTTGGCGTGTGCTGTTTTGGACAGCCTCGACATCGCATAATGCCTACGAATGCTTCGGACCTTGGCGTCCTACGGGCCCCACCCATGCAAGAGTTTGTCCATAGAGCAAACACAGCGGAATTTTGTAAGCTTCTGGTGACGACGACCGACGAATACCAATGCCGCATCTTGTTGCGGCTTGTAGCAGAGGAGGAAGCGAAGGGTCCGCTACACCCCTTGAAATCAAAAGAGAGCCAGACGACAGTTAACGTCGCGCTGTCTCCCATTTCAGCGGCCAAGCGCTCGCCTACGGCCAGATAGAGGCCCGTTACGCCAGGGAAGTGACTTCAACCGTTGCCCGTCACGTGGTGCTCGAAATGCTTCACGCAACCCTTGAAGAACGACTCCGAATAGCAAAAGCCCACGTTGCGCTGGGCAACATAAGTATCCATCGCCAACGGGAGCGGGTGTCCGAGATGGAGCGGGCTGGCCGCGACACGACAGCGACCAAAAGGACGAAGAGATTGTTGAACAACGTTCTCGGGTTGCAGGCAATGCGCATCGCCACAGTCAAGCGGCTGACTGCCCAACTTGCCAAATTGCCGAAGTGAGTCGCGTGCAGGCCGTCGGCCGAAAACCGTCGTGAGCCCTTCATTGTTTTGCCCCCGATTCAAACGAAAGTCGGGATAATCTTGATACCTGCCCGGCCGTTCAGCGAAGATTCGCACGGGATCGTAGCGGGTTGGCAGTGAAGCCGTTTAAAATCCAGCGCCATTGACATTCCTTTTCCCGTCGCGTGGTACAGTGCAAGCCTTGGAGGCAGGCATGGATAAAGCATCTCCATTTCGGCTGGTCACGAGCCGGCGCGGCCCCCCAGGACGACCGTTCGGTTGGGAGATCTGCAAAGGCGGTGCCGCGATAGAAGTTGCCCGTTCGTCTGAGACATTTCGTTCCAGGCACGAAGCGATCACAGACGGGGAGCGGACGTTGCAAGTGTTGAACAAGTCGACCGAGGTTTCAGCCGGGCACGAGTAAATGTCGTTCCAGTCAAGGGGTGCGAGCGCAGCGCTGCGATATCGTGGCCGACACCGAGTAGGACGCGCGCCATTGTCGGTCGCGCCGGCTGGCCCTTGCGCGCCACGGGTTACCCGGTGAAGCGTGCCTGGCTTTTTCCAGCGAGACACCCGCTCGCATTCCGGAACTGCCCCGTCGGGGGTGATCCCCCGCCGGGGTTCGCTGGCGCGAGCTTCGCGCCCAAGCTGCGTTCGACGCAGCAAGATGCGCACGCTGCGCCCATGTCGCTGGCCCAGGCATGACCGTGAGCCCGAAGAAGCCGAGATCGCCTGAAAGCAGCGTTTGACAAAGATCAACCAATCATTCGCCTCGACGTCCAGGGACATTCAGGTATGCGGGCGACGCGCGTTTGGTTCGAATTAAATTGTGGTAGAATTTTGTTCGATACCTTGAGCGACAATGCTGTTCCACACAGCTTGTCCAAAGGGTGTGCGAAACACTTTCTTGGAAGAGCCTACGGTCCCCTGCTGCCCTAGCGAATGGCGCAGGATCGAGTTCGGTAACCTACCGCGTTTTTTAACAGTATCGCTTAGTTTCGGATCTGACGCGAAGCTTGAGGCCGAAGCGCGCGGAACCGCGCGGGCATTGGCCAAGACCAAGAACTTGGAGCAATGAGGACACGCCCTTAACTCTTGAAACGCATGCGGGGGAGAACACCGCCATGAAATCAGGAGACGATCGTTCCAGATGGCTGGCCGCGATCCTGTTGACAGGAGCCTGCCGCAAAATTTCAGACCACAAATTGCTTTGCACCCGGGCAGCCGCAAAGGTTCACGCACATTTGTTGACGACGACGGCGGCTGCGACATTGCTCGCGGCTACGTCCGCTCAAGCGAGTAGGATTTTCCAAGAACACAGATGTCGTCGCACAAACGGCTCGCGGCCATTCGGACTGCCGCTGCCGAAGCAGCCACGCCTGCGTGCGACCGCGAGTGCCGCGCTCAGTCGCGCCGCGCGCATTGCTATTCCAGTCATCGTTCTGAATGGTATCTCCGGGGTGGCCTCTGCCCAAAACGCCCAATGGAGAGGGCCTACCGCTGACTGGAACACTTCGACCAACTGGAATCCCATGACTGTTCCGGGCCCGTCCGGAGTTGCCACCTTCACGGGGTTTACTCCGACGTCGATTTCTATGGCCGGCGCCGTTGACGTCGGCACCCTTCAATTCACTGCGCCGAACTATACCTTCGATGTCCTTGGATCGACAAACATCAACGGCATTGGCATCCAGGCCCTTCCTGCAAACGCGCCGACGTTCAATGTCATCAGTGGGGCGGGGGGTAATTCAGGCTTCGCGATCAATTTCAATGGCATTAGCACGGCTGGCACGGCGAAATTCATTCTTGGCCAAGTAGTTGATACAAATAACGGTTTCAATGCGGGCTTCATAAATTTCCAAGACAGCAGCACGGCTGGCCAGGCGACGATTACAACGAGGGATGCATCGGCCACCAATTTTAATAATTCGAGCAACGCCGGCCAGGCGACGCTCATTGTCGAGAATGGCGGGTTTGTCGGTTTCAACCACCAGAGCAGCGGCGCTCAAGCGACTGTCATCAACAATCGGCGCGGGCGAAGTCGGGCGCGCCGGCGGCAGCACCCGGCACGACCTTCGGCGAGCGGGCATCGCATTTGGCGCCAGCCCCAGTGCATCAACTTCAATCACACATACCGCCACGTACGTGTCTGCGCAAGCATCACAGGCAATGGCGGTACCGTCAACGTGCTCACGGGCATCTCTGACCCTGTCGGCGAACAACACCTACACCGGCGCCACGACGATCAATGGCGGCGAGCTTGCGGTGAACGGCTCGATCGCGTCATCGAGCCTGACGACGGTGAACGAGTGGGGGCGTGCTAAGCGGCAGCGGCACCGTGGGCACTACCATCGTGAGCGGCACGATCGCTCCCGGCAATTCGATGGGTACCATCTTGGTACCCTCAAGGTCAACGGCAACTACACCCAGAACGTGGGCTCGACCTACAAGGTCAAGGTCGGTTCCCAAAGCGACCTCATAACCATCACCGGCAACGCCACCATCAACGGCGGCACGGTGGCCGTGACGCCGTCGCCGGCGTGACCCCCAAGACCTACCCATCGTCACGACCACGGGCGGCGTCGCCGGCACCTACTCAGGTCTCAATTTCCCCAACCAACTTCGCCTTCGTGACACCGGTTCTCATCCTACGACCCGAACAATGTCTTCCTAACGATGCGGACGTCCTTTGCCGACGCAGCGGCGAGACCCGCAACGAGACTAATGTCGGCAAAGCGCTGGACGCGATCAGTGGCTCGTCGAAGGGCGACCTCGCCACGGTCGTGACGGTGCTGGCCAACCTCAACCGGCAGCAAGGCCTGCCGGCGCTGGATGCGATCAGCGGCCAGCCCTGGGCCGACTTCGGCACCATGAACACCAACAACGCCATGATGTTCATGAATGCCTTGGGCCAGCAGATGTCCAACGCGCGCGGCGCTGCGAGCGCCGGTCAGCGCCAGGCGCTGGCGCAAGCCTGTGAGATCGCGGATTGCGATGGCACGGGCCCGTTGAGCGCCTGGGCCAGCGCACTGGGTGGGCTGGGCAGCGTGCTGGGCGACGGCAACGGTTCCACGCTGACCTACAACTTCGCCGGCGCCGCCACCGGCCTCGACTACAGGATCGACCCGCGCTTCCTGGTCGGCATGGGTGTCGGCTATACGCATGGCTGGGAGTGGGTGAATTCCTTCCTGGGTCAGGGTTATACCGACTCGGTCAGCGTCGCGGTCTACGGCTCGTACACGCAATCAGGCTTTTATGTCGATGCGCTGGCGGGCTACGCCTATTACGACAACCAGGTGCATCGCCAGATCTCGATCCCCGGCCTGGACCAGCGCACCGCCAGCGGCAGCACCGGCGCCAACCAGTTCCTCGGCCAGATCGAGGGCGGCTACAAGTTCGACGTCTACGCACCCGCCGCCGCGACCATCACGCCGTTCGGCCGCTTCCAGATCACGAGCGTGACGCAGAATGGGTTCACGGAGTTGGGCGCGCAGTCGCTCGACCTCAACGTGTTTCAGCAGACGACGAACTCGCAGCGCACCACCATCGGTGCTGATCTGGCCGGCGCCATCGGCATCGGCGATGACAGGAAGCTCAATCTCGATTTCAGGCTGGGCTGGATGCACGAGTTTGCCGATACCAGCCGGCCGATCACGGCGGCCTTTGCCGGCGGACTGGGGAGCGCCTTCACCGTGTTCGCCGCCTCGCCGGCGCGCAACTCGGCGGTACTCGGCCTCTCGGCCATGGCCAACATCGCTGCGGCGACGCAGCTCTACCTGCGCTACGACGGCGAGATCGCCACTGGTACCGACAACCACGCCATCAACCTCGGCGTACGATTCTCCTGGTGAGAACGGCCGCCAACTCGCCGACCATGGGTTGAGACGAAGCATGTAGGCCGTGAAGGCGGCCCATACGAAGCTCGGCGCAGTTTAAAGCAGCAAGGGACGAGACGTGCGAATTTTTCCATCATCTTTTCGGTCGCCCTGCTGCGGCGCGGGGAGGTCGGCGTCAGGGCCGATCTCGCGCGTCTCTACCTGCGGCACCGCCTCGGCCTGGGGCTCACCACCGACGAGTGGATCGTCGAGCACGTCAACGACATCTTGGCGGCGCTGTGGTTCTTGTCTCGGCACGCGCTCGACCACGGAGACGGGGACTGGCTGCGTCGTCACCATTGGTGGCTGACAGCGGCGAGGCCAGCAGCATGCTCGACGGCTGAAATATGACGCCCGCGTGAGAAGCCCATCACTGGCTGCGTCGGCGAGGCGCCTTACGCTTGTTGGGCTCCACAACCTCGTTGCGGCTCCCTGGCGTCTTACGCGCGGGGAGATGGCGGAGCACGTCACGCCACAGCAGCTCAGGCCGGGCGAAGCTTCCGTCTCTGCGGATCGCCACCGACGCTTCCTCCGGATCGAGCTGGGCAATCTTGATCAGCGCTGCCCGGTCCTGGTGCCTAAGATGCCGCGCGTAAGACGGCGCACCTCGGGGTCGTTCCTCACCCACTGTCCGAAGGCTGCGTTGCTCGGATGCTCCCTGCGCCCCTCCGCGACATGAAGCGCCAGCCAGACGAGGGGATGAAGGTCGGCCATGGCGAGCACCCTAGCGCGCTCAGCCGCTCAGCCGCAAACACTCCGTGACTGGCCGGCGGCCCAGTGGCCCTCGACTGGGGCCTGCGCGGGCGACAGTGCCTGACCGAACTAACCGATCGACTTCTGTAGGAATTGCGCGGGAACAGGCCCTGCTGAAGATAAATTCAAGCTCACAAAAAAAGGCGGCCCGCAGGCCGCCCTTTCCGTTGCGAGGGTTCTGTCCTACTGAATGACGATCTCGACGCGGCGGTTCTGCGGCTCGCGCACATTGTCGCCGGTCTGCACTAGCAGGCCCTTCTCGCCCATGCCGACCACCGAGATCGCCTGCGCCGGCACGCCGTCACGCACCAGGGCATCCTTGACCGCGTTGGCACGACGCAGCGACAGCGCCATGTCGTAGCTCTCCGGGCCCGACGTGTCGGTATGACCGGTCGCCGTGATGCGGGCGTTACCCTTCGCCTGGAAGGCGTTGGCCGCCTGCTGGATCGTGGTCAGCGCCTGCTGCGAGAGGTTCGAGCGGTCCCAGTCGAAGAACACCATGAACGACGGCGGAGAAACCACGGGCGGCGGCGGCGGCGGCGGCGGCGGCGCAGCCACGCCGAACCGCATGTGCAGGCTCAGCATGGCGCTGACGTTGTTGTTCTGCGGACTGTAGGTCAAGTTGTACTGGGTGCCCCCCAAGGAGCCCTGGTTGCTGAAGTTGGGAGCCGTCGTGCCGTAGTAACGGCCTTCCAGGTTGAGGCGGAACGTCTGATCGATGTTCCAGCCCACGCCGAGGATGGCCTGATAGGCGAACTGCGTGCTCTGCGCCGACGCGCCGAGAACGGCGGCGTCGAGGAACGCCACACCGACGCCGGCGCCGATATAGGGGACGATCGACGATCCTGCGAGGAAGTTCATAGAGACATTCCCCATGATCGCGACTTCGTCGAAGTTGAAGCCCGGCGCTTAACCCACCGACCGCCAGCGTGCCCGTGTTTTCCCGATAGACGCCTTCGGCCTCGACGCGAAGGCCGATGAAGTCGTAGCCGAGCGCGCCGCCGACAACCCAACCGGTGTTGAAGGTCGCGTTCGAGCTGCTGGAGAAGTTGCCGAACGACGACGGCCCGGCAAAGGTGAACGTCGACGTGGGCGACGTGTCACATTCAGTTCGCACCGCCTTCCGCAGCGATGTAGAACCCGCCGGGCTGAAGCGGCGTCTGCGCCTGGACAGCAAACGGCGCCGCAGCGAGCAGCGCAGCACCAACAACCGACCTTTCATCTCGCATCTCCCCGAGTGTGGGTGTCTTTGTGGCGGCCTAAGGACGACTATGTGGCCTAAGAGTATACTCTTACGCGGCCAGCGGACGCGCGGCGCCTCCCAGCCAACTCGTGGTCTTCTGGGAACACCTCTGGCGGTGAGGGCCTTTTTCCCCGCGTTCGCAAGACCATGAACGGCGCTCATGGCGGCGTTATTTTCCTCGATGGCGCTCCCACGTGGCCCGGTACTGACGTCCACGCGCGAGACAATTTCTTCTGGTTTTGGCTGGCGGTCACCTTAAGCGCGCCGCCTTTGGGGCGGCGCGGCTTACAACATGGCCGGCACCGAGCGGCAGTCCGGGCACTGTCAGGTTTTGTGAAACCCAACGGCTTCGGCCTCCGGACCCGCCTTCTGATCGGCCGGCTTCGCCATCCCGACCGTCATGGCCTGCTGCTGCATGATCTCGTCCAGCGTCGCGGCCTTAGCCGAGCGCCTACGAAGGCGATACCCGAGGGTTTCTGGCGTTCGGCTCGATGCCGCGAAGGGCGCCTCGGCGGTCTGGGGGTCTACAAGGCGCGGGAATGTCCGCATCGATCGCCCCGTCGGGGTGGTCGTCGGGGGTGGGGGGCTGGCGCTCAACTTTGCGTAGGCAGGCCGGCAGCATGTCTCGGTAGACTTCCATGGCACCGGCAGCAATCGCCATAGGATTGTCGTCTCGCTACGAGCAAAGGATGTTGCGCGCAACTGCTTCGCCTGCTCGATCATCTGCTCGAACGAGCTAATTTGGGGAGGACATGCGGCACCGCCGGATTGGACTGCTGATCGCGCCGCCAAAGTACTCACAAAGTGGACGCGAACAGGAGCCGCCCGCACCGAGAAGCCAAGGGGCAACTGGGCGGGCCTTGGCCCGTGTGGCCGGACCCGCGGAGCGTGTGCCTGGGGACGCCACGCTCCGATACTGGAACGCTCGATGCTCAAAGTAGTGACACGACTAAATCAAACGGTCCGAAACGTACAGAGCAATTTGGACCTGATCCGTGACGAAACTCGTATTCAACGCTCCTCTAATACTGCAAGCGAATACTGCTTCGTCGCTTCGGAAATCCCTGCGACGATTGCAATTGCGCCCGCCACGGTGAGCGCGAGCACGAGCCAAACGCGAAGCGTGTCGCTCATTCGCTTCCTCCCTCCTCGCATACAGGCAACATTTTCGGCGAAAAAATGTTCCGGTCGAACGTGAAGGTCCGTCACGGTGCCAGGTGCTGCTCGGCACCGTCTCGCGTCCGCCGCTCGACCGTCGCTGCGAGGAATACTGCCGCGCCATGTCACATGTACGTTTCGAGCGTGCGCTGGTCGCCGCAGCGGCAGCCAGTTCATCCATCGCGCCTTCCCGAATGGCCAGCGGATTGAGCAGCCTGAGCGGCCTGCATTAGTCAGCCGGTCTATTAGTCCGAGCATTCGCGTGCTTGGCCATCCTGGCTGCGTTCCGGTAGCGCACCGCTCTGTATGCCCCCCTGAGGCGCCTATACCCCCGCGAGGCGACCCGTCAGGCCAGACCCAGCAGCCGGTGACGCCCGGCAGCTTCGCGGAAGACATGCGGCGCCGTCGAGCTGGATGCCGACGGCGCCGCCGGAGTACTACGACGAGGAGCGAACCCTCTGAGCCTTCAGGCGCCATGCATGATCGAGGGCATCTGGATTTCGCAATTGATGCGCCAGTCGTCGTCCGTCAGTGGCGGAGGGTAGGCCTGGAATTGAGCCTGCACAGGTGGCACGAGTACAGGACCATGTGCGCGTCGTGGTGCCCACGTAGCCAAACGCAACCCCGGCTCCGCGTGAGCGAGATGTCATGACCAGGGGGCCGCTGGCATCGCGCCGGTAGAAGTTGAGCCTCCTCCGCCGCCGCGGGCTCGCGGTTGAAGCTATCCATCATCCGCTGAACCTGCGGGTCCAGCAACCCCTCCTAAGCCATGGGACGAGCCTTTGCGCTGCGTGACCGGCCAGGGCCCGCTTGCCCCACCCGATACGTCGCAATCGGCGGCATACTAGAGTTCATCGCGGCAGCGATGACGTCGGGCGGCGGGCTAACCCAGCAGCCTAACGAGTAGTAGCCCACGCAATGGTAGCCATTCTCATCGATTAGCTCGACGGTGATGTGGGAGATGCGTCGTCCCACTTGATCACGCGACCCAGGCCGATCTTGGCGTCGGGGCCGACAAGCCACTACTCAGGCGGCCCAGTAGGGGCCGCTGGGTTTTTTTTTAGCCATGGGGATATTATCTCGCTTTAGTGCATTCAGCATGATGCCCCGGC
>CAVXWG010000006.1:0-23685 GCA_963765385.1 uncultured Alphaproteobacteria bacterium | reverse complement strand
GGCGAACAGCTCCAGCGCCTCGCAGATATGCTCGTGCCGGTTGCGGCCGCCTTGCTGGATGAAGGCGACGTGGTCGACGCCGGAGTCCTCGAAGGCCAGCAAGTGGGCTCGAAGGTCGTCGGGCGTGCCGATGCCGTTGCCGACGCCGGCCTCCGACAGTTCCTTGGCCGCCTCGAAGCGCCTGCCAGACGTCGGTCACCCCCGGCTGGTGATCGCCGAAGATGTAGTGGTGGCCCAGCGCATAGCGGAAGAAGCGGAAGCCTTCGGCGCCCCGGCGAACGGCCTCGTCGCGGTCGTCGATGGACCGAGAAGCCGGTGATCATGGCGACGTTCGGCGTTCACGGTATGGCCGATCGGGACGCACTTCGCCTTGAACACCCGGTAGTATTCGTCGACCCACTGCCGCGCCTCGGCCGGATCGACGAAGGCGAAGGTCAGCGCCCCGATGCCGTTCCGCGCCGCGGCCTGGATCGCCTCGCGCCGGCTGCAGGCCATCCAGACCGGCGGGTGCGGCTTCTGCAGCGGCTTCGGGCACCACGTTGCGCACCGGCATCGAGAAGTACTTGCCCTTGAAGCCGGGATAGGGCGTCATCACCATCATGTTCGGCGATCTGCTCGACCGCCTCGGCCCACATCGCCTTCTTCTCGCTCGGAATCGATGCCGAACCCCTCGAGCTCGACCGGCGAGGCCGATTCGCCGGTGCCCAAGTCCACCCGGCCGTCGGCGATCAGGTCGAGCGTGGCGATCCGCTCGGCGACGCGGGCGGGATGGTTGTAGCCCGGCGGCGCCAGCACGACGCCGTGCCCGATGTCGGATCCGCTTGGTCCGTCGCGGCGCAGGCGGCGAGGAAAACCTCCGGCGCCGAGGAGTGGGCATACTCCTCGAGGAAGTGATGCTCGACCTCCCAGATGTAATCGATGCCGAGCCGGTCGGCCAATTCGACCTGCGCCAGCGCGTCCTTGAACAGGCGATGCTCGGTGCCTTCCGTCCAGGTACGCGGCAGCTGATGCTCGTACAGAAGCCCGAAGCGTGACTTGCTTCCTCCTAATGAGCGGTCGTAGCCGCCGTCGACGACAAGACCGGTTCCCGTCATGAAGCCCGCGTCGTCCGACGCGAGGAACACGATGCCCTTGGCGATGTCGTCGGCGACCCCGAGCCGGCCGATCGGGTGCAAAGCGAGCGTGGCCTGGCGGGCCTTTTCGGTATCGTTGGTGCCCTGCTGGCGGGCCCGCATCGCGAAGGTCTGCTGGCCCATGTCGGTCTCGATGAGGCCGGGATGGATCGAGTTGACCCGGATCTTGTAGCCCTTGCGGCCGAACTCCAGCGCCGTCGACTTGGTGAACAGAGTCACGCCGCCCTTGGTCAGCGAATAGAGCGGGTCGAGCTGCGAGCCGACCAGGCCCGCGATCGAGGCCAGGTTGACGATGGCGGCGCCCTGCGCGCTGGTGGCGCCGCTCTCCTTGAGATGCGGCAGGGCCGCGCGCGTGCCCAGCAGCGACGCCGGTCAGGTTGACCGCGACGAGCCTGTTCCACTCGTCGAGCGCTGCCTCCTCGACGCCCTTGCCGATGAAGATGCCGGCATTGTTCACCAGCACGTCGAGCTTGCCGAACTTCTTGATCGTGGCGTCGATGGCGGCCGCCCAGCTCGCCTCCTGGGTGACGTCGAGCGAGACGTAGAACGCCTGCCCGCCGGCCGCCTCGATCTCCTTGGCGGTCTGCCGGCCGACCTCGTCGAGCACGTCGCCGATCACCACCTTGGCGCCGGCACTCGCCATGCAGCTTCGCCGTCGCGCCGCCGATGCCGCGCGCCGCGCCCGAGAGGAATGCCACCTTGCCATCGAGACGGTTCATCGTTCCTCTCCGCTGTGGGCCGCCACTCCTGCGCGATCTTGATTGCAAGCGCGCGCGACCGCAGCGCGCATCCAGCCTAGCTCTTCCCGAGCTTGTTGAACGGCACGTCCTTGTCGACGCGGATGTCCGCCGGCAGGCCGAGCACGCGCTCGGCGACGATGTTGCGCAGGATCTCGTCGGTGCCGCCGGCGATGCGGAAGCCCGCGCGCGCCGATCCATTGCGCCTGGAAGCCCGCGGCGTGCGGCACGTCTTCCTTCATGATGCCGGCCGGGCCCATCAGCTCCATGGCGAAGGCGCCCATGTCCTGCATCTTGGGCGCCGCCACGATCTTGATGATCGAGGACTTCCGGTCCCGGCGTCTGGCCCTTGGAGAGCGCGGTCAGGGTGCGGTAGCGCGTGAGCTTCAGGCCCTGCTGCTGGACGTACCAGTCGGCGATCTTGCCGCGCACCTGCTGGTTCCTGATCGCCGGGCCATCCTCGAGATCGGTGTCGCGCGCCAGCTCCATCAGCTCGTCGACATCGAGGCCGCCCGACGGCAGGCCGACCGCCAGGCGCTCGTTCATCAGGGTGGTGAGGGCCGCCTTCCAGCCCTCGCCGACCTTGCCCAGGCGCTGGCTGTCGGGGATGCGCACGTCGGTGAAGAACACCTCGTTGAAGTTGGCGCCGCCCGACATCTGCTTGATCGGCCGCACCTCGACGCCCGGCGTCTTCATCGACAGGAAGAACATGGTGAGGCCCGCGTGCTTGGGCACGTTGGGGTCGGTGCGGGTGATGACGATGCCGTAGTCGCTGTAATGCGCGCCCGAGGTCCACACCTTCTGGCCGTTGATCACCCAGTCGTCGCTCCCATCCGGTAATTTGGCACGTTCCGCACGCGTCCGGATGCCGGCCACGTCGGAGCCCGCCGCCGGCTCGGAGAAGAGCTGGCACCAGACTTCCTCACCGTGCAGCGCGGGCTTGACGTAACGCTGGAGATGCTCGGGTGCTGCATAGGCCATCATGGTCGGGATGCACATGCCGAGCCCGATATCGAAGAAGCCCAGCGGCACCAGGTAGTTGGCCTCTTCCTGCTGGTAGATCACCTGCAGGATGGGCGAGCCGCCGCGACCGCCATATTCCTTCGGCCAGGTGATGCGGGCGTAGCCGGCGGTGGCCTTCTTGTCCTGCCACTCCTTGGCCTTCTTCAGCAGCTCGGGATCGTCGTTGCGCGCGCGGAAGCTCTGCTTGTCGTCGCTCTTGCGCGTGGCGTTGGCGTCGAGCCAGGCGCGCACTTCCTTGCGGAAGGCGGCCTCTTCCGGGGTGTCGTTGAAGTCCATAGGTTCCTCCAAAAATGTCCGTCATCCCGACCGGAGCGAAGCGGAGTGGAGGGACCTCGTCATTTGGCTGGCGCCGCATGAACAGGTCCCGCCGCTTCGCCTCGCTGCGCTCGGCTTCGGTCGGGATGACGGCTACATCACATTCTTCTGCTCCAGCCGCGTCACCAGCTTGTCCTTCCAGGCCATCGGCCCGCCGATCGACAGCGCCATCACGCGCGCCCGGCGGTAGTGGAACTGCGTGTCGGCCTCCCAGGTGAAGCCGATGCCGCCATGGGTCTGGATGTTTTCCTTGGCGGCGAAATCGTAGGCCTCGGTCGCGGCGATGCGCGCCGCCGCGGCGGCCAGCGGCAGGTCGGCGCCGCCGTCGGTCAGCATCATGGCGCCGTAATAGGCGTTGGAGCGCGCCAGCTCGAGCTTGACGTAGCAGTCGGCGAGCTTGTGCTTGATCGCCTGGTAGGAGCCGATGGCGCGGCCGAAGGCCTGGCGCTGCAGGGCATAGTCACGCGCCATCCACATCGCGGCTTCGGCGCCGCCCACCTGGGCGAAGGCGAAGTAGACCGCGGCGGCATCGTAGAGGCGCTCCAGCAGGCGCCAGCCCTCACCTTCCGCGCCCAGAAGCTCGGCCGAAGCGGCGTTGAACGTGAGCTCGGCATGCTTGCGCGCCGGATCGATGGTCTCGACCCGCTTGGCGGTCACCGGCGACTGCTTGAGATCGACCAGCACGAGCGACACGGCGCGATCGCCCATGGTGCTGTTCTGGCCGCCGGTGTTGGCCAGCACGATGGCGAAGGTCGCGGCCTCGCCGTCGGCCACCGGCACTTTCTTGCCGTTGAGGCGTCCGCCGCCAAAGGTCGTGCGGATATTGCGCGGTCGGGGCGGTTGCGGTCCCTCGGCGACGGCCAACGTACCGATCGCCTCGCCTCCAGCCAGCAGCGGCAACCACTTCTTCTTTTGCGCCTCGGAGCCTGCAAGCTTCAGCGCCTCGGTCGCCAGCACGACCGACGTATCGAACGGCACCGGTGCGGCAGCGCGTCCGATCTCCTCGGCGACGACGCAGAGCTCGAGCGGCGAGAGGCCGAGCCCGCCGAACTCTTCCGGGATGCCGACGCCCGGCACACCGAGATCGACGAGGCCCTTCCAGACCTCCTCGGCGTGAGTTCTCGTTGCCGTCGAGGACACGGCGCACGACTTTCGTCGGGCACTTGTCGGTCAAAAATTTGCGAACCTGCTCCTTGAGCAGCTTCTGGTCGTCGGAGAAATCGAAGTTCATGATGGGCAGACCCTAGCAAGCAAGCCCGGTCCGGGGAACGGTTCCAGGTTCCGACAGGCGGGTTGTACGATGTGATAGGCTGCGACCATGGACACTGCACAAATCAAGGACTGGCACGCCCACGTCTATTTCGACCCAGCCTCGCGCGAGGCGGCCTGGGCGTTGCGCGAGAAGATCGAAAAGAGGTTCGACATCGAGATGGGCCGCTTCCACGAGAAGCCGGTCGGGCCGCATCCGATGTTCAGCTACCAGGTGGCGTTCAAGAACGACAGGCTGGCGCCGCTGATCTCCTGGCTGACCCTGAATCACGGCGACCTCACCGTGTTCATCCATCCCAATACCGGCCACGACCTCGAAGACCATCGCGACCGCGCCGTGTGGATCGGCAAGTCGGTGCCGCTGCTGCTCGACATCTTCACCAAGAGGAAGGACTGACGCATGGATTCGCTTCTGCCGCTGGCGAAGAAGGTCGGCGAGAAACTGAAGGCGCGCAAGGAGACGGTCGGCGTGTCCGAATCGTCGGCCGGCGGCCTGATCTCGGCCGTGCTGCTGGCCGTGCCCGGCGCCTCGGCCTACTTCATGGGCGGCGCGGTAGTCTACACGCGCCCGGCGGGCGAGGCCTTCCTCAGCGCGACCAAGGAAAAGCGCGCCGGCATCCGCTCCTCCTCCGAACCGTGGGCGACGCTGGCGGCGGAGCTCGTGCGCGAGCGGCTGAACACGACCTGGGGGCTGGCCGAAACCGGTGCGTCCGGGCCGACCGGCAATTCCTACGGTGACCCCGCCGGCCACACCTGCGTCGCCGTCGTCGGCCCCAAGGGCAGGATGGCGCGCACCCTGCGCACGGGATCGAACGACCGCGTCGCCAACATGCGCGCCTTCGCCGCCGAAGCGCTGAAGCTGATGGACGAGCAGCTTTCCTGAACCGCCCTCCGGCTCGCGGCGCCGGCGGGAATTTCCGCAATTCGCGCAATTTCCGCTAGTGATTCGCCAATCAGCGTGAAATTCGGTCCGCGGCGCATTTGTTGTGGCATTGATAGCGACTTGCATACGTTGCCTCTTGAGGTCGACAAACCTCATATAAGTCAATCTACGGCAGTTACAAGTGTCACTTAAGCAGAGTGCCTGAGTTTCTGCGCACCATAATGCGCAGAAACTCGCCCGCTACCCGTTCGCGGAGGCGCTCTGTGGTGACCGCCTGATCGGGTCAGCCGCCAACCCCCGGCCCGGACCCTTCGGCGTGAGTTCGAATCAGACTTATTGCGCTCCGTAAGGGAGCCAGAAAATTGCGCGACTGGACTCCGGGCGCTGCTGGCAGTGCTGGCACTCCCGAAAAGGAAAGACCCTTCGCTGCGCCCGGGATGACAGCATCGCTGTCATCCGACTCCAAGGGCCGAGCGACGCTTGCCTGCCGCTGCGGCGGCCTTCCACCCACAGCCATGCCGCCCAATGCGACGTGCCGTCAGCAGTGTCCGGCAGCCTCGAAAATTTCAGTCGGCGTCGCTGTTCATCACCGCGGCAAGCACGACGCTCAGCCAGCCCAGGATGAAGGCCGTCCCGCCCAGCGGGGCCACTGCGCCGAACCATCGCGGGCCACCGAAGGCGAGCGCATAAAGAGCGCCGGGAAAGAACACGCTGCCGGCGAGGAACAGGCACTGCGCGGCGAGGGCTGCGCGGCCATTCAGCATCGTGACGCGGACCAGGACGACCACCGCCAGGATCGCCAGCGCATGGATCAGTTCGTACTGGCTGCCTGTCTGCAGCCACTCGCGCGCCTTGCGGCCGGCCTCGGTCGTGGGATCGACGCCATGGGCGGCAAAGGCGCCGACGGCGATCGCGATCGCCGCACTCAGTGCCGCGACGACGATCCAGCCCTTTGCTGCAGCGGCGGCCATGGACCTACTGCCGCTGCGGCGGCCTTCCGCCCGCCGTCATGCCGCCGTCGATCACCAGTTCCTGGCCGGTCATGTAGTTGGCGGCCTCGGTGCAGAGGAACAGCACGCCGTTGGCGATATCCTGTGCTTCGATAGTGGCACGATGCCGACCGCGCGCATTTGGATGCTGCCGCCCTCCCAGGCAACAGCGGGCGCTATGCCGCAAGGAGCACGGCGCGGCGGACCGACTGCGGCAGCGATACCTCCTTGAAGGCGCTTTTTTCATAGAGATAATCCTCGCCAGACTCATCGATCACACGAATTTGACCGAGCTTCTCAGCGTTCCTGTCGGAAAGCGAGACATAGATCTTCCACTGCTCCAGTGATGCCTCGTATCCGGTATTGTCGAGACAAATGACGACCCGCTTTACTGCTCCAGCCATGACTTTTCTCACAAGAGACGTTTGATCTTGAATTCTCGCTTGCCGATCGAACCGGCTTCATACCAGTGAATCACCGCGCTGACGACCCGGCCATTTCGAAGATGGTCTCATCGGACTCGATATCGCCGAGAATTTCGAAATGCATCCTCAAACCGTTTCAGATGCAGGGTTGCCGGTCAATTTCACCGGGAATGACCGGGCCAGCTATCCGTGAACTAACGTCTCCAAGCATCTATTGCCGTTCGCCGCCAAGGAAAATTCGTCTGAGATGAGCCTGCCTCGGTGGTCCCTTCGGAAGCGAACTCCGGGTTCGAGGCGACCACGCCCAATTGGGTTTGACCCCAAGACGACCACTGTTGCGGTCATGCGCGGATCATTGGTTCCAGGTCGGTCACTTGGCAGCCTCGGTGCAGGAGTTTCAGCGCACCATACCGCGTAGTAACTCGCCAGCCTGAGTGTAGAGGGTCACAGGAACGTCAATCATTGTTCCGGACACGCCGAACCTGCGATTCCTGCACGTGGAAAACCCACGACTTTTTCGGTAATCTGAGAGGCATGAAGCGTGACCAAATCATTGCTAGATTGAGAGCGGCTGAGGCGGAGTTGCGCGCGCGTGGTATCCGCCACGCCGCTCTATTTGGCTCGGTCGCGCGCGGTGAGGAACGACCCGACAGCGACATCGATATTCTGCTGGACTTCGAGCCAGGATCCGAAGGCTCGATCTATGACTACGTACGCCTTAAGGAATATGTAGCGAGCCTGTTCGACGAGCGGGTCGACGTGATCGACCGCGACGCGCTCAAACCCCATCTGCGCGGTCCGGCTGCGCGCGATTCCGTGTATGCCTTCTGAAAAGGAGAGTGGCGCGCTCCGCGACATGCTCCACAATATCCGGCTCGCCGAAGAATTTGCCCGGGGTCATACGTTCGAAAGCCTGAACGCCGACACCAAGACGCTCTACGCACTGGTCAGGACCCTCGAGATCATCTCCGAGGCATCGCGGAGTGTGCCCGATGCGGTTAAGGCCCGGCATGGCCATATCGAATGGCGCGAAATGGCAGCTGCGGGCAACTTTTATCGGCACAACTACGAAGACGTGACCGCGCGTCGAGTCTGGAAGACGGTGCAGGATAATTTGCCTGCACTGCGGACTGCGATCGAGCAGGAGTTGGCCGGTTAGCAAATTGTGGAAGCTGCGGCAGCTACGCCACCGGAACCGCCCAAGGCATCGCGCACCTTCGCCGTCGATGAAGTCTTATTAACGGGGAAAGGTCCCTCCCTTCGGCTTCGCTCGGGGCAGGCGCTGCGCTCAGATGACAGCGTTGGTTGTCATCACCGAGGCCGAAGGACCATTGCTCATGAGCGCTGCGGCGGCCTTCCGCCGGCCGTCATGCCGCCGTCGATCACCAGCTCCTGGCCGGTCATGTAGTTGGCGGCCTCGGTGCAGAGGAACAGCACACCGTTGGCGATGTCCTGGGCTTCGCCGACACGGGGCAACGGCACGACGGAAGCCGCGCGCTCGCGCGGGTCGATCGGTGCATTGCGGCGGTTGCCCTCGGCGCCGGTCGGGATCTTGCCCCAGATCGGCGTGGCGATGATGCCGGGATGGACCGAGTTGCAGCGGATGTTGTCGGCGGCATGCTCGAGCGCCACCGACTTGGCCAGCAACCGCACGCCGCCCTTGGTCGCCGAATAGGCGGCCAGCCCGGGCGCGCCGCGGAGGCCCGCGATCGACGACATCAGCACGATCGAGCCGCCACCCGCCTTCTTCATGGCCGGGATGGCGTGCTTGATCGACAGGAACACGCCGTCGAGGTTGATCGCCTGCTGGCGCTGCCAGTCGGCGAGACGTCATCTCGGCGATGGGCGACATGATGCCGATGCCGGCATTGGCCACCATGATGTCGAGCCGGCCGAAGCGCGTTTCGGCGTCGCCGACGACGCCCGGCCAGGCGGCCTCGTCGCGCACGTCATGGCGTATGTAATGCGCCTTGCCGCCGGCCTTGACGATGCGCCCGACGACCGCCTTGCCCAGAGCATCGTCGATGTCGGTCACCAGGACCGATGCGCCTTCGCGCGCCAGGGTTTCGGCACAGGCCTCGCCGATGCCGGAGGCGCCGCCGGTGACGATGGCAACCTTGCCTGTGAGCTGAGCCATGTTAGTCCCTCACCCTTAGATTATGCAGCCTCCGTCATCTCGCGCGGGGTAACCCCCGCGCTGGAGCGCAGCGAAGGATCTCATGGCGATGGCAAGCGGCGTGCTCGTCGCCAGGCCATGAGATCCTTCGCTGCGCTCAGGATGACAGGAGAGAACTAGCGACCCTTGAAGTTGCCGACGCGCTTCTCGGCGTAGGACTTGATGCCTTCCTTGAAGTCCTCGGTCTTGCGCGTCCAGTCCTGCTCGGTGAGCTCGCGCTCGGTCGCGATCTCCGCACCGTCGGCGAAGCCGCGGCGCATGGTCTCGCGCGTCGACAGGAGCGCGAGCGGCGCCGAGTCGGCGATCTCCTTGGCGAGCTCCATCGCGCCCTTGCGCACGTCGGCCAGCGGCACCAGCACGTCGGCCAGGCCCCAGGCGACGGCTTCCTCGCCGCCGATGCGCCGGCCGGTATAGAACATCAGGTTGGCGCGCTGCTGGCCGATCAGGCGCGGCAGGGTGAAGGTGAGCGAGAAGCCGGGATGAAAGCCCAGCCGCGTGAAGTTGGCGGCGAAGCGGCCTTCGGCGCAGGTGACGCGGAAGTCGGTCATCACGGCGAGGCCGAGGCCGCCGCCGATCGCCGGACCCTGGATCGCCCCCACGCTGGGCTTCTTGGCGCGGAACAGGCGGGTCGCCTCCTTGTAGAGATGCTTGCCGCTTTCAGCCGCGCCGGTCTGCGGCCGGTTGGCGAAATCGGCGCCGGCGCAGAACGACTTGCCTTGCGCGCACAGCACGTAGGCGCGGATGTTGCCGTCCTTGTCGAACGCCTCGAAGGCATCGGCGATCTGGTTGATCAGCGAATTGTCGAAGAAGTTGTGCGGCGGCCGCTGGATCTCGACGATCCCGACATGACCCTCGCTGCTGACGCCGATATCCTTGTAGGTGGCGCTCATGAAATTCCCCCACGGGCTATAAGTGAGCGCCGATACTGCCCCGCCGCCGGGGCATCCGTCGAGTTGGGAGGATCCTAAATGCCGCAAAGCGAACGCCCCGCGTCTCACAAGCACGCCCTCGTCGTGGGCGGCGGCACCATGGGCGTGGGCATCATCGCCATGTTCCTGGGCCATGGCTGGAAGGTCGACGTGGTGTCGCGCTCGGCCGGAACGCGCGACGGCCTGCCCGACGCCTGCAGCCGCGCGCTCACTGCCATGGGCAAGCCTGCCGATACGTCAGGGCTTGCGACCTTTGCCACCTTGCCGGAAGCGACGTGGTCCGCGATCGACGTCGTGGTCGAGACGGTCACCGAAGACCTGGCGCTGAAGCAGAGGCTGTTCGCCGAGATGGAAGCGCTCGCCCGGCCCGATGCCGCGATCACCTCGAACTCCTCGAGCTTCCCGATCAGCGAGATCGCCAAGGGTCTCAAGACGCAGGGCCGCATGCTGGGCCTGCACTTCTTCATGCCGGCGCACCTGATCCCGCTGGTCGAGGTCGTGCGCTCGGTCCACTCCGACGTGAAGCAGGCCGAACGGGTGGGCGAGATCATGTCGTCGCTCGGCAAGCGGCCGGTGCAGGTCAAGAAGGACGTGATCGGCTTCCTGGGCAACCGCATCCAGGGCGCGCTGATGCGCGAGGCCCTGTGGCTGATCGAAGAGGGCGTCGCCTCGCCGGAGGATATCGACGCCACGGTGCGGCTTAGCTTCGGCTTCCGCTATGCCGCCGCGGGGCCGATCGTGCAGAAGGAGCATTCGGGCTGGGACACGACCTGCGCGGTGGCCAAGATCATCTGGCCCGACCTCAGCAACGCCAAGGGCCCGCCGCCCGTCCTGCAGCGCAACGTCGACGAAGGCCGCCTCGGCTTCAAGACCAAGCGCGGCTTCTTCGAATGGAACGACGAGTCCATCGCAAAAGAGCGCGCCCGTTACGAGCGCGCTCTTCGCAAGTGTCTTGAGATCTTCCGCGAGGAAGGGATTCTGTAAGAGTGTCCTCCCTGCGCGCAAGCGCGGGGAGGTGCCCGCGAAGCGGGCGGAGGGGTCATGAGCCCGATACTGAGGCTCGCGACCCCTCCGTCGCCGTATGACGGCGACACCTCCCCATCGCGGACTCCGCGATGGGGAGGGAAACTATCTAAGCGGCGCGGCCGCGACCGCGACCACCGCCGCCGAAGCGGCGACCACCGCCATTGCCATTGCCGTTGCCGCCGCCATTGCCGCGCGGGCCGCCGAACGGCGGCCGATCACCCTGTGGGCGCGGCGTGTAGGGGCGTTTGGCTTGCGGGCGGGCACTGTAACCGCTGCCTTCGGGCCGATCGCCCTGGGGACGATCACCCTGAGGACGATCACCTTCCGGACGGTCGCCTTGCGGGCGATCGCCTTGCGGGCGATCGCGATAGTCGCCGCGCGGCCACTGATGCTCGGCCTGCGCGGGCGGACGCTCGCCGCGCGAGCGATCACCGCCCGAACGGTCGCCGCCCGAGCGATCGCCGAAAGAGCGATGGCGGCCGGGACCGCCGCCGGGACGACCATGGCCACCGCCGCCAGGACGGCCGGGACCACGAAAGCGCGCATCGCGCGGGTTCTCATCGTTTTGTTCGCGCTCGGCGCGGGGACGCATCGGCGGGGCCGCCGGCATGTCCTCGTTGGCCGGCGTCGAGACGACGGCGATGCGCTGGTTGGTCAGGCGCTCGATGCTCTTGAGCTGACCGCGTTCGCTGCTGTCGCAGAACGACAGCGCAACGCCCGAGGCGCCGGCGCGCGCGGTGCGGCCGATGCGATGGACGTAGCTCTCGGCGTCGGCCGGCAGCTCGTAGTTGATGACGTGGGTGACGCCGGTGACGTCGATGCCGCGCGAGGCGAGATCGGTGGCGACCAGCACGCGGGCCTTGCCGCGGCTGAAATTGTCGAGCGCCTTCTGCCGCGCGTTCTGCGACTTGTTGCCGTGGATCGCCTCGGAAGCAACGCCACGATCCTCCAGCGCCTCGGCGACCCGGTTGGCGCCGCGCTTGGTGCGGGTGAAGACGATGACCCGCTCGAGCGCCGCATCGGAGAGCAGGTGGCTCAGCAGCGCCCGCTTGGTGGCGGAGTTCACGAAATAGACGCGCTGGTCGATCTTCTCGATGGTGCGGCCCTGCGGCGCGATCTCGACCTTCTCGGGGTTCTTCAGGATCTCCGACGCAAGCTTGGCGATGTCGCCCGGCATGGTGGCGGAGAACATCAGCGTCTGGCGCTGCTTGGAAACGGAGCCGATGATGCGGCGCACGTCCTTGATGAAGCCCATGTCGAACATGCGGTCGGCCTCGTCGAGGACGAGGAACGTCACATGGCCGAGCTTCACGTTGCCGCGCTCGACCAGGTCGAGCAGGCGGCCCGGCGTGGCGACCAGGATGTCGACGCCGCGCGCCAGGGTCTCGATCTGGCGGCCATAGCCCAGGCCGCCGACGACGGTGCAGAGGCGGAGGCCGAGACCGCGGCCGTAGGTGTCGAAGCTGCGCGAGATCTGGACCGCGAGCTCGCGGGTCGGCGCCAGCACGAGGCAACGCGGGTGCTTGGGCTGCGGGCGCTCGCGGAAGCCCGAGAGGTGCTGCAGCACGGGCAGCGCGAAGGCCGCGGTCTTGCCGGTGCCGGTCTGGGCGATGCCCAGCACGTCGCGACCCTGCAGCAGCGCCGGAATGGTGCGCGCCTGGATGGGCGTGGGCACGGTGTAATTGGCGGCTTCGAGGGCGCGCAGCAACGGCTCGGCCAGGCCGAGATCCGCAAACGAAACATTACTCACTGGAATTAAAGTCCTTTTGGCCGCCGACCGTGCCTTTCGGGCACGCGTATGAAGGGCGGCTTTTGGCCCGTTCCCGCGCGCGGCTGGGACGGCTCTTTTTTGGGGGATTGTCTCGGGATGAAGCGCCGTCAGATGAGAGGCGCGTCGCGCGATCGCGAGAAATCTTTGTCAGCCCGCAAAGAACAGGCTGGCGCGTATATGATGGTGCAGCGCAGCGAAGTCAAGTGACGGAATTGAGGCGGGACCGGAGGCGCAACGGCCGGAAACCTGCAATGCCTTCTCCCCGTCACCCCGAGCGGAGCGAAGCGAAGCCGAGGGGCCTCCTCTTGAGCGGCTTCCACATGAACAGGTCCCTCCGCTGCGGCTCGCTACGCTCGCCTCCGGTCGGGATGACAGAGTAATGAGTCGTCCCGAGCGCAGCGAAGGACCTCATCGCCGCTCGCCACGGCATGAGATCCTTCGCTGCGCTCAGGATGACAGAGGCAAAAGACGTACGACGAAAGAGCTAGTGCCGCGCGCCCCGGCGCACGAGCTTGCCCGGCAGGTTGCCGGTCGGCTCGTTGTCGCGCAGCAGCACCTGGCCGTTCACGATCGTGGCGCGCATGCCGTCGGCCTTCTGGCGCAGCCGCTTGGCGCCGGCCGGCAGGTCGCACACGACTTCGGGCATGCGCGGGCCGACGGTGGCGGGATCGAACACCACGATGTCGGCGGCCATGCCCTCGCGCAGCAGGCCGCGGTCGTGGAAGCCGAACTGGGTGGCGGTGTCGCAGGTGATCATCTTCACCGCCTCCTCGAGCGTGAAGGCCTGCTTGTCGCGCACCCAGTGGCTCAGCAGATGGGTCTGCAGCGAGGAGTCCATGATCTGCGAGACGTGGGCGCCGGAATCCGAGAAGGTCACGACCGAGCGCGGATGCTTCATCAGCTCGAGCGCCTCGGCCTGGTCCTCGTTGGCGATCGGCTGGATCATGAAGAACTTCATGTCACGCTCGAGCGCCATGTCGATCATCAGGTCGACCGGATGGGTGTTCTTCTGCCGCGCCAGATCGGCCATCGACTTGTGCGGGCCTTTCATGTCGGTCAGCGCGTAGATCCAGTCCCATTCCGGCGGCCGCGCTTCGGCGCCGCGCACCAGCGGGCCCTCGTAGGGCCGTAACGCGATCTCGACCAGGCGGCGGCGCTTGTCGGCGTCGAGCAGCCACTGCTTCTGCTCGCCGAGCGGCAGCTTGCGCATGTCGCGCCACATGTCCCACTTGTCGAACGGCAGCTGCGTCTCGAAGGACAGCAGCACGTTCAGCGCCCGGCTGTGCACCTGGGCGAACATGCGGCCGCCCTTCTGCGCGGTGCGCTCGATGATGTCGAAGGTGGTGCGCCAGCTGCCGGGATTGCTGCGCCGACCGAACAGGCCGAAGGTGATCGGCCGGCCGCTCTCGATGGCGAGCTTGCTGAGGCCTTCGTAATATTGCCGCGCCTTGTCGCCTTCGGCGCCGCGCGGTTCGCCGGCGACCTCGACCATGCCCGCGCCCATCGCCTTGACCAGCGTCTCGAACTCTTCCCAGGTCGCGAGCCGGCTCGCCACCGGCTTGTCGTCCGAGGTCATGTGACTGGCGCTGCGCGTGGTCGAGAAGCCGTGGGCGCCGGCGGCGATCGATTCCCTGGTGTGATGCACCATCGCCCGGAGATCGTCCTCGGTCGCCTGGTCGGTGAAGGCGCGCTGGCCCATCACGTAGGTGCGCAGCGCGCAGTGACCCACATAGCCCGCGTAGTTGATGCCCTTGGGCAGCGTGTCGAGCACGTCGAGGAATTCGGGGAAGGTCTCCCAGCGCCACTTGATGCCGGCCTTCATGGCGGCGCGGCTGATGTCCTCGGCGCGCTCGAGATTGCGCATCACGAGGTCGGCCTCGCTCTCGCGGCAGGGCGCCAGGGTGAAGCCGCAATTGCCCATGACCACGCTGGTCACGCCCTGGAAGCACGAGCTGGTGCCGATCGGATCCCAGAAGATCTGCGCGTCCATGTGGGTGTGGCCGTCGACGAAGCCCGGCGTCACCACGTGGCCCTCGGCATCGAGGGTCTCCTTCGCCGTCGCCGGCGATGCGGCCGATCTCGGCGATCTTTCCATCCTTGACGCCGATGTCGCCGCGATAGCGCGGCAGTCCGGTACCATCGACGATCATGCCGTTCTTGACGACGAGGTCGAATGTCATGGCAGCCCTCCGAGCGTTGCCTGCGAGGGTACGCTCGCCATGCGGACCGTCAACCGCTGGCAAGTGCATGTCTGCCGTCCTAGGATCGCGCAACGAAAGAGTGAGGAAACATGGAATTCGGCGTTCTTTTCACCTCGCATCCCAATCCCCAGGAAGAGCCCTACCCGCACCGCGACGTGCATGCGCGCACGACCGACGAGATCCTCGAGGCCGAACGGCTGGGCTACGACACCGCCTGGATCGCCGAGCACCATTTCGCCACCAGCTACGGCATCATGCCGGACTGCTTCGCCTACATGGCCTATCTCGCGGCCAAGACCAGCCGCATCAAGATCGGCGCGGCCGTCATCACCTTGCCGCTCTACGACCCGATCCGCGTGGTCGAAAACACCGCCTTCGTCGACATCCTGTCCAACGGCCGCGTGCGGCTGGGCATCGGCTCGGGCTACCGGCCCTACGAGTTCGTGGGACTGGGCAAGGATTTCGACAGCCGCCGCGACATCGTCGAGGAGTCGGTCGGTCTGATGTTCGATGCCTTCCATCGGCACCGCTGGGACCACAAGGGCAAGTACTACCAGGGCACCGTCCAGGCGCCCTACGAGATGCTGCCCCACCCGATACAGATGCCGCATCCGCCGCTCTACATGGCGGGCGGCACCGATCGTTCGATCGGCTACAGCGGCCGCAACGGCTTCGGCCTGATGCTCTCGACCCTGCCCAGCGTCGAGACCCTGGCGGCGCAGACGGCGCTCTACAAGCGCGAGCTCGGCATGGCGACGCCGGAGCGGCGGCGGAATCCCGCGGCCGGCGAGATCGACATCGCCCGCTGGGTCTATATCGCCGACACCGACAAGCAGGCACGCGCGGAGACCGAAGAGGCGATCGTGCGCCACATCTCGCATTTCGGCGGCTCGGGAACCAGCGGCTATCTCGGCTCCGTCTCCGAGAAGGGCAGTGCGATCAAATACGACGATCTCGCCTCGACGCTGCTGCACGGCTCGGCCGAGACCGTGGTCGCCCGCCTGCGCGAGATGCAGGCACGCACCGGCATGACCTCCCTGCTGCTGCACTACCCGCCCTACTACGGCCGCGAGAAGACGATGAAGAGCCTGAAGCTCTTCGCCGAGCGCGTGATCCCCGCTTTCCGCCCGCCCGCGCAGCGCGCGGCGGCGGAGTGACCCCGGCCAAGCGCAGCAACCTCTCGCTCGGCGCCCTCTACATCGTCCTGGCCATGCTGGGCTTCGCCGGCATGGACGCGATGAGCAAATGGCTGGTCGCCGACTACGCGATCGGCCAAATGATGTGGATCCGCTATGGCGTGTTCTGCTTGTTCGCCTGGCTCGTCGTGCGGCGCACCGGGCTGCGCGCGTCATTCCGCACCCGGCGGCCCTGGCTGCAGGCTGGGCGCGCGGTGCTGGCGGTGATCGAAAGCGCCATCTTCGTGCTGGCCTTCAAATACCTGCCGCTGGCCGACGCGCATGCCCTTGCCGCCACCGCGCCGCTGATCGTGATCGCGCTCGGCGTGCTGTTCCTGGGCGAGCGCGCCGGCCCGGCGCGCTGGCTGGCCGTCGCCACGGGCTTCGCGGGCGTGCTGCTGATCGTGCATCCGGGGTTCCGGACGTTCGACTGGCCCATGCTGCTGCCCTTGCTCGGCGCCTTCATGTGGGCCGGCTATCAGATCCTCGTGCGGTTGTGTTCACGCGAGGACCCGGCCGAGACGACGCTGGTCTGGTCGGCCTTCGCCGCCTTCGCCGCGACCACGCTGGTCGCGCCGTTCGACTGGCAATGGCCGGACGCTTTCAGCGGGACCCTGCTGATCGCGACCGCCCTGCTGGGCGCGCTGGCGCACTACGCCTTGATCAAGGCCTTCGACCATGCCGAGGCCGGTGCCGTGCAGCCCTACAGCTACACCCTGCTGGTCTGGGTCACGATCCTGGGCGCCATCGTGTTCGGCGACATCCCCGACGGTTGGACGCTCGCGGGCGCTGCCATCATCGTGGCGAGCGGACTATACACTTGGCACCACGACCGGCGCTACTAGCCAAGGCACCAACGATGGCCGACTAATAACAACCTTGGCTATTCCTAGAAGCTAGTGGCGTCAGCACACTGAGTTTTCCAGCATCATCACCAATAGCGACAAGCGCCCGGAAAGGGCACAATCAATCCATGATAATCTCAGAGGAACTGCCGAATGGCCACACGTCCCACTCGTGAGGCACGTCTCGAGTATATGCGCGTAGAGAACTATCGCGCACTTCGAAATGTTGAATTCAAGAATTTAACTCCGCTCACTGCTCTCCTTGGCCCAAATGGGAGCGGAAAATCGACAGTCTTTGATGTGTTTGCTTTTCTGTCCGAGTGCTTTGAATCAGGATTGCGTCGAGCTTGGGACCGCAGAGGTCGCGCAAAGGAGCTCAAGACACGCGGCGGCGAAGGCCCAGTTGTAATTGAAATCAAATATCGCGAACGTGAGTACCCCGTAATTACATATCATCTCGCCGTTGATGAGCGAGACGGGATTCCTGTCGTCGTTGAGGAATGGCTGCAATGGAAACGCGGTAGTCACGGTCGGCCATTTCGATTCTTGGACTACAAAGACGGCAAAGGCCGTGCCATTAGTGGGGAGCTACCGGATGCAGAGGACCGCCGCTTAGACGTTCCACTAAAGTCAGCGGACCTTATTGCTGTAAATGCGCTCGGACAGTTTGCTGAACACCCTAGAGTAGCAGCGCTTCGGGACTTCATCACCGGTTGGTACGTATCTTATTTCTCGGTCGATCAAACTCGCGGACAACCTGATGCCGGTCCGCAAGAGCGCTTGTCACGCACCGGTGACAACGTCGCGAATGTAATTCAATACCTCGCAGAACAACATCCAGATAGATTAGAGCGCATATTTTCCGTTCTCCGCGCCCGGGTGCCACGCATCGAGAAGGTTCTGGCAGAGGCAATGGCCGATGGCCGACTTTTGCTTCAGATCAAAGATGCGCCATTTGAAAATCCAGTCCTTGCGCGGTTCGCATCAGACGGAACGCTAAAGATGCTCGCCTATCTCGTCCTTCTTTATGATCCAGCGCCGCCGCCATTCATTGGAATTGAAGAGCCAGAGAATTTTCTGCATCCAAGACTTCTTCCTGAATTGGCTGAGGAATGCCGCGCTGCTGCTGAACGTGCACAGTTGCTGGTTACCACGCATTCACCATTTTTCATTAATGCGCTTAGACCTCAAGAAGTCCGCGTACTTTACCGTAATGAAAGCGGCTATACTCAAGCTATCCGAGCCGCTGATATTCCTGGGATCTCGGAGTTCATGGAAACCGGCGCTTCTCTAGGCGATCTGTGGCTCGAAGGCCAATTCGGTGTAGGCGACCCCCTAGTAAATGAAGGAGGACCATCAAGTCTTCATCGGAGAATCGCGTGACAGCCGACCATCTAGAAATCTTGGTCGAAGAGCCTTCGATGGAAGCATTCCTCCGAATCATCTTACCCAACATCACCCCGCCCAATAAAACTTTTGAGGTATACCCTTTTCAAGGAAAGGGGGACCTCTTGCGCAAACTTCCGGACCGACTTCGTGGATACAAGAAATGGTTACCGTCCAACTATCGTATCATTGTCGTGGTTGATCGAGACGACGACAATTGCATTGAACTGAAGCAGCACTTAGAGGAGACAGCGAAGAACGCAGGTCTTCGCTCGCGTACGTTGGTTGCCCAGGACCCTTGGCAAATCGTAAATAGGATTGCCGTTGAAGAATTAGAGGCATGGTATTTTGGGGATTGGGCAGCCGTCGGCGAAGCTTATCCTAGGGTATCTTCCAAAATCCCCGGCAAAGCAGCATTCCGAGATTCAGATGCTATCTTAGGTGGGACTTGGGAAGCATTGGAACGCGTCCTTCAGAACGCCGGCTATTTCTCGACGGGTTTAAGAAAACTCGAGGCAGCGCGAGAGATTGGTTCCAAGTTTCTACCGTCGCGCTGCTCGTCGAAAAGCTTCTCCACATTTTCGGCGGCATGCAGCGAAGCATTCCAATAGCAGCGGCCCTGCTTTGTAGGTATCATCAGCGCGGCCACTGCCGCAGCGCCACCAACCCGCCGTCGATCGGCAGCAGCAGGCCGGTCACCCAGCGTGAATTCGTCGGAGGCGAGATAGACAGCGCCATGGGCGATGTCCCACGCCGTGCCCTCGGTCTTCATCGGCACCATGTTCTTGCGCCGCTCGCGCGCCTCGGCGCCCATGTGCGCCACCATGGGCGTATGCACCGAGCCCACGACGATGCAGTTGGCGCGGATGTTCTCGGTCGCATAGTCGGCTGCCACCGACATGGTGAAGCCGTGCAGGCCGGCCTTGGCCGTCGCATAGGCGACGGCACCGGGGCTGCCGATCAGGCCGAGGGCACCCGCGATCGACGACACCATGATGATCGAGCCGCCGCCGCCTTGCTTCATCTTGGGCAGGCAGTACTTGGTGCACAGCATGGTGGTGGTGAGGTTGGCCTCCAGCACCTTGTGCCAGTCGGCCAGGGTCACGGTCTCGGGCGTGCCCGGCGCGCCGATGCCGACATTGTTGTGCAGGATGTCGAGCCGGCCGTATTTCTCGGCGGCGAAGTCGGCCATCGCCTGGGCGGCGTCGGCCTTGGCGACGTCGCCGGCGAACACGGCGGCCTCGCCGCCTTCGTCCTTGATCTGCTTGGCGAGCTTGTCGGCGCGCTCGGCGCTGCGATTGACCAGCACCACCCGGGCGCCCTCGCGCGCGAACATGACCGCCGTCGCCATGCCGTTGCCGACGCCCTCGCCGCGCGGCGCCGCGCCCGTCACCACCGCCACCTTGCCCTCGAGACGTCCGGCCATTTCTCTTCCCCCGATCGAATGCTATTGCAGCGCCGAACCTTAGCCGGGAGCCGCGGGCCATGACCAGCAAGAGCGAGACCCACGAGGGTGGCTGCACCTGCCGCCACGTGCGCTATCGCGTGACGTCGAAGCCACTGATCGTGCATTGCTGCCACTGCCGCTGGTGCCAGCGCGAGACCGGCGCCGCGTTTGCGCTCAATGCCATGATCGAGGCCGACCGCGTCGAGTTGCTGAGCGGCGAGCCCGAGGTCGGTCGATACGCCGTCGGCGAGCGGCAAGGGCCAGACGATCGCGCGCTGCCCGCGGTGCCGCGTCGCCGTGTGGAGCAACTATGCGGGCGCCGGCGAGCGCGTGCGCTTCGTCCGCGTCGGCACGCTCGATGAGCCCGACCGCGCTGCCGCCCGACATCCACATCTTCACCCTGTCGAAGCAGCCGTGGGTCGTGCTGCCGCGAAGGCACGCCGGCGGTGAACGGAGTACTACAGACGAGCAAGACGTGGCCGAAGGAGAGCCTGGACCGCCTCGCGGCGCTCAAGCGCGGCTAGTTTCTTGGTTCAGAAGTTCGTGTGATTTGCACTTGGCGTTTGATCCGACCCGTTGTCATCCCGAGCGTAGCGAGGGACCTTTGATCGGCGGTCGCTAAAAGGTCCCTCGCTGCGCTCGGGATGACGGCTGGTTTGAGCGATGCGGTCTCTTCAATGATCCGACGAACTTCAAAGTCGAGACGCTACAGTCGGCTGAGATCGGCCACCAGGGCCGCGACGCTTCGGGTGCCGACACCCACGACCAGAATGTCGTTGTCGATGCGCAGATACTGGTAGCCGGCCCGGGACGACGAGAGCTTGCCGATCAGCGCGGCCGGCAGCGCCTCGCCCGTGACGCCCTCCGGCAGCGGCTGGTCCAGTTTCCAGACCTGCTTGCCGGCGGCTGGTGCCGCACAGGCGTTGTTCTTCCTGACCAAAGGCGGAGGACAGCGGCCGGCGGCGATCTCGTCGCGGTAGTACGCATAGGCGGCATCGCGGTCGCGCTGCGACACCACGATGTTGAGCGTCGGCAGCGGTTGGTCCGGTGCGGCAGGTGCTGCCGCCTTCGCGGGCGGCTTGTCCTTCGGCGCCGCTGCCGGCTGCGCGAACGCCGGCCAGGCCGACGCCAGGCTCGCCGCGGCCACAAGCACGATCGAAACGCTGCGCATGATCAGGTCTTCCAATAGTCGGGCAGCTTCGCCGCCAGCCACTTCGCCAGCGCGGCGTTCACGGCGACCGGCTTCTCCTGCGCCATCCAATGGCCGGAATTCACCACCACCTCGGTGAGGTCGGTGCAATCCTGCCGCATCGGCTCGGCGAGACGGGACCGCATCGTCTCGCAGGTCGTATCGTAGGCGCCATGCAGGAACAGCACCGGCATCGAAAGCTTGCCGCCGTTCTTCGAGCGCTTGGCGTAGGCACCGTTGGCCTTGTGGTTCATGTACCAGGAGTCCGGCCCGAAGAAGCCATTCCTGGTCAGCGCCGCGGTATACGCCTCCATGTCCTGTTCGGTGATGACGTCGGGGTCGCGCGGCACGTCGGGAAAGGCGGCACCGCCGAACCAGCCGCCGCTCTTGCGGACCGACGCGGTGCGGCTGGGCTTGCCCACAGCGTTGGGATCGCCCTTGCGGAACAGCGCCTTCACGACGTTGCGGACGTTGGCGTCGAAGCCCTTGCAGGCCTTGTCGAAGCTCTCCTCATAGAAGAACTGGTAGTCCCATTGGCCCGCCGGGAACTCGGCCTCGGGATAGACCTTGCGGTCGACCAGCGACACCACGTTTTCCAGGGTGAAGCCCGATGCGAGGTAGGGAACGCACAGGCTCGCCACGCCCGCCGTCTTGTCGGGATGATGGGACGCCATGTTCCATACTACGGGACTGCCCCAGTCATGGCCGATCCATACCGCACGATCTTGTCCAGGGGCGCAGCCGAGCGAGGCCAGCAGCTCCAGCATGTCCTCGACGATCAGCTCCTGGGCGAAATCCTCGTGGCGGCCGTAGGTGTTCGAGCGGCCATAGCCGCGCATGTCGGGCGCGATGCAGCGGAAGCCGAGGGCGGCCATCGCCGGCAACTGATGCCGCCACGAAAGCGAGAGCTCGGGCCAACCATGGCAGAAGATCAGAAGCGGCGCGCCTTCCGCTCCGCAGGCAAGATAGCCTGTCGCGTGGCGGGTGGTCTTGACGGTGTGTTCGGTGATCGGGAATGTCATGAGGAGGAGAAAATCTCATGGAAATCGACACCGGTACAACCGAACTTTTGTGCGCCGTCGGCGACGGCGTGGCGCTGATCACGCTCAACCGGCCGGAGGCGCGCAACGCCATGTCGGACAAATTGACACCGGCACTGCGCACCCAGATCAAGGAGCGCGGCGAGGACCCCGACGTCGGCGCCCTGCTGATCACCGGCGCCGGCAGCGCCTTCTGCAGCGGCGGCGACGTCAAGGGCATGGGTGGCCGCGGGCCGCGCGGCCAGATGGGCTTCGACGAACGGGTTACCGATTTGCGTCAGCGCCAGGCCGCGCTGACCGGCGCGCTGGTTGCGGTGCGCAAGCCCACCATCGCGGCGTTGCCGGGCGCGGCCGCCGGCGCCGGGCTGGCCATCGCACTCGCCTGCGACATCCGCATCGCCGCCCGGTCGGCCTTCGTCAGCACGGGCTATGCGCGGGTCGGCCTCAGCGGCGACTACGGCATCGCCTGGCTGCTGACCCGGGCCGTGGGATCGGTGCGGGCGCGCGAGCTGATGTTCACCGCCGAGCGGGTCGACGCCGAGCGCTGCGAGCGCATCGGCCTGGTCAACCGCATCGTCGACGACGCCAAGCTGCAGGAGGAAGCCTTCGCCTTCGCCAGGTCGCTGGCCGAGGGTCCGCGGGTGGCGCTGCGCAACATGAAGGACAATCTCGACGACGCGCTCCACGTCGACTACCCCACCGCGCTCTACCGCGAGGCCGAGCGCCTAGTACAGGCCTCGCGCACCGAGGATCACAAGGAGGCGGTGCGGGCGTTCGTGGAGAAGCGGAAGCCGGTGTTCGTCGGGCGTTAGTCTTCCGGACCGCGGGCGTCCCGCCCGCTCATGAATGCGGGCGGGACGCCCGCGGTCCGTTAACTCTTACCGCCATCTTGCCGCGGTTCTTGCCGGCGAACAGGCCGATCAGCGCTTCGGGCGCCTTGTCGAGGCCGTCGACGACATCGACCACGGCCTTGATTTTCCCCTCGCTGACCCAGCGCGCCAGCCGCGCTTCGGCCTCGGCGCGGCGGTCGTAGAAATCCATGACGATGAAACCTTCCATGCGCAGGCGCTTGGTCACCACGAGGCCGGGCACCGCCATCGGCCCGGGCGCGGGCTTCTCGACGTCATATTGCGAGACGTTGCCGCAACAGGCGATGCGGCCGCGCAAATTCATCAGCGACAGCGCCGCGTCGAGCACCGCGCCGCCGGTATTGTCGAAATAGACGTCGATGCCGTTCGGGCAGGCTGCCGCCAGCGCACGGCGCACGCCGCCTGCCTTGTAGTCGACCGCCGCATCGAAGCCGAGCTCGCGCGTGAGCCAGTCGCACTTGTCCTGCCCGCCCGCCGTGCCGACGACGCGACAGCCGGCGAGCTTGGCGATCTGGCCGACCATCGTTCCCACCGCGCCGGCGGCGGCCGAGACCAGCACGGTATCGCCGGGCTTGGGCTGGCCGACTTCGAGCAGGCCGAAATAGGCGGTGAGCCCGGTGACGCTGAGCGGGCCGATCAGGAGTTCCAGCGGCGCCTCGGTCGTGCGCTTGGCGAGGCGCCGTGCAGGCACCGCGGCATAGTCCTGCCAGCCCCAATCGCCCTCGACGATGTCGCCGGCCTTGAGCCCGCCCGTCCTGGATTCGACCACCTCGCCGATGGCAAAGCCGCTCATTACCTGGCCCGGTTCCAGCGCATCGCGATAGGTCTTGCCCATCATCCAGGCGCGATTGGCGGGA
>CAVXWG010000005.1:0-849917 GCA_963765385.1 uncultured Alphaproteobacteria bacterium | reverse complement strand
TTGATCGGCCGTCAGCAACACGGCGTCTTCGACCAGGGCCGTTGCAACGATGATGCGATCGAATCGGGTCGCGGTGCAGATCATCGAGGTCCGCGGCACACATGGCGATCTCAGCCGACAGTGAGATTTCTCGAACGCCCAGCGTTAGCAGCTATTAGCCCGCCAGTCCCGAACGCTCGGTGGCCCATCGATGCGGCCGCGCTGCAATAGTCGGCCAACTTCGTAGAAGACGATCGTCGGAACCGCGAGTCTCACCTGCGGCGAGTGCGGCGTCGCAACTCCGTCTTGGCGGCCCTTCCGAGGCTTGGCACGTCCTCGGTCATCCACAGGATGGTGTGTGTATCGAGCAGGAGGGTCATCGAATTGCCCAGTGATATTTCGCCATTCGCGATCTTCGTCGTACTCGCTCGTCGATTGGACCGACGATGTCGCCAATGATCTTGAAGGTACCCTTCGTAGCGCCGATGAGCGTCTTGGGCTTCTCGCGCACGGCGACGATCTGCACCTTCGCCTTGCCGCGCTTGGTGACGGTGATGGGCTGGCCGCTCTCGGCGACCTCGTCGATCAGGGCAAGGCACTTCGCCTTGAAGGCGGCGGCGTTGATCTTCCTATCCATGGTCCGGTTCCTATGTGACCATATCATATGGTCACATAGCCGGGAGGGTCAACGCCCGGTGTCCTGCGGCGTGTAGCGCGGCCATTCGTGGGCGGCGATCTGGTCGAGCGACGGCGTCGGCTGGCCGAGCCGGATCTGGTACATCCAGTAGTTGGCCAGCACGCGCTGCACGAAGTCGCGCGTCTCGTTGAGCGGGATCGAGGCGACGTAGAGCAGCGGATCCTGCGAGGCGTTGAGCGAATTGTCCCAGCGCATGACGTTGCCCGGCCCGCCATTGTAGCCAGCCGCGGTGCGCACCAGGTTGTTGTCGACCTCGCTCAGCAGGGAACCGATATAGGCCTGTCCGAGCGCGATGTTGGTCGACGGATCGTAGAAGTTGGCGCCCATCTGGTCGGGCGAGGTATTCCTGACGACGAGCCGCGCGGTGCCCGGCATCAGCTGCATCAGGCCCATGGCGCCGACATAGGAGCGCGCCTTGGGATTGAACGCCGAATTCCTGGCGCATGAAGCCCCAGAGCAGCGCGCGGTCCACCGAGTAGCCGCCGGCGGGCTGCCATGGCGGCAGCGGATAGACCGCGCCGTCGAAGCCCTTGATGTTGTGGCGCTGGTCCCAGTTGGCGTTGCCGACCTTGGCCGACAGGCTGGGCAGCGAGGCCTTCTGCGCGAGCGCAAGAATGGCTTCGATGTAGCGCGGATCGGCGTCGATCGAAGCCGAAAAGAGCTCGCGCTCCGCCGCGGTCGCCGCGCCAAGCTGCAGCAAGGCAAGCGCGCGGCGACCGACGCGGTCGTTGCGCATTACGTCTGCCCGGGAGCGATCGAGCGCCGGCACGTTCCAGTCCGGCTCGATGCGCATGCCGAGCGCCTTCTGGGCGATCAGGCCGTAGAAAGTGCGGCCGTGCAGCGCCGCGCGCTTGAGATAGGGCGCGAATTTCTGCGGATTGCCGGCCAGCAGGTTGGCGCGCGCCGCCCAGAACGAACCGGCCGACAGCGTCCACGACGAGGCGCGGTCGGGCGCCGCATCGGCCACCATCTCGAAGCGGCGCGCCGAATCGGCCATGTTGCCGCGCACGAAGCCCGAGAGGGCCGCGTTCCAGTTGGCGTCGGGCGGCAGGCCGACATCGACCGGCAGCTGCACACTGTTCTGCGAATCGGCCTCGAGCGCGCGGGTCCGGATGCGGCCGCGCCACAGCTCGACCTCCTGCGGTCCGAGGACGTCGGCCGTCGACTTCTGGTCAAGCAGCGCGAAGGCTGCGTTATAGCCGCCATCGTCGGCCATGCCCTGCAGCCGCGCCCGAAGCTCGGCGGCGCGGCCGGCGTCGGCGCCGCTGACGGTGCGGGCGGCGGCGAAGCTGGGCGAGGACGGTGCCTGGCTGACGAAGCTCGACGGCGTCAGCTCGGGCGAACCGGGCGTGCGGCGGGAAAGCGCCAGGCGGTAGATCGCCGGCGCATCGGGATGGTCGTTGTACTCCTGCAGCCAGGCGGCGAGCTCTTCGTAGCGCGCGGGATGGCCCGGACTTAGCAGGCGCTGGGCGCCGACATAGCCCATCAGGGTCTTGTCCTTGAGCCGGGCGATGTCGGCGTCGGCCTGGGCGAACTGGCCGGCCGCCTGCGCCTGGAAGATGCGACGGTAGGTCTCTCGCGCGTCGGTATCGAGCACCGTGGGCAGGTCCGGCACGACGGCGATCTCGTCGAGCTCGATCACCGGGGGCGGCGGCACGAAGACCGGCCGGCGCGGCACGATGGTTGGATGAACGGCGGACGGGTGAGCCGTCGGGTGCGCAGCCGCGGGACGGGCGGTTGCCGCGGCCGTCTTGGTGGCGGGCGCCGGCTTGGCCGGCGGCTTGGTCACCGTCTGCGCCAGGGCCGAGGCCGCCAGCATCGTCGCTGCTCCCAGCAGGACGACCGAAACGAAATGCTTCATGGTCCCACCGTAGGTGGATAGCCGCACAGCGACAAGTAGGGCGACAGGCGCCACACGCCCCAAGGCCCGCTATACTGGGCACCACGGAGGATCCCATGAACCTGCATCAAGAGCGCACCGCGGCTATCCGGCACCTGGTCGACGAGGCCCGCCGCATCGAGCAGAACGGCGTCAACTACACGACCCTGGAGAAGATCGGCGGCCTCCTGGCATCGCTCGCCAGCCGCGCCGAGCTGTTCCCGCAGGACGAATTCCCGCTCGGCGCCGACGGCGGCATCTATCGCCTGAGCGAGGATCCCGACCATCGTTTCGCGCTCTATGCCTCCGCCGGCGGCGCCGGCAAGAAAGTGCCGCCGCACAATCACACGACCTGGGCGATCATCGCCGGTGTCCACGGCGCCGAACGCAACGTCGTCTACGAGCGCCTCGACAACGGCGCGCAGGAGGGCGTGGTGAAGCTGCGCGAGGCGCCGGCCAAGGAAAAGACGCTGCGCCGCGGCGACGTCATCTGCTACCTGCCCGACGACTTCCACCACATCGAGACGCCGGCGGGCTCAGGCGATGCGCTGCATCTCCATTTCTATGGCCTCAGCCTGGAGCATTTGCCCGACCGCCTGTCGGTCGACATGGCGACGGCGGCGGCCAAGCGGTTCATGGCCAAGGCCAAGATCCTGACGCCGCTGCTGTCGGTGCAGCAGGTCAAGGCAATGCTGAAGTCTGGCGAGATGTTCGCCTTCTTCGACGTGCGCGAGGAGGGCGAGTTCTCGATCCAGGGCCATCCGCTGTTCGCCACGCCGCTGCCGCTGTCCAGGCTCGAGCCGCGCGCGCTCGCCCTGCTGCCCGATCCGAACACGCGGATCGTGCTGATGGATAGCGGCGAGGACGGCCTGGATCCGCAATGGGGCGGGCGCGCCAATCGGGCCGCCGCCAGGCTCTCCCAAATGGGCTACACCGATCTCGCCATCATGAAGGGCGGCCTGAAGGCCTGGCGCGACGCAGGCTGCGAAGTCTTCACCGGCGTCAACGTGCCCAGCAAGGCGTTCGGCGAGGTGGTCGAGCATGAGAACGACACGCCGCGCATCGATGCCGCCGACCTGCAGAAACTCGTCGACGCCAAGACCGACCTGGTGATCCTGGATTCGCGGCCGATGCCGGAATTCAACAACATGTCGATCCCGGGCGGCATCGACTGCCCCGGCGCCGAGCTGGTCTATCGGGTCAAGGACCTGGTGCCCAATCCCGAGACCCTGGTGGTGGTGAATTGCGCCGGCCGTACGCGCTCGATCATCGGCGCGCAGTCGCTGATCAATGCCGGCCTGCCCAACAAGGTGATCGCGCTCAAGAACGGCACCATGGGCTGGCATCTCGCCGGCCTGAAGGTGGCGCGCGGCGAGACCAGGAGCTTCGGACCGCAAGGGCCCGAGGCCGCGAAGTTTGCGCAGGCGGCGGCAGCGAACATCGCCGCCAGGATGAAGGTGAAGAAGATCGACAAAGCAGGCCTGGCCGCGCTTGAGGCCAAAGGCGGCCCGCTCTATCGCCTCGACGTGCGCGATCCGGCCGAATACGCGAAGGGACATCTGAAAGGCTTCCGCCATGCCGCGGGCGGCCAGCTCGTGCAGGCGACCGACCAGTATGTCGGCGCCCGTCACGCGACCATCGTGCTGCACGACAATGACGGCGTGCGTGCCACCATGACGGCGCACTGGCTGATGCAGATGGACTGGAACGACGTTTACGTGCTGGACCACAAGCCGGTGCCGAGCGAACTCACCACCGAGGCCGAACCGCGGTTCCCCAAGGGCTTCGTGCTGCCGGCGCCGGCGGCCGTCGCGCCCGCCGAGCTGCAGAAGTCGCTGGAGCATGCGCTGGTGATCGATCTCGACACGAGCCTGCGCTACCGCGACGGCCACGTCCCGGGTGCCTGGTTCGCCGTGCGCGCCAACCTGGGCAAGACCCTCCCGGAGATGCTGGCCAAGCAGGAGGCCGTGAACCGCATCGTGCTGGTTTCACCCGACGGCGAGATCGCCGCGCTGGCCGCCGCCGAGGCCGAGGCGGCGGCGGGCGGCCTGCCGGTGGCGATCCTGGCGGGCGGCATGAAGGCCTGGCGCGACGCCAAGCTCGCCATCGAGGCCGGACATACCCGGATGGCCGATCCGCCGACAGACGTGTGGTACCGGCCTTATGACTTCAAAGAGAATATCGAAGCGGCGATGCGGCAGTATCTCGACTGGGAGGTCGATCTGGTGCCGCAGGTGGCGCGTGACGGCGACGCGAAATTCTCGGTGCTGAAAGCGTAATCATGTCTTTGGAGCGCGGACCTCCAGGTCCGCTCAACCTCATGAGACGGACTTGGCGGTCCGCGCTCCAAGACGCTAACAGGTTGATTTAAATGGAAAATCCACCCAAAGACGCCGACCCCGAAGGGGCCCGGCGGGGCGTCGAGGAGATGGAGGCGAAACTCAAGGCAGCGCGAGCGGCCAGCCCGAAACCGCGCCCGAGCGAGCCGCCGAGCAACGTAATGTCGCACCGCCAGACAAGCGTTGCCTATCGGATTTTGGTCGATATGATCGCGGGCCTTTTGGTCGGGGGGTTCCTCGGCTATTGGATCGACCGCTGGTTGGGTTGGGCGCCTTATTCATTGGTGACGGGCCTCGTTCTGGGTTTCATCGCCGGCGTCAACAATGCCTGGCGCGCCATTCGAGCGTACTCGAAGGATGCCGCCGGGGGTGACGAGGGGAATCGTCGCCTGCCCTGAAGCGGTCGCGGCGTGGATTGAAGTGGGGATGAGGTAAGCCAAATGCATAGCCCGATGGAGCAGTTCGAGATCAAGCGGCTGCTTCACCTCAATCTTTTTGGCATCGACGCCTCGTTCACGAACTCCTCGACCTGGATGATCATTGCCGTGATCCTGGCGACGGCCGTGTTCGTCTGGGGCATGCGCCAGCGCGCCCTGGTGCCCGGCAAGCTGCAGTCGGTCGCCGAACTGGGCTACGAGTTCATCGCCGGCATGGTGCGCGACAATGTGGGCGACAGCGGCAAGAAGTACTTCCCCTTCATCCTGACCCTCTTCATCTTCATCCTGTTCTGCAACGTGCTGGGCCTGGTGCCCTACTCGTTCACGCCGACCAGCCACATCGTCGTCACCTTCGCGATGGCGGCCTTCGTGTTCATCGGCGTCACCATCATCGGCTTCGCCCGGCACGGCCTGCACTTCCTGTCGCTGTTCGTGCCGAAGGGCGTGCCGTTCGTGCTCCTGCTGCTGCTGGTGCCGATCGAGATCATCTCCTACTTCATCCGCCCGTTCAGCCTGGCGATCCGGCTGTTCGCCAACATGCTGGCCGGCCACACCATGCTGAAGGTGTTCGGCGGCTTCGTGGTCATGCTGGGAATCATCGGCGGCTGGGCGCCGCTGGCCTTCATCGTGGTGTTCACCGGCCTCGAGCTGCTGATTGCCTTCCTGCAGGCCTATGTGTTCGCGATCCTGACCTGCCTCTATCTCAACGACGCCATTCATCTCAGTCACTGACATCCACCTCCTGAAAGGAACTTTCAAATGGACGCCTCTGCAGCCAAGCTCATCGGTGCCGGCCTCGCCACCATCGCCCTCGCCGGCGTCGGCGTCGGCATCGGCAACATCTTCGGCAGCTTCGTCTCGGGCGCGCTGCGCAATCCGGAAGCGGCGCCCCGCGTGTTCGGCAACGTGCTGCTGGGCTTCGCGCTCACCGAGGCCGTCGCGCTGTTCGCGCTGGTCATCGCCTTCATGATCCTGTTCGTGTTCTAAGACTCCTCGTACTGGGGCTTGGAACCAACGATCATGCGGAAATCGGTCTACGGCGCGCTGGCAGGCGGCCTCGCCACCCTCGCTATGGTGGGCAGCGCGTCCGCGGCCGGCGGCATGCCGCAGCTCGACGTCCACGACTTCGCGCCCCAGCTGGTCTGGCTCGCGATCGCTTTCGTGATCCTCTACTTCGTGATGTCGCGACTCGCGGTGCCGGCGATCGCCGACACGCTGGCCAGGCGCCAGGCCAAGATCCAGGGCGACCTCGACGCGGCCGAGAAGGCCAACGAGGACACCCGCGCCCTGGTCGCGGCCTACGAGAAACGCCTGGCCGACGCCCGCGAGGATGCCCGCCGCCTGACGCGCGAACGGGGCGAGGCCGACAGCGCCGCAGCCGCGGCGCACTTCAACGAGCTGCATGATCGCCTGGCCAAGCAGATAAACGAGGCCGAGCAGCGCATTGCCCGGCAGCGAGACGACGTCATGGCCGGGCTCGAGCACATGGCCAGCGACATCGGCCGGGACGTCTATGCCAAGCTCGCCGGCCAGCCGGCCGACCACGGCGCGCTCACCGGCAAGATCGCGGCGGCGATCAAGGGAGACGGCCGATGATCGGCACGGCTTGGGCGGCGGACGCCGCCGCTGAACACGGTGGCGGCATGTTCTCCGATCCGGCCTTCTGGGTCGGCGTCGCCTTCCTGCTGTTCTTCGCGCTGGCCGGCAAGACGATGTGGAGGCGCGTCTCCGACATCCTCGACAAGCGTGCCGCGTTGATCGCCAAGGCGCTCGAAGACGCCCAGCGCCTGCGCGACGAGGCGCTCAAGGCCAAGCAGGAGGCCGAGCGCACGCTGACGCAGGCGGCGGCCGAGAGCGGCGCCATCCTCCAGCAGGCGCGCGAAGAGGCCCAGCGCATGCAGGCGCGGGCCGAAGCCAGCCTGAAGACCGCGGTGGCCCTGCGCGAACAGCAGGCGCTCGACCGCATCGCGCAGTCCGAAACCGCCGCCACCAAGCAGGTGCGCGACACCGCCGTCGACGTGGCACTGGCGGCGACCCGCGCGCTCCTGCGCGAGCAGGTAGGGGCGGGTCGCAGCGAGGCCATGATCACCGAGGCGATCGGCGAACTGCCGCGCCGCCTGCACTGAGTTTTCAGACTTCGGAATTGCCCGCATAAAATCAATCGCGGGCTACCTGGGGCCCTCGCCGCAAGGCGGGGGCTTTTCTTTTCCCGCCTTTCTTATCCTCCCCCGTCATACGGGGGAGGATACAGGAGGGGGAAAGCCCCACACACGATCTCTCCGAGTCCATGATCTGAAATCGGCAGGGGCTTCGATCTTGGCTTGCCCCCCTCCTCTATCCTCCCCCGTATGACGGGCGAGGAAGTCCGATCATGAATGCTTGTAGACCGTCGGGATCTTCGCCAGGTCCTGCAGCAGATCCGGCGGCAGGTCTGAAGGCTTGGCCGAGTTGGCGCTGGCGCCGATGGAATCGACCAGCCCGCCGAAGCGCTCTGCGATTGCCTTGGCGATCTGGTCATGGCGGCCAACCGCGGCGAACAGGTGCACAACATCGTCGGACACTTCCTTGGCCATCTGGTCCCACTGGCCGGCGCGCGTCATGGCGTTGAGCTTGCGGCCGAGATCGCCCAGGCCATGGATCTCGAACACCGGCCAGTAGGCCGGCGTCGAGCCGTAGAAAGCCACGCGATAGCGCACCCAGTCGAACAGCCTGGCGACCGCTGCATCGTCCTTGCCGGTGACGACGAAGCCGCCGCCCGATATCTCGAAGCTCTCGCGCGAGCGGCCGCGGGCGGCGAGTCCCGCATTCAGGATCGGCATGATGTTCTGCTCGAGGTACTTGCGGGTGCAGAACGAATGGAGCTTCACGTCGTCGGACTCCTCGGCCGCCACCTTCAGCATGACCGGCCCGACCGCGGCGACGCCCAGCCGCGGCAACGGGCCGTCATAGGGCTCGGGCACGAAGTTGGGAGTCATCAGGGTGAAGCGGTAATGCTTGCCCTCGTAGTTGAGCTTGCCGTCGCCCTTCCATGCCGCCCAGATCGCCCGCACCGCCTGCACATACTCGCGGATGCGCGGTGCCGGCGGCGTCCACGGCACGGAGAAGCGCCGCTCGTTGTGGGCGCGCACCTGGCTGCCGATGCCCAAGGTCACGCGCGACCCGCCGAAGCTTGACGCCAGGTCCCAGCCGACATTGGCCACGGCCATGGGCGAGCGGGCGAAGGCGATGGCGACGCCGGTGTGCAGCTCGATGCGTTTCGTGGCGGCGCCAGCGACGGCCAGCGACAGGAACGGCTCGTGCCGGTTCTCCTGGGTGCTGACGCCGGTATAGCCGGTGGCCTCGATCGCCTGGGCAGCCGCGCCGACCTTGGCCAGGTTTTCCTGCGGCAGCGTCGTGAAAACCCGCATGCGCCCTCCCCATTCGTTGTGCGGCGGCTTACTCCGCCGCTTGCTTCAGAGGATCACCTTCGGGCGGATTGTTCGAGGGCCGCCAACGCAGCACCGGCTTGCGTGCCGCGAGGGTCTCGTCCAGCCGGCGACGCGGCGCGAACCGGGGTGCGGCCTTGAATGCCTCGGCCGCGGTACCGGTCTTGGCCCGTTCCGTGAGCGAACGCAGCGCCGCGATGAACAGGTCGAGATCCTCCTTGGCCTGGCTCTCGGTCGGCTCGATCAGCATCGCGCCATGCACCACCAGCGGGAAGTACATGGTCATCGGATGGTAGCCCTCGTCGATCATCGCCTTGGCGAAGTCGAGCGTGCTGACCCCGGTGTCCTTGAGGAAGCTGTCGTCGAACAGCGCCTCGTGCATGCAGGGCCCCTCGAAGGCCGGGCTCATGACGTCCTTCAGCGACGCCATCACGTAGTTGGCCGACAGCACCGCGTCCTCGGCGACCTGCTTCAGCCCGTCGGCGCCATGGCTCATGATGTAGGCCAGCGCGCGGGTGAACATGCCCATCTGGCCGTGGAAGGCCTTCAGGCGCCCGAGGGGCGCGCCCTCGACCTTCGCGCCCTCCTCGGCGACCCGCCATTTCTCGCCGTCCTTCACGATCCAGGGATAGGGCGCATAGGGCGCCAGCGCCGCCGACAGCACCACCGGACCGGCGCCCGGCCCGCCGCCGCCGTGCGGCGTCGAGAAGGTCTTGTGCAGGTTGATGTGCATGCAGTCGACGCCGAGGTCGCCCGGCCGCACGCGGCCGACGATGGCGTTGAAGTTGGCGCCGTCGCAGTAGAAGAAGCGCGCCGGCCTCGTGCACGGCGCGGGAGATCTCGACGATCTCCGATTCGAACAGGCCGCAGGTGTTGGGGTTGGTCAGCATGATCGCCGCCACGTCGGGCCCGAGCGCCGCCTTGAGCGCCGCGAGGTCGACGCGGCCGCGGTCGTTGGCCGGGATCGGCTTCACGGTGAAGCCGAGCGCCGCCGCCGTCGCCGGATTGGTGCCGTGCGCCGATTCGGGCGCCAGCACGGTCTTGCGTTGGGCGCGTTCGCCGCGCGCCTCGAGGGCCGCGGCGATCGCCATCATGCCGCACATCTCGCCATGCGCGCCGGCGGCGGGCGACATCGCCACGGCCGGCATGCCGGTCAGCGTCTTCAGCCAATGCGCCAGGCGATCGATCAGATCGAGCGCGCCCTGCACGGTCGAGACAGGCTGCAGCGGATGGAGGTCGCCGATGCCGGGCAGGCGCGCCACCTTCTCGTTGAGGCGCGGATTGTGCTTCATGGTGCACGAGCCCAGCGGATAGACGCCCATGTCGATGGCGTAGTTCTTCTGGCTGAGCCGCGTGTAGTGCTGCACCACCTGCGGCTCGCTGAGTCCCGGCAGGCCGATCTCGCCGCTGCGGCGCAGCCCGTTCAGACGGTCCTTTACCTTCGGCGGCTCCGGCAGGTCGACGCCGCACCGGCCAGGCTGGCCCATCTCGAAGATCAGCGGCTCCTCGATCTGCAAGGCGCGATTGCCGGTGAAGGTTGCGGGTGCGGCGGCAGTGTCAGACGAGACACCGCCCGCGCGACCTTGTGAACGGTCGAGCGACTGGACCATCACAGCACCTCCTTCAGGCCGGCGACCAGCGGCGCCATGCCGTGCTCGGTCGCGGTTTCGGTGGCGGTCAGCAGCAGCAGGTTTTCGACCGCGGGATCGTCCGGGATCAGGCGCGAGACCGGTACGCCCGCCAAGATGCGCTTGACGGCCAACGCCTCGACCACGGGCGCGGCCGGCTTGGGCAGGCGCACGGTGAATTCGTTGAAGAAGCTGTCGTTCAGCAGCTTTACACCCGGGAGCGACGGAAACGCGGTCGGCAAGCTCGCTCGCCTTGGCGTGGTTGAGCTCGGCCAGGCGCGTGAAGCCCGCCTCGCCCAGCAAGGCGAGATGCACGGTGAAAGCCAGCGCGCAAAGTCCGGCATTGGTGCAGATGTTGGAAGTCGCCTTCTCGCGCCGGATGTGCTGCTCGCGTGTGGAAAGCGTCAGCACGAAGCCGCGCTTGCCGTCGGCATCGACGGTCTCGCCGACCAGCCGGCCCGGCATCTGGCGCACGTACTTGTCGCGCGTGGCGAACAGGCCGACATAGGGGCCGCCGAAGCCCAGCCCGTTGCCGATCGACTGGCCCTCGCAGACCACGATATCGGCGCCCATGTCGCCCGGCGGTTTTATAAGACCGAGCGAGACGACCTCTGTCACCACCACGATCAGCAGCGCGCCGGCGGCATGGCAGGCGGCCGCGAGCTTGGCGAAATCGCGCACATGGCCGAAGAAGCTCGGATTCTGAACGACGACGCAGGACGTCTCCTTGTCGACCTGCGGCGATCAGGTCCTCGAGCCCTTCGGGATCGGCCGCGCCCGCAACGGCGCTGAAACCTTCCCAGTGCGCCGTGGTCTCGATGATGCGGCGATACTGCGGATGCAGGCCGCCCGAAATCAACGCCTTGTGGCGGCGCGTGATGCGGTTGGCCATCAGCACGGCCTCGGACGCGCCGGTCGAGCCGTCATACATCGAGGCGTTGGCCACCTCCATGCCGGTGAGCAGCGCTCACCTGGGTCTGGAACTCGAACAGGTACTGCAGCGTGCCCTGCGTGATCTCGGGCTGGTAGGGCGTGTAGGACGTCAGGAACTCGCCGCGCTGGATCATGTAATCGACGGTCGACGGCACATGGTGGCGATAGGCGCCGGCGCCGATGAAGAACGGCACCGAGGACGGCGAGAGGTTCCTGGCGGCATAGGCCTGGAAGGCGCGCTCGACCTCGAGCTCACCCTGGTGATCGGGCAGTCCGCCGACCTTGGCGGCAAGCCGCGCCGAGGCGGGCACGTCCTTGAACAGCTCGTCGACCGACTTGGCGCCGATCGCCGCCAGCATGTCGCGGCGGTCGGTGGCGGTGAGGGGAAGGTAGCGCATGGCAGGTCTTTCTCAGCCCAGGCTTTTCACGAACGCCTCGTAGGCCGCCTGGTCCATCAGGCCGTCGAGCTCGCTCTTGTCCGAGAGCTTCAGCTTGAAGAACCAGCCCTTGCCCATCGGCTCGGCATTGACGTCGCCCGGGGAGTCGGCGAGGGCTGCGTTGGCTTCAGTCACCTCGCCCGACACGGGAGCGTAGATGTCGGACGCCGCCTTCACCGATTCGACCACGGCACAGGCCTCGCCCTTCGCGACCTTGCGGCCAGCCTGCGGGCACATCGACGAACACGACGTCGCCCAGCTGTTCCTGCGCATACTGGGTGATGCCGATCGTGCCGACGTCGCCTTCGACGCTGATCCACTCATGTTCCTGGCTATATTTGACGCTGGCCATCCAAAGCTCCTATCCGCGGTAGTAGGTGTGTTTGACGAAGGGCATGGGCACGATCTCGGCCGGCACTGGATTGCCGCGCACGATGAGTTCGACCTTGGTGCCGTTGGCTGACTGAGGGCGTTCGACATAGCCCATGGCGATCGCGCGCCCGAGTGTGGGCGCGAAGCCACCCGACGTGACCTTGCCGACGATCTTGCCGCCGAGCACGATCTCCGCGCCTTCGCGCGCGATCGCCTTGCCTTCGGGGAGAAGACCGACGCGCTTGCGCGGCGCGCCCTCGGCGATCTGCTTCATGATGACGGCGGCGCCGGGGAAGCCGCCCTGCACGCGACGTTCCTTGCCGATGCTCCACAAGAGAACCGCCTCGACGGGCGTGGTCGTGGTGTCGATGTCGTGGCCGTAGAGGCAGAGGCCGGCTTCGAGGCGGAGCGAATCGCGCGCGCCGAGCCCGATCGGCTTGACCTCCGGCTGGGCCAGAAGCTTGCGCGCGATGGCATCGGCGCGCATCGGCCGGCGTCGAGATCTCGAAGCCGTCGCAGCCGGTGTAGCCGGAACGCGTGACGTAGCAGCGCGCGCCGTCGATCACGACGAAGGCGCCGGTCATGAACTTCAGGCCCGCGACCTGCGGCACGAGCCGCGCCAGCGCCTGCACGGCCAGCGGACCCTGCAGGGCCAGAAGCCCGCGCGAAAACATCGGCTCGATCTCGCAGGTCGCGGCGAGGTGCTTCTGCAGGTGCGCGAGGTCGGCGTCCTTGCAGGCGGCGTTGACCACCAGGAGAAGATGATCGCCGGTGCTGGTCACCATCAGATCGTCGAGTATGCCGCCGCTCGTCGTTGGTGAACTGCGTGTAGCGCTGCTGGCCGGGTGCGAGGCCCGCGATGTCGGCCGGCACCAGCGACTCCAGCGCCTTGGCCGCATTGTGGCCGGGCTTGGCGGTGAGCCGCACCTGGCCCATGTGCGAGACGTCGAACAGGCCGGCCGCGGTCCGGGTCTGGGCATGCTCGGCCAGGATGCCGGTAGGATATTGCACGGGCATCTCGTAGCCGGCGAAGGGCACGATGCGCGCCCCGAGTTCGCGATGCAGCGCGTAAAGCGGCGTGCGCTTGAGGGAGCCGGCAGAGGTTTCGGTCAAAAAGATCTCCAGAGTCGCGTTTCCCGACGCAAGTACTGCGCCGCGCGACCCCCTCTGTCCGGAGACCTGAAAGATTTGCCGGATGCTGCCGGCTTACTTCGTCGGTGGGCGCACGCCAGATGGGGCGCAGGCCACTTTCCAGAGACCCATCCTCCTGCGGTCCGTTTGCCTGAGAGTTTCCGGGGCCGGTTGCTCCTTCGGCGCCGCCTCCGAAGAAGCGGTCTCTCCCACAGGGTTCGTCTGGGTGAGGCGACCTTAGGGGGCGGTTCCTGCCCCGTCCACGAGGAAAGACGTCGAAAAAACGGGCCTTTGCACTATTCGCTTGTAATTGAGTGATTACTCACTTACAAAATGAGCAGGCGCTCAGTTCATGGAGATTCCTCATGTTTATCCGCAAGGCTTTCACCATTTTCCTGTCCGTCCAAAGCGAAGCCACCCCGGCCAGTCGCCCGGGCGGCGACGCCGAGGCCCCGCGAGACTGCGTCGTCGATTGGCGCTGGTTCGAGGACGAAGCGGCGGTCGTGCCTGGCGCTGTCCTCGGTCGGGCACCGATCCGGCCCAGCGCCCGGCAACCCGTCAGCGGGCGGAGGTAGAGATGTTCGTCCGCAAACTCTTCACCCTCTTCCGCGCCTACGAAGTCGATGCCGGCCAGGCCGTGATCGACGCAAATGCGCTGAAGATTCTCGAGCAGGAACTCCGCGAGGCCGCGGCCGGCGTCGGCGAGGCGACGCGTGAACTGACCGGCCTGATGGCCCGCGAGATGGCCGATGAGCGGGCCCGCGAGGCAGCCGACAGACGCGCCCGCGAGCACGAGCCCTATGCGCTGAAAGCGCTCGAAAGAGGCGACGAAGCGTTGGCCCGCCAATGCGCTGACATCGTCGCCGCAGCAGAGGCGGAGCGCGACCGCTATGGCCGCAATGTCGACGCAGCTCGGCGGCACATCATCAGCCTGCGCGCCAGCATCGCCAAAGCCGATGCGCGGATCGGCGAAATTCGCCGGGAATTCCTGGCGGCACGCTCGCGCGCCGCGCTCCAGCGGGCGACCGGTGCGCTCAGCCTGAGCTCGAAAGGCGTATCGAGTGCCCTTGCCGCCGCCGAGGAGACGCTGGCTCGTATCAACGAGCTGCAGACCGACGCCGCCGATCGCGCCGCCGCCGCCGACCTGCTGGCCGATGAGAAGAGCGGCGCCTCGCTGCGCGAAAAATTGTCCGAAGCGGGCATTGTCGCGCCGGCTCCGCACACGGCCGAGGCCGTACTGGCGCGGCTCAAGAGCCGCTTCGCGAGCGGTCCATCACCCGCTGCCACCTGAGCCAATTGAAAGGAGACGATCATGCATTCCGACTCACCTGCCTGGACGCTCTATTGCTACGTGTCGTTCATCGTGGCCCTGGCCATGATGACCGTCGGCATCTCGATGATCCCCGGCGAGGCATGGATTCATGCCTACTTCGCGATGTCAGCCTTCTTCCTGACCGGTTCGTCCTTCGCGCTGGCCAAGATGTTGCGCGACAGCCACGAGGCCAAGCGCTTGCACCAGCGCATCGAGGAAGCGAAAACCGAGCACCTGCTGCACACCTACGAGCTCAAGCCACCGATGGCCGCCTGACGGGTTGAGGGTGCAGAGCCGGTTTCTTCTTCCCCGCTTCTGCACCCTCGACGACCTTTTCCAAGTGAGCGCTCCCTCATATACTCCCCCCATGGGCAAGGCAGAAGACACCAAGGCGCGGGTCGAGCGCGCCGCGCTGACGCTGTTCGTGGCGCGCGGCGTGGCCGAGACCACGACCAAGGAAATCGCCATGGCGGCGTCGATCGCCGAGGGCACGATCTACCGCTACTTCCCGAGCAAGGAGCGGCTGGCGCTGGACCTCTTCTTGCGCCACCACCGCGCGCTGGCCGAGGCGCTGGGCGAAGCGCAACGCTCCGCCAAGGGCCTGCGCGCCAAGATCGAGGCCATCGTGGGCTGCTACTGCGACTGGGCCGACCGCGACTGGACGCTGTTTGCCTATCACCTGCTGAACCAGCATTCGTTCCTGGTCCAGGTGCCCGACGACACGCCCAACCCGGTGAATTTGGTGCGCGAGGTGATCGCCCAGGCGATGAAGACGGGCGAGATCCCCCGCCGCAACGTCGACCTCGCCGCCGCCTCGGCGATCGGCGTCGTGCTGCAGGCCGCCACCTACAAGGTCTATGGCCGCTTCACGGGTGAGCTCTCGGCCCATCGCCGCTTCTTCGCCGACGCGGCATGGGCCGTGCTGTCGATCAAGGAGCCACGGAAAAGCGAGGCAGCAGCGTAGAGTGGTGTATTATTGACCGATGAACGCCCATCCTACAGACGCTTTGGATAGAGCGATCGGCCGCATCGTCGACACGATGCAGCCGGTGGCGATCTACCTGTTCGGCAGCCATGCCCGAGGTGATGCCGGCGCAGACAGCGACTACGACTTGCTTGTCATAGTTCCCGACGACGCGCCGAATGGTTTGCATTTGCTTGAAGAGACAGCACGCGTGCCACGGGATCCAGGGATAGCACTCGACATTGTTCCCTGCCGTCGCAGCGCTTTCGAACGCCGGCGCAATGATGTCGGCACCCTGAGTTATCTCGCGACCCACGAAGGCCGCCTGGTCTATGGCCGCTGAAGCTGCCGCAAGTCGGCTCAAGATCGTGGACAAGACTTGCGGCAAGTCGTCAACAATCTTCAGGGGCCACTGCCGTCGGCCGCCGGCGCTGCCTATCATTGCCAGCAGGCCGCAGAGAAATTGGTGAAGGCTGCTCTTGTTCAAGCAGGTTTGGCTTTTCCGAAGACGCACGATATAGCGGCTCTCGTCGGCCTGTTGCCGGCAAATCATCGCTTGAAGGAAAAATTCAGAAGCTTCGAGAAACTTACTCCGTTCGGCGTCGCCTATCGTTATCCCGCTGAAGATGAATGGGCAGTCCCGTCCGCCGAAGCAATTGAGACATGGAGGAGAGAAATCGAAACTGTCCGCTCGATGTTTTGACTTCCCTCAGCCCTCCCGCGCCATTGCCGTGAAGGCCTCGCGCGAAAGCCTCGCGCGAGCCGGCCAGGCCGGTTTCATTGAAGATGTCGGCAGTCAGCGACTGCACCGAAGCCTCGTCGATCCGCACGCCGTTGTTCGTGAGGAAGGTCCGCGCCGCGGCCACCGCCTCGTCCATCGCGCCACCCGCCTTGTAGAGACGGTAGTAGTCGGGATGGCCGCCGCGGCCCAGCGCCTCGGCGATGACGTCGGTGAAGTTCACCACTTTCAGGGGATAGACCGCCTCGGCGCCGGCCAGCGCGCGATGGCAGGAATGGTACATGGTGACGATGGTGTCGGCGCCGGCCGCTACCGCGCCTTCGGCCAGCGCGGCGATGGATCGTCTGCTCGCGCTCCTTGAACTTGGCGGCCTGGCCGCCACAGGCGTAGGAGAAGCCGGAATCCTGCGTCGAGCTCGAGCAGCTCCAGATTGGGCACCGCGCGCATGAGCTTGGCGATGCTCGCCACCGTGGCCCCGATACCCTGATGCTCGTGGATCACCACGCGGCGCCTTGGCTGATCGGCCACGAATCGGGTCTTCAGCGCATCGAGGTTGGCGGCCAGGAATTCGCTGATATGGCCGAGGTCGAACGACGGCGCCTCGACGTCCTTCTCCAGTTCGTCGAAATTCTTGGTGCAGGTCGGGCACCAGGTCAGCACCTTGCGAGGCGCCCGACTGGCCGAAGCGCTGGAAGGTGCGGTGACCCATGCGCTCGTAGGTCGGCAGGTCGGCCTCCTGAAACTGGTAGACGCCGCAGCAATGCGCGGTGCCGCCGACCACGTCGAAGTCGAGCTCGAGCGCGTCGAGGATGTCCATGACGTTCAGCACGATGTGCGGCGTCCGCAGCACGTTGCAGCCGGTATAGAACAGCACGTCGGCGGTGCGCCGCTCGGCCGGCGCCAGGATCTTCTTCAACGTCTCCGACGGCAGCTGCATGCTGGCGAGCAGCCGCACCGCCTGCGCCATGTGACGGAAGCGGTCGGCGGCATTGGCGGCGCCTTCTTCGCGCGGGCGCGTCGCCTCGAGCGCCTTCATCTTGGCGATGGTCACCCATTGGCGGACATTGATGTCCTCCGGGCAGGCGGCGCTGCAGCGGGCGCTGCCGTCGCAGGCGTCGAGCCATTGCTGCAGGCCGTCCGCGGGCGCGCCGCCCAGGGTGAGCGCCTTGAGCTCGTCGACACGCTGCACCGCCTCGCCGGCATCGAGCCCGCCTCGCGCGCCGTCGGGCAGACCTCGAAGCACTTGCCACAGCTCGTGCAGCGGTCGGCCGCTTCGGCCGCCAGTGCTTCCAACCGTTCCGCGTAGGCGCTCAAGATGATCCTCCGGATAATCGTCGTAAGTGGAACGTCCGCGGCAAGTCGATGTCAAGCCTTCGGCCGGGACCGAAACATTCACCGGCCGGCGAGGGCTAAATTGACCGCTGCAACCCGATCGGAGGCTTCCATGACCGTCACCTGCGCCATCCGTTACGTGATCGACCCGTTCAAGCGCGCCCAGTTCGAAATCTACGCCCGCAACTGGCTCACGATCATCCCGGCCTGCGGTGGCGATCTTTTAGGCTACTTCATGCCGCACGAGGGCACGAACAACATCGCCCATGCCCTGATTTCGTTCGACAGCCTGGCGGCCTACGAGGCCTATCGGGCACGGCTGCGGACCGACAAGGCGGCCATGGACAACTTCACCTTCGCCGAGACCGAGCGATTCATCCTGAGCGAAGAGCGCACCTGGTTGCGCCCGATTACGGCCGCCCCGTGACGGCTACCTGAGCGACATGCGGCTCACGGCCGGTTCGTGGCCTGCCGATTGTAGTTGAGCTCTTCCTGCGTGGGCTTCAGCCCGATGGCGATGCGGTAGCCGGCAAGGTCGCTGATCTGGTTGTAGGGCAGCCGCAGCACGAGTTCTTCCTGCGACGTCGCGCGCGGATTGGTCGAGGTCAGCCGGAAGTCGGCGGTGAATTCCTGGCCCTGCAGAACGCCCCCGCTGCCGTTGATGACGCGCACGAAGTAAGGCACCTGCGTCGCGCCGGCGCCGACCGATGGGCCGGCATTGACCGATATCCGCATGAGCAGGGTGACGGTGAGGTTGTTGCGATTGAGCTCGCACGTCGTGCCCGAGGCGATCAGTGACGCTTCGAAGGCGATGTCGCGCGGATCGCGGCCCGGCCCGGCCTTGAAGCGGGTGAGACGCTGGGCGTCGGCAACGGTGAGCGGCGCCGGACAATAGACGTTGCCGGCGTCGTCGGGCTTGCTGCTGCCGAACCAGCCGCAGGCGCCAAGCGTCAGCGCGAGGGCAAGCGGGGCCAGAAGGGCGAAGTTTCGGCCGATCATGCCAGGGTCTTGTGCGTACCGTCGCAAAGCGGCTTCTTGGCCGAGTGCTTGCAGGCGCAGAGCCAGTAGTCGCCCGACCTTTCCGTCACGTACTTCATCGGTGTGAAGGCGCCACCCTTGTGGCTGCCGTCGCAAAACGGCTGGTTCTTGCTCTGGCCGCAGGCGCACCACCAGTAGTCCTTTCCGGCCTCCAGCGTCACTTTCGCTGGCACCTTCGCCGCGACAACCGGCTCGATCATGATTGCTTTCCCCGTTGCGGCGGCTTTGTTACGGTGCCGCGCCAATCCGTTTCCGGGCGGAGTCTAGGCAATGGTCCGCAGGCCTGCAAGCGAACGGACCGGCACCCGCGCTGAACGTTTTCATGATCGAATCCAAGAAGAAACCACTCACGATCCTGCTCGCCAGCCTGCGCGGCTTCTGCGCCGGCGTCGACCATGCGATCCTGATCGTCGAGCGCGCCACGGAGGACAAAGTCGTGTTCAAGCCGCCGCGGTCACTGGTGGCGTAAGTGGTGGCCTGATGGCGGTCTACACCGAAGTCGGCGACGCCGAGCTCGAGGCCTTTCTCGCCGAATACGACATCGGCGAAGCCGACTCCTTCAAGGGCGTCGCCGAAGGCGTCGAGAATTCCAACTACCTGCTGACCACGACGCGCGGCCAGTACTTCCTCACGCTCTATGAGAAGCGTGTCGATCCGCAGCGACCTGCCGTTCTTCCTCGGCCTGATGGATCATCTGGCGACCGCGGCATCACCTGTCCCAAGCCGATCCACGGCCGCGACGGCAAGGCGCTGCGCACGCTGGCCGGCAAGCCCGCGGCGATCACGACCTTCCTGCACGGCCTGTGGCCGCGCCGCATCGCGCTCCATCATTGCGCGCCGGTCGGCGAGGCGCTGGCGGCGCTGCATCTTGCCGGCCGCGACTTCGCGCTGAAGCGGCCCAATGCGCTGTCGGTCGCGCGGCTGGCGGCCGCTGTTCGACGGCTCGCGACGCCACGTCGACAATGCACTGGCAGCGGAACTGGAGAGCGAACTCGACTTCTTCGAGGCGAGCTGGCCGCCGCGGCCTGCCGTCCGGCGTGATCCATGCCGACCTGTTCAACGACAACGTGCTCTTCCTGCACGACAAGCTGTCGGGACTGATCGACTTCTATTTCGCCTGCAACGACGCCTTCGCCTACGACGTCGCGATCTGCCTGAACGCCTGGTGCTTCGAGGCCGACAGGTCGTTCAACGCCACCAAGGCGCGCGCGCTGCTGCAGGGCTACGACAAGGTGCGCCCGCTCGATGACCGCGAGCGCGCGCGTGCTGCCGCTGCTGGCGCGCGGCGCGGCGCTGCGCTTCCTGCTGACGCGACTCTACGACTGGGTGCACACGCCGGCCGACGCCCTGGTCAAGCGCAAGGACCCGCAGGAGTACCTCGCCAAGCTGCGCTTCCATCGCGGCACGGCTTCGATCGCGGACTATGGGCTGTGAGCTCAAGCACCGTAAGCGATCGCAGCGAGGTCGAGATCTTCACCGACGGCGCCTGCAGCGGCAATCCCGGACCGGGCGGCTGGGGCGCGATCCTGCGCGTCGGCGAGTCGCGAGCGCGAACTCTCCGGCGGCGATCCGGCCACCACCAACAACCGCATGGAGCTGATGGCGGCCATCCAGGGACTGGAGGCGCTGAAGCGGCCGTGCCGCGTACGTCTCTTCACCGACAGCATCTACGTGCGCGACGGCGTCACCAAGTGGATCCACGGCTGGAAGAAGAACGGCTGGCGCACCGCCGACAAGAAGCCGGTGAAGAACGTCGAGCTGTGGCAGCGCCTCGACGCTGCGCGCGCGCCGCACCAGGTCGACTGGATCTGGGTGAAGGGCCATAGCGGCCATGCCGAGAACGAACGCGCCGACCAGCTGGCGCGGGACGAGATCGACAAGCTGCGGTAGGACAATGCTGGGGCGCGCCACTCCAGTGGCGCGATTCGCTGACACATGATCGCGCCACTGGAGTGGCGCGCCCCCAGCGCTCAGCCGCGCTTGGGCTGGGTCGGTACGGGCTTCTTCTCGACCGTCTTTTCGTAGACCAGGTCGAAATTCTCGCGCGCGCCGTCGCAGGGATTGTCGCCCTCCGCCAGGCGCCAGACCTGCGACTTGCCGGAGCGCGGAAATTGCAGCACGCCGCCCACCTTGCAGGGCGCGCCCTTCTCGACCTTGGCGACGCGGAAGGCGACCTCGCCGCGGATCTGCACGTGGCCGGCCGAGATGCGCTCGACGACGCCGTCGATCGACGCCCAGTCGCCCTCGGTGCCGGGCGCCACGCTGTCGATGCGGCCTTTCACGACCCAGAGCGTTGCCCTGCCGGGTGACCGCGACCTCGCCGGGCCTGGCGCCCTTTATCTTGGCGTAGCGTCCCCACACGATCTTGCGGGCGTCGGCGAAGAGCTGGGCCTCGGTGTCCGAGGTGATCTCGGTGCGCGTCGATCTTGGGCGCGCTGGCCGGCAGCGGCGAGGTGAGGCCGCTGAGCGGCGCCCCCTGCTGGACCGTCGGCGCCTGCTCCGGCGGCGGCGCCGGATAGAACGAGGATGGCGGCTGCGGGGCCTGGGCCAGAACGGGCGCCGTCGCCAAAAGCGCGGCGATCACGAGGGCGATCGACGATGTGATTCGGTTCATTCCTGTGGCTCTTACATCAGTGATGGGACGGACGCTACCGCTTGCCGCCGCCCTTCGGGGCGACCGGTGGCGGTGGCGGCGCATCGGCCGCCGGCGGAACCGGCGGCTCGCCGTGCAGGCCCGCCTGGGCGCGCCGGGCCGCGGACGAGTCCGGCGGCACGAGGCGCAGCACCCTGTTGAAATCGTTGGTGGCCTGGGTGCGCTCGCCCAGCACCAGGCTGGCAAATCCGCGCTCGAGCAGCGCTTCCGAATGATCTGGCGCGAGCCTGAGCGCATGCGCCGCATCGTCGAGCGCGCGCGACGGTATTGCCCGCATTGCGCCAGGCCGCGGCCCGCAGCACCAGGATCTCGACGTCGTTGGGCCGCAGGATCAGCGCGCGGTCGAAATCGGAGATGGCGCGCGGCCAGACGCGCATCGCGGCGTAGCTGAGGCCGCGATCGACCCACAGGTCGGCGTCGTTGCCCTTGAGGTCGATGGCCCGGCTCTGCGCCTCGGCCGCCTTGTCGGCCGCGCCGGCTTCGATGAAGGCCTGGCCGGCCTGGCCCCACAGTTCGGCGCGCAGGCCGGGCCGATCGGTGCCCATGTCGCGGGCGATCGCCTCGAACTGAACCGCCGCCTGCCCGTAGCGGCCGGCCTCGAACATGGCGACGGCCACGCAATGGCGCGCTGCCAGGCCGCCGCCTTCGCCGTGCCACTTCTCGGCGACCGGCAGCGCCTTCAGCGGCTCGCTGCGCGCCAGGGTCATGCATTCGCTGTAGCGCTTGAGATGGTCGGGCCCGCTGTCGAGCGGGCCGAGGGGCGCGAGCGAGCCCAGCCCCTGCGGAGCGAGGACCTTCGGCGCAGGCGCCTGCGCGGCCGCGGGCGACGCAAGCGCAAGCACCAACAGCAAAGGCAAAGGCAAAGGCAAGGCCTGGCGGAGCAACAACATCCTTGAAAAGAACCGCGCCGCGATGATCCTGACAAGATGACAGAGACGTCTTTTCATCTTCGGCCTGGGTTTCAGCGGCCTTGAAATCGCCAGATTCGCCAAGGCCGCCGGCTGGCGCGTGGCCGGCACCTGCACCAGCGAGCAAAAGGCCGCTGGATTGCGGGCCGACGGGATCGAGGCGCACGTCTTCGACGGCACCGCGGTGCTGCCCGCCGAGCTGATGGACGGCGCCTCTCATGTCCTCTGCACAATTGCCCCTGGCGCGGCAGGCGATCCCGCGCTCAGGACTTGCTCCGGGCTGCTGAGGCGCGCGCGCTGGCTCGGCTATCTCTCGACGACGGGAGTCTATGGCGACCAGGGCGGCGCGTGGGTCGACGAGGAGACGCCGGCCAAGCCCGGCCGGCCGCGCAGCCTCTCGCGGCTCGCGGCGGAACGCGCCTGGCAGGCGCTGGGGCTGGAGACGGGTGCTGCCGTCGACATCTTCCGGCTGCCTGGAATCTATGGCCCCGGCCGCAGCGCGATCGACCAGGTGAAGGCCGGCACGGCACGGCGCATCGACAAGCCGGGCCAGGTCTTCTCGCGCATCCACGTCGCGGACATCGCCGGCACGGTCCTGAGGGCGATCACCGGCGGGCGCGCCGGCGCCGTCTACAACGTGGCCGACGACCTGCCGGCTTCGACCAGCGACGTCGTCGCGTTCGCCTGCGAACTGCTGGGCAAGCCCGTGCCGCCCGTGATCCCGTGGGAGCAGGTTGAACCGACGATGAGCGCCATGGCACGTTCGTTCTACGAAGAGACGCGACGCGTGAGGAACGACAGGATCAAGAACGAGCTGGGCGTCGTGCTGCGCTATCCCACCTATCGCGAGGGACTGCGGGCGATCGCGGCGGCGGCATAGTTACGTACGAGTTACGTACTGGCGCACGACGTTCGATCAAAAAACCTGTCATCCCGAGCGTAGCGAGGGACCTTTAAGGCTGCAGGAAAGGTCCCTCGCTACGCTCGGGACAAAGGTGGCGTGACGACCGCCATGCGTCACCAGCTAGGGCAGCAGTTCCTCGACCGTTGCGATCAGGCGCGCGATGTCGGCCGGGGTGCTGAGGCGATGGTCGCCGCCCTTGATCAGGGTGGTGATCACCTCGGGAGCGTCCAGATGCGCGGCGATCTGCAGGGAATAGTCCCACGGCACGTCGGGATCGCTCTGGCCGTGCAGCAGGCGCACCGGACAGGGCAGCGACAGCTTCCTGTCGAGCAGGAGATGGTTGCGCCCCTCCTCGATCAGCTTCCAGGTGAAGACCGACGGCTCGGGTGAATATTGCGACGGCCGCTCCAGCCGGCCGTCGCGCTCGAGCGCGATGCGATCCGACGCCGACAGGTTTTTCAGCAGCATGCGCTCGGTGAAATCCGGCGCGGCGGCAATCAGCACCAGCCCGGCCAGGCGCTCAGGGCGCGTGCGCGCCACCAGCAGCGACAGCCAGCCGCCCATGCTCGAGCCCACGAGCACCAGCTTCCCGCCGGTGAGGCGATCGATGACAGCCAGCGAATCGTCGAGCCAGCGGCCGATCGTGCCGTCCTCGAAGCGGCCCGACGATTGCCCGTGGCCGAGATAGTCGAAGCGCACGAAGGCGCGGCCGGTCTTCCTGGCCCAGGCTTCAAGCGCCATCGCCTTGGTGCCCGTCATGTCGGAGCGGAAGCCGCCCAGGAAAGCCACGGTCGGCGCGCGGCCCGGCGTCGCCGCATAGGCGACGGTATTGCCGTCGGGACGCGGCAATCGCTGCACTTTGGCGTGATCGTTCATGCCATATTACCTGCCACAGCAACAAACCCACTGCCAAGCTCACGTGCCTGCTCCGACGCTCCTGCAAATCGTTCCTACCCTGGCCGGCGGCGGCGTCGCGCGCGCCACGCTCGACGCGGCGCAAGCCGTGATCGCGGCCGGCGGTTCGGCCATCGTCGCCTCGCCGGGCGGCGCCCTCGTGCCCGACCTGCTGCGGCTGCGCGCCACGCATCTCGAATTGCCCGAGAGCCGCCATCCGCTATGGGCGCGCCTCACCTTGCCGCGCAAGCTCGCCGCCAGCCTGCGCGACGCCCGGGTGTCGCTGATCCAGGCACGCTCGCCCGCCACCGCGTGGGTGGCGCATGCGCTGGCGCACCGGCTCGAGATCAAGTGGATCGCCACGCTGCATCTGCCGTTCATGGCCAAAGGCCTGGCGAGCCGCTTCATCGAGCACCGCCAGGTGCGCGCCGATGCCGTGATCGCGGTGTCGGAATATGTCGCGCGCGACGCGCTGCAGCACTTCCCGGCCCTCGAAGGTCGGCTGGAGACCCTGCCGCCCGGCATCAACTTCGACCGTTTCGATCCGGCAGTCGTGCGCGCCGACCGCGTGATCAGGCTGGCCAGCGAGCTGCGGGTGCCCGACGGCAGCCATCTCATCCTTTGTCCGGCGCGTTTCGACGAAGACCGGGGTCAGAAGATCCTGATCGAGGCGGTGAAGCGACTGGGCCGCCACGACGTCTTCTGCCTGCTGCTGGGCTCGTTGGGCGAGGCCACGCCCTTCGAGAAGGAACTCGAGCGCGCGATCGAGGCGGCCGAGCTGCACGGCCGGGTGCAGATCGGGCCCTATGTCGACGACATGCCGGCGGCCTACATGCTGGCCGACGTGGTGGTGGCGACCGGCGGCAACCGGCAGGGCTTCAGCCGCGCCCTGGTCGAGGCACAGGCGATGGGACGGCCGGTGGTCGCCGAGGATGGCGGCGGCGCGGCCGAGACGGTGCGCCCCGGCGTGACCGGCTGGCTGGCGCCGCAGGGCGATGCTGCGGCACTGGCCGAGGCGCTGCAGAGCGCGCTGTCGCTCTCGAGCGAGCGCCGCGCGGAACTGGCGCGCGCGGCGCAGGAGCAGGTCCGCAGCCGCTATGGCCTGGCCCAAGCCAACCGCCAGTTGCTTCAACTCTATGAACGGGTGTCCCAGTGATGAAAGCGCGGCGACGGCTTGCACTTCTCCTCGCCGGTTCCGCCCTCGGCCTGGCGATGCACGGTCCAAGCCTCGCCCAGCTGTCGGGGCCGCCGGCCGGCGGCGTGGACAACCGCTTCCTGGCGCCGCCGTCCGGCGTCCAGCAGACCTTCCTCGGTTCGTGGGACCTCACCTGGGACGACCCCGGCAACCGCAACTGCCCGTGCCGCGGCACGCTCACGGTCGACACCCAGCCCGACGGCAGCCTCAAGGGCTACTGGTCCATCCAGAATCCCCCGGTGATCCTGCTGGGCGAAGTGGCGTTCGACAATAATGTATGGGCGGGCAAGTTCGCCCAGCCCGACGACAACGTCGATTTCCCCCTAAAAGGTCATTTCCGGCTCGAGACGCGGGGCGGAACAGCGCTCACCGGCTCCTATCAGCGCGACGGAACGACGATCCCCCGCCGTTGGAGCGCCACCCGCCACTAGGCTCCAGCTTGACTCACGGGGCCGCCACAACTATCTCCAGCCTCATGGAACGCCGGTTTTTCACCGCTCCAGACGCCACCACCGTCCGAACTTGATTCGGCCGGGCGCGCGCACTTGTGCCGCTTCCCGGCCCGTCGCTGCCGACACCCTGTGTCGGCCGACGAGGCATGTTCGGAATTTTCTCAAGCGGTGGTAGCCATGATCAATATTTCCCTGCCGGACGGGTCCGTCCGATCGTTTGAAAAGCCGGTGAGCGGCGCCGATATCGCGGCGTCGATCGGCCCCGGCCTCGCCAAGGCAGCGCTTGCGCTGCGGGTCGACGGCAAGATGGTGGACCTCGGCTCCATCGTCGATCACGACGCCAAGATCGGCATCGTGACGTCGCGCGACCCGGAGGCGCTCGAGCTCCTGCGCCACGACGCGGCGCACGTGCTGGCCCAGGCGGTCCAGGAACTCTATCCCGGCACGCAGATCACGTTCGGTCCGGCGACGGAGGACGGCTTCTACTACGACTTCGTGCGCGCCGAGCCCTTCTCGTCGGAGGACTTCGCCAAGATCGAGCAGCGCATGGCCGAGATCGTCGATCGCAACCTGCCGATCACGCGCGAGATCTGGGACCGCGCCAGGATCAAGGACTACTTCAAGCAGCACGGCGAGAAGTTCAAGGCCGAGTGGGCCGACGAACTGCCCAAGGACGAGGTGATCTCGGTCTACAAGCAGGGCGACTGGCTCGACATGTGCCTGGGACCGCACCTGCCGTCGACGGGCAAGCTCGGCAAGGCGTTCAAGCTCACGAAGGTGTCGGGCGCCTACTGGCGCGGCGACGCCCGGAACGCCCAGCTCCAGCGCGTCTACGGCACGATCTTCTTCTCCGACAAGGACCTGAAGGAGTACCTGCATCGCATCGAGGAAGCCGAGAAGCGCGACCACCGCCGGATCGGCCGCGAGATGGGCCTGTTCCATCAGCAGGAAGACTCGGCCGGCATGGTCTACTGGCATCCCAAGGGCTGGACGTTCTGGCGCACGCTCGAGAGCTACCTCCGGCGCAAGCTCGAGGCCGGCGGCTATGTCGAGGTGAAGACGCCGCAGCTCAACGACCGCAGGCTGTGGGAGGCGTCGGGCCACTGGGAGAAGTTTCGCGAGAACATGTATCTCAGCGAGAACGAGGAAGGCCTTCGCGAGTTCGTTGCCGATCCGGACAAGCGCATCTTCGCGCTGAAGCCGATGAACTGCCCGTGCCACATCCAGATCTTCAATCAGGGGCTGCGCAGCTACCGCGAGCTGCCGCTGCGCATCGCCGAGATGGGCTCGTGCCACCGTTTCGAGCCGTCGGGCGCGCTGCACGGCATCCTGCGCGTGCGCAACTTCACCCAGGACGACGCCCACATCTTCTGCAACGAGGAGCAGATCGAGAGCGAGACGATCCGCTTCTGCAAGCTTCTGGGCGAGGTCTACCGCGACCTGGGCTTCGAGTACTTCGTGAAGTTCTCGGATCGCCCGCCCATGCGCATCGGCTCCGACGCCGTGTGGGACCAGGCCGAGGGCGCCCTGAAGTCGGCCTCGAAGGCCGCGGGCCTCGACCTCATCCTCAATCCCGGCGAAGGCGCGTTCTACGGCCCCAAGCTGGAATTCGTCCTGCGCGACGCCATCGGCCGCGACTGGCAGTGCGGCACCCTGCAGGTCGATTTCATGCTGCCCGAGCGGCTGGGCGCGAGCTACGTCGCCGAGGACGGGTCGCGCAAGGTCCCGGTGATGCTGCACCGCGCCATCTTCGGCTCCTTCGAGCGCATGATCGGCGTTCTGATCGAGCACTATGCCGGCCGTTTCCCGCTCTGGCTGGCGCCGACGCAAGCGGTGGTGGTCACGATCGTCAACGATGCCGACAGCTATGCGGGCGAAGTCGCAGCGAAACTGCGCGCCGCCGGCATGCGCGTCGAGACCGACCTGCGCAACGAGAAGATCAACTACAAGGTCCGCGAGCATTCGATGGCCCACGTGCCGCTGATCCTGGCGGTCGGCCGGCGCGACATGGAAGGGCACACGGTGGCGGTCCGCCGGCTGGGCTCGGAGAAGCAGGAGGTCCTTGAACTCGGGGCCGCCGTCACTAAACTTTCTGAAGAGGCCCGGCCGCCCTTCTAGGGCGGTCGCGGTCTCGATACCCGCCCCATCCCGGGGCTCCAACGAAGGAGAATGAAGCCATAGCCAGACCTGCTCAACAAAGCGCGCCCACCCGCGAGGGTCCGCGCGTCAACGGCGAAATCAAAGCGCCGCAAGTCCGACTGATCGACGAGAACGGCGACATGGTCGGCGTTCTCAGCACCCGCGAGGCCATCGAGATGGCCGAGGAAGCCAGTCTCGATCTGATCGAGATCTCGCCCAATGCGGTTCCGCCGGTCGCCAAGATCTCCGACTACGGCAAATACAAATACGAGGCGCAGAAGAAGGCGCACGAGGCGCGCAAGCACCAGAAGGTCATCGAGGTCAAAGAGATCAAGATGCGCCCCAACATCGACGACCACGATTACGAAGTGAAGATGCGCGCCATGAAGCGGTTCATCGAGGAAGGCGACAAGGTGAAGGTCACCCTGCGCTTCCGCGGCCGCGAGATGGTCCATTCCGAGCTCGGCCTGCAGGTGCTGAACCGCGTCCGCGGCGAGATGGACCCGCTCACCAAGATCGAGTCGATGCCGCGCATGGAAGGCCGGCAGATGATCATGGTGCTGGCGCCCAAGTAGGCGCCACGCCGCGGCCGTCGCGCCTACTTCGCCTTCGGCAGCCTGAGGTGCAGCGCCACGGTGCCGGCGCTGCGCGACTGCTCGGGGTCGAAGCGGCCGGTCGCCGTCGCGCCGTCCGACCAGCGCACGAAGTAGACGGTCTCGCCGGCGAATGACATCGGCCCGTCGGTCTTGCCGTCCATCCAGTAGTCGCAGCGCACCGGATCGTCGGCATCGAGCTGCTGGTTCTGGCAGATCTGGTGCAGCACGTAGGGGATGAACCGCGCGCGGCCCTCCTCGGGCGCCGTCGTGTAGTTGAGACCGAGCGAGCGCTTCTGGCCCTCGCAGCGCTGGATCGTGCGGACCTGTGCCGCGCCCGGCGTCGTGTGCCTGAGGCCGTCAAGGTCGGTCACCAGCCCCTCGAGCGCGCGATCGCGGGCCGCGTCGGTGAAGCCCGCCCCCACCAGCTTCGCCTCGTAACGGCCGATCGCCTCGTTGACCGGGTCGGCCGCGTAGCCCGCGCGCACCAGGTCGCGTGCCCAGGCGCTGGTCTCGAGCGCCCGCACGACCATCGCGCCGGTGAGGCCGGCGCGCTCGGCCCAGTCGCCCAGCACGTTGGAAGCCGTCCAGCAGTATTTCAGCAGATTGTAGCCTTCGGGCTCGACCGGCAGCGCCCGCGCATCGATCGTGCCGATCACCTTGCCGACCACCGTCTTCACCAGGATGTACTGGTTGGCGGGATTCTCGCGCACCTTCTCGGAACTCGACTGATCGGGAACGGCGGCCGCGGTCTGGGCGGAGCCAGGCGATTGCGCCCACGACGTCGCGGCCGCCATAAGCGTCAGAAGAGCAACTGTTGCGGTCTTGGTCATGATTGGGATGAGAGCCTCGCCAACGATATCAACGCATGAACAGCCTGATCGTTGCGGTTGCGCATGCCACAGCCCCTCGCCCTTCAGCTGCGATAGCCGGCCTCGGAGATGAATTTATCGATCTCCGCCTCGGATGCCGGGTTGTTCTTCGGCGTGCATCGTGTCGCGGTCAGGATCCACTTGTATCCCGTCAGAGCCGAAGGTCCATATCGGCGAAAACCGACACAGGGTTCGCCTGCAGCGCTGACGAAGGTCAGCAGGTCGACGCCCGCCCGATTCGTCATCGTCGAGAAATCCTTCGCCGCCTTGCCTTGGCGGCTTATTTTCTTGACGCCATCTTCAAGCGAAGCTGTTTCGCGGATTTCCGCCCTCAGGCTCGTAGCCTCGCTCAAACGGTAATAGAGCTTTGTCTCGCCAAGCGTGCCGGACGCCGACCACCAACGAAACATTCCACCGGCTCCGGCGCCTGAAATACTGCCCGTACTGCCGCTGACTTCCTGCGTCGCCCGGCACTTCAAGCCCGCGGGGGCGGCGATCTTCGACTGGGCGCAGTCGATGTTCGCCCACGCGGGGTATTGTTGAGCGAGCGCGCTCGTCGTTTGGCCGACGAGACAGCTCACGCCGAGAGTCCAAGCAAGTGTCGACCGCAGGTTCATGGGCTCCTCTCTTGATCCGCCCGGCTATCGGCACCACGGGAAACGAGAACGCTCTTCTTCATTCCCACTGCCCCATTGTATTTGCCGACTATCGCCATGGTGAGCGGCCAATTGGCAAATGCAACCTGAAGATTCGCACATCACGCCAACGGACGCAGAGAGACTCACGGCATGTAGGCGCCCCCGTTGACGTGCAGCACCTGCCCGGTCGTGGCGTTCGAGTTCATCGGAGGCAAGAAAGACGGCGGTGCGCGCGATCTGGTCGGGCGTCAAGCAGCTTGCCGCCGAGCGGGATGGTGGCGCGGGCGATCTCGATCAGCTCGGCGTCGGTGTTGCCGTAGCGCGGCTGGGCGGTGTCGGTGGTTCCGGGCGCGATGGCATTGACCCGGATGTTGTAGGGCGCGAGCTCGAGCGCCATGGCGCGCGTCATCGACACGACGCCGCCCTTGCTCGCGCTGTAATGGACGCCGCGCACCGCCCCGCGTACGGACTGAGAGGAGAGATTGATGATCGAGCCGCCCGGCTTGCCGGCCGCGATCAGCGCCTTGGCGACGGCAATGCCGGCAAAGCAGCCAGCCTTGAGGTTGATGTCCAAAACATAGTCCCAGTCGCTTTCGCGCATCTCGAGGAACGGCACGCGCGGATAGACGCCGGCATTGTTGACCAGGATGTCGGGCGCGCCCAGCGCGCGCACGGTCTCGGCCACCATGGCCTCGATGTCGGCGAGCTTGGCGACATCGGCCTGGATGAGATGGGCGCGCCGGCCCGCCTGGCGGGCATAGTTCGCGACCGCTTCGGCGCCGGGCTGATCGTCGAGCCAGGTGAGCGCCACGTCGGCGCCCTCCTCGGCCAACGCCCGGGCGATCGCCGCCCCGATGCCCTGCTGCGCGCCGGTCACCAGCGCCACCTTGCCTGCCAATTTCATCGCAAAATCCCCCGTTGCGGAGCCGACTTTGCCATATCCGGCCGCGCTTGCGTGGCAAGACCCTCGCCGCTATAAGCGCCCGTTCCTTCGAGCGGCCTGGCCAATAAGGGCATTGCCTCGGCTGCTTCGTAAGGACTTTCCGGCCTCGGGTCGGGACCGGCGCGCAAGCGCTAACCCTTTGAAAAGGAACAAAAAATGCCCAAGATGAAGACCAAGAGCGGGGCCAAGAAGCGTTTTCGCTTCACGGCCACCGGCAAGGTGAAGCACGGCGTGGTCGGCAAGCGCCACGGCATGAGCAAGCGGGGCAACCGCTTCCTGCGCCAGCAGACCGGCATGACGCTGGTGTCGGAGCCCGACACCCGCATCATCAAGCGCAACTTCTTTCCGTACGAGAGGTAGGCCATGGCACGCGTCAAGCGGGGCGTCACGGCACACGCTCGTCACAAGAAGGTCCTCAAGCTCGCCAAGGGCTATCGCGGCCGCGCCAAGGATGCGTTCCGCGTCGGCATCGAGAAGGTCGAGAAGGGCCTGCAGTACGCCTATCGCGACCGCCGCAACAAGAAGCGCGCGTTCCGCGGCCTGTGGATCCAGCGCATCAACGCCGCGACGCGCGAGCATGGCCTCACCTACTCGCAGTTCATGAACGGCATCCTGAAGGCCGGCATCGAGGTCGACCGCAAGGTGATGGCCGATCTGGCGGTGCGGGAGCCCGCGGCGTTTAAGGCCCTGGTCGATCAGGCCCAGGCCGCCCTCAAGTAAACTTTGTCGTGCCGCACAAGGCGGCATGGCCAAGAAATCCGGAGGAGGGAGCCTGGACCACAGGCTCCCTTTTTTCGTGTTCGGTTCGGAGTACGAAGGATGGACGATCTTTCGACGATACGCAGCGAGGCGCTGGGCGCCGTCGAGCCAGGCGGCCGACCTGGCCGCCCTCGAGGTCGCGCGCGTGGCGGCCCTCGGCAAGAAGGGCAGCGTCACCGGCCTGATGAAGACCCTGGGCGGGCTCGCGCCAGAGGAGCGCCGCGAATTCGGCGCGCGGGTGAACCAGCTCAAGGGCGAGATCGAGGCCGCGCTCGAGGCGCGCAAGGGCGCGCTCAGCGCCTCGGCGCTGTCGGCCCGGCTGGTCAACGAGAAGATCGATGTCAGCCTGCCGGCGCGGCCCGAAGGCCAGGGTTCCCTGCATCCGATCGGCCAGGTGATGGACGAGCTCGCCGCCATCTTCGGCGAGATGGGCTTCACCTGGGCCGACGGTCCCGACATCGAGGACGACTGGCACAACTTCACCGCGCTCAACATCCCGCCCGACCATCCGGCGCGGCAGATGCAGGACACCTTCTATCTGCCGCCGCGTCCCGACGGCACGCCGATGGTGCTGCGCACCCACACCTCGCCGGTGCAGGCGCGCACCATGCTCGACAAGAACGTGCAGAAGATGCTGGCCGCCGGCGGGTCGCTGCGCATCATCGTGCCGGGCCGCACCTACCGCATCGACAACGATGCCACCCACACGCCGATGTTCCATCAGGTCGAGGGCCTGGTGATCGACCGCACGACCCACATGGGCCATCTCAAGGGCTGCCTGGTCGATTTCTGCCGCGCCTTCTTCGAAGTCGACGACCTGCCGCTGCGTTTCCGGCCGTCCTACTTCCCCTTCACCGAACCGTCGGCCGAGGTCGATATCGGATGCTCGTGGAAGGACGGCGAGCTGCGCATCGGTGCAGGCGATTCGTGGCTGGAGATCCTGGGCTCGGGCATGGTCCATCCCAACGTGATCGCCAATTGCGGGCTCGATCCGGCGATCTACCAGGGCTTCGCCTTCGGCATGGGCATCGATCGCATCGCCATGCTGAAATACGGCATTCCCGATCTGCGGAGCTTCTTCGACGTCGGACCTGCGCTGGCTGCGCCATTACGGCTTCTCCGCGCTGGAATGGCCGTCCCTCACCGGAGGGCTGGGGCGATGAAGTTCACGCTGTCCTGGCTCAAGGAGCATCTCGACACCAAGGCGACGCTCGGCGAACTGCGCGACGGGCTCACCATGCTCGGGCTCGAGGTCGAGGGCATCACCAACCCGGGCGAGACGCTCAAGGGCTTCGTGGTGGGCTACGTGGTCGAGGCGGTGCAGCATCCCAATGCCGATCGGCTGCAGGCTGTGCCGGGTCGATACCGGCAGCGGCCTGGTGCAGGTCGTGTGCGGCGCGCCCAACGCGCGCACCGGCATGAAGGGCATCTTCGCGCCGACCGGCAGCTACATCCCCGGCACGGACATGACCTTGAAGGCGAGCAAGATCCGCGGCGAGGAGAGCAACGGCATGCTGTGCTCCTTCCGCGAGCTGCAGCTGGGCGACGACCATAGCGGCATCATCGACCTGCCGGCCGAGGCCACGACCGGTGCGCCTGCCGCCGAGGCGTTGGGCCTCGACGACCCGGTGATCGAGATCAAGGTGACGCCCAACCGCGCCGATTGCCTGGGCGTGCACGGCATCGCCCGCGATCTGGCGGCGGCGGGGCTCGGCGCGCTGAAGCCCGTCAAGGCCGACACGATCGCCGGCAGCTATAAAAGTCCGATCAAGTGGACGCACGGCTACGAGCCCACGCCCGACAGCCCCTGCCCGATCGTGGTCGGCCGCCATTTCCGCGGCCTCAGGAACGGCCCCTCGCCCGACTGGCTGCAGCGTCGCCTGAAGGCGATCGGCCTGCGTCCGATCTCGGCCCTGGTCGACATCACCAACCTCGTGACCTTCGACCTCAACCGGCCGCTGCACGTGTTCGACGCCAAGAAGCTTTCCGGCGACCTGGTCATGCGCCAGGCGCGCGAGGGCGAGCAGATCCTGGCGCTCGACGGCAAGACTTATACGCTCGACCCATCGGTCTCCGTCATCGCCGACGCCAAGGGCGTGCACGGCATCGGCGGCATCATGGGCGGCGAGGATACCGGCGTGCGGGAAGACACGACCGAAGTGTTCCTCGAGGCGGCCTACTTCCAGCCGATCGGCATCGCCGCCTCCGGCCGCAAGCTCGGCATCCTGTCCGACGCGCGCTATCGCAACGAGCGCGGCATCGATCCGGAATCCTGCCGGTGGGGCGCCGAGGTGGCGACGCGGCTGATCCTGGAGCTGTGCGGCGGCGAGACCAGCGAGATCGTGTCGAGCGGCGTCATGCCGAATTGGCAGCGCAGTTACACCTTGCGCACCGACAGGGTGAAAACGCTGACGGCGATCGACGTACCGGCGCAGGAGACGGCGGCCATCCTGGGCAAGCTCGGCTTCACCGTCGAAGGAAACGGGCCGTGGACGGCCGCGGTGCCGTCGTGGCGGCCCGACATCGTGGGCGAGGCCGACCTCGTCGAGGAAGTGACGCGCGTCCACGGCTTCGACAGCATCCCCACGACGTCGCTGCCGCGGCTCTCGCCCACCTCCAAGCCGGTGCGCAATGCCCTGCAGCGGCGCGTGCCGCAGGCGCGCCGGGCGCTCGGATCGCGCGCGGCTGGCTGAGGCCGTGACCTGGTCGTTCCTGCCGCTGAAGCAGGCCGAGCGCTTCGGCGGCGGTGGCGCCGACCTTCGCCTGCTGAACTCGATCGCGTCGGAGCTCGACACCATGCGGCCCTCGATCCTGCCCAACCTGATCGAGGCGGCGGCGCGCAACGAGGCGCGCGGGCTGGCCGACCCGGCGCTGTTCGAGGTCGGTCCGCAATACAAGGACGCCACGCCCACCGGGCAGCGCACGGTCGCGGCCGGCATCCGCCACAACATGGCAGTGCCGCGCAACTGGGCGGGGCCGGCGCGGGCCGTCGATGCCTTCGACGCCAAGGCCGATGCGCTGGCCGTGCTCAGCGCCATCGGCGCGCCGGTCGATAACATGTCGGCTCAAGGGGGCGCGCCGGACTGGTATCACCCCGGCCGCTCGGGCGCGATCAGGCTCGGCGATCGCGTGATGGCGCATTTCGGCGAGCTCCATCCGGAGATCACCACGGCCGCCGGCCTCCGGGGACCGGTCGCCGCCTTCGAGGTCTTCCTCGATGCGCCGCCGCTGCCCAAGGCCAAGACGACCAAGGCGCGTCCGCCCCTCAAGCTCTCGCCCTTCCAGCCGGTCGAGCGCGATTTCGCCTTCCTGGTCGATGACAGTGTCGAGGCTGAGAAGATCGTGCGCGCCGCGCGCAACGCCGACAAGGCGCTGATCACCGGCGCACGCGTCTTCGACCTCTATGCCGGCAAGGGCGTCGCCGAAGGCAAGAAATCCATCGCCATCGCCGTCACCCTGCAGCCGGTCGAACGGACGCTCACCGATGCGGAGATCGAGGCGGTGAGCGCCAAGATCGTGGCGCAGGTCGTCAAGGCGACCGGCGCCGTGTTGCGTGGTTAGCCAGACGATGAACGCGTTCCCTGTCATCCTGAGCGAAGCGAAGGATCCCTTGGCGTCGAGGGCGATGAGATCCTTCGCTGCGCTCAGGATGACAGAATTCAGGGGACCAGGATCGCGGACGCCGTGTTGCAGGGTTAGGCAGATGACGAACGCCTTCCCTGTCATCCTGAGCGAAGCGAAGGATCCCATGGCGTCGAGGGCGATGAGATCCTTCGCTACGCTCAGGATGACAAGAGGCCGGCGGCGACGGCAATTGGTGCCGTGTTGCGTGGTTGGAATGGGCGTAGATACGATAAAGCTGTCATCCCGAGCGCAGCGAGGGACCTTTCCTGCGACCTCAAAGGCCCCTCGCTGCGCTCGGGGTGACAGTGTTTTGTTAACGAACGTCAGCGTACAAGCCTGAGTGAAATGACCGACCTGTCGTTGATCCGCAATTTCTCGATCATCGCCCATATCGACCATGGCAAGAGCACCCTGGCCGACCGGCTGCTGATGCGCTGCGGCGCGGTGACCGACCGCGAGTTTCACGACCAGATGCTCGATTCGATGGATATCGAGCGCGAGCGCGGCATCACCATCAAGGCGCAGACCGTGCGGCTCGACTACCCCGCGCTCGACGGCAAGACCTACGTGCTGAACCTGATGGACACGCCGGGCCATGTCGACTTCGCCTACGAGGTCAGCCGCTCGCTGGCGGCCTGCGAGGGCTCGCTGCTGGTGGTCGACGCCAGCCAGGGCGTCGAGGCGCAGACCCTGGCCAACGCCTACCACGCCATCGACGTCAATCATGAGATCATCCCGGTCCTGAACAAGATCGACCTGCCGTCGGCCGACCCCGACCGGGTGTGCAAGGAGATCGAGGACGTGATCGGCATCGACACGTCCGACGCCGTGCGCGTGTCGGCCAAGACCGGCCTCGGCATCGACGAACTGCTGGAGGCGATGGTCAAGCGCCTGCCGCCGCCCACGGGCGACCGCAACGCTCCCCTGAAGGCGCTGCTGGTCGACAGCTGGTACGACCCCTATCTCGGCGTCGTCACCCTGGTGCGGGTGAAGGACGGCGTGCTGAAGAAGGGCCTGCGCATCCGCATGATGGCCGCGGCCGCCTCCTACGACCTCGACAAGGTGGGCGTGTTCACGCCCAAGCCCAAGGACGTGGCCGAGCTGGGGCCGGGCGAGATCGGCTTCATCATCGCCGGCATCAAGACCATCGCCGACTGCAAGGTGGGCGACACCATCACCGATGATCGCAAGCCCGCAACGGAGATGCTGGCCGGCTTCAAGCCTTCGGTGCCGGTGGTGTTCTGCGGCCTGTTCCCGGCCGATGCCGCCGAGTTCGAGACCCTGCGCGAATCGCTCTCCAAGCTCCGCCTCAACGACTCGTCGTTCCATTTCGAGCCCGAGATCGAGCGCGGCGCTGGGCTTCGGCTTCCGCTGCGGCTTCCTCGGGCTGCTGCATCTCGAGATCGTGCAGGAGCGGCTGGAGCGCGAGTTCGACCTCGACCTCGTCACCACCGCGCCCTCCGTCGTCTACAAGCTCAAGATGACCGACGGCACGGAGCGCGAGCTGCACAATCCGGCCGACTATCCCGATCCGATGCATATCGAGACCATGCAGGAGCCGTGGATCAAGGCGACCATCATGACGCCCGACGAGCATCTCGGCTCCGTCCTGACGCTCTGCCAGGAGCGGCGTGGCCAGCAGATCGAGCTCACCTATGCCGGCACGCGCGCCATGGCGGTCTACCGCCTGCCCTTGAACGAGGTGGTGTTCGACTTCTACGACCGGCTGAAGTCGGTGACGCGGGGCTATGCCAGCTTCGACTACGAGATGGTGGGCTACGAGGAGGGCGAGCTGGTCAAGCTCACCATCCTGGTGAACGGCGAGCCGGTCGATGCCCTCAGCATCATCACCCACAAGAACCAGGCCGAGGCCCGCGGCCGGGCGCTGTGCGAGCGGCTGAAGGACCTGATCCCGCGCCAGCTCTTCAAGATCGCCATCCAGGCCGCGATCGGCGGGCGCATCGTCGCCCGCGAGACGATCAGCGCGCTGCGCAAGGACGTGCTGGCCAAGTGCTACGGCGGCGACATCAGCCGCAAGAAGAAGCTTCTCGAGAAGCAGAAGAAGGGCAAGAAGCGCATGCGCCAGGTGGGCGACGTCGAGATCCCGCAGTCGGCCTTCATCGCCGCGCTCAAGATGGACAGCCGCTAGGGTCCACGCGGGATTTGCGCAATTCCCGCAGCCGGATTTGCCGTCGCCTCTTGGATAAGTGGGCGCCAGGCGACCCAAAAATTTAATTTTGTTATCGGGCGATTCTCCGCGGTCGCGTGTCGCCTGCCCGCAGCAGCGGGAACGCCTGCATTGCAGGCGGGAATTTCCGCATTTCCCGCAACCGGATTTGCCGCCGCCTCTGGGATAAGTGGGCGCCAGACGACCCACAAATGTAATCCTGTTACCCGGCGACTCTCTGCGAAGGTCTTTCGCCAGCCTGCAGCAGCAGGGACGCCTGCACTGCAGGCCGGGATTTCCGCATTTCCCGCAGGCCGATTTGGCGCCACTTCTCCGATAAGTGAGCGCCGGACGACCCACAAATGTAATTCTGTTACCCGGCGACTCGCTGCGGAAGCGTTTCGGCTGCCAGCAGCAGCAGCAGCGACGCCTGCACGGCAGGCAGGGACTTGCGCATTTCCCGCAATTTCCGCAGACGATTTTCCCGCTTCCGGAGAGTGGGCGCAGACGATGCGATGACCTGGTCGCTGTCGCACCTCGAACGCGCGCCGATGCAGCTTGCCGCTCCGGCGCGGGCCAAGCGCCTTCGCGCCGCGATCGACGATGGAATGCCGGCGCTCCGGGCATGATGAGTCGTTCTCCCTTTCGGGGATGGAGCGGCAGCTATATAAGTATCACTTGGAGAATGTCAAGTATCACTACGAATCGCACGGTGCGGGAGCGCCGGGCCGCCGATCTCAGGAAAGCCCGCCGCGAGAGCGCCGGCGCCGCGGCGGCCGCGAGCCGCCCAGGAAGCCGGGCTCGCCATCGCCCCCACTGCGATTGCCGAGCCAGAGCAGCAGAATGCCAAGCGCCAGGAAGGCCGGCAGCGCCGGGATCATCAGGACCGGGCGGACGACCCAGCTCCAGAGCGCGCCCGACAGGTGGCGCTGAACCGCGCTCTGCGTATCGCCGAGCGAGCGGACGTCGAGACGCGACCAGAGGTCCCCCAGGCCCAGCAAATGGAAGGAGCCGTCGGACCACCAGGTCAGCCCATCGTGCACGATTGCTGCGACAGCCATCGCCAGCAGCAACCACCCCAAGCCCCGAACCACCACCCATCGCTCCCCCAAATGGCGGCACGCACCCTAGCCAAGCGGGTCGGACGGGGGAAGATGCCGTTGCCCAACCTATCCACCGCGCTATAAGAGCGGCCGACTGCGCTAAAGGACAGGTGGCCGAGTGGTTTAAGGCACACGCTTGGAAAGCGTGCGTGGTGTAACAGCCACCGCGGGTTCGAATCCCGCCCTGTCCGCCAGCGAGGCCGGTAACTTTTTCTCCATGGGCCGCCTCTCGCTAAGGAGCCCCATTTCACGGGCGTTTTCGCACGACTGGCCCGCTTGCAACGAAATGTGCTGCTTCCAGTCAGCAAAGCACCATCTCACGCCGGCTGAAGCGGAGCATCATTTTGCTGTGCAACGTTGCACTGCAATGTCGATCGCCACCAGCAATTCGAATCCGATGGGTAGGAAGCCAGAGACTGAACGGCCCTTTTCGACGGGACTTCATTGCCGAGTACTAGTTTCAGGGGAATTGCCGGCTCGACGGACGAGAGCTGCGCGGGCGCCTGCGGCATCCATGAGCAGATTGAGGTCGTTGCCCGCCAGGACCATCCGCACTCCCATGCTGACGTAATGAGCGAGCTCCTTCTCCGTGTAGATGCCGCCCATCGCCGGCCACTTGCCATGCCTGCGGCACGCCGCGACGACAGTTGCGAATGCGCGCTCGACGTTCGCATGCAAATATTGGCCGGGAACGCCTAGTTCGGTCGAAAGATCGTTGGCGCCGACATGCAACGCGTCGATTCCGGACACTGCCGCAATTTCTTCGACCGCTTCAATAGCTTGCGGCGTTTCCAGCATCGCGACGATCAGAATTCGGGCATTCACATCCGCCATTGCCTGCGCCAGCGGAACAGTGGCAAAGCCGAGTTGTGGCATGGGGCTGGCGATTGAGCGGCACCCGACCGGCGGATATCGGAGCAACTCGACGGCTTCGCGCGCCTCGTCCGCCGTATCGATATGGGGCACAATGATCCCCAACGCGCCGCCATCGAGCGCCCGGGTCGCCAAATCGTACCGTCCGGCAGGAATTCGTACCAAAGGTGCGATTCCGGCATAGCCCGCCGCCATGGCGAGCTGCACCGCAGTGTCCAGGGACATCGAATTGTGCTCGAGATCGATGAACAACCAGTCAAAGCCGCATGTCTTCATGGCGGCCGCAATGTCGACCGTACGAGCCTGACGCAGCCCGACGCCGACGGCTAGCTCACCCGCCTCCAGTCGTTCCCGCGCCGCATTCCTGATGCCTGCCACCTGCTTATCCTTATCATCCGAACGGCAGCGTCAGCACGCTGCGCGTCAGATAGCGACCATTGCGCAGATTCTCCAGCGCCTCGTTGATATGCCTGATCGGAACGAGCTCTCCGATGTCCGGGTCGAGCTGTCCAGAATTGACGAGGCCAACGACCTCGCGGAATTCGGCTCGGGTGAGCGCGCGCGAGCCGACCACCTGCTTCTCCTTGATGACTATTTCATAGGAGGGGATCTCCAGGACGGGATCAACGTAGCCCATTGCGACGACCTTGCCGCCATTGCGGCATGCCTGAACTGCCTCGAAAACGGTATCCTTGATGCCCACATTGTCGACGACGACATCGTAGCTGCCAAGCCGGTGACGAGAGGCCTCGATAAAGCTCTCGCGCCTGGGATTGATGACATGCTCGGCCCCAAACACGCGGGCACGCTCGAGCTTGCGATCGTCGAGATCGGTGCAGGTCACGCGCGCGCCCAGCATACGCGCGATCTTCACGCCCTGGATACCGAGGCCGCCAACACCGAGAATGGCGACTTTCGATCCGACCCCGATGCCGCCCACGGTCTTGAGACCACGATACATCGATGCCACAGCGTCCGGAATGACGGCTGCCTTCTCGAAGGTCACGTTTTCAGCAATCTTTTCTAGGTTGTCGGCCGGCACGTTGACCAGCTCCGCCATGCCGCCATCACGTTCGAAGCCGATCCGCTTCAGCGTGGTACAGCGGTTCGATTCGCCGCGCAGGCAGAACTCACAATGCCCGCAATTAACGTCGACACAGACCGTTACCCGATCGCCGACCTTCCAGTTGTCCGCATCCTCGCCGATCCGAGCCACTACGCCAGCAAACTCATGGCCCGGAATCAGAGGCAATTTGACCGTCGGAATCTTCCCTTCCGATATGTGGACGTCCGTAAGACAGAGGCCGCAGGCCTTCACCTCGACAGTGACTTCGCCACGCCCGGGTGGCGGCAGTTCGACATCGCGCACAACTAGGGGCTTATGATAGGCCTCGAGAACCGCAGCCTTCATGCCTTCCCTCCAAATCTATTCAGCCGGGTACACCAAGCACCGTCGCGAAGTAGTTCTCTCGCTCGAGCCGCACCACTAGACTAAGGTCGATCATCTCTTCCGGTGCAACGGGTTTTGCGATCGCTCCAATTTTGGCCAGCGCAACGCCGGCGCCGCGCATGCCCTCGACGCTCGGAAACATCGTACCGCCCATGAGACGCGAGAAGTATATCCAAGTCGACTCCAGGATCGCCTTATCCGTCTCGCCGGTATATTTTCGCAGCACATCGATGCCGAAGCTGGCATCGCAGCGGAAACGGTACACGCCGCGGCAATAGGCGCGCACATAGGCCAACGCGAGATCGGGCTGGCTCTCTACAAGTCTGCGGGTCGTGACGGCGCAACTGTTCTGGAACGCGACATCGAGCCGTGCAAGATCATCGACCGTGTTCCAGCCGCGCCTTGCGGCCTGAAAGGGCTCGGGCGCATGGGTGATGGCGACGTCGACGCGCGAGGCATCGAGCAGGAGATCGAGCCGCGGTCTTTCGTTTCCCACCGCCACGATCTCGGCGTCCCTTGCCATGTCCCAACCCCAGCGCTCGAAGGCCACGGCGATTGCGCATTCGTCGGCGTCCTGCCGCGCCACGACTCCCCAACGCTTGCCGCGCAGCGATTCGCGCGTAGTCAAGCCGGGCCGGACCGAGATCTGCTGAGCACTTCGGCTGACGGCAGACGCAATCACGACAGCACCGCCTTCGTGGCGCCGATTGGCCATAATCACCTCCGCGCCGACTGCGTTGGTGAAGTCCGCGGCGCCAACGATCAGAGATTGCAACGAGCGGCTGTGCCCCTGATAGGGTATGAGCTCGGCCTCCAGCCCCTGCTCCCGGAAATACCCACCCTCGACCGTCGCGAATACCGGTGCGGTTCCGGCGCCGCGATTGCCGAGGGCGATTTTTATTTTCTCCATGGTGAGCCTGCGTCAGGTGGCATTGAATCCCGTGTCGACATTGGCGGTCTGGCCGTTGATCCACCGGGCTGCATCGGAGGCAGGGAACAGCGCCGGCAGCCACTTGCCCATCGGCATGCGCTTAAGAATCTGTTGCACACGGTTGTCGTCGATGACCCGGCCTTCGCGGGGCTGTACGCTGGATAGCCCGGGATACCGTGCAGGCCCCACGTTGGACGAAAAATTGATGATGCGACCCCGCCGCAGTTCGATCATCACGCGGCCCACTGCCTGGCAGAGCAACCAGCAGGCTTTCAGATTTACGTCCATAACCTGTTGCCATTCGGTGAGGCTGTTATCCGCCGACGGCTTGCGAACCAATCCAACGACCAAGGTTACCAGGACTTCTATGTCTATAGAGTTGAACCACGCGCGAACGGTGTCGGTGAAACCGGCGACATCCTCTTGATTGCAGCGGTCGATCGCTTTCGCTAGCAGGCCGCCCTTGGCCTCCTTGAGTTCATCGGCCGGCGCCAATAGCGCCCTCTCGCCGCGGGCGCACATTGCAAGGTTCGCGCCTGCCTCGGAGAATGCCGCCGCTATCGGCCGGCCAAGCCCCCCGGTGGCGCCGGCAAGGATAACGGTCTTCCCGGCAGAGTCGAAAGGATTGGCGAGCGCCATTCATATCTCCCCGACGATTCGACTTGTCGCTGGAGTCATTTCAATCCGCTCAGGCCGAAGCCCTGCCGCACCGAACGCTGAAGAACGGCAAACAGCAGGAAAACCGGGATCGTGGCAAGAACAGCGATGGCCATCTGCTCGGTCGGTGGGTTGCCATAGTCCTCACCGAACTGCACCAAGCCGAGGGGATAGGTGCGCATCGAGTCGACCGAGACCACCGTCAACGGCCAGAGATATTGATCCCAGCTGTCACGGAACGCGAAGATGGCAAGAATGGCCAGCGCAGGCTTGCATTGCGGCAGGATCACCTTCCACAGGATCAGCAGTTCGCCCGCCCCGTCGATCCGCGCGGCCTCGATGTAATCGGCAGGTATCGAGATGATGGATTGACGCATCAGGAAGATGCCGAAGGCGTCGATAAGAAGTGGACCAGCGACGCCCTGATATGTGTTGAGCCAGTCGAATGCATGCACCACTAGAAAGGTCGGCACCAGCGTCACTTCGAGGGGCAACATCAAGGTACTGAGGATCAGGATCAGCACCACGCGGTCGCCACGAAAGCGAAACTTGGCGAGGCCGTAGCCGGCCAAAGTGCCGAAGACCAGGTTGCCCGCCATCACCGCGAACGAGACAATACCGCTGTTGACGAAATACCGGACGAAAGGCGCGTGCTTGAGCGCGTTCGAATAGTTCTCCGGATGCCAGTCGCTCGGAATCCATTCCGTCGTGAGATGGAACATCTTCTCCCCTGCCTGGAAGGATGTTGTGGTCATCCACAGGATCGGCAAGAGAAAAAGAAACGTGAGCGCGGCGAGCGGCACCAGCCGCAGCCACTCAATAGCTGTCAGGCCGGATCGTCTCATCGGAGATCCGCCTCGCTGCGGGCGAATATCCGCATCTGGCCCAAAGTGAACGCCAGCGCGATGGCGAACAGAACCACCGAAATGGCCGCGGCCCGTCCCATCTTCAAATAGGAAAAGCCGGTTTCATAGACGAGCATCGACAGCACGCGCGTGGCATTGCCGGGCCCGCCGCCGGTGATGATGAACGGCATGAGAAAAATGCGGGCACAGAGCAGCCCAGACACGACGATCACAAAGAACATGATAGGGCTGAGCTGCGGCAGAGTGATGTGCCAGAAGCGACGCAGCGGCCCGGCGCCGTCGAGCTCGGCGGCTTCATAGTAGTCTGCCGGAATGGCCAGCAGCCCGGCGAGAAAGACCACCATGAAGTAGGGTGCAAAGCGCCATACGGTAACGATGATGATCGCCGGCATGGCCGTGTCGGAGCTGGTCAGCCAGTCGATGCGCCCGAAACCCAGCGGCGACAACAGCTGGTTCACCAGGCCGAACGGGTGGAAGAGGAAACGCCAGACGAGGCAGACGGCGATGATCGGCATCAGGTTGGTGAGAAACATCGCCATCATGCAGTGCCGCGCGCCGGGGACGCCGGTGTTGATGACAAGCGCAAGGCCGAGCGCGCAGACGGTGATCAACGCAGTCGAGCCGCCGACATAGACCAGGGTGTTGACCAAGGAACTACGGAACATCGGGTCCGAGACCAGGCTGCGATAGTTTTCCAGGCCAATGAACTGCGGTGTCGACACCATGTCGTAAGAGGTGAAGCTGAGACCTATCGCCCACAGCATCGGGCCGTACTTGAAAACCACGAAGAACAACAGCGAAGGCAAGACGAACGTCGCACCCCACAGCTCGATGCGCCGCTGAAAGTGGAGTCTCAACCACGGCCTGACCGTCGTGCCGACGGACCCGCCTGTACGTCTCCCGGAGTTACGACTTGCCGACACGCTCAAGACGCACAAACACAGCGGGACGCGGCATCGGCCCTAGGACTTCTTGTAGGCCGCGGTCGCGCGGTCGATCTCCGCTGCCGCCTCGTCCAGGGACTTCTGGATGTCGGCGTTGTTCAGCATGATCTGCTGGACGGCGCGATGCAGTGCGTCGGCCATTTCGTTGTAGACCAGCGAGCGCGGTAGCGGAACGCCCGTATCGCGCGCGCGGATGATCTCGTCGACGTGCGGGAAGTTCTTGACCAGGGGATTGTCGGCCCAGCCGCTCTTGCGTGCGAGCGTGAATGGCGCGGTATCCTTCCAGCAGTCGAGCGGGTCGCTCATCATGAAGCGGTAGAGGTCGTGCAGGGCCTCCTGCTTCTCCTTCGACGCCCGCGCGTTGATCACCAGGTTGAAGCCGTAGGTCGTCGAGTTGCCCGTCCCGGCTGCGAAACCCGGATACTGGACGGGCCGGTAGTAGCCTTCTTCCGCCATCTTCGGGTTCTCGGTCTTGACCAACACCGGCGGCAGCGGATGCAGGAAGAACATCGAGCAGCGTTCCTTGAGCCAGTCGAGCTGCGGCAGCGGATTGGTCGCGATGCAATCGGCCGGATCCTCGGCGCCGTATTTCTTGGCGATCGACGCGCGGACGGTCATCGCCTTGACGCCGGCCGCATTGTTGATCGTCGCACTTGCCGTCCTTGTCGAACCAGGCGCCGCCCGCACCTATCAGGATCGGATTGAACTGGATCACGGTCCATGCCGCGGCGTGCATGGCGAACTTGAAGCCCTGACGCGTGAACTTGTCGCCGTGCTTGATGGTCAGCCGCTTGGCGACCTCGCCGAGCTGCTCCCAGGTCTTCGGCGCATCCTTCTCCGGATCGAGCCCGACTTCCTTGAAGTGCTTCGTGTTGAGGTAGTTGCAGTAGCCGTAGAACCAGAGCGGAAAGCCGTACGCTTTGCCGTCCTTGACCGCACCCGCCACGAAGGCGGGAGCGAAATCGCTCGTAAAGGCGTCGAGCGAGGAATAGCCCAGTCGCTGGACATCGAGCGGCGCCAGCAAATTCTTGTCGAACCAGGTCGGCATGAACCAATCCTGGCTGACGAAGCCGTCCGGCGCCGTGCCGGTCGCAAAGCCAACGCTGATCTTCTTGCCGAGGTCGCCGAACGGAAACCACTGAAAATCGACCGAGACGTTCGGGTTCTTCTCAGTGAAAAGCTTGATCCGCTTGTTCAGCCAAGGCCGCTGCTGCGGATTGTCGAAAGTCCAGAACGAGAGCTTGACCGGCGCCTTGGCTTGGGCGACGGCCCGCCCGGCGAAGGAGAGCGCCGTTCCCGCTGCAGCGCCGGCAGCGCCCAATCCTTTGACAACGGAACGCCGACTGTGACCGTTGCTCTGCGTGGCGAGTTTGCCTGACGCGGAATTCGTCATGATTTCCTCCCGTCGGTCGACCAGCTGATTGCTGCCGAAGCGCTTCCTTCCCAAGCAACCGGGCTTCTCGATCCCTCGGCCTGACAGCCGCAGCATCTAGCCCGTTTAACCAAACGCTATTTTGTCCGTACAAACGTGTCAAGTTGTCCGAACAAGCGCAGATTGGAACCCGCTTCCTACAAGCGGTAGATCCTGGCGGCGTTGGCGTAGAAGACCGCATCGCGTTCCGAGGGCGTGAGGATCGAGAGCGCGTCGGCGACCGTGTCGACAATCGACGCATAGGATGTCCACAACTTCTCGATCGGGAAATTGCTGCCAAACAGGCAGCGGTGCGGGCCGAACAGGTCCACGGTCTCGCGGAGGACCGGCGTCCAGTCCTGCGCCGCACACCGGTGAATGAATGTGCCGAGACCCGACAGCTTCACCGCGACGTTGGGACATTCGGCGAGCAACCTCATGCCGGCACGCCATCGCGCCCATCCGGCTTCGCTGGTGTCCTCGAGCATGCCGGCATGGAGCAACACGAAAGGCAGATCGGAAAAATCGCGCGTCAACCGCGCCGCATCTGTCATCTGGCCGGCAAAGACTTGCAGTTCGAAGATTAGATGGCGTTTCGCGACCAGACGAAGGCCCTGTCGCCAGCCGTAATCGTTCATGAGGTCAGGGCGAGCGGCAAAACGATAGTCCGCCCGTTCATGCCAGTGCAGCTGCTGGCGGATGCCGCGGAGAGTACTGTGCGCCGTCATGGCGTCGAGCGTGGCCTCGACGTGCGGCGATTGCAGATTGGCATAGCCGACAAAGCCGTGCGGGAAACCATGAAGATCGGCGACGGATTGCACCCAAGCGGCCTCCTCCAGCTCCTCCCCCGGCGGCCAGTTCGTCTGAACATAGACAGACTTCGTCACTGCCATCGGACGCGCGTCGGCGAGATATTCATCGATCGAATAGTCGCGGCGGATCGCCTGGTATGGCCCGAAGATACGCGGCTGCATGGGGCCCGACAGCCAGGCGAGGTCTGACTGGCGCCAGATATGGTGGTGGGCATCGACGATGCGGGATGGTGCGATGGGCGACATCGGCCCGCCAGGTCTACCGAAACGCCTTCAGTTCACGATGCAGATCCATCGTGAACGTGTAGCGGTTCTCCGGGTGGATGGTCACGGTCGTCTCGAAATTGTCGCCACGCGGTCCGAAATAGCGGCGGATGATCGTCATGGCTGGAGAATTGGGCGCGACGTTCAACGCGCGCGCCATCCGCGCCGGGATCGAGCTGGGAAAGATTTCTAGCTGGGCCCGTTCGATCACCACGCCGAACATCTTTTCGATCTGCTGATGGACGGGGATGCGGCCGTGATCGCGCCGCTTGACCACGGCGGCGTACTTGGGATCGACGTAAATGTCGGTCCAGGCGAGCGGAATATCCAGATCGTTGAAACGGCGGATCGAGCTGATGCAGAACCAGCGCGTGTCCTGCGAGCACTTCAGCAGCAGGGCGAGTTCCCGGCCGGCAACGATCTCCTTGGACTCGAACGTGTCGCGGAAAGTGTCGTTTGGGTAGCTCAGCCATTCATTGAGCGATCCGACGCTGTGCGTGAAGACGGTGGGTTGCTCGGCCGCGATCACGACCGAACCGGCCCGAGGCTTGCGCGTGATCAGGCCCTTCTGGGTGATGGCGCGGAGCGCCTCGCGCACGGTATGCCTACTCGCATCGAAGCGTTCGCACAGCGCTAGCTCGGTCGGAAGCGCGCTACCCACCGGGTAGCGAGCCCGGCCGATATCGGCCGACAGCGCCTCGGCGATCGCACGATATCGCGGAATCGGCTTTTTCTTCTCGGCCCGGCGGCTTTTCGACACTCTGTCCATTTCATTCCCGCTTCGACCCGATCGGGAGCGGAAGATAGCAGCATTGTCCTTGCCGCCGGTCATCGCCGGCTATTTGGCCGCCCGGGGCGCCCTGCGCGCCTTACCGGTGGGCTTAACCTCTGCCGCCTGGAACACCTCGAGAGCCGCCTGATGTCCTTCAAGGGAAGCCGGTATGCCGCAATAGAGGGCCACCAGCAGCAATACCTCGCGAATCTCCGTCGGCGTGGAGCCGTTGGCGAGCGCGCCACGCAGGTGAACGCGCAACTCGTTCGGCCGGTTGCTGGCGGCCATCATGCCGACCATGGCGAGACTGCGCGTCCTGGCATCGAGACCCGGCCGGCTCCAAACGTCGCCATAGGCATAGCCATTGATGATCTGCTGCAGCGGTTCGCCGAACGTGCCGAGCGCGTCCATCCGCCGAGCAACGGCTTCGCGGCCGAACATCTTCCTGCGCAATCTCAGGCCGCGTTCGTACTGGTCCCTGGTGTCCACGATGTTTTCTCAAGGCAGTGAAGTTGCCGACGCTATTTTGTGCGGACAATATCGTCAAGTTGTCCGAACATTAAGAAAGGAATGGATCACAGCTATGATCGACGCGGCAATCATTGGCCTCGGATGGTGGGGCAAGAACATCGTCAACGCAGTCCAGGGCAAGAGCGACCGCTTGCGCTTCGTGCGCGGGGTCAGCCTGGAATTGCGGGCCGTCAGCGATTTTGCGGCGGGTCACGGCCTGGAGTTGTCGAACGCCTTCGCTGACGCGCTCACCGATCCGCGCGTGCAGCTGGTCGTGATCGCCACGCCGCATTCCCTTCACGCATCGCAAGTCGCGGCGGCAGCCGCCGCCGGCAAGGCCGTTTTCTGCGAGAAGCCACTTGCACTCTCTTACGCCGAGGCCCAACGCGCGGTCGACGCCTGCCGCCGCGCGGGCGTCCCGCTGGGCCTGGGCGCTAACAAGAGGTTCTGGCCCTCCATGCGCGAACTAGCGGCCGTTGTCGCGAACGGCGAACTTGGCGACATCCTGCATGTCGAGGGTCACTACAGTAACGAGAACTCGCGTAGCCTCTTCGCCTCCTGGCGCAATCTGCCTTCGGAATCCCCGGGCGGCGCGATGACCGGCACGGCCCTGCATGTGCTCGACGCCTTTGTTCACCTTCTGGGGCCGGTGAGCCGCGTCCAGACCCAGATCATTTCGCGACGCCCTCCGCCCGACCCATTGGATACAGTCTCGGTGCTGCTGGAATTCGCCAGCGGCGCCAGCGGAATTCTTGCCTCGATGCGAGCGACACCCTTTTTCTGGAGAGTTCACGTCTTCGGCACGCAAGGATCGGCAGAAGCAATCGACGAAAGCGATCTTGTTCTACGTGGCCCCGGCAGGTCCATCCGCCGACTGACCTTCACACCAGTCGACTCTCTGCGCGCCGAACTCGACGCCTTTTGCGATTCCGTTATGGGTCAGGCAGCGCCGCCGATCCCAACGGCTGAAATGCTTGATACTGTCGCCGCCTTCGAGACGATCGTTGGATCCCTACGAAAGACTGCCTGATCGCGCATAGTCTGCGGTCCACTCGGGTTCCGCAATGCGGCTCGCTGATGGGCAAGCAACGACGAGCACGCCACCATCAGTCGAATCCCGACCGGTGGGCAGCCAGACGTTGCACGAAGCATTCTCCAGGTGCGATGCGTCACTTCATTCTCGATTGATCGAATATGACGAGACCGACCCGGCAATTGAGCATCGCGAAGAAGGGCCGACAAAACGGGCACTTGTCGCGCCGCTACAAACACCCAGCTCTCGCCCCACCATCGGACGCTCGCACCGACGTGATGCAACCATCAAATCGCTACCGCGGGTTCGAATCCTTGTCGCTTCCCAGAGAGCGATCGCCAGCTTCTACTCGTAATACGAGTATCAGGAAACACACTGAAAACGGGACTTCGGCGTGACAAAGAACTGCGAGAGAACGCCTGTTGTGCCCGTGATGACGCTCATTGGCCGCTAGATATCGGCGTTTTCTCCGAGCCCCACGGTCGAGTGGTTGTTTGTGATGCACCGCGGACCCAGCGACGTAGCCCGCCGCCGTCCCGTACTCACGTCGCTCGATGAGCACGACGGTTTCCAGTGAGAACGCAGAGAAGCCGGTCGGCAAAGCTCGATTCTCGCACGATGCCGTTGCCAATACCCGGCAAACGCCAGAAAATATCCGCCTGTTCAATTTCAGTTGGAGAAGCGTCCGCGTAGATCAAAAAAACAATCCAGGAGGACTCGCCATGTCCGCATCGAGTGCACCCGCGTCCGCGTTGCCGTGGTGGAAAGAGCCCACCAAAGATCAGTGGTACGCTTATTGTGCTGCATGGATGGGGTGGACGCTGGACGCGTTCGACTTCACGGTCTTCCTCCTGATCATGGCGCCGATCGCGCAGGAATTCGGGGTTCCGCTGATCGAGGTGACCGCGATCTTCTCGGTCACGCTGATCATGCGCCTGGGCGGCGCAACCGCTTCCGGCTGGTTGGCCGATCGATTGGGGCGTCGGACGCCGCTGATCATCTCCATCCTCTGGTACTCCGTCTGCAACCTCGCCGCGGGGCTCTCGCCCAGCTTCGCGTTCCTGTTCGTGGCCAGGGCCTTGCTGGGCATCGGGATGGGCGCGGAATGGCCGGCCGGCGCAGCGCTGGCGATGGAATCCTGGCCGGTCCGCTCGCGCGGCTTCATGTCGGGCGTGTTGCAGGGCTCGTGGGGCCTGGGTTTCGCGCTGTCGGCGCTGGCCTACGGCTTCCTGTACGGCCCGCTCGAAAGCATGGCGCCCGGCTGGGGTTGGCGCGGCATGCTGATCCTAGGCGTGTTGCCGGCCCTGGCGTGCGTCTGGATCCGCCTCTACGTGAAGGAGCCGGCCGTCTGGACGGAGAACAAGAACATCCAGAACACGACCAGGAAGCAGGTCACGCTGCCGCTGTTCGCGATCTTCAAGCGCAAGTATCTATGGAACACCTTCACCGGTTGTCTGTGGATGGCCGCGAACTTCTGCGTCTACTACGCGATCTGGGCCATGCTGGGCACCTACCTGCAGAAGGAGCTGGGCTGGACACCGGCCCAGGTGGCGGTCCCGGTATTCTGGGGCAACATCCTGACCTTCCTCGCCTGCAGCTTCTGGGGCGGGATGTCGGAACGGATCGGCCGGCGTTGGGCGCTCATGCTGCCCTGCGCCATCTCCATCTTTTTGGTGCCGATCTATCTGACGACAAAGGATCCGACGTGGTTCCTGGCGTCCTTCCTGCTGTTCATCTGCTTCGTCGGCGGCAAGGATGCCCTCAACCCGGGCTGGCTGTCGGAACGGTATCCGACCGAGGTCCGGGCAACCGCGGCGGGCTTCGTCTATCACCAGGGCGCGGTCTGGGGGGCGGCTGTCGCGCCGCTGCTGACCTATTTCGCCGTGAACCAGGGCATGGGTTTCGCCAAGCCCATGATGTACGGCACGATCGGCTCGCTGGTCGTGTACGTGATCGCGGTCTTCCTCGGCCCGGAAACCAAGGGCAAGGTGATGACCGCCGATCTGGAGGTGATCGAGGTCGAAGTGCCGGCCTGACATTCCAGGTCAGGTTCGGAGAGCACAGGACGATCGGGACATCTGTCCCGGTCGTTTCACGTCCGGTTCCCGCAGGTGCTTGCCGGAAAACGCTTTCCTCGCGAAGGACCGCTGGGCGCGACGCCTGCCCGTGAACGACCGCGGGGCAGCCTGGCTTCAGAACCAGGACGCCTTGTCGACCTGATTGCGAAGCGGGAGCCCGGCGGCGAAGGCGCGGCAGTTGTCGGCCACGATTTCGAACCGACGCTCGTCGAGGTAGGGCCCGTGTCCCGCCATGTGCGGCGTGAGCAAGACGTTGGGCAGTGCCCAAAGCGGGTGCTCGCGCGGCAGCGGCTCCTGCTCGTAGACATCGAGTGCAGCGCCGGCAATCTCGCCGGCCTGCAGGGCTGCCACCAGGTCATCGAGCCTGGTCGTCATGCCGCGGCCGATATTGATGAAGAACGCCGTCCGCTTCATGCGCTGGAAGAGGGCGCGGTTGAAGAAGCCTTCGGTCGCCGGCGTATGCGGCACCGTCAGGATCACGAAATCCGCGCGGGGCAGCAGCTCTTCCAGGGCCTCCGGCGGATGCAGCTCGGCCACCCCGCCAGGCGCCGCCGTACGGCGCGCATCGGTCGCCAGCACGGTCACGCCGAAAGCCGCGAGCAGGCGCGCGGCCTCGGCACCGATGCCGCCCAGGCCGACGATCAGGGCGGTCGCTTCGGGCAAGTGCACGACATCGCCCGTCTCCGCCGGGCTCTTCTTCCACTCGCGGCGCAGCTGCTGCGGAATGAACACGTGCAGCCCGCGGGCAAAGGCCAGCACGAAGGCCAGGATGTGGGCGCCGATATGGTCGTTGTAGATCTCGCGGAAGTTCGTCACGCTCGCCGCATGGCTCACCAGCTCGGGATAGTAGTAGCCGGCCGCCGGCGCCGCCTGAGGCGCCTGCAGCCAGCGCAGGTTCGTGGCCTTCGACAGGAGCTCCTTGCCGAGCCAGCCGAAGGCGGCTTCAGCGTCGGTGATCTCGCGTGCGGCGGTGGCCGCATCCTCGGCAACGACCACGCGGACTTCCGGCACCGCTTGGGCCAGGCGCCTGGCCCAGGCGCGAGTCGTGTCGGTCTGCGGCGGCAGCATGACGAACTTGAAGGAATTCCGGCTGGCCACGATGGTTCCTCTTTTTTCCAGGGGCGGGCGGAGTGTAGCCCGGTCGAACGTCGATCGGCAAAGATCCGGCCCTTCAAAGCCCCTTCGGTCCAGGCGTCCAGAGCGAGAGCCAGGGCGCAATCGAGAGCCAGGACGAACAGATGAAGCAGATTCCGCTCGGCACCACGGGAACGGCGACATTGCGTATAGCCCCCGAACACCTTGCCAATCGCTTCAAGGACGCGATGTTGCCGCAAGTGCTGGCGACGCCCGTGATGATCCTGATCATGGAGAACGCGGCGCTCAATGCCATCAAGCCGTTTCTGGACGCAGGCGAAAGCGCCGTCGGTGTTGCCGTGGACGTCAAGCACCTCGCCGCCACGCCGGTCGGCTACGAGGTGCGCGCGACGGCCGAGGTCGTCGCCGTCGACGGCAAGCGAATTGACTTCAAAGTGTCGGCAAGCGACGGCAAGGAAGAGATCGGCAAGGGAACCCACCAGCGAATCGTGATCGATCTTCGTTCGTTCAACGAGCGACTCGCCAAGAAGAGTCTGTCGTAGCAAGGCCGTGGCCCCGTAAATCGTGGCCGCGGGACGGGCTGTCAGAGTCCGCCGATTCCCGATCGCAACCAAATTCCGCGGCGCAGCGAGATGACGCGATGCGCCAAGAGGGCCCCCCTTCCACCTCCTGACGCGACGCCTGTAGTCTGTTCCCGCAGAGCGTCCAGTCGGATGGCAAATCCGCGCGTGACGCCAACTGTGGAGGGAGCGTCATGAAATTTCTTCGCCGGGCATTCATGCACCTGGCCGTGGGGGCTGCTGCGTTGCCGGCCGTGTCCCGCCTGGCGCGGGCGCAAGCCTATCCGTCACGACCGGCCCGCATCGTCGTCGGCTTTACCGCCGGCGGGGCGACCGACATCCAGGCCCGCCTGATGGGTGACTGGCTGTCGGAGCGGCTCGGTCAGCAATTCATCGTCGAGAACAAGCCCGGCGCCAGCGGCAACATCGGAACCGAACTGGTCGCCAAGGCGCCGCCGGATGGCTACACGCTGCTGCAGGTCGTGACGCCGCATGCGATCAATGCCGCGCTCTACACCAATCTCAATTTCGACTTCATCCGGGACATCGCGCCGGTCATCTGCATCGCGCGGCTGGCCTACGTCGTCGTGGTCAACCCGTCGGTCCCCGCCACGACGATCCCTGAGTTCATCGCCTATGCCAAGGCCAACCCGGGCAAGATCAACTACGGGTCGGCGGGCAGCGGCACGCCGCAAAACATTGCCTGCGAACTCTTCAAGATGATGACCGGGGTGAATCTGGTCCACGTCCCGTATCGTGGCGGCGCGCCTGCGATCAACGATCTGGTGAGCGGCCACCTGCAGGTGATTTTCGCGCCCGTGTCGGAGGCGATCCAGCAGGTCAAGGCCGGCAAGCTGCGTGCCCTGGCGGTAACGACCGCGGCCCGTTTGGACGTGCTGCCGGATGTCCCGCCGGTGGGAGACTTCGTGCCGGGTTACGAGGCCAGCGGCTTTGGCGGCATCGGCGTGCCCAGGAACACCCCGGGGGAGATCATCGACAGGCTGAACAAGGAGCTCAATGCCGGCCTCGCCGACAGCAGGATCAAAGCCCGGATCGTAGAGCTGGGCGGCACGGTGCTCGGCGGCACGCCGGCTGAATTCGGGACGATCATCTCGGAGGCCACCGAGAAGTGGGCGAAGGTGATCACGTTCGCGGGCGTCAAGGTCGAATAAGGCACGTCTTCGCTGGGGGCGCGCCACTCCAGTGGCGCGTCATGTCATGCTCTTTTGGACCGCGAGCGTCTCGCGCGCTTCATGATCATGAGCGAGCCGGAGGCTCGCGGTCCGGAAGACCATGACGTGCCACTGGAGTGGCGCGCCCCCGGCGATATGAGTCGTTTAAGTGAGCTTGTATTGCCTCTGGAGAAACGCCGAATGCAGTCCGCCGACGGGCGGTCGGGCGGCGATGTGCTGTGTGACCTGGGCATTTTCCGAGCTGTTTCCGGCGACCATCAGCATGACACGGTTCACCGGAATGGTTTTGAGCGTCCGCCGCTTCAACAGTTCATCGAGAATGTCTTCCGGCTCACCTTCGGGAACTGCAATCCAATATCGCAGTGCCTTGAGCATGCTCTGCGTTTTCGGGTCATACGCCTTGTAATCGCCGGCAAGATAGTGCGTTCCCAGCGTTTCGATCCTGGCGATGCAGATCGGTTCTCCCCTGCCCTGCGGATCCTCCGCACTATGGTCGGTGTGCAGACCGTGCGGTTGGGGAGCGGTGAAGTTGCCGTACGAATAGTGCCCTTTGCGATAGCGCGCTGACGGAACGAGCACGCCCATCATCTCGTCAACATCGTCGTTATAGAGACGCATATGATTCGCCATTGTGTCGGGCGTGCCGTCGACAAATTTCTCGGCAAGCCAATTGTCATCGACGGCTACCGTATTGACGTCGGTGACCTGCTTCGCCTGTTCGTAGATTGTTTTCGTTGCAGCCTCGCGGAAGCGGGCAATCGGAATGGGCAGGCGCGTATGGGCTTCGCGATCGTTGAAATTGGCATGCAGGCGTTCAATCAGGGACCATTGGTCGGAAGAGAACGACACCGGTTCCAATATTTTCAATCTGGGCTGCAAGGCCGCCCACGCCTGATGAAGGGATGTCATCGTCTTTCTACCCGGATCACATCGTGCGCGAGATCGGTGGCCAAATCCCGTCTCCAAGCCGCGTTGCTTCCTCTATTCCATATCGATCTTCAGGGCCCTGAGTTTCCTGCCCCAGAAGGCGTGCTCGTCGGCGATGTAGCGGACGAACTCGGCGCGTGTGCGCTCGGGAGGCACCTCGACGCCGTCCTTGGCCAGCACTTCCGCCCACTTGGGATCCATCATGGCCTGCCGGGCGTTCCGGGCGATGGTGTCGAGGAGGAGATCGGGCGTACGCGCCGGCGCGAACAGGCCGTGCCAGCCGTTGATCACCGCGTCGATCCCCTGCTCCTTGAGGGTCGGCACGTCGGGCAGTGAGGTAAGGCGGCGATTGCCGGTAACCGCGAGCGCCTTGAGATTGCCCGCCTTGACCTGCGGCACGGCCGGCGGCAGGGAGGAGAAGTTCATGGTGATCTGGCCGCTGATCACATCGGCCAGCGCCGGGCCGGTGCCCTTGTAGGGGACGTGCGTGAGCTGGATGCCGGCGGCATCGGCGAACAACGCACCGGACAGGTGGTTGCCGCTGCCCACGCCCGCCGAAGAGTAGGTGAGCTTCTCGGGATCCTTCTTGGCCAGCGCCACCAGCTCGGCGGCCGTGTCGGCCGCCACCTTGGGGTTCACGACCAGCACATACTGATAGTCCGTCGTCTGGCAGATCGGCGCCAGGGTCGCCAAGGTGTCGATCATGCCTTTCTGGACCCACGGATTGACCACGATGGTCTGGGCCGAGGTGTAGGACAGCGTGTAGCCGTCCGGCCTGGCGCTGGCGACGACCCGCAGGCCGAGGCTGCCGTTGGCGCCGCCCTTGTTGTCCACGACGATCTGCTGGCCGAGGATCGGCGACATCAGCTGCGCCAGTTCGCGCGCGTTGATGTCGTTGCTGCCGCCCGGGGCATAGCCGACGACGAACGTGACGGGGCCGGTCGGCCAGGCGGCTTGTGCGCGCAGCGACGAAGGGAGCGCGGCGGCACTCATGCCCAGGGCAACGGCGCGTCGGCGGGTGAAGACGGTCACTCTTGGCTCCCTGTTCCAACCACATTCCCGGGTGAACGTGGACGGGCGTGAACGCTAGCACTTCGATCCCCGACAGTCCTTTCCTGATGTCCGCTCCTGGTGTCCCGCTTCGAAAGTCCGTGTGATCGACGAACGCTTAGCCATGCGTCGCGCCGGGGAGTACCATGCCCCGCATGACAAAACCCGGTCGATCTGCACGGCTCCCCGCGGCGTTGGCGCTCACGGCAGCCTGTTCTCTTCTGTTTGCCCTGAGCGTGCCCAAGGCTTACGCCGTCGACGCGTCGACGTGCGGCGCCCTCATGGGCACCTACTCGATCGTGCCTTACAACAGCTGGGGCACCGCTCCCTTCGCCATCCAAAGAACCTGGGACGAATCCGACTGCAATCACAAGATTTGCGAATACATGCAAAGGACGTTCAACGTCGTTCCCCATCTGTCGTGGGGCTCGTTGCCGGTTCGTCTGCAGAGGGTCTGGGACACGCCGCAGGTCAACTGCAATGCCCAATTGCAAAATCCGCCGTTGCTCAGGTAGCCGGCGGCCGGGCTTCGGCTGGTCGGCGGCGGGGATTCAATCAAGCCGCGCCTGGGCGCTGCCGAACCGAACCGCGCGCCGGGCGTCATATTTCTGATGCGGGAAAATCCTAGGCTCTGTTGGCCTTGGCGAACAGGCTCGAGTCCGACGCCGGTCGAAATGAGCCCCTCGCCAAGTCGCGTCGCCGAAGGCGAAGCAGCTTTGCAGGAGAGCATCATGGATGACTTGATCCGCAGCGGCGCAATGCCGAATCCGCTCCAGCTTCACGATTTCGCTTCCGTCCCCTTCGCGGGACGAGCCGATGCGCTGGTCGAGCGCCACCTGCTGTCGGACGCCGTGGTCTACCCGCAGGCTGCCTACGAGCGACAGCGCTTCGAGGCCGTCGCCCGCTCGGTCCGTGACATCCTCGCTGACCGCTGGATCAAGACCCAGTCCACCTACGACCGGGAGAACCCCAAGCGCATCTATTACCTGTCGATGGAATTCCTGATCGGCCGGTCGCTCACCAACAACATCGTGAACCTGATGCTGCATCCGTTCATCGAGCGCGCCGCACGCGAAAGCAGCCTTGACTGGTTCGGCCTGGTCGAGCAGGAGCCCGATGCCGGGCTCGGCAATGGCGGCCTCGGCCGGCTGGCCGCATGCTTCCTCGATTCGATGGCGACCATGCAGCTCCCGGCGATGGGTTACGGGCTGCGCTACGAGTACGGCATGTTCCGTCAGTCGATCGAGAGCGGCTGGCAGCGCGAGCATCCGGACAGCTGGTTGCGCCGGCAGGATCCGTGGGAGGTCTCGCGCCGCAGCGAGGCCGTCGAGATCAGGCTCGGCTGCACCTTCGAGATCCACCAGGGCAACCTCGAGATCGTCGCCAATCGGCCGTCGACCCTGATCGGCATCCCCTACGACCGGCCCGTGATCGGCTTCGGCGGCAAGACCATCAACAGCCTGCGGCTGTGGAGTGCCGCGGCGACGGATTCGTTCGACTTCCAGGAGTTCAGCTCGGGCGACTTCGTGGGCGCGCTGGTCGGCAGCATTGCCGCGCAGACCCTGACCCGCGTTCTCTACCCGGATGACTCCACCGAGATGGGGCAGGGTCTGCGCTTCGCCCAGGAATACTTCCTGGTCGCCTGCACATTGGCCGACCTCGTGCGCCGGTTTCGCCGCGACAACGCCCAGTGGAGCAGCCTGCCCGACAAGGTCGCGATCCAGCTCAACGATACTCACCCGGCCATGGCGGTCGCCGAGCTGATGCGCATCCTGCTCGACGAGGCGCATCTCGGCTGGGAACAGGCGTGGGACCTCACGCAGCGGACCCTGGCCTACACCAACCATACGCTGTTGCCCGAGGCGCTGGAAAAATGGCCGCTGCACTACTTCCAGCAGATGCTGCCGCGACAGCTCGAGATCATCTACGAGATCAACCGCCGCTTCCTCGACGATGTGCGACGCAGCTTTCCCGGCGACGACGCCCGCGTCGAGCGCGTGAGCCTGATCGAGGAAGGGCCGGAGGACAAGGTCCGCATGGCCAACCTGGCCATCGTGGGCTCGCACAGCACAAACGGCGTCGCGGCGATCCATTCCGGACTGCTGCGCAGGACGACGGTGCGCGACCTGGCCGAGATCTTCCCGCAGCGCTTCAACAACAAGACCAACGGCGTCACGCCGCGGCGCTGGCTGTTTCTCGCCAATCCGGGACTGGCGCGCGCCATCACCGATGCGATCGGCGAGGGCTGGATCACCGACTTCGGCAGGATCGCCGAGCTCCGGCCTGCCGCGGAAGACTCCGCGTTCCGCCGCTCCTTCCTGCAAGCCAAGCGTGACTCCAAGGTGCAGTTCGGCAATTGGCTGCAGGCAGCGTCCGGGCAGAGCGTCGATCCCGACAGCATCTTCGACTGCCAGATCAAGCGCATCCACGCCTACAAGCGTCAGATGCTGAACGCGCTGCGGATCATCGTGCTGTACAACCGGCTGCGCGCGAACCCGGGTCTCGAGATGGCGCCCCGCACCTTCTTCTTCGCGGGCAAGGCGGCGCCCGGCTATCACCTGGCCAAGCTCATCATCAAGTTCGTGAACAACCTGGCGGGCACGATTGAGGGCGATCCCGCGATCCGCGGGCGGATCAGGGTCGTCTTTCTTCCGGAATACTGCGTCTCGATGGCGGAACGGCTGATCCCGGCGGCCGACTTCTCGAACCAGATCTCGACCGCGGGCTTCGAAGCGAGCGGCACGAGCAACATGAAGTTCATGATGAACGGGGCGCTCACCGTGGGGACGCGGGACGGCGCCACGATCGAGATGGCGGAAGAAGCCGGCGAAGACAACTTCTTCCTCTTCGGCCTCACCGCCCAGCAGGTCGCCGACAGCCGCGGCTGGTACAATCCGCACTGGCACTACGACAACGAGCCCGAGACGCGGGCCGCGCTCGACCTGATCGCCAGCGACTATTTCAGCCAGAACGAGCGCGGCGCCTTCACCTTGCTCCACGACACGCTGTTGAAATACGGCGACCATTACATGCACCTCGCGGACCTCGCGTCCTATCTCGAGGGGGACCGGGCGCTCTGCTCGCTGTACGCGGATCGCGATGCGTGGGCGCGCAAGGCGATCCTAAACGTCGCGGGCTCGGGCAAGTTCTCCAGCGACCGCACCATCGCGCAATACGCGGCAGACATCTGGCAAGCGAAGCCCTGTCCGGTGCCGTAGGCGGAAGGGGCGAGGGCCCCTATCTGCCTTGGACCAGCGTCACCACTCGACTAGGGTACCCTCCGTCCCGGGCGTACAGTGAGGGGCCACGACAGAGGGGAAGGATATGCAGGCAAAGACAAGATTCTTGATCAAGGTCCCGGGAGGCGCCGATATCGGTTGCGACACGGCTGACCAGGTCCTGGACGCGTTGAACAATCTCAAGAATGCCAAAGGGGTCACCGTCGCGGACCTGCAAACCGGCATGAGCGATCTGACCCGGGAAGCGATCGAGGAGCTTGCCAACGACGAGCGCGAGTAAACAGGTCGAACCTCGCCGGTTCATCGGCCGGCCAAGGCGCTCCCGAAGGTCAGATACCGGAACGGCCAACACGCCATCAGCCACCGTCGACTGGGGAGGCTGCTCATGGCGGGCAGCTGCTCAATCGCGCATTGATTGACGGGTCAGGGCGGGTGGCCGCCGCCATTGCCGCCGGCACGCCGCCCTGAAGGCATGAAGGACGACGCGGCGGCGCTCTACGATCTCGCGACCTCGCTGTATCGCGACAGAAAGGTATCGGATGCCGTCTACGAGGCGGCGCTCGATCAATTCGGCGAGCGCGGCATCATGGACATCATCGACATCATCGGCATCATCGGCTTCTACGACATAACGTCGATGACGCTGATCATCATGCAGGCCGGCGTGCCGGACGGCAAACCGCTGCCGCTGCCGATCCTGGCGAAATAACCGTTTGGCTCCGACACCAAATGAGCCTTCCGCAAAGCGGGGTCATGGGGCCACGCAAGCCCACGAAACCTTGACGCACCACGGCCCGGGAACCTTAATCGCCACGGGAAAAACAAACAAAGAAATTGGGAGGGCATTCATGCGGGCGAAGAAATGGACCCGGCGCGCGGCGATCGCGGCCGTGATGTCGGGCATTGCAGCCGGAGCAATGCCGCCTCCGGCGGGCGCGCAGGATTTCCCGACCAAGCCGATCACCATCGTCGTTCCGTTCGGTCCCGGCACGGCCAACGACATCATCGCCCGCCAGCTCGCGCAGGACATGATGAGCACGCTGGGCCAGAGCGTCATCGTCGACAATCGCGCCGGCGCCACCGGCAACATCGCGACCGATCTGGTCGCGAAATCGCGGCCCGACGGCTACACGCTGCTGATCGCTTCGATGAGCAACATCCTGAACCAGGTGACGGGCAACGCCAACGCCGACCTCGTGAAGGACTTCACGCCCATCGCCTTCAGCGGCCGGACGCTCTATTCGATGTTCGTCCCCAACGAGCTTCCGGCGAAGACGGTCGCCGAGCTGGTCGAGCTCGCCCGCCAGCAGCCCGGCAAGCTCAACTACGCGGGCTATGTCGGCGGCGTTCCGCAGTTCCTAGGCGAAATGCTCAATCGCGCCGCCAAGATCAACCTGGTGATGGTGCCCTACAAGAGCACGACCGACGCGCTGGTCGACTTGCTGGCCAACCGCATCCAGGTCTGGTTCACGCCCGTGGCGTCAGGCATTCCGGTCCAGAGCGCCAGACAGGCCCGCATGCTGGCCGTCACCGGCGAGGCACGAGCAAGCGTGCTTCCCGACGTCCCGACCTTCAAGGAGGCGGGCTATCCCGACCTCACCGTCGACGTCGCCTACTTCCTGGTGGCGGCGAAGGGCACGCCCCAGCCGATCGTCGAAAAGCTCCACGGCGCCATCGACAAGGCGCTGCAGAACCCGAAGGTCAGGGAAACCCTCCTCGCCCAGGGCATCGAGGAAAAGCGGGGCGCCCCCGGCGAGCTGGCCGCCTATCTCGCCGGCGAGATCCGTCGCTGGGGCGATATCGTCAAGCTCTCGGCGCCCGCTGCCGCCGCAAAATAGCCGGGCACGCTCGAATTGCGAAGGCCGGCCAGGCTGCGTTGGCCGCCTGCACACTCATGTCATGGCGGACCGCGGGTCCGCTATGCCGGTACGGTCTCGCGAACGATGAACCTGGCCGCCTTGACCTCGAGTGCTGTGTACGGGCCAACACGCATCTGCTGCCGCACGTGCTCGATGAAGTCTCCATCCGACGGACGGTCGAGTTCGCGCAGCACGACAGGATAGGCGGCCCGCCGCGTGTCATTGACAAAGACCTCGACAATCTTCCGCATCGCCCGCTCCGCAGGACGTTCGCAGTATCCTCTGGTATGGCGCCGGCCGCGAAACCAAGCTGTGATAAAACGCACACTGGCGACATGAGGTTGCCTCGCGCCTGTTCCTCGAAGTGCCGGCATCCCATCGACAGCAGGGACGGCATCGCCGGGCTGGACCTCGCTTCTCCGGCGTCTGAGACTGTCGCTCCGGAGACCCCTCTTCTTCATCTCGTCAGAGGAACAGCATGACCGGCTACACTCCGCCTGGCCCGCTCGGCCTCGGCACGGCGCCGCTGGGCAATCTCGGCACGGTCGTGCCGGAGGAGGCCGCCGTCGCCTGCCTGCAGGCCGCCTGGAACGCCGGCATCCGTCACTACGATACCGCGCCGCACTACGGCGCAGGGCTGGCGGAGCACCGGCTGGGCCACGCGCTGCGCGGCCGCTCGCGCAATTCCTATACACTCTCCACCAAGGTCGGCCGGCTGCTGCAGGCTTCGGGGAACAGGAAGCCCATGAACCAGGGCTTCCTCGACGCCCTGCCCTTCCGTCGCACCTTCGACTACACCGCCGCCGGCACGGTCCGCTCGCTGGAGGACAGCCATCAGCGCACGGGGCTCAGCCGTTTCGACATCGTCTACATCCACGACTGCTCGGAGGACTGGCATGGGGCGGCGTGGAAGGAGCGCTTCGCCGAAGCCATGACCGGCGCAGCACGAGTGCTGACCGCCCTGCGCGATCGCGGCGAGATTCACGCCTGGGGCATGGGGCTCAATCTGGTGGAGCCGGCCCTCGCCTGCCTCGAGGCGGCCAAGCCCGACCTCTTCCTGATCGCCGGGCGCTATACCCTGCTCGACCACACCGCGCTCGGAGAGCTGTTCCCCGCCTGCCTCGCCAAGGGCGTCAAGGTCGTGCTGGGCGGCCCCTACAATTCCGGGCTTCTGGCCGGCGGCACGACGTTCAACTATGAACCGGCGAAGGCCGACATGGTGGCGCGCGCCGACGCCATCCGCACCCTCTGCGAACGCCACGGCACCGACATCAAGGCGGCGGCGCTGCAGTTCTGCGCGGCGCACCCCGCCGTCGTCGCCGTCATTCCCGGTCCGCGCAGCGCCGCCGAAGTCGAGCAGAACGCGGCGCTCATGCAGGCGGAGATCCCGCGGGCGCTGTGGGCCGACCTGCGCCGCGCCGGCCTGTTGCCGGAGAACGCGCCCACGCCCGGGACATGATCCGGGTCGACGCCCATCACCATGTCTGGACGATCGCGCGCGGCGACTACCGCTGGCTATCGCCCGATCTGTCGATTGCCCGCGACTACGGCCTGGACGATCTGCGCCCACTGCTGTGCGGCATCACCGCGACCGTGCTGGTGCAGGCGGCGGACACGGAGGCCGAGACGGCGTTCCTGCTCGATGTCGCGCACGCCTCGGCCGGGCTGGTGCAGGGCGTGGTCGGCTGGACGGACCTCTCGGCCCCCGGCGCGCCGGCCCGCATCGTCGAGCTTGCCCGCGAGCCGATGCTGAAGGGCCTGCGGCCGATGCTGCAGGACATCGAAGACACCGGCTGGATCCTGCGTCCCGCGGTGCAGCCGGCGCTCGCGGCGATGGCGCGGCACGGGCTGCGCTTCGACGCGCTGCTGAAGCCGCGGCACCTTCCCGTCATCGCCGAGCTTGCGCAGCGTCACCCCGACCTGCCGGTGGTGATCGACCATGCCGCCAAGCCGGACATCGCCAACGGCAGCTTTCAGCCGTGGGCCCAACACATGGCCCGCCTCGCCCGCGAGACGCCGTGGTGCTGCAAGGTCTCGGGCCTCGTCACCGAGGCGCGGGCGGACTGGCAGGTCGAGGATCTCCGCCCCTACGTCAATTACTTGCTGGCGACGTTCGGGCCGGACCGGCTGATGTGGGGCAGCGACTGGCCCGTCGTGACGCTCGCGAGCAACTACAGGCGCTGGCACGAGGCCGCGGCCGCGCTGCTGCCGGCGAGCACGCATGCCGCGATATTCGGCGGCACCGCCGCTCGCTTCTACGGTCTCTAGGGCACGTTCGGTTTTGTTCGATCTTTTCCGGGAGCGCGCCACCGCGACATCAGAACCGCACCGAGACCTTGGCGCCGCCGGTATGGCTTTGATAGCCGTCGGCGAACATGCCGTCATATTGCAGGCGGATGTCGACGCCGCCCGTGAGCTTGGGGCTGATCAGGTCGAGACCGGCGGAGAGCCTGGCGACGGTTTGCGGGAACGTCGAGCTCGTGACGAACGGCGCGACGCCGGCAGGTGTCCCGGCGAAAGTGGCGCCGACGCTGAGCGAGTTCTTCGAAAAGAACGTCGCGCCCAGGGTGGCGTGCGGCCGCAGGTAGTAGCCGCCGGCGTTGAAGGTGGCGCCGAACTCGACGGCGGGCGTGCCGGCGAACAGCACGTCGCTCATGCTGTTGACGTTGAGGCCGAGCGCGCCGGCGCCATATTCGCTGAAGGCCGGCATGTAGAGATAGATGACGTCGAAATCCGCCATCGGCTTGGCGTAGACGTTGGCTTTTTCGAGCAGATAGGCGCCCCGCAGCTTGCCATCGAGATGCCAGATGCCGGAGTTGCTGTTGGCCGTCAGGTTGGGCTGGGGAAAGCCGCCGATGTTGCGATAGGCGTTGACCTCGGCATAGCCGCCATCGACGGCGGCAGCGAGCAGCCACGGCCCGGGTACGTACTTGGCCGTCAGGCCGATGTCGTAGCGGTTGGCGTCGAGGACGGCCGCGCCGGAGGTGACGTGGCCGCGCTCGTAGCCCGCGCCGAAGCCCACGAACCAGTCCGGCTGGATCTGGAGCTGCGTGCCGGCGCCGACCCGGGCGGCCTCTTCCCGGTAGCCGAGGTTTTCGCTGTTGGCATTCTGGGTGGTGATGCCGCCGGTCACCTTGGCCCAGGCGCATTGATGCTCGCGGATCGCGGCATAGGTTCCGTCGAAGCCCTGGCAGCTCAACATCGAGTTGGCGAACGCCAGGCCCGCGGTGAAGGTGTTGTTCGCCTGGACCATGAACGGCGCGGGACTGAGGCGCTGCAGGGCGGCGGCGTAGTCGGTGGCATTCAGGTTCACCAGGAAGCCCATGGCTTCGGCGAGCGCGTGCGACCCGCCGGAATTGTAGATGTTCTGGAACTGGTCGGCGACCGCGCGCTGGTTGCCCGACAAATTGGACGGCGCGGCGAAGTGCACGCTGTTGACGGTGAGGGCGAGGCCGCCCGGGCCGGCGACATTGTTGTAGTCGAGCCCGTAGGTGATGGTCGGTGAATTGACCGTCGCGAGACCGCTGCCGGCGAGCCCACCGTTGGCGGTCAGGATCTTGGCCGTCTGGTTCGGCATCAGATAGAGGTTCGTCGGCATCACGAAGCCGGCAAGGGCCGCGCTGCCGCTGACATTCAGAAGGTCGGAGGCGCCCCCGAAGCGGACGTCGACGGCCAAAGTCCCGCCGGTCGACTGCACGAACCGCCCGGTCAACGCCGTGGTGGCGACGACGCGCTGGCCGCCGATATCGAACACGCCGCTGTTGGTGAGCGCATTGGCGTTGCTGCCCAGAGCGATCGAGGATCCGGTGACGAACCGGCCGCCCGCAAGGTTATTGAAGGCGTTGGCGCCGCTGCCCAGTTGCACGTTGCCGGCCACGGTGCCCGAGTTGTTGACCACGTCGTTGCCACCGCTGCCCTGGATCGCCATGCCCGACAACGCCGACACCGAGGCGCCGCCCTTGATGGTGACGGTGTTGGCATTGCCCTGGTCGAGGGCGATGCCCGCGCCGCTGCCCGAGCCGCCGACGATGCTGCCGCCGGCGACGGTCACGTTGATGTTGCCGTTGCCGCCCGGACCCGTGCTCTGGGCAAATATGGCGTGCGAATTGGCGCCGAGTGCGAAGACGTTGCCTGTGTGGTTGACGACGACGTCGCCGCCCATGCCGCTGCCGCCGGAAGAGCTGCCGATCTGGATCGCAAGCGCGCCGCCGTTGTTGCTTCCGGCAACGCCGCCACCGCCGCCCACGCTCTGCGCCAGGATGCCGTAGGCATATTGGCCGTTGGTGGCGATCGTGCCGGCCGAATTGACGACGACGACTCCGCCGTTGCCCGCGCCGCCGCCGGGGCCGGTGACTCCGGCGCCGAACGAGGTCGCGGCGCTGCCGGCGCCGCTGAAGGTGCCGCCGACACCGCCGCCGCCGCCGACGCTTTGGCCCAGGATGCCATGCGCGCCGTTGCCGAAGGTGGTGATGTTGCCGGTCTGCGTCACGGCGACGAGGCCGCCATTGCCGGCCGCGCCGGCCGCACCGCCGACGCTGAGGCCGATCGACCGATTGCCGCCTCCCGAGACGCTGCCCGATCCGCCGTCGCCGATGGCCACGCCGCCACCGCCGCCCACGCTTTGGGCGAAGATGCCGTAGGCGTCGTTGCCGCGGGTCACGATCGTGCCGCCATTGGCGACCTGCACCGCGGCGCCATTGCCCGACGCGCCGCCGCCGCCACCGAAGCCGCCGCCGACGCTGATATTGCCCGACGCTTCCGACGTGCCGGCCGCGCCCGAACCGCCGCCGCCGCCCACGCTTTGCGCAAAGATGCCATAGGCGCCGAAGCCGGACGTGCTGATGAGACCGCTATTGACCACGGCCACCGCGCCGCCATTGCCGGCCGCGCCGCCGCGGCCGCCGACGCTGAGCGCCAACGCGCCGCCCTGGCTGTTGCCGCCGGCGGCCGAGCTCGATGCATCGCCGCCGATGCCGCCGCCGCCGCCCACGCTCATGGCATAGATGCCGTGGGCCAGGTTGCCCGTCGTCTGGATGCTGCCGGCATTGGTGACACCGACGTTGCCGCCGGCGCCCGCGACGTTGCCGTTGCCACCGACCGACACGGCCAGGGTATAGCGGCTGTCATCGCCGCTCGACCGGGCGCCGCCGCCGACACCGCCGCCGCCGCCCACGCTCTGGGCCAGCACGCCATAGGCATTGGCCCCGGCCGTGGTGATGCCGCCGGTGTTCGTCACATTGACCATGCCGCCACCACCGCCCCCGCCGCCGGTGCCGCCGACGCTGACCGCGAGCGCGAAGCTCACCCCGGTGGGATTGTCCGACGCCATCGCCTTGCCGCTCGCCGCACCGCCGATGCCGCCGCCGCCGCCCACGCTCTGCGCGAGGAGGCCGCTCGCCCTGTCGCCTGCGGTCACGATCGTGCCGGCGTTGGTCACGCTCACCGCTCCGCCCGAGCCGCCATTGCCGCCACCGCCGCCGATCGACACGCTGGGCGTGAACTTCGCCGCGGCCGCGCTGTCGGCGCCGCCACCGGCACCGCCGCCGCCGCCGATGCTTTGCGCCAGGATTGCGCTCGAATCGTCGCCCAGCGTCATGATCGAGCCGCTGCTGGTCACGGCGACCGTTCCGCCGGGGCCGCCGCCGGCCGTGCCGCTGCCGCCGATCGCCAACGATACGCTGACCGAGCTTTGCGCGGGGTCGGCCGTGGCCTGCGTGCTGGCCGATCCGCCGTCGCCGCCGCCGCCGCCCACGCTCTGGGCGAAGATGCCATAGGCGTTGCCCCCGCCGGTGGCGATCGCCCCGCCGTTCGTGACCTCGGCGGCTCCGCCGGAGCCGCCGCCACCGCCCGTGCCACCGACCGCAACGCTGATCGGCACGCTGACGCCCTTGGGAGCAGCGATGATCTGCGAAGAGGCCGTGGCGCTGCCGCCGCTGCCGCCGCCGCCACCGACGCTCTGCGCTTCGATGCCGTGCGCTCGCTCGCCCGACGTGGTGATGAGGCCGTTGTTCGACGCGGCCACGATGCTGCCATTGCCGCCGCCGCCGCCCGTGCCGCCGACGCCCACGGCGAGCGAGACCGAGACCGGCACCTTAGGGGCGCCCGACGACACCGACCGGGCGGCCGCATCGCCGCCGTTGCCGCCGCCGCCGCCCACGCTCTGCGCAAAGACGCCGCGTGAGCGCACACCCGACGTCGTGACCGGGCCGCTGTTCGTGACGTTGACCGTGCCGCCGTTGCCGCCGTTGCCGCTCGAGCCGCCGACCGACACCGAGATCTGCACGACCGGCGACAGGCCGGACGCCGCCGCGTCGCCGCCATTGCCGCCGCCGCCGCCCACGCTCTGGGCGATGATGCCCGTGGCATCGACGCCGGACACGGTGATCGCGCCGTTGTTGGCGACGAAGACCGCGCCGCCATTGCCGCCACCGCCGCCGCGTCCGCCGATCGCCAGGGTGAAGGCGCTGGCCAGCAAACCCTGCGTGCTGGCGTCGCCGCCGTTGCCGCCGCCGCCGCCGACGCTTTGCGCGAAGATGCCGGTGGCCTGCTCGCCGGCGAGGGAAAGCATCCCGCCGTTGGTCACCGATACGGCCGCGCCGTTGCCGCCGTTGCCGCCGCTGCCGCCGATCGAGATCCCGGCGCCTACCGCCAGGGAAAGCGTGTCGCCGCCATTGCCGCCGCCGCCGCCCACGCTTTGCGCAAAGATGCCGGCCGACTGCTGGCCGATGCCGGTGATGCCGCCGGTGTTGGTGACGGTGACGGCGCCGCCATTGCCGCCCGCGCCACCGGTGCCGCCGAACGCCAGCAGGCCGACGCTCGCACCGCCATTGCCGCCGCCGCCGCCGACGCTCTCGGCGAAGATGCCATAGGCCAGGTCGCCGCTGACGCTGAGGGCGCCGCTGTTGGCGACGGTGACGGCGCCGGCATCGTTGCACTGCGCGCGCTGCACCGAGACCGAGCAGACGGTTTGCGCAGCCATGCCGCCGCCGCCGCCCAGCGCGATCAGGCCGCCCGCCGAGCCTGCATCGCCGCCGCCGCCGGCAACGCTCTGGGCAAAGATCGCGTGCGAGCCCTTGCCCAGCGTCGTGATCGACCCCGCGTTGCCGACAACGACGATGCCGGAGGGTGCGCCGCTGCCGCCGACACCGCTCAGGGCGAACAGGCCGGCCGCATCGCCGCCGAAGCCGCCGCTGCCGCCGGTCGACTGGGCGAAGATGCCGTAGGCGAACTGACCCGCCGTGCTGATGGTGGCATTGTTGGTGATGGTGACGTTGCCGCCGACGCCGCCGTTGCCGCCGCCGCCGGCTTCGGCCCAGAAACCGAAATTCGCGGCGCCGAGGCCGCCCGTGCCACCGCTGCTCAGGCCGTAGAGGCCATGGGCGTTGTTGCCCGTCGTGCGGATGACGCTGCCGCGGCTCACGGCGATCGAAACATTGCCGGCCAGGCCGCCGCTGCCGCCGGGTCCCTGGTTCGGCCCGCCATCGCCGCCGGTGCCGCCAAGGCTGCTGGCAAAAATGCCATGGGCGTAATCACCGCCGGTCACGATGCTGCCGGCCAGCGCGACGTTCACATTGGCGGAGACGCCGCCGGTACCGCCGCTGCCGCTGCCATTGCCGCCGGCCCCGCCCGTTCCGCCGAGGCTTTGGGCGAATATTCCGTAGGAGCCGTAGCCTCCCGTGACGATCGAGCCGGCCTGCTGGACGACGACCGGACCGCCGGCGCCTCCCGTCGAGCCGTTCTGGACGCGGCCGCCGGCGGTTGCGCCGGAACCGCCGAGGCTCTGCGCAAAGATGCCGACGGTGCCCGTGCCGCTGGTGCTGATCGGGCCGCTGTTGGTCACGAAGACCGTCCCGCCCGCACCGCCGACACCGGCCGGGCCGCCGAGTCCCAAAAGAGCGCTGCCGCCATTGCCGCCATCGCCGCCGATGCTGAGGCCGACAATGCCGGCCATATAGTTGCCGTTGGCGGTGAGGCTGCCCGTGTTGGTGATCGATACCGTACCGGCCGCGCCGCCATTGCCGCCGGCCGCGCCGATCCTGGCCACGGGCTGATCGAGGAAGCCGAAGCCGCCGTTGCCGCCCGCGGCACCATTGCCGCCCTGGCTGATGCCGGCGATCACGCCGTTGCGGTCGCTTACCTCCTGCGGCAACGGCGCGTTCCCCAGGAAGGTGGTGATGGAGAGCGCCCCGCGCAGCTGCACGGCAACCTGGGAATCCGTCTGGGTGATCAGCGGAAAGTTGGTAGAGGTTCCAAACTGACTCGTATAGGCCGTGACATTGGCGCTGATCAGCAGGTTGCGGATGCTCTGGCTGACCGACTGCGCGGCCGAGCAGGGTGTGGCGCCGCAGATCGCGGTGACGGCCGGGTCGGTCGTCGTGCGCAGGAAGGCGCGGATGTTGGTTTCCGTGGTCGCACTCGTCACCTGGCCCTGGGCCGCGATCAGCTCGGCTGTCTGACCGAACTCCCCGGCGCGCGAGTTGACCGGCCGCCCGGTCTTGGTGCCGACGATCGTGCCGTTGCTGGTGATGGTGACGGTGCCGCCGGCACCGCCGGCGCCGCCGGGGAGAGCGGGTGTCGACCCCGCGCCCGCGCTGCCCGGGGCGCCGTCATTGCCAAAGGCAGCCACCGCGATCCCCAAACGCTGCAAAGGCCCGGGGCTGTTGATGCCAGCCACGATCGCGACGCTCGACGACGTGGAGAGCGCAAGCGATGGCGCGGCGCCGCCCGCTCCACCGGGCAACGTGGCCGCCGCCCCTTGCATGCCCAACGCCGCGCCCGGCGTTCCCACGACGGGTGCGATCGTGCCCGCGAGATTCTGGACGTTGATGGTCGTTACAGTTTGGTCGACATAAGAAATTCCCGCGGACTGATTGCCCGAGCAGGTGGCGATCGTCCCCGTCGCGTCGACCGAACAGGGATCGGGTCCGGCGCGCGCCCCGACCGATGGCCAGATGCCGACAAGCAAGAGCGCCACGATGGCCGGCCCAAGGCCCGTCAAGGTGGACAACAAGGAAATGGCGCCTGCCGCAACCGGCCGGCCCGCGGCCACCCCATCCGCAGTCTTCACGACCGCCCCCCACGCCAGCTTCACCGCTGCCCCTGAGTAGCTGATCGGTCGTGAATTGGCCGTGAATCTCAGCGTGAATCCGGAGGCCCCACGAGGTCGCCTCCGGCAGGTGCGAATGTGACGCCTTGGCCATTACGCTCGCCCGTCGCTGCGGCTGCTCCCAGATGCGATCGAGTCCGGCGGGCCTTATCTCGTCTCGCCGGGATCGATCAGGAGCGGCGGCTGGGCCGACTCGCTTGCCTGGTTCAGCCGCCCGCTCATCCCCAACTCCCGGAGCAATCGCATTCCGGCCGCATGCGCCACTTGCGCCGTCGCGCCCTGATCGCCACGCCACAGGCACCTGGCCAGGCTGACCCGGCAGGCGGCCTCCAGCGGCCGCAGCTGCAGGGCTTGCGCCAGGCTCATCGCCAGTTCCAGCTTGTGGTGCGCTGTCGCGAGATCGGACAGGGCAAGGGCCACCTCGCCTTCGAGCCAACGCGCCCAACCGATCATGATACGCTCGCCGCGCGCCTCGGCGGCGGCCAGCGCGCGCCCGACCGCAGCACTGGCGTCGACGATGCGGCCGGCGACGAAATAGCCCTCGGCCAGCCGATACGCGTAGATGGCACCCCACATCGTGATGCCATCGGCGATGCCGGCGACGGCCTGCTCCAGGAGCGAAATCCCTTCTTCGATCCGTCTCACATGGACATAGGCGAGCCCGAGACCGGAGCAGATCGCGGGGAGCAGGAGGCTGACGTCGCGCCGGCGTGCCAGCTGAAGGGCCGGCTCGAGCGAGTTGATCGTCGCCGCCCAGTTGGTGGCGTTCAATTCCACTGCGCCCGTGATGTACTGCGCGACCACCACGAAGTAGTCGCTGTCCCAGCGCCGGGCGATGCTCTGCGCTTCCGCCGCAGCAACGCGCGCGGCGACGAATTCGCCCAGGGCAAGGTGACAGCCGGCGCGGTAGCCCTGGCAGGTGACCAGAGCGTCGATGCTGATGTGCGTGGGTTCGAACCGCAGCTCACTCAGCCGCACCTCGATCACGCCAAGTGCTCTCGCGAGGTCGCCGTGGTCGTGACAAGCGAACATCAGATAGTGCTGCGCGAGGTCGCGCAGCCTTTCGTCGGCGGTCTCCAGGGCGATCGCCAGCGCACGATCGGCATGGGCGATGGCCTGCGGCAAGCCGCCGGTGAAGTAGGCATCCGAAGCGCGATAGACCGCGACGTACCCTTCGAGGCGGCGATCTCCGCCGTCGACCAGCGCCGCGATCGCGTCGGTGTGACGGCGCAGTTCGACCGACCGTCCGAGCGGAATCAGCGTGTAGTGCAGCGCGCGGTAGATCTCGATGCGGCGCTCCCGGCGTTCTTCCGTGGGCGGCAAGCGCAACAAGGCCTGCATGGCGTGCTCGAAGCACTCCGCCGCCGCACCGAGGCCACCGGGCACCAGCGCCTGTAGCCCGGCCTCGTAGAAGCAGTGTTGCGCTGAATCCCAGGCCTCGCTCTCGCGGTGATGGATGGCGAGCGTGCCGTAGTACAGAGCTGGATCGGGCGCGTCGACCTGCGCCAGCGCGCGGGCGACCGCGGCGTGCAGCGCCTTGCGTATGGGCGCCAGCGTCTCGCCATAGATCACCTCGCGGATATGGTCGTGGGTGAACTTCAGCTCTCCGCCAACGCCCTCCAGCACACCGCGCCGCACCAGTTCCTCGATCGTCGCCATTGCTTGGGCCGTATCGAGCCCGCTCGCCTCACGGAGCAACGCGACCGCGGCGGGACGTCCGATCACGGCGGCGAAGGCCGCCACCTGCCGGGCGCCCGGCGTGAGCCTCGCCAGCCGCAGGGCAATCAGCTCTTGAATGCGCCGGGGCATGCCGCGACCAAGCGCCGACCTGTCACCTTGCTGGGCGACGCGCGTGGCTTCGACCGTCATGAAAGGATGTCCGCGGCCGAGCGCCCAGACGGCTGCCGCAAGGTCCTGGAGTTGCGCTCCGCCGTCCCGCGGGCCGGCCAGCGCGCGTATCAAGCGGGTGGTATCGCCGCGACTGAGCCGCCCCAGCCGTATCTGCCATGCGGTCAAAGCGGGGTCGCCGCCGGCCAGCAGCTGCTTCAGGATCGGCACATCGTGCACCTCTTCGCTGCGTATCGTCGCGACGATGGCGATGCCGATCTCCTGCAGCCGCCGGCCGAGGAAAGCGAGCAGTCGCAGGCTGAGATCGTCGGCCCAGTGCAGGTCCTCGAGAATCAGGAGAAGCGGGCTGTCCGCTGCCGCCTCGCCCAGCAGGGCAAGGACCGCCTCGAAGATCGGACGTGGATCCTTCAGCAGTCCGGCCTTCGATAACCGTCCGCTGCCGGAAACGCCGGGCATGAGGGCGGCAAGGGCAGCCTGCTTGTCGACGCTCAGCCGACGGGCGGCGGCGCCGCCGGTGAGCGGCAGCAAAGCGTCGCGCCACACCTGATAGGGCAGGATCTGCTCGCCGTCGTAGCAATGGCCGACCAGCACGTCCTGGGGCATCGAGCGCATCTGCTCGACAAGTTCGGCCACCAGGCGACTCTTGCCGATGCCGGCCTCGCCGACGAGAGCGATCAAACTGCCGCTGCCGGCCGCCGCCGCTTCGATGGCCTGAGAGAGCTGCGCCAGCTCTTCCTGTCTGCCGATGAGCGCCGTTTCCGACAGGGACAGAGCCGGCGCCAGTCGTGTCGCTCCGGCCTGCGCGGCGGCCGCGGAGGTGCCGCTGCGCAGGACCTCGAAGTAGAGGTCGCGGGTCTCGGCGGCGGGCTGTACGCCGAGTTCGCGCCGCAGCGTGGCCATGCAGAGCTGGTATTGACGGATCGCTGCCGCGCGCTCGCCCTGGGCAGCGTAGCGCCGCATCAGCGCGCGGTGGCCGGTCTCGCGCGTCGGATCGAGCGCGAGCAGCCGATGGGCAAGATCGGCCGACTGCCGCGGGTCGAGCGCCAGCGCCCCGGCGATCGCCTTGTCGAAGGCCAGTAGCGCTGCTTCGGTCAGACGGTCGCGCTCCACTTGTAACCAGCCCTCGAAGACGGGGGCGTGGACGGCGAAACCGCCGAGCAGCGGTCCGCGAAAGAGGGCCATCGCCGACGCCAGCGCCTCGGGCGTGGAGTCCGCCAAAAGACGTTCGAACGCATGCACGTCGATCTGCAGATGGACGTCGTCGATGCCGATGCGGTCAGTCTCGACGACGAGTAAACCCGGCGCCGCTGCCTGACAGGCCCGGCGCAGCGCGGCCACGGCTTGCCGCAAGCTGGCACGCGCCTGGATCGGCCCCGACTCCGACCACAACAGGTCGGCGAGGACTTCCCTGCTGTGCAGAAGGCGTCCCGGGTGCAGCGCCAGGTAAGCGAGCAGCGCGCAGGCCTTCTTCGAAGCAAGGTCAAGAGTTTGTCCGGAGCTCCACTCAGCGCAGAAGCCGCCCAAAAGGCTAAGTTCGAGCACCGCCATGCTACGACAATGCAACTCCCTCCCCCGCCATCAGGCCGCACGACGGGTCCGCGCAGCGCGTGCCCGGCAACCCGTTGGCCTCACACGCGGAACTGCAATTTTTCACGTCCATGCGCAGGGCGCAATTGCGCTCTTTCGGCCTTTTCATCCGGCCGGTGCCGGCATGTCTCGCTCAACGGGTACAGCGCGACACCGCTCCGAGTAAATCGGCGGGCCTGCGTCCGAAACCGGACGGACACGCCACGCGAAGCGGTCAATCCACCTGGGCCCCGCTCTTGCGCACGGCGTCGGCCCACTTCGCCACCTCGCTGTGCAGGAACGCGCCGAAGGCCTCCCGGGACATCGGCCGCGTGCGCGCACCCGCCTGTTCGAAGCGTTCCCTGACCTGCGGGTCGGCAAGCGCCTGCTGAGTGGCCTCGTACATCTTCGCCAGGATGTCCGTTGCCGTTCCCGCCGGCGCCAGCAAGCCGTTCCAGCCCAGTATCTCGAAGCCTGGCACGCCCGATTCCGCCACGGTCGGCACGTCTGGCAGTTCAGGAATGCGCTCCAAGCCGCTGACGGCGATCGCCCTCAGCCGGCCGGCCCGGATCTGGGGCAGCACGCTGGGCGGGCTGTCAAACATCAGCTGGCAGGCGCCGGAGATCAGGTCGGCAACCGCGGGACCGCTGCCGCGGTAGGGCACGTGGGTCATCTCGATGCCGGCCAGGTTGCACAGAAGCGACGTGCCGATGTGCGGCGCCGATCCGGTGCCGGAGCTGGCGTAGTTCAGCGGTCGCTGGCGGGCCAGGGCGACCAGGTCCTGGAACGATTTAACCGGAAGGTCGGGGTTCACGACGAGAATGAACGAGTAGTACGAAAGGAACGCGACCGGCGCGAAGCCGCGCTCGAGATCGTAGCCGACCTTGCGGAACAGCGTCATGTTGACGGCCTGCGCCACCGTCGAGACGACGTAGGTGTAGCCGTCCGGCGCGGCCTGTGTGGCCTGCTCCATGGCGATGTTGCCGGCGCCACCCGAGCGATTGTCGATCAGCACGGGCTGGCCGAATTCGGCGCCGATCGCGGCGCCCACGACGCGCGCCACGATATCGGTCGCACCGCCCGGCGCGTAGGGAACGATGATGCGCAGCTGTCGCTGCGGCCAGGATTGGGCGCGCGCGGCGGTGGCAGAGGCCAGCCCGGCGCCCACCGCGGGAACAAGCCTCATCAGGCGCCGACGCGTGGTCATCCTGCCAGCCCGGCGCGGACCACGGGCAGGATCTCCTTGGCGATGGCTTCGAGGCTTTCCACCGCGTGGCGCAGCGACATGCCGGGCTGGCGCGCCTGGAAGATGAAATGATCGAGCGCGAAACGCGGCAGCCAGGAGATCATCTTCGCCGCGATGTCGGCGGGCGAGCCGAGGAACCAGCGGTCCTGCATGAAAGCCTCGGACAGGTAGAGGGGATTGTCGCCGGTGAGCGGTTTGCGCTCGCCAGTCGCAGGGTCGATCCAGGTCTGGCCGGTGCGTTCCGGGGCGTACTGCACGCGATAGACATGGTCGAGATAGAGCTGGTGCCGCTTGATCGCGTCGGCGGCCGAATTGCCCACGATCACCTCGCGCATCAGGGCATGCGGTAACGGACCGGCATTCTGGTGTGCTGCCTCGTCGTCGAAGGATTTGATCTGGCGCACCAGATGCCCCAGTTCGATCAAGGGCGCGACCAGGAGGCCGGCGCGATGGCGCACGGCACGCGCGCGCGCCTTGGGCGCGGCCGCGCCGATCCAAAGCGGCAGCGGGCCGGGCCTGACCGGCGGCGGTCGCAGCAGCCCGCCCTTCACCTTGTATATGCGACCCTCGTAGTCGAAGCGCTCGCCACGCCAGGCAAGGTCCAGTATGTCGAGGGACTCCTCGAAGGCGGTCGTGCGCCTGGCATAGGGCCAGCCGAACATGTCGAACTCGGCGGGGCGATAACCCTGCCCCAAGCCGATCTCGACCCGGCCGCCCGAAAGATTGTCGACGACCGACAGATCCTCGGCGAGACGCAGCGGATGGCCATGCAACGGCGCCAGTGCCACGGCCTGGCCGATGCGGCAGTTGGGAGCGGCGACTGCCAGCGCCGCACAGGCGACGACGGGCGATGGGCAGTAGCCGTCGGCCTCGCCGTGATGCTCGCTCGCCCAGATCGAGTCGAAGCCCAGGCGGTTCGCTTCACCGGCCAGCTCGATCGCTTCGCGGTACGATCTGTCCCACGACTCGCCCAGGCCCTGATGCACCTGGAAGCTGAGCGACAGGCCGAACTTCGGCGCAGCCACCGGTCAGCCGCCGAGCTGATGCTTGAGCTCGGCCCAGCGGTCGATGATCGGCAGGAGCTTGTCCTCCTTCTCCGCCGGCAAGGTGAAGGTGACGCGGTCGATGCCGATCTCCTGGCAGAAGCGCAGGCCGTCGATCTTGTCGGGCACGCGGAAGATGCTGATCGGCAGGCTCGCAGGATCGCGCCCCGCTTCGGTCGCCATCGCGCGGAACTTGTCGATGACGACGCCCACACCGTCCTTCTCCAGGCGGTCGGCGCGGGGAATCCAGCCGTCGCCGTAGCGGATCGCGCGCCGCGCGGCATAGGGAAACGCGCCGCCGACGATGATCGGCGGATGCGGCTTCTGCTTGGGCTTGGGCCACTGCTTCATCTTGTCGAAGTTCACGAACTCGCCGTGATACTCGGGCTCGTCCTCGGTCCAGATGGTCTTCATCGCCTCGATGCGCTCGCGCGCCAGCTTGTGGCGGCTGGCGAAGACCGTGCCATGGTTCTCGATCTCGTCCTGGTTCCAGCCGTTACCGACGCCGAACAGGAAGCGGCCGTTGGAGAGCTGGTCGATCGACGACACGACCTTGGCGGTGACGATGGGATCACGCTGCGTCAGCAGGGCGATGCCGGTGCCGATCTTGAGCTTCGTCGTCACCGTGGCGGCGGTGTTGAGCGCCAGGAATGGATCCATGATGTCGTAGTACGGCCGGATCAGGGGTCCGCCCGCCGGGTAGGGCGTCTTGCGGGTCGACGGGATGTGCGTGTGTTCCGGCACCCACAGCGATTCGAAGCCGCGCTCCTCCAGCGCACGCCCCAGCGCGGCAGGCTGCATGGAGTCCGTGGTAAAGAACATCACCGCGCCGATTTTCATGATTCGCTCCCCTTGGATGGCGAGGCTATCGCATGTGGCATCCCGTCGTCCCGACCGGAGCGCGAAGCGCGGAGTGGAGAGACCTTCTCTCGACGATAAGCGGCTAATCGTGGAGAGAAGGTCTCTCCACTCGGGCCTGCGGCCCTCGGTCGAGACGACGGGTGCCATTTCGGATAGCCCACCTTTGATGTTCGATTGTGCGCCGGTCTGTGGCCAGTGCGTCAAGGCGCTTGCCTTCGCAAGGCGGCGCAACCTAGCTTCTCATCGACGTTCAGGCTCAGCCAGTTTCGCTCTGAAATGGCTCAGGCCTTTGCCGAACGACAGCTTCCAGGGGGCCCCATCTCATGGCGACGATCGATTCCCAGGTTCACTGCTACGAGCGCAATCATCCGGGCCGCCCATGGACCGAAGTTTTGGCCGGCCCGCCCGAGGTCACGGGCGAAGACATGGTGAAGGCCATGGACGCCGTCGGCGTCGATGGCGCGCTGCTGACGTCAGTGTATGCCATGTATCGCTTCAACGCGAGCTACGCGCTTGCCGTCCATGCCGCGCACCCCGGCCGGTTCGGGCTGGTGAAGCCGGTCGATCCCAACGATCCCAAGGTCGCCGACACGATCGCCGAATGGGCGGCGATCGACGGCACCGTCGCCGTCCGCATCATGATGAATCCCGGCGTCTCGACCGACGATGCCGACCCCGGCATCAACCGCGTCCTATCCGCCGCGGCCAAGAACTCGCTTGCGGTCAACCTGATGTCGCGCGGGCGCCTGGAGCAGGTCGGCAAGCTGGCGGCGCGCAATCCCGGCACCACCTTGGTGGTCGACCATCTCGGCCTGCATCAGCCCTTCGTGCCGCCGGCGCCAGCCCAGCCGTGGGCCGAGCTGCCGCTACTGCTGGCGCTGGCGCCGCACGACAACATCAAGGTCAAGATCTCGGGCGCCTGCACACTCAGCCACCAGCCGTTTCCCTACAAGGACATCTGGGATCCGCTCGGCCGCATCTTCGATGCCTTCGGTTTCGGTCGCTGCATGTGGGGCACCGACTGGACCCGGGCCCTGGCCTTGCTCACCTACAAGGACGGCGTGGAGGCGTTTCGCGTCACCGACCGCCTCTCCGCCAGCGACCGCGCAGCCCTGATGGGCGGCACGCTGCAGAAGGTCTACGGCTGGACGCCGTCGAAGGCCTGAGCGCTCGCTGCCGATCAGGCCGGCCGCGGTGAGCCCTCCAGCTCTTCCAGACCGCGCCGGCTGGTCTCGATGCCCCAGATTGCCACGACGACGATCTGGATCACGAGTAGGCCGATCATCAGACCCAGGACGCCCGCGACGCCGTTGCTCTTGAACAGCGCCAGGACGATGAAGGGCGAGACGACCGTGGCGCCGCGCCCCAGCATGTTGCAGAGGCCGTTGGCGCGCAGTCGCACCTCCGTCGGAAACAGCTCGGTGGTGTAGACGCCATAGAGAACGGCGGTCAGCACGTAGATGCCGACGATCAGGAGGAAGCCCACGGTCAAGAGCAGAGCGGGGTCGACCATGTAGGGGTAGGCGGCGCCGGCCACGATGCTCAGCACCGAGGCGCCGATGATCGTGGGCTTTCGGCCGAACTGGTCGGCAAACCAGGCGCCGACGGCGCAGCCGACCAGCGAACCGCCGGCCAGCACCATTGTATAGGTGAGCGACTTGGTGATGCCGATTCCCTGCTGCCCGAAAAAGGTGGGCAGCCAGTTCACGAAGCCGAAGATCAGCGTGTTGGCGGTGATCAGCACGACCGAGCCGACGACCAGCCGTGGCAGCAGGACGGGACTGAACAGCGAGGCGAAGGTCCACTCTTGTGTCGGCACAGCAGGCGCAGGCGCCGGCAACGGCCTGCCCTGCGAGACCTCGCGCTCGATCGCCTGCATCAGCGCCTCCGCCTCGGCGGTCCGGCCGTTGCTCTCGAGCCAGCGCGGGCTCTCGGGCAATTTCTTGCGCAGATACCAGACGACCAGGGCGCCGACGCCGGCGATGGCGAACATCGGCCGCCAGCCGAATTCCGGGATGACCAGCGTGCTGATGATCGAGGTGGCGGGAAAACCGGCGACGACGATGAAGGCCATGAAAGCCATCCAGCGGCCGCGCGAGGCCGGCGGCACGAACTCGGTCATGGTCGAATAGCCGACCACGATCTCGGCGCCCAGGCCCAGCCCCATCACGAAGCGGGCGGCGATCAGCCAGTCCATGCTGGGCGCGGCCGCGGCGGCGAAGGAGGCGAGGCCGAAGACGACCAGGTTGAACTGGTAGGTGAAGCGCCGGCCGAAACGATCGCCCAGGAAGCCGGCAACCACCGAGCCGATGGTCATGCCGACGAAGGTCCAGGAGATGAACTGCGGCACCTGGGCCAGCACGGCGAACTTGGTCTGCACCGCTGAGCCCAGCACCGAAGCGCCGACATAGAGATCGTAGCCGTCGAAGAACATGCCGGCGCCGATCAGCCAGAAGATGCGATAATGGAACGAGGATATCGGCAGCCGGTCGAGCCGCGCGCCGGTATTCACCGCTGATGCCATTGGATGCCTCCCCCAAAGACCCACTTCTTGGCGGCCCGCCTCGGATCGCTGTCCGCGGACCGTTGTGCACGTCGTTGCGTGCGCGGTAATAATAGTGTCACGGGCTGACGGTCCTGGCCTCTCTCGATTTTGTGATGAGCCCGTGCGAATGACCTCCGACACTTCTTTGCTCGACGTCGTGCAGATGGGCAAGGGCCGCAACCTGGTGTTGTTGCACTCGCTGCTCTCCGATCGCACCGCCTTCGATCGCATCGCGCCGCGCTTGGCCGCCGAACGGCACGTCTGGCTGGTCAACTTGCCCGGCTTCGGCGCGTCGGCACCGGCCGGGCCAGGGCTCGAGCAGATGGCCAACCGCATAGCAGAGCAACTGCCCAAGCTCGGCCTGGCCGGCGAGGCCGACCTGCTGGGCAACGGCTTCGGCGGCTTTATCTCGGTGGAGTTGGCCGTCCGGCATGGCGGGCTGTTCGAGCGCCTGGTCCTGGTCGACACCGGCGCCGCCATCCCGTCGCAGGGCCAGGGCGCGTTTCACGCCATGGCGCAAAAGGTCGAGGAGGGGGGCATGGACGCGGTCCTGGCGACGGCGCTGCAACGCATGTTTCCCGACGATTTCCTCGCCGCACACCCGGCGATCGCCGAGCAGCGCAAGGCGAGCCTGCGGGCCGCCAGGCCCGAACATTTCGCCGCCGCCTGCCGCGCCCTTGCCCGGTTCGATCGACGCGCCGCGCTCGGCACGATCCGCAATCCCACGCTGGTCGTGGTCGGCTTGCGCGACACGGCAACGCCACCAGCCCTCTCCTATGAGCTTGCCACCGGCATTCCCGGCGCCGCGCTGGTCGAGCTGCCGGCCTGCGGGCACTCGCCGCACATCCAGGATCCCAAGGGCTTCTGGCAGGCGATCAAACCCTTCCTGCAACTTACCGGATAGCGCAGCCGCCATGCCTCACTGGCTCTTCGCCTCGCTGCGCGGCTACCGGATGGGATGGCTGCCGAGCGACCTGATCGCCGGGCTCATGCTGGCGGCCATCGCCATCCCGGGCCAGCTGGCTACGGCCCGGCTGGCGGGCATGCCGCCCGAGACGGGACTCTATGCCTTTGCCGCGGGGTCGCTCGCCTTCGCCGCCTTCGGCGCCAACCGGTTCATGTCGGTCCAGGCCGATTCGACCATCGCGCCGATCTTCGCCGGCGCGCTGGCTTCAATGGCCGTCGCCGGCCCGATGCCTTATGGCCAACTGGCCACGCTGCTTGCGCTGATGGTCGGTGTCGTCCTCGTCATCGTCGGCCTGTTCCGCGCCGGCTGGCTGGCCACCCTGCTGTCGATTCCGGTCACCACCGGATTCCTGGCGGGAATTTCGATCCACATCATCATCGGCGAGCTGCCGACCATCCTGGGTATCGCCGACGAGAAAGGCCATATCCTGCTGCAGCTCATTCACATCGTCGGCCGTCTTGGCGAGACGAATGTCTACACGCTGGCGATCGGCATCGGCGTGCTGGCCGCCACCATCGTCACGGCGCAGATCAGTCACCGCGTCCCGGGCGCGCTGATCGGGCTGGTTGCAGCGGGGCTCGCCGTGGCCCTGTTCCATCTCGATGGTCGCGGTGTCGCGGTCCTCGGCGCCCTGCCGGCAGAACTGCCGATCGTCGCCCTGCCGGCCATCCCCGATACCAGTGCATTGGGCCAACTGGTGCCGCTGGCCCTGGTGATCGCCATGGTCTGCATCATGCAGACGGCAGCAGTGGCCTCCACATTCCCATCCGACGCCAAGAAGCCCGATGATGTGAGCCGCGACTTTGCCGGAGTCGGCGCGGGCTGTGTCCTGGCCGGCCTGGTCGGCGCCTTCCCCGTCGATTCGAGTCCGCCTAGCACCGCGATCGTCCGCGACTTCGGCGGACGCTCGCAGATCGCCTCGCTCGCCGCCGTTGTGCTGATGATCGCGCTGGTCGCCCTAGCATCGGGCCTGACGGCCTATCTTCCGCAGGCGGCTCTTGCCGGTGTGCTGGTCTACATTGCGCTGCGCATCTTCCGCCTCAGCGAGATGATCGAGATCTATCGCCGTGGCAGGTTCGAAATCCTGCTGGTGGCGGCCAGCGCCGCCCTGGTTGTCGTCATGCCGATCGAGACCGGCGTGCTGCTGGCCATCGTGCTGTCCTTCATGCACAGCCTCTACAACGTCGCCCGGCCCTATTGCGTGGAACTCGCACGGGTGCCGGGCAGCACGGTGTGGTGGCCGCCGAGCCGAGTCGAGCCCGGCGAGTACGAGCCCGGCGTGCTCGTCTTCGCACCGGCCGCGCCGCTCAACTTCACCAATGCCGAACGCATCCGCGCCACCATCGACGCCGCTCTCGCCGCCAAGCACCCGCCGGTGAAGCTGCTGGTCATCGAAGCCAGCGGCATCATCGACATCGACTATACCGGGGCGAAAGTCCTGCAGGAGGCGATTGCGGACCTGCGGGCGGCCGGCATCGTGGTCGCGATTGCCCGGCTGTCGGAAAGGCGTGCTCAGGATCAGGCCGGACGTTCGGGTCTGGTCGAGGCCATCGGCGCGGACCATATCTTCCTGTCGGTCGAGGACGCGGTGCGGAAGCTCAGGCCCAATCGATCGCCGGCGTGATTGACTCCCCGGCGCCAAGCCACACAATCGTCCCAACCAAGAACGACGACCAAGGGCTCCGGAAACCATGCGCTTCAAGGACAAGGTCGCGCTGATCAGCGCGGCGGCGAACGGCATCGGCCGGGCCACCGCAACGATCATGGCGCGCGAGGGCGCGACGGTGATTGCCGTCGACAACCATCAGGGCCGGCTCGACGAGGCGGTCCCGGCGCTCAGCCAGGCCGGCGGCAAGTCGGGCGGCAAGACAGAGGGCAGGCTGGTCGACGCGCTCGACGCGGGCGCCGTCGACAGGCTGGTCGCCGAGATCGAGCGCGATCACGGCCGCATCGACATCCTGGTCAACGCGGTCGGCGGCAGCACGGTGATCGCCAATCCGCAGGCCACGACCGAGGAGCTGAGCTTCGCCGACTGGCAGAGGCTGATCGCCTTCAATCTCGACGGCACCTTCCTGTTCACCCATGCGGTGATCCCGGTGATGAAGCGGCGGCGCCACGGCAAGATCGTCAACCTGGCCTCGATCGCCGGACGCGGCCTCAGCGCCAACAGCTCGAGCGCCTATGCCGCGGCCAAGGGCGGCATCATCGCCTTCACCCGCAAGCTCGCCCACGAGCTCGGACCGGATGGCATCAACGTCAATGCCATCGCGCCCAGCATCACGCTTACCGAACGCATTCGGCCGCATTGGGAGAAGCGCTCGCAAGGCTCGCAGGCCGAGGAGATCGAACGCACGCCGCTGCGCCGCGTCGCCGAAGCGGTCGACCAGGCGAACGTGATCTGCTTCCTGGCCTCGTCCGACGCCGATTTCGTCACCGGCCTCACCATCGACGTGACCGGCGGGGTGTAGTTTCCTCCCCACGCTTCGCGTGGGGAGGTGCCCGCGCAGCGGGCGGAGGGGTCATGAGGCGCCGATCGAGGCCTCCGACCCCTCCGTCCCTTCGGGCCACCTCCCCAGCGAAGCTGGGGAGGAAAAAGATTTGAGGAGGCAAGCATGGCGGGCAAGGTCGGATTCATCGGGCTCGGCGCCATGGGCGGGCCGATGGCGCTCAATCTCGTGAAGGCAGGCTTCGCGCTGGTGGTGAACGATATCGACGCGGCAAAGACCGAGCCGCTGAGGGCGAAGGGTGCGGAGGTCGCCGCCTCGGCGCAGGCGGTGGCGGCGGCGGTCGAGCGCACCATCGTCATCGTCGAGACCACCGAGCAGGCCGAATCGGTGATCATCGGCGCGCACGGCATCATCCGCGGCGCCAAGGCCGGACACATCGTGCTGTGCATGGCGACCATCGACCCGTTCGCCGCGCGCAGCATCGCCGACCGCCTGGCAGCACTCGGCATCGCCATGCTCGACGCCCCGGTGAGCGGCGGCACCGGGCGCGCTCAATCGGGCGATCTGTCGGTGATCGCGGGCGGTGCGGCGGACGTGTTCGCCAAATGCGAGGACCTGTTCGCCGTGCTGGGCAGCCGCTCGTTCCATGTCGGCGCGCTGGGCAGCGGCCTGGCCATGAAGCTGGTCAACAACATGCTGGTCCAGGTCAACACCGTCGCGGTGGCCGAAGCGCTCGTGCTGGGCGTCAAGGCAGGGCTCGACCCACAGATGATCTACGAGGTAGTGCGTGTCTCGACCGGCGCCAGTGCCGCGTGGGAACTGCGCGTGCCGCGCATCCTGGCGGGCGACTTCGCGCCGGGCGGGACGATCGACATTTCCTACAAGGACCAGGAGCTGGAGACTGCTTTCGCCAAGCGCCTGGGCGTCCCGCTCCTGTTGGCGAACCTGACGCAGCAGGTCTACCAGATGGCGCGCGCCCAGGGCCTCAACAAGCAGGACGGCTCGGCGATCGTGAAGATCTTCGAGCAGATGGCCGGTGTGACGGTGAAGGGGGACTGAGCGATGACGACATTCGTGCTGATCCATGGCGCTTACCAGGGCGGCTGGATCTGGAATCCGGTCGCCGAGCGCCTGCGGGGCGAGGGCCATCTCGTGCTGGCGCCCAGCCTGGATGGCTGCGCCGAGCGCAAGGGCCAGGTCCGCGCCGGCATCACCACCGAGACGCACGCCGCCGAGATCGCCGAGCTGCTCTTCTACCAGGACCTGAAGGACGTGGTGCTGGCCGGCACCAGCACCGGCGGCATGGTGATGGCGCGCGCCGCGGAGCAGGCGCGCGACCGGGTGGCGCGCGTGGTGTTCGCCGATGCCCTGGCGCTGCTCGACGGCGAAGCCCTGCCCGACATCGTCAAGCGGCCGACCGCGGTCAACACCGAACTGACCAGCGGCCCGTCGCGGCAGGACTTCGAGACCCGCCTGTTCGCCGACCTCGATCCGGCGATGCGGCGTTGGGCGCTCGAGCGCTGCACCATGCATCCGATCGCCGCGATGCAGGCACCGGTCCGGCTGGAACGGTTCTGGGACGAGGCGTGGAATGCCTCGGTGATCTGGTGCAAGCGCAGCACGAACCCGCCGCAGGCGCACCAGCGCCGCACCGCCGACCGACTGAAGGGCCGCTGGCACGAGCTGGATACCGGCCATTACCCGATGCTGACCGAGCCGGCGCCGCTGGCCCGGCTGATTGCCCAAGGCTGACAGGGAACCATCGACAACCTTCGGCGTTGGCTAGCTGTGCGTGGGCATAGGTGTGCTCGGCCTTGCCACGCGAAGCGGCGCCAATTTGCCAGCCGCCCCGAAGGGACCATCCCATGCGAGCCGTATCTGTCGCTTTCCTGGCCACTCTGTGCGTCGCGCTTACGGCGCCCGCTTTCGCCGACAACGACAAGGATAAGGGGCATGGCCAAGGTCATAGCGGGCCCAAGGTGGAAAATGGTGACAACGACCAAGGCCACGGCAATGGCGCTGTCGCCGTCCCTCCCCGGCAGATCGGGATTACCGACCGTGATCGCGACACGGTCCGAACCTACTACCGCCGGGAATTCGCTGCAGGGAACTGCCCGCCGGGCCTCGCCAAAAAGAACAACGGCTGCCTGCCGCCGGGCCAGGCAAACAAGACATGGGCGGTGGGGCAATCCCTGTCTCCCGAAATCGTCCAGCCGATGCCGCGCGAGCTGTGGAATCAGCTGACGGCGCCGCCCCCGGGTTACCAGTACGCCCGCGTCGACGACAATATCGTCCTGATGTCGACCGCCACCCGCACAATTGCCGGAATGCTCGGCAACATTGGCAACTTCAGCGACTAGAGGGGACGATCAATGTCTGGGAAATGGCTTCTGAGCCTGCTGCTGCCAGCGACCCTGGCGATCAGCCTGGCCGCCTGCAACGAAAGCAGCGGGACGATGCAGCCGGGCGCCGTCAACACGTCGGCGTCGGGCTATAGCGGCGGATCGGGCCGGGTGGTCTCGATTCACGAAGTGCCCTTGCGCGGCAGCAGTTCCGGTGTCAGCAACGGCACCTTGGTCGGCGGCGGTCTCGGCGCGGCGGGCGGTGCGGCGATCGGCGCAGCCACGACCAATTCGGTGTTGGGCGCGGTGGTCGGCGGCCTCTTGGGCGCCGTCGGCGGCGCAATTGCCGGCACCGCCATCGACAGCAGCGGCTCGACCCGCCGGGGCATCGAGGTCACCGTGCAGAAGGACGACGGCCAGACGGTCGCCATAGCGCAGCCGGACGACGGCGATGTCCAGATGGGTGATCGTGTCACCATCGTCACCGATCGCAATGGTGTCGCCCGGGCTGTCCGGGATACTACCGGACGGCGAGAACTCCTAGAGCCACCGCCCTAAGGGCAGCGTCTCTTTGATCGATGCAGACAGTTCGCCGCGCGGGCGGGAGGTAATCTTGGCCAACGACAGCACCAGCGGCGGAAACAACAACGGCTTGCTTTACGGCATCATCGGCGCGCTGTGCGCCGTGGTGGTGGGCGGCGGCCTCTATTTGTACAAGATGGACAAGCCGGGCGAGCGCGCCGTGCAAGCGGCGATCCCCGAGACGGCTGCCCAGCCGGCGCCTCCTCCCCCGATCGCTGTCGTTGCGCCGCGCTCGGCGGGGCAACTCGCTCCCGCGGGAGCCACGGCGGCGCAACTCGACCAAGCGCGAAACCATATCGTCGATGCCCGCCATCTGGCCTCGCTCGGCGATTTCGCGAACGCCGAAGTAGCGTTGCAGGCCGCCGACAAGGCAGACCCCGGGTTGGCCGAAATTGCGCAGGCGCGCCGCGACATCGCGCAGATGCGCACGGGTAATGCCCGGATCGGCCCGCTGGTCGAAAGGGCGCGCCAGGCCACCGAGCGCGGCGACTATGTCACCGCCGGACAGGCCCTCGCCGAGGCGGAAAAAATCGATGCCCGAGCCCCGGCCGTCGTCGCGGCCCGGCGCGAACTGCAGGCCGCGGAGGGACAGGCCACCAGGCCGCAGGAGGCCCGCCCGCAGGATCCGAAAGTGACGTCGCTCCTCACGTCCGCGCGGGCCGCGATGCTGGTCGGAGATCTTGCTTCGGCTGAACGGTCCCTCGACCAGGCGGAGCAGATCGACCCGCGCGATTCCGCCGTCGTCCAGGCGCGCGCCGTCTTCAACGCGCAACGCGCGCCGAAGCCCCCGCGAAACTAGGATTGCGAGCGATCGCCCGGAGGGTCAGCAAGGGCTGGAAGCGTGGTTTCCCAGCCCCCGGGGGCTTGGCCGAAGGAAGATGACAGTCCACCGCCTCGCCGCTATTACTGTTTGCGCCGAATTCGGCGCTGTGCGCATGGCTCACGATGCCGTTTCAGTCCCGTGCAGCATCGCTCCGATGCGGCTCTGCAAGGACGTGGCGGTTCCCCCAAGACATGACGAGTTCAACCTCCCCTCAAGCGCCTAACCCGCAGGGGATGAAAATCCGCTGGTTCAGCCAGATCCGCACGAAGCTCTTTGCCTCGCTCATCCTGCTGGCCTCCTGCACGGTCATCGCCTGCGCCGTTTCCGTGTGGCTGTTCGACGGCTTCAGCTCGCTGTTCTCGCGCACCATCCGCCGCGACTTCGCGACCTTCGGCAGCATGGTGCGGCTCCAGGAAGAGGCCTCGCAGCTCGTCCAACTGACCAGCTCGCTCAGCGCCAGCGTACGCCAGGGCCAGCTCGCGGCGGTCCTCGACGCGATCACGGCGGGCCGCGACAAGGCGGCCTATGCCGTGGTGGTCCTGCATCGCGACGTGCAGATGGTTGATCAGGTCGACGACATCGCCGCCAAGCTCGACGGCGTCTTCGGCGCCCTCAAGACGGTCGAAGAGCTGAGCGCCAAGCGCATCGCCGCCGTCGAGAAACGGATCGCCATCAGCAGCAGCGTGCTGCCGGCGCTCACCCGCCTGGAGGAGGCGCTGGCCGGCCAGGGCGATGCGCCCGGCCTGGTCGACTTCCGCCGGGCGGCGGCGCTGGGCGGCGTCCTGCTGAGCGAAGCGAGCCTGGTCGACACGATCGACCGGGTTCACGTGCTGCGCGCCCTGTTCGACGTCGAAGCCCAGGCGCTCGATCGCCTGGCTCCGGAAGCCGCGGCGGCGGCGCCGGAGGTCGAGCGGACCGCCAAGGCCTTGGTGGCGCTGGGCCGTGGACCGGCTGGCCTGTTCGATCTGCGCGAACGCGAGCTGCAGACGATCGCACTTGAGACGCAGGCGATGCGCCCGGTAAAGGAGTCGGCTGCGGCCCTGTCCGCCGAGTTCGGCCGCATCGTCGAGGAAAAGCGCCACGATCTCGACGAGACAATGCGCAGCTCGGCGGCGCGCATCGAGGCGACGCGGCTCTTCCTCATCATCGTCGCCACCGGCAGCGTGCTGCCCTTCCTGATCCTGGCGCTGGTCTATGTCGGCCGCAGCGTCGCCGGACGGCTGCGGCGCCTGGCCTTTGCCATGTCGGCGCTCGCCCACGGCGACACCAGGATCGAGGTGCCGACGGCGGGCGCCCACGACGAAATCGGCGAGATGGCCCAGGCGCTGCAATTCTTCAAGCGCCAGACGATCGGTGCACAGCAGCTCGCCCAGGAGGTGACCGACAGCATCCGCCAGGTGGCGCTGGCCGCCGGCCAGGCGACGAGCGCGATCGGGCAGGTCTCGGGCGGCGCCAATACCCAGCTCGCGGCCCTGCGCCACGTCGCCAACGGGCTGCAGCAAAGCGCCGACGCGATCACCCTGGTCACCGCCAACACCCATTCGGCGCGCGAGCGGGCGCAGCAGATGGCCGACCTTGTCGAGCACGGCAGGACCGAGATGGCGGGCATGGTGGCGGCGGTCAACGCGATCGCCGAAAGCAGCGCGCAGGTCGCCAAGTTCGTCGACGACATCGCCCGCATCGCGAGCCAAACCAACATGCTGTCGCTCAACGCCGAGATCGAGGCGGCGCGCGCCGGCGAGAACGGCAAGGGCTTCACCGTGGTCGCCGAGGAGGTCGGCAAGCTCGCCGACAGCTCGGCGGCGCTCGCCACCGAGATCGCGGCGCAGATCCGCAACGCCATCCAGCAGGCCGAGCACGGCGTCGCCTCGGCGTCGCTGGTCAACGAGAACATCCAGATGATTGCCGCCAGCGTGGCCGAATCGGATCGCCTGGCGCAGTCGATCGCCGCCGCCATGGAGCAACAGCAGACCAACGTCGCGGAAATCAACGGCAAGATGGGCGAGCTCACCGGCATCGGCCAGGCCAACGCTTCGGCCGCCTCGGAAATCTCCACGACGATGCAGGACCTGTCGCGCCTGGCCGAGGAAACCCGCACCAAGGTCGCGCAGTTCAAGATGGCCGGCAACGATACGAGCGGCCCGCAAGCCGCCGTTGGGACGTGAGCGGGCGCTCTCGACGCCCGGGGGAAGGGAAAACGTGACGAAATTCTGGCGACTTGGCCCCAAGATCTATTCGGTCGTGATCCTGCTGTCGGCGTTCACCGCCGGCGTCGGCATCGTGGCGATCACCGGCTTCCAGACCTACAACGCCAAGGTGCGGGAGATCGACCAGGCCTCGACGCGCGCCGTGATCAGTGAACGGGTCAACACCATGCTCTACGCCGTGGTCATGGACTCGCGCGGCATCTACATGGCGCGGGACACCGCGGAGTCGGAGAAATACGCGCCGCTCATCATCCAGAACCTGCGCAAGATCGAAGGGCTGATGAAGGAATGGACGAGCCTCATCCGGCCCGAGGACAAGGCGATCATGGAACGGGCCAATGCCCGAGTCGCCGAGTTCGTCCGCTTCCGCACCGAGCTCGTCCGCCTGTCGCGCGAAGCGACGCTGCCCGAGTCGCGCGCGTTCGGCGACAATGACGCCAATCGCAACAACCGCACTGCGCTCAACGCCGAGATTGCAGCCCTTGCCGCCTCGAACGACGCCACGACGCATCGCCTGGCCCAGGAGGTCAATTCGTTCTACGAGAATCGCCTGTGGTTGCTGATCGGCCTGGTCACCATCGGCATCCTGATCAGCCTGGCGCTCGCCATCGCCGTGGTCGTCTTCGCGATCACCCGGCCGATCAACCGGCTGACCCAGGCGATGACGACGCTGGCCGGCGGCAGCACCGACATTACGGTGCCGGCGATCGATCGCGGCGACGAGATCGGCGACATGGCGCGCGCCGTGCAGGTCTTCCTCAATCAGGCGCTCGCGGTGCGTGGGCTCACGACCCAGATCATGGAGAACATCCGCCGCGTCGCCATGGCGGCAAGTCAGGCGAGCTCGGCGGTGAGCCAGGTCTCGGACGGCTCGAACATCCAGCTCAACGCCCTGAAGCAGTCTTCGGGGGCCCTCGAGCAGAGCACGCAGGCGATCTCCGAAGTCGCCCGGGGAACCCAGCAGGCGAGCGAACGGGCGCGCAACGCGGCCGGCCTGGTCGAAAAGGAGATCAAGCAGATGACCAGCATGGTCGAGCTGGTCGGCGCCATCTCGGAGAACAGCACGCAGATCAGCCGGATCGCCGATGCGATCTCGCGCATCGCCAGCCAGACCAACATGCTGTCGCTCAACGCCTCGATCGAGGCGGCGCGCGCCGGCGAGCATGGCAGAGGTTTCGCCGTCGTCGCCGAGGAAGTCGGCAAGCTCGCCGGCGGCTCGCGCGGCCTCGCCCAGGACATCGCCGAGCAGGTGCGCCAGGCCACCGAGCAGGCGGAGAAAGGCGTGGCCCTGGCGCGCGAGGTCAGCAGCAAGATGCAGGAAATCGCCAGCGGCGTCGCCGAGACCGACGAGCTGATCGGCGCCATCGCGACGGCGATGGAGGAACAGCAGGCGACCATCGCCGGCATCAACGAGAATGTCGGCGAGCTCACGCGCATCGGCCAGTCCAACGCGACCGCGGCGGAGGAGATCACGGCCACGATGCTCGACCTGTCGCGGCTGGCCGAGCGCACCCGCATCGAAGTCGATGAATTCAAGAAGCTCTCGGGCTAAAGGCCATGCCAGGGCATCACCATGGATGACCTCGAGAAAACCCTGAGCGAACTGGCGCTCGCGATGCAGGATCATCGCGAGGCGCTCGCCCCCAAGGGGGTGCCCAAACCTGCCCCCGGCCCGCGGCGCACGAGTCCGCCGGACGATGCCAGGGCGGCGCTGATCGCCCGCCTGCTCGTCAGCATCGAGGCGCATGCCGGGCTCAGGGTCGGCGAGGCGATCGAGGCCAGGCTGGGCAGCGTCCTGGCGTCCGTCGAACTCGCCGAGCTCGGCCGATGGGTCGCCGGACTCGAACGGCTGGACGGCAGCCATCCCGACTGGCTGACGCTGATCGAGAGCCTGACGATCAACGAGACCTTCCTGTTTCGCGATTGGCCGCAGCTCGAACTCCTGCGCATCTCCGGCCTCGCGCCGCTGATCGCCGCGGCCGCACGCTCGGCGCATCCCTCGCTGCGCCTGTGGTCGGCCGGCTGCGCGTCGGGCGAGGAGGTCTACAGCCTTGCCGTGCTGGCGCTCGAGGCCCTTGCCAGCGCCGGTGTGGCGACCGAAACGGCCCAGGAAATCGAACTCAGGAGGCCATGGTCCCTCGACGTTCTGGGGACCGACATTTCGCGGCCCATGCTCATTCAGGCGCGCAACGGGCTCTACAGCACCGGATCGCTGTCCCCGTTCCGCGCCGTCGCGCAGCCGCTGCTGCGATTCTTTCCGCCCGCCGAAGGCGAGCCGTCGCGCGCGAACCGGACGGTGCGGAGCGATGTCAGGCGCCACGTGCGCTTCGACCAGTCTAACCTCTTGGGGCCACCGCCGGCGGGCGGTGGTTTCGACGTCGTGGCCTGCCGCAACGTCCTGGTCTACTTCGCGCCGGCGGCTCGGAAGATCGTGCAAGCCAGCCTCGAAGCCGCCGTGCGCCGGGGCGGCTTCCTGCTGCTCGGCCCGACCGACGCCCCGCCCGATAGCACGCGTTTCGAGACCATCTGGGGCCAGCGCGCCGTCATCTATCGCAGGCGGGCCTGACGATGGCGACAACCATCGCTCCTCCGCGTTCCGCGGCGGTCGCGCCGGACGGGCTGGCATGGACGGGCTTCGAGCTCGACGGGCGGGTTTTCGCTTTCCCTTATCTCAGCGTCGAACGGGTGGTGCCCGCCACGCCGGTGACGGCAGTGCCTTTCGCGCCCGCCAGCGTCGAGGGTGTCGCCAGCATTTCGGGGGACATCATCCCGGTGCTGGCGTTGGCCGTCCTGCTCGACATCGATCGGCCGCAGCCGGCTCAAGCCGGCACCCAGTTCCTGGTGCTCCGCGTGTCCGGCCGTCGGTTTGCGCTGCGCGCCGATCGCGTGCTGTTCGTCGCCAACCCCTTGACCGAGGGCATGGCTGACTGGCGCGGCCGCCCGGTGACCTGCCTCGCGGTGGAGCGCCTGGGTCTCGCCGAGCTGAAGCCATTCCTGCCGCCCGCCGGCGCGTCCGGTCTCGTCGCCGACAGCCGTGCGACCGCGGTGCCGGGGACCGCAGCGCCCAGCGCGACGGTGCTGGCGGTGGAGGCGGCCGGCAACGCCTATGGCCTGCCCGCGACATCGATCGTCGAGCTGCTCGAGGATGCGGTGATCACCCGGCTGCCGCTCGCGCCGCCGTTCCTGACGGGCGTGGTCATGCTGCGTCGCCAGCCGGTGCTGGTCTTCTCGCTCGCCCGCCTGCTGGGCGGCGAGCCCACGGCAACGTCCGGCGGCCACGTCGTCCTGGCGATCGGCAGAAGCCGGTTCGTCCTCGCGGTCGATGCGATCGGCGGCCTGCAACGCCTGTCGATGACCGACGTGGATCAATCGCCGGCAGACGCCCAACCGGTCCGCCTCGATCCGGCGGCGCTCCTCACGCCCAAATGGCTTGCTCTGGCGGCGGAAATGTCCGGAACGGCTGCCGCGCCGACAGTCGTCGCCACCGACCGTCAGCGATTCCTTTGCGTGACGCTGGGCGATCGAGCCTGCGCCATTCCCCTGGCGGCGGTCGAGCGCATCCTGCCGCCACGCCCGCCGATCCGCCTGCCCGCCGGTGCGCCGCCGGGCATCGACGGGGCGATCGAATTCGGCGGCCGGATCATCCCGGTCACCGAAGGCTGGCGGTGGCTGTCGCTTCACGACGGGGGCTCGGTCGCTGCCTTCATCGTCCTGCAGCAGGACGGCGAGCGCCGCGTTCTCGCGGTCGATGCCATCCAGCGCATCGTCACCATCGCGCCCGACGACATCCTGCCGACCGGCGATCACGATCCCCGCATCGCCGGCCTCGGCAAGGCCGGCGGCCGGTCGCTGGAGATCCTGTCGACCGGCGCACTGATGGCAAGGGGAGACGCGGCATGAGCACACTCGCCAACCCGTCTGCTTCGCGACGCCGGGTCCTCGTGGTCGACGATTTCGACCTTCATGCGCATGGTCCTGCGCCGCATCATCGAGGCCGGCAGCGAGCTCACCGTGGTCGGCGAGGCGCGCAACGGGCGCGAGGCGGTGGCGCTCGCCCGCGACCTCAAGCCCGATATCATCACCATGGATGTCGAGATGCCGGAACTCGACGGGCTGGCCGCCATGAAGCAGATCCTGGCCGGCCCGCCGCCGAAGCCGATCATGATCATGGTGAGCGGCCATACCCAGCGCGGCACCGAGACGACCATCAAGGCGCTGAGCCTGGGCGCCGTCGATTTCGTGTCGAAATCCTCGTCCTTCGCCGCCGAGGATCTGGGCCATGTCGACAGCGAACTGAGCGAGAAGCTGCGCTATTGGGCGCGCCAGCCGGGGCCTGTCGCGCCGCGGCCGCAGGCGCCCTCGGCGGCGTCCCGCGTTCCGACCGAGCCGGCGCCCGCCGGACCGCCCCTGCAGCCGCAGTCGCCTCGCGCCAAGGTCGACCTGGTCGTGGTCGCCTCGTCGACCGGCGGCCCACAGATCATGGCCGACTTCCTGCGCAGCGCCGCGCCGCTCGGGGCGCCCATGGTGATCGCCCAGCATATGCCGGCGCTGTTCACCGCGAGCCTCGCCACCCTCCTGCGCGGCGAGACCGGACTGGATGTCCGCGAGGGCGCGCACCGCATGGCCTTGCCGGCGGGCACGGTAACGATCATTCCAGGAGGCGGCGACGCGATTGTGGCCAGCGTGGCCGGCGGCTATGAGCTGCGACTGACGAGCCACGAGGCGCTGGTGCATCCCTGCGCCGACCTGCTGTTCGAGACCGCCGCAATGGTGGCGCGCCATCCCGTGGCGGTCATCCTGACCGGCATGGGCAGCGACGGCACCAAGGGCGGCGCGCAGTTCCTGCGGCGGCACCTGCCGGTCCTGGTGCAGGACCCGAAGACCTGCGTCGTCGGTGGCATGCCGTCGGCCGCGATCGAGGCCGGCGTCGCCACCGAATCCCTGACGCCCGCCGGCATCGGCCGAAAACTCGTATTATGGACAAGCACGTCCTATACCCCGAGAGCCAAGATCGCGGAGACGCAATGACCAAGAACATCCTCGTCGTCGATGATTCCTTCATCATGCGGACGATCATCAAGGACATCGTCGAAAGCGACCCCGAGCTCAAGGTGGTGGGCTTTGCCGAGAACGGTAAGGTCGGGCTGCAGAAGACGCGCGAGCTGAAACCCGACGCGCTCATCCTCGATCTGGAAATGCCGGAAATGTCGGGCATCGACATGATGAAGCGGCTCGCCCTTGTCTCGAAGGCCAAGGTCATCGTCGTCTCGTCGGTCGGGCAAGTGGGCTCGCCGCAGGCCGTGCAGGCGCGCCAGCTCGGTGCCGTCGACATCATCGCCAAGCCGTCGGGCGCGATGAGCCTCGATCTCCAGGCCAAGAAGGGCCACGAGATCGTGCAGGCCGTGCGCCGTGCACTCGGGCTCGATCCGGCGTCGTCGGGCAACGACTAGCGAGCGCCGGACGCCACGCCATGAACGAGTTCGTCCAGACGCTCTGGCAGGAGTTCGCGGCGGAAAGCGACGAGCATCTGGCCGTGCTCGAGCCGCTGCTGGTGCGCCTGGGCTCGGCCGAAGGCGAGGCGGGCGACGTGGCGCGGCTGTTCCGCGGCTTTCATTCGCTGAAGGGGCTGGCGCGGGCGATGGCGCTTTACGGCATGGAAGCCGTGGCGCACCGGGCGGAAAACCTGCTCGGCCTGGTGCGTGACAGCGGCGTGGTGATGAGCGAGCCGATGCTCGACGGGCTGCTGGAAGCAGTCGACTCCCTGAAGGGCCTGCGCGAAGCCGCCGTCGAGAATCGCACCGATGCCGCGGCGCCCGCGGCGCTGCTGCAGAAGCTCGACGCGCTGTTCGAAGCGGCGGGTGGCCGCGAGGCGGCACCGATCGAGCTGCCGCCGGCAGCCAACGGCACCACGGAACTCAATGAAGATGCCGAAATGCTCGATCTGTTCGTCGAGCTGCTGCAGACGCGGCTGCCCGAGCTGGCCCGCGCTTTCGATGCCGACGAGGCCATGCGCAGCGATCTAATCGACACGCTGGACGCCCTCGAAAATGCCGCCGGTGTCATGCAGTTCGAGCAGGTCGCCGAGACCTTGCGCGATCTCGGCGGCTTCCTGGCGGCACAGCAACTGCCGCTCGACCCGGCGGCGCGCGGACAGGCCGTCGACCGGATCGCCCAGGTCGCCCTGCAGGCGCGACTGCTGAGCGAAGTCACGGGCGGCGATGCCGGCGCCCAGGCGCTGACCGAGGCGCTGGCCGGCGTGCTCACGGACGATCGGGAGCGCACCTTGGCGGCACTGGCGACCGCGCTCGGAGAACTCGAAGACCAGGCGCAGGACGGCCACACGGCCGGCCGTCAGCGGGCCGCCGCCAGCGCCGCCGCCCTTGCCCATACGGCACAATCGATCCTGCAATGTCTCGCGGTGACGCGGGCCGCCGAGCTGTTGCTTCTGGTCGAGGAAATCTCCGCCCGTATCACCGACGGCGAGCTGGCGCCGACGGCGCTCCTCGCCTCGGTCATGCAGTTCGCCGTCGAGGCCATCACCGGGCAGGCCGAAAAGGGACTCGACCTCGACGAGGGCCAGGCCGCCGACCTTGCCAGCCGCATCCGCAGCGCCTTGCAACCCGGCAAGGAGTCCGGCAAGAGCGAGCAGCTGGACGCGATGCTGGCCGGCCTCAAGGGGCGCCCGGACATGCTCGAGGTGCTCTCCGCCGACAAGGTCGGTGAGCTTGCAACGGGGGTCGCTTCGGGAGCCAACGTTTACGAGCTGATGCTCTATCTCGAGGATTCGCCGGCTCTCGGCGAAGCGATCGTGGCCTGGCTCAGCTCGGAAACAAAGATCATCAGCAATCGCACCGTGCTGACCGACGGCAAGAGCTGGTTCGATTTCCTGATCCTGTCGTCGCACTCGCCGGAGGCCGTCCGCGAAGCATTGCTGCTGCGCGATCCCGACCGCGAATGCGTGAAGTCGCTGCGCCAGGTCGGCGGCGAGGTTCTGCTCGGCGACCAGACGGCGACGGACGAAGAGGCGGCACCGGCTGCGCCCGGCGTTCAGCGAACGACGGAAGCCGCCTCCGATTCGCGCAACTCGACCGTCTTGCGCGTGCGCAGCGACGTCATCGATCGCTTCATGACGCAGATCGGCGAGACCCGCATCGCCGCGGCCGAGCTGGCCGAGCTCACGGCCTCCGGCGGCGATGTGGCGCGACAGCGGGAGCAGCGCGGCGCGGGCGAGCTCGCGCACCGCGTCGAGACGGACCTGCGGCGCCTCCAGGCATCGGCGCTCGAATTGCGGGTCGTACCGATCGACACGATCCTGAACCGCTTTCCCCGCGTCGTCCGCACCTTGGCCCAGGAGCAGGGCAAGAACGTGCGGCTGACACTGGAAGGCCGTGACGTCCGGGTCGACAAGAGCATGGTCGAGCTGCTGGTCGATCCGCTCATGCACATGGTGCGGAACGCGGTCGATCACGGCATCGAGCCGCCGGACGAGCGCGCCCGCGCCGGCAAGCCCGTTCAGGCATCGGTGACCTTAGGCGCGGTGCAGCGTGGCGGCGAGGTGCAGGTCCAGGTGTCCGACGACGGCCGTGGCCTGAACGAGACGGCGATCCTGGAGAAAGCGGTGGCGCGCGGCCTGACGACCGTCGCCGACGCCCAGCGCCTCAAACCGCACGAGATCCACCGCTTCATTTTCGCGCCGGGATTTTCCACGGCGGCCAAGGTCACCGAGACGTCGGGCCGCGGCGTTGGCATGGACGTTGTGCTGAACACCGTCCAGCAGCTTGGCGGCGACATCGACGTCGAGACCAAGGCCGGCGGTGGCGCCACCTTTACGCTTCGCCTGCCGTTGTCGGCGGCGATGCAGGCCTCGCTCCTGGTCCGCGTCAACGGCCAGACCTTCGGCATCGCCGAGCGCTTCGTGTCGTCTGTTCTCGAGGTCGCGGCCGAGGACATGCTCGAATCGAGCGGGCAAAAGGCGATCCGCCACAACGGCATGGCCCTGCCGGTCTACCGGCTGGCCGACCTGCTGTGGCAAGGCGCGGTCGATGCAGGACCCACGCCGGACTTTCTCAGCATCGTCATCATCTCGAACGGCCGCGAGACGATCGGTCTGGAGGTCGACCGGGTGCGCCGCCGCCAGGAACTGTTCCTGAAGGATCTGCATCCCTTGCTGGCGGCGTGCCCGACCGTGAGCGGCGCGGCCGTCCTGGGCGACGGGCGGATCGTCCTGTTGCTCGATGCCGACGAATTGATCCAGCTCGTGCGCAGCGGCAGCTGGCGCGGGGCCCCCGAGGCGGCGGCGGAGGCAGCACCATGACCATCCATTTGCGTGCCACGGCGGGCGAATACGAGTTGTTGCTGGAAAGCGCCTCAGTGCGCGGCGTGTCAGAGGCCGGTGCAGCGGCAACGTGGGCCGACCGCGACCTGCCAGTTCTCGATCTCGTGCGGGTCTTGGGCGGCGTTCCCGCGCGCGCCGACGGCGCCGTCATTCTGTATGCCGCGGGGGATGCCGACGAACAGGCGATCACGCTGGCGGTCGACGAGGTCAACGGTCTGGTGACTCTTGGGCCCCAGGCGCTGGCGCGGCTGCCGGCGATTTCCACGCGCTTTGCCCAGCTCTTCGACGCAATCGCGGTCGAACCGATCGATGGCCATCATCCGCTGCGTCTGCGCAAGCGTCTCGACCTCCAGGCCATTGGCCGGGAAGAAGCCTGACATGGACGCCGCCGCGAATCCGGAAAGCGGCATCTCCCGCCCGCGATTGAGCTACGCCGCGATTGCCGAGCAACTGCTCGCCCGCCGGCTCGCGCAGTCGGATCTGGCTGCCGCCGGCGCCAACGACAAGACCGCCCTCTCCCATGCCTTTCGCCGTCTCGCCCCGGTCTTCGCGCTCGATCATGCAGCCTCCGCCGGCGAACCGCCGCGCGCCATCATTGCCGTGCTGGCGGCCGGGCTGGTCGAGGCCCTCCAGGCCGGAACCTGCCGCCTCCTGCTCAAATCCGCTTCCGGGGAACTGACGCCGTTCGGCAACGACGGCGACGCCGACAATCGCTCCGCTGGGCTCGCGGCCCAGGTCGCCGCCGATGGCCGCGCCCGGTCATCCGGCGAGCCGTCCGCCAACCTCGCTTGTGCCGCCCTGGCTCGTCAGGACGGCGAGATCGTGGGCATCCTGGCCCTTTTCGACAAGCGTTCGGGGCCGTTCGATGGCGACGACCTCGGGCTGGCAGCCGGCGTCGGCGCCTACATCGCCGAGCTTGCCGTCACCGCGGGCTTGCTGCCCTGGCTTGCCCAGGGCGTCCGTGTGGTGTCGCGGCCTGCGCCTGAGTCGGCGAGCGAAGACGCGCCGGCAAAGGCCGTGATCCTGTCCCGCATCCTGGCGATTGCGCTGAAAATCCTGTCCGCCGACCGCGGCTGGATCCTGCTCTACGACCCGACGATGGACGAACTCTACACGGCACTCTCCGAGGGTCTCGGCGAGCGCGAATTGCGCATCGGCGCGCATGACGGCATCGCCGGCGCGACCTTCCGGACCGGCGAGCTCACCAATATCGCCCTCGCCTACCAGGATCCGCGCTTCGATCCTTCCATCGACTGGCAGATCGGCTATCGCACGCGCAACATCCTGTGTGCGCCGATCTTCTCGGCCGACGGCCAGCGGCTGGGCGTGCTGCAGGTCGTCAACAAGCAGCACGGCTCTTTCGACACCGCCGACGAGAGCCACCTGCGATCGCTCGCCTCGCAGATGGGCGTGACGCTCGATTACACCCAGCTGTTCGACCAGGTGCTGCGGATGAAGTCGCACAATGAGAGCATGCTGCGCAGCCTCACCAACGGCGTGCTCACCATCGACATGCGCGGCGAAGTCACCTTCGCCAACCAGGCCGCCCTGGCCACGCTCCGCCGCAGCGAGGGCGAACTGCTCGGCCAGCCGCTGATGAAGGTGTTCGGCGAAATGAATGCGTGGATACTGGAGGCGATCGACGAGGTCGCCAACGGCCGCGCCGAGAAGCAGCTGCCGAACAGCGAGTTCTACATCGAGAGCCGCGGCGAGTGGGTGTCAGCCAATATCTCGCTGCTGCCGCTTCTCGATTCCCGGCAAAACACGCTGGGATTCATGCTGGTGATCGAGAACCTCGAGGGCGAGCGCGAACTGCGCCGCACCATGTCACGCTATCTGTCGAACGAGGTCATCGACCGTCTGATGCAGGATTCCGGCGAGGCGCTGGGCGGCGCAGCGCAGACCGCAACGACGCTGTTCTCCGACATCCGCGGCTTCACGACGCTTTCCGAGCAGCTGGGCGCCTCCGGCACCGTGTCGATGCTGAACGAATACTTCTCCTACATGGAAGACGTGCTGACCAACCGCTCCGGCGTCATCGACAAATATGTCGGCGATGCCATCATGGCGGTGTTCGGCCTGCCCTTCGCCACGGAGAACGATGCCCAGAACAGCGTCCAGGCGGCGTGCGACATGCTGCAGGTGCTGGACCTGCTCAACGCCCGACGCACGGCGACCGGCGGCGGCATCATCCGCATCGGCGTCGGCATCGCCACGGGCACCGTCATCGCCGGCAATATCGGCTCGCCCAAGCGCATGGACTTCACCGTCATCGGCGACGCGGTGAACCTCGCCTCGCGGATCGAGAGCATGACCAAGCTCTACGGCGCCGACATCCTGATCTGCGCCGAGACGCGGCGGCGGCTGGCCGGAACGCCCAAGATGCGGCGCATCGACGTCGTGCGGGTGCGCGGCCAGACGCGGCCCACCAACGTCTTCGAGGTGCTCGAGCATCGCGCGGCGGCATGGACGCCGGTCCTCGACGAGGCGATCATCCTCTATGAAGCCGGACTCGACGCCTATCTCGCCGGGGATTGGACGGCCGCACAGGAGCGCTTCGAGGCGTCGCTGCTGCTCAGCGGCGATGACAAGGCCGCGAAGCTCATGCTGAAAAGGTGCGTGCGCTATCGCGCCAACCCGCCGCCGGACTGGGATGGCGTTTCGGCCTGAAAGGCGCTTCACGACCACGCGAGGGAGCGCATCCTGTCGGATCCGGGAAACTCGCTCCCGACAAACGCGTTATTGTCATTCCGCGATATCGACGGAACCCTGATTTGATCAAACGTACGCTCCTGCTGGGAAGCGCCATCGGGATTGCGGCAATCCTGGTGGCGGCCTTCGCCGTGAGCTGGCAGCCGGCGTGGCCGCCGCTCGCCCATCCTCCAACCGGTTTCGATCAGGGCATCGTCGCGCGGGGAGAACAGCTTGCGCGGATCGGCAACTGCGTCGGCTGCCACACAGCCCAGCGCGGCCGGCCGTTCGCCGGCGGACGACCCTTGGAGACGCCGTTCGGCACGGTGTTCGCGACCAACATCACACCCGACCCCGAGACGGGCATCGGCCTGTGGTCGCGCAAAGCCTTCGCGCGTGCGTTGCGCGACGGCGTGGCGCGAAGCGGCGATCTTCTCTATCCCGCCTTCCCCTACGATCATTTCACCCACGCCACCGACGCCGAGATCGACGCGCTGTATGCCTTCTTCATGACGCGGCCGGCCGTGCAGGCGCGGGCGCCGGCCAATCGACTGAAAGAACCCTTCGGTTTCCGGCCCCTGCTGGCGGGCTGGAACCTGCTCTTCCTTCACAAAGGTCCCCTCGCCGACGATCCGGCCCAGTCGGCCGAGTGGAACCGCGGCCGCGCCCTGGCCGAGGGACTGGCGCATTGCGGCAGCTGTCACACGCCGCGCAACGAGCTCGGCGCCGAGAGGAGCGACCGCGCCTATGACGGCGGCTGGACGGAGGGCTGGTACGCGCCGCCGCTCAATGCCAGTTCGCCCGCGGTGCGACCATGGACCGCCGATGCCCTCTTCGCCTACCTGCGCACCGGTCTCAGCGCGACCCATGCGGCCGCAGCGGGGCCGATGGGGAGCGTCACGCGCGGGCTTGCGCAAGCCTCCGAAGACGATGTCCGCGCGATCGCCGTCTATTTTGCTTCGTTGATGGCAAACGCGCCGGCCGCGCAAGGTGCGGCGCCGGCAGACAAGGGGAACGTCGCGGACGCGGCCCATCCCGAGGCCGCCGCTCTCTATGCCGGAGCCTGCGCAATCTGCCACGCGGCGGGCGCGCCGATGATGCAGGAAGGGCGGCCGTCGCTTGCCTGGGGAACCCCCTTGCACGAGGACACGCCCAACGACACGATCCAGATCATCCTGCACGGCCTGGCGCCACCGGCCGGCCGATCCGGTCCGGCCATGCCGGCCTACGGCGACAGCTTCAGCGACCGGCAGCTTGCCGACATCACCGCGTATCTGCGCGCGCGATACACCGACAAGCCGCCGTGGCCCGACGTCCCGGGGGCGGTGGCGCAGGTGCGCAAGGGAGGCGGCGAATGATCACCCTTACCGTGAATGGCGTATCCCATCAGGTCGACGCCACCGCCGATACGCCGCTGCTCTACGCCTTGCGCAACGATCTCGCCCTCAACGGCGCCAAGTTCGGCTGCGGGTCGGGCCAATGCGGCGCCTGCACCGTGCTGGTCGATGACAAGCCCGCCTTCTCGTGCCTGTTGCCGATCGCGGCGCTGGCGGGGCGCAAGGTGCGGACCATCGAAAGCCTCGGCACGCCGGAAAAGCCGGGCGTCCTGCCGGCGGCGTTCGAGGCCGAGCAGGCGGCCCAGTGCGGCTATTGCATCGCCGGCATGATCATGCGCGCCCAGGCGCTGCTGGAACGCACCAACCGGCCGACCGAAGCCCAGCTGCGCGCCCACATGGCGCCCAATCTATGCCGCTGCGGCACCCACATGCGCATCCTGCGCGCGGTGCGCCGGGCGGCGGCGGCCATGGGCGGCGGCGTGCGCAACGACGCGGAGGACGGGCTGTGAGCGGCCTCACGCGACGCCGGCTGCTCGGCCATGGTGCACTGGTCGTGGCCTTCTCCCTGTCGCGCCGGGCGCTGGGCCAAGCCATGGAGAAGAGGCCCAACCTGCCCGGCGACCTCGACAAGTTCCCCTTGCTCGATTCGTGGATCCGCATCGACGCCGAGGGGCACATCACGGTGTTCACGGGCAAGGCGGAACTCGGCCAGGGGCTGAAGACGGCGCTGATCCAGGTCGCAGCCGACGAGCTTTCGGTCCCGCCGGCCCGCATCGAGCTTGTAACCGCCGACACCGCGCGCACGCCCGACGAGGGCGTCACGGCGGGCAGCCATTCGATGCAGGACAGCGGCACGGCCATCGTCAATGCCGCCGCCAACGTGCGCGTCCTGCTGACCGAGGCCGCGGCCTGGCGCTGGCTGATCGCCGTCGAGCAAGTCGAGCTGCATGACGGCGCGGCCCATGCGCCGAACGGCGACAGCCTGGGCTACGGCGAACTGGCCGCGCTGCTGTCGCTCCACGTCGAGGCCACGCCCGACGTGGCCCGGCGCGAGAAAGGCGTGCGCCTGATCGGCACGGACCTGCCCCGCGTCGACATCCCGGCCAAGGTCACGGGCGGCGTGGCCTATGTGCAGGACATGCGGCTGCCCGGCATGCTCCACGCCCGCGTCGTGCGCGGTCCCAGCGAAGGCACGCGGCTGAAGCCTGCCGATTTCGATGCCGCCGCAAAGATGCCGGGGGTCGTGCAGGTCGTGCGTGATGGCGGCTTCACCGCCGTGTTGGCGGCGCAGGAGTGGCAAGCCATCAAGGCGCTGCAGCGCCTGCAGTCGGCCGGCTGGGACCGGCCCGGCGCCGAGCTGCCGGCGGAAGACATGCGCGAGGCGATCCGCCGTCTGCCGTCGCAGGAAGTGCCGATCTTCGACTATCCCGGGCCGCCGGTGCCGGTGGACGGCAAGATGGTCAAGGCGCGCTACAGCCGGCCGTGCCTGATGCACGGCTCGATCGGGCCCTCCTGCGCCGTGGCGCTCTGGGAGAAAGACGGCGTCACCGTGTGGACCCACAGCCAGGGCGTCTACCCGTTGCGCAAGTCCCTGGCCGAGTTGCTCCGCCTGCCGGCCGACAAGGTACGCTGCATCCATACCGAGGGTTCGGGCTGCTACGGCCACAATGGCGCCGATGATGTCGCGGCCGACGCAGCGCTCGCTGCCCGCGCCGTCGCCGGCCGTCCGGTACGCCTGCAATGGATGCGCGAGCAGGAGCATGGCTGGGAGCCGCTGGGTTCGGCGATGGTGGTCGAGCTGGAAGCCACGCTGGCCGACGGCCGCATCGCCGGCTGGCGTCATGACGTCTGGAGCAATGCGCACAACGGACGGCCCGCCACCGCCGGCGGCCTGCTGGCCGGCGCCGAGGTCAAACCGCCCTTCCCGCGCCAGATCCCGAAGCCGATCCCGATGCCGGAGGGCGGCGGCCATCGCAACGGCAATCCGCTCTATGCCCTGCCGAATGCCAAGGGGATCTATCACTTCATCGAGCAGTCGCCGGTGCGCGTGTCGGCCCTGCGCTCGCTGGGCGCGCACATGAACGTCTTCGCCATCGAGTGCTTCATGGATGAGCTGGCGAAAGCCGCCGGCGCCGATCCCCTGGCCTTCCGCCTCGCTCATATGAAGGACGCCCGCGCACGCGAGGTCATGCAGACCGCGGCCGATCGCTTCGGCTGGGCCGGACGCGCCAAAGGCGGCGGCGGCCGGGGCTGCGGCTTCGCTTTCGCGCGCTACAAGAACCTGGCGGCCTATTGCACGGTGGCGATGGAAGTCGCCGTGGACCGCGACAGCGGCGACATCAAGATTCTGCGCGTGGTGGCGGCCGTCGACAGCGGCGAAGCCGTCAATCCCGACGGCATCCGCAACCAGGTCGAGGGCGCGATCATCCAGTCGTTGAGCTGGACGATCCATGAAGCCACGGCCTTCGATACGACGCACCGCACCAGCTTCGACTGGAGCGCCTACCCGATCCTGCGTTTCGACGCCCTGCCGGCAAGCGTGGAGGTCCATGTCATCGACCGGCCGCGCCAGCCGTTCCTCGGAACCGGCGAAGCCGGTCAGGGTCCCGCCGCCGCAGCCTTGGCGAACGCCGTGGCCGACGCCGTGTCCTTGCGCATCCGCGACATGCCGCTTGCGCCCGAAAAAGTGAAGGCTATCCTCAGAAGCTAGCACCGATGCGATGCGGCCCGTCTTGCCGGACCGCGGGCCTCCAGGCCCGCATCCATATCGTCAATGCGATGACATGAGCGGACTCGGTCGGGGTAACCCCGGACCTGAGGAGGTCCGCGCTCCGACAGGAGCTAGATGTGAAGCGCCTCGCCCAAGGCGCGCAGGCTTGCTTCGTGGAAGGCTTCGCCCAGGGTCGGATGGGCATGGATGGTGCCGCCGATGTCTTCCAGCCTCGCGCCCATCTCGAGCGCAAGGCCGAAGGCGGCAGAGAGTTCCGATACGCCGGCGCCGACTGCGGCAATGCCCAGCAGCAGGTGATTGTCGGCGCGTGCCGTCACGCGCACGAAGCCGTCTTCCGCGCCCAGGGTCAGGGCCCGGCCGTTGGCCTGGAAGGGGAACAGGGCGGTATGCACCTCGTGGCCGGCCTTGCGCGCCTCGTCGGGCGAGAGGCCGACGGTGACGATCTCTGGATCGGTGAAACACACGGCGGGAATCACCGCACCGTCGAAGACGCGGCGATGGCCGGCGATCAGCTCGGCGACCACCACGCCCTGCGCCATGGCGCGGTGGGCGAGCATGGGCTCGCCGGTGAGATCGCCGACCGCCCAGACATTGCGCATCGAGGTCGCGCAGCGCTCGTCGATCTGCACGAAGGGACCGTTCATCGTGAGGTCGAGTCGTTCCAGCCCGAAGCCCGCGGTCCGGGCACGCCGCCCGGCGGCAACGAGGATCTTGTCGGCCGGGATGCTGCGCGCCGGCGCACCCTCCTGCTCGATCCGCAAGGCGTCGCCCGCCTCGGAGAGGCCGCCCGCCCGTGCACGTGTCAGAACCTCAACGCCCAACGTCCGCAAACGCCGCACAACTGGACGCACCAGCTCGTCGTCATAGGTCGGCAGGATGCGGTTTTCCGCCTCGATCACCGTGACCTTGGAGCCCAGCTTGGCGAAGGCGGTGCCGAGCTCGAGGCCGATATAGCCGGCGCCGACCACGGCCAGGCGTTCGGGAACGGCCGGCAGCGACAGGGACTCGGTCGAGGAAATGACGCGGCCGCCGAACGGCAAGACTGGCAACGCCACCGGCACCGAGCCAGTCGCCAGCACGACATGCTCGGCGCTCACGACCTGCGGACCGGTGTCAGTCTCGACCCGGCAGGTCTTGCCGTCGACCATCACGGCGCGTCCCTGCAGGATTTTTACCCGGTGTCGTTTCAGCAGCGCGCCGACGCCGCTGGTGAGGCGGCCGACAATGCCGTTCTTCCATTCGATCGTGCGCGCGAAGTCGATGGTCGGGTGCTCGACCCTGAGACCGAACAGCGCCGATTTCGCCTGCTCGGCCGCGCGCTCATAGGCATCGGCCGCATGGATGAGCGCCTTCGACGGAATGCAGCCGACATTGAGGCAGGTGCCGCCCAACCCGCCGTCGAGACCGCCCTGCTCGACCAGCACGACATCGAGGCCGAGCTGGCCGCCCCGGATGGCGCAGACATAGCCGCCGGGACCTCCGCCCACGACCAGCACCTTGGCAGCGATCTCGGCCATCTCACGCCTCTATGAAAATTGTCGCCGGCGCTTCGAGCAGGCCTTTTATGCGCTGGACGAAGCGCGCCGCGACGTAACCGTCGATGACGCGGTGATCGAACGAGGACGACAGGTTCATCATGGTGCGCGGCACGAACTGCCCGCCTTGCCAGACCGGACGCACGACCTGCTTGTTTGGGCCGATGATCGCGACTTCCGGGCGGTTGATCACTGGCGTGGTGACGATGCCGCCCAGCGCGCCCAAGCTCGTGATGGTGATGGTCGAGCCCGAAAGTTCGTCGCGGGTCGCCCGGCCCTCGCGCGCCGCCTCGGCCAGGCGGAGCACCTCGGCGGCACAGTCCCACAGGCTGAGCGACTCGCAATGGCGGACCACGGGCACCATGAGGCCGGCCGGCGTCTGGGTGGCGATGCCGATATGGACGCCGCCATGACGTTCGAGGGTCTCCGCCTCGTCGTCATAGAGGGCATTCATCTCGGGAAAGTCGACGATCGCCTTGACCAGCGCCTTCATCAGGAACGGCATCAAGGTGAGGCGCGGCCGATCCTGGCTGTTCTCCGCGTTCAGGGTCGCGCGCAGCGCCTCGAGCGCGGTGACGTCGACCTCCTCGACATAGGAGAAGTGAGCCACCCGGCGCTTGGACTCCGCCATCTTCTGGGCGATGCGCCGGCGCAGGCCGATGATCTTGACGGTCTCGACCTCGGTGTTGGCGGCCCGCGCCGCCGATCTCCCGGCCTTGGGCGCGCCGCGCAGGAAGGCATCGAGGTCGTCATGGCCGATGCGCCCGGCCGGTCCGGTACCGCGCACCTGCCGCAGATCCACACCGGCCTCGCGGGCGCGCCGCCGTACGGCGGGCGAGGCGATCGGCTTCTCGCCGGGCGGCCGCGGCGGCCCGATCGGCGCACGCGTGACCGGTGGCGGAGGCGCAGACGATACGGCGGCGGGCTGGGGCGCAGATGCAGGTGCTGCTGCGGGCCGGGGAGCCGCCGGCTTTTCAGCCGGCGCCTGGGATGCCGCCGCTTCCCGCGGCGCGGCCGCCACTTCTTCGTTGCCCTCGCCCGCGACCTCCAGGCGGACAAGCTCCGCCCCGACCGCCAGCACACTGCCCACCTCGGCGCCCAGTGCCACGACCGTGCCGGCGACCGGCGACGGGATCTCGACCGTCGCCTTGTCGGTCATCACGGCGGCCAGAAGCTGGTCCTCGAGCACCGACTGGCCGACCTCGACATGCCATTCGACGATCTCGGCCTCGGCCACGCCCTCGCCGACATCGGGAAGCTTGATGATGCGGGTTCCCATCTCAGGCCTCCATCACGGCCTTGAGGGCGCGGCCGACGCGGGCTGGCCCGGGGAAATAGTCCCATTCCTGGGCGTGCGGATAGGGCGTGTCCCAGCCGGTGACCCGCACGATCGGCGCCTCGAGATGGTAGAAGCAATTCTCCTGGACCAAGGCGCTCAGCTCCGCGCCGAAGCCCGAGGTCAGCGTCGCCTCGTGCACGACGACGCAGCGTCCCGTCTTCTCCACCGACGACACGATCGTATCGAGGTCGTAGGGCACGAGCGTGCGCAGATCGATGATCTCCGCGTCGATGCCGGTCTCGGCGGCGGCCGCTTCAGCCACGAACACCATGGTGCCGTAGGCCAGCACCGTGACGGCCGCGCCCGCTCGGCGGATGGCGGCCTTGCCCAGCGGCACGGTGTAGTGGCCGTCCGGGACTTCGCCGAGCGGGTGTCGCGCCCAAGGCGTGACGGGGCGCTCGTGATGCCCATCGAACGGGCCGTTGTAGAGCCGCTTGGGCTCAAGAAAGATCACCGGATCGTTGTCCTCGATCGCCGCAATCAGCAGGCCCTTGGCGTCGTAGGGATTGGAGGGCACGACGGTTTTCAGGCCGGCGACATGGGTGAACAGCGCCTCCGGACTCTGGCTGTGAGTCTGACCGCCGAAGATTCCGCCGCCAGTCGGCATGCGCACCACGATCGGCGCCGTGAACTGGCCGTTGGAGCGGTAGCGCAGCCGCGCCGCCTCCGACACGATCTGGTCGTAGGCCGGATACATGTAATCGGCAAACTGGATTTCGACACAGGGCCGGAGGCCATAGGCCGCCATGCCGACCGCGGCGCCCACGATACCCAGTTCGCTGATCGGCGCATCGAAGCAGCGGCTGGCACCGAACTTCTGTTGCAGGCCCTGGGTGACCCGGAACACGCCGCCGAAGTAACCGACATCCTCGCCGAATACGACAACGTTCTCATCGCGCTGCATCGAGATGTCCAGGCCATCGCGCAGCGCCTCGACCATGGTCTTACGCGGCATCGTTCGCCCTGATTGGAGCACGGACCTCCAGGTCCGCATCAGAAGTCATGAGTGGACCGGGAGGTCCGCGCTCCAAAGACGAGCATTAGATGCCTCCCTGCTGGCGCTGGCGACGCAGGTGCGGCGGCATCTCCTCGTAGACGCCCTCGAACATGTCACGCGCCGAGGGGTGAGGACCGGAATGCAAGGTGCCGTGGCTCTCGGCCTCCTTCTGGACCGCGATGACGGACGCCAGGATCTCGGCTTCGGCCTGCTTGTGCCGCTCCTCGGACCACACGCCGCGCCGGATCAGGTGATTCTTCAGGCGCAGTACGGGATCACCCAGCGGCCAGGCGTCGGACTCCGTCTTCGGCCGATAGGCCGAGGGATCGTCTGAGGTCGAATGCGCGCCGACGCGATAGGTCACGTACTCGACCAGGGTCGGCCCGAGATTGCGATGGGCGCGCTCAACCGCCCATTTCGCCACCGCGTAGACAGCGAGATAGTCGTTGCCGTCGACCCTGAGCGCCGGGATGCCGAAGCCCAGGCCGCGCGCCGCGAAGGTGCCCGAGCCGCCACGGGCGATGCCCTGGAAGGTCGAGATCGCCCACTGATTGTTGACGATGTTGAGCACGACCGGCGCCTTGTAGGTCGAGGCGAAGACGAGGGCCGCGTGGAAATCCGATTCGGCGGTCGAGCCGTCGCCGATCCAGCCCGCCGCGATCTTCGTATCGCGCTTCATCGCCGACGCCATCGCCCAGCCGACCGCCTGGATGAACTGCGTGGCGAGATTGCCGGAGATCGAGAAGAAGCCGTGTTCCCGCGATGAATACATCACCGGCAGCTGGCGGCCCTTCAGCGGGTCGAGCTCGTTGGAGTAGATCTGGTTCATCATCTCGAGCATCGGAAAGTCGCCGGCGATCAGCAGCCCGGCCTGGCGGTAGGTCGGGAAATTCATGTCGCCGGGCTCAAGCGCCACGCGGAAGGCGCAGCTCACCGCCTCCTCGCCCATGTGCTGCATGTAGAACGAGGTCTTGCCCTGGCGCTGGGCCATCTGCATGCGGGCATCGAAGGCGCGGAGCGTCATCATGTGGCGCAAGCCCTTCAGCAGCGCCTCGTCGTCGAGCAGGCCGGCCCAGGGACCCACCGCCTCGCTGTCGCGATCGAGCACCCGGATGATCGTGTAGGCCAGGTCGCGGATATCCTCGGGCGCGACATCCACCTCGGGCCGCCGTACCTCGCCCGCCAGGGAAATCTTAACGTCGCTGAAGTCCGGCGTGCCGCCCGGCCGCACCGCCGGCGCGGGCACGTGGAAGGACAGGGGTTTCCGATCGGACATGGGGCCTCGCGCTTGAACCGTCACGACTATACCGCCCCACGCCCCGCGCGTGAGCCGTCGTTCAGGCCGCCTGGGCGACCCTGGCCGGCTCCCACGACTTCACAACGGGAAGTACTTCTTTCGCGAAGAGTTTCAAGCCCCGCTCAGAGACTTCGTAGGGCGTGCCGCCAAAGCGGAAGGCGATATTGAGCTCGAAGTCGCCCAAAAGCTTCCGGCGCGCCTCTAGGCCGCGCAGGATCTTGTCGGGCGTGCCCCAGGATGCCGCCTGCATGAAGCCAGCCACCGCGCCTTCGAGTCCGCCCTTGCGCGCGATCTCGGCCTTCTGCTGGTAGGCGTCGTAGCCCTTCACCGTCTTGAAGTGCTCGCCCAGAAATTCGTAGTGGTAGAAATTGCTCTCGACGAACTTGCCCTGGTAGCGGCGCGCCTCCTCCTCGGTCTCGGCGAGGTTGGGCCCGCAGACGCAGAACTCGGTCAGCATGACATGGGGCGGCACGGTGCCGTGGTACTTGCGGTGAAGCTCCCGCCCATGCTCAATCACCGGCAGCCGCATCTCCCATGGACGATCGGCGAACATCACCATGTGGGCGCCGAGCTTGGCGGCGGAATTGACCGAATCCTCGCTCGACGCCACGGCGTAGATGCGGCCATCGAAGGAATGCTGCGGCCGCGGACGTATTTCTATGCGCGGCTGTTTGTAATATTGGCCGTCGCCTTCCATGTAGCCGGTCTTGAGCGCATTGATGATCATCGGCGCGGCCTCGTCGAAGCGGCCACGCGATTCGTCCATGCTGAGGCGGAAGGCGGCGAATTCGCGCCGCGCCAGCCCGCGGCCCATGCCCAGGCGAAGCCGGCCCTTGCTCAGCATGTCGAGAACGGCGGCGTTTTCGGCGACGCGCAGCGGATCGTGCCAGGGCAGGATGACCGCCGCCGTGCCGACATCGATGCCGGGATAGCGGGCCGTCAGGTAGGTCATGAGATGGAGATTGTCGGGCACGAAGGAGTAATCGTTGAAATGGTGCTCGGCCGACCACAGGCAGTCGAAACCGAGGTCGGCGGCGAGGCCGGCCAGGCGGATCTCCTCGTCCCACACACGATCGTCCGGGCAGTTGTCCCAGCCGTAGCTGGCGAACACCATCATCATGCCGACGTCCATGGCGCTTCCCCTTGTTCGTTTCCTCTTGGCGAGACAGGAAATGCTTTCACGGGCCGTCCGTTGCCGCAAGCCTTGTGGCCGGCGGATCAGACGTGCCACCCTCCTGAAAACGCTCGGGAGGGCACATGGCAGGCAGCATCACTGTCGCGAAATTCCGCGACGTCGCCAACGGCTTGCAGAAGGGCCAGTTCGCCGTCGGCGACCGGGTCAAGATCAAGGGCCTGTCGACTCTCGATCCGATCTACAAGGCGCTGCTCGACCGGCCGATCACGGTCACGCTGGGCCTGATCGGGCCCGATGGCCGGATCGGCCTGACGCCGATGTGGTTCGACTACGAGGGCGACAAGGTCCTGGTGAACACCGCCTCGCACCGTGCGAAGTGCGGCTGGATCCGCAAGAACCCCAAGCTCACGATCCTGATCGTCAATCCGGAGAACGCCTACCACTGGGTCCAGCTCAAATGCACGGTGGAGCGCGAGGAGGACGAAGCGGCGCCGGGCGGCGAGCGTGTCACCAAGCAGCTCGACAAGATCTGGACGAAGTACACCGGCAACCCGCCGCCCTACGGGCTGCGCGATCCCGCGATCGACGAGAAGCGCATCCTGTTCATCTGCAACGTCGATCGCATCGCCACCTTCGGCAAACCCTGATCAGCGCGCCACCGCCTCGACGGAGCGGTTGGTAAAATCCTTGTCGAGGTCGGCCTTCATCGTCTCGCGCTACTCAGCGGCCTGTTTCGCGGGCGGCGTGCGGAACTGGGTGCGGTAGCGATCCCACTCGTCGGCGCCGGAGAGCTTGAAACCTTGCTGGGGCGAGATGTCCGAGGCCGGCACGGGATGGCGTCCCTGGGCCTTGAGGTCGCGCAGGACCGCGTCGCAGGCACCGACCACGGTGCGGCTCAGCACGCCCGGCAGGATCATGAACTTGTAGTCGAGCTTCGCGGCTTCGGCGATCGACAGGTCGGGCGTCTTGCCGCGCCACACCATGTTCAGCATGCACGGGCCCTTCACCAGCTTGGGCACCGCCTGGGTTTCCTCGAGCGTCTGCGGCGCCTCGACGAAGGCCATGTCGGCGCCAGCCTCGAGGGCGGCGTTGGCACGCCGGATCGCCTCCTCGAAGCCCAGGACGGCCCGCGAATCGGTGCGGGCGATGATCAGGAAATCCGGATCGACCTTGGCGCTCACCGCGGCGCGGATCTTGGCCACGTAGTCCCCGATCGGCACGATCGTCTTGTCCTCGAGGTGGCCGCACTTCTTGGGGAAGCCCTGGTCCTCGATATGGATGCCGGCGACGCCGCGCTTCTCGTACTCGCGCACGGTGCGGATCGCGTTCAGCTCGTTGCCGTAGCCCGTGTCGGCGTCGGCGATCACCGGCAGCTTGATGGCCGAGGCGATGCGTCCGGCGTTGTCGGCCATCTCCGACATGGTCACGAGGCCATAGTCGGGATAGCCCAGCGTCGCCGCCGTGCCGGCACCGGTCATGTAGACCGCCTCGAAGCCGGCCCGTTCGATCGACCGCGCCGTGATGCAATCGTAGCAGCCCGGCGCGGCAACCATGCCGCGCTTCATCGCTTCCCTGAAGCTCTTTGCTCTGGTCATGTCATCGCTCCTTCAATGTCTGCGGTCGGTCACAGCCAGCTCAGCTCGCCCTTCTGGCGCTGCTCGAAGCGGGCAATATCGGCCTCATAGCTCAAGGTGAGGTTGACCTCATCGACACCCTTCAGCAGGCACTCCTTGCGGAACGAGTTGATCTCGAACTTGTCGGTCTGGCCGTCCGGGCCGGTGACCGTCTGGTTGGCAAGATCGATGGTGACCTTCGAGCCCGGCTTGGCGCGCAGCGCGGCGCGGATCGCCGCCACACGGCCGGGGTCGAGCCGGATCGGCAGGGCGCCATTCTGGAAGCAGTTGTTGAAGAAGATGTCGCCGAAGCTCGGCGCAATGTAGGCGCGCAAGCCGTTGTCGACCATGACCGTGACCGCCGTCTCGCGGGAGGAGCCACAGGCGAAGTTGCGCTCGGCAACGACGATCCCCGCCCCAGCGAAACCCGGCTGGTTCATCACGAAGTCCGGCCGCGGCTTGCCCGCGGGATCGTAGCGCAGGTCGTTGAACAGCGCCGGCTTCTGGGCCGGGCGCGGACTGCCGAGGAAGCGCGCCGGAATGATCTGGTCGGTGTCGAGGTTGGGCTGGTCGATCGGAATCGCCACCGCCGTCAAGGTCGTGAAGGGTTCCATTTCTATCCTCCTAGGCCAGCAGCCGGCGCACGTCGGTGAAATGGCCGGTCACGGCCGCCGCGACGGCCATCGCCGGGCTGAGCAAGTGGGTGCGCACGCCGCGGCCCTGGCGGCCGATGAAGTTGCGGTTCGAGGTCGAGGCGATACGCTGCCCGGGTAAGCCAGTGTCGCCGTTCATGCCGACGCACATCGAGCAGCCCGGCTCGCGCCATTCGAAGCCGGCCTCGCGGAAGATCTTGTCGAGCCCCTCCGCCTCGGCCTGCTTCTTGACCAGGCCCGAGCCCGCCACCACCCAGGAGGGGATCACGACCTTGCGGCCCTTGGCGACCACCGCGGCCGCGCGCAGATCCTCGATGCGGCTGTTGGTGCAGGAGCCGATGAAGACGCGATCGACCGCCACCTCTTCGAGCGGCGTGCCCGACACCAGGCCCATATAGTCGAGCGCGCGCTTCATGCTGTCCTGCTTGGCGGCATCGGGCGCCGTCGACGGCTCGGGGATGCGGCCGGTGATCGACAGCGCGTCCTCCGGGCTGGTGCCCCAGGTGACCATCGGCGCGATCGCCGCGGCATCGAGGCTGACGTCACGGTCGAACGTCGCATCGGCATCGCTCGGCAAGGTACGCCAGAAGGCGACCGCCTTGTCCCATTCCGCGCCCGACGGCGCAAACGGCCGGCCCTTGAGATAGGCGATGGTCGTGTCGTCGGGCGCTACCATGCCGGCCCGCGCCCCCGCCTCGATCGACATGTTGCAGAGCGTCAGGCGGCCCTCGATCGAGAGGCCACGGATGGCGCTGCCGGCATATTCGACCACGTGGCCGACCGCGCCGGCCGTGCCGATCTTGGCGATGATCGCCAGGATGACGTCCTTGGCGGTGACGCCGGCGCCCAAGGTGCCATCGACGCTGACCCGCATGGCCTTGGGCTTGCGCTGCCACAGGCATTGCGTCGCCATGACATGCGCCACTTCCGACGAGCCGATGCCGAAAGCGAGCGCCCCCAGCGCGCCGTGCGTCGAGGTATGGCTGTCGCCGCACACCAGGGTCAGGCCGGGCTGGGTGACGCCCTGCTCCGGCCCCACGACATGGGCGATGCCTTGGCGCTCGTCGCCGAGGTCAAACAGGGTGACGCCGCTCTCGGCAGTGTTTTCCCTGATCTCCTCGACCAGGCGGCGGTGATGCGGATCGGGGATGTCCTGCACCGACCGGCTGTTGCTCAGCACATAATGATCGGGCGTGGCAAAACCGCGATCGGGCCGCCGCAGCTTCAGGCCGCGCGCGCGCAGTTGCGCGAAGCCTGCCGCCGACCCGTCATGCATCAGGTGACGGTCGATATAGAGCAGCGTGTAGCCGTCGTCGCGATCGACGACGATATGGCGCTGCCAGATCTTCTCGAACATCGTCCGGTTGGCGGTCATGGCGCGCTACTCCGCCGCTGCCTTGATGACGTCGCGGAAGGCGGTGCGGCGCTCATCCCAGGTGGCGGCGCCGAAGCGGGCAAAGGTCTTGCCGGGCGAGCCGGCCACCACGGGCGGCTGCTTGCCGTTGCGCTTCACGTCGGCCAGCAGCTGGTCGCAGACCGAGATGATGCCGCCCAGCAACAGACCGGGCAGGATGGCGATGGCGTAGCCCATGCGTTCGGCATCGGCGAGCTCGATCTCCGGGGTTTTGCCGCCGCGCACGACGTTCAGGAGGCAGGGTCCCTTGACACGCTTGGGCACGGCGGCGACCTCTTCCAGGGTCTGCGGCGCCTCGACGAAAGCGACATCGGCGCCGTTGGCCAGGGCAGAGTTGGCGCGCTCGATCGCCTCCTCGAAGCCCACGACGGCGCGCGAATCAGTGCGCGCGATGATGCAGAAGTCCTTCGACTTGCGGGCCGCCGCGGCGGCGCGGATCTTGGCGATGTAGTCCTCGCGGCTCACCAGCTCCTTGCTGTCGAGATGGCCACACTTTTTGGGGAACACCTGGTCCTCGATATGGATCGCGGCCACGCCGACGCGCTCGAATTCCTGGACCGTGCGGAAGACGTTGAGCTCGTTACCGTAGCCGGTGTCGCTGTCGCTGATCAGCGGCATGGAAATCGAGTTTACGATGCGCGTGGCGTTGGCGACCATTTCCGTCATCGTGATCAGGCCGTAGTCGGGATAGCCCAACGTCATCGACGTGCCGGCACCGGTCATGTAGGCCGCGGGGAAGCCCGCCTGGTCGATCAGGCGGCCAGTCAGGCCGTCGATGGCGCCCGGCGCCACGATCATCTTGCGGCTGGCCAGCAGCTCGCGGAACTTGGCGGCTTGAGACATGGGTTGCTCCTTCACTTGCGGTTTTTCTTCGAGGATTTCTTCGGGACGGGAATTGTCAACGTCGTCGGCTGATCGGCTTGCACCTGCAGGCGGAGCTTCAGCCGGTCCGGGATCGCCAGCATCTCGATATATTCGACGGCGCGATTGTGCTGGTCGACCATCATGCTGCAGAGTCTCGAGCAGCGCCGCTCCGACCTTGATCCCCAGCCGCGAGGCCACCAGCGGATCGGCCAGGGTCGCCGAGATGATCTTCTCGCCCCCCGAAAGAAGCGCGCCGGCCCGCGCCAGGAGCTTGAGCATGGGAATGCGGTTCAGTTCCTCGGCGGTGAACGTCCGGCCGAGCGCCCCGGGGACATAGGAGGTCAGATACATCACCGGGTCAGCGTCCTGCCGACGCACGCGCACGGCGCGCTGCACCGGATTGTCCCGAGCATCCCACAGCCTGTCGCGCAAAAAACCCGGCGCGGGCACGTAGTCGAACTCCAGCACCGTGGCCACGGTCTCGGCACCGTAGGCGGCGATATTCTCGATCACCGATGTCGCCGGCACGCTGAGCGGCTGGCCGATCGGCAGCCGCACGATGGTGCGCCGGCCGGCACCACGTTCGATCAGCCCGTCATTCTGCAGGCTGGTCATCGCCCGGCGCACCGTGATGCGCGAGACGCTGAACATCCGCGTGAGCTGTTCCTCGGTCGGCAGCGCTTCGCCGATGGCGTAACGCCCCGTGGCGATGCCGTCGGCCAGCACCAGGTAGATCTGGTGGTGCAACGGCGCGCCGAGATCGCGATCGATCGTTACCTTGTTCATGTCTTGCCCGGATCGGACGCGGTACGCCGGTGCAGGCGACGGTCGACCGCCAGCATCACGCTGTTGAGTGCCACGGCAAAGATCGAGATGAAGATGGCGATGGCCAGGATGGTCTTGACGTCATGCAGGTCGATTGCCGTCATGAGCAGGAAGCCCAAACCGCGCTGGGAGGCGAAAAGCTCGCCCAGCATGGTGCCGAGCAGGGTGAGCGAGAAGCCGATGCGCAGGCCCGAGAAGATCTCCGGCAGGGTCGCCGGCACCAAGACGAACCACGCCGTCTGCGCGGGCGTGAGCCGCAGGGCGCGGCCGGCGCGCAGATAGCTGCGGTTGACGTTGCGCACCGCATTCATGGTGAACAGGACCACCGGAATGATGCCGTGCAGGGCGCCGAACGCCACCTTGGCCGGCATGCCCAGGCCAAACAGCAGGAGGATGACGGGATAGAGCGTGATCTTGGGGATCGAGTAGAGGCCTACCAGCAGCGGCTCGGCGACCTCGCCGGACAGGCGATGACCGCCCAGCAGCAGGCCGATGGCGATTCCACCCACGCAGGCGATCAGCAAGGCCTGGGCAAAGGCCAGCGCCGTCTCGCGCAGGTGCGGCAGGAAGCGCGGCTGCGAGACCATCTCCCAGAGATGGGCCAGGGTGGGCGCCGGGGCCGTCAGCGCCGAATCGCCCGCGAGCTGGTGCAGCACCTGCCAGATCGCCACCAGCGACAGCACGACCAGGATCGGGTCGCGGAAGGAGCGCAGCGAGATCATGCGCCGCGCCTCTTCGCCAGGTGCCGCTCGTAAGCATAGACCAGCATGTTGAAGATGGTGACGACGCCCAGCACGAACAGGATCAGCCCGTACATGCGCGGATTGTCGAAATTGTCATAGGCGTAGGCGATCTCGTGGCCGACGCCCATGGTCGACATGATGAACTCTCCGGCAATAACGCCGATGAAGGAATAGGCCACAGCGAGCTTGATGCCGGAGAAAAGATGCGGCGCGGCGGCGGGCAGGCGGATGCGCCACATCTCCTCAAACGGCGACAGCCGATGCACCCGCGCGGTCTTGAGCAGCACGCGCGGCACCCGGTCGAGCCCGGCCAGGGTCGCCACGATCATGGCCACCATGGCAAACAGCGTGGCGAGCAAGATCAGCGGCAGCGAACCCAGCCCGAAGATCACGATCAGCAGCGGGTAGAAGGCGAAATGCGGGATGGCGTAATAGGCTGCGAGGAACGGATCGACCGCCCGGCGCAACGGCGGAAACCAGTGCAGCCAGAAACCGATGGTGAAGCCGCCGACGATCGACAGCACGATGGCGATACCGACCGACGTGAAGGTCTGGGCGATGTCGCCGCCCAGCGTGCCCGAGGCGAGCAGCGCCACCATTGCCGACACCATGTGCGACGGCGCGATGACCATCGTTGGCCGCACCCAGCCGATGCGGCAAGAGACTTCGAGCAGGCCGATCGCGCCGACCAGAATGGCGATGCGGATCCAGGCGGCCTTGCTCACTTGGCGCGGGCTCCCTGCCCCATCGCGCGCATCGACTCCGACCGCAGCAGGGACCACAGGCGCGAGGTGACGGCGCCGAAATCGGCGCGCTCGGCCAGCCGCGAATCGCGGTCTTGCGGCCAGCCGGTCTCGACGATGTCGATGAAGCAGCCGGGCCTGGCCGACATCACGCCGATGCGGTCGGACAGCAGGTTGGCCTCGTCGAGGGCATGGGTGATCAGCAGCACTGTGGCGGAGGTTTCCCGCCACAGGCGCAAGAGCTCGTCGCCCATCAGCAGGCGGGTCTGCTGGTCGAGCGCGCCGAACGGCTCGTCGAGCAGGATGAGGCGCGGCTGCAGCACGAGGGTGCGCGCGATGCAGACACGCTGGCGCATGCCGCCCGAGAGCTGGCTGGGATAGGCGGCGCGGAAATCGCGCAGGCCCATGAAGTCGACGGCGAAATCGACGCGACGGCGGGTCTCGCCGGCCTCGACGCCGGAGCGCCTGAGCCCGAAGCCGACATTGTCCTCGACCGTGAGCCAGGGGAAGCTCGCATCTTCCTGGAAGACGACACCGACGCCGTCGGGAACCATGCCGTGCACCGGCTTGCCCTCGAATTCGACCGTGCCCGCGCTGGGCAGCGCGAGACCGGCCAGCACATCGAGCAAGGTCGACTTGCCGCAGCCCGACGGTCCGACGACGCTGAAGAATTCGCCCGACCTCAGCTCCATCGACAGCGGCCCCAGCGCATGCACCGGCGGCTGACCGGCGCGCGCCGGATAGACCCGAGTAACGTCCGTCAGCCGCGCGTGCACAGGATGGTCCATCGGCGCGGGATGGACGAGCGAGACCGCCGGGCCAGCCATCACTGGGTCTTCGTCTTGAGGTTGGCGGGCAGGAAACGCTCGTCGGTCACGGCCTTCCAGTCGATCGGCAGCTGAAGGGCGCCCACCGAGCCCAGCGCCTCAGCCATGCCCGCCATCAGCGGGTAGCTGAGCTCGCCGTGGTTCCACCAGGTCGGCGTCTGCTTCAGCGTGTTGGCGAGCGCGCTCGCCGCCACGTCGGGCTCGAGATTGTAGGCCTTGGCCAGGATGGTGGCCGCCTCCTTGGGATTGGCGTAGAGGAAATCGACGCCCTTGCGGCGCGCCTCGATGATGGCGCGCAGCTTCTCACCCTTCTTGGCGATCGTCTCGTCGGTGGCGATGCCGACAGTCTGCGTGTAGGCCGGGATCTTGGCATCGAGCCACGGGATCACCTGGTATTTGGCGCCCTCCTTCATCTTCATCGAATAGATCGGCTCGGGAATGATGGCGATGTCGGCCTTGTTGTGCTCGAGCGCGGTAAGGCCGGCGCCGAAATCGCCGATCGCAACCATCTTCACGTCGGCCGGATCGATGTTGTAGGACTTCAGGATGGCGAAGATGATGCTTTCGCTGACCGACTTGGGCCGGCTGAATACGAAGCGCTTGCCCTTGAGGTCTTCGGGCTTGTTGATGACCTCGCCAGGACGCGTGACCCAGAAGCCGCTCGATCCGTCGGTGCCGCCGCTGATGATCTTGATCGGGAAGCCTTCCTTGATCGCGCTGAGCGCGGCCGGAAGGGCCACTTCGGCGAACAGCGTGTCGCCCGCCATCATGTTGCGCACGCTGGTGCCGCCGCCCTTGGAGGTCAGGATGCCCGTGACGTCGACACCGGCCTCCTTGAAGTAGCCCTTTTCGAGCGCAATCGCGTAGGGCGTGCCGTACAGCAGCGACGCGTAATGCGTGACGACGATGTCTTCAGCGCGGGCCGCGGTCGCCGCGGCGAGAGCGAGGGACGCCAGAACGAGCGCGCGCAGCTTTGTCTTCAAAGAACTCATGAGTTCCCTCCCAGGAACGAGATCGACCAACACGACGAGGTGTTCAGTTCATATTGTTATGACATTAGAATATTTGGTCGCCCAAGGTGTCAACGCGTATGAGCCGCCTGGCGAGAACGTCGGGTTGGCATTGCGAGGCTCGCCAACGTTCTGCCAAACGCCGTAGCCGCCTTTGATTTTGGCCCTGAAGAGCTCAACGGACCGGGCGTGTCTTGCAGGCGGCGGGCAACGAGCGCACCGCCGCTCGCGAAGCGTCGATGTTGACGAACTTCATGCCGATCCAGACATAGCCAGAACATTGCTCAGGAACGTCGGTCGCAGGTGCTTATTTGTCCCGTCATCCCGAGCGGAGCCGCCCAGCGGGCGGCGTAGTCGAGGGACCTCCTCTTGGCGCCGAACCAAGAATGGGTCCCTCCACTGCGCCTCGCTGCGCTCGGCTTCGGTCGGGATGACGGAAGTTTTCGTCACGTGCGATAGCCTTGCCTGACGCGGAAGGAAAAGAGGTTCGCGACGCGCTATTTATGCGAAACGAACAGTCTCTTTTCGCCCGCACCTGGTGCGGAGAACGGAGTAGCGAATGGCTGCTGACATTTCGCGGCGGAGTCTTGTCGAACTGGCGGGGCGCATCGCCGGGCCGGCGACGGCCTACTCCACCCTGAACTTGATGGGCTTGCTGCCCACGCCGACGGCGTACGCCGCGCCGCCGCAACTGGCGCCGGGTTCCGGCAGCGGCAAGCGCGTGGTGATCCTGGGCGCCGGAATCGCGGGCCTTACGGCGGCCTACCGTCTCAGCAAAGCGGGTTATCAATGCAAAGTCCTCGAAGCGCGTTCGCGGGCGGGCGGACGTGTATGGACCGTGCGGGGCGGCGACCGCATCGTCGAGACGGATTCCACGCAACAGGTCAACTGGGAGGCCCATCGCGACCTCTACTTCAATACCGGGCCGGCGAGGCTTTCCAGTCACCATCAGGGAATTCTCGGCTACTGCCGCGAACTGGACGTTGCGCTGGAGCTGTTCGTCAACGACAACCATGCCGCGCTGATCCAGCTCGACTCGCAGTTCGACGGCAAACCGCAGACGGCGCGGCGGCTCAACGCCGACCTGCGCGGCGCCATTGCCGCTCTCGCCGGCAAAAGCGTGCCGGAGAACGCAGATCTTCGCGCGGTGCTACGAATCTTCGGCGATCTCGATTCGAGCCTCGCCTATACCGGCTCTTCGCGTGCCGGTTACGTCGAGGACGATGCACCGGGCGCCGGCAACGAGAAAGGACAGCATCTGCCGCCCCTCGCGCTGGACGAGATCGTCACGGGCCCGCGCTCGCGCGCGATCGTTCTCGCGCTGTGCTTCGCCGAGTTGTGGAGCCAGTCGCCCACCATGTTGCAGCCGGTGGGCGGCATGGATGCCATCGTCCAAGCCTTCGCGAAGGCGCTCGGCGGCATGATCCAGCTCGATCAGGAAGTCGTGCAGATTGGCCGCGCCGGCGATCGCGCGCAGGTCGTCTCACTCGATCACAAGACCGGCAAGCGCAGCGCCATCGACGCGGATTTCGTGGTCTGCACGATTCCGCTGTCGGTGCTGAAATCCATCCCGGCCGACTTCACCCCGCCGGTGAAGGAGGCGATCACGACGGGTGCGGCGCTCTACTGGCCGGCGGTGAAGGTCGCCTTCGAAGCGCCGCGGCGCTGGTGGGAGACCGACCAGCAGCTCTATGGGGGCATCAGCTGGACGGACCGCGACATCACGCAGATCTGGTATCCGTCACACGGCTTTCAGGGAAAGAAAGGCGTGCTACTCGGTGCGTATATCTCGCGCCAGACCACCGGCCTAAAGTTCACCGCCATGACTCCGGCGCAGCGCCGTGCGGCAGCGATCGCGGACGGCGAACAGCTTCATCCCGGCTACGGCAAGCTGGTCGGGGCGGCAGTGTCGGTTGCCTGGGCGAAGATTCCCTACTCGCTCGGCGCCTGGATCGAATGGGACGCCGTTTCGGGTGCGCGGCAAGCGGCCTATCCGGTCCTGCTTGCCGGCGACGGGCCATTTTACTTTGCCGGCGAGCACATGAGCTATATCAATGCCTGGCAGGAAGGCGCCGTTCAGTCGGCCCACTACACGGTGGCCCAGATCGCCGAACGGGTCGCGAAGAAGCGGCCCTGAAAAACCAACGAGACGAGGAGCGTCGCCATGAAAATCGGAGTGTTCTCCACCTTCATGTCGCCCCAGGCGACACCGCAGATGATCCGCGACTTCGGCCGCCGCGCCGAGGGCATGGGGCTCGACTCGATCTGGATGGGCGAGCATGTCGCCCTGTTCGACAAGAACACCTACGGCTATCCCGGCTCGAAGGACGGGCGCATCCCCGTTCCGGATGGCGGCGGCATGCTCGACGTGACCGCGACCTTCGGCTTCCTGGCGGCGGCGACGACCAAGGTGCGGCTGGGCACCGGCGTCGCGCTCGTGCCGCAACGCAACCCAATCTACACCGCCAAGGAGATGTGCACGCTCGACTGGCTGAGCGACGGCCGAATCGATTTCGGCATCGGCGTCGGCTGGAACAAGGAAGAAGTCGAGGCCTGCGGCTATCGCTGGGAAGACCGCGGCGCGCGCTGCGACGAGTTCCTGGAAGTCATGCGCCGGCTGTGGACCGAACCGTCGGTCACCTTCGCTGGCAAGTGGGTGAAGTTCGAGACCTGCCGGATCGACCCCAAGCCGATCCAGAAGCCGCACGTGCCGATCATCGTCGGCGGCTACGCCGACGCCGCCTTCCGCCGCGCCGTGCGGTTCGGCGCGGGATGGTACGGCTTCAATCTCGATCCGGCCCGCACCAAGCTGATGCTTGAGAAGCTCGACAACGCGTTCGCCAAAGCCGGCCGCAAGCGCGGCAAGGCGTTCGAGATCATCATCACGCCGCCCATGACCATGGCGGCCGACGCGCTCAAGGAATATGCCGACCTGGGCGTCGACCGCCTGGTGGTGAATCTCGGCAGCCAACGACCCGAAAAAGTGGATCAGCGCCTGCCGGAGATCGACAGGCTGGTGAAGATGGCGGCGTGAGCAGCTGAATCGATTTTGAAATATTGTCTTCTCGTCCCCAGCAGCGCAGGGGAGGTGTCGGCGTCGTACGCCGACGGAGGGGTCATGAGCGTCAAGATGGCGCTCATGACCCCTCCGCCCGCTCCGCGGGCACCTGCCCTTCGCGGATTCCGCGAAGGGGAGGAATGAATAGCTCCCTCACGCCTTCTCGATTTCGCCGCCCGCGTCCAGCCAGCCCTTGAAGCCACCGAGATTGCGCACGTTGGCGTAGCCCATGTCCTTGAGGGTCTTGCCGACCAGCGCCGCGCGTCCGCCGGAAGCGCAATAGGTTACGACCGTCTTGGCCCGGTCGAATGCCGCGTCATGCATGGGCGAAGCCGCATCGGCGCGGAATTCGACGAGGCCGCGCGGCACGGTGACGGCCCCTCGGATCTTGCCCGATGCTGCGACCTCGGGGGGCTCACGTACGTCGAGAAACAGCACGTCGGCACGGCCAAGCATTCCCTTGGCTTCCTCCGGGCTGATTCTCGGCACGGCGGCTTCGGCTTCCGCCAGCATCGCCTGAACCGTCTTCATCTGTTTCCTCCTCCTATGCCGGCAGCCGGGTCGACTGCCAGGTCACCATTTGCCAGTTGCCGTTGCGCTTGGCGTAGACGTCGGTGAAGCGCACGCCGAAGGCGTTGGGCGTGCCGTTCGATACCACCCTGATCTGCGCGATCCCGGTCAGCACCACCGTATCGCCGAGATCCTGCGCCTTCACGTCTGACGGCTCGACACCGGTATAGACCGTCGCGCCCGACACCATCGCGTCGATCAGGCTGCGCTTGCTGTCGAGACGCGCCGAGGAGTGCGTGTACACCAGGTCGTCGGCCAACACCGCCTCCAGGGTGGCGACATCCTTCTTCGCCATTGCCTGCATGCGCTTCCTGTCGAGATCGACGACCGTCTGTCCGTTGCCTGCCATTCTCAATTCTCCTCTGGTGCGCCTTCAATTGAAATTGAGCTTCAGCCCAGGCTCCGGCCATTGCATGACCCCCAGGCGGCCGGAGTCCGACAGGGTGATGTACGCCGTCCTCATGTCGGGGCCGCCGAAGCAGATATTGGTCGGATAGATATCCGGCATCTTCACTTCGCGCACGACCGCGCCGTCCGGCGAGATCTCGGTGATCATGCCGGTCGTGAGCGTCGCCACCGTGATGTTGCCGCTCGCCATCACCGCCAGGCTGTCGAAGCGCGCCCGGCCGCCCAATCCGGCGATGTGCCGGCCGCCATGCGGCGCGTGACCTTTGGGCGGACGCAGCACGCCCGGCCCCTCGACATCGAACGCCCACAGGCGCGCGCCTTCGGTGTCCGCGGCGTAGAGCACCTTGCCGTCGGGCGAGAGGCCGCAGCCGTTCGGGCTCAGCATGGGATAGGCGAGGCAGACAATCTTCGATCCGTCCGGCAAGGCGTAGTAAACGCCGCCATGGTCGCGATGACGGGCGTAACGCTTGCCGAGGTCGGTGAAATACATGCCGCCGGCCTTGTCGAACACTAGGTCGTTGGGCGCACTGAGCTTGTGGCCGTCGCACTCGGTGTAAAGCGTCGTGGCCGCACCGGTCGCGCGGTCGAGCCGCTGGATGGAACCTGACTTGTAGTCGGGATGAGGCCCCTGCCCCATCGACACGCCCTCGACGTAGCGGCTGCCGCCGTTGTTGCAGCAATAGAGCGCGCCATCGGGTCCGACCGCGAGGCCGTTCGGCCCGCCACCCGTCGCCGAGAACAGCGACACCTTGCCGTCCGGCGTGATGCGCGAGCACCGACCGTTGCGGATCTCCGTCAGGATCACAGATCCGTCGGGCATGACCACCGGGCCCTCGGGAAAGCCCAGGCCGGTCGCCACAATACGCACCTCACTCATCGCGTTTCCCCTCTCCTATTTTCTGGCTTATCCGCGCTACATTGGGCCACCGGGTCGGCGAGGCCAATCCGAAATAATCGTGGACCCGCCGATGTCGCCGCCTGTGCAGCCTGTCGTGAGTAATGAAAAGCTGCCGGCCTCGGCCGACGTCGTGGTGATCGGCGGCGGCATGGCCGGCAGCGCCGCCGCCTACGCGCTAGCGAAGAAAGGACACTCGGTCGCCCTGCTCGAGAAGGGCCGGATCGGCGGTGAGCAGACCAGCCGCAACTGGGGCTGGTGCCGCCAGCAGCATCGCGACCTGCGCGAGCTGCCGCTGGCGATGAAGAGCCTGGAAATCTGGGGCGAACTCGGCCGCGAGCTGTCTGTCGAAACCGGATTTCGCCGCACCGGCCTGATCTACGTCACCACCCGACCAGCCGACCTCGCGCTGTGGGAAGCGTGGACCTTGAAAGCGCGCGAGCACCAGATGCACAGCCGGATCCTGAGCGGCGCCGAGGCCAAGGCGCTGACACCCGGCAGCACCGCCGACTGGATCGGCGGCGTGCATTCGCCGACCGATGGCCGCGCCGAACCCTCCCTCGCCGGGCCCGCCATCGCCGAAGGGGCGCGGCGGCTGGGAGTCACGATCCACCAGGACTGCGCGGCACGCGGGCTGGTGATGGAAGCCGGCAAGGTCTCGGGCGTCGTCACCGAGAGGGGCTCGATCCGCACCCAGGCGGTGCTGTGCGCGGGCGGCGCCTGGAGTTCGCTGTTCTGCCGTCGGCACGGCGTCCGCCTGCCACAGGCCAGCGTCCGCTCCACCTCGTTCGCCACGGCGGCCGCGCCGGCCGTGACGGAAGGCGGCCTGTCGATGCCCGACGTCACGATCCGCCGCCGGCTCGATGGCGGCTACACAGTCGGCCTGGGCGGGCGCGGCAGGGTCGAGCTGTCGCCGCAGGGTCTGCTCTACGCGCGCCAGTTCTGGCCGACCTTCAAGAAGCGGCGATGGGGTTTGACGTTCGCCGTCGGCCGCTCCTTCTTCGAAGGGCCCGAGGCGTTCTCGCGCTGGTCGCTCGACGATGTTTCGCCATTCGAACGGCAGCGCACGCTCGATCCGGCCGCCGACCCGGCATTGGTGCGATTGGGACTGACGCGGCTTGGCGAACACTATCCGGCGCTGGCCGGCCTGCAGGTCGCGCAGGCGTGGGGCGGCATGATCGATTCCACGCCCGATGCGATCCCGGTCATCTCGGCCGTGGACTCCTTGCCCGGCCTCTACCTCTCGACGGGCTTCAGCGGCCATGGCTTCGGCATCGGTCCGGCGGCGGGACGGCTGGCCGCCGACCTGATCGCCGGCGATCCGCCCATCGTCGATCCCTACCCGTTTCGCTACAGCCGCATGGTCGACGGCACCGACCTGGGCGAGCCGGGGATGATGTAGGTTGACGCGCATCGTCGCCCCTTTAACGTGGTGCCGGTTGCAGGAGGAAGTCCGATGGCGAGCCAATTCGATGTCGCCGCCCGTCGCGCGCGGGCGTGCAAGACGTTCCTCGAGCAGGCGCATGCGGTCACGGCGGCGGAAGGCATCAATCCGTCGACGCTGCATGCCATCAAGCTGAAGCTGGTGGCCTTCGCCAAGCGCACCGAGCTGTTTCCGCTCGCCGACTTCGCCATGCCGGAGGCGCAGGGGCGCAACCATCCTCTACTGGTCGAGGACAATGACGGGTACGGCCTCTATCTCACCATTGGCCTGCCGGGCAAGGAGGCGGCGCCGCATGACCACGGGATCTGGTGCGCGAACGCCGCGATCTCCGGGCGCGAACGGCACGTGTTCTATCGGCGGACGGATGACGGCAAACAAGACGGACACGCGACAGTCGTCAAGGTGGGCGAGGTCGTGGTCGCGCCGGGCACCGGCATCGTGATGGCCGATCACGACATCCACAGCACCGAGGTCGTGGGCGATCGACCTGCCGTGGGTTTGTCACTCTACGGCTATGCGCTGGCGCGGTTTCCGTCCGTCACGTGGTTCCATCCGGAATATTCATCGGTGCGCGCGACCCCGTCGCGGCGGCATGCGGCGTGAGGCGCTGATGGCCCGCGCACCCAAGACCTTCCAGGTCACGATCCGCAACAGCGGCCAGACCATCGAATGCGCGACGGACCGGACGATCCTGCAGGCGGCGATCGCCGCCGGGATCGACTATCCCTACGCCTGCGCGACAGGCAACTGCGCGACCTGCATTTCCAGGCTCGATGGGAAAGTGTCGTTGCTTCCCCATTCGGATGCCTGCCTGGGAAAGGCGCAGCTCAAATCCGGACTGACGCTGGCCTGCCGGGCGCGCCCGCGCAGCGACGTGACCGTCAACTGGCTGGCCCGGGCGGGCGGCTGACCCAACCATTCGGATAAATCATGCAGATCGGTTTCAACCTGCCGAATTCCGGCCCGCTGTCGGCCGTCGCTTCCATGACGGAGATCGCCGTCCAGGGCGAGGCGATGGGCTTCGACTATCTCACCATGACCGATCACGTCGTGCTGCCCGACACCAAGGTGCCCGGCTATCCCTACTCCGAGAGCGGCGAATTCTACGAGGATGCGCCGACGGAGCGGCACGAGCAGCTGATCGCGATGGGGTATGTCGCGGCCAAGACGTCGCGCATTCGCCTGGTGGCCGCCGTGCTTGTGGTGCCGCACCGTCCCGCCGTGCTGGCCGCCAAGATGCTGGCCACGCTCGACGTGCTTTCCGGCGGGAGGCTGGTCGTCGGCATTGGCGCCGGTTGGCTGAAAACCGAGTTCGATGCCGTCGTCACCACGCCCTTTCCCGAGCGCGGCGCGGTGACCGACGAATACGTCGACGCCTTTCGCGTCCTGTGGACCGAAGCCTCGCCGCGCTTCACCGGGCGCTACACGCGCTTCGACGGCATCGTGCTCGAGCCCAAGCCGGTTCAGCGGCCGCATCCGCCGATCTGGGTGGGCGGCGAGAGCGGCCCCGCGGTGCGCCGCGCCGCCCGCGTCGGCAACCTGTGGTATCCGATCGGCAGCAACAACCAGCATCTGCTCGACACCCTGCCGCGGCTGCGCGCCGGCATCGCCCGCCTGCGCAAGGCCACCGTCGATGCCGGCCGCGATTCCGCGTCGGTCGAGATCGGCTATCGCGTGAAGCGCTATGGCACGGCCGTGCCGCCCGTCGCCTCGGACGGCGAGCGGCGCCTGTTCTCCGGCAGCGAGGCCGACATCGTGAGCGACCTGCGCGCCCTCCGCGAGCTCGGCGTCACGGCGCTCGACATCGATTTCGGCCGGCCCGACGCTGCCGCGGTGATCGCCGAAATGCGCCGCTTCAGGGCTGCGGTGATCGAGAAGATGTGAGCCGACAGCGCAGCGCGGTGATATTGTATTTGTCACGCTTTCCTGACATCCGTACTTGCCAACATGGTCAGTCAATTTACGGTCCCACCTGACGCTCGGGAGCCTTCACGGCCCAGCGGCGATGCCTTTGGCTGGCTTTCCGAGGCGATCCTGGAGACATGGCGCCGGGCCGTCGATCGACTGGGAAGCGGCTGCGTTCGTCGCCTGTCCACAGAAGGCGGCGCGACCGCGCTCTACTTCCGCGCGCGCGCGAGTGCGCGTGCCGGCGACCTCGAGAGTGCCGCGCAGCAATTCGCCGATCTCACTGAAATGGCCCCGACTCTGACGGCTGCTTTGGAAGGGCACGCCGACGCCGCCGACAGGCTGGGTCACAGCGAACTCGCGCGCGCGAAGTACGATTTCGCGCGTAAGTTGCGCTCGGCCGTCAGGCGTGGCCCGCCGGACCGGCCCTTCGTGGTGCGCAATCGCGGCCCATTCCCGGCCGAGGTCGCCGCCTATACGTCGGTCCTGCTGTCGGTGAAGGACCGGGTACTGCCCTACGTCGCGCGCGGCAACGCTTTGCTCGCTGAGGGCCGCGCCAAATTAGCACTTCTCGACTACGGCAGCGCGATTAGTCTGAAACCGGACAGTCGCGAGATTGCCGCGCTCAAAGCCGAAGCCCTGCTCATGCTGCGCCGCTACGAGGAGGCGCTTCGCTCCTTCGATACCGCCCTCACCACCCGTCCCAACGACGCGGAAATCTACAGCGGCCGCGCCATTGCCTGTCTGGCGCTTGGCCGGCTCGACGACGCCGACGCCGACTGGCGCCGGCAATCCGAGTTGCTGCCGCCGGCGCAGGCCGCCGCGCGAGCTTGCGTGGCCTTGCGCATGGCGGACTACGAAGCGGCTTTGCCGGAGCTGCAGCGGGCTCTCGAAAAAGAGCCTGGCGATCCCTATTGGCGGCTCTATCGCCTGACGTCGCTTCACCGGCTCGGACGTCCCGCCAAGCCCGAGGCAACGGCGGATGACTCGTGGCCCGGCCCCCTGCTTGCCCTGCACGCCGGACGACTTTCCGAAAACGACGCATTGGCGCGGGCCGACAACGAGGGTCGCCGCACCGAGACGCTGTTTCAACTGGGCGTCATCGCCTGGCCGCAGGACCGTGCGGAGGCCCGGCGCCGGTGGGAGCAAGTCGCAGCCGGGGCGTCGCCTGCCCTGATCGAGCATGCCGCGGCGCGCCATGAGCTCGCGCGCCCCGGGTCCTAGTCGCGCCCCGCGCGAGGACATGATGTTTTCGGCCAACCGCTGGTGCGTCTTCGCGACCGTCGACGGGCTGCTTGTGCCACGCGATGAAAGTGGCTCGCCGCGGCGTGAGGCGGCCTTCAACCGGGGCGGTTCGCGGCGGCCCGAGATGTTATCTTCGAATTCGGCTTCAACATGCAGCGCGATGGCGAGCCAGTGCAAATTCCTGCGACTGCGCCGCCGATCGATGGCCCGACTGCTATGCACAATTGACAAGATTGATCGGGATTTGGAACGTACGGAACAGCCCGGCTGCCGCACGACGCGGCATTTCCAACGAGGGAACCGTTGAATAGGAAAATCTGGTTCTGGCCCATCTATATCCTGCTGTTGCTGGGGGTCACGTTGGCGGGCACCGAATTCGTCTCGTCCTTTCTCGTACCATCCTGGCCTGCCCGCGATCTTCGGCCGATCTCGGTCGGGGCGCTGGGCGAAAACGTGGCGGCCATGTTCGCCAACTCGCCTCGCCTCATCCCCCACTACAACGCCTGGGGCGTCAGGGACCGGCCGAGGTCGATCGAACGGCCGGCCGATGTGCGATACAGGTCCGTCTTGGTGGGCGACAGCTTCCTGGAGGGCTATTACATCCCCGCGCCGATCTCGGAGCTCGTCGAGCAACGCTGGGCGAGCGAAGGCCACACGGACGCAGAAGCGATCAACCTCGGCATCGCGGCGACCGGACCCCGCCAGTACTACTATCGCATCAAGCGCGTGGCCCTCGCGCTCAAGCCCGATACCATCGTGATCTTCGTCTATGCGGGCAACGATTTCATCCAGGTGCGCTTTGACGATTTCGCCATGCCCGCACTGGCCGAAGAGCTGCCCGTGCCCTCGATCCTGGGCACCATCGCGCCACGGACCGACTGGCTGGTGTCGTACCGGCTCGGCCTCTCCGAGCTCGGCCGAAACAACAGGGAGGTTCCCGGCGAAAACGAGCTGCTGGCCGAATGGGCCGCGTCGCCGACACCCGAGCTGACCGCGCGCGTCGCCCGTCACATGCAGCAATACTACTATCCGAAGCTCGGCGAGGAGACGATCCGCGAGATCCTCGCGCGCGGCGGCGAGCCGATGCGGTTGGCGCTCGCCCAGCGCAAGGCCGACCATCAGACCGTCGCCGGATGGCTGCTCGCAGGCATCATCGACTGGGAAACCGGCACGTGGCCGATGCCCAAGGATGCCCAGGAAGCCGACCGCATGATCGATCCCAAGGTCGTGGACGACACGCTGAGCTGGCTGGTCGCCGCCGAGGAGCTTGCCAAGGCGCACGGCGCAAAGCTGTTCATCGCCCTGGCGCCGGTCGGCATCGGCGATCCGGAATACGTCGCGTTCTGGAAGCCGTGGCCGCAATACTTCAGCTACACGCTGTCGGCCGACGCCCGTCACAAACGACTGGCGGCGGCGCTGCGCCAGCGCGGCATGCCGGTCATCGACTTGCGCGAAGCCCTCGATGGCGTTCGCGGCAGCTACCGACTGACGGACGGCCACTGGACCGACCTCGGCACGCAGATCGCGGCCGATCGCGTGGCCCGCGCACTGCTTCCCTCCGTGGTCGCATCCGATAAGCGGGACCGCGGGGAATAGATGAGCTGCCGACAAGAGGGAGCTGGTTCGACATGATTGGCGCAATATTGACGACGGCGGCCTTCGCTTTCCTGGCGTCGACCCTGACGACCATCGGGAATTTCGCTATCGCGCGCGACTTCCCTCACTACCAGAGCGACCAGGGTGAAATGATCTTCTATTCGCCGTTGGCCATTCGCTTCATGCAGTACAGGATCACGACAAACCTCTTTTACTATCAGTCATTGATCCTCTGGACGCTTCTCGTCGTGCTGGTCGCCTTTAAGGTGGTGTCGAGCTTCTGAGGCGGCTGCGGCGCCCGGAAGATCGGCGGCTCGCCGTGGCCGGCGGTTTGTGGTGAACTGACCACAGAACAAAGACCCCCGGGAGGGGACGGCCATGGATGATGTGATTTGCAGGGCCATGCTATGGGGCGCCGGCGCCTCGGTTGCCGCGACAGGACTTATCCAGGAAGCCGCCGCGCGCACGGCGGCTTTCGGGCCCGACGATCTACGATCTCGTGGTCCGCGGCGGCGAGGTGCTCGATCCCAGCCAGAACCTGCGGGGACGGCGAGACATCGGCATCCGCAATGCCGCGGTCGTGGCCGTCGAGCCCGAGATCCCGACGGCGCGCGGCACGCAGGTGCTCGACGCCACTGGCCAGCTCGTCCTGCCGGGCCTCGTCGACTTCCACGCCCATGTCCTGCCGGGCGGCGGCATCAGGCTGCGCCCAGTCCTGGCCGCCCGTGCCGCCCCATGGCTGATTCCAGCCGTGCACGCCGAAACTGTTGCCGAGGAACCAACCGAGATGGAAGGGCTTTGCTGCCAAGACGCGCTTCTCCGCCGCTGTCACCCGGCGTCGATGCAATCCATGGACCAGTCATGCAGAAAGAGCGCGCCGCACGGCGCGGCGCTTTATCTTGGATGCGGAAGTCTTATGCGCCGCTCAGGAAAGAGCGACCCTTGGTCGTCGAACGCCCGCCCCAGGACGACATGAACAACCGCATGGCGGACGTGATGGCGGGCAACATCGCGCGCCCGACCATGGGATTGAGGCCGAGCGGCTTCAACAGCATCTTCACGGCCATGCCGTGTGGAAAGTGGCTCCTGGTGAGCTGCATGGCGCTGTCGCGATAAGCCACATAGTCGCTTTTGTGAAACTCGACGCCGGGATTGCAGACGCTGAAGACCGCCTTGTAAGCATAAAAGGCGTCCTCTGACTCGACCTCTGCGGCACGGTTCAGGAGCGCGCGCAGGATCGAGACGCGGCTGGGCTGTTCGACCAGCCGGTAGCGCTGAAAATAGCGGTAGAAATGCTTGTAGTGGCGCACCTCGTCGGCACTGATCTCGGCCGCCAGGCGCTTCAGCACCGGCTCGCGGCTCATATCCGACATCATGCGGTAGAAGGTGGCGGTGCCGGTCTCCACCACGCAGCGCGCCGCCATCTCGAGCGCCTTCGTGCCGGCCAGTTGCTCGAGGGTGCAGCATTGGGAGTATTCGGCGAAGAAGAGCTTGTAGGCCGCTTCCCAGTCGAAATCGGGCCAGGCCGTCTGGACGTAGCGCTTGAGCGCCGCGCCATGCTGCAGTTCCTCCCTCTCCCACCGGTGTTCCAGCCAATCGACGACCTCATCATCGCCCCGGAAGAACTCGATCAGATTGCGGGTGTAGAGATCCGAGGTGATTTCGATGAAGGACGCCGATGCGAGGATGTGAAAAAGACGTTGATCGTCACGTACCTGATCGTACGCGAGGGCATGGTAGGGGATATCGTCCACAGACCAGGAAGGTCCGCCCTCGTACCCGGGGCTTCCCAACGCCATGACAATCGCTCCTTTTCGGGAGGATTCTCACAAATTCGAACACAACCGGCAACCCCGAACGTTCCCTTGCTCTGCACAATGATCCTTGACGACCGGGACGGCCGCAAATCCTGTACACTAGCCAATCCAGGAAAGACCCTGGCTTCCGCCACCGGACGCCGGCCATCCTCAACCTCAGCTTCGGAGCGTCGCTTGCCCCATTCCCACGCCGTCGTCTGGATCGATCACCACGAGGCTCGCGTCATCTACTTCAACGCCGATGACGCCGAAGAGAAGACGGTGCATCCCGACCATCCCTCGCACCATCTCCATCACAAGGCGGGCAGCCCCTCGGGCACTCACGACAAGGGCGAGCCGTCCTTCTATCGCGACGTCGCCCAGGCTCTGAGTGAGGCCCGGGAGTTTCTTGTCGTCGGTCCCTCGACGGCAAAGACGGAATTCGTCACCTGGCTGCACGCTCATTCGCCGGCGCTGGCTGGCCGCCTGTTTGGCGTCGAGCCGCTCCAGCACATGAGCGACGGCCAGATCGTCGCCGAGGCGCGCCGCTTCTTCAAAAAGGCAGATCGTATCAGGCCGCCGGCCCCGTGAGTTGCCTGTTGCCGCCATGGACGGCCTCGCCAGCCTGTCGGATTGCGCGCTGATCGACAGGCTGCAGCGCGGCGCCTTTTCCTACATCACCGACTACACCGATCCCGAGACCGGACTGGTCGCCGACACCTCGCGCCCGGAATCGCCGTGCAGCATCGCCGTCGTGGGCTTCGCGCTGTCCTGCTACCCGATCGCCGTGAAGAACGGCTGGATGTCGCGTTCGGCCGCCGCCCAGCAGACGCTGAAAACGCTGCGCACCTTCTGGGACAGCCCGCAAAGCGAGCAGCCCGATGCCACGGGCTACAAGGGCTTCTACTATCATTTCCTGCACATGAAGACGCGGCAGCGCGTCTGGCAGTGCGAATTGTCGCTCGTCGACACGACCCTGCTGCTGGCGGGCGTGCTCGTGGCCGGTTGCTATTTCGACCAGGGCGGCGAAGAAGCCGACATCCGCGCCCTGGCCGATGCGCTCTACCGCCGGGTCGACTGGCCATGGGCGCTCAATAATGGACGCACGGTTGCCCAGGGCTGGAAACCCGAATGCGGTTTCCTGCACTACGGCTGGGAAGGCTACAACGAGGCGACCATCCTCTACATTCTCGGCCTGGGGTCCCCCACTCACCCGCTGCCGCCCAGCAGTTTCACCGACTGGACGGTGACCTATCAGTCCGAAAATCTGCTCGGCCAGAACGTCCTCTATTCGGGCCCACTGTTCACCCATCTGTTCTCCCATGCCTGGATCGACTTTCGCGGCATCCGGGACAAGTTCATGCGCGACACCCAGAGCGACTACTTCGAGAACAGCCGGAACTCGATCGCGCTCCATCGCGAATACGGTGCCCGCAATCCCCACGACTATGTCGGATATGGCCGGAACCTCTGGGGCATCACGGCCGGTGAAGGCCCGGGCAATGAGGTGCTGCACGCGGACCATCGCGACCGGCGCTTCTTCGGCTACACCGCCCGAGGCGTGCCTTACGGACCGGACGACGGCACCCTCTCGCCCTGGGCGATGCTGGCCACCCTGCCGTTCGGCGCGGGATCGGCCCTCGCGGGAACGCGCCATCTGCTGCAAACCTATCCGCAGGTCTGCCGCCAGGACCGCTTCTCCAGCGGCTACAATCCGACCTTCAACGGCGCCGGCGAGGGCTGGCTGTCGGAAGGCTGGTTCGGGCTGGACCAGGGCCTGCTGGTGCTGATGATCGAGAATTATCGCTCCGGCTTCGTGTGGGAGCTGATGCGGCGCTGTCCCGCTGTCCGCGTCGGCCTCAAGCGCGCGGGCTTCAAGGGCGGGTGGTTGTAGCCATGGCCGTCATGGGCCCCAGGTCGACCAAGCCGACCGACCTCCACGAACAAGAGCTGCTGCAGCGCGTCCGGCCCGACGACTGGACAAATCCCGCGGCCAAGCCGTTGTACGACCTCGTGGTCGTCGGTGGCGGCCCCGCCGGCCTGGCGGCGGCCGAATGGGCGATCCGCCTCGGCCTTAGGGTGGCGCTCGTCGAACGGCGGCGGCTGGGCGGCGATTCGCTCAACACCGGCACCGTTCCCTCCAAGGCGATCATCCGCACGGCCGGCGTCCACGCGATCATGCCCCGCGCGGAGGAATATGGTGCTCCGCCGGCGCACGAGCTGCCGGTGGATTTCCAGACGGTGATGGCGCGCATGCGGCGCATCCGCTCGCGGCTCGCCGAATATCACTCGGCCGACCGGTTGCGGGCGCAGGGCGTCGACGTCTTCTTCGGCGTCGCGCATTTTGCGGCATCCGATGCGCTGCTGGTGGACGAGACCCGACTGCGCTTCAAGAAGGCGCTGGTCGCTACGGGATCGCAGCCCCAGCGCTCGAGCATTCCGGGTCTCGAAGAGGCGGGCTACCTCACCAGCGAGTTGGTTTTCGAGCTGGCCTCCCTGCCCAGGCGCCTGGCCATCATCGGCGGCGGCCCGCTGGGCTGCGAAGCGGCACAAACCTTTTCGCGGCTGGGCGTGCACGTGACCCTCGTGCAGGACGAGCCGAAATTCCTGCCCCACGAGGAAAGGGATGCCTCGCAGCTCCTGTCGTATTCGCTGGCGCGCGACGGCGTCGATACAAGGCTCAACACCGTCATCCAGGGTGTCCGCGTGGAGGCCGGCGTCAAGATACTGGATACGCTCAATGACGCGACGCGATACCTGATCGACGCCGACGAGATCCTGCTCAGCATCGGCCGCACGCCCAACGTGGCCGATCTCGGGCTGGCCGCCGCGGGGATCGCCTTCGATCCGGCGGCGGGGATCGTCGTCGACGATTTCCTGCGCACCACGAACCCTCGGGTCTACGCGGCCGGCGACGTCTGCCTGTCGCTCCGCTTCACCAACGCCGCGGAGGCCACAGCGCGCATGGCCGTGCAGAACGCTTTCGCCGCAAAGCGCCGGCGGCTCAGCCTCATGACGATCCCGTGGTGCACCTATTGCGACCCCGAGATCGCCCATGTCGGCATGCATGTGTGGGACGCCAGCGAACGGTCCGTGCCGATCAAGAGCTTCACCGTGATGATGCAGGATGTCGCGCGCGCCATCACCGACGGCCAGGACGACGGCTTCGTGAAGATCCACGTCAAGCTCGGCACCGACAGGATTTTAGGCGCCACCATCGTGGCGTCGCGGGCGAGCGAGATGATCAACGAGATCTCCGTCGCCATGAGCACCGGCATCGGCATGCGCAAGCTCGCCAGGGTCCTGCATACCTATCCGGCGCAATCCGACGCGATCCGGCAGGCGGCGCTCGCCTATACGCTCGATCAGCCGGTGTCCTGGCTGCAGCGGACGTATGCCCGCTGGTTCGCGTGAACGCTCATTGTGCCAGCGCCTTGTCGACGATGGCTTGCGCTTCCCCCAGCAGGGTCTTCAGATGGTCGCTGCCGCGGAAGCTCTCGGCATAGATCTTGTAGATCTCCTCGGTGCCGGACGGACGAGCGGCAAACCATCCGCTGTCGCGCGACGACCTTGATGCCGCCGATCGGCGCGTCGTTGCCGGGGGCTTTCGAGATCACGCTCGTGATCGGCTCGCCGGCCAGTTCCGTGATCCGCACCTGCTGCGGCGAGAGCTTCGCCAGTTTTTGCTTCTGCTCGGCCGTCGCCGGCGCGTCGACCCGGTCGGCGGTCATGGTCGCCGAGGTCGCGCGTGAGATCGCCATAGAGCATGCCCGGGTCGCGGCCGGTCCGCGCCGTGATCTCGGCGGACAGCAACGCGGGGGCGATGCCGTCCTTGTCGGTCGTCCAGACGCTGCCGTCGCGCCGCAGAAAGGACGCGCCCGCGCTTTCCTCGCCGCCGAATCCCAGTGATCCGTCGAGCAAGCCCGTCGGCAAACCATTTGAAGCCGACCGGCACCTCGTAGAGCTTGCGGCCGAGCCGCGCGGCGACCCGGTCGATCATGGCGCTGCTGACCACGGTCTTGCCGACCGCGGCGTCCGCTTTCCAGCCGCGGCCGGTTCCGGAACAGGTAGTCGATCGCCACGGCAAGGTAATGGTTCGGCGGCATCAGGCCGCCGCTCGGCGCGACGATGCCGTGCCGGTCGTGGTCGGTGTCGCAGGCGAAGGCGATGTCGTATTTGTCCTTGAGCCCGATCAGCCGCTGCATCGCGTAGGACGAGGACGGATCCATGCGGATCCGGCCGTCCCAGTCCAGGGTCATGAAACCGAAACGTCGGGATCGACCTGCTCGCTGACGACCGTGAGGTCGATGCCGGTAATGCTCGGCGATCCGCGCCCAGTAGTGCACGCCGGCGCCGCCCAGCGGATCCACACCCATGCGGATGCCGGAGGCGCGGATCGCATCGAAGTCGATCACGTTGCCGAGGTCGGCGACGTAGGTGTCGAGGAAATCGTACTCGATGCGTGGTGCTGGCGCGCTGCGCTTGCTCGAACGGCACACGCTTTACGTCCTCAGGCCTTCGGCCAGCAGCGCATTGGCCTGCTTCTCGATCCAGCTGGTGATGCCGGTGTCGGCCGGGCCGCCGTTCGGCGGATTGTACTTGAAGCCGCCATCCTCGGGCGGATTGTGCGAGGGCGTGATGACGATGCCGTCGGCCAGCCCGTGCTTGCGTCCGCGATTGTGGACAAGGATCGCCTGGGAAATCGCCGGCGTCGGCGTGTATTCGCCGCCCTTCGGCATCATGACGTCGACGCCGTTGGCCGCCAGCACCTCCAGCGCGCTTTCGAAGGCGGGCCTGGACAGCGCATGCGTGTCGAAGCCGATGAACAGCGGTCCGGATATCCGCTGTCCTGCCGGCGATACAGGCAAATCGCCTGGGTGATCGCCAGCACATGTGCCTCGTTGAAGGTGCTGTCGAACGACGAGCCGCGATGCCCTGAGGTGCCGAAGGCGACCCGCTGCGCCGCCACCTGGGGATCGGGATGGCGGGAATAATAGGCGTCGATGAGCTTGGCAGTGTCGACGAGTTGAGCGGCGGACGGCAATTGTCCAGCCCGCGGATCGATCCGCGGGGCGTCTTTGACGGGCACGGGTTGGGTCAAATTCTCTCCCGCTCAGGTTCGGAAAAGCGGCTTCCTTCCAGGTTTCGGACGCTGGACTTGCTGGGGCGCTGCCTTCCCCTGGTGGTCTTGTGCCTGCTGAGGCTTCGGCGCGTTATTCTGGCCGCTGAACGTTGCAGACGTCTTACTCTCGCTCATAGGGCTTCCTCCTGTTCGGCACAACCGCACGCATGTGTCGGCAGCGCTTAAACGCAAAGGGCCCCTTTTCAGTTGCTCGATTTTGATCGGCCGAACACTGCCGCCGACCACTTCGCTACATCGCAGGGGCTGGCTGGTCTTCCACCGGCAAGTTTCTTGTCCTGGTCAAAAAGGAACTGCGCCCTTGGCCATTTCCTTGTGTCATCACGGGGTCGTGGCTGTGGTGGTGCTCTCTCCCCGCCAAGCTGCCACTGGCCCGTCCGGCTCCCTCCAACCGGACGGGCCTTCTCCCTCGGTGGCGCGCACCGAAGGCGCGTCCTGTCAGATCGAGCGGACGATGAGGTAATAGGTCATGCCCGTTAGCGCGCTCGCCAGCAGGACGGGGATCATGCCCATTTTGAAGCGGAAGATGGCGATCGCCGCGGCGATGGCCAGGACCAGGGACGGCACGTCGACCGACGACAGCACGGGCACGCCCACGGAGGCGCCAAGGAAGTGCGTCGGCACGATCGTGGCGAACAGCACGTGCAGTCCGAACCATACCGCAAGGTTCAGGATCACGCCGACCACGGCGGCGGTGATGGCGCCCAGCGCTGCGCCCAGGGCCTTGTTGGAGCGCAGCGCCTCGACGAACGGCGCGCCGAAGAAGATCCACAGGAAGCAGGGCGTGAAGGTGACCCAGGTGGTGAGCAGGCCGCCCAACGTCGCCGCCAGCAGCGGCGGCATGCCGCCCGGCTCGCGCCAGGCGGCGAGGAAGCCCACGAACTGCGTGACCATGATCAGCGGACCGGGCGTCGTCTCGGCCATGCCGAGCCCGTCCAGCATCTCGCCCGGCTTCACCCAATGGAAGTTCTCGACCGCCTGCTGGGCGACATAGGCCAGCACGGCATAGGCGCCGCCGAAGGTGACCACGGCCATCTGGCTGAAGAAGATGCGCGATCTTGGTGAAGACATTGTCGCCACCCAGGGCGAAGTAAAGCGCCGCCACGGGTACCAGCCATAGCGCGAGAAAGATGGCAGCGATGGAAAGCGACCAGCGCAGATTGGGCTTGGCGTGATCGGGCGTTTCCTCGCCAAGCAGTGATTCGCGATCGGCAACCTGCCTGGCGCCGACCTTTCCGTGGCCCCCGCCGGCCAGGAACGGTTCCAACCCGGCGCGACCGGCAAGGTAGCCGATGATGCCGGCGCCGAAGACGATGACGGGGAACGGCACGTCGTAGAAGAAGATGGCGACGAACGAAATCGCCGCCAGCGCCACCATGACGTTGTTCCGGAGCGCGCGTCGGCCGACGCGCAGCACGGCCTCGACGACAACGACCAGGACGGCAGATTTGAGCCCGAAGAACAGGCCTTCGACGATCGTGAGCTTGCCCAGCAGCACGTAGATCCAGGACAGCGCCATGATGGCGATCAGGCCCGGCAGCACGAACAGCGTGCCGGCGAACAATCCGCCTTTGGTCCTGTGCATCAGCCAGCCGATATAGATGGCGAGCTGCTGCGCCTCGGGGCCGGGCAGCAGGGTGCAGTAGTTGAGGGCCTGCAGGAAACGGTTCTCGCCGATCCACCGCTTCTCCTCGACGATGATGCGATGCATCACGGCGATCTGGCCGGCCGGGCCGCCGAAGGAGAGCGCCGCGACGCGGGCCCACACTTTCATGGCCTCGCCGAACGGCACGCCGTGGTCAGTCGTCTGCTTGCTCATCTGCTGGGCCGCCTGCTGGCAAAATATCCGTAGAGATCGTCGAGAACAGCGCCGCCGCGCTCCAGGCGCTGAGTGTCGTCATTGTGGGCGGAGGCGATGCCCGCGATCAGGTTGCGGATGCCGGCCGCTTCCTCGCGGCCGTACTTGCCATCCTTCAGATCGATGTCGTGGATGATCTCGCCGATGGCGGCCAGCGCCGGATCGTCGAGGCCGGCTTCCATCAGCAGCACCTCGAACGTACAGCGGTCGCCGCGGTGGGTGTATTCGCCTTCGAACATGTCGAAGCGCAGTTCGCCCGGCAGCGCCGCGTAGCCCGTGCCCGGCACGAACTTGAAGCGCGCGCCGTCATCGACGAAGCGGCGAATCAGCCAGGCCGAGGCGATGCGGTCGATCTGCACGCCCTGGCGTGTCACCCATACGCGCCCCTTCAGCCCGGTCGGCGCGGTCGCCGCGGCCGGTCCGCCGTCCGTTCGTTCTGCCACGGCCTTGTCCTCCTGTTGCAGGCGGGCTTCCAGGCCCGATATCAGACCCTCCGCCGGTTCGCGCGCGTCGCTGCCGAAGAAGTCGATGGCGACGACGGCATCGAGCTGCTTGCGCAGTCGCGCCGCCTGGCTCGCGATCTCGGCCAGCGCGTTGTCGGGAAGGTCGTCACCAAGACGGCTCGCCACTTCGCGCGCCTCGGTCGCGATGCGCTGGTAATCTTCGTCACGGGCCGCATCGAACAGCGCCTGCAGCTCGCGATCGGACAGCCCGTCGACCAGCGCCGCCTCGCAGACGATCGCCTCGCCGCCGCTCTCGACGATCTCCTTGGCAAGCCAGGCGAAGTCCTCGCGCGTCTCGGCGTTCGCCGGCAGCGCATAGACCGCGCCCTTCACCGTGACCGCGCCCAACGCCTGCAGGCGGCGCCAGACCTTGACCCGAGCATAGGCGGGCTTCGCCGGCAGCTGGTGGATCAGCAGCAGCCAGGGAGCCCGCGCGATCTCATTACTTGTCATTGTGCATCCGTATCATATAATAAATGGTAAATGCAACGACCGTATCATTTTACGCTTGCGTTCCTCGAGAATCACGCTAGTTTCCCATGAAACGAGTGTATCAGGAGCGAAACCAATGTCATTCCACGCCCGGCCAATCTCCTTCAAGCCACCCCGCCTGAACGGCCTCTCTGCCCGCCTGATCGCCAGCCACTACGAGAACAACTATGGCGGCGCCGTCCGCCGGCTGAACGCGATCCGCGGCGACCTGGCCAACCTCGATCCGGCGAGCGCGCCGGGCTTTCGCCTGAACGGCCTCAAGCGCGAGGAACTGATCGCGACCAACTCGATGCTGCTGCACGAGGCCTATTTCGAGGCGCTGGGCGAAGGCGGCGGCGGCGACCCGACCGGCGAACTTGCCGAGGCGATCGCGCGCGACTTCGGATCGCTCGCCAGGTGGCGCGCCGAGTTCGTCGCCATGGGCAAGGCGCTGGGCGGCGGCTCGGGCTGGGTGGTGCTCAGCCGCTCGCCGCGGGACGGCACCCTGGTCAATGTCTGGGCGGCCGACCACACCCACAGCCTGGCCGGCGGCACGCCGCTGCTGGCGCTCGATATGTACGAGCACGCCTATCACATCGACTTCGGCGCCAACGTCGGTGCCTACGTCGATGCCTTCATGGCCAACATCGCCTGGGAAGGAATCGCGGCGCGCTTTGCCGGCGTGGCGCCTACCGCCAAGCCTCACACCGTCGACACGACGGCCGCGCGCAAGATGCTCGACGCCGATCCCAACCTCGTGGTGATCGACGCCCGGCTGGCCGCCGACGCTACCGCGGTGCCGGTCGGCCTGCGCGGCGCACGGCGCGCCCCGCCCGACAAGGTCGACGAGGTCGCAGCGTCCCTGCCCGCCGGCACCAAGGCCCTGGTCTACTGCGCCTGGGGCTTCGAGATCGGCGGCGACTGCGCGGCCAAGCTGCGCGAACGCGGCATCGACGCCGTTGCCGTCGCCGGCGGCATCGGCACGTGGCGGGCCGATGGCCTGCCGACAGAACCTCTCAAGGAAGGAGACCGCAAATGAAGTGGGTTACCCGCGAACGTCCCAAGATCGATCGCATCGCCTGCCCGTGGCTGATCGAGCGCTTCATCGAGAAGCAGCCGGAATTCCTCTACGTGCCGGCCGAGAAAGTGCTGGCCACCGCCCGGGCCACCGGCGCCGTGGCCTATGACATCCCCGGCGTGAAGTTCAGCCATGTCGGCGAGAAGTGCAGCTTCGACGCCTTCATCTCCGAGTACAAGCTCGCGGCACCCGGGCTCGACAAGCTGGCCGACATCGTGCGCGGCGCCGACACGTCGCGACTCGATCTCACGCCGCAGTCGGCCGGCCTGTTCGCCATCTCATTGGGGCTGAGCCACGTCTACCAGGACGACCATGAGATGCTGAAGCACGGCATGGTGATGTACGACGCGCTCTACACATGGTGCCGCAGCCTCACGGGCGAAACCCACAAGTGGCCGCCCAAGATGGGCTGAGCGCCATGACCGACACGACCGTGAAACCAGCCTCGCCTGCCGCGGCGCGCATGCGCCTGATGCTGGAAGGCCCGATCGTTGCCACCCTGCTGCGGCTCGCGGTGCCCAACCTCGTGGTCAACGTCGTGCTGATCGCGGTGACGCCCAGCGTCGACGCGCATTTCATCGGCAATCTCGGCCTCGATTCCCTGGCCGGCCTGGCACTGGTGTTCCCGCTGCTGATGCTGATGCAGCAGATGGCCAACATGGCCATGGGCGGCGCCATCGCCGCCTCAATCGCGCGGGCGATCGGCGCCGGGCGGCGCGAGGACGCGGCATCGCTCGTCATCCATGCGCTGGCGATCGCCGCCGGCGCCGCGGCGCTGTTCAGCGCCCTCTTCCTGCTCGCCGGGCCCGGCATCTACGGTTTGCTGGGCGGCCGCGGGCCGATCCTTGCGGCGGCCCTCGAATATTCCAACGTGATCTTCGCCGGCGCGCTGGTCTACTGGCTGCTCGGTACGCTCACGAGCGTGGTGCGGGCAACCGGGCAGGTCGCCATCCTCGCCTACGTTTATGTCGGCGCCGAGATCCTGCATATCGCGCTGGTACCCGCACTCGTCTTCGGCCTGGGCCCCCTCCCCGCGCTCGGCATCACCGGCGCCGGTCTTGCCACGGTGATCGCCTTCACCGCTTCGACCGCGACGCTTGCCTGGTATCTCGCCTCGGGCCGGACGTCGGTCGCGTTGTCGCTCAGCGGCGTCCGCTTCGAGCGCCGCCTGTTCGGCGAGATCCTACGCGTCGGCGCGCCAATGTCGCTGGCGCCCGTGCTGAACAACGTGGCCTTGGCAACGCTCACGGCCTATGCCGGCCTGCTTGGCACGGCGTCGCTTGCCGCTTTCGGTGCGGCGGTGCGGCTGGAATACCTGCTTTACCCGCTGAACTTCGGCCTGGGTGCGGCGGTGCTCGCCATGGTCGGCAGCAACATCGGGGCGCGCCAGTTCACGCGCGCCGCGCGCATCGCCTGGACCGCGGTGGGGCTTTCGGCCTGCGTGATGGCCTCGGTCAGCGTGCTGGCGATCGCCGCGCCCGATCTCTGGATGGGCCTGTTCACTCACGATCCGGCAATCCTGGCCGAGGCCGCCGGTTACCTCGCCGTCGTCGGCCTCGCCTATCCGTTCGTCGCGGTCAACACGCTGATGTCGGCCTTCCAGGCGACGCGTCAGCCCGAGTGGCCGTTGGCCGCCATGACCTGCCGCCTGCTGGTCGTCGTCTTGGGCGGCTGGGTCGCCATTGAGGTCCTCCACGCGGGTCTCGTGGGGTTGGCCCTGGTCACTGCCCTCGGGCTTGCGACCTGGGGCGTCGTGCAGGCCGTGGCCTTTCGCCTTTACGCCCGTCTGAGGTGAACTCATGACGCTGCATCTTAGCGGCCACGTCGCATTGCCCGAGCACAAGGCGAAAGGCGGCTTCGATCATGCCGCCGTTCATGCCGCGAGCGGCCATGTCTACGTGGCGCATACGGCCAACGACGCGGTCGATGCCTTCGATCCCGTGAGCCGGCGACATCTCTTTTCTATCTCCGGCCTGCCCGGCGTCGCCGGCGCCCTGGTAAGCGACGAGGGCGGGCTCATCCTCTCGTCGAACCGGGCGGCCAACACGATCGGCGTCTTCGCGCCCGGGCCGAACCCGTCGGTTCGCATCATCGACGTGGGCAAAGGTCCCAATGGCCTCGCCTACGATCCGCGCCGGCAGATCGTGCTGGCGGCCAATGTCGGCGACCCCGCGGTGGCCGGCTCGCACACCCTGTCGATGATCGATCTTGCCCAGGACGCAAGACGCAACGAGATCGCCGTGCGCGGCCGCACGCGCTGGGCGGTGTTCGATCCCGGGCCGGAACTGTTCTATGTGAACATCGCGCAGCCCGCCGAGATCGTCGTGGTCGATCCACGCCAGCCCGACAGGATCGCCCGCAGCATTTCCGTGCCCCATGCCGGGCCGCACGGCCTCGATCTCGACGGCGCTACCCAGCGCCTCTTCTGCGCCTGCGATGCCGGCGTGCTCGTCACCCTGGACGCGCGATCGGGCAAGGTGCTGGACGAGAAGCCCTTGAGCGGCGTGCCCGACGTCGTGTTCTTCAATCGCCAGCGCAAGCATCTCTATGTTGCCATCGGCGACCCGGGCGTCATCGATGTGTTTTCCACCTCGCCCCTGGAAAAGCGCGCAACGGTCGAAACCGAGGCGGGCGCCCATACCACCGCGCTTTCACCGACAGGCGACCGGCTCTACGCCTTTCTGCCGCGCACGCACCGTGCCGCAATCTACGAAACATGAAGGACGCGTCTTTCGCTCACCTGTAGGGGGCTTGCCATGACTCACACTCTGCTGCGGCGCGGACTGCTCGCCCTGGGCGGTGCGTTCGCGGCTTCGTCGACGGCACAGGCACAACGAGGCGGCGCAATGATCCGCATCGATTTCGAGGCCGCAGCCCCGGGCACGCTGCCAACCGGCGTCACCGCGGCCTTGACCGGTTCGGGCGGCCCGGTCGCCTGGGCCATCGTCGAAGACCCGACAGCCCCCGCCGGGCCGAAAGTTCTGGCGCAGACCAGCACCGACAAGACCGACTATCGCTTTTATCTTCAATGTCCCGATCGCCGCTGACATCGATGTCGCGGTGCGTTTCAAGCCGGTCGGCGGTGCGGTCGACCGGGCCGCGGGCATCGCGGTCCGCCTCGGCGATCCCAACAACTACTACGTCGTGCGCGCCAACGCGCTCGAAGACAACGTACGCCTCTACCGGATGGTGAACGGACGGCGTAGCCAGTTCGCCGGCGCCGATACCAAAGTGCCGTCGGGCAAATGGCAGGATCTGCGGCTGGTCGTCCGCGGCAGCCGCTTCGAAGTCTTCCTCGACGGCAAGAGCCTCTATAGCGCGAGCGATACGGCCATCACGGTCGCCGGCCGCGTGGCGCTGTGGACCAAGGCCGACAGCGTCACGCATTTCGACGATCTCAGGATCCAGACCCTCTAGGAGAACTCTCATGCAATACCATCTCGCTCCCCTCTTCTGCCGGCCGTGGACCCTGAACGGCATCACGCCGCGCCTGATCGAGAGCCATTACGAAGGCAACTACGGCAGCGCGTTGCGCCGCCTGAACGCCATCACCGAGGAGCTTTTGGCGCTCGACCCGGCCGCGACATCGCCCGATGTCGTCAATCGTCTGAAGCGCGACGAGGCGGCAATGCTCAACTCGACCCTCCTGCACGAGCTTTACTTCGCAAGCCTGGGCGGCGACGGGCGGGCGGTGCCCGAGACCATGGCCGAAGCGCTTGCCCGCGACTTCGGCTCACCTGACCGCTGGCGACAGGAATTCATCATGCTGGCAAACGCGCTGGCCGGGGGTTCGGGCTGGGTGCTCCTGACCTACGTGCCGCGCGACGGCCGGCTGATCAACCAGAGCGGCGTCGACCACGGCCAGAACATCGCCGGCGGCATTCCGATCCTGGCGCTCGACATGTACGAGCATGCCTATCACATCGACTTCGGCGCCAACGCCTCGGCCTATGTCGCGGCCTTCATGCGCAACATCGACTGGTCCGCCGTCCAGGGCCGCTACGAGGATGCGGCCCGCGTGGCGCCGCCCCGGCCGCTCGAGCAGAAGCAGTTCGCCGGTATTCCGGCCATGAGCGTCGAAGAGGTGAAGGCCATGCTCGATTCGGGCGAGCGCCTGCAGATCATCGACGCGCGGCCGCGGCATTATAGGACGCGGGCGCAGGACATCATGGAAGGCGCCGTGTGGCGCGACCCGGAGCGGCTCGACGAGTGGATCGGCGAACTGTCGAAGGCCGAGCCGGTCGTCACCTACTGCGTCTACGGCTTTCACATCGGCTGCGAGACGGCGATAGCGCTCCGCAAGGCAGGCTTCGACGCCCGCTACATGGCCGGCGGCCACTACGCCTGGAAGGCGATCGGCGGTAAAGTCCGGCTCTTCGAGTAGTTCTCGCCTTGATTGCCTGACAATTCAACGGAGGCATCCATGAGCTACGATCAGACTCGCAGAAACTTCGTCGGTGTGGCCGGTATCGCGGCCGCCACCGTCGCGACCACGGCCTTGCTGCGTCCCGCATCGGCCCAGACCGCCACGGCGGTGCCCAAGATGGAATACGCGATCAAGAAGCTGCCGTTCGATCCGGCCAGGATCAAAGGCATCTCGGAGAAGCTGCTCGTCAGCCACTACGAAAACAACTACAGCGGCGCGGTCAAGCGGCTGAACGCCATCACGGCCCAGCTGGCCGGTCTCGACGTCGCGGCGGCGCCGGTCTTCGTCGTGAACGGCCTCAAGCGCGAGGAACTGATCGCGACGAATTCGATGATCATTCACGAACTCTATTTCGACGGTCTCGGCGGCGAGGGCGACCCCAAGGGTGCATTGGCCGAGGCGCTGAACAAGGACTTCGGCAGCGTCGAGCGCTGGAAGGCCGAATTTTCCGCCGTCGGCAAGGCGCTGGGCGGCGGCTCCGGCTGGGTGATGCTGAGCTACTCGCCGCGCGACAAGCGGCTCGTCAATACATGGGCAGCCGATCACACCATGACCCTGGCCAATGGTCGGCCGATCCTGGCGCTCGACATGTACGAACACGCCTATCAGATGGACTACGGCGCCCGGGCAGCCGCTTACGTCGATGCTTTCATGCAGATCATCCGCTGGGACAACGCAGCCGCCTTGTTCGAGCGCTACAGCAAGGAGACCTGACCTACTTCAGCCGCAGGCCGATCACCCGTATCAGCCCGTCCGGCATCGGCTTGAAACCCTCGAGCCGGTCGACATAGGCGATCAGGTATTGCGGGTGATAGAGGTAGACGATCCAGCCGTCGGCCAGGAATCGCGCGGTAATCTTCTCGTAGGCGGCCTTGCGGGCGGCGAGGTCGCTGGCGGCGCGCGCCTCCTGGTGCCAGGCGTCGACCTCCTTGTCGCAGTAATGGCCCATGTTCTGCGGCGCGCCGCAGGTCTGGTAGATGACCGAATTGCCGTCGGGGTCGCTGCGGCCGCTCCAGGTGTTCATGTAGAGCTGGAAGTCGCCGTCCTCGCCTTGCTTCAGCGCCGTCGCGACCTCGGTGACGCGAAGCTTCAGGTCGAAGCCCGCTTCGGCCGCCATCGACTGCACGACTTCGGCGACGGCCCGTGTCTCCGGCGTGTTGGAGACGAGGAAGTCGATTGGCACCCGGCCGGTGACGCCCGCTTCCTTCATCAGCGCCTTGGCCTGGGCGAGGTCGCGCTTGGGCACGGCAAACTTCGCCTGATAATAGGGATTCTGCGGGCTGACCCACTGGTTGCCCGGCACGAACTCGCCGTTGAACACGACCTGATTCAGGGCCTCGCGATCGATCGAGAGCTCGAAGGCGCGACGCACGCGGGCGTCCTTGCCCAGCGGATTGTCCGCCTTGGGCCCGTTGGCCACGTTGACCATGAGGCCGAACCAGCCGAGCGACACCGCCTTGCTGAGCTTGAGCTTGGGATTGTCCCGTACCGTCTTGATGTCGGTGGCCAGCAATCGCTCGATCAGGTCGAGACCGCCCGACTGCAGGTTGGCCAGGCGCACCGTGCCGTCGACGATCGGCAGGTAGGTGATCTTGTCGATGAAGACCTGTTCCTTGTTCCAGTAGTCGGCGAACTTCTCGACCACGATGCGGTCCTGCTGCACCCGCTCGACGAACCTGTAGGGACCGGCACATACCGGCTTCAGCCCGAACTTGTCGCCCGCCGCCTCGGCCGCCTTGGGCGACACCATCATGCCGGCGCGGTCGGTGAGCTGGGCCAGCAGCGGCGAAAAGGGCGCCTTGAGGTTCAGCCTGATGGTCAACGGATCGACCACTTCGACCGTGTCGATCGAGCTGATCTCGGGCCGGCGGAACGAACCCTTCATGGTGAGATGGCGGTCGAGGCTGTACTTGGCGGCGGCGGCATCGAAGGCCTCGCCGTCGTGGAACTTGACGCCGGGCCGGAGCTTGATGGTGACCGTCTTGCCGTCGGCCGAGGTCTCGTGGCTGAGCGCCAGCTGCGGCACGATGTTGAGCTTCTCGTCGATGTCGAACAGCTTGTCGCAGAACGAGGCGAAGACGATGCGGGCGGTGTAGGTGCGGGAGAACGTCGGATCGAGCACGTCGGGATCATCGCCCAGGCCGATGCGCAGGCTGCCCTGGGCCAAAGCGGTGCCCGCGGCCAGGCAACCCGCGAGACAAAGAGCGCATGCCAGAGCGATCGAGCGAGTTGTCCGTTTCATCTTTTCTCCGTCACATCCGCCGGATCATGCCGGTCAGGTTAACAGCATCGGTCGTTGCACGCTCCGTGCCATCGCTGCGATGACAGGACACATTCAAGAAAGGCATGGAATACGGTAAAGTCATCTCATCAAGAGATGGGAATGTTCATGGACGCAGCCGATCTAAAATTCTTCGAGCAGGTGGCGCAATCCGGCGGGATGAGCCGTGCCGCGGAGAAGCTCAACACCGTGCAATCCAACGTCACGCGGCGCATTCGCGCGCTCGAAAACGAACTCAACGTGTCGCTGTTCAACCGCACGGGCCGCGGCGTCTCGCTGACGCCGGCCGGCGAACGGTTGCTGCCCTTTGCCATTCGGGTGGCCCGCCTGATCGAGGAGGCAGCCAGCACGATCAGCGATGACGGCCAACCGAAGGGCAGCCTTGTCATCGGCTCGCTCGAGACGACGGCGGCGCTCCGCCTGCCCCCGTTCTCTCGCAATTCGTCGCCGACTTCCCCGAGGTCGATCTCTGCCTCAAGACCGGCACGAGCCGCGAGCTGGTGGAAGACGTTCTGGAGCATCGGATGGAAGGTGCCTTCGTTTGCGGTCCCGTCCACCACCCCGACCTGCTGCAGCGCAAGATGTACCAGGAGCGCCTGGTCATCCTGACCTCGCGCCGCGAGCCGTCGCTTAGCATCTATCTGCGAAAGAACGATCTGCGGATGGTCGTCCTGCGCGCCGGCTGCTCGTATCGGCTGATGCTGGAGGCGTGGCTGGCCCATCGCGGAATCGTCGGCGTTCGCATGCTCGAATTCGGCACGCTTGAAGCGATCATCGGCTGCGTCGAAGCCGGTCTCGGCATGACGCTGCTGCCCGAGGCCCTTGTTGGAGCGGTCTGGCGGGACGATCGGGTCACCGTCCATCCCCTCCCGAACGACTATGGCGAGGTCGACACCTTGTTCATACGGCGGCGCGACGGCTTCCAATCCAGTGCCCTCGCCGCTTTCCTGGCGCTGGCCGGACCGCAATTTGCACCACGACCGGCGGCCAGACCACGAGCGGCGCGGGCTAGGCGGGACTTCGCGCAGTCACCGACGACGTGATGGCCAGGGCCCCGGCCGCAAGCAAGGCAAGCGAGGCCGCGAGCAGGGGCACGGTGAAGCCGCCCATGTGATCGTATACGTAGCCCGCGAAAAGCGGTCCCAGGATCTGGCCGGCGCCGAACGACGCCGTCATCAGGGCCAGGCGTCCGCGCGGATCTCCCCTTCCGCTCTGCCGTGCCGCGACAAGGCCGAGCGCCGTCAGTCCCATGAAGGTTCCGCCGACCAGGAGCGACGACACGACGATGCCGAGCGGGGTGATCCAGACCGCGCCGGCCGCAACGCCGAGCGCCTCGAGGACGCAGGCGACCGCGAAGGCCTGCAGCGTTCCCCACATGGCGCTCAACCGTGTCCACAAGGCCACCGAGGGCGCCGCGCTCAAGCCGAACAGCAGCCAGATGTAGGGTTCGAGAGCGGCGATCTCCCCGGAACCACGGGTGATGGCGACGATGAATGTCGCGGTTATGACATAGCCGAAACCGAACAGGCCGTAGGCTGCGAGCAGCGTTGCGAACTTTCCGGAAATCGTCCGTGGCGTCGTCTCCCTGGCGACCTCCATCGGTGCGGGATCTGGATCGATCAGAAACCCGACCGCAATGCCCGCGATCGCCGTGACCATCGCGCCGGCGAACCACATCATGCGCCAGTCGGAGAACATCGGGACGAGCGCCGCCGATACCGCGATGCCGACCCCGACCCCGGCGAAATGGACCGCCGACAAGGCGCCCTTGCCGGAGGCGGCAAGGCGCTCCAGCACAAGCGCCGAACTCAGCACAAGGATGAAGGCGCTTACGATGCCGGCCACCAGCCGAAGCGCCAGGAAGACCGGCATCGCCGTCGTCAAACCCATCGCCGCGAGACAAAATGTGTTCACCGCCAGCGAGCCGAGCAACAAGGCCCGGCGCGAGCCCGCCAGGCGCATCGCCGCAAGCAGCGCGCCCGCGAGATAGCCGACGAAATTCGCCGAGGCGATCAGGCCGGCCTGCGACTTGGAAAGCGAAAGCGCCTCGACCATGGACGGCAGGATGGGCGTGTAGACGAAACGGCCGACACCCACGCCGGCGGCCATCGCCAGAAGGCCGCCGATCGCAATCAGCATCGGTCGTTCGTTGCGGGAATCCATGGCGGCGAATGCTACGGGAGCGGGCAGGCCCTGCATAATGCCAATCAGCGATGGCCGTATCGCTTCAGAAGATAGTGCCAGTATTCACACGTACTTGCGCAGCCGTTTGCCCGGAGAGCGACCGCGGTGCGTCAGGGGTCCGGCTTGCCGACATCGCGACGGACGGCGTTCCAGAGATTGTCGTCCCACAGGCGGATGCCGCCCGTGATGCCGGCGCTGTTGGACGCGATATGCACGTTGGCCGGCAGCGGGACCTCGATATTGGCGGCGTTGCCGCCGCCGATATACAGCACGTCGTAGTGCACGAGCGCGTAGACGATGTCGATCATCTTGAGGACGCGCTTGTTCCACTTCCTTTTGCTGATCGCGCGATAGGTGACGTTGCCGACATATTCATTATAGGTCTTGTCCTTGCGAATAGGATGGTGCGCCAGCTCGAGGTGCGGCGTCGGCGCGCCGTTGGCGAACATCGCGCTGCCGACACCGGTGCCCAGGGTCAGCACGACCTCTAGTCCGTGGCCGGTGATGATTCCGAGACCCTGGACCTCGGCATCGTTCAGCAGGCGGGCGGGCTTGCCGAGCCGCTGCGATATCGCATCCTCGAGAGGAAAGCCGAGCCAAGCCTTGTTCGGGAACTGCGGTGCCGTAATGACATTCCCGTCCCTTACGACACCGGGAAAGCCGATCGAGATACGGTCATGATCCGGCAGGGGCGCCGTGAGCTTCGCCAGGGATTCCAGCAGCGTATCGGGCGGGCATGGCGCGGGCGTCGGCACCCGCACGCGCTTGGTCACCATCTTGCCCAATTCGTCGAGGACCGAGGCCTTGAGCCCGGTGCCGCCGATATCGATCGCCAAGGTCCTGGGACCCGAGTTTTCCGCGTCGTTCATTTCTTCAGCCCCGGTGGCAGTGTGACCGGCCGCCATTCGCGGCCGCCGCTGTCCGCCAGCAGGCGGTCGGCGGCCTCCGGCCCGCTGCTGCCGAAGTCGTAGTTGGGAAAAGTCGCCTTGTTGGCTGCCCAGTCGTCGAGCACGGGCTGCACGATGCGCCAGGCCTGCTCGACCATGTCGGCACGCATGAACAGCGTCTGATCACCGATCATGACGTCGTACAACAGCGTCTCATAACCGACATTCTGCTCCTTGGGGAACCAGTCGTCGTACTGAAAATCCATCTTCACGGCGGCAAGATCCATCACCGGGCCGCGCCGCTTGACCTCGAACTGCAGCGAGATGCCCTCGTCGGGCGCGATGCGCAGCACCAGCCAGTTGGGGCGGAGCGAGGCGATCGGCGTGTCCTCGAAGGCAGCATAGGGCGCCTGCTTGAAACGAATCGCGATCTCGGTCATCCGCTCGGCCAGATGCTTGCCGGTGCGGATGAAGAACGGCACGCCGGCCCAGCGCCAGTTGTCGATCCCCAGTTCCATCGCGACATAGGTTTCGATATTCGAATCGGGCGCGACCCTCGGCTCGTCGCGATAGGCCTTCACCGGTTTGCCCAGCACGGAGCCCGCGCCGTACTGGCCGCGCACCGCCTTGGACGGCTTGACCGACTGCATGGCGGCCAGCACCTCGGCCTTCTTGTTGCGGATCGCATCGCCCTCGAAGCAGGTCGGCGGCTCCATCGCCACCATCGACAGCAGGGTGAAGACATGGTTGGGAACCATGTCGCGCAGCGCGCCGGTCACTTCGTAGAACTTGCCGCGCGTTTCGACGCCTACGGTCTCGGCGGCGGTGATCTGCACGTGATCGATGCGGTCGCGATTCCAGATCGGCTCGAACAGGCCGTTGGCGAAGCGGAACGCCATGATGCTCTGCACGGTGTCCTTGCCGAGGAAGTGGTCGATGCGGAAAATCTGGTCCTCGTGCAGCGTGCGCAGGATGTCGGCATTGAGATCGCGCGCCGATTGCACGCTGTGGCCGAACGGCTTCTCGATCACGACGCGACGCCAGAATGACGGCTTGCCGCCGGCGTCGGCGCCCTGCTCGGTGAGCTTCGCCTTGCCGAGCTGGTCGACCACGGTGCCGAAGAAGTGGTCGGCAACGGCCAGGTAGAAGATGGCATTGCCCTTTGTGCCGTGAGCTCCCTCCGCCTCGCGCAGCATGTCGCGGATCTGACCGTAGACCTCGGGTTTGGTGAAATCGCCCGCGATGTACGACATCTTTTCGGCGAGCCTTTTCCACGCCGCCTGATCGATACTGTCGGCGTCGAACTCCGCGCCCTTGTTGCCGACGAAGCTCTTCAGCATGTCATAGAGGCTGTCGCGCCACTGTTCGGTAGTACCTTCGCTATGGCCGACGCCGATCAATGCGAAGTTTTCCGGCAGCACGCCGCTGTGCGCGAGGTTGTAGAGGGCCGGCACCACGAGGCGCTTGGTGAGATCGCCGCCGGCGCCGAAGATCACCATGGCGCAGGGATCGGCCGGTTTCGGCCGCCGGCGCGGCGGCGATTCGACCCGCTGCGAGGACGAGGGAACGCGGATCGGTTGGGTGTCCGGCATGCAATCAGACCTCTTGCAGCTGCTTCAACAGATTCATGCGGACTTCCTCGACCTTGCCAGCTGCTGCTTGGCGGCAGCCACCACCTTGTCGGGCGTGAAGCCGAATTTCTTGTAAAGGTCCTTGGCCGGCGCCGACCCGCCAAAGCCGTACATCGCGATCTTCGCGCCGTCCCGCCCGACGTAACGGTCCCAGCCGACGGGAGAGGCCGCCTCGACCGAGACGCGCGCCGTGACGTCGTCCGGCAGGACGCTGTCGCGATAGGCCTCGTCCTGCGCCTCGAACAAGTCCCATGACGGCATGCTGACCACGCGGGCGGCAACGCCTTCGCGCGCCAGCGCCTCATAGGCCTCGACGCAGAGCGACAACTCGCTGCCGGTGCCCATCAGGATGACTTCGGGCTTGCCCGGCTTGGCATCGGCCAGGACATAGGCGCCGCGGGCCACACCGGCCGCGGACGCATAGCGTGAACGATCCAGCGTGGGCAGCGCCTGGCGGCTCAGCACCAGGCACGCCGGCTGATGCCTGAGCCCGATGACGACCCGCCACGCTTCGACCACCTCGTTGGCGTCACCCGGCCGCAGGGTGACGAGACGCGGCGTGGCGCGCAGGCCGGCGAGCTGCTCGATCGACTGATGGGTCGGACCGTCCTCACCCAGGCCGATCGAATCGTGGGTGAAGACATGGATGGCCGGCAGGTCCATCAGGGCCGCCAGCCGGATCGGGTTCTTCATGTAGTCGGAGAAGATCAGGAAGGTCGATCCTGACGCGCGGACGCCACTCAGCACCATGCCGTTCACGACCGCGCCCATGGCATGCTCGCGGATGCCGAAATGCATGTTGCGGCCGCCCAGGGTACCGGGCTCGAGGTCGCCCGCGCCCTCGAAGGTGAGGCGCGTCTTGGTCGAGGGCGCAAGATCGGCCGAGCCGCCGACGAACGCGGGATAGTGTGGCGCAAAGGCGTTGATCACCTTGGCCGACGAGTCGCGGCTCGCGATGCCCTTGGCATCGGCGGCGAATTTAGGCAGGTCGGCATCCCAGCCGGCGGGAACCTTGCCGGCCAGCATCTGCTCGAGGTCGCCGGCTTCCTTCGGATGCTCGGCGCGGTAGGCAGCCATCAGCTTCTGCCAGTCCTGCCGATGCTTGGCGCCACGCTGGCCGATGCCGTCGTCGAAACGCTTGCGCACGCCCTCGGGCACGAGGAACTGCGCGTCTTCCGGCCAGCCATAGTTGCGCTTGGTCAGGCGGACCTCTTCGGCGCCCAGCGCCTCGCCGTGCGCCGCCGCCGTATCCTGCCGGTTCGGCGAGCCGAAGCCGATATGGCTGTCGACGATGATGAAGGTGGGCGCATCCGTCCGGCTGCAGAAGCCGGCGAAGGCCTTGTCGAGCGCCTCGATGTCGTTGGCATCCTTCACGTGCTCGACGTGCCAGCCATAGGCGCGAAAGCGCATGGCCATGTCGTCGCCGAAGGCCAGGCTCGTATGGCCTTCGATGGTGATGCCGTTATTGTCGTAGATCCAGCACAGGTTGCCGAGCTTGAGATGGCCGGCCAGCGACGCCGCTTCGTTGGAAATGCCTTCCATCATGTCGCCGTCGCCGCACAGCGTGTAGACGTCGTAGTCGAAGAGAGCGAAGCCGGGGCGATTGAAGTGCTCCGCCAGCCAGCGCGATGCGATCGCCATGCCGACGCTGTTGCCGCACCCCTGCCCCAGCGGTCCGGTGGTCGTCTCGACCCCGACGGTCAGGCCGTATTCGGGATGGCCGGGACATTTGCTGTCGAGCTGGCGGAATTGCTTGATGTCGTCGAGGGTCAATGCCGGACCGTCCTTGGCCTGCACGCCGGCAAGATGGATCATGGAATAGAGCAGCATCGAGGCATGGCCGTTCGACAGTACGAAGCGGTCGCGGTTGGGCCAGGCGGGCTCCTTCGGGTCGTAACGCAGGAACTGCTGCCACAAGGCGTAGGCCACCGGCGCCAGCGCCATAGGCGTGCCGGGATGGCCGGAATTGGCTTTTTGCACCGCGTCCATGGACAGGGTGCGGATGGTGTTGATGCACAGCTCGTCGATATCGACTTTCTCTGAAGCCGATGAGCTGGCTGACGTGGCATTTTGCGAGGTGATGGACATGATGACCTCGTTGTTTACTTAAGGAGCTGACCCGCCTACGGCAGCGGCATCTGCGATCAAACGCATTTTCCCGACCGCTGCAAGCCTGCCGAAGGAAGATCACAATTGATCTTACACGGACGACCCAATATCTGGCGTTTTTCCGCGCCGGCGACGCGAAACGCTGCACCCATGTGTGACGCTCGCCGGAAAGCCGGGGTTCCGAAAAACAATGACGCAGTGGCGATGACGGGCCGGCCGGTCATGATTTCTGGCCCCGGATGGCGGCGATCGCGGCCGCATAGTCCTTCGAACCGAAGATCGCCGAACCGGCCACGATGACGTTGGCGCCGGCCTCGACCGACTGGCGGGCGTGCTCGCGATTCTGGCCGCCATCGACTTCGATGAAGGGATCGAGGCCGCGCGTCGCGCAGAGTTCGCGCAGGCGGCGAATCTTCGGGAGCATCTCGGGCAGGAACGATTGGCCCGCGAAGCCGGGATTGACGGTCATGATCATGATGACGTCACAGAGATGGAGGACGTATTCGATGGCATCAAGGGGGCTGGCGGGGTCCAGTACCACCCCCGCCTTCTTGCCGAGCTCGCGGATCTGGGACAGCACCCGATGCAGATGGAAGGTCGCCGTCGGTTCGGCGTGCACGAGAAGGTGATCGGCGCCCGCCTTGGCAAATGCGGCGATGTGGCGCTCCGGCTCGACGACCATCAGATGCACATTGAGCGGCTTGGCGGTGGCGCGCCGCACGGCCTCGACGACCAGAGGCCCCAACGTGATATTGGGCACGAAGCGGCCGTCCATGACATCGACGTGAATCCAGTCCGCACCGGCGGCATCGACGGCGCGCACCTCCTCGGCCAGTCGGCCGAAATCCGCCGACAGGATTGAAGGCGCGACGATGATCGGCGGTTCCTTCATCGCTCGCCGCCCAGGATGAAGCGCTCGACCGCCTCGGCGAAGCCGTCCTCGCTGTTGCTGGCGGTGACGAAGTGGGCTTCCGCCTTGACCGCCGGCTGGGCATTGCCCATGGCGATGCTGAGACCGGCCTGTTCGAACATCGTGATGTCGTTGCCGCCATCGCCGATCACGGCGACTTCCGACGGCGGCACACCCACCAATTTGGCCAACTCCAGCAACCCCACGCCCTTGTTGGCGAGCCGATCGGTCGTATCGAGATAGTAGAGCTGGGAACGGACGACGGTGGCGGCTTTCCCCATGAGCTGGGCCAGCTCGATCTCGCACCCCGTCAGAAAATCGTGATTCTTGCTGACGCCGACGATCTTGGCCGCCGTGTCGAGGGCGCTGCCGAACTCGGCGACAACGATGGGCGGAAAGCCCACCGTGAATGCCTCGTGTTCGACATGCGGCCCGGCTTCGTTCTGCAGCAGCCAGTCCTCGCCGCTGAACACCCAGGTGTCCACGTCGCGCCCGGCCAGGAAATCAACGGTGCGACGGGCAGTTTCGGGAGAGATGAGATGTTGCTTCAGGACCGACAGATCGGGGGCCACGACGACACCGCCGTTGAAACCCGCACTCGGCCTGTCGATGGCGAGCGCCTTCATCAAGGACGCTATGCCGCGGGGCGGCCGGCTGCTGATGATCGAGAAGGGAATGCCGGCCTTTCGGATCGCCGCAACAGCCGCCCGGCTACGGTCGGTCAGCTGCTTGTCATTGGTGACCAATGTCCCGTCAACGTCGGAAACGATGGCGGATATTTTGGTCGTGGGAGGTCGACGGGGGGCCATGCGAACCGCGGTCTGTTGCTCTAGATTAAGCCTCTGTATCGCCAGCGGCGCGCGAGCCCTGAACCATAACGCTGATCAAGGCAATTTGTTACTCATGACGCCACCGGCACGCTGAATTCGCTATCGCTGTCGCCTTGGTTACACAGTATGTCGGTCGAGGCTTCACAGCAAAGGAAACGAGATACGCATGACCCAGGACCTGCTGGCGAGCGCGGCCGTCAAGGACATCATCAGCGGCATGAAGGTGGGCCTGGGCACCGGACGGGCCGCAACGCGGGCCATTCGCGCCCTCGCGCAACGCGCCGCTGCGGAGCGGCTCGACCTGCGCTGCGTCGCCACCAGCCAGGCTTCGCACGATCTGGCGGCCACGCTGGGTCTCGTCGTCGGCAGCCTCGAGGAGATCGGGCGTCTCGATTTCCTGTTCGACGGCGCCGACGAGGTCGATCCCGCGCTGCAGATGATCAAGGGCCGGGGCGGCGCGATGACGCGCGAGAAGATCGTGGCGCATGCGTCGGCGCGACGCGTGTATCTGATCCAGTCGGACAAGCTTTCGTCGCGGCTGGGGCAGAAGGCGCCGCTGCCGGTCGAACCAAAAGCATCCGATCTCGAGTCAGTGCGCCAAGGCTTGCGCGCCCTCGGACTCGAGGGACCCGTCCGATTGAAGGCCGATGGAACGCCCTACAAGACCGACAATGGCAATCCGGTGATCGATGCGCCTCTCCCGGCCGGTCTCGATGTCGTCAAGCTTGGGGCAAGTCTCGACGCTCTGGCCGGCGTGGTCGGCCATGGCCTCTTCCTGACCGAAGCCAACGACGTCCTGATCGAGGACGCCGAAGGACGCGTCTCTCGCCGCTCGCGCGACTAGCGACGTTTCGTCGAACGCGGAACCTCTGAGGCAGGCCTAAAAAACAAAGTCCTCACCCTGAGGAGCGGCCCGCAGGGTCGCGTCTCGAAGGGTGGAAACGAGTCGCGCTGTTGCCATCCTTCGAGACGCCGCGCTACGCGCGGCTCCTCAGGGATGAGGCTGGCTTCGGTTCGCCCGATGTCTTGATCAGAGACGATCTCGCTCCAGGCCGCCCATGGTCAGGCGGCGGCCGCCTTCTTGCGGTTGGCTTCGAGCCTGGCGTCGACCAGGGCAACGCCGGCATCGATAACCGGATGGCTGAGGCCTTTCTGCTTGGCGATCAGCTGCACCAGCTTGTCGGCGCGCTCGATGTTGGGCAGGCCGTTGTTGAGCGCGCGCGCGGCGGAGGCCGGACGCACCAGGCTCTGGGCGGCGGCCGCGTATTTCTCGAACGGCACGAGATCGGCCGGGTTGGCGCCCAGCTTGACGCAGAGATCGTTCACGAAATTGTAGACCGAGCGCGACGTCTCGATATCGCTGTGCACCGCTTCCTGCGCGGTCCGCATGCCGTCCTTGGTGACGCAGCGGTAGTTGCCGGCGAGCAGCATCGCCCACTTGGCGAGCGGCACGAAGATCGAATCGTAGACCCGGAGCTTGACCGGCAGCTCGATCTTGCCGTCGCCGCGCGTCGAAGCGCACCGCTTCGATGTCCTTCTCGAGCTGGCGCAGGATGGCGTGTCGATTTCTCGTCCTTGAGGCGCGCCACCTTGAAGTTGGTCGGCAGCGTGACCTGCAGCACGTTCACCTTCTCCTCCGGCGGGCGGATCGCCTGCGGATCGGGGCTGCACAGCGTGAGCGTCTCGGGATCGAAGCTGTCCCACACGGTGGGATCGGTATAAGCGGGCTTCAGCAGATCGTAGTTGAGGCCGGCGATGCGCTTCACATAGGGCAGCGGCGGCATGTTCATGATCGACATGCAGGGCACCCTGGACTTCGCCACCGCATCCAGCAAGCTCGCGCACGCCCGGCGAGCGATATTGCGGCTCCTGCATGGCGAGGCCGACCAGGTCGTAGTCGCCCGGATTGACGCCCGCGGTGCCGCCGGCCGAGACCTTGCCCGGCAGCTTGCGCGAGTTGATCTCGATCGGGTCCTTGCGGCCGCGGATCGGCATGCGCACGCGGAAGCCTTCGGAATTGATCAGGTCCGCCTCGGCCGGCAGGCAGATGAGATGCACCGAGTGGCCGCCGAACAGGACTTTGGAGGCGAGCAGCGACCCGTAGGACGCGCCCATGATCATGATCTTGTAAGCCATTGCGCTCGCTCCTCCTGAGAATTCATTTCTGGCGGTATTGGCGGTTCCGCAGCGGAGCATAAGACGCCCGGCGACCCGGCAGAACCGCTTTTTCTGGTGCGCTTCTTGCTTTCTTGGGCAGCAGCCCTTCCAGACGACCTGGCAGGCCATCGCTTCAGGAGTCCCGTTCGCATGACCTTCACCGCCGTCGCACGCTGCCCCCGCACCGGCAGGCTGGGCGTCGGCATGGCGACGCGGGCGCCCGCGGTCGGCAATCGCTGTCCCATCGTGCGGCCCGGCTACGGCGCGGCCTCGGTCCAGCTGATCGCCGATCCGCGGCAGACGATGCTGTGCGGCCGGCTGCTCGACCTCGGCTATTTGGCGACCAAGGTGCTGGCCGAGCTCCAGGCCAGCGATCCACATATCGTGCGGCGACAGATCGGCATCGTCGACAGCTAAGGCAATACCGCGGCCTTCAGCGGCCCGACCAACACAGCTACAGCGGCCATTTCATGGGCCGGCAATGGGTCGCCATGGGCAACGCGGTCGTCTCGGAGGCGGTGGTCAAGGCGATGGCGGACTCGCCGCAGGCCAGAGCAGCGGCTCGACATGGCGGTGCTTCTGATCACGCGCGATCTGGGCGTCGTCGCCGAGTTCGCCGACAAGGTGCTGGCGATGTATGCCGGCCGCATCGTCGAGCGCTCGTCGGTGACGATGCTGTTCGACCGGCCTTGATGCCGTCGGGGTCTCGGCCGATCTCGACGGCGCGGCGGCGGCCGATGCGGTCATCTCCTCAATCGTCATCGCCCTCTCCTTCCTCGGCCTCGGCATCCCGCCACCGGCTAGCGCAGGTAGGTGTCGTGCGAACCCTGGTAGGTGTAGGGCAGGTTCGAGGAGTCCTCGATGATGAGATAGTCGAAGCACGCCCGCTCCATGCCGCGCGCGAGATCGAGAAACAGGTCGGGCATCATCCAGCGCCGCGCCCCCGCCAGGCGCCGCGCCAGGTCTTGGGGCCGAAGCCCTGCGACAGGAACCAGGCGAGGTGGAAATGGTCTTTTGCCATGGACTTCGGATCTCGCGGATGCAGTCGTTGACGTGGCCAAGCGCTGACGTCGCCAGGCATCTTGCAAAAGACCTGCCACTTGCAGCCCTCTTTGTTCAAAAGCGAACAGACTCCCGATGCCAGTAGCGGGTGTAATCGCTGCATCAAATTCAACGATCTGGCGGACTTGGCGATCCCACCCTAGACAGGCCGCCAGCGGCCCGTCTGGCCTCTCCCCGGCCGGACGGGCCTTCTCACAGCAGCGACCTTCTCTACGCGGCCTTCGCGCGATCGAGCTCCGCCGCGCCTGCCCGCAGGCGCGGAATCAGCTCGCGTCCGAAATCGACCGTGTCCTCGAAGGGATCGAAGCCGCGGATCAGGAACGAATGGATGCCGAGCTTGTAGTATTCGAGCAGCGCGCGGGCGACCTGCTCGGGCGTGCCGACCAGGCACGACGTGTTGCCCATCGCACCCGTCGCCTCGGCGATCGGCATCCACAACCGCTCGTCGTGCGTCTCGCCCTGCGCCGCGAACTCGAGCAGCCGTCGCGCCGACTGGTCGAGCGGCTTCTTGGCGTTGCCGAAGCCGGTCGGATCTCCGGGCTTCTGCACCGACGCCAGGATACGCCGCGCACGGTCCCACGCCGCGCCCTCGGTGGCGCCGAGGATCGGCCGGAACGACATGTTGAACGTGGGCGAGCGGCCGTACTGCGCGGCGCGCGCCCGGAATTCGGCCATGCGCCGTGCGGTGGCGGCCAACGGCTCGCCGAACATCGCGAACACGTCGCAGTGTTTCGAGCCCATCGCCAGCGCGCCTTCCGAGGAGCCGCCGAAGAACAGCGGCGGATGCGGCTTCTGCAGCGGCTGCAGGTCGGACTTGGCGCCGCGCACCTTGTAGAAGTCGCCGGTGAAGTCGAAGCGACGCTCGCTCGTCCAGGCGAGCTTCATCACTTCGATATATTCCGCGGCGCGGCGATAGCGTTCTTCCTTGGGCGCGAAGTCGCCGTCGCCTTCCTGCTCGGCGTCGCTGGCGCCCGAGATGATGTGCAGGGCGATGCGGCCATTGGTGAGATGGTCGAAGGTCGCGATCTTGCGCGCGGCCAGGGTCGGCGCGACGAAGCCCGGCCGGTGGGCGATCAGGAAGCCCAGCCGTTCGGTATGCGCCGCGGCATACTGGGCGACCAGGAAGCCCTCGGCCGACGAGGCGGTGTAGCCCACCAGCGCCAGGTCGAAGCCCGCCGCATCGTGCGCCTGGGCGTAGGACCTGAGGTAGGGCACCGAGATGCCGCCCTTGATGATGTGGACGGTGGCCTCGCCGCCGGGCGGGGCGACGCCGATCATACCGATCACCCGCACGGGCATGTCATCCTCCGATCATCCGGCAGCCGCGAGATCGATGGCGCGGCGATACATGGTCATCGCCGCCTCCGGCGTATTGTAGCCCGCATGCGCCGTCAGCGTCACGTTGTCGAGCGCCAGCAGCGGCTCGTCCGGCGCCACCGGCTCCTGGGAGAACACGTCGGTCGCATAGTGCCCGACATGGCCGGAGCGCAGGCCTTCGATCAGCGCCGCCTCGTCGACCACGCCGGCCCGCGCCGTGTTGACGACGATGACGCCCGGCTTGGTCTTCCCGAGCTTGGCGCCACCCAGGAAGCCCCGCGTCGCATCGTTGAGGCCAAGATGCAGGCTGATGATGTCCGAGCGCGCCAGCAGCTCGTCGAGCGCCACCATCGGCACCGGCGGATCGGCGATCGGCGAACGGTTGAAGGCGATGGGCACGAGGCCGACGCCTTTTGCAAGCCGCGCCATCTCGCGGCCGATGCCGCCCAGGCCGACGATGCCCAGCGTCTTGCCCTTGAGCTCCATGCCCTGCATGGGCCGCCAGCCGCCGCCACGAACCATGCCGTGCATGGTCGCGATATGCCGGGCGGCGGCGAACACCAGGCCCATGGCATGCTCGGCGACGGTCGTGTCGCCGTAGCCGCTGATGGTCGAGACCTTTATGCCGAGACGGTTGGCGGCATCGAGGTCGACGAAGCTCGCCGCCCCCGTGCCGAGAAAGACGATGTGCTTCAGGCCCGTGCACTGGCCCAGCGTCTCGGCGTTGAAATAGGTCGCGTCGTTGATCACCGTGTCGTAGCCGGCGATGGTCCTGGCAACGTCGCTCGCGGCGACTGGGCCCATGTTGACGGCGATCGGAATATCCTTGGGCCCATGGACCTTGCGCCACACGCGGTCGATGTCCGGCGTCGAATCGAGGAAGAGCGTCTTGGCCATTGTCGCGTCACGCCTTGAAGGAGGCGATCGCCTTCTCGTCGAACTTCAGGCCGAGGCCCGGCTTTGCCGGCAGCACGAGCTGCCCGTTCTCGACCGCCGGCGTCTCCTCGTAGAGCGCCAGCATCCACGGCATGTATTCCACGGTGAGCCCGTTCGGGCAGGCGGCCACCATGTGCACCAGCATCTCGGGCATCACGTGGCTCACGACCGGCAGGTTGAAGGCCTCGGCCATGCCGGCGACCTTCATCCATTGGCTGACGCCGCCCACGCGCGCGAGGTCGATCATGACGATGTCGACCGAGCGCGCCTCGATCATGTGGCGGAAGGGCACGATGCCCCAGACATATTCGCCGCCGGCGACCGGCGTCTTGAGCGCGGCGGTGACGCGGGCGAGGCCCGCGATAGTCGTCGGCCGCGGTCACGTCCTCGAGCCAGAACAGGCCGACATCCTCGACCCGGCTGCCGATGTCGATCGCCTGCTCCGGCCGCCAGCGCTGGTTGATGTCGCACATCAGCTTGATGTCCGGGCCGATCGCCTCGCGCACGACGCGCACGCGACGCACCTCCTCGGCCGGCGTCGGATTGCCGGGCAGCGCCATCTGGGTCTTCATTTCGCGAAAGCCCTTCTGCACCAGGATGCGCGCGGCGCGTTGCGCCTGATCGTCGGTGAGCCCGCGGCGCAGCGAGCCGGAGGCATAGGTCGGCACCCGGTCGCGATGGCCGCCTAGCAGCTTCCACAGCGGCTGGTCGAGCGCCTTGCCCTTGATGTCCCACAGCGCCACGTCGATGGCCGACAGCGCCAGGGTGAAGATGCCACCCGGCCCGCAGGCATCGCCGGTGCCGGCGCGCAGCTTGGCCACGATCTTCTCGATGCGCAGCGGATCCTCGCCCACGGTGAGCGCCGCCAGCTCGTCGACGGCGGTCCGCAGGCTGCCGCTCATCTTGCCGCCATAGAGCGTGACGCCGATGCCCTCGATGCCGTTGTCGGTGCGCAGCCGCAGGATGACGATGGGCCGCTTGCGGCCGGCTTCCTCCGGCATGTTCGCCAGCGGATCGTCTTCGGGCACAAGGAGCGTGGTCGCTTCGTAGCTGGCGATTTTCATGGCGATCTCTTCATGGCTGGGGGCGCGCCACTCCAGTGGCGCGTCTTCGTCTTGAAACCAAGAAAGACCGCGCCACTGGAGTGGCGCGCCCCAGCCCTACTCAGCCGCTGCGCGGCGAGCGACAGCCTCGATGCGGTTCTGGCGCCTCTCGTCGCGCGGATTGGCCATCTCCTCGACCATCGCATCGGGCACCCAGGCGTCGCGGCCCGCCACGTAGGTCCGGTTGGTCTGCGCCGGATTGCGGTTGACCAGCGGCCGCGCATAGAGCGGGTGCGTCATGCTGCGGATCTCGTGCTCGATCTGGAACAGGGCTTGCCGCTCTCGAGATCGGTGATCATCTCGAAGCGATACTGGTACTGGTTGCTTTCCTCGGTCACGAGCTTGCGCTCGAGCAGCTGCTGGTGCGGCGGGGAGAAATTGCCGACATAGACCTGGATGTGATGCCCGTCATAGGCCGGGATCTTCGCCTTGGTCTCGCGGAAGACGAGCTGCTGCCCCTGACCGACCGCGATCCGTGCCGCCGGGGCGTCGCCCGCCTTGTCCACGCTGGTGATCGCCCCGAAAACCTTGGCATAGAAGTCGGCGATGCCCTTGGCCGCGCCGCCCGGAACGTCGAACTCGACATAGGGCATGCCGAGCGCCATGCCCGCGAAGTGCGCCGTGGGTTCATGCAGGCGGAAATTGTTGCCCCACGGGCAGGTCGCCTCGACATGATCGTCGTGCTCGGCGAAAGCAAACTTGGTTCCCTCGAGCGGCTTGCGCATGTTGGTGAGCCGGCGCAGCAACGCTTCGCGATCCGGTATGACCAGGCCGATCTTGCCGCGCAGCCGCTGCGGCTTGCCGGTGATCAGATGGAACTGGCTGCGGCCGACATTGACCCACATGTTGTCGATGCTGGTCATCAGATAGGGATCGCGCGTGAGACCGAGTCCACTGATGTAGAACAGCGTCGTCTGGACCTGGTTCTCGACCTGCAGGTTGACGTGCTCAAGGCCCACGATATTGCCGAGATCCTCGGCGCTGCGATCGTACTGCTTGCTCATGTTTCGCTCCCTCCACGAGATCCCGCCAGTTTCGGCAATTCCGGCAATTTCCGCTACCCATCCCGCCTCTTTATCCTGGCGGCACCGCCAGCAGGCGGCCCGATTTCACGCAAGATGAGGCTGGGCTTCCCAGGCATTCCGGCCCGTTACGCCACAACATTGCGCAGTCTGGCCAAGCGGTGAAGGGGAGCTTTGCACGAATCACGATTGGCAGCGTTGCGAAAACGTGCGGAACTGCCGGGCAACAAGAACGACCGTCCGGAGGAAGCGGCTCATGATCACCAAATTCGACAGCTCCTACGTCGGCTCGGTCGACCTGGAAAATCCCGGCTATGGCGGCACGCCGATCAACGATCGGCACTATCCGAACCAGGAACTGGCGAGCGTGTTGCACAAGGCGGTGGCCTACGCCAAGCAGATGGACACGCGGGGCTACAACACCTTCTGGATGGCCGAGCACCATTTCCAGCCCGAGGGTACGGAGTGCATCCCCAACCTCTTGATGATGGCGCTGCATCTCGCCGGCGTGACCAAGAACCTCCGGATCGGCTGCGGCTTCAACGTCGTGCCGATGTGGCACCCGCTGCGCCTGGCGGAAGACTACGCCATGGCCGACGTGCTGACCGGCGGGCGGGTCATCTTCGGCGTGGCGCGCGGCTATCATACGCGCGAGGTCGAGAGCTTCGGCGCCCCGCTCACCGACCAGGCGGCGAACCGCGAGATGTTCGAGGAAGGCGTCGACATCGTCTTCAAGGCGTTCAACGAGGAACGCTTCTCCCACAAGGGCACCTACTACACGATCCCGCCGGCGGTGCCCTATCGCGGCTACACGCTGAAGGACATCACCCTGGTGCCGCGCCCGCTGCGCCTGCCGGTCGAATGCTGGCAGCCGATCCAGAGCGGCTCCGAGCGCGCCTTCGACTTCATGGCCAAGCACGGCATCTCGGGCGTGATCGGCGGCGGCTCGGCCGAGGGCGGCGCGGTCGACAAGCACATGACGGCTTTCCAGGCGGCCTATGCGCGGCGCGGCATCAAGCTCGAGCTGGGCGAGCGCCTGTCGCTCGGCTTCCAGTTCTTCATCGCCGAAAGCCGCGAGGCGGCGATGCGCGCCGCCGGAAAATACTACGAGGAGAACATGAAGATGTTCGGCGAGCTCCGCCTGGTGCGCGCGCTCTCCGACGAGCAGATCGCGGCGATGCGCGATCCCAGCCTGGCCAACACCACCAAGCTGCCGCGCATCGAGGACGCCGTGAAGGCCGGCGGCTTCCTGGCCGGCACGGCCGCCGACATCATCGAGCAGCTCAAGGCCGTCGAGAAGCGCTATCCGGGCCTCGATCGCGTGAGCTGCGGCATGGCGTTGGGCACGCCGCTCGCGGTGGCGCTGGAACAGCTCGACCGTTTCGCCAACGAGGTGATGCCGGCCTTCCGCCCCGTGCGCGCCGCCGCGGCCGCCGAGTGAACAGATCCATGAGGAGAGACAGACGATGATCTTCGAGATCCGCACCTATCTGCTGAAGCCCGGCACCGCGCCGCAGGCCGAGGAGGCTTTCGCCGTCGCCATCGAGGGCCGCGTCAAGCTCTCGCGGATTGCCGGCTTCTGGCGCACCGAAGTGGGCACGCTCAACCAGATCATCCATATCTGGCCCTACAAGGACCTGAACGAGCGCGACCATATCCGCGCCGAGGCGGTCAGGACGAAGGTCTGGCCGCCCAAGATCGCGGACTTCGTCCTCGACATGGAATCCAAGATCCTCCACCCCGCGCCCTTCTCGCCGCATTTCGAGCCGGGCGAGCATGGCGGCCTCTACGAGTTCCGCACCTATACCTACGGGCCGGGCGCCATTCCCAAGGTGATCGAGGCCTGGACGCCGCGCATCAAGGAGCGCAGCGCGGTCTCGCCGCTGATCTTCGCCGGCTTCACCGACATCGGCGCGCTCAATCAATGGGTCCATGTCTGGGCCTACAAGAACATGGGCGAGCGCGAGCGCCTGCGCGCCTCGGCGATGAAGCCCGGCCAGTGGCCGCCGCCGCGCGGCGAAGGCGTCGTGCTGCACAAGCAAACCAGCACCTTCGCCGTCCCGGCGAAGTTCTCGCCGCTGCGTTAACGCACGGCGAGCGAAGTCATAGCCTCCCGTAAGACGCAGCGTTATCGCCAATGCCAATTTCCGTCGTCTCGACCGGAGCGCGAAGCGCGGAGCGGAGAGACCTTCTCTCAACAATAAGCGGCTTATCGTTGAGAGAAGGTCTCTCCACTCGGGCCGGAGCCTGCCCCGAGCGAAGTCGAGGGGGCCCTCGGTCGAGACGACGGAAGTGGTCATATGCGACAGCCCTGTCGTAAGACGGGGGAGGCAGATAAAGGAGATGGCACAATGACAGTCACCATCCGCCAGGTCGGGCCCTGCTTCGCGGGCGAGGTCTCGGGCATCGACATGCGCAAGCCGCTGACACCGGACGAGGTGGCGGCGATCCATGCCGGCATGGACAAGTATGCCGTGCTGGTGTTCCACGACCAGAAGATCGACGACGCCCAGCAGCTCGCCTTCACCCAGAGCCTGGGCGATATCGAGCATGCCATCGGCACCAGCCTGCGCGCGGCCCACGAGGCGCGCCTGCCGACGACCTTCGCCGACGTCTCCAACCTCGACAAGAACAACACCCCGTTCGCGCGCGAAGACCGGCGCCGGCTGTTCGCCATCGGCAACCGGCTGTGGCACTCCGACAGCTCGTTCAAGGTAGTGCCGGCGAAGTACTCGCTGCTGCACGCCATCAGCATCCCGTCGAAGGGCGGCGACACGCAGTTCGCCTACATGCGGGCGGCCTACGACGCGCTGGACGACGAGACCAAGGCGGAAGTCGAGGACATGGTGTGCGAGCATTCGCAGATGTTCTCGCGCCAGCTCATCGGCTTCACCGATTTCACCGACGAGGAGCGCGAACGCTTCAAGCCGGTGCTGCAGCGCATGGTCCGCACCCTGCCGGCGACCGGGACCAAGTCGCTCTACCTGTCGTCCCATGCCGGCGGCATCATCGGCTGGCCGATGCCGGAGGCGCGCGGCTACCTGCGCGACCTCGTCGAGCACGCCACCCAGCGCGAGTTCGTCTACACCCACAAATGGCGGGTCGACGACCTGGTGATGTGGGACAACCGCCAGACCATGCACCGCGCCCGGCCCTTCCCGGCGCACGAGCCGCGCGACATGCGGCGCACCACCCTGGCCGGCGACGGGCCGACGGTGGACCAGGCGTTCGCAGCGCCTTTTTCAAGCCAGCGAACGCCCGACCCGGTGCACGCCCACTAGCAGCAGGCCGACGAAGAAGCAGCACCGGAACAGTCCGGCGGAAAGCCTGAGCCGGGCGATCTGACCGAGCCACGTGCCGACGCCCGAGCGAGCCGGAGGCTCGCGGTCCGGAAGATCACGGCACGAGCGCCTCGATGGTGCAGACCACGCCGGCCGGTTCGAAGTCGAGACGGGCGCTGCCGCCGAGCTCGAGCGGCAGGCCCTGCTCGACCAGCCGCGAGCCGAAGCCGCGGCGCGGCGGAGGCGCGACGGCGGGACCGCCGCGCTCGATCCAGCGCAAGACGAGCCGGCGCGCCAACTCCTGCCCGGTCACCTCCCAGCGGAGGGCGACGTTGCCTGAATCGTTCGAGAGGGCGCCGTATTTCACGGCGTTGGTGCCAAGCTCGTGCAGCGCCATCGCGAGCGCCAGGGCATGGCTGGCAGGCAGCAGGATGTCGGGGCCCGCCATCTCGAAGCGGTCCTGATCCCGGCTGCAATAGGGCGCGACGGCCTTGTCGATCACCTCGCGCAGCGAGGCATGCTGCCAGTTCTCCCGCGTCAGCACGTCGTGCGCGTGCGACAAGGCGATCAGCCGGCCCTCGAAGACTCGCCGCGCCTCGTCGGTGTCGCGGGCATTGCGCAGCGTCTGCAGCGCGATCGACTGCACCGTGGCCAGGGTGTTCTTGACCCGGTGGTTGAGCTCGTCGAGCAGCAGCTTCAGTCGATCCTCGTAGCGATGCCGCTCGGTGACGTCGGCCGCCGCGGCGACCGCGCCCAGGATGTCGCCCGCTGCGTCGCGCAGAACAGCGGCGCGGACCAGGACGATCCGGCTGTCGCCGTTGTCGAAGCGCAGCTCCAGCACCTCGTCGCGCACCTCCTCGCCACGCAAGGCGCGCTGGATGGGGAGCTTGTCCCTCGGCACCTCGACGCCGCCGCGGTAGAAGCGGAAGCTCAGGCTCGCGTTCGACGGGCCGCCCAGCGAGGCGTTGGTCCCGGGCGGCACGCGCAGCAGCTCGGCCGCGCGCCGATTGGTCACCAGCACGCGCGCTTCGCGATCGTAGGTGAACCACACGGCCGTCGGGATGGTCTCCAGCACCGCCTCGAGCTCGACCGTGCGCTTGCGCAGAGCCTCTTCCGCCGCGTCGCGGTGCTTCTCCGCGGTTCGCAGATCCGTCACGTCGCGGAAGGTGACGCCGAGGCCGTCGCCCAATGGGAACATGCAATAGGCCACGGACGGACCCACCATCGAGAGGGTCTCGCCCTTGACCGTGCGCCGTCCCGCCATGGCATCGAACAGGATGCGCCCGCGTTCGGCATGGATGTCCTCCGGGAAGACGTCCCACAGGCGGCGGCCGATCATCTCCGCCGCCGGACGGCCGAAATGACGCGCGGCGTCGCCGTTGTAGAGCGTGATGCGCCAGTCGGCATCGACGGCGTAAAGGGGCTGCCCGATGCCTTCCAGGATGGTCGTCAGCAGGGTCTCGGCGTCGAGTTCCGCGGCCATGCGCGCGAGCTTAGCGACCGCCCGCGCCCGGGCAAAGCGTGCTCTTCACTTTGCTCTCGTTGCGCGCGATCACTGTCATCCCGGGCGAAGCGAGGGAGTCTCCCATGGCAACACCTTAAGTTGGTGTTGCACTTCGTTTGTGAACTCAGGGGGACCTTTCGGGGTATCGATCAAAGGTCCCTCGCGACGCTCGGGATGACAGAATTGCTAGTTCTTCAACAACGCCGCCATGATGCGGTCGCGCGTCAACGGCATGTCGTGGATGCGGACGCCCAGCGCGTGGGCGACGGCGTTGCCGATCGCGGCCGCGGTCGGTCCGACCGTGCACTCGCCGACGCCGAGCGAGGGATTGCCGGCGTCGGGGACCAGCTCGACCTGCATGTCCGGCACCTCGCTGAAGCGCAGGATCGGGTAGCCGTCCCAGTCGCGCGAGGCGATGCCGCTCTCGTCGAGGCGGACCTGTTCCTTCAGGGTCCAGCTCGTGGCCTGGACGATGCCGCCCTCGAGCTGGTTGCGCGCGCCGTCGGGATTGACCACTAGGCCGGCATCGACGACGGCCCACACGCGGTCGACCTTCACGGTCTCCTGCACGGTGACGGCGGCCGCCACCGCGGCGTAGGCGGCGCGATTCTTGTAGCGGGCGAAAGCGAGGCCCAGCCCTTTGCCGGTGCCGGCCGGCCCGCGCGACGCCCAGTCGGCGCGCTTCGCCACCAGCTCGATCAGCTTGCGGGCGCGCGGCTCGGACAGGATCGACAAGCGATAGGCGACCGGGTCTTCGCCGGCGCGCGCCGCCAGCTCGTCCATCAGGGATTCGATGGCATAGACGTTGGGCAGCGCGCCCAGGCCGCGCAGGGCCGAGGTGCGGACGGGCGGCCGCAGCACCAGGTGATGCAGGATGCGATGCGCCGGCACGTCGTACAGCGGCACGGCGTTGCGCGTGCCGCCGCCGCCGCGCGCCTCGGTCGGGTCGCTGGGCGTCACCTCGGGCGGCGGATTCTCCAGAGCCTCGGAGGCCAGCAGGTAGCCGCTGCCGCTGCCCGGGCGCTGGACATGGGTCGGGCTGAAAATCTCGGTCGTCCAGTCGGCCGGGCGGCCGCGCTCGTCGAGGTCGACATGCAGGGTCACCAGCATGGCAGGCCCGACCGGCTCGAAGCCGAACTCCTCCTCGCGCCGCCATTGCAGGCGGATGCACTGGCCGGGCAGGCGCCGCGCGATCAGCGCCGCGTCGAGCGCCGCATCGTCGGCGCCGTTATGGCCGTAGCAGCCGGCGCCGTGCAGGTGCCGCGCGGTGATGGCTTCGGCGGGCAGCCCGAGCACCGAAGCCAGGTTCTTGCGCAGCGGATGCATGCCCTGGCCATGCGACCACACCGTGAGATGGCCGTCGCGGAATTCGGCCAGCGCGCAGGACGGCGCCATCGAGGCATGCGCGATGTAGGGCCGCGAGACGGTGATCTGCACCAGCCGCCCATGGGGAGGGGGGAGTGGCGGCGACGTCGGCGGATCCGCGCCGATGCGCCGGTCTTCGGCGGGCTGGCCCCTGAGCCAGGCGGCGTCCTGCTGCTCGGGATCGATACGCCGCACGTTGTCCCACCGGGCATGGAGCGGAGCGGCGGCCGCGGCGGCCTGGGCCACGCTCTCGACCGGACTGACGAAGGCGACGAAATTCGCCTCGCGCACGATCTGCAGCTCGCCTTTCGCGGCGCGTCGGATCGCGGCCTCGTCGAGCGCCGCCAAGGTGGCGCCGCGGCTGGGCTGGCGCAGCGTCCGGGCATGCAGGAGATCCTTGGGCACGAAGTCGTGCACGAAGGCAGCGCCGCTCACCTTCGCCGGGAGGTCTACGCGCGGCACGCTCTGGCCGACCAGCTTGTAGGAGGCGGCGGGCTTGGCCGGCGTCGTTCCGGTGACCGCCTGGGTGAGATCGATCTCGGGCGCCACCGTCCAGTAGTCCTGGCCGGTCGCCGCGCCGTTCTGCAGGAACTGGCCATCGACCACCGAGAGCTCGTCGCGGCTGCAGTTGAGCCTGAGCGCCGCCCGCTCGAGCGCCTTGGCGCGCACCTCGGCGCAGACCAGCCGCACCGAGCCGCCGGACACTTCGACCGACAGCGAAGACGTCGTGTAGAGCTCGTCGGGTCCATGGGTCGTGTCGCCCGACAAAACGGAGACGCGATCGAGCGGCAGGTCGAGCTCGTCGGCGGCGATCTGGCCGATGGCGGTGACCACGCCCTGGCCGATCTCGACCTTGCCGGTGGCGATGCGCACGGTGCGGTCGGGCTGGAAGCAGATCCAGCGGTCGAGGCGGGGATTCTCGACCAGGCTGGCCGGCAGGACGGGCGGGCTCATGCCGGCCTCCCGTTGCGAAGCGTCGCGGCGGCCCGCTCGACCGCGCGCAGGATGCGCTGGTGCGTGCCGCAGCGGCAGAGATGCTTGTCCAGCGCCTCGACGACGTCGCCGCGGCTCGGGTTGGGGTTGCGGTCGAGCAATGCCTTGGCGGACATGATGATGCCGCTCAGGCAATAGCCGCACTGGCCGGCCTGTTCGTCGAGAAAAGCCTGCTGCAGCGGATGCGGCTTGTCCGGCGTGCCCAGCCCCTCGACCGTGGTCACGGCGCGGCCGGCGACCGTGCCCATCTCGCGCGTGCAGGCATAGGCCGGCTGGCCATCGACCAGCACCATGCAGCAGCCGCACTGTTCCAGGCCGCAGCCGTAGCGCGTGCCCATCAGCCCGAGATGATTGCGCAGAACCTCCAGGAGCGACGTCGTCTCGGCCGCCCCGACCCGGCGCGCCTCGCCGTTGACGGTGAATGCAATGTCCATGGCGCCGTCTCCCCCTTTTTATGCCGCCAGGATAACCCGCTGGAGGCACGCCACTCCAGTGGCGCGTCTCAACGCAGCGCGGCCCTCCTTAGGCGGGGGTTACCCCGGCCTCAGGCAGGGCTATCGCGTGTAGCATTTTTTCCGTCGTCTCGACCGGAGCGCGAAGCGCGGAGCGGAGAGACCTTCCTTCAACGATAAGCAGCTGATCGGGGATAGAAGGTCTCTCCGCGCGGCCCGGAGCCTGCCCCGAGCGAAGTCGAGGGGGGCCTTGGTCGAGACGACGGGAATTGGAACATGCGGCCTAAGGAGGTCTGCGCTCCGCGTGATCGCGCGCGGCCGGTAACCTCCAACCTCACCCTGAGGAGGCCCGCAGAGCCGTCTCGAAGGGTGGGCTACAGCATCGTTGTTGCCCATCCTTCGAGACGCCGCGCGGAGTTTACCCCGAGGTACTCGAGGGGCGCGGCTCCTCAGGAGGAGGTTATCCGCCCCTACTCGCCCTTGAGCCCGGCGGCCTTGATCAGCGGCGCCCATTTGGTGCGCTCCTGGGCCTCGAGCTTCGCCAGGGACTCTGGCGTGCCGCCGGCGGGTTCGAGACCCAGTCCCAGCAGGCGTTGCCGCGCCTCGGGCTGGGCAAGGATCTTGGTCACTTCGGCGTTCAGGAGGTCGATGATCGGCTTGGGCGTGCCGGCGGGCGCATAGAAGGCGTTCCAGGCCGTCATCTCGAAGCCGGGCACGCCCTGCTCGGCGACCGACTTCACCCCCGGCAGCAGCTCGCTCGACTTCAAGGTCGTGATGCCGAGCGCCTTCAGCTTGCCGGCGGCGACATGGCCGCGCGTCGCCGTCACCGTGTCGATGATCGTCTGCACCTGCCCGCCCGTGACCTCGGTCATGGCCGTCGCCGAGCCCTTGTAGGGAACGCCGAACAGCGGCGCGCCGGTGCGCTCCTTCAAGAGCTCGAACACGAGCCGCGCCGTGTTGCTGGGCAGCGCCATGTCGATCTTGTCGGGCGTGGCCTTGGCGGCGGCGATGAGCTCGCCGATCGAGTTCGCCGGAAACGATGGATTGGCCGAGATCACCATCGGCAGCATGCCGACCAGGATGATGGGCGCGAAGTCCTTCTGCGCGTCGTAGCCGGTCGACGGGTAGAGAAACTCGTTCATGGTCTGGGTGGCGTTGGTGCCCATCATCAGCGTGTAGCCGTCGGGCGCTGCGTGCGCCGTCGCCTCGGCGCCGATATTGCCGCCGGCGCCGGGCTTGTTGTCGACATAGAAGGTCTGGCCCAGCGATTTGGACAATTGCTCGGCGAAGTACCGTGCCGCGACGTCGGTGCCCTGGCCGGCCTGGTAGGGAACGATGATCCTCACCGTCTTGGTGGGATAGGTCTGGGCGATTGCCGGCGCGCCGGACAACAGGCCCGCGAGCAATCCGGCCGCGCAGGCCATGGCTTTCAACGTCATTGTTTCCTCTCCTCAGGGCTTGTTCGTTGTCTTCAGAACGCCGGCCGCCAGCAGCGCGTCGATGGCCGCGCCATCGAAGCCGGCTTCCGCCAGGATCTCGCGGCCATGCTCGCCGTAACGCGGCGGCGGCAGGCCGGGGCGGCCTGGCGTCGCGGCGAGCTTCACGGGGATGCCAGGTGCACGCCGGCCGTCCTGGTCGATCAGCATCTGCCGATGGGCGACATGGGCCTGCGCGAAAGCCTGCGGCACGGTGTTCACCGCGCCCGCGGGCACGCCGCTTCGCATCAGCTCGTGGCAGAGTTCCTCGACCTTGAAGGAGGCCAAGGTCCGTTCGATTTCCGAGCGCAGCGCGGCGGCATTCTCCAGCCGTGCGGCGTTCGTGGCGAAACGCGGATCCTGCGAAAGGTCCTCGCGCTTCACCTGCCGACAGAAGCGGCGGAACTGCCCGTCATTGACGACGCCGAGAAAGAGCTCGCCGTCGCCGGCCGCGAACTTGTCGTACGGCGCGATGTTGGGATGGGCGCTGCCCAGGCGTCCCGGCGTGCGGCCCGAGCAGAGCCAGTTGGCGGCATGCGGCACGAGCAGGCTGAGCGCGGTGTCGAACAGCGTGACCTCGACCCGCTGTCCCCTCCCCGTCTGCTGGCGGGCGGCGAGGGCCAGCAGGATGCCGGTGAGCGCGTTGTAGCCGGTGACGTAGTCGACGATGGGGACGCCGACCCGCGTCGGCCCCGATTCCGGCGTGCCGTTGATGCTCATCAGGCCGCTCATCGCCTGCAGCACCGCGTCGTAGCCCGGCAGGCCGCCCAGCGGGCCGTCGGCACCGAAGCCGGAGATGGCGCAATAGACCAGGCGCGGATGGCGGACCGACAGAACCTCGTCGTAGCCCAGGTTCCAGCGCTCCATGGTGCCCGGCAGGTAGTTCTCCACCAGGATGTCGGCATCCTTCAGCAGCGCCTCGAGGACGGCGCGTCCTTCGGGCCGTGCCAGGTCGAGGCCGAGCGCGCGCTTGCCGCGGTTGACGGCGCCGAAATAGGCCGCGTCGCCTGCCTCGTCGAAGGGCGGGCCGAGCAGCCGCGTCTCGTCGCCCGACGGCGGCTCGATCTTGACGACGTCGGCGCCGTGATCGGCCAGCATCTGCGTACAGAGCGGGCCGGCCAGCACGCGCGACAGGTCGATGACGCGAAGGCCCGTCAGGGCACCGTGCGAGGGGGCGCCGCGGGAAAGGTCGGAAGCGGGCATGGCCGAGCCGCCACCTCAGCCGCGGCTCGGCAGTTCCACGATCCCCGTGCCGAGCACCGACAGCTCGTCGTCCTGGTTGCGCGCTTCCTGCTCGATCTCGACCAGGTGACGCCCGTCCTCGACGTACTTGCGTATCACCTTGCCCTTGATGAACAGGATGTCGCCCGCCGGATTGTGGCGGCGGATCTTGCAGGTGGCGTTGCGCAGGAATCCGTCGTCGCCCATCCAGTTGGTCAGGTGGTGTGTCAGCCACGAGCTGCGCTCCGGGCCGTAATCGTAGGCGCCGGGCGCGCCGACTTCGTGGGCGAACTCCTCTTCCCAGTGCACGCGCTCGGGGCAATCCGGAATGCCGAAGCGATTCTTGATGCCGAGGCCAGGATGGGTGTCGATCAGCTTCCAGGCGAGCTTGTTGGCACGGATATAGAGGCCGCCCCAGCCCTGGGCATAGCCGATGAAGCCGGTCACCGTCATCGGGCCCTTCAGCATCACCGGCAACGCCTCGCCTTCGGTCACGTCCTGCCAGTAGCGCGGCGCGGCGCCGCGAATCTCCTCGTCGCGATAGAGCTGGTAGGCGTCGGCGAGTTCCTGGTCGGTGTAGCGCCGCGGCTGACGGGCCTTCACGTCCTTGTACTTGGTGCCCTGCTCGCGCGCATGGTCGCGCTCGGTACGGAAGCACCAGCTGTCGGCGCCGGCGACCAGGTCGCCGTGCTGATTGAAGAAGTCGACATGGTAGGTCTGCTGGACGGCGCGGCCGGCGAAGCGCGTCTGGTGCTCGACGATGTCCTTCAGCCAGGCCTCGGTCGAGATCGTGTCGTTGCGGTTGACCGTCTTGTGCCAGTGCCAGTCGGCGCCCGACCACATGGCATGGATGCCGGGCAGGCCGCCGACATAGCCGGAGATGATGCGGCTGGTGGCGAACAGGAAACTCGGCAGCGCGATCACGTCGCCGAACCTGGTCTTGGCGGCATATTCCGGAACGCACCACAGCGGATTGTCGTCGCCGATGCCGTGCGCGTAGTGGCGGATATTGTCCCGCGTCGCCTCGTAGCACCACGGCTCGACGGTCACGCCGATCTTGACGCCGATGCGCTGGCGCAGCGCGTCGAGGCCTTCCTGCGTGATCTTGGGGAATGTGCGTTCTTTCTCGGTCAGCATGGACGTTTCCTTCTGTCGATCTGTCAGGCTGCTTGTGTCGAGGCGCCTTGCTGGCGCTCGCGCAGCACCTTGCGGTTCACCTTGCCGGCCGGCGTCTTGGGCAGCTCGGCCACGAATTCGATGAGGCGCGGGTACTCGTGCTGGCTCAGGCGCTGGCGGACGAGATCCTGGATCTCGCGCGTAAAGGCCTCGTCGCCGGGGCGGTCGGCAACCACGAAGGCCTTCACGACCTGGCCGCGCAGGGCATCGGGCACGCCGATGGCCGCCGCTTCGCGCACCGCGGGATGCTTCAGGATGGCGTCCTCGATCTCGACGGCGCTCATCGTCCAGCCGGCCGAGATGATGACGTCGTCGGCCCGGCCGCCGTGATAGAAATAGCCGTCCTCGTCGGTGCGCCCGAGATCCTTGGTGGCGATCCAGCCGTTGCGCCGCCAGACTTTCAGCTCTCCCGTCACGCCGGGCGGGCACGGCTTGCCGGCCGGATCGTGGACCTCGACCCTGCTGCCCGGCACGGGCTTGCCCAGCGATCCCGGCTTGACGACAAAATCCTCCGCACCCGGATAGCTCACCAGGATCACGCCGATCTCGGTGGTGCCGTACATGCTGCAGGGAGGCCGGCCGAACGTCGCCTCGACGAAGGAAGCGGTCTCGCTGTCGATCGGCTCGCCGGTGAAGGAGAGCTTCTGCAGGGCGTAGCGATAGCGTCCCGCGGCGCCGGAATTGCGCATCATGCGATAGTGGGTCGCTGCGGCGGAAATGTTGGTGAAGCGGTGATCCTGCAGCGCCTTCAGCAACCGCTCGGCGTCGAACCGGCCGGCATAGGCGCCGATGGTGATGCCCAGGGCGAGCGGCGCCAAGGTGCCGTGCCACAGGCCGTGTCCCCAGGCCGGCGATGACGGGCAGAAGTAACGGTCGCCGGGCCGCAGGCCGGTGCCGTAGAGCGCCGCCACCATGAGGGTGACGATCGAGCGATGGGTGTGCTTGACGGCCTCGGGCAGCTCGCGCGTCGTGCCGGAGGTGTACTGGAAGATCGCCAGCGCATCGGAGCGCGTGGCGGGCTCGAAGCGGGCGGGAAATCGCGCGAGGCTCGCCAGGAAATCGTTATCGGCCACGACCAGGCGCGGACCGCCGATCGATGACAGGAGTGCGGCCTTCTCGGCGTTGGTCACCAGCAGCGCCGGCGAACAATCGTCGACCCGAAGCTTCACGCCGTCGGGCCCGAAGAGCGTGAACAGCGGGACCGCGATCGCGCCCAGCTTCATCGTGCCGAAGACCGCGGTGTAGAACGCCCGCGACGGCTCGAGCATGACGGCGACGCGGTCGCCCGTCTTCACGCCTTGGTCGGCAAGGTAGTGGGCAAAGCGGGATGATTCTTCGGAGAGCTCGCGGAAGCCCAGGATCTCGTCGCGCCCGTCGGCATGGGCGACGATGACCGCCGGCTGCGTTCGCCCGACATGCCGGTCGATGCATTCGTGCGCGATGTTCAGGCGCTCGCGATCGCCGTCGAAAAGCTCCCACAGCCCGGCGGCCGAAAAATGCGCCTGGGCATCCGCAAAGCTCGTGTACTCGGTCAGGCGGGCCATCGGCCGACTATGGCCAAAGGCGCGTGGTTGTACAACAGCATCAGTCGTTGTACATATACAATATGCCTCTTCGCCCTGCGAACCCCCGGACCGCTCCGCGAGTGCGGCCCGTGCCGGCCGTCACGCGCGCCATCGCCATCCTGCGCCTGCTCGGCCGCAGCCGGACGCCGATGGGCGTCAAGGCGATCGCCCAGGCGCTGAAGCTCGTGCCCAGCACCTGCCTGCACATCCTGCGCGCGCTGGTGTCCGAGCAGCTGGTGCGGGTCGATCCGGCGACCAAGCACTACAGCCTGGGCACCGGCATGCTGCCGCTGGCGCGCGCCGTGCTGGTGAACAGCGACTTCGCGAGCCTGGTGCAGCCCCGGCTCGACGATCTCTCCAAGCGCTACGGCGTGACGGCGATCGGCGTCGAAGTGCCCGACCTCGACCACATGATCGTGGTGACGCTGTCGCGCACCCAGGCGCCGGTGCGACTGCATGTCGATGTCGGCAGCCGCTTTCCCGCGCTGATCAGCGCCACCGGCCGCTGCGTCGCGGCGTTCAGCGAGCATCCGTGGAGCGAGATCGAGAAGCGCTTTCGCTCGCTGCGCTGGCAGAACGCGCCCGGCTACGAGGCCTGGCGCAAGGAAATCGCCGGCGTGCGGCGCCACGGCTTCAGCATCGACCGCGGCAACTACATCGCCGGCGTGGCCATCGTCGCGGTGCCGGTGCTGAACGCGCGCCGCACGATCACCCACACCATCGCCGCCGTCGGCCTGGTCGGCCAGCTCGACCGCGCGACATCGGTCGAGCTGGCGCACGACATGCGGGTGGCGGCGGAAACCGTGGCGGCGCAGCTGGTTTCTTGATCATTCCTCGCTTTCGCGGATTCCTCGACGGCGAGGTGCCCGCGTAGGGCTTGGCAACGAAGGGCGCGCTTGCCGAGTTTTGACCCTAAAGCAAATCCCGCTAGTGCAGAATCGCTCGTTACTTCGCCTCCGATGTCATCCTGAGCGCAGCGAAGGATCTCATGCCCGTAGCAAGCGGCGATGAGGTCCTTCGCTACGCTGCAGCGCGGGGGTTACCCCGCGCGAGACGACAGAAGTGCAGCCTTGGGCCGCGACGATGATCCGAAAAAATCGTTTGGATTCAAGACGCCGAAGGCCTCGACCCCCGCCACTGGTGCTTACTTATTCCCCATCTCGCAAGGCCTCGATCTAAAGAAACACTTGATCATACTTGACTAAAACTTACGGTCGCGGTATGACTTCCCCGTCGCAAACAGAGGGATTTACCGCCATGTCAGCCCCTTCGATGGTTCTGACGCCAAAAAGATCCCCCGCTCTTGGCGGATGGGCGGGGCGTCGTGCCGGTGTCTCCGGACTGCCGGCAGTCTCGGCAAGCCGACGCCGGCCGGTCAAGACGGGTAGCGGAAATTGCGGAAAATGCGGGAATTGATGGAAACGGGATTTTGGCGTGGCCCGTAACTGGCAAATCGCTAGCGGGAATTGCGGAAATTCCCTGCAAATACTTTGCTTCGGGCGCCGCTTTACCCCTTCTCGCCCGCCAGCGTCTCGCGCAGCCGCGCCGCGGCGGTGCGCCCCAGGACGAGGGGCTCGGACATGCCCTCGAGCGTGATCTGCCCGCCGGCGCGCGACGGCGTCTCGATCTTGCGCAGCCGGTCGCAGTTGATGATCAGCGATCGGCCGAGCCGCAGGAAGGGCGGCGACGGCAGCAGCTCCTCGAAATGACCGAGCGTCCGCCAGATCATGACGGCCGGCTGATCGGCGATGAAGACATGGGTGAAATCGCCGTCGGCGCGCAGTGCCGCGATCTCGGCGGGCTGGGCGAGCACGGTCTGCTTCGGTGTCCGAAGCGCGATCACCCCGGAACCGGCCGGACCTCGATCGAGCTGTCGCCCGGCGCGCGCGAGCGATTCGGCGAGACGCTCGGGCTCGACGGGCTTCAGCAGGTAATCCACGGCGTTCACTGCGAAGGCCTCGACCGCATGTTCGGCATAGGCGGTGACGAAGACGACAATCGGCGGCTGGTCCAGCGCGGCCAGGAGATCGAACCCGTCGCCGCCGCCGCCCAGCTCGATGTCGAGGAAGACGAGCTGCGGCGCCGTCCGCTCGATGGCCTCCACGGCCTCGGCAAGGCTCGCGGCCTCGCCGACGATCTCGGCTTCGGGATGCCCGGCCAGGAGGCGCCGCATGGCCTGACGCGCCAGATGCTCGTCGTCGACGATCAGGACCCGCACGGCTCGCCCTCCAGCACCAAAATCGCCACCACCTTGTTCTGTCCGGGACCGCGATCCGCGAGCGTGAAGCTGTGGCGACCGGGATAGTGCAGGGCCAGCCGCCGGCGCACGTTCTCGACGCCGATCCCGGGACGGCGCCGGCGCGCGCCCGCAGCACCGTCGAGCGAACCGGTATTCTCGATCTCGACATGCAGGGCATCGCCCACCACGCGGATATCGATTCCGACGTCGAGCCCGCTGTCGCGCTTGCCATGCTTGACGGCATTCTCGACCAGAGGCTGCAGCAGGAAGCTCGCGATGCGGCGCGTCGCCGCCGGCGGGTCCATGTCGAGCCGTGTCCGCAGCCGATCGCCGAAGCGGGCCTGCTGCACCCGGAGATAGGCCGACAGACCGCCGACCTCGGCCTCCACCGTGACGACGGTATGGTTGATGCCGTCGAGCGAGTGCCTGAGGTAGGCGGTGAGATCGCGCAGCATGGCAAGCGCCGCCGCGGGACGGTCGGGAATCTCCTCGGCGACGCCGTTCAAGACGTTGAACAGGAAATGGGGGTCGAGCTGCAGGCGCAGCTCCTCGAGCTCCGCGCGCAGCGCCTCGGCCTCGGCGCGCACCGCGTGCCTGTGCTCGGCCTGCTCGGCGAGTTCGGCATAGATCCAGAAATAGCAGAGGCTCCACGCGGCAAGCGCAATCGCGTAGTGGGTCCATGGCAGGATGAAATCGTCGAGCGGGTCGCGGCCGGCGTTCGTCCAGCCCAGCAACTCCCGGCCGGCGAGCATCAAGCTGGCGATGAACGCGGCGCCGCCCAAGGACAGGAGGGCGAGCCAGGCCGCGGATTTCAGGTTCAGCTTGTTGGCCAACGGCTGCGACGCATAGACCACGCGCATGCCGGTGGAGATCAGGACAAGGCACGCGATGACAAGCGTGGTGCGCGCGATCGCGATCGAGACGTCGTTATAGATCAGCTGCTGGTTGACCATGTCGATGATGGAGAACAGGCCCCAGCCGACGCTCTGCAGCCGCCAGAATACCGGCAGGCCGTTCCACCAGACGCGAACGGCGCCGGCGGATCTGGCGGGCAATTCTACGGACAAGATCGGTACGGACCTTCGGGCTTGTATTTAACGCCCAAGCAAAGGCCATTTACCGGGCACAGGCAAGCGCAGGCCCGATCCCGGTCGCCGCCGACAGCAAGGTTCACCGTTTTTTCTGCCGCGTTCACCGAGTGCCCCCGCCCCGGCCGCTGCAAGGCGTCGAAGGCTCAGGCATATCGCCGCGACGGGGTGACGCAGCACCCCCGGAGGGAGCGGCGATGGCGGGCATCAACTACACGGTGGGAAACAATTGGGGCTCCGGGTTCATCGGCAACATGATCGTGCCGGGGGGAGACCAGGGCCTGCACGGCTGGACCATCGAATTCGACGCCTCGTTCGCCATCTCGAGCATCTGGGGCGCCGAGATCGTGAGCCATGTCGGCAACCACTATGTGATCCGCAATCTCGACTGGAACGCGACCGTGCCGGCGGGCGGACAGGCAAACTTCGGCTTCCAGGCGACACCCGGCGCCGGCGGCACGGCAGCCACCGGCCTAGTCATCGACGGTGCGGCCGTCACCCCGCCGCCGCCCCCACCGCCGCCCGTCGTGCCGACGCTCTCGGTGGGCGACGCCTCCGTCAGCGAAGGCAATAGCGGCACCTCGCAGCTTGCCTTCACGGTCACGCTCTCGCAGGCCACCACGGGGCCCGTGACGGTCCATTATTCGACCGGCAACGGTACCGCCACGGCTGGCTCGGATTACACCGCGGTCTCGGGCACCCTCACCTTTGCCGCGGGCGAGACCTCCAAGACGATCAACGTGCCGATCGCCGGCGATACCCTGGTCGAAGCCAACGAGAACTCTCTCGATCGCGCTGTCCAGCCCTTCCGGCGCCACCATCGCCCACGGATCGGCCACCGGCACCATCATCAACGACGATGTCGCGCCACCGCCGGCAACAGGCGGCGCCGCGCTCGGCTATGCCGTCGACAGCAACTGGGGATCGGGCTTCACCGGCGCGATGACCGTCACCGCCGGCAGCGGCGGTCTCAACGGCTGGACTGTCGCGTTCGATGCCTCGGCCACCATCACGAACATCTGGAATGCCGAGATCGTGAGCCATGTCGGCAACCACTACGTGGTGAGCAATGCGACATGGAACGGCCAGGTCGCCGCCGGGCAGGCGGTGTCGTTCGGCTTCCAGGCGACGCCCGGCAGCACCGGCACCACCGCATCGGGTTTCACGATCAACGGCGTGGCCGCCGGCCACGATCCCGTGCCGCCGCCGCCCGTTCTGCCGACCCTCGCAGTGGCTGACGCCAGCGTGACGGAAGGCAACAGCGGGACGAGCGACCTTGCCTTCACCGTCACCTTGTCGGCGGCGGCCACCAGCCCTGTCACGGTCGCCTATGCGACCGCCAACGGCACGGCCACCGCGGGATCGGACTACGCCGCGTCGACCGGCACGCTCACTTTCGCCGCCGGCGAAACATCGAAGGTGATCCATGTCCAGGTCTCCGGCGACACCGCGGTCGAGGCCAACGAGACCCTGACGCTCACCCTGTCGTCGCCGAACGGCGCCACCCTCGCGCACGGCACGGCGACCGGCACCATCGTGAACGACGACACCGCGCCGCTGCCCACCCTCAGCGTCGGCGATTCGAGCTTCGCCGAAGGCAGCGCCGCCGCCCCTGGGCACGGCGCCTTCACGGTGAGCCTGTCGTCCGCCGCGACGGCGCCGGTCACCGTGCATTTCGCCACGGCCGACGGCACGGCCACCGCGGGCAGTGACTACGTCGCCCAGTCCGGCACGCTCACCTTCGCGGCCGGCGAGACGCAGAAGACGATCACGGTGGCGGCGATCGGCGATTCGACGGTCGAGGCCAACGAAAGCTTCACCGTCACGCTAGCAAGCCCCACGGGCGCCACCATCGCGCACGGCACGGGCAGCGGCACGATCGTGAACGACGACGCGGCGCCACCACCGCCCCCGCCGACGCTCAGCATCTCCGACACTTCGGTCGTCGAAGGCAATCCCGGCGGCACGGCGGCGCCGGGCTGGCTCAGCACGTCGGGCAACCAGATCGTCGACAGCGCCGGACACTCTCTGCAGATCGCCGGCGTCAACTGGTTCGGCTTCGAATCGACCAACATGTCGCCCGACGGGCTGTGGACGCGCAGCTACAAGGACATGATGGACCAGATGGTGGAGCTCGGCTTCAACACCATCCGCCTGCCCTTCTCCAGCGAGATGCTGCATTCGACCGCGGCGCCGAGCGGCATCGACTTCTCCAAGAACCCCGACCTGCAGGGCCTCTCGGCGCTGCAGGTCATGGACAAGATCGTCGACTATGCCGACCAGATCGGGCTGAAGATCATCCTCGACCATCATCGCAGCGAAGCCGGTGACGGCACTTCGGCCAACGGCCTGTGGTACGACGCCCAGCACAGCCAGGCCGAATGGGTGTCCGACTGGCAGATGCTGGCTGAGCGCTATGCCGACAACCCGGCCGTGATCGGCGCCGACCTGCACAACGAACCCTACAACGGCACGTGGGGCGACGGCGGGCCAAACGACTGGGTGGCGGCGGCCGAGCAGGCCGGCAACGCCATCGGCACGGTCAATCCCAACTGGCTGATCTTCGTCGAGGGCATCGGCACCTACCAGGGCCAGAGCTACTGGTGGGGCGGCAACCTGATGGGCGTGAAGGATCACCCCGTGGTGCTCAATGTGCCCAACAAGCTGGTCTACTCGCCGCACGACTATCCCGATTCGGTCTACCAGCAGCCGTGGTTCAGCGATCCCAGCTACCCGGCGAACCTGCCGGCCAAGTTCACCCAGATGTGGGGCTACATCTACCAGCAGGATATCGCGCCGGTTTACCTGGGCGAGTTCGGCACCAAGCTGGTCGATCCCAAGGATGCGCCCTGGCTCCAGGCGATCACTCACTATCTTGGCGGCGATCTCAACAATGACGGCAAGTCGGACATCCCGGCCGGCACGCACGGCCCGAGCTGGACCTTCTGGTCGTGGAATCCGAACTCCGGCGACACCGGCGGCATCCTGGCCGACGACTGGAACACGGTGAACCAGGCGAAGCTCGCCTACCTCACGGCTATCGAGTTCAACCTGGGCAGCGGCACGGGGTCGGCGACCGGCAACACCGCGAACTTCGTGCTGACGCTCTCCGCCCCCGCAACCGCCGCCGTCACCGTCGACTTCCACACCGTGGCCGGCGACGCGACCAGCGGCAGCGACTTCACCGCCAGCAGCGGCTCGGTCACCTTCGCGGCCGGTGAGCAGAGCAAGACCATCGCCATCCCGATCACCGCGGACACGCTGAACGAACCGAACGAGCATTTCACCGTCGTGCTCAGCAACGCCCAGGGCGCCACCATCACGCGCGCCACCGGCACCGCGACCATCGTCGATGACGATCCACCGCCCGTGACTCCGCCCGTCACGCCGCCGGTGACCCCACCCGTCACGCCACCCACGACGCCACCTGCCGCATCAGGCGATCTCACCGGCCAGTTCGCGGCCACCGACACCTGGAGCGGCGGCTTCAATGCCGACATCACCGTCCACAATGGCGGCGCCGCGGGCGACTGGCAGATCGCCATCGACATGCCCTACCAGATCACCAACATCTGGAACGCCACCATCGTCTCGCACGACGCCAACGGCTATGTGATCTCGGGCGCCGCCTGGAACGGGCAGATCGCCCATGACGGCCAGACCGACTTCGGCTTCACCGCGTCGGGACAGCTCGACGCCTCGGCCGTCCATGTCCATGCCGCCAGCCCGGCCGCGGCTGACTCCGTTCCCAATGCGCCGACCGGCCTTGCAGACGGCCGCCACGACCAGCAGCTCGACCTTGCTGAGCTGGACCGCAGCGACCTTGCCCGGCAGCGGGTCGGTGAGCGGCTACGCGATCTTCGAGAACGGCCATCAGCTAGCGACGACGACGGACACCCACTACACCGCGACCGGACTCACTGCCGACACGAGCTACCAGTTCACGGTGGCGGCGCTCGACTCGGCAGGCTCGTCGGCGCAGGCGACGCCGGTTGCCGTGCATACGACCCTTCCCGGCGCCGACCTGGGCGGCGGCGCCACGATGTTCTCGCCCTACATCGACATGGCGATGACGCAGGATGACGACCTGGTCGCCATCTCTCACGCCTCGGGCATCCAGAACTTCACCCTGGCCTTCATGCTGGCCTCCGACCACGGCATCGGCTGGCAGGGCGCGGGTGCGATCACCGACGACACGCTGGCGAACGGCACGACCATCCTGCAGCAGGTCCAGGCGATCCAGGCGGCGGGTGGCACCATCACCATCTCGTTCGGCGGCGCGGCCGGCCAGGAAGCGGCGCTCACCGCACCCAGCGCTTCGGTCCTGCAGGCCGAATACCAGTCGGTGATAGACCGCTACCACATCAACTCGATCGACTTCGACATCGAGGGTGCCGCCGAACAGAACCAGCACTCGATCACCTTGCGCGACCAGGCGATCGTGGGCCTCCAGGCGGCCAATCCCGACCTCAAGGTGTCGTTCACCCTGCCGGTGCTGCCGACCGGCCTCGATGCCAGTGGGCTCGCCGTGCTGCAGAGCGCCAAGCATGACGGCGTGCGCATCGACACGGTCAACATCATGACCATGGATTACGGCCAGTCGGTCGACAATGGCGGCCAGATGGGCCAGGACGCGATCAACGCGGCGATCGCCACCGAGAAGCAGCTCGCCGACCTCGGCCTCGAGGCCAGGATCGGCATCACGCCGATGATCGGCGTCAACGACATCGCCTCCGAGGTCTTCACGCAGGCCGACGCGCAGGCCCTGGTGAACTACGCCAAGACCGATCCGCACATCGCGCTGCTGTCGATGTGGTCGGTGGCGCGCGACAACGGCAATTCGGCCGGCGCCCATTTCGCCTCGCCGGATTCGAGCGGCATTGCCCAGCAGCCGTTCGAGTTCTCCGGCATCCTGCATCACTTCGACCATATCGGCTGACATGGCGCGCCTTACCCGCAACCCCCGATCGGAGCTGTCGGCGGCGCTTGCCGCCTGCCGCAAGGCCTTCATCGGCGTGGCGCTGTTCAGCGCGCTGCTGAACATCCTCTACCTCACCGGCTCGTTCTACATGCTCGAGGTCTACGACCGGGTGCTGCCGAGCCGCAGCGTGCCCACCTTGGTGGGCATCACGTTGTTGGCCCTGGTGCTGTTCGGCTTCCAGGGCGTGTTGGACATCATCCGCAGCCGCCTGCTGGTGCGGGTCGGCAGCGCGCTGGACGGCGCCGTGAGCGCGCGCGTCCATCATGTGCTGATGAAGCTGCCGCTCAAGGGCGCCGGCTCGCAGGGCCTGCAGCCCTTGCGCGATCTCGACCAGGTGCGGTCGTTCCTGTCGACCGTGGGCCCGGCGGCCTTGTTCGATCTGCCCTGGATGCCGCTCTATCTCGCCATCTGCTACCTGTTCCATCCGCTGATCGGCATCGTGGCGACCGCCGGCGGCACTGATCCTGGTCGTCGTGGCGCTGCTCACCGAGATCATGACGCGCAAGCCCTCGGCCGAGGCGGCCTTTCACGCCGGCGGCCGCAACAGCCTGGCGGAGGCGAACCGGCGCAACACCGAAGCCGTCCACGCAATGGGCATGGCGGGCCGGCTGGGCGCCCTGTGGAGCGACTGCAATCAGAACTACATGGCCGCCCAGCAGCGCGCCGCCGACATCGCCGCCGGCTTCGGCGGCCTCTCCAAGGTGCTGCGCATGGCGCTGCAGTCGGGCGTGCTCGGCGTGGGCGCCTGGCTGGTGATCAACCAGCAGGCCACGGCCGGCATCATCATCGCGAGCTCGATCCTGACCTCGCGCGCCCTGGCGCCGATCGAGCTCGCGATCTCCCAGTGGCGGGGCTTCGTGGCGGCGCGGCAGAGCTGGCGACGGCTCAATGTGCTCCTGGACAAGATCCCCGCGGAGCCGACGCGGCTGGCGCTGCCCAGGCCCGAGCATTCCCTGTCCGTCGAGGCGGTGAGCATCGTGCCGCCCGGCACGCAGCGGGTCGTCGTCCAGGACGTGGCGTTCCAGCTGAAAGCCGGACAGGGGCTGGGAATCATCGGGCCCAGCGCGTCCGGCAAGTCGTCGCTGGCGCGCATCCTCGTGGGCGTGTGGACTTCCGTGCGCGGCGGGGTGCGCATCGACGGCGCGGCGCTCGACCAGTGGTCGTCGGAAGCGCTGGGGCCGCATATCGGCTACCTGCCGCAGGACATGGAGCTGTTCGCCGGCACGGTGGCGGAGAACATCGCCCGCTTCGAGCCGCAGGCGGCCGCACCGGCGATCATCGCCGCCGCCACCGCGGCCGGCGTGCACGAATTGATCCTCGGCCTGCCCGAGGGCTACGAAACCCAGATCGGCGAGGCCGGCGCGGCCTTGTCGGCCGGCCAGCGCCAGCGCATCGGTCTCGCCCGCGCGCTCTACGGCGACCCCTTCCTGGTGGTGCTGGACGAGCCCAACGCCAGCCTCGACAGCGAGGGCGACGAAGCGCTGACGCGCGCCATCCTGGGTGTCCGCGCGCGCGGCGGCATCGTCGTCGTGATCGCCCACCGGCCGAGCGCGCTCGCCGGCGTCGACACCCTGCTGGTGATGCAGGCCGGTCGCATGGCTGCCTTCGGACCGAAGGAGACCGTGCTCAAGCAGGCGTTGCGGCCCGCGCCGATGCCGGTCCCAGCGCCCGTACCGACGCCCGTGCGATTTGCCGAGGGAGCCCGCGCATGATCCCGCACCGATCGATTCGACGGCATCTGCTGGCCGGTGGCGCCGCGGCAGCGCTGCTGGTGGGCGGCGTCGGCGGCTGGGCGGCGACGACCGAGCTCGCGGGCGCCGTCATCGCGCCTGGGCAGCTGGTCGTCGATTCGAACGTCAAGAAGGTCCAGCACCCGACCGGCGGCGTCGTCGGCGAGCTCAGGGTCAGGGAAGGCGATCGCGTCAAGGCGGGCGACGTCGTCGTGCGGCTCGACGACACCCAGGTACGCTCCAACCTCGCGATCGTCACCAAGGCGCTGGACGAGCTGGCGGCGCGCCAGGCCCGCGGCGAGGCCGAGCGCGACGGCGCGGCGACGGTGAGCTTCCCGGCGGAGCTTCGGGCACGGCTCGACGATCCCGAGGTCCGCAAGGTGACGACGGGCGAGCAGAAGCTGTTCGAGATCCGCCGCGGCGCGCGCGAGGGGCAGAAGGCCCAGCTCCAGGAGCAGATCGTCCAGCTCCGCCAGCAGGTCCAGGGCAATGTCGAGCAGGAGGCCGCCAAGGCCCGGGAGATCGACTGGATCCAGCAGGAGCTGAAGGGCGTTCGCGACCTGTGGAAGCAGAACCTGGCGCCGTTCAATCGCCTGACGACGCTCGAGCGCGACGGCGCCCGGCTCGAGGGCGAGCGCGGCGCCCTGGTCGCCTCGGCGGCGCAGGCGCGCGGCCGCATCGCCGAGACGGAGCTCAAGATCCTGCAGATCGACGAGGACCTGCGCACCGACGTCGGCAAGGAGCTGGCCGAGATCCGCGGCAAGAAATCCGAGCTGGTCGAGAAGCGGGTCGCCGCCGAGGACCAGCTGAAGCGCATCGACCTGGTGGCGCCGCAGGACGGCCGGGTCTTCCAGCAGAGCGTGCACACGGTGGGCGGCGTGATCCAGGCGGGCGAGGCCGTGATGCTGATCGTGCCCGACGGCGACAGCCTCGCCATCGAGGCCAAGATCCAGCCGCACGAGATCGACCAGGTCCACATGGGCCAGCCGGCCGTGCTGCGCTTCGCCGCCTTCAACCAGCGCACCACGCCCGAGCTCACCGGCGAGGTCGTGCGCATCGGCGCCGACGTCACGCAGGAGGAAAAGAAGAACGAGAGCTACTACGCCGTGCGCATCCGCGTGGCCGACGGCGAGCTGGCGCGCCTCGAAGGCTCGAAGCTCGTGGCCGGCATGCCGGTCGAAGCCTTCATCCAGACCTCGCCGCGCACGGTGATGTCATATCTGGTGAAGCCGATGCGGGACCAGATCGCCAAGGCGTTCAAGGGACGGTGACGGGCCTGGCACCGGCGGTGACGCTTTCCACGGCTCATCGGCCGGGAATGCGGGCACACCCTGATTCCAATTGACATAGCTTCAATGGAATTCGACAAATTCAGTGAAGCAACCATGGGGGGTCTGATGGGAGCCAGAGCTGGGTTGACCGGGGGTCACCTTTGTATCGACCTGACCAATATCGAGATGTCGGCTGATGATCAGCAGAACCTTCTGGCCGCTATCCAGGCTACCGTCGCGGCTTACTTGGCGAGCCGATCTGAGGTTGCCAAGGTGGTGACCATCAGCATGTCCCCGAATAACGGACGGCGTCGGCAGGCCGAAGCCTCTCTGGAACGTTCTCCGCCCCTTCTTTCCTGATCAGCGAGCACAGGGCCGATCAAGTAGGCCCACCATCTTGCGGTGGGCCAATCTTGCAGGTCGTTACGGATCGGAATCATTGATCACTCTGTCGAGCAACAGGGGTTCAGTCGCATATGGCCGAGCAGCCGATTTGCCCAAGCGCGACCGGTGATACACCGGACGCTCAAATTGTTGGCTTCATCGGTAAGGATGGGGTGGTGGCGAATATCGCCCCTCCGATCCCGCTGACGAAGCAGATTCGTGACTCCGTCGGACCACAACCCGAGCGCAAGTTCCGACTGGCAGGCCGGTGTGTGGAATCCAAATGCGCGAACTGGGAAAACCAAGCTTGTGCCCTGATCGGTCGCATGCGTCAGCAGGTCGATCGTCTCCAGCTTGCGGCCGAACCCGCCGATAAACTTCCGCGTTGCGCGATTCGCTCCGCTTGCGTGTGGTGGCGGCAGTCCGGGCCGGAGGCCTGCCGCGTTTGCCCCCATGTGATTTACAATCCATCCCCGTGATCTCGCCGCCCCATCTCAAGGAGGAAGCTTGTGGCCCCCTTAAACAAGGGGCTTCAGTCCACCGCAAATTGACCCATGACCTCACGGCTCCACTGGCCGATCGTCGAGCAGCGGCTCGCAGCGGCGCTCCAGCCGGCATGATGCCGGGCTGCCGACGATCATGGGGTGTGCTCTTCTGAGCGTTAGCGACCCGTTTCCAATTGACAATGCTTCGACAGAATTCGACAAATTCAATCAAGAAATCTTTAGTTGTCGGCGAGACAAAACTGCAATCCGGAGGGCGCAATGGGACTCAAGGCCGATTTCACGGCGGGTCATCTTCGTATCGACCTGAGCGCTATCGAGATGTCGCCCGATGACCGGGAGGGTCTTCTGCGGTCCGTTCGGGCCACCTGCATTGAGCTGACCAATGACAAGATGTCGGCCAGTGACAGGGAGGATTTTCTGCGCGCGCTGCAGGCCGACCGTATCGACCTCAGCAAGATCGCGATGACGGGTAACGAGCAGCAAGCCCTTATGGGCGCCGTTCAGGCCACCGTCGTGGCGCACTTGGCGCGGCAGTCTGCGTTATCCAAGGTGGTCACCATAAGCATGTCTCCGAACAACGGATACAAGCCGAAGCCCAAGTCGAAGCCGAAGCCCAAGTCGAAGCCCAAGCCCAAGCCGAAGGCCAAGCCCAAGCCGAAGGCCAAGCCGTCTCGTTGATCCTGATTTGCGGAGAGCGTGCTGTGTTGTGGAGCGCCTCTTGAAATAGTGAGCAACTCATCTGTCACTGCGGACCGCGGCCGGTTTGGATCACTCTGGAGACGCAGGGGTGCAGCCGCAAATGATCGAGCGACAGATTTGCCCCCGTGCGACCGGCGAGACGCCGCACGCGCGAATCGCCGGCTTCATCGGTGCGAATGGGTGGTGGCGACAGACCGGGCAGGAAGCCTGTCGCGTTTTTTCCATGTGATCTACAATCCATCTTCGTGATGTCGCAAGTCCGCCTCGAGGAGAGATGCCCGTAACCTGCCCCCGCTGTGGAGAAAGCGCACTGCCGGGGCAGTATTGCGATAACTGCGGCACAAAAATCGAGAAGATATGTCGTTCATGCTCGGCCGCAAACCGGCCGGACGCGCGTTTCTGCGCCCATTGCGGCACCGCGTTCGAAGCAGCGGACAAAAGGCCGCCGCCGGCTGGGCCGGACACATCGGGCGCTCAACAGAAACAGGTCACGATCCTGTTCGCCGACATCTGCGGGTCCACCGAGCTGATATCGAGGATGGACCCCGAAGATGCGAGCTACACGCTGGGCTCAGTGATCAGCGTCATCTCGAAGGCCGTGACGCGATTTGGCGGCGTGGTCATCCGGCGCATGGGTGACGGCGTCATGGTGCTGTTCGGCGCGCCCGTCGCCACCGAGGACCACGCGGCACGCGCCTGCTTCGCCGCCTTGGCGGCGATCGATGCCGTCGGTCGAATGGGCGATCTCGCCCTGCCGATAAGGGTCGGCATATGCAGCGGACCGGTCATCCTGCGCAAAACAGGGCGTGACGACGAAGACTACGATGTTGCGGGCATCACCGCCCACATAGCCGCACGGCTCGAGCAGCAGGCCGAGCCTGACACTGTGCTTCTGGCGCAGCAGACCGCAAGCCTGGTGACCGGTATCGCCAATATCGAGTCGATCGGCAGGATCGCCTTGAAGGGGATCGCGGAACCGCTACCGGTGTTCCGTCTTATTAGCGCTACCGACCGACCGTCCTGGATCGTCCGTTCCGGTGCAAAGGCCTTGTCGACTTTTGTCGGTCGCGAGGAAGAACTGACGCAGCTCTCCTTTGCCTTGGGGCGGGCGTGGGCAGGCCAGGCGCAGGCGGTCGCGTTGGTGGCAGACGCCGGCATGGGCAAATCGCGCCTGTTGCACGAGTTCCTTGGAAACCTGGCACCAGGCGCGTGGCATGTCATGCGCGTGGGAACGACCGCGCAGTCGACGGCCATTCCCTACTTCCTGACTGCGGCGTTGCTGCGCGAATTCGTCGGTTGCTCCCAGGAGGAACTCGACCGCGGAAATCGCTGCCCGGCTGCCGTCGGTCATCGCCTCTTTGGGTTTCGATCCCGGCTTCGATACGACGCCTCTGCTCGCGCATCTCGACAGGGAAGTGGACGAGGCCGGCTTCGACAACATCGACCCCATGCAACGCAGTCGCCGGCTCGTGCAGGCGCTGCGACCCATCCTGCTGCGTTATGCCGATCTGCATCCCCTCATCCTGGTGATCGAGGACTACCACTGGCTCGATGCGTCGAGCGTGGAGGTGCTGGACGAGCTTTTAGGCGAAATGGACGCGGTCCGCCTTGTTCTGCTGGTGACGACACGGCCCGAGCGTCGTCCCGGCTGGCGGCACCCGGCCGGGCAAGGCGATGACGACAGAAGCGGCCCCAAGAGGGAGATCGAGCTCAAGCGCCTGGCGGCAGGCCAGGCAGACCATCTCCTGCAGGAACTGATTGGCGGCTCCGATGAACTGGCGCCGCTACGGGCGCATATCATCGCGCGAGCCGATGGAACGCCCTTCTTCCTGGAAGAATTCGCCCGGTCGCTTCACGAGTCGGGAACCATCGCCGGAGGAGCACCCCGGCTGACCAACATCGTCATACCGGCTTCGGTGCAGTCCATATTGGCGGCGCGCATCGACCGGCTGTCACCGCTTCACAGACGCATCCTGCAGATCGCCGCTGTCATCGGCCGCGACGTTCCATTGCCCCTGCTCACCAAGCTTGCCGACATGCACGGATCGACTTTGGCGCAGGAGATTGCCGTCTTGCGCGCCGCCGGCTTCCTGGTCGAGGTCAACCTGCGAACGGGCATCGTCCACAGTTTCTCACATGCGCTGACGCAGGCCGTCGCCTATGACACCCTGCTTCGCAGTGACCGGCGGGGGCTGCATGAACGTGTCTTGCGGGCGATGGAAACACAGGCTCCCGGTCAGCGTGACAGTGCGGTCGACGATCTGGTGCACCATGCGGTCCTCGCCGAGGCGTGGCCAGAGGCCGCCCGCTACGCGCTCGCCGCCGGCGAGCGCGCCAGCCGCCGTTCGGCGATGACGGAGGCGAAAGCCTATCTGGAGACGGCGATCGCCGCCTTGAGCCAACAACCAGTAAGCGTCGCCACCATGACAATGGGCATCGATGCCCGTCTCAGCTTGCGCAGCGTTCTCGTCTCGATGAACGAAACGTCCGGCATCCAGGAACACCTGAAAGAAGCCAACAATCTCGCTGAACTGGCCGGTGATCAGCTCAATCTTGCCCGCATATACATCAGTCGGGGCGCCATACTTTCCCATTCAGGAGACCTGCCAGGGGCCATCGAACTGAGCCGGACAGCTCTCGATATCATGCTGGCAGGCGGCGACAGTGTTGGAATTGTCAGCGCGGCCTTCTCCCTAGCCCAGGCTCTCTGGTACTCCGGCGATCTTGCCGAAGCACGGCGACTGTTGAACTCGCACATCTCGCATGCGCGCGGTGAAAGCGGCCAGCGGCGCAGCACGGCTACCTTCGTTCTGCCGTCGGTGGTCTACTTTTGCTATCTCGCGCGCATCCACGGCGATCTCGGCGACAGCCCTGCCGGTTTTGACGCGGTCAAGGAAGCACGCACAATCGCCGACGGGCAGGGCCATACCTTCGATCAGCTGCTTGTGAACACCTATGAAGGCGCCCTGTTGCTGGCGAGCGGGCAATTGGAGAAGTCGATCGATATGCTGGAACGCGCGCTCGGCGTGGCGCGGGCGAATGAAATCGAGTGGCACATTCCCTTGATCGCCTGCCTGCTCGGACGCGCCTACGTGGAGACGGGGCGCCACGCCGACGCGCGGAAGCTGCTTCAGCAGGCGTCGGCTCTTGCCGATCGCAGCCGGCATATCGCGAAACGCCTGCTATGCGGTCCGCCGCTGATCCGCGCCCTCGCCGAAGGACCGGAGGGCGACCTTGCGGCGGCAAAGGACCTGGCCATCGTGACGTTGCGCGAGGCGACCGCACGTGGCTTTCGTCCGGTCACCGTCCAGACGCAGCTTGCCCTTGCGCGTGTTCTCGCCTTGGCCGGCGAGGACGAAGCGGCGCGAACCGCGCTGCAGGAGGCCGCCGCCTTGGCCCGGCAACTGGGGCTGCAGCGGGAGGAAATAGAGGCGCGGCAGAGCCTGGCTGCCGCGCCGTAGCTTGCCGCAGGCGACGGCAGCAGCGCCGCCGCCCGTCGGTTTCTGTCGTCGCTACTCCGCCGCCATCATCCTCGGCCGCGCCGCGTCGAGCGCTGCGCTGAGGCGCGGCGGCGACATCGGCAGGTCGACCATGCGCACGCCGGTGGCGCGGGCGATGGCGTTGCCGACGGCGGCGGTGGGCGGCACGATCGGCACCTCGCCGACGCCGCGCACGCCGTAGGGATGCTGCGGATTGGGCACCTCGACCAGGATGGTTTCGATCATCGGCAGGTCGGAGGCGACCGGCATGCGATAGTCGAGGAAGCCTGGATTCTCGAGCTTGCCCCTGGAGTTGTAGATGTATTCCTCGTTCAGCGCCCAGCCGACGCCCTGCACGGCGCCGCCCTGGAGCTGGCCCTCGACGTAGGAAGGATGGATCGCGGTGCCGACATCCTGCGCCGCGGTGTAGCGGCCGATGGTGACGCAGCCGGTATCCTCGTCGACCTTGAGGTCGACGCAGTGCACGCCGAAGCCCGGACCCGCGCCCGTGACGTTGAGCTGGGCATGGCCGTTGATCGGCCCACCGGTCCGCCCCGCCTGGGCGGCGAGATCGGCGAGGGTGAGCGGCTCGAAGGTGCCGACGTTGGCGCCGGCGGGCTTGGCCATGCCGTTCTCCCAGATCACGGCGTCCGGATCGACCTTCCAGATCTTGGCGGCGCGCACCTTGAGCTCGCGGATCATGTCGCGCACCGAGTTCACCACGGCGAGACCCGTGGCGAAGGTGACGCGGCTGCCACCGGTCACGAAGTTGAAGCCGATCGACGCCGTATCGGCGATCACCGGCCGCACCCTGCTGTAGTCAACGCCGAGCTCCTCGGCCGCCATCAGGGCGAGCGAGGCGCGGCTGCCGCCGATGTCGGGATTGCCGGAGATCACCGTCACCGAGCCGTCCTCGCCGACGTGGCTGGCGGCGCTGGAATCGGCGCCGATGTTGAACCAGAAGCCGGCAGCCACGCCGCGGGCATAGCCGTGCTTGGCCGGCGTGCGGTAGTGCGCCGAGTGCTTCACGGCCTCGAGCGTCTCGACCAGGCCGATGGTGTTGAAGGTGACACCATAGGCCGTCTTGGTGCCCGCCTTGGCGGCGTTCTTCAGGCGCAGGTCGATCGGATCCATATCGAGCTGCAGGGCCAGGATGTCGAGCGTGGACTCGACCGCCCACGCCGAGATCGGCGCACCAGGCGCGCGATAGGCCGCGACCTTGGGCCGGTTGCTGACGACATCGAAGCCCTCGATGTAGATATTGTCGATGTCATAGCAGGCGAAGCTGCACATGCAGGCCGGCCCGACCGGAGAGCCCGGGAAGGCGCCCGCCTGCATCTCGACGATGCACTCGGCGGCGACGATGCGGCCGTCCTTGGTGGCGCCGATCTTGACCTTGACGTTGCCGCCCGGCGCGGGGCCGGAGGCGCGGAACACGTCGTCGCGCGCCATGGTCATCTTCACCGGCTTGCCCGACTTCTGGCTGAGCCGGATGGCCAAAGGCTCGAGATAGACCACGGTCTTGCCGCCGAAGCCGCCGCCGATCTCGGTCGGCGTCACGCGGATCTGCGAGGTATCGAGGCCCAGCAGCCGGCTGCAGAAGCCGCGCACCTGGAAGTGCCCCTGGGTGGTCGACCAGACCTGGACCTGGCCGTCCTCGGCGGCGGACGCCAGCGTGGCGTGCGGCTCGATATAGCCCTGGTGCACGGCTTGCGTGGTGTAGTCCTTCTCGATCACCACCTCGGCCTTGTCGAAGGCCGCGTGGGCGTCGCCCTTCTTGAACTCGATGCGCTTGGCGATGTTCGAGGGCTTGGTGGCCGGCGGGTTGGCGCCTTCGGTCAGGAGATGGTCGTGCAGGATGGGCGCGTCGGGCTTCATCGCCTCGGCGACGTCGATGACGTGCGGCAGCACTTTGTAGTCGACCTTGATCAGCGCCAGCGCCTGCTTGGCGATCGCCTCCGACACCGCGGCGACGGCGGCAACCGGATGGCCCTCATAGAGCGCCTTCTCGCGCGCCATGATGTTGCGCGTGATGTCGCGCATGTTCACCTGCATCTCGCCGGTCGGCACGATGAGGTTGGGCTGGTCGGGGAAGTCCTCGGCCGTGATCACCGCCTTCACGCCGTTCAGGGCCAGGGCCTTGGACGTGTCGATGGACTTGATCTCGGCATGGGCGTGCGGGCTTCTGAGCACCTTGCCGATCAGCTGGCCGGGCAGGCTGAAGTCGGCGCCGAAGCGGGCGCGGCCGGTCACCTTGTCGGCGCCGTCGGGACGATCGGGACGCGTGCCGATCCACTTGTACTTGCCGGTGGTGTTGGGGGCGTGGCTCATCAGGCGGACTCCCTCATGTCGGCGGCCACTTCGAGGACCGCGGTGACGATCTTGTCGTAGCCCGTGCAGCGGCAGAGGTTGCCCGCCAGCCAGTAGCGGACCTCGGTCTCGGTCGGGTTGGGTGTCTTCTCCAGGAGCGCCTTGGAGGCGATCAGGAAGCCCGGCGTGCAGATGCCACACTGAAGCGCGGCCATCTCGACGAACTTCTTCTGCAGCGGATGCAGCTTGTCACCCTTGGCGAGGCCCTCGATGGTCTCGATCTTCATGCCTTCGGTCTCGGGTCCGAGCACCAGGCAGGAGCAGACCAAGCGGCCGTTGAGCATGACGCTGCAGGCGCCGCAGTCACCCGAGCCGCAGCCTTCCTTGCTGCCGGTGAGCCCGAGATTGTCGCGCAGGACATCGAGCAGGGTCTGGTTGGCGTCGCACAGGAACTCGGTCGGGGCGCCGTTGATGGTGGTGTTGACGTGGATCTTGGCCATGTGCTTGCAATTCCTCCTAAACCGGACCCATAGACGGGCCCATTAAACCGGGCGGTGTCCGTGGTGTTCGATGCCGTTGATGCGATCGCGCGCGATCATGGCTGTGCGCTTGAGCAGCACGCCGGCGATCTTGGTGCGATACTTGATGGTGCCGCGCTTGTCGTCGATCGGCTTGCAGGCCGCCGAGCAGGCGGCCGCCGCCGCGTCGAGCGCCGCGTCGTCGAGCTTGGAGCCGATCAGCGCCTTGGCCGCCTTGTCGACCAGCAGCACGGTGGGTGCCACGGCGCCGAGGCCGACGCGCGCGTCCGTGACGGTGTCGCCCTTCATGGTGAGCGAGATGCCGACGCCGACGACGGCGATGTCCATCTCGGTGCGCGGGATCAGGCGCAGGTAGGCGTCCGACGAGTTCTTCGGCCGCTTGGGCAAGGTCAGGCTGACCACGATCTCGCCCGGCTTCAGCGAGGTCTTGCCGGGGCCGGTACAGAACTTCTCGACCGGCACGGCGCGCTTGCCCGTGGGGCCCGCCACATTGACGATGCAGCCCGCCGCGACCAGGGCCGGCACGCTGTCGGCGGCCGGCGAGCCGTTGCAGAGATTGCCGCCGGCCGAGGCGCGGCCCTGGATCTGGGTCGAGCCGATCAGGTTGACGGCCTCGATCACCCCGGGCCATGCCTTGCGCAGCTTCTTGTGCTCGCCCAGCACGGCGGCTGGCGTGGCGGCGCCGATGGTGAAGGCGCCGTTCTTTTCGGAGACGCTCACCATCTCAGGGATCTTTTTGACGTCGACGATCACCCCGGGGGTCCGGGCGCCGGACTTCATCTGCACCAGAAGGTCGGTGCCTCCGGCCAGGATGTAGCCTTTGCCCTTGGCGGCAAGCATAAGGCTGGCCGCCTCGCGAACCGTTTTCGCGACCTTGTACTGGACGTCGCTCATGCGCCAATTCCCCCTCTACTTCTCATTGATAACCATCCCATCCAAGCGGACTATAAGGCCAAGGGCAAGCGGAAGGGAGGCTTCGTTGTTCCGCATCGGGGAAACGCTGCATTTGCGGCTGAAACCGGCGACGCCCGGGGCTTAGCCCCAAATCACTGCGACGTTGCGCGGATTGCTGCTTTCGCCGAAGTTCCCCAAATCATGGTCCAACGAGAATGCCGGTAGCTCCCACTGTTGGCGTGGTCATCGCCAATCACAACAACTGCGACTTCATCGCCAGGGCCATCCAGTCGGTGGCGCGGCAGACCGTCCGCAATATCCGCGCGGTCGTCGTCGACGATGCCTCGACCGACCGGTCCGACGAGACCATCCGCGCCTGCCTGTCGCAGCTCGACGACGGCCGCTTTCGCTACATCAAGCTCGAATCGAACCTGGGCCAGGGCGGCGCGATCCGGCGCGGCCTAGCCGAGCTCGACACACCGTTCGTCTGCTTCCTCGATTCGGACGACCTGTGGTACCCCGACTTCGTCGCCCGACATCTCGCCGCGCACATGAATGCCGATATTCCCGTCGCGCTGACCTATTGCGACTCGCACATCATCGATGCCGACGACCGGATCCTCGCCGGGACCGCGTGGTGGTTCGATTCCATTCCCACCGAGACAGCGCCGCGAAAGATCGTTGCCGGACTGATCCCGACGCTCGATCCGCAAACCGGCGAGCTTGCCTGGCCGACCAACGGCAAGATCACGTTCCATCCCCACTGGACGCCGGGCGGCGCCACCAACAGTACGGCGAGCATGATGTTCCGCCGCAGCTTCGTCGATCTCGTGCTCGTGCCAACGAACGACGATCTCAGGCTGTATGTCGATTTCTACCTGTCGACCTTCGCCGCCCTCCTCACCGGCGTCGTTGCGATCCACGAGGCGCTCTATGCCTACCGCATGCACGGACGAAACAAGCACTCGAACGCGACCGTCATGGGCGGCAAATACAATTCCTCGACGCGACCCTGGGAGGCCGTCCGAAATCCCCACCCTGAAGTTGATCCGCACAGTCCTGGAAAGCGATGCCGAGGCATTTCGCATGGCCTTTGGCGAGGGACGTCACGCCGAGGCCGTGGCGCTCATCGCCGGCGAGGCCGCGAAACCGCCGCCCGCGGAAGACCCACCGAAACCCGGTCGAAGCGGCGTGCTCGGACGGCTGTTCGGCAAGACAGACCCGTCGCCGGGCGCCCCGCGATCCCGGTGAGCGCATCGATCCTGTCGCGCGCTGTCTTCGCGGGCGTGGCGCGAGATTGCGCGATCCACCTTCCCGGCGTCCTGGCGACCCTTGGCCGCTTTGCCGCGTTGTATGCCGAGACGTCCTTCGTCTTCGCGGTCAGCGACAGCGCCGACGAGTCGCTCTCGATCCTGCAGCGTTGGCTAGGCGATGCCCAGCACGGGGGCCGTCGCGGCAAGGTGATCGATCTCGGCGTCCTGGCGGACCGGCTGCCCAAGCGCACCGAGCGCATCGCCCATGCGCGCAACATCTGTCTCGATGAGATCAGCCGCTCCGACTGGGCGGGCTACGATCACCTCGTGATCGCCGACCTTGACGACGTCCTGGCGTTTCCCGCCCACGCCGAGAGCTTTGCGCAGGCTGTCCGCTGGCTCGACGGCAGTCCGGCGAGGGCTGCCGTCCTGGCCAACGCGGCGCCGCGCTATTACGACGTGTGGGCGCTGCGTCACGATCGCTGGTGCCCGCAGGACTGCTGGCATCCGATCTGGGGACGGGCAGCGGAAGAAAGCTTCGAGGCTGCCAAGTTCCGCGAAGTCTTCGCCCGCCAGATCGAGATCCCCGCCGCGCTGTCGCCGATCGCCGTGCGATCGGCCTTCGGCGGCCTCGGCATCTACCGGATGTCCGCCGCGCTGGCGGCCCGCTATTGCGGCCTCGACGAGGCCGGCCGCGAAGTCTCCGAACATGTCGCCTTCAACGAGACGATCGCGCGATCGGGCGGCCAGCTCTGCATCTTTCCGCCCCTCCAGGTGCGCGCGCCCGAGCAGCACCTCTATCGGGCCTACGAGTTCAGCCGGCGCTGGCGCCTTGCCATGCTGGCCCGGCGCGCCGCCGAATCGCTGCGGCCGCCGTGGCGGAGGTATTTCCCATCATGAGAGCCCTGATCATCGACCCGGCGCTCCGTTCCAAGGGAGGGCATCACTACAACACGGTCTTGCGGCTGCAGAGCGAGCTCGCGAAGCTTGGCATCGACTTCTCCTGCCTGGCATCGGCCTATGCCGAGCGCGACGTCGTGGGCGCTCTTGGCTGCACGCCGACCTTCACCAAGTCGGTGTATGGCCGGGATTACACGGATGCCGGCGAGTTCGCGCACAACGTCGCAGAAACAAGCCGGCAACTGTCGCGGGCGCTGCAAGGGGCAGCTTCGGCTGACCTTCTCATTCTTCCCTGTTGCGACCAGGTCCTGGCCATGGCCGTTGCCCGGTATTTGAAGCGGCGCAAACTGGTGTATGCACCGCACGTCGTGCTGTGGTTGCTGTACGGACCGCACTTCAAGATGGCGACGGACGATCCATCTGCCGCTGCCGCCACGGCCGAATGCCGCGATGCCTTCGCCGACCTCAAGGCCAGCCTGAACATACGCACTGGAAACCAGCGACGCCTGCAAGCCTATTGCGAGACCCCGCCAATGGCGGCGTTCTACCGCGCGCTTCTCGACCTCGATGTCCAGATCGCGCCCGGCCCCGGCCTCGTGCCGGTCAGCGGTACCGCCCGCGCCGAAAGACCGGGCTCAGCGGCAACCATCGTCTGCGCCGGGTTCGCCAATCGGCCCAAGGGTTACCGGCTGTTGCCGGAGGCGGTCGAGCATGTGCTGCGGCACAGCCCAGACGTCACGTTCCTGATCCACGGCATCGTGGACGGATCGGATGCCGAGGATGAGCAAGCGACGTTCGACCGGCTGTCGGCCCTCGGCCAAAGGGTCGTGGTTCGCCAGGACGTGCTGGCGCAGGAGGAATACGCAGCCTGGCTCGGCCGGGCGGATCTGGTCCTGCTGCCCTATGACCGGAAAGTCTACAAGTCGCGCGGATCCGGCATATTCACGGAGGCCCAGCGTCTCGGCATCCCCGTCATCGCCACTGAGGGATGCGCCTTCGCCCAGCCGGCCTTCGAAGGCGGCTGGGGTGTCGAGATCACCGCCTACAGCAGCGAAGGCGTGGCCCGCGCCGCATTGGCGGCACTCGGCCGACTGGACGAGCTCACCGCCCGCGCCGGGATCGCCGCCCACGCGGCCAGCGACACGCTCGACGCCATCCTGGGCGAAACCGCCGACGCTATTCGGAGGCAGGCCTCCAGAGGCCTTGCTGGCCGGATCAAACGGCTTGTCGGGCGAAATTTTCGCCCCCGCCCGCCTGCGATTCCCGATGCATAACGGGGCCTTGTGCTACAGTCTTGGCGCGTAGGATGACATTGCCGACAGGAAATCTCAGGGGTTCGATGGCAGCAGCAAGCCCTTCCGCGGCGAACCCGAGCGCCGCGCGGCCCTCTGTCGGCCAGCACTGGCTGCGCCACGGCCCCCGATCGCCCCTGTCGACGGCGCTGGCCGATTGCCGCCACGCCCTGATCGGCGTTGGTCTGTTCAGCGCCGTGCTCAACATGCTGCAACTGACCGGGCCGGTCTTCATGCTCGAAGTCTACGATCGGGTCATCCCGAGCCGCAGCATCCCGACTCTGGTCGGCATCAGCATCCTGGCGGCGGTCATGTTCGGCTTCCAGGGCCTTCTCGACGTTGTCCGCGGCCGCGTCCTGGTGCGAATCGCGGGCTCGATCGACGAAACGCTGAGCCAGCGCGTCTACGATGTCGCCGCCAAGCTGCCATTGAAAGCGCTGACGCCGCCGGGCTACCAGCCGCTGCACGATCTCGACCGCATCCGTTCGTTCATGTCGACCGTGGGCCCGGCAGCGCTGTTCGATCTGCCGTGGATGCCGCTCTATCTGGCGATCTGCTTCCTGTTCCATCCCTTGATCGGGATCACGGCGACGGTGGGAGGGCTGATCCTCGTGACCATCACGCTCCTGACCGAGTTCCTGAGCCGCCGGCCGGCGCGGGAAGCCTCCGGCCTGGCGGACAGCCGGATGGCTCTGGCCGAAGCCAGTCGCCGCAACGCCGAGGTCGTGCACGCCATGGGCATGGCCGGGCGGCTGGCCTTGCGCTGGAGCGACTACAACCGGCGCCATCTCCAGGCGCAGCAGCGCGTCGCCGATATCACCGGCGGGCTGGGCGGGCTTTCGCGCGTCCTGCGCATGGCGCTGCAGTCGGCGGTGCTGGGGATCGGCGCCTATCTCGTGGTCAATCAGCAGGCGTCGGCCGGCATCATCATCGCGAGCTCGATCCTGACGTCGCGCGCCCTGGCGCCTGTCGAGGTGGCGATCGCCAACTGGCGGGGCTTCACCGCGGCGCGCCAGAGCTGGCACCGCCTCAATGGATTGCTCGCCATGCTGCCGACCGACCAGGCGCGCATGGAGCTGCCGAAACCGGCCGCGTCGCTCACCCTCGAAGGCGTGAGCGTGAGCCCGCCCGGCAGCCCGCGGCTGGTCGTCCAGGGCGTCGCCTTCCAGCTCAAGGCAGGCCAGGGGGTGGGCGTGATCGGACCCAGCGCGTCGGGAAAGTCTTCCCTGGCGCGGGCCATCGTCGGCATCTGGCCGGCCGCCCAGGGCAAGATCCGGATCGACGGCGCCGCGCTCGATCAGTGGACAGCGGAAGCTTTGGGGCCGCATATCGGCTACCTGCCGCAGGACATGGAGTTGTTCGGCGGCACCGTCGCCCAGAACATTTCCCGCTTCACGGCCGACCCTCCGGCAGACGCGGTGATTGCGGCGGCCAAGGCGGCTGGCGTGCATGACCTGATCCTGGCCTTGCCTGACGGTTACGAGACCCAGGTTGGCGAAAACGGCTCCGCCCTGTCGTCGGGCCAGCGCCAGCGGATCGGGCTCGCCCGCGCGCTCTACGGCGATCCGTTCCTGGTCGTCCTCGACGAGCCCAATTCCAATCTCGACCGCGACGGCGACGACGCCCTGACCGGCGCCATTCTGGGCGTTCGGGCGCGCGGCGGCATCGTGGTCGTGGTCGCCCATCGCCCGAGCGCGCTGGCCGGCGTCGACAATGTCCTGATCATGCTGAACGGGCGGCAGCAGACCTTCGGACCGAAGGAATCCGTCCTGCGCGAAGCGGCGCCGCGCGGACGAACGGGCGAACCCCTGGCGCTGCGCAGCGGCAGCCGTTCGCAGGAAAGTGCATCATGACTGGCCGAAATCCCTTTCATCAGTCGCTGAAGCGGCATCTTCTCCTGGGCCTCGCCGCCGTCCTCGTCGTGGGCGGCATCATCTTCGGATGGGCGACGCTGACCGAGATCTCGGGCGCCGTGATCGCGCAGGGCAAGCTCGTGGTCGATTCCAACGTGAAGAAGGTGCAGCATCCGACCGGCGGCGTCGTCGGCGACCTTCGCGTCAAGGACGGCGATCATGTCAAGAAGGGCGACATCGTGGCCCGTCTCGACGAGACGCAGGCGCGCACCAACCTCGCCATCGTCACCAAGGCCCTCGACGAACTGGCCGCACGCCAGGCGCGCGACGAGGCCGAACGCGACGGCGCCGACAAGGTCAGGTTTCCCGCCGAGCTGCTGTCGCGCCGCGACGATCCCGAAGTGGCCCAAGTGGTGGGGAGCGAGCAGAAGCTGTTCGAGATCCGCCAGGCTGCGCGCGCGGGCCAGAAGGCCCAGCTCATGGAGCAGGTCGATCAGCTTCGCCAGCAGATCCAGGGCAATGTCGAGCAGGAGCAGGCAAAGGCCAAGGAGATCGACTGGATCCAGCAGGAGCTCGCAGGCGTGCGCGGACTGTGGAAACAGAACCTGGTGCCGTTCAGCCGCGTGACCACCCTTGAGCGCGACGGCGCCCGCCTCGAGGGCGAGCGCGGCGCGCTGATCGCCTCGATCGCGCAGGCGCGCGGTCGCATTGCCGAGACCCAGCTCAAGATCATCCAGATCGACGAGGATCTGCGCACCGAGGTCGGCAAGGATCTCGCCGAAATCCGCGGCAAGAAATCCGAGCTGGGCGAAAAACGGGTCGCGGCCGAGGACCTGCTGAAGCGCATCGATCTCATCGCCCCCCAGGATGGCAAGGTCTTCCAGCGGTCCGTACACACGGTGGGCGGCGTGATCCAGGCCGGCGAGGTGGTCATGCTGGTCGTGCCCGACAGCGACGCGCTCATCATCGAAGCCAAAGTGCAGCCCAGCGATGTCGACCAGATCCATCTGGGGCAGAAGGCGGTCGTGCGCTTCTCCGCCTTCAACCGTCGCACGACGCCCGAATTGAACGGCGAGGTGATCGAAATCGGCGCCGACGTCACGCAGGACGACAAGAAAAACGAGAGCTACTACTCGATCAGGATCCGCATCCCCGACAGCGAGCTCGCGCGCATGGACGGACTGCATCCCGTGGCGGGCATGCCGGTCGAGGCCTTCATCGAGACGTCGCCGCGAACCGTGATGTCGTATCTCGTGAAGCCCATGCTCGAACAGGTCGACCGGACGTTTCGCGGACGTTAGGCGGGTGCCCCTAGGTGAGCCAGCCGTGGCCCGACGTGCTGGTGAAGTCGAACTGCACGATCAGATCGTTATAATCGTGATCGCCACCGCCACGGGTATCTTCCCAGCCCCAGGTGTTCAGGCCGTAGTTCCACAGATGGCCGACATGCTGGCCGTTGATCGTCTCGTTGGCCTGCGCGAAGCCCAGATAGGTGTCGCCGTGGGTGTTGTTGGTCAGCTGCATGGCAATGAGGTCGCCCGCATTGACGTGCATGAGGTCGGCCTGTGCGTAGTTGCCGTAGCCCGGACCGGAGACGGAGGTGGCGCCAGAACTCAGCTGATAGGCGCGGCTCTCCAGGGCCGCATGATAGCCGGCATCACCGGGATGCAGGCCGTTGATCGTGCCCGAGAGATCGTCGACGCGATAGAAAGTGAGTGACAGGTCGTCCTGGCCATCCTGGCGCAGGCGCACGATGGCGACTTCGTTGCTCCCGCCGTCCGCCGTTTCGGCCACCGCCACGGGACGCGCCACCCGCACGGCGGCATCGCCCGACAGGAAATCGGCGAAACCGAACGAACTGCTCAAGCCGGCCTGTATCGCCTGGGCTGGCGATACGTTGATCGACACCGCCAGGGCCTCCCCCGACGACAGGTGCTCCTGCATCAAGCCACCCTGCGCCTGCTTGTCGAACATGATGACAAGCGACGGATCGAAGTCGGGCTGCAGCGATTGCTCGGCCATGCGGCTCGTCCAGGCGAAACTGTCCGAGGCCGCGCTGAAGAAGCCGAAAGCGTCCGGCCCCGTATGCAGACCCACCGCCGTCACGGCGTCGGACATGGTCTGGAACAACAGGCTCTGGTCGGCGCCGCTGGTCCAGCCACCGTGGCCATCCGGATTGATGACATCGGGGCTGCTGCCGAACGACATCTGGGAATGGGCGATCGCGGTGAGCGCGCGCCCCAGCAGAACGCCGTTCGGCGTGCCGAGGCCAGTCACCAGATCGTAGCCCGGCCCGGCATAGTAGCCGAAGCCGGTCGGCGTGACGGCATGGCCATCGCTCGTGAACGCGCCGCCAAAGGTGAAGGACGACGTGTTGTTGCCCATGGTGATGTCGTTGAACGACCCCGGCGCGACGGCCGCCGCGATGTAGAGCAGGTCGTTCATGTAGCCCAGGTTCGGCAGCCCCTGGTCATGGAAGATCGCATTGAACTGCGACGTCAGGGCCGCCCAGAGCGGCGTCGCGGCGCTGGTGCCATCGTCGTTTTGTATACTCGTCATGGCCGGGCCGGGTACCCGGTAGAACATATTGCCGCCGGCGTTGGCCGACACATCCGGCGTGCCGCGGCCGACCAGGTGGTCGGGGTCCGATGTCGTCGGCGTGAGGCCGAAGGCGCTCTGGTATGAGGGGACAGGCTGGCTCGGATCCACGCCGCCCGAGCCCGTGTTGTTGTGGATGAAGCCGGTTGAATCGGCACCCTGCCCGATCTTCGTGCCATCCAGGAAATACTTGTTCCAAACGGTCTCGACCAGTGTCGCGGCGCCATTGGCCTCGCTCGGCAGGCTCGTCAGCCCGCCGGCAACGAGCTGCCAGATCGTCGCCGGATCGTCCGCCGTCGCCAACGCCACGACATGGTCCAAGGTCGCATCCATCACGGCCGCATTCAGCGTGCTGAGCGAGGTGCCGCCCACCATCACGCCAAAAGGACTGGCCCTGCTGCTCCCGACATTGGTGAGTCCGTTGCCGTACTGGTTACCCGACCCGCCGTCGCCATTGGCCGAAAAGACCGAGATGTTGCGCAGCGCCGCATCGATGAACAGTTCCCGTGCGGCGAAGTCGAAGGGTGAACCCGGTGCGACCTGCGGCGTGAAGCCGAAGGAAGATGTAATGACTTCAGGATTGTTCCTGGTGTCCCAGAAGGCCGACTGATAGGCCGTGAATGCATTGAACTCCGCATCTTGCGCCGTACCCGACCCGGCATAGACGATAAGCGGACTCTGCGGATTGATCGCCGTCACGACTCCAACATCGAGCGAGCGTTCACCCGCCGGATTGAAAGCGGGCGGCACCACGGTGGGATATTCCTGGCCACCTTTGGCGACGGTGACGACGTTGGCCGGCGTGCTGATGCCTGCTTCGTGGCGATAGTGATCGATCAGCGTTTGAAAGCTGGCGCTGCCCGCCGGCAACGCGGTGCCCACGCCAGGCTCGACGAGGCCGATCGCCTTGGTCGGCACCGCACCGCCGGATGCCGGATCCCACAAGGCGCCGGACAGCGGAAAATTGTAGTAATCATCCGCGATCTGCTGCGGAAAGATATTCGTTGAAGCACTTCCCGCAGAATTCCCGAGGCTCTGCGGACCCTGCGGCATCGCCGCCTGCACGCCGCCACCGGGATTGGGCAGCACCGCTTCGAACCGCCCCGTGTCGAACCACAGGCCGCTCACCCCCGCGGACACCATGGCATCCGGCAAGGACAGGTTACCGTGCCAGTAGAAGGTCGTCTGGCCTGTCGGCGTCGTGCCCGCGAGAAGAGTGGCACCGGGGCCAAAAAGCGTGGTGAAGTTCGTCTCGTCGAGATGCACCCAGATCGTGCGCGACTCGACCGACGAGACATAGCCGTTGGCGCCGAGCTCATCGACCGTTTGGACGCCCTCGGCGTGCAGGGCAGCCAGAACGGCGCTGTACTTCGTCGGATCGGCGCCGTAGGTCGACCACAGCGTGCCGCTCTGGTTCAGGGCAGCGAGCTGCTGCTGGCGCGACCCCCAATTGGAATCCAGCAACGCCGTCGGATCGTTCGCGCGGTCCAGCACCAGGGCGACGTTCATCGTGAAGTGTGCCACCGGCGTCCCGCCGCTCAGAGCCGCGGCTCCGCTGCGGTAGCTGGTGAAATCGAGGTAGGTCGAGTCCGGAAGCTCCGTATACGATATGGGCATCGCGGCAAGCCTCACGCTTGGTGCTCGGACGACTATAACCTCTCCCCGGTTCCGATTGCCAGACGTCGTTGATCAAGCCCCGTCCTCGGCACAGTATTTGCGTCTCCCTCGCCCATCCGGGCCGGAGCAGCACAATCGTGGAGAGCGCAGCAGTGACCACCAAACCGTTTCATCTCGCGTGGTTCTTGCAAGGGTCGAGCGTGCAAGCCTGGGGCGAGCCCTGGACCGGGCATATCGGCCAGAACTGGATGATGCCCGAACTGTTCCTGAACATGGCGCGCACGCTGGAGCGCGCCTGCTTCGATTACATCCTGCTCGAGGACTCGTCCTATGTCGGCGAGAGCTTCGGCGGCTCGACCGAGATCTACCTCAAGAACGGCATCGCCGTGCCGCGCCAGGATCCGTCGGTGGTGGCGGCGCTGATGACGCAGGTGACGTCGCGCATCGGCATCGTTCCGACCTTCGGCACCTACGCCTATCACCCCTACCTGCTGGCCCGCCTGGTGGCGACGCTCGACCAGGTGTCGGGCGGTCGCATCGGCTGGAATGCCGTGACCGGCAGCTCCGACTTCGCGGCGATGAACTTCGGCATGCAGGGCATGCCCGACCATGACCTGCGCTACGACATGGCCGACGAATACATGGAAGTCTGCCGCGGCCTGTGGGGCTCGTGGGAGCCGGGCGCGATCGTCGCCGACCGCAAGAGCGGCGTGCTGGTCGATCACACCAAGGTCCATGCCGTCAACTACCAGGGCAAGTACTTCAGCACGCGCGGCCCGCTCAACTCGGGCCCGGCGCCGCAGGGCCAGCCGGTGATCGCCCAGGCCGGCGGCTCGCCGCGCGGCCGCAAGTTCGCCGCCGCCCATGCCGACACCATCGTCGTCAACGCCAAGGGCATCGACGCCATGCGCGCCTATCGCGACGACGTGCACAAGCACATGGTGGCACAAGGCCGCAAGCCGTCCGACTGCAAGGTGCTCTTCCTCATCAACCCGATCCTGGGCGAGACCATGGAAGAAGCGCAGGAGCGCAAGCGCAAGCGGGCCTGCCTTGCCATGGAGCACATCGAAGAGCGGCTGGCGCATTTCGGCAAGGTGACCAACATCGACTTCGCCAAGTTCGATCTCGACAAGCCCCTGCCCGATCACGTGACGACCAACGGCCATCAGCTCAACCTCGAGCAGTTCCGCGCGATGGCGAAGGGCCGATCCATCCGCGAGACCATGGCAAGCTTCAACGCTGTCGACCTGTCGGTCGAGTTGGTGCGGTACGCCCGACGCCGTTGCCGCCCGCATGGGCGAGGTGATGCAGGAGGTGGGCGGCGACGGCTTCCTGTTCTCGATGCCCAACGTCAATCGCCGCACCCTGGCCGAGATCGAGGACGGGCTGATCCCCGCCCTCCAGGATCGCGGCCTCATGCGCAAGGCCTACGAGCATACGCAGTTCCGCGACAATCTTCTGGCGTACTGATCAACCCGAGCAGGAAGGCACCAGCCATCATGCGCAGTCATCGTTCGAAAACACCGTTCGGCCGCCGCACCGCTCTCGGGCTGCTCGGCACCGGCCTCGCCGCGCCGTTCATCCGCCCGGCACTTGCCCAGGCCGCCTGGCCCGAAGTCACCTCTATCCCGGACGCGCTGAAGGGCACCGGCGAGGTCCGCATCGCCACCTTCGGCGGCACCATGCAGGAGACGCAGCAGAAGGCCTATTTCGAGCCGTTCGAAAAACTTTCGGGCATCAAGGTGCGCGCCTTCCCGGGATCCGATCCGACCAAGGTCAAGGCCATGGTCGAGACCGGCAACGTCGAATGGGACATGGCGCAGCTCAGCCGCGGCTCGATCATGAACCTGCAGAAGACCGGCGACTATTTCGAGAAGATCGACTACGACCTCGTCGATGCCGGCGTCGACAAGGCCTACCGCTTCGAATACGGCCTCGAGATGCTGGTGTGGGCGCAGGTGTTGGGCTACCGCACCGACGCCTTCAAGGGCGCGGTGCCGAACGGCTGGGCCGATTTCTGGGACACCAAGAAGTTTCCCGGCGACCGCGCCATGGTCGGCACCAGCGCCGGCGGCTGGCCCGAGATGGAGTTCGCCCTGATGGCGGCCGGCGTGCCGCCCGACAAGGTCTATCCGCATCGATATCGACAAGGCCTTCGCGAGCTACGACAAGATCAAGAAGGACGTCGTCAAGTGGTGGGACACCGGCGCCGTGCCGATTCAGCTCCTGACCGACCGCGAGGTCGTCATGACGACTGTCTGGAACGGCCGCATGGCGGCGCTGCAGGCGGCCGGCGTTCCCGGCGCCATCAGCTGGAGCCAGGGGCTGCTGAAGCGCGACGCCTGGGGCATTCCGAAGGGCGCCAAGAACAAGGGGAACGCGATGAAGTTCGCAGCCTACTCGACGATGGCGATCCCGCAGGCCCGTGTCGCGCTTGGCATCCCCTACGGATCGGTCAACAGCGAGTCGAACGAGTACATCCCGCCGGCGCGGCTGGAGATCCTGCCGAGCGCGCCCGCCATCAAGTCGCAGCTCGTGAACTACGACTACGATTGGTGGATCGACAATCGCGAGGCCGTCGTCAACCGGTTCAACAAATGGCTGCTGAGCTGACGGCCATGAACGGCGCCGGCCGCGGCGCGTCGGTGTCGCTCGCCGCCCTCGAGAAGAGCTACGACCGTGTGGCCGCGGTCGCCGGCGTCTCGCTCGACATCCGCTCGGGCGAGTTTCTGACCCTGCTGGGACCGAGCGGGTCGGGCAAGACGACCACGCTGATGATGATCGCGGGCTTCGAGATGCCGACGGCCGGCGACATCGCCATCGACGGCAAGTCGGTGGTCGCCATGCCGCCCTATCGCCGCAACATCGGCATGGTGTTCCAGAACTACGCGCTGTTTCCCCATCTCACGGTGGCCGAGAATATCGGCTTCCCGCTGAAGCAGCGCGGCGTCGCCAAGGCGGAGCGCGCGAAGCTGGTCGGCGAGGCGCTCGAGCTGGTGCACCTGCCGGGCTATGGCGAGCGCTATCCGCGCCAGCTTTCGGGCGGCCAGCAGCAGCGGGTGGCGCTCGCCCGCGCCATCGTCTTCAAGCCGCGCCTCCTGCTGATGGACGAGCCGCTGGGCGCGCTCGACAAGCAATTGCGCGAGAACCTGCAGCTCGAGATGCGCCGCCTGCATGCCGATCTCGGCATCACCTTCATCTACGTGACGCACGACCAGGAAGAAGCGCTCACCATGTCGGACCGCATCGCCGTCATGAACGAAGGCCTGGTGGCGCAGGTCGGGCGGCCCGAAGATCTCTACGACCGGCCGAGCAGCCGCTTCGTCGCCGCCTTCATCGGCGAGTTGAATTTCCTGCCCGCCATCGTGCGCGGCATCGAGGATGACGTGGTCGTGGCCGAGTGCGACGGCGCGATCATGCGCGCCCTCTGTCCCGGCCGACCGGCCGCCGGCGACAAGGTGATGCTGACGACGCGGCCGGAACGCCTGCGCTTCACCGACGGCGCCTGGCAGTCGAGTGCGCCGCAGAACCGCCTGAGCGTTACGGTGACCGAGGCGGTTTTTGCCGGCGAACGCTGCCGCTACATGCTGCAGGCCAATGACGGCACCGCCATGGTGCTGAAGGAGCCGTCGAGCGCGGCGATCCGCCGTCGTTCGGTCGGCGAGCGGACCGAGATCGCCTGGTCGATCGCGGACACGATCCTTGTCTGAGGTAGCTCGCTGGGGGCGCGCCACTCCAGTGGCGCGATCTTTGTCTGGCGCAACGAAGACGCGCGACTGGAGTCGCGCGCCCCCAGCCTTGATCCCACTGCTGCTGGCGGCGCCGCTGCTCCTCTTCATGGTGGCCTTCTACGCCCTGCCGGTTGTGACGATGCTGATGCGCAGCGTCTCCGACCCGGTCTGGAGCCTGTCGCACTACGCGATGCTGGCGGACGATGGAGTATTCCAGAAGGTCTTCTGGAACACGCTCTACACGTCCGTGATCGTGACCTTGGGAGCGTTGCTGCTGGGCTACCCTGTAGCGCTTGCCCTGGTGCGCTCGCGGCGCTGGGCGCCGCTCATCCTGATCCTGATCCTGCTGCCCTTCTGGACCAGCGTTCTGGTGCGAAGCTATGCCTGGATGGTGCTGATGGGACGGCACGGGCTGATCAACGAGGCCCTGCTCGCCGCCGGCCTGCTCGAGCGGCCGTTGCGCATCCTCAATACGCCGCTCGCCACGCAGATCGCGATGGTCCACATCCTGCTGCCCTACATGATCCTGCCGATCGCCAATGCGCTCCGGCAGATCGACCCTTCGCTGGCGCGCGCCGCGTCGGGGCTGGGCGCCACGCCCTTCAAGACCTTCTGCCAGGTGATCCTGCCGCTCTCCATGCCGGGCGTCGCCGCGGGCGTGCTGCTGGTCTTCGTCCTGGCGCTGGGCTTCTACATCACGCCCGCCATGGTGGGCGGCCCGCGCGAGATCACGCTCTCGATGCTGATCGCGCAGCAGGTCGACCAGCTCAACTGGGCCTATGCGGCGACCCTATCTGCCGTGCTGCTGGCGACCGCGCTGGCGCTCATCGCGGCCTGCTATCGCCTGCCCGGCATCGGCACTGCCTTCCGGATGAACACGCGATGAAAGCCGCTCGGATTTCTGCCGACGACCGTCGTCGGGCTGATCCTGCTGTTCCTCGCCTTTCCCATCGTCGTCGTGGTCGTGGTGTCGTTCTCCTCGGCCACCTACCTCACCTTCCCGCCGCCATCCTTCGGCTTGCGCTGGTACGCCGCCTATTTCGGCAACGAGGACTGGCTGCGGCCTACCTGGCTCAGCCTTTGGGTGGCCGCCGCGACCGTCGTGCTGGCGACCCTGCTCGGCACCCTGGCGGCGCTGGGCATCGCCCGCCTGCCGCGCGCGCTCCGCATCGTGGCGGCCGGGCTGATCCTGTCGCCGCTGATCGTGCCGGTGATCGTGGTGGCGATCGGCATCTACTACGCCTTTTCACGCTACGGGCTGGTCGGCTCGCCGATCGGCCTGGTGCTGGCACACACCTGCCTTGCCGTTCCCTTTGTCGTGACCAGCGTCAGCGCCAGCCTGGCCGGCATCGACCCCAGGCTGGAGCAGGCCGCGCTCAGCCTGGGCGCCACGCCCGGCGGGACGTTCTTCCAGGTGACCTTGCCGCTGATCCGGCCCGGCGTGCTGGTGGGCGCGCTCTTCGCTTTCATCACGTCCTTCGACGAGCTGGTGGTGGCGCTCTTCCTGTCGGGCTCCGGTGCGGTCACCCTGCCGCGCCGCATGTGGGACGATTTGCGTTTCCAGATCGACCCCACGATCGCCGCGGTCTCGACGCTGACGATCGTGCTCACGGTGCTGCTGATGGGCTGCGCCCATCTGCTGCGCCGGCGTGCCGAGCGGATGCGGACGGCCTGAGCTAAGCGAAGATCTTGCGCATCAGGCGCGAGGGGGCGGCCTCGCGTCGCAGCTGCTCGAAGGTGCATTGGCGCGGCGCCTTGTCGGGCCGCCAGCGCAGCAGCCGGGTGCCGTGGCGGAAGCGATCGCCGGTGACGTGATCGTACTGCACCTCGACGACCAGCCTGGGTTTCAGCGGTTCCCATTGAACGCTGCGCTCGGTCGACCAGCGGCTGGGCCCGCCCGGCGCATCGCCGGTGAAACCCGGACCGCCGCGCAGTCTCTCCAGCTTGCGGGTCAGCGCGGCGCGCTCGTCGTCGCCGATCGCCGAAGTGAAGCCCACGTGATCGAGCTTTCCTTCGTCGTTGTAGAGGCCGAGGAGCAGCGACCCCACCTCACGCCTGGCGGTGGCATAACGAAAGCCACCCACCACGCAGTCCGCGCTGCGCAGGCACTTTATCTTGAGCATCGCCCGCTCGCCCGCGCGATAGGGCTCGTCGAGACGCTTGGCGACGACGCCGTCCAGTTCGCCGCCGCCGGCGCGCGCCAGCCAGCGTGACGCGTCGGCTCGCCGCTCGGTAGCCGGCGACAGGCGCAGGCGCGTCTGCTCGCCCACGGTCGCGAAGAAGACCTCGAGCGCTCCGCGCCGTTCGCGCAGGGGGTGCGAGGCGAGATCGCTTCCGTCAGGCACCTGCAGCATGTCGAAGGCGATCAGCACCGCGGGCGTTTCGCCGGACAGCCGCCGGATGCGGCTCTCCGCCGGATGCAGCCGCATCTGCAGTGCATCGAAGGAGAGCGTGCTGCCCGTCGGGACCACGAGCTCGCCATCGAGCACGAAACGGCTCGGCTTGAGCCTGGCCAGAGCCTCGACGATTTCCGGGAAATAGCGCGCCAGGCTCTTGCCCGACCGGCCCAGCAGCTCGACCCGCTTGCCGTTGCGTCTGGCGATGCAGCGAAAGCCGTCCCACTTCGGTTCGTACTGCCAGCCCTCGCCTCGCGGCAGTTCGTCGACCTGCCGTGCTTCCATCGATACCGGCTTAGGGGTCCGTGCCGCCATATGAGACAACGGGCCCGACGGACGCCAGTTCCGGCTTGTCCGGCACGCCGGGCGCACGTCAGTATGATCCGATATGACACAGCCCAAATCAGACAAGCCCCTGCGGCCCGACCTGCAGCAGGTGCTCGAGGCTCGCGCCGCCATTCTCGATGACGCGCGCCCGAAGGCGGTGGCGCAACAGCGCAAGCGCGGCCGCTGGACGGCCCGCGAGGGCATCGCCGCCCTCATCGACCCCGACAGCTTCGTCGAGTACGGCGGCCTCGCCCGCCCCGCGGTGTCGGGCATGACCGGCGCCGCCGACGGCGTCGTCATGGGCACGGCACAGATCGACGGCCGGCCGGTCGACCTTCTGATCTACGACTACACGGTCTATGCCGGCACGCAGAGCGCCATAAACCACATGAAGACGACCCGCATGTTCGAGCATGCCGAGCGCCATCGCCTGCCGGTGGTGTGCTGGCTCGACGGCGGCGGCGCGCGGCCGCACGACATGAAGGTCGAAGGCCGCGGCGCCACGCCGACCTTCGTGGTCTTCGCGCGCCTGTCGGGGCTGGTGCCGACGGTCGGCATCCTGCCCGGCCGCGCCTTCGCCGGCCATGCCAACCTCGCCGGCATGTGCGACGTGCTGATCGCGACCAAGGATTTCCACCCTGGGCATGGCCGGCCCACCGCTGGTCGAGGCGGCGCTGGGCGTCAAGCTGACGCCCGAGGAGATCGGCCCGGCCTCGGTGCACGTGGCGTCGGGCGTCATCGACGTTCTGGTCGAAGACGAGGCCGAGGCCATCGCCGTGGCGCGCAAGTATCTCGGCTATTTCGGCGGCGCCGCCGCGCCGGGCGAGGCGCCCGACGGCACGACGCTGCGCGACGTCGTGCCGGACAATCCGCGGCGCGCCTACAACGTACGCAAGGTGATCGACGGCATCGCCGATATCGGCAGCGTGCTCGAGCTCAAGGCGGGCTTCGGCCGCGCCGTGGTGACGTCGTTGATCCGCATCGCCGGCCGGCCGGTCGGCGTGGTCGCCAACCAGCCGATGTTCCTGGCCGGCGCGATCGACAGCCCGGCCTCCGACAAGGCCGCGCACTTCATCCAGGTCTGCGACGCCTTCGACATCCCGATCCTCTCCTTGTGCGACACGCCCGGCCTGATGGTCGGCCCGGACGTCGAGCGCACCGGCCTGGTGCGCAAGAGTGCGCGCGTGCTCACCGCCTTCGCCAACGCCACGGTGCCGGTGATGACGGTGGTGCTGCGCAAGGCCTATGGCCTCGGCTACTACGTCATGGGCTCGCAGCCGCTCAATCCCGCCATCCTGCTCGCCTGGCCGACGGCCGAATATGGCGGCATGGGATTGGAGGGCGCCGTCAACATCATCTACAAGGCCGAGCTCGACGCCGTCACCGACGCCGAGGAGCGCGCGGCGCTGCACAAGCGGCTGACCGATGCGCTGAAGTGCTCGAACACCGCGATCGAGGTCGCAGCGCGCTATCACTACGACGACGTGATCGACCCCGCCGACACGCGCGACATCCTGATCAAGACGCTGGCCACCCTGCCCCCGCTGCCGCCGCGCACGACGCGCAAGCGCATCATCGAGCCGTTTTAGGCTGGGGGCGCGCGACTCCAGTCGCGCGTCTTCGTCGATGCAGAAGAAAGACCGCGCCACTGGAGTGGCGCGCCCCCAGCACTATGACGTCCGATCCGACACCGCGCCGAGATAGGCGCGGCGTATCAGGTCGCCGCCGCGGATCGCCTCGGGCGTGCCGCTGCCGATCATCGCGCCGTTCTGCAGCACATAGGCCCGATCGGCGATGTCGAGCGCACGCTCGACCATCTGTTCGACCAGCAGGATGGTGGTGCCGGCCGCGCGCAGGCGCTGCAGCACCTCCATCACCTGGTCGACGACGATGGGCGCCAGCCCGAGCGACGGCTCGTCCAGCATCAGGAGCTTGGGCTGGCGCATCAGCGCCTGGGCGATCGCCAGCATCTGCTGCTGGCCGCCCGACAGCACGCCGGCCAGCGCCTGCGGCCGTTCGGCCAGCATGGGAAAGAGCTCGTAGACGAAATCGTAGCGCTGGCGCTCGACCGCCTTGTCGAGGCGCGTGCCGTAGAGGCCGAGCTCGAGGTTGGCGTGCACGTTCTGACGGCGGAACAGGCGGCGACCTTCCGCGACATGCAGCAGGCCGAGATCGATGATGCGATGCGGCGGCTGGCCCGCGATGTCCTGGCCGTCGAAGACGATGCGGCCGGCCGACGGTCGCAGCAGACCGGAGATCGCGCGCAAGAGCGTGCTCTTGCCGGCGCCGTTGCTGCCGACCAGGGCGACGATGTCGCCCTCGCGTGACCGCCAGATCGACGCCGCGCAGCACGCCGACATGGCCGTAGCCGACATCCAGGCCGCTCACCTGCAGCAGGGCCGGTCGGCGCTCATGATGCCGCCTGCCCGACGCCGGTGTGCGATCCCATGTACGCCGCGATGACCTCCTCGTGGGAGAACACCTCGGCCGGCGTGCCCGACGCCAGCACCGTGCCGCGTTCCAGCACGGTGACGCTGCGGCAGATATTGGCCACCAGCTCGAGATGGTGCTCGACGATCACCACGGTCGTCCCCAACGCGCCGATCGCCGCGATGAGCTCGCCCAGCCGGTCGAGCTCGGCCAGCGACAGGCCCGCCGCCGGCTCGTCGAGCAGCAGCAGGCGCGGCCGGCCGACCAGGGCGCGGGCGATCTCGGCCAGGCGCTGCTGGCCGTGCGGCAGCTCGCCCGCCGGCTCCATCGCCCGATCGGCGAGACCGACGAAATCGAGGTAACGCAGCGCGTCACCTAGCGAGGCCGCCTGCTCACGCCTGGCTCGTGGCAGGCTGAGCGCCGCCTCCGCGGCGCCTTGACGCTCGGCCGGAAAGGCGCCGAGCAGCGCATTGTCGAGCACGCTGAGCTGCGGCAGCATTCGGGGCGTCTGGAAGGTGCGGCCGACGCCGTTGCGGGCGATACGGTGCGGCGCCATGCCGACGACCGACTTTCCGTCGATCAGGATCGCGCCGCCATCGATCGGATAGAAGCCGGAGATCATGTTGAGCAGAGTGGTCTTGCCCGAACCGTTGGGGCCGACGATGGCGTGGGTCGTGCCGGCTGCCACGTCGAGACTGACGCCGGCCAAGGCGGCGACACCACCGAAGCGCTTCTCGACGTCGCGCACCGAAAGCGCGGCGCCGGCCACCGGCTGCACGGTCTCGCGCGCCGCGGCCAGCGCCGGCACGGGCGGAATGTTGGACAGGCCGAGCTGCGTGCGCAGGCGCTTCCAGCCGCTCTCGATCGCGCCGACCAGGCCGTGCGGCGCGTAGAGCATGAGGAGCAGCAGGGCCACGCCGTAGATCAGCATGCGCCAGCTCTGCAGCGCGGTGAGCAGCTCCGGCACCAGGAAGAATACGACCGCGCCCACCACCGGACCCCACAGCCGGCCGGCGCCACCCAGCACCACCATCAGCAGGAAGAAGATCGAGAAGTCGGCGGTGAAATCGTCCGGCGTGACCACGGTCTTCTGGACGGCGAACAGGGCGCCCGCCAGTCCCGCCATCGCGGCGCTCACCACGAAGGCCATCATCTTGATGCGCACCAGCGACACGCCGGCCGCCGTGGCCGCCACGGGGTTGTCGCGCACCGCCACCAGCGCGCGGCCGAAGCGCGAGCGCAGCAGATTGGCGACGCCCAGCAGGGCCAGCACATTCAACGTCAGCGCCAGCCAGTAGAGATCGAACGAGCTGAGCGTGTGGCCCAGCACCACCGGCTTGGGAATGCCGACGACGCCGGCAAATCCATGGGTCAGCTCGCGCCATTCCGTCAAAAGGCCGCCCACGACCTCGGCGAAGCCGAGCGTGATCAGGGCGAAGTACCAGGTCGAGAGCCGGAAGGCCGGCAGCGCCATGACCGCGCCGACCGCGGCGGCCGCGACCATGGCCAAAAGCGCCGCCGGCCAGAACGACCACTGATGATCGACCATCGCCAGCGCAACCGTGTAGGCGCCAATCGCCACCAGCGCGCCGTGGCCCAGCGAGACCTGCCCGCCGTAGCCGTTCAGCAGGTTGAGGCCGATCGCCACCAGCACGTAGGCCGCCATCTGGGTGGCGATGAACAGCCGGTATTCGGTGCCGACCGCGAAGGGCGCGAGATAGAGGACGAGCGCCAGCCCGAACAGCAAGGCCGGCCGGGTGCGCGGCGAGCCGATCAGCGCGCGCGCCGCGTCGCCCATGGCGTCAGACCGCCCGGGCCTCGGCGCGGCCGAACAGGCCGTGCGGACGGATCAGCAGGATCGCCAGCATGACGGCGAAGGTGGCCGCGAGCTGGTAGCCGGGCGACAGCAGCGCCGCCGCCACGGCCTCGACGATGCCGATGATGTAGCCCGCCAGCAGCGCGCCGCGGTTGTTGCCGATGCCGCCCACGGCCGCCGCGGCGAAGCCTTTCAGCAGCAGCGACGGGCCGAGCCCGGTCGAGGCGTAGAGCACGGGCGCGGCCAGCACGCCGGTCAGCGCCGCGACGCCGCCGCCCAAAAAGAACGACCAGCTCGACAGCCGGTTGGGGTTGATGCCGCGCAGCAGGGCCGCGTCGCGATCTTCCGCCACCGCCAGCACGGCCTTGCCGCTGCGCGTGCCGTAAAACGCCTCGACGCCCAGCACCAGCACCACGGTGATCACCATGACGGCGATCTGGTAGGAGCTGATGTTGGCGCCCAGGACCTCGAAGGTTTCCGTGCTGAGCGGTGCGGGTGGTGGGACCGCGATCGGGTCGGGCCCCCAGCCGAACCCGACCAGGTTGGCGAAGATCATCGAGACGGCGAGCGTGGTGATCACCCAGCCATGGCTGCTCGCCGAGCTGTTCAACACCGGCGCGACGGCGATCTTCTCCTCGACCAGCGCCAGCGCCGCCACGGCCAGCATGGCGAGCGCCGCGCCCACGAACCACGGCAGGCCGAGCAGGGTGATGAAGGTGGCGCCGAACATGGCGCCCAGCATGACGAGGTCGCCCTGCGCGAAGTTGAAGACGTTGGTCGGCCGATAGAGGATGTTGAATCCCATCGCCACCAGCGCATAGAGACTGCCGGCGGTGAGCGCGCCGACCAGCAGGTCGAGATCCATGGGTCAGTACCCTGTGTCGCCGATCGGCGTTGAGGCCCATGCTTCGAGACGCGCGCTGCGCGCGCTCCTCAGCATGAGGTTTATTTGTTCCAACAACATAGACCTCATCGTGAGCAGGCCGCGCAGCGACCGTCTCAAAGACGCGTGCTCCTCGGCACGAGGTGTTCTTGCTTCGACAAGACGGACCTCATCCTGAGGAGGCCGCGAAGCGGCCGTCTCGAACGATGGGCAACAAGCCAGGCCATGATTGTGGTCAGATGCTGCTACTTGGCCATTTCGCGGAAGATGCCCATTGCTCTTGGATCCTTGCCCGAAGACACCGACGCCAGCGCAATGTCGTCGATGCCGATCGCGGTGTGGTTCTCGGGCGTGAAGTTGATGGTGCCCAGGAGCCCCTGGTAGCCCTTGATGCTGTCGAGAGCCTTCTTGACCTTCTCCGGCTCGAAGCTCTTCTCACCCTCGATTGCCAGCTTCAGCACGTGCAGGAAATCGTAGTACGGGCTGTTGGCGACCGGCACGCCCGAGCCCTTGCCCTCGGGGTAGAAGGCCGCGACCTTCTTGGCGAATTCCACCTGGCGCGGGCCGGGACTGGTCGTGTCGGTCCACATCAGCGAGCGGTACATCGTGCCGTAGACGTGGGTCAGCGCCTCGGCCGGCACCAGGTCGAACAGCGCATCGAGGAACAGCCCGTTGTGCCCGGTGATGGGCGGGTACCATTTCTGCGCGTTCATGGCGTTGAAGGCCATGGCGGCGGCCGGCACGCTGGCGATCCAGCAGATCAGGCCATCGATGCCGGCTTTGCGCAGGTTGCCGACATAGGTGTTGAGGTCGGGCGCGGTCAGCGGATAGACCTCGACCTTCACCGGCTCGAGCCCGAGCTTCTTCAGGGTGGCGCGCGAGGCTGCCGTCGCCTGCTCGCCGAACGCGGTGTTCTCCTGCAGGATGCCGATCTTCTTCAGCTTCATCTTCTCCACCAGGTAGCGCACGGCGATCTCGCCTTGCTGGTTGGTGTTGAAGGTGCACTGGTAGTGGTAGGGATACTTCGTGCCGTCGCCCATCTCCGCGCCGTTGGCGTAGGTCGCCTGGATGATCTTGGCGGGAGTCGTGGTGGCCAGCGACGACAGCGCCTGCGAACTGCCGGTCGGCCCGGCGATGAAGTTGATCCCCGAGCCTTGCAGCTTCTTGACGATCGCCGGCTCCTTGGCGGGCGAGGCTTCGTCGTCTTCCTCGATGCGCGCGATCGGCCGGCCCATGATGCCGCCCGCCGCGTTGATCTCGTCGATGGCGATCAGGCCGCCGATATAGAGATAGGAGAAGGACGAGGCGAGCCGGCCGGTCGTCGGCCGCACCCAGCCGATGTTGAACGGATCGGCCGCGTGCGCGGCGCCGGCGAGGCCGAGGCTCGACAGGCCGAAAGCGCCGACGCCCAACCGCCCTGCGGTACGCAGGAAATCCCGCCGGTCGATGCTGCCATCGCGCCGCAATCCGAAAGGCGGCCTTTTGCTGTCGGTCATTCGTTTCCTCACCTGCGCGCGCTGCAAATTCGCGTATTGTTTTGTGCTCGCCGAACGCTAGTACGCTTCGTATCTGGAAACAACGATGCGACGAGCATAAGGGAGAAAGTTCGCCGATGTCGAAATCCTGGTTCGATCCGCGCGTGCCCTCGGCCGATCTTTGCGTGCTGCGGCCGCTGCTCGAGCGTCACGCCAACGCAACACCCGACAAGGTGTTCGCGCGTTTCGCCGACGGCACCGAATGGACCTATCGCCAGACGCAGGCGATCGCGCGTCGCACAGCGATCGGACTCGCGGCCCTCGGCGTCGCGCAGGGCGACAAGGTCCTGTCGTGGCTGCCCAACGGACCGGATGCGATTCGCATCTGGTTCGGCCTCAACTATCTCGGCGCGGTCTATGTGCCGATCAATCTCGCCTATCGCGGCGGCCTGCTGGCGCATGTCGTGGCGAATTCCGATGCGCGGCTGATCGTGGCCCACGGCGATCTTTTGGGCCGGCTGGCCGAGGTCGATCGCGCGGCACTCACGACGGCGGTCGTGCTGGGCGGCGATACACCCGCCGTGCCCGGCCTCAATGTCCATCCGGCGATGACGCTGGAACCCGCCGACGGCGCCGCGCCGGCGCTCGCGCGCGATATCGCGCCGTGGGACATGCAGACCATCATCTACACGTCGGGCACGACCGGTCCGTCCAAGGGAGTGATGTCGTCCTACCTGCAGCTCTACTCGATGGGCACCGAATCGTTCCAGGCGCTGGGCGCGCAGGACCGCTTCATGGTCAACCTGCCCCTGTTCCATGTCGGCGGCACGGCGGCGGTCTACGCCATGCTGGCCCTGGGCGGCTCGATCGCCGTCGTCGAAGCGTTCGATACGGCATCGTTCTGGCGCGTGGTTGCCGAGAGCGGCACTACGTCATGCGTGCTGCTGGGCGTGATGGCGACGTTCCTGGTGAAGCAGGCGTCCGGCCCGCAGGATCGCGGCCACACGCTCACCAGCGCCATCATGGTGCCGTTGTGCGAGGATGCCGCCGCGTTCTCGCAGCGCTTCGGCTGCGACGTCTACACCGTGTTCAACATGACCGAAGTGTCGACCCCGATCCGCTCGGGCAAGAACCCGGCGCCGCTCGGCACCTGCGGCCGGCCACGACCCGGCGTCGAGGCACGGGTCGTCGACGAGAACGACTGCGAAGTGGCGCCGGGCCAGGTCGGCGAGCTGATCGTGCGCACCGACCGGCCGTGGGCGATGAACCACGGCTACTACAAGAATCCCGAGGCGACGGCGCGGGCCTGGCGCAACGGCTGGTTCCACACCGGCGATGCCTTTCGCGTCGGCGAGGACGGGCAATTCTTCTTCGTCGACCGCATGAAGGACGCGATCCGCCGCCGTGGCGAGAATATTTCCTCGTTCGAGGTCGAGACAGAGCTCTGCGCCCACCCGGCGATCCGCGAGGCCGCTGCCGTCGCCGTGCCCAGCGAGTTCGCCGAGGAGGAAGTGCTGGCGGCCGTCGCGCTGGTCGAGGGCGCCACGCTCGATCCGGCCGAGCTGATTGCTTTCCTGACGCCACGCATGGCCCACTTCATGGTGCCGCGCTACATCCGCATCGTGATGGCGCTGCCCAAGACGCCGACGCAGAAGGTGCAGAAGCATCTGTTGCGCAGCGAAGGTATCACCCCCGACACCTGGGACCGCGAGAAAGCCGGCATCCGGCTCAGGCGCCAGCGCCTTTCGGCTTAGGGCATGTCGCGATTGATTGCCCTCACCCTTCTTCGCTGGGGGCGCGCCACTCCAGTGGCGCGTCATGGGAGCGCGGACCTCCAGGTCCGCATCAGGCCTATGAGCGGACCTGGAGGTCCGCGCTCCCCATGAGAAGAACGCGCCACTGGAGTGGCGCGCCCCCAGCAAGGAAGCAACGAGCGCTATGACAACCACGCCACCCCGCATCCAGGACCTGATCGCCTCCATCGAGATGGCGCGCGCCGGCCTGCTGGACGATGCCCGGCCTGCCGCCGTCGAACGCGTGCATGCGCGGGGCCGCCTCAGCGCCCGCGAACGGCTGGCCCGGCTGATCGACGAAGGTTCGTTCCGTGAGATGGGCGCCTTGGTGACGCCCGAGCAGGACGACGACGGACCCGAAGCCTCGGCGCGTGCCCGGGCGCAAACGCCGGCTGACGGCGTCGTGGTCGGCACGGCGTCGATCGACGGCCGGCCGGTGGTGATCTTCTCGCAGGATTTCTCGGTGCATGGCGGCAGCATCGGCAAGCTGGGCAGCGCCAAGACCCAGCGCGCCCTGCAGATCGCCATCACCCGCGGCCTGCCGCTGGTCATGGTGCTGGACGGCGGCGGCCATCGCATCCAGGACGGCCAGGATTCGCGCCACTTCGCCCATGCCAACGGCATGTTCCACAATTTCGCCCGCGCCTCGGGCTGGATCCCGATGGTGGCGCTGATGCTTGGCGCGGGTTTTGCCGGCCCGACCAACTATGCCGGACTCGCCGACTTCGTGGTGATGGTGCGCGGCCTCTCGACCATGGGCCTGGCCGGACCGGCGCTCGTGAAGGCCGCGACCGGCGAGGAGACCGACAATATGAGCCTGGGCGGCGCCGACCTGCAGGTCGACCGCGTCGGCCTGGCCGATCTCGGCGTCGAGGACGAGGACGCTGCGTTCGCCGCGGCCAGGCGCTTCCTCTCCTACCTGCCGAGCAACGCCCGCGCAGAGCAGCCGACGAGCAGCGAGGGCGCCGAGGCCAACCGCATCAACGATGCCATCCTCGATCTGGTGCCGACCTCGGCGCGCAAGGTCTACGACGTGCGCAAGGTGCTGGCGATGATCGCCGATCAAGGCACCGTCTTCGACCTGAAGCCCACCTTCGCCGGCAACCTGGTGACGGCCTTCGCGCGGCTGGGCGGACGTCCGGTCGGCTTCATCGCCAACCAGCCGCAGCGGCTGGGCGGCATGCTCAATGCCGACGCCTGCGACAAGGGTGCGCATTTCTTGGCGCTGTGCGACGCCTACGGCCTGCCGCTGGTGTCGTTCATCGACGTGCCGGGCTTCTCGATCGGTTCGGGCGCCGAGCGCACCAATCTCGGCCGGCGGAGCGCCAAGCTGATCTTCGAATGGGGCCATCTGAGCGTGCCGCGCGTCTCCGTCGTGCTGCGCAAGGGCTATGGCCTGGGCTACTTCGCCATGAGCGGCGGCCGCAGCTTCGCCGCCGACGCCTGCTTGGCCTGGCCGACGGCGGAGATCTGCGCCATGTCGATCGAAGGCGCGATCGACGTCGCCTTCCGCAAGGAATACGAACGCGCGCCCGATCCGCAGAAGCGCCGGCAGGAAATGATCGACGAGACGCGTGCGCGCATCGGCGCCCTGCGCGCCGCCGAAGGCTTCGGCGTCGACGACGTCATCGATCCGCGCGACACCCGCCGCCGGCTGATCGAGATCTTCGCCCAGACCCAGCCGCGCCGGCCGAACGACCATCCGCCGAAGCACCGGTCGATCGTGCCGATCTGACAATCGGCCAGCCTAGAGGCTTCCCGACGACTTGCCTCACCCTGAGGAGCGGCCGCAGGCCGCGTCTCGAAGGGTGGGCAACGACAGGAGAGGTGGCCCATCCTTCGAGACGCATCGCTGCGCGATGCTCCTCAGGATGAGGTCTGTTTAGATTTGAGAACCGGAAAGTCGCGCACCAGCGGCGTGTCGAATTTGCTTATATAAGAAGGCGTCACACCGCCCGGCGCGCCCCAGCCGGTGACGCCGTCGCCGAAGAACTCGGTATTGGTGGCGACGAAGGGCTGCTCGGCGGCCGGCACGTCTTCATCCTCGTAAATCGCCTGCACCGGACAGACCGAGACGCAGATGCCGCAATTGATGCATTCGTCGGGCTGGATGTACATCATGCGGCCGCCCTCGTAGATGCACTCGACGGGGCAGACCTTCTGGCAGATGCCGTCCTTCACATCGATGCAGGTCGAGGTGACGACGTAGGTCATCGACCCTGCCACTGCGGCGCGCGCTTCTCGACAAAGGCTTTCACCCCTTCGTCCTGGTCGGTCGACTGAAGGGCGGCGACAAGCGCCGGCAGGCGGAGCCTCTGCGCTTCCTGCGGCGAGAGGCCCGCGCCCCCGCGCACCATCTGCTTGATCGCTTTCACCGAGAGCGGCGCGCAAGCGAGGATGCCGGCGATCCAGCGATCGACCGCCTCGTCGAGCCCGGCCTGCGGCACGACTTCGTTGACCAGGCCGAAGGCGAGCGCTTCGGAGGCCGGCACGCGCCGTCCGGTCAGCAGCATGCCCATCGCCCAGACATGCGGGATGCGCCGCGGCAGGATGGCGATGCCGCCGTCCAGCGCCAGCCGGCCGACCCGGGGCTCGGGCAGGCCGAACGTCGCCTTCTCGGCCGCGACAACGATGTCACAGCCCAGCACCATCTCCATGCCGCCGCCCAGCGCGTGGCCGTTGACGCGGGCGATCACGGGCACGTTCATCGTCTCGCGCAGCGCCAGGCCGCCGAAGCCGCCGGGCCGTGCCGCCGCCCAGTATTCCAACCCGGTCTTGTTGCCGCTCTGCTTCATGTCGGCGCCGGTGCAGAAGGCGCGCTCGCCGGCGCCGGTCAGCACGACGCAGCGCACCTGCTCGTCCTGCTCGATGGTCGACCAGATGCGTAAAAGCTCGGCTTCCGACGCCTCGTCGATGGCGTTCATGCGGTCGGGCCGGTCGATCGTCACCCGCGCGACGCCGCCCTTCACGTCGAAGCGGATGGTCACGACAGCACCTTGGCCGTGCGCAACGCGGCGATGCGGTCCGGCGCATAGCCCAGCTCGCCCAGGATCTCGGTGGCATGCTCGCTCAGGGTCGGCGGCGCATGGCGCAAGCGGAAGGCGGAGGCATCCATGGTGATCGGCGAGGCGACCAGTTTCAGCGGCTCGTTGCGGCCGCTGCCGTTGGCGTCGAGGGACACCACCATGTTGTTGGCGGCCGTCTGCTCCGAGGCCAGAGCCTCGCCCAGGGTCTGGACCGGCGCGCAGAGAAGGTCCTGCTCCTCCAGTTTGGCGAGCCAGTGTGCCGTCGTGTCGGTCGAGAGCTTGCTGCGGAACAGGCGATGCAGTTCCGCCTTGTTCTCGACCTGCTTGGCGAAGGTCTCATAGTTCGGATCGGCCGACATGTCGGGCAGGCCGAGCGCGCGACAGATATCCTGCAGCGGATTGGCCTTGAAGGCGCCCACGATCACGACCGCGCCGTCGGTCGTCTCGAACACGCCGGTCAACGGGAAAGCACCCCAGTTGAGCTCGCGCCTGCGCTGCAGCCACATCGCCGCTTCCTGCATCTGCATGGCCAGCATGGAATCGTAAAGCGACACCGAGAGCGACTGGCCGACGCCGGTCTTCTCGCGCTGCATCAGCGCGAGCAGGATGCCCTGCACGAGATGCATGCCGGCCGAGTAGTCGGCGAGCGCCGTGGCATAGACCGAGGTCGGCAGGCTTTGATCGGGCTTGCGCGCCATCACGCCGCTGAGCGCCTGGGCCAGGATGTCCTGGCCGCCTTTGTGCGACAATGGCCCGCTCTGGCCGAAGCCCGAGCCGAAGGCGCAGATGATGCGCGGGTTGATCTTGCTGAGCGCCTCGTAGCCGAAGCCCATGCGGTCCATGACGCCGGCGCGGAAATTGTTCACCACCACGTCGGCGGTCTTCACCAGGTCGTAGACGATCGCCTTGCCTGCCTCGCCGCGCAGGTCGAGCGCGATCGAGCGCTTGTTGCGGTTGAGGCTCCTGAATACCGGATTGTTGAGCCCGTCCGGATCGTCGGCCAGCGAGGTGCGCGACAGGTCGCCGGCGCCCGGCCGCTCGATCTTGATCACGTCGGCGCCGTAGTCGGCCAGCATCTGCGTCGCGCATGGCCCCATCATGACCTGCGTGAAGTCGAGCACCTTTATGCCGGTGAGCGGCTGGGGCAGCGAATTGGGAGTGGCGCTCATTCCGCGGCCCTCAGCACCGTGGCATTGGCCGCCGGCCGGTCGCCCGGATCGGCGCCGCGGGCGCGCAGGCGCGCCTGCAGCTTGCCGACATCGACACGGTCGAGCGCCACGCCGCCTTCCAACGCAAGGGCTGCCGCCTCACCCGCCGCCTCGCCCATCGCCATGCAGGGCGGGATCTCGCGCGACATGCGCTGAGCCGACGAGGTCGCCGAATAATGCCGGCCGGCGACGATCAGGCCTTTGACATCCCGCGGCAGCAACGAGCGGTAGGGCGTGTAGTAGTCGCGGCCGCGCGCCACGCTGTCGGCGAAGTGCCGGCGCTCGGTCACGTCCTCCTTGGTCACGACGTAGAGTCCTTCCAGCAGGCGCGTCTGGCGGATGCCGAGCTGCGGCGCCACGTCGACGACATAGCAGTCGCGGAATCCCGGCATCTTTACGTGCAGGAGCTCGAGCAGCGCGGCGATGCGCTTGCGGCCCTCGAAGTCGGCGCGCGTGAGGTCGTCGACCTTGAGGCCGTCGTAGTTGGCCATGTGCGGGCAGTTGCACCACACGACCCCGGGCAGCGGCGTCTTCAGCCACCACTTGTCCCACGATCCGCCGATGGCGCGCTTGGCCTCGCGGTCGATCGCCTTGAAGGCTTCGGGCTCCTCGTACTCGAAGCGCTCGGCCTCCTCGATGTTCACGCCGCCCAGGCGGAACACCGTGGTGACGATGTAGGCGCCCTCGATGAAGGGCGCGCCGGCCGAGGCCGCGACGTCGAGGTCGCCGGTGGCGTCGACAACGATCTTGCCCAGGATCGCCTGACGCCCTTCCTTGCTCTCGCAGATCACGCCCTTGATCGCGCCGTCCTCGACGATGGCGCGGCTGAACCAGCTGTGCAGCCGCAGATTGACCTTGGCCTCGGCGATCATCTCGTTGGACACGCGCTTGAAGCCGTCGGGATCGAAGGCCGCGGCATAGACGATGGGCTGCGGCTTCAGATGCGAGGTGAAGTCGAACACGCCCCAGCGCGACCACTTGCGCCACATCGCGGCGTCCGAACGGCGGTCGGATTCGGGCGGAGTCACCGCGAGGCCAAGCCGTTCGAGGCGCGCGATAAGGTCGGCGCAGAGGCCGCGCACGGCGATCTCCTGGCCGTTGCACATGTCGTCGAGCACCAACACCATGCCGCCGGACGCCAAGCCGCCGAGATACGGGTAGCGCTCGAGCAGCGTGACGCTCAGCCCATTGCGCGCACCGGCCAGGGCCGCGGCGATGCCGGCCGGTCCGCCGCCCACTACGACGAGGTCGGACGAGGCCGCGACGGGCACGCGGCCGGAAGGCTCGGTGACGAAATCAGGAGTAGCGGTCATGGGACGCTCCTTCAACAAGACGACAAGTGGTCAGGCGTTGTGCGGCACGTTCCAGCGCAGCACCCGCTTTTCGATCAGCGAGATCACGCCGAAAAACACGGCCGAGAAGGTCGAGCCGACGACGATAGTGGCGTAGAGCAGCGGCGAATCGAAGTTGTAGGTCGACTGGATGATCAGCGCGCCGATGCCCTTGGTCGAGCCGATCCACTCGCCGACGATGGCGCCGATCACCGCGGTGGAGGCGGCGATCTTGAGCGCCGAGAACAGGTAGGGCAGCGCATTTGGTACGCGAATGCGCGAGGAACACCTCGCGCGGCGTGGCCGACAGCACGCGCATCAGCTCGAGCTGCTCCGAGCGCACGTCGCGCAGGCCGCGCGTCATGTTCACCAGGGTCGGGAAGAAGCAGATGATGGCGGCGATGGCGATCTTGGGCTCCATGCCGTTGCCCAGCAGCAGCACCAGGATCGGCGCCTTGGCAACGACCGGGATGGTGTTGACCATCACGGCGATGGGAAACAGCGCCTCTTCCATGGTCTTGCGGTAGACGAACGCCGTGGCGAGGCTGATGGCCGCGAAATTGCCCAGCAGGAAGCCCGACACCGATTCGATCGCGGTCGGCAGCAGATTGGCCATCAGCATGTCGAAGCGCGTGTAGAGCACTTCCGCGACCGCCACCGGTGAGGGCGCGATGAACGGTTTGATGTCGAAGATCTCGACGGCGCCCCACCACAGCAGCAGGAAGACAATCACCGCGCCGACCGGCAGCAGGCGGCCGCGCCAAGCGAGATAGCGCCGGCGGGCCGCGAAGCGCGCCTGGGCCTCGGCGTCGTCGACGAAGGCGCCGGCCATGGCGACGGGCTGGGCGTGATCGGCCATCAGCAGGTCTCCAGCACACGGCGGAGATGGCCGGCCAGCGCCACGAACTCCGGCGTCTCGCGCATGGCAAGGCGTCGCGGCGTCGGCAAGGTCACCGGCACCAGTTCGCGCACGCGACCAGGCCGCGCCGCCAGCAGCAGCACCTTCTGGCCGAGGAAGGCCGCCTCGTAGATCGAATGGGTGACGAACACGATCGTGGTGCCGGTCGATTCCCAGACCTGCAGCAGCTCCTCGTTCAGCCGGTCGCGCGTGATCTCGTCGAGCGCGCCGAACGGCTCGTCCATCAGCAGCAGGCGCGGACCCGAGACCAGGGCGCGGGCGATCGCCACCCGCTGGCGCATGCCGCCCGACAATTCGTGGGGATAGGCCGTCTCCCAGCCGGTCAGGCCGACCAGCGCCAGCAGCTCCTGCGGCGCGCGTGCGCCCGGCAGCGCCTTGCCGCCGCCGACCTCGAGCGGCAGCGTCACGTTCTCCATGACGTTGCGCCACGGCAGCAGGGCCGCGTCCTGGAAGACGAAGCCGATCTCGCGATTTTGCCGCGCCGTCGCCGGCTTATCGCCCAGCACCGCGATCCGCCCGCTGGTGGGATCGATCAGATCAGCCATCACCCGCAGCAGGGTCGACTTCCCGCAGCCCGAGGGGCCGAGCAGAGTCAGGAAGCTGCCGCGCGGGATCGTGAGATCGATGTTCTCGAGCGCGGTCACGGTGCCGCGTTCGGTCGTGAAGCGCACCGTGACGCGCTCGCAGACCACGGCGTCGGCGCTGGCGGCCGGCGCCGGATCCCTGCGCGCGAGCGCGACGGCCATCGATGCTCAGCCCACCTTGGCGCGCACGCTCTTGGTGGCGTCGAGGATCTTGGTGGTCATGACATCCTCGAGCTTGGGCGCGCCGGCGGTGAACTGCTTCAGATCGTCGTACAGCTTGATCTGCTCCTGCCATACCGCCGGATCGAAGGCGCCCCAGCCGTTGGCCTGGGTATTGGCGTTGAAGGCGAAGGTGAGCAGCGCCTTGCTGCCCTCGATCTCGTCGTCGCGCTTGAGGTTGGGATATTCCTTGACCAGGAAATCCACGGCCTTCTCGGGATTCTTGAGCGCGTATTCCCAGCCGCGCGAGGCGGCGCGGGTGTAGGCCGCCAGCATGTCGGCCTTCTTCTCGATCGTGTCTCTTGGTCGCGTAATACGGCAGCGCATAGAGGCGCACGCCGGCGTCCCACAGGCGGAGATCGATGCGGTCGGGGCCGAGCGGCTTCAAGGTCGTGGTGTTGGTGATCCAGCCGCTCACCACGTCGGTCTGGCCGGTCAGGACCGGCGTCATCTCCGAGCCGATGATGACGATCTCGACGTCCTTCTCGGCGATGCCGTGCTTCTTCATCAGCGCGTTCAGCAGGACCTTGGCGGTAGCCTGGATGCCGACCTTCTTGCCGACAAGATCCTTGGGCGCGCGCACCGGCTTCTTGGGCAGGGAGAAATAGGCGTAGGGATGCTGCTGAAGGCCGGTGGCGAAGCACATCACCGGGATCTTCTGCGACGCCGCCAGCATCAGCGAGGGGCTGGACGACACCTGGCCGATCTCGTGCCGGCCGGACGCGACGATGGCCACGCCGTCGATGCTGGGCCCGCCCGGCTGGATCGCGAGGTTGAGCTTCTCCTCCTCGAAGTAGCCGAGATGCTTGGCCGCCACCTCGCCCACCTGGTTGTTGCCGGCGAGCCAGCCGAGCTGGAGGTTGACCGTCTGGGTCTTGGCCTGGGCGAAGCCGCCCGACGGCAGGAGGCCCGCGGCGGCGAAGCCGGTGGCGGCGGCGCTGCCCCTGAGCAGCGAACGGCGGCGGATCTTGCTGGGAGCGAGCTGGCGCATGGCGACTTCCCCTTCGTCGGCGACGTTTTCCCCGGGCCAAAGCTATTGACGCGGGGTGCTCTAGAAAAGAACATTAATTCGCGCGGTCCGCTGCCAATTCGGCATCGCCCGCCCGTGAGGGCAAATCGCCATGCATGCCGCGGTCCTGCGCTACTTCGATCATGTTGCGCGCCATGGCTCGATCCGCAAGGCTGCCGATGCGCTGAGCGTCGCCTCCTCGGCGGTCAACCGCCAGATCCTGCGCTTGGAAGACGAGATGGGCGTGACTTTGTTCGAGCGCGGCCGGAGCGGCGTGCGCCCGACCGCGGCCGGCGAACTGCTGCTGCGCCACGTGCGCGAGACCCAGAACGAATACCAGCGCACGCGGGCGGAGATCGCGAGCCTGGGCGGCACGGTGAGCGGCGACGTGCGCATCATCTCGCTGGAATCGCTGCTGGTGCGCTTCCTGCCGCAGGTGGTCGACGAGATGTCGGCCAAGCATCCCAAGGTGAGCTTTACGGTGCTCGCGGTGCATCCCAGCGAGATCGGCGAGGCGCTGCGCTCGGGCGACAACGATTTCGGCGTGCTGTTCGTCGACAACCGCCATCGCGGCGTCGACGTGATCGCCGAGTTCCCGACCGCCGTCGGCGCGCTGATGCGGCCCGACCATCCGCTGGCCGGCCGCAAGAGCCTGACCTTGACCGAATGCGTCGGCCATCCCGTGGTCATGCTGCAGGACCGCTGGCTGCTCGACGCCATCATGGCCACGGAGTTCGCCGACTCGGGCGCGCGGCTCACGCCCCGCATCGTCTCCAACTCCATCGAGTTCATGCGCCAGGTGATCAAGTCGGGCCTTGGCATCGGCTTCTTCACGCCGGTCGGCTTCCTGGAGGAGATCCGCCGCGGCGAGCTGGTGCATGTGCCGCTGGCCGAGCCGGGCCTGGCGCAGAGCCGCATCGGCATCCTGGTGCCGCGCTATCGCCGGCTCTCGCCGCCCGCCCGGTTGATGATCAACCACATCAGCGAACGCCTGCGCACCTTCGGCGATTTTTTGGCCGCGCCGCCCCGTCGCGCCGGCCGGCGCGCTGCAAAATCGCGCGGCAGGAGCTGACATGGCGATCATCTTGAGCGGCGGCGCTGTGCTGACCGTGAACGGCGCCAACGAATTCCTGCCGGCCGCCGACATCCGCATCGAGGGTGACACCATCGCCGCCATCGGCGCGGCCGGCAGCCTGGCGCGGCCGGGCGACACGCTGATCGATTGCAGCGAAGCTCTGATTACGCCGGGCCTGGTCAACGTTCACACCCACGCCGCGACGGCCTTCTATCGCGGCATGGCCGAGGACCGGCCGCGGGAGTTCTGGTCGGCTGGCTACGCCATGCCCGGCCAGGAGCGCTTCACGGTCGAGGATCACGTCTTTTCCGTGCGCGCCGCCTGCGCGGAGTTCCTGCTGAACGGTATCACCTGCATCGCCGACCGGCTGGGCAACATGGATCGCATCGCGCCCGCCATCGAAGAGTCGGGCATCCGCGCCGTCGTCGGCCATTCGCTGGTCGACGCCAAGGCACCGGCCGACTGGAAGACCGCCCACGCCGTGCTCGAGCGCTTCGGCACCGATCCGCGCCGGCGAGTCTTTGCCGGCATCGCTCCGCATGCCCTCGACACCTGCTCCGACGAACTCTTGAAGGAATGCGCGCGGCAAGCCGACCGAACCGGCGCCCGGGTCTTTCTTCATGTCGCGCAGAACGAGCCCGAGGTCGCGGTCGTGCTGCGGCGCGGCCATGACGGCGCGCTCGCCTGCCTGGTGCAGACGGGCCTCGCGACCTCCAACACCGTCGCGGCGCACGCGATCTATCTCAGCGACGCCGAATTCGAGGCTTGGCCCAGCTACGCTATCGCCATCGCCCATTGCCCGGCCAGCAACCTCAAGATCGAGGCGCGTACCCTGCCGCTGGCGCGCATGGTCGGTCGCGTGCCGATTGGGCTCGGCACCGACTGGACGGCGTCGAACAACAGCATGGACCTTCTGATCGAGGCGCGACTCGCCGCCCTGGTCGGCAAGATGCGCGCCGACGATCCGCAGGCGCTGCCGGTGGTCCAGATGGTTCGCATGCTCACGATCGACGGCGCTCGCGTGCTTGGGCTCGACGGGCTGGTCGGCAGCATCGAAGTCGGCAAGCGCGCCGATCTCGTCGTGTTCGATGCCAATAAACTGGAGACGACGCCGGCACACGATCCGGCGGCCAATTTGATTTACTCGATGGGCCCGCGCTCAGTACGCGACGTGATGGTCGACGGCGCGATCCTCGTGCGCGAGGGCAAACTCGTGCGCGACGACGAGGCAGTCTTGGCGCGCCGCCACCGGACTCTCGGCCGAGCACCGTCCTAGCGACGGACGGCGAGGGCCACCATGCGGCGGCTCGATTGTGAAATGCTGCCGTCCGGCGCGGCCAGCGCCGCAGCTTCACGGGCGATCCGCTCGCGGGCGGGGGGACGCAGCTCGGCCGGCAGATGGGCCAGAAGATTGCCGAACGAGCTCGCCTCGGAATAGCGGACGAGCAGCTCGGGCGAAGCGAAGCTGCGCGCCGATTCGCGCGCCTCGATCGACTTCACCGCAAAGCCCGCAGCGGACAGCAACCGGCGCATCTCCTCCTCGTCGACACGATGGGTCAGTCCGCCGGGCGGTCGCGCATAGGCGTTGAAGGGCGGCCGCGCCAAGACCGCAAACACGAGCTCTTGGAACGGCGTGCGCGGGCCCTTGGCACCGCTGCTGATGCCCAGGCGGCCGCCGGGCTTCAGAACGCGCGCAAATTCGCGCAGCGGTCCGGACTTTTCCGGCAGCCAGTGAAACACGGCGTTGAGGCAGACGACGTCGAAATCCGCGGCCGGGACAGAGGACAGGTCGTAGGCGTCGGCGACCTTGAACTGGAGATTGGGCCGTGCCTTGGCCTGGGCAAGCTCGATGCGCAGCGGCAACGGATCGACGCCCAGCACATGGCCGCCGGGCCCGACCAGATCGGCAATGTGCTGGGCCAACAGGCCGGTGCCGCAGCCGACATCGAGCACGCGCTCGCCGGCTACGACCGCGAGGTCGCGCACCAGCATCTTGCCCGACAGGAACTGGCGATCGACGCTCACGCGATCGTAGTCTCGCGCCAGCGCGTCGCTGTCCTCGGTGAGTGACGGTCTTTCCGCGCCTGGCGTCACGCTCGTCTCCATCGGCGTCAGTCGATTGACGGCCTCTCCGTGCATGGCTAGCGTCGCCACAACAGAGAAACAGCGCGCAGTTTGCAAGCGACGCTCATTCGGGAGGATACGATGCGGCTATGGCATAGTGTCGCTTGGCTCTTGCTCGCCGGCTGCTGGGTCGTGGATGCCCAGGCCCAGGGCACGATCTCGAACCTTCCGCGCAAGGAAACGCTGATCGTCGAAAATCCGGAAGGCACGATCAAGAACGCCGGCTGGTTCAACATCTGGGCGATCAATGCCGGCGGCCAGTCGACCGGGCTGCATCAGCTGGCGATGGACACGCTTCTGGTACATCGATCCGGAGAAGGGCGTCGACGGCGTGTGGGACAATTCGCTCGCCTCGGAAAAGCCGATCTACAACGCCGACTTCACCGAGATGACGGTGAAGCTGCGCAAGGGCATCTTCTGGAGCGACGGCGTCGAGTTCACCGCCGACGACGTCGTCTACACCATCCAGACCCACCTGAAGACCAACGGCCTGCGCTGGAGCGCGCCGGTGCAGGTGAATGTCGCCGATGTGTCGGCGCCCGATCCGCAGACCGTCGTCTTCAAGCTCAAGAAAGCCAACTCGCGCTTCCATGCGCTCTTCACCGTGCGCTGGAACGCCATGTGGATGATGCCCAAGCACGTCTTCGAGAAAGCGGGCGATCCGCTGAAGTTCGCCTTCAATCCGCCAGTGACGCTGGGCGCCTACACGCTCAATTCCTACGATCCCAACGGCAAGTGGTTCATCTGGCAGAAGCGGCCCGACTGGCAGCGCACCTCCGTCGCGCGCTTCGGCGAGCCCGGGCCCAAGTACGTCGCCTACATCGATCCCGGCCCGCCGGACAAGCGCGTGATCGCCCAGCTCAACCATGAGCTCGACATCATCCACGACATCTCGCCCGAGGGCATGTTCACCATCGCCAAGCAGTCGAAGAGCTCGCACGGCTGGTTCAAGGGCTTCCCCTACGCCCATCCCGACCCGACCCTGCCGGCAGTGGTGTTCAACGACCAGCTCGACGTCTTCAAGAGCCGAGACGTGCGCTGGGCGCTGGCGCTGCTGATCGACATCAAGGCGGTGTCGATGGCGTCCTATCGCGGCGCGGCGACGATCTCGGCGATCGGCGTGCCGCCGACCGGCTCGGCGCCCGACGTACTATCACGTGCCGCTCGAAAGCTGGCTCGACGTCGTTCGAAATCGACACCGGCAAGCAGAAGATCAAGCCCTACGATCCGACCATGGGCAAGCAGATCGCCGACATGCTGCGGCCCTCGATGAAGGACCAGATCCCGACCGACGCCGACGAGATCGCCAAGTCGTTCGGCCGCGGCTGGTGGAAGCCCAACCCGCAGGCGGCGGCCGAGCTTCTGGAGCGCGCCGGCTACAGCAAGAAGGGCGACAAATGGTTCACGCCGGACGGCAAGCCGTTCGCCATCACGCTGATGGTCGAGGGCGACAGTCGCCCGGTGATGACGCGCGCCGGCAGCATGATCGCCCAGCAATGGAGCAAGTTCGGCATCGACGCATCGACGGTGGTGGCGCAGGGCAGCATGGCCGACCGCCGCGCCGCCGGCGACTTCGAGGCGATGATCACCTGGAGCGTCGAGACCTGGGGCGGTCATCCCGACCTGTCGTTCTTCCTCGACAGCTGGCATTCGCAGTTCGTCGCCGCGCCCGGCAAGCCGCAGCCGCCGCGCAACTGGCAGCGCTGGAGCAATCCCGAGCTCGACAAGATCATCGAGCAGATCCGCCAGATCGGCTTCGACGATCCCAAGGGACTCGAGCTCGGTCGCGACTACGTGAAGCTCGCCGTGCGCGAGATGCCGACGATTCCCGCTGATGTCGTACAATGTCTTCACCGTCATGGACGACACCTACTGGACCGGATACCCGAGCGCCGAGAGCGCGCCCTACACCGATCCGGTGCCGAACTGGGGCAACACCAAGTACATGATGGTGAAACTGAAGCCCCAGCAGTGAGCGCGAACAAGCGTACAAAGATCACGTGCCTCCCCCGTCACACGGGGGAGGTGCCCCGTCTTACGGGGCGGAGGGGGAAAGCCCCACAGACGATCTCTAAAAATTTCAGATCTGAAATCGCCGGGGACCTCGCCTGCTGCCTTCCCCCCTCCGGCCCTGTGGGCCACCTCCCCCGTAAGACGGGGGAGGAATGATTATTGAGCCATGACCGGCTACCCGCTCTACCTCCTGACGCGGCTGGGCCAGTTCGTCCTTGGTCGTGTTCATCGGCATCAACATCGCCTTCATCGTCACGCACGCGACGCCGATCGACCCGGTCGAGCAGTCGATCGCCGCTGCCACGCAATACGGCAGCACCAGCCCCGAGGCGATCGCGCTGATGCGCCAGTCGCTGAAGGAGCTCTACGGACTCGAAGGCGGTCTGCTTGACCAGTATCTCGCCTTCTGGCGCCGCGTCGCTGTCGGCAATTTCGGGCCCTCGCTGTCGGCCTTTCCGACGCCGGTCGCCGTCCTGATCGGCCGTGCGCTTGCCCTGGACGGCGGCGCTGCTCGCGATCTCGACCCTGCTCACCTGGGTGCTGGGCAACCTTCTGGGCGGCCTCGCCGGCTACTACCGGCGCAACCGCGGCGCTCCGCCTCGCCGGCGTCCTGGCGATGGCCTTCCATCCCATCCCCTACTACATCGTGGCCTTCCTGCTGCTGATCGTGTTCGGCTACCTGTGGCCGATCCTGCCGATCAGCGGCGGCTCCGAGATGAACATGCCGCGCGACTGGAGCTGGGACTTTGTCGGCAGCCTCGTCGCCCATTCCATCCTGCCGATCCTCTCGCTGGTGCTGGTCGGGCTGGGCGGCTGGTTCATGGGCATGCGCTCGCTGGTCTCCAACATCGTGACCGAAGACTACGTCGTCTATGCCGAGCTGGGCGGCGTCGAGCGCCGGCGCATCCTCGCCTCCTACGTCATGCGCAATGCCCTGGTGCCGCAGGTCACCGGCCTCGCCATGTCGCTGGGCGCCATCTTCAACGGCGCCATCATCACCGAGCAGGTGTTCGGCTATCCCGGCATCGGCACGCTCCTGGTGTCGGCCGTCTATGCCGGCGACTACAGCCTCGTGCTCGGCATCACCACGGTGTCGATCGTGGCCGTCTCGCTCGCGGTCCTGCTGATCGACCTTATCTATCCGCTGCTCGATCCCCGGGTCAGGGTGCGCTAGCGATGGGACGCACCATCCTGCATCTCCTGCGCCACAATCGCCAGTTCGCCATCGGCGTGTTCCTATTGGCCTTGGTCGCGGGCTTCTCCTGCCTGTCCTTGATCTCGCCCTACCCGCCCAACGACAGCTTCGTCGTGCCGCCCGACGTGCCGCCGTCGTGGGAATTCCCGATGGGCACGACCTCGCGCGGCCAGGACCTGTTCTGGCTGCTGAGCTTCGCCATCCGCAACACGCTGCTGTTCGGCATCATCGTCGCCGTCCTGAGCCGCATCCTGGCGCTCGCCATCGGCCTGGTCGCCGGCTACTCGGGCGGGCTCGTCGATCGCGTCGCTGATGTCGCTCAACGACACCTTCATCGTCATCCCGCTGTTCCCGATCCTGGTGCTGTTCTACTTCGTCATGCGCGAGCACATGTCGTGGGGCGCTGCTGGCGCTGATGATGGCCTGCCTCGGCTGGGCCTACGACGCGCGGCTGATCCGCTCGGTGGCGATGAGCCTCCGCACCCGCGAATTCACCGAGACCGGCATCTTCTCGGGCATGAGCACGCGCCAGATCCTGGTCGAGGAGCACCTGCCCTACGTGCTGCCGATCGTGTTCTCGACCACCATGAACAACATCAACTGGTCGATCGGCCTGGAAGTGACGCTGTCGGTGCTGGGCTTCACCGACATCAACACGCCGACCATCGGCGTGCATGATCTACTGGGCCAACCAGCACACCGCGCTGGTGGCCGGCATCTGGTGGTGGATCTTCTTCCCGGTGCTGCTGGTGGTCATGACCTTCATCGGGCTCTTCCTGCTGGCGGTGTCGATGAACGAATACATCGATCCGCGCAGCCGCCTCGGCAGGAGCGGCGGATGAGCGAAGCCGTCCTCGCCGTGTCGGGCCTGCGCGCCTATTACCGGACGTCCGCCTTCGGCGTCGAGCGCGAGGTCCGTGCCGTCGACGACATCAGCCTCGACGATCGCGGCGCAACGAGATCTACGGGCTCGCCGGCGAATCGAGCTGCGGCAAGACCACGCCTGATCAAGACCATCGCCGACGCGATCCAGCCGCCGCTGCAAGTGCTCGGCGGCTCGGTGGTGTTTGATTTCGACGGCCAGCGCGTCGACATCCACGCCGTCGCCCCGCGCGAACTGGCGGCGATCCGCTGGAAGCACCTTTCCTACATCATGCAGGGCTCGATGAACGTGCTGAACCCGGTGCGCCGGGTGCGCCACTCCTTCGTCGATTTCGCCTTCCGCCATATCGGCCAGCCGATGCCGCAGTTTCTCGCGACCGTGCGCGGCCATCTGCAGCGCCTGCATCTCGCGCCCGACGTGCTGGAAGCCTATCCGCACCAGCTCTCGGGCGGCATGCGCCAGCGGGTCACCATCGCGCTCGCCACCGTCTGCCGGCCCGAATTCATCATCGCCGACGAGCCGACCACGGCGCTCGACGTCGTCGTGCAGAAGGACGTGCTCGGCGATGATCCGCGAAATCCAGCGCGAGATCGGCTCGTCGATCCTGTTCGTCACGCACGACATGTCGGTGCATGCCAACCTCGCCGATCGCCTGGGCATCATGTATGCCGGCCGCCTGGTCGAGGAAGGCCGCACCGCCGACGTCTTTCGCGCGCCCGCGGCACCCCTACACCGCGCATCTGATCGCGAGCCTGCCGCGAATCGGCGATGTCGGCGCCCAAGCAGGGGCTGGAGGGCGCGCCGCCCAACCTCGCCGATCCGCCGCCAGGCTGCCGCTTTCATCCGCGCTGCCCGCGCGCGATGGAGATCTGCCGCCGCGAGACGCCGCCGATGGCCGAGGCTTGCGGACGGCCATCGCGTCGCCTGCTTCCATCCCGCGGCGGAGCCCGCGCCATGAGCGCGCCGCTGCTCGAGGTCTCCGATGTCGGTGCGGACCTATGCCGGGCGGCATCTTCTCGCGGCGCAGGATCGCCGCCGTCGACGGACGTCAGCTCTGCGCCTCGATGCCGGGCGGCCGGAGATCTTCACCATCGTCGGCGAATCGGGCAGCGGCAAGACCACGCTGGCGCGCATGATCCTGGGCATGGTGGTGCCCAGCGCCGGCACCATCCGCTTCCAGGGCACCGACGTCGCGACGATCCGCGGCACGGCGCGCCGGCTGGCCTTCATGAAGCAGGTCCAGCCGATCTTCCAGAACCCGTTCGAGGCCTTCAATCCGATGAAGCGGGTCGACCGCTATCTGTTCGTCACCGCGCGCCGCATGGCGGGCCTGTCAGCCGACGCCGAGATCACCGAGGCCGTGCGACCGCGCGCTGCAAAAGCGTCGGCCTGTCGCTGGCCGAGGTACGCGGCCGCTTCCCGCACGAATTGTCGGGCGGCCAGCTGCAGCGCGTGGCCATCGCGCGGGCGCTGATCTCCAGGCCCGCGCTGCTGGTCGCCGACGAGCCGGTGTCGATGATCGACGCGTCGCTCCGCGCCTCGATCGTCAATCTGCTGCGCGACCTGCGCGACGAGCTGGGCGTCGCCATCATCTACATCACCCACGATCTCGCCACCGCCTACTACATCAGCGACCGCATCCTGATCATGCGCCAGGGCAGCGTCGTCGAAAGCGGCGATGCGCGCAGCGTGCTCGACAATCCGCAGCATCCCTACTCGCAACTGCTGAAGAGATCGGTGCTGTCGCCCGACGTTCCGGCGGTCGCCGGCGCGCGGCTGCGGCCGGAACCTGAAGTTTCCTAAGGAGTCATACCCATGCGTAACGTCGAGGTCCGCCTGCATCGCGATTTCGCCATCGGCAGCACCGATCCGCGCCTGTTCGGCGCCTTCGTCGAGCATCTCGGCCGCTGCGTCTATGGCGGCATCTTCGAACCTGGCCATCCCACGGCCGACGCCAAGGGCTTCCGCCAGGACGTGCTGGCGCTGGTGCGCGAGCTCGCGCCCCACGATCATGCGCTATCCCGGCGGCAACTTCGTCTCCGGCTACAATTGGGAGGACGGCGTCGGGCCGGTCGCCGAGCGGCCGCGCCGGCTCGACCTCGCCTGGATGTCGACCGAGACCAACCAGTTCGGCACCAACGAATTCATCGACTGGTGCCGCGCCGCCGACATCGAGCCGATGCTGGCGGTCAATCTCGGCACGCGCGGCGCCGACGCCGCCCGCAACCTGGTCGAATACTGCAACCATCCCGGCGGCACGACACTGTCGGACCTGCGCCGCCGGCACGGCTGGGAAAAGCCGCACGACGTCAAGTTCTGGTGCCTCGGCAACGAGATGGACGGGCCCTGGCAGATGGAGGCCAAGACCGCGACGGAATACGGCCGCATCGCCCACGAGGCCGCCAAGATGATGAAGTGGGTCGACCCTTCGCTCGAGCTCGCCGCCTGCGGCTCGTCGGGCCGCCGCATGGCGACCTTCGGCCAGTGGGAAGACACGGTGCTCGAGCACACCTTCGACCATGTCGAGTACATCTCGCTGCACACCTATCTCAACAACTACGACGACGACACGCCGGCCTTCCTCGCAAGCTGCGACCTGATGGACAGCTTCATCGAGGAGGTCGTCGCGATCGCCGATGCTGTCGCCGCCCGCCGCCGCTCGGCCAAGCGCATCATGCTGAGCTTCGACGAATGGAACGTCTGGTACCGCACGCGCCGCAATCGCGCCGCCCGGGTCCAGGAAGGCTGGCCGGTGGCGCCGCCCATCCTCGAGGAGATCTACAACGTCGAGGACGCGCTGGCCTTCGGCGGCTGCTGCATCTCGCTGCTCAACCATGCCGACCGCGTCACGGCCGCCTGCCTCGCCCAGCTCGTCAACGTCATCGCCCCGATCATGACCGAGACCGGCGGCCCGGCCTGGCGGCAGACGATCTTCCATCCCTTCGCCCATTTCAGCCGCATGGGGCGCGGCCGCGTGCTGCGCACCCAGATCGATTCGCCCACCTACGCCGCCCGCTATAACGATCCCAACGGGCCGAACGACGAGTTCTTCACCATGCCGGCCGTGCCATATCTCAAGCTGGCGGCGGTGCACGACGACAAGAACGGCACCCTCACCCTCTTCGCGCTCAACCGCAGCCTCACTGAAGAGCTTCCCCTGCGGCTGAAGGCGGCGGGCTTTTCCGGGCTGGTGTCCAAGCAGGCGGTGCAGCTCGCCGATGCCGATCTCAAGGCCGTGAACACCAGGCAAAATCCGGACCGCGTCGCGCCGCGGGCCCTCGCCTCGGTGCGCACCGACGGCGAACGGCTCGAGGCCGTGCTGGCGCCGGCGTCGTGGAACGTCATCCAGCTCGCTGTATCGAACTGACCCGGGCTGTGCGCTGACGCATTTCAGGTCTGCGGCATCCAGCCGGTTCGACCTTTGTTTGTCTGGGGCCTGCCTGACAAACTTTTGCTTCCGCGACCCGCCGACTTGCGTAATTCTGACACCGGCGGAGCGCTGACCGGCGCGCTCTGGTGCGTGCCGGCTGAACAAGAACGAGGGATGTCATGGCTCAGGACGCCCACGTTGCCGTCCCAAGATGGCGATGGATCGGCGCTGTCGGGCTCGTCGCCCTGGTGATCGTGGCCGGCCTGGCCTGGTTTCTGATCAGGGATCACGGCAAGCCCGCACAGTCTGCGGCAGCGGCGCCGGCAATTCCGGCTCCGGCTGTCGGCGTTCGGCCCGTGGTGACCAAAGGCGTCAGCCAGTCCTTCGAATTCGTCGGCCGCATCAAGGCCATCGACAAGGTCGAGCTGCGCGCCCGCGTCGAGGGCTTCCTGGAAAAAGTCCTGTTCAAGGAGGGCCAGGACGTCAAGACGGGCGACCTGCTCTACCAGATCGAGAAGGCGCAGTTCGAGGCGGCGGTCGAGCAGGCCAAGGGAAATCTCGCCATCGCCGAGGCCGAGCTCGTCAATGCCCAGCTCCAGTACGACCGCGCCGTGGACTTGGCAAAGCGCCAATTCAGTCCGCAAAGCCAGGTCGACCAGGACAAGGCGGCGGTCGACACCGCCAAAGGCAAGATCATGCAGCTGAAGGCGGCCCTCAAGCAGGCCGAGCTCAATCTCGGCTACACCGACATCCGCGCGCCGATCGACGGCCGCATTGGCCGCACCGCTTTCACCGTCGGCAATCTGGTCAATCCGGCCAGCGGCATACTGGCGACCATCGTCAGCCAGGACCCGATCTATGTGCTGTTTCCGGTGAGCGTGCGCGACCTCGAGACCATCCGGGAGGCCCGCCGCAAGGAGGGCGGCGGGCTGATCAAGATCGATATCCGCCTGCGGCTCTCGAATGGACAGGACTATCCCCATCCCGGAGTCTGGAACTTCACCGATCCGCAGGTCGACCAGACGACCGATTCGCTGATCATGCGGGCCGTCATCCCCAATCCCGAGCGCAACCTGGTCGACGGCCAGTTCGTGACGGCCATCATCCACGAGCGCAAGGAGGAGCCGCGCCTGGTGGTCCCGCAGTCGGCGCTGCAGGTCGACCAGTCCGGCTACTACGCGCTCGTCGTCACCGATCAGCACAAGGTCGAGCTGCGGCGCGTGCAGACCGGCCCCAATCTCGGCACCGACGTCGTCGTAACCTCCGGGCTGCGCGAGGGCGAGAACGTGATCGTCGACGGCATCCAGAAGGTGCGGCCGGGCCAGGTCGTGCAGGAGACGGTCCTGCCGCCCAAGGTCGGCGGTTAGACATGGTTCTTTCATGCTCTTCCGGACCGCGAGCCTCCGGCGCGCTCATGCCTTCGCGGTCCTGGCGCGGTCTGAAAGACCATGAGCGAGCCAGAGGCTCGCGGTCCGGAAGACATGACTTCGTCGCACGCTACGCGCCCATGGGCGGCCTGCCATGATCTCCGGCATCTTCATCGACCGGCCGCGGCTTGCCTTCGTCGTCTCGATCGTCATCACCCTGGCGGGCCTTCTGGCGATCTTCCAGATCCCGGTCGCCCAGTTTCCCGAGATCGTGCCGCCGCAGGTCTCGGTGACGACGCTCTATCCCGGCGCCGATGCCGAGGTGGTCGAGGCGACCGTGGCCCAGCCCATCGAGCAGCAGATCACCGGCGTCGACAATGCGCTCTACTACCAGTCGGCCAGCGCCGCCGACGGCAGCTACACCTTGACCGTGACGTTCGCGCTGGGCACCGACCCCGACATCAATACGGTGAACGTCCAGAACAGGGTCCAGCTCGCCACGCCGCTTCTGCCGGCCGAAGTGCAGCGCCAGGGCCTGGTCGTCCGCAAGAAATCCGCCGCGCTCCTGCAGATCATCAACATCTACTCGCCCAAGAACACCTTCGACGCGCTGTACCTGAACAACTACGCGACGATCAACGTCGTCGACCCGCTGTCGCGCGTGCGCGGCGTCGGCCAAGCGAGCCTGTTCGGCGCGCTCGACTATTCGCTGCGCCTGTGGCTCGACACCGACCGCCTGACCGCCTTCAATCTCACGCCGGCCGACGTCGTCGCGGCGATCCAGGCCCAGAACGTCCAGGCCGCCCTCGGTCGCATCGGCGCGGCGCCGACGCCGCAGGCGCAGCAGTTCCAGCTCACCATCAAGACCCAGGGGCGTCTGACCAAGCCCGACGAGTTCGACAACATCGTGATCCGCGCCAATCCCGACGGCTCGGTCTTGCGGGTCAAGGACATTGCCCGCTCCGACCTCGGCGCCAAGTCCCAGGAGCGCTACAGCCGCTTCAACGGCGCACCGGCGGCGGCGATCGGCATTTTCCAGTCGCCCGGCGCCAACGCCGTCGATGTCGCGCGCCACGTCCGCGACGTGATGGAGGACCTGAAGAAGCGCTTCCCGGACGACCTCGCCTACGACGTGTTCTGGGATTCCACCGTGTTCGTGACCTCGACCATCGAGGAGGTCGTGCGCACCCTGGTCATCGCCTTCGTCCTGGTGGCCATCGTCGTCTTCCTGTTCCTCGGCAAGCTGCGCGCGACCGTCATTCCCCTGGTCGCCGTGCCGGTCTCGATCGTCGGCACCTTCGCCGTCCTGCTGCTGATCGGCTATTCGGCCAACACCGTCTCCCTGCTGGCCCTGGTGCTCGCCATCGGCATCGTGGTCGACGACGCCATCGTGGTCATCGAGAACGTCGAGCGCGTGATCGAGGAGGAGCCCGACCTTTCGATTCCCGATGCGACCAAGAAGGCGATGAGCGAGATCACCGCACCGATCATCGCCATCACCCTGGTGTTGCTCTCGGTGTTCGTGCCGGTTGCCTTCATCCCCGGCATCAGCGGCCAGCTCTTTCGCCAGTTCGCCGTCGCGGTCTCGACCGCCATGATCATCTCGGCCATCAACGCGCTCACGCTCAGCCCGGCGCTGTGCTCGGTGCTGCTGAAGCGGGGCGGGCGCCCGTTTCGCCCGATGCGGGCGGTCCTGGGCGCCATCGACTGGGCACGCAACGGCTATGTCGCCATCGTCCGCCGCCTTGTGCGTTTCGCGGCCTTCGGCCTGGTCATCGTCGCGGTGGTGGGCGCCGCCGCGTTCGGGCTGTTCAGGATCACGCCGCAAGGCTTCCTGCCGGCGGAGGACCAGGGCGCGTTCTTCGCCGCCATGCGCCTCCCCGAGGGCGCCTCGCTCAATCGCACCGCCGAGCTGGTCGCCCAGGTCGAGGACCTTATAAAACCCATTCCCGGCGTGCAGGGCGTCCTGTCGGTCGTCGGGCTCAATTTCATCGATTACGTCGTGTCGTCCAACAGCGCCTTCTTCGTCATCCGGCTGAAGCCCTATGAACAGCGAACGGCGCCCGAGCAGCAGGTCGATGCGATCCTGGCCAGCCTGCGCCCCAAGCTCGCCGCCATCCAGGGCGCCATCATCTTCCCCTTCAACCTGCCGCCCATTCTCGGGCTCGGCAGCACCGGCGGCTTCCAGTACGTGCTGCAGGCCCTGCAGGGCCAGTCGCCGACCGACCTCGCGGCCGTGACGCGCGCCATGACCGTGGCCGCCAACCAGCAGCCCGAGCTCGCCGCCGTCTTCACGACCTTTGCCGCCGACACGCCGCAGATCTATCTCGACATCGATCGCGACAAGGCCCAGGTGCTGGGCGTCAAGGTGAGCGACATCTTCAACGCGCTGCAATCGACCCTGGGCGGCTACTACGTCAACGACTTCAACCTGTTCGGTCGCACCTGGCAGGTCAACATCGAGTCGGAAGACCGCTTTCGCGACGCCATCGAGGACATCTACCGCGTCTATGTCCGCAACAGCACCGGCACCATGGTGCCGATCCGGGCGCTCGCCCAGGCCAAGCTCGTGCAGGGACCGCAGGTCGTCATTCGCTACAACGGCTTCAGGGCTGCCATCATCAACGGCGCGCCCAAGCCCGGCTTCAGTTCCGGGCAGGCGTTGGCGGCCATGGAAAGGATCTCGGCCACGACCCTGCCGCTGGGCTACGGCTTCGAATGGACGGCCACCGCCCTGCAGGAAAGACTGGCCAGCGGCCAGACCGGCATCGTGCTGGGCCTCGCGGTGCTGTTCGCCTATCTCTTCCTGGTGGCGCTCTACGAGAGCTGGAACATCCCCCTGCCCGTGCTGCTGTCGGTGAGCGTCGGCGTGCTGGGCGCGATCGCGGGCGTCGCGCTGGCCGGCGTCGCTTTCGACGTCTACGCGCAGATCGGACTGGTCGTGCTGGTGGCGCTGGCCGCCAAGAACGGCATCCTGATCGTGGAGTTCGCCGTCGATCAGCGGCGCGCCGGCAAGGAGCTCCTCGATTCGGCCATCGAAGGGGCCCGGTTGCGCTTCCGCCCGGTCGCGATGACGAGCTTCGCCTTCATCCTGGGGCTGCTGCCCCTGGTGGTTGCCGCGGGTGCCGGCGCCGCCAGCCGCCGCGCGGTCGGCACGCCGGTGTTCGGCGGCATGATCGCCGCCGCCGTGTTCGGCATTTTCGTGATCCCGATGCTGTATGTCGTGTTCCAGCGGGTGCGCGAGCGCACGGCGCGGCGCGCCCCCGAGCCAAGAGCGCAGGCCGGCAACGACTGATCACGGGCGTGCGCTGGTTCAAGAGGCCGCCACGGCGACCCGGTCGCGGCCTTGCTGCTTGGCCCGATAGAGCGCCTGATCGGCCCGTTCGATCGAACCGCGAAGATCGTTCGGCTGCAAGGCTGCAACACCGACGCTCACCGTGAAGCCTATCGGTTGCCCGCGCATGTCCACCGCCAGCCCGGCAACGGCCGCGCGCAGGCGTTGCGCGATGCGTTCGCCCTCGGCCACGTCGGCATCGACCAGAAGCGCGCAGAACTCTTCTCCGCCGTAGCGCGCAACGAGATCCGTCGGGCGCATATGCTGGCGCAGCAAAGCGGCAAAAGCAGCCAATGCCCGGTCGCCACCGGCGTGGCCAAACCGCTCGTTGATGCCGGCGAAACGATCGAGATCCATCATGAGGACGCACGCGGGTGCACCGTTCCTCGACGCGCGCTTGATGAGTCGGCCGCTCTGTTCGTCGAAGTACCGCCGGTTCGGCAGCTGGGTGAGGTCGTCGGTGAGGGCGGCCTGCTCCTGTCGCCTCAGCTGTCGTTCCTGCTCCATCATCGAGAGGCCGCTGACACTGAGGCAAACCAGACTGATGGTCATGGCGAACACCAGATGGCTTTGAATGGGATCGTCGAAGAAGGCCAATTCCGGAATGACCGGAGGCGAGAAGCCGGCATCTATCGCGCGAAGCACCATATCGACACCGATGGCGCCAAAAATGACGGCCGTGGGGGTACGGCTCGACAGAGGCTCCTTCCGGCCGCCGAGGAAGATCTCGCGGCTGGCCAGAAACGCCAAAGGCATGACAGCCAGCGAAATGATGACAGCGCGCACGCGCACGTCAGCGCCGAGGTATCTGGCCGTACTGAAGATGACCACGAAGGCAACGATCAGAATGGCGACACGAACATTCGCTGGCGATCCGCCGTTGAAGCGGCGCATCGCTTCCCAGGACATGGTGAATGAGGCGAAAACCAAGCTATTGCCCAGGATGCCCATGCCGAGGCTGGCAGGAACGGGTCCGAACACGCCCAACACCAGACTGCCCACGCCACCGAGACACATGGCAACAGCCCACTCCTGCAAGGCGATCTCTTGGGGATTTCGGCGCCAGAAAATGACCGCCGTGATTGCGGCAACGAACAGCACCGCGACATTGGTGAAGAAAAGTGTCTGGACGTCGATCTGCATGCACCAAGCCAATACAGAGCCGCCTGAAGGGCCGGCTCGAACTCACTCTAGGGTCATCGCGCTCTAGCGGTCGAGCCAGATATCCTCGAACCGCCAGTTGTTGTAGATGCTGTTGACGTGGATCGTCACGCCCTTGACGTAGGGCTGCCAGCAACCGGCCGCCCGGCCATTGGCGATGATCGGCCGCGCGATGTCCTCCTGCAGCTTGCGATCGATGTCCCAAACCATCTTCAGGCGCTTCTTCTGGTCGAGTTCCTGCGACTGCGCCTCGAACAGCTTGGTCATCTCCGGATTGCAGTAGTTGTTGTAGTTGCGCAGCGAACCGCAGGCATAGCCTTCGAAGAAGGTGACGTCGGGGTCGTCGACGGCGGAGCCGCTGAGGTTGAGCGCCACCGTGTAATCCCTCTTGAACACGCGGTTGTAGTAGACGGCGGTGTCGATCACCTCGAGCTCGCTGTCGACCCAGATGTGCCGCAGCTGGTCGAGCAGGATGGTTGCCGGATCGCGGAACGTGGCGATGTTGCGGGTGCTGACCTTGACCTTGAGATGCTTGTCCGGGCCGTAGCCGGCCTGCTTCATCAGCTCACGCGCCTCTTCGCGGCTCTTGTGGACGTCGCCGTAGCCGATCAGGGTCTTCAGCATGTCCTGCGGCATGCCCCACACGCCGTCGGGCGGCGGCAGCATGGCGCCGCTCATCTCGCCCTCGCCCTCGTCCAGGATATCGATGAAGGCGCGTCGGTCGAGGGTGAGCGCCAGCGCGCGACGGATGCGCGGATCGTCGAACGGCGGCATGTCGCGGTTGACGAGGAGATTGGTGCTGACTCCCGTCGCCCGCATGGTGCATTCAGCCTTGGGCGCGTCGCGTCTGATGTTCTTCAGGAGCGGCACCGAGACATCGGTCGGGAAGGTCATGTCGAACTTGCCGCTGACGAAGGACAGCATGCGCGTCGAGCGATCGGGAATGATCGTGAATTCGATGCCGTCGAGATACGGCCGGCCCGGCTTCCAGTAGTCGGTATTCTTGGTGAGCTTGATGCCCTCGTTCATCTTGAATTCGACGAACTTGAACGGGCCCGTGCCGACCGGCTTGCGGCGCATGTCCGCGACCGGCACATGGCAGGGATAGATCGGCGAGTAGCCCGAGGCGAGCAGCGCCAGCAGCGCGGGCTGGCGGTTCTTGAGATGGAACGTGACGTCGAAATCGCCATCGGCCGTCACCTTCTCGACATTGCTCCACCAGGCCGCGTGCGGATTGCGCCGAAGCTTGTCGGTGCTCAGCAGCAGGTCGAACGTGCAGGCGACGTCGGCCGCCGTGAACGGCTTGCCGTCATGCCAGCGTACGCCCTGCCGGAGCTTGAACGCGAGCTGCTTGCCGTCGTCATTCCACGACCAGCTCGTGGCGAGATCGGGCACGATCGAATCGAAGCTGTTCTTGGCGACGTTCTGGTCGAAGATCACGAGGTTGTTAAACAGCCCCATGAACGGCACCACCACCGAGACCGTCGCCTCCTCATGGATCGACGCGCTGGGCGGCGTATCCATGTGCTGGACTTTCAGGATGCCGCCGGCTTTCTGCGCCCAGGCCGCACCTGCCGTACCGATTACCAACGCCACCACGCCCGCCAACGCAAAACACCCGTTTTGGATTTTCATGTTGTTTCCTCCCAGAAGCCGGCGTCGCCTAGTCGATCCCTCCTGCAAGCATCGTGAACCCGCTCGGCAAGCGGGCGGCGTTAAGTGTAGCGGCTTATCGGCTGTGCCGCAGCTCTTGACCGGGACCTTTGCGCTCCGCATCGTCGGCATCAAAGGCCAAGCTCGGGAGGGCAGCGCACGATGCAGGATCAGGGTTCGACCAGGCTGGAATGGACTCCCTCGGCGAACCTGCCGAAGGCGCGGACGTCCTTTGCCGGAGTCGGCTACGGCGAAATGCTCGAGCGGGCGCGAGCCCTGGTGCCGAAGATCGCGGCCCGGGCCGAACAGTGCGAGCGGTTGCGGCGGCTGCCGGACGAGACCGAGCGCGACCTGCACGCAGCGGGACTCTTTCGCATCGCCCAGCCTGCCCGCGTGGGCGGCGCCGATCTCGATGTCGGCATCTTCGTCGATGTCTGCGCCCAGATCGCCCGCGTCTGCCCGTCGACCGCCTGGAACATCGGCAATCTCGCCAGCCACCACTGGATGCTGGGCTATTTCCCGCCCGAGACGCAGGACGCGCTGTGGGACGTGTCGACCGATGTGCTGATCGCCACGTCACTGGCGTTTCCCGCCGGCCGCGGCCGCAAGGTCGAGGGCGGCTACGAGGTTTCCGGCCGCTGGCCGCTCTCCTCCGGCGTCGACAATTCGGACTGGAACATGCTGGGCTTCATGCTGCGCGAGCGCGAGGACGGGCCGCCCGTCGATCACCGCTTCGCCCTGCTGCATCGGTCGCAGTACGAGATCATCGACAACTGGCATGCCGTGGGGCTGTGCGGCACCGGGTCGAAAGACGTCGCCACCAAGTCGATGTTCGTGCCCGAGAGCCGCTCGATCTCGGCCTGGACGTTCAATGGAAAACCGCATGCCGGCTCGGCCGTGAACCCCTCACCGCTGTTCCGCCTGCCGCTGTTTTCGCTCGGTCCCTATGTGCTGACGGGGGTCATGCTGGGCTGCGCCCAGGGCGCCTATGACTTGGTGGTCGGCGCGGCCCGCCGGCGCAACGCCACGACGACCGGCCAGCCGGTCAACGCCAATCCCACCGTTCAGATCAAGGTGGCAGAAGCGAGCGCGCGCATCGACAATGCCGAGGTGATCATGCGGCGGGCCTGCGAGCATGCCATGGAAATGGCCCGCGCCGGCCGAGAACCCGAGCACGGCGACAAGGTGCGCTACCGCCGCGATGCGTTCTTCTCCGTCCGGCTCTGCCTCGAGGCGGTCGACATCCTGATGGGCGTTGCCGGATCGGGCGGCCTCTACACGACCGGCAGCATGCAGCGGCTGTTCCGCGACGCCCACGCCGCCAACGCACACGCGATGTTCTCGCCCGACATCCAGGGCGCCATTTTCGGCCAGCATGCGCTCGGCACCGCCGGCCCGCCGCCGCTGATGTAGAGTCTCATCTCCTCCCCTTCGCCGATGCCGCGAAGGGGAGGTGTCCCGCGAGGCGGACGGAGGGGTCATAAGCACCATCGCCGATGCTAACGACCCCTCCGTCGCCGTGTGACGGCGACACCTCCCCAGCTGCTGGGGAGGGTTGGCTATCCCTCACTGGCCGGGCTAGGATCGTCCCAACAAACATATGTCTGGGAGGACATTTCATGCGCATCGAGCGTCGCACCTTCAACAAGCTTGCCCTTGCTGGCGCGGCCACCGGCTTCGCCGCGTCCGCTCACGCCCAGGCCAAGCCCCTCACCATCGGCTTCGGCATGGCGCTGACCGGCGGGCTCGCGCCCAACGGCAAGGCGGCGCTGCTGGCCATGCAGATCGCGGAAGAGGACATCAACGCGCGCGGCGGCATCCTCGGCCGGCCGGTCAAGCTGGTCTATTACGACGACCAGTCCAACCCATCGACCGTTCCCGGCCTCTACACGAAGCTGCTGGACGTCGACAAGGTCGACATCGTGGTGAGCGGCTACGCCACCAACATGGTGGCGCCGGCGATGCCGATCGTGATGCAGAAGGACCGCACCTTCTTCTCCCTGCTGGGCCTTGCGGTGAACTCGGAGTTCCACTACCCGCGTTATTTCTCCATCACGCCGACCGGCGGGCCCAAGCCCAAGGAGTCCTTTGCCGAGGGCTTCTTCGCCGTGGCGGCCGAGCAGAATCCCAAGCCGCAGACGCTGGCCATGGTGGGCGCCGACGCGGAATTCCCGCGCAATGCGATGGAGGGCGCGCGCGCCCAAGCCAAGCAGTACGGTCTCAAGATCGTCTACGACAAGACCTACCCGCCGACCACGGCCGACTACACGCCGATCGTGCGCGCCGTGGCGGCGACCAACCCGGACATTTTCCTCGCCTGTTCCTATCCGCCCGATTCGGTCGGCATCATCCGCGCCACGAGCGAAACCGGCTTCAAGCCGAAGCTCTACGGCGGCGGCATGGTCGGCCTGCAGGCCACCGCCATCAAGACGCAGCTCGGGCCGCTGCTGAACGGCATCGTGGTCTATGACTTCTGGCTGCCGTGGGCAGGCTTTGCCTCCGACGAGGGCCGTGAGTTCGTGAAGAAATACCAGACCAAGTCGGCCGCCGCCGGCGTCGACCTCTTGGGCTACTACCTGCCGCCGTTCGGCTACGCCCTGATGCAGGTCGTCGAGCAGGCGGTGAAGGGCGCCGGCGGCACCGACGACGCCAAGCTCGCCGAGTTCGCCCGCAAGAACACCTTCAAGACCGTGGTGGGCGACATCAAGTTCAACGCCGAGGGCGAGTGGGAAACCGCCCAGGTGATGGCCGTGCAGTTCCAGGGCGTCAAGGGCAACGACGTCGAGCAGTTCAAGGATCCCAAGACCGAAGTGATCCTGTGGCCGACCAAGTACAAGACCGGCAACATCATCTATCCGTACGATCCGAAGAAATAACAGGTGTGCCCGGGTCAGCGCACCCTGTCATCCCGAGGGCGAAGCCCGAGGGACCTTTGGAGCCCCAGTAAAGGTCCCTCGCTAACGCTCGAGATGACACGCGATAGCTGTTACGACCCAGCTGTCATCCCGAGCGCAGCGAGGGACCTTTAGGGGTCAATGCACACCTACTACGTCTACATACTCACCAACGTGAAACGAAACGTGATGTATGTCGGCGTCACCAACAATTTCGAGAATCGGATTGCCGAACACAGTGACGGCAGAGGCGGCGCGTTCACGCGGAAGTACCGCGTGAATACGCTCGTCCATGTCGAAGAGTTTCAATATATCGACGAGGCAATCGCTCGCGAGAAAGAGATCAAGGGTTGGCGTCGCTCCAAGAAGGATGCACTGGTCGAAGCCTCAAACCCCACATGGGCCGACCTGCTTGACGCGGGCGTGTTTAAAGGTCCCTCGCTGCGCTCGGGATGACAAAGGCTTTGTGATCTGGGCGAAACCCGAGGGAACTATGCGGCAGCAGCAAAGGTCCCTCGCTGCGCTCGGGATGACAGCCGGTTTGTAATCCGCATGTTTTGTAATGCGCGCACGTTGCTTGTGGTCCGCGCACCCTGTCATCCCGAGAGCAAAGCCCGAAGGACCTTTGAAGCAACGGCAAGGGTCCCTCGCTGCGCTCGGGATGACTGTTTTCAGGTAACAACGGTCGTGCGCCCTAAGCCCCGAGATAGAATTCGCGGATCAGTTCGTTGTTGTTGAGCGCCTCCGCCGATTCGCCTTCGAAGGCGATCTTGCCGTGGACGATGACGTAGCCGCGGTCGGCGATGCGGATGGCCTGGGTGAAATTCTGCTCGGCCATCAGGACGATGAGATTGTAACCCTCCTTGAGCTCCTTGATCTTGTCGATGGTGCGGCTGACCAGGAGCGGCGCCAGGCCGACCGAGGGCTCGTCGATCAGCAGGATGCGCGGCGCCGACATCAGCGCGCGCGCCAGCGCCAGCATCTGCTGCTCGCCGCCGCTCATGCTGCCGGCGAGCTGGCGCGAACGCTCCTTCAGCCGCGGGAAGGTCTCGAAGCAGAAGTCGAGGTTGCGGCCGATCAGCGAGCGCGCCTTGGGCCGAAAGGCGCCGAGCAGCAGGTTCTCGGTCACGGTGAGCTTGGGGAAGAGCCGCCGCCCTTCGGGCACGAAGCCGATGCCGAGATCGACAATGTCTTCCGTCGAGCGGCCGATCAGCTCGTGGCTAGCGCCGTCGATCTCCGCCCGGATGCTGCCGGCGGACGGCCGCACCATGCCCATGATGGATTTCATCAAGGTCGACTTGCCGTTGCCGTTGGTGCCGAGCAGCGCCACCGTCTCGCCCGCACCGACACGCAGCGACACGTCGTGCAGGATGCTCACCGCGCCGTAGCCGGCGTTGATGTTGGCGACGGTGAGGCTACTCGCCAAGATACGCCCTCACGACTTCGGGATTGCGCACCACGTCCTGTGGCGGCCCGTCGGCGATCTTGCGCCCGGCCACCAGCACGGCCAGGCGCTGGGAGAATTCCATCACCGCCCGCATGATGTGCTCGATCATGATCACGGTCACGCCCGCGGTGTTGAGCCGGATCAAGAGCGCGATGATCTCATCGACCTCGGCGTGGCTGAGCCCCGCCATCGCCTCGTCGGCAATCAGGAGCTTGGGCTCGGCGGCCATGGCGCGGGCGAGCTCGAGCTTGCGCATCTCGATCTGCGTGAGGTCGCGCGGCCGCCGATCCGCCTTGGCGGCCAGCCCGACCTCGCCCAGCAGCTCCAGGCAGCGCGCGTCAATCGCCGCGCGGCTCAAGTGGCCGGTCGCCCGGGCATTCACGGTGTAGAGGAGGGGAATGCGGATGTTCTCGGCCAGCGACAGGCTGGCGAAGGGCCGCGGCAACTGGAAGCTGCGGGCCAACCCACGCCGCGTGCGTTCGTGCGCCGGCAGCCCGTCCAGCGCCTCGTCGGCGAAGCGCACGCTGCCGATCTCGTTGCGCAAGGTGCCGCAGATGCAGTTGACCAGGGTCGACTTGCCCGAGCCGTTCGGCCCGATCAGGCCGAGCCGCTCGCCCTGCTGGACCTCAAGGTCGATCGATTCGAGCGCGACGAAGCCGCCGAAGCGCTTGCCGACCCCCGCGACCTGCAGCAGCGCCGTCATCGCTTCCTCTGGAACAGGCCGACGATGCCCTGCGGCGCGGCGATCACGAAGGCCACCATCAACACGCCCGCGACCAGCACGTTGACGGCCGACGAGATCGTCACCCGCAGATACTCCTGCAAGCCGCCCACCAGCACCGCGCCGACCACGGGGCCCAGCCAGCTCCCGGTGCCGCCGATCAGCGGCATGGCGATGGCATTCACCGCGTAGTTGAGGCTGAAGCCGGACGCCGGATCGAGATAGGTCACGTAGAACGGCAATGGCGCGCCGGCCATGCCCATGAAACCGCCGGACAGGGTCGTCGCGATCAGCTTCAGCTTGAGGGTCGGCACGCCGGAGGCCTCCGCTGCGCCTTCGTCGTCGCGGATGGCGGCGAAGCCGTAGCCCAGCGAGGACCGCTCGATGCCGCGGGCCGTCGCCAGCACGATGACGCACATGCCCAGCATGAGCAGGAACAGGTACTGCACGTACTCGCCGCCGATCAGCGGCGCCACCTTCGGCCGCAGCACATAGGCGCCGCGCGCGCCGCCGACGAAATCCCAGTTGGTGATCAAGGTCTGCACCACCACCGCGAGGGCCAGGGTGGCGATGGAAAAGAACACGCCGCGCAGGCGGAGCGTGAGATATCCCGTGCCCAGCCCGACCAGGCCCGCCAGCACGCCGCTCACCACGATCATCGCCGGCAGGGGCAGAGTGGGCACGAGCTTGTGCAGCGCCACCGTCGAATAGGCGCCGATGGCGAAGAAGGCGGTGATGCCGAAATTCACGTAGCCGGTGTAGCCGCCCAGGATGTTCCACGCCGTGCCCAGCACGATGTACTGGACGACCACGTAGCCGATGAAAAAGGCGTAGCTGCTGTCGAACCAGCGCCCGAAGGCGAAGATCGCGACAGCGACGGCGATCAGCGCCAGGGTGAACGGCACCCCGCGCAGGCCGGGAGCGGCTCCGCTAACGGCGGTCTTATCGGCCAAGGATGCCACTGGGCCGCACTGCCAGGGTGACCAGCAGGATGCCGAACGAGACCGCCGGCGCCCACGAGGGACCGAAGAACGTCGCGGTCAGGCTCTCGGCGATGCCGAGCGTCATGGCCGCGATCACCATACCGGGGAAGCTGCCGAGCCCACCCAGTACGCAAATGGCGAAGATGCGGCCGATATATTCACGGCCGATCGAGGGCTCGACCGGCTGGATGATGATCAGGCAGGCGCCGGCCAGGGAGGCCGTGGCGATCGACAGGCCGAAGGCGATGCGCTTGATCTTGGTCGGGTTGGCGGCCATCAGCCGGAGCGCCCCCTGGTCCTGCGCCACCGCCTGGACGGCGCGTCCGACGAAGGTCCGCGACAGGAAGATCTGCAGGCCGACCACCATGACCAGGGAGACCAGGAACGGCACCAGCAGGCGCAACGGCAGGTCGAACAGGCCGAGGTTCAGGCTGGGGCCAATGTAGGGCGCCTGCACCGTCCGGTAGTCGACGCCGAAGATCAGCACCAGCGTGACCTCGGTGATGAACAGCACGCCGAAGAAGAACGACAGGCCGCGCAGCGACTGGTCGTCGCGGCGCTCGAACGCCACGTAGTAGACCTGATAGAGCGCCATGCCGAGCAGGTAGAAGGCCGGCAGGAGGATCGCCGAGGCCAGGATCGGATCGATGCCGAACACCGTGTTGCCGATGAAGGCCACGTAGGAGCCGAGCAGGATGAAAGCCGGATGGGCGATGTTGACGACGTCCAGCATGCCGAACGAGATCGCCACGCCGACCGACACGGCGGCATAGAACCCGCCCAGCAGCAGGCCGGAGATCACCGCATTCATCAGGAGGTCGAGCGAGACCGCCATGGTGCCGGATCAACTCACTCGCATAGCGAACCGGCTGAGCGCCCGCTCTGGCATCGACGTTCCTCCCCATGACGTGGCGATTTTTCGCCTACGGCCCGTAGTCTGCGCCGGAGCACCGAGGGTTGCCTAGTGCCTTTTTTTCGGGCGTCCTTATGATCGAAGAAAATCGAAGGGACGGAACATGCAGTTCGGACTGTTCGGCGGCGCCCGGACCAAGCGCGGCGTCGGTCTCGAGGACAGCCAGGGTTATGACAGCTTCATCGAGTATGTGATCGAGGCCGACCGCCTCGGGTTCAGGCAGCTCTTCATGGTCGAGCATCACTTCACCGGTCATGGCCAGGTATCGGCCTCGATGACGGTGCTGTCGTATCTCGCGGCCCGCACCCGGCATATCCGCCTCGGCACGGCGGTGGTCGTGGTGCCGTGGCACAATCCGGTGCTGGTGGCCGAGCAGGTCGCCACGCTCGACCTTTTGAGCGGCGGCAGGGTCGATTTCGGCGTCGGTAAGGGCTACCGCAAGGCCGAGTTCGACGGCTTCTGCATTCCCGCATCGGAGGCCACCGAGCGCTTCGACGAGGCAATGGAGATCATCCGCAAGGCGTGGACCAGCGAGGGCCGGTTCAGCCATCACGGCAAGCGCTGGCACTACGACGACGTCGTGGTCGAGCCCGAGCCGTTGCAGCGCCCGCATCCGCCGCTCTGGCTGGCCGCCGGCAGCCCCGACAGCGTCCGCCGCGCGGCGCGCGAGGGCTACAATCTCCTGCTCGACCAGCTTGCCCAGGTCGATCAGATCATCCGGCGCATCGCCGTGTTCCGCGAGGAATGCGAAAGGATCGGCCGCGCCTACGACCCCACCATGGTGGCGACCGCCCGCCCGCTGCAGATGATCCACAGCGAGAGCGAGCGGGCTGCGGCCTGGGAGACCCGCAAGCGTGTGGTGAGCGTGATCGGCGACCTGGCGCGCGACAAGCTGCCCGAGCGCATCGAGGACGATACCGCGCCGCTGCTCGGCACCGCCGAGGAAGTGATCGCCCGCCTGAAGGAACTCGAAGCCGGCGGCGCCACCAACATCCTGCTGGTCGATCCCAATGCCTCGGTGGGCAACCTGCGCGCCTTCGCCCGCGAAGTGATGCCGAGCTTCCGGCCGGCAAGCGCCGCCGTCGCCGAATGACGGCTCGCCTGTCGGGCGTTCGCGTCGTCGAGATCGGCGACTTGCCGGCCGGCGCCTATGCGGCGCGCCTGTTCGCCGATTTCGGCGCCGAGGTCATCAAGGTCGAGCCGCCGGGGGGCGATCCCAACCGTTCCTTTCCGCCCCTGATCGAGGTTGGCAGCGGCTGGTTCGCCTATCTCAACTACGGCAAGAAAAGCGTTGTATCGGACAAGGTGGATCTCGACATCCTGCTGCGCGGCGCCGACGTGCTGATCGATTTCGACCGGCGTCGATCATGGCACGCATCCGCATCTCGTCACCGTCGATCTCTCCTGGTTCGGCAAATCCGGGCCGTATCGGGACTACAAGACCAGCGATGCCGTGTGTCGCGCATTGGCGGGTTTCGTGCAGCTCATCGGACCCGCCGAAGGCCCGCCGCTCACCTTGCCCGATTATCAGTCGGCGATCATGGGCGGACTGTCCGCCTTCATCCCCGCGATGGCCTCGCTGCTCGGCCAGCAGAGCCGCCGCTACGAGGTGAGCGTCCACGAGGCCACCATCGTGCTCGCCGAATATCAGGCCATCGAGGCCTGGACGACCGGCACGCCGCAGAAGCGCTGGGGCTTCAACCGCTTCACGCCGACCTATCCGATGGGCGTCTATCGCTGCAAGGAGGGCTGGATCGGCATCACCATCGTGACGCCGGCGCAGTGGAAGTCATTCTGCGATCTCCTGGGCATGCCCGACCTCGGCCGCCATCCGCAATACGTCATGGGCGGCGAACGGCTGGCCCACGCCGACGAACTGGAAGCCCGCTTCGTGCCACGCTTCCTCGACCGCACGGCCGAGGAATGGTTTGCCGCGGGACTCGAGCTCCGCCTGCCCTTCGCCATCGTGCCCGACATGAAGCAGGTCCTGGCGTGGCCGGTGTTCCGCGACCGCAACGCCATCGTGCCCATCCGGATGGGCGACCGAACGGTCGAAGCGCCGGGCTCGCCATTTCATCTGACGAAGACGCCCCCGAACTTTGGCGGAAAGGTGCCGGAACTCGGCGAACACAATGATTGTCATCCTGAGCGAAGCGAAGGATCTCATGGCAGCGGCAATGAGATCCCTTCGACTACGCTCAGGGCAGGCCTTCGCTGCGCTCAGGATGACAGACCGTTGAAGGGCCTGCGCATCATCGACCTGTCGATGGGCTGGGCTGGGCCGGTCTGCACGCGCAACCTGGCCGACCTCGGCGCCGACGTGATCAAGATCGAGGCCTGCGGCTATCCCGACTGGTGGCGCGGCGTCGACAACCGCGCCGAGACGGTGACGCAGCGCCTCTATGAGAAATCGTCGCGCTTCAACATCATGAATCGCGGCAAGCGCGCCATCACTCTCGACCTCACGGTGCCCGACGGCGTGGCGCTCGCCAAGGCGCTGGTGAAGGACGCCGACGCGGTGATCGAGAACTATTCGGCCGAGGTGCTGCGCAAATTCGGCCTCGACTATGCCGAGCTCACCAAGGTGAACCCCTCGCTGGTCATGGTCTCGATGGCGGCATTCGGCGCGAGCGGCCCGTGGCGCGAAACCCGCGCCTACGGCTCGACGCTCGAACAGGGCTCCGGCCTGCCGAGCGTCGGCGGCCGCGCCCAGGATCCGCCGATGATGAACCATCTCGCCTACGGCGACGCGGTCGGCGGCTTGAATGCCTGCTCGGCCATGCTGGTCGCGCTCCTGCATCGGCGCGAAACCGGCGAGGGCCAGTTCATCGACCTCTCCCAGGTCCAGTGCATGCTGCCCTTCACCGCCGCCTGGGCGATCGAGCAGTCGGCGAACGGCAAGGTGACGCCGCGCGCCGGCAATCGTCATCCGTCGTTCGTGCCGCACGGCGTCTTTCCGTCGGCCGGAACGGACAAGTGGGTGTCGATCGCCGTCACCGACGATGGCATGTGGCCCGCTCTCGCCCGCCTCATCGGCCTCGATGAACCTGCGCTCGCCACCGCCGCCCAGCGTCGCGCCAACGAAGACCGTATCGAGAGGGCGATCGCGGCCTGGACGGCCGAGCGTTCGCCTGACGAAGCGATGGAGACCTTGCAGAAGGCCGGTGTGGCCGCCGGCGCGGTGCGCCATCCGATGGAACTGCTGGACGACCCGCACCTCAAGGCGCGCGGTTTCTGGCAATGGATCGAGCGCGCCTATGTCGGCCGTCATCCGCAGCCCTCGCCGCCTTATCGCGACGAAGACTCTCCCATCGCAGTGCGGACGCCCGCTGCCACGCTCGGCCAGTACAATGAGGAAGTCCTGGGTGGCCTCCTGGGCCTCTCAAAAGCCGAGCTGGAGCGTCTGACGCGCGACAGCGTCATCGGCAGCGAAGCGCTGCCTCCCGCGCAACGCAAGGCACGGGCGATGACGGGCTAGGAGACTCGTGTAAGCTCGCATCAGGGAAGGAAACGAGAGCAAATCTCGATCGGTGGATTCATGTGGGACGAAGAAGGTCGCGCCCTCGTCGCCCTCTTCCGTCACACGGACAGGGCCATGGCATGTGGTGATTTGCGTCGTCTCGAGCGGAGCCTGGAGAGACATTCTCTCACCGACAAGCGACCCATCGTTGTGAAGAGGTCTCTCAGCGCGACGGAGTCCTCGGTCGGGACGACGGAAAGCGCCACGGGCGACGGCCCCGCTGACGGGCGCTTGCCTGTCCCAATCCTGTTCGTCAATAGTACTACTAAACTATATATTGACTATCACTTTAGGCCGCCGTATGATTTCCGGCCCGGCAAAAGGATTGGCGGAATGTTCAGGCGCGTCGATGGTTCGATGGCAACAGCAGAGCGCGTACGGCCGACCGGCGGTCGTGCCGCGTCGGTGCGCCAGGGAATGCCGGCATCGTCGGCAGCCCGGCGCTGTCGGAAGCACCAACCCAAGAGGTCTGCCGGAAATACCGGAAATACCGGAAACTCCCTCCCGAAATCCGGGGTGTTCTGTTCATCAACGATTTCAGGCGACTCTCTCTCGCCACCGCCGGCAGCGTTGCGCCGTATGGTCCCGCAGAAACCGGCGGAAACTGGCGGAAACCCGTGGATGTCACCACAAGCCCGGCGACATCGAGGGATGGAGGGGCGAGCCGCGGTCCGCCAAACGACTGCGCTAACTGCGCTAACTGCGCTAACCCCCTGGACAGATCGCTGTGCGGCATCCGATCGACTTTGCTGCGAGTGCTGGCAGTGACAAGGCCGCCGCCCCTCCTCGATGTGCGCGGTCTCGGGATCCATTTCCGCACCCAGGCCGGCGAGGTGCAGGCCACGCGTGACGTGAGCTTCACCGTGCGCGCGGGCGAGCGGGTCGGCATCGTGGGCGAATTGGGCTGCGGCAAGACCGTCACCGGCCTGTCGATCCTGGGCCTGCTGCCGCGGCGCTCCAGCCGGGTCGTGGGCGAGATCGATTTCGAGGGCCGCGATCTCCTGAAATTGCCGTTGCGGGAAATGCGGAAAGTGCGCGGCCGCCAGATCAGCATGATCTTCCAAGAGCCCATGAGCGCCCTCGATCCGGTGTTCACGGTCGGCCACCAGATCAGCGAGACCCTTCGCGCCCATCGCGGCATCGGCAAGAAGGAAGCGCGCGAGCGCGCCGTGGAGGCGCTGGCCCAGGTCGGCATCCCGCTCCCGGCACGCCGGGTCGACGAATATCCGCACCAGCTCTCCGGCGGCATGCGCCAGCGCGCCATGATCGCCATCGCCCTGATCTGCGAGCCCAAGCTGCTGATCGCCGACGAGCCGACGACCGCGCTCGACGTCACCATCCAGGCGCAGATCATCGATCTCCTGGTCGACCTCAGCAGCCGCACCGGCACGGCGCTCTTGTTCATCACCCACGACTTGGGCGTCATCGCCGAGACCTGCACGCGCATGCTCACCATGTATGCCGGCGAAGTGGTCGAGGACGCGCCGGTCGACGCCGCGCTCGAGCGGCCGCGCCATCCCTATACGTCGGGCCTGCTGCGCTCGATCCCGCGCCTCAGCCCGCGCAAGACCGTGCTGCCCTCGATCGCCGGCCGCGTGCCCTCTCTTGCCGACATGCCGGCGGGCTGCCGCTTTCGCGCCCGCTGTACCCACGGCGCCCCGGAATGCGCCGCGCCGCAGGATCTGCTCGACGTTTCCGCCGGACGGCGCGCCCGCTGCATCCGCCAGGCCAGCCTCACCCTGCCGGGCGCCATCGCATGACCACCCTGGTCGAAGCGGCCGATCTGCGCGTGCACTTCTCCACCGGCGGCGGGGCCGAGACGGTGAAGGCGGTCGACGGCGTCAGCTTCACCATGCGCAGCGGCGAGACGTTCGGCGTCATCGGTGAATCCGGCTCGGGCAAGTCGACGCTGGGGCGCGCCGTCGTCTGCCTGCTGAAGCCCACGGCCGGCACGCTGAAGCTGAACGACGCCGATCCTTATGCGCTGAGCGGCAGTGCCTTCCGACGCAACCGCCGCGATTTCCAGATCGTCTTCCAGGATCCCAACGCCGCCCTCAACCCGCGCATGCGCATCCGCGACAGCGTGCGCGAGCCGCTCGACATATTGGGCGAGGGCACGCGCGGCGAACGCGACACGCGGGCGATCGCCGTGCTGGAGCGGGTCGGGCTCAGCCGCGAATTCGGTGAGCGCTATCCGCACGAGCTGTCGGGCGGCCAGAAGCAGCGGGTCAACATCGCCCGCATCCTGACACTCAGGCCCAAGCTCGTGGTGTGCGACGAGGTCGTGGCCGCGCTCGACGTGTCGATCCAAGCCGACATGCTCAATCTCTTCGCCGACCTGCAGCGCGAGTTCGGCCTCACCTATCTCTTCATCACCCACGACCTGGGCGTGGTGAGCCATATCAGCGACCGCATCGCCGTGATGTATCTCGGCAAGTTCGTCGAGCTGGCCGATGCCGACGATATCGCCGAACGGCCGTTGCATCCCTACACCGAGGCGCTGCTGTCGGCCGAGCCGGTGCCGTTGCCCCGCCATTTGCGCGAGGGCGAACGCATCGTGCTGGAAGGCGAGATCCCGAGCCCGATCTCGCCGCCGTCGGGCTGCCGCTTCCGCACGCGCTGCCGCTTCGCGCAGGACATCTGCGCCGCGCAGGAGCCGGCGTGGCGCGAGCTCGAACCGGGCCGCTTCGTCGCCTGCCACTTCGCGGGCGAGGTCACGAACAAGGGAGGCAAACAACAATGAACACGCGCCGCACTCTGCTCGCCAGCACGCTGGCCTTCGCCGCCACGCACCGCGCCTGGGCGCAGGCAACGCCCAAGAAGGGCGGGGTGCTCAAAGTCTCGGCCCCGACCAACCCGTCGAGCCTCGACCCGGCGACCGGCGGCTCGGGCCAGGACCACGCCTTCCTCTATCCCATCTTCGACACCCTGGTGGAGTTCGACTTCCCAACCTTGAAGGCGCTGCCGGGGCTGGCCGAATCCTGGAAGTTTCCCGACACCAGGACCCTGGTCCTGAACCTGCGCGCGGGCGTGCAGTTCCACGACGGCACGCCCTTGGACGCCGAAGCGGTGAAGTTCAACCTCGAGCGCAACAGGTCCGACGCGCGATCCAGCATCAAGGCCGACCTGCTGACGGTCGATACAATCGAGGTCACCGGTCCCCTGCAGGTCACCCTCAGGCTCAAGCAGCCCGATTCGGCGCTGCCGCTGATCCTGTCGGACCGCGCCGGCATGATGTGCTCGCCCAAGGCGGTGAAGGAGCTGGGCAAGGACCACGACCGCAAGCCGGTGGGCTCCGGCCCCTACCGCTGCACCGCCTGGAACGACAACGAGAAGGTGACCTACGTCCGCAACGACAAATACTGGAAGCCGGGCCAGCCCCTGCTCGACGGGCTGGAGTTCGCCGTCATCGCCGAGACCAACACCGGCCTGCGCTCGGTCGTGGCCGGCCAGAACGACTTCGTCTATTTCCTGTCGCCGCAGCAGAAGACGGTGATCGACCGCGCCAAGAACCTCGCCTCCGTCACCGGGCCGACGCTCTATTGCATCCAGATCTTCCTGAACTACGGCCGCCCGCCGCTCGACAATCCCAAGGTCCGGCTCGCCATCAACTATGCCATCGACCGGTTCGCCTACAGCAAGGCCACGATGGGCGGCCTGGCCGAGCCCGCCTGGATGGCGCTGCCCAGCGCCCACTGGGCCTACGACGCCCAGTTGGCCAACGGCTGGCCGCACGATCCCGACAAGGCCCGGAAGCTTTTGGCCGAAGCGGGCCATCCCAACGGCATCGACATCACCCTGCTGGGCTACTCCGACCAGAGGAGCCAGCAGCGTCAGGAGGTGCTGATCGAGCAATTCTCCAAGGCCGGGATCCGCTGCAAGTGGACGACCGGCTCGATCCCCGAGATGAGCAACGCCTTCTTCGGCGACAAGAAGGGTGAGGGCCTGCTGGCCGCGTGGACCGGCCGGCCCGACCCCTCCCTCACCTATTCGCTGATGTTCTCCAAGGATTCCTACTACAACGCCGGCCGCACCGAATGGTCGCCCGAGCTCACCGCCGCCCTGCTCGAAACCCGCGCCAGCGAAGACCTCGAAGCGCGCAAGGCAGCCTTCGCCAAGGTACAGAGGATCGTCGTCGACGCGGCCCTGGTGGTGCCGCTGGCCTTCCAGCTCGAGCTCGACGCGGCGGCCACCAAGGTCAAGGGATACCGCCCCAACCTTTTGGGCAAGCCGCGCTTCGACGGCGTCTGGTTGGAGAGTTAGGCGTGGCTGGCGCTGTCTGTTTCAGCCTTCCTCCCCTTCGCGGAGTCCGCGAAGGGGAGGTGTCGCCGTCATACGGCGACGGAGGGGTCGGAAGCCACGCCATCACTGTTGCCCATGACCCCTCCGCCCGCTTCGCGGGCACCTCCCCAGCGCGGTATCCGCGCCGGGGAGGAAAATCGAGTTGGAGTTTGTAAATGTTGAAGTTTCATCGCCGTGATCTTCTCGCCGGCACTGTCGGCCTCGCCATCGCCGGCGGCGCGCACGCGCAGGCCCCCAAAAAAGGCGGCGTGCTGAAAGTGTCGGCCAACGCCAATCCGTCGAGCCTCGATCCGCAGACCGGCGGCTCGGGCTCGGATCATTCCTTCCTCTATCCGATCTTCGACACCCTGATCGCTTTCGAGCCGGCCACCCTGAAGGCGCTGCCCGGCCTCGCCGAATCATGGAGCAACCCCGATCCCAAGACCCTGCTGCTCAACATCCGATCCGGCGTCACCTTCCATGATGGCACGCCGCTCGACGCCACCGCGGTGAAGTTCAATCTCGACCGCGCCCGCAGCGACCCCCGCTCCAACATCAAGGGCGACCTCGTTACCGTGGAGGGCGTCGAGATCGCGGGCCCGCAGCAGGTCGCCATCAAGCTGAAGCAGCCCGATTCAGCGCTGCTGCTGATCCTGTCGGACCGCGCCGGCATGATGTCCTCGCCCAAGGCCATGCAGGAGCTGGGCAAGGATTACGATCGCAAGCCGGTCGGCGCCGGGCCGATGAAGTTCGTGAGCTGGAACGACAACGAAAAGGTCGTCTACGCCCGGAACGACAAATACTGGAAAACCGGCCAGCCTTATCTCGACGGGCTGGAGATGAACGTCATCCCCGAGATCAACACCGCGCTCCGCGCGGTCGTCGCCAACCAGAACGACTTCGTCTACTTCCTCTCGCCGCAGCAGAAGCAGCTCGTCGACCGCGCCAAGAACCTCACGGCGGTGAGCGGGCCCACGCTCTACTGCGTGATCCTGTTCCTGAACTTCGCCCGGGCGCCGCTGAACGACCTGCGCGTGCGCCAGGCGCTCAACTACGCGATCGACCGCGACTTGTTCGCCAAGGCCACCATGGGCGGCCTGTCTGAAGTCGCCACCACCGTGCTGCCCAAGGCCCACTGGGCCTACGATCCGGCGCTGGAGAACTTCTACAAATACGATCCCGACAAGGCCAAGGCGTTGCTGGCCGAGGCCGGCCACAAGGACGGGCTGGAGCTGCACCTGATCGGCTACACCGACCAGCGCCAGCAGCAGCGCCAGGAAGTGCTGCAGGAGCAGCTGCGCAAGGTCGGGATAAAATTGCGCTTCAGCACCTTCAACATCCCCGAAGGCAGCGCCGCCTTCTTCTCCAAGGCCGAGGGCAACGGCCTGCTGTCGCAATGGACGGGACGGCCCGATCCCAGCCTCACCTTCACCCTTCTCTACGGCAAGGGCTCCTACTTCAATTCGGGCCGCGAGGAAGCGACGCCGGAGATCACCGCCTCGCTTGCCGCGTCGCGCGCCAGCGCCGATCTCGAAGACCGCAAGAAGGCTTTTTCCGTTCTGCAGCGCCAGGTGCTGGAGCAGGCGCTCTCCGTGCCGCTCCTGTTCCAGTTCGAGCTCGACGCCCACAACACCAAGGTCAAGGGCTTCACGCCCAACCTTTTGGGCAAGCCGCGCTTCGACGGCGTGTGGTTCGATGGCTGAAGCGCGGTCGTGGCATGCGAAGCATTTCCTCCCCAGCGAAGCTGGGGAGGTGTCGGCGTCTTACGCCGACGGAGCGCTCATGAGCATCTGTACTGCAGCTCATGACCCCTCCGTCCGCTTCGCGGACACCTCCCCTTCGCGGCATCCGCGAAGGGGAGGAAAGTGGTAAAATGCTGACGCGCGACCGCCTCAGGCTGATCGGCCGCCGCCTCATCCAGGTGATACCCGTCATCGTGCTGGCGACATTCGTCGTGTTCGGCTTGCAGCAGCTCGTGCCCGGCGACATCGCGGTCACCCTGGCGGGCGACAACGCCACCGACGCCCGCATCGCCGAGATCCGCCACCTCTACGGGCTCGACCGGCCGCTCCTGGCACAGTACGGCAGCTGGCTGTGGGGCGTCCTGCATGGCGATCTCGGCCGCTCGATCCTGTCGGGCGAAGTCGTGCTCGACACCATCCTGCGGCGCTTTCCGGTCTCGCTGCTGATCGTGGGCTGCGCGCTCACTTTGTCGCTGCTGATCGGCATACCGCTCGGCATTCTGGCCGCGACCCGGCCGGGCTCGCGGGTCGACGCGCTGGTGACCGGTATCGCCTCGCTGGGGGTGGCGCTGCCGAACTTCTGGCTGGCCATGCTGCTGGTCGCCACCTTCGCGCTCAACTGGACGATCTTTCCCGCCACCGGCGCCGTGCCCCTGTCGGCCGGGATCGGCAAGGCGCTGCTGTATGCCGCCCTGCCTTCGCTGGCGCTGGCGGCCGGCGGCGTCGCTGAAGTCGCGCGCCAGCTCAGGAGCTCGCTGGTCGAGGTGCTGTCGTCGCAATACGTGCGCACGCTCCACGCCAAGGGCCTGTCGCCCACTGCCATCCTGTGGAAGCACGGGCTGAAGAATGTCAGCGTGAACCTGCTGACGGTGATCGGCCTCATCTTCAACCGCCTGCTAGGCGCCACCGTGGTGATCGAGGCGGTGTTCGCCATCCCCGGCATCGGCAGCATGGTGGTGCATGCCGCCATCCATAAGGACTTCCCGGTGATCCAGGGCGTCGTGCTCTCCCTGGTGCTGATCGTGATCGCCCTCAATCTCGTGATCGACGTGCTCTATACCGTGCTCGATCCGCGGGTCAGCCAGAAATGACCGCCTCGCTGGGCCGCATCGGCAAATGGCTGCGCCGCGATTTGCGCGCGGCGCTGAGCCTCGGTTTCCTCCTGGTGCTGTTCGCGCTCTCGGTCGCCGCGCCCGTGCTGGCACCGCATTCGCCGACCGACCAGGACGTCAACAACACCCTGCAGGAGCCGGACGCGGCCCATCCGCTGGGCACCGACGATCTCGGCCGCGACGTGCTCTCGCGCCTGATCTATGGCGCGCCGGCCACGCTCTATGCCAGCTTCCTGGCGGTCGCCGTGGCAATCCTGCTGGGCCTGCCGGTCGGCCTTCTGGCGGGCTTCTTGGGCGGCTGGATCGACGACGGCATCAGCCGCCTGATCGACACCTTGCTCTCCTTCCCCGCCATCGTGCTCGCCATCGCCGTCACCGGCGCGCTGGGTGTCGGGCTGACCAACGGCATGATCGCCGTCGGCATCGTCTTCTCGCCGCAACTCGCGCGGCTGGTGCGCGCCCAGACCTTGATCGTGAAGCGCGAGCTCTATGTCGACGCCGCGCGGGTGTTTGGCGCGAGCCTCGGCCGTATCCTGTGGAAGCATGTCGTGCCCAACGCCATCCAGCCGGTGATCGTGCAGGTGACCTTGCTGCTCGCGGTGGCGCTGCTGGCCGAGGCGAGCCTCAGCTTCCTGGGGCTGGGCGTGCAGCCGCCGCAGCCCTCTTGGGGCGCCATGCTGGCCCGCGCCTACCACTACATGGAGATCGCGCCGGAGCAGATGTACGCCCCGGGCCTCGCCATCCTGCTGACGGCGCTCGCCTTCAATGCCCTGGGCGAATCCCTGCGCGTCGCCCTCGACCCGACGATGAAGCTGCGATAGCAAAGGCGTGTCATGGAAACCTTCGACTACGTCATCGTCGGCGCCGGCTCGGCCGGCAGCGTCCTCGCCAGCCGCCTGAGCGAGGACCCCAACGTCACCGTCTGCGTGCTCGAAGCGGGCCCGTGGGACTGGCATCCGTTCATCCATATCCCGGCCGGCTTCATGTACACCCTGGTCAATCCGCGGGTGAACTGGCTCTACACCTCGGAGGCCAGCGAATGGACGGGCGGCCGGCGCATCGCCGCCCCGCGCGGCAAGACCCTAGGCGGCTCGAGCTCGATCAACGGCCATATCTACAATCGCGGCCAGCGCCTGGATTTCGATGGCTGGGCGCAGCGCGGCAACCACGGCTGGGGCTACGCCGACGTGCTTCCCTATTTCCGCCGGACCGAGCGGCGGGAGGGCGATGCCGACGAGACCTTCCGCGGCCGCGAAGGCAACCTGCCGATCACCGACCTCGACTGGCGCGATCCGATCTGCGACGCCTTCATCGAGGGCGCGGTGCAGATGGGCATCCCGCGCAACCGCGACTACAACGGCACGATGCAGGCGGGCGTGAGCTACGTGCAGCGGATCATCCAGAATGGCCGGCGCCGGAGCGCGGCGCGCGGCTATCTGCATCCGGCGATGAAGCGCAAGAACCTCACCGTGCGCACGCACGCCCACGCCACCAGGATCGTCCTGGAAGGCAAGCGCGCCGTCGGCATCCGCTACCGCAAGGGCGGCCGCGACGGCACGCCGATGGAAGTGCGGGCTGCCAAGGAAGTGATTCTATGCGGCGGCACGGTGAACTCGCCGCAACTGCTGCAGGTTTCCGGCATCGGTCCGGCGCCGCTGCTGCAATCGCTCGGCATCGAGGTGCGCCATGCGCTGGCGGGCGTCGGCGAGAATCTGCGCGACCACTACGCACCGCGCTTCGTGGCGCGGGTCAAGAACGCCGAGACCATCAACGAGAAATCGCACGGGCTCAAGCTGGTGGGCGAGGTGCTGAAATATGCCGTCACGCGCAAGGGTATCCTGTCGCTCAACCCCACCCTGGTCTACGTCTTCTGGAAGTCCGACGAGCGGATCGACAATTACGACCTGCAGCTCACCTTCACCCCGGCGAGCTACAAGGAAGGTGTGCAGTCGACCCTCGACGATTTCCCGGGCATGACCATCGCCTCCTGGCAGCAGCGGCCCGACAGCATCGGCTACATCCGCGCGCGCTCGGCCGATCCGTTCGAGCATCCCGTCATCCAGCCCAACTACCTGGTGGCCGAGAGCGACCGCCAGGTCCTGCTGGCCGGCATGAAGCTCGCCCGCCGCCTGCTCCACTCGCAGCCGCTCAGCAAGTTCTATGACCGCGAGGAATTCCCCGGGCAGACCGTGCAATCGGACGACGAGCTCTTGGGCGCCGCCAAGCAGCGCGGCACCACCACCTTCCATCTCATGGGCACCTGCCGCATGGCGCCGGACAGCGACCCGACCGCGGTGGTCGACGAGCAATTGCGCGTGCGCGGCATGCAGGGCCTGCGCGTGGTCGACGCCTCGGTCATGCCGACCATGCCGTCGGCCAATCTCAATGCCTCGGTGCTGATGATCGCCGAAAAGGCCGCCGACATGATCCGCGGCAAGCCGCCCCTGGAGGCGACGGTGCTGAAGGACTGAATGGTCGACACCGGTCACGAGCCCGCCATCGATGCCGTCGCTCAGCTTGTGCCGGCGACGCTCAGGGCATTGCACGCGCTCGAGTTCGCCGGTCGTCATCTCTCGCCCACGTCCCTGCCACGGCTTATCGAGGCCATGGCCGGGCGCGACGACGAGGTGAACGCAGCACTCGCGGCCTCGCGCGTCCTCGACTGGCCGGAACGCCTGGCGCCGGTGCGCGAGCGCCTTGAGCCCGCCGCCGAAGCGGCGGCCCAGGGCATCGCGGGCCTGCGTGGCGCGGTCGACGCGCCGCAGCCCATCGTCGCGGCCTACCGGGCGCTGCGCAACTACGCCAAGGCGGCCGAGGCGATCTATCCCATGTCGGCGTTCCTGAAACCGGTCAGCCAGTTCTTCCTCGAACCGTCGGCGCGCGACGATTCCGTCCTGATCGATCGCCTCGCCGCGATCGATCCGGCGCAGGCGAATATCGGCGTGATGCATGTCGGCGGCCCGCCCGGCAAGCGCGGCGCGTTCTCGCTCTACGTGCCCGAGTACTACGATGCCGCGACCGCCTGCCCGCTGGTCGTGGCGCTGCATGGCGGCAGCGGCAATGGCGGCGCCTTCCTGTGGAGCTGGGTGCGCGAGGCGCGCACGCGCGGCTTCGTCGTCATCGCGCCGACGGCCATCGGCGCGACCTGGTCGCTGATGGAGCCTGACGTCGACGGGCCCAGCATCGACCGCATGGTCGAGCACGTCGCGGCCCAGTGGAACATCGACGCGACCCGCCAGCTGCTGACCGGCATGAGCGACGGCGGCACCTTCAGCTATGTGCTGGGCCTGCGCGCCGGCTGCCGCTTCACCCACCTGGCGCCGATCGCCGCAGCCTTCCATCCCATGCTGATGAGCTTCGCCGAAGCCGATCGCGTGCGCGGCCTGCCGGTTCATATCGTGCACGGCGCCCAGGACTGGATGTTCCCGCCCGAGCTGGCGCGGAGCGCCGAGCGGACGCTGGCCGCCGCGGGCGCCAACGTGGTCTATCGCGAGATCGCCGATCTTTCGCACACCTATCCGCGCGACGAGAATGGCCATATCCTCGACTGGTTCCTGGGGAGATCCACGCGTTGAGCACCATCGCAAAAGGCGGCAAGGCCCTCTACGGCGCGCCGCTCGGCATCCTGATGCTGGAGGCGCGCTTTCCGCGCATCCCGGGCGACATGGGCAACGCCACGACCTGGCCTTTTCCGGTGCTCTACCGCATCGTGAAGGGCGCGACGCCTGAGTCGGTGGTGCTGAAGGGCGCCGCTGGGTTGCTGCCCAACTTCATCGAGGCGGCCGCCGAGCTGGTGCGTCACGGCGCCGAGGCCATCACCACCAATTGCGGGTTTCTGTCGCTGTTCCAAAAGGAGCTGGCGGCGCAGGTGAAGGTCCCGGTGGCGACCAGCTCGCTCCTGCAAGTGCCCTGGGTGCAGGCGACCTTGCCGCCCGGCAAGCGCGTGGGAGTCGTGACCGTGAGCGCCTCATCGCTGACGCCCAAACATCTGGAAGCAGGCGGCGTTCCTCTCGACACGCCTTTCGTCGGCACCGAAAGGGGCCAGGAATTCTTTCGCGTGCTGATCCTGGGCGAGAAGGACGACATGGACGTGGCCAAGGCCCGGCAGGACATAATCGATGCCGGCCGGTCGCTGGTCGCCGCGCATCCGGAGGTCGGCGCCATCGTGCTCGAATGCACCAACATGCCGCCCTATGCCGCCGCGCTCCGCGAGGCGCTGGGCATGCCGGTCTACGACATCTATTCGATGATCACTTGGTTCCATACGGGCCTGCGGCCGCGGCGCTTCCCGATGGATTAGCCGCGACCTGGACCTTGAGACGGCGTCGATCAGGTCGATCCGGGGACTGGCCATCACCTGTGCCCGCCTTGTTGGTTTGCGGAATCATACCTTGGTATGATTCACCAAGACGTTTTGCGCCGTGCGACTTCGAAAGCATGCTGCCATTAACGAGGCGTCGGCCCTGCGCGGCTGCTCGAGGCCCATTCGATGACGGAACCAATGCGTCCTTTGATAAATTGCCTGCGTCGTGCGCGTTGCATGCTTTCCGCACCCATGGAGGTGGCTCTGGCCGGTGCCATCGTCGTGACGATCGCCGCGAGCCTCGCCTATGCCGCGGGCTGGATCGCGCCGGGGCCGATCACGCCCGTGACGATCATCGAATCACTGCAGGCGAGCGATGGATTCCGCGCGGGTTATCCTCGCGCCAAGGCGGGTTGTTTGGGACAGGTGTGCGCGGACCGAGAGTTTCTCGGCGGTACCGCTAACCGTCCGATTGGCGAGTAGCGCTAAGGGCTCCACAAGCCGCCGGGCGCCCTGTAAAATTGCAGATCCGAGCCGGCATCGCGATGTTGAGGAGGCAGGATGATGTCGATGTCCCTTACTTCGTCGCGGCCCTCGCTTGCCGCGATCCTGGCCTATGCCGTGGCGATACTGTCGGTGACGCTCGCGTTGGTCACAGGGCTTCTGCTCGACCAGTTCCTGCAGACCATGCCCTCCGTGTCGCTCTTCCTGTGCGCGATCATGTTTGCCGCCTGGTTCGGCGGCTTCGGCCCAAGCCTGCTGGCGACCGGGGTCGCGATCCTGCTCTTCACCTACTATTTCGTGGATCCTGGCGGCTCTTTCGAGGTTGCCGCCAAGGACGTGCCCCGCGTCGTCCTGTTTGCCATCACCGCGCTGTTCGTCGTCTCGCTCAGCGCCGCACAAAGACGTAGCGCCGATTCGCTCCGCTCCGCACGCGACGACCTGCAGGCGACGGTCGGAGAGCTGGCGCGGGTCAATGCCGCGCTCGAGGCCGAGAATGCCCAGCGCCGGCGCGTCGAAGCCTACCTGGACGAGGCCCAGGAACTCAGCCGGACCGGCAGTTTCAGCTGGAAGGTGGCGAGCGGCGAGGTCTTCTGGTCCAAGGAAGGCTATCGCATGCTGGGGCTCGACCAGACGGCGAGGCCCTCGATCGACCTCCTGCTGCAGCGGGTTCATCCGGATGACCGGCAGGTCGTGCAGCACGAGATCGACCGCATGAGAGGGGGCGAACGGGACTACGACTACGAGCTGCGTTGGCTGATGCCAAATGGGCCGACGAAATATCTTCGCCTCCGCGCCCATCGCGTGCGGTCCGGGGTCGGCGAAGACGAGATCGTGGGCGCCCTGATCGACGTCACGGAAGCCCGCGAGGCGCAGGAGTCGCTGCACGCGGCGCAAACCGCGCTCGCCCATGCCGCGCGCGTGGCCACGCTCGGCGAGATGAGCGCCTCGATCGCCCACGAGGTGAACCAGCCGCTCGCCGGCATCGTCACCAACGGCGAGGCCGGTTTGCGCTGGCTCGACCGCAAGGAACCGGACCTCGGCGAGGTCCGCAGTGCAATGGAACGCATCATCCGCGACGGCAAACGGGCCAGCCAGGTGGTCGAGCGGTTGCGCGCGCTGGCGAGAAAAGCACCGACGCAGACGATGATTCTCGACCTGAACGACGTCATCACCGAGGGCGTCGCCCTGGTCCAGCGCGAGATCCAAAGCCACCGCGTCGCCCTCGAGCTCGACCTCGCCCATGGCCTGCCGCCGGTCCTCGCCGGCCGCATCGAGTTGCAGCAGGTCGTCATCAACCTGATGATGAACGGCATGCAGGCGATGGAACCCGTCACCGACCGGTCGCGGCGTCTCGTGGTCCGGTCCAGCGCACAGGGCGAGGAGGTGCTGGTTTCGGTGCGGGATTCGGGCATCGGCATCGATCCCGAGAACCTGAGCCGCCTGTTCAACGCCTTCTTCACGACCCGGGCGAATGGCATGGGCATGGGCTTGTCGATCGGCCGGTCGATCATCGAATCGTACGGGGGACGCATATGGGCTTCCAGCAACGAAGGCGGCGGGACGACCTTCCAGTTTTCCCTGCCCGTAAGGGCGTGCGCTCAGGCGTGAGGCGGCAAGAGTGAGCCGCGGTCCGCAGCCGCAGCAGGAGGCCAAGGCTCCCCCCGTCGTGTTCGTCGTCGACGACGATCCATCGGTGCGCGAGGCGTTGAGCAGCCTGTTTCGCTCGGTCGACCTGAAGGTCGAGCTGTTCGGCTCGACCGCCGCGTTCCTGCAGCGCCAGCGGCCGGACGGCGCGAGCTGCCTGGTGCTCGACATCCGCCTGCCGGGCGTGAGCGGCCTCGACTTCCAGACCCAGCTCCAGCAGGCGAACATCCGAATCCCCATCATCTTCATGACCGGCCACGGCGACATTCCGATGTCGGTGCGCGCCATGAAGGCCGGCGCCGTCGACTTTCTTGCCAAGCCGTTCCGCGACCAGGACATGCTGGATGCCGTCGCCGCCGCCCTGCAGCGCGATCGGCAGGCGCGCGAAGCCGACGATGCCGCGGCGTCGCTGCGCGCCAGCTACGACCTGCTGAGCCCGCGCGAGCGCGAAGTCATGGCGCTGGTCACGACCGGGCTGATGAACAAGCAGGTGGCCGGCCAGCTCGGCCTCAGCGAGATCACGGTCAAGATCCATCGCGGCCACGCCATGAAGAAGATGAACGCCCGCTCGCTGGCCGATCTCGTCAGGATGGCCGAGAGCCTGGGCCTGCATAAGCCGAAGGCGCATCAGGGCTAAACGTCCGTATGATTTAAGGACGGCGACCGATCCGGCAGTCTCGCCCCCTGAATGATTGCCACCGATTGCCAATCAAGGATCGTTTACTTGTCCAGAGCCCCCGTAGTCTCCATCGTCGACGACGATGACTCAGTACGCGCCGCAATGAGCAGCCTCGTTCGTTCGCTCGGCTACGAGGCCTGCCTGTTTGCCTCGGCCGAAGCCTTCCTCGCCTCCCACCTCCTCGACGACACGTCGTGCCTGATCGCCGACATCCAGATGCCGGGCATGAGCGGCCTCGACCTTCAGAGCGAGCTGCACGCGCGGCAGAGATGCATACCGATCATCTTCATCACCGCCTTTGCCGAAGACCGGATCCGCCGGCGCGCCGAAGCGGCGGGCGCCCTCGGATTGTTCAGCAAGCCCGTCGACAGCCGCAGGATCATCGGCTGCCTCGATGCGGCATTGAAGCATCAAGCCCCCACGAACGGAGCAGGCCCGTGAATCGCGTCACCCCGACCCTGCTTCTCCGGCTGGCGTTGATCGGCGTCATTCTCCTGCTCTTCACCGCCGGCTTCGCCTTCGCCGCGGGATGGCTCTCTCCGCACCGGCTGACCCCGGCGGATATCGTCGATTCCCTGCAAATCAACAGCGGCGTCCATCCGGGCTTCCGCCGCGCCCATGCCAAGGGAATCTGCATCGAGGGCACCTTCCAGGCCAACGGCAACGGAAGCGCGCTCTCCAAAGCACAGGTCTTCATGCCGGGGGAGGTTCCGGTGATCGGCCGGTTCTCGACCGGCGGCGGTCAGCCCTATGCCCCCGATGGACGCCTCGTCTTCCACGCCATCGCGCTCAGCCTGACGCAGCCTGACGGCGAGATGTGGCGGATGGCGCTGGACGACACGCCGATCTTCGTCGTCGCCACGCCGCTGGCATTCCGCGACTTGCAGCTGGCCACGGCGCCCGATCCCGCAACCAGCAAGCCCGATCCGGCGCGGACCGCCGATTTCCTCGCCCATCATCCCGAGACACAGGCCTTCATGGACTGGATACGCGATGCGCCACTGCCGTCGAGCTTCGCCAACGGCACCTACTACAGCATCAATTCCTTTCGCTTCACCAACGCTAGCGGCGAGACCCGGCATGTCCGCTGGTCGCTGATGCCCGAAACGCCGTTCGAGGCGCTCGACAAGAGCAAGCTCGCGGACATGCCGCCGGATTTCCTGTTCGTGGATGTCGTCGAGCGCCTGCGCCAGGGTCCATTGCGCTGGCACATGATGCTCACGGCCGCCCAGCCGGGGGACCCTCTCGACGACGCCACCAAGGCGTGGCCGGCGGATCGCCCGCGGCTCGACGTCGGCACGCTCACGATCAATCGCGCCGAGCCCGAAGAAAACGGTCCCTGCCGCAACATCACGTTCGATCCCTTGATCCTGCCGTCAGGCATATCGCCCTCCGACGATCCTCTGCTGCCGGCGCGTTCGGGCGTCTATGCCGTGTCCCTCACGCGGCGGGACGGCGAGCCGGTGGACCCCAGCGCGGCTTCGAAGAACCCCGAGACTTGGCGGGGCGCGCCATGAGGTCCGTCGTGGCACAGTTCCCGCTCGCCTTGCGCCTCGTGCATTGGCTGATGGCCATCCTGGTCATCGCCATGCTGTTCATCGGCATCGGCATGGTGTCGACGGTGTCGGAGATGCGGACCTGGCTCATCGATCTGCACAGGCCGCTCGGCATCCTGATTCTCTGCCTGGCCGCCCTTCGGGTGTGCCTCCGGCTCACCGGCCGCACACCGCCGCTGCCCGACGATCTGCCGCTCTGGCAGAAGGCGGCGGCCCACGCCTCGCATCTCGTGCTCTACGCCCTGCTGTTCGCGCTGCCGCTGGTCGGCTGGACGATGCTCTCGGCCGGCGGATATCCCATCGTCCTGTTCGGCGCCTTCCATCTGCCGCCGCTCGGCCCCGTCGATCCGATGTTGTTCGCGCTTCTACGCCGGGCACATACGCTGCTCGCCCTGCTGCTCTTCTTGACGATCCTGGCGCACCTGGGGGCCGCCCTGTTCCACGCCTGGATACGCCGTGACGGCGTGTTCCACAGCATGGTGCCTTGGCGCTAGCACAGAAGCGGTTCAAGAATCAGCCGCCAACAAACAGCCTCGCCCTGAGGAGCGGCCCAGAGGGCCGCGTCTCGAAGGGTGGGCCATCGGTCATGCTGTTGCCCATCCTTCGAGACGCCGCGCTGGGCGCGGCTCCTCAGGATGAGGTGGCGGTTTGGCTTATGATGCTTCGGTCAGAAGCGATCTTCTTGCGGCGTCGAGAGCGGGATAGTCTTAGGCTGGGTTGAACATACACGCCTCACCCTGATGAGCATCGCGCAGCGATGCGTCTCGAAGGGTCGGCGACATCGAGGTGGTTCCACCCTTCAAGATGCGGCGTGCGGCCGCTTGCCCTAGTCGTCCTTGCGATTGGTGTAGCGCGCGTTGCCCAAGCCGGTGCCGATCGGTGAGCACGCCCCAGTGGTGGACATCCTTCATGTTCGGGCACCTCGCTCAGGCCCTGGATCACCGCGTCGTTGTGCATGATGACGACAGGCTCATGACCTTCGAGGCGCGGCAGCCGTCGGGCGAGCTCGGCGGGGAGATTGAATTCCTCGCCTTCCCAGTTGCCCGGCAGATTCTGGCCGCCGGTCACGATAATGCCGTGCTCGTCGATCAGGCCCGGACAGCCCACACCGACGAAGGGCGCGAGCTTGATCTTCTCCTCGGCAGCGAGCTCGACCAGCTCCCCAAACATCGCCGCCATGCGGTCCAACGCCTGATCGCGCGTCGGCTTGTCGTCGCGATGGCGCCAATGCAGGTGCTTCCAGACGGCGGCCTTGGACAGGCCACTCTTCTTCAGGTTGAGCTTGACGATGCCGACCCTGAGGTTGGTGCCGCCAATGTCGGCGGCAAGGATGGCATCATGGCCCGCCAGCACCCAGCTCGGGGCAAGTTGCACCGCGCCGATCAGGCCGGCCTTGTCGGGATGGTTGGTGATGGTGCGGAGCTCGATCTCGATTCCCTCGCCGGCCAGCACGATGGCAGCCCGGCCCATCGCCAGTTCGCCGATGTGGCTGGCGCTGAACCCGCCGCCGATCACAATGCGCTCCGTACCCTGCCAGTCCTTGAGGCGCAGGAAGCGCCGCGCCACGGTGGCGAGCTCGACGGCATATTCCTCGACAACGGTGTGGACGAGACCCGCCGCCAATGGATCGGCGCCGGCCAGCATCTTGTCGAGCTTCGACTTGGAGATCTCCTCGGTCGGCAGGTCCCCGAAAGGATCCTCGCCGTGTGCCGCAAGCTTCGCGCGCCAATCCTCGAGGATGGCACGGAAGGCGCGGCCGCTGGCGCGGTCACCAACGAAGCCGTTTTCGTCGCGCAGTTCCTCATTGTAGGTATCGACCGTCACAGCGGGAAGGACGCGGGCACCGTGCGTCAACACCGAAGGCGCGGCCGCATTCGGGGTAGTCGAGCTCAGGGAATTGTCGGGAATGACTGCCTCCGCGGCGTCACCTTGGCGCCGTGCAGGTCAACGGAGCGGGGGCGCGGCGGTTGCCTCACGAAGGATACTCGTCCTAAGGCCGGCCACCCATGACCTTCCGGGCCTGGTGGATCAGCGTGCGATCGATCGGCATCGTCGCCAACTGCGTCTTGCGCGCCGCCATGCGTTCCCCGGTTCCTACGAGATCGAGGCCGGAATGCTGAAGTCGGGGGAAGACTTTATCTTCCTCTTTCTTCATGTGGCGGGCAGCTTGCTCGGCCAGCTCCATCACATTGGAGTCGAACGTCGGATCATCGGAAGGCATGTTCTCGATCGTCGCAATCAGCTGGCGCAAGTCGTCCTGTTCGGCACGCGCCTTGTCGATCAACTCCTTGTCGGAGCCTTGAAGCACCGCTTGGGCAGCAGGATAGAACACTTCTTCTTTGATGATCGCATGCACCGCCAAGGCATGGCAGATCCGAAGCGCCAGCTTGCCCTTTTCGACATGGGCGGCCGAGCTGCCGTGGCGCTCGAACTCCCGTACCAGCTTGTCGATTTCGTTGTGATCCGCGGTCAGGAGGACGAGGGCGTCGTGGGGATTGATGTCCGCCTTGCCGGCATCGCGCTTGGCATGCGCGGCCTTCTTGCGCGCAACAGTCATCGTTCTCTCCACTGGCTGCCCACCGCTTCATAGGAACGCGGGGAGCCGGGCAAGGTTGCGTGACCGGGGCCGTGGCCCGTAGCACTAACTTACCCACCAACCTCACCCTGAGGAGCGGCCCGCAGGGCCGCGTCTCGAAGGGTCAGAAACAGAGCAGAGGCTGCGAACCGCCTCTTTCCACAATTTCGTACGTGGCCCATCCTTCGAGACGGCCGCTACGCGGCCTCCTCAGGATGAGGTCGTTGCTTGGATATCGTTAAAGTTAGCGCTTATGGGCCCTCAGCTCCCGGTCGCGGCGGGTTCACCCAGCGACAGCATCAGCCTGTTGGCCCAGTTGAAGAACGAGGCGGCGTTGATCACGTCGACGATCGACGCATCGTCAAGCCCGACCTTGCGCAGCGCGTCGATATGCGGGGGTCCGAACGTGATCGGCGTCGAGGTGAGCGCCACCGAGGCCGCGACGATGGCATTCCATCGTGCTTCCAGGTCGGCGCCGACGCCCTTGGCCAGCAGACGATCGACGTCCTCGACCCGCTTGGAATAGGTCGCGGCAAAGCGGGCATGCACCGACGCGCAGTAGATGCAGCCGTTGTAGCGCGAGGTCGCGGCCGCGGCGAGCTCGCGCTCGGCGCGCGGCAGGCCGGCCTCGGGATTGTAGAAGATGTCCTTGTCGGTGCGGGTGCGGGCCTCCAGCACCTCCGGGTCGCGCGCCAGCAGGCGGAAGTACGGCGACTTGGCGCGCGCGGCATCGACCAGGCCCGCCATGTGCCGCGCGGTGAGATCCTGTTCGGCCATCGGCTCGAGCCAGGGCAGCCAGTCGAGCTGGTCGCGGGTGAAGACGACGGGCTCGACGTGCGCCGGGGTGGAAAGAACCTTGTCGGTCATGCGGGCCTCGCGTTCAGGACGCGCAATCCGGCGACCACCCGGATCTGGATAGGACAGAAAGGCAACGAGCTGCGAGACGACCACGATGCCGGTGGTCGACCAGCCGGCATCGAGCAGCGCCTGCAGGTAGGGCGGCGCCGCATCGCGCGGATGGAACACCAGCATATGCGTATGCTCGAACGCCGCCGCGAGCCGCGCGCCCAGCGCATCGCGCGTCGGCGCCGCGATGCGATGGACGGGACCGGCCTTGTCCTCGGCGCTGAGCGGCCCTTTGGGATAATGACCGTAGGGCCCTTCGACCCGGGCCGCCGCCACGGCCGTGCCGATCGCGGCCTGCAGGGCGGGCGATGCGCCGGCGGCGGCAAGGGCCGAGCCGTAAAACGCCTCCATTTCCGGCCGGCCATGGAGGCCCGCGACGAAGCAGGCGATGGCGCAGCGCTCGAGCTTGCTGGCGTCGGCATCGCTCAGCGGCGTGAACAGCGAATCATGGCTCGCCTGCGCATGCAGGCGGGCCTGGGGGCGTTGGGCGCGGATCGCATCGAGCGGCGATCCCGGCGCGATTCCCGCCAGCGTATCGATCACGTCGGACATCGTTTCCTTCCTTGGGTCAGGCGACACGCCGCTCGCCGGCCTTGTCGGCCGGCGCCCAGCCGAGCGCCGGGGCCACCTGCTCAGCGACCAACTCGATCGAGCGCAGGGTGTAGGGATGCGGCGGATCGATCGAATGGATCTGGACGGTGAGATCGGTGGACCGCTCCAGCGTCTGGTCGGCCTGCAGCGAGGCGATCACCTCGTCCGGCGTGCCGATATGAACGTCGAACGCCTGTGATAAGATCGCCCACCAGATTGCCCGAGCTGAGATTGCCCGTCGCGGCAAGACGATGGCGCATCCGGGCAAGACCGATCTCGGCCAGTCGCAAGGCCTCCTTGCGGTCGTCGGCGACGAACACCGAGCGCGAGGCCAGGATGCGCGGCTCGCGGCCCTTGGGCAGGGCCTCGAGATAGGCATCGATCATCGGATTCTGGATGTCGGCCAACGAGGCCTTGGGTGCCTCGGGCGATCGCGGCTGGGTGCGCGACAGCATCAGCCCATCGCCGGCGGCGCCGGCGCGACGCGAGCCGGCCACCGTGAAGGTCGCCTGCCAGATGCGGTCGACCAGCGAGGGACTGGTCGGGTAGAGCCTGTCGCCACCAGGCAACTCGCCGCCCGACCACGCGGTGCGCAGCATTTCCAGATTACGATCCATCAGCGTGTGGCGGTCGTTGCTGTCGAAGCCGAACGCCGTGAACGCCGTGAGATTGCCGCCCGGCCCGACGCCAACCTCGAGGCGGCCGCCGGATATCAGGTCGGTCACCGCAGCGTCCTCGGCGACACGCAGCGGCAATTCGAGCGGCAAGGTGACGATCCCGGTTCCCAAGCGGATGCGCGAGGTGCGCGCCGCAGCCTGGGCCAGGAACACGAAGGGCGACGGCAGGCCGCCCTCGCCTTCGTGGAAATGATGCTGGGCGATCCAGGCCGAATTGAAGCCGCAGCGCTCGGCATGCGCGATCTGGGCGGTGGCCAGGCGATAGCGCTCGGCGGCGTCGGCCTGATCGAGCAAACGGGTGAAGAAGCCGAGCCGCTTCAGCGATGATCCAGTCGTCATTGGCTCAACCTTGTCTGGAGATGAGGAGCGGTTCAAGAGCGGCCTGCGCGCCGTTCCCGCGGCATGCAGGATCCGGGCCCAAATCCGCCCTGCGACTTTCTCTCCAGCCTGCTCTCTCGGGCCGATCAGGAACCGGAGGTCGAGACTCAAAGGCGCTAACTTACATACGAACCTCACCCTGAGGAGCGGCCCGCGTCGCGCGGGGTAACCCCCGCGCTTTACCGCGTCTCGAAGGTCGGCAACAGAGCAGGCGCTACGAACCCGCCTCTTCCTCGATTTCGTGCGTGGCTCATCCTTCGAGACGGCCGCTTCGCGGCCCCCTCAGGATGAGGTTGTTGACGGAACATCGTCAAAGTTAGCGCCTATAAGGTCGAGGCTCGCAGGAGCCAGCCATCCGGCGTCTTCAGCCGGTCGAAATCGACGGCGAACGCCGCGTCGATCCGGCGGTCGTCGATCAGGCTCTTGGCGGGTCCATCGGCCACGATCCGGCCGCGATCGATCACGATGACGCGCTCGAAGAAGGTGAAGGCGAGATCGAGGTCGTGCACGACGACGACCGACAAACGATCGCTGCCGCGCCGCGTCAGCGTGCGGATCACGTCGAGGCGATGCCGAATGTCGAGGCTGGCCGCTGGCTCGTCGGCCAGCAAGACCGGCGGATCGACCACCAGCACGGCGGCGAGCAGCACACGCGCCCGCTCGCCGCCCGACAAGGTCGACCAGCGGCGCTGGCCCAACGCGGTGAGCTCGAAGCGCGCGGTCGCCTGCTCGATGGCGTCGGCTGCCAGCCGACGGCTGCGCTCGGCCCCGATCCGCACGAGCTCGGCGACCGTGAGATCCCAATGCGGATCGAAATATTGCGGCAGGTAGCCCACCGTGGCGGCACGCGTCGCGTTGGAGAACGATGCGAGATCACGCTCGCCGACGCGGACCGTCCCCGATGTCGGCTTCTCGATGCCGGCGAGCACTTTCAGCAGGGTCGATTTGCCTGCACCGTTCGGACCGATCACGGCGACCGAGCCCGTCGGTCCCAACGACAGCGACATGCCGTCCAGCAGCAGCGCGCGGTTGCGCCTGACCACGAGCTTGTCGGCGGCGATGGCGGTCATGTGCGGAGCCTGCGGGCCAGCAGCAGGATGAAGAACGGGCCGCCCGCGACCGCGGTCACCAGTCCCAGCGGGATCTCCGCCGGCGGCAGGGCGGCGCGGGCGATGGCGTCGGCCAAGGTAACGACGATGGCGCCGACCAGGGCCGAGGCGGGCAGCAGCGGCCGATGCAAGGGTCCGACCAGCCAGCGCGCGATGTGCGGCGAAGCAAGGCCTACGAAGGCGACGAGACCGCCGAAGGCGACCGCGGCCGCCACGACGACGGAGCCCGCCAGCACGGCGAAGGCGATGAAGCGATTCACGTTGAGGCCGAAGGCGGTCGCCATGGTCTCACCCAAACCCAGCACGTCGAGCCGGCCGGCCAGCACCATCGTCAGAGCCAGGCATGCCGCGGAGATCACGGCGAGCACGCCGAGGACGGGCCAGCTCGGCGTCTGCACGCCGCCCAGCACCCAGCTCAGCACGATCTGCAGGCTCACCGTCTCGTCCGACAGAGCCAGCATCAGGAAGGAGCGCAACGCGCCCAGGATGGCCGCCACGGCGACGCCGGCCAGCAGCATGCCGGCGGCATCGACCGCGCCCGAGACGCGCGAGATGCCGATCACAAGCATGGTGGCGCCCCAGGCGCCGGCGAAGGCCAGCACCGGCAGGACGACGGATTGCGGCGCGGCGAGCGGCACCAGCAGGGCGACCGTGGCGCCCAGCGCCGCCCCGCCTGCCGAGCCCAGCAGATAGGGTTCGGCCAGGGGATTGCGGAACACACCCTGGAAGACCGTCCCGCCCAGGCCGAGCAAAGCGCCAACCAGCGCAGCCGCGAGCACGCGCGGGATGCGCCATTCGACCAGCAGTCGACTGCGCAGATCGGGAGCGCCGGCAATGGCGCGAAACAGGTCGGCCGGCGTCGCCCAATCGTGCCCGGCGCAGGCGGCGATCAGAATCGACAAGGCCAAAGCCAGAAGCAGCAGCGGCCACGCCTTCATTGGCGGGCCACCGCCGGATGGAAGATCGCCGACAGGTGTTCGATGCCGTCGATGGTGCGGGGCCCGGGGATCAGGAGCTCGACGCGACTCACGGCATTCACGCGCCCGGACTTCACCGCACGCATGTCGCTCCAGCCCGGACGGCCGATCAGCTCCTTCATGTCCTTCTCATTGCCGGCAAACAGCAGCATGTCGGGATCGCTGTTGAAGATCGCCTCGGGCGAAACCTGGGCGATGAGGCCGCCATCGAATGCGAGGCGACCGCCGGCCCGCACGATGGCGTCGCCGGTATAGGTGCCGGGTCGCGTCACCAGCAGCAGCCCGTTGCCCAGACGTCCGGTGATCATCACCACGCTGGGCGCCTTCAGGCCCACCACCCGCTGCTCAACCTTGTCGAGATGGGCCTGCAGCCGGGCCACCACTTGGTCGCCGCGCTCGGCCACGCCGCAGAGCCGCGCCAGCAGGCGGATATTCGCCAGGATTTCTTCCACGTTCCGCTGCAGCAGGACGACGATCGGAATGCCCAGCCGCTCCATGGGGTCGATCAGCTGGTTGGCCGCCTGGCGCGACGGCGTCACCACGACGAGGTCGGGGCGCTGCGCCACCACCTCGTCGACCGAGAAGCCGAGACGCCCGCCGACCAGCTTCTTGCCCAGCACCTCCGGCGGATAGCGCGTAAAGGACTCGATGCCGACGATGCGGTCGGCCAGGCCCAGGGCGGCCAGCATCTCGACGTTGGAGGCGAAGATCGCCACGATGCGCTGCGGCGGCGCCGGCACGGTGACGCTGCGGTCGAAAGCGTCGCGCACCGTGACAGGCGCGGCGGCGGCCGGCTGCAGCGCGAGGCCGAGCGCCAGGAGCACGCCAAGCAGAGCGCGCGGCATCAGAAGCGCGCCTGGAAGCCGATGACGAGTTCACGACCGGGCATGGAATTGCCGCACGAGCCGTTCTGCGCCGCCAGGTTGGCGCCGCAGGGGTTCTGATCGAGGGCGATGAAGATCGGGCTCTGGTTGACGTCCAGGATGTTGTTGACCATGCCGAACAGCTTGACGCCCCGATACACTTCGATCTCGGAGCGCATGTTCCACACCCAGAAGGCGCTCTTCTGGTAGACGGTGACATTGCGCACCTGGCCCGGAAAGAACACCGGCGAGAGCGCCTCCTCGGTGTTGTACCACATCGGCCCGCGCAGGATGCCGGTGAGCTGCACGTTCCACGGCATCCTGACGTCGGCCAGCTGACCGAAACGCGTGCCGATATTGGCCCCGTACTGGTTGACACGAATCGCCTGGCTGGTGTTGAAGCCCTGCGCCGCGGCGCCGAAGTCGGTCATGTTGAAGTTGTAGTAGCCATTGCCGAAGACGGTCCACTGCCAGGACGGTGCGGCATTGAGCTTGAGCGTGCGGATGACGTCGCCCTCGGCCTGCATCTCCAGGCCCTGCATCCACAGGTCGCCTTGCGAGTTCTGGCTCTGCTGGACGACCACGCCGCCGACCGACGAGAGCGTCACCGACTGGATGCGGTTGTGGATCACGTTCTGGAAAAGGGCGAGGTCGAGGCGGCCGGCGCCCCAGGTGAAGGTGCTGCCGACCTCGAGTTGCTGGCTGGTTTCCGGCTGCAGGCCGGGATTGCCGAAGATCGTGGTGCCGATCGGCGTCACCGTGAAGTTCGCGCCGAGTTCGGTGGCAGTCGGCGCGCGAAAGCCGCTCGAGGCGCCGAATCGCATGTTCAGATAGTCGGTCGCCTGGTAGGTGGCGCCCGCCGAATAGGTCGTCGCCTGGTAGAGGACGGTGCCGGGGATCAGCGTCGGGGCGTTGGGCGTCGCGAGCAGGCCCTGCGTGCCGAACGTCTGGCGAACGCCGCCGCGCACGGTCACCTTATCGTCGAACAGCTGCTGGGTGTCCTCGGCATAGAAGCCCCAGAACCTGTTCAGCTCGTTGTTGTCCTGCGGCGAAAGCTGGGTGACGGCGGTGCCGCCGGCGCGAAAGCGGGTGGAGCTGAGCGACGTCTGTTCCCAGTCGACGCCGACCAGCAGTTCGTTGCTCGGGATGATGTTGAAGCGCGGCTGCAGGCGGAAGCCCACGATGCTGAGCTGGCGGCGGTTCTCGTCGATCGTCGTGCGTGAGGCGAGCGCGTTCAGGTTGCTGAGCGGCGAGGGATTGCTGAGATCGTCGACGTCATAGACGTAGTAGCCTTGAAACATGAAATGAGCGCGGTCGCTGGGCGTCTTGCCGTGCCAGGTGAAGTCGATCGAATCGTTGTAGCGATTGTCGTTGGCGAAGATGTTGGCGCTCGAGCCGCGAAAGCCGGTGCCGTAGACGCCGTCGCTGCGGGCGGTCACGTCGATGCGATTGTTCGGATCGATCTGCCAGCCGAACGCGCCGGTGCCACCGTAGCGGTTGTAGGCCGTGTTCAGCTCGACCTGCCCGCCGCCCACCTGATAGTCGCCTTGCCGGGCGCCGTTGCCGCCGGCGTACCAGTCGTAGGTGCCGGTGTTGGCGGCATTCTGGACCTTGCCCTCGACGTAATTCCACGAGCCACCGGCGCCCTCGATGAAGGTGCCGGGCTCGGCGGTGCGGCCGGTCTTCAGGATGATGTTGATCACGCCGCCCATGTTCTGGCTGCCGTAGACGACGGACGCGGGGCCGCGCACGATCTCGACCCGCTCGACGTCGGCGATCGACAGCTTCGAGATGTTGGCGGTGCCGGCGCGATGGCTGTTGATCAGGATCAGCACCTCGCTCTTGAAATCGCGGCCCTGGCCTTCGGTGGCGCCGCCGCGGATGTTGATCGAGGTCTGGCCCGCGGTCCATTGCGACATGAAGCCGACGGAGTTCTCCGCCAGCAGCTCGGTGACCGACTTGGCGTTGGAGTGCGCGATGCGGTCCTGGTTGATCACCTGCACGGTGCCGGCGATCTTGGACACCTCCTCGGGATAGCCGGTCGCCGTCACCACGACCTCGGGCATGAAAGCCGGCTTGTCAGGCGCCGCCGCCGGTTGCGCCGGCGCTGATGGAGCTTGCGCCTGCGCCGAAGGTAGTTGTATCTGCGCCGAAGGTGCCTGCGGCAGCGGCGACGGTTGCGGCGCTTGTTGGGCAACGGCGGGCGCGATCCAGGCGAGGCCGGAAAGCAACGCGAGTACGGCTGCACCCTTTCGGATGCATGGATTGCTCATTGGATCCCCCAAAAAAGGACGGCTGATTTCCTGGCAATGTCGAGGCGCACGCCGTCGGCGTCGGGCCCGGCCTGGTTGGCGAGATGGCGCCGGAGCTCGGCGCGGCGCGGGTCGCCCGCGGTCCAGCCCAGGCGATCAGCGAGATAGGCGGAGAGCCGGTCGAGGTCCTTGACGACGCTGGAGAATGTCCAGTCGGCGAAGGCCACATGATGCGGACGCGACGACGGCGCGAGCCCCGCCATCACGATGTCGATGCCGGGCGTCTCGTCCTCGCGGTGCCATTCGCTCGGCAGGCAGCCGGCGAAGCAAAGACCGCGCGGTCCGGCGTGCGCCGGCACGACCCACACGACGCTCTGCTGCGCCCAGCCACGGCAACGCCCGAGAAAGGCTTCGGGATGATCGAACAAGGCCGGCATGGTCGCGGCCAGGACCGTGTCGTGGGTATGCGCCGGCACGTCGGCTCGCTCCCAGCCACTGGCGATCACGAATGGCGGCGGACCGAGCCTGCCGAGGCGGGCGCGCATGGTCGCGGAGGGTTCGATGGCGGTCCAAGCCAGCGTGGGATCGGCGAGCGCCGCGCCGAGCTGGCCGCCGCCGGCGCCGACATCGAGCAGCCGGCCGATCTCAGGCACGGCGCGGCGAACCAACGGCGCCAATGCCGCGACATAGTCCGACGTATCGATCGCCGAGGCATAGAGCTCGAGCGGATCGATGTCGCGCCGCTGGGCGGCAGAAGAAATCTGAGACGTCACAAACGGACTCGCGGCGCGTCGACCGTCACCGCGAACCGTAGTCAACGCGCCCCGCACCGCCGGAGGCGGATCGAGACTCGTCGGTTGCTACATCAGGACACCCCGCCCAATGCGTTCGCGCGTGACCGCTGCGGTGGCAGGTCTCCTGGCTCGCGGGTCGTTGCTTCCAGCCGCCTTCCCAGAGGCCTTTCGGCGTCCAGTGGCATTTCGGCTAAAAGCTCGCCGCTCACAGTTGCGGGGGCAGCCGCGGCATCAGCACCGCGTTCCCTTTTGATCCCTTGCGGGAACCACCATCATCATGCTGACAGTCGTTGTGAAAAGCGTCAAGCACGTGCGTGCAACTTGCCTGTTGCGTTCAGGTGTCTTGCCGGAGCGCGGACCTCCAGGTCCGCTCATGTCATCGCATCGACGAGGAAGATGCGGACCTGGAGGTCCGCGCTCCGGCAAGACGTGAGTCCGCCGTGTCGGATCGGCACTAGCGTGTGAACACAACGTCCTCGAGGTCGGCGCGGACTTCCCAGTGATGACGCTCGAGCTCCGGATCGAGATGTTCCTCGGCCGGCAGGCCGAGATTGAGATAGGCCACCAGGCTCCAGGATTTCGGGACGTCGAGCACGCGCGTCACCGCCTTGGGATCGAGGATGGAGACCCAGCCCATGCCGATTCCGTCGGCGCGCGCGGCGAGCCACAGCGTCTGGATCGCCGCGACCACCGAGTAGTGCAGGGTCTCCGGCATGGTCTGCTGGCCGAGCCCGCTGCCGGTGTGCGTCGCGTCATCGGAGAACACCGCGAGGTGCACCGGCGCCTCCTTGAGCCCCGCGAGCTTCAGCCCGGCATAGATCGTCTGCTTCTCGCCGGCATAACCGGCCAGCGCCCGCTGGTTGGCGTCGGTGAAGCTCTTGATGACCGCAAGCCGTCGTTCGGCCGAGTCCACATGCACGAAACGCCAAGGCTGGCTCAAGCCGACCGATGGCGCATGGCTCGCGATTTCAATCAGCGCATCGATTCGCTCGCGCGCGATCGGGTCGGAGCGAAAGCGCCGGACGTCGCGCCGCCATAGAACGAGGTCGCGGAACTGCGCGCGGAACGCGGCGTCGAAGGTCGCTGTCATGCCTGTCGCCTGTCGATGAAATGGAAGAACGTGCCGCTCACCGAGCCGCGCCGCCCGCCGCCTTCCGCCACCGGGGCGCCCGTGGCATCGCGGCATTCGACCAACGGCTCGTCAGCGCTCGAGAGCAAGCTGGCATAATGGAATTCGTGGCCCATGATCTCCGCACCCGCCGCGCCCAGAGGGCAGGCGACCTTCAAGCGGGCGCGGCGATAACCGAGATGCATCCTGCGATGGGCGAACGACGTTTCCAGCGCCAGCAGGCCCGTCATCGCATGGCGCTGTCCGGCCGCATCCTCCATCCCCGCGCCCAGCACCATGTAGCCTCCGCACTCGCCATGAATGGGAACGGCGCGCCCGGCGAGCGCGCGCAGCCCGTCGTGGAAACGACGCGCCGCCGCCAATGTTCCGGCGTGCAGCTCGGGATAGCCGCCGGGCAGCCAGACCACATCGGCCGCGGGATCGGGCGCCTGGTCGGCCAGTGGCGAGAACGGCAGGATTTCGGCACCCGCCGAGCGCCAGCGATCGAGCAGATGCGGATAGATGAAGGAGAAAGCGCGGTCCTGGGCAAGCGCGATGCGCTGGCCGGGCGGATCGAGGCGCGCTGCTGCACCGTCGGAGAACCCGGTGGGCCGCGCGCTGCCGCGGACGGCATCAAGGTCGACCGAGGCTTCGATCATGCTGGCGAGCGCGTCGAGGCGCTGCTCGATATCGGCCGTCTCGCTGGCCTGGACGAGTCCGAGATGCCGCTCCGGCAGGGTGAGATGCTCGTCCTGGATGATCGCGCCGAACAACGGAATGCCGATGCGCCTGAAGGCCGGCGCGATCAGTGCGGCGTGGCGCGGACTGGCCACGCGATTCAGGATCACGCCGGCGATCGAGACATCGTCGCGATAGCGCGCGCAGCCGGCGGCAATGGCGGCCGCCGTCTCGGTCTGGCCGGCAACATCCAGCACCAGCACGACCGGCCAGCCGAGCAAGGCCGCCAGGTCCGCCGTCGAGCCGCGCGCGGTCTGGCCGGGTTCGGCTACGCCATCGAACAGGCCCATGACGCCCTCGACGATGGCGATATCGGCCGATGCGGCGTGGCGCGTGACCAGATCGACGATCGTGCCGGCCGCCATCGCCCAGGTGTCGAGATTGAAGCTCGGCCGGCCGGCGGCCACGCTGTGGAACGCAGGATCGATATAGTCCGGCCCGCACTTGAAGGGCTGCACGCGAACGCCGCTGCGGGCGAGCGCGCGCAGCAGGCCCGCCGTCACAGTGGTCTTGCCCGCGCCCGAGTGCGCCGCCGCCACCACGAGTCCGCGTGGACCAGTGCCGGGAGTGATCACCATGGCACCAGCGACGACAGAAGGTGCCGACGCAGACCGGCGATCGCGCCGATCACGACAATCGCCGGTGAGCCGATGCCCTCGCGGGCCGCATCGTCGGCCAGCGATGCCAGCCGGCTCTCGACCACGCGCTCCTCGCCCGTCGTCGCCGACTGGATGAGGGCGGCGGGCGTATCGGGCGCGAGGCCGCCCTGCTGCAGCGCGACGGCGATCTCCGCCAGCTGCGCCATCGGCATGTAGAGCACGAGCGGCTGGCCGAGCTTGGCCAGCGCTTCCCAGTCGGCGGCCGAGCGGCCGTCCTCGGCGCGATGGCCGGCCGCCAGCACCACGGCATGGTTGGTGTCGCGCGAGGTGGCGGGAATGCCCGCCAGCGCCGCCGCCGCCAGGCCCGAGGTCAGGCCGGGAATGATGCGAAAGCGCACGCCGGCCGCGGTCAGGGCCTGGGCCTCGTCCCAGCCGCGGCCGAACACGAAGGGATCGCCGCCCTTCAGGCGCAGCACCCGCCGGCCGAGGCGGGCGCGCTCGATCAGCACCTCGTTGATGTCGCGCTGGTGCGGCGAGGGCCTGCCGCCGCGCTTGCCGGCGGCGATCAGCTCGGCGCCGCTGCGCGCCAGTTTCAGCGTACGCGGATCGATCAGCGCGTCGTGGACGACGTCGTCCGCATTGGCCAGCGCGTGCAGCGCCAGCACCGTGAGCAAACGTGGATCGCCGGGCCCGGCGCCGGCCAGCCACACTTCGCCGGGCGGGAAGTCGGGCAGCTCGGGAAAATTGGCGGGGATCACTCGTCCCGTCATTGGCCGCGACCGCGGAAGCGCCGCTGGTAGGCGGCGTCGTAGAGCGCGCTATCACGGAAATCGCGCGCCCCCAGCACCCGGCCGACGACGATCAGCGCCGTTCGCTCGATGGGGCTTTTGGCGACCTCGGCAGCGATGGTGCCCAGGGTGGCGCGGATCACCCGCTCGTCGGGCCAGCTCGCGCGATAGACCACGGCCGCCGGACAATCGGCGCCGTAGTGCGGCACCAGGGCGGCCACGACCTTGTCCAGAACATGGATCGACAGGTGGACGGCGAGCGTCGCGCCCGTCGCGGCAAAGGCTTCGAGCGTCTCGCCCGAGGGCATCGCCGAGGCGCGGCCCGAGGTGCGCGTCAGCACCACCGACTGCGCCAGCTCGGGCAGCGTCAGCTCCTGGCCCAGCGCCGCCGCTGCGGCAGCGAAAGACGGCACGCCGGGCGTGATCGTGTAATCGATGCCGGCTTCATCGAGACGGCGAAGCTGCTCGCCCATCGCGCTCCACACGGAGAGATCGCCGGAATGCAGGCGGGCCACGTCGTGGCCTTGCGCCGTAGCGCGCCGGCATTCCTCGACGATCTCGTCGAGCGACAGCGGTGCGGTATCGACGATGCGCGCGCCGGCCGGGCAGTGATCGAGCAGCGCCTTCGGTACCAGCGATCCGGCATAGAGACAGACCGGACAGCGCGCGATCAGGTCGCGACCGCGCAAGGTTATGAGATCGGGCGCGCCCGGGCCGGCGCCGATGAAATGCACCGTCATCGGCCCTCTCCGGTGGCGATGGCGCAGGTCGCGCGCTCCGTCGCCACCCGTGTGCCCAGAAGGCGGCCGTTGCGGCCGGCCACGACCAGCGCCGACGCCTCGGCAATCGACGGGAGGCCCTTGGCTTCGAGCACTAGTTTGGAGCGCGTCAGGACCTGGCCGGCAACCCGGTCAAGATCGGCGACCGTGCAGGCCATCGGCCGGACGGACAGACGTCGAGCGGCCTCCGGGAAGCCGGCTTCGGTCGCCTTCGCCGATTCCGTCGCGATCGCGTCGAGGCGTTCGGCCGGCAGATCGAACATGCCGAGCGCCAGGCGCACCACACGCTCGATCTCGTCGGCCGACGTGTCGCGCCGGAATCCCACGCCCGCCACGATCATGGCTTCCTCACCCGCCACTGGACGATCGGTGCGGCCGGCCGCCAGACGAAGACGCCGCCGCTCCCCGCCTTGCCGGCCCTGGCGACCTCCAGGCGCACGAGCTCGCCGCCGTGGCGCTGGAAAAACTCGATCAGGCGCGCCTCGGACTGCAGCGACACGGCATTGGCGACCAGGCGGCCGCCGGACTTCAGGGCCAGCCAGGCAGCATCGAACACACAGGGATCGGACAGGCCTCCGCCGATGAAGACGGCGTCCGGCGCCGGCAAACCTGCGAACGCCTCGGGCGCGCGCTTCTGCACGATCGAGAGATCGGGCGTGCCGAGGGCGGCGGCATTGCGCGCCGCCCTCGCGGCGCGCTCCGGCTGATCCTCGATGCCGATCGCCTTTAGCGAGGGATGGCGCAGCAGCCATTCGATGGCGATCGAGCCCGCGCCCAGGCCGACGTCCCACAGCAACTCGCCCTGTCGCGGCGCCAGCGCCGACAGGGTGACGGCGCGGACCTCGCGCTTGGTGAGCTGGCCGTCATGCTCGAACAAGGCATCGTCGAGCCCGGGGGCGAGACCTAGCACGGTGGCATCCGGCGACGCCGTCACTTCAAGCGCGATGGTGTTGAGCGCCGCGATGTCGCCGAGATCGAAGCCTGTCGCGGTGGCGCGGCGCACGCGTTCATGAGGCCCACCCATGGCTTCCAGCACGAAGATGGAAGAGTCGCCCATGCCGCGCTCGGCCAAGAGCTTCGCCAACTTGGCGGGCGTCTCGCCATCCCACGACAAAGCGAGGATACGCGCGCCGGGCTGCAGGTGGCGGACGATGCCCTCCAGCGCGCGGCCATGCAGGCTCGATCAGCGTCACGTCCTGCAGCGACCAGCCGAGCCGCGCCGCCGCCAGGCTGAACGCGGAGGCGTGCGGCAGGCAGAGCGTCTCGGCCGCCGGAATCGAGCGCAGCAGCAGGTCGCCGACGCCATAGTGGAAGGGATCGCCGCTCGCCAGCACGACGACCGGACGGCCGCGATGCTTCTCGATCTCCGGCATCGCCTCGGCGATCGGACTCGGCCAGGCGAGCGTGCGGCCGCGGATCAGGCCGTCGGCCAAGGCGAGATGGCGCCTGCCGCCGACGACCAGGTCGGCCGCGGCGATCAGCTTCTGCGCCACCGGCGGGAGGCCGTCCACGCCGTCCTCGCCGATGCCGACGATGGACAGCCAACGCGTGGCCGTGCAGGTTTCCCGCCCCTTCGTCATCGGCCGATCCTGCAATGCGCGTTCTCATCCTCGGCGGCACCACGGAAGCTTCTGCCTTGGCCCGCCTTCTCGCCGGCGATGCGCGCTTCGAGGCGACGCTGTCGCTGGCCGGCCGCACCACCGCGCCCAGCCCGCAACCAATTGCCACGCGCGTCGGCGGCTTCGGCGGCGCCGCAGGGCTCGCCCGCTTCCTCGGCGAGCAGCAGATCGATGCGCTGATCGACGCCACGCATCCCTATGCCGCGCGGATCTCCGCCAATGCGGTCACGGCCTGCCGTAGTGCCGACGTTCCCCTCGCCTCGCTCGTGCGGCCCGCCTGGGCGCCGCAGGCGGGCGACAAATGGCAAATCGTTCCTACTGCCGTCGACGCAGCCCTGGCGCTCGGCAAAACGGCGCGCCGCGTCTTCCTGAGCCTGGGCCGGCAGGAGCTGCACTGCTTCGCCGCGTTCCCCCAGCATCACTACATCGCCCGCCTCATCGAGCCGCCGCAGCAGACCGCCCTGCCGCACGGCCTGGTCCTGCTGCAGCAGCGCGGGCCCTTCGACACCGACGCCGAGCTCCGCCTGCTGCGAGAGCGAAGATCGATGTGATCGTGTCGCAAGAATTCGGGCGGCAGCGCCACCTACCCCAAGATCGAGGCGGCGCGCGTGCTCGGCCTGCCGGTGGTCATGATCGCGCGGCGCGCCAAGCCCATCGGCCATGTCGTGAAAAGCCCCGAAGCGGCGGTGGCGTGGCTGGCTCACGGCACTCCCCGCTCGCTGCGCGGCGTGTAGACCCAGCGGCCGACCTGCCGCGTCGTGCTGGCGCCGATGATCACCAGCGTACGCATGTCGGCGCGCGACGGATCGGCGGCGCTGAGCGTGGTCGTAATAACTTTCGCCTCGGCGGTGCCGGCGGCGCGCACGAACAGCACCGGCGTTCCGGCCGCCTTGATCGTGCGCAACAGCCCGAACGCCTGTCCCAACTGATGCGGGCGCGCCTTCGAGGCGGGATTGTAGAGCGCGATCACGAAGTCGGCTTCGGCGGCGGCCTTCAGCCGGCGCTCGACCGTAGTCCACGGCTTCAGATTGTCCGACAGCGAGATGGCGCAGAAATCGCCCCCGAGCGGCGCGCCGACCTCGGCTGCCGCCGCCAGCATCGCCGTGACGCCGGGCTCGACCCTGATGTCGAGGCCGCGCCACGCTGGATCGCCGGCCTCGACGGCCTCGAAGATCGCCGCCGCCATGGCGAACACGCCGGGATCGCCGCCCGACACGACGGCGACCTGGCGGCCGGCGGCGGCGAGCGACAGCGCCAGGCGGGCGCGATCGAGCTCGACGCGATTGTCGGAGGCGTGGCGGCGCTGACCGCCGCGCGCCGGAACGCGGTCGAGATAGGGTCCGTAGCCCACGAGGTCGGTGGCGCGGGCGATCGCCGCCTGCGTCGCCGGCGTCATCAGCTCGGCCTTGCCGGGCCCGGTGCCGACCACGACGAGCGAGCCGCTCATAGCCGCCTGCCTTCGCCCGGGATCAGCACCATGGCGAAATAAGCGCCGACGGAGTCGCAGCAGTCGGCCAGCGGCAGGATGCGCTCGTCGTCCATGGTGCCGCGCTCGACATAGACGGCGCGCGACAGCAGGCCGGCGGTCTCGACGGCGCGCCGCACTTTACCGAGGTTGCGGCCGACCTTCATGATCACCGCCGCATCGGTGAGACGCAGGCGCTCGACGAGCTGGCCTTCGTCGAGGGTGCCGGGCAGCACGGCGAGGGTGTCGTTGCCCCAGGTGATGGGCAGGTTGGCGCGCGTCCAGCAGCCCGACATGCCGGTGACGCCGGGCACGACCTCGACCGGGAAGTCGGCCGAAAGCCGCCGCCACATATGCATGAAGGAGCCGTAGAAGAAGGGATCACCCTCGGCCAGAAGCCCGACCGACTTGCCCTGGCGCAGCAGCGCCGCCAGCGCCTCGGCGGTCGCGCGATAGAACGCAGCCATCTGCTGCTGGTAGTCCGCGCTCTCGGCCGGCCTCTCGTCGGTCATGGGATATTCGAAGCGTCGCTCGGCGCGGCCTTCGACGATCAGCGGCGTCACGATACGGCGCGCGTTGCCCGGTAGGCCCTTCTTGGCGAAGTAGGCCAAGACATCGACGGCGCGCACCAGGCCGGCGGCGCGCAGGGTGAGGTAGCGCACGTCGCCCGGTCCCACGCCGACGCCGTAGAGCGTGCCGCCCACGGCCGTTCCCGCCAAGGTGTCGAGGGCCGTCATTCCTGCTCGCTTGCCAGCGCGTTCACAGCCGCCACGGCCATCGCGCTGCCGCCCAGGCGGCCGCGCACGATCAGGAACGGCAGGCGCCCATCGGCCGCCAGAGCCTCCTTGGATTCCAGCGGCGCCGACGAAGCCCACGGGCAGGCCGATCACGGCAGCGGGCGCGGGTGCGCCGGCATCGAGCATCTCGAGCAGCCGGAACAGGCGGTCGGCGCATTGCCGATGGCGACGATGGCGCCGGCCAGCCGCTCGCCCCACAATTCCATGGCGGCCGCCGTGCGCGTGTTGGCGATCTTTTGGGCGAGGCCGGGGACCGCGGGATCGTCGAGCGTGCAGATCACCGCGTTGTTGGCCGGCAGGCGCGGCCGTGTGATGCCGTTGGCCACCATCTTCGAATCGCACAGGATCGGCGCGCCGGCCAGCAGCGCCGCACGGGCACGCTCGGCGAAACCCGACGACATCGCGATGTCGCGCGCGATCTCGGTCATGCCGCAGGCATGGATGATGCGCACGGCGACACGCTCCTCCAGGCCGCTGAAACGGGCGAGATCCGATTCGGCGCGGATGATGGCGAAGGACCGGCGATAGATCTCCGCCCCGTCGCGGATATAGGCGCGTGCCTCAGCCATCGCGCGGTTCCGCGAACAAGGCCGGAAACTCTTCCGTGCCGACGAGGCGCTCGACCGGACCGCGCGTCGTGGCGTTGCGCACGAGGCGGTAACGACCGCCCTTGCCGACCAGCACCAGCTCGGATGGTGCGGACCGTGCGCAGCCCTTGGCGCAACCCGAGACGTGAATGCTGCCGGTGTAACCGTTAGCCGACACCAGCGCCGCCAGGCGCCGCGCGTCGCCGCGCGCATCGACGCTGCTCGACTTGCAATCCGGTGCACCGGGGCAGGCCTCGATCCGCAGCAGAGGATCGTCCGAGTCGATGATCAGGCCGAACAGGCGCGCGGCATCGACGGCCTGAAGCGCGGCCGTCGCATCGCGCGCACCGAAGTAGACCGTCCGCCAGGGCGACAGCCGCAGCTCCGTGGCGCCGGCCGCTTCCGCCAGCGACGCCAGACGATGCAACTGTTCGGCTTCGAGGCGGCCGAAGGGCGCCACCACACCGACGGCGGCGCCGATCGCGCCGAGCCTGCATGCCGTTGTCGGCAACACGACCTGATGGGGTCGCAGCATTGACGCGAGGACCGAGCCGACCCGCGCGAGGCCCTCCGCTGGCAGGTTACGCATGCGGATGCGCGTGGCCGGGCCCGCCGCGTCCAGAAATGCAGAGGCCGCCCTGAGAGCGGCTGTTGCGGCGGCATCAGGCGATACAGCGCCTAGCCAGTGCGTTCCAGCCGGCGTGTCGAGGCCGAGCGCGACGCCGCCACCGATCGCCAGCAGGGCGATATCGGCGCGTTCGGCGGCGATGGAGACGGCGCCGCCGCCGTCGATTAGCAGGCCGAACTTTCCCGGCAACGCGCGTAGCCGTTGATCGCCGGCAAGGCCTTCGGCGATCGCGCGCGCGATCGGGCGGACGTCGAGCTTCTCGGCGGCATCCAGCCCGGCCAGCGGCGCCACCATGAGATTGCGCGTGGCTTCCGTCTCGGCGTCGGGATCGATCAGGCCGAGCTTGCCGAGCTCGGCATGCAGCTCGGGCATGTGCTCGTCCAAAAGCCCGCGCAGCTGCAGATTGGCGCGCCGCGTGAGATCGATGTGTCCGTTGCCGAGTCGTCGGGCGAGGTCGGCCATGCCGTGCGCCTGTTCCAGGCTGAACGCGCCGCAGAACGGCCGGATGCGCACGATCAGCCCGTCGCCGCTCAGCATCGGCCGCAGGGCGCCCGGGCACCAGCCTTTGACTTCGATGGCGGCGGCGACGCTCATGATCCAGCCTGCCTCATCGCGCGCTCGAGCTCATGGTCGACCGCGTTGCGCCGCGTCGTCCACAATCCGCGCGCCAGGGCGTCGCGCAGCCGTGCGGCGATCGCCGCGGTGGCGGCCGGATTCTTGTCCATCATCGCCGTGCGCACCGCCTCGTCGACGATCAGGGCGGCATGCGTGGCATCGAACAGATGATCGGGCACAACGCGCGTCGTGGCGGCAAAGGCATAGAGCGCATCGACACCCTGGGCGATCTCGGCCACGCCGCGATGGCCGTGCGCCAGCATGCCGGCGACCCAGCGCGGATTGGTGAGCCGGCCGCGCACGACGCGGGCGATCTCCTCGGCCAGCCGGCGCGCCTTGGGCGCGTCGGTCATGCTGGTGTCGAGATGGTAGAGCTCGGGATCGTTGCCCAACAGCGCCGCCGCCGCGGCGAAGCCGCCGGCGAAATCGGCGACGCCGTCGCCGTCCAGAAGGTCGCGCTCGCGGTCGTCCTGCGGATGGACCAGCGCGTCGGCCTCGGACACGCGATCACGAAAGCCCGCGCCCGCCGCGCGCACCGGCTCGACACCGCCATAGGCGTGGGTGACCGCGGCGAGATAGACCTCGCCCAGCTCTTCGCGGGTGCGCCAGTCGCCGTCGAGCGCGGTGTCGGCTGCCCGCGCGCCGTAGCTGCCGGGGGCGCCGCCGAACACGCGCGCCAGGTCGGCGCCCAGGCGGCGCGCCTCGGCCAGCGGATTGTCGTCGGCCGGCTCGTCGAGCTCGGCAATGCGCCGCACCGCCATGTCGAACAGAGCGATCTGGGTCTCGAAGATGTCGCGGAACAGGCCGGAGATGCGCAGGGTCACGTCGATGCGCGGCCGGTCGAGCACGGCCAGCGGCAGGATTTCGATGCCGGTGACCCGGCTCGACGCCTTGTCCCAGGTCGGCTGGACGCCGAGATACCACAGCGCCTGGGCGAGATCGTCGCCGCCGGTGCGCAGCGACGCCGAAGCCCACAGATCGATGACCAGCGCGCGCGGCGGCTCGCCGTGATCCTGAAGGTAGCGGCGCACCACTTCGTTGGCGGCGCGCACGCCGATGGCCGACGCGGTGCGGGTCGGGATGGCGCGTGGATCGATCGAGGTGAGGTTGCGTCCCGTGGGCAGCACGTCGGCGCGGCCGCGCGACGGGGCACCGGCGGGACCCGGCGCCACGCGACGTCCGTCGAGGGCGGCGACGAGAGACGAACGTTCGCCATCCGCGCAAGCGCGCACAGCCTCCTCCCGGCCGGTCGCCAGCGCCAGCGCCTGCACCGTCGCCTCGTCGGGCGTGCGGCCGAAGACATGCAGGCCGTCGCGGATGCTGAGTTCCTTGATGTCGCACAGCTGGGCGTCGAGCTTGGCGATGGCCTGCCGGTTGGGCTCGCCCTTCAGCAGCCTGCAATCGGCCGCGAGGCCGCTCGCCCAGGCGCGCTCGACGATCTCGTCCTCGAGGAAGCTCTTGCGCCGGCGGTCGAGACCGTCGGCCGTCGCATATTCCTCGATGATGCCTTCGAGCTCGGCCAGCGGCCCATGCAGACCGGCGGCGCTGAGCGGCGGCGTCAGATGGCCGATGGTGACGGCGGCCAGCCGCCGCTTGGCCTGCACCGCCTCGCCGGGATTGTTGACGATGAAGGGATAGATCACCGGCAACGCGCCCAGCACAGCCTCGGGCCAGCATTCGCCCGAGAGTGCCAGCGCCTTGCCGGGCAGCCATTCCAGGGTGCCGTGCGTGCCGAGATGGATCAGCGCGTCGATCTTCTCAGTCTCGCGCAGCCAGGCGTAGAGTGCGACGTAGGCGTGGCTCGGCGGGCAGTTGGTGTCGTGATAGCCCGACTTGCGATCGGCCTTCTCGTTACCTCGGGCGCCGCGATCGGGCTGCAGCAGCACCAGGACCTTGCCGCAACGGAGCACGGGCAGACGGAAGGCATCGCCCGCGGGTTCGCCCCACGTCTCGGCAAGCGCGCGCTGCAGGCTCGGCGCCAGCGCCTTCAGCCAGGCGCGATAGGCCGATATCGGGATCTCGATCTGATCGGCATTGCCCTGCAGCAGACGCTCGATATCGGCCGCCTGCCAGTCGCGCGCGCCGATGTCGTAGCCCTCGGCACGCAGCAGCTGCAAGATCCCGGCCGCGCTGGCCGCCGTGTCGAGGCCGACTGCGTAGCCGGTGCGTCCGCCGCGCGCCGGATAGTCCGACAGGACCAGCGCCAGCCGGCGCTCGTTGCGCGGCGTCGTGCCAAGCCCGGCCCATGCCACGGCGAGGCGGGCGACGTAGTCGATGCGATCGAGGTCGGGCGCGTGGCGCACGCTGGCGAATTCCAGGCGGGGATCGACCGGCGCTTCGGCCTTGAAGGAGATGGCGCGCGTCAGCAGGCGACCATCGAGCTCGGGCAGCACGACATTCATGGCGAGATCGGCCGGCGACAGGCCGCGCGCCGACTCCTGCCCACGCCTCGCGCATGCTGCCCGACAGCACGACCTGCAGGACCGGCACGTCGGCGGCATCGAGCACCGTCGTGTCGTCGTCCCGCATGGCCGAGAAGGCCGTGGTGTTGACGATGATCGCGGGCTTGTGGGCCGCGATCAGTCCTTCGAGCTGCGGCCGGATCGCCGGGTCCTTCAGGCTGCTGACCGCCACGGCAAGCGGCGCCAGTCCCTGCCGGTCGAGCGCTTCCATGAGCGCCGTGACCGGCGCGATGTCGGCTGCCACCAGGTTGGCGCGATAGAAGACGACCATCGCGACGGGACGGCCGCAATCCGGCGCCGCGCCCAGGATCGACAGCGGGCCGACCGGGGCCGGCGGGCTCCACGAAAGGTCGCGGCCCAGCAAGGTCGCGACGTAGCGCAACGCCTGCCGCAGATTCTCAGGCCCGCCCTCGCGGAAGAAGCGATCGAGGCGGGCCAGCGGCCCGGCGGCCAGGGTTGACACCGCGGCCAGCCGGGGATCGGCGCGGTCGTCGCCCGGGCAGGGCGGCGAACAGCACGCCGTTGTCGCGCGCGGCGTCGGCGATGTGCTCGAAACCATAGCGCCAGTAATCGAGGCCGCCCAGGCAGCGCACGATCACGATCTTCGCCCGCGCCACGACGGTCTCGACATAGAGGTCGACCGACATCGGATGCTTCAGCCGCTTGAGGCTGGCCAGCCGCAGGGTCGGCAGGACGTCGGCATCCTGCTGCCAGGCGGCGGCCAGCGCCGACAGGTCGCTGTCGGAAAAGGACAGCACCACGATCTCGGCCGGCGACTGGCCAAGGTCGACGGCGACATCGGCCTCCTCCAGGGTCGCCAGTTCGGTCGCGAGCACGTGCATGTCGGTTACCGCTTATACCGGGCAGCCAATACGACAGGCGACTCTATCAGGCTCCTCTCCCCCGCTAGGGGGAGAGGTTGGGTGAGGGGGATGCGCACGTCATTTCCCCCTCACCTAGCCTCTCCCCCTAGCGGGGGAGAGGAATTTGAGTTGGGTGAGGATGAAGAGCCCTGGATCAGGGCGCGGATCGCGTCCCTGTCGAAACCTGTCTCGCCGATCACCACCAGCCGGCCGCGGCGCGGCGCGTCCGACGGCCACTTGCGGTCGAACTGGTGCTGGATGCGGGAACCCACGCCCTGCACCAGGAGCCGCATCGGCTTGCCCGTGATGTCGACGAAGCCCTTCATGCGCAGCACGTCGTGCGCCTCGGCTGCCTTGACCATGCGCTCGACCAGCGCCTGCGGCGAGGCGAAGGCCGGCAGGTCGATGATGAAGGTGTCGAAATCGTCGTGGTCGTGCTCGTCCTCCAGATCGTGGTGCGACGGGCGGTTGTCGAGGTCGGATTCGGCCTTAGCGCCCAAGCCCCAGCAGGACGGCGATCGGCACCCGGCCGTTCTCGGCTTCCACGACCTTGACGGCGCGCGGCAAGGTCTTGCCGATCTCGCCGGTCACGCTGTGGCGTTCCGCGCTCGACATGAGGTCGGCCTTGTTCAGGATCACGAGGTCGGCGCACAGCAGCTGGTCCTCGTAGACTTCCTCGAGCGGATTGTCGTGGTCGAGCGAGGGATCGGCCGCACGCTGCCGGGCGATGGCCGCGGGGTCGTCGGCAAAGCGGCCAGCCGCGACGGCGGCGCCGTCGACCACCGCCACCACGCCGTCGACCGTGACCCGCGAGGCGATCTCCGGCCAGTTGAAGGCCTTCACCAGCGGCTTGGGCAGCGCCAGGCCCGACGTCTCGATGACGATATGCTCGGGCGGCGAGGGCCGGTCGAGCAAAGCCTTCAGCGCCGGCACGAAATCGTCGGCCACGGTGCAGCAGATGCAGCCGTTGGCCAGCTCGACGATGGCGTCCTCCGGGCAGCTTTCGATGCCGCAGCTCTTCAGGATCTCGCCGTCGATGCCGACATCGCCGAACTCGTTCACGATGACGGCCAGCCGGCGTCCATCGGCGTTTTCCAGCACGTGCCGGACGAGGGTCGTCTTGCCGGCGCCGAGGAAGCCGGTGACGATCGTGCAGGGAACCTTGGCCAACGCGCTCATGATGACTCCTTGTGATGTGCCGGCGGCACGCGGGCGATCACGCCCTTGCGAAACGACGCCGGCCGCTCGCGCCAGGGAACGATGCCGTTCTCGGACGCTGCGAAGCTTTTGGCCGCCGCCACGATCTCGTCGACATGCGAATCGGGATCGAGATCGCCGATCAGGTAGGTCCATTTGTCGGCGCCGACCAGGGCCACGGTGCACGGACGCTTGCACACGGCCAGGCAGTCGACAGCCGTGACGGCGAAGCCCGTCTGCTCGCAGCCTTCCAGGCGGCCCTTGATCGCCTCCGCCAGGCCGCGGCCGGGCTGATCGAACGACTCATCGCCATCGCCGAGCGGGCGACGGCACGAGACGCAGACGAAGATCGTGACCGTCGTCACGACGGTGCGATCTGGCGCGACGCCTTCGGCGCGAAGATCGGCCACAGGCGACCGACCGCGATCCCGGCCAGCGCCCACAGCAGGCCCTGCACGACGAGCGAGAGGGCGGCGAACTGGGCGGCAATCTCGGCCGGCACCTTGCTCTCCAGCGCATGCGGCGGGGGCGCGCCGATCACGTGCGGCGCCAGGAGCACGACGACGGCAACCAGCCGCGCGATGGGCCTTTCCGAGCGCAGGAAGGTCCACAAAGCGAAGGCCGTCGCGACGGCGGTGGCGATCCACCAGGCCTGGCGGGCGAGCAATGCACCGGCGCCGCTGCCCGGCAGCTCGGGCGCAAGGCCGGCCGCGGGGGCGAGACCGGTGGCGACAAAGCCCGCGATCGCCCAGGCGAGCGCGCGGCGCTCGTCGATCGGGTCGCCCGCGAAGATCATGCCGGCCAGCAGCAGGAACGACATTCCAATGGCCGTCGCGACAGTGGCGACGCCGGTGTAGAAAAAGCGCGGCAGGCCGTCGGCGGGTTTCCAGCCGTGATCATGCGCGGCGTGATCGTGCTCCTTGGGCGCTCCGGGCGCGGGCGCGGCGACGGAGGCACTGCTTTCCTTTTCATAGGTCTCGGCCAGGAGAATGAGAGGCGTGGTGGTGACCTGCTGGAGAACGGCGATCAGCAGCCCAGCCAGAAGCCCGGCCAACAGGCCGACCGACAGCACCCGCGTAAGCATTGTCCCGGCCTCAACGGCCAAGCGTCAGTGACAAGGAAAGCTCAGGCCGTGACGCGTGTCGTGGGCCGCGTTGTGAATGAACTCGGGATAGGCAAAGCCGGTCAGGAAAATCAGCCCGAGGCCCAGCAGCAGGGCGATGCCCGCCGCCCGCAACGCTTCGCTTCGATCGGTCGTCCGGACGACGGGAGCAGTCGTACTGGTCATGTCAAATCTCCTTGGCTGCCCCTCCGGCAGCCCGAATGAACGATACGACGGCAGGTCTCCTGGCTCTCGGGTCTTCGCCTTTGGCCACCTTCCCGGTTTCCCAGTGGTATCCTGGCCATCGGCTTGCCGACTACAGTTGCGGGGGCAGCCGCGGATTGGGGCCCTCAGAGCCCGTACCGCATTCCCTTTTGATCCCCGTGAGGGGCACCGTCGTCCGCTTGATACGAGCCCGGCCGAAGCCCCGTCAACGGGATTCGGCCGTCCATTGCCCTGCCTTGCTGGCCGGGGCATAGCCAACCATTCTGCGCGCCCCAACCCGAAAGCAGGCACGGATGCCGCCCGAGTTAGACGAAACCGCCCGCCACAAGGCCAAAATGGCCAATCGCAAGGCCGTCCAGGATGCCGAGGTGGCTGGCAAGACCCTCGAGAAGGGCCTGCTGATCGTCCATACCGGCAAGGGCAAGGGCAAGTCGACGGCGGCGTGGGGCCTGCTGCTGCGCGCCATCGGCCGCGGCTTTCGCTGCGGCGTCGTGCAGTTCGGCAAGGGCGCCTGGCAGAGCGGCGAACGCGCCGCAGTCGAGCGCCTGGGCGACGCGGTCGAATGGCACACCCTGGGCGAAGGCTTCACCTGGGAGACGCAGGACCGCGACCGCGACGTCGAGGCGGCCCGGCGCGCCTGGGCCAAGGCGCGCGAGCTGATGGAAAACCCGGCGATCCGGCTGATCGTGCTCGACGAGCTCAACATCGCACTGCGCTACGATCATCTCGACATCCACGAGGTCGTCGAGGCGCTGAAGGCACGCCGCGGCGATCTGCACATCGTGGTCACCGGCCGCAACGCCAAGCCCGAGCTGATCGAGGCGGCCGACCTGGTGACCGAGATGACCCTGGTGAAGCACCACTTCGCCGCCGGCGTGAAGGCGCAGGAGGGCATCGAGTTCTGATGACGGCCCGCGTCCTCATGATTCAGGGCACCGGCTCGGATGTCGGCAAGTCGATGATCGTGGCGGGCCTGGCCCGCGCCTTCACGCGGCGCGGCCTTCGCGTCCGTCCGTTCAAGCCGCAGAACATGTCCAACAATGCTGCGGTCACCGAAGACGGCGGCGAGATCGGCCGCGCCCAGGCGCTGCAAGCCCGCGCCGCGCGCGTGCCGCCCAGCGTGCACATGAACCCCGTGCTGCTGAAGCCCCAGAGCGATATCGGCGCGCAGGTCGTCGTGCAGGGCAAGGTCGTCGGGACGGCCAAGGCACGCGACTACCAGGGTCTGAAGCCCGGGCTGTTGGGCGCCGTGCTCGAAAGCTTCGGACGCCTCGCAGACGAGTGCGATCTCGTGCTGGTCGAGGGCGCGGGATCGGCGTCGGAAGTCAATCTGCGCGCCAACGACATCGCCAACATGGGCTTCGCGCGCGCCGCCGACGTTCCGGTGGTGCTGCTGGGCGACATCGACCGCGGCGGCGTGATCGCGAGCCTGGTCGGCACCAAGACGGTGATCGATCCGGCCGATGCGGCGATGATCGTAGGCTTCATCGTCAACCGCTTCCGCGGCGATCCCTCGTTGTTCGATGACGGCATGAAGACGATCGCCCGTCTCACCGGCTGGCAGGCGCTGGGCCTGGTGCCGTTCTTCGACGCCGCGCATCGATTGCCGGCCGAGGATGCACTGGGAATGGGGGCATCGTCGTCTTCGGGACCGCGAGCCTCCGGCCCGCTCATGAGCATGAGCGAGCGGGACGCTCGCGGTCCGGAAGAGCATGAGCGACCCCGGCGCATCGTCGTGCTGGCCTATCCGCGCATCGCCAATTTCGACGATTTCGATCCTCTGCGCCTCGACCCCGGCGTCGATCTCGTCTTTCTCGGGCCGCACCAGCCGGTGCCGGGCGATGCCGCGCTGGTCATCCTGCCGGGCTCGAAGTCGACCATCGCCGATCTCGCCTCGCTGCGGGACTTCGGCTGGGACATCGACCTCAGGGCCCATCTGCGGCGCGGCGGCGCCGTCCTGGGAATCTGCGGCGGCTACCAGATGCTCGGCCGCAGCATCGCCGATCCGCACGGCATCGAGGGGCCACCCTCGAAGGTCGAGGGTCTCGGCCTGTTCGAGGTCGACACGGTCCTCGTAGGCGACAAGGTGCTGGTCGAGGTCACTGGCGAGACCGTCGGCAGCGGCTTGCCGTTCAAGGGATATGAAATGCATGTCGGCCGCACCACCGGCGCCCTCCAGCCGCTGCTCAGGCTCGGCAACGGCCAGCTCGACGGCGCGGTGAGCGCCGACGGCCGCGTGGCCGGCTGCTACATCCATGGGCTGCTGGCCGACGACCGGCAGCGCCGGCATTGGCTGCAGCGAATCGGCGGCCAGGCCTCGTCCTTCTCCTACGAAGCCGACATCGATGCCACGCTCGACCTGCTGGCCGACCATCTCGAGAAGCACATCGATTGCGACCGGCTGCTCGAGCTGGCCCGGGAACCGAGACTACGTCCGTGACGGCGTCTCGCCCGAGGACTCAAAGCCTGAAGGCGAGCGCGAGCGCGGCCAGGACGGCGATCTGCAGCCCGCAGGCCGTTCGATAGAGTCTCAGCGCGTCGCGAATGTCGCGCGCGACAAGCTCGCTGTTGCCCTCGCCCACCCAGCGCTCCTCGACCGCCACGCCGTCATAGATGCGCGGACCCGACAACCGAATACCGAGCGCGCCGGCCATCGCGGCTTCCGGCCAGCCGGCATTGGGCGAGCGGTGATAGCCGGCGTCGCGCCGCACCGTGGCCAGTGCGCGCCGCCGGCGACAGGCCGAGCAGCGCGGCCGCCCCGACCAGCCACAAGACGGAGAGGCGCGAGGCCGGCAGGTTCACCAGATCGTCGCAGCGCGCCGACGCCCAGCCGAAGGCGAGATGGCGCGGCGACTTGTGGCCGATCATGCTGTCGGCGGTGTTGATCGCCTTGTAGGCGAGCGCGCCGGGCAGGCCGGCGAAGACCATCCAGAACAGCGGCGCCACCACGCCGTCGGAGAAATTCTCGGCCAGGCTCTCGATCGCCGCGCGACAGACCGCGGCCTCGTCGAGATTTTGCGTCTCGCGGCCGACGATCTCGGCCACCGCCCGGCGGCCGGCTAAAATGCCGTCCCGCTCCAGCGCCGTCGCCACCGCCGCGACATGCGCGGCGAGGCTGCGTTGCGCCAGCAGGCTGCTGGCCAGCACGCCGCACAGCAGCAGGGAGACGGCATCGGGAAACAGGTCGTCCAGGACGCCGGTGATCGCAAGGCCCGCGGCGATGGAGACGGCCAGCAGCAGGGCGAGCGTGTCGACGCCGCGCCAACGACGTTCTTCGAACCTGAGCGTCGGCGAATTCCACGTCGCGTCGCACCATGTTATGAGCCGGCCGATCCAGGTCACCGGATGGCCGGCGAGACGATAGACGGCATCCGGATATCCGACGATCGCTTCGGTCGCGACGGCAATGAGGGCAAGGTCGGCGAACATGGCAGATGTGCCTATCACGGGGCTCGCGGCATCGGAACCGGTCGCGCATGGCGGCGATCTCGGCGGGATCCGGCGGCGCTTCCCCGAAGCGACGCAGCCGTGGATCGATCTGTCGACCGGCATCAATCCCGTTGCCTATCCGGTGGGGCAGCTGCCGGCGGAGACCTGGTCGCGCCTGCCGACGCGCGAGGCCGGGCAGGCGCTGCTGGCGGCGGCGGCGCGGCGCTACGGCGTCGCCGACCCCGCGACGATCGCCGCCGCGCCCGGCACCCAGGCGCTGATCCAGCTCCTGCCGCGGCTGGTGCCGAAGGCGCGGGTCGCCATCGTGGGGCCGACCTACGCCGAGCATGAGGTGTGCTGGCGCCGCGCCGGCCACGACGTTGCCGTCGTGCCCGACGTCGAGGAGGCGTCCGGCGCCGACATCGTCGTGCTCGTCAATCCGGACAATCCCACCGGCCGGCTCATCGCCCCGCGAACGCTGCGCGCGGTCGAGACGGCGATGCTGGTGGTCGACGAAGCCTTCATCGACCTGCTGCCGGCCGAGGCGAGCCTCGCGGGCGCCTTGCCCGCCAATGCCGTCGTGCTGCGATCCTTCGGCAAGACCTATGGACTGGCCGGCGTGCGCCTGGGCTTCGCCGTCGCCCCGCCCCGCTTCGCCCGCCGGCTGCGGGACGAGCTTGGTCCGTGGGCCGTGGCCGGGCCCACCCTCGAGATCGGCCGCATCGCGCTGGACGACGAGGCGTGGTTGCAAGCGGCGGCGACGCGGCTGGCGAAGGATCAAGCGAGGCTCGATGCGCTGCTGATCGCGGCGGGCTTCACGATCCTGGGCGGAACGACCTTATTCCGGCTGGGCGAGCACACCGATGCCCCGCGGATGATCGATCTTCTAGGCCAGCAGGGAATCCATGTCCGCGCCTTTGGGCATCAACCGGCGTGGCTGAGATTTGGATTGCCTGCAAACGAAGAAGAATTCCTCCGCCTGACAATCGCTCTTCAGCCCTCTCCGCCCACGAAGTGGGGGGAGAGGGAGGGGACCCGCGCGTAAGCGCGGGGAGGGTGAGGTGGGCGCGGTGCCTGATACCGAAAGATCTTGTTTGTTCGGACACCACCTCACCGACCCATTGCTTCGCAATGGGTCCCTTCCTCTCGCCCGCTGCGCGGCGGAGAGGACGATGAATTTGAGCGGGGGAGAGGAGCCCGATTTTGGCGTTGGGTCCGCTTCACGTACCGCAGAAGGTCTGGCAGACGCGCTGGTCTTCCGGCGGCGGCTCGGCGTAGGCGGCGAATTCGGCGCGGTCGTCGAACGGGCGCGCGAGGACCTTCAGCAGTTCCTCGAAGGGCGCGAAGTCGTCGCGCTCGACGGCGGCGGCGAGGGCTGCCTCGACGCGATGGTTGCGCGGAATGTAGGCGGGATTGGCCGCGCGCATCGCCAACCGGCGGGTCGCCGCGTCCTGCGGCTTCGCGCGCCAGGCGCTCGCGCCAGCGCACGGCCCAGGCGTCGTAGGCGTCGGGAGTCTTGAACAGGGCCAGGACGCCCGTGTCCAGTTCGGGATCGAGCCGGCGGAAGGTCAGGGTGAAGTCGGCCTCGCCCTCGGCCATGGCGTTCAGCAGGTCCTGCGCCAGGGCGCCGTCGCCCTCCTCCGCCGTGAACAGGCCGAGCTTGCGCCGCATGCCGCCGATCAGCGCCTCGGCGTAGCGCGCCTCGAAGGCGCCCAGCGATTCGTTGGCGATGGCGAGCGCCGCCTCGGTGGTGTCGGCCAGCAAGGGCAGCAGCGTCTCGCCGAAGCGCGCCAGGTTCCAGTGGGCGATGCGCGGCTGGTGGCCATAGGCGTAGCGGCCGCCATGGTCGATCGAGCTGAACACCGTCTCGGGATCGTAGGCGTCCATGAAGGCGCAGGGGCCGTAGTCGATGGTCTCGCCGGCGATCGAGCAGTTGTCGGTGTTCATGACGCCGTGGACGAAGCCCACCAGCATCCACTTGGCGATGAGCTCGGCTTGGCGTGCGATCACGCGGTCGAACAACGCCCGATAGGGCTGGGCCTCGCCGCGGGCGTCCGGGTAATGGCGGTCGATCACGTGATCGGCGAGCAGGCGCAGCGCCTCCGCGTCGCCGCGCGCGGCGAAGAACTGGAAGGTGCCGACGCGGATGTGGCTCGACGCCACGCGCGTCAGCACCGCGCCGGGGAGCGCAGCCTCGCGCATCACCGGCTCGCCGGTCGCCACGGCCGCGAGCGAGCGCGTCGTCGGAATGCCGAGCGCTGCCATCGCCTCGCTGATGATGTATTCGCGCAGCACCGGCCCCAGCGCCGCACGCCCGTCACCGCGGCGCGAGAACGGCGTCGGCCCCGAGCCCTTCAGCTGGATGTCGCGCCGGATGCCGTCCGGTCCCACGATCTCGCCCAGCAGGACGGCGCGGCCGTCGCCCAGCTGCGGCACGAAGTTGCCGAACTGGTGGCCGGCATAGGCCAGAGAGATCGGCTCCGAACCCGGTGCGACCTGGTTGCCCGCCAGGACGGCCAAGCCCGCCGGCGAGGCCAGTGCTTCGGCATCGAGACCGAGCTCGGCGGCGAGCGCCGCGTTGAGCTTGATCAGGCGCGGCGCCGCGACCGGCGTGGGCGGCAGTCGCGCGTAGAAGCGGTCTGGCAGGCGGGCGTAGAGGTTGTCGAACGGCAGGCGCAGCGGCTCGCCGAGGCCCGGGGTGAAACCCGATGCCGGAGGTTCGTGCAGGAAAGGCAGGCCGGTGTCGTTTGCCATCTGCTGTATGTAGGCGTCGCGGTCGGGGGCTGCAACCATGCCTCCCTCCCCAACGAAGTTGGGAAGGTGTCGGCGTCTTCGCCGACGGAGGGGTCATGAGCGTCAGTGATGGCGCTCATGACCCCTCCGCCCGCTTACGCGGGCACCTCCCCTTCGCGGGCTCCGCGGAGGGGAGGAAGGCGTGAGCTTCGTCATCAAAGCGTGAGTTAGTCGTCGTAGCGCGCCGAGGTGATGCCGCTCACGCGGTCGTAGACCAGCTTGATCTTGGTCAGGGTGCAGAGGTTGAGGTTCTGCCACACGGCGGGGGCGCCATCGTCGGCGAAGCCGATCTTCATGTCGGCCTGGCAGTAGCTCGTCGGCGCATTGAAGGTGACCTGGCGGCGCTCGCCCGCCTTGATCACCGGCGGACGCAGGACGTTGGGCGTCCATATGTTGAAGTCGCTCTCGGACACGAACATCTGGCTGATCGGGTAGCCGGTGGCATTGATCAGCAGGAAGCTCGTCTCCTGGGCCAACGCCTCGCCCGCGCTCAGCGAAAGAGCGGCCGCCAACAATGAACGCAACATATGAAAGGATCTCCTGTGCCGAGGCGTCATTTTATCGTCGCGATGCGCGTGTCCTCAAGCTTTGCCAGCTTGTCCCGAATCGGCGAGACGCGCTACAGGTAAGGTGATGCCGACGGTCCGCACCGCGCCGCAGTATCTTGCCATCGCCACTCTGCTCGCGGCGTTCCAGCCGGCCGTGCCGGCGATCGCCGACGACGCGCGCAACCGCAGCGGCTTCTATGTCGGCGGCCATGCTGGCTACGTGTTCGGCAACGCCAATACCACGCTCGCCGATCCCCTGGGCGCATCGTCGGCCAGTGCCTCGTCCGCCAGTGGCAGCTCGCTCTACGGCACGCCGTTCGGCGGCATGCAGGCGGGCTACGAGCATTACTTCCCGTCGCGGCTGATGCTGGGCATCGAAATCGATGGCTCGCTTTTCGAGCAGCTCGACAATGCGCGGGTGCTGTCGTACCGCGCCACCGCCACGGGGACGGCCAGCGAGGAGCTCGAGTACGAGGCAAGCCTGCGCGGCCGCATCGGCTTCGACCTCGGAGGCTGGACGCCGTTCGTCACCGGCGGCATCTCGTGGGCGAGCACGCGCTTCTCGCGCGTCGACCTCACGACCGGCAACGAGGACGCCAATTCCAGCAACATTCGCCTGGGCTATGTCGTGGGCGGCGGCGTCGACCATCGCCTCGATTCCCGCTGGTCGGCGCGCGCCGAGTATCTCTACAACAACTACGCGCTCGCAGGCTTCGGCTTCGCCTCGGCGCCGGCGCGCTACGATTCGTCGTACGACCAGCATCGCTTCCGCCTCGGCCTGAACTACAAGCTGGGCGACGTCGACGAGCCGAAGACCAAGCCCGACCGCGGGCCGGGCTCGTTCGAAGTCCACGGGCAGGGCGTCTTCGTCTTCCAGGGCTACCCGCCCTTCGCCGCGGCCTATGACGGCCCGCAGAGCCTGCCGTCCGGCGGCCAGAGCCGCGAGACCGCGGCGCTCTCGGCATCGCTCGGCATCAGGCTGTGGGAGGGCGGCGAATTCTACTTCAGCCCCGAGCTCCTGCAGGGCTTCGGCGTCGCGGCGACGACCGGCGCCGGCGGCTTTCCCAACGGCGAGGCCCAGCGCGACTTCCCCTATCCGCGCTTCAGCCTGTCGCGAATGTTCCTGCGCGAGACGATTGGGCTCGGCGGCGCGACCGAGAAGTTCGCCAGCGACTACAATCAGCTCGCCGGCAAATATGACGTCTCGCGCGTCACGATCCAGGCCGGCCGCTACGCCGTCCAGGATTTCTTCGACAACAACATCTACGCCGGAGATCCGCGCACCGACTTCCTCAACTGGTCGGTCTGGTCGTCCGGCGCCTTCGACTATGCCGCCGACACCATCGGCTTCACCTGGGGCATCGCCGCCGAGCTCAACCAGCCGAACTGGGCCGTGCGGTTCGGCTACTTCCTCGAGCCGTCGGTCAGCGACGTGGATACCTACGACATGGCCCTGTTCACGCGCGGCCAGTACGTCGCCGAGCTCGAACTGCGCTACCAGCCTTTGAGACGGCCCGGTGCGATCCGGATCGGAAGCTGGCTCCATTCGGCCTTCGCCGGCTCCTACAACGATGCCGTGGCGCTGGCCGCGCTTACGCCGGGCCTCTCCGCCAACGACACGATCGCGCAGACCCGCCAGGGCCGCACCAAGTACGGCTTCTACGTCAACATGGAGCAGGAGATCAGCGACAGCGTCGGCGCCTTCGCGCGCTTCAGCTGGAACGACGGCCGCAGCGAGATCATGTCCTTCACCGACATCGACACCAGCCTGTCGGCCGGCCTCTCGATCCGGGGCGCGGCGTGGGGCCGGCCGGGCGACACGATCGGCATCGCCGGCGTGCTGAACTCGGTCTCGGGCGACCAGGCCAACTACCTGGCGGCCGGCGGCCTCGGCATCCTGGTGGGCGACGGCGCGCTCACCTACGCCAACGAGACCATCGTCGAGGCCTACTATTCGCTGCGCGTCGCCAAGGGCATCTTCGCCACCGCCGACTACCAGTTCATGGCCAATCCCGCCTACAACGCGGTGCGCGGGCCGGTCCATTTCTTCAGCGGGCGCCTGTTCGCCCGATTCTGATCCGACCGGGTGGCCGGCATGTCGACCCTCTGTCCTCCGCCGACGAACCGCACTACAAGTGAAACGATGTCGATGCTTCGGACCGCGCCGCGATGTCTTGCAATCGCCTCGCTCTTCTCGGCGTTTCAACTCGCGGCGCCTGCACGCGCCGACGATATCGCGGCGCGCAGCGGCTTCTATGTCGGCGGCCATGTCGGCTACCTGTTCGGCAATGCCAAGGCCACCTTGGGCGATCCGATCGGCGTCGCCGCGGCCGGCGGCAGCTCGCCCTACGGCGCCTTCGCCGGCGGCGTGCAGGCGGGCTACGAGCATTACTTCCCCTCGCGGCTGATGCTGGGCATCGAGCTCGACGCCTCCTTCGCCGACTATCTCGATCCCAACCAGGTGCTGTCGTACCGCGCCACCGGCACGGGCACGGCCACCGAGCAACTCGAATACCTCGCGACCTTGCGCGGCCGGGTCGGCTACGACATGGGCGGCTGGACGCCGTTCGTGAGCGGCGGCGTCGCCTGGGCGAGCACGCGCTTCTCGCGCATCGACCTCACCACCGGCAACGAGGATGCCAATCCGAGCTACATCCGCCTGGGTTACGCGCTGGGCGGCGGGGTCGACTACCGGCTCGACGCGCGCTGGTCGGCCCGCGCCGAATATCTCTACGCCAACCTTGGCCTGACCGGCTTTCTCTTCGGCTCCGCCCCGGCGCGCTACGATTCGCAGTACGACCTGCATCAGTTCCGGGTCGGCCTGAACTACAAGTTCGGCGAGGTCGACGAGAAGGAGGACAAGGCGAAGGTTCGCGGTCCCGGCAGCTGGGAAATCCACGGCCAGACCGCCTTCGTCTTCCAGGGCTACCCGCCGTTCGCCGCGCCCTACGACGGACCGCAAAGCCTGCCGTCCAGCGGCCAGAGCCGCCAGACCTGGGCGGTGTCGGCCTATCTCGGCGTGCGCCTGTGGGAGGGCGGCGAGCTCTACTACAATCCCGAGCTCCTGCAGGGCTTCGGCCTTGCCCAGACGCAGGGCGCGGCGGGCTTCCCCAACGGCGAGGCGCAGCGCGCCTTTCCCTACCCGCGCTACAGCACGTCGCGCCTGTTCCTGCGCCAGACATTCGGGCTGGGCGGCGAGCGCGAGAAGGTCGAGAGCGACATCGACCAGCTGTTCGGCGAGCGCGACATCTCGCGGGTGACGATCACGGCCGGCCGCTACGCCGTGCAGGACATTTTCGACAACACCGCCTACGCCAACGACCCCCGGGTCGACTTCCTCAACTTCTCGATCTGGGCGGCGGGCGCGTTCGACTATGCCGCCGACAGCGTCGGCTACACCTGGGGCGTCACCGGCGAGCTGAACGGGCCTTACTGGACGACGCGGCTGGGCTACTTCCTGGAGCCGGCCTACCAGGACACCAACGTCTTCGACACGGCGCTGTTCGCGCGCGGCGGCTATATCGGCGAGCTCGAGCTGCGCTACGCGCCCTTCGAGCGGCCCGGTGCGTTCCGCCTCGGCGCCTGGCTCAACTCCGCCTTTGCCGGCTCCTACAACGCAGCCGTGGCACTCGCCGCCGTGAGCCCGGGCCTCAGCCCCAACGACACGATGCCGCTCACCCGCCAGGGCCGCACCAAATACGGCTTCTACGTCAACTTCGACCAGGCGCTCACCGACAATGTCGGCGCCTTCGGCCGCTTCAGCTGGAACGACGGCCGCATCGAGGTCATGTCCTTCACCGACATCACGTCCAGCGTGTCGGGCGGGCTCTCGATCAAGGGCACGCCGTGGGGCCGGCCGAACGACACGGTCGGCATCGCGGGCGCAGTGAACTGGATCTCGGCCGACTTCGCCACCTACCTGGCGGGCGGCGGGCTCGGCATCATGATCGGCGACGGCGCGCTCACCTACGCCTCGGAAGCCGTGGCCGAGACCTATTACTCCCTGCAGGTGGCCAAGGGCCTCTACGTCACCGCCGACTACCAGTTCCTGGCCAATCCCGCCTACAACGCCGTGCGCGGCCCGGTGCACGTGTTCAGCGGACGGTTCATGGCCAAGTTCTGAGCCGTGCGGTAGAGAGAAGAGGCGTTGGAAAGAAGAAGAATCATGGCGACCCTTCTGATCAGCCATCCGTCGTTCCTCGAGCACGACACCGGCCCCTACCATCCCGAGCGGCCCGATCGGCTGCGCGCCATCCTGTCGATCCTCGAGGACCCTGCGTTCGACAGCCTGGTCCGCCTCGCCGCCCCCGCCGCCTCGATGGAGGAAATGACGCGCGTCCATCCGCTGGACTATGTCGAGGCGATCCTCGCCATCCGGCCCGGCCCCGGCGAGCATGTCCAGGTCGACGGCGACACCGTGATGAGCCAGGGCAGCGCCGAGGCGATCCAGCGGGCCGCGGGCGCCGTCGTGGCCGGCGTCGAGGCGGTGATGGAAGGCAAGGTGCAGACGGCCTTCGCCGCGGTCCGCCCGCCCGGCCATCACGCCGCGCCCGACGTGCCCGGCGGCTTCTGCCTGATCAACAACGCGGCCGTCGGCGCGCGCCACGCCCAGGCGAAGTACGGCGTCGGGCGGGTCGCGATCGTGGATTTCGACGTCCATCACGGCCAGGGCACGCAGGCCGTCGTCGAGCCCGATCCTTCTCTGTTCTACGCCTCGACGCATCAATATCCGCTCTATCCCGGCACCGGCTCGTCGCGCGAGACCGGCTCGGACCACAATGTCGTCAACGTGCCGCTCAGCGCCGGCTCGGGCAGCGCCGAGTTCCGCGCCGCCTGGAGCGAGCGCATCCTGCCGATGCTCGACGCGTTCGCGCCCGAGCTCGTCATCGTGTCGGCGGGCTTCGACGCCCATCGCGCCGATCCGCTGGCGCAGCTCGAGGTCGAGACCGAGGATTTCGTCTGGCTGACCGAGGAACTGCTGGCCATCGCCGGCCGCCATGCCCAAGGCCGCTTGGTCTCCGTGCTCGAAGGCGGCTACGACCTCAACGCGCTCGCAGAATCGGCCGCCACGCACGTGGAGGCCCTCATGCGCGCGAGCGAGCGCGGGTGACCGGCCGCGCTTGTCGAGGCTGAAGACGCCGTCGACGCGATCGAAGAGCCCAAGCCCGCCCGCAAGCGCCTCACGGCGGGCCACCGAAGGCAATTTCCGCAATTCCCGCTCGAGCTTTCTTCCCCTTGCCGGGCTTCGGCAAGGGGAAGTGCCCTCGTCATACGAGGGCGATGGGGTCATGGGCCACAGCCTGCGGCTTCCGACGCCGGCGCGGCAGACTTATCGCACATAACAATTTCCGTCGTCCCGACCGGAGCGCGAAGCGCGGAGCGGAGCAGAATTATCGCACATTGCAATTCTCCGTCGTCTCGACCGGAGCGCGAAGCGCGGAGCGGAGAGACCTTCTCTCGACCATAAGCGGCTTATTGTGGAGAGAAGGTCTCTCCGCTCGGCCCTCCGGGCCTCGGTCGAGACGACGGAACTAGTCATTTGCGACAGCCCTGCTCCTGCTGATCATTTTGGCCAGCCTGCCTCTCCCGCTTCTTTAGAGTCCGGAGCGGTTTTCTTTTCCGCAATTCCCGCAAACGATTCTGCAGAGGGACTCGACCCGAAGCTTCCGACCCCTCCGTCCCTTCGACTTGGCTCAGGGCAGGCGTCGTGTGACGGCGACACCGCCCCAGCTGCGCTGGGGAGGCTGGGACTTTCCGCAATTTGCGCAGCGCGGTTTTGCGGTTGCGCCAGCGGCCGAAGGGCCGGATTGACCTGCCAGCGCCGCGCCGGGCGGCCGCGGGCGGGATAGTCCTCCTCGTCGACCTCGACTTCGCGCAACACGCCGGCCTGCTCGAGCGCCAGGATCACCTCGTCGGCGCCGGCGGCGTTCACGCGCTGGCTGAGCGCCTCGCGCCGCACCTCCTCGCGCGAGATCTCCTTCACGCCGCGGGCGCGGATCCAGCCGATCACGCGGCGCGCGTGCTGCTTTGCCTCATGCTTGCCCTGGCGGTCGCCGTCCGCCGGACCGGCGCGGTCGAACACCGCCTGCGCATGCGGCCGGTAATAGCGCTCCCACAGATCCCAGGCATCGCACAGATGCTGGGTCGTGATGACGGTGGGCGGCGGCGCGTTGTTCGGGCGGTTCGCCGTCCAGTCGAGCAGCGCCAGCACCGCGGCGAGCCGCGCCACCGTGCCCCGCCCCTTGCCCAGCCAGCCGGCCATGAACCCTTCCGCCCGCAGCATCTCGGGGTGCAGGAGCTCGAGACTTCGGTCGAACGCGGTCACCGCGCGATCCTCGAAGGAGAGCACCAGCGGCTTCTCCGGCGTGCCCACCGCGCGGGCAATGCGCTGCAACGCGTTCACCGCCTCGTCCTCGCGCGTCGGCTTCAGGGTGCGCAGCGAGCGATAGGGCGCGGGGCCGGGCCAGGCATAGAGGAAGCGCGCGGCCAGGCCGTCGCCGGTTCCCTCCAGCGACGCGTCCAGTCGCTCCGGATCGAGCGAGCCCACGATGCTGACCGCCGTTTTCGTCGCGACCCCACGGCAGGCCGATCGCGCCCCAGGTGTCCAAAAAGAGACCGCGCTTGCTCTCGTCGCGCCGGCTCTTGCGGCCCAGCCCGGCCAGCCACGCGGTCGGCTCGTCGCGCCACAGCAGCACGCCCTGCCGCCGCTTCGCCACGGCCTTCTCGAGCGCCGGCAACGAGGCATCGGAGACCACCACCGGCGCCCCGCCCTCGCGCGCCAGCACGCGCTCGACCGTGCCGAGCGGACGGCGCAGCCATTCGAGCGCCGGCGTCTTGCCGGAAGACGGGCCGCCGACCAGCGCCTGCCACAGGATGAGGGGCTCGCTCCACGCCTCGGTGATGCGCGCCGACACGCCCTGGCCGCACAGGCCCGCGACCGACGCCAGCAGCGCCTGCGCGATGTAGTCCTCCGACGAGCCCGCCCACTGCGCGGCGTCCTTCACCCACTCCCGCCATTGGCCCGGGAAAACCTGCAGCGGGAAGGCGGGCAGCTTGGGACGACCCTCCTCCAAAAGGCCGGGATCGACCGCGGACCAGGGTGGCGGCGGCGGCAGGGCGGCCCGCCTGGCGGCGCGCTCCGCCCAGGCGTTGCGGAAGACGGGCGGCGGGTTGGTGACGTTGACTTCGGGGAGGGGCATCGGCCGGTCCTTCGGTTGGAACGGCCTCCATACGCCACAACATTGCTCAGGAACGTCAAGTGAAACTTTGGGCTTCACTTAAGTTCGCAAGATTGTTGCGGAGGGTTGAGCTCGGCTTACAGGACGGGACTGTTTCCGCAATTCGCGCAGTACCGTCCTAACCCGCGGCTCTCTGGCACCCCGGTCGTCACTGCGGGCGAGGCGATTCGCGCCGATGAAGTTAACCGCAAGCGCGCGGCACTGCTCTGCCACCTCGTTCTCGATTGCGCGAGCGAGCAGCGCCGCATGGGCAGACAAGCAGCAGCAGATCCCACAATCGCAGTCATCCGATTCAAATTCGCGATCTTGATAGTCGCCAGGCAGCGTTCGCGACGAATGTGATCAGCGAGTTCGCGGAGGAGCATTCATACCGGTCGTTAGATCCGAATTGATCTGCGCTGGCGAGTGGATTCGCGCCGTCTCAGATTCCGCTGAACCAGTTGAATCCCTGATCGCCGTAATACGTTCCAGGGCGGGTGTTCGTGACCTCGATGGCCGTAAGCCATTTGGCGTTCTTGAAGCCGAGCTTCGTCGATGTGCGCAATCGTAGCGGATATCCAAAAGGATCCGGCAGCGGCTCGCCCGCGTACTTGGTCGCCAGGATGGTCTGCGGGTGCAACGCCGTCGCCATATCAAGCGCCTCCGTGTAGCCATCGGCACACCGGAACGCGATGTAGCGCGCCCGCAGGTCCGCGCCGATACGCTCGAGAAACCGACGGAAGTTAACGCCCGACCATTGGCCGATATAATCCCAGCCTTCGACGCAGATGTGGCGGATGATCAGCTCCTGCTGAGGCAACGACATTATTTCTGCAAGCGACCAACTACGCTTGTCGTTTACCAGGCCGGAGACCTCCAGCTTCCACGTCCGGCCATCGACCGGCTTTACGTCCTCGACGTCGTAGTGGGCGTTGAAGCGCGGAGGCTTCACGACTTCGGCTGCGGTGAACGTTGGCGCTAGATGATCCGGGCGGAAGATTGCCCCCTGAACGACGTCGTTCCATCGCGAGACTGCCCGCAAGGCCTGCTCGACCGAGCCGCCATCCCCCCAATCACACCCCGTCAGCATCGTCAGGGCGCCCAGGCTCAAGGTACCGCGGAAAAGTCCACGTCGGCCTATCAGCTCCACGAGCCCTTTGTTCTGCTCGAGCACATTTTGGTCCACGCCGCCGTGAGGCCGGAACAGCGAGGGCAAGCGCTTGATCTTCGTCATGACTGACCTGTTGGCGCCAGGGGGGATGAACCGGGTCGCTGGTCCGACGGAACCCGTGGCCCGCCTGTTACCATCGCGATCAGCGTTTTCGGCACCAGCAACGCGAGCGCGACGTGGATTACGACGAAGCCGCAGATCGCCGCCATGCAGAGGAAATGGACCAGGCGCACCATCTGAAAGTCATTGCCGAACAGCGCCAACAGCTCGGAGAACTGAACCGGCTTCCACAGCATCAGCCCGGAGACGAGACTCGTCATGCCGATCAGGATCACGCCGACATAGAGACTTTTCTGCACTGCATTGTAGTGTGTCAGATCGTCGTGGCCCAGCTTGAAGCGCAAGGCGTCGCCAACCGTCGAGATCAATTCACGCGGGGAGATGGGCCAGAGTTTTCGGCGGAAGCGGCCGGAAAGGATTCCGTAGGTGAGATAGAGGAATCCGTTGATCGCGAATATCCACATTCCGAAAAAATGCCATAGCAGGCCATGCTGCGCCCATTTGCCGATCGCCAGGGCTTCGGGAAAATGCAGCCACCCAAATATGACTTCGTCGTTGTAAATCTTCCAGCCGCTCCCGATCATGATGAACATCGCGAAGGCGTTGACCCAATGCATCAGGCGAACAGGCAACGGATGGAGCAGGCTCGATGCGCCCGTCCCGGCCCCTGGCGATATCGCCGTCATGGCTCGAGATCCGGAAAACTCTGCCTGCTTTGCGCGCAGAGGTCGGGTGACCGGAGATCGCGGGCCATAGACGGTTCGGGCTGCTCGGGCATCGTCGCTCTCCAATGGGTCATCGTCTACAGCCGCAGCTGTTCAGGTTCGTTCCAACGCTGGTGCTATCGCTTCGTCAGCGCCACCAGGACCCTGGTGCCCGCCGACAAGGGAACGATATCTTCGTCATTCCATGTCGGTGCCCGGTCGTATTCCTCTGGCGGCATGTCGAGCGATGCAAGCTGGCGCCCGAAGATGGCAACGACTTCGATCGGCACGGCGACCAACCGGCTCCCGAAGCCAAGAAACCTTCGTCGCTCGGCGATGAGAAGAATTTTCCCGGCCACTGTGCGCACGACTTTCCGGACACGTGCGATCGTCACGTCGTCGTCATCCAGGATGCGCAATCCCAGCAGATCGCCGACGGCGACGGGCTGAGGAAAACGTCTTTCCATCTTCTGCTCGGGCGTCAGAGCGGCCACCACCGGCGATCCTTCTTTCGGTAGGCCGCACACTATCGCGAACTCGTCTCCTTCTAGAAATATCCAGTGCCTATGGAAACGATGCGCTGTGGCTATGCTGACCATGACGGCGAGCTAGCTGCATGCTCTAAGGAAGAAGCGCGCAAACCCGAAGTCCTGAACGTCAAGAAACCGGACAGACACCGGCGAAGGCGATCGAGAACCTCCGCCTGGAGGCGCCGCGCGCGCTGATGGAGGATCCCAGCCACCCCATTGGCGTTGTCGCGCGACAGACCAGGTTCGGGGATCGCAACAGGATGCGACGTGCCTTCATTCGCGCCTACGGCCAACCGCCGCAGGCGTTGCGGCACCATTCATGCGGATAATCAGCCCGACATTGCCCGTGTTGGCATGCGCATGGGCGGTCTTGCTCGCCAAGCTTGCCCTGAGCATCTCGCGGACAGGATTGTCATCCGAACGTGGCGCCTGCCCTGGGCGAAGTCGAGGGTAGGAACCTTTAACATTGCCTCAAAGGTCCCTCGCTTCGCTCGGGATGACAGCGTCGTTGGCTTCGGTCTCACGCTGTAGCTGGCCTGTCATTTCGGAAATCTGCCATCGGGCATCCTCCCAATCGAGACCGGACAGGCTTCATCCGGCTGGCCGCCCCAAGCTCGCCATCGAATTTCGATGAAAGGAGCGTATCCATGAACGGGGCTGGACTGCTCGTCGCGGCGCGGCGCTGAGCGAGGAGCCGCGGCCCGGGGCCGCGCGCGAGCTGAGCGGTAAGGAGAGGCGCTGCTGGTGACCACGGCCTGCACCAGGCCGTCGCCAGGACGGGCGCGCTGGCCGCGCCCGACGGCTTCACGCGGATACGAGAGCCGCGGATCATCGCCAGACCGGCGCCGCTGCGTGTGGCATTCGAGCGTGCCTGCCGGTCTGGCGACGCAGCCATAGCCCTCGCACATGAATCCCATAGGGACTCAATATTTCAGCCGGTCACGGGCTCGCGGCAGTGTGCAGACACCCGAAAGGGATGCACACCCGAATGAGGAGACCCGGCATGAAAACCGCTCTGACCGTCGCCGCTGCCCTCAGCGCTGTGCTGCTGCTCGCCGGCCAGGCCCAGGCCCAGGAAACCGAGAAGTGCTTCGGCATCGCCAAGGCCGGCAAGAACGATTGCCAGACCGCGACGTCTTCCTGTGCCGGCACGTCGAAGAAGGACGCGCAGACTGAAGCATGGCTGAGCGTTCCCAGGGGCGCTTGCGGCAAGATCGCTGGCGGCTCTCTGACCTCGAGCAAGAGCTGACCCCGCGACCCAACGACATCGGCCGCCGCGTCCCGGCATTTCCAGCCGGCGTTGCCCCACCCCATTCAACGCCGGTTCGTCCGCAGCCCCGACGATGACCGGGCCGGCGGCCGACCCACGGAGGAACTCATCATGACATCCGCCATCTTCGAGCATGCGCCGTCCACCCCAACCTTCGTCGACCGCCTCGAGGCGCTGCGTGCCGCTGGCCGACGATTTCCGCTGTCGCTGCTGGAATTCGGCATGCGGCTTGCGGTCGGCGCAACGTTCTTCCGCTCAGGCATGGACAAGTACCAGAGCTTCGACACGGCCATCACGCTGTTCCGCAACGAGTATCGCCTGCCGCTGCTGCCGCCGGAGATCGCGGCCTACATGGGCACGGCGGTCGAGCTTTGCGCGCCGGTCCTGCTGGTCCTCGGTGTGTTCGCCCGCCTGGGCGCGGCGGCCCTTCTGGTCATGACCCTCACCATCCAGTTCCTCGTCTATCCCGAGAACTGGCCCGAGCACCTGATGTGGGCCTCGATCCTTTCCTATGTGCTGAGCCGCGGTGCCGGTGCATTGTCGATCGATCGCATCGTCGCCTTCAATCTGTTCGGCCGCGCCTGAGGGGTCATCACCGTGGCCCAGCCGCACATCGTCATCGTCGGCGCGGGCTTCGGAGGCCTGAGCGTCGCCCATTCCCTGGCCGGCACCAACGCCGACGTCACCGTGGTCGACCGGCGCAACTATCACCTCTTCCAGCCGCTGCTCTATCAGGTGGCGACCGCCGGCCTCTCGCCGGCCCAGATCGCCTCGCCGATCCGAGCCATCCTGCGACGGGCGACGAACGTACGGGTGATCCTCGGCAAGGTGTCCGGCGTGGACAAGCAACGGCGCACCGTCACCGTCGAGAATCGCGAGATCGCCTACGACCATCTCGTGCTGGCGACCGGCGCACGCCATTCCTATTTCGGCCATGACGAATGGGCGGGCGCGGCGCCGGGTCTCAAGAAGATCGACGACGCCACCGATATTCGCCGACGGATCCTGACGGCCTTCGAGAAAGCCGAGGCGGCCGACGGAGCCGAAGACCGGCGGCGTTTTCTCACCTTCGTCGTGATCGGCGGCGGTGCCACCGGCGTCGAGATGGCAGGCGCCATCGCCGAGCTGGCGCAGGCGGCGCTCCGCCACGATTTTCGCCGCATCGATCCTCGGGAAGCCCGGATCGTGCTGATCGAAGCAGGCCCGCGCCTGCTGCCGGCGTTTGCGCCGGTGCTGAGCACCGCGGCCCGCCGCTCGCTCGAAAAGCTGGGTGTCGAGGTCCGTCTGGGGGAGCGCGTCAGCCAATGCGACGCCCAGGGAGTCGCCGTGGGCGATCGGCGCCTGGAGGCGGCGACCATCGTCTGGGGCGCCGGCGTCATGGCGTCGGCCGCCGGGCAGTGGCTCGGAGCCGACCAGGACCGCCTCGGCCGGGCGATCGTCGAGCCCGACCTGTCGCTGCCCGGCCATCCCGAGATCTTCCTCGTCGGAGACACCGCCCACGCCTGCGACGCTGCCGGCCAGCCGCTGCCCGGCCTCGCGCCGGTCGCCAAGCAACAGGGCGCGTATGTCGGCCGCCTGCTGCGCGCCAAGTTGGCCGGCAAGCCGGCGCCGAAGCCCTTCCGCTACCGGAGCTGGGGCACCATGGCGACCATCGGACGGCGCTCCGCCGTGGCGGATCTCGGCTGGGTGAAGCTCGACGGGACGCTCGCCTGGCTGCTCTGGGGCCTCGTCCACGTCTCCTTCCTGATCGGATTCAGGAACCGCACGGTCGTGATCCTCGACTGGCTGTGGTCGTACGTCACCTTCCAGTCTGGCGCCCGGCTGATTACCGGACCCGGCACGCACTAGCCTCGCTCAACCTGACTTGACGAGCCGGTGAACCGTACGACTTTCCAGCACGGACGGGTCGTGCGCGAAGCCCGGCTCGATCTGCCAATCCGTCAGGCGCAGCGATCCGCCGCTGCCATGGGCGATCGTCGCGGTTGCGATCCGGCACGCGCCACCTCCCCTTGCGGCATGAACGGCAATCGTCTCGTCGCCAGGTTCCGCCGTGAACTGCGACGCACGCACCACGGCAGCGCGATCCGGGGCGCCGACGAGAGGAGAATTCAGAGGATGACCCACGATGGCTCGCCTGACGCCGTCGGCGCCAAAGACGTCAACGCGCTGTCCACGGCTGAGACTGATCGAATCGTTGTGGAACATCTTGCACGTTGCTAGGCAGTGGCCAGGCGATGCCGCACGGTCGCCGGGATCAGGGTCAGGTTGGCCAGGATCTTGTGCTGCGGATCGGTGCTGGCGGCGAGCCTGGGCTGCAGAGCGAGCAGCCCCTTGGCGAGCTTCGTCTCCTCCCAGGACCACTTCCTCTGCATCACCGGCGAACCCGGGTCGGGAAAGACCGACGCCGCTTCCAGATAATAGGTCCGCAGATCGTCGATCGCTTCCTTGAGCGCCTGCGCTTCGGGCAGGGCCCCGTCCAGTGCCCGCGTCACCAGCAAGCCATCGAACCGACCTCGCCGTCGGCCACCAGCTCGCGCAGCCGGTCGATCGGGAAAACCGTATTGAGATCCTGCTGAAAGCCGGTGCGATCGAAGTTGACCGAGATGTGACTCATCACCCAGGAGATTGGCGGCAGTCTCGGCCGGAATGACGCGGTAGCTGCCGTCGCCGGGGCGGAACGGCCGGTCACCCCGCTTGTGCAGGCCGGCGGTCGAAATGGTGCGACGCGCCGCGCCGAGAGCGGTTTGCCGGAAAGAGGCACCGTGGTCGTCGTAGGTCGGGCATTCGATGCGGCCTGAGGTGCTGGGCCTCGACCTCGGGCATGTCGTTCAGACGCTTGACCGTCGCTTCGCCTTCGCTGGTTCCGGTTTACCCGGTCGCTTCGTGGATTACCACGCCCGCCAACAGGTCGGCCGGCGCTTCCCACGGCTTTTCGGCAAGGACCCTGCGGGCGTGATCGTGGCCGGCCCTCCAGCGACTTTCGATGCCCGAGCGCGTGAAGTCGATGTCCTTGGTGTGATCCTCGCCATCGAGGCGGGGCGACAACAAACGCACCAGGTGCATGAGCGTGCCGCAGCCATATTCGGTCAGGTCCTGCACCATCGGGTCGGCGCGCACTTCCGGCGGCAGACGATTGGCGAGCTCGCGCACGACGTGGCGCAGGCGATGGATCTGTGCCTGGCGGGCGACGTGGCTCCTGCCGCGGCTGGCGAACTGGATGTCCTTGTGACGCGCCATGACCTGCTGGATCGTCGTCGGATGGCGGCCCGTGGGTTGCCAGACGTTGACCGAGAAGATCAGCGAATTGCGCCGCGGCACGTCGTCGAGCACGACCTCGATCGGCGTGTTCGAATAGATGCCGCCATCCCAATAGTACTCGCCATCGACGGTGATCGCGGGAAAGGCGGGCGGCAACGCGCCGGAGGCCATGACATGCTCGGCGGCAAGCGGCATCGCTGCGCGAATCGAAGTAACGCATCTCGCTGGTCCGGACATTGACCGCGCCGACCGACAGCCGGATCTGGCGCTGCGGCGAGGCAATCGAAGTCGACCAGGCGGCGCAGCGTCTGCCGGAGCGGTTCGGTCGAATAGTACGAGGCCTTCTCGATGCCGAGCGGGAAGGTCGGACCCCAGATCGCCTGGGGATTGGGCGCGAAGAATCCCGGGATGCCCGACACGATGGTCGACATGTTGGCGAGCACGTTGCCAAAGATGGACGATGGCCAGAGCAGGTCGACCGGACCGTTTCGGCCGACGCCGTCCCAGAATTCACGCAGACGCGCGATGCGGTTGGCCGGCTGGTTGCCCGCGATGAGGGCGCCATTGATGGCGCCGATCGACGTGCCGATCACCCAGTCGGGCTCGATGCCGCCTTCCATGAGCGCCTGATAGACGCCCGCCTGATAGGCACCGAGGGCGCCTCCGCCCTGCAACACCAGGACCACCTGTTCCTTGATGGCGCGCTCCTTGGCGAGCGCGGGCGCGGCCCGCGCAGGCGTCGAGGGAACAGGGGTCATGGCATTCATGGCCGGATTCCTCAGTGAAAAGCCACGCAGGAGGCGATCGAGGCGGCGACCTCCGCGGCCATGTGGAATTGCGCATCGCGGCTGGTGACGCCGTGGCGCCTGGCGATCCATTCGAAGTCGCTGTAGGCGACCCACACCTCGCCCGCTGCGTCGCGATAGACCAGCATGCGCACCGGCCAGTCGAGCCCCGCCTGCGGGTTGGCGGCGATGAACTGCGTGCCGAGCGGCGGATTGCCGAAGATCAGCAGGATCGAGGGCTTGAGCTCGACGCCTGCCTTGGCAGCGATCGCCGCCTGGTCGATCTGCTGGAAGAACACGATGCCTTTTGCGGCAATGTCCTTCTTCAGGCGCTCCACTGTCTCCTCGACTCCGTAGGCGCTCTTGGTGGCGATGACGCCGGAAGCGGAAACCGTGGGTTTCAGGCCCTCGGCGCCGCTGGGCGAGGCTGACGACATCATCATGGCGAAGGCGAGGAAAGCCGCCGAACAGGCTTGGGCGATGCGGTTTGGCATGAGTATCTCCGTTTGGGCGAACGCGTCAGTGCATGACCTGAGATTGGCCGCCGGGCGCGCGCATCTGAAATGCCGTTGCGGCATCGGGTCGATGGCTCTCGGCTATGAGCAGGCGTGTAGCGAGCACCGCGCCGAGCGCGAGTGCGGCGCCGATGCCGATCACACACGCCGTCCAGCCCAGACGATCGAAGACCTGGCCCAGCACTGCGCTGCCCGCGAGTCCGCCGAGAAAATAGCTTGCCAGGTAGAGGCCGCTTGCCGAACCCCGGTCGGCCATGGCGGCGCGGCCGACGAAGCCGGTCGCCGTCGCCTGGGCGAAGAAGGTGCCCACCCCGACCATCGCCAGGCCGAGCAGCAGCGCGGCCAAGCTCGAGCTCAGCAGCAGCGGCAAACCCGCGATGGCCAATGCGAAGGAGGCCCACAGTGTCGGACGCGTGCTGAAGCGAGCGACGACCTTGCCGGCAAGCGGCGTGGTGATCACCGACGGAAGGAAGACGAAATAGACCACGCCCAGCATCATCATGCCGATGCCGAAGAGCGGGCCCGCCAGCACGAAATTCACATAGGTAAAGGTGCCGATGAAGGCGAACAGGATAAGGAAACCGATGGCGAAGGTGGCGCGCAACGCGGGATTGGCGAGGTGGAGCAGGAAACTCGCGAGCGGCGATCCCCGTCGGATATGCGGGCTTATGTCTGCTTGCGGCATGGGCTCGACGCGCGCGACCGTGAACCAGACCAGCACCGCACCAGAGAGATTCAGCGCCGCGAAGACGTAGAAATTCGCGGCGAGTCCCAAATGATCGACGACGCCGGCAGCCAGCAGGCGGCCAAACAGGTTGGAGGCGACGTTGCCGGTGATGTAGGCGGCGAACGCGCTGGCGGTGTCGGCGGCCGTCGTGTGCTCGCCAAGGTAGGCGAGCGTGAGCGCAAAGGCCGTCGACATGCAAAGCCCTTGGGCGATGCGCAGGCCGGTAAAGATCGGCAGCGCGGGCATGCTGGCCAGCAGCAGGGTCGGCAGGGAGAGGATCGCCAGGCTGAGGAGGATGCCGCGGCGGCGATCGAGCGAACGGCCGAGCACCCCGACCGCAAGCCCACCGATCGCCATGCCGATCGTGCTGGCGTTGACGGCAAAACCCATGGCCGCCGGCGTCACGCCATAGGCCCGGGTGAGCGAAGGCAGGATGGCCTGCGTCGCGAACAGATCGACGACGGTCAGAAAGGCGGTCAGGCCGATCGTGAAGGCGCGCAGGGCACCCGGCATGTTACGGACCTTTCCCGGTTACATGTTGTGGTCGTTGGGATCGTGCAGGATGTCGAACGACAACAGCACGACGGGCGTCTTGCCGGCATTGTTCCACCAGTGCGAGGTCGCATGCGTCTCGCGCGCCACGTCGCCCGCCTTGTGCAGGATCGGCACGGCGCAGTTGCTGGCGTTCTCGTAGATTTCACCGGAGACGACATAGATCAGCGCCGGCCGGTCGCCGTGGCTGTGCCAGGGAACGATGCCGCCCGGCTGCACCTCGAGCTTGCGCACGCGCATCATGTGACCCTTCAGCGCGACCTTCTCATCGGCAAGGTCGATCATCGACAGCACCTGGTCGGTGACTGCCTTGGCCGCCGCCGTCGAGGGCTTGGTGGCGTCGGCCCGCATCTGGCCCGCCGGGCATTCGCCGGCAAAGGCGGGAGCCGCGAGGGCAAGGCCGGCGGCGACGACGGCGGAAGCGGCAAGTGTACGAAAGAACATCGAGTATCTCCGTGCGGTAGGGCCGCAACCGGAACGGTCGCGGCAATGACGCAGCATCGGAGCGCGGCGGTCTTTACTGAAATGCCGAGTGGCGATTGTTTCGATAGCCGGCGCGCTATGCCGTTGCGTTGATCCACGGAAACGCCAGAACCTCGCGCACGAAAGCGCCGACTGCCGGCAGATGCGGGCGACCCCGCACGGTGACGACCTGGATCGTGCGGCTGATCTCCGGATCGATCAGCGGGCGCACGCGCAGGCCGGGCATGGTGGCGGCATATTCGGGGATGAAGGTGAAACCGAAGCCCGCCAGCGCCATGCTCTGCACCCAGTCGTCGCGGTCGCTGCGGAAGACAATGCGCGTCTTGGCGCCGTTTTCGCGGAATATGCGACCGGCATGGCCGAAATACTCGCACTGCAGACGGTTCACATAGGCCTGATCGTGCAGGTCCTTCACGCGCACGGCGTTCTGCTTGTCGAACGGATGGCTCGGACCGACACCGATGACAAAGCGCTCGTCGTAGAGTCGGCGCGCATGGAAGCGATCGTCGATCTCGTCGGGCTGGCCGTAGACCGCGACATCGAGTTCGCCTTGCGCGAGTCGCTCCTGAAGCTCGCTGCCCGAGCCGTCGCTGCACGATCAGGTTCACCTTGGGATGACGCTCCCGAAAGGTCTGGAGGAACGGCACGAAGCGGCGCGGGCCGATCGTGCACATCATGCCGAGCTTCAGCTCGACGTCGTCGAGCCTGGCGAAGCTCTTGGCGCGTTCCTTGGCGGCATCGGTCTCGATCAGCACCTGCGTGAGATGCGGGCGCATCATCTCGCCAAGACCGGTCAGGTGGGTGTTATTGCGCTCGCGACGGAACAGCGGGCCGCCCAGCTCGTCCTCGAGACCCTTGATGGCGCGCGTCAGCGAAGGCTGCGAGACGTTGCAGGCCTCGGCCGCCCGCGTGAAGTTCAAGGTCTCGCAGACGGCCAGAAAATAACGGATCTGATGCATTTCCACGGCAGCGTCTCCCCCGGAAGTGCGGCCCGGATGACCGCGCCCATCCTGCCCCGAAGATCCATAGCCTGTGGCTATCGATACTCGTCGTGCAAGGTATTTCAGGGCTTATTGGGGCTCCGTCACACTGGCCCGGCATGTCCCTCACGCAAGCGCTGCTGGAGCTCTCCCGCCACCACATGGCGGAGCTGCCGTCGCGTGATCGGGCCGATTTCGAGGATGAGCTCGACCGCTTGCGCATGATGCGCCTCGCCGAGGAGGGCCTCGCGCTGGGCGACATGCTGCCCGACTTTGCCCTGCGGGATACGGCCGGGACGATCCGGACCTCGCATGAGTTCCTCGACCACGGCCCCCTCGTGCTGGCGTTCTTCAGGGGCGGTTGGTGCCCCTACTGCGCCCTCACGATGGTGGCCCTCGAGGAGGCAAGGCCGGCGATAGAAGCGTTGGGCGCCCAAGCCGTTGGCATCACGCCCGATCCGCTCGACCAAATAATCGAGACCGCCCGCAGGTGCGGCATCGCCTATCCGCTGCTCGGCGATCCGGCCAATGGCTTCGCGCGCAGCTGCGGGCTTGCCTATGAACTCTCGCCCAACCACATTCGCATGCACCTCGAGCGCGGGCGGGACTTTCGCAAGCTTCACGGCGACACGGCCTGGCGCTTGCCGATTCCGTCGGTCTTCGTGGTCGCGCCCGACGCGCGCATCGCCTTTGCCTTCGCCGACGTCGATCCGGCGCGCTGGCCCGATCCGGAGGAGCTGATCCGCTCGCTTGACGCGCTGCGCGATGCGCATGCGCTATCAATTCGGTAGGCACTCGGCATTTCAGAAGTTTTGCAGCGACGCGCAAGGTGCGATCACCAACTGCAGGAGATTGCACATGCTCACGGGAAAAACCGCCATCGTCACCGGGTCGACAAGCGGTATCGGCCTAGGCATTGCGGAAGCCTTCGCGCGCTCGGGCGCAAACGTCGTGCTGAATGGCTTCGGCGAGGCGCTGCAGATCGAGAAAACGCGCTCGGAGCTGGCGCAGCGCACGAATGCCAAGATCGTCTATTCGCCGGCCGATGTGAGCAAGCCCAAGGCGATCGAATGCATGGTCCGGCAAACGGTCGACCTGTTCAATTCGGTCGACATCATGGTGAACAACGCCGGAATCCAGCACGTGGCGCCGATCGAGGAGTTCCCGGACGAGAAATGGGACGCGATCATGGCGATCAACCTTTCTTCGGCCTTCCACGCCACCAAGCTCGTGCTGCCCGGGATGCGGCAGAAGGGTTGGGGCCGCGTGATCAACGTCGCCTCGGCGCACGCCTTGGTCGCCTCGCCGTACAAGGCCGCCTACGTGGCGGCCAAGCACGGCATGCTTGGCCTCACCAAGGTGACCGCGCTCGAAACCGCGGAAGACGGCATCACCTGCAACGCCATCTGCCCTGGCTATGTGCGCACGCCCCTGGTGGACAAGCAGATCGACGACCAGGCCAAGGCACACGGCATTCCGCGCGACCAGGTCATCAACGACGTGCTGCTGAAGGAGCAGCCCAACAAGCGCTTCGTCGAGGTTGCCGAGCTGGCTGCACTCGCTCTGTTCCTGTGCTCCGACGACGGCGCGTCAGTGACCGGCGCAGCCCTGCCGATGGATGGCGGCTGGACCGCGCACTGACCGCCGAGGCGGCCATCGAGATCAAACGCCTCAATCTCGCCCTGCTGATCTTTCAGGCGATGGATGCCGCAGGAAAGGACGGCGTCCTCAAGCACGTAATGTCAGGGATCAACCCCCAAGGCTGCCAGGTTTTCAGCGACAAGCATCCAAGCCCGATCGAATTCCGGCAGGAACTCGCCGTATTCCATTGGTCAGGCGGTGGCAGGGCCGATGCGACTTCCCGAGCCGAAAATCGTTCCCGCCGCCCTGCACGATGGCTATGCGCGGTCCAAGGCGGGCCGCCGTGTCGGGGCGCGACAATGGTTGAAGTCCTGTATTGCCCGTGTGATTTCGCCTAACTCGTGATAGAGGCTACCACGCGCACAGTAAGCGGGCAGGTAGTCTGCATCGAGATTGATCGCTCGATTGAAGTCGCTCAAAGCGCGCTCACGCTGATGTGTCTGCCAATAACCAAAACCGCGATTGGTAAACGCCGCGGCCACATCTCGGGCACTGTTCTTGCCGGACTGGATGATCGCGGTGCAACCGTCGAGCAATAGTTCAGGCCGCGACGGGTCTGGCGGTGCTTCGTCCTTGCCGTAACACCATTCTACCTGTTGGGACGTTTGCGCTTGTATTGGCCCATGGATGAGTAGGACGTTGACCATCAGAAACGCGGCCGCAAATAGGCGCGTCGTCGCGGATACTGCTAGCTCCGGTCGAGTCACAGCATACTCCATCGAAATTTTGACCCAATCCTCCGCGTTGAGCACCGGATAGCCAGCGGCACGGCGATCACTACCTTCGGTTCTCCCTAGCCAAGCTGCGCTGGCGCGTCGAGCGCGACTACCAGGCGCTCAAGCAGGAACTCGGGCTCGGGCGCGAGAAGGGCGATCGTGGGAGGCCGTTTCCTCTTGGCGCCGAGCTTCAGAATTCGGCTGTGGGCGCCGCGCCAAGGTGGCGGCGCCCACAGTCGTCGCTGGTCAGGGAGATGCGCAGAGATAGCGTCTGGCGGAGGCGGATTATTAATGCGCGCAGGGTAACGTGACGTAGCGCATTTCGGCCTGGGACCACCTCTCTCCCCCGCAGGTCTCTTTGCCATCCGAAGTCTTCGTCACTTGCGCCGCACAGGGCAACGCGACGTAGCGCATATCGGCCTGGGACCACCTCTCTCCCCCGCAAGCGTCCTTGCCGTCCGCGGTCTTCGTCGCTGGCGCCGCACAGGGCACCGCGACGTAGCGCATTTCGGCCTGGGACCACCGCTCTCCGCCGCAGCTGGAAGGCGTCGTTTGAGCGCTGACCGAAGATACTAGGAACGCAACGCTGCACGCGGCGGCAGCTGCCGCCGACCAAGGAATTAAGCGCGTCATGGGTCTTTCCCCTTCGTGATTGAACCTCACCTGGCGAGCTTGAACCTTTCCCAAGCTCGCAGCTAAGTTACCCGCGACACGTCTGAGCGCCATGGCATGGATCAATGATCTAGATTAACTGTGGCTCCCCGCTGACGCCTCGGGCGCAAAAAATGGACAACGGCGTCATCAGCGAACCCCGCCAATCACGGTCACGTCGATCAATGAGGGTGCCGGAAAATCCAGAGATGTATAAAGCGGCCCGATCATGGGCGCGAGCTCGTCTGGATTGAAGGTCTACTGGACCGCGCCTCCGGTGATGCTGCTGATGAAGCGATCGACGAACAGGTTGTCGCGATGGCGACCGGGACATTGGCGATCAGAGTGGTGGCGGCCATCAATTCGGCCCGATGGAACACGTCGCCACGCACGAGGTCGGTCACCACGCCGAGCGTCTCACGAGGAGATGAAGTTGAGCGCGTAGACGAATTCCTGCATCGCCTCCTGTGGTTCTTCTCTTGTTCGGGCGGCTCGCTCCTGGTCGAAACCGCGGGTCGCGGTTACGATCAGCCTTTCCCGTTGAGTGAACAGACTGCCGCCGCCGTAGGCGCCGCTCAGGCCCCTGTATTTGACCTGGATAAACCAGGAAAAGTCGCGCATGGACGCGGCTAAAGTCCCGGGATGCGCTGCGTCCAGAAATTGTTAGCGTCGAAATCGGCAAGCCGGGACAGCTCCATGACATCGAGACAAGTGAGTTGGCTGCCATCAACAGCAATCAGCCTGTCCTCGCGCAGTCTACGGAGCGTCCGATTGACGTGCGGCACGCTCAGCCCCAGCGAATCGGCCATCAGTTCCTGGGTCATTGGCAAAGTGTAGGAGCGTGCGTCGGCGAGTCCGGCGTTATGCAGCCGGTACAGCAGCTCCAGCAACAAGCCGGCGACGCGTTCGTAAGCCGACCGGCGGCCCACTCCCACCAGGTGCTCGGCAAATAGTGCGCCCTCATGGCCCGCCAGCCAGAACATCGCGGTGCCCAGTCGCGGCCACCGCCTGAAGAGATCGAATACGGCCGGGAAAGGAATGGAACAAACGACCGCTTCGGTTAGGCTCACGATAGAGTAAAGCGAAGTCTGGAACATGCAGCCTGGCAGGCCAAAGAAGTCTCCGGGCAAAATTAAGTTGAGAACCTGCCGGCGGCCGTCGTGCAATACCTTGTAGCGAATGGCTAAGCCCTTGTTCAGGACGAAGAGGCACCGGTAGGAATGGCCGGCGGTGACGACGTCGGTACCGGCGCGAACCGACTGGAACTCGGCCTGCAGATCTTCGAGGTAGGACCGCTCCCGCTCGGTCAGATCGATGAAGCGGGCGAGCTTGGCAAGGAGGGGCGCCCTGAGAGAACCGAGGTCACAATGGGCCGGTTGTGTCATAGTGGTGGCTCCCCCTTCTCTCCGCCACGGCGCCGTGCAATTTGCGTGCTTGCGGTCACGCCAGTCGGACGAATCGCTGGCGGTCTTCCCTCTTATTTTTCGCCTCTAGCGGTGTGCTTTCGCGGGACTACGCAATCGACCTCGCGGACCCCCTTGTTCGAACGAAGAGAGCTTCTTCGAACGAAGAGAGCTTCGGCGCGGGGTGGAGCGCCCGTACGCAGCAATTGCCGATAACGCCGCGCCGGGGTGCTTCCGGTTGCGCTAGAGACCTTCTCCGAGGCCGCTTAGGCGAGTGTCCAGCTTAGTCTGACATTGACATGGTCTTTGCCGATCCGGTTCGACGCCGCAGCGCTGATGACCTGGCAATTAAGCCGACTAAGATGATCGATCCTTCCATGGGCTCATGGTTGCTTCCCTGTTGGCTATTCGCCCGCTTTGCCGCGTGACGGTGACCCATCGCAGAGTCTTGCATTCAAAGTTAGGCGTATGCTCGGCACTGAGCAACGAAATTCCGCTGCCGTGATTAAAGTTTTGGGCCTGTAAAGGCCTTTCGCGTCGAGGTCACGTTCTGGCAATAGTTCTTCCCAGCCTTTCTACCGCCGAACCACTTTTCGGTTACGGGCGGAGCGTGGACTTGTGCAGCCCGGCAAGTGGTCAAGCTTGAAACGTTGCGCGCGGGCCGGGCTACGCGGGGTAGCTTGCTCTGCTCCCTGTGTGCGCTCGCTGCCATATCCAACGCGACGAGAGACGAGACCTTCGCCTGCGCACAGCAGCAAAAAGGGCCCTCGCATTACCGGTTGCTCGGATAGACGCTGATGCTGTCGGCTACCGAGTCGGCGACATGCTCCTTGGTGATGACGCCCAGAACCGCGTCTCCCCGTGGCAGCCCCCGGTCCGGCACCACCAGCGCCATGATCGCGCCCTTGCGCCACACGCGACGGATGACGTCAAAGACCACATCGCCGGTGCGCACGATGGTGAAGTCCCGGCTGGCCAGCTCGCCCAGCGGCGTGCCGGGCGCGGCGCTCTGCGAGCCGGCTCGCAGTGCCGTGTTCACCCGCATCACGCCTGCGATTCGGCGGCCCTGCGTGACCACGACGTGGCGCATCCGTCCCCGGTTGTCGGGACGCGCCAGGAGCGCCTCGAAGCTCATGGTGCCCGGCACGACGAGCACGTCCCGATCCATCACCTCCCCGGCGCGGCGGACCAGGAACATGTTGGCATGCAGCGCCTTGGGCACGGCATGGCCGCGGCGGAACAGCTTCATCGTGTAGATGTTCTCGCGCGACAGCATGCGGCGGATGCCCACGCCGACCGCGACGGCGAGGATCATCGGCAACACGATGTCGTAATTGCGCGTCATCTCGAAGATCATCGCAACGGCAGTCATGACTGCGCCGGTGCCGCTGCCCACCATCGAGCCCATGCCGACCATGGCGAAGGAGGCGATGTCGATGGGTATCGGCAGATGGGCTGCGACGAGCAGTGCGGCAAATCCGCCGCCGATCGTGGCGCCCAGGAAGAGCGACGGCGAGAAGATGCCGCCCGACGAACCGGAACCGAGGCTGACTGACGTGGCGAACAGCTTGCAGAAGAACAGGAGGAACAGCAGGCCGGGAGCGTAGAGATCGCCGACGAGGATGGCCTCGATCGTGGCGTAGCCCACGCCCTCCACATAGTAGTGCCCGAACGTCTCGTACAGCGCCAGGATCAGCAGGCCGACCAGCGCCATGCCGAGGACATGACGCAGATAGCGATACCCGATCTTGTCGAACAGGTCCTCGGCAAAGTGCAGGCCACGCACGAACGCGGTCGCGGCAAGTCCCGTCAGCAGGCCGAGCACGGCGTAGAGAGCCAACGTTTCCGCCGAGGCGAAATCGTTGGAGAGCGGCGTGAGGTGCGGTACCTCGAAGGCGGGCTGCACACCGAAGAACAGGCGCCCGACAAAGGTCGCGACCGCTGTCGAGAGGGCGACGGGCAGGAAGCTAGACACGCTCACCTCGGGCATCATGAGCTCAATGGTGAACATCACGCCGCCGATCGGCGTGTTGAACGTCGCCGCGATGCCCGCGCCGGCGCCGGCGGCGACCAGGATGATGCGCTGCCCCGGCGGCATGCGGATCAGTTGCCCGAGAGTCGAGCCAAGCGCCGAGCCGATCTGGATGATCGGCCCTTCGCGGCCCACCGCCGAGCCGGTGCCGATGGCGACTGCCGAGGCCAGCGATTTCACAACCGCGACGGCGGGGCGGATGATGCCGCCGCCATAGTAGATCGCGTCCATCACTTCGGGGACGCCATGGCCCTTGGCTTCCGGCGCGAAATTGGACACCAGGAAAGTGACGATCACCGCGCCGACTACGGGCACGAGGATGACGAACGGTCCCCACGGGCTGGCTGGCGTGAACAGGTTGGCGTCGTAGTGCAGCGAGAGCTTCCCGAGGAAGAACGCGTTGTGGATGAGCGCGATCAGGTCGCGGAAAAGCACGGCCCCGAGGCCGGTGACGATGCCGACGACCAATGCCAGCAGCGACAGGCTGACCAGACTGATCGATGGCGCGGCCGCCGTCCGTGCTGCCGCCTGCCTGTCTTTCTCGGCCACCAGGCCATCTCCCTTGTTGCAGGACGCGCCCGTCGTCGGGGCGACCTGTGTCCTAATGTCTGTGCCGCTGCTCGTCCGCCTGCATCTGCACCTCGATCCCGGGCGTGTCATTGCGGGCTTGCAGCATTGCGTCCGCCCACCGGTAATCCGGAAGCTGCAGCCTGTCGATGATGTCCGCGCCGAACGTGAACCGCGCGAGGCCCGGGATCGCGGCGGCCTTGATCACCTGGTTGCGCAGGAACAGGCCCGTCCGCGTCCGGGGCGCCAAGGCGACGGAGAATCGCTCGGCTCCACGCTGCTTGGAGTCGATGTACGCCCGCAGCAGCTTCTCGTACGCGGCGAAGGCCTCCTCGTGTCGTCCGCCGGATCGAGCCAGCTCGCCAGCCAGGACGTACGCTGCTGTCATCGCGAGAGCGGCACCCTGGCCCGCCGCGAGCGATACGCAGAAGGCGGCATCTCCGATCAGGCCGATACGCCCCCGTGACCAGGACGCCATCTTGATCTGGCTGACCCGGTCGAAATAGAGATCTTGGGAGCGATCGAGTTCTTCGAGGATCCGCCTGCACTCCCATTGCCCCTCCGCATATGCCGCGCGCAGGATCGCCTTCTGAGCCGGGAGCGCGAGTTGAGACGGCGGACCGGAAGCGCCAGCCTCGAATACGAACAGAAACAGGGTCCGGTCGTCACGCAGGGCGAACCGGCCCACCATCCGGCCCGGCTGGTTGTACATCACGTACCTGTCTTCGTCGTGCGGACGGTAGCCGCCCACTTCGAAGGCCGCGACGTTGTAGCCGAGTTGCTTCTCCGACCAGATCCGCGGCTCGAAGGCTAGCCGGCGCACCGTCGAGCGCAAGCCGTCGGCGCCGATCACGAGGTCGAACTGGCGTCGGCCCCCGTGCCTGAACGTGACGTCTACCCGGGTCGGACGCTCATCAATGGCGACGACCTCGTCGCCGAACACGACCTCCGCCCTGCCCGCGCTTTTCTCGAAGAGCAACCGGGAAAGCTCGCTGCGCGCCACCGTGACGTAGCGTCCGCCCGTCAGCTCGCGAAAAACCTTCGTGCCGAACCTGGCAATACGCCGGCCGCCATCGTCGACGACGCGCATCTCCTTCACGTGGTAGCCGCGGCGCTCGATTTCGTCGGCAAGGCCCATGCGCTCGGCGATGTCGTATCCGAGCCCCCAGAAGTCGATGACGTAGCCGCCCGTCCGCAGCTCAGGCGCATGTTCGACCAACGTCGGCCTGAAGCCGCCTCTCGACAGCCAATAGGCGAGCGTCGGTCCACCAATACCGATACCTGAGATCAGAACACTATTGTTGCCCATCTGACACCTGAGTCGGCCGGAGGCAGGGGTCGTTAGCTCGCGCCCTGTCCGCCAGCGCGTTTAGAGATACCAAATAATAGATGGCGACAACACCAAGCTTCACTCTGCCGACAAGTTGATTACGCACGTGGCAAACGAGGGCCGAGTTGTCGTCATTGAATATGAAGTCCACGGGACCATCGTCGCGACGGGCGTGAAGGCGGCTAAGTTCGATCTCCAGGGCTCCGCAAGCGCTCACCGCGCCCGACGGGTGCGACCTGATCCGCACAACGAGGTGCCGTGCGGTCCACGCCCCCAGAAGTACAACAACCGGTTTCGTTCAATCATAAAGATCGAGAACCGGAAAATCACACACTAGAGAGACTACATAGACTCTCTCGCAGTCTGGAACGCATTGACGGCGCGCGTCGTGTCGGCGGAATGTCCAAAAGATCCTTGCCGCCCTCGCGATAGAGCGCCTGCGCCTTGCCGAACAGCAGGACGATGCCGGCGTCCCTCCGGTGGGGCGGCCCATTCGCGTCAAAGCGATCGTGCCTCAGCTGGCGTTGCGCGACAGCGTAAGCGGCAGGCCAGCTTCACCCGGAGAGATGAAGTGCCATGGTCTTCTCCCTGACCAAGGGCGACTGACGCATCAAAGCAGCCTGTCATTTCGCGGAAATCTGCCGTCGGGTATGCTCCGCAATCGCGAAGGGACAGGCTTCATCCGGCTGACAGCCCCAAGTTCGCCATCAGATTTCGATGAAGGAGCGTATCCATGAACGGGGCTGGACTGCTCGTCGCGGCACTGGAGAACGAAGGCGTAAAGCAGATATTCGGCGTTCCGGGAGAGGAAAATCTCGATGTCGTCGAAGCGCTGCGCCGCTCGACGATCCGGCTGGTGGTGACACGCCATGAACAGGCGGCAGCCTTCATGGCCGCGACCCACGGCCGGCTGACCGGCGAGGCCGGGGTCTGCCTCTCGACGCTGGGTCCGGGCGCGCTCAATCTGACGACGGGCGCCGCCTACGCCCTGCTGGGCGCGATGCCGATGATCATGATCACGGGCCAGAAGGGCATCCTCAGCCGCAAGCAGGCGCGGTTCCAGGTCGTCGACATCGTGGCGACCATGACGCCCCTGACCAAGATGGCGCGCCAGATCGTGAGCCCGGCCAGCATCCCCGCCCTCGTGCGCGAGGCGTTCCGGCTGGCGCAGCAGGAACGGCCCGGGCCGGTGCATCTGGAGCTGCCCGAGGATATCGCCCACGAGGAGTGGGAGGACGTCCCGCTCATCCCGCCTCACCCGATCGACTATCCCGTCGCCCCTCCCAACGCGCTCGATCGCGCGGCCGAGCTCATCCGCAAGGCCCAGCGGCCGCTCGTCATGCTGGGCGCGGCCGCCAGCCGCCCGCGCCTGTCGGACGCCCTGTCGGCGTTCGTCGGCCGGCTGCAGATCCCGTTCTTCAACACCCAGATGGGCAAGGGCTCGGTCTCGGGCGGCGCCGGGCTCTATATGGGCACCGCCGCGCTGTCCGAGCGCGACTATGTCCATGACGCCATCGACCGCGCCGACCTGATCATCGCGATCGGCCATGACACGGTGGAAAAGCCCCCGTTCCTGATGGGTCCGCAGGGGCCCACGGTCCTGCATGTCGGTTACCTGCCCGCTTCCGTGGAAGAGGTGTTCTTCCCCCATGCCGAGCTGGTCGGCGACGTCGGGCCCAGCCTCGGGCTGCTGGCCGACCGGCTGGAGGGCCGCCTGGCCAACGCCGGCGCCCTGCTGCCGCTGCGCGCGGAAATCCTCGCCCATCTGACCGATCGGGCCGAAGAGAGCCGTTTTCCGCTGACGCCGCAGCGCATCGTGCACGACGTGCGGGAGGTGATGCCGGAAGACGGCATCGCCTGCCTGGACAACGGCATGTACAAGATCTGGTTCGCCCGCAATTACCGCACCCGGGTGGCGAACACGCTGCTGCTCGACAACGCGCTGGCGACCATGGGCGCCGGCCTGCCGTCGGCGATGATGGCGGCCCTGCTGCATCCCGACCGGCGCGTGCTGGCGGTGTGCGGCGACGGCGGGTTCATGATGAACGCCCAGGAGCTGGAGACCGCGGTCCGCCTAAGACTCAACCTCGTCGTGCTGATCTTCGAGGACAACGCTTACGGCATGATCCGCTGGAAACAGGCGGTCGATCATTTCCCCGATTTCGGCATGACGTTCGACAACCCGGAGTTCGTGGCCTTTGCGCGCGCCCACAAGGCGAACGGCCGCCGCGTCGAGAGCGCCGACGGCCTGGCGCCGGCCCTCGAGGCGGCGTTTCAGGAAGGCGGCGTCCAGCTGGTCATCGTCCCTGTCGATTATTCCGAGAATGCCCGCGTGCTGGTCGACGAGCTGCACCGCCATTCGTCCGGCGCCTGAGGGGATGCGGCGACGATTGCGGCTTCCGGCGACGCTATCGATGAGGCGATCTTCGTCGTCTCGACCGGAGCGCCCCTCGACTTCGCTCGGGGTAAACTCCACGCGGAGCGGAGAGACCTTCTCTCTACGATAGGCTGCTTATCGTTGAGAGAAGGTCTCTCCGCTCCGCGTGCTGCGTTCGGCTCCGGTCGAGACGACGGAATCTTCATATGCTAGCCTTGGTCTTCTGGCGACGATATCGACGGGCACCCTTGGTCACCATTCCTGGTCACCATTTTTCGACCCACGGCCGCAGCACGATTTCGAAGGCCCAGGTCGAGCGATGCTGGCGATGCAGCTGCAGATAGGTTTCCGCGATGTGATCCGGGTCGGCCAGGTTGTCGTCGACGCTCGTTCCGGCCAAGCGGTGCGCCCGCGTGCCGTCCTCCTGCGTCCAGCCGATCGCGGCGTCGATCGGGACATTGGCGACGTGGATGCCCTGCGGCATCAGCTCGCGCGCCATGCTTTGCGCGAGCCCCGCCTTGGCGTGGCAGGCCATGGCGAAGGCACCGCTCAAGGGGTAGCCCTTGAGCGCGGCACTGGCGTTGGTGAAGATGATCGTGCCCTTCGCCCCGTTGGCGTTGGGCTTGTTGTCGCGCATCCGCCGGGCCGCCTGCTGGCCGACCAGGAAGGCGCTGAACGCCGAGTTGCGCATGGTGTCGAACGCCATGCCCGGCTCGGCGTCGACGAGCCCCTTGCGAAAGATGCCGGGCACCCGGCCATCGATGTTGTGCACGACCAGCGTGGGAGCGCCCAGCTCGCCCGCGACGTTGCCGAACAGACGCTCCACGGAAGCGGGATCGCTGGCATCGCAGGCGTAGCGCCGCGCGCCGCAGCTTTTCTCGAGAGCCTGCAGGACCGGCTTGTCCGGATTTCGGGCGGCGACGGCGACGCGCATGCCCTCTTGCGCGAACAGCCGCGCGCAGCTCGAGCTGATGCCGGGCCCGCCGCCAACGATCAGGGCAACGTCCGGCGAGGAAGTCTGGGCGTCTGTTTCGGTCATGGATTGTGTTCCGTCTGTCAGGCGTGCATGGGATGCGATGGCGAAGAGGCTCGTGGGCTGGTGCGCTCGGTCAGGACTTTGCCAACGGTCGTTGCAGTCGTCACTCGGTCAGGCGTCACCCGGTCGGGCGGAACGCCATCGTCAGGCTTCGCAACGACAGGATGCCGATGCCGAGCAGCAGCACTCGTTCGCGGCACCTCAGGCCGGATGCCAGGCCGGTGGATCCTGCCGTCCAGGCTCCACAGGCCTGGCCCGGCGAACACCAGGTAGAAGAAGATCGCACAGAACAGGATCGCCGTATCGGGCCGATCGAGCGCGCCGTAGGCCATCGCCGTCTCGGCCGCCGCGGCCAGGGCGGCGACGCGGGTGTAGAGTCCAAGGGCGATCAGGACGCCGCCCACCACTTCGATCGCCGCGGCGCCCGCGTCCAGCGCATCCGGCACGCCGGCTTGCGGGAAATGCAGGAGCGTGGTCAGCCCCTGATCGATCAGCAGCACGGCCGACACGATCCTGAGGATCGTCAGGACCAGCGGCGCCCAGGTACCGAGCTCGGAAATCGGATCGTTGTCGCGTGTGGTCTGGCGCATGCGAGCCTCCGCACGATGGCATGCAGGTCCTACGTACATGGACATTGTCGAGGGGTGGATCATCGGCGCCGCGATAGACAAAACATTCGCAGCCGCTCAAAAAAACTTGTGCCAGTCCCGGTGGCAACGGGCGTTGCCTGCGGACGCATTCGGCTAGCCCATCGGGAAACTTCCGTTCCCTGGCGGAAACAGAGTGACGGCCGCGCGAGCGGAGCCCTTCGGGCGAGGTCAGCGGTTCGATCGTCCTGGTATGCCCTCGCGGCTACCAAGGCTATCGCATGTGGTGATTTTATTCCGTCATCCCGAGCGAAGCCGCCCAAGGGCGGCGTAGTCGAGGGACCTCCTCTTGTCGCCGGGTCAGCAGAAAAGGTCCCTCCACTGCGCCTCGCTGCGCTCGGCTCCGGTCGGGATGACGGAGTTTTTTGTCACGTACAATTGCACTGCCGCGGCTAGGGGGTGCAAACCCAGGCGCTCAAGCGTGCCCCTTCGGTCTGCAACGGATCGCGGCCGTCAGCTCGGATTGTCGAGGCTGAACACGCCGGTCGCCTCGTCATAGGCGAAGGATTCGGCGTAGCGTCCCCACGACGTGACCGAGCGCAGGGTCTGGTCGGCGAACTGCTCGGACATGTGGTCCTCGAGCTCGTCGCGGAAGCGGCTGGCCGGCGCGCGATGGGCGGGGCGCTCGTCGAGCACGCGCCTGAGGTGCGCGGCGAGCGGCACGTAGGCCAGGAGATGCTGGGCGAACAGCCGCTTGCGGTCGTCGGGATCGAGATCGACGAAGCGGCGGCCGGCGTCGGTGAGCCGGAGGTCGCCTTCGGCCAGCTCGGCGAAGCGCAGGAGCTGCAGGGTCTCGGCCACCGGGAACAGGTCGTCGATCTCCATGTGCAGCGGCCCCGCCAGGGCGGGCAGGTCGGCGTGGCCCTTGTAGGGTTCGGCGGCCACCGTCTCCAGCAGGCCCGCCATCAGGTTGGGCGACACGCCCGGCAGAAGCATGGAGATGCCGGTGCCCGGAAAGACGCCTTGGGCCTGCTTGCCGATGGGCTTGGCGGTCATCCGCGCGTAGATATCGTCGACCATTTGGCGGAACGCCGGGTCGAGCCGGTTGCGCGGCTGCGGCAGGTCGACCGGGATCTCCGCCACGACGCGACCGGGATTGGAGGAGAAGACCAGGATGCGGTCGCGACATCAGCACCGCCTCCTCGATGTTGTGGGTCACCAGCAGGATGGACGAGATCGGCATACGGCCCTCGCTCCACAGGTCGAGCAAGTCGGTGCGCAGGGTCTCGGCGGTGAGCACATCGAGCGCCGAGAACGGCTCGTCCATCAGCAGCACCTTGGGATGGACCACCAGGGCGCGGGCGAGCCCGACCCGCTGGCGCATGCCGCCCGAGAGTTCCTTGGGATAGGCGCTTTCGTAGCCGTCGAGCCCGATCAGGTCGATGGCGGCCAGCGCCAGCTTGTGGCGTTCGGCCGAATCGACGCGCAGCGCCTCGAGGCCGATCTCGACATTCTCCAGCACCGTCAGCCAGGGAAACAGCGCGAAGGTCTGGAAGACCATGGCGACCTCCTGGGCCGGCCCGGCCACGGTGCGTCCGCCGATCGACACCTTGCCTCCGCTGGCCGGCATGCAGGCCGGCGATGATGCGCAGCAGGGAGGACTTGCCGCTGCCCGAGCGGCCGAGCAGCGAGACGATCTCACCCTGGCGCAGCGTGAGACTCGACATCGTCGAGCACCAGCAGGCTCTCGCCGCTGCCCTTGGGATAGAGCTGGCGCACATGGTCGACTTCGACCAGCGCAGAGCGGCTTGAGTTCATGCGGATCTCCTCAATCCAGACGGAAGCGGCGCTCGGCCAGGCGATAGAGCGGCCGCCAGATCAGACGATTGCAGGTCACAACCATCACCGACATGACGACGATGCCCAGCACGACCCGCGGATAGTCGCCGGCGGCGCTGGCATCGGCGATGTAGGAGCCGAGGCCCGCGGCCTTCAACTTGGTGTCGCCCCAGCTCGCCACCTCGGCCACGATGCTGGCGTTCCACGAGCCGCCCGAGGCGGTGAGCGCGCCGGTGACGTAGTACGGCAGGATGCCGGGCAGCGATCACCTTGCGCCACCATTGCCAGGTGCGCAGGCGGAACAATGTCGAGGCCTCGCGCAGGTCGGTCGGGAAGGCGCTGGCGCCGGCGATGACGTTGAACAGGATGTACCACTGCGTGCCCAGCACCATCAGCGGGCTGAGCCAGATGTCGGGGTTGAGGTGCCAGGTGACGATGACCACGACCGCCATGGGGAACAGCACGTTGGCCGGGAACGCCGCCAGGAACTGCGCCACCGGCTGCACGCGCGTCGGCGGCCCAAGGGCCGCAGCCCGATCCAGACGCCGATCGGCACCCAGATGAGGCTGGCCAGGGCGATCAGCACGGCGACACGCAGCAAGGTCAGCAGGCCGAGCCCGATCGCCGTCAGCACGTCCTCGCTGCTGAGCGAGGCGCGCGTGAACAGCACGATGTGCCACAGCGCGTAGGCCACGACGGCGAGCACGACGGCCAGCCACAGACGCTCGGTCAGCTTTCCACCCGCGGAAGCGCGCACGGCCCGCGCCGGGCGCGTGAAGCCCAGCGGCAGCTTCGATATGAGCCCGGCCAGCCAGCCGATGGCCGGCGAGATGCGACGCACCACCTTGCCGCGCCGCCACAGATCGTAGACCCAGGAATGCGGGCGCTGCGGCGCGGCGGTCTGCTCGAAGCGGAACTTGTCGGCCCACGCCACGATCGGCCGGAACAGGAGCTGGTCGTAGGCCAGGATCACCATCGCCATCACCGCCACGGCCAGCACCACGGCATGGATGTCCTTGGCGTCGATGGCGACGGCCAGCCACGAGCCGATGCCGGGCAGCTTTATCGTCGTGTCGCCCACCGTGATCGCTTCCGAGGCGACGACGAAGAACCAGCCGCCCGACATCGACATCATGGTGTTCCAGATCAGGCCGGGCGCGGCGAACGGCGCTTCGAGCCGCCAGAAGCGCAGCCAGGGCGACAGCTGGAAGTGCCGGCTCACCTCGTCGAGGTCGCGCGGCACGGTGCGCAGCGACTGGTAGAAGCTGAAGGCCATGTTCCAGGCCTGGCTGGTGAAGATGGCGAAGATCGCCGCGCACTCGGCGCCGAGCTCGCTGCCCGGGAACAGGCGGAGGAAGAACACGACGGTGAAGGTGAGGAAGCCCAGCACCGGCACCGACTGCAGGATGTCGAGCGCCGGCACGATCACCAGCTCGGCCTTGCGGCTCTTGGCGGCGAGCGTGGCCACCACGAAGGTAAACAGCAGCGAGACGAGGATGGCGGCGAACATGCGCAGCGTCGTGCGCAAGGCGTATTCCGGCAGGTTGGCGGGATCGAGCGTCACCGGCTCGCTGGCCAGCCGCACCGCAGGTGCTGCCATCTCATGCGCGCCGTGCGCGATCAGCACGAAGCCGGCCGCGATCAGGACGAAGATCGCGAGGTCGTAGAGATTGGGCAGGAGCCCTTCGCCGCCCAGCCCGAGCGGCTCGGCGACCGGTTGGCCTTTGCGGATCATCGCCATCCGCGCTTCCTTTGTTTCAGTTCGGTTGCACCGACCGGAAGCGCGAGCGAGAGCGCCTAAGCGAGGCGCGCCCTCGGGATCTCGTTCTCCCCGGCGAGGGACCCGACCACCGCCTCAGTCGAGCTGCGACTGCGACAATCGGTCGAGGCGTTGCGAGGTCGCGGGTTCATCGAGTCCCTTGTAGTGATCGACGCGCGGCCGAATACGCCGCGAAACGAAATCCGTCAAGCAGCGCCCGGCGAAGCGGTCGCAGAAAAGCAATCGTTGGAGACGAAGCTGCAATCCAAGGACTGGTCTCGGCGCGCGCGACGAACCAAGATGCGGCAACGACGATGAAGCGTATGGAGTGTTTGGGGATGGGCGGCATGCCCGGCGGAAAATCCGGACCGCGCTTGGGACGGTTGGCGGCGCTGGCATCCATGCTGATGGCGCCGCTGCCGGCGGGCGCCGCCGATCCGGTGGCGCCGCGGTCAGGATTCTATGTCGGCGGCCATGTCGGCTACATGTTCGGCAACGCCAACGCCACCTTGGGCGATCCGACCGGCGTTGCCGCGGCCGGCGGCGTCACCGGTTACGGCGCCTTCTTCGGCGGCGTGCAGGCGGGCTACGAGCAGTACTTTCCCTCGCGCCTGATGCTGGGCATCGAGCTCGACGCCTCGTTCCCGAGCGCCCAGGATCTCGCGCAGGTCCTGTCCTACCGCGCGACCGGCACCGGCACGGCGAACGAACAGCTCGAATGGCTGGCGACCCTGCGCGGCCGCGCCGGCTATGCCATCGGATCGTGGACGCCGTTCGTGACCGGCGGCATCGCCTGGGCGAGCACGCGCTACTCGCGCACCGACCTCACGACCGGCAACGAGGACGCCAGCCCCAGCAACGTCCGGCTGGGCTACGCAGCCGGCGCCGGCGTCGACTATCGCCTCGATCAGCGCTGGTCGGCGCGTGCCGAGTATCTCTACACCAACCTCGGACTGAGCGGCCTCGCCTTCGCCTCGGCGCCGGCTCGCTACGATTCGCAATACGACCTGCATCGCTTTCGCCTCGGCCTGAACTACACGTTCGGCGGGGCGGACGAGGCCACGGAAAAGGAAGAAGACCGCGGCCCGTTCAGCTGGGAGCTGCATGGCCAGACCACCTTCATTTACCAGGGCTATCCGGCCATCAACGCCCTCTATAGCGGGCCGAACAGCCTGCCGCCGGAGGGCCAGAGCCGCGAGACCTGGACGGTTTCGGCATTCCTCGGCGTGCGCCTGTGGCAGGGCGGCGAGCTCTATTACAATCCCGAGCTGCTGCAGGGCTTCGGCGTCGGCAACACCGTGGGCGCGGGCGGCTATCCCAACGGCGAAGCGCAGAAATCCAACTTCCCCTACCCGCGCTACAACACCTCGCGCATCCTCCTGCGCCAGGAGATCGGGCTGGGCGGCGAGCGCGAGAAGGTCGAGGGCGAGTATGGCCAGCTCTCGGGCGAGAAGGACGTGTCGCGGGTCACGCTGCAGGTCGGCAAGTTCTCCGTGAAAGATCTGTTCGACGGCAACGACTATGCCGAGGATTCGCGGATCGACTTCCTCAACTGGTCGATCTGGGCGGCGGGCGCCTTCGACTATCCGGCCGACCGGCTGGGCCTCACCTGGGGGGCAACCGCCGAATACAACCAGGCGCGCTGGGCGGCGCGCGCGGGCTATTTCCTGGTGGGCGACGTGCCCAACTCGAACACGTTCGACATGAGCCTGTTCTCGCGCGGCGGCTATGTCGGCGAGCTGGAAATGCGCTTCAAGCCCTACGAGCGGCCCGGCGTGCTGCGGCTGGGGAGCTGGCTCACCAGCACCTTCGCCGGCTCCTACAACCAAGCGGTTGCGCTCGCCGCCCTCAGCCCAAGCATGAGCCTGACCGCCAACGACACCATCGCCCAGACCCGCCAGGGTCGCACCAAGTACGGCTTCTATCTCAACCTGCAGCAGGAGCTCACCGACGATATCGGGTTGTTCGGGCGCTTCAGCTGGAACGACGGGCGCACCGAGATCAACGCCTTCACCGACATCGACAGCAGCCTCTCGCTCGGCCTGTCGATCAAGGGCACGAAGTGGAATCGGCCTGACGACCGCATCGGCATCGCCGGCGCCCTCAACCAGATCTCGGCCGACCACAGCAACTATCTCGCCGCCGGCGGCCTCGGTGTGCTGGTGGGCGACGGCGCATTGAGCTACGCCCCGGAGAGCGTCGTCGAGGCCTACTATGCCTTTCAGGTCGTGAAGGGCCTCGTCGCCACCGCCGACTACCAGTTCCTCAACAACCCCGGCTACAACACCGTGCGCGGGCCCGCCCACTTCTTCAGCGGACGCCTGTCGGCGCGCTTTTAGGGCACGTACCGATCGCTTGGAATCATGTCACCGCTGGGGCGCGCCACTCATGGGCGCTAACTTGCATACGAACCTCACCCTGAGGAGCGGCCCGCGTCGCGCGGGGTAGCCCCCGCGCTTTGCCGCGTCTCGAAGGGTCGGCAACAGATCAGCTGCTACGAACCGTCCTTTTCCACGATTTCATGCGTGGCCCATCACAGCGCGGAGTTTACTCCGCGCGATTCGAGACAGCCGCTTCGCGGCCTCCAGGATGAGGTTGTTGACTGGAATATCGAGAAAGCCAGTTCTCACTTCCGGTCGAAGTGCCAGATGCCGTCCCAGTCGGGGGGCGTGCCGTCGCGCAGGAACGCCGTGCAGCGTTCGATGAAGACGCGGCTCGGCCCGTCGTCGGGCCGGAGCAATGCGGTGGCGCGGAAGCAGACGAGCGCCGCCTCGAAGCGGCCTTCGCGGTAGGCGGCGCGGCCGGCGGCCCATTGCGCCAGAAGCTCGGCGTGCAGCGGGGCGCTGTCGATCTCGCCCAACGGTTCATGGATCTCGTGCTGCTCGGTGGTGCCGGCCGCCACGATGCGGTCGATGGGACGCCACACGAAACGGTCTGCGGTGGCGGCGGCGATCTCGCCACTCGCCAGGATCTCGGTGCCGTAGACCTTGTTGAGGCTCTCGAGCCGCGACGCCTGGTTCGCCACTGCGCCCACCAGGGTGTAGTTGATGCGCTCGCGCGCGCCGACATTGCCCACGACCGCAAGCCCGGTGTGCAGCCCGAAGCGGGTGCGAAAGCCCGGACGTCCGCGGCTCTGCCACTTCTCGGAGAGCTGGTTGCCGGCGGCGGCGGCCTGCAATGCGGCGCGGCAGGCATTGGCGATGTGTTCGGGGTCGGGCTCCGGCGCATTCCAGAACGCCATGATGCTGTCGCCGATATATTTGTCGATCATGCCGTGGTTGGCCACGATCGCCGTGCCCAGCGCATCGAAGTAGCGCGACAGCCGGCTGGTCAGCAGCTCCGGCTCCATGGTCTCGCTCAGGAGCGAGAAGCCCTCGATATCGGTGAACATGACGGTGATCTCGCGACGCACGCCGCCGACGCCCGCGGTCTCGGGCGAGCGCATGATCTGGTGGACGAGGTCCTTCGACACGTAGCGGCCGAATACCTCGAGGCCCTCGCGCATGCGTTCGATCGAGGCCGAGAGCCGGGCGATCTCGGTGATGCGACTCATCACCGGCACCCGGTCGGAGAAATCGAGGTTGCGGATGCGCTCGGTCTTGCCGGCGATGCGCGCGAGGGAACGCGACAACAACAGTGCGGCCAGCAGCGCGCCGCCGGCGGCAAGGCCCACGAAGACTGTGGCGGCGAGAGCGGCGCGTTCCAGCAGGGTCTGCGAATTGGCGGACAGTTCGACGATTGGCACGGCGGCGGCGATCTGGTAGCGCCGTCCCAGGTTGGGCGGCATGGTATGCACCAGCAGCCGGTAGTCGCGCCCGCCCAGCACCAGATCGCGTTCGATCCGCTGGTCGCCGGCGCCGGCCTCAACGACCACCTTGCGCATCGCCGCGCGCACGGCATCCTCGCCCGGCAGGCATTGCGAATGCTCGAGCTTGCAGGCCTCCGACTCCATGAAGACGACGCCGGTGTCGCTCGCCAGCATGATGATGGCGTTGGGCGTGATCCTGTAGTCGCCGAGCAGGCTGGAGAGCGTGGTGAGCGTGAAGTCGAAGCCGATCACGCCGCCCCGGGGCAACGGCACGCCGGCCGACACGCCGATGACGTTCGCCTGGGCGAAGTGGTAGGGCTCGGTCAGGACCGGCGCATTGGCGCGGCGCGCGTCGATGTACCACGGCCGGGTGCGCGGATCGTAGTCGAGGGGGCGCGAGCGCGGCGGGCTGCGGCTGCCGTCGGGCATTTCGAACCACCAGGTCTCGCGCCGCGCCGCGCCCTCGCCCTCGACCTTGCGCAGGATGATGGAGGGCCCGTCGGGCGCGTCGAACTCGAGGCGTTGGTCGATCGAGAAGGTCTCCGGCCGGCCGGCATACAGGAAGTGACCGTCTTCGTAGCCGACGAACACCGCCGCCATCGCGGGATAGCGGCCGAGGAGCGTCGTCAACTGTCGGAAACGCTCCGGATCGGCGGCCGGCCCGGCGTCGGGCGCAAAGCTCGGCGCCTCGGCGAGCGTCGTGCCGACCGCCACGACGACGCGCAGGCTCGACGTCAGAAATCCCCCGACCGCGGTTTCGAGCGCCGCCATGCGCTGGCCGACGCTGCGCTGCTCGAGGTGATCGACCGCCCGCCAGCCCAGCCACAAGAGCGCCGTGGCGAGCGGCAGCACGATCAAGGCCATCAGCATCAGCAGCGTGATGCTGAAAGGGACGGACCGCCGCGATTCGTTCATGTCATCGACCAAAGCCGCCGACGGTCTATTCCTTCTTGGCCGTCCACTTGCAGCCCAGGTTCTTGTCGGCGACGGTAAGCGACGGCGGCGTGGCCGCGAGGTCGGCCACGACGTGCAGGTTGAGCCGGCCCAGATCGTAGTCCGTGACGTAGACGTTGGGCTTCTCGAGCTTCATCCTGGTGTTGATGCCGCCCGGCGCGGTGAGGTCGGCCTGGCCGTTCTTCACCGTGAAGGTATGCAGGCGGGTGAATTGCGGGTCGGCGGCAATGCAGCCGGTGATGTTGTTGGGCGCCGCGACCAGGCGGAATTGAGCGGTCACGTCCTGCGCCAGGGCGACGGCGGGCAGCAGGATCGCGACGGTAAGGCAAGCAGCGCGCGGGGCGACGGTCATGACGGTTCCTCCAGTGGCCGGGCAGGACCGGCACCGGCCACTCTACCGCTCCGTCACGGGCGCGTCGCGTCAGTCCTCGCGGGCGAGCAGCAGCCGATAGGCGAGACCCGCGATGGCGCCGCCGACGATGGGCGCCACCCAGAACAGCCACAGCTGATCCAGCGCCGCGCCGCCCACGAACAGCGCCGGCGCCGTGCTGCGCGCAGGGTTCACCGAGGTATTGGTGACCGGAATGCTGACGAGATGGATCAGGGTGAGGCAGAACCCGATCGCCAGCCCCGCCGACGCCGCATGGGCGCGCCGGTCGGTTGCGGCCACGATCACCGTCACGAAGCCGAACGTCATGACGATCTCGATGACCGCCGCGGCGAGCAGGCCGTACTTGCCCGGCGAATGCTCGCCATAGCCGTTGGTGGCGAAGCTGCCGATGTCGGCGCCGGCCTTGCCGGTGGCCACGACATAGAGGATCGCGGCGCCGGCAATGCCGCCCAGCACCTGGGCGATCATGTATTGCACGACCTCGTTCCACGGGAAGCGCCGGCTGAACGCCAGGCCCACCGTCACCGCCGGATTGAAATGGCCGCCCGAGATCGGCCCCAGGGCGTAGACCATGGTCAGCACGGTGAGGCCGAAGGCCAGCGCCACGCCGGCAAAGCCGATACCGAGCTGGGGAAAGCCCGCGGCGAGCACCGCGCTGCCGCAGCCTCCCAGCACCAGCCAGGCGGTGCCCAAGAACTCGGCATAGAGACGGTTGGCGATCGGCATGATTGTCTTTCCCCCGGGCTTCTCGCGTGCATTTTACAGTAATTCGCGGCGGAACGCCCGTCTGCTTATCCACTACACCGCACCTGCAAAGCGTCATCAAAGCGACACCGCGCATTCATGTGCGGCTCCTAGCGTGCGGCCCTCTTCACGGGAGTTCGCCTCATGTTCCTGCGCCGCCGCCGTCTGATCGCCGCCTCCGGCCTCGCCGCCGCCAGTGCCGCGCTGCCGCGCGTGGCCATCGGCCAGGCCGACCGCCGGCCCAGCATCACCATCGCGGTCCAGCAGATCTCCAACAGCGCCTCGCTGGAGCCCTTGCGCGAGCAGTCCAATGTCGGCTCGCGCACCTTCTCCTTCATGTTCGAAACGCTGATCATGCAGAACCTGATGGGCCAGCTCGAGCCGGTGCCGGGCCTGGCCGAGAGCTGGAAGCGCCTCGACGAGCGCACCGTCGAGCTGGCGCTGCGCAAGGGCGTGAAGTTCCACAATGGCGACGAGATGACGGCCGACGACGTGGTCTTCACCTTCAGTCGCGAGCGCATGTTCGGCCCGGAATACGACATCACCAGCACCAAGACGCTGTTCACGTCGGTGCGGGTCCGCGATTCGGTCGAGGGCAAGAAGCTGCCGCCGGAAGTGCCGGCCGTGGCCAAGCGGAGCTTCCCCGCGCTCGAGAAGGTCGAGGCGATCGACAAGTACACGGTGCGCTTCACCAACCGCACGCCCGACGTCACCTTGGAGGGCCGCATCGGCCGGCTGGGCAGCGACATCATCAGCCGCCGCGCCTACGAGGAGGCCAGGACCTGGATGGACTGGGCGCGCGCGCCGGTCGCGACCGGTCCCTACAAGGTGCGCGAGTTCCTGGTCGACCAGTCGCTGACGCTCGATGCCCACGACGATTATTGGGGCGGCCGGCCGCCCATCAAGAGCGTCAGGCTGGTCGTGGTGCCCGAAGTGGCGAGCCGCATCAACGGCCTGTTGTCCGGCCAGTTCGACTTCATCTGCGACGTGCCGCCCGACCAGATCCCGGGCATCGAGAAGAACGCCAAGTTCGAGGTTTTAGGCAGCCCGATCGTCAACCACCGCCTGACGGTGTTCGACAACCACCACGCCACGCTGGTCGATCCGCGCGTGCGCCAGGCCTTCACCCACGCGATCGACCGCCAGGCCATCGTCGACAGCCTGTGGTCGGGCCGCACGCGGGTGCCGGCGGGGCTACAGTGGGAATTCTACGGCCCGATGTTCGTCGAGAACTGGACGGTGCCGGACTACGACCTCACCAAGGCCAAGGCGCTCCTGAAGGCCGCCAACTACAAGGGCGACCCGATCCCCTACCGCCTGCTCAGCAACTACTACACCAACCAGGTGGCAACGGCGCAGGTGCTGGTCGAGATGTGGCGCCAGGCGGGGCTCAACGTGCAGATCGAGATGCGCGAGAACTGGCAGCAGATCTTCGAGGGCAACGGCCAGCGCGCGGTGCGCGACTGGTCGAACAGCGCGGGCTTCAACGACCCGATCTCCTCGATCGTGGCCCAGCATGGGCCGCAGGGCCAGCAGCAGCAGACCGGCGAATGGACCAACGCGGAGATGAACAAGCTCTCCGACGCCATGGAGATCGAGACCGACATGACCAAGCGCAAGGCGATGTTCAAGCGCATGCTCGAGATCTGCGAGCGCGAGGATCCGGCCTACACCGTGCTGCACCAGAACGCGACCTTCACCGCCAAGCGCAAGGACATCGGCTGGAAAGCCTCGCCCTCCTTCGCGATGGAGTTCCGGTCGGTTAACTTCAGCACCTGAGGCCGGTCATCTTCTTCCGGAGCGCGGGCGTCCCGCCCGCTCATGATCTTGAGCGGGCGGGACGCCCGCGCTCCGGAAGAGCTTGAGAAGACGCGCCACTGGAGTGGCGCGCCCCCAGCGCATCCCGCGCTACTCGATGCCGAGATAGACCTTCTGGACGTCGGGATTGTGCGCCATCTCCTGGGCCGGTCCCTGCAGCACGGTGCGGCCGACCTGCAGGACGTAGGCGTGCTGGGCCGCCTCGAGCGCGAGATCGACCGACTGCTCGGCGAGCAGGATGGTCTGGCCGTCTTTGTGCAGGGCGGCGAAGGCGTCGTACATGGCATCGACGATGGCGGGTGCCAGGCCCAGGCTGGGCTCGTCGAGCAGCAGCAGCTCGGGCTCGCTCATCAGGGCGCGGCCGACCGCCAGCATCTGGCGCTCGCCGCCCGACATGGTGCCGGCGCGCTGGGCGCGCCGCTCGGCCAGCCGCGGGAACACGCCATAGACCCGTTCGAGCAGCCGCGGGATGCGCTTGCGGTCGGCGAGCGGCGTGGCGCCCAGCAGCAGGTTGTTCTCGACGCTCTGCTGGGTGAACAGCCGCCAGCCCTCGGGCGAGAGCGCCAGGCCCTTGCGCACGATGGCGTAGGCCGGGAGGCCGGCGATGTTCTCGCCGTGGAATTCCACCCTGCCGGCCGACACCGGCACGATGCCGGCGATGGCGTTCAGCGTGGTGGTCTTGCCGGCGCCGTTGGAGCCCAGCAACGCCACGACCGAGCCCTTCGGCACGTCGAGCGAGACGTCGGCCACGCCGATCAGGTCGCCGTAGCGCACCTCGAGATGCTCGATCCGGAGCAGCAGGGTCACGTGCCCTCCGCGTGCCGCACCTTGCGGCGGCCGAGATAGGCCTCGATCACCCGCGGATCGCTGGTGACCTCGCGCGGCGTGCCGCGCGCGATCTCGCGGCCCTGGTGGAACACCACGACCTTCTGCGCCAGCGAGACGATCACCTCCATGATGTGCTCGACGATCACGATGGTGATGCCGCCGCCATGGATGCGGCGCACCAGCTCGATCGCCTCGCGCACCTCGGTGGGCGTGAGGCCGGCCATCGCCTCGTCGAGCAGCAGCGCCTTGGGCTCCGAGGCGAGCGCGCGGGCGATCTCGAGCCGCTTGCGGCCGGGCGTGCCGAGGCTTTTGGCCGGCGAATCGGCGAGAGGACCGAGGCCCACCCGTTCCAGCACGTCGCGGGCCTTGGCCCGGGCATCGCGGGCAGTGTGATGGCGCAGCAGGGCGCCGATGGTGGCGTTGTCGAGCACCGACATCGATTCGAAGGTGAGCGGCACCTGGAAGGTGCGCGCCAGTCCCAGCGTCGCCCGCGCTTCGGGCGGCAGGCGCGTGACGTCGGTGCCGGCGAACGTCACCGTGCCCGAGGTGATCGGCAGATCGCCGGTCAGGCAATTGAAGAAGGTCGACTTGCCGGCCCCGTTGGGTCCGATCAGGCCCAGGATCTCGCCCTCCTCGACGGCGACCGAGGCGTTGTCGACCGCCTTGAAGGCGCCGAACGCCTTGGTGACGTCCCTGGCTTCAATCAGCATGGCCGCCAACCGCTGTGGACTTGGCGGGATCGCGGCGAGCCGGCCGGCGTTCGAACAGCGACAGCAGCCCGCTCGGCAGGAAGCGGGCGATGATCACGATGATGGCGCCGTAGACCAGGAAGGTGAGGCCGGCGCCCTGCCCGCCCAGCAGGCTGTTGGAGACTTCCTCCAGCGGCACCAGGATCAGCGCGCCGACCAGCGGGCCGAACAATTGGCCCGCGCCGCCCAGGGCTGCCATCACAACCATCTTGACCGAGATCAGGATGCCGAAGCCCGATTCGGGATCGATGAAGCCGAACATGGTGAGATAGAGCGAGCCCGCCAGCGCGGTGAAGGCGGCGCTCAGCATGTAGGCGTAGAGCTTGTAGCGGCCGGCGGAGACGCCCAGCGAGCGGGCCGCGCGCTCGCTGTCCTTGATGGCGCGGAGGTAGAAGCCCATGCGGCCGCGCTCGATCCACCAGGTGAGGCCCAGCAGGCCCGCCAGCACGGCGAGGAAGATGTAGTAGTAGGGCGTGGCCGAGATGAAGGAGAGGTCGAGCACGCTGCGCGGCACCGGCGGGCCGCTCAGGCCCTGCGCGCCGCCCAGAAAATCGCTGGTCGAGCTCAGCACCCGCACCAGCTCGGCGACGGCGATGGTGGCCATGCTGAAATAGTGGCCCGAGAGCCTGAGGGTCGGCACGCCGATCACGGCAGCGATGCCGACGCTGATCGCCATGCCGAGCGGCGCGCCGGCGATCGGCGGCCAGCCGAGATGGGTGTAGGCCACCACCGCCGAATAGGCGCCGACGCCGAAGAACACCGAATGGCCGACCGACACCTGCCCGGCATAGCCGCCGACGATGTTCCACGCCGAGGCGCCGATGGCGGCCAGCAGCACAAGCGCGCCCAGCCGGCCATAGACCGGCGAGTTGCCGGCGAGCAGCGGATAGACCAGCACCAGCACGAGAAAGGCGAGCTGCAGGAGGCGGCGCGCGTTCATGCCTTGCCCATCAGGCCCTGCGGGCGGAACCACAGCACCAGCACGAACAGCACGTAGACAATGACGTCCTTGTAGACCGGGCCGATCAGGTAGGCCGACAGCGATTCGACGACGCCGATCAGCAGCCCCGCGACCAGCGCGCCCAAAACGCTGCCGAAGCCGCCGAGCGAGACCGTGACGAAGGCCACGATGGCCAGGGTCTCGCCCACGGTAGGCGAGGTATAGAAGAAGGTGGCGATCAGGGCGCCGGCGATGCCGGTGGCGCCGCCGGCCAGCGCCCAGGCGAGCGCCTGCATGCGCTGCGGCCGGATGCCCATGAGCTGGGCCGCCGTCGCATCCTCCGACACCGCCAGCATGCGGCTGCCCAGCGCCGTGCGGGTCAGCATGAGATGCAGCAGCAAGGTGACGCCGAGGCCAACGACGCCGGCCAGCAGGCGCGGGCCGTCGAAGCGGATGCCGCCCAGCACGAACGAGCCGCCGATCAGCGTGTCGGGCAGGGTCCTGAAGTTGGCGCCGAAGGTCCAGAAGGCGGCATAGCGCAGGAACAGCGCCAGCCCGAAGGTGCCCAGGATCTGCGCCAGCATCGGCCCCTTCATGATGTGGCGGACCAGCAGGAAGTAGGCGACGACGCCCAGGGTGGCGATCAGGATGGCGGCCGCCGGCACCGAGGCCCACGGGCCGCCGCCCAGCGCCGTCCAGATCACGACGGCGGTGTACATGCCCAGCATGACGAAGTCGCCGTGCGCGAAATTGACGACGTTCATCATGCCCCAGATCAGGGTCAGGCCGGACGAGAAGAGCGCGTAGACCGCGCCCAGCAGCAGTCCGCTGACCACGACCTGCAGGAGCGTCATCGACATTTTATGACGCCGCCTGCGCCGATTGCGGCTTACCAGCCCTTGTAGGGGAGGATGACCTCGGTCGTCGCGCGGTCCTTCGGGAAGATCGCGAGGTAATGGCCGCCGCGCATCTGGGTGACCAGGCTGGAGCCCAGGATGTTCTGGCCCTTGTCGTCGAACTTCACGCCGTCATAGCCCGGCACCATCTGGTCGGCCTTGAGGTCCGTGGCCTTGAGCGCGTCGCGGATCTTGGCCGGATCGGTCGAGCCGGCCCGGTTGATGGCATCGGCCATCACCAGGAAACCTTCGAGGCCGCGCGCCGAGACGTCGTCGAGATCGGCGCCACCGCTCTTCTTCTTGTAGAGCTCGTTGAAGAGGTAGGGGACGGTGCCCGGCTTGCCGCCGGCGAAGGCCGAGCGGTTGACCAGGCCCTCGACCGACGAGGCCATGGTCTTGACGAACGACGGGTCATTGAAGCCCGCATCGTCGGCGATCATGATGCCCGGCTTCCAGTTCAGCTCCTTCATGGTCTTGGCGTAGAGGATGGCGTCCGACGTGTAGGAGATGAAGATCACGACGTCGGGATTCTTCTCCTTGAGCTGCAGCACCTGCGGCTGCACGTCGGTCGAGTTGGCCGAGTAGGAGATGTTCTGGGTGATCGAAAGACCGTCCTTGCCGAACACCTCGGCGATGACGCTGGCCACCGAATTTCCGTACTCGGTGTTCTCGTGCACGATGGCCACCGAGTCGACCTTGCGGCCGGCGGCTTTCTGCTGCTTCAGGAACGCCGAATAGGCCTTGGCAAAGTCGATGGCGACCGGCGTGGTGCGGAAGAACCACTTGAAGCCGCGCTCGGTCAGGTTCGCCGCCACCGACTCCGGAGTCAGGAAGGGAATGCCGTAGCGTTCGGCAATGGCGCTGGCGGTGAGGGTGATGCCCGACTGGTAGGCGCCGAGCACGGCGGCGACCTTCTCCTCGGTGATGAGCCGCAGGGTCTGGTTCTGGCCGGCCGCCGGCGTGCCCTGGTTGTCGGCGAAGATGAGCTGGATCTTGGCGCCCTTCAGGCCAGGCAGGCCGCCGCCCTTGGCCAGCGGCATGATCTTCGCCAGGTCGGCATTGCCGTTGTTGATGACGTCGACGCCGACCTCCATCGCCATCTTGGAGTATTCGCCGGCGCTCGCCGAGTTGCCGCTCAGCGGATAGACGGCGCCGATCTTGACGACGTCCTGCGCAGCAGCCTGGCCTGCCCACGCCATGGCGGCCAGAGCCGCACCCGCCACGATTGTCCGACGCGAAGTCTTAAGCATCCGTGATTCCCCCTGAATATTGCGTATTTCTTGCACCCACAAAACATTGGCACGCCCCGCGCCCGTCAGCAAACGCGATAGCGCTCGACGGCATCGAGATCGAGTTCGATGCCCAGTCCCGGCCCCTCGGGCAACAGCACGTGGCCGGCCTCGAGCCTGAGCGGCCTCTTCAGCAACTGCGTGCGCAGCGCATTGTCGCTCATGTCGTATTCGAGCATCAGCGGATACGGCGGATGGTCGGTGTGCGGCGTGGCCGGCAGTGATGCGATGAAATGGCAGGCCGTGGCCAGACCGACCGCGCCGCCCCAGACATGCGGCGCCACCCGGAGATTCTGCGCGTGGGCCAAGGTGGCGATTCGCCTGGCTTCGGTCAGGCCGCCGACGGTGGGAATCGAGGGCTGCACGATATCGACGCAGCGGCCGTCGATCAGGGCGCGGAAGTCGCGCACCGTGTGATGCGCTTCACCGGCCGCGATGGGGATCGGCGAGCGGGCGCGCAATTCGGCGTAGCCCCGGAAGTCGCCCGGCGGCAGCGGCTCCTCGATCCAGTGGATGTCGAAAGGGTTCGATCGCACGGGCGCACTCCAGCGCCACGTCGGCGGTGTAGGCGCCATTGATATCGACCATCAGCAGCTTGTCCGGCCCGAGCGTCTCGCGGGCGCGCCGCACGCGTTCGACATCGTTCTTGATGCCGCGGCCGATCTTGATCTTGGCGCCGGCATAGGGATGGCCCGCCGCCTCGGCCAGCATGTGATCGAGCTGCCGGTCCGGATCGCCGGAGAAGAAGCCGGTCGAGGCGTAGGCCGGGATGCGCGTCATCCCGCAGCCGCCGATCAGGTCGCAGACCCGCACACCGAAGCCGCGCGCGATGGCGTCCCAGAGCGCGACGTTGATGCCGGCCAGGCAGGCCGTGAGCTGGTTGCCGACGCCCAGGTGATACATCGCGTTTCGTATGCGCGCCTCGACATGGTCGAAGTCGAACACGCTTCGGCCCACGAACATCGGCTCGACCATGCGGAAATATTCACGGGTCACCCGCGGATTGCCGAACGCCTCGCCGAAGCCGCGCACGCCGGCGTCGGTTAAAACCTCGACCAGCCCGCCCTGGCGGCGAAAGCCGCCGCCGCGCGACATGCCGTAGGCCTTCTCCGGCGCAAAGGCGTATTCGAGTCCGATGAATGACAGGCGCTTGATGGTCGGCATCGCACGATCATGCCGCACCTGATAGCATCGGGCAAAACGGGGAGCGGGCGGATCCTTCGAGCGACGACAATTTGCTGGCTTGTCTGCCTCGTCGTCCTTGCCGGCTGCAAAGAGGACGCGGCCGAGGGGACGCACCTCACCCGGGTCAGGGTCGTGACGACGGAAATCGTCGATTTCGCACCGCCCATCACCTTGACTGGCGTGATCGCCGCCCAGGTGCGCACCGACCTGTCGTTTCGCCTGAGCGGCAAGATCAGCGAGCGCCTGGTCAATGTCGGCGACCATGTCGTGCAGAACCAGGTGCTGGCCAGGCTCGATCCCGACGAGCAGCGGGCCGAGCTGGTCTCGGCCCAGGCCGGCGTCGCCTCGGCCGAGGCCGCGCTGCGGCAGGCGACCGCCGCCTTCGAGCGCCAGAAGGATCTTCTGGGCCGCGGCAACACCACGCGCCGCGACTACGACCAGGCCGAGGCGTCGCTGCGCTCGGCCAAGGCGCAGCTCGACCAGGCGCACTCCGACCTCTCCGTGGCGCAGGACCAGCTCGCCTACACCGAGCTGCGCGCCGACGCCGACGGCATCATCGTGGCGCGCATGGCCGAGGCCGGCCAGGTGGTAGCGCAGGCGCAACCGGTCTACAGCCTGGCGCGCGACGGCCCGCGCGACGCGGTGTTCAATGTCCATGAATGGGCGCTGGCCAATGTCGCCACCGGCGAGGGGCTCGTCATCTCGCTGGTCTCCGATCCCGCGGTTAAAACCCTGGGCGACCTGCGGGAGATCTCGCCGGCGGTCAATCCCAGCACGCAGACGGTGATGGTGAAGATCGGCCTGCGCGAGACGCCGCCCGCCATGACCCTGGGCGCGCTGGTCGACGGCACCGGCCCGACGCGGCAGCAGAAGGTCGTGCTGCTGCCCTGGGCGTCGCTGTTCGAGATCGATGGCCGGCCGGCCGTGTGGGTGCTCGATCCCGGCGGCACCATCGCGTCGCTGAAGCCCATCACCATCTCGAGCTACACCAAGGACCGCATCGCCGTGTCGAGCGGCCTGCAGACGGGCGAGATCGTCGTCAGCGCCGGCGTGCAGATGCTGCGGCAGGGCCAGAAGGTCGAGATCGCGAACGACCGCAAGCCGACGGGGCCGTAGGCGATGAGGGCCAGGGCTTTTCTCCTCCCCTCGTTTTACGACTGTTGGATTCAGATATCGCGTCAGAGGCCCTCTCCGCCCGCGTCATCGCGGGGGGAGAGGGAGGGGACCCGCGCTTGCGCGGGGAGGGTGAGGTGGGCATCGACATCTGCAAACGGAAGCATCCCGCCCTTACGACGCACCACCTCACCCTCCCATTGCTTCGCAATGGGCCCCACCCTCTCCCCCGCTCCGCGGCGGAGAGGGACTTTGAGCGGGAAGTGCGAATGCGATCGTTCATTTTGCGAGGGGAGGCGCCCGCGTAGCGGGCGGAGGAGTCAGGCGGCGTCGAAATGGGTTTGGGTCGCCGCGGTCCTGCTGCTCGGCCTGGCCGCCTGTCGCGATGACGACCAGGAGCCGACGCCCCCCGTCCGGCCGGTGCTGTCGGTCGTGGCCGCCGTGCGCACCACCGATACGCTGGGTCCCTACGCCGGCACCATCGAGCCGCGCTACAAGTCCGACCTGGGCTTCCGCATCTTCGGCCGCATGGTGGCGCGCTTCGTCGATGTCGGCGCCATCGTCGCCAAGGACCAGGAACTGGCCGCCCTCGATCCCGCAGTGCAGACCTTGGCCGTCCGCAGCGCCGAGGCCACGGTCGCCAATGCCGAGGCGCAGTTCGCCAACGCCGAGGCCGAGGAAGCCCGCCAGCGCGATCTCGCCCAGCACAACATCACGGCGCCGGCCCAGTTCGAGCTGATCCAGCGCAACCGCGAGACCGCCGAGGCCAACCTGACGCGCGCGCGGGCCTCGCTGCGCAAGGCCAAGGACCTGCTCTCCTTCACCCAGCTCAAGGCCGACTTCGACGGCGTCGTCACCGGCCGCTACGCCGAGCCCGGACAGGTGGTCAATGCCGGCCAGAAGATCGTCACCGTCGCCCGGCCCGAGATCCGCGAGGCGGTGATCGCCGTGCCCAACGAACTCGCCGACATGCTCTCGCATGCCAACGACTTCACCATCACAGTCGATCTCGATCATGTCGTGTCCATGAAAGCCGCCGCCGTGCGCAGCGTCGATCCGACGGCCGACGCGTCGAGCCGCATGCGCGGCGTCTTCCTCACTCTCGACCATCCGCCGGACGCCTTTCGCCTCGGCATCACCATCGCCGTCACGCTGACACGCCCGGTGTCGCCGCGCATCGACCTGCCGGCCACGGCGCTCCTCGACAAGGACGGCAAGGCGTTCGTCTGGCTGGTCGATCCGGCCAGCAGCACGGTGGCGCTGCACGAAGTGACCGTGCTGTCGCGCGATGAAGACACCGTCACCGTCGCGGCCGGCAGCGGCGCGGCCGACCTCCCGGGCGGCGCGCGCGTCGTCATCGCCGGCGCGCACAGCCTCGCACCGGGGCAGATCGTGAAGCTCGCGCCATGAACGGCTTCAACCTCTCGGAGTGGGCACTCCGCCACCGCTCCTTCGTCTGGTACCTGATGCTGGCGATCGTGCTGGCGGGCGGCCTCTCCTACATGCGGCTGGGCCGCCAGGAGGACCCCTCCTTCACCATCAAGTCGATGGTCGTCTATGCGAGCTGGCCGGGCGCCACGGTCGAGGAGATGACCAACCAGGTCACCGACCGCATCGAGCGCAAGCTGCAGGAGCTGGGTTCGCTCGACTTCACCAAGAGCTACACGACGTCGGGCCTGACCACCATCTTCGTCAACCTGAAGGACGACACGCCCGGCCGCGACGTCAAGGGCATCTGGGTCCAGGTGCGCAACAAGGTCAACGACATCAAGAGCGACTTTCCCACCAACGTGCAGGGCCCGTTCTTCAACGACGAGTTCGGCGACGTGTTCGGCAACATCTATGCGCTGACCGCCGACGGCCTCTCCTTCCGCCAGCTGCGCGACTATGCCGAGCAGGCGCGCGCCCAGATCCTGAAGCTGCCGAGCGCCGGCAAGGTCGAGCTGCTGGGCGTGCAGGACGAGGTCGTCCATCTCAACTTCTCGACCCGGCACATCGCCGGGCTCGGCGTCGACCAGCAGGCGGTGCTGACCAGCCTGCAGCAGCAGAATGCGGTGGCGCCGTCCGGCATCGTGCAGGCCGGCCCCGAGCAGGTGACCTTGCGGGTGAGCGGCCAGTTCAGGTCGGTCGAGGCCTTGCGCGCCGTCAACATCCGGGTCAACGACCGCTTCTTCCGCCTGGCCGACGTCGCCACCATCACGCGCGGCTATCGTCGACCCGCCGCAGCCCCTGTTCCGCTTCAACGGCCAGCCGGCGATCGGCATCGCCATCGGCATGAAGGAGAACAGCAACCTCATCCAGTTCGGCAAGGATCTGCGGGCGCACATGACGCGGGTGGTGGCCGAGCTGCCGATCGGCGTCGGCGTGCACCTGGTCTCCAACCAGCCGGCGGTCGTCGACGAGGCGATCGGCGGCTTCACGCGCGCTCTGTTCGAGGCGGTCGCGATCGTGCTGGTCGTGAGCTTCATCAGCCTCGGGCTGCGCGCCGGCCTGGTGGTGGCGATCGCCATCCCGCTGGTGCTGGCCGCCACCTTCGTGTTCATGGAGTATTCCGGCATCATCCTGCAGCGCATCTCGCTCGGCGCCCTGATCATCGCGCTCGGCCTGCTGGTCGACGACGCCATGATCTCGGTCGAGATGATGGTGGCCCGGCGCGAGGCGGGCGATTCGCTCGAACGCTCGGCCACCTTCGCCTACAGCTCGACGGCCTTTCCCATGCTCACCGGCACCCTGGTCACGGTGGCGGGCTTCGTGCCGATCGGGCTGAACGGCAGCTCGGCCGGCGAGTACACATTCACGCTGTTCGCCGTGATCGCCGCCGCACTGCTGATCTCGTGGGCGGTCGCCGTGCTGTTCACGCCGCTGCTCGGCGTCACCATGCTGCCGAGCGCGGTCAAGGGCGGCCAGGAAGGGCCGTCGCGACTCAAGGCCCGCTTCCAGTCCTTCCTGCTGCTCGCGCTCCGATGGCGCTGGATCACCATCGCCCTCACCTTGGCGCTGTTCGCCGCTGTCGGTCGTCGGGCTGGGCGCCGTGCAGAACCAGTTCTTCCCCGCCGCCGACCGGCCCGAGCTGCTGGTCGACATGACCCTGCTGCAATCGAGCTCGATCGCCGAGACCAAGGTCGAAATGGACCGGCTGGAGAAGACGCTGGCCGGCGATCCCGACATCGTGCGCTGGAGCTCCTATGTCGGCCAGGGCGCCGTGCGCTTCTACCTGCCGCTCGACGAGCAGCTCGCCAATCCCTTCTTCGGCCAGGTCGTGATCGTCACCCGGGACTTCGACGCCCGCCAACGAGTCGCCGGCGCGCCTGAAAAAACTGGTGCGCGACGAATTCGTCGGCATCGACGGCTTCGTCCACCCGCTCGACCTCGGGCCGCCGGTCGGCCGGCCGATCCAGTACCGGCTGGGCGGGCCGGACATCCAGACGGTGCGCGGGCTGGCGCTGAAATTCGCCGATGTCATCGGCGCCAACCCCCATGTCGGCGGCATCGTCTACGACTGGAACGAGCCCAGCATGGCGCTGCGCATCGACGTCGACCAGAACCGCGCGCGCCAGCTCGGCGTTTCCTCGCAGGACATCGCGACCATGCTGAACAACGTGGTCGGCGGCTCGGCGATCACCCAGATGTACGACAGCATCTACATCATCAACATCGTGGCCCGCGCCGACCGCGCCGAGCGGGTGTCGATCGAGACCTTCCAGACCCTGCAGCTCGCCGGTCGCGACGGCCAGCCGGTGCCGCTGCCCGCCATCGCCACGGTGCAGTACCAGATCGAGCAGCCGATCGTGTGGCGGCGCAACCGGCTGCCGACCATCACCCTGCAGGCGGCCATGGTGGGCGACCTGCAGCCCGCCACCGTGGTCCAGCAGCTGAAGCCCGCGGTCGAAAAATTCGTCGCCCAGCTGCCAACCGACTATTCGATCGCCGTCGGCGGCACGGTCGAGGAAAGCGGCAAGGGCGAGCGGCCGATCGCCGACGTGGTGCCGCTGATGCTGTTCCTGATGGCGACCGTGCTGATGCTGCAGCTGCAGAGCTTCCAGAAACTGTTCCTGGTGGTGAGCGTGGCGCCGCTCGGCCTGATCGGCGTGGTGGCGGCGCTGCTCGTCACCGGCCAGCCGCTGGGCTTCGTCGCCATCCTGGGCGTGCTGGCGCTGATCGGCATCATCATCCGCAACACGGTGATCCTGGTGACCCAGATCGACGCCTTCCACGCCGACGGGCTCGCGCCCTGGAACGCCGTGGTCGAGGCCACCATGCACCGCATGCGGCCGATCCTGCTCACCGCCGCAGCCGCCAGCCTCGGCATGATCCCGATCGCGCGCGAGGTCTTCTGGGGCCCGATGGCCTTCGCCATGATCGGCGGCATCGTGGTGGCGACGCTGCTGACGCTGCTCTTCCTGCCGGCGCTCTACGTCGCGTGGTATCGCATCAAGGAGCCGGCGTAGTACCCGGAATCGCAAGAAAGTAAACATCGGCTTTCATGTCATCCTGAGCGCAGCGAAGGATCTCATGCCGATTGCTACCGACGTGCTCGATGACACGTCATGAGGTCCTTTCCTTCGACTTCGCTCAGGACAGGCGCTGCGCTCCAGCGCGGGGATTCCCCGCGCGAGGCGACAGTGAACGTAGGGCGGACCTGAACCGGCGCGAGGGATTTCCGCAATTTCCGCAAGCGCTGTCTCAGCCAAAGGACGCGCTCCCGCTCAATCGCCGGCATGACGCACGCTCTCGCCGGCGGCATCGAGCAGCGCGATGTCGTCGACGAAGACCTCCGGCGTCGTTTGCGCCTGCGCCCGCCAGTCCTCCGGCCGCCGGTTGTCGTTCTGCGCCAGATCGAATAGGTCGCGGGAGTAGTTGGAGGGACGGGCCATCGTGCTCATGGCGTCTTAATAGCATCACTAAAGATAACAAGCAATAACTTTAGTGTGGATTTTGGACCAAAGAGCCGCGGGACTTTTTGCGCTCCGTAGAGGGCCAGCAAAAGTTGGTCGCGCGGCGAGGCACACAATGGCTTGTATCGCCATCGGCGGTGCCAGCATTGCTGTCACCGCCTTCCCCGCAATCGATACGTGAAGCACGTACGTCAGCCGTCGTGGAACTGTACCAACTGCCGGCGTACATGCCGACGAGCCCGGCCGGCTCGCTGCGCCAGGCGATCTTCGATTCCAACGCCGCCGGCGGCAACAACGTCACGCTCGACGCCATCAACACCGGCCGCGACATCTTCGTGCAGGCGGGCATGGTGTCGGTGTCCAATCTCACGATCAACAATGCGGTGGCACAGGGCGGCGCCGGGGGCGGCACCGACAACCATGCAATCAACGTCGGCCTACGCTTCTCCTGGTTAAGACTCCGGCAATTCGCATCGCCTGCACGCGACCGGCGCTCATGATCAGTCGGCCGGCGCGCATGGTCCGCTGTTGTCGCTTTTCTCAGGCAGTGCACTATGCTCTCGCCAATGGGAAGAGGGCGAGCGGGCGTGCGATCCGGGCCATGCTTCCTGCATTGACAGCCGGCGCAAAGCCGGGCCTCGGGGATTGGGATATGCACGGACTGGGACGTTCGACGCCGGCCGGCCGCCTTGCCGCGCTTCTGCTGATGAGCACCTGCCTGGCCGGCGTCGCCGCGCCGGCCTGGGCGGACGGCGGGAGCGGCGGCTTCGGCTTCAACAGCTCGGGCGGTTCGGGCGGCGCCAATTCGGCGACCGGCGCTGGCGGCACGGGCGGCATCGGCAGCGGCAGCGGCGGCCTCGGCGGCGGCGGCGGCGGCGGCGCGGGCACCACCGGCGGCACGGGCGGCACGGGCGGCAATGGCGGCGGCAGCGCCGGCGGCCAAGGCGGCCTCACCCCCGGAGCCGCGGGCCAAGCCGGCAGCACCGGCGCCGGCGCTAGCGGCGGCGGCGGCGGCGCTCACGGGTCGGTCAGCGCATCGCTTCCGGTGGTCGGGACCACCGGCGGCAGCGGCGGCACCGGCGGCAACGTCAACTCCGGCGGCAGCGGCGGTGGCGGCGGCGGCGCCGGCGGTTATGGCGCGGTGGTCACCGGCTCGGGCTCCTTCACGAGCCCGGCCGCCTTCACCGGCGGTGCCGGCGGCGCGGGCGGCACATCTTTCGGTGGTTTGGGGTCAAGCGGCAATGGCGGCAGCGGCGGCTTTGGCCTGGCGTTCACGACCGGCGCCAGCCTCACCACATCCGGAACGATCCAGGGCGGTGCGGGCGGCAACGGCGGTTTCGGCCCCGGCGCTTCCCGCGGCGGCAACGGCGGCGTCGGCGGCACGGGTCTCACCGGTTCGGGCCTCGCGATCACCAACGGCGGCTCGATTGCGGGCGGCAACGGCGGCGCACTCGGGGGCACCGCCGGTGGAACGGCCGGCAGTCCAGGCGCCGGCGGCGCCGGCATCTCGGGCTCCGGCCTGACCATCGTCAACAACGGCAGTATCGCCGGCGGCCTGAGCGGTAACGGCACGACGCGGGCCGACGCCATCACCTTCACCGGCGGTGCCAACACGCTCACGCTCCAGACGGGAGCGAGCTTCACCGGCAATATCGGAATCCAGGCCGGCTCGCTGACCTTCCTCCAGCCGACCACCCAGACGCTCGGCACCGTCGTCACGGGCGGCGGCGCGGTGATCAAGGACGGTGCCGGCACGCTTATTCTGACGGGCGCCAACACCTACACCAGCGGCACGACGGTCACGGCCGGCATCCTGCAGGGCAACACCACAAGCCTGCAGGGCGACATCCTGAACAACGCTGCGGTGGTGTTCGACCAGGCGTCGACCGGCACCTACGCCGGCAACCTCACCGGCACCGGCGGCGTGACCAAGCAGGGCGTCGGCATGCTGACGCTCACCGGCAACAACACGTTCGGCGGCGGCCTCGCGATCAATCAGGGCACCCTGGCGCTCGCCACGGCCGCCGCGCTGGGCGGCGGCACGCTCAGCTTCAACGGCGGCACACTGCAGATCAACGGCAGCATGGCCTTGTCGCCATCGACCACGCTCAATGCCGGCGGCGGCACGATCAACACCAACGGCTTCACCCTGGGCTTCGGCGCGACCATCAGCGGCCCCGGCGGCCTCACCAAGACCGGCGCCGGCACGCTGAGGTACGGCGCGCCGACGACCTACACCGGCGGCACCACGGTCAACGCCGGCACGCTTGGAAATGATCAGCGGCTCCTCGCTGGCCTCGACCGGCGCCTTGACGGTGAACGGCGGCACCTTCGACATGTCGCAGCTCGCCGCCAACCAGACGGTAGGAGCGCTCTCCGGCACCGGCGGCACGATCGCGCTCGGCAACCTGGTGCTCACCACCAACAGCGCGAGCAACACGACGCTCGCCAGCGCGATCGCCGATGGCGGGATCGGCGGCGGCACCGGCGCTGCGCTGGTCAAGCAGGGCAGCGGCATCCTCGCGCTCACCGGCGCCAATACCTACAGCGGCGGCACCACGGTGTCGGGCGGCCTCATAAACTTCGCGGCGCTGAACAATTTCGGCACCGGCGCGATCACGCTGAACGGCGGCGGCGTGCAGTGGGCGACCGGCAATACGGTCGACATCTCCTCGCGCCTGGCACCGCTCGGCGCCGGCGGCGGCACCTTCGATACCAACGGCAACAACGTCACGTTCGCCTCGACGATCTCGGGTGCCGGCGCGCTCACCAAGCAGGGCGTGGGCACGCTGACACTTACCGCCAACAACACCTACAGCGGCGGCACGGTGGTGAGCGGCGGCCTGATCAACTTCAACTCAGCCAGCAACTTCGGCTCGGGCATGGTCACGCTCAATGGCGGCGGGCTGCAGTGGGCCGCCGGCAGCACCGCCGATATCTCCTCCAAGCTGATGCCGCTCGGCGCCGGCGGCGGCATCTTCGATACCAACGGCAACACCATCACCTTCGCCACGGGCCTCACCGGCACTGGCGGCCTCGCCAAGCAGGGGCTGGGCACGCTCAACCTCACCGGCACCAACACCTACACCGGCGGCACCGCGGTGCTGGTCCGGCACCCTGGCGATGAACGGCAGCATCGTCGGCAATGTCGCGGTCGGCGTCGGCCGGCACCTTGGGCGGCAACGGCACGATCGGCGGCAGCGTGGTCAACGGCGGCACCCTCGCGCCCGGCAACTCGATCGGCCTTTTAACGGTGAACGGCTCCTACACCCAGATGGCGGGCTCGACCTACCAGGTCGAGGTCAACAATGCGGGCCAGGGCGACCGCATCAATGTCGGCGGCGCGGCGGCGATCCAGGGCGGCACGGTGCAGGTGCTGGCGCGCCGCGGGCAGCTACGCCAACAGCACGACCTACACGATCGTGCGCGCCACCGGCGGCGTCTCGGGCACCTACGCGGGCGTGACCAGCAACTTCGCCTTCCTGACGCCGACGCTGAGCTATGACGCCAACGACGTGTTCCTCACCCTGGCGTTGCCGGCCAGACCGCCTTCACGCCCAGCTTCCTGGCGCTGACGCCCAACCAGAAGGCGGTCGGCATCGGCGCTCAACCAGAGCTTCGCCAACGCCTCCGGCGACTTCGCCACGGTGATCGGCGCGCTTGGCCGGTCTCAACATCGCGCAGGGACCGGTCGCGCTCGATACGATCAGCGGCCAGCCGTATGCCGACTTCGGCACCATGAACACGAACAACGCCGCGCTGTTCATGAACGCGCTCGGTCAGCAGATGGCCAACGCACGTGGCAGCAGCGCCAGCGCCGGCCAGCGCCAGGCGATGGCGCAGGCCTGCGAGGTCGAGAGCTGCGATGGCACGGGCCCGCTGAGCGCGTGGGCGAGCGCGCTCGGCGGTCTCGGCTCGCGTGCTGGGCGACGGCAATGCCTCCACGCTCACCTACAACTTCGGCGGCGCGGCAGCGGGCATGGACTATCGCTTCGATCCGCGCTTCCTGGCCGGCATCGGCGTCGGCTACACCCACGGCACCCAGTGGGTGAACTCCTTCATGGGCCAGGGCTGGAGCGATAGCGTCAGCGTCGCGGCCTACGGCTCGTTCACGCAGGCGGGCTTCTACGTCGACGCGCTGGCGGGCTACGCCTATTACGGCAACCAGCTGCAGCGCCAGATCCTGATCCCCGGCCTGCAGCAGCGCACCGCCAGCGGCTCGACCGGCGCCAACCAGTTCCTCGGCCAGGTCGAGGGCGGCTACAAGGTGGGCGTCTATGCGCCGGCATCGGCGACCATCACCCCGTTCGGTCGCTTCCAGATCTCGAGCGTAACGCAGAATGCTTTCTCGGAATCGGGCGCGCAGTCGCTCAGCCTCAACGTCGCGCAGCAGACCACCAACTCGCAGCGCACCACCATCGGCGCCGATCTCGGCAGCTCGATCGGCCTCGGCAACGACAAGAAGGTCGACTTCGCCGTCCGCCTCGGCTGGATGCACGAGTTCGCCGACGTCGCGCGGCCGATCACGGCGGCCTTCGCCGGCGCGCCCGGCAACTCCTTCACCGTGTTCGGCGCCACGCCCTTGCGCAACGCCGCGGTGGTCGGCCTGCAGGCCACCACCACCATCGCCGCGGCGACGCAGATCTACCTGCGCTACGACGGCGAGATCGCCACCGGCACCGACAACCATGCGCTCAACATCGGCGTGCGCATGACCTGGTGAGTGGACCCAGCCGTCCGCTTCACAGGGTGAGAAAAACCGACCGGCCCACACAATTCGCCGACCGCTGCGCACAATCCGCAGCCTGCCCATTCGGACACGCAATGTGCTACCCTCCGTTCCAAAAAGGGGAGTGGCCGAACCGGCGCTGATGGGGTCGATCCGGGTCTTTTCGACCTCGGTCCGCGTGCGGTCAGCGGCATGGTTCCCTTCAGCAACCGGTGCGAAGCCGGGCCATGGGGATGGGGGATATGGGCGGAAGGAATCGTTCGACGCTGGCCAGCCGCTTCGCCGCGCCCCTTCTGGCCGGCACCTGTCTGGCCGGCATCGCGATGGCAGGCCGCGATGCGCATGCCGTCGACGGCGTCTGGACCGGTCCCGGCGCCGAGTGGACCACCGGCACCAACTGGAGCTCCACGCCGACGGTTCCCGACAACACGGCGACCTTCACCAGCAACGGTGCGCCCACAGCGGTCACAATCTCGAACAACGCGTCGATCAATACGATGCAGTTCAGCGCGGCGGCGCCGGTTTATATGTTCGCCCTCAGCAACGCCAACCTCGTCATCAACAGCGGCATCGCGAACGGTTCCTCGTTCGCGCCGACCTTCATCAACACTCAAGAGGCCGCCACGGTGTTCGCCAATGGCAGCAGCGCGGCCAACGCCCGCATCTTCAACAATCAGCTCGGCTTCACGCAGTTCTTCAACAGCAGCAGCGCGGGCACCGCCACCATCGTCAACGACGGCGTGCTGGTTTCGCCAAACAATTTCGGCGGAACGACCAATTTCAATGATTCAAGCACTGCCGCCAACGCCACCATCCTCAACAGGAACAACGGTCAAACGGCCTTCTTCCAGGCCAGCACGGCCGGCAGCGCGACCATCGTCAACAGCACCAACGGTTCGCTGGATCGGTCGACGTTCCTGGCCGGCGGCAGCTATTTCTTCGCAACCAGCAGCGCCGGAAACGCCACCATCGTCAACAACATCGGCGGGATCGCGTACTTCGGCGAGACGAGCAGTGCCGGGAACGCCACCATCATCAACAACAGCGGCGGCACCACGTATTTCTTCGAGGCGAGCAGCGCAAGCAGCGCCAACATCGTGGCCAACGCAGGCGGTACGGTCGACATCTCGGGCCTGACGACGAGCGGGACGACCGCCGGCTCGATTGCCGGCGCCGGCCTCTATCAGATCGGCTCGAAGCAGCTCACGGTCGGCTCCAACAACCTCTCGACCACGGTGAGTGGCGTCATCGCCGACGGCGGTTCGGCCGGCGGCACCGGCGGTTCGCTGCTCAAGGTCGGCAGCGGGACGCTCACCCTGGCGGGCGCCAACACCTACACCGGCGGCACGACGCTCAATGCCGGCGGGCTGGTCGTGAACGGCAGCCTGGCGAGCGGCGTCACGATGAACGGCGGGACTCTGGGCGGCAGCGGCACGATCGCCGGCCTGGTCGCCAACGCCGGCACGATGGCGCCGGGCAACTCGATCGGCACCCTCACGGTCCGCGGCAACCTCGTGCAGGCGGCCAACACCACCTATCAGGTCGAGGTCAACGCGGCCGGCCAGAGTGACAGGATCAATGTCGGCGGCACGGCAACGCTGAACGGCGGCACCGTGCAGGTGCTGGCCCAGTCGGGCACCTACGGCCGCAACACCACCTACACCATCCTGAACGCGACCGGCGGCGTGAATGGCGCCTACTCGAGCGTGAGCAGCAACTTCGCCTTCCTGACGCCCTCGCTGTCCTACGACGCCAACAACGTCTACCTGCTGCTGTTCCAACCGCGCGGCGCCTTCGCGGCCGGCGCGCAGACGGACAACCAGCGCGCCGTCGGCCGCGCCCTCGACATCGCCAACCCGACCGCCATCGGCGACTTCGGCGCCGTGCTGAACGCGCTCAGCGTTCTCAGCACTGCCCAAGGACCGGCGACGCTGACCGCGATCAGCGGCCAGAACTACGCGGGCTTCTCCAATTCAATGGTGCAGGGCGCCCAGCTCTTCATGTCCAGCTTCGCCAACCGCGCCGGCAGCAGGAGCGGCAGCGGCCCCAAGGTCGCGCTGGCCGAAGCCTGCGATGTCGCCTGCGACGCCACCGAGCCCGCGCTGTGGGGCGCCTGGGGCGGCGCGGTCGGCGGCACCGGCACCATCGCCGGCAACACCAATGCCGGCACCTTCACCTACAGCGTCGGCGGCTTCTCGGGCGGCCTCGACCGCCAGATCGCCCCCAACTTCCTGGCTGGTGTCACCGTGGGTTACCAGACCGGCGGCCAATGGACCGGCGGCTTCGACGGCCGCAGCGTCACCGACACCGTCCAGGCCGGCCTCTACGGCAGCTTCACCCAGGGCCCGGTCTACGTCGATGCGCTGGCGGCCTACGCCTACAATGCCAACCAGCTGTGGCGGCCGATCAACATCCCCGGCCTGCAGCCGCGCACCGCCTTCGGCCAGACCGCCGGCAACCAGTTCCTGGGCCAGGTCGAGGCGGGCTGGCAGTTCGATCTCGGCGGCGCTGCGGATTACTACCTGACGCCGTTCGGTCTGCTCCAGGGTTCGACGGTGACGCAGAACGGATTCACCGAGACCGGCGCGCAGTCGCTCGACCTCAGCGTGGCACAGCAGACCACCAGCTCCCTGCGCACCATCTTCGGCGCGCAGGTCGGTGCGGCAATGGATGTCGGCCTGCACGACAAGATCGCGGGGCAGTTGCGGCTTGGCTGGAGCCATGAGTACGCCGACACCGCGCGTCCGGTGACGGCGTCGTTCATTGGCGCGCCGGGCGTGCCGTTCACGGTGTTCGGCGCGGCGCCCGCTCGCGACGGCGCGGTGCTGGGCTTCTCGGCCAGCACCGCGATCGCCGAGGCGATGGGCGTCTACCTCCGCTACGAGGGCAACATCGCGGGCCAGGACTCAAGCCACGCGCTGACCGCCGGCCTGCGCGTTACATGGTGAAGTCGGGCGGCATCGGTCCAGTGGCAGGCCCGTGAAAACTTACATACTGTCTGTCCAAAGGACGATCCTCTCGCCGGTGCGGTTCAGCAGGTGACGTCAACTTTGAGCCCGCGCGGCAACCGTTGGAAGCATGGCTCGCGCCTGCTGCGCGCGTGGCCCTCCTCGTTCGCCATCTGGCTCGCCGCCGCCGCGCTGGTCCTCTACGCCGTCGTGATGCTGTGGCCCTACCTCGCCGCCACCTTGGTGCGCGGCTCGGCCGTCACCGCCTGGACCCATCTCGCAACGGCGCCGATCCAGGGCCGGGCGCCGGCCAACCTGCCGCCGATCGGCGCCCCGGTCGGGACCGACGGCGTGATCCTGGAGATCGTGAACGACCGGCTCGATCCGGCGCCGGTCCGCCTCGCCGAAGCCGCCCTCGCCAACGCCCGCACGCGCCTCGCCGCCGCCACCGACTACCTCGACTCGGTGCAGGAGCTCGACCGCCAGCGGCGCGACTTGATGAAGCGCAACGCCGCCGACTACCGCGCCGATCTCGCCGACGAGATCGCCTGGCGCTAGGCGCGCGTGGTCTCGCTGGCGGCCAAGGCGGCGCTCGCCGCGGAGATCGCCGAGCGCAGCCGCAACGTTTCCGAAGGCGGCTACCGCTCGCGCGACTATCGCGACGAGGCCAGGATCCGCCTGGACGAGGCCGAGGCCGAGCTCGCCGCCGAGCGCATGGCGCTGCAGCAGGCCAAGCGGCGGCAGGCAGCGGCCGCGGACGGCCTGTTCCGGGCGCCGGACGGCAGCAGCCTGCAATGGGCCTACGGCGACTGGCAGGAATCGAAGACCGAGATCAAGGGTGCCCGCCTGCAGCTGCAACAGGCGCGCTCGGCCGAGAGCGAGGCCGCCCAGGCGCTCGACGCGGCACGCGAGGCCTTTCGCCTGAAGGAGAAGGCGCCGGTGCTGGCGCCGCCCGGCGCCACCGTCCGCAGCCTCATCGTCGGCCGCGGCGCCACCGTCGGGCTGGGCGACCCGGTCGCCAAGTGGATCGACTGCAACGACCTGTTCATCGATGCGCCGGTATCCGACGCGGCGCTGCCGCTGATCCCGCTCGGCAGCAAGGCCGAGGCGATCCTCGAGGGCGACGGCACATGGCGCGAGGCGCACGTGGTGGCCCTGCGCGGCGGCGCCGAGACGCTGGGCGCGGCCGATCTCGCCGCCGTCGCCAAGGGTCGCCAGCCGGGCGACGCGCAGGTGCTGCTCAAGCTCGACGGCGACCCGCACGCATTCGCGTCCTGCCCGGTCGGCCGCGCCGCCTACGTGCATTTCCCGAGCGCCGGCGTGCTCGCGGTGCTGCTGGCGCGGCTGGGGCTGAGCTGAAGCGTGCTCCGTTTGAACAGCCTCGAGTCTCTTCGCTGGGGGCGCGCCACTCCAGTGGCGCGATCTTCTGTAGGCTCGGCGAAAGACGCGCCACTGGAGTGGCGCGCCCCCAGCGAAAACGCCCCTCAATGACGGGCAGTGCACTCATCACGCCCGAGCAGCGGCGGCGTGAATCGGCCCTGCTGCTGGCCGCGATCCTCGATGGCTTCATCGGGGCGCTGCTGCTCGTGGTCGGGCTGGCCGGCAATTCGCTCACCTGCCTCGCCGAGAGCATGCGCGGCAACATGATGTGGACCATCGACCTGGTGTCGCTCGCGGTGCTGCGCCGCCTTCATCGCGGCCGGCTGTCCGGCTTCGATTTCGGCACCCGCAAGATCGAGCAGCTCTGCAGCATCGCCATCGCCTGCGGCCTGATCGCGGCCGCGATCTGGCTGGGCACCGACGCGCTCGGCCTGATCGCCGCCGGCCACAGCCTGGCGACGCCGGTTGGGCTCAGCCTCGCTGCCGTGGCCGGCGCCATCAACGTCTTCATCAACTTCGTCGCCTGGGAAAAGGTCAGGCTCGCCGCGCGCGGCCGGCCGTCGGCCATCATGGAGGCCCAGCGCAAGGCGCGCCGGGCCCGGCTGCTGTCCTCCGTCGTGGTGCAGGTGACCATGACGGGGGCGGCGCTGGCCAAGGATCCTCTGCTGGTCGCCTGGTTCGACGCGGTGGGCGCCCTGCTGGTGTGCGGCATCATGTTTCGTGCCGCCGCTTCGCTGTTGCGCGATTCGGCGCCCGACCTGCTCGATCGCTCGACCAGCCATCTGGTCGGCCCAGCGCTGCAACGGGCGATTTCCATGCTGCCGGCCGGCTTCACCCTCGCCGCCTTCCGCTCGCGCGGCACGGCCCGGGCGCTCACGCTGGAGGTGGCGCTGGATTGCGCCGAGAGCACCGACGTCGCCGCCCTTCGACGGGTCGGCGAGCAGTTGGCCGACGCGCTCACGCGGGCCTTGCCGGGCACCGAGATCAATCTCGCGGTGAACACCGTTACGATCGCTGTTGGGCCATAGAGCCTTCGCCGGGTCTCATGATTCCTCCCCTTCGCGGAGTCCGCGAAGGGGAGGTGCCCGCGCAGCGGGCGGAGGGGTCATGGGCATCAGTACGGATGCTCATCCCGCTCCGCGGGTACCTCGCCAGCTGTACTGATATGGAGCGGACGCCTCACCACATCAGGCTCCTCTCCCCCGCTAGGGGGAGAGGTTGGGTGAGGGGGATACGCACGTCGTTGCCCCCTCTCCTAACCTCTCCCCCTAGCGGGGGAGAGGAACTTGAGTTGTGTCCACCCCGTACCATCTGCGCTGGCCAGGATGGCATCGCCATGGCCGCCTGCTGCGCTCTCGCGCTAAGGTGGCGGCCAAACCGGAACCGGAGCGAACGTCCATGGCCAACATTCCCAAGACCCACCGCCGCGTTGTCCTCGTGCGCCGGCCGCCGGGCGAGCCGGCCGAGTCGGATTTCCGGGTCGAGGAGGTCCCGGTGCCGGAGCCCAAGCACGGCGAGGTGCTGGTGAAGGTCCTGTATCTCTCGCTCGACCCCTATCAGCGCGGCCGCATGCGCGATGCGGCTTCTTACGCAGCAGCTGTCGGCCTCAACGAGGTGATGACCGGCGGCACGGTGGGCGAGGTCGTGGCCTCGCACAATCCAACCTTCAAGGTGGGCGACATCGTCGAGGATCGCCTCGGCTGGCAAGAATACGCCATCGGCAGCGGCCCCAGCCTGCGCAAGGTCGATCCGTCGATCGCGCCGATCTCGACCGCCAACGGCGTCCTCGGCATGCCGGGCATGACCGCCTATTTCGGCCTTTTGGACGTCGGCCAGCCCAAGCCCGGCGAGACGGTCGTGGTCTCCGCCGCGTCGGGCGCGGTCGGCCAGGTGGTGGGCCAGATCGCCAAGATCATGGGCTGCCGCGTGGTCGGCATCGCCGGCGGGGCGAAGAAGTGCGCCTTCGTGAAGGACGAATTGGGCTTCGATGCCTGCATCGACTACAAGGCCGAGAAGGATCTCGATGCGGCGCTGCGCGCGGCCTGCCCCAACGGCCCCGATGTCTATTTCGACAATGTCGGCGGCGAGATCTCCGATGCCGTGCTGCGCAACATCAATTTCTTCGGCCGGGTGGCGCTGTGCGGCTCGATCTCGCAGTACAACGCCACGACGCCGCCGATGGGCCCGCGCCTGCTCGGCACCTTCGTCGGCAAGCGGGTGCGGGCGCAGGGCTTCATCGTCACCGACTTCGCCGAACACTACGCGCCAGCGCGGCGCCAGATGGGCGACTGGATCAAGAGCGGCAAGCTCAAGTACCGCGAGGATATCGTCGAGGGCATCGACAAGGCGCCGCGCGCCTTCATCGGCCTGCTGCGCGGCGAGAATTTCGGCAAGATGCTGGTCAAGCTGGCATGAGCCCCGTCACATGAGCTACGACGCGCCCTTCGCCGGGCTGAAGGTCGTCGATCTCAGCCAGGGCATCGCCGGCCCCTACTGCGCCATGCTGCTGGCCCAGCACGGCGCCGAGGTGATCAAGGTCGAGGGCATCGGCGAGGGCGACTGGGCGCGCACCCTGGGCACGCGCTACGGCAGCCATTCGGCCTATTCGATCATCGGCAATCTCGGCAAGAAGAGCATCGCCGTCGACCTCAAGAGCGATGCCGGCAAGCACGTGCTGTGGCGGCTGCTCGAGGGCGCCGACGTCTTCCTCGAAGGGTTCCGGCCGGGCGCCATCCGCCGCCTCGGCTTCGACTATGAGAGCGTCGCTGCCCGCGAGCCGCGGCTGCTCTATCTCTCGATCTCGGGCTTCGGCCAGAGCGGCCCGCTCGCCGAGCGGCCGGCGATGGATCCGGTGCTGCAGGCCTATACCGGCCTGATGATCGAGAATCGCGGCGAGGACGGCATCCCGCACCGGGTGCCGGTGATCGTGGTCGACATGTCGACGGCGCTCTATGCCTTCCAGGCGCTGTCGGCCGCGCTCTATGCGCGTCGCGACGAGACGCGCGGCCGCTACCTCGATGTCAGCCTGATGCAGGCGGCGACCGCGCTGCAGTCGATCCGGCTGATGGCCTGCCATCTCGAAGGCGGCACCATGAAGCCCGGTGGCGTGCCGGGCGGCGTGTTCCGGATGGCCGACGGCTGGATGTCGATGGTGGCCATCAACGATCGCGACTGGCGGGCGCTCTGCGCGGCGATGGAGATGCCGGCGCTGGCCGACGATCCGCGCTTCGCCACGCCCGCCGCGCGACTCGCCAACGACGTGGCGCTCTACGCCATCGTGCGGCCGGCGCTCGCGGCCGAGCCCTGGGCAGTGTGGAGCCAGCGCCTGACCGAGGCGCGCCTGATGCACGAGCGGCTGAACAGCTACGCCGAATTTCTCGACCAGCCGCACGTGCGCGAGACCGGGCTGATCCAATGGCTCACCCAGGCCGGCCTCAACCGGCCGGTGCCGGTGCCCGCCCTGCCCGGCATGCTGCATCAGCTCGACGGCACCCCGCGCGCGACCGCGCCCGTCACCGGCCAGGACACGCGATCCCTCCTCGCGGAGTCCGGCTACAGCGCGGCCGAAATCGAGGCCCTGCTGACGCAAGGCACGGTCGCCGCCGCATGAAGGACCTACCCAAGAAGGCGGTGGTCGTGGGCGCGCTGGGCGTCATCGGCCGCTACATCGTCGACAGGCTTTTGGCCGAAGGCGACTGGCAGGTCGTCGGCCTGTCGCGCCGTCCGGCCAAGAACGCGCCGCGCCACAGCCACATCTCGGTCGACCTGCTCGACCTCAAGGACGTGGGCAGGAAGCTCGGCGGATTGAGCGACGTCACGCACGTCTTCTACGCCGCCTTCCAGCCGGGCAGCGGCGCGGCCGCGGACTATGCTTCCGTCATTGCGCCCAACCGCGACATGCTGGTGAATTCCGTCACCGCCATCGCCAAGGCAAACCGCGCTCTGCAGAGGGTCGTTCTCGTGACCGGCACAAAGTATTACGGGGTCCATCTCGGGCCGCTGAAGACGCCGATGCGCGAGACCGATTCGCGCCACATGCCGCCCGATTTCTATTTCGACCAGATCGACTGGCTCACGGACTTCCAGCGCGGCAAGAAATGGAGCTTCACCGAGCTTCGGCCGCAAACGCTGTGCGGCTTCGCGCCGGGCACGGCGATGAGCATTCTGCCCGCCATCGCGGTCTATGCCGCCATCTCGAAGGAGCTCGGCCTGCCGCTGCGCTTTCCCGGCAAGCCGGGCGCCTACGACGCAATTTACCAGGTGACGGAGTCCGCCCATTTCGCCAAGGCCGCGCTGTGGGCCGCGATGGAGCCGCGCTGTGCCAACCAGGCCTACAACATCACCAACGGCGATTACTTCCGCTGGCGCAACGTCTGGCCGAAAATCGCGGCCGTGTTCGGCATGAAGGTGGGCGAGGTCCAGACCATCAGCCTCACCCAGCACATGGCCGACAAGGCCGGGCTGTGGGCGCAGCTCACCAAGAAGCACGGCCTCAGGAAGATCGCCTTCGACCAGCTCGTCGCCTGGCCGTTCGCCGACTATGTGTACGCGGCGGACTGGGACGTCATGTCCGACGTCACCAAGAGCCGCCTGCACGGCTTCCACGACGTGGTCGACAGCGAGGCGATGTTCGAGCGCCTGCTGCGGCGCTTCCGCCGCGAAAAGATCGTGCCCTGATCGCGCGCCTCGATCCCGGCCGCTACCTCCGCACGCCGTGGAAGAACGGCGGCGGCGTGAGCATCGACATCGCGTCCGACGGCGAGGTGTGGCGCTTCGGGCGCACGCCGATCACGGCCGCGGGACCCTTCTCCGACTACACAGGCTTCGACAGGATGCAGGTGCTGGTGGCGGGCGGCGGCCTGGTCCTGGAGACGCCCGACGGCGAGATCGATGTACGCAGGCCCTTCCAGCCGGTGCGTTTCGCCGGCGAGACCAGGATCGTGAGCCGCCTCGAGGCAGGGCCGGTCGAAGTTATAAACCTGATGGGCGATCGCAGCCGGGTGCAGATCGATCTCGCGGTGCTGCAGGCCGGCGAGACGCAGCGCTTGGGGCCGGGCGTGCATATCGCCTATTGTCCGACCGGGCCGGCGGGGCTGCGGCTGCAGGGCGAAGAGCATGCCTTGCCAGCCGATGGCGGTCTCAGGATCGAGGGGGTGGACGGCTGGTCCGCAACCTGCACGGCCGGCGTGATCTTGATGGGGAGCGTGGCATGCGTATCGCGGTAGTGGGCGCGGGCGGCGTGGGCGGCGGCTATGGCGCGGCTCTCGCCAAGGCAGGCGCCGATGTCACCTTCATCGCCCGCGGCGCGCATCTGGCGGCGATGAAGAGCCAGGGCCTCAAGGTCGAGAGCCCGCGCGGCGACACGCACCTCGTGCCCACGCAGGCGACCGACGATCCCAAATCGGTCGGCCCGGTCGACGTCGTGCTGTTCTGCGTGAAATTGTGGGACGTCGAAAGCGCGGGCGCGGCGATCAAGCCGATGGTGGGGGCGGACACCGCCGTGATTCCGCTGCAGAACGGCGTCGATGCCGCCGAGCGGCTGGCGCCGATCCTGGGCAAGCACGCGGTGATGGGCGGCGTCGCCAATATCAGCGCCACCATCGCCCAGCCCGGCGTGATCCGCCAGACCGGCACGGTGATGCGCATGGTGTTCGGCGAGCTCGAGGGCGGCAAGAGCGCGCGCGGCGAGGCGTTCGCGGCGATGTGCGGCAAGGCCGGCATCGATGGCGTGGCGAGCCCGGCGATCCTGACCGACCTCTGGATGAAGTTCATCCTGCTCGCCTCGAACGCCAGCCTCATGGCGCTGACCCGGTTGCCGGTCGGCAAGCTGCGCGACGATCCCGACATCGCGCCGTGGTTCACCACCGCCTACGAGGAGGTGACGGCGGTCGGCCGCGCCGCGGGCGTGCCCTTGCCGGCCGATGCCGTCGAAAGGACGCTCAACTTCAACCGCAGCGCGCCGCCCCAGCTTATGGCCTCGATGGCGGTCGACCTGTTGCGCGGCAATCGCATCGAGCTGCCGTGGCTTTCCGGCAAGGTGGTCGAGCTGGGCAGGAGGCACGGCGTGCCGACGCCCACCCACGCTCTCATGTATGCGACCCTCAAGCCCTACATCATGGGAGCGCCGTCATAGTGTCGGGTACTAGACATCGCAGAGTCGCTTGTAGCCCATGCTTCGAGACGCGCGCGGAGTTTACCCCGAGGTATTCGAGGGGCGCGCTCCTCAGCATGAGGTGTTGATGTTGCTTCAATAGAAAAGACCTCGTCCTGAGGAGGCCGCGAAGCGGCCGTCTCGAAGGATGGGCTTCAGTGACGATTTACGATTCTGAGTACTAGGGGGAAACCATGCGCATTTTGCTGATCGCCCTGCTTGTCCTGGCCGGCATCGTTCCGGCGCGGGCCGCCGACCTCAAGCTGCTGACCGCGGGCGCCTTCAAGCCGGTGGCGGTGGAGATCGTTGCCGAGTTCGAGAAGCGGACCGGCAACAGGGTGACGATCGACAACGACACGGCGGGCGGACTCTCCAAGCGCGTGGCGGCCGGCGAATATTTCGACGTCGTCATCATGCCGCCGCTGGTGCTGGGGCCGTTCCTCGGCGGCAAGCTGGACGAAAGCAGCGCCAAGCCGCTGGCCCGCGCCGGCATCGGCGTCGCGGTCAAGGAGGGCGCGGCCAAGCCCGACCTCTCGAGCGTCGACAGCTTCAAGAAGGCGCTGCTGGCGGCGCGCTCGGTCGGCTATGTCGATCCGGCTTCGGGCGGCTCGAGCGGCATCTATCTCGCCAAGCTGTTCGAGAAGCTGGGAATCGCCGAGCAGCTCAAGCCCAAGACCGTGCTGGTGAAAGGCGGGCTGGTCGCCGAGAAGGTGGCGAATGGCGAGGCCGAGATCGGCCTGCAGCAGGCGAGCGAGCTTTTGGCCGTGCCAGGCGCGGTGCTGGTCGGGCCGATCCCGTTGGATGTGCAGAACTACACGATCTATTCCGGCGCCGTCTCAACCGCCTCGCATAACCGCGCGGCCGCGGACGCGCTGATGCTGGCGCTGGCCGATCCGAAGAACCTGCCGCTCCTGAAGAAGAAGGGGCTCGACGGCCCTTAGGAACTTTCGGCTTCCTCTCCCCCGCTAGGGGGAGAGGCTAGGTGAGGGGGTTGCACGAGCTATCGGAGCCCCCTCACCCTACCTCTCCCCCCAGCGGGGGAGAGGAGCAGGAAGTTGTTATGCCTTGAGCTCCTTCACCGCCTCGGTCCACGCGCCGATCGTGTGGTCGATGTCGGCGCGGGTGTGGGCCAGGCTCACATAGTATTTGCTCTCGCCCTTCATGATGCCGCGCTCGCGCAACAGCTTGTTGAAGCGCGTCGCCAGCGCCTTGTCGCCCCGGAGCGTGTCGCGATAGTCCTTGATCGGCTGGTCGGTGAAGACGACGTCGAAGAGCGGCGGCTCGCCGATCACCTGCGCCTTGATGCCGGCATTCTTCAAGAGGCCCGAGAGGGCTGCCATCAGCTCGCGGCCGGTGGCGAAGACCTGCTCGTAGGCGCCGGGGCGCTTCAGGATGTCGAGCGTCGCCAGGCCGGCCACGGCGGCGACCGGATTGCCCGAGAGCGTGCCGACCTGGAAGATGAAATCCTCGTCGTCCATCGCCAGTCGGTCGAAATGCTTCATGATGTCGGCGCGGCCGGCGATGGCGGCCAGCGCGAAGCCGCCGCCCACGATCTTGCCCAGGGTGCAGAGGTCGGGCGTGACGCCGTAATATTCCTGCGCCCCGCCCAGGGCGAAGCGGAAGCCGGTCACGACCTCGTCGAAGATGAGCGGGATGTCGTGCTTCTGCGTCACTGCGCGCAGCGCCTGCAGGAAGCCGGGGTTGGGCGGGATCAGGCGCTGGAACGGCTCGACGATGACGCCGGCCAGCTCGTCCTTCTGCTCCTCGATCAGGCTTTCCACCATGTCGATGTCGTTGAAGGCCGCAACCAGCATCTCGTCCTGCACCGACTTGGGAATGCCGGCCGAATCGGGCGATGGCCGCGGGAAGTTGCCCGGCCGCTTGGGCGCCAGCGACATCAGCGCATAGTCGCTCATGCCGTGATAGCCGCCCTCGAATTTCAGGATCTTGTCGCGCTTGCGGAAGGCGCGCGCGGCCCGCATGGCGTAGAGGTCGGCCTCGGTGCCGGAGCAGACGAAGCGCACCTGGTCGGCGCAGGGCACGGCGTCGCAGATCGCCTCGGCGAGCGCGATGCCGTGGCGGTTGTTGCCGAAGAAGGTCGTGCCGAGCGGCACCTGCGCCTGCACCGCCGCCGTCACCTCGGGATGGGCGTGGCCGACGAACATCGGTCCGGAGCCCAGCAGGAAGTCGACATATTCGCGGCCGGCCTCGTCCCAGATGCGGCCGGCCTTGCCCTCCCTGAGAACGACCTCGGCCGGCATGTTGCCGAAGCTGCCGCCGGGCAGCACGCGCCTTGCCTGTTCGATGAGGTCGCTGGTGGGATCGAGGACGGTCTGGTCGGTCATGGTGATTCCCTTGCAAGAGTTGAGCCTCACCCTGAGGAGGCCCGCAGGGCCGTCTCGAAGGGTGGGATACATCGCGATCGTTGCCCACCCTTCGAGACGCGGTAAAGCGCGGGGCTACCCCGCGCGACGCGGACCGCTCCTCAGGGTGAGGTTTGCTACTCAATCGGCACGAAGATCGAATGGCGCATCTGGCCCGAGATGGCCTTGGAGAAATGGCCCTTGCCGGACGTGTCCTCGACCAGGATCACCTCGCCCGCGCCGATGATGCGCGTCTCGCCGTCGCTGGCCTGGATGCTGACGCCGCCGTCGAGGTTGATGATGTATTGCCGGCGCGGCGCGGGATGCCATTCGTAGTCGTAGGAGCCGGGCGTCTCGCGGAAGATGATGCCGGTCGCCGGGAACATGTCCGAGGTCTTGCCGCCCCGGCCCTCATGCTTCCATTCGACCTGGATGTCGCGAAAATGCGTCTCGCCCTTGTCGTCGACATAGAGGTTATGGATGCGCATGAATTTTCTCCCGGTTGGCTGTTTCCTGTTCCGAGCTTAGAACGAAAACATGCTTAGAAAACCTGTTGAGGCCGCTATTTTCGATATGGATGGCCTGCTGATCGATACGGAAGCGGTCTATATCGAGGCCTACCACGCGGCGGCCCGGGCGATCGGCACAGAAATGCCGCTCGCGCTCTGCCATGCGATGATCGGCGTGCCGACCCGCGAATGCGAGGCCATGATCCAGGACCATTTCGGCCCGGCCTTCAGCGTCGAGCAGTTCCACGTCCATTTCAACGCGCATGCGCGCCTGATGCTCGATGCCCACGTCCCCGTGAAGCCGGGCGCCGGCGAGCTGCTCGCCTGGCTCGCCGGCCGCGGCCTGCCGCTGGCCATCGCCACCTCCTCGCGCCCTGCGACCGTGCAGCGCCATCTCGGCCGCGCCGGCCTGCTCGACCATTTCAAGGCGGTCGCCACGCGCTACGACGTCGAGCACGGCAAGCCGCATCCCGGCGTCTATCTCGAAGCCGCACGGCGGCTCGGCGTGGCGCCCGAGCGCTGCATCGCCTTCGAGGATTCCAACGTCGGCCTCACCGCCGCCCATGCCGCCGGCACCATGGCGATCATGGTGCCCGACATCGTGCCGCCCTCGCCCGAGGTGCGGGCCAAGGCCCTGATGGTCGTGCCCGACCTGCACGCCGCGCTGACGCTGCTGCGCGACCACGTTTAGCGCTTTCCTCCCAGCGAAGCTGGGGCGTGGACGCGACTTGTATTCCTCTCCCCCGCTAGGGCAGGGCTATCGCATATGGTGGTTCCTCGTCGTCTCGACCGGAGCGCGAAGCGCGGAGCGGAGAGACCTTGTCTCAACGATAAGCTGCCTATCGTGGAGAGAAGGTCTCTCCGCTCGGCACGGCGCCTGCCCCGAGCGAAGTCGAGGGGGGCCTCGGTCGAGACGACGGAGATTTCAAATGCGATGGCCCTGCCCGCTAGGGGGGAGAGGCTAGGTGAGGGGGCAACGACGTGCGTATCCCCCTCACCCGTCCTCTCCCCCTAGCGGGGGAGAGGAGTTCTGAGTTGACGATGTGAAGGGCGCGCCCCAGCCTAGAACTTCTCGACCCACGGCCTCACCTCGACCTCCCAGCTCCAGGCGCTGCGGTGCTGCTGGAGCGTGGCCCAGTAGGTCTCGGCGATGGCGTCGGGATCGAGCAGGCTGTCGGGGCTGTTGTCCGGCACAGGCCGCGAAGCGCTCCGGATGCCGCCATCGATCACGAAGTGCGCGACATGGATGCCCTTGGGCGAGAGCTCGCGCGCCATCGATTGCGCCAGGCCGCGCAGGGCGAACTTGCCCATGGCGAAGGTGGCCGAGAGAGCGAAGCCCTTCACCCCGGCCGTGGCGCCGGTAAGAAAAATCGCACCATGGGATTTGGGCAGCATGCGCTTCGCCGCCTGCTGGGAGACCAGGAAGCCGCCGAAGGCGCTGATCTCGATCGCCCGCCTGACGTCGTCGGGCGGCAGGTCGACCAGCGCACCGCGCACGCGGGCACTGGCGTTGTAGACCACGACATCGGGCGTGCGGCCCTTGGCGTCGAGGGCGTCGAACAGCCCGGCAACGTCCTTCGGATCGGCGGCGTTGCAGGCATGAATGTCCGCGCCGGTCTCCTTCGCAAGCGCGGCGAGCTTGTCGGTCTGGCGCGCGGCCAGCGAGACGGTAAGTCCGTGGCCGGCCAGCAGGCGGGCCAGCGAGGCGCTGAGCCCCGGGCCGGTGCCGACGATCAGCGCAGAGCGGTATTTTGGCTTTTCCATAAGGGTCTCCTCGTTGCCGGGGATTCGACGCGGGTATAGGCTGTAGCGCAATAGGGAAGGACAACGCCATGGACCAGGCCCAGCCTGTTGGCCGCATCGACGTCATCTCCGACGTGATCTGCCCCTGGTGCTACATCGGCAAGCGCCAGCTCGAGCGCGCGCTCGATCTCCTGGAGCAGCAGCACCTCCGTTTCACCGTCGCCTGGCATCCCTTCCAGCTCAATCCCGACATGCCGCGCGAGGGCGTCGACCGCGCGCAATACCGCCTCGCCAAGTTCGGCAGCCTCGAACGCTCGCGGCAGCTCGATGAGCGCATCACCGAAACCGCGGCCAGCGTCGGGCTCGAGTTCCACCTCGATCGGCTGACCCGCACGCCCAATACGCTCAACGCCCACCGCCTCATCCGCTTCGCCGGCCAAAAAGGCGTGCAGGACGGCGTCGTCGAGGCGCTGTTCGAAGGCTATTTCGGCAACGGCGCCGACATCGGCAACGACACCGTGCTGGCCAAGCTCGGCGAAGAGGGCGGCCTCGACCGCGACGAGGTGGCGGCGCTGCTGGCGAGCGAGGCCGGCCTCAAGGAAGTGGCCGCCGCCGACCGCATGGCGCGCAATGCCGGCATCCAGGGCGTGCCGAGCTTCGCCCTGCAGGGCCATGTGCTGTTCTCCGGCGCCGTGCCGGCGGAGGAAATGGTGCAGGCCTTCCGCCACGCCTGGGACATCCTGAAGAACCGCGCGGCCTGAGTTCCTCCCCCGTCATACGGGGGAGGTGCCCGAAGGGCGGAGGGGGAGAGCCGCATTCGCGGCCTTTCTCATTTCAGATCTTAGTATTTTCGAAACCGCCTGTGCGGCCTTTCCCCCTCCCTACCCTCCCCCGTATGCCGGGGGAGGAAAGAAGAAAAGATGAAGACTGGCGTCAGTTCCCGCCGCGCGTGCTCATGGTCGGCGAGGAGAGCGGGCCCTTCACCGTCACCACGTAGTCCGCCTGGCCGGTCTTGCCCTTGTCGAGCGCGATCGTCGTGTCGGTCGTGGCGGCGGTCAGGCTGTTCTGGCTGGTGATCGTCGCGACCGCATTCGCGCCCTGCACCGTTTGGTTTTGCAAGGTCACCTTTTCGCCCGCCAGCATGAGCTCGCCGCCGATGGCGTTCTGGCGGTTGATGAAGCCGGCGAGCGCCGCCGACGCCATACCCATTTCGGTGCTGAAGATGCTGCCCACGCCCGTGGCGAAGGAGGCGAGGCTCAGCGAACCGCCCGTGACCGCCGGATAGACATAGCCGCTCACCTGGCCGCTGCCGCTCAGTGAGTTGCGGATCTGCTCCGGCGTCGTGCCGCTGCCCTTGAGGGCGATGTTCATGACGCTGAGCTTGCCGTCGATGGAAATCATCAGGTCCTGGTTGCCGAACGTGTTGGTGCCCGCCGTTCCCCGCAGCATCTCGCCGAGATAAATGCCCTGCAGGTTGCCCCGCATGTCGAGCGCCAGTGCGTCCTTGGTGGCATCGACGGTGCCGTTGAAATCGACAGCGCCGCCGTAGAACTGGCCGGTGAGCTTGGCGACCTTCAACAGGCCGTTCTGCAAGCTGGCCTGCATGTCGGCATAGGTGACCTTGAGCGAGGCGATCGCCACGGCGCTGGTCTCGAGGGTCAGGGTGGCGTCGAAGGATCGCAACGCCGAGAGATCGATCGGCTTGCCGGTCGCCCCGCGCGGCGGCCCGACAGGCACGGGCGGCGCTGCAGGCGCGGCCCCGGCCGGCGTTGCCGCGGCGGCAGCCTGGACGGGCGCCGCGGACGGCGGGCCTTCCGCAACGCCCAGCCAGTGGTCGAAGTCGAGCGTGCCCGGGATGCGAAGATTGGCCGTGATGTTGGGACGCTTGCCCAGGGTGGTATCGATATGGCCTGCCATCGCCGTGCCGACTGCGGTGAGATTGCCGTCGAAGCTCGCGCGCTGGCCGTCACCCTTGAAGGCGCCGGCGGCGTCGATCGCGCCGGTGCTGGCGCCCGGACGGCCCGTCGCCACGGCGAGCAGCCGGCTCGCGTCCTGTGTCTGCAAGTCGAAGCTCGAGAAGTCGAAGCGGAAATTCTGGCCGAGCGCCAGCGCACCGGTGGCCCGCATGGTGGCGCCGAGCAGGGTCGCTTTTGCGTCGCGCAGCGTGAGCGCGTCCAGCGTGCCGGCCACGCCGCCGCCGGCCGATGCCGCGCCGATCTTGCCGTTGGCGAATTTCGGCAGGCCGGCATAGTCGATCAGCTTGTCGGCGTCGGGCATCGTGGCGTTGAAGGTGATGTCGAAGCGCGGCGCGGTGCCGAAATCGCTCACCGACCCCTGGACGTCCAGCTTGGCGCCCAGGAGGTCGGCCACCTTCGCGGTGTTCAGCTTCAACAGGTTGCCCTGCACCGAGATGTCGCCCTCGACGCCGCTCAACGTCTCCTTGCGAAACACGAGCTTGGCCACCTTGGCCTTGAGCCCGAAGACGGGCAGCGTCTTGTCGGGCGGCGGCGGCGCCGGCGGAACGAGGGTCGCCGGCTTGGTCGCGGGCGGCGCGGTGGTGACGGCGGTCGCGGCGTCGACGGTGGGCGCGACCGGTACCGCAGGCGGCGCGGGCGGCATATAGGCGTCGAGATCGAAACGATCGAGTTGCAGCGTGGTCACCGCCGTCAGGGGCACGGCGAAGGTGACCGTACCGCTGCCCTTGGCCTGCTGGCCGTCGAGATCGATCGCGAGATCGCCGATCTGCAGGCCGTTGGCCGAAGAGGCGAGCTTGCCGTTGAGATCGAGCTTCTGCAGCTTGTCGGACGGCACCCCTGAAACGTCGATGCCGAGCCAGGCGAGCGTGTCGCGGAGCTTCGGCCCGGCCACGCTGATCTCGCCGCTGGCCTGCACGGCGCCGGCCGCCGGCGCAGCGGGCGCGGGCTTGGCCGGCGCGGGCTTGGCCAGCGCGGTTGCGGGCGCCACAGGCGCGCTTGCATTGGCCTGCACCACCATGTCGCCCGGCAGCACGGCCTTGAACTGCGGGACAGTGATCACGCCCTTGTGGATGTCGAGCGTCACCACGAGGTCGCGGACCGTGCCCTTGCGATAGAGGACCTCCGTGATGGCGAGCGAGAGGGCGACGTCCATCTGCACGGGAAACGGCGAGAGCGAGGCAGACTTGGCCGGTGGCTTGGCGGCGGCCTGTGCGGCGGGAGCAGGCTTGGCGGCCGGCGCCGCGGGGGTGGGCTTTGCGGGCGCCGCCGCGGGGGCGGCATTGGCGGCCGGCGCCGCAGGAGCAGAATTGGCGGCCTGCGCCGCAGGAGCAGAATTGGCGGCCTGCGCCGCAGGGGCGGGTTTGGTCGCTGCGGCGGCGGGATTGGCGGCCGCCGCGGCCGGGGCAGGTTTGACGGCCGGCGTCGCGGATGCCGAAGGCGAGGTCGCGGCGCGTGGCGCCGAGGGCTGGAAGGCGCCGGGCACGGCCAGCAAGGCCAGCCATTTCTCGGCGTCGATCTTGGCCAGGGCCACATGGCCGGTAAACGATGGCGCGGCCCCCTCCTCGAGGGCCAGGGTGCCCGTCGCCGTCTCGCCGCCCATCGACATCTTGAAGTCGGTGACGGCGAGTTGGGTTGGCGTATATTCGATGCCCCCGTCGAAGGTGAAATTGCCCACGACCGAGGCGTCGAAATCGGGCGGCACCTGGCCGCTCGCGCGCACGACCGCGCCGATGAAGTCGGTCAACGCCCCGGTCGCCACCGCGAGGTGGCCCTTCACCTCGGCGTTGGCGCTGACCGCGCTCACGGTGCCCTTGAAGTCGAGCGTGCCGCTCAGCACCTTCAGGCTGAACGCCGTCGCATGGCCGTCCGACCCCGCCGCGCCCAGACTGAAGTCGAGCGACAGCGGCACGCCGTTCACGATGGCGCTGCCGGCAATCGAGAATGGGCCGGCCAGCGAGCCGACCGATGCCGTGGCGGCGACGTCCTCGGCCTTGAATGTCTGGCCGCTCTGCGGATTGGTGTAGCTGATCGTGCCCTGCACGATGCGGAGCTCGCCGAGCGCAAGATGAAAGCCGGCGGCGGGCGCGCCTGCCGGCTGGACGGCGCCGGCGCCCGGCTGAAACTGCCAGTTGGGCACGCCGTTGGCGTCGGTTTCGAGCACGATGGTGGGCTGGTAGAGCGTCACCCGCCCGACCTCGACTTTCCCTTGCAGCAGCGCCAGCCACGACGGCGAGGCGCCGATCCAGCGCACGTCGACCATCTGCGCGCCCGTGGCGCCGGCGGCATTGGCGAAATGGACCTGCTGGGCGCTGATGCGCGGCACCGGGAAGACGGAGAGCTTCATGGGCCCGTCGATCACCAGCTCGCGGCCCGTCGCGGCCTTGACGGCTTCGATCAGCGACGGTTTGTAGGATTCGACGTCGACCAGATAGGGCAACGCCGCGAAGGCAACCAGCAACGGACCGAAAAGCGCGGCGACTGCCCAACCGATTCTTCTACGCACGGACATGGCCATAACCAATGTTAACGCAGCAGGACGCCGAAGGCTGCCAGGCAGACGCGCCGCGACAGCAAGCGAGCGCGTCTGCTAGCCTTGGGCAGGAAACGACCACGAGGACGCGCTGAATGAACGATCTTGCCTTTGGCTTCCAGGCCGCGCCGGCCAGCGACATCCACAAGTCCGACCAGGCGCTCTACCGCGAAGTCATGGAGGATTGCGCCCTGGGTCGCAAGCTGGGCTTCGACGCCGCCTGGCTGCTGGAACACCATTTCAGCGACTACTACCCGACGCCGAGCCCGCTGCTGTTCATGGCGCATATCGCGGCGGCCTTTCCCGACCTCTCGCTCGGCACCTCGGTGCTGGTGCTGCCCTGGTATCATCCGCTGCGGCTGGCCGAGGAGATCGCCATGCTGAACAGCATGACCCGGGGCACGCTCCATCTCGGCATCGGCCGTGGCACCGCCAAGATGGAGTACGACGCCTACAACGTCGACATGAACGAGGCTCGCGCGCGCTTCGCGGAATGCTACCGCATCGTCGAGAAGGGACTTTTAGGCGAGCCCTTCACCCATGACGGTCCGTTCTGGAAGATCGAGCGGCCGATTCGCATCCGGCCCGAGCCGGTGGCGAAGAAGGTGCACTTCTACGGCGCCATCGGCAGCCCAGGCAGCGCCGAGGTGATGGGCGATCTCGGCGTGGCGCCGATCTGCCTCTCGACGTTCCCCGACAAGCTGCTGGTAAAAATCCTCGACCGCTGGCGGGCGCGGGCCGGCGCCGCGGCCCAGGACGCGATCCTGCCGATCTCGGTAAAGATGTTCATCGCCGACACCGATGAAGAGGCACGCACGCTCGGCCGGCGCTATTACCCGCCCTACTTCGACCTGCAATGCACCCACTACGAGTCCGACGCCAATCCGTGGGCCGACATCCCGGAATACCAGGATTTCAGCCGCATGTTCGCCAACCTGCGCAAGCTCACCGATCCTGCCGAGCTCGACCCGTTCCTCGACTCCAACCTGGTCGGCAGCCCGGCCACGATCTGCCGGCGCATCGACCAGCTGGCGGCGCTGGGCTTCAACTACTTCATGGTGTCGTCGGCCACGCCCGGCACGCCGCTCGAGCTCCGCCAGCGCATGATGACCCGCTTCGCCCAGGAAGTCTGCCCGCGCTACTCGCGGGCGATGCGGCAGAAGCAGGCGGCGTAAACGACCTCGCTCTCAAACCTCCTCTCCGCCGCGTCAGCGGGGGAGAGGAAGGGGCCCGTTGCGCAGCAACGGGAAGGTGAGGTGGTGTCCGAACGAGCGAGATCGATGGGAGGCAAACACCCACCTCACCCTCCCCGCGCTGGCGCGCGGGTCCCCTCCCTCTCCCCCCGCTACGCGGGCGGAGAGGGCCTCCGAGGTGATTTCGGCGCATCACGATCTGTCCTAGACTGACCCCGGCGACGCTGCGGCTCGACACGCGGCGCGCCAGGGAAGGGAACGACAATGCGTCCAATCGTCTTGCTGGGCGGCCTCGCGGCTGCCCTGATGTGTTCGAACGGCATGGCGCTCGCCCAGAAGAGCGGCGGCGTCCTGAAGATGTATCACCGCGACAATCCACCCAGCGCCTCGATCCATGAGGAGGCGACCAACTCGACGGTCGTGCCCTTCATGTCGGTGTTCAACAACCTCGTCCTCTACGACCAAGGCAAGCCGCAGAACAGCCCGCAGGACATCGTGCCCGACCTCGCCAAGTCGTGGAGCTGGAGCAATGGCGGCAAGGATCTGACCTTCAAGCTGCAGGAAGGCGTCAGGTGGCATGACGGCCAGGCCTTCACGGCGAAGGATGTCGTCTGCACCTTCGACCTGCTGACCGGCAAGGGCGAGGACAAGCTGCGGCGCAATCCGCGCCGCTCGTGGTACGGCAATGTCGAGAGCGTGACCGCCGACGGCGATTACGAGGCGACGATCCACCTCAAGCGCCCGCAGCCCTGGCTTCTCTCGCTGCTGGCCTCGGGCTATTCGCCGATCTACCCCTGCCATATCCCCTCGGCGCAGATGCGCACCAAGCCGATCGGCACGGGGCCGTTCAAGTTCGTCGAGTTCAAGCAGAACGAGGGCATCAAGCTCACCAAGAACACCGACTACTGGAAGAAGGGCCGGCCGTATCTCGACGGCATCGAGTTCACCATCGTGCCCAACCGGGCGACGGCGATGCTGAGCTTCGTTTCCGGACGCTTCGACATCACCTTTCCGTGGGAGGTGACGATCCCGCTCCTGAAGGACATCAAGAGCCAGCTGCCTGCCGCGATGTGCCAGACCACATCGCTCAACAACAGCACCAACCTGATCCTCAACCGCGACGCCGCCCCGTTCGACAATCCGGAGCTGCGGACGGCATTGCAGCTCGCCATCGACCGCAAGGCCTTCGTCGACATCCTCAACCAGGGCGACGCCGAGCTCGGCGGCACCATGCAGCCGCCCACCGACGGCGTCTGGGGCCTGCCCAAGGAGATCTACGAGGCCGTGCCGGGCTACGGTCCCGACGTCAAGAAGAACCGCGAGGAGGCTCGCGCGATCATGAAGAAGCTGGGCTACGGGCCCGACAAGCATCTGCCGCTGAAAATCTCCACACGCGGCATCTCGCTGTACAAGGACCCGGCGGTCATCCTGGCCGGCCAGCTCAAGGAGATCTGGATCGACGCCGACGTCGACATCATCGAGACCTCGCAGTGGTTTCCCCGCATCGCGCGCAAGAACTACCAGATCGGCCTCAACACCACGGGCAACGGCGTCGACGATCCCGATCAGAACTTCTTCGAGAACTTCGCCTGCAAGTCGGAGCGCAACTACACCGGCTACTGCAATCCGGAGATCGAGAAGCTGTTCGACGTCCAGTCGATCGAGGCAGACTTGGAAAAGCGCAAGAAGATCGTCTGGGAGATCGACCGCAAGCTGCTGGAGGACGGGGCGCGGCCGATTATCATGTGGAACCGCGCGTCGATTTGCATGCAGCCCTACGTCAAGGGCTACGTGGCGCAGGTCAACAGCGTCTACAACGGCTTCCGCTTCGAGGACGTCTGGCTCGACAAGTAGGTCATGCCCCCCGGCGCCGCAGTTGCTGGATCGTCTCGTCGAGCGCCGACAGGAAGCGCGAACGGTCGCGCTGGGTCATCGGTTTGGGACCGCCGGTGATCTCGCCCATGGCGCGCAGGTTGGACATGAGATCGCGGCTGGCCATCGCCATGCCGATCGAAGCGTTGGTGAACGGCACGCCGGTATTGCCGATGACCGCCGCTCCGGCTTTCAGGCTGCGATCGGCGAGCGGGATGTCGGCGGTGACGACGATGTCGCCCGCCGTGGCGCGTTCGGCGATCCAGTTGTCGGCGGCGTCGAAGCTGTCGCTCACGACCACCAGCTCGATCCGCGGGTCGCGCGGCACACCGAGATAGGAATTGCTGACGACAAAGACTTTGAGGCCGTAGCGTTCGGCCACACGATAAACTTCGCTTTTGACCGGGCAGGCGTCGGCATCGATGTAGATCGAGGTCATTTGCCGACAGAAGTCGCAGACCCCAGGGGGTCTGTCGAGCCGAACGAAAACGCCGGCGGCTGTTGCGCGCCGCCGGCGCCTTGAAATCCTCAGTCGAAACCGACTGCCGCGTTAGCGGGCATGCACCGGAATGACGTTGCCGCGGCTGTCGATGCGGTTGCCCTGGGCGTCATAGAGATGGCCGTACTCGTCCCTGAACGTGCCCTGCGAGCCGCTGCGCATCGGCATCGCCTGCGACGCGGGCGCCTGGGCCATGTCCGAGTTCATCCTGGATGAACGGGTCGGGGCGGCGCCGGCATTGGTCCGGTCGCCGGGCTGCGCCACCCAGTCGTTGCGGCCGATCAGCGGATGGCCGTACGGATCGAGCGGCTCATTGCTCGGCCTGGCCTGGTTGGGCATGGGCTGCTGCTGAGCATAAGGCTGCGGCTGCCCATAGGGCTGGGGCTGGCCATAGTTCTGCGCCTGGGCATAGGAAACGGAAGCGCCGGCGGAAGCAATCAAAGCGAGAGCGAGCAACGTGCGCTGCATAGGAATCCTCCTTGCATGAAGTGGTGCTTAATCAACGCCGCATCTTCGCGGACGGTTGCCGACTAATTCGCTCTTGCCTCAGCCCAGTACGGAAATCTTCTTGCGCTCGATCAGCTTGAAATCGATCGCCGCGCCCAAGCCTGGTCCATTGGGAACATGCACCAGCCCGTCTCGGCCGACCACAATGTCCTGTTCCAGGCCGTATTTTTGCGCGCGCGTCGGGCAGCAGGACCTCGAAGAACTCGGTGTTTCGGAGCGAGGCGATGACGTGCAGGTTGGCGACGTTGTTCAGCGAATTGCCGCCGTGGTGCACTTCATAGTTCATGCGAAACGACTCGGCGAGATGGGCTCCTTTCACCAACGTCGTGATCCCGCCCTTCACCGCGACATCGCCGCGCAGGAAATCGGTGGCCTGCAGCATGATCCACGGTTGGTAAGCATCGAGGCCGGTGATGGGATATTCCGTGGCGAGAATCGGGATGGAGAGCTGCTGCTTCAGCTTCACGTAGTTGTAGATGTCCTGGTCGGCGAGCGGGTCTTCGTACCAGTGAAAGCCCATCTCCTCGGCGGCGCGGCCCACGCGCACCGCCGTCGGGTAATCGTATGACCACGTCGAATCGAGCATGATGGTGTAGTCGCCGACCGCCTTGCGCACCGCTTCGCAGACCTTGATGTCTTCCTTCCAGCGCGTCGGCGGATGGATCTTGTAGGCGGCCCAACCTGTCTCCTTGAACTTCTGCGCCTCCTCGGCATAGGCGGCGGGCGAGGCGAGCACGGCGGAGCTCGCATAGGCGGGCACCGCTTCGCGATAGGTGCCGAGCAGGCGATGGATCGGCTGGCCGACCGCCTTGCCCAAAAGGTCCCATAGCGCCACGTCGACCGCGCCGATGGCGCGCACGCCGCAGGCGCGCTGCTTCTTCCAGAGATCGACGACCAGCGCTTCGCGATGCAGCGGGTTGCGGCCCATCAAGACGGGTTTCAGATGCGTGATCAGCCCCTGCCCGTCCGTCGTTGCGGAATTCGATGCCGACCCGAGGAACGCATGGCCCTCGACGCCTTCGTCGGTGGCGATGCGCAGCAGCCCGAGCGCGCTCGAGCCGGCGAACCGGCTGTGCTGGCCGTATTGCGTCGGCGGGATGTCGTCCCAGGCGAACAGCGTCAGCGTGACATCGGTGATCTTCATGGCGTCGTCTCCCGACTGGTGCGTTTTGCTCCCTTGGGAGATCAGTATAGACTGCCGTCATGACCGACAAAGCCCGAGCTGAACTTGCCCCGACCGGCGTCCTGCGCGCCGGCATCAACCTCTCCAACTTCCTGCTGGTCACGGGCCGCAGTGAGAAATCAGAACCGGTCGGCGTCGCACCCGACATGGCCAAGGAGATCGCCGCCTCACTCGGCGTGCCCGTCACCTACGTGCCGTTCAAGTCGCCCGGCGAGCTCGCCGACCAGGCCGGCAAGAACGTGTGGGACATCGGGCTGATCGGCGCCGAGCCGCAACGCGCGGCGGTCATGACCTTCAGCGCGGCCTATGTCGAGATCGAGGCGACCTACATGGTGCCCCCCGGCTCGCCGCTCACCAAGATTTCCGATGTCGACAAGAAGGGCGTGCGCATCGCCGTCTCGGCGCGCTCGGCCTACGGGCTGTGGCTCGAGAACAACATCAAGAACGCCACCTTGATGCCGATCAGCGGCCTCGACGGCGCCTTCAACAAGTTCATGGAAGACAAGCTGGACGCGCTGGCGGGACTGCGGCCCGGCCTGCTGAAGGATCTCGCCAAGCACCCCGAGCTGAAAATCCTCGATGGCCAGTTCACCGCCGTGCAGCAGGCCGTCGGCTGCAACAAGCCCGCGGCCGAGGGCGCGCGCTATATCGCGGAGTTCGTCGAGAAGGCCAAGAAGTCGGGCCTGGTGGCGAGCCTGATCGAGAAGCACAAGGTCATAGGCCTGTCGGTCGCGCCGCCGGCGTAGTCCCACCGCTTGCAACGAACCCGCTGTCATCCCGAGCGCAGCGAGGGACCTTTGCTGTTGCCTAAAGGTCCCTCGCTGCGCTCGGGATGACAGCGAGCATGGCGGGACGGCGGTCGCTAAAGCGCGCTGCTAAAGCTCGCTGCCGACGAACTGCTTGAATTCGGCGGTCTTCGGATTGGTGAACAGGTCGGCGGTCGGGCCGATCTCCCACACCTTGCCTTGGTGCATGAACACCACGAGGTCGGCAACCCGGCGCGCGAAGCCCATTTCGTGGGTGACGCTGATCATGGTCATGCCGCGCCGCGCGAGATCCTCCATCACGGCCAGCACCTCGGCGGTGAGCTCGGGGTCGAGCGCCGAGGTTACCTCGTCGAACAGCATGACCTGCGGCTGAAGCGCCAGCGAGCGCGCGATGGCGACCCTCTGCTGCTGGCCACCCGACAGCTGTTCGGGATAGGACCGGAGCTTGTCGGTGAGGCCAACGAGAGCCAGCACGTCGGCAGCCCTCTTCCGCGCCGCCTCCTTCGACTCTTTCTTAACGAGTGTGAGGGCCAGGGTGATGTTGCGCTCGACCGTGAGGTGCGGAAAGAGATTGTAGCTCTGGAACACCATGCCGACGTCGCGTCGCAGCTGGGCGCGTGCCGCGCTGCCCGGCAGGCCCACTTCGTGACCGCAAACCTCGATGCGGCCGCCCTGCACCGTCTCCAGCCCGGCGATGCAACGCAGCAAGGTGCTCTTGCCCGAGCCGCTGCGGCCGACGACGGCCACGGTCTGGCCGCGCGCCACGTCGAAGCCGACGCCGTCGAGCACGCGCAGCGGCCCGAATTCCTTCACCACGTTTTCGATGCGGACGATGGATTCGGCGGCGGTGTCAGCGGCCGGCATGGGCCTTCCTTTCCAGCGCGCGGGCGGCGACCGACAGTGGGTAGCACAGCGCGAAATAGATCAGGGCGACCACCGAGAAGATCGCGAACGGCTCGAAGGTCGAGTTGTTGACGATCTGGCCGGCGCGCGAGAGTTCGACGAAGCCGATCACCGAGGCGAGCGAGGTGTTCTTCACGATCTGCACCATGAAGCCCACGGTCGGCGGGATGGCGATCCGCACCGCCTGCGGCAGGACCACGTAGGCATATTGCTGGAAGCGGTTGAGGCCGAGGCAGTCCGAGGCCTCCCATTGGGTGCGCGGCACGGCCTCGATGCAGCCGCGCCAGATCTCGCCCAGAAAGGCCGCCGCGTAGAGCGTGAGCGAGATGCCGGCGGCGACCAGCGGGATCAGCTTGTAGCCCAGGATGCCCAGGCCGAAATACGACAGGAACAGCACGATCAGGAGCGGCGTGCCCTGGATCAACTGGATGTAGCCGCTGGCCAGTCCGCGCACGACCGCGAGCTTGGACAGGCGCATCAAAGCGAGCGGCAGGCCGACGATCGCGCCGCCCACGAACGCGATCAGCGAGAGCAGCACGGTCCAGCGCGCCGCCTCGAGGAGATAAAGCAGATGATTGGCGTTGAGCTGGATCACAACGGCGTTCCCAGCCGGCGCCGGCGCTCGAAGAGCACCTGGCCGATCGCCCAGAAGCCCAGGCGGTAGAGCGCCGACAGCGCGAGATAGACCACCGCCACGATGACGTAGACCTCGAAGCTGCGATAGGTGTCGGACTGCACCAGGTTGGCGGTGGCGGTGAGCTCCTCCGTCGAAATCTGCGAGGTGATCGAGGAGGCGAGCATCAGCAGCACGCCCTGGCTCGCCAGGGAGGGATAGACGCGCTCCATGGCCGGCAGCAGCACGACATGGAGGATGGCCTGGAAGCGGGTGAGGCCCAGGCAATCCGCCGCCTCGAGCTGGGTGCGCAGGATCGACTGGATGCCGGCGCGCATGATCTCGGTGGTGTAGGCGCCCATGTTGACGGTGAGCGCGATCACGGCCGAGACCTCGGCCGAAAGCTTCAGCCCGAGGCTCGAGAGACCGAAGTAGACGATGAAGATCTGGATCAGCAGCGGCGTGTTGCGGATGGTCTCGACGTAGGCGCCGACCAGCCGCCGCAGCAGCGGCCCGCCATAGACGCGCGCCACGGCGCAGGCCGTGCCCACCAGGAAACCGAAGGCGATCGACAGGATCGTGAGCTGGATGGTGAGCCAGGCTCCCGCCACGAAGTCGGGCCACCGGTCGGCCAGGAACGCGAAGTCGAACTTGTAGGACATGGCTCACACCGGCGGCGCGCCCTTCGTCAGCCGCCCGCCTTGCTCAGAAGTTCATCGGTCGGGATGTCGACGCCATGGTACTGCTTGTAGATGGCGGCGAGCTTGCCGTTCATCAGGTTGGCTTTGATCCACTCGTTGATCCAGGCCAGCAGCTTGGGCTCATCCTTGCGTACACCGATGGCGAGCCAGTTGTTCTGCATGATGATCTTGGCCTCGACGGTGCGCGCCGGGTTCTTCTTGCTGATCGCCGGCAACAGCGAGCGTGCCGTCGCCAGGATGTCGACCTGGCCGGAGGCCACCGCCAAGGCCATGGTGGCGTCGTCCTCGTAGCGCACGAGCTGGGCGCCCTTGGCCTGCCTGGTGAGGTCGCTGTCCTGGGTGGTGCCGCGAACGACGGCGACCTTCTTGCCGTCGAGATCGGACATCTGCTTGATCGGCAACGACTTCAGCGCCGCCACGACCGACGGGTGGTCGGCATAGGGCGCCGAGAAGTCGATCACCTTGGCGCGGTCCGGCGTGATCGAGAGCGTCGAGATCACGATGTCGGCCTTGTTGGTCTGCAGCATCGGGATGCGCGTCGGTCCGGTGGTGGTGACGATCTCGAGCTCGACGCCCAGATCCTTGGCCAGCAGCCGGGCGAGGTCGACGTCCGAGCCGGTCGGCTGCATCTTGTCGTCGGTCATGCCGAACGGCGGGATCGCGAGGTCGACGGCGATGCGGATCTTGCCGGCCTTCTTTATGTCTTCGAGCGTGTCGGCATGCGCCGACAGTCCGAGCGACAGGAGCGCGAAAGCGGCGCCGGCGAGCAGGCGCAGCAGCGAAGCGGGCTTCATGGGACGCCTACTGGTTCAGGATGATGTCGGGCAGGCCGTTGCCGTGATACTCCTTGTAGATCGCGTCCAGCTTGCCGTTCTTGAGGTTGACGGCGATCCACTTGTTGACCTCCTCGAGGAGGCGCGCTTCGTCCTTCTTGACGCCGACGGCGAGCTTGAAGCTGTCGAGCACGAACTTGACCTCGACCTGCCGGGCCGGGTTCTTCTTGTCGATCGGCGCGACCAGAAGTTCGGCGGTCGAGAATATGTCGACCTGGCCGCTCAGGAACGCCTGCGCCTCGGTGGCATCGTCCTCGTAGCGCACCAGCTTCATGCCCTTGGGGCCTTCCTTGGTGAGCTGGGTGTCGTGGGTCGTGCCGCGCACCGTGCCCACCGTCTTGCCGTCGAGCTCGGCCATGTTCTTGACGTTAACGCTCTTGGGGGCGGCGATCACCGTGCGCAGCACGGCGTAGCCCTTGGAAAAGTCGATCACCTTGGCACGCTCCGGCGTGATCGACAGCGTCGAGATCACGAGGTCGGCCTTGCCGGTCTGCAGCGATGGAATGCGCGTGGCGCCGGTAGTCGGCACCAGTTCGAACTCGAGGCCCCAGTCCTTGGCCAACGCCTTGGCGGTCGCGACATCGGAGCCGGTGGGCTGCATCTTGTCGTCGGTCATGCCGTAGGGCGGCACGCCGAGATCGATGGCGATTTTGATCTTGCCTGCCTTCTTGATGTCATCGAGCTGATCGGCGCTCGCCGTGTGCGCCACGCCCATCGCCGCCACCGCCGCGATGGCGACGCCTAAAAATACCCTCTTCATCGTTTCCTCCGGTTTCCCCGTAGTGTGAACTCTACAGTGCTTTCCGCGTCCATCGACCACCTCACCCTGAGGAGCGGTCCCAAGAACCGCGTCTCGAAAGGGGGGCAACAGCACGGCAGGTTGCCCACCCTTCGAGACGCATCGCTGAGCGATGCTCCTCAGGGTGAGGTCGTGCGGTTTCACGTTCGTAAACATGTCCTAGCGGCCCGCATCCATGTCAGCGAGCTTGGCGACGCGACGACGGAACTCCTCTTCGGTCGAGAATTTCGCTGCGAGGTATGCCGCGACCAGATCCTTGGCGAGCCAAGGCCCGACGATCTGCGCACCGATGCACATGACGTTGACGTCGTCGTGCTCGACGCACTGATGGGCCGAATGCACGTCGTGGCAGACCGCGGCACGGATGCCCTTCATCTTGTTGGCGCCGATCGCGGCACCGACGCCGGTACCGCAGACCATCAGGCCACGCTCGGCCTTGCCCGAGGTGATGGCGGCGGCGACCTTGCGGGCGATGTCGGGGAAATCGACCGGCTTGGGATCGTAGGAGCCGACATCCTCTAATTCGTGGCCGAGGCCCTTCAGAAAGGACAGCAGTTCGGCCTTCATGGGAAAGCCCGCATGGTCCGATCCGACGACGATCTTCATGAGTGAGTCTCTTGCGACTGGTGATGGGACGGCTGATAGGTCGAGATCAGGTTGTTGCGGCGCAGATCGTCGCCAATCAGGAAATGCTCGCGCAGCCGACGCTCCGCGGCATCGGGATCGCGGCGGGCGAGCGACAGGAAGACCTCGCGATGCGCATCGACCAGATGGGTGGTGATGGCGGGCTCGCGGAAGGTGTCGCGCCGACGTTCGACGTGGCTGCGCATCAGGAGCGGCGAGATCGCCTCGTAGATCTTCATCAGCGAGCCGCTGTTGGCAGCCCGCACGATGGCGACGTGGAAGGCGTAGTCGGCCGGACCGCCCTTCTCCGGGTCGTCGAGGGAATCGACCAAGGTGTCGAGGGTGCCCGCGATCGCCTGCAGGTCGCGCTCGCTTGCCCGTTCGCAGGCGAGCCGGATCGCCTGGCATTCGATGGCGATGCGGGCCTGCAGCACGTCGTCCAGGATATTGGGTTCAGTCGCCAGGCAGAGCGTCAGCGCCTGGCCCAGGACCGAGGCATCGGCGGCGCGCACGAAGGCGCCGCGGCCGTGCTGGATATCGAGCAGGCCCAGCATGGCGAGCGAGCGCAGCGCCTCGCGCAGTACCGGCCGGCTGACGCTCAGCGCCAGCGCCAGTTCGCGCTCGGCCAGCAGACGGTCGCCGGCCTTCAACTCGCCCGCGAGAAGCCGGTCGCGAAAGAAAGTGAAGACACGGGCCGCGCCGCTCGGCGTCTCGTCGGCATTCGATCGAACGATATCGGGCATTTATTTCTTGGTCAGTCCGTGGTCTGACCAGTTTAACTTTATCACGTCGTGGACGCAACCTTTTCGCAACGATTGCGTTGGTTCGCCGTTGCGGGGGATGAGCGTGTTTCCGGGGTGATGGTTCCCTGGCAATCGAAATTTTGTTTCGCGAGCCCTCCAGCGGTAGTGATGGGAAACTCCAGGCAGGGTGAGCGTCTATGACGGCGGATATCGATACCGCGGCAACCGCGGCGCAAAGCACCACCTCCTCTCGCCGCAGTGCCGCCAATGGCTCCCACCCCACCGATCTTCACGAACTGCAGCAGGCCATGGAGGCCATGCGGGCCGGCGACTTCTCGGTCCGCCTGCCGGCCGGGCGCGACGGCCCGCTGGGCCGCATCGCGGTGCTGTTCAACGAGATTGTCGGCGCCAACCAGAACATGGCCCAGCAGCTCGAGCGCATCGGCAAGTCGGTCGGCGAGCAGGGCCGCACGCGCCAGCGGGTGAAGTTCGGGATCTCCACCGCCACCTGGGGCGACATGGAGAGCTCGGTGAACGGCCTGATCGACGATCTGGTCTGGCCGACCACCGAGGTGACGCGTGTGATCGGCGCCGTGGCGCAGGGTGACCTCTTGCAGACGGTGCGGCTCGACGTCGACGGACGGCCACTCAAGGGCGAGTTCCTGCGCGCGGCGACGATCGTCAACACGATGATCAAGCAGCTCAGCGTGTTCACCTCCGAGGTGACGCGCGTGGCGCGCGAGGTCGGCACCGACGGCAAGTTGGGCGGCCAAGCCAAGGTGAGCGAGGTCACCGGCGTGTGGCGCGAGCTGACCGAGAGCGTCAACTCGATGGCCAACAACCTGACGGCCCAGGTGCGCAACATCTCCGACGTCACCATCGCGGTGGCCAACGGCGACCTGTCGCGCAAGATCACCGTCGACGTACGCGGCGAGATCCTGCAGCTCAAGGAAGCCATCAACACCATGGTGGACCAGCTCCGCTCCTTCGCCTCGGAAGTGACGCGCGTGGCCCGCGAGGTCGGCACCGAAGGCAAGCTGGGCGGCCAGGCGATCGTGCCCGGCGTCGCCGGCACCTGGAAGGACCTCACCGACTCGGTCAACGCCATGTGCGGCAACCTCACCGACCAGGTGCGCAACATCGCCGACGTGACCACCGCGGTGGCGCGCGGCGACCTGTCGAAGAAGATCACGGTGAATGTCTCGGGCGAAATCCTTCAGCTCAAGGACACCATCAATACGATGGTCGATCAGCTGAACGGCTTCGCTGGTGAAGTGACCCGCGTCGCCCGCGAGGTCGGCACCGAAGGCAAGCTGGGCGGCCAGGCCCAGGTGCCCGGCGTCGCCGGCACCTGGAAGGACCTCACCGATAACGTCAACTCGATGGCCACCAACCTCACGGGCCAGGTGCGCAACATCGCCGAAGTGACGACCGCGGTCGCCGGCGGCGATCTGTCGAAGAAGATCACCGTCGACGTGCGCGGCGAGATCCTGCAGCTGAAAGAGACCATCAACACCATGGTCGATCAGCTGAACGGCTTCGCCGGCGAAGTGACCCGCGTGGCGCGCGAGGTCGGCACAGAGGGCAAGCTGGGCGGCCAGGCCCAGGTGCCGGGCGTCGCGGGCGTGTGGAAGGACCTCACCGACAACGTCAACCTCTTGGCGGCCAACCTCACCACCCAGGTCCGCAACATCGCCGACGTCACCATCGCGGTGGCCGGCGGCGACCTCTCCAAGAAGATTACCGTCGATGCCTCGGGCGAGATCCTGCGCCTGAAGGAAACCATCAACACCATGGTGGATCAGCTGAACGGCTTCGCCGGCGAAGTGACCCGCGTCGCCCGCGAGGTCGGCACCGAGGGCAAGCTGGGCGGCCAGGCCCAGGTGCCCGGCGTTGCCGGCACCTGGAAGGACCTCACCGACAACGTCAACTCGATGGCCACCAACCTCACCAGCCAGGTGCGCAACATCGCCGACGTGACGACCGCCGTGGCGCGAGGTGACTTGTCGAAGAAGATCACCGTCGACGTGCGCGGCGAGATTTTGCAGCTGAAAGAGACCATCAACACCATGGTCGATCAGCTGAACGGCTTCGCCGGCGAAGTGACCCGCGTCGCCCGCGAGGTCGGCACCGAAGGCAAGCTGGGCGGCCAGGCCCAGGTGCCCGGCGTCGACGGCACGTGGAAGGACCTCACCGACAACGTCAACCTCCTGGCGGCCAACCTCACGACCCAGGTCCGCAACATCGCCGAGGTAACGACCGCCGTCGCCGGCGGCGACCTTTCCAAGAAGATCACCGTCGACGTGCGCGGCGAGATCCTGCAGCTGAAAGAGACCATCAACGTGATGGTGGACCAGCTGAACGGCTTCGCCGGCGAGGTGACGCGCGTCGCCCGCGAGGTCGGCACCGAAGGCAAGCTGGGCGGCCAGGCCCAGGTGCCCGGCGTCGCCGGCACCTGGAAGGACCTCACCGACAACGTCAACCTGCTGGCGGCCAATCTCACGACCCAGGTCCGCAACATCGCCGAAGTGACCACCGCCGTGGCGGGCGGCGATCTTTCCAAGAAAATCACCGTCGACGTGTCGGGCGAGGTACTGCGCCTGAAAGAGACCATCAACACCATGGTCGATCAGCTGAACGGATTCGCCGGCGAAGTGACCCGCGTGGCCCGTGAAGTGGGCACCGAGGGCAAGCTGGGCGGACAGGCTCAGGTGCCCGGTGTCGCCGGCACCTGGAAGGACCTCACCGACAACGTCAACTCGATGGCGACCAATCTCACCAGCCAGGTGCGCGCCATCGCCGAGGTGGCGACCGCCGTGACCAAGGGCGACCTCACGCGGTCGATCCAGGTCGATGCGCTGGGCGAGCTGGCCGAGCTCAAGGACAAGCTCAACACCATGATCGACAACCTCCGTCTGACGACGGAGCGCAACACCGAGCAGGACTGGCTGAAGACCAACCTCGCCCGCTTCACCAATATGCTGCAGGGCCAGCGCGACCTCGGCACGGTCGGCCGGCTGATGCTGAGCGAGCTGGCGCCGCTCGTCGAAGCGCACCAGGCGGTGATCTATCAGACGGAGAACGACGAGGAGGGCGAGACGCGGCTGCGCCTGCTCTCGGTCTACGCCGACAGCGGCGCGGGCCATCCCGAGACGATCCGGATCGGCCAGGGACTGATCGGCCAGTGTGCGGCCGACCGGCGGCAGATCCTGATCTCGGACATGCCGACGACGCTGCATCCGATCAGCTCGGGCCTGTTCGAGGCCAACCCCAAGAGCATCATCGTCCTGCCGGTGCTGTTCGAGAGCCAGGTCAAGGCGGTGATCGAGCTGGCCTCGCTCGGCCACTTCACCGAGCTGCAGACCGCCTTCCTCGAGCAGCTCACCGCCTCGATCGGCATCGTGCTGAACTCGATCGAAGCCACCATGCAGACCGAAGGCCTGCTCGAGCAGTCGCAGAAGCTCGCCAGCGAGCTGCAGACCCAGCAGGGCGAGCTGCAGCAGACCAACGAACAGCTCGAGCAGAAGGCTGCCCAGCTCGCCGAACGCAACTTCGAGGTCGAGCGCAAGAACCAGGAGATCGAGCAGGCCCGCCGCGCCGTGGAAGAGAAAGCCTCGGAGCTGGCGCTCACCTCTCGTTACAAGTCGGAGTTCCTGGCCAACATGAGCCACGAGCTGCGCACGCCCTTGAACTCGATCCTGATCCTGGGCCAGCAGCTCGCCGACAATCCAGAGGGCAACCTCGTTCCCAAGCAGATCGAATTCGCCCGTACCATCCACGGGGCCGGCACCGACCTGTTGAACCTGATCAGCGACATCCTCGATCTCAGCAAGATCGAATTGGGCACGGTGACGGTCGACGCCGAGGAGATCTTCTTCTCCAACGTGCTGGAGACCGTGGCGCGACCCTTCCGCCACCAGGCCGAATTGCAGGGCCTGTCGTTCGACGTGCAGCTCGACGCCAATCTCGGCCGCTCGATCGTGACCGATTCAAAGCGTCTGCAGCAGATCCTGAAGAACCTGCTGTCCAACGCCCTGAAATTCACCGCCCAGGGCAGCGTCCGGCTGCGCGTCGTGCCGGCGCAGACCGGCTGGCGGCCCGACAACATGGCGCTCAACCAGGCGAGCTCCGTGGTCGCCTTCGAGGTCACCGACACCGGCGTCGGCATCCCGGTGGAGAAGCAGAAGATCGTGTTCGAGGCCTTCCAGCAGGCCGACGCCAGCACCAGCCGCAAGTATGGCGGCACCGGCCTTGGCCTCGCCATCAGCCGCGAGCTCTCGACCCTGCTGGGCGGCGAGCTCACCTTGCGCAGCACGCCGGGCATCGGCAGCACCTTCACCCTCTTCCTGCCCACGATGTACACCGGCCCGCGCACCGCGTTGCGCGCGCAGCTGCCGGGCAGCCTGCCGCTGCCGCAGGTGGCGCTGCCCGAGCATCTGGTCGACCAGTTCCCCGACGATCGCCACAACATCCAGCCCGGCGAGCGCTCGTTGCTGATCGTCGAGGACGATCCCAACTACGCCGGCATCCTGCTCGACGCCGCGCATGCCGCGGGCTTGAAGGCCGTGGTCACGGCGCGGGGGGCGGAAGCCCTCGACCTCGCGCTGCAGTACAAGCCGGTAGCCATGTCGCTCGATATCTTCCTGCCCGACATGCTGGGCTGGAACGTGCTCAGCCAGTTCAAGCGCACGCTCGAGACGCGGCACATCCCGGTGCAGATTCTCAGCATGGACGAGGACCGCCAGCAGGGCCTGGCGCGCGGCGCCTTCTCCTACCTCAACAAGCCGACGACGACCGAGGGTCTGAGAGCCGCCCTGTCGCGCATCAATGACTACGTGAAGCCGCGCAAGAAGCGGCTGCTGATCGCCGAGGACAACGAGGCCGAGCGGTTTGGCGTGAGCGAGCTTCTGGCCCATCCCGACGTCGAGATCGCCACCGCCGATTCCGGCCGCGCCGCGCTCGACAGACTGCGCGAGCAGCGTTTCGACTGCATGGTGCTCGACCTCCGCCTGCCCGACATCTCGGGCTTCGAGGTCCTGGAGGAGATCCAGAAGGACGAGACGCTGGCCGACCTGCCCGTGGTGGTCTTCACCGGCCGCGACCTGTCCTCCGAAGAGGATGCCCGGCTGCACACCATGGCGCGCAGCATCGTGGTCAAGGGCGCGGCCTCGCCGGAGCGGCTGTACGACGAGACGGCGCTGTTCCTGCACCAGGTCGCGGACGACCTGCCCGACGACAAGAAGCGCATGATCGAGCGCCTGCACAGCTCCGACGAGATGCTGGCCGGCCGCACCGTGCTGGTCGTCGACGACGACACGCGCAACATCTTCGCCCTGTCGAGCGCGCTCGAGCGCCGCGGCATGCGGGTGCTGACGGCGACGACCGGCCGCGAGGCGATCGGCATCCTGGAGCGCTCGCCCGAGGTGGCGATCGTGCTGATGGACATCATGATGCCGGAGATGGACGGCTACGAGACGATCGCGCTGATCCGCGGCAACCCCGCGCTCAGGCGGCTGCCGATCGTGGCGCTGACCGCCAAGGCAATGAAGGGCGACCGCGAGAAGTGCCTGGAAGCCGGCGCCTCCGACTACCTTGCCAAACCTGTCAACACGGAGCAGCTTTTCTCGGCGTTGCGGCTCTGGCTGCACCGCTGAGTTCGCCGGACGGATCGGTCTCCATGGACAAGGTCAACATCCTGCTGATCGACGATCAGCCGGCGAAGCTTTTGAGCTACGAGGTCATCCTCGCCGAGCTGGGCGAGAACCTGATCAAGGCGACCTCGCCGCACGAGGCGCTCGGCATCCTGCTCAAGACCGAAGATGTGGCGGTCGTACTGATCGACGTGGTGATGCCGCAGCTCGACGGCTTCCAGCTTGCCGCCATGATCCGCGAGCATCCGCGCTTCCAGAAGCTCGCCATCATCTTCGTCTCGGCCATCCAGGTGGGCGAGATGGACCATCTGCGCGGCTACGAAATCGGCGCCGTCGACTACGTATCGGTGCCGGTTGTGCCCAAGATGCTGCGCGCCAAGGTGCGGGTCTTCGTCGATCTCTACCGCAAGACCCGCCAGCTCGAGGTGTTGAATGCCGAGCTGGAGGAGCGCGTCGCCGCGCGCACCGCCGAGCTGGAAGCGCAGACCGAGCGCCTGCGCCAGAGCGAGGAGCGCCGCTCCATCGCGCTGTCGGCCGGCGACATGGGCTCATGGGAGGTCGACCTGGTGACGGGTCACCTCGAATGGGATGACGGCCCGTACCGGATCTTCGGCGTCGATCCTGCGCATTTCGAGCCTACGGTGGAGCGCATCGAGGCGATGATGCATCCCGACGACCGCGAGAAGAACGCGCTCGCCGCCATCGTCGCTCTGGGCGAGCCGCGCTTCCAGGTCGAATTCCGGATCGTGCGACCGAGCGGCGAAGTGCGCTGGTGCTACGGCGCCGGCATCATCACGCGCGACGCCGAGGGCAATCCTGTCCGCATGAACGGCGTCACCGTCGACATCACCGACCGCAAACGCGCCGAGGAGCGACAGGTGCTGCTGGCGCGCGAGGTCGATCATCGCGCCAAGAATACCCTGGCCGTCGTGCTGTCGGTGCTGCGGCTCACCCGGGCGCCGACCACGAAGGATTTCATCACCACTGTCGAGGGCCGCGTCCATGCGCTGGCGGCCACGCACAATCTTCTGTCGGCGACGCGCTGGGAAGGCGCCGATCTCGGCAAGATCGTCGAGGAGGAGATGGCGCCTTACCACGCCAATCACCGTCAGCGCGTGATCACCGGCGGCCCCGCGGTCGTGCTGCTGCCGGCGACCGCTCAGGCGGTGGCCCTGGCCCTGCACGAACTCGCGACGAACGCTGCCAAGTATGGCGCGCTGTCGACCGAGACCGGCACGCTCAGCGTCAGCTGGCGGGCCGAGGGCGACGCGCTGGTGCTCGACTGGACGGAGACCGGCGGCCCGCCGGCGGCGGAACCGGCGCGCCTGGGCTTCGGCCTCACCATCGTGCGCTCCAGCATCGAGGCGCAGTTCCGCGGCGGCGTCAGCTACGAATGGCGGCGTGACGGCCTGCGCTGCACGCTGTCGATTCCGGCGGCGCAGATCGCCGCCCCGCCGGCCGTCGCCGAAGCGCCGCCGCCGGCGCCGGCCAACAACGGAACACGGCGCAGCCTTGCCGACATGCGCCTGCTGGTCGTCGAGGACGAGCTGCTTGTCAGCATGCTGATCGAGGAGATCCTGGGCGAGCTCGGCGCCACCGTGGCCGGCCCCTACGGGCGCCTGACCGACGGGCTGGCCGCGGCCAAGGCCGAGCGCTTCGACGGCGCCATCCTCGACCTCAATCTCGCCGGCGAATCAGCCGACCCCCTGGCCGACCTCCTGCTGGCGCGCGGGGTGCCGTTCGTGTTCATTACCGGCTACCAGCGCGAGAGCATCGATCGGCGCTACGCCAACGTTCCCGTGCTGCAGAAACCGATCGACGCGGCGGCACTCGAAAGCGTGCTGCTCACTTTGCTGGGCAGCGAGCCCATGATGCGGGCCGCTGCCGAGGGCGATTGACGGCGCCTAACTGTCCATTTCATGCATTGTGGAATTGGTCGACTTTGCGGCGGTTCCCGTCGCGCGACAGATATCGTGCGGGCACTCCTTGGTTTGTGCGGGCGTTAACAGCACCCGACCGAGGAGACCTGAACGATGGCGCGAGATATTCGACATTCGCCGCGCGGCCTGATTGCGCCTCTCACCCGAGCTGCATTGAATTCGCTGCGCAATCTGCACGACGGCACACCCATCACGCTGCCCGACGACCAGAGGCTTCGCCTGCTCGAGCTCGCGCTGATCGAGGAAACGCATGACGGCCTCGTCGCAGTGACGGCGCTCGGACGCGAGCGTCTCATCTCCGATCGGTGATCAGTGCGCGGCTCCCGATCTGCCGGCTTCCTCGCGAATCTGGCGCAGGATATCGCGCCGCAGCGTATTGAACGTGGAGTCGGTCAGCATGTCGACGTCGCGCGGTCGCGGCAGGTCGACGGGATTGCGCGAACGGATCCGCCCCGGCCGCGCGCTCATCACATAGACGGTGTCGGCCAGCAGAATCGCCTCGTCGATGTCGTGGGTGATGAAGATCACCGTGCGCTTGAGCGTTTCCCAGACATGCAGCAGCAGCTCCTGCATCTGCAGCCGCGTCTGCGCGTCCAGCGCGCCGAACGGCTCGTCCATCAGGAAGAGCTTGGGCTGCATCAGGAGACAGCGCGCAATGCCGACGCGCTGCTTCATGCCGCCCGAAAGCTGGTCGGGATAATGGCCCTCGAAGCCGCTCAGTCCCACGAGCTGGATGATCCGCTCTGCCTCCTGCTCGAAGCTGCCGCGCTTGTGGCGCTGGATGCGCGGGCCGAAGGTGACGTTGTCGAGCACCGTCAGCCAGGGAAACAGCGCCGATTCCTGGAACACCACGGCGCGGTCGGGGCCGGGCCGGCGCGGCGGGCCGCCGTCGATCCGGAGGCTGCCGGCCGTCGGCTGCTCGAAGCCGGCCACGATGTTGAGCAGGGTCGACTTGCCGCAGCCCGAGGGGCCGAGCAGCGCCACGAACTCGCCGTCGCCCACCGCCAGATCGACGCCGGTCAGCGCCGTCACCGGATTGCGGCCGCCGTAGGTCTTCTCGATGCCAGTCATCTCGACGGCGTTTGCGGCGGCTTTCATCCGCGCGACCTCAGCCACGGGAGAGGGTCCGCCAGTGCAGCACGCGCGCCTGGACCAGCAGCATCAGCCGGTCGGACAGGAAGCCCGCCAGGCCGATCGAGACCATGTCGGCCAGCACCACGTCCATGCGGCCGACGTAGTAGGCATCCCACAGCACGTAGCCCAGGCCCGACTTCACCGCGACGATCTCGGCCACGATGACCGCCGTCCAGGCGACGCCCAATCCCAGCCGCATGCCGGTGAAGATGGCGGGCAGGGCGTTGGGGAGCACGACGCGCAGCACGAGGTCGCGATTGGACGCGCCCATCATCTGCGCGGCGCGGATCAGGTTGCGGCCGACGTCGCGCGCGCCGTGCGTGGCGTTCACCAGGATGGGATAGAAGGCGCCCAGCGCAATCAGGAACACCGCGCCCATGTCGCGGATGCCGAACAGGGCGATCGAGAAGGGCAGCCAGGCGGTGATCGGGATCGGCCGCAGGCCCTGGACCAGCGGATCGATGCTGCGGGCGGCAAGCGCGCTCCAGCCGATCCAGATGCCGAGCGGAATGCCGGCCACGCAGGCCCAGAAGAAGCCCTGCACGACGCGGCGCGCCGAGAACAGCACGGTATCGAACCAGGTGCCCGAATAGGGATTGAGCCCGAAGCCGCCGCTGCCGAAGGCCCATTCCCGCCATGTCGCCAGCACCGTTGAGGGCGGCGGCAGGATGCCGGCCGGCAGCAATTCGGCGCGGCCCGCCCATTCCCAGAGCAGCAACAGTACGACCGGCAGCGCCAGTCCCTGCAGGAAGATCCGCAGCCGGGCGTTGAGCCCCTCGCCCCATCCGCCGAGCGTCACGCCTTGGCCATGTCGGCGGCGATCGAGCTGTCGAAATACCCGCCGAGCTCGCCGCTCACGTCCTTGGTGAGCACGCCCAGCTTGTTGAAGGTCGCGGCCTGGCGCTGCATCTGCTCGAGCGTCAGGAATTGCCCCAGCGTCGTCACCTTGGCGACGTTGCCTGCGACCGATTCGGGCAGCCCGGTATAGGCGGCAATGGTCCTGGCGAATTCCTCTTTCGATGCGTTGAGGCGGTCCTGGATCGCCAGGTAGGCCCAGACCAGCCGCTTCACCGCCTCGCGGTTCTTGGCGAGGTAGTCGCGGTTGACGCCGACCAGGCCCAGCTCGTCGCCCACCGCCTTGGACTTCGAATAATCCAGCGCCTCGATGCGCACGCCCAGCCCCTGCTCCTCGGCCTGCGATTCGAACGGCTCCCAGCCGATGAAGAGGTCGATGTCGCCGCGCTGCATGGCCTGCAGGAACGAGGTGCCGGCGCCCTGGATGTTGATGGTGGTGAGCTTGTTGTAGGGAACGTTGGCCTCGATCAGCGTGGCGGCAAACTGGAACCACACGGCGGAGCCCGGTGCGATGCCGACCTTGGGTCCGATCAGATCCTCCCACTTGGCGAGCGCCAGCCCCTTCTTCGCGATCGGGTACTTGGTCGAGCGCCCGACGCCCATCAGCGCGCCGATCGACTTGATGCCCTGCGACAGCGCGATCGGCACGTCGGCCGGGCCGATCGATCCGGCATCGATCGAGCCCGAGGCGAGCGCGGTGCGCGTGTCGGCATAGCGCGCGAACTTCACCAACTCGATCTCGACGCCGAGCGGCTTGGCTTCGGCCGCGATGTGATGGAAGGGGCAGACGTGCGGCACGTTGTTGGCGCCCAGCGTCAGCTTCACTGGCGGATCTAGCGGCGCGGGCTTCGGCGCCAGCGCGTAAGCCCGTCCGGGCATGAGCAGCGACGACGAGGCAAGCGCGCCCGCGGTCAGGGCGAGCGCATGTCGACGGCGAAGAGTGTTCATTGAAGTCCTCCCAGGGCGTGCAGCCGGACTTGAGTGTAAGGTGCTGCCGCCGTGCCGCAATATCCGTGCCGCGCTCCCAGGAGGCCAGTCGCCCGTGTCCATCGTCCTGTCCGAGAATTTCCGCGCCCTGTTCTATGCTCCCTTCTACTCGGCCCTTGCGACGGGTGCGTTCCGCGACGCGGGCGTCGACGTCACCCTGCGGCCGTCGCCCGATCCCACGGCCGCCGCGCAGGCGTTGCGCAGCGGCGAGGCCGACGTGATGTGGGGCGGCCCGCTGCGGGTGATGATCGTGCATGACAGTGAACCCGACGCGGACCTTGTGTGTTTCGCCGATGTTGTGGCGCGCGATCCCTTCTTCGTGATCGGAGCCTGGCCGCAACCCGACTTTCGCCTGGCCGATCTCGCCAAGGTGAAGCTCGCCTCGGTGTCGGAGGTGCCGACACCGTGGATCTGCCTCGCCGATGATCTGCGGCACGCCGGCGTCGATCCCGATCGCCTCGACCGTCTCTGCGGCCCGTCGATGGCCGAGAACGCCGCATCGTTGCGTGAAGGCAAGCTCGATGCCGCGCAGCTCTTCCAGCCCTATGCCGAAGAACTGATCGCCTCCGGCGCGGGCCATGTCTGGTATGCCGCTGCGTCGCGCGGACTCACCGCCTACACGACTTTGGTGACGCGCCGCCTGACGCTCGAGCGCCGCGCCGACGAGCTTTTGGCCATGACCCGTGCCATGCACCGCACCTTGCGCTGGTTCGCGGCGACTCCGGCGATCGAGATCGCCCGCATGCTAAAAAGCTACTTTCCCGATCTGAGCGAACCGATCTTCGCCGGCGCCATCGAGCGCTATCGCGCGCTGGGCCTGTGGGGACCGGACCCGGTGATCCGCCGCGAGGGCTACGACCGTCTGCACGCCGCCATGCGCGCGGCGGGCACGCTGAAGCGCGACATTCCCTACGAGACCTGCGTCGACACCAGCCTCGCCGAGCGGGCGGTCAGGGAAGGTTGAGCAACGAAACGCCTGTCATCCCGAGCGAAGCGAGGGACCTTTCCTCGCGGCTCCAAAGGTCCCTCGCTGCGCTCGGGATGACGGTTTTGTTGGCCTCTGCACTCAAGCGCTACGGCCTGATCGTGACGCAAGCGGGATCGATCGCGGCCTTGGCGATCGCGATGAAGCGCTCGATCGGGCAGGAGTGCTCGCGCGCATACGCGGCACAGGCCGGCAGGTCGATGGCGGCCGCACCCGGCGGCTGGGCGAGATTGAGAACGGTGGCCTGGCTCATCTGCTGCGGCGTCTGCGCGAAGAAGGCGAGCCGGACATAGCGCTGGCCCGTCGAGGGCTCGCGGAACAGTTCGAAGGCGAGCCCGCTGCCGGGCGATACCTCGTTGGCCTGGAAGCCCGGAATTTCCCAGGCGAGGTTCAGCAGGCGCTCGATGTGGGCGACGTTGTGCTCGTGGCCGATCAGGATCGCCAGACGCACCGGCTCGGCGACGTTGGCCATGCCGGGAAACTTGTGGCCGTCCTGCAGGGTCGTGACGACCTGGCTCAGCAGGTTCGAGCCGCGCTGCTGCGCAATCGGCAGGGTCTTCTCGGCGAGGTCGACTTCCAGCCGGTGGATCTTGAGCAGATTGCGGATCGCCCCGTCGCCCGACAGGCGACCCCACGCCACTTGGTTGGCGGGCAGGCCCTCGGCGTTCTCCATCGCGAAGTTCTCCGCCGCCGCCGATCCCATCGCGATCGGCCCGGCGATGATGATCCGGCCGTCCGGCCCGCGCTGGACGGCGGGCGCCTCCGAGGGCAGGCCGCATTGCCGACCGCCCGCCAGCGCGGTTGGACAGAGCGTGGCCTGCATCTGGGAAAGCTGCGGCGCATATTCGCGCAGCACCGAACTGAAGTCGCCGCCGATGCGGGCCAGCAGGGCGGCGCGGTTGCTGGCGAAGTCCATCGGACAGGACGCCGTCGGCTGCGGCGCGAACAGCGGGTCGGGCGTGGAGAGATTGGCCTGGTAGCGCGGCGCGAGATTGCAGCGCGGATAGAGACCCGACATCAGCGCCACCCCGCTGTCGCGCGTGCGCGGATCGGTGTCGGCCCACGCCGCGACCGTGCCGGCCGGCGGGCAGTCGTCGGTCTGCAAAAGCCCGCGGCCGCCCTGCAGCGCGCGATGATAGGCGCCCATCAGGCGCAGCAGTTCCGCCCCATGCGGCGTCAGCGCGCCCGCCGGGACCGGCCAGGCGGGCCACGGCGTGGCGACTTCCGAGGGCACATTGGCCGGCACTGGCGCATGCACGCCGTCGCGCAGCAGCACCACGGCGCGCTCGGGCTGCCAGCCCGGCGGGATCGGGATCTGGGCGCTGGCGGGCGACAGGCCGGCCAGCAGGGTGAAGGCGATGACCCCAAGAAAACGAAGCTTCATTGAATAGTTCCGAAACACACTGCGGCGAACCTACCCCATGGACGACCCCCGCGATAGCAGCGGTGAAAGGCCGCGGGTCAGAGGCGGGAGCCGCCGCCCGGCAGCATGCGGCGCAGCGTGTCGTCCTTCAGCACATAGTGATGGACGAGGGCGGCCAGGGCATGAAGCGACGCGAGAATCAGCAGCGCGTGGGCGAGCAGCTCGTGCACGTTCCTCACCGAGCCGGCCAGCGCACGGTCCCGCGCCAAGGGCGAGGCGATTTCGAAGAGGCCGAACAGCGGCAGCGATTGCCCGCGCGTGAATTGCAGCAGGATCCCCGCCAGGGGGACCATGAGCATCAGCGCGTAGAGCAGCACGTGAACGGAAAGCGCGGCGATACCGAGCCATGGATCGAACGGCGTGGCGAGCGGCGGCGGCGGCGGGCTCGTCATCCGCCAGCCCAGCCTAACGAGCAGCAGTGCGAGCACGGTCAGGCCGAAGGAGATGTGCGTGAACACGACCGCACCCTCCCAGGACTTGGGAAAGTCGTCGACCGTGAGGCCCAGCGTCCAGGCGCACACCACACAAAGCGCCGCCAACCAATGAAGCAGCATGCCAATCGACCCGTATCGTCGGCTGTCGTTGCGCAGAGCCATCATTCCTCCTCGGCGCGATCGGCAGAGGACCGCCGACCGGCACGACCAACCTTGATCTCGATCAACCCGCCGTCACCCGGTCCCACCAGTCACGCGTCCTGTACCAGGCGCCCACCATGGGCAGGAACCAGGGATTGCCGGAATAGAGCGGCACCGTCGGGAAGTCCTGGCCGTCGAAGGCGTTGATCGGCGCGTTCGAGCCGCCGGCGATCTTGCGCGCCGTCTGGTAGCCGAGATACGACATCATCGCCACGCCCGAGCCGTTGCAGGCCATGAGATAGTGCATGCCCTGCTCCATGCCCATGTGCGGCAGGAAGTCGAAGGCGAAGGCAACGTTGCCGGTCCAGGCGTGCGTCACCTTGGTGCCCTTGAGCTGCGGCCAGCGCTCCAGCATGTAGCCGTGCAGCACCGGCGCGCTCACCTCGGGCGAGACCTGGGTGAAGCGCGCACGGCCGCCGAAGATCACGCGCTTGGCATCGGGCGACTGCCGGTAGTAGCAGAGCACGCGCTTGGTATCGCTCACCACGCGGCCCTTGGGGATCAGGCTTTTGACCAGATCCTCGGGCAGTTCCTCGGTGGCGATGATGTGGCTCGCCACGGGGATCAGCCGCCGCTTGAGCGTGGGCGTAAGATCGGTGGTGTAGCCGTTGGTCGCGATCACGACCTCGCGCGCCTCGATCGGCCCCTTGTTGGTGAGCACGGTGAAGCCGCCGCCCGATCCCTTGGGCTTGCGCTCGATCTTCTCGGCGTCGCACTGGGCGCAGAGTTTCGCGCCGGCGCGGTGCGCCGCCTTGAGCAGGCCGCCGTAATAGAGAGCGGGGTGGAGCTGGCCGGTGCGTTCCACGACCATGCCGCCGTAGTAATAGTCGGAGGCGATCTCGTCGCGCTGCTGCTCGCGCGGGACCATGTAGGTGCCGAGGCCGGCGCTCGCATTATAGGTGCCGACCTTGGCCGCCTGCTCGGCATAATGGCGCGGCGTGAAGGCGCCGCTGAAGCGGCCGCTCATGCGCCAGTGGCATTCGATGCCCTCGCGCTCGATCACCGTCTGCACCTGGGCCAGCGAATTGGCGGCGTCGGCCAGCATCCGGGTCATCACCTTCTTCCATTCCTCGGGGTCGCTTTTCACGCCCTTGCCCGAGAAACCCTTGCCCAGCGTCGTGCCGCCGCTCACGCCGCCGCCATTGCGCGTCGAGGCGCCGACGCCGAACTCGCCGCGCTCCAGCACCGTCACCTCGACACCCGAGCGCGCCAGCTCGAGCGCGGTCGACAGCCCGCCGTAGCCCGCGCCCACCACCAGCACGTCGGTCTTGCGCGGCGGGTCCTGCGACAGCTCGTTGGAGGGATGCCACCATTCCCACCACCACGGCATCGACTTGAAGTCTTTATGAAACACGCTGTCGGCCATTTTACCCTCTTATCGCGCGCTGCCTTTGAGACCCCGGCCGAAGCGGCCGATCAGGATCATGACCAGCGTCACCAGCAGGATCTGCATCACCGACACGGCGGCGATAGTCGGATCGATTTCCATCATGATGTTGTCGAACATCTTCTTGGGCAGCGTCATGTTCGGCCCGGCCAGGAACAGCGCCACCACCAGTTCGTCGAACGAGCTGATGAAGGCCAGCAGCCCCGCCGAGACGAGGCTCGGCCGCAGCAGCGGCAGGGTGATGCGCAGCAGCGTGCGGAGGCGGCTGGCACCCAGCCCTTCCGCGGCCTGCTCCAGGCCGCGATCGAAATCGCGCAGGCCGGCCGTCATCACCAGCACCACGAAGGGCAGCGCCAGCACGGTGTGCGCCACGACCAGCCCGTACCAGGCGCCGATCAGCTTCAGCTTGGCGAATAGCCCGTAGACCGCGACCGAGAGGACGATGGTCGGCACGATGATGGGCGCCAGGGCCAGTCGATCGACCAGCACGCGGCCCGCGAACCTGCCGCGCACCAGGCTGAACGCCAGCGGCACGCCCAGCGCCAGGGCCAGCACGGCGGTCGCGCCGCCGATATAGAGGGAGCGCCAGGTGGCATCGATCCATTGCGGATCGTCAAGGTAGCGCTCGTACCATTGCCAGGAGAGGCCGGGCGGCGGGAACTGCATGTAGGGCGCCGAGCTCAGCGACAGCGGGAACACGACCAGCAACGGCAGCATCAGGAAGAAATAGATCAGGCCGCAGGCCGCGGCGAGCAGGCGGCGGCTCATGCGTTGCCTTCGAGCCGCGTGAAGCGCCGGGCGAGCGCGTAGACCGCCATGGTGAAGGCGAGCAGCACGAAGGAGAGCGCCGCGGCAAACGGCCAGTTGAGCGTCTCGCGCACCTGCTGCTCGATCAGCACGGCGATCATCATGACCCGGCCGCCGCCCAGCAGGGCCGGCGTGATGAAGAAGCCCAGCGCCAGCACGAAGACCAGCACCGAGCCCGCGAAGATGCCGTTCAGGGTGAGCGGCAGATAGATGCGCCAGAAGATGCGCCAGGTCGAGGCGCCGAGCCCTTGGGCGGCGGCCACGATGGCGGGATCGAGCCGGCGCACCGCGCCATAGATCGGCAGCACCATGTAGGGCAGCAGCACATGCACCATGCCGATCAGCACGCCGGTGAAATTGTGCAGCAGCGGCAGCGGATCGCCGATGATCCCGAGATCGAGCAGCCAGCGATTGAAGATGCCGTTGCGGCCCAGAAGCACCATCCAGGCGTAGGTGCGCACCAGGACGGAGGTCCAGAGCGGCAGCAGGACGAAGATGAAGCCCAAGGTCGCCCAGGCGGGCGTCGTGGTGGCGATCAGGAAGCCCAGCGGATAGCCCAGCAGCAGGCAGAAGCCGGTGACCAGCAGCGCGATCTCGAAGGTGTTCCAGAACACCTGGAGATAGAGCCCCTCGCCCAGCGCCTTGGCGTACCAGTCGAGCGTGCCCGCCTCGACGCTGTAGCCCAGCATGCGCACGACGGGGAAGAGGAAGAAGGCCAGGAGCAGGATGAGAGCCGGCAGCGCCGGCCAGAAGCCGCGGGCGCTCATGGGACCGCGGGCCTCCAGGCCCGCCTCATGAGCATGAGCGGGCCTGGAGGCCCGCGGTCCGCATGACAGGCGGGCCCGGCGCGTGGCCCAACATCGTTGTCATCCCGAGTCGCGCGGATCTGTTCCGCGCTGAAGCGAGGGACCTTTGAGGCAACGGGTAAAGGTCCCTCGCTGCGCTCGGGATGACAGTTTTGATGGCAGCAAGCGTCGTGCGAGCCATTCCTGTCGTCCTGAGCGTAGCGAAGGACCTCATCGCCGCTTGCCACGGGCATGAGATCCTTCGCTGCGCTCAGGATGACAACGTGGAGAAACGGCCGGGAGCGCGCTCCAACACCGCTGTCATCCCGAGCGCAGCGAGGGACCTTTGAGGCAACAGGGAAAGGTCCCTCGCTGCGCTCGGGATGACAATTTTGGTGGTTGCCGGCGTCGTGCGACCTAGAAGACATGGATCGCGTCCGGGTCGATGCCGACCTTGATCGTCTGGCCGGCGGCCGGCAGCGGGCCGCGCGCGGGCTGGCGGACGAGGAGTTCGAGGCCGTCGGTGCAGGCCAGGCGGAGCTTGAAGGAGGCGCCGAGATAGACTGCCTCAAGCACCTCGCCGGAGAAGGTGTTGGCGCCGCTCGCCGCGAAGCGTTCGGGCCGCATCAGGACGCCCAGGCGATCGCCGACGCGGCCCGGCCGGTTCACCATCAGCCGGCGACCGGCCGACAGCGTGACCACGCCGGGTTCGGTCAGGGTGCCGTGGAAGATGTTGCTCTCGCCCACGAAGTCGGCGACGAAATCGTTGGCCGGCCGCTCGTAGATCTCGGTCGTGGTGGCGATCTGCTGGATGGTGCCCTTGTTCATCACGGCGATGCGGTCGGACAGCACCAGCGCCTCCTCCTGATCATGCGTGATGAAGATCGTGGTCAGCCCCAGCCGGCGTTGCAGGCGGCGCACCTCGAGCTGCATGGTCTCGCGCAGCTTGCGGTCGAGCGCGCCGAACGGCTCGTCGAGCAGCAGCAGGCGCGGGTTGAAGACGATGGCGCGCGCCAGCGCCACCCGCTGCTGCTGGCCGCCCGAGAGCTGACGCGGCAGCCGCGCCTCGTAGCCTCGCGAGCTCGACCAGCGCCAGCGCCTCGGCCACCCGGCGCTCGATCTCGGCGCGCGCGATGTTGCGCATCTCCAGCGGGAAGGCGACGTTGCCCTTCACGGTGAGATGGGGAAACAGCGCGTAGTTCTGGAACACCATGCCGATGTCGCGCCGCGCCGGCGGCAGGCTGGTGATCTCGGCGCCATCGACCCGCACCGTGCCGGCATCGGGCGTCTCGAAGCCCGCCACGACCTTGAGCAGCGTGGTCTTGCCCGAGCCGCTGGGGCCGAGGATGGTCAAAAGCTCGCCCTCGGCCACCGCCAACGACACGCCGTCGAGGGCCAGAACCTCACCGAAGCGCTTGGTCACGCCCTCGACTCGCAGCTCCGCCGTATGCGCCCTCGCCCGTTCCGCCACTCCCTAGGCCTTCTTCAGCATCCAGGCGTTCCACAGTTCGACGGCCTTGTTGCCGTTCTCGGCGTACCACTCGTCTGAGATCCAGAACTGCTTGTCGACATACTGCGTCGGCAGGTACGGCTTCACCTTGGCGTCGACATAGTTCAGCGATTCGAGGTTGAGGCCGGGATAGCCGAGCTCGGTGGCATAGACCGCCTGCTGCTGCGGCACCGACATCTCGGCCAGCATCTTCTGCGCCCAATAGACGTTCTTGGCGCCCTTGGGGATGACGAAGCTGCCCTGCTTCAGCGCGCCCTCGTTCCATTCGATCTCGACCGGCGCGCCCTTCTTGATGATGTCGTAGAAGCGGCCGTTCCAGCCGGTCGCCAGCACGACCTCCTTGTCGAGCAGGAGCTGGGCCGGCTGCTGGCCGGTCGACCACCACACCGTGACGTGCGGCTTGATCTGGTCGAGCTTCTTGAAGGCGCGGTCGAAATCGATGGGATAGACCTTGTCCATCGGCACGCCGTCGGCGATCAGCGCGAATTCGAGATTGTCGGTTGGATGGTTGCGCATCGAACGCGCGCCGGGGAATTTCTTGGCATCCCACCAGTCGGCCCAGCTCTTGGGTTGCGTGCCGCCTTTGAAGACATCGGTGCGATAGCCGATGATCGTGGTGTAGACCGACGAGGCGAAGACGTAGGGCGTGCGGACCTTCTCGGGATATTTCGAGCGGTCGACGATCTTGTCGTCGATCTTCTCGACCAGCCCCATCTTGACGGCGCGGATCGCGTCCTGGCCGCCGATCTCGGTCACGTCCCATTCGACGTTGCCGGAATCGACCATGGCGCGGAGCTTGCCGAAATCGGCCGGGCTCGTCTCGACGACCTTGATGCCGTATTTCTTCTCGTAGCCGTTGAAGAAGGCCTTGCGCATGGCCGAACCCATCGACCCGCCCGAATGGTTGACCACGATCTGCGACGGCTTGGCGGGCTCGGCCTGGCCGAACGCCGGTCCGGCGACTCCCACGGCGGCGGCGCCGCCCAGCAAAGACACGAGGTCGCGGCGGCGCATGCGGTTGGTGTTCATTGAAAAATCCCTTCCTTGTATCCCCGAAACGACTTTAGGAGTGGCGCATGGCTGCGGCAACACGCAAGGTCCGTGGCCCTTCGGCAGGCGGACAAGGCGTCGTTGTGCCCCTTCAAGCTGCGCAAACCAATTTCCGCAATTTTCGCAAGCGATCCGCCGCTCATGTTCCTCTCCCCCTTGGGGAGAGGTTAGGTGAGGGGGTCAACCCGAAGACCGTCTCCTGCATCACCCCCTCACCCCAGCGCGAAGGTTACTTCGCGCGACCTCTCCCCCGAGGGGGAGAGGAGCATGATTTTTTGTCTTTGCCGGGAGCGCGCCACTCAACGGAAGGGTAGCCCCATGATTCATGTTCCTCTCCCCCTTGGGGGAGAGGTTAGGTGAGGGGGTCAACCCGACGACTGCCTCCTGCATCACCCCCTCACCCCAGCGCGAAGGTTACTTCGCGCGACCTCTCCCCCAAGGGGGAGAGGAGCATGATTTTTTGTCTTTGCCGGGAGCGCGCCACTCAACGGAAGGGTAGCCTCATGATTTATGTTCCTCTCCCCCTTGGGGGAGAGGTTAGGTGAGGGGGTCAACGCGAAGACTTTCTCCTGCATCACCCCCTCACCCAGCCTCTCCCCCCAAGGGGGAGAGGAGCATGAAGGAGAGGAGCATGGGGAAGAGGAGCATGGGAGGTTTCCGATCTTTCCGCCCTTTCCGCACCACTTCCAATTGTCCCCACGGGCATGTCCTGCCGGGGGTTTCCGCAGTTCGCGCAGTTTTCGCTAGTGATTCGCCAATCAGCGCCCGAGCTGTCTCACCCAAGGGGTGCACTCCTCGCGACATAAAATTTGTTTTCCGCAATTTCCGCTACCCCGCTAGTGCCCCGCTATCGCCGCCAGGCCGTCGTCGCTGACTTCCAACTCGCGTGGTGCCGGATGGTGTGCTCTTCGCCTCGGTAGCGCGTCGTGCGGGTGATTTTTCCGTTGAAGCTCGTGGCGCGCTCAAACAGGGCGCGAACGACCCTGGCATCAGCTGCACCGCGGCCCTTCCGCACCGCGTCGGCGAAGTCGGCGTGGGTCGCGATCCAGTTCTGGATGGCACGGCGGGTGACGCCGAAGTAATCGGCTAGAACCTCGTTGGTGGCGCCGACGAGGCAGTAGTCACGGGCGAGTTCGCAATACGTGGGGTTATAGAGCTCAGGCTGTCCGGGGGTAGCCATCTGTCGATCCTCTTCGTGAGTGTCGACAGGCATACGCCACAACATTGCTCAGGAACGTCAAGGACGGGAAGTGCAGGGTGCCTGTACAACGACGCGCAAGATAATAGGTGCGGCGATCGTGCCCCCGAGCGGATCCACGCGCGGCCATGACCGCAGACCAAAAAAGACCCTGCCGCGCGGCGCGTCGCAGGGGACTTTTTGCGCTCCGTAGAGGGGCAGCGAATGTAGGTCGTACGGAGAGGGACACAATAGCTTGTAGCGCCGTCGAAGGAGGATGGCGGCTGCGTGCCATGGGGCTATGGCGCAGGCAGCCTCGCAGGCTCTCTGCCGATGGCGAATTACCAGACGCTCCGCGGATACGACGCCGGTGGTACAAATTCCGTGCACAGCATTATGCGAGACCAATGAAATCCTAAGGAGCAGCAATCCCCAGCTTCTTCAGGTCCGCTTCTCGGCTGTCGTTGGTTATCGAGTAGTAGCCGCCTTTCTCGGTCAGCTCCTGGCCGTCTTTCGACAGCACATATTTGACGAATTCGCTACGCAGCGCATCGAGCGGCTGATCGGGCTTCTTGTTGAGATGGATGATCAGGTACCGCGCGATTGGATACTTGCCCGAATACGTCTCCTCAGCGGAGACATTGTAGCAAGGGCCCCCCTCATATGAGGCCAACGGGACCGTACGGACGGCGTCGGTCTTGTAACCCAGACCGGAATATCCGATTGCGTACTTGTCGCTTGCGACGCCCTGAACCACGGCCTCGGAGCCCACCTGCTCCTTGAGCTGCCGCTTATAGTCGCCGCCATAGAGGACCATCTCGCGGAAATATTCGTAAGTGCCGGAGCTGGAATTGCGGCCAAACATAGAAATCGGCTTTTCAGCCCATTCGCCGGTCAAGCCGACGTCGCCCCATGTCTTGATGTCGCGACCGAACGCGGGACCCTTTCGAGTCGATGAAAATATTCGATTCAGCTGCTGCAACGTCAAACACGGGACGGGATTGTCTTTTTGCACATAGACCGCCAGCGCATCCACCGCGACGCGGACGGAAGAAGGCTTGTACCCGTACTTCTTTTCGAAGGCGTCGAGCTCTTCGCCGGACATCGGCCGAGACATGGGAGCCAGTTGCGAAGTGCCGTCAAGAAGTGCCGGCGGCGCCGTGGCCGAACCCTTGCCTTCGACCGTGAACTTCACGTCGGGATAACGATCCATGAAGCCCTTGCTCCACAGGCCCATCTCGTTGTTCAGGCTATCGGAGCCGACCGAGTTGAGATGGCCTGAAATGCCTTTGGCTTGCTGATAGGCGGGGAGGCTTTTATCCAGCGAGCTTGCGCTCGAGATCGCCATGAGATTTGCAGCCAGCGCAACCAGGACAATTTGCGTTTTCATCCAACTGACTCCCGTTGATTGCTCGACTCGCGATCTTCTCCAGCCAAATAGTGCGAAAGACCCAATCGATCGTGGCGGCAGCCACGAGTGTCGAGGTCTCAGTTGAGAGGCGCGAATGAGGACTTCCAATACGACTCGATTTGCGCCACCAGGCCGGCAGGCAGAGGCACATAGTCGAGCTCGGCCGCCTGTTTTTGTCCGTTCTCGAGGGCCCAGCGGAAGAACTCGAGCGCAGCCTTGATGCCTGCCGGGTTCTTCGAATCCTTGTGCATCAGGATGAACGCCGTCGCCGCTATCGGATAGGCCTCGTCGCCGGATGAGTTGGTCATGATCAGGTAGAAGTCCTGCGCCTGCGCCCAGCCGGCGCCGCCGGCCGCGGCCTGGAAGCTCGCTGCGCCCGGCTTCGCGAACCTGCCCGCCTTGTTCTGCACCAGGCCGTAGGTGAGCTTGTTCTGCAGAACATAAGCGTACTCGACGTAACCGATTGAATTGCTCGTCTGCAGGACGAGGGCGGCCACGCCTTCGTTGCCCTTGCTGCCGGCGCCCACGGGCCAGTCCACGGCCGTGCCCTCGCCTATCTTGCTGCGCCACCCGGCGCTCACCTTCGACAGATAGTTCGTCCAGTTGAAGGTGGTGCCTGAGCCGTCCGTGCGGTGCACCACGACGATGGCCGCCGCCGGCAGCTTCACGTCGGGATTGAGATCGGCGATCGCCCGATCGTTCCACATCTTCACCTTGCCGAGAAAAATGTCGGCCAGCAGCGGGCCCGTGAACTTGAGCTCGCCCGGCTTGACGCCCTCGACGTTGAGCACTGGAACGATGCCGCCGATGACGAGCGGGAACTGAGCGAGGCCTGACTTCTGCAAATCGTCCGGCCTCAGCGGGGCGTCCGTCGCGCCGAAATCGACGGAAGCCGACTTGATCTGGGCAATGCCGCCCCGCGATCCGATGGACTGATATTTCACGGTCGTGCCGGTCGTGGCGGCATAGTCCGCCGACCATTTGGACAAGACCGGAAAGACGAACGTCGAGCCGGCGCCGGTGATGTCCTCTGCCGACGCGGAACCGCAGAATCCGAGAGCGATCAGGATCGCGAGGATCCTTCGCGCAAAAAATGTCATGGCGGCGTCCTCCGATTGTGTTATTCAATATGTCCAGACTTACAGACATATGTTATAAATTCGTGACAATCCGGTCGTACAATGCCGGCCAACGCAGACATCTCGGGACACATGGACGAAATCGCCGCCATCGATCGCCTTGGATCGCTCGCCCAGCCGACGCGCCTCGCCGCCCTTCGTCGACTGCTGGCCGCCCATCCGGGAAGCCTGGCGGCGGGCGAACTCGCGCGGGCTTGCGAGTCTCCCGCACAACACCATGTCGACTCATCTCGGCGTGCTGATCCGCGCCGGCCTTGTCCATGTCGAACGCGCCGGCCGCACGATGAACTATCGCGCCGATGTTAAGGCGTTTCGCGGCCTGGTGACCTTCCTGACGAGCGATTGCTGCAGCGGGCGGCCCGAGCTGTGCGGCGACATCGCCCAACTCATTCCCAAGGACGACGACGTCATCTTCATGGAGCAATTCATGGCGCCCGCCTTCAACGTTCTCTTCCTGTGCACGCGCAACTCGGCGCGTTCCATCATCGCCGAGGCGCTGCTGGAAAGAATCGGCAAGGGCCGGTTCAACGCCTACTCCGCGGGCTCCGAGCCCGCGCACCAGCCGATGCCGGAAGTCATCGACCGGCTGAAACACCTCGGCCATGACGTCTCGAAGCTGCGCTGCAAATCGTGGAACGAATTCACCGGCCCCAACGCCCCGCGCATGGATTTCGTCATCGCCCTCTGCGACACGCCGCAGGGCCAGGTCTGCCCGGACCTCGGCGAGAAGTTCGTCAACGCGGCGTGGCCGCTGCCCGATCCCGCGGATTTCAAGGGCTCGCCGGCCGAACGGGTGACGCTTGCTCAACGAGCTCTACGCCATGGTGCGCCGGCGGCTGGAGATCTTCACCAGCCTGCCGTTCACGTCGCTCGACCGCATGGCGCTGAAGAAGCGGCTGGACGAGATCGGCGACACCGTGCGCACGGCGCCTTAGCGATGAATCGACACAACTCAAATTCCTCTCCCACGCTAGGGGGAGAGGCTAGGTGAGGGGGCGACGACGTGCGCATCCCCCTCACCCAACCTCTCCCCCTAGCGGGGGAGAGGAGCCTGACTCGACCATGACCACGAGGAAATAACACATGCGCGTCGGCATAAACGGCATGGGCCGCATGGGACGGCTGGCACTGCGCGCCGCCTTGGGAGGCGTGCGCCGGGCCGACGGCGATCCGCGCGCGGAGCAACCGGCTCGATGTCGTGCACCTGAACGAGATCAAGGGCGGCGCCGCCGCGACCGCTCACCTGCTCGAGTTCGACAGCACGCACGGCCGCTGGCACGCCGCCTTCGGCGTCGAGAACGATGCCACGATCCGGATCGACAACCGCTCGTTCGGCTTCAGCGCCGCGGCGAAGCCCGGCGACGTCGCCTGGGGCGATCTCGGCTGCGATATCGTGCTGGAATGCACCGGCAAGTTCCTGAAGCCCGCCGAGCTGCAGCCCTACTTCGACCGCGGCGTGAAGCGCGTGATCGTCGCGGCACCGGTCAAGGACGAAAGCGCGCTCAACATCGTGCGTCGGCGTCAACGACCGGCTGTACGATCCCGGGCGTCACCGGCTGCTGACGGCGGCATCATGCACCACCAACTGCCTGGCCCCCGTGGTCAAGGTGATCCACGAGGCGATCGGCATCGAGCACGGCCAGATCACCACCATCCACGATCCGACCAACACCAACGTCGTGGTCGACGCGCCGCACAAGGACCTGCGGCGCGCGCGTTCGGCCATGATGTCGCTGCAGCCGACGACGACCGGCAGCGCCACGGCCATCGCGCTGATCTATCCCGAGCTCAAGGGCAAGCTGAACGGCCATGCGGTGCGCGCACCGGTGCTCAATGCCAGCCTCACGGATTGCGTCTTCGAGCTCAAGCGCAGGACGAGCGAAGCGGAGGTCAACGGGCTTTTCGAGGCAGCGGCGCAGGGACCGCTTGAACGGCATCCTCGGTTTCGAGCGGCGTCCGCTGGTGTCGGTCGACTACTGCAACGACACGCGAAGCTCGATCGTCGACGGCCCGTGCACCATGGTCACCGACGGCACGCTGCTAAAAGTCTATGCGTGGTACGACAACGAGATCGGCTATGTCTGCCGCATGGTCGATCTCGCCAACATGGTGATCGAAGCGGAAGCGTGATGGCACCGGCGGCGCGACATTACCTGATCGTCACGGCGTCCTACTGGGGCTTCACCCTGGTCGACGGCGCGCTGCGCATGCTGGTGCTGCTGCATTTCTTCAAGCTCGGCTACTCGCCCTTCACGCTCGCTTTCCTGTTCCTGCTCTACGAATTCGCCGGCATCGTCGCCAATCTGGGCGGCGGCTGGCTGGCCACGCGCTTCGGCATCCCGCGCATGCTGGCGGTCGGCCAGGCGCTTGCAGATCGCGGGCCTCGCCATGCTGTCGGCGCTCGATCCGGGCTGGACCGAAGCGGCCTCGGTGGCCTGGGTGGTGGCCGCGCAGGGCATCGCCGGGCTGGCCAAGGACTTCACCAAGACCGCGTCGAAGTCGGCCATCAAGGCGACATCGGCCGAGGGCGCCGGCCAGTTGTTCAAGTGGGTGGCGTATTTCACCGGCTCGAAGAACGCCATGAAAGGCGTCGGCTTCTTCGTGGGCGGCCTGCTGCTCGAGGTCGTGGGCTTCAAGCCGGCGCTGTGGCTGATGGCCGGGCTGATCGGCCTGATCTTCGTCGCCGGCCTGGCTTTCCTGCCGCGCCAGCTCGGCAAGGCCAAATCCTCGAAGAGCGATGCGCGAATTCCTCGGCAAATCGCGCGGCGTCAACCTGCTGGCCGCTGCGCGCATCTTCATGTTCGGCGCGCGCGAGGTCTGGTTCGTCGTCGGCCTGCCGGTCTTTCTCTACGCGGCGGGCTGGCGCTTCGTCGAGGTCGGCGGCTTCCTTGCGGCGTGGACCATCGGCTACGGCGTCATCCAGGCGTCGGCCCCGGTCTTCGTGGCCCGCAGCGCCGGACGGCCTCAGCCGCGAGGTGCCGAATGCGCGGCTATGGGCAGGCCTGCTGGTCGCCGTTCCCCTGGCGCTGGCGCTGCTGCTGCGCGACCAGTCGCTGTGGCGCCCCGACCTGGTCGTGGTCGCCGGACTTGCGCTGTTCGCCCTGCCCTTCGCGGTCAACTCCTCCCTGCACTCCTACCTGATCCTGGCCTATGCCGGCTCCGAGAAGGCCGCCGAGGATGTCGGCTTCTACTACGCCGCCAATGCCACCGGACGCCTGATCGGCATCCTGCTGTCCGGCGCGCTCTACCAACTCGGCGGCATGACGGCCTGTCTCCTGGGATCGGCCGCGATGCTGATCGTCTGCTGGGCGATCACCTTCCTGTTGCCGGTCGCCGCCGGCCCCCTCCGTCCTGCATCGGCCCGTTGATCCAAAAAATGTCGGTCTTCGAACGCTACCTCACCCTCTGGGTCGCGCTCTGCATCGTCGCGGGCATCGCGCTCGGCCACTGGTTTCCCGCGCGTCTTCCAGGCGATCGGCGCGGCCGAGCTGGCGCATGTCAACCTGCCGGTCGCCGTGCTGATCTGGCTGATGATCATCCCCATGCTGGTCAAGGTCGACTTCGCGGCCATCGGCAAGGTGCGCGAGCACTGGCGCGGCATCGGCGTCACGCTGTTCATCAACTGGGCGGTCAAGCCGTTCTCCATGGCGGCGCTGGGCTGGCTGTTCATCGGCTGGCTGTTCAGGCCCCTGCTGCCCGCCGCGCAGATCGACAGCTACATCGCGGGCCTCATCCTGCTCGCCGCCGCGCCCTGCACCGCCATGGTCTTCGTGTGGAGCAACCTGTCGGACGGCGAGCCCGACTTCACGCTGACCCAGGTGGCGCTCAACGACACGATCATGGTGGTCGCCTTCGCGCCCATCGTCGGCCTGCTGCTCGGCCTGTCGGCGATCACGGTGCCGTGGCAGACGCTGCTGCTCTCGGTCGGGCTCTACATCGTAGTGCCGGTCGTGCTGGCGCAGGTCGCTGCGGCGGAGCGTGCTGGCGCGCGGCGGCGCAGGCGGCACTCGGCGCGCTGCTGGCGCGGCTGCAGCCGATCTCGCTGGTGGCGCTGCTCGCCACGCTGGTGCTGCTGTTCGGCTTCCAGGGCGAGCAGATCCTCGCCCAGCCGCTGATCATCGCGCTGCTGGCGGTGCCGATCCTGATCCAGGTCTATTTCAACTCAGGCCTCGCCTACCTGCTCAATCGCGCCACCGGCGAGGCGCATTGCGTCGCCGCACCGTCGGCGCTGATCGGCGCCAGCAACTTCTTCGAGCTGGCCGTCGCCGCCGCCATCAGCCTCTTCGGCTTCTCCTCCGGCGCGGCGCTGGCCACCGTCGTCGGCGTGCTGATCGAGGTGCCGGTGATGCTGTCGGTGGTGAAGATCGTCAATGCGAGCAAGGGCTGGTACGAAGCAGGGCCGGCAGTCAGGCGTCGGGTCGGGCTGGCTGATTAACCCGGGCGCGTGGAACCCAGCGCTCCCCGCAATGAGACTTTCGGAACGCGATAAATAGAGCTAGCGTGAAAAAAAGACGTGAGCCTCAACCGGCTCGGGAGGGCGCATGCAAGCTGCAGACAACAAGTCTGGCGCGCCTGGAGTAGTTTGCGGGCGACGATCACTGGTGGCCGGGGCTATAGTGGCCGCGACGCTTCGCATGCCTGCAGCTGCTCGTGCCGCCGACGGATTCAGCTTCGGCCTCACGCCGCTGTTTCTCGACAATGACATCGAGCTCCTGTCCATGCTGAAACAATATTTGACCAAGCAGGTCGAGCGGCCGATCACGCTTGTCAAGCGACGGACCTATCACGAGATCTCGGCGATGCTGCTGTCGGGCCAACTCGACGCCGCATGGATTTGCGACGATCCTTACGTGCAGTATCAGGACAAGCTCGCGCTGCTTGCCGTTCCCCTCTATCACCAAAGGCCGCTCTATCAGAGTTACGTGATCGTCAACGAGAACAGCAAGGCACAGGTGTTCGACGATATTCGCGGCACGGTTCACGCGTTCTCCGATCCTGACAGCACGTCGGGCTATCTGGTCACGCGTTGGATGCTCGCTCTGCGTCAGATCACGCCTGCCCACTTCTTTCGCGACTTATTTTTCACCTACGGCCACCGCAACGTCCTGCGCGCCGTGGGTGCCGACCTGGCGCAAAGCGGCAGCATCGACGGCTACGTGTGGGATGTGATGGCCGAGCGAGAGCCTGAGCTCGTCCGGAAAACGCGCATCGTCGTCAAGTCCGAATGGCTTGGCTTTCCGCCCATCGTCGCGCCCATGGCGGTCCGTGACGCTCCGGCAGTCAAGAAGCTTGCCGCGGCTTTGCTCCAAATGCCATCCGACCCGCTGGGTCGCGAAATCCTGAAGGTGCTGGCGCTTGACGGGTTCACTGAAGGAACGCCCGACATGTACCAAAGCACGATGGAGAAATGGCTTCTGGTCAAGGCGCAAGCCTGATGCTCCGAGTCCCGCGCATGCCGGCGTGGCCGCTCACGGTGACCGTGCCGCTACTGGTCGCGGGTCTCATGATCGCGGTCGCCGTCGTCTTTTCGCAAATCGTCGTATCGAGGCTCGTAAGGGACCAGGAAACCAATCTCACGCTTCTGGCCAACGCCTATCTCGACGGCCTCTCCGCGGCCGTGCTTCCTGCCGTAATTCGGGGGGACGTTTGGGAGACGTTCGATGCACTGGACCGGGCGCGTGGGCAGTACTCTGGTGTCGAGGCGCGCTATACGATTGCAACGCTACCCAATGGATCGGTGATCGCTTCATCCGACCCGGGTCGATTTCCGATACATAGCGCCATTCCTGCCGAGCTCCGCGCCAAATCTCCACGCGACGATGGACTCGTGATTGACTATGACGCCCGTCGCGCGTGGCTTTCCCGGGACCTGCGCACGGAAGGCGTATCTGTCGGCCAAATTCTCGCGGAAATCGACATCGCGGGTTTGCTCCATGTTCGTTCGCAGGTTGTCCTGACGCTCATTCTTGTCAATGCCGGCCTGGCTCTTGCCTTTTCCCTGATCGGTTACTTCGCCGTCAAATACATGCTGCGACCGTTCGGCATTCTTGCGCAGTACGTCGAGCGGGTCCGCGAGGGACGTGCGGAACCCATTCCCGAGGGCTACTACAAAAAAGTCCCCGCTGCTTTTGGCCAATTGTTCGATCGATTCAATGCAATGGCCCGATCGGTAAGCGACCGCGAGTCACTTGCATCGCACCTTGCCGAACAGGAGAAGTACGCAATGTTGGGGCGGCTGGCATCCGGCATGGCGCACGAAGTCAATAATCCGCTCGGCGGCATGATGAACGCGATCGATACGATCCAGTCGCACGGTAACGATCCGGAGGTACTTTCAAAATCCCTGGAATTTCTGAAACGTGGTCTGGCGGGAATTCGCAGCGTCGTGCGAGCCGCTCTTGTCACCTACAAGGGCGTATCCGACACATCCATGCTCACGCCCACGGACTTGGACGATCTTCCGTTCCTGGTGCAGCATGAGACCGGCGTGCGGCGTCTGCGCCTCGATTGGCGAAATCACGTGATTGAGGCACTCCCCATCAACGGCCCGACCATCCGGCAGATTACCCTCAATCTTCTGCTCAACGCCTGTGCGGCATCTCCGGTGGGCGGCACGATCGTAGTCGAGGCATCGTGCCTCGACGGCTCACTGCGGATTGCCGTTTCAGATCGCGGGGCCGGGCTTCCCGACGACATGGCGCGACTTCTCACCTCGAACGGACGGATTGCTTCCCCGGCGCGCGACCGCAAAGGTCTTGGGCTCTGGACGACGGGCCAACTTGTTGGCCGGTTGGGTGGGGTCGTGACGATCGAACGGCCAGACGTTGGCACATGCGTGACCGTGACATTCCCGATGGCAAAAGAGGGTGCGCGCGATGCCGCATAAGGAAGCGCTGATCGGGGTGGTCGAAGACGATGCCGTCATGGGCGGCACCTTGGTCCACCGGCTCGACATCGAAGGCTACACGACTGCATGGTGGCGCACCGGGCAAGAGGCGCTCATCGGCTTGCGGACGGCGCGGCCAGACCTTGTCGTCTGCGACATCCGGCTGCCGGATATGAGTGGCGAGGACGTGTTCCTGAAGGTCCTGCCAATCCTGGGTGAGACGCCCTTCCTGTTCGTCACCGCGTTCGGGCAGATCGAGCAAGCGGTCCGCCTTACCAAGGCCGGTGCGGTCGACTATATCGCGAAACCCTATGCGCTTCCCGATCTGCTTGATCGCATACCGCGGTTGATAGCCCTACGACCCAGTGCTGATGGGGTATTGGGATCATCCGAACCGATGCGCCAGCTGGAAAGACTGTTGCGGCGTGTCGCCGATGTCGAAAGCTCCCTTCTTTTCACGGGAGAGAGCGGCGCCGGCAAGGAAGTCGCCGCTCGCTTTGTCCATCAGATCTCCGGCCGTGCGGCGGCTCCGTTCATGGCGGTCAATTGCGCGGCGATTCCGAACGACCTCATCGAGAGCGAACTGTTCGGGCACGAGAAAGGAGCGTTCACGGGCGCACATGTCCGCCACCTCGGCTATGTCGAGCGAGCGCGAGACGGGTTCCTGTTTCTCGACGAGGTAAGCGAACTCGCCACGCCGGTACAAGCCAAGCTGTTGCGTCTCGTGGAGGAGCACGCGTTCACACGGGTCGGAGGAGAAACGGGCATCAAGACGAGTGCCCGGCTCATCTATGCGACGAACGTCGACCTCGATCGCGCCGTTGCCGACGGTCGCTTCAGGCGCGACCTCTATTATCGCATCAATGTAATACCCATCGCCGTGCCGGCACTGCGTGAGAGGCCGGATGACATCCTCCCCTTGGCGCACGCCTTCGCGCGTGAGTTCTCGGAAACGTTCGAACGCGAAATCCATGGCTTCACGGGGCCAGCCGAGCTGGCGCTCATCGCGCATCGATGGCCAGGCAATGTGCGGGAGCTCAGGAATCGAGTGCAACGCGCTGTCGCCCTCGCCCACGCACCGTGGATAGGTCCCGAAACGCTCTTCCCATCGGAGGTACCGGGGTGGCTTTCACTTGAACCGCTGGCGGCGACACTTGCAGAAGCGCGCGCACTCATGGAACGTCAACACATCCGCACCGCCCTCGAACGCGCCGGCGGACGGATAGACGATGCGGCCAGGAGCCTTGGCATTTCTCGCTCGACTCTTTTCGACAAGATGAAAAAGCTCGACATTCGCTCTGAACATTAGCGCCGATAGTCGACCCTGCAGGCGGCTGCACTCCTGCCCTTTAGACAAGAGACTAATGCAGTCCAGAAAATCCGACCGAGGAATCGAAGGAGTCCGGATTCTCGGACAGCGCGCCAGTTGGAGCGAACCGAAAAAGCCGTGTTTCCGGCCATTTGGGCGTCTCACCGTAATGGCATAACGCTTGCGATCGCCTCTCCGACGATGCTGCAACCCCGGGAGGAAGGCATGAGACGCTGCGATCGCTTGGTTGATGTTGGCCGTCGTAGGTTCTTCAGTGGCGGCGCCACGGCGGCAGCCGCGGTGGTGGCAACGGGAATGGTGTCGAGCGCGGCGCAGGCAACACCCTCACTCGCGCGCGTCACTTATCCCAGTCAGCGCATTGGCAACATCAAAGATCTCAAGGTCGACCAGCCCGTCGATATCAGCTACCCGGACAGCGACTCGCCAGGCGTGCTCCTCAAGCTGGGTCGGCGTGTCGAGGCCGGCGTTGGCCCCGACGGGGACATCGTGGCCTTTTCCACGCTCTGCCCCCACAAGGGTTTTGCCCTTACGTACCTCGCGGCAGACAAGACCCTGAATTGCTCCGGTCACTACTCCCGCTTCGACTGCGAGAAGGGCGGTCAGGAAATCTTCGGGCACGCGACGCAGAACCTGCCGCAATTCAAGCTGCAGGTCGATTCGAGCGGAAACATCACCGCGATCGCCGTCGATGAATTGATCTACGGCCGTCTCAGCAACGTCCTGCCGACGTAAGGAGATTGCGATGACCTACAAACGCAACATCGACCGTCTTCCCATTCCGCCCAAGGGCGCAAACGTCCGCAACGTCGTGTGCAACTACTGCATTGTGGGCTGCGGCTATCACGCGATCACGTGGGACGTGAACACGCAAGGCGGACCCAAGCCTGATCAGAACTTCTTTGGCGAAGATCTGACCAAGCAGCAGGCCGCGGAAACAAAGGCGTGGTTCTCGCCTTCGATGTACAACATCGTCAAGCAGAATGGGCGCGATGTGCATCTCGTGCTGCTGCCCGATCACGACTGCGAGGTGAATTCCGGCCTCGGCTCGATTCGCGGCGCTCGCCAGGGCGAACTCTCGTACTCGGCGGTGACGGGTACCCAGTCGCAGCGTCTGACCGACCCGATGGTCTATCGCTATGGCGGAATGTATCCGACCTCGTGGGACGACGCGCTTTGGCTCGTCGCGGAGATCACGCGGCGTGTCGTCCAGGAGCAAGGTGAAGGCGGCCTCATGGTGTCGGCGTTCGATCACGGCGGCGCCGGCGGCGGTTACGAAAATACATGGGCCACCGGCAAGCTCTACTTCGACAGCATGAAGATCAAAAACATCCGTATCCACAATCGGCCTGCCTATAACTCGGAGGTCCATGCAACGCGCGACATGGGCGTGGGCGAACTCAACAATTGCTACGAAGACGCCGAGCTCGCCGACACGATCGTGGCCGTGGGCACCAACGCGCTCGAGACGCAGACGAATTACTTCCTGAACCATTGGATCCCCAACCTGCGAGGGACCTCGATGGACAAGAAGAAGCAGCAGCTGGCGAATGAACCGCACGCGCCGGCACGAGTCGTCATCATCGACCCCCGTCGCACGGTCACGGTGAACGCGTGCGAGATTGAGGCCGGGAAGGACAAGGTCCTCCATCTTGCGATCAATTCCGGCACCGACCTGGCGCTCTTCAACGCGCTCATGACAGAGATCGCGGCGAAAGGCTGGACGGACAAGGAATTCATTCAAGCCCACGCGACGGGCTTCGACGAGATGATTGCAGCCAACAAGACCAGCGTCGATCAGGCGGCACAGCTCACGGGCTTGTCTGCCGATCAGATTCGCAAGGCCGCTGCGTGGATTGCCGAACCCAAGGAAGGCAAGCGCCGGCGGACGATGTTCTGCTACGAGAAGGGCCTGATCTGGGGCAACGACAATTATCGGACCAATGGGGCCTTGGTAAACATAGCCCTTGCGACCGGGAACGTCGGCCGGCCCGGCGGCGGGTGCGTCCGGATGGGCGGCCATCAGGAGGGGTACGTGCGCCCCTCCGACGCCCATGTCGGCAAGCCTGCGGCGTATGTCGACCAGCTGCTCATCGGCGGGAAGGGCGGCATTCATCACATCTGGGCGTGCGATCACTTCAAGACGACCCTCAACGCGCTTGAGTTCAAGAAGGCGTACAAGCGCCGCACGGATCTCGTGAAATATGCGATGGAAGGCGTGCCCTATGGCGACCGGGAAGCATTGGTGAATGCGGTCATGGACGCGATCCGGAAGGGCGGCCTCTTCAGCGTCGATGTCGACATCATTCCGACCAAGATCGGCGAGTGCGCACATGTGGTGCTCCCCGCTGCCACCTCGGGCGAGATGAATCTGACCTCGATGAACGGCGAGCGGCGAATGCGCCTCACCGAGCGCTATATGGACCCGCCGGGCAACGCGCGACCGGACTGCCTCATCGTCGCCGGCCTTGCCCAGGCGCTGGAGCGCTCATGGCGCGCTGCGGGCAAGAATGACGTGGCCGACAAGTTCAAGGGCTACGACTGGAAGACCGAGGAAGATGCGTTCATGGACGGCTACAACAAGAATGCCGACGGCGGAAAGTTCGTTACCTACGAGCGGCTCCGCGCCATGGGTACCAACGGCTTCCAGGAGCCGGCGGTGGATTTCAAGGACGGCAAGATCGTCGGTACCAAGCGCCTCTATACCGATGGAAAATTCAAGGAAGGCAAGGCCAAGTTCATGGCGACGCAGTGGCGTGGGCTGCAGGCCGAAGGCAAACAGGCAGAGAAGGACAAGTTCCCGTTCCTGATCAACAACGGGCGCGCCAATCACGTGTGGCAATCGGTCTATCTCGACCAGAACAACGACTTCGTCATGGACCGCTTCCCGCTACCGTATATCCAGATGAACCCGGATGACATGAAGGAGCTGCGGATCGGCGCCGGCGACCTCGTCGAAGTCTACAACGACAATGGGTCGACGCAGGCCATGGCCTATCCAACGCCGACTGCAAAACGAAAGCAATCCTTCATGCTTTTCGCTTATCCAACTGGTCCGCAGGGTAATGTCGTGTCCAAGGGGGTGAATGAGCTCGTCATACCGAATTACAAACAGACGTGGGGCAATATCCGAAAAATTGCGGATGCGCCCGAGGTTACGCGCAAGCTCACATTCAAGGACCAGGAATATCACACGGGTTGATGGTCGCCGCGAGGTGGAGATCGACGACCTGTTCGCGGCGGCCGCCCGATTTCAGCCGCCGCGGTCGCCTGCGAGCTCGCGCGGCCTGATGACCACGAACGTCGCCAGCGCCATTGCCATCAGCACTGCGACGACAAGGAAGGCCAGTCCCCAGGCGGTGAGCGACATGCCGCCCGCGAGATCGAGAGTTCAGCCGACCGCGAGCGGCCCGACGAAGCCGCCGGCATAGCCCAGCATAGAATGCACGGCGAGCGTAGCCCCGCGCCGCGACGGTTCTGCCGTGCCCGCCGCACCCTGGCGCAGCTGCTGCGGCGGAGCGTGCTGTCGCGCAGCGGCGTGGTGGGCCTCGGCGCGCTGCTGGCGCGGCTGCAGCCGATCTCGCTGGTGGCGCTGCTCACCACCCTGGTGCTGCTGTTCGGCTTCCAGGGCGAGCAGATCCTCTCCCAGCCGCTGATCATCGCGCTGCTGGCGGTACCGATCCTGATCCAGGTCTATTTCAATTCAGGCCTCGCCTACCTGCTCAATCGCGCGACCGGCGAGGCGCATTGCGTCGCCGCACCTTCGGCGCTGATCGGCGCCAGCAACTTCTTCGAGCTGGCCGTCGCCGCCGCCATCAGCCTCTTCGGTTTCTCCTCGGGCGCGGCGCTGGCCACCGTCGTCGGCGTGCTGATCGAGGTGCCGGTGATGCTGTCGGTGGTGAAGATCGTCAATACGAGCAAGGGCTGGTACGAAGCGGCGCCGGCTGTCAGGCGCCGCGTGGGGACGGCCGACTAGAGGCTCTTGCACTGGAATCTGATAGCCTCCAACGATGAACGCGAAACTGCGCCAGGTCGTCATCGTCGTTGCCGCGTTGAACCTGGCTTTTTTCGGCGTCGAGTTCGCCGTTGCCCGCGCCATTGGCTCGGTCTCGCTTTTCGCCGATAGCATCGATTTCCTCGAAGACGCCTCAGTGAATTCCTTGATCGCCATAGCGCTTGGATGGAGCGCGACCAACCGGGCTCGGTTGGGAATGGCGCTTGCCGGCATCCTGCTTATACCCGCCCTCGCGACGCTGTGGACGGCATGGGACAAGTTCTTGGCTCCCTTCCCGCCAGCGCCACTTTCCCTCACGCTAACGGGTGCGGGCGCATTGGCGGTCAACCTGTCATGTGCGTTACTGCTGATGCGATTCCGGACGCATAGCGGCAGCCTGACAAGAGCAGCGTTCCTTTCGGCCCGAAACGACGCCGTGGCAAATGTCGCCATCATCATCGCAGGGCTTGTGACCGCTTACACGCTCTCCGGCTGGCCTGATCTGATCGTCGGGCTCGGCATCGCGGCGATGAACGCTGATGCTGCGCGCGAGGTGTGGCGGGCTGCGCATGAAGAGCACAGAGCGGCGAACGCATGATCCAGTCAACTTGATCCGCGACGTGACCGTCAACTGCCCCGATCGCCCGCGAGCTCGCGCGGCCTGATGATCACAAAAGTCGCGAGCGCCAGCGCCATCAGCACGGCGACGACGAGGAAGGCCAGTCCCCAGGCCGTGAGCGACATGCCGCCCGCGAGATCGAGCGTCCAGCCGACCGCGAGCGGGCCGACGAAACCGCCCGCATAGCCCAGCATCGAATGCACGGCGAGCGTCGCGCCGCGTCGTGAGGGTTCGGCGGTGCCCGCCGCGCCGGCGGTGAGCGACGAGGAGTCGAGCCAGACCACCGCGCCGTAGATCAAGAGCAGCACCACCGCGACCGCATAGGACAACGAGCCGACGAAGCCCAGGATCGCCGCGAAGGCGATCGACAGGACCATGGCGGTGCAGACGAGGCGGCGGCGGCCGAGACGGATGGCGGCCTCGTTGCCAACCACACTCGCCGTCGTGCCGATCAGGCCGAGCGCGGTGACGACGAGTGTCGGCGAGAACGCGCCCTCGGCCGCGCCCGTGCGCGCGGCGACGAAGGCCAGGAACGCCACCCCCCAGCCGCGCAGCGCATTCATCTCGAGCGTATGGACGCAATAGGCCAGCGCATAGGCCATCGCCGAGCGGTTGCGCAGCACGGGTCGGAAGTCGAACAGCGCCGGCTGCCGGCCGGCAGGCCGCGGCGGCGGCTGCCGGCCCGGCACGACCAGCGCCACGGTGAGCCAGGCGATGGCCGCACTCGCGCCCGCAAGGACGAAGGCGGCGCGCCAGCCGGCATGCTCGGCCAGCAGGTCGCCGCACAGGAAGGAGAGCGCGCCCGAGATGCCGATGCTGGCGGCGTGGCCGGTGACGGCGCGCGACATCATTTTGGCGTCGACCTGGTCGGCCAGGAGCTTCAGGCCGGTCATGTAGGTGCCGGCCCAACCGAGGCCCGCGAGCGCGCGCAAGGCCATGGCCGACCAGAAGCCGTCGGCGAAAAGGCCGAACAGGAGATGGCCCGCGACCGAGCAGCCGACGCCGAACAGATAGACGCGCTTGGCGTCGATCCTGTCGGTCAGGGTGACCAGCACCGGCACGGAGACCATGTAGGCGGCATAGAAGATCGCGGTGATCCAGCCGGCCTCGCTGTTGCTGAGCGTCCAGCGGCGCATCATCTCGGGCAGCAGGGCGGGCCAGAAATAGGCGCCGATCTGCACCATGACCTGCGCGGCGCAGACGACGGCGACCAGCCGCGCCGCCGAAACCCGCGGGGCCGCGGCGGCGTCAGTCGGCATGGGCCGGCGCGGCCGGGGCGCGCAGCAGGCAAAGCGCCAGGCAGGCCGACAGGCTCAGCGCCGAGGATACCAGCAGGACGTCCGAGCCGATGTGCTCGATCAGCAGCGAGAAACCCAGCGGCGCGCCGGCCTGCAGGAAGCGCGCGGGCGCGCCGATGAGGCCGAGGCGATAGCCGTAGTTCTCCGGCCCGTATATCGCCAGCGGCACCGTCCCGCGCGCAATGGTGAGGATGCCGTTGCCCGAGCCGTGCAGGAGGGCGAAGGCGCTCGAGGCGACGCCGCCGCCGGCCAGCAGGATGACCGCGGCGCCGATCGGATGGGTGAGCGTCGCCAGCCGCGCGCTGACCAGCGGATGGAAGCGCGCGAGGGGACCGGCCTCGAGCAGGCGCGCCGCCACCTGCGCCGGGCCGATCAGTGCCCCCGCGGCGATGGCCTGCGCGGGCGACGCGCCGGCCGCCTCGACGATGCGCGGAAAATGCGCCGCCATGCCGGCGGTGACGATCCAGGCGGCGGCAAAGGCGAAGGCCAGCAGGATCATCGGACGGTCGATCGGTATCGCCATGGGGGTGGCGGCACGCGGGGCGGTCACCGTCCCCGCCGTCATGCGCGGGGGCTTCGGCAGCAGATAGAAGTTCATCGGCAGGGCGATGAAGAGGTGGACCGCCGCCCAGGCCAGGCAGGTCTCGCGCCAGCCGATGGTCGAGGCGCCCCACGCCGTCAGCGGCCAGCCGATGGTGCTGGCGAAGCCCGCGATCAGGGTGATGCCGGTGATCGCCCCGCGCGCATCGGTGCCGTAGAGGCGGCCGAGGGTGGCGAAGGCGGAATCGTAGAGGCCCAACCCCATGCCGATGGCCATCACCACCCAGGCGGCGGCGAACATCGGCAGTGACTGGGCGATGCAAAGAAGAGAGAGGCCGGCGGCGAACAGCAGGTTGGACGCCGCGAGCACGCCGTTGCCGCCCCAGGCGTCGATCGTGCGCCCGACCTTCGGCCCCATCACCGCCGTCAGGATGAGCGAGGCCGAGAAGATGCCGAAGATCCAGTTGGTCGACAGGCCGAGGTCGCGCGACATGTCATCCGCCAGGACCGCCGGCAGGTAGTAGCTCGACGCCCAGGCGAGCGTCTGCGTCGAGCCCAGGACGATGATCGTGAAGAGCCGGCGCGTGATCACCGTCTTCAGCCGCAGCAGCCCTTGGTCTCGGCCTTGGCCGGCGCGCAGCAGCCGCTCGCCGCGGCGGCGGCGGGAACTTCACAGCCCGACCCGCTCGTGGTCAACGGGCCGGGCCCGCTGCACACGCCGGTTTCCGGCAGCACCAGCTCGACCTTGCGCGCCGCCTCGTGGTCGCCGGCGATCTCGGCCGCGATCGAGCGGACCTGCTCGTAGCCGGTCCGCATCAGGAAGGTGGGCGCGCGGCCATAGGACTTGATGCCGGCGAAATAGAACCCGGGTTCGGGCTGCGCCAGCTCGCGCGCGCCATGCGGGCGGACGGTGCCGCAGCTGTGCTCGTTGGGATCAATCAGCGGCGCCAGCGCCGGCGGGCATTCGAGCGCGGGATCGAGCGCGAGCCGGATCTCGCGCAGGAAATCGAGCTGGGGCCGCAAGCCGGTGGCGACCACCAGCTCCTCGACGGTGACGGCGCGGCCGCAGCAGGGCGAGCCGGCGCCGACGCGCAGGCGCCGGCCGTCGTGGCTGAGGTGGGACACCCGAAAATCCTTCTCGACCCGGATCTTGCCGGCCGCCACCAGAACGGCGAAGGCCGCACCCAGCGCACCGCGCGCGGCAAGCTTGTCGTTGGCGCCGCCGCCGAACGCCTTTTCCGGCGCCTCGCCGCGCAGCAGCCAGATGGATCTCGGTCGCCGGCGCGTCGTCCTTCAGGCGCGCGAGATCGATCAGCGTGCCGATCGCCGAATGACCGGCGCCCAGCACGGCGACGGCCTTGCCGGCATAGCGCGCGCGGTCGCGGCCCAGCACGTCGGGCATGCCGTAGGCGACATGCGCCTGGACGGATGCCTCATCCTCGCCGATCGCCGGCAGGCCGCCGGCGCCGGCGGGACCGGGCGCGAACCAGGTGCCCGTGGCGTCGATCACGGCATCGGCCAGCAGGGTCTCGGGGCCCTTGCCGTTCCGGTAGCGGATCTCGAAGGGCGCCGCCTCGCGGCCCTTCGTTCTTCACCTTGTCGAAGCCCACGCGGCCGACGCTGGTGACGCGGCTCTTGGTGCGGATACGGTCCTTCAGGACGGTGCGCGTGGCCAGCGGTTCGAGATACTGCGCCACCAGCTCGGCGCCGGTCGGATAGTGGTCGGGTTGCGGCCTGTTCCAGCCCACGGCGTCGAGCAGGCGACCGGCCGCGCGATCGACATTGTATTCCCAGGGCGAGAACATGCGGACATGGCCCCACTGGCGCACCGCGTGGGCGACATCGGACCCGGCTTCGAGCACGACCGGCTCCATGCCGCGCTCCAGCACATGGGCCGCGGCGGCAAGGCCCACGGGGCCACCGCCCAGGATCGCTACGGTCTTCGTCGTGGTCCCGGTCATGCTCTTCTCCAGTTCTGCTAGAATCATCGAAATAGCCAGGCAAAAAAACTCAGGCAGCCTTGTTCGGCAACATGACCGGCGCGCAGCTTCCTTCCGTGCAGCATTCCTCGACCAGGTATTCGATCAGGCCGCGCATCAGTTCGTAGTTGGTGTGGCAGACGAGGGTCGTCCCCTCGCGCGTCTGGGTGACGAGGCCGACGCCGACCAGCGCCTTGAGGTGATGCGACAGCGTCGAGGCCGCGATGTCGATCTTCGCCTGCAGGCGCCCGACCGGCAGCCCCTCCGCACCCGCCCGCACGAGGAGACGGTAGACCTTCAGGCGGGTCGGGTTGCCCAGCGCTTCGAGGCGGGCGGCGGCGTCATCGAGCTTCATGGATTTTATCTAAGGGCCACCGTCCTGCGAGTCAACCGTATTTCTGGAAATATCGAACAATGAGCGATCGCCGGTCGGTAAGTTGCGGGCAATATGCAGGGTTGAATCGTGGCCGCGGCGTCGGAGCAATGCTAGGCTTGGCGCATGCCCGTGCATTGGACAGTCTCGCATCCGCAGCGGCTGGTCGTCGCGGTCGCCAGGGACCAGGTGACGGTGGCCGACATCGAGCAGTATTTCGCCGGCGTCACCGCTGACGGCGCCATGGCCTACCGCAAGATCTTCGAGATCACCCACACGCCGATGGCGCTTTCCGAAGAGAACCTCAAGGCGCTGGGCCAGCGCGTCATGTTCTACGCCCAGCATGGCCAGATCGGTCCCCTGGCGATCGTCGCGAGCTCCGACGAGAGCTACGCCCAGGCCCAGACCTTCGCCTCGGCGGCGCCGGCCCGCCGGCCGCTCGCGATCTTCCGCGAGCTGCAGGCCGCACGGCAATGGCTGGACAGCCAGCCGACGCCCGGGGGCTCTGCCTAGGGCGGATTCCGAAATGGCGTAATTCCTCCCCAGCGAAGCTGGGGAGGTGGCGGCGTCATACGCCGACGGAGGGGTCATGAGCATCAGTCATGGTGCTCATGACCCCTCCGCCCGCTACGCGGGCACCTGTGCGCTTTTGGCCGCAAGCGGCCAAAACGCAAACTTCGCGGGCTCCGCGAAGGGGAGGAATCATGAAGCCAGGCGAGGACGGCGCTAGTTCGCGTTCTCCACCGGCGGCGGCGTCCAGGCGCCTTCCGTGACGGCGGCCTTGGGCCAATAGGCGCGGATGTAGAGCGAGAAGTCGCCCTTCTCGTCGGCGTCCTTGGGCGTCGGCAGCCAGTTCGCCAGCAGATCGTCGGGCGGCGGATCGGCCTGCACGTAGATGGTGAGCGAGCCGTCGGGGTCGTATTTCAGGTCCCGGGTCTTGGTGCCGACGGCATAGCGACCGGCTGCGTTGGGCGCGAAGAAATGGTGCTGGTTGTAGAGCGTCATCGACCAGAAGCCGTTGACCGGCGGCGTCAGTCCCTTGGGGAATGTCACGGTGTAGCGGTTGCGGCCGTTCAGCCGGGCGCCGGCGGCGTCGAAGTCCTGGTAGAAATACTTGGTCTCGTTGGGCGCGTTGACCAGGATGTTGGACCTGGCGACGGCGGTGCGCGTGAAGTAATCGGTGCCGAATGCGGCCTCGTTGGAAATCGTGCTCCACTGATAGGGCAGCTGCTGGCCCCAGGCGCGGAACTGGAACAAGGGCGCCACCACATTGTTCTCGGCGTCGACGGCAGCGCGGGCCATCGCCTCCTGCCGCCGCGGATCGGTCTTGGCCGCTTCGAGCACGGCGCGGATCTGGGCGTAGCGCGCTTCCTCGCCGGGCAGCGGCGGGGCGTCGGCCAGCACCGCCGCGATCTGCTCGACGAACTTGTCCGGCGCCACCCACTTCACTTCGTCCTCGCCGTTGTCGGGCGCCGGCCCTTGCGGAATCTTGCTCCAGTCGATGCTCTTCATCGTGCCGTCGAATTCCGCCAGCGGATACATCACGACCTGGCGGAGCGGCGCCTGGACGGCGCGCTTGTCCTCCGGCGTCTCGTCCTGGAAGATGCGCGGCACGACCACGCCGGTATTGGTCGAGGCGCGGAACACCTTGGTGATGCCCTTGGGCGTCTCGCCCTTCCAGTTGGGACCGGCCAGCAGGTAGAAGCCGGGCTTGGTGTCGTACATCTTGCCGAGCTGGACGAAGCTGTCGGTGCGCAGGTCGACCGCCTGATAGACCCAGAAGCGGTCGCCGAAATCCGGCACCTGGATCACCACCGGCGAGACATCGAGCGCCAGCACGCCCAGGCCGTAGACCACGTCTTGGTTGGGACAGGCGACCAGGCGTTCGGCCGGATCGACGTAGTCGGTGATCATGCCCAGGCGATTGAGCGGCGCGCTGACGGTCGGGCCGGAGCGCACCATCTTGGTCACCTGCGCCGCGGCGAGCCGGCGATTGTAGAGGTTGACCATCGGCCAGGCCCAGAAATAGGCATCGCGCGCGACCAGGGCGGCATAGTCGTCGGTGATCTTGACCCGCGCGTCGGGGCCCGGCGGCGTCGTGGAAGCCGGCGGTGCCGAGGGTGAAGGGCGTGCCGGCGGCGGCACGGCGGATTGCGCCGACGCCGCCATCGACATCAGGCAAGTGGCGCCGAGCAGGGCGGCGCGGACGGTTGTGATCATGATTTTTCCTAGCAATGGAAAGCGGCGATCTGGTGTCCAATCGGCGGGATTGCAGACCCGTGCTGCGTCCGGACGGGCCCTTGAGACAACCAGTAGCATGTTCGAACCGTGCACATTCCCAAGGGCAGAGCAGGAATGTCGCAGCCTGCTTCTTCAAGCTCATGTGTGAAGCCGGTCTCGGCCGTTGAGGGCGGGGCTCGGCCGCGATTCGATGCTTCACGTACTGTCGATTCGCCGCTGTAACCCGGCGATGTTAGGCTGCACGGACACTGTACGGGGGCGTTTCAATGCGATCGATTTTGACCGGACTCTCGGCGGCCCTGCTGGTGATCGGGCTGGCCGCGGCGTCGTGGGCGCAGAACGGGCTGGAGCGCTTCGAGAAGGATATCAAGCCGCAGCTCGAGCTGAAGAAGCTCACCTACGCCAATGCCGCGCCGCTGGGCGACCAGGGCTTCGTGCTGAACGACGTGGTGGCGGTGATACCGGCCAACCAGGCGACCGGCGACAAGGAGAGCACGGTCAAGATCCAGAAGGTGACCGTCGAGGAGCTCGATTTCGACCGCCTGAAGAAGACCGCCAAGGACAACGAGGCGCCGCGCTTCGCCAAGCTCAAGCTCGAAGGCATGACCGGCGACGACGAGATGTTCACGGCGCTCGCCCCCTACGGCGTGCCCAACGTACCGTTCGATATCGCGCTCGACTACCGCATCGATAGCGCGGCCAAGGTGCTCGACCTCAAGACGCTCGAGGTCAACATGCGCGGCGAGACCAAGCTCACACTGGCCCTGGTGGTCGACGGCATCAGCGACAAGTCGGGCATGGCCGGCGCCAAGGACGACGGCAAGCTGCGCAGCGCCTCGCTCACCATCGACGACAGCGGGCTCCTGGCCAAGCTGCTGCCGGCCTACGCCAAGGAGGAAGGCACCAAGCCCGATGAGCTCGTGCAGTCGCTGCGGGCGGCCATCGGAGCCTTCGCCGTGCAGCAGGGGGCGGTCACGCTGAAGGCGCTGGATGCCGTGACTTCCTTCATCGCCGACTGGAAGGCGCCCAAGGGGCCACTGGCGCTGGGCCTCAAGCCCGAGAAGACGGCGGGGCTCGCCGACCTCGACAAGATCATGATGCCCGATGCGCTCTCGACCATCTTCGGCTTCACCGCGACCTATCCCGGCACCCGCGAGGGCGCGGCCAAGGAAGGCGCGACGGCTGCGAAGTAGATGAAACGACGCGCGCCGCTCGGCAAGACGCCGCCGACCTGACATGGCGGCGACCCCTGTCAGCGAGGCGGAAGCCCGCGCCATCATCGCGAAATGGGGGCAGCTGCACGACCTGCAAGCCGGCCTGTCGGCTTTCCTTCCCATCATCGCGCGCAACGGCTTCTACATGGAATTCGCCGGCAAGCGGTGGGAGGGCTATGAGGGCTTCGAGGCGCACCAGCTGGTGAAGCGGCGCTTCTTCGACGAACGGCACGACACTTTCGAGATTCACGTGACACCCGGCCCGGACGCCACCCATGCCCGCACCGTCTCTCACTGGGATGCAAGCTATCGACCGGAAAACAGTCCGCGCAGCAAGATGATCAAGACCCTGATCGAGCATGACTGGGAATTTCGCCGCGATCCCGCGACCGGCGAGGCTTTCATGCAGGGCCACAAGGTGACGAAGTTCGAGTATCTGCCCGGCTTCGCGCCTGACGATGCCGCCGACTACGATCCGCATCTGGATGCGAGCCTGGGTCGGCGCAAGACCTGACGCGACGGCGACCGCGACACATCGCGCTCAGAACTCCCTCTCCGCCGCGCAGCGTCAGAACAGGGGAAGCAAAGGACGCGCTGGAGCATTGTCCACTCAAGCTGAACCCGATGACCTCCCCCTGAGGAGCGGTCCGAAGGACCGCGTCTCGAAGGGTCGGCACAAGCACCCTCTCTGTTGCCATCCTTCGAGACGGCGCTTCGCGCCTCCTCAGGATGAGGTACATCGGCTTGGACCGCCGCCGCTCTCGCTCACCTGATGCCTGTCGCTAACTCACATAAGGCCGGCGCAGGCGGTCAATCTCGGCCTGGCTTGGCGTGTAGGGCGCGGCCGCCGGGTCGAAGCGCTTCCAGCCTTCGCCGGTATAAATCGTGCGGCGCTCGGCGGGATCGATCGGCTCGTGACGATCCATGATGCGCTGGACCGCGGCGACGCGGTCGTCGGCGGCGTGCACGCTCACCATGGTGCCGCCGCGGCGCACCGCCTCGCAGTAGACCTGGGCCTCCGGCTCCGGCACGCCGGACTTGACCAGAGCGCCCACCACGCCGCCGGTCGCGGCGCCGGCAACGGCGCCGACCGCGGTCGCAGCCAACGCGCCCGCCGCCACGACCGGGCCGAGGCCCGGGATGGCGATGATGCCGAGGCCGGCCAGCAAGCCCGCCGTGCCGCCCAGCGCGGCGCCGACGCCGGCGGCCGGCGCGGCCGCGGACTGCTCGTGGATGCTCGCGCTCTCGTCGCACACGTACTTGTTGGCGATCAGGTTGATGTCAGAGGCGGCCACGCCGGACGCCTCGAGGTCGGCCACGACCTGGCGGGCCTGGCCGTAAGTGTCATAGACACGCGCGATGGTCTTCATGATGCATGTTCCTTTGATGCATGTTCCTTGCTGAGTTGGTCGTTACTGGCTGACGACGTTGCCCTTGAAGTCGACGGCGATGGATGTGCTCTTGCCGTCCTTCATGGCGGTGCCGCGCCAGATGCCGTCGCCGTCCTTGACCAGCGAAGAGATGCTGGTGAGACCGGCGGCCATCGCGCGATCCTTGGCCTGCGCCTCGGTGAAGCTGTTGGCGCCCTTGATCGGCGCACCGGCTTCCGGCGACTTGGCCATGAACACGTCGTTCTGGCAGGCCTGCATGAAGGTCTTCTGATCTATGCGTCCGTCGGTCGGCGTCACCTGCGCGCGGATGCGGTAGTAGGCGAGGTAGCGTTCGGCCTCGGGGCCGACCAGCACGCCGTCGCCGTTGCCGTCGGCGCTCTTCCATTGTGCGGCGCAATCGGATTCGGAGGCCGCAAAAGCCGCACCCGGAAGCGCGATGCAGCATGCCGCGAGCACGGCAAGTGCAAATTCCTTTTTCATGTGTAGTCTCCAGATCTTGTGGTCGGGCTGTGCGGCGTCAACGAAGGCACCGGCAACCCGTTGCGCCGACGGGACGTTCCTAAGGGAGCGGAGTCCAACCCGGGCGTCGCGATAAGAAAAATTGGAGGGCTAGCGATGAACGATCCCAAGGACCGCAATCCCCAGCAGTCGCAACAGGAGCGCGATCAGCAGCAGCGCGAGCGTCAACAGCGCGACCAGCAGCAGCGCCAGAACCAACAGCCCAACCAGAAGCCGGGGCAGCCAGGCAACAAGCCCGGCCAGCCGCAACATCGGGATGAATAACGCGTTGTCCTAAGGCTTCGAGACGAGATGCCCGCCCCATGGCGGGCATCTCTTTCTCTCCAGGAGAGCGAGATGATCGAGACAGCAGGACCGCGCGAACCCGGACCGGTGCCACCCGAGCCAGGCAAGACAGATCCGATACCGCCCGAGATGCCAGCCGGCGGTCCGACGCCGGAAGACATGCCGACACCGACGCCGCATCCGACGGGGCCGCCGGCACCCGTCGCCTAGTCTCTCCGCTCCGCGACGGGCGGCGAGGAGTCGAGGTCGTCGGCCAAAGAAACGCCAGCGGGTTCGCAACGCAGCAGCAAGCCGCTATCAAGGCGCTCCTCCGCGCCCGGCTTTCCGCTGTGCTGAAAGCGGGAGAAATGACAAATCCGTGACTTGGTCACCCTCGCAATCGCTTGTCGAAAAAACGGCTCGCGTCCAAGATGATGACGCGGAACTTGATTCGGGGGAGTCGACAGATGAACTTCGACGCGATCTGCGCGACGTGGGCGCCACGCCTGCTGAGCATTCTGCGCATCATGTCCGGCCTGATGTTGCTGGAGCACGGAACGGCAAAACTGCTGAAGTTTCCCGCCGTGCAGACCATGGCCAATCTCAACCTGTCGTCGATGCCCGGCATTGCCGGCTTCTTCGAGCTGATCGGCGGCGCCCTGCTGGTGCTCGGCCTCTTTACGCGACCGGTGGCCTTCATCCTGGCCGGCATGACGGCGGTCGCCTATTTCACTGCCCACGCGCCGCGCGGCTTCTTCCCGATCCTGAACGGCGGCGAGCTGGCGGCCCTCTATTGCTTCGCCTTCCTCTACCTGGCGGCGGCCGGCCCCGGCCCGTGGAGCCTCGACGCGCAGCGCGGGAAGTAGCCCTTAACGGCCGCTTGTTTGGACTGTAAGGAGAAAGACGGCCGCCTCGTGCGGCCGTCTTGCTGCTGGGACGACAGGAGGTTGCATGGCGCTGAAGAGAGTGGCCCTCGAAATCGGCATGGGCACCGATATCCGCGGCGGCGACTACACCAAGGCCGCCGTGCGGGCGCTGCGCGACGCACTGTGGCACAACTCGCTCACCGTGGCCGGCGCGCTTGGCAAGTCGAGCGACGACATGCAGGTCGAGGTGCTGATCGGCGTGCCCAAGCCCGATCAAGTCGACACCAAGCAGGTGCTGGCGGTGCTGCCGCACGGCACCGGCACCGTCCGGGTGGTCGAGGGCGGTCTGGAAATTCCCAACGAAGCCGGCACGGACAAGACGGTGATCGCCCAGGCGGCGGCCGTCGTCCGGCTCGATCTCTGAGGAGGCTCGCATGCCCGCAAAAAGAGTGATCCTCGAGCTCGGCACCGGCAACGACCTGCATGGCGGCGATTATACCAAGGCCGCGCTGCGCGCCGTGCAGGATGCGCTGCATCACAGCTCGCTCGCCATGATCCGCAGCCTGAAGGTCAATGCCAAGACCGGCATGTTCGTCGACGTCACGATCGGCGTGCAGCAGCCCGACAAGGTCGATCTCGAGAAGGTGAAGGCGTCGCTGCCGCACGGCATCGTCACGGTGAAGGCCGTCAAGGGCGGGCTCGACGTGCCCGATCCCGAGAACCACGATCCGGCGGTGATCGCGAGTGCCGCGGTCGCCGTCCGTCTGGAGCTGCCATGATGCTTCTCTATGAACACCCGCTGTCGTCCTATGCCCAGAAGGTCAAGATCGCGCTGCGCGAGAAGGGCATCGACTTCACGGTCGAGACTCCTGCGGCGCTGGGCTCGGGCAAGGCCGACGGCAGGTTTGCGGCGGCCAGCCCGCGCAAGGAGGTGCCGGCGCTGATCGACGGCGACGTGCGCATCTTCAATTCGACCATCATCCTCGAATACCTCGAGGACAAGTTCCCCTCCCCGCCCTTGTTGCCGCGCGATCCGGCAGCGCGCGCCAGCGCACGCATGATCGAGGAGGTCTGCGATACGTCGTACGAGGCGGTCAACTGGGGCCTGAGCGAGATCCGCTGGTTCAAGCGCGCCGAGGGCGCCCAGGCGGAGAAGATGAAGGCCATCGCTGCGGCCCAGACGGCCGAGCTGCAGGATTGGCTCACCGACAGGCTGGGCGATGGGCCATGGTTCAACGGCGCCAGCTTCGGCTGGGCCGACGTGAGCGTGGCGCCCTACGTGAACCGCTCGTTCCACTACGGCTTCGGCACGGCGCCGGGATCGCCGCTCGACAAGTGGCGCCACCGCATCCGCGAACGGCCGGCGGTCGCCAAGACGTTCCGCGAATTCGAAGCGGCCTGCGAGCACATGGGCGATGCCGCGGCGCGCCTGGCCTCGGGTGCGATCCGCCGTGAATATCGCGATCATCGCCTGGAATGGATGATGAAGTCGGGCGGCGTCCAGATCGTGCTCGACGGACTGGCCAAGAACAACATCCGCTTCACCTGGCCGCTGGGCTAGGGTTTCGATTCGCGCAGCGCCTGATTCGATAAACTGGAACGGCGAGAATTGTTTCCCTCCCCAACGAAGTTGGGGAGGTGTCGCCGTCATGCGGCGACGGAGGGGTCAGAGGCCGCACGCTCGTTCCGGGGCCCATGACCCCTCCGTCCGCTGCGCGGACACCTCCCCTCGCAAGCGAGGGGAGGAAAAGCAAAGATGGTCACCACCCGCGTGCAGCGCGGGCGAACCTCAGTATGGAAGACCAGACTAGCGAGGACTCAATGCAGCACAGCGACGAGCGAATACTCACGACCCATGTCGGCAGCCTGCCGCGCAATGCCGTGCTGACCGACCTGCTGATCCGCGATGAAGCCGGCGAGAAGGTCGACCGCGCGGAGCTGGCGCGGCAGAGCGCGAGCGCGGTGCGCCATGTCGTCGAGCGACAGTCGGCGTGCGGCGTCGACGTGGTGAACGACGGCGAGCAGCCGAGGGTCGGCTTTCAGACCTACGTGGCGCAGCGCATGCAGGGCTTCGGCGGCGAATCCGCGCGCCCGCGGCCGCGCGACTACACCGACTTCCCGGGGCTTCTGGCGCAGCATCGCCAGCGTTTCCCGAGACGCAGCAAGGTGTCGAACGCGCCGCAGGCGATCGCCGAGGTGCGTTACGACGATTTTTCGGCCGCAGAGGAAGAGTGCCGCCTGTTTCGCTCGGCGCTGGACGAGCTGAAGGCGCCGCCCGCCGACGCCTTCATGACGGCGGCCTCGCCCGGCATCATCGCCACGACGATGCTGAACGCGCACTACGACAGCTACGACGCCTATGTCTTCGCCCTGGCCCGCCAGATGCGCAAGGAATACGAGCTGATTGCCCGGGATTTCGTGCTGCAGATCGATGCGCCGGATCTCGCGATGGAGCGCACGGTGCTGTTCCAGGACAAGAGCGCCGCCGAATTCCTCAAGATCGCCGAGATGCATATCGCGGCGCTCAACGAGGCCTTGGCCGCCATCCCGCGCGAGCGCGTCAGGCTTCATTGCTGCTGGGGAAACTACGACGGGCCGCACATTCACGACATTCCGCTGGCGGAGATATTGCCGGTGCTTTTCCAGGCGCGGGTCGGTGCGCTCAGCCTGGAATTCGCCAACCCACGCCATCAGCACGAGTACGCCGCGCTCAAGAAGGCGAAGTTGCCGCCGGAGCTCCTCCTGCTGCCGGGCGTCATCGATTCAACGACCAACTACGTCGAGCATCCGGAAGTGATCGCCAACCGGATTTGCGAAGCGGTCGACGCGGTGGGCGACCGTAGCCGCGTCATCGCCTCGAGCGACTGCGGCTTCGGCACGTTCGCCGGGTCGGAACTGGTCGCCGAGGACGTCGTGTGGGCGAAGCTCAAGAGCTGCCGCGAGGGCGCCGATATCGCGACGCGGCGGCTTTGGGAAAAGAAGGCCTAACGCAGACCGAAGTGCTGGAACCACACGACCTCACCCTGAGAGCGCCCGCAGGGCGCGTCTCGAAGGGTGGGCAACGACAAGGCAGGTCGCCGACCCTTCGAGACGCATCGCTACGCGATGCTCCTCAGGGTGAGGCGATTTGGTGGAACAATCTGCCCTAGCTCCGCGCGGGACGGCCGTAGAAGGCCATGGCGGCGCCGGCCACGATGGCGATGACGCCGGCGATGCTGGGGATGGGGATGCTGTGCTGATGGGCTTCCGTCACCTTGATCGGCCCGGCGTCGACCACGACCTTTTGCTCGGTGAAGGAGATGTTGTCGATCAGCAGCCCCGCGAGGCCGAGCGCGATCAGCAGGATGCCTCCGACGAAAAGCGGTCTCATGCCTTGGCTCCCTGTTCCCTGGTAGAATTCACAGCAGGTGAAACGCGCGGTGCCGTGAAAAGTTCCACAGGAAGGAACTGGGTTTAGGGCCTCACCAACAGGGAGCGGCCCTGGTCGATCGCGGCACGGGCCATCGCTTTCAGGTCATCGTCGGTGGCGCTGCTGACGGGATGGCCGATCACCGCGAAGCGGTAGTCCGGCATGCCCAGCACGCGGCACATCATCTCGGCGGCGCTCACGAAGCGCTCGGTCATGACGCTGAAGGCAGGAACCAGGAGACGTTCGGCCGTTACGGAGTCGTGCAGACTGCACGATGAACAGCTTCCTCAATCGCCGATGCCGGAGATCACCGCATCCCAGTTCTTGATCTCGGCCGCGATGGGAGCGTCGGCCGGCGCGCTGTAGTTCGACTTGGTGCGGCTTACCACCTGGGCTACGCCATGCTCCTCGCGCAACATCCGGTCGAGATGGGCAAAAAAGCCCTTGGTCCCCTCCTTGCCGTTGGAGATGAAGCCGACCGTCTTGCCTTCGAGGGTGGCCAGGCGCGGCGCGAGCTGGCCGACCGGCGGGGCCTTTTCAGGCGTGGGATCGAGAACACGGAAAGTCATGGCGTACCTCTGTTATTTCCTTGGCTGCTATTTCTTTGGCGGTTCGCAATCGACGCAGGCGCCGATCGGCAACGTCACGGCATGGCTCTTGTTGCCGAGCCAGGGCGGAATAATGGCGCCGAAGCCGCCGGCCGGCCCGCCGGCGGCGATGACCAGCAGCTGATCGGGCGATTCCATCGCCGGATAGACACTGTCGCCGCGGTCGCGCACGACGGCGCCCTTGCCGACCTCGGCCCATTCGCGGCGGTGGATGCGCGCGCGCTCATGGATGAAGGCGGCGATGTCGGTCTTGCTCCATTTTGCCGCCTGCAGATGCTCCCGCAGCTGCTTGGGAATGATCAGCGCGTAGTTGCCGGGATGGATCGAATAATGCCGCAGGTTGGCGCGCATCTCGGCGGCGAAGGTTTCCAGGATCTCCTCGGGCCTCGTCGTCCATTCGTTCATGATCTGGCGCGGCGCACCGGCCGCCATCACCGTCACCGCCGACGCTTCTTTCGGCAGGCCGCGCTGCTCGGACAGCGAGAGCCAGGTCGTATCCTCCTCGTCCTCGGCGACGCAGTAGCTGAACTTGCCGGGATGGCCCAGGGTCGAGCGGTCGATGACGCCCGGCCGCACGTCCATGAGGTTGATCAGGCAGAGCCGGATCGCCCGGCCGATCACGGCGGTGGCGCGATCGCTGTTGCCCAGCGCATTGAAGGTGCCCGCCGGCGCCGAGCTCGAGGCGGATCGGGCCGTTCAGCACCACCAGCACCGCGCAGCCGCCCGTGCTCGCCGTGGCGCCGTGCATCAGGAAGTCTTCCTGCATCATCGCCATCCAGGCCGTCACCACGACCGGGAAATGCATCGGCAGGCAGCCCGCCATCACGGCGTTGACGGCGAGCTTCTCGGCGGTGATGGCAAGCCCGCGCACCGGCTCGATGCCGATCAGCTGGTCGGGCGGCATCATCACCCAGTCGAGGCAGGCCTGCACCGCATCCGCCGTCGGCGGCACGATCGGCAGGCCATCGGTCCAGCCGTTGCTGTGATAGAGCTCCTGGACCGCGGAGATGTCGGCGGCGTCGTAGCTGCGGGAAGCGAGTTGCATGTGATCGTCCTCAGGCCGCCAGCATGCGCGCGCGATTGCGCTCGCGCAGGAGGGGCATCACCCATTTGCCGAAACGTTCGGCTTCCTCGTCGTGCAGGTAGCCCGACAGGCAGAAGGAGTGGCAGCCGAGATCGATGAAGTTCTGCAAGGTCTCGGCGCATTGCTCGGGATCGCCGACCACAGCGATGCCGGCGCCCGGCCGCACCTGGGTGATGCCGGTCCACAGATGCGGCTCGATGGTTTCGCCGATCGCCGCCAGCTCGCGCACGCGGCGGTTGGCCTCTGACGTGGCGAAGCGTTCCTTCACGAAGGCCTTCTGCGCCTCGGTGGCGTGCGCCACCAGCTCGTGCGCGAACTCCCACGCCTCTTTCTCGGTCGGCCGGCAGACGACCTGCAGGCGCATGCCGAAGCCGATGTCGTTCTCGCGGCCGTGGCGGGCGGCCATGCCGCGGATCTCGGTCATGTTGGCGCGGATGCGCTCGTAGGTGTCGCCCCAGAAGAGATGCACGTCGGAATGCTTGGCCGAGATCTCCCAGGCCTGCCGGGAGCCGCCGCCGAGATAGAATTTGGGATAGGGCTTCTGCAATGGATGGGGCCGGATCTGCGCGCCCTTCAGCTGGTAGAACTTGCCGTCGAAGTCGACGGGACGGCGCGCGGTCCACAGCGCCTTCAGGATCGAGACCTCCTCGTCCATGATCTCGTAGCGCTCTTCCTTGCCCCACTTCACGCCTTCCGACGCGTTCTCCGCCTCGCTCTGGCCGGCGATCAGGTTGATGCAGATGCGGCCGCCCGAGAGCTGGTCGAAGGCCGCGATCATCTTGGCCAGCAGCACCGGGTTGATGTAGCTCGGCCGCGCCGCCACCAGCATGCGGATCGACTTCGAGCGCGCCACCATCATGGCGCTCGAGATCCATGCCTCCCAGCACGCGGTCTGCACCGGCACCAGCATGTATTCGAAGCCCGCCGCCTCGGCCGCCTCGACGACCCGGTCGAACAGCGGCAGCGAGGGCGCGACCTGCGCGCTCGCCAGGCCATAGGCCGTGGTGTCGCCCGCGGTCGGCAGGAACCAGCCGAATTCCAGTCTGCGTCCGTCTCGCTGCATGCCTCGATTGTCTCCCGGGAGCCACCGGAGCGCAATTGGCGCTGGCCGCGCCGCCCGCGACGCGGCACGATCCGCGCGGTTTTCGAGGGGAGAGCACATGTTGCAGCACGGCAAGCGTCCGACAATCGCATCGCGGCACGGCATGGTGGCGGCCGCGCATCCGCTGGCCGCGGCGGCGGGCGCCCGCGTGCTCGGCAACGGCGGCAACGCCTTCGACGCGGCGGCGGCGACCGCGGCCGCGCTGAACGTCGTCGAGCCCTACATGTCGGGCCTCGCGGGCCAGGGCCTGGCGACCTGCTACATCGCCTCCGAACGGCGCGTGCGCTCGCTCAATTTCATGAGCCGCATCCCGCGCAAGTTCCCGCTCGACCAATTGAAGCGTCGCGAGCAGGTCCTGCGCGGGCCGGTGGCGGTCGGCGCGCCCGGCAATCTCGCCGGCTGGTGCGAGATGGTGGACACTTACGGCAGCAAGAAATTGCCCGAGCTCTTTGCGCCGGCGATCGCCATCGCCCGCGACGGCTTCGGCCTGATCGAATTCAACGTCGAAGAGATGGGCAGCGCGACGTCGGAATTGCGCGGCCATGCAGCGCTCTACCCCGAATGGTCGCGAACCTATCTCGAGGGCCTGAGCGGCGGGCGGCCGTCGCTGGGCGCCGTCCTGAAGCAGCCCGACCTTGCCAAGACGCTGGAGGCGCTGGCGGCCGAAGGACCCGGCCTGATGTATGGCGGCGCGCTCGGCAGGAAGGTGATCGAGCGGCTGACCGAGCTGGGCGGCTGCCTCGTCATGGAAGACCTTTTAGACACCAGGGCCGAATGGATCGACCCGCTGGCTGCCAGCTATCGCGGCCGCACGATCCATGTGCCGCCGCCGCCCTGCGAGGCTTTCCAGTATCTGCTGACCCTGCGCATCCTCGAGGGCTTCGAGCTCGGCAAGATGGCGCGCAACGGCACCGAACACATCGACACCGTGCTGCGCGCCATCCGCGTGGCGGCGGGCGTGCGCATCGCCAACGGCGTGCCGTCGCAGCAGAAGCTTGCCGAGCTTCTGTCGGACGGCCATGTCGAGGGGCTGCGGGCGCGGGTGCGCGACGGCAAGCCGGTCGACGGCCCGACCGAGCAATGGACGGCGCCGGCCACCGAGGGCCATACCACGTCGTTCTCGATCGCCGACAAGCAGGGCAACATGGTCTGCGTGACGCAGAGCCTGGGCAGCGTGTTCGGCTCGGGCGTGGTCGTGCCCGGCACCGGCGTCTGCCTCAACAACTTCCTCTATTGGGCCGACGTCACGCCGGGCAGTCCCAACCGCGTCAAGCAGGGTGACGCCATGCCGGTCTGCGTGGCGCCCTCGATCGTCACCGAGAACGACCGGCCGGTGCTGGCGCTGGGCACGCCCGGCAGCTACGGCATCCTGCAGACCCAGGCGCAGGCGATGGTGCAGTACGTCGATTTCGGCCTCCCCTTGCAGCAGGCGATCGAGGCGCCGCGCGCGCGCCTCACCGACGGCCGCGCCGTGCTGCTGGAATCGCGGGTCGAGTCGAAGGTGCACGAGGAGCTGCGGGCGCGCGGCCATGCGCTCAGCAGCGGGCCGGACTGGACGATGAAGGTGGGCGGCATGCAGGGCGTTGCGCGCGATGACGCCGGCACCTTCACCGGCGGCTGCGATCCCCGGCGCGACGGTTATGTGGTGCCGGCTTAGGACCGACGCGACGGGGACAGGCGCCGGCGTAACGCGCGGGTTACACCAACACCCTCACCCTGAGGGGCGCAGCGCCGTCTCGAAGGGTGGGATCCAGTCGTGATGGTGCCCACCCTTCGAGACGCGCACTGCGTGCGCTCCTCAGGGTGAGGTCTTGGTTGGTGCGCGTTGTGAAAATTACTTATGCGGCCGCGACGGCTCGGAGATCTCGGCGACCGCCTCGCCGACCTCGCGCAGGTTGGCCGCGCGCGGCTCGGTGGCGATGTCGCCCAAGGCCACGATGCCGACCAGGTTCTTTTCCCGGTCGAGCACCGCCAGGCGCCGGACCTGCAGGGTCTTCATGCGGGCGAGCACTTCCTCGGCGTCCTCGTCCTCGAAGGCATAGGAGATGTCCTCGGTCATGCACTCGCGGACCAGCATCTCGACGGGCGAGCGGCCCGTCGCCACGCCGCGCACCACGATATCGCGATCGGTGAGGGTACCGACCAGCCGCCGGCCGTCGCACACCGGCAACGAGCCGACGCCCATCGCTTCCATGACCTCGGCAGCCTGCTGCAGCGAGGCATCGGGCGGGATGGTCTCGACATCGCGGGTCATGACGTCGCTGACTTGCATGCAGGGGTAATGCGCGCGGGGCCGATCGGTTGCGTCATGGCTGGGGGCGCGCGCCTCCCGTCGCACGGCTCGTGTCCCTGCGGGATGATCGCGCCACTGGAGTGGCGCGCCCCTAGCGAAGACTACTGACCTGAGGTCCGCGCTACCTGACCGGCACCACGACTCGCGTCTGGGAACGGATCTGGGGCGAAAAGTGACCCCAACCCCGCATGGCCTTGAATTCCTTGGTTTCGACCGCGGCGGGCGATTCGAGCTCGTAGACCGTGGTGTAAAGCCTGGTCGGGGTGTGCTTCCCCTGGCCGCGGTCGCTTTCGGAGATCTCTCCCGAAGAGACATAGCGGCGGCCGGCCCGCACGCCAGGGCAGGCCAGTGCATCGGGCAGGTGTACATCGTCGTACCAGCGATTCCAGTCGGCCTCGACCGAGGCATCGACTTCGGCAGTCACGATGAGAAGACAATCGGGCAGTGCGGTCATTCGGCATTCCTCTTGCACTCAAGCGTCCGGCACGATGGAATGCCGGCCAACGAGAATGTTCAAGAGGGGATGGTTCATGCGCAAACTGATCGGGCTGGCGGCGGCCGCGGTGGTGCTCGCCACGGCGGGGCTTGCGCAGGCAGAGGACACGCCGCGCCGGGGCGGCACGATCCGCATGACCGCGCCCTATGCGGCGAGCTTCGGCAGCCTCGATCCGCAGGTCACGCCGCGCGCCCAGGACGACATCGTCGGCAAGGCGATCCATCGCACGCTGTACAATTGGGACACCGCCCAGAACAAGCTGGCGCTGGAGCTGGCGAAGTCGGTTTCGGTGTCCGAAGACGGCCTCGTCTACACCTACAAGCTGCGCGACGACGCCTTCTTCCACAACGGCCGCAAGATGACGGCCGACGACATCATCTATTCCTTCACCCGCATCATGGACGGCAGCAAGGGCTATCCCGGCGCCCGCTACGTGCGCCTGATCAAGGGCGCGGTCGACGTCGAGAAGGGCCAGGCCAAGGAGATCGCCGGGCTGAAGAAGATCGACGACTTCACGCTCGAGATGACCATCACCGACAGGGTCGAGCCGGGCTACTACTTCTTCAGCGGAACGACGGCGATCGTGCCCAAGGAAGAAGTCGAGAAGGGCAACTTCGCGTCCAATCCCGTGGGACTCGGGCCGTTCAAGTTCAAGGAGCACATCCCCGGCTCGCGCGTCGTGGCCGAGCGCTGGGAGAAATTCTACAAGCCCGGCAAGCCCTACGCCGACAGACTCGAAGTGCTGATCATGGCCGAGGCGGCGGCGCGCGACGTGGCGTTCCGCAACAAGGAGATCGACACCTCGATCCTGGGCCCGGCGCAATACGTCGCCTATCGCGCCGATCCGGAACTCTCCAAGGGCATCCTGGAAGTGGCCGAGATGTTCACCCGCTCTGTGCAGTTCAACATCCCGGCGAGCAAGCCGTTCCAGGACAAGCGGGTGCGCCAGGCGTTCAACCACGCGATCGACACCGACCTCATCATCAAGCGCCTGGTCAAGGACAAGGCCTATCGCGCGACGAGCTGGCTGCCGCCTTCCTCGGCGGCGTTCGACAAGACCGTCAAGCCCTACGCCTACGATCCGGAAAAGGCCAAGAAGCTGCTGGCCGACGCGGGCTATCCCAACGGCTTCGAGTTCGAGCTGACGACCAGCCAGAACGAGAGCTGGGGCCTGCCGATCGTCGAGGCGATCATTCCCATGCTGTCCAAGGTCGGCATCAAGCTGAAGCCCAAGCTGGTCGAGGTCACGGTGCTGACGGAGATCGCCATGAAGGGCGAGCATGAGGCCTATATCGGCTCCAGCCTGACCGGCCCCGATTCGCTCGCGACCTTGCGCTGCTACTACTCCAAGACGCCGCGAACCGCCTGCAACTACACCAGCTTCAGCAATCCGGAGTTCGACAAGCTCCTCGACGCCGCGGCGCAGGAGGGCGACATGGCCAAGCGCAACGACCTGCTGCGCCAGGCCAACAACCTCGTCTACGAGGAAGCGCCGGTGTGGTTCTTCAACTACAACAAGGCGGTGCTGGCCCACCAGCCGTGGATCCACGGCCTGCAGGCCAACCCGACCGAGATCACGCATCAGTACCCCGAGGACGTCTGGGTCGACGCGACCTCGCCGGCGAAGTGAGTGGACGGCTCGTTCGTAACTGCTTCACGTGTTTCGCCTCATGTTCCTCTCCCCCTGAGAGGTGGTGAGGGGGAGAGGTTAGGTGAGGGGGTTGAACGCGAAGACCATCTCCCGCATCACCCCCTCACCCAGCCTCTCCCCCAAGGGGGAGAGGAGTATGATTCGTTGAAGCGCCACCGCCCCCTCCTCTCCCGCCGCCACGAGATCTGATGCTGCTCGTTCTCGGACGTCGCCTGTTCAACGTCATCCCGACCCTCCTCGCCGTTGTCGCGCTGGTCTTCCTGCTGTTCAGCGTCCTGCCGGGGAGCTTCGCCTCGGGCATGGGCGAGGATGGCCGCACGACCATCGATCCGGCGGTGATGGAGCGCATGCGCAAGGAGATGGGCCTCGACGACCCGTTGGCCGAGCGCTTCGCCAAGTACGTCGCCCATACCGCTATCGGCGACCTCGGCACCTCGTTCCGCACGCGCGAGCCCGTGACCAAGCTGATCGGCCCGCGCATCTGGCCGTCGCTGAAGCTGGTCTTCGCTGCCATGACCTTCGCCATCGCGGTCGGCGTGACCCTGGGTTTCCTGGCGGCGCTGCGGCCCGGCAGCCTGCTCGACACGGTGTCGATGGTCACGGCGATCTCGGGCCTCAGCCTCTCGCAGTTCTGGTTCGGCCTGATGCTGATGTACCTGTTCGCACTGCAGCTCAACTGGCTGCCGAGCTTCGGCTATGGCGACGGCGGGCTGCGCAACCTCATCCTGCCGGCGGTGGCGCTGGGCGTCGGCCCGATGGCGCTGCTGGCGCGCACCACGCGCGCCGCCGTGCTCGACGTCCTCAATGCGGACTTCGTCCGCACCGCGCGCAGCAAGGGCATGAGCGAGCGCCGCGTCGTCGAATGGCACGTGCTGCGCAACGCACTCGTGCTGGTCATCACCATCGTCGGCCTGCAATTCGGCTCGCTGATGGGCCAGGCGGTCGTGGTTGAGAAGCTCTTCGCCTGGCCCGGCGTCGGATCGCTGATGGTCGATTCGGTGTTCCAGCGCGACATGCCGGCGGTCCAAGGCTGCATCCTGCTGATCGTGGTGTTCTTCCTGTTCATCAACACGCTGGTCGACATCGCCTACGTCGTGATCGATCCCCGCATCCGCTACGGCTGAGGCAAACGGATGAAGTGGGGCTCCAATACCTGGGTGGGCGGCAGCCTGGTCGCTCTCGCGATCGGCGTGGCGATCTTCGCGCCGTGGATCGCGCTCACCGATCCGGTGATGGACGCCAACCTGATGAACGCCGAGCTGCCGCCCAGCTGGGAGTTCCCGTTCGGCACCGACGCGCAGGGCCGCGACATCTTCTCCCGCATCGTCTATGGCGCGCGCATCTCGCTCACCGTGGGATTCGTGAGCCAGATCTGCAACAGCCTGATCGGCGTGACACTTGGCCTCACTGCCGGCTACTGGGGCGGCTGGTGGGACGATCTTGTGAGCGGCCTCACCAACCTGATGCTGGCGATCCCCTCGCTGGTCTTTGCGCTCGCCATCATGGCGATCCTCGGGCCGGGGCTGCTCAGCCTCGTGATCGCGCTCGGCCTCACCAGCTGGTCGTATTCCTGCCGCATCGCCCGCGCCCAGGTGCTGTCGCTCAAGAGCCAGGGCTACATCCAGGCGGCGCGCATCCTGGGCTATGGCGACCTCCGCATCATGTTCACCCAGGTCCTGCCCAACATCCTGGGGCCGCTGATCGTGATCGCCACCCTGGGGATCGGCGGCGCCATCCTGGCCGAGGCCGCCCTCTCGTTCCTGGGTCTCGGCATCCGCCCGCCGTTTCCCAGTTGGGGCAGCATGCTGTCCGAAGCGCGCGACCAGATCCGGGCGGCGCCGTGGCTCTCGGTGTTCCCGGGCCTCGCCATCTTCTTCACCGTGCTCGGCCTCAACCTTTTGGGCGACGGGCTGCGCGACATCCTCGATCCACAATCGACGACGCGCCGCGCATGAGCCCGCCCCTCCTCGCCGTCGACGACCTGCACATCGCCCTGGCCGGCGACAAAGCGATCTACGGCGCCGTCGAGCACGTGTCGTTCGAGATCGGCCGCGGCGAGGCCTTCGGCCTGGTGGGCGAATCAGGCTGCGGCAAGAGCATCACGGCGCTGGCCATCATGGGCCTGTTGCGCCGGCCGCTGTCGCTGAGCGGCGGCCGCATCGTGCTCGATGGCGAGGAGATCCAGGAGGCGTCGGCCGGCGAGATGCGCCGCCTGCGCGGCAAGCGCATCGCCATGATCTTCCAGGAGCCGATGACGGCGCTCAATCCGCTGTCGCCGGTCGGCCGCCAGATCGCCGAGATGTTCGTGCTGCACCAGGGCGCCAATTGGAACGAGGCGATGGATCGCGCTGAAGAGGCGCTGCGCCAGGTGCGGGTGCCCTCGCCCGAACGGCGCATCCGCGACTATCCGCACCAGCTCTCGGGCGGCATGCGCCAGCGGGTCATGATCGCCATTGCGCTCGCCTGCGGGCCCGAGCTCCTGATCGCCGACGAGCCGACCACGGCGCTCGACGTCACGGTGCAGGCCGAGATCATCGACCTCATGGCCGAGCTCTGCGCCGCCAAGGGCACGGCCATCCTGATGATCAGCCACGATCTTGGGCTGGTCGCCAACATGTGCCGGCGCGTCGCCGTGATGTATGCCGGCCGCATCGTCGAAAGCCAGGTGGCCGGCGCGATCTTCGCCACGCCGCGCCATCCCTATACGCGAGGGCTGGTCGATTCGCTGCCGCGCCTGGGCGAGCGCTCGCGGCGCGGCCAGCAGCGGCTGCGCGAAATCGCAGGCGTCGTGCCGTCGATTGCGGCCTATCCGGCCGGGTGCCGCTTCAATCCGCGCTGCCCGGCTGTGACCGACATTTGCCGCTCGGTCGCCCCGGAGATCACACCCTTGCCGGCGGACGGCGTCGTGCGGTGCCATCACCATGGTTGAGCCGCTGCTCAAACTGGACAACCTCGCGGTCCATTTCAAAGTCGGCGGCGCGTTGAGCGGCGGGATGAAAATATTGAAGGCGGTCGACGGCGTCGAGTCTCGACGTGAAGCCCGGCGAGTGCCTGGGCCTGGTAGGCGAATCGGGCTGCGGCAAGTCCACCCTGGCGCTTGCCATCATGGGCCTGATCCCGCCGACCCATGGCGGCATCGCCCTGAACGGCCAGGCGATTTCCGGGCGCGACCGGATGGCGACGGCGCGTACGGTCCAGATGGTCTTCCAGGATCCCTACGCCTCTCTCAACCCTCGCCAGACCGTGCGGCGCACCCTGGCCGATCCGCTGCGCCTGCACGGCGTCACCAACCGGAGCGAGGTCGACCAGCGGGTCGCCGACATGATGGCCAAAGTCGGCTTGCGGCCCGACCATGCCGACCGCTATCCCCACGAATTCTCCGGCGGCCAGCGCCAGCGCATCGGCATCGCCCGCGCCCTGATCCTGCGGCCCAAGCTGGTGATCTGCGACGAGCCGGTGTCGGCGCTCGACGTGTCGATCCGCGCCCAGATCATCAACCTGCTGCTCGATCTAAAGGAGGAAATGGGCCTCAGCTACATCATGATCAGCCATGATCTCGGCGTGGTCGAGCATGTGAGCGACCGGGTCGCCGTGATGTATCTCGGCCGCATCGTCGAACAGGGCGGCTGGCAGGAGATCTTCGAGGATCCGCGCCATCCCTATACGCGCGCCCTGATCGCGGCCATTCCCGATCCGTTCCATCTCGTCGCCGCCTCGGCCACCGCCAAGGCCAGGGGCGAGATCGCGAGCGCGCTCAACCCGCCGCCGGGCTGCCATTTCAATCCGCGCTGCCCGATGAAGGTCGACCGTTGCGTCACCGAAGTGCCGGCGCTCGAGGCGGTCACGGCGGGACACCGCGCGGCTTGTCATTTTCGTGATCGCGTGAGCTGATAGGATTGCAGGCTACATGAAGAACACCGACGTCGATCGCATCACGGACTGGATCGTCCGCCGCGGCCTGGAAGGCGCCGAGGAGACCGGCCTGCTGCGCGAGTTCTGCGGGAAGTGCAACGAGGCGGGAATTCCAATCACGCGCGCGCTTGCCATCATAGACACGCTGCATCCGGTGCACGAAGGCACCGTCTTCCGTTGGCGCAATGACAATGTCGCGGAGGAAGCGGCCACGCAATATGGCCGCACGACCGAAGGCGCCGCAGCCGAATCCTGGCAACGCAGCCCATTCTATCATCTGCTGCAGACCGGCGGCGACGAATTGCGCCGGCGGATCGGGTTCGGAGAACCCGCCGATTTTCCCTTCATCCAGGAGATGAAGGACACGGGCCACACGGACCACATCGTGTTCGTCCATCGCTTTGCCGGCGGTCCCGCGATTGGCGAGATGGACTGCGTCTATTCGAGTTGGTCGACACGCGATGTCGCGGGCTTCAACGAAGCCAATATCGCAGCCTTGCGCCGCCTCGTGCCGGCGCTCGGTCTTGCCATCAAGAGCGCGGCCCTCGCCAAGGTCGCCGACACGCTGGTCGAGGTCTATCTCGGTCGCGACGCCGGCCGGCGGGTGCTCGAGGGCCGCATCCAGCGCGGCGTCGCCGACCGCATCGAGGCGGCCCTCTGGTTCTCCGACCTGCGCAGCTTCACCACCATCACCGACACCGCGCCGCCCGGCGAGATCATCCCGCTATTGAACGACTATGCCGACGTCGTGATCACCGCGATCTATGAGGCGGGCGGCGACGTGCTGAAGCTGATCGGCGACGGCACGCTGGCGCTGTTCCGGGCCGACGATCCGTCCGAGGCCTGCCGCCGCGCCCTCAAGGCAGAAGGCCTTGTGCGCACACGCGTGAAGGAGCTCAACGAAAAGCGCCGCGCCGAGGAACGGCCCGTCACCTCGGTCTATGTCGGGCTGCATATCGGCGAGGTCTTCTACGGCAATATCGGCAGCGTCGAGCGCCTCGACTTCACGGTGGTGGGACCGGCGGTCAACGAGACCAGCCGCATCGCCTCGATGTGCCGATCGGTCGATCGCTCGGTCCTGGCCTCCGCGACCTTCGCCGATTGCTTGCCCGATGCCGAGCGGACAAGTCTGGTATCGGTCGGTCGCTTCGCCCTGCGCGGCGTCGGCCACGCCAAGGAGCTCTTCACGCTCGACCCCGCAACGCTCTGACTTTCGGCTGGCGAAGATTTGAGCAGCATCCGCTGGGAAAAATTCCGCGGACCGACTTGCGCCCGCTGCTTCCTGATGCCTACGATGACGGCAATAAATCAAGCCGTCCAACGAGGCGGCAGTCCTGGGAGGACATCATGGCCAAGACCAAGCGTCGTAGCGTGCTCAAGCTTGCCGGCGGCACTGCCGCCGTTTCTTTGGGTGGGATGGCGGGGATTCTGGCGACCGGCCGCACGCCGGCCTACGCCCAGCAACGGACAGTCCACTGGTTGAAGTGGGTCGACTTCGTGCCGGCCACCGACCAGCTGTTCCGCAAGGAAATGATGCCGGAAGCCGAGAAGGCGCTGGGCGTCAAAATGAATCTCGAGACCGTGAACGGCAACGACCTGCAGCCGCGCGTCACGGCCGGAATCCAGTCGGGCGCCGGCCCCGACCTCATCATGGCGTTCAACAACCAGACCTATCTCTACGCCAACAGCGTCGTCGACATGAGCGAGCTGGCCGAGGAAGTCGGCAAGCGCGAAGGCGGGCTCTTCCCCTACGCCCGCTCGATCTGCAGCGACGGCAAGATGTTCATGTCGATGCCGTGGGCGGTGATCGGCGGCATGATCGCCTATCGCAAGTCGTGGCTCGGCGAGGTCGGCGCCACCACGTTCCCCGACACCTGGGACAGCTACCGCGAAGTCGGCAAGAAGCTGAAAGCCAAGGGCCATCCATTCGGCCAGACCTTGGGGCACACGTTCGGCGACGCGCCGGGCTTCACCTATCCCTACATGTGGTCGTGGGGCGGCAAGGAGGTCGAGGCCGACGGCAAGACGGTGGTGATCAACAGCAAGGAGACCGTCGAATCGGTCAAGTTCATGCAGGGCCTGTGGAAGGACGCCATGGACGAAGGCGGCCTGGCCTGGGACGACACCAACAACAACCGCGCCTTCCTCTCACAGACGATCTCGGCCACGCTGAACGGCGCCTCGATCTACATCGAGACGCTGCGCAAGCCCGAGCAGTACCAGACCGACAAGGGCGAGCCGATGAACAAGGACATCCTGCATGCGGCCCTGCCCAAGGGCCCGGCGGGACAGTTCGGCTTCCACCTGCTGCAGTCGAACATGCTGATGAAATATTCGAAGAACCAGGACGCGGCGAAGGAGTTCCTGAAGTGGCTCCATACCGAGGCCAACTACCGGAAATTCTTCGAATCGCAGAAGGGCTTCGCCACGCCGTGCACGGTGAAGTGGGAGTCGGACAAGCTATGGGACGTCGATCCCGTCATGACGCCCTACAAGGTCGCGGCGCGTCTCGGCAAGGCGCCCGGCTATGCCGGCCCGCCCAACGCCAAGGCCGCCGAAGGCCTGTCGAAGTACATCGTCACCGACATGTACGCCAAGGCGGTGCAAGGCATGCCGGCCGAGGAATCGGTGAAGTGGGCCGAGGGCGAACTGAAGAAGATCTATGTAGCGTAGAGCTTTACCCAAACGCGTTGCGCAACAGGTGAGTGCATCATGGCAGTGACCGCAGTCCCGGGCGTTGAAATCCGTCGCCCCGTCCCGCGACTGCGGCGCCTCGAGGACGAGCGCTGGCTGGCGCTCGCCCTGCTGGTGCCGACGGCCGTGCTGCTCGGCCTGTTCATCGCCTATCCCTTCTTCGAGGGCGTGATGCTGTCGCTCAGCAGCGCGCGTGTCGGCATCCCGGGCGAGTTCGTCGGCCTCAAGAACTTCGTCAAGATCTGGAACGACAGCATCTTCCGGACGGCGGTCTGGAACACCTTCTGGTACACGGGCGTGACGACGGTGTTCAAGCTGGCGCTGGGCCTCTGGCTCGCGATGCTGCTCAACCGGCATTTCAAGGGCAAGGCGCTGATCCGCGCTTTCATCCTGCTGCCCTTCATCATTCCCACGGTGCTGTCGACCTTCGCCTGGAAGTGGATGTTCGATCCCACCTTCAGCGTCATCAACTGGAGCCTGTTCCACCTCGGCATCATCACCACGCGCATCAACTGGCTGGGCGACCCCGACCTCGCCATGACCTCGATCATCATCGTCAATATCTGGCGCGGCGTGCCGTTCTTCGCCATCAGCCTGCTGGCCGGCCTGCAGACCATCAGCCCCGAGCTGAACGAGGCGGCTGCCATCGACGGCGCCCGGCCCTGGAACCGCTTCTGGTACGTCACCTGGCCGCTCCTGCTGCCAGTCACCATGGTGGTGATGCTGTTCTCGGTGATCCAGACCTTCGCCGATTTCCAGCTCGTCTATGTCATGACCGGGGGCGGCCCGGCCAACGCCACGCAGCTCTTCGCCACCTACGCCTACCAGATCGGGATCGGCACCGGCCTGTTGTCGGAGGGCGCCGCGATCTCGCTCGCCATGTTCCCGTTCCTGTTCATCATCGTGGTGGTGCAGTTGCTCTACATCCGCCGAGTTGAAACCCGATGAGCTGGGAGACTCGCTAATATGATCGAGGGTGCCGCCTGGCGACGGTGGGTGTTCTACAACATCCCCCTGATCCTCTTCGTCTTTGTCCTGCTGTTTCCGTTCTACTGGATGATCATCACGACCTTCCGGCCGGACGGCGAGCTGTACCGACCGTGGAACGCGCGCAACTACATGCCGTTCTGGACCAACAATCCGACGCTCGAGCACATAAAATACCTATTCGAGGAGACCAACTTCGCGCGCTGGATGCTGAACACGATGTTCATCGCCCTGGTCTCGACGGTGATCTCGCTGTTCTGCGGCGTGCTGGCGGGCTACGCACTCGCCCGCCTCAACTTCCCGTGGGCCGGCAGTCTCGGCACCATGATCTTCATCACCTATCTGGTGCCGCAGACCCTGCTGTTCATCCCGCTGGCGCAGATCATCCGAAATTTCGAGCTCGGCGACACGCCGTGGTCGCTGATCCTGACCTATCCGACGTTCCTGATCCCGTTCTGTACATGGCTCATGATGGGCTACTTCAAGGCCATCCCAAAGGAACTCGAGGAATGTGCGCGCATCGACGGCGCCTCGCGCTGGAAGGCGATGGTCTACATCATCATTCCCTGCGCGGTGCCGGGCATCCTGTCGGCCGGCATCATCGCCTTCACCCTGTCGTGGAACGAATTCATCTATGCCCTGGTCTTCCTGTCTTCGCCCGACCAGAAGACCGTCCCGGTCGGCGTCACCTCGGAACTGATCCGCGGCGACGTCTTCTTCTGGGGTCCGCTGATGGCGGGCGCGCTGCTGGGCTCGATCCCGGTGGCGATCGTCTATTCGTTCTTCGTCGAACACTATGTTTCCGGCCTTACCGGCTCGGTCAAAGGATAGCGTCATGGCCGAAGTCATCGTCCACAAGCTCAACAAGAAGTTCGACCTCACCCACGTGGTGAAGGACGTCGATCTGCAGATCCACGACAAGGAGTTCGTGGTCTTCGTCGGTCCCTCGGGCTGCGGCAAGACCACGACCTTGCGCATGATCGCCGGTCTCGAGGCCATCACCTCCGGCGACATCCTGATCGACAACACGGTGGTCAACGACGTGCCGCCGATGGATCGCGACATCGCCATGGTGTTCCAGAACTACGCGCTCTATCCGCACATGAGCGTCGCCGGCAACATGGCGTTCGGGCTGAAGATGCGGAAGTTCGAGAAGAGCGAGATCGAGTCGCGCATCAAGCGCGCCGCCGACATCCTGGGCATTGGCGACCTGCTGCACCGCAAGCCGCGCCAGCTCTCGGGCGGCCAGCGCCAGCGGGTGGCCCTGGGCCGCGCCATCGTGCGCGACCCCAAGGTGTTCCTGTTCGACGAGCCGCTCAGCAACCTCGACGCCAAGCTGCGGGTGCAGATGCGCGTCGAGCTCAAGAAACTGCACGAGCGGCTGGGCACCACGGCGATCTACGTCACCCACGACCAGGTCGAGGCGATGACCCTGGGCGATCGCGTCGTGGTGATGAAGGACGGCGTGGTCCAGCAGGTCGGCGAGCCGCTCGAGCTCTACAACACGCCGGCCAACCGCTTCGTGGCGGGCTTCATCGGCTCGCCGGCGATGAACTTCGCCGACGTCACGCTCACCGCCGGCAACGGCAAGGTATGGGCCGAGGCGCCGGGCCTGCGCATCGGCCTGCCGGAGCCGGTCGCCCATCGCGTCAACGGCCGCAATGGCGGCAAGGCCACGGTCGGCATCCGCCCCGAGGACATCCATATCGCCGGACCCGGCGACCCCGCCGACTTGTGCTTCGAGGTCGAGGTCGAAGTGGTCGAGCAACTCGGTTCGGAGATCCTGCTCGACACGCGGGTCGGGCAATTCCACCTTCGTCGCGTCGGTCGATCCGACGCTGCGCACGCGGGTTCACGATCGCGCTGAAGCTGGCGATGAACCCTGCCCGGCTGCACCTGTTCGACGCCCAGACCGAGGCGGCGATCTAGATCGATCCCCACAGCGGGACGCCAGCCCCTTTCAGTTTCAAGAAACCGTCCAACGAGGCGGCAGTTCCAGGAGGGAAAATGGTCAAGACCAAGCGTCGTAGCGTGCTCAAGCTTGCCGGCGGCACAGCCGCCGTTTCTTTGGGTGGGATGGCAGGCATTCTGGCCACCGGCCGCACGCCGGCCTATGCCCAGCAAAAGACCGTGCACTGGCTGAGATGGGTCGACTTCGTTCCGGCATCGGACGCGCTCCTGCGCAAGGAACTGGTGCCCCAGGCCGAGAAGGAGCTCGGCATCAAGATCAACCTCGAGACGGTGAACGGCAACGATCTGCAGCCGCGGACGACGGCGGCTATCCAGTCGGGCGCCGGCCCCGACCTGATCATGGCCTTCAACAACTACACCTACATCTATGCCAACAGCGTCGTCGACCTGACCGACCTCGCCGAGGACCTCGGCAAGCGCGAAGGCGGAATCTACAAGTACTGCCGCTCTTTCTGCAGCAACGGCAAGATCTTCATGAGCATGCCGTGGACCGTGCCCGGCGGCATGATCTCCTATCGCAAATCATGGTTCGCCGAGGAAGGCGCGAACGCGTTCCCCAAGAACTGGGACGAGTACCGCACGCTCGGCAAGAAGCTCAAGGCCAAGAGCCGGCCGGTCGGCCAGACGCTCGGCCATACGTTCGGCGACGCGCCCACCTTCACCTATCCGTACCTGTGGTCATGGGGCGGCAAGGAAGTCGAGGCCGACGGCAAGACCGTGGCCATCAACTCCAAGGAAACGCTCGAGTCCGTGAAGTTCATGCAGGGCTTCTGGAAGGACGCCATGGACGAGGGCGGCCTCGCCTGGGACGACACCAACAACAACCGTGCCTTCCTGTCGCAAACCATTTCCGCGACCCTGAACGGCGCCTCGATCTACATCGAAGCCTCGCGCAAGCCCGAGCAGTACCAGACCGAAAAGGGCACGCCGATGAAGGACGACATCCTTCACTCGCCCTTGCCGGCGGGGCCCGCGGGACAATTCGGCATGCATCTCATGCAGTCCGATATGCTGATGAAATATTCGAAGAACCAGGATGCCGCGAAGGAATTCCTGAAGTGGATACACGCCGAGAAGAACTTCGAGAAATGGTTCATCTCGCAGAAGGGCTATTCCACGCCCTGCACCGCCAAGTGGGAGGAACATCCCCTGTGGGCCCAGGATCCGGTGATGGCGCCGTTCAAGGTCGCGGCCAGGCTTGGCCAGGCGCCGGGCTTCGCCGGCCTGCCGAACGAGAAGGCGGCCGAGGCGCTGTCGAAGTACATCGTCACCGACATGTACGCCAAGGCCGTGCAGGGCATGCCGCCCGAGGAAGCCGTCAAGTGGGCCGAGGAGGAACTGAAGAAGATCTACGCGGCATAAGGCGCGCATAGGCCCCTGTTAAAAAACCGCTGTCATCCCGAGCAAAGCTCGGGATGACACGATGTGTCACTTGGGGCCCACCCAGGCTTCGAGCACGTCCCACTTGGCCTTGCGCTGCTCGGCGACTGGCTTTTTGAAGTCGTGGCCGTAGGTCGCGGTGTCGAAAGAGCCGTAGGTCGGGTTGGCGATCATCAGCCACTGCTTGCCCCAGTAGGCCATGTCTGAATCGAACGCCTTGGCGCGCTCGGCCACACTGGTGCGGTAGCGATCGTCGAAGTCGCCGAAATTGTCGCCGATGTTCAGCAGCACGCGGTAATCCTTGGTCACCACGGCGCGGCGCACGCTCTTGGCGCTGCCCCACTCCGGCTTCTCGTTCTGCATCAGGAAGGTGTCGACGTTGCCGCCCATCGGGAAGCCCAGCCTCTCCATGTTCTCGCGCGTTGCCTTCTCGGTCGTGACGTCGCGATTGCTGAGGTAGAAGACCTTCACGCCCTTGGCATCGGCGTACTTGGTGAACTCGACGGAGCCCGGAATCGCGGTCGAGACCTGATCGGCGCAGAACTGGTTCCAGGTCTTGGTGCTGAAGGTCTGGTTGTTCTTCAGCATCCACACCTGATAGAGCGAGTTGTCCAAAAGGGTCTCGTCGACGTCGAGCACCACTGCGGGCGGCAGGGCCTGGTAGTCGCCCTTCTGCTCGCCCGGCGCCGCCGTCCAGCTCTTGTCGGCCAGCGCCTCGTCGAGGCGGATCCTGGCCAGCGCAAACACCGTGAGGGCGTTGCCCCTGTACTCGACCGAACGCTGCGTCCACAGGTCGGCCAGCAGCATGTCGTTGGGCGCCACTTCCTGCGCCTGCACGCCGCCGGCGGCGAACGCGGCCAGCACGCCGCCCAGCAGCAGCACCTTCCTTGCGATCATGGCCCCATCTCCCTCAACAGCCTCTGCTTGGTCGCCCGAGTCGGCGAACGACGCCTCGACCGCCGTGCGTGCGATATGCCTCAAGGCGGCTTCCCCCAGACCCGCCTGGTCGTATTCCGCGCCCAGCGAGGTGTGGAAGAACGGCGGGTCGTCTGAATTGAGCGTGACGCGGACGCCCGCCGCGATCAACCGGTGCAGGGGATGGGCTGCGCGATTCGGGATAAAGGCCCAAGGCAATGTTGCTGCCGGGACAGACCTCCAGGACGATGCCGCGGCGCGCCAGCTCTTCCATCAAGGCTGGATCGTCGGCCGAGCGCACGCCGTGGCCGATGCGGGTCACCGGCAGGTCGCTGATCGCGGCCCACACGCTTTCCGGCCCCAAAACCTCGCCGGCATGGACGGTGCAGCCGAAGCCCTTGTCGTGGGCCAGCCGGTAGGCCGGCGCGAAGTCGGCGGGCGTGAACTGGGCCTCGTCGCCGCCCATGCCGAAGCCCACGACGTAGTGATGCGGTTCGGCCACCATGACCCGCGCCATGGCGAGCGCCCGCTCGGGCCCGAGATGGCGGATGCAGATGATGACGATGCGGCCCTCGATGCCGAAGTCGCGCCGGGCGCGGTCGATGCCGCCTTCGAGCGCCTCGAGCCAGGCGTTGTAGGTGATGCCCAGCGCCGCCGGCCGCTCGGGCGAACAGAACATCTCGACATAGACCGCGCCCTGGCGCGCGGCGCCCGCGAGATAGGAATAGATCACATCGCCGAAATCGCCCGCCAGGCGCAAGGTGGTGCAGACGAGGTCGTAGGTGGCGAGGAAGCTCAGGAAATCCTTCCACACATAGTGGCCGTGCTCGCCGATCAGGCCGGGCGGAACGCCCAAGCCATTGCGCGCCGCCAGTTCGCGCGCCAGCGCCGGCGGGATCGAGCCTTCGAGATGGCAATGCAGTTCGGCCTTGGGAATCACGCAAATCCTCGCAGCGGCAGGTCCGGCCTTTGCAGCCAGTTGTCGGCTGCATATTCCGCACGCCCGTCGATCAGGTGCAAGGCATAGGCGTGGCGCGGCCGCGCCGACCGGTTGGGCGCGCTGGCATGCGGCAGCAGCCCGTGCAGCACGACCAGGCTGCCGCGCCGCGCCTCGAGCGCCACCGGCGCGGTGTCCGGCCACGGGGTGTCGTCGAGCGCCTCGGTGACCAGGCCGGCGCCGGCGCGATGAAAGCGTTCACGCAAAGGCCCGCGATGGGCACCCGCCAGCGCCATCAGGCAGCCATTGTCGCGATCGGCATCGTCGAGGGCGATCCACAGGCCGGTGACCGTGACGGGCCGGTGTGAAGAGATAGGTCGCGTCCTGATGCCATCCGACCTCGGCGCCGATCTGCGGCTGCTTGAAGAGGTACATCGACTGCAGCAGCAGCGGCTGCACCAGGCCCAGCGCCCGCGCCAGCGCGGCCATCCGCGGCTGACGCGAGATGCGGTCGAAGACCGGATCGAGATCGTGCAGCGCATGACCGATCTTGTTCAGCGACAGCGGCACCGGCTGGTCAGTCGCGTCCTCCTCGAAGAAGAAACGGATGGCGCCGCCCGACTCCTGGAAATAGCGGTCGCCGGCGTGGCTCTGCGTCGTTCGTCGAAAAGATCGAGCGCGCCGCCCCGGGATCGAAGCCCGCCACGAGCTCGGCCGCTCGGGCCTGCAGGGCATCGCAATCAGCCGGAGGCAGGAAGTCTTCCAGCACCAGGAAACCGTCGCGCGCATAGTCGGCCAGATGGCAGGCCTCGAGGGCGGGCACGCTCAGCGGACGATCCTCTCGATGACGACCGGTTGTTGGCCGGGCGCGCTGTCGCCGATACGCATCGCGCGGCGGATCATGTCGATTGCCGTGTCGGCGTCGCCGTCGCTGGCGGCGTGGACGATGCACAGCGGGCTGCCGGCGCGGACCTGGGCGCCGACATCGATGACGTCGCTCAACCCGACCGACGCGATCGATCGCATCATCGGCATGGCTGCGCCCTCCGCCCAGCGCCACCACGGCGATGCCGACATCGCGGGCGTTCATGCGCGACGACATGGCCCGACCGTTCGGCCGTGCAAGGTCTTGATGACCGGCGCATGCGGGAGATAGCGCGCGCTGTGCTCGAGGAAATCATCCGGCCCACCGAGCGCCGACACCATGCGCGCGAAGATCTCCGCGGCGCGGCCGTCTTCCAGCGCCGCCTCGGCGCGTGCCCGGCCGGCGGCCGTGCTGGGCGCCAGGCCGCCGAGCGCGATCATCTCGCCGGCCAGCGACATGGTTACCTCGTGCAGGCGCGGGTCGCGCGTGCCCTCGCCTTTCAGGTATTCCACGGTCTCGACGACCTCCAGCGCATTGCCGACATTGCGGCCCAGCACCCGGTCCATGTCGGTGATCAGCGCGATCGTCGGCAGGCCTGCCTGATTGGCGACGGCCACCAGGCCTTGCGCCAGATCGCGCGCCATTTCCTCGGTGTCGCAGAACGCGCCCGAGCCGCACTTCACATCCATCACCAGCCCGTCGAGCCCTTCGGCGACCTTCTTCGACAGGATCGAACTCACGATCAGCGGGATGGATTCGACCGTCGCCGTGACATCGCGCGTGGCGTAGAGCCGCCGGTCGGCCGGCGCCAAGTCGTCGGTCTGGCCGATGATGGCGCAGCCGACCTCGCGCACGACCTTGCGGAAGGTGGCGATGTCGGGCTGGGTCTCGTAGCCCGAGATGGCGGAGAGCTTGTCGAGCGTACCGCCGGTATGGCCGAGACCGCGGCCGGAGATCATGGGCACGAAGAGGCCGCAGGCCGCCGCGATCGGCGCCAGCATCAGGCTCACCTTGTCGCCGACCCCGCCGCTCGAGTGCTTGTCGACCACCGGCCCCGGCAGCGCCAGGCTCTTCCATTCGAGCTGGGCACCGGAGCGCATCAGGGCGAGGGTGAGCGCCACCCGCTCGGCCGTCGTCATGCCGCGAAAGAACACCGCCATGGCGAAGGCCGCGACCTGGCCCTCGCTCAGGCTGCCGTCATGGATGCCGTGGCCGACGAAGGCGATCTCCTCGGCCGAAAGCTCGCCACCGTCGCGTTTCTTGCGGATGATCTCCTGCGGCAGCATGGCGGCTCAAGCGTAATGCTCGAGGAACGCCGCAGCAGCCGCTGCATCTTGCCCGACGCCTCGCGCGCCACGGCCAGGGTCTGTTCGTGGCCGAGCTTGTCGTGCGTCAGGCCCGCCGCGAAGTTGGTCATGAGCGAGACCGCCACCACCTTCATGCCGGCCTGCCGCGCGAGGATCGTCTCCGGCACGGTCGACATGCCGACCGCGTCGGCGCCCAGCGTGCGGGCGGCGCGGATCTCGGCCGGCGTCTCGAAGCTCGGGCCGCAGAACCAGATATAGACGCCGTCATGACAGATGATGTTGGCTGCCCGCGCCACCGCCAGCAGCTGCTCGACCAGCTTGGGATCGTAGGCATCGACCATGTCGACGAAGCGGTCGCTGCCCACCGGCTCGCCGAACAGCGGATTGACGCCGGTGAAGTTGATGTGGTCGGAGATCACCATCGGCGAGCCGGGCGGCATGTCGAGCCGCAGGCTGCCTGCCGCGTTGGTCTGCAGCAGGGTCTCGCAGCCCAGCGCCGCCATGGCGCGGATGGCGCCCTTCATCTCGTCGGCCCGGCCATGCTCGTAGTAATGCGCGCGGCCCTGCAGCACGGCGACCGGCGTCGGGCCGACATGGCCCAGCACGAGCTGCCCGGCATGGCTGCTCACACCGGTCACCGGGAAGCCGGGCAGCTCGCCGTAAGGAATGGCGGCGATGGCCTTCACGTCGTCCGCGAAGCCGCCCAGGCCCGAGCCCAGCACGACGGCGACCTTCGGCCGGAAGCCCGCAACACCCTTGGCCGCCAAGGTTGAGGCGATCACCTCATTCATGGCTTGGGCAGATTGTGCGGGCCGAACGACATCGGCAGGAGCTGGCCCAGGGTCACGGTGCGATGCAGGCCGTCGGGGCCGCAGAGATGGATCGGCAGGTCGTCGGCTGCGAACTCGCGCAGCTTCTGGCGGCAGCCGCCGCAGGGCGTGATGACCTCGGGGCCGGGACCGATCACGACGCATTCGAGGACACGCTTCTGGCCGGCCGCCACCAGGGCGGCGATGGCGCCTGCCTCGGCGCACTGGCCCTGCGGGTAGGCCGCGTTCTCGACGTTGCAGCCGCCATGGATCGAGCCGTCCTCGCCGCGCACTGCCGCACCGACATGGAACTTCGAGTAGGGCGCATAGGCGTGGAGCATCATGCGGCGCGCCAGATGCAGCAGGTCGTCCATCAGTGCTCCTTTTCGTAAGGCACGCCGGCCGCCTTGGGCGCCACGGCGCGGCCGATGAAGCCGGCCAACAGAAACATGGTGAGAAGATAGGGCAAAGCCTGGATCAGTTGCACCGGCACTTCGCCCAGGCCGGGCATCTCGACCCCCTGCAACCGGATGGCCACCGCATCGAGCAGGCCGAAGATCAGGCAGGCGCCGAAGGCGGGGAACGGCCGCCACTTGCCGAAGATGATGGCGGCCAGCGCGATGAAGCCCTGGCCCGCCGTCATGTCCCGGCTGAAACCGGCATTCTGGGCGATCGAGAGGTAGGCGCCGGCCAGGCCCGCGAACAGGCCGCACAGCAGCACCGCGCGATAGCGCAGCCACGCCACCGAGATGCCGGCTGCATCGACGGCGAGCGGCATCTCGCCCACGGCGCGCAACCGGAGGCCAAAGCGCGTGCGAGCGATGATCCACCAGGTGAGCGGCACCGAGGCGAGCGCGACGTAGACCAGGATGCTGTCGCCGGCGCGCGGGAAGAAGAGCGGCATCAGGCGCTGCTCGCTCTCAAGCGCCGGCGTCTGGCCACCGCGGGCGAACCACGCCGCACCCAGCACGACCGTGAGGCCCGCCGCCAGGATGTTGATGGCGACGCCGCTCACCACCTGGTTGCCGCGCCAGGTGATGCAGGCGAAGCCGTGCAACAGCGCCATCGCTTCGGCGGCGGCGATGGCGGCGGCGACGCCCAGCCAGGCCGAGCCGGTGACCGCGGCGGTCGCGGCGGCAAAGAACGCCGCCATCAGCATCTTGCCCTCGAGACCGACATCGACGATGCCGCTTTTCTCGGAGAACAGCCCGCCCATGGCGCACAGCACCAGCGGCGTGGCCACGCGCAGGGTGGCGGCGAACATCAGGAAAACGAAGGAGAGGAGATCGTCCATGCCTGGTCTAACGTTCCACCTCACCCTAAGGAGCACGCCGAAGGCGTGCGTCTCGAAGGGTGAGCAACGCACGTGCCCGTGGCCCATGCTTCGAGACGCCACGCTTCGCGTGGCTCCTCAGCATGAGGTTTGGCGGTTGTTCGCGCATCACTCTAGCCTTTGAGGGCCAGCAGACGACTGCAGCCACGGCCGCGGCAGATGGGCCAGCGCGCCGGAGAACAGGATGATCAGGCCCTGGATCACCACCACCATCTCGCGGGTGATGGTCGGGATGTCGAAGGCGAGCTCGGCGCCGCCCTGCTGCAGCGCCCCGAACAGCAGGGCCGCCAGCACGATGCCCAGCGGGTGGCTGCGGCCCATCAGGGCGACGGCGATGCCGGCAAAGCCGTAGCCCGCGGGAAAGTCGAGCACGATGCGCTGGTGCACGCCCATCAGCTCGTTGACGCCGACGAAGCCCGCCAGCGCGCCCGAGAGGCACATGGCCAGCATGGTCATGCGCTTCAGGCTGGTGCCGGCATAGACCGCGGCTTCGGGGTTGTGCCCCATGGTGCGGAGCTCATAGCCCCACGGCGTGTGCCACAGGAACACCCAGACGCCCACGCAACAGAACGCGGCCAGCACGATCGAGAGATTGAGCGCCGAGGGCGCCACCTGGATGCCGATGGCGCCGAGCACCTCCTGCATCGAGGGCAGCTTGCCGGACGGCGCGAAGGTGCGGCTCTGCGGCGTCATCGAGCCGGGCGCGATCAGCACGTTCACCATCAGGTAGACCATCAGCGCCGAGGCGACGAAGTTGAACATGATGGTGGTGATGACGATGTGGCTGCCGCGCCAGGCCTGCAGCCAGGCCGGCACGGCGGCCCACGCCGCGCCGAACAGCGCGGCCGCTGCAATGGCGAGCGGGATCATCGCCCAAGCCGGCAGGAAGCGATCGAAGGCCAGGATGGCGAGGCCGCAGCCCAGGCCGCCGATATAGGCCTGGCCCTCGCCGCCGATGTTGAACAGGCCGGCATGGAAGGCGACGGCAACGGCAAGGCCGGTGAAGATGAAATTGGTCGTGTAGTAGAGCGTGTAGCCGATCGCCTCGGAGGAGCCGAGGGCGCCCACGACCAGCAGCCGCAGCGCATGGAACGGATCGACGCCGATGATGCGCACGATGATGCCGACGGTGACGAAGGCCAGCGCGATGTTGATCAGCGGCAGCGCCGCGATCTCCGCCCAGGCAGGCAGCGGCCGGCGCGGTGCGCTCATGCCGGCACTTCGGCCGCAGCGCCCGCCATCATCAGCCCAATCGTGCGCTCGTCGGCGCGCCCGGCCGGCATCTCGCCCACGATCCGGCCGGCGAACATCACCAGGATGCGATCCGCCAACGACAGGATCTCTTCGAGCTCGACGGAGACCACGAGGACGGCGCAGCCCTGGTCGCGGCTCTTCAGAAGCTCGCGATGGATGAACTCGATGGCGCCGATGTCGACGCCGCGCGTCGGCTGGCCGACCAGCAGCACCTTGGGCTCGCGCGCCATCTCGCGCGCCAGCACCAGCTTCTGCTGGTTGCCGCCGGAGAAGCTCGACGAACGCAGGCCGGGTGAGCGCGGCCGCACGTCGAAGCGCTCCATGAGCTGGGCGCAATGCGCGCCGACCGCCGGCCCGTCCATCAGGTAGTGGTGGCAGAAAGGCTCGAGCTCCTGGTAGCCCAGGATCGACGTCTCCGCTGCCTCGAACGCCGCCACCATGCCCTGGCGCAGGCGATCCTCCGGCACGTGCGCCACGCCGAGGTCGCGCATCTCGGCGGGGTCGGTGGGATGGCGCGGGTCGATCGTGCGGCCGCGGATCACGTAGCCGGCCGCCGGTCGGGGGGCGGATGCCCGATAAAACCTGCAGCAGCTCGGTCTGACCGTTGCCCGAGACCCCGGCGATGCCCACGATCTCGCCGGCCCGCAGCGCAAGGTCGATATCGTCGAGCAGGCGCACGCCGCGATCGTCGACCAGGCTGAGATGCTCAGCCTGTAGCAGGACCGCGCCCGGCTGCCGGGGCGCCTTGTCGAGCTGCATCAGCACCTTGCGGCCGACCATCAGCTCGGCCAACTCCTCGGGGCTGGTGTCCGCCGTGCGCCGGTCGGCCACGATCTCGCCCTGGCGCATGACACAGACATGGTCGGTGGCGGCCATGATCTCGCGCAGCTTATGGGTGATCAGCACGACCGTGACGCCGCGTTGCTTGAGCGCCGCCAGGATGCGGAAGAGCTGGTCGGTCTCCTGCGGCGTCAGCACGGCGCTGGGCTCGTCGAGGATCAGGATGCGGGCGCCGCGGAACAGTACTTTCAGGATCTCGACCCGCTGCTGCTCGCCGACCGACAGATCGGCCACCAGCGCGTCAGGGTCGACTGCCAGTCCGTAGTCGCGTTCCAGCCGGGCAAGCTCGGCGCGCGCCGCCGCCAGGCAGCCCGACAGCAATGGTCCGCCTTCGGCGCCCAGCACCAGGTTCTCGAGCACGGTGAAGGTGCCGACCAGCATGAAATGCTGATGGACCATGCCGATGCCATGCTCGATGGCATCGCGCGGATTCTCCATGCGTACCGGCCGGCCCTCGACGCGGATCTCGCCCGCGTCGGCGTTGTAGAGGCCGTAAAGAATGCTCATCAGCGTCGACTTGCCGGCGCCGTTCTCTCCGACGATGCCGGTGATCGCGCCCTTCTCGATGCGCAGCGACACGCCCCGCACGGCATGCACGTTGCCGAACGATTTCTGGATGCCCTGAAGCTCGATCGCCGGGGTGGCGGTCATTGACGGCAATCCTCATGCTGAGGAGCGAGCGCCGCGAGCGTCTCGAAGCATGGGCAACCAGTACGTTTCGAGCGCACCCTTCGAGACGGCCGCTTCGCGGCCTCCTCAGGGTGAGGTCGTTTAGCGTCGGACGAAGACACTATCTCGGCGTCACTTGCAGGAATTGTTGCTCATGTAGTCGTGGACGACGATCTTGCCCGATTCGATGTCGGCCTTGGCGGCCTCGACCCTGGCCTTCATCTCCGGCGTGATCAGCTTCTCATTGTCCTTGTCGAGCGCCCAGTCGACGCCGCCTTCCTTGAGGCCGAGCACCTGCGTGCCGGCCTTCCAGGTGCCGGCCTGCGCCGCCTTGAAGCTGTTGTAGGTCGCGAGGTCGACGCGCTTCAGCATCGAGGTCAGCATCGTGCCGGGATGCAGGTAGTTCTGGTTGGAATCGACGCCGATGCCGAGCTTGCCGCGATCCTTGGCGGCCTGAAGAATGCCGATGCCGGTCGAGCCGGCCGCAGCGTAGACGACGTCGACGCCACGGTCGAACTGGCCCTTGGCGAGCTCGGCGCCGCGGCCCGGATCGTTCCAGGCGGCGGGCGTGGTGCCCGTCATGTTGCTGATAAGCTCGGCATTGGGATTGGCGTATTTGATGCCCTGCTCGAAGCCGCACTGGAAGCGGCGGACCAGCGGGATGTCCATGCCGCCCACGAAGCCGATCTTGCCGGTCTTCGAGGCCATCGCCGCCAGCACGCCGACCAGGAACGAGCCCTCCTGCTCCTTGAACACCACGGACTGCACGTTGGGCAGGTCGACGACGCTGTCGATGATGGTGAAGTGGATGTTGGGGAATTCCTTGGCGACCTTGCCGAGCGAGACCGCCTGTGAGAAGCCGACGGCGACGATGGGATCCTGCCCGCGCTGGGCAAAGCGCCGCTGCGCCTGCTCGAACTGCGTCTCGTTGGTGGGCTCGAACTCGGCGACGGCGATTCCCGTTTCCTTCTTGAACTTCTCGGCGCCCATGCTCACGCCTTCATTGAAGGATTTGTCGAATTTTCCGCCAGTGCTGTAGACGATGGCGGGCTTGATGGCGGTCTGCGCCACGGCGGGCGCAGCCAACAGAGAGGCGGCGACCAAGGCGACCAGCGGTCCGATCCAGCGTTTCATGACGGTTCCCTTTTCGTTGATCCGAGTGTGGACCGGCCCGCAGGCCGGGTCTAGGCGGGAGCGGGGTTGGCGCGGTTCGCGCAGTCTGTTTTCGCGTCCTCCGCGCTTTTGCCTGTAGTCCTCCACGGGCGGCACAGGACTTGCTATTTTGGCGCTCGTCCGACCGCCTGCAGGGGAAAATCCATGGCCGAGTACGATCTCGTCATCCGCAACACCACCATCGCCACGGCCTCGGACGTCGTGAAGGGCGATATCGGCATCGTCGGCGGCCGGGTGGTGGCGCTGGGCGAGCGGCTGGACAAGGGCCGCAAGGAGATCGACGCGACCGGCCTGTCGCCGTACCGGGCGGCATCGACGCCCATGTCCATTTCGACCAGGACACCGCCGACGGCTCGGTGTTCTGCGACGATTTCGAGAGCGGCAGCCGGGCGGCGGCGGCCGGCGGCACGACCACCATCATTCCCTTCGCCTACCAGAGCCGCGGCCAGTCGCTGCGCGACGCCGTAAACCGCTATCACAAGCGCGCCGAGGGCAAGTCGCTGATCGACTATGCCTTCCACGTGATCCTGTCCGACCCGAGCGAGAAGATCATGGGCCAGGATTTCCCGGCCCTGGTGGCCGACGGCTACACCTCGTTCAAGGTCTACATGACCTACGACGACGTGAAGCTTTCCGACCGCGAGATGCTCGACGCATTGGCGGCGGCGCGGCGCGAGCAGGCGATGCTGATGATCCACGCCGAGAACTCCGATTGCATCACCTGGCTGACCGAGCGGCTGGAGCTCAAGGGCATGACCGCCGCCAAGTTCCACGCCACCTCGCGGCCCTTCGTGGTCGAGCGCGAGGCCACGCACCGCGCCATCTCGCTCGCCGAGCTTTTGGACGTGCCGATGCTCCTGGTGCATGTCTCGGCCAAGGAGGCCATGCACGAGATCCAGCGCGCCCAGGCGCGCGGCCTCAGGGTCTATGGCGAGACCTGCCCGCAGTACCTGTTCCTGAGCGAGGAGGATTTCGAGAAGCCGGGTGACGAGGGCAGCAAATGCGTGTGCTCGCCGCCGCCGCGCGGCACCGAGAACCAGGAGCATATCTGGACGGGTCTGTCGGCCAACACCTTCCACGTCCTGTCGTCGGACCACGCCGCCTTCAAGTACGACGACGTGCGCGGCAAGAAGCTGCCGGGCGCGGATAAAAGCTTCCGCAAGATCCCCAACGGCGTGCCCGGCGTCGAGACCCGCCTGCCGCTGCTGTTCTCCGAAGGCGTCAACAAGGGCCGCATCACCCTGCAGCAATTCGTGGCGATCTCCTCGACCAACGCCGCCAAGATCTACGGCCTGCATCCGCGCAAGGGCACGATCGCCGTCGGCGCCGATGCCGACATCGTGCTGTGGGATCCTGCGCGCAAGGTGAGCCTCACCAATTCGATCCTGCATCACAATTGCGACTACACGCCCTACGAGGGCCGCGAGCTTACAGGCTACCCGGTGATGACCCTGTCGCGCGGCGAGGTCGTGATGGAGGAAGCGAAGATGAGCGGCTCGGCCGGCCGCGGCCTGTTCCAGAAGTGCGACCGGCCCGAAGCGGCCCGCCCGCGCGGCAAGCCGCTGATCGATCCGTCGATCTTCAACTAGAGCGGGACGCCATGACGGTCCAGTACGTGAGCGTCGAAGACGCCATCAAGCGCGGCGGCCTGCGCATGGTCGTGGTCGGTGGCGTCCCGAGCCCGTGGGGCGAGGCGGCCAAGGGCATCCTGCACATCAAGGGCATCGACTGGGCCGCCGTGCGCCTGGCCTATGACAGCGAGCCCCTGAAGGATTGGGCCGGCCAGCGCACGGGCCCGGTGGCCATCTACGACAACGAACGACCGCGCGCCGGCTGGGCCGAAATCCTGCTGCTTGCCGAACGCTTGGCGCCTACGCCGCCCCTGTTACCTGCGGACGCGGCGGAACGCGCCCTGGTCTTTGGCCTCGCCCACGAAATCTGCGGCGAAGACGGGCTGGGCTGGGCGCGCCGCCTGCAGCTGGTGCATGCGGGCCTGCAGAATGCCGGCGGCTTTCCCGAGCGCACCTCGCAATACCTGGGCAAGAAGTATGGCTACCACAGTCCCGAGGTCGGCGCGGCCGCCGGCGTGCGGGTGCGCGAATTGCTGGCCATGCTGGCGACGCGCCTCAAGACCCAGCATCAGGCGGGGAGCCGCCACTATGTGGGCGACGCGCTCACTGCGGTCGATGTCTACAGCGCGACCTTCATGGCACTTTTCGTCCCGCTGCCGCCCGAGCATTGTGCGATGGCCGCGAGCACGCGGGCGGCGTTCGAAACGCGGGATGTTGAGACCGACGCCGCGCTCGATCCGATCCTTCTGGAGCATCGCGACAGGATATACGCGACGCACCTGGAGCTGCCGCTTTCGCTCTAATTCGCCGGCTTGTACTGCTCCATGAACGAGACGACCTCGGCGACCGGCAGCACGTCGGCGTATTTCAGGGCCATGTCGTAGAGGTTGGCGTAGTGCGGGCTCTCGTGCTTGTCGGAGACGCATTCCTCCGGCACGACGGTGCGGAAGCTCCTGGACAGGCTGTCGACCACGGTGGCGCGCACGCAGCCCGAGGTCGATCCGCCTGTGACGATCACGGTGTCGACCTTATGGAAAGTGAACAGCGAGCCGAGGTTGGTTTCGAAGAAGGCCGAAGCCATGCGCTTGTTGAACACGATATCGTAGGAACGGTCGATCTCGCAGCGCTCGTCGAGCTGGGCGCGGCGCGAGTCGGCCTTGATGTTCTGCAGCGAGTCCGGCGTATCGGTTCGCGTGCCCCAGACGCCGCAATCCTCGCCCGAGTCCAGATAGGCCACATAGGTCCAGACCACCGGGCAGCGGTTGGCGCGGAACAGCCGCGCCAGCCGGTTCACGTAGTCGATCTGCCTGGGATCCGTCTCGTACGCCGTGATGAATTCGGCCGGCCGCGTATAGGCGCATTGAAGGTCGACATTGACCAGCGCGGGCTTGCGGCCAAAGCCGAAACGCTGGCGGTTCGGATTGGCTTTCACGGCCTCGTAGAGTTCACGCGCGGTCTTGTTCGACATTTCCATGGCAGCCTCGTCGCAGGAAATCAGCCAAACCGGCTGAGCAAGAATGGAGCCACCGGCAGGCTGGTCGAGCGGCCGGCCAGCATCTCCGCCGTCAGCCGCGCCAGCACCGGCGCCAATGTATAGCCGTTGGAGCTGACGCAATTGTAGAAGCCGGGCAGGCCTGGCACCTCGCCCAGGATGGGTGCGCGGTCGATGTTGACGTTCATGCCGGCCCAGATGCGGATGGCGTGAAGGTCAGCCAGCGCCGGCACGGCGCGGCTGGCGATCCACAGGTTGCCCTCGACACTGCCGCGCAGGGCGCGCGACAGCCTGTGCTGCTCGTCGAGGCCGGCAGTCCAACCGCCGCCGATCATGAAGGCGCCCGAGCCCATCTGCTTCAGGGTGAGATGACGATGGGCGTAGGCGACGAGGCGCGACAGCGTGGGCGCCGTGGGCTCGGTGACGACCATTTGCAGCGGCGCGCCGCGCACGGGAATGTCGACGCCGGCCAGGCGGGCGACTTCCGCCGCCCACGGTCCGGCCGTGTTGACCACGCGCCTGGCGCGGATCTCGCCGCGGCTGGTCGTGATCTTCCAGTGCGTGCCGTCGCGCTCGATGGCCGCAACGTTGCTGCCGCGCCGGAAGCGCGCGCCCATCGCCTTGGCCTTGGCCACCACGGCGTAGGTGCCCTTGAGCGGATTGATCTTGCCCTCGCCGGGGCACCATTCGGCGGCGATCGCAATGTCGCCGATGCAGGGCTCGAGTGCGCGCAACTCGTTGGTGCCGATGAGCTCGGCCTCGATGCCGCGACTTTTCTCGAGCGCGATCTTGCCCTTCAGGAATTCGATGTCGCGATCGTTCTCCGCCAGCATCAGGCCGCCGCAGACCTTCATCTCGAGGTCTTCACCGGTGTCGCGCTGTATCTCCTGCCACAGCGCCACCGAAGCGGGACCGAGCGGCAAGGTGTCGGCCGCGCGATTTGCCGGTGGCGCGCCCAGGGCAAAGTCGAAGGCGAGAAGCTGGACGTGCAGCGAGCCCGCGTTGGCGCCGGAGGCCTGCAGGTTCACCTCGTCGCGCTCGACCACCATTGTCTCGATGCCTTCATGCGCCAGCCAGTAAGCGAGGCAGGAGCCGGCGACGCCGCCGCCGATCACGAGGGTATCGACGGTCTCGGTCGGCAGCGGCGCCGTCTCGCGCGGCCGCGCCATGTCGGGGGGCACGAAATCCTTGTGGCCGCTCCATTCCGGCTGCTCGACCATCAACGCCTGAATAGGCACCGGCTTGGCCGGCGGGCGCGGCGCGAACAGGCCGAATTCGTCGACCTCGGCCGAGGTCATGCGCGCAACCACGGCCGCGCAATAGCGGCCCTGGCAGCGCCCCATGCCGACGCGGCATTTGCGCTTCAGCCCGGCCGGCGTGTCGTAGCCGGCCGCGATGTGCCGGCGCAATTCGCCCGCCGTCACCTCCTCGCAGCGGCAGACGACCGCGTCGTCGTCGATCGCGTCGGGATCGAAGGGTGGCGCGTCGAACAGGCGCCACAGTGCCCCCTGGAAGCGCGCGGAGCGGCCCAGCGTGCGTTGGGCGGCGGTGGGCTCGGACGTTTTCAGCCCGAGATCCGCCGCGATCGCAGCCGCGGCGACGACGCCTTGCGCTCGCGCGGCCTGCGCGCCGCCGAAGCGCGCGCCGTCGCCGATGGCGAAGACCTCGCCGACGCTGGTGCGTCCCTCTGGATTGGTCAGGGTCTCCATCGAACCGCTGCCGCGCGGCACGAATCGATGCGCACAGCCCAGTGCGCGCGCCAGTTCCGAGGAGGAGGCGAAACCGTAGCCCAGCGCCACGATATCGGCGTCGATCGCCCAATCGCCGGCTTCGACTCTCTGCACGCGGCCCTCGCCCACGAGGCGCGTCACCTTGCGATCCCAATGCAGCAGGCCGCGCAGACGGCTGGCGAGGGTCATGCCTTCGAGCAACAGGCCGGGCGCAGCCGAAGCGGCGGCCAAGAGATCGCGCCAGCGGGCGAAGCCGGGGCGACTGGCGGCTTCCAGGACGGCCACGACATTGGCGCCGCCCTCCAGAAGCTCGGCGGCGGTCTGCAGGCAGAGCGGGCCGTTGCCGGCGACCACGATGCGCTGGCCCGGCGCCACGCGGTAGGAGCGCGCCAGGGTCTGCAGGCCGCCCACCGTCATCACGCCCGGCAGGGTCCAGCCCGGCACCGGCAGCGCCTGCTCGTAGGCGCCGGTCGCCAGCACCAGGCGCCTGGGCCGGAACAGCGTCGATTGGCCGGCCACGATGGCGGCGACCTCGTGCGGCGAAAACGCCGCCCAAACCGTGGCCTCGCTCAGGATCCGCACGCCGGCCAGCAGCGCCGACTGGCGCAGGATGGCGCCGTCGCGGAACTGGCGGTCGAGGGTCGAGGGATCGGCCTGATGCGAGGACGCCAGCGGCTTGAAGTACTGGCCGCCGGGATACAGCCGCTCGTCGGCAACAATCACGTCAGCGCCGGCCAAGGCCAGCGCGCGCGCCGCCGACAGGCCGGCCGGCCCCGCGCCCACCACCAGCACATCGCAGGCGATCTCCGCGGCGGGCGCCACCGGATCAGGCGGATGCGGCGTCGCCAGCGGCGCCGAGCGCACGTCCATGCCGGCCTGGGCCTTGGTGAGGCAGGCGCGCTGGCTGGGGCGGCCATCGACCGTGACCAGGCAGTCGAAGCAGACGCCCATGCCGCAGAACGGCCCGCGCGGCGCGCCCGAGCGGGCTTGGCGGACGGCGACGATGTCGGCCGCCGCCAGTGCGGCGGCGATGGTCTCGCCGGGCAGCGCCTCGATCTCGCGACCGTCGAAGCGGAGGCGGACCGGTGGGCCGGTCGGCCGCATGTCGGGGTGCTTCAGGCGCATGGCAAAAGGTTTACAATGGGGGAGAGGACTAGAACACCGGCAACAACGACAACCTCACCCTGAGGAGCGTCCCGCAGGGACGCGTCTCGAAGGGTGGGCGCGCACCTTGCCTGTAGCCCATCCTTCGAGACGGCGCTTCGCGCCTCAGGATGAGGTAATGGCGGGGTTGACTTAGCCAGGAGTACGGCATGAAGAAGTTTCGCGGCACCTATACCGTCCTGATCACGCCCTTCACTGCCGACGGCAAGAAGGTCGACGAAGCGGCGCTCAGGCGCCTGGTCGATTTCCAGATCGAGGAAGGCATCCACGGCCTGATTCCGCTCGGCAGCACCGGCGAGTTCTTGAGCGTCACCCCGGACGAGCGGCGGCAGATCGTCGAGATCGTGGTCAAGCAGGCGGCGGGCCGCGTGCCGGTGCTGATCGGCACCGGCGCGGAATGGACCGATGAGGTCGTGCGGTCGAGCCGCGAGGCTGAATCGATGGGCGCCGACGGCGTGATGATCATCCCGCCCTTCTACAGCGTGCCGACCGATGACGAGCTCTACACGCACTACAAGAAGGTCTCCGACGCCATTTCGATTCCCATCATGGTCTACAACAATCCGGCGACGGCCAATGTCGACATGATGCCGGAGCTGATCGCCCGGATCGCGCAGATCCCGAACTGCAAATACGTCAAGGAATTGACCCTCGACCCGACGCGCGTGCGCGACATCATTCGCCTGGCCGGCGACAGGATGACGGTGTTCGCGGGCGTGCTGGGCTATGAATCGTTCTGGCTGGGCGCCGAGGGCTGGGTTGCGGTGTGCTCCAACGTCATCCCGCGCTGGTCGGCGGAGCTTTTCGAGCTGGTCGCCGACAAGCGCGACATGGACGCGGGCCTCGCTCTCTACAACAAGATGACGCCGCTGCTGTGGTGGGTCGGCGGGCCGCGTTATGTCTCGGGCACCAAGGCCTGCTTCGAGATGATGGGCATGCCGATGGGCCCACCCCGCGCGCCACGCCTGCCGCTGCCCGAGGCGCAACGGCCCGCGTTGCGCGAGGTGCTGCGGGCGATGGGCGTGCTGGCGGAGGAGAAGGCGCGCGCGCGGGCGTAGAGGACCTTCGCCCTTTCTCTTGCCTCCCCCGTCATACGGGGGAGGTGCCCGAAGGGCGGAGGAGGAAGGCTCCGATCGAAGAAATTTCAGATCGGATCGTTCTCAAAGATTGTCGGTGGGGCTTTCCCCCTCCCTACCCTCCCCCGTCTGACGGGGGAGGAGAAGATTCAATGATCATCCCGCGCCAGCTGGGTGTCGACGGCGGCGCCGTAGGCCTTGCCGTAATACGCTTCGATGCGACGCTGCACGAAATCCCAGCAGGTGGTCATCACCAGGTAGATGATGGCCACGACCATGAACACTTCCAGCACCTGGAACTTCTGCTGCATCAGGATCTGGCCGCGCCGCAGCACTTCTTCCATGGAGATCACCGAGGCGATCGACGTCGTTTTCAAGAGGCCGTTAACGGAATTGCCAAGCGGCGGGATGATGACGCGCAGCGCCTGCGGCAGGATGACCTTGCGGAAGATCTGGTAGGGCTTCAGCCCGAGCGCGCGGGCCGCCTCGGTCTGGCCTTTGGCGACCGACAGGATGCCGCCGCGCAGGATTTCCGAAAGATAGGCCGCCTCGTTCAGCGCCAGGCCGATGACGGCCGCTTCGATGACCGAGAAGCGCACCAGCCCGAGCTGCGGCAGGCCGGTATAGATGATGATGAGCTGCACGAGGAGCGGCGTGCCGCGGAAGATCCAGACATAGACCTCGGCCGTCCGCGACAGCGCCTTGTGCTTGGAAAGGCGCATGACGGCCAACAGAAGACCGATCATCCCGCCCAGGATCAGCGTGCTGACGGTGAGCCCGATCGTCCACAGCGCGCCTTCCAGCAGATAGAGGTTGGTGAAGTAGCCCCAGAAGCCTTCCCAGTTCCAGACCTTCATGTTCGATAACCTCTTCCTCCCCAGCTTCGCTGGAGAGGTGGCCGAAGGCCGGAGGGGTCATGGGCGCCCGTGAGGACGCTCATGACCCCTCCGCCCGCTGCGCGGGCACCTCCCCTTCGCAGACTCCGCGAAGGGGAGGCAGAGAGCGTCAAGCCGGTCCCGGGCCTTTGATCGAAAAGGTCGGCTCGTCCATCTTCAGCACGCCGTACTGGTCGAACAGCTTGTCGTAAAAGCCGTCCTTCTTGAGCTCGTTCAGCGCGCCGACAACGGCCTCGGCCAGCGGCTTGTTGGCGAAGGCGAAGCAGGCGGTCTGCGGGAATACGCCCGAGATGGCGCGGGTGAAGTCGCCGCGCTGCTGCATGTACATCGCCGTGGCGTCGATGCTGGTCGCGGCGTCCGACTGGCCGGCCTTCAAGGCCTGGAAGGCCTCGGCGAAATTGTTGAAGGTCATGACGGTGACGGGCTTCAGCCCCTTCTTGGTCACGATGTCGTTGACCTCGCGGGTGCGCCGTTCCTCGATGCCGCCCAGCTCTACCGAAATGCGCTTGCCGGCGAGATCGTCGACCGTCTTGAGGCCCAGCGGATTGCCCTTGGCGACGAGGAAGCTGAGGGCGGCCTGCTCGTAAGGCACCATGTACATCAGCTTGGACCGCTCCTCGGTCCAGTAGATGCCGGTGTTGATCATGTCCCAGCGCTTGGCGGCGAGGCCCGGGATCATGGTGGCGAATTCGGTGCGGATATATTCCGGCGCCAGGCCGAGCCGCTTGCAGCATTCGTTGGCGAGCTCGACCCGCATGCCCTGCAGCTGGCCCTTGTCGTCGACGAACTGCAGCGGCGGCAGGGTCGGGTTGATCGACATGACCAGCGTGCCGGCCTTGATGATGTTGGGCGGCGCGATCTTGGGTTGGGCGCGCGCCACGCCCGGCGCGATGGCCAGGACGGACGCAGCCACACCGGCCTTCAGCAGGCCACGGCGAGGAAATGTCGTCGAATTGATGGATGATTTTTTCATGTTGGTCCCCCACGAAGCCGGCCCCAAGTCGGGTGCGATCTTCCGGATGCAATTTTGACGCCGAAGCCCGGGCTTGTCCCGGACTGATTCAGGCGACGCCGCACCAACCTTCGATGATCGCCGCCGCGACTTTCACCGACCGCCGGTAGTCCTCGATATCGACCCATTCGTCGTGCCGGCCGTTCTGGGTAAGATCCCCGCCCAGCGGCCCGAGGCCCACGGTCGGGATGCCGGCCTGCACGATCGGGTTGCGGATGTCGCTCGACGTATGCAGCGGATTGACGTGCGGAGCGTGGCCGGTGACGCGAACGATCGCATCGGCGACGATGCGATAGAGCGGGTCGTCGGTCGGCACCTCGGCGCCGGTGACGCCGGAAACGAATTCAAGGCGCGGCGGATGATCCTTCAGCCAGGCATCGCTCTCCGCCGCTGCTCGCAAGGCCCCTTCGATCTCCGCCTGCACGTGGCCGAGCGTTTCGGGCGGCGGGAAGGAGAGCGAGGCGGAGAGCACGGCGCTTGGGGCGACGCGCGCGAAGACGTCGGCACTGCCCGCGCCCATGTGCGACACCAGGAGATTGGTCGAGCGCCCGATCGCCTTCTCCAGCGCCGGATGGCGGATGGCGGCCGCGCGCCTTGCATCGAGCGCCTGCAGGGCGCGATAGACCAGCCAGAGCTTGTCGAGCGGATTGACCGCTTTGTGCGCGAAGGCGGTGTGGCTGATCTCAAGGGTGTCGGGCGCGCTTCCCTCGACAGTCACGCGAAACTCGAGCAGGCCCGAGGCGAAGGCCTTGATCTCGCGCATGCCGACTCCCAATTCGGCCGGGTGGAGATAGACCGCGGCGTTGGCGCGCAATCCGCCATGCAGCAGCGCCGAGACGCCGCGCGCATGTCGCTTGCTGGGCGTGCTCGCCAGGATGACATCGCCCGCCGGCGCATGGCCCGTCTCAAGGACGGCCTGCAGTCCCTGGATCAGGATGGCGACGCCCGCAAGATCGTCGGCCACGCCCCAGCCATGGATGCGACCGTTGTCGACGATGCCGGCAAAGGGATCGCGTTTCCAGGTCTCGGTCCCGGCCACCGGCTCGCCGTCGGGATGGGCGAAGAAGATGACGCTGCGGCCGCCGTCCTTGCCTCTGAAAGTAGCGACGACGCTTTCACGCTCGCCTTCATCGATCGCACCGGCGCTCGCAAACTCCGCCACCATCGGCACCTCGGCCGGCCGGTAGCGCACCGTCTCGACCGTGCAGCCGAGCGCCCGCGCGGCGTCGGCGACAACGCGCTGCACCGCCGCCTCGCCGCCGGGCTGGGCGCGGATCAGCGTCTGCAGGAAGGCCACGGGGTCGCCCATCAGATCATCACCCGTGCCTGCCTGCGGCGCAGAATGCGCATCAGGCTGAAGGTCGTGTAGTCGGCCGGATCGCCATCAGGCGGCACCTCGCGGCCGCCCAGCCGCAGCACGGCCGTGCCGGGGGCGGCGTGAATTTCGAGCTCGTGCGCGGTTTCGGAGAGCGCCGGGTCGGCCACAAGCTCCGCCTCCGTGCCGTCGAGGCCGAGGCCCGCCAAGGCCACGCCGACCGCGGTGTTGAGATTGCCAGGAAACTGGCGCGCCACCTCGCGCACGCTGCCTTTGAAGAACACGCGGCGCCCGCGGACCGTCGCCAGATCGGTAAGGTCCCTGGCCGGCGTCAGCATCCACATCTCCGGCGACTTCAGCTGCCGGTAGACGACGCGGCGCAGTCCCTCCTCGCGCGCCGCCGCCAGGAGATCGAGCGTGCCGATGGCGCCCGGCGCGATTTCCAGACGGCCGGGCCCCGCGGTCGCCGCGGCCGTCAGGCGACGCTCGACCTCGCGATCGGCAAAGGCCGTGAGCGAGAGCGGCACGAGGTCGATGCCGGCCGCCAGCAGGGCCGGGCCGCTTTCGATCAGGGCTTGCGCCGACGCGCACTCGATCGCAACCGCAGGCGTGCGCGCGATGAACGCGTCGAGGGTCGTGCAGACCCTGTCGGCGCCTACCAGAGCCGCGGCATCCGCGGCTTGCGAGGGCCGTACCAGGATCGCGACCGCGCCCGGCAGCCGTGCCGCCAACCGTCTTCCGATCCGTCCGAAGCCGACGATGCCGTAGCCGGTCAACTGGCCTGGCTTTGGGGCGTCACGAAGCCGTACCGCAGATTCGAAGGATCGCGGCCGCGCCGTTCGTAGTCCAACTTGATGGCGGCGAAGCGATCCTCGCGCCACGCCGCCTTCTTCATCTCATAGCGATACATCCTGGCCGAGTTCTCGCCGAAGATCGCGCGCTTGACCGGGCCGTCGGCCGGTCCAAGGGCGGCGTAACCATACTTCTTCTGCATGTCCTCGGGGATCTCGAGCCGCCGCAGCCCCTCGATCTGCCATTGCGGCGCGCCGGTCCACAAAGCGTCTGTCCCCCACACGACATGGTCCGCGCCCATGCCCTTGATCAGCATGCCCATCAGGGCGGCGCAGAGGTGCGGCTCGACCACTGTAGTCTGGGCGAAGATCTGGCCCAGGTCGGCATAGACGTTGCTGACGCCGTATTTGGCCGGAATCTCGGCCAGGTCGCTGGTCCATTCGACCCGGCCGGTCTTCTCGAACTGGGCATAGCCGTCGGTCGCCGCGCCGGGCGCGCCGGTCCAGCGGAAGGCCGAGTGGTAGATCACAAAGCGGATCTGCGGCCAGTCCTTCGCCGCCTTGCCGACATCGTCGACCGTGGCGTAGCCAGTAAGCTTGGGGAAACGCTGTTCGGTCGAGGGCGGGTAGAGGCCCTTGTGGACGCAGACGATGTCGTAGCCCGCCTTCACGATCTTTTCGTAGAAGGGATAGACCAGATGCTCGTCGTCCATGCGCCAGGGATGGGTCGACAGGTCCTTGTTGGTGTTGTCGCCGACCGTGTAGCCCTTCCACGAGTTCGGGCTTCAAGGTGGCGATGGCGCGGTCGACCTCGTCCATCCAGCCTGGATAGCCCGGCGTGAAGACGGCATGCGAGAGGCAGCGCCGCGAGCCCGCCGCCTGGTTCACCCGCGTGCGTGCATCGAGCTTCATGTCGTTGGTCAGGAACCAGTCGCGCGGATCCTCCGACGGCGAGCCGCTGATCAGCGCCACCTTGGTGTCGCTGTCGAGATAGATCTCCTTGAACCAGTTGGGATATTTCAAATCGTCGAGGGTCTGCGGCTTGCCGGCCAGTTCGGGATTCCAGCCCGCCTTGCCGACCGCCTCGCGGCCGCGCACGAAGCCTTCGAGCCGCGTGTCGTCGCGCAGGAAGTGCGTGTGCACGTCCATGATGAACTGGTCCTTCAAGCCATCGGCGCGCGCCTGGGCGAGATCGACGCTCTTGGCCTCCGCGGGCGAAGCGCCGTAGAGCGGGCCATAGACTTCGTTCATCGCGACGAAGGCGGTCGCCATGCCGGCCGCGGTCTGGAAAAAGCGCCGGCGCGACAGGCCGTTCTTGCGGCCGTAGTCGTCGGCCAGCGCGTTCATGCGCGCCTCGACCTTCTTCTGGCGCTCGGTCTGCGGGACAGGCAGGAATTCGTCGCTGGAGACGACCTGGGTCGGAACCGGCGTCGGGTTGGCGGCCAGTTCGGCCGGGATCAGTCTGGCTCGTTCCTCGTCGCTCAACATGCCCATGACCATCCTCCAGGCATTAGCGGAAACGCGGCATCACCTTGGTCCAGAACGTCTCGATGGATTTCATCAGGATCGGGTGCGGGACCAGGCTGTTGTAAGTGTAGCAGAACACCCAATCGACGGGCTGGCGTTTTTGTTGCGTTTCCATCGCCCGCAAAACGGTGTCGACGGTGCCGACATAGGCATAGCCCATGGCGATCACCTCCTCGGAGGTCGGGAACTTGCCGGTTTTCGGGTCCTGCATGCCGCGCCGGAAGCCGAACGGCTCGAACCAGGCGCGGCCGGAGAACTGCCCGGAATCGCGCCATAGCGCCATCGCCTCCTCGTCGGAATCGGTGATGATGACGTCGCGAAGCACGCCCACCCCCTGGCCCTTGGGCTTGCCGGAGACCTCGGAATAGACGCTGTAAAGCTTCTCCTCATAGACCGGCAGCATCGGCGGCAGGATCGGCGTGATGCCCTCCTGGGCGCAGAAGCGCACGGTGTTCTCCGAACTGGCGAAGGGCTGAAACAGGGGCGGATGCGGTTTCTGCAAGGGCTTGGGCACCACGCCGACCGACTTCAGGATGCCGTTCTCGACGCCCTTGCCCCACTTGGCCGTGGTGTCGAGCGTCCACGGCGTCGGGCCGGCGGGAATCTTCCAGAACTTGCCGTCGAAGGTCAGCATCTCCTCAGTCCAGCATTTCTTGACGATGCGGAAATTCTCCTCGAAGGCCAGGCGATTGGCGTTGTCGATCTCGTCATGCTGGTTGGGCAGCGCGCCATGGATGCCGTGCGTCTGCTGCGCCATGACATCGACCCAGCGGCGCTGATAGCCGCGCGCGAAGCCGGCATTGGCGCGGCCGCCTGTCATGTGGTCGAGCATGGCGATGTCTTCGGCGACGCGGATCGGGATTACTCGCCGGCAGCACGATGCCGAGCTGGCCCACGCGGATACGCTTGGTCTGCATCGCGAAGTAGAGGTCGAGCAGCACCGGGTTGTTCGAGAGCTCGAAGCCCTCGATGTGGAAGTGATGCTCGGTGAAACTTACCGAATTGTAGCCGAGTTCATCGCCCAGCCGGATCTGCTCGGACAGCTCCTTCAGCATGCGCTGATAGAAGTCGGGATTCATGCCGGCCATGCCGGCCTCGATCTCGGCGCGGCTGCCGATGCTGGGCAGATAGAACAGCGAGGCTTTCATTCACTTTCCTTTTGGCGTGGCGGCGATGCCCGGCACGTGGTTGAGGATCGAGCGCGTGAGCCCGCCATCGACCACGAGCGCCTGGCCGGTGATGTAGCTCGCCTGCGGGCTCAGCAGGAAGGCGATGGCATCGGCGATATCACCCGGCTTGGCGACCCGCCCGAGCGGCACCAGCTTCGCCCGCCCGCGCGCCAGCCTGGTCTGGCGGTAGATCGCGTCCGTCATCGAAGTGTGCACGAAGCCTGGGCAGACGGAATTGGCGCGGATGCCATCGGGCGCCCATTCCATCGCCAGCATTTCGGTGAGCATGACCAGCGCGGCCTTGGCCGGGCTGTACGCGCCGGTCGGGATCTGCGGCATGATTCCCGCCATCGAGGCCAGCATGACGACCGCGCCCTTCGACCGCTTGAGATGCGGATGGGCCGCCTTGGCCAGCAGCCAGTTGGCCCGGAGGTTGACGTCGAAGATGCGGTCCCAGGTCGCGATGTCGAGATCGACCAGTTTGCCGGGCGCGGTGATGCCGGCATTGCCGACGATGGCATCGATGCCGCCCATCGCCTTCACGGCGGCGTCGACCACCCGCGCGGGCGCGGTGGGCTGGGCCATGTCGGCCTTGAGCGTGCGCACCTTGCAGCCCGCCGTGCGCAGGTTGGTGGCAAGCGCCTCGAGCTCGTCGAGATAGGCCACGTCGCAGAGGGTGAGCGCCTCCACGCCGTCAGCGGCGAGCTTCAACGCCGTGGCACGGCCAATGCCGCGGCTGGCGCCGGTGATCACGACCCGCATGGCAGTTCCCCCAGCTGTAGACCTCACCCTGAGGAGGGCGCGGTAGCGCCCGTCTGGAAGGGTGGGCAACCTGACACGTCTGTGCCCCATCCTTCGAGACGCACGCCTTCGGCGTGCTCCTCAGGATGAGGACATGGATGGTGGCACGGTTCCCGGCTTGGGGTCGATGGGCAGCAGGCGATCGAGGCCGGCCAGCCTTTCGTAGAGCGACGCCGCCTGCAGCAAAGCCGCCTCGCCGCGTGGCTTGCCGACCAGTTGCAGGCCGACCGGCCGGCCGTACCGGTCGAAGCCGCAGGGCACGGCGATCGCCGGGCAGGTGGTCATGGTGATCACCGAATTCACCGTCGAGCCGGCCATGTAGTTCTCCGGCTTCCTGCCGCCGATCGTCTCGGGATGGCGCAGATTGACGTCGAAGGCCGCGGTCGGTGCGCCGGGCGTCACCAGCAGATCGTACTTCTGGAAGAACTCGACCATGCGGCGGTACAGGGCGGCGCGCTCGCGCTCGGCCCAGGCCAGCGCCGACGGCGACTGGGCGAGGCCGCGCTCGGTGTTCCACACAATGTCGGGTTTCAGCTTGTCGCGATGCTCCTTGAGTTGCAGTTCGCGGTCGACGACGAAGGCCTGGCTGCGCAAATTCAGGAACGCCTCGTCGATGGCGCCGATGTCGGGCGACGCCTCCTCGACGATGCAGCCCAGCTCCTCGAAGCGCCGCGCCGCCTTGGTGCAGATGTCGCGGAACTCGCGGTCGATCGCCATCTTGCCGTTGTAGTCGGGGGTGAAGGCCACGCGCTTGGGCGCCACCGGCCGCGCCACGGCGTCGCTGAAGGAGACGTGCGGCGCGTCGAAGGTCATCGGGTCGTGCAGGTCGAAGCCCGCCATGGTGTCGAGGAACAGCGCCAGGTCGGCAACGGTGCGCGCCATCGGGCCCTGCACCGAAAGCGGCAGATAGAGATTGTTCACCGTGCCGCGCGTCACCCGCCCTGGCGAGGGGCGCAGGCCCACCACCGAGCAATAGGTGCCGGGTCGGCGGAGCGAGCCGCCATGGTCGGTGCCCTGGGCAAGCCAGACCTCGCCGGTCGCCAGCGACACCGCGCCGCCGCCGGTCGAGCCGCCGCAGGTGAGCGAGGTGTTCCAGGGATTGCGCGTCCTGCCAAACACCTCGTTGAAGGTGCTGCCGCCGGCGCCGAACTCCGGCGTGTTGGACTTCGCCACCACGATCCCGCCCTTGCGCTCGATGCGCTCGACGATCGGATGGGATTTGGCCGGTACGTGATTGGCGAACAGCGGCGAACCGTACGTGGTGCGCACGCCCGCGACATCGGTGAGATCCTTGATCGAGACCGGCAAGCCGCCCAGCCAGCCCGCCTCGCCGGAGGCTTCGCAGGCATCGCCTGCCATGATGCGCCTGGCGTGATCGCGGGCGCGGTCGAGGCAGAGCGTGGGCAGCGCGTTGACCGCCGGCTCGACCTCGGCGATGCGATTGGCCGAAGCTTCGACCAAGTCGAGCGGCGAGATCTCGCGCTTCTTCAGGAGCGTCACCGCCTCGACCGCGGTCAATTTCCAGAGATCGTTGTTCATGGAGCGCTCCCAGCAAAGACTTACGCATAGATGCTGCGACGCCGCTGAATGAAAAAGAGAGCGCCCAGCAGCATCAGGTTCAGGAGGTTGAAGGCCAGCGCCGCCTGGAAGGCCATGCGATAGGAGAGCGTGGCGTCGAAGATGGCGCCGCCCAGCCAGCCGCCGACCGCCATGCCGGCCATGGCGAACAGCATGACCACGCCCAGCCGCCAGCCTGCGATCGAAGGCCCGTAGAGGTAGCGCAGGATCAGCGCATAGCCCTGCACGATGGCGATGTAGGGAATGCCGTGGAGCACCGACAGGGTGTAGAGGCCGCTCAGGCTTTCGACGAACACGAAGCCCAGCAGCGAGGCAATCTGGATCAGCGCGCAGAGCAGGCTGACCTTGATCGGCCCGATATAGTCGGCCAACCGCCCCATGGCGAAGGTCGAGGCGACGGCGGTCAGCAGGATCAGCGAGATCGCCTCGGAGCCGCGGGCGGCGGCAAAGCCCAGGTCGCCGCAGAAGGCCACCATGTGCACGAACGGGACCGCCATGGCGGTGCAACAGCAAAAACCGGCGGCGGACAGCAGCGTCATGAGCAAGGGCGACGGCATCGGCAGGACCGAGAGGTCCTCCGGCGCGCGCTTGCCGGCGCGGCGCAAGACCGGCGCAGGCCGGACATAGAAGGCAAAGAGGAACAACAGCGTGCCGGCCACCACGCCGAAGATCACCAGAGTTCTGGCGCCAGCCGACGTCGGGCAGCAGCCAGCGATAGATCTGCGGCCACACGAAGCCCGAGATCGCCGGGCCCACCGAGATGATCGAAACGGCGGTGCTGCGGCGGCGATCGAACCAGCCCTGGATGTTGTTCATGGCCGGCGTGAAGGTGGCGGCATTGCCGAGGAAGCCCAGCGGAATGGCATAGCCGGCATAGAGGGCGAGCTCGCCGCCGCTGCCGGCCAGCCAGCCGCCGGCCGCAATCGACACGCCGGCAATCAGCAGCGGCACCCGCGGGCTCGTGCGGTCGGCCAGCCAGCCCATCAGGACGCCGCCAATGCCCATGAAGAAGAAGCCCAGCATGTAGGCCATCGACGGCACGGCGCGGCGGTCGCCGAACTCAGCGGCGATCTCCTTCAGCCCGACGACCGGCAGATAGAGCGCGCCGCCGCCCAGGCCGATGCAGAACATCGACACGAACGCCAGCCGCCAGGCGTAGGGGCTGTCGATCCCCGGCCGCTCCCCGACAGATCTCATTCGCGCGCCAGCGCCGCGGCGGCCGCCGACTTGGCATCGAGCGACTGATCGTCGTCGAGGGTCACGCTGACCTTGCGCAGCTTGCCGGTGAAGGTGAACGGCGCCTCGTAGTGCGACACTGGGCTGCCGCGGTCGCGGCCGATGTCGAGGCCGGACCAGGAGATGAAGCTTACAAAGCCGATCTGGCTCTCGAAGCCGCCGACAGGCTCATCGTCGATCAGCAGAGTAGCGACGTTCATGCCCTTGTTGCGCCGCATGCGCAGGCCGAGCCGGCGATTGCCCGCCGGCACCGGCCGATCCGAGACGATCAGGTGATGCACGCCGCCGACATTCATGTCGTAGGCCAACCGCCCGTCCTTGATGAACAGCGCGTAGCCGCAGGTCATGTCGCCATGGGCGATCAGCACGCCCTCGGTGGCGGGCCCGTCGACCCGCGCGTCGGCCTCGATCGTGTAGGTGCGGCTTCGGACATCGGGCGCCACGTCGGTCGGCACATGGCCCATCCCGGCATGGAACACGAATTTCTGGCGCGGCCCATGGAAGCGCTTGGCGTTGTCGGCGAAGCGTGGCGCGAAGCGGTCGTCGAGCGGCAGGACCTTGTGGGCCTCGGCCTGGCGCCACCATTCGTCTATCATCGCCTTCAGCCGCTCGGGCTCGCGCTCGGCGAGATCGTCGATCTCGTTGAAGTCGCGGTCGAGATGGAAGAGCTCCCACTTGTCCTGCTCGAAGCGCGCGCCCGGCGGATGGAAGCACACCGCCTTCCAGCCATCCTGCACCAGCCCGCGATGGCCGAACATCTCGAAATACTGCGGCCTGGACTTCGACCGCGCCTTGGCGTTGGCGAGACTCCTGGCGAAGCTCGTGCCCTCGATCGGCATCTGCCTGATGCCGTTGATGGTCTTGGGCGGCTTCACGCCCACGACCTCGAGCAGGGTCGGCGCGAGATCGCTGGCATGGCAGAACTGGTGGCGCAGCTCTCCCCGGGCGGTGATCCCCTTGCTCCAGGCCATCACCAGCGGATCGCGGATACCGCCGCCATGCGTGTTCTGCTTGTAGCGGCGCAGCGGCGTGTTGGCGGCCATCGCCCAGCCCAGCGGGAAGTTGGAATGCGTGTCCGGCCCGCCGATATCGTCGATGCGCGCGATCTTCTCCTCGATCGGCTCGCGCCGCAGATTGTAAGGACCCATTGCATTGACCATGCCCAGCGGCCCACCCTCCTGGCTGGCGCCGTTGTCCGACATCACCACGATCAGCGTGTCGTCGAGCTGGCCCGCGGTCTCAAGGAAAGCCATCAATCGCGCGATATGCTGGTCGGCATGATCGAGCATGGCGGCATAGGCCGCCTGCAGGCGCGTAAAAAGCCGCCTTTCACCGTCGGACACCTCGCTCCACGGCTTCACGGCATCGTTGCGCGGCGGCAGGCGCGTGCCCGCGGGCACAATGCCCAGCTCGATCTGGCGGGCGAGCCGCCGTTCGCGCTCGGCGTCCCAGCCGTCCGCGAACAGCGCATCGTACTTGTGGATCAGGTCGGTCGGCGCCTGGTGCGGCGCATGACAGGCGCCGAAGGCCAGCCACATCAGCCACGGCGTCTCGGCATTGTCGCCGACGTGATCGGCGATGTAGCGGATGCCCTGGTCGACCAGGTCGGACGTCAGGTGATAGCCGGTGGCGAAGCTGCCGGGCGGATCGACCGGCGTGTTGTCGCGCACCAGCTCGGGCGCGTACTGGTCGGTCTCGGCGTCCATGAAGCCGTAGAAGCGATCGAAGCCGCGGCCGAGCGGCCAGCCGTCGAACGGGCCGGTGGCGCCCGATTCGGTGAGGGAGGTGACGTGCCACTTGCCCAGCATGTAGTTGCGATAGCCGTGTGGCCGCAGCATCTCGGCCAGGGTGCCGGCCTCGTGGGTGATCTTGCCGCGATAGCCGGGATAGCCCGAATCGAAATTGGCGAGGCAGCCCACGCCCACCGAATGGTGGTTGCGGCCGGTCAGCAGCGCGGCCCGCGTGGTCGAGCACATCGCCGTGGTGTGGAAGCCGGTGTAGCGCAGGCCGCGGCTCGCGAGGGCGTCGATGGCGGGCGTGGCGATGAGCGAGCCGTAGCAGCCGAAGTCGGAAAAGCCGACATCGTCGAACAGCACGACCAGGATGTTGGGTGCCCCTTGCTTGTTCATGCCCAAGGGACGCTTCGGCGCGGCCGGCCAATAGGGCTGGGACTCGCCCACTGTCTTGCCGATCCTGGCGGCCATGCGTTTCCTCTTTGTTTCGTCCCTTGTCCGACACCCTGGCGCCGCAAGCAACTTGTGACGCTTCATGGCTCGGGCTAGGGGAAGTTATGGCTCAGTTTACGTCCGACGGCTTGGCGCTCGCCTATGACGAATTCGGCCCGACCGACGGGCGAAAGGCGATCGTGCTGGTGCACGGCTTCTCGTCCAACAAGTACGAGAACTGGAAGCGCATGGGCTGGTACGACGCCATCGCTGCCAAGGGCCTGCGCGGCTTCGCCCTGGATTGCCGCGGCCATGGCGAGAGCGCCAAGCCACATGACCCCGCCCACTACGATCGCGCGGCCATGGCCAGCGACGTCTTCACCCTGATGGATCATGCCGGCGTCGAGCGCGCGCATCTTCTGGGCTTCTCGATGGGCGCGCACATTGCGCTCACCGCCGCGATGACCGACGGCGGGCGCATCGATCACCTGGTGGTCGCGGGTGTCGGCGGCAGGATATTCGAACCGGGGCGCGAACCTGATGCAATGGCCAAGGCGATGGAAGCCGCATCGCCCGACGAAATCAGCGACCCGATGCTGAAGAGTTTCCGCCACTTCGCCGACGAGCAGAAGGAGGACCGGCTGGCGCTCGCCGCCTGCTCGCGCGGGCCGCGCTCGGAGATCACCCGCGACGCCCTTTCAGCAATCCGCCGGCCGACCCTGGTGATCGCGGGCGCCCGCGACCAGCTCGCCGGCCCGCCACAGGGCCTGGCCGACGCCATCCCGGGCGCCAAGGCGGTGACCATCCCCGGCTGCGACCACTTCTCGATGATCGCGCACGGCCTGTTCAAGGCGAGCGTGTTCGATTTCTTCGACGGCTGGCTGGAGTAGCCGAGATGGCGAAAAGCGCGGCCAAAGTCCCCTTCAAGCGCATCCGCGAGCGCGCCGCCAAGCGCAAGGGCGGCGACAAGGTTTTGGCGAGCCTGATGCCCAAGAAGCCCAACAACAAAGCGCTGGCCAAGCTTCCGGACGACCGCGTGCTGTCGGAAATGGCGGCGCGCGTCTTCTCGGCGGGCTTCGTGTGGAGCGTCATCGATCAGAAATGGCCGGGCTTCGAGGAAGCGTTCCTCGAATTCAATCCCAAGCGGCTGTTGTTCCAGCCGGCCGAGTTCTGGGAGAAGCTCGCCTCCGACAAGCGCATCGTGCGCAATCCGCAAAAGATCAGGTCGGTGCGCGACAACGCGAGATTCGTGAGCGATATCGCTGCGGAGCACGGCAGCTTCGGCAAGTTTTTGGCCAACTGGCCGGCCAACGACCAGGTCGGCCTGCTCGACGTGTTCGCCAAGCGCGCTTCGCGGCTGGGTGGTTTCAGCGGCCAGTACCTTCTGCGTTTCCTGGGCTGGGACGCCTTCGTGCTGTCGGGCGATGTGCTGCGCTGCCTGCGCGATTCGGGCGTGACGATCAGCGCCACCGGCACCTCGAAGAAGGATCTCAAGGCGGCGCAGACGCAGATCAACGCCTGGGCCCAGGAAAGCGGGTTGCCGATCACCCACGTGTCGCGCATCTGCGCGCTGTCGATCGGCGAGAATCACGACGTGGCGCGGCTGAAAGAGATCATGCAGCTATGACCGATATCCTGCTGATCAATCCCAACACGACGGCGTCGATCACCGACCTCGTGCTGAAGACCGCCAAGCGCTTCGCATCGAAGGGCACCAACTTGCGCGCCGTCACCGGCGCCTTCGGGCCGCGCTACATCGCCTCGCGGGTGGGTTACGCCATCGCCGGCCATGCGGCGGTCGATGCGCTGGCCAACGACCGCGGCCGCAAGGACGCCGTCGTGCTGGCCTGCTTCGGCGATCCGGGCCTCGCCGCCCTCAAGGAGATCGCCAAGGTTCCGGTGATCGGCATGGCCGACGCCTCGATCCTGCAGGCCTGCGCCATGGGCAACCGCTTCTCGATCGTGACCGGCGGCGAACGCTGGAAATCCATGCTGGAGGAATTCGTGGCAGGCCACGGCCTTTCCGCGCGGCTTGCATCGGTGCGCACCGTGGCGCCAACCGGCGCCGACATCGCGCGCGATCCCAAGGCCGCAATGGCGCTGCTGGCCAAGGGCTGCAGCGCCTGCGTGCGCGAGGACGGCGCCGACGTGGTGATCCTGGGCGGCGCGGGTCTCGCCGGACTGGCCGTCAAGCTCAAGACCATGGTCGATGCCCCGCTGCTCGACGGGGTCGCGTGCGCGATCTCGATGGCCGAGGCACTGGCCAAACAGAAGCTCGCCAAGGCCACGACCGGTGCGCTCGCTCTGCCGGCGCCGGTCGACAGCGTCGGACTGTCGCCTGCATTGGCGAAGCTGCTGAACCCCTAGCCTCCCTCGTCTTACGGGGGAGGTGGCCCGAAGGGCCGGAGGGGGAAAGCCCCAGTCGAGGTCTCCGCAGATTTCAGATCTGAAATGTTCAGAGATCGTCGCTGTTGCCTACCCCTCCCTACCCTCCCCCGTATGACCGGGGAGGAAAGTGGTTGGGATGACAATCCTGCCTTCATTTGACATGGTCGCCCCATGCGGTTGGTCAGTTTTCGCCATGCGGGCGCAGCCAAATTCGGCGCGGTCGTCGAGGGCGGCATCGTCGATCTGTCGACGCGGCTTGGATCGCGCTGGCCGAGCCTGCGCGCGGCCATCGCGGCCAAGGCGTTGGGCGAGCTGGCGGCCGCGGCCAAGGGCGCGGGCGCCGATCTCAAATTCGAGGACGTCGAGCTCGATCCGGTCATTCCCAACCCCGACAAGATCCTCTGCATCGGCCTCAACTATGCGAGCCATGTCGGCGAGGTCGGCCGGCAGCTTCCCACCGTGCCCAGCGTCTTCTCGCGGCTGCACAACACGCTGGTCCCGCACGGCGGCGACATCGTGCGGCCGCGCGCGTCGATCGAATTCGACTTCGAGGGCGAGCTCGCGATCGTGATCGGCGAGCGCTGCCGGCACGTGCCGCGCGCCAGCGCGCTCGCGGTCGTGGCGGGCTACACCTGCTTTCTCGACATCAGCGTGCGCGACTTCCAGAAGCACTCGACAACCGCGGGCAAGAACTTTCCGGCGACCGGGCCGCTCGGACCGTGGATGGTGACGGCCGATGTGATCGCCGACCCGCAGCGGCTGGAGCTCACGACGCGGCTGAACGGTAATAGCGTGCAGCACGACACGACCGATCACATGATCTTCGATGTCGCCACCATCATCGAATATCTCTCGACCGTGACCTGGCTGGAGCCGGGTGACATCATCGCCACCGGCACGCCCGACGGCGTCGGCATGGGCCGCAAGCCGCCGCTCTGGATGAAGGGCGGCGACAAGGTCGAGGTCGAGATCTCCGGGATAGGGACACTGGGCGTCAATGTCGTCGACGAGTGAACCGCTCACCCTGCCGGCCGCCAAGGCCAGGTGGAGCCGCGAGGCCAAGGTGATCAGCCTGATCGCCGTGGCGCATTTCATGAGCCATGTGCATGGCATGCTGCTGCCGCCCATCCTCGGCCAGGTGAAGGAGGCGTTCGGCGTCACCTACACCCAGGTCGCGCTGGCGATCACCGTGTTCAACGTGGCCTCGGCGCTGCTGCAGACGCCGGCTGGCTTCCTGGTCGACCGCATCGGCGCGCGCGCAATGCTGACCGGCGGGCTGATCCTGAGCGGCGTCGGCATCACGGCCGCTGCCCTGCTGCCGGGCTACTGGTTCTTCATCATCGCCTACGGCCTGATGGGCGTCGCCAACACCGTCTATCACCCGGCCGACTATTCGATCCTGTCGGCCGCCATCGACGGCAAGAAGATCGGCAAGGCGTTCTCGATCCATACGTTCGCGGGATACCTGGGTTTCGGCGTGACGCCCGCCATGGTGCTGGGCACGGCCGCGCTCTGGGGCTGGCACGGCGCCTTCCTGTTCGCCGCCGGCCTCACCTTTGCCGTGGCGATCCTGCTGATCGTGGCCGGCAGCGTGCTGCCGCGCGCCGTGCACAAGCCTCCCGGACCCGCCAAGAGCGCGTCGTCGAAGGGCGCCGCCAAGGTCGGGCTCGACCTGCTGCTGAGCCCGCCCGTCCTGCGCAACCTCCTGTTCTTCTTCTGTCTCGCCATGGCCAATGGCGGCATCCAGACCTTCACCGTGGTCGGCATGGGCGCGATCCACGGCACGCCCGCTTCGGTGGCCAATGTGGCGCTGTCGGCATTCCTGCTGTTCAGCGCCGGCGGCGTGCTGCTGGGCGGCATCATCGCCGACCGCACGCCGCACCATGAGCGGGTGGCGGCGATCGGCTTTGCCTGCACCTCGACCATGGCGATCCTGATGGCCTGGGTGAACATGCCGGCGGCGCTGCTGATCGGCGTCATGGCGCTGGGCGGCCTGCTGAACGGCATCATCCAGCCGTCGCGCGACATGATGGTGCGCGCCGTCACGCCGGCCGGCTCGTTCGGCAAGGTGTTCGGCTTCGTCACCACCGGCTTCAACTTCGGCGGCGTCGTCTCGCCCCTGCTCTATGCCTGGCTGATGGACCGCGGTGAGCCCCGGGCCATCTTCATGATCGTCGTCGCCTTCATTTTCCTCGCGCTGGTGACCGCCATCACCCGCGCCAAGCCACAGGCCAAAGCAGCATGGACTCACTAGCGCCCGCCTCCGCCACGTCCGATGCCGAGAAGGCCGAGGCACTCGTTCGCCGCTACGGCGCCGCCCTGCCGGCTGCCGGGCCGTGGAACGACACCATCGCGTCGCTGCTCGATCACCGCTCGGTCCGCAACTTCCTCTCCGACCCGCTGCCCTCCGGCACCCTGGAAACCCTGATCGCCGCGGCGCAATCGGCAGCCACCAGCTCCAACATGCAGTTCTGGTCGGCGATCGCCGTCACCGATCCCGCCAAGCGCAAGGTCCTGGCCGAGATCGCCGGCAACCAGAAGCAGATCCAGCAGTGTCCGCTCTATGTCTGCTGGGTCGCCGACCTGTCGCGCAACCAGCGCATCGGCGAGACCCTGAAAACCGATCTCGAAAGCATGCCGTGGCTCGAAACCTTCATGGTGGCCTGCATCGATGCAGCCCTTGCCGCCCAGAATGCCGTCGTCGCCGCCCAGTCGCTCGGCCTGCGCACCGTCTATATCGGCGCCATGCGCAACGACCCGGTCCGCGTCGCCGAGCTTTTGGGCCTGCCGCCGCGCGCCTTCGTGGTGTTCGGCCTCTGCGTCGGCTACGCCGACCCCACCGACAAGAACGAGGTCAAGCCGCGCCTGCCGCAGTCGATCGTGGTTCACCACGACTGCTACGATGCCGCGCCCGAGAGCCGGGACCGTCCGGCCTACGATGCGGAGATGTCCAAATTCTCCGCCCGCCACGAGCTGCAGGCCGCGACCTGGACCCAGCGGGTGTTGAACCGCATGGGCCCGCTGAAATCGATGAATGGCCGCGAGAGGATGCGCGCCGCTTTGGCCAAGCTGGGCTTCGAGATCCGCTAAGGCACCCCTGGCTGCACTTCAGACGTCTTGACCGCGAGCAAACCCTGCTCGCCCCTCGCGACTTGTGGCCAAACCGTGTCGGCGGACCGTGTCCGGCGAAAACTATTCGCCGCAACCCCTTGTCCGATCGGCGCGTTATCCAACCAGCGGCCGGCTTGCCCCGGATGAGGAGGGCAGCGCGGCCGCATTTTTTTGAAAAGGACGTTTGCATGAAAAACTTTCCGCAGTTTCCCTTGGCGCGTTCGTTCGCCATCGCATCCTTGACGGGCGCTGCCCTGATCGCCGGCTCGCTCGGCCCGGTCGCGGCGCAGACCCCCGACAGCAAGACTCCGCCGGCCGCCGCCGCGGCCACCAGCAACAAGCCCGAAACCGTCGAGCAGCGCATCACGCAGCTCAAGACGGCGCTCAAGATCATGCCCGACCAGGACGCCAAGTGGACCGCCGTCGCTCAGTCGATGCGCGACAACGCCAGCGCCATGGAAAAGCTGGTCGCCACCAAGCGCGCGATCGCGCCGGAGAAGATGACGGCGGTCGACGATCTCAAGACCTACCAGGAGTTCACCGAGGTCCGCCTCGACGGCCTGAAGCACCTGAACTCGACCTTCAAGTCGCTCTATGACTCGATGTCGGCCGAGCAGAAGAAGAACGCCGACATGGTGTTCGAGAAGTACGGTCCCTCGAAGCCCGCGACTGCCGGCTAGGAGATCCATCATGACGAGCAGAAAACTCATGGGGCTGGCGGCCGGCATCGTGCTGGGCGCGCTCTCCCTCTCAGCTGTCACCGTGCCTGCGAATGCAGCCTGGTGGGGCAACGGCCAGTACCAGCAGGACAACCGCTGGAACAACAACAATAACAACAACCAGAACAACCGGACCTACGGCTACCACTACCGCGAGCCGCCGGTTGTCTACTCGACGCCGTACAATTACGGCTACACGCCGCCGCCGGTGGTCTACGACAACACCCCGGGCTTCACGATTCGCATCCAGTAAGCCATTCGATACCGGAAACGGCGGGCCGCAGTGCCCGCCGTTTTTTTGCCCATTTGGCGGGGTCCCCAAGTCCTTGCGCTGAGCAACTGTGTCCAAAGCTTGGCCCCTGGCCTGGAACGCTTTTGACCGGAACCGTTTCCGCGGCCCTGGCGTTCCCTCGCTTAGCGGCCGGCCCTCGACAGCCCGGGGCAGCGTAGCCGCTTCTTTGGAAGAGGAAGCACGCATGACAAACCTGTTCACTCCGCTGGCGCGTTCGGTCGCCATCGCGTCCCTGACCGGCGCTGCCCTGATGATCGGCTCGTTTGGTCCGGCATCTGCGCAAACCCCGCCCACCAACAAGCCGCCGGCAGCAGCCGCTGCCACCAGCAGCAAGCCCGAAACCGTCGAGCAGCGCATCACCCAGCTCAAGACGGCGCTCAAGATCACGCCTGATCAGGAGAGCAAGTGGAACTCGGTCGCCCAGGCGATGCGGGAGAACGCAGCCTCCATGGAGAAGCTGGTGGCCAGCAAGCGGGCCATCGCTCCGGCCAGCATGACGGCGGTCGACGACCTCAAGACCTATCAGGAGTTCACCCAGGCGCGCCTGGATGGCCTGAAGAACCTGACCTCGTCGTTCAAGTCGCTCTACGATTCAATGCCGGCCGACCAGAAGAAGAACGCCGACCAGGTGTTCCGCAGCTACGGCCCGACCAACTCCGCCTCACAGGGCTAACGCCCCACACGGCCAATCAGGAGGTCAATCATGACTAGCAGAAAGCGTATCGGACTGGCGGCCAGCCTCGTGCTGGGCACGCTGGCCTTTGCCGCGGTCGCGGCTCCCGTCAGCGCCGCCTGGTACGGTGACGGCCGCTGGCACGACGACGATCGCTGGCGCCACAACAACAACAGCTACTACTACGGCTACCACTATCGTGAGCCGCCAGTAGTCTACGCGACGCCGTACAATTACGGCTACGTCGCCCCGCCGGTGGTCTACGACAACACGCCGGGCTTCTCGATCAACATCCGGCCGTAAGGCAGACGACGAAACGGTGGGCAGCGATGCCCACCGTTTTTCATGGCGCTGTTCACGGCCCCCCTTGGCGACTATCTTGAAAAGCCATGGACAGGCGCGCACTTCTGATCGGCGCAAGCGCATTTGCCGGCTCGGGAGTTGCAGCTCCCGCGGTCCTTTCCCAGGACAGGTACCCCTCCCGGCCGATCAAGCTCGTCATTCCCTTCCCACCGGGCGGCCCGACCGACATGCTGGGCCGGCGCTATGGCGAGAAGCTTTCGGCTGCCCTCAGCCAGCCGGTGGTGATCGACAACAAGGCCGGCGCCGGTGGCGTCGTCGGCGCCGATCTCGTCGCCAAGTCCAGGCCGGACGGCTACACCCTGCTGCTGGGCTCGTCCTCCACGCAGATCACCGGCCCGCTGCTCATGCCGAATCCGCCCTACCATCCGGTCAGGGACTTCACGCTGTTCATCATCGGCTTCGTGCCCATGGTGATCTCCTGCAATCCCGGGCTGCCGGCCCGCACGCTGCCCGAGTTCGCGGCGCTCCTGAAGGCCAACCCCGACAAGTATCGCTGCGGTTCCTCGGGCATGGGCAGCATCGGCCATCTGGGCAGCGAGCTCTTCAAGCTCAAGGCCGGCAACCTCATCTCGCTGCACGTGCCCTACAAAGGCAACAGTGGCGCCGTCCAGGCCGCACTGTCGGGCGAGGTCGACTGGCTGCTCGACACGATCGGCACGACATTGGGCCACTACAAAGCGGGCAAGCTGCGCTATCTCGCCGTCTGCGCCGAGAAGCGCACGGTCATCGTTCCGGAGCTGCCGACCACCGGCGAGGGCGGCCTGCCCGACGTGCTGATCTCGACCGTCAATCCGGTCGCCCTGCCCGCGGGGGCGCCAGCCGACGTCGTGAACACCATCGCAGACGCCACCCGCCGGATCATGGCCGACCAGACGCTGCAGACCGATCTGCGCGCCCTCGCGATCGAGCCAATCGCCGATGCCGACCCGGTGAAATCCGCCGCCTACTTCAGCGCCGAGAGGGAACGCTGGGGCCCCATCATCAAGGCGAGTGGCGCGAAGATGGAATGAGCACCTTCTCGTAAAACACCGACCATTTCGAATCGGGATAGTCGAGCACCGGGCCACAGCGGATGAAGCCGGCACGTTCGTAGACTGTCCAGGCGGCGGGATGGCGGTCGCCGGTTTCCAGCACCAGCCGCGTCAGGCCATCTTCCCGCGCCAGCGCCTCGATTCTCTCAATGATAAACGCGCCGATCTTGCGGCCGCGATGCGAGGGCCGCGTATACATGCGCTTGACCTCGCCGATACCGCCGGCATGACGCTTCAATGCTCCGCAGGCGACGGCTCTTCCCTCGTCGCGGGCAATGATCACGGCGGTATCGGACGCGGCCATCTGCTCGGCCGTCATGTGGAAAACGAACTCCGGTGGCGTGAGCTCGAGCAATGTCGCGTTCAGTTCGGCGACCAGGGTACGAACATCGTCCTGCAGCGGACTCTCGATGGCGATCGCAATCATCTGCGGCTATCCGGGTGCTCCAGCCAATCGTGCTCCAATATGCGCATGCGGGCCGTGACGGCGATCAGGAAGGCGGTCGACCAGCCGAACAACAGCAGGCCGTTGGCTCCCTCGACCGCCCCGAACAGGCGCCAGCTCTTGTCGAGCACGACGTCGCCATAGCCGATGGTGGTGAAGCTGGTGGTCGAGAAATAGAGCGCCGATTCGAAATCCGGCAGCGCGCCGAGCGACAAGTACACAACGCCATAGAGCCAGACCTCGATGGTGAGGATGGCAACCAGCCCCAGCACGACGAAGACGATGGCGGCGCCCTGGCCGATGGCGCTTTCATGCGCCCGAAACCGGTGGCCCCTTGTGCGCAGCACCCACATCAGGCCAAGCAACCCGGCGAAATGAATGATGACGGTGAGCCCCACCATCAGGGTGGCGAGGGCCAGGTTGCCGATCATCCGTGCGGCACCAGCACCTGGCGCACCGTGGCCACGTCCTGCAGGCGGTCGAAGCCTTCATTGAGTTGATCGAAGCCGATGCGCTGGCTCATCATGCGGTCGACCGGCAACTTGCCCTGCTGGTAGAGGGCGATGAAGCGCGGGATGTCGCGCACCGGCACGCAACTTCCCATGTAGCTGCCCTTGATGGTCTTCTCCTCGCTGACCAGCCCGCTCTGCTTGAACGAGAAGTCGGCGGCGATGGGTGACAGACCCGCCGTTACCGTGGTGCCGCCCCAGCGGGTCACCAGATAGGCCGTCTCCATGGCCTTGATGGTGCCGGCGAGATCGAAGGCATAGTCGACGCCGCCATTGGTGAGGTCGCGCACCTGCTTTACATGATCGGCGTCCTTGGCGTTCACCGTGTCGGTGGCGCCGAGCTGGCGGGCGAGGCCCGAGCTTGTCATCGGAGAGATCGATGGCGACGATGCGCCCCGCGCCGGCCAGCACCGCACCCATCAGGCCGCTCAGCCCGACGCCGCCCAGGCCGACGATGGCGACCGATGCAGCCGGGCTGGATCTGCGCGGTGTTGATAACCGCGCCCACGCCGGTGACGACGGCGCACCCGAACAGCGCGGCCACGTCGAGCGGCAGGCTGGCGTCGATCACCACGATCGAGCCGCGATCGACGACGGCGTATTCGGCGTAGCAGGAAACGCCGGACTGATGGTTGACCGGCTTGCCGTCGAGATGGATCCGGTGATGACCCGACAGGAGCTGCCCGGCGGCGCGCGGCGTGACCGAGCGTTCGCAGATATAGGGCCGGCCTTCAAGGCAGCGCCGACAGCGGCCGCAGCTCACATTGAAGGTGAAACAGACATGGTCGCCCTTCTTCACGTCGTGCACGCCGGCACCGACCTCGACGATCTCGCCCGCGCCCTCGTGGCCCAGCACGATCGGCACCGGCCGCGGCCGGTCGCCGTTGATCAGCGACAGGTCGGAATGGCAGAGCCCCCCGCCGCCCACCTTGACCAGCACCTCGCCCTCGCCGGGCGGATCGAGATCGACGTCCACGACATGGATCGGCTTGCTCTTGGCGAAGGGCCGCGGCGCGCCGCAGACCGTGAGAACGGCGGCTTTCATCTTCATCAGCATGTCCCTTCTGCAACAAGTACGCCGTTGGGGCCGCGCGTTTTTCGCGCGGCCTTAGGCAATCCCTCCATCGACCCGGACCAGCGAGCCCGTGGTGAAACTCGATTTGCTCGAGGCGAGATAGAGCGCCGCCGTCACGATTTCCTCCGGCTGGCCGCTGCGCTTGAGCGCCGCCGTCGGATTGAGCTTGTGCTCCTCGCTCCACGCCTTGGACACGTCCGTGAGAAAGCGGCCGGGCGAGATGGTGTTGACCCGCACCTTCGGGCCGTACTCGAAGGCGAAGGCCTCGGTGATGGCATTGAGCGCGGCCTTGGCGCCGGCATAGGGGGCGATCTGCGGGCGCGGGCGGAGCGCGCCGGCGCTCGAGATATTGATGATCGAGCCGCCCGCACCTGCCGCCATGCGGCTGCCGACCAGCGAAATCAGCCGGAACGGGCCCTTGAAATTGAGCGACACGATGCGGTCGAAGAGCTGCTCGGGCGTTTCGAGAGAGGACGGCGCCAGCGGCGAGGAGCCTGCATTGTTCACCAGGATGTCGACCTTGCCGAAGGCGGCATAGGCCGCGTCGACCAGACCGTCGAGCTCCTGCCAGTTCGCCACGTTGCAGGCGTAGGTCCGGGCCTTGCGGCCCAGCGCCCGGACCTCCGCGGCCGCCTTTTCGCAAGCCTCGAGCTTGCGGCTGGTGATGAAGACATCGGCACCGTGGGCGGCAAAGGCCTTGACCATCTGGTATCCCAGGCCGCGGCTGCCGCCCGTCACCAATGCGACCTTTCCTGTCAGATCAAAGAGATCGCTCATGAAGTCGTGCCCACCCATTGCCATTCATGCTCCTCTCCCCCGCTAGGGGGAGAGGCTGGGTGAGGGGGTTACATCCGTCGTCGCCCCCTCACCTAACCTCTCCCCCTAGCGGGGGAGAGGAACATGATGGACAAAGGGTGCATGCATTGACGCTGGCATGTCACTTGCTAAGTGTATTGGATAGCGGAATTGAGCAGGTCGGCATGAGCATCCAAGTCGCGCTGCATCATCGAACGACCTACCGATACGACAGGCCCGTGGCGCTCGGGCCGCAGGTCGTGCGGCTGCGTCCGGCACCACACGCGCGCGCGTCCGTCGTGTCCTACTCGCTCACCGTCCAGCCGACACAGCATTTCATCAATTGGCAGCAGGACCCGCAGGGCAACCACCTGGCGCGCCTGGTCTTCCCCGAAAAGACCGAGCTCTTCGAGGTCGTGGTCGACCTGGTCGCCGACATGACGGTGATCAATCCGTTCGACTTCTTCCTCGAGCCCGAGGCCGAGCAGTGGCCCTTCGCCTACGCCGCCTCGCTGGCCGAGGAGATCGCGCCCTTTCGCAAGGTCGAAGCCGGCGGGACCGCTGCTCGCGGCCTGGCTCGCCAAGGTCGATCGCAGCAAGCAGCCGACCGTCGACTTCCTGGTCGGCCTCAATGCACGGTTGCAGCAGGAGATCGGCTACATCGTGCGTCTGGAGCCCGGCGTGCAGGACTGCGAGGAGACGCTGTCGCTCGCCAAGGGGTCGTGCCGCGACACGGGCTGGCTGCTGGTCACCATCCTGCGCCACCTCGGTTTCGCCGCACGCTTCGCCTCGGGCTACCTGATCCAGCTCATGCCCGACGAGAAGCCGCTGGAGGGGCCCGAGGGGCCGAGCCGCGATTTCACCGACCTCCACGCCTGGTGCGAAGTCTACCTGCCAGGCGCGGGTTGGATCGGCCTCGATCCGACGTCGGGCCTGCTGACCGGCGAGGGCCACATCCCGCTCGCCTGCACGCCCGAGCCGTCGAGCGCCGCGCCGATCGAAGGCGCGGTCGAGAAGGCCGAGGTGGAATTTTCGTACGAAATGACGGTGACGCGGGTCCGCGAGACGCCGCGCACCACCAAACCCTACACCGACGCGCAATGGTCGAGCTTGCTTTCGGTCGGCGAGGCGATCGAACGCGACATCGGCAAGACCGATGTGCGGCTCACCATGGGCGGCGAACCGACCTTCGTCTCGATCGACGACATGGACGGCGACGAATGGAACACGTTGGCGCTGGGGCCGGAGAAGCGACGGCTGGCGGGCGTGTTGTTCCGCCGGCTTGCCGATCGGTTCGCCACCGGACCGCTGCTGCATTTCGGCCAAGGCAAGTGGTATCCCGGCGAACAGCTTCCGCGCTGGGCCCTCACCTGCCACTGGCGGCGGGACGGCGAGTCGATCTGGCGCGACCCCCATCTCTATGCGTTGGAATCCAAGCCTACGGGCGCCACGCCCGAGACGGCGCATCGCTTTGCGCTGGCCTTCGCGCAACGCCTGCAGCTCGATCCCAATTACCTGTTCGGCGCCTTCGAAGACACCTGGTACTACCTGTGGCGCGAGCGGCGCCTGCCGAGCAACGTCACGGTCGACACTGCCAAGGTGCGCGACCCGATGGAGCGTGAGCGCCTGGCGCGGGTGTTCGAGAAGGGTCTCGATACTTCCGTCGGCTACGTGTTGCCGGTTTCCCGCGATCATGGGCGCGAGCACAACGGCAAGGCCCAGAATGGACATGGCGGCCGCTGGCGCAGCGGGCCGTGGTTCCTGCGCTCGGAGAAGTGCTACTTGATCCCGGGCGACTCGCCGATCGGCTACCGCCTGCCGCTCGATTCGCTGCCCTGGACGGCGCCGGCGGACATGGAGTTCATCGCCGAGCCCGATCCGATGGCGCCGCATCCCGACCTGCCGCCGCTGGAAGCCTTCCGACGCGCCCCGGTGCTGCGCCGCCAGGAGCGCGGGCCCTCTCTCGAGACCAACGGCGACGGCGAAGCGCGCCGGGAAGCGTGGCGGCGCGCGCTGGCGCCCGACCTTGCCGGCAAGCCAGGAAACGGCACATCTGCCACCGGCATCGTGCGCAGCGCCATGGCCTTCGAACCGCGCGACGGCCATCTCTTCGTCTTCATGCCGCCGACGGAACGGACCGAGGATTATCTCGATCTCGTCACCGCGGTCGAGGACACCGCAGAAGAACTCGGCCAGCCGGTGTTCATCGAAGGTTATGCGCCGCCCGGCAGCGATCCCCGCCTGCTCAGTTTCAGCGTGACGCCCGACCCCGGCGTCATCGAGGTCAACATCCATCCCTCGGCGAGCTGGCCCGAGCTCGTGGACAAGACCGAGATCGTCTACGAGGAAGCGCGCACCACGCGGCTCGGCGCGCAGAAATTCATGGTCGACGGCCGCCACACAGGCACCGGCGGCGGCAACCATGTCACCTTGGGCGGGCCCTCGGCCGCCGATTCGCCGCTGCTGCGGCGGCCCGATCTGCTGAAGAGCCTGTTGGGCTACTGGCTCAACCACCCGTCGCTCTCCTACCTGTTCTCGGGCCTGTTCATCGGCCCGACCAGCCAGCATCCGCGGGTCGACGAGGCGCGCAACGACGCGCTGCACGAGCTGGAGATCGCCTTCCGTCAGATCGCGCCCGGCCGCCAGACGCCGCCCTGGCTGGTCGACCGCATCTTCCGCAACCTGCTGGTCGACGCGACCGGCAACACGCACCGCACCGAATTCTGCATCGACAAGCTGTTCACGCCCGATACGGCCGCCGGTCGGCGCGGGCTCCTGGAGCTGCGCGCCTTCGAGATGCCGCCGCATTGGCGGATGAGCGTGGCCCAGCAGGCGCTGCTGCGCGGCCTGGTCGCCAAGTTCTGGGACCGGCCCTATGAGCGGCCACTCAGCCGCTGGGGCACGCGCCTGCACGACGACTTCATGCTGCCGCACTTCGTCTGGCAGGATTTCAACGACGTCCTCGTCGATCTCGGCGAAGCGGGTTATCGCTTCGCGCCCGAGTGGTTCGCGCCGCATTTCGAGTTCCGCTTTCCCAAGATCGGCGAAGTGGCGCAACGCGGCATCGAGGTCGAGCTGCGTCACGCGCTGGAGCCGTGGCACGTGCTGGGCGAGGAGCCGGGCGGCGGCGGCACGGTGCGCTATGTCGATTCCTCGGTCGAGCGCCTGCAGGTCAAGGCGGTGGGCCTGAACGAGCAGCGCCACATCATCGCCTGCAATGGCTGGCGCCTGCCACTGCGCGCCACCGGCGAGGCCGGCGAATACGTGGCCGGCGTGCGCTACCGCGCCTGGCCGCCGGTCAACGCGCTGCACCCGACCATCGGCGTGCACGCGCCGCTTACCTTCGACATCCACGACAGCTGGAGCGGCCGTTCGCTGGGCGGCTGCACCTACCATGTCGCCCATCCCGGCGGACGCAACTACGATCGCATGCCGGTCAACGCCAACGAGGCCGAAGCCCGCCGCCGCGCCCGTTTCTTCCCGATCGGCCACTCGCCGGGCGAGACGCCGGAGCCACGCCCGCTCGACAATCCAGAGCATCCGCTGACCCTGGATCTGCGGCGAGCTGTCTAGCTTGCGCCTTCATATCCTCCCCCGTCATACGGGGGAGGATACAGGAGGAGGAAAGCCACGCCGGCGATCTCGCCAATTCCATGATCTGAAACGTCCAGCAGTTCGAATGGGGCCCCTCCCCCTCCTCTATCCTCCCCCGTATGACGGGGGAGTCGGCCCTGCGGGCCGTAGACCCCGCCCCCCTACCGTGCGATTCTAGCCCCTCCTATCCTCTTCCGACGCAGGCCCATGGAGTCGTTGCGCGGCCTTTCTTCCTCGCCGGCTAGCGCTTACGACGAACTGGTCACCGGCCAGAAGTCGATCCGCTATCATTGGCAAGGCATCTTAAGCGTCATCCGCGCGCTGCCCGGCGGGCTGGGCGAGCGCGTGGAAAGCGCGCGCCGCCAGCTTGAGGAATCGGGCGCGACGGTCAACCTGCTGGATGATCGCGGCGCGCCGCGCTGGACGTTCGATCCGCTGCCCTTCGTGGTGTCGCCCGACGAATGGTCGGAGCTCGAGACCGGCCTGATCCAGCGTGCCCGCCTGCTCGACGCGATCCTGGCCGATCTCTACGGCCCGCAGACGCTGCTCGAGGAGCGCCTGCTGCCGCCGATGCTGGTCCACGCCAACCGGCATTTCCTGCGACCCTGCCAGATCATGGACGGCCAGGCGCCGGCGCGCCATCTCGCCCATTACGCCGTCGACCTGGTGCGGCTGGGCAGCGGACAATGGCACGTGCTGGCCGATCATACCGAGGTGCCGTCCGGCATCGGCTACGCGCTGGAGATGCGCCGCGTGCTGGCCAGGAGCCTGCCCGAGGCCTTCCGCTCCATCCCGGTGCGCCATCTCCGGCCGTTCGTCGACCGCTGGCACGATTCGCTGCTCGCCATGGCGACAGGCGGCGTGCGCAACCCCAACATGGCGGTGCTGACGCCGGGCTCGTTGTCGGCGACCTATTTCGAGCACGTCTATCTCTCGCGCGTGCTGGGCGTGCCGCTGGTCGAGGGCGGCGATCTCGTGGCGCGTGACGGGGAGGTCTCGATCAAGACCCTGGCCGGCCTGCGGCCCGTCCACATGCTGCTGCGCCGCCTCGACAGCTCCTTCGTCGATCCGCTGGAGCTGCGCGCCGATTCGGCGCTGGGCATCACCGGCATGGTCGAAGCCACGCGCAGCGGCAGGATCACGCTCGCCAATGCGCTGGGCTCGGGCGTGGTCGAGACGCCGGCGATGATGCCGTTTCTCGAACGGCTGAGCGAACATCTGCTCGGCCAGCCGCTCAGCCTGCCGTCGCTCGACGTGTGGTGGCTGGGCGAGCCGGCGGCACTGTCCTTCGCGCTCGCCAACCTCGACCTGATGATCGTGCGGCGCTGCCTCGGCCACGACCGCGAGCCGATCGTGGTCGGCATGCTGGACCCCGCGGAGCGCAAGGTATTCGAAGCCGAGATTCGCGCGCGACCGGGCCAGTTCGTGGCGCAGTATCCCGTGACGCCGTCGCTCAGCCCCAAGTGGGACGGTGAGACCCTTGCACCGTCCGCGATCGTGCTGCGCGTCTTCGTGAGCGCCGACGGCGGCGGCTATCGCGTCCTGCCGGGAGGGCTGGCGCGTGAGCCGGCCGGCGATACTTGTCTGCGCTCGCTTGGCCGGCTGAACGGCACGCTGAAAGACGTCTGGGTGCTGGCCGAAGATGCCGCCGACGTTCAGATCCCGTCGACCCGACGCTTCCACCAGCTGGAGGTCGAGCGCGGCGGCGCCGACCTGCAAAGCCGCGTCGCCGACAATCTCTACTGGCTCGGTCGCTATATCGAGCGCCTGGACAACGACGCCCGGCTGCTGCGCACCACGGCCACCAAGGTCGCGCAGGGTGCGGTGAGCCCGCGCGACGCTGTCGAACTTCGCCTGCTCGGCCGCCTGCTGAGCCAGGCCGACCTCATGGACCGGGCCGCGGCGTTGTCGGCGCCGGAGAATGCCGCCTTCCAGCAGGGCTTGGGCGCCATCGCCACCGACGACAGCGGGCTGATCATCGTGCTCGACGCCATCCAGCGCCTGACCAGCTCGATGCGCGACCGCTTCTCCGTCGACATGATCACGGCCGCCGGTCCGGTGATGGCCGAGGTCCGCCAGCGCCTCCGCGCCGCGCGCGGCAATCTCGATCCGCTGCTGGCTGCGCTCGACGAGATCGTGCGTTTCGTCGCGATCCTGTCCGGCCTCGCCCAGGAGAACATGACGCGCGGCACGGGCTGGCGTTTTCTCGACCTCGGACGAAGAGTGGAACGGGCGAAGTTCGTGGTGACCGCCGCGCTCGCCCCTTTCGCGCAATCGCCGATCGACTGGGACGCCGCGATGTGGGTGGCGCTGGAGCTCTGCGACAGCACGATCACCTACCGCACCCGCTACCTCGGACAGCTCCAGCCTGCGCCGGTGCTCGACCTCGTCGTTCTGGACGACAGCAACCCGCGTTCGCTGGCCTTCCAACTGCGCGCCATCGACGGCCATCTCGACTATCTCTCGCGGTCTTCGGGCGTGCACGTGCCACCCCTTCCACCGTCGCTCGACGAAGACCTCGACGCTGCCGTCCGGCAGTTTGCCGGCGACGAGCAGGCGTGGCGTCACGAAGGCCTGGCGCTGGCCATGCTGCGCGACATCGCCGCCGAGACCGACAGCAAGATCGACCAGCTTTCGGAGGCGATCACGCGGGCCTATTTCTCGCACGTGCAGGCAGCGCAGGCTGTCGGCTCGTCAACGGCTTGAGCGCAGACCGCCATGAAGTACGAGCTCTCCCATCGCACGTCCTACACCTACGCCAAGAGCGTCGACTCGGCGCAGCACGTCGCCCACCTGCGTGCCCGCAATTTTCCCGGCCAGACGGTCAGCGGCATCAGCGTCGAGACCAACCCCGCACCCGCGCTGGCGGTGCAGCATGTCGACGGCTACGGCAACAACATCGACATCTATCGCATCGACATGCCGCACAAGCGTTTCCAGATAGAGGTACGGGCTACCGTCGACGTTCGTTTTCCCGATCCGCCGCCGGAGGTGGACACGCCGCCCTGGGAGCAGGTCCGCGACGCCCTGAACGGCGGTGGCTTTCCGAAGCCGGTCAAGGCGAGCGAGTTCGTCTACGACTCGCCGCTCGTGCCCAGCGTCGTGGCGCTCAGGGACTACGGCGCCCAGTCGCTGACGCGGGGCCGACCGATCCTTGCGGCTGCCCGCGAGCTCACGTCGCGGATCAGGGCGGATTTCGAGTACGACCCGGACGCGACAGACATCAGCACCCCGCTCGGCGAGGTCTTCGCCGGGAAGGCAGGCGTCTGCCAGGACTTTGCCCATGTCGAGATCGCCGCCCTGCGCGCTCATGGACTCGCCGCCGGCTACGTCTCGGGCTACATCCGCACGGTCCACTCAAAAGAGGAGATCACGTTGCGCGGAGCCGACGCCAGCCACGCCTGGGTCGCGGTGTGGTGCGGCGCGGCGGCCGGCTGGGTCCACCTCGACCCGACCAACGACCTGGTGGCGAAGGAAGACCATGTCGTCGTCGCCTGGGGCCGCGACTTCTCCGACGTGAGTCCGCTGCGCGGCGTTATCCTGGGCGGCGGCTCGCACTCCTACGGCGTGGCTGTGACGCTGGTGCCGACGGGCTGACTCATTGGACCGCGGGCCTCCAGGCCCGCCTCATGGCTGGCAGCGCGCCACTCCGTGGCGCTCATGTGCTCCTCGATACAAAGATGCGCACTGGAGTGGCGCGCTCCCAGCCAAGACTACGAGGCCGGGCCTGGAGGTCCACGGTCCGACTACCCATCCAAAAAGTCCTTCGTCCACTTCGTGTAGTCGGCGTCGCGTGTCACGCGTTTCATCAACTCGGCGTCGGCCACGCCTTGCAGCTTCGACGGCGGCGTGCCCTCGCGCAGGGCCTTGAGCGTATCGTGCACAGCCTTCACGGCCGCGGCGAAGGGCTGGTGGCCCTGCAAGGCGATGCGGACGCGGCGGGCAGAGAGATAGGCCAGGTCGGAAAGCTCGGGCGTGCCGCCGCCCAGGATCAGCGGCAGTTTGGTTGCAGCGGAGATCGCATCGAGCTCGGCCCGCGTCCTGACGCCGACGAAGAACAGCGCGTCGACGCCCGCCGCCTCGTAGGCCTTGCCGCGGGCGATGGCGTCGTCGAGGTCGCTGATCGAGATGGCGCTGGTGCGGCCGGCGATGCACAGCGCCGGGTCCTGGCGGCCGGCAAGGGCGGCCTTCATCTTGCCGACGCCTTCGGCGATCGAAGTGAGCCGCGGCTTTGTCGTGCCGTGCGGCGTCGGCAGGTCGGTGTCCTCGAGGCTGAGGCCGCCGACGCCCGCGGTCTCGAGTTCCTCGACGGTGCGCTTGGCGTTGAGCGCATTGCCGTAGCCGTGGTCGGCGTCGACCATCAGCGGCAGGTTGCCGGCACGGTTGATGCGATAGGCCTGGCCGGCGAATTCAGAGAGGGTGAGCACAATCAGGTCGGGGGCGCCCAGCACCGTGAGCGACGCCGTCGAGCCTGCGAACATGCCGAGCTCGAAGCCCAGATCCTCGGCGATGCGGGCCGAGATCGGGTCGAACACCGAGCCGGGATGAATGCATCGGTCCCCGGCGAGAACGGCGCGGAAGCGCTTGCGGCGGTCGGTCCAATCCATGTCGATCTCCCCTTCGAGGCGGCTGGGCCTCGCCACTCATGCTTAGCAAAGCTCGGTGCTGCAATGCAGCGCAATGTTTCGACGGGCAAACGCGGCCCACCCGGAAGCTTGGCGCTGTGGCGGCAAGAGCGTAGCGTTGCTGTTCAGGGACGGCATGACCGTGCGCGCATCCGGCCCAATAAAATGCGCACAGGGGAAATGCCATGTTCGACGTTCTCGACCGGCAGACCACTCTGACCGGCAACCAGAAGAAAATCCTGTTCGCCGCGATCATCGGCGATGCGCTCGAATTCTTCGACTACTTCCTGATCAGCTACGTGCTGGCCTTCGTCATCGGCCCGTGGAAGCTCACCTTCGGCCAGTCGGCCATCGTGCTGCTGTCATCGGGCGTCGGCGCGATCATCGGCGCTTACGCCTGGGGCTGGATCGCCGATCGCATCGGCCGGCGCAAGGTGTTCATCGGCACGGTGCTGAATTTCTCGATCGCCACCGGCCTGCTCTACTTCACGCCGGACAATGGCTGGATCTATCTCACGGTGATGCGCTTCTTCGTCGGTGTCGGCGTCGGCGGCCTCTATTGCGTCGACCTGCCGCTGGTCCAGGAGTTCATGCCGACCTCCAAGCGCGGCTTCATCGGCGGCCTGGTCACGGCTGTCATTCCGCTCGGTGTCGGCCTCGGCGCCGTGCTGGCCGCCTTCATGCCGAGCGACCAGTGGCGCCTGTTGTTCGCCATCGGCCTGCTGCCGGCTCTGGTCGTCCTGCTGGTGCGACTGTGGGTTCCCGAATCGCCGCATTGGCTGGCGCGACAGGGCCGCTTCGAGGAGGCGCGCAAGTCGCTCGCCTGGGCGCTGCAGGTCCGGCCCGAATCGCTGTCGTTGCCGGCCGCAGCGACATCGAACGTCGCACCCGTCAAGACCAACTGGTTCGATCTCTTCAAGTACCCGCGTAGCCTGCTGGTGTCGTGGCTGGGCAATGCCGGGGCGCAGACCGGCGTCTATGGCGTGGCGCTTTGGGCGCCGGCGCTGTTCGTGCTGCTGCTGAAAGTGACTCCGCAGGAAGCCGCCAAGATGATGATCCTGCTGAGCGTCACCGGCTTCCTCGGCCGTCTGTCCTTCTCCTGGCTCTCCGAGAGGATCGGGCGGCGCAACTCGGGCGGGCTGCTGGGCTTCGGCGCCGGCGCCCTGATCATCCTGGCCGGCTACAACTACAACACCCTGCTGTTCGGGGTGTCGGCCTTCTGGCTGATTCTGGCGGCGGCGATGTTCTTCGCCGACGGCGGCTTCGCCATTGTCGGGCCCTACGCGGCCGAGGTCTGGCCGTCGCACCTCAAGACCACCGGCATGGGGTCCGCCTATGGCTTCGGCGGCATCGGCAAGATCCTCGGGCCGGCCGGACTGGCTCTGATCGTTGGGTCCAGCAACTACCTGAAGCCCGACGTGCCGCTGCCGCAGTTTCCGACCGCGTTTCTTTATCTCGGCTGCTGGTTCCTGATGGCCGGGGTGGTCTATTATTTCTTCGGGCTGGAAACGAAGGGCAAGTCGCTCCAGCAGATCGACAGGGAACTGGGCGTGGCGACAGCCTGATGATTGACCGCGTTCAAAGAGGACGTCCTTGGATACGCTGATACCGTCTTCCACCGATCTCGCTGGAGATCCAGCCGTGATCTCCCGCGCCGAGGCACTGCGGCCCGCCGTCGAGGCAGCGTCGGATGAAATCGAGGACAAGCGCCGGCTACCGCCGGCGCTTCTCGACAAGCTCCATGAGGCGCAGCTCTTCCGTCTGCTGATGCCGCGCTCGTCGAACGGGATCGAGACCGATCCGATCACTTTCTTCCATGTCATCGAAACCATTGCGCGCGCCGACGCCAGCACCGCCTGGTGCCTGAGCCAGGCCAGCGGCTGCTCCATGTCGGCCGCCTATCTCGGCCTTCCCGTGGCCAGGGCGATCTTCGGCGACGACCCGCGCGCCGTGCTGGCCTGGGGGCCCGGCCCCCGCGTGAAAGCGATCGAATGCGAGGGTGGCTACAAAGTCACCGGCGTATGGGCCTTCGCTTCGGGCTGCCGGCACGCCACCTGGCTCGGCGCCCATTGCCCGATCTGGCAAGCTGACGGATCGCCACGGCTCGGGCCCAACGGCCGCCAGCTCGAGCGCACGATGCTGGTGAAGAGCGGAGAGGTCGCGTGGACCGACATCTGGAACACGGTCGGCCTGCGCGGTACGGCGAGCGACCAGTTCGCCCTCACCGACCATTTCGTGCCGGCCTCCCACTCGATCACGCGCGACGTGATCACGCGGGAGTCCGAGAATGAATGCCGCGAGCCGGGTCCGCTCTACCGCATGTCGGCAATGACCTGCTACGAGGTGGGTTTCGCCGGCGTGGCGCTGGGCATCGCCCGTGCCGCCCTCGACAGCTTCGTCGACGTGGCGAAGAACAAGATTCCGCGCGGCAAGATGAGCCCGCTCCGCGACAATGCCGTGGTGCAGACCAACCTGGCCCAGGCCGAGGTCGGCATCCGCTCGGCGCGCGCCTTCCTGCTGCAGTCGATGGCCGACATCTGGAAGGAGATCTCGGCCGGCGACAGGCTGTCGGTGGACCATCGCATCATCATCCGCATGGCGTCGACCAACGCCATCCACCAGGCGCGCGAGGCCGTCGATTTCGCCTACAACGCCGCCGGCGCCACCGCAATCTTCGAAAGCCATCCTCTGGAGCGGCGCTTCCGCGACATCCACACCGTCACCCAACAATTGCAGGGCCGGCTGTCTCATTTCGAAACCGTCGGCGCCTGGATGATGGGCGCCGATGCCGACCTCACCTTCGTCTGATATCCACCGGAGATAGACAATGCCGCTTGGGCCGCTTCAGCACTACACCATCGAACCGTCCAACCTCACGCGCACCAAGAAGTTCTATTGCGAGGTCCTGGGCCTCAAGAACGGCGACCGTCCGCCGCTCGGCTTCCCCGGCTTCTGGCTCTACTCCGGCGGCGTCGCCACCGTGCACCTGCTGGGCCCGCGCAAGCCGCGCGAAGGCATCGTCGTGCGCGGCACGAAAAAGAAGTTCAAGGATACCGGCCGCTTCGACCACATCGCCTTCGCCGCGTCGGATCTGCCGAGCGTACGCAAGCGCCTGAAGTCCAAGAAAGTGAAATTCCGCGAGCAGATCGTGCCGCGCACTGGCGCCGCGCAGATCTTCCTCTACGATCCCGACGGCGTCGGCGTGGAGCTGAACTTCCCTCCTGAGGAAGCCAAGGCCGCCTAAGTGCTCCTGTCGCTCGACATCGAACGGATCGAACCCCTGGCCGACGGCGCGCCGTTCGGCGAGGCCGGAGCCTACGAGCGCGTCATTGCCAAGGCCAAGGGCGAGGTCGATCCGAAAGATCCCGCCAACAAGGGCATCGCGCTGATCGACAAGGCGCCGCTCAACGCCAACGGCAAGGTCGAATACGCGACCGACATCTTCATCCTGCGGCCCAAGGATCCCGCCCGAGGCAACGGACGAATCCTCTACGAGGTCAACAATCGCGGCCGCAAGATGCTGTTCGGCAACATCGCCGACGGCCCGCAGGGCGTGAACGATCCCAAGACCATGGCCGACGTCGGCAACGGTTTTCCCATGCGCCGCGGCTACACCATCGTGTGGTCGGGCTGGGACCCCGACGCGCCGCGCGCCAATATGGGTCTTGGCCTGACGGCACCCGTCGCCACCGACAACGGCCAGCCCATCGTCAAGACGGTGCGTGAGGAGTTCTGTTCGGGCACGCGCGGCGGCAACCTGGAAATCTTCAAGCTCTCCTATGAGGCAGCTACGCTGGAACAGCCGCGGGCGCGTCTGACAGTGCGCGAACGCGCCGGCGACGAGCCGCATGAGCTGCCGCTCAACCAGTGGTCCTTTGTCGATGCCCGCTCGATCAAGCTGCGCGACGGCACCAAGCCCAAGCCGGGCTACCTTTACGAATTCCACTACGAGGCCAAGAATCCCAAGGTGCCGCTCGGCTTCGCGGCGACCCGCGATGTCGTGAGCTGGCTGCGCTACGATCCGGCGGCGACCGCCGCGACCGGCGGCAAGATCAGCCATGCGCTGGCCATCGGCTTCTCCCAGGCCGGTCGCTACCTGCGCAATCACATCTCCGAGGGCTTCAATCGCGACGAGCAAGGCCGCAAGGTCTTCGACGGCATCCATTCGCATATCGCCGGCGTCGGCCGCATCTTCTTCAACACGCCGTTCGGCCAGCCGGCGCGCACCGGCACGCAGCACGAGGATCACGGTTTCCCGGAGAATGAATTCCCGTTCTCGACGGCAACGCTTTCCGACCCGCTCACCGGCAAGAAAGGCTCGCTGTTCCGCGGCGACGGCTCCGACCCCAAGCTGATCGAGACCAACACCTCGACCGAATACTGGCAGAAGGGCGCCTCGCTGCTGCACACCGACCCGCTCGGCTTGGCAGACCTGCCGCTGCCCGAGAACTCCCGCGTCTACATGATCGCCGGCACCCAGCATGGCGGCCGCGCCGGCGCCCCGACCGATCCCGGACCCAACCGCAATCCGCGGAACCCGCACAATCCGATGCCGGCCGTGCGTGCGCTGCTGGTGGCGCTCGACGAATGGGTCGTGTCGGGCAAGGAGCCTCCGCCCAGCCGTGTGCCGACACTGGCCGCCGGCACCCTGGTCGAGCCCGACAAGACGGGCTTCCCCGCCGTGCCGGGCGCCGCCGTCGTGAAGGTCGCCAACCAGGTGGCGCCGCCCGGCGACTGGGTGAATCCCAAGCCCGCCGAAAAGGCCTATCGCACTCTGGTCTGCAAGGTCGATGCCGACGGCAACGAGACGGCGGGCGTGCGCCTGCCCGACATCGCCGTGCCGCTGGCCACCTATTCCGGCTGGAACGAATACAAGCCGCCATACCCTGCGGGCGAGCTCGCCGACCGAGACGGAAGCTGCCTGCCCTTCGCCGTCGACAAGGCGGCGCGCCAGGTCGCCGGCGATCCACGGGCGTCGATCGCCGAGCGCTACAAGAGCGGCGCCGATTACGTGGCCAAGGTCCAGGCGGTCGTGGCGGCCCTGCAGAAGGATCGGCTGCTGCTGGCCGAGGATGCCGAACGCTATGTCGAGCGGGCCCAGCGTGAGCCGCGCGTCGCGCCGTAAGGGGAGATCGTCATGCCCAAGCTCGACCGCGACGGGGTCAAGATCCATTACGAGATCCATGGTTCCGGCCCTACCCTGCTGCTGAGCCACGGCTACAGCTCGACCGCGCGCATGTGGGACGGCCAGGTCGCGGCACTCAAGGATCGCTATCAGGTCGTCGTCTGGGACATGCGCGGCCACGGCGAATCGGACTATCCGACGGATGCCAAGCTCTATTCCGAGGCGCTGACCGTAGCCGACATGAAGGCCCTGCTCGACCTCGTGGGTGCGAAGAAGGCGATCGTCGCCGGCCTGTCGCTGGGCGGCTACATGTCGCTTGCCTTCAATGCCAGCCATCCCGAGCGCGTGGCTGCGCTGATGCTGTTCGACACTGGCCCCGGCTTCAAGAAGGACGAGGCGCGCGCCAAGTGGAACGAGACGGCGCACCAGCGCGCAGCCACCTTCGACGCCATGGGACTGGCGGCGCTCAATTCGTCGGACGAGGTCAAGCTCACCCGCCATCGCGACGCCACCGGCCTGGCCGGCGCCGCGCGTGGCATGCTTGCCCAGCAGAACGACCGCGTGATCCGGTCGCTCGACAAGGTCGCCGCGCCGACGCTTGTGCTGGTCGGCGCCAACGACACCAACTTCCTAGCCGCCACCGACTACATGGCGGCCAAGATCAAGGGGGCGACCAAGGCGGTCATTCCCGACGCGGGCCATGCCTCCAACCTGCATCAGCCCGCGCGTTTCAATCAGGCGGTCGAGGCGTTTTTGGCCAAGCTGCCGGCAGCTTAAGGAGAACGGATCATGGGCAAGCGAATTGCAGTCGTCGGCGTCGGCGCACTGGGCGGATATGTCGGCGGCAATCTCGCCCATGCTGGCGAGGACGTGACGCTGATCGATTTCTGGCCGGAGAACATCGAGACCATCCGCAAGCGCGGGCTCGAGCTGGACGGCGTGACGCCGGAGGAGAAGTTCACGGTCACCAACGCCAAGACCATGCATCTCACCGAGATGGAGGCCCTGTCGCGCCAGAAACCGATCGACATCGCCTTCGTGTCGATGAAGTCCTACGACACCGAATGGGCGACGGCGCTGATCAAGCAGTACCTGGCGCCCGACGGCTATGTCGTCTCGCTGCAGAACTGCCTGAACGAGGAGCGCATCGCGGGCGTGGTCGGCTGGGGCAAGACGGTAGGCATGGTGGCCTCGCTGATCTCGGTCGACATGTTCGAGCCGGCCCGTATCCGTCGCACCGTGGCCAAGGGCGGGGACAAGCATACCGTATTCCGGGTCGGCGAGGTCCATGGCCGCATCACCAAGCGGGTCGAGGAGCTGCGCGACATGGTGGGCCGCATCGACAGCGCCAAGACCACGACCAACCTGTGGGGCGAGCGCTGGTCCAAGCTCTGCCAGAACGGCATGAAGAACGGCGTCTCAGCCGCCACCGGCCTCACGGGCGCCGACTGCGACCGCAACGACGCCATCCGCCGCTTTTCCATCAAACTCGGCGGCGAGGCCGTGCGGGTCGGCCAGGCGCTGGGCTACCATATCGAGAAGATCGGCAAGATGGAGCCCGAGACGCTTGGCCAAGGCGTCGGAAGGCGACAAGGCGGCACTCGACGAGATCGAGACCATCCTGCGACCCGGATCCAACATCAACCCCAACCCGCGCGCCGACATCCAGCGCCCGTCGATGGCCCAGGACATCCGCAAGGGCCGCCGCACCGAGATCGAGTTCATGAACGGCTATATCGCCGACCGCGGCGCCTTTATCGGCGTGCCCGCGCCGACCCACACCAAATTGACCGAGATCGTCAAGAAAGTGGAACGCCGCGAAGTGAAGGCCGCCCCCGCGCTGCTGGGCGGATAGTCCAAAGGAACGATCGCCTCTACGACTTCAGTACGCCGGGCCATCAACCCACGGGCTGAAGTCCATGTTCGTCGGATTGTCGGGACCGGTCAACGCATTCATGTCAGAGGTCGTCTGCTGGGCCAGCTTCTGCACGTAGACGTCATGGGCTTTCTGGTCGCCGATGTAGAGACATCCGCAAACGGTGGGATCGGAGTAGATCCATACGGTATTGCCCTTATGGGTCACCTTCGTGAGCTTGTGCGGCCGAAGGCTGTTGAAGGACGCTATCTGCGCCTGCGTCTTCGGCGGAGTCGCCTTGAATCCCGAGGCGGACAGCATGTCTTCCTTCAGTTTCGCATTGCTCGCGCAGGCCGCCGCCGCAATGCACAGGCCCGCCACAGCGAGAATTCGACCGAACGGCTTCACGCCGACCTCCGCAGCGCTAATTGAGGTACAGACCATAGGCGTCCGCGGCGTCCCACGCGTCGCCCCAGTCGAGGGTCGCCATGGTTGACGCTGCATCGTAGGGCTGCGGGTCGTTGTTGTCGTACATCTGGTTGACCCTGGTATCGATCATCTGCTGGGTCGCCTTCTTGATGTAGGCATCGTAGGCGGTCTGGCCGCCGATATAGAGGCAACCGCAGACGTTCCGATCCGGGTACACCCAGACGCTCTTGCCCTTGAAGACCGTCTTCGACAGGCGGTGTGGCGGCAGGCTCCTGAATGAGGCGACCTGCTTCGGAGTCTGCAGCGGAAGTTGCCTGAAGCCCGCATCCGACAGCAGGTTGGCCTTGCTTTCCGGCTTGTAGTCACAGGCCAGCAAGACAACGCCGAGCCCCAGAATGGCGAGAACTGACACGAACGGCTTCACCACGATCTCCCTGTGCAAGCGGCGGCCTCGACGGCCGCCGCGTCCGACCTCACGGCTCCATAGATTCCTCGGGCCACGCGCTGAAGTCCCAGCCCGCCTCCTGCCCAGGGGGGACCGTCACCGTCCGCATGTCGAGCTGCTGCTGTTGGTTCAGCTTGTTCATATAAGTTGCATAGGCGCCCGGCCCACCCACGTACAGGCAACCGCAGACGGTCGGATCGGAATACGCCCAGACAACCTTGCCCTTGCGAGTCGTCTGCACGAGCTTGTGCGGCGGCAGGCTCCTCAACGACGCCTGCTGCGCCGCCGTCGTCGGTGGAACCTGCTTGAAACCCGACGACGCCAGCAGGTCGTCCTTGAATTTCGGGTTCGGCTGGCAAGCGGCCGCGGCGACACCCAGCGCCGAAAAGGCGAAAATCGACTTCCACAGCTTCATCATCATCCCCCACTCGAACCTTGGACGGCTGCCTCCGGATCTTACTTAATCCAAGGCCTAAAATCCCGATCCAGCCCGTCCCCCAACTTCCCCAAACCAGCGCGCTCAGGCGGCGGCCTTGAGCGCCGTCCGGGCATCCTCTTTGAGCATATCGGCCCCCTTCTCGGCTACCATGATCGTAGGGGCATTGGTGTTGCCCGAGGGCACGGTCGGCATGATCGAGGCGTCGATGACCCGGAGCCCGGCGATGCCATGCACGCGCAGCCGGTCGTCCACCACCGCCATGGGGTCGCTGCCCATCTTGCAGGTGCCCACGACGTGATAGGTCGTCTGGCCGGTCTGGCGGGCGTAATCGAGCCATTCGTCGTAGGTGTTCACGTCCTTGCCCGGCCTGTTCTCGTAGGCGATGTACTTCGCCATCGACGGCTGCGAGACGATCTTGCGGGCGATCTGCATGCCGGCGACCGTGGCGTCGCGGTCAATCTGGGCTGACAGGAAATTGGGGCGGATGGCGGGCTCGACGCCGGGCGTCGCCGACTTGATGTGGATCGAGCCGCGCGAATCGGGCCGGCACTGGCCGATTACCACCGTCATGCCGGGTTCTTTCTCGAGCAGTCGCTTCTGCGCCGTGTCGTAGCTGGCATGGGCCATGTGGAACTGCATGTCGGGGCTCTCGAGGCCGGGCCGCGTGCGCACAAAGCCGTAGACGACGCCGGCCGTGAGCGCGAGCGCGCCGCGGCCGGTCGAATAGTACTTGATGACCTCCTTCACCAGGCTGAGGCCACGCGTCTGCTCGTTCAAGGTGATCGGCAGCTTGACTCGCCAGTTCATGCGCGGCGCGAAGTGGTCGCCGTAGTTCTCACCGACGCCCTTCAGCTCGTGCTTCACCTCGATGCCATGACGGCTCAGCAGCTCGGGCTGGCCAATGCCGGAATGCTCCAGCACGCCCGGCGACTGCACCGAGCCGCACGACACGATGACCTCGCGATTGACCCGCGCCTCGCGGGCCTGGCCGTGCACACTGTAGGCGACGCCGACCGCGCGCTTGCCCTCGAGCAGGATCTTGGCCACCAGCGCATCGGTCTCGACCTTGAGGTTGGGGCGATTGCGGATCGGATCGAGGAAGGCGCGCGCCGTCGACTGGCGTTTGCCGTTCTTCATGGTGACCTGGTAGTAGCCGAAGCCTTCCTGATCGCCGTTATTGTAGTCCTTGTTCTTGGGGTAGCCGCTTTCCGCGGCGGCATCGATGAAGGCGTCGCACAGCTCGTGGGTGTCGCACATGTCGGCGACGTTGAGCGGGCCGCCCTTGCCGCGGCTGTCGTCGCCGCCACGCTCGAAATTCTCCGACTTCTTGAAGTAGGGCAGGATCTGCGAGTAGGACCAGCCGCGATTGCCGAGCTGGCCCCACGTATCGTAGTCGAGCGGCTGGCCGCGCACATAGAGCATGCCGTTGATCGAGCTCGAGCCGCCGAGCGTGCGGCCGCGCGGGCAGGGAATGCGCCGGCCGGCCATTCCCTCCTCGGGCTCCATCTCGAAGTTCCAGTTGAACGACTTATGGTTCAGCAGCCGGGTGAAGCCCGCGGGAATGTCGATCCACATCGACTTGTCGCGCGGGCCGGCCTCGAGCAGCAGCACCTTGACGTTCGGATCTTCGGTCAGGCGGTTGGCGAGAACGCAGCCCGCCGAGCCGCCGCCCACGATGACATAATCCCATTCCGCCATGACGTTTCGTTCCTCCCTGCTTGCGCCGATTCATATCAAGGCGGAGCGCGGGCGTCTCGCCCGCTCATGATCCTGAGCGGGCGAGACGCCCGCGCTCCGATGACTAACGCAGATGGCAGGAAACGTGGTGCCCAGGTGAGATTTCGCGCAGCGGAGGCGATTCGACCTTGCAGCGCGGGATGGCGTAGGGGCAGCGGGTATGGAAGTGACAGCCCGAGGGCGGCTTGACCGGGCTCGGCACGTCGCCCTGCAGCACGCGCTTCTGGCGCCGGATGGCGGGGTCCGGCACGGGAACGGCCGACAGCAGCGCCTCGGTATAGGGATGCTGGGCGCGGGTGAAGATCGAGCGCGTGTCGGCATGCTCGACGATACGGCCGAGATACATCACGGCGATGTGGTGGCTGATATGCTCCACTACGGCGAGATTGTGCGAGATGAACAGGTAGGAGAGCTGCCGCTCCCGCTGCAGGTCCTGCAGCAGGTTGATGACCTGGGCCTGGATCGAGACGTCGAGCGCCGATACGGGCTCGTCTCCCACGATCAGCTTCGGGCCCAGCGCGAGGGCGCGGGCGATGCCGATCCGCTGGCGCTGGCCGCCCGAGAACTGGTGCGGATAATTGGCCATCTGGGCCGGCCGCAGTCCCACGCGCGCGAACAGCGCCGCGACCTGCTCGCCGCGTTCCTTGCGGTTCGCCACGCCATGGACCAGCAGCGGCTCGCCCACGATGTCGCCCGCCGTCATGCGCGGGTTGAGCGAGGAGAACGGGTCCTGGAAGATAATCTGCATCTGCCGGCGGTAAGGCCGCAGGTCCGACTTGGACAGATGCGTGATGTCGGTGCCGCCCACCTCGATCGAGCCCGAGGTCGGCTCGATCAGGCGCAGCACGGCGCGGCCGGCCGTGGTCTTGCCGCAGCCGCTCTCGCCCACCAGCCCCAGCGTCTCGCCGACGCCGATGGCGAAGCTGATGCCGTCGACCGCATAGACCTGGCCGACCGTGCGGCGCAGCACGCCCTTTTTCACCGGGAAGTGCTTCTTGAGGTCCCTGATCTCCAGGACGGGCTGGTTGGCGCTCACGGCATGTCCTCTTTGGAGCGCGGGCGTCCCGCCCGCTCATGATCATGAGCGAGCGGGACGCCCACGGTCCGGAAGATCATGATGCGGGCGGGACGCCCGCGCTCCGATGAATCAGACATCGCTGTGCCAGCAGGCGGCCCAATGGGCCGGCCGCTTCTGTTCGTAGGCCGGCCGCTCGCGCCGGCAGAGATCGTCGGCGCGGCTGCAGCGCGGCGCGAAGGCGCAACCCTCCGGCAGGGCGAACAGCGGCGGCACCATCCCGGGAATCTCCTGCAGGCGGTCGGTGGCGTTCCGGGCCTCGCCGCGCAGCAGATCGAGCCGCGGGATCGAGGCCAGCAGGCCCGCCGTGTAGGGATGCATTGGCCGGGCGAACAGCTCGCCCACGTCGGCCTCCTCGACCTTGCGGCCGGCATACATGACGATCACCCGCCGCGCCGTCTCGGCGACGACGCCGAGATCGTGGGTGATCAGGATCACCGCGGCGCTGAACTCGCGCTGCAGCTCGACGATCAGCTCGAGGATCTGCGCCTGGATGGTGACGTCGAGCGCCGTCGTCGGCTCGTCGGCGATCAGCACCTTGGGATTGCAGGCGAGCGCCATGGCGATCATGGCACGCTGGCGCATGCCGCCGGACAGCTGGTGGGGATATTCCTTGGCGCGCTGGGCGGGCTCGGGGATGCGGACCAGGTCGAGCATCTCGACGGCGCGCTTGAGCGCGGCCTTGCGATCCATGTCGCGGTGCAGGATCAACGCCTCGGCGATCTGCTTGCCGATGGTCATCACCGGGTTGAGCGAGGTCATCGGTTCCTGGAAGATCATCGAGATGTCGTTGCCGCGCACCCGACGCATCTCTTCTTCGCTGATCTTGAGGAGGTCGCGACCACCCAGCTTCACCGTGCCGGAGACGATGCGGCCCGGCGGATCGGGGATGAGGCGCATCAGCGACAGCGCCGTCATGCTCTTGCCACAGCCCGATTCGCCCACGATCGCCAAAGTCTCGCCGGCCGCGACCTGGAAGTCGATGTTGTCGACGGCCTTGACGATGCCCTGTCGCGTGTAGAACCACGTGCCGAGGTCCTTGACCTCGAGAAGCGCGCTCATGAACGCCGCCCTCAGGATCGTTGACGGGGGTCGAGGATGTCGCGCAGCGCATCACCCAGAAGGTTGGTGCCGAAGACGGTGAGGCTGATGGCGACGCCGGGGAAGATCACCAGCCAAGGCGCGGTGCGCACGTACTCGGCGGCCGATTCCGACAGCATGCGGCCCCATGACGGATAGGGCTCGGGGATGCCGAGGCCCAGGAAGGAAAGCGCCGCCTCGACCAGGATGGCCGAGCCCAGTTGCGCCGTTCCCAGCACGATCAGCGGCGCCAGGGTATTGGGCAGCACATGGCGCACGGCGATGCGCACCTCGCCCATGCCGACGGCGCGCGCCGCTTCGACGAAGGGCTGTTCGCGCAGCGACAGCGTGCTCGAGCGCACGACGCGGGCCACGGTCGGCACCAGCGGGATGGCGATGGCGATGATGGTGTTCTGCAGCGAAGGGCCCAGCGCTGCCGCCATGACCAGCGCCATGACGAGCAGCGGCAGCGACTGCATGATGTCCATCAGGCGCTGGGTGATGAGATCGACGGTGCCGCCGAGATAGCCGCTCATCAGGCCGATCGACACGCCCAGGATGCCGCCCGTCAGGGTGGCGCCGAGGCCGACGGCGAGCGAAATGCGCGCGCCGAACACGATGCGGCTGAACATGTCGCGGCCCATGAAGTCGGCGCCCAGCCAGAACACGCCGCCCGGCCGCGCCAGCGAGGCCTTGGCGTCGGTCGTCGTGGGATCCATCGGCGCGATCCAAGGGGCGAAGACAGCGGTCAGCACGAAGACCAGCACAATCACCGCGCCGACCGCGCCCAACGGGTAGCGGCGGGCAAAGAAGAGGATACGGCTCCCCCAGCCGGTGACATTGGCGCCGGCGCGAGCCAGCTCGGCGTCGTGATTGATGACGGCCATGGTCGCCTCAGTCCGCGAACTTGATGCGGGGGTCGAGGGCCATATAGGCCATGTCGACCAGGAAATTGACCGTGACCACCACGAAGGCGATCAGCATCACGAGGTTCTGCACGATCGGGTAGTCGCGCCAACGGATGGCCTCGACCAGGAAGCGGGCGACACCCGGGATGTTGAACACGGTCTCAGTGACGATCAGGCCGCCGACCAGGAAGGCCGCCTCGATGCCGATCACCGTGACCACCGGCAACAGGGCATTGCGCAAGGCATGATCGTAGTTGACTGAGAATTGCGACGCGCCCTTGGAGCGCGCCGTGCGGATATAGTCCTGGCGCATGACCTCGAGCATGGACGATCGCGTCAGACGCATGATCAGCGCTGAGCTGCGGAAGCCGACCACGGCCGCCGGAATGGCCAGCAGCCCGAACTCCTGCAGGAGGCTGCGCGGCTCGTTGCTGTAGATTGGAATCGTGCCGAACCAGTTCACGGCCGCCATCAGCACCAGCAGGCCGAGCCAGAAGGAGGGCAACGACAGGCCGCTGAGACTGAGGACGCGCAGGAAGTAGTCGAGCGGCGTGTTCTGCCGCACCGCACTGATGACGCCGAACGGCACGCCGATAATGATGGCGAAGAACAGCGCCATGCCGGCCAGCTTGGCGCTGATCGGGATGCGCGGCGCGATCTCCTCGATGGCCGGCCGCTCCGAGACATAGGCGAAGCCGAGATCGCCGCGCGACAGGCCGCCGATCCATTGGCCGTACTGCTCGATGATCGGCAGGTCGAGGCCGAGCTCGTGCGTGATCTTGGCCTTCTCCTTGGAATCGGCGATGCCGGCGGCATCGACCAGGATGTCGGCGATGTTGCCCGGCACCAGGCGCAACATCACGAAGATCAGGATCGACATCCCGAACAGGGTCAGGGCCATCAGCAGGAAGCGGCGAACCAGGTAGGCGCCCATCAGTTGCCCTCCGTTATTGCACTGGCGACCCATCCCCGATGCGGGAGTGTCCTCTCCCCCGCTCGGGGGATGAGGCTAGGTGAGGGGGCAGCGACGTGCGTAGCCCCCTCACCCACCCTCTCCCCCTGGCGGGGGAGAGGAGAATGATCGAGGAGGTGGGTCCGCTCTGTCGCCAATCGGCGCATGCTCTCTACCGATCGAGCCAGACGTCTTCGAAACGCCATCCGTTGTAGATGCTGTTGGTCTGCAGCACGAGGCCCTTGAGCTGCGGCGTCCAGCAGGTGTTGGCGACGTTGTAGCCCAGGATCGGCCGCGCTGCGTCGTCGGCCAGCCTCTTTTCGATCTCCCATACCAGCTTCTTGCGCTTGTCGCGGTCGACCTCGGCCGACTGCTGCTCGATCAGCTTGTCGACCTCCGGATTCTTGTAGCTCGTATAGTTGCGGTCCGAGGTCGAGTAGTAGTTCTCGTAGAAATTGACATCGGGATCGTCGACGCCCACGCCGGTCAGGTTCATGCCGACCTGGTAATCCTTGCGCTGGATCTTGGTGTACCAGACGGTGGTGTCGATCGGATCGAGCTCGCCCTCGATATAGATCTTCTTGAGCTGGTCGATCAGGATCACCGCCGGGTCGCGATAGATGGCGATGTTGCGGGTCGCCACCTTGATCTTGAGCGGCTTGTCGGGGCCGTAGCCCAGCCCCTCCATGATCTTGCGCGCCTCGGCGCGGTTCTTCTCGATGTCCGGCGAATGGCCGAGCAGGCTCGGCAGCATCTCCTTGGGCATGCCCCAGACGCCGTCCGGCGGCGGCAGCATGACCGCCCCGTCGAGATCATGGCCCTGGCTCAGGATGTCGGCGAACGCCCTGTTGTCGAGCGCCAGCACCATGGCGCGGCGGATCTGCGGATTGTCGAACGGCGGCTTGTCGCGATTGACCAGGATATTGGAGTTGACGTTGGTCGGCCGCGCCTCGCAGACCGCATCGGGCTTCTGCGCCTTGACGTCCGCAAGCAGCGGGAAGGTAACGTCGGAGTCGAACGTCATGTCATAGGTGCCGGCGCCGAAGCCCAGCATGCGCGTGCTGCGGTTGGGCACGATCGTCCATTCGATGGCGTCGAGATAAGGCCGGCCCTTCTTCCAGTAGTCGGGGTTCCTGCACCAGCTTGATCGATTCGTTGCGCTTGAACTCGACGACCTTGAACGGGCCGGTGCCGATCGGCTTGGAGCGCATGTCGCGGCCCGGCACATGGCAGGAATAGACCGGCGAGTAGCCGCCGGCGAGCATCGAAAGGAACGACGGCTGCGGCCGGCCGAGGGTGAAGGTCACCTCGCTGTCGCCGTTGGTCGTCGACGTCCTTGAGGTTGATGTACCAGATCTTGCGCGGGCTCTTGCGGATGATGTCGAGCTTCTCGTCGCCCTTGCCCATCACGGCGTCCCAGGTGCACTTCACGTCGGCGCTGGTGAACGGCTTGCCGTCATGCCACTTCACGCCCTGGCGCAGCTTGAAGGTGAGCTTGGTCTTGTCGTCGTTCCACGACCAGCTCTCGGCCAGGTCGGGCACGATGTGGTCGGGGCTGTTGACCTTCTCGTTGGGATCGAACACGCACCAGATTGTTGAACACCGCCATGAAGGGCTGGTTCACCGAGATCGTCGATTCCTCGTGGATCGAGGCGCTGGGCGGGTTGTCGCGATGCGAGATCCTCAGCGTGCCGCCCTGCTTCTGGGCAAATGTCGGCGCCGCCGCCATCGTGAAGGCAACGAAAGCCGCGGCTGCAACAGCCAAGCGTGTACGCATAAACTACTCCTCCCAGACACTCAGCCGTTACCGGCCTATTGTTCTTCCCGTGGCCCGGAGGCTAGCACATCGTCTGCAACGGCCAAGGGCTAATGCGACGATCTAGCTCGCGGCGCCGGCAGTCGCCGGGCCCTTCAGCTCGATCTGGTTTCCTTCCGGGTCGTGGAAGTAGACCGACGGACCGGTGCCTTCCGCACCGTAGCGCTCGACGGTTTCGCCGACCGATATGCCGAATGGCGCGAGCCGCGTGACGATAGCGTCACGGTCGAACGGTTCGACGCGGAAGCAGAGATGGTCCATGTTGCGGCGCATCGGTGGCGCGCTCGGCGGGGACCAGATCGAGCAGCGAGGCGCCGGCGCGCATCTGCACCAGGCTGATTCGATCCAGACGTGCGCTCGACCTTGAAGCCCAGCGCCTGCTCGTAGAAACGCACCATGGCCGGCTGGTCGCGCACCCGGAGCACGACATGGTCGATTCGTTCGACATGGAAAGTCATGGCGTCTAGCCTACCGCAAAACCTGGCTCGGAGGGAGAAACATGGCCCATGCGATCAATGCCGCCAAGGCGCGGCTTCGGAAGAACGAACTCGCCATCGGCATCGGCGTTCGGCTGGTGCGCAACGTCGACATCATCAAGGTCATGAAGGCGGCGGGCTTCGACTGGCTGTTCCTCGACCTCGAGCACGGCTCGATGTCGATCGAGACGGCATGCGAGATCTCCGTCGCGGCCCAGGATTCCGGTATCGCGCCGATCGTGCGCGTGCCCTACGGCGAGCTCGCCATGGCGACCCGCGTGCTCGACGGCGGGGCGCTCGGCATCGTGATCCCGCATGTCGACACGGCGGAAGAGGCCAAGGAGATCGCCGACCGGCTGCGCTACCCGCCGCGCGGCCACCGCTCGGTGGGCGGCGGCCAGGCACAGTTCGACTACGCGCCGATGCCGATGAGCGAGATGACCGAGAAGAGCGACGACAACACGCTGATCACGGTGATGATCGAGACGCCCAAGGCCGTCGAGAATGCCGAGGCGATCGCGGCCGTTCCCGGCATCGACTGCCTCCTGGTGGGCTCCAGCGACCTGTCGATGGAACTGGGCATTCCCGGCCAGAACGGGCACGAGAAGGTGCAGGCCGCCGTCGACAAGGTCGTGGCCGCCTGCCGGAAGCACAACAAGTGGCCGGGCATGGGCGGCGCCTACAGCGAGGAGCTGCTGAAGCTCTACATCGACAAGGGCATGAAGCTGATGCTGGCGGGCAACGACCTGCCCATGCTCACCGGCGCGGCCCGTGCACACCAGGCGAAGGTGCGGGCGTTCCAGAAGTAGCGGTTGGGCGGTCATCCGCAGACTCTCCGTCTTGGGAACTTCCGATGGGGAAATCTATAGTAATACTACGTCATTCAAGTGACGCTTTTGCATATCAGGGCCGTCAGTTTTAATTTTCGGGCGCCATAGCGCCCGAAAATGCCGTCTTGGCCGGATACGCCTGTTTCATCCCTCCCCTACGCGGAGCCCGCGAAGTTTGCGTTTTGGCCGCTCGCGGCCAAAAGCGCACAGGTGCCCGCGCAGCGGGCGGCGGGGTCAGGAGCCGGCATTGAGGCTCATGACCCCTCCGCCTGCCTGCGCGAAGCCGAAGCGGCTTCGCTTCGGCGAAGGCAGGTCGGCGTAAGACGCCGACACCTCCCCAGCAGAACTGCGGAGGAAGAGGATTCCATTTCGGAACACGCTTCCCCCCGATCATTTCAGTCGGGATTTGTGAACGCGATGGCGGAAGGCAGGGCAGGAATAGAGTCGGGAAGAGTTCACGGCGCTCCGTCAACGATGACCAGATTGCCAACGGAACTCTTGTGCCGCAGTGAGATGATCTTTTGATAAGCCGGCGACCCGTACCAGCCCTCGGCGTCGGCCCGCGACGGGAACTCGATGACCACCAGCCGGGAATGCGGCCACTCGCCCTCGAGAACGCTGAGGTTGCCGCCGCGCGCCACGAAGCGGCCGCCGAACGGCGCCACCGTTTCCGGCACGGCCTTGCGATAGTCATCGAACATCGCCGGATCCTTGACCGTCTCGGTCGCAATCACATAGGCCTTCATGGCAGGTCCCTCCTGATGGGACTCACCTTTTCCCTTCGATCTCGACCTCGATCAAGTGCGGCTTGCCCGACTTGAAGGCGGCTGCCACGGCGCCCTGGATGTCGTCGGCCTTGACGACATGCGTGCCGGCCACGCCCATGCCCTTGGCCAGATCGACGAAGCCGAGCATGGGCCCCGTCAGGTCCATGTGCATGTAGGGCTTGTTCGATTTGACCTCGAACCGAGCGCGGTACGCGTCGATATTGTGCTTCAGCACGCGGTATTCGCGGTTTGCCAGGATGACGAACACGATCGGCAGATCGTGATGCGCCGCCGTCCACAGCGCCTGGATGGAATACATCGACGAGCCGTCGCCCGACAAGCAGAGGATCGGCCGCCGGGGCTCGGCCACCGCCACACCGATGGCGCCCGCCACCCCCTGGCCGATGCCGCCGCCGCGGCCGCTGTAGTAGTCGCCCGGCCCTGAAAAGGTGAAGGTCTTGAACAGGTCGAGATTGGCGGTGATGGTCTCGTCGACCACGACGACGTTCTCGGGCGCGCCGTTCCTGATCTCGGCCATGGCGCGCGCCATCGAGGTCGGGCTGCGCGACCAGGCTTTTTCGCACGCGGGCCGCCTGCGCCGCGTCGTCAGCCTGCTTCTGCGCCGCGAACCGTTCCTGACGCCCCCTCGCCTCCGCGCCGTTGATGCCGGTGGTCGCCTGCCACAGCGCCTCGAGCGCCGCGTCGACGTCGGCCACGACGCCGGCATCGACGGCGAAGTTGTAGGCCAGGCGCGACGGCGCCGGTTCGATCTGCAGCACCTTGCATCCTTTAGAAAACGGCGACCCTGGGCCGTACCAGACTTCCTCGAAGAACGGGCCGCCCACCATCAGCACCAGGTCGTTGTCGGCAAACTGCTTGGCGATTCCGGGCGCATCGAAGGCGAGCGTACCGCGCTAGGCAGGATGGTCGGTCGGAAAGGAATTGCGGCCGCGCAGGCCCTCGAACCACACCGACGCGCCGATGCGCTCGACGAGCTTCTCCAGCGTCCTGCCGGCGCCGGCGCGCGCCACTTCGTCGCCCGCCACGATGGTCGGATTCTTGGCGGCGATGATCAGCCTCGACATGGCCTCGATGCCAGCCGGATCGGGACGGCTCGCCGAAAAGAGGTGCGCGGGCTTGCCTGCCGGTATGCTGGTCTCCTGCTCCATGACGTCGATGGGCAGCGCCACGAACACCGGGCCCGCCGGCGCCTCGTTGGCGATCTTGAAGGCGCGCTGCAGGATCGGTCCCATCTCGTCGGCGCGCTCGACCTGCACGCTCCATTTGGTGACGGGCGCGGCGATCGCGGCGAGGTCGTGGCCCAGCACGGGATCGCGCAACCTGAGCCGCGTGTCCTGCTGACCGGCCGTCACGACCATCGGCGTGTTGTTCTTGAGCGCGCCGTAGATCATGCCGATGGCGTTGCCCAGCCCGGGCGCCACGTGCAGATTGACGAACGCCGTCTTGCCGCTCGCCTGGCCGTAAAAATTCGCAGCGCCGACCGCCACGCCCTCATGCAGATGCACGATGTACTGGAGCTGCGGATAGTCGAGCAGCGAATCCAGCAGGGGGCTCTCGGTTGTGCCAGGATTGCCGAAGATGCGATCGACGCCGTGGGCCAGAAGCGTCTCCAAGAACACCTGACGTCCGCGCATTGCTCCATCCTTTCCGTACACCCGCTCGCTCCGAGCGGTGTTGCGGGCCTAACAGGATTCAAAGCGAATGTGCACCCTTTCCGCTCTGGAAAGCGCCGCAGCGCGAACCGCCGAGCGCGGCGGGCGGAGGGCGGCGGCGGCCTCGCCGGCAACTCGGTTCCAGAAGATCGATCAGTTGCTTGCCGGCGTGGGCAGGTCGCTCAGGGAATAGCGGAACTGCTTCAGGAGCTTCTGGACGGCGTTGCTGATGAAGCCGTCGGTGAACTGCGGGCCCGTATGGTCGAGCACAAACGTCCTTTGGTACGTGTGCTCCGACTCCTCCCAGTCGAGGATGCGGCGGACCAGCGCGGGCACTTCGGGAATCCTGTGTGCGTGGTTCTTCTTCACCACGGCGACGATGTTGCGGAAATGATGGCCTTCGTCCGACGCCACGCGCCTGATCCACTCGATCAGCACCGGGCTGTCGAAACTGGGATAGCGGTGATAGAAATCGTCGCGATAGGACAGCGCCGTGGAGACCTCGTCGTAGGCAATGACGATCGACACGGCGAACTCGTCGTCGAGCAGGCCGCGCTCTTCGAGCGGGCGGAAATCCGGGCTGGCCGATCCGATCTCCTCGAAGATCTGCCCGACGGTCTTGCCGTAGAGCAGCGATTCGATCATGGCGAAGCCCAGCGTATGGTTCATCTCGTCCCGGCGCCATGCCTTCTCGAACTTGAGGAACTCGGGGCTGAGGCTGAGGGTGCCTTCGGCAACCCGCTCCGCGAGACGGGTGCAGAAATTGTTGGCGTCATATTCCGACTCGGTGTCGTTGCGAATGATCGCCTGGAAGCCGGGATCCGACGCCAGGGCGAGCGACGTATTGACCGGCGAGATTCCGGCAAGAAGCTCGGTCGATTGCCAGTTGCTGGTCAGCACGCGAAACGGGCTGGTCGGAACCTCGAGCTCCTTGCCGCAGAATCCAAGGGCGTCGAGGGTGAATTGCCGGCCGGATCCCGGATCGTTCATCGCGCCGCCAATTCTGCGGCAGTAACGCGCCGCTTTTGGCGATGGAGTTCGATCACGAACGGCTGATGGTCGTTGGGATGGTAGAACTCCGTGTAGTCCTCGAGGAGTTCTTCCCCCGCCGCGATGTCCCGGCACGACCAGGTGGCGTAGTCGCCGCCTTCGTCGCAGCAGAGATTGGGCGCGAAGCTGTGGTTGAGGAAACGCTCGTCGTCGAGGCTCACCCGCCAGTGGCCGAGATCGCCCTGGTCGATCCAGCCGTAGTGAGACAGGAACGACTGCTGGACGGTCGGCAGCTGCGCGAACTCGCGCCGGCTGAGCCGCAGGTTGAAGCGATCGCAAAACCGCCACACCAGCGTTCCCTTCGGAATGTGCTCTCCGGCATAGAGGCCGATCCCATGAATTGGCGACGCCCGCAGGTCTGTCCTTACTTTAAGCATGACACATCCTGAGGTTGAATTAGAAATGAAGTTCAGGGGATCGCCAAGCGGATTCTCGGTGGACGCTTTCTCAGTTCTCCACAGGCACCCGGAGGATCGACTGACCCGGTGAGCGGCCGCATCGCGAAGAGGCGCAACCCTCGGTAATATCGGCCGACGCCAATCGCCGGGCCTGCTGCCGTCAGCGTCCAAACAACGGCGTGGCCCGCTTCGAGAAATGGACTTGCTGAGTTCGGCCACGGCTTGCTTCTCTGTCCTTTCTGAGCGAACTGTTTTCGAGGGTGCCGCTCAAAACGTTGAAAAGACGATCACCGGCGCGCCTGCTCAGTTATCGGGAGAGAACGCCATGCAGGCGGATTACGTGGTGGTGGGTGCCGGCTCGGCGGGGTGCGTGGTCGCGTCTCGTCTGTCGGAAACGGGCGCGTCGGTCATCCTGCTCGAGGCCGGACCCAGCGACTGGCACCCGATGATCCATATCCCGGCCGGCATGCGGTCGCTGATCCGCAATCCCCTGGTCAACTGGAACTTCACGACCGAGCCCGAGAAGGGCACCGGCGAGCGCCGCATGGAATGGCCGCGCGGCCGCACCCTGGGCGGCTCGAGCTCGATCAACGGCATGCTCTATGTGCGCGGCGCGCCGGCCGATTTCGACGGCTGGGCGCAGATGGGCAACCGCGGCTGGAGCTACGACGACGTGCTGCCCTACTTCAAGAAGTCCGAGCACTACGTGCAGGGCGGCGATTCCGAGGTGCGCGGCCAGGGCGGCCCGCTCAAGGTCGAGGACTACCGCACCATCCTGCCGCTCACCCACCGCTTCGTCGAAGCCGCCCAGCAGGCGGGCTTCCCCTTCAATCCCGACCTCAACGGCAAGCAGCGCGCGGGCGTCGGCTATTCGCAGATGACGCGGCGCGGCCGCTTCCGCGGCTCGACGGCGCAGACCTTTTTGCGCGAGGCGCGGGGCCGCTCCAACCTCAGGGTCGAAACCGGGGCGCAGGGCGGCAAGCTCTTGTTCGAGGGCAAGCGCTGCGTCGGCGTCTCCTTCCGGCGCGGCGGCAACGCTCACCGAGGTGCGCGCCAACCGCGAGGTGATCGTGTCGGGCGGCACGGTGAACTCGCCGCACATCCTGCAGATTTCCGGCATCGGGCCGGCCGCGCACCTGCAGTCTCTCGGCATCCCCGTGGTGCACGATCTGCCGGGTGTCGGCTCCAACCTGATCGACCACTACGTGATCCGCGTCGTGCATCGCGTGCACGGCACGCCGACCGTGAACGAGATCGCCCGCTTCCCGCGCGTGCTGCCCGAGATCCTGCGCTTCTGCGCTCACCGGCAAGGGCGCCCTCACCTTCGGCGTCACCACGGCGCAGCTCTTTTGCGACAGCCGCGAAGGCCTCGCCTCGCCCGACCTGCAGCTTCTGTTCACGCCAGGCAGCACGAATCCCCTGAAGTTCGGCCAGCTCGACGACAAGCCCGGCATGAGCTGCGTGGTCTGCGTCGTGAAGCCCGACAGCCGCGGCACCATCATGGCGGCCTCCGCCGATCCCTTCGCGCGGCCGGCGATCAAGCCCAACTACCTCACGACCCACACCGACGAGCTTGCCCTGCTGGGCGGCGTGCGCCACGTGCGCCGTGTCTTTGCAGCGCCTGCGCTCAGCCAGCACAGCGCGGGCGAAATCCAGCCCGGTCCCGACCTTGTAAGCGACACCGACCTGCTGGCCTATGCCCGCCGCGCCGGCAACACGCTCTATCACCCGGTCGGCACCTGCCGGATGGGCGAGGACCCGCGCGCCGTGGTCGATTCGCGGCTGCGGGTGCGCGGCATCCAGGGCCTGCGCGTGATCGACGCCTCGGTGATGCCGACGCTCACGACGGGCAACACCAACGCGCCGACCATCATGATCGGCGAGAAGGGCGCGGCGATGATCAGGGAGGATGCGGCGGCTTGAGCGCGGCACGACCCCCGATCAAAAAAAATAGTCGTCATCCCGACCGGAGCGCGAAGCGCGGAGTGGAGGGACCTCCTCATGGACCCGCTTCCGCATGAAGAGGTCCCTCCACTTCGCCTCGCTTCGCTCGGCTTCGGTCGGGATGACGGTTTTGTTGGTTAATCCACCTTCGCGCCCACCGCTTTCACGACCTCCGCCCACTTCGCGCGGTCGCGCTTCACCGTTGCCTTGAACTGTTCGAGCGTCTCGTAGCGCGGCGTATTGCCGAGCTCGGCGAGCTTCTTCTGAGTGTCGGGATCGTCGAGGGCGAGCTTGATTGCTTGATTGAATTTCAAAGCAATCGCCGGATCGAGCCCCTTGGGTCCAAAAATCGCGAACCAGGTGTAGCTTTCGTAGTCCGGCACCCCTGCCTCATCGATGGTCGGCACGTCGGGGATCGCCGCGACGCGTGTCCTGGTCGTCACGCCCAGGAGCCGCACCTTGCCGGCGCGATAGTGCTACAGGATGGTCTGCACCTGGTTGAAGATGCAGCATACGTCGCCTTTCAACACGGCCTGGATGGCGTCAGGCCCGCCGCGATAGGGCACATGGACCATGTCGAGGCCGGCCTTGGCGTTGAACTCGGCAAACGCGAGATGGGTGCCCGTGCCGTTGCCGGTCGAAGCGTAGTTGTACTTGCCGGGTGCCGCCTTCACCTTGGCGATGAAATCCTTCACCGACGTGGCGTCGATCACTTCGGGATTGATCGCCAGCACGTTGGAGACGTCGACCAGGGTGGAGATCGGCGTGAAGTCGGCCTCGACGTCGAAGGAGAGGCGGGGATAGAGCGCGGGATTGACGCCGTGCGTCGCCGCCGTCCCCAACAGGAAGGTGTAGCCGTCGGGCCGGGCATTGGCCACGACCTCAGAAGCGACGTTGCCGCCCGCGCCGGTCTTGTAGTCGAGCACCAACCGCTGACCGAGCGACTTCTCGAGCGACGGCTGAAGCATGCGCGCGACCACATCGACGCCCGAGCCTGCCGGGAAGCCCATCAGCACGGTGATCGGCTTGGCCGGCCAGTCTTCCGCTCGGGCGGAGGCCGCAGAGAGAAAAAGAGCGAGGCCGGCCAGCAGGGCCTTCAGCATGGAATGTCTCCAAGGGACGGGGGAATTGGCTGCTATGCTGCGGCACTGAAGGGAGAAACGCCATGGGCTACATGACCGAGGAGCGCCGGCTGATCCAGGAGACGGCCCGCGCCTTCGCCATGAAGGAGGTGCTGCCGCTCGCCAACAAGCTCGACCCCGAGAAGGGCGACATGCCGCCCGAGCTCCTGCAGAAGCTGGCCGACATGGGCTATTTCGGCATCGTCATCCCCGAGCAGTATGGCGGGCTGGGCCTGGGCGTCTTTGAATACTGCCTGATCACCGAGGAGCTGGCGCGCGCCTGGATGAGCGTGGCCTCCGTCATCGCCCGCGGCAACGGCCTTTCAGCCGGCCGCGGCATGAGCGAGGCGCAGCGGGCGCTCTTCCTGCCGCGCGCCGCCCGCGGCGAGTTTCTGGGTGCGGCGGCGATGTCGGAACCCGATGTCGGCTCGGATCTCGGCAGCATCTCCTGCCGCGCCCGCAGGGACGGCGACGACTGGGTGATCAACGGCAACAAATACTGGTGCACCTTCGCCGACGGCGCCGATTACATCATGCTGGTGGCGCGCACGTCCGATCCGCCCGATCCCAGGCGCAAGCATGTCGGCCTGTCGTCCTTCCTGATCGAGAAGCCGCGCGGCACGCTGCCGGCCGGCGTCAAGGGCGCGCCGATTCCCAAGATCGGCTATTTCGGCTGGAAGACCTGGGAGCTCGCCTTCGACGATTGCCGCCTGCCCGCCGCTGCCCTGATCGGCGAGGAGGGCCGTGCCTTCTATTACATCTCCGCCGGGCTGGAACGCGCCCGCGCCCACACGGCGGCGCGCGCCATCGGGCTGGCGCGCGGGGCGCTCGAAGATGCCACGGCCTACGCCCAGGAGCGCCGCCAATTCGGCCAGGCGATCGGCGACTTCCAGAACACGCGCTTCCGGCTCGCCCGCATGGCGACCGAGATCGAAGCGGCGCGCCAGCTGATGTATTTCGTGTGCGACGAGATCGACCAGAAGCGGCGCTGCGACAAGGAGGCGGCGATGGTGAAGTTCTTCGCCTCCGAGATGGCCGAGCGGGTGACCTCCGAGGCGCTGCAGGTGCTGGGCGGCGCGGGCTACACCACCCTGCACGCCGTCGAGCGCTACTGGCGCGATGCGCGGCTCACCAAGATCTTCGAGGGCACCTCGGAGATCCAGCAGCGCATCATCTCCGATCACCTGCTCGGCAAGCCCAAGGCGGCGTAGGATGCTTCCCGACGCATCGCTGTTCCGCATCGGCATGCTGATGATCGTCGCGACCGGCGTGATCCAGGTCGTGGCGCAGTTGGTCCTCAGCCGTGCCATGGATGTCCTGCCCTCGCCGCCGCTGTCGCGCTATCCGCGGTTCTACATGATGACGCACAGCGTCACGGCCGTCGTGATCCTGATGATCGGGCACATCCTGCAGGTAACGCTGTGGGCGCTGGTCTATCACGATCACTGGAACGAATTCGTCGACCTCAAGAGCGCACTCTACTTCTCCCTGGCGAGCTTCACCACGTTGGGCGCCAACGACCTCGCGCTGCCGCCCGAACACCGCATGGTCGGCGCCCTCGAGGCGGCGGCCGGCATGCTGATGTTCGGCTGGTCGACCGCGCTGCTGGTCGGCGTGGTGCAGCGCGCCGACCACCGTCCCCGTCCCTGACAGAAAGCCCCACATGACCGACGATGTCGACGGTTTCATCTCCACCGCGCCCCGACTCGAATTCGCCTTCGCCATCAAGGCCAGGGTCGGACCGATCCAGGATCTCGGCCAGACCGCGCGTGGCCACCGACGCATCATCGACATTCTGGGCGGCGAGGTGCATGGCCCGAAGCTCATCGGCGAGATCCTGCCCGGCGGTGCGGACTGGCAGATCGTGCGCCCCGACGGCACGATAGAGGTCGTGGCGCGCTACACGATCCGCAGCGAGAAGGGCGCCTTGGTCTATGTGCAGAACGAGGGCCTGCGCGTCGCCAGCCCCGAGATCCTGGCCCGCATGTCCCGGGGCGAGCACGTGCCCGTCGGCAGCTACCATTTCCGGACAGCGCCGCGCTTCGAGACCGCCGACCCCTCGCTGAAATGGCTGGAACGCGCGATTTTCGTCGGCGTTGCCGCGCGCACGCCCGACCGCGTCGCCATCGGTTTTCATCAAGTCTTGTAGGAAGTACCGCGCCTTTTGCGTAGATTGCGCAGCGTCAGAAACAAGCCAGACAATGGGGGTTGCGTGTTGGGGGGTATGGGAACGGTTCGACGTCTGGTCTGCATCGCCGTTTGTCTTCTGAGCGCGGGGTGCGCCAGCAGCCAGTTGAACTACAATGCCGCGGACCTGGCCTCCTCGCTGAACTCCCTGGAGAAGAGGCAGATCTTTTTCAACCTCTCCCAGGCCCTCAGCGATCCGGATTTCGTGCCGTCTCAGGTGACGATTTCCATCGGCACGGCCCAAACTGCCAATGCGGTCACGCCGTCGATCAGCCTGCCGCTGGGATCACCTGTCGCCACGACCGCGCGGTTCACGAGCGCGGCCAATCCCAGCGCGCAGTTCGCGAGCCAGATCACGAACGCCGTTCCAGCCCTCGGCGTCCAGGTCACCGATGCGTGGAATCAAAGCTGGACGATGGTGCCGGCCAGCTCCTCGAACCAGATCCGCCGGCTGCGAACCCTCTACCAGTACGTCACGGGAACCATGCCGCGCGCCGACATGACCCGCGATCTCACCGAGGAGGAAGCGGAGCAGCAGTTCCTGTGCGAGTACTCCATGCAAGCCCTGGCGGTTTCAGCATCGCCCGCCGGAAACGTGATCTACAGACTGCAAGGCTGCCAGGACAATAATCCCAAGGCGCCGCATTCACGCGTGATTCACGCCGATCCGACGTTTACCCAGGGACCGAACTGCGTCGTGTGCATCGACGACCTCAACGCAAAGTTGCTCAATCCGTACGTCAATCCCAATCTGAAGTACCACTTTCTGCGCACGACATCCGGCAAGGCCGAGGACACGATCAAGGTCGGCTCCTACGGTGCGACGGATTTCTATGTTTGCGCCTCACCCGCCGCGAACTGCGCCCGTGTGGCCAATCAGGATGCCTTTGATGGCCGCAAGGCCTTCAGCGATTTCGTGCTGTTCATCTATGAAGCCATGAGCGTATCGGGCGGCGGCAGCGGTGGCGCCGCGAAGAGCACGGGCGGGTCCTTCGTATACTCGGTACGCTGAACCGCGTCTTCATGCTCTTCCGGACCGCGAGCCTCTGGCTCGCTCATGAATCAAGAGCGGGCGAGACGCCCGCGGTCCGGAAGAGGACGACTCAGATGTCCCCGCTCACCAGCCGAGCGCGTAGCTCGCCCGCCGCGGGTCGGCGCCGGCCGTCATGATGCCCGACTGAAGATCGGCGTGGATGGTGCAGACCGCGCCGGCGCGCCAGATGCGTTCCGGCCACCAGGCCACGCGGTGGCCGCGCGCCGCCAGTTCGTCGCCGGTCTCGCGCGCGATGCGCGATTCGAGGCAGAGCCGGCCGGGGAAATAGTCGTGCGGCTCGAAACTGTCGGGGAAGCTGTAGGTGGCGATGCGCGGATGCTCCACCGCGTCCTGCGGATCCATGCCGAACAGGACCATGTTGAGCAGCGCCTGCAGCATGGCCTGCGCCTGCACGTCGCCGCCCGGCGTGCCGAGCGGCAGCACGAACTGTGCGGGCGCCACGGCCATGGCCGGGGCCGGCGTGAGCCGCGGCCGCTTGCCCGGCGCCAGCCGGCTGGGATGGCCTTCGGCCGTCCAGGACTGCGAGCCGCGCGAGGATGGGACCAGGCCGGTACCCGGCACCACCGGCGACTCGGATGAAACGTCGCTGGGCGTTGCCGACACGGTATTGCCCCAGCGGTCGACCACGCAGATGTAGGACGTGTCGCGCGGCGGGCCGGCCGGAACGCCTTCGCGCCGCGGCGCCGCGCCGCCGCCCATCTGGCGTCGCTGCCCGCCACCCGGATCACCATGGGCCGGCATTTCGGGCGATGCCCGGGCCGGATCGATCATGGCCCGCCGCGCGGCGCCGTAGTCGCGGTCGAGCAGCGCTTCGAGCGGCACGTCGACGTGCCGCGGATCTCCGTAGAAAGCCTCGCGATCGGCGAAAGCCAGCTTCAGCGCCTCAGCGACCGTGTGAAGGTAGTCGGCACTGTTGTGCCCGGCCGTCTTGAGGGAAGGCGCATCGAGGATGTTGAGCGCCTGGCCGAGCACCGGCCCCTGGCACCAGGCGCCGCAGGTGTAGACGTCGGTTCCGGCAAAGCGCACCGATGGCGCGCGTTCGATCGGCGAATGGTAGTCGGCGAGATCCTGCGCCGTCAGCCATCCGCCCTCCTGCTTGTGGAAGGCCACGATCGCCCGGGCGATATCGCCGCGATAGAACGCGGCGCGGGCAGCCTCGAGGCCGACCGCGCGGTCGCCATGGCGGACGAGGCTGGCGGCTTCCTCGTCCGCCATGTAGCGCAGGCTACGCGCCAGGTCCTTCTGGACGAACAGCGTGCCGACCTTTGGCGGCTCGCCGCCGGGCAGGAAGATCGCGGTGCTGGAGGGAAACCTCGCATACCGGGCCTTGCGCACCGCAATCATGTCGGCCAGCAGCGGATAGACCGGGAAGCCTTCGTCGGCAAAGCGGATGGCGGCCTGAACGACCTCGCCGAACTTCATCGTGCCGAAGCGGCTCAGCGCCGTGATCCAGGCGTCGGGCGCGGCAGGAACGACCGTGCGCAGGATATTTTCCGGGATATGGCCGCCGTTCTCGCGGGCGAGCCGGTCGGGATCGGTGGCGGCGGGCCAGTAGCCGAGACCGGCGATCGTCTGGACGACGCCGTCGGCCATGCGCAGCATGATCGGCGCCACGCCGGCCACGTTCACGATATCGGGCTGCAGCACGCCCAGCGCGATGCCGCCGGCGACCGCGGCGTCGACGGCATTGCCGCCCGCCTCGAGGATCGCGAAGGCGGCATGAGCCGCGCCGTAGTGCCCGGCCGCCACCATGTGGCGCGTGCCGCGGAGGGCCGGCCGTTGGGCGTATGTTTCTCCCTCGCTGCGCGTGCCTTCGGACATGGTCGAAGCCTTTCGGAAAGAGCGACTATTGCGGACGGAAGCCGATGCGGTCCATGAGGTCAACCCCGCTGCGCAGGGGGTCCGCCATGACGGCGCGCATGGCCTCGGCGCTGCCCGGCTCGAGGTCGACGCCGGCCGTGCGCAGGGTCTCTTGAACTGCTGAACTCGGCCAGTATGACCTGCAGTTCGCTGTTCAGCCGGCCGACCACGTCCCCCGGCAGGCCCGCCGGCCCCACCAGGCCGTACCAAAGCGACGCATCGTATCCCGGAAGGGTTTCGGCGATCGCCGGGACGTCTGGAGCGCCGGCGCTCCGCCGAAGGCTGGTCACGCCCAACGCGTGCAATCGGCCCTGCCGCACCAAGGCCATCGATCCGGCGAGGCTCGGGCAATGCAGGTCGACCTGGCCGCCCAGCGCATCGGTGGTGGCCTGCGCGGTCGAGGCGTAGGGGATTTCCTCGAGCTGGATGCTGGCCCGGACCTCCAGCAGCTTCATGGCGATCCACGAGCCCGAACCCGGGCCAGACGAGGCGTAGCGCAGGCGGCCGGGCGCCTGCTTGGCCTGGTCGATCAGGTCGGCCATCGACGCGATCGACACCGCCGGGCCGGACAGCACGATATTAGGGGTGCTCCCCACCATGCCGACGGGGGTGAAGTCCTCGAGCGGCTTGAAGGTCACGCTGCTGAACAGGCGCGGTGCCAAGGTGAGCGCCACCGAGCCCAGCATGAGCGTGTGGCCATCGGCCGGCGCATGGGCGACCAGATTGGCGGCGATGGTGCCGCCGGCGCCCGGACGGTTCTCGACGACGACGGGCCGCTGCAGGCGCTCGCCCAGCCGCTCCGCCAGGAGCCGCGCTAGCAGGTCGGTGGTCGTGCCGACGCTGAAGCCGCAGAGAATGTGGATTGGTTTCGACGGCCAGGGCGCCTGGGCGGCGGCCGTTCGCGGTATTGCCGAGGCGCCCGCAAGGGCAACAAAAGTGCGGCGGCGCATTCTCCCTACCGTCCAAGCAGATTGGATCGAAGGCTGGTGCGGAAGTTCGACCAGAAGCCGGGCTCTCGGGGGTGCTTGCGGCTGGCCTCCGACATCACGCGGTAGACCTCGCTCAGGGCGCGCTGGCGGGCCTCGACCTCGGGTTTCAGCCGGGCCCCTTTCTCGCCCGGCACCAGGGTGAGCTCACGGGTATGAAAGACTTCGAGGCCCGGCCGGTGGCCGATGCTCACGATCGACGTCTCGGGCAGCTCATCGATCAGGAGTTCCATGACATTCTCCTGGCCGGTCTCGTCGAGCGCCGACGTCGCCTCGTCCATGAAGATCCATTCCGGCTTGTGGACCAGCACGCGGGCGAAGGCCACGCGCTGCTGCTCGCCGCCCGACAGGATGTGATCCCAGCGCTCGGTCTCGTCGAGCCGATCGCGCAGATGGTCGAGCCCGACCTTGTGCAGCATATCCTTCAGAACCTCGTCGGTGATGCCCTCGGGAACCTTGGGATAAAGCATGGCGTCACGCAACGTGCCGACCGGGAAATAAGGCTTCTGCGGCATGAAGGTGATGGCGCCCTTCGGCAGGTGGATCGACGCCCCTGCCCCACGGCCAGACGCCGGCGACAGCGCGCATGATCGTGCTCTTGCCGCTGCCGGACTGGCCGCGGATCAGCACCCGCTCGGGCCGCCGGATCTCGATCTCCGCCTCCGCCACCAGCATCTCGCCGTCGGGACGCGAAAGACCGAGCTCGCGCATGATGAGCGAATCCGATTCGGTGGGTTCGTGCAGGGTGATGCGCTCACCCTCGCCCTCGACGCTTTCCTCGAGGTCGAGGAGCGCCATGTGCAGGTGCACGACGCGGTCAGTCGAGGCGCGCCAGTCGGCGACCTTGGGGAAATTGTCGATGAGCCACGACAGCGCCCATTGCACGCTCGAGAAGGCCTGCGCGGTCTGCATCAGGCCGCCGAGCTGGATCTCGCCCGCAAGGTAGCGCGGCAGCGCCACGATCAGCGGCACGATGGGCGCCAGGTAGGCGAGCGAGCTGGTGAGCAGCGACAGGTTGCCCTGGCCGCGCGTCTGGACATGCCATGCCGAGCGGAGGTCGAACAGCGAGCCGCGCAGCCGCTCGCGCTCGTCGTCCTCGCCGCGCATCAGGGCGATGCCTTCGGCATGTTCGCGCGCGCGGGTAAGGCCCGAGCGGAAGTCGGCCTCGCGGCCCTGGCGGACGTTGCCGGCGTGGATCAGGCCGCGACCGAGCGCATAGGTCAGGACCGAGCCGACCAGGGCATAGGCCACGGCGGCCCACACCATGTAGCCGGGAAGGTTGAACTCGAAACCGGCGAACTTGATCGGCAGCGTGCCCGACAGGACCCACAGCACGCTCAGGAAGGTGAAGAGCTGCAGAACGCACTGCAGGATGCTCTGGGCGAACTCGACCGCGAATTCAGTGGCGACGCGGATGTCCTCGGCGATGCGGCCGTCGGGATTGTCGACTTCCTCGGCCAGCAGCCCGAGCTGGTATTGCCGGCCCGAATGGAGCCAGCGCTGGACGGTGATACCGGACAGCCAGGTCCGCCAGTTGACCTGCAGCCGGCGCTTGACGTGGAGCTGGATGGCGACGGCAACGCCCGCCGATACGACGATGATGGCGAGGATCCAGAGCAAGTGGAACAGCTCGACCAGATCGCGCTTCTCCAGGGCGTTGAAGAAGTCGCGATTCCAGATGTTGAGCCAGAGCGCGATGCCGACATTGGCGGCGCCCAGCACCACCATGCCGGCCGTCAGCAGCCAGGCGACGGAACGATATCCCGGCGCAGTCCAGTAGCCGCAGGCGACGACGGCAAAGGCCCGTACGGAGCTGTGCGGCGTATCCAATCAGTCGCGAAAGCCCGGATCGATCCGGTCGAGCTTCCGCAGGAGGGCCGGCCAGTCCAGCACGCCGAACGGGCGGCGGACATGCGGCTGGTAGTTCAGGTAGGTAGCCTCGACCACCTGGCTCGGCACCTCGACCAGCTTGGTGTTGCACGACATCGCCGCGATCTGCGTCTTGCAGGACAGCTCCAGCCGATGCATGGCGTTGAAGGTCTCGGGAATCGTGGCGCCGGTCGTGAGCAGGCCGTGATTGCGCAGGATCATGGCGTTGTTGTCGCCCAGGCTCTTGACCAGGGCCGCGCGCGAATCGGTGTCGATCACGACGCCGTCGAAGTCGTGGTAGCTGATCTTGGCGAAACGCATCGAGGTCTGGGTGTTGGGCAGCAGGCCGCATTCCATGGTCGAAACCGCCATGCCCGCCCAGGTGTGGGTGTGCATGACGCAGGCGACGTCGGGCTTGGCCATATGGATGGCGCTATGGATCACGAAGCCGGCGCGGTTGACGCCGTAGTCGAGGCTGCCGAAATCCGGCTTGGCGAGAATGTTGCCCTCATGGTCGATCTTGAGCAGGCTCGAGGCGGTGATTTCCTCGTAGAGCAGCCCGTAGGCATTGATCAGGAAGGCATCGTGCTCGCCCGGCACCCGGACCGAGATGTGGTTGGCGATCAGGTCGGACATGCCATAGAGGTCGACCAGCCGATAGGCGGCGGCGAGATCGACACGCGCCTGCCACTCCTCGGGCGAGACCTTCGAGCGAAGGCTGGCGACTTTCGGCGACTTGAGGGCATGCACAGTCATGTTAACGCTCCGGATGGGTAGTCGGTTCCCGAAGGTAACTCTGGGTTGACCGGCCGTCCACGGAGCGGCGCGAAGCCGTTTCGCACGCCTCCGTTGCCTCCCCCGTCATACGGGGGAGGTGGCCCGCAGGGCCGGAGGGGGAAAGCCTCAGTCGAGATCTGCAAGTTTCAGATCTGAAATATTCGAGGATCGCCTGTGGGGCCTTCCCCCTCCGCCCCTTCGGGGCACCTCCCCCGTATGACGGGGGAGGTGAGAGCTCGGCTCGCTCTCAGCCCTTCTTCTTCCCGTCCTTCGGATTCCGCATCTCGACCGCCATCGGATACGCCGTGGTCGACTTGACCCTTTCCATGGAGAAGCGCGACGTCACGTTCTTGAGCGGCATGGTGTCGATCAACTTCTTGTAGAAGGCGTCGTAGGCCTGCATGTCGGGCACCGCCACCCGCAGCATGTAGTCGATGTCGCCGGCCATGCGATGGAATTCCATGACCTCGGGCATGGCGGTGACGGTGCTGGGCGAACTTCGAGAGCCACGCCGAGGAATGATCGCCGGTCTCGATCGAGACGAACACCGTCAACCCCATGCCGATCGATTCAGGCGAGATCAGCGCCACACGCTTCAGGATGACGCCGGACTTCTCCAAGCGCTGGATGCGCTTCCAGCACGGGCTTTGCGACAGCCCGACACGATGCGCGATCTGTGCCAGCGAAAGGCTCGCATCCTCCTGGAGGAGCGCCACGATCTTCCTGTCGATCGCATCCATGATTCAAACACCCGCCAAGATCTGCCGTCGCACTGTCGGGCCTTGGGGCCCGAATCTCAACAGGCGGTTCAGAGCGGGAGGGATTCCAGGCGTACCGGGGCGCCCAGCCGGGCGCTCAATGTCTCGGCCAGGGCGTCGACATCGCCGTCGACCGGGCCGGCATAGTTGGCGAGCCGGCGGTCGGTGCCCTCGAACCAGGAGAGTCGCCAGAGCCCGGCCTCGCAGACCAGCGAGCCCATGACCCGGCCGTTGACCGAGATCGTCCAGAGGGCCAACTCATCCTGGGCGGCGAAGATGAGACGCGTGGCACGGGCAACGAACTGGTTGGCAAGATTCAACATGCCTGGAGACTAGGGGCCGTCGGCTCGCAGCGGCAATGGAACGGGCAGCCGAATATGCCCCCTGGCGCAGCAGATCCGTCTGCCGGCCGCCGCGGAAGGAGAATTTTTCCCTTCCTCAGGGCCGGACGCCGGGCGCATCGAGAGGCATGCCCCGGGCACGATCCATCAGGAAGACTTCCAGCGCCACGTATTCGGGCGCGTCATAGGCGTAGGCTTCGGCGCGAATGCCGACCAGGCAGTTGCGCAGCCGCCGCTTGAGCGAGCCGAGCGCCTGCCATTCCAGGCGATAGATCGGATAGCCGGTCGGATGCGCTTGCGGAATGGCGACGCCGGCCAGCTTCTTGCCGGCATTGTCGTCGTGGCAGATCGCGCAGGAGAGGTTGAGCTGGCCCTGGCGGCGCCGATAGATCTCGGCGCCCTGCTCGCGGAAAGGACCAAGCCGCGAATCGTCGGGCGGCGCGATCGGCTGGCCGCGCGACTGGAACGCGACATAGGCGGCGAGCGACAGCAGCTCGCGGCTCTCCGGGGCCAAAGGCTCCGCCTGCTGGTTGGCCGTACGGCAGAGATTGATGCGGCCCTCCAGATCGACGGGCTTGTCGGCGTCCTTCGGAATGGCAGGGTAGCGCGCCGCGACGCCCTTCATGCTGCCGGCAGCGTGGCAGTCGGCGCAGGACTTGTTGGCGGCGCCGGCCAGCTTGGCCCAGAGCTGCTCGCCCAGCTGAACGAACAGCATGCCGGGATTGGCCGTGTCCTCGTCCTGCATCTTCTGCAGCGCCTCACCCATGTCCTGGTAGCCCGAGCGACGCTTGTCGCCCGCGCCCTGGGCCAGTGCGAAGGAGGCGACGAACACGACCAGCAACATTCCGCCTGCTGCCCGGCGCCCCGACCGCAGCGAAGCGGAACCCAAAGCAGGTCCCGAAAAGGTGAAATCGAACCACCTCATCCTGAGGAGCATCGCGAAGCGATGCGTCTCGAAGGGTGGGCAACCTGCCTTGGCGTGCCCATCCTTCGAGACGGCGCTGCGCGCCTCCTCAGGATGAGGCGGCTATGTTGAAACGGGACACGCACTTGGGGACTTGGCTCGGTCAGAGGAAATTCCTCCCTGCCCGCGCCACTGCCTGCCCCGAGGGCACTTGAGGGGGCTCTTGCGCGGGACAAACCGTCTTCATCCCACGGTGATGGCGACATGCTCCTCGGCGAGGAAGCCTTTGTCACCGGTCCAGCGCAGGCCGATGATGCCGCTCTCGGTCGCGACCGCGAAGAACGACACGAAGGGATTGGCGGCGATCGCGGGCGACATCTCCATGTGGAAGATCTCGCTGCCGTTCCAGGTCGCGACGAAACGCTCGATGATGTCGCGCGGAATGATGCGGCCATTGGTGCCGGGCCGGAAGCCGGTTTCCATCGGATGCATGATCAGCGCCTTGATCTCGACGACCTCGCCAGGCTTGGCGGTCTTGGGCGCATTGACGAGGATGTTGGTCATGTGACGTCCTCGATGCAGGCGGCCAGCGTGACGATCACGTCGGCGGAGGCGCTCCAGAACGCGCCCGAACTGGTCTCGGCGATGGCGATGATCTTCTGCGTATCGGCGAGCTTGATGCGGGTGCCGATCACCGCCTTGCCGTTCCGCGGCCCGAGGCGGGCGCTGAACACATGCGGCTGCGGGTTCTTCTCGTTGAAGACGTGGATCGCCTTGACGTGGTCGGCCGGCGTCATCGGGCTCTCGACCGACACGGTGAGCGGCACGACATTGCCGTTCTCGACCAGCGGCGGCAGGTCGAGCTTCACCTTGCCCTCGCGGATCGTTCCTTCGCCGACCACTTCCTTGATGGCAGCGGCCATGGCTTCCGGGGTTGCGTGCGCGGAGGCGAACGGAAATGCGGTGACGATGCCCGCGCCGGCAAGGAACGCACGTCTCGTTGTTGCAAGCATGTCTGTCATCCTGAGGTCGCAGGCCGAAGGGCCTTTGTGGCGCAGCAAAGGTCCCTCGCTTCGCTCGGGATGACAATCTTCATGTCAGTCCTTCAAAGTCGCCAAATAAGCAACCACGTCTTCGATCTGCTCGGCCGTCAGGATGGTCTTGCCCTCGAAGGCCCTGGCGACGCGGTGCAGGCCGGTGGTCCGGTAATAGGGCGGCATGATCGTGTCTGGATTGAGACGCGCGCCGTCGACGATGCGCAGGCGGAGCTGACTCACCGACCAGCGCGTGCCGGCGCCGGCGAGGCTCGGCGCCAAGGTGCCCTGGAAGCGCTCCTCGGGAATCGGACCGCTGTGGCACAACAGGCAGAGGCCGACGCTGCGGTTGGCGACGATCGCCCGGCCGCGGGCCGCGTCGCCCGGCCGCACGGCGAGCGGCTCGGGAATGGCATCGCCCTCGACGACGATGACGTCGCCCGGCCGCTGCTGCGCCCACGCTGATGGCATGGGCAAAGCCAGGAGGGCGGCGAACAGGCCCGCTCGTACCATCGCTTCAGCCGAAGGTCTCGGCGGTGATGGTCTTGAACCAGCTCTCGGCGGAGAGCGCCTCCTGGCCACGGAAACCGCCGACGACCTCGATTGGGCTGATGCCGCCGGCGCCGGGAATGTCGGCCAGCACGCCCTTGTCGGGGCGATAGACGCCGGCAATCGAGATGCCGTAGTCGGGCGCCACCAGGCTGTAGCAGGTGTTGATCAGGATAGGGTCGACCGGCTTGCGGCCGGCCAGAAGCTCGACGATGGCCGCCGCGCAGACCTTGGCCTGGGCGTTAGCGGCGAACGCCGACTTCGGCATGCCGCCCATGATGGCGGCATCGCCCAGCACGTGAATCCCGGGCTGCAGCGTCGATTCGAAGGCGACCGGCTCGACCGGGCACCAGCCGGTGCGGTCGGCGACGCCGGCTTGTGCTGCGATGGCGCCCGCCTTCTGCGGCGGGATCACGTTGCCGACGGCCGCCTTGTGACTACCGAAATCGGTGACGAACGTGAGCGTCGCGGGATCGACCGACGTCACCTTGCCGCCCTGCGAGAGCGACACCCATTCGATGATGCCGGGATAGAGCTCGGGCCAGGCGTTCTGGAACAGACGCTGCTTGGAGAAGGCGTCCTTGGAATCGAGGATCAGAAGCTTGGATTTCGGCTTCCAGACCTTCAGCCAGTAAGCGATCAGGCTGGCGCGTTCGTAGGGACCGGGTGGGCAGCGGTAGGGATTGGCCGGCGAGGAGATCACCACCAGGCCGCCATCGTCCATGGCCTGCAGCTGCTGGCGCAGCAGCACGGTCTGCCCCCCGGCCTTCCAGGCGTGCGGCATCTTCTCGGCGGCCGCCTCGTCGTAACCCGGCAAGGCGTCCCAACGGAAGTCGATGCCCGGCGCCATAACCAGCCGGTCGTAGGCAAGCTTGTTGCCGTCGGCCAGGGTGACGGTCCGGGCGGCGGCATCGACCGCGGTCGCCGCGGTCTGGGCGAGCGTCACGCCGGCCCGCACCACGCCGTCATAGCCGAACTGCTGCTGCGAGATTTCCCGAACTGCAGCCAGCACGTCGTTGCTGAAGGGGCAGGCGGTGAAGATGCGGTTGGGCTCGACCAGGGTGACGGTGAGCCTGGGCTCGAGCGCCTTCAGCGTGCGCGCCGCCGTGGCGCCGGCGAAGCCGCCGCCGATCACGACGACGCGGCCCGCTGCCCTGCGCTGAGGCGACGGCAGGTGCAAGGCCGGCAGTAGCGGCGGCGGTGAGCTTGAGGAAGGTGCGCCGGGTCGTCATCCGCCCTATTCCGGCTGGGCGGCGAACCAGGCCGCGATCGCGTCGATCTTGGACTCGTCGAAACCCTTGGCGATGCGGCCCATGACGCTCGAGGGCCAGGCGCCGCTCCTGTACTCGCGCATGGCCGTGGCAATCTCCGTCGACTTGCGGCCAGCGATGCGCGGGATGACGGAATCGGGGATCTTCGTGGCCGCATGGCAGCCCGTGCACGAGCTTGCACCGGGCGGCGCGTCGGCTGCCAGGGCCGGCCCTCCTTCTGCCAGGCTGGCCAGCAACAGCGCGCTGGCCAGCGTCGGCAGCAGCACGTGACGCATCAGGCGCCTTTCTTCAGCTCGTGATTCATCAGCGGCAGCTCGCGCACCCGCTTGCCGGTCGCCTTGGCGATGGCGTTCAGCACCGAGGGTCCGGCGACGGCGATCGTGGGCTCGCCGACGCCGCCCCAGAAGTCGAGGGTCGGCACCAGCACGGTTTCGACCTCGGGCATCTCGTCCATGCGCATCACGTTGTAGCTGTCGAAGTTGGTCTGCTCGACGGCGCCATTCTTGACGGTGATCTCGCCGTAGAGCGCAGCCGACAGCCCGTAGGCGAACGAACCGGCAACCTGGCGCTCGATCTGCGCCGGGTTGACGACATGACCGGGATTGGTGGCCGCGGTGATCTTGTGGATCTTGAGCACGCCGTCGGGGCTCACCGAGACTTCGGCGACGCCGGCGACATAGCTGCCGTAGCCCATGATCTGCGCGATGCCGTGGAAGTGGCCATCGGGCAGCTTCTTGCCGTAGCCGGCCTTGTCGGCCGCCGCCTTCAGCACGGCGGCCCACTTGGGCTTGAGGAGCTTCATGCGGAACTCGAGCGGATCCTGGCCGGCGGCCTCCGCCAGCTCGTCCATGAAGCATTCCATGTAGACGGCGTTCTGGTTGGTGTTCACGCCGCGCCAGAAGCCCGCCGTGATGTGCGGATTGCGCATCGCGTGATCGATCAGCAGGTTCGGCACGTTGTAGCCATACGTCGCTTCGACGCCGCTCGGCATCAGGCCCTGGAAGGTGGCGGGATCCATGCCGTTCACGAGATTCTGCGGCAGCAGCGAGGCCAGGATCGACTGGCCGGAGATGCGGACGTGCAGCCCGACCAGGTTGCCCTGGGCGTCGAGGCCGCCCGTCAGCTTGCACATCGTGGTCGGATGGTACGTGTCGTGCGTCATGTCCTCTTCGCGCGACCAGATGAGCTTGACCGGCGTGCCGGGCATCTCCTTGGCGACGAGGACGGCCTGGCGGACATAGTCGGCACGGCCGCGCCGGCCGAACCCGCCGCCCAGCAGCAGCTTGTAGACATCGCACTGCGCGACCGGCAGGCCGCTCGCCTCCGCCGCGACGGCAAGCGCCGCCTCGCCGTTCTGCGTGCCGCACCAGACTTCGCACTTGTCGGCGGTGTAGCGCGCGGTGGCGTTCATCGGCTCCATGGTGACGTGAGCCTGGTAGGGGAAGGCGTAGGTCGCCGTCACCTTCTTGGCCGCGCCGTCGATGGCGGACTTGGCGTCGCCCACCTTGTTGCCGACATAGGCTTCGGACGCGTCGAGGCCTTCCTTCAGCAGAGCGGTGATGGTGTCGGTCTGGACCTTGGCCAGGTCGCCCACGTCCCATTCGCTCGGCAGAGCGGCGAGCGCGGTGCGGGCGTTCCAGTAGGTGTCGGCCACGACCACGACGGCGTTGCCGTCGATCGCCATGACCTTCCTCACGCCGGGCATCTTCTCGACCTTGGGCGGCGTCGAAGCTCTTGAGCTTGCCGCCATGCACCGGACAGGCGTGCACGGTCGCGACCAGCATGCCGGGCATGGTGAAGTCGATGCCGTAGAGCTGCTTGCCGGTGACCTTGTCGACGGTGTCGAGCCGCTTCAACGGCTTGCCGGCGATCGTCCAGTCCTTCGGATCCTTGAGCTTCACTTCCTTCGGCGGCTCGAGCTGGGCCGCCGCCGCGGCGACGGCGCCATAGGTGGTCTTCTTGCCCGAGCTGTGGGTGATGACGCTGTTGGCGGCGGTGCATTCGCCCGTCGGCACCTTCCAGTCGGCCGCGGCCGCTGCGATCAGCATCTCGCGGGCCATGGCGCCGCCCTCGCGGACATACTGGTGGCTTTCACGGATGCCGCGGCTGCCGCCGGTCGAGAAATTCTTCCAGACGCGGTTGCGCTTCAGGTTCTCGCCCGGGGTCGGATACTCCCAGGTGACTTTGGTCCAGTCGCAATTCAACTCTTCGGCGACGAGCTGGGCGAGGCCGGTCAGCGTGCCCTGTCCCATCTCCGAGCGCGCGATGCGGATCACCACCTTGTCGTCGGGATGGATCACCACCCAGGCGTTGATCTCCTTAACCTCCGCGGCATGGGCCGCCACGAAGGGAACGGAAAAGCCCAGCGAGAAGCCGCCAGCGACGGCAGCGCCGCTCACCAGGAAGCGCCTTCTGTTGAGGGACGTGCGGCTCAAAGGCAGGCGGCCGAGCGAGCTCTGGATCGTCATGATGCGTCCTCCCCCTAGGCCTTGGCCGCGGCGTGGATGGCTTCGCGCACCTGCTTGTAGGTGCCGCAACGGCAGATGTTGGTCATCGCCGCATCGATCTCGGCGTCGGTCGGCTGCGGCTTGGCAGCGAGCAGGGCGGTGGCCGCCATGACCATGCCGCTCTGGCAGTAGCCGCACTGGGGAACGTCGATCTCGACCCAGGCCGCCTGGATCTTGTTCAGCTTGCCGTCCTCGGCCAGGCCTTCGATGGTGACGATCTTCTTGGCGCCGACGGAGTTCACCGGCACCTGACAGGAACGCGTCGCCACGCCGTCAATATGCACGGTGCAGGCGCCGCACTGGGCGATGCCGCAGCCATACTTTGTGCCGGTGAGGCCAAGCTGCTCACGCAGCACCCACAGAAGCGGCGTGCGCGGGTCGGCGGTGTGGTTGAGCGCCTTGCCGTTGACGTTGAGGACGGCCATCGCGGTCTCCGTCGTTTGGAAGTGTGACTGGAGCCTATACCGAGCGAGCCGCAGCCGGCCAGTAACCGCACCGGCTTCACGGAGGTGTGATGCTGCTCAGCCGATGCAGGCTTGGAAGGCGCGCCGGTAATTGCCGCCGAGCAGCTTTGCCGTCTCGTCAGCTGTGAATTTGGTGCGCAACGCGGCGGCGAGCTGCGGCAGGTCGGCATAGCTCGGCATCGCACTCGGGCCGACCAGGCCAAGCTGATCGGTGCCGAGGCCGACATGATCGATGCCAATCAGGTCCGCCATCTTCGCGAAACCTTCCGCATAGGCCACGACGTTGGGGAAATAGGCCGTGACCGGCCAGATGCCGATGACGCCGCCGGTTGATGCGATGGCGCGCGCGTGATCGGGCAGGATGCGCCGCGTCCAGGCCTCCGGCCGGCCAGTCAGCGAGGTGTGCGACAGTACCAGCGGCTTGGTCGTTACCGCCGCCGCCTTCTTGACCAGATCGTAGGTGCCGTGCGCCACGTCGACGACGACGCCCATCTGATTGCAGCGGCGGATCACCTCGGCGCCGAACGGCGTCAGGCCGTCATGCACGCTGGGCTCGGTCTGGATGTCGCCGAGTTCGTTCGGCCGATAGTGGGTAAGCTGCAGGTGGCGGAGCGCCCAGCGCTGGTAAGCCTCGTCGAGACGCTCGATCCTGCCCTCGAGGAAGTCGGCACCCTCCGACGACACGATGAGGGATGGCCGGCTGGCCCGCGCAGCGCCAAGCTCCACCGAAGTCCTGACGATCGGCAAGCCCTGCTCGCGCGCGAGCGCGTGCAACTGCTCGAAGGCGCGCCCGCTCCACTCGTAGAGCTCGCCGGGCCGTGGATCGCGGCTAGGACGCAGGCGGCCTCCGGTGAGCTTGATGGTCGGCGAATCGGCCACGATGGCCAGGCAGATCGTCGAGACGCCACCTTGGCGCATCGGCTCGCCAACAGGCGAGAACTGCCCGCGGCCAAAACTCATCGGGATGAGATTGCCGGCGTGGCTGTGGATGTCGACCGCCGTGCCGTCGGCGGGCTGCGCCATTGCCGGCACCGGCAGACAGAAAAGCGGGCTCGCTGCAATCAGGGCGCGGCGCGTGACGCCCGGCTTTACCAAGGCGCCGCGCAACTGGTAGCGCCAGCCGTCGGGGTCGGGCGAGACCTGCCAGGTGCCGACGAGCCGCAACTGGCCGGTGCCGAGCCTGAGCGGCTGGTCGGCGAAGATCTCGACCACGGCCAATCGATTGGCGGGCAAGCAGCCCTGGCAGCAACCGGGCTCGGCCATCATCAGAAAATGATCGGCGCTGCCGGTCGGCAGGACCGTGAGCGGAAAGCCCGCCAGCTCGACCATCCGGCCGCAGGCCTTCTCGGCGCGCGGGGCGCCGAGATCGCTCCAGTGAAGTCGCATCGGCCCCCTAGAGCTTGGGCGGCGGATAATACGGCCGATCGCCCAGCGCCTGCACGCGTTTCCAGAAGTCGGGACCCGACGCCTTGCCGACCTCGTCGAGGTCGGCGGCCTGGCGCCACATGCTCCACGACTCCGGGTGCAAGCCGCTGGCAGAATTCATCTGCCGGTCTCCCTCGGTGGCGCGGCCGTTGTCGCGCAGCCAGACGCCGAGCCGAAACCGCGCGCGCGCCTCGGCGATCTCCGGTGTCACCTTAGGCAGTCCGGCGCGCGCCTGGTCGGCGGGTAGCGCATGCTTGCCGGTATTCACCCAGGCGCGCACGGCATCGAGATAGAACTGACGGGCGGCCAGCCGCTCTGCCTGGTCCTCGGGCGACATGGTGCGGGTCTTGAGATCCATGCGGCGGAAATGATCGGTCGAGCCCGCCGTCTCGGGCGGCCGCACGATCTTGCCCTGCTCGTCGATCCACACCGCCTGCGGCACGTTCACGAGATTGTAGAGATCGCTCAAGCGGTGCTCGGTATCGATCAGCTGCCAGTAGTCCGACTTGGCCTCCGCGATCCAGGGCCGCGCGTGGTCGGCGCCGCGGGTCTCTTCGGCCACGGCCACGACCATGAAACCCTTGTCCTTCAGTTCAGCGTAGAGGGACTGCCACACGGGCAAGTCGAAACGGCAGCCTCACCAACTGGCCCAGGTGGCGAGGAAGACCTTCTTGCCGCGAAGCTCCGACAGGGTGCGCGGCTTGCCGTCGACATCCGGCAGCGTGAAGTCCGGCGCCTGCAGGCCCTCGAGCGCTGCGTTGCGCTCGTCGGCGGGCGCGCCCAACGCCCAGGCATCGCCATCCTGGCTGGCGATCACCGGGCCACCCAGCCTCTGCCAGAAGGCCTCGACATCGACGTCGCTGCCCTTCACCGCCGCGGCCGGCAGCGGCACGCAGCGCTCGTCGCGGCACATGCCTTCCGGTTTCAACGTCCAGCCCGTGACCTTCTCGGCGTCGGCCGCGCTCATCCAGAGCCCATCGTGGGTCGAGATCTTGTATTCGGCGGTCGGAGTCAGGACGACTGTCATGGCTGGTTCCTCCCATCGCCTCACCCTGAGGAGGCCCGAAGGGCCGTCTCGAAGGGTGGGCTACCTCGTGGTCTCGCCTCGCCGTTCGAGACGCATCGCTATGCGATGCTCCTCAGGGTAAGGCGCGTAGCTTACTTCGGAACTGAAATCGTCACCTCTTTGGAAGTGATGAACTCGAGCAGCACCGGTACGCCCTTTTTGGTCTGTTCGATACCGCGCTTGATGGCGGGCACGATGTCCTCGGTCTTGGTGATGCGCTCGCCGTAGCCGCCGAAGGCGCGCGCCATGGCGGCGTAATCGCCGGAGATGTCGGTCGAGCGGTACTTCTCGGTCGAGACCTTCATGATGTGCAGCTCGATCGCCATCGAGAAATTGTTGAGCAGGATCGACATGATGGGGATGCGCTCGCGCACTGCCGTCTCGAAATCCATGCCGGTGAAGCCGATCGCGGCATCGCCCCACACGTTGATGCAGAGCTTGTCCGGCATGGCGAGCTTGGCGCCCATGGCGAGGCCGAGGCCGTAGCCCAGCTGCGTGGTCTTGCCCCAGCCGATATAGGTGTGCGGCTGCGTCGTCTTCCAGAACGGCGAGAGCTGGTCGCGCGGGCTGCCGGCGTCGTGGGTGATGATGGTGTTGGCGACGTCGACCGTGTGTTGCAGGTCCCACAGCACGCGGTAGGGATTGAGCGGCGCCTCGTTGTTGGTGAGCTTGGGCATCCACTCCTTGAGCCATTCGTCGGCGATCGACTTGATCTCGGCCGCGACCGGCGCCGCATCGCGCTTGGTGGCGCCGGCGGCTTTGCAGGCCGCGACCAGGGCGGCAAGGGTGAGCTTGGCGTCGCCCACCAGGCCGTACTTGATCTTCACGTCCTTGTTGAGATGCGCGGGATCGAGCGTGGCGTGGATGATGGTCTTGCCGGCCGGCATCGAGATGCCGAAGTTGGTCTCGGTAAAGGAGCAGCCGATGCCCAGGATCACGTCGGAGCGGTCGAGGAAGCTCCTAACCGCCTTCGGATAGGCGCGCCCGCCCGAGCCCAGGGCCAGTGGATGCGTCTCGTCGAAGCAGCTCTTGCCCTCGAGGCTGGTGCAGACGGGAATCGCCAAGAGCTCGGCGAGCTCCTTCAGCTCGCCATAGGCCTCGGCCCAATGCACGCCTTGGCCGGCATAGATCACCGGCCGCTTGGCGGCCATCAGCACCTTGGCGGCTTCGGCGACGGCGGCCGGATCGGGGCCGTACTTGGTGACGACCACCGGCTCGTAGACCAGCGGATCGGGCGCGTCCTCGGCATAGGCGTCGGCCGGGAGCTCGATGATCACCGGCGAACCGCGGCCGTTGCGCAGCAGGCTGAAGGCCCGGCGCATGATGTTGGCGATTTCCTTGCCATTGGTGACCGGCTCGGCATGCTTGGCGACATGCGCCATGGCGAGCGTCGAGTTGAAGTTGGGCGGCACATGGGCGATGCGGCGCGGATAGCCCTGCGGGATCACCAGCAGCGGAATCGATTCGCCGAAGGCCTGGGCGATGCCGCCATAGGCGTTCTCCGAGCCGGGGCCGCTCTGCATGCAGAACACGCCCATCCTGCGGCCCTTGCTGAGCCGTGACATGGCGTCGGCCATGTGCAGCCCGATGCGCTCCTGGCGGACGATGATGGGCCGGATGTCGACCGCGGCGCAGGCCTCGATCAGGTGGTTGACCGGATAGGCGAAGAGATACTCGACGCCTTCCTTCTTGAGAATTTCGGCGATCGCCGGGCCGGTTTTCATTTTGATCTCCTCCCCACCAAGAGCCCCTGCGTGGCCCTCCCCCTCCCGGCCTCCCCCGTCAGACGGGGGAGGTGGCCCGAAGGGGCGGAGGGGGAAAGCCCCAGGAAGGCTTTATTTGTTCAATTCCTTCATCGCGCTGTCGAGGCCGCCCAGCGTCAGCGGGAACATGCGGCTGCTGGATAAGCTGCTGCAGCAGCTGGATCGACGGCGTGTAGCCCCAGTGCCGCTCGGGCACCGGGTTCAGCCACACCACGCTGCGGTAGGTGTCGGCCATGCGCTCGATCCAGACCGCGCCCGCCTCCTCGTTCCAGTGCTCGACCGAGCCGCCGGGATAGGTGATCTCGTAGGGGCTCATCGTGGCGTCGCCGACGAAGATCACCTTGTAGTCGGGCGGATAGGTGTGCAGCAGGTCGGCCGTCGAGAAGGTGTCGACGTGGCGGCGGCGATTGTCCTTCCACAGCTTCTCGTAGAGGCAGTTGTGGAAGTAGAAGAATTCCAGGTGCTTGAACTCGGTGCGCGCCGCCGAGAACAGCTCCTCGCAGACGCTTGATGTGGGCATCCATCGAGCCGCCGATGTCGAACAACAGCAGCACCTTCACCTTGTTGCGCCGCTCCGGGATCATCTTGATGTCGAGATAGCCCGCGTTGCGCGCCGTCGAGCGGATCGTGTCGGGCATGTCGAGCTCGACCTCGGCGCCCTCGCGCGCGAACTTGCGCAGGCGGCGCAGCGCCACCTTGATGTTGCGCGTGCCGAGCTCGACGGTGTCGTCGAGGTTCTTGTACTCGCGCTTGTCCCAGACCTTGACCGCCGTGCCGTGCGCGGTTCTTGTCCTGGCCGATGCGCACGCCCTCGGGATTGTAGCCGTTGGCGCCGAACGGCGAGGTGCCGGCCGGTGCCGATCCCCTTGCTGCCGCCCTCGTGGCGCTTCTTCTGCTCCTCGAGACGCTTCTTCAGCGTCTCCATCAGCTTCTCCCAGCCGCCCATCGCCTCGATCTGCGCCTTCTCCTCGTCGGTCAGGAACTTCTCGGCGAGCTTGCGTCAGCCATTCCTCGGGGATCTCGGCCGTCGCACCCTCGGCGCGGCAGCGCCTCGAGGCCCTTGAAGACATGGCCGAACACCGGTCGAACTTGTCGAGGTTGCGCTCGTCCTTCACCAGCGCGGGCGCGACAGGTAGTAGAAATCGTCGACGCTGTCAGTCGGTGACGTGCTTGTCCATGGCCTCCATCAGCGCCAGGTACTCCTTGATGGAGACCGGCACCTTGGCCTGACGCAGCTCGAGGAAGAAGTTCACGAACATTGTCTCTCCTCCAACCTCATGTTCCTTTCCCCCGCTAGGGGGAGAGGTTAGGTGAGGGGGTTGCACGAGCTGTCGAAGCCCCCTCACCCAGCCTCTCCCCCTAGCGGGGAGAGGAGCTTGACTATTGCCGCTGCTCCCGCCGCGCCATGAAGGCCAGGCGCTCGAAAAGATGGACGTCCTGCTCGTTCTTGAGCAGCGCGCCATGCAGCGGCGGGATGAGCTGCTTGGAATCCTTGGAGCGCAGCGCATCGGGCGACATGTCCTCGACCATCAGGAGCTTCAGCCAGTCGAGCAGCTCCGACGTCGAGGGCTTCTTCTTGAGGCCCGGCACTTCGCGGATGTCGTAGAAGATGTTGAGCGCCTCGCGCAGCAGGTTGCGCTGCAGCTCCGGGAAATGGACATCGACGATCTGGGTCATGATCTCGCGATCAGGGAAGCGGATGTAGTGGAAGAAGCAGCGGCGCAGGAAGGCGTCGGGCAGTTCCTTCTCGTTGTTGGAGGTGATCATCACCACCGGGCGCTGCTCGGCCTTGATGACCTCCTGCGTCTCGTAGACGTAGAACTCCATGCGATCGAGCTCGAGCAGCAGGTCGTTGGGGAACTCGATGTCGGCCTTGTCGATCTCGTCGATCAGCAGCACCGGCCGCTCGGTCGCGGTGAACGCATCCCACAGCTTGCCCCGCTTGATGTAGTGCTTGATGTCCTTGACCCGCTCGTCGCCCAGCTGGCTGTCGCGCAGGCGCGAGACCGCGTCGTACTCGTAGAGGCCCTGCTGGGCCTTGGTGGTCGACTTGATGTGCCATTCGATCAGCGGCGCACCGATCGCCTTGGCGACTTCGTGCGCCAGGACGGTCTTGCCGGTGCCCGGCTCGCCCTTGATCAGCAACGGCCGCTGGAGCGCGATGGCCGCATTCACCGCCACGCGCAGGTCGTCGCTGGCAACATAGGAGTCGGTACCGGTAAATTTCATGGTGCAAAATCCAGGTTCACGGGAGGCTGAGGGCACCCTAGAGGCGGCCCTCCCCAGCAGCAAGGCCGCGGCCGCCCGCCAGCTTCCCGATTTCAGCCGCCCGCGCGCACGATGAAATACACGATGGCGGCGGCGACGATCAGCAGCGACACCGCCAACCGGCGCGAGGCGAACGTGAGCGCGGGCGCAGGCTTGCCCGCAGCGACACACTGATCGAGCGGCTTGTGGCCGGTGAACATGGCGCCGATCAGGTTCTGCCGTTTCCAGACGAGGTAAAAGACGGCGGCCAGCACGTGCAGGGCGATCAGGACCAGGAGCACGTTCACCCAGAAATGGTGGAAGTGCGTGAAGCGGTCGATCCATTTGTCGGCAACCAGCCCGGAGAGGGGTCCGGTGACCGTGCCGGTGTCGGTGTCGGCCGAGAACAGGCCGGCGACCACCTGGGCCAGCACCGCGAGGAGCAGCAGTACGACCATGCCGCCGCCCACCGGATTGTGGCCGACATCGTAGGTGCGCCGGCCGAGCAACAGGTCCCGCAGGTAAGCGAGACCCGCGATCGGGCCCTTGACGAAATCCGAGAAGCGGGCGGTGGTGCTGCCGACAAAGCCCCAGGCAATGCGGAACAGCAGCAGGGCGAGGATCGCGTAGCCTGACCAGAAGTGGAATTTCATCCAGTCGCCGCCGGCCCGTCCCGTGAAATACGACACCGTCAACAGAACGACGAGCGTCCAATGAAACAGGCGGACGGGAAGGTCCCACACCCGGATCTTCTTGTCGGTCGTATCCGCCATTTCTGTCTTCTCCTCGCCGATCGGGCAACCACACGCAGTCGTGATAAGCCGTTGCCGCCTGTCCTGTTCGCTTTTGACGTCAACCTCTGCAACAAATACCGAACCGTCGAGGCAAAAATTGCCCGTTGGTCGTGAAGAATTCAAAGGGGATGGTGCACATGAGAAAGACTTTAGTTGCGGCGTTGATCGGTATGCTTGCCGCCGGGGCGATGGTAGGCGGCGCAACGATCGCCTTGGCGCAGGCCGACGTGATCAAGGATCGTCAGGAAAACCGCAAGCAGACCGCCGCGGCAATGCGCGCCATCAAGGGTGTTATCGACGCCAAGGGCGCGACCGCCGACGCCGTCCCACAGGCGGCCAAGCTCAAGACGCTCGAAGCGGCTTTCGTGAAGATGTTCCCGGCCGGATCGGACAAGGGTGACACCAAGGCGCTGCCGGCCGTGTGGACCGACATGGCCGGCTTCGAGGCGGCCAGCAAGAACGCCGAAGCGGCTTTCGACAAGCTCGCCACCGCAGCCGGATCAGGCGACATGGCGGCGCTGACCGTGGCGTTTGGCGACGCCGGCAAGGCCTGCGGCGCCTGCCATGAGAAATTCCGCGCCAAGGCCAACTGAAGCTTTCGAGACCCGGAGAGGAAGGCGACGGCGTTCCCGTCGCCTTTTTCTCTGCCTGTTTGGCCGGCCACAAATGGGAAGGCCGGTCGCTTGGGGAACGACCGGCCTTCTGGACTAACCCGTGGCTGGGGTGGGTGGGTAACGACGAAGCCTTCTTGGGGTGTGGGAAGGGCGGCTTCGTCGTGGCGGCTGGTTAGGCCACCGCCTCGGGTTGGTACGGAACGGTAAGCGCCTGCAGGACGATGGCCTCGGCGGTGAAGCGCCAGGTGCGCGAGGCGTGGATCGGCGACAGGCGGAGCTGCTCGCGCATGTTCATCCAGCTGTCGAGACCGAAAGCGACATCAAGCGAGTCGAGAACGAGATCGCGCGCATCCGGGTCAAGGTTGCCGAGTTCGGTCGCGAACCAACCGGCCAGGCGCTCGCGCAGCAACCGGCGGAGCTGGGCAACGCCCAAGCCCACGGCGGGCGCGACACTGCGCACACGTTCGGCGAAGTGCCACACCGGCAGCCACTCCTCGAACAGCTGCGCGCGGTCGGACACCAGAAGCTCGATGCGGTTGGTGAGCGGCGCTGCGGAGTCCACAGGACGGTTGAGGTCGAAGGCGCGGCCGACGGCCAAGTCGAACGCGGCCGCATAGAGATCGGCAAGACTGGTGAAATGCTGGAACAGCGCGCGGCTGGACACACCGGCAATGGTGGCGATCGCCGCCGAGGTCGGTTCGACATCACCGGCCTGAATAAGGTCGAGCGTCGCCTGGATAAGCGCTTGGCGGGTTCGCAAACCGCGTACGATGCGGCCATCCTGCGAACGCGAGACATCAACTGGGAATCCGACAATTTTCATATTGAAACCAATAGAATAAGAATTTCTTTAATGGCGACACTTTAACACGGGTTGAAGAATTGGTAACTTGCAAAAATGCATATCTAGACCAACTCTACCCCCCGGTTTTGTTGCATTTCTTTCTCCAAGATAGACGCTTTTGGGGGATCTGAGATTGCGTTTACGCTGCAACTATCCCGCGCGGGAGCTATGCTGCCCGTCGCTTTTCCTTAATTTTTTGCGTGGGTCAATCCACGGCGCCGCAGCAGCCTGTGGATTGTGGGCCAAAATATGAAAGGCCGGCCGCTTGGGGAACGACCGGCCTTCCTTAGGAGCCCGCCTGGGTGTGGGGTTATCGAAGCCTTGGGGTGTGTGGGAAGGGGGCTTCGATGAGCGGCCTGGGAAAGCCGCCGGCGGGCTATGAGGATCCTGAGGTCACGGCGCGCTGGGTAGGAAGCGCTGCCAGTTCTGTGTGAGGAAAACCTTTCCGATATGAATTACAACAGCCTGAGGCCGTCTCTAATAAAGGCAACTTAACAAACGAGACGGACTCACGTCAGTTGCAAAACTGCATATCTGAGTAGGGGTACCTCCCTCATTTACTTGGTTTTCCTGCATCTTTGAGAGGACAGATAAGCGGAAAAGGGGATGCAGGATTCGCGCAAATTGCCTTTTGCCAAGGCTTTGTCTTGTTATTTCAATGACTTGATCTCTACAGGACCAATTGACACTTGCGATAGAAGTGCAAATTGATCAAAAATTGCAGTTCGCCCCTCTGAACCGACAGAAACACTCCGCGAGCGCGAGAAAGAATCCCCGCGACTCGCCATCGCGACCCGCGCTTCATGCCGGCTTCGGGGCCAATTCCATGGTAGACGAGCGGCCACCCAGCCAGCACAGAATTGAACTGGCCGTCGTTCCGGGAGTGTTGATCCGTGCGATTCGTTTCTTCTTATCGACCCCTGCTCGCCCTCTTCGGTTTCGCCGCGATGCTGACGGTTCTCGCCCAGCCGGCCACGGCCGGCATGGAGGAAGCCATCAAGGCGATGCAGGCCAATGATCTGCCGACCGCGGAAAAGGAACTCACGGTCCTGATCAAGGAGCGCGACCCGCGCGCGCAGTTCCTCGCCGGCTTCTACATCTACGGCAATCCCGAATCGAAGCTCTATGACGTCAACAAGGCGACGCCCCTGTTGCTCGATGCCGCCGAGCGCGGCTACGTGCCGGCGATGCTGCCGATCGCCGGCGCCTACGCCGAAGGCAAGGGCGTGCCGAAGAGTGCGTTCGATGCCTACAAGTGGATCCTCATCGCCGAACACTGGAATGCGCCGGTGGCACCGCAATCGGTCGACCAGGTGTTGCGCGAGCTGAAGCCCGACGAAATCGAAAAGGCCAAGGCGGAAGCACTGGCCTACACGTTCAAGACGAAATGATCGCGCTGCGGGGGGCGCTGCTCGCGGCGCTGCTCGCCGTAAGCGGCGTCGCGCATGGCCAACAGGCCGGCGCGACCGACGTCGCTCCGGCTTTGCGCCCAGCGGTCGAGGCCTATCGCGCCGGCGATCTTGCCGGCGCCGAGACCGCTCTTCGTCCGCTCGCCGCAAGAGACGCCGATGCCGAGGCCTGGCTGGGCGCCGTCCAGCTCGACCGCGGCGCCGACCGCGAAGGACTGCGCCACATCCAGCACGCCGCCGAAGCCGGCTCGAGCGAAGGCGCCCACCGGCTTGCACTGGTCTATGCACAGGGTCTGGCGGGCACGCCGCGCGACGAGAAGCGAGCCGTCGAACTCTTCGAGAAGGCTGCCGCGGCCGGCCACGTACGCGCCGAGATCAACCTCGGAATTCTCTATATGCGCGGCCAGGGTGTGCCGGCCGACCTCATCCAGGCGCGCGCCTGGCTGGAGAAAGCGGCAGCCAGCGGCGATCCCCAGGCACTCTACACGCTGGGTCGCGCCTTGTCGGAGAGCGCGGGACAAGCGGTGGCCGACCCGGTGCGCGCGGCCGACCTCTTTCGACGGGCGGCCGAAAAAGGCAATGCCCTCGCCGGATTGCGCTACGGCCTGGCGCTGAGCGAAGGCAACGGCGTCAAACGCGATCCCGAGACCGCCCAGCGCTACCTGATGCAGGCGCAGCAAGGCGGCATACCCGAGGCCATGCTTGCCATGGGAGACATGGCGGCGCGCACGCCCGCCACGCGTGACAAGGCGACCAACGAGAAGATCGTCCAATCGGCGCTGAGCTGGTACCAGGGCGCCGCCAATGCCGGCGTACCGTCGGGGCAGTTCAAGCTCGCCAATGCCTATTTCGCCGGCGTCGGCGTACCGCGCGATCCCGCGCAGGCGCTGCTCTGGTACAGCCGCGCCGCCCAGCAGGGTTTGCCTCAGGCCCAGCACGCGGTCGGCATCATGCTGATCGGCGGCGTCGCCGGCACAGCCAATCCCGTCGAAGGCTACAAGTGGCTGCTGCTTGCCGAGAAGGGCGGCCATCCGGATTCCCGCGTCGTCCGGGAAAAGGCGGCGGAGCAAATTGCCGAGCCGGACCGCAGGCGCGCCGAGGCGCTGGCGCAGAGCTTCGTGCCGACGTCCGAGCGTCCGATCGACGACGGATCACAGGCGCGCGCCGCTGCGCCAAGGACTCCGTCCAACCGCTAGAGCCGGCCCACCAGCATGCTGTCCGTCACGCGACAGGCGCGCCCCGAAGTCACTCTCGCCGTGTGCCGCGGCGCCTGCCGGCTGATGCGGCAGGCGGGCCATTCGGTGCTGCTCGAAGTGCCGTTGCCTGACGGCAGGCGGGCCGACATCTTCGCCGTGGGCCGCGGCGGCGAGATCACCATCGTCGAGGTGAAGTCGTCGATCGAGGATTGGCGGGTCGACGTCAAATGGCCGGACTATCTTGAGTGGTGCGATCAGCTCTATGTCGCCGTGCCGGTCGACTTCCCGCAGGCGCTCATTCCGCAGGAGATCGGTCTAATCGTGGCCGACGCCTATGGCGGTGAGATCTTGCGCCCCTCGCCGCGCCGGCCGGTGGTGGCGGCGCGGCGCAAGTCGCTCTTGATCGACTGCGCTCGGCTGGCCTCCGAACGGTTGGCGCGGCTGGAAGATCCCGACTTCGGCGACATCGCCTGACCCCGCGGCGCCGACCTAGGCCAGCATCGCCCGGGCAACCGCATGAGCTGCCGTCCCGGCCGCACTCTGGCCGCGACTGGCTTCGGCCATGCGGATGCGCGCATAGGCCATGACGTCGGTCGGCGGGCCGATTTGCTCGATCCTGCCGTCCATCACCAGCGCCACCCGGTCCGCGATGGCGAGGGGCGCCAGCCGATGAGTGATCATGATCACCGTGCGGCCGCGCGTATTGGCCTTGAGCTGGCGCAGCAGCTGTTCCTCGGTGGCGGGGTCGAGGGCGCTGGTCGCCTCGTCGAGGATCAGGATGCGCGGGTTGCGGATCAGCGCGCGGGCAATGCAAAGGAGCTGGCGCTGGCCGGTCGACAGTCCCTGGCCGCGCTCGCCCAGCACCGTGTTGTAGCCCTGCGGCAGGCGCTGGATGAAATCGTGCGCGCCGACGAATCTCGCCACGGCCACCACGCGGCCGGGATCCTTGTCGACCACGCCCATGGCGATGTTCTCGCGCACCGATCCGGTGAAGAGCTGCACGTCCTGCGGCACGCAGCCGATCTGGGCGCGCAGTTGCGCCGGCGAGATGTGCGCGATGTCGGTGCCGTCGACCAGCACGCGGCCGGCGGTGGGCTTGAACAATCCCTGGACGAGATTGGCGATCGTCGTCTTGCCCGAGCCCGAGGGTCCGACGATGCCCAGGATCTCGCCGGCGGCAATCACGAGATCGGTGTCGCGCAGGATCGCCGGCGCATGGTCGTCGGCGCGATAGGAGACGCGCTCGAGCGCGACCTCGCCGATCAGCGCCGGCATGGGCGCGAGCACGCCGGGCGGGCTTTCGACCGCTTCGCGCATCAGCACGTCGATACGCTTGAACGCGGCGCCCACGGCCTGCAGCTGATGCCACGCCGCCACCAGCTGGCGCATCGGCTGCAGGGCACGCGTGGCCAGCATGTTGGCGGCGATCAGCGCGCCCACCGTCATGCGATGATCGACCACCTCATGAACGCCGATCACGACGATGACGAGAGACGTCACGAGCTGCAGCGAACCCGAGGCGCTGGTGGCGACGTTGGCGAGGTTGTTGGCACGGAAGCTCGTCCAGGCGGATTGCTCGACCCGCGCCTGCCAGCGCTTCTCGACCTCGGCCTCAAGGCCGAGCGCCTTGATGGTGGCGGCGTTGGCGACCGTCTCGGTCAAGGTCGAGCTCTTGGCGGCCAAGGCCTGGAAGCTCTCGTCGGCCAGGCGTCGCTGCGCGCGGTGGCTCGCCAGCGATATGCCGACGAGGATCGGAATCGCTGCGGTGGCGACCATGCCAAGCGTTGCGCTGATGGCGAAGGTGGCGGCGAGGAACAGCGCCACGAAGGCGATGTCGATGGCCAGCACCGGCATCTGGCCGGTGAAAAAGCTGCGCAGGACATCGAGCTGACGCAGGCGCTCGACGATGACGCCCGACGGCGTGCGCTCGAAATGCCGGTAGGGAAGCTGCACCAGATGGTGCAGGACCTCGGCGCTCATCAGCGAGTCGAGGCGCGCACCGGTGCGGGCCGAGAGCCAGCCGCGCATCACGCGCAATCCAAAGTCGATGCCATAGGCGATCAGCATACCCGTGCACAGCAGGGCCAAGACCGAGTTTCCGTCGGTCGACGGACCACGGCCGATCACCATGTTGAGCACCAGCATCATGAACAGCGGCGTGGCGAGACCCAGCACGTTGATCACGAAAGACGCCGCGGCGAGCTTCAGGATCACGGGCCGCACGCGCACCCACAGCGGCGCATACCATGCCTCGCGCCGCTCGTCGGGCCGCTGCTCGCGCATCACCAGGGCGCGCGTGCCGAGCGCCATGACCTCGTCCGTCGACAGCCGCCAGGCGCGGCCCTCGACGACGTCGAGCACGACCCAGCGGCCACCCTTCCCGGTCACCACGACATGGGCCGGCTGGCCGGGCGCCACGAGGGCAAACGGCAGGGCCAACTCACCCAGCCGCTCCGGTGTGAGATCGAGGGCGTGGGTTTCGAGGCCAAGCCGCGTGCCGGCCGCCAGGAAGGCGCTCTCGTCGAGACCAGCCGCCGGCACCGTCGCCAGGCGACGCACGTCGGCCTCGCTCAGCGGCCGGCCGACCTGCTGGGCGATGTAGAGTAGCGCGCGCATGAGTGAGTCGATCGGGCGGCTTCTGTCGCCGTCCCAAACCGAGGGTTGGAACCCGCCATTCTCCAGAGGGGCCATTTGCCCCTCTGAGACTACCTGAAATTACCGCTAAATCAATTGTTTAACGATCATTCCTAAAGCTTATCGTGCGCCAAACGCCCGCTTCAGCTCGGCCGCGAGATCGGTGCGCTCCCAGGAGAAGCCGCCATCCTTGTCGGGCTTGCGGCCGAAATGGCCGTAGGCCGCGGTGCGCTGGTAGATCGGCTTGTTGAGCTGCAGCGAGCGGCGGATGTTGGTCGGCCTGAGCGGGAAGATGTCGGACAGGACCTTCTCGAGCTTGCGCTCGTCGACCTTGCCGGTGCCTTGGGTGTCGACATAGAGCGACATCGGGTCAGCAACACCGATGGCATAGGCGACCTGGATCAGACAGCGATCGGCAAGTCCTGCCGCCACCACATTCTTGGCGAGGTAGCGCGCGGCATAGGCCGCTGAACGGTCGACCTTGGTCGGATCCTTGCCGGAGAAGGCGCCGCCGCCGTGCGGCGCGTAGCCGCCATAGGTGTCGACGATGATCTTGCGGCCGGTCAGCCCGCAATCGCCGTCCGGACCGCCGACGACAAAGTTGCCGGTCGGGTTGACGAAGAAGTCGGCCGTCTTCTTGGGCATCCAGCCCTTGGGCAGAGACTTCGTCACATGATCGGCGATCATCTCCTTGATCATGCCGGAGTTGTACTTCTTGCCCTTGGCGGTCGATTCGCGGTGCTGCGTGGAGACCACGACCTTGGTGGCGCCGACGGCCTTGCCGTCGACATAGCGCACAGTGACCTGGCTCTTGGCATCGGGCTGCAGGTCAGGCAGCTCGCCCGAACGCCGGGCCTTGCTCAGCACCTCGAGGATCTTGTGCGAGAAATAGATCGGGGCCGGCATGAACGAACCCTTCTCGTACTCCTCGCTGTCGCGGCAGGCGAAGCCGAACATCAGGCCCTGGTCGCCGGCGCCTTCCTGCTCGCCGAGATTGCCGCCCTTCTTCTTGGCGTCGACGCCCATGGCGATGTCGGGCGACTGGCCATGCAACAGCACTTCGACGTCGGCGCCGTGGAAACTGAAGCCGTCCTGGTCGTAGCCGATATCGCGCACGACATTGCGCGCGATCTCGCTCAGCGCCTCGCGGTTGACGATCGTGTGCTTGCCGTACTTGTGCATGTAGGGCGCCGAGGCGCGGCCTTCGCCGGCAATGACGATCTTGTTGGTGGTGGCCAACGTCTCGCAGCCCAGCCGCGTGTTGGCATGGCTGTCGTCGGCATGGCCAAGCTTCACGTCATTGGCGATGAAGGCGTCAAGAATAGCGTCCGAGATCTGGTCGCAGACCTTGTCCGGATGACCTTCGGAAACCGATTCGCTGGTGAAAATATAGTCCTTGAGCGTCAAGCAGCCCTCCCACAGATCACACTGGACTCCGGGCAGGGCGGCGGTGCCGCCAACGTCCGGCTTAGCCTTTTTTGTCGCGGTGGCAAGTCGTCCAAATCCGTCCGCGGCGGCATCGACCATCGAGGCCGCGCCGCTAAAAACTCCAGATGCGTGGGGAAATCAAGGGCTTCTATTCACCCTCGCGTACCCTCTCTGTGACCAAAGTCTGCTAACGCCCTTTGCGGCCGCCCAAAACCTCGGCATGGCTGGCGGCGCCCACGGCCTTGACCATCTCGAAGATGCGCTTGCGCACACGAGCTTCGCGGATCTTGTAGTAGGCGCGCACCAGTTCCAGGGTCTCGCGCTTGATCAGCGGATCCTTTTCCTGCTCGAACGGCGTGCCGGCCTCGCCGAAGCCCTTGCGGCCACGACCCGACATTGGACGGCCCGACAGGGCATTGGATGGCATCTCGTCGAAGAAATAGGAGACCGGGACGTCCAACACCTTGGCGAACTCGAAGAGCCGGCTCGAACCGATCCGGTTGGAGCCGCGCTCATACTTTTGGATCTGCTGAAAGGTGAGGCCGACGGCTGTCCCGAGCTTCTCCTGGCTCATCCCGAGAAGGGTGCGGCGCTGGCGCATGCGCGCACCGACATGAACGTCCACCGGATGTGATCTTGCCATCGCTTCTGATTCCTTTTGGTCTAGCTTCGCGTACTACAACGCGGTTGCGCAAGTAAGGTGGCGGACAATTCGTAAGTTGCAATGGGGGCAGAAATCCTCAGTGCATAAACGCATATCTGCACGTCTGGGCTGCATATGAACTTACCGCCTATCGCCAATAATGCAAGCTGAACCCGCAGGATTGCTGCACTTCAAAGCGTTGCAACGGTCTTGGCGGTCCTTTGCCGGGCGCCAACGAACAACATCGCGCCCAAAAGTCCAATGAGAGCGAGCAGCGTCCAATCGCCCCAGCGGCTGTAGGGCGTGGCCGCGCGCGCAGCCGGGAGTCGATGGTCGATAATGCCCTGTTGCTGCATGTCAAGTGAGGCTAGGACTCGGCCGTAGGCGTCGATCACGGCGGATATGCCGGTGTTGGCCGCACGGATCATGGGCAAACCCTCCTCCACCGAGCGCAGGCGCGCGCTCACCAGATGCTGGTAGGGGCCGGTCGATACGCCGAACCAGGCGTCGTTGGTGACGTTCAGCAGCCAAAGCGGGCGCGCGCCGGGGCCGGTCACGGCGCCCGGGAAGATAACCTCGTAGCAGATCACCGGCGAGAAAGGCGCCAATCCCGGAAGGCCAATGGCGACCTGCGATTCGCCTTCCTCGAAAGAGCCACGACCGATGAAGCCGGAGACCGGTGCGAGTTGCTTGTGAAAGGGAATGTATTCACCAAGCGGCACCAAATGGACCTTGTCGTAGGACGCAACGATCGCCCCGCTTCCATCGATCGCCAGCAGCGAATTCCAGACGCCATCCTCGGCTCGGCCGTTGGCGCGTGGCGCACCGGTCAGCAGATAGCCGCCCGTGGGCACGGCCTTGGCCATGATCGAAAGAGCAGGTGAGCCCGGCTCGACGATGAACGGCGGCGCCGTCTCCGGCCAGACCACGACCGCCAGTCGATCGAAGCCCGGCCGCCGGCTCATCTCCACAAGCTCGGCAAGCTGACGCGAGCGGTTTTCCGGTCGCCACTTTTCGGCTTGCGCGACATTGGGTTGCACGATGCGCACCCAGGGTCCGCCGTCGGTGTCCTCAGTCATCATGCTCTGACCGGCAAAGCCTGCAATGCCCAACGCTGCAAGCGCCGCGATAGAGGCGCGCCAGCCGGCAGTCGGCGCCGCCAGAACGAGGAAGGTCAGGGCGCTGAGGCCATAGACGCCGAACAAGGCTGCGCTTTGCAGCAGCGGTGTGGCGAAGGCCCAGACATGGCCGAGCGGATTCCAGGCGTATCCGGTGAAGAGGTGACCGCGCAGCCATTCGGTCACGGCCCAGGCAATGGCCAGCAGAAGCAGACGACGATAGCGAGTGCCCAGCACCGGCCAGCGGTCGGCCAGCCAGCGCGTGACGCCGGCCGTCAGGCCCGGGTAGAAGCCCAGGAGGACGGCGAGACCCACGACGATCGGGGGGCCGAGCAGCGCATAGTCGGCGGGCGGAACGAAGAAAGCTTCGACGATCCAGTAGGAGCCGACGGCGAAATGGCCGGTGCCCCAGGCCCAGCCACGCAACAGCGCGCTGCGCGGCCCCGGCGCGGTCTGCCAGAGCCAGACGAAAGCCACGACACCCACGACAGCCAGCGGCAGCCAATAAAGCGGCGGCATGGCGAGTGCCGCCAGTGCACCCGCCAGGAAAGCCGCGCCCATGGCGCGCCATCCGTGAAGCGTCATGGTGTCGGGACGGAGATCAGGCGGCGGACCGCGAAGAGGTCGGCGGCCGCACGCGCAGGCGCCGGATGCGCCGCGGATCGACGTCGAGTATTTCGAATTCGACACCCGACGGATGGCGCACGACCTCGCCGCGCTCTGGAATGCGGCCAAGCAGGGAGAAGATCAGCCCACCTACCGTGTCGATCTCACGTCGCTCGTCTTCGGACAGCACGCGGCCGATCTCCTGCTCGAGGAGCTCGATGGGCGTGCGACCATTGACGTCGATCGTCCCGTCGACCCGGCGCGCGACGGTCGGCGCCTGGGCGACGTCATGCTCGTCCTCGATCTCGCCTACGATCTCCTCGACCAGATCCTCGATGGTCAGAAGCCCGTCGGTTCCGCCGAACTCGTCGACCACCAGAGCCATGTGGGTGCGTGAGCGGCGCATGTCGAGCAGCATATCGAGCACCGGCAAGGTCGGCGCCACGAACACCACGCGGCGAAGTATGTCGCGCAGGTTGAATTTTTTCGCGGTGCCCCAGTAGGTCAGCACGTCCTTGATGTGGATCATGCCGATCACGTCGTCGAGCGATTCGCGATAGACCGGATAGCGCGAATGCGCCTCGGCCTGGATCAGCCGCACCACCTCGTCGAGCGGCGTGTCGGCAGCGATGGCGCTGATATCGACCCGGGGCACCATGACGTCGGCCACGTTCTTGTCGCGCAGCTTCAGGATGTTGGCCAGCAGGACGCGCTGATCCTCGCTGATCGGCGTGTCGCTCTCGGGCGTCTCCTCGATCAGTTCCTCGATCGCCTCGCGCACCGCCTCGTTCTTCTCGCGGCGCCTGAGCTTGCGCATGATGGCGCGCAGCAGCCCGCCCGTTGAGGGGACCTCGGAGGCTGGCGCCTGGGGCGCCGCGGGGGCTTCACTCGCCGAGGCCGGGCCGCTGGCGCCCGGCGGCGTACTGTGCGCTGTGGAGTCCGGCATGGTCATTAAGATAGGCTATCGCTCCTGCGTTGCAATCATGGATGTTCCATATGCGTTCCTGCAAGCTTCCGTCCGGCGCGGCGATACCGGTCTTCGGCCTGGGCACCTGGCGCATGGGCGAGAGCGCGCGGCGGCGCGGCGAGGAACTCGAGGCTCTGAAATACGGGCTCGACCTCGGCTATCCGATGATCGACACGGCGGAGATGTACGGCGACGGCACCGCCGAGGAGATCGTCGGCGAGGCCATCGCGGGCCGGGCGGCGCGGCCTTATATCGTCAGCAAGGTCTACCCGCACAACGCCTCGCGCGCCGGCACCGTCGCCGCCTGCGAGCGCAGCCTGAAGCGCATGGGAATCGAGCGGATCGACCTCTACCTGCTGCACTGGCGCGGCGGCGCGCGGCTGGAGGAGACGTTCGAAGCGTTCCACCGCCTGCGCGCGGCGGGAAAGATCGCCGATTTCGGCGTCAGTAATTTCGACCGCACCGACATGGAGGACGCCGCGCGCCTCGACAAGGGCCTGACCGGCAGCAACCAGGTGCTCTACTGCCTGTCGCGCCGCGGTCCCGAGTTCGACCTGCTGCCCTGGATGCGCCAGCGCTCGATCCCGCTGATGGCCTATTCGCCGCTCGACCAGGGCGGACTGTTGCGCAAGCCGGCGCTGAAGAAGCTCGCCCTCGAGGCGGGTTGCACGCCGGCCCAGCTGGCGCTTGCCTGGCTGCTGGCCCAGTCCGGCGTCGTCACCATTCCCAAGTCGTCGAGCCGCGAGCGCGTGAAAGAAAATTTCGCCGCGCTCGACGTCAAGCTATCGCCGAAGCTGCTGGCCGAGCTCGACCGCGCCTTCCCGCCTCCCCAAGGCAAGCAGCCGCTCGAAATGCTTTAGAGACTTTCCGACCAATGCGGAATCGTTCACATCGGGAGAACAGCCAAGGCCTCATCCTGAGGAGCGCCCGCAGGGCGCGTCTCGAAGGATGGGAACAGGTAAGTGCGCGTGCCCACCCTTCGAGACGGCCGCCGCGCGGCCTCCTCAGGGTGAGGTGATTTCGTGTCGACCGGAAAGGCCCTGGCCCGCGCTACGCGCGCGTCTCCTCCCTAGTAGGGATCCGCGATCCCCAGCCGTTTGAGGATCCTCCGCTCGAGCGCTTCCATGCGCTCGGCATCGGCCTCGCCGGTCTCGTGATCGTAGCCCCGCAGATGCAGCGTGCCGTGCACCACGAGGTGACTGACATGGTCGGATGGCGTCTTGCGCTGCTGCCGTGCCTCGCGCCAGACGGTCTGGCGGGCCAGCACGACGTCGCCCAGAAAGTCGCGCTCGCCCGAGGGATAGGATAGCACGTTGGTCGGCTTGTCCTTCTTCCGGTCGCGGGCGTTCAAGGCGCGCACGCGCCTGTCGTCGGCCAAGGCGACGGTGAGCGATCGGCTGCGATTGCCGGCGGCGGCGCGCGCGGCCTTGCGCACCAGCCTCTCGACGCCCGGCAGGCGCTTGGTCCATGCCGGGTCGAGCAGGACGACGTTAACGCTGATCGGGTTTCGCTTTTTTGTCGCGCGCGTCATAGGCCTCGACGATCCGCGTCACGAGATCGTGGCGCACGACGTCCTGCGACGTCAGCCGGATGAACCGCACGCCGTCGACGTTGTCCAGCGTGTCGACGGCGTCGTTCAGGCCCGAGCGCTGACCGCCAGGCAGGTCGGTCTGGCTGGGATCGCCGGTGATCACCATGCGCGAGCCCTCGCCCAGGCGAGTCAGGAACATGCGCATCTGCATCGGCGTCGTGTTCTGCGCCTCGTCGAGAATCACATAGCAGTGAGCCAGCGTGCGGCCGCGCATGAAGGCCAGCGGCGCGATCTCGATCTCGCCCGATTCCATGCGATTGGCGATCTGCTCGGCCGGCAGCATGTCGTGCAGGGCGTCGTAGAGCGGCCGCAGGTAGGGATCGATCTTCTCCTTCATGTCGCCGGGCAAGAAGCCCAGCCGTTCGCCCGCCTCGACTGCCGGCCGCGACAACACGATGCGCTCGACCTTTCCGGCAATCAGCAGCGACACGCCCATGGCTACCGCGAGATAGGTCTTGCCGCTGCCGGCCGGGCCCAGGGCGAAAACCATGTCGCGCTCACGCAGGGCCTGCAGGTAGCCGCGCTGCCCGGGCGTGCGCGCCTGCACGGTGCGCCGCCGGGTGCGGATGCCCTCGCCCTCGCCTTCGGCGCCGCTGCGGGCGAAGCGAACGGCGGCATCGATGTCGGCCATTTCGATGGAGAGGCCTCGCTTCAGCCGCTCGTAAAGGCCTGCGATGGCCTTGTGGGCGACCGCGGCGTCTTCCGACGTGCCGGCGATCGCCAGCTGATTGCCGCGCGCGCTCAGTTGCACATTGGCGAGCTGCTCGATGCGCACGAGATGACGGTCGTGATGTCCATAGAGGACGGCCAGCAGCGCGTTGTCATCGAACGCCATGCGGCGCACGTCGGTCGCGCGGCCGCCCACGCCGGCTGCAGGATCGCTCACGCAGCGGCCTCCCAGGGGCGCACGACAATCTCGCCCGCCAGGCTGTTGGCGTGGCCTTCGGTCAGGCGCACGTCGACGATGCGGCCGATCAGCCGCGGATCGCCCTCGGCATAGACCGACTGCAGCCACGGTGTCTTGCCCAGGATCTGGCCGGCCTTGCGACCCCGTTCCGCGAACAGCACCGGCACGGTGGCGCCAACCTTGGTGGCGTTGAAGTCACGCGCCTGGCTGCCGAGCAGCGCCTGCAGGGCGGCAAGTCGCGCCGCCTTCACGCTCTCCGGCACCTGATCCGGCATCGCCGATCCGGGCGTGCCGGGCCGGCGGCTGTACTTGAAGGTGTAGGCCGACGCGAAGCCCACCTCGTCGATCAGCCGCATGGTGTCGTCGAAATCGGCATCGCTCTCGCCGGGAAAGCCGACGATGAAATCGGACGACAGGGCAAGATCGGGCCGCTGGGTGCGCAGGCGATCGACCAGGCGCAGGAAGAGATCGCGGCCATGCCGGCGGTTCATCGCCTCGAGGATGCGGTCGGAGCCGGACTGCACCGGCAGGTGCAGGTACGGCATGAGCTGCGGCACCTCGCCGTGGACGGCGATCAGGTCATCGTCCATGTCGCGCGGATGAGAGGTCGTGTAGCGCAGGCGCGCCAGGCCCTCGATCTCCGCCAGGGCGCGGATCAGGCGCGCCAGCGACCAGGTCGATCCGCCCGTTGAGCCGGGAGGCGCCTGGCCGTGATAAGCGTTGACGTTCTGGCCGAGCAGCGTGATCTCGATCGCGCCGACCGCCGCCAGATGGCGCGCTTCGGCCAGCACCGCGGCAACCGGCCGTGAATATTCGGCGCCCCGCGTGTAGGGCACGACGCAGAATGTGCAGAACTTGTCGCAGCCTTCCTGGATCGAGAGGAACGCCGAGCCGGCGCGCACGCCTTGCGGTGCCGGCAGGTGGTCGAACTTGCTCTCCGCCGGAAAATCGGTGTCGAGGACACCCGCGCCCGGCAGGCGCCTGCCGGCACGCCGCAACGCCTGCTTGCGCTCGGCCTCGGCCAGCAGTTCGGGCAGCCGGTGATAGGCCTGCGGCCCCACGACGATATCGACAGCGGGCTGGCGGCGCGCGATCTCGTGACCCTCGGCTTGGGCGACACAGCCGGCGACGGCGATGGTAAGGTCGCCGCCTTTGGCACGACGCTCGAGCTTGGCATCGCGCAGGCGGCCCAGCTCGGAATAGACCTTCTCCGAGGCGTGCTCGCGGATGTGGCAGGTGTTCAGCACGACCAGATCGGCCTGCTCGGGCGTCTCGGCGAGGGCATAGCCGAGCGGCCGCAGCACGTCGGCCATGCGGTCCGAATCATAGACGTTCATCTGGCACCCGTAGGTGCGGATGAACACGCGCTTTCGCTGCCCCTGACGCTGTTCGCCGGTACGGACGTCCGTCATCTGTCTCCGTTGCTGGAACGGCCGGTTTCTAACATTGCGGAGGGCCCCGGTCGAGGCCTGCTAGGCGGCGTTGGACGGTGGCGGCAGCAGCTCGAGGCGTCCGGAATTCGCCGACTGCACCGCCGACGAGACCTGCCGGAAGCAATAATCGGCGAGCTTCTTGCGATCGCCCAGCCGGTCGATGTCGACCGGCGGAAAGAAAGTGACCACCGCCTCGGTCTCGCCGAGGCAGACCATCTGCCAGAGATGGGGCACCAGATCGAGATCGCCGAACCAGGCGAACAGCGGCCGCCAGTAGCGGCCGAGCGGAATGCCGTCGAGCCGGATATAGGAAATCGCCACCGCCTGCACGGTGATCGGCTTGTCGTTGCGGCGAAGCTGGGCCACGCCGAACAACGCGCTGCGGAAGGGCAGCACGCGCGTGCCGTCGCTGCTGGTGCCTTCAGGAAACAGCATGAGATTGTCGCCGGTGTTCAGCCGCTCCATCATCTCGTCGCGGCTCTTGCTGGTCTTGCCGCTGCGCCGTTCGATGAAGATGGTGCGCTGCGCCTTGGCGAGCGTGCGGAAGAACGGCCACGTCGCAACCTCGGCCTTGGCCACGAAGCTGCCGGGGATCAGTCCTCCCAGCACCTCGATGTCGAGGTAGGAGACATGGTTGCAGACGTAGAGCGTCGGAATCACGTCCGAGCGCTGGCCGTGCACGCGGACCTTGATGCCAAGGATGATGCAAACGACGCGATGATACGCGACCGGCATCCAGCGCACGATCGGCTGGATACCGAGAGTCCGGGCCAAAAGATAGAAAGGCAGCAGGACGAGCGTGAGCAGCAGGTAACTCACCAGCCGAAACGCACCGCGCAAAGGAGAACCGATCCACATTGTCGCGACGGGTGCGTCAATCGTCCTGATCGTTCATCCCGCGTTCATAGTGGCGGATGTACTTCTCGGTGATGATTTCAGTCTTGACGATGATGAAGACGTCGGTCGTGTTGAATTGCGGATCGATCACCGCACCGTCGCCGACGAAACCGCCCAGCCGCAGATAGCCCTTGATGAGCGGCGGCACGCGCGCCATCGCCTTGCGCGGGTCGTAGCTCCCCGGCTCCAGCACATCCATCTTCACGTAGCGGCTGGCCAGCGCGCGCACGCGGATCTCGGGCGGCGCCAGGTGATGATGATAGAGGTAGCTCATCGCCTGGGCGTGCTGCGAAGGGTCGATGCCCGGCAGGCTGGCACAGCCGAAAAGCACCTGGATATTGTAGTGGAACGAGTAGAGCGCGATGCCGCGCCAAAGCATCTGCATGGTCGCGGTGTTGCGCGCGTCCTTGGCGATGCATGAACGGCCGGCCTCCAGGACCTCGCCCGGATAGTCGATCATCGGCTGGACATCGTACTCGGCGGACGAATAGAAGCGGCCCATCTTGGCGGCCGCCGGCCGGCGGATCAGGCGATAGGTGCCGACGACGCCTTGCGGGCCCTCGCCGCGCCGGCGATCGAGCACCAGCAGGTGGTCGCACACCTCGTCGAACGCATCGAAGTCGCGCCGCCGCGCCGCCATCTCCGGCGTCGGATGCGCTGTCATCTCTTCGTAAAAAACCCGATAGCGAAGCGCCTGCGCGGCATCGATCTCGGCCGCGCTCTCAGCCAACCGAACCTCGAAATCGCCGGCAACGACCTTGACGATCTCCGCGCTCGACGAGGGAGCGCCCAGGAGTTCGGCTTCGCTGTCAGCGCGGTCTATGCGCATGTTTCATCCGCAAGGGGGCCGCCCCGATCATGCTCCCATTATCGGGGTGGCGATGGCTCCGTCCACTCATTTTTGTCGGTCGGTTTTCCCGTCCATCGGCACGCCGTACAATTCGAGGCGGTGGCCGACCAGCCGGTAGCCGGCTTTTTCCGCGATCCGGCGCTGCAGTTCCTCGATCTCGTCGTTATGGAACTCCACGACCTTGCCGCTCTGGATGTCGATCAGGTGGTCGTGATGCTCGTCGGGCGTTTCCTCGTAGCGCGCGCGACCGTCGCCGAAGTCGTGCTTGGCAAGAATGCCGGCCTCTTCGAAGAGTCTCACCGTGCGGTAGACCGTTGCGATGGAGATATTCGGATCGATCGCTGTCGCGCGCCGATGCACCGCCTCGACATCGGGATGGTCATGGGCCTCGGACAGGACGCGCGCGATCACACGCCGCTGGTCCGTCATCTTGAGACCGCGCTCGGCGCACAACAGTTCCAGCTTCGACTTGCGATCAGGCATGCCGCGACACCCTACACCGGCCCGCCGTCGCGGTATAGTTAGGGGGTGATGACCATCCCGTCCGACCATAACATCGACATCACCGGCGAAGTTTGCCCCATGACCTTCGTGCGCACCAAGCTCAGGCTTGAGCGCATGCAGCCCGGCGAGATCCTGAGCGTGCGCCTTAAGGGCGAGGAGCCTTTGCGCAATGTGCCGCGCGCCGCGCGCGAGGAGGGCCACACCATTTTGGGGATCGAAGACGACGGCGAGACCCATATCGTGACGATCAAGCGGGCCTGACTATTTAGTGATCAGTTGAGACTGAGACGCAGGATGAGAGCATCCGCCGGCGGCCCGTCGCGGCGCCGGTAGTAGCCCGCGCGCGTGCCCACGACCCGAAAGCCCATCGCCTGGTAAAGCGCCCGCGCCGGGGGATTATCCGTGCCGACTTCAAGGAACAGCGCCCTCGCCCCCGCCCCACGCGCCTGATCGATAACCGCCGTCAGCAGCTGTCGGCCCGCCCCGCGGCGACGCTCGGCAGGCCGCACCGCAATGGTCAACAGCTCCGCCTCGTCGGCGGCGACGCGACACAACGCGATGCCGGCATCCCGGCCATCCGCCTGAAGCAACAGCCCCGTGACACCCGGCGCGGCCAGAAGGCCGGCGAGGTCCTGTCTCGTCCAGGCACGTTCCCCCAAGGGCCCGAAGGACTCGCCGTGCAGTGCTGCGGCACGGTCGAGATCGAGCGCGCCCAGTCGGCGCAGGACCAAACCGGCGGCCATTCAATCGACCGTCCGCCGCGCCCCATCGGGCAGGGTTATATTGACACCCCTGAGGTAGAGCGGGCGCGGCAGGCCTTCCAGCGCGTTGCGCGCGCGCCACGCATCGACACCGGCGTCGGTGGCCAGGCGGGCGATGATGACGGGGTCGGGCAAGGCCTCCTCGGCCACCGCATCGACTCCGGCCGCCACGAGCTGCGGCGCGAGCGTCTGCGCACCCGCGCCGATGACGAGGCACGGCCGGCTACCCAAGCGCAACGCCAGCTCGGGCGCTGCCGCGACGAAGGGCGACGGCTTGTCGTGCTCCTCGCCCGGCCCCTCGCCGATGGCGCAGAACCAGTCACCCAGGCGGCTGTCGATGGCGGCAACGACCGTTCGCCCGCGCGGCCTGGCCTGCGCCAGCAACACCCGCGTCGTGGCGAGACCGGCCAGCGGCACACCAAGCCCGAGGGCAAGGCCACGTGCCGCGGCGAGGCCGACGCGCACGCCGGTAAAACTTCCGGGTCCAATGGTGACGGCGATCAGCGACAGTTCGCGCCGGCCGACGCCGGCCTCGCCGAGGGCGGCCGCGATGGCGGGCAGCAGCCGGGCCGCCTGGTCCCGCCCCTCTTCGGCGATCCCGGCAAGCCGGGTACCATCGCCGACGATGGCGATTGCAAGGCCGCTCACCGCGCAATCGAACGCCAGGACCAGGCTCATGAGCGCGGGCTCATGGTCAATGGGCCGGCCGGTCGACAGGACGACAGGCGCTGGCGCCGACCCGGTAGGCTGGGCATTCTTCGGTCATGAAACTCGACTTGGTTGAGATCGTCCCGCCCGCCTTCGATGTCGACGTGACGCTGGCCTATGCGACCGACGCCAATCTAACGGGGCGCCCGGTTTATCGAAATGCCGAATGCTGGCTGCATCGTGAGGCAGCCGTGAAGCTCGGCGCCGCGGTGATACTTGCCCAGCCGCTGGGCTTTCGGCTGCGCATCTTCGATGCGCTGCGGCCGGTGGAGGCGCAATGGGCGCTGTGGAACGCCCGGCCCGACCCCGAATTCATCGCCGATCCGCGCCGCGGTTCGCCCCATTCGCGCGGCGTGGCGGTCGACCTCACGCTATTGGACGACAGCGGGCGGGAACTCGACATGGGCACGCCGTTCGACGCCTTTACGCCGCTGTCGCATCACGGCCGCACTGATGTCTCGCGGGAGGCGCAGCGCAACCGGCTCCTGCTGATGGGCCTCATGACGGCTGCAGGCTGGGATTTCTACCGCAACGAATGGTGGCACTATCAGCTCTTCGATGCCCGGCAGTATCCGCTGATCAGCGACGCCGACCTCGCCCGGCCGATGATGTAGCGGCAACCTCATGCTGAGGAGCGAGCGAAGCGAGCGTCTCGAAGCATAGGCCAAGGTACATGCCGACGCCCACCCTTCGAGACGCGGCCTGCCGGCCGCTCCTCAGGGTGAGGTCATTGTTGCAAGCTAGAAGCTCGACAGCCGCGCCTTGTCGAAATCGGTCAGCTCGTTCTCGCGCATGATCTGGCGCACGAACTTCACATAGTTCTGGCCGAGTTCGGAATAGCGCAGGAGCGAGCCGATCAGGTTGTAGCCGTCAAGCCTTTCGCCACGCTCGCGCAACGCCGCACGCGCGGCGCGGAAGCCGGCATAGGCGGGGTGCGTATTGAGGTTGGTGATATAGGCGTCGGTCGCCTCGCCGACATTGGTGAAAGGCTGCGGCGAGCCGGCACGGATCTGGCCGAACAGTGCATTGCCGGTGCGGGCCGCGGTCGAGGTGCCCCAACCCGATTCCACCCCCCCTTGGGCGATGGCCATCGAGGGCGGCACGACGTCGACCCGTCGCACCAGCTCGTCGATCCTGTCGACCGGGGTGCCATAGCGGTCGGCCAGATCCTCGAGCCAGATGCGCTCGATCGGCGACATACGCATCGGCTCGGAGGCCATCTTGTCGCGCAGATAGAGAAGCTGCTCGCGCTCGGCCAGCACGCGCTGATTGACTTCGAGCACCACCGGCAGAAGGGCCGTGATGAACAGCGCCTTGCGCTCGTTGCCGTCCTTGTTGACGAGGTCGGCGGGCACGCGCTCGACCTTGATCGGCGGCACGGCCTCGCCCTGGCGGATATCGGTCAGGATGTAGGCGACGTCACGGAAGAAGCCGGCGAGCTCGTCGGCGGTTCGCGGGCTGATCTGGCGAAGCTGGACCTGGCGGCGGATGGCGTTGCCGGGTGCTGCAAAGCGGCCATGGCCCCAGGCCAATTCGCGCAGCGGCCGATGGAACACGTCGTCGGGCTCGGCCGCATCGTGGCGCACGAAGGTGAGAGAGTCCGGCTCGGCGTTCAAGGCGAGGAACGCCGGCTGCTCCAGGGTCGTGGCATTCGCCACGCCGATCGGTGCAAACGACAGGTACGGCGCGACATCGAGCGACGGCAACGGCTCGCTGAGACCCACCCCCGTTGCGAATACGGCCACCCAAACGGCCGGAAACGCATATTGTCGCCCACGCTCAACCGCGGGCCAAACCGATGACTTCATTCCACACTCTTTGCTTGATTGGCCGAACAAACGACCACCCCAACGCGGTCCCCCACGGACCGCGAAGCTACAACTACGCTGTACGCTTGAGCGGAAGGCGGCCTACTGGGCCGCCTGCACTTCCAATACTTCCGGCACGTAGTGCTTCAGAAGATTCTCGATCCCCATCTTGAGCGTGGCTGTCGAACTCGGGCAGCCCGAGCACGAACCCTGCATGTGCAGGTAGACCACGCCATCACGGAAATCCTGGAATACGATATCACCGCCATCCTGCGCCACGGCGGGACGGACACGCGTATCGAGGAGTTCCTTGATCTGGGCGACGACTTCATCGTCATCCGCCGCGGCACCCGCCTCGGCAGCGTCGGCGACGACGGGGTCGCCTGACGTATAATGTTCCATGATGCCGCCCAGGATCGACGGCTTGAGAACCTGCCAATCCCGATCGGCCGCCTTGGTGACGGTCACGAAGTCGGAACCGAAAAACACCCGCTCCACGCCTTCGACCGCGAACAGCCTCTTGGCCAGCGGCGACGGGACAGCGGCCTCGACGTTCGCAAAATCCATCGTGCCCTTCTCCATGACCACGCGGCCGGGGAGAAACTTCAGGGTCGACGGATTGGGCGTCTGCTCGGTCTGGATAAACAAACCTACCTCCGTGTCGAATGCCTCACGGGAATCCGCTCGGCATCGCTCAGGCTGGGGACGGGACGTCTCCACCCCCACTCGATGCCCGTTGACGTAGGAACCGGCGGAAGGGCGATCAAGTTGATTCTCAACAGGCTCTGAATGCCTATTATGGAATATAGACTTATTATGGCGTTATTTCAAACTATTAGGCTGATGTATCATATGGGTGATCAAAATAGCTCAGCGCTCACAAACCTAGATCCCAACAGCGCCGCTGAAAAATTGTCGCAGCCACTTCGCTCACGCCTCATGAGATCGCGTCGATCTCCGCTTCGCTGAGGACGCCCGGAACGATGGTCAGCGGGATTCGCAGCTGACTGCCCAGCTTGCCGGAAAACGCCGTGACCAGCGGCCCCGGCCCCTCGCTGCTCGATGAGCTTCCCAACACGAGAACGGATATCGAGCGATCCTCGGTCAGCAATTTGATCAGCTCGTCGCGGCTCTTGCCTTCGCGGATATGGATGGCGGGCGGCTGGCCGGTCAGGGACACGGCGGTGTCGGCGTGCCGGGCGATCACCTCCTCGGCCTGCTGGCGCGCCTCCTGCCGCATCAGGTCGACCACGCCGCCCCATTGCTGGCCCTCCGGCGGATCCATCACATAGAGCAAGGCCACGCGGCCGCCCGTCCGCTTGGCGCGCCGGCACGCATAGCGAAGCGCCTTGCGCATCTCGGGGCTTTCATCGACGACGACCAGGAAGACGCGCTCGTTGGTTCGGCTGGGCTGCTCGCTCATGATCCGTCCCTCTCCTGCCTCTGCCGCGCCGCTTAGAGGCGTCGCATGATGGCGCCGCCCAGCCAGCCGGCCGTGAGCGCCAAAAGGATAGCGCCCAAGCCGTAAAGCGGGCCCTCGTTGGCCGCCCAGCCGGCAAGCTGGGCGCTGAATCCCTCCTTGGCCACGGGCAGCGGTCGCGACACGGCGGCGACGATCTTGCCGTCGCGCAGAAGGTATGTCCGCACCTCGTAGACGCCCTCCGGCAGGCGGGAGGGGAACGGCAGATCGACCCGGAACAGCCGACCGGCCTGGATGGAGATCTGCCCGATGGCTGCGGGATAAAGTCCTTCGCGCCGCTTCACCTCGACCAGACCCAGGCGGAATCTGATGAGGTCCTGGTGCTCGCGCTGGCCGAACGAACGCACGCTCGACAGCCGGTCCTCCAGCGAGAGGATCTCGCCGCCAGCGCCGCGCGCCAGCAGGCGCTGCAGGGGCTGGCTGGCGGCGATGGCGTAGTAGGCGGGCACGTCGTCGAAGGCCTGGCGGCCGGTGTTGAGCCACAGGCCGAGGAAACGCTGCTTGCGCAACACGGTCTCGCGGCCGGCCGGCCCGGCCACGACCACGACGATCTCGCCCGGCGGGTCGAACATGCCGAACAGCAGTATGCTCTCGCCCTGGAAGGCCGAGGTGATCGACACGCGGGCCAGCGACAGGTCGACCACCAGATCGGGCGTCGGCGGCTCGATGGGCACCGAGGGGGGCACGCTGGAATCGACCGGCCCGCCGATGGTCGGCCCAATCAGGGCGCCGGCCGGCGGGGTTTCCACGCGCGGGCTCTGCGCCCAGGCGTTCGTGGCGAGCAACAAGGCAAACGCCAGGGCGGCCACCAGGCGCGTCACGGCATCACCTCGCGCGTTCCCAGCGAATAGAGCGAGCTCGGCGTGCGCAGCAGCTCGGTCAAGAGCTCGGTCGCCACGGCCAGGATCAGGACCGACATCATGCCGCGCAGGACCACGCCCGGCAGCTTGGATGCCAGCCGCGAGCCGATGGGCGCGCCGACCACGCCGCCCAGGATCAGCAGCAACGCCAGCACGACATCGACCGTGCCGTTGGTGGCGGCCTGGAGGAAGGTGACGTTGGCCGCCACGAACAGAATCTGGAAATTCGATGTGCCGATCACCACCGCCGTCGGCATGCCGAGAATGTAGATCATGGCCGGCACCAGCACGAAGCCGCCACCGACACCCAAGATGGCCGACAACACGCCGATGATGAAGCCGATGCCGATCGGCAACAGGGCGCTGATGTAGAGCTTCGATTTGTAGAAGCGCAGCTTCAGCGGCAGGCGGTGCACCAGATAGTGCGTATGGAGCTTGCCGCGCGGCGCTTCCGGATTGCGCCGGCGCTTGAGGTAGGTGCGCAAGCTCTCGACCAGCATCAGGACGCCGATCGTCGACAGCATGACGACATAGGCGACGGCAATCACGAAGTCGACCTGGCCGATCCGCTTGAGGTACGTGAACAGCCAGACCCCCGCCGTCGAGCCGAACAGGCCGCCCAGCAGCAGGATGAGGCCCATGCGAAAATCGACGTTGCCGCGCCGCCAATGGACCTGCAGGGACGACACCGAGTTGGCGATCACCTGGTTGGCCTGGCTGGCGACCGCCACCGCGGGCGGTATGCCCACGAAAATCAGCAGCGGCGTGGCGAGGAAGCCGCCGCCAACGCCGAACATGCCGGCCAGCAGGCCGGCGGCCGCGCCCAGCCCCAGCAGCACGAACACGTTCATCGACAGCTCGGCGATGGGTAGGTAGATCTCCACCGCTGCAGCCTATTTCAGCAGAATGCTGGTGAGCTCGCGCAGCTGGGTGCGCGCCCGCAGCAGGTAGAAGCCCTGCGCGGCGAGATGGTTGGGGATCAGGAACCCGTCGGGGTAGCCGTTCCACACGATCCAGGGATCGAGCACGGCGGCAATCCGGAATGTCTCCACGGTGCCGTTCCAGGCATTGGTCAGCCCCTTCTCGCGAATGACGCTCTCGAAGTCCACGCCCAGGTCGCGCATCAGCAGGTAGTTGGCGTAGAGCCGGCCCTTGTTGAAGTAGAAAATGTCGTCGGCCCTCATGTCGAACAGGTCGCCGGCTTTTTCGATGATGTGCTGGTCGATGACCGCCGAGTCCGAGCCGTGGTCGTTGGCAATGCGGTCGAGCAGGGCCTGGAGGTTGTCAGCGCGACGCTCGAACACAGCCTGCCCCGACGCCAGCCGCTTGTTGTAGGCGATCAGCTTGTCGCGGCCGGCGCGGTACTTCTGCGCCGAGGTGGTCGACGGCATCAGCGACACGCTGGGCTGCCACAGCCAGATGTTGGGCTGCTCGTTCAGGAAGCCGCGCGCCTGTTCGAGATCGCGGTCGGTCTGGCTCGAGCCGCGCGTGCGCCCGACCTGATCCATCAACTCGGTGCTGAAGCGGCCCAGCGCCGCCATGATGCCGCGCTGGAAGTTCGGCATGTTGTCGAGGATGCCGGCGGGCGTGAAGAACGGCATCATCGGCGTCCAGGTATGGACATCGACCTCGCGGGTGACCAGGTCGGCAGCCGTGGCGACCGCCCGACTTTCGCCTGGCGCCACGTTGCGCGCTGCGAACTGTGGATCGTCATCGATATTCTCGACGATCAGCGCGCCCACCGGATAGTAGAGCAGCACGAGCAGCAAGACCGCCCACGCCCCCCAGCGCCACAGCCGGCGCCGGCGGGTCGGCGGCGCGGCGACGGTGTTCGCGGGCGCCGGACGAGCCGATCGCACGCGCTCCCAGGTCCTACGCCACCAGGAAGGTGCCGCCGCCGACGCCGCGCCGTGGTCCGGTTCGAATGTCATGGCGCACCTTAGCATTCGTCTCGTGACGAAACAGGGGCACGGGCTGCTAGAGTGAGACGACTGTTGGCGAATGGCGTTGAATGGAGCTGGAGGAATGGCACTCGATCCCGAATCGCAGCGCTTGATCGACCTGATGGCGGCGGCCGACCGCCCGGCCTGGAATACGCTGAGCCCGAAGGCCGCGCGCGAGCTCTACCTGTCGCTGCGCCCCGGCGCCCAGGGCCCGCTGCCGGCCGGCGTCAAGGTGGTCGACCGCACCATTCCGGGTCCCGCTGGCGCGCTGTCGGTGCGGATCTACCGGCCGACGGCCACTGCGGCCGATGCCAAGCTTCCGGCCCTCGTGTACGCCCATGGCGGCGGCTGGGTGTTCGGCAATCTCGACAGCCACGACGTTCTCTGCGCCCAGCTCGCGCTGGAAGCCGGCATCGCCGTATTCGCCATCGACTATCGCCTGGCACCGGAGGCGCGCTTCCCTGGCGCCTTCGACGATGTGGTCGCGGGATTGAAATGGGTGGCGGCCAACGGCGGATCGGTCGGCATCGATCCGGCCAAGCTCGCCATCGGCGGCGACAGCGCCGGCGGCAACCTGGCCGCCGCGGTCTCGATCTGGGCGCGCGACAATGGCGGACCCCGGCTTCATCTGCAGCTTCTCGCCTACCCCGTGACCGACGCCGTGGCGCGCGCAGAATCCTATCGCCATTACGAGGACGGCTACGGACTGAATGCCGCCACCATGGAATGGTTTTTCGATCACTACACGCCGGACAAGGACGCGCGCGGCGACTGGCGCGTCTCGCCTTTGCGCGCCGCGTCGCTCGCCGGCCTCCCGCCCGCTCTGGTGATCACTGCCGGCTACGATCCGCTGCGCGACGAAGGCCGCGCCTATGCCTTCCGCCTGCAGCAGGAGGGCACCCTGGCCGACCTCGTGGAATTCGGCGGCATGCTGCACGGCTTCCTGAGCTCGCCGATGCTGCTGCACGGTGCGCGCCGCGGAACGACGCTCTGCGCCGCGGCCCTGCGCGAGGCCCTGGTGCTGCGCGCAGCGTGAGCCTCAACAGGTGAACATTACCAAGTAAACGCCAACGAGTGACGACCGCTCGCGGGCCTGGTCACCGCTCGATCGGCATTCACGCACCCTGTCATCCCGGGATGACAGCCGTGAGGAGTGGACCTCCGTGCGTCCGGGATCGAGTCCTACCGGAACACATCCTTGCGATGCCGCACCTCGGCGAACACCTTGACCGGATCGCCGCCCATCATGCCGACCGCGCGCTGAACGGCGGGCACGTCGGCGCGCAGGAACGGGTTGGTGGCCTTCTCCTCGCCGAGCAGCGACGGCACGGTGGCCTCGCCGCGCGCCCGCGCCGCGTCGACGGCGGCCGAGCGGTCCATCAGTGTCTTGTTGTCGGTCTCGATGGTGACGGCGAAGCGCGCGTTGGATTGCGTGTACTCATGGGCGCAGTAGACTCGCATGTCGTCGGGCAGCGCGCGCAGGCGAGACAGCGAAGTCCAGAACCGCTGCGGCGTGCCCTCGAACATCTTGCCGCAACCCAACGCGAACAGGGTGTCGCCGCAGAACAGCGCCCTCTGCTCGCGGAAAGCATAGGCGATATGGCCGCTGGTGTGGCCGGGCACGAAGAAGACCTCGGCCTCCGCCTCGCCGAAGCGATAGCGGTCTCCGTCGTCGACTTCGACGTCGATGCCGGGAATGCGCGCCCGGTCGACCCGCGGGCCGACGATGGTGCAGCCGGTGGCTTTCCTGATCTCCAGGTTGCCGCCGACATGGTCGCCGTGATGGTGTGTGTTCAGGATATGCGTGATCTTCCAGCGGCGCTTTTCGGCCTCGGCCAACACCGGCCCGGCCACGGCGGGGTCGACGACGCCCACGGCGCCGCTCTGGGGTTCGCGGATCAGCCACACGTAATTGTCGTTCAGGACCGGGATTCGGACGATGTCTAGCGTTGTGCTCATGATGCAACGCTAGCAAAGCTCCCTTGCGCCCGCCATGGTCGCGAGGGCCCAGTTTCTGCTAGTATCGTCCCATGTGGACGGACGTCCTCGATCTCAACGAATTCTACAGAAGCACGCTCGGGCAAATGACCGTGCGGCTGCTGCGCGCGCGGCTGCGCGAGGTTTGGCCCAATGTGCGCGGCGAGACCGTCCTGGGCCTGGGCTATGCCACGCCGTTCCTGCGGCCTTTCATCGAGGAGGCGCAGCGGACCATGGCGTTCATGCCGGCCCAGCAGGGGGTCACGCGCTGGCCGCGGGAGGGGCGCAACCTCACCACCTTGGTCGACGAGATGGATCTGCCGCTGCCCGACCGCTCGGTCGACAAGGTGTTGCTGGTCCATGCCATCGAATGCACCGAGCAGGTGCGGCCGATGCTGCGCGAGATCTGGCGGGTGATGGCCGACGGTGGCCGCCTGATCGTCGTGGCGCCGACGCGCGCCGGCCTGTGGTCGCAGATCGACCGTTCGCCCTTCTATCAGGGCCATCCCTATTCGCCCGGCCAGCTCGCCACCTTGCTGCGCGCCAACATGTTCGCGCCGCTGCAGCAGACTCGCGCGCTCTTCATGCCGCCGACCCGCTCGCGGCTCATGATGCGCATGGCGCCGGCTGTCGAGCGCTTCGGCCAGCGCTGGCTCGGCCGCTTCGCGGGCGTCAGCGTCATCGAATCCGGCAAGCAGCTCTATGCCGGCGTCGCCGAGCGCAGCCAGTCGCCGGCGCTGGTGGTCACGCGGCCCAAGCTGCGCATCGCCAGCTCGCGCGACACCGCCCAACTTTCCAGAGCGGCGCGCAACGCCGAGGACGGCGAGGCGCCGGCCTCCTGAGCCTTTCCTCAGACCATCGAGAGCATTCGCATGTCGCTGTCTCCGCGCGTGATCGCGCTGCTGGGCTTCGGTGAGGCGGGATCGGCGATCGCCCGCGGGCTTTGCGCCGAAGGTGGTTGGCGCGGCATATCGCGGCCGGGCGACAACGCTCCGCGCCGCGTCATCGCCATCGACACGGCCCTCGACCAGGACGCGCGTGGCATCGCACTCGGCCAGCAAGCCCGCAAGCTCGATGTCGCGATCGAGGGTCGCTATTCCGCGGCACTGGGCGAGGCCGATCTCGTGATCTGCGCCGTCCAGGGCGAGCACGCGCTGGACGCTGCGGAATCCGCCGCGCCACTGCTCAAGAAGGGCGCACACTATCTCGATCTCTGCACCGTGACCGGCCGCATGTCGGACGAGGATCGCGCCCCGATCGAGGCGGCAGGCGGTCGCTATATCGACATCGCGGTCATGGGCGGCTTCTTCAAGCAGGGTATCAAGGCGCCGATGCTGGTGGCCGGCGCGGATGTCGAGCCGGTGGTGGCCTGGATGAACGCCCACGGCTTCGCGGCCAAGGTGCTGGGGCCGAAGCCCGGCAGCGCCTCGTCGGTGAAGATGATCCGCAGCGTGCTGATAAAGGGTGTCGAAGCGTTGGGCGTCGAGGCCTATGTCACTGCCGAACGCCAGGGCATCCTGGAGGAAGTCATGGGCTGCATGGGCGACGTCGATCAGCTCGGCTTCGCCAAGTTCGTCGGCACGCTGGTGCAGACCCACCTCGTGCATGCCCATCGGCGCTGGGAGGAGATGGGACTGGTGGCGCAGACGCTGCGCGAGACGGGCGTCGAGCCGCTGATGACCGAGGTGATCGAGCGCAGCCACCGCCGAACGGTCGACGCAGGCATCGCGCCGGCCGACGGCAAGGTGCCGAGCTTGGAAGACGCGCTGAAAATCCTGTCGGAGAAGGTGGTCCGTGGCCGATGACGTCTTTGACCGGCTGGTCGCGCTGCTGGAAGAGGCCAAGGCGAAATTCCGAGTGATCGAGCACGAAGCGGAAGGCCGCTCGGAGGCGATCAGCGTCATTCGCGGCAACCGGCCGGACCAGGCGGCCAAGGCCATGGTGCTCGACCTGCGCGGCGGCGGCGGCGGCAAACGTCACGTGCTGGCGATCCTGCCGGGCAGCCGCAAGCTCGACTTCGGCGCCGTGGCGCAGCTATTCGAGGCGCGCAAATGCGGCTTCGCCTCGCCCGACACGGCGCAGGAGCTGACCGGCTGTGCCATGGGCTCCGTACCGCCCTTTTCACTCAATCCGGCGCTCGCCATCGTGGTCGACGAAGATCTGCTGGCCAACCAAACGCTGTTCTTCAACGCCGGCCGACTCGACCGCTCGATGGAGCTCGACACAAAGGACTGGCTGGCTGTCGCCCAGCCCAGGATCGCCAGGATCGCAGCGAAAGCCTAGCGCGGTGGCCCGCCTTTCCGCGCCCGCACGTTGCCTTGGAAAGGCCGTGTGCTGAACTATAGTTCGTCGACGGCAACCTGCACCGGGACTTCCATCATGGACAGCTCATCGCCGCTTCGACATCGCCTCATCGGCTGGGGTCGCCAACTGAGGCCGATCCTGCTCGCCCTTGGCTTCGTCCTGATCGTGCGAACCGTGGTGGCCGAACCCTACACGGTGCCGTCGCCGTCGATGGTCCCGACGCTCCTGGTCGGCGACGAGCTGATCGGCAGCAAGTTCGCCTATGGCTACAGCAAGTACTCCTCCCCGATCGGCCTGATGCCGGACTTCTCCGGCCGCGTGTTCGGCGAGGCGCCGGAGCGCGGGGATGTCATCGTGTTTCGCCTGCCCCGCGATCCATCGACGACCTATGTGAAGCGCCTCGTCGGCCTGCCTGGCGACCGCATCCAGATGCAAGGCGGACGGCTCTACATCAACGGAGTCCTCGTTCCCCGCCGAGCCATCGGCACGTTCGCCGGCGGTTCCGACGAACGCAGTACTCCGTCGCTCCACTACATCGAGACGCTGCCCAACGGGCGCGAGCACGAAATCGTCGAGATCTCCGATGCGGAGGAGCACGACGACACGCCGCCGTTCGTCGTGCCGCCAAAACATTACTTCATGATGGGCGACAATCGGGACAATTCCCTGGACAGCCGCATTGCCGCCGCCGACGGGGGCGTGGGCTTCGTTCCGGAAGAAAATCTGGTGGCCCGCGCCGATCGAATCCTGCTGTCGCGCGATCCGGCCGTCGGGTGGTTCGACGTGGCGCAATGGCCGCATGCCTTCCGACTGGCGCGTCTGCTCGGCCGCATCGACTAGCTCCGACGCTGAGGCATGGCCGACTCCTGGCGTTTCGGCCTCGTGAGCGAGGCCGATTTCGAGCCGCTGCTGGCGCTGCGCATCGAGGTCATGCGCGAGCACCTGGAGCGCGTCTTCCGCTACAAGCCCGAACGCGCGAGGCGTGTATTCCGCGAGCATTTCGACGAGCCGGGCCTGCGGCTGATCCTGGTCGGCGGCGAGAGAGCGGGCTGCGTCGGCTTCCGAAGCGGCGAAGGGGAGATCAAGATCGACTCGTTCTCTCTCGGCCGCGGCTACCAGAATCGCGGTCTTGGAGCCGTCATTTTGAAGGCGCTGCTGGCGGAAGCCGACGCGCTACGCCTTCCGGTGCGACTCGAGGTGCTGCGCGGCAGTCCGGCCGGCCGCTTCTATGAACGCCACGGCTTCGTGAAGCTGAGCGAAGACGACGTCGAGGCCGAGTACGAACGGGCGGTGGGCTGACGACTGCCTTCGCGGGGGCGCGCCACGCCAGTGGCGCGTCATGGTCTTCCGGACCGCGAGCCTCCGCTCGCTCGTTGTCATGAGCGAGCGGGACGCTCGCGGTCCAAATGAGCATGAGAAGACGCGCCACTGGCGTGGCGCGCGCCCAGCCAAGACTTCAGTCGCGCTGCAGCATGAACACCGCCTGCTCGCCTAAAAGGTTGGCGACCAGCGGCGGCAGGCTGATCGGCTTGCTGGCGCGGTCGAGCACGATAGCGCGCTCGATGCGTACGCCCATGTCGCGGCACAGCGCGCGAAAGTCGTCGATGCTGCAGAGATGGATGTTGGGCGTGTCGTACCACTTGAAGGGCAGCGACGGCGTCTCGGGCATGCGGCCGCCGAACACCAGGCGCAGGCGCACCTGCCAGTGCGCGAAGTTGGGGAACGACACGATGGCCCGCTTGCCGACCCGCAGCATCTGGCGCAGCACCTCGCGCGGCTCGCGCGTGGCCTGCAGCGTTTGGCTCAGGATCACGTAATCGAAGGCATCGTCGGGATAGTCGCGCAGGTCGGCGTCGGCATCGCCCTGGATCACCGACAGGCCGTTGGCCACGCAGGCGTTCACGCCGGCCTGGCTCAGTTCCATGCCGCGCGCGTCGACCCGCTTGAAGTTCACCAGATAGGCCAGCAGCGCGCCGTCGCCGCAGCCGACATCGAGCGCGCGCGTGGCCGGGCTCACCATATCGGCGATGAGCTGCAGGTCGACGCGAATGGCGGCGTTCACGGCACGTCCTTCAGGCCGCGCACCGTGCCCGCGCCCTTGAGGAACCCGGCCAGGGTGCGGAACATCTCCGGCTCCTCCAGCAGGAAGGCGTCGTGGCCCTTGTCGCTCTCGACTTCGACGAAGGAGACGTTGGCTGCCGCCGCGTTCAGCGCGTGGACGATCTCGCGGCTCTCACGCGTCGGGAACAGCCAGTCGCTGGTGAAGGACATCAGGCAGTAGCGCGTCGGCGTGCCGCGGAAGGCGTTGGCCAGCACACCGCCATGGGCGCCGGCGAGGTCGAAATAGTCCATCGCGCGCGTGATGTAGAGGTAGCTGTTGGCGTCGAACCGGTCGACGAAGCTCGAGCCCTGATAGCGGAGGTAGCTCTCGACCTGGAAGTCGGCGTCGAAGCCGAAGCCCAGCGCATTGCGGTCCTGCAGGGCGCGGCCGAACTTGCGCTGCAGCGCCTGCTCCGAGAGATAGGTGATGTGGGCGGTCATGCGCGCGACCGCGAGGCCGCGCGCCGGCGCGGTCTGGTGCAGGCGGTAGTCGCCGCCCCGCCATTCGGGATCGGCCATGATGGCCTGCCGTCCGACCTCATGGAACGCGATGTTCTGGGCCGAATGGCGCGCCGCACAGGCGATCGGCACGGCGGAGAAGACGCGGGCAGGATAGCTTGCCGCCCATTCCAGCACCTGCATGCCGCCCATCGAGCCGCCGATGACGCAGAACAGATCGGGGATGCCGAGATGATCGAGCAGAGCCGCCTGGGCGCGCACCATGTCGCCCACGGTCACCACGGGAAAGCGCAAGTTCCAGGGCTGGCCGCTTTCGGGTTCGCGGGCGAGCGGGCCGGTGGTGCCCATGCAGCCGCCCAGCACATTGACGCAGATGATGAAGTAGTGCGCCGGATCGATCACCTTGCCCGGCCCGACGAGGCTCTCCCACCAACCTTCCTTGCCGGTCACCGGATGCTGTTCGGCCACGAACTGATCGAGGGTGAGCGCATGGCAGACCAGAATGGCATTGGACTTGTCGGGATTGAGCGTGCCGTACGTCTGGTAGGCCACGCGATAGGGGCCGAGATCGACGCCGCAGTCGAGGCGTAGCGGTCGTTCGGCGCCCAGAACCGCGTGGCGGCATTGGGCGAGCGCCTTCCGTTCAGCCTCGGTCAGGTCGTCCAGCTCCACCGCCACTGCCCACTCCTCAAGCGCTGCATGCGCAACGAAAAAGCCCCCGACCGTGAAGGTCGGGGGCTTTTCTCAAGCTCTCCGACCTTTTAGCGAGGATTAACGTGGCCGCAAGCCGGTCGGCTCAAATTCCACGGTGGCTTCTATAAGGGCCTCGCCCGCGCCGCGCAAGCATTTCAGGGCTTGTTTGCCTTTACGCGGAGGGACGGAACGTAGTATCGCCGCTGCCTCACAGGATCACCGGCCTCATGGACTCTCCCACTCTCGACAGCTTGCGGCAGGAAATCGACGCTATCGACAGCGAGCTGCATGCCATGGTCCGGCGCCGGGCCGACCTTGTGGACCGGATTTCCGCCGCCAAGCCGCCCGGCGGGCTGGCGCTGCGTCCGGGTCGCGAGGCCCAGGTCATGCGCCAGCGGCTGGCGACGCATCAGGGGCCGTTCCCGTCGACCGCCATCTACCGCATGTGGCGCGAGATGATGTGCGCCTTCACCCTGATGCAGACACCCGACCTCAAGATCGCGATCTGCCGGCCCGCCGACCAGCCGGGATACTGGGACCTCGCGCGCGACCATTTCGGCTGCCAGATCCCGTTCGTGGCCAACGACACGCCGGCCCAGGTGCTGGCGGCGGTGCGCGCCAACCCGTCGACGCTCGGCGTCGTGCCGACGCCCATCGAATCAGACGCCACGCCGTGGTGGCCGCTGCTCGCGGGCCGCGACGCGACCCTGCCCAACGTGGTCGCCCGCCTGCCCTTCCTCGACATGCCCAACGCACGGGCCCGCGGCATATCGGCCTTCGTGCTGGCGCGCATGGAGCCCGAGGATTCCGGCGATGATCGCACCCTGGTCTCGGTCGAGGCCGTCACCGGGCTCAGCCGCAACCGCATCGCCGGCGCGCTGGCCAAGGTCGGCCTGCCTGCCTTCACGTCGGCGCTGGACCAGGTCGCGGGCGGCGTGCATCACTACCTCGTCGAGCTGCCGGGCGTGCTGGCCGACGGCGACGAGCGCCTGCTTGAGCTCGGAACCGCCCTGGGACTGACGAGCGGTCGCGTCGCCGCGATCGGCGCCTATGCCGTTCCGGCCACGCCTCGAACCTAGGGGCGCGGCCATGATCAATTCTAACGGGAGACTGCCATGAGCGCCCTCGCCCCGCGGCCGGGTATCATGAAGATCGCGCCCTACGTGCCGGGCAAGGATTCGGTCGAGGGCAAGGAGACGATCGCCAAGCTGTCGTCCAACGAAGGCGCGCTGGGGCCGAGCCCCAAGGCGATGGCGGCCTATGCCAAGGCGGCCGCCGAGCTCCACCGCTATCCCGACGGCGGCACCGAGAAGCTGCGCGCGGCGATCGGCCGGCACTACGGCCTCGACGCAGAGCGCATCGTCTGCGGTGCAGGCTCCGACGAGCTGCTGAACCTCCTGGTGCGCGCCTACTGCGGCCCAGGCGACGAGCTGCTCTACAGCCAGTTCGGCTTCCTGATGTATCCCATCAATGCGCTGGGCGTCGGCGCCACGCCGGTCGCCGCGGCGGAGAAGGATTACCGCGCCGACGTCGATGCGCTGCTGGCCAAGGTCACCGACAAGACCCGCATCGTCTGCCTGGCCAATCCGAACAATCCGACCGGAACCTATATTACGAAGGACGATGTGCGGCGCCTGCATGCCGGCTTGCCCAAGAGCGTGCTGCTGGTGATCGACGCGGCCTACGCCGAATATGTGAGCCGCAACGACTACGAATCGGGCGTCGAGCTGGTCGACCAGGCCGAGAACGTCGTGATGACCCGCACCTTCTCCAAGATCTACGGCCTGGGCGGTCTCAGGCTGGGCTGGATGTACGGCCCGGCCGGCGTCGTCGACGTCATGAGCCGGCTGCGCCAGCCGTTCAACGTCAATCTGGCGGCGCAGATCGCCGGTATCGCCGCGCTCGGCGACATCGCCCACACCGACGCCAGCCGCACCAACAACGACATCTGGCTGCCCTGGCTCAGCACCGAGCTCGCCAAGCTCGGCCTGAAGCCGCTGCCCAGCGTCGGCAACTTCCTGCTGGTCGGTTTCGGCTCGAAAGAGCGCGCCGCCGCCGCCAACGACTGGATGATGAATGACGGGCTGATCCCGCGCATGGTGGCAGGCTACGGCCTGCCCGAGCATCTGCGCATCACCATCGGCACCGAGGCCGAGGTGAAGGCCGTCCGAGACTCGCTCGCCCGCTTCGTCGCCGCCAAATGAGCACGTCCCCCAAGGGCCAGCCGATGTTCGACAAGATCGCGCTGATCGGCATCGGCCTGATCGGCGGCTCGATCGCACTGGCCGCGCGGCGAGGCGGCTTCGCCAAGAAGATCGTGGCCGCCACGCGGCGGGCCGAGACGGCCGAGACCGCCAACCGGCTGAAGCTGGTCGATCATTGCGGCACCGACCTCGCGGCCGCCTGCGAGGATGCCGACCTGGTGATCGTCTGCACGCCGGTCGGCGCCTGCGGCGAGGCCACGCGCCTCATCGCGCCGGCGCTCAAGCCCGGCTGCATCGTCTCCGACGTGGGCTCGGTGAAGCAGGCGGTGGTCGACGCCATGCAGCCGCACATTCCGGCGGGCGTGCATTTCGTGCCGGCGCATCCGGTGGCCGGCACCGAGAATTCCGGTCCCGAGGCCGCGCTGATCGACCTGTTCGACGGCCGCTGGACCATCCTGACGCCGCTGCCCGGCAGCGATCCCGCCGCCGTCGACAAGCTCGAGGCGTTCTGGAAGGGGCTGGGCAGCGAGGTGCAGCGGCTCGATCCGGCCGACCACGACCGCATCCTGGCCATCACGTCCCATCTGCCGCATCTCATCGCCTACAGTATCGTCGGCACGGCCGACGATCTCGCCGGCCATCTCAACAGCGAGGTGCTGCGTTTCGCCGCCGGCGGTTTCCGCGACTTCACCCGCATCGCCGCTTCCGATCCGACGATGTGGCGCGATGTGTTCCTGAACAACCGCGAGGCCGTGCTCGAGGTCCTGCAGCGCTTCCAGGAAGATCTCTTCTATCTGCAGCGCGCCATCCGCTGGGGCGAAGGCGACAAGCTGTTCGATCTGTTCACGCGCACCCGCGAGATCCGCCGCGCGCTGATCCATCTCCACCAGGCGTGAGCGTCGCGCGCGACAGTAGCGAGGCCAAGCCACGCTGGGTCTTCGGCTACGGCTCGCTGATGTGGCACCCGGGCTTCGCCACGCCGGAGACGCGGGCCGCGCGCCTGCACGGTTGGCATCGGGCCCTCTGCATCTACTCCGAGCATTATCGCGGCACGCCGCAGCAACCCGGCCTGATTCTCGGCTTGCTGCCGGGAGGCGCCTGCCGCGGCCTCGCCTATCGCCTGCCGGCCGCGCGCTACGACGCGGTGCGGCGCTATCTGATACACCGCGAGATCGACAATGACGGCGTCTACCGGGAAACCGTTCGGCCGATCCAACTCGACAATGGCCGCACGGTGCGGGCGTTGGTCTATCTCGCCGATCGCGGGCACCGCCAGTTCGCGGGCAAGCTGCCGCTTGCCACGGCGGCGTCGCTGGTGCGACGCGGATGCGGCGCCACCGGCACGAATCTCGCCTACGTCCAGAATACCATCGCCCACCTCAGCGAGCTGGGCTTGCGCGATCGCGCCCTCGAGCAGCTGGCGCGCCGTGCCTCGGTTAGCGCCGCGCCGCGCCGTCGGTGAAGACGGCCCGGGCGACGAAGCGCAATTCGTCGCGCGCCTGCTCGACCGTGAGGCCCAACCGCTGACGCAGCACGACCCAGCTCTCGGGCGCGAGCGCCATCGCCAGCGCATTCAGCGTGCGCTCGCGCGCCTCCGGCGGCAGCGCCGTCAGCTCGCGATCGAACCAGTGCGAAAGCTGCATGCGATTGGCGGTGTACATCTGCACCACCATGTCGGCCGCGTCCGACGAACGGCGCTGCAGCGTTTCGACGAAGGTCCACATCGGCAGCAGGCGTTCGCAACGCTCGCTGCACTGATTGATGATCATCGAGACGCGCTCATCGATCGGCCAGGTAGCGCCCGGATCGGGCGCTTCGCCGACGACCGCCGCAAGTACGCGGCCGAGGACGGCAACGTAGAGCTCGGCGGTATCGGAAAAATGCTGGAACACGGTGCGTGCCGAAACGCCGGCCATCTTGGCGATATCGCGCACGATCGGCGCCACTTCTCCGGCCAGGGCCAGAGCCAGCGCCGATGCGATGATGGCTTCACGCGTACGCGCCACGCGATCGCCGCGGCCGGCGTGCTGCAACTGTGGCTGGTGAGCAAAGGTTTCAACGTCCATACGCGCATCTCCCCGAGGGCAAGCCGTCACGACGCAGTCCACGCGAACTGCAGTGAACCACGGTACGTTTATCGTCCCTAGTTCACTACGAGGGCAGATAGTAAAGCATCTCCAACTCAAGTGCGATGATGCGCTATAAAAGCACGTTTGATGTAAGCAACTCGTAAGCTCACGGTGTCCAAGATGTCCGACAAGAACTTCGCCGCCGCATCGCTGGCCGCTCAGGCAATGGGCTGGATCGATCCGGTGACGAAGGCCGTGGTGCCGCCTATCCATATGGCGAGCACGTATCAACGTGACGAGGACAACGGCTATCGTTCCGGCCGTATCTATGCGCGTGCCGACAATCCGACCTTCGACCAGGCCGAGGCCACGCTCGCCGCCCTCGAAGGCGGCCCGAAGGCGCTGGTGTTTTCGTCGGGCATGAGCGCCGCCACGGCCTGCTTCCTGGCCTTGGCGCCGGGCGATCATGTCGTCGCACCCAAGGTGATGTACTGGTCTTTGCGGAACTGGCTTGCAACTTTTGCAACGCAGTGGGGCCTGAAAGTCGATTTCGTCGATGCCGACCGGAGCGACGCCATTGCCGCCGCCGTCAGGCCGGGTGCCACCAAGCTGGTCTGGATCGAGACGCCGGCCAATCCGACCTGGAGCGTCACCGACATCGCGGCGGCGGCCGAGATCGCCCATCGCGCCGGCGCGCTGCTGGGCGTCGATTCCACGGTGGCAACACCGGTACTCACGCGGCCGATCGAGCATGGCGCCGACATCGTCATGCACTCGGCGACCAAGTATCTCAACGGCCACTCCGACCTCATCGCCGGCGCCCTCGTAGGCGCCCGCGACGACGCCTACTGGGCGAAGCTGCGCGCCATCCGCGCCCAGCTCGGCACGATCCTGGGCCAGACCGAGGCGTGGCTGCTGATGCGCGGCATGCGCACCTTGTTTCCGCGAGTCGCCTGGGCCTGCCGCTCGGCCGAGACGTTGGCCGAGCGCTTCGCGGCGCATCCCATGGTGGAAGAGGTGCTCTATCCCGGCCTGCCTTCCTTCGCTGGCCACGCGACGGCGCAGAGGCAGATGACGGGCGGCTTCAGTGGCATGCTGTCGGTGCGCATCAAGGGCGGCGAGCGCGCCGCGATCGCCACCGCGGCCCGGGTCGGTCTGTGGAAGCGCGCGACGTCGCTGGGCGGCGTCGAAAGCCTCATCGAGCATCGCGCCAGCATCGAAGGGCCCGGCACACTCTGCCCGACGGATCTGTTGCGGCTCTCGGTCGGCGTCGAGGATGCGAACGATCTGTTTGACGATCTCGATCAGGCGCTGAAGCGCGCGCACAATGCGTGAGGCCGACGCATGGCAGTCGACACCTCACAACTGTCATCCCGAGCGCAGCGAGGGACCTTTAGGCCCCAGCAAAGGCCTCTCGCTGCGCTCGGGATGACAGCATGGTCGTAAATAAAGCCGTGCCTCAGTGGCCGAGAGAGAAGCCCTCGCGCAACGGATCGTCGTCGTCGAAACGAAAGCGCGCCTCACCCGTCTGATGGGCGCGGCCGGCCACCTCGACGATCACCGACTTCGCGCGGCCAACCGGCGGCGCCTCGCGCAAAACCTTGCCGCTGAAGACCGCGCCGGTGCAGCTCTCGAACAGGCGCTCTTCGCCCGTTCCCACCTTGCGGCGCGCCGCATCGAGCGCCAGACGCGCGGTCACGCCGCTGCCGGTCGGGCTGCGATCGATCTGCCGGCCGGCAAAGATGCAGACGTTGCGGCTCGGCTTGCCGCTCGCCCCGTCGCCGCCATCGGTCAGGATCGTTCCGTAGAGAAAGGCAAGATCGGGCTCGTCGGCATGCTCGATGGCGATCGCCGCAGACGCGGCCTTGGTGATCTCCTCGCCGGCATCGACGATGGCGCGCATCGGCGAAGCGTGGAGATCGAGGCCGATCGAGTCGGCAGGGAGGATTGCATAGAAGGCGCCCCCATAGGCGACGTCGACCGTCACAGGGCCCCAGATGCCGGTCGCCACGATGCGCTCGCGCGCCGCGGCGAAGGCCGGCACACTCTCGAACCGCACCGTGCCGTCGGCGGCGACGCTCGCCGTCACCAGTCCGCAGGGACATTGCAGGCGCACGATCGTCGCAGGCTCGCGGCGTGCCACGCGGCCGCTGTCGACCGCCCAGCGCGCCAGCGCGATCGTGGCGTGGCCGCACATTGTCGAGTAGCCCTCGCTGTGCATGAACAGCACGGCGAGATCGGCCTCGGGGTGATCGGGCTCGACCAGCAGCGCGCCATACATGCCGTCGTGGCCGCGCGGTTCCAGCATCAGGCCGCGCCGCAGGTGATCGAAGCGTTCCTTCGCTTCGCGCCGCTTGTCCAAAAGCGTCTTGCCGGCGAAGGTGGGCCAGCCATCGACGATGATGCGGGTCGGCTCACCGCCCGTATGCATCTCGACGGTCGAGAGGATCACCCGAACACCTGGGGCAGCCCGGCGCCGATGCGCTCGTTCATCATCTCGATCGAGCCGTCGGTGTAGGCGGCGATCTTGGCGCCCGCCAGATGACGCGCCAGCGGATACTCGGCGCGCAAGCCGTTGGCGCCCATCGCCTGGATGCAGTCGGCGATGCGCCGGAGCGCCATCTCGGTTGCGAATTTCTTGGCATAGGCCGCCGGGAGCACGGCATCGCCGCCCTCGTCGATCATGCGTGACGCGCGATAGGTGAGCAGCCGTGCGGCCTCGAGATCGGTCGCGGCGTCGACCAGCTTCCAGCGCACGCCCTGATGATCGAGCACGGGCTGGCCAAAGGTCTTGCGCTGCTGCGTATAGCGCACCGCGGTCTCCAGCGAGGCCTGCAGCATGCCGCAGCACATGGCCGCGACGTAGGCGCGCGCACCGTTGATGCCGGCCAGCGCCGCCTTGAAGGCCTGCCCGGGCGGATGCAGCACCGCTTCGTCCGGCGCCACGTAGTCGACCAGATGGAAGCCGCCGACGCCGATGGCGTGGCCGCCATGCAGCTCGAACGGCTTGTCGCGCTGGAAGCCCGGGCGGTCGGCCTCGATGGCGAAGCAGGCGATGCCGCGATAGCCCTGCGTTCGATCGGTCTGGGCATAGACCACCGAAAGGCCGGCGACGGCAGCGTTGGTGATCCACGCCTTGACGCCATTCAGCTTCCAGCCGCCCTCGAGCTTCACCGCCGACATTTCCAGGCCGCCGAAATCGCTGCCGACCCCGGGCTCGCTCAAGCCGGCACACCCGATCACCTCGCCCGCGATCATGCGCGGCAACAGGCGCGCTACATGCGCCGGCTGGCCGTCACGGGCGAAGCGGGCGACGGCGTTGTGGTGATTGATCAGCGCAAAGGCGAAAGCGAAGTCGTGCCGGGCGATCTCCTCGAAAGCGCGCAGCTTGCAGGAGAAGGAGAGCCCCTGCCCGCCATGCTTCTTCGCCAGCTCGATAGTGTTGAGACCGGCGGCGCAGGCGCCCCGGATGGTCTCCAGCGGATAATGCCGCTCCCATTCCCAGCGCGCCGCGTTGGGCGCGACCTGTTCTTCGGCGAAAGCCCTGGCGCGCGCCACGACGGCGCGTTCCTGGGCGGTCAAGACCTCGTCCAGCATCGGCCCAGATGGCACTGTCTCGGTCTGAAATTCAACCCCGAAGCCTCTCGCCCCGCACCAGGGTGGCCTATAGTGCAGGCATGCCGCGCCCGGAACCAAGCCTACGCCAGCAATTGATGGAAGCCCGCGCGAACGTGCAGCGGCAGATCGTTCTGCTTCGTGACAAGCCGTACCCCTTCCCGGTCACCGACGACGGCGTCAACTTCATCGGTGAGAGCGACCATTTGATCGTCACGCTCAAGGCAACGCTGCAGGAAATAGAGGACAGCTTGGCCGCGTTGGGCTCGGACGACGCCTGAGAGACGTGATCGGACGATTGGACCTCCGGCACGGCCGCGGGCTAGAATACCCCCGATGCGGGTGTAGCTCAGGGGTAGAGCGTCGGCTTCCCAAGCCGTAGGTCGCGGGTTCAAATCCCGTCGCCCGCTCCAACATTTTCCAGGCAGGGACGACGGCATGGATTCGGTGGTATCGGCGCCGGTCGCGGCCAGCGGCGACTTTTCAGCCGATGCGGCCCGCTTCGCCCTCTATTGGCGCGACGCCAAGCAACAGCTCTCCCGTCTGCCCGCCAAGCCCAAACGTGACGCGGCGGCCCATGGCGCGGCCGAGGCCCTGAAGCAGGCTGCGCGGGACGCCCGCTTCACCTTCCTGCGGCGCCATGCCCGCACGCTCTACGACCGGCTGACCAACGGCCGCGCCAGGTTCGTGCGCATCGAGCAGCTGGTTTACGACGCGGCCGATGCGGTCCCCGGCCTCGCGCCGACGCGCGCCGAGGTTTCAGCCGAAGCCGAGCTGCGCCAGTCCGAGAAGGACGGTTGCGAGATCGACCAGGGCATCCTGTGCAACCAGTTCCTGGCCGACGCCGCGAGCGGGCTGCATCTCTGTCACGCCATGCTGTTGCCCCGCGCGGAATCGGCCGAGGCCCTGGCCAAGTTCTTGCGCGACGGCCGGCTCGACCTCGGCTTCGCCCGCGTCGAACGCCACGGCAAGGCGGCGGTGCTGTTGCTGGCCAACAAGCGCTTCCTGAATTCAGAAGACAATTCCACGCAACCTGCCACGGAGATCGCTGCCGACGTCTGCATCCTCGATCCGGAGAGCCAGGTCGCGGTGCTGCGCGGCGACGTCGTGCCGGAGGGCAAGTATGCCGGCCGGCGCGTCTACAATGCCGGCATCAATCTCACGCATCTCTATCACGGCAAGATCCCGTTCCTGTGGTTCATGGTTCGCGACCTCGGCTTCGTGAGCAAGATGTTCCGCGGCCTGGCGCGACGGGATGTGACGCCCGACGAGGTCTCGGGCGAGTCGATCGAAAAGCTGTGGATCTCGGCGATAGAAACCTTCGCCATCGGCGGCGGCTGCCAGATCCTCCTTGCAAGCGACTTCAACATCGCCGAGCGCGGCGCCTACCTCACCTTGCCGGCGCGCAAGGAAGGCATCATACCGGCGATGGCCAATCTCCGGCTGGCCCGTTTCGTCGGCGATCGCATCGCCCGCCAGGCAATCATGTACGAGCGTCGTATCGAGTGCGATTCCGATGTCGGCCGCATGATCTGCGACGAGGTCATCGAGCCCGGCGCCATGGACCAGACCATTGCGCGCGTCATCGACCGGCTGACGGGCTCAGGCGTCGTGGGCTCGATCGGCAATCGCCGCGCGCTCCGCTTCGCGGCCGAGCCGCTCGACACGTTTCGCCGCTACGCCGCCCTCTATGCCCGGGAGCAGGCCTACTGTCATTTCAGCCCGGCGCTGATTTCCAATCTCGAGCTCTACTGGAACGCGCAGAACCGGCGGGCGTGAAGCGTGTTCAAGACGCATACATCAACCTCACCCTGAGGAGCGGCCCGAAGGGTCGCGTCTCGAAGGGTGGGCAAACGATGGAATGTGTGGCCCATCCTTCGAGAGGCACGCCTACGGCGCGCTTCTCAGGATGAGGCTTTTTGTGTCATCGTTCTGCGGCGCTCAATGCTCGCGGGGCGCGTGCTTGCCTAAAATGCGCTGCAGGGTGCGGCGGTGCATGTTGAGGCGACGCGCCGTCTCCGAGACGTTGCGGTCGCACTGCTCGAAGACGCGCTGGATGTGCTCCCAGCGCACGCGGTCGGCCGACATCGGGTTGCTGGGCGGCGGCGGCAGCTTGCGGCCGTGCGCGGTCAGCGCCTGCTCGATGGCGTCGGCATCGGCCGGCTTGGCGAGATAGTCGACGGCGCCTTCCTTCACGGCGGCGACGGCGGTTGCAATGTTGCCGTAGCCGGTCAGCACGACGATGCGGATATCGGGCCGCGCCTGGCGCAGCGGTCCCACCAGCTCGAGCCCGTTGCCGTCGCCCAACCTTAGGTCGAGCACGGCGAAGGCCGGCGGACGCGCGGTCTGCGCCAGCGCCTCGGCGACCGAGCCGACCGACGTGACAATGAATCCGCGCAGCTCGAGCGCACGTGCAATGCGGTTGCGGAACGCCGCGTCGTCATCGGCGATCAGCAAGGTGCGTTCCTTGTTCGTCGTCGCGCCGGCAATGACGGGCGACACCGGGCGGTTGGCGCCTGTGTCCTGGCTCATGGCGACTCCTTCGACATCGGCGGCTATGTAGCCTTGAAGACGGGACTTGGCCAGCGCACCGCCACCGCCGCACCGCCGCCGGCCAGGCGGTTGCCGAAGGTGACGGTGGCGCCGGTGCGTTCCAATAGCGTCTTGGCGATGAAAACACCCAATCCCATGTGTCCTTCCTCGCCCTGGCGCGTGGAAATGAACGGGGTGCCCAATTCGTCGAGCAGGGCCTGCGAGAAGCCCGGACCGTCGTCGGAGACTTCGACTTCGGACCATTCGGCGGTCCAGCGGGTGGCGATGAGGATTTCGCGCCGGGCGAACGAAACGGCGTTGTGAACGATGTTGCCGATGCCCTGCATGATCTCCGGACTGCGTACCTGGATCGGCGCCGTTGCCGGAGCGGTCTCTCCGATCGGGCCGGATTCGAAGACGATCGCAATGCCCTCGCGTTTGTAGTTCTGCGCCGCTGCCTCGATCAGCGCCGGCAAGGGAACAAGCGTGTAGGCGTCGGACACGTCGCCCGCCGGATCGACCGACAGGCGGGCCAGGATGGCCCGACAGCGCTCGAACTCGGCGGACAGAAGCTCGACATCCTCGCGCAGCGGATCGTCGGGCTCGACCTCACGCAGCATTTCCTTGGTCACCACCGCAATGGTCGACAGCGGCGAGCCCAGCTCGTGCGCGGCGGCGGCGGCCAGCGCTCCGAGGGCCGACAGGCGCTGCTCGCGGGCGAGCGCTGCCTGCGCCGCGCCCAGCGCGTCGGCCATCTGCCGCGCTTCCTCGGCCAGCCGCCAGCCATAGAGCGTGATCAGGAGCGTGGTGAGGGTGAGGCCCGCCCACACGCCGGCGCGATAGATCTCCGGCAGGTCGGGCGGCGGGCCACGCCAGGGCAGCGGCTGGTGGAAGATCCCCAAGAGCGCGATGCTGGCGATGGTGAGCAGCGACAGCGCGATGTTGCTGGCGAGCGACAGGATAGTGGCGCCGATGGCGACCGGCGCCAGCAGCAGCAGCACGAACGGGTTGACCAGGCCGCCGGTGAGATAGAGCAGCACGGCAAGCTGAAGGATGTCGAAAGCGAGAAAGACCGTGGCCTCGCGGTCGTCGATGCGGGCCGATGCGGGCCGTCCCAAACTCACCGTGAGATTGAGCAGGGCCGACAGCGCGATCGCACCGCCCACCGCCAGCACCGGCAGGGTGAAGCCCAGACCCCAATGGACGACGGCGGCGGTGAAGAGCTGGCCCGCGACGGCGGCCCAGCGGATCAGCACCAGCGCGCGCAGGCGCACGCCGCTGCGCAGCGGCAAGGCGGCGCCCGGCGCTACGGCCGCGGGAGCGGGCGACGAGGCAATCTCGGCGCGCGCCGCCATCGGCTATTCCTCGAGCATAAGGTGCCGCCGGTGCACCGTGGTGAAGAGCGGGATCTTGCGCTGCCTCTTGCGGTTGGGTGGCTCCTTCACCAGCCGGCCGATCTCGCCCAGGATGAGGCCGGTGATGGTGGGCAGCGGCAGCTCGCGCGCCTCGTCGAGGCGCACCCAGCGGATGTCGCCCAATTCGCTCGAATGGCGGATCTCGCCGGTGGCATCCTCGGCCCGCGCCATGAAGAAGCGCGCGTTGAAGCGGCGCGGCCGACCAGGCGGCGTCACCGCGCGCGCAATCAGGTCGAGACAGTCGAGCGCGGGCGCCATGCCCTTGTCCAAGAAGCCATGCCAATGCTCGCCGAAATCCTCCTCAGGCGGCCCACCTTTCAACGGCTTGGCCAGCATCAGTCCGGTTTCCTCGAAGGTCTCGCGCACCGCAGCAACGGCCAGGGCTCGCGCCCGTTGCGGCGTTGCCGCCTTGCGCAGCCGCTCGTCGACGAAACGGTCGAGCGGCGTCGCCACGGGGATATGCGCATCGGCGCGATCGACCCGGCCGCCTGGAAAGACATAGCGGTTGGGCATGAAGGCATGCTTGGCGTCGCGGCAGCCCAAAAGCACTTCGGGGATCTTGCCGCGCTGGCGCACTAGGATCAGCGTCGCAGCATCACGCGGCCGGAGGTAGGGATATTTCTGGTCGACCTGCTCGACGGGACGCTCGCTGCCCGGCTTGAGGACGGCGTGGGTATAGCCTTTGTCGGTGCCGCGCACGACGGCGCCGGCGGGAACGCTTCGTTTGCTCATGGCGTGACGATAGAGCAAATCGGTGCACGCACAAAATTTGACACGCAAAATCGACCTGCGCTTTGTTTAGCCTGCCACGCGCCAGAGCGCGAACAGGGCCGACATCAGGATCACGATCAGCCCGGTGGCGAGCACCAGCCGGTCGGCGAACAAACGGCGCATCGGACCTCCCTAGACGAAGCTGTAGCGTTCGGAATGGTACTTCGACATCGGCACGTGCATCTCGCCCAGCGCCTTTTCGATGGCGTCCATCATCACGTTGGGTCCGCAGATGAAATACTCATGGTCGGCATAGGGCGGCGGCAGATACCGTTTGAATACTGCGGCGGTGATATGGCCCTGCTCACCCGTCCAGCCGGCCGGCGGATCGCTCAGCACGTGCACGATCACGAGGTTCAGCCGTGCTTTCAGCGCCTCCAGCTCCTCGCGAAAGATGATCGATTCCCAATCCTTACTGCCGTAGAGCAGGATCACCGGCCGCCTGTCGCCGCGGTCGGCGAGGGTGCGGATCATGCTCATCATCGGCGTGATGCCGATGCCGCCCGCGATCAGCACGTGCATGTCGGCCGGATTGCCGATGGTGAAGGCGCCGTACGGACCGTCGAGGTAGACGCGCTGTCCCGTCGGCAGAAGCTCGTGGATCGTGCTCGTGAAGTCGCCCAGGTTCCGGATGGTCATCTCGACCCTGCCGCCGGCGGCCTGGGCGCTGGAGGAAAGCGAGAACGGATGCCCGGTGATCGTGAATGGGCTGCCCCACACCGTGAGCCAGCCGAACTGGCCCGGCGTGAAGCGGAAGCCCGCATGGCCGTCCGGTTCCATCACCAAGGTCGAGGTATCGCCGCGTTCCTTGCGCACTTCTGAAACGCGATACGGGCGGCGGAGCAAGAACAGCGGCTTGGCGAGGCGCACGTAAACAAGCAGGGCGATCCAGAAGATCGCGAGGCCGATCCACAGCGCACGCTTCCAGGGATCGGGCATGTAGAAGCCCGATGCCACCATGTGCGCCAGCCCCGCCGCGACGGCTGCAACCGCGAGCACGATATGGCTGAGGTGCCAGGCCTCGTAGCTGATCTTCAATCGCGCGCGCCAGAGGGCCATCACCACCAGGGCGATCAGCGAGAAGATCGACAGGACGGCAAAATAGGCGCTGAGGGGCACATCGCCGAGATTCGACGGCGCGCGCAATTCGGGCTGGACGGCGAACAGGATGATCGGATGCGCGATCACCAGCCCGACCGCCGTCAGGGAGACCTGACGATGAAAATGATAGATGACATCTTCACCCCACGGCGCGGTGACGTAGCGGAAGCGCGCCGTGAGGCCGAACTGCAGGCCCATCATCGCCAGCCCCGAATAGCCGAGCGCGACCGCGAACTCCGTCCAGAAATCGCGCGCCGGCGGATGCGAGCCCAACAGCAGCGCGAACAGCGGGGCCAGGATGAACAACAGGTAAACGATGATCCAGACCGCACCGCGAACGCTATAGAGAAGCTGCATAGGCTGCTCCCTGTCCCGCGGTCATCAATAGCTCGATGCGCGACGAAGCGTGCGTCATGCACGAAGCGCGGGCATCCATGCTGTTACTCTGCATTGCCCATGCCAAGCCTGTCCATGGTGCGAAGACCAGTGCCGGCATTTTGCCGGTATGCCTGCCGACCTTTCAGACGGACGATCGGCATCAAGAGCAAACCAGCTTTTTGTCATCCTGAGCGCAGCAAAGGATCTCATGCCGGCGGCAATCGGCGATGAGATCCTTTGCTGCGCTCAGGATGACAGCTACGGGTGGCCAGCGCCAACTACGCCAACCCCGCCACGCTACGTCTTCACCGCATGCGGCTTGTGTATCACCGTCGGGAGCGCCCGCGCGCCAAGCTATTCAACACCGGTTGCATTTGTTAGAGTTGAGCATCGCCCGTGCGTTGCAACGCAACAAAGAAGCGGGAGGAAGCGCACCGTCATGCCGGATCCGATGATTGCCTATTGCGGCCCGGCACCTGTGCCGCACGACATCTGGACGCGCTGGAATCTCGATCCACTGCTGATGGCCATGCTCGCGGCCCTGGCGCTCGTGGTTGCTCGTGGGCGATCCTCCGACGCCCGCGCCGGCTGGGCGGCGCTTGCGCTGATGGTCGTCATCTTCGTATCGCCCGTCTGCGCGCTGTCTTCGGCGCTGTTCTCGGTGCGGGTGCTGCACCATGTCCTTCTGGTCGCCGCCGTGGCGCCACTTCTGGCGCTGGCTTTTCCGATGACGCGCGCGGGCTCCCCTCCGCTGGCCGTGCTGGTCGCGACAAGCGCCGTCATCCTGTGGCTATGGCACGCGCCGGGGCCCTATGCCTGGGGCCTCGCCAGCGTGCCGGCCTATTGCCTGATGCAGGTGTCGTTGCTGGGCAGCGCCTGGCTGATGTGGCGGGCGATCCTGGCGCCCACGACGCCGCCCGGCGTGGCACTGGTCGCGCTGGTCGCGACGATCGGACAAATGGGCCTGCTCGGCGCCTTGATCGTTTTCGCGCCCGGGCCGCTCTATCCGGTGCATCTCGCGAGCACAGCGCCTTGGGGGCTAAGCCCCCTCGCCGACCAGCAGCTTGCCGGACTGCTGATGTGGGTGCCGGCGGCTGTCCCTTATCTCGGCGTGGGGCTTTGGCTCGCCTGGTCCAGCCTGCGACCCAGCGAGCCCGCTCTGTGACGGTCTTCCTGAAATTCGTCCACTTGGCCGCGATCGCCGTGTGGTCGGGCGGGCTGCTCGTCCTGCCCTTCCTGTTCTGGCAGCGCGCGACGGTCGCGGCGGGGCCGGATCTCGACCGCCTGCACCGCCTGACCCGCTTCGTCTATGTCGGGATGACCTCGCCCGCCGCCGTCCTCGCCATCGGCAGCGGCACCGCGCTGATCTTCCTCCAGGCCACGTTTCAGGAATGGTTCTCGCTGAAAATGATGCTGGTGGGCGGCATGGTGATGCTGCACGTGGTTGCGGGACTCGTCCTCGCGCATCTGTTCCTGCCTGGCGGCCGCTTCGGGCTGTTCCCGCACATCGCGCTGACGAGCGCTTATCTGGTGCTGATGAGCGCCATCATCTGGATCGTGCTCGCCAAGCCCCATATCGACTCGAACCAGTTCGCCCCCGGCCTGTTCGAGCCCGGCAAGCTGCGTCAGCTCTTCTCCGACACCAGAACGCCGACGCCATGATCGAACACGAGCTTGCCTCCATGCCAGCCGGCAAAGCCCGTCATCGCCGCGGCGAGCGCGGACAGAGCAAGACCGTGCGTCAGGACCTCGCCGGGATCGATCAGGCGCAGGCCCCAGTTCGCGCCGGCGATCGCGACCAGGGTCATCGCTGCCACAGCATGGGACCAACTCGCCTCGAGGGCCCGGATGCCGGGCACCAGCAGGATCTCGGCAATACCCACGATGCTTGCGGCGACGCCGGTCCAGAAGGCAATGCCGGCCGACCACAGGCCGACCCGCACCCAGAACGCGTCGCCCGACCACCAGTAGAAAATATCGACGCCCAGGGTCGCCATCACGAAGGCGATCGGGAAATGCACCATCATTACGTGGATCGGATGGCCAACCAGGGCGACCACCGAGCCGACATCGAGCCGCTGCAGCTCGAGCACGACCGGACTATGGGACGGGGCCGCAGGATCGCCTTGCTTCGCCATGGTCCTCGTCCTCCGAGTCGCAAGCATCCTTCAAGCCGGGATCGTAGCGTCTTGGCGGTGGCGCTCCAAGCGGGATGGGCCGCGGCGCTGGCCGGCTGCAGCGGACCAGGCTCGACGCTCGATCCAGCCGGGCCATCGGCGGCTTCGATCGCGACCCTGTGGTGGGTGATGCTGGCGGGCGCCGCCGCGCTCTTCGCGCTGGTCATGGTCGTCTTCGTGCAGGTGATCCGCCGGCCGGGCTGGGGGTCCGGCGTGTCGCCGGCGCGCTGGATCGTGCTGGGCGGCCTCGTCCTGCCGGCGGTCGTCCTGCCGCCGCTCGTCGCCTATGGGCTGGTCGCCGGCGAGCGGCTGCTGCCGCTGGTGGGAAACGCACCACCCAGGATCGAGGCCGAGGGACGGCAATGGGTCTGGACCTTCCGCTATCCCGACCAGGGCGGGGTTTTAACCAGAAACGTCCTGCACCTGCCCGCCGGCGTTCCCGTCGACATCGCGGTCACCAGCGCCGACGTCATCCATTCCTTCTGGGTGCCGCGCCTGGCCGGCAAGATCGACGCGGTGCCGGGCCATGTGAACCTGCTGCGCATCCAGGCCGACGAACCCGGCCGCTATGACGGCCGCTGCTCGGAGTTCTGCGGCCTCGGCCATACCAGGATGCGGTTCGCCGTCGTCGTCCATCGCGCGGAAGACTTCGCCGCCGCGCTGGCGCAGGCTGCGAAGGAGCAGCAATGAGCGCGCTGCGGCTGCACCGCGAGCTCACCGCGATCTGGGCCACCGGGCCCGGGGTGCAGCGTCTCGCTGCCGTCAACCATTCCGTCATCGGCCTGCGCTTCATGGCCACGGCATTCGTGTTCTTTGCGATCGGCGGCGTGCTCGGCATGCTGACCCGCGTCCAGCTCGCCACGCCCGACTCCGACTTCATGGATCCCGAGACCTACAACCAGGTCTTCACCGTGCACGGGTCGATGATGCTGTTCCTGTTCGCCGTCCCCATGATCGAGGGCGTGGCGGTCTATCTCACGCCGAAGATCCTCGGCACCCGCGATTTCGCCTTCCCGCGGCTCACTGCCTATGGCTACTGGTGCTACCTGTTCGGCGGCACGATCATCACCCTCTCGCTGGTCTTCGGGGTCGCGCCCAACGGCGGCTGGTTCATGTACACGCCGCTCAGCTCGAACGTCTACACGCCGGGCATCAACGCCGATGTCTGGCTGCTCGGGATCACGTTCGTCGAGATCTCGGCGCTGACGCTGGCCGTCGAGATCGTCGTCTCGATCCTCAAGATGCGCGCGCCGGGCATGGCGCTCGACCGCATGCCGATCTTCGGCTGGTACATGCTGGTCACCGCGCTGATGATGGTGGTGGCCTTTCCGCCGCTGATCCTGGGCTCCATCCTGCTCGAAACCGAGCGCGCCTTCGGGCTGCCGTTCTTCGATCCCAAGAGGGGCGGAGACCCGCTGCTCTGGCAGCACCTGTTCTGGCTGTTCGGCCATCCCGACGTCTACATCATCTTCCTGCCGATGGCCGGGGCCCTGTCGACGATCATCCCGGTCTTTGCCAACCGGCGGCTTGTCGGCTACCGGGCGATCGTCGTGGCGATCATCGCGCTGGCCTTCGTGAGCTTCGGCATCTGGGTGCACCACATGTTCACCGTGGGCATTCCCCATCTCGCCCTCGCCTTCTTCTCCGCCGGCTCCGCGATCGTCGCGGTGCCGACGGCGGTTCAGATCTTCGCCTGGCTCGCCACCTTGGCGCACGGCCGGCCGCGCTGGGATGTGCCGATGCTCTATGTCTTCGGCTTTTTCTTCATCTTTGCGCTGGGCGGCCTGACCGGCGTCATGCTCGCCATCGTCCCCTTCAACTGGCAGGCGCACGACACCTACTTCGTCGTCGCCCACTTCCATTACGTGGTGGCCGGCGCGCTGGCCTTCCCCATGTTGGCGGCGCTCTACTATTGGCTGCCGTTGCTGACCGGACGGACTGCGGTGCACCGCCTCTCGGTGCCCGCCTTCTGGCTGGTCTTCATAGGCTTCAACCTCACCTTCTTCCTGATGCATCTGGTCGGCCTGCTCGGCATGCCGCGGCGCATCTACACCTACCCGGCGGATGTCGGCTGGAACGGGCTCAACCTTCTGTCCTCGGTCGGCGGCTTCATCATGACCATCGGCTTCGGGCTGGTGGTGATCGACCTCCTGGCGCAGTTCCGCTACGGGCGCCGGGTGCGGCGCGATCCGTGGCGGGCGACGACGTTCGAGTGGGCGATGCCGATCCCGCCCGCGCCCTATGCGTTCGCTTCGCTGCCGCTTGTCGGCGCCACAGCCGACGACACCACGGCGGGCGAGCGCGCCGTGTCGCTGGCGCGCGGCGAGGGCTATCTCGGCTTCGCACGCAACGGCTGGCAGGAGACGCTGGGCGTCCACATCACCTCCGGCGCGCCCGAGCAGCTGATCGTCTTGCCGCGTCCGACCTACCTACCGCTCTGCACGGCGCTCGCCACCGCGGCGGCGGTGCTGACGATGCTGTTCCAGTTCTACGCCCTGACGCTCGTCGCGGCTTTGTTGACCGCCGGCCTGTTCGTGCTGGCCGGACAGAGCGCCGGGCTCGCGCGCGACTATGGTCCGCTGCCCGTCGGACATGGCGTGAGCGTGCCGCCCCATACCGAGGTGGCCGGCGCGCCGTCATGGTGGGCGCTGATTTTCACGCTGCTGGCCGACGGCACCCTGTTTGCGTCCCTGGTGTTCGGGACGTTCTATCTCTGGATCGCCGCGCCCAACTGGCCGGCGGCGGTGACACCCGCGCCCAGCCTCGGGCTCGTCCTCGCGGCCCTTGCGGGCCTGGCCATTGCCGCCGCGGCAGCACGCGGATCGCTACGAACGCTCGCCGCCGGCGGATCGGCGCGCGGCTGGATCGGCCTCGCCCTGCTGGCGCTCCTCGCCGCCATTGCCGCTTGCTTGGGCCTGCTCGAGGGCGTCACCCCGCCGGCGCGGGACCATGCGCTGGGCGCGACCGCCGCCGCACTCATCTTCTACGTCGCCGTGCACGCAGGCATCGGCCTTCTGTTCCTCGCGAGCAATCTCCTGCGCCTCGGCGCCGGCCGGGTCTCGCCGCTGCGCTCGACGGACCTGCGGCTGACGCGGCTCTGGCTCGACTACACCGCCCTGGCGGCCCTCATCGCGCTCGGCCTCGTGCTGGCCCTGCCGCTGCTGGTGGCGATGCTGAGCGCGCGGCCGTGAGCACCCGTCCCGTTCCGCCCCGGCGCCTGTGGTGGCTGCTGGCGGGCTTCGGCGTCTGGTGCAGTGCGCTCGTTTTCCTCTACGCCATCCATGCCGTCGGTTGCGCCTTTGCCTGGCCGGCCGGCACGCTGCGCGTGGCCCTTGTGCTCGTGCTGCTGGTCCATCTGGCCGTGATCGGCTGGATGTGGCGCGATCACGGGCTCGCCCGGTCGGATCCGGGTGTCGGCGCGACCGGCATCTTCCTGCATACCGTGATTGCCTGGACCCTGATGGCGGCCCTGGTCACCATCGTCCTCACCCTCGGACCCGCGCTTGCGCTCGCTACCTGCGTCTGATCAGAAATCCCAATCGACGGGCGTGTCGGGGTGGAACACAACGACGCCCTTGTTGCCGCCCGGAACGTCGATGCGGTCGGGCGCCTGCAGGGGCGCCGCACGCAGCGTGATACGGTCCTGGTTGGCGGGAAGTCCGTAGAAGCTTGGGCCGTTCAGCGACGCGAATGCCTCCAGCCGATCGAGCGCCCCCTCCTCGGCGAAGACTTGGGCATAGACCTGCATCGCCACCGGCGCGTTGAAGATACCGGCGCAGCCGCAGGCGCATTCCTTGGTGTCGGCGGTATGCGGCGCGGTGTCGGTGCCGAGGAAGAACTGCGCGTTGCCCGAGGTTGCCGCACGACGCAGCGCAAGCCGGTGTTCCTCGCTCTTGGCGATCGGCAGGCAATAGAGATGGGGACGGATGCCGCCCTTGAAGATCGCGTTGCGATTGTACGACAGATGATGCGGCGTGATCGTGCCGCCGACGCGGGGTCCGCTCGCCTCGACGAAGGCCACGCCCTCCTTCGTGGTGATATGTTCTAGCACGATCTTGAGGCCCTGATGGCGCTTGAGCAGCGGCGCCAGCACCTTGTCCAGGAACACCGCCTCGCGGTCGAAGATGTCGACCTCGGCATCGGTCACCTCGCCGTGGACGAGGAGCGGCATGCCCGCCTTCTCCATCGCCTCAAGCCCGCGGGCGATGCGGTCCATCGAGGTGACGCCGTGCGCTGAATTGGTCGTGGCATGCGCCGGATAGAGCTTGGCCGCGACCCACACGCCTTCTTGCTTGCCGCGCAGGAGTTCGACGCGATCGGCATCGTCCGTCAGGTAGCAGGTCATCAGCGGCTCGAATATGAGCCCGGCCGGAACCGCTCTGCGGATTCGCTCGCGGTATGAAATCGCCTCCGCGACCTTGGTAACCGGCGGCACCAGGTTGGGCATGATGATGGCGCGGGCGAACTGGCGCGCGGTGTGCACGGCGCAGGCCTGCAGCATCGGCCCGTCACGCAAATGGACGTGCCAGTCGTCGGGGCGGCGGATCGTGATCGAGTTCGGCATAGGCATGACGCGTTTTCTACGCTTGCTCCCGGGCAGGCTCCAATGTTGATTGCGGGCATGAATGAATTGAAAGAGGCGATCGCCTTCGCCAAAGCAGCCGAGTCCAAATGGTCCAGAAGCATGCACATGCCGGACGGCCAGTTCGTGATGACCTACGATTCGGGCGAAAAAGCCCCCGACAACGAGGTGCTGGGCCCGGTGACGCCGCGCGGCGGCCACGCTGGCGTCGTCTATCGCGGCGGCAAGCTTTTGGCCGAATGGGGCGAGGTGGCGCACCCCGACATGACCTTCAGCGTCGCCAAGAGCTACCTCGCTTTGCTCGCGGGCCTCGCGCTGGGCGATGGCCTGATCAAGAGCTTGGACGACAAAGTCGCCGACTATGCCCTCGATGACGGCTTCAAGAGCGCGCAGAACAAGGACATCACCTGGCGCCACCTGCTGACCCAGACCAGCGAATGGGAAGGCACGATGTTCGGCAAGGAAGACCGCATCGACCATAATCGCGTGGTCGGCCTCGCCGTCGCCGAAGCGCCCAAGGGCACGCGGCGAAAGCTCAAGCAGCCCGGCACATTCTACGAATACAACGACGTGCGCGTGAACCGCCTGAGCTACTCGCTGCTTCAGGTCTTCAAGGAGCCGCTGCCGTCGGTGCTGAAGCGCCGCATCATGGATCCGATCGGTGCCTCGTCGGACTGGAAGTGGGATGGTTATCGCAACTCCACCGTCACCATCGACGGCAAGGAGATGATCTCCGTGCCGGGCGGCGGACACTGGGGCGGCGGCATCGTGATCTCGGCGCGCGACCTCGCGCTGATGGGCGTGCTGGTCGCGCAAGGCGGCGCCTGGGAGGGCAAGCAGATCCTGCCCAAGGGCTGGACCGACGAACTGGTGAAGCCCTGCCCCGTGGCGCCGTTCTACGGGCTGATGTGGTGGCTCAACACCGACCGGCGCCAGTTCGCGGCGGCCTCGGAAACAAGCTACTTCGCGTTGGGCTGGGGGAGCCACATCGTGTGGATCGACCCCGACAACGATCTCGTCACGGTGCTGCGCTGGATCGACCGCAAGCAAGCGCCTGGTTTCGTCGAACGTCTGCTGGGTGCGATCAACAAATGAACCTCGACTATTCGGCCGTGCCCAGAATGCCCGACGGGCGCACCGCTGCCGAACACATTGCGGCAATCGAAGCCACGTCACGCGCCGTGCGGGTCCCCATGGGCAATGGCGGCCGCATGATGTGGCACGTCTGGGGCGAAGGTTCGGGCAAGCCGATCCTGCTGCTCTTCCATGGCGGCTCGGGCTCGTGGATCCACTGGATCCGCAACGTCCAGCCGCTGGCGGAACATTTCACCGTCTACGCCGCGGACCTGCCGGGTCTCGGCGACAGCGACCCGCCCGATGACGTGCGCGATGTCTGGTCGGTGACGCGCTGCGTGAAGACGGCGATGGACGGCCTGCTGCCGTCCGAACAACCGTTCGCCATCACCGGCTTCTCCTTCGGCGGCATGGTGGCCGGCCACATCGCCACGCTTTTCGAACCGCGCATCAGCCGCATCGTCATGGTCGGCGCCGGCGGGCTGAAAGCCACGCGCAAGCCAGGTCCCAAGCTGCGCAAGCTCCTGCCCGAGATGCCGCCCGAGATCCTGGCCGCCGAGGCGCGGCGCAACCTGGAAATCCTGATGCTGCACGATCCCGCCAAGGTCGACGGTGTCGCGATCTACATGCAGATCATGAACACCACGCGCGCCAAGACCCGCAGCCGAGACATGGGCCAGGCATATAAGCTCAGCGAAGTGCTGCCGCGAGTGAAGACGCCGCTCAGCGGCATCTGGGGCGAGTTCGATTCGACCACCTATCCCCATATCCAGGAGCGCATCGATCTGTTTCGAGCGCTCCAGCCGGACTTCGTGATGAACGTCATCCCCGAGGCCGGCCATTGGGTTGCCTACGAGGCCGCCGAGGCGTTCAATAAGAGGCTTCTAGAGGTTCTCAAGCCATGACAACCGAAGTCGCCGAGATTGCCGACAAAGTCTATCGCCTGTCGACCTTTGTGCCCCAGGTCGGGCCCACGGGATTCACCTTCAACCAGTTCCTGATCGACGCCGACCAGCCCTTGCTGTTCCACTATGGCCAGCGCGCGCTGTTCCCGCTGGTCTCCGACGCGGTGAAACGCGTGATGCCGCTCGACCGGCTGCGCTGGATGACGTGCAGCCATGTCGAGGCCGACGAATTAGGCGCGCTCAACCAGTGGCTGGCCGCAGCGCCCAAGGCCGTGCCGGCGCATGGCCAGATCGGCTGCAACATCTGGCTGACCGACATGGCCGATCGCCCGCCGCGCGCGCTCAAGAACGATGAAGTGATCGATCTCGGCGGCAAGAAAGTGCGCTGGCTCGACACGCCGCACGTGCCGCACAACTGGGATGCCGGCGTGATCTTCGAGGAGACGACCGGAACGTTGTTCTGCAGCGATCTCTTCACTCAGTTCGGGCCGGCCGACGTGACCACGGAGAGCGACATCGTTGGGCCCGCGATCGCGACCGAGAAGGCCGTGCCCTTCATGCCGGCGACACCTTTGGCCGAGCCGACGCTGCGGCGGCTGGCGGGGCTGAAGCCCCGGACGATCGCTCTGATGCACGGCCCGACCTTCAAGGGTGACGGCGAAGCCGCGCTCAACGGGTTGGCGGTCTATTACCAGGGCCGGCTGTCCTCGCAGGCGGCGTAAACGCCGCCCTTGAACCTGCTCTAGAAAGGGCGCCACAGGTTTGCCAACAAGGCGACCACGCTGAAGCGGCTCGAATGCTGCCCGACGTCGCGACCCGCACTGAACATCCTGGCGGCCTTGCGATGGGGCCAGCGCGCCGCCCGCTTCCCATCGTCGGCCAGTTCGCGCGGCCGCGCGCGCTCCTGAATCTTGGACGGGCGCGTCAGCACTCGAAGAGCCGGGCAGTCGCCAACCGTCGGTTTCACTTCCGCGCTGGGGTGGACGGACCGACCTGTCTCAATGGGACGCTGCATGCTTGCTACCTTCACTCGAGCAAGCCCGATTCATAGGCGGCGCCTCGCGTTCAGACTGTCCAATAAGGGACAGCCCAGGCGGGGGATTTGCCAAAGGCAACCGCGTCGTCACGACGGAGTTGGAAAGGGAAAACTGCCGACCGAGTTCCGTTTTGAACAGTCGGCGCCCTTTTCGCCCTCTAGGGTCGGTAAATCAGCATTTTTGCGGTATTATTGCCTTCCCATTCGGGGAAACAGCGGAGTGCTCCCATGAGCGATATTGCCGACCGGGTCAGCAATGTGGTCGTTTCCCGACTCCACATCCCGGCCAACAGGGTCACCGAGACGGCCAGCTTCATCAACGATTTCGCGGCCACCAGTCTCGACATCGTCGAAACCATCATGTCGCTGGAAGACGAATTCGGCATCGAGATATCGGACAAGGATGCCGAAAAGCTGCAGACCGTGGGCGACGTGGTGGCGCTGATCACGACCAAAGTGCATTGAGATATTTTCGCAGCGACCCACGCCGCGACGGGGCAGACCAGTCGCCGAAAGCTGCCGCCACTGTCCGCGGCCATCTCGACCGGCGCGTGTCACGGGGCGCCTTTCAAACCGAGCGATGCCAGATAGCTCCAGCGGATCACGCCGTTCCTGAACCTGATGCCGTCGAGATACTGCGCGATGGCGCGGTCGATGACGGGAGTGGCGGGCTTGTCCTTTCGCCTGCCGTCGACGAAGGCCACGATCTCCGACCAGCCATCGGGTAGCGGGATCGACACCACGGTCGAGGGCGTGTCGAGGTTCTTGTACGTCCAGAACGCCCAGCCGATGCCGTGCACCTCTTGCAGCTTGCGGAAGCGCTCGTTCCATTCGTCGGTGAGTTCTCCGGTCTCGCCAAGAAACAGCGGCACGTCGTAGCGATTGGCGAAGTTGAGATGGCGCTGGATGGAATCGCGCTCTGTGCTCGCCCAGAACAGATGGTAGGTGTAGGCGAGATTGTCGGCGAACGGCGGACCCAGCATGTCGAAGCTCGAGCTCCATTGCCCGCCGGCCAGAATCACGATGCGGCCGGGATCGACCTCGCGGATCGCCTGGGTCACCTCCCTGTAGAACGGCTCCAGCCGCATGTTGAGGGTGGCCATGTCGTGATAGGGCGCGATCGGTTCGTTCAGGATGTCATAGCCCAGGATCGCCGGATCGCCGCTGTAGCGCTGGGCGATGGCGCGCCACAGCTTGACCGTAAGCGCGCGGTCGCGCGGCACATAGAACATCAGCGGATAGCCCGGACCATCGTCATGGTTGATGCCGGTCTGGCCACCCGGCGCGGCATGCAGATCGACGATGGCGAAAAGGCCGGCCTCGCGTACCCATCCCAGCACGCGATCGAGCAACGCCCAGCCCTCGCCCGTGATCTCGCCCTGCTCGGTCATGAACAGCTGGTAGTGCAGCGGGATGCGCACGGTGTTGAAGCCGACGGACTTGATGAAGCGGATGTCGTCGCGCGCGATGTAGGTATCGCGGAACTGCGTCCAGAACGACGCCGCGCGCTCGGTTCCCAAAAGGCGATCGAAGGCGGTGAATATCTGTCGCGGCGACTTGGCGACCTCGAACTTGAACATGTAGCCCTCGGGCATCAGCCAGTTGCCGAGGTTGATGCCCTTGATGCTGAGCGGCCGACCGTCCGGGGCGATGAAGGTCTTGCCGTCGATGCGCGCCAGCTGCTCCGCCGCCACAGGCGCCGCCAGGCCGAGGAGAAGCAAAAGGAGAGCGATCAGAAGCCCTCTCCAACCGCGCAGCGGGGGGAGAGGGAGGGGACCCGCGCAAAGCGCGGGGAGGGTGAGGTGGGTCATGGACCTCTCAACGAACATCACCTTCGTATCGTACACCACCTCACCCTCCCATTGCTTCGCAATGGGCCCCGCCCTCTCCCCCGCTGCGCGGCGGAGAGGGAAAGTGACCCGAGCTGACTGGTTGCCGATCGCGCCATGGATGTGGACGAAATCTGTTCTAAGGTCGCCCCGTCATGCTCCTCGCCTCCCTTCTCGTGCCGATCGCCGTTTTAGCGATCGTCCTGCTCGTCCAGCGCCTGCATTTGCCGGTCTTTCTCGCCATCATGGCAACGGTCGTGGTTTACGGCATCGCGGCGGACATGACCTTCCAGTCGGTCGGCAAGGCGTTCGGGTTGGGCTTCACCGCGGCGCTCGAACAAGTGGGCCTCCTGGTGGTAGCGGGCGCACTGGTGCAGGCGCTGGTGCTGCGCCAGCCGCTCGGCACCGGGACTTCCGCCCTTCTCGGTGCGCTGGCGGGCCTTGGCGCCTCGGCGGCGGGCGGCCTCGCCTTGCTGCAACCCGCGGGCCAGGACGCGCCGCGCCGGGCGGTCGGCCTCGCGCTGACCCTGCTCGCCGTCAGTTCCCTGGTCGCGCCTTCGCCGCTTGCCGTCGCAGCGGCCTCGGTGATGAAGGCCAGCAATTCGACGATGCTGATGGTCGCGCTGCCGTTGGCCGCCATCGTGGCCCTGCTGGGCTGGTGGACGGTGGCCAGCCAGATTCCCTCGACTGCCGTCGCCGGCTGGCTCGACTGGACGTGGCTCGCCATTTTGATCCCGATCGCGCTCCTGATCGTGCAGTCGGTGGCGCAGATGCCGAGCGAGCCCTTGGGCAAGGGCGGCGCGCGCGAGTTCTATATCGGCATCAGCAAGCCGTTGATGCTGGCGGCCATCGCCATCACGCTCGGCGTGCTGTTCGCCGGTCGCTGGCAGCCCTCGGCGCTGGCCGGCCGCAGCTGGGCGCCGCTGCTGCTGGCGGTGGGCGCATCGGGCGGCCTCGGCCGCGTGTTCGACGAAACCGGCATGGCCGAGCTTCTGGCCGAATACGCGCTGCATCCGCGCTTCGGCATCCTCACGCCCTTCCTGGCGGCCGCCATCGTCAAGACCATGCAGGGTAATTCGCTGACGGCCGTGCTCACCGCCTCGGGCATGATCGAGCCCATGCTGCCGGCGCTCGGGCTCGACAGCGCGTCGGGACGCGTGCTCGCCGCCGCCGCGGTCGGCGCGGGTTCGATGGCGATCTGCCATGTCAACGATCCGTTCTTCTGGATCGCCGCGTCGATGGGCCGGCTCTCGCCGGGCCGGGCACTCGGCGTGATCTCGCTCGGCAGTGCGGTCATGGCGATCGGCGCCTTGATTGCGATCGCTGCTGTCAAGCAGTTCCTCTGAGCAGACCAGCCTCGCCGCCGAGGCCCCCTTTCGCTTCCAGCGGCTTATTCGCTACAACCTAGCGCGATGACTGGCGTACAGCCCCTTCGCTCTCTGCTACCCTTGGCGCTGGGCTTTCTGCTGTTGCTGGTCACCGCGTCAGTTGCGGCTTACCTTTCGATCCGTGGCGAGGAAGCGACCCGCCAGGTGCAGCAGACGCTGGAAATCGACAGTCAGCTCAACCAGATCCAGACCCTGGTGACCGACGCCGAAACGGGCCAGCGCGGCTTCCTTTTAACCGGAAGACTGACCTACCTGGATCCCTACGTCGCGGCGCGCCGCGAACTCGGTCCCGCGCTTGATCGACTGGCGGCTGTGACCGCAGCCAACCCGGTGCAGCAGCGCGCAATCGCGAACCTCAAGACTGAGATCGCCACCAAGCTCGGCGAGCTTCAGCAGACCGTCGATCTGCGGGTGGCCAACCGGCCCGATGCGGCGCTCGCGATCGTGAACAGTGACACCGGCAAGGAGACGATGGCGAGCATCCGCGGGATCCTCGCCGGCATGAGCGAGGAGGAACGACGACTGTTCGCGCAACGGACGGCCCGCGCCGCATCGCTGAACGAATTCGGACAGTGGGCCGTTATCGCCAGCACGCTTCTTGTCATCGTCCTGGGCGGCCTCACACTCCACGACAGCCGCCGCCGCATGCTGGCGCTGCAGTCAAGCAACATCCAGCTCCAGAAGGAAGTCGGCGAACGCCGCGCCGCCGAGAGCAAGGTCATGCAGCTGCAGAAGATGGAGGCGGTCGGCCAGCTCACCGGCGGCATCGCGCACGATTTCAACAACATGCTGGCTATCATCATCGGCTCGCTGGAGATGGCGCGGCGCCGTCTTACCGGCACCGAGCATCCGGGAGTCGTGCGGTTCATCGACAACGCCGACGAAGGCGCCCGGCGTGCAGCGGCGCTGACCACCCGCCTGCTCGCCTTCTCACGGCGCCAGGCGCTCGAACCGCGCGTGCTCGACCTCAATGCGCTGGTCGGAGGCATGTCGGAGATGCTGCGGCGCACGATCGGCGAGACGATCCAGATCGAGACAGTGCTGAGCGGCGGCTTGTGGCGCGTGTTCGCCGACCCTGCCCAGCTCGAGAGCACGCTGGTCAATCTCGTCGTCAACGCCCGCGATGCCATGTCTGACGGCGGCAAGCTCACCATCGAGACGTCCAATGCCGACCTCGACGAGCGTTATGCCCGCTCCCACGCGGAGGTGACTCCCGGTCAATATGCGATGATCTCGGTGTCGGATACCGGCACGGGCATGACGCCCGACGTGATGGTCCAGGCCTTCGATCCCTTCTATACGACCAAGGCGCCGGGCAAAGGCACTGGCCTCGGCCTGAGCCAGGTCCTGGGCTTCGTCAAGCAGTCGAACGGCCATGTGAAGATCTACTCGGAGGACGGGCGCGGCACCTCGGTCAAGGTCTACCTGCCACGCCACATCGGCGAAGGACCGACGACCGCGGCGATCGATGAGGGCGCCCAGCCGTCGCTGGGACGGCGCAAAGAGCTGATCCTGGTCGTCGAGGACGACGCCGGCGTGCGCAACCTGTCGGTCGAAGCGTTGCGCGAACTTGGCTATAGCGTGATCCACAGTGCCACACCGGGCGAGGCGCTGCGCGAGATCGAGCGCCGGCCCGAGATCACGCTGTTGTTCACCGACATCGTCATGCCGGAAATGACCGGCCGCGAGCTGGCCGACAAGGCTCTGGCGATGCGCCCCGGGTTGAAAGTCCTCTACACGACCGGATACACGCGCAACGCTGTGGTGCACAACGGCATCGTCGATTTCGGCACGGCTTTCCTGCCCAAGCCGTTCACCATCGACCACCTCGCTTTCAAGGTGCGCCAGACGATCGATTCGAAGTAGCGCAATCCCTGTTGCGCCCCGGCGAAGCCGGGGAGGTGGCCGGAGGCCGGAGGGGTCATGAGCAGCAGTCATGAAGCCCATGACCCCTCCGCGGCACCTCCCCAACTTCGTTGGGGAGGGTTCGAACCTCGGCGTCAGGCATGGGAAGCCGCGGCCCTTTCCGCGTCTTGTTCCTGGAAACGGCGCACCCGTTCTTGGGCTTCGTCCATCGCGATCCGCAGGGCCGCATCGGCCGCGGCCCTCTGCGCGAGTTCGGCCGCCGCGCGCTCGCTGATCTCCCGCCAGTCCTCCGGCCGGCGGTTGCGCAGCCAGTACATGCACGCCCGGGTCTCGGGCGGCACGTGCGCGGTGTAGGTCACCGTCCGGGGCTCGCCGCGATAGAGGAAGACCTTCTCGGCCTTGTGGTTGTAGCCGGTGACGCGGGTGAACAGCGATTCGACCGCAGTGGCATCGGCTATGTCGCGGCCCTGCTGCACGGCCTCGGCGAACTCGGGATGGTTGGCGATCCAGTGGCCGACAGTGCTGCGGGCCACGCCGAAGCGGCCGGCCAGATCGTGGCCGGTGGCGCCGCGCGCGCAGAGCTCGCGGGCACGGTCAGCGTGCTCGGGTTGGTAGAGGGTTGGACGTCCGGGACCGGTCATGGCCGATACTCCTTGCGGGGGATGTACGGCACATACTTAAGTAATACTGGGGCGCGTGTCAAGCGTCACTTTTAGACAGCTCGCGCCATGAATCGAATTTTCGGTCACCATAGTGACCGAAAATACCCCTCGGCCGTCGGGCACTCGATAGAGGAGGGCTTAAACCCTCAGCCTCCCCCCAAGGAGTCGTTAGGGGAGAGGAGAGGCAGAGGGAGGAGAATCAGCCGTTCGTCGGCTTCCCGATATCCTTGGTGACGGTCTGGACGACCTTGTCGGCGAGCTGGCCCATCTTGGCGCCGAGATCGGCCGAAGCCGCCTCCTTGCGCACGACGTCGGCGGCATTGGCGAGCGCCCCGCGACCGATGTCGATTGCCTTGGCGCCCGTCGATCCCATCAGGTCCTTCTCGGACTGGGAAAGCGGCAACGCCGCGCCGACGGCCGCACCCAGGGCCGCACCCAAGGCCGCCATCAGGATAGGCTGCTCTTCGATCAGGCGGGCAAAGCTCTGGCGCGCCTGTTGCGCCATCGTCTGGGCTTGGTCCGTCACGTCATCGGCAAATTCGCCGGCCTGCTGGCGTCGTGCATCGAACTCGGCCTTGCCCGAGTCGAGGCCGGACTGCAGCCTGCCCTTGACCGACGCCATGCCGTCGACCGCGGTCTGATGCGCCGACACCGCTGTCTCGGCAACGCGATCACTGACCGTGCCCGCCGCATCCATGACGACGTTCGCCGTACGGTCGGCGGCGCCCTTGACGGCATCCTTGGCGGCACCCGCCGCTCCCGAAGCCACACCGGCAACGCCCGAGGCCGCACCGGCTACGGTCGATGCAACACCCGACGCCGCGCCGCGAGCGGCGCCGGCGACGCTCGAGGCCGCGTTGGAGGCCGCTCCCGCAATGCCCGAAGCGGCGCTGGAAGCAGCACCGGCAACACCAGCTGCCGCACTGCGAGCCGCTCCGGCACCGCTGACAGCGGCACTTTTCAGAGTAGACGAGGCGGCGCCCATCACGTCACTTCCCGTCGTGCGAGTGAGCAGCATGGTGAGGCCGGCTCCAATCAGGAGAGCAGGAACGGGATTGGCGCGGGCGGAGTCACTCAAGGCCTTGAGAATCGACAGGCCGCTGTCCTTGACCAGGGCAATGGCTTCGCCGGAAAGGGCGGACGGCGCCACGCCGTCGCGCAGTTGACCGAGCGTGTCGGCAAGACCGATGCGTGCGGCGTCGGCTTCACGCTGCAATTGGGCGCTCGATGTCATGACAGCGTCTCCTTGACCATGCGGCTGTCACGCGACAGCGAGTTGAGAGTACGGTCGGGCGAGAGCTCGGCCGGGTTGAGCCGGTTCTGGCCCATCAGGAAGAGCACGAGGCCGATCACGGCGGAGCCGCCGGCCACGAGCAGAATAGCAACCGAGGGCGATACGCCTGAATTGATCAGGATGCTGACCAGTGCCTGGAGGATCATGCCGAGGGCGGCGATCAGGAAGATGGCGCCGAGCAGGATCATGATCAGGCCGGCGCGAATGGCCGTCATCTTCTCTGCAAGCTCGACCTTGGCAAGGCGGAACTCGGTCTGCAGCAGGTCGGCCGTCTGCGAAAACGCAGCCGTCGCCAGCGTGACGACGCCGGGACGGCGCAGGGGTTGGTGGAGCATGGCTAATAGACCTCGCTGCGGGCCACGTGGGAAACATTGTCACTGGTGGCATCGTCCTTTTCGCCGGTTCCGGCAGGCATCGCCGCGCCGGCCTTGACCACGCGCGACAAGGCAAACCCGATCAAGGCGGCCCCCGCCAGCATGATGACCGGCTGCGAGCGGCCGAATTCGGCGGCCGAACTCAGGAGGTCGCCCACCTTCTTTTCACGCAGGTCGCTGGCCAGTCGATCGATCTTCTGGCCCGCGCCCCGCACATACTCAGCCAACGCGGGCGAATTGGATGCCACCGTGTCAGCCAGCGCCTCAGCCGTCCGGGCAACGCCCGCGACCGCGTCAGCACCCGCCGCTTTGGAGCGATTCGCAATATCCTCGGCCTTCGGACCGACTGCGTCGCCGACGGCGCGGCCGATGCCTGCTGCCTGCTGTGCGACTTGTTCCGGGATACGACCGAGCCGTCCGCTGTCCCCCGTCGCACCCCCGGTATTTGTTTCCGACATGACGCCTCCGATTGTTCGTGTGAAACCGCAACGAGCGATGCGCCCGCGCGGTTGCATGACGGCTGACGAATCGTCGTGTGAGGTCACGGCTTGCCGATCGGCGAGCCGCCGAAGCCTGCCCACAGATCAAGGCGCGTCGCACGGAGTCGGCGAATTCTTCAACCAATGCCGTCGCCTTCTCCGCAACTTAAATCTGGGTCCTGGCGGCAACGGGCTCGACGCCGTGGCGTTGAATCGGCTCATTTCCAAGGAGAAATCACATGAGCAGCACGTCAGACAAGGTCAAGGGTACGGCCAACCAGGTGGCTGGCAAGGTGAAGCAGGGCGTCGGCGAAGCGACCGACGATCCGTCGCTCAAGGGCGAGGGCAAGGTGCAGGAAGCCAAGGGCGATCTGCAGAAGGCCGTCGGCAACGCCAAGTCGACCATCAAGAAGGCGGCTGACCTCTAATCGTCGCCGCACAACACAGTCATTGAAGAGCAAAGGGCGCCGTCGGGCGCCCTTTGTATTGCTGAAAGCCGAGACATTCATGGGCGCCACCCAGAAGCGAGACCTTCGATCCGGCCATTCGATCTGGCAACGACGTGCGCTGTTGCACTTTCCGGAGAGACGCCTGTCCAAGGATACCCGTTGCGAGGCGCTGGTGGTCGGCGCCGGCATCAGCGGCGCCATGGTAGCCGAGCAGCTGACCGACGCCGGTCTGTCGGTCATCGTGCTCGACCGCCGCGGCGCGGTGCGTGGTTCCACCCTGGCCTCTACCGCGCTGCTGCAATACGAGATCGACACGCCGCTCGCAAAGCTCGCCCCTCGGATCGGCAGGAACTCGGGCCGAGCGCATCTGGCGCCGCTCGCGGCTCGCGGTCGATGCCCTGCGCGATCGCACCCGCCGGCTGGGCATTATGGCGGATTGCGCCGACAAGACGTCGCTCTATCTCGAGGGCAATGTCCTGGATGCGGCCGGCCTGCGGGCAGAGGCCATAGCGCGCCGCCGGGCCGGCTTCGAAGTCCGCCTGCTTTCCGCCACTGCCGTCCGCGACGCGTACGGCATCGGAGGCCGTACCGGCCTTCTCAGCTACCACAATCTCGAAGCCAACCCGCGTCGCCTGGCGGTGGGCTTTCTGCGGACGGCACTGGCGCGCGGCGCGCGCTTCCACGCGCCGGTCGAAGCCCTGGCGGTCGAGCCGCACGCGAGCGGCGTCACCGTCCTGACCGACCAGGCGACGATCCGCGCGCGGCACGTGGTGTTCGCCACGGGCTACGAACTGCCGAAAGGCGTTCCCCGCAAGGGTCATCGGATCGCCACCACATGGGCGATCGCCACACGCCCCCAGCCGCGCGGCCTGTGGGCCGGACATGGCTTCATCTGGGAGGCTTCCGATCCCTATCTCTACCTGCGCGTCGGACCGGACGGCCGCATCATCTGCGGCGGCGAAGATGAAACCTTCAGCGATGCCGACAAACGCGATGCGCTGAGCGCGGCAAAGTTCGCCAGCATCGAAGCCAAGCTGGCCAAGCTCCTGCCCTATGTCGACGCGCGCGCCGACTATGGCTGGTGCGGGAATTTCGGCACCTCCGCGACCGGCACGCCGTCGATCGGGCCGGTGCCGGGCATGAAGCACTGCTACGCGGTGCTGGGCTATGGCGGCAACGGCATCACCTTCTCGATGATGGCGGCGCAGATCCTGCGCGGCCACATCTGCGGCGATGGCGATACCGACGCCGATCTGTTTTCGTTCACGCGGCGGTTCTAGAGCGGCTTTCGAGAAAGTCGAACCACGTCACCTCGTCCTGAGGAGCATCGCAGCGATGGAGGTGATCCCCGCGCTGTGATGGCAACCTGCCGTCTGGTGCCCACCCTTCGAGACGCGGCCTGCGGCCGCTCCTCAGGGTGCGGTGAGTGTGTCGAGGCGGAACCCGCTCTCGAAAGCAAACTGTCATTCGGAACGTGCGAGAATCTCCTGGCGCCGGCGGCGATGAGATCCTTCGCTACGCTCAGGATGACGGATGAGGCGCGCCGACAGCCCGCTCAATCCAGCTTCACCCCCGAGGCCTTCACCGCGGGCGCCCAGAGCTTGCGATCTGCTGCCAGGAATTCGTCGAAGCCCTTGCGGCCCGGCGGCGGCATGTCGAGGCCCAGATCGTCGGTCCAGCGTTTCTGGATCTCGGGGTTTGCCAACGCCGCGGTGATGGCGGTTTCGAGCTTGGCGAGGATCGGCTCGGGCGTGCCGGCGGGGGCGCCGGCGCCGTACCACGAGGTCGCGACGTAGCCCGGCAGCGTCTCGGCGATGGCCGGCAGATCGGGCGCCGCCTTCGAGCGCTCGGCCGAGGTGACGGCGAGGCCCCTCACCTTGCCGCCGCGCACCTGCGGCAACATCGAGGATATGTTGGCGAACATCATCTGCACCACGCCCGCGATCAGGTCGCCGTAGACGGCGCCGGCGCCCTTGTAGGGCACGTGCACGATATCGACGCCGGCCATGACCTTGAACAACTCGCCGCCGAGATGCAGCGACGAGCCGGGGCCTGACGACGCGAAGGCATACTTGCCCGGCGCCGCCTTGCAGAGCGCAATCAGCTCGGCGACGTTGCGTGCGGGCAGCGACGGCGTGATGCCCAGAAGATTCGACAGGATCGCCAAGCGCGAGATGCCGACGATGTCCTTGTCGGGATCGTAGGGCAACTTGCTGTAGAGCATCGGGTTCAGCGTATGGCTGGTCACCGAGATCAGCCCGAGCGTGTAGCCATCGGGCGCCGCGCGCGCGAGCTCGACTGTGCCGATGTTGCCGCCGGCGCCGCCCTTGTTGTCGACCACCACCGTCTGGCCGAGGCTGCGCGAGAGCTGGTCGGCGATCAGGCGGCTCACCGTGTCGGTGCCGCCGCCCGGCGCGAACGGCACGATCCAGCGGATCGGGCGGGTGGGCCAGGCGGGCTGCGCGCGCGCGAGGGCGGGCGCCGACAAGGCGGCGGCGAGAAGCGTGCGTCTCTTCATGGCGTTCCCTGATATTCGTTCGTTGGGTTCACTCTGCCCGCTGGGGGCGCGCGACTCCAGTCGCGCGCCGGTGCCCGTTTCGACGAATGATCCGCGCCACTGGAGTGCCGCGCCCCCAGCGGGGTACGCTATTCCCAATGAATTCCCCGGAGGAAACGAGCAGCCCGGTCCGCGCGCTGCTGAGGCTGCCTGACTTCCTCAGGCTGTGGCTGGTCGGTGCCTTCGCCAATGCCATGCGCTGGCTGGAGCTTCTGGCGTCGGGCCTGTTCGCCTACGAGGTGACGGGCTCGGCGCTCGCCGTCACTTTCGTGGTGGCGGTCCGTCAACTGCCACAGCTCGCCTTCGGCGCCTTTCTGGGCGCGGTCTCCGAGGCGGTGAATCGCAAGCTGATCGTCATGCTGGCGCTGGTCGGCCCGGCCTTCGTCTCGACCGTGCTGGCGAGCCTTGCCACCACCGGGCATCTGGCACTGTGGCATGTGGCGCTGGGCAACCTCGTCTCGGGCACGATGTGGGCCACCGAAATGTCGACCCGGCGGCGCATGGTGGGCGAGGTCGCGGGCCCGCATCGCATCGTGCCCGCGATCGCGCTCGATTCCGCCACCAACGCCGCCACGCGCATGATCGGGCCGCTGCTGGGCGGCATGGCCTTCCAGTGGCTGGGCATGAAGGGGGCCTACACGATCACCGCGCTCGTGCAGTTCCTCGGCGCCTTCGCCATGGCCGGGCTGGTCCATGCGCAGCTCACGCGCAAACTCAACCTCGCACGCATCCCGGCCGAGATCGCCGAAGGCCTGGCCTTCGCCCGCACCAAGCCCACCATCGTGCTGGTGTTCGGCATCACCATCGTCACCAACATGTTCGCCTTCGCCTATTCCGGCCTCGTGGCGCCGCTCGGCCTCAGCGCCTTCCACGTCTCGCCGGCGCTGGTCGGCCTCTTGGCCGCCGGCGAACCGCTGGGCGCCCTTCTGGGCGGCGCGCTGCTTGCCGCCGGCCTTCTCCGCCTCGATAGACGTCTCGCCTTCGCCGGAGGTGCGGCCCTGTTCATGGTGGCCCTGATCGTGATGGCGCTTTCGCCCTGGTATTGGCTGGCCTTCGCCGTGCTGGTCATGGGCGGCTTCGGCACGGCAGGCTTCAGCAACATGCAGTCCACCCTGATGCTGACCGAGGCGCCCACCGAGATGCGCTCGCGCCTGATGGGCATCGTCACGGTCTGCATCGGCACCGGCCCGCTCGGCATCTTGATGGCCGGCGCGTTGGCCGGCCAATTCGGCCCGCGCCGCGCGGTGCTGGCGATGGCGGTGACGGGACTGCTGCTCACGATCACGCTCGCGATGGCTTTGCGGCGACGCCAACGATGATCGCAGAAGGGAGCGTTCCAAGCGAGGGCGGTTCGTCAGCCCCAGGGTAAAGTTGAGGTCGACCTGCTGCCATCTTCCGCGCACATCTCTCCTCTGCTCGGTCGTCGAGCAATGGAGATGATCATGAACGCTTTCATCAAGGCCCTGCCGGCCATCGTCCTGTTCTCCCTGCCGATTGTGGCGGTCGCCCAATCGAGCGACGCCGATTATTGCAAGGCCCTTGTCGCCAAGTACGAGCAGTATCTCGACATGGATTCCAAGAGGGGGCAGCAGCCCATCAGTCTGGATGTCCGCAGTGGCGTCGAACGGTGCAAGGCAGGCGATCCCGCCGGCATTCCGGCGATCGCGAAGGCGCTCAAGGACGCCAGATTCACCCTGCCGTCGCGCGGCTGAGCACGCCCGGATGCAACGCCCAGGCCCTCCGCGGGTTGACTCATCGCCACTCGCGGAGGTCCCGATGAAACGCACGATCATTGCGGCGTCGATTGCCGTCCTGCCCTTCCTGCTGGGCGTTTCCCCTGTCCATGCGGAACCGCCCGAAGCACAGAGCAACATCGACGCGTCGAAAATGCCTGAGCCAGGGCCGCTGGTCGTCGGCGGCACCGGCCAGACGACAGGGCCAAACTCCAAGAACCAGGCGATCACGCCGATGCCCGGTATGGAGGAAGAGCTGAGCGAGCGGCCATCGGACACCACGATCACGACTCCGGATGTGCGTCCCCTGCTACGGACCCCGCAGCCGAGGCGCTGATCCGATCAACTTGCCGGTTTGACCGTGGCGTGGCCGCTCAAGATGGCCGCCGCACCGCCTTGCCGGGCTAGTTCCTTGAGCGTCGTCGAGAAGATGGTCACTCTTTCGGCGGCCGTGGAATTGGTGTCGATGCGGGGTGCACTCAGGATCGCCGCGACAAGGCAATCGAGATCGTGCTTGCTCAGGCCTTCGCTCATGATTTTCTCCCCTTGGAAAGCGCGGCGCGCCGGCCGGTTCGTTCAGCCGTGTGGAAACCTCACGGTGAATGAGGCGCCGCGGCCTGCCGGGTTGGCGCCGGCCAACAGGCGGCCGTCGAGCTGGCTCACCAGGAGAGCCACCAGTTTCATGCCAAGGCTGCCGGCCGAGTGCCGGTCGGGTGCGAAGCCCTCGGGGAGGCCCTTTCCTTCGTCGAGAACGCAAAGCTCGTACTCGCCGCGGCCGGCGGTCCTGAAAATGACCTTGATCGCTCCTGCGCCGTGCTTCTTGGCATTGGTGACGAGTTCGTTGGCGATCAGGCCCAAGGCCAGGATCTGCTCGGTCGGGATGCTGGCGTCGATGCCGTCGATCGCGACGGAAGTCTCCAGGATGCCGGCGAGCTCGCCGCACAAGCGGCGAAGGTAGGCAAGGATCGGCAGGCGCTCGGCGTTCGGCTCGGCGGCGAAGGTTCGGTGCACGCGGGCGACAGCGGAGACGCGATTGGCTGCGGCGGTGAGCTGTCCTGCCGCCTCGGTCGAGTGCACGGCGCGGCTCTGCAGGTTCAACAGGCTGGCGACGAACTGCAGGCTGTTCATCGTCCGGTGATCGTTCTCGCCGGCCATGATCACCGCCTGGGCCTCGGCGCGACGACTCGCGAGGCGCATCTCGAGCTGATCCATCACGATGGCCGCCAGCGTCTCGAGCTGGCGGATTCGCCGGGCGTCGACCGGTATGGGCTGGCTGTCCATGACGCACAGCGTGCCGAGATCGAAGCCGTCGCTGGTGCGCAGAGGCACGGCAATGCAAAAGCGGCGGGCGGATTCGCCCACGACGTGCGGGCTGGCGATGGAGCGAAGTTCGGTGGATCGAATGTCGCTCGATCTAATGTCGGTCGACCAGATATCGGTCTTCGTGCCGGCCGGGAGCGTGAAGGCGATCGAGGGCAACACGGCGGTGCTGCCCGGCGCAGCGCGCTCGATTTCCGTCGCATCGAGGCCATGATGCGATTTGAACCAGATGCGGTCTCTGTCGACGAAGCCGATGATCGAGATCGGGACATTGAACAAATCCGCGGCCAGCGCGGTGATGCGGTCGCAGGCGGCTTCGGGCGCGGTATCGAGAATTTCGTACCGCATTAGCGCCGCAAGGCGCAGCTGCTCGTCGTCGATGGACATCCCGGGCGCGGATACGAGAATGTCGAGACCGTCGCCCTCTGCGGACTTGACCAAATGCAACATGGTTCCCGCCCCCCGGCGGGGTACCGCGGAAAAGGCCCCTACGTGCGCGGTACCACTGGAATGCTAGCGTGGGATCCGGTCGGTGGCTGTTCGCTAGTGCACAATGACGAAATCATCGGCGGGGGCCTGCGAAGCCTAGTCACGCAGGATGACACTGAGCAGGGAGGAGTGGACTTCCAAGTGGCCGTTGTAGTTGATGAATCCTAACTTCCTGAACTTGTTCATGAATTGGCTGACGCGCGAGCGCGTTGTGCCGATGATTTCGGCCAGGGTCTCCTGGCTGATGCGGGTCGTGATCGGCTGCGGCCCTCCATCTTTGCCGAAATTCGCCAGGAGGAGCAGCGTGCGCGCCAGGCGCTTTTCGCTCGAATTGAAGAGTTGGTCGACGAGATCCTCCTCGACCCGGCTGTTTCGAGTGAGCAAGTGTGCCGTGAACAGCTCGCCAAAGGTCGGTTCCGCATGCAGGACACGGATCATCTCGGCCTTCGTCACCCGCGTCACTTCGCTCTCGACCATGGCCCGCGCGGTCGCCAGGCGCAGCGGCTGGCCGATCAAGCAGCCCTCGCCGAAGAAGTCACCCGGACCGAGGAGCGCCACCACCGCTTCCTTGCCTTGCGTGGACGCCACCACGATCTTGATCTTGCCCTTCTGGATGTAGAAGACGGAGTCGGCCGGGCTCGCTTGCAGAAAGACAACCTCGTCTTTGCGATATTCAGACACGGTGCGGCCGTGATTGACCGTTGCGAGAAACGCCTTCGGATCAAAGGTGGCCTTGTCAGGTGACTTTCCTTCGGCAGACTTGCCGTTGGCAGGCTTGTCGATCTTTTCCATAGCCGTCCCTCTGAGCGCCCCCGCGCCACAGCACTATACGCGCTTCGGTCGCTAATGTCCGAAAGCGGACGGATGTCCGCTTCGCTAGCTATTGTCCGAAAGCGGACGGAAGACCAGAAAAAAACGTCGACTCAGCCCTTCACGATAAACGGCTTGGCTGCGGCATCGTAGTCCGCGTAACCCAAGGTTGCGCGCAGCTCGGGCGGCGGCAGGGCCGATTTGGCCTCGGCCTCGCCGGCCTTGAGCGCCGCCAGCCCGGCCTTCATGCCGGCAGTGGCCGGCGACAGCAGACCGGTCGGGTAGGTCCCGATCTTGAAACCGAGCGCAGCCGCGTCCTTCTGGGACGGCGTGGCCCGCGGTGCTCCGGGCGACAGCACGGCGAAGGAAGGCCGGCCCTTGGCTGCGGCGACGGCGCGGCGGATTTCGCCGTCATCGGCAGGCGAATCGAGGAACAGGATATCGGCGCCTTCCTCGACATACATCTCGATGCGCGCCACCGCCTCGTCAATGCCCTGGGTCGGCCGGCAATCGGTACGGGCCAGGATCAGGATACCCGACTCCCTGGCCGCCTCGACGGCGGCGCGGATCTTCATGCGGGCCTCCTCGCGCGGCAGGCACGGTTTGCCGGCCGCCGTGAGCGCACGCGGCGTGATCTTGTCCTCGATCAGCACGGCGGCGGCGCCGGCGCGGCCATAGGCGCGCACGGTGCGCTGCACGTTCATGGCGTTGCCGTAGCCATGGTCGCCGTCGGCCAGCACCAGCAGCTCGGGCGCCGCGCCCTGAACCATCTGGAAAGAGTTCGAACATCTCGCCGAAGGACAGCAGGTCGAGGTCGGGACCGCCCAGCCGGCTCGCCGCAACGCAGGAGCCGGAAAGGAACGCGGTCTTGAAGCCCGCGCCGGCGCAGAGCTTGGCGGAGAGGCCGTCATAGACCGCCGGCATGACGACGAGGCCGGGTTCGGCCAGCACGGTGCGCAGGCGGGATGGAGCGTTGGAAGCATTCATGGCGGGGATCCTCCGGAGATCTTCGGTCCGGACGATATCAGACGGATAAGCGGTCCCGAAAATATCGTCGTACCGCGGGATCGCTTGGCGAAGCCTGATGCCGGGCACGGGACGCCCTCAGATCACTTGCACCAGCTCGCGGTGGCGTTCAGCGACCACGTGGCGGGATCTCCGGCGATGCACTGCAGGGCCTGGTTTGTGCCGACACAGATGGAGGATTGCATGGAATAGATCCTGCTCTCGTAGAGGCAGAACTTTTTCAGAAAGACGTCCGGATTGATCGTCACCGGCCACGACAGCGGCAGCGGCGGCCCTTCAGGCGGGCGGTTTTGTGCGTGGGCCGGAAAGATGACGAGTGCTCCAAGCACCGCCAATGTCGATCGTGTCATATCGCCCCCAGGTTCAACCTCTCCGCGAGGTTCAGCCTATCCGCTTCGCCGCAGCGGGACCAGTTCACCGAACCCGACGCCGGGGTCTTCGTGAACGCGGGGGGCTGTGCCGCGGACGGTGGTTTGCGCCGTCATCGGCTTCAACAAGACGGTTCACTCTGTGCAGGACGCACAACCAGCGGCAAGGATGCAGCGGCCACGACAAAAAAGGCCGGATAGTTCACGGGTCTCTGCTTCCGTGGGCGCAGTCAAACCTGCCGGGAGGTCCCGGGGTTCGTCAACTTCTTGCCGGCGGGAGGAACGAAACGGCCTTGGAGCATCAGGGAACCTTGTCCACAACTGCTCGTTGTTCGGGCACACACAAGGAGCGTCCATGGTCGATACCGTCATCGTCGAAGCCGAAACACCTGTCGTTTCGGCGGTTTCATGGCCGGCTGTCATCGCCGGCGGCTTCGTTGCCGCCGCGTTCACCTTGCTACTGCTGGCGCTGGGCGCCGGCATCGGTTTCAGCGTGATTTCACCGTGGTCCGGACTGCCCGACGTGACCACGACAACGGCTGCCCTTGTCGGCGGCATCTATATGGCCGTCACCGCCGTCATAGCCTCGGCACTGGGCGGCTACGTCACCGGCCGGCTGCGCGTGCGCTGGGCGCGGACGCCGCTCGACGAGGTCTATTTTCGCGACACGGCCCACGGCGTGCTGGCCTGGGCTTTCGCCACCGTGATGGGCGCTGCTCTCCTGGCGTCGGCGGCGACCGTCGTCGGCAGCGGCGCGGCCGCCAACCCCGCTCCCTCCGGTACCACCACTGCCAACGACATTACGGCGCCCTTCCTCGATCGCCTGTTCAGGCCGAACTATGCAGTGCTTACGGGTGGCACTGGCCAGCAAGCTGCCGGCGTTTTCGCCGCCGGCCGGGATCTGGCCGCCGACCGCGACGTGGCGCGCCGCATGTTGCTCACCTTCCGCGAGCGCGGCCACACCGAGCTCTCGGCCGACGACCGGCAGTATCTCGTTCAGATGGTGATGGCGCGCACGGGACTGCCGCAAGCCGATGCCGAGCGCCGGGTCGCCGCTGTCGAAACCGATGCGCGCGCCGCTCTCGATAACGCACGGCGCATCGCCATGCAGCTTTCCTTCTGGCTGGTCGCCGCCATGTTTCTCGGCGCCCTCGCCGCGGGCCTCGCCGCCACCGAAGGCGGAGCGGCGCGCGATGGCCGCTGACGCCACCTTTCCATTCTAGCTCGTCAACCTTCCCTCAACCGCAACCCCCGGAGATTGTCATGGGCCGCTCTATTCTGCTTTGGCTGGTCGGCGTTCCTATCCCCATCATCATTCTGCTGGCGCTGTTCTGGCGCTGAGGCGCGCCGCCGGGCTCGATCGACCGCAAATGCGTATCATTGCAGTACTGCGGCTGCGGTCGACCGAACGCTCCCGACGGGTTAGGCTCCCCCGATGCGCTCGGGGGAGTCTATGCGCGAGTATCTGCTGCTTGTCGCTTGCGTGACGCTATCCGCGTGCATGCCGGACGACACGGCGCACGCTCCAGTCTACCTCGTGGCGCCCTACAACACTTGGCCGCCGGCGCCAGCCAACACCCCCATCGAGCCGGGCAGGCCGGTCGGTCTCAACGGCCGCCAGCAGCAATCTGTCGTGACGGGCGTGTTGAAGTGGATGAAGGATCCGGGCTCGGTGCAGTTCCGCGGGATCGAAGGCGTCCAGAACAGTCGCGGCCTGGTCACGGTTTGCGGCGAGGTGAACGGACGTAACACGGCCGGCCGCCTGGTCGGCATGCAACCGTTCGTCGGCATCCTCATGGGACCGGACGGCGATGCCGATTTCGTCCTGGTCGGCATCGGCTCGTCCGAGCGCGAGCGCGCCGAGGTGAGCCAGCTCTGCCGCTCGAGCGGAATCTTTTCCACGCCACAAGAGGGTTAGCCGGCGGGGTGAAGATGATCTCGCGGGCCGGGCGCCACTCCGCACCCTGAGGTCATGGCCGCTGCTTTCGGATTTCCGCTCGTTGGGTCGTTTTTCTCCCCGTTCGGCTCCCGTGCGTTAACCTGCGTGTTTGCCTAGAGCGGGGTTTTCAACAGGGCGAACGGCAGAGTCGTGCAAAGGCGGTCCAGGCTGATGCCGCCGTCGAGCCGCAGCACCGTGTGCTTGAGGACTTGCGGCGCCAGGGCAATGCCATCGTCACCCTGCAGGAGGTCGAGCGGCAAGCGCGGCGCTGCGACCAGCAGCCGATGGTCGCCATGGCGACGCACGAAGGCGATCATCGATTCCGCAGCTCTGCCTTCGATGGCCACCGGCTCATAGCTTCCCTCGGCGAAGAGTTGAGGCACGCGGCGGCGCAGCGCAAGAAGATCGGCGATCAGCGCCTGCTTGATACGGCCATTGCGCCATTCTGCGGCAAGGCGAGGCAGGTCGACGTCGCCCAACGCGGCGTCGCGCGCCGAATAGTCGACCGGCCGGCGATTGTCGGGATCGACCAGGCTGAAATCCCAGAACTCGGTGCCTTGGTAAAGATCGGGCACGCCGGGCACGGTGAGCCGCAGCAGGCATTGCACCAGGCCGTTCACGGCACCGGCCGGCGCGATGCGACGCACGAGCGCTGCGATCTCCTGCAGGAGATCGGGCAGCGCCGCCTCGGCAATCAAGGCCAGCGTGAAGCGGCGCGCGGCGTCCTCGTAGGTTTCGTCGACCGCCGCCCAGTCGCTGAACAGCTTGGCCTCGCGCAGCGCCTTCTGCTGCCACGCCACGAGGCGCTCGGCGAAGGCGGTGCGCGCCGCGCCGTCGCCGGCATCGAGATCGAGCGGCCAGGCGCCGACGACTGTCTGCAGCAACAGGGCGATGTCGCCGGCGTACGGCGCACCGTCGCGACAAAGCGGTGCGCTGACCTCGATCCAGCGCGCCTGCAGTGCCGTCCATTCGCGCGCCATGCTGCTCAGCACGGCAAGGCGGGCGCGCACATCCTCGCCGCGCTTGTGGTCGTGCGTGGCCGTGGCCAGCATGGCGTGCGGATGGCCGGCGGCGCGCTGCGCCACCGCGGCATGGAAGCCGGTGGCATCGGACGCAAAGGTCTCGACATCGAAGCCGACGTCATTGCGCGACAGCAGACGGCCGTAACGATAGAAGGCCGTGTCCTCGACAGCCTTGGCGGCGACCGGCGCACTCAACTGCTGGAAGCGCCCAAGGGCTTGCGCGTTCCCGGGGGATGCCGCCAGCCGACGCAGAACAGGATCGACGGCCCAGCGATCGGTGGCGAGGCAGGTCCGGCGCGCGCCTTCGGCAGCCCGCTGCAGCACCGCGCCATCGGCGCTCGCCAAGGCCGCGCCGCCAGCGCCATAGGTTCGATAGACCGGGAAGTGCGCCAACAGTTCCGTGAGCAAGCGGCGCACCGTAGGCAGCGGAATCTCGCCGCGTGGCAAGGCCCTCGCACAGGCCTCGAGCTGGGCGGAGAAGCTTCGGGCCACGATCTCGCGCCGCGCCGCCTGTTCCTCGGGGGCGAAGTCGGCCGGCCGGCCGCTCAGCGCAGCCCAGGCTTCGGCGAGGCAGGCCTCGCCCGCCGCGTCATGCTGCAGCGCGCTCACGTCGTTCATGAAGTCGTAACCGGTGGTGCCGTGGCAGTCCCAGTCGCGGGGCAGCGTCTCGCCGCGCAACAGGATCTTTTCGACCACCAAATAGCCGTCCTCGCCCAACCGCTGGCGAAGGGTCCGGCAATAGCTTGCAGGATCGGCGAGACCGTCGACGTGATCGACGCGCAGGCCGTCCAGGATTCCTTCGGCGCAGAGCCTGAGCGGCAGGGCATGAACCGCGTCGAAGGCCGCGGGCTCGTCCATCCGCAAAGAGACCAGCTCATTGATGTCGAAGAAACGCCGCCAGTTGATGCAATCGCCGGCGGTGCGCCACGACGCCAGGCGATAGTGCTGCCGCTCCAGCACATCGCCGAGGCCACCGCGCGCGCCCGGCGCAAGCGGCAGGCTGTGAGAGAAATAGCGGAGCTCCTCGCGCCCCACCTCGATCTCGCCCGCGTCCAGCGTCTCCGACAGGGACTTGCCGAGGATCGGCAGCACGACCTTGGGGTCGGCCTCCCAGTCGATGTCGAAGAAGCGGGCATAGGGGCTGGCGCGGCCATGGCGCAGCACGTCGGCCCACCACGCGTTCGCCGGGTCGGCGGCCATGTGGTTGGGCACGATGTCGGCGATCAGGCCAAGGCCCGCGGCGGCGAGCGCGGCCGCCAGCGAACGCAGCGCCGCCTCGCCGCCCAGTTCGGGATTGACCGTGGTGGAATCGATCACGTCGTAGCCGTGCATCGAGCCCGGCCGCGCGACGGCGATCGGCGAGGCATAGAGATGGCTGACGCCCAGGCGCGCGAAATAGGGCACCAGCGCCTCGGCATCGCCGAAGGTAAAGCCGCGATGAAATTGCAGTCGCAGGGTGGCGCGCGGGATCATCGGCGATGGGCGGCGATGATCCGGGCGCGGGCCTCGACCTCGGGCGCGTCGAACAGCTCCTTCGCCGCGGGGCCAAGGCGGCGCCGCCAATTGGGATGCTCGTCGATCGTGCCCGGCAGGTTGGGCTGCGCCTCCAGTCCGAGCAGGTCCTCGAGCGGCGCCAGCATCAGGGGCGAGGGCGATTGCGCGACATAGCCCAAGGCTCCGTCGACCGCGGCGCCCGGCCGGTCGACGGGTGGCGGCGCACCCTGCACCGTGCCGGCCGCCGTGAAGGCGCGCCACAGCCGCACGCGATCCTGCTTGCGTTCCTCCTCCTCGCCGGCGGCGCCAAAGCCCAGGGCGCGGCGCGTGCGGATATCCTCGCCGCTCCACCAGCCGGCGACGGTCGGCAGATCGTGCGTGGTGGTCATGGCCACGGCGTCACGCCGCCAGCGCGAGGGCTTCTTGTAGGTGAGCCTCGTGCGTTCGAACCACATCACGTCCATGCCGGCGATGCCGGCGCGGCGCAGGCGGGCGCGGAAGCCGGGCGGCACCGTGCCGAGATCCTCGCCGATCACGACCGCGCGATGGCGATGCGATTCAAGCGCCAGGAGACGCAACAGATCTTCCAGCGGATAGGCGAGATAGGCGCCCTCGGACGCCGGTGCGCCGCGCGGCACGAGCCACAGCCGCAGGAGGCCCATGATGTGATCGATGCGCACGCCCCCGGCATGCGCCAGGGCCGCGCGCAAGGTCGCCAGGAACGGCTCGAAGCCGCGGGCCTGGAGCGCGCGTGGTGAGAAGCCGGTGAGACCCCAATCCTGGCCACGCGGGTTGTAAATGTCGGGCGGCGCGCCGATGGACAGGCCCAGCAGCAGATCGGACTGGCGGGCCCAGGCGTGGCTGCCGGCGCGGTCCATGCCGATCGCCAGGTCGCCGATCAGGCCGATCTTCATGCCGGCCGCACGCGCCGCCGCCTGCGCGGCGGCGAACGAGCGCGCGGCGATCCATTGCAGGAAGAGGTGATAACGGATCGAAGCGGCTCCGCTCTTGAGATAATTCGCGACGGCGGTATCCGCCGGATGACGCCAGCCTGGCTGCCAGTCGGCCCAGTTGCCGGGCTGCGTCGCATGCGTGGCCTCGAACAGCGCGTGCTCGCGCAATGCCTCTCCGCCCTCGCGAATGAAGCGTTCGAAGTCTGCCGCGAGGGCCGTTTCCCCGGCGAGATCATGATCGGTGAAATCGTCGAACAGACGGCGAAGCCCGGCGAACTTCGCCGCACCCGCCGTCGTCCAGTCGATCAGGGGCGCCGGCTCGTCCGCCACGGTCGCGTGGGACGCCAGGCGCTCCGGACCGAAGACGATGGAAGGATCGCCGTAGAGCGGGTTGAGGAACAGCCGGCTGGACGGCGAATACGGGCCATGACGCGCCGGGTCGGCGGCGAACAGGCTGTGCACCGGGCTGAGGGCCACGGCGTCGGCGCCATGGCGCGACGCCGCCAGGGCAAGATCGCGCACCGCGCCGGCATCGCCGATGCCGCCGTCGCCGGCGCGGCGCAGACTGTAGACCTGTGCCGCCACACCCCACATGCGTCGCCCGGCACCTCTCTCTTCGACGGTGATGCAGCGCGGCGGCGCCACGGCCAAAGTGATCTCGCGGTCGGCGAAGCGCAGGCGGTGGTAGCCCGCCTTGCCGATCGCGGACAGGGTGGCAACCTTGCCGCCCCGGATCGTCAGGCTGCGGACGCTGCCGTCTTCCAGCACGACCTCCGCCGGCATGTCGGCGTCGCTCGACAGGCCGGGCACTTCGATGCGCGCATCGACCCGCGCGGTGACCAGCGGCGGGACGCCGGAGTCGTCCTGCGTCGCATCCAGGGAGTCGAGGATGCGGCGCAAGGCTTCCGTCTTCACCTGCTGCGGTCGGCCCATGGCATCGACCCAGTCGACGGCGAGGCCCGCCTCGCGGGCGCGCGCGCGTACCGCCTGCTCGCTCATCCCGGCTGTTCCAGGAAGGCGACCGTCACCCGCCCCTCGAGCCGCCCGTGCAAGGCCTGCTCGCCTGCCCCGGCGCGCGATTCGAAGAGCAGGCTGCCGTCGGGCGGTTCGATCGGACAGGGCTCGCGCCCGAGATTGCAGGCGATGGTAAGCACGGAACCATCGGCCAACCGCCAGCGCGCCAGCGCGCCGGCAGTACCTGCCGGGTGGGCAGCCATGGACTGGGCGCCGTCGAGCCGGGGCATCAGGGCCGTCGCCCGCAACGCCAGCAACTCGGCGTAGAGGGCGCGCCTGCGCCTGCCCTGCTCGCCATCGGCAGCCGGCCGGCTGCGTTGAAAAGTTTCCGCCGCATTGGGATCGGGAATCGCGTCGGCGGTCTCGCCAGGCTCGAACCCCTCGAAGCCCGCGAACTCACGGCGCCGCCCTTCGCGCACGGCTTTCGCGAGCTCGCCGTGATGATCGGTGAAATAAAGGAAGGGCGAGCGGCTGGCGCCCTCCTCGCCCATGAAGATCAGCGGGATCTGCGGGCACAGCAGCTGCAGGGCGATGGCTGCCTCCAGCGCCTCGGGATCGCTGTGGTCCACCAGACGGTCGCCGAACGGACGGTTGCCGATCTGGTCGTGGTTCTGCAGGAAGAGCACGAAGGCGGTGGGCGCAAGGTCAGCGCTCGGCGTGCCGCGCGGCTTGCCCTGGCGATAGGCCGAGCGCTCGCCCTGATAGACGAAGCCCTGCGCCAGGCAGCGGGCCAGCATGTCGGCCGGCGCCACGGCATAGTCGGAATAGTAGCCGTCACGCTCGCCGGTCAGCAGGACATGCAGGACGTGGTGCGCATCGTCGTTCCACTGCGCGTCGAAGTCGCCGCGCAGGTGCGCTGCAACATTGCCGTCATGCTCCAGCACGAGATGGACATGGCGGCCGGGTTCGACGGCGGCGCGCACCTCGGCCGCCATCTCGTCGAGCCAGTCCGCTTCCGAGATGGCGTGGACCGCATCGAAGCGCAGGCCGTCGAAGCGGTATTCCAGCAGCCAGTAAAGCGCATTCTCGGTGAAGAACCGGCGGATCTCGGGACGGCGGAAATCGATGGCCCCACCCCACGGCGTGGCGATGTCGTCGCGGAAGAAGCCGGGCGCGTAGGCCGCCGAGATAATTTCCGTCGGGCCCGAAGTGATTGTAGACGACGTCGAGAAAGATCATGAGCCCCAGCCCATGCGCGGCGTCGATCAGCGCCTTCAGGTCGTCCGGCGTGCCATAGCTGCGGTCGGGCGCGAACGGCAGCACACCGTCGTAGCCCCAATTGCGCTGGCCGGGAAAATCGTTGATCGGCATCAGCTCGACGGCGGTGACGCCGAGCGCCGCGAGCTCGGGCAAGGCTGCCTCCACGCCTTTGAAGCCCCCCAGAGCGCCGGCATGCAGCTCGTAGAGCACCGTCTCGTGCCACGGCCGGCCGCGCCACGCCGGATGCTTCCAGCGATAGCCCCGCGGATCGACGACAAGGCTCGGCCCATGAACATCGTCGGCCTGGGCGCGCGACGCGGGATCGGGCACCGCGAGGCCGTCGGCCAGGCGGTAGCGATAGCGCGCGCCGGCGCCACAGGGGGCCTCGGCTTCGAACCAACCCTCGGGCGACGGCGTCATGGCGACAGAGGGCTGGCCCTCGATCTCGACGGCGACCTGTTGCTGCGCCGGTGCCCACAGGCGAAAGCGGGTGCGGTCGGGCGCGATCAGCGTCGCACCGAAGGGCAGGTCGTGCGCAAACCCGCTCACGATCCCTTTTCCTTGTGCAGGCTTTGCGTCAGCACGACGCTGCGCGCGCCGACCACGATCTCCTCACCGTCAAGGTCGCGTTCCGGCGCGTCGGGTTGGGCGCTGTCGATCAACAGGCGCGCCGGCAGGCCGGGAAGCGGCAAGCGGAAGTTATGGTCCTCGGCGGTGGCATTGAAGAAAGCCGTCAGGATCGACAGCTGACCGTCGCCGTTGCGGCCGGCACGGCGCAGCACAAGCCGCCGCTCCTCCGGATTGTTCCAGGAGTCGTTGCTGACCTGTTCGCCCGAGGCATCGAACCAGGCAATGTCGAGGATGCCGGGCGCCAGCTCGTCCTGGCCGTGCAGGAAGCGGGGCGCGCGCAGCACCGCGTGGCGGTGGCGAAGCGCAATCACCCTTTCGGCGAAGGCGGTGAGTGCCCGGCCCTCGGCGCTCTCGGCCTGCTTCCAGTCCAACCAGGAAACCTCGTTGTCCTGGCAGTAGGCGTTGTTGTTGCCGTGCTGGCTGCGGCCGAACTCGTCGCCTGCCAGCAGCATCGGCGTGCCCTGCGCCAGGAAGAGGGTGGCGAGCAGCGCGCGCTGCAGGCGCTGTCGCGTGTCCGTGATGCCGGCATCGTCGGTCGGCCCTTCGACGCCCCAGTTGGCCGACTAGTTCTCGCCGGTGCCATCCTGGTTGTCCTCGCCATTGGCCTCGTTGTGGCGCTCGGCATAGCTCACGATGTCGGCCAAGGTGAAGCCGTCGTGCGACGCCACGAAGTTGATCGAGGCCCAGGGACGGCGCGACTGCTTGTCGAAGAAATCGCTCGAGCCGGCGAGGCGGGCGGCGAAGTCGGCACGCTGGCCGCTATCGCCCCGCCAGAAGCGCCGCACGCCGTCGCGGAAGCGGTCGTTCCATTCGGCGAAGCCCGGCGGATGCTGGCCGAGCTGGTAGCCGCCCGGCCCGAGGTCCCACGGCTCGGAGATCAGCTTGACCTTGGCCAGGACCGGATCCTGGCGGATGGCGTCGAAGAAGCCCGACCGCTGGTCGAAGCCATGGTCCTCGCGGCCCAGGGTGACGCCGAGATCGAAGCGAAAGCCGTCGACATGAAAGGCGATGACCCAATAGCGCAGCGAATCCATCACCATCTGCAGCACGCGCGGCGTGCGACAGATTCAGCGTGTTGCCGGTGCCGGTATCGTTGACGCAGTGGCGGGGATTGTCCGGCGACCAGCCGGTAGTAGCTTGCATTGTCGAGCCCGCGGAAGGACAGCGTCGGGCCGAGCTCGCTGCCTTCGGCGGTGTGGTTGTAGACGACGTCGAGGATGACCTCGATGCCGGCGGCGTGCAGGCGGCGCACCGCGATGCGCATTTCGTCGACGGTGTTGTCGGAGAGATAGCGCGGCTCGAGGCGCAAAGAAGCCGATGGTGTTGTAGCCCCAGTAGTTTCGCAGGCTCTTCTGCAGCAGAGTGCGGTCCTGCACGAAGGCATGGACCGGCAGCAGCTCGACCGTGGTGACGCCGAGCCGGCGCATATGGTCGATGAAGTGCGGATCGCGCCAGGGCGGCGAAGGTTCCGCGCTCGTTGGGCCGCAGGTCCGGGCGCAGCATGCTGAGGCCGCGCACATGGACCTCGTAGATGACGGTATCGGACCACGGCACGGCGGGCGGGCGATCGTCGGCCCAGTTGAAGCTGTCGTCGGCCACCACCGCCTTCAACATGCCGGGCGCGCTGTCGCGCCGGTCGAAGGAGAGGTCGGCGCGCGGCGAGTTCACGCGGTAGCCGAACAGCGCGTCGGAGGTGCGAAGCTCGCCGGCCAGGCGCCGCGCATAGGGATCGAGCAGCAGCTTGTGGGGATTGAAGCGATGGCCATGGTGCGGCTCGTAGGGACCGTGCGCGCGATAGCCGTAGATCAGGCCGGCGCGCGCGTTGGGCAGGTAGCCGTGCCAGACCTCGTCGGTGCATTCCGGCAGCTCGAAGCGCTGCGATCTGGCGCCGCGCCGAGGGATCGAACAGGCACAGCTCGATCTTGGTGGCGTTGGCGGAAAACACCGCGAAATTGGTACCGAGACCGTCCCAGGTGGCGCCCAGCGGATAGGGCAGGCCTGGCAACAGCCGATCAGGCCGGCTCACCATGCTCAGTCCTCGGCACGCAACATTACCGTCGCCAGCGGCGGCAGGGTGAGCAGGACGGAATGGGCCTCGCCGTGCGAGGGCTGCTCATGCGCATGGACGCCGCCGTTATTGCCGAGATCGCTGCCGCCGTAGAAGCTGCGAATCGGTGTTGGCGATCTCGCGCCAGCGGCCGCCGCGCGGCACGCCGATGCGATAGCCGTGGCGGGGAACCGGAGTCATGTTGCAGACGACGAGGATCGGCGCCTGGCCGTCCTCGCCCAGGCGCAGGAAGGCGAAGACGGAATTGGCGCGATCATCGCCGATCATCCAGCGGAAGCCCGCAGGCGCGTGCATCGCGCTGATGCAGCGACGGCTCGCCGGCGATAGAGACGGTTGAGGTCGCGCACCAGGCGCTGCATGCCGGCATGCATCGGATCGTCGAGCAGCGGCCAGTCGAGCTCGGTGTCATGATTCCATTCGCGCTCCTGGCCGATCTCGCACGCCCATGAACAGAAGCTTCTTGCCCGGATGCGCCCACATGAAGCCGAGATAAGCGCGCAGGTTGGCGAAACGTCTGCCAGCGATCGCCCGGCATCTTTCCGAGCAGCGAGCCTTTGCCGTGCACGACCTCGTCGTGGGAGAGCGGCAGGATGAATTTTTCCGAGAAGGCGTAGAGCAGGCCGAACGTCATGTCGTCGTGATGGATAGGCGCGATGGATCGGCTCGTGCTCGATGTAGCGCAGCGTGTCGTGCATCCAGCCCATGTTCCATTTGAAGGAGAAGCCCAGCCCGTCGGGCAGCGGCGCGTCACGCCGGGCCACGCCGTCGATTCCTCGGCGATCGACGATGGCGCCGGGGCAGCGCTCGGCCACCACCGCGTTGAGATGGCGCAGGAAGCCGACCGCCTCGAGGTTCTCGCGCCCGCCATAGATGTTGGGGATCCACTCGCCGGCCTTGCGGCTGTAGTCGCGATAGAGCATCGAGGCCACGGCATCGACGCGCAGGCCGTCGACATGGAAGTGCTCCAGCCAGTGCAGCGCGCTGGCGATCAGGAAGCCCTGAACCTCGCGGCGGCCGAAATTGTAGATGTAGGTGTTCCAGTCGTGATGGAAACCTTCGCGCGGATCGAGATGCTCGTAGAGCGCCGTGCCGTCGAAGCGCGCCAGGCCATGCGGGTCGGTCGGGAAGTGCGCCGGCACCCAGTCGAGCATGAAGACCGATGTCGGCCGCGTGCAGGGCGTCGACGAAACGGGCGAAGACTCGGGCGGGCCGAAGCCGGCGCTGGGCGCGAACAGCCCGAGCGGCTGATAACCCCACGAGCCGCCGAACGGATGCTCGGTGATCGGCAGCAGCTCGAGATGGGTGAAGCCCAGATCGGCGAGGTAAGGGATGAGGCGCTCGGTGGCGAGGTCCCACAGCGAGCCGCGGTCGGCCTCGCCAGGCCGCAGCCAGGATCCGATATGGACCTCGTAGATGGAGATCGGGGCGGTCGGCGGATTGCCGCTCGGCGCGCGCTTGCCATCCAGCGCTCGTCGGTCCACCGCCACGACGCGGGGATGTGCGACGATCGATGCCGTGGCCGGCGCGGGCTCGGCCTGTTGCGCCACCGGATCGGCCTTGCCGCGGCAGGCGCATGCCGCCGGCGCCGACAATGTCGAACTTGTAGCGCGCGCCTGGACCCAGCCGCGGCACGAAGAGTTCCCAGATGCCCGAGGGAACGCGCAGGCGCATGGGATGGCGGCGCGCGTCCCACGAATTGAAGTCGCCGACCACCGCGACGCGCTGGGCGTTGGGCGCCCACACCGCGAAGCGCACGCCCGGGACGCCCTCGACCGTCACGACATTGGCGCCGAGCGCCTCGGCCAGCTTGAAGTGCCGTCCTTCGTTGAACAGATGCAGATCGAGCTCACCCAGCAATGGGCCGAAGGCGTAGGGATCCTCGGTCTCCTGCACCGCTTCCGGCCATTTGATGCGCAACAGATAGGGCGAAGCGTCGGACACGGGCCCTTCGAAGAGGCCCTGCGTCTCGCTTTCGATCAGCCGTCCCAGCAGTGCACGATCGCCGCGACGAAGCACCTCGACCGATCGTGCTCCCGGCAGGAAAACGACAACCGTGCGGCCGGCCGGGCCGTCATGCGGACCCAGCACCCTGAAGGGATCGCGATGGTGCGCCGTCGCCAGCGCTTCGGCGTCGGAGCGATCCAGCCGACTGAGCGCTTCTGCCGTCATGAGGCGGCACTCGATGCGGACGCAAGAAGACGGTTGGCGATGCGCGCCAGGCCGCTCACCGGAATGGCAAGCCAGGTCGGCCGGTTGGCCGCTTCGTAATTCACCTCATAGGCCGCCTTCTCGATCAGGAAGAAATCGAGCAGCCCACCGCCTTTCGCCTTGCCGGCCGACTTGCCCGCGACTTCGCGATAGCCGCCGAGGAAGGCCTTTTCCGCGCCCTCGCGCAGGCGCGTTATCAGCCTCTGACGCCGTCCCGGCGACACGCGGCTTGCGATCACGTTCTTGGGGTCGAGCGCCGTCGCCGCCGCATAGTCGATGGAACGCAACAGTCCCGCGACGTCGCGCAACGGACTCGCCTTGCCGCGGCGTTCGGCCAGCGGCCGCGCCGGCTCGCCCTCGAAGTCGATGATGTAGGCGTCGGCGCTGGCGACCAGCACCTGGCCCAAGTGGAAATCGCCGTGGATGCGCGTCATGAGCGTGCCTTCGCCGCCTTCGCCCAGCCGGCGCAGCAGGCGCTCCACCGGCTCGCGATTGGCGAGCAACGTGCGCGCCTCGGCTTCGACTGCCGGGTTGTCCCAGTCCTTGCGCGCGGCGATGGCCTCGAACGCCCCCGACAGCAGGCCCGTCGCCCGCGCGATCCAGGCCTCGACATCCTCGCGGCCCGCCACGCGCGGCGCGAACGCCGGATCGTCGGTCGGCTGCGCCAGAATGGCGTGCATGGTGCCCAATTGCCGGCCGATCGCCGCGGCCAGAGCGTGATAGTCACTGATGTCGTCGCCGCGCGATTCGGCAGAAGCCTCGCGGCTCGCCGTGGCGTCAAAGGCGCGGTTGACCTGGTTCAAGGCCCAGGTCCAGGCATCGCCCTGATTGCGCACGAAAGCCTGGGCGACGGCCAGCGCATGACGTTGTCCGTCGGCGTCGATGCGGCTCACCTCGCCCAGAAGCGCCGGCGAGTTGGAGAAGTGATGGGCCGTCAGGTAACGGCTCATCTCGGCTTCGGGATGCTCGCCCGTCGAGATTCGCCGGAAAATCTTCAGCATCACCGCGTCGTCGACGATCAGCGAGCTGTTGGACTGTTCAGCCGTCAGCCACATGACCGGCGCATCGGCCGGGCGGCGCAGGACCTCGACCTTGTCGGCGGTCGGCTCGAAGACGATCTGGCCTTCCGGCGTGTCGATGCGCCGGGCGTCGGCGAGCGAGCCCACCATCTGATGCGCAAAGGCGGGCAGCGAAAAGGCGTCGGTCAGCAACCCGATGCGCCGGCCGCGCCGCACGCGCGCCAGCGCAAGCTGGGACGGCAGGGCGGCACTCGGCTCATCTTCCCAGAAGATCGACAACGGCAATTGCCAGCGGCTGATCGCACCGTCGGCCGTCTTGACTTCGACCTCGGCCAGCAGCGTGTCGCGATCGCCGCCGAGCCGCGCCATATAGGCGATGTGCGCGGACTGCAGATGCTGGTCCTTGGCGCCGAACCAGCGGCGCTTCTGCAGGTAAGGCGGCAGCGTCTCGCGCTCGAGGGTGCGGTGCTGCTGATTCAAGCGCTTCGTCGAGCCGGTTGCGCAGTACCACGGTGACATAGTCCGGCATCGGCTCGGGCGCCGGCGTGTGCCACGACGGCGCGTCGCTCTCGCTGGTCAGGATGAACCAGTAGAAACCGAAGGGCGGCAGGGTGAGCAGATAGGTGAGCTTGCCGATCGGCGGGAACAGCGAGCCGCCGTTCAGCTCGACCGGCACGCGGCCGGCGAATTCGGACAGATCGAGCTCGACCGCCTGCGGCGTGCGCGAGACGTTGGCGACGCACAGGATCGCCTCGCCGTCGAGTTCGCGCAGATAGGCCAGCACCTTGCGATTCTTGGGATACAGGAAGCGCAGGCTGCCGCGCCCGAACGCCGCATGCTGGCGGCGGACCGCCAGCATGCGGCGCATCCAGTGCAGCAGCGAATGGGCGTCGCGTGCCTGCGCCTCGACGTTGACCGTCTCGTAGCCGTAGAGCGGGTCCATGATGGCGGGCAGCACCAGCGCCGCCGGGTCGGCGCGCGAGAAGCCGCCGTTGCGGTCGGGCGACCATTGCATCGGCGTGCGCACGCCGTCGCGGTCGCCCAGATGGATATTGTCGCCCATGCCGATCTCGTCGCCGTAATAGATCACCGGCGTGCCGGGCATGGAGAGCAGCAGGCAGTTCATCAGCTCGATGCGGCGGCGGTCGCGCTCCAGCAGCGGCGCCAGCCGGCGGCGGATGCCGAGATTGAGCGCGCGCGCCGGTCGGTGGCGTAGGTCTGCCACAGATAATCGCGCTCCGAATCGGTCACCATCTCGAGCGTCAGCTCGTCGTGATTGCGCAGGAAGATCGCCCACTGGCAGTTGTCGGGGATCTGCGGCGTCTGGCGCATGATGTCGGTGATCGGGAAGCGGTCCTCGCGCGCCAGCGCCATGTACATGCGCGGCATCAGCGGGAAGTGGAAGGCCATGTGGCATTCGTCGCCCTCGCCGAAATATTCCTTGGTGTCCTCCGGCCACTGGTTGGCTTCGGCCAGCAGCATGCGGTCGGGGAACGAGGCGTCGAGCTCGGCGCGGATGTGCTTCAGAATCGCATGCGTCTCCGGCAGGTTCTCGTTGTTGGTGCCCTCGCGCTCGACCAGATAGGGCACGGCGTCGAGCCGCAGCCCGTCGACGCCCAGATCGAGCCAGAAGTGCATCACGCTCAGCACGGCCTCGAGCACGGCGGGATTGTCGAAATTGAGGTCGGGCTGGTGCGAATAGAAGCGGTGCCAGTAATAGGCGTTGGCCACCGGGTCCCAGGTCCAGTTCGACCGCTCGGTGTCGATGAAGATGATGCGGGTGCCGGTGTATTTCTGGTCGGTGTCCGACCAGACGTAGAAATCGCGCTCCGGCGAGCCCGGCGGCGCCTGGCGGGCGCGCTGGAACCAGGGATGCTGGTCGGAGGTGTGGTTGATGACCAGCTCGGTGATGACGCGGATGCCGCGCTCGATGCGCCGCCTCGATGAAGCGCTTCACGTCGTCGAGCGTGCCGTACTCGGGATGGACGCCGCGTGTACTCGGCGATGTCGTAGCCGTCGTCGAGCCGCGGCGAGGGATAGAATGGCAGCAGCCAGAGCGTGTTGACGCCGAGCTCGGCGATGTAGTCGAGCTTGGAGATCAAGCCGGGAAAGTCGCCGATGCCGTCGTTGTTGGCGTCGAAGAACGACTTCACGTGCAGCTGGTAGATGATCGCGTCCTTGTACCAGAGCGGATCCTGCGCGACCGGCAACTGCGGAGCAGCCAAGGGCGCGTTCATGGCCGACCTCCTTGCGGCGCGATGCGCCAGATCGCGAAAGGCAGCTCGGCCGGATCGAGACGGATGTGCTGGACCTTGCCGTGCCACACGAAGCGTTGTCCCCGCATCAGATCCTCGACGTCGACGGCGCCGTTGTCGGGCAGCTGCCACTCCCACAGCGGCACCTCGAAGGTGGCTTCCTGCACAGCGTGCGGATCGAGGCTGACGGCGACCAGGATCATGTCGTCGCGCGACCGGGCGTCGCCTTGCCGTAGACCATAACCTGGTCGTTGAAGGCGTTGTAGAAGCGTGAGCCCGAGATGGCTGTGCAGCGCCGGATGCAGCTTGCGCAGGCGGTTGAGCGCGGAGATCTCGGCCACGATGTTGCCGGGCGCGGCTGAAGTCCCGTGCGCGGATCTCGTATTTCTCGGAGTCGAGATATTCCTCGCGGCCGGGCAGCGCCGCCGCCTCGCAGATCTCGAAGCCGGAATAGACGCCCCACAGGCCGGACAAGGTCGCAGCCAGCGCGGCGCGGATCAGAAAGCCGGCGCGGCCCGAAGTCTGCAGGAAAAAGGGATTGATGTCGGGCGTGTTGACGAAGAAGTGCGGACGAAAATAGTCGGCGACATCGGTCGTCGTGAGCTCGCGCAGGTAGTCCGTGAGCTCGGCCTTGGTGTTGCGCCACGTGAAGTAGGTGTAGGACTGCGAAAAGCCGACCTTGGCCAGCTGGTACATCATCGTCGGCCGCGTGAAGGCCTCGGCCAGGAAGATCGCGTCGGGATGGCGGCCGCGAATGTCGCCGATCATCCATTCCCAGAACGGCAGCGGCTTGGTGTGCGGATTGTCGACCCGGAAGATGCGCACGCCCTCGTCACACCAGATGCAGGACGATGTCGCGCAGCGCGAGCCACAGGTCGGGCACGGCGCCCTCGGCGTAGAAATCGACGTTGACGATGTCCTCGTACTTCTTCGGCGGATTCTCGGCGTAGCGGATCGTGCCGTCGGCGCGTCGGCGGAACCACTCGCGGATGCTGCTTGAGCCAGGGATGATCGAGCGAGCACTGGATGGCGAAATCGAGCGCGATTTCCAGGCCGTGTTCGGCGGCAGCGGCGACCAAGCGGCGAAAATCCTCGAGCGTGCCAAGTGCCGGATGGATCGCATCGTGCCCACCCTCGATGCCACCGATCGCATAGGGACTGCCGGGATCGTCTGGCCCGGCCGTAAGCGAGTTGTTGCGTCCCTTGCGGTTGGTCGCGCCGATCGGATGGATCGGCGGGAAATAGAGGACGTCGAAGCCCATGTCGCGGATGCGCGGCAGGCGCCTTGATGACGTCGTCGAACGTGCCGAGGGAGCGCGGAAAGAGCTCGTACCAGCTCGCGAACTCGGCCTGCGGCCGCTCGACTTCCACGGCGATCGGTTCAGGACGATTGGCCAGCGCCCGATCGTCAACCTCGGCGATCTGGCGGCGGGTTTCAGCTCCCGTCAGCAGGGTGACGTTCTGGTCGACATCGCCGTCCGACAATGCTTTCAGGACCGGGTTGAGCTTGAGACGACTCAAATGCTTGCGCGCATCGGCGATCTCGGTGGCGACGTCGATGCCGGCGCGATGCTTGACCTCCAGCGCATGGCAAAGAGTCGCGTATTCGTCGCGCCACGCCTCGATCGTGAACAGATGCCGGCCGATGCGCTTGGGCAACAGGGCGCCGCGCCAGCGATCGTTGCCGATCGGTACCAGCGGTGCGCGCTGCCACTCCTTCTCGTCCGCCGCCCGCCACAGCAGCTCGGCCGCCAGCTCGTCATGGCCGTCGGCGAATATGTCGGCTTCGACCGTGATCGGCCGACCGATGATGCGCTTGGCCGCAAACGCCCCGCCGCTCACCTGCGGTGTCACGCGCTCGATGACGACAGGCGGGCGCAAAGCGGCGGCGCTCGCCGTCCGCCGATCCGGCCGCTTGCCCTCGCGCACGGCACCGATGCGGCTGAGACGCGCCACGCGAATTTCGCCCGGCGCCAGTCGATCGGGCAGCGGCTCGTCCGCCACCGTCCGGGGATTGCCCAGCAATGCCCCGGCCGCCGGATCGAGAGGATCGAGACTTACAGGGATCGGCTGCGATGAAGACGGATCGTTGTTGATCAGAGCGACAATGCCGTTCTGCGCCGCGCGACCGTCGGCGGCGTCGAGACGCGCCAGAACGGTTACGTGGGCCAAAGCGCCCGTGAGCCGGCGCATTTCTCCCATCGCGTCTACCGATGCCAGGCGCTCGGCTTCCTGGGTCGTCTCCTTGACCGCCGCCTCGAGGTCCTTCTCGAAGCCCGCCGGCATCATGAACCCGCCAGCGGTGGTTGCAGCCAGCCTGAGCGCGCGTCGGCGCAGGCCGATGTCCGGCGGCGCGATCCGCAGCGGCGCCTCGGCAAGGCCGATCACCGGGGCGGCGCGGCGCAGCGAATCGTACTCCGCGACATACCAGTCGGCCCGTCCGTCCCACCATGCCGTCGACGCGAAGACCCCATCGAGACCGGCGCCGATCAGATCGGCATGACGCGCCCAGTTCACGCCGGGGGTCCAACCCCAAAAGCCGCAGTTCGCCTGGCCGCGCGTGGCACCGACGAGTTCCCGCACCGCATCGCCGGGGACCGGATCGAGCCCCACGAGCCGGAACCCGGACGCTCCCGCCTGCACCAGGCGCACAAGACGGTCCGCCCACCACGCCACGAGCTGGCTGGTCGCCCCGGGACGCAGGGTCGCTGCATTCAGCGCGGCGCGATCCTCCCGAGGATCGACCGTGTCGCGGCGATCGTGGCATTCATAAAGGCCGTCGGCCTGCCGCATGCTTTGACCGCCTGCGGCCAACCGGTCGAGGACGACGTCGAGAAACAGTCTCAGCCCCTGCCCGCGACAAAGGGCTGCGATCTCGCGCACGGCATTTTCGGGCGACCCGGCAAAGCCCAGTCGCGGATCTGTTCGGTCCAGATCGGATATCAGAAAGGGATCGCCGCCACCTGGCTCGAAGATGGGACCGAGGCCGATATGGTCGAAGCCCAGTGCGGCAGCCAAGGTGATGTGGCGCGCTACGTCCGGCTCGCCCCCCACATTTTGGGGGTGGAGGTAATAAATTCTGGGCGCGCACGATACCCGCGTTTCTACCCCCGACGGAATCGCTTCCGCGGACTTCAAGCTCCTGCCCATGATAATCCAACCATTAGCGAGGTCATTGGTTCCACCGCGCAAGGGTGCGCGGAGTCGATATCACACTGCGCATGTGGGACCTATCGGCAACATTTTCTTGTCAGCCGCATGACATCATGCCGCTACCGCCCTCAGCAACAGCTTGCCCGCGACATGACGCCCTTCGAGCCGGCGATGCATGTCGGCCGCCTGGCTGAGCGGAAACACCGCCTCGATGGGCACTTTCAGCCAGCCCGCGGCGATGCCGGCCAGCACATGGTCGACGCCGGCCTGCCATTCGGGCGAGGCGTGGTCGACATGACCCAGATGCAGCCGGGTGAAGGTCTGCGAGCGGGGCAGGATGCGTTCGCGGATGTTCTTGAAGGGCTGGCCTTCGGCTTCGCCGATGCTGATCACGTGGCCGAGCTTCTTCACCACATTGAAGGTGCGGTCGAGCATGGTGGCGCCATAGGAATCGATGGCGAGGTCGACGCCTTTGCCATCGGTGAACTCGAGCACGGCCTTCTCGAAATCTTCCTGGCTTGTCACCACGACCCGGGACGCACCGTACGCGAGCGCGCGCTTCTCCTTGCCCGGCGTGCCGGTCGTGCCGATCACCCGCGCGCCGGCATGGACCGCGAGCTGGGTGCAGGCAAGCCCGACGCCGCCGCCGATGGCATTGACAAGGACGCTGTCGCCTCGCTCCAGCCCGTAGATCGTCCACAGCATGTGATAGGCGGTAAGCGCCTGGATCGGGAACGCCGCGCCAACATCGAGACCGACGCCAGGCGGCAGCTTGATGAGGCCGACGGCGGGCGCCACGCATTTCTCGGCATAGGCGCCGCCCTTCTCCGGGAAGCTCGCGACCTTGTCGCCCACCTTCACGCCGCCGACGCCTGGGCCCAGGGCGGCGACCGTGCCCGAGACCTCGAAGCCCAGCACCATGGGATAGGTCATGGCATGCGGATAGATGCCCATGCGGACCTGCGTGTCGGCCCAGTTGCAGCCGGCATAGGCGACGTCGAGCAGCACCTCGCCCGGGCCGGGCACCGGATCGGGCATCTCGGCCACGGTGAGCTGCTCGGGTCCACCCGTGGCGTGAATGACGACGGCTTTCATGGTTTCCTCCCGGCGAACGATGTCGATCCTGACAGCGGTGGTGCTGCAAGTTCGACGCCAGATCAAGCCGCCGTCGAAAACAGCGTGTTGACGGCAAGGCCGGCCCAGCGGAAGCTTCTAAGCTAAAATCTATCAAGCGTTAGGAAATGCCATGGCTGAAATCCTCGCCCTCGGAATTTCGCATTATCCGCCCCTCACCGGCCCCGACGAGCGCATGTCATGGATCCTGAAGCGCATGCTGCAGAATCCGAATCTGCCGGAAGCGCTCAAGAGTCCGGCCGGCTGGCCCGAGCCGATGCGCGCCGAGTGGGGCAATGACGAGGGCACGTCGGCCGCGACGCGCCACCGCGCCGACCTCGTCGGCTGGCTGGAGAAGACCCGCGCCGCGCTCGATGCCTTCAAGCCCGACTTCGTCTTGATGTGGGGCGACGACCAGTACGAGAACTTCAAGGAGGATGTCGTCCCGCCCTACTGCATCAGCGCCTACGAGCGGTTCAGCTTCACGGCACCCGCCGGCAACGTGTGGGGCGAGAAGGACAAGACCTTCGACCTGCCGGGACACCGGACCGCCGCCAAGATGCTGGCCAGCCGGCTGATCGAGGCAGGCTTCGACACCGCCTATGCCTACAAGCCGCTGCATCACGCGCTGGGGCACGCTTTCACCAACGCGGTGATGTATCTCGATTATGCCCGCAAGGGCTTCGACTATCCGATCGTCCCCTTCGCGATCAATTGTTACGGCCGGCGGGTGCTTGCCCAGCGCGGCGGCCTGCCGGTGTTCGACCGGGTGATCGCCGACGCCGACCTCGATCCGCCGGCGCCGACGCCCAAGCGGCTGTTCGACCTCGGCGCGGCGACGGCGCGGATTCTGGCCGAGTCTCCCTACCGGGTGGCGCTGCTCGCCTCCTCGGGCTGGTCGCACGCCTTCCTGACCGCAAAGAACCATTACCTCTATCCCGACACGCCGGCCGATCGGCGGATGTATGACGCGCTGTGCGCCAGCGACTGGCAGACCTGGCGCAACTGCTCGGGCACGGCGGTGGAAGACAGCGGCCAGCAGGAGATCCTGAACTGGATGTGCCTGGCCGGCGCGATGAGCGAGCTCAAGCGCAAGCCCAAGGAAACCGGCTTCGTCGACACCTGGATCTTCAATTCGTCGAAGGCGTTCCTGATCGCCCCACCGAACTGATCGGGCGAATCGAGGGTCGAGACATGAAGCTGAAGGACAGGGTCGCCATCGTCACCGGCACCAGCCCCAATATCGGCGGCGGCATTGCCGAGGGGCTGGCGGCCGAAGGCGCGGCCATCGTCGCCGTCGACGCCAACCCCGCCAACGCCAAGGATTGCGCCGCCTATATCAACGGCAGCGGCGGCCGCGCGGTCGGCGTCACCTGCGACGTCACCGACGAGGCACAGGTCAAGGCCGCCGTGGACGCAGCGATCGCGGCCTTCGGCAAGGTCGACATCCTCGTGAACAACGCCGCCTTCTTCAACAAGAAGGGCGTCATCGACATGTCCTTCGAGGAATGGAACCGCCAGACCGGCGTGATCCTGGGCGGCGCCTTCCTGTTCACCAAGCATGCCTGCAAGGCGATGATCGCGCAGGCGGCAGGCGGCGCCGTCATCAACATCATTTCGACAGCGGGCCACCAGGGCGAACCCGGCAACATCGCCTACAGCACGTCCAAATGCGGCCTGCTGAACTTTACCCGCTCCGCCGCCATGGAGCTGGTCGGCAAGGGCATCCGAGTCAACAGCCTGACGCCCACGGCGACGGATCCCGACGAATTGTTCGAGCGGGCGGCGCGCTGGGGCCGCACGGTCAAGCGGCCCGAAAGTCTCGACAGGATCATGAAACCGTTCCGCTCGCGCATTCCGATGCAGAAGCTTCCGGTGCCCAGCGACTACGGACGCGCCGCGGTCTTTCTCGCCTCCGACGATGCCGGGATGATCACGGGAACGGATCTTCGGGTCGATGCCGGCGCCATCGCGCGCTATTGGGCGTGGGATCCCACGGCGGGAGCGGCGCTCTAGCGCTGGGGGCGCGCCACTGAAGTGGCGCGATCTTCTCTTGCAACAACGACAAGACGCGCCACTGAAGTGGCGCGCCCCCAGTCTCAGCCGGTCTTGCGGCGTTCTTCCGCGAACTGCGCGCGCAGGGTCACCTTGTTGACCTTGCCGGTGGCGGTCATCGGCAAAGCGTCGACGAACACCACGTCGTCGGGCAGCCACCACGACGCCATGCGCGCGCGCAGATGCTCGAGCACCGCCTCACGCGAAACCTCGCTGCCCGCCCGGCGTACGGCAACCAGGAGCGGCCGCTCCTGCCAGCGCAAATGGGGAATGGCGATTACCGCCGCCTGGGCGATGCCGGGATGGTCCAGCGCGCTGCCTTCGATGGCAACGCTCGAAATCCATTCGCCACCCGACTTGATGACGTCCTTCGAGCGATCGACGATGTCGAGGCTGCCGTCGGCGTGAATGCGCGCCATGTCGCCGGTCGGCAGCCAGCCTCCGGGCAGCTTGTCCTGCTTGAGGTAGCCGGCCGCAATGATGTGACCGCGTGCCTGCAGATGGCCGAACGCCTCGCCGTCCCGCGGCAGGACCTTGCCTTCGTCGTCGACGATGCGCAGCTCGGTGCCGAAGGCGATGCGGCCGGACCGCAGCTTATGCTCGACCTTCTCCGCCGCCGGCGCGTCGGCCAGGCCGGGCGGCAGCGTCGCCTTGGCCGCGCCCAGCGCCTCGGTCATGCCCCAGCATTGCGCGACCTCGACACCGTGCCGGCCCTCGAGGGCCTCGACGAGAGCGCGCGGCGGCTTGGATCCGGCCACCAGGGCGGCGCGCAGCGATCCGAAGCGCAGTCCCTTGCCGTCCATGTGGTCGAGCAGGGTCAGCCACACCGTGGGCACCGCGGCGGCCAGCGTCACCTGCTCCGCAGCCATCAGGTCATAGAGCCTGTCGGGCTCGAAATTGCGGCCCGGCAGCACCAGCTTGTGGCCGTTCATCGGCGCCGTATAGACCATCTGCCAACCATTGCCGTGAAACAGCGGCGCGATCGGCATCACCACCTCGCGCGCGCCCGAGCGATAGCCGCCGATCATGTCGGCCGTGCTCATGATCAGGGCGCTGAGCAGGGTCGACCGATGCGAATTGACGACGCCTTTCGGCACGCCGGTCGTGCCCGAGGTGTAGCAGATGGTCGAGGCATGGAACTCGTCGAACTGTGGCCAATCGTATTCGGCATCCTGCGCAGCCAGAAGACTCTCATAGTCGAGCACGGGCTGGGGCGATCCGGCGGGAACCTCGGCGCCGTTGCCCAGATAGATCCAGCCTTCGACCGTCGTCAGATGACGCGCGATGCGCTGGGCGACCGGCAGGGTCGCATCGTCGAAGCAGATCCACCGGTCTTCGGCATGATTGACGATGAAGGCGATCTGCTCCTCGAACAGGCGGGGATTGATCGTGTGCAGCACCGCACCGATGCCCGACACGCCGTAGAACAGCTCGAAGTGATGGTGCGTGTTCCAGGCGAGCGATCCGACGCGATCGCCGCTCTGCACGCCCAGTGCCAGCAGCGCCTTGGCCAGGCGCTTGGCCCTGACCCGGGCATCGGCGTAGGTATAGCGATGCAGGCCGCCATCGATGGTGCGCGACACGATTTCCGTCGCGCCGTGCGTGGCGGCGGCATGCTCGATGATGCCCGATATCAGCAGCGGCATTTCCATGATCAGGCCGCGCATCTCGATTACCGCTTGGCGACGTCGAGGCGGATCACGTCGCCCAGGGACACGAACTTCTCGCCGTCAAACTGGCAGAGCTGCATGGCGTGGAAGGCGAGATAGTCGTCGGGCGAATTGGTGAGCGTGATGCCGGGCAGCAGCATGGGCGCCACGACATCCTTGAGGCTGGTCGCCTGCTTCAGGACATTGTCGCGTGTAAGATTGTCGCCGCAGGCCTTCAGGACCCGGGCGATCATGAATGAATTGATGTAGCCCGGCACCGCCGTGTTGTCCTCGATGTTGAGGTTCGGCATGTATTTCTTCGCGAACTTCACGTAGTCGACGACGTCGGGATCGTTGATCGTCGCCGAATTGGTCGGCTGCTTCTCCCAGCGTGCCGTGATGATGCCCTTCGAGCGCTCGGCGCCGGCGGGTATCAGCGTGCCGCCGATCGCCGCCGAGACGCTGGCGAGAATGTGCAGGACCGGCCGCCAGCCGAGATCGTAGGCCTTGCGAATACCCTGGGCGGCGAACTTCGAGGTGGTGAACTGCACAAGGGTGTCGGCGCCCGAGCCCTTGAGATCAATGATCTGGCTGTCGACGCTGGGGTCGGTCAGCTCGTTGCTGACTTCGCGCACGATCATCGTCTTGGCCTTGTCGCCCAAGCCCTTCTTCAGGCCGAGCAGGAAGTCCTTGCCGAGATCGTCGTTGATGTAGAGCACGCCGATCTTGGCATCGGGGTGCTTGGTGAGGATGAACCGCGCGAAGATCTCGCCTTGGCCGACATAGGTCGGATAGAGCGGCACGATCCACGGCGTGTTCTTGGGATCGTTGAAGCGGTCGGCGCCCGAGGTCAGGAACAGGTTCGGCACCTTCTTGCCGTTGAGATACTTCTGCACGGAGGTGTTGGGCGCGGTGCCGAGGAAGCCGGCGATGAACAGGACGTTCTCGTCCTCGACCAGCTTGCGCGTCTGCTCGAGCGCCTTGGGCGGATTGTAGCCGTTGTCGAGCGAGATCAGGTTGACCTTGCGGCCGTTGATGCCGCCCTGGTCGTTGATCATGTTGAAGTAGGCGGTCTGGGCCTGGCCGTAGACGCCATAGGCCGACGCGGGTCCGCTATAGGGCGACGTCGTGCCGAGCTTGATCTCGCCGTCGGTGACGCCCGGTCCATAGTCCTTGGCCCAGCCTGTGCCGACGGACGCCATCGACATTGCCGTGCCACCCATCGCGGCCAGCAGCGCGCGCCGCTTCAACTCTGTCGTCATCGTTTCCTCCCGCGTGAAGCCCTGGCAAGGCCCTGCTCGTTTTGTGCGGATGATTCCCCGCGGGTCCGGGCGGCGCAACAGAATTCTAACAAGTGATAGTTATTTTATCAGGGCGAGATGCACCCTCTTGTTCCTCCCCCTCGTCTTACGAGGGGGAGGTGTCCGCGCAGCGGACGGAGGGGTCATGGTCTTTTCTCGGATTGCTCATGACCCCTCCGTCGCCGTTTGACGGCGACACCTCCCCAGCTCCGCTGGGGAGGAAGCGATTCTGTCACTCCTTGCGGGATTGCTTGACGAGTCCGCCGCTCAGGATGCGCATCAGCTCGTCGGCGATATCAGCCGGCGTCATCGGGCCGTCCGGATCGTACCATTCGGCGACCCAGGTCAAGGCGCCCATGCTCAGCATGCGCACGACCGAGAGGTTGAAGCCGGACCGTAACAGGCCTTTCTTCTGCGCCTCGTGGAGGAGGCCGGCGAAGATGGCGGCGTACTCGCGCTCCTGCTTCATGTGATGGTCGCGCAGCCGCTTGGGCAGCCGCCGCACGGCTTTTAGCCGCGACGAGAAATGCTCCTGGATGGTGTATTCGAGGTGGGCGCCCAGGGCGGCGCGCAACCGCACGAGCGGCGAACTGTCGGGCCCCGGCGCGTCGATCGCTCGCAGCACGGCCTTGCGCGCGCCGCCGACGCCGCTCTCGAGCACGGTGCGGATGATCTCGTCCTTGGAATTGAAGTGGTAGTAGATGCTGCCGGCCTTCATGCGGGCCGAGGCGGCGATGCTGCGCAACGTGATGCGGTCGGACCCGTGCTCCTGGATGAGGCGCTTGGTCACCTCGATCAGCCGGGCCTTGGTCTTGTCCGCCTTGGTGGCCCCGTTCTTCCTGGCTTTGACGAGCTGCTGCATCACCCTCCGAATCTTATAGGAGCGGCCTCACAGAGCGTCCAGCCCGAGGAAGCGCCGCGCCGCGCCGGACCACAGCGTGTCGCCTTGGGCGACGGCACCCGCGACGCCGTCGATGAAGGCGGCGGGCTCGCGCTGCTCGATGAGATAGGGGTAGTCGGTGCCGGCGAAGATCTGACCCGGGGCGATGTGGTTTGCGAGATGCGCCAGATACTGCGCGTCGTAGACCAGGCTGTCGTAGAAGAAGCGCGCAGCATAGCTTTTCGGCGAGCGTGGCAGCTTGCCTTCGAAACCCTTGGTCGACTTCCAGCCATGCTCCATCCGATGCAGGATCGGGGCCAGCACGCCGCCGCCATGGCTGAAGCCGAAGCGCAGGTGCGGAAAGCGTTCCGGAACGCCCGCCATGATCATGCTGGCCGCGCATAGCGCCGTGTCGACCGGGAAGGCGGCGAAGGGAACCAGGCCCGGTGTCGCCGCCAGATGCGGCGTCTGCAACGGGTGCAGGGCATGCACGAACACGGCAAGTCCAAGCTCCTCGGCCGCGGCGAAGAACGGATCGAACTGGCGCTCGCCGAGATAGCGACCGTTGATGTTGCTGCCAACCTCGACGCCCTGCAGGCCAAAGCGCTCCTTGATCAGGCGTAGTTCCTCGGCTGCCCGCACGGGGTCCTGAAGAGGGACGCAACCCAGCCCGTAGAAACGATCGGGCCGCTTGGCCACCATTTCCGCGATCGCGCCATTGACGTAACGGCCAAGCTCCGTCGCCGAAGACGCATCGAGCCAGTAGGACAGGAGCTCGGGCATCGGCGAGAGCACTTGCGCGGCGACCTGGTCGCGATCCATGTCGGCAACCCGGCGGCTGACGTCCCAGGAGCGCTCGTCGATCTCGCGGAACGGCTTGGCGCCCATCAGGACGGTCGCCGCGGTCAGGCTCTGGCACTGGACGCAGGGCCACTTGTCGATGCCACCACCGGTCGGATCGGCCGGCAAGGTGCGTGGCACGATGTGCGAATGCACATCGATGAGGCGGGGCTCCATGCAGCGCTCAGACGATGATGGTGAGCTTGCCGGGATAAAGCATGTCCATGCCCAGGACCGAGCGCTTGGACTTGATCTTCCACGGGCTGGCCGCGCAGTCGATCCGATAGAGATGCTTGCCGTAGTAGGTATCGACCACGCCACGCTTGGCGCGGTAGGTGATGAAGTTGCAGGAAACGTCGGCGACGCCGGCCGCCATTGCCGTGACGCGCACGTTGCTGATCATGTGGCGCTGTTGCGAGCGCGGGAATTCGGAGTGCGCCTCCTTCTTGGTCAAGCGCACCACGCGCTCGCGCAGCCGCATATAGTCGTCGGCGATGTAGAACAGCGAGGTCGCCGGATCGGCATCCTTGTCGTCACCCGTCGGCGGCACCTCGTAGGTGGCGCCCTCGGCGAACAGGGCAAACCACTCCTCGATGCGCCATTCGTCGAGCAGATCGGCCTCGAGATAGAGAAAGTCCTCGATCCGGGCGCGCAGGACCGGATCGTCCTTCGCGAGGCCGTGTGACAGGTTCGCGTCGGCATTCATACCGCACCTGCCATGCGCTGGCGCCACTGACGCCAGAAGCAGCGCATCTGCTCCTCGTCGTCGTTCTTGGGCGGGCCGACTCGCGGCATACCCTTGGAAATGTCGTTCCAGCCGACCTCGCGCTGGTTGCGGTAGCCGCGCTGGCAGTTCTCCAGCGCTTCCTGGTCGTCGGGGGTGGCAAAGCCGCCGGGTCCCAGAAACTCGAGGAAGTTGAACAGCCTTAGCTTGCGCAGCTCGTGATCCTCGTCGCGCGCGCCCAGCGCCCAGGCACTCACCGTCATGCGATTGGCCGCGTCGGGAAAGAAAGTCCGCACGGTGATGGCCATGATGTCGTTGATCACCAGGTTCGGGAAGATCACCATGTTGCGGCTGGTCTCGGCGATGCGCAGGCCGCGCTCCTCGCCGAAGCGCTGGATCAGCCCCTGGCGAATGCGCTCGACAAGCTCACGCTTCTCCTCGCCCCAGGACGGCACCCAGCGCGCGATCGGCCGGCCCCACGGCGAGGCGTACTCGATGACGGCGTGCCCGTTGCCGAGGCTCGTCATGCCTTTGGCGTTGAAGCCATCGGAGCGCAGGCTGCCGATGTTCTGCAGGTAGTCGAAATAGGTGCTGTGCACCGGGAAGCCATGGAAGGCGTCGATGCTGTTCTCGGCCAAAAGCTTCCAGTTGGCGTTGATGACGTATTGCTGGCCGCTGCCCACGATCTCCATCTCGGCTTCGCCCTGGTCGGCGACCAGGTCGATATATTCCTTGGCGCCCGCCAGGTAGTCGCTGAGCGACACGGCATTGCGGTCGAAATTGACGAACCAGAAATCGCGGTAGCTTTCGAGCCGCGGCACCTGCACCAGGTCGGCGCAGCCGCCGCCGTAATGCTCTTTGCCGTAGTTGCCCTCCTCGAAGCGCGAGGCAAAGCGGCCGTTCACGTTGAAAGACCAGCCGTGATAGAAGCAGCGGAACGACAGCGCATTGCCCTTCTTTTCGCGCACCACCATCGCGCCGCGGTGCGGGCAGGTGTTGAGGAAGGCGTGCACGGCCCCGCCGCGATCGCGGTTGAAGATGAGCTCGCGGCCGCCGACGGCGCGGGTGACGAAGTCGCAGTTGTCGCGGATCTCCGAGCCATGGCCGAGATAGAGCCAGCACCGGTCAAAGATCTGCCGCCGCTCCTGCTCGAGCACCTCTTCGTCGGTAAAGGCGCGCCGGGCGACGCGGAACAGGTGCCGCTGGCGATCCTCGACGACCATGTCCGGATAGGCCAGGGGCAGTCCCGGATTCGGCACGGTGATGTCCATCGTTTCCTCCACCTTCTGCGGGCCGCGCATTTATCTAACGATTGTTTGAAATTCTATATCCCTGCCGGGCCTACGGTCAACGAGGTGAGCCACCCCGATATAGCTGTCATCCCGAGCGAAGCGAAGGATCTCATGCCCGTGCCAAGCGGCGATGAGGTCCTTCGCTTCGCTCAGGATGACAAGGGGCAGGCCTAGGCGGCTTTTTTCTCGACCATGTCGATGACGCGCGAGCGGTGAACGCGGGCATTGCCGAACAGCTCGGCGTTGGCCCGGGCGCGCTTGAAATAGAGATGGTTCTTCATCTCCCAGGTGAAGCCGATGGCGCCGAAGATCTGGACGCTGCGGTGGGTCGCCGAGACGTAGGCATCGCTCGAATAGGCCTTGGCCATTGCGGCCGCCAGAGGAGCGCGCTTGTCGTCCTGGGACAGCGCCCAGGCGGCGTAGAGCACAGCGGTGGTCGAACATTCGGCCAGCCCCAGCATGTCGGCGAGCGCGTGCTTGATCGCCTGGTAGCCGCCGATCGGCCGGCCGAAGGCCGTACGCTCCTTGGCGTACTCGACGGTCATTTCGAGCACGCGTTGCGCACCTGCGGCATTCTCCGCCGCCAGGGCGAACAGGATACGGTCGCGCAGCCACGGCCACAGGGTGAAGTCGTCGGCTGGCAGGGTCTCGGCGACGGCATTCCTGAACCGCACGTCGCAGACCTGCCGTGTGACGTCGCGCCACGGCAGCGGATCGATTTGCACCGCCGGCTGCTTGGCATCGACGAGGAAGAACCCGCGACGGGCGGATCCTTCCTCAACCGCAGCGACAACCAGCCAATCGGCGACGGCAGCATCGATGACGAAGGATCTTACGCCAGTGACGAGATAGCCTCCGCCGTCTTGCTTGCGTGCCACCGCTTCACGGCCGGGGCCATCGGTCGCGCCATTGGATTCGGCAACGGCCAACGCAAGCTTCGTTGTGCCGGCGGCGACCTGCGGCAGAAGGCGTCCCTTCTGTTCCGGCGAGCCGCCTTTCTGGATCGCCCAGGCGCCGAACAGCGTGCCGAGAAAGGGACTGGGTGCCAGCGTGCGGCCCATTTCGCCCAGGACCATCGCCAGATCGATGCAGGAGAGCCCGAGTCCGCCGAACGCCTCGTCGACGACCAGACCCGGCCAGCCCATGGCGACGATCTTCGTCCAGTTCCGGTCGTAGTCCGCATCGGCGACGGTGGCGCCCGGCACCAGCACGCGGCCGAGCGAGATTTCCTTTTCCAGGAAGGTGCGCGCCGATTGCTGCAGCACCAGATTGTCTTCGCTGAGAGCAAAATCCATCGCTCCCTCCCTCATCCCGCCTTGCGGCTCTGCGACCACGGACCGCGCGCCGTCGGATCGGCTTCGCGCGGCAGCCCGAGCACCCGTTCGGCAACAACGTTCTTCAGGATCTCCTGCGTGCCAACGCCCAGGGTCACCGCGGGGCTGAACCAGAAGGCGTAGTCCCAATCCTCGAACGTGCCCTTGCCGCCGAGCTGCGAGGGGAAGGGCTGCTCGCCGGCTACAAGCCCGCGCGCGCCCTGGGCCCGCTTGGCGAGATCGACCACGCGCTGGCCATGCGGCGCCGCCAGCATCTTGCGGATGGCTCCCTCGGGGCCCGGCGTGCGGGCGTTCATGCGGTCGCTGAGTGCCCGCATCGCCAGCAGCCGCAGGATCTCGCCTTCGATGTAGATGTCGGCGGCTTCATCGCGCAGCGCGCCATCCGACAAGGCGCCGATCTCGGACAGGCCTTCGACCAACTGGCGCGCCGAGGGGCCGCTGCCCCAGATCGCGCCGGGCTTGGAAAGCGCCACGCGCTCGGTCTGGAGCTGCGTCATGCTGAGCGCCCAGCCCTCGCCCTCCTTGCCCAGCAGCCGGTCGGCCGGCACGCGAACCTCGTCGAGAAAGACTTCGTTGTATTCGTTCTCGTCGCCCGACATGTCGATGATCGGCCGCACCGTGAGGCCGGGACTGTCCATGTCGATCAGGAATTCCGACAGGCCCTGATGCTTGGGCAAGTCAGGCTCGGTACGCGCGACCAGGACGCCGACCTTCGCCTTGTGCGCCAGGGAGGTCCAGATCTTGTGGCCCTTGACGATGTAGTGATCGCCGTCGCGCCGCGCGACGGTGCGCAACGCGCCCAGATCGGACCCTCCCGACGGCTCGCTGAACAACATGCACCATAGCGCCTCGCCGGAGAGCGCCGGCGGCAGAAAGCGCTGGCGCTGCGCCTCGGTGCCGTGGGTCAGCAGCGACTGGGCGCAGTTGTTGATGGCGACCGGATTGCGCGGCGGCGTCACACCAGCGCGCTTCATCTCCTCGTCGATGATGAGCTGCAGCTCGGGTTCTGCCGCCAGACCCCAGGGCCTGGGCCAATGCGGCACGACGTAGCCCGCTTCGGCAAGATCGCGGCCGCTGGGCTCGGGATTCGCCTCGAACCAGGCCCGCACCGCTTTGCGCTGGGGATGATCCTCGCCCGGCAATTCGAAATCCATGGCGCCGCTCCGTTCTGTTCGGCGATGCTCGACAGACGACTAGCCGCCGGCCGATTTCAGTGTCAACAAAATAACTAACATCTGTTCGATTTTTATGGCAGGAACTGCCCTGCGGTCCTAGCGTTCCAGCCGTCAATTAACAGCCAAGCCGAGAACCTCTTGCCGGTCGATCCCCTTGTCATCATCGGCGCAGGACAGGCCGCCGGCCAGCTCGTCGCCAGCCTGGCCCAGGAGCGGTTTGCCGGCCGCGTAACCATCGTGGGCGACGAGCCCCATCCACCCTATCAGCGTCCGCCTTTGTCGAAGAAATTTCTCGCCGGCGAGATCGAGCTCGACCGGCTGTTCGTGAAGCCAGCGGCGTTCTACGACAAGGCCGGAACGGCGCTGATGCTCGCCACCCGCGTCGCCCGCATCGATCGCCAGGCGCACACGATCGGAACCGAAGCCGGTGCGACGCTTCGCTATTCGACCCTCGTCATCGCCACCGGCAGCCGGCCGCGCCCGCTGGCGCTGCCCGGCGCAGAGCTCGACGGCGTGATGTATCTGCGCACCATCGCCGACGTGCAGGCGATCCGCCGCTATCTCGAGCCGGGACGGCGCCTGGTCATCGTGGGCGGCGGCTATATCGGCCTCGAGCTTGCCGCGGTGGCGGCAAAGCTTGGTGTCGAGGTCACCGTCCTCGAACAGGCGCCGCGGGTCATGGCGCGCGGCGTGGGTCCGATCGTTTCGGCCTTCTACGAACGCCTCCATCGCGAGGAAGGCGTGACGATCGCGACCGGCACGGCGGTCACGGGCTTCGAGGGCAACGGCCGGCTCGAACGAGTGATCTGTGACGGCTCGCGGCTTGCGGCCGACCTGGTCGTTGTCGGCATCGGGGCGATCCCCAATGCCGAGTTGGCCCGCGAGGCGGGCCTCGCCATCGACAATGGCATCGTGGTGGACGCCCAATGCCGCACGCAGGATCCGGCCATTTACGCCATCGGCGATTGCGCCAGCCAGTCCCACCCGCTGCTCGATCAGCGCCTGCGGCTGGAGTCCGTGCACAGCGCGCTGGAACAGGCGAGGACGGTGGCGGCGGCGATCTGCGGACGGCCCGCCCCGGCCTTCCAGACGCCCTGGTTCTGGTCGGACCAGTATGACGTGAAGCTGCAGATGGCCGGGTTGTCGGCAAAGCACGACGCGGTGGTCGTTCGCGGTGATCCCGACCACGGCCGATCGTTCGCGGTGTTCTATCTGCGCCAGGGCGAACTGGTCGCCGTCGACGCGGTGAACCGCGCACCGGAATTCATGATGTCCAAGCAGCTCATCGCCGAACGGTCCCGGGTCGATCCCGCGAAGCTCGGCGACGAACGCGTGGCCATGAAGGACGTTCGGCTCTAGAAACAGTCGGCGTAAACCCAGGAAAGGACCGATGGCGAAGATCATCTTCGAGGAACCGGACGGCAACGAGCATGCCGTCGACATCGCCGACGGGCTGTCGATCATGGAGGGGGCCGTCAAGGACTCGGTGGCCGGCATCGACGCCGACTGCGGCGGCGCCTGCTCCTGCGCGACCTGCATGGTCTATGTCCCCGCCGAATGGCGCGACCGCTTGCCGGCCAAGGATTCGACGGAACAGGCGATGCTGGAATTCTGCCCGCAGGTCGAGGAAAGCTCGCGCCTGTCGTGCCAGATCAAGGTGAGCGCCGCGCTCGACGGCCTGCGACTGAAAGTTCCGCAGACCCAGCACTAGAAAATTCCCTTGCCGGGTGGCCGGTTGGCACGTCACTTGCTCCGGGGAGACATCACCCCGTTGGCGCAGGAGCTTCAGATGGATATCGGCGTGTTCATTCCGATCGGGAACAACGGCTGGCTGATTTCCACGACGTCGCCGCAATATATGCCGACCTTCGAGCTCAATAAGCAGATCGTGCAGAAGGCCGAGCATTACGGGCTCGATTTCGCCCTGTCGATGATCAAGCTGCGCGGCTTCGGCGGCAAGAGCGAGTTCTGGGACCACAATCTCGAATCTTTCACCCTGATGGCAGGATTGGCCGCGGTCACCGAGCGCATCCAGCTCTATGCCTCGGTGGCAGTACTGACCCTGCCGCCGCCGATCGTGGCGCGCATGGCGTCCACCATCGATTCGATCTCGGGCGGGCGCTTCGGCATCAACATCGTCTCCGGCTGGGCCAAGATGGAGTACGAGCAGATGGGCCTGTGGCCGGGCGAAGCGCACTTCGCCAAGCGCTACGACTACAGCACCGAGTACGTCACCATCCTGCGCGAGCTCTGGGAGAAGGGCTCGTCCGACTTCAAGGGCGAGTATTTCCAGATGTCGGACTGCAAGCTCTCCCCCCGGCCGCAGGCCGACATGAAGATCGTCTGCGCGGGCCAAAGTCCGCGCGGCATGGAATTCGGCGCGACCTACGGCAACTACAACTTCACCCTGGGCAAGGGTGTCAACACGCCGACGGCACATGCGCCAACCAACGAGGCGATGGCGAAGGCCGCTGCCAAGACCGGCCGCGACGTCGGCAACTATGTGCTGATGATGGTGATCGCCGACGAGACCGACGAGGCGGCCATGGCCAAGTGGAAGCACTACAACGAAGGCGCCGACATGGGGGCGCTCGCCTGGATGGCGGGCGAAGCCAATGCCGATCCCAATGCCGCCGACGACGGCACCGCCAAGCGGATCTCCGCCCCCGAAGGCGCCATCAACTTCAACATGGGCACCTTGGTCGGTTCCTACGCCACGGTGGCCCGCCTACTCGACGAATGCGCGACCGTGCCCGCCACCAAGGGCATCATGCTCACCTTCGACGACTTCCTGATCGGCATGGAGCAGTTCGGCCAGCGCATCCAGCCGCTGATGAAGTGCCGGGCGGCTAAGCTCAAGCAGGTGGCGTAGGCGCCGTCATTCCATGGATATTGGCATCTTCATTCCGATCGGCAACAATGGCTGGCTGATCTCGACCAGCTCGCCGCAATACAGGCCGACCTTCGAGCTCAACAAGCAGGTCGTGCAGAGGGCCGAGCACTACGGCCTCGACTTCGCTCTTTCCATGATCAAGCTGCGCGGCTTCGGCGGCAAGAGCGAGTTCTGGGATCACAATCTCGAATCCTTCACCCTGATGGCGGGCTTGGCCGCCGTCACGAAACGCATCCAGCTCTATGCCTCGGTGGCTGTCCTCACCATTCCGCCGGCCATCGTGGCGCGCATGACCTCCACCATCGATTCGATCTCGGGCGGCCGCTTCGGGATCAACATCGTCTCCGGCTGGGCCAAGGCGGAGTACGAACAGATGGGCCTGTGGCCGGGCGAGGAGCACTTCAACAAGCGCTACGACTACAGCACCGAGTATGTGACCATCCTGCGCCAGCTCTGGGAGACCGGGACCTCAAACTTCAAGGGCCAGTACTTCCAGATGGAGGATTGCAAGCTCTCTCCCCGACCGCAGGCCTATGTGAAGGTCGTCTGCGCGGGCCAGAGCCCGCGTGGCATCGAGTTCGGCGCCGCCTATGGCGACTACAATTTCGTCGCGGCCAAGGGCGTCAACACGCCGACCGCGCATGCGGCGACCAATGCGGCGATGGCCGAGGCCGCCGCCAGGACCGGCCGCGATGTCGGCAACTACGTGCTGCTGATGGTGATCGCCGACGAGACGGACGAAGCCGCGATGGCCAAGTGGAGGCTTTACAACGAAGGCGCCGATCTTGATGCGATGACCTGGCTGGCCGATCAGGCGAACGCCGATACCAATTCGGCCGCGACCAGCACGGCGCGGCAGATGGCGGCGCCCACGGGCGCGGTCAACTTCAACATGGGCACCCTGGTCGGCTCCTACGCCAACGTCGCCCGCATGCTCGACGAATTCGCAGCAGTGCCCGCCACCAAGGGCCTCATGCTCACCTTCGATGACTTCCTGATCGGCATGGAACAGTTCGGCCAGCGCATCCAGCCCCTGATGAAGAGCCGGGCAGCGAAGCTGGCGGCGGTGGCCTGACGATTTGCCTCACCCGGAGGAGCCGCGCGAAGCGCGGCGTCTCGAAGGGTCGGCAACGCGGACATCCTGCAGCCCATCCTTCGAGACGCACGCCTGCGGCGTGGTCCTCAGGATAAGGTGTTTCTGGTCGACCTATTCCAATACAATCCGCGGAAAGTAAAACGACACCACCCAATTCGGCACGTCGACGATCGAGCTGATGCGGAGGTCGGCGCAGACGCTGCAGAGCATGTAGGCGTCGATCGGCGAATAGCCGAACCGCTTGCTCAAGAGATCGATCATTTCCATGACCGCGGTGCGGGCGCCCGTCATCAGGTCTGGCCCGATGCCGGTCGTGACCTCGTAGCCCTTCTTGTCGAAATGGTCGCTCACCGGCCCGGGCGTGACGTAGCGCGGCATCTTCAGATTGGCGCCCTTGATAAGGTCGAATTTCAGCGCCACGTCGATCGGGCTCTCGATCGCGGTGCCGCAGACCTCGCCGTCGCCCTGCGCCGCGTGGGTATCGCCGACCGAAAATATCGCGCCGTCGACTTCGATGGGTAGATAGAGCTCGACGCCGGCGGTGATGTCGCGGACATCCATGTTGCCGCCGACATTGCGCGGCGGGACGATGCTGTGCAGGCCGGGCGCCGCCGGCGCCACGCCGATCGTGCCGGGAAAGGGCCGGAGCGGCACCTTGCCGCCCGGCCCGTACATCGCGGGTTTCAGGCCGGGATCGTAGTTCCAGTGATGCAGGTGCGCGTCCGGGAACTGGTCGGTGAGCAGACCGAAGCCCGGAATGTTGCCCGTCCAGCCCCAGCCCGAGGGCTGCAGCGACAGCACCGTGACCTTGAGCGCATCGCCGGGCTTGGCGCCGTCGATGAAGACGGGCCCGGTCACCGGATTGACGAAGGCGAGGTCGAGCTTCTTCAGGGCTTCCGCCGTCGAGGTCTTGGAGAGCTGGCCGGAGGATGCGTCCCGGGTCTCGAACTGCACGGTCTCGCCAGGCGCGATCTTGAGCTTCGGCGGGAACTGGTTGTTCCAGCCATGATGGATATGTTCGCGATGAATCGTGTGCTTGGCGTGGCTATGCATGGACCGGACTCCTAGACCGCGACCGTGAGGGCGCCGTCGATCACGAGGTTGGTGCCGGAGATGCGGCTGGCCATCGGGCTCGCCAGGAAGACCACGCCGTTCGCGACCTCCTCGGCCGTGCCGAACTTGCCCGTCGGGTTGACCTTGACCGTGGAGGCGAACAGGTCCGGCATGTTCTTCTCGATGTTCTGCCAGATGCCGCCGTCGAAGTAGGTGTTGCCGGGCGACACGCAGTTGACGCGAATGCCCTTGCCGACCAGCTGGCGGCTCAAGCCCTTGGCGTAGTGGATCAGTGCCGCCTTCATCGCCCCGTAGGAGCCGGCGGCGAAGTCGACCTCGAAGCCCGACACGCTGGAAATGAGCGCGATCGACGGCGAGGAGGATTTCTCGAGAAACGGCACGGCGGCGCCGACAGCATTCACCGTGTGCATCATGTCGGTGCGGAAGGATTTCTCCCAGCTCTCCTCGGTATCGCCCACCGCCAGGGCGCTCACGTTGCAGACCAGCGCATCGAGCCCGCCCAGTTCGGCGGCGGACGCGGCGATCCACTCCTTCAGCGCCGACCCGTCGGCGACGTCGAGCGCCTTGCCGAACGCCTTTACGCCCTTGGCCTTGAGCGCCGCGACGGCCGCGGTCACTTCAGCGGCATTGCGCGCGCAGATTGCGACATGCGCGCCTTCGGCGGCGAAACTTTCGGCGATGGCCCGACCGATCCCCTTGCTGCCACCCGTCACGGCGACCCGCTTTCCTTTCAGCCCAAGATCCATATCAGCCTCCCGCCATTAAAAATCCGCGCGCCCATTCTGCGCCGCCATGACCGATTGATCCATGCAGAAGCCGCGCCAGCGGCTCAGAGGTTCAGCCGGTTGAAGATGAAGCGCGGCAGGTGACGCACCACCAGCATGATCAGCGCCCATTGCGCCGGGGCGTAGACAACCGGACGCTTGGCGTCGATGCCGCGCACCATGGCGCGCGCCACCTGCTCGACCGAGGCTACGCGCAGGCCACGCGCGCGGTGTGAAGCGGCCATCGGCGTGTCGGTCGGACCGGGCTTGATCAGCACGACGCTGACGCCGCTGCCGGCAAAGCGGTGCTCCAGCCCTTCCGCGTATCGCGCCACCAGGCCCTTGCTGGCGCCGTAGGTATAGTTGGCCTTGCGGCCGCGATCGCCTGCGACCGAGCCGATGAGGGCGATCGTGCCACGCCCGGCCCTGGCGAACTGGCCGGCGAAAGCCTCGGCGAACAGGGCGGGCGACATGGCGTTCACTTCCAGCGTGTTGCGGCAGAGCACGAGATCGCCTTCGGCTTGCTTCTGCTCGGGCAGCATGCCGTGGGCGATCAGCACGATGTCGATCGGACGCGCAGCGGTCTCAGCAGCGAGCCTGCCGATCGCCGCCGTGTCGAGGAAGTCGGCCTCGACCACCGTAACGGTCGACGCCGGGCTCCTCACCCGCAGGTCCTCCGCGACGCGGCCGGCCTTGGCGACGTCACGCGCCACCAGCACGAGGTCGCACGCCTCGCGCTCGACCCACACCCGGCAGCAATGTTCGGCGATCGCCGAAGTCGCGCCGATGACGACGATTCTCATGTCCACTCCCCCTTCACGCGCTTCCCCCTCGCTAGCTTCCCATCAGCCGGCGGGACATGGCGGAGCTCATGCCCGGATCGCGGTAGCCTGAGAATTCGCCGAGGCGCGGATAGCCCGCCTCGAACATCGCGCGCGGCATGCGCGCGTCCTTCGCCGGATAGAGGCGGCCTCCTGCTACGCTCACAATGGCGTCCAGTCGCTCGAACAGGTTCTCGATGCCGGCTCGGTTCTGGAAGTCGAGCGCCAGGGTGACGCCGGGTCGCGCGAAGCTCAGCAAGCCCGGCGGCCAGCGATCGCCGAAGGTTTTCAGCACTGCCAACACCGAGCCGTCGCCCGACCGCGCGATCGCGGTCAGCATGTCGCGGATGGGCGCGGATCCCGCCTCGCGCGGCACGACGCATTGATACTGATAAAATCCTGCCGGGCCGTAGAGCCGGTTCCAGTCGAGGATGGCATCGAGCGGGAAGAGGAACGGCTCATAGTGGGCGATGCGGCGGCCGAGCTGACGTTTGTTCATCGTCCAGTAGAGCTGGTTGAGCGGCTTCAGCGTCAGCCGGTTCACCAGCGAAATCGGCGGCACCACCGGCATGGCGAGCCGCCGCTCGCGCCAGGTGCCGTGCTCGCCGGCCACCGGCCTGGCGCGCAGGAACAGGCCGCGCACGGCGTCGCCGGAGGTGCAGTCGATCCAGGAGACGGCGTGCTCCCAAGCCGGATGCGATTCCTCGGACAGGCGGAAGAACTCGTCGAGGCCGGCATAGGCGATCGTCTCGGCGTCGAGCCACGGACCGGGCAGCCGTCGGAGCTGCAGCTCCGCCTCGACGATGAGGCCGGTAAGGCCGAGACCGCCCACGGTCGCGGCAAACCAGTCGGGCCGCTCAGCCGGACCACACACGATCTCCTGTCCATCGGTGCGCAGCAGACGCAGCGAGAGCACATGATCGCCGAAGGTGCCGGTCTCGTGGTGGTTCTTGCCGTGCACGTCGTTGGCGATGGCGCCGCCCACGGTGACGAACTGGGTGCCCGGCAGCACCGGCAGGCCCCAGCCGCGCGGGACGAAAAGGCGCTGGATGTCGCGCAGCACCACACCGGCTTCGCATACCAGCCGGCCGTGAGCCTCGTCAAAGCGGATGAAGCGATCGAGACCCGATGTGTTCCACAGCACGCCGTTGGGATTGAGGCATTCATCGCCGTAGCTCCGGCCAAGACCGTAGGCGATGCCGGGTCGGCCGCGCGCCAGCTCGTCCGAGACTCGACTGCGATCGCCAAGCCCGATCACCTCGTGCGGAAAGGCCGAGAGGCGGCCCCAGGACGATACGCGTGTCATGGCGCTGCGTGGGCGCGAAAGACGAAGCGCTTGTCGAGGTGGTACTTCGCCCAGTAGCCAAGGCCAAGGCCGATCAGGGCGCCGACATAGCGCATGTTCTTGTCCTGGCAGGCGGCGTTGAAGCCGAACTCGAAGCCCCAGAACAGCAGGGTCGTGACCACGCCCATGGCGGTATAGAGGATAAAGGTGTGCAGGTCGTGCGAGGTGCTGGCGGCGCGGAAGCGGAAGATGAACTTCTTGTCGAGGAGGTATTTTACGACCAGGCCGACGCCGGTGCCGACGAACACCGAGAGCTCGATCCGGAAGGCGCCGTGCCAGGCGCGGACCGTGAGCTCCTGGGCGCCGAGATTCGCCGCCGTCGCGAACAAGGCAATGATTGTATAGACGATCGCCAGACGCATTGATTGACCTTGGCCGCCCTCCGGGTAGCCAGTATAAGCACCGCCGGGGAATGACAACGCAAACTAATACGATGCCGGCTGTCGGGCTCCTCAAGCTCGCGCGCCCGAGGCAGTGGATCAAGAACGCCTTCGTTCTGGCGCCGCTGGTCTTCGCCCGCGAGTTCACCGACCCCGGCGCGGTCGCCAACGCGCTGATCGCATTCGGGCTGTTCTGCGTCGCCTCCTCTGCCGGCTACATCCTGAACGACATCCGCGACATCGAGCGCGACCGCACCCATCCCACCAAACGGTATTCCCGGCCGCTGGCCGCCGGCACGGTGACGCTGCGGCCGGCGATCGGCCTGCTGATCGCCTGCTACGGCGTGCTGATCGCGGGCTGGTTCTGGTCGCCCGCCACGATGATGGCGATCACGGGCTATGTGGTGCTGAACGTGGCCTATACCTACGTGCTGAAGCATCAGCCGGTGCTCGACCTCTTCTCCATCGCGGTGGGCTTCGTGCTCCGGGTCTATGCCGGGGCACTGGCATTGTCGGTGCCGCTATCAAGCTGGATGGCGATCACCACGCTCTGCCTGGCGCTTTACCTCGCCGCCATCAAGCGCCGCCAGGAGCTCGCCAACAGCGGTGTCGAAAGCCGCGCCGTGCTGCGCATGTATTCGGTCGAGCTGATCGACCGCTATGCCGAGATGTCGGCCACCGGCGCGCTGATCTTCTACAGCCTGTTCGTTATGTCGGCCAATGCCCGGCTGGTGTGGACCATCCCATTGGTGATCTTCGGCCTCTACCGCTACTGGTATGTGGTTGAGCGCCTCGACGGCGGCGAATTGCCGACCGATGCCGTGCTGACGGACCTGCCTCTCGCCGTTGCCATCGTGATCTGGATCGGCGTCTGCGTGGCCGCCCTGGCGCACTAGGCCAGGTTGTCGACATCGTTGCGCAGCCCGGCGCCGCTGCGAAAGCGCGCGAGATTGTCGAGGAAGATGTCGAAGATCGCCTCGTTCTGGCCGAGCGAATGGCTCGCGGTGTGCGGCGAGACGATGACGTTGGGCATGTCCCACAGCGGCGAGGCGGGATCGAGCGGCTCGCGCTCGAAGACGTCGAGATAGGCGCCGGCCAGATGACCGCTCTGAAGCGCTGAGATCACGTCACGCTCGACGGCGATTTCGCCACGGGCGACGTTGATGAAATGGCCGCCGGCAGGCATGGCGGCGAAGGCCGCCGCATTGGCGATGCCGCGCGTCACGGGCGATGCCGGGCAGCACAGGATCAGCCAGTCGGCCTCGGGCAGCACGTCGAGAAGCTGGCCATAGGCGATCGTGCGGTCGCAGGGCTCGACTGGCTCCGCGCTGCGTCGCGCGCCGATCGCGGTCATGCCCAGCATCTTAAGCAAGGCCGCAATGTTGCGGCCGATCGGACCCAGGCCCACGATCACCGCGCATTGGCCCTTGAGGTCGCGCGGCGAGCGCTCGCCCAGCCTGGGCTCCCAGGCGTGGCGGCGCTGGGCATCGGCCAGCAGCGGGAAGCGGCGGTTGAGCGCGATCAGCGCCCCCAGGGTGCTGTGCGAGACGGTGACCGCCGTGGCGCCCGAGGCGGTCGTCACCTTGACGCCGCGGCCACGCAATTCGCGATAGAGCGGCCGCTCGGCGCCGGCGGGATGGATCTGCAGCCATTTCAGGCCGGGCGACTTGCGCAGCACGGTCTCGAAGCCTTTCAACTCGGGCGAGGGATTGTCCTTGCTCGAGCGGCCGGTCACCTCGCGCGTCATGAAGGCGATATCGGCCTCGCAGGGGCCGTCGGCCGCCAGCGCCTCCTCGGCCGTGCGGAAGAGGAGGCCGCCCGCGGGAACGGCGGCCTCGATACGGGAGCCCCACGTCTTGAACGCGTGGGCGGAGAGCAGCAGAGTGAGCGGGCGAGTCATGCCCGCCGAGACTAGCTCAGGCAGCCAGGAATTCGTTCCATTTCTCCGTATAGTATTCGAGATTCTTGGGCCGCGTGTTCCACACGAACACGCGCTCGGCGCGATCGGCCAGCGAGCCGCCGTCGCGGCCCTCGCCGCCATAGACCTCCTTCACGAGCTTGGGATCGAGGTATTTCTCGTAGTTGTTGACGGTCGAGAAGTAGCCGATCTCCGACTGGCGAGCGCCGGGATAGCCTTCCATCCAGTAGTTCAGCCATTCGTAGCAGGCATCGAGGTTCTTGGTCTCGGCGGCGATGCCGTAGCCGTTGCACCAGGCGCGATAGCCTTCCTTGGCGACGGCGTAATGCACGGGGAGGCCCTTGCTCGCGACCTCGACCACCACCGGCCACCAGGCGTCGGCGATCCAGACCTCCTCCGAGGCCATCAGGTTGACCAGCTCGCCATAGGCCTTCCACATGGCGCGGAAGTGGCCTTCCTTCTTCTTCTCCTTGAGGAAGGCGACCACGGTGTCGACCTCCTTCTCGCTCATGTTGCTGATGTCCTTGGGATCGAGCAGGCCGAGCGCGCGCATGCCCATGGCGGCGTTCAGCATGCCCAGCCAGTCGATGCCGAACATGGCGACCTTGCCGCGCCACTTGGGATTGAACAGCTCGCCCCACGACAGCGTGTTGTTCTCGGCCGGGATCTTGCCGGCGTTGTAACCGATCGAATCCATCTGGAAGAACATCGGCGCGAACGACACCTTGGTGCGCGCCTCGTCGAGATACATCATGCGGCCGGGATTGGCGCCGTAGCCCAGCGGCGCGGTCGGCGTGGCGCGGCCGTCCTTCAGCAGCACGTTCAGCTTCGACCAGTTGGGCAGCCGCGAGATGTCGATCGGCTGCAAGAGCTTCTCGCTGTTGGCGTAGGCGGCGAACGGCGCGTCGAGCAGCACGCAATCGACCGGCGCGGTACGCAGGCGATCGACCCGCACCTGGGTCGAGGGATTGACGAAGGGCTTCGGCGTGATGCCGGTGCGCTTGCCGAACTCGCCCAAAATCGCTTCCCGCATATCGTAGCTGGCGCCCGCCAGGTTGATCTGCTTGGCCTGGGCGTTCGCCGGACGAATGAGTCCAGGTGCCGCCAGCGTCGAAGCGCCGGCAGCGGCCAACAAGTGGCGGCGTCTGATCTGCATGTCCCGTCTCCTATGCGCTTGAAGTTTTCTTGAGGCTGGTCGATCGCCGCATGGCCCAGAAGGCCACGGTGAAGAACAGGACGGCGATGAGAGAGAAGAAGGTGGTGGTCGTGCCGACGGCATAGATCTCGGGCGTGAGCTGGCGGTCGAGCTGGGCCATGACGGCGAGCGGCAGGGTGGCGTCGGGGCCGGTCGTGAACATGCTGCGCGCGTATTCGTCATAGGAAAGCGAGAAGCCGAACAGGCCGGCGCCGATCACGCCGGGCAGGACGAGCGGCAGGGTAATGCGGCGGAAGGTCGTGAGCCGAGAGGCGCCCAGGGTCAGTGCTGCCTCCTCGACCTTCTTGTCGAAGCGGTTGAAGACCGCGAGCATGGTTAAAAAGCCGAACGGCAGGGTCCACGACACCTGGACCAGGAAGGTCGTGGTGTCCCAGGAGAGCTCGACACCCATCAGCCGCATCATGATGGCGAAGCCGAAGCCCACCAGGATGCCGGGCGCCATGATGCCCAGAAGCATCAGGTAGAAGAACCAGCCGTTGCCGCGGAACTGGCCGCGCATGGCCTGCGCCGCCATCACCGACAGCACGATGGTGGTGGCCGAGCAGGCGAGCGCCAGCAGCGAGGAGCGCACCAGCGGCGGCTTGAAATCGTTCATGACGGTGGCCCGCCACAATTCCTCGTACCAATGGAAGGACGTGCCGTTCATGGGAAAGGTCGTGCCGCCCGTCGGGCCGCTGAAGGACAGCAGGCCCAGGGTGAAGATCGGCAGCCATTGATAGGCGAGGAAGACCAGGGTGATCGTGCCCAGGATCCAGCTGGTCAGGCTGAGGCGACCTTTCCACCCGATTCTTGGCCAGCCAATCATCGCTCGGCCCCCAGGCGGCGGATGTCGACGACGCGCAGCGCCACCACCACGCCGATGAGCATGCAGATCATCAGCAGCACGGCGACCACCGAGGCGGCGCGGATCTGCGAACCTTCATAAAAAAGCAGGACGAGGTTGGAGAGCAGCGCGTGCTTGTTGCCGCCGATGGTGGCCACGGTGGCGAAGTCGGACATGACGTTGAGGAAGACCAGCACCTGGCCGATAACGACGCCGGGCAGGGTCAGCGGAAAAGTGATCCGGCGGAAGACGGTGAAGGGCGTGGCCTTGAGCGTCATTGCCGCTTCGCGCAACTGCGGCGCGACGGCGTTCAGCATGTAGACGACCGGCCCTGCCGCCAGCATGGTGTAGAGCGACACCTGCGCCATGGTGATGCCGGTGAGCGAATAGAGGAACGCCTCGATCGGCGACTTGGTGGCGCCGACGAACATCAAGGTCTGGTTGATCACGCCGTTGACGCCGAGGAACGGCACCCAGGCGATGGCCCGGATCAGGGTGCTGGTCCAGAATGGAACGATGAAGGCCAGGAACAGCACCGTCCGCCAGGCCGGGCTCCTGACCTTCATCACCAGGAAATAGGCGATGCAGTAGCCCAGCACGCCGGTGACGGCCATCAACGTCGCGGTATGAACGATCGTGCTCAGCGCCAGCTTGAGGTAGGTCTGGTTGGCGAAGAACTTGGCGTAGTTGTCGAAGGTGAGCGGGCTCGCGGTCGAGAAGGCCCGGCCGCCCCAGAACGACACCCAGACCAGCAGCACGATCGGCACGACCACGACGCCCAGCATCCAGGCCGCCGCCGGAACAGCCAGCCAATAGCTGGCGGGCGAGCGGATGCGGATGGTGCTCATTCGCCTGCCCCGGCATGCAGGACCGAAGACTCCGCCGGCCAACCCAGCACCGTCTTCTGTCCCGGCACGATCCGAGCGGCGTGGGCGCCGAACTGATCGTACTTCACCACCTCGCCGTCCGACCGCTCGAAGATGTGTCGGCGGACCGCGCCGAAATACTCCACCGCCGTGCACACGGCCGACAGTCGATTGACATGGCGCTCGGTGGGCATGTCGGTGATCAGCTCGGCGCGCACCGAGAAGGAGACTTCGCTGCCCAGCATCGGCGGCGGGGCGGCAAGAGCCCGCGGGACGAGGAAGGTGCCGACCGGCGTTTCGATGCGGAGCATGCCGGCCAAGAGCTCTTTCACGCGGCCACGGAAGACGTTGTTGCCTTGCACGAAGCCCGCGACGAAGGCGGTGGCCGGACGCTGCAGGATCTCCTCCGGCGGGCCCTGCTGCTCGATGCGCGCATGGTTCATGACCACGACCAGGTCGCCCAGGGAGAAGGCCTCGTTCTGGTCGTGCGTCACCCAGATGAAGGAGATGCCGGTACGCTGCTGCAGGAGCTTCAACTCAAGCATCACGGTCTCGCGCAGCGAGTAGTCGAGCGCGCCGATCGGCTCGTCGAGCAGCAGGATGCGGGGTTCGGTGATCATGGCGCGTGCCAGCGCCACCCGCTGGCGCTGGCCGCCCGACAGGCTGGCGGGCTTGCGGTCGGCCAGGACGTCGATCTCGAAGGATTTCAGGATGTGCTGCACCCGCTGGGCGATCTCGGCCTTGGGCTTCTTCAGCATCTCGAGCCCGAAACCCACCTGCTTGGCCACCGTCATGTGCGGGAACAGGGCGAAATCCTGGAACATCATGGCGATGTCGCGCTGCCACGGCGGATCCCGGGTCGCCTCCTTGCCGCCGATCAGGATGTCGCCGTCGTCCGGCTCCTCGAGGCCAGCGATGCAGCGCAGGGTCGTCGTCTTGCCGCAGCCCGACGGACCCAGCAGGCAGACGAACTGGCCCTTGCTCACTTTCAGCGAGACGCCATCGACGGCGGTGAAGTCGCCGTAGCGCTTGCGGATGTTTATCAGCTCGAGGTCGAGCTGCGGTCTTGCCTGAACCGGCGCGGCATCCTTCACCGGATCGTGCGCCAGGGCGTCCACGTCACGCCGCCGCGGCGAGATTCCGCCGGCTGCGCATCAGGGGCTGGATGCGCTGGCCGAACTGTTCGACGCCGATGACGAAATCGTCGAAGGTCAGCATGACGCCGGCGAGGCCGTCGATCTCCGACATCTCGTCGAGCATGCGCGCCACCGACGCGTAAGAACCGATCAGCCGCGAGCCGCTGTTGGGCAGAGGCTCGCGCCGGCGGATGCGGCCGGCCGTCGAATTGTCGGCGGCGTACTTGTCGGCGCCGGCCTGGGCGCGGCTCCAATTCAGCGCATCGAGATCGGTGCCGGCCTTGTAGTGCTCCCACTTGGCCATCGCCGCCTCGTCGGTCTCGTCGGCGATGATCAAGGTGAGCGCCAGCGCCTTGGTGTCGGTTCCGGCGGCCGTCGTGCAGGCTTTTAGCCGCGCCACCGAATCGGCGCAGTCGCGCGGATCGTTCATCTGGCCGTTGCCGCTGCAGAAATTGTAGGCGCAATGCTTGGCGGCGAACGCCATGCCGGCATCGCTGGTGCCGGCGCAGATCATGGGGATCGGCCGCGACGGCAGCGGCCCCAGCCGGCAGTCGTTCATGGTGTAGTACTTGCCCTTGAGGTCGGACTGGCCGCGGGTCCACAGCTCCGACATCACGGTGGCGTACTCGTCGAGCGCCTCGTAGCGGTACTTGTAGTGCTCGTCGCCCGGCCAAATGCCCATCTGGTCGTACTCGGCCTTCTGCCAGCCGGTCACCAGGTTGACGCCGAAACGTCCGTGCGAGATCGAATCGATCGTCATCGCCATGCGCGCCGTGAGCGGCGGCGGCATGGTGAGCACGGCGACCGTGGCATAGAGCTCGATGCGGCTGGTGATCGAAGCCAGGCCCGCCATCAGGGTGAAAGACTCGAGATTGTCGTCCCAGTAGCGCGACTTGCCGCCGAAACCGCGCAGCTTGATCATCGACAGCGCGAAATCGAAGCCATAGCGCTCGGCGCGCAACACGACCTCGCGGTTGAGATCGAAGCTCGGCGTGTATTGCGGCGACGTCGAGGAGATCAGCCAGCCATTGTTCCCGATGGGAATGAAGACGCCGATTTCCATCCTGTCTCCTGCGTGGTCTCAGCCTTTAATGCATTGCAGCAACTCCCATGCCACCCCGCCCCAAAGGGTGCGGCAGCCGTCGCTTCCTGAGTTTCCAGCCAAGCGACACCTCGATGTCAGGCGCGGAGTCTTGCCCGCATGGAGGCAGTCTGCTCGACGGACGCGCGAAGGCAGGCGGCCGCGTGGCCGGCCGCGATGAAGGCGAGCTGCGGAACCTCGGTCGAGCAAGCCGCTTCGGCGATGGGACAGCGATCGGCGAAGGCACAGCCGGGCGCCACCAACGTCGCGCTCGGCGGATCGCCGCGGACCGCCACGTGCTCGGTTTTCCGTCGGCCCTTCAGCCGGGGGGCCGCCGCCAGCAAGGTGCGCGTGTAGGGATGAGTGGGCGCGGCGAAGACAGCCTTGGCCGGCCCGGTCTCGACGATGCGGCCGAGATACATGATCGCCACCCGGTCCGAGAGCCGCTCGACGACGGACAGGTCGTGGGAAATGAACAGATAGGTCAGGGAAAATTGTTCCCGCAAATCCAGCAGTAAATTGAGCACCGTGGCCTGCACCGACATGTCGAGGCCCGACGTGGGCTCGTCGAGAACGACGATGCGCGGCTGCAGCAGGAGGATGCGGGCGAGTGCCACACGCCTGAGCTGTCCGCCGGAGAATTCATGAGGATAGCGCCGGCCCCAGGCGGGCTCGAGACCCACCGCCGACATCATCGCCGCCGCCCGCTCGCGCCGCTCGTCGCGATCGCCGACGCCGTGGATCTTGAGGCCCTCTTCCAGCGTCCGGCCGATGCTCCACCACGGGTCGAGCGCCGCACCGGCATCCTGGTGGACGTACTGGATCACCGAGCGCGCCCGGCGCGCCGCTTCGGGCGACAGGCCGCCCACCGGCCGGCCGTTGAGCAGGATCTCTCCGGCGCTCTCGCGCTGCAGGCCGAGGATGGTGCGGCCCAAGGTGGTCTTGCCGCAGCCCGATTCGCCTACCAGCGAGAGGATCTCGCCTTCCCGCAAGTCGAGGCTCACCTTCCTTACCGCCTGCACCGGCGGCACGGTCTTGCGCAAAAAACCCTTGCTGCCGCCCAGCTGCACGGAAATCTCGTGCAGGGTGAGGATCGGCGCGCCGTTCATGCGTATTGCACGCAGCGCACTTCGGCGCCGGTGCCCGAGCGGCCCTGCGGCGGCTGTCCGGCGCTGCAGACGGCGCGGACGTCGGCGCAGCGTGGCGCGAAGCGGCAGCCGGGCGGCGGCTTGAGCGGCGACGGCACCGAACCCGGAATGCCGGTGAACGAGGTCGCGCGGTCGGGATGGCAGGCGAGCAGCGCCCGCGTATAGGGATGCGCCGGCGCGTCGAGGATCGGCAGCACCGCGCCGGCCTCGACCGTCTGGCCGGCATAGATGACGCAGAGATCGTCGCACAGCTCGGCGACGACGCCGAAATCGTGGGTCACGAACAAGAGCGAGATGCCGAACTCGCTCACCAGCTCGCGCAACAGCAACAGGATCTGGTGCTGGGTCGTGACATCGAGCGCCGTGGTGGGCTCGTCGGCGATCACCAGGCGCGGTGCACAGGCGAGCGCCGCGGCGATCAGCAGCCGCTGGCGCTGGCCGCCCGAGAACTGGTGCGGATAGCGCTCCAGCGCGGTCTCGGGATCGGGCACCTGCATGCGCCGCAGCAGGCCCACCAGACGGGCGACGTGGCGCTTCTTTCGCTCGCCGCCGCGAACCTCGTTATCCGGCGCATGCCAGCGCATGACTTCCAGGAGCTGCGTGCCGACCTTGAACACGGGATTGAGGGCGAGCAGCGGATCCTGCGGGATGAAGCCGATGCGGCTGGAGCGCACGTCCCGGTTCAGCTCGTCCTCGCTGAAGACCAGCAGATTCTCGCCCTCGAACCAGATCTCGCCCTTCTCGACCCGCGCGCCCTTGGGCAGGATGCCCATGATGGCGCGGATCAGCGTGGACTTGCCGCAGCCCGATTCCCCCACGACGCCCAGGATGCGGCCGCGCTCGAGCTCCAGCCCGACATCGTCGAGCACGCGCGCGACACCCTCGTCGGTCCGGATCGACACTTTCAGGCCGCGCACGGAGAGCAACGGCGTCATCGCGTCCCCCTCATCTCGACCGCCGGATGCGGGGATCGACGAGGTCGCGCAGCCCGTCGCCCAAAAGGTTGAAGCCCATGACCGTGATGAGGATGGCAAGGCCGGGGAAGGTCGCATACCACCAGGCGCGCGGCAGGTAGGTACGGCTTTCGGCGATGGTGAGGCCCCAGTCTGGCGCCGGCGGCGTCGCGCCCATGCCTAAAAAGCCCAGGACGGCGGCGACCAGGATGGTGAAGCCGAGGCCGATGGTGGCGCGCACGATCACCGGCGAGAGGGCGTTGGGCAGGATGTGCAGGAAGACGATGCGGCCGGAACCGGCGCCGACGCCCCGCAGGGCATCGACGAACAGCGAGGATGAGAGCCGCCGCGTCTCGGCATAGACGATGCGGGTGAAGAACGGCCAGTAGGTGAGCGAGAGCGCCAGCATCGCGCTTTCGAGCGAGGGCGACATGAGCTGCGCCAGGGCGAGCGCCAGCACGAGCTGGGGAATGGCCAGCACGACGTCGGTGACCCGCATGATCGTCTCCGACAGCCAGCCGCCGCGGAAGCCGGCGATCAAGCCGAGCGGCACGCCGATCAGCATGGCGACCGAGACCACGGTCAATGCGATGGCGAGCGCGCCGCGGGCACCCAGGATGACGCGCGAAAAGATGTCCCGGCCGAGATTGTCGGTGCCGAAGAGGAAGTCCGCGCTGGGCGGTTTCAGGCGGCGGGCGAGATGCGAGGCGGCGGCGTCCCCGGGATAGGGCGCCAGCAGCGGACCCAGGATGGCGATCAGCAGCACGACGAGCACGATGCCGAGCCCCAGCATCGCCGGCAGGTCGCGCGTGAGCTTGGCGACGATCGGTCTCATCCCCAGCCCGTTGCCTCGGAACCCCTCTCCGCCCGCTTCAGCGGGGGGAGAGGGAGGGGCCCGCGCGAAGCGCGGGAGGGTGAGGTGGGCTGCGGCGCTCGCCCCACAAATATCGCGTTCTGGTCGAGCACCACCTCACCTACCCATTGCTTCGCAATGGGTCCCTTCCGCTCCCCCGCTGCGCGGCGGAGAGGACCCCGACAAGATGGATGTCCATATTCCATCACCCGCGCTCCATCAGGCGGGGATCGAGCAGGCCGTGCACGACGTCGACCAGGATGTTGACGGCGGCATAGACGGTGCCGACCAGCAGGGTCACCGCCAGCATCACCTGGCGGTCGCCGGTCAGGATCGCCTGCACGGTGTAGCTGCCGATGCCTGGCCAGTCGAAGATCGCCTCGACGACCACGCCGCCGGCGATGAGGCCGCCGAACAGCAGGCCGATCTGCGTCACGGTCGCGGTGATGGAATTGCGCAGCACGAAGATCCAGACCAGCCGCAGCCAGCGGTAACCCATGGCGCGTTCGTAGAAGACGAAGTCCTGCTGCAAGGTGTCGAGCATGCCGGCGCGCGTGAAGCGCACGATGGTGGCGAGGCCGCCGAGGGAGAGCGTGAGCGCCGGCAGCGCCAGATGCCTCAGCGCATCGCCAAACGCGTCCCAGCGGCCGGCGATCAGGCAGTCGATCGTGAGGAATCCGGTCACCCTTTCCGGTCGCGCCAGGGTCGAGGTGAGATCGCCGCGCAACGGCAGCCAGCCGAGCTGCATGGAAAACAGGAGCTGCAGCATGATGGCGACCCAGAACGCAGCAAGCGCGATGCCCATCACCGAGAAGATGCGCAGCACGTAATCCGGCCAGGCATTGTGGTTCAACGCCGAGACGACGCCCAGCGGCACGCCCAGGAACACCGAGATCGCCAGCGCGCAGAAAGTGAGCTCCAGGGTCGCCGGCAGGCGCTGGGCGATATCGAGCGTCACCGGCCGGTGCGAAAACGCGCTCTCGCCCAGGTCGAGGTGCACGACCTTTTCGACATAGACGGCGAACTGCTCCCAGATCGGCTTGTCGAGGCCATACTGCTTGCGCAGACGCTCGATCTGCTCGGGCGTCGCCGCGTCGCCTGCCATCGCCACGGCGGGATCCGACGGCACGGCATGGATCAGCAGGAAGGTCACGACCAGCAAGCCCAACAGCGAGGGCACCACCAGGGCGCAGCGCCGCAGAATGAAGCGCAGCATCTTTAGAGCCTGATCCTGTCATGATCTTTCGGACCGCGAGCCTCCGGCTCGCTCATGAACGAGCCGGAGGCTCGTGGTCCGGAAGACTCGAAGCGGGACATGCTTCAGCCGTCGAGCGTGATCCAGCGCATCTCCGCGCCCTGGCCGACGGTGCAGAACTTGCGGCCCTTGACCCGCTTGTTGAGGCCCTGGAGCTGCATCGAGTTGTAGATCCAGATGTCGGGCGAATCGGCCATGATCTTGCGGATCGCCTCCTCGTAGAGCGGCGCGCGCTCCTCCTGCTTGACCCGCGCACGGGCCTTGCGCAGCAGTGCGTCGACCTCGGGATTCTTGTAGTAGGCCGACGCCTTCCAGGTGCCGTGGAACTGGCTGTCGTACATCTGGCCGACCCAGTTCTCGGGATCGACGAAGTACGTGCTGACCCAGTGGACCCACATGTCGGGCGTGGTGTCCGGCTTGGCGGCCGCGGTCGTCAAGCGTCGACCAGATGCTGCCCACGACCTTGAGGTTGATGCCGATCTGCGCCAGGTCGCTCTGGAACAACTGCGCGCCTTGCACGCTCTGCTCGTTCTCCGACTGGACATGCAGCTCGATCGGCCGCTTCATCGGCGCGCCTTCGGCGATCGCCTTGGCCATGTACTCCTTGGCCTTCTTGAGATCGTAATCGTAGCCCTTGGCATCCTTGGGGATGCCCCACAGATCCTCCGGCATGGGATAGGGATCGCGCGTGGCGTAGCCGCCCAGGATGTCGGTGATGAAGCCCATGTAGTTGAAGGCATGGGCGAAGCAGAGGCGCGCATTGAGATTGTCGAACGGCGGCTTGGTGTTGTTCATGCGGATGACGAAGGTCCGCATCACCACGTCCTTCTGGACGTAGGCGATCTTGGACTCGTTGATCTGGGCCACCTGGTCGGCCGGCAGGTTGGTGTCGGTGCAATCGAGCGAGCCGTTCAGCAGCGCCAGCAGGCGTGTCGAGCTTTCCTTGGTCGGCCGGGAGGCGATCTTGCGCACCGGCTTGGGATTGTCCTTCCAGCCCAGGAAGTGGCCCTCGTAGATGTCCATGTCGAGATATTCGAGCGGTCGGTAGCCCGCCGGATTGATCTGATAGGCGCCGGAGCCGGCGCCGTTGGAGGCGAGCCACGTCTTGCCCCAGTCGCCGTCCTTCTCGTTGGCCTTGATCACCCGCGGATTGACGATGCAGATGCTGGGAATGGCTGCGAAGAACGGCGCGTAGGACGATTCGAGCTTGAAGCGCACCACCAGCGGGTCGGGCCCGGTCACATTCTCGGGCTTCAGAATCTTCAGGAAGGCGCCGGCGGGCGCCAGCGCCAAGGCCAGCACGCGGCGGAAGCTGTAGACCACGTCCTCGGCGGTGAGCGGGCTGCCGTCATGGAATTTGACGCCCGGCCGCAGCTTGAATTCCCAGTTGAGGCCGTCCTCGGACACGGTGTGGCTCTCGGCCAGCCACGGCACGATCTTGGGCGGATCGCCCTGGTAGCGATAGAGATTGTCGTAGGCGTTCAGCATCATCGACTGCATCGGCACGTCGTAGACCTGGTGCGGATCGAGATTGAGCGGCAGGCCGAAGCCGCTCACGAACGTCGAGGCGTCGGCGGCACTGGCGGACGGAATGCGCAGCGCCGGCAAGGCGCCGACGGCAGCGGCGCCCGCCGCCAGGGTGCCGATCTGGCGGCGACGCAGCACGGGACCGCGCCCGCTCATTGTGCGGCCTCGATCGCCTGCGACGGCGTGGAAGCGGCTGACCGGCATCGGCAGGCCAAGATTCTCGCGCAAGGTCATGGCTTCGTACTCCGTTCTGAAAAGGCCGCGGCGCTGCAGCTCGGGGATCACCATGTCGACGAAGTCGTCGAGCGATCCCGGCAGCCAGGCCGGCATGACGTTGAAGCCGTCGGCCGCGCCGTTCAGGAACCAGTGCTCCATCACGTCGGCGACATGCTCGGGCGTGCCGATGACCAGCGCGTGTCCGCGCGGGCCGGCGTTCAGCAGGCAGAGCTCCCACAGAGTGAGCTTGTCGCGGCGGGCGGCCTCCAGCAGCAGGTGCTGACGGCTGAGCGGGCCGTTGGTGTCGGCCATTTCCGGCACCGGCCCATCGAGGGGAAACTTGTCGAGGCCCTTCACGCCGATCGTGTATTCGAGGATCGAAAGCCCGACGCTGGGCTGGATCAGCGACTGCAGGTAGTCGAACTTCTCCTTGGCTTCCGACTCCGTGCGGCGCCACCACGGGATAGAAGCCCGGCATCACCTTCACCTGGTCGGGCGTGCGGCCGAACTTCGGCAGACGCGCCATGACGTCGGCATAGAATTCCTTGGCCTGCTCGAAGGTGGTCTGCGCCGTGAAGGCCAGTTCGGCGAGCCGCGCGGCGACATCGCGGCCGGTGCCCGACGCGCCGGCCTGCACCAGCACCGGCCGGCCCTGCGGCGAGCGCGCGACATTGAGCGGGCCGCGCACCTGGAAGTGCTTGCCCTTGTGGTTCAGCGGATGAACCTTCGAGGGATCGAAGAAGACGCCCGATTCCTTGTCGCGGATGAAGGCATCCTCGTCCCAGCTGTCCCACAGGCCGTTCACGACGTCGGCGAACTCGATCGCCCGCTCGTAGCGGTCGGCATGCGACAGGTGCGCCTCGCGGCTGTAGTTCAGCGCATCGGATTCGTTGTTGGAGGTGACGAGGTTCCAGCCGGCGCGGCCGCCGCTGATCTGGTCGAGCGAGGCGAACTGGCGGGCGAGCGTATAGGGCTCGTTGAAGGTGGTGGTCGAGGTCGCGACCAGGCCGAGATGCTTGGTCACCGCGGCCAGCGCCGACAGAATCGTCATCGGCTCGAACTTCACGACCTTGCCCATGCGGCCGCGCGCGTCGGCGTTGCCCGACAGGTTGACGGCGGCGGTGTCGGCCAGGAACAGCAGGTCGAACTTGCCGCGCTCGGCGGTCTGCGCCACCTCGACCGCCTGGGCGAAGCTGACACCTGCTTCGGCGTGGGCCTTGGGATGGCGCCAGGCGGCGACATGTTGACCGGTCTCGTGCACGAAGGCCCCGAGATGCATCATTCGACGTTGCTTCTGATTCGCCACGCCTCTTCCTCCACTGAAACGCGGACTGTGTGAAAAAGGACGCAAGTCCCATGCCATGGACCGGGGGCGATGGAAGATCGACCGATTTACCGCCGCAAGCCAAAGAATCCCGGGGAATCGAGGGTATTCTTTGGCCAGATGGTTGATTCATGATCAACGAAAGGGAGGACCGCAATGCTCACTTTGTATTTCAGCCCGGGGGCGAGCTCGATGGCGCCGCATATCGCCCTTCATGAGGTCGGGGCGCCGTTCGAGGGCAAGCCCCTCTCGCTCGCCAGGAAGGAGACGCACACGCCCGAATTCCTGGCCATCAACCCGGAAGGCAAGGTGCCGACCATGCTGATCGACGGTCGGGTGCTGACCGAAGTGGCCGGGATCCTGTTCTATCTGGCCAGGCGCTACCCCGCCGCCGGGCTGCTGCCGGACGGCGACATCGAGGCCGAGGCGCGTGTCGTTTCCTGGATGTCGTTCATCGCGTCCTCGATCCATCCGGCACGCCGGCAGGGGCTGGAACATGCGCGCGCGATCTACGCGCTGGCCGACAAGCGGCTGGGCAAGAACGAGTGGGCCGTGGGCGATCGCCACTCGATCGCCGACATCCACCTGTTCCGGCTCTACTGGCGCTTCCGCAATTCCCTCAATCCCGCGCCGGGCGAATTCCCGAACATCGCGGCCCACTACGAGCGCATGATGGCGCGACCCGCAGTGAAGAAGACGATCGAGGTCGAATTGAAGATCGGCTACGAGCTGCCGGCGTAGACAGCGTGGCCGTCTCCTCCAGCACGTCCGGCCCCCTGCCGCCCGTCGAGCTGCGTCGGACGATCGTGGAATGGTTTGGTGATGAGGGACGGAGCTGGTGCGAAGCGCTGCCCGACACGGTGGCTCGTCTGACGGCACTATGGAAGCTTTCCCCCGGCAAGCCGCTCCCTGGAGCGACGCACGCCCTCGTTCTGGATTGCCTCCGCTCCGACGGCTTGCCGGTCGTGTTGAAGCTGCCATTTGTGGATAACGAGAACCGCACCGAAGCTGACGCGCTCCGGCTCTACGACGGCGACGGCGCGGTCCGATTGCTTGACGACGATCCGACATCTGGCGCGTTGCTGCTTGAGCGTCTCGTGCCCGGAACGCCGCTTCTCAATCTGTCCGACCGTAACCGTGCGCTGGATATCGCCTGTAGCATCCTATGCCGGCTTCGCCGGCCGGCGCCGGAGGGACACCGGTTTCCGCTCCTTCGGGATTTGGCCGCATCCTGGGCACGCCATCTCCCGGCCAAGCAGAATTCGACTCGGCCATCCCCTGCCTCGCCAAATGGTCGAAGAAGCAGCTCTGCTCGCCCATGACCTAGCAGCATGGAATGGCGACGACGTTGTCGTGAACCGAGACCCTCACCTTGCCAATTTCCTGTCTGCCCGCCGCGAGCCGTGGCTGTTGATCGATCCCAAACCGGTCGTCGGCGAGGCCGCATTCGACGGTTCTTACCTGCTGGTGGCCAACCTGGAAGAAGGCGCGACACGAGCCGTCGCTTCGTCAGCCGCCGAGAGGATCGCGGCTGGCTTGGGCGTCGAGTCAGGACGTGTTCGCACGTGGGCTTTCGTGCGCGCCATCGACAGCGCCCTGTGGGCGCGGGGCCTGGGCGATGTCGCGAAGACGGCCATGCTTGCTGCGAAGGCTCGATTGCTCAACGTGGCCTAGCGCTAGCCGCTGTTGAGCGCCCGCCACACCTTCTCCGGCGTCACCGGCATGTCGATGTGAGTGACGCCGACCTCAGAGAGCGCATCGACCACGGCGTTCATCACCGAGGGCAGCGCGCCGGCGCAGCCGGCCTCGCCGCAGCCCTTGACGCCCAAGAGGTTGGTCTTGCACGGCACGGAATGGTTCTGCGACCGACATGTCCGGCGCGTCGGAGGCGCGCGGCAGGGCGTAGTCCATGTAGGAACCGGCAACGGGCTGGCCCTGCGGATCGTAGACGGTGCGTTCCATCAGCGCCTGGCCGATGCCCTGCATCACGCCGCCATGCGCCTGGCCCGCGGTCAGCATCGGATTGATGACCGTGCCGAAGTCGTTGACCATGAAGTAGCGCACGACCTCGATCTGGCCGGTGTCGCGATCGATCTCGACCTCGGCGACGTGGCAGCCGTTGGGGAACGAGAACGGCGGATTGTCGGAGATGTGGCTGACGTCGAGCGACTGCGGCACGTCGGGCGGCAGCTTCAGACCCGACCGCAGCCTGTCGGCGAGCTCGATGATGCTGACGCCGCGGTCGGTGCCGGCGATGGTGAAGCGGCCGTGTGCGAACTCGATGTCGACCGCAGACGCTTCGAGCACGTGGGCTGCGATCTGCTTGCCCTGCTCGATCAGCATGTCGCCGGCCTCGAGGAAGGCCTGGCTGGCGACCAGCGCCGACTTCGAGCCGCCGGTGCCGCCGCCGACCTTGAGCTGATCCGAATCGCCCTGCAGCAAGCGGAAGCGCTCGAACGGGATGCCGAGCTTGTCGGTCAGCACCTGGGCGAAGGGCGTGGCGTGGCCCTGGCCGTAGTCGAGCGTGCCGCTCAGCATGGTGACCGTGCCGTCGTCCTCGAAGCGGATGCCGCCATATTCCTTGGCCGGCGGTCCGGTGACCTCGAGATAGGAGCCGATGCCGCGGCCGCGCAGCTTGTTGCGGGCCTTGCTTTCGGCCTTGCGCCTGTCGAAGCCCTGCCAGTCGGCGGCGAGCAAGCGCCTTGTCGAGCACGGTGGTGAACTCGCCCGAATCGTAGTTCATGCCCGACGGCGCCTTGTAGGGCATCTGTCCGGGTGCGATGTGGTTGCGCCGCCGCAGCTCGACCCGGTCGATGCCCATCTCGCGCGCCGCCGTGTCGATCAGCCGCTCCATGTAGTAGTTGCCCTCGGGCCGGCCGGCGCCGCGATAGGCGCCGATCGGCGTGGTGTTGGTGAACACGACCTTGGAGTTCACCTCCATCGCCGGCGTCCGGTAGACGTCGATGACGTTCTTCACCGCGTTGGTGGTCGCGGGCATCGGCGGATAGATGTAGGCGCCGGCATTGCCGGTGCCGCTGAGGCGCACGGCCAGGAACTTGCCGTCCTTGTCGAGCGCCAGCTCGGCCACGCGCTGGTGGTCGCGGCCGTGATGGTCGCTCAGAAAGCTCTCGGAGCGCTCGTCGGTCCATTTCACCGGCCGGCCGAGCGTCTTGCTGGCGAGCAGGAGCGGGCCGTACTCCGGATAGACCTGCGACTTCATGCCGAACGAGCCGCCGACATTGCCGGTCAGCACGCGCACCTTGTCGGTCGGCAGCCCGAGCACGTCGCGGGCGAGGCCGCCGCGCAGGCCCATCACGCCCTGGCAGCCGACGTGCAGGGTAAATCGCTCGGTCGTGGCATCGTAGGAGCCGATCGCCGAGCGCGGCTCCATGGGATTGACGATGATGCGGTTGGAGACGATTTCCAGCCGCGTGACGTGCGCCGCCTCAGCGAAGGCCTTCTTCACCGCGTCGGCATCGCCGTAGTGGAAGTCGAGCGCCAGGTTGCCCGGCGCCTCGGCATGGATCTGCGGCGCGCCGTCTTTCAGCGCCTCGCCCGGCGAGGTGACGGCGGGCAGCTCCTCGATGTCGAGCTCGACGGCTTCGGCGGCATCCTTGGCCTGCACCGCCGTTTCGGCCACGACGCAGGCCACCGCCTCGCCGACATAGCGCACCTTGCCCTTGGCGAGCGATGGCCGGGGCGGCGTCTTCATGGGCGAGCCGTCGCGCTGCGGGATGTTCATGCCGCATTTGAGCGGCCCGAAGCCGGCCGCCTCGAGGTCGGCATGAGTCAGGATCGCCAGCACGCCCGGCATGGAAGACGCCGCCTTTGTGTCGATGCCTTTCAGGACACCGTGGGCGATGCGGCTGCGCACCATCACGGCATAGGCCTGGTTGGCCAGGTTGATGTCATCGGTGTAGCGACCCTGCCCGCGGAGCAGCGTCGGATCTTCCTTGCGCGGCACCGGCTGGCCGACACCGAATTTCATCAACGCAAGGCTGGTGTCGTCGAACGCGTCCATCAACTACCTCCGCAAGCAACACACGCGCCTCTCACCCTTCATGCTCCTCTCCCCCGCCAGGGGGAGAGGCTGGGTGAGGGGGTTACGCACGATCTTCGATGCCCCCTCACCTAGCCTCTCCCCCTAGCGGGGGAGAGGAACATGAAAAGAGGAGCGGTATTTTCTGTCGACGGCTACTTCAGCGGCGAATAGTTCGTCGGCATCAGCAGGGTCGAATGCATCTCGGCCAGCAGCGGCGGGCCCTTGGCGAGATAGGCCTGCCAGTCGGGATCCTTCATCGCATCGCCGCGCGCCTTGAAGCGCTCCTCGAGGTTCTTGTAGCGCCACAGGTGGATCCACTCGTTGGGCTGCGGGAACTCGCCGGTCCAGGCGCCCCAGATCTTCGAGTACTTGTCGCGGGCGGCCCGGACCTTCTTGAAGTTCTCGCCGTATTGCTGGGCGCCGCCCAGGACGGTGCGGTAGATGCGCAGCTCATAGACGTTGCCGGTGGTGCCGTCGTCGGGGAGGATGTCGACGACCGGGTTCATGAGCCGCAGGTCCTGGCGCTGGATCAACGGGCGGATCACGGGCACGTAGCCCTCGGTCCACGCCTTGTTCTTGGCCAGCTCGCCGCGCAGCCGCGTGCGTTCTTCGTAGCTGTCGTACTTCCACAGATGCCAGATCTGGTTGAGCGCGCCGAACTCGGCCGTCCAGTAGCCGTGGTTGACGCCGAAGTTCTGGCCCCGCGCGGGCCGGCCGATCGTCTCGGCGGCCTTGAGATAGTCCGGCATCTTGCCGGGCGCCAAGGTGTAGCAGCGCAGTTCATAGACCATGTCGTCTCCTCCGATTTCAGGAAATGTTCAGGGATGCGGATTCTTCGGCGGATGAGCCCGCACCGCTTCCTCGTTGATGTCGGCGCCCCAACCGGGCCGGGTCGGCACGATCAGCTCGCCATTCTGGATGACCGGCGGATGCGTGACCAGATCGTCCTTCCACGGCACGTCGTCGATATCGATTTCCATGATGCGGAAGTTGGGCATCGCGGCGCACAGATTGGCGCTCATCAGAGTCGACATGTGGCCGTAGAAATTGTGCGGCGCGCAGTTGATCTCGTAGGCCTCGGCCATGGCGGCGATCTTGAGCGATTCCATCAGGCCGTTCCACGGCACGTCGATGATCGAGACGTCGATCGAGCGGTTCTCGAAGAAGGGCCGGAACTGGCGGCGGCCGAACAGCGATTCGCAGGAGGCGATCGGCATCGAGGCGCGGTCGCGGATCAGGCGCAGGCCCTCGGGATCGTAGGAATCGATCTCCAGCCAGAACAGATTGTAGGGCTCGCAGACGCGCGCGACCTTGATGTAGCCCTCGGTTTTGAAGTTGAAGTTCGAGTCGAGCAGGATGCCCATGTCGTGGCCGGCGCCGTCGCGGAAGGCGGCGAGACCATCGGAGATCGCGCCCAGCACCGCACCGTCGGGATTGAGCTCGGGATAGCCCGGTCCGCGCGCGAAGCCCGGCTGGTGCATGTAGGGCGGCTTCTGGTCGAAGCGGAAGATGTTGGTCTTGAGCGCCTTGAAACCGCGCTCCTTGACGTGCTTGCCGAGTTTCACCAGATCGTCGAGCGAGCGCACCGGCTCGACGCCCATCACCTGGGCGTTGCTGAAGCGATAGGAGCCGCAATGCGACCAGTAGAGCGGCAGGCGATCGCGCACCGGGCCGCCGAACAACTCATAGACCGGCACGCCCAGCGCCTTGGCCTTGACGTCCACCAACGCGTTCTCGATGGCGGCCATGGCCTGCTGGTTCATGCCGCCCGGCGCCTGGCGGGTGATGGCGTAAAAGGTCGTCATGATGCGTTCGATCGGTCGCGGATCCTGGCCGATCAGGCTCTGGGCCATGCGCCGGATGACGGCGGTGAGGCCGGCGCTGCCGTAGCCCTCGTTGTATTCCGACCAGCCGACCAGGCCGTCGTCGGTGGTGATCTTCAGAAACGAGAAGTCACGCCAGCCGGCGTTGCAATGCAGATCCTCGATCTTGGCGATCTTCATGGTGTTTCCTCTCCCTTCGCCCCGCGAGGGTTAGCACAGTTAGCGCCATCCATTTTAAGCGAGGTCGATGGCATTTGACGGTTCGTTGTTACGGTCTCGGTGTCATCCCGAGCGTAGCGAGGGACCTTTCCCACGGCATCAAAGGTCCCTCGCTACGCTCGGGATGACAGCATCTTCTAGACTACGGCCGTGCGACGGCCATGGAACATACGCCGGAACATTGCTGAGTTCTGTCAAGCGCCTTCCCTCGACAGGGCGCGCAAGGCGCGCAAGATAATTGTTTCGTACCGGTGTGAGGGTCGGGAAATCGCTCATGACCACTACCAGTTGGGGCTGCCAGCCGCATTGCTCGCCGTGCTGTCAAAGTTCAGGTCGACCGCGCGCCGCATCTGCCCACTTGTCGTATGATGGGCTGCCCAAGCAAAGGAAGTGACCATGCCTCTTCACGGCAAGGGAATGCTGATCGTCTTCAACGAGGTGAAGGCGCGCGACGAACGGGATTTCAACGAGTGGTACAACCGCGAGCACATTGACGAGCGGATCAACCTGCCGGGCTTCCAGCGTGCCCGCCGCTATGTCGCGGTGCACGGCACGCCGAAGTACCTCGCGACCTACGAATGCGACACGGTGGGCGATCTCGCCACGCCGGGCTATCTCGCCTTGCTGGCCAACCAGACACCATGGACCCAGGCGGTGATGGCCCGTTTCACCCATTTCAACCGCATGACCCTGCGTGTCCAGGTCGACCTGACGCACGGCGTAGGGGGTGCCGTCGCTGCCGTGAAATTCGCGCCCGATCCGCACGAGCGCCAGGCGCTGGTGGCCTGGCTGCATGAGACGGCCCTGCCCAAGGCCATCGCGCGGCCCGGCCTGGTGGGCGCTGCAGCGGCCGAGAACGACCTCGAGGTCGCCAACGCGCCGCTGCAGGACAAGAGCATGGATCATCCCAGGGCTCTCGAGGCCGAATGGGTCGTGCTGCTCGAGGGCGGAGAGGCGGGCGCCGTGGGCGCCGCGGCACGGTCTATTTTCACCTTGGCGAAGCTGAAGACTTTCGGGGTTTCGGCGGCGCCGACGATCGGGACGTACCGGCTGCTGTTCGGCAATCAGCGGTGAGGCGCCGCTGACATGACCTCATCATTCATGTTCCTCTCCCCCGCTAGGGGGAGAGGTTAGGTGACGGGGCATCGAAGATCGTGCGTAACCCCCTCACGCAGCCTCTCCCCCTAGCGGGGGAGAGGAGGATGAATGAGGCGGGACGCCGCGCCTGGATGACGGAACTTTGACCTTTCGTTGATCGACCCCTCGCGTAAGGTCGCACCGTGACCGCAAGACAAAAGATCTTCTGGGTGCGCCTCGTGACCTTGGTCGGGCTTTGCCTGCCGGCGGTCGAGCTCGCGTGGCGCTGGTACACGGGCGGGCTGGAGCCGCGGCCCGTGACGGCGGCGACCCATGCCACCGGCGACTGGGCCGTCATCTTCCTGATGCTGTCGCTCGCCATGACGCCGGCGCGCGCTTTGTTCGACTGGATGCCGCTGATCCATATCCGCCGCCGCATCGGCGTGGCGGCCGCGTGCTATGCCGGGGCGCATTTCCTGATCTACGTGCTCGACCAGAAATGGAACCTGATCGTCGTCGCGACGGAGATCGCCAAGCGCTTCTACCTCACCATCGGCTTCGTGGCGCTGCTGGCGCTGTTGGCGCTGGCCGTCACCTCGACCGACGGCTGGCAGAAGCGCCTCAAGCGCAACTGGAAGCGCCTGCACTGGCTGATCTATCCGGCGGCCTTCATCGCCATCATCCACTTCTTCATCCAGTCCAAGGTCAGGATCGGCGAGCCGGCGTTCACGGCCGGCCTGTTCGCCTGGCTGATGCTGTGGCGGGTGCTGCCCGCAAAACTGCGCACGCGCTTTTCGGGCCTTGCCCTGCTGGCCGTGGCCGCCACCCTGTCCGCCGTCCTGTTCGAAACCGCCTGGTACGGCCTGGTGAACGGCATCGATCCCGCCCGCGTGCTCATGGCCAACCTCACCGTCGACTTCGATATCGGGCTGCGGCCCGCCCACAAGGTGCTGGTCGCCTCGCTGCTGGTCATGCTGGTGGTGGCGCTCCGCCGGCTCGGCCTGGCGGCAAACAAGCTCTGGACGCGACGTTATATGCAGTCGACTATACCGGCTCCCTGAGACGGAGGCTGGTATGTTGAAGAGACGGAGTTGGCTCGGCCTGGCGTTTGCCTTGTCGTTCCTGCCGGGCATCGCTCACGCGCAGAGCGACATGGTGATCTTCGCCGCGGCCAGCCTGAAGAACGCCCTCGACGAGATCGCGACCGGCTGGTCCAAGGACACCGGCAAGCCCATGCCGAAAATCTCCTATGCCGCGAGTTCCGCGCTCGCCAAGCAGATCGAGCAGGGCGCGCCGGCCGACCTGTTCATCTCCGCCGACCTCGACTGGATGGACTATCTCGCCGGCAAGAGCCTGATCAAGGCCGACACCTGCTTCAACCTTCTGGGCAACAAGATCGTGCTGATCGCGCCCAAGGATTCAAAGCTCACGAGCGTCGACATCAAGGGCCCTGATCTCGCCAAGGCGCTGGACGGCGGCCGGCTCTCCATGGCCAATGTCGATTCGGTGCCGGTCGGCAAGTACGGCAAGGCCGCGCTCGAGAAGCTCGGCGCCTGGAACGACGTGAAGGACCACCTGGCGCAGGCCGAGAATGTGCGCGCGGCACTCCTGCTGGTTTCGCGCGGCGAGGCGCCGCTCGGCATCGTCTACAGCACCGACGCCGCCGCCGAGCCCAACGTCAAGATCGTCGCCACGCTTCCCCGAGGACTCGCATCCGCCGATCATCTATCCGGCGGCGCTCACCAAGGACTCCAAGAACGCCGACGCCAAGGCGTTCCTCGACTTCCTGCGCAGCGCCAAGGCGCGCACGGCGTTCGAGAAGCAGGGCTTCACGGTTCTGGTGAAGTCCGCCACCGGGACATGACGCCCGAGGAATGGACGGCGGTCCGGCTGAGCCTGCTGGTCGCCACCACGGCCACCCTGGCCAGCCTGCCGTTCGGCGTCGCCGATCGCCTGGCTGCTGGCGCGCCGACGGTTCTGGGGCAAGAGCCTGTTCGACACGCTGGTCCACCTGCCGCTGATCCTGCCGCCGGTGGTCACGGGCTACCTGCTGCTGATCTCGTTCGGCAAGCGCGGGCCGATCGGCGCCTTCCTCGACGAGCAGTTCGGCATCGTCTTCTCCTTCCGCTGGACGGGCGCGGCGCTGGCCTGCGCGGTGATGGGCTTTCCCTTGCTGGTGCGCGCCATCCGTCTTTCGATCGAGGCGGTCGACACGCGGCTCGAAATCGGCGGCGGGGACCCTGGGCGCCCATCCGCTCTGGGTGTTCGCCACCATCACCCTGCCGCTCTGCCTGCCCGGCGTGATCGCGGGCGCGCATCCTGTGCTTCGCCAAGTCGATGGGCGAGTTCGGCGCCACCATCACCTTCGTGTCCAACATCCCGGGCGAGACGCAGACCCTGCCCTCGCGATCTACACCCTGACGCAGATCCCCGGCGGCGATGCCGGCGCGATGCGGCTCACGCTGGTGTCGATCGCCATCTCGATGGTGGCGCTGCTCGGCTCGGAGCTCCTGGCGCGGCGCATCGGTGTCCGTCAGATGGCGGCATGAGCCTGGAGGTCGATGTCGACCATGCGCGCGAGACCTTCCATCTCGTCGCGCGCTTTTCGGCCGGCCCCGGGCTGACGGCCCTGTTCGGCCGCTCGGGCTCGGGCAAGACCACGCTGATCGACATCGTGGGCGGGCTGATCCGGCCCGATCGCGGCCGCATCGCCATCGACGGCCAGGTGCTGGTCGACACCGCGCGCGGCGTCTTCGTGCCCAAGCATCGCCGCCGCATCGGCTACGTCTTCCAGGACAGCCGCCTGTTCCCGCATCTCAGCGTGCGCAGCAACCTGCTCTATGGGCGCTGGTTCGCGGGCGACGGCGGCACGGCAGCCAACCTGGCGTCCGTCGTCGACCTGCTGGGCATCGGCCGCCTGCTCGACCGGCGTCCCGACTCGCTGTCCGGCGGCGAGAAGCAGCGGGTCGCCATCGGCCGCGCTTTGCTCGCCCATCCGCGGGCCCTCCTGATGGACGAGCCGCTGGCCTCGCTCGACGAGGCGCGGCGGGCGGAGATCCTGCCCTACATCGAACGGCTGCGCGACGAAGCGGGCGTGCCGATCCTCTATGTCAGCCATTCGGTGGCCGAGGTGGCGCGGCTCGCGACCACGGTCGTGATCCTGACCGAGGGCCAGGTGACGGCGGTCGGGCCGGTGGCCGACATCCTGTCGCAAGCCGAGGAGAGCGAAGGCGGCAGCGTGCTCGAGGCGACGGTGGCGCGCCATGACGAGATCTTCCAGCTCTCGGTGCTGGCGTCAGCGGCCGGCGAATTGCAGGTGCCGCAGCTCAGTGCCCCGGTGGGCGCCGCCGTCCGCGCCTATATCCGCGGCCGCGACGTCATGCTGTCGCTCCGGCCGCCCGAGGAGATCAGTGCGCTCAACGTTTTGGCGGGCAAGGTCGCGGCGATCACGCCCAGCGCCGGCGGCGCGCAGGCCGACGTCCGGCTGGACTGCAATGGCGCCGCCCTGACGGCGCGGCTCACCGCGAAGTCGGTGCAGCGGCTGGCGCTGGCGCCGGGGCGGCCGGTCTATGCCGTGATCAAGAGCGTGTCGTTTGAGCGTAGTTAGCGATTGGACGGACCGATGCACCGACCACAATTTTCTTCTCGTCATCGTCATTCCGCTTGCCTCCCCCGTCATACGGGGGAGGTGGCCTGCAGGGCCGGAGGGGGAAAGCTCCGGTCGAGGTACCTGCAAGTTTCAGATCTGAAAGTTTCGGAGGTTGCCTGTGTAGCTTTCCCCCTCCGCCCCCTTTGGGGGCACCTCCCCCGTGTGACGGGGGAGGCTCATGACTTGTGGCCAGCGAGGGACGATGCCGCGTCTTAGCATCCGCATCGATTTCGACCAGGAAGGTCGGCTCGGTCCCGGCAAAGTGGCGCTGCTCGAACGCATCGCCAGCGAAGGGTCGATCTCGGCCGCCGGGCGCTCGATGAACATGTCCTACAAGCGCGCCTGGGAGCTGGTGGCCGACATCAACCAGAGCTTCATCGAGCCTTTGGTCGCGGCGCAAACCGGCGGCAAGACCGGCGGCGGCGCGGTGCTGACGCCGCGCGGCGTCGAGCTGATCCGTCACTACCGCGCCATCGAGCGGAAGGCGCTGTCGGCGACCGCCTCCCACCTCAAGGCGCTGCAGGCGATTTCCCGGGGCGGACGGAAGAAATAACGCGCTATCCTCGACGGGTCGGGGAGGTCCGTCATGGCGAAAACAACAGTCCGCAAGGGCATGCCGAGCGTTGGGCTCACACAAGCCGGGGTCACCCGGTGCACCGGGTCCCTCGCCGCAGAATGGGACGGCGTCATGATCGTGACATCCGTGAATTGGTATCAGGCACCGGCGCGGCTGACGGTTGAGCGCCCGGCGCGAGAGTCGACCCAAGCGAGGATATGATGTCGCCCCTCTTTCTGCCCCTCACCCCGCGCTTCATCGCGCTCACCCTGTCGGTTCTGGCGACCGTGGGCTTTGCAATCGCCCTGGCGTTCGACCCGCAGTCGATCCTGCTGGCGATCGCCTTCAGCGTCGCGCTCTTCCTCAGCGTGATCGGCACGATCGACCTCTTCCAGAAATCCCACTCCGTCCTGCGCAACTATCCGATCCTGGCGCATTTCCGCTTCATCTTCGAAGGCATCCGTCCGGAGCTCCGGCAGTACTTCTTCGAGGGCGACAAGGATGGCATGCCGTTCAGCCGCGACCGGCGCGCGGTGGCCTATCAGCGCGCCAAGATGGCGCTCGATGTGCGGCCCTTCGGCACCCACTACGACGTCTACAGCGATGGCTACGAATGGATGACTCATTCGATCGCGCCGCGGCCGGTTGCCAAGGAACCGTTCCGGCTCATGATCGGCGACACGGAATGCACCCAGCCCTACTCGGCCTCGGTGCTCAATATCTCGGCCATGAGCTTCGGCTCGCTCAGCGCCAATGCCATCCGGGCGCTGAACGGCGGCGCCAGGAAGGGCGGCTTCGCACACGACACCGGCGAAGGCGGCTACAGCCCCTACCATCGCGAGCATGGCGGCGACATCATCTGGGAGCTGGGCTCGGGCTATTTCGGCGCGCGCAATCCCGACGGCACCTTCTCGCCCGAGAAGTTCGCCGCCGGCGCCACCAATCCGCAGGTCAAGATGGTCGAACTTAAGCTCAGCCAAGGCGCCAAGCCGGGCCATGGCGGCGTGCTGCCGGCGCCCAAGGTCAGCCGCGAGATCTCGCTGACGCGCGGCGTGCCGATGGGCGAGGACTGCATCTCGCCGTCGTCGCACTCGGCCTTCACCACGCCGGTCGAGATGATGCGCTTCATCGCCGAGATGCGCCGCCTGTCGGGCGGCAAGCCGGCGGGCTTCAAGCTCTGCATCGGCCATGAGTGGGAGTTTTTGGCGATCTGCAAGGCGATGCTGGAGACCGGGATCTATCCCGACTTCATCGTCGTCGATGGCAAGGAGGGCGGCACCGGCGCGGCGCCGATGGAGTTCATCGACCATATCGGCAAGCCGATGCGCCAGGGCCTCTACTTCGTGCACAACGCCCTGGTCGGCATCGGCGCGCGCGGGCGCATCAAGCTCGGCGTCGCCGGCAAGGTCATCACCGCCTTCGACATCATCCGCGCCATGGCGTTGGGCGCCGACTGGTGCAATGCGGCGCGCGGCTTCATGTTCGCCGTGGGCTGCATCCAGTCGGAATCCTGCCACACCGACCGCTGCCCGACCGGCGTCGCCACCCAGGACCCGACCCGCCAGCGCGCGCTGGTCGTGCCGGACAAGATCGAGCGGGTCGCCAACTTCCACCGCGCGACGTTGCACGAGCTGGCGGAAATGACCGCGGCCGCGGGCTTCGATCACCCGCGCGAGTTCAAGCCGATCCACATCTCCCGCCGCATCTCGCCCAGCCAGGTCGCCACCTTCGCCGACATGTATCCCTCGCTGGCCGAGGGCGAGCTTGTCGCCGGCTCGGGCAATCCGCGCTGGCGCCAGCCCTGGGACCTGGCGAACGCGCATTCGTTCAGAGCGGTGGCGTAATAGGTCCTTGCCTCCCCAGCGAAGCTGGGGAGGTGGCGGCGTCTTACGCCGACGGAGGGGTCATGAGCGTCATCGGTGGTGCTCATGACCCCTCCGTCCGCTGCGCGGCCACCTCCCCACTTCGTGGGGAGGAACGGAAACGTCAAACCTGTTGCGGAGCGGCGGATACTTGGCCCAGCGTTTGAAGACCAAGAAACGCCCGAGGAAACGTCATGACTGCTCCCTTCGACTTCGCGCCGTTGCTGGCGCCCGGCACGCCCGCGCCCGCCGTCAAGTGGAACGGATTCCCGAAATACAATTTCATCGGCGGCCACAACGACGCCAAGCACGTGCCGGTCGACGCGCTGATCGCGGCGGCGACGTCGGTGCTGCGGCGCGAGGGCGCGTCGCTGGCGACCTACGGGCTGAACAGCGGCCCGCTCGGCTACCGGCCATTGCGCGAGTTCCTGGCCGGCAAGCTCAAGGGCCATGCCGGCATCGACTGCTCGCCCGACGAGATCCTGATCACCTCGGGTTCGATGCAGGGCCTCGACCTGATCAACAGCCTGCTGCTCGCCAAGGGCGACACGGTGCTGATCGAGCAGGAGACCTATGCCGGTGCGCTCACCAAGCTCACCAAGCTCGGCATCAACACGATCGGCATTCCGCTCGACGCAGAAGGGCTCAGGCTCGACGCGCTCAAGGAAAAGCTCGAGGAGCTGAAGAAGAACGGCGTCAAGCCCAAGTACATCTACACCATCCCGACGGTGCAGAACCCGACCGGCGCCATCATGGGCGAGGCCCGCCGCGCCGAGCTTTTGAAGATCGCCGCCGACTACGGCGTCATGATCTTCGAGGACGAGTGCTATTCCGACCTGATCTGGGACGGCAAGCGGCCGCGCTCGCTCTACGCCATGGCGGACGGCGAGGGCGTGATCCATATCGGCTCGTTCTCCAAGTCGATCGCGCCGGCGCTGCGCGTCGGCTACATCGTCGCCAAGTGGGAGGTCCTCGCGCGCATCCTGGCGCTGAAGCAGGATGCGGGTTCGGGCGCGCTGGAGCAGATGGTGCTGGCCGAGTTCTGCAAGCAGCACTTCGCCGAGCACGTGCCCAAACTCAGCAAGGTGCTGGCCGCCAAGCTGCAGACCCTGCGCGAGGCGCTGGCCGAGCAGTTCGGCACCGCCGCGGAATTCGGCGATCCGGCGGGCGGCATCTATCTCTGGATCAAGCTGCCCGACAATGTCGATACGGTGAAGCTCGCGCAGGCAGCGCTCGCCGCCGGCGTGTCGCTCAACCCCGGGCCGGAATGGTCGACCAACAAGGAGTATGCCCGTTGCCGGCTGCGCCTCTGCTTCGCCAATCCCGAGCCGGAGACCATCAAGCAGGGCGTCGCCGTGCTGGCGGAGGTCTGCCGCCGCGAGTTCGGCGTGCCGCTGCGCAGCGCGAATGTGGACAAGGCCTGACGGAGCGGATCCGCTTCAGGCGTCCGGTGTCCGGCCGGCCTTCACGAGGGCATCGCCCGCCGCGGTTCGCGCCGGCAACCTCGACATGCCGTCGCGGTGGATCAGGCCGAGACCCCGCAGCCTGATTTCCAGTTCCATCGACGGTCGGCGCTGCAGCATGCTGCCATCGATGCTTTGCAGCGCGGCGAACTCTTCGTTGAGTCAATGGCGGGTGGGTCATGGCGGGAGCTATAGGCTCAATCGGTGTCCCCTGATAGCGAAGCTTGGGACACCGTACCGTCATATTCATGCGCGACGGATCGGCGACCACTCATACCTCCCCCGTCCTACGGGGGAGGTGCCCCCGAAGGGGGCGGAGGGGAGAGCCGCAGGCGCGCTATCTGCTCATTTCAGATCAGATTCTGATCTGAAATTTTCAACATTTCGACTGGGGCTTTCCCCCTCCGGCCCTGCGGGCCACCTGGGCGCTTTTGGCCGCTGAGCGGCCAAAACGCCGACCCGTATGACGGGGGAGGTGGTTAAGGGCTTCTCCGAAAGCACCATCCACAGCACGCCGAACTTGTCGACCACCATGCCGAACTTCGACGCGAAGAAGGTCTTGCCGAGTGGCGCCTGGACCTGACCGCCCTTGCCCACGGCGTTGAACAGCTTCTCGGCCTCGGCGTCGTTGGCCGCGTTGATCGCGAGGCCGAAGCCCTGGAAGGACGGCTTGCCGGCGCAATGGCCGTCGGAGGCCATGATCTGCGTGTCGCCGACCTTGAACGCGGCGTGCATCACCTTGTTCTCGGAGCCGGGCGGCACCATGCCGGGCTGCGGCTTCTCGGGGCTTTCGCTGAAGCGCATCATCATGTCGACCTTGGCGCCCAGCGCGCCCTTGTAGAATTCCAGCGCTTCCTCGCACCGGCCGTCGAAGAACACGTAAGGCTGCACGTTCATCGCTCTCTCCTCTCAGTCGTCGATCGATTGGTAGGCTGACGTCCAGAAATCGGTGAAGACGCGCGGCGGCTGCGGCGAGTCCATCAGGCGCTGGGTCATCAGGATGCCGACCATGTCCTCGGCCGGGTCGAGATGGCCCGACGTGCCGTAGCCGCCGTCCCAGCCGTAGCGACCGGGCGTGGTGCTGAAATCGGTGCGCCGCGTGACGACAGCGCCGCCCATCCCCCAGCTCGCGCCATGGCCGAAGAACAGTTCCGCGCCCTGGCGCTGCTCCGGCGTGAGCTGGTCAGACATCATCAGCTCGACGGCGGGCCGCGACAGGATGCGGTCGCGTCCGTGCAGGCCCTTGCTCAGCAACATGCGGTAGAAGGCGAGGAAGTCGTCGACGGTCGAGACCAGGCCCGAGCCGCCGGCCGCGAAGGCGGGCGGCCTGCTCCAGCGGCTGTCGCGGGCATCGTCGAAGAAGGTGAGCTCTTTCTTCTGCGGATCCATCATGTAGGCGCTGGCCAGCCGATCGAGCTTGTCCGCCGGCACCTGGAAGCCGGTGTCGCGCATGCCGAGCGGCTCGAACAGATGATCGCGCAGGAAATCGGCGAAGGACTGACCGGACGCGCGCGCGATCAGCACGCCCAGAACGTCGGCGCCGGTGTGATAGAGCCAGCGTTCGCCGGGCTGATAGATCAGCGGCAGGCTGCCCAGCCGCTTCATGAAGTCGTCGGCCGAGAGATCCGTCTGAAACGGACCGGGCGCCAGGCCGGCCTCGGCCATCGCCTTCTGGATCGGATGCCTGGCCGGCCAGACCATCAGCGCGCCCAGGCCGAAGGTGAAGGTCAGGAGATCGCGGACGCTGATCGGCCGCTTCGCCGGCACCGTGATGTCGACCGGCGCTTCGAGGCTCTTGAGCACGCGGCGGTTGGCGAGCTCGGGCAGCAATTCGTCGACCGGGTCGTCGAGCCTGAGCTTGCACTGCTCGACCAGGATCAGGGTCGCCGCCGCCGTGATCGGCTTGGTCATCGAGGCGATGCGGAAGATCGTGTCGCGCCGCATCGGGGTGTCGCTCTCGAACGATTGCCGGCCGATCGCCTCGACATGGGTCTGGCCGCGGCGGCTCACCAAGGCCATCAAACCGGGCATGGCGCCGCGCGACACGTGGCCAGCCAGAACCTCGTGCATGCGGGCGAGGCGCGGTTTCGAGAAAGCGCTCATGGCTCCTCCGAGCTTGCCGCGATGAAAGCGGCGAAGCGGTCGAGGGCGCCGATCCAGCCTCCCTGGTGGTCGATTCGCGCCGCATCGGTCTCGAACGCGGTGTGGCGCAAGGTCAGCCGGGTGAGGCCGCCCAGGTCGGCAAATGTCACCGTCACCAGCGTCTCGGGATCGACGATGCCCGTGGCGTATTCGGTGATGTAGGTGAAGACGAGCCGCTCGGGCGCCACGACCTCGCGATAGACGCCATACTTCACGATTACGGCTCCGCTGGGCGCGCGCATGCGGCGAAGCCAGGCGCCGCCCGGACGCACATCCATCTCGCAGAACAGCGTCGTGAAATCCCGCGGCGCCCACCAGCTCGTGGCCGCGCGGACGTCGGTCCAGGCGGCGAATACGCGCGCGCGGGGTGCCGCAATGTCGCGCGTCAGGACAAGCTCGTCCGTGACCGATCTTGCCCCGACGTTCATGGGTTCCTCTGGAATTCGGCGTCGACCACGATCTCGATCGCGTCGCCCAGCACGGGCGGCAAGCCGAAATCGACGGGGTTGATGCGGGTGCGGGCGGTCATGCCGATGCGCGGCTGGCCGGCGAAGCCCTTGCCGGCGCCCACCAGCTCGACATCGAAGGTGACCGGCCGGGTCTTGCCCATCAGGCTGAGCGTGCCGTCGACCTTGCCGCTCTGCGGGCTGGTTTGACGGAATGCCGTCGAGGTGAACGTCGCTTCGGGGAAAGCCTTCGATTTCAGGAATTCATCGCCCGCGAGCTGCTCGCCGAAGCCCTTGACGTTGGAGGTGATCGACGCCGTCTCGACCTTGGCCGACAGCGAACCGCCTGCGGCGTTGGCGGGATCCCAATTGAGCGTCGCGCTCAAGCGATCGAAGCGGAAGACGCTGTAGGAATAGCCGATGTGCGACACGCGGACGATGACCGCGGCGTGGTCGGGGTCGAGCGTGTAGGTGCCGGCGGTCGCCTGCTTGAGGTCGGGCTCGCCCATGTAGACGCCCGGCGGCAGATCGGGCGGCGGCGATTGCGCCAGGCCGGCGGACGGCAGCGCGGCCAGGAGCAACAGCAGCAGCGGCACGCGGGGACGTTTCCCGTCGCTCATCGTTTGCTCCGTCGATCGGGTTACTGCTTTTCGGCCGCAGCCTTGAGATCGGCGAGGCCTGCTTCGAAGTCCTTGCCGATCATGGTGTCCATGTCGAAGAACAGCCCCATCACCTTGGTGACGAAGGCGCTCGGACCGTAGATCGCCCAGGTGGTGAGCGTCGTGTCGCCCTTGGGCTCGAGCGTGAACTCGGCCATGTTGTGCGCCTCGAACGGTTTCAGGAAATCGAGCTTGATCAGGACCTTGCCGGGCGGGGTGGCTTCGAGGATCTCCATGCGTCCCTGGCCGACATTCTTGTTGCCCTGCCATTCGTAGGTGGCGCCCTTGCCGACCGTGATCGGGCCGAACGACCGCTTCATCGCCGGGTCCTTCTTCTCATAGGGCGACCAGCCGGCCCAGGCCTTGAGATCGTCGATCAGCGGGAAGATCTTCTGCGGCGACGCCTTGATGCCGACCGAGCGCTGGACGCGGAAGGAATCCGGCCGGGTCGCGGCATAGATCAGGACGCCGGCGATCACGACCAGGACGACCACGACGATGATGGCGAGGATTTTCAGCATGCCGGGCCCTGGAGATTACTTAACCTTAGAGTTAAGTATTGGGAAGGACAGCCGACGTGTCAACCGTTCCGCTGAGCGCATTTGCCAGAGACAAACTCGGCTCAGTCACAAATTGAGCTCGGTCTGCAGGATGGGGCGTGTTCGGCCGCTGGGGGCGCGCCACTCCAGTGGCGCGTCATGGTCTTCCCGGGCGCGCGAGGCTGTGGCTCGCTCTTGAGCATGAGCGAGCCGGAGGCTCGCGGTCCAAAGGAACATGAGACGACGCGCCACTGGAGTGGCGCGCCCCCAGCGTCCGATCTGTGCTAGTCACGAAAGCACCATGATGGACATCCGCGCTGGCCGTCCGGCTACTCTCGCGTCGAACGGCATAGTGACGTGCTCGCATGTCCTGGCCTCGCAGGCTGGCGCGGAGATATTGCGCGAGGGCGGCTCGGCGATCGATGCCGCGGTCGCCGCCAGCGCCGCGCTCTCGGTCCTCTATCCGCATATGACCGGGATCGGCGGCGATGCCTTCTGGCTGATCTACGATGCTCGCGCGAAGGCCGTGCGCTACATTGACGGCGGTGGCCGGGCGACCTCGCGCGGCACCGTCGAGGCCTTCACCAAGCGCGGCCTCGCCGAAGTCCCCTATCGCGGTGTGCTGCCTGGCACCTTGACGGTGCCCGGCGCCGTCGCGAGCTGGACCATGGCGCATGCGGCCTATGGGCGACTGCCCTTCAAGCGCTGCCTGGAGAGCGCGATCGGCTATGCGCGCGATGGATTTCCGATGACGGCGCGGCTCGCGCATTGGCGGGATGTCGTGCGCCCTGAGCTCGCGAAGAGCCCCGAGGCCGCCGCGATCTTCCTCCGGGACGGACACACGCTCACCAACCCCGATCTCGCGCGCACCCTGGAAGCCATCGCCAGCGACGGCTGGTATGGCTTCTACGACGGCGAGGTGGCGCGCGAACTGGTGCGCTACTCCGACGCCAACCACGGCTTCTTCGCGCCGCAAGATCTCAAGGCGCAGGTTGCGCGCTGGGGCGAGCCGCTAAAAGGCAGCTATCGCGACGTCACAATCTACGAGACGCCGGCGCCGACCCAGGGCTTCGCGGTGCTGGAAATGCTGAACCTGCTCGAACCGCTGGAGCTGCATCGCAAGCCGTTCCTAGGCCCCGATTCGGTGCATCTGATGGTGCAGGCCAAGCAGCTGGCCTATCACGACCGCGACCGCCATCTCGCCGATCCGCGCTTCGCCCGCGTCCCGATGGAACGGCTGATCTCCAAGAAATATGCCGATGAGCGGCGCGCGCTGATGGATCCGGCCCACGCCCTGCCGTGGGACCGCATCCCCTCCTACGGCAGCCTGGCGGGCGACACGGTCTATATCGCGGCCGTCGATCGCGAAGGCAACGCGGCCTCTCTGGTCCATTCGGTCTATGGCGTGTTCGGCGCGGCCGTGGTCGCGGGCCGTACCGGCGTGGTGCTGCAGAATCGCTCGGCCTACTTCTCACTCGATCCCAAGAGCCCCAACCGGGTCGAGCCGGGCAAGACGCCGCTGCACACCCTGATCGCCTCCCTCGGCTTCCGGAACGATCGGCTGTGGAGCGTGCTGGGCTGCATGGGCGCCGACGGACAGCCGCAGATTCACCTGCAGGCCTACAGCGCCATGATCGACCACGGCCTCGACATCCAGCAGGCGCTCGACATGCCGCGCTTCCTGTCCGGCCGCTTCGGCCTCCTGGAGGCGCGCGACACCTTGCACATCGAAGGCCGCTTCCCGGCCGCGACCATCGCCGAGCTGGAACGGCGCGGCCACACGGTCGACCGCTGGCCCGACTGGAACGAAATGGCGGGCCACGCGCAGGGCATCACCGTCGATCCCGTGACCGGCGTGCTAAGCGGCGGCGCCGACCCGCGCAGCGACGGCGAGGCGATCGGGATTTAGCGCCGGATCGGCATGGCCTCGACGACGCGCGATCTGGTCGGCAAGGACTGAGGCTGGAGCGCCAGGATCCATCCCGGCAAAGGACACCACAATGCAAACGGCCTTCAATCGCATGCTGCAGATGATCGGCGGTTACTGGCAGACCCAGATCGCCCGCGCCGCCGCGCACTATTCCCTGGCCGACGAGCTGGCCAAGGGACCGGCCAGCGCCGCCGATATCGCGGCGCGCCAGTCGACGAATCCCGAGGCAACTCTTCGGCTGTTGCGCGCCTGCGCCCGCGTCGGCCTTGTGACGGTCGACGCGGACGGGCGATTCGCCTCGACGGAGCTGCTCGACACGCTGCGTCGGGATGCACCCGGCTCGCTCCGAAACCAGGTGCTGGCGGCCGGCGGCCCCGCCCATTGGTTGCCGTGGGGAAAATTGATCGACGCGGTGAGAACCGGCGAGCGGCAGACGATACCTGCCTTGGGACAGGAGCTTTGGGACCACTATGCCGGCCAGCCGGACGAGGCGGCGGCGTTCAACAAACTGATGAGCGAAATGTCGGCGATGGCGGCGCCAGCCATCGCGGGGTTGATCGACACGCAAGCGACCCGGGTGGCCGCCGACATCGGCGGCTCGGCGGGTGTGCTGCTCCACGCGCTCATGGCGGCAAACCCGGCGCTTAAGGGCGTTCTGCTCGAACGGCCCGATATCGTCCCGGCCGCCGTGACGGCGGCAAGGCGCCTGGGGCTCGAAGGACGCTTCTCGGCGATGGCGGGCGACTTCCGCGTCAGCGTGCCGAAAGCCGATCTCTATCTTCTCAAGCACATCCTGCATAATTGGGACGACGCCTCGTGCATTCGCATCCTGGAGAACTGCGCGCGCGCCATGAACCCGGGTGGTCGCGTCGTTGTGATCGAATACCCCCTGGGTGAAGCGAACACGCCGGGATTCCTGCCGTTCGTGGATCTCAGCCTGCTGGTCATGACGAGCGGGCGCGAACGCACAATGGCCCAGTACCGCGAACTGATGTCGGCGGCCGGTCTCGGCCTGGTGAAGGTGACGCCGGGCGGCGCTTCCGTCTCTGTCCTTGAAGCCGTGGCGCAGGGCTAGGATCGGGCGCGCGTCGCTCCGTCAAACGAGGTTGAAACCCTCGTAGCCGTTCTTCACCACGGCTTCGCAGCGTTCGATATAGGCCGGGAAGCCGCCGATATAGGGCATGAACACGCGCGGTTTGCCGGGGATGTTGGCGCCGACATACCACGAGCTGCAGGTCGAGCGCAGCGTGCCGCCGGCGGCTTCGCCGACATGGCCGACCCAGGCCTCCTCGGCCTCCCGATTGGGCTCGATCACGGTGGCGCCCTGCGCGCGCAGGTAGTCGATGCACTCGGCGATCCATTCGACGTGCTGCTCGATCGACGGCAGCATGTTGGTCAGCACCGACGGGCTGCCCGGGCCGGTGATGGTGAAGAGATTGGGAAAGCCCGCGACGGTGAGGCCGAGATAGGATTTCGGCCCCTCCTGCCACTTGTCCTGCAGCGACTGGCCATCGCGGCCGAGAATGTCGACCCGGAGCAGCGCGCCGGTCATGGCGTCGAAGCCGGTGGCCAGCACCAGGCAGTCGAACGTGTAGTCCTTGCCCTTCGCCCGCAAGCCGTCGGCCGTGATGCGCTCGATCGGCTCGTCGCTCACATCGACCAAGGTGACATGCGGCTGGTTGAAGGTCGCCCAATAGCCGGTATCGACGCAGAGCCGCTTGCAGCCGATGACATTGGTCGGGGTCAATTTGTCGGCGAGCTCGGGGTCCTTCACCACGTCGCGGATCTTGGCGCGCACGAAATCCGCCGCCGTCCTGTTGGACTCTGCATTCAACAGCAGGTCGGAGAACGAGCCCATGAAGCCCAGGCCGCCATAGTTCCAGCGCTCCTCGAACAGGCGCCGGCGCTCGGCCTCGTCGGTCTCGATCGCCGAGGCGGGATTGAAGGCGAAGTCGATGCCCGCCGGCATCTTCTTGGCGCGGCGGCGCATCGCCTCGTAGTCCGCCTTGACCGCGCTGACATAGGCCGGATCGAGCGGCTTGTTGTGCGCCGGCACCATGTAATTGGCGGTGCGCTGGAACACGGTGAGGTGCTTGGCCTGCTGGGCGATGATCGGAATCGACTGGATCGCCGACGATCCGGTGCCGATCACGCCCACCGTCTTGCCGGTGAAGTCGACGCCTTCATGCGGCCAGTTGCCGGTATGATAGGTCGGTCCCTTGAAATCCTGCAGGCCGGGAATGTTGGGCGTGTTGGGCGACGACAGGCAGCCCATCGCGGTGATGAGGAAACGGGCGGTAACGGGGTCGCCTTTGTCCGTCTCGACCGTCCAGGCGTGAGCCTCCTCGTCGAACCGCGCCTGGGTGACCCTTGTCTCGAACCGGATATCGCCGCGCAGGTCGAAGCGGTCGGCGACGTGGTTGGCGTAGCGCAGGATCTCGGGCTGGGTGGCGTAACGCTCCGTCCAGTCCCATTCCTGCTGCAGCTGGGGCGAGAACTGGTAGGAATACTGGATGCTTTCGACGTCGCAGCGCGCGCCGGGATAGCGGTTCCAGTACCAGGTGCCGCCGACGCCCTTGCCGGTCTCGAACACCCGGACCCGAAAACCCTTCTGGCGCAGGCGGTGCAGCATGTACATGCCGCCAAACCCGGCGCCGATGACCACCGCATCGAAATCGAGCGACATACTTCCTCCGGATAAGACCGACCTTTAGTGCGACAGAGCAGGTGACCGCGCAAGCCTTCCCGTGCCACCTGTTGGCACGGAGAAACCGCAGAATGGCCGACACGGACTATCCGGCGAGCTGGTATGCCGCCACGCGAGACTCGAGCCCCGATCGTGCATCGCTTTCGGGCAGGATCGAGGCGGACGTCGCGGTCGTGGGCGGCGGTTTCGCCGGCCTGCACATGGCCCGCCTGCTGGCGATGCGTGGACGCACGGTCGTGCTGGTCGAGCGGCGGCGCATCGGCTGGGGCGCCTCCGGCCGCAACGGCGGCTTCGTCAGCGCAGGCTTCGCCGCTCGGTCGGGCGCGCTGATCGACAGGCTGGGCATGGATCACGCGCGCAAGCTTTACGCCCAGTCACAGCGTGGCGTGGCGATCGTGCGCACCGCCCTCGACGAACTGGGTCGGCCGGATATCTGCATGGGCAGTGGCAAGCTCACCGTCTCGCGCACCGATCAAGGTGCAAGCTTCGCCGATCGCACGCGTGCGCTCGCGGCCAAGCTCGGCGCGAGCTTCGAGCCGTGGGAGACCAACCGCGTGCGCGCGCTGATCGCGGCCCCGCGCTATCATCAGGCGATCCATGATCCGCAGTCCTTTCACATCCATCCGCTCAACTTCGCCCTGGCGCTCGCGCACGATATCGAACGACGCGGCGGCAAACTTTACGAGCGCAGCGACGCCGCCGGGCTGGAGCGGCAAGGTGCGGTCTGGCGCCTGCGGACGCCAGGCGGCGAGATCGCGGCACGTCACGTCGTGCTGGCCGGCAATGCCGATCTCGGCGGCGTGCATCGGCGGACCGCCGGCGCCGTCCTGCCCGTGGCGACCTATGTCGCGGTGACGGCGAAGCTTGGACCCAGGCTCGCCGAATTCATCCGCTGGCCGGGCGCGATCTCCGACACCCGTCGCGCCGGCGACTACTATCGCATCGTCGATGGCGACCGCCTGCTGTGGGGCGGCCGCATCACCACCGACACGCGCGAACCGCCACGGCTGCGCGCGCTGATGCGAGGCGACATCCTGTCGGTCTATCCCGCGCTCGGCGACGTCAGCATCGAATATGCCTGGCCCGGCATCATGGGCTATGCGCCGCACATGATGCCCCAGGTCGGCGAGATCGAGCCGGGCCTCTGGGTCTGCACGGCCTTCGGCGGCCACGGGGTCGCCCAGACGGCGGCCGGCGCCGACGCGTTGGCTGCCGCTATCGCCGGCGAAGATGACCGCTATAGACTGTTCCGGCCATTCGGGACGGCATGGGCGGGCGGACCGCTGGGCCGGGTCGCCACCCAGCTCGTCTACTGGAAGCTTGAAGCCAGCGACTGGTGGGACGAGAAGCGGCAGGCCAAGAACGCGGAGACGCTCAGGACATGACGAAATCCACGATCGGCGATTCGCCCAGGCGACGCGAGGATGCACGCTTCATCACCGGGGCCGGCGCCTATCTCGACGATCTGCGTTTCGACCAGCTGACGCATGCCGTCGTGCTGCGCTCGCCGCATGCCCATGCCTGGATCCATGGCGTCGACGTCGATGCCGCCCGGCGCGCGCCGGGTGTGCTGGCCGTACTGACGGCAGCCGACGCGGCACGCGACGGGCTGGGGCCGCTGCGCCCTTACGCCGAGGCCAACGTCCAGACCGGCGAGCCGTTCATCTTCGCGCCGCAGCCGCTGATCGCCGGCAACAAGGTGCGTTTCGCCGGCGAAGTCGTGGCGATCGTCGTTGCCGAGAGCCACGCCCAGGCGCTCGATGCCGCCGAGCTTGTAGCGGTCGACTACGAGGCGCTGCCGGCCGTCACGTCGAGCGAGGCGGCCCGGGCCGTCGGCGCACCGGTCATCTCCGACGAGGTGCCGGGCAATGTCTGCATCGACTGGCACACCGGCGATGCGGCCGACACCGATGCGGCCTTCGCCAGGGCAGCGCACATCGTCAGCCTGACGCTCGACAACCATCGCATCGTCACCAACCCGATGGAACCGCGCGGCTGCATCGGGCAGTTCGATCCGGCGAGCAGCCGCTACACGCTCCATGCCTCGAGCCAGAACATCCATATCAACCGCAACCACGTGGCGCGCGCGCTGGGCGTCGAACCGAAGGACGTGCGCTTCATCGCGCCCGACGTCGGCGGCGGCTTCGGCGCCAAGAACTTCGCCTATGCCGAGCATGCCCTGATCCTGTGGGCGGCCAGGCGCACCGGACGGCCGGTGAAATGGATCGCCAGCCGCAGCGAAGTGTTTTTAGCCGACCACGCCGCGAGAGACATGCAGGCCGACGCGGCGCTGGCGCTCGATGCCGACGGCAAGTTCTTGGCGCTCAAGGTCGCCAGCATCGCCAATCTCGGCGCCTACATGGCGGGCGCCGGCGGCGGCGTGCAGACCTACCAGTACGTCCATCTGCAGGGCACGGTGTATCGCATCCCTTCGATCGCACTCCACGTCGTGGCGGTCCTCAGCAACACCGCGCCGATCGGCGTCACGCGCGGCCCAGGCTTTGCCGAGACGGTGAACATCCTGGAGCGGCTGATCGATGCCGCGGCCCAGCAGCACGGCTTCGACCGCGTCGAGCTGCGGCGGATCAACATGGTGCCGGCCGACGCCATGCCGATGACCAACAGCTTCGGCTTCCAGGTCGACAGCGGCACCTTTCCCGAGACGTTCGACCAGGCGCTGGTCCGCGCCGACCTGGATGGCTTCGCCGAGCGGCGCCGGCAGAGCGAAGCCCGCGGCAAGCTGCGCGGCCTGGGCTTCGCCTATCACATCAAGGGCACCGGCGGTTCGCCGGAAGAGAATGTCGACATTCGTTTCGAGTCTGACGGCACGGTGTCGCTGATCACCGGCACGCAGCATATCGGCCAGGGCCACGAGACGACCTTCCCGCAGATCCTCGCCCACCGGCTGGGCGTGGCCAACGAACGCATCCGGCTGCGCCAGGGCGACACCGACCTGATCGTCGCCGGCGGAGGCCACGGCAGCTCGCGCGCGACCTACATGGGCGGCACCGCGATGTGGCGCGCCTCGGACGAGATCATCGCCAAGGGCACGGCGCTGGCCGCCGATGCGCTGGAGGCGGCCGAGGCCGACATCCGCTTCGACGACGGACGCTTCGTCGTGTCGGGCACCGACCGCGCCATCGGGCTTCTCGAGGTTGCGGCGATCGGCCGGGAAAAGAACAGGCCTATCGACACCTATCATGCCTGGAAACGCGAGCACCTGACGTTTCCCAACGGCGCCCATGTCGTCGAGGTCGAGATCGACCGCGACACCGGCCGCGTTGCGCTGGCGCGCTACACCGCGGTCGACGATTACGGCGTGCTGGTCAACCCGATGATCGCCGCCGGCCAGGCGCACGGCGCGATGGCGCAGGGCGTGGGCCAGGCGCTGCTGGAACATGCGACCTACGATGCGCAATCCGGGCAGATGGTGGCCGCCTCGTTCATGGATTACGCCCTGCCGCGCGCCGACGACCTTGTATCGTTCGATCTCGGCTTCAACGGCACGCCCTGCACGACCAATCCGCTGGGCGTCAAAGGCTGCGGCGAGGCGGGGGCGATCGCGGCCTTTCCGGCCATCGCAAACGCCATCCTCGACGCCTTGGCGCCGCTCGGCGTGAAAGATTTCGAGGGGCCGGCCACGCCGGCGCATGTCTGGCAGGCCATGAGAAACGCGCGATGAGGGCGGCACGATGAGGCGCCACGCGCCAGCGACGGCCCGCAACCGACAGCCCATCCTCGACGTGCTGCGCCGGCACCTGCCGGAAGCCGGCCTCGTGCTGGAAGTGGCGAGCGGCTCGGGCGAGCACGTCATGCACTTCGCCGAAGCCTTGCCCAAGCTCGTTTTCCAGCCGAGCGATCCCGACAGCGACGCTCGCGCCAGCATCGACGACTGGGCGCACGAGACCGGCCTCGCCAATGTGCGTGCGGCCGTTGCGCTCGATGCGCAATCGAAGGCATGGCCCGTCGAACAGGCGGACGCGGTGCTCTGCTGCAACATGATCCACATCGCGCCCTGGCCGGCGGCAACCGGCCTGATCGCCGGCGCCGGCCGTCTGCTGTCGAGGGACGGCCTCCTCTATCTCTATGGACCATACCGCCGCGGCGGCCGGCACACGGCGCCGAGCAACGAGGCTTTCGACCGCGACCTGCGGCGACGCAACACGGCCTGGGGCGTGCGCGATCTCGAGGCGGTGGCGGCCTGTGCCGACGAGAACGGCTTCGGCCCGCCCGAGATCGTCGAGATGCCGGCCAACAATCTCTCGCTTATCTTCAGGCGGAGCTGACGTCCGCATGCTCCTTGCGCAGATCTCCGATCTTCACGTGCGGCCCACAGGCGAGCGCTACAAGGACGTCGTCGACTCCAACCGCATGTTCGCCGACGCTGTTGAGCATCTGAACCGGCTCGACCCCCGTCCCGATCTCGTGCTGATCACCGGCGACCTGGTCGATGAGGGTTTGCAGGCCGAATACGAATCACTGCGCGCGCTGCTCGGCCGCCTCGAGCTGCCCTACCTGCTGATGCCGGGCAACCACGACGATCGCGAGAGGCTGGCAGTGTTCTTTTCGAAACACACCTATCTGCCGGCGAACGGCCCCAAGCACTATGTCATCGATCAATTCCCGGTGCGCATCGTGGCCCTCGACACGACGGTGCCGGGCGATCACCACGGCGAGGTCGACGAGGCGGGGCTGGCGTGGCTCGCGACGACGCTCGCGGCCGCGCAAGGTGCCCCGACCGTCGTGCTGATGCATCATCCGCCGATCGCCTGCGGCATTCCCTATCTCGACAAGTACATGTGCCGGCGACCGGAACGCATTGCGGCCGTGATCCGCGAATTCGCCAATGTCGAGCGCGTGCTGTGCGGCCACGTCCATCGGCCCATCCTGCAGCGCTGGGCGGGCACTCTGCTGTGCTCCTGTCCGAGCACAGCAACACAAATTGCACTCCGTCTTCGCCCTGACGCCCAGCCGGCTTCCTACCGCGAGCCGCCGGCCTGCCTGCTGCACTGGTGGCGCGACGGCGTCATGGTCACCCATACGAGCTATATTGGCCGTTTCGACGGGCCATACCCCTTCGCCTGAGGTCTCCACGGTGGCATTCCGGGGTGGGATGCGCTAACGCTTGCGACCAGTATTCGCGGGGAGCGCCGTCCGAACCATGTCGTATCGCAGCCTGATTTTGCTGCCCTTGGTGGCCGCCGCCCTGGCCGGCTGCAAGCCCGAGAACAAGTTCCAGCCGCCGCCGCCGCCGGAGATCAGCGTCGCCAAGCCGTTGCAGAAGGAGGTCCAGCCCTTCGAGGTGCTGACCGGCAACACGGTGGCCTTCAACACCGTCGACCTGGTGGCCCGCGTCGAGGGCTTCCTGACCTCGATCAACTACACCGACGGCGGCTTCGTGAAGAAGGGCGACACGCTCTTCGTGATCGAGCAGACCATGTACCAGGCCAAGGTCAAGGAGGCCCAGGCCGAGCTCGATTCGGCCAAGGCCCAGCTCTTGAATGCCCAGGCCGAGTTCACCCGCCAGGAGACGCTGTTGCGCCAGAACGTCACGGCGCAGAACACCTTTGACCAGGCTCAGGCCAAGCGCGATTCGGCGCGGGCCAATGTCGAGAACCAGGAAGGCAACCTCGTCATCGCCCAGACCAACCTGGGCTACACGACCGTGGTGGCGCCGTACGACGGCGTCGTCACCAAGCATCTGATCTCGGTCGGCGAACTGGTCGGCAACGGCGTCGCGACCAAGCTCGCCACCATCGTCCAGCTCAACCCGATCTACGTCGAATTCAACATGAGCGAGCAGGACGTCCTCGATATCCGCGACAAGCTCAAGAAGCGCCTGACCGTCGAGGACCTCAGCAAGATACCGCTCGATATCGGCCTGATGGACGAAGAGGGCTTCCCCCACCAGGGTTTCCTCAACTACGTCTCGCCTGAACTCGATCCCATGACCGGCACGATCCTGGTGCGCGGCCTGTTCAACAATCCCAATCGCGACCTGCTGCCGGGTTTCTTCGCCCGCATTCGGGTCCCCACGGCAGTGGGCGCCACGAAGGACTTCATCATTCCCGACCGCGTCATCGCCGAGGACCAGGCCGGGAAGTACGTGCTGGTCGTCAACAAGGACAACGTCGTCGAGCAGCGGCGCGTTACGCTCGGCCAGCTGCTGGTCGGTGGCCTGCGCGTGATCGTGACCGGCCTCACGGCCGACGATCGCGTCGTGCTGACGACCAACGGCAGGGCGGTCCCGGGCGGAAAGGTCGTGCCCAAGGAAACTACCATTGCCACGCCGCCGGCGACGGCAACGCCCGCAGCCGCAACACCGGTCGCCACGCCGCCAGCCGCTGCGCCACCGGCAGCGACGCCACCCGCGACGGCGCCAGCCGCGCCGCCTGCCGCCCCGACCAAGTAACCGGCCCGGACTCCCCGATGATTTCCGCGTTCTTCATCAACCGGCCGGTCCTCGCCAATGTGCTGGCGATCGTCATCGTCCTGCTCGGCGGCGTCGCGCTCGCCACCCTGCCGATCGCCCAGTACCCCAATATCGTGCCGCCCACCGTGCAAGTGACGACGACCTATCCGGGCGCCAGTGCGAAGACCGTCGTCGAGAATGTCGCCCTGCCGATCGAGCTGCAGGTAAACGGCGTCGAAGGCATGATCTACATGCAGTCGTACAGCACCGACGCCGGCACCTACACGCTCACCGTGACGTTCCAGATCGGCACCGACCTCGATTTCGCGCAGGTGCTGGTGCAGAACAGGGTCAGCACGGCGCTGGCCTCGCTGCCGGCCTCGGTGCAGGCACAGGGCCTCACGGTCGAGAAGAAGTCGACGTCGATCCTGCAGATCGTGTCCCTGAACTCGCCGGATGGACGATTCGACAGCCTCTATCTCAGCAACTACGCGACCATCAACCTGGTCAACGAGCTGTCGCGCCTGCCGGGCGTCGGCAACGTCAACGTGCTGGGCGTCGGCCAGTATTCGATGCGCGTCTGGCTCGATCCGCAGAAGCTTTACACCTACGGCCTGACGCCCTCGGCAGTCAGCCGGGTCATCCAGGAGCAGAGCCAGCCGGTGACGGCGGGCCAGGTCGGCACGCCGCCCGCGCCGAAGGACCAGGACTTCCAGTTCACGGTCGATATCCAGGGGCGCCTCAGCACGCCCGAGGAATTCGGCAACATCATCGTCAAGACGGCCCAGGGCAACGGCGGCCGCATCCTGCGGCTGAAGGACATCGGCCGGGTCGAGCTCGGCGCCCAGACCTACGCGCAGACCTCCAAGCTGAATGGCAAGCAGAACGCCGCCATCGCCATCTACCAGCTTCCCGATGCCAACGCGCTGAACGTCGCCAACGAGGTCAACGCCAAGATGGCCCAGCTCGCCAAGGCGTTCCCCGCGGGCCTGACCTATGACGTACCGTTCGACACGACCAAGTTCGTGACGGCCTCGATCAACGAGGTGTTCATGACCCTGGGCGAGGCCGGCCTCCTGGTCCTGATCGTGATCGTGATCTTCCTGCAGGACTGGCGGGCCATGCTGGTGCCGGCGACCACGATTCCGGTGACGATCATCGGCGCCTTCGCCGCCATGGCGGCGATGGGCTTCACCATCAACACGACCACCATGTTCGGCATCGTGCTGGCGATCGGCATCGTCGTCGACGACGCGATCGTGATCGTCGAAGGCGTGGCGCGCCACATCGAGCGCGGCATGACGCCCCACGACGCCGCCATCAAGGCGATGGACGAGCTGTTCGGGCCGGTCATCGGCATCACCCTGGTGCTGATGTCGGTGTTCTTGCCGGCGGCCTTCGTGCCCGGCCTTACCGGCAAGATGTTCGCCCAGTTCGCGCTGGTCATCGCCGCGACCGCCTTCATCAGCGCCATCAACGCCGCGACGCTCAAGCCCACGCAGTGCGCGATGTGGCTGCGACCGGCCACGCCGCCGGAGAAGCGCAATTTCTTCTTCCGCGGCTTCAACAATGTCTACCAGCGCGTGGAAAACGGTTACGCCTGGCTGGTCGGCGGCATGGTGCGGCATGCCGGCCTCATGGTGCTGCTCGCCCTTGTCCTGGCCGGCCTGGGCGGCTGGGGCGTCGCGCGCCTGCCCGGGGCCTTCATTCCCAACGAGGACCAGGGCTACCTGCTGATCGGCGTGCAACTGCCCGACGGCGCCTCGCTGGAGCGCACCGGCGCCTCTCTCGACCAGGTGGCCGCCATCGCCAAGGCCACGCCGGGGGTGGAGAATGTCGTGGCCCTCGCCGGACTCTCGGTGCTCGACAGCAATTCCTCCCTGGCGAATGCCGGTGTCGCCTATGTGATCCTGAAGGACTGGGGCGTTCGCGCCGGCCAGCCGGGACAGGATTTGCGCTCGATCGTCATGCATATCGCGCAAGCCACGCAGGTCCTGCAGGACGGCCGGGCCTTCCCGCTGGTGCCGCCGGCGATCCAGGGCATCGGCAATGCCGGCGGCTTCCAGATGCAGGTCGAGCAGCGCGACGGCAGCTTCGACTACGTCAAGCTGCAGAACGCCACGCAAAACGTGATCGAGCAGGCCAGCACGCAATCAGGCTTGAGCAACCTCGTCACGTCCTTCCGCGCCGGCGCGCCTCATGTGCGGGTCGAGGTCGACCGCTCCAAGGCCGAGACCCTGAAAGTGTCGATCGGCGAGGTCTTCACCACGCTCTCCTCGTATCTCGGCTCGGCCTACGTCAACCGCTTCAACAAGTTCGGCCTCACCCTGCAGGTCTTCCTGCAGGCCGATTCGCAGTATCGCACAAAACCCGACGACATCCTGAAGCTGCAGGTGCGCAACGCCGATGGCCAGATGGTGCCGATCGGCGCCCTGGCGACCTTGAAGCAGGATTCGGGACCGCCGCTGATCAGCCTCTACAATCTCTATCCGTCGGCCGCGATCGTGGGCTCGCCGGCCGAGGGTTTCAGCTCGGGCGAGGCGATCGACCTGATGGACCAGATCGCCAACCAGACCCTGCCACCCGGCACGGGCTACGAATGGACGGCGATGTCCTATCAGGAGAACGTCGTCGGCAACCAGCTGCTCTATGTCTTCGCGCTGGCCATCCTGCTGGTCTATCTCTGCCTGGCCGGCCAGTACGAAAGCTGGATCGCGCCGCTCGCCGTGATCCTGGCCGTGCCGCTGGCGCTGATCGGCCCCGCGATCGCGCTCGGCAGCATCGGCCTCGCCAACAATCTCTACACCCAGATCGGCCTGATGCTGCTGATCGCGCTCGGCGCCAAGAACGCCATCCTGATCGTCGAGGTGGCGCGCGACGCCCGCAAGGTCGAGGGCAAGCCGATCGTCGAGGCCGCCGTCGAAGCCGCCCGCACGCGCTTCCGGCCGATCCTGATGACCTCGTTCGCCTTCATCCTGGGCGTGGTGCCGCTGGTGACCGCGACGGGTGCCGGCGCCAACTCGCGCATTTCGCTGGGCCTCGCCGTGTTCAGCGGCATGATCGCCTCGACTTGCCTCGCCGTGCTGTTCGTGCCGTCGTTCTTCACCGTGCTGCAGCGCTTCGAGGAGCGCAAGAAGCCCAAGCCGGCGCCCGCCGCCGAGGCCGCCAGCACGCCGACCTGAGACGCTCGAGCTCGATGGGCTTCCGAGAAAACCAAACCACCTCACCCTGAGGAGCATCGCGCAGCGATGCGTCTCGAAGGGTGGGCAACCTGACGTGCCGTTGCCCACCCTTCGAGACGCGCGCTGCGCGCGCTCCTCAGGGTGAGGTGATTGAGCGGAAACGGAATACGCCCTAACGTCTGGCGCGACGGTCGCGGAGGCGGGTGAGTTGCTGGTCGGCCAGGACGCCGATCAGGATCACCGTGCCCATCACGGCGAAGTTGAGCGAGCTCGGGATGCCCAGCAGGTTCACCAGGTTCTGCAGGATCTGCAGCAGGATGGCGCCGAGCACGATGCCGAGGATCGAGCCCTCGCCGCCGCGCAGCGAGCAGCCGCCCAGCACGGCGGCCGCGATGGCGTAGAGCTCGTAGAAATTGCCGTGGCTGGCCGGCGAGATCGAGCGCGTGTACATCGCGAGGTAGATCGAGGACAGACCGGCCAGGCCGCCGCAGATGATGTAGGCTGCGGCGACGATGCGCCCGGTGCGGATGCCCGAATAGCGCGCCGCCTCCTCGTTCTTGCCGACGGCGAACAGATAGCGGCCGAACACCGAGCGGTGCAGCACGACGGCCATCACGGCGGCGACGACCAGGAACACGATGAAGGAATGCGGCACGCCGCAGCGTGCGGCCCGTCGTCAGCCATTCGAGCGTCGGGAAGCTCTGGCCGAACTCGAAGCCCGCGGTGCCGTCGTTGGTGTAGTAGCGCGCGACGCCGCGATAGATCAGCAGGCCGCACAGCGTGACGATGAAGGGCTGCAGGCGCAGCCGCGTGACCAGGAAGCCGTGGATCGCGCCCAGCACGACGCCGCCCAGCACGACCACGATCACGGCGAGCCACCATGGCGAGCTGCCAGGTCACGAGCAGGTCGATGAAGATGACGCCGAGCAGCGCGAACATCGAGCCGATCGAGAGGTCGATGCCGCCGGTGATGATGACGAAGCCCTCGCCGATCGAGAACAGGCCGAACAGGCCGATCAGGTTGGCCGTGTTGGCGAGGTTGATCGGCGACAGGAAGCGCGGGTTGAGGATGGAAACGACGACGACCCGACCACGACGATCAGCAGGAAAAGGCCGAGATCCTTCTTCAGCACGTCACGGCCTCCGCCTGCTGCAGGTCGTGGCGGCCGACGGCCAGCCGCATCACGTTCTCCTCGCTGAACTCGGACGCGTCGAGGAAGCCGGTGATCCGCGCCTTCGTGCATGACCACGATGCGGTCGCTGACGCCGATCACCTCCTCCATGTCGCTCGAGATCATCAGGACGGCGACGCCGGAGTCGGCGAGCCCGCGCATCAAGCCGTAGATCTCCGACTTCGAGCCGACATCGATGCCGCGCGTCGGCTCGTCGAAGATCATGACCTTCGGGCGTCATCGACAGCCACTTGGCCAGCACCACCTTCTGCTGGTTGCCGCCCGACAGAGTGCCGACCAGCGTGTCGATCGAGGCCGTGCGGATGTCGAGCGCGGCGCTGCGCTCGGTCGCGTTGCGGCGCTCGGCGCCAGTGCGGATCAGCAGGCGCCAGGCGAAGGCGGCGAGGTTGGCGAGCGAGATGTTCTCGGTCACCGAGGATTCGAGCACCAGCCCGGACCGCTTGCGGTCCTCGGGCACGAGGAAGATGCCGTGGTCGATGGCGTCGCGCGGCGCGCGGATGGCGATCGTCCGGCCGTCGAGGCGCAGCTTCGCCGCCGACCGGGCGGTCGATGCCGAAGATGGCGCGGGCAAGCTCGGTGCGGCCGGCGCCGACCAGGCCCGCCAGGCCGAGGATCTCGCCGCGCGTGCAGCGGCAAGATCGATCGCGTGCGCGGGATGCGCCGGCTGTGCGCAAGCCGGCGATCTCGAGTACCGCACCGCCGGGCGGGCGTCGGCGGCGGGACATAGAGCGACTTCAGGTCGCGGCCGATCATCAGGCGGATCATGGCGTCGTGCTCGATCTCGCCCTTCGCCAGCTCCCCGACGACGCGCCGTCGCGCAGCACCACGACGCGGTCGGCGCAGTGCTCGACCTCGTTCAGGCGATGCGAGATGAAGATGACGGCGACGCCGGCGGCCTTGAGTTCGGCGATCACCTTCAGGAGACGCGCCGTCTCGGTGGCGGTCAGGCTCGAGGTCGGCTCGTCCATGATGACGATGCGCGCCTCGAGCGACAGCGCCTTGGCGATCTCGACGCAGCTGGCGCTGGGCGAGCGACAGGTCGGCGACCGGCGTGTCGGCCTTGAAGTCGGCGCCGAGCCGGCGCAGCAGCGGCGTCACCCTTGCGCCGGAGCGCCGTGCGGTCGATCAGCTTCAGCGGCCCGCCGAAGACCGGCTCGCGGCCGATGATGACGTTGGCGGCGACATCGAGATTGTCGAAGAGGTTGAGTTCCTGGTGCACGAAGGCGATGCCAGCCGCCATGGCGCCGGCGACGGTGAGCGAGGCGTGCTCGACGCCGTCGATCCGGATCGCGCCGTCGCTCGGCTCGACGACGCCGCCCAGGATCTTCATCAAGGTCGACTTGCCGGCGCCGTTCTCGCCGATCAGCGCCAGCACCTCGCCGCGCTCGACGCGCAGGCTGACGCGATCGAGCGCCTTGACGCCGGGATAGGTCTTGCTGACCGAGACGAGCTCGAGAAGCGGGGGATTCACGGAGGCGGGCACACGAAGCAGTCTAAAGCACGCACCGATCAGATGTCTTGCCGGACCGCGGGCCTCCAGGCCCGCTCATGATCATGAGCGAGTGGAGGCTCGCGGTCCGAAAGAGCATGAGCGGGCCTGGAGGCCCGCGGTCCGGCAAAACGCAGCCCTACTTCTTGCCCTGCCGCGCCTTCAGTTCCGTCCAGAAGGCATCGACGTTGCCCTTGTCGATGATCTTGGTCGGGATGATGATCAGATGGTTGGCCGGGATGAAGGACTTGTCGCCCTCGAGGTACTTGGCCATGTCCTTCATGCCCTGGTAGCCCCATTCGTAGGGCTGCTGCACGACGGTGCCGACGATCGTGCCTTCCTTGACGCCGCCCAGCGTGATCGGAGTCCTCGTCGAAGCCGATGATCGTGACCTTGCCGAGCTTGCCGGCCTCCTTCAGCGCCTCGTAGATGCGCGGCGTGTTGTAGGAGTAGAAGCCGACCATGCAGTTGATCTCGGGATGGGCGGTGAGCGTGTCCTCGACATTGCGCTTGGCGCGCGTCTGGTCGATGTCGTCGGCGCGCACGTCGACCAGCTCGATCTTCGAGCCCTTGATGGTCTCCTTCACGCCGTCGATGCGCTCGCGGGCATTGTCGGCGCCGGGCAGGCCGACGAAGCCCATGCACTTGCCGCCGTTGGGCATCGCCTTCAGCATCAGCTGGCCGGCCTGCTTGCCGGCGTCGACGTTGCGACGAGCCGATATAGGCGACGCGCTTGCTGTTGGGCGCGTCGCTGTCGGTGGTGAACAGGGCGACCTGTCCGCCGACCCGGTTGAGCGCATCGCCCATCGTCTTGGGATCGACCGCGCTCACCATGATGCCGGCGACGCCCGCCGCGACGAGATCGTCCATCATGCGGGTCTGGATGGCCGCCGACGACTGCTCGGGATACTTGAAGACCAGCGTGTAGTTCGGCAGCTCGCCTTGCGCCTTCTTGACGCCGGCCTCGGCCGCCTTCCAGAAATCGGAGGCGCCGTTGACCACGAAGGCCAGGGTCTTCTTGTCCGCCGACTGTGATGTTCCGGCAAGGCTCAGCAGCGCAGCCGTGGCGACGGTGGCAATCAACATTTTTTTCACGATCGTTCCTCCCTCTCGATGAGTGCAACGACGCGATCGCCAACCGATTTGATATCGATAGGGCGACCAAATCGTTGTCGAACAGCTATTCAGAGGCCGGCGGGATCGTCAACCTGCGGGACAAGGGGCGGAGATATGCAAACAATATGAAGCCGTTACGCACGCCGCGCCGCTTGTGACCTGGTCTGTTCTGCGCTGAAATGAACATAGGCCCTATATGAGTGATACTTAGTAAAAGTCAAGTGGCACTTTTAATCATGCGCTACAGACCCGCAGAGGGGTCGGAATAAGTACGCACCAGTGAGGGGGGTTAAGGCCTCCGGCGCCTTGAACACAAACGATTTTTTTTGGATCAACCGCCGCCGTTCCAGCGTCGTGTACGAGGATTCCCGCAGCCTTGCCCGACAAACCAACGGGCCCCCAGCTGCAACATGGGCTCGCCCCCCGCTGGGAGCGCCATTCCTGGAGCGCATCTGGTCACAGGCCCCAAGATTGCCACACCGTAGTATTCGCAGGAAGAATCGTGGACCAGCCGGTTGCCAGCACCGCGTAGCTTGTCATGTACGCTGCATAGCAATTGAGGAAGCTCTGCCACTGGGTCGTGCGCGGAGGGGGAGTCGACCAAGCATCACAAAGGGACAAAGCCGCCGCCAGGAGCCAGCACAAGCCGGCGCTGGAGGCGAGCGGAACCTCCATTGAGAGGTAGTGCGTTTTATCCAAGAATTGCAGGCCGACCACCGCGCCAGCAATCAGGCAAAACAATATCAGGATATGCAGAACGCGAAGGATCACGGCCTGTATCTGGCCCAGAGTCCCGCAACGAACGCACACAACGCGCCAACCAACGCGAGCACGGGAAGTCCCCACGTTAACAATGACGCTACCGAGATCGTCAGAGAACCCAAGAGACGATACCCCCGCCTGCATCCGCCCAAGCCGCATGCCAATATAAACTTCGGGCACTGCCACGTCACGCCGGGGGGCAAACCTGCGCACCACCATGACACGCCGACCGAGCATCAGGATCGCGTCACCACCACAAGCCGCGTGTTGCCGGCTTGTTCGCGGATACCAAGTGTCCGGCCTGCCCGGGAAAGGAGGGGCGTGCCGGAGTGGACAAAGGAGAGAACTGGATCGTGTCCCTCAAATGGTCCCAGAGGTGGGCGCTTCGCGCCTTACATCAAGGCGTAATTCAATGCGCTGGCCCCTTCCCCGCCCTCGCCCCGTCGATGGCCCGGTAAGCCCGGTTTGTGTCATCCGCCCAATAACGCGCCTTTCCGGGTCACGTCCGCTTTACCCCTGGCGCGGACATCCGTGCTCGTTCAGGCAACGTCGGCTTCGTGCCAATCGTGGACACGCTGAAACCCTTGACCACCTCGTCGTCGCGGTCTGGATCACTATTCAAGGTGCTCGTCGGGCAGGCCTTCGTCATCTTGAAGAAGTCTGAGGCCGCTTCGCTGTAGGCCGTGTGTTGTGGACGTTGCCACGCGCGCCGAACACCTTACTGTGGCTGCATGATTTCTCGCAGGAATGTCATCGCGGGCCTCGCTGCTGCAGCGACAACGGGATGCAGCGCACCTCAGGCGCCCCGTCAGGCCTCCGTGGCGCCGGATCAGTATCCGCAAACGCCGCCACCTCAAACTCCGCCGCCTGAATATCCGATCGCGCCGGCGCCGCCGAGCCGCACATACCAGGGACTGGATGCGGTAATCGACATCAGTGCGCACACCACTGTCGCCGATTTCCGGCTGGTACGCGCGAGCAACATCCTCGCCGTCATCCACAAGGCGAGCGAAGGCGACTTCTTTGCCGACCCTATGTGTGCCGAGCGACGGTCGCAGGCCGAGGCAGCAGGACTGCTGTGGGGTACCTATCATTTCGGCAAGGGCGATTCATCGGGCGCGCAGCAGGCAGCCTTCTTCCTGGACTCTTCCCGTCCCGGCCCACGGACTCTCCTCGCCCTGGATCTCGAGCCCAATGAAGGCGATCCCTCGAACTCCATGACGCGGGAACAAGCCGAGGCGTTCGTGCAGGCAGTCGTCAGCGCAACGGGCCGGTTGCCGCTCGTCTACGTGCATCCGACCTGGGCCAACGGCGGCGCCGGGATCACGCCCGGCTCGATCCTCGCGCGCTGCGGCCTTTGGGTCGTTGACTACCATGGATCGCCTACGATCCCGCGGGCCTGGGCGACGAGCGGTTGGCGGCTCTGGCAATATGCCAGCGACGCGTATGGGGGTCGCCGCACCCGCGCCCGCAACAGAATCATCCAAGGTGTGGACCGCTGCGATCGCAACATGTTCAATGGCGACGTGGCTGCGCTCCACCGGTTTTGGAATGCCGCCGCTTGATCGAATTTAATGGTGCTCCGGGGCGGCGCTTCGAGCTGTCGGAAACGCCGTCGCGACGGGCAGCGAATGTCCGCTTCGGATCGAGGCTGTGCGAAAACACGTTCTCACACAGCCTCGATCATTAGCCGACGTTGCGTTACTCCCGCGCCACGTCAGCTTTACCCACGGAAGCGGACATCGCCTGGTCAGGGCGTCGGCTTTGGATTTCCGAATTCAATAAAGGTTCTCTCTTTTGTCCTCGCCGGCGGGTTTTGGCGTCCCCGAGAGGATTCGAACCTCCGACCTCCGGTTTAGGAACACTCGCGGAGAAGAAATCACTATAGCGCACCATACTGCACCACGCGCGTATAACCCCGCTATATCAAGCTTTTAGGGCATTTACTCCTTTCGTTGCAGGCACCTAGGCGGTAACTGGTTTGAGGGCCAGTCGAGTGCCCGCTAGGAAACGAGGGTTGCAAAAGTGAAGCTCGAACTTACCGACTTTGTCATTCGGAGTTTGAAACCAGAATCCAAGAAGTACACGGTGTGGGACACGACGGCCGACCCGACAGGCCTCGGCGTACGGATCAGACCGACGGGCGTTAAGACCTATGTGGTTCGTGCCCGACCGCGACCTACCGAACGGCAGATCATGGTCACGCTCGGTCGTGCCGGCACTGTGAAGCTGGCCGCCGCTAGGAAGGCCGCCTGGGATGCCCTGCAGCAGATGCAGCGCGGGCTTAATCCGAACCACGAGAAGCGCAAGCTGGTCGTCGAGTCCTTCGGTGCTCTTGCCGAGATGTATATGGCCGAGGAGCTGCCGGCGAAACGACAGGGCCATCAGGTGGCCCGCTACATCCGGGCGGACTGGCTCGGCCAGGTCCCGCACCAGACGAAGACCTGGCAGGGACCTCGCTCTGTCTGGAAGACGGAATGGAAGAACGGCAAGGATGCGATCTTCCGGGACAGGCCCGCTGCCCTCATCACACGCGAGGACATCCTAGCTCGCTTGAACACGATCCGGCGCGCACGAGGATCGTATGCCGCTCGCCACGCGCTGGATGCGGTGAGGCGTGTGTTCGGCTTCGCCGCCAACCACGGCCACGCCGGTATCAAGGTTTCGCCGGCCGCCAGCCTGCGCGACAAATCTGTTGGCCTGACCGGCGCCATGATGCGGCGGCAGAGGATTCTCACCGAAGGCGAAATCAAATCCGTATGGCACGCAGCGAACAAGGCCGGAGTATTCGGCGTGCTCGTTAAGCTCCTGCTTGCCACGGCGCAGCGACGCGACGATTGGGCCGAAGCCCGTTGGTCAGAGCTTTCCGGCCTCGACGGCGACTATCCCCTGCTCACGGTCCCCGCCGCTCGGTACAAGGTCGGGCGCGTCCACGAGGTGCCCCTGCCCCCACTGGCTGTAACCTTGCTCCGCTCCTTGCCGCGGTTTGCCGGCAGCGACTGGATCTTCACCATCAACGGAACGCATCCGATATCGTCGTTCACGCGACCCAAGAGCAAGTTGGACAAGGCATCTGCCGTTACAGGCTGGACCCTGCACGACTTGCGGCGTACCGGCCGCACCATCATGGCTAATCTTGAGGTGGCCGACGAAACCGCCGAGCGCGTGCTCGGCCACAGCCTCGGCGGGCTGATGGCGACCTACAACGTCTCGCGCCATCGCAAACAGAAGATGGCCGCGCTCGTGGAGCTGGAGGCCGAGATTCTGCGGATCGTAGGCGAGTCTACTGGTGGGAATGTCGTGCCTCTTCGGCTGGCTTCATAGCCCTCCCGGGGAAGGAGACGCGCGGAATGGTCGCAAGGTTGGTTTTGGTTGACGCGTCCTTCAATAGCTCAAAGTACGTGCGCATAAGGAAGCCTTCGAGGCGGCACCCGAGCGGAGCTTGCAAGCGGAACATCAAGACCCATTCAACGGGCGAACGCCGCGGCCAGCGAGTATCGCCTGGCATCATCGGCAGTCCGCTGTGGCGGCCATCTGCCCTATGCCGACCTTATGAGGCCGGAGGAAAGAGTCCGAATCGACCGACACCAACTCTTCCAGTAAATATTTGGGTCGCGGCCAGATCAGCAATGTTCGGGGGCGGATCAACGTTCTCCAATACGATGACTTGCCCTTGATCTCGTATGGAGTGCAGATGCTCAACCGTGTGAGCTGCTCCGGCAACCCATCATGTTGAGGGTAGTCTGCAACGATAGTTTGGTTGATCTCTTCAGTAAGTTGGTCAATCACATCAATTCGCGCGGCCTTGGACGTCGCAAAGCTGTTTTGATCATCGATTGGGACAATGGCGCTATCATCGACGCCCGTTATACAGGTTGGGTCTGGCCGGGCTGGATTGTTCAGCAGTCATTGTTTCCATCGCAGGAGCGGACTTGTGTCGTCATTCGCGAGATGGTGACAAACCCCCTGTTTGACGGGGACTCTAGCGTAACGTGCCAATGGCCCTGCTGGAACAACGCTTGCTGCCTGCGCCATGACCGAGTCATGGCGAGCAAGCGCATGAGCATGGGGGCCCGTGCATACATCAACAACACCATGGAAGATGTCACTCTCGAATGAATTCAATACTGTCGGATCGGTGCTATCGCGATAGAACCGTTTGAAGTACGCCGCGTCGTAGTATCTCTCTCGCTGACGGTAGAAATGTACCGCGAACTGCCCATCGATAGCAGCATGATCGACAAACGTCTTGCCACATGAGTCGCCGTATGCCTCGACGAGTTGTCGGACATAAAAGCCATGTAGGTGGCGCATTAATCCCTGCCAACTTTGCCCATTTCGCAAGATTGGATACCGCGTCCTCAGGACCCACTTGAGCCGCCCAAAGCAAGAGCGTCCCGAAGATAGGGCCGAGGATCGCGATAAAGCGAAGCAGCAAATTCATCCCTACGGAAGTCTGCCCGCCTTCCTGCACATTGGGGAGAGGTATTTCCGGCGCGTTTTGGAAGATTGGCTACCCCGTCCGCTGACGCTCCGTTCCGAACTCCAACGGCACTAGCTGCATTGAGGAACTTGGCGCAGAAAAGTTGGGGCGCCAGCGGCGGGCGACTCTGAATTCCCGCTGCCGACGCCCCGGCGCAAGACTTCGCTAACTGTCACACCTCGCGGTCTCTTCTCAAGCCGTTGCCATTCTCGCCGCCGTCATCCGGGTGACCGGGTCGGACCGGCCGAAGGTCGCCGCGTTGAAGCGCTCCTCGCTTACGCCGGGGATGAAGAAAAGCGCGCCTGGCCGCCACGGCAGGGCGGAGAACCCTTCCTCACCGACATGAGGATAGCGACCGGCGCGCTCGTCCACAGGCCATGCCTGACTGTGGAGCTATGTGGGACGTTCGTAGAGCGTGCGACCTGGGCCGCCGTTATCAGTCCGTTCGGTGATTCGTTTGACGCGTTTGCCGATGCCGGCGAACTGATTCATCCAGGTGCTGGGCCGCCCATAGAATTTTGTGTACTGGTGTCCGTTGCGGTTTTCGGTGTGCTCACGGAGGAATTCCGGGAGGCACAGACTTTGGGTTGCGGCCCTCAGCTTCGGCATTGGCATAGATGGTGTCTTCGGCCGATTTGAAACCGGCCGGGTCGACGCCGAGAACACGGAGGTCCGAGTGTTTGAATGCCGGCGACATGTGCTGGAATGGGCGGAGAAGTCGGCGGCGATATTCAAGAGGCGCTCACGCATTGCTGGCTTAAGGAAATTGCCGAACACCTGATCAATGCCTGCTGCAAGCGCTTCTCTGTTAGTCAGCATTAGGTCCCGAAACGCTTGCATGCTTTCGGCGAAAGGATGTGCACCACCTAAGACGAATGAGTTGAACCGCGCAGGTGCGTGTTTTGCCAGTCCAAACCCAGTCCAACCTCCCAATGAGTATCCGAAATAGTCCGCCTTTGGGAGATCAAGATCATCTAGGACCGACACGACATCCGAGGCACGAAGCGACAGGTCGTAGGCGGCTGGTTCGTGTGGTTTATCGCTAGACCCATGTCCTCTCGCGTCTACGAGGATCAATTGATAGTTGTTCCTCAGAGCCTCGACGTAGCCAAAGTCGACCCAATCCGGACCGCTTCCGCCGGTGCCGTGGTGCAGAACAACAGGCCGTCCTTTGCCGACAGTCTGATAGTGAATGCGCACGCCTCGATTGTCCGCGAACGGCATTGTTGCCCCCCGAGCCAGCATCGAACGATACGTAAACCGACCGTGCCAAAACTACTTTAGCCAGAAACGAGACGCCAGCTATGTAGCCGAGCATGCTTCATTGGGTTTTGACCCTAGAGCTATTACAAGCCATAAAGATTTTTGTACGTGAAGAAGTAGTAACCGTCTTTCTTCTCGCAGTTGGCAGCCTTGGCTTCGCCCTCCAAGAAGGCGCCACGTTCTTCAACACCAGCTCGTTTGCTGAAGATGCTGCGGTTAGAGACAACGACATACCCGTCAATCTCGGCCGCAGGGTAGCCGCCTTCACCACCGGGCTCCGCAATACAGATGCCCTTCTTACCTTCCTTATGGGCCTTGTGCATGCCCTCTCTGATCTTCTTGGTGATTTCGTTTTCTCGTTTCACATCGGTCTTTTCTTCACGATCCGCCCTAGTGTCGGCGCTTGTCGTTGGTTCGAACGCGACGACAATCCGAACAGTCTTCTTCTGCTCAGCCAGGTGAGGATATTGCGCTCCCCAAGCTGTCGCCAACGTAACGGGCGGCAAGCGCTCGGTCTCGACCCGATACTGGTCGATTGCGCGACCCGCATCGTCCTCTACGAGCTCGAACTTCGTCCGACCAAGTGAGACCAACAAGGCCTCGTCCTCTCGCGTGATCTTGACCTCACCAATCGACGCCGCACCCCAAGCCTGTGCACCGAGAGCGGTCATCACTTCGGGAGGAGCATTCCGGTGCGCCTTGGCCGTGTGCAACACGATCCAAAGAGAAGCCGACGTGCCAGCCAACGCTTGACCCAAGGTCGACAAGTTGCGGTAGGTTTCGGTGTTGTCTTCAAGCTTCTGCTGGCGGAAGTTCGCCGGCCCGGTATCGAACACCACCAGCGGTTCGGGCCACCATTCGTCGCCGGAATGACCTGCGGCAACCTCAGCCACGAGAAGCTTGATCTCTGCTGCCCATACTTCGGTCTCGAGCAAATCGGCATCGATCAGCCCGACGCGCCGATTGGCCTCCTCCACGGAGCAAAGAAGCACGCCCTTGCGCTCGTAGCCTTTAACGGCGGAACGAACCTGCTGGCTATATTCGCTGGCACAGACAACGCGCCGAGGAATACCGGGCGGCAATCCGGGGATGGCTATAACGCCCGCTACATGAAGCATCAAAGCGATGATGGCCGTTGTTTTGCCGCTGCCGTAAGGGCCGTAAAGGACTGCCAACCCCGTCAGGATGAAATTCTCGACAACGAACTCATCGGGGCTTTCCTCCCCCGTAAAGGGGCCAGGAGCGTTAACGAGGCGGCCAGCGGCGCTGTTCTTCACCTCCTGTCGCTGCCCACCGAACAATGTGAGTGGCCCACCGTCATCCCGGCCGACATAGGCGCGCGGGTCCAGATCACAGGCCAAGCCCTCTTTCTCGGTAAAGCGCCGCCACTGGCCCTCGCAGTCCCATTGGCTGCTTCCTTCCGGAATCAGCCGCCTGAGCCGGCCAAGAAAAGCGAGCGCCTCAACTTCGGTGCACATGCCGCGTGCCCAAGCAGTCACCGCATGGCCCACAAAAGCAGTCATCGCATTGTTGCGTTCGCCATCAGGAATGACGCCCGCATCTATGAAGCTCTTTATGATCGCGCGTGTGTCGCCAACATCGGCTCCGAGCTTCCTCCGCCACTTCTCAACGAGGGGCTTCAGGTCGACAACTGGCCCGTCGTTAACCATGTGCTCGGTTACGGCGATGAGCTTTTTATCACTATAGGCTTCCCAATTGTCCTTATTCAGGGAAGTGAACACCTCGCCATAACCGAACACATGATAGCCCTTGCCACTACGGCTGATCTCCACATAGCCCGGCGCTTTATCGCTTCCATCGAGACTTCTCGTCTCTGTCGATCGCTTGCCAGCACCCCCCCTTGCCATCGGGACCCAAGGCAAAGGCCGGGAGATAGTCCGGATGAGCGTTGCAGAATGCCTTCGCTTGTTCGTAGGTGCCCCATTGCGCCACATCATCAGGCGTGCCGTGAATGCCCTTGCCTGTCCGAACCTTGCCGCTCACGTACGTCGGAATGTGATCCGGCTTGTCTTTGCCGGGAATGAGTACGATTTTGTTAACGAGCCACCGACGCTCTGCCTTCATCGCTCTTGAGGTGGATGAGGCGTTGAAACCGTTCTCGGTTCTTGGGCCTTGTAGTGAGCTTACTGGAACACTACTATAAGTAGCAGACATGGTACTACCTCTTCGGGCCGGCTAGGTGCTACGAACACCTCCGGCCCTTTCCTTTTTCGCGTCTACGGACTTGCTGCTTTAGTGCCTTCTGGCTTCGCCCACGCCGCGCCTTTTCCCGACGCAGCCGCTTTACCTCGGCCATTGTCGCTCGCTCTTCTTCCAATTCCTTCAAGAACAGGCGGTATTCGTTGTCGAGCTTTGCGATAAGGTGCCTTCGCTGGGAAAGGGAAGTTTGCATTGGCACACCTCGCTTGTTCGGGGCGCGCTATTGTAAACCCGCTACCACAGGTTGAAGTGTAGTAGCGGGTTTTTATTCATCTAAGAGCGCTGAAAAGTTTTTTCAGCACCTGCGTTGTCTACTCGCCTCCGGCGTCGTTCTGGGAACGCGAAACTTCGATTAGCGTCCGGCGGAGTTCGGGCGTTAACGGACATTCGAGGTCGATTCGCTGGCCGCCGGTTCCAGTCCAACAGAAACGCAAAGTGTGTTCCGTGACCGCGAACTCGGCCGGGAACCTCTCCAACCGATCAACGGCAGCACGACCACGATTGCCGGTCCGCCTGAGTGAGACTTCTATTGTCCCGTTCATGACTGTTACTCCTTGCTAGCGACTAAGATCAGATTTTTTCCGACGACGCAGCGGCATCGCGTCGGCCGATGGCAGATTGGCGATGTAGGTTTCGATGTCCTTCGCTCTCCAAGCCAAGTGATGGTGGCCGAGCCGAACGGGCACCGGAAATTTCCCGGTGCGCCACAAGCGCCGAACCGTGTCTCTCGACAACCTGATGTTAAAATCGTCACGAAGCTGGGCCCAGACGACGAGCGCGTTGGCGGGTGGCTCTGCTTTTATCGCCGAATTGGACATGGCTCTGCCGCGCGTGTTTCTGATGTAGAGAATGGGCGCGCGGCTCGTTTGGAGAATCGACCCGCGCGCCCACCTGCTTGCCGGTTGCTTTTGGCATTTGCGCTCTGGCGGCTCGTGGCAGCTCCGGCGTGTTGCCCTGGCGTCAGTGCAAGCGGGGCTTTCCTACGACAAATTGAGGTACTGTGAAGTCCCACCAAACCCAGAAAGTCGTGAGACGAGACCGATGAAAGCAACAATTCGTAAAAGGATGGAGGGGTCAGACGAGCCACAGTTGGTAGGGGCTCTTCACGCAATCGCATCTGAAATCCAGCAGATGGACGATGAGATCCGGGCGAGCGAAAGCGAACGCGGGGTGCCGCCCCATGAGATTGGCGGCGGGCAATTGGGATTCTTCATTGTTGAGATAGAGAACATCTACAAAGCGACCAAGAATTCGGCTTTTGCCTATGAGATTGTTGCCATCTGCCTGCGGCACAAAGAGGAAGTGCCGGAATGGGCAGCACGCATCGTCGCTAAGGGATTGGAGAAACTGATTACAGCCGGGTCAATGGACGAGAGCACAGCCCTCGACGATCCGCTCTACCTTCTCGGTCTTCGGCGTAAACCCGGAAAGCAGCATGTGTTCCGGAAATATCGGACGGAAAAGTTAGGGGTCTACACCAAGCGAATGCGTTCCCACGCCTCGGACGCACGCGACAAAGTGCTTCGGCGTAAGACAAGGCCATATGCGGATGCGCCTCCCAACCACTTTCGGGTCAAAGGCAAGCGAGTTTGGTAGCGAGGATTGAGGTTGGTCAGGCATCTCGTGCATGGGATTTTGTCAGGCCGATCGGCCGCATCGGCGTGACGCTGCTAACGCGATCGCCTGCCGCATCTTGGTCGCAGCAAGGACCCCAGCGCACCCGTCACTTCGCTAGTATTCGTGCGACCGCGATGATCGTGCCGACAGCGCCAAACAGCATTGTGAAGATCGGCTTCCCGGAGTTCATCGCGCCATACCAGAGTCGGCTTACAGGCTCTTGTATGAGCGGGCGAAACACGAACGAACTGAGAAAGACCAGCGCGAACAGTATACGAAGTCCGTTTGCAACGAGATCCATTGCCAATTTATGCGCGACTACAACAGTAACTGTCTTCGTTTCGAAGTAGTCCAAGCCAAGAAGAATTGTCCAGACAGGTCTTCCAAGAAATTCGAGTTGGGCGTGCACCACACGCTTGGCAAGATCCAGTCCAGCAGGGCTCCCTTGTGCGACGGCCGCGAGCATCGCTACTGCCGTAAGTGGCATCCATTCTAAGGTGAACACAACGGCGCTCCAGTACAGCAACAAGAAAAGATGGAGCACGAGCAACAGAGCAAATATGGGCGCGTTTGGGAGTTTCGTCCTGCATAGCCGTCCAGCACACATGCCTAGGAAACGTGTAACGCTTAGCGACAACGCAAAGGCAACTGTTGTTGCAATCACTTCGTAAGCGATGCTGCTACTCATGATATATGCAGTATAATCTCGGAAGGGGTCGTTCTCGCGCCCGTGCCATGCTCCCCTCACCACAACCCAAGCAGCAACAAGCGCTAAGACGCCTAGGTTGATAACTACCGAAAACCGCCAACGCTTCCACGACCACAAACGTGGTCCTGCCCATCGATCAAGTATCTGAATTGCAAGGTCCGCCTCAACGCGACCGAAGTTGCTCCACTTCACGTCAGTGAACTTCAGCCACCAATCCTCGAGAAGCGCTTTCAGCTTCTCCTTCTCGGATTTGTACAGTGCGAGGTCGATCAACCCGCCAACTGCGGCCAGTCCACCAATTGCCGTGAACGCTGCCGACCACTCATCCATGCTTCTCCCCTGAGAACGCCTAGGAGCCTAACCGCTGTGATCTTATGTGCAATTTCACGCCCCGAGCGGAGGCTGAGTGCCCCGCACACACGCCTGGGAAAGGAGTGGCGTCCCCGAGAGGATTCGAACCTCCGACCTCCGGTTTAGGAAACCGCTGCTCTATCCAGCTGAGCTACGGGGACGTAGGGCGTTACCTAGCAAACCCGCCGTTGCCAGTCATCCATGGGATCATGGTTCGACGACGTGCGAGGACGGCCATGAGTTGCCGACATTGCTGGTTTCTTGCCCGTTGAAACAAGCCCATAGTGCGGTTTCTCATCCCCATTCACCCGGCAAGCAAGGGACAGCACGATGATCCGATGCATTCGGATTTGGACCGGCGAAGACGACAATTCGCACTTCGAGGAGGGCAGCATCGAGCTCGCGCCCGGCGCGCACGGCGACCTTCTCAGCGGCAAGCTCGACACCGCCCATGCATCGTTCCAGGAAACCGCGTCCGGCGGCACGCTTGCCTGGCACACCGCCCCGGTCCGCCAGCTGGTCATCACGCTGAGCGGGACCCTCGACTTCCAGACCCGCGGCGGCGAGCACTTCATGCTGAAACCGGGCGACATCCTGCTGGCCGAGGATACGGCGGGTGGCGGGCATACCTGGCGATTGGTCGACGACCAGCCCTGGCGGCGTGTCTACGTCGTGTTGGCAAACGACGTGCCGGTTCCGTTCAAGCGCGCCCCCTAGACCTTCCGAAGGACATCGCATGAGCGAGACCAACGACGTCACGACCGCCGATGTCATTCTGGTGGGCGCCGGCATCATGAGCACGACGCTCGCCGTGTTCCTGAAGGAGCTGCAGCCCCATCTCAGGCTCGAGATCATCGAACGCATGCCCGGCGAGGCGCAAGAGAGCTCCGGCGCCTGGAACAACGCCGGCACCGGCCATGCCGCCAACTGCGAGCTGAACTACACGCCGATGCGCAAGGACGGCAGCGTCGACATCGCCAAGGCGCTCGAGGTCAATGTCGAGTTCGACATGTCGCGCCAGTTCTGGTCGTACCTCATCCGCAAGGGCGCCATCGCCTCGCCCGATTCGTTCATCCATCCGGTGCCGCACATGAGCTTCGTGATCGGCGCCGACCGCGTGGCCTTCCTCAAGAAGCGCCACGCCGCGATGAGCGCGCATCACTGCTATCGCGGCATGGAATATTCCGAGGACCACAAGCAGATCGGCGAATGGGCGCCGCTGATCATGGAGGGTCGCGATCCCAACCAGGCCGTCGCCGCCACCCGCATGATCACCGGCGCCGACGTGAATTACGGCGCGCTCACGGCCAACCTGATGAGTTACCTGAAGCGCCAGGACGGATTCAAAGTACATTTCTCGCACGATGTGACCGGCCTGCAGCGCCGGCCGACCGGCGACGGCTGGCAGCTCGATGTCAGGGACGAGAAGACCGGCGAGACGCGCCGGATCGGCGCGCGCTACGTCTTCCTGGGCGCCGGCGGTGCAGCGATTACGCTGCTGCAGAAATCCGGCATCCCCGAGGCCAAGGGCTTCGCCGGCTTCCCGGTGAGCGGCATCTGGCTGCGCTGCGGCAAGCCCGAGATCGCCGACCGCCACGCCGCCAAGGTCTACGGGATGGCGGCCTCCGGCTCGCCGCCGATGTCGGTGCCCCATCTCGATACGCGCATCATCGACGGCAAGCGCTGGGTGCTGTTCGGGCCCTACGCCGGCTTCTCGACCAAGTTCCTGAAGCACGGCTCGGCGCTCGACCTGCCGCTGTCGCTCAGGCCCGACAACCTCCTGCCGCTGCTCGCCGTCGGGTGGAGCAATTTCCCGCTCGAGGAGTACCTGGTCGGCCAAGTCTTCCAGAGCTCGGGCCATCGCTTCAAGGCGCTGCGCGACTTTTATCCCAACGTGAAGGAAGCCGACTGGGAGCTCGATGTCGCAGGCCAGCGCGTGCAGATCATCAAGAAGGACAAAGCGCATATCGGCACGCTGGAATTCGGCACCGAAATCGTGTCGTCGGCCGATTCCTCGATCGTTGCCCTGCTCGGCGCCTCGCCCGGCGCCTCCACGGCGGTCTGGATCATGGTCCACATGCTGGAGAACTGCTTCCATGAGGAGCTGGTCGGCCACTGGGTGCCCAAGCTCAAGGAGATGATCCCGTCGTACGGGCACGACCTCAAGACCGACGCCGCGCTCACCGAACGGGTGCGCAAGGACACGGCCTCCGTGCTGGGGCTCCAGACCGTCTGATCATCGGACGGCCAGGCGATGGCAGAGCAAAAGACAAGGCTGCGCGAAGCGCTCGAGGTGCTGCTGCGCTTCGGCACCATGATGTTGCGCGCCGGCGACACCGCGTTCCGCGTCCGCGAATTGATGAACATGCTGGCGACCAGCATGGGCATCGAGACTCTGTCCTTGCACATCACCATCAACGGCATGACCGCCACGGTGCGACAGGGCGGCGAGCACGTGACCTTGGCCAGCGAGGTGGCGCCGCTCGGCATCAATGCCTGGCGCATCGCCGCTCTCGAACGGCTCGCCCGATCGAACTGGCCGGGCCTCGAGCCAAAAGCGCTCTCCCTCCGCCTCGATGAGATCGAAGCCGTGCCGGCGCTCCATTCGATCCTGACGGTCGCCACCGCGATCGGCCTCGCCTCCGGCGCCTTCGCGTATTTGAACGGCGGCGACCTGGTGGGAACCGCCGCAGCCGTGGCCGCCGGCGGCCTGGGCCAGACGGCACGCACGCTGATGTTTCGCCGCGGTCTCAACCAGTATGCCGTCACGACGCTTTGCGCAATCCTTGCCACGGGATTCTATTGCCTGGTCGTGGGCAGTATCGCGGGCAGGGCGTTCGAGCCTGGCCACGCGGCGGGTTTCATCTCCTGCGTGCTGTTCCTCGTGCCGGGATTCCCGCTGGTCGCCTCCCTGCTCGACCTGCTGCAGCATCAGACGCTAGCGGGGATTGTCCGGCTGACCTACGGCACCCTGATCTTGCTGGCCGCTGCCTTCGGGCTCTCCGTCGTCGCCGCCATCGCGGGCCTCACCGCCGTCGCTGCCGCGAACGCCCCCCACGGCATCGAGCTCGCCCCTCTGTTGTGGCGCGCGGTCGCGAGCTTCGTCGGCGGCTGCGGCTTCGCCGTTCTCTACAACAGCCCCGCCCGCACCGTGCTGGTCGTCGGCATTCTTTCCCTGCTCGGCAACGAGCTGCGCCTGGCGTTGCACGATCTCGGCATGGCCCTGCCGCCGGCCACATTCCTCGGCGCGCTCGCGGTCGGGCTCCTGGCGTCGCTGGCGCGAGCCATCCTCCGCGAGCCGCGCATCGTCCTGACGGTGCCCGGCATCATCATCATGACACCCGGCATCTACGCGTTTCGGACCATCGTCATGCTGAACCAGGGCGACATTCTCGCCGCGATCCAGGCCGGCACGGTGTGCGGCTTCATTGTCGGCGCCATGGCGATGGGCCTGGCCGCCGCCCGCTTCATCAGCGAGCGGCGTTGGATCGACGAACGCTGAACGCTGGGGGCGCGCCACTCCAGTGGCGCGATCTTTCTTGGCTATCGGCAAAGACGCGCCACTGGAGTGGCGCGCCCCCAGCGATGAACTTGGCTATTCCGTCGCCACGTAGGGCCTGACCATCTTCGCCGGATCGACGACGCGGTCGAACTCCGCCTCGCTCGACGAAGCCCAGCTTCAGCGCCGCCGCCTTCAGCGTCAGGTCGTGGTCCATCGCGTAGTGCGCGATCTTCGAGGCCTTGTCGTAGCCGATGACCGGCGCCAGCGCCGTCACCAGCATCAGCGAGCGGTCGACATATTCCTTGATCTTCTTCAGGTTCGGCTTGGTGCCCTCGACCAGGAACTTGCGGAAGTTGGTGCAGCCGTCGGTCATGAGCGTGATCGACTGCGTGATGTTGAAGATCATCAGCGGCTTGTAGACGTTCATCTCGAGATAGCCGCCGGCGCCGCCGAAGCCGACCGCCACGTCGTTGGCCATCACCTGCACGGCGATCATGGTCGAGCGCCTCGGCCTGGGTCGGGTTGACCTTGCCCGGCATGATCGACGAGCCGGGCTCGTTCTCCGGGATCATCAGCTCGGCGAAGCCGGCGCGCGGGCCGCACGACATCAGCCGGATGTCGTTGGCGATCTTGTAGAGCGAGACCGCCAGCGTGCGCAGCGTGCCGGAGAGCTGCACCAGCGCATCGTGCGCGCCCTGCACGGTGAACTTGTTGGGCGCGCTGACGAACGGCAGCCCGGTGAGCCGGGCGATCTCGGCCGCCGCCGCCTCGGCGAAGCCGGGCGCCGCGTTGATGCCGGTGCCGACCGCCGTGCCGCCCAGCGCCAGACGATAGACGCCCTTCAGCGCGTCCTCGATGCGCTCGAGATCGTCGGCCAGCATGCCGGCATAGCCCGACCATTCCTGGCCGAGCGTGATCGGCGTCGCGTCCTGCATGTGGGTGCGGCCGATCTTGACGATGTCGTCCCATTCCTTGGCCTTGGCCGCGATCGCGTCGTGCAGCGCCTGTGACCGCGGGCATCAGCCGGCTGGTCACGTTGACCGCCGCGGCGATGTACATCGCCGACGGGAACGTGTCGTTCGACGACTGCGACATGTTGACGTGGTCGTTGGGATGGACCGGCGTCTTGCTGCCGAGCGGCGTGCCGGCAAGCTGGCAGCAGCGGTTGGAGATCACCTCGTTCACGTTCATGTTGAACTGCGTGCCGCTGCCGGTCATCCAGACGTGCAGCGGGAACATGTCGTGATGCTGGCCGGCCAGGATCTCGTCGCAGACCTGCACGATCAGCCCGTGGACCTTGTCGTCGAGCCGCCCGCCGTCATGGTTGGCATTGGCGGCCGCCTTCTTCAGGATGGCGTAGGCGGTGATCATCTCGCGCGGGATCAGGTCCTTGCCGATGCTGAAATGCTCGAGCGACCGCTGGGTCTGCGCGCCCCACAGCTTGTCGGCCGGCACGTCGACTTCGCCGAGACTGTCGGTCTCCTTGCGGATGTCTGCCACGGCTGCGCTCCTGCGGTGAATAAGGGGACACTCGTAACACACCCACCTCATCCTGGGGAGCACGCCGAGGGCGTGCGTCTCGAAGGATGGGCCTCGAGACATGCGCGTGCCACCCTTCGAGATGCATCGCTGCGCGATGCTCCTCAGGGTGAGGCGTTTTCTAGTCGTGCGTCGGCCTGGCACGCAGTGATTTTGTGGTTCCGTGACGTTTCTTGTCGTCGAGGCGCCGCCGCTTGCTGGCCTTGGGTGTCCGGGTCTTCTTGCGCGGCACCGGCGGCTGGGCGGCGGCGCGGATCAGGGCCACCAGGCGATCGAGCGCCTCCTCGCGGTTGCGCTTCTGGCTGCGCTCGCCCTGCGCCACCAGCACCAGCACACCGTCGCGCGTCAGCCGGCGACCGGCCAGACGTTCCAGCCGCTGGCGCACGTCGTCCGGCAGCGACGGCGAGTGGCGCACGTCGAAGCGCAATTGCACGGCGGTCGATGTCGTATTGACGTGCTGGCCGCCGGGACCGGCCGCCCGCACGAAGGTTTCCTCGATCTCGCCCGGATCGAGCGTCAGCGCGCCGCTGATCCAGATCGGCGCGGCTTTGGCCGCCGCCATCACTCGTGTCCGCCGGCCTTGCGCAGCATGGCGGCGATCGTGGTGTGGCCGGACTGGCGTGCATAGGCGACCGCGGTGCGGCCGGTGAAGTCCGCCGTGTTGGGGTCGGCCTTCCGGGCGAGCAGCGCCCGCACGATCTCGTCGTAGCCTGCCCGCGACGCCACCATGAGCGGCGTGACGCCCTGGCGGTTCTGCAGGTTCGGCTTGGCGTTGCGCTTCAGTAATATGTCGACCAGTTCGCTGTCTCCGCGCTGGGCGGCCTGGAACAACGCCGTGTAGCCCTCCCGGTCGGTGGCGTCGACGGCGGCCCCTCCCTTCAGCAGCGTCTCGGCCACGGCGATCTGGCCGCCCATCACGGCAACCATCAGAAGCGGCCGGCCCGACGTATCGTTCTGGTTGGGATTCTCGCCCTTCAGCAGCGCCTGGCGGACCTTCTCTTCGTCACCCTCGCGCACCGCGCTGACGATCGGTTTGGCCGCGAACATGTCCTGCGCCTGCGCCATCCCGGCGGGCATCGCGACCACCACGCCAAGAAACGCCCGACGGATCATCCGGCCCTCCCCCGCGTTTCCTGGAAGCGCACCTCGATGCGATCCCAGATCTGCGCTTCCAGCGAGACGCCGTCGAAACGGTTGATCTGCTGCAGGCCGGTCGGCGAGGTGACGTTGATCTCGGTCAGATAGTTGCCGATCACGTCGATTCCGACGAACAGCAGGCCGCGCTTGGCGAGCTCCGGTCCGATGATCTCGCACAGCTCCTGATCGCGCTTGGTGAGCGTGTCCTTCACCGCCACGCCGCCGACATGCATGTTCGACCGCGACTCGCCTTCGGCCGGCACACGGTTGATGACACCGACGGCCTTGCCGTCGATCAGGATGATGCGCTTGTCGCCCTTGCGCACCTCGGGCAGGTAGCGCTGGGCGATCACGGGCTCGCGGCTGCGCTGGGAGAACATTTCCAGCAGCGAGTTGAAGTTCTCGTCGTCGGGCCGCACCCGGAACACGCCGACCCCGCCATTGCCGAACAGCGGCTTCAGGATGATGTCCTTGTGCTCGTCCCAGAAGGCGCGGATGGCGCGCGGATCGGCGCTGATCAGGGTCGGCGGCATGACGTTGTCGAAGTGCGTGACGAAAAGCTTTTCCGGTGCGTTGCGCACGCTCGCCGGATCGTTCACCACCAGCGTCTTGGGATGGATGTGCTCCAGGATGTGCGTCGTCGTGATGTACGACATGTCGAACGGCGGATCCTGGCGCAGCAGCACGACGTCGATCGTCGACAGGTCGAGCATCTCGGCCGTGCCGAGGGTGAAATGGTTGCCCTTCTCGCGCCTGAGCATCATCGGCTGGGCATGCGCCATCACCTTGCGGTCGCGGAAGAAGAGCTCGCGCGGCGTGTAGTGCCAGACCGCGTAGCCGCGCCGTTCGGCCTCGAGCCCCAGCACGAAGGTCGAATCGCCGTCGATGTCGATGGTCGACACATGGTCCATCTGGATGGCGACGTTGAGCTTCATGGGCAGAGATTCCTATCCTTATTATCGTCACCCCGAACGAAGCCGAGGGGCGTCGTCTTTGATGGAACCGAAGAACAGGTCCCTCGACTTCGCTTCGCTCGCTCGGGAATGAACGTCAGTTAAGCCCGCGGCGCAATTCCTGCAACAGGGCCTGCGTCCGCCGGCGCAAGGCGGGATCGCCCGTATCGCCCTCGATGTCCGAGAAATCGCTGGAAGGCGGCAATCGCGGCGCGACGCTTGTCGAGCCGCGCATTGAGCTGCCCGGCCTCGAACAGCAGCTCCGGCCGGTCGGGCGCGATCGCCAGCATCCGTTCGAGCGATTGCGCCGCACCCGCCCAATCCTCGCGCTTGGCAAGCCGCAGGCGGACGTTGTTCTCGAGCCGCAGCAGCACGTCGCGGTCCGACACCGGATCGAAATGCTGGGGGTGCAGCTCGGCGTCCGGTCCCAGCACCTGCCGCAGCAGGCCACGAAGGTCGGCGGCGTCGCGCACCACGCCGTCGTGGAACGGATCGACCACGTGACGCGCTCCCTCGATGCCGACGCGGATCAGGAAATGGGCGGGAAACGCCAGGCCTTCGGCGTCCCAGCCCTGCGCGCGAGCGACATGGAGGTAGAGGATCGACAGGGCGACCGGCAGGCCCTTGCGCCGCTCGATCACGCGCACGAGGTCGGCGTTCTGCAAATCGTCGTAGGAGTCGGTGTCGCCGCGGTAGGCATAGGAGCGGGCGACGACCTCGGCGAGCTGCTCCGGCGACGCGCCGCGCCGGTGCACCAGGTCGGCGAGATCGGACGCCATTGTCGCCACGTGCTGGCGGAAGGGCGACAGGTCCTGCGGCGCGTCGCTGCGCAGCACGCTCAGCGCCAGCGCCGCCTCGAGCAGATCGAGGCGGCCATCGTCTGCGGCGCAGAGCACGCGCAGCCGGCTCAACTTCTGCTCGATATCCGACTCAGGGGCCGACAAGCATCACTCCGGCGGCTGCCAGACATCGGGCAGATGGCGCGGCCAAAGGCTCGTGACCAGCACGGCATCGAAGCGCACCGAATGGGCGGCGTAGCGCGGATGGCGTGCGAGGTACAGGCTGGCCGCCCGCGCCACGCGACCGAACTGCCGGCCGCCCAGGGCGTCGGCGGCGGTCGGGATGTCGGCGCGCGCCTTGACCTCGACGAAGGCCAGGACGCCGCCGCGGCGCGCGACGATGTCGATTTCACCGAGCTTGGTCTTGTAGCGCCGGGCGAGGATGGAATAGCCGGCGAGCCGCAGCCGCCACACCGCGCGCCATTCCGCGACATGCCCCAGCCGATGGGCAACCTGACGGGCCTCGGTCGTCATGAGACCACCTCGCGTTTCAGCTCGAGAGCCCGCGCATAGACGTCGCGGCGTCTGCAGGCCATAGCGCGCGGCGACCTCGGCGGCTGCGTCCTTGACCGAGGCACCGGCCATCGCCGCACGCAGCGCCTCGTCGAGCCGCTCGGCGGGCGGCGCTTCGGTCTCGCCCGGCGGTCCGATCACGATGGCGATCTCTCCCTTCACGTCGGGATGCTGGGCGTAGTGGCGGGCAAGCTCGGTGAGCGGGGCGCGTCGCACCTCCTCGAAGAGCTTGGTGAGTTCGCGCGCGATGGCGGCGGGCCGGGCGCCCAAAAGTTCGGCGAGATCGACGAGCGAGGCGGCAAGACGGTGCGGCGCTTCGAAGAACACCAGGGTGGCCGGCACTGTGGCGGCGGAAGCGATGGCGCGGCGGCGATCGCTTTCCCGGGCCGGCAGGAAACCGCCGAAGAAGAAGCGGTCGGTCGGCAGGCCCGACAGCGCCAACGCCATGGGCACTGCGGAGGGGCCGGGTGCGGAGGTCACGACATGGTCTGCGGCGAGGGCGGCACGGACCAGGCGATAACCGGGATCGGAAATCAGCGGCATGCCGGCGTCGGAGACCAGCGCCACGCGTTTGCCGGCGGCGAGCGCCCGCACGATTTGGGCTCGGCGGCATCCTGCGTTGCATCGGAGTAGGCGATGGTGGGCGCGGCAATGCCGTAATGGCTGGCGAGCTTGGCGAACACACGCGTATCCTCGCAGGCGATCAGGTCGGCTTCGCGCAGGACATCGAGCGCGCGCAACGTGATGTCGCGCAGATTGCCGATCGGCGTGGCAACAATATGCAGCCCCGGTACCAGCGGCGGTGGTTTACGCGACGCCTGCCCATCGCTAGCTTGTGATCGCTCGTTACCGTCCATTTGCAGCCGTTCGCCGGAGTTTCGCGCCGATGCGCCAGTCCCTCTATGCGCTTGCCACCGCCGCTTTTCTGCTGGGAGCGTGCGGCGAGCAACCCCAGACTAGCACGCCGGCCGCCCCGCCCACGACCGTCAAGGCGTCGGTGGGCTCTCCGGTCACACCGTCGGGCAAAACACGCATCGCGCTGCTGCTACCACTGAGCGGCAGCGCGGCCCCGATCGGCCAGGCCATGCAGCAGGCCGCCGAAATGGCGCTTTTCGACACCGGCGCCAAGGAACTGGCGCTCGCCGCCTACGACAGCGGCGACAGCGCCGAGACCGCCATGGAGGCCTATCGCAAGGCACGCACCGACGGCGTGGCGATGGTGCTGGGCCCGCTGTTCGGCACGTCGGCCAAGGCGCTGGCCCCCCTGGTGGCGCAAGGCGGCGCCAACGTCGTGTCCTTCTCAAACGACGAGACCGCCGCGCAGCGCGGCATCTGGATCATGGGCATCGCCGCGCCGCCGCAGGTGCGCCGCGTGGTCGACTATTCCGTCGAGACCGGCATCAGGCGGTTCGCCGCCTTCGCGCCGCAGACATCCTACGGCGAGCAGATGGTGCGCGCGCTCGAAAGCCAGGTCGACCATACGGGGCGCCACGGTTGCCGGGGTCGAGCTCTACGATCCCAACAGCGCCGACCTGGTGACATCCGCCAAACGGCTGGCGGCTGGCCTCAAGGGCGATGGCAAGCTGGCCATCCTGGTGCCGGTGGCGCCGCCTCGCCTGTCGACCGCTCTGGCCGCGCTGGGCGCCGCCGGCCTCGACAACAAGTCCGTCCAGTTCATCGGCACCGGCGTGTGGGACGTGCCCAATGTCGGCTCCGACGCAATGGCACGCGGCGCCTGGTATGCCGCACCCGATCCGGCGCGGCGCGACGACTTCGAGCGCCGCTTCCTCGCCACCTACGGCCGGCCGCCCAATCGCCTGGCGACGCTCGCCTATGACGGCGTGGCGCTCGCCGGCAATCTGGCGCGGCTGAAGCCGGGCGGCGATTTCTCCGCCGAGGCGATCACCAACCCCAACGGCTGGTCCGGCGTCGACGGCATCTTCCGCTTCCTGCCCGACGGCCGTTCGGAGCGCGCCCTGGCCGTGATCGAGGTGCAGGTCAGCCGCGGCACGGTCGTGAGCCCCGCCCCGACCACTTTTGCCCGCCCGACCAACTGAGCGACATGTCGGCCCTGCCCCGCGCCATCCTGTTCGACCTCGACGACACGCTGATCCGCGCCTACGCCCAGCCGGAGGATGCCTGGCAGCGCCTGCTCAGCGTTTTCGCCGCCCACCTCGACGCCCACGATGCCGCGACCATCGAAGGGGTGCGCGTGGCCATCATGGAGGAGGCGCGCGCCTTCTGGTCCGATTCCCAGGCGGCCGCCAGGTGGCGGCTCGACATTGCGGGCGCCCGACGGCTCTCGGTGCGGCGCGGCCTCGCCAGGCTGGGGCGCGACGACGAGGCGCTGGCCGACCGCATCGCCGATGCCTTCACCAAGATGCGGCGCGACGAATACAAGCTCTATCCCGACGCCCACGCCACCGTCGACGCCTTGCGCCAGGCCGGCGTCAAGCTCGCCTTGGTGACCAATGGCGCGGCCGAGACGCAGCGCGACAAGATCGTGCGCTTCGATCTCGGCCATCGCTTCGACCATATCCAGATCGAAGGCGAGTTCGGCCAGGGCAAGCCCGAGCTCGCGGTCTACCGCCACGCGCTGGAGCGGCTCGAGGTCGATGCCGGCGACGCCTGGATGGTCGGCGACAACTACGAATGGGAAGTCGTGGCGCCGCAACGCCTCGGCATGTGCGGCATCTGGTACGACCCCTTCGAAGCGGGCGTGCCGGCGCACGCCACGGCCAGGCCAACCAGGATCATCCGGCGGCTGGCTGAGCTGGTGGAGTGACCAACCACGAAGTGTTCGTCCTCCCCTGCCTTCTCCCGCTCTCCCCTTCCTCTCCCCTTCATTTCATTCTCCTCTCCCCCGCTAGGGGGAGAGGCTGGGTGAGGGGGTTGCGCACGGCCCTTCGACGCCCCCTCACCTAGCCTCTCCCCCTAGCGGGGGAGAGGAACATGAGGAAAGAGGAACCTGAAGACGAGCGGAACATGAACAGCGAGAAGGTGCGGCCTCACACCTTGACGCGATGCTTCGGCAGCCTGTCGGCGGTCTGCAGCATCAGGCGTTCGACCCGGCCGCCCTTCACCAGGTGCGTCTCCAGCACCTCGTCGATGTCTTCCCTCGTCGGCGCAGGAATACCAGACGCCTTCGGGATAGATCACCACGGTCGGTCCGAGCTCGCAACGGTCGAGGCAGCCGGCGCTGTTGATGCGCACGTTCTTGAGGCCGAGTTCCTTGGCGCGGCCCTTCATGTAGTCGCGCAAATGCCTCGCTGCCCTTCTCCGCGCAGCAGCCGCGCGGATGGCCCGCCGGTCGCCGGTTGGTGCAGCAGAAGACGTGGGCTTCGTAGTAGGGCTTGGGATCGGACGCTTCTTCACGCTGGCTCATGGCCGTGTCATTCCTTCTTACCCGATGCGATGTTGGCGAGTTGCGACCAGAAGGCCTGCTGCATCTGCTGCATCTGTTCCATGCCCTGCATGGAGGCCGGCAGCCAGGTCTTGAACACCGTCTCGGGGTTCATGGCGCCCAGGCTGGAGCGCAGCCGTTCCTCGATCTCGCCCATGATGCGTTCCTGCATCGGCTTGATGTCGGGCAGGCCGAAAAAGGCGCGCGCCTCCTCCGGCGTGCAACTCACTTCGACGTTCACCTTCATGGTCTCTCTCCGTTTGCGCCAGCTTAGGCGATCTTGGCGCGGCCGACCATGGACCATGCTATGACCGCGCATGGTTCCTCCCTGGTTGGCTGAAAATCCGCGCGTCGGACAAGGCCTTGCCTTCGGCCGCGAGCAGCGATTCGTGATCGATCCCGACGGCATTCCCGAGCTCTGCGACATGCTGGCGGACTGCCCCAGGCACACGCCGACGCCGCTTTATGCGCTGCCCGCCCTCGCCGGACGACTTGGCCTCGGCGAGATCCGCGTCAAGGACGAGAGCCAGCGCTTCGGCTTCGGTGCCTTCAAGGCGCTGGGCGGCGTTTTCGCCATCTACAGCGAACTCGCCGGCGCGGTCGCCGCGGCCGGTCAGGCAAGTGCGACCTTCGCCGATCTGATGAACGGCAAGCATCGCGAGATCACCTCTACATTCACCTTCGCCACGGCGAGCTCGGGCAACCATGGCCGCTCGGTCGCCGCCGGCGCCAAGCTGTTCGGCACTCGCTGCGTCGTCTTCCTGCCGAAATTCACCAGCGCCGAAAAGGAAGCGGCGATCCGCGCGCGCGGCGCCGAGGTGATCAGGATCGACGGCGACTACGACACGGCCGTCGCCCGGTGCCGGCGGCAATCGCGGGAGAATGGCTGGACCATCATCTCCGACACGTCGTGGGAAGGCTACGATTCGGTGCCGCGCAGTGTCATGCGGGGCTATTGCGTGCTGGCCCATGAGGCAATCGTGCAGCAATCGCCGCAAGGTCCCACGCACGTGTTCGTCCAGGCGGGCGTGGGCGGGCTGGCCGCCGCCGTGATCGGCTATCTGTGGGCCGTGCTGCCCGAACGGCCGACCTTCATCGTCGTCGAGCCACAGAGCGCGGATTGCTGGTTCCAGAGCAATGCGGCGGGCCGGCCCGCCCTCGCCAGCGGCAATGCCGACACGGTCATGGGCGGCCTGGCCTGCCGCGAGATCTCGCCCGTCACCTGGCCGATCGTCGGCGAGGCGACCGACTGGTTCATGACCATCGGGGAGGACGAGGTGATGCCGGCGCGCCGCTTGTTCGCTCATCCGCCCGGCTCCGATCCCGCCATCGCCTCAGGCCCGTCGGGCTGCGCGGGGCTGGCCGGTCTCCTGCGTGTCTGCGCCGACAAATCCGCTTTCGCCGCCCTGAAACTCGACCCGCGCTCGCGCGTTCTGCTCATCAACAGCGAAGGCAACCTTGGAGAGCAACCGGCATGAATCGCCTGAGTGCCGAGACCAGCCCCTACCTGCTGCAGCATGCCGACAATCCCGTGCATTGGTGGGCGTGGGGCGAAGCAGCCGCTCGCCGAGGCCAAGCAGACCAACCGGCCGATCCTGCTCTCGGTCGGTTACGCCGCCTGCCACTGGTGCCATGTCATGGCGCACGAGAGCTTCGAATCGCCCGAAGTCGCCGCGGTGATGAACGCGCTGTTCGTCAACATAAAGGTCGACCGCGAGGAGCGGCCCGACGTCGATGCGATCTACATGCAGGCCCTGAACATCCTGGGCGAGCCTGGCGGCTGGCCGCTCACCATGTTCTGCACGCCCGACGGCGAGCCGTTCTGGGGCGGCACCTACTTCCCCTATCCCGCGCGCTACGGCCGGCCGAGCTTCGTCGACGTGCTGAAAGGCGTGGCCCAGGCCTTCCGCGACAAGCCGCAGGAGGTCGAGACCAATCGCGCCGGCCTGCTGCAGGCATTGCGCCAGAAGGCGGCCAGCAAGGCGATCGAGATCAAGGGTGACGGCCCGCTGATCCCGCTGACGCTGCTCGACCGGATCGCCACGCGGATGGCCGAGGAGTGCGATCCGGTGTGGGGCGGCTTCGGCCAGGCGCCGAAGTTCCCCTCGCCTTACCTGTTCGAGACCATCTGGCGGGCATGGCTCCGCGATCGCACCAGCACCCGGCTGTCCGACGCCGTTACCGTCACGCTCGACCGCATGTGCCAGGGCGGCATCTACGATCACCTGGCCGGCGGCTTCGCGCGCTACGCCACCGATGCCGAGTGGCTGATCCCGCATTTCGAGAAGATGCTCTACGACAACGCGCAGCTCGTCGACCTGCTGACCCTGGTCTGGCAGGAAACCAGGAGCCCGCTCTATGCGGCGCGCATTGCCGAGACCTGCGACTGGGTCCTGCGCGAGATGGTGGCCGAAAGCGGCGGTTTCGCCGCGACCTACGACGCCGACAGCGAGGGCGTCGAGGGCAAGTTCTATGTCTGGGACGAAGCCGAGATCGATACGATCCTCGGCGACGATGCCGCGTTCTTCAAGCAGGCCTATGACGTCACCCCCCAGGGCAACTGGGAACACCACACCATCCTGCACCGCAACCGCGCGCCCGCCTTGCTGGGCGAGGACGAGGAACGGCGGCTGGCGGGCTTGCGCGCGAGGCTGAAGGCCGTTCGCGACCGACGCGTCTGGCCCGGCTGGGACGACAAGGTCCTGGCCGACTGGAACGGCCTGATGATCGCAGCCCTGGCCAATGCCGCCGTCACCTTCCAGCGCGACGACTGGCTCGCGGCCGCCATTCGCGCCTGGCGCTTCGTGATGGACACGATGCGCGACGGCGATGGCCGGCTGTTCCACTCCCATCGCGCCGGCAAGCGGCTGCATCGCGGCACGCTCGACGACTATGCCAACATGGCGCGCGCCGGCCTGGCGCTCTGCGAGGCGACCGGCGCGATGCAGTACCTCGACGACGCGCGGGCACTGGTCGCCGTGCTCGACCGGCGTTTCGCCGATCCCGACGGCGGCGGCTACTTCATCACCGCCGACGATGCCGCCGACCTGATCGTCCGCAACAAGCACTGCCACGACAACGCCGTGCCGGCCGGCAACGCCACCCTGGTCGGCGTTTTCGCCCGGCTCTGGGTGCTGACCGGCGAGGCGTCGTGGCATGACAAGGCCCGACGCCAGGTCGCGGCCTTCGCCGGCGAGCTGGAAGGCAATTTCTTCCCGCTGATGACCTTGCTGAACGGCTACGAGCTGCTGGAAAGCGCCACAGAGCTGGTGATCGTAGGCGCGCTCGGCGACCCGGCCACCGAGGCGTTGCGCCAGGCTGTCTACGGCAAGAGCCTGCCCAACAAGATCGTGCGGCGTCTCGCACCCGGTACGCTGCTTCCGCCGAGCCATCCGGCCGCCGGCAAGGGTCTGGTGGGCGGCAAGCCCGCCCTTTACGTTTGCCGCAACATGGCCTGCGAGGCGCCGATCACCGACCCGGCACAGCTTTTCATTCTCTGATGGGCCAGCGCCGCGCACGACCGTTTCCGCAGTCTGAGCGATCATGGCTGATGCTCCTGAAGGGGCGTACAGCATCACTATAAGTGATACTTTGGTATAATTCAAGTAAAACTTTTGAATGGCTTGCCGCCCAAGATCGAATTTTCGGGCGCCATAGCGACCGAAAAATGCCGTTGTGGGCCAGGGACTTTTTGCGCTCCGTAGAGGGGCAGCGAAAGTTGGTCGCGCGAGAAGAGACACAATGGCTTGTGTCGCCGCCGACGATGCAAGCATCGCTGTCACGACCCGGGCCACGTCCTTGGTCCAGCTTGAGACACCAGCTCGGGCGAGACGTCGCGTCGAACGCGTTCGGCGGCATCAACACCTCGCGCATCTTCCGTCGCGCGCGATGTCGCCATGATTACGGCCACTCCGTTCTTGTCGCGGCTGAAATCCTTGTAAGCCTGCGCAAAGCGACGCATCCTGCCGCAAACCCGTAGGAGTTTCGCTTCGTGCAGCTTCAGCTCAAGACCTGGACGTTCGTCGAGGACTATCTCAAGACCAAAACCGGCATCATCATTCCGATCGGCTCGACCGAGCAGCACGGACCCACCGGGCTTATCGGCACCGACGCGCTCACCGCCGAGATGATCGGCCGCGGCGCCGGCGAGAAGGCGGGCGCCCTGGTGGCGCCGACCATTTCCGTCGGCATGGCGCAGCATCACCTGGGCTTCCCGGGTTCGGTCACGCTCCGGCCCACGACCCTGATCGCCGTGGTGCGCGACACGGTGATGTCGCTGGCGCGGCACGGCTTCACCCGTTTCTTCTTCGTCAACGGCCATGGCGGCAACATCGCCACGGTCACGGCGGCGTTTTCCGAGATCTATGCCGATCGCTCGATGGAGAAGCTCAGCAATCAGCCCTCCGTCAAGTGCGCGCTGCGCAACTGGTGGGACGGGGCCGGCATCCGGCAGCTCCAGAAGGAACTCTACCCCAGCGGCGAAGGCAGCCACGCCACCGCCTCCGAGGTGGCGCTCACCTGGTACAAATATCCCGAGACGATGAACCGCACGCCGCTCGAGCCGCGCATCGCGCCCAACGGCTCGTTCGCCGATGCCGAGGATTATCGCCGCGCCTTCCCCGACGGCCGCATCGGCTCCGATCCCAGCCAGGCCACGCCCGAGCACGGCAAGCGCTTCTACGACACCGCGGTCGAGGAAGTGGCGCGCGACTACGAGAGATGGGTGGCGCGGTAACTCGTGTTTAGGGGGATGGCGTCCACAACGCCTTCCCGGACGAAGACTTCGAGCCATGAAGACGAGCTACGATAAATCAACCGATGCCTTTACGTCGAGGTACGGCCTTTGCCGTCCTGCCGCACCGTCGAGATCGAGCGAGACATCATGCTGGATATTGGCAGCGACGGTCAGCCGGTCGGCTACGAAATTCAGCACGCCTCGACCAAGGCGGAGTTCATTGCACGCCTGATCCTCGAACAGACGCCCGCAGCAGCGGCCGAGTGAACCGCGGTCATGGTCTTCCGGACCGCGGGCGTCTCGCCTGCATCATGATCATGAGCGGGCCGGAGGCCCGCGGTCCGGAAGATCATGACGTGCGACTGGCGGCGCGCGCCCCCACCACTCAGCGCCTGAGGCGCTCGCGGTGGATGATGTAGAGGCCGGCGCCCACGATCACGGCGATGCCGAACAGGGCGAGCGCGTTGGGCACGTCGCCCCAGACGACGTAGCCGATGGCGATCGCCCACAGCACCGAGCCGTAGCGGAACGCGCCGATGACCGAGATCTCGGCGCCCGAGCGCAGCGCCAGCACCAGCAGCTGGTAGCCCGTGGCCAGCAAGAGCGAGGAGGCGACGATGAAGCCGAGCGCCCGCCAGCTCATCGGCTGCCAGCCTTCCATCAGGCCCCAGCCGCAGCCTACGATGGCGACGGTTATGGCGGTCGTGAAGGACACGACGAGCGTCGGCACGCCCGGCGGCAGGTAGCGGCTCAGCCCGTCGCGGAAGGCGCCGACGAAGGTGCCGATCAGGGCGACCCAGGTCCAGTCGTTGAGGTCGCCGGGCCTGGGTTGGATCACCAGCAGCACGCCCAAAAAGCCCACGATGACTGCGCTCCAGCGCCGCCAGCGGACATCCTCGCGCAGCATCAGCACGGCCAGCACGGTGAGGACCAGGGGCGTCGACAGATTGATCGCGGTGGCGATGGCGAAGGGAATGTGGAACAGCGCGACGAGATAGACGATGGCAGCACCCGCCTCGAGCACGCCACGCAGCAGCACGTGGGGATTGGCCGCCATCGCGATCTGCCGCCAGGCGCCGCTCGCCAGCAGGGCGAGCGCGCACCACAGGGTGGCGAAGAGGCCGCGCACGCCGATCGCCTGGACCGACGGCACCGACTCGGCTGCAAGCTTGATCAGCGCATCGTTGAAGATGAAGACCACGACCGACGCCGACATCGCGAGGATGCCGCGGGTGTTGTCGATCACTTGGTGTCGGACATCTTCATAATGAGCTTCCAGTGCTCGTCGCTCACCGGCACGACCGAGAGCCGCGACTGGCGCACCAGCTTGAAGTCCTTGAACTTGGGATCGGCCTTGATGGCGGCCAGGGTCACCGGCTGCTTGACCGGCTGCACCGGCTTGATGTCGACCGTCACGGCCTTGCCGTCCTTGTCGGTCGGATCGGGATAGGCCGTCTTCGCGACCTCGACGATGCCCACGATGTCCTTGCCTTCGCCTGAATGGTAGAAGAAGCAGCGATCGCCCGTCTTCATCGCCTTGAGATTGATCGCGGCCTGGGCGTTGCGCACGCCGGTCCACGAGGTGCGCTTTTCCTTCACCAGCTGGTCCCACGGATAGACCGACGGCTCGGATTTCAGGAGCCAATGCGCCATTTCACTCCCCTTCTCATTCCGCTTCGCGGCGCAGCGGACGCGCCAGCAGGGCGCGGATCGCCTCGTCGAGGTCCGCGCCCTTGTGGAGGATAGCATCGACGGCGGCGCAAATCGGCATCTCGATTTTCTGCCGCGCAGCGCGCGCCAGGACCGCGGGCGCCGTCGCCTCGCCTTCGACGACCTGCCGCCGGCCGGTCATGTAGCGGGCCAGCGACGTGCCCTTGCCGAGCGCCGTCCCGAGCGACCGGTTGCGCGACAGCGGACCGTAGCAAGTGAGCGCCAGGTCACCGAGGCCGCTCAAGCCCGTCAGCGTCTCGAGCTCGGCACCCATGGCCTGTCCAAGCCGCGCCATTTCGGCAAAGCCGCGCGTGACCAGCGCGGCCGCAGCGTTGTGGCCAAGGCCGCGGCCCTCGACGATTCCGGCGGCGATGGCCAGCACGTTCTTGACCGCCCCGCCCAAGGCGACGCCCAGCACATCGTGAGTCCAATAGGGACGGAATGAACCGGCCGCCAGCGAGCCGGCAAGCGTGCGGCCCAAGGCGGGATCGATCGTGGCGATGCTGACCGCCGTCGGCAGGCCCCGGACCGCCTCCTCGGCGAAGCTCGGGCCCGACAGCACGGCGGTCGGCCGACCCGGCAACACCTCGTTCAGCACTTCGGGCATCAGCAGGCCGGTCGATGCCTCGATGCCCTTGGCGCAGATCACGACCGGTGCCGATCCGACCAAATGGCGCGCCACGTCGCGCACCGCCTGCGCCGGGCACACCAGCAGCAGGACGTCGCAGGCAGCCAGGCTCTCGGGATCGACGGCCGCCTCGATACCCGCGTCGAGGGTTATGTCCGGAAGGTAAATGGGATTGGCGCGATCGCGCGCGATCGCCGTGGAGATGGCGGGATCGCGCGACCACAGCGTCACCCTGCGGTCGGCCCGCCGCGCCAGGCAGGCGAGCGCCGTGCCCCAGGCACCGCCGCCCACCACACCGATATGACCGATGCTCGTCACGGGGCGGCGCTCACAGGCTGAGATTGAAGGCGATGGAAATGCGCTCGGCGCTGCCGCGATAGGGCCGTACCTGGTGCAGCAGCCACGCCGGGAACATCACCAGGCGGCCGGTCTGGGGCAGCACCGTCTCGTTGGCACCGACCGACAGGCCGCCCGGCATGGCGAAGGCGAGATGCGGGGCGTACATGGCCGGTCCCGGTCCGCGCGGATCCATGAATTCCAGCTCGCCACCCAGCGACGGATCGGCGGCGATGCCGCCGTCGTCGACATAGTAGACGCCCGACCAGAAGCTGCCGGGATGGGAATGGAACTCGTTGCCGTGGCCGCTGCGGTTGATGTTGGCCCACATGTTGGCGCGCCAGGTCACCGTTACCGGCTTGCCTTCGCGGTCCGTCGTCGCGCGATTGGCGGTATTGCGGCCGATCGCCAGCAACTTGATCGCAGCCGCCCCGCCCCAGCGATCCATGTCCCAGCTCGATTGCCAGCCGCCGAGATTGGAATGCTGCGTGCCGGGATGTGTCTTGTGACGCTGTTCGATCGTCGCCCGCAGCTCGACATTGAGCGCCGCCGCGTCGGGCACCTCCGCAATGACGATCGGCGTGGAGAACAGCGGGACGATCTCGGAGGCGGTGCTCATGGCTTGCCCTTTTCGCTGCCTTGCTCAGCCCTCCTCTCCGCCGCGCAGCGGGGGAGAGGAAGGGGCCCGTTGCGAAGCAACGGGAAGGTGAGGTGGTGCGCCGTACAATGACGACTTGTCGCCGCGAGGTCCAAAGCCTGAGCTCACCTCACCCTCCCCGCGCTACGCGCGGGTCCCCTCCCTCTCCCCCCGCTGCGCGGGCGGAGAGGGCATGCGGAGAGGGATCGAGCGGCCAGCGTGGCCGTGGCCTGAAATCGAGGGCGTCGGTCCGGCCGAGCCGCAGTCGCTCGATGCCGGCCCAGGCGATCATGGCGCCGTTGTCGGTGCAGAGCTTTACCGGCGGCGCGACCAGACGGGCGCCGTGCCGGGCGGCAACCTCCTCGAGGCGTCCGCGCAGATAAAGGTTCGCCGCGACGCCGCCTGCCACCACAAGGATGGACGATGGCGCCGCCGCGAGCGCGTTCGCGCATCGGTCGGCCAGAACATCGCCCACGGTGCGCTGGAACGAGGCGCAGAGATCGGCGATCGCGGTTTTGTCATTGAGATCGAGTTTCTCGATGGTCTGGCGCACCGCCGTCTTGAGGCCGGAAAAGGAGAAGTCGCAGCCGGGCTTCCTCCACATCGGCCGCGGCAGGGCGAAGCGTTGCGGATCACCACCGTAGGCTGCCCGTTCGACGGCCGGCCCTCCGGGAAAGCCAAGACCCAGAAGCTTCGCCGTCTTGTCGAAGCATTCGCCGACCGCATCGTCGATCGTCGTGCCGAGCCGCGTGAAGTCGCCCGGACCGCGCACGGTCAGCAGCTGGCAATGGCCGCCCGAGACCAGCAGCAGCAGATAGGGAAAGCCCACGTCCTCGGTCAGCCGCACCGAGAGTGCGTGGCCTTCGAGATGGTTGATGGCGAGGAAGGGCTTGTCGTGGGCGAAGGCCAGCGCCTTGGCCGTCATCACCCCCACCATGACGCCGCCGATCAGGCCTGGCCCGCCGGTGGCGGCGATGCCGTCGAGCCGGGCGAGATCGAGGCCGGCGGTCGCCAGCGCTTCCTCGACCAGCCCGTCGATGCGCTCGAGATGGGCGCGCGCGGCGATCTCCGGCACGACGCCGCCGAAACGGCGATGCTCGGTCATCTGGCTGTAGATCACGTTGGCCAGGATCTGCCCGCCCGGCCGATGGCCGGCGTCCGGCGCCTCGACGATGGCGACGGCCGTTTCGTCGCAGCTTGTTTCGATTCCCATGACGCGCATGCGTGTCTTCTAGCCTCGGCCGTCCAGCTACGCTAGAGCAGCGCCATGACGCCTCCCCTCCTGCGACTCGGCACGCGTGGCAGCAAGCTTGCTTTGGTCCAGGCCGGCCTGGTGCGCGACGCGCTGGCCGCAGCGGTGCCCGAACTGTCCGGCGCCAACGCCATCGAGATCGTTGCCGATCAGGACCACCGGCGATGCCATCCAGGACCGGCCCCTGTCGGAGGCCGGCGGCAAGGGCCTGTTCGTCAAGGAGATCGAGGAGGCGCTGCTGTCGCGGCGCATCGATATCGCGGTGCACAGCATGAAGGACATGCCGACGGCGCAACCGCCGGGTCTCGCCATCGCCGCCTTCCTGCCGCGCGAGGATGCGCGCGACGTGCTGATCGCAGGTGACGCCAAGCGCATCGCCGACCTGAAGCAGGGCGCCGTCGTCGGCACCTCGGCGCTGCGCCGGCGCGCCCAGCTCCTGCATCGCCGGCCCGACCTGCGAGATCGTCAACCTGCGCGGCAATGTCGATACGCGGCTCGCCAAGCGCGCGTCGGGCGTGGTCGAGGCCACGCTGCTGGCGCTGGCCGGGCTGAAGCGGCTCGGCATGGCGCATGTCGGCGCGCCGGTGCCGGAAGACGAGATGCTGCCGGCCGTCGGCCAGGGCGCGGTCTGCGTCGAATGCCGCGCCGACGATGCGAAGGTCCGCGCCTGGCTCGCGGCCATCGACCATCGGCCGACCGCGACCTGCGTGGCGGCCGAGCATGCCATGCTCGTGGTGCTCGACGGCTCGTGCCGCACGCCGATCGCCGGTCACGCGATTCTCGCGGCCGACGGCCTGCACCTGCGCGGCCTGATCGTGAAGCCCGACGGATCCGAGCTGATCGCGACGGAACGGCGCGGCACCCCCGCCGATGCCGAAGCGATGGGCCGCGACGCCGGCCACGAGCTCAAGCGCCGCGGCGGGCCAGGCTTTCTCTCACCTTGATCGTCCCTGCCCGGGCAGCAGTGTCACGGTTTTGAACTTCGGCCGATCGATTTAAGAGGCTGCATCGCGCAAACTCGATGTCATCCCGAGCGCAGCGAGGACCTTTGGGCGACGCTGGCTAAAGGTCTCTCGCTGCACTCGGGACGACATCAGGTAGATCAAAAGCGCCCCGTGGGCAGCGCGAAAATTATGCACTAGAGTCACGCCCATGCGCGGCGCCCTGCGATCCTTCCTGATCTTGTGCGGTCTTGGCGCACTGGTCGCCGCCTGCCAGTCAGCGCCAGTCACCGGCCGCTCGCAGATGATGCTGGTGAGCGAAAGCGAAGAGCTCCAGATGGGCCTGCAGGCCTACCGGGAGGTGCTTTCCAAGGAGTCGCTTTCCTACGACGCCCAGACGAACGCGCTGGTCGACAAGGTTGGCCGGCGGATCGCCGCGGCAGCCGAACGGCCACCCAACGACCTGTGGCGCGCGCCGCGCTTTCGCTGGGAATTCAAGACCGTCGACAAGAACGAGGTCAACGCCTTCTGCCTGCCGGGCGGCAAGGTCGTGGTCTATAGCGGCCTGCTGCCGATCACCAAGACCGAGGCCGGATTGGCTGTCGTGATCGGCCACGAAGTGGCGCACGCCCTGGCGCGCCACAGCGCGGAGCGCATGAGCGACCAGATGGTGGCAAAGGTGGGCGCAACAGCCGCCGCGGTCGCGCTTTCGGCGACCCTGAGCGGACGCAGCCGCGCCTACGTGCCGGCGATGATGGCGGCGGTCGGCGCCGGCGCGACGGTGGGCTTCATCCTGCCGATGTCGCGGGCGCAGGAATCGGAGGCCGATCGCATCGGCCTCGTCCTTATGGCGCTGGCCGGCTACGACCCGCGCGAGGCGATCGTGGTATGGGAGCGCATGCGCGCCGCCAACACCGGGCGCCGGCAAGCGGAGTTGTTGAGCACGCATCCGACGGACACCACGCGGCTCGCAGATATTCGACAGTGGCTTCCCGAAGCCATGAAGTACTATCGGCCCCGGAATTGAGACAATCGTGACGGACACCCTTGAATACGATGCCACCGGGCTGCTTTGTCCGCTGCCCGTGCTGCGCGCCAACCGCAAGCTGCGCGAGCTGCCGCTCGGCGGCGAGCTCACGGTGCGCGCCACCGATCCGGCGGCCGAGCAGGACTTCCCTGCGTACTGCAAGCAGACAGGCCACAAACTGGTTTCGAGTCGTCGCGAAGGCGATGTGCTGATATTCGTCATTCGCAAACGTTGATACCAAGAGCAGGTGCATGCCCAAGGTGAGCTTCAAGACGATCGATTCCATCGACGTGTCCGGCAAGCGCGTGCTGGTGCGCGTTGACCTCAACGTGCCGATGAAGAACGGCCAGGTGACCGACGCCACGCGCATCGAACGCGCCGTGCCGACGCTCGCCGAGCTCGCCGCCAAGGGCGCCAAGGTGATCGTGCTCAGCCACTTCGGCCGGCCCGACGGCAAGCGCGTGCCGGAAATGTCGCTGAAGCCGCTCGTCGAGCCGCTCGCCAAGGCGCTCGGCAAGCCGGTCGCCTTCGCCGAGGATTGCATCGGTCCGCTGGCGGAGGATGCCGTGCGCGCGCTGAAGCCGGGCGAGGTGCTTGCTGCTGGAAAACCTGCGCTTCCACAAGGAAGAGGAGAAGAACGACGCCGCCTTCATCGACAAGCTGTCGGTGCTGGGCGACGTCTATGTCAACGATGCCTTCTCGGCGGCGCATCGGGCGCACGCGTCGACCGAGGGCCTCGCCAATCGCCTGCCCGCCGCGGCAGGGCGGCTGATGCAGGCCGAGCTCGAAGCGCTCGAACAAGGCGCTGGGCAATCCCAAGCGGCCGGTGTGCGCCGTGGTCGGCGGTGCCAAGGTCTCCACCAAGCTCGACCTTTTGGGCCATCTGGTCGGCCGCGTCGACAAGCTGATCATCGGCGGCGGCATGGCCAACACCTTCCTGCAGGCGCAGGGGATCAAGGTCGGCAAGTCGCTGTGCGAGAAGGACCTGGCGCCGACGGCGCTCGAGATCCTGGCCAAGGCCAAGGCCGCCAAGTGCAAGGTCCTGCTGCCGGTCGATGCCATGGTCGCGGCCGAGTTCAAGGCCAACGCGCCACATCGGGTGGTCGACATCGATGCCTGCCCCGACGATCAGATGATCCTCGATGTCGGGCCCAAGTCGATCGCGCTCTATCTCGAGGAACTCGGCGATTGCGCTACCCTGGTGTGGAACGGCCCGCTGGGCGCCTTCGAGATCAAGCCGTTCGATACCGGCACGGTGGCGCTGGCCGAGGCCGTGGCGCGAGCTCACGAGCGCCGGCAAGCTTCTGTCGGTGGCGGGCGGCGGCGACACGGTCGCGGCTCTGGCGGCGGCCGGTGTCGAGGACAAATTCTCCTACGTCTCGACCGCGGGCGGCGCCTTCCTGGAATGGATGGAAGGCAAGACCCTGCCCGGCGTTGCGGCCCTGGTACGGGCGGCGTAAGCGGAGGCGATGACCACGCCGCCGTCCCCGCCCTCTTCTGCGCCCGATCGTCCGCGGCTGCCCTGGGATCCGCCGGAGCATTTCGAGAAGCGCATCCCCGATGGCGACAATCGCGAGCGCCTGGTCTGCGCGCGCTGCGAGTTCATCCACTATCAAAATCCCAAGATCGTCGCGGGCGCGGTCTGCACGTGGGGCGATCGGATCCTGCTCGCCAAGCGGGCGATCGAGCCGCGCAAGGGCTTCTGGACCGTGCCGGCCGGCTACATGGAGCTTGGCGAGACGACCGAGCAGGCGGCAGAGCGCGAGGCCCGCGAAGAAGCCTGCGCCAGCATCGAGATCGAGCGCCTGCTCGCCATGTACAGCGTGGCCCGCATCGGCCAGGTGCAGATCATGTACCGCGCGCGGCTGCTGAGCGCCGACGTGGCGGCCGGAGTCGAGAGCGAGGAAGTGGCGCTGGTCGCATGGGACGACATCCCGTGGGAGCAGCTCGCCTTTCCGACCGTGGTGTGGGCGCTCGCCCACTTCCACGAATTGCGCGGCAAGTCGGATTTTGCGACCTACTCCAATCCGACGGGCGAGCTCGCCCGCATGTGGCCGCCGCGCAAGCCGGCAGGAGTTTAAGAAACGCTCTTCCTCCCCTCGCTTGCGACTATTGGATTCCCTCATGTTCCTCTCCCTCTTGGGGGAGAGGTTAGGTGAGGGGGTGCAACCCGAAGATAATCTCCTGCATCACCCCCTCACCCAGCCTCTCCCCCAAGGGGGAGAGGAGCATGAAGGCAAGCGTTGGAGGTCGCCCGTCGCAGGAGGAAAGCGCTGCCTTTTGTTGCCGGTTTTGCTGCGTTTTGCTATTATCGTACGAACGTTCGGTATACGGACGAATCTGGAGGAATTCCATGCTAACTGCAGCCAACAACGAGATGCTGACGCGCGTTGGGCCCGGCACGCCCATGGGCAATCTGATGCGGGAATACTGGATCCCCGCCTGTCTCTCCTCGGAACTGAAGGCCGACGGCGAGCCGATGCGGCTCATGCTGCTGGGCGAGCAGCTGATCGCCTTCCGCGACACCGACGGCCGGATCGGCGTCATGGAGCATCGCTGCCCGCACCGCTGCGCCTCGCTGTTCTTCGGGCGCAACGAGGAAGGCGGCCTGCGCTGCGTCTATCACGGCTGGAAGTTCGACGTCGAAGGCAACTGCCTCGACATGCCGAACGTGCCGCCGGCACAGGACTTCAAGGACCGCATCAAGGCCAAGGCCTACCGGGTGGTCGAGCGCGCGGGCATCGTCTGGACCTACATGGGCCAGCGCAAGCAAGCGCCGTCGCTGCCCAACGTCGAAGTGCTGATGCTGCCCGAGGAGGAGCGCTTCACACGCGTGCACATGCGCGAGTGCAACTGGTTCCAGTCGCTCGAGGGCGACATCGACACCTCGCATTTCGGCTTCCTGCATGTCGGCGGCGTCAAGACGGAGGACGTCGACCCGACGACGATCAACCGCTGGGCCGTGGGCGAGCGCGCGCCGGACTACAAATCGACCGAGACCGAGTGGGGCACGATGTACGCGGCGTACCGCCCGGCCGAGCCGGGCACCTACTACTATCGCTTTGCCCACTTCCTGTTCCCGTTCATCACGCTCACGCCCAACGGCTTCTTCGAGGACCAGATCGCGTGCACCTTGAACGTGCCGATGGATGACACGCACACCATGACCTACAACCTCGCCTGGAAGCAGAAGACGCGTCCGCTCGAGACGCTGAAGAACGGCGACTGGATTCCCGGCCTGAAGCCCGACGTCGAGTACCTGCCGAACACCAGCGACTGGTTCGGACGGTGGCGCCTGGTGGCGCGGCGCGAGAACGACTACCTGATCGACCGCGACATGCAGAAGAACGTCAACTACACCGGCATCCAGGGCATCGGCCGGCAGGATCAGGCGATGATCGAGTGCATGGGCGACGTCGTCGACCGCTCGCTCGAGCATCTGGCGCCATCGGACCGCATGATCGCCATCACGCGCAGGCGCCTCCTGCAGGCGGCGCAGGAACTCATGGCCGAGAAGAAGGTGCCGGCGACCGTCGACAATCCCGACATCTATCGCGGCGCACGCGGTGGCGCCTTCGTCGCCCCCGTCGAGCAGGACTGGATCGACGCTTATGCCGAGAAGCTGCAGACGGCCAAAAGCCCATTGGGCGTGCTGAACAGGAACAGGCTGCCGCTGGCGGCCGAATAGTCGCGCGACAAGGCTGCCGAAGACAGCCGTCATGCTCATGTTCCTCTCCTTCATGCTCCTCTCCCCCGCTCGGGGGAGAGGCTGGGAGAGGGGGTTGCAGACAGCCTTCGAAGCCCCCTCTCCTAGCCTCTCCCCCTAGCGGGGGAGAGGAACATGAGAGGAGCATGAGCGCTCAGGACCGGGAGGCGCGAGGATGGTGACCGTTGCGGCCGCTTACGGCGAGCGCGCTGCGCCGTTCGGCGGCCTGTGGCGTTACGGCAGGCCCGCCGGCATCGCGGCGCTGATCCTCATCCTCTGCTTCCTGTCGCTCTATCCCATGGTGATGCTGCTCTACGGCAGCCTTCACTCGACGCCGCCGGGCATGGCCGGCGCGTTCAATCTCGACGGTTACCGCAGCGTCGCCACCGCCGAAAACCTGGTGGTGCTGGCCAACACCGTCGGCATATCTCTGGTCAAGACGATCCTGTCCCTGGCGCTCGCCATCCTGCTCGCCTGGATCGTGGCGCGCACCGACACGCCCGGCCGCGGCGTGCTGGAAGTGCTCATCACGCTCCCCTTCTTCATCCCGCCGATCCTGACGGCAACGGCCTGGGCCATGCTGGGCAACGCCCAGGTCGGCACCATCAATCTCGCCTGGCGCTGGCTCACCGGCACCGAGGGCACGCTGGTCGACGTCTATTCCTACGGCGGCGTGGTCTGGCACATGATGCAGTATTCGACGCCGTTCATCTTCCTGTTCGTCGTCGACGCCTTCCGCGCCATGGATCCCTCGCTCGAGGAATCGAGCCGCATGTCGGGCGCCACGCGCTGGCAAACCTTCTGGCGCATCACCCTCGCCCTGATGCTGCCGGTCACCACCAGCGCCTTCGTCCTGAGCTTCATCCGCGGCATGGAATCCTTCGAATCGGCGGTGTTCTTCGGTACGCCGGTCGGCATCGAGGTGATCACGACGGCGATCTACAATTCGATCACCCAGCGCGCCCAGCCCGACTACCAGTCGGCAACGGCACTGGGCTTCACCGCCATGGCGCTGATGTTCCTGTTGCTGGTGCTGCAGAACCGCCTGCTGCGCGGACGCAACTTCACCACGGTGACGGGCAAGGGCTACTCGCCCACTGTCACGCGCCTGGGGCGCATGCGCTGGGTGACCTTCGCGGTCTGCATCGCCTTCTTCGCCTTAACCGTCGCCCTGCCGATCGGCCAGCTTCTGCTGAGCTCGTTCTTCCAGTTCTTCGGCTTCTACCAGCTCGACATGCTGACCTTCGATCACTACCGCAGCGTCTGGGAGAACGGCGAATTCTGGCGCGCCTTCGGCAACACCATGCTGCTGGGCGTGGTCGGCGCCACGGCGACCATGGCGCTGGGCGGCATCGTGGCCTACGTCACCACGCGCACGCGCTGGCGCGGCCGGCGGCTGATCGACGTGCTGGCCTGGCTGCCCTGGATGATGCCGGGCATGGTTCTGGGCATCGGCTTCCTGTGGGGCTTCGCCATCCTGCCGCACGCGATCCCGATCTACGGCACGCTGTGGGCGCTGCTGCTGGCCTATGTCGCGCTGGGCACGCCGGTCGCCGTGCGCGTGACGTCGGCCGCCTATCAGCAGATCGCCGCCGACATCGAGGAATGCTCGCGCGTGCATGGCGCCGGCTGGTGGCAGACACTGGGCCGCATCCTGATCGCGCTGGCCTGGCCTGCCTTCGCGGTCGGCTGGGTGCTGATCTTCTTCGGCATCATGCGCGAGCTCAGCGCCTCGATCCTGCTGTACGCGCCGGGAACCGAAGTGCTGTCGGTGGTGATGCTGAAAATGTGGGTGAGCGGCAAGCCCGAGGAGGTCAGCGTCATCGGGCTGGTCATGCTGGTCCTGGTCCTGATGTTCCGTTGGGTCCAGCTGCGTTTCATCAAAAGACGCATCAGTACGCTCTGAGAAAAGTCGAACGGGAGGGTGGGTCGATGTTGAGGAGAAATGTTCTTGGGATGCTTGCGGCGACCTCGGCGCTTGCCCGCTCCGCCGCGGCACAGGCCGACGACTGGGCAAAGGTGGTCGAGGCGGCCAAGAAGGAAGGCAAGGTCGTCGTCTATACCGCCTCGATCGGCTCGCCGTTTCACAAGACGGTTTTCAAGGCCTTCGAGCAGAAATACGGCATCCAGGTCGAGTTGCTGGAGGCGCGCGCCAGCGAGGTTCGCGAACGGGTGAGGGTCGAGCAGTCGGCCGGCCGCTTCCTAGGCGATATCCATCACAATGGCAGCACGACGACCTGGCTGATGACGCGCGACGGCAACTTCCAGCCGCACGGCGATATCCCCAACATCAAGAATATCGTGCCGCCCTACGAAGCCGACGACGTCCGCGTCCCGGCCGAGGTGATCAGCTATTGCCTGATGATCAACCGCAACCTGGTGAAACCGGCCGACGAGCCCAAGGGCTGGAAGGACATCCTCGATCCCAAATGGGCCGGCAAGATCCTGTCCGACGACTATCGCGCGCTGGGCGGCGGGGCGGTGTTCTTCGTGGTCATGTACGAGACCTTCGGCAAGGATTTCCACGAGAAGCTGGCAGCGCAGAAGCCGGTCTTCTCGCGCGACATCGCCAACAGCGAGCGGCGCGTGGCGCGCGGCGAGTTCCCGCTCTACATCCCGTTCTCGCTGCAGGACTACAACAACCTCAAGGGACTGCCGGTCAAACCGATCGTGCCCACCGAAGGCCGGCCCTATGTCCGCTTCGACCTGACGGTGCTCAAGAATGCGCCGCACGCCAACGCCGCGCGCGTGTTCATGAACCACTATCTCGAACCCGACTCGCAGATCGTCTTCGCCAATGCCGGCTACAACCCCGTCGTCAAGGGCGTGGTCGAAAAGACAGTCGAGGAGATTCGCCCCTTGCTCGCGACCAAGGCGCTCGGCACCACAACGCCGGAACGCCAGGACGCCATGCTCGAACTCGCCAAGCAGATCTACAAGTAGCGGAGCGGGCCGTGCCGAGCGTCACGCTGCAAACCGTCGGTCGGCACTTCGCCGAGGTGAAGGCGGTCGACGCCATCGACCTGTCGGTCGAGCATGGCGAGTTCGTCACCCTGCTGGGACCTTCGGGCTGCGGCAAGACAACGACGCTGCGCATGGTGGCAGGACTGGAGCGCAACGACACCGGCACAATCGTGATCGGCGGCAGGGTGGTGAGCGACGCCGTGGCCGGGCTGTTCGTGCCGCCCGACCATCGCAAGCTCGGCATGGTGTTCCAGTCCTACGCCATCTGGCCGCACATGACCGTGTTCGACAATGTCGCCTATCCACTCAGCGTACGCCACGTCGCCAAGGCCGAGATCCGCGACCGGGTGACGACGGCGCTGCGCCTGGTCGAGATGGAGCGCTTCGCCGACCGCCCCGCGCCCGCTTTGTCCGGCGGCCAGCAGCAACGGGTGGCGATCGCCCGCGCCCTGGTGTTCGAGCCCGAGGTGCTGCTGCTCGACGAGCCGCTCAGCAACCTCGATGCGCGGCTGCGCGCGCAGATGGGCGACGAGTTTCGTGCCCTGCAGCGGCGGCTCGGGATCACGACCCTCTACGTCACCCATGACCAGGAGGAGGCGATGGCGCTCTCCGACAGGGTCGTGGTGATGCAGAGGGGACGCATCCTGCAGGTCGGCGCCCCCGAGACCGTCTATCGCCGGCCGGCCAGCCGCGAGGTCGCGAGCTTCTTCGGCACGCCCAACCTGATCGAAGCGGCGGTGACGGACTGCCGGCCGACGGCTAACGGCGAGCATCGGCTGACGATCGAGGGCGCCAACGGACGCGGCGAGTGCTCGGCCGGCCAGGCGTTCCGACCGGGCGACGCCGTCGTGGTCGTGGTGCGGCCCGAGGACGTGGCCCTCGCCCCACCCGACAGCGCAAGAAACGGACAGCTCGCCTGGTCGGGCAAGGTGGTCGACGCCACCTTTCGCGGGCCGCGCCGCTCGCTCAGCGTCGAGACCTCGGGCCTGCGCTTCAACGTGGAATGCCCGGCCACGCGCGCGGCGGCCGTGGGCGAAACGGTCAGCCTGCTGGTCGACGCCGACAATGCCTGGGCGCTGAGAAACTGACGCTGTTTGGAGGGCGTAGATGGCGCGATTGCGGGCGGAGGATGCAGAGAGGCGCGTGACGAGCGGCCACGGGCCGGATTTCCTCGAAGCCTTTGCCCGCGGCCTGCGGGTCATCGGGGCGTTCGGCCGCGAGAAGCGCCACATGACGCTGAGCGACGTCGCGCGCGCCACCGACCTGCCCAAGCCCAGCGTGCGGCGCGCGCTCCATACGCTCACCTGTCTCGGCATGGCGGCGAGCGACGGCCGCACCTATCGGCTGACGCCGCGCATCATGGAGCTGGCGTCGGCCTATCTCGGCTCGAACATGGTCTCGACCATCGTCCAGCCGGCCTGCGAGCGCATCGGCGATCGGACGGAGCAGTCTTGCTTCGCCGCCGTCCTCGACGGCTACGACATCGTCATGATCGCCCATTCCCTGCATGGCCGCCCCGACGTTTTAGCGCCCACGATCGGGCTCCGACGTCCTGCCTTCAACACCGCGGCCGGCCGCGCCATCCTGAGCCAGCTCCCCGACAAGGTCTTGGACAGCTGGCTCGACAAGCTCGAGCCCAAGCTCATGACGGACTTCACCGTCACCGACAAAAAGTCGCTGCGCGGGGAGATCCTGCAGGCCCGCGAGCAGGGCTACGCCGTCACCGCCCAGGAATTGCGGCGCGGCTATCATGCGGTGGCCGTGCCGCTGAAGCGCTACGACGGGGGAACGATCGCGGCAGTATGCGTGGCGGCCTGGGTCGAGGATTCCTCGATGGGTGCATTTGCCGAGAAGTATCTGGCTGCCTTGCGGGAAGAGGCGAAGGCGCTGCAGCCGCAACTTCTTTAGCTGGGGGCGCGCCACTGCGGTGGCCCGTCTGGGAGCGCGGACCTCCAGGTCCGCTCATGAGCATGATGCGGACCTGGAGGTCCGCGCTCCGAATGAGAAGACGCGCCACTGGAGTGGCGCGCCCCCAGCCCTAAGCGAAGGGATTGTCGGCGCCGTCCCAGTAACGTTTCAGCAGCGGTACCTGGAGGAAGGCGAAGACGAGCGTCAGCGGGAAGCTCAGGAACATCTTGCTGCCGATCCAGGTCTCCGTCGAGAAGCCGCGCCACATCACCTCGTTGACCGCCGCCAGCACGAAAAAGAACAGCGCCCAGCGCAGGGTGAGCTTGCGCCAGCCCTCGTCGGTCAGCCGGAACGCCGCGCCGAAGATCGGCTTCAGGAGCGGCCGCTGGAGGAACAGCAGACCGCCCCCCAGGATGAGGCCGAACAGACAGTTCACGATGGTGGGCTTCAGCTTGATGAAGGTGTCGTCCTGCAGCCAGATCGTGAGCCCGCCGAACACCAGCACGAAGAAGCCGCCGACCAGCGGCATGATCGGCCAGCGCTTCTCCAGCCAGCGGTAGCAGGGCAGCGCCACCGCCGTGGCGACGACGAACACGGCGGTGCCGGTGAAGATGCCCCACTTGGCATTGGCCACGAAGAACAGCAGCAATGGCCCGAGCTCGAGCGCCGTCGCATAAAGGCGGCGCATGCCGCGTTCCTGACCCGCGCCTTCGCTCATGCCCGTGTGCTCCTGCTGGTGCTCATGCCGGCAACCCCATCAATCCGCGCGCAAAGGCCCGCGCCTCGAACGGCCGAAGATCGTCGATGCCCTCGCCGACGCCGACGGCGACCACCGGCAGCTTGAATTTCTCGGCCAGCGCCACCAGCACGCCACCCTTGGCGCTGCCGTCGAGCTTGGTCACCACCAGGGCGTCGATCGGCGACATCGCCTTGAAGGTCTCGACCTGGGCGTGGGCGTTCTGGCCGGTCGTGGCGTCGAGCACCAGCAGGCAGGAATGCGGCGCCTCGGGATCGAGCTTGCGGATCACGCGCACGATCTTGGCCAGCTCGTCCATCAGGTTCGCCTTGTTGTGCAGGCGGCCCGCAGTGTCGATCAGCAGCACGTCGCAGCCCTCGGCCTTGGCGCGCTCCAGCGCCTCGTAGGCGAGCCCCGCGGCGTCGGCGCCGGTGTCCCTGGCGATCACCGGCACGCCGGCGCGATCGCCCCATATCTTCAACTGCTCGACGGCGGCGGCGCGGAAGGTGTCGCCCGCCGCCAGCATGACCTTGCGGCCTTCGCCCTTGTAGAGGTTGGCGAGCTTGGCGATGGTCGTGGTCTTGCCGCTGCCGTTCACGCCCACCACCAGCACGACGAACGGCTTGCGCGCGCGCATCGATGGCGAGCGGGGTCGCCACCGGCCGCAGGATCTCGGCGATGTCGTCGGCGAAGGCCGCGCGCACTTCCTCGTCGGTCACTTCCTTGCCGAAGCGCTCCTTGCCGAGCTTCCCGACCAGGCGCGCCGCGACGGTAACGCCGAGATCGGCCTGGATCAGCGCGTCCTCGAGATCGTCGAGCGTCTGCTGGTCGAGCTTCTTCTTGGTGAAGAGGCCGGTGATGCTCTCGGTGACCTTCTTGGTCGACTTGGCGAGGCCGGAGCGCAGGCGCGACAGCCAGCCCTTCTTCTCGGCTTCTGTTTCGACTTCGCTTTCGGGGCTGGCTGCAGCCTCTTGAGGCTCAAGCGTCTCGGCCGCCACTTCGGGTTCGGGCGTCGCGCTCGCCGGTTCGGGTTCAGGCGTCGCGCCGGGCTGGTCCCCTCTCGAGCGCCACCGCGACAGCCAGCCCTTCTTCGGTGCTTCCTTGTCGACGTTGCCCTCTTCGGGCTTGGGTGTTTCGCTCACGCCATCACCTCAGGCCAGCAGCGAGCGGTCGAGCTCGCCCTTGAAGGCGAGCGCGATGCCGCCGGTCATCAGCACATGGTCGTCGCGCAGCCATTCGATGGTGAGCGTGCCGCCCTCCAGCACCACGTCGGCCTTGCGCCGCACCAGCCCGCGCCGGCTCGCCGCCACCACCGCCGCGCAGGCGCCCGAACCGCAGGCCAGTGTGATTCCGGCACCGCGCTCCCAGACGCGGAGCCGCAGCCTGTCCTCGCCCACGCGCTGGGCGACGCCGATATTGGCGCGCTCGGGAAAGAGGCGGTCGTGCTCCAGCTTCGGTCCTAGCTCGGCAAGCGGGATGGCGTCGGCATCGTCGACGAAGAAGGTGGCGTGCGGGTTGCCCATGTTGGTGCCCACGGGATCCTGCAGAGGCCCGAGGCCGAGAGGCAGATGATTGGTGTCGCAGGCCTGGCTGACGGGAATTTCGCGCCAGTCGAGACGGGCGGGACCCATGTCGACGGAGATCACCGGCAGGCCGTTGCTGTCGAGGCCTGTCTTCTGCGAATTCGAGCAGGCCGGCGATGGTCTGCACCGTGACGTGATCGCTGTTGCGCTCGTCCATCACCACCGAGGCGACGCAGCGCGTGGCGTTGCCGCAGGCGCCGGCCTCGCCGCCGTCGGGATTGTAGATGCGCATGAAGACGTCGGCCTCGCGGTCGGTCGGGCGCTCGAGCACGATCAGCTGGTCGCAGCCCACGCCCCGCCGGCGGTCCGCAATGGTGCGCCGCCGCTCGGGCGTGAGCGCGAGATCAGCCGCGCGCGCGTCGAGCACGACGAAGTCGTTGCCCAGCCCGTGCATCTTGAGGAACGGCGTCCCGGTCATGCGTTACCGACCATGCGGCGCTATATGGCGGTTCGGCCGGGCCAGCGCAACGAGCGCGCCCGGACCTGCCCGGCATGCGGTCCCCCCAGTTCCCGCACATCGAGCGCCGCCAGCCTTTTGGTGTAGATCGTCAGATGCAGGATGCCCAAGGGATCGTAAGGCATGGCCGGCTCCACGAAGAGCGCCCGGTCGGCATCCCAGGCCGGCGTCGCGTGGTGGACCGGCCAGTTGCAGCGGCTGGGCAGCGGCTCGCAGGCAAAGCCCCTGTCGTAGACCAGGACGTTCAACGCCACCTGGTCGGTCATGTCGGTCGAGCGCTGCAGGGCATCGCCCATGAGGTCAGCCCAGCCGGCCCAGTGCGAGGCATCGGCGGCGAGCGCAAAGACCCCGGCATTGATCAGGGGATAGCGGATCAGCCGGTCCGCCGTCGCCCTGTCGAAAGCAGGATTCGTAGGCGGCGCCATTGATCGAGGAGAACTCGCCCCAGGCATGGCGGTAATGGCGCATCGAACGATGGATCTCGGGCGCCACGGCCAACGCGCCGGTGCGCGCCGCCCGCAGGAACAGCGCGATCGCGTCGCCCTGCTGCACCCAGCAATCGCCGTCGATCCAGAGATAGAGCTCGAAGCCCGGGAAGTAGCGCGGCAGGAAGGGGCGCGCGGTCAGCGCCTTGTAGCCGTCCTTGAGCTTGTCGCGACCGGGGAATTCGAAGTCCCATTGCGGCACAACCAGCGTGGCGCCCTGCGCGCGGCACCAGGCCCGCTGCTCCCCGGTGAGGCCGCAATCGAGGACACCGAGCGACAGCGCACGACCCTCCGGCGTCGCGCGCAGCGAGCCGATGCAATCGCGCATCAACTCGAAATAGCCCGCGTCGCCGCCGGTGATCGCGATGGTTCGTTCCGACACGTGGCAAGGATGGCCCATCGGCCCTTTGCTGTCGCCTGCCATTCAGCCACAGTGCGCGGGCGGAGGAGATATCATGGCCAAGCACGTCGACTACTACGTCTCGCTCAACTCGCCCTGGACCTATCTCGGCTCGAAGCGCTTCGAGGCGATCGCCGCGAAATACAAGGCAGACGTCACGATCTGGCCGGTCGATTTCGGCTCGGTGTTCGCCGTCTCGGGCGGGCTGCCGCTGCCCAAGCGCGCGCCGCAGCGCCAGGCCTACCGCATGATGGAGCTGAAGCGCTGGCGCGATCATCTCGGCGTGAAGACCACGCTCGAGCCCAAGTTCTTCCCGGCCAACGAGGTGCCGGCCGCCAAATGCGTGATTGCGCTCCGCGAGCAGGGCCGCATGGCCGATGCCATCAACGTCGCCCACGCCGTACTGGCGGCGCTGTGGGCCGAGGAGAAGAATACCGGCGACCCCGCCACCTTGCAGGCGATCATCGCGGGTTGCGGCCTCGATGCGGCCGCCGTGATCAAGGCGAGCGAAGCGCCCGATATCGCCGAGAAGCGCGAGAGCTACACCAAGCAGGCGATCGAGCGCGGCGTGTTCGGCGCGCCTTCGTTCGTGATCGACGGCGAGATCTTCTGGGGCCAGGACCGGCTCGACTTCGTCGACCGCAAGCTCGCGGCTTAGCGCGTCATCGCTGGGGGCGCGCCACTCCAGTGGCGCGTCTTCTCATGCTCTTTTGGACCGCGAGCGTCTCGCTCGCTCAGATGCCTGAGCGAGCGAGACGCTCGCGGTCCGAAAAACATGACGCGCCACTGGAGTGGCGCGCCCCCAGCAAAGATGGACATCCGCCCAATCAGACGTCGAGATACGCCGCGGCGGCGATGGCGATGCCGTTGTTGATCATGTGGCAGACCAGCGAGGGCCACAGTGAATTGGTGCGCCGCCGCAGCCAGCCGAACCACAGGCCGAGCGGCAGGACGAGGATGATGTGGGCCGGCTCGAAATGGGCGGCAGCGAAGGCGAGCGAACTCACGATCCAGGCGACGATGGTCCCCCAGCGGCCCGCCAGCCAGCCATAGAGCAGGCCGCGAAAGATCAGTTCCTCGACCAGCGGCGCCAGCACGGCGATGGTCAGGAGGCTGGCGAGGAATCCCGGCTCGCGGGCGATCCTGCCCACTTCCTTCATGCCCTCGGGCTCGATGCCGAGATGGCTGACCGCAATCGACAGCACTTCGGTCACCAGCACGCCCAGCACGACGGGCCGCCAGCCGACGGGGCGGAAGCCCAGCGCCGGCAGAGCCGCCCGGCCCATTGGAGCGATCACGAGCAGCATCGCCAGCAAGCCTGTGGCGAAGAACGCGGTGATGACCGCCAATGTGCCGTAATCGCGCGCCAACCAGACGACCGGCACCAGCAGCGCTGCGAACACGGGCAGAAAGACCAGGACCCTCCATCCCCGGATGGTCGGAAAATCCTTCTGGATCAACGGGTTAATTCCAGGCTCCACGCCTTTTGACTCCATGGCCGGCAGGCCTTATACCCCGGCCAATCAATCGGTCGTGCCGATTTCTACCGGTTCCCCCTTCGGGGAGCTCCGCTGATCCGCGAAGGTTCGCGCATCGGCGCGATATTTCGTTTGGGCGAACGGAGTTCTGAACCGCATGTTCGAAGGTCTCAGCAAACGACTGGGCGACGTTTTCGACAAGCTTCGCGGGCGCGGTGCGCTCTCCGAAGCCGATGTCGACGCGGCTCTGCGTGAGGTCCGCACCGCCCTGCTCGAGGCCGACGTGGCGCTGCCCGTCGTGCGCCAGTTCATCGATCGAGGTGCGTCCCAAGGCGATCGGCGCCGATGTGATCCGCTCGGTCTCGCCGGGCCAGATGGTGATCAAGATCGTCAACGATCACCTGGTCGAGATGCTGGGCGGCACCGTCGTCCGACCTCGACCTCAACGCCATCCCGCCGGTCGTCATCCTGATGGTGGGCCTGCAGGGTTCGGGCAAGACCACGTCGTCCGCCAAGATCGGCTACCGCCTGACCCAGGGCCCGCAGGGCATGGCGGCGGAATTCGGTGGCAGCTTCTCGGTCAAGCGCCGGGTCATGATGGCCTCGCTCGACACCCGCCGGCCGGCCGCCCAGCAGCAGCTCAAGATCCTGGGCGAGCAGACCGGCGTGCCGACCCTGCCGATCGTGCCGCTCGAGATGCCGCTCGCCATCACGCGGCGTGCGCTGGAGACGGCGCGGCGCGAGGGCTTCGACGTGCTCATCCTCGACACGGCGGGCCGCCTCGTCGATCGACGAGGAGCTGATGAAGGAGGTCGCCGACATCAGCGACCTCGCCAAGCCCAAGGAAACCCTGCTCGTCGCCGATGCGATGACCGGCCAGGACGCGGTCAACGTCGCCAAGGCCTTCAACGACCGCCTCGCCGTCACCGGCATCGTGCTGACAAGGGTCGACGGCGATGCGCGCGGCGGCGCCGCGCTCTCGATGCGCGCCGTCACCGGCCGGCCGGTCAAGCTGATCGGCGTCGGCGAGAAGTTCGATGCGCTGGAGCCCTTCCATCCCGACCGCATCGCCAGCCGCATCCTTGGCATGGGCGACATCGTCTCCCTGGTCGAGCGCGCCGCCGAGACGATCGACAAGGAAGACGCCGAGAAGCTCGCCGCCCGGGTCCGCAAGGGCCAGTTCGACATGGACGACCTGTTGAACCAGCTGCGCCAGCTGCGCAAGATGGGCGGCCTGTCGGGCCTCATGGGCATGCTGCCCGGCGCCATGCAGGCCAAGGCCGCGATGTCCAAGGCCAAGATCGACGAGGGTCAGCTCAAGCGCCAGGAAGCCGTCATCCTGTCGATGACGCCCAAGGAGCGGCGCAATCCGGACCTGATCCATGCCTCGCGCAAGAAGCGCATCGCCAAGGGATCGGGCGTGGCTGTCCAGGACGTCAACAAGCTGCTGAAGCAGCACGCCGACATGCTGAAGATGATGAAACGCGTCAACAAGCTCGGCGAAAAAGGATTCATGCGCAGCCTCGGCGGCATGTCGCCGCCGCCGGGTTTCCCGCGCTGAAGATGAAGTGAACCACAACTCAATCGGACGAATCGAAAGAGAGGACTTTCCAGAATGCTAGCGATCCGCATGACCCGGCACGGCGCCAAGAAGCGCCCGTTCTTCCACATCGTGGTGGCCGATTCGCGCAGCCCGCGCGACGGCCGCTTCATCGAGAAGCTCGGCACCTACAACCCGCTGCTGCCGCGCGAGCACGCCCAGCGCATCACGCTCGACAAGGAGCGCATCGCCCATTGGCTGAAGGTGGGCGCCCAGCCGTCGGACCGGGTCGCCAAGTTCCTTTCCCAGGCCGAGATGATGAAGCCGCGCGAGCGCCGCGAGCAGACCAAGAAGCCGCAGCCGCGCGCCAAGGCGCAGGAGCGCATGAAGGCCGCTGCTGCTGCAGCCGCGGCGCCGGCCGCCGAGGGCGCCGAGAAGGAGGCCGCGGCGAGCTGATGAGTCGTTCTGATGACTAAGGGCCGCGTCCTGCTGGGCGTCGTGGCGGCGCCCCACGGAGTGCGCGGCCTGGTGCGCATCAGGAGCTTCACCGAGGACCCGATGGCGATCGCCGCCTATGGCGCGCTGTCGGACGAGACGGGACGGAAGCAGTATCGGGTCGAGGCATTGAGCGCCGTCAAGGGCGCGGTGCTGGCCCGGATCGAGGGCGTCGCCGACCGAACGGCGGCCGAGGCAGTGCGGGGATTGCGGCTCTATGTGGAGCGCAGCGCGCTGCCGGCGGCGGGCGAGCGGGAGTGGTACGAGGCGGACCTGATCGGTCTCGCCGCGGTCGGCCGGGACGGCCGGGATTGGGGGAAGGTCGTGGCCTTCCACGATTTCGGGGCCGGGCGGACGATGGAGGTTTCGGGTGGCGGCGCGTCACGCAGTTCGGTGATGCTGCCTTTCACCGACGCGGTGGTGCCCGAGGTCGACGTCGAGGGCGGCAAGGTTTTGGTCGATCCGCCGGCGGGCGTGCTGGCGGGCGGAGAAGCGAAGGAGGCGTAGGACTAAGGTGTGGCGCGCGACGGCGCTCTCGCTCTTCCCGGAGATGTTCCCGGGCCCGCTGGGCGAGAGCCTGGCCGGCAAGGCGTTGAAGGAAGGCGTGTGGCGGCTGGAGGCCGTCGACATCAGGCGGTTCGCCAAGGATCGCCATGGCACGGTGGATGACGCTCCCTTCGGGGGCGGCGCCGGCATGGTGATGAAGCCCGATGTGCTGTCGGCGGCGCTTTCAGCGGTCGCCGAGGCGCCGGGAATGGCGGACGTGCCCAAGCTGCTGCTGTCGCCCCGCGGCGCGCCGTTCACTCAGGCGCGCGGGCGTGAGCTGGCGGCGGGTCCGGGTGTGGTGCTGGTGTGCGGCCGGTTCGAGGGCGTCGATGAGAGAGTCATCGAGGCCCATGCGCTGGAGGAGATCTCGGTCGGCGATTTCGTGCTTTCGGGTGGCGAGATCGCGGCCATGGCGGTGATGGATTGCTGCGTGCGGCTGCTGCCCGGCGTGATGGGCGAGCCGCTCTCGGCGAGCGAGGAGAGTTTCGAGGACGGATTGTTGGAGTACCCGCACTACACCCGGCCCGCGACCTGGACCGGGCCCGATGGAACCGAACGGCGCGTGCCGGAGGTTCTGGTCTCGGGCCACCACGGCAAGGTGGCCGACTGGCGGATGAAGCAGCGGGAAGAAATCACGCGGCGACGGCGACCCGACCTGTGGGCGCGCCGGCGGACCGCAACGAACGAAGACAAGTGACGAAAGGATGGATGCGATGAACATTCTCGATACGATCGGCCAGACGACCATGGACAAGGTGCAGTCCGAACGGCCGGTGCCGCGCTTCGAGGCCGGCGATACGCTGCGCGTGCACGTCAAGGTGCAGGAAGGCAACCGCGAGCGCCTGCAGGTCTACGAGGGCCTCTGCATCGGCCGCAAGAACGCCGGGGTGAACTCCGCGTTCACCGTGCGCAAGATCAGCTTCGGCGAGGGCGTCGAGCGCGTGTTCCCGCTCTACAGCCCGAACATCTGGGAGATCGAGGTCGTGCGCAAAGGCGTCGTGCGCCGCGCCAAGCTCTATTACCTGCGCGACCTGCGCGGCAAGGCGAGCCGCATCGCCGAGGACGTCGAGGCCCAGCGCGAGCTGATCGCCGAGCAGGCCGAGGAGGCCGCCAAGCGGCCGCGGCGCGAGAAGCTCAAGAAGGAGAAGCCCAAGGCCGAGGGCACCGTGCGCGCCGCCAAGGGCGGCGGCGGCAAGAAGTAGGCGCGCCATGGCGTTCCGCAAGAAGGCGGCTCCGCCGCCCCCACCGCCGCCGCGCACCCTGTTCGAGAAGATCTGGGATGCCCATGTCGTCCATCGCCAGGACGACGGCACCTGCGTGATCTATATCGACCGCCACCTCGTGCACGAGGTGACCAGCCCGCAGGCCTTCGAGGGCCTGCGCATGGCCGGCCGCCCGGTGCGCCGGACGGACGCCACCATCGCCGTGGCCGACCACAATACGCCGACCACGCCGGTCGGCGAGGGCGGCATGGACGAGGAGTCGCGCATCCAGGTCGAGACGCTGGAGAAGAACGTCGCCGAGTTCGGCGTGCCCTACTTCAACATGGACGATCCGCGCCGCGGCATCGTCCACGTGATCGGCCCCGAGCAGGGCCTGACCTTGCCGGGCATGACCATCGTGTGCGGTGACAGCCACACCTCCACGCACGGCGCCTTCGGCGCGTTGGCCTTCGGCATCGGCACCTCGGAGGTCGAGCATGTGCTCGCCACCCAGACGCTGATCCAGAAGCCCGCCAAGAACATGCGCGTGGCCGTCGAGGGCAATCTGCCGCTGGGCGTGACGGCAAAGGACGTGATCCTGGCCATCATCGGCAAGCTCGGCACCGCGGGCGGCACCGGTTATGTGATCGAATATGCCGGCCGCGCCATCCGCGAGATGACGATGGAAGGCCGCATGACGGTCTGCAACATGTCGATCGAGGCGGGCGCGCGCGCCGGCCTGATCGCGCCCGACGAGACCACCTTCCAGTATCTCGAAGGCCGGCCGTACGCGCCCAAGGGCGGCGCCTGGGACCTGGCGCTGGGTCAATGGCGCCGGCTGCCGAGCGACAAGGGCGCCAACTTCGACACGCGCCTCGACCTTCTGGCCTCGGATATCCCGCCGATGGTCACCTGGGGCACCAGCCCGCAGGATGCGCTGCCGATCACCGACGTGATCCCCGATCCGGCCAATGCGCCGGACGAGAACTGTCGCGAGGCCTGGACGCGCTCGCTCGCCTACATGGGCCTGACGCCGGGCACGCGGCTGGTCGACGTGCCGATCGATCGCGTGTTCATCGGCTCGTGCACCAACGGCCGCATCGAGGATCTGCGCGCCGCCGCCGAAATCGCGCGCGGCCGCAAGGTGGCGTCGAACGTGTCGGCCATGGTCGTGCCGGGCTCCGGCCTGGTGAAGGCTGAGGCCGAGAAGGAAGGTCTCGACAAGATCTTCATCGAGGCGGGCTTCGAATGGCGCATCCAGGGCTGCTCGATGTGCCTGGCGATGAACGCCGACCGGCTCGAACCCGGCCAGCGCTGCGCCTCGACCTCCAACCGCAACTTCGAGGGGCGGCAGGGCCGCGGCGGGCGCACCCATCTGGTGAGCCCGGCGATGGCCGCCGCCGCGGCCATCCGCGGCACGCTGGCTGATGTGCGCGACTTCCAATAGCTGACCCCGAACGGGCGATGCTAACCTTCGGGCGGTGCAGCAGCGATGCACCGCCCGATTGCTTTGGGGGAGAAGGCCGCCGTGACGAATGCCCCGCCGCCGCCTGCCTGGTCCGACCGGCAGCCGGTGGCCATCGCCGAGTTAGGCCCGCCCGGCGGCTTCTGGATCCGCTTTGTCGCTTACCTGCTCGACGCCTTCATCGTGTCGATCGCAGCCGGCGTCATCGTCGGAATCTTCATCGCGATCGTCCTTGTTTCCGACGAATCGATCGACGACAGCAATGACTCTTTCTTCATCATCGGCAGCACCATCGTCATGGTGCTGGCCTTGATCGTCATCAACTGGCTCTACGAGGCGCTGATGACCAGTTCGCCGCGCGGCGCCACGCTCGGCAAGCAGGCGCTGGGGCTGCGCATCGTGCGGGCCGACGGCGCGCAGCTCTCGTTCGGCCGCGCCACCGCCCGCCATTTCCTGAAAGTCATGATCACGCCGCTGGTGCCGCTCGCCATCGGCTACCTGATGGCCGCCTTCACCGCGCGCAAGCGGGCGTTGCATGATTTTTTGGCCGATACGCTCGTGATACAATCGTATTGACGATTTCCACAAGGAGACCGCCGTGACCAGTGTCCCGAACTCCGGTTCCCCTGCCCCGCCGCCGCCCGTCTGGGATGCGCGGCCGGTCGGCCCTGACCATGTCGCCTATGGCGGCTTCTGGATCCGCGTCGTGGCCTACATCATCGATGGCATCCTGCTCACGATCGTCTACGGCATCGTGGCGAGACTGCTCGGCATCGACGTCTTCGAATCCGACTGGAGGCACTACGATCCGATGGGCAACCTGATCTCGCTGGTGATCGGCTGGCTCTATTTCGCCCTGCTCGAAAGTTCCGAACGCGGCGCCACCGTAGGCAAGATGGCGATGGGGCTGCGCGTCGTGACCAGCGACGGCCAGCGGCTCAGCTTCATGAATGCCACCGGGCGGTACTTCGCCAAGATCCTCTCGGCCATCATTCTCTGCATCGGTTTCATCATGGTCGCCTTCACCGACAAGAAGCGCGGCCTGCACGACATCATCGCCGGCACCCTGGTGATCAAAACCCGCTGAATCGGACCTTTCCGGGCGCCGCCCGGACGCGGCTTGACCGGGCCTGCAAAAGCCCGTTTATTCCGGCGTTTCGCGAGGGAATCCCATGGAAAAATTCACGACGCTGCGCGGCGTGGCAGCGCCCCTGCCGATGGTCAATGTCGACACCGACATGATCATCCCCAAGAACTTCCTGAAGACCATCAAGCGCACCGGCCTGAAGGACGGCCTGTTCTACGAAATGCGCTGGACGGCCGACGGCCAGAAGAAGGATTTCATCCTCGACCAGCCGGCCTACCAGAACGCCAAGATCATCGTCGCCGGTCCCAATTTCGGCTGCGGCTCGAGCCGCGAGCACGCCCCCTGGGCGCTGCTCGACTTCGGCATCCGCTGCATCATTTCCGAGGACTTCGCCGACATCTTCTACAACAACTGCTTCAAGAACGGCATCCTGCCGATCCGCATGCCCAAGGAGATCATCGCCAAGCTGATGGACGATGCGAGCCGCGGCTCGAATGCCATCATCGAGATCGATCTCGAGAAGCAGGAGATCAAGGGCCCCGACGGCGGCACCGTGCATTTCGACATCGATCCCTTCCGCAAGCACTGCCTGCTGGAGGGCCTCGACGATATCGGCCTCACCATGGAGAAGAAGTCGGAGATCGACGACTTCGAGGCGCGCCAGAAGGAGTCTCAGCCCTGGCTGCACGCTGCGTCCTGAAGCCCCAGACCTGAGACCTAAGAGAAAGAAGACAATGGCGTCCAACCGCAATCTGCTGGTGCTGCCCGGTGACGGCATCGGCCCCGAAGTGATGAACGAAGTGCGCAAGATCATCGCCTGGATGGGCAGGAAGCGCGCGGTCGGATTCGACATCCAGGAAGACGTCGTGGGCGGCGCCGCGCTCGACAAGCATGGCGTGCCGCTTTCCGATGCCGCCATGAAGAGCGCGCTCGAGGCCGACGCCGTGCTGTTCGGCTCGGTCGGCGGGCCGAAGTGGGACAATGTCGAGTTCGACAAGAAGCCCGAGCGCGGCCTGCTGCGCTTGCGCAAGGAGATGGACCTCTTCGCCAACCTGCGGCCGGCCAAGGTGTTCGATGCCCTGATCGATGCGAGCTCGCTCAAGCCCGAGATCGTCAAGGGTCTCGACATCATGATCATCCGCGAGCTGACCGGCGGCGTCTATTTCGGCGAGCCGCGCGGCCGCCACATCAACGCCCAGGGCGAAGTCGAGGCCTTCGACACGCAGCGCTACACGGCCGGCGAGATCCGCCGCGTCTGCGCCGTCGCCTTCGAACTGGCGCGCAAGCGCAAGAACAAGGTGATGTCGTCGGAGAAGGCCAACGTCATGCACACCGGCGTGCTGTGGCGCGAGGAGGCCACCAAGCTGCACAAGGAGAAGTATTCCGACGTGAAGCTCGAGCACATGTATGCCGATGCGCTCGCCATGCAGCTCCTGCGCTCGCCCGGCCAGTTCGACGTCATCGTCACCGACAACCTGTTCGGCGACATCCTGTCCGACGAGGCCTCGATGCTGACCGGCTCGCTCGGCATGCTGCCGTCGGCCTCGCTGGGCGCGCCCGATGCGACCGGCCGGCGCAAGGCGCTCTACGAGCCGATCCACGGCAGTGCGCCCGACATCGCCGGCAAGGGCCTGGCCAATCCGCTGGCCGAGACGCTCTCCTACGCCATGATGCTTCGCTACTCGTTCGATCTCGGCAAAGAGGCCGACCTCGTCGAAACGGCTGTCGAGAACGTGCTCAAGGCGGGTTACCGCACGGCGGATCTTTTGGCGGGCGGCAAGACCCAGGAGGTCAAGAAGGTCGGCACCCAGGAAATGGGCGACGCCATCGTCAAGGAACTGGACCGGCTGGCCTGATCAACGGTCCTCGGTGACGGCGGCATCGACCGCCGTCGCGAACGCTTTCATGTCGGCCGGCGCGAGATCGGCGACGGCGCGCATGTCGAAACCGTCATGCCGCCACTCCGCCAGCGCGAAACCGTCGCGCTGCCGGACCGTGGCCGCCGTATTGCCCGACGACGACGAAGGCCACAGGGTGAGCGCAATGCGATGCTGGTTGTGGCGATAGACCAGCACGGCCACCTTGCGCCCATCGATGACGTCGAGCCGGCCGCCGACCAGCGGGAAGCCTTCCTGCGTGAGGTCGTGGACCGGCGGCGCGTAGTCGATGCGTCCGGCAAACCACGGCTTGACCGTATGGCGGTCTGACGACGCGACATCGACGCCATGCTCGCTCATGGCCACGCGGATGTAGCCGGCGAGCAGCTCGTCGGTCTGGCGTTCGCCTTGGCCGACGAGGCTTCCGCCCAGCCAGCCGATCGAGACCGCCACCAGCAGGCTCGCCGCCATCGCGCCCCAGCGCATGCCAACGCCGGGAAACCGCACCCGCGAGGCGCCTGAAATCGTCCGCAGCTCGCGCTCGATCCTGGCGCGCAGCGAGATCGGGCGCCGGCTCGGCGGGCAGCGCGCGCAGCAGGCCGCTCATCGTCCGCGCCGCCTCCAGACGGCGCCGGCACTCCGGGCAGGCTTCGAGGGCGCGCTCGAACTCAGCGCTCTCGGTCGCCGTCAGCTCGCCGTCGACATAAGCGTCGACCATCGCCTCACAAGTCGGGCAGTCCATCGTCTCTCCTTCCGAGGCGGCCGTGCAGCTCGACCGCCAGCTTCTCCCGCGCCCGTGCGAGGCGCGACATCACGGTGCCGATCGGCAGATCCAGCACCGTCGCGATCTGCTTGTACGAAAAATCCTCGATCTCGCGCAGAACGAGCATCTCGCGCGCTTCCGCCGGCAGCGCCGCCAGCGCCGCCGCGACCTGGCGCCGCCGGTCACCGGCCAGCGCGCTCTGCTCGGGATCCGGACCTTCGGCAGCCCGGTTCTCGAGCACCTCCAACGGCAGCTTCTCCGGCCCGTTGCGTTTCCGGAGGTCGATCCAGGTGTTGCGCACGATGCGCAACAGCCAGGGCCGCGCCTCCTCGCCGCGGAACGAGTGGAAATAGCGCAGCGCGCGCAGCATCGCTTCCTGCGCGAGATCCTGCGCCTCCACGGGATCGCGCGTCAGCCATCGCGCGAACCCGTAGGCGGCGTCGAGATGCGGCAGCACGACCGAGCGAAATCGCCCGACCGTGCCGCCGTCAGGTTTCGGCGCATCCGACATGCGGCCCATAGGACATCAATACCGCCCGACCGTCGATTTTATTCCAATCCGGCAAACCGGGAATAACGCCCGGTACGCGGCGGTACTACCTGCAGTTCCATTGTGGGAGACCGTCATGCAACACACCGATCGTCGCGATTTCCTGAAGCTTGCCGGCATGGCCGGCGTCACCTTCACCGCCGGGCTTTTCCCGGGCCGGCAGGCTGCGGCGCAGGCCGCTGACTTCCATTTCGTGCAGTTTTCCGACACCCACTGGGGCTACAGTGGCCCGGCCAATCCGGACGCCGAGCACACGCTTGAGAAGGCCGTCGGCGACCGTGAACGCTTTGCCCAAGCCGCCGGACTTCATCGTCTTCACCGGTGATCTCACGCACACGACGGAAGACGGCAAGGAGCGCCGCGCCCGCATGAAGCGCTTCCGCGAGATCGTCTCGGCGCTCTGAGCGTCAAGGACGTCCGCTTCATGCCGGGCGAGCACGACGCCTCGCTCGACAAGGGCGAGGCCTTCAAGGAGTTCTTCGGCGCCACCCACTACACGTTCGACCACAAGGGCGTGCACTTCATCGTCCTCGACAACGTCTCCGACCCGGCCGCCAAGCTGGGCGACGAGCAGCTCGCCTGGCTGGCCGCCGACCTCAAGCAGCGCAAGCCCGACGACCGCATCGTCGTGTTCACGCACCGGCCGCTGTTCGACCTGATGCCGAACTGGGACTGGACGACCGCCGACGGCGCCAAGGCCATCGAGCTCCTGATGCCCTACCAGAACGTCGTGGTGTTCTACGGCCACATCCACCAGGAGAACCACCACATGACGGGCCACATCGCCCATCATGCCGCCAAGTCGCTGATCTTTCCCGCTGGCCGCGCCCGGCTCGCAGCCCAAGCGCCCGCCGCCCTGCCCTACGACGCCGCCATGCCGGGTCTCGGCACGCGCGACGTCACGTGGCCGACAAGGTCGAGCATCATCGAGTTGCCGGTCACCAAGGGCTGAACACATGAACGTCGCAGAGTCATGGTCGCGCTGCTGTTCGGCAGCGCGGTCGGGAGGAGCCGCGTGCCTCTGGCCGCGGAGACTCCCGAACGAGATTCGCATCAGTGCGAAGAAGTTCGAGTATCACCCCGACAAGGTCACCGCCAAGCTGGGCCAGCCGGTGGTCTTCGTGCTGACCTCCGAAGACCGCATCCACGGCTTCAAGATGCCGGACTTCGGCCTGCGCACCGACATCGTGCCGGGTCAGGAGACGCGCGTGACCCTGACGCCCGACAAGGCCGGCAGCTTCACGTTCTTCTGCGACGTCTTCTGCGGCGACGGCCACGAGGACATGGAAGGCACGCTCGTGATCGAGGCCTGAGCCGCGGCTATTTCCGCAGCGAGCCCAGGATACCGCGCAGGATCGAGGGGCCTTCCTTCTTGAGGAACCTGGTGCCTTCGCGCACGGCCGCGGTGCCGAGCGAACGCCCCATGGATTTCATCGTCGCTTCAAGGACGCTGTCGCCCTGCGGCGCCGGCGCCCTGGGTGCCGATGTCCGGCCCGATGTCCGCGGCGCCGGCATCCTGGGAACGGGTGCAGGCGGCGCCGGCGGCTCGGCCTCGCGCAGCCTGGGGCGCGGCTTTGGTGGTTCGGCGGGTTCGGTCTGCGGGATCCGCGACCGTCCCCATGGGCCCGACGGCGGGGGCGAATCAGCGGTCGGCGCCGGCGCGGCGTCGTACTGCCCGCGCGGGCCCGGGCTCGCCGACGGCGCGTCGGCGTGTTTCACCTGACCGCCGTTCGCGCGCCCGGTCAGCACCTCGTACGCCGATTCGCGGTCGACCATGCGCTCGTACTTGCCGGCAAGCGGACTGGCCTTCACCACGGCGGCGCGTTCGGCGTCCGAGGCCGGGCCGATGCGAGCGCGCGGCGGGGCGATGAAGCAGCGCTCGACGGGCTCGGGCACGCCCTTGGCGTCGAGGAAGGAGAGCAGTGCCTCGCCCACGCCCAGCTCGACAATGGCGGTCGCGGCGCTGAACTTCTTGTTCGGGCGGAACGTGTCGGCCGCGGTTTTCACGGCCTTCTGGTCCTTAGGCGTGAAGGCGCGCAGCGCGTGCTGCACACGGTTGCTGAGCTGGCCCAGGACCGCCTCCGGAATATCGAGCGGGCTCTGGGTGATGAAGTAGACGCCCACGCCCTTGGAGCGGATGAGCCGCACCACCTGCTCGATCTTGTCGAGCAGCGCCTTGGGGGCGTCGTCGAACAAGAGATGCGCCTCGTCGAAGAAGAACACGAACTTGGGCCGGTCGACGTCTCCGACTTCGGGCATGACCTGGAACAGCTCCGACAGGAGCCACAGCAGAAAAGTGCTGTAGAGCCGCGGACTCTGCATCAGCTTGTCGGCCGCAAGCACGTTCACGTAGCCCGCGCCCGAAGCGTCGCGGCCGATCATGTCCTTGAGGTCGAGTGCGGGCTCGCCGAAGAAGCGCTCGCCGCCCTGTTGCTGCAAGGTCAGCAGCGCCCGCTGGATGGTGCCGATGCTCTGCTTGCTGACATTGCCGTACTTGGTGGTAAGCGTGCCGGCATTCTCGGCCGTCCACTGCAGCACGCTCTGCAGGTCCTTGAAATCGAGCAGCAGCAGGCTCTGTTCGTCGGCGACCTTGAAGACGATGTTCAGGACGCCTTCCTGTGTGTCGTTGAGCTGCAGCAGGCGGGCCATCAGCACCGGACCGATTTCGGTCACAGTGGTGCGCACCGGATGGCCCTTGTCGCCGAACAAGTCCCAGTAGATCGTCGGATAGGCGCGGCCCTTGTAACCGTCGATCTTGAGCTGCTTGGCGCGTTCGACGGCATGCGGATTGTCGGCGCCCGGCTGGCTCACCCCCGAGAGGTCGCCTTTGACGTCGGCCATGAAGACCGGCACGCCGTAGGTCGAGAACCCTTCGGCTATCGTCTGCAGGGTCACAGTCTTGCCGGTGCCGGTCGCACCGGCGATCAGGCCGTGCCGGTTGGCATATTTCAGGAGGAGAAACTGGTCGGCGTCGCTCGCTCCCACGAAGATCGAGGTATCGTCGCTCATGCCGTCTCCTTCGCTCGCACAATCGACTTTAGCCAAAGATGCGGAGCCATAGTAGACTGCCGATCATGACCCTGCCCCGTCTTGCTTTGTCCGTCATCGGCGATGAAATAGGCCCGTCGCTCGAAGAAATGATCTCCTTCGCCCACGAGCATGGGCTCAAGCGCCTCGACATGCGCACCGTCGATGGCCGAAATCTGCTCGGCATGAAGAAAGAGGAGATCATCAAGATCAGCCGGGCGCTGGAAAAGGCCGGCCTGACCGTGCCGACCTTCGTATCGCCGTTATTCAAGTGGCCGGCGGCCGGCAAGTCGGTGGAGAGCGGCAAGGTCGATTTCGCCTTCGACCCCAAGGAGTGTCCGGCCGAGGATGTCATCGACCACGCCATCGAGATCGCGGTCATTCTGGGTGCTCCGCACATGCGCATCTTCAGTTATCTGCGCCATCGGCGCTTCAGGCCCAGCGACCTTACGGACGGCAAGGCTTTCACCAAGCTCATGAGCCTGGCTGGCCACTATGATATTTCCATCCAGCTCGAGAACGAACCCGTCTGCAACATCGGCAATATCGCCGAGCTTCGCGCCTTCTTCGACCAGAAGGAAGAAGAGTTTGCGGAGGATCAGCTTGCGGAGGAGGTATTGGAAGAAGACACACTGGCGCTGGAGACGGTCGACGGAGTCATGGTCGAGGAGAAAATAGAGGTCGAGGCGAAAGAAGAAGAAGAAGAAGAAGAAGAGAAGAAGAATTGGTGGATCCCCGGGACAAGGACAAGGAGGCCGTCATTTATCTCCGGCCGCTCGTCGACATCGCCAACGCCTGGGCGACCGGCGAACGGCCGAGCGACGACGATATCGCAGCACTTGCCCCGCTGGTGACGGCGATTCATCTCAAGGACCGAGATCTGGCAGCCAACCGAACCGTGCCGCTGGGCGACGGCGACGTGCCATGGCCGGCCGAGCTCAAGCGCCTGCTGGGCGGTGTCGCGACCGACGAAGTGCTGGCCAGCATCGAGACGCATTGCCCGCAGGACAGCCGCAATGCCACGGCGCGCTCGATCGCGGGCTTGCGCCGTATCGCCGCTGAAATCGGCGTGGAGATCGTCTAGGGCTGCGATGCGTACTTATGGGTTTGTGACCGTCGACGTCTTCACCGATCGGCGTTTTGGCGGCAACCCGCTGGCGGTGTTCCCGGACGCGGGCGGCCTGTCCGACGGCGAAATGCAGTCTCTCGCCGCGGAGTTCAACCTCAGCGAGACCACCTTCGTCGTTCCGCCCGCCGACCCTGCGAACACCGCCCGCGTCCGCATCTTCAATCGTACCAGCGAGATGCCGTTCGCCGGCCATCCCAATGTCGGCACTGGCTGGGTGTTGGCCGGGTTGGACCGCGATCGCGACGGCGTGCTGCGCTTCGAGGAGATCGCGGGCCTGGTCGAGGTGAACGTCGAGCGCAACGGTGGCGGCGGCCAACTCCGTGCCGTCACCATCGCCGCGCCCCAGCCGCTCTCGCTTGGCGCCGAAATGCCGGTCGAGCTGCTGGCCGGCTGTGCGAGCCTCGATGTGAGCGACGTCGTCGTGTCGGCCCACCGGCCGGTCGTGGCCTCCGTCGGCAATTCCTTCGTCATTGCCGAAGTCACGGCTGCGGCGCTGTCGCGCGCCACGCCTGACATTTCTCGCTTCAGGTCGGCGGTGGAGGCGTTTCCGGCGCTCGGGCCTCGCCGCCTGCCGCTCTACCTGTACGCCCGGGATGGGCAGAGCGCAGAGACCATCCGTCTGCGTGCCCGGATGTTCTCGCCGCTGTCGGGCACGATCGAAGATGCGGCCACCGGCAGCGCAGCGACGCCGCTCGTCGCCCTCCTTCTCTCGCTCACCAAGGACTCCGAACGGCGCTACGCCATCACGCAAGGAGTCGAAATGGGCCGGCCGAGCCTGCTCGCCTGCTCGGCCCGACGCGCCGTCGACGGTATCCGCGCCAGCGTCGGCGGCGGCTGCGTGCCGGTGTTGAAGGGCGAGATATCGCTATAGACGGGCGGCGCTAAAGCCGGCGCGCGGGAAGTGGACCACCACGTCCCCCACGCGAGGATCGCTGCGCCGAATCGAGATCCGGTCCGGCGCGAGACCGACCAGGACACCCGTCACCGGCACCTTGCCGGTGTCGTCCGGCGTGATGCTGATCGTCTGGCCGGCCTTGAGCCCGCTGGGATCCGCGGCGTCTACCTCGGTGGCGGCGGGTGTAGCAGCCTTGGCAACGTCGAGCGCATCGGGGCCCGTCATCTCGGCCGGCGTACCTTCGCCGAAGGCTTTCATGCGCTCCGACCAGGCGACGATCCGCGGCAGCCGGTCGAGCGGCGGCGCGGCCTTGCCGCCCCCCAGCCGCTCCTTGATGAACCAGACCGGATTGTAGAAGGCGCAGTCGGCCAGCGTAGGCGCCGCACCCATCAGATAGGGCCGGCCATCGGCCAGCATGTTCTCGGCCAGGACCATCTGGGCATAGGTCTGCTCGGCTGCAAAGGGTGCTGCTTCCTTGAGCCTGGCCGCATCGAACGAACGACCGGAAAAAGCGCTGCGGTCCTTGATGAAGGCCTCGGGCAGCTTGTCGCCGATCGCACCCATCACCACGCCGACCGCCGACCAGAAGATGTTGCGATCGACCCACATGGCGATCGCCCGCGCTTCGCCCGCCTGACCGGGTGGCAGCAACGGCGGCTGCGGTTCCCGCTTCTCGAGTTCCAGCATGATGAGCTGGGTGTCGCAGTAGATATCGGCGCCGATCTGCAGCACCGGCGTCCTGCGATAACCGCCGGTGAGCGGCATCAGGTCGGGCTTGGGCATGATCGAAGGGATCTGCACCGACTTCCAGGTGAGCTGCTTGATGCCAAAGGCGATGCGCACCTTCTCGGAGAAGGGTGACGTCGCAAAGTGATGCAGAATGAGATCTGTCATCAGTGGATAGTGGCAAGCGCGACCAGGATTGCAAAGCCCGTTCCGCCGGCCACGGCGAACTGCCAGGCCCTCGAATAGAGCTGCGTGCGGCGCTCCACGAGATCGCCGGCCCGCTGCAGCGCCGCATCGTTGAAATCGGGCTCGCCGTCGGCCAGACGATCGAGGCGCCCACCGAAGAATTCCCATTCGACGTTGATCACCGGAAAGGCGAAGCCGCAGCTCAGCACGCTGGCCAGCAGGCTCGCATGACCCACGATCAGTCCCAGAACCTTCACCGTGGCGTTTGCCGTGACGAAGGGATCGGACGCGCGGACCACCACGACATAGGCAAGGGCTGCCACCACGATGGCATTGAAGCGCAGCAGCACCGAGACCTTGGAGTCGAGCGTGGACAGCATGCCGTAGAGGCGATCCCATGCCATCACCCGCGCTTTCTGCTCGGGCGTTCCCTGGCCGGCCTCGATACGGGCGACCATGAGAGCCTGACTCGACATTTTCATCCGCGCAGCGCCTTGATGTTGGCGGCATAGCGGCCCGGTCCGCCGGCGAACACCGCAGTACCGGCGACCAGCGCGTCGGCGCCGGCCTCGATGCAGCGCTTGGCCTTCTCCGGATTGACGCCACCATCGACCTCGAGGTCGATCTTGCGGCCCAGCGCATCGATCATCTTGCGCAGGGCCGCGATCTTGGCGAGCTGGCTGTCGATGAAGGCCTGCCCGCCGAAGCCCGGATTGACGCTCATCACCAGCACGAGGTCGAGATCGCCCATCACGGGCTCGACGACGGCAAGCGGCGTCGCCGGATTGAGCACCAGGCCCGCCCGCTTGCCCAGGCTCTTGATGAGCTGGATCGTGCGATGCGACGATGCGGCCCGGCTTCCGGATGGAACGAGATCGTGTCGGCGCCGGCATCGGCGAAGGCCGGTACCAGCGGATCGACCGGCGTCACCATGAGATGCACGTCGAACGGCCGGGCGCTGTGCTTGCGCAGCGCCTTCACCACCATCGGCCCGATCGTGAGGTTGGGCACGAAGTGGTTATCCATCACGTCGACATGAATCCAGTCGGCACCCGCTTCGGTCACCGCCTCGATCTCCTGCCCGAGCGAGGCGAAGTCGGCCGACAGGATGGAAGGAGCGATGCGGACGGGCTGCTGCGGCATGACGCGTCTCAGGTGCCGGGACGGGTCGGCGCTTCCCAGCCCTTGCGCCGGAAAGGATTGACGGGAAAAGTCCCGAGCGGCTTGAACTGCTCGGAGAAGAAGCCGAGCTCCTCGAGCGCCAGCTGCAGGCTGCGTTGCTCGCGGATGGCCCTCGACCTCGGCATAGAACTCTGCCTGCTCGAAGCGTGCGCCAGAGAGATAGCTTTCCAGCTTCACGATGTTGACGCCGTTGGTCGCAAAGCCGCCCAGCGCCTTGTAGAGCGCCGCCGGCACGCTCTTCACGCGGAACAGGAAGGCCGTCATGCACTGCACGGTGCGCCAGTCGGGCGCCGCTTCATGGCGCGAGAACACCAGCATGCGCGTGGTGTTGTGGTCGGCATCCTCGATGTTCTTCGCCAGCACCTTGAGATCATAGATCCGCGCCGCCAGCGACGAGGCGATGGCGCCCACGCTCTTGTCGCCGATCTCGGCGATCTCGCGCGCGGCGCCCGCGGTGTCGGCATGAACCAAAGGCGCAAAGCGGTGCTTCCGCAGGAAGTTGCGGCACTGCGACAGCGCCTGGACGTGGCTCTTCACCGTCTTGATCGATCTTCAGCGAGGCGCCGGGCAGCGCAACCAGGCAATGCTCGACCCGCTGGAAGTGCTCGGCGACGATCTTGAGCCTGGTGTGCGGCAACAGGCTGTGCAGGTCGGCGACGCGGCCGGCGATCGAGTTCTCGACCGGGATGATGGCAAGCTCCGCCTGGCCGGCCTGCACGGCGCCCATTGCCGCCTCGAAGGTCGGACAGGGCAGTGTCGTCATGTAGGGAAAGGCCGCGCGGCAGGCCATGTCGGAATTGGCGCCGGGCTCGCCCTGGAAGGCGATCGTGTTGGAGGCCTTCAGCGCCTTCGCCATCTCCCGACCTCCCCCCGCGCGCTCGCCTGTCAGTGCCTTGTCGGCCGGCTGTTTCGCCCGTTGGACCGGCGCCGTCAACAGCCTGACGATCGGCGAAAAACCTCGCAAAATCCGTGACTTGCGACGTTCCGCCGCGCGAGCCGGATGCGTCGATCGGATACTACTGGCCGGCATGCGGGCGTGCTACAGCATCGTCCGGAATTTTTGGCGCTCTGGGATCTGACTATGGCCAGTTTCAACACGATTGCGGGCTGCGTTCTGGCCTCGGCCCTCTTCGCGATGGTGGTCGGCAAGGTCTCCAACGCGGTCGTCTCCGTGCACAGGCTGGAGAAGCCAGCCCTTGCCGTTGCCGACGAGGCGCCGACGGAAACGGCCGCCGCCGCGCCGGCTGCGGAGCTTCCGCCGATCGGTCCTATGCTCGCCAGCGCCAATGTCGAGGCCGGCAAGGCGATCTTCAAGAAGCAGTGCTTCACCTGCCACACCATCGACAAGGGCGGCCCGAACAAGGTCGGCCCGAACCAGTGGGACATCGTCGGCCGCAAGAAGGCGAGCCACGAGGGCTTCAGCTACTCGTCGGCGTTGCAAGCCAAGGGCGGCGAGTGGACCTACGAAGACATCAACCACATGATCTTCAAGCCGCAGGCTTTCGTGCGCGGCACCAAGATGGCGTTCGCCGGTCTGCCCAAGGAGCAGGAGCGCGCCGACGTCATCGCCTATCTGCGCACCATGAACGACAACCCGCCGCCGCTGCCGAAATAGGACCGAGGACGACCGCATGGCCGGATCGGTTCCCGCCGAGCTGGTCGCTCTGGCCCATCGTCTCGCCGATGCCGCCCGTCCCATCGCGGCCCGCTACTTTCGCACCCAAGTCACGGTCGACGACAAGACCGACCTGAGCCCGGTCACCATCGCCGACCGCGAGGCCGAGACCGCCATGCGCGCGCTCCTGACCGAGCACGTGCCAAGCCACGGCGTGTACGGCGAGGAGCATGGCGCCGTGCGCGTCGACGCCGACTATGTCTGGGTGCTCGATCCGATCGACGGCACCAAGGCCTACATCACCGGCCTGCCGATCTTCGGCACGTTGATCGCGCTCCTCCATCGCGGCCAGCCGGTGCTGGGCATCATCGACCAGCCGATCCTGCAGGAGCGCTGGCTGGGCGTCGCGGGCGAACGGTCGACGTTCAACGGACAGACCGATCCAGGTGCGCGCCTGCCCGGCGCTCGATCGCGCCTACATGTATTCGACGGCGCCGATCATGTTTCCCGGCGCCTTCGAGCAAGCGCCACGAGGCGCTGACGCAGAAGGTGAAGCTCTTCCGCTGGGGCGGCGACTGCTATGCCTACGGCCTGCTGGCCTCGGGCCATGTCGATCTGGTGGTCGAGAATTCGCTCAAGCTCTACGACTTCGCGGCACTGGTCGCCGGTGATCAAGGGTGCCGGCGGCCTGATCACCGACTGGCACGGCCAGGAGCTCGACATGCGATTCCGACGGCTCGGTGCTGGCGGCGGGCGATGCCGCCACCCATCGTGCGGCCATGGACATTCTGGCTGGTGCCGTCTCGGGCGAACCGGAGAAGCGTCGTCGGCTTGGCTGAAGCGCACGAAATTCTATGCCGACAAAATTGTCATCCCGAGCGGAGCGAGGGACCTTTGCGGCGGCCTTAAGGGTCCCTCGCTACGCTCGGGATGACAGGGTGCGATGCCAAACTTGCCGATCCATGTCGAACCAGACGACATCCTTGAACCCCTTGTATTCCACCTTGCGCCGGTAAGTGAGACCGAGCCGCTTCATCACCGCCTGCGAGGAACGGTTGTCCGGCAGGGTAATGGCGAAGATCAGATCCAGTCCCAGCGTGTCGAAGCCGTAGCCCAGCGCGGCGCGCGCCACTTCGGTGGCGTAGCCATTGCCCCAGGCGTCGGGATGCAGGGCCCACAGCACCTCGGTCTCGGCGAATTCGGGAACATAGTTGAGACCGCCATGGCCGATCAGCCGTCCCTCCAGGAACACGCCCCACGGGCGCATAGCCGCGCGTCCGCCATCCCTCCGCGAAGCGCTCGATCGTGGACCGTCCCGTGCCGGCCGGATCGCCCGAGGCGGGCGGCAGCCACTTCACCACCTGCGGATGAAACCGCATGGCGGCGTAGGCTTCGGCGTCGTCTGGCACCAGGGGCCGCAGCGTCAGCCGCTCAGTTGCGAGGGTCGTCATGGCGGGATCTTTACACAACTTTACCGCGGGCGAGACGACGGCGAAACGGCGGAGGTCCATATCGGCTCCAAGGGCGATAGGCCCGAACCCAAGGAGACTGAAATGACCAACACGGAAAACAAACTGAACGGCAGCCGCCGCAAGAGCCTGACCACGATGATGGCGGCGCTGCTCGCCGGCAGCCTCGTCGCGACGGCCGGCGGCGTCGCCTACGCCAAGACCGACGGCCAGGCGTTCGACCCGGCCAAGTTCCAGCAGCGCATCGAGAAGCGCGTCGACAAGGCCCTGACCGGCACCGACGCCACGGCCGACCAGAAGAAGAAGGTCGGCGGCATCCTGGAAGGCGCCTTCAAGGACATGAAGCCGCTGCATGACCAGCGCGTCGAGAACCGCAAGGCGATGGAAGACGCGCTGCAGGCGCCGACCATCGACCCGGCCCGGATCGAGCGATCCGCGCCGAGCAGATGAAGGTGGCCGACGAGAGCTCCAAGCGCTTCACCAAGGCGCTGACCGACGCCGGCAACGTGCTGAGCGCCTCAGCAGCGCCAGGCGTTCTTCAAGAACTGGAGCGAGGGCCACGGCGAAAACCACGGCAAGCGTCACGGCTAGCCGCGGCAAGTGACATCGGGGTCTCCCCGGCCCGATACTGAGCCGATGGCCGAGCGCATCCTGATGATCGACGACGATAACCGCCTCGCCGGGATGGTCTCCGACTATCTCGGCGGGGCGGGCTTTCGCGTGACGATCGCCGGCACGGCACGCGACGGCGAGGCGCTGCTTGAAGCGCGAGGCCTTCGACGCGGTGATCCTCGACCTCATGCTGCCCGACGCCGACGGCCTCGATCTCTGCCGCCGCCTGCGCGGCTCGACCGACGTGCCGATCCTGATGCTGACGGCGCGCGGCGAACCGATGGACCGCGTGGTCGGGCTGGAGGTCGGCGCCGACGACTACCTCGCCAAGCCCTTCGAGCCGCGCGAGCTGCAGGCCCGCCTGCGCGCCATCCTGCGCCGCAAGGGCAGCACCGGCTAAGTCCGAGACGCTGCGCTTCGGCCGGCTCGAGATCGACAAGGGCGCGCGCGTGGTGCGGGTCGACGGCGAGGAGCGGATCATCACCTCCTACCAGTTCGTCCTCCTGCTGGTCGCTGGCCGAGCGGGCCGGCCGCGTGCTGTCGCGCGACGCGCTGATGGACCTGCTGAAGGGCGAGAAGCTCGAAGCCTTCGACCGCTCGGTCGACGTCCACATCTCGCGCATTCGCGCTGCCATCGAGGACGATCCCAAGAAGCCGCGCCGCATCCTGACGGTGCGCGGCGCGGGCTACGTCTTTGCGCGGGATCAGGACCGATGACGAGATCAGCGTCACTGCCTCTCCCGTCATACGGGGGAGGTGGCCCGAAGGGCCGGAGGGGGAAGGCCCCAGTCAAGATGACTGACCATTTCAGATCTGAATTTGTCGTGGGCACGTCTGTGGCTCTCCCCCTCCCTACCCTTCCCCGTATGACGGGGGAGGAGGTCTGAGTGCAGCGCCTCTATCTGCAGTTCTACCTCACGATCCTCGTCGTGCTGGCGGTGTTCGTGGGCGCGGCGGCGATGCTGTGGTGGTTCGCCGAGGACGCCGCCCGCACGCCGCAATATCTCGACGTCGCCGCCGATCTCACCGGCGCCCTGTTGCCCGACGCCGATGCGCCGGTGGCCGAGCAGCGCAAGGCCGTCGAGGAGCTGCACCGCAAGCTCAGCTTCGATCTCGCCCTCTACCGGCCGAACGGCGCCATGATCGCCATGGCCGGCAGGCCGCCGCCGCGCTTCGATGCCGGGCGCGCCCGCACCGGCTGGCGACGCAGCCCGGGCGGCCCGAACTTCACCCTGCAGCTGCCCGACGGGCGCTGGCTGGTCGCTCGCCAGGTCCACGAGCGGACCAGCCCGACCGTCTGGATCACGGCGTTCCTGGTGCTGGTGGCGCTGGCCGTCGCGGTCGGCGCCTACCCCGTCGTGCGCGGGCTCGGCCGGCGGCTGGAGCGGCTGAAAGTCGGCGTCGAAAGGTTCGGCGACAATCTCGGCGCGCGGGTCAAGGTCGAAGGCCACGACGAGGTGGCGGCACTGGCCGCAAGCTTCAACCGCTCCGCCCAGCGCATCGAGGAATTGGTCGCAGCCCATCGGCTGCTGCTCGCCAACTGCAGCCACGAACTGCGCACGCCGCTCACCCGCATCGCCGTCGCGGCTTCGTTGCTGAGCGACGCCGCCGACGTGAAGACCCGGGAGTCGCTGAAGCACGACATCGCCGAACTTGACCAGTTGATCGAGGAGATTCTCCTGGCGAGCCGGCTCGAACTCCCAGCCCGTTCTCGACAGGCATGAACCCACCGATCTTCTGGCGCTCGCCGCCGAAGAGGCCGCACACTACGACCTCGAGGCCGCGGGCACGCCGGCCATTGTCTCGGGCGACCGACTGCTGCTGCGCCGCCTGATCCGCAACCTCCTGGAAAACGCCCGACGTTACGCCGGCGACGGGCCGATCTCGGTGACGGTCACCGCCGAAGCAGGCCGCGCCGTGCTGGAAGTGCGCCGACCACGGGCCCGGTGTGCCGGCGTCCGAACGCGAGCGCATCTTCGAACCCTTCTATCGCCTCGACGCAGACGCGCGAGAACGGCCGCGGCAGTGGCCTTGGCCTGGCGCTGGTGCGCCAGATCGCCCGACGCCATGGCGGCGAAGCGGTTTGCTTGGCGGCAGAGGGCGGCGGCAGTCGCTTCCGCATCGACCTGCCCACCGCCTAAGATGGCGGGTGAACGCCCGTTCATGATGGTGTTCAGCGGAGGAACGACCCATGGACTTCGATATTCCCGCCGACATCGCGGCCTATCTGCGTCGAGCTCGACGCTTTCATCGAGCGCGAGATCCGGCCGCTCGAGCGCGAGAACGACAATATCCGCTTCTTCGACCATCGCCGCGAGCATGCCCGCACCGACTGGGACAATGACGGCCAGCCGCGGCACGAATGGGAGGCGCTTCTGGCCGAGATGCGCCGCCGGGCCGACAAAGCGGGCCATCTGCGCTTTGCCCTGCCCAAGGAGCTGGGCGGCAAGGAGGGCTCCAACCTCGCCATGGCGATCATCCGCGAGCATCTCGCGCACAAGGGGCTCGGCCTGCACAACGACCTGCAGAACGAGAGCTCGATCGTCGGCAACTTCCCGGTGGCGCTGCTGCTGCACCGCTTCGGCACCAAGGAGCAGAAGGACCGTTATCTCGAGGGCATGTTCACCGGCAAGGAGCGCATCGCCTTCGGCCTGACCGAGCCCAATCATGGTTCCGACGCCACCTTCATGGAGACCACGGCCGCGAAGCAAGGCGGCGACTGGATGATCAACGGCATGAAGCGGTTCAACACCGGCATGCACACCGCCACGGTCGACCTCGTCTTCGCCCGCACCTCGGGCAAGGCCGGTGATGCGCGCGGCATCTCGGCCTTCCTGGTGCCGGTCACGACGCCGGGCTTCAAGGTCGAGCACATGTGGTGGACCTTCAACATGCCGTCCGATCACGCCGAGGTGTCGCTCACCAACGTCAAGGTGCCGGCCTCGACCATGCTGGGCGAGGAAGGTCGCGGCCTCGACGTGGCGCAGACCTTCGTGCACGAGAACCGCATCCGTCAGGCGGCGTCGAGCCTGGGCGCAGCGCAGTACTGCATCGACATGTCGGTGGCCTACGCCAAGAACCGCAAGGTGTTCGGCAAGGCGCTGGCCGCCAACCAGGCGATCCAGTTTCCGCTCGCCGAGCTGCACACCGAGGCCGAGATGACGCGCGGGCTGGTGCGCAAGACAGCGTGGAATCTCGACCGCCAGCACCACATGCAAGTGAGCGAATGGGTGGCGATGTCGAACTACCGCGCCAATCGCCTGGTCTGCGAGGCGGCCGATCGCGCCATCCAGGTCCATGGCGGCATCGGCTATTCGCGCCACACGCCGTTCGAGCACATCTACCGCCACCACCGGCGCTACCGCATCACCGAAGGCTCGGAGGAGATCCAGATCCGCCGCGTCGCCGGCGCGCTGTTCGGCTTCTGGGGCGTGCAGAAGGCGTCGACGGCGCCAACCTCTTAACCTCCCCCGTCTTACGGGGGAGGTGGCGCGCAGCGCCGGAGGGGGAAGGCCTCAGTCGAGGAGCGAGCTGATTTCAGATCTGAAACTTTCAACAATCGTCTGTGCGGCCCTCCCCCTCCCGCACCCTCCCCCGTATGACGGGGGAGGGGCATGAAGGGTCGCTGGACCGCCGACGCGATCATGTTTGGCGCGGTGATGCTGATGGGGTCGAGCTATCCCTTCGCCAAGGAAGTGCTCGCCGTCATGAGTCCGCTGCTCTACGGCGCCTCGCGCTACCTGGTCGCGTCGCTCTTCCTGTTCGCCATGATGGTGCTGATGCGCCGGCCTTTGGCGCTGCCCCGGCGCGACTGGGTGCCGATCATCCTGCTGTCGCTGATTGGCGTCAGCCTGTTCCAGGCCTGCTGGGGTCTCGCCATGGCGCGAAGCGCGCCCTCCCTGGGCTCGATCGTCATGACCACGACGACGGCCTTCTCCGCCATCCTGGCCTGGCTCAGCGGACGCCGGCTGCCGGCGCTGGGCTGGAGCGGCATCGTCATCGCCTTCGCCGGTGTGGTGCTGGTGGTCAACAACTCGCTCGCGGCATTCACGATCTCGTTCGGCAGCCTCGACGGCACGCTGATCTGGATGCTGTCGGCCTTCGCCTGGGCGCTCTATGTCGATCGTTGCGCACCCTACAACTTCCGCCTCGGGGCGCTCCGGGTGATGGCCTGGACCACCCTGATCGGCTCGCTGGTGCTGCTGCCGATCGCACTGGCCTTCGACTCGCTGTCGGAGTTCGCGCAGGCTCGACGACCGCCTGCTGGGCTTCTGGCTCTACACCGCGATCTTCCCGGTGGGCGTTGCCTTCCTGGGCATCAGCGCCGGCCTCGACCGGCTGGGGGTGAGCCGGGTCATGGTCTACATGTACCTGATCCCGGTGGCGGGCGTGGGCCTCTCGGCGGCGTTTTTCGGCGATCCGCTGACGACGGCCCGCGTGCTGGGCGGCCTGATCGTGCTTTTGGGCGTCATTCTGACGCGCGTCGCGCTCGACCGTGCCGCCCGCGTTCCTGTATGAACATCCCGGCAAGCGAAAGGACCGCAGGAATGGCCCGCCAGGCCGTCAAAAAGAAGGCCTCTCCCGAGGCCGCGACCCAGCTCCTCACCACCCCCGGCAGCGGCGGGCGGCGGGCGTTCGTGTCGCGGGCCACCAAGGAGACGCGCATCGCCGCCGCCATCAACCTCGACGGCACCGGCAAGTACGACATCAAGACCGGCATCGGCTTTCTCGATCACATGCTGGAGCAGTTGAGCCGCCACAGCCTGATCGACATCACGCTCCGCGCCGACGGCGACCTGCATATCGACTATCACCACACCACCGAGGACAGCGGCATCGTGCTGGGCGAGTGCCTGGCCAAGGCGCTGGGCGACCGCGCCGGCATCCGCCGCTATGGCGCCGCCCACATCCCGATGGACGAGACCCTGACCGAAGTGGCCCTCGACGCCTCCAACCGGCCTTACCTCATCTGGAAGGTCGTCTTCTCCAAGCCCAAGCTCGGCACCATGGACACCGAATTGTTCAAGGAGTGGTTCCAGGCCTTCGCCCAATTGGGCGGGCTCACCTTGCACGTGTGGAACCACTACGGCGACAACAACCACCACATCGTCGAGAGCTGCTTCAAGGGGCTGGCGCGCGCGCTGCAGAATCGCGGTCGAGATCGATCCGCGCCAGGCCGCGGCCGTGCCCAGCACCAAAGGCGTTCTCTGAACACACGCCGATGACCGTCGCCATCGTCGATTACGGATCGGGCAACCTCCGCTCCGCCGCCAAGGCCTTCGAGCGCGCCGCGCGCGAGGCGGGCGTGGACGATCGCGTGCTTGTGACGTCGAGCCCGCGCGACGTGGCCGAGGCCGACCGCATCGTCCTGCCAGGCGTCGGCGCCTTCGCCGACTGCCGCGCCGGGCTCTATGGCGTGCCCGGCATGGTCGATGCCCTGCAGCGCGAGGTGATCGAACGCGGCAAGCCCTTCCTCGGCATCTGCGTCGGCATGCAGCTCATGGCCACGCGCGGAGTCGAATATGGCATCCATGCCGGACTCGACTGGATCCAAGGCGACGTCGTGCGCATCGAGCCCGCCCGGAATGCCGAAGGCGGGCGTCTCAAGATCCCGCACATGGGCTGGAACGAGTTGACGGATCTCAGGCCGCATCCGCTGCTGGCCGGCATCGCCAACCGTGACCACGCCTATTTCGTGCATTCATTCCAGCTCAAGGCGGCACGACCCGAAACCGTCCTGGCGCTCACCGATTACGGCGGCCCGATCACCGCCGCCGTCGGCCGCGACAATCTGGCCGGCACGCAGTTCCACCCCGAGAAGAGCCAGGCGACCGGGCTGCGGTTGATCGCGAATTTCCTGCGCTGGAAGCCCTGACACAGCCGGTGAAAATCGCGCAAGCGAGAGGCTCGACCTGAATTTCATAGCACGGCGCGCGTTGACGAAGCGCCGCAGCGATCTCACCCTGCCGACATCTCATTGCAACAGAGTGGCCGTAGCAGGACCTCACACATTGCAACCAGCGGAGCCGCCCCAGCGTCCGAAAGCCTCCCATGCCGATCCGTGCCTCCAGCGTCGCTTTTTTCATCGCTCTGCTGGCGTCGGCGGTGATGCTCGGCCCGGCTTTGGCGCATGCCTTCGAGCTGCCGACAAAAATGAACCTGGCGCGCGACGAGTACTTCGTCATCCAACAGGTCTATCGCGGCTGGAGCAACTTCTCGCTGCTGCTCGTCGTCGTCCAGCTCATCTCCCTGGTCACGACGGCTTATCTGGTGCGGCGCGACCGACGCGTGCTCGTGCCGACCGTTCTCGCCATCCTCTTCGTGCTGGGCGCCCAGGTCCTGTTCTGGACCTATACTCATCCGGCAAACGTCGCGACCGCGAACTGGACGGTGGAGACCGACGACTGGATGAGGCTGCGGCGGATCTGGGAATACTCGCATCTTGCACGCGCCGGCCTGCAGACACTCGCCATGACGAGCCTCATCATCGCCGTCGTGTCCCGCCTGCCGACGCGGCGGCGAGGTTACCACTATTACTAGCCGCGCGGCGGCAACGTGAACCCCGCATTGACGAGTTTGCGTTCGAGAATTGGAATAGACGTTACGGCATCGCCTTCCCTGCATTTGGCCAGGGCGACACCGGCGTCGACATCGGGCCTGACCGGCGCCCTGGGGCCTGCCTCCGATCGGCCGACATAACGAACGTATAGCTCGCTGAGTTGGGCGCAGTATCTGAGATCGGCGGCGCGCTCGCCGGTCTCAGCTCTCGCGGCAAGCGGCAAGGCTGTCGCCACGCAAACGATCAACAGCGTCAGAAATCTGGACACGTCGAGGCTCCTTGGACTGGGCCTCGACATAGGCCGCAAAGGCGTCGAATTGAAGGCCGACGAGTAGCAGTCAGCCGAATTCACGCCAGTGCTGTTTGATCGAAAGCCCGCTCTCCGTTGCCCGCGTCCTGTCGCAAAAATGCCCGCAACGAGCGTTCGATCAGGCCGCGATCGAGACCGTCGACGATGAAGACCAGTCGCGATCGCCGGTCGGCGTCGGGCCAGCCTGCCATGTGCACGGGCGGATGGACGAGGTGCTGCACGCCATGCACGGCCACCGGCGCGGGCGAGCCCGCGACGTTCAGGATGCCCTTCACGCGCAACAGCTTCTCGCCGTGACGGTTGAGCAGCATCGTCAGCCACAGGCCGAACAGGGTCCAGTCGAGCGGCCCCTCGAAGCTGAGCGCGAAGGCATGGATGGTCTCGTCGTGGCGGTTGCGATCGTGCGCGGGCCCCTCGTCACGCGGGGTCACTTCCGCCGCGAACCAGCGCCGCGCCGCTTCGCTGCGGCCGGCTGTCGCAAACAGGTCGTGCGACAGCAGGGCCTCGACATCGAGCCGCGCTTCGGCTGCACGCGACAGCGGCGCCGATGGATTGAGCCGGCGCAGGCGAGCGATCAGGGCCTCGGTCGCCTCCGCAGGCGGCGAGATCGGTCTTGGTCAGCACCAGCCGGTCGGCGACCGCGACCTGCTTGATGCACTCGGGCTGGCGCGCCAGCTGGGCTGTGCCGTTCACCGCATCGACCGTGGTGATGACGTTGCCGAGCCGGAAATGGTGCCGCAGCACCGGATCGGCCTGCACCGTCGAGAGGATGGGGAACGGGTCGGCCAGGCCGGTGCTTTCGACGACCAGCCGGCGGAAGCGCCGGCACGAGCCCACGCTCGCGCTTGGAATGCAGGTCCTTGATCGCCGCCGACAGCTCGCCGCGGATGGTGCAGCACAGGCAGCCCGACTGCAGCAGCACCATGGTGTCGTCGATGCGCTCCAGCAGATGGTGATCGAGTCCGACCTCGCCGAATTCGTTGATCAGCACCGCGGTGTCGGCGAGCGCGGGATCGGCCGAGCAGGCGCTGCAGCAGCGTGGTCTTGCCCGAACCCAGGAAGCCCGTGATCAGGTTGACCGGAGTGAAGACCGGCTCAGCCACCGGACGTCTCCAGCCGCAGGATCAGGTCGGGATCGAACGGATCGCAGGGCCGGCCGAAAAGCTTCTCGGCTGTGGCCCAGAGGTGGGTGAGATTGTCGACGATCTCGGTCTTGCCGGTCGCCGTCGACAGGACGTACGAGCTCGCCTGCCAGTCGCGACAGCGTCAGGCCGTAGTAGTCGAGCACGCGGCTGGCGCAGGCGATGCGATGAGCCCGCTCGCGCCGGCGCTGCAGGCCATCGACATTGCGTGTGAACACGCCGGGGCGCGCAGCAGCATCGGTCCAATGACCGGAGCCGCCCAGCACGCCACACAGCGCGCACATGACTCAACCGTCATCCCGACCGGAGCTGAGCGCCGCGCCTGCCCTGAGCGAAGTCGAAGGGAGGCGAAGCGGAGGGACCTCTTCATGCAACATCTGCAGAAGAACAGGTCCCTCGACTGCGCGCCTGCGGCGCTTCGCTCGGGATGACGGGCCGGAGGCCGTCACTTCTTCCTCGGCGACCGCTTGGCGAAGTCGTCGGCCATCTCGTTCATGGTGACGAAGCGCACGCCGGGATGGCCGATCATGTGATGGTAGAGCCGCTCCAGCATCATCAGCACGTGCGGCCGGCCCGAGACGTCGGGATGGATGGTCATGGGAAACACCGCGTAGTCGTATTCGCGATAGACCCAGTCGAACTGGTCGCGCCACATCTCCTCGATGTCGCGCGGATTGACGAAGCCGTGGCTGTTGGGCGACTTCTTGATGAACATCATGGGCGGCAGGTCGTCGAGATACCAGCTCGCCGGAATCTCGATCAGGTCGGTCTCGTGGCCGCGCTTCAGCGGCACCATCCATTCGCGTGGCTTCTTGGCGTAGTCGATCTTGGTCCAACGTCGCCCACCCGCACATAGTAAGGCTGATGGTCGTTGTGCATCAGCGAATGGTCGTACTTGATGCCGCGCTCGAGCAGCAGTTCGTTGGTGACCGGCGAAAATTCCCACCACGGCGCCACATAGCCGGTCGGCCGCTTGCCCGACAGCTTGGTCACCAGATCGATGCACTTGTCGAGAATCTCGGTCTCCTGCTCACGCGTCATGGCGATCGGGTTTTCGTGGCTGTAGCCATGGATGCCGATCTCGTGGCCGGCATCGGCCACCGCCTTCATCTCCTTCGGAAAGGTCTCGATCGAGTGGCCGGGAATGAACCAGGTGGTCTTGATGCCCAGGCGTTCGAACATCTTGAGCAGCCGCGGGCTGCCGACCTCGCCCGCGAACAGGCCGCGCGAAATGTCGTCAGGCGAATCCTCGCCGCCATAGCTGCCCAGCCAGCCCGCCACGGCATCGACGTCGATGCCGAAGCCGCACAGAATTTCCTTGGCCATTTTTGGTGCTCCTCCTGTTCCAGTTCTACCTAACCAGCAAAAAGCGTTCCGAAGCAGCTAAAACGTCAGTCTACCTGCAATTGACCTAGTTGGGCCCGTCCGTTCGAGCCAACCCCGGGCGCGATCCTTGCCCTGATGAATCGCCCAATCGAGGGGTGTTCCGTTCCACAATTTGTCGGCGACGTCGGTGCGAGCGCCGCGCCCGACCAGCAACTCCATCAGCTCCAGGTTCTCGTCGAGCGCCGCCTGATGCAACGGCAGGCTATGCGTGTGAACCGGCAGGAACCGGTTGGGATCGGCGCCAGCGTCAAGGGCCTGGCGCGCCGCGTCGGTCTGGCCGTTGATGACGGCCATGCCGAGCGCATTCTGGACGTCGTCGGCCGACGCGCTGCGCAGCAGCTCGGCAAGCCGGTCGGTCCGGCCTAGCGCGGCGGCGATCGGTGCGGTCATCTCGTGCCCGGCCTGCAGCAGCGCCAGGATCGGTGCGAGCTCGCGATGGCCCAGCGTCATGGCGATCGCATGCGTCGTGGCTGTCGCGCCGGCCCGCAGGAGAAGCTCGACCAGCGGGATCTGCAGACCCTGTTCGCGCGCCGGCGAACTCGTCATGACAAGCTCCAGCGCATAGTCCCGGTCGGCCTTGTCGACGCCGCGCGCGATCATGGTCCCGGCAACCTCGGCGATGTTGTCGGGCATCCGCTTCATCAGGTCGGGTTGTTGGCGATGAACCAGAAGAGCTTGGGATCGCGGAAATACTGCGGGCGGTCCGCCTCGCGGTAGCACGCGGGCTCGATGATGCGTTCGCGCAAGAGGCGCGGCTCGGCATCGAGAAGGCGCGCCAGCCCCGCGACATCGCCGTGCCGGATCGCCGCCACGGCAGCGCGCAACGCCCGATCACGGATCACCGGGCGATCGAGCAGCTCGACGATGGCGGCCTTGTCGGCGGCCTCGCCTTTTTTCGCCGCGGCGAGCGGCGGCCGGCCCTTGCGGTCACCCTGCCATTCCAGCGCGCCGTGGCGGATCAGCAGCTCGACGAGAGCGAGCGGGCCGCGCGCCGCGGCGGCGTGCAAGGCCGTTCCGCCGACACCGTCGTTGCGGATTTCGGCACCGGCCGCCAAGAGCGCCTCGGCGATCGCGATTCGCGCATCAGCCGGCGCGTCGCTCGCACAAGCCAGCCACAGCGGCGTGTTGCCGTCGCCGCGAGCGCCTTCGGTCCCCTGCCCCTCGCGCAGAAGACGCTGAACCGCCGGCAGGTCGCCGGCATGAGCCGCGGCGGCGAGCGGCGACAGCGACACCGTCGCAGCGTCCCCACGGGCCCTGTCGACTCGGCGCATCAAATCGGCCCAGCTGGCCGAGCCGTAGGTCGCGGCGATTTTCCGTTGCGCCTGGGCGAGGCCCAGCGATTGCCCGTCGGCCAGGCGTTTGGCCTGCTTGCGCAGATGTTCCTTGGAGGGGCGAGCGGGAAGCGCGCGGCGCGTGCCGTCAGTGTCGGACATGATCTCCCTTTCCTTGAAGCCCGGCGTCCGCTCGCGGGCAGGAAAGGTCGAATGACCAGAATGAAACCATAAGGTGGGCTGGGCCCTTTCCGCGGACGGGTGGCCGCCTTGCCGGCCTGCGCTCAGCCTAGGCGGCAGATGCGACGTCTTCAAGCTGGAAGCCGCCATTGCGTCTGTACTGAGAGCGCCGGATCTGCCGATCCTTCCCGATTATGACAATTGAGAGTACAGACCGTTACATGTCCGCGTTCACGAAGGTGGCCGATCGGGTGCCACCTCGTCTCCTGGCCGCGGCCGTCCTGTCGGCGCTGGCTGCAGCGACGATCGCAATCGCGCCGGCGGCGGCACAGCAGAAACAGGCGAAGGTAACGAAGCAGCCGGCCCCGCCGCAGACGCCAAACGACGATCTGCGCCTCGCGACGGAACTCGGTTTCGAATACGGGCTCAATCCGCAGTGGCGCCTGCGGCTCGATTCCCAGCTTACTCTCGACCACGACATCGACCGCGCCCGCAACCTGGAGCTCCGCCCAGGCGTCGAGTTTGCGATCACCCCCCACTGGGCGGTTGTCGGAGGCTATGTCCAGTACCAGCCGTTCACGACACAGCTCGTCGCTACGCGCGGCCCCTACCAGGACATCGCCTACGGCATGGACTTCGGCCATCTCTCGCTGGCCAATCGCCTGCGCCTGGAGGAGCTGTTCCTCGACAGCAACGGCGCCCTCCTGGTTCGTTCGCGCTATCGGCTGAGCGCACAGCACTCGATCGGCGATTCGCCCTGGTCGGTCCTGGTGTCGGACGAGGTCTACTTCAGCCTCAAGACCGACGGCACGGGCCGCACCACCGGCTACGACAGGAACAAGTTCTACGGTGGGCTGGTCGTCGATATCGGCCGCGGCGCCAAGGTATCGGCCGGATACGAGCTCACGGAGGTGCGGCCCACCGGCAGCCTCAACGAGTTCCACACGATCAAGCTTGGCTTCGCCTTCGCGCTCAATTGAGGGCGGGCGCCGATGCGATGCCGGGATAGGGTCGGCCGGACGGCAGCGGGCGATGGGCGTTGCGGGCGGCGGCATCCCACATCAGGCGCGGATCGAAGGCCTCCGCGGCGAAGATGGTGATGAACACCACGGCGCAGAAGGCGACGGCGCCGATGCCGGGTTCGATGGTGACCGCGCGGCCGAACTGGACCAGCGCGCCCAGAAGCGACTCCATGAAGATGTCGACCATCGACCAGCGGCCGATCCAGGCCACGACATAGTAGAGCCGCGTACGCTCGCGCAGCAGCGTCGCGGCGCCCGAGTCGGGACCCGCGAGCTGGGTGGTCAGCAACATGGCGCTGAGCCCGATCAGTTTGAACAGCGGCACCAGGATGCTGGCAAAGAACACCAGCAGCGCCAGCGGATACATCTGCGAAGCCAGCAGTTCCTCGACGCCGCCCAGGATGGTACTGGGCTCGCCGGCGCCGAGCTGGATTACGGTCAGCACCGGATAGACGTTGGCCGGAATGTAGAGAATGGCGGCGGCGATCACGAAGGACCAGGTCCGCACGATGCTGCCGGGCTTGCGCTCGTGCACCGCAGAGCCGCAGCGCGGGCACCGGCCGCTGTTCTCGGCGGGCACGCTGACCAAGCCACAGCCCTCGCACCCGGCGGCGCCAGGCCGGAAGTCGAGCGGCGCCCTTTCGGGCATTGGCGCGTGCGTCTGGCCGCGCCGCTCGATCTCCTCCCACACGACGTGCGGATCGAACGCAGTTTCAGCCCACACCACGACGATGGTGAGCAGGCCGAGCGCATAGACGGCCGGACCGAGCTCGATCGTGACCAGGTCACCGAGCTTGGTGTAGGCCACGAAGACGCCCAGCAGCAGCACCTCCAGCATCGCCCAGATGCCTATGCGGCGCGCCACCAGGAACACGCCGCGCAGGTTGGGCGGCAGCCATCGCATCTTGAGGCCGATCAGCACATAAAGCGTGCCGGCAAACTTGATGACAGGCGCGATCGCCGTGGTGAAGGCGACAGCGAGCGCCAATGGCCACAGGCCGCGGTTGACCAGCTCGATCGGCCCCGATTCCAGCGTGGTCTCATGCACGATGCCGGCGGTCGAAACCTTCATCAGCATGGCCAGCCACAGCACGGCGAACAGCACCAAGGCTGCGAAGGTGAGCGCCATGTGACGGTTCAGCGGGTCGGCGCGGGTGAGCCGCAGCACGGTGCCGCAACGCGTGCAGTTGGAACGCATGTCGGGCTCGAGCGCCGGCACGATCTGGAACAAACCGCAGCCAGGACACTCGCGAAGCTCGGGCCTGGTGATGGGCTGGGAGGGCGCCGCTCCAGCGGCGCTCATCGATGATGCGCCCCTGGAGCGGCGTGCTCCCGGCAAAGAAAAAAGCCGTCGCATCTACGGCCGCAGCATTGCCGCGATGCCGTCGGCGAGTTCGGCCAAGGCATCGCTGATCGCCGCCACGAGGCCCGGCGTGCCCGGTGCCGGCAGCGGCTTGGTGATCGTGAAGGTGCGCGACGCCGTGCGCTGCGGCCGGTTGAATTCGACGGCGACCTGGGCCAGCAGGACGAGCGCGCCGGCGCTGTCGGCGTCAAGACGCTGCAAATTGATGCCGATGACGGCGTTGGGATCCGCGTTGATGGCGCCGCTCTCCGCATAGATCGTGCTGCCGGGCAGGCGCTGGGAAAGCTCGATGACCAGGCTATTGCCCAGCATCCCGCCCAGCGGCTGGCCCCACCAGTCGTTCGAGCGGACGTCGAGCTTGTAGCCTTCCGACGACCGCACGATCTCGCGGCGATCGAGATAGCTCGCCAGGCTGATGTCCTTCAGCATGATGACCTTGGGACCGGACGTCAGGACGGCCCCCGGGCGCGTTGCCACCGTGTAGTAGACCGGATCCGGTGAGGAGCACGCCACGGCGAGAAGCGGCAGGGCAAGGCTTGCAAAGCGGCGACGACCCAGAGCCATCCTGGTCACTCCTTGCCGGTGTTGCTGCGCCCTTGGATCAGGGCCTCGGGATGGCGCGACAGCAGGTCGGTCAGGGCGCGGATCGAGCGCGCCGCGTCGGTAATCTGCGGCAGGAGCCGATCGAGGTCGCGGCGGAAGCGCGAATTGTCGCCATAACCCGTGTTGAGCGAGCCAAACAGGCGGTTGGCCTGGGCGAGCGAATTCTGCAGCTGGGCGGCGATTTCGGGCAACCGCTTCAACGCCGGAGTGGCGTCGGTATCGAGCTTCTTGGCGATATCCTGGACATCGATCATCGCCTTCTCGAGCGCCGCCAGGGTCTTCTTGACCTGCGGACCGTTGATCGTGTCGTCCAGCCCCGATGCGGCGCCGACGAGGCTCTTGCCGATGCGATCGAAGTCGATGCGGTTGATCTTGGAGAGAAGCTCGTTGGCCGAGCGGGCGATGCTGTCGAAACCGCCGACCTCGGAGGCAGGGATGACGAAGACGTCGCCTTCGCGCGTCATCTCTGCCGGCGGTGCGTCGGGGATGCGCTCCAGGGCGATGATCTTCTGCCCGGTGATCAGGCTCGGCGACTGCAGGGTGGCGCGTATGCCGCGCCTGACCATCTCAGCGGCGAGCGCTCCCGTAGGGACACCTTGAACGGCCGCGATATTGTTGATGCGACCGGCCTCGACACGATAGTGCACCGGGACCACGATGCGGTCCTTCTTCGGATCGAAGACCAGGCTGACCTCGGTCACCTCGCCGATCTTAAGCCCGTTCAAGGTCACGTCGGCGCCGACTTCCAGGCCGGCAACGGAGCCCGGGAAGTACGAAAGCAGCTGGATCTGATGGCCGAATCCCGCCGACCTCGCCAATTCGAGGCTGGCATAGAGTGGAAACTGACGGTCGGCCTGGGCGGCCGGATCCTTGCTGTCGGACGGCGTGTCGAAAGCGATACCGCCCAGCAGCAGGGCACGCAGCGATTCCATCTGCAGGGAAATGCCCCCATTGGCGAGCTTCACCGAGAGGCCGGAAGCGTTCCAGAACGACGAATCATCGTGGACATATTGGTCGTACGGCGTGCGCACGAAGGCGTGGATCGTGACGCTGTTCGCCAGATCACCCAGGTCCCAGCCCAGCACGGTGCCGACCTCGAGATCGCGGAAGTAGATCGGCGAGCCCAGGCTGATCGAGCCCAGCCGCTTGCTTTGCAGCTTGAAGGTCGTGCCCTTGGCCCAGGCCTGCAGGACCGGCGGATCCTCTTCGCCGATGAAATGATGCCTCGGCACGCCCTTCTCGTTCGACGGGCGCATGCCGATGTAGGAACCGGACAAAAGCGTCTCCAGGCCGGTGATATTTCCGGCGAAGAGCTCCGGCTTGACGACCCAGAAGATCGTCTTGTCGTTGAGAAACGGCTCGGCCTCGCGCACCGTCTCCACCGTCACCAGGACATGGGAAAAGTCCGGCGAAATGCCGATGCTCTTGACCGTGCCCATCACCACGTTCTTGTACTTGAGCTGGGATTGACCGGCGGTGAGGCCGGCGGCGCTTTCAAAGGAAATGACGATGGTGGGTCCGCGCTTGGAGAAGGTATCCCAGGCAAGCCACGCCGCAATCAGGGCGGTGATCAGCGGAACGATCCAGATCAGCGGAATGCGCCGGCGGCGATGAACGCCCGCCGTCGGCAGTTGTCTTGGTCCTCCGCTGTCGCTCATTGCCGGTCGATTCCGCCTTCCTTGCCCGGAAGGTAACGTAAATCGACCGGCCCGCAACCATCGCTGCCACGCTGCAGACTGCAGAAACTCCGATCCCGATGGTCAAATCGGAACAGCGATCAGCCGGCCAAGCACCGTCAGGCGCCGGGCTTCCCGCACAGGACGTGCGCCGCGTAGACTTGCAGGGCGGTGAAATCGGTGCCGGCGCCACGAGCCGCAACGACCTGGTCGGGACGCACCAATACCCAACCGGGGTTGCGCATCCGATAGCGCTCGCGCACTTCGCCACTGGGATCGCAGCGACCGTCCAGCCGGAGAACCTGAACATGGTCGCCGGCGTCCTTTACGGCGTCATGGAGGACAATCGGCTTGTCCTCATCTTCAAAGATCAACAGGCTATGGCGCGCCGCCGAGAGATAGGGCCAAAGGCTGGTCATCTTGCCGCTCGCCGCATCGACGATCGCGGCTTCGCGCGCCCGCGATCCAACCTCAGTGCGCTTGCCGCGACGTTTTCCCCCGGCCAGCGCGACCAAGGGGCCGTCGCGATAGACGAATTCGGTTTCCGATAGTTCGACCTGCAGCTTGCGATGCACCGCCGGAAGGTTGCCGAAGATCGACACGGCCATATTGCGAACCATGCTGGTGAGCTTGCTCGCCCCGAAGGAGAGATGCTGTTTCTGGGCCGCCGCATCGATCACGGCGCGGGCAATCGGCCGGCGCTCGGCCTCGTAGCTGTCGAGCAGAATGTCGCTGTTGCCCGCGCCATTCAGGACATGAGCGAGCTTCCAGCCGAGATTGACGGCATCCTGGATGCCGGTGTTCATGCCCTGCCCGCCGGCGGGCGAATGGATGTGGGCAGCGTCGCCGGCCAGGAAGCAGCGGCCGACGCGGTACTTGGTCACCAGGCGCTCGTTGATGCGGAAGATCGACAGCCAGCTCGGGTCGTGGATGCGCAGTCCGCGCGGGCCAAAGCGGTCGACGCACTGCTGCATCTCCTCAAGCGTCGCCGGCTCGTCACCCTTGGGCGAGTCCTCGCCGCGCATCGAGAAGATGCGCCAGACTTCGTTGCCGAACGGAAACATCGCAACCGTGCCGCCATTGTGCCACCACAGATAGATACTGCGATGATCGAGGTTGCCGCCGTCGACCTTCACGTCGGCAAGCAGGAAGGTCTGTGGCTCGGTATAGCCCTCGAAGGTGATGTCCAGAGCCTGACGCACGGCGCTGCGGGCGCCGTCGCAGCCAGCCAAGTATTTCGTCCTGACGGTTTCGTCGTGACCATCGCCATGACGCAGGGTGGCGGTCACGCCTGAGGCATCCTGGGACAGACCGACCAGTTCGACACTGCGCTCGATGGTGACGCCCAGCTCGGCCAGCCGTTCGGTGAGAAGCGCCTCGGTGCGGGACTGAGGCAGCAGCAACGGGAAGGGAAATGGACTGTCGATGCCTTCCCCGACGGCCAGGGTCGCCAGCCTGCGGTCACCCTCGCCGACGCACAGCGCGTTGAGACGCTGGCCCTCGGCTACGAAGCGGTCAACCACGCCCATGCCTTGCAGCGCTTCCAAGCTGGCGCTCCACAGCGCCAGCGCCTTGGAGACGGAAGTCGGCTGGGCGTTGCGGTCGATGATGCGCACCGGGACGCCCCAGCGTCGCAAGGTGATGGCCAACGACAGACCGGTCGGTCCGGCTCCTATGATCAGAACCTCGGCAGCATTCTCTCCACTCATCGTTCTCTCCTCTCAGATCTTGTCGGTGTGTGACAGTTGCGGGTTCAGCGACAGGCCGAGCGCGTCCATCCGCCCGATCTGCATGTAGCGCTCGTAGACCTCGATCAGATCGGCCGGCACGACCTCGAGCAGAAACCGGTTCTCGACCCAGACCTCGACGACATGGAAGACCGGCGGCAGGCCGGGCGCGGCGCGGCTGAAGAACTTGGTGCGCCAGCCTGCCGCCGCGCCGATGCGTTCGATGGCGGCGCGGTCATGCGGCACCGAAAGGAGCGCATGGAAGGCCGCGTGCGCGCGATCCGTCGCCGCCGTTCGGTAGGCCACCGGGGCTTCGCCGTCGCCCGGCGCCATCACCGTGCTCTCGGGATAGATCTCGATCATCGTACCGTGACGGTCGCCGCTCACGGCCATTGCCGCTCCCGGCAAGGGACCGGGAAAGCGATAGGCGCGGCCGCCGATCAGCTCGGCCAGTACCCGCGCCACTGCCATGGGATCGCGGGCGGGAAGGGAAACATGATGGATCACCGCTGGGACTCCGTGCGTTTGGCGGCAGCGCGGGCGGGCTTGGGACGCGGCGGGTCGGCGAGACCCGACGCGTCACGCTTCAAGGCTTCGATCAGCGCGTTGATGGTCCAGGCGGCGACCTGTTCCGCCTCCTTGGGCTCGAACTCGCCGCTGTCGACCAGCCAGCGCCAGACCGTCGGCGTGAAGAAAGCGGACACTACCTTGGCGCCGCGCCGACGCTGCTCGGGCGTCAAGTGGGGCAGCATCTCGCCCACCGCGGCGATCCAGGCGCTGTGGCGCTGGCCGCGATCCGCGTTACGCTGGCGGTCCCACGATGGCCTGTTCATCAGGTTGCGCAACAGCGCGCCGTAGGCCTCGTAGTTGGGGAAAAGCTTATGGGGCAGCTCGCCGAACCGCTCCAGCGGCGGCAGCGGGTTGCGCAAGCCAAGCCGGGGGCTCAGCCAGTTGAAGAAGGCTTCGACCAGATCGTCGACCGTGCGGAAGTGGGCGTAGACCGTGGGCGGCGAGACGCCGGCCAGCTCAGCGAGCTGCCGCAGGCTCAGGCTCTCGATGTCGTGGTGTTCCAGGTAGGTCTTGGCGGCCATCAGAATACGGTCTCGTGTGAGAGCGGCTTGCGCTTCGCGCAGTGGGCTTTGGTAGGTCCTAGAGGTTGGCAATTATTTGGATTTCCTTGTAAGAATTCATCTTACACACGTAACTATAATTATCAAGGCCGATCTGTCGCCATCAGAAAAAATTCACGGGCGAAGGCGAGCGTCGGCGACTGTGGCGGCGGCGAATGGCCGCCCGTTGCTGATCAGCGGATCAGACGATCGGCGGCTTCTTTGCCCAGTCATAGCCGCGCCGCGCTCGCTGGTAGGCATAGTCGTAGAGGGCGCGCATATAGGCCGAATCGAAGGCCGATGGCAGGACCTGATTGAAGTCAGTGCCTATGAAAGCGAGGTTGTAGTCGATGTCGTCGCGCCGCGTGATGGCGTAGATCCGGATCACATCGTTGTAGCCGGCGGAAGCGATCATGGTGGAGATCGCGCGCCCCGCGATGCCGAGCGTGCGGCGCTCGACAGTGGCCCATTCGGGATCAAGCCGGCCGTTGCGGATCACGAAGGCGCGCGCCTCGACCACGGACTGGCCGGTTCGCCGGCGCTGCTCGCGGTTACGCGTGAGGGCGGGCGGATAAAGGAAAGTCTGGGCGAAGGCGCCGCCGTCGACGTGCATCTCCTGGTAGGTCTTGCCGTCCAGCGTCACGTCGATCATGGAGGGCGGGAACGCACCGGGGATCGCGGCCGAGGCGAGCAGAACGCGACGGACCGTGTCGAGCGCCTTCGGATGTCCGCTCTTGGCGATGGCGCCGATGTTCCAGATCACCGGCACCTGGGAGTCGAGGTCGGTCGACCCGACCAGCAGCAGGCGGCCCGCATCATAGCCCTGGGCGATACCGGCCAGCATGCGGTCATCGACGTAATGCGAGATCGTCTTGAACAGGGGAGCGTTGTCGGCCAGCGCATCGTCGAACAAGGCAGCCGTCAGCGCACGCTTGATCAGGATACGTTCGGGCGGCGTTTCGGTGTAGACGGCGCGCAGTTGCGGATCGTAGCCCGAGCCCAGGAAGGCGAACGGCGCCGTGAGCGCGCCGGTGCTGATGCCGGTCACGAGGTCGAAGGTCGGGCGCGTACCCTCGTCGCTCCAGCCGCACAGCAAGCCCGCGCCGAAGGCGCCATTTTCACCACCACCCGACACGGCGAGCAGTTGCAACGGCGGCAGGTCGGCCAGCGTGCGGAGACCGCGGGCGCGGACCTGACGATCCAGGGCGGCTACGAATTCCGCCTCCATGGGAGCGATGCCCTTCAACGGAAAGAACCGCTCGTTGGGAATGCCGAGTACCGTCGCCTCGACGGTGCGCCCGATCGGCACCGGCGGACCGCGCTCGGGCAAGGAGCAGCCCGGCAGGCTCGCCGCCAGCGCGCCGCCGAGCGTCAGGCGGAAGACATCCCGCCGCGAACGAGAAGGAAGTTCTGTAAGATGAATTGACGCCGGCTTACGCATCGCATCCCCCAGTCGGGGCGTCGCTCTATCAGAAAGACTTGGGGCTTTGCAATGCGCAGCCGATCGGTTCAACGCTCGCGATTGTCGATGTCGCGCGCCAGCACCTCGCGCTTGCCGACATGGTTGGCCGGACTCACCACGCCCTCGCGTTCCATGCGCTCGACGATTCGGGCGGCGCGGTTGTACCCGATCTGCAGGTAGCGTTGGATGAAGCTGGTGCTGCACTTGCGCTCGCGCGCCACCAGCGCGATCGCCTGGTCGTAGAGCTGGTCACTCTCGCTGTCCTCGCCCTCGCCGGGCAGGCCGAGCCCGCCCTCTTCCGCATCGGGATCGTCGGTCACCGATTCGATATACGACGGCACGCCCTGCGCGCGCAGATGTCGCACGACTTCCTCGACCTCGGTGTCGCTCACGAACGGTCCGTGCACGCGCGCGATCTTGCCGCCGCCCGCCATGTAGAGCATGTCGCCCTGCCCCAGGAGCTGCTCGCCGCCCTGCTCGCCCAAAATGGTGCGGCTGTCGATCTTCGAGGTCACCTGGAAGGAGATGCGTGTCGGGAAGTTGGCCTTGATGGTGCCGGTGATGACGTCGACCGAAGGGCGCTGCGTGGCCATGATGACGTGGATGCCGGCGGCGCGCGCCATCTGCGCCAGGCGCTGCACGGCGGCCTCGATCTCCTTGCCGGCGACCAGCATCAGGTCGGCCATTTCGTCGATGATGACCACGATGAAGGGCAGCGGCGTGAGGTCGATCTCCTCGTCCTCGAAGATCGGCCGGCGGGTCTCGGGATCGATGCCGACCTGGACCTTGCGGGTGAGCCCCTGGCCCTTGCGCGCGGCCTCGATCAGGCGCTCGTTGTAGCCCGCGATGTTGCGCACGCCCAACGCGCTCATGGCGCGATAGCGGTCCTCCATCTCGCGCACCACCCACTTCAACGCCACGATCGCCTTGCGCGGCTCGGTGACGACGGGCGTCAGCAGATGCGGGATATCCTGGTAGACGCTGAGCTCCAGCATCTTGGGATCGATCATGATGAAGCGGCAGCGATCCGGCGGCAGGCGATAGAGCAGCGACAGGATCATGGTGTTGACCGCCACCGACTTGCCCGAGCCGGTGGTGCCGCCGATCAGGAGATGCGGCATGCGCGTGAGGTCGGCGATCACCGGATCGCCGCCGATATCCTTGCCCAGCGCCAGCGGCAGGCCGAGCCGGCTGTCCTCGTAGTGCCGGGTCGACAACAGCTCGCGCAGGAAGACGGTCTCGCGCCGGGCATTGGGCAGCTCGATGCCGATCACGTTGCGGCCCGGCACGGTGGCGACGCGCGCCGACACCGCGCTCATCGAGCGGGCGATGTCATCGGCGAGGCCAATGACCCGGCTCGACTTGGTGCCGGGCGCAGGCTCGAGCTCGTAGAGCGTCACGACCGGACCCGGCCGCACCTTCACGATCTGGCCTTTGACGCCGAAATCGTCGAGCACGGTCTCGAGCAGGCGTGCGTTCTGCTCGAGCGCGCCCTCGTCGATCTTGGTCTCGGTGGTGACCCTGGACGGCAGCGCCAGGATGTCGAGCGGCGGCAGCCGGTACTCGCCGCCAATGAGGTCGAGCTCGCGCTGACCCACCTTGGCGGCGCGCTTGCCCTGGGCGACCGCCGACTTGCGCGGCACGATCGTCACACCGGCCGCGGCACCGGCTGCCGCAGGTGGCGGCTCGGCGCCCAGCACGTCGGGCGTGAATGGGTTGTCGTCATCCGCCGTCTCGGAGGCAGGCTCCGGCTCGGCTTCGGGCGGCGCCGGCGGAACGAGTTGGCTGTCGACAGGCGGCGGCGCGGCGGGCCGTATCCGGCCGAGGATCGGCTCGATGCGCAGGCCGGCCAGACGATCGAACAAGGTGCGATCGCGCACCGAGTTGGCCGCCATCGTCGGAGGCGCGATCGGCTGCAACGGCCCCTCTCGAGTTCGCAGGGGCGCTTCGGGAATGTCATCGGTAGGCCGCTCGATCGGCGCGTAGGGCGCATCGACCATCAGGGAGTCGCGGGCCGGCAGCGGGGCGCCCTCCTCGGGGATCTGCTCGAGGCGGGATTCGAAGCGGGCCGGATCGTATTGGCTGGCGTCGATCTCGCCCGGGATCTCGGCATAGCCGATCGCCGGCGCCGGCAGGTCGGCCTCCTCGTCGTACGACTGCGGCTTGCCGCGCCACAGCCCGACTCCTGCGCGCATCAGCCAGCCGCCCCACAGGAAGGGCGCGCGCAGGATGCGGAAGATCAGCGGCAGGTCGGTGCGGTTCATGCCGAGCGCCGGCGCCATGGCGATGAAGGCAAGAGCCGCGCAGACCGGCTCGATCAGCGCCAGGCCGCCACCGCTCGAATGGGTGAGCACGATCTCGCGAAAGCGGCCGACCAGCGCCAGGCCGACCAGCCCGCCGGGGCCGGCATGGGTGGCCGCGCCGCCGACATCGCCCAGGCCGATGCAGGCCACGCTCATCATCAGGAGCGCGAGCAGGAGCAACGAGAGACGGAGCCCGAAGAAGCCGAGATGATGGGTGCGCGCCATGCGCACGCCCCAGGTGATCAGCGCCACCGGCACCAGCACGATGGCGAGGCCAAAGGTCTGCAGCAGCAGGTCGGAAATGTAGGCGCCGGGCAGGCCGACGATGTTGTGCGGCGCGCTGCCCGTCGCGTGATTGAGCGAGGGATCGCCTGGGCTGTAGGTGAACAGCGAGAGCAGCAGCACGACACCCGCCGCGGCGACACCGACGCCCACCAGCTCCATCATCCGCCGGTGCAGGAAGTCGCGCCCGCCCTCGGGCAGGATCGTCGTCTTGCGCGGCAGCAGCGAGGTGACGCCGATGATGGCCATCAGCGCGCGACCCCGAACTGATCAGAGGCCCTCTCCGCCCGCACCCATCGGCCCCCTCTCCGCCGCGCAGCGGGGGAGAGGAAGGGGCCCATTGCGAAGCAATGGGAAGGTGAGGTGGTGCTTCCTACAAACAAGATGCTTTGGGCGCGGACACCGCGACCCACCTCACCCTCCCCGCGCTCACGCGCGGGTCCCCTCCCTCTCCCCCCGCTACGCGGGCGGAGAGGGCTTCGAGGGTGAACTGTCTGGGTGCTCCGCATCACAGCACCGTGGCGAGGCGGGTCATCGCCTCGCGGGTGGTATTCTCGTCGTGCACCAGAGCGACGCGGATGTAGCGCTCGGCCGTGTTGATGCCATCGGTCTCGCGGCAGACATAGCCGCCGGGCAGCACTTTCAGGTGCGCCTCGCCCCACAGCCGGCGTGTGGCCTCCTCGCCGTCGCCGACATCGAGCCAGAGGAAGAAGCCACCGCCCGGCGTGAAGTAGCCGAAGCGGTTGTGCAGGATCTGCTCGGCGACGCGGAAGTTCTTGCGATACCATTCACGGGTCTCGAGCGGATGGGTCTCCTCGCGCCACAGCGCCGCCGATGCCTTCTGGACGGCGAACGGGATCTGCGGGCCGCCATAGGTGCGCCAGCGCAGCAGCATCGCCACCAGCCGCGGGTCACCCGCCATGAAGCCGGAGCGAAGGCCCGCGGCGTTGGAACGCTTGCTGAGCGAGTGGAAGACCGCGACGTTTCGGAACGGGTCCTTACCGGCCGTGGTATCCATCGCCAGCGCCGCCTCGAGGCCGCCGACCGGCGCCTCCTTGGTGTAGATCTCGGCGTAGCATTCGTCGACCGCCAGCACGGCGTCGTGCTGCCGGCACTTGGCGATAAGCTTTTGCAGATAGTCGAGGCTCGCGATCGCTCCCTGCGGATTGGCAGGCGAGCAGAGATAGACCACCGCCATCCGGTCCCACGTCGCGTCATCGATGCTCAAGAAGTCGGGCAGGAAGCCCGTCTCGGCGTTGGCATTGACCAGCAGCGGCTCGGCGCCCGACAGCACGGCGCCGCCGAGATAGGCCTGATAGAAAGGATTGGGCAGCGCCACGATCGGCTTGCCGCCGCCCTTCTGCTGGGGCGTCGCCACCGTGGCGATGATGTAGACGCCCTCCTTGCTGCCGGCGGTGGGGATCACGTGCTGCGCGGGATCGAGCAGGCCTTGGGGCAGGCGGTAGCGCCGGGCGAGCCATTCGACGATGGCGAGGTTGAGATCGGGAATGCCCTGGTTGGGCGGGTACTTGTTCCAGCCATCGATCTCGTCGGCCACGATCTGGCGCGCGAAGGCCGGCATCGCGCCCTGCGGCTCGCCGACCGCGAGATTGATCATCGACAGATGGGCCGGCGGCGCGATCGGAGCGATGAGAGCGTTGAGCCGCGCAAACGGAAAGTCAGTCAGCGTCTCCGTCAGGCGCGGATTGAACATCGAGACCATCCAATGGGCCTGGCCAATGAAATCGGGCAGACCGGAGCAAAGCAATAACGCCGGCGGGAGGGGGCCCTGCCGGACCGAACTATTGGCCCATTGTATGAAACAAATTAGCCAATAACAACAATGGAATAGGCCGCTTTCCTCATGCGAAGGAAGGGCTAGGGGCCGAGCCGCTGCCGGCCTACCGCTGCTAGTCCCGGCGGTTTTGCCTCAGAGCGCGTTGGATCCGGTCTCGCCGGTGCGGATGCGCAGTGCCTGCTCGACCGGCGTGACGAAGATCTTGCCGTCGCCGATCTTGCCGGTATGGGCAGCCTTCTGGATGGCCTCGATGGCGCGCTCGACCTGGGCATCGTCGACCACGATCTCGATCTTCACCTTGGGCAGAAAGCTCACCAAGTACTCGGCGCCGCGATAGATCTCGGTCTGGCCCTTCTGCCGGCCGAAGCCTTTGACCTCGCTCACCGTCAGGCCCGACACGCCAACGCCGGTCAAGGCGTCGCGCACCTCGTCGAGCTTGAACGGCTTGATGATGGCGGACACGAGTTTCATTCGCTTGGCCTCCTGCCTTCTCCGGCACGCGCCGACAGACTGGCGTCTGCGATGGGCGGCGTCAATTTCTGGCGCAAAATAAGGCCCGGCGAAAGATCGCCGGGCCCGCAAGTACCCGCCGCGACACGGATGCGGCGGTTGAGGGAACCAGGGAGGAGGTCGGGTTCCCGAACTCGTGAGGAAAGGATTAGTGCACCGTCTCCCCGTGCAGATTGATGTCGAGGCCTTCGATCTCCTCTTCGTTGGTCACGCGCAGGCCGATCAACGCATCGACGATCTTGAGCAGAATGAAGGTCGCAATGGCACACCAGGCGATGCAGACCAGGCAGCCCCAGAGCTGGGTCAGCACCTGACCGCCATTGCCGTCGATCAGGCCGCGCTTGCCCTCGCCGCCGATCGACTCGACGGCGAACACGCCGGTCAGGATGGCGCCGACGAAGCCGCCGATGCCGTGCACGCCGAAGGCGTCGAGCGAGTCGTCGTAGCCCATCGCCTGCTTGAGGCTGGTGGCGCCCCAGAAGCAGACCAGGCCGGCGACGATGCCGATCGCCAGGGCGCCCATCGGATTGACGAAGCCGGAGGCCGGCGTGATGGCGACCAGCCCGGCGACCGCGCCCGAGATGACGCCCAGAACCGAGGGCTTGCCGCGCGTCGCCCACTCCGCGAACATCCAAGAGAGCGCCGCCGCGGCGGTCGCGAACTGGGTGACGGCCATCGCCATGCCGGCATTGGCGTTGGCGCCGCCGGCCGAACCGGCGTTGAAGCCGAACCAGCCGACCCACAGCAGCGAGGCGCCGATCACCGAGTAGACCAGGTTGTGCGGCGCCATATTCTCGATGCCGAAGCCGCGACGCTTGCCGAGCACCAGGGCGCAGATCAGGCCGGCGACGCCGGCGTTGATGTGCACCACCGTGCCGCCGGCGAAGTCGAGCACGCCCCAGTCGCCCAGGAAGCCGCCGCCCCACACCCAGTGAGCGATCGGCGCGTAGACGACCAGCGACCACAGACCCATGAACCACATCATGGCCGAGAACTTCATGCGCTCGGCGAAGGCGCCGGCGATCAGCGCCGGGGTGATGATGGCGAAGGTGAGCTGGAAGCTCATATAGACCGTCTCGGGAATCGTCTTGGCGAGCTCGCTCATGCTGTCGAGGCCGAGGCCGCGCATGAACACCCGGCTCAGGCCGCCGATGATCGTGCTGCCCGACGTGAAGGCCAGGCTATAGCCCACGATGAGCCACAGGACGAGACCAGGCAGGTGATGGCGAAGCTCTGCATCACGGTCGCCAGCACGTTCTTCTTGCGCACCATGCCGCCGTAGAACAGCGCCAGGCCCGGGATGGTCATCATCAGCACCAGGGCCGTCGATGTCAGCATCCAGGCGGTATCGCCGGTATCGAGCTTGGGCTTCTCGTCCGCGGCCAGCGCGAGGACCGGCAGAAGCAGCGCCGCGGCCCCTGCCAGGCCGCCAAACGCCCTATTGAACCTGAGTTTCATCGTTCTCCCCTCGCGTCTCGAGTTGCTCTCGTGGTTTGCCGGACTACAGCGCGTCGATGCCCGATTCGCCAGTGCGGATGCGGATGGCCTGCTCGATCGACGTGACGAAGATCTTGCCGTCACCGATCTTGCCGGTGCCCGCTGCCTTGCGGATCGCCTCGACGGCGTGTTCGACCATGGCGTCGTCGATCACGACCTCGATCTTGACCTTGGGCAGGAAGCTCACCGCGTACTCCGCACCGCGATAGATCTCGGTCTGGCCCTTCTGCCGGCCGAAGCCCTTGACCTCGCTCACGGTGAGGCCCTGGATGCCGAGCGAGGTCAGGGCGTCCCGGACCTCGTCCAGCTTGAAAGGCTTAAAAATCGCCATGACCATTTTCATTGCAGTCATCCCCCGGGTTGAGCCCTTCAATCGCTGATCGAAGGGCTGCAATGTACGTGCCAATCGACGGGAAATAGACATTTACGGGGCTTTGCGACGCCCTGCCAGACGCCTGATTGCCCCAGTTGCCGGCAGGTCCGACGACTGCCATCTATGGGTGCATGAACAGCGATCGGTTCGATCTCGCGGTCGTGGGTGCCGGCCTCAACGGCAGCCTGCTGGCCCTCGCCGCGGGCGAAGCCGGGCTCAGCACGGCGCTGATCGACCGGGTATCGTTGAAATCCTTCACCGACGCGGGCTTCGACGGGCGCACCACCGCCATCGCCTATACCAGTCACCGCCTGTTCGCCGCGCTGGGCATCTGGCCAGACCTTGCGGACCAGGCCGAACCGATCCTCGACATCCGCATCTCCGATGCCGGCCACGACGGCCGGCCGAGCCCGCTGTTCCTGCATTTCGATCATCGCGAGGCGGCGCCCGAGGGCGGCGAGCCGCAGCCGATGGGATGGATCGTCGAGAACCGCTTTCTGCGTGCAGCCCTGCTGCGACGGCTCGCAGCCTGCAAGCAGGTCGAGCTGATCGCGCCGGACGAGGTGATCGAGACCATACGCGACTCGGACCGTGCCGAACTCGTCCTGAAGAGCGGCCGGCGTCTCGCCACTCGGCTGGTCGCGTCGGCCGAAGGCCGGGTCGGCACGATGCGCGAAGAGGCCGGGATCGGCGCGCGCGCCTGGTCGTACGGCCAGATCGCGATCGTGCTGGTGGCGCGCCACGAGCGGCCGCACCGCGGCGTCGCCCAGGAGAAGTTCCTCCCGGGCGGACCGTTCGCCATTTTGCCGATGCGCGACGGCAGCGCGGGCGAGCATCGTTCGTCGATCGTCTGGACCGAGCGCGCCGATCTCGCGCGCCGGCTGCTCGAGCTCGATCCGCCACGCTTCCAGGCCGAGTTCGCGCGGCGCTTCGGCGACCATCTCGGTCGCGTCGAGCCCGGCGGCCCGCGCTGGTGGTTTCCGCTCGGCCTGGTCCATGCCGAACGCTACATCGACACGCGCCTGGTGCTGGTGGGCGACGCCGCGCACGGCCTCCATCCCATCGCCGGCCAGGGCTACAATCTCGGCGTGCGCGACATCGCGGCCCTCGTCGAGGTGCTTGTGGACACCAAGCGCCTCGGCCTCGATATCGGCGCTGCCGACACGCTCGAACGATACGCGCGCTGGCGGCGGGCCGACAATTTCACCATGGTCGCCGCCACCGACCTGCTGAATCGCCTGTTCTCCAACGACATCAAGCCGGTCCGGCTGGTCCGCGACATCGGCCTGGCGGCTGTCAACCGCGTGCCGCCTCTACGGCGCTTCTTCGTCCGCCATGCCATGGGCCTGGTCGGTGACCTGCCCAAGCTGATCCGCGGCGAAAGGCCTTAATCGCCCGTCATCCCGACCGAAGCGAAGCGGAGTGGAGGAACCTCCGCTTCGTCGAGCATATGACGAGGTCCCTCCGCTTCGCCTCGCGGAGCCTGTCCCGAGCGAAGTCGAGGGGCTCGGCTCCGGTCGGGATGACGGAGGAGGCCTAGACTCAGAGCCCCCGCCACCCTATCTCAGGGGCCAATTTTCGAGGAAATCCATGGCCCAGGCTCAAGTCCCCGTGACCGTGCTGACCGGCTATCTCGGCGCCGGCAAGACAACCCTGCTCAACCGCATTCTGAGCGAGCAGCACGGCAAGAAATACGCCGTCATCGTGAACGAATTCGGCGAGCTCGGCGTCGACAACGACCTCGTGGTCAATGCCGATGAGGAAGTGTTCGAGATGAACAACGGCTGCATCTGCTGCACCGTGCGCGGCGACCTGATCCGCATCATCGAAGGCCTGATGAAGCGCAAGGACAAGTTCGACGGCATCCTGGTCGAGACCACGGGCCTGGCCGATCCCGGTCCGGTGGCGCAGACCTTCTTCACCGACGAGGAGGTCAAGGCGCGGACCCGTCTCGACGCCATCGTGACAGTGGTCGACGCCAAGCACTTCCTCGGCCAGCTCGAGCAGGGTGACGAGGCGGAGGAGCAGGTGGCCTTCGCCGACGTGATCCTGCTCAACAAGACCGACCTGGTGAATGCGGGCGAGCTCAAGAAGGTGGAAGACAAGATCCAGTCGATCAACCGCTACGCCCGCATCCTAAAGACGCAGAAGAGCCAGGTCGCTCTCGACGCCATCCTCGACAAGGGCGCGTTCGATCTCAATCGCATCCTCGAATTCGAGCCCGACTTCCTCCATCACGGTCACGACCACGACCATGAGGAAGAAGTGAAGAGCCTGTCGTTCAGCGCCGATCGTCCGGTCGATCCCGAGAAGTTCCAGAAATGGATGGGCGCGCTCCTGCAACTGCGCGGGCCCGACATCTTCCGCAGCAAGGGAATTCTCGCCATCGACGGCGCACCGCGGCGCTACGTCTATCAGGGCGTTCACATGATGATGGACAGCGACTGGGGGTCGCCGTGGAAAGACGGCGAGAAGCGCAGCAGCAAGCTCGTCTTCATCGGCCGCAACCTCGACGGCGAGAATCTCCAGCGCGGCTTCAATGACTGCCTGAAGTAGACGTGAAGCTCGACCTTTCAAATCCGGCCTGGCGCCAGACCCTGCCGCCCGGCCGTTCGGTTGCGGGCGACGCGCCGGCCGCCGCCTGCGCCTTCAGCAAGGACGGCACGATCGCAGCCTTCGCGCTGGGCGACGGGCGCTTGCGCCTGCTGCCGGCTGACATCAACGCCGCGGCAACGCCGGCTGCCGATCCCCTGCATGGCGGCGCGGTGCTGGCGCTGGTCGGCGATCCGGCGGGCGACGGTTTTGTGAGCGGTGGCGACGACGGGCGTCTGCTGCGCATTGGCCGCGACGGCGCGGCGACGGAGCTCGCCAACCACAAAGGCAAGTGGGTCGAGCATCTCGCGGCCCATCGCACCACCGGCGCCGTCGCCGCCTCGATCGGCAAGAGCGCGATCGTGGTGAAGGGCGGCGAGGTGCGCGAGTTTGGCCAGCACCCCAGCACGGTGGCCGACCTCGACTTCAGCAAGGACGGCAGCCGCATCGCCTGCGCCCATTACGGCGGCGCCACGGTGTGGAGCATCGCCCAGGCCACCCTGCCGCCGCGCCGCCTCGCCTGGCGCGGCAGCCACGTGGCGCTGCGCTGGAGCACCGACGGCAAGTTCATCGCCACCGGCACGCAGGAAAACGACATCCATGTCTGGCGCGTGGCGCAGACCGCCGACATGCGCATGCAAGGCTATCCCGCCAAGGTGAAGTCGCTGTCGTGGACCGCCGATGCGCGCTTTCTCTACACCTCGGCCCAGCCGGTCTTCACCGCCTGGCCGTTCTCCGGCAAGGGCCCCGAAGGCAAGCCGCCGCTGCAGTTCGGCGAGGAAGGTGCGGGCCTTCTGGCCGTCGTGGCGGCCCACCCGACCGCCGAGTTCGTGGCCGGCGGCTACGATTCGGGCGAGCTGCAGCTGGGCGACATCAAGACCCGGCGCTCGGTCGTGCTGAAGATGGCCGACGGCTCGGCCATTACCTGCCTTGCCTGGTCACCCGACGGGTTCAGGCTCGCCGCCGGCAACGAAGCTGGCGCTCTTTTGGTGATCGACCTGAGGCGCTAGATCGGACGCCAAAAGGCGAAACCCACGACCTCACCCTGAGGAGCATCGCGTAGCGATGCGTCTCGAAGGGTGGGCAACGACATGACTGTGTCCGACCCTTCGAGACGCCGCGCTGCGCGCGGCTCCTCAGGGTGAGGGTTTCCGTCGAAACGGCTACGCCAACAGCCCGACCTTCTTCGGCACGAACCGCGGGAACACATCGGCGACCGCCTTCGGCGTCGCGAGCGGGCCGATCATGAGTTCGGCCAGGATGCTGCGAACGTCCGTGGTCATCGCGAGATCGACGGCATTGTCCAACTGTCCGGACGACAGGCCCGGCCATGTCCCGTGGATCCGGCCGCCCAATACGCGCGGCGCCGAGACGATCGTGAGGCCGGCATGACCATGATCGGTGCCGTTGCTCTTGTTCGACCGCAGGCGCCGGCCGAACTCGCTCATGACGACGAGCACAGTACTGTCGAGCCGTTCGTGCAAGTCGGCATGGAATGCACCCAGCGCGCGCGACAACTGCCCCACCATGTTGGCCAGGCGAGGCGGCTGGTTCTCGTGCGTGTCCCAGCCGCCCATGTCGACGGCGAAGGCACGAATACCCTCGTCCATGCGGATGACCCGGGCGACGGCCTCCAGGCCGCGACCGATCTCCGTGTCTCCATAGACCGCTTCGCCGGCCGGCTGGTACGGCATCACCTTGCCATCAGGCTGGCGCAGCGGCGTGTCGATCAAGGCGATGCCCCCGAGCGTGCGCCGGGTTGCGAGTTCGATCGGTCCCGAGCCGCCGTCGGCGAGATGCTTCAGCACCGACATGGCCTGCTTGCCGCCGGGCAGGTTCATGCCGCCGCGCAGGTCGGCCGCGCAAATCGTGTTGGCATGGTTGGCAAGCTCCTCGGGCACGCCCGCGATCGCGGCGAAGGCCGGCTGCTGACCACCGCCGCTCGCCGCGAGCCAGCGCGCCATCCAGCCACCGGTGACGCGGGCCGTCTCATCGGGATTGGCGATGCCGCGCTCGATCAGCTCCTGCGCGCCGAAATGACTGCGCGTGCCATTGGCCAGCCCCGACGCATGGACCAAGGCGATGCGCCTGTCCTGATAGAGCTCGCGCAGCGCGCCCATTTCGGGATGCATGCGGAAGTCCAGGCCAGAGGGGCCGCCATCGAGGCGAAGGGCAGGCTTGTCGCCGTCTGCGAGCAGCCGCATCTCGGGCGGACGGTCGGCGACATAATCGCGATCGTCGACCGGCGCCACGACACCCAGCGAATCCATGCCGCCGCGCAGGAAGACGGTGACCAGCACGGGACCGTGTTCCGCAGTCGCTGCGGGTGCGGCGAAGGCGCGGACCGAGGGCGTGAGGACGAGGGCGGAGGACGCGGCCAGGAAATGGCGACGGATCAACATGACATCACCTCGTCTGGAAAGCGGGCGTCATGGCGCAGTAGGCCAGCATGCGTCGCGCCAGCGGCAGGGCATCCTTGCGGCTCTCGAAGGCCGCACTCGGCTTCAATCCCATGCCCTCGACGATGGCCATCGTGATCTTGGCCGGCGGCTCGGCGCCCAGCAGCCGGCGGTAGGCCTCGCCCGCCGCCTGCTCCGGTGTCGCCTTCTCGGCGACGGCAAGGGCCGCCGTCGGCGCGCCGGCCTTCCAGGCATCGTCGGCCAATCCCAGGAGCAGCGACCAGCGCCGGCGCATCATGGCGGAGCTCAGCCAGTAGTCGCTTTCGTCGGGATGCCCGGTCGGTGGACCCCAGCCGAACAGCCGCTGGCATCGAGTTCGCCCAGCAGGCCGGGCGTGGGTGTGGCGTCGATCCCCGTGGCGCGGGCAAACGACGCGTAGAGCTCGAGCGGCCGCTTGACCTTGGTGCCGGCGGAACGGCGGAACGCATCGGAATGCACGATTGCCTCGACCGTGCGGGCGATCTGATCGGGCTTGCGCCGATCCTCGGTCCAAGCCTTGACCGCAGCAGAAACGACGGCGGCGTCGGGCGTGTCCGATACCAGGCGGCGGCAGAGCTTGTCGCAGACATACCGCGCGGTCGCCGGATGATCGGCAATCATATCGAGCACGCGCCGGCCATCGGCCAGCGGCGACTGGTAGGGGTCGAACTCGGTGGCGAGAACACGCTTCTGGTAATTGTCGTGCCAGTTCTCGACATAGACGAACTTGCCGGTCGTCGGCAGGCGGCGCCCGGCGCCGATGCCGGCACCGTCCTCGATCGACCAGCCGGTGAACGCCCGGGCGGCTTCGTAGACGTCCTGGTCGATGTAGCCCTGCGGCCGGCCATCGAGCGCGCCGGGCACGTCGCGCCAGCGATTGTACAGCGCATTGAGATAGGCGGGGTGGCCGAGCGTAGGAAGCTCGAACAGCTCGCGCGCATAATTTTCGTTGGCTGCGCCGCCGCGCGACGATCGGTTGTTGAGGTAGATCTGCATGGCGGCGCTCTTGGCCACCGCCTCGAGCAGCTCGCGGAAATTGCCCAGTGCGTGTCGGCGGATCACGTCGCCGTCGTAGGTCGGCAGCACCACGGCGATGAGGTTGTCGGCAACGGCACTGACATTGAAGTGGTTATGCCAGAAATCCGTCAGGACCTCGCGAAGCTGCCATCGGCTATGCACGGCGCGGATCGTCGTCGCACAGACGACCGCGGTGCGAAAGAAGTTCCGCTCCTGTCCGGGCAAAGCCTTTTCGACGACCTTCCAGTGCTGCTCGATCGGCTCCGACAGCAGCGCGAGTGAGCGGTCCTCGTCGACTTCGGCCTCCGGCGTCTTGCTGGAATATTTCAGATGGATGTGCGTCGACGCAATCCGGGCGGCGCAATCGTCTTCGGCAGGCGGATTGAGCTGCTGGCGAGCCAGCCATCGGTGCCCGTTTTGGCAACGCCGTAAAGCTCGGCGTCACTCGGACCGAAGGCCAGTTTGTTCAGCAGCGTGCGAGGATCGACTTCGAAAGCCATGTACGCCTCCACGACGACACGTGGTGTGGTCGTATTACGATGCAGGACCCAGCATCGTTCCCCGTGAAGGCAGCAATAGGGCCTAAGACAGCAATAACGGCTTACGAACTTCTTACTGAAATGCCTCTTGCGCCATCAGCCGTTCCTGACCAGCAGGCGATTGGACAGCAGGCAGAGAATGCCGGCGACGCCCATGGCGGTGGTCATGGGCGCGATCGTGCCGTCGAAGGTCTGGCCGACCGCCGCGCCGAACAGGGCGCCGATGCCGAACTGCATGACGCCCATCAGCGAGGAGGCGGTGCCGGCCATGTGCGGATAGCGCTGCAGCGCCATTGCCATGGAGTTGGGGCCGATCAGGCTGATGGTGGCAATCTGCGGCCCAAAGCACAGCAGGAACGGCCACATGCCGATCGTGCCATAGCGCGCTTCGATGAAACCCAGGACCAACGCCGTCGAGCCGGAGATAGCAGGCACGATCACCGCATAGCGCAGGATCTTGCCCGCGCCGAACACCGGCGCGAACTTGGCATTGAGCAGGCTGCCCAGGGTCATGAACACGACCATGCCGCCGAAGATCAGGCCGTATTCGCGCGGCGCCACGCCGTAGCGTTCGATGAACACGAAGGGCGAGCCCGACAGGAACGACAGCAGCGCCGAGAACATGAAGGTGCTGGTGAAGGCGTAGCCCATGAAGGCGCGATGGCGGAACAGTTCGCCGAAGCGCTTCAGGATCGAGGACAGCACCAGTGGCTGGCGGTATTCCGGCCGCAGGGTCTCGGGCAAGCGGATGTAGGCCGCGACAAGCGCCACCACGCCGATGCCGGCCAGCACCCAGAAGATCGCGCGCCAACCCAGGAACCACAGGATCTGGCCGCCGATCAGCGGCGCCAGCATGGGCGCGATCGAAGTGCAGGCCATCATGAGCGACATGGCGCGCGCCGCCTGGTCGCGTTCGGCGAGATCGCGCACCATCGTGCGCGCCAGCACCACGCCGCCGCAGGCCGCCAGCCCTTGCAGGAAACGTAGCACCACGAGCTGGCCCGCCTCCATCGCGAAGGCGCAGCCGATGCTGGCCAGAACATAGACCGCGACGCCGCCCAGGATGACGGGACGGCGGCCAAAGCGATCGCCCGCCGGCCCATAGAAGACCTGGCCGGCGCCGAAGGCGATCATGAAGGCCGACAAGGTGAGCTGGATGTCGCCCACCGTGCCGTGCAGATCGACGGCGATCACCGGCAGCGCCGGCAGGTACATGTCGATCGACAGCGGTGTGAAGGCCGACAGCAGCGCGAGCAGAATCAGCAGCAGCGGTGTCAGGGTGGGACGGACGGCGGTCGTGGTCATGTCATCGGACCGCGGGCCTCCAGGCCCGCTCATGCGTGCGTGCTTGGTCACAAAGAAGAGGCGGGCCTGGAGGCCCGCGGTCCGCCATGAAATGCATCTGTTCCAACATCCTACGCTCTACCAGCCAATCGCTGCTCGGTCCCATGCTATAAGCGGACCATGACGCCGCTGCCCGAGCTCACCGAGCCGCAGATCCACCGCTACGCCCGCCACATCGTGCTGGCGGAGATAGGTGGAATTGGCCAAGCGCGGCTCATCGCCGCGCGCGTGCTGGTGATCGGAGCGGGCGGCCTCGGCGCACCACTCCTGCAGTATCTCGCCGCCGCGGGCATCGGCACTATAGGCGTGATCGACCACGACAGGGTCGACCTTTCCAACCTCCAGCGCCAGGTCATCCATCGCACCGCGGATATCGGCGTCGCCAAGGTTTCGAGCGCGCGCCGCGCGCTGGCCGAGATCAACCCCGAGGTCGAGGTGATCGCCCACGACGAACGTCTCGCGGCGGACAATGCCGAGCGCATCGTGGGCGGCTACGACATCGTGGCCGACGGCAGCGACAACTTCGCCACGCGCTACCTGCTGAACGATGTCTGCTATCGCCTCAAGAAGATTCTGGTTTCCGCGGCGATCCTTCGTTTCGATGGCCAGATCTCCACTTACAAGGCCTGGCTGGGCGGGGCGCATCCCTGCCTGCGCTGCATCTTTCCGGCCGCCCCATCGGAAGACGCCGTGCCGAGCTGCGCCCAAGCCGGCGTCCTGGGGTCGCTGGCCGGCACCCTGGGGGCGTTGCAGGCCACGGAGGTCGTGAAGGAAATCCTTGGCGTCGGCCGCTCGCTTTCGGGCAGGCTCGTGATGTACGACGCGCTGGCGGCTTCGTTCGACGAGATGTCGATCGCCAAGCGGCCGGATTGCCCGACCTGTGGCTCGCCATGAAGACCCCTGAGGGCGGCCTCTCGGTGATCGTGCGCGCCGGCGACTACGAGAGCGTCCACTACGCGCTAGCACTGGCGGCCGCCGCCCTCGCCGTCAACAAGCCGGCCGTGCTGTTCTTCACCATGGCCGGCATCCGCGCCCTGACGGGACCGCCGCCCGCCGTCGACGACTGGGCGCGCGATGCGCAGAACCGCGCGCGCGGCGTCGGCGACTTCGAGACCCTGTTGAATGCCTGCGTCGAGCTTGGCGCACGCTTCATCGTGTGCGAAATGGGCCTGCGGTCGCTCGGCATCGACCGCGCCGAATTACGCGCCGACGTTCCCTTCACGATCGCGGGAATCGTGACCTTGCTGGAAGAGACCAAGCCGGGCATGCACCTGGTTTCCTTATGATGTTGACCCAGAAACAACCTCATGCTGAGGAGCGAGCGCAGCGAGCGTCTCGAAGCATTGGCCGCAGGCACCGCGCCTGTTGCCAGCCTTCGAGACGGCCCTGCGGGCCTCCTCAGGGTGAGGTCGTGCGCTTCGCTTAACACCGCCTCGGGAGAGATCATGACATCCGCTGCCTTCGACGTGCTGGGAATCGGTAACGCCATCGTCGACGTCATTTCACGCGCCGACGAAGCCTTCCTCGGCCAGCACAGCCTGGTCAAAGGCAGCATGATGCTGATCGACGAGGCGCGCGCCGAGACGCTCTACGCGGCCATGGGCCCCGGCATAGAAATGTCCGGCGGCTCGTGCGGCAACACCATGGCGGGCGTCGCCTCGTTCGGCGGCAAGGGCGCCTATATCGGCAAGGTGCGCGACGACCAGCTGGGCGGCGTGTTCGGCCACGACCTCAAGGCCACCGGCGTGTCGTTCGAGACGCCGCGCGCGAATTCCGGCCCGGCGACGGCGCGCTGCCTGATCCTGGTGACGCCCGATGCGCAGCGCACCATGAACACCTATCTCGGCGCCTGCACCGGCCTTGGTCCGGCCGACATCGACACCAAGGTCGTGAGCGCCGCCCAGGTGACCTACGTCGAGGGCTATCTGTGGGACGCGCCGGAAGCCAAGAAAGCGGTGCTGAAGGCCTTCGACGCCGCCCATGCCGCCGGCCGACTGGTCTCGATCACGCTGTCGGACTCGTTCTGCGTCGACCGCTATCGCGACGAGTTCCGCGATCTCGTGCGCAACAAGGTCGACATCCTGTTCGGCAACGAATCGGAGATCAAGTCGCTCTACCAGGTCGGGACGTTCGAGGAGGCGATGGAGGCCACACGCAAGGAGGCCAAGATCGCAGCCCTCACCCGCAGCGAAAAAGGCTCGGTTGTCATCAAGGGCGGCGAGACCTACGCGGTGCCGGCAGCGCCCATCGCCAAGGTGGTCGACACGACCGGCGCCGGCGATCTCTACGCCGCGGGCTTCCTGTTCGGCTACACGCACGGCAAGCCGCTGGCCGAATGCGCGCGGCTGGGCGGGCTCGCCGCGGCCGAGATCATCTCCCATGTCGGCGCCCGGCCGGAGCAGGCGCTGCGCGGGCTGATTTGAGCGCTCCGTCACCCGCTTCGGAGCTCCTCTCAGCCGCGTCAGCGGGGGAGAGGAAGGGGCCTGTTGCGAAGCAACGGGAAGGTGAGGTGGTGTTTCAAGCAGACGAAATCGGTGGGATGCATACGCCGCAGCCCACCTCACCCTCCCCGCGCAAGCGCGGGTCCCCTCCCTCACCCCCCGCTACGCGGGCGGAGAGGGCTTCCGAGGCGAGATGACCGACACTCAACCGATCAAGTCGAGAAACTGGCGAGAGTCGCTCGCGATCTACGCGCATCCGCGGGTCCTCACGTTCCTGTTCCTGGGCTTCTCCGCCGGGCTGCCGTTCCTGCTGGTCTTCTCGACGCTGTCGGCATGGCTGCGCGCGTTCGGGGTGAGCCGCACGGCGATCGGCTTCATCAGCTGGATCGGCATCACCTACTCCATCAAGTTCGTGTGGTCGCCGGTGGTCGACCGCGTGCCTCTGCCCTTCCTGACGCGCCGGCTGGGCCGCCGCCGCTCGTGGATGCTGCTGGCGCAGACCTGCATCGGGCTCGGCCTGCTCGCCATGGCGTTCTGCGACCCGCGCACCGACCTGTGGTGGCTGGCGGCCTTCGCCGTCGTCGTGGCCTTTTCCTCGGCGACCCAGGACATCGCGCTCGACGCCTTCCGCATCGAGGCAACCGATGAGACGCTGCAGGGCGCCACGGCCGCCACCTACCAACTGGGCTATCGCATCGCCGTGCTCGCCGCCGGCGCGGGCGCGCTCTACATCGCCGAATTCGGGTCGTGGCCCGCGGCCTACATCACGATGGCCGCGCTGGCGCTGGTCGGTATCGTCACCACCCTGACGATCGCGGAGCCCGAGAAGCGCGTGGCGGCAGGCACGGCCGAGCGCGAGGGCAAGATCGCGGATTTCGCCAACCGCTATGCCGGCCTGCCGCCCGCGCTGCGCGAGGCGATGGTGTGGGTCTACGGCGCCATCGTCTGTCCGTTCGTCGACTTCTTCGCCCGCTTCGGCTGGCTGGCCGTCGTGCTGCTGGCCTTCATCAGCCTGTTCCGCCTGAGCGACATCGCCATGGGCGTGATGGCCAATCCCTTCTACATCGACATCGGCTTCAGCCTGCAGCAGATCGCCAACGTGTCCAAGATCTTCGGCTTCGTCATGTCGATCCTGGGCGCGCTGCTGGGCGGCGCGCTGGTGTTCCGCCTGGGTGCGTCGCGCCTGCTGGCGCCGTCGGTGTTCCTGATCGCCGTCAGCAATCTCCTGTTCTCCTGGCTCGCCATCATCGGCCGGCCCGATCCGCTGGTTCTGGCGACGGCGATCAGCGTCGACAACCTGGTGACCGGCGTGGCGGGGTCAGTGTTCATCGCCTTCCTGTCGGGCCTCACCAACACCGCCTACACGGCCACGCAATATGCATTGTTCACCTCGATCATGACCCTGCCGGGCAAGGTGATCGGCGGCTTCTCCGGCGTCATGGTCGACTGGCTGCAGAACTCGGCGCGCGACGTGCCGGCCTTCGCCACCGTGCTCGACGCTTTGGGCGCCGCGCCCAAGTTCGGCGGCTACGCGATCTTCTTCGCCTACACCGCGCTGCTCGGATTGCCCGCCCTGGTGCTTGCCATGATCGTGCGCCGGCATTTCGAAAAAGAAACCCCTCCTTCCGCGAGGAAGGAGGGGCAGTAAGATCGGCGACGGGGTGTCAAACCGTGCCGGGGGAACCGACCCATTCCGGAGCGGGGCGTGGGGTTGCCGAGCAGGAACAGGCAGGGTGGGTGTAGCCGGGTGAGGCTACAAAACCGTGAATGGCAATGTGGAAAACCACTCCGATTTCACCTCCTCCGTCTTACGGGGGAGGGTGGCCCGAAGGGCCGGAAGGGGAGAGCCCCAGTCGCGGCGTCTGCTGATTGCAGGTCTGACATTATCGAGGTCGTCTGTGCGGCCTTCCCCCTCCGCCCCCTGCGGGGGCACCCCCCCGTGTGACGGGGGAGGCAGGAGAAGAGCAAGCTCAACCCGGGGTGGCGTCGAGCGCGTAGCCGGCGGCGCGGACGGTGCGGATCAGATCGGTGTTGTGCTCGCCGTTGAGCGCGATGCGCAGGCGGCGGATATGGACGTCGACGGTGCGCGCCTCGACATAGACGTCCTTGCCCCACACCGCGTCGAGAAGCTGCTCGCGCGAGAAGACGCGGCCGGGATGCTCCATGAAGTGGCGCAGCAGGCGAAACTCGGTGGGCCCGAGATGGACCGGCTTGGCGGCGCGCGTCACGCGGTGCGCCACCAGGTCCATCACGATGTCGGCATAGGAAAGCGCCTCGTCGGCCAGCGCCGGCCGGATGCGGCGCAGCACGGCGCGGATGCGCGCCACCAGCTCGGTGGGCGAGAACGGCTTGGACGACGTAATCGTCGGCGCCGGCGTCGAGGCCGCGCACGCGATCGCCCTCCTCGCCGCGCGCCGTCAGCATGATGATCGGCAGGTTGGCGGTCGCGGTCTGGCGGCGGAGCTGGCGGCAGACCTCGATGCCCGACATCAGGGGCAGCATCCAGTCGAGCAGCATGAGGTCGGGCACGTCCTCCTGCACCGAGGCCAGCGCCTCTTCGCCGTCATAGGCCACCGAGACGCGGAAGCCCGACTGCTCGAGGTTGTAACGCAGCAATTCGACCAGCGCCGTCTCGTCCTCGACGATCAGCACGCGCGGCTTGATCGACGAGGTCTGGGTGTCGCGGCGGGTGGTGGTCGCGCTGGCCATGCTCATGGCACGTTACCCGCGGCATAGAGCGAGGCGCTGCCCTTGGGTCGCGCCTCGTCGAAGCCGTGGCCGGTGGTGCGGAAGCTCACCAGCTCGGCGATGTTGGTGACGTGATCGCCGGCGCGCTCGATGTTCTTGGCCATGAACAGAAGATGCGTGCACGCCGTGATCGTGCGCGGATCCTCCATCATGTAGGTCAAAAGCTCGCGGAACAGCCCGGTATAGACCTGGTCGATCTCCTCGTCGCGCTGCCACACGTCGCGCGCCTTGGCGACGTCGCCATGGGCGAAGGCGTCGAGCACGTCCTTGAGCGCGGTGCGCACCAGGCGGCCCAGCCGGTCGATGCCGGTCACGGCCGAGATCGGCGGATTGACCTGGGCCAGCACGATGGTGCGCTTGGCGGTGTTCTTGGCGTAGTCGGCGATGCGCTCGAGCGCCGCGGCGATCTTGATCGACGACAGGATGACCCGGAGATCGACCGCCATCGGCTGGCGCAGCGCCAAGAGCTTCACCGTCTGCTCCTGAACAGCGACGTCGAGGGCATCGACCCTGGCGTCGTCGGCGATCACCTGCTCGGCCGCATCGGTGTCGCGCTCGCGCAGCGCCACCAGCGACTGCGCGAGCTGGCTTTCGGCCAGGCCGCCCATCTCGCTGATCGTCGCGCTCAGCCGTTCCAGTTCCTCGTCGAAGCGCTTCAGCGTGTGTTCCGCCATTTTTCTTCTCCAGTCCCTAACCGCTTTCCTGGCCGCGTTAGCCGAAGCGGCCGGTGATATAGGCCTGTGTGCGCTTGTCCCGCGGCGTCGTGAAGATCGTCTCGGTCTGGCCGAACTCGACCAGCTCACCCAGATACATGAAGGCGGTGAAGTCCGAGACGCGTGCCGCCTGCTGCATGTTGTGGGTGACGATGACGATCGTGTAGTCCTGCTTCAGCTCGTCGATCAGCTCCTCGATCTTGGCGGTCGAGATCGGATCGAGCGCCGAGCACGGCTCGTCGAACAGAATCACTTCGGGCTTCACCGCCACGGTGCGGGCGATGCAGAGCCGCTGCTGCTGGCCGCCCGACAGGCTGAGGCCGTTGGCGGCGAGCTTGTCCTTGACCTCGTCCCACAAGGCGGCGCGGCGCAGCGCCTCCTCGACCCGGGCATCGAGCTCGGCGCGCGGCAGGCGCTCGTAGAGCCTGATGCCGAAGGCGATATTCTCGTAGATCGACATCGGAAACGGCGTCGGCTTCTGGAACACCATGCCGATGCGCGCGCGCAGGAGGTTGATGTCCTGGTCGGGGCGCAGCAGGTTGTCGCCGTCGAACAGCACGTCGCCGGTGGCGCGCTGGCCGGGATAGAGGTCGTACATGCGGTTGAGCACGCGCAGGAGCGTCGACTTCCCGCAGCCCGACGGCCCGATGAAGGCCGTCGTCTTGTTGGCATAGAGCGACAGGCTGATGCCCTTGAGCGCCCGGCCGTCGCCGTAGAAGAATTCGAGATTGCGGATCGAGATCTTCTCGGCGAGCCCCGTCGTATCGATACTGGCGTGGCTCGCGACCGGTACGGCGACGTCGGGCGTGTTGTTGGCGGATGCCATGCTCATGACGACTTCCTTGTAGCAGTAAGAGAACGGGCGAGGATGCTGAGCGCCAGCACGGTGACGGTGATCAGGAGCGCGCCGGTCCAGGCCAGCTTCTGCCACTCCTCATAGGGCGACAGCGCGAACTGGAAGATGACCACCGGCAGGCTGGGCATCGGCGCGTTCATGTTCCAGCTGAAGAACTGGTTGTTGAGCGCCGTGAACAGAAGCGGCGCGGTCTCGCCGCTGATGCGGGCGATCGCCAGCAGGATGCCGGTGACGATGCCGGCGCGCGCGGCGCGGTAGGCGATGCGCACGATCATGTGGGCGCGCGGCAGGCCGATCGAGGCCGCGGCCTCGCGCAGGGTGTCGGGCAGCAGGGTCAGCATGTCCTCGGTGGTGCGCACGACCACCGGGATCACGATCACGCCCAAAGCCACGGCGCCGGCCCAGCCCGAGAAATGGCCCATCGGCGCCACCATGACCTCGTAGATGAACAGGCCGATCACGATCGACGGTGCGCTCAGCAGGATATCGTTGATGAAGCGCACGACGCTCGACAGCTTGTCGTGGCGGCCGTATTCGGCGAGGTAGGTGCCGGCCAGGACGCCGATCGGCGTGCCGATCAGCACCGCCAGCACGGTCATGGCCAGGCTGCCGGCGATGGCGTTGAGCAGGCCGCCGGCCGAGCCGGGCGGCGGCGTGTTTTCGGTGAAGACGGCGAGCGACAGGCCGCCCACGCCCTCGTAGATCAGCACGCCCAGGATCAGCACCAGCCAACCGAGACCGAAGGCGGTCGCGGCCAGCGCCAGGCCCTTGGCGATGGCATTGCGCCGGCGCCGGCCGGCGCGCAACGGGTTGTTGGCGAGATCGGGCATGGCGTTATCCCAGCCGGCGCTGCAGGCGCAGCAGCATGTAACGCGCCATGGCCAGCACGATGAAGGTGATGACGAACAGGATCAGGCCGAGGGCGATGAGCGACGACGTGTAAAGGTCGCCGACCGCCTCGGTGAATTCGTTGGCGATCGAGGCCGAAATGGTGGTGCCCGGCGCCAGGATCGACGCGGCGACCTTGTGGGCGTTGCCGATCACGAAGGTGACCGCCATGGTCTCGCCGAGCGCGCGCCCCAGCCCCAGCATGCCGCCGCCGATCACGCCGACCCGTGTGTAGGGCAGGATGACGTAGCGGAAAACCTCCCAGGTCGTGCAGCCGACGCCATAGGCCGCTTCCTTGAGCACCGGCGGCACGGCGTCGAACACGTCGCGCGAGATCGAGGTGATGAAGGGCAGCACCATGACGGCGAGGATCAGACCCGCGGTCAGCATGCCGATACCGTAGGGCGGGCCCTCGAACAGCGAATTCAGCACCGGCACGTTGGCGAAGGTGTCGATCAGGAACGGCTGGATGTACTTCTGCAGGAACGGCGCGAACACGAACAGGCCCCAGATGCCGTAGATGATGCTGGGGATGCCGGCCAGAAGCTCGATGGCGATGGCGATCGGCCGGCGCAGAATCGGCGGGCACAGCTCGGTGAGGAAGAACGCCACCATGAGCCCGACCGGCACAGCGATCAGCATGGCGATGATGGAGGTGACGAGAGTGCCGTAGATCGGCGCCAGGGCGCCGAACTGGTCGGTCACCGGGTTCCACACCTCGGTGGTGATGAACGACAGGCCGAAGGTGCTGAGCGCCGGCGCCGAACCGATGATCAACGCCAGGATGACGCCGCTCAGCAGCAGCAGCACGAAGAGGGCGGCGGCACGCGTCAGTCCATGAAAGACGAGATCGCTGGTGCGCAGCCTGCGCAGCACGCTCGCCCGCGAGGCGGATTCGGCCCGCACAGTGGTTCCGTTCATTGTCGCTTCGGACACTCTAGCATCCTCTCGCCTACGGTCTTCCGCCAGCCTCCCCCGTCACACGGGGGAGGTGCCCCCGAAGGGGGCGGAGGGGGAAGGCCGCAGAGTCGATCTCGAGAATTTCTGATCTGCAATCGGCGGACAGTTCGCAAGGGGCTTTCCCCCTCCGGCCCTTCGGGCCGCCTCCCCCGTATGACGGGGGAGGCAAATGAAGGGACGAGGTGTCCACGACGTCGTCTCAGTTCGTCGGCGAGTAGAGCGGCTTGCCGCTCGCGTCCTTGATGTCGGTCGACCACATCTTCTCGATGTCGGTGACGACCTTGGCCGGCATCGGCACGTAGTCGAGCTCTTCGGCCATCTTGCCGCCCTTGGCATAGGACCAGGCGAAGAACTTCAGCGCCTCGGCGGTGGCGGCCGGATCCGCAGGCTTCTTGTAGAGCAGGATCCAGGTGGCGGCCGTCATCGGCCACGACTTGTCGCCGGGCTGGTTGGCCAGGATCACGCCGTAGCCGGGCTGCGAGTTCCAGTCGGCGTTGGCGGCGGCGGCCTGGAACGCTTCCATGGTCGGCCCGACCGACTTGCCCGCCTTGTTCATCATGTTGGTGTAGGTGAGCTTGTTCTGCTTGGCGTAGGCATACTCGACGTAGCCGATCGCGCCCTTGGTCTGGGCGACGTTGTTGGCGACGCCTTCGTTGCCCTTGGCGCCGATGCCGGCCGGCCACTGCACCGCCGTGTTGGTGCCGACCTTCGACTTCCACTCCGGGCTCGCCTCGGACAGATAGTAGCTGAAGTTGTAGGTCGTGCCCGATCCGTCCGAACGATGGACGATGGCGATTGCCTGGCTGGGCAGCTTGGCGCTGGGGTTGAGCTTGGCGATGGCCGGGTCATCCCACTTCTTGATGTCGCCCAGGAAGATCTTGGCGAGCGTCGGACCGTCGATGACGAGGTCGCCCGACTTGATGCCGTCGAGATTCACGACCGGTACGATGCCGCCCATGACCATGGGGAACTGGGCCAGGCCCAATTCGTCGAGCTCCTTGCCCGGCAGCGGCGCATCCGAGGCGCCGAAGGTCACGGTCTTGGCCTTGATCTGCTTGATGCCGCCGCCCGAGCCGATCGACTGGTAGTTGAGGCCGACGCCGGTCTCCTTCTTGTAGGCGTCCGCCCACTTGGCATAGACCGGGTAGGGAAAGGTGGCGCCGGCGCCCGAGAGGTCGGCGGCGTGTGCGGCCAGCGACGAGAAGGCCAGTGCGGCCGTCGCCAGGGTGATCTTTGCTAAATTCATAGGGGTTCTCCTTCGTGAAACTCCGAAGCGTCCCCTCCCTAGGAGCCACAGGTCACTGTCCTATTACGAAGATGTGACAGTGCGATGACACCTGCCGTCCACCCTGAGGATGATCCCGCTAGCGACGCCAAGCCCTTGAAAGCATTGGGAGAAAAAAAACACTGGCAGCCAAAACGTTGGACACCGCTGGGCGTCAGTCAAGGTTTGCGGACTGCCGGCAGCACCCCTCCCGGGAATTTGCGCAATTTCCGCTAGCTCTTGCCAATTGCCGAGGGCGGTGCGGCCGAGGCCGCAAACGGCCGGACAGCTTCCGGAGGGTTTCCGACCTTTCCGACCCTCCTTGATTTTGCGGGCGCCCCCAAGGGGCGTCGTCCAGAGAGACAGCGCGGCGGGCGTGCGACATGGAATTGCGCGTGCGCCCGCCGTGGCGACCGGGAATTCTTGCGCTCCGCATAGGGCTGGGAAATCGATGGCAGGTGCGTCCGCGCGTTGCGCGCCCGATCGATGGCGGTGCAGACGATCATCGAGACAAGCGAACATGCTGCCGATCCTCTGTCGGTGAGAGTCGACGGACATACGCCACAACATTGCTCAGGTCTGTCAACGACCAGATGTGCTCGGAGCCTGCATGACCGCGCGCACAAGATAATTCTTTCGTGCCGGCATAGGGCGCGCGAGCCCGCCTGCTTGCAGTTGATGCACCCGGCGAGGCGCCCTCGTCCTGCTACGCCGCCGCGACCTCGCAGTGTATGTGGTCCTGGTGATACATCCGCAGGGACGGATCGGGCGTGTCGGGGCACAGGATCTGGCTGCGCCCGCCGATGGAGCTCTCGTGGTTCGTGCCGTTGTCCGACGCTTCGCCCGCGAGGAAATGATAGACCGCGTAGAAGAAGCCGCCGGCGGGCGTGTCCACGTCGAGCCGGAAATAGGGCATGACGTTCAACGGCCACGTCTTGGCCGTCTTGCCGTTGGGCAGCGTGATCGGCTGCTGTCCCCAATCGACCGCGACATCGAACTTGCCGAAGTTGGTGAGCGCGCCATGGAAATCGATCGCGAGGCCCTTGCCGTGGCGGTCGTCCTCGTCGCGGCCGACGCCCATTCCGCCCCAATAGATCGTCGAGACACCCCATTTGCTTTGTTCTCGCAGGTACATTCCCAGACGGACGGCAAGCACCGCCGTGCGCAGGTCCATCGCGCCGGTCATCGTCCAGCCGGACGCCGCCTTGCTGTCGGGAACGAAGCGAACGCCGCCGATATTGTCGAGCTTGAGCCGCGCCCGCTCGCCGACCTTGGGGTAGCTCGGCGCGCCGTCTTTGCCGAAGGCTACCGGCTTCTCCAGGGTGAGGTAGTTGTTCAGCACGTAGGTGACGGCGATGTCCCGCGCCTCTTCCTGCGAAAGCTTGTAGGCCGCCGTCCAATTCTCGACGCGCGGCATCATGTTGTAGGAGGCCCGCCGGTTCTTGGCCGCCCAGTCAGGGTCGTTCATCGGTCTTCTCCAGGAGGTTCGGCAACGAATCCGGTGGCACTACAGCCAATTCCGCCATCGCGGGATGTGACTTACGCCACCTTGCAAGGCGGTGTCTGGCCTTGGCTGTCGCCCGCCGACAATTGCCCGTATGGAAAAGCAATATGCGTCCGATGGCAACGGACACTGCGCCCGCAATTCAGGCGAGCGTCACGTCACCAGCTCATGCGCACGCCGATGTTAAGAGCGTGATTGTCGGTGCCGGTGGCGATCTCGCCGTCGTAGCGCAGGTAGATCTGCGTCGCGGCGGCGATGGTGGTGGTGGCCTGCAGGCCCACCACCGCGGCGTTGCGCAGGGGTGTGGCGCCGAACACGGTGAAGGAATTGCCCGGCGCGCCGGCGAAGGCCGCCGTGATCGGCCGCGCGACGTCGGCGAACTCGTGCATCCAGCCAAGGCGAACCGCGAGGTCGAGTTTGCGCTCGTTGCCGAGCCCGATCGAGCTGCCGAGATCGGCGCCGACCGTGGTGCGCTGCGAGTTGGTGGTCTGTTGTGCCACGTTGAGGCTGAGCGACTGCGCGCCACTTTCATTGAACGCGTTCTGCGTCACGCTCGAGATCTGGAAGCGGCCGAACGGCGTGATCGTCGCTGATGCGGGCGCATAGACGCCGATCTTGTAGCCGCCTTCGATTTGTCCCAGGAACTGGTTGGCGCCTGTCGAGCCGGTGGCGGTGCGCTGCTGCAGGCCGGGGATCAGGATCTGGCGCTGCAGCTGGTTGCCGTAATAGGCGTAGCCCGCCAGCGCATCGAGGTAGAAGCCGGATTGGGTGAACGAGCCGTAGGCGGCGACGCTCACCGAGTCGCTCCAGCCCTGGCCCATGAAGGAATTCACCCACTGCGTGCCGTGGGTGTAGCCGACGCCGATGCCGGCCAGGAAGCGCGGGTCGAAGCGGTAGTCGATGCCCGCCGCCGCACCACCGAAATTGTAGGTCAGCGTGGAGGCATTGCCGTCGCCCAGTACCGAGCCCAGGCCACCGAGCGCACTGGCCCATGCACTGAGCGGGCCCACGGCATCGCAGCTCTCGGTCTCGCAGGCTTGCGCCAGCGCCTGGCGCTGGCCGGTGCTGGCGCTGCTGCCGCGGGCGTTGGCCATCTGTTGGCCCAGCGCGTTCATGAACAGGGCGGCGTTGTTCGTGTTCATGGTGCCGAAGTCGGCATAGGGCTGGCCGCTGATCGTATCGAGCGCCACCGGGCCTTGCGCGACGTTGAGACCGGCGAGCGCTCCGATCACCGTGGCGAAGTCGCCGCTGGCATTGGCGAAGGACTGGTTGAGGGCCGTGCCCACGGCCTTCTGGTTGGGCGTGAGCGCCAGGAAGCTCGGCGTGAAGGCGTTCTGCCCCGGCAGTGCCAGGGTGAGGAACACGTCGTTGGCGTCGTAGCTCAGCGTGGATGTGAGGAAGGCGAAGTTGCTGGTCACGCCGGAGTAGACGCCAGAGACACCGCCGGTGGCGCGCACGATCGTGTAGGTCGTACTGTTGGCGTAGCTCCCCGCGGCGGCCAACACCTGCACCGTGCCGCCCTGAATCGCAGCCGCCCCGCCGACATTGATGCGGTCGCCCTGGCCCGCGTTGTTCACCTCGACCTGGTAGGTCGAGCCCGCCATCTGGGTGTAGGAGCCGTTCACGGTCAAAAGGCCGATTGAGTTGCCGGGCGCCAGGGTGCCAGTATTGACGACGCTGCCGGCAATGGTGCCGTTGCCACCCAAGGTGCCGGCAGGACCGACCGCGACGTTGCCGGCGACGCTGCCGTTCACCGCCAAGGTGCCGGCCAGCACCGCCGTGCCGCCGGTGTAGGTATTGTTGCCGGTGAGGTTGAGTGTGCCCAGCCCCTGCTTGGCAAGGCCGCCGCTGCCGGTGAGGCCGGTGGCGAAGGTGATGGTGTTGCCGTTGGTGTCGAAGGTGCCGCCGCCGGCGCCCAGCGGGGCCAGCTTGGAGGAGATGTCGGCGGTGCTGCCGGCCGCCCATTGCAGGCCGCCGCCGCTGAGCGTGATCATGCCGCTGCCGAAGTTGCTGGCCGAGGTGAAGTTGATCAGTCCGCCGGTCACCGTCGTGCCGCCCGAATAGGTGTTGTTGGCGGCGAGGGAGAGCGTGCCCAGGCCCTGCTTGGTGAGCGCGCCCGTGCCGGAAATCGTCGAGGCCAGCGTGACGTTGTTGCCGTTGGTGTCGAAGGTGCCGCCGCCCGCACCGAGCGGCGCCAGCTGCGCGGAGATATCGGCCGTGTTGCCGGCGGCCCATTGCAGGCCGCCGCCGTCCAGCGTGATCGCCCCGGTGCCGAAGTTGTTGGCCGAGTTGAAGTTGATCATGCCGCCATTGATCGTCGTGCCGCCGGTGTAGGTGTTGGTGCCGCCCAGCGTCAGCGTGCCCGTGCCGACCTTGACCAGCGAACCGCCGGTGCCGCCCGAGAGGCCGCCGTCGGCGATCGTGCCGGCGAAGCTGGTCGAGTTCGCCGTGCCCACGGTCAACGCAAAGCCGCCCAGGCTGACCCGCGAGCCCGCCACGCCGCTCAGGTCCTGGATGGTCTGGCCGGTGCCGCTGCCAGAGATGTCCAAGACGGCGTTGGCGCCGGTAAGGCTGACGCCGCTCGAGGTGGCGATGCTGCCGGGGCTCAGCAGCGCCAGGATCGCGCCGCCCATGATCGTCGTCGCACCGGTATAGGTGTTGACGCCGCCGAGATCGAGCTCGTTGCCCGCGACCGTGAGACCGCCGCCCGTGCCGCCGCCGATGCCGCCGTCCTGGATGACGCCGTTGAAGGGGCCGCCATTGGTGACGGTGAGCGTCTTGCCGCCCAGATTGATGACGCCGATGCCCAGGATGTCGGACAGGGCGCTGACCGAGGCGCCGGTGTTGGTCTGCGAGATGTCGAGCGTAGCCACGCCCGCCAGCGGCGCGAAGATGACGCCCGCCGAGCTCGCGATCGAACCGTTGCCCTTCAGCGCCAGCGTGGCGCTGCCGTCGATCTGGGTGGCGTTGGTGTAGACGTTGACGCCGGAGAAGGTCTGGGTGCCGAAGAGAACGATCTCGACGCCGCCGCTGCCCGCGATCGACCCGGAGAACTCGCCCACAGGATTAGAGATGACAAGGCGGTTGCCGCCAAGCTGGACCGTGCCGCTGCCGACCAGCGAGACGATCGAGGTCTGGGGGACAACGTTGTTGCCGATATCGAACGTGCCGTTGACGGTCATCGCCGAGGCGGAGAAGTCGGTGCCGTTCATCAGCGCAAGCGTGCCGCCGGCCACTGTCACGGCCGAGGGCGAGGAGCCGAAGGCCAACAGGGTGAGCGCGACCGTGCCGGTGTTGGTGCTGTCGCCGAAGGTCAGGCTGGAGCCGGGAAAGGCAAAGTAGCCGGCGGGTGTGACGGTGAGCGTCGTGCCGGCCGCGGCGGCGATCGTGCCGCCGATGCTGGTCATGGCGTTGGTGAGCGTCATGTTGCCCAGCGCCAGCAACGTGCCGCCACCGAGCGCGATCGTGCCCGTGCCCAGCGCATTGGCGTTGGTGATGGCCAGCGTGCCGGAGACCAGGTTGTTGGTGCCGCTATAACTGTTGCTGCTGTTGGTCAGCGTCAGCGTGCCGCCGCCCGTCAGGATCAAGCCGCTGCCGCTCACGACGCCGTTCAGCGTGAGATTGCCGCCGTCGAGGATGATCGAACCGTTGCCGCCGAGCGTGACGTTGCGGCTGCTGGAGAACGACGCCGCCACCTCCAGGGCGCCGGTGCCGGCAAGGGTGAGCGCGCCGGACGTGTTGCCGAGGCTGGCGTCCTGCGAGACCGCGAGGTTGCCGTTGACGATCGTCCACGGCGTCAGCGCCGTGGTGGTGCCGGTGAGGGTCGCGGTGCCGGTGCCGGTCTTGGAGAAGATATCGAAGCCCTGGTACTGGTTGGCGCCGCCGATCGCCGACACGTTGAAGCTCTGGTCGGCAGCGCCGCCCAGCGCCAGGGTGTTGTTGACGCCCGAGGCCACGACATTGCCGTTGATGGTCGACCCGGCCTGCAGGGTCAGGCTGCTGGAGCCGCCGACGAAGGTGATGGCGTTGGCCCGCGCGCCCGTGCCGCCATTGGCGAAGCCGCCGGAGATCGTCCCGGCGTTGGTGATCTGCGCGGCGCCGCCGCCGCCGACGATGCCCGCGCCGCCGGCCCCGGCGCTGCCGGCAACACCGCCTGTGCCGCCCGCACCGCCTGTGCCGCCGACGCCGCCGGTGATCGTGCCGGTATTGGTGAAGCTGGGACCGCCGCCGGTGAGCTGGACACCCACGCCGCCACTGCCGCCATTGCCGCCATTGCCGATCTGATTGCCCCCGCCGCCAGCGCCGCCCGCGGCGCCGGTTATGGTGCCGCTGTTGGTGCTGCTGGTGCCGCTGCCGGTGACGATGGCGCCGTAGCCGCCGCCGCCGCCGCCACCACCGCCGCCGCTGGCGGGGCCAGTGCCACCTCGGCCACCGCCGCCGCCGGCGCCGCCCGCGAGCGCCCCGGCATTGTTGATGCTCGCGGCGCCGGCGCCGTTGCCGTTTCCGCCGCCACCCCCACCGCCGCCACCGCCATCGGAAGGAAAAGTATTGTCGCCGCCCGGGATGCCGGCGCCGCCCGCGCTGCCGCCGGTCCCGCCTGCTTGTCCCTGCGGGCCGGCGCCCGCTCCGCCGGTGCCGCCCCCGGCCGCACCGCCGCCGCCGCCGCCGAAGCCGGCGCCGTTCGCATCGCCGCCCGCGGCGCCGGTGAAACCCGCACCGCCTGTGCCACCAACATTAGCGCTGTCGCCGCCGGCGCCACCGTCGGCCAGGGCCGGCACGGCCAAGGAGAGGCAGCTGGTCGACAGCAGCGCCGCCGCCAGGCGCGCCGCGGACCGCGTCGGGCCGGTTGAATGAGACATGGCGCAGATCTCCCCCGGCGACAGGATAACCCATCCACGGCGCGAACGGGACAGAAACGGCCAGGCGAACCGGTGTCGATTGTACTTCCGCGCTTCAGCTTTCGGCGGCAGCATCACCCATGAAGGTCGAGCCGGCCGCGATGGCGGTTGACGACAATGGCGAGGCCGAGCCCCGTGCCGCCGAGCTGTCACCAGCTCATGCGCAGGCCGGCGGTCAGCGCGTGGCTGGAGTCCTGTCCGGCGATGGTGCCCTCGTAGCGCACGTAGACGCCCATCGCCTCGGTGAGGGCGGTGCTGACCGAGAAGCCCACCACCGCACCGTCGCGCGTCGGCGCGGCGCCGAATACCGTGAACGGCACCGAAGGAGCGCCCGCGAACGAGGCCGTCACCGGACGCGCGGTGTCGGCGTATTCATGGCTCCAGCCGAGACGAAGCTGCGCCGCGATCCGGTCGCGCAGGCCGAGATCCATCGCCGCACCGAGCTGCGCACCCAGGATGCTGCGCAAGGACCCGCTGGTCTGCTGCGTCACGTTGAGGTTGAGCGACTGTGCACCGGTCTCGGTGAAGCCGTTCTGGGTCGCCGTCGATCCCTGCAGCAGCGCAAACGGCGTCGCGAAGTAACCCGGCGCGCCGCCGAGGTCGAACCTGTAGCCCGCCTCGAGCTGGCCCAGGAACTGGTTGGCCCCGGCCTGGCCGTAGGCGGTGCGCGGCTGCAGGCCGGGGATGTTGATCGGCCGCCACATCTGGTTGGCGTTGTAGGCGTAGGCCGCCAGCGCATCGACGTAGACCGGACCCTGGATGAAGCTGCCGTAGAGGCCGGCCTGGACGGTGTCGGTGACGCTGCGGCCGTCGAAGCCGCCGGTCCATTGCCCGCCGGTCTGGTAGCCGACGGTGACGCCCGCCAGGAAGTTGTCGCTGAACTTGCGGTCGAGGCCGCCCGAGAAGCCGCCGACCGAGTAGGTGAAGGTGCCGGCATTGTCGTTGCCGGCGATGGTGCCGGTGCCGCCGACCGCGCCACCCCACGCACCCCACACCGCAGGAGTCGTCGTGTCGCAGGCGACGTCGCAGGCTTCGGCCAGGGCGATCTTCATGCCGCGGCTGCCGGCGCTGCCGGCGCGGTTGGCGAAGTTGGACATGAAGAGTTGCGCGCCCTGCACCATGGCGTTCTGGAAGCCGGCATATTGCTGGCCGCTGATCATATCGAGAGTCTGCGGGCCGTTCGCGTGCTCAGCCCGACGATGGCGCTCAGCACCGTGGCATAGTCGCCGCTCGCCTGGACCGAAGGTCTGGTCCAGCGTGCGGCCGACCTGGCGCTGGTTGTAGGTGCGCCCGCCGAAGTCGAAGCTGTTCAAGGTGCAGAGTCAGGAAAACGTCGTTGGCGTCGTAGGAAAGCGAGGGCGTAAGGAAGGCGAAGTTGCTGCTGACGCCGGAGTAAGCGCCCGCTACGCCGCCTGTGGCGCGCAGGATGGTATAGGTGGTGCTGCGGCCGTAGCTGCCCGGTTGCGCCAGCACCTGCACCGTGCTGTTGCCCTCGATGGCCGCCGTGCCGCCGACATTGACGCGGTCGGCCTGGCCCTGGGCGTTGGCCTCGACCTGATAGACGCCGCCCTGCTGGGCGAAGTTGCCGCTGACGTTCAGCGTGCCGATCGAGTTGCCCGGCGCCACGGTCCCCACGGTCGCGACACTGCCGCCGATCGTGCCGTTGCCGCCCAGCGTGCCCGCCGCGCCCACGGCGACGTTGCCCACGATGCTGCCGTTCACCGCAAGGGTGCCGGCCGTCACGACGGTGCCGCCGGTGTAGGTGTTGGTGCCCGCCAGGTTCAGCAGGCCGGCGCCCTGCTTGTTCAATCCGCCCGTGCCGCCGAGCCCGCTGGCGAAGGTGATGCTGTTGCCGTTGGTGTCGAAGGTGCCGCCGGCGGCGCCGAGCGGCGCCAGCCGCGAGGAGATGTCGGTCGTGGTGCCGGCGGCCCATTGCAGGCCGCCGCCGGCCAGCGTGATCATGCCGCTGCCGAAATTGTTGAGCGCGTTGAAGTTGATCAGGCCGCCAGCGATCGTCGTGCCGCCCGAGTAGGTGTTGGTGGTGGCGAGCGTCAGGATGCCGGCGCCGACCTTGGTCACGCCGCCGGTGCCCGAGATGGCGCCCGAGAAGGTCGTGTTGGTGTTGTTGTTGCCCGTGGTCAGGGTCGCCGTGCCCAAGGGTCACGGTGCCGGCGCCGGCGAGCGAGCCGATGGACTGGTTGAAGTTGTTGAGATCGAGCACGGCCCCCGACGCGACGGTGAAGGCGCTCGACGACGCGAAGGCGTTGGTGGCGCCCGCCTGCAAGGTGCCCATGTTGACCAAGGTGGCGCCGCCGTAGCTGTTGCTGGCGCTGGCCAGGGTCAGCGTGCCGTTGCCCTGCTTGGTGAGCCCGCCGCTGCCGCCGAGTCCGGTCGCGAAGGTGACGTTGTTGCCGTTGGTGTCGAAGGTGCCGCCGCCCGCGCCCAGCGCCGCGAACCGCGAGGAGATGTCGAGTCGTGTTGCCGGTCGCCCATTGCAGGCCGCCGCCGTTCAGGGTGATCGCGCCGCTGCCGAAATTGTTGGCGGCGGCGAAGTTGATCAGGCCGCCGCCGCTCACCATCGTGCCGCCGGAATAGGTGTTGGCCGTCTGAAACACGAGCGTGCCGGCGCCGTTCATGACGAGGCTGTAGCTGCCGGCATTGGCGCCGGTGCCGCCCGACCCGGTCTGGTCGGCGATGGCGTTGGACATGGTCTGGGTCTGTCCCGCCCCGGGCGCGAAGTTCACCGTACCGTTGCCCTGCAGGAAGATGCCCGCGCCGAACGCCGAGCCGTTGCCGCCGCCCGTGGTACCGCTGCCGGCGGTGACGCTGTTGCCGCTGACGGTGAAGGCGCCGGCGATGTTGAAAGTGCCGCCCTGCTGGACGAAGACCGCGCCGCCCATGCCGGCGCCGCCGCCGCCGCCAGCCCCGCCGGTGATGCCATTGCCGCCGCCGAAGCCGCCGGCACCGGCGCCGCTGCCACTGCCACCGCCGCCGCCGAAGCCGCCTGCCCCAGCGGTTGCACCAAGACCACCGGAACCAGCGCCGCCGCCGCCGAAGCCGCCCGTACCGCCGGCACCGCCGGAAGCAGAAGCGCTGCCGCCGCCGCCGCCGAAGCCACCCGCACCACCGGCTCCACCCACACCGCCGCCAGCGCCGCCACCGACGCCGCCGCCGCCGGCAGCGCCTTGGGGAGGAGCCCCGCCGGAGTTGTTGCCTCCGCCGCCGCCGCCGTTGGCGCCGACCCCTGTCGCACCGGGGCTGCCGGCGGCGCCGCCGCTGCTCGCCCCCGTGGCGATTCCGCCCTGGGCGGAGGTGTTGTTGTTCCCGCCCGTGGCGCCGGCGCCGAGGCCGCCACCGCCACCGACCTGGGTTCCACCGTTGCCCCCCATCCCGCCGCCGCCGCCCAGGCCGCTGACCGCGACACCGCCGTTGCCGCCGACGGCGGAGTTGCCAGTGAGATTCACGTTGCTCACCGTCAGGGTGGCCTGGTTGGCCACGAAAATGGCGCCGCCCAACCCGGCGCCGCCGCCACCCCTTTGGCCTCCCGTGCCGCCCCGCGCGCGGGTGTTGGTGATAGTGAGATCCTGGACGGCGACGGTCACGGGCACCTGGGTCGCGCCGGAGAAGGCGCCGACGAACAGGCCGCGGAACTGGTTGTTGCCCGAGAGCGAATTGCCGTTGCCGACGATGGTGACGCTGCTCTGTACCGCCGGCAGGTCGGCGGCGAGGGTGATGTTGCCGGTGAAGACGATCCTGTCGCCGCTCCCCGCGCTGGTGATCGCTGAGCGCAGGGTGGCGTCGCTGTTGACGTTGAAATCCGTCGCTGCAGCGGCGAGCGGACTGAGACAGGTTCCAGCCAGCAGGGCCGCCGAGAGGCGGCCCGCGATCCGCGAACGGTCGATCCTATGCTTCATGCTGCCCCCCAATGCGCACATACGATTTTCTTTTTCTCCGCCAGATTACCGCCGATCTCACCGGCACCGCCGCCGCCGGCGGCCCAGGCCGGCGCCGCGACGCCGGCAAGGCAGGTGCTCACCAGCAAAAGCGCGGCGAAGCGGCCGCCGAGCGTCGAACGCGGTCTCGCCGCAAGGCCAGTCGCCTGCTGCCTTTCGGCGACATCGTCGTGCATTTGGTGTCTTCCCCAAGTCTCCGCCCTGCCGTGGATTCAAAAACTTCAAGCACGCCGAAGGCAAGTACAATAAGTCTTCAGCGGCGGTGAAGCCTTGACCTCAAACGCGCGGGCACGGGCGGATTGTCGTGTAATCGGAAGCGACGCCGCTGACGGAGGTCGCCCTGCGCCGGCTCGCTACAACCACGTCACCAATTCCATTACTGCCATCACGGAGGCTACGGCGCGGCGGTGTCTCCGGCTGATCGACCGACGGGCCCCTTGTCAGACGGTCTGAAGTGCGGCCTTTATCGGATCGGCCGAACCGTCGATTTGCAAGGGCAGGGTGAGCATGGCGTCAGAGATTTCCGTCCGCAGCCGTTTGATGACGCAGGGTCCGATGTTGGGCCTCTTGCTGGCCTCGATGTTCGGCCTCACACCACCGGCCCTGGCGCAGGATGCCGGGCCGTCGGCCTGGCGGGTCGAATGCACCGGCGACGGCAAGAGCCTGGACTGCCGCGCCATCCAGCAGATGATCAACCGCGAGGACAAGCAGCTGGTGGCCCAGCTCGCCGCCCGCGTCCTGCCCGACAAGTCGGCGGTCCTTCTGATCCAGCTGCCGCTCGGCATCAGCCTCACAGAGCCGGTCCAGCTCAAGGTCGACAATGGTACGGCCGAGCGCTACCCGGTGCAGACCTGCACCAACGTGGGATGCATCGTGAGCGTGCCGCTGAAGGAGCCGCTGATGGCGGCGATGCGCGCCGGCACGCTGCTGAAGATCTCGATCCAGGACACCAACAAGCGGACCATCAACATCGACGTGCCGCTG
>CAVXWG010000004.1:0-1723376 GCA_963765385.1 uncultured Alphaproteobacteria bacterium | reverse complement strand
CGTCAGTGCTTGTGCGGATGCGGATGGGTCGGGTCGACCCAGTAGACCTCTTCCGGCTTCTCGACCGGCGTGATGTCGATGTTGATCGCCACCGCCTCGTTGTCGGAGCGCACCAGCACGCATTCCAGCGGCTCGGTCTCCGAGGCGTTGATCTCCTGGTGCGGCACGTAGGGCGGCACGTAGATGAAATCGCCCGGCCCGGCTTCGGCGATGAACTGCAGCTTGTCGCCCCAGCGCATGCGAGCGCGGCCCTTCACGACATAGATCACGCTCTCGAGGTGGCCGTGATGATGCGCGCCGGTCTTGGCGTGGGCGTGGATGGTGACGGTGCCGGCCCACAGCTTCTGGGCGCCGACGCGCGCGAAATTGATGGCCGCCGCGCGGTTCATGCCCGGCGTCTGGGCGGTGTTGGTGTCGAGCGAGCCGGCGAGGATGACCCGCACGCCGTCGTGTTTCCAGTCGGTCATGGCTCCCATCTAGGGCGGCGGCCTCGCGCCGGCAAGGTGCCAGTTGTAGGATGACACCCAGGAGCGAACCAATGAACCGGATCGACCAATCCAAGCCCTTCAAGCCCGTGCGCATCGCCGTGCTGACGGTATCCGACACCCGCACGCTCGAGACCGACAAGTCGGGCGACACGCTGGTCGAGCGCATCGCGCGCGACGGCCACGTGCTGGCCGACCGCGCCATCGTCACCGACGACATCGATCGGATCCGCGCCCAGGTGAAGAAGTGGATCGACGATCCCGAGATCGAAGCGGTGATCACCACCGGCGGCACCGGCGTCACCGGCCGCGACGTCACGCCCGAGGCGCTGGATGGCCTGTTCGAGAAGCGCATCGAAGGTTTCGGCGAGGTCTTCCGCTGGATCAGCTTCCAGAAGATCGGCACCTCGACCATGCAGTCGCGCGCCATCGCGGGCGTCGCCAACGCCACCTACATCTTCGCGCTGCCCGGCTCGACCGGCGCCTGCAAGGACGGCTGGGACGACATTCTGCGCCAGCAGCTCGACATCCGCTTCCGGCCCTGCAACTTCGCCGAACTGATGCCGCGCCTCAACGAAGGCAAGATGCCGCGCAGCGGCTGAAGTCTTTGCCGGGAGCGCGCTACCCCTTGGCGCTCATGCTCTCCCGGACGCGAGCCCCGGCTCGCTCATGCTCTTCGGAGCGCGGACCTTCAGGTCCGCTCAGCTCATGATGCGGACCTGGAGGTCCGCGCTCCGAGGAGCATGAGCGCCGCGGAGTGGGGCGATCCCGACACGGAGTGGCGCTCCGGACCCGAATCGATAGCTTGACTCGTTCCCTTTTTGTTCTCAGAGTCGGCCGATCATGCGACCGACCGTTCCACCCGACTATCCCGACGATGCGATCGCCGAACCGGTGCATCGCGGTCGCGGCGCGCTCAGCAACGAATCGAGCCGCTTCGACAGCGAGCGGCGGATTCGCACGACCGATGGCTGGGAGACCGCGGCCTCGCCCGACCCGACGGACGACGACGAACTGCCGCCGCTGCGCACGACGCTGACGCGCGACGCCACGCGCACCATCATCGCGCGCAACACCTCGCCCGACATCGGCTTCGACCGCTCGATCAATCCCTATCGTGGCTGCGAGCACGGCTGCATCTACTGCTTCGCCCGTCCGACCCACGCCTATCTCGGCCTGTCGCCCGGCCTCGACTTCGAGACCAAGATCCTGTTCAAGCCCGACGCCGCCAAGCTGCTGACGGCCGAGCTCGCCGCGCCGAAGTACCGGCCCGACATCATCGCCATGGGCACCAACACCGACCCCTACCAGCCGGTCGAGCGCGAGCTGAAGATCACGCGCCAGATCCTCCAGGTGCTGAGCGACTTCAACAATCCGGTCGGCATCGTCACCAAGGGCCAACTCATCACGCGCGACATCGACATCCTGGCCGACATGGCCAGGCGCAACCTTGCCGAGGTGTTCCTGTCGATCACGACCCTCGACAAGGACCTCGCGCGCGCGATGGAGCCGCGCGCCTCGGCGCCGCACCGCCGGCTGGAGGCGATCCGCGCGCTCTCGGCGGCCGGCATCCCGACCGGCGTCATGACGGCGCCCATGATCCCGGGATTGAACGACCATGAGATGGAGGCGATCCTCGAGGCGGCGCGCGATGCCGGCGCCACGCGCGCGGGCTTCACCCTTCTGCGCTTGCCGCTCGAGATCAAGGAACTGTTCGAGGAATGGCTGCGCCAGAACCGGCCGGACCGCGCCGAGCGTGTGCTGTCGCTGGTCCGCCAGACCCGGGGCGGCGCGCTTTACCAGGCCGAGTTCGGCCTGCGCATGCGAGGCGAGGGGCCGATCGCCCAGCTCCTGAGCGCGCGCTTCGCCGCCGCGGTGAAGCGCCTCGAGCTCAACCGCGTCCGCTTCCGGCTGGAAACCATGGCCTTCCGCGTCCCGGAGTCCGCGCGCACCGCCTTGACCGACGCCAAGCGCGACGCGCGCCAGATGAAGCTGCTTTAGCGGCCGTCTTCTCTTGCGGCCCGCGGGCGACTCGCCCGGCGTTTACGGCAGGCCCTCGACCGCCCAGATATCGAGTGCCGCCGCGCCCTCGCGCAGCTTCTTGACCGGGACGTACTCGGGCGAGTCCCAGAAAGCATGGAGTGCGTCCATCGAGGGGAACTCGAACATGACCATGCGTCGCCCGTCATGCGGACGACCTTCCAGGGTCTCTACCTTGCCGCCCCTGACGATGTGCTTGCCGCCCATTTTGATGATCAAGGGCGTGACGGCTTCCCGATATTTCTGCCACCGGCCTTCGTCGCTGATGGCGATTTGAACGATCATGTACGCTGGCATTCTCGACTCCACCGCAGATGCAGTACGGGTGTTACACTGGGCGATCGGAATGGCGGTTTTGCGGCTTTCCCGATTTCGGCCCGGCAATTGCAGCAAGACCCTAACAATACCCGTTTATTGCAAGAGGGCGACACTGACGAACACAGTGGAGGCGACATGCGAGCGAAGAATGCGTCAAAGGTCGGTCCGCGCTATCCTCAAGTCGTCGTCCTGGTGGGCGCCACGGGCGACCTGTCGCGACGCAAGCTGTTGCCGGGATTGTTCCATCTCTGCAGTGCCGGATTCATCCCGAGCTGCCGCATCATCGGCGTCTCGTTGGACGACATCGACCTTGAAGGCTTCCGCAGGATCGCCCGCGAAGCGGTCGATCAATTCTCTACCCGCAGGGTCGACGAGGCCGACTGGGCCGCCTTCTCCGCAACCCTGAACTACGTCCCGATGTCGGCCGGGCCCTGCGCGTTGAAGACGGCGGTCGAGGCGGCCGAGCTTTCCTTGGCCGGCAAGAGCCGTCGCGTGCACTATCTGAGCGTGCCGCCTGTTGCCGCTCTGCCGGCGGTGCGGCTGCTGGCCGAGGCCGGTCTCGTCCCGCACAGCCGCGTCATCATGGAAAAACCCTTCGGCACCGACCTGGCCAGCGCCCAGTCGCTCAACGCCAAGCTGCATGAGGTCTTCGCCGAGGAACAGATCTTCCGCATCGACCACTTCCTGGGCAAGGAAGCGGCGCAGAACATCCTGGCCTTCCGCTTCGCCAACGGCCTGTTCGAGCCGATCTGGAACCGCAACTTCATCGACCACGTGCAGATCGACGTGCCCGAGACGCTGGGCCTCGGCAAACGCTCCGGCTTCTACGAGGCGACCGGTGCGTTTCGCGACATGGTGGTGACCCATCTGTTCCAGATCCTCGCCTTCGTGGCGATGGAACCGCCGACGGCTCTCGAGCCGGCGCCGATCAGCGAGGAGAAGAACAAGGTCTTCCGCAGCATGTCGGTGATCGACCCGAGGAACGTCGTGCGCGGCCAGTATTCGGGCTATCGGTTGGAGGAGGGCGTCGATCCCGAATCGGATACCGAAACCTTCATCGCCTTGAAGTGCACCATCGACAACTGGCGCTGGGCCGGCGTGCCGTTCTTCCTGCGCACCGGCAAGCGGCTGGCCGAAGGGCAGCGGATCATTTCGCTGGCTTTCCGCGAACCGCCCAAAAGCATGTTCCCGGTGGGCTCGGGCGTCGGCGCGCAGGGGCCGGATCACCTCACCTTCGACCTCGCCGACGCGTCGAAGATGTCCCTGTCCTTCTACGGCAAGCGGCCGGGCCCCGGCATGCGGCTCGACAAGTTGAGCCTGCAGTTCGCCATGCACGACACCGGCCTGATCGGCGATGTGCTCGAGGCCTATGAGCGCCTGATCCTGGATGCGATGCGCGGCGACCACACGCTGTTCACGACCGCCGAAGGCATCGAGCGCCTGTGGGAGCTGTCGATCCCGCTGCTCGAATCGCCGCCGCCGGTGCGGCTCTACCCGCCGGGCTCGTGGGGACCGAAATCGATCCACCAGCTGGTCGCGCCGCACGCCTGGCGGCTGCCCTTCGAGAGAGCCTGGCGGGACCCCAACCCCGTGGGTGCCTGAGCGAGCGCCCTGCCACCGCCAATGAACGACATCCAGGCAGCCGACGCGCTGCAGAGCGCCGGCGAGTTCGACGCAGCGGCCGAGGCGTATCGTCGTTTGATCGCCGCCGACCAGCGCAATTTCGCGGCCTGGTTTGGTCTGGGCGGTGTGCGGCTGCGGGCGCGTGCCTATGGCGAGGCCAGCGACGCCTTGCACCAGGCGCTGCGCCTGCGGCCGGACGATCTCGGCGCCTGGGGCCTGCTGGCCGAGGTGCTGTTCAAGCTGGGGGACGTCGAACCGGCGATCGATGCCTATCGCCGGACTGCGGCAGAGCCGTCGATGCGCGCGGTGGCGGAAGAGAACCTAGCCATCATCCTGCCGGGCAGCGCGTCGGCGGGAAACGCCGACGTGCTTGACGCGCGGCGCGCCTACGGGCGGCGCCTCGCCGCCGGCGTCGGGCCCGTGGACCGCCCCGCGCGCCCGCCGTCGGGTGGCAAGTTGCGCATCGGCTACGTCTCGGCCTTCTTCGACAGCCCGAACTGGATGAAACCGGTCTACGGCGTCATCAATCGCCACGATCGCGACCGTTTCGAGGTCCATCTGGTGTCGCTCGGCCACGATCCCTCGGCCGCCGCCGGCTACCGCGACCACGCCCAGGACGTGATCTGGCCGGCGGGCTCGACCGACGACGAAACAGTCGCCCGTCGCCTCGCCGCCGCCGGCATCGACGTGCTGGTCGATCTCAACGCCTACAGCGCGCCGAAATCGTTGCAACTGTTCCTGCGTCGGCCGGCGCCGGTGCAGTTCGGCTGGTTCAACAGTTTCGCGACTTCGGGTCTCGACTGCTTCGACGGCATCATCGGCGACGACGTGGTGATCCCGGCCACGGAGGAAGGCTTTTACACCGAGCGCGTGCTGCGGGTGCGCGGAACCTACCTCGCGTTCGACGTTCTCTACGGCGTGCCGGATGTCGCGCCGCCGCCCTGCCGCGGAGTTGGCGGCCGCCTCACCTTCGGGGCGCTCGCCTCGGCGTACAAGTTGAACGACCTCACCCTCGGCCTCTGGGCACAGATACTGCAGGCTGCGCCCACCGCGCGCCTGCTGCTCCGCGCGCCCACCTTTTCAGATCCCTCCAATCGCGATCATCTGCGCGCCCGCTTCGCCAAGCTCGGCATCGCCTCCGAACGCATCGACCTCGAAGGTGGTGCCGCGCACATCGACTTTCTGCGCAGCTACGATCGCATCGACATCGCGCTCGACACGTTCCCCTACAATGGCGGCACCACGACGACCGAGGCGCTGTGGCAGGGCGTTCCTGTCCTGACATACGCCGGCGATCGCTGGGTCGCGCGCACCAGCGCTTCGCTCCTGCGCGCGGCCGGCCTCGAGGCCTGGGTCGCCCGCGATCAAGAGGACCTTTTGGCCAAGGCGAGCGCATTGGCCCGCGACCCCGCCACTCCCAATCGCCTCGCCACTCTGCGCGCCGGCATGCGCGCCCGGCTTTCAGCCTCCGCGGCCTGCGATACGGCAGGACTATGCCGCGCGTTCGAGCAGATCTATCGGGAATCCTGCTCGAGCCGGTGAGCTTTCTGAAGTCGCGCTTCGCTGGGCGCGCGCCACTCCATCTGGTGGAGCGTCATGCTCTTCCGGACCGCGAGCGTCCCGCTCGCTCATGATCATGAGCGAGCGGGACGCTCGCGGTCCGCATGAGCATGAGAAGACGCGCCACTGGTTGCGCGCCCCCAGCAGTGACGTTGGGCGATCGTCACCGCCCTAGTCCAGGAACCGCACCTTCGGCCACAGCTCGCGCCAGCGCTTGGACGCGATGCGTGCCTCGTATTCATCGCGCCGCGTGCGGCCGAACGCCGTCGGCTGGCAGCAGAGGCCGAGCAGATCGTCGGTGCCGAGCGGCGCCACGACCGTGATCCTGTCGTCGGCCTCCAGCCGCACGCCGACCGCGGTCACCGTCTCCAGCCAATAAGTCATCGAATCGGACGTGTCGCGGTGCTGCGGCAGGTCCTTCCACACATGCATGCGCGCCTGGTTGCGCACCTGCCAGGGCAGGCCGGGCAGCAGGCCGTCGAGGCGTCTCTCGAACTCGGCCTCGCGGTCCCTGGAGAGGTCGGTCGCGTCGTAATAAAGCACGTCGATATCGGCCGGCGGGCGCAGCGGCGCGATGCCGTGCAGATGGTCCCACACGCGATTGCGCACGAATCCTGCGGCAATGCACCAGTCGGGCAGGGAAAGCGCGCGCACCGCACGAAGCTGTTTCATGCCCACAGGGTCTTGGGCAATGATGCCGGCGATCGAGGTCATGCTGCACTCTAGAGGAGGCGGCGGGGGATATGCCGAGCTTCCGATACGAATTGCTTTGCGAAGGGCGGGTCGCCGGCATCGACGAGGCCGGACGCGGGCCGCTGGCCGGGCCGGTGGTCGCCGCCGTCGCCGTGATCGACCGCAGCGCCGCCAAGCGCCGGCTGCTGAAGCTGATCAACGATTCCAAGCAGCTTGTGGTCGAGGACCGCGAAGCCGCCTACGAGGCCATGGTCGCCTCCGGCATCGTGCAGTTCGCCGTGGCCGAGGCGAGCGTCGAGGAGATCGACCGTTTTAACATCCTGCAGGCGACCTTCATGGCCATGCGCCGCGCCCTGCAGGCGCTGGCCGAGCAGCCCGAGGTCGTCCTGATCGACGGCAACCAGGTGCCGCCGCGGCTCGGCTGCCGCGCCGAGACCATCGTCGGCGGCGATGCGCGCTCCTACTCGATCGCCGCGGCCTCGATCTTCGCCAAGGTGACGCGCGATCGCTACATGGCGAAACTGGCCGAGACCTTTCCCGGCTACGGCTGGGAGACCAATCGCGGCTACGGCAGCGAGGAGCACCTCGTCGCCCTGACGTGCCTCGGGCCGACGCCGCATCACCGCATGAGCTTCTCGCCGCTCAACCGTCTGCTCTGAATTCCTCCCCACGAAGTGGGGAGGTGGCCCGAAGGGCCGGAGGGGTCATGGATTTCAGCGGCGGGCAACAAATTGGGAGTCGTGACCCCTCCGCCGCCGTAAGACGGCGGCACCTCCCCAGCGCGGACTCCGCGCTGGGGAGGGAAGCTGCCATCACCCCCAGAATCTCGACGGTGGACGCGGCAGCCCGAGATGGTCGCGCAATGTCTCGCCCTCGTACTCGCGGCGGAACAGGCGGCGCTCCTGTAGGATCGGCACCACGAGATCGACGAAATCGTCGAAGCCCTCCGGGAAGTACGGCGGCATGACGTTGAAGCCGTCGGCGGCGCGCTCCTCGAACCACTGCTGCAGCGTGTCGGCCACCGTCTCCGCCGATCCGCACAGCACCCAATGGCCGCGCGCCGCCGCCACGAGATCGTAGAGGCCGCGCAGGGTCAGGCCCTCGCGCCGCGCCTTGGCCAGCATGACCTTGGCGAAGCCGTGCGAGGTGTTGGGCAGAGCGAGGTCGGGCAGGGGACCGTCGAGGTCGTAACGCGTCACGTCCTGGCCCAGACGGTCCGACAGGAGTTGTAGCGCATTCGAGCCCGTGACGTAGCTCTGCAGCAGGGCAAGCTTGTCGCGTGCCTCCGCGGTCGTTCGGCCGACCACCGGCATGACGCCGGGCAGCACCGTCACATGTTCGGGCGGGCGGCCGAGGGCCGCGACCCGCTTCTTGAGCGCGGCGTATGCCGCCTTCGACTCGTCGATGTCCTGCACGACGGAGAACACGACGTCGGCGGTGCGCGCCGCCAGCGCCTGTCCCGGCTCGGAACCGCCGGCCTGCAGCACCACCGGCTGGCCCTGCGGCGAGCGGCCGATATTGATGGGTCCCTTCACCTTGAAGAAGGTGCCTTCATGGTCGAGCGACCGCAGGCGGCTTGTGTCGATATAGGTGCCGGTGGCGCGGTCGGCCACGATCGCATCGTCGGCCCAGCAATCCCACAGCCCCTTCACTACGTCGACGAACTCGGCCGCGCGCTCGTACCGGCTCGCATGGTCGGGATGCGTGGTGCCGAAATTGTCGGCGCCCTGGCCGCTCGCGGTCGTGACGGCGTTCCAGGCGGCGCGCCCCTTGCTGATATGGTCGAGCGAGGCGAAGACCCGCGCCACCGACCAGGGATCGTTGTAGGTCGTCGACACCGTGGCGCCGAGGCCGATGTGGCTTGTGCCGGCGGCCAGCGCCGCCAGCATGGTCATCGGCTCGAGCCGCACCGTGTAGGAAGGGTGCGCGCCGGCATCGGCATAGAGATTGTCGCCCATGAAGATGAGGTCGAACCGGCCGCGCTCGGCGATGCGGGCGATCTCCTGCACCTGGCCGAAGTCCTGGAAGCTCGTCATCGCCCCCGGATGGCGCCAGCCCGCGACGTGGCTGCCCGTGCCGAGGATGAACAGCCCGAGATGCATCTGCCGGTTCATGGAGGCGTCGCTGTTGGTGCCATCGCCGAAGACCAGCAACTCATGTGCCATCACCGAGGTAAACGCCAGGTCCAGCATAACCTCACCCTGAGGAGCGGTCCGTGGGGCCGCGTCTCGAAGGGTGGGCCCAGTCCGTGCGCGTTGCCCACCCCTCGAGACGCGCCCGTTGGGCGCTCCTCAGGGTGAGGTGGCTTGTTGAAGCGGGAGTGCTCCAAGAAAAACTCGGGCCCACATCGCGTCGCCGTAGGGGCTTGGCGCCTCTCGACCCGCTACGGTGTCGCCATGCTGAAACTCTTCTACGCTGCCCATACCTGCTCGCTCGCCACGCACATCGTCCTCGAAGAAGTCGGCGCCGACTATTCGACGGCGAGGATCGACTTCGCCAAGGCGCAGCAGAGCTCGCCCGATTATCTCGAGGTCAATCCCAAGGGACGCGTGCCCGCCCTGGTCACCGATCGCGGCGTGCTGACGGAAACGCCGGCCATGCTGGTCTACGTCGCCCAGTCCTTCCCGGCCGCCGGCCTGGCGCCGCTCGACGATCCGTTCGCCTTCGCCGAGATGCAGGCCTTCAACAGCTATCTTTGCTCGACCCTGCACATCGCGCATGCCCACCGCATGCGCGGTCATCGCTGGGTCGACGCCGACGATGCCGCTTGCATCGCCGCCATGCAGCGCAAGGTGCCGCAGTCGGTCACCGCCTGTTTCGAGCTGATCGAGCACGACATGCTGAAGGGCCCGTGGGTGATGGGCGAGCGCTACACGATTTGCGACCCCTATCTCTTCACCCTGGCACAGTGGCTTGAAGCCGACGGCGTCGACCCCAAGCGCATTCCCAAAGTGATCGACCACAGGCGGGGCGTCGGCGAGCGTGCCGCCGTGCGCAAGGCGATCGCGGAGGAGCTGGCCTAGGGCTGGTGGGTCGCGGGATAATGCCGACTCGATCTTGTGGATCGATGGCCTAAACAATTGAATCAATTGTAATTTCTTGACCCGGACTCGGTGGATGACTCATCTTCCACCGATGCTCGGAGATAAACTGGATCACGTCCTGGTGGGCGACTGCATCGAGCTGATGCGAAGCCTGCCCGAAGCGTCCGTCGACATGGTGTTCGCCGATCCGCCCTACAATCTGCAATTGGGGGGCGAGCTCCTGCGTCCCGACAACAGCCGCGTCGATGCCGTCGACGACGACTGGGACAAGTTCTCCGAGCCCTCGGATCCCCTCGGGGCAAGCTTTGCGCGCTACGATACCTTCACCCGCGCCTGGCTCGGCGCGGCGCGGCGCGCGCTCAAGCCCGAGGGCACGCTGTGGGTGATCGGCAGCTACCACAACATCTTCCGTATCGGCACGGCGCTGCAGGACCTGGGCTTCTGGCTGCTGAACGACATCGTGTGGCGCAAGTCCAACCCGATGCCGAACTTCAAGGGCAAGCGCTTCACCAACGCGCACGAGACGCTGATCTGGGCGGCGCGCGACCAACGCACCAAGCGCTACACCTTCAACTACGATTCGATGAAGGAGCTGAACGAGGGCCTGCAGATGCGCTCCGACTGGCTGCTGCCGCTCTGCACCGGCGGCGAACGCCTGAAGGGCGAGGACGGCAAGAAGGTGCATCCGACGCAGAAGCCCGAGTCGCTGCTGTTCCGCTGCATCATGGCGGCGTCCAATCCGGGCGACGTGATCCTCGATCCGTTCTTCGGCACCGGCACCACCGGCGCGGTGGCGCGCCGGCTGGGCCGCCGCTTCATCGGCCTCGAGCGCGATCCCGGTTACGCCGCCGTCGCGCGCAGGCGCATCGCGGAGATCCAGCCGCTGGCCGCCGAGGACGTCGCGCCCAAGCCCAGCAAGCGCAACGAGCCGCGCATCCCCTTCGGCGTGCTGATCGAGGCGGGCCTGCTGCGGCCCGGCACGGTGCTGAGCGACCTGAGCGGCCGCCTGCACGCCCGCGTGCGCGCCGACGGCACGCTCTCGGCCGCCAACGCGCTGGGCGAGCATCGCGGCTCGATCCACCAGGTCGGCGCGGCGGTACAGGGCGCGCCCGCCTGCAACGGCTGGACCTTCTGGCATTTCGAACAGGAAGGCGCGCGGCTGCCGATCGATCATCTGCGCCAGCAGGTGCGCGCGGGGCTGTAGAGACGGTCGACCAGAATCATGAACTTCAGGTGGCGCGTGCGGTGAAGGTCATCGCGACGCCGTTCATGCAGTAGCGCAGGCGCGTCGGCGGCGGCCCGTCCTTGAAGACATGGCCGAGATGGCCGCCGCATTGGGCGCAATGGACTTCCTTGCCCATCATGTCGAACGAGCGGTCGCTGCTTGACGTCACGGCCGCGTTCTCCAGCGGCGCCCAGAAGCTGGGCCAGCCGGTGTGGCTGTCGAACTTGGTCTCGGAGGAGAACAGCGTGAGCTGGCAGCCGGCGCAGGCGAAGGTGCCGGCGCGGTGCTCCTTGTCGAGCGGGCTCGAATAGGGGCGCTCGGTGCCTTGCCGCCGCAGAACCGCGTATTGGGCGGGCGTCAGCAGGGTGCGCCATTCCGCGTCGGTGTGCGTGACCTTGAAGCGCTCGTCGGCGGCGACGGCGCCGGAAAGGCCGTAGCGATAGGCGACAAGCATCGCCGCCCCGGCCACGCCGGCGGTCAGGACATGACGTCGTTTGAGCATGGCGGACTCCTCGCTTGTTGGTTTGGAGGTAACGGCTGGTCGGTCATCTTTCAATCCGTACGGCGTTCGCATCACGCACAGTTGACGGTCCTTCGGCAGCCGGGCTGCCGTCGCAATATGAGAATGAATACAACGCTGAGGACAATCGGGCCTGCCATCATTGTTATCGGCGGTTCCGAGAGCTTTGCCGAGCATCGGCCGAGATCTTCCATGTGCGCTTTCCGGCGGCGATCTTCCCCTCGGCCGAAATCGAGGAGGCGCTGTGGCTCGACCCCACGGCGGACATCGCGGTGTTCCGCCGGCCCCGCTCACGCGCGATCATGTGTTTGCCTCTGGCCCGGCAGCCGCTAGCAGCTCGCTAGCAGACTGCCGGCAATGACTGCATCGGCTTTCCGGGACGATCAGCGCGAAAAAGTTCGTCCTTTGCGGTGTACAAAAACTCCGTCGTCAAAAAAGCGCTTGACGTTCCTGAGCAATGTTGTGGCGTATACGAGCCGACCTTCGTCGAGAAAGGATCGGCATGATGTTCATCGGTATCGACACCCGAGCACGCGCGGCGCGATCGGCGGAAGCGGCCCCGGCGTGCCCGGACGGATGTCGCGAAGCGGCGGAAACGGGCGAAAACTGGCGCGCACGCTCCTGGCGGGGCACTAGCGGGGTAGCGGAAATTGCGGAAAACAAATTTTATGTCGCGGTCTCCGCTCTACGCCTTCACCGCGTGCGCGATCACCTTGCGCATCACCGTCGGCAGCGTCCGCTCGGTCATGCGGTCGACGGTGCAGCGGAAACGGGCGGAAACCGCCGCACGCTCCGCTGGCGGGGCACTAGCGGGGTAGCGGAAATTGCGGAAAACAAATTTTATGTCGCGGTCTCCGCTCTAAGCCTTTACCGCGTGCGCGATCACCTTGCGCATCACCGTCAGCAGCGCCCGTTCGGTCATGCGGTCGACGGTGCAGCGGAAACGGGCGAAAACGGGCGCGCACCCTCCTGGCGGGGCACTAGCGGGGTAGCGGAAATTGCGGAAAACAAATTTTATGTCGCGGTCTCCGCTCTACGACTTCACCGCATGCGCGATCACCTTGCGCATCACCGTGGGCAGCGCCCGTTCGGTCATGCGGTCGACCGTGCACCAGCTGGTGCCGGGCGCCAGCCGGGCCAGCCGGTCGGTCGTGGCGGTGGCCCGCGCCACGGTGAGCTCGAGATGGAAATGCGTAAACGTGTGGCGCACCAACCCGTCGAGGATCTGCCAGCGCGCCGGCACCGGCGCCTCGGCGAGGGCGTCGGCCGCCGTGAACTTGCCCTCGCGCCACGGGCTCGAAGGCACCTCGTCCATGCCGCCCAGCAGCCCCTTGGCCGGCCGCTTGCGCAGCAGGATGGCGCCGTCCTTGCGCGCAAGGACGAAGGCGAGGCCGCGGCGCGTCGGCTTCTGGGCCTTGGGCGCGCGCCGCGGCAGCTCCTCGGCAATGCCGAGCCTTCGCGCGCGACAGGTCGTCATGAAGGGGCAGATCACGCAGCGCGGGTTGCGCGGCGTGCACACCGTGGCGCCGAGATCCATCATCGCCTGGGCGTAGTCGCCGGCGCGCCCTTCGGGCACCAGCTTGGCGGCGCGCAGCTGGATCTCGGGCTTGGCGTCGGGCAGCGGCGTCTCGATGGCGAACAGGCGGGCGATCACCCGCTCGACATTGCCGTCGACCGCCGAGGCCGGCTGGTCGAAGGCGATGGCGCGGATGGCGCCGGCCGTGTAGCGCCCGATGCCGGGCAGCGCCAGCAGGCCCGCCTCGTCCTCCGGGAAGCGCCCGCCATGGCGTTCGGCCACGGCCTGGGCGCAGGCATGGAGATTGCGGGCGCGGGCGTAGTAGCCGAGGCCGGCCCAGGCCGAGAGAACATGGTCGAGCGGGGCCGCCGCCAGCGCCTCGACCGTGGGCCAACGTTCGACGAAGCGGCGGAAATAGTCGCCGACCGTGGCCACCGTGGTCTGCTGCAACATGATCTCCGACAGCCACACCAGGTAGGGCGGGGTGCGCTCCCCGGCCGGCGCGCGCCACGGCAGGGTGCGACGATGTCGGTCGTACCAGGCAAGCAAACGTGAGGCGTGGGTAATGGTCATGTAAGGGGCCGTGCCCTACCATAAGGAACGGAGTTTGAAAGGGTCCATGCGCGAAAACGGCTTCCGCGCCATCGGCGGTCTGGCCCAGCGGCTTGCATCCGGTATCGCCGCTCACCGTGCCAAGGCGGGCAAAGGCCGCCTCGATCGTGCGGTTGCGCGCCGAGTGGACGGCCATCGTCGGTCCCGACCTGTCGCGCCTCACCCAGCCCGAGGCGCTGCTGTCGAGCCGTGGCGCGCGTACGGGTATAAAGGGGGCCGGCGCGCCGGGAGCCGGCAAGGTGCTCCGCCTGCGCGTGGCCGGTGCGGCCGCGCTCGAGATCCAGCATAGCAGCGGCCAGCTGGTCGAGCGCGTGAACGCGTTTTTCGGGCACAGGATTATCGACGACATCCGGCTGGTGCAGGGCACGATCGCCGCGCGGCCTGCGCCCAAGCCGATGCCCCCACCCGATCCCGCCATCGTGACGCGAGTGGCTGAACGGGTCGCATCGGTGAAAGACCCCGAGCTCAGGGCAGCGCTCACGCGTCTCGGCGCGAGGGTCGCGAGCCGGCGGCACGTAGTGCTGAGCGCGACCCTGGGCGCATTGGGCGCCGCCTTGGTCGCGCGCGATCTGCGGGCCCAGGACCTGTCGCGCGACAAGCTTCTGGGGCCGTTGCCCGGCGACCATATCCTGGGCAAGGCCGACGCGCCCAACACCCTGATCGACTACGCCTCGTTCACCTGCCCGCATTGCGCGAATTTCTACATCGCGGTCATGCCGATCCTGCGCCGGGAGTGGATCGATACCGGCAAGCTCCGCCTGATCCATCGCCATTTTCCGTCCGACATGGTGGCGACCCGCGCGAGCCAGCTCACCGAATGTGCGCCGGCCGACAAGTTCTTCGTCATCGCCGATCAGCTGTTTCGCAAGCAGGTGGAATGGCTGTCGGTGGGCGATCCCGAGGTCGAGATGGTGAAGGTGCTGGCCGACCAGGGGGTGACCCCCGACAGCGCGCAGGCCTGTTTCGCCAACGACCGGCTTTTGGACAAAGTCCTCGCCGACGTGCAGTCCGGCCAGACGCTCGGGGTGCACTTCACGCCCACCCTGTTCATCAACGAGGAAAACTACGCCAATCCCGGCTCGGCCGATGCAATCGCAGCAATATTACGCCAGGTGGGGCGGTAAATGTTTGACTCCCCACAGGCGTAATTCCCAAGATGTAGTGGAGAGGAAGACGGAATGCGGAATATCTTGATTGTCGCCGGCGGCGTCGTGGCGGTGGCCGCGATCGCGCTTGGCGTCTATTTCGGCACCCGTCCGCCCGCGGCCGGTCCGGCGCCTACGGCCGTGGCTGCCACGGCCCCCGCCGACAAGGCCACCCTCCTGGCCGTCCAGCCCAATGATCATGTGCTGGGCGATCCCAAAGCGCCGATCACGCTGATCGAGTACGCCTCGCTCACCTGCCCGCACTGCGCCCACTTCGACACCGAGATCCTGCCCGAGGTGAAGAAGAAGTGGATCGACACCGGCAAGGTGAAGCTGGTCTACCGCGATTTCCCGCTCGACCAAATCGCCGCCAAGGCGGCCCAGATCGCCGAGTGCGCCGGCAAGGACCGCTATTTCGGCGTGATCGACCTCATCTTCGCCAACCAGCGGACCTGGGCCGCCGCTGCCGACCCGATCGCCGAGCTCGCCAAGCCGCTGCGCATCGCCGGCCTGGGCGAGAACGAAATCAAGGCCTGCCTTGCCAACGAGGCGATGAGCAACGCGGTGATCTCCGACTACAAGACCGGCGAGGCGCTGGGCGTCAACTCGACGCCGACCCTCATCATCAACGGTCAGCTCTATCCCGGTGCACGGTCGGTCGAGGAACTCGACGGCCTGTTCGGCAAGCTCGTCAAATAAAGTAACCCCTCAGCGTGGTGTAGATGGTGCAGTTCGACAAACTCCGGCTCTCCGGCTTCAAGTCCTTCGTCGATCCGACGGAGCTCGCCATCGAGCCCGGCATGACCGGCATCGTCGGCCCCAACGGCTGCGGCAAGTCGAACCTCGTCGAAGCCATGAAATGGGTGATGGGCGAGACCTCGGCCAAGCAGATGCGCGGCAGCGAGATGGAGGACGTCATCTTCGCCGGCGCCGGCACGCGGCCGGCGCGCAACATCGCCGAGGTCATGCTGACCCTCGACAACAAGACGCGCACCGCGCCCGCGATGGTGAACGATTCCGACCAGCTCGACATCGTGCGCCGCATCGAGCGCGGCCACGGCTCGGCCTATTCGGTGAACGGCCGCGAGATCCGTGCCCGCGACGTGCAGACGCTGTTCGCCGACGCGGCGACCGGCTCGCGCTCGACCGCGCTGGTGAGCCAGGGCCGCATCGGCACCTTGATCAACGCCAAGCCGATCGACCGGCGCACCATCATCGACGAAGCCGCCGGCATCACCGGCCTTTATGCCCGCCGCCATGAGGCGGAGCTGCGCCTGCGCGCGGCCGAGCAGAACCTGGCAAGGGTGCAGGACGTGCTGGTGGCGCTCGAGGAGCAGCACAAGGGGCTGAAGCGCCAGGCACGCCAGGCCAGCCGCTACCGCAACCTTTCCGACCATATCCGCCGCGCCGAGGCCGCCGTGCTGGCGCTGAAGCTCGCCGCCGCGGAGCGCGAGCTGGCCGAGGCGAGCGAGCGCCTCAGGGAAGCCGAGGCGGCGGTCGCCGACCTCACGCGCCTGGTCGGCCTCGCCACCACGGCGCAGGCCGAGGCGGCGACGGCGCTGCCGCCGCTGCGCAATGACGAGGCCGCCGCGGCCGCGGCGTTGCAGCGGCTCCGGGTGGCGCACGATGCGCTGACCGCCGAAGCCGAGCGCGTCGCCCAGGCCCAGCAGGAAGCCGAGACCCGCCTGCAGCAGACGGAATCGGATCTGGCGCGCGAGCGCGGCCGCAAGAGCGACGCCGAGGCCGCGACCGCCGAACTCGACAGCCAGCGGGCTCGGCTGGAGCAGGAGCGGGTGGGGGAAGAGGATCGCGCCTTCGCCGCCGCGGCGGGCGCGCGATACCGCGCAGGCCGAGACCCAAGCGGCCGAGGGTGAGCACGACCGGCTGACCCGCCAGATCGCCGACGACGAGGCGCTGCGCGACAGCGTTGGCCGCGAGATCGCCGAACTGCAGGAGCGCCTGCGCCGGCTCACCGCGCGCCGCGAGGAAATCGCCGCCCAGCAGCGGCAGATCGAGAGCGAACTTGCCGGCCTGCCGGCGCTGGGCGAGGTCGAGGCTGCGCGCGATGCCGCGCGTCTTGCTTTCGACGAGGCCCGCCAGCACGGCCAGCAGGCGATCGATGCCGCGCGCGAGGCCGAGCGCTACGAATCCGAGGCGGCACGCCAGGCGGTAGCCCAGGCCCATGCCGAACGCATCGAGACCGAGCGTGTCCGTGCCGCCGAGCGCGAGACCGCCGAGGCGAGCCACGCGGCTGCGGCCGAGAGCCTGCAGAAGGTGAACGCGCGGCTCACCAAGCTCCGTGCCGAGGAATCAGGCGTTGCCGCCGCGTTGAAGTCGGCGGCCGATTCGCTGTGGCCGCCGCTCCTCGATGCGCTCACGGTCGAGCCCGGCTTCGAGGCGGCACTGGGTGCTGCGTTCGGTGACGAGCTCGAAGCGTCGTCGGACCGCGGCGCGCCGGTGCATTGGCTGCCGCTCGGCCCGCTCGCCGACGCACCGGCTCTGCCGGAGGGCGCCACGCCGCTCGGCGATCACGTCAAGACGCTGCCCGAGCTCGCGCGCCGCCTCGCCTTCATCGGCGTCGTGGCGGACGACGCCACGGGCGCGGCGCTGCAGGAGAGCCTCAGGGCCGGCCAGCAGCTCGTCTCGCGCGAGGGCGCGGTGTGGCGCTGGGACGGCTACACCATGCGGGCCGGCGCGCCGTCGACGGCCGCCGTGCGGTTGAGCCAGCGCAACCGGCTGGCCGAGCTTCGCCAGCAGATCGACGGCCTCGCCGGCGAGCATGCGACCGCGCAGGCTGCACTTGAGACCGAAGCGGCTGCGCTCGCCGCCGCGCGCGACGCCGAGAAGACCTCCGTCGAGCAGGCCCGGGCGCACGAGCGCACGGTGGCCGACGCGGCGCGGCGCAAGTCGGAGGATGCGGGCGAGGCAACCCGTGCCGCCGAACGCGCGGCGCAGGACGCCGTCGCGACCGCCGAGCGCGCCGCCGCCGAGGCGCGCGACCGCCATGCTGACGTGGCGCGCCGCACCGACCAGCTGCGGACGCGGCTCGGCGGCATCGAGCAGGCGGTGGCCGAGATCGTGGGCGACATTGCCGATGCCGAGATGCGCCGCACCTTCCGCCAGGCGCGCCTGTCGTCGATCTCCGACACCCAGGCCGACAGGATCGCCGCGGGCGCGCTTCGGGCGCGCATCGCCGAGCTGCGGGCAGCCCTGGTCGAGGCCGAGGGCCACTGCGATCGCCTGGCGCGCGAGGCTGCGATGCGGGTCGAGCGGCTGGGTCAGATTGCGCAGGATCATGCCGGCTGGAGCAACCGGCTGGCGGATGCCGACGGCCAGATCGTCGAGCTCGATGCCCGGCGCGAACAGATCGCCGCGTCGATCGCCGACCTCGCCGCCAAGCCCGCCGAGATCGAGGCCAAGCGCCTGGCGCTGGGCGGCGAGATCGACAAGGCCGAGCACAATCGCCAGGAGGCGGCCGATCGCCTGGCGATCGGCGAGACGCGGCTGGGTGAGGCCGACAAGGCGATGCGGCAGGCCGAATCGGAGCTGGCGAGCGCGCGTGAGAGCCGCGTGCGCCGCGAAGGCCAGGTCGAGCAGGCGACGCGCGAACGCGAGTCGGTGGTCGAGCGTATCGTCGAGCGGCTGCGCTGCGAGCCTGATGGCGTGCTGGCGGTGGCCGAGGTCCAGACTCTCGAAGAGCTGCCGGAGATGGAGAAGGCCGAGCATCGCCTCGAGCGGCTGGTGCACGAGCGCGAGACAATGGGTGCGGTGAACCTGCGCGCCGAGGAGGAGGCCAACGAGCTCGAGCAGCAGATCACCGGCATGACGGCCGAGCGCGACGACCTGGTCGCCGCCATCGCCCGCCTGCGCCAGGGCATCCAGAGCCTCAACCGCGAAGGCCGCGAACGCTTCGTCGTCGCCTTCGAGCAGGTGAGCGTCCACTTCCAGCAGCTCTTCACCAAGCTGTTCGGCGGCGGCAAGGCCGAGCTCAGGCTGACCGAGTCGGAGGATCCGCTGGAGGCGGGCCTGGAAATCCATGCCAGCCCGCCCGGCAAGAAGCTGCAGGTGATGTCGCTGCTCTCGGGCGGCGAGCAGGCGCTGACGGCACTGTCGCTTTTGTTCGCGGTGTTCATGACCAACCCCGCACCGATCTGCGTGCTGGACGAGGTCGACGCGCCGCTGGACGATCTCAACGTGGAGCGCTTCTGCGCCCTGGTGAAGGACATCGCCGGCCGCACCGACACGCGCTTCATGGTGATCACCCACCATCGCGTCACCATGGCGCGCATGGACCGCCTCTACGGCGTCACCATGGCCGAGCAGGGCGTTTCGCAACTCGTTTCAGTCAATCTGATGGAGGCCGACAGACTGGTCGCCTGAGGAATCTTTCCTCCCCAGCTTCGCTGGGGAGGTGTCGCCGTTACACGGCGACGGAGGGGTCATGAGCAGCCGACGAGCATGACCCCTCCGTCCGCTGCGCGGACACCTCCCCAACTTCGTTGGGGAGGAGAAGAGTTCAAACAAGCAACAAGACTATCTTCCTCTCAAATAAACTGGGGCGTCGGTCTGGCCGGACCGCCGCCCTTCTCTTTGCGGGAACGGGGATGTAGTGTCGCCTCATGCCCGATACCCTGGCTCCCAACGTCACCGATGTGGTCGAACTGACGCGCGCGCTGGTGCGCTGCGAAAGCGTGACTCCGCGCGAAGCCGGCGCCCTGCAGCATCTCGAGCAGACCCTGGCGGCGCTCGGCTTTCGCTGCGAGCGCATGGATTTCACCCAGGCCGGCACCGACGACGTCGCCAACCTCTATGCCCGAATCGGCACGTCAGGCCGGCTTTTCTGCTTCGCCGGCCATTCCGACGTCGTGCCGGTGGGCGATCTCTCGTCATGGACCATCGGCCCGTTCTCGGCCGAGCTGTCGGGCGGCTACCTGTTCGGCCGCGGCGCTGCCGACATGAAGGGCGCGATCGCGGCCTTCACCGACGCTGCAACGCGCTTTCTCGGCAAACGCGGTCGCGACTTCGGCGGCTCGATCAGCCTCCTGATCACCGGCGACGAGGAGGGGCCTGCCGTCAACGGCACGGTCAAGATGCTGCAGCGCCTGGCCGAGCGCGGCGAGACGATCGATGCCTGCGTGGTCGGCGAGCCTACCAGCTCGAAGCGCTTCGGCGACATGATGAAGATCGGTCGGCGCGGCAGCATGACGGTCGACATGGTGGTGCGCGGCGTGCAAGGCCATGTCGCCTATCCCGAGCGACTGGACAACCCCATCCATCGCCTGTCGGGCCTGATCGAGGCGCTGGTGCGCGAGCCGATCGACAAAGGCAGCACGCATTTCCAGCCGACCTCGCTGCAGTTCACCACCGTCGATGTCGGCAACAAGGCGACCAACATCGCGCCCGGTGTCGTCAAGGCGCGGTTCAACGTGCGCTTCAACGATCTCTGGACCTCCAAGACGCTGCTGGCGCACCTCAAGGAGCGGCTCGACCGCGCGCACGCGGCGATGGGCGGCAACGGCACGATCGAGCTCGAGACCCAGGTGTCGGGCGAATCCTTCTACACGCCGCCCGGACCGCTCAGCGAGCTGGTGGCCGGCGCGATCCGCGACGTGGCCGGCGTCGAGGTCGAGCTCTCGACCACCGGCGGCACCTCGGATGCCCGCTTCATCCGCAGCTACTGCCCGGTGCTGGAGTTCGGACTGGTCGGCGAGACCATGCACAAGGTCGACGAGAAGAGCGCGGTCGCCGACCTCAGGACGCTGGCGCGCGTCTACGAGACGGTGCTCGACCGCTACTTCGCGGCCTAGGGCGTGTCGTGTTGAGCGCTGCCGAAATTGCCCGCGGCGTACAGGGCGCGCTGGGGTTCCTGCAGCGCGATCCGACGGCGCCGCAGCACTTCGACAACACCATGGAAGCCTGCCTGCGCTCGTTCCGGGTGATGGCCCTGGTGGCGCCGCTCTATGCGATCTATCTGCTGATCTACTACTCCGACGTCACCGTCACCGCCGACGAGACGGAGATCATCCTCGCCGAAGCCATCCGCTACGTCGTCGACTGGCTGCTGTTCCCGGTGATCTTCTACGAGACCGCGCGGCGCCGCGGCTGGCTCGATCGCTATCCGCGCTACATCGGCGCGCTCAACTGGATCAACCTGCCGGCAATGGTCGTGGTCATCGCCGGTCAGGGCCTCTCGTCGGTGGCGCCGGCGGCGGTGGCGGTGGTGATCGATCTCGGCCTGCGGGCGCTGCTGTTCTACTGGTTCCTGATGGCCACCCGGATGGCGCTCGGCACGACCTGGCCGATCTCGGTCGTGCTGCTGATCATCAACTGGGTGCCGTCGCTCTTCCTGTCATTCCTCGTCGACCGCTATCTCGGTGTCGTGCCGATCACCGGCGGCTAGGTCGTAGCGCACTTCCATCAGGCAGAGCCCATGCGGCGGCGCGGTCGGGCCGGCGCGCGTGCGGTCACGGGCGGCCAGCGCCTCCTCGACGTCGCGCCGGCTCCATTGGCCGCGGCCGACAAGCGCCAGCGTGCCGACCAGGATGCGCACCTGGTTGTGCAGGAAGGAACGCGAGCCCGCCTCGATGCGGATCTGGTCGCCCAGGCGCGTCACCTCGAACAGCTCGAGCGTCTTGATCGACGAGGGCGCCTGGCACGAGGTCGCCCGGAAGCTGTTGAAGTCATGGTGTCCGCGTAGCACCGAAGCCGAGTCGGCCATGACGATCGACGTCGAGCGGCACCGGCACGTGCCAGACATGGCCGCGGTCGAAGGCCGGCGGCGCACGGCGGTTCAGGATCAGGTAGCGATAGCGCCGCGCCGTCGCCGAGAAGCGCGCGTTGAAATCGCCCGGCACGATCTCGGCCTCGATGACCGCGATCGGATCGGGCTTGAGATGGAAATTGAGCGCGGCCCGCACCGTCTCGGCGGGCTTCTCGACGGCCAGGTCGAAATGCGCCACCTGGCCCAGCGCGTGGACGCCGGCATCGGTGCGTCCTGCCCCTTGCAAGGTCACGCGCTCGCCGCTCATCGCCAGCACCGCCCGTTCGATGGCGGCCTGGATCGAGGGGCCGTTGTCCTGGCGCTGCCAGCCGACGAACGGCCCGCCGTCATATTCGATGGTGAGCTTGTAGCGCGTCACTGATTCGGCCCGACACGATCAGGTCGGCAGCGGAATGACGGCGGGCGGCGCCAGCACGGTGCCGGCCGTCAGGGCGAAGCCGCGCAGGAAGGCGTCGGCCGACTGCGCCGACTTGCCCGCGCGCTGCAGCTTCACCAGCTTCAGCCCGCCGATGCCGCAGGCGACGACCGGAAAGCCGTCGCGTCCCACGCTCACCGTGCCCGGCGGGCCGCCCGCCAGCGTGAGGCCCGCGGCCAGTACCTTGATGCGCTCGCTCCCGTTTTCTGTGGCGACCTCGAACCAGGTGCCGGGCCAGGGATGGAAGGCGCGGACCTTGCGCTCGAGCTCGGCGGCGGGCCGCCGCCAGTCGAGCGCGCCTTCCTCCTTGCCGAGCTTGTGGGCGTAGGTGACGCCCGCCTCGGACTGCGGCACCGGCTCGAGGGACCTGGTGACCAGGCCGTCGAGTGTCGAGATGATCAATCGCGCGCCCAGTTCCGCCAGCCGGTCATGAACCGTCTCGGCGGTGTCAGCCGCGGAGATCGGCGTGCGCTCGGCCAGCAGCATCGGGCCGGTATCGAGCCCTTCGTCCATGCGCATGGTGGTGACGCCGGTCTCGGCATCGCCCGCCAGGATTGCGCGATGGATCGGCGCCGCGCCGCGCCAGCGCGGCAGCAGCGAGCCGTGGATGTTGATGCAGCCCAGGACGGGCGCCTCGAGGAAACGACTGGGCAGGATATGGCCGTAGGCGACGACCACCGCTGCATCGAGGTCGAGCGCCTCGAAGGCCTGCGCTTCCTCGTCGCTCTTGAGACTTCGGGGCGTGCGCACCGGCAGGGCGAGCGAGAGCGCCAGCTCGTGCACCGGCGTGCGCCGCTCCTGCTGGCCGCGGCCGGCCGGCTTGGGCGCGCGCGTATAGACGGCGATCACCTCGTGGCCGGCATCGACCAGCGCGCTGAGCGCCGGCACGGCGAATTCGGAAGTACCGAGAAACGCGAGCTTCATCGCGGACCTTATAGGCAGCCAAGCGCCGGTGAGCTAGGTATGCGCCGGCAATGGACGCAAGTAGCCCCTCGACCACCGGCCCCTCGATCATCGGCAAGGGACCGGCCGCCAATCTCGCTTCACGCCGCGCCGCCGGCGAAGTCCACCCCGATCCGGTGCAGGAGCGGGTCGTCCTGCGCCTGCAGGCGGTCTACGACCGGCTGGCGGCTCAGGCGGCGGAACATCCGGCGAAATCCGGCCTGCTGGCGCGGCTCGGCCTGGTGCGCGCGCCCAAGCCGCCCGACGGACCGCACGGACTTTACATCTGGGGTCCGGTCGGCCGCGGCAAGTCGATGCTGATGGACCTGTTCTTCGCCGACGCGCCGGTGACCAGGAAACGCCGCGTGCACTTCCACGAGTTCATGCTCGAGGTCCAGGCGCGGCTGCATGGCCGCCGCGAAAAGCTCGCGGCCGAGGGTGCGCCGCCGGAAGCCGACACCATCGTGCCGATCGCGCGCGAGATCGCCCAGGAGACGCGGCTGCTCTGCTTCGACGAATTCCAGGTCACCAACATCGCCGATGCGATGATCCTGGCCCGCCTGTTCGAGACCCTGTTCGCCCAGGGCATCACGGTGATCGCCACCTCCAATCGCAAGCCCGACGATCTCTACAAGGACGGCCTGCAGCGCGACCGCTTCCTGCCCTTCATCGATCTCATCAAGGAGCGCCTGGAGATCCTCGAGCTGGGCGGCGAGCACGACTATCGCCTCGATCGCCTGCGGAACTTCGACGTCTACCTGACGCCTGCCGGCGCTTGGGCCAACGCCAAGCTCGACGAAGCCTTCCGGGCGCTGAGCGGCGGCGCCGACGGCGCGCCGCGCGTGCTGCGCACGCAGGGCCGCGACGTCGAGATCCCGCGCGCCGCGCCCGGAGTCGCCATGGCGCACTATCTCGACTGGTGCGCCAGGCCGATGGGCGCGGCCGACTTCCTGTGCATCGCCGACCATTTCCATACCGTGATCGTGGCCGACATCCCCCGGATGGGACCGGACAGCCAGGACAAGGCAGCCCGCTTCGTCACCATGATCGACACATTCTACGAGAAGAAAGTGAAGTTCATCTGCTCGGCCGCCACGGCGCCCAGCGGACTCTATGTCGAGGGCGATGGCACCTTCGAATTCCAGCGCACGGTGTCGCGGCTGATGGAGATGCAAAGTCCGGAATATCTCGCGCTCGACCACATCGCCTAATCGTGATTGTGGCGCGTGAGCGGCCCGGCCTAGGCTCCGCCCACGGGGGCAAGTCACAGGGAGCAGGGATATGGATGGCGATCGCGTGATCTACGGAGCGGAGAACGGTCTGTCGCGGCGTGCGGCGCTGGCGGCGCCCGCGGTGATCGGCAGCACCTTCGCGCTGGCCGTCCAGCCGGTGCAGGCGCAGACCATGATCGTCACGCCGACCGATGGCCTCACTGCCGGCGCCGTGAAGGTCAAGACTAAGGACGGCAAGGAGATGGACGCCTATCGCGCCATGCCGGCCACCGGCCAGGGCTTCGGCACCATCCTGGTCGTGCAGGAGGTCTTCGGCGTGCATGCCCACATCGCCGACATGTGCCGGCGCTTCGCCAAGGTGGGCCATTACGCCATCGCGCCCGAACTCTATTTCCGCCAGGGCGATCCCAAGACCTACACCGACATTCCCAAGCTGATCAGTGAGCTTGTGAACAAGGTGCCCGACGAGCAGGTCATGGGTGACCTCGATTCGGCGGTCGCCTTCGCCAAGGGCGAGGGCAAGGCCGACACCGCGAAGCTCGGCATCACCGGCTTCTGCTGGGGTGGCCGCATCGTGTGGATGTACGATGCGCACAATCCGGCGGTGAAGGCGGGCGTCGCCTGGTACGGCCCGCTGGTGCGGCCCGGCACGGAGCTGCAGCCCAAGAATCCGATCGATCTCGTGAAGGACCTGCACGGTCCGGTGCTCGGCCTCTATGGCGGGGCGGACGCCGGCATTTCCCAGGAGTCGGTCGAGAAGATGCGCGCAGCGCTCAAGGCGTCGGGCAATGCCGCGGCGATGAAGTCGGAGATCAAGGTCTATCCGGACACGCCGCATGCCTTCAATGCCGACTATCGCCCCTCCTATCGCAAGGAGCCGGCGGAGGACGGCTGGAAGCTCGCGCTCGCCTGGTTCAAGGCCAACGGCGTCAGCTGATCGGCCGGTTGTGGACAGCACGGGCATAAAGACCAGGTCGGGCCTGACATTCACCGCGGATGTTTCAGGCCCGAACGGCGGACCGCTCGTGCTACTGCTGCACGGCTTTCCCGAATCGAGGCACAGCTGGCGCGTCGCCCTGCCGGCGCTTGCGGCGGCGGGCTATCGCGCCGTGGCGCCCGACCAGCGCGGCTATTCACCGGGTGCGCGGCCCGATCCGGCGGATCTCGCCAACTATGCCTTCGACAGGTTGGTGAATGACGCAATCGAGATCGCAGCCGCCGCCGGCTACGACGGCAAGCGCTTCCACTTGGTCGGCCACGATTGGGGCGGCCAGGTGTCGTGGGGCGTCGCGGGCAAGCATCCCGAGCGGCTCGCCTCGCTCACCGTCCTGTCGCGCCCGCATCCCAGTTCCTTTCGTCGTGCGCTCCTGAAGGAAGACGGCGACCAGAAGCACCGCTCGCGCCATCATCGCGCCTTCCTCGATCCGGGGACCGGCACGCTGTTGCTGGCGGAAAACGCACGGCGCTTGCGGGAAGGCTTGTTCGGCCAAGGCGTGCCCGAAGCTGCGCTGGACGAACATCTGTCCGTGCTGGGCAACCCCGAAGCGCTTGAAGCCGCCCTCGCCTGGTACCGCTCCAACAAGGGGCTGGCGGCCGATATCGGCATCATCACGGTGCCGACGCTCTATATCTGGGGCGATGCCGACGCCACGGTCGGTCCCGATGCCGCCTACGGCACCGGTGAATTTGTCAGCGCGGCCTACACGATGGAGGTCCTGCCGAGCGTCGGCCACTTCGTGATGGACCAGGCGCCCGCCAAGGCCACGGACCTGATGTTGGCACACCTCCAGAAGCATCCGGTCTGACTACTCTAGTCTACGCTCACTTCATGTTCCTCTCCCCCGCTAGGGGGAGAGGCTAGGTGAGGGGGAATCGATGTGCGCCAGCCCCCTCACCCAGCCTCTCCCCCTAGCGGGGGAGAGGAGCCCGAGGAAGGATGAGGAGCCTGAGGGCGGGGGAGTGGTGCACGGCTCATGAACCGCGGCTGTCTTGCCGGTCCCCCCGAATCGCGCTACCACGCGCCGCCTTCACGAACGGGAGTTTTTCGCATGGCTCGCAAGAAGATCGCGCTGATCGGCGCCGGACAGATTGGCGGCACCCTGGCGCTGCTCGCCGGCCAGAAGGAACTGGGCGACATCGTCCTGTTCGACATTCCCGCCGCCGAAGGCATCGCCAAGGGCAAGGCGCTCGACATCGCCCAGCTCACGCCGGTCGAGGGCTTCGACGCGAAATACAGCGGCACCTCCGACTACAAGGACATCGAGGGCTCCGACGTCGTCATCGTCACGGCCGGCGTCCCGCGCAAGCCCGGCATGACCCGCGACGACCTGGTCGGCATCAACGCCAAGGTGATCGATTCGGTCGGCAAGGGCATCAAGCAGCATGCCCCCAACGCCTTCGTCATCGTCATCACCAACCCGCTCGATGCCATGGTCGGCCTCATGCAGGAGGTCACCGGCTTCCCGCCGGCCCGCGTCGTCGGCATGGCGGGCGTGCTGGACAGCGCACGCTTCCGCCTGTTCCTCGCCGAGGAATTCAACGTCTCGGTCGAGGACGTCACGGCCTTCGTGCTGGGCGGCCATGGCGACACCATGGTGCCGCTGCTGCGCTACTCGACGGTCGGCGGCATCTCCCTGCATGACCTGGTCGACATGGGCTGGACCACCAAGGAGAGGCTCGAGCAGATCGTCCAGCGCACCCGTGACGGCGGCGCCGAGATCGTGGCCCTGCTCAAGACCGGATCGGCCTTCTATGCCCCGGCGGCATCGGCCATCGCCATGGCGGAGTCCTATCTCAAGGACAAGAAGCGGATGATCCCCTGCGCCGCCATGCTGAACGGCGAATACGGGGTCAAGGGCCTCTATATCGGCGTCCCGGTCGTGATCGGTGCGGGCGGCGTCGAGCGCATCGTCGAGGTCGAGTTCAACGCCGAGGAAAAGGCGATGTTCGACAAGTCGGTCGCCGCCGTGAAGTCGCTGATCGACGCCACCAACAAGATCGTCGGCCGATAGTCGGCACGCTGCCTGCGACTTTCGTGATCGACTTTCGTCGAAGACTCAAAACCATCATCAGTCGGTCGTTGCCAAGGGGAAACGGCACTCATAAAGTGCCGCTACCCTGCGTCAGTTGCGTTTTGAAACTGAGAACTGGCGCAGGCTTTGCACGCGGTCCCGAGCAGATAGGACTCCATGAACATCCACGAATATCAGGCCAAGGCTTTGCTGGCCAAGTTCGCCGTCCCTGTGCTCAAGGGCGGCGTCGCCTATACCAAGGACGAGGCGATGGACGTGGCCCGCAAGCTGGGCAGCCCAGTCACCGTCGTGAAGGCCCAGATCCATGCCGGCGGGCGCGGCAAGGGCCACTTCAAGGACGACCCCACCGGCAAGGGCGGCGTGCGCGTCGCCAAGTCGATCGAGGAGGTCGGCCAGTACGCCGCCGCCATGCTGGGCCATGAGCTGGTCACCAAACAGACCGGCCCGGCGGGCAAGGCGGTCAAGCGGCTCTACATCGAAGACGGCTGCGACATCAAACGCGAGCTCTACCTGTCCATGCTGGTCGATCGCGCGCTGGGCCGCATCGCCATCGTCGCGTCGACCGAAGGCGGCATGGACATCGAGACGGTGGCGCACGATCACCCCGACAAGATCGTCGAGCAGGGCATCGACCCGGCCGTCGGCTTCCAGGCCTATGAGGGCCGCAAGATCGCCTTCGCGCTCGGCCTCTCCGGCAAGCAGGTCGGAGCCTTCGTCAATCTGGTGGGCGGCCTCTACAAGGCCTTCACCGAGCTCGACTGCTCGCTGATCGAGATCAATCCGCTGGTCGTCACCGCGGCGGGCGACGTGATCGCCCTCGATGCCAAGATGAACTTCGACGACAACGGCCTCTACCGCCACAAGGATCTCGAGGCGCTGCGCGACGTCGACGAGGAGGATCCGGCCGAGACCGAGGCCGCCAAGTACGCGCTGAACTACGTCAAGCTCGATGGCCAGATCGGCTGCATGGTGAACGGCGCGGGCCTCGCCATGGCCACCATGGACATCATCAAGCTCTATGGCGCGGCGCCTGCCAACTTCCTCGATGTCGGCGGCGGCGCCACCAAGGAGCGCGTCACGGCAGCCTTCAAGATCATCCTCAAGGATCCCAACGTCGAGGGCATCCTGGTCAACATCTTCGGGGGCATCATGCGCTGCGACGTGATCGCCGAGGGCGTGGTCGCCGCCGCCCGCGAGGTCAACCTGCACGTGCCGCTGGTCGTGCGGCTGGAAGGCACCAACGTCGATCTCGGCAAGAAGATCCTGAAGGAGTCGGGTCTCAAGATCACCTCGGCGGAGAACCTCGCCGACGCCGCCGAAAAGATCGTCAAGGCGGTCAAGGAGGCAAACTGATGGCCGTGCTGGTCGACAAGAACACCAAGGTCATCTGCCAGGGCTTCACCGGCTCGCAGGGCACCTTCCATTCCGAGCAGGCGATCGCCTACGGCACCAAGATGGTGGGCGGCGTGACCCCGGGCAAGGGCGGGACCACGCATCTCGACCTGCCGGTGTTCGACACCGTGGCCGAAGCCGTCGCCAAGACCCAGGCCACCGCGACCGTGCTCTATGTGCCGGCGCCCTATGCCGCCGATTCGATCCTGGAAGCGATCGACGCCGAGATCCCGCTGGTCGTCTGCATCACCGAGGGCATCCCGGTGCAGGACATGGTGCGGGTGAAGCGGGCGCTCAGCGGCTCCAAGTCGCGCCTGATCGGGCCCAACTGTCCCGGCGTCATCACGCCCGGCGAATGCAAGATCGGCATCATGCCGGGCCACATCCACAAGCGCGGCACGATCGGCATCATCTCGCGCTCGGGCACGCTCACCTACGAGGCCGTCGCGCAGACCACGGCGGTGGGCCTTGGCCAGACGACCTGCATCGGCATCGGCGGTGATCCGGTGAACGGCACCAATTTCGTCGAATGCCTGGACATGTTGCTGGCCGACCCGGAAACCCAGGGCATCGTCATGATCGGCGAGATCGGCGGCGACGCCGAGGTCAAGGGCGCGGAGTTCATCAAGGCGTCGAAGACCAAGAAGCCGGTGGTGGGCTTCATCGCCGGCCGGACAGCCCCGCCGGGCCGCCGCATGGGCCATGCCGGCGCCGTGATCTCGGGCGGTCAGGACACCGCCGAATTCAAGGTCCACGCCATGCGATCCGCGGGCATCAGGGTCGCGGATTCTCCCGCCGCATTGGGCGAGGAAATGCTCAAGGCGATGAAAGGCTGACCATATTACGTGCCTCTTTCCCGCCGTGGGGAGAGGCAGGTGAGGGTGGTCCCAAGCTGTGCGTACCCCTCACCCGTCCTCTGCCTGACGGGGGAGAGGAGGAAGAGGAGACAGGCAAATGAGAGCGGAGCAGACATCTTTCCTGTTCGGCGCCAATGCGCCGTTCATCGAAGAGCTCTATGAGCGCTACTTGGGCGATCCGAACGCCGTCGATGGCGAATGGCGCACCTTCTTTGAGGCGCTGGGCGAGCAGAAGAGCGACGTGGTGGCCGAGATGCGCGGCGCCTCGTGGGCGCCCAACGGCGCGCATGTCATCGGCGCCATCGATCCCGATAGCCTGCCGTCGCCCGCCAACCGCAACGTGAAGGGCAACGGCGCCGCGGCGCCTGCCGCCATCGCCAACAAGACCGAGGAGCAGATCCGCGCCGCCGCCCTGGACACGTCGCGGGCGTTCCTGCTGATCCGCTCCTACCGCATCCGCGGCCATCTCGAAGCCGACCTCGATCCGCTGGGCCTGATCCGCCAGGCGCGGCACCGCGAGCTCGATCCGGCGACCTACGGCTTCGGCGATGGCGACTGGGACCGTCCGATCCTGATCTTCGGGTCGCTGGGCCTGGGCGAATCGGCCACCCTGCGCCAGATCTGGGACCGCCTGCGCAAGACCTACTGCGGCAAGATCGGCGTCGAATACATGCACATCTCCGATCCCGACCAGAAGGCGTGGATCCAGGAGCGCATCGAGCACGTCGAGAACCGCACCGAGTTCACCCCCGAAGGCCGCCGCATGATCCTGGAGCGGGTCGTCGAGGCGGAAGGGCTGGAGCGCTATCTCGGCGTCAAGTTCGTGGGCACCAAGCGTTTCGGGCTGGACGGCGGCGAATCGATGATCCCCGGCATCGAGCAGATCCTGAAGCGCGGCGGCCAGCTTGGCATCCGCGACGTGGTGATCGGCATGCCCCATCGCGGCCGCCTGAACACGCTCGTGCACGTCCTGAACAAGAGCTACACGGCGCTGTTCTCCGAGTTCCAGGGCCGCTCCTCGCAGCCCGAGGAAATGCGTGGCTCGGGCGATGTGAAGTACCATCTCGGCGCCTCGGCCGACCGCGAGTTCGACGGCACCACCATCCACGTCTCGCTGGCGCCCAATCCCTCGCACCTCGAGGCGGTCGATCCCGTGGTGCTGGGCAAGGCGCGCGCCAAGCAGGACCAGCGCGGCGACACCGAGCGCAGCCAGGTGATGGCGATCCTGATGCACGGCGACGCGGCGTTCGCCGGCCAGGGACTGGTCGCCGAGAGCCTCGATCTCAGCGATCTCGGCGGCTACCGCATCGGCGGCACCATCCATTTCGTGGTCAACAACCAGATCGGCTTCACCACCCTGCCGACCTACTCGCGCTCCGGCCCCTACTGCACGGAGGTCGCCAAAATCGTGCAGGCGCCGATCCTACACGTGAACGGCGACGATCCCGAGGCCGTGGTCCATGTCTCGCGCATCGCCACCGAGTACCGTCAGCACTTCAAACGCGACATCGTCATCGACATGTTCTGCTACCGCCGGCACGGCCACAACGAGTCGGACGAGCCGATGTTCACCCAGCCGCTGATGTACAAGGAGATCGCCGGCCACAAGACCGTGAAAGAGGTCTACGCCGCACGTCTCGAAGCGGAGGGCTTCATCACCGCGGCCGAAGTCGCCGCCCTAGATGCGGCATTGCGCGAAAAGCTCGACAAGGCGCTCGAGGCGGCGAACCAGTACAAGCCCAACAAGGCCGACTGGCTCGAGGGCCGCTGGGCCGGCTTCACGGTCGCGCCAGGCGAGGAGGATCGCAAGGGCGTCACCGCCGTCGACACCGAGCAGCTGCTGGCAGTCGGGCACGCCATCTCCGAAGTGCCTAAGAACTTCGACCTCAACCGCAAGATCGCGCGCCAGCTCCAGGAGAAGCGCAAGACCATCGATACCGGCCGCGACATCGACTGGGCGACCGGCGAGGCGCTGGCCTGGGGCACCCTGCTCGCCGAGGGCACGCCGGTGCGGCTGAGCGGCCAGGATTCGGGCCGCGGCACCTTCTCGCAGCGCCATTCGGTGCTGGTCGACCAGACCACCGAGGCCAAGTACGTCCCGCTGAACCACGTGGCCCCCGAGCAGGCGCGCATCGAGATCATCGACAGCCCGCTGAACGAGGCGGGCGTGCTGGGCTTCGAGTACGGCTATTCGTCGGCCGAGCCCAACGCGCTGGTGCTGTGGGAGGCGCAGTTCGGCGACTTCGCCAACGGCGCGCAGGTCATCATCGACCAGTTCATCTGCTCGGGCGAGAGCAAGTGGCTGCGCATGGACGGCCTGGTGATGCTGCTGCCGCACGGCTACGAGGGGCAGGGACCGGAGCACAGCTCGGCCCGGCTCGAGCGCTACCTGCAGCTTTCGGCCGAGGACAACTGGCAGGTCGTCGTGCCGACGACGCCCGCCAACTACTTCCACGCCCTGCGCCGCCAGGTGCGCCGGTCGTTCCGCAAGCCCTTGGTGGTGATGACGCCCAAGTCGCTGCTGCGCCACAAGGAGTGCGTCTCGACCCTGGCCGATTTCGGGCCGGGCACCTCGTTCAAGCGCATCCTGGCCGAGACCGATCCGCTCACCGAGGACATCAAGGTGCGGCGAGTCATCCTGTGCTCGGGCAAGGTCTATTTCGACCTCGTGGCCGAGCGTCGCAAGCGCAAGATCGACGACATCGCCATACTGCGCATCGAGCAGCTCTATCCCTTCCCGTTCAGCCGGCTGGGCGTGCGGCTGTCGCAATATCCCAACGCCGAGGTGGTGTGGTGCCAGGAGGAGCCCGAGAACATGGGCGCCTGGGCTTTCGTCGACCGCCGCATCGAGCGGGCACTGTCGGGCACCAACGCGCGGCCGATCTATATCGGCCGGCCGGAAGCGGCGTCGCCGGCGACCGGCTCGGCGCGTACGCACGTCAAGGAACAGGCCGATCTGGTCGATCGCGCGCTGACGCTCGGCTGAGCCCGGCTGCGCGGCACCAACGAGGAGTTAGTCATGGCTGTCGAGATCAAGGTCCCCGCACTGGGTGAATCGGTCACCGAGGCGACCGTCGCCAAGTGGCTGGTGAAGGCGGGCGACACGGTGACGATCGATCAGCCGTTGTGCGAGCTCGAGACCGACAAGGTGACCGTCGAGGTCAACGCCTCGGTGGCGGGCAGTGTCGTCGACCTCGCTGTCCCCGAAGGCACGACCGTCCAGGTTGGCGGTGTGCTTTGCCATATCGAGGCTGGCGTTGCGGGCTCTGCGGCGAAGCCTGCCGCCGCTGCCGCGACGCCGGCGGCCGCGCCGAAGCCTGCGCCCGCTCCGGCACCGCCGCCCGCGCCGGTCGCTGCCGCCGCGCCTGCTCCTGTCGCAGCCAATATTGCCGCGTCCGGCCCGGCCACGCGCAAGCTCGTCGAAGAGACCGGCGTTGCCGCGTCGGCGATTGCGCCCACCGGCAAGGACGGACGCGCCACCAAGGCCGACGTGCTGGCGGCGCTTTCGTCGATCCCGGCAGCCGGCGCGCCAGCGGCAAAGCCCGCGGCGCCCGCCGGCCCGCGTTTGCGCGCCGATCGCGAGGAGCGGGTGCGCATGACGCGGCTGCGCCGCACCATCGCCAACCGCCTCAAGGAAGCGCAGAACACCGCGGCCATGCTCACCACCTTCAACGAGGTGGACATGACGGCGGTCATGACCCTGCGCGACCGGCTGAAGGAGGATTTCGAGAAGAAGCACGGGGCGCGGCTGGGCTTCATGTCGTTCTTCGTCAAGGCCTCCATCGCGGCCCTCAAGGAGCTGCCGTCGGTCAATGCCGAGATCGAGGGCGACGACCTCGTCTACAAGAACTACTACGACATCGGCGTCGCCGTCGGCACGCCGCAGGGCCTGGTCGTGCCGGTGCTGCGCGACGCCGACATGCTGTCCTTCGCCGGCGTCGAGAAGGGCATTGCCGAGCTTGGCCACAAGGCGCGCGACGGCAAGCTCACCATCGCCGACCTGACCGGCGGCACCTTCACCATCTCGAACGGCGGCGTCTACGGCTCGCTGATGTCGACGCCGATCCTCAATCCGCCGCAGTCGGCCATCCTCGGCATGCACAAGATCCAGCAGCGCCCGATGGCGGTGGGCGGCGAGATCAAGCTGCGGCCAATGATGTACCTCGCCGTCTCCTACGACCACCGCATCATCGACGGCCGCGAGGCCGTGCTGTTCCTGGTGCGGGTCAAGGAATGCATCGAGGATCCCGAGCGGCTGTTGCTGGGGGTGTGATGAAAGCTTCGACGAGATCACCTCACCCTGAGGAGCCGCGCGGAGCGCGGCGTCTCGAAGGGTGGCAACATCAAGACTGGTCCCACCCTTCGAGACGCATCGCTACGCGATGCTCCTCAGGGTGAGGCGGAACGGCTAGAGGCGATTCGAGATGGCCAACGAATCCTTCGACCTCGTCGTCATTGGCACCGGGCCGGGCGGTTACGTGGCGGCGATCCGCGCCGCCCAGCTCGGCATGAAGGTGGCGGTGGTCGAAAAGCGCGCCACCTTCGGCGGCACCTGCCTCAATGTCGGCTGCATCCCGTCCAAGGCGCTGCTGCAATCCTCGCACCTGTTCGAGCAGGCAGGGCACGACCTCGGCGTCCACGGCATCGTGCTCGCCCCGCCCAAGCTCGACTTCGCCCAGCTGATGAAACGCAAGCGCGAGGTGGTGGACGCCACCACCAAGGGCGTGGCCTTCCTGTTCCGGAAGAACAAGATCACGGCATTCCAGGGCACCGGCCGCATCGAGAAGGCGGGCTCGGTCGTGGTGCTGGGCGACGACGGCGCGGTCAAGGATACGCTGTCGGCCAGGAACATCCTGATCGCCTCGGGCTCGGAGGTCATTCCTCTGCCCGGCGTCGCCGTCGACGAAAAGAAGATCGTGTCGTCGACCGGCGCGCTCGAGCTGGCCGAAGTGCCGAAGCACCTCATCGTGGTCGGTGCCGGCATCATCGGGCTCGAGCTGGGCTCGGTCTGGCGGCGGCTGGGGTCCGAGGTGACGGTTGTCGAGTTTCTCGACCGCATCACGCCCGGCGTCGATGACGAGATCACCCGGCAGTTCCAGCGTTCGCTCGTCAAGCAGGGAATCAAGTTCAAGCTTGGTTCCAAGGTCACCAAGGCAGAGACGACCGACGTCAGGCGTGACCTTGACCGTGGAGCCCGCCAAAGGCGGCGCGGCCGAGACCCTGCAGGCCGATATCGTGCTGGTCTGCATCGGCCGGCGACCCCTGGTCGAAGGGTTGGGCCTCGACAAGGTGGGCGTGAAGCTGACGGAGCGCGGCCGCATCGCCGTCGATGCGCACCTGCAGACCTCGGTGCCCGGAATCTACGCCATCGGCGACGTGATCGACGGCCCGATGCTGGCTCACAAGGCGAGCGAGGACGGCATCGCCTGCGTCGAGACCATCGCCGGCCAGAAGGGCCATGTGAACTGGGACCTCGTGCCCTCGGTCATCTACACCCAGCCCGAGGTGGCGTGGGTCGGCAAGACCGAGGAACAGCTGAAGGAGGCAGGCGTTGCCTACAAGATCGGCAAGTATCCTTTCACCGCCGATCCGCGCAGCCGCGCCAATGGCGCGACGGAGGGGTTCGTGAAGGTGCTGGCCGACAAGGCGACCGACAAGGTCCTGGGCGTGCACATCATGGGCGCCGAAGCCGGTACCATGATCGCCGAAGCGGTCATGGCCATGGAGTTCTCCGCCTCCGCCGAGGATATCGGCCGCGTCTGCCACGCCCATCCGACGGTCAACGAGGCGACGAAGGAAGCGGCGCTGGCGGCGTGGGACAAGCCGATCCATCTGTAAGCGCGCGAGGTGGGTTGCAGAAAGTGGTGTCATCCCGAGCGCAGCGAGGGACCCTTCCGCCGCGTTTCAAAGTTCCTCGCTGCGCTCGGGATGACAGCGAGTTTGGGGTGAGAGGAGCAGGTACGTGCGCAAGCCGCTGATGGCGCTGGCGATCGTGGCCTGCCTGATCATGTCCGTAGTGGGCGGGCTGCTTCCGATCCTGCAGGGCTGGATCTTCTTCGTGATCGCCCTCTATCTGCTCGCCACCGAGTTCGAGAGCGGCCGCCGCTGGGTGAAGGCCGCCCGCCGCCGCTGGCCATGGCTCGACCGCTGGATCGTGCGGGCCCGCGACCACAAGTGGGCGCCCAGCCATCTTAAGGAATTTGAGGACCTGACGGATCCCTCCAAATGATGATGCCGCGCAAGCGCTGATCATCCGCGCCATCGCGCTGCTGCTCGTGCTGGGCTTGCTCACCTGCTGGTGCCGTTCCTCCACGAGGCGCTATTCCTGCATTTTACCTGATGGCCATGGAGTTCGAAACCGGCGGCGCCCCGGGGGAGTTCGACGACCTTACAAATCCGGCGAAATGACCCTTGCGACAGTTCGCGCTTTTGGCGGTATGATCGTTTCCCCTGTGGAGGAAATCGCATGGACAAGCCGGTAACACCGCGCGGCATCAACCATCTCGTGTTGAACGTCCGCGACATCGAGGAATCGCATCGTTTCTGGACCGAGGTCGTCGGGTTTCACCAGGTCGGCCAGCTTACCCCGACCAAGGAACGGCCGAACCCACCCAAGATGCGCTTCTACTCGGGCGTCCGGGAGGACGGTACCAGCCATCATCACGACGTGGCCCTGGTCGAGAACCGCGACCTGCCCAAGCCGCCCGAGAACTGGTCGATGTTCGGCATGCCGTGCGCCGTGAACCATATCGCCATCACGATGCCGTCGCGGGAGGCCTGGCTGGCTCACCTCGCGTACCTGCAGGAGAAGGGCGTGAAGTTCGACCGCCGGGTCGAGCACGGCATGACGCACAGTCTCTACATCCACGATCCCAACGGCTACGGCGTCGAGTTCGTGTACGATCTGCCGAAGGATGTCTGGCAGGGCGACATCAATGCTGCGCTGAACTATGTGAAGGTCCTGCCGACCGAAGGCGCCGAGGCGCTCGACGATCGCACGCAGGGCATCCCGACTTTCGACAAGGAAGCCGCGCCGGCGGAGTAGCCGCGTCAACCCTTGGGCGTCAGGCCCTTGTAGACCGCCTCGGCGATCGGCAGCAGCTCCTCGCGGCTCGCCGTGGCGGTCACCGCAAAGCCGAAGCCCTGGTCGATCCAGGCGAAGGTGGCGGCATCGCCGTCCTGCTGGAATCGGAAAGCCGTTTCCGTGCCGTCAGCCGCACGGACATAGAGGGTGAGGCGCTTGCCGGCGCTGTCCTCGTACATGAGCTGCGCGGCGGCGCCGCTGCCGCCCGGCAGCAGGCGTCCGCCCATCAGGCGATAGCCGAACGGAGTGAGGTCGGGCGCCGCGAGCTTGTGGCCGAGGCGCTTGGACAGCCACTGCAGCAGGTGCGTTTCCTGCGCGACGCCAACTTCCACTGGATGCGCCACCTCGACGACGAACGTGCGGTAGGCAGCGGCAGCCCCTTGGGCGATCGCCGTGGTCGGTGCCTGCGCCGTCAGGACGGGCTGGGCGGGCCGCACGCCGTTGGCGAACCAACCCGCGCTGGCACCGACCACGAAGATCGCGACGGCTGCGGCGATCAGGCTCATGCGCCGGGCCAGTCGGGCGCGCCGCGCGGCCTGGATCGTGGCGATGCGCAGGCGGGCGGGGATGGGCTCGGCGGCCTTGCCCTGGAGCTGGGCCCGCAGGCTGGCGCGCTGCCGACGCTCCGCCGCGATCCGCTCGCGAAGCTCGGGATGGCGCGCCAGATGCCGCTCGACGGCGTCACGGCGCGGCCCGTCGAGGCGTTCGTCGACGAACGCCTGCAACTCGTCTTCGCCAATGGGAACGTCTTCGCCCGTCATTTCACTCTCCGCAGCAGAGCGACTGGGCCGTGCTCGACGATCGAGCGCAGCCGCTGTCTTGCCCTGGACAGTCTCGACATCACCGTGCCGATCGGCACGCCGACGATGCGCGCCGCCTCCTCGTAGGAAAAATCCTCGACGCCGATCAGCAACAGCAGCGACTTCTGCTCTTCCGGCAGCTGCTCGAGCGCCGCCAGCACGTCGCGCGCCTCGAGCGCCGTCTCCTGGCGCGCCGCGGTCTCGCGATGATCGACCTCGTCGATTTCCACGTGTTCGCCCCGTCGTTGGCGTTGCCGGTGGGCGTCGATGTGCAGGTTGCGCAGGATGGCGAACAGCCAGGCGCGCAGCTCGCCGTCGGGACGCCGCGAAGACCAGCGCGACAGCGCCCGTTCGAGCGTGTCCTGCACCAGATCGTCGGCCGCCGCATGGTCGTGCAGCAGCGCGTAGGCATAGCGGCGCAGCGCAGGGATCAGCGGTTCGAGCAGGGCGCCGGGATCGGCCATCACGTGCAGTCTAGGGAAAGGCACGCCGACGAGCACGTGTCGACGGCCCTCCCTTAGGCCTGAACGGTCAGGGCTTGGCGATGTGCCAGGCGCCATTCATGAAGCCGTCGCCCGTGGTATCGCCGGGCTTGGTGTCCTTGGCCCAGCCATAGACCGGCTTGCCCTTGTAGGCCCACTGCTTCAGCCCGTCGTCGCGCACGACGACCGTCCAGTCGCCGGCCCCCTTGGCGTTGTCGGCGACGAGCGCCGGCGGCCAGTTGGTGGCGCACGGACCATTGCAGGCCGACTTGCCGGGTGTGTCCTTGTCGAAGGTGTAGAGCGTCATTCCCTTGGCGCTGACGAACATGCCGCTGTTGGCCTTCGGCGGTGTCGTGGTGGCCGGTTCGGCAGCAAGGGCTGCCCCCGCGGCGAGCGCCACGGCGACAAAGGCGGCAAACGTGAGTGACTTCAGCATGATATCTCCTCTGCAGACGTTGGGCTGCAGGAAGGAGACGACGCCGGCCGAGGTTTATTCCGTGACGCGTGGATTTTCTTTGACCGCAGCCCGCTAGATGGTGAGCTTCGACGACAAGCGTCTCGTTCCGACAGGCCCTCCGATCGCCGCCGAGTGAGGCCGCCGGTTCTGGGTCTTTCCGGCGGCGACGACACAACCTCACCCTGAGGAGGCCGCGAAGCGGCCGTCTCGAAGGGTGGGCAACGCGCACTTACTTGTGCCCATCCTTCCAGACGCATCGCTGCGCGATGCTCCTCAGGATGAGGTCGTTGGTGTTGCGCCGATTTGAACAATTCCGTGCCTGTCGAAGAGACTCTAGGCTGCCAACCATGCGTGGCTTTCTGAGCGTTCTTCTTTGCCTTTTCTGCGCCAGCCCGGTGCTGGCCCAGCAGGCCGTGCGCGTGCCCGTCGAACAGGCCGGCCGCGCCCTCCAGCTCACCGCCCAGCTCTATCGCCCGACATCGTCGCAGCCGCTGCCGGCGGTGGCGATCTTTCATGGCTGCGGCGGCGTCGGCGTCAACAACACGCGCATGGCCGAGCTGCTGAAGGGCTGGGGCTATGCCGCGCTCGTGGTCGACAGTTTCTCGGCCCGCGGGCTCAAGGACGTCTGCGGCCGCAGCTGGCCCAACCAGGCTGCCGCCGAAGCGCGCGCGCACGACATCGACGCCGCACTCGCCTGGCTCGGCAAGCAAAGCTTCGTCGATGCCAGACGTCTGGCTTTCATGGGCTATTCCTACGGCGGCGGCGTCGCCATGCTGCGCGCGCTGTCACCCGATTCCGACACGGCAGCGCCGGCACCGGCGCGCGCGGCGATTCTGGTCTATCCCGATTGCGCGCTGGCCGATGCGCTGGGCGCCAAGCTCGCCGTGCACCAGCCGACGCTCATCGCCATGGCCGCCCTCGACGACTGGACGCCGGTGTCGCAATGCAAGGCGGTGCTGGACAGGATCGTGCAGGGGCGCGATCTGATCGAGACTCACATCTACGAAGGTGCCTATCACAGCTTCGACGCGCTTGGCCTGCCGGTGCGCTATCTCGACGGCGTCGGCAACCGCAGCAAGCCGGGCGGCTGCTGCGGCGCGCATTACGGCGCCAACGAGGCGGCCTGGAAGGCGTTCGTCGCCGACGTGAAGGGTTTTTTAGCGAAGTCTCTCGGACCCTGAGCGATTCGCGGGCACCCGATTGCGGTCGCGCCGGTCGGTCGGGGCCGGTATACTGCGCACATGACAAAAGATGTTTTCGGCAAGCACATGGTCTGGACAGAACACCCGACCACGAAGAACCAGATCGGCATCGGCTATTCCAGTCTGACGGAAGCCGAGGCCGAGGCGGTCAAGCTCGAGCAGGCGGGCTACAAGATCCTCCGGATCTCGCCCACGACCCTGCCCAAGCCCAACTCCTGATCGAAACCCCGTCCGGTCAATGCCGTGAAGTCCCGGCCTGGCTGGACCCTGATCGGCTGCATCGTGCTTTTCACCGCCGGGGCTGCCCTTGCCCAAAGCCCGGCGATGGGCACGCTCGCGCCGCTTCCGTCGGTGCAATTTCTGCCGGACAGCGACGTCAAATGCCTGTCTTCGGCCATCGAGGCAGGCAATCCGGCGACCGGTCCCTCGACCTTGATCCTGAAGGCGCCCTCAGGCTGCGTGGTGCCCTGGCATTCCCACACCGCACGGGAGCAGGTCCTGATGGTGAGCGGCACGATCGTCGCCGAGATGACGGGTCTCGCGACCACAACCCTCGGCCCGGGCGGGTTTGCCGCAATGCCGGGTGGCATGGCGCATCAGCTCACCTGCCAGGATACCGCGTGCCTGATGTTCGTCAGCTTTGATGGGGCCTACGACATCTTCTGGGGCAAGGGCGGCCGAAACTAGCCTTTGGCCCGCGGATGCGCGGCGCGGTAGACGGCGGTCAGGCGCGCGGCGTCGACGTCGGTGTAGCGCTGGGTCGTCGACAGCGATGCGTGGCCCAAGAGCTCCTGGATCGTCCTGATGTCGCCCCCCGCTCCCAGCAAATGCGTGGCGAAGGAGTGGCGCAGCGCGTGCGGCGTCACGCTTTCGGCGAGGCCCAGGGCGCGGCGGATGTCGCGAATGCGTTTCTGCACGATGGCGGGATCGAGCGCACCGCCCCGGGCGCCGACGAAGAATGCGTCGCCGGCGCCCAGTGCCGCGATATAGGGGCAGGCGTCGCGATAGGCCTTTAGCGCCTCCAGCGCCTGCGGCAGGAGCGGGACCAACCTGGTCTTGTTGCCTTTGCCGGTGACGCTCAGCGTGTCGTTGCCCGCCTTCAGCAGCCCTTCGACTGTCGCCTTGGTGAGGCCCAGCGCCTCGCCGATGCGCAGGCCCGCCGCGTAGAGCAGCAACAGGATCGCCGTATCGCGCAGGTCGAGCCAGTCCGCGCGCTCCTGCTCGGACGGCGCGTCGAGCAGGTCTTCCATGTCGCGCTCGGAAAGGGCCTTGGGGATCGAGTGCGGCAGCTTGGGCGTCTGGATGGCACCGATGCTGGCGTTATGGGCGAGCCCGCGCTTGTCGAGGAAGTTGAAGAACGATCGTACCGAAGAGAAAGCGCGGGCCGTCGAGGTGCGGGCGAGCCCCTGGCGCGCCCGTTCGGCCAGCCAGGCTCGGAACTCGGCGGGTTTCAGCTTGCCGAGCGCCGCCAGCGTCGGCGGGGCGCCGAGATAGGTGGTCATGAAGCCGAGAAAGACCGCCACGTCATGCTCGTAGGCGATCAGCGTGTGGCCGGCGAGCCGGCGTTCGCTTTTCAGCCAGTCCCGCCAAGCCTCGCGCGCCGCTTCGAGGCTCACGATTTGCCTATTCAGGGAGGTCGAGCCAGGCGCGGATGGTGTTCTCCAGCACCTTGGCGAGGAAGAACAGGAGCTCGGTCGCCTGCTCGGGCCCGAACGCCTCGGGATCGCGCGAGCCGAAGCACATCACGCCGTCGGGCGAGCCGGTCGACACGCGCAGCCGCATCAGCACGTCGGACTTCACGAAGCGCGCGACATCGCCGAAGAAAGCCTCTTCGCCCGCGATGCTGGAGCGCAGACGGGCGTGCTTCTCGGGGCCGATGGCGGCGTCGATTGCGCCCGGCGCCAGCACATAGACGCCGCGCACCGGCACCCGCTTGGGCGCATCGGCATTGGCCTCGATGGCCAGCGTGATGAAATCGACGTCCAGGAGCTCGGGCAGCTCATGGGTGACGACGTGGATCATCTTCTCGAAGGTTGTCGCCTGGATGATGCTGATGACCGCCGCCTGGATGCGGTTCTGGACGATCTGGTTCTGCTTGGAGTTGGCGATGATCTCGGTACGTTCGGTCTTCAGGCGCTCGATCTCGGAGCGCAGGCGCTTCAGGATCGCCTGCTGCATGTCGATGACACCAGGACCCTGGACCCGAGGCACCAGCGACATCGCCTCGGCCAGTTCGGCATGGTTTTCGAAGAAGTTCGGATGCGCCTTCAGGTAGGCCACGACGTCGTCGACCGTGATGACCTTGACCTGCCGCCCCGAACCGTCGGGCGCCGGGATCGTGCCGTCGCTGCCCATATGCACGCTCCGGGTCAGAGGATCGAAGAGGCGTCGAGCGGCCCTGTGGCCAGATCCTTGATTTCGGCGGCATCGGCGGTATCGAAGGAGAACTTCATATAAACTACCCCAATGGCCAGTGGTTTGGACTCGCCTGCTACCACAATTTCTAGCGATTCCCCCTCGGAGCCACAAGCCGAGGGGAGCACTTCGACGCGATCCGGGCCGGTGGAAAACCTGCCCCGGCGGACGGTTCGGGTGCTCCTCCCGCTGCCCTTGGCCGACACCTACGATTACAGCGTGCCCGATGGGTTCAATGTCGCGGCCGGCCATTTCGTGATCGTGCCGCTCGGCAAGCGCGAGACCGTGGGCGTGGTGTGGGGCGAGGGGTCGGGCGAGGTGCCGCCCGGCAAGCTGCGCGATATCGCCCATGTGCTGCCGGCGCTGCCCATGGCCGATCCGCTGCGCCGCTTCGTCGATTGGGTCTCGGCTTACACCTTGGCACCACCCGGCGCGGTGCTGCGCATGGCGATGAGCGTGCCGTCGGCCCTCGAGGCGCCCAAGACCGAGATCGTCTATCGCGCCGCCAGCCAGCCCGACGATGCCGCGCTGAAGCTCACCGCCGCGCGCCGTCGCGTGCTGGATCAGTTGAAGGATGGCCCGGCCATGCCGCTCGCCGAGCTGGCGCATATCGCGGGCGTCGGCACGTCGGTGATCAAGACCATGGCCTCGATCGGCCTGCTGGAAGGCGTCGTACGCACGATGCGTCGCTCCTTCGCCCAGCCGGATGGCAAGCAGCAGGGACCGGCGCTGTCGCCCGAGCAGGCAGTGGCGGCGCAAGGCCTGGTCGACAAGGTGCTGGCGCATGCCTTCTCCGCGACCTTGCTAGACGGCGTGCCTGGCGCCGGCAAGACCGAGGTCTATTTCGAGGCGATTGCCGCGGCGTTGGCGTCCGGCCGACAGGTGCTGGTGCTGCTGCCCGAAATCGCGCTCACCGCGCAGTGGCTGAAACGCTTCGAGGACCGATTCGGCGCGCCGCCCGCGCCCTGGCATTCCGGGCTCACCAGCCTGGAACGCCGCGAGACCTGGCGCGCCATCGCCGAGGGCCGGGTGGGCGTCGTGGTCGGCGCACGCTCGGCGCTGTTCCTGCCGTTCAGTACCCTGGGCCTGATCGTGGTCGACGAGGAGCACGACAGCTCGTTCAAGCAGGACGAGGGCGTCACCTACAATGCGCGCGACATGGCCGTCGTGCGCGCTCGCCTGGTTTCCGCGCCGGTCGTACTGGCCTCGGCGACGCCGTCGCTCGAGAGCGTCGTCAACGTCGCCTCCGGCCGCTATGGCGCGCTGCATCTGCCGGCCCGCCACGGCAGCCAGGAGCTGGCCAAGCTCTCGGCCGTCGATCTCCGGCGCGATTCTCCGGCGCGCGGCCGCTGGCTCTCGCCGCCGGTCGTCGAGGCGATGAAAAAGACGCTGGCCAACGGCGAGCAGACTCTGCTGTTCCTCAATCGCCGTGGCTATGCCCCGCTCACGCTCTGCCGCGCCTGTGGGCATGGCATCGAATGCCCGCAATGCTCCGCGTGGCTGGTCGAGCACCGCTTTCGCCGCACGCTGATCTGCCATCATTGCGGCCACGCTGAGCCGCCGGCGCGTGCCTGCAAGTATTGCGGCGCCGTCGACCAGTTGGTGGCCTGCGGGCCGGGCGTCGAGCGCTTGGCGGAAGAGGCGCTGGAACTGTTTCCCGAGGCGCGGCTGGAACTCTTCACGTCGGACAGCCTGATGAACCGCGACCAGGCGTCCGCCGCGATCGATCGCATGGTCGCGGGCGAGATCGACATCCTGATCGGCACGCAGATGGCGGCGAAGGGGCATCACTTTCCCAGCCTCACGCTGGTCGCCGTCGTCGACGCCGATCTCGGCCTGAACGGCGGCGACCTGCGCGCGGCCGAGCGCACGTTTCAGCTGCTCTATCAGGTCGCCGGTCGTGCCGGCCGCCAGGATCGGCCCGGCCACGCGCTGGTGCAGACCCATGTGCCCGAGCATCCGGTGATGCAGGCGCTGGTGTCGGGTGATCGCGATCGCTTCGTGGCCGCCGAATTGGACGACCGCCGCGCCGCCGGAATGCCGCCTTACGGTCGCCTGGCGTCGCTGATCATCTCCGGTCCCGATCCTGCCGCCGTCGACAATGTCTGCGGCGCACTGGCGCGCCGCGCGCCCCAGCAGGAGGGCATCACCGTGCTCGGTCCCTCGACCGCGCCGCTTGCTTTGCTGCGCGGCCGCCATCGCCGCCGGTTCCTGCTCAAGACCACCCGCGATATTGCGGTGCAACCGCTGTTGCGGACCTGGTTGGAGCAGATCGGCCTGCCTGGTTCAGTCCGCCTGCAGATCGACGTCGATCCGTATTCCTTCCTGTGACATAGCGCGCGGAAAAAGCGCGGTAATACGGGGCTTTAGCAATCTTGCGCCTGGGAAAACCGCATGGTAGCAACGCGCGCTTTTCCGGGGTGGGGCGAGGTTAGCGCGGCGCGTTCTCCTGGGAAAAAGTCCTGCCGGATCAAAGAGCTATCGGCTGGACTCAACGGGCAATGGAGAGGCTTTAACCGTGTCTTCCGCTACCTCCGCCACGACCGGCGTTGCCGGACGCTATGCCAGCGCCCTGTTCGAGCTGGCGGACGAGGCCAAGTCGCTCGACCAGGTTGCACAGGATCTGACCACATTCCGCACGATGGTCGCTTCGAGCCCCGAGCTTGCCCGCCTGCTTGCCAGCCCCGTGATCGGCCGCGAGCTTCAGGGCAAGGCGCTGCTGGCCGTGCTCGACGCCGCCGGGATCAAGGGTCTCACGCGCAATTTCATCGGCGCGGTGGCGGCCAACGGCCGCGCCCGCGAGCTGGTCGCCATGGCAACAGCCTTCCTGGCCGAGCTGGCGAACCGCCGCGGCGAGACCACGGTCTCCGTCACGTCGGCCGTGCCGCTGTCGCCCGCCCAGCTCCAGCAACTCAACGACTCGCTGCGCGGCGTGCTGGGCAGCAACAAGATCTCCATCGACGCGCGCGTAGAGCCCGAGATCCTGGGCGGCCTGGTCGTCAAGGTCGGCTCGCGCCTGTTCGATTCGTCCATCCGCAGCAAGCTGCAGCGTTTGCAGCTTGCCATGAAGGGGGTTGCCTAAATGGATATCCGTGCCGCCGAAATCTCGGCCATTCTCAAGCAGCAGATCGCCAATTTCGGCACCGAAGCCGAAGTCGCCGAGGTCGGCCAGGTCCTTTCGGTCGGTGACGGCATCGCCCGCGTCTATGGTCTCGACAGCGTCAAGGCCGGCGAGATGGTCGAGTTCCCGGGCGGCATCAAGGGCATGGCGCTCAACCTCGAGAGCGACAATGTCGGCGTCGTGATCTTCGGCGAAGACCGCACCATCCGCGAAGGCGACGTCGTCAAGCGTACCGGCACCATCGTCGACGTACCGGTCGGCAAGGGACTGCTCGGCCGCGTGGTCGACGGCCTCGGCAATCCGATCGACGGCAAGGGCCCGCTGGCCACCACCGAGCGTCGCCTCGTCGAGGTCAAGGCGCCCGGCATCATTCCGCGCAAGTCGGTGAACGAGCCGATGCAGACCGGCCTCAAGGCCATCGACTCGCTGGTGCCGATTGGCCGCGGCCAGCGCGAGCTGATCATCGGCGATCGCCAGACCGGCAAGACCGCCGTCGCCATCGACACCTTCCTCAACCAGAAGCCGATCAACCAGGGCACCGACGAGAGCCGCAAACTCTATTGCGTCTATGTCGCCATCGGCCAGAAGCGCTCGACGGTCGCCCAGATCGTCAAGACGCTCGAGGACAACGGCGCGCTGGAATACTCCATCATCGTCGCCGCCACCGCCTCCGACCCGGCTCCCATGCAGTTCCTGGCGCCCTATACCGGCTGCGCCATGGGCGAATACTTCCGCGACAACGGCATGCATGCCGTCATCGTCTACGACGACCTTTCCAAGCAGGCCGTCTCGTATCGCCAGATGTCACTGCTGCTGCGCCGCCCGCCGGGACGCGAAGCCTATCCCGGCGACGTGTTCTACCTGCATTCGCGGCTGCTCGAGCGCGCCGCCAAGCTCAACGAGAAGAACGGCTCGGGCTCGCTGACGGCGCTGCCGATCATCGAGACGCAGGCCGGCGACGTCTCGGCCTACATCCCGACCAACGTGATCTCGATCACCGACGGTCAGATCTTCCTCGAGACCGAGCTGTTCTATCAGGGCATTCGGCCCGCGATTAACGTCGGCCTGTCGGTCAGCCGCGTCGGCTCAGCCGCGCAGATCAAGGCGATGAAGCAGGTCGCCGGCACCATCAAGCTCGAGCTCGCGCAGTATCGCGAGATGGCGGCGTTCGCCCAGTTCGCCTCCGACCTCGACGCCTCGACGCAGCGCCTGCTGGCCCGCGGCCAGCGCCTCACCGAGCTCCTGAAGCAGGGCCAGTTCGTGCCGATGCCGATCGAGGAGCAGGTCATGTCGCTTTATTCGGGCACGCGCGGCTTCCTCGACACGCTGCCGGTCGCCCGCATCGGTGACTTCGAGCGCCAGATGCTCGATGCGCTGCGCGCTGAAGGCTCGATGCTGGCCTCGATCCGCGACAAGCGCGAGATCGTCAAGGAGACCGACGACAAGCTGAAAGCGTTCCTCGGCGACTTCGTCAAGAAGTTCGCCTGAGGCTCATCAGGCTCCGATGCCCAGCTTAAAAACCTTCCGCCTCAGGATCCGCAGCGTCCAGTCGACGCAAAAGATCACCAAGGCCATGAAGATGGTGGCGGCCGCCAAGCTGCGGCGCGCCCAGGAACAGGCGATGGCGGCGCGTCCCTATGCCGAGGCCATGGACAAGATCCTGGCCTCGCTGGGGATGAGCTTCAAGGGCACCGGTCCGCGCCTGCTGGCCGGCACCGGCTCCGACCAGGTCCATCTGCTGATCGTCGCCACGTCCGATCGCGGCCTGTGCGGCGCCTTCAACAGCTCGATCGTGCGCGAGGCGCGGCGGACCATCCGCGCGCTGATGGCCGAAGGCAAGACGGTCAAGGTGCTGTGCGTCGGCCGCAAGGGCCGCGACCAGCTGCGCCGCGACTTTGGCAGCCTGATCGTCGAGACCATAAGCGACCTCGGCCGGCCGCGCGTATCGTTCGCCGATGCGCAGAAGGTGACGGCGCGGGTCATGGCGATGTTCGCGGCCGGCGAGTTCGACGTCGCCTCGGTGATCTTCAACCGCTTCAAGTCGGCGATGACGCAGATCGTCACCCGTCAGCAGCTCATCCCGCCGCCGGCTCCCGAGGGCGCCGAAAGCGCGGCGCCCGCCACGGTGGGCGGCGCGGTCTACGAATTCGAGCCGGACGAGGCGGACATCCTGGCCGACCTGCTGCCGCGCAACCTCACTGTCCAGATCTTCCGCGTCCTGCTGGAGAATGCCGCGAGCTTCTTCGGCTCGCAGATGACGGCGATGGACAATGCCGCGCGCAATGCGGGCGACGTGATCAAGAAACTGACCTTGCAGATGAACCGCTCGCGTCAGGCCTCCATCACCAAGGAACTCATCGAGATCATCTCGGGCGCCGAGGCCATCTAGGCCGGCTGGCGCGCAATCGCAGGAAAGGGATCCGTCATGGCTACCAACAACATCGGCACGATCACCCAGATCACGGGCGCGGTGGTCGACGTGCGCTTCGACGCTGATCTGCCGCACATCCTGAACGCGCTGCATGTGAAGGCCGACAATCGACTGATCGTGCTGGAAGTAGCGCAGCACCTGGGCGAGTCGGAGGTCCGCACCATCGCCATGGACACCACCGACGGCCTGGTGCGCGGCGAGAAGGCGGTCGACACCGGCAGCCCGATCGCCATGCCGGTCGGTCCCGAGACGCTCGGCCGCATCCTGAACGTGATCGGCGAGCCGGTCGACGAACGGGGCGCGGTCGGCAACAAGCTCACTCTGCCGATCCATCGCAGCGCGCCCGAGTTCGTCGACCAATCGACGGAAGCGGAGATCCTGGTCACCGGCATCAAGGTCATCGACCTGCTGGCGCCCTACGCCAAGGGCGGCAAGATCGGCCTGTTCGGCGGCGCCGGCGTCGGCAAGACCGTGACCATCATGGAATTGATCAACAACGTCGCCAAGGCGCACGGCGGCGTCTCGGTGTTTGCCGGCGTCGGCGAGCGCACCCGCGAGGGCAACGACCTCTATCACGAGATGATCGAGGGCGGCGTCATCAAGCTCAACGAGGACGGCACGACGACCGGTTCGAAGGTGGCGCTGGTCTACGGCCAGATGAACGAGCCGCCGGGCGCGCGCGCCCGCGTCGGCCTGTCGGGCCTCACCGTCGCCGAGTATTTCCGCGACGCCGAAGGCCAGGACGTGCTGTTCTTCGTCGACAACATCTTCCGCTTTACCCAGGCTGGCTCGGAAGTGTCGGCGCTGCTTGGGCCGCATTCCCTCGGCGGTGGGCTATCAGCCGACGCTCTCGACCGACATGGGCGCGCTGCAGGAGCGCATCACCTCGACCAAGAAGGGCTCGATCACCTCGGTGCAGGCGATCTACGTGCCGGCCGACGACTTGACCGATCCGGCGCCCGCCACCTCGTTCGCCCATCTTGACGCGACGACGGTGCTCAGCCGCTCGATCGCCGAGCAGGCGATCTTCCCGGCCGTCGATCCGCTCGATTCGACCTCGCGCATGCTCGACCCGCGCGTCGTCGGCGAGGAACACTACAACGTCGCGCGCTCGGTGCAGCGCGTGCTGCAGCAGTACAAGTCGCTGCAGGACATCATCGCCATCCTGGGCATGGACGAGCTGTCGGAAGAGGACAAGCTGGTCGTGTCGCGCGCCCGCAAGATGGCGAAGTTCCTGAGCCAGCCGTTCCACGTGGCCGAGGTCTTCACCGGCACGCCCGGCGTGTTCGTGAAGCTCGAGGACACCATCAAGGCCTTCAAGGGCATCGTCGCCGGCGAATACGATGACCTGCCGGAAGCCGCCTTCTACATGGTGGGCACCATCGACGAGGCTGTCGCCAAGGCCAAGAAGCTCGCGGCCGAGGCGGCCTAGCAAATGGCCAAGGTCTCCTTCCAGCTGGTCATGCCCGAACGCGAGATCCTCGCGACCGAGGCCGACATGGTCGTGGTGCCGGGCAGCGAAGGCGACTTCGGCGTCCTGCACGGCCATGCGCCGCTGATCTCGACCGTCCGGCCGGGCGTGCTGGAAGTCCTGCAAGGCAACAAGGTCGAGCAGCGTTTCCTGGTGGTCGGCGGCTTTGCCGAGGTGACGCCGGAGCGCTGCACCGTGCTGGCCGACGAGGTGATGCCGTTCGAGGAAGTGACGGCCGAGCAGCTGGCCGAGCGGGAGCGGGCGGCGGAGCGGGAGCTGGTCGACGCCACCACCGACGCCGAAAAGGCCGTCGCCCAGAAGGATCTGGCGGTGGCCAAGGACCTCCGGCGGGCCCAGGCCTATTACGCCAGCCGCTGACTTCAGTCCCTACGCGAAACTTTCTTTCGAGATGTGCACGGCCAGGCCATTGAAAGCCGGCCCGAGGCCCGCTTTATTACGCTTCAGCGACGACAAGGCGCCGAGGGTTCTCGACCATGGGTAACTGGACACTCGAATCGATCGCATGGGATCGCTTCGAAGGGTCGAAAGTCGATCCGGAGATCCTGCGCAACATCAAGGCCGCGGCCCTGGTGGAGCGGAACGCCGAGGATTACGGCGTCTATCTCGGGCGCGTCTTCTCCGACGACGCCGTTTTCATGGAGGCGGTGAACGGCTGGGTGGCGGAAGAGATCCAGCACGGCATGGCGCTGGGGCGCTGGGCGCAGCTCGCCGATCCGGGCTGGGATTTCGATGCGGCGTTTGCCCGTTTCCGCGACGGCTACAAGGTGCCGCTCGAGGCCAACGGCTCGGTACGCGGCAGCCAGGCCGGCGAGATGATGGCGCGCTGCATCGTCGAGACCGGCACCAGCTCCTACTACAGCGCGCTCAAGGACGCGGCCCAGGAGCCCGTCCTGAAGCAGGTCTGCGCCAAGATCGCCGCCGACGAGTTCCGCCACTACAAGCTCTTCTATGCGCATCTGCGGCGCTGCCTGAAGCGCGATCGCCTGAGCCGCTGGAGCCGGCTGCGCATCGGCTGGGGCCGCCTCGCCGAGAGCGAGGACGACGAATTGGCATACGCCTATTTCGCTGCCAACGAGCCAGCGGACGCAGTCTACGATCGCAAGCGCAGCATGCAGGCCTATGCCAGGCGGGCTTACCCTCTCTATCGGCAAACCCACGTGCAGCGCGCCATGGCCATGGTGCTGAAGGCGATCGGCCTCGAGCCGCAAGGCTGGCTGAACAACCTGCTGACCCGCATCGGCCTGTGGTTCCTGAGCCGCAACGCCGCCAAGCTCGCCGAGCAGGGGGCGTAGTCTCTCGCCGGACCGCGGGCCTCCAAGCCTGCCTCATATCTTCCGGACCGCGAGCGTCCCGCTCGCTCGGATCATGAGCGAGCGGGACGCTCGCGGTCCAGAAGAGCATGAGAAGACACTATGAAACCAGATCGTCGAATTCCTTCAGCACGGCTTCGTAGACCGGGCGCTTGAACGGCACGATGTGGTCCAGCATGTCGTGCGCGGCCTGCCATTGCCAGGCGTCGAACTCCTGGTCGTGGGCGGCGATGTCGATGTCGGCGTCGGTCCCGATGAAGGCGAGCGCAAACCATTTCTGCGCCTGGCCGTGCCAGCGTCCCTTCCAGTGGGCGGGGCGCAGCGCCTCCGGCACGTCGTAGGTGATCCACTTGGCGCTCTCGCGCAGCAGCAGCGCCTTGGTCGTGCCGACCTCCTCCCACAATTCGCGGCAGGCGGCTTCGACGGCGCTCTCGCCTTCGTCGATGCCGCCTTGCGGCATCTGCCAGGCGTCGGGTTGCTTGGCGCGCCGTCCGACGAAGATCCGCCGGTCGGCGGCGATCAGCATCAGGCCGACGTTGCGGCGGTAGAATTCGGGGCGGCCGGCGATCATGGGGCGGGGCGTCATGGGCGAAGCTGCGCCCGCTGGGCGCGCATCCTCGCCATGCAGGCATCGCGGCATTCGAAATGACCGATGATCGGGACGAACGAGGCGGCCGGCTTTTCCGGACGGCGCCTGAACCAGGCGAGCAGGGCATCGATTGCTTCGTCGTTGGGCTGCATCACGCCGAAGCCGTGCCGCGGCGGCTGCTCGGGGGCGCTCTCTTCGGCCCAGGCGACCAGCCGGTCGAGATTTCCCGCGACGCCGCCATCGGCCAGCTTGTAGTCGAGCACGTCGGCGGTGCGCGCGTAGCCCGTGCCCAGTTCCTCGGTCAGCCGATGGACGGCGGCGGTGGCCGGAGTCGGGTTGATCTCGATCACGGCGAGGCCGCGCTCGGCGATCTCCTTGAGGATGGGCCGCAGGGCCGATTCGGACTGCGAGACCGGGCCGGCCGCGGCGATGACCAAGCCGACATAGCCCTCGCCGCGGGCCATCGCGGCGCGCAGGCGGCGCAGGTTCTCCGCCGGCTCGGCCGATGCCTGGATCGGCCGCAGGCCGCGCTCCGCCGGACCGTTGGGATCCTCGACGGGCAGCATGAGATAGACCTCGTGGCCGTGCTGGCGCGCCTCGCGCAGCCAGCGCGGCAGGTCGGGCGTGCCGGCCAGGAAGGCCAGGCTCACCTCGCCCGGCAGTTCGTCGATGGCGCGCCGCATCAGCTTCTCGCTGGCGCCGAGATTGATCATCAGCACGCCGACGCGCGCGGGCGGACCGGCAGGATCGAAGCGCCGCGCATAGGCGATCCACGGCATCCAGCCCGAGGGTGAGACGCGGGGCAGGCGCTGGCCGCCTTCGGTGACCTCGATCATTGCGCCGAGCTCGGCCGGCGCAAAGCCGCGGAAGAGTGCCGGCTTGAGGGGCGGGGACTCGGGTGGCGGGGGCTCGGCTGGCTGAGGCGCAGCGGGCGACACGGCTTTGGGTGGCAGGGCCAGCGAGCCAGCCGTGACGGGCACTGCCGCCGCTGCCCGGTCGGTGATGCGCGGCGTCTCGCCTTCGACGCCGAAGACGAACGCCGCGCTGGCTGCGATCAGGCCAAGGACGAGCAGGTAGGCGGCGATCAGGCCGCCGCGCCGCTGTCCCATCCCGGCCCCGAGGTCATTGCGCCGCGGCCGCTCAGTTGCCGCGGCTGCTGTAGAGCGAGATGCCGCGGATCAGGTCGGCCGCGCGCAGCAGCTGGTAGTCGGCCACGGCGTCCTTCGGCGGCTCGTCCGGATCGGTCGACGGCTGGCCTGCGGCCGCCTTGTCGTCCTTCTTGTCCGCCGGCTTGGCCGCGTCGGTCGGCTTGGCCGCGTCGCCCGGCTTGGCGGCTTCCGGCTTGGCATCGCCCGGCTTCACGTCGGCCGGCTTGTCGGCGGGCTTGGCATCGGCCGGCTTGTCGTTCGGGTTGGTGATCGAACGGCGCAGGTTCTCCTCGCGGAAGCCGGCGCGTGCCTGGAGGTTCTCGATCTTGGCGGGCTCGACCTCGATGTCCGGCTTGATGCCTTCCTTCTGGATCGAGCGGCCCGACGGCGTGAAGTAGAGCGCCGTGGTGAGACGGATGGCGCCGCCGCCGGTCACCTGCATGATGGTCTGGACCGAGCCCTTGCCGAACGAGCGCGTGCCGAGAATGATCGCGCGCTTGTGGTCCTGCAGGGCGCCGGCCACGATCTCCGAGGCTGAGGCCGAGCCGCCGTTCATCAGCACGACGATCGGCAGGCCGTTGGCGACGTCGCCCGGCTTGGCGTTCCAGCGCTGCACGTCCTCGCTCTTGCGCGCCTTGACCGAGACGATCTCGCCCTTGTCGAGGAAGGCGTCCGACATGGCGATCGCCTGGTCCAAGAGGCCGCCCGGGTTGTTGCGCAGGTCGAGGATGTAGCCCTTGAGCTTGTTGCCGGCTTCCTTCTTGAGTTTCTCGACGGCGTCGAGCACGCCCGAGGTGCTTTGCTCGGTGAACGAGGTGACGCGGATATAGCCGATGTCGCCGCCCTCGAGGTGGTAGCGCACGGCCTTCACCTTGATCGTCTCGCGGGTCAGCGTGACATCGAACGGATCCTTGGTGCCGCGCCGTACCGAGATCTTGATCGGCGTTCCGACCTTGCCGCGCATCTTCTCGACCGCATCCTGCAGGGTCATGCCCTGCACCGGCTCGCCGTCTAGCGCGAAGATGAGGTCGCCGGGCTGCAGGCCGGCCTTGGAGGCGGGCGTATCGTCGATCGGCGACACCACCTTGATGACGCCATTGTCCATCGTGACCTCGATGCCGAGTCCGCCGAACTCGCCCTTGGTCTGGATCTGCATGTCCTTGTAGGTCTTGGGATTCATGTAGCTCGAATGCGGGTCGAGCGCGGACAGCATGCCGTTGATGGCGTTCTCGATCAGGGTCTTTTCGTCGACCGGCTCGACATAGTCGCGGCGCACACGCTCCAGCACATCGCCGAACAGGTTGAGCTGCTGGTAGAGCTCGCTCTTGTCGCCACCCGGGGCCTTGGGGTCGGCCTTGTCCTGCGACCAGGCGGTCATGCCGACGGGAACGGCCAGGAAGGCCATGATCGCGACGGCGGAAGCGATGCGCAAACGGGTCATTGTGGTGCCTTCACAGGAGGTCGCCGGGCGGGCCGGCTGGTCGGGGTTTCGAGCGGTCGGGGCAAATATACCAGGGCCTCTTTTACAGGGGGCTCTTTGGCAGGATCAAGGCGACGTGGGCTCACGGCCCTTCACAAGTCAAGCGGAAGCCGCGGCGGCGGCGTGCGGTGCGGCGAGGATGTGAGGCCGAGAGGCCTCGGAAAGCAGCGAATGGCCGGTCATTTCCCGGGGCTGCGGGACGCCCATCAGGGCCAGCAGGGTGGGGGCGACGTCGGCCAGCTTGCCGTCGGCCAGCGAATGGATGTGGGCCGGGGCGTTGAACAGCAGCGCCGGCACGCGATTGAGCGTGTGCTGGGTATGCTTCTGGTGGGTTGCCTCGTCGTACATCTGCTCGGCATTGCCGTGGTCGGCCGTGACCAGCAGGACGCCGCCCGCCTTCTCGACGGCCGCCATGAGCCGGCCGAGGCAGGCATCGACTGCCTCGATGGCCTTCACGGCGGCTGCGAGATCACCGGTATGACCCACCATGTCGCTGTTGGCGTAGTTGACGACGATCAGGTCGAACGTGCCCGAGCCGATCGCCTCGACAAGCTTGTCGGTCACTTCCGGCGCGCTCATCTCGGGCTTGAGGTCGTAGGTCGCGACCTTGGGTGAGGGCACCAGGACGCGCTGCTCTCCGTCGAACACGCGCTCCTCGCCGCCGTTGAAGAAGAAGGTGACGTGCGCATACTTCTCCGTCTCGGCGATGCGCAGCTGCTTGAGGCCGGCTTTCGACACCGTCTCGCCCAGCCCCATCTTGATGACTTCAGGCGGGAACAGCGTCTTGAGGAACGGGTTGAGCGCGGCCGAGTAGTCGACCATGCCGACGGCGTCGGCGAACTTCACGACCCGCGCCCGATTGAAGCCATCGAACCTCGGATCGAGCAGCGCGGTCAGGATCTGGCGCGCGCGGTCGGACCGGTAGTTGAACATCAGAAGTCCATCGCCGTCCTTCATCCCCTGGTAGCTGTCGATGACGGTCGGGCGCACGAACTCATCGTCCAGGCCCGCCGCGTAGCCCTTGTCGATGGCTTCGTCGGGCGCCTTGGCGCGCTCGCCTTTGGCGTCGACGATGGCGTCGTAGGCCAGGGCGACGCGGTCCCAGCGTTTGTCGCGGTCCATGGGATAGTAGCGGCCGGCCACCGTCGCAAAATGAATGGGCAGATTGGCCTTAAGCCCTGCCTGTATGTACTTCAGGCACTCATGCGCGCTGCGCGGCGGCATGTCGCGGCCGTCGAGAAAGGCGTGGATCCACACGCTGACGCCGGCGCCGGCGATCAGGTTGGCCAGCACGATCAGGTGGTCCTGGTGGGCATGCACGCCGCCCGGCGAGGCGAGGCCCAGCAGATGGCAGGCGCCGCCGCTTTTCTTCAGGGTGGCGATCAGCCCGGTCAGGATCGGGTTCTTGACCAGCGAGCCGTCGGCGATGGCGGTGTCGATACGCGGTAGATCGGGTACGGCGACCCGGCCGGCGCCCAGGTTCATATGGCCGACCTCGGAATTGCCCATCTGGCCCTTGGGCAGGCCGACGAAGGTCTCCGAGGCGTCGATCAGGCCCTGCGGGCAGGTCGCGATCAGCCGGTCGTAGTTGGGCGTGCGGGCGTCGAGGATGGCATTGTAGCGCGGGTCGGGACGATGACCCCAGCCATCCAGGATGCACAGGATGGCCGGCCGGGGACGCGACGAAACGGGCATCAGGAGGGCGTGCCGGAACGTGGGCCGGTGCCCGACCAGGGGCGGCGATTGCCGCGCTCGACCGAATTGAACTTGTTGGGGCAGGAGAGGTCGCGCGGATCGGTGTTCGGATCCTGGTTCGGCACCTCGATGGCGCAGAACACGAACTCGCCGCGCGGTTCGCCGTCGATCGAGATGTCGTAGGTGTAGGTGCCGGGCGGATCGCCCGGGATGATGCACCACGAGCGCTGCAGCACGCCGTCCTGCACGGTCTCGAACATGCGCGTCGTGGCCTGGGTCTTGTCGGCGCTGACCTCGGTTTCGGAGCCGGCGATCACCTGCTCGGCCGGCTGCGAGGTCGTCAGCACCTCCTTGAGCGACACGACGCGGTTCGGGCCGCCGAGATACATGCGCCAGCCGAAGCACGCGCGGTTGAACAGCAGCGGAATGGCGTTGGTTTCGTACTGGCGCTGGCGGCCGTCGTCGCCGATGATCGACACGTAGGGGATGCTGCGCACGCTCTTGACCGCCGGTTTGTCGGCCGCAGGCTTTTCGGCCGGCGTGGTCTGGGCGGAGACTCCCGCGGAGACAGCGGTCAGGGCACAGGCGGTGAAGACGGCCAGGAGCCGCCGGGAGGAAACGCGCATGGCTACAATGTAGCCCCGGTTTTTCGTCAGAACAGAGGCAAATTCGCCTTCTATTTCACGCCCGATGATAGGGGTGTCCGGCCAGAAGCTGCTGGGCCCGGTAGATCTGCTCCGCCAGCATCGCCCGGGCCAGGAGATGCGGCCAGGTCATGGCCCCGAACGACAGCACGAGTGCCGCTTTTTTCAACAGGGGCTCGCCGTGCCCGTCGGCCCCGCCGATCAGGAACGCCACGTCTGACACGGAATTGTCACGCCAGCGCGCCAGCCGTCCGGCAAAGCCCTCGCTGTCCAAAACGCTGCCGCGACGGTCGAGCGCCACCAGCACCGACCGGGGCGGCGCGGCATCCAGCAGCAGCTCGCCCTCGCGCAGGATCATCTGGGCGGCCGGCAGCTTGCGCTTCTCCTCGAGCTCGCGCAGCGTGAGCTGCCAGCGGATGCGGCCGGCATAGTGTTCGTAGAGATCGCGTTCGGGCCCGCGGCTCGCGCGGCCGATACAGGCGATCAGCAGCTTCACGCCGGCTTCTTAGCGCGGCGCGGGCGGGCGATCTTGGCTTGCTTGGGTTTGACCACGGCCGCCTCGGTCTCGAGCGCCCACATCTTTTCCAGGCCATAGAAGGCCCGCGGCTCGGGGCGGAAGATATGGACGATGACATCGCCGGCATCGGCCAGCACCCAGTCGCCGGTCTGCTTGCCCTCGACCGGGACATAACCGCGGCCGGCCTGTTTCAGCCGGTCGGCGAGATGCTCGGCAATCGCCACCACCTGGCGGTTCGAGCGGCCGGAGGCGATCACCATGTAGTCGGCGAAGGACGATTTGCCCTTGAGGTCGATGACGACGACGTCCTCGGCCTTGTCTTCGTCCAGTGAATGGCGCACCAGCGCGAGCAGCGCGTCGGTGTCCTTGGTCCGGTCGGGAAGCTGGCGCCCCCCTGCAGATGAGACTGGATCTGAGATGGTCGTTCCTTTCGCTTTGGTCCGGCGCGGCCGCACGGCGCGGATGGCGGTGGCGGAGTGGCTGTCGAGCCGGCTCGGAATGAAGCACCAGGCCGGCGGCTGGCGGGATGCAAGCGTGCGCGCATGGGCAGCGTCTATCCGGTAGCGCGCGAAGGCGCGCGGCGCTGCCGAGGCCAGAGCGGCGTAGCTCCAGCCGGGACGGGCGAAGGCGGCGATGGGGATGGCGGCAAACAGTTCGCGCCAGCCCTGCCAGTCGACGAGCTGGGGCAGGATGTCCGAGCCCATCAGCCACACGAAGCGCGCCTTGGGATAGGACCGGTTGAGCGCCCGCACCGTATCGAGCGTGTAGCGCGTGCCGAGCAGCAGCTCGGGCGCCTCGACGCGGATGTGCGGATGGCGGGCGATCTGCTTGGCGCGCGCCACGCGCGTGGCCAGCGGTTCCATGCCGTCGCCGGCCTTGAGCGGGTTCTGCGGCGAGACCAGCCACCACACCTCGTCGAGGCCGAGCCGCTTCAGCGCCTCGAGGCTGACATGGCGATGGCCTTCGTGAGCGGGGTTGAACGAGCCGCCGAGCAAGCCGATGCGGCGCGCCGTGTCGCGCGGCACGCCCGGCATGGGATGATGGGCGGAGATCATTACTTATGCCTTCCCCGTCATACGGGGGAGGTGCCCCCGCAGGGGGCGGAGGGGGAAGGCCGCAGAAACGATCCTGAAAGATTTCAGATCTGAAGTTGGCGGGCATCGCCTCTGAGGCTCTCCCCCTCCGGCCCTGCGGGCCACCTCCCCCGTGTGACGGGGGAGGCAAGGCTTCTGAGAACTCATGGGCGCAAGGTGCCCTTGCCGCGCACGATGTTCTTGTAAGTCGTGAGCTCGACCAGGCCGACGGGGCCGCGCGCATGCATGCGATTGGTCGAGATGCCGATCTCCGCGCCGAGGCCGAACTCGGCGCCGTCGGCGAACTGCGTGCTGGCGTTGTGCATGACGATGGCGCTGTCGACCTCGTCGAGGAAGCGCTGCGCGGTGTCGGGGTTGTCGGTCACGATCGATTCGGTGTGCTGGCTGCCCCAGTGGGCGATGTGGCGGATGGCGCCGCCGACGCCGTCGACCGCAGCGACCGAAATGACCGGCGCCAGGTACTCGGTGCGCCAGTCCTTGTCGATGGCGGCCACCGCCTGGGGGTCGCGCTTCTGCACCTCGTCGTCGCCGCGCACCTCGCAGCCGAGTTCGTGCAGCTTCGCCAGCACCGGCATCAGATGCGTGTCGAGCGCGGCGCGATCGACCAGCAGGGTCTCGGCCGCGCCGCAAACGCTCACCCGCCGCATCTTGGCGTTGGCCACGATGTCCCGCGCCATGGCGATGTCGGCGTCGCGATCGATATAGACATGGCAGATGCCGTCATAGTGGCGCAGCACCGGTACCCGGCTTTCGTCGGTCACTCGGTCGATCAGCGAGCGTCCGCCGCGCGGCACGATGAGGTCAAGCCATCCAGTTGCGCGCAAAAGCTCGCCCACGGCCGCTCGATCGGTGGTGGGCACGAGCTGCACGCAATCCTCGGGCAGGCCGGCGGCTTTCAGCGCACGGCGCAGCAGCTCGACGATGGCACGCGAGGAATGGAAGCTGTCGGAGCCGCCGCGCAGCACCACCGTATTGCCCGACTTGATGCAAAGCGCGCCGGCGTCAGCGGTGACGTTGGGCCGGGCCTCGTAGATCACGCCGATGATGCCGATCGGCACGCGCACGCGGCTGATCACCAGGCCGTTGGGACGCGTCCATTGCTCGATCAGCGCGCCCACCGGGTCGGGCAGGCTCACGATGTCGTCGAGCCCGCGCGCCATCGCCTCGACCCGCGCTTCGTTCAGCAGCAGACGGTCCTGCAGCGCGGCACTCATGCCGGCCGCCTTGGCGGCGTCGATATCCTTGGCGTTGGCGGCCAGGATCGCGGCCTTCTCGCTGCGGATCAGGCGGGCGGCCTCGCCCAGGGCGCGGTTCTTGGCGCCGGTCGAAGCGTTGCGTAGCGCGATGGCGGCTTCGCGGGCGCGCCGGCCCAGCTCCGCCACGGTGGCGGCGGCATCCTCGGCAGGCTTGGTCTGAACGTTCATCGGCCGCTCCAGTATAGCCCCGCCCGCGTTCACTCGACCACGAGGTCGTCGCGGTGCACCATCTCGTCCCGGCCGCGGAAGCCCAGCAGGTGCTCGATCTCCGCGCTCTTGCGCCCGGCGATGCGGCGGGCATCGTCGGCGGCATAGGCCACCAGGCCGCGCGCCAGCACCCGGCCGGCGCGATCCTTCACGTCGACCACGTCGCCGCGCTTGAACTCACCCTCGATGGCGGTGACGCCGGCGGGCAAGAGGCTCTTGCCCGCCGACAGCGCGCGCACCGCGCCATCGTCGACCAGGAGCGCGCCTGCCGTCTTGAGCGAACCCTTGATCCACTTCTTGCGGGCCGACAGCGGCGAGCCCTCGGGCAGGAACCAGCTGCAGCGCGCCTTGCCGTCGATCAGCGCGCCCAGCGCGCCCACCGCGCGGCCGTCGGCGATCGCCATGCGGCAGCCGGCGGCCATGGCGATGCGCCCGGCGATCAGCTTGGTTGCCATGCCGCCGTTGGAGAGCTCGGAGGCGGCGCTGCCGCCCATCGCCTCGATGGCGGGCGTGATCTCGCGGATCTCGGGAATGAATTTGGCCGAAGGGTCGAGGCGCGGATCGCCGGTGTAGAGGCCATCGATGTCGCTCAGCAGCACCAGCGTGTCGGCGGAGATCATCTCAGCGACGCGTGCCGACAGCCGGTCGTTGTCGCCGAAGCGGATCTCGTCGGTCGCCACCGTGTCGTTCTCGTTGATGACGGGCACGGCCTTCATCGCCAGCAGGGTGGCCATGGTCTGGCGGGCGTTGAGGTAGCGCCGGCGCTCCTCCGAATCGTCGAGCGTCAGCAGGACCTGCGCCACGGTGATGCCGTGCCGCGCCAACGCCTCCTGATAGGCATGGGCGAGCTGGATCTGACCGGTGGCGGCGGCGGCCTGACTCTCCTCGAGCTTCAGCGGGCCAGGCGCCAGCTTGAAATGCGTACGGCCGAGCCGGATGGCGCCGGACGAGACCACCACCACCTCGCAGCCGCCACCCCCTTGTCGTCCCTTGTGCAGTCGCGCCACGTCGTCGCTCAGCGTTTCGAGCCAGTCGCGCCTGATCTCGCCCTTGGTCTCGTCGACCAGGATCGAGGAGCCGATCTTGACGACCAGGCGGCGCGCACTCTCGAGCGGTGTCATGCGGCCTGGCGAGCGGGATCCCGCTGCTTCTCGACCAGCTTCAGCAATTCATGAAGCAGAGGTTGCACGCCCTGACCGGAGACGCCGGAGATCACGTACACGGATTTGCGGCTGGCCTTGGCGAGCAACGCGCGCTTGGCCTCGATATCCTCCGCCGTCATGGCGTCGACCTTGTTCAGCGCCACGAGTTCCTTCTTGCGCGCGAGGTTGCCACCATAGGCTTTCAGCTCGCCGCGCACCGTCTTGTAGGCGCCGACCACGTCGTCCTCCGTGCCGTCGACCAGGTGCAGGAGGGCGCGGCAGCGCTCGACGTGACCCAGGAAGCGCGTACCGAGGCCCGCGCCCTCGTGGGCGCCTTCGATGAGGCCCGGGATGTCGGCCATCACGAACTCGCGGTCGCCGGCTTTCACCACCCCCAGCCCGGGATGCAGGGTGGTGAAGGGATAGTCCGCGATCTTGGGCCGCGCGTTGGACGTGGCGGCCAGGAACGTCGACTTGCCGGCGTTGGGCAGGCCCACCAGGCCGATGTCGGCGATCAGCTTCAGCCGGAGCCACACCGCGCGCTCTTCGCCGGGCCAGCCCTTGTCGGCGCGGCGCGGCGCGCGATTGGTCGAGCTCTTGTAATGCAGGTTGCCGTAGCCGCCGTCGCCGCCCTTGGCCAGCACGACGCGCTGACCGAGCTCGGTGAGATCGACCAGCAGGGTCTCGTTGTCCTCGGCGAAGACCTGCGTGCCGCGCGGCAGGCGCAGCACGACGTCCTTGCCGGCACCGCCGGTGCGCTGGCTGCCCATGCCGTGATGGCCGGTCTCGGCCTTGAAGTGCTGCGAATAGCGGTAGTCGATCAGCGTGTTCAGCCCGTCGACGCATTCGAGGATGACGTCGCCGCCCTTGCCGCCGTCGCCGCCGTCGGGTCCGCCGAACTCGATGAACTTCTCGCGCCGAAAGCTCGCCGATCCCGCGCCGCCGTTGCCGGAGCGGACGTAGATCTTGGCCTGGTCGAGGAACTTCATGGCGGTATGTCCAAAAATGAAAAGGGGGAACGGCAGACCGTTCCCCCTTGAAACTCCGATCGAACGGGAACGGCTATTCGGCGGCCATCTTGGCCGGAGCGGGGGCCGCCGGGAGCACGTTCACCTCGACCTTGCCGCCCGTCCGCTTGCGGAACGAGACGACGCCGTCGATGGTGGCGAAGAGGGTGTGGTCGCGGCCGACGCCGACGTTCTCGCCGGCATCCATCTTGGTGCCGCGCTGGCGGACCAGGATGTTGCCCGACAGGACCTTCTGGCCGCCGAAGCGCTTGACGCCCAGCCGCTTGCCCGCGGAATCGCGGCCGTTGCGTGAGGAGCCGCCTGCTTTTTTGTGTGCCATCGTACTGCTCCGGTCGCTCTCTTAGGCGACGATCTGTTCGATCTTGACCACCGTCAGGTCCTGACGGTGACCGTTCTTGCGCCGCGAGTTCTGGCGGCGGCGCTTCTTGAAGACGATCAGGTGCGGCCCGCGCGCCTGCTTTACGATCGAGGCCAAAACCTTGGCGCCGGCCACGGTCGGCGCGCCGACCTTGTCGTCCACCATCAGCACGTCGGTGAACTCGACCGGGGCGCCGGCCTCTCCCGCGATCCGCTCGATGGTGAGCGTGTCGTCGGGGGCGACGGTGTATTGTTTTCCACCCGTGCGGATAACGGCGATCATGAGGACACCTGACTGAAAGCTTCCCGGTTAGCCCGATCCTACAACCCCTAGGGGATTTGCCGGACCCATGCCCAAAATGCCGGAAAGCACGAAAGAGCACGGCGGGCCTGAATGACCCGCCGGAGGAGGGCGGAATATACGCAGGAAGCCCCCCAAGTCAACGCCGGAAACCCCCGATTTCGGGCCGAAAAGGGGAAGATCGGCTCCGCCAACCGCCGAGTTGCCCCGACAAAACCGGCCCCCTATAAGCGGTGCCCCGGAGAGGTGCCAGAGTGGTCGATCGGGACGGTCTCGAAAACCGTTGTGCGTGCAAGCGTACCGTGGGTTCGAATCCCACCCTCTCCGCCATCCATTCCAAATAACGCAATGCAGCAGCTTCGCCCCAGGCGGTGAGGCTCGCCCACCTTATCAGCTGTCGCTTGGCGACCCTGTTTCACCCTCCCCGACCGGGAACGACGCGGGGGTCCGAGCGTTAGCCGCGATGGACGTTCGTTCCAGAGGGGCTGGACCCATCGCAACAACCTGGAAGCGAGGCAAGAGCGATCGGCGATCGAATGACTTGGACGCCCTTACCGGCCTGAGATTCATCGCTGCCTCCTGTATCGTGATTGCCCACCTGACTGCGGCGGGCTACGCGCCCTTCGGATGGCGTTTTGACCTGGCGCCGGCCGGCATGCCGCTGTTCTTCACGCTGAGCGGCTTCATCATCCACTACGTTTATTCGAGGGATTTCATCGACGCGGCGACGCACGCTGCTCACGAATTCGCCGTCGCGCGATTTTCGCGGCTCTATCCGCTCTTCGCCTTTCTTCTGCTCTACCACTTGCTGTTTTCATCGCTCGGCAAAATGCTGAGCGATAGCCCGTGGATCCTCCTGTCCTATGCCACCATGACCTCAAGCTGGTGGTACTGGCATATCGATGGTGTGTCCCTCATCGAGCTGCCCTATGGATTGTCCTGGTCGGTATCGACTGAGGTCTTTTTCTATGTCGCCTATGCTTTGGTGCTCCATCGCATATCGGCGCTGCGCAACCTGGCCGGCAGCGTGACGGTCCTGGTTGCATTCTGCCTGGTCGCCTATGTCGTGGTGTTCCTGATTGTCGATGGCCGTGACGGGTGGACGCCGCTTGCAGAAGCCACCCTTTCGAACTTCATTCCGGCCAACACCGGCGAACAATTTCCCAACTCGTTTCTGCGCTGGCTGATCTATGTCTCGCCATATCTGCAGATCCTGGCGTTCATTGCCGGAGGCCTGACCTGCCAGGTCTATCTGTTGATGCGCAGGAACATGGTCAGGATCGGTCGTGCCTGGCGGGAAGTCCTAGGCTGGGCCGGCGTGACATGGGTTGCTGCGGGATTGATCTACAATGCAACCGCACCCGACATGGTCAGTATCGCCTCGCCCGAGACGGCTCGATATCTCGTGGCTTTGAATTTCATGAACATGAATTTTCTCCTGGTCCCGGGGTGCTGCGCCATCATTCTGGCGTTGGCTGTCGGCGGGTGCACGCTTCAAACGGCCCTGGCGGCGCCGGCGATCGTAGGTCTCGGGGAGATCAGTTACTCGATTTACCTGGCCCATCCATTCATCTCGCAGGTGGCGTTTGTCACCAAGGAAAACGAACACCCTCTGCTTAGCTATGTTGTGGCAATCGCTTTCGTATTGATCATTGCCGACGCCCTGTATCGGCGCATCGAAGTTCCGTCCAAACGTTTCCTGCGCCGGCATCTTGGCGCCGACGGCAAACGCCGGACCGTTATGCAAACCGAACCTCCGACGGTCCCGGCGGAATTTCGTGAAGAGGGAATGTTGCCGCGTTCGTCGGCAGACACATCGATCTAAGGAATTTAGCCCGCTTTGCCCGCATTTCGGTTCAGTTGGGATCTGGCTCGATGCCTCGCTCAGAGACGGACTCTGCGCATGTCTCTGGAGGCCGCGCGGCCGAGTTCAGCGCAATCGAGAAAATGCCGGGCAGGGCTGCCGGCCGAACTTCTCGCTTCCACGATGGTCGGGATGCCGTTTCGTCGCGACACGCAAATCACCGGATCTTCGTGCTTCGCGGGAATGGCGTTCCGCGGCGTCGCACGGATTTCGAGGCTGAAACGATCGGAGAGCGTTCCGTAGCCTGTCGTGAAGTGAGGCGAGAACTTCGAATGAATGGTGAAGTCGCCGGCGGCATAGGGTGGGACCCACAGCCGCATGGGATCCTCCATGACATAGTCCGGGCCGACGTCGTTATGCGGCAGCGTCGGCAGGATGTGGTCGGGGGCCGGTACGATGAACCCCAGGCCGGAGTTCAGATGAGGCACGATCTGGTGAAGCGGAACCCAGATCGAGAAGGGGAGATCCGGTGCCACGACTTTGGCGTCCTGGTGCGCGCCGACGCCCAACGGCGTGTCGAGGCCGTGACGCGCGGTGCAGAACTTGAGCACGATGGCGATATGCGAAGAGCCGCAGATCTCCTCGACGACATCCCAGGTCCAGGATCTGAGAAGCGCCGATATGACGGCGGCGGCGGGGAATTCGTCCCGGCACCGCACCACCCACGGACTGTACCAGCTGCTGCCACGGGTTTCGTCGTCGGCTGACTGGCGGTGTTCCCCTGGGCGCGCGCCGTTTTGCGTGCCGCCGGACGAGTGGACGAAGCGCCGGAAGGCCTCAGCACACGTCGCCAGCGTCTCGGGGGCCAGCGCGCCCTTCAACATGACGACGCCAGACCGCGCAAAAGCTTCCGCAATGTCGGCGGGACGGCGCTGTCGCGCGAAAGCGAGCGCGTGCCTGTCCCGCATGATCTCGGGATGGCTTTCGACAAGTTCCTTGAAGTTCATTCCATCCCAAGAAGAAGCGTCACCGAACAGAAATCAGCGGCACAGTTTTTCGACCAGGATGTTTAACGTGGCCGCCGCTGGAAACAACGCTGACAGATGCCCCCCGTCCAGCGTCAGAAAGCCACAGCACGGCACGGCACCGACCGGATCGGCAGGACAACGACGTCGTCATTTTGGGACAGTGAGAGAGTAGCCGCTTTCGATCCGCCTCGCCTTGAAAGTTGTGAGGGTGCCATGGGAGTCGATTTGCAGCAGGTGCTGGCACGCCGGAAAATCGGGACCGTAGCGGCCCCGCAAAGTGAGCAGCCGATCGAGGGCCGAGCCGTCGGCTTCCTCCGAGTCGTTGCCGGTTACGATGACGTGATGGTCGCCACACATCAGCGCCAGCGCCAATCCGCTTCTGAACGCGACGAGCTCGGCGCCGCAGTCGCTCGCATCGGCCCTCATGGCCCGGCATCGGAGCAGAGCGCCGGCAATGGCTTCGCCCTGGGTTCGCGCACTGGCAATGCCCCAGCTTCCGTTGCGCGCCACCGTGAGGACGGTCCAGTTGGCTTCTTCCGCCGCAGACGGACCGGGCGCAGCAAGAAGGGCGGCGAAGCACGCCATCAAAAGGCGCGGGCTTGCTGGCCGCCCTACGACGCTGCGTCGAAACCAGGATCGGCTGAGCATGTTGCGAACCGCTGTCTATTGCGAGCCCGATGCGCGGCTCCGATGCCGCGAGCTAAAGCTTTGGAACGAGTGTCCACACGGGATCGAGCACGCGCCGCCGACCGCCTTCGTGAAGCGAGGTCAGCCGATCGCGATATCCCAATACCTGCACTTGCAGGATCTCCTCGAACCCCGCGGGCAACTCGTCCGCCGTCAAGCTTGGCATCAGACGGATCGGTTGCTCGCAGTCCACAAGTGCTGCTGCGGCTTGGCCGATGTTGGGCCGGGGACGGAAAAGGTGAGCCAGTACCGTATTTGCAGTCATGCGATGCTCCTACCTTCCGTCGATACGGTAGCAGCGCGCTCCAGGGCATCTGTGAGTTTCCCCACACGCCGGCAAGCGAATGCAAAATGATCGGTAGATGCTCTAGGGCTGCATGTTTGGCGCCGAATAGCCGCCGTGCGAGCCCGTCATTGCGCCGATGAAAGCTCTCCTCAGTGTAATCCAGACTTGGACGGGGGTGTGTACAAGCGTCGGCAAGGAGAGACAGAGAGTGGAGTGAATCGCGTTTTGGAATTCGATCATCATCATCGCCGTCATGGTTGCCTGGGGCATCCGCTGTCTGTCCTCAGCAGGCGGGCCGGCCATAGCGCTGCCATTGGTTGGCTGCCGAAACCATTGGACTGCCGATTGTCGGACCATTCCGGTTCTGTGGTGGCTTTCCTTGGTCCGCTGGCACGTCGAGGACAGCCCCGGATAAGGGTTTCCTAGCCGCCCAGAGTGCGTCAAGCGGTGCGTTCAAGGACTGGCGAAACACCGATTGCCATTCCATGCGTGACTGGAGCCGCTTTGACCGAGGTCAAAGCTGAACAAGAGATTTCCGGGTAGACGGTCATCTGCAGACGTCAGGGCTGCGGTCTGTCTACTCACGGTGAAACACATGCCAAGAACGATGGCGATGGCGTTGCTGTTGCTGCTGCCGCTCCCGGCAGCCGCGCAGGGTCCGTCGGTTGGCAGCACACTCGCCGAACACTGGTGCATGGGTTGCCACATCGTCGAGCGCGAGCCATCTTCAGCGGCGTCCGGCGGCGCGCCGAGCTTCTCGGCGATTGCCGCCAAGCCAAGCACCACGGCGGCTTCTCTCGACCAATATCTGTCCACCGGCCACACGCACATGCCAGACTTCTCGCTCAGCCGCTCCGAGCGCGACTGGCTGATCGCCTACATCTTGAGTCTTCGCTAGCCAACCTGTTCGGCAAGACAGGCAGATAGCCGGCATTCACAAGGGGCACATTGCAATGGCGATCCACAAGCAAATCCTGGAGTGGCAGGCCGCCCATCCGACCATCACTTGGATCTTCTGGGCGATCATCTGGGTCATCGTCTTCATTTTGCTGTTCAGGCCGAGCACCACCGGCGCGCTTTAGCGTACGGCGGCCTCTTCTGCCTATTGCAGTTCGATGCGCGACTGGACGATGACGTCGCGCCACATCGGCACCTCGCGGCCGACGCGTTCGGCCAGACCTTCAGGCCCGCGAGCGCGCACGTCGAAGCCGACGCCCCGCAGCTTTTCGACGGTCGAAGGATCGGCCAGTGCCTGCAGCGTATCGTGCGCCACCCGCCGGACGATCGGCGCCGGCGTGCCGGCTGGGGCGAACATTCCCTGGAACGTCTCCGACACCAGGCCGGGGTAGCCTGCCTCCTGCGTCGTCGGAACATCGGGAAGGTCGAACCAGCGCTCCTGGCCGGTGATCGCCAGGGCGCGCAGGGCGCCCGACTTTATGTGGGGATGCGCCGGCGGCAGGGCGGTGATGCCGACCGGCGTGGTATTCGCCAACAGCGCCTGGATGGCGAGCCCGGCGCCGTTGTAGGGAATGTTCTCCACGGCGATGCCGGCCTGGAGCTGCAACAGCTCCGCCGTCAAATGCGGCGTCGAACCCTGTCCGGGATTTATGATGTCGAGCGCCTTTTTATCCGACTTCGCGCGCGTCACGAGCTCCGCCAGCGACGTGATGCCCGACGTCGGCAGGACGAGAATGACATTGGGGGACGCGCCGAGCTCGGTGATCGGGATGAAATCCCGGAAGGGATCGTAGCCGGGCTCGCGATAAAGGCTTGAGTTGACGACGAAGCCGGTCGAGGCAATCAGCAACGTGTAGCCGTCCGGCGGCGATTTGGCCGCCTGCAACACGCCGATATTGCCGCCGGCGCCCGGGCGATTGAGGATGATCACCGGCTGGCCGAACGTGGCCGTGAGCGCCGGCGATATCATGCGCGCCATGACATCCGTCGGACCGCCGGGCGCCGAGGGGATGATGATCCGGACCGGACGATTCGGATAGGCGCCGTCGGTGGTCTGCGCCCGCGCGCTGGTGCCCGCGGCCGCCATCGCCAGGGCGAGCATGGTTCGCCGGCTTGCGGGCAACGGACCGCCCTCGCTTCTGGTCATTGCGCATTCCTCCTGGAATCGATCCATTGTCGTCGGTCGGGTGTCGTTGTACCCACCGCCTTTGTTCGCGCAACGCACTCTAGATCGGCCGCGCGTCGCCACCAACGCTGAACCACGGTGAGCGCCCGGGGAAGCCGAGAACCGATGCGTAAGCTCCCAGACCGCAGAGCAGATCGATGATCCATCCGGGCCACGCGGCGAGGCGCACGGAGTAGGCGCTCCGGAGATGATATGGTTTCACCTTTCCGAAAGCTGCTCAGGGCCCAACATGCATTTGCCCGCAAGCGCCAGCGGTGATCTTCTATGCTCCAAGCAAACGAGGTACCCATGACCGCCATCACGCACGCCAAGCCCCGCACCCTGGGCAACAGCCAGCTCTCCGTGTTCCCGATCGGGCTGGGCTGCATGTCGTTCTCCGGCGCCTACGGCAAGTGCGACGACGCCGAGGCGATCCGCGTCATCCATCATGCGCTCGATCGCGGCGTCAACTTCCTCGACAGCTCCGACATGTATGGCTGGGGCCACAACGAGACCGTGCTCGGCAAGGCGCTGGCGGGCGGCCGGCGCGCCAAGGTCGTGCTGGCCACCAAGTTCGGCCAGACGCAGCAGCCGGGCGGCGCCAACGGCGTTGACGGCAGCCCGGCCTACGTGAAGGCCGCCTGTGACGCGAGCCTGAAGCGGCTTGGTGTCGACGTGATCGATCTCTACTACCAGCATCGTGTCGATCCGTCGGTGCCGATCGAGGACACGGTGGGCGCGATGGGCGAGCTGGTGAAGGCAGGCAAGGCGCGGGCGCTCGGCCTCAGCGAGGCCAGCCCCGAGACCATCCGCCGCGCGCACAAGGTGCATCCGCTGGCGGCCGTACAGAGCGAATACTCTCTGCTCTATCGCGTCGATGCCGAAGAAACCCTCAAGACGACGCGCGCGCTCGGCATCTCCTTCGTCGCCTATTCGCCGCTCGGCCGCAGCCTCCTCACCGGCGCCGTGCGGCAGGTCTCCGACATCCCCGAAGGTGACGGCCGCGGCCGCCACCCGCGCTTCGCCGCCGACAATCTGGCGCGCAACCTGGCGCAGGTCGCCGCCATCGAGGCCGTGGCGCGCGAAAAGGGCGTCAAGCCGGGACAGGTGGCGCTCGCCTGGCTGCTGGCGCAGGGCCCGGACATCGTGCCGATCCCCGGCACCAAGCGGGCCGAGCGTATCGATGAGAATCTGGCGGCGCTGGAGGTCGCGCTGTCGGCCGATGATGTCGCGCGGATCTCGGCCGCTCTGCCACCCGGCGCCGCCGCGGGCACGCGCTATCCCGAAGCGGCGATGAAGGCGGTCTATATTTAGATTTAGGCGTGCGATTCAGACGGAAAGGTCCTCTTCCGTCAGATTTACGTCTGGAAGCCCGAGGCGCCGCCCGGGGGCGAGGGTAAAATCGGATACTGGCGACGAAGCTGCTTGGCGAGTTTCGCATGAGAGTCGTTGAATGCGATGTGCCGTCCGACACGATGCTGAGCCGCGAGCTTGTCGAACGCGCGCACTTCCGAGACTCCTTCCGGGCGCCGCTCAGTCGCACCGATCTCGGCGTCACCGAATATTCTTGGCCATCTTCGCGCATCACCCGCTATGGATGAAGCTGCTCCTCATCGTCAGGAAATGGTCAGCCCCTCTGGCCGGCCTCAGCGCACCGACCGTGTCCGAAATCCTCCATCCTGATGTCAAGGATCGATATGTCGTTGGGGAGAAGATCGGTGTGTGGCCGATCTTCTCCCTCAGCGAAGAGGAAGTCGTCGCCGGTCGAGACAACAAACACCTGGATTTCAGGGTATCGGTGCTGAAACTGGCTGATGGCGAGGGGAGCAGCATGGTCGTGTCCACCGTCTGCGCGATTTACAATCTTTCCGGCAAGCTGTACTTGTTTTTCGTCGCTCCGTTCCACCGCTATGGCGTTCGAAAGCTGATGGCGAACGCAATCGCGGCTCGAAGGCTGTAACGCGCCTTCAGGGAGCAGCTCCGGATAAAAAAGCATCCCGGCAGCGCCGTGCACGCATCAGCGCGCGGCGAGATACTGCAATGCATGTCGGCCAGGCACGAAGAAATAACCACCGCCGAGCACCGTGATGAAATCCGACATGTCCCTGATTCGCAATGGACCGTTCGCCGTCGGGATCGTGAAGAGGTTTTTTGAGCCACGGCCGTTCAGCACGGTGTCGTTCTCGTCGTCGAGACCATGAAAGCTCGGCGACAGGAGCCAGGTCTGCTGGACGAATTCGAACTGCCGATCGAGGTCGACGTTCAAGCACATGAACATCAGGCCGGGATTTTGCCGGTTGTTCTGCTCCGGGTAGGGGCGGCCGACCCGCAGGATGCGATGACGATTGGTGATTTTCACCTGGGTCTTGCTGCCGGGATCGAAGCTGTCGCGGGGATTGGCGCGGCGGATATGGGCGCCCAGGGGGCAACTCTGTCCGCCCACGTCGTTCGATCCGTAGGTGAAATCGTTGTCGGGATCTCCTCCGCCGGGGCGGTCGCGATGGGCGACCAGCGAAGACCCGTCCTTCCAGCGCCCCACGATCTTGGCGCCCAGCCAGTCGGCGACGGGCACGGGGCCGGGCTTGGGCACGCGCGGGTCGCCGGCTAGTGCCGTCGCCGTCTGGTGCAGGAATCCGGTGAATGCGCCGACATCCTGTTCGAGCTGGCGCACGACAAGGAAGGTGCCGTTGCGGCCGAGATCGCGGCGCGCCTCCCGCTGTTGGGCGCCGCCCTGACCGGGCGGCCAGCCGGCCGTGGGCGGAGCCGCCGGCAGCATGTTGTGGGGATCATGGCGGGCGAGAACCGTCGGGGTCGGCGGGACATAGCCCTGATTGTCGTGATAGCCTAGGATGAGCTCCCCGGGTTCCACCACTTGGTGCCGCTGGCCTGCCGGGATGTCGCGCAGGCCGCGAATGATCGGCTGGGAGACGCCATCGGCATAGCCGAAGGGTTCGGTCGAGCGCACGGACCCCTTTTTGGGCAGTTCCCTGAACTGGATGCGATGCACCACCACATGCTCGAACTGCTCGATCTCCCGTATCCTGTCGGCGGCGGACGCGTCGAGTTCCGCCGGACTGCGGGCATAGATCAAGAGGGCGACGTCCACGCTGTTGGGCCCGGCACCCCAGCTCCAGTGTTGCGGCGCGTTGGCGCCGCTATCGCCGATGGCGCGAGCCCGCCATGGTGCGTCGTTGCCCTGCTGGAAGGACACCGGGAAGGTGGCGATCTCGTCCTGCCCGAGTCCCAGTTTTTGCAAGCCGCCGCAGGTCAGGCCGAGGGCGATAGCGCCGTCGGCGTCGCGCGGACTGCTGCCGAAGGTGATGCAATCCTTGACCTGATGCAGCCACGACGCTGCGGACTCAGGGGCGAGGCGAACGAGCAGGATGACGCCAAAGCGCAAGTGCGAAAGCGAGCCGAACAGCAGGGCGGGCACGTCAGGCAGGTCGATCTTCGCGTGGCGCGGCGGTGGCGTATCCTCCGGCATGTCCGCCTGCGAGAGCCCCAGGGTGCGTTTGCCGATCTCATGGACGGGCTTGGGCATGGAGCCAAACAGGGCGAGCCAGTCCGCAGCCTGCGCCTCGGTCCGCGCCGTCGCCAGTCCCTGGCGAATCTCGGCGTTGTTCCGGATGCGCACTAGGCTCAGGGTCGGATAGGCCGTATACCAGAAGCGCGCCGGAAACATCTGCCGGCGCGTCCAGCGCCTCAGGCGGTCGCCATCCCTGGCGCCGCCATTGAGGAGTTGGTGTGTCCTCGGGAACCCGACGGTGTTGGACCAGATTCCCGTGACACCCCTGAACCCGCGCTCGATGAAATCCTCGAGATAGCTCTCCCATGCGCCGTCGTAGTTGGACAGGAACACCAGCTTGTTCGTGCCGGGCAGGCAGAACCAGCGGGCGAAGTGGATGACGCCGATATCCGTGAGAAAGCCCGGCCGCGAGTAGAATTGCGCCGCCGCGCCCGCCGCGGCGAGCCCGAAGCGCAGCGCTATGCGCCGGATCATGCCGGGCTTTACCGTCGACACCGCGGCCAGCAGATTCTGCGTCGTGAAGCTTTCGCGCTCCATCATTTCCTGGATCAGATCCGCGGCGGGGGCCTCGTTTTCGGGTTCGTCGGTCTTTTCCTTGTGGCGGAAGACGAACCAACCGGCCGACAGAAGAAGCCCTTCGACGGCAAGCGTCGCAGCGCAAGCAAGCGCGGCCCATCCAAGGCCCGCCGATGCCCAGACGACACCGCCCACGATCAGGACGGCCACCAGGAGCGGCCAGAACATCAGTTCGACCGCCACCCAGATGATGGACTCGGTCACATGGTCCGGCGGCGGCGTGCCGCGCAGGAAGAGCATCGCGGCAAAGGCCAGCAGGCCTGCGCCGACGCCGGCGTCGGCGCAGGCCAGCCACCAGGCGAGCCCGCCCGCCAGCACTGACGCGAGGAAGGCGGGCCACAGCAACGTTGCGAGCGCGATCAGGACGCTTTTAACTATCAGGGGCGGCGCCGGAGGAATGCCGGTGAGGAACGGCGCGGGCTCGGCGAAGAAAGCCCATTTGCTCGCCTCCTCGTCCCACAGCGCGGCGCGGATCCGCTGGAGCGTCGGCAGCGCCGCGGCTTCGGGCGGCGGCAGATCGAGCATGCCGGCTATCCGTTTCGCCAGCGCGGCCTCGTCCTTGATGCGCTTCACGCTCATCCTGGGCGAGCCGTCGAAGTCGAGGCCGGGATTTCCGAACCAGCCATTGTCCACCTTGATGAGGTGGGTTGCCAGCATGCCGGCAACCGTTCGGCCGTAAAGGTCGATATGGGCGGCCTCGATCAAGTCGCGCAGCTCCTTGTCCAGGGCGCCGGCGAGGAGGTTCAGGGCTGTTTCGGGCCCGCCGTCCACCGACGCATCGACAATGAGGTACGCCCCGTCACCGTCGCTCGGCGGGACATGGATGCTCATGAAATGAATGCAGTTCGTGGCGTCGAGGTGGGCCACGATATCGGCCTGCGGCGGATTGCCCATGCCATCGAGCAGCGTCCTGACAGCATCGGCGCGGGCTGCCTTGAACGGCAGGGCGGCGGTAACGAAGGAATGGTTCATCGTGGCCCCCAAGGCTTGTCAGTGGACCTGACCGCGCTCTACCTTGAAGGTCACGAACACGCGGCCAGGAAACTGGCCGAGCCATTCGAGCTTCCCCTTCTTGCCGGGTGCGCGTTGCAAATTCTTGCGCCGAAGCAGGGCCTTCATGGTCTGCAGGATCTGCGCTTCGGCGATGACGATGCCGAGGCACGAATGCGCCCCGAGACCGAATAGCATGTAGTTGGAAGCGGGCCGGTCGGGATTGAAGGCGTAGGGATCGACGATGCGCCGGTCATCGAACATGGCCGACCATGTGCTGGGCAGGACGGACTCGCCCTCGCGGATCATCGTGGCGCGCGGCGTCCCCGCGGCGAGGACGTAGTCCCGGGTGCAGGCGCGCTGCGGGCCCAGGAAGATCGGCATGAAGCGCATCGTCTCGTGAAGGCAGCGCACCAGCAGGTCGTCGTCGCCCGACAGCGCCGCCGCATGGCAGCGCTTGAGGAATTCCGGCCGGCTCAGAAGCACCTCGAGCGCCTTGCCGGCCGCCATCGTGCAGGTCGGAACAAAGCCGGTGATCATGCCGACGAGCCACAAGCGGATGGTGGCGGCGTCCATCGCATCCGGACAGGTGCGCGTCAGGGCGATCAGGCGTCCGAGCACGGTATCTTGGTCCGGGTCGGGCTTCTTCGCTTCCTCCTCGATGCGGCGGTCGATCAGCGCACTGACGCGCGCCTTCGCCGCCACCGCGGCATCGCGAAAGCGCGGGTCATCGCCCGGATTGCCGAAAGTGAAGGTATTCATGGCAATCATCCAGTGCGCGAAGTCGCGCCGATCCTGGTCGGCGTCGGCGTCGGTGACGCGGACGCCGAAGTATTCCTCGCAGATCCGCGTCGGCACGAGGGAGATCAGACCCTCGATCGCATCAAGCCCGCCATCGGAACTGTCGAGGATCTCCTCCGATAGCCTGGCCGCCAGCGGCGCGACAATCGTGGCGACATCCTCGTGTCGAAAGACTTTCATGAGGGCGCGCTGCATTTGGCAGTGCTCCCGGCCTGCTTCCATGCCGAGCAGGAAATTGTGTCCGTCGCTCAGGTCCTTGACATGTTGCGCGAACGGCACGCGAAAGACGTCGTCCCGTTTCAGCACTTCCTGCACATCGTCATAGCGCGCGACCCCGACCACCTTGAAATAGGGGATCCGCGCGATCGGGAAGAACCGGCGCAGCGGCGCCAGCAGCCATTGCGGGTTGCGCAGCGCCCAGTCCAGCACCTTGTTGAACCATCCCTGGGTCCGCAGGTCTTCAAGGTCGAACCTGGGCAGCGCCGTTGCGCCAGCTTGCGCAGCCGCGGGACCAGGCCCGGCTGCCATGGTAGCCGTTTCGCTTGGCATCGTTGCCCCCTGCTTGTCACCCAGGCATCACGCGCTTCGATCCATTGCCCGGCCCCACGCCGGATGCGACAGGCGACCAGCGCTGCCCCTCACACAATCGAGTCCAGTATCGCCCTCGCCTCCATGAGTGCGGCGGTATCGCGACCTTCGGAGAACCAGTCGAGCACGGCGGCGAGCGGCGCCCGGCCCGCGGCCGCATTGCCGCGGTCGCGCCAGAAGCGCGCGAAGCTCACGGCCGCGCGCAATTCGATCAGGCGTGCGTCCTGCTGGCGCGCAGTCGACAGCGCCGCCAGCAGGCTTTCCTCGGCGGCGGCGTGATCGCCGACGGACGCCTGCAACTCACCCCGGACGCGAAAGATCTCGGCTTGGTCCTGGCGTGCCTGCGTCGAGGCTATCATCGCCTCGGCCTCCGCCAAGGCCTCGAGCCCTTCCCGCGGCTGGCGCGCCATGCCGTAGGCATCGGCCAGGAACTTGAGAAAGGATGGCAGGTATACGAGTGCCCCCATCGCGCGAAAGGAGCGGATGCCGTGCTTGATTTGCATGATTCCTTCATGCGGAGCACCGATCGCGGCTAGGCACCAGCCGCGGAACGCTGCGGCCATTGCTCCATAATACATGATTTCATGACCACCCGTCAAGGTTTCAAGTTTCTGTAATTCTGCCAGTGTCGCGTGTGGCGAGTTCAGCATTAACTCGATGAAGGCCCGCCCGTTCACGGCGTGCGCCAAGGTGTAGACTTGGGAGTGCTTGTGGGCGTGGTGCAACGCCTCGTCGCGGCGTCGACGTGCCTGGTCGAGGTGTCCCAGATAGAGCAGGATCCACGAATTGTAGACGAGCTCGAGGACGTGCGCCTCATCGAGCGCCAGTAGCCTGGCGGCGTGCGCATCATCCTTGGCCGGCGCATCGCCAGCGGGGGCCAGCACCGATTCGTGCAACGACAGGCTGCGCTCGAGATTTCCATGGCCTGCGATGAATTCGCCGGTAGGAAAGCCCGTGGTGCCGAGCAGCCGATGCCCGGTCCAGCGCTGGTAGCCGTCGGCGGTGCGCTCGCCGAGCTCGAGCAACTCCGCGGCCTGCCGTCGCGCCGACACCAGCTCGTTGGACATGAACGCCTGGACCCACTGGCCGTGCATCACCGACACGAGCTGCCGCGATTGACCCAACCGCTTGCAGAGATCGCGGGCGCGAGCGAAGGACTCGATGGTTTCGGGTGCGACGTAACTCTTGGTCACGATCAGGGCGCTGCCGAGGGCGAGCTGGAGCTCGAGCTCGCGCTGGTTACGCCAAGTGCTTTCCGGAATGCCGGCGCAGAGCTTGAGACCCCCGCGCATGCAGGAGATGGCTTCGGCCATCGCGGACTTCTTCAGGGCATGCTGGCCGGCCCTGATCCAGTGCCCAATCGCCTTTTCCGGAAGACCAGCCTCGGTGCAGTGGTAGGCGAGCAGCTGGGGCTGCGAGTCGCTGGCGTCGGCCCGGATGTGCTTCAGCGCGTCGGCGATCCGCCCATGCAGCGCACGGCGCGTATCGCGTAGCATCGTGCCGTACGCGGCATCGCGGATCAGGGCGTGCTTGAATTGAAAGGTCTTTTGCGACGACTGCCGTTGGATCACGAGGCCGGAATCGGTCAGCGACTTGAGGGCCCCTGCGAGATCGGCGTCGCTGCGCTGCGAGACGGCGGCCACCAGCTCGGCGGAAAACTCGCGGCCGATGGCAGCGCCGATATGGGCGATCTCCCGGGCGGCACCCAGACGATCAAGGCGCTCCATGAGCGAGGCCTGCAGGGCCGCCGGGACGTCGGACCGGCGGGCCGGCATCCGGGCGAGCACGTCCTGATCGGTTTCGTGGCGAGCCCCGGCCTCCATGACCGCCATCGTCAGCTCTTCGAGAAAGAGCGGGACGCCGTCCGAGCGCTCGATGATATCCTCGACGGCGCCGTCCGACAGCGCATTTCCGGCGGTCACATGCCCGATCAGCGTCGCCGCCTGTCGCTGGTCCAGTGGCCCGAGTGCCAGCCTGGTGACGTTGGGAAGGTCGGTCCATGCCGCTTGGAACTCGGCGCGCGACGTCACGATCAGCAGGATCGGGCACTTCACCAGGCGTTCGGTCGCGAGATCGATCAGTTCGCGCGAGGTGGGATCGATCCATTGCGTGTCCTCGAAAATCATCAGTATGGGTTGGCGCTGGCCGATCAACTCGACCACCCGCAACAGCGCATCCATGGTCCGGGTCCTGCGCACGCGGGGGTCGAGGTCGAGTGGCGGCAGCCGGTCGTCGGCGTGCAGGGAGAGCAGGTCGGCCATCGCGGCAACGTCGGCCGGGTGGCTGATGGGGCCGTAGGTCGCTATGAGCTTGTCGAGCTTGGTGTGCGGGCTGTCATCGCGCGCGAAGCCGGCCGCGTGCTCGATCTGCCTGATGCAGGGATGGAAAGGAGTGCTCTGGCCGTCAGGCGAGCAGAAATAGCGAACCCGGGTATGTGGTTCGCTGCCAATCCGTTCCTGCAACATCACCGCCAGGCGCGACTTGCCGATTCCCGGCTCGCCGCCGATCAGGACGATCTGGCAGCTGCCGGTGCGCGCCTGTTGCCAGCGGCGTTGCAACAGCTCGAGCTCGCGGTCGCGGCCGACCAGCGGCGTGAGCGGGAAGGGCGGCTGGGCGTCGAAACGGCTTGCGGCCCCACTCGGTCCGACGACGCGCCAGGCCATCACAGGCTCGGGAAAACCCTTGAGAGGCATAGCGCCGAGCGTGCTACAGGTGAACAGTCCGCCCGTCAGCCGGCGCGTGCTCGCGGCAATGATGACGGAATTTGGCTGAGCCTCGGCCTGCAGGCGGGCGGCCAGATTCAGCGTTTGGCCGGTGACGTCCAGTTCCAGCGCGGCGCCGCTTCTGCGGTTGTCGCTGACGACGCACAGCCCTGTCGCGATGCCGACGCGGACCTGCGGCCGGTAGTCCCCCAGCAATATCAGGGCAGAGACGGCCTCGACGACGTCGAGGCCGGCGCGGACGGCGCGCTCCGCATCATCGGCCCGCGAGATCGGGTAGCCGAAATAGACCGGCGCGCCATCGCCCCGAAAATGATCGACGAAGCCCCCATGGCGGGTGACCACGTCGGCCACACAGCGTTGAAATTCGCCCATCGCCTCGCGCAAGTCTTCGGGGTCGAGCCCCGACGCAAGGGTCGTCGACCCGACGAGATCGAAAAACATCACCGTCAATTGCCGTCGCTCGGCCGAGGGGACGACAGGGCTGGCGACCGATCCGGCCGGCGCCGGCTGCTCCAGCGCGCCGAGGGCCAACGGCTGGCCGCATTCCGCACAGAACTTCGCCTTCGGTGCGATCGAAGTTCCGCAGGATGGGCAACAATCCGTCAACGACACTCTGCACGAAGGACAGACCTTGATGCCGTCGTGAATGTCGTCGTGGCAGCTGGGGCATTTCATGGCCGTAAACCTTCACTCGGCAGTCGGCGAAGAGAGGGTCGCGCCGACAACTTGCTAGGTTCTTGGGCTAGGCAAAGGCCTCGGTAACAAGCCTTGATCACCAAGCCCGTCTTTTACAGCACCCACGGCGGCGTCACAAAGCGCACCCCGCAGATACAGCCGCCAGCCCAACCAGAGATAGAGATTCATAAGAGTTTTTTTCCACCACAGTCCACCCGGATCCCCGACGTCGCAAGCTCATAAACCGACTGCAATCTTTTTTGGATGGCATCCGGGAGGTAGGCGGGAGCGGCCTCGAGCCTGGGCCAATCGGGAAGCCGCGGCGGGTTGGCGCGCAAGCTGGGCATCAAGGGAATGATCGGCAGGTACGTCCGGGTGTCCGTTGGATCCTGTTGATCCGTGAAGGCAAACGACGCGAACTGCTCGCGGGTCCAATCCTTGAAGATCGGATTGTTGGGATTCCCGGGATCCGCGATGTCCGGCGGCAGAGTGACCGGCAGCGCAAGATGCCGGGCCAGGAACTTGTGGGCATTGAATCGCCCAAGGCTGAAGTCGTAGGCGCGAAAGCGCGGCTCGACGAAGCCCGAGAAGCCGCCGAGCGCGCCCGACGCGATGGCACGTTGTCCGACGGTCCGTCGATTGTCCGGGCCGGGGCCCACGGGAGCGATCAGAAACCGGCTGTAGACGCTCTCGGCGTAGGCCAACGCGATGTCCTCGGGCTTGAACCTTGCCTGGGAGATCAGGGACGTGATGATGGCGCCTGCGACCGTGGCCAGCTTGCCGGGAGCCGGGCGCTGCAGCGTCTCCGGGTCGCTGAATGGGTCGACCATGACGACGGCGCGATCTGCCTGGGACGCGTCGCGCTTGTTGCGAGAGTTGAAGCCGGCCAGGGCGGTCCGAGCCAGCTCGAGCGGTTCATTGTTGAAAACGCCACCGTCCACGTTCAGGAACGTCGACTGATCCGGGTCAGGCTCTCCTGCCGACAACTCATCCCAATTCGGAACGAGTTGGACAATGGCATGTTGGCGGTCCTCCTGCGGAATTGCGGCGACCCGGTATCCCGCCACGGCGAGTGGGCGCGTGAGACGACGTGAAATGAGAACAAGGGGAAACGCGCCCGTTGCCATTGCGGCATCGCGCATGCGCAGCCAATTGGCATCCGCAGGCGCCTCCGACGAGAGAGCAATCTCATCGGGCCGACACTTTGGATGGTTGGGTACACCGTCTTTGACGCCGAGCGCGAACCGCATGTAGTCGCCGTGTGCGCAAAGAACGTGGGAGAGGCCGCTCTCACCGTCCAGTTGTATCGTGTAGGGCACGCCGCTGAGGTTGCCGGCCGTCATGAACAGCCTCAGGGGATCCGCCAGAAAGGCGCGTCGGCGAGGTGAATCGCCTGTACCGAGCTTTTGTCCTGTGAAGCTGATCGTTTCAGAGGCCTGAACGTCGATGGGCGCGCTGTTCAGCACCGAGCTGAGGCCGGGAATGCCGGCGGCCGGACCGGGTATTAGCAGCTTCTGGAGGTTGCTGCCGTCGCCCATCCAGAAGGTGTAAAGGGGATTGTCCGGGTCCGGGCCGTGCGGGAACTGCCAACCGGCGGCACGCACTACTATGGCGCCATTAATGCCTCCGCCCGATGTGCCGGCAATCGTGCTGATCACCACCTCATGCGGAGGCGCACGCGGATCGCCGTCTTCCTTGGCGCGTTGCCAGGCATCGAGCGCCTCGAGCAGATAGTCGAGGACACCAGCCGTGTAGGCGCCGGCTGAGGCCGTCCCCGCCAGCACAAATCCTAGCTCAAAGGCCCCGTCCTTGATGCGGGAGCGACAGGGTGGAAAGTACTCGCGCAGTTCTTCTGGCGTCAGGTTGGAGGGCTTGGTCATCGGCCACCTATCATTTGAGTGGGGTAAGCCGTAGGGTGCTGTTGCGGACATCCTCATATAGTCTACCGTAGGTTGTTATCCAGGTCGACCGGCAACTTTTCGATTGCGCCGGATCGATACCCTGCGACTCTTTTGTGGTCGCGCGGTGCGCCTTGGCGTCACCCGTTGTCACGTCGGACTTCATGCGATTGCGGGCCCCGTGGCAGGCCTTCTGGGCGGCAAGATGCCGGGGCGGCGCTTCCTCTCGGCGCAGCGGGACCAGCACCCTCCCGAAACAGGGATTAGCGCTGTCAAGGGCCAGCATTGCCAATTTGGCATCGGCGATGAAGGCAGTTTACCAGGCAGCCGGCGGTGCCACACTGATTCCCCAAATGACGGGAATCATGTAAAGCCCGCGACCGAGCGACGCTTGTGCGCGGCACACGACCTGACAGCCCCGAGGTCGGGGTGTAAGCAGACGCCGTTTCCGACATCTAGGGGATCGTTGTCATGACAGAAGAGATCGTCTTCTATCACAACCCGCGCTCGCGGTCGCAGATGGTGCATTGGATGCTCGAGGAGGCCGACGCTCCCTATCGCATCGTGCCGATCGACTTCGAGAAGGGCGAGCACAAGGCGCCTGCTTTCCTGGCGATCAATCCGATGGGCAAGCTGCCGACCATCGTGCATCGCGGCGTGGTGGTGACGGAGACCGCGGCGATCATCGCCTACATCGCCGACAATTTCCCCAAGGCCGGCCTCGCGCCGGAGCCCCAGGCCCCCCTGCGCGGCGCCTATTATCGCTGGCTGTTCTTCGGCGCCGGCTGCTTCGAGCCCGCGCTTCTCGACAAGATGATGAAGCGGCCCGAGGTCGAGCGGAAGGCCGCCGTCGGCTGGGGCGGCTACGACGAGGTCCTGGCGACGCTTAGGAAGGTGCTGGCCAAAGGTCCTTACCTGCTCGGCGAGACGTTCAGCGCCGCCGACGTCTATGTCGGCTCGGAGATCCGCTTCGCGATGATGTTCGGTGCGCCCGGCCTCAAGGGCGAGAAGGTGTTCGACGACTACGTCGCCCGCCTCTCCGCGCGGCCTGCCGCACAGCGTACTGCGGCGGGCTGACTGCCGCCCTATGTCGAGCCCGGGCACCAATCGTCGGCTGGCGACCATCATGTTCGCCGATATCGACGGCTACAGCCGCCTGATGCGCGCCGACGAGGAACAGACGCTCGACGACCTGCGGGCCCATCTCACCGAGCTCGTGGGCCCGGTGGTCGAGCGTTTCCACGGCCGCATCGTCAAGACGGTGGGCGATGGCGTACTGGTGGAATTCGCCAGCGCCGTCGAGGCAGTGCGCTCGGCAGTCGAGCTGCAGCGCGGCATGTTCGAGCGCAACATCGGCACGCCCGCCGAGCGTCGTCAGGCCTTCCGCATCGGCCTGCACCTGGGCGACATCATCGTGTCGGACGAGGATGTGTTCGGCGACACGGTCAACCTCGCGGCGCGGCTGCAGGGTCTGGCGGACGCCGGCTCGATCGTGCTGTCGGCTGCCGTTTACGAGCAGGTGCGTGACAAGCTCGCTTTGCCTTTCCGCTCGCAGGGCGCGCGCACCTTGAAGAACATCGACCGGCCGATGCGGACCTATTCCCTCGACGCCGCCGCCCTGTCCGGCACCGGCGTCGCGGCGGCGCAGCCGGCGTCTTCATGGCGGCGGATAATGGCCCTGGCAGCGATTGGCTTGGTGACCGCACTGGTCGCGGGCGGCGGCGTCGCCTATCTCAGCGGCCGTCTGTCATCGACGGAGGAGGCCGCCGCGGCGAGCGTGCGACAGTCGACCGAGAGCGGCCTGTCGGTCGCCGTGCTGGTGTTCGCCAACCAGAGCGGCGATGCGGCCCAGGATTACTTCTCCGACGGCCTCACCGAAGACATCACGCGCGCGCTCGGGCGCTTCAAGGAACTCACCGTCATCGCCTATGGCGCGGTGCTGCCGTTCCGCAGCAAGGAGCTGCCGCCGGCGGAGATCGGCCGTGCGCTCAACGCGCGCTACCTCGTGAGCGGCAGCGTTCGCCGCATGGGCCCGCGGGTCCGGGTCACCGTCCAGCTCACCGACGCGGCCAACGCCACCCAGCTGTGGTCCGAGCAGTACGACGACGAGCTGAGCGACATCTTCGCCGTCCAGGAGCGGATCGCCCGCCGTGTCGCCGGCACGCTGGCCTCCAGCCTGCAGCAGATCGCCCTGCAGCAGAGCCTGCGCAAGCCGACCGACAATCTCGATGCCTACGACCTGGTGCTGCGTGCCCGCGCGCTCGCCGCCGATCCGACGCGGCTGGCCAATCGCTCGGCGCGCGAGCTGCTCGAGCGCGTGATCCAGCTCGCGCCGGGCTACGCCGATGCCTATGCGCAACTGGCCGACATTTATTTCCAGCGCGCCGTGTTCGGCTGGTCGGAGTTCGCCCAGACCGACATCGAGACGGCGATTCGGCTCGCCCAGAAGGCGATCGAGCTCGACGAGGAATGCGTGCTGGCCCACGGTGTCCTCGCCCGCGCCTATACCTCGATCCTCAAGTACGACATCGGCCTCGCCGAGTCGGAGCGGGCGCTGCAGATCAATCCGAGCGACAGCGAGGCGCTGCTCACGCGGTCGGCCGTGCTGCTGTGGACGGGCCGCATCGACGAATCGATCGCCGCCGCCGAAGCGGCTCTGCGCCTCAACGTCAATATCGGCTCGGAGGCGGCGCTCAATCTCGGCCTGGCTTACCTTCTGGACCGCCGCTATGCCGATGCCGTGCGGCTGCTCGAGGCGGCGCGGGCGCGCTATCCGAGCCATCCGCTCCTCGACTTCCCGCTGGCCGCCGCCTACGCCGAGCTCGGGCGCAAGGACGACGCGCTGGACGCCGTCCGGCAGGGCAAGCTCAAGAACCCGCATTTCGACCTGGCGAGCTTCGGCTCGCGCTTCCAGGATCCGGCGCTGCAGCGCCGGGTCGAGGACAGCCTGCGCAAGGCGGGGGTGGAATGAGCGATATCGCCAACAAAACCGGCCTCATCCTGAGGAGCCGCGCAGAGCGCGGCGTCTCGAAGGATGGCGGCAGCAAGACTGGTCCCGACCCTTCGAGACGCACCGCTTCGCGGTGCTCCTCAGGGTGAGGGATTATGGTTAGACAGCGCTTACTGGTTCGGCGCGTTCTTGAGGTTCTTCCAGTTGTTGGCGGCCTTGGTCGCCGCGACCTGCGGATCCTGGCGGAAGCGCTCGGCGCCACCGGCGCCGGCGAAGACGTACAGGTTGCCGTTGGAGATCACCCAGACTGTAGGGTCGGCTTCGCGGCGCACCCCGTTCGACATGTTCATGGCGCACGAGCCGCCGAACTGCGGGGCGTACTTCTCCGGATTGGCCTTGAAGAGGTCGCGATGGCGCGCGTTGGCGAAGCGGTAGCGCACGCCCTCATAGACATACTCGTAGTCGCTGAGGCCGGGCGTCGGTGCGGCGAGCGTGAAATACGCGACGGGGTCGTAGCCCTTCAGCCCGAGGCGCTCGGGCGCGGGCGCGGCGGCCTGGGCGACCGAGCGAACCTCGGCGAGGGCTCCGGCGGCAGCGCCCACAACAGTGGCGGCGGCCATCACAATCAGAACATTGCGACGCGTGAACATGAGTACAGTCTCCAACGCTGTGCCGGCAACTCCCGAACTCTCTCCGGCCGGCAGATCGCAAGTGGGCTGAAAATTGGGGCGGGATGTAGGCGGCGTATGAATGCTCGTTCAAGTTTTGCCGGCCCATCGACCGCGCGCCGGCGCGGTCACGGCGAGATCACGGTCGCGTGGTGTCGGTTCGGTACGCAGATGACGCGCTGTTCGACCGCGGCACGGTCTGCCCGGCGGAATAGCTCCACTCCGTCGCCGTAAGGTTCCCACATCGGATTCGTTATGGCGGATCAGGAAGCCGGTGTTAGCGAACTTGTGAAGTCGGGGCGGTTGAAGCCGGCGTAGGCGGGCGCCATGTCGAGAGCATGAAGATCTTCAGTCCCGGGCCGGTGTTGGCCCTTGCCGCCGCGTTAGCGGCAGCACTGGTCGCGGGATGCGTCTCGACCGCCAGCGACGGCCGGTACCAGACCGATCCGCGCGGCGGTTGGGACAATTTTCGCGCCGAGGCGCCTACGGCGACGCCATGGCAATCGCCCGTCGCCTGAAGACATCCAGCTTGCGGAAGGCCGCTGCGTTGGCCGCGACGATTGCGATGGCGCTGCTGCTTGCAGGCTGTCCCGGCATTCCCAATGACGGCCGCTACCAGGACCACGATGGCGGCCGCAGCAATTTCCGCGCGGAGGCGCAGGGCGTGAAGGCGATGACAGAGGCGCAGACGTGAAAAGGATTCGCCTCAAGTCTTTGGGCCGAGTTGCCGCATTGTTTGTGGCCGCCTTCGTGGCGGGATGCGCGGGCATTCCCAATGACGGCCGCTACCAAGATCACGACGGCGGCCGCAGCAACACCCGCGCCGAAGCACCGGCAACATCCCTCATGGCTGGGGGCGCGCCACTCCAGGGGCGCGATCTTTCCTAGGCGTCGGCAAGGACGGCCCACGGGAGTTGCCCACCAGTAAAGCAGACCGTCGAGGATGAAACCTCATTTGGAGCGCGGACCTCCAGGTCCGCTCAAGCTCATGATGCGGACCTGGAGGTCCGCGCTCCGCTGATGCGCCGTTAGTTTCTGCCCCCAGCGATGAATTCTTAAACGGCCTTCATGACCGCCCACAGGTCGGCCTTGCGCTCGAAGCCGATGCCGGGCGCGTCGGGCAGGGACACCTTGCCGTCGACCACGGCGCAGTCGTCGGCGAAGCCGCCGAACGGCGCGAAGACCTGCGGATAGGATTCGTTGCCGCCGCACTGCAGCCCGACGGCGATGTTGAGCGCGAACTGGTGGCCGCCATGCGGCACGCAGCGCCGCGGCGACCAGCCGTTGGCCTTCAGCATGTTGAGCGTGCGCAGGTACTCGACCAGGCCGTAGGACAACGCGGGATCGTACTGCAGGATGTCGCGATCCGGCCGCAGCCCGCCATGACGGATGAGGTTACGCGCGTCCTGCATCGAGAACAGATTCTCGCCGGTGGCGAGCGGCGGGGTGTACTGGGTGGCGAGGGCCGCGTGCGCCAGATAGTCGAGCGGATCGAGCGGCTCCTCGTACCAGCGCAGGCCGTAGGCCTCGATCGCCTTGCCGAATTCGATCGCGGTCGGCAGGTCGAACTTGCCGTTGACGTCGACCGCCAGCCGATCGCCTGAGCCCACGATCTTCAGCACCGCCTCGATGCGCTTGATGTCTTCGCCAAGCGGCACGCCGCCCACCTTCATCTTCACGCAGGAATAGCCGAGGTCGAGATAGTGCTTCATCTCGTCCTGCAGCCCGTCGAGATCCTTGCCGGGATAATAGTAGCCGCCCGCCGCGTAGACCCACGCCTTGTCGTCGTATTTTCCGCCATTGTAGCGGTCGGCCAGAAGCTTCCACAGCGGCACCCGCTTGGCCTTGGCCAAGGCATCCCACAGCGCCATGTCGAGCACGCCCACCGAGACCGAGCGCTCGCCGTGGCCGCCCGGCTTCTCGTTGGCCATCATCGCCGACCAGCATTTGGCCGGATCGAGCAGGCCCTCGGCATCGAGCAGCGAATCGGCTTTGGCCTGCCTGAGCCGAGGGATGAAGCGCTCATTCAAAAGTCCGTGCTGGGCGTAGCGGCCGTTGGAGTTGAAGCCGTAGCCGATCACCGGCTTGCCCTCGACCTTGAGATCGGTCTCGATCGCCACGACGCTCGCCGTCATCTGGCTGAAGTCGATATAGGCGTTGGCGATGTTGGAGCGGATCGGCGAGACGATGTCGCGGATGGCTGTGATGCGCATTGCAATTCCTCAGGCGGTCGCGGCGAGGCGGTTCTGCCGCGTCAGGAGCCACCAGGCGATGGCGGCGTTCAGGACGTTCCAGGCGATACCATTGATGAAGGCGGCGCGGTACGAGCCGGTCATGTCGAACAGCACGCCGCCCATCCAGCCGCCCAGCGCCATGCCGACGATGGTCGAGGAGACGGCGAGGCCAACCCGGGTGGCGGCCTCGCGCGGCGGAAAATATTCGCGCACGATGATGGCGTAGGACGGCACGATGCCGCCCTGGAACAGGCCGAACAGCGCCGAGGCGAGGTAGAGCGAGGTGAGGCCGTCGGCCATCAGGTAGACGACCAGCGCCACGCACTGCAGCGTCGAGCCCAGCAGCAGGGTGGTGACGCCGCCCACCTTGTCGGCGATCCAGCCCGATCCGATGCGGCTCACGATGCCAAACCCCAGCATCAGCGACAGCATCTCCGCGCCGCGCGCCACGCCGTAGCCCAGGTCGGCGCAGTAGGCGACGATATGGACCTGCGGCATCGACATGGCGACGCAGCAGGCCACGCCGGCCACGGCCAGCAGCGCCTGCAGCGCGTTGGGCGACAGGCCAAGGGCCGCCTGCGAGCGCCGCGCGACGCTCGCGATCTGGCTTTCCTCGTGGTCCGGCGGCCGGCGCTTCAGCGCGAGCGCCAGCGGGATCATCGTCGCCAGGCAGAAGGCCGCGGCGCCGCCGTAGGCGAAACGCCAGCCATGGTCGCGGATGATCAGCCCGACGATGGGCGGCCAGATCGCGCCGGCGATGTAGTTGCCGGAGGCTGCGATGGCGACGGCGACGCCGCGGCGCTTCACGAACCAGTGCGAGATGTCGGCGACCAGGGGCGCGAAGGTGGCAGCCGCGCTGAAGCCGATCAGGATCTGGGCGGCGGCAAACAGCACCAGCGAGGAGGTCGTGGTCGCGAGCGCGAAGCCCAGCGAGAGGCCGAGCGCGCTCAGGATCGAGGTGAAGACGATGCCGCGGCGATCGACAAGCCGGCCCGCCGCGACGCCGCCGGCGAAGAAGCCCAGCATGTTCATGGTGTAGGCGAAGGAGATGTCGGCGCGACTGACGCCGAGATCGGCCTGCACGGTCGGCAACGCGACGGCCAGGCACCACATGCCGATGCCGCCGACCGTGCTCAAGGCCACGCTGGCGGCCAGCCGCCGCCAGGCGTAGGTCGAATTGATCCCGTGCACCGTGATCAGCCGCCGGCAACGCCTTGCGTGTTGACGTAGAGGGCATAGAGCGAGTGGCTCGCCGCCATGAACAGCCGGTTGCGGTAGCGGCCGCCGAAGCAGAGGTTGGCGGCGCGCTCGGGCAGGTCGATATGGCCGATCGGCATGCCCGACGCATTGAAGATGCGCACGCCGTCGAGCTCGGGCGAGCCCATGCCCCAGCCGCACCACAAATTGCCGTCGATATCGACGCGGAAGCCGTCGGGCGAGCCACCCGGCCCGGCATCGATCAAGACCGAGCCGCCGCTCAGCTTTGTGCCGTCGGCCGACACGTCGTACGACACGATGGCGCGGTGCGGCTCGGCGCGCGAGGCCACGACATAGAGCTTCTTCTCGTCGGGCGAGAAGGCGAGGCCGTTGGGGCCGTCGACCGTGTCGGTCATCATGGTGAGCTTGCCGGTGGTGGCGTCGAGGCGATAGACGGCGGGCTTGTTCTCGCTCTCCGCCTTGTGGCCCTCGTAGTAGCCCAGGATGCCGAAGGTCGGATCGGTGAACCACACCGAGCCGTCCGACTTCACCACCACGTCGTTGGGCGAGTTGAGCGGCTTGCCGTTGTAGGAATCGGCCAGCACCGTGACGGCGCCGTCATACTCGAAGCGCACGACCCGCCGCGCGTCGTGCTCGCAGGCGATCAGCCGGCCGCGCCGGTCGCGGGTGTGGCCGTTGGCGTTGTTCGAGGGCTTGCGGAAGACCGTGACGTTGCCCGATTCCTCGTCCCAGCGCAGCACGCGGTTGTTGGGGATGTCGCTCCACAAGAGATAGCGGCCGTCGCCGAAATAGACCGGCCCCTCGGCCCAGCGGCAGCCGGTATAGAGCCGTTCGACCGATGCGAGCGCCAGGCGATACTTGTTGAACGACGGATCGAGCACGCGCACGGACGCGTCGGGATAACGCTCGTTAGGTTGCCACATCGGAGTTTCCTCGTCTTCGTTTCGGCGGCAGAGACTATAGCGTCCCCAGTATCGTGTCTCGCCTCTGCGGGCCTCGTCTTCACATCTCGTTGCGGTCGGCGCGGCGCTTGGCGAGGACCTTGTTTGTCAGCTCGTGAAGATAAGCATCTAGATCGGCGAAGGAAACGAACTCCCTGTAGCGGCCAGCCTGCAAATCATCGATGCCGACCTGAACTGCCTTGCGGAGGGATTCGAGGTGTTGAAGTTCGTCGGAATCCCCATTCTGGATCGGCATGAACAGCTCCCAGCGGCATTGGCCTATGGGAGCTTACCGTAAGGATATCGGAGAGCCACGGCCTTTAAGGCGATACCTATCGAACGTCCTGCAAGTCTATAGGTGCAAAACGATCTGTCATCCTGAGCGCAGCGAAGGATCTCATGCCCGTTGCAAGCGGCGATGAGATCCTTCGCTGCGCTCAGGATGACGACGGATTCGGATACGGGGCTCCAATAGCTCAGTCGCCCTCGACCCCGTACGCTGCCTTCGCCTGCGCCTTGCTGACCAGCCCAAGCTTCACGTCGCGGTCGACCTGGGCGCGGTCGCGCTTCTTCGGGTCGCCGAAGCCGCCGCCACCCGGCATCTCGACGACCAGCCGCTCGCCGGCCGGGATGGTCTGGAAGCCCTTGGCCTTGAGCACCTGGCCCGATGCCAGCGACAGCTTTCCGTTGCCGCCGGGCCCGCCGCCGTCGCGGCCGCGTGCCGGATGCTTGACCCGCTCGTACGTGGCGAAGATGCCGAACGGCGCGCCCTCACGATGCTCGACTTCCATGACCTGACCGAGGCCGCCGCGATACTGGCCGGCGCCGCCGGAATCCTGGCGGTACTCCTTCTTCCACACCACGACGGGCGCGATGGTCTCGGTGATCTCGACCGGCACGTTGCGAACGCCCGACGGGAAGGGCGTGGCCGAGAGGCCGTCGAGCGTCGGCCGCGCGCCGGCGCCGCCGGAATGGAAGGTCGTCACCATGAAGGGCCGGCTGTTGCCGATCGTGCCGGTCATGCCGTGGCCGGCGCCTAACTTCAGGTTCCACAGGTTGCTGGTGCCTTCGGCCGGTACCCGGCCCGGGATCACCTGGTGCAGCGCGTCGTAGCAGACGTCGGGCAGCATGTGGCCAATCGTGCTGCGCGCGTTCACCGCCGCAGGGAACAACGCATTGACGATGGTGTTGTCGGGCGCCGTCACCAGGATCGAATCGAGCGTGCCGGCATTGTTGGGAATGGTCGGTGCCACCACGCACTTGATGCCGAAGGCGGTGTAGGCCTCGGTGTAGCACATCGGCGAATTGATGCCGTAGATCGACGAGCCCGAGGTGCCGGCATAGTCGACCGCGATGTGGTCGGCGTGGATGGTGACGGCGGCATGCAGGTCGATCGGCTCGTCGTAGCCGTCGATGCGCATGTGGCCGTTCCAGGTGCCGCGCGGCAGCTTGCCGATCGCGGCCACCATGCCGGCGCGGCTCTTCTCGATGATGTGGCTGCCCAGCTCGTCGAGCGTATCGATGCCGTGCTCCGCCATCATGGCGCTGAGCCGCGTCTCGCCGATGCCGTTGCAGCCGATCAGGGCATGGAAGTCACCCTCGACCTGCACCGGCTCGCGCACGTTGGCGCGCACGATGCGCATGACGCTTTCATCGATCTTGCCTTGGCGCATCAAAGGCAGCAGCGGCAGGAACAGGCCTTCGTGGAAGACCTGGCGCCCGTCGGGCGACTGGCCGAGGCCGCCGATGTCGACCACGTGCGTGGTGCAGGAGAACAGCGCCACCAGCTTGCCGTTGTGGAAGGCGGGCGAGGTGACGACGATGTCGTAGAGATGGCCGGTGCCCTTCCACGGATCGTTGGTCACATAGGCGTCGCCCGGCTTCATCGTCTCGACCGGAAACTCGCGGATGAAATGGATGACGCTCCTTGCCATCGAGTTCACGTGACCCGGCGTGCCGGTGACCGCCTGGGCCAGCATGCGGCCTTCGAGGTCGAACACGCCGGCCGAGATATCGCCCGCCTCGCGCGCGCTGGTCGAGAAGGCGGTGCGCACCAGCGCGCGGGCCTGCTCCTCGACGACGGAGAGCAGGCGATTCCACATGACCTGGAGGCGAATGTCCGCGGGCGTACTCATGTCACATCCTCCAGCACGATCTGGCCCAGGGCGTTGATGCGGGCGCTGAACCCCTGCGGCACGACGGTGGTGGTGCCATCCTCGACGATCAGCGCCGGCCCGTCGAGCGACATGCCCGGACCGAGCGCGGCGCGCTCGTGCAGGGCGGCGTTGTCGTGCCGGCCCGAGGCGGGGTCGAGCACCTCGCGGTGGCCGCTCGGCGTGGGGGCGGCCACTGGCGCGGAGTTGCCCACGGGCTTGGGCAATGGCCGGTGGGTGGCGATCGACAGGGTCCAGGTCAGCGCCTCGACCTCGAGCTTGGGAATGGCGCGTCCGAACACCGTCTCGTAGGTCGCCTCGAAGCGCCGGCGCAGGTCGGGCGCGGCGTCGGCGCTGAAAGGCTGGTTGGGCAGGGGCACCGCGATCTCGTGGCCCTGGCCGCGATAGCGCATGAAGGCGAGCCGCGTCTCGACCAGCGTCTCGCCAGGCGCCGCAGGCCGCACAACTTCCTCGGCTTCGCCGCGCATGATGGCGAACAGCTCGTTCAGCATCTTGGCGTCGAACATGTCGAGCCGGACATGGCGGGTGCGCACGACCTCATAGGCGATCGGCGCGCGCAGGAAGCCGAAGGCCGAACCAACTCCGGCGCCGACCGGCACGACGACCCGCTTCATGCCGAGCTTGCGGGCGAGCCGCGCGGCATGGAGCGGCGCTGCGCCGCCGAAGGCGATCAGGGTGCGCTCGGCGGTGTCCTTGCCGTTCTCCACGGCATGCACACGGGCCGCACTGGCCATGGTCTCGTCGACGATCTCGGCGACGCCGGCGGCCGCGCCCTGGGCATCGGTCTTGAGCGGTGCAGCGAGCGACTGCAGCGCCGCCTCGGCCTTGTCGCGATAAAGCGGGATGGCGCCGCCGGCGAAGCGCTTGGGATCGAGGCGGCCCAGCGCGGTATCGGCGTCGGTGACGGTAGGCTCGGTGCCGCCATTGCCGTAGCAGGCGGGACCGGGCGTGCTGCCGGCCGAAATCGGGGCCGACCTGCAGGCGGCCCAGCGCGTCGAGGCGGGCGATCGAGCCGCCGCCGGCGCCGATCTCTACGAGTTCAATGACGGGGATGCGCACGGGCAGGCCGCTGCCCTGCACGAAGCGGTAGGCGCGGGCCACTTCGAACTGGCGCGAGCGCTGCAGGTTGAGATCGTCGAGCAAGGTGAGCTTGGCCGTGGTGCCGCCCATGTCGAAGGCCACGGCCTTTGCAAGCCCGTTCTCCGCCGCGACAGTGAGCGCCAAAATAGCGCCGCCTGCCGGACCCGATTCGACCAGGCGCACCGGATAGCGCCGCGCCGTGTCGACCGTGGTGATTCCGCCCGACGACATCATCAGCAGCAGCGGGCCGGCGATGCCTTCCTTCTTGAGCTCGGTCTCGAGCGCACCGAGATAGCCCGCCATGCGCGGCAGCACATAGGCGTTGGCGATGGTGGTCGAGGTGCGCTCGTACTCGCGGATCTCCGGGCAGACGTCGCAGCTGAGCGAAATCGCCACGCCCGGTAACTCTTCGGCCAGGATGGCGCCGGCGCGCCGCTCGTGCGCCTCGGTGGTGAAGCTGTGCAGGAAGCAGACCGCCACCGCCTCGACCTTGCGCGCGCGCAACTCGGCCGCGATGGCACGTACCGCCTGCTCGTCGAGCGCCAGGAGCACCGCGCCGTCGGCCGCCACCCGCTCGGGCACACCGAAGCGCAGGTTGCGCGGCACTAGGGGCTCGGGCCGTTCCATGTAGATGTCGTACTGCTCGAAGCGGTGCTCCCAGGCGATCTCGAGAGAATCGCGAAAACCCTCGGTCGTCACCAGCGCGGTGAGCGCGCCCTTGCGTTCGATCAGCGCGTTGGTGGCGAGCGTCGTGCCGTGCACGACCAGGCTGACATCGGCCGGCCGGCACCGGGCCTGGGCCAGGATGGTGCGGACGCCGTCCATCACGCCGCGTTCGGGCGCGTCGGTCGTGGTCAGGACTTTCAGCGCATGGGCGCCGGACGTTCCTCCGGGAAGGCCGGTTTCCAGCACGACGTCGGTGAACGTGCCGCCGATATCGACGGCCAGGCGGGCAGACATCACTCTTCGATCAGCTGCGTGCGTTCAGCGGGCGACGCGCTTGAACGTCTCGACGAAACGCTCGACGTCTTCCTCGTCGTTGTAGACGTGCGGGCTGATGCGCAAGCGGCCGAGCCGCGGCGCGGCGTAGACGTTCTCCGCCGCGAGCTTCTTGGGCAGATCCTCCGCCATGCCCTGCGGGAACTGCAGGCTGAGAACGTGCGGCGCGCGCAGCTTCTTGTCGAGCACGCGCACGCCGGAGTTGGCGAGGCCATCGGCCAGGCGGTCGGTCAGCATGGAAAGCCGCGCCACGATCGGCTCGTTGCCCCAGCCCGCCATCATCTCCATGCCGACGGCCGCCATCTCGAGCGAGATGAAGTGGTCGCGCTCGCCCATGTCGTAGCGCCGCGCGCCGTCGACATAGGCGGTGTCGCGGAAATAGACCGTGTCTTCGGCCGACACCGCCTTGCGCGAAGCCGAGATCTGCTCGAGCGGCACGCCGTTCTGCCGCCGCTTCGCGACATACATGAAGGCGCGGCCGTAGGGACCCAGCACCCACTTGTATGTCGGGAAGATCAGGAAATCAGGATCGAGGGTCTTCACGTCGATGGGACGCACGCCCGCGTCGTGCGTGGCGTCGATCAGCAGCGCGGCGCCCTTCGCCTTGGCCGCCGTGGCGATGCGCGGCATGTCGAGCGCGCCGCCGTCCGACCAATGCACCGAAGAGATCGAGACCAGCGCCAGCGGCGCCGCGCCCGCGCGCTCGATGGCGTCGAGGACCGCGGAGGTCCAGTCGCCGTCGGTGGGCTGCTTCACTTGTTCGACCGCGAAGCCGCCGGTTTCGGCACGGCTCATCCATTCGAGCACCGGCGAGGTGTGATCGTCCTGCAGCACCAGCACGCGGCTGCCGCGCGGGATTGCCAAGACCTTGCCGGCGGTGGCCACGCCGTAACCGACGGACGGGATCAGGGCGACGTCGGCAGGATCGGCGCCGATCAGGGCGGCGGCCGCCTTGCGGGCGCGCTCGTACTGCTGGGACTGGAAGTTGCTTTCCAGCTTCCACGGCTGGCCCTTGCGCGCGACGGCGGCGCGGCCGGCCTCCTGCACCGCCAGCGGCAGCGGGCTCCAGGAGGCGGCATTCAGGAAACAGACCTCGCGCGGGATGTCGAACAGCGCGCGTTGACAAGGAAGCATGTAAATCTCCGCCATCAGGATGAGCAGAGACTAGCGCGGCGCGTGGCCGTCATGCCCGACAATTTCTCGGGCCCGCCTCGCCGGGATAGACTGGCAGCCATGCGCCACTTCCCGCCGCGCCGCCTGATCTGTCTCACCGAGGAGACCGTCGAGATGCTTTACCTGCTGGGCGAGCAGGATCGCATCGTCGGCGTCTCGGGATACGCCGTGCGTCCGCCCGAGGTGCGGCTGAAGCCTCGGGTGAGCGCTTTTACCTCCGCGCGCCTCGACAAGATCCTGGCCCTCAAGCCCGACCTGGTGCTGGCCTTTTCCGACCTGCAGGCCGAGATCGTAAGCGACCTCGCCAAGGCAGGCGTCGCCGTTCACCTGTTCAATCAGCGCGACCTTGGCGGCATCTTCGCCATGATCCGCACCTTGGGCGCGCTGGTCGGCGCGGGAGACAAGGCCGAGACGCTGGCACGTTCGCTCGAGGCGAGGGTCTTGGACGTAGGCCGCGCCACCAAGGGACCGGCGCACCGGCCTCGGGTCTACTTCGAGGAGTGGAACGATCCCATGATCTCGGCCATCGGCTGGGTGTCGGAGCTGATCGAGGTGGCGGGCGGCGAGGACGTGTTCGCGTTGTTGCGCGGCGCGGCCGGTGCACGCGAGCGCATCGTCTCGTCCGAAGCCGTGATCGCCGCACGTCCCGAGGTGATCCTGGCGTCATGGTGCGGCCGCAAGGTCGTGCCGCGCCAGATCGCCGAGCGGCCGGGCTGGGCTCTGCTGCCGGCCGTCGCCCAGGGCCGCATCGTCGAGATCAAGTCGCCGCTCATCCTGCAGCCCGGCCCGGCCGCGCTGACCGATGGTCTCGATGCGATTAGAGCAGCTCTGAAATAAGTTTCTTCGACTCTCGCATGAGCATGTCTCGTGTACCCGATTACCTGCGATGTAATTGAGAGAGGATCGGCGAAGGCCCACCTTCGATTCATCAGCCCAAGGAGGGTTCCGATGAGTTACCAATCTCGCCATCGCATCGCCGATCAGCCTGGCGCGTTTGTGACACCTGTGTTGCCGCGTCCGTCACTCGGCCGCCGCTTGGCGGCAACCCTCGAGCTGTGGCGCGAGCGCAAGGAGGCCCGCCGCTACCTCGCGGCGATGGATGCGCGCAGCCTGCGCGACGCCGGAATTTCGCCGGCGGCGGCGGCTTACGAATTGGGCAAATCGTTCTGGCAGCCCCTCGGCCCGCTGCGTTAGGCCTCCACCGTCACTGTCCCCAGACCGCCGCGGCGTGCTAGGAACCCCTGTCGTCGTCAAGCGTTGACAGCCTGCGCGCAAAGGCGCGGCCGCTTGCCCGGACGGCCCCGCATACGCGGCGTGTTGTGGTCTCGATGCCCTGCGCGCCCTTGAGAGTTTTGACGTTGGCGCAGAGGGGGCAGGATGACACCGCCGGATCTCGACCGGACGAACGCGTTGTTTCTCGATCTTGATGGCACGCTGCTCGAGATCGCGCCGACGCCGGAATCCGTCGTGGTGCCGCCCAACCTGCCCGGGCTGCTCGCCAGCCTTAACGCCTTGCTGGGCGGCGCGCTCGCCATCGTGAGCGGCCGGTCGATCGCCGTCATCGACAGCCTGCTCGCGCCATTCTGCGCCAGCGCGGCGGGAGAGCACGGCGTGGCGCTTCGTTACCCGGATGGCAGGTTCGAGGAGATGCCCAAGGGACTCGCCGTCCCGGACGAGTTGCGCGAGGTCTTGCGGGCCGCCGCCGAGCGCTGGCCCGGCGTGCGGGTCGAGCCCAAGGCGCACGGCGTGGCGGTTCACTATCGTCTGGCGCCTGATCGCGGGACCGAGGTATGGCGCCTCGTGCGGGGCCTGGTGCCACAGGATCATTCGCAGTTTCACCTGATCCCGGCCCGCGAGGCCGTCGAGATTGGACCGCGCGCGGCCTCCAAAGGGCACGCGGTCGAGCGGCTGATGGAGCAGGCGCCGTTCCGGGGGCGTCGTCCGATCTTTGTCGGTGACGATTTCACCGATGAAGCGGGCATGGAGGCCGCCCGCAAATTTGGCGGTGAAGGCCTGCGCGTGGCCGAGGTGTTCGGCGGCGACCCGGCTGCGGTGCGTGCCTGGCTGGCGCGTGGAGTCGAACTTTTGAGCAACCGCGTCGCGCCGCCGCCGCTCGGGGTTCCGTCATAGGGGCCAATACGTGAGCACTCGCGGGCCCCCTGTGATCGGGAACGAGGCACGTCGGTTGGCGTTGAGTTGGAACGCGGGCCTTTCGGAGACGGGAGCGCGAGGGAGTGCACAGCTTTGCACCACCAATGTGGGGGACGGCGCCACGCCGGCCCGACGGTATTGCCGGGGCGGATCTCGACGGTCGCCGGCCCTCGTGCACCCCGAGATCGGCGTGCTAGGCTGTGGCGACCGATTTCTGCACGCCTATTCGCAGGTCGGGCTGATGCTGTCGGCCATGCACCTGTCGCGGAGTTGGGAGGAGGGACTATGGCACGCCTCGTGATCGTCTCGAATCGGGTGCCGATTCCAAAAGCCCGCATCGCCGCGGCCGGCGGCCTCGCCGTGGCGTTGCGCGATCTCCTGACGCCGGGCGCGATGTGGTTCGGCTGGAGCGGCCGGCTCTCCTCCTCGCCCGCGGTTCAGCCGGCGCTGGTCGAGGCGCGCGGCGTCACCTATGCCACGGTCGATCTCACCGCGGAGGCGCACCGCGCCTTCTATGTGGGCTTTGCCAACGGTGCGCTGTGGCCGCTGCTGCATTTCCGTCTCGGACTGATGCATTTCCGCCGCGAGGATTATCGCGGGTACCTGGCTGTCAACGAGACCTTCGCCGCCGCGCTGAGCCAGGTGCTGCAGCCCGACGACACGGTGTGGGCGCACGATTACCATCTGCTGCCGTTCGGCCGCATGCTGCGCCAGCACGGCTTTCAGGGGCCGATCGGCTTCTTCCTCCACGTGCCGTTCGTGCCGCCGTCGATGCTGGAGGCGATGCCGGTGGCGCGCGAGCTGGTGGCCGACCTCTGCGCCTACGATCTCGTGGGCTTCCAGACCGAGGAACATGCGCGCGACTTCCGCGATTGCGCGCAACGCATGCTAGGCGCGACGATCGATGGCGAATGGGTGAAGCTGAACGGACGGCGCATGCGGGTCTTCGCCGACCCGATCGGCATCGATGCGCAAGGCTTCGCCCACGAGGCCGAGCGCGCCGCCAACGACAAGCTGGTGCAGCGCGTGGCCGGCAGCCTGGTCGGCCGCGACGCTCGCCATCGGCGTCGACCGCATGGACTATTCCAAGGGCCTGCCGCAGCGCTTCGAGGCCTATGGCCGCCTGCTCGAGCGTCATCCCGAGCACCGCCGCAAGATCCACTTCCTGCAGATCTGCCCGCGTTCGCGCGAGGAGGTCGACGAATACCGCAAGCTGCAGCGCCGAGCTCGACCGGCTGACCGGTCGCATCAACGGCCGCTTCTCGGAGCTCGACTGGACGCCGCTGCGCTACTCGACGCGGCCGGCGCCGCGCGCGACCTTGGCCGGCCTCTACCGTATCGGCCGCATCGGCGTGGTGACGCCGCTGCGCGACGGCATGAACCTGGTGGCCAAGGAATTCGTCGCCGCCCAGCCCGATGACGATCCGGGCGTGCTGGTGCTGTCGCAATTCGCGGGCGCCGCCCATGAGCTCACCGAGGCGTTGATCGTCAACCCGTTCGACCCCGACGCCATCGCCGAGGCGATGCATGTCGGGCTCACCATGTCGCTCGACGAACGCAAGGAGCGTCAGGCGGCGCTCAAGGCCAAGGTGTTCCGCACCACCGCCGAGGCGTTCTGCCGGCGCTTCATCACCGCGCTCGAGACACCGACGCTGCGCCGGGCAGCCTAGCGGCTACCACATCGTCTGGGCGGCGCGTCCCGGCCATTCGCGATCGTAGCGCTCGCCGCCGACGCGGTCATGACTGACGGCGGCCAGGATCTGGCCGGCGCTGGGCAGGCTTTTCGGGTCGACGTGGCGCGCCGGGTTCCACAGTTCCGAACGCACCAGCGCGCGGGCACACTGGAAATAGACCGCATCGACCTCGATCACCGTTACCGAGCGCGGCAGCTTGCCGTCGATGGCAAAGGATGTGAGCAGACCTGGCTCTACACTGAGATGGGCGCGGCCATTGACGCGCAAGGTGTTGCCGACACCCGGGATCAGGAACAGCAGCGCCACCCGCGGATCGCGCACGATGTTGCGCAGCGAATTGATCCGGTTGTTGCCGCGCCGGTCGGGCAGCATCAGGGTCTTCTCGTCGTGGACGCGCACGAAGCCCGGCTTGTCGCCGCGCGGCGAGCAGTCGAGTCCCTCCGGCCCCGAGGTTGCCAGCGATGCGAATGGCGAGGCTTCGATATAGGCGCGGTAGTGCGGCGTGATCCGGTCGACCTCTTTCACGGTGGCCGCTTCGACCGGCTGTCCGTAGAGCGCTTCCAGTTCATCGATGGTTGTGAGTTTGTCGGGCATGACGAGCTACGAATCTCCTTCCACAGCTTGAGTTCTTCCTCCGAAAGCGCCGCCGGCGAAATCAAGCCCAACGCGCTGGTGAGGTGCCGAGCGGTTCGGCGGGCTTGGCGAAATAGGCCGGAGTCTCGCTGAATTGCGTGACGGGTTTCAGATGCCGCAGATGGCCGAACGGGCCGTCGCTTTCCATGAAGTAGCGGGCGAGTTCGGACTCGGGCAGCTCGGCGGCACCCTGGCTGGCGTCCACGGTGCCAAGGCTCGCCAGCCAGTGCGCGACCTGGACCAGGGAGACGCGCACCAGCCACGAGCCGCCTTGTTCCACCCGGCGGGCGAGGCCGGCCATGGCGCCCAGCGCGCCGAGATAGCCTGCGATGTAGTCGAGGGCCTGCACCGGCAGATTGCGGGGCTTGGCGAGCGAGCCCTGCGTCGCGGCCAAACCGGTCACGTTCTGCACGATCGAATTGAAGCCGCGGCGCTCCGCCCATGGGCCCTCATGGCCGTAGGCGCAGATGCTGACGCAGACGATGCCGGGCCTGAGCGCCGCCACCTGCTCGGGCGAGAAGCCGCGTCTGGCGACGGTGCCGGGGCGATAACCCTGGGTGAAGGTGTCGGCCTCGCGCAACAGGCCGGTCATCGTCTCGACGCCGTTGGGCGTGGTGAGGTCGACCCAGGCGCAGCGCTTGCCGTGGCCGGTGTCCATCAGGATCTCGGTCTGATAGGGCAGGTGAGGGGCGGCGATGTGCAGGACGTCGGCGCCGTTCTCGGCCAGCACGCGGCCGCTGGTCGGACCGGCCAGCACGCGCGTGAGATCGAGCGCGCGCACGCCGCTCAACGGGCGCTCGCCTTTCCGCAATGGCTCGGCCGCGGCCTCGCCGATCTTCACCATGTCGATCAGCGGCAGCCTGGCAATCGCGAGGCCGTGCGGATGGGCGTTCCATTCCTCGCGGCTGCGCGAGAGCCCACCGACGCAGCCGGCTGAAGCGATCGCCTCCTCGATGGCGAGCCCGTCCCATTTGGCGACCGCGGCGGCCAGCGCCTCCCGGGTGTCGGTCGCGGCGCCGGCGATCCGGAGCGCGCCGGCGCGATGGTGCGGATGGTTGGTGTGCAGGAACACCGTCCGGCCGTCGCGCGTGGCGTAGTGGCCGGCCAGCGGATCCCACGACACCGGCCGCTCTCCGTTCTGCAGAACGTAGGTATTGGAGCGCAACGACGCTGCGGCGGCATGGCGGTCGATGCTGACGGCCTGCGCCTTGCCGGTCCTGAGCCGCCACAGATCGGAGACGGCGAGGCCCACCGCGCCTAGCGCCGCCGATCCGGCATGGCCGATGCGCCAAGGTGTCTTGAACACCGGATCGTCGCCGCCGGCGATGGCGAGCGAATCGTCGGCGCGCTTGGCGCGACCGAGCTGGCCCAAAATCGCGTAGGCGAGATCCGTGCTCATGTGCCGGCGATGATCGTGTCGAGCAGAGTCATCAGCACCTCCGGGCAGGTAATGTGCGGATTGTGGGTGGCGTCGATCTCGTAGTACTTCCAGCCCGCCTCGCTCTTGGCGCGTTCGCCGAACTGGCGGAACACGTCGCCCGGTCCGCTCTTCTTGGCGTAGATATAGTGGCGCGGCGGCAGCTCGCCTGATGACTGCAGGCGGATCTTCTGCTCGAAGCTTTTCAGCGGCTGCGAGCGCCGGCGCGGCGTCGCCCAGCTGACGTCGGCGGGCGCGGTGTCGGGCGGCATGGGAATGGCGGGCACGCGCCAGCCGCCGCCCTCGCCCTTGGCCTTGCCGAGCATGTTCTCGGCCGCTTGCGGCCCCACAAGGTCGAACAGGCTCTGGCCGTCCTTGGGGGCGAAGGCATCGAGATAGACCGTGCGCGCGATGCGCCGCGGCGCCTTGTCGGCGACCCCGGTCGCCACCATGCCGCCATAGGAATGGCCGATCAGGGTGACGTCCTTCAGGTCCTCGAAATCCAGCACCGCCGCCACGTCGTTGATGTGGGTGGTGAGGTCGATCTCCGGATTGGACAGGTGGGCGCGCTCGCCCAGCCCGGTATAGGTGGGCGAAAAAAACTCATGGCCGGCGGCCCGGAACAGCGGCCGCATCTTCTTCCAGGCCCAGGCGGCCGACCATGCCCCATGCGCCAGAACGATCGTTGCCATGCGCACCCCCCTCTGTGCTGGCGGACCGAGCTCGCCAGTGCTACTACGAATTAATCGCAATGAATGCCAAATCAACCATAGCACTGGGCAACGCTCTCGTGGGCTTTCGCGGTCGCATTCGTGAACTGGTGGTCGACAAGGCGGGCGTCGGCTTGCCGGGGCCCGAGCTGGAGCGCCGCCTGATCGAGCTGGGCTTCGTCGAGGGCGCCGATGTCGAGCTGCTGCACCAGGGGCTGTTCGGCGGTGACCCGATCGCCGTGCGCGTCGCCCATACGACGATTGCGCTGCGCCGGCGCGAGGCCATGGCCATCCTGGTGACCCCGGCCGTGCCCGCATGAACGCCGGGGGCATCCTGACGGCCGCCGCCGCGCCAACCGGCGTTGCGCCGGTCATTGCCCTGGTCGGCAATCCCAACTGCGGCAAGACGGCGCTGTTCAACGCGCTGACGGGCAGCCGGCAGAAGGTCGCCAACTATCCGGGCGTCACGGTCGAGAAGAAGATCGGGCGGCTCACCACGCCGGCCGGCCGCGTGCTGCAGATCGTCGACCTGCCCGGCACCTATTCGCTGCGTGCGCGCTCGCCCGACGAGGAGATCACGCGCGACGTCGTGCTGGGCCGGCTGCAGAAGGACGTCAATCCCGATCTCATCGTCTGCGTCGGCGACGCCTCCAACCTCGGCTGGCGCTGCGCCTGGCGCTCGAACTCAAGCGGGTCGGCCGGCCGGTCATGCTGTCGCTCAACATGATGGATATCGCCCGCAAGCGCGGCGTCGAGATCGACCTCGAGCGCCTGTCGCGCGAGCTGGGCGTCCCGGTCGTGCAATCGGTCGCGGTGCGCCGCGGCGGGACCGACGCGCTGCTTGGGCGAGATCGACCGCCTGCTCGAGGATCTGCCGCTGGCGCAGGCGGCCGACTGGCACGCGCCCGACGCCGGCGAGCTGCGCGGCGCCCAGCGCGAGGCCGACCGCGTGCTGCGCGCGGCGGTGAAGAGCACGGACGAGCGCGACCCCGGCACGGCGGCGGTCGACCGCGTGCTGCTGCATCCGGTGGCCGGCCTGGTCGTGCTGCTCGTTCTCCTGTTCGTCATGTTCCAGGCGGTGTTCGCCTGGGCGCGACCGCTGATGGACCTGATCCAGGATGGCTTCACCTGGCTCGGCACCCTGGTCGAGGCCTCGCCGCTGCCCGACCTGCTGAAGAGCTTCTTCAAGGACGGCATCATCTCCGGCGTCGGCAGCGTGATCGTGTTCCTGCCGCAGATCGTCATCCTGTTCTTCTTCATCCTGGTGCTGGAGGACCTGGGCTACATGGCCCGCGCGGCCTTCCTGATGGACCGCATCATGGGCGGCGCCGGCCTGCACGGGCGCGCCTTCATCCCGCTGCTCTCGTCCTTCGCCTGCGCCATCCCCGGAATCATGTCGACCCGCGTGATCGACGACAAGCGCGACCGGCTCACCACCATCCTGGTGGCGCCGCTTGATGACCTGCTCGGCGCGCATCCCGGTCTATACCCTGATCATCGGCGCCTTCATCCCCGACCGCGAGGTCTGGGGCTTCGTCGGCCTGCAGGGGCTGGTGATGTTCGGCCTCTATGCCAGCGGCATCGCCGGCGCGCTCGGCGTGTCGTTCATCATCAAGCGCGTGTTCTGGCATGGCGAGCCGGGCGAGCCCTTCATGCTCGAGCTGCCCGACTACAAGTTGCCGCGGATCAAGAGCCTGGCGATCGGCCTGTGGACGCGCGCCACGATCTTCCTCAAGCGCGCCGGCACCACCATCCTGTCCATGATGGTGCTGATCTGGTTCCTCGCCTCCTTCCCGCGGCCGCCGGCCGGCGCCACCGAGCCCGCCATCAGCTACAGCCTCGCCGCCATGATCGGCTCGCTCATCCAGCCCCTCACCGAGCCGCTGGGCTTCAACTGGCAGATCAACGTCGCGCTGATCCCCGGCATGGCGGCGCGCGAGGTCGCGGTCGGCGCACTGGGCACCATCTACGCCATCGACGGCGGCGAGGGTGCGGCCGACAAGATCGGCCAGGCGATCGCCGGCCAATGGAGCCTCGCCACCGCCCTGGCGCTGCTCGCCTGGTACGTCTTCGCGCCGCAATGCGCCTCGACCCTTGCCGTCATCCGCCGCGAGACCGGCAGCTGGAAATGGATGTGGGTTACTTTCGGCTACATGCTGGTCCTGGCCTACGCCGCGGCCTTGATCACCAACCAGGTCGCCCGCGCACTGGGCGCGGGCTAACTCCTCAGCGCGGCGCCAGGTCGTAGAGGGCGATGGAGCGCCTCGGCTCGACCGGCCGCGAGCGCCACAGCTCGGGATCGACCGGTGTGCCGTGCGCCTCCACCCAACGCTCGAAGTCGCGCGGCCGGCGCGTATTGCCCAGCACCACGAAGCGCACGTCGCCCTGCTCGACCTGCTTGGCGAAGCCATCGACGCTCAGGACCGGGTCCGAGCCGAAGAAGCCGCCGAAGGCCATGACGGGCTGGCCGCTCGCGATGATGAGCGGCGCGGCCAGCTGCGTGTTGGGCGCGGCCAGCAGGAAGCGCGCGTCGCCGCGATGGTCCTGCAGGAAAGCCCGCAACTTGGCATCCGTGGTGAGCGCCCCGTAGGTGCGCGACAGCAGCGGCCCGCGACCGTCGTCGCGGCCGAGCCACCGCGCCAGGCTCGACGACGGCAGCGTGAGGTTGCCTGGGGCGAATACCGTGCTGAGCGCCCACGCGGTCGGCAGGATCAGCAGGGCGACACCTCCGATCAGCGCGGGCGGCCGCTTGGCACGCCACAGCGTCGCCGCGCCCGCGAGGAACGCCACCAGCGGGACGCCGATCCAGGCCGCGTCCCAGCCCAACGATGCGCCGGCGATGTAGCCCTGCCAGAGCGCCGTGGCCGCAAGCCCGAGCGCGAGATGATGCGGCCCGCGGCGCCACAGTTCGAAGCCGCCGATCCCCGCCAGGGCGGCGAGCGGCGGCGCAAGGGCCGCCAGATAATAGGCATGGAAGATGCCGCCCGCGGCGCTGAAGACGATGCCGTAGGCGAGCGCCCAGGTGGCCCACAGCGCCACCGAGGCGCGCCGCCGTCGCCAGCCGAAGACAGCGCCCAGCACGGCCAGCGGCAGGGTCCAGGCGAACTGCGCGGCAAGTGCCGGCGCCGCAAGGCGCAAGGGCCCTACCGGCACGGCGTCGTAGGCCTCGAACCGCGGCGCCTGGGCCTGCGTGGGCGCCGGCAGGGTTGGCGTTCGCGGGGCGCGCACGAAGCGTTCGAGGCCGTTATGGACCACGATCAGCTCGAGCATGGAATTGTCGTGGCTGCTGCCGGCATAGGGCCGGCTGTCCTTGGGCGTGAGGTCGAAGGCCACCGCCCAGGCGAGCGACACGACCGCGAGGGTGACGCCCGCCGCCGCCATCCAGCCGAGCCGCCGGCGCCAATCGAGCGAGCCGGCGAACCACCAGCCCATCAGCAGCGCCGGTCCGCAGATCAGTGCCGCCAGCATCTTCACATTGAAGGCAACGCCCAGCAGCGCCATCGCCGCCACCAGGGAAAGGCCGCGCCCGCGCAAGGCCGCCGCCGCCGCCAGCAGCAGGAAGAACACCAGCCAGGAATCGGTGTTGTTGGAGCGATCGATCGCGACGACGACGGGCATGAGGGCCAGCAGCAGGGCGGCGCAAAGTCCCGCCGGCATGCCGAACGGCTGGCGCACCAGTCGATAGAGGAGCGCCACCGAGGCGATGCCGGCCAGCGCCTGCGGCAGGTGGATCGTCCAGCCGCTGTAGCCCAGCACGGCGGCGAAGGCGGTCTGGATCCAGAAGGCGACCGGCGGCTTGTCGAGCGAGAGGAAGCCCGCCGGATCGAAGGAATTGTAGAAGAACAGGTGCGCGCTCTGCAGCATGCTGCGCACGCCGGCGGCGTAGTAGGCGGTGCCGAAGCCGTTCTCCTCCAGCCGCCACAGCCGCAGCCCGGCTGCGATCAGCAGCACCGCTGCAAGTGCCGCCGGTTCGCGCCATTCTCGGGTCTGCGTGTCGGTCAATCGCCGTTCCCCCGAACGGCTTACGCAGGACAGGGCCGTCTCATCCCGTACCGGGTGCCAGTTTTTTCGTTATCGGGCGAGGCCGAGAAAGATCAGCAATGCGCGATCTACTCGGATCATATCGGCGTCGCTGAGGCGACCGATCTGTTTTCGCAACTTGGTGCGGGAGACTGTCGACACTTTGTCGGCCATCACACGTGATGGCAAACGCAGGCCGTTGAACGGCGATGGCTCGATCAGTATCCGGAACAGCGGAAAATCATCGGGATCGCTGGTAAGGGGACAAATGGTAGCCGAATCGTTTTGATCGAAGCGATCTTCCTGAATGATCAGAACCGGGCGGGGTTTGCTCGTATAGGCCGGGCCGCCGGCCGCGGTCCAAAGTTCGCCGCGTTTCACTCGAACTTCAGCTCAGATATGGAGTCTATGAAGGCCTGATCGTCGTCGGCGTGCGGGCTCCGCGCGGCAAGCCGTGACTGCCGTCGCGCTTCCTTGATGAACTGCGGCGAACGCACGTCCGGCACCCAGATCTGGATGGGACGCAGGCCCTGGGCGCGCAGCCGCGCGCGATGGGCACTGACCTTGTCGCGAGACGACTTGCGAGGGGGGGACTTCGGCATGGCGATGGAGCTTTCAGGTTACATGTAACCTAGGCATTGCAGCGGCCGCGCGCAAGGTCAGCTCGGCAACGGTCCCTTGAAGACGAAGAAGGCGCCGGCGCAGATCAGGGCGAAGCCCACGACGTGGTTGAGCGTGATGCGCTCGCCGAGATAGAGCACGGAGAAGGCGGCGAACACCGACAGCGTGATCACCTCCTGCATGGTCTTGAGCTCGGCCGCCGAATAGACCGTGTGCCCCCAGCGATTGGCCGGCACGGCGAAGCAATATTCGACGAAGGCGATGCCCCAGCTCGCCACGATCACCAGCCACAGCGGCCGGTCGGTGAACTTCAGATGGCCGTACCAGGCGAAGGTCATGAAGACGTTGGAGATCAGCAGCAGCACGACAGGCGCGATGGCAGGGGGCAGCCAGGTCATCGCGAGGTCTACTCCGGTTTGATGCCGAGTTTCTTCAGCAGGGGCACCACCGTGCTGTCCTCCTTGTCGAGCATGGCCGCCAGTTCCTGCGGCGTGCTGGGCGAGGCTTCGGCCGTGAGGTCGGCGAAGCGTTTCACGGTCGCGGGATCGGTCAGCACCTTCACCATGGCGTCGTGCAGCTTGGCCAGCACGTCAGGCGGCATCTTCGCCGGTCCGAACAGGCCCGTGTAGGTGCTGTAGGTGAAGCCCGCGAGTTCCTTGACGCCGGACTCCTTGATGGTCGGCACGTCGGGCAGCTCGGGCACGCGCTGGTCGGCGCTGACGGCGATGGCGCGCAGCTTGCCCGCCTTGATGTGGCCGATGGCGCTGTTGAGCTGGTCGACCTGGGCCGGGACCTGGCCCGCGATGACGTCGATCGAGGCAGCGCCGCTGCCCTTGTAATGGACCACCGTGTACTTGGCGCCGGTCGCATCGCTCAACAGCTCGATCACGATGTGGTTGGTGGTGCCGACGCCGAAATCGGCGATGGCGAGCTTGCCCGGCGTCTCGCGGCCGATCCGCACGAAATCGGCCAGCGTCTTGATCGGCGACTCCGGCGTCACCACCAGCACGGCGGGCACCGCCTGGATGTGGCTGATCGGCTGGAAGGCCGTCTTCCAGTCGTAAGGCGCGTTGCCGTAGATCACCGGTATGTCGACCAGCGAGTTGGCCGAGACCAGCAGGTTGTAGCCGTCGGGCGCCGAGCGGGCGATGACGTCGCTGCCGATCATGCCGCTGGCGCCGGCCTTGTTGTCGACCAGCACGGTGACGCCCAGCACGTCCTTGAGCTTGTCGGCGATGATGCGCGCGGTGACGTCGATGTTCCCGCCCGGCGCATAGGGCGCCATGATCCGGATCGGCTTGTCGGGAAATTCGGCGGCAGCCGGACCTATGATGGCGAGCGCGGTCAGCAGACCGAGCAGCGCTGTCTTGAAGCGCATCTTGTTCCTCCCGATGAATCCCGAAATTCCCCCGCGGCGACCTTAGCGTACCGACTGGACAAGGCTATAGCGCCGGCGGCCGATGCTGCGCCCATGGCCGCGCCCGCTCCAGCAGCGCGCCCAGCCGCAGCACGTCGGTCTCCGCGCCCCATTTGCCGACGATCTGGACCGAGGTCGGCAAGCCGTCGGCGCCGAAGCCCGACGGCAGCGGCGAGCGCGGGATGGCCGGTGAGGTTGAAAGGGTACTGGTAGGAGGTCCAGCCCTGGCGGGTGATGCCGCACTTCACGCCGTCGACCACGACCTCGTCGTTGGCGGCGTCGTGCGTCACGTCGAGCGCGGTGCGCGAGTTGGTCGGCGTCACCAGGAAGTCGTAGCGCTCGAGCAGGGACTGGATCTTGCGGAACAGCGCCGTGCGCGCGAACTGGGCGTTGCGGAAATCGGCCAGGGTGAACTTTGCACCACGTTCCATGAAGGCAAGGGTCACCGGATCCATCTGGTTCTGCCACTTCGGGACGTACTGCGCGCAGAACACCGCGAAGTTCGCCTGGTAGAGCACGCGGCCTTCATATTCGATCCAGTCGATCTTCTCGGTGACCTCCTCGACCGCGGCGCCCATCTCCTGCCAGGCCGCGAGCGACGCGCGCGTGTTGGCGCGCACGTCGGCGGCGATCCGCGGATTGGCCGTGAGCTCGATATAGCCGATGCGCACACCCGAAAGATCCTCGCCCGAAAGCTTGGGCGAGAGCGGCCGCTGTCCGCCGCCCGCCGAGCGTCCACGGGTCCTTGTCGCTGGGACCGACCAGGACGGAATGCATGATGGCGGCATCGGTGATGGTGCGCGCCAAGGGGCCGGCATAGACGTTGTTGCCGAAGGCGTCGCGCGACGTGTCGGCGGGCACCGCGCCCAGGGTCGGCTTCAGTCCGACCAGGCCCGAGCACGAGGCGGGGCCGCGGATCGAGCCCGCGCCGTCGGTGCCGAGCGCCAGCGGGCCCAGCCCGGCGGCGACCGCGGCCGCGCCACCGCCGCTCGAGCCGCCCGGCGTGCGCTCGAGGTTCCACGGATTGCGCGTGACGCCGAAAGACGGCCCGTCGGTCAGGCCCTTGACGCCGAATTCCGGCGTCGTCGACTTGCCGATGACGATGGCCCCCGCCGAGCGCAGGCGCTGCACCAGTACGTCGTCGGCGGAGGCTGCAGCATTGTCCTCGAAGATCGCCGAGCCGTGCCGCGTCGGCACGCCCTGAACGTCGACAAGGTCCTTTATGCTGACGGGCACGCCGTGCAACGGCCCGAGCTTGTCGCCCCGGACCACGGCCTGCTCGGCCGCCTTGGCATCGCGTCGCGCTTCCTCCGCCATCACCACGCGAAAGCAGTTGAGCCTGGGTTGGGCATGCTCGATCGCCTTCAGGACGCTGTCGACATAGTCGACAGGCGAAAGCTTCCTGGCGCGGATGAGGGCCGCGGCCTTCTCGGCCGGCATGAAGAGCAGATCGGTATCGGGCATGCGCCCACCATAACCGATCCTCGACACGATCTGCCACGTGCGCTACGCCGCGCCCCGATGTTCTCCGCTGTTCGTCCTGGCGGCCCTGGCGGTCGTGGCCGTCGTGACCTCGTTCATCTCCGGTATCTTCGGCATGGCGGGCGGCATGCTGCTGATCGGCTTCCTGCTGGTGCTGCTGCCGGTGCCGGTCGCCATGGTGTTCCACGGCGTCATCCAGATCGCGGCCAACAGCTGGCGCGCCTGGCTGTGGCGGCATCACGTCAGGTGGAGCGTGGTGCTGCAGTTCGGGGCGGGCGCGGTCGCCTCGCTGATCGTCTTCTCGTTCTTCAGCTTCGTGCCCGACAAGGCGCTGGTGCTGATCGTGATGGGGCTGACGCCGTTCGTCGCGCTGGCGGTGCCGCAGCGCATCGCGCCCGACATCGAACGCGGCGGGCAGGCCTTCCTGGCAGGCGTCATCGGCGGCGCCATGCAGCTCGTATCCGGCGTCACCGGGCCGCTGCTCGATATCTTCTACGTGCGCACGGGCATGACCCGCCAGGTCAATGTCGCCACCAAGGCGGCGGCCCAGGTGCTGGGCCATCTCACCAAGGTGGCCTATTTTGCCGTCGTGATCGAAGGCCCGGCCGGCCGCGACCTCGAGCAGTGGCTGGTCATGGCCTATGCCGCCTGCTTCGCGGTGCTGGGCACCACCCTGTCGCGCAGCTTCCTCGATCGTCTGTCGGACAGGCAGTTTTATTATTGGACGCGCCGCGTGATCCTGGGGCTGGGCGCGGTCTATGTTGGACAGGGACTTTGGCTCATGGTGACGCGATGACCGCTCCCGAGAAGACGGACGTCAAGGCCGAGGTGCGGGCGCTGCTCGACCGGCTGCCCGACGATTGCACCTTCGCCGACGTGCAGCGCGGCATCGCCGTGCTGATGTGGCCCAAGCAGGGCGACGGCAGCCTGAAGCCGCCCGAGCGCCTCGACCCGGAAGAAGTGAAACGCCGCCTGCGCGAATGGCTGAAGTCGGAGAAGGACAAATGAAGGACAGGGTTTCGATCGACCTCAAGGACGGCGTCGCCGACGTCCGCCTGATCCGCGCCGACAAGATGAACGCGCTCGATCCGGCGATGTTCGAAGGCATCATCGCGGCGGGCGCCGAGCTGGCGACGATGAAGGGCCTGCGCTGCGTGGTGCTGTCGGGCGAGGGCAAGGCGTTCTGCGCCGGCCTCGACATGGCAAGCTTCGCGGCGATGAAGCAGGACGGCGACGCGGTGCCCGGCGTGCGCGATCTCACCAAACGCACGCACGGCATCGCCAACCGGCCGCAGCAATGCGCCTGGCTGTGGCGCGAGCTGCCGGTGCCGGTGATCGCCGCCGTCCATGGCGTGGCCTTCGGCGGCGGCTTCCAGATCGCGCTGGGCGCCGACATGCGCTACGCCACCGCCGACACGCGCTTCTCGGTGATGGAGATCAAGTGGGGCCTCGTGCCCGACCTCGCCGGCACGCAGCTCATGCGCCACCTGGCGCGCGAGGACGTGGTGCGCGAGCTCACCTACACCGGCCGCATCTTCAACGGCACGGAGGCGCAGCAATTCGGCTTCGTCACCCGCGTGGTCGCCGATCCGCGCGCCGCGGCGCTGGAGACCGCCCGGGAAATCGCCGGCAAGAGTCCCGACGCGATGCGCGCGGCCAAGCGGCTGCTCAATCTCGCCGTCGCGACCGACGCCGCGACCGGTCTGATGGCCGAATTGGTCGAGCAGCAGAAGCTGATCGGCTCGCCCAACCAGGTCGAGGCCGATCATGTCCAACCTGCAGAAGCGCGCCGCCAGCTACAAGGATTGACCGGCGGGCGCCTGCACGCGCCTTACCTCATCCTGAGGAGCGCGCGCAGCGCGCGTCTCGAAGGGTGGGCAACGCCAAGACTGGCTCCCACCCTTCGAGACGCGGCCCTTCGGGCCGCGCTTCAGGGTGAGGTCGATGATTGATCAGGAGGAACGGATGAACCGCCAATGGCTCTACGCCAAGCAGCCGCAGGGCAAGATCGCCGCCGACACCTTCGCATGGACCGAGACGGCGATCCCGGTGCCGCGCGACGGCGAGGCGCTGGTGCGGACGCGCATGCTGTCGCTCGATCCCGCCAACCGCGCCTGGATGATGGGCAAGACCTATCGCGATGCGCTGGAGCCGGGCCAGGTGATGAGCGGCTTCGCCATCGGCGAGGTGGTCGACTCCAAGACCGGCGGCCTCAAGGCGGGCGACATCGTCGAAGGCGATTGGGGCTGGCAGGACTATGCCGCGTTGCCGGTCCGGCGTCTCGTCAAGCGCACGACCGAGGCGCCGCTCGAGACTGCTGATCGGGCCGCTCAGCGTCACCGGGCTCACCGCCTATTTCGGGCTGCTCGAAGTCGGCCAGCCCAAGCCCGGCGATACCGTGCTGGTCTCGGCCGCGGCCGGCGCGGTCGGCACCATGGTCGGCCAGATCGCCAGGCTCGCCGGCTGCCGCGTCGTCGGCACCGCGGGCGGCCAGGACAAGTGCGACTGGCTCATGCACGAGCTCGGCTTCGATGCGGCGGTCGACTACAAGGCGGGCAGCGTGCGCCGCGCCCTGTCGGCAGCCTGTCCCGACGGCATCGACGTCTATTTCGACAATACCGGCGGCGCCGTGCTCGACGCGGCGCTGTCGCTGATGAACCTGCGCGGCCGCATCGTCTGCTGCGGCAACGTCTCGCAATACGACGTCGAGAAGCCCGCGCCCGGGCCGATGGCGGTGCCGGGCCTCGTCGTCACCAAGCGGCTCCGCATGGAAGGCTTCATCGTCATGGACTTCTACGACCGCCGCGCCGAGGCCGAAGCGCGGCTGGCGCGCTGGGTCGCCGACGGCAGGATCAAGGCCGTGGTCGACATCGTCGACGGCCTCGACAAGGCGCCCGAGGCGCTGATCGGTCTCTTCGCTGGCAAGAACCGCGGCAAGATGGCGGTGCGGGTCTGACGACAAGATTGTCATCGAGAATACGGTAAGATTGTCATCCCGAGCGTAGCGAGGCACCTTTGTTCATGGCCTTAAAGGTCCCTCGCTACGCTCGGGACGACAGCATTGGTGATCCAGTCAGAGGCTAACGGAGCGCGGGCGTCCCGCCCGCATTCATGAGCGGGCGGGACGCCCGCGCTCCGGAAGATTACCGCCCGACGAACACCGGCTTCCGCTTCTCGACGAAGGCCCGCACCGCCTCCTTGTGGTCCTCGGTGCGCGAGGCCTGCACCAGCCGCTCGGCCTCGCGGTAGAGCGCGGTCGGGTAGTCGACATGCAGCGCGTCGTCGAGATTGTCCTTCATGTTGCGCAGCGCCACCCGCGGCCCCTCGGCCAGCGACCTGGCGAAGGCGAAGGCTTCGTCCTGCAGCTTGGCGTCGTCGACCACGCGGTTGACCAGCCCGATGCGCTCGCAGCGCTCGGCGTCGACCCGCTCGGCGGTGAACATCAGCTCGCGCGCCCGCGCCGAGCCCACGGTGCGCGTCAGCAGCCAGGCGATGCCGTAGTCGCCGCTCAGGCCCACCCGCGCATAGCCGGTGCTGACGAAGGCCGACCGGGCGGCGATGCGGATGTCGCAGGCGAGCGCGATGGCAAGTCCCGCGCCGGCGGCGGCGCCGGGCAGCGCCGCGATCGTGGGCTTGCGCACCGCCACCAGCGCGCCGGTCAGCGCGGCCTGCCGCTGACGCAAATCGGTAACCCGTTCGTCGAAGCCCATCTGGCCGCGTGGGCCGCGGCCGCCCATGCCCTTGACGTCGCCGCCGCTGCAGAAGGCGGTGCCGGCGCCGGTGATCAGGATGGCGCCGACGGCGGGATCCTCGCCGCGCTCCTTGATCTGGGTGCGCAGCGCCGGCGTCAATTTGTCCGACATGGCGTTGCGCGCCTCGGGACGGTTGAGCGTGATCAGCGCCACGCCGTCGCGCACGGCGCACAAAAGTTCGGTTGTGCCGGTGTCGATTTCCATGGGATTTTCTCCTCCCCATGACATTCCCGATCACCGAACACACCGTCAAGACCGCCCGCCACACGACGGGCTATCTCGCCTGCGGAGCGGAAGGGGCGCCGCTGCTGATCTTCTGCCATGGCTGGCCCGAGCTCTCGCTCTCATGGCGGCATCAGCTGCCGGCCTTGGCCGCGCTTGGCTTCCGCTGCATCGCGCCCGACATGCGCGGCTACGGCCGCTCCAGCACCTACACGCGCCACGAGGATTTCGCCCAGGAGCTGATCGTCGAGGACATGCTGGAACTGCTGGCGTCGCTCGGCCGAGATCGCGCCGTATGGATCGGCCACGACTGGGGCAGCCCGGTGGTGTGGAACATGGCTGCGCATCATCCCGACAAGACGGCGGGCGTGGCGAGCCTGTGCGTGCCCTATCTCGCGTCGGGCTTCACCCTGGAGACCGTGGTGTCGCTCGTCGACCGCAAGGTCTATCCCGAGGCCGAGTTTCCGGCCGGCCAGTGGGACTACCAGTTCTTCTACGAGGAGAGCTTCGACAAGGCCTGCAAGGGCTTCGAGGCCAACATCCGCAATGTCGTGAAGGCGCTGTTCCGCAAGGGCGATCCCAAGGCGGTGGGCAAGCCCAGCCGCACGGCGTCGGTGCGCAAGAACGGCGGCTGGGCAGGCGGCGCGGGTTTCCCCGACGTGCCGCGCGATCCCGACGTCATCACCGAGCAGGACATGGAGGCCTACACCGCGGCGCTGACCCGGAACGGCTTCTTCGGACCGGACTCCTGGTACATGAACCACAAGGCCAATGGCGCCTATGCCAAGCGCGCGCAGAACGGCGGCAAGCTTTCGATGCCCGTGCTGTTCCTGCACGGCGCCTACGATACGACCTGCGAGACCATGCAGTCGCGGCTTGCCGATCCGATGCGGCAGGATTGCAGCAATCTCACCGAAGTCGTGGTGAACTCGGGCCACTGGATGGCGCAGGAACGGCCGGTCGCGGTCAATGCCGCGCTGGCGAAGTGGCTGGCGACCAAGCTGCCGGACTACTGGAAGGCCTAGCCATGCGCCCGTTCCTGATCGTTCTCTTTTTCATTACGGGCGTGGCGCTATTCTCGCCCGCATCGGCCCAACCGGCGCCGGCGCAGAAGGACAAAGCGCCCGCCAAGGCAGCCGTTCCGTCTTCGCAGGACCAGCCGCTGCCGACCCTCAACATCGTCGTGCCGCAACGTGACCGCGACGCGGTCTACGGCTATTACCGCGACGAAATCGCCGCCGGCCGCTGTCCGGCCGGGCTGGTGAAGAAGAACAATGCCTGCGCGGCGTCCGTCCCGGCGAAGCAGGCCTGGAAGATGGACCAGCCGCTGCCCGACGGCATCGCGGGCGAGGCGTTGCCGGCCGCACTGATCGCCAAGCTCTCACCGTCGCCGGCGGGCCATCAATACCTGCGCGTCGACAACGACATCCTGATCGTGAGCCTGGGCTCGCGCAGCGTCACTGCCCTGGTCGCCGATCTCAGCCGGCTTTAGATATCATCCCCACGAGGCAGCTCATGTCTTGCCGGAGCGCGGACCTCCAGGTCCGCATCTTCCTTGTCGATACGATGACGTGAGCGGACCTGGAGGTCCGCGCTCCGATGAGACGCTTGATCGAATCGCTTAGCCGCGCCTGAGCGCCGCCCGCCGCTCCAGGCTTTCCTTCGGCCACGTCTTGCTCGCCTGGTAATACTCCTCCACCGCCGGCGTGCCTTCGGGCAGCACGACCCAAGGCTGCTTGGACATAGTGAAGATATGGATGTCGGGCGGCACGCGATCGGGCTCGTCGAGCGTGCCGACGCGCACGAAGCGCAGTGCATCGCCCGCGCCCGCATAATTGCTCCACACCGCGATGCGGCACCGGGGACAGCGCCAGATCTTCTGGCCCTTGCCGCTGGCCGACGGCGTCATCACCGGCTCGGGCTCGCCCTCCAGCAATTCGACCCGGTCGGCCTCGATCATGGCGTTGAGCGCGAACGCGGCGCCGCTCTCGCGCTGGCACCAGTGGCAGTGGCAGCAATGCACGAACATTGGCCTCGACGTCAGGCGATAGCGCACGTGGCGGCAGGTGCAGCCGCCGTCGAAGGAGGTGGAGTTGCTGGCCATGGCGCGCGGCTCCCGGCTAAGGTTCGACGACGCAAATAGCATCGGATCGAGGGGGAGTGAAATGGCCGGACGTCTCAAAGACAAGGTCGCGGTGGTCACGGGCGCGGCGCCGCGCGGCGAAGGTGTCGGCAACGGCATGGCGACGGCCGTCCTGTTCGCGCGCGAGGGCGCCAAGGTGGTGCTGGTCAATCGCAGCGCCGAGCGTGCCCAGAAGCTCGCCAAGCAGATCAAGGACGAGGGCGGCGAGGCCGCGGTGTTTGCGGGCGACGTCGCCAAGGCCGATGCCGCCGAGGCGATGGCGGCATTCGCCGTCAAGACGTACGGCCGGCTCGACATCCTGCACAACAATGTCGGCATCGGCGCGCCGGGCACGCCCGAGACCGTGACCCTGGTCGACTGGCACAAGGTGCTGGAGGCCAACCTCACCACCACCATGCTGTGCACCAAGTACTGCCTGCCGAAGATGAAGGAAGGCGGCGGCGGCTCGATCATCATGGTGTCGTCGATCGCGGGCGCCCTCGGCCTGATCGGCAGCCCGGGCGCCGTCGCCTATGCGACCGCCAAGGCCGGCCTGCACGGCTTCACCATGTCGGTGGCCGCCGACTACGCGACCGAGAACATCCGCGCCAACTGCATCGTCGTGGGCTCGGTGCACACGCCCATGGTGGCGCACATGGGCGCCGAGGCACGCGAGCGGCGCCGGAACATGGTGCCGATGAAGACCGAGGGCACGGCGTGGGACATCGCCCACGGCGCGGTCTATCTCGCCTCCGACGAATTGCGCTGGGTGACGGGCCTGATGCTGCCGATCGACGGCGGGCTGGTGGCGCTGCGGCAGTGGCCGCGTTAAGTCTCCGCGCTGGGGGCGCGCAACTCCAGTCGCGCGTCATGTTCTTTCGGAGCGCGGACCTCCAGGTCCGCTCGAAATCATGATGCGGACCTGGAGGTCCGCGCTCCAACTATGACGCGCCACTGGAGTGGCGCGCCCCCAGCGATGAATGACGCTAGCCTGACATCCGCCGGTCGTGATGCCAGGTGTAAAGACCGCTCGCCACGATGATGGCGGCACCCGCCAAAGTCCAACCGTCGGGGATGTCGCCGAACACGACGGCGCCCAGGATCGTGACCCAGACCAGCAGGGTATAGCTGTAGGGCTGCACGGCGCTCGCCTCGGCGTAGTCGAGCGCGCGGATCAGCGCATAGTTCGCGACCGCGCCCAGCAGAGCGGCGACGATCATGAGCCCCCAGCCTTGCGCGTCGGGCCATTGCCAGCCCCAGGGGGCGGCCAGGGTGGTGGCGGCGAAGGCTGCGAAGGCCGACCAGACCAGCGTCGTATCCGGTGAATCGGTGCGCTGGGAGAGGCGCGTCAGGATCTGGTAGCCGCCCCACATCATCGCGCCCAGCAGCGGCAGCAGCAGCGGCCAGTCCAGCACGCGAAAACCTGGTCGCACGATCAGCAGCACGCCCAGGAAGCCTGCGAGCACGGCAAGCCAGCGCGCCGGGCCCGCGCGTTCGCCCAGGAACAGGACGCCGAGCACGATCACGATCAGCGGCGAGGTGGCGGCGACGGCGTGCGTGTCGGCCAGCGGCAGGTAGCGAAAGGCGAGGACGAAGACGGCGCTTTCGACCACCGCCAGCAGCGCGCGCAAGCCCTGCAGCCAGGGCCGCGGCGTGCGCGCCGCGGCTAGGAGGCCCTGGCGGCGCACCACGACCCAGGCGAACAGGCAGAACACGCCGTAGCGGATCCACATCAACTGCCCGATCGCATAGTCGGCGACCAGCCATTTGCTCATCGCGTCCATGCTGGCGAACGCCAGCATGGCGAGGATGGTGAAAAGCGCTCCGAGCGAGAGGTTGCTGCGCTTGGCCGGGGTCACTCCGCCGCCGCGCGTCGCGCCGGCGGGTGGAAAGCGGGGATCACGCGCTCGGCGAAGAGCTTCAGGCTCTTCATCGTCTTCTCGCGGCCGTAGTAGGGCGGGTAGTGCAGCAGCAGGGAGGTCATGCCGGTGCGCGCCTGCATCTCGCGCAGGCGGCCGACCACGGTCTCGGCCGAGCCGTGCAGCAGGGTCGAGGCGAGATCGTCGTACTTGATCGCGCTGCCCTTCTCGGAGACCGAGCCGAGATAGCCGCCGGTGCCTGAGCCGCCGAAATGCGAGATGTGGCGCACGATCGCCTCTTCGGTCTCCGCGCGGGCCTGCTTGTCGGTGTCGGCGATATAGACCCAGCGGGCGATGTCGATCTCGCCCGCCGCGGGATTCTGTCGCCGTTCCGGCGTCGCCATGCTGAGCTCGCGCTTGTAGAGCGCCGTCTGCGCCGCCAGCGTCTCGACGCTGGGCAGGGTCGAGAGCATCAGGCCGAAGCCGTTGCGGCCGCTGTAGCCGATCGAACGATCGGTGCCGCCGGCCATGTAGAGCGGCGGATGCGGCATCTGGATGGGATGCGGCAGCATCTCGTAGGGCGCCTGGACGGTGCCCTGGTAGTACTTGCCCTTGTGGTCCCAGCGGTGCCGATGAAAGGCATCGAACATCAGCCCGACCGACTCCTCGACGATGTCGCGGCGGCTGTCGAAATCCTTGCCCAGGCCCACGAACTCGTAGGGCCGGTAGCCCGAGCCGATGCCCAGCCGCACGCGGCCGTTGGACAGGATGTCGACGAAGGCGGTGTTTTCGACCACGCGGATCGGGTCGTAGAGCGGCAAGGTGATGACGGCCGCGCCGATCTTGATGCGGCTGGTCTTGGCCGCGAGATAGGCCATGTAGGCGAAGCAGTCCGGCATGATGCCGTAGCTGGTGGCGAAATGGTGCTCGGCGATCCAGGCGGTGTCGAAACCCAGCCGTTCGGCCTCGAGGATCTCGTCGGTCGTGCGCGCATGCACGTCGCGGTGCGGGTAGGGCTCTTCCTGGGGATTGGGATGCGAGGTGAAAAGAACGCCGAATTCCATGTTTCCTCACTCTTTCGTTGCGCGATCCTAGGACGGCAGACATGCACTTGCCAGCGGTTGACGGTCCGCATGGCGAGCGTACCCTCGCAGGCAACGCTCGGAGGGCTGCCATGACATTCGACCTGGTCGTCAAGAACGGCATGATCGTCGATGGTACCGGACTGCCGCGCTATCGCGGCGACATCGGCGTCAAGGATGGAAAGATCGCGGAGATCGGCCGGCATCGCGGCGGCCTCCAAGGAAACGCTCGATGCCGAGGGTCACGTGGTGACGCCGGGCTTCGTCGACGGCCACACCCACATGGATGCGCAGATCTTCTGGGACCCGATCGGCACCAGCTCGTGCTTCCAGGGCGTGACCAGCGTGGTCATGGGCAATTGCGGATTCACCCTGGCGCCCTGCCGCGAGAGCGAGGCCGACCTCGTCATGCGCAATCTCGAGCGTGCCGAGGATATCAGCCGCGCCGCCATGAAGGCCGGCATCAAGTGGCGCTGGGAGACCTTCCCCGAATTCCTCGACGTGCTGGACACGCTGCCCAAGGGCATCAACTACGCGGGCTATGTGGGTCACTGCGCGCTCCGCACCCACGTGATGGGCCAGCGCGCCTTCACCGACGAGGCGACCGAGGACGACCTCCGGGCGATGGTGCATCACACCAAGGAATCGATCGCCGCCGGCGCCCACGGCTTCTCGACCACGCGCAGCGCCAGTCACATGACCTCGGACGACAAGCCGGTGGCGAGCCGCCTCGCCACCTGGGAAGAGTTCGAGACCTTGGTCAAGGCGATGGGCGCGGGCATGGTGGAGGTGGCCGGCGAACCGCGCGGCGCCGAAGGCGACAAGGCGCGGCAATACTACGAAGGGCTCAGCAAGCTCGCCATCGAGAGCGGCCGGCCGATCACCTTCGGCCTGTTCGGCCGGCGCAGCAATCCCGGAAGCCTGGCGCACCACCTTCGACATCATCGAGCGCACCGCCGCAGAAGGGCGGCCGCATGTTCGCCCAGGTGCACAGCCGGGCGCTGAACGTGCTGCTGTCCTTCGAGACCCAGCTGCCGTTCGACAAGTGGGACATGTGGCGCGACATGCGCAAGCTACCGCTTGCCGAGCAGAAGCAGTGGCTGCTCGACGCCGACAAGCGCCGCCGCCTGGTCGAGATCGCGTCACGGCCCTACGAGGGCCCGCTGGTGCGCGGCGCGGAAGCGAGGCCGCCGGAATGGGACTGGATCTACGCCCTGACCGACATGAAGGGCCCGCACAAGTCGATGGCCGATCTGGCCCGGCAGAAGAACACCCATCCGGTCGACCTGATGATCGACATGGCGCTCGAGCGTGACATGAAGTTCTTCATGATCCAGCCGATCGCCAACGAGGACCAGGCCGAGGCGCTCGAGCTGATGAAGCATCCGCGCTCGGTCGTGACCTTCTCCGATTCCGGCGCCCACGTCTCGCAGATCATGGACTCCTCGTTGCAGACCCATCTGCTGAGCCACTGGGTGCGCGACAAGCAGGCCTTCACGCTCGAGGAGGCGGTGAAGATGATCACCTGCGACACCGCCACCCAGTTCGGCTTCCACGACCGCGGCCTGCTGCGCGAGGGCATGGCCGCCGACATCGTGGTGTTCGATCCCGCCACCGTCGGCCCGCGCATGCCCGAAGTGGTGTGCGACCTGCCGGCCGGCGCCAAGCGGCTACGCCAGAAGGCCGACGGCATGCGCGCCACAATCGTGAACGGCCAGGTGCTGCTGCGCGACAACGAGCCGACCGGCAACCTGCCGGGCAAGCTCGTGCGCCGGGGCGCGCGGCACTAGCTAACGCGCACCTTCATACTCCTCTCCCCCTTGGGGGAGAGGCTGGGTGAGGGGGCTCCCCACCGTCACCGAGCACCAGCGCAATCTCAGTCCAGATCCCTTCCGGGTTCTGAACGACGTAGTTCGCCCAGAAGCGCAGGACGCGCCAGCCTTCACGCTCCATGGCAGCGGTGCGGCGCTCGTCTGCTTCGACCTGAAAAGCATGATGGTCGCCGTCGATCTCGATCACGAGCTTTCTTGATAGGCAGGCGAAGTCTGCGAAGTAAGGACCGATCGGATGCTGTCGGCGAAACTTGACGCCGGTCAGGCGCCGATCGCGAAGCAGCTCCCAAACCTTGCGCTCGGCTCGGCTGTCATCGCGTCTCAGTTTGCGGGCTCTTCTCGTCGTATCCTCGTCCTGCCTCAAGCGCCCCTCACCTAGCCTCTCCCCCAAGGGGGAGAGGAACATGAAAGAGGCTTGGTGTATCCATGAGGCGTTTCCGCCTCAATTCCGTCACTTGACTTCGCTGCGCTGCACCATCATATACGCGCCAGCCTGTTCTTTGCGGGCTGACAAAGATTTCTCGCGATCGCGCGACGCGCCTCTCATCTGACGGCGCTTCATCCCGAGACAATCCCCCAAAAAAGAGCCGTCCCAGCCGCGCGCGGGAACGGGCCAAAAGCCGCCCTTCATACGCGTGCCCGAAAGGCACGGTCGGCGGCCAAAAGGACTTTAATTCCAGTGAGTAATGTTTCGTTTGCGGATCTCGGCCTGGCCGAGCCGCTGCTGCGTGCCCTCGAAGCCGCCAACTACACCGTGCCCACGCCCATCCAGGCGCGCACCATTCCGGCGCTGCTGCAGGGTCGCGACGTGCTGGGCATCGCCCAGACCGGCACCGGCAAGACGGCGGCCTTCGCGCTGCCCGTGCTGCAGCACCTCTCGGGCTTCCGCGAGCGCCCGCAGCCCAAGCACCCGCGTTGCCTCGTGCTGGCGCCGACCCGCGAGCTCGCGGTCCAGATCTCGCGCAGCTTCGACACGTACGGCCGCGGCCTCGGCCTCCGCCTCTGCACCGTCGTCGGCGGCCTGGGCTATGGCCGCCAGATCGAGACCCTGGCGCGCGGCGTCGACATCCTGGTCGCCACGCCGGGCCGCCTGCTCGACCTGGTCGAGCGCGGCAACGTCAAGCTTGGCGCATGTGACGTTCCTCATCCTCGACGAGGCCGACCGCATGTTCGACATGGGCTTCATCAAGGACGTGCGCCGCATCATCGGCTCCGTTTCCAAGCAGCGCCAGACGCTGATGTTCTCCGCCACCATGCCGGGCGATATCGCCAAGCTTGCAGTCGGAGATCCTGAAGCAATCCCGAGAAGGTCGAGATCGCGCCGCAGGGCCGCACCGTCGAGAAGATCGACCAGCGCGTCTACTTCGTGAACTCCGCCACCAAGCGCGCGCTGCTGAGCCACCTGCTGTCCGATGCGGCGCTCGAGCGCGTCATCGTGTTCACCCGCACCAAGCGCGGCGCCAATCGCGTCGCCGAGGCGCTGGAGGATCGGGGCGTCGCTTCCGAGGCGATCCACGGCAACAAGTCGCAGAACGCCCGGCAGAAGGCGCTCGACAATTTCAGCCGCGGCAAGGCCCGCGTGCTGGTCGCCACCGATCTCGCCTCGCGCGGCATCGACGTCACGGGCGTCACCCACGTCATCAACTACGAGCTGCCGGCCGACGCCGAGAGCTACGTCCATCGCATCGGCCGCACCGCGCGCGCCGGCGCCTCGGGCGTCGCCCTGTCGTTCTGCGACAGCAGCGAACGCGGCCAGCTCAAGAGCATCGAGCGCCTGACCAACCAGCGCATCGCCGTCGTCTCGACGCCGGCCAACGAGGACATGCCGGCGGCCCCGCCGATGCGTCCGCGCGCCGAGCGCGAACAAAACGATGAGAACCCGCGCGACGCGCGCTTCCGTGGTCCCGGCCGCCCTGGCGGCGGCGGCCATGGTCGTCCCGGCGGCGGCCCCGGCCGCCATCGCTCTTTCGGCGATCGCTCGGGTGGTGACCGTTCGGGCGGCGATCGCTCGCGCGGCGAGCGTCCGCCCGCGCAGGCCGAGCATCAGTGGCCGCGCGGCGACTATCGCGATCGCCCGCAAGGGGATCGTCCGCAAGGCGACCGTCCGGAAGGTGATCGTCCTCAGGGCGATCGTCCCCAGGGCGATCGGCCCGAAGGCAGCGGTTACAGTGCCCGCCCGCAAGCCAAACGCCCCTACACGCCGCGCCCGCAGGGTGATCGGCCGCCGTTCGGCGGCCCGCGTGGCAATGGCGGCGGAAACGGCAATGGCGGTGGTCGCCGCTTCGGCGGCGGTGGTCGCGGTCGCGGCCGCGCCGCTTAGAGAAGTTCGCCTCCCCATCGCGGACTCCGCGATGGGGAGGTGTCGCCGTCATACGGCGACGGAGGGGTCATGAGCATCAGTGCTGGTGCTCATGACCCCTCCGCCCGCTTCGCGGGCACCTCCCCGCGCTTGCGCGCAGGGAGGAACAACCTCTACAGAATCCCTTCCTCGCGGAAGATCTCCAGGCATTTGCGAAGAGCGCGCTCGTAACGGGCGCGCTCTTTTGCGATGGACTCGTCGTCCCACTCGAAGAAGCCGCGCTTGGTCTTGAAGCCGAGGCGGCCCTCGTCGACGTTGCGCTGCAGGACCGGCGGCGGGCCCTTGGCATTGCTGAGGTCGGGCCAGATGATCTTGGCCACCGCGCAGGTCGTGTCCCAGCCCGAATGCTCCTTCTGCACGATCGGACCCGCGGCGGCGTAGCGGAAGCCGAAGCTTAGTCGCACCGTGGCGTCGATATCCTCCGGCGAGGCGACGCCCTCTTCGATCAGCCACAAGGCCTCGCGCATCAATGCGCCCTGGATGCGGTTGCCCAAAAAGCCGATCACGTCCTTCTTGACCTGCACCGGCCGCTTGCCGAGCGCCGCCATGATCTCGCCCAGCCGTTCGGCCTGCTTCACGTCGGAGTGGACCGAGCGCACGACCTCGACCAGCGGGATCAGGTGCGCCGGCATGAAGAAGTGCAGGCCCAGCATGCGCCCCTGCGTCTTGAGGCCCTTGGCGATCTCGCTGATCGGGAAGCTCGAGGAGTTCGAGGTGATCGCGGCATCGGGCCGGGCGAGCGCTTCCATCTCGGCGAACAGCCTCTGCTTCAGCGCCAGGTCTTCGGTGACCGTCTCGACCACGACGTCGATCGCGGACCACGTCGCTTCCGGCAAGGTGGCAAAGGTCGCAAGCCCTGACGTATCGGTAGGCTTGCCCATGCGCAGCGAGCGCGCGGCTGCAGGCGTCGGGCAGGCCGTCGCGCGTTCCGGCCGAGCGCGACACCACGTCGACCTTCCAGCCATGGCCCAGGAACATGGCGATGATGCCCACGCCCATGGTGCCGCCGCCCACGACGAGGGCGTGCTTGTGAGACGCGGGGTGTTCGCTTTGCGGCATTTATGATCCTCCCAACTCGACGGATGCCCCGGCGGCGGGGCAGTATCACCGCTCACTTATAGCCCGTGGGGGAATTTCATGAGCGCCACCTACAAGGATATCGGCGTCAGCAGCGAAGGTCATGTCGGGATCGTCGAGATCCAGCGGCCGCCGCACAACTTCTTCGACAATTCGCTGATCAACCAGATCGCCGATGCCTTCGAGGCGTTCGACAGCGACGGCAACATCCGCGCCTACGTGCTGTGCGCCGCAAGGCAAGTCGTTCTGCGCCGGCGCCGATTTCGCCAACCGGCCGCAGACCGGCGCGGCCGAAAGCGGCAAGCATCTCTACAAGGAGGCGACCCGCCTGTTCCGCGCCAAGAAGCCCAGCGTGGCGGCGATCCAGGGCCCGGCGATCGGCGGCGGGCTGGGCCTCGCGGTGATGACCGACTTCCGCGTCACCTGCGCCGAAGGCCGCTTCGCCGCCAACTTCACGCGGCTCGGCTTCCATCCCGGCTTCTCGCTCACCTACACCCTGCCGCGCCTGATCGGCCAGCAGCGCGCCAACCTGATGTTCTATACCGGCCGGCGCATCGGCGGCGAGGAAGCCCGTCGCCTGGGGGCTGGCCGACGTGCTGGTGCCGCTGGCCGACGTGCGCAAGGGCGCGATGGAGCTCGCCAAGGAGATCGCCGAACTCGGCGCCGCTCGCGCTGCTGTCGACGCGCGAGACCATGCGCCGCGGCTTTGCCGACGGTGCCGAGATCGCGACCGAGCGCGAGCTCACCGAGCAGGACTGGACGCGCAAGACCGAGGACTTCAAGGAAGGCGTCAAGTCCTACGCCGAGAAGCGCGTCGGCAACTTCAAGGGCCGCTAGTTCTCTCCTGTCATCTGAGCGCAGCGAAGGATCTCATGGCCTGGCGACGAGCACGCCGCTTGCCATCGCCATGAGATCCTTCGCTGCGCTCCAGCGCGGGGGTTACCCCGCGCGAGATGACGAAGGCTGCATACTCTAAGGGTGAGGGACTAACATGGCTCAGCTCCCAGGCAAGGTCGCCATCGTCACCGGCGGCGCCTCCGGCATCGGCGAGGCCTGTGCCGAAACCCTGGCGCGCGAAGGCGCATCGGTCCTGGTGACCGACATCGACGACGCGCTGGGCAAGGCTGTCGTCGAGCGCATCGTCAAGGCCGGCGGCAAGGCGCACTACCTACGCCATGACGTGCGCGACGAGGCGGCCTGGCCGGGCGTCGATCGCGCGACGCCGAGACAGCGCTTCGGCCGGCTCGACATCATGGTGGCCAATGCCGGCATCGGCATCATGTCGCCGATCGCCGAGATGACCCTCGCCGACTGGCAGCGCCAGCAGGCGATCAACCTCGACGGCGTGTTCCTGTCGATCAAGCACGCCATCCCGGCGCATGAAGAAGGCGGGCGGCGGCTCGATCGTGCTGATGTCGTCGATCGCGGGCCTGCGCGGCGCGCCGGGGCTGGCCGCCTATTCGGCGACCAAGGGCGGCGTGCGGCTGCTGGCCAAGTCGGTGGCGCTGGAGCATGCCGCCGACAACATCCGCTGCAACTCGGTCCATCCCGGCATCATCGCCACGCCGATCTGGGGCAAGATCCCGACCGGCGCCGAGGGCAACCGCCGCAATGCGCCGATCGACCCGCGCGAGCGCGCGGCTTCCGTCGTGCCGCTGCCGCGTGTCGGCGAGGCGCAGGACATCGCCAACGGCGTGCTGTTCCTCTGCACCGAGGCCGCCAACTACATGACCGGCCAGGAGCTGGTGATCGACGGCGGCATGACGGCGGGCGGCCGGCCGCCGCAACGCTCATGAGCAATGGTTCTTCGGCCTCGGTGATGACAACAACGCTGTCATCCGAGCGCAGCGCCAGCCCTGAGCGAAGCCGACGGGGGACTTTTCCCCGTTATTAAATTTTCAAAGCTTCGACGGCGAAGGTGCGCGATGCCTTGGGCCCTTCTGGTGGCGTAGCTGCCGCAGCTATCCACAATTTGCTAACCGGCCAACTCCTGCTCGATCGCAGTCCGCAGTGCAGGCAAATTGTCCTGCACCGTCTTCCAGACGCGACGCGCAGTCACGTCTTCGTAGTTGTGCCGATAAAAGTTGCCCGCAGCTGCCATTTCGCGCCATTCGATATGACCATGCCGGGCCTTGACCGCATCGGGCACACGCCGCGATGCCTCGGAGATGACCTCGAGGGTCCTGACCAGTGCGTAGAGCGTCTTGGCGTCGGCGTTCAGGCTTTCGAACGTATGACCCCGGGCAAATTCTTCGGCGAGCCGGATGTGGAGCATGTCGCGGAGCACGCCACTCTCCTTCTCAGAAGGCATACACGGAATCGCGCGCAGCCGGACCGCGCAGATGGGGTTTGAGCGCCTCGCGGTCGATCACGTCGACCCGCTCATCGAACAGGCTCGCTACATATTCCTTAAGGCGTACGTAGTCATAGATCGAGCCTTCGGATCCTGGCTCGAAGTCCAGCAGAATATCGATGTCGCTGTCAGGTCGTTCCTCACCGCGCGCGACCGAGCCAAATAGAGCGGCGTGGCGAATACCACGCGCGCGCAACTCCGCTTCAGCCGCTCTCAATCTAGCAATGATTTGGTCACGCTTCATGCCTCCCAGATTACCGAAAAAGTCGTGGGCTTTCCATGCGCAGGAATCGCAGGTTCGGCGTGGAGGGAACAATGATTGATGTTCCTGTGACCCTCTACACTCAGGCTGGCGAGTTACTACGCGGTATGGTGCGCTGCGGTCGGCATCGTGCCACTATCGAGGCGCAGGACATCGCCAACGACGTGCTGTTCCTCTGCACCGAGGATGCCAATTACATGACGGAGCAGGATCTGGTGATTGACGGCGGCATGACGGCAGGCGGTCGGCCGCCGCAGCGGCAATAGGTCCATGGCCGCTGCAGCAGCAAAGGCCTGGATCGTCGTCGCCGCACTGAGTGCGGCGATCGCCATCGCCGTCGGCGCCTTTGCCGCCCATGGTGTCGATCCCTCGACCGAGGCCGGCCGCAAGGCGCGCGAGTGGCTGCAGACAGGCAGCCAGTACGAGCTGATCCATGCGTTGGCGATCCTGGCGGTGGTCGTCCTGGTCCGCGGCACGATGCTGAACGGCCGCGCCGCCCTCGCCGCGCAGTGCCTGTTCCTCGCCGGCAGCGTGTTCTTCCCGGGCGCGCTTTATGCGCTCGCCTTCGGTGGCCCGCGATGGTTCGGCGCGGTGGCGCCGCTGGGCGGTACGGCCTTCATTCTGGGCTGGCTGAGCGTCGTACTCGCTGCGGTGATGAACAGCGACGCCGACTGAAATTTTCGCGGCTGCCGGAGACTGCTGACGGCACGTCGCATTTGGCGGCATGACCGCGGGTGGAAGGCCGCCCTTTGGCCTCGGGATGACAGCAATGCTGTCATCCCGGGTGCAGCGAAGGATCTTTCTCTTTCGGGAGTGCCAGCACTGCCAGCAGCGCCCGGGGTCCAGTCGCGCAATTTTCTGGCTTCAATACGGAGCGCAATAAGTCCGATTCGAACTCACGCCGAGGGTCCGGGCCCGGGGTTGGCGGCTGACCCGATCAGGCGGTCACGGCGGAGCGCCTCCGCGAACGGCTAGCGGGCGAGTTTCTGCGCAGTATGGTGCGCAGAAACTCAGGCAGGCACTCTGCTTAAGTGTCACTTGTAATCGCCTTAGATTGACTTATATAAGGCTTGTCGACCCAAAGAGGGCAATGCATGCAAGTCGCTATCAATGCCACGGCGGATGTGCTGCGGACCGAATGTGGCGCTGATTGGCGAATCACTAGCGGAAATTGCGCGAATTGCGGAAATCCCCGACGGCGCCGCAAGCCGGAGGGCGGTTCAGGAAAGCTGCTCGTCCATCAGCTTCAGCGCCTCGGCGGCGAAGGCGCGCATGTTGGCGACGCGGTCGTTCGATCCGGTGCGCAGGGTGCGCGCGACCTTGCCCTTGGGGCCGACGACGGCGACGCAGGTGTGGCCGGCGGGGTCGCCGTAGGAATTGCCGGTCGGGCCGGACGCGCCGGTTTCGGCGAGGCCCCAGGTCGTGTTCAGCCGCTCGCGCACGAGTTCGGCCGCCAGCGTCGCCCACGGTTCGGACGAGGAGCGGATGCCGGCACGCTTTTCCTTGGTCGCGCTGAGGAAGGCCTCGCCCGCCGGGCGCGTGTAGACCACCGCGCCGCCCATGAAGTAGGCCGAGGCGCCGGGCACGGCCAGCAGCACGGCCGAGATCAGGCCGCCGCTCGACGATTCGGAGACGCCGACCGTCTCCTTGCGCGCCTTCAGTTTCTCGCCGACCTTCTTCGCCAGCGGCAGAAGCGAGTCCATTCGTCAGTCCTTCCTCTTGGTGAAGATGTCGAGCAGCAGCGGCACCGATTTGCCGATCCACACCGCGCGGTCGCGATGGTCCTCGAGATCCTGGCCGGTATTGGGATGGATGAACACGGTGAGGTCGCCGTGGTTCAGCGTCAGCCACGAGATCAGCGGCGCCAGCTTGTCGTTCTTGAACGCCACCTGGTAGCTGAACATCGGATGCGGCCCGACCGGCTTCTCGTGGAAGCGGCCCATCTCGATGTCGAAGCTCTTTTCGATCTTCTCGCGCAGCGCCCAGGCCCTGTCGCGCGAGGCGGCGTCGAAATAGACGTGGGCGTGCCAGTCCTTGATTTGTGCAGTGTCCATGGTCGCAGCCTATCACATCGAACAACCCGCCTGTCGGAACCTGGAACCGTTCCCCGGACCGGGCTTGCTTGCTAGGGTCCGCCCATCATGAACTTCGATTTCTCCGACGACCAGAAGCTGCTCAAGGAGCAGGTTCGCAAATTCCTCGCCGACAAGTGCCCGACGAAGGTCGTGCGTCGCGTCCTCGACGGCAACGAGACCCACGCCGAGGAGGTCTGGAAGGGCCTCGTCGATCTCGGCGTGCCGGGCGTCGGCATCCCGGAAGAATTCGGCGGGCTCGGCCTTTCGCCGCTCGAGCTCTGTGTCGTCGCCGAGGAGATCGGCCGCGCCGCCGCGCCGGTGCCGTTCGACACGTCGGTCGTGCTGGCGACCGAGGCGCTGAAGCTTGCCGGCTCGGAGGCGCAAAAGAAGAAGTGGCTGCCGCTGCTGGCTGGAGGCGAGGCGATCGGCACTTTGGCCATTGCCGAGGGACCGCAACCGCCCCGGCCGCGCAATATCCGCACGACCTTCGGCGGCGGCCGCCTCAACGGCAAGAAGGTGCCGGTGGCCGATGGCGAGGCCGCGACCTTCGCGGTCGTCCTTGCCAACACCGGCGGCCAGGGTGATCGCGCCGTCTCGCTGGTGCTGGTCGATCTCAAGCAATCGCCGGTGACCGCCAAGCGGGTCGAGACCATCGATCCGGCGCGCAAGCATGCCGAGCTCACCTTCAACGACGCTTCGGCCGAGCTGTTGGGGGCGGAAGGCGAGGGCTGGCGGTCTGCTGGAGCGGCTCTACGACGCCGCCGCGGTGTACTTCGCCTTCGCCCAGGTCGGTGGCGCGGAGGCCGCCATGTGGATGGCGCGCGACTACGCCCTGCAGCGCCAGGCCTTCGGCCGGGCCATCGGTTCCTACCAGGCGATCAAGCACAAGCTCGCCGACTGCTACGTCAAGCTCGAGCTGGCACGCTCCAACGCCTATTACGGCGCCATGATGCTGACCGACGGCGGGGCAGACCTGCCGCTCGCCGCCGCGGCGGCACGCATCGCCGCGACCGAGGCCTACGACTTTGCCGCCAAGGAGAACATCCAGACCCATGGCGGCATCGGCTTCACCTGGGAGGCCGACACGCAATTCCACTATCGCCGGGCGCGCGTGATGGCGCTGTCGATCGGCGGGCCGATGGCCTGGAAGGACAAGCTGGTGAGCCGGCTCGAACAAAAGAATGCCGCGTAACGTGCCTCCCCTTCGCGGACTCCGCGAAGGGGAGGTGCCCGCGTAATCGCGGGCGGAGGGGTCATGAGCCACATGACCTTGCCGCCCTTGACCCCTCCGTCGGCGTAAGACGCCGACACCTCCCCTTGGCGGAGCCCGCCAAGGGGAGGGAGCTAATGCAGGAGACTCTCCATGGACTTCAACGACACGCCCGAGGAAGCCGCCTTCCGCAAGGAAGTGCGCACCTGGCTCGATGCCAACGCCACGCGCAAGAGCGACGACAAGCAGAGCTTCCGCGCACGCAACGACGATCCCGAGCTGCTGAAGAAGGCCAAGGAGTGGCAGGACAAGAAGGCCACCGCCGGCTACGCCCGCATCACCTGGCCCAAGGAATATGGCGGCCGCGGCGGCTCGCCCATCCTGCAGGTGATCTACCAGCAGGAAGAGGCCAACTACCTGGTGCCGCTGGGCTTCTTCGACATTGGGCTCGGCATGTGCATTCCCACCATGATGGCCTATGCCGCGCCCGAGCATCTCCAGCGCTACGTCAAGCCCGCGCTGCACGGAAAGGAAGTGTGGTGCCAGCTCTTCTCCGAGCCGGCGGCGGGCTCCGACGTGGCCGGCATCCGCACGCGTGCGGAACGTGCCAAATTACCGGATGGGAGCGACGGCTGGGTGATCAACGGCCAGAAGGTGTGGACCTCGGGCGCGCATTACAGCGACTACGGCATCGTCATCACCCGCACCGACCCCAACGTGCCCAAGCATGCCGGCCTCACCATGTTCTTCCTGTCGATGAAGACGCCGGGCGTGGAGGTGCGGCCGATCAAGCAGATGTCGGGCGGCGCCAACTTCAACGAGGTGTTCTTCACCGATGTGCGCATCCCCGACAGCCAGCGCCTGGGCAAGGTCGGCGAAGGCTGGAAGGCGGCCCTCACCACCCTGATGAACGAGCGGCTGGCGGTCGGCCTGCCGTCGGGCGGCCTCGATGTCGATGAGCTGATGGAACTGGCGCGCGACACCGATCTCGAGGATGGCCCCGCGATCAGGAACCAGCAGGTGCGCGGCAAGATCGCCGACTGGTACGTCCAGCAGCAGGGCCTCAAGCTCACGCGCTATCGCACCCTGACCGCGCTCTCCAAGGGCCAGACGCCGGGACCGGAGTCCTCGATCATCAAGATCGTGGCCGCTCCCAAGATGCAGGACATGGGCGCCTTCGCCATGGAGCTGATGGGGCCGGCCGGCATCATGAAGGAAGACGTGCCGCACGCCGCGGGCTTCCAGGCGCAATGGATCGGCGGCGCGGGCTTCCGCATCGCCGGCGGCACCGACGAGATTTTACGCAACATCGTGGCCGAGCGCGTGCTGGGCATGCCGGCGGATATCCGCGTCGACAAGAACATCCCGTTCAACAAGCTCGGCAAGAGCTAGGCTGGGCGCGCGCGACTCCAGTCGCGCGTCTTTGGTGTTCGCAATGAAGATCGCGCCACTGGAGTGGCGCGCCCCCAGCGGAGAGGAACGATGAACCGTCTCGATGGCAAGGTGGCCTTTCTTGAGCGGCGCGGCGCGCGGCATCGGCGGCGCGACCGCCAGGCTGATGGCGAGCGCCGGCGCCAAGGTGGTGATCGGCGACGTTCTGGACGAGCGCGGCCGGCAGACGGTCAAGGAGATCGAGGCGGCCGGCGGGCAGGCGCTCTACGTCTCGCTCGACGTCACCCAGGAGGCGAGCTGGGCCGCCGCCATGGACGCCACGATCAAGAAGTTCGGCAAGCTCGACGTGCTGGTGAACAATGCCGGCATCTTCGTCGGCAAGGGCGTCGAAGAGGCGAGCCTCGACGAGTGGAACAGGCTCGTGGCCGTCAACCTGACCGGTGTGCTGCTGGGCACGCGCGCCGCCCTGCCGCATCTCAAGGCGAGCGGCGCCACCAGCGCGCAGGGTGCCGCCATCGTCAACCTGGCCTCGATCGCGGGCCTGGTCGGCTCGCAGCTCGACCCGCTCTATTCGCTGACCAAGGGCGGCGTGACTCTGTTCACCAAGTCGACGGCGCTGGAGTTCGGGCGCAAGGGCTACAAGATCCGGGTCAACTCGATCCATCCCGGCCTCATCGAGACCGACATGGGCCAGCAGACCTTCGCCATGCGGGCCCGCCAGCAGGGCACCAACGACACCGAAAAGGCACGCCAGGCCACGCTCGCCTTGCATCCGATCGGGCGGCTCGGTGTCGCCGACGACATCGCCAAGGGCATCGTGTTCCTGGCGTCGGACGATGCCGGCTTCATGACGGGGGCGGGCCTGGTCGTCGACGGCGGCTGGACCGCTCACTGAGGAGAGAGTCATGCGCTTCGGGCTTCTGTACGAGCATCAGCTGCCGCGTCCCTGGACGGAAGGCACCGAGCATCGCCTGTTCAAGGACGCGCTGGCGCAGGTCGAATTGGCCGACGAACTGGGCATCGATTACATCTGGGAAGTCGAGCATCACTTCCTCGAGGAGTATGCCCACTCCTCGGCGCCGGAGGTTTTCCTCGCCGCCTGTGCCGCGCGCACCAAGCGGATCCGCATCGGCCACGGCGTCGTGCTGGCGCCGCCGGGCTACAACCATCCCGCCCGCGTGGCCGAGCGCATCGCCACGCTCGACCTGATCGCCGACGGCCGGGTCGACTGGGGCACCGGCGAATTGGCCTCGCGGGTCGAGCTCGAGGGCTTCGGCATCGATCCCGAGCAAAAGAAGGCGATGTGGGCCGAGGCGGTCGAGCAGACCGCCAACATGATGGCGATGAGTCCCTATCCCGGTTTCAAGGGCAAGTTCTTCTCCATGCCGGTGCGCAACGTGGTCCCGAAGCCCCTGCAGAAGCCGCATCCGCCGATCTGGGTGGCGTGCAGCCGGCGCGAGACCATCCATGCCGCGGCGCGGGCCGGCATCGGCGCGCTCACCTTCGCCTTCGTCGATCCGGCCGAGGCCGGCAAGTGGGCGCACGAATACTACGACATCATCAAGAGCGATCAGTGCGTGCCGATCGGCCACACGGTGAACGCCAACGTCGCCATGGTGACCGGCTTCTCCGTGCCACGAGGATCGCGACGAGGCGCGGCGCCGCGGCGCCGAGGGCTTCCAGTTCTTCGGCTATTCGCTGGGACACTACTATGTCTACGGCCACCATCAGCCCGGCGTCACCGACGTCTGGCAGCGCTTCGAGGCGGCCAAGGACAAGCTGCCCGCCGTCGGGCAGGGCAGCGGCATCGGCACGCCGGCCGAGCTCACCGAGCACCTGCGGCGCTACCAGGATGCCGGCGTCGACCAGGTCGTGTTCATCCAGCAAGGCGGCCGCAACAAGCACGAGCATATCTGCGATTCGCTGAACCTCTTCGCCGGCAAGGTGATGCCGGCCCTCAAGGCAGACCAGGCGGCGCGCGATGCGAAGAAGCAGGCCGAGCTGGCGCCCTTCATCGCCGCCGCGCTCAAGCGCAAGAAGAAGATGGCGCCCGTCGCGTCCGCCGCGGTGCCCACCGTCTCGGCCTACGGTCGCACCATCGTCCAGGAGAACCAGACCGCCGAGGGCCCGACCCACCACATCGCCGCCGACATCACGGTCATGATGGACGATCCGGCCGAGAAGAAGAACAAGGCGGCAGCGGAGTAGGACTCAAGCGGACCGCGGGCCTCCAGGCCCGCATTCTGTCATCCTGAGCGAAGCGAAGGATCTCATGCCCGTTGCAAGCGGCGATGAGGTCCTTCGCTTCGCTCAGGACGACAGAGAGGAGAGATCGACGATCTAAAAGATTCCTGCCGCCAGCCCCGCAGCCATCGCGGCCCCCAGCTCCTCGCATTGCTGCACGAAGCCCGGCTGCCAGGGCCCCTTGCAGAGCAGCGGCTCCTGTACCGCGCGCCAGCGCAGGCCGGTGGTGATGGTCTCGACGCCGCGACGGGTGCCGGTGCCGTCGCTGCCGGCGCGGATGTAGAGCGCGTAGGGCAGGCCCTGTGTCTTCTCCAGCAGCGGATTGTAGGAACGGTCGAAGAAATCCTTCAGCGCGCCGCTCATGTAGCCGAGGTTCTCGGTGGTGCCGAGGATCACCGCCTGGGCGGCCAGCACGTCGTCGGGTCCGGCCTGCAGCGGTGCCACCACGCGCACCTCGATGCCCGTTTCGCTCAGCGCGCCGCGTTCGACGGCCTCGCGCAGGGAGAGGGTGTTCTCCGAGGGCGCGTGCGCCACAATGAGCAGCCTTTTCGCCATGAAGTGTTTTAACCCGAGACGCGCCGACATGCTTAGAAAACTCCTGATCGCCAATCGCGGCGAGATCGCCATCCGCATCGCCCAGGCCGCCAACGAACTCGGCATCACGACGGTCGGCGTCCATTCCGAGGACGACGCCACGTCGCTGCATGTGCGACGGGTTGACGAGGCCATCGCCCTCAAGGGCAAGGGCGCGGCGGCCTACCTCGATATCGCGGGCGTGGTCGCCGCGGCCCGGAAGGCCGGCTGCGATTCGGTGCATCCGGGCTACGGCTTCCTGTCCGAGAACGCCGATTTCGCCGACGCCTGCGCCGCGGCCAAGCTGACGTTCGTCGGTCCGACGCCCGAGCAGCTGAAGTTGTTCGGCGACAAGGCGCGCGCCCGCGCTCATGCCGAAAAGTGCAAGGTGCCGGTCCTGCCGGGCACCGGCGTGATCGATCTCGCGGGCGCCGTCGCCTTCTTCAGGAAGCACGCCAAGTCGGGCATCGCGCTGAAAGCCATCGCCGGTGGCGGCGGGCGCGGCATGCGGCTGATCAAGTCGGAAGGCGAGATCACCGACGCCTTCGCCCGCGCCACGGCCGAGGCCAAATCGGCTTTCGGCAACGGCGACCTTTATGCCGAACGGCTGGTCGGCCGGGCGCGCCACATCGAGGTGCAGATCGTGGGCGACGGCAAGGGCGGCATCGTGGCCCTGGGCGAGCGCGAATGCACCCTGCAGCGCCGCAGCCAGAAGATCGTCGAGCTGGCGCCCAGCCCCAACCTCAAGCCGGCGCTGCGAAAGAAGATCATCGACGCCGCCGTCACCATGGCCAAGGCCGTGAAGTATCGCAGCCTCGGCACTTTCGAGTTCCTGCTGGAGGAGCCTGATTTCTTCTTCATCGAAGCCAACCCGCGCCTGCAGGTCGAGCACACGGTGACGGAAGAGGTATGGGGCGTCGATCTGGTGAAGGCGCAATTGCTGCTGGCCGGTGGCACGACCCTGGCCAAGGCCGGCCTTGAAGGTGCCGCGCCGCGCGGCCATGCCATCCAGCTCCGCGTCAACATGGAGACCATGACCGCCGATGGCTCGGCCAGGCCGGGCGGCGGCACCCTCACGGTGTTCGAGCCGCCGTCGGGCCCCGGCGTGCGGGTCGATACCTATGGCTATGCCGGGTATCGCACCAATCCCAATTTCGATTCGCTGCTTAGCCAAGGTGATCGTGCACAGCCCGTCGGCCGATTTCGCCGACGCGCTCACGCGCGCCGGACGCGCGCTCGCTGCGTTCCGGCTGGAAGGTGCACCGAGCAACATCGCCTTCCTGCGCGCTTTGCTGGCGCACGGCGATTTCCGCGCCGACAAGGTGCACACGCGCTTCGTCGACGAGCAGGCGAGGAAGCTGATCGACACGGCGGCCACGCTGCAATCGGGCCTCTACTTCCAGGCCGCAACGGCGCCGGCGAGCGGCGGCGCCCGGCAGGCCGGGGCGCGAGTCGATGCCGTCGATCCGCTGGCGGTGCTGGCGTTCGGCAAGACGACGACCCAGGCTGCCTCCGAGGCTGCCGACGACGCACCGGAAGGAACCGTTGCTGTGCCAGCACCGATGCAGGGCACGATCGTCAGCATCGCGGTGCAGGAGGGCGACGCCGTGGCCGCGGGTCAGCCGCTCCTGATCATGGACGCCATGAAGATGCAGCACGAGATCAGGAGTCCGGCGCGCGGCTACGTGCGGCGGATCGCGGTCGAGGCCGGCGAGACGATCTACGAAGGCCATGCGCTGCTGTTCGTCGAGGAGGCCGACGTCGAGGTGAAGGGTGCGGCGGCCGAGGAGACGATCGACCTCGACCATATCCGGCCCGACCTCGCCGAGTATTTCGACCGCCGCGCGCTCACGCTCGATGACAAACGGCCCGACGCCCTGGCGCGGCGGCGCAAGACCAACCAGCGCACGGCGCGGCAGAATCTCGACGACCTGGTCGATCCCGGCAGCTTCGTCGAATGGGGCGCCTTCGCCATCGCCAGCCAGCGGACGCGGCGCACGCAGGAGGACCTGATCGAGAAGACCCCGGCCGACGGGCTTATAACCGGCATCGGCCGCGTCAACGGCTCGCTGTTCGGCCCCGAGAAGAGCCGCGTTGCCGTGGCGCATTACGATTACACCGTGCTGGCTGGCACCCAGGGCAAGACCAACCATCACAAGAAGGACCGCCTGTTCGAGATCGTCGAGGAGCAGCGCATTCCGCTGGTCTTCTTCACCGAAGGCGGCGGCGGCCGGCCGGGCGACGTCGACGTGCAGTCGGTGGCCGGGCTGAACACCATGGCCTTCCACATCTTCGGACGGCTGAGCGGATCGTCACCCTTGGTCGGCATCAACTCCGGCCGCTGCTTCGCCGGCAATGCCGCCTTGCTCGGTTGCTGCGACGTGGTGATTGCGACCAGGAACTCGTCGATCGGCATGGGCGGCCCGGCGATGATCGAAGGCGGCAATCTCGGCGTGTTCTCACCCGAGGAGGTGGGCCCGATGAGCGTGCAGGTGCCCAACGGCATGGTCGACATCGCCGTCGAAGACGAGGCTGAGGCGGTCGCGGTCGCCAAGAAATATCTGTCCTACTTCCAGGGCGTGCTGCCGGACTGGCGGGCGGCCGACCAGCGCCTGCTGCGCCGCGCCATCCCCGAGAACCGCCTGCGCGTCTATGACGTCCGCAGCGTGATCGACACGTTGTGCGACGAAGGCTCGGTGCTGGAAATCCGCCGCGCCTTCGGGGCCGGCATGGTGACGGCGCTCGGCCGCATCGAAGGCAAGCCGTTCGGCATCGTCGCCAACAATCCCGTGCATCTCGCCGGCGCCATCGACTCCGACGGTTCGGACAAGGCGGCGCGGTTCCTGCAGCTCTGCGACGCCTTCGACCTGCCGGTGCTGTTCCTCTGCGACACGCCGGGCATGATGGTGGGGCCCGAGGTCGAGAAGACGGCGCTGGTGCGTCATTGCTCGCGCCTGTTCGTGACCGGCGCCAACTTGAGCGTGCCGTTCGGCACCATCGTGCTGCGCAAGGCCTATGGCCTGGGCGCCCAGGCGATGGCCGGCGGCTCGTTCCATGCCGGCACCTTCGCCATCTCCTGGCCGACCGGCGAGTTCGGCGGCATGGGGCTGGAGGGCGCGGTGAAGCTGGGCTACCGCAAGGAGCTCGAAGCGATCGCCGATCCGGCCGAGCGGCGCGCCGCCTTCGACAAGATGGTGGCGGCAGCCTATGCCCGCGGCAAGGCGCTCAGCACCGCGACCTATTTCGAGGTCGACGAGGTGATCGATCCCGCCGATTCCCGGCGCTGGATCGCGACCGCCCTGCTCGACGCCAAGCCCCGCCCGCGCAACCCACACAAGAAACGGCCGAATATCGATACGTGGTGATGCGAAGAATGCCTCCCTGCGCGAAGCGCGGGGAGGTGGCCCGCAGGGCCGGAGGGGTCATGAGCACCAGTGCTGATGCTTATGACCCCTCCGCCCGCTGCGCGGGCACCTCCCCAGCGGGGCTGGGGAGGGAAGCCGGTTACTGCGCGATCCAGAACGTGTCGGGCTGGTAGAGGCCGATATAGCCGCCCGGATCCCAGGCGTAGTAGCCTTCCTTGGGAACGTTGCGCACCTTGGGGCCGACCACGACCGGCTGGCGGATGCCGTTCACGGTGCCGATCGAGAACACCTCGTCGGCATTGGCCTGCAGGATCTCGCCCCACGCCTTGCTGCGCTCGGCGTCATTGGTCGCGTGCTCCCACTCCTTGACGTAGTCGAGGAGCTTGCAGGCCGAATCCATGTCGCACTTCTCGCCCTGCTTGCCCTTGGATTCGATGTACATGCCCCACTTGGACCAGTTGAGCCCGCCCTGCATGGTCGGCGCGAACTCCTTGGGGCTGGTGTTGGGCGACGGCACCGCCGTCACCGCGCCGGCGTAGGCCGTCATCACCGCCTCGCCCGAGAAGGTGCGCAGGCGGAAGTTTTCCTTGGTCTGCGGCTTCACCAGCATCTTGATGCCGATCTTCTTCCAGTATTCGGTGATGAGCTGCAGGGCGTCGGCGTCTTCCGTCTCCTCGCTCTGGTTCTCGACCACGATGATCGCCGGCCGGCCGTCGGGCAGCAGGCGGATGCCCTGGGCGTCTCGCTTGGTGAGGCCGATTTCGTCTAAAAGCTTGTTGGCGAGCTTGGGATCGTACTGCGCCCACTTGGTCGCGTACTCGGGCTTGAACAGTTCCGACCGCTCCATGATGGTGTTGTTCGAGGGCTTGGCCAGGCCGAGATAGACGACCTGGTTCATCTCGTCGCGATCGATCGCCACCGACAGCGCCCGGCGGAAGCGCACGTCGCGCATCAGCTTGCGCCATTGCTCGTCGTTCGCGTTGAAGTTGGGATAGAGCGCGATCTGCGAGCCGGAGCCCGCTTCCCACAAGCGCACTTCGACGCCCGAGTTCTTGGCGCTCTTCTGCAGGAAGGTGTAGTCGCGCATGTTGAGATAGCGCGGCTGCAGGTCGGCCTCGCCCAGCCCCGCCTTGGCCGGCACGAGATTGGTCGCCGCCAGCGTCAAGATCACCTTGTCGATGTAGGGCAGCTGCTGCCCCTTCTCGTCGATGCGGTGATAGAAGGGGTTGCGCGCGAACAAGAAGCGCTGCGCCGGCGACGGCGTGGTGTTGACCCATGGGTTGAGCGACGGCAAGTCGATATTGTCGTTGGCGTACATGACGTCGAGCCGACGATAGATCTGGATCCAGCTGCCGCCCGCCTGGCCGCCCTTGGCCGACTTGTTGATCTCGGCGGGATCAGTGTACTTGGCGTGGAACTTCTTGAGGTAGTGCGCCGGCCTGAACAGGAAGAGCGGGGCGGCGCGCGCCTGGCTTTCGATGAAGTAGGGATTGGGCTTGTCCCAGCTGTACTTGATGGTGCGTTCGTCGATGATCTCGACCTTGGGCGGCTGGCCGTCGACCAGAAGCTCGACCGAGGGGCCGGACGGCGAGAGCTCCTTGTTGTTGGCGACATCCTCCCAGAAGAAGCGGAAATCCTCGGTGGTGAAGGGATGGCCGTCCGACCATTTGTGGCCGGCGCGCAGCTTGAAGGTGAACTCGCGTCCGTCCTTGGCGTCGTAGCTCTCGAGGATGTCGGCATGCAGCTTGAACTGATCGTCGTACACGATCAGCCGGGTGTAGCTGAAGATCGTCATCAGGCGCGTATCGCGGGCACTCGCCACCAGCATGTTGAGCTGCCCGCCCGGATGGCCGGGTCCGTCGCCGCCGGCGAACTTCCGCACGATCCACGGCGGGCTGGGAATGCGATTGGCGATCGGCGGCAGCGCACCCGACTTCACCTGCTCGGCGAACATCGGGGTTTCCTGCAGGGCGGGCAGCGGGTCGGCCGCGAAGGCCGGCGCGCAGAAGGCGCTGAACAGCAAGCCCTGGGTGAAAACGCGTCGCTTCATACTTCGCCTGCCCTGTTATTCGGCCTTTGCGCCGGAAATTTTTACGAGCTCGGCCCAGCGGCCGGAGTCATTGCGGATGAAATCGTTGAACGCCGCCACCGTCAATGGCATTGGCTCGACGCCCACTTCGCGCAGACGCTGCACAAAGTCGCGGTCGACGAGTGCCTTATTTATTTCATTATTCAGACGGTCGAGAATCGGTGGAGGCGCGCCGGCCGGCGCCACCACCGACATCCAAGGCCTGAGGTCGAGGCCGGGGAAGAACTCGGTGAGCGTCGGCACGGCCGGCAGCGTCGGGTCGCGCGTGCTGCCGGTTACGGCGAGCGCTTTCAGCTTGCCGGAAGCGATCTGGCTCAGCGCCACCGTGGCGTCGAGAAACATGAAGTCGAAGCGCCCCTCGACGAGGTCGATCAGAGCCTTGGTCGAGCCGAGATAGGGCACATGCAGCGCCGAAAAATTCTCGCGCGAGCGGATCAGTTCGACCAGCAGATGATGCGCCGTGCCGGCGCCGGGCGAGCCGTAGGTGAAGGCGCCGGGCTTGCTCTGCAGCAGGGCCACCAGCTCCCGCGGATTGCCCACCGGCAGGTCGGGGCGGCACACCAGGATCAGCGTGACGTTGCCCAGCATCGCCACGCCGGCAAAGTCGGTGGAGGCGATCAGCGGCCTGGCGTAGAGCGCCGGCGAGATGCAGAGGGTGGTGACGGTTGCGAGCAGCAGCGTGTAGCCGTCGGCCGGCTGCTTGGCGACATAGGCGGCGCCGAGCTGGGTGGCGGCGCCCGCCTTGTTGTCGACGATCACCGGCTGGCCGAACGCCGCCGTAATCCGCTCGCCAACCAGCCGGCCCAAAACGTCGGTCAGCGCGCCGGGCGGGTAAGGCACGACCATCTTGATGGGCTGACTCGGCCATGCGGCTTGGCCACGCAAGGCGCCGGGCGCCAGCAGCGCGCCGATGCCGAGCAGCGCGCCGCGTCGGGAGGCGGCCATGTCAGTAACGATCGAAGGCGCGCTTGGGTCCGGGCCGGGTGCCCTCGGCGATGGCCGGTTTGGTCGTGCCGTTCGCGGCCACGGTATCGGGCGTGTAGACGGCGCTGACGCCCATCGGCCTGTCGCCCTTCACTGTCACCCTCTCCATAGTGCGGCGCGCCGGATAGTAGTCGTGCGCGGCGTAATGCTGGACCGAGCGGTTGTCCCACATCACCAGGGTGTTGGGCTGCCATTTCACGCGCAGCTGATACTCGGGAATCGTCGCCTGGCGATAGAGGAAATGCAGCAGCGTGTCGCTCTCGTCGGTCTTGAGATCTTTTATGCGCACGCAGAACTGCTGGTTGACGTAGAGGACCCGTCGTCCCGACACCGGATGGACGCGCACCACGGGATGCCAGGGGTTGGGGAAATCGTCCTCGAGCTTGCGCAGCTTGGCGCGGTCGCTGTGGGCGAACAGCGGCCGCCACGGCTTGAAGTCGTGCAATGCCTCCAGGCCGTGGATGTGCTGCTTCATGCGCTCGGAGAGCCCGCGATAGGCGGCACTCATGCTGGCGAACAGCGTGTCGCCGCCCGTCTCGGGCACGGTCTTGGCGCGCAGGATGGTGGCCAGCGGCGGCGTCTCGCGGAAGGTCTCGTCGACATGCCAGATGTCGGTCAGCGCCGGCGGATTCTCTTTGGAATAGTCGAGGATGATGACCTCGGGCTTGTCGGCGAGGTTGGGCGAGAAGGGATGGATCGACAGCTCGCCGAACAAGGCGCCGAACGCCATCTGCTGGTCGACCGTGATGTCCTGGTCGCGCAGCACGATCACTTCGTAGTTGACCAGCGCGTCGTGGACGACCTTGAACTGCGCGGGGCTGAGAGGCCGCCTGAGATCGACGCCCTCGATCTCAGCGCCGATGAAGCCGTTGATGGGCTTTACGCGGATTTCCGCCGCGGCGCTCTTGTGCGCCACTGCCGACTGGCTGGCCATGCTTCCTCCGATTGTTCGTTGGGCCGAGCCTACCGCCAATGGCCGCGTTGCGGAATGGCCCTCGCGTTGACGTGAACCGCCGCGTTTGACGCGGCCCTGTGGACGCGCAAAAACCGACACCTGTCCAAAAGCGCGGGGGGATCATGGCGAGTGGCCTGGAAAACGAATTCGTGACGCTGCACGAGATCGTCAAGGCGGCGAAGATCCGCCTCAATCCCAACATCTGGGATTACCTGATCGGCGGCACCGAAACCGAGACGACGCTCCGGCGCAACCGCATGGCGCTCGATTCGATCGCCTTCAAGCCGCGCGTGCTGCGCAACGTGTCCAGGATCGATCCCTCGTCGGAGATCCTCGGCAAGAAGATGCGCCTGCCGCTCATGCTGGCGCCGGTCGGCTCGCTGGAATCCTTCGAGCCCGGCGGCGGCATCACCGTCGCCAAGGGTGCAGGCGCCGGCAATGTCGCGATGCTGATCAGCTCGGTGACGACGCTTAAGCTCGAGGACATCGTCAAGGGCGGCGGCGGTCCCAAGATCTACCAGCTCTACGTCCGCGGCGACGACGCATGGGTGGCCGACCGGGTGAAGCAGGCGATGGATGCGGGCTACGACGCCTTCTGCATCACCGTCGACACCTCGGTCTATTCGCGGCGCGAGCGCGACATCGCCAAGCGCTTCGTGAAGTCGTGGCGCACCGCGGCCACCGGCCAGGACCACCAGGCGGCCTTCTCGTGGGAGAATTTCAAGCGGGTGAAGGAGAAGTTCCCCGACGTGAAGTTCATGCTGAAGGGCATCGGCACCGGCGAAGATGCCGAGATCGCCTGCCAGCACGGCGTGTGGGCGGTCTACTGCTCCAACCATGGCGGCCGCCAGCTCGACCATGGCCGCGGCTCGACGGCGGTGCTGCCCGAGGTGATCGAGGCGGCGAAGGGCGCGCGCCAAGATCGCCGTCGACGGCTCGTTCAGCCGCGGCAGCGACATCGTGAAGGCGATCTGCCTGGGCGCCGACTGGGTCGGCATGGGCCGGCTCTATTGCTACGGCCTGGCCGCCGCCGGCGCCGCCGGCATCGAGCGGGTGATCGAGCTTCTCGAGGAGGAGATGAAGGAGGTGATGGGCCTGCTGGGCGTCACCAGCCTGAAGCAGCTCGACAAGAGCTACATCTCCGCCGCCATGCCGACCAACCTGCCCGGCGTGCACAGCGCGTTCCCGCTGCTGAACCTGGAAGACCCTGGATACTGATCTTGCCGGACCGCGGGCCTCCAGGCCCGCTCATGATCTTGTCTTTTATGCCCGGAGCGGGCTCTCGCGCTTGGTTACAAGCGCTGCCGCCCGCCAGAGGTTAGCGCTGTCGCGCTAACCTCGTCCAACGAACGGCATCTTGGTCGCCATCACCGTCATGAACTGCACGTTGGCGTCGAGCGGCAGGCTGTCCATGTAGACGATGGCGTTGGCCACCGCGCTTACGTCCATGCGCGGCTCGGCCACCGTCGTGCCGTTGGGCTGCAGCACGCCCTTGGTCATGCGCTCGGTCATCGGCGTCACGGCATTGCCGATGTCGATCTGGCCGCAGGCGATGTCGTAGGCGCGGCCGTCGAGCGAGGTCGACTTGGTGAGGCCGGTGATGGCGTGCTTGGTCGAGGTGTAGGCGACCGAGAACGGCCGCGGCGCGTGGGCCGAGATCGAGCCGTTGTTGATGATCCGCCCGCCGCGCGGCTTCTGGTCCTTCATGATCTTCATGGCTTCCTGGGTGCACAGGAACGGACCGGTCAGGTTGGCCGCCACCACGCTCAGCCACGTCTCGTAGGGCAGCTCCTCGAGCGGCACGGGCGGCGCGCCGCCGCCGGCATTGTTGAAGACGAGATCGAGCCGGCCCCAGGTCGCCTTAACCTTGGCGAACAGCGCCACGATGTCATCCCGCTTGGTGACGTCGGTCGGCACGGCCATGGCGTTGGGCGTGTTGTTGCCGGCGAGCTTCGCGGTCTCGTCCAGCGCATCCTTGCGGCGGCCGGCCAGCGCCACCTTGTAGCCGTTGTTCAACAGGGCGAGCGCCGAGGCCCGGCCGATGCCGCTGCCTGCGCCGGTGACGACTGCGATTTTTCCACTCATGGGTTCGTTCCTCCTCGAAGGAACGGACCCTATCAGACCGGGAGGCTTTTTAGGTAGGCCCGCCAGCTGCCCAGGGGGGTGATATCGCGCGCGCCCTCGATGGCGTGGCCTTCGCACAGGAAGCCCGTCACATCGGAGCCGTCGGCCAGGCTGACCGTGCCCAGCCCCAGCGGCGCCGGGATCTTGCGCAGGAAGGCGCCGACCTGGTCGGCCGGCAGGCTCCACACTTCAAGCTCGATGGCGCTGCCACCATCTGGGACCCGCACCAGGCCCGGTCGCTGTGGCGGGCCGCCAGGCAGGACATAGAAGCGGTAGTGCGGCGCCGTCTTGCGCTCGCTCTCAAGGCGCCCGCCCAGCTCGACGAGCTGGCGGTTGAGCGGCAGGCCGCGCATATGCGCGCCGACCACCGCGATCGACACGCGATCCTCGATCATCACGGGATCGGCGTCGGTTGGCGGCAACTTGCTGGTGGTCTTGCCGAGCGGCAGCGGCAGGGCACGCTGCCAGCGCGCGCCGAAGGCCAGCAGGGCGCGATCGGCATGTGGTTGGCCGATCAGCGTGATGCCGAAGGGCAGGCCGTCGGGCCGGAAGCCCGCCGGCAGAGCGAGGGCCGAGAGGCCGAAGAAATTCACGAAGTTGGTGTAGTGGCCGAGATTGATGTTGTAGCGCATCGGTTCGCGCTCGATGTCGGCTGTGCGATAGATCGTGCCCGCGGTCGGCAGCACGAGAAAGTCGAGGCCCTTGCTCTCGGCTTCGGCGCGCGCCTTGAAAGCGGCGAGCTTGTACTGGCCCTCGAAGGCGTCGACGGCGCTGTAGGTGCGGCCGCGCAGGATGATCTCGCGGGTGGCCGGCCAGATCGCTTCCTTGTCGGCGCCTTCGATGAACGCGCCGACCGCCGCCGTCCGCTCGGCTACCCACGGTCCGCTGTAAAGCAGCTGGGCGGCGCCGAGAAAGGGCGCGTAGCCGATCTCGAACGCCGTGCCGCCCATGGCTTTCAGGCGCCCGATCGCCTGCGCGTAAAGCGCCGCATAGGCCGCGTCGTCGAAGAACTCGGCATCCTTGGCGCCCAGCACGCCGAAGCGGAACGTCGCGCCGATCGCTGCCGTGGCATGCGGCTCGGCTAAAACCTTCAGCACGGCGTCGGCATCGGCGCAGGAGAGGGCGAACACCGAGATGCAGTCGAGCGAGCGGCAGGCCGGCACCGAACCCTCGTTGCTCAAGAGGCCGGGCGTCGGCTTCAGGCCGACGATGTTGTTGAAGGCGGCGGGCACGCGACCCGAACCCGCCGTGTCGGTGCCGAGCGAGAAGCTCACCAGTCCCGCGGCGACGGCGACGGCCGAGCCGGAACTCGAACCGCCCGGAATGAACGCCGCGTCGAAGGGATTGCGCGCCACGCCGTAGGGCGAGCGCACGCCCACCAGGCCGGTCGCGAACTGGTCGAGGTTGGCCTTGCCGACGACGATGGCCCCGGCCTCGACCAGCCGCCGCACGACCTCGGCCGGCTTCTGCGGCTGGTAGGCGAAGGCGGGGCAGGCGGCCGTGGTCGCAAGTCCGGCGACGTCGATATTGTCCTTCACGGCGAACGGCACGCCGTAAAGCGGCAAACGCGCCATCTCGTCGCGCCGCGCGTCGAGCTTCGCCGCCTCGGCCCGGAGCGCCGCTTCGGGCACGCGCGATATCCAGACCTTGTCGTCGCCGGCCGCCGCGATGCGCTTCAGGACCTCTTCGATCACCTGCCGCACGTCGAGTGTGCCGGCGCAATAGGCGTTGCGCAGGGCGTGGAGGCCGAGGTCGAGAAGCGCGGTCATGGTGTGGTTGTAGACAAGCGGCGGCGCAAAATCAGCCGTCACATGCGCGCGGCCTTTGGCACGGGGTTTGCCCGTCCGATCCGTGCATCGGCTCTTGCGTCCGACCCGCCCGGCGCGGCAGGTTGCCTGTCGCTTCGCCTGAGAGGGAGAAAGTACGTGGCCGACGAAAAGCCTGATATTGCGCGCCTGGTCGATGAAGCGGCCAAGGCGATCGGCCTGCCGATCGCGCCGGAATACCGCGCCAACGTGCTGGTGAACTACGAGCGCTCGCTCGCCATCGCCCAGCCGCTACTCGAGGTCGAGCTCGACGACGAGCTGACGCCGGCGCCGGTGTTCCGGCCATGAGCGATCCTCTCTCCAAGCAGGCGACCGCGTCGGAGATCGCCCGGGCGGTGATGAGCGGGAAGACCAAGGCTGTTTCCGTCGTTGAGGCGGCCCTGACCCGCATCGAGACCAGCGAGGCCAGGGTCAACGCCTTTACCGACGTGGTTGCGGATCGGGCGCGCAAGCGCGCCGCGGAGATCGATTCGGGCCGCCATCGCGGGCCGCTGATGGGCGTGCCGTTCGCGGTCAAGAACCTGTTCGACATCAAGGGCCTACCGACGCGCGCCGGCTCGAAGATCAATCTCGACGGCCCCAAGGCTGAGCGCGACGGCTCGTTGATCCGCAAGCTCGAGGCGGCCGGCGCGATCCTGGTGGGCGGCCTCAACATGGGCGAGTACGCCTACGATTTCACCGGCGAGAACGCCCACTATGGCCCCTCGCGCAATCCGCACGATCCGACGCGCATGACCGGCGGCTCGTCGGGCGGCTCGGGCGCCGCCGTGGCCGCGGGCGAGGTGCCGCTGGCGCTGGGCTCTGACACCAACGGCTCGATCCGCGTGCCGTCCTCGCTGTGCGGCCTGTTCGGGCTGAAGCCGACCTACGGCAGGCTGAGCCGCGCCGGCTCCTTTCCCTTCGTCGATGCCTTCGACCATCTGGGTCCGCTGGCGCGCTCGGTCGAGGATCTGGCGCTGTCGTTCGATGCCATGCAGGGCTGGGATCCCGACGATCCGGTCTGCACCGACCGCGATGCCGAGCCCACCTTGACCGAGCTGAACGAGGGCATCGGCGGCCTGCGCATCGCCATCGCCGGCGATTATTTCGCCAAGGGCGCCGAACCCCAGGCGCTTGAAGCGGTCGCCGCCGTGGCCAAGGCGCTGGGCGCGTCCCGGACCATCGTCATTCCGCAGGCCGCCGCGGCGCGGGCTGCCGCCTATGTCATTACGGCGATCGAGGGCAGCCAGCTCCATCTGCCGCGGCTCAGGACGCGGCCGCAGGACTTCGATCCCGACACGCGCGAGCGCTTCATGGCGGGCGCGCTGCTGCCCGGCGCCTGGTACGTCAAGGCACAGCGCTTCCGCCGCCACTACCGCGCCCAGGTGCAGAAGCTGTTCGGCCGAGGTCGACATCATCCTGGCGCCGGCCACGCCCTGCACGGCGCCCAAGATCGGCCAGGTCATGATGAAGCTGGGCGGCGTCGAGTTGCCGGTGCGCGCCAATCTCGGCCTCTACACTCAGCCGATCTCCTTCATCGGCCTGCCCGTCGTGGTGGCGCCGCTGCAGCGTGCGGGCGGCCTGCCGATCGGCGTGCAGATCATCGCCAACCACTACAAGGAAGGCGCGGCGTTGCGTGTGGCGCGGCATCTCGAGAAAGAGGGCGTGGCGTCGGCTCCGCCTGCCTGACCATTCCTCCCCCGTCAGACGGGTCGGCGTTTTGGCCGCGCAGCGGCCAAAAGCGCCCAGGTGGCCCGCAGGGCCGGAGGGGAAAAGCCCCAATCCGGACGCCTGAAACTACAGATCATGATCATGGTACTTCCGACATCGCCGTTGGGGCCTTCCCCCTCCGCCCCCTTTCGGGGACACCTCCCCCGTATGAACGGGGGAGGCAGGCTTTCGCTGAGGAGCAACAATGGAAATCAACATCCCCGAGGTCCTGGCCGAGGTTACGGCCGCCTTCGAGCGCTATGAGAAGGCGCTCAACACCAACGACGTGGTGACGCTCGACGAGCTCTTCTGGAACAACCCGAACACGCTGCGCTTCGGCGTCGGCGAGCAGCTCTACGGCTACGACCAGATCGCCGCCTTCCGCGCCGGCCGCGATCCGGGCTTCGTCGTCCACCGCGATCTCCTGAAGGTGTGGATCGTCACCTACGGCCGCGACTTCGGCACCGCCAACTGCGAGTTCCGTCGCCACGGCTCGAGCAAGACCGGCCGGCAAAGCCATACCTGGCTGCGCACGCCCGACGGCTGGCGCATCGTCGCCGCCCACGTCTCGCTGCTGGGCGAGCCCACGGTGATGAAGGCTTAGAAGGATTGACTTGCTCGAGTCAAAGTCCTCTCCGCCGCGCTAGCGGGGGAGAGGAGGGGGCCCATTGCGAAGCAATGGGAAGGTGAGGTGGCGCTTGATAAGCACGGGATGTTTCTGATGTGAGCACCGATGCCCACCTCACCCTCCCGCGCTGCGCGCGGGCCCCTCCCTCTCCCCCCACTTCGTGGGCGGAGAGGGGCTCTTGATGCGCGAGCCTACCGCCCCTTGATCTTCCGCCAGGCCGCGAACTCGGCCATCGTCTGCTCGGCGGTCGGCGGATAGAGGCCGTAGATGCCGTGGCCCTTGTCGACCTGCTCGGCGACGAAATCCTCGAAGGCCGTCATCTCGAAGGCCTCCTCGGCGATCTCGTCGACAAGATTGGCCGGGATGACCATGACGCCGTCGGCGTCGCCCAGGATCGTGTCGCCGGGAAACACCGGCGCGTCGCCGCAGCCGATCGGCACGTCGATGTCGATCGCCTGGTGCAAGGTGAGGTTGGTGGGGGCACTCGGCCGCTGGTGATAGGCCGGGAAGCCCAGGCGGGCGATCTCGGCCGAATCGCGAAAGCCGCCGTCGGTCACCACGCCCGCCACGCCGCGCCGCATCAGCCGCGTCACCAGGATGGCGCCGGCCGAGGCCGCGCGCGCGTCCTTGCGGCTATCCATGACCAGCACCGCGCCGGGCGGGCAGTCCTCGATCGCCTTGCGCTGCGGATGGCCGCGGTCGCGGAACACTTCCAGCCTGTTCAGATCCTCGCGCGCCGGCATGTAGCGCAGGGTGAAGGCCGGACCGACCAGGGTCGACTGGCCGGGCGAGAGCGGATGCACGTTCTGGATCGCCTGGTTGCGAAAGCCGCGCTTGAACAGGGCGGTGGCGACCGTGGGCGTGCTGATGGTCAAAAGCTTGTCGCGGGTCGTGGGTTTCAGCCTCGTCATGTTCCTCTCCCTACCTCACCCTGAGGAGGGCGCCCCTCGAATACCTCGGGGTAAACTCCGCGCCTGTCTCGAAGGGTGGGCAACAGTACGACTGGTTCCCATCCTTCGAGACGCGGCCCTCCGGGCCGCTCCTCAGGATGAGGTTGTGCGGCGATCAATAGATCGACGGTTCGCCGACCGGCGCACCGAAGCTGGTCTCCAGGAAGTCGAAGTCGCAGCCGTCGTTGGCCTGCTTGATGTGGCGGGTGAACATCCAGCCATAGCCGCGCTCGTAGCGTGGCTCGGGCTTCTTCCAGGCGGCGCGCCGTTTCGCCATCTCGTCGTCGGAGACGTTCATGTTGATCGTGCGCTTGTCGACGTCGAGCGAGATCATATCGCCGGTGCGCACCAGAGCGAGCGGTCCGCCGATATAGGATTCCGGCGAGACGTGCAGGATGCAGGCGCCGTAGCTGGTGCCGCTCATGCGCGCATCGGAGAGCCGCACCATGTCGCGCACGCCTTGCTGCACGAGCTTCTTCGGGATCGGCAGCATGCCCCATTCCGGCATGCCGGGGCCGCCCTGCGGGCCCGCATTGCGCAGGATCAGCACTGTGTCCTCGGTGACATCGAGATCGTCGCGGTCGATCGCTTCTTTCATCGACGGATAGTCGTCGAACACCAGCGCCGGCCCGGTATGCTTCAGGAACTTGGCCGCGCAGGCCGACGGTTTGATGACGCAGCCGTCGGGCGCCAGGTTGCCGCGCAGCACCGCCAGCGCCCCCTCGGCATAGATCGGATTCTTGACCGGACGGATCACGTCGTCGTTGTACGTCTCGGCGCCCTCGATGTTCTCGCCCAGGGTCTTGCCGGTGACGGTCAGGGCGTCGCGATGCAGATGATCGCTGATCTGCGCCATCAGCGCCGGCAGGCCGCCGGCATAGAAGAAATCCTCCATCAGGTACTTGTCGCCGCTCGGGCGAATGTTGGCGATCACCGGCACCTTGCGGCTGGCGCGCTCGAAATCGTCGAGGCCGATATCCTGGCCGGCGCGGCGGGCGAGCGCGATCAGGTGGATGATGGCGTTGGTCGAGCAGCCGACCGCCATCGCCACCGTGATGGCGTTCAGGAAGGCGTCGCGGGTCAGGATTTTCTTCGGCGTCAAATCCTCCCACACCATGCCGACGATGCGCCGCCCGGTCTCCGAGGCCATGCGGATGTGGTTGGCGTCGGCCGCCGGAATCGACGAGGCGCCGGGGAGCGTCATGCCCAGCGTCTCGGCCATCGCCATCATGGTGGCGGCCGTCCCCATGGTCATGCAGGTGCCGTAGCTTCGCGCGATGCCCGCTTCGACATCGAGCCAGTCGGAATCGGAGATCTTACCGGCGCGGCGCTCGTCCCAGTATTTCCAGGCGTCGGACCCCGAGCCCAAAACCTTGCCCTTCCAGTTGCCGCGCAGCATCGGCCCGGCCGGCAGGTAGATCGCGGGCAGGCCGGCGCTGATGGCGCCCAGCAGCAGGGCGGGGGTGGTCTTGTCGCAACCGCCCATCAGCACCACGCCGTCCACGGGGTGCCCGCGTAAAAGCTCCTCGGCGTCCATCGCCAGCAGGTTGCGGTAGAGCATGGTCGTCGGCTTCAAAAAGCTTTCCGACAGCGACAGTGCCGGCAGCTCCATCGGGAAGCCGCCGGCCTGCAGGATGCCGCGCTTGACGTCCTCGACCCGGCTCTTGAAGTGCATGTGGCAGGGCTGAGCGTCGGACCACGTGTTGAGAATGGCGATCACCGGCCGGCCGACCCAGTCCTCGGGGGCGTAACCCATCTGCATGGCGCGCGAGCGATGGCCGAAGGCGCGCAGATCGTCCGGCGCGAACCAGCGTGCGCTGCGCAGTTCGGCGGGGGTCTTGTTCTTGCTCATCGTTTTCCTCCTCTTCGGAGCGCGGGTGTCCCGCCCGCTGCATGAGCGGGCGGGACGCCCGCGCTCCGTTACTCTACTTGAAAGGATCCTTGCCGCGGATGCGCACCAGATCGTCCGACGCATTGCCGAGCAGGACCCAGGTCGCATCGCGGGCGCGTTCGGCGTCGCGGGCCTCGATCGCGTCCATGACCGCGCGATGCTCCTCGAAGGCGCGCGGGCGGTGGTCGCCCAAGGCGGCCAGGCGAAAGCTCTCGCGCAACGTCACCTCGAACATCTGGGCGATCGGCCAGAAGAACTCGTTGCGACTGGCGATGTAGAGCCGCTTGTGGAAGGCGATGTCGGCATTGACGAACCCCTCGTTGTCGCCGGCCGCCACCATCGCTTCCAAGGCGCGGCGCAGATCGGCGCGATCCTCGTCGGTCGCCGCGACGGCCGCCAGCGCCGCCGCCGTGGGCTCCATGGCGTTGCGCAGCTGGAAGATCTTGGCGAGGTAGCTGTCGAGGTCGGCGTTCTCGAGCTGCCAGCGCATCACATCGACATCGAGCTGGTTCCATTCCTCGCGCGGCCGCACGCGCGTGCCGCTCTTGGCGCGCGATTCGACCAGCCCCTTGCCGGTGAGCGTGCGGATGGCCTCGCGCACCACCGTGCGGCTGACATCGAGCATCGCGCAGATCTTCACTTCCGAGGGCAGCGGATCGCCGGGCACGACGTCACCGCGCACGATCAGGGCGCCGATGCGGTCGGCCACCTGGCTGTGCACGTTGCGCGCGATCGTGGCGCTGTCCCTGAACATGATGCTCCCGGCTAAAAGTTCGAAAGTCGTTGTGGCGCTTTCGAATCTGGTCATACATTATGTCCAGATATCGCAAGGGCGCCAGACCCGTTCGAGAGGAAACGTCATGAAGTACAGCGTTGTTGGCCGTCGGTCGTTCGTACTGGGCGCGGCCCTGGCGCCCGCCATCATCGGCAGGGCCCAGGCCGCCACGACCAAGCTGAAGCTTTCGTCTTCGCTCGCCAACGATCCCAAATACGCCAACGGCCGCGTCTATTACGACAACCTGGTCAAGCAGGTGAAAGCCAATGGCCTCGGCGAGCAGATCGAGATCGCCTTTTTCCCCGACAACCAGCTCGGCCAGGAGATCGACGTCATCAACTCGGTGAAGCTGGGCGTCATCGATCTCATGGTCTCAGGCTCGTCGATCTCCGCCAACCTGGTGCCGATCGTCGGCACCTTCGACCTCGGCTACCTCTTCACCAGCTTCCCGCAGCAGACCAAGGCGTTCGACGCCGGCGCCGCCAAGCCGATCGAGGAGGCGCTGCTCAAGGGCGCCAACATCCGCGTCATCGGCTGGGCCTACAATTTCGGCGCGCGCAGCGTTCTCGCGAAAAAGCCGGTCAAGACACCGGAAGACCTCGCCGGCCTGAAGATCCGCACCCTGCCCAATCCGGTGATCACCGAATGCCTGCGCTTGATGGGCGCCGCGGCCACGCCGCTCGCCTTCGGCGAGATCTACACCGCGCTGCAAGCGGGCGTGCTCGACGGGCTGGAGCACGATCCGCCGACCATCCTGTCGAGCAAGTTCTTCGAGACCGCCAAGTACTATGCGCTCACCCAGCACATCTTCTCGCCGCTCGCGGTCTATTTCAGCGATGCGACCTACAAGCGCCTCGATCCCAAGCTGCGCGACGGCTTCCTCGATGCCGCGCAGAAGGCCGCGGCCGACACCCGCAAGCACGGCATGGCGGTCGAGCAGGAAGCGCTCGCGATCCTGGTCGAGAAGGGCGTCACCGTCACCGACTGCGACCGCGAGCTCTTCCGCAAGCGTGTCCTGCCGCAGACCGAGAACTTCGTGAAGGCGCGGCCGGAGGCCAAGCCGATCGTCGATATCATCCACGGCACGCAGGCGTAGGGTTGCCCATGCTTCGAGACGGCCGCTACGCGGCCTCCTCAGCATGAGGTGTGGTTTGGTCCGCACGCTTGCACCACCAAGACCTCACCCTGAGGAGGGCGCGAAGCGACCGTCTCGAAGGGTGGGCCGCGCGCATTGTGTTTGTTGCCCACCCTTCGAGACGGCCCTGCGGGCCTCCTCAGGGTGAGGTCGTATTGGGATCGGGATTTCATGAAAGACGGTGCGTTGCTCAGGGTAACCGACGCCGTCGCCGCGCTCCTGCTGGCGGCGGACCTCGTCGTCGTCGTGATCTCGGTGCTGCTGCGCTCGTGGTTCAACGCGCCGGTCGAATGGGCCGATGACGTGGCGCGCGGCCTCATGGTGGGGTCGAGCTTCTTCGGCGCGGCGAGCGCCATCGCGCGCCTGGAGAATCCCGGCGTCTCCTTCTTCGTCGACCTGCTGCCGGCCGGCCCGCGCCGCGTCGTCGATTCCGTGGGCGCACTGCTGGTCGCCGTCGTCTCGGGCTACGTCGCCTGGAACGCCCTGGCGCTGGGCTGGCTGACGACAGGCCAGACTACCGGCTCGGGCCTGCCGCTCGAGCTCACCTTCTACCCCATGGGCCTGGGAGCGGCCTGCATGACACTGTTCGCCGTCGACATCTTTCGCCGGCGATCGGTGGGCGAGATCGCGGCCGGCCTGGTGATCGTGGCGCTGGCTGTCTTCCTCTACGCCGCGTGGCAGAATCTCTCGCCCACCACCGTGCCGTCGCCGATGGCGCTGATGCTGCTGGGCTTCTTCGTCACCCTGGTGGGCGGCCTGCCGATCGGCTTTGCGCTGGCGCTGGCGGCGCTGGTCTTCATCTGGGTCGAGGGCAACCTGCCCGGCGTCATCTTCGCCCAGCAGATGGCGCGCGGCATCGACAACTTCGTGCTGCTGGCCATCCCGTTCTTCATCCTGGTCGGCTACCTGATGGAGGCCAACGGCATGTCGGTGCGCCTGATCGCGCTCCTGCAGCGGCTGATCGGCAACATGCGGGGCGGCCTCAACGTCGTCATGGTGACCTCGATGGTGCTGTTCTCCGGCATCTCGGGCTCCAAGATGGCCGACGTGGCCGCGGTCGGCTCGGTGCTGATCCCGGCCGCGCGCAAGTCGGGACAGCGGCCCGGCAGCGCGGTGGCGCTGCTCGCCGCGTCGGCGGTGATGGCGGAGACCATCCCGCCCTGCATCAACCTCATCATCCTGGGCTTCGTCGCCAATATCTCGATCGGCGGGCTGTTCATGGCGGGCCTGCTGCCGGCCGGCCTGATGGCGGTGGCGCTGATCGCCGTGTCCATCCTGTTCGGCAAGCGCCCGGCGGCCGCGATCGAGGCCGCGCCGGAAATGCCGGCCGCGAGCCTGTGGGGCGGCGGCATCGTTTCGCTCGGCCTGATCCTGATGATCTTCGGCGGCTTCAAGAGCGGCTTCGCCACGGCCACCGAGATCTCGGCCTTCGCGGTGCTCTACGCCCTGGTCGTGGGCGGCGTGGTGTTCCGCGAGCTGGGCTGGCGGCCGGCGGCGCACAGCTTCGTGCAGGCCGCGACCCGTTCGGGCCTCGTGCTGTTCATCGTCTCGGCGGCGCAGGCCCTGGCCTTCGTGCTCACCCTGCAGCAGGTGCCGCATGCCGTGGCCGAGACGCTGGTCAACCTCTCGGGCTCGCACGGCACCTGGCTCTTCCTGCTGCTGTCGATCGCCATCCTGATCGTGATGGGCTCGGTGCTGGAGGGCGCGGCGGCGCTGATCATCTTCGGCCCGCTCCTGATGCCGGTCGCCATGCAGCTCGGCGTCGACCCGCTGCATTTCGGCGTCGTGCTGGTGTTCGGCATGGGCATCGGCCTGTTCGCCCCGCCGCTCGGCCTCGGCCTCTATGGCGCCTGCCTGATCGGCAAGGTGCCGATCGAGGAGACCGTGAAGCCGATCCTGGGCTATCTCGGCCTGCTGTTGCTCTGCCTGCTGGTGATCGCCTTCGTGCCCTCGATCAGCACCTGGTTGCCGCACGCCATGGGCTACGGCAAATAGGGGGCAGGGGGTATCACCATGATTGAAAGACGGTTGATGATCGGCGCGGCGCTGGCGATCGCCGCAGGGTCTTCGCGGGCATCGGCCCAGTCCGCCGATCCGGCGGCCCTGCTGGCCACGTTGATGGCGCTCGAGAAGGGCAGCTGGCAGTTCGTCAAGGACAAGAACGTGGCCGGCATGCAGAACTACCTGGCCGACGACGCTCTGCTGATTTTCGCTGAGGGCACACGCTACGGCAAGGCGGCGTTCGTGAAGTCGCTTGCCGATTTCACGCTCGACAGCTTCACCATCGATCCCACGGCCGAGGTCAAGATCTGGACTCCGGACGTCGCCACCTTGCTCTACCGGCTCACCTATACGACCGCCATGAAGAACGCCAAGGCGGTCACGTTCAAGGTGATCTCGGCCAGCACCTACGTGCGCCGCGACGGCAAATGGTGGAGCGTGCTCTACCAGGAGACTGCGATCCCATGAAGATACTCGTGATCCACGGCGCCGGCATGAACATGCGCGGCAAGGCGCAGGTCGAGATCTTCGGCCCGATGAAGCTGCCCGAATACGATGCGAAAATTCGCGCCTATGCCGAGGAGCTGGGCCTCGAGGTCGAGATCTTCCATTCCAACATCGAAGGCGAGGTCATCAACCGCCTGTTCGCGGCGCACGACGAAGGCATCGCCGGCGCCATCATCAATCCGGCCGGTTACACCCGCGGCTATCCGGCCCTGGTCGCGGCCATCGGCAATGTCGGCTTCCCGACGATCGAGGTCCACATCTCCAACCCGGCCCGCCGCGGCGCCGTGTCCGACGTGGCGGCGAGCTGCCTCGGCACCATGTCCGGCTTCGGCATCGCCGGCTACGCGCTCGCCTTGCGCGGCCTGAAGGAACGGGTGAAGGCGTAGGCGCGTACGAGCCAGGCAATGGACACCGTCGAGCCGCGTGCGAATCAGGCTCCTCTCCCCCGTTAGGGGGAGAGGTTGGGTGAGGGGGATGCGCACGTCGGTGCCCCCTCACCTTTCCTCTCCCCCTAGCGGGGGAGAGGAATCTGAGAGGAAACGGCGGCCCTGCCCGGCGCCCGCGCGGGCTGAAGGACCGGGCGAAGGCATAGGCGCGCGCCGGCAAGCGCTTCCTCCCTTGCGTAAGCAAGGGGAGGTGCAAATGTGAGCCCACCGCGCCGCGAGTCGTTCTACCCGGCGCGGGCCACCTCGCTGAGCTGTTCGATCCACCGGTCGTCGGGCTCGTAGCCCAGCTCCTGCAGGGCATCGGGAAACCGGTGGACGAAGGCCTGGGCCAGCTTGGGCGTGAATTCCCGTTTCCACTGCGCGACCTCGCCGGACCGGACATGTCCGCGATTCGCGCCGGCGGCTCCGCCAAACAGACTGTAATTCCAGAAGCAGTCCTTGCAGGCCTTCTCCTCGCTCGCGTCGAAGCCCAGGAAGGCGAGGATCTGCGACCACAGCGCCATCGAATGATCGACCCGCAAATCCTCGTAGCGGATCTCCAGGCAGTTGGGGCGATCGTATCGCCAGTCCAGCATGTCTTCGATGGTGCTGCTCGACGCATTCTCCATTTCGAAGAGGTACTGCTCGAACGGCGTGGCGAACGAGTTGAGCTTGCGCTGGTAAGGCACGTCGCCGCCGCCGGGCACCGTCTGATGGAGCCACGCCTCGTCCGCGGTCTTGTGGTAGTGCATCGCCGAGATCAGGACGTCGCGCGGATCGCGGATGATATGAAGGATGCGCACGTCTTCCCGCGCCAGGATGTTCGAATGCCGCCGGAACGTGGAGTCGTAGTTGAACAGGATGAACGGCGTCCTGAGCAGCGGGTCGAGCCGGCCATAGTGCGACCAGAAGTCGATATAGCCCGCGCCCACTGCCTTCGCGATCGCCGAGAAGACGGACAACATCCAGACAGTGCCTGTCTTGTGGTGGGTCGTGACGACGACATTGAATTTCATTCAGGGCGGGTCCTTCGGCGCCGCGGGGCAGAGCCGGCACATTGGCAGCGATGGTTCCTGCGATCCACTACCGGTCACGCAGCAAAGCCATGCGTGCCCTCCGGTGGCGGGATCGTGCGGGACCGACGGTTGGCGGCGGGTAAGACCGTTGCGTGTTCTCGAGGATATCGGCAACGCCCGCGGGCGCTTACGCGACACTCAGTCGCGAACTGGTTGCGGCGCCGGACGGGGCGGCAAAATACTGCAAATCGACCCCCAGCGAGGCCAGCAGCTCCAGCGCTTCGCGGCCGAGGTCGGGGTCGAGCTCGTCGCGGAAGATCTCGCCGCGAACGTCGCGGTTGCGGCTGGCGCGCCGCCGCCGCGTGCCGTCGAGCGGCCGTCCGAGCTCGAGCTCCACCGCCGCCAGATGCTCGCGGCGGGCGAGGTCGACGGCGTCCTCGATCATCGGCCAGTCCTGCGCCCTGCCGGTCAAATGGGAGAGCATCGACGCCAGCGTCTCGGCCGGGCGCTCGAGCAGCCGCCAGTGCGGCACGATGCTGACCGAGCCCGGCACCTGGGTCGACATCACCTGGTAGGAGACGAAGACCTTCGCGTAGGACGGCAGGGCGTGGAGGAACAGGTAGTCGCGAAAGCTCCACTCGGCGAGCGGCCGGCCGTCGAGCGTGTTGTAGGCGGGCGCAAAGTGCTTGCGGCAGAAATTGAAGTAGCAGGCGGCCTGGTCGAGCGGGTCGGGATAGACGAGGACGGCGCGCTGGCCGGGCTCGCCCCACGCCGCGCCGTCGAGGCCCTTCACGGAAACCGGCACGGTGGTGTGCGGCGCCATGTCGACCGGCACCTGGGTGTAGTCGAGCCCGTCATGGAAGTAGTCGAACCCGGGCGCGCAGAACCGCGTGTCCTGCCACCACGGAAATCCGGAGGCGATCTTGCTGAAGCCGGGACAGACGGCGTGGCCGATGAAGAGGTGGTCCGTTGTGATCAGGTTGGGCGCCCACAAGAGCGGCCCGCCGCTCAGATGGTCGAAATTGAAGGGTTGGCCGGCGGCGTCGCCGACGACGCGCCCGCTCAGCCGGTCGACGATCTGGCCGCCCTGGCCCAGATGCGCCAGGAACGCGAGGGCGAAGCGGAAGAACCAGACCTCGGATCCCGGAATGCAGCCGATCACCGGAACGATCCGGGCGGCTTGTCGGGCCTGGCGCGGCGACGCCCGGCGCCGCCACGGCGGCAGACGAAGGCGTCCCTCCTTCAGGAGCTGAGACAACGCCATGCTACGACTGCTCCTCTGCGCAGCCGCTGCGCATGGTACGCGGTACAAAGGTTCTCAACTGTTTTTTGCCTGCCACGATGTCCAAACCGAGGCTACCAAATTTCACACAACGTGCGTACGGCCGCGCGTCGCCGCGATGATGCAGGGCTGAGTTTTTCGTCGCTGGCGCATAAGAGCCAGTTGAGAGGCCAGGTTCCGTGGCATCGTTCTAACTTTACAGTCACTTGACCGTCAACTTTGACAGGGTCGGCTGCGGCGCTATGTTCTGTGAACATATTCACACTTCCGGCGGTTGCAGGACGCGAGGCGAGCGGATGGCCAAGCCAAAGGACCTGATCGCGGTGCACGTCCCGACCGAGGATCTCGGCGACTACAACGTCACCGAGACCGGCTGGTACGCCACCGACGATGGCGGCAAGGTCGTCCTGGGCCCGTTCGACAGCCTGGCCCAATGCGACCGCGCGATCCGCGACCGCCTGCAGCGCGGTGCGGACCCCAAGCCCGAAGTTCCGACGTAGAGCTTCCGTTCACGAAGCCGAGAGCGCCGGGCGCCTGCGTCTTGCCTCTTCGCCTCTCATCGCACTTCTTTCATGCTCCTCTCCCCCTTGGGGGAGAGGCTGGGTGAGGGGGTGATGCAGGAGGCAGTCTTCGCGTTGACCCCCTCACCTAACCTCTCCCCCAAGGGGGAGAGGAACATGAAGGCGCGGGGGCGCGCCCAACCGTTGCGAAGCGCGCGCCGATCAGCGCGGTTCTGGCCGCCGCGACAGGGTCGTCGGATTTCCTTCAGACTCCTCTCCCCCTTGGGGGAGAGGCTGGGTGAGGGGGTGATGCGGGAGGCGGTCTTCGCGTTGAACCCCCTCACCTAACCTCTCCCCCAAGGGGGAGAGGAACATGAAGGCGCGGGGGCGAGCCCAACCGTTGCGAAGCGCGCGCCGATCAGCGCGGTTCTGGCCGCCGCGACAGGGTCGTCGGATTTCCTTCAGGCTCCTCTCCCCCTTGGGGGAGAGGCTGGGTGAGGGGGTGATGCAGGAGGCAGCCTTCGCGTTGAACCCCCTCACCTAACCTCTCCCCCAAGGGGGAGAGGAACATGAAGGCGCGGGGGCGCGCCCAACCGTTGCGAAGCGCGCGCCGATCAGCGCGGTTCTGGCCGCCGCGACAGGGTCGTCGGATTTCCTTCAGGCTCCTCTCCCCCTTGGGGAAGAGGCTGGGTGAGGGGGTGATGCAGGAGGCAGCCTTCGCGTTGAACCCCCTCACCTAACCTCTCCCCCAAGGGGGAGAGGAACATGAAAGGCGACGGGGAGAGGAACATGAAGGCGCACACCGGCGGGTCAGCGCGGTTGTGGCCGCCAGGACAGGTCGTCGGACAGCACGTAGATCGTGATCGCCGCCAGGAACAGGACGACGGCGATCCAGAAGATCGGCGAATGGTGGACGTGCTTCCAGTTGCGGCGCGGAGCGGCGGGCTTGTGCGCGCCGTCGTGATGGCTTCCCCCGTGATGATGGTCCTTGGCCACCCGCTAGTTCCCCGGCCCGCGCTCCATCGAGAACGGCTGCCAGCGCTCGAGTTTCGATTTCTCCAGCACCGCTGGATTGACACAGGCGCGCGGCCATTTGCCCGACAGCACCAGCGACAGCTCGGCGCCGACCCGGCGCTTGCGCGCCTTGTCGAAGCGGTCCGACGCGGAGGCGACGTGCGAGGTGAGGATGACGCTGTCCATGCCGAGCAGCGGATTGTTGTGGCCGACCGGCTCGGTCTCCAGCACGTCGAGCCCGGCGCCCGCGATCCAGCCCTCCTGCAGCGCCTTGATCAGCGCCGTCTCGTCCACCGTCGAGCCCCGGCCGGTGTTCACGAACAGTGCCGTCTTCTTCATCTTCTTGAAGTGCGGCTCCTTCAAGAGGTGATGGGCGTCCTTGGTGCCGGGCGCATGCATCGAGATGATGTCGGAGCGCTCCAGAAGCTCGTCGAGCCCGACCGGCTGCACGCCGTAGTCCGACATCACCAGCTCCTCGATATAGGGATCGTAGGCCAGCATCTGGAAGCCGAACGGCGCGGCGCGCTTGGACACCGCGCGCGCCACGTGGCCGAACGAGATGAAGCCCAGGGTCATGCCCATGAGGCGGGGGAACTGGTAGAGCATCGGCCGCGCCTTGGCCCATTCGCCCTTGCGCACCATCTGGTCCTGCACCACCAGCCTGCGCCAGCTCGCCAGGATCAGGGTCATGGCATGGTCGGCCACCTCCTCGATGAAGGTGTCGGGGCAGTTGGTCACCGGGATGCCGAGCTTGGTCGCGGCCTCGACATCGACCGAATCGACGCCGACCGAGCCCAGCGACACCACCTTCAGCTTCTTGCCGGCCTCGATCACCTTGGCGGTGATGCGCGGCCGGCCCTTGCAGTAGATCGCGTCGGCATCGGCCACGGCCTTGACCAAGTCGTCGTCGCCGCCGGCCACCTCGACGATTTCCGCGTCGATGTTGCGCAAGGTCTCCATTTCCAGGGAATGGTCGGTACCGCCGGGGCCGGTCGTCACGATCTTGAAACGTGCCACGTGTTGTCTCCTCCGCGAATTTGAGGGCACTCTAGCGCAATCCCGCCTCCCGCCAACCACGGTGTATCGACATGCAAGCAGCCAAGAACGTCCTGTTGATCGTGGTCGACCAGTGGCGCGGCCTGATGCTGCCCAGGCTGGGGGCGGACTACCTGAAGCTGCCCAATCTCGATCGCCTCTGCGCCGAGGGCGTGACCTTCCGCAACCATTTCACCCAGACTGTGCCCTGCGGCCCGGCGCGGGCCAGCCTGCTGACCAGCCTCTACCTGATGAACCATCGCGCCGTGCAGAACACCATTCCGCTCGACGCCCGCTTCACCAACCTCGGCCATGAGCTGCGCCGCGGCGGCTACGACCCCGCCCTGGTGGGCTACACCACGACCACGCCCGACCCGCGCACGACCGCCGCCCACGATCCGCGCTTCCTGGTGCTGGGCGACATCATGGACGGCTTCCGCCCGGTCGGCGCCTTCGAGCCCTACAAGGATGCCTATTTCGGCTGGGTGGCGAGCCACGGCTACAAGCTGCCGGAGAACCGCGAGGATATCTGGCTGCCCGAAGGCGACACGCCCAAGGGCGAGCAGGGCAGCGGCGCCACGGCGCGGCCGTCGCGCCTGCCCAAGGAGCTCTCCGACACCGCCTGGTTCACCGAGCGCGGCCTGACCTACCTGCGCGGCCGCGCCGGCAAGCCGTGGTTCCTGCATCTCGGCTACTACCGCCCGCACCCGCCCTACATCGCGCCCGCGCCCTATCACGCGATGTACCGCCCCGAGGACATGCCCAAGGTGCTGCGCGCGCCCAGCGCCGAGGAGGAGGCGAAGCAGCATCCGCTGCTCGCCTACTACGTGAACAACATCAACCAGGCGAGCTTCTTCCAGGACGGCAAGGCGCTGGGCTCGGCGATGAGCGAGCAGCAGGTGGCCCAGATGCGCGCCACCTATTGCGGCCTGATGAGCGAGGTCGACGACCAGCTGGGCCGCGTCTTCGATTTCCTGAAGCAGACCGGCCAGTGGGACAACACCCTGATCGTCTTCACCTGCGATCACGGCGAGCAGCTGGGCGACCATCACCTGCTGGGCAAGATCGGCTACGGCGACGAGTCCTACCGCATCCCGATGATCGTGCGCGATCCGCGCGCCGAGGCCAACGGCACGCGCGGCTCGGTCGTCGAGCGCTTCACCGAGACGATCGACACCATGCCGACCATCCTCGAATGGCTCGGCCTGCCGATCCCACGGCAATGTGATGGGCGCTCGCTGCTGGGCTTCTGCGAAGGCCAGCCGCCCAAGGACTGGCGCACCGAGGTCCATTACGAGTTCGACTTCCGCGACCTCTATTACAGCAAGCCCGAATCGGCGCTGGGCGTGCCGATGGACAAGTGCGCGCTGGCCGTCGTGCAGGACGAGCACTTCAAGTACGTGCACTTCGCCGCGCTGCCGCCGCTCCTGTTCGACCTCAAGAACGACCCCGGCCAGTTCGTCAACCGCGCCGCCGATCCGGCCTATGCCGCGCGTCTTGCCGAGTACGTCGTCGAAGATGCTCGACTGGCGCCTGGGCTTCGCCGACCGCACCCTCACCGGCTACCGCGCCACCCCCAACGGCCTGGAAGTGCGCGCGGCGTAGTCTCCTGCATAGCAATTGCGAGGTCCGTTTCTACGGAATCACCTCACCCTGAGGAGCATCGCGGAGCGATGCGTCTCGAAGGGTGGGCAACAAGCCATCTGGCTGCCGACCCTTCGAGACGCGCACTTCGTGCGCTCCTCAGGGTGAGGTGATGTGGGTTCGCCCTTTCGGACTCCGCTCCAGTGACTCGGTTACCGCACTCGAGTCACACGCAATCGTGAACCCGCTGTCCATTTGCCGCCATTCCTGCTGATGATCACAGGCGCCCCTCTGGTAATCGGCCGGAGGATCGCTAAGTGGGTCGCGGGAGAGTGGACCGATGACTCGTGCGGATATTTCAAGCTTGCTCATTCTTGCTGCAACGATCTTCGTTGCCGGCCAGGCGCTGGCGTTGGAGACATTGCCCGGTGAACCGGAGATCGACAGCATGGTCGAATCGGCTCACGAACAGGCCGTGCCGTCCGACGAGCCGCTGGGCAGCGGTCGCGTCCTTGCCGTCGACCGTGCTGCCGGCCGCATCACGCTCGACTACCGGCCGATCCCGCAGCTCTTGCTGGAAGGCGGCAAGCGCATCTTCCGGGTCAAGGATCCGGCCTCGCTCAAGGATGTGAGCGCCGGCGACAAGGTCCGCTTCGAGATCGAGCGCACCGGCCGCGGCTACATCGTGAGCCGCGTCGTGAACAGCAACTGAGGCGGCGTGCCGCTCAAGTCCAAAAATTCCGTCATCCCGACCGGAGCCGAGCGCAGCGAGGCGTAGTGGAGGGACCTGTTCTTGTGCTTCCGCGACAAAGAAGAGGTCCCTCGACTACGCCGCCCTTCGGGCGGCTTCGCTCGGGATGACGGAATAATAGTCATCCGCGATAGCCCCGCGATCTGAGACGTGCGCGCGCCAGGCATGACGCGCCACTGGAGTGGCGCGCCCCCGGCGCGCTAGACTGCCTCCATGAAAGAGGAAACCTACCGCCGGCCGGGCGCCGGCCAGCACCCGCCCAATCTCTCGCCGGAATACAAGTCGACGACCGGCCGCGTCGCCGTCGAAGCCCGCGATCGTCCTGCCGCAGAGCCTGTCGGAGATCACCGGCCCGCTGCTCGCGACCGAGCGCCTCGACGCCCACGAGAACGACCTCACCAAGCAGCGCATCGGCGAGCCGCTCGGCGAGCGCATCATCGTGCAGGGCCGCGTGCTCGACGAGGACGGCAGGCCCGTGCCCAACGCGCTGGTCGAGATCTGGCAGTGCAACGCCGCCGGCCGCTACCATCATCCCGGCGACCAGCACGACGCGCCGCTCGATCCCAACTTCTACGGCGGCGGCCGCGCGCGCGCCGACGCCGAGGGCAGCTACCGCTTCGTCACCATCAAGCCCGGCGCCTATCCGTGGGGCAACCACCAGAATGCCTGGCGGCCGGCGCACATCCATTTCTCGCTGTTCGGCCCGGCCTTCGCCACGCGCCTGATCACGCAGATGTACTTCCCCGACGATCCGCTGCTGGCCTACGACCCGATCTACAACGCGGTGCCGGCCGGCGCGCGCGAGCGCCTGCAGGCCGCCTTCGACATGGACCTGACCCAGCCCGAATGGGCGCTCGGCTACCGCTTCGACATCGTCCTGCGCGGCCGCAACGCCACGCCGATGGAATAGGACGATGTCGCAGGGATTGACGCCGTCGCAGACCATCGGCCCGTTCTACTGGGGCACCCTGGTCAAGACCTATCGCGCCGACCTCGCCCCGCCCGGCGTCGCCGGCGAGCGCATCGACCTCGTGCTCAGCCTGCACGACGTCGCAGGGCGCCCTCGTGCCCGACGGCCTGATCGAGATCTGGCAGGCCAACAGCCACGGCCGCTACAACCATCCCGACGACCGCCGCAACCTGCCGCTCGACGCGGGCTTCGACGGCTTCGGCCGCGCCTCGACCGACGCCGAGGGCGTGGCGCGCTTCGCCACCGTGAAGCCCGGCCGCGTGCCGTGGCCCGAGGGCGGCATGCAGGCGCCGCACATCAACGTCTCGATCTTCGCCCGCGGCGTGCTCAACCGGCTCGCGACGCGGCTCTATTTCGACGGCGATCCGGCGCTGCGCCGAGGATCCCGTGCTGAAGCTGGTCGAGCCGGCGCGCCGCGCCACGCTGATCGCCAAGCGCGACAGGCGGCGTCTGGCGCCTGCCGATCCATCTCGGCGGGCCCAACGAAACCGTCTTCTTCGACGTCTGACGGAACGCCCGGATGGCCGGCCGTCTGGTCAACGCCCTCGGCTCCTCGGCGCTCGCCGCCGAGGCCTTCTCCGACCTGGCCACCTTGCGCCACATGCTGCGCTTCGAGGCAGCCCTCGCGCAGGCCGCCGCCGACGCCGGCCTGATCCCGAAGAAGTTCGCGCCCGTCATCGTCAAGGCCTGCGACCCCGCGCTCTACGATCCCGCCTCGCTCGCCGAGGCGGCGCGCCGCACCGCCACGCTCACCGTGCCGGTGGTGAAGGCGCTGACCGACGAGGTCGCCAAGCGCGACGCCGAGGCGGCGGGCTACGTGCATTGGGGCGCCACCAGCCAGGACGTGCTCGACACCGCGATGGTGCTGCAGCTCGGCGAGGCGCTGCCGCCGATCGCTGAAGGAGCTCGACGGCATCGTCGCGGCCTTTGCCGCGCTCGCGCGCAAGCATCGCAGCGACGCCGATGCTCGGCCGCACGCTGCTGCAGCCGGCGACGCCGCTGGCGCTCGGCCAGAAGATCGCCGGCTGGGCGTCCGACATCGAGCCGCGCCGCGCGCCGCCTCGAGGCGAGCTTCGCCGAAACCCAGATCGTCCAGTTCGGCGGCGCCTCGGGCAGCCTCTCGGCGCTGGGCGAGGCGGCCGAGCCGGTGATGATCGCGCTCGCCAAGCGCCTCGGCCTCGACCTGCCGCCCGCGCCCTGGTTCACCCAGCGCGTGCGGCGTGGCGGCGCTGGCGCAGGACGCGGCGCTGGTCGTGGGCGCGCTCGCCAAGGCCGCGCGCGACATCTCGCTGATGATGCAGGTCGAGGTCGGCGAGGCGGCCGAGCCGTCCGGCCCGGGCCGCGGCGGCTCCTCGACCATGCCGCACAAGCGCAATCCCGTGGGCGCCGCCCTGGTCCTGTCGGCGGCCGCGCGCGCGCCGATGCTGGCCGCCACCATCGTCGCCGCCCTGCCGCAGGAGCACGAGCGCGCGCTGGGCGGCTGGCAGGCCGAGTGGCCGACCCTGGCGGCGCTGATCGAGACCCTGGGCTCGGCGGTCGCAGGCGATGGACGAGGTGGCCGCCGGGCCTCACGATCGATCCCGACGCGCATGCAGGCCAACATGGACGCCACCGAAGGCGCCGTGCTGGCCGAGCGCGCGACCTTCCTGCTGGCCGCGACGATGGGCAAGCAGAAGGCCGGCAAGCTCGTGGAGGAGGCGCTCGCCAAGGGCGGCTCGTTCATCGAGGCGCTGGGCCAGCTCGAGAAGGAGCTGTCGGACGAGGCGGCGCTGCTGGGCTATTCGCCGAAGTTCGTGGATCGACTGCTGGTTGAGCTGAAGCCAAAGTAAGCTTCTGAACGCGATTTTACTAAACCTTTGCATGGGGATATCGGCATGGCGTCCTTAGAAGCAGGTCGCCGGCCGCAACGTATTCCGAGAGATGGATAATGGCGAAGAGCGTTAAGCCACAGTGGCCAACGAATTTATCGACGCAGGAACGAATCCATCAGGCAACGACGAAGACCCAGAAAATCGTGCAACATCTGTTGCACGCCATTGCGATCCACGAAAGCAACAAAGCATTCCTTCTCTCTGATACGCTATCCAGCCAAATACCTCCATCGCATGCCGCGCATACATTCAATCTCCTCCGCGATAGCCAATATCGCTACGAGTTGGTTCGGCTATGTGCACTTTGGGACGCTAGTGGCGCTGACAGAGAGAGTATCCCCGCGGTCGCTGCTCTAATTGACGACGTTGGAGTGAGGGCCGAGCTAGCTAAGGCGTCAAAAGATCATTGGGTTAATCTGCCCTTTCGAATAGTTCCATCGGAACAACAATATGACGAAGACACAAGGCGACTCATCGAGACAGCGACGCAAGTTTCGAACCAAGAGTTCGGCGCCAAGCAACATCGAAACGCTTTGCGGTGGTTGAGATCAGCGGAAAAGATGGCGAATTGAGTCCGGAAGTGTCACCGATTTCTAGCACTCGTAGACGCACGAGATCATCATATCGCCCATAACTTATCCAACCCAGCGACTAAGAAAGCCGCCAGTACGGCCAAATACGGGGACGAGGACTGGTTGTTGAAGCTCTCAATTCGAATTGTTGACCGAATGTATCTTGGAATTTGCGGTACAGGCTTCGATTGGGCTCATTCGCAGAAGATTGCAGAGAAGCGAGCGCATGCATTTTGGGATGGGGTTTCAATAGAGGTGCTTCGGTAAGATGGGGGAAATGTCCGACTTGTAGGACGCGTCGAATTCGCGCTGCGTTCGTCGACCTCAGAGAGCTCGGACAATCCAGCATAGTGCTGCCGGGATGTCGTGCCGCACTCATTGCCGAGCGCCATGCGCGCCATCGCCCTGCTCGCGACGTTGGCGCCGGCGTCGATCGGCGCCGCCGCCTCTGGGCGGAATGACCGAGTTTACAGCAAACATGCGATCCCTGGGGCAACGGCCGGCGTCGATCGAAACCGGCCATTGTGGACGCGATCCGCGATTCCCTTACTGTCACCCCATGATCTCTCGCAGGAACCTTCTCTCGGCCCTGGCGGCTTCGACCGCCGCAGGATGCACCACCACCTCCCAGGCGCCCCAGGTGGCCTACCAATATCCGATCGCGCCACCGCCGCCGGATCGCGCGTCGCTGGGACTGGACGCGGTGATCGACATCAGCCGCTTCGTGACCGTCACCGACTTCCGGGCGGTGCGCCGGAGCAACATCCTGGGCGTCATCCACAAGGCGACCGAAGGCGGCGACTATGTCGACCCGCTGTGCGCCGCGCGACGCCCCCAGGCCGAAGCGGCGGGATTGCGGTGGGGCGCCTATCATTTCGGCACCGGACAGATGCCGGGCGAACGGCAGGCGGCGTTCTTCCTGTCGGTTGCGCGGCCGGGCCCCGGCACCCTGCTGGCCCTCGACCTCGAGCTCAACGAAAACAATCCGTCGAACTCCATGCGCGTCGACCAGGCCGAGGCCTTCGTGCAGGCGGTGGCCCAGGCGACGGGCCGGCTGCCGATCGTCTACGTGCATCCGACCTGGGCCAATGGCGACCCGCTGCCCGGCTCCGGCCGCAGCCTCGACGCCCCGATCACGCCGGCGTCGATCCTCGCGCGCTGCGGCCTGTGGGTCGCCGACTACCACGATTCGCCCGAGATCCCGCTCGCCTGGGCGGCGAAAGGCTGGCGGCTCTGGCAGTACGCCGGCGACGAGAGTGCGGGCCGTCCCGCCTACGGCCAGACCACCATCGTGCAGGGCGTGAGCCACTGCGATCGCAACCTGTTCAACGGCGACCAGACCGCGCTCTATCGGTTCTGGAGCACCGGCGACTGAGTTAGGCCGAACGAGAAGGCAACGGCGCGGCATGCCTGGATCCCGATACCGTCCCATCCTCGCCGCGCTCGGCCTGCTGGTGTTCGCCGCGCAAGCCGTCGCCCAGGAAACGCGTGTCGCGGCCGCGGCGGACGCCGACGTGATCGCCCTCTACAGCCCGCACGTCGAGAAGCGCCTCCTGCGCGCCCACGTCGACCACGCCGCGGGCACGATTACGCTCGTGCCGTTCGGGCCGCCGGGCGTCGAGACTTTCGCGGTGGCGCCCAACGGTGCGTTCACCGTCACCAGCGCCACCCTCGACCAGGGCGCCGGCACGCTCGTCACCTCCCTGTTCCTGCTCGATGAAGCGGGCCACGCGCTGGGCGAGCCCTTGCGCAGCCCGGTCGGCGCGGTCGCGGGTCTCGCGATCTCGCCCAAGGGGGATCGGATCGCCGCCAGCAGCAATCGCGGCTGGCTGGCCCTGCTCGCGGTGGAAGGAACCGGCCCGGCGCGACGGCTCGCGGTGCGTGCGGAGATCGGAGTCTCGGCCGACCGGCAATTCACCTACGCCTTCCGCCCGGACGGCGGCCTGGTGACCATCGTGGACGATTGGGTGGCGACGTATCGCTCCAGCGACGGCGCCGTCCAGCGCATCCTCGATCTCAAGACCCTCAACCGCGACCTGGCGCCGGCCGATCGCGACATCGGTTCTGAATTCCAGCTCACCTGGTCGCCGCGCGACGACCGGTTCGCGGTGAGCTGGGGTCCCGGTCCCATGATGACCACTCTTTTCGATTCCGCCGGGCGTCGCCTGAAGCCGGCCGGTGCCGAGAACGGTCTCGATCTTCCGGGCAGCAAGGTTGAATTCGTCGAGGGCGCCGACGCCGTGATTCTGTACGGCATGACGGCACCGGTTCTGGTCCACCTGAAATCGCTCGCCGCCGCCACCTTCGGCGATCCCGGCGCGCCGGTGGACCAATTCGCAGCCCTGGCAGGCGGAAGCGAGGTCGCTCACGTTGATGGCGACCGGATCGCGCTGTGGTCCCTCGACGGCAAGCCGCTCATCAAACCTGCCGGACTCGAGAATTACAGTCTCGGCGCCGCGGCAGCGGGCGCGAAAGACGAATTGATCGTGGCGGCGGAGCGGGGTGGCTGGGTCGACCTCTTCACCAAGGACGGAAAGTGCCTGCGCCGGGTCCAGTCCGGCGTGCGGGACGGTCGTGGCTTCGTCGCCGTGTCGGCGGATGGCGCCACGGTCGCAGCTCTTGGTGCGGGCGAGCTCGGCGTGATCACCGAGCCGCACGGGCGCGCGTGGAGCACCGCGCTGCCCGCCGAAGGGGAGCCGCTTGTCGCGGTCGCCGGCAACGGCAGCCGGATCGTGACGGCTGAATCGAATACGACCTTGCGCAGCTGGTCGCGCGACGGCGTCCAGGCCGACAGCATCCCTCTCAAGGCGGGGGAACAGGTTCCGGACAAAAGGCTCTCGGGTCTCGCCGTCTCGACGAAGGGCGATGCGATAGCGGTCGCCGAGGAAGGATCGGCCGTATGGCTTGCCGATCCGGCGGACAAGCGTGTGCTCCGTGTCGCGCTCGCGGCCCGGAGTGTCGCCCCGCTCCCCGATGGCACCGGCTTCGCTGTCGGACTGGCCGACGGCACGGTCGTGCGCGTCTCCCGCGATGGCACGGTACGCGCGCCCGCCGTCAAGGCCTTCGAACCGGGGTCTGTCGGCCGCATCGCCGTTGCGCCGGATGGCCAGAGCTTCATTGCCGTCGACGATGACGAGGGAGAGGCCCGTCACCTCGCCTGGGAGGGCAGGGTGCTGGCGGGGCCATACCGAGCAGGCCCGTCCGAGACGATCAGCGGTGCATTCTTTCACCAGGGTTCGCCCAGGCTGATCGTAAGGTCCGTCGGTTCGACGGCGGACGAAAGTTTCGGCGTCGTGAATTTCACTCCGCCGGGCCAACGCCAGGTCCTGTCGCTCGATCCCCCTCGCTGAGTCTGAAACACGCGTGGCTCGAGCGCATGACTCATGTCTTGCCGGAGCGCGGACCTCCAGGTCCGCTCATGTCGTCCGTATCGACGAGAAGATGCGGACCTGGAGGTCCGCGCTCCGGCGAGATCCTTGCATTCCGGAGCTGCGACAATTGCGAGACCGATACGAAAAATGGGGAGAACCACCGATGCGCGGACAACCGATGCTGGCGTAGCATGAAAGGCCCTTCCACTGTTCGCATCGTTCCAAGGGGTCATCCGGAGAAGGTCGGCTCCGTCAAATTGTCGAACGTCGGGATCGCTCCCCCAGGCCTCTCGAAAAGTCCTTGAATGGAATTATCGAGATCGAACACAAGTTGCCGCGCGGAGAGCGTCGGCTCGATGGCCGAGGCAGGATCGCGTAGCCCGTATTGCCCTCGTGTGACCGGAGAAGACCATGGTGGATCTCAATATTTCGGCCTATTGGAGGACCAACGATCACAAGAAGACGGTGCAGGTGTGGCGGATCCGCCATCTGCCGTCCGGCTTCGACGCGCTTGCCTACGTCTGCAGCCTCGAGGAGGATTTTGACGGTGCGCCGCGCTGCTACGGCGCGACCAACCCCGGCATTTTCGGCGCGACGGTAAATCCTGCCAGCAATCCCGACACCGCACTGCAGGCCGACATCGTTGCTCGCGCGCCGTATCAGCCGCCCGATCGCGCCAATGCCCGCGCGGCCTTGGATTATCTCGGCAATGCGACCAGTCCGCGCCAGAATTTCGGCGTCAATAACGAATTTGCCTGGGTCGGCTTGACCGCGTTGGCGCCGAGCGAAGTGCGCAAGGTCCGCAATCCGGACCCGAAGAAGCCGCCCATCAATGTCCCCAGCCTCGACATGCGGCGCGGTCTGGGCGCGCGGTTTCGCAAGAACGCACAAGGTGACCTGGTGACCGGGCCGAACGGGGAACAGTTCTTTCCGGTCATTCAGGGACCCGACTCGACGGCGCCCGGGTTTTTCGTCTCGACCACCGCCGTCGCGCGCGATCCGAGCCTTCCGGAGACCGATCAGAACCGCTTTTTTGACGCGAGCGTTATTCCTTATCAGGCATTCAATGGATGGATGCTGTCGGCCGGCGGAGCGCACGTCAACAAAGGCGACTTCGGGCTGGTGATCGATCCGCTGACTGCGGTGGCTTCCGGTTTCGTGCTGGCCGATGCTGGTTCGGGCAACAAGGCCGGTGAGGTCTCCACCTATCTGCTTAGTTTCCTCGGCGGCAACAACGAGCGGGATTTCGTGTTCCTGCTGTTTCCGGGTTCCGGCAATGGCAGCATACTGCCCACGGCGACTGCGCCTGCGGCCGCGGCTGCCGGTGCGCAGATCAATCTCCCGAAATTGAACACTGACAGTGACGCGGCCACCCAGCTTGTTCTGTTTCTGGCGCTTGGCTGCAATCTGGCCAAGTACAACCAGGTCAATTCCGGCAGCCTGTCTCGGGACGCGATGGTTGCCGCCGAGGAAGACTTCATAGACATGCGGCAGCTCCTGAAGCCCTACATCACGGAGGCCGACGCGACCTTGGGAGTCGAGTGACCGCGCCGATTTCGGGCCAGTCCCCTGCATCAACACCGGTCACCTTCCCGGCCGGATGGATCGCCTGGCGGACAGTGCTCTGGACGCCGGGCGATCAGGGGCGATTTAATGCCGCCAGCAGGGAGGACAGCATGCTGGCCAACACGACGAGGGCTTTGACCGAGGCGCAACGCGAGCAGTGGGCCGTCGACGGCTACCTGCAGCTCGAAGGCGCGCTCAGCCCGGCGGAAGTCGACTTCTTCTCCGATCAGATCGACCGCGTGCGGCGCGCAGCCGGGCTACGAGCCGGCGCCGGCCAGGCTGCCGCGCGGCCACTATGCCTGGGTCGATCATGCCGACCCCAATCCGGACGCCTTCATGGATCGCCGCGACCTGCTCACCTATCACCAGGCGTTCATCGACCTCATCGACCGGCCGCGCGTGTTCGACCTCATCCTCGACCTGATGGGCCCCTACATCCAGTTCTCGATGAGCCAGGCGATCGTGCGTGCCTCGACCGAGACGTTTCCCGGCTACACCCATACCGACGGCGGCGAGGCGCAGCGCGCCATCCGCGTCACCGAGACCAGCCGGCCGCTCGCGGTCAAGGTCATGTACCTGCTGACCGACGTCACCGAGCCCGACAGCGGCAACTTCACGATCTTTCCCGGCAGCCACCTGCGGCCGTTCCCGGAACGGGCCGAGCGCATCCCCAATCCGCACATGCCGGGCGCGGTGCCGCTGCTCGGCAAGGCCGGCGACGCCTACGTCTTCCCGCACGCGATCTGGCACGGGCCGTCGCCCAACCGCTCCGGCAAGGCGCGCAAGACCATCCTCTACAATTACTGCCAGATGTTCATGCGCCCCTACGATTTCGGCACGCCCTACAGCGCGCTGTTCGAGCGCTGCACGCCGCGCCAGCGCCGCCTGCTGGGCGACCTCGGCCACGACTTCCGGCCGGGCGACTTCTTCTATGCGCCGGAGGACCAGGAAGCGCTGATGACCGGTGCCGAGCGTGCGCCGGGAGGACGCGGCATCCGCGTCGATGTCGAAGCAGCCCGGCAACGGGGATAGGGCGATCCCTGAAGATTCATTGCTGGGGGCGCGCCACTCCAGTGGCGCGTCAGGGTCTTCCGGACCGCGAGCCTCCGGCTCGCTCATGCGCATGAGCGAGCCGGAGGCTCGCGGTCCATAAGAGCATGATGAAGACGCGCCACTGGAGTGGCGCGCCCCCAGCAATGATCGTCAGCCGCGCCGCGCCGCCTCGATCGCGGCGACGTCGATCTTCTTCATGCCCATCATCGCGTCGAACGCGCGCTTTGCCTCGTCGCCGCCGGCCGCCATCGCCTCGGTCAGCACGCGCGGCGTGATCTGCCAGGAGACGCCCCACTTGTCCTTGCACCAGCCGCACATACTCTCCTGGCCACCATTGCCGACGATGGCGTTCCAGTAGCGGTCGGTCTCCTGCTGGTCGTCGGTGGCGATCTGGAACGAGAAGGCCTCGCTCTGCTTGAACATGGGACCGCCGTTCAGGCCCAGGCAAGGGATGCCGGCAACCGTGAACTCGACCGTCAGCACGTCGCCCTTCTTGCCCGAGGGGTAGTCGCTCGGGGCACGGTGAACGGCGCCCACCGTGCTGTCGGGAAAGGTCGCGGCGTAGAAGCGGGCCGCCGCCTCGGCGTCCTTGTCGTACCAGACGCAAATCGTGTTCTTTGCCATGACGTGTCCTTTCCCTTTGAATCCGAACTCCGGGAATAGCGGGAGTCTTCTTGCCGGTCACCCACGTTAAGCCCGGGTTGCTAGCCTTCCAGGGCCGGCTGTCCTTGAGTGAATGGCGCCGGCTCTTGCCGGAGGTTGGCCCGCGAGGCAGGGTTGCGCCACGAGGGGAGATTCGGCCATGGCCCGCCTTCTTTGCTGTCAGTTGGAACGACCTTAGGACATGGGCTTCGGCGTCTTCATCCACCGTTCGGATTCGATCTACGACGACAGCCCTGCGGAGCGATATCAATTTCCGCCGCAGTACCTTCGGCGCGTCGAAGCATGCATCGGTGACTGGATCATCTACTACGAGCCACGCAAAATCGACGAAACACGCGGCTATTTTGCCATGGCGAGGGTGGAGCAGGTCATTCCCGACCCGAAGACGCCGGGTATGCATCTCGCCCTGATCGAACCGGGCAGCTATCTCGATTTCGCCAACCCGGTGCCGTTCAGTGGCGATGACGGCGTCGTCGAGCGCGGGGTACTCAATAGCGAAGGGCGAATCTCGGGGCGCGCGCAATCAGCAGTCCGTCCGCTTTCGGCGAGCGACTTCGGACGGATCGTCAATTTGGGCCTGCGGGAAGACGCCCCCGTGCTGCCACGGGTTGGCGAGGCGGTTCCGATGCCCGGCTTGCGGGAAGGACAGGAGCCCTTCACGTTCGAGCAAACACGGGAGCGCATCAGCTACCTGTCCTCTCGCATCGTGCGGGACCGCGTCTTTCGCCGGACGGTCCTGCGAGCCTACGACGAGCGATGCGCGATGACGGGACTTCGGCTGATAAACGGCGGCGGTCGTGCCGAAGTCGACGCGGCCCATATCCGGCCGGTTGAGCATAGTGGTCCCGACATCGTCAGTAACGGTCTCGCGCTTTCGGGCACGGCACACTGGATGTTCGACAGGGGGCTGATCTCTCTCTCGGACAACCTGGAGATCCTGATCTCGCGGCGCGTGAACGATCAGGAAGGCGTGCGGACATTGATCAACAAGAATGGTCTCGCCCGTCCACCAAACAGGGTCCTCGAACGGCCGCATCCGCATTTCCTTCGGTGGCATCGAGAGCACTGCTTCAAGCAGTAGTGCCGGCGTCGATTGGCTAGTACATCACGTCTCCGCCGTTGGGCGACAGGGTCGCGCCGACATAGAATCCGCCGTCCGGACCGGCCAGCAACAGCGCGGTCGCAGCGATTTCCTCCGGCCGGCCGAAGCGGCCGACCGGCAGCGCATCGATGAAGGCCTGGCGGTCCTGGGGCGTCATCGTCGCGGTGAGGTCGGTGACGACAGGGCCCGGTGCGATCGCATTGACGCGAATGCCTTTGGGGGTCGCTTCCCATGCCAGGGCGCGCGTGAAGCCCATGATCGCGGCCTTGGCGGCGGAGTAGGGCGCCGAATTCACCGCGCCCTTCAATCCACGCTGCGAGGCGACGTTGATGATGCAGCCTTGTCCCCGCGTCACCATCGCCGGGTAGACCGCCTGGGCCATGAAGAACATGCCCTTCAGGTGCACCGAGATGATCCGGTCGAACTCCTCCTCGGTATAGGCTTCGAACGGCTTGCGGATGTTGATGCCGGCATTGTTGAACAGGATGTCGATCGGCCCGAAATCCCGCGCGGCCTCGGCGGCGAAGGCCCGCCCGGCGGCAATGTCGGCGACATCGACCGAGCGGTGCAGGGCGCGTCTACCCAGGGCGCGGATCTCGCCGGCTGTTTCGCCGGCCTTCTGCTCATCGTCCAGATGGCAGAAGGCAATGTCCGCCCCCTCGGCGGCGAAGGCGAGCGCCGTGGCGCGCCCGATCCCGCGCGAACCGCCAGTGACCAGCGCGATTTTTCCCGCGAGCTTCATGCAGTTCTCCCGTGCCATGGGGCACTGTTGAAAGTCGGCACCAGGCTTACCGTCCCTCCCGCCATCCGCGCTTCGGCAGCGTGAGCGCCATTGCCATGCCCGCGACGTTGGCGCCGGCGGCGATCAGCACGGCCGTGCCGTAGGCGCGGGTCGTGTCGAACAGATAGCCGGCCAGGACCGGCAGGCTGATGGCGGCCAGGCACCAGGCGATCAAGGTGCGCCCGGCGATGCGCCCGTAGTCGGCGGGCCGCCAGTAGAGGCCGACCCCGCCGGCGGTGGCGCCGGAGACGAAGCCGTAGCCCAGCCCGATCATGCCCAGTCCCACGACCGCGGTGACGGGCGCGGGCAGCAGCGTCATCAGAGTCCGCCGCCCAGCGCCAGCGCGTGCGCCGCGCACATCACGTGCGGCACCGCGAAGCGATCGACCAGCCAGCCGCCGCTGATGCGCGCCAGCGCGATCGCGGCGGTGAGGCCGGTGGTCGCCGCGACCGCCAGCGTGGCCGCCCCGCCATAGACGGCCACGATCTCGCGCGCCTGGCTCAGCACCATCAGCCCGGCCGAGGCGGCCAGGAAGAACGTCGCCGAGAGCTTGAAGAAGGTCGGGCCCAGGATCGCCGGGCCTGCCGCCGCGATGTCCGTCGCCGCATTGCCCCTCACCGCGCTGCCCGTCACCGCGCTGCTCCCTCTCTCACCGCTCGCAGGCGCGACCAGCCGCGCGCCGCTGTGCCGGGCGAGCAGCGCCGCCGCGATCCCGCAGGCCACCAGCACGGCCGCCAGGCCGGCCAAGGTGGTGCGCCAGCCGAAGGCTTCGTTGCAGGCATGGAAGGCGGGCGTCGCCAGCATCGCGCCCATCGGATAGAGGCTCACGATGTAGCCGTTCACCAGCCCCTGGCGTCGCCGCACCAGCATGTTCACGCTCTGCTGCAGCAGGATGTAGGCCACGCCGCCGCCGGTGCCGAACACGATGCCGTAGCCCACCAGCAATTGCGCAAGCCCGCTCGCCATGGCCGCCGTCGCGAGGCCGGCGGCGGCCGCGAGCGCGCTCAGCAGCACCAGGACCGGCGCGGGGGCCACGCGATAGAGGAAGGCCGCACCCACCGAGCCCACCGTGAAGCCCACCGTTGCGAGGCCAAAGACCAGCGACAGCGCCGAGCGCGGAACGGAAAGCTCCTGCTCGATCGGACGCAGCAGCACGCTGAAGGCGTAGACCGATCCCAGCGGCAGGTTCATCAGCGTCGCCGCCAGCAGAGCCGCCCACAGGCGCTCGGCGCGGACGGGCAGGGCAGGCGTCGCAACGGACATGCCCAACCCTCCGCTGCCATCCGTAAGCGGTCAAGTTCATTGCCGGGAGCGCATCACTAACAAGAAACTAACGGCGACTCAGCGGAGCGCGGACCTCCAGGTCCGCTCATGAAGCATGAGTCTGAAGCGGACCTGGAGGTCCGCGCTCCAAATGAGGTTTCATCCATGAGGGTCTGCCTCGCTGGTGGGTAGCTCCAGTGGCGCTCCAGTGGCGCTCAGAGGCTGCGTGATCCACGATGATGCGCCACCGGAGTGGCGCGCCGAGCGCGGGATGGCCAGCCCCTGCTGATCCGGCGGCGCGGTCGTCAGCAAGCGAGATCACCAGGCGAGCGCGTACTTGGCCGGCCCACTGCCGTCATGGACTCCCCAGGCCACCTCAAAGGCGCCGGGTCCCGCGGGCTTGTTGGCTTCGTCGTACATCTCGAAGAGGTAGCACACGATCGGTCCCGATCGCCGCGGCGTGCCGGTGCCGCTCTTGCAATGGAAGATCAGGTTCTGATTGAAGGTCTGCGCATGGGCGACGGTCGCGAGAGGGTGGCCCAGCGTCGGCCATCCGCACTCGCCGACGACGACCGGGAGGTTTGGAAGGCCGATCTTGCCCAGGGCAACGTAGAGGGCGTCGAGCGATGCATCGAAGATGTTCCTGTAGGTGTATTGGCCGTCGTGAACCCAATCGCCCTGCGGGGCGGTGAACAGGCAATAGGGGAGGGGGATCTGCGGGGTGCCGGCGATGTCGAGGAACGGATAGACGTTCACCATGAACGGCGCGTGGGAGTCCGCCATCACCCTGCAGGCGGCGGTGATGATCCCGACCAGGCTCGGATCGAACTGGCCGGCGGAGGGCGGATAGGAGTTGGCCATGATCGCGTAGTTCAGCGGGACGGTCACGCCGATCGGCAAGCCGGCTTCCTTCAGCGCGTTGTGCACGTTCTGCATGGCAGGCGCCAGGACGTCCCGGTACCTGCCGCCGTACCATGCAGCCAGCGGCTCGTTTCCGACGCAGAGCCAGTCGATGCTGCTCGCGTAGGGCTTGATCGCGGCGATCAATGCCTCTGTGTGTCCCTGGGCAAGCGCCTCCAGCTCGGCATTCGGGATCCCGACCGCGAGCCTCAGATTGCCGGCCGACGCCGCCTGGATGAACTGAAGATCGCCGCCCTGGTACGAGAAGGTCTTGGCGCGTCCGACCGGCAAGGCCGCGATCTGGCGTGCCGCCGTCGCAGGCGCCACCGGCTGGGGCATGAACTGGTTGCTGAAGTTGATGCCCATCGTACTCGAAGCAGCCGCATCGGACATTGGTTTCGCTCCCTGGGCGACGAAGGCGGACAACGCTTGCCATGATTGGCCGCCGCATCAGCTTACGATCGCCCTGGCTCGGGGCGCGTCTTCTTTGGAGCACGGACGTCCCACGCCGCTGTCATCCTGAGCGAAGGACAAGCGCGCCTTCAACGGAAACGTCGGAACACGCCGCACATCTCACCCTGAAAGATGGCGTCGCGCTCGGGGAAGAAGCCGGCCTTCAGGAGGACCCGCTCGGAAGCGAGGTTGCCCTTCATGACGATACCGATGAGAGAGGGCTCGGCGCATCGCTTTTCCCAGATCTCCACCAGCGCCCGGGCGACCTCGGTGGCGAGGCCTTGCCCCCAGGCGCTGCGCACGACGGTGTAGGCGAGCTCCAGCTCCGCCGTGCCTTCCAGCTCCACGTGACGCAGGCCGGCGCGCCCCATGAATGTCCCGTCGTCCGTCCGGAGCGTCCACAGGCCGATTCCGTGATCGGTCCAGTGACGGAGATTGGTTTCGAGATAGGCGGCCGTCACCGCGGGCGTCCTGACGCCGCCCAGAAAGCGCGACACCTCGCCATCGAGATGGAGCCGCACGAGGTCGGGCAAATCCTCGCGCGCGAGCTTCGCGGCTTTCAATCGAGCGGTCGCGAACCTGTCCATTGGAGGATTGTCGCGGCTCGGACCGACGTCGGCAATTCAGTCGGTGAGAAGCCTGTCAGGCCCCCATCGCGGCAGCCTGTCGCTCCTCCTCTTCACCGAGCGGATGGTACAATGACGCCCGGCCGAGGAGCGAAGACCATGACGGAACGCAAGCCTCCGGGGACGAGCTGGGAATCGTGGATCGAAGCGCAGATCCGTGTCGCCCAGGAACAGGGCGCCTTCGACAACCTGCCGGGCGCCGGCAAGCCGCTTCCCAACATGGATCAGGAATACGACCCGATGTGGTGGGTGAGGCAGCTCGCCGAGCGCGAGCAGCTCTCCCTGCTGCCGCCCTCGCTCGAGCTCGCCCGCAAGGTGGAGCAAGAGCTCGCCGCGATCGGGAAGCTTGCGGACGAGGCCGCGGTCCGTCGCCGCATCGCCGCGCTCAACGTCGAGATCGCGAGGCTGAACGCGACCGCGACGGAAGGGCCGCCGACGCGTGTCGGCAAGCTCGACGTCGACCAGCTCGTCGCCCGCTGGCGCCGCACCCGCTCCGCGACGCCGGGGTAGCAACGAGGAATCGTTCGCCTCCCCCGTATGACGGCTACGGCGTGGACACCATTCAAATTCCTCTCCCCCGCTAGGGGGAGAGGCTAGGTGAGGGGGCAACGACGTGCGTATCCCCCTCACCCAACCTCTCCCCCTAGCGGGGGAGAGGAGCCTGATTGGTGATGTGTCCACACCGTAGCCGCCTTACGGGGGAGGAATGATTTATGCGCACATCCAGCCTTTCGGAATCTGCTCTAGGATGCGCCGCATCACGGAGGAGATAACCAAGCCATGGTCAAGACGGTGCTCTATGCGGAGAAGCTGTACGACGACGACAAGGTCGAGCGCGCGGTGTTCGGGTCCGACGTGCGCGTGGAGTGGCGCAACGTCACCGACCTGTCGCAGCTCGAGGCGCGCGACTGTGCGGAGGTCGACGGCCTGATGGTGCTGCGCCACGCCGTGACCGCCGAGCACCTCGCCAAGTTCCCCAGGCTCGCCTGCGTCGTGCGCATGGGCGTGGGCTACGACAAGATCGATCGCCAGGCGGCCGCCGCGCGCAAGGTGATGGTGTGCAACGTGCCGGACTACGGCACGACCGAAGTGGCCGACCACGCGCTGGCCCTGGCCCTGTCGCTCCGCCGCGGCATCGCGCTTCACCTCGAGGCGCAGCGCCGGCCGCAGCCCGCGCCGTGGCGCTACCTGCAGGATCCGCTGCTGCGGCGAAACGGCGTGCAGACCTTCGGCATCGTGGGCCTGGGCCGCATCGGCACGGCGGCGGCGCTCCGCGCCAAGGCGTTCCAGTTCCGCGTCGTCGCCTACGACCCCTATATGCCGAACGGCACCGAGCTCGGCGTCGGCGTCGAACGCGTGGGCTCGCTCGAGGCGCTGATGGAGCAGACCGACACGCTGTCGATCCATGCGCCGCTCACGCTCGAGACGCGCGGCATGATCTCGCGCGCCATGCTGGAGCGCATGCCCAAGGGCGGCGTGGTGGTGAGCACGGCGCGCGGGCCGATCGTCGATGTCGACGCGCTGGCCGACCTCCTGAAGCGCGGCCATCTCGCCGGCGTCGGGCTCGACGTGCTTCCCGTCGAGCCGCCGGTCGAGCCCATCCCCGAGCTGCTGCGCGCCTACCGCGCGCGCGAGCCGTGGTGCGAGGGTCGCCTGATCATCACGCCGCACTCCGCCTTCTTCACGCCCGAGGCGTGGGACGACATCCGGCTCAAGTCGGCGGAAACCATGCGCGCGGCGCATGGTCGGACCGCGGCCGCAGAACGTCATCACGCCGGAGATGTTCTGACGGCGACGCCCGAGCACGCCTCGTTCGACTGAAATCAGCCGGTCGGCCGCTCGTGCTCCAGAGTGCCGATCGTGCCTGGGGTCCAGTTGCGCCGCCGTCGTGCGAGTCGATTGTCCGTCGTCTCGCCCTCGAAATCAGTAACCGTTTCGACGAGTTCGCTCCGATCGACGTCGTCAAACGTGTTCACGTTGATGACCGCGTACTGCGTCCCATCGACCGTGCACGTGGCGATCGGCATCACGCCGCACGTCAGGCAGATGTGGAAATCGGCGGTTCTCGTCCCGAACCGATATCGCTTCACCTGGGCGTCGTCGTCGATCTGGAGATGGAAACGACCATCGGGATGGGAGGTCCAGACGGCCTTGTGCTTCGTGCACAGCGCGCAGCTGCAGGCGCGAACCGGAATAGCCTGCCCGGACCGCGGCCAGTCGAGCCTCACGCGCACGGTTCCGCAATGGCAGCTTGCGTGAATCCGTCGATAGGCGGTCGGACTGTCCATGACGCACGCTCCTTGGCCGTTGGTTGGACCACTGCGGAGATATCACAGTCGACTGCCTCAGCGCCTGGGCGCCCCGGTCGGATGCGGACGATGTTTATTCATCCCCCGATTAGCCGCAACGCGCAGCCGCTCATGCTCCTCTCCCCTAAGCGCCTTCACAGGCGCGATTGGGGGAGAGGTCGCGCGAAGTAACCTTCGCGCTGGGGTGAGGGGGTGATGCAGGAGGCAATCTTCGCGTTGACCCCCTCACCTGACCTCTCCCCCCAAGGGCTCATGCTCCTCTCCCCCTTGGGGGAGAGGCTGGGTGAGGGGGTGATGCAGGAGACAATCTTCGCGTTGACCCCCTCACCTAACCTCTCCCCCAAGGGGGAGAGGAATATGTAGTATTCAGGCCATGGCTAACGAAAGCAGCTCACACGCGTAGGACCGATCCGATGGGAAGCCCGCCTTTCATTGTCTTCGACACGCCGCGATGCCGGGCCCGGCTCACGCCACACGGCGCGCAGGTCTGCGAATGGACGCCCGCGGGACAGGCCTCACCCGTCTTGTTCCTGAGCCCTCTTGCCCAGTTCGCCGACGGCAAGGCGATCCGTGGCGGTGTGCCGATCTGCTTTCCGTGGTTCGGTCCGCATCCGACGGACGCGCGCAAGCCGCAGCATGGCTTCGCGCGGACGAGCGCATGGGAAGTCGAGGATAGTGTCCAGGACGCCGATGGCGTCGCTCGCGTCGTCTTCCGGCTCGTTTCCAACGACGCCACACGCCTCCTGTGGACCGCCGATTTCGTCGCCCGGCTCTCGGTGGTCCTGGATACCTCGCTGCAGATTGCCCTGGAGGTCGAGAACAGCGGCAGCAGCGCCTTCGTCTACGAGGCGGCGCTGCACAACTATCTCACGGTCGGCGATGTCGCCAAGGTGCGCGTCCATGGCCTCGAGAAGACGCACTTCCTCGACCGGACCGACGGCCTGCGCGAAAAGGTATCCGGCGACGGCCCGCTTGCCTTCGATGGCGAGGTCGATCGCACCTTCGTGAACACGACGGCGGCCTGCACGGTCGACGATCCCGTTCTCAAGCGGCAGATCCGCGTCCACAAGATCGGCTCGGCGACGACGGTCGCCTGGAATCCGGGCCCCGCCAAGGGCCTGGCGATGGCCGACCTCGGCGAGGGCTGGAGACATTTCGTCTGCGTTGAAACCGCGAACTGCGGGCCCAACGCCGTGCACCTCGAGCCAGGCGCCCGGCACACGATGACCACGGTGATCAGCGCAGGTTGATCGGATGGCCGAGCTCTGAAACGGAGTTGGGGGGCGAGGACACCTGCCCGGTGGCGCGCCCGTTGGACTGAAATCGTTCCAGCCTGTCGATGGCGGAGCCCGACGGGAGGTCTCAAGGGAGGCAAGGCGCGGGTCGTGTTCCAATTCGCCTAGAGGTGAGGGATCCTGTCCATCCGCTTGCGCGCGTCCTTGCGCGCTGCCGCGACCTTCCGGTGAATCGATTCTTCTTCAGGTTTCGGCGGACGTATCAGTTTCGTCAGCCACATGACGGCGGGCGTGGCCAGCACAAGGGTCAAGATCACGCCGATCATCAAAGCCGTATTCATCGACCTCTCCGGGTCATCGGATCTCCGGTTTGCTACGGTGTCGATCGTTTCGCTGGGGATCAGGGCGAGATCGGGTTTCCGGCGTCGGTCAGGACTTTTCCGCCCAGACCGATGAAGCAAACGCCAGCCGCCCGCTCGATCCAGTGCCGGGCGTTCTGGAAGCGACGCATCACGGGGTCGGACGACATGAAGAGGCTGACGCAGGAATACCAGGTCAGGGAGGAGGCGGTCACCAGGGCGATCATCACGCCCATCAGCCAATGCGGCGTCGAGGCCGTGACGGCCGTTGCAAAGACGCTGGCGAACAGCACGATCGCCTTCGGGTTGGTGAGGGTGACCAGGAAGCCGAACAGGACCGCGCGGTGCCGGGAGGGCCGGGTCGCCGCCTGGTCGAGCTCGATCTTCTGCGGCTTGGACCTGAGAAGCCGGATGCCCAGGAAGATGAGATACGCCCCGCCCAGGGCGCGCACCGCCCAGGTGAGCCACTGGTACTTCACCAGGATCGCCGACAGGCCGAGCAGGCTGAGCGACGCGTAGAGGCAGAGCCCCATCGACACGCCCAAGGTCGTGAGCAGGCCCGAGCGGCTGCCGTAGGTCATCGACGACCGGACGACGGCCACGAAATCGGGCCCGGGCAGCAACAGGGCCGGGATAAAGACCGCGAAAACGCTGATCAGGACCAGGGCGTAGTCCATGGCAAGCCAATCTCCTGGAGGGGCTGGGGCTGAAGTGCCATTCCCGTGGCCCGGGTGCAAGGGCTGCTCGACGGACCGACTTGACGAAGGTCCGTTGCGGGCCGGTCTCCCCCTGGGGTCGCGTATGGGCCGCTAACGCTGATGAATCGCTTCCCTGCGGGCAGTGTCGCCACGGCCGCAGTCGGCATGGCCCGGATCTGCGGCCACGCAATTCCGGCCGTTCGCCTTCGCGGCGTAGAGCGCGCGGTCGGCAAAAGCCAGCAGGTCGGCTGGAGTGCCGCCCTGCGCCTGTCGGGTCGCCACGCCGATGCTCACGGTCGCGTGCAGCCTGCTGCCCTCGACCATGAAAGGATCGTCGGCGACGCCGCGGCACAGGCGCTCGGCCGTCAGGAGTGCATTCGGCAAGTCGGTGTCCCAGAGGGCGATGGCGAACTCCTCGCCGCCCAGCCGGCCCACGATGTCGTTTTTCCGGACAACGCCCAGGCACCGCGCCGCCATGGCCCGCAGCACGTCGTCGCCGACGGAGTGGCCGTGCCGGTCGTTGATCTGCTTGAAGTTGTCGGCATCGATCATCAGCACCGACAGGGGCCGGCCGTTGCGCTCGGCGTAGGTGAACGCGCTCGTGAGCAGGTCCAGGAATGGCCGCCGGTGCAGGAGCTTCGTCAGATCGTCGACGGTGGCGAGCACGCGCAGCCGGTCGGCCGAATGGACGAGCTCCGTGATGTCGTCGAAGGACAGCATGCGCCCCCCGTCCGACAGGATCTGCGATTCGAAGTTGAGGATGCGGCCATTGCTCAGCCGGAGCTGCGCCGGCGGCTGGGTGCCATCGCTGATCAGGGCGAGCCGCGCGCGGACATAGTCTTCCATCGCCTGGCCGCCGGTATCGAACACGCCGGTGTTGCAGGCATGGGCGATGATGTCGTTGACATGATAGCCCGCGCCCGGCGCCGCATGGGCGAGGCCGAACATGCGGTAGTAGGCCCGTTGATGAACCGCGCCTGCAGATCTGCGTCCAGGAGGACGATGCCGTACCTGATCCCGTCGAGCGCCGACGGCAGGATCGCTGCCCAATCCGACATCCCACCCCACAATGACTTTGCACGCCCCCCGACATGCAGATCCCGGCCGCCAAGTTAGAGAATTAATCCGCAAAAGATAGCGATTTGCATAGCACTACGACCGCAATTGCACATCATGGCGGTGGCGATCAAGCGCGCGCACGCTGCATATTCCCGCCCAAGTTCGCCGCTGGCCGGCTGGGGTTGGCACCACGCCGCGCGCTTTCCGTTTGACGCCTGACGGCTTTTTGCAGTCATCACGGGAGCATGGCTCTTCTCATGCTGTACAGCCGCCGCGGCGTGCGCTCCTCGACCTCTGCGCCAACACGAAAGAATTATCCTGTGCGCGCCGTTGTGCAGGTACCGCGCACATCTCGTCGTTGACGTTCCTGAGCAATGTTGTGGCGTATGCGTGTCGACACTCACGAACTGAGGATCGACGCCAATGCACACGCTCAGCTTTCTTTGGATGCCCCTCCACCGGCGACCAGAATTTCACCCTCCAGGGTTTTGCTACGACGCGGAATGGGTGGCGGGAGCCGGTTGGCGCGGCTTTCGCAAACGCCCTTGCCGGATGACGCTGAGCCGGGGATGCGTGTATCCCGCCAACTCGGAAACCTCCGAAACCCAAACCGCCGTAACGTCCGAAACGTCCCAAACCTTCCCATGCTGCTCCCGGGACCGGCAGCGCGCCTGCGCTAACTGCGCTAACTGCGCTAACCCCAGAGGACGCCCCCCGCCGGGGACCGCGATGGGCGTAATCTGGGTAGCGGAAATTGCGGGAAATGCGGATTCACGAACCGGACTGCCGCGGCACCCGGTCAGACGTATTCGACCTTCACGATCTCGAGCTCCTCCACGCCGGCCGGCGTGCGCAGCCTCACCACGTCGCCCTCCTCGGCGCGCAGCAGCGCCTTGGCGATCGGCGAGATCCAGCTCACATGACCCTTGCTGAGGTCGACCTCGTCGACGCCGACGATCTTGACCGTTCGTTCCTCGTCGCGCGTGTTGGCGCAGGTCACGGTGGCGCCGAAGAACACCTGGTCGGTGCGGGCGCGCCTGGCCGGGTCGACCACCTCGGCATTGGCCAGCCGCTTGCTGAGATAGCGCACGCGGCGGTCGATCTCGCGCAGCCGCTTCTTGCCATAGATGTAGTCGCCGTTCTCCGAGCGGTCGCCGTTGCCGGCCGCCCAGGTCACGACCTTCACCACATCGGGCCGCTCCTGGCGCAGCAGCGTGTTCAGCTCTTCCCGCAGGCGGGCGAAGCCCTCCGGGGTCATGTAGTTCTTGGCGCTGACCGGCAGCCCGCCCACGTCCTCGGGCAGGTCGTCCTCGTCGTCGCCGTCGCTTTCCTTGGTGAAGGCCTTGCTCATTTCGGTGCCTAATCTATCAAGTCGATGCCGATGACCGCCATCCCCCACCGCCTGCAGCGCGCTTCCGGCGAATGCCGTGTCGCCTTCGACCTGCGGGACGGCCGGACGCGGCTGGGCGATCTCTATCAACGCGATCCCTGCCGGGTTTTGTTCCCTCATTCCGAGCCGGGCGAACCGCCGCAGGCCGTTCTGCTCACCACCTCGGGCGGCGTGACCGACGGCGATTCGCTGAAAATGGCCATCGAAATCGGCCCCGGTGCCACCGTCGTGGCGACCACCCAGGCGGCCGAGAAGGTCTATCGCGCCGCCGCGGGCGGTGGCCATTGCGCCATCGATGTCGCCGTGCGCGTGGGCGGGGGCGCCACCCTCGACTGGCTGCCGCAGGAGACCATCGTCTTCCAGGGCGCGCGGCTCAAACGCCGCACCGTGGCCGACGTCGAGCCGGGCGGCGCCCTGCTCGCCTGCGAAATGGTGGTGCTGGGCCGCGCCGCCTCGGGCGAGCGTTTCGTCTCGGGCCTCCTGCTCGACGCCTGGTCGGTGCGCCGCGCCGGCCGGCTCGCCTGGACCGACACGCTGCGCATCGAGGGCGAGACGCCCGACGGCGCAGGCTTCGGCGCGGCCAATGCGCTGGCCACCGTGATCGGTGTCTGGGAGGCGCCGCAGCCGAACTTCGATAAAGCACGCGCGCTTCTCGAGGCTGCGGGCGAGGTGCGTGCCGGCGTCACCCTGGTGAATGGCGTGATGGTGGCCCGCCTGCTGGGCGAGGCGACCGCCGTGCGCGGCGCCGTCATCCGCTTTCTCACCGATTTTCGCGGATGCCGCCTGCCGCGAGTTTGGCATGTTTGATGCAGCCTCTTATAGTCTTGCTGATCGGCAAGAGTAGGGCGGGGGAAACGATCGATGAATCTGACGCCGCGTGAAAAGGACAAGCTGCTGATCGCCATGGCGGCCACGGTCGCGCGCCGACGCCTCGAGCGCGGGGTGAAGCTCAACCATCCCGAAGCAATCGCGCTGATCAGCGACTTCGTCGTCGAGGGCGCGCGCGACGGCCGCTCGGTCGCCGACCTGATGCAGGCCGGCGCTCACGTGCTCAGCCGCGAGCAGGTGATGGAGGGCGTGGCCGACATCATCGAGGAGATCCAGGTCGAGGCGACCTTCCCCGACGGCACCAAGCTCGTCACCGTCCATGCGCCGATTCGGTGAAGCCAACTCTTTCCACCCTTCATTCATGCTCCTCTCCCCCGCTAGGGGGAGAGGCGGGGAGAGGGGGCTGCGCACGTCGATTCCCCCTCTCCTAGCCTCTCCCCCTAGCGGGGGAGAGGAACATGACGATGCGAAGAACGCGTCAAAAGGAACCCATCCATGATCCCCGGTGAAATCCTCGCCGCGCCCGGCGAACTCGAACTCAACAAGGGCCGCAACCCGATCACGATCGAGGTCGCCAACACCGGCGACCGGCCGATCCAGGTCGGCAGCCACTATCATTTCTTCGAGACCAACGACGCGCTCAAGTTCGACCGCAAGCGCGCCAAGGGCATGCGGCTCGACATCGCCGCCGGCACCGCCGTGCGCTTCGAGCCCGGCCAGTCGCGCACCGTGCGGCTCACGCCCTACATGGGCGGCCGCGAAAGCCACGGCTTCCAGGCCAGGGTCTCGGGCAAGCTCGGCCCGACCGCCAAGGTCGGCCCCTCCAACCAGGGCCCGACCCGCATCTCGCGCTCGGCCTATGTCCACATGTTCGGCCCGACGGTGGGCGACAAGGTGCGTTTGGCCGACACCGACCTCTTCATCGAGGTCGAGCGCGACCACACGACCTACGGCGAGGAGGTGAAGTTCGGCGGCGGCAAGGTGATCCGCGACGGCATGGGCCAGAGCCAGCGCACGCGCGCGCAGGGCGCCGTCGATACCGTCATCACCAATGCGCTGATCGTCGATCACTGGGGCATCGTGAAGGCCGATATCGGCCTCAAGGACGGCCGCATCGTCGGCATCGGCAAGGCCGGCAACCCCGACATCCAGCCCAAGGTCGACATCATCATCGGCCCGGGCACCGAGGCGATCGCCGGCGAGGGCAAGATCGTGACCGCGGGCGGCATCGACTGCCACATCCATTTCATCGCCCCGCAGCAGATCGACGAAGCGCTCTACAGCGGCGTCACCACCATGATGGGCGGCGGCACCGGTCCGGCGCACGGCACCTTCGCCACGACGATCACGCCCGGCCCCTGGCATCTCGGCCGAATGCTGCAGGCGGCCGAGGGCTTTCCGATGAATCTCGGCTTCTTCGGCAAGGGCAACACCAGCAAGCCGGCCGGCATCAAGGAGCAGGTCGAGGGCGGCGCCTGCGGGCTGAAGCTGCACGAGGACTGGGGCACGACGCCCGCCGCCATCGACAATTGCCTGACCGTCGCCGACCGCATGGACGTGCAGGTGGCGATCCACACCGACACCTTGAACGAATCGGGCTTCGTCGAGACCACGCGCGCCGCCTTCAAGGGCCGCGCCATCGCCACCTTCCACACCGAGGGCGCGGGCGGCGGCCACGCGCCCGACATCATCCGGCTGTGCGGCGAGAAGAACGTGCTGCCGTCGTCGACCAACCCGACCATGCCCTACACGGTCAACACCGTGGACGAGCATCTCGACATGCTGATGGTCTGCCATCATCTCGACCCGGCGATTCCCGAGGACGTGGCCTTCGCCGAAAGCCGCATCCGCAAGGAGACCATCGCCGCCGAGGACATCCTGCACGACATGGGTGCCTTCTCGATGATGTCGTCCGACAGCCAGGCGATGGGCCGGGTCGGCGAGGTCGTGATCCGCACCTGGCAGACCGCCGACAAGATGAAGAAGCAGCGCGGCCGCCTGAAGGACGAGACCGGCGACAACGACAATGTCCGGGTCAAGCGCTACGTCGCCAAGTACACCATCAATCCCGCCATCACCCACGGCATCGCGCGCCATGTCGGTTCGATCGAGGTCGGCAAGCGCGCCGACATCGTGATCTGGTCGCCCGCCTTCTTCGGCGCCAAGCCGGACTGCGTGCTGATCGGCGGAACGATCGTGGCCGCGCCAATGGGCGATCCCAACGCCTCGATCCCGACGCCGCAGCCGGTGCACTACCGCCCGATGTTCGGCGCCTTCGGCAAGAGCCTTGTCGCGAGCCCCGCGCTGTTCGTGTCGCAGGCCTCGATCGCCAAGGGCGTGGCCAAGAAATGGGGCCTCACCCGACCGCTCCTGCCGGTGAAGGGCACCCGCAAGATCGGCAAGAAGGACATGGTGCACAACGCCCTCTGCCCCAACATCGAGGTCGACCCCGAAACCTACGAGGTCCGCGCCGACGGCGAGCTTCTGACCTGCGAGCCGGCGACAGTGTTGCCGATGGCGCAACGGTATTTCCTGTTTTGACCACCTCCGTCATCCCGACCGAAGCGCCGCAGGCGCGCAGTGGAGGGACCTCCTCATCCTCGTCGACGGAAACGAGGCCCCTCGGCTCCGCTTCGCTACGCTCGGGGTGACGGAGGGATGAAACGCGCCACCGACGTCTTCCGCGCCGGCCACTGGCCGGTCGCCGAGCGCAGCGACACCGTCACCCTGCTATTCGACGACCGCTATCGCCGCCGGCTGCGCATGCTGGGCGATGGCGGGCTCGATTTCCTGCTCGACCTGGTCGAACCCGTCGTGCTGCACACCGGCGACGGCCTGAAGCTGGAAGACGGCGGCTTCGTCGAGGTCAAGGCGGCCGAGGAGGACCTGGTCGAGGTGCGCGGCCGCGACGCCGCGTCGTTCGCCCGCGTCGCCTGGCATCTCGGCAATCGTCACCTGCCGGCGCAGATCGACGCCGACCGCATCCTGATCCGCGACGATCACGTCATCGTCGACATGCTGAAGGGCCTGGGCGCCGAGGTGCGCAAGGTGCGCGCGCCGTTCGATCCGGAAGGCGGCGCCTACGGCCAGCACAATCACGATCCCGGCCAGCGCCACGGCCCATTGCACGCAGAGCGCCATGGTTAGCGTCTTGCCGGACCGCGGGCCTCCAGGCCCGCTCAGGAATCCTGAGGCGGTCCTGGATCCTTCGGCTTCGCTCAGGACAGGGGCCCGCGGTCCGGCAAGAGACCCGCTCTATCGCCTGCTGGCCTGGCTGTCGCCCGCCTATCCGATCGGCGCCTTCAGCTACAGCCACGGCGTCGAGACCGCCGTCGAGGAAGGTTTCATCAAGGACCGCGCCTCGCTGGTCGCGTGGCTGGAGAGCGTGCTGCTGCGCGGGACGGGCGCCGTCGACGGCGCGCTGTTCGCCGCCGCCTGGCAGGCCGCGACCGCCGAAGACTGGCCCGCCTTCGACGCCATCGCCGAGCGCGCGGCGGCGTGGCGCGGCACGATGGAGATGGCGCTGGAATCGCGCCAGCAGGGCGGCTCGTTCCTGTCGATCACCCGCACCGCCTGGCCGCACGCCGCGCTCACAGCCGCGCACGACCGGCTGGGCGGCGAGCTCGCCTTGCCGGTGGCCGTCGCGCTGGCCGCCGCGGCACACGGCATCGCGCTCGAGCCGGCGCTGGCGGGCTACCTGCACGCCTTCACCGCCAACCTGATCTCAGCGGCGCTCCGCACCGTGCCGCTCGGCCAGACCGACGGCCAGCTGGCGCTGGCCGCCCTCGAAAGAGCCGTGAACGACGCCGCCCAAGCGGCTATGCTCGTGGTCTCGCTCGACGAAGTCGGCACGGCGACGCCGTTGCTCGACTGGTGCTCGCTCCGGCACGAGACGCAGTACACGAGGCTGTTCCGCTCATGACCCTTCCCGTCGCGCTGTCGCTGGTGCTGGCGTTCCTGGCTGGTGCCCATGCCTGGTGGGCGATGGGCGGGATCTGGCCCGCTGCCAGCGAGCCCGATCTCGCGCGCGCGGTGATCGGCGACGGGCGCGTCCGCATGCCGCCGCCCTGGCAGTGCGCCGCGGTCGCCGCGGCGCTGGTCGCCGTCGCGCTCTGGCCGTGGGTGATCATGGCCTGGCCGCAAAGCCAGCTCGTCCTGATCGGGTCGATCGTGGTCGGCGCGGTCTTCTTCATCCGCGGCACGGCGGGCTACAGTGCACGCTGGCGGGCGCGCTTCACGGCGGAGCCGTTCCGCACCCGCGACTTCTACCTCTATTCGCCGCTCTGCCTGGCGCTGGGCGTGGCGTTCATCGCGTTGCTCACGCGGGAGATGCAGTGATGGATTTGCGCGGTCCCCTCAGGGTGGGCGTGGGCGGCCCGGTCGGCTCGGGCAAGACCGCTCTGGTCGAGCGCCTGTGCAAGACGATGCGCGACGACTACGACATCGCCGTCGTCACCAACGACATCTACACCAAGGAGGATGCCGAGTTCCTGACGCGCGCCGGCGCGCTCGAGCCCGACCGCATCGTCGGCGTCGAGACCGGCGGTTGCCCGCACACCGCGATCCGCGAGGACGCCTCGATCAATCTCGCGGCGGTCTCGGACATCGTGCGCAAATGGCCCAAGCTCGAGATCGTGTTCGTCGAATCGGGCGGCGATAACCTCGCCGCCACCTTCTCGCCCGAGCTGGCCGATCTCACGATCTACGTGATCGACGTGGCGGCCGGCGAGAAGATCCCGCGCAAGGGCGGGCCGGGCATCACCCGCTCCGACCTGCTGGTGATCAACAAGATCGACCTCGCGCCCCTGGTCGGCGCCAACCTCGACGTCATGGACCGCGATGCGCGCCGGATGCGCGGCGCCCGGCCGTTCCTTTTTTCCAACCTCAAGGAGAACAAGGGCGTGGCCGACATCGCGGCTTTCATCGTGCGCCAGGGCGGCCTGCCGGCCCGTTGACGGTGCGCGAGCAGCTGCCGATTTTGCAGGCATAAAACTGCCTGTTGTCGAGGCGGCCTCACCGATGCCGGTTTTCGAGACCGGCGATCTCATAATAGGTGAGCTGTACGCGAGGGCAGTAGCTTCCCTGCCCGTAGCGAGTGTGTGCGAGGTGTCCTGCGGCGGGGGCTGCGCCGGTCAAGTCCGCAATGGCGGCCCTGGTGGCTACATATTGGGGGTCGCGATGAAAATACCACTTTTGATGTCTTGCTGCGTGTCGAAGTCCTTGGCGGGACCACCAACGAAAAGTTATCCCGGCCATTAGCAGGCATTTGGCACGGCTTTCGCTGTCTTCGTGCCGACGGGGGGTTTCCGTCGAAAAACAAGGAGAGCGGGATGAAGTTGGGTTCAATTATGAGGACGGGGCTCGTCGCCGCCGGCCTGCTGGCCGGGGTGGCAGGCAATGCGTTTGCGCAGGCGCCGCCGATCAAGGTCGGCATTCTGCATTCACTGTCAGGCACGATGGCGATCAGCGAGACGACCCTGAAGGACGTCATGCTGATGCTGATCGAAGAGCAGAACAAGAAGGGCGGCGTGCTCGGCCGCAAGCTCGAGGCCGTGGTCGTCGATCCGGCGTCGAACTGGCCGCTGTTCGCCGAGAAGGCGCGCGAGCTCCTGCAGAAGGACAAGGTCGCGGCGGTGTTCGGCTGCTGGACCTCGGTCAGCCGCAAGTCGGTGCTGCCGGTGTTCGAGGAGCTGAACGGCCTCTTGTTCTACCCCGTGCAGTACGAGGGCGAGGAAAGCCAGCGCAACGTGTTCTACACCGGCGCCGCGCCCAACCAGCAGGCGATCCCGGCCGTCGACTATCTGATGGCCAATGAAAAGGTGCAGCGCTGGGTCCTGGCCGGCACCGACTACGTCTATCCGCGCACGACCAACAAGATCCTCGAGGCGTACCTCAAGCTGAAGGGCGTCAAGCAGGAAGACATCATGATCAACTACACGCCGTTCGGTCATTCCGACTGGCAGTCGATCGTGGCCGATATCAAGAAGTTCGGCTCGGCCGGCAAGAAGACCGCCGTCGTGTCGACCATCAACGGCGACGCCAACGTGCCGTTCTACAAGGAACTCGGCAACCAGGGCATCAAGGCCAAGGACATTCCGGTGGTGGCGTTCTCGGTCGGCGAAGAAGAGCTGGCCGGCATCGACACCAAGCCGCTGGTCGGCCATCTCGCCGCCTGGAACTACTTCGAGTTGGTCAAGAACCCGGCCAACGAGGCCTTCATCAAGACCTGGCAGACCTTCACCAAGAACCCGAAGCGTGTGACCAACGATCCGATGGAAGCGGCCTACATCGGCTTCAACATGTGGGTCGAGGCGGTCAAGAAGGCCGGCACGACCGATCCGGACGCGGTGATCGACGCCATCGTCGGCGTCGCGGTGCCCAACCTGACCGGCGGCTACTCGGCGATGATGCCGAACCATCACATCACCAAGCCCGTCCTGATCGGCGAGATCCAGGGCAACGGCCAGTTCGACACGGTGTGGCAGACTTCCGGCCTGCTGGTCGCCAACGAGTGGTCGCCCTATCTGCCGGACTCCAAGGACCTGATTGCCGATTGGCGCAAGCCGATGAACTGCGGCAACTTCAATGTCGTCACCGGCAAGTGCGGCGGCAAGGGCAAGTAGGCTCAAAGCATCACCAACTCACAGGGGCGGGGCGACTTTCGAGTCGCCCCGTTCTCATCTCCGGGTTAATTCTCAGCCATGCTTCTCTCGCGTCTGCCGGCGGTGCTGCTGTCGGCGCTGGCCTCGCTGCTGATCGCGGGCGCCGCTCTGGCGGCCGATCTGCCGGCGCTTGTCGGCAGCCTCACGACCGGCAGTTTCGGCGATCGCGAGACCGCGATAGGCGCGCTCGCGACGTCGGGCGACGCCCGTGCCGCCCCCATTCTCGAGGCGCTGGCCGCGGGCCAGCTCTATGTCCGCCAGTCCGACAGCCTCGTGCTGATCGGCAAGCCCGACGGCAACCAGCTGGCACTCACCGAGGCGATCTCCGGCAAGCCGGCCGGCACCGGCACCGAAGCCGAGCTCGAGCGCGTCCGGGTCAACAACCGGCTACGCGGTGTCATCGAGGCCGCCGTCGGGTCGCTTACCCTGATGAGCCCCGATCCCGCCGTGCGGCGGGGTGCGGCCGAAGCTCTCTTCAAGCGCCGCGACGCCTCCTCGCTGGCCGCCCTCGATGCGGCGCTGGCCGTCGAAAAGGACGCGCGCATCAAGCGCTCTATGAGCGAGGCGCGCGCCGCCAGCGTGCTCGCCTCCGATGCGCCGGCGGCGCAGAAGGTGGAAGCGATCGCGCTGGTGCGCGAGCGCGGCGACCGCGATGCCCTGGCCGTGCTGCAGGCAACGGCGGCGTCGTCCGAGGGCGAGGTCAAGGACGCAGCGACCGCCGGCGCCGAGTTCGATCCGCCAGACGATCGCCGCCTGGGAAGTGGCGCAGAACGTCTGGTACGGCATTTCGCTGGGCTCGGTGCTGCTGCTGGCGGCGATCGGGCTCGCCATCACCTTCGGCACCATGGGCGTGATCAACATGGCGCATGGCGAGATGGTGATGCTGGGCGCCTACACGACCTTCGTCGTGCAGGAGATCATCCGCACCTCCGCGCCGCACCTGTTCGACGCCTCGCTGCTGATCGCGTTGCCGCTCGCCTTCCTGGTCTCCGGCGTCGTCGGCATCCTGATCGAGCGCACCATCATCCGTTTCCTTTACGGCCGGCCGCTCGACACCCTGCTGGCCACCTGGGGGCTGTCGCTTGTGCTGCAGCAGGCGGTCCGCTCGATCTTCGGCCCGTCCAATCGCGAGGTTGGCTCGCCGTCATGGATGTCGGGCACGTTCCAGTTGGGCCAGCTCAACATCACCTACGGGCGGCTCTGGATCGTGGTGTTCGCGCTGGTGGTGTTCGCGGCCCTGATCCTGCTGCTGCGCAAGACGCCGCTTGGCCTTTACATGCGCGCCGTCACGCAGAACCGGCCGATGGCCTCGGCCATGGGCATCCGCACGCCCAGGGTCGATGCGCTCACCTTCGGCCTGGGTTCGGGCATCGCGGGCCTGGCCGGCGTGGCGTTGAGCCAGATCGACAATGTCAGCCCCAATCTCGGCCAAGGCTACATCATCGACTCCTTCATGGTCGTGGTGTTCGGCGGCGTCGGCAATCTGTTCGGCACCCTGGTCGGCGCCACCGCGCTCGGCATCGTCAACAAGTTCCTCGAACCCTATGCCGGCGCCGTGCTGGGCAAGATCCTGGTGCTGGTCTTCATCATCCTCTTCATCCAGCGCCGCCCGCGCGGCCTGTTCGCGCTGAAGGGCCGCTCGGTCGAATGAGGGCGGCCCGATGATCACGCGCTTCCTGTGGCAGGGCATGGGCCGGAACCTGCGCCTCTTCGTGCTGCTGGTGCTGGCGATCGGCATCGTGCTGCCGCTGCTCAACCTGCTCATGCCGCCGACCAGCGCCCTCTACGTGCCGGCCTGGGCGCTTCAGCTTGTCGGCAAGTATCTCTGCTTCGCCTCGCTCGCCCTCGCCGTCGACCTCGTGTGGGGCTATTGCGGCATCCTCACCCTGGGTCATGCCGCCTTCTTCGCGCTGGGCGGCTACTGCATGGGCATGTACCTGATGCGCCAGATCGGCAGCCGCGGCGTCTACGGCAATCCGATCCTGCCCGACTTCATGGTGTTCCTGAACTACAAGGAGCTGCCCTGGTTCTGGTACGGCTTCGACCAGTTCTGGTTCGCCGCCATCATGGTGGTCCTCGTGCCCAGCCTGCTGGCGCTGGCGCTGGGCTGGTTCGCCTTCAGGAGCCGCGTCACCGGCGTCTATCTCTCGATCATCACCCAGGCGATGACCTTCGCCCTGCTGCTGGCCTTCTTCAGGAACGACATGGGCCTGGGCGGCAACAACGGCATGACCGACTTCAAGGACATACTGGGCTTCTCCGTCCAGGCTGACGGCACGCGCGCCGTGCTGTGTTTTGCCTCGGCCCTGGTGCTGGCGATCTTCCTGGTGATCTCGGGCGCCGTCGTCGGTTCGCGCTTCGGCAAGGCGCTGACCGCGGTGCGTGACGCCGAAAGCCGCATGCGTTTCCTGGGCTATCGCGTCGAGGGCTACAAGCTCTTCGTCTTCGTGCTGTCTGCCGCCATGGCGGGCGTCGCGGGCGCGCTTTATGTGCCGCAGGTCGGCATCATCAATCCCAGCGAATTCTCGCCCGGCAACTCGATCGAGGCGGTGCTGTGGGTCGCTGTCGGCGGCCGCGGCACGCTGATCGGGCCGGTGATCGGCGCCTTCATCGTCAACTTCGGCAAGACCTGGCTGACCGGCGCGCTGCCGGAGATCTGGCTGTTCGCGCTGGGCGCCATGTTCATCGCCGTCACGCTGTTCCTGCCCAAGGGCGTCGTCGGCCTGTGGGCGCAGATCCGCACGCGCGGCGCCACGCGCAAGGCGAGGGCGCCCGCATGAGCATGACGGAACAACGCAGCACCTCGGCGCTGCTCTATCTCAGCGGCGTCACCGTCTCGTTCGACGGCTTCAAGGCGCTGAACAACCTCTCGCTGCTGGTCGAGCCGGGTGAGATGCGCGCCATCATCGGCCCCAACGGCGCCGGCAAGACCACCATGATGGACGTCGTCACCGGCAAGACCCGGCCCGACGAGGGCGAGGTGGTGTTCGACGGCCGCGCCGACCTCACCAAGCTCGACGAGGCCGACATCGCCACCCTGGGCATCGGCCGCAAGTTCCAGAAGCCCACCGTGTTCGAGAACCACACGGTGCGCGACAACCTCCTGCTGGCGCTGGCCGGCCTGCGCAGCTGGTACCGCCTGCTGCTGGCCCAGCCGACCAAGGCCGAGAACGACCGGCTCGACGAGATCCTGTCGATCATCCGCATGGGCCCGCAGCAGCACATGCTGGGCGCGCGGCTCAGCCACGGCCAGAAGCAGTGGCTCGAGATCGGCATGCTGCTCGCCCAGGATCCCAAGCTGCTGCTGGTCGACGAGCCGGTGGCCGGCATGACCGATGTCGAGACCGAGACCACGGCGCAGGTGCTGCGCGAGATCAACCGGACCCATTCGGTGGTGGTGGTCGAGCACGACATGAGCTTCGTACGCGCACTCGGCGTCAAGGTGACGGTGCTGCACGAGGGCTCGATGCTGGCCGAGGGCTCGCTCGACCAGGTGAGCGCCGATCCGCGCGTCGTCGAAGTCTATCTCGGGCGCTAGCGATGCTCGCGGTCCAGAACGTCGATCTCTTCTACGGCGCCGCCCAGGCGCTGCGCTCGGTGTCGCTCACCGCGACCGTCGGCCGGGTGACCTGCCTGCTGGGCCGCAACGGCGTGGGCAAGACCAGCCTGCTGCGCGCCATCGTCGGCCTGCAGCCGATCGCCTCGGGGTCGATCGCGCTCGACGGCCAGGAAGTCTCGCGGCTGCCGCCCTACGAGCGGGCGCGGCGCGGCGTCGCCATGGTGCCGCAGGGCCGCGAGATCTTTCCGCTGCTCACGGTCAAGGAGAACCTCGAGACCGGCTTCGCGCCCGTCACCCGCGACCAGAAGAAGATCCCCGACGAGGTGTTCGAGCTCTTCCCGGTGCTCGAGTCGATGCTGAGGCGCCGCGGCGGCGATCTGTCGGGCGGTCAGCAACAGCAGCTCGCCATCGGCCGGGCGCTCACCATGCGGCCCAAGCTGCTGGTGCTCGACGAGCCGACCGAGGGCATCCAGCCTTCGGTGATCAAGGATATCGGCCGGGCCATCGTCTTCCTGCGCCAGCGGGGCGACATGGCGATCCTGCTGGTCGAGCAGTATCTCGAATTCGCCCACGAGCTGGCCGACGATTTCGCGGTGATGGACCGTGGCGAGGTCGTTATGTCAGGCACGCGCGAGAGCTTCGACGCCGACGCGGTGCGCCGTCATATGACGGTGTGATGCCGGGCGCGCGCCATTGGCGCTCATGGTCTTCCGGAGCGCGGGCGTCCCGCCCGCTCATGATCATGAGCGGGCGGGACGCCCGCGCTCCGCCAAGAGTTTAGCCGGCGACCTGCGCTCCCCGGACCAGCCGGCCCGGGCGTTCGCCGGTCAGCTCGTCGTCGTGCACGGTCTCCACGCCGGCATTGAAGGTGTGGCGGTAGCCCGCCGCGCGCTGGATCAGGCGGCGGCCGCCGGCCGGCAGGTCGTAGACCACCTCGGGCCGCTTCAGCGCCAGCGCGTCGAAGTCGATCACGTTGATGTCGGCCTTGTGGCCGGGCGCCAGCAGGCCGCGATCGAGCAGCCCATAGGCCTCGGCCGTGCCGCGCGTCTGCTTGGCGACCAGGAACTCGAGCGGCAGCCGGGGGCCGCGCGTGCGGTCGCGACCCCATAAGGTGAGGAGCGAGGTGGGCGAGGAGGCGTCGCAGATCACGCCGACATGGGCGCCGCCGTCGGCCACGCCCAGCACCGTGGCGGGATCGGTGATCATCTCGTGCACCACGTCGAGGCTGCCATAGGCGTAGTTCTCGAAGGGCAGCATCAGCAGCCCCTTGCCGCCGCGCGCCATCATCTCCTCGAGCGCCACCGCCTGCGGCGTGCGGCCGCTGCGCCGGGCGATCGCGGCGACCGAATTCTCCGCGTCGGGCTCGTAGTCGGGCCGCTCGCCCATCGGGAACATCTTGTGGAACGACTCGGCCATGAAGGCGCGGGGACCGCCGCCCGCCGGCTGTTCGAGCAGGCGCCGACGCAGCTCGGCATCCGCCACCAGCCGCTGATGGCGCTGGGCAGGCGAGAGCTTGCGCATCTCGAGCCACGCCGGATGGGCGGCAAACGGATGGGCCGTCGTCTCCAGTCCCATGATGACGCCGATCGGCCGCGAGCCCACCTGCGCATTGGCCAGGCGCCCGGCGTTGCGCACGCCATGGATCTGGTCGAGCGTCTCGCGCCACAGCTTCGGTTGCGCGTCGACCTGCACCAGCAGGCAGGAGAGCGGCCGGCCGGCCAGCGCCGACGCCGCCTCCAGCGCCTCGAACTCGCCCGGCCCGAAGTCGGAATTGACCTGCAGCACGCCGCGGCCGGCGCGCTTGATACCGGCGGCAATGCCCAAAAGCTCGGCCTCGCGGGCGCTGAGCGAGGGCGTGAAGCGGCCGTCGCGCGCCTTGTGCTTGGTCGTGCGCGAGGTCGTGAAGCCCATCGCGCCCGCCCGCAGCGCCTCCTCGGTGAGGCGCGCCATCTCTTCGATCTCGCGCTCGTTCGGCACCTCGGCGTGTTCGGCACCGCGCTCGCCCATGACGTAGAAGCGCAGCGCGCCGTGCGGCAGCTGGGCCGCGACATCGACGGCCCGGCGCATCGAGTCCAGCGTATCGAGATAGTCGGAGAAGGACTCCCAGTCGAACTTCACGCCTTCGTTCAGCACCGTGCCGGGAATGTCCTCGACGCCTTCCATCAGGTTGATCAGGTAGGGCGACTTGCCGGGCCGCACCGGCGCGAAGCCGACGCCGCAATTGCCGAACACCGTGGTGGTGACGCCGTGCCAGGAGCTGGGCGTCACGAACGGGTCCCAGGTCGCCTGACCGTCATAGTGGGTGTGGATGTCGACGAAGCCCGGCGCCACGATCAAGCCCGCGGCGTCGATCTCGCGGCGGCCTCGGCCAAGCTCTGGGCCGACTGCGGCAATTTTTCCGTCCTGGACGGCGATATCGGCGATCCGGCGCGGCGCGCCCGAGCCGTCTAAAACGGTTCCGTTTCGGATGACGAGGTCATACATGGCGGAAGGATAGGCCCGGGCCGCCCGGCCGGTCTATGTTCCCCCGCCGATAAGCCATCCCGTCCGGGGGACCGACCTTTGCAGAAACCGCTTCTCTTCACTCCGCTCCGCCTGCGCGGCGTCACCGCGCCCAATCGCTCGGTCGTCTCGCCCATGGTGCAGTACCGCGCCGTCGACGGGCAGGTGAACGACTACCATCTGGTCCATCTCGGCAAGTTCGCGCTGGGCAAGTTCGGCATCGTCTTCACCGAGAACTGCGCCATCGAGCCGCGCGGCCGTGTCACCCAGGGCGATCTTGGCATGTGGGACGACGGCCAGATCGAGGGCCACCGGCGCCTGGTGCGCTTCCTCAAGCAGGAGGGCGCGCTCGCCGGCACGCAGATCACCCATGCCGGCCGCAAGGGCAGCACGCCGCGCTCCTTCGACAAGCCGGGCCAGCTCGGCCCGGCGGGCGCCGGCTGGCAGAAATGGGAAGTGGTCGGCCCCTCCGAGCTGTCGGCGGCCGATGGCTGGCAGATCCCGCGCCAGCTCGCCGTCGACGACATCGCGACGCTGGTGCGGAAGTTCGGCGAGGCCGCCAAGCGCGCCGATGCGGCGGGCTACGACGTGATCGAGATCCATGGCGCGCACGGCTACCTGCTGGCGCAGTTCCTGTCGCCGATCAGCAACAAGCGGAACGACCAATATGGCGGCGACCGCGCCGGCCGCATGCGCTTCCCGCTCGAGGCGGCGCGCGCCGTGCGCGCCGCCTGGCCGGTCAGCAAGCCGATGTTCATCCGCGTCTCGACGGTCGATGGCGCGGGCGGCTGGGAGGTCGAGGACACGGTCGTCTTCGCCAAGGCGCTGAAGGAGCTGGGCGTCGACGTGATCGACTGTTCCTCGGGCGGTCTGACCGGCCTGTCGACGGCGCTGCCCGTCAAGCGCTCGCTGGGCTTCCAGGTGCCGTTCGCTGCGGCGGTCAAGCGCCAAGCGGACATCCACACCATGGCCGTCGGGCTGATCCTCGACGGGCCGCAGGCCGAGGCGATCCTGCAGGCAGGCGACGCCGACCTCATAGCCATTGGCCGCCAGGCGCTGTTCGATCCGTTCTGGGCGCTGCATGCGGCACAGGAGCTGGGCTGCGATGCCGACTTCGAGATGTGGACGCCCGAGTACGGCTGGTGGCTCGACAAGCGAAAGAACAACCTTGCCGACCTCAAGAAATAAGACAACGGGAACGCATTAATGACAGGCATCCTGGCCGGCCTTCGCATCGTCGAAGGCTCGGCGTTCATCGCCGCCCCTCTGGGCGGCATGACGCTCGCCCAGTTGGGCGCCGACGTGATCCGTTTCGACGACATCAAGGGCGGGCTCGACAGCGACCGCTGGCCGATCACCAAGGACGGCCGCTCGATCTACTGGGCCGGCCTCAACAAGGGCAAGCGCTCGATCGCCGTCGACCTGCGCAACCCGCGCGGTCGCGAGCTCCTGACGGCGCTCATCACCGCGCCGGGCGAGGGCGCCGGCATCTTCACCACCAACATGCCGGCCCGCGGCTGGCTCGCCTACGAGGAATTGTCGAAGAAGCGCGCCGACCTGATCGCCCTCAACATCGTGGGCGCGCGCGACGGCAGCGCGCATGTCGACTACACGGTGAACGCCATCACGGGCTTTCCCATGGTGACGGGTCCGGTCGGCCACGACGGGCCGGTGAACGCCGTGGCACCGCCCTGGGACCTGGCGACGGCCTATGCCGGCGCCATGGCGATCCTGGCCGCCGAGCGGCATCGGCGCCTGACCGGGGAGGGCCAGAGGATCGTGCTGCCGCTGCAGGACATGGCACTCTCGGTGACCTCGGCGCTGGGCTATATCGGCGAGGCTGTGGTCAACCAGGTCGACCGGCCGCGCTTCGGCAACGAGATCTTCGGCACCTTCGGCCGCGACTTCAAAACGAAGGACGGCCGCTTCGTCATGATCTGCATCTTCTCCGATCGCCATGTCGATGCGCTGGCCAGCGCCGGTGGCTTTGCCGATGCTTTCAAGAAGATCGAGGCGGCCAAGGGCGTCGATCTGAAAACCGATGCCGGCCGCTGGCTGGCCCGCGCCGAGCTTTGCGCGGTCATCGAACCCTGGGTCGCGGCGCAGACCGCGGCCGACGTCGGCGCGGCGCTGAAGAAGGCCGGCGCGCTGTGGGCGCCCTACCAGACTTTCCGCGAGCTGGCGGCCGACAAGGACCAACGTGCTCGACAATCCGCTGTTCACGATCCTCGACCAGCCCGGCATCGGCCGCTATCCGGTGGCCGCCACGCCGCTGCAGTTCGGCGCGGTGCCGCGCGCAGCCGCCCCGAGCGGCGCCGGTGCTGGGCCAGCATACGGACGAGATCCTGTCGGGTATTCTCGGCCTGCCGGACCACGAGATCGCGAAGCTGCATGATCAGAAAGTCGTCGCAGGGCCAAAGTAACGTTGTCATCCCGAGCGCAGCGCCTGTCCTGAGCGTAGCCGAAGGAAGGGACCTTTCTCGTGCCTCTAGATAATCCCATCCTCATCGCGGGCGGCGGCATCGGCGGGCTGGCCGCGGCGCTGGCGCTGGCCCAGAAGGGCATCGGCTCGCTGGTGCTGGAGAAGGCCAACCAGCTGGGCGAGATCGGCGCCGGCATCCAGCTCGGGCCCAACGCCTTCCACTGCTTCGACCGCCTGGGCGTGGGCGAAGCGGCGCGCAGCATGGCGGTCTATATCGACACGCTGCGCCTGATGGACTGCCATGACCGACGGCGAGATCACCCATATCGATCTCGGCGAGAAATTTCGCGCGCGCTTCGGCAACCCCTACGCCGTGGTCCATCGCGGCGATCTGCATGGCGTGTTGCTGAAGGCCTGTCGCGACCACGCCTTGATCGAGCTCAGGACCAGCGCCGAAGTGAGAGGCTACGACCAGGACGAAACCGGCGTCGCGGCGAAGCTCGCCAACGGCGAGACGGTGCGCGGCGCAGCGCTGATCGGTGCCGACGGGCTGTGGTCGAACGTGCGCCGTCAGGTCACCGGCGACGGCGCTCCGAGAGTGTCGGGCCACACGACCTACCGCTCGGTGATTCCGACCGAGCAGATGCCGGAGGACCTGCGCTGGAACGCGGCGACCCTGTGGGCCGGCCCGAAGTGCCACATCGTCCATTACCCGCTGTCGGGCTGGAAGGTGTTCAACCTCGTCGTCACCTACCACAACGACGCGCCCGAGCCGGTCGCCGGCAAGCCGGTGCCGGTCGAGGAGGTGCGGCGCGGCTTCACCCACATCTGCCAGCGCGCGCAGAGCATCATCGGCCACGGCAAGGACTGGCACATGTGGGTGCTGTGCGATCGCGAGCCCGTCGACAAATGGCTCGACGGCCGGGTGGCGCTGCTGGGCGATGCCGCCCATCCCATGCTGCAATACATGGCGCAGGGCGCCTGCATGGCGATGGAGGATGCGGTGTGCCTGGCCGATTCCCTTGCCAGGACCGATACGCTCGAGGCGGGCCTCACGACCTATCGCGACCGCCGCGTGCTGCGCACGGCGCGGGTCCAGCTCATGTCGCGCGCCATGGGCGATCACGTCTATCACCCGGCCGGACCGCACGCCGCGCTGCGCAACGCGATCATGACCGCCAAGAGCCAGGCCGACTGGCTCGATACGCTGGAATGGCTCTACGGCGGCAACGGGCTCGACTGAGGGGTCGCGTCGGCCGAGGTTTTGTCGTGCGTGTCGGCGGAAATCTGTTTTGACGTCACCTGGGGCGTGGCCATTGTCGGGACTCTGAGTGAGTCGAAAGGACGGGATATGCGCATCCTCGTGGTCGGCGCCGGTGCGATCGGCGGTTACTTCGGTGCGCGGCTGCTTGCCGCCGGACGTGACGTCACCTTCCTGGTGCGGCCGCGCCGCACGGCCGAACTGGCGAAGACCGGCCTGGTGGTCAAGAGCCGGAAGGGCGATCTCGCCCTGGCGACGCCGCCCACCGTGGCGGCCGACGCCATCAAGGCGCCGTTCGACCTGGTGCTGGTGAGCTGCAAGGCGTTCGACCTTGCGGCGGCGATGGACTCCTTCGCGCCTGCAGTCGGCCCCTCCACCGCGATCCTGCCGCTGCTGAACGGCATGGGCCATCTCGATGCGCTGGCGGCCCGCTTCGGCAAGGCCGCCGTGATGGGCGGCCAGTGCGCCATCTCCACCGTGCTCGATGGCGAAGGTCGCGTGCTCCATCTCAACGACCTTCACCTGCTCACTTTCGGCGAGCTCGACGGCGCGCGCTCGGTCCGTGCCGGCGCGATTGCCGTCGCCTTCGCCGATGCCGGCTTCGACGGCGGCTTGAGCGAATCGATCCTTCAGGAGATGTGGGAGAAGTGGGTGTTCATCGCCACGGCCGCCGGCATCACCTGCCTGATGCGCGGCGCCGTCGGCGATATCGTGGCTGCCGGCGCGACCGACCTCACCCTGGCGCTGTTCAAGGAGATCTCGACCATCGCTGCCGACCAGGGCTTCGCGCTGCGGCCGGCCGCGGCGGAGCGGGGACGGACCATGCTGACCCAGGCAGGCTCCCCCTTCACCGCCTCGATGCTGCGCGACATCGAAGGCGGCCGCCCGATCGAGGCCGACCACATGCTGGGCGATCTGCTGAAGCGCGGCGGGGACAGGCTCGGCGGCTACCCACTGCTGGGCATCGCCTATGCGCACCTGAAGGCCTACGAAGCGCGCCGGGCGCGGGAGACCAAGTCGTAGCGCCGGTTCGTCGTCAGTTGGGCGGTCGCTGCGGGTAACGCCCATAGCTCGGCTCGCAATGCACGACGTGCCAGGGGCCGTAGTGCCGGCAAACGCCGCCATTCGGTCCCTCCCACCAGTCGATGAACAAGGTGCCGGGACCGCTGGTCTTGGGGATCTCGCCGTCGAGCAGCCGGGCGTCGTAGGTCAGCGTGTCGCCGCTGAGCTTGGGGTGGGTCAACTCGACGATCGTGTTCTGCTCCTTGCCGTCCACCAGCATGGAAAGGTTGGCGTTGGGCGGATCCTTCTCGAAATTGCGCCGGCCCTTGTTCCATTCGTCGATCAGGGCCTGCGTCGCCACGTTGGCCGTCATGCGCTGCGGACGGTCGGAGAACATGATCGTTCCGGGCGAGACGCCCTTCAGGATGAGGACCTTGCCGTCGTAACTGACCGATGTTGCCGTTTGCACCAGCAGCCAGTCCGCCGGCGGCATGGGGAAGGGGGCATCGGGTCCTGCCGCCGGCGTCGTCGCCGCCGGCGCTTGTGCGAACGCCGATACGCAGCTGGCGACGAGGAAGGGAACAAAGGGCTCGCATCCTCATTGCGCTGGCCTTTCCGGGGCTGGCCGCGACGCGGGACGGTACACCGCGCATGGCCGCGAAAGAACGGGCATAATGCGATCGAGATGCCGGCCCCCTCCGCCAGACCGACCGAAATCGCCATCGAGCTCAATGCCGTGCTCGTGGCGCTGATCGATGACGCGCCCCAGGTGCTGACCCTCGAGGAGGGCGCGCTGCTGCCGTCCGGTCCGTTCGAGGGCGATCATCCGACCCTGCAGACCGGCCTGCGCGCCTGGGTCGAGCACCAGACCCATCATCCGCTGGGCTATGTCGAGCAGCTCTACACTTTTGCCGACCGCAATCGCGCGGCGGCAGGTTCGGGTTGGCGCATCGTGTCGATCTCCTATCTCGGCCTGACGCGCGAGCGCGCGGCTGCCGGCAAGCGCGAGCCGGGCTGGCAGAGCTGGTACCGCTACTTCCCTTGGGAGGACTGGCGCGGCGGCCCGCCCAAGCTGTTGGCGCGCGCGATCCTGCCACGTCTCGCCAAGTGGATCGACGAGGCACGCGAGCCGGCGCTCAAGCGCGCGCGGCGCCAGCGCGTCGATTCGCATTTCGCCGAGCAGGCGTGGAACGAGGAGCTGGTGCTGCAGCGCTACGAGCTGCTCTATGAGGCGGGGCTGGTGCCGGAAGCGGGACGGCCGCGCAAGCCGGTCGCCGATCCGATCCCGGGCGAGCCGATGCGCTACGACCACCGCCGCATCCTCGCCACCGGCATCGCTCGCCTGCGCGCCAAGATCAAATACCGGCCGGTCGTCTTCGAGCTGATGCCGCCCGACTTCACCCTGGGCCAGCTCCAGCGCGCCGTCGAGGCGCTGGCCGGACGTCGCCTGCACAAGCAGAACTTCCGCCGCCTGATCGAGCAGCAGGGGCTCGTCGAGGAGACCGGCGCGCTCACCGCGGAAACCGGCGGCCGGCCGGCCAAGCTCTATCGTTTCAGCCGCGAGATCCTGCTCGAACGCGCGGTCGCCGGCACCAAGCTCCCGCTCGCCCGCTCGGCCTGAGAGCGCAATCGGATCAGAGAAAACCCCACCCTGAGGAGCCGCGCGACGCGCGGCGTCTCGAAGGCTGAGCCTCCAGTTGTTGTTGCCACCCTTCGAGACGGCCGCCGCGCGGCCTCCTCAAGGTGAGGCAGGGGGGGTTGACGGACGATTATGCTCAGGTCTAGCATAAGCCGATTATACTCAAATGGAGCATAATAGGAGTTGCCAATGTCCCTCTCCCCGCAAGCCAACCAGCTCTACGACAAGGTGAGGTCAGTGATCCTGCCGGCCGAGTGGTCGGAATTCGCACCCGATGTCGACGCCATCCTGGCGCTGAAGCGCGACCGCAACGCCGTCATCCTCGCCCACAACTACCAGACGCCGGAAATCTTCCACGGCGTCGCCGACATCGTCGGCGACAGCCTGGCGCTGGCCCGTGAAGCGATGAAGACCGACGCCCAGGTGATCGTCCTGGCGGGCGTGCACTTCATGGCCGAGACGGCCAAGCTCCTCAACCCCGGCCGCACCGTGCTGATCCCCGACCTCCGGGCCGGCTGCTCGCTCGCCGAGTCGATCACAGCTGCGGACGTGCGCCTGCTGCGCCAGCGCTGGCCGGGCGTGCCGATCGTGACCTATGTCAACACGTCGGCGGCCGTGAAGGCCGAGAGCGATATCTGCTGCACGTCGGGCAACGCGAAGAAGATTGTCGAAAGCCTGGGCGTGCCCAAGGTCATCATGCTGCCCGACGAGTACCTGGCGCAGAACGTCGCCAAGGAAACCAAGGTCGAGATCGTGACCTGGGCGGGCCACTGCGAGGTCCATGAGCGCTTCAGCGCCGCCGACGTGCGCCAGCTCCGCGCCGGCCATCCCGGCATCGTCGTGCTGGCCCATCCCGAATGCCCGCCCGAGGTCGTGGCCGCGGCCGATTTCGCGGGCTCGACGGCGGCGATGGCCGACTATGTCAGCCGCGAGCAGCCGCGCCGGGTCGTTCTGATGACCGAGTGCTCGATGAGCGACAATATCGCCGCCCTCAATCCGGGCATCGACTTCGTGCGGCCCTGCAATCTCTGCCCGCACATGAAGCGCATCACGCTTCCCAAGATCCGCCGCGCGCTCGAGACAATGCAGCACGAGGTAACGATCGATCCCGCCGTCGCCGCGCCTGCCCGCCGCGCCGTCGAGCGCATGCTTGCGATCCATTAGGAGTACGCGATGGAAACGATCCCTTCGGCGCTGCCCGGCGCTCCTTTCATCATCGGCGGCCTCGTCGGCCTTATGAACATCGGAGCCTGACCCATGACCCTCTCACCCCTTCCGATGCTCATGCTCGAGCCTGTCGTGCGTGCCGCGCTCCTGGAGGATCTTGGCCGCGCCGGCGATCTCACCACCGACGCCATCGTGCCCGCCTCGGCGCGGGCCGAGACGGCCCTCGTCGCGCGCCAGCCCGGCATCGTGGCCGGCCTCGATGCGGCGTCGCTTGCCTTCCGGCTGATCGACCCCGCGATCGAGGTCAGGATCGAGCGGCCCGACGGCAGCAAGGTCAAGCCGGGCGACCGCATCGCCGTCATCTCCGGCCCGACGCGCGGCATGCTGACGGCCGAGCGGGTGGCCTTGAACTTCCTGGGTCACCTGAGCGGCGTCGCCACCGCGACGGCGACGCTGGTCGAGGCGGTAAGGGGCCACAAAGCGCGCATCTGCTGCACGCGCAAGACCATGCCCGGCCTGCGCGCCCTGCAGAAATACGCCGTGCGCGCGGGCGGCGGCGTCAATCATCGCTTTGGCCTGGATGACGCCGTCCTGATCAAGGACAACCATGTGGCTGCGGCGGGCGGCGTCGCGGCGGCGATCCGCGCCGCGCGCGCGGGTGTCGGCCATCTCGTCAAGATCGAGGTCGAGATCGATCGCCTCGACCAGCTCGATGAAGCACTGGCGGAGAAGGCCGACGCCGTACTGCTCGACAATATGAGCCCCGAGCAGCTCCGCGAAGTCGTGCGCCGCATCGCCGGCCGCGCCATCGCCGAAGCCTCGGGCCGCATCACGCCGGCCACGGCGCCGGCCATTGCGGCAAGCGGCGTCGACCTGATCTCGGCCGGCTGGCTCACCCACAGCGCGCAGGTGCTCGATATCGGCCTCGACTGGCGACGTGCTTCGGCCGCCGCCGAATTGTCGGCCGCCTGAAAGCGCCTATCTCGGAGGCATGACCCAGCAGACCTTTCGGCTCCACGCGGCGGGCTCGCGCCCTTCGCTCTTTGTCCGTCGCCAGCCCCGGGCCGGCGCCTCCGCGGTGCTCTACGTGCACGGCGCGACCTTTCCCTCGGCGCTGTCCGTCGGCTTCGATTTCGGCGGCGGTTCCTGGCTCGAAGATCTCAACGGCCGCGGCTTCGACGCCTGGGCCTTCGACTTCGCGGGTTTCGGCGAAAGCGGCCGCTATGCCGCGATGGCCGAGCCTGCCGATCGCCATCCGCCGCTTGGCCGCGCCCCAGAAGCCGCCCAACAGGTCGCCGCTGTGCTGGCCTTGATGCGCCGCGAGACCGGCCAGCCGCGCGCGTCGCTGGTGGCGCATTCCTGGGGATCGATGCCGGCGGCGCGTGCTGCCGTTGCCGAGCCTGACAGCGTCGAACGGCTGGTCCTGTTCGCACCCATCTCCCAACGCACCATGGGCGCGCCGCTGGCGAGGCAGCCCGCGTGGAACGACGTCACCGTCGAGGCGCAGCACACCCGCTTTGTCGAGGACGTGCCGAAAGGCCATCCGCCGCTGCTGGTCGCCTTCGATCGCTGGGCGCCGGCCTACCTTGCGAGTGACCCGGAGGCGGCCGGCCGCGCACCGCCCGCCGTGCGCATTCCCAACGGCCCGCGCGCCGACAATGCCGACGCCTGGTCGGGCCGTCTGGCCTGGACTCCGGCCGACCTCACGCGGCCTCTCGCCATCGTGCGCGGCGCCTGGGATTCGCTCTGCACCGACGCCGATGCCAGCATGCTGCTCGCGGCGGCGACCTCGACCCCCGAGCGCCAAGATCGCAAGCTCGAGGCAGGCACCCATCTGATGCATCTCGAAACCGGCCGTCGCGTCCTCTACGAGGCTGTCGGCCGCGCCCTGAAAGGAGAGCCGTCATGATTGCCGTGATCTTCGAAGTGTGGCCGGCCGACGGCCGCCGGCAGACCTATCTCGACATGGCCGCCGAGCTTAAGCCCGAGCTGGAGCGCATCGACGGTTTCCTCAGCATCGAGCGCTTCCAGAGCCTCGTGGACGAGACCAAGCTCCTGTCGCTTTCCTTCTGGCGCGACGAGGCGGCGGTGGCGGCATGGCGCAATACGGAGCATCACCGGTCGGCGCAGAAGGCCGGCCGCGACGGCGTGCTGCGCGACTATCGCCTGCGCGTGGCCCAGGTATTGCGCGACTACGGCATGGAGGAGCGCGCCGAGGCGCCGGCCGATTCACGCCAGCGGAACGGCTGACTCAGCGGAGCGCGGACCTCCAGGTCCGCATCCTTATCGTCGGTACGAGGATATGAGCGGATCTGGAGGTCCGCGCTCCGACAAGACATGAGTCCGTCGTGGACGCTGAGGCTCGGGTGCGCCGGCTGCAGACGATGCAGCCGGTGCCACCCGATCAGGTCTTGGGCGTCGGCGGATTGGCGAGCATCTCGCCGCAGGCACGGGCGACGTCGGAATCGGCGTCCTTGCTGCCCGGCATGGTGGCGTAGCCGCTCTTGGCGACCACGTTGCCGCGTTCCCAGCTGCTCGACTTGGTGAGCTCGGCGATCTTTGCCGTGGCGTCGGTCTGGCCGCGGAAGCGCTCGGCGCAGATCGGCGCCAGGGCGACCACGACGGCGTCGTGCGAGGCCGAGGTCTGCGCCGTGCGCGCCGAGCCGCCGGTCACCCAGCCGCCCCAGCTGAAGCCTACGACCATGGCGAGGGCGGCGCCGCCGGCGGCGGACCACAGGATGGTGGAGATATTCTTCGGCATTTCCATGGAAAGTCCTTTCGCGGCCGACAGGCGGCCGTCATCTCGGCCTGCGCTCGGTTGCGCCGCCGACGATCAAGAGGATCAAAAAAATCTGAAACAGGACTGGCGAGATCGGCCGGTCCTTCCTTCGTGCATCTTGCTCAGTGGGCGGGAGCGCACGTCTCTCTCAGCCACCGCAAGCCTATGGCTTCGCGGGCGATGGTGACCCTACCAGTACGCTCTTCGGGAGACCCTGTCTAATCCAGGCGCCCGGCTATGGCCTTGCGCGCTGCCATTGTCATGACATCGGAGGCTGGTTATCTGGGGCCATGAAACCAATGAGAGACCCCCTCTCCGAATCCCGTCTCGCCGACATCATCGACCAGGCCCGCGGCAAGGCCCCGGCCGACCTGGTCATCAAATCGGTGGGTATTTTCGACCTCACCTCCGGCGAGGTGACGGTGGGCGACATCGCGATCGCGGGCGATCGCATCGTCGGCACCTACGAGACCTATTCCGGCGCCACCGAAATCGACGGACGCGGGCTCGTTGCCGTGCCGGGCTTCATCGACAGCCACGTCCATTGCGAATTGACCTTGGTGCCGCCGCTGGAGTTCGACCGCTGCGTCGTGCCGCGCGGCACCACGACGGCAATCTGCGATCCGCACGAGATCTGCAACGTGCTGGGAGTCCGCGGGCTAAGATTCTTCCTCAAATGCGCCGAGGTCACGGTCATGGACCTCCGCGTGCAGCTCTCGTCCTGCGTGCCGGCGACCCACCTCGAGACTTCGGGCGCGCGGCTGGAAGCGAAGGACCTGCTGCCCTTCAAGACGCATCCCAAGGTGCTGGGGCTGGCCGAGATGATGAACGTGCCAGGCGTGCTCAACAAGGATCCGTCGGTGCTGCACAAGCTCGCGACCTTCTCCGACGTGCAGATCGACGGCCATTCGCCGCTGCTCTCGTCCTACGACCTCAATGCCTACATCGCCGCCGGCATACGCAACTGCCACGAGACGACGTCGGCCGACGAGGCGCGCGAGAAGCTTGCCAAGGGCATGCAGATCCTGATCCGCGAAGGCACGGTGTCCAAGGACCTCGCCGCCCTGGCCGAGCTGCTGACGACGGAGCGCGCACCCTTCCTGTCGCTCTGCACCGACGACCGCAACCCGCTCGACATCGCCGAGGAAGGCCATATCGACTACCTGATCCGCGCCGCCATCGGCCGCGGCGTGCGGCCGCTCGACGCCTACCGCGCCGCCACCTGGTCGGCGGCCCGCCATTTCGCCCTGTTCGATCGCGGGCTGGTGGCGCCCGGCCAGCGCGCCGACATCGTGCTGCTGGAGGATCTCGCGACCTGCAAGGTCCATTCCGTGATCTGCCGCGGCGCGCCGGTGACGCCGGACCGTTTCCGGACGCGGCCCGACGTGGCGCTGGTCGGCCTCGATTCGGTGAAGCTGCGGCCGGTGACGGCCGATACCTTCCACGTGCCGCGCGGCACCGGTGAGTCGCCGCCGGTGATCGGCGTGCGGCCGGGCAGCATCCTGACCGACCGGCTGGCGATCAACGTGTCGTCGCGCGAGGGCGCGTTCGTGGCCGACACCGCGCTCGACATCCTGAAGGTGGCGGTGCTGGGCCGGCACAACCGCCACGGCGGTGTCGGGCACGGCTTCGTCAAGGGCTTCGGGTTCCGGCACGGCGCCATCGCCTCGTCGGTCGGTCACGACAGCCACAATGTCTGCGTCATCGGCTGCAGCGACGCGGACATGGCGGCCGCGGTGAACCGGCTGATCGAGATCAAGGGCGGCTTCGTGGCGGCGGCGGACGGCAAGGTGACGGCGGAACTGGCGCTGCCCATCGCCGGCCTGATGAGCGACAAGCCGTTCGAGGAGGTCGAGCAGGGCCTGCGCAAGCTGCGCGCTGCCGTGTCGGCCATGGGGACGACCCTGCACGAACCCTTCCTGCAGATGGCCTTCCTCGCCTTGCCGGTGATCCCGCATCTGCGCATCACGGACAAGGGGCTGGTCGACGTCGATAAGTTCGAACTCGTGTCATCCTGAGCGGAGCGAAGGATCTCATGCCCGTGGTAAGCGGCGATGAGGTCCTTCGCTACGCTCAGGACGACAACTTATGTTTCCCCATCAGCGGGCTCATCGCAGCTGAAGCGCGCGCCCAGCGGCGGTGAAGGGTCGGCGCTCTACCCCGCCATCCAGCCGCCGTCGACCATCAGGTTCTCGCCGGTGATGAAGGTCGCCTCGTCGGAGGCCAGGAAGAGCGCGGCGTTGGCGACGTCCTCGGAGCGGCCGAGCCGCGGCAATGGCGTGCGGGCGTGGCTGTAGTCGAGCCAGCGCTGCTCGACGGCGCGGCCGGTCTTGCCGGTCAGGATCTTGCCGGGCGCGACGGCGTTGCAGACGATGCTCTCCTTGGCGTAGTCGACCGCGACCTGGCGCGTGAGGTAGACGACACCCGCCTTGGAGGCGCCGTAGGCCGCCGCCTCGGGCGCGGCGATCATGCCGTGCTGCGAGGAGATGTTGACGATGCGCCCGCGCACCTCGTTGTGGATCACCTGACGCTGCATCTGGTGGATGGCGGCGCGGCACATCAGGAACACGCCGGTGAGATTCACCGCCATCGTCCTGTTCCAGTCCTCGAGGCTGGTGTCGGCGAGCCTGCCGCCGATGTTGAACACTGCGTCGTTGACCAGGATGTCGAGCCGGCCGGTCGGCTCGCAGGCCAGGCGCACCGCTTCCTCGGCGTCGACCTCGCTCGAGACGTCGCCCTGGAAGAACGGCACCTTCAGGATCTCGTGCGTGGGCTCGCCGCCCTCGCGCACCGTCTCGGTGACATCCATCAGCAGGAGCGTCGCGCCTTCCTCGGCGAACTTGCGCGCGATGGCGCGGCCGATGCCCGAGGAGGCGCCGGTGATCAGCGCCGACTTGCCCGCCAGTCGCTTCATCGGTGCCGACTTCGCCTCAGCCCCGCCGTACGCTGGCGCCGCCGTCGACCGGCAAAGTCACGCCGGTGACGAAGCTCGCCTCGTCGGAGGCCAGGAACAGGGCGGCATTGGCGACGTCCCAGCCGGTGCCCATCTTCTTGCGCAGCGGCACCTGGGCGTCGCGCTCGGCCTCGACCTGGGCACGGGTCTTCTTGAATTCGCGCGCGCGCGTGTCGACCGCCATCGGCGTGTTCATCAGGCCGGGCAGGATGACATTGGCGCGGATGCCGTACTGCGCGTTCTGGTAGGCGAGCTGCTCGGTGAAGGAGACCATGGCCGCCTTGGTGGCCTTGTAGGCGACGTAGGGATAGGTCGTGATCACCGCCATCGACGAGATGTTGACGATGGCGCCGCTCTTCTGCTCGCGCATGATCGGGATCACGTGCTTGCAGGCCAGGATGCAGCTCTTGAGGTTGATCGCCACGCAGCGGTCGAAGTTCTCCTCGGTGATCTCGAGGAGCTCGGCGTCGCCGCCCGAGATCGAGACACCGACATTGTTGTGCAGGATGTCGATCTTGCCCCAGCGCTTGTGGGCGTCGGCCACGATGGCCTTGATGTCGCTTTCCTTGGTGACATCGGCCTTGAAGGCGTGGGCCGTGCCCTGGCTCTTCTTGATCATGTCCACGGTTTCCTCGGCGCTGCCGAGGTTGTAGTCCACGCACAGCACCTTGGCGCCTTCGCGCGCGAAGGTGAGCGCGGTGGCGCGGCCGTTGCCCATGCCTTCGCCCGGGCTCTGGCCCGCCCCGACGACGATGGCGACGCGATCTTTCAGGCGCATGTCAGCTCACTCCCGGAATCGGGTACTGCTTCAGTACCTCTTTGTAATGGGGCTCGTTGTCGATCTTCATGGTGGCGAGCACGCGGACCACGGCGCAGTAGAAGGCGATGGTCAGCACCAGGTCGGTCATGTGCTCGTTGCTGAGATCCTTCTTGATCTCGGCGAACGTCGCTTCCGACATGCCGATGTCGCGCACCATCTCGCGCGCGCCCTTGAGGATCGCCTTGGCGAGCGGCTCGAGCTTGGAGGGCTTGCCCTCGGTCTCGGCGAACAGGCCTTCGATGTCCGCGTCGGTGACGCCGAACTCCTTGCCGATCTTGACGTGATGGGTGAACTCGTACTCCGAGCGCTCCATCCAGCCGACCTGCAGGATGGCGAGCTCGCGCAGGCGCGGGTCGAGCTTGCTCTTGAAGCGGATGAAGCCGCCGACGCCATTGAAGGCGCGCGCCATGTCGGGCGAGTTGACGAGCAATTTGTGCAGGTTGGTGTTGCGCTTCAGCATGTCGCGGTACTCGGGGGCGACCTGGTCGGGTTCGAGATAGGGCAGGCGGGCCATACGTTCTCCTCTGGGAGCGCGGACCTCCAGGTCCGCTCGGGTTATGAGGCGGACCTGGAGGTCCGCGCTCCGTTAATGATCCTGAGAATCTCTCTCGGGCCCCTGCAAGGTCACGCCGCCGTCGACCACCAGCACCTGGCCGGTGATGTAGCGGGCGTGGGCGCTCATCAGGAAGCGCACGGCATGGCCGATGTCCCAGCCGGTGCCCTCGGTCTTGAGCACCGAGGCCTTGGCGCGTTGCGCGCGGGCCGCCTCGCTCATGCCGTTGCCGCGGGCATAGACCATGGGCGTGTACATCGGTCCGGGGCAGATGCAGTTGACGCGGATATGATCCTTGCCGTGATCGACCGCCATCGCCTGGGTGAGGCCGATGACGGCCGCCTTCGACGTCGAGTAGGTCGTGAGCCCGCGCGGCCGCAGCGCCGAGATCGACGAGATGTTGACGATCGCGCCGCCCTTGGCGGTCTTGATCATGGCCGGGATGGCGTGCTTGGAGAGCAGGAACATCGTCTCGACGTTGACCTGCATGACGCGGCGATATTCCTCCGGCTTCTCGTCGACCACGCTGCCGCGGCTGCCGATGCCGACATTGTTGTCGAGAAAGTCGAGCCGGCCCCAGCGGTCGACCGCCGCATCGACCAGCCGCTTGCACTCGGCCTCCTTGGTCATGTCGCCGGCATGGGCCGCGGCGTGGCCGCCCTCGGCCTTGATCATCTCCGCCGTGCGCTCGGCCAGCTTGATGTCGAGATCGGCCACCAGCACCCGCGTGCCGGCGCGCGCCAGCAGGATCGCCGCGGCGCGGCCGTTGCCGATGCCGTCGCCCATCGCGCCGCCGCCCGACACGATCGCGACCTTGCCGGTCAAGCCGGCATCATCCTCCGGACCCTTCATCGCTTCCCCCTAAGATTCCCCGATCCTGATCCTGCGGCCAGCCCACCCCTGGCCCATCTACCTGCATGGTCTCGATACGGCCGTCATGCTTTGTCCCATTCAATGCGGAACGAATTGCCTGCGGCCTTGATGTAGCCCGCGTTGGCGCCGGGAAAGTGCGCCGGGCAGAGCAGGGCGCTGCTCTCGACGCAATCCTCCAGAAGCTGGCGGCGTGAGCGCGCCGACATCGCCTGGTCCCAGCAGAACTGGCTCGACCAGTCGGGATGATAGACCTGGATCGGGTGATGCATGATGTCGCCCGAGAAGCAGGCCTGCCGTCCGCCGTCCCTGAGGTTGATGGCGATCGAGCCCGGCGTGTGGCCCGGATAGTCCTTTATGGTGAGCAGCGGGTCGGGCTGGTGGTCGCTTTCGATCATGACGGCCTTGCCGGCCTCGACGACCGGCAGCACCGAATCGTCGAACGAGCCGTCATTTACTTTGCCTTCACCCTGCTTGCCGCGCTCGCTTTCCCAGTGCGCGTATTCCGTCTTGCCGAACAGATAGCGCGCGTTGGGGAAGGTCGGCACCCAACGGCCGTTCTCCAGCCTGGTGTTCCAGCCGACGTGATCGACATGGAGATGCGTGCACATCACGAAGTCGACCGACTCGGGCGGGCAGCCGCATGCCTTGAGGCGCTCGAGGAACGGCGTGTCGAGGTTGCGCCAGCCCGGATTGGTGCGCTGCTTGTGGTTGCCGAGGCAGGTGTCGATCAGGATCGTGTGATGGGGCGTCTTGACGATCCAGGTGTGGACCGAGCCGACCAGACGATCGGAGCCCGGCTCGACATGGTCGGGCAGCATCCAGCCCTTCTGGGCGTCGAAGGCTTCCTGGTCGAAGTTGGGGAACATGCGCGCGGGCTTGAAGCCCGCACCGCAGATCTCCTCGACCTTCTCGATGGTGGCGCCGCCCAGCTTACGCACCGTCATGGTCGTTTCCTTCCTAGAACGTGACGACGCTGCGAATCGACTCGCCTCTCGTGCATCAGGTCGAAGGCGTCGTTGATCTTCTCGACCGGCATGGTGTGGGTGATGAGCGAATCGATGTCGATCTTGCCGTCCATGTACCAGTCGACGATCTTGGGCACGTCGCGCCGCCCCTTGGCGCCGCCGAACGCCGTGCCCAGCCAGTGCCGGCCGGTTACGAGCTGGAACGGCCGCGTGGCGATCTCCTGGCCGGCGCGGCGACGCCGATGATCACCGACTTGCCCCAGCCGCGATGGCAGCATTCCAGCGCCTGGCGCATCAGCTTGGTGTTGCCGACGCATTCGAAGCTGTAGTCGGCGCCACCGTCGGTCAGCTCGACGAGATGCGCCACGAGATCCTTGCCCGCGAGCTTCTCCGGATTGACGAAATGGGTCATGCCGAACGTGCGGCCGAGCGCCTCGCGCGCCGGGTTGAGATCGACGCCCACGATCATGTTGGCGCCCACCATGCGCGCGCCCTGCAGCACGTTGAGCCCGATGCCGCCCAGGCCGAACACCACGACGTTGGCGCCGGGCTCGACCTTGGCGGTGTTGATCACCGCGCCGATGCCGGTGGTGACGCCGCAGCCGATGTAGCAGACCTTGTCGAACGGCGCGTCGGGGCGGATCTTGGCGAGCGCGATCTCGGGCAGCACGGTGTAGTTCGAGAAGGTCGAGCAGCCCATGTAGTGATGGATCTTCTTGCCCTTGAGCGAAAACCGCGAGGTGCCGTCGGGCATCACGCCCTGGCCCTGGGTGGCGCGGATCGCCGTGCAGAGGTTGGTCTTGCCGGACAGGCAGGACTTGCAGTTGCGGCATTCGGGCGTGTAGAGCGGGATCACGTGATCGCCCTTCTTGAGCGACACGATGCCCGGCCCGACATCGACTACGACGCCCGCGCCCTCATGGCCGAAGATCACCGGGAAGAGCCCTTCCGGATCGCCGCCCGAGCGCGTGAACTCGTCGGTATGGCAGACGCCCGACGCCTTGATCTCGACCAGCACTTCGCCGAATTTCGGCCCCTCGAGATCGACTTCCTCGATCTCGAGATTCTTGCCAGCTTCGAAACAGACCGCCGCCTTTGTCTTCACGCGCATCCCCCTGTACTCAGGGGGCGAAGCCTAGAGCAGGGCAGGCGGCGATGCCACCGGACTCGTTGCGCGAAGCGAAAACGACACGAACGGACGATGTCGTTTTCTCGGCCGGACCCGGGGACTTGTTTTCATGTCATCCTGAGCGCAGCGAAGGACCTCATCGCCGCTTGCCACGAGGATGAGATCCTTCGCTGCGCCCAGGATGACAGATGGGCTGGAGGCACGAGACCGTCTCAGCGGCGTTTCACATACTTGTCGATCACGGCAGCGACTTCTTCGTCGGATGCGAAGTCGCCTCGGTTGGCTTCGGCCAGCCCGGCGAGAATTTCGCCGGTCCACGTCTTTTTCGCCGCCCGATACTGCGCTACGAGCCGCCGGCAAAGTTCGGCTGCCGTTGGAACATCGTCGATGTTCCCGACGCCGTGGCCCGCGGTATAGATGTCCTTCCAGCGCTTCTTGTTCTCCTGCGCCGCCACGATCTTGCCGGGCAAGGTCGTGCGCAGAACATCGAGGTCGACGCCGGCGGCCAACAGGCTCGGTGTCAGCCAGTTGGCCGGCGCGCCGTCGATCGAGGCGGTGAGGAAGACGTCGGTGGCGCGGGTCTTCAGGATCATGTCCTTGTGCGCCGCCACAGCCATCGCCTCCTGGGTGGCGATGAAGCGGGTGCCGATATAGGCCAGGTCGGCGCCCATCGCCTCGGCCGCCAGCACGTCGCGGCCGGTGGTCTGGCCGCCCGCCAGCACGATGGCGAAGTGATCGCCGAGCTGGCGCACCTCGTTCATCAGGGCGAACGGATTGATCGTGCCGGTATGGCCGCCGGCCCCGCCCGCCACCGCGATCACGCCGTCGACGCCCGCCTCCAGCGCCTTCTCGGCATGGCGGCGGTTGGCGATGTCGTGCAGCGCCACGGCGCCCCAGCCATGGATGCGCTTGATGGCATCGCCCGGCGCGCCCTTGGAGGTCAGCACGACCGGCACCCGGTATTTCTCCACCAGCTCGAGATCGCCGGGATAGCGCGGGTTGGACGGATGCACGACCAGGTTCACCGCCCACGGCGCGGGCCTGCGGCCGGAATCCTCCAGCCGCTTCATGCCGTCCTGCATCTCGTCGAGCCAGGCCTGGAACTCCTCGCGGCTGCGCGTGCCATGCGCCGGGAAGCTGCCCATGATGCCTTCGCTGCAGCAGGCGAGCGTCAGCGCCGGGTTGGAGACCAGGAACATCGGCGCGGCGATGGCGGGGATCGCCATGCGCTCCATGAGCTTGTGCACTTCGGCGCGCGCCATGTCAGATCTCTCCAATCGCGGGCGTGGTCGACGTGACGCCCGCTTCCTTCAGTGCCGCCAACTCCGCGTCGCCGTAGCCCAGGAGTTCGCGCAGCACCTCGTCGGTATGCTGGCCGAGATCGGGTGCGGCGCGCTCGATGGTGATGCCCTTGCCGTCGAGCCGATAGGGCAGGCCCTTGACCAGGCCGCCACCCTCGTCGCGCACCAGGCTGACGCCGGACAGGTTGGTGTCGCGCAGCAGGTCGGTCCCGTCGTTGCAGGGCGCGGCGGCGATCCCCCGCGCCAGCAATGCCGACACGGCGTCCCGGCTGTCCCGTGCGGCGCAGAACGCGGCGAGCGAAGGATCGGCCGCATCGAGCGTGACGGCGATCCAGCGTCCGTCCTGGCAGCGGTAGGCATCCTGCTGGGCCACGCCTTCTTCGCGGTTGCCGCGCGGGCCGAGTCGGCCGCGCCGGATCGGCCGAGGCGGCCAGAATTTCCTCGCCCAGGGTGAAGGAGGCGACCTCGCGCTGGGAGAAATCGAGGAACGCACCGCTGCCGCTGCGGCGCGCCTCCATGACGGCCGCGATCACGATGCCGGCCGCGAACAGCGACACGATCTGGTCGGGATAGTTCACGTCCATGCCCGAGATGCGCGGCTCCTCGCCCTCGTAGCCGGTGAGCGAGGCGATGCCGCTGGTCGCATCGAGCGTTGAGCCAAACGACACGTTCATGCGCTCCGGCCCGGTGTCGCCCTGGCTCGAGATGGCGGCAAACACGATGCGCGGATTGATCTCCTTCAGCGCGGCATAGCCCAGGCCCGCGCGGTCGAGCACGCCGCGGCGGAAATTCTCGACCACGACGTCGCAGTGTGCCGCGAGCTCGCGGATCACCCTCTGTCCTTCAGGATCCTTGAGGTTGAGCGCCAGGCCGCGCTTGTTGCGGTTGGTGAAGCGGAACTGCGGCGAGCGGTTCCACCAGCCCGTCGTCGCTGTCGGGCTTGCCGACGACACGGAACGGATCGAGGTAGGCGCCCGATTCGATCTTGAGGACGTCGGCGCCCAGATCGGCCAGCATGGCCGAGGTGTTGGCACCCGCCGTCAGCAGGCCGAAATCGAGCACGCGCACGCCGGCGAGCGGCCCCGTCTTCCCGGGCGCCCTCATGCCGCGAGCTCCGATCGCGCGATCTCGGGCGCCGGCCGCGGCGCGAAGGAGCGGCCGTTCCATTGCACGGGCAGTTGCGGCATCAGCAGCCTGCCCAGCACGGGGTGCTGCATCTCGGCCAGGAACGCACGCGTCACGTATTGCTCGCTCTCGAGCAGCTCGGCCGGCGAGAAGATGGGGCCGAACGGCACGCCCTTGGCCTGTGCCGTCGCCTGGATCTCCGCGCGTGTCTTGTCGGCAAACCACGGCGTGATGATATCGTAGAGCTCGGTGATGTTCTCGCGGCGGCCCGGGCGCGTCCTGAATTTCGGATCCTCGAGTCGCTTGTCGCCGATCAGCGCCCGCGCCGCCGGCCATTGCGAGACGGTGTAGACCACGGCGACGTGGCCGTCGCGGCAGGGCACGATCTGGAATTCCGAGCTCTTGCCTTCGCGGCCCGGTGAGGTGCCGCTGGCGGCTGCGCCCGACGCCGCCTTCCAGTTCACCCACTGCATCACCTCGGCCAGCGACACGCGCACGTGCGGCGCGCGCTGGCCGGCGTCGCGCGCGGCAAGTGCGGCGGCAAGGCCGGTGAAGGCCGTCAGTCCCGCGGCATAGGACGCCTGATGGCCAGCCAGCTTCAGCGGCTTGCGCTCGGGCTCGCCCACCATGTGCATCAGCCCGCCCAGCGCCTGGAGGACGAGGCCGCTCACCGGCCGCGCTGCGGCGTCCATTTCGAGGGGAAACGCGGCGATCTCGATCGGCGTCGCCTTGCCTGCGCGAAGGAGTGGCGCGACCGATGCCGGCTCCTCGAACAGGCAGGCATCGGCCTTGTCGATCAGCCGCACCAGGCTGGCGCGCCCCGGCTCGGTCTCGAGGTCGAGCACCAGCGCGCGCTTGGAGGTGTTGAGGAACTGGAAGAGCGCGCTTCCGCCCTGCGGCAGGAATGGCGGCGTGCGGCGCACCGGATCGCCGCCCGGTGGCTCGATCTTGAGCACATCGGCGCCGAGGTCGGCTGCGATCTTGCCCGCGAGCGAGGTCGCCAGGCGCAGGCACAGCGGCACTTTGTCGTCGTTCACCTCGACGATGGTGAATCGTGCGAGCGGCAGAGGAGGCGCCTCGGTCATCGTCGGATGATCGGCGCAAGCCGTGGCTCCGGTCAATGTCGCGCCATGCTATGGTCGAGATCAACGGAGGTTTCACATGGCACAGACCGGCAATCACAAGGGGCTGACGTTCGGCATCTTCCTCGCCCCGTTTCACCGGGTCGGCGAGAATCCCACCTTGGGCATGGCGCGCGACATGGAGCTGATCGAGTGGATCGACGAGCTCGGCTTCGACGAGGCCTGGATCGGCGAGCACCATTCCGCCGGCTGGGAGACCATCGCCTCGCCGGAAGTGTTCATCGGCGCCGCCATCGAGCGCACGCGCTACATCCGGCTGGGCTCGGGCGTCACCAGCCTGCCCTATCATCATCCGCTGATGGTCGCGAACCGCTTCGTGCAGCTCGACCACATGTCGCGCGGCCGCACCATGCTGGGCTGCGGCCCGGGCGCGCTGCCGTCGGACGCCTACATGATGGGCATCGAGCCCTCGACCCAGCGCGACGCGCATGGAAGAGTCGCTCTCCGCCATCATGCAGCTCCTGAAATGCGAGGAGCCGGTCACCATGAAGACCGACTGGTTCGAGCTGAAGGAAGCGCGGCTGCATCTGGCGCCCTATTCCTATCCGCATTTTCCCATCGCCTGCGCCAGCACCATCACGCCGTCGGGCATGATCGCGGCCGGCAAGCATGGCGTGGGCGTGCTGTCGATCGGCGCCGGCTTGCCGGGCGGGCCCGAGGCGATGGCCAAGCAATGGGCGATCTACGAGGAGACGGCGGCCAAGCACGGCCACAAGGCCGATCGCTCGAAATGGCGCATCGTGGTCAACGCCCACATCGCCGAGGACGACGAGCAGGCGCTGCGCGAGGTCCAGGCCGGCGAGCGCTGCGAGACCGTGACCTATTTCGAGGACACGCTGGGCCGCCCGCCCGGCCGCTCCGACGATCCGCTGCGCGAGGGCGTGGCGCAGGGCACGACCCTGGTCGGCAACCCCGACACCGTGGCCAAGGGCATCCAGCGTCTGCTCGGCTACTCCGATGGCGGCTTCGGCGGCATCCTGTTCCGCGCCCACGAATGGGCGAACCGCGAGCAGACCCTGCGCTCCTACGAGCTGTTCGCGCGCTACGTCATGCCGCGCTTCCAGGGCTCGCTCGACACCATCGTCGGCTCGAACAGCTGGGCGCGCGAGAACCGCAGGGCGGTGTTCGGGCCGACCGTCGCCGCCGTGAAGAAAGCCTTCACCGACGTCGGCCGCGAGGTGCCCGACGAGTTCCGCTCCCGCACCGTGGGCGCGCGGGATGTCGCGGGCGACTAGGGCAAATTCCGATGCGGCGGACTCATGTCTTGCCGGAGCGCGGACCTCCAGGTCCGCTCATGTCATCGTATCGACGAGGAAGATGCGGACCTGGAGGTCCGCGGTCCGGCAAGACACTTGATCGGTTCTAGCGATCCATGGCTCGAGCGCTGGCTGGCGCTGATCGGCGAGCGCGCGGGTAGCCTGCCGATCCTTGAAATCGGCTGCGGCGGCGGGCGCGATACCGAGGTGCTCGCCGGCGCCGGCCATCGCGTCTCAGCCGTCGATCTCTCGCCCGACGCGATCGCCAAGGCGCGGGTCCGGGCACCGCAGGCCCAGTTTCATTGCCAGGACATCCGCGCGCCCTTTCCCGTCTCTGAAGCCGGCGTGGTGGTGGCAAGCCTGTCGCTGCACTATTTCCCGTGGTCCGAGACCGAGGCCCTTGTCGGTCGCATCCGGAACCTGCTGCGCCCGGCTGGCCTGCTGCTCTGTCGGCTGAACTCCACCAACGATCACCATTTCGGTGCCAGCGGCCATCCGGAAATCGACGAGAACTTCTATCTCGTCGACGGCGCGCCCAAGCGCTTCTTCGACCGCGCCGCGGTCGATCGCCTGTTCACCTCGGGCTGGCGGACGCTCGGTACCGAGGAGCGGATCATCGATCGCTACGAGCGGCCGAAGTCGGTCTGGGAGGTCGTCCTGGAGAAGGCTTCCGAGAGGCTTTCCGGCCGAGACGAAATCGCCTCACCCTGAGGAGGCCGCGAAGCGGCCGTCTCGAATTGCGCGGGGTAACCCCCCGCGCTGTGGTCGGCAACACGCACGTACTGTGGCCCATCCTTCGAGACGCATCGCGGAGTTTACCCCGAGGTATTCGAGGGGCGATGCTCCTCAGGATGAGGTTGCTGGCAGTTGCTACGATGAGAACGATTCCGCTTTGTCGGAGAGACTCTAGAACGTTTTCTTGTCGCCGGGCTGCATGACGATCACCTCGACCGGCGCGTTGCCCAGGGCGGCCTTGAATTCCTCGGGCGTGCCCTTGAGGAAGGGGCTGGTGCCGTAGTGCATCGGCATCACCTGCTTGGGCTTGATCCATTGCGATATGGCGAAGGCGGCATCCTTCGGGCTCATCACGAAGTGGCCGCCGATCGGGATCAGCACGAGGTCGGGCTTGTAGTAGTCGGCGATGAACTTCATGTCGCTGAACAGGCCGGAATCGCCCATGTGCCAGATCTTGAAGCCGTTCTCGAGCTCGATGATGAAGCCGACGGGCTCGCCGCCGGGGTAGCTGCCTTCCTTGCCCGTCGCCGGGTCCTTCAGCACCATTTCCGACGAATGCTCGGCATGGACCTGGGTGATCTTGACGCCATCGAACGGCTGGATGGTGCCCGACTTGTTCATGCGTATCGACAGAGCCGGCGGCAGGATGCCCAGCACCTGCAGGGTCTGGCCCATGCCGGCGGTGCCCAGCACCGGCGCGTTGTTCTTCTTCGCGAGTTCGACTGAATCGCCGAAATGGTCGCCATGGCCATGCGTGACCAGGATCAGGTCGATCTTGCCGAGCTTGTCGAGATCCTTGTACTCCGGCGGCGTCTTGGGATTCCCGGTGAGCCACGGGTCGATCATGATCACCTTGCCGCCGGGCGTGGTGAGCTTGAACGCCGACTGGGCGAACCACTGCAGCTCGGTCTTGCCTTGCGCGTGGGCAGCGCCGGCTGCGAGCAGCAGACCCACGATGACGAATGAGAAGAGACGACCCAGCATGCAGCGCTCCCGTTTGTGATTTTGCCGAACCTAGCACGGTTTTTCAGGGCGGAAGTTGTCGCTTTTCCATGAGGCGTTAATCGCCCACGATGCAGCGCAACATCAAAAGGGGAGTTGGCCTGCCGATGAGCATCAAGGGCAAAGCCTACATTGCCGGCATCTACGAGCATCCGACGCGGCTGGCCACGGACATCTCGCTGGCGCAGATCCACGCCCAGGTGGCCAAGGGCGCGCTGGAGGATGCCGGCCTCACCAAGGACGATGTCGACGGCTATTTCTGCGCCGGCGACGCGCCCGGCCTGGGGCCGATGTCGATGGTCGAGTACATGGGGCTGAAGCCGCACCACGTCGATTCGACCGATACCGGCGGCTCGTCCTACCTGCTGCATGTCAGCCACGCCGCCCAGGCGATCGCGGCGGGCAAGTGCAAGGTGGCGCTGATCACCTTGGCCGGCCGGCCGCGCGCCGACGGCATGGCGACCGGCACCGTGCCGCGCAGCCGCGGCGGCACGCCGACGCCCGACGAGCCCTTCGAGTTTCCCTACGGGCCGACCGTGGTGAACATGTACGCCATGTGCGCCATGCGCCACATGTACGAGTTCGGCACGACGTCCGAGCAGCTCGCCTGGATCAAGGTCGCGGCCTCGCACCATGCGCAATACAACGAGCATGCGCTGCTGAAGGACGTGGTCACCGTCGAGCAGGTGGTGAACTCGCCGATGATCTCCGACCCGCTGCACCGGCTCGATTGCTGCGTCATCACCGACGGCGGCGGCGCCATCGTGGTCGTGGCGCCGGAGATCGCCGCCAAGCTCAAGCGGCCCAAGGTGAAACTGATCGGCGCCGGTGAGTTCGTGAAGACCCAGATGGGCGGCAAGGTCGATCTCACCTACTCGGGCGCGCGCTTCAGCGGCGCGACGGCCTTCGCCGAGGCCGGCGTGAAGCCCTCCGACATGAAGTACGTGTCGATCTACGACAGCTTCACCATCACCGTGCTGATGCAGCTCGAGGATCTGGGCTTCGCCGAGAAGGGCAAGGGCGGCCAGCTGGTGGCCGACGGCAATCTGATCTCGGGCACCGGCAAGCTGCCGTTCAACACCGACGGCGGCGGCCTCTGCAGCAATCATCCCGGCAATCGCGGCGGTCTCACCAAGGTGCTGGAGGCGGTGCGCCAGCTGCGCGGCGAGGCGCATCCCAAGGTACAGGTGAAGAACTGCGATCTCGCGCTGGCGCACGGCACCGGCGGCTCGCTCGGCCTGCGCCACGGCAGCGCCACCGTCATTCTGGAAAGGGAGTAGATCATGGCCGACACCAAGGAGCGCAAGCTGCCGGCGCCGTCCGTCAGCCAGGAGACGCAGGCCTATTGGGACGCCGCCGCGAAGGGCAAGCTGCTGGTGCGCAAATGTACGAACTGCGGCCAGCTCCACCACTATCCGCGCACGATCTGTCCGTTCTGCTTCAGCGACAAGACCGAATGGATCGAGTCGTCGGGCAAGGGCACGATCTATTCCTACAGCGTCATGCGCCGCGCCCCGGTGCCCTACGCCATGGCCTACGTCACCCTGGCCGAGGGCCCGCGCATGGTGACCAACATCGTCGACTGCGACTTCGACAAGCTCGCATGCGAGCAGGCGGTGAAGGTGGTCTTCAAGCCGACCGACGGCGGCCCGCCGCTGCCGATGTTCACGCCGGTTTAGGCTCACACGGAGCGCGGGCGTCCCGCCCGCTCATGATCATGAGCGGGCGGGACGCCCGCGCTCCCGGAAGACCATGACGCGCCACTGGAATGGCGCGCGCTCCGCTATGAATTCAACGCCTCCCACACCCGCTCGGGCGTGGCCGGCATGTTGATGTGCTTGCCGCCCAGCGCGTCGACGATGGCGTTCATCACCGAGGGCAGCGAGCCCGCGCAGCCCGCCTCGCCGCAGCCCTTGGCGCCCAGCACGTTGGTCTTGGCCGGCACCGAATGATAGTCCATGCGGAAGGACGGCGTGTCCGAGGCGCGCGGCAGGGCGTAGTCGGTGAAGCTGCCGGTGAGCGGCTGGCCCTCTTCGCTGTAGACGACGTGCTCGAACAGCGCCTGGCCGATGCCCTGCACGACGCCGCCATGGCTCTGGCCCTCGACCAGCAGCGGATTGATGACCGTGCCGAAGTCGTTGACCATCGTGTACTTCACCACCTCGACCCAGCCGGTATCGGGATCGATCTCGACCTCCGCGACATGCGCGCCGTTGGGAAAGGCCGACGGCGCCGCCTCGTGGACGTGGCTGACATCGAGCGTGGCGGGCACGCCCTCGGGCAGCTTCATGCCGCCGCGCAGGCGTTGGGCCAGCTCCATGATGCCGATGCCGCGGTCGGTGCCGACGATGGTGAAGCGGCCCAGCCTGAACTCGATGTCGGCCGCCGAGGCTTCGAGCGCCACGCCCGCGATCTGCTTGCCCTTGTCGATGACCTTGTCGGAGGCTTCGACGATCGCCGCACCGCTCGCCATGATCGACTTCGAGCCGCCGGTGCCGCCGCCCGCGATCAGGAGGTCGCTGTCGCCCTGCATCAGCTTGATGCGATGGAACGGGATGCCGAGCTTCTCGGTCAGCACCTGGGCGAAGGCCGACCAGTGGCCCTGGCCGTAATCCAGCGTGCCGGTGATGATGGTGACGTCGCCGTTTGGCTCGAAGCGGATGCCGCCCATCTCCTTTATCGGCGGCGCCGTGACTTCGAGATAGTCGCCGATGCCCATGCCGCGCAGCTTGCCGCGCGCCTTGCTCTCGGCCTTGCGCGCGCCGAAGCCCGCGACGTCGGCGAACTTCAGCGCCTTGTCCAAGAGCGTCGTGAACTCGCCGCTGTCATAGGTCGTGCCCGACGCCGTCTTGTAGGGCATCTCCTCGGGCTTGATGTGGTTGCGGCGGCGCATCTCGACGGCGTCGATGCCCATCTCGCGCGCCGCCGTCTCGATCAGCCGCTCCATGAAGTAGTTGGCCTCGGGCCGGCCGGCGCCGCGATAGGCGCCGATCGGCGAGGTGTGGGTGAAGGCCACCTTGGTCGCGACCTCGATCAGCGGCGTGCGGTAGATCGCGGCGAGGTTGCGCGTGACGCCCATCGAGCCCATCAGCGGACCGACATTGGCGAGATAGCCGCCGACATTGGCGAAGCCGGTGAGTCGCACGGCGAGAAACCTGCCGTCCTTGTCGAGCGCCAGCTCGCCGTCGAAATCGTGATCGCGGCCATGCTGGTCGCTCAAGAAGCTGCCCGAGCGTTCGTCGGTCCATTTCACCGGCCGGCCCAGGATCTTGGAAGCGTGGAACAGCCCCGCGTACTCGGGATAGGGCGAGCCCTTCATGCCGAACGAGCCGCCGACATTGCCGGTCAGCACGCGCATCTGGTCGGGCTTGATCTTCAGGAGATCGGCCATCTGGTGTTTCAGGCCGAACGCGCCCTGGTTGCCGGCGCGCAGCGTGTAGCGGTCGCTCTTGGCGTCGTACTCGCCGATCGCCGAGCGCGGCTCCATGGCGCAGACGACGATGCGATTGCTGACCAGCCGCAGGCGCGTCACGTGGGCTGCCTTGGCGAAGGCCTCCGCCACCTTCGCCGTGTCGCCGTAATAGTAGTCGACGCAGATATTGCCGGGCGCGTCGTCGAACACGACCGGCGCGCCGGGCGCTGCCGCTTCGCGCGCGTCGGTCACCGCCGGCAGGGCGTCGATGTCGAGCATGACCGTCTCGGCCGCGTCCTTGGCCTCGGCCAGGGTCTCGGCCACGACGAAGGCCACCGGGTCGCCCACGAAGCGCACCTTGTCGGTGGCCAGCGAATGGCGCGTCGGCGTCTTCATCGGCGTGCCGTCGCGGTTGGGCACCGGAATGAGGGTCTTAAGCGGACCGTAGCCCGCCGCATTGAGGTCGGCGCCGGTCCATACGCCCAGCACGCCCGGCATCTTCTTGGCTTCCTCGATGTCGATGCCCTTCAGCACGCCGTGCGCCACCTGGCTGCGCACCATCACGGCATAGGCCTGGTTCGCCAGATTCATGTCGTCGGTGTAGCGGCCCTGGCCCTTGAGCAGGGTGGGGTCTTCCTGCCGCGGCACCGGCTGGCCGATGCCGAATTTCATCAAATCGAGTTTGTCGGCGGCAAAAGGCGCGTTCATGGGAGATCCGTCGGAAAGGGGGAGGGGGTAGACATCGATCATAACGCACCCGCGTGACAAATGGTTGGCCGCTCACGCAGGTCTCGTATGGCGGCTGGTCACGTCGGTAGGACTGGTCCCCCGCACGGACCATGCCAACAATGGCCTTTATGACTATTTGTTCCGTCATCCCGAGCGAAGCCGCCAGCCTGCCCCGAGCGAAGTCGAGGAGGGCGGCGTAGTCGAGGGACCTCCTCTTGTCGCCGGTGCAACAAAAATAGGTCCCTCCACTACGCCTCGCTGCCTGTCCCGAGCGAAGTCGAGGGCTCGGCTCCGGTCGGGATGACGGAACTAGTTACATGCCCTGCGTCCGTTCCGGAGGTGTCTTTTGTCTGCCATAGCCTGGGAATTGCCCGAAGACGTCCGCGCCGTGCGGGATGGCCTGCTCGATTTTGCCCGCAAGGAAGTCCTGCCGCTGCACGCCCGGCACCGCGACCTGTTCGAGGATCCGCGGCGTCTCTACCGCGAGGATGGGCGCTTCTCCGACGCCCTCAAGGGCTTGATCGGCGAGGTGCGGCGCAAGTCGGCAAAGGCCGGCTTCTACAATATGTGCGTACCCGAAGCGCTGGGCGGCGGCGGCCTCGGCCATCTCGCCTACTATGTCGGCTGGGAGGCGCTGTTCCATCTCTGCGGGCCGCAGAACTGGCTGATGCTCTATGCCGTCAGCCATTGGGCCTTCGGGCCGAGCCGGCTGCTCGAGAAGGTCACCGACGAAGCGCGCGAGCGCATGCTGGCGCCGATGATGGCCGGCGAGGCGTCGATGTGCTTCGGCCTGTCCGAGCCGGGGGCCGGCTCCGACGCCGCGGCGCTCGCCACGCGGGCCCGCGCCGACGGCAACGGCTGGCGGCTGAGCGGCCGCAAGATCTGGACGTCCAACGCGCCGGTCGCCGACTACTGCATCGTCTTCGCCATCACCGACCCCGAGCGGGCGGCGGCGCGGCGGGGCGGCATCAGCGCCTTCCTGGTACCGACCAATTCGCCCGGCTTCGAGGTCCAGCGGATCATCAAGCTGTTCGGCCATATCGGCGGCGACGAGGCCGAGCTTCGCCTCGAGGACGTGCGGGTCGAGCCGTGGCAGCTGGTGGGCGAGCTGCACCAGGGCTTCGCGGCGGCGCTCTACGGCGTATCGCTGGGGCGGATCTACAATTCGGCGCGCGCCGTGGGCTACGGACGCTGGGCGCTCGAGCTCGCGCTCGACTATGCCAAGACGCGCAAGGCCTTCGACCGGCCGATCGCCGACTATCAGGGCGTCACCTTTCCGCTGGCGGAAAGCGCCACCGAGCTGCACGGCGCGCATCTGATGGGGCTGAATGCGGCCCTGCTGCTCGACCAGGGGGCGCCGGCGATCAAGGAGCTTTCGATGGCCAAGGCCTATTCGGTCCAGGTCGGCTACCGCGCCGTCGACCGCGCCATGCAGACGCACGGCGCCATGGGCTTCACCAACGAGCTCGGCCTGCATCATGCCTGGCATTCGCTGCGCATCGTCAACGTGGCCGACGGCACCAACGAGATCCTCAATCGGGGCATCGTCCAGCGCCTGCTGAAGGGCGATGTCGAACTCTAGCGCGTTCTATAGCGCGTTCATACGCGCTGGCGGGCGGCAGCGCCTTCTGAGGCGCGAGTCGCGGCCGTCCGCGGCCGCTGTCCCGCACGGTGCAGAAAAGACTAAGAATCTAGAGCCGGCGGGACGCCGGCGTCCGGAAGACATGAGCGGACCTGAGAAGGTGCGCGCCCCGGCAAGAGTCAACACCGCCTGGCTTGTGTGATAGTCAGGAAGCCATGTCCAATCTCGATCCCGTCACCCTGACTGTCATCCAGAACGGCCTGATCCAGGTCTGCAACGAAATGGACCTGGCCTTCGTGCGCTCGGCCTTCTCGCCGGTGATTTCCGAAGGCATGGACCGCTCCGACGGCATCTACGATGCCACCGACGGCTCGCTGATCGCCCAGGGCGAGCTCGGCCTGCCGGTGTTCGTCGGCACCATGCAGTTCTCGAGCCGGGCGGTGATCGACCGGGTGAAATCGCACTATGCCGGCAAGGTCGATCCCGGCGACGTGTTCATCGTCAACGATCCCTATCTCGGCGGCACCCATCTGATGGACGTGCGGTTCGTGAAGCCGTTCTTCTACAAGGGCGAGCTGTTCGCCTGGCTCGCCAATACCGGCCACTGGCCCGATGTCGGCGGCATGGTGCCGGGCGGCTTCTCGGCCAGCGCCACCGAGGTCGAGCAGGAGGGGCTGCGCCTGCCGCCGGTGAAGTTCTGGAAGAAGGGCGTGATGGACCAGGAGATCCTGTCGATCATCCTGTCCAACATCCGCATCGCCGACCAGCGCATCGGCGACATCAAGGCGCAGGCCGCGGCGCTCACCACCGGCGAGGTGCGGCTCGACGGCCCTGATCGACCGCTACGGCGCGGACGTCGTGACGCCAGGCGATCGCCGAGATGCGCCACCGCGCCGAGCGCCAGATGCGCGCCAAGATCGCGGCGATTCCCGACGGCGTCTACGAGGGGACCTCGCAGATCGACAGCGACGGCGTGGTCGACCAGCCGCTCACCATCCGGATGAAGATCACCAAGAAGGGCGAGGATCTGCTGTTCGACATGACGGGCTCCAGCCCGCCCTGCCGCGGGCCGATGAACAGCGTCATCGCCACCACCAAGTCGGCGATCTACCTGGCCATCAAGCACATCTTCCCCGACGTGCCGATCAACGCCGGCACCTTCGAGCCGCTCACGATCGTCGAGCCCGAGGGCACCTTCCTCTACGCCCACTATCCGCGGCCGGTGTCGGGCTGCGCCGCCGAGGTGAGCCAGCGCATCGCCGAGGCGGTGTTCGCGGCGCTCGACCAAGGCGATCCCCGACCTGCTGTTCGCGGCGCCGGCCGGCACCTCGGGCAATCTCGGCGTCGGCGGCTACGATCCGGAGCGCGAAGCGCGCTACATCATGTATCTCTTCACCGGCGGCGGGTACGGCGGCTTCCAGGGCGGCGACGGCCTCAGCAACGGCTGCTCGACGATCGGCATCTCCAAGATGCCGCCGGTCGAGGTGCTGGAGCAGTTCTATCCGGTGCTGTTCGAGGAGTTCTCGCTGCGCGAGGGCTCGGGCGGCGCCGGCGAGTTCCGCGGCGGCTTCGGCATCAACTACGCGATCAAGCTGCGCCGCGGCGAGGCGCGCGTCTCGATGGTGATGGACCATGGCCGCACCGGCCCGCAGGGCGTGCTGGGCGGCGCGGCGGGCGGCGTCAACACCGTTGCCGTCGAGCCAGGGCGGCAAGACGTCTACGGCCGCCGCATCTGTCCAAGGACCAGGACATCGAGATCGGCGTCGGCGACGTGGTGCGCGTGTCGACGCCGGGCGGCGGCGGCTTCGGCGATCCGGCCAAGCGCAAGCCCGATGCGATCGCCCGCGACGTGGCGCAAGGGCTACTACAGCGAGGCCGAGGCGCGCGAGAAGTTCGGGCATGCTCTTCCGGACCGCGAGCCTCTGGCTCGCTCATGAGGCTGAGCGAGCCAGAGGCTCGCGGTCCGGAAGAGTACGCCAGTGCCCGCAGCCCCCGCCTCACCCTGAGGAGCGCCGCGACGCGGCCGCTTCGCGGCTCCTCAGGATGAGGTTCTTTGTGAATCAGCATCCTATGAAAGCTGCTACCAGGCGTGGCCTGCTCGCCCTGCCATTGGCGCTGATGGCGGGTGCGCCCGCTGCACAAGCCCAGCTCAAGCAACCCCCACCCCCGTCCCAGGCACCGCAATCCATCTGGTACGCCGTGCGCGGTCCCGACAATGCGTTCATCGTCGATATGCCGGGCGAGCCTGTCTACAAGCTGATCGACACGGTCTCGCCGGGTGGCACGAAGTTCGTCTACCATTCCTACAGCCTCGACTATCGCCGCCTCTCCTTCGTGGCGCAGACCGCGCTCTATCCGGCCGATGTCGATGTGCGCCAGCCGAAGCTCAATCTCCAGTCCGTGCTCGACGACCGCGCGCAACGGCTGGCCGGAACCAGGTGGACGAAGATCGACTGGCGCGAGCTCTCAGGCGCCCCGGCCGCCGAATCGATCGGCTCGGTCGCGGGCGGCAGTGTGCTGCGCCAGCTCGTCCTGCTGAAGGGCCGGCGCTACGTGTCGCTCGCCTGCCTCGGGCCCGCGGATTCGCTGCGCATGCCCGAGGTCGAGCGTTTCTTCAGGTCGTTGAGGCTGGGGACATGAGCAAGCCGCGCATTCACATCCTGGCGCTGGGCGGCACCATCGCCACGCGGCCCGACGCGAGCGGCGCCATGCAGATGGGATTGGGCGCCGACGATCTCGTGGCGGCCGTGCCGCTGCTCGGCAAGCTGGCCGACATAGAGGCCGAGACGGTGTCGCGCGTCGGCAGCCATTCGCTCTCCTTCGACCAGATCCATGAACTGGCGGCGAAGATCAGGTCGCTGAAGGCGGACGGCGTCGTGGTGACGCAGGGCACCGACACCCTGGAAGAGACCGGCTTCCTGCTCGACCTGCTGCTCGATCTCGACATCCCGGTGATCTTGACCGCGGCCATGCGCAATCCGGCGCTCACCTCACCCGACGGCCCGGGCAATCTTTTGGCCGCCGTGCGCGTCGCCTGCGATCCCTGGGTGCGGGCGCATGCGCGGGCGCTGGGCGTCATCGCCGTGATGTTGGACGAGGTCTATGCCGCCGCCGACGTGCTGAAGGTGCATCCGACGCGGCTCAACGCCTTCGCCTCGCCGCAGACCGGACCATTGGCCGCCCTGGTCGAGGACCGGGTCGTGCCGATGAGCCTGCCGGTGCGCGATGCCATCGAGGCGGCGCGCTCCAGGATCGGCAGGCTCGCAAGCGGCGCGGCGCAGCCGATCGCGCTCCTGTGGATGGGTCTCGACGAGCCCGGTCGACTGATCGAAGCGATGCTGGCCGCGCCCGATCGATTGGGCTATCGCGGCGCGGTGCTGGCCGCGATGGGCGGCGGCCACACGCCGGAACGCATGGCTGATAGCGCCGTCCGCCTGGCCGCGGCGATGCCGACCGTCGTCTCGCCGCGTGCCGGCGGCGGTCCGATGCTGCGACAGACGTACGGTGGTCCAAGCTCGGAGATCGCGCTCCGCAAGGCGGGCCTGATCTGGGGTGGGCGCCTGCATCCTTTGAAGGCACGCGTGTTGCTGGAGACCTGCCTCAGGGCCGGGCTCGACCGCGACATCATTGCCGGGGTGTTCGACACCTTCGGTTAAATCGGGAATCACAAGTCCGATACGGGGCCCACTGTCATCCCGAGCGCAGCGCAGGCCTGCCGTCTGTGAGTAAATGCAAAGCTTTCCGTCGTCTCGACCAAGGCCCGAAGGGCCGCGTGGAGAGACCTTCTGTCCCCGATTGGCTGCTTATCGTTGAAGCAAGGTCTCTCCGCTCCGCGCTTCGCGCTCCGGTCGAGACGACGGAAAGGATCACATGCGATAGCCCTTCGCTACGCTTGGTGTGACAGTTACGACTTACCCTTCAGCGATCGTCGGTATTACAATAGAGTGAGTATCAGGCGTGAGGTGATCGTCATGCTCGAAGCCTTCGATGCAGTGCTGCTGGCCCGCCTGCAGTTCGCCTTCACCGTCTCGTTCCATTTCATCTTTCCGTCATTCACCATCGGGCTGGCGAGCTATCTCGCCGTGCTCGAGGGGCTGTGGCTGTGGACCGGCCGCCAGGTCTATCTCGACCTGTTCAAGTACTGGCTAAAAATCTTCGCGCTCACCTTCGGCATGGGCGTGGTCTCGGGCCTGGTCATGTCCTACCAGTTCGGCACCAACTGGTCGGTGTTTGCCGATCGGGCGGGGCCGGTCATCGGCCCGCTGATGGCCTACGAGGTGCTGACGGCCTTCTTCCTCGAGGCCGGTTTTCTGGGCGTCATGCTGTTCGGCATGAACAAGGTCGGCCGCGGTCTGCATTTCACCGCCACGCTGGCGGTTGCCGTCGGGACCTTCATCTCCGCCTTCTGGATCCTGTCGGCCAACAGTTTCATGCAGACGCCAGCGGGCTATGCGACCGCGGCCAACGGCCAGTTCGTGCCGGCCGACTGGCTCGCCATCATCTTCAACCCGTCCTTTCCCTATCGCCTCGTGCACACCGTGTTCGCGGCCTACCTGACGACGGCGCTGGTGGTGGGCGGGGTCGGCGCCTGGCATCTCCTGCGCGGGCGCGCCAAGGACGCTGCCATGGAGGGTGCGCGCGTGATGTTCTCCATGGCCATGGGCATGATCACCGTGGTGGCGCCGCTGCAGATACTGGCCGGCGACCAGCACGGGCTGAACACGCTCGAGCACCAGCCGGTCAAGGTCATGGCCATGGAAGGTCACTTCAAGAGCTACACCGACGGCGCGCCGCTGATCCTGTTCGGCTGGCCCGACGAGGCCAAGGCCGAGACGCTCTACGCCGTCGAGATCCCCAAGGCCTCGTCGCTGATCCTGAAGCATTCGCTCGACGCGCCGCTCAAGGGGCTGGATTCGGTCGACCGCAAGGAATGGCCGCCGGTGCTGATCGTGTTCTGGTCCTTCCGCGTCATGGTTGGGCTGGGCATGGCGATGCTGGGGCTCGCCGCACTGAGCCTGCTGGCGCGCGTGATGCACCGGCTCTATGACTGGACGCTGCTGCATCTGCTGGCGCTGGTGATGGGGCCGGCGGGCTTCGCGGCGGTGATCGCCGGCTGGGTGACGACCGAGGTCGGCCGCCAGCCTTATACGGTGCACGGCCTGCTGCGCACGGCGGACTCGGCGTCGCCATTGCAGCCGCCGGCGGTCGGCACCTCGCTGCTGGCGTTCATCGCCGTCTACTGCATCGTGTTCGGCGCCGGCATCTTCTACATCCTGCGGCTGATGAGCCACCCGCCGCAGCGTGGCGAGGAGGGGCCCGAACGCGACCAGCCGGTGCGGGCGGCCGGCCTCACGCCGTCGCAGGCGGTGCCCGACACGATCGCCCAGCCGGGCGGGGGGAACTGACCATGCTCACCTTCGACCTGCCCACCATCTGGGCCTTCATCATCGCCTTCGCGATCTTCGCCTATGTCGTGATGGACGGATTCGATCTCGGCATCGGCATCCTGTTCTCCTGGATCCCGGTGGGCCGCGAGCGCGACACCGCGATCAACACCATCGCCCCGGTATGGGACGGCAACGAGACCTGGCTGGTGCTGGGCGGCGGCGGCCTTCTGGCGGCCTTCCCGCTGGCCTACGGCACGATCCTGTCGGCGCTCTATGCGCCGATCGTGGCCATGCTGCTGGCGCTGATCTTCCGCGGCGTCGCCTTCGAGTTCCGCTGGCGCGACCCGCGCCACCGTCCCTACTGGGATGTCGCCTTCAGCGTCGGCTCGTTCATGGCGGCGTTCGCGCAGGGCGTCACCCTGGGCGCCCTGCTGCAAGGGATCGCCGTCTCGAATCGCGCCTATGCCGGCGGCTGGTTCGACTGGCTGACGCCGTTCAGCCTCCTGGTCGGCGCCAGCCTGGTCTGCGGCTACGCGCTGCTGGGCTCGACCTGGCTGATCATGAAGAGCGAGGGCACCTTGCAGGCGCGCGCCTACCGGCTGGCGCTGGGGCTGGGCATCGCCACCATCGTGGCCATCGGCGCGGTGAGTGCGGCGACGCCGTTCCTGAGCGACGTCTACTGGCGCCGCTGGTTTGCCTTTCCGCAGGTCATCTTCACCGCCGTCGTGCCGGTGCTGGTCGCCGTCGCCACCCTGGTCTTCTTCACCAGCCTCAAGCGGCGTCGCAACTACGCGCCCTTCCTGATGGCGTTGGCGATCTTCACCCTGAGCCTGGCCGGGCTCGGCATCAGCCTCTTTCCCTATGTCGTGCCGCCCTCGATCACGATCTGGGACGCCGCCGCGCCGCCTGCCAGCCTGAAGTTCATGCTGCCCGGCGCGCTGGTCATGGTGCCCATCATCCTGGCCTACACCGGCTATTCCTACTGGGTGTTCCGCGGCAAGACCGGCCACGAGGGCTATCACTGATGCCGGCCCCGCGGCAGTGGCTGTGGTTCGTGGGCCTATGGATGGCCGGGGTCGGCGTCACGGCGGCCGTGGGCTACGGGATCAAGTTCTGGCTGAAGCAGTAAGAGCGCCCACCGCTCGATGAAATCATGTCATTGCTGGGGGCGCGCCACTCCAGTGGCGCGTCTTCTCATGCTCTTCGGGACCGCGAGCCTCCGGCTCGCTCGGAAACATGAGCGAGCCGGAGGCTCGCGGTCCCGAAGAACATGACGCGCCACTGGAGTGGCGCGCCCCCAGCGCAGGCCCGCATGCTGTCCTCACGCAGACGGTGAACTGCAGCCAGCGGTCGTCAGACGTGCGCATTGGGGATATGTCTCCTTGAAGTGAGGGCAGATAGCATCGAAAGTCGTATCCCCCTTCGAGACGCTTTGTGTTCCCCAAGACTCCGCTGATCGGCCGCATCGTTGCGGTCAGCACCCACCATCCGATGATCGTTCTGGTCGCCGCCGCCGTGCTGACGGTGGTGGCGCTGGTCTATCTGGCCGGCCATTTCAACATGACCGCCGACACCGCCAAGCTGATTTCGCCGAAGCTCGAGTGGCGCCATCGCGAGATCGTCTTCGAAAAGGCGTTTCCGCAGCTCCAGAACCTCACCATGGTCGTGATCGATGGCGCCACGCCCGAGCTGGCCGACGATGGGGCCCAGCGGCTCGCGGCGGCGCTGCAGGAGAGGCCCGACCTTTTCCACAATGTGCGACGTCCCGACGGCGGGCCGTTCTTCGAGCGCAACGGGCTCCTGCTGCTGTCGACCGATGACGTCGAATCGGCCACCGAATCGCTGATGCGCGTGCAGCCGATCCTGTCCGCGCTCGCCAACGATCCCAGCCTGCGCGGCGTGCTGAAGATGCTGTCCTTCATCCTGCTGGGCGTCCACAGCGGCGAGGCCAAGCTGCAGGATATCGAGCCCCAGATGACGGCGCTCGCGAGCACCTTCGAGAAGGTCGTGGCCGGCCAGCCCGCCTTCCATTCCTGGCGCACGCTGGTCGTCGGCACGGCGCCCGCGCTGCACGACACACGGCGCATCATCCTGGTCCAGCCGGTCCTCAACTACGCCGAGCTCGAGCCCGGGCAGCGCGCCAGCGAGGCGATTCGCGGCGTGGCGCGATCGCTGGGGCTGGACGCGGCGCACGGCGTCGTCGTGCGGCTGACGGGCCCGGTGCCGCTGGCGGACGAGGAATTCGCCACGCTGGCCCAGGATGCGCATTTGATCATGGGCGCGATGGTCGTGGCCCTGCTCGGCATCCTGTGGCTGGCGGTTCGCTCGGCGCGCATCGTGCTGGCGATCCTCTGCACCACGCTGATCGGCCTGGTTCTGACGGCGGCGGTCGGCCTGGTGGCGACCGGCCGCTTCAACCTCATTTCGGTCGCCTTCATCCCGCTGTTCGTCGGGCTGGGCGTCGATTTCAGCATCCAGTTCAGCGTCCGCAGCCTGGCCGAGCGGGGCGTCCGGCCGGACCTCCAGTCGGCGCTGGTCGCGACGGGTGCGGCGATCGGCAAGGCGCTGGCCCTCTCGGCCGCCGCCATCGGCGCGGGCTTCTTCGCCTTCCTGCCGACCAGCTACCTGGGCGTGGCCGAGCTCGGAACCGTGGCCGGCCTCGGCATGGGCATCGCCTTCGTCCTCACCATCGTGCTGCTGCCGGCCCTGCTGACGGTGCTGCGCGCCCCGCGAGGCGGCCTGGCGGAGGTCGGCTTCACGGTGCTGGGCCCCGTCAACTCCTTCGTCCACCGCCATCGCCGGCTGGTGCTGGGCACCGCGCTCGCCGCCGCGGTGGCCTCCCTGGCCCTGCTGCCGCTGCTGCGCTTCGACTTCAATCCGCTCGATCTCAAGAGCCCGCGAGTGGAGTCGATGACCACGCTGCACGACATGGTGAGCGATCCCGACTGGACGCTCGACGCCATCAACGTGCTCGCCCCGTCGCTCGCCGATGCGGCGTCGCTCGCGCGCCGGCTGGGCGCGCTGCCGGAGGTCGCCCGCGTCGTCAGCCTCAACAGCTTCGTGCCCGAGTACCAGAGGAACAAGCTGATGCTGGTCGGCGATGCGGTGGACACCGTCACGCCTGTCCTCGATGTCGAGCCGGCCGAGCCGCCGACGGACGCGGAGCTGAAGGAAACAATCAAGGCGACCGCGGCCTCGTTGCGCGAGGCGGCGGCGCAGGCCCAGGACCCTGCCGCTGCCGTTTCGGCGCGCCGGCTGGCCGACGTGCTGGACCGTCTCGGGGCCGCCACGCCGCAAGTGCGCGCGGCCGCCGCGGCCGCGGTCGTGCCGCCGCTCAAGACCATGCTGGCGCAGGTTCGCGCCATGCTGCAGGCCGGTCCCGTGTCGCTCGAGAGCCTGCCGCCCGCGCTCGTCGACGACTGGACGACCACGGATGGCCGCGCCCGCCTGCTGGTCCTGCCGCACGACAACCGCGACAACGCGGCGCTGCTGCGCTTCGTGCAGGCGGTCAAGGCGGTCGTGCCCGACGCAACCGGCTGGCCGATCTTCACCATCGCCTCGGGCGACAGCGTCATCGACGCCTTCCTGCAGGCCGGGGCCTACTCCTTCCTCACCATCGTGCTGCTGCTGATTGTCGTGCTGCGCCGGGTGCGCGACGTGGTGCTGACGATGCTGCCGGTGATGCTGAGCGGGCTGCTGACGTTCGCCACCTGCGCGGCGCTCGACCTGCCGCTCAATTTCACCAACATCATCGCCCTGCCGCTGCTGTTCGGCATCGGCGTCGCCTTCAACATCTATTTCGTGCTGGCGTGGCGCGCCGGCGAGACGGCGATGCTGCAGTCGAGCCTGATGCGCGCCGTCGTCTTCAGCGCCCTGGTGACGGCCACCGCCTTCGGCGCCCTCTGGCTGTCGAGCCATCCCGGCACCGCCAGCATGGGCCGCCTGCTGATGATCTCGCTCGGCTGGGAGCTTCTCGTGACGCTGCTGTTCCGGCCGGCCCTGCTGGCGTTGCCTCCGGCGCGCCGTTGCCAGGGCTCGACGCGATGAAGCGAGTCAGCTCAGCCTAAAAGCTCATCGCTGGGGGCGCGCCACTCCAGTGGCGCGTCATGCTCTTCCGGACCGCGAGCGTCTCGCTCGCTCAGATTCATGAGCGAGCGGGACGCTCGCGGTCCAAAAGATCATGAAAGACGCGCCACTGGAGTGGCGCGCCCCCAGCAAAGATGCCTTAGAAGAAGACGTAGGCCCGCACCACGACGTTCTTGCGGCAGCTTGCGTCGGCGGGGGCGGTCGGGTCGATGCAGGCGGTGTGGAAGGACCAGCGCGAGACCGAGCCGTCGGTGACGAAGTCGTAGCACTTCAGCATCGAGACCTCGGTCGGCGTCTGCCGCGGGAACCAGTACCACTCGTGGCTGGGCCGGTAGGTGAAGCGGGTGGTCTCGCCGACGCGGTCGTCGTAGATCCGGTAGTTGTTGATGTAGGGCTGATCGGCGAAGGACGGCCAGGCGCACAGCACGAAGGGGAACTGCTCGACCGTCTCCATCGGCTTGGCGAGGTTGATCGACACGAAGCGCCGCGACATCTTCGCGTCGGCCTCCGCCTCGGTGCAGTTCTGCGGCGCGTCCGAAGTTCCGCAGGTTCTTGGTCAGGAGCTCGCGGCAGCGCACACGACCCGAGTTGTCGTTCAGGTCGTTGTGCACGAGGTTGACGTAGCGGGCATTCACGCCCGGGTTCTTGTTGTCCTGGTCTTCCGTGCGGTCGCCCGTGTAGTCCTTGTCGAAGACGTCGTGGTTGTAGACCAGCGCGTCGGTGGCGCCCGGGAAGAACTCCAGCAGCAGCTTCTCGATCTCGGGGTAGAACACGCGCTCGACCTCCGCTGCATCGTAGAAGTTCGCGCACTTGGACTCGAGATGCGCCAGCGAGACGCCGAGCCGGTCCATGCATTCGGGACTGCTGGGCGAGAGGCCCGGGTAGTATTCGCCGATGCGCCGCGCATCGCGCAGCACCTGCGGGAAATAGAGGTTGCGCCGGCGGTTGTCCTCCTCGTTCCTGCGCAGCATCGCCGCGGTCTCGGCGTGCGCCGGGTCCCGCCAGATGGCGTTGGACGGAACGATGGAATAGGACGGCCGCTCGGACACGGTATAGGCCAGCGGCAGCGCCACGCCGCCCGGCGGAGCCTTGAGGCTGTTCGATTCGCGGATGTAGCTCATGCACGCGTCGTAGTCGCGGAAGGCGAGCCCCCACTTGGTCTTGATCGGACCGGAGGCCGCCTTGTCGATCATGTCGATGACGCGCTGAGCCTCGCCGCCGGCGATCTCGGCAACGGCGTCCTCGAGCGCCTTGGTGGTCCCGGCATCGCCGTCGCGGTCGAACGACAGGTAGGACACGCCGCCATTGGCCGCGATGGGCGGCGGCTGGCCTTCGGTGCGCTGGAGCGTCGGCACATAGGCCGGCGAAACGCGCGCCGTGTCCGCCGCAACGTTGCGCTCAGGGAGCTCGAGCTGGCTCATGGCACACCTCCGGTTGGTTCGATGTCACGGTGGCACACGGATCCTGGGTTTTCCAGATCATGAATCTCGTGCGGATCATTAATCCAGGTCATGCGAATAGGCGCTGCGCTCAGGGCGACAGTTACGACTCACACGTCAGCGATCGTCGGCACGCGTGCCAGCTTTCATGGAATCCCGGCCCAAAGACAACCTCATGCTGAGGAGCGAGCGCAGCGAGCGTCTCGAAGCATGGGCCGCAAGCCCCGTGCCTGCTCCCACCAAAGCGCGGAGGTTACTCCGCGCGGATCGAGACGGCCCTGCGGGCCTCCTCCGGGTGAGGTCGTGCCTGAATCAGCTTTCCCTGAAAGCGGGTATCAGGTCGTCCGCCGCATCGGCCGGCAGTTGAAGGCGAGCGGCCGGCCGCCGCTGCCATATTCGCGCAGGGTGGCGAGGTCGTCGCTGCCGGTCCATTCGTTGGCCCGGTCCAGGTAGCGGAAGCCCGTGTCGGTCGCCTGATATTCCATGCGCCAGGTCTTGCCCTCGAGCGTCACCGAGGCGCGATTCTTGGCGTAAACCACGGAGACTTCCTTGCGGCCGTCGCACAGATAGGCGATGCCCGACGGATTGGGGTCATCGGGCGCGGGGCGCGGGATCAGGTTGGTGACCGGCGGCTGCTGCTGCACGCAGCCGGCCAGCAGGGTGATTGCGGCAATCGACAGACGCTTCATCGTGCGCTTTCCTCCCGAACGGCACCTAAAGGAATTGACGGGCCCTGACAATGCCACGTCATGCAAACGAAGGGGACAGCTGCAATGCCACATCTCAAGCTGCGCGATGGCGCAGAGCTCTATTACGAAACGCATGGAAGCGGGCCGCCGCTGTTCCTGGTGCCCGGCCTGGGCGGCGACGGCCGCTTCTGGAGCGGGCATGTCCGGGCGCTGGCCGAGAAATTCACCGTCGTCGTGCACGATCACCGCGGCACGGCGCGCAGCACGTTGTCGAAGATCGCCTACTCGGTCGAGCAGATGGCCGACGACGCGCTGCAGCTGATCGACGGGCTGGGCCACAAACGCGTTCATTGGTGCGGCCATTCGACCGGCGGCGCCATGGGCCAGGTGCTGGCGATCGAGCAGCCCGGCCGCATCGACCGGCTGGTATTGAGCGCGACCTGGGCCAGGACCGACGCCTTCTTCCGCCGCCTGTTCGAGGTGCGTTCGCTGATGCTGCGGGAACTGGGGCCGGCGGCCTATCAAAAGTCGAGCGCGCTCGCGCTCAACATGCCGTCCTGGGTGCGCGACCACGATGCCGACCTTCTAGCCGCCGAGGCCCGCGCCAACGAGACCATCCCGGTGCCCGAGATCGTGCTCTCCCGCATCGACGCCATCGTGGCCCATGACCGGCGCGATCAGCTGCAGCGAGTGCGGGCCCCCACGCTCGCGATCTGCGCCCGCGACGACATGGTGACGCCGCTCTACTTCACGGAGGAGCTGGTCCGCCTGATCCCCGACGCGCGGGCCTACGTGCTGCCCGACGGCGGCCATTTCTATCCGAACGTGCATGGCGCGGAGTTTCGGCGGGTGGTGACGTCGTTCTTGCTGGAGTCGTGAAGGCTTTCGAATCTCTCCGTGACGTGATCCCGCACCTCACGCCCGCTGCGAAAGCAAATGCGCGTACCCTTCTTGAAACAGATCCATACCCCGTCGGCCTCGCCTCTCTTAAGGATCTCGAAGGTATCAAACAGATCAGCGGAAGGCGGAACGTCTACCGATAGCAGCAGTCGCTTACCGATGCTGAGTTCCATGTGCGCGCTTTCATATGAGCATCCCTTCTCTTTGAGAAGTTCCAGTAGAAACGAAATCTCGGCGACTCTTCTTCTTTTTCTTCTACGAGAAGCATGTACGTCGAATGGCCCCCTCTCGCGATGACCTCTTCGAACTCGTACACGGTCGGACTTTCGGTTGCCTTGGCTTTGACGATGTCGCGATAAGCAATGCCGGTCGCATGAAACGGAGAATTTTCGAGACGAAGCTCGCGGCAGTCAGGCTCAGTGGAGATGAAGGCGGCCCATAAGGTTTCCGCCGGACTTCCATGCCAGTCGCGCGAATCAAGCTCGAACCGCACCTTGATGAGGCGCTGAACTAATTTCGCAGTCACTCCGGCCTCCCGTTCGTGCTCGGTTTTGAAGGTCGTCCAGTCAATTGAAGAGGCCGTGTCGCCCGAACCCGATGTTATCCGAGCGCAACGAGGGACCTTAAGCCATCGGCGGTCCGCCGTTTGACGCTCGTCCACCGCGATGCGTGAGTTTCTGCGCAAATGGTGCGCAGAAACTCAGAAGGAGCTGTCGCCACGGGAGAGGGCAGATGAGACGGCTTTAGTGACTAAAAGTAACACTTGACCTTTGCGGTAGTGTTGATTATGTACGTTTTACTTAGGCAGGAGCCTTGATCAATGATTGGTCACGGCCCGGCGCGATTTTTACTGTCTCAGCCAGGGGGTGCATTTCAGGTTGCTGATTGACGAATCACTAGCGGAAACTGCGGGAACTGCGGAAACTCCCGGACTGTGAGGCGATCCGTACATCCGCGTCCTCGGATTTCGGCGCTGATTGGCATAACGCTAGCGGAAATTGCGGAAATTCGCCGGGCTGAGCCCGCGGTCTCCGTCAGGCGACCGTGACCCTGCATATCCGGGCGTGCATGCGCGCGGAATTCAGCGTGTAATGTTCTTTTCCAGCCGGAGTGCAACAGAGTCCATGAAGATCGAACCCAGGATTGCCGCCGCGACCGCCGAGCTCACCGCCATCCGGCGGGACATCCATGCCCATCCCGAGCTCGGCTTCGAGGAGGAGCGGACGTCGGAGATCGTGGCCAGGAAGCTCAAGGAATGGGGCTGCGAGGTCACGACCGGGATCGGCAAGACCGGCGTCGTGGGCACCATCCGGGTCGGCAACAATCCGCGCGCCATTGGGCTGCGCGCCGACATGGATGCGCTGCCGATGGACGAGCACAACACCTTCGACCACAGGAGCCAGAACAAGGGCCGCATGCATGCCTGCGGCCATGACGGCCACACCACCATGCTGCTGGGCGCCGCCAAGTACCTCGCGGCGACGCGCAACTTCGACGGCACGGTCCATCTCATCTTCCAGCCGGCCGAGGAGGGCCGCGGCGGCGCCGAGGCGATGGTGAAGGACGGGCTGTTCGAGAAATTCCCCTGCGAGCAGATCTTCGGCATGCACAACAGGCCCAAGCTCGATGTCGGCAAGTTCGCCATCCGCTCGGGCCCGCAAATGGCGGGCGGCGGACTGTTCGACATCCACATCACCGGCAAGGGTGCGCACGGCGCGCGGCCGGAGAGCGGCATCGATCCGGTGATCATCGCGACGCAGATCATCTCGGCGCTGCAGAGCGTGGTGTCGCGCAACGTGGGCGCCCTCGATTCGGCGGTGATCTCGGTCACCCAGATGCATGCCGGCGACGCCTACAACGTGATCCCGCAGGAGGCGGTGCTGCGCGGCACCATCCGCGCCTTCCGCAAGGAGACCATGGCGCTCGTCAAGGAGCGCATCGAGACGATCTCAACCGGCATCGCCCAGACGCTGGGCGGCAAGGCCGAGCCCGACGTGCGCGTGGTCTTCCCGCCGCTGGTGAACAACAAGGACGCGGTGAAGTTCATCGCCGACGTGGCGGCCGAGATCGTGGGCGAGGACAACATGAACCGCGAGGGCCCCTACGTGATGGCCTCGGAGGATTTCTCCTACATGCTGGAGAAGGTGCCGGGCGCCTTCATCAATATCGGCAATGGCGGTGGCGAGGGCGGCTGCGAGGTCCACAATCCAAGCTACGACTTCAACGACGAGATCATCACGCTGGGCGCCACCCTGTGGTCGCGGGTCGTCGAGCGGAAGCTCGTGAAGGACGCAAGGTGACGACGCCGGTCGAACCAGCGCGGACGCCCGGCATCAAGGGCTGGCTGCTGCGCGACCTGCCGTACGCGGTGATGCTGGCGCTGGCGGTGGGCGGCATCGTGCTCACCAGCTTCCGCGGGGCGACGTACGTCTACTGGATGACCCTGGCGCCGGTCTATGCGCTGATCAGCATCATCTCGGGATGGCCCAAGCTCGAGACCGGCGCCGAGCGCATGAAGCTGGTGATGACCCAGGTGCTGCACTGGCTCGCCTTCCTGGGCGCGATGTGGCTGATGTTCCTCCCCGAGGTGCGCGGCGTCGTCAACGACAACGCGATGGCGCTCACCCTCCTGATCCTGCTGGCGTTGGGCACGTTCGTCGCCGGCGTCCATGCCGGCGTGTGGCGCATCTGCGCCGTCGGAGTGTTTCTCGCGGCCTCGGTGCCGGCGATAGCCTGGATCCAGGAATCCGCCGTGCTGCTGCTGGTCGGGCTGCTGCTGCTGGCCGTCGTCGGCTTCGCCTTCTGGTGGATGTGGCGTCGCGAAAGCAAGCGCCTGTGATCAGCTTTCCATGAGGCTACAGTATCGATCACTGCGGAAGGATAAGTCGCAACAACGGGCCCGTATCCGGTAGCGGTGCTGCCGTACTGCTAAGGCGTCTTGGCCTCGGGGGGCTGATCGAGCGTGCGGTCGATGCGCTCGTGGAGCTTCTTCACCGCGCCGCGCTGCTTTTGCACGTGCTCCTTGATCAGGCGCTTGGCGCGCCGGAACGAGTCGGTCACGGCGAATTGCGGGCTGGCGAAGCGGTCATCGGCCTGCGGCGTGTGGTCGACGTTGATGTCGATGCCGCCCGGCAGGATCATATGGATGTTGGCGCTGTAGAGGCCGCTGGTGCGGTGATGCTTGTCGGGCACCTGGATGACGACGTGACAGGCGGTGAGCCGGCCGTAGAGCTGCTCCAGCCCGTCGACCTGCTCGACGATCATCTGGCGCAGGGCGTCGCTCGGGTCGCTGCCCTGGAAGCTGATCCGCAGTGGCGTTTCCATGCTTTCGTCCTCCCTGCTGTGCCTTGTTCATTAGAACGTGGGGCGCGCGGGAGGAGTTGCAAGCGATCAATCGCCGGCGGCGACGGCCTTGAGAGGAGAAGGCGCGACCGGCCGCCCGCCCGGCTGGACGACGCGATGGCTCACCATGCGGTGATGCAGAGTGCGGATCGTGTCGCTGCCCCGCGTCAGGCAGAGCCAGGGAAAGAGGCCGTGTGCAAAACAGGCCAGGGCGCCCAGCAGCATGCGGCCGCCGAAGCCCATGGCCATGCCCATGTGCTGGAAGTAGGTCTCGTTGACCGAGGCGGGGTGATCGGTGAAGCGGCTGAACATCCTATGATTCTAGCGGCCCGGCCGGGAAAGGGGTTGCTACCTTTGCAGCCGATGGCGCAGAATTGAGAATTCCATTCCAAGGAAGTGCCCATGGCCGCGAAATTATCGCTGGATTCCTTCGACAAGAAGATTCTGGATTGCCTGCAGGACGATGCCGGCATGGCGCTGGCGGAGATCGCCCGCCGGGTCGGGCTGTCGACCACGCCGTGCTGGCGGCGCATCAACCGCCTGCAGGAGGCCGGCATCATCCGCGCCCGCGTGGCGCTGCTGGAGCGCAAGGCGGTCAATGCCGGCGTCACCGTGTTCGTGGCCGTGCGCACCGCCCAGCACACCGCCCAGTGGCTCGGCCGCTTCGCCAAGGCGGTGGCCTCGTTCCCCGAGGTCATGGACTGCTACCGCATGAGCGGCGAGATCGACTACCTGATCCGCCTGGCGCTGCCCGACATCGAGGCCTACGACGCCTTCTACAAGCGGCTGATCGCGCGGGTCGAGCTCTCCGACGTCACCTCCATGTTCGCCATGGAGGAGATCAAGTCGACCACGCGGCTGCCGCTGAGTTACCTGCCGTGACGTCTTCTTCCCGTGACCGCTTCCCTTTCATCCTCCTCTTCCCTTTCATCCTCCTCTCCCCCGCTAGGGGGAGAGGCTGGGAGAGGGGGCTTCTACAGCTCGTGCAACCCCCTCACCTAACCTCTCCCCCTAGCGGGGGAGAGGAACATGAACATGAGGTCGGTTTGCCGCTCTGCGAGCGCATATCGGCTGAAGGCTGGCGTGGCATCTGTCCCGCCTCTAGGATCGCGTAAATCCAAGACACAGGGGAAACGATGACCACGGGCCCGAACACCGGCAAGAACCGCAAGAAGGTGCTGATCGTCGGCCGCATGCCGCAGGCCGGCATCGACGTGCTGAAGAAGCGCGACGACGTCGACTACGAGATCCTGACCGACGATTCGGTGGGCTCGCTGCATCCCAAGCTCAAGGACGCCAATGCGGTGACCCTGGGCGGCACCGCCTTCCGCCAGGCCGAGCTCGACGCGGCGCCCGCCATGATGGTGGTGGCGCGCCTCGGCGTCGGCTTCGATGCCGTCGAGATCCCCGCGCTCAACAAGCGCAAGATCCCGCTGATGACCACGGGCATCGCCAACTCGGTGTCGGTGGCCGAGCATGCCATGTACATGCTGCTCGCGTCTGCCCGGCTCACCCGCAAGCACGACCGCTTCGTGCGCGAGGGCGCCTGGGGCCAGCGCCTCAGCGACCTGCCGGCCGACCTCGCCGGCAAGTCGATCCTGGTGGTCGGCATGGGCCGCATCGGCTCGCGCACCGTGAAGCGCTGCGTGGCCTTCGAGATGGACGTCTCCGTGCTCGATCCCAACATCTCCGAAGCCGACATCAAGAAGGCCGGCGCGACCAAGGTGACCGACCTCAAGGCGATCCTGCCCAAGGTCGACTTCGTCTCGGTGCACTGCCCCAAGTCGCCCGAGACGGTGAACATGTTCAACGCCGAGACCCTGGCGCTGATGAAGCCCGACGCCTTCCTGGTCAACACCGCGCGCGGCGGCATCATCAACGAGGAGGCGCTCTACAAGGCGCTGAGCAGCGGCAAGCTGCGCGGCGCGGGACTCGACGTGCTCGACAAGGAGCCGCCGGAGGCCGGCAACAAGCTGTTCGGCCTGGAGAACGTGATCCTGAGCCCGCACATGGCCGGCGTCACCAAGGAGGCAAGCGATCGCATGGCGACCACCGCCATCGAGAACATTTTAAGCGTCTTCGACGGCCATCCCATCGCCGCGCACGTCGTGAACAAGGAAGTGCTGGGCTGACGTCGTGCTCCTCCCCCGTCGCGCTCTCCTCTCATATTCCTCTCCCCCGCTAAGGGGGAGAGGTTAGGTGAGGGGGGCCTCGAAAAGCCGTGCGCAACCCCCTCACCCAGCCTCTCCCCCTAGCGGGGGAGAGGAGGCATGAAAAGATGAAGTGATGAGAAGGTCGTGAGGTCGACCTAATCGTCAACCAGATCCTCGATCTCGTCGTCGGTCGGGAACCGGCCGGTCTTGCTGCGGGTGTATTTGAGCGTGCCGTCGACGGTGACGTCGAACTGGCCGGATCTGCCGGGGCGCAGCTCGACCTCGGCGGGGCCCCGCTTCTGGAGGTGATCCCTCACACGGAGGGCCTGCGGCTTATAACCTCAAGCGCCGCAATATTCGATCAGCACTTTCATCCGACAAAGGTGGGACGCTAAGCTCGTCCCAGCAAGGGGGATTTTCGATGAAATACGGACCGCTCGGCCGCTCGGGCCTGATCGTGAGCAGGATCTGCCTCGGCGGCAATTCGTGGGGCGCCAAGGGCCGCCGCGGCTGGGGCAAGTTCGACGAGGCCGAGGCGCCGGCCTATTTCAAGCGCGCGCTCGATGTCGGCATCACCTTCTTCGACACCGCCGACAACTACAATGCCGGCCGCTCCGAGGAGATCATGGGCGCCACGCTCATGAAGATGGTCAAGCGCGAGGACATCGTGCTGTCGACCAAGGTCGGCATCCGCCAGAGCCCGGTCGCCAACGACGTCGGCACCGGCCGCAAGCATCTGATGGCCTCGATCGACCAGCAGCTCAAGCGCCTGCAGACCGACTATATCGACGTCTACCAGGTCCACCGCCTCGATCCGCACACGCCGATGGAAGAGACCATGTACTCGCTCGACCAGCTCGTGCGCTCGGGCAAGGTGCGCTACATCGGCGGCTCGACCATGCCGGCCTACAAGTTCGCCCAGATGATCATGATCGCCGACTGGAAGGGCTATGCCCGGCCGATTGCCATGCAGAACCTCTACAACATGATCCAGCGCGAGGAAGAGCGCGAGATGAACCGGCTGTGCGAGGAGCAGGGCGTCGGCCTCATTCCCTACTCGCCGCTGGCGCGCGGCTTCCTCGCCGCCAACCGCAGCAAGGAAGGCGGCGGCACCACCGAGCGCGCGAAGAACGACGCGCAGGTCCAGGCCGGCACCTACCGCGACTGCGACTGGGAGATCGCCGAACGGCTGAAGAAGGTCGCGGCGGGCAAGAACGCCTCGCCCGCCCAGACGGCGCTCGCCTGGCTGCTCAGCAAGCCCTACATGGGCTCGCCCATCATCGGCGCCACCAACCTCGACCAGCTCACGTCGGCTGCCCAGGCGACGGAGTTCGCGATCACGCCGGACGAAGCCAAGCTGCTCGAGGAGCCCTACCAGTTCCGCGTTTCGCCGGCGAATTGAGAGCGGGCGCCAAAGCCTTTTCCGAAACGGTAGAACCGTACGACCTCACCCTGAGGAGCGCACGAAGTGCGCGTCTCAAATCGCGCGGGGTAACCCCCGCGCTGTGGTGGCAACGATCGGTGGCGCTTGGTCCCACTCGTTGTCATCCCGAGCGCAGCGAGGGACCTTTGATCGCCCCTGGCCAAAGGTCCCTCGCTGCGCTCGGGATGACAACGGGTTTGAGCAAGGCAGCTTCTCTACTTGATCCGACGAACTTTAGAGCGGAGTTCTACTCCGCCGCCTCGACGCGGCGCGGAATTGGCGCGACGCGGGCGGCGCAGTATTTGAACTCCGGGATCTTGCCGTAGGGATCGAGCATCGGGTTGGTGAGGGCGTTGGCCGGGCTTTCGTTGAAGCAGAACGGCATGAACACCATGCCGTCGGCCACCTCGCGGTCGGCGCGCAGGATCGCCTCGACGGTGCCGCGCCTTGTCTCGACCGTGATCATGTCGCCGATCGAGAGTCCGCGGCGCTGGATCTCGTAGGGGTTCATGGCGGCGATGCCCTGCGGCTCGATGGCGTCCAGCACGCCGGCGCGCCGCGTCATGGCGCCGGTGTGCCAGTGCTCGAGCATGCGGCCGGTGGTAAGCACCAGCGGATATTCCTCGTCCGGCACCTCGTCGGGCGGCAGCAGGTCGGCCGGCACGATGCGGCCGCGTCCGTCGTCGGTCGGGAAGCCCGAGGTGAAGACGATCTCGTTGCCCGGCACGTCCGGCCCGTCGGCCGGGTAGATGACCGAGCCCTCGCGATCGACGCGCTCCCAGGTGATGTGCTTCAGCGATGGCATGACCTGCATCATCTCGGCATAGACGTCGGAAACCTGGGCATAGGTCCAGTCGAGACCGATGCGTCTGGCGATGTCGACGATCAGCTCCCAATCCTGCCGCGCGTCGCCGGGCATATCGAGCGCCGGCCGGCCCATCTGGACCTGGCGGTTGGTGTTGCTGTAGGTGCCGACCTTCTCGGCATGCGCCGAAGCCGGCAGCACGACGTCGGCGTGCCAGGCCGTCTCGGTCAGGAAGATGTCCTGCACCACGAGATGGTCGAGCATCGCGAGTGCCGCCCGCGCGTGATGCTGGTCGGGATCCGACATCGCCGGATTCTCGCCCATGATGTACATGCCCTTGATCTGGCCGGCATGGATGGCGTCGATGATCTCGACCACGGTGAGGCCGCGCTTGGGGTCGAGCGTCTGGCCCCAGAAATTCTCGTACTGGCCGCGGATGTCGGGATTCTCCACCGACTTGTAGTCGGGAAAGAACATCGGGATCAGGCCGACGTCGGAGGCGCCCTGGACGTTGTTCTGGCCGCGCAGCGGATGCAGGCCGGTGCCCGGCCGCCCGACATGGCCGGTGATCAGCGCCAGCGCGATCAGGCAGCGCGAATTGTCGGTGCCGTGGGTGTGCTGGGAGATGCCCATGCCCCAGAAGATCATCGACCGTTCCGAGGTGGCATAGGTGCGTGCCACGCCGCGCAAGGTCGCGGCATCGATGCCGCACACCGGCGCCATCGCCTCGGGCGAGAAATCCTTGACCTTCGCCTTGAGCGCCTCGAACCCGGTGACGTTGGCCTGGATGTATTGCTCGTCGTAGAGCTTCTCCTCGATGATCGTGTGGATCAGCGCATTCAGCATCGCCACGTCGCTGCCCGCCTTGAAGCGCAGCGAATAGGTGGCATGACGCATCAGATCCTGGCCGCGCGGATCGATGACGATCAGCTTGGTGCCGCGCTTGGCCGCCTGCTTGAAGTAGGTCGCAGCGACCGGATGGTTGGTCGTCGGACGGGCGCCGATCACCATGACGCAATCCGCCTTCAGGGCATCCGTGAACGGCGCCGACACCGCACCGGAGCCGACGCCTTCCAGCAGGGCTGCGACCGAAGAGGCATGGCAGAGCCGGGTGCAGTGATCGACGTTGTTGGTCTCGAAGCCGGTCCGCACCAGCTTCTGGAAAAGGTAAGCCTCCTCGTTGGAGCCCTTGGCCGAGCCGAAGCCGGCCAGCGCCTTGCCGCCACGTTCCGTCCTGATCTTCACCAGGCCGGCGGCGGCGCGCTCCAGCGCTTCTTCCCAGGTAGCCTCGCGGAAGATGGTCATCGGATCGACGCCGCGCAGGTCGATTTCGCCCGACTTCGGCGCATCGTCGCGCCGGATCAGCGGCTTGGTCAGCCGGTCGGGCGACATCGCATAGTCGAAGCCGAAGCGGCCTTTTACGCAAAGCCGGTTCTCGTTGGCGTAGCCGTTGCGGCCGTCGACCTGGACGATCCTGTTGTCCTTGACGGAGACGCTGGTCTGGCAGCCGACGCCGCAGAACGGGCAGAGCGTGTCGACGACCTTGTCGACTTCCTGGATGACGCGGGTCTTGCCGGCCTTGTCCATCAGGGTCTTCTCGAACAGCGCGCCGGTCGGGCAGGCCTGCACGCACTCGCCGCAGGTCACGCAGGTCGAGAGGCCCATCGGGTCGTGCATGTCGAAGACGGGGATCGTGTGGCCGCCGCGATCGGCCATGCCGATCACGTCGTTGACCTGCACCTCGCGGCAGGCGCGCACGCAGGCGCCGCAGGCGATGCAGGCGTCGAGGTTGACGGCGATGGCGGGATTGGTGATGTCGAACTCGGCCGCCTCGTGGCCGTCGAACTTGCTGGCATAGCGCCCGCTGCCGCCGATGCCCATCGAGGACGCCCATTGCCAGAAATTCGACTGGTTGTCGGGGCCGGCATCGGCCGAGCGCATGTTGCTGGCCAAAAGCTCGAACACCATCTCGCGCGACTTCTTCGCGCGCTCGGTGTCGGTCTTGACCACCATGCCGGCGGCCGGCTTGCGGATGCAGGAGGCGGCCAGCACCCGCTCGCCGCCGATCTCGACCATGCAGGCGCGGCAGTTGCCGTCGGGCCGGTAGCCCGGCAGGTCGACGTGGCAGAGATGGGGGATGCGCGTGCCCTCGCGCTTGGCCACGTCCCAGATCGTCTCGCCCTTGTCGGCGACGACCGCCTTGCCGTCGAGCGTGAATTCGATCTTGTCCGTCATCTCAGATGTCCTCGCGGAAATGCACCAGCAGGTGATTGACCGGATTGGGCGCGGCCTGGCCGAGGCCGCAGATCGAAGAATCGCGCATGACCGTCTCCAGATCGCGCAGGGCAGGTTCGTCGAGTGCGCCTGCTTTCTCCAACAGCGAGACCATCTTGTCCGTTCCCTCGCGGCACGGCGTGCACTGGCCGCAGCTCTCGTGGCTGAAGAACTTCAGCAGGTTGATCGTCGCTGCCTTGGCGCTGTCCTTGTCCGAGAATATCACCACCGCATGTGACCCGACGAAGGCACCCTGCTTGGCAAGCTCGCCGCCGAAATCCAGCGGGATGTCGGCCATCGACGCCGGCAGGATACCGCCCGAGGCGCCACCTGGCAAAAACGCCTTGAATTCATGGCCTTCCGCCATGCCGCCGCAATGCTGCTCGATCAGCTCGCGCACCGTGACCCCGGCCGGCGCCAGTTTTACGCCGGGGTCCTTGACCCGGCCCGACACCGACCACGACCGCAGCGCCGGGATGGCCGGGCTTGCCGAGGGCGGCGAACCACTTCGCGCCCTTCTCGACGATGTCGCGCACCCACCACAGGGTCTCGACGTTGTGATTGAGGGTCGGGCGGCCGAACAGCCCGACCTCGGCGATGTAGGGCGGGCGATGGCGCGGCAGGCCGCGCTTGCCTTCGATGCTCTCCAGCATCGCGCTTTCCTCGCCGCAGATATAGGCGCCGGCGCCGCGCCTGAGCTCGATGAAGCCCGGCTTGGTGATCCCGGCGGCCTCCAGCGCGGCGATCTCGCGGCGCAGGATGGCCAGCACCGCCGGATATTCGTCGCGCATGTAGAAATAGATCCGCTCGGCCTCCACGGCATGGGCCGCGATCAGCGCTCCTTCGAAGCTGCGGTGCGGATCGCGCTCCAGGTAGACGCGGTCCTTGAAGGTGCCGGGCTCGCCTTCGTCGCCATTGATCGTCATCAGGCGCGGGCCGGGATAGGTGCGGACGATCTCCCATTTCTTGCCGGTCGGGAAACCGGCGCCACCCAGGCCGCGCAGGCCGGCATCCTGCAGCGTGGCGATCAGCGTCTCGGCGGTGATCGTGCCGTCGCGCACCTTGCGCAGAAGCTGGTAGCCGCCCACGGCGCGATAGGATTCGAACGCCGTGTAGTCCGGCACGACGACCTTGGTGTCACCGGCGCGCGCCATCGCCAGCAGGCCGTCGCTTGTGGCGTTGTCGACTTCGCGGTCGCCGATCCGGGCGGCCGGCGCGCCGGCGCAGCGGCCGACGCAGGGCGCGCGCACGACGCGGATGGCGGCGGGATCGACGCTGCCGGAAAGTTCGGCCAAAAGAGTCTCCGCGCCTGCCAGCATGCAGCTGATCGAATTGCACACCCGGATGGTGAGGGGCGCCGGCGCGGGCTCGCCTTCCTTCACGACGTCGAAATGGTCGTAGAACGAGGCGACCTCGTAGACCTCGGCCTGCGCCAGCCGCATCTCCTCGGCCAGCGCCCGCAGATGGCGCGCCGAAAGGCAGCGATATTCGTCCTGGATCAGATGCAGGAACTCGATGAGCAGGTCGCGTCGGCGCGGCTGGTCGCCGAGAAGGGCCCGTACTTCGGCCAGGGCGCTGTCGTCGAGGGGCCGGCCCTTGGGACCACGATCGCGGCGGCGCCGCTCTTGAACTTTCATTCTTTCTCCCAGTACGCCAATCTTTCAGAGCAGGCTCGAATAGGCCAGGAAGGCAACGCTCTGGCCGGTCTCTACGCCGCTCGTCTTTTCGTGCAGTTCGACCAACCCGTCGGTTTCCACCAGAGAGGACAGAAGGCCGGCCCCCTCGCGTGGGAACTTCACGGCCTCGAGCACCCCATCGTCACCCTGGCGCAGACTAACCCGGACATACTCGCGGCGGCCTGCCTTTTTTCGATACTTGAAGGCGGCGCGCACCGGGACGGCGGGCGGCAGCTGCAGGGGCGTGCCGGACAGCGCCAATATCGCCGGCCGGGCGAGGTAGGCGAAGGTCACGAAGCTCGCGACCGGGTTGCCCGGCAGCCCGATGAACGGTGTCCCGCCGATCACCCCCATGGCCACGGGACGCCCGGGCTTGATGGCCATGCGCCAGAACACCAGCTTGCCGACGCTCTCCACCGCCGCCTTGACGTAGTCGGCCTCGCCCGTGGATACCCCGCCGGAGGTCAGGATCAGGTCATGTGCGGCGGCGGCCTTCTCGAGCACGGCGGCGATCGCCTTGGGGTCGTCGTGCAGGATGCCGAGATCGTCGACCGCGCAGCCGAGACGGGCCAGCATGGCCATCAACATGAAGCGGTTGGAATCGAAGAGCTGCACCGGCTGGCGGGCCGCGCCGGGCGCCACGATCTCGTCGCCCGTCGAAAACACGGCGACCCGGATGCGCCGCCGGACCTCGACCCGGGTGTGGCCGAGCGCGGCGGCAAGCGCGATATCCTGGGGGCGCAGGCGATGGCCAGCTTTCAGCACGACCTGTCCCTGGGCGATGTCCTCGCCGGTCGGCCGAACGTTGGCGCCGCGTTTCAGGCCGGGCGGCAGGATGACCGTGCCGGTCTGTCTCGACCCGCACATCTTCCTGCATGAAGACCGTGTCGGCGCCCGCCGGCATCGGCGCGCCGGTGAAAATGCGGATCGCCCGCCCCGGCGCCGCCGCGTGCTCCGCGGCAGCGCCGGCCTGGATCCAGTCGACGACGGGAAACGTCGCTTCAGTGCCGACCGGCAGGTCCTCGCCGCGCAGCGCATAGCCATCGACGGCGGAATTGGTGAAGGGCGGGAGGGGCAGCGGTGCGGTCACGTCCTGTGCCAGGACACGGCCATCCGCCTGGACTAGGGCAACGGATTCGCTGCCCTCGACCACGCCCAGGCGCGACGGGAGCAGGGCGACGGCGTCCTCGACCGACAGCATCGGTCCACCGAAAGCGAAGCAATCATCCGACAATTGCGCCATGGCTCCAGCATATCGCTTTTTCGCTGGGGGCGCTCGATCCACCACCTCACCCTGAGGAGCATCGCGCAGCGATGCGTCTCGAAGGGTGGGCACCCGCCATGTCGCGCCCACCCTTCGAGACGCGCCCTACGGGCGCTCCTCAGGGTGAGGATGGTTCTGTCGAAATGAACAGGCCCTACCCGCCGCGCTCCACGCCGGCCACGATGGCCTCGGCCTCGCGGAAGAGGGCGGGGTCGATGGAAAGGCCCGACGCGACGGCATTCTCCTGAAGCTGCTCGGGCCGGCTGGCGCCGACGATGGCCGAGGCGACGTTGGGTTCGCGCAGCACCCAGGCGAGCGCGAACTGCGACAATGTGCAGCCCGCCTGCTGAGCCAGCGGCTTCAGCCTTTGCACGGCTCCCAGGATGGCGGGGCTGAGCCAGGACTGGATGGGCTGGCCCATCGTCTCATGACTGGCGCGCGATCCCGGCGGCCGCGCCGCGCCGGGCAGGTACTTGCCCGACAGCACGCCCTGCGCCAGCGGCGACCAGACGATCTGCGAAATCCCTTTGGCCGCGCACAGGGGAATGACCGCCTGCTCGGGCTTGCGCCAGAGCAGCGAATATTGCGGCTGGCTCGAGACGAAGCGTTCGCTGCCGGCTACCGCGAAGGCGGCCTCGATCTGCTGCGGCGACCATTCGCTGAAGCCGATGTAGCGGGCCTTGCCGTCGCGCACCACCTTGCTCAGGGCCTGCATGGTCTCCTCGATCGGCGTGGCGCTGTCGTAGCGATGGCACTGATAGAGATCGACATGATCGAGCCGCAGACGCTGCAACGAGGCGTCGATCTGCTTGGCGATCTGCGCGCGCGACAGGCCGCTGTCGGTGGCGCTCATGGGGAAGTACAGCTTGGTCGCCAGGATGTAGGAGTCGCGCGGCCGGCGCGCCAGGACCTCGCCCAGGAAGGTTTCCGCGGCGCCGCGGCCATAGACGTTGGCGGTGTCGATGAAGTTGATGCCGAGTTCGAAGGCGCGATCGACGCAGGCGACGGCATTCTCGCGCGCGACGCCGACGCCATAAGTCAGCCAGGATCCGAGCGAAATCTCCGAAACCTCGAGATCGCTGGCGCCGAGTTTGCGATATTTCATGACGCTACCTTTGCACGACCGTGTGACGATTGGCTCGCGGGCCCGCCGCCCGAGACAACTATGCGTGATCCTCGCGTTATTGCCACCCTGCTATAACGGGAGCCTTCGCGGCGGCTTCCGGGCGTTCAGGCTTTGGCCTTTACCTTCGGCTGAAGCCGTTCCATCGTCAGGCGCCAACGGAGGGTATCGATGACGACGACGACCAAGTCCTATCCTGTCACGCACAGCGACGCGGAATGGCGAAAAATCCTGACGCCCGAGCAGTATGACGTGATGCGCGGGCACGGCACCGAGGCGCCGGGCAGCTGCGCCCTGCTTCTGGAGAAGCGGCCCGGCCACTTCACCTGCGCCGGCTGCGGCACGACGCTGTTCGAGACCAAGCGCAAGTTCGAGAGCGGGACCGGCTGGCCGAGCTTCGACGAGCCGGTCAAGGGTACGACCGAGACGACGGTCGATCGAAGCTTCGGCATGGTGCGCACCGAGGTCCACTGCGCGACCTGCGGCAGTCACCTCGGGCACGTCTTCGACGACGGCCCGCCGCCCACCCATCAACGCTACTGCATCAACGGCGTGGCGATGAATTTCGAGCCGGACAAGGCCGACCAGTAGCGTGCTGGGCGCGCGCCACTCATAAGCATACGAACTCACCCTGAGGAGCGGCCCGGAGGGCCGCGTCTCGAAGGGTAGGCAACAGAGCAGTTGCGAACCGCCTCTTCCACAATTCCGCCCGTGGCCCATCCTTCGAGACGGCCGCTTCGCGGCCTCCTCAGGATGAGGTTGTTGACTGGACTATCGTCAAAGTTAGCGTCCATGGCGCGCCACACTCCGTGGCGCGCGTCAGCTCACGCGCGTGTCCTTCACCGCGGCATCGATGCGGTCGACCAGATCGCGCGGCAAGGGGCCGGCCTCGGCCGCTGCCACGCACTCGGCCAGCTCCTGGCGGTTCTTCACGCCCAGCACCAGCGTGTCGATGTCGAGCGACAGCGCGTAGCGGTGGGCGATTACCGCGGGATTGGCGCCGAGCTCGGCGCAGATCTGCCGGAAGGGCGCGGCAATCCGGTAGTCGCGCATCTCGGCATGGTCGGCCGGTAGCGGCCGATCGATCGCGCTCGTGAGCGCGCCCGCCTGCACGGCACGGATGCCCATGACGCCGATCTGGCTGGCGCGCGCCGCCGCGATCACCGTGCGCGGCTTGGCCGGACCGTCGAAGAACTTCAGGCCGCCGGGCGAATCGAGCAGGTTGGCGATGCATTGCACCGCGGCCGGCGCCGGGCGTTCGCCCAGCACCTTGATGATCGTGTCGGGATGGCCGATGCCGGTCAGGCCCCACGCGCCGATCAGGCCTTCGGCTGCGAAGCGTTCGAAGAGCGGCCGCACGCGGTCGGCGAAAGTCGCATAAGGCGTCATGCGGACGGCGGCGTCGGGCCCGGCGCGGGCGACGAAGCTCTCGTCGGGAACGATATTGGAATGCAGGAAGAAGAGGTCGAGCCGCGGCAGGCGCAGGCGCTGCAGGCTCGTCTCGATGGATTGCCGCAGCAGGGACTCGATACGATCAGGTGGCGCGTTGCCCAGGTTGCACTTGCTGGTGACCCGGATGCCGGGTGGCAAGCGTCCGCCGAAGGCCTCGCCCACGACCAGCTCGGCCTTGCCGTCGCCGTAGCGCGGCGCGAGGTCGAGCAAGGTGATGCCCGCCGCCACGGCGTCGTGCACGGTGGCGACGCATTCCTCGACCGTCGTCTCGCCCCACAGCATGCCGAGCCCGCCGCCACCCAGGGTGAGCGTCGAGACGGGCGGAAGTGGACCGAAGCTGTGCTGTTGCATGTGGCGGCGTTCCTCTTGGTCAGTCGAAACAGTCGTACAACTAATGTTCCGACTTTGAAGTGTCGGATCATCGAAAGAGGCTGCGTCGCCCCGAACCCGGTGTCAGCCCGAGCGTAGCGAGGGACCTTTAGGGCTGCAGTAAAGGTCCCTCGCTGCGCTCGGGAGGACAGCGGTCAGGATCAAGCACCAAGTGCAATTCGCAAGAACTTCCAAATCGTGACGCTAGCGTTCAGCATCGACCGCGCGCCACTCATGCGTGATCTCATCCAGCTTTTTCTTGAGATCGCCCGGCAGCGCACCCTTCTCGGCGGCGCTCAGGCTGTCGGCCAGCTGCTCGGGCCGGCTCGCGCCCACGATCGGCGCGGTGATCGCCGGATGGGAGAGCACCCAGCGCATCGCCAGCGTTGCCATGGTCATGCCCGCTTCGGTGGCCACCGTGCGCAGGGCATCGATGGTTTCGAATTCCCGGTCGTGCCAGTAGCGCGCCTGGTAGCGCGCGCCCGCGGTGCCGAGCTGGAAGCGCGAGCCTTCCGGCGGCGGCGCTTTGCGGTCGTGCTTGCCGGTGAGCAGGCCGCCGGCCAGCGGATTATAGGGGATGACCGCGATCGCTTCCTCGGCGCAAAGCGGCAGCAGGTCACGCTCGAAGCTGCGGAACAGGAGATTGTAGCGCGGCTGGACGGATTCGATGCGGCCGATGTTCTTCACTTCGCTGCGGCCCACGGCGCGGGCGACCTTGTAGGCCGGCCAGTTGGAGACGCCGGCGTAGCGCGCTTTGCCCGAGCGCACGACCGTGTCGAGCGCCTCCAGCGCCTCGTCGATCGGCGTGTGCTGGTCGTAGCCGTGAAGCTGGTAGAGATCGACATAGTCGGTGCCGAGGCGCTTCAGCGAGGCGTCGATGGCGTCGAGGATGTGCTTGCGCGACATGCCGAGATCCCACGGCTTGGGTCCCATCTGGCCGACGCACTTGGTGGCGACGATGAATTGGTGGCGCTTGCCCTTGAGCCAGTCGCCGACGATCTGCTCGGTCCGTCCGGCGGTATTGTGGCCGCCGCCCAGCGGATAGACGTCGGCGGCATCGAAGAAATCGATCCCGCCGGCCGCTGCGGCATCCATGATGGCGTTGCTCTGGGCCGCGTCGCACTGCAGGCCGAACGTCATCGTCCCGAGGCACAGCTTCGAAACGCGCAGGCCGGTGCGGCCCAGTTTGGTATGGTGCATCATGTCTCCAGAACGGGCGTTATTTCCCTGTGAAAATAACGGGCCGTCCGGCTTCTCACAAGCGCCGCTCGAGATGCCTCCGTCGCAGGGCGGCCGCGAACCAGAACGCCAGCGCCGGCAGCACGACCGCCGCCGCCCAGAAGACCGGCGGGGCGCCCCAGCGATCGACGATGGGCGCGGCGATGGGCACGCCGATCGCCTGGCCGATAAAGAGGCAGAGCGCGAACAGCGCCATGCCGGCGCCGCGCGCCTCGGGCGCCATCTGCGTGCCGTTGGTCTGCAGGGTGTTGTGGAACATGTAGAACGAGATGCCGGAGAGCACGATGGCGGCGAATTCGACCTCGGCCGTGGGCGCGATCGCCATCAGGGCGAAGGCGATACCGAGGCCGCTGCCGCCCCAGGTGCAGAGTCCGCGCTCGCCCAGCAGGCGCACCAGATGGTGCGCCACCATGACGTAGAGGAAACCGCCGCCGCCGAACGCGGCCACGGCGAGCCCGATCGCGGCAAAGCCCAGGCCGAAGCGCTGGTGCAGGTCGGTGCTGACGAAGGTGAAGGCGCCCCAGAACATGCCGCCCTCCAGCGCCACGACCAGGATCACGGTGAGCGCCCAGCGCCGGCGCAGCACCGCCAGCATCTGGCCGATCATCGAGCCGCCGGCCCGTTTCTCGGGCCGGGCGACGTCGGGCCGCGCGCGCATGACGGCGAACAGCGCCACGCCGGCGGCGATGTAGATCGCGGCCAGCACCCAGAACACCGAGCGCCAGCCCAGCCAGTCGCCGATCGCGCCGCCCAGCGCCGCGCCCGTCATCAGGCCCAGCGTCTGGCCCGTCAGGAAGCGCGCCAAAGTCGCCTGACGGCGCTCGTAGCCGACATTGTCGCCGACCCAGGCGATGGCGAGCGGAATGATCGCCGAGCTGGTGACGCCGGTGAGGAAGCGGGCGAGGGTGAGCCAGGCCAGCGAGCCCGCGAGCGCACTGAGGCCGCAGCAGGCTGCCGCGGCGATGCAGGCGATGGCCACCACCGGCATCATGCCGTAGCGATCGCCGAACGGGCCATGCACCAGCACGAACACGCCGTTGGCGAACAGGAAGACGGTGGCGGCGATCGAGGCCTCGCCTACCGTGACATGGAAGGTGGCGGCCAGCTGCACCAGCAGCGGGTCGATGACGCGCATGTTGGCGGCCGACGCGAAGGCCGCGACAGACAGGAAGACGATGGCGAGATGGGGAGTGGGCCGCGCGGGCGCGGCGGACGAAGGCATCGGCTGCGGGCTTAGCGGCCTTGGCTGCGGAAAGGAAAGGTTGAATTGACGCAGAGCGGGGCCCCATGATCGGACCGGCCATGCAACACATCATCGTTCTGCTGTCCGATCCCGCCTCCTGGCTGGCGCTGGCAACCCTCGTGGTCATGGAAGTCGTGCTGGGCATCGACAACCTGATCTTCATCTCCATCCTCACCAACAAGCTGCCCGAGCATCAGCGCTCCAGGGCGCGCCGCCTCGGCATCGGCCTTGCCGTGATCCTGCGGCTGGGGCTGCTGGCCAGCGTCGCCTTCATCGTGCAGCTCACCCAGCCGGTATTCACCCTGTTCGGCCACGGTTTCTCGTGGCGCGACGTGATCCTGATGGCGGGCGGCCTGTTCCTGATCTGGAAGGCCACGACCGAGATCCACGACCATGTCGCGGGCGAGGCCGATCCGGAGCCCACGGCCACCGGCGCCGCCGGCATGACGATGACAGCGGCGATCGGCCAGATCCTCGTGCTCGACCTCGTCTTCTCGCTCGACAGCATCATCACCGCCGTCGGCATGACCAACGAGATCGAGATCATGGTGGTGGCCGTGCTGGTCGCGGTCAGCCTGATGCTGATCGCCGCCGATCCGCTGGCGCGCTTCATCGGCAACAATCCGACCATCGTCATGCTGGCGCTGGGCTTCCTGCTGATGATCGGCGCCACCCTGCTGGCCGACGGCATCGGCGTGCACGTGCCCAAGGGCTACATCTACGCGGCCATGGCCTTCTCGGCGCTGATCGAGGGCCTGAACATGATGGCGCGGCGACGGAAGAGGAAGAAGAAGTAGATCGAACGGATTGAGGCGACATACCAGTCCTCATCCTGAGGAGCGGCCGCAGGCCGCGTCTCGAAGGGGGCAACAATGGTGTTGTATTCCATCCTTCGAGACGCCGCGCTTCGCGCGGCTCCTCAGGATGAGGTGAGTGCTGGAGTGACGCACGCCTCCCGCGCTAAGCTCGCGCCATGAAGCTCAAGGACAAAATCGCCATCGTCACCGGCGCGGCATCGGGTATCGGCGCGGCGTCGGCCCGTCTGTTCGCGGCCGAGGGCGCGCGGCTGGCGCTCGTCGACCAGGACAAGGTGGGGCTGGGCCAGGTTGCGGCCGACATCGAGGCGGCCGGCGGCAGCGCCATCATCATCCCCGCCGACGTCAGCAGCGATTCAGAAGCGCGCGCCGGCGTGGCCCAGGTGATGGAAAAATGGGGCCGCATCGACGTGCTGCTGACGGCGGCCGGCATGTCGACCGGCGGCACGATCGATGCCATCGAGGAGGCGGCGTGGGACCGCACCTTCGCGGTCAACGTCAAGGGCACCTATCTCTGGATCCACTATGCCATCCAGCCGATGATCGTGGCCAAGGCGGGCGCCATCGTCACCATCGGCTCGCAGCTCGCGCAGTCGAGCCCGGGCAGGAACGCCGCCTATGTCGCGACCAAGGGCGCCATCGCCTCGCTCACCAAGACCGTCGCCGTCGACCACGCCGCGCAGGGCATCCGCGTCAACGCCCTGATGCCGGGCGTCATCGACACGCCGATGCCGGCGCGTACCCTGCAGCGCTATGCCGACCCCGAGGCGATGAAGGCCTACTGGAAGCAGCGCCATCCCATGGGCCGCATCGGCCAGCCCGAGGAGGTGGCGCGCGCGGCGCTGTTCCTCGCCTGCGATGATTCATCCTTCGTCACGGGTACGCTGCTGTTCGTCGACGGCGGCTGGACGGCGCACTGATGCCCAAGAAGCTTTCAGCCGAGCAGATCGCCGGCTACGAGCGCGACGGCTATGTCTGCCCCGTCGATGCCTTCTCGCCCGAGCGGGTCCGCGGTTGGCGCGAGCGGCTGGAAGACTTCGAGCGCGCCGAGGGCCGCAAGATGACGCGCGGCCACAATTTCAAGCCGCATCTGCTCTTCCCGTGGGTCGACGAGATCGTGCACGCGCCCGAGGTGCTCGATGCGGTCGAGGACCTGATCGGGCCGGACATCCGCCTGTTCCATCTCACCGCCTGGCCCAAGGATGCCGGCTCGGGCGCCTATGTGAGTTGGCACCAGGATGCGACCTATTTCGCGCTCGAACCGGCCTGCCACGTCACCGCCTGGGTGGCGCTGACCGACGCGCCGGTCGAGGCCGGCTGCATGGAGGTGGTGCCCGGCTCGCATCGGCTGGGCCAGCTGCCGCATGCCGAGATGCAGGATCCGGAGAATCTGCTGTCGCGCGGCCAGACCCTGGCGGGCGATGTCGATCGCTCCCGGACGGCCTTCATGCCGGTGAAGGCCGGCCAGTTCTCGCTGCATCACACCCATCTCGTGCACAATTCGCGGCCCAACCGCTCGCACGACCGTCGCATCGGCCTCGGCATCAGCTACATCCCGACCTCGGCGCGTTGTGTCGCGCCCACGCGCGTCACCGCCATGCTGGTGCGCGGCGAGGACAGATACGGCCATTTCGACGACGAGCGCCGGCCGACCCAAGAGGCCGGCCCGGAGGAGCGTGCCTTCCATGCCGAGGCGGTGGCGCGCTTCCGGGTGATGAATGCCGTCGAGTCGTCGGAGAACAAGATTGCCGTGGTCAGGCGTTAGACCCGCACCTTCTTCACCCCCTCCCCCGTCATACGGGGGAGGATACGGGAGGGGGAAAGCCGCAATGGTGATGCCGGCAAATTTCGGATCGTGAGGTCTCCAGGAAATTCGTCTGTGGCTTTTCCCCTCCTGTATCCTCCCCCGTATGACGGGGGAGGAGCATGAAGGCTTTGTCGTAACAAGGATCGACCAATGCTCCGTCTCCCCCACCACAACCGCTACGCCTACTCGCCCATCACCGAACGCAAGGACTACTCCTGGCCCGATGGCAAACGCCTGGCGGTCTATCTCGGGCTCAACATCGAGCATTTCGCCTTTGGCGCCGGCGACGGCCATCTGCTGACCGTGGCCGGCACGCCGCCTGATCCGCGCACCTTCGCGTGGCGCGACTACGGCAACCGGGTGGGGGTGTGGCGCTGCCTCGAATTGTTCGACGAGCTCAACCTGCCGGCCGCGCACCTCATCAACACCACGGTGTTCGACTACGCGCCGCAGATCGTGGCGGCGCTCAAGGCGCGCGGCGACGAGTTCATCGGCCATGGCCGCACCAACGCCGAGCGCCATGGCCAGATGTGGGAGGCCGACGAGAAGCGTTTCCTCGAGGAGGTGCGCGACGCCATCGAGAAGGCCTCGGGCAAGCGTCCGCGCGGCTGGATGGCGCCGTGGATGGCCTCCAGCCATCACACGCCCGACCTCCTGAAGGAGACCGGCTTCGACTTCCTGATGGACTGGCCGGCCGACGACCAGCCGCTCTGGATGAAGACGCGCTCGGGCCCGCTGATGAGCGTGCCCTATCCGATCGAGATCAACGACAGCCCGCAGATCCTGGTGCGCCACCACACGCCCGAGCAGTTCCGCGACTTCATCATCGGCCAGTTCGAAGAACTACTGCGCCAGTCGGCGAAGCAACCGCTGGTCTGCGGTATCGCGCTTCACACCATGATCGTGGGTCAGCCTTACCGGTTGCGTATGCTGCGCGAGGCGCTGCAGCACATCGTGAACCATCCGCAGAAGGACAAGGTGTGGTTCACGCGGCCGTCGGCGATCTACGATCACTGCGCCGCCCTGCCCAAGGGCACGATGGTGCCGCCACCGGAGTAGTACCCCCGATTGTGAATTCGAGTGTTCTGTCGTCGCGCGCGGGGTAACCCGCGCTGAAGCGAAGCGAAGGACCTCATGGCATTTGAACGAGCACGCCGGTCGCAATCGCCATGAGATCCTTCGCTTCGCACAGGATGACAGGGGGCATGTGGCGGCAGGTCGTTCGCGATTCCCTCGCCAAGGGTAATCGTTACCGACGTCTCCGCCCGATCACACGCCGCGCTGGTTGCCCCAGGCCAGCACATGGAGTTGCGGCAGCACCGTCGCCTCGAACCAGCGATCGCGCGCCACCTTGTCGACCAGCCAGCGAAAGCGCGCGAGCAGGTCCGCAAGGTCGACGTTGCCGCGGCCGGTTTCATCGCCGGGCGCGGGGTTGCCGACCGAGAGATATAGCGGCAGCGACGGATAGCGCACCGCCACCTGGCCGGCGAAGGCGTAGTCGGCATCGTCGAACACGGCGACCTTGAGGACGGTGCGCGGTCGGTCGCCGGCGGCGGCGAGGCAGGCGTCGAACGCCGTCCAGTCGGTCGTCATGCCGGAGGAGGGCGGCTTGGGCGACAGCACGAGCCAGTCGAGCGCGGCGAAGCAGAGATCGGCGACGCTGCCCTGGGTCTCCATCGCGAAGCGGTGGCCTTGCTCCTTGCCCAAGGCGATCAGGCGCCCGAGCGGCTGGATCGCCGGATTGCCGCCCGAGAGCGTGATGAGCACCGGCACGCCGCCGGTCAGCACTTCGACGCGGGCCAGGATCTCCTCGGGCGTCATCGAAGTCCAATCGTTGCGGTAGGCGGGGAGCACCGCATGCAGCGTATCGCACCAGCTGCAGCGGAAGTCGCAGCCCCCGGTGCGCACGAACACGGTCGGCTTGCCGATCAGCGCCCCTTCGCCCTGCACCGTCGGGCCGAAGATCTCCGATATGCGGATCGTGCTCATGGTCCGGCGGCGTCGCGGTCGAGATCGTTGATGCTGTCGTCCGCGCGCCACCACCAATCGGTGAGATTGCCCGCGGCCAAGCGTTCGGGCAGCACGTCGGCGGGATCGCCCGCGAAGGTCACGGTATTGGTCGGCGTTTCCTCGACGGCGACCTCGACACAGCGGAGTCCGCTGCTGTCTCTTTCCAGGAAGGCATTGAGCTTGGCCATGAAGCAGGCGGCCAGCATCTCCGTGGTGGGATCGCCCGGCGTGATCAGCAGGCGCGCCAGCCTGTCCGGCTCGTGTTCCCGGAAGTAGCCGATCAGCGGGTCCTGATCGGAAAGCTGGAGCGCGTGATCGACTTCCTCGTCGATCCAGCGGTGCCATTGCGCCTTGGCGGCTTCGAACGGCTCCACCATGTTGGCGACGCCGTCGAGGCGCCGCGCCGCGGCGGCCTGAAGCCTGACGGTGACGATCTCGTTGTGGCCGTGCGGGACGGCGCATTTGCTGCGGGCGTCGGCCATCAGCCGATGCGCCATGCTGTAGCGCCGCGTGAAAACGAGGCTGAACATCAACCTCGCTCCCGGGCGAAGACGACAGACATCTGGTGCTCCTGTTTTGACCGGGTGGCTACGACCGGGCCGACTCGATCGTCGGCATCGCCATTATGCACCGCCTGGATGCAACGGGAAACGTGGCATCACGCGACCTTGATCCGCGGGGTTTGCAAAGGCACGCTGAGCCCATCGTGATGCACCTCACTGCTCTTGCCGACTGGCTGGCCAACTCGGGCCTGCGCAACCTGCCGCTCGAGGAGATGGTCGACGGCTTGTCGCGGCGGCTGAACGACCTGGGCGTGCCCGTCGCGCGTACCTTCGTCGGCATGAACACGCTGCACCCCATGGTGCGCGCGCGCAGCATGATCTGGGATCGCGCAACGGGCCTCGGCCAGCACTTCGAGTTCGGGCATGGCGAGATCGACTCACCGATCGTGCGCGAGAGTCCCTTCACGCCGATGCTGCGGGACGGCATCGCCGAGCGGCGCTGCCGCGTCGACGATCCGGCCATCGCCCGCGAAGCGCCGCTGTTCGAGGAGCTGCACGCGGCGGGCATGACGGACTGGCTGGGCCGCGTCTTTCCCATGGGCGAGCTGATGCCGAAGATCGGCGGCCAGCTCGCGGCCGAGCATGCCGATCGCCTGGGGCTCGTCTGTTCGGTGACGACCGACCGGCCGGGCGGCTATCTCGACTCCGACCTGGCGATCCTGAACCAGGTGCTGCCGCTGTTCGCGCTCGCGGCCAAGGCCGTCACCCTGCGCACGATCGGCCATGGGCTGCTGGCGGCCTATCTCGGCAACGACCCGGCGAGCCGCGTCTTCGCCGGCACCGTGCAGCGCGGCGAGGTGCAGAGCGTCGACGCCATCGTCTTCTTCACCGATCTGCGCGGCTTCACCGCGCTGGCCGACGTGACGCCCGGCCAGGAACTGATTGCGATGCTCGACGAATGCTTCGAGTGCATGGTGGCGCCGGTCGTGCAGCGCGGCGGCGAGGTGCTGAAATTCATGGGCGACGGCCTGCTCGCGGCCTTTGCCGCCCGTCCGGCGACCCGTGCCGAGGCCTGCCATGCCGCGCTCGACGCCGCGACCGAGGCGCTCGCCTTGATCGAGGCGCTGAACGAACGGCGACGGGCCGAAGGGCGGCCCGCGACCGCGCTCGATATCTCGCTGCATCTCGGCACGGTGCAATACGGCAATGTCGGCACGGCCGCGCGCCTCGACTTCACGGTGATCGGGCCCGCGGTGAACGAGGCCTCGCGCATCGAGAAGCTGTGCGAGCCTTTGGGGCACAGCCTCCTGATCTCGCGGCCGTTCGCCGAGGCGGCGACGTCCTGCCGGTCCCGCCTGGTCTCGCTCGGCCGTCACCGCCTGCGCGGCGTGCGCGAGGAGTCGGAGCTGTTCGGGCTGGCGTCATAGCTGGAGACTCGCCACTCATAGGCGCTAACTGACATACGAACCTCACCCTGAGGAGCGGCCCGCAGGGCTGCGTCTCGAAGGGTCGGCAACAGAGCGGGTGCTGCGAAGCGGCCTTTTCCACGGTTCGTGCGTGGCCCATCCTTCGAGACGGCCGCTACGCGGCCTCCTCAGGATGAGGTTGTTACTGGAATACCGTCTAAGTTAGCGCCTATGGACGCGCCACTGGAGTGGCGCGCCCCCGGCGAATTACTTCCCGTACACCGCCGATTCGAACGCAAAGAACAGCGGTAGCGACTTGGTGTCGACGAAGGGCAGGATCTGGGTGATGTAAACGCCGCCCACGCCCTTCTTCTGGTCGATCCAGTAATAGGTGTTGGCGAGGCCCGCCCAGGCGAGACTGCCGGGCGAGCGGCCGGTCGGCGTCTCTTCGTTGTTGATCATGAAGGAGAGGCCCCATTGCTTGTCCATGCCGGGGAAGAACTCGGCATCGAGGGAGAAGGGCGGCGCCGCCGTCGGCAGTGCGCAGACCTTGAGATCGCCCATGGCGTTCTTCGACATCTCGGCCACAGTCGCGGGCTTCAGCACCGCCTCGCCTTTGTCCGACTTGCCCTGGTTCAGCATCATGCGCACGAACTTTAGGTAGTCGCCGGCGGTGCTGTAGAGCCCGCCGCCGCCCATCTCGAATTCGGGTTCCTGCGGCAGCTCGAGCGCGGTGTCGGGCTGCAGCGCGCCGTCGGCGCCGCGATGATGGATCTTGGCCAGGCGCTTGCGCATGCTGTCGGTGATCTTGAAGCCGGTGCTGTCCATGCCGAGCGGGCCCAGCAAGTTGTCGTGCATGTACTGGCCGAGCTTCTTGCCGCTCGCCGCCTCGACCATCTTGCCCGCCCAGTCAATGTTGATGCCGTAGAACCAGCGCTCGCCGGGATCGAACAGCAGCGGCGTGGTGAGCGCCTTGTCCTGGCAGCTGATGACGCCCGGGACCTCCATCGCCTCCATGTACTTGCCGACCTCGGCGCTCCAGATGTCGTAGCCGAAGCCCGCGGTGTGGGTCAGCAGATGGCGCAAGGTGATGTCGCGCTTGGCCTTGCGGGTCCTGGGCTTGCCGGTGGCATCGAAGCCGTCGAGCACGCCCACCTCGCCCAGCTGAGGGATCATCTCCTTGGCCGGCGCATCGAGCTTGAGCTTGCCGCGCTCGACGAGCTGCATGGCGGCGGCGCCGGTGATCGCCTTGGTCATCGAGGCGATCCAGCCCACGGTGTCGGGCGTCATGTCGGCCGCCTCGCCCAGCACCCGCTTGCCGAAGCCCGCCTCGTAGGTCGTGCCTTTGGCGTCGGTCGCCGCGGCGGTCACGCCCGGCACGTCGCCCTTGCTCACCGCGTCCTTCAGGACCTTGTCGGCTGCTGCTTTCATGGCCTTCCTCCTGGTTGCCATTTCCCTCGTGGTGAAAAGCCTATGCCTCCCGCCGGCCGGATCAAGCCCGGCCGGGAATCACGTTCCCGTCACGTGCAGGGCGAAGGCATAGGCGATCGCCACCTCGTCGAGGCGGTCGAATCGCCCGGCCGCCCCGCCGTGGCCCGCGCCCATGTTGGTGCGCAGCAGGACCGGGCCGCCGCTGTTCATCGTGGCCCGAAGCCGCGCAATCCATTTCGCCGGCTCCCAGTAGGTGACGCGGGGATCGGTCAGGCCGGCCATAGCGAGGATCGCGGGATAATCTTTGGCGGAGACGTTGTCGTAGGGCGAGTAGGAAAGGATGTAACGGAACGCTGCTTCGTCGGTGATGGGGTTGCCCCATTCGGGCCATTCGGGCGGCGTGAGCGGCAGGGTGTCGTCGAGCATCGTGTTCAGCACGTCGACGAAGGGCACCTCGGAGACGATGCCGGCGAAGAGCTCGCCCGCGCGGTTGGCGACGGCGCCCATCAGCATGCCGCCGGCGCTGCCGCCATGCCCGACGATGCGCTTGGCCGAGGTGTATCGGCCGTCGATCAGCGCGCGCGCCACGGCGGCGAAATCGTCGAACGTGTTGGTCTTCTTCTCGCGCTTGCCGTCGAGGTACCAGCCCCAACCCTTGTCCGAACCGCCGCGCACATGGGCGATGGCATAGACGAAGCCCCGGTCGACCAGCGACAGGCGATTGGCCGAGAACGATGCCGGCATTGTCATGCCATAGGAGCCGTAGCCGTAGAGCAGCAGCGGTGCGGCGCCGTCGCGCTTGAAATCGCGGCGATGCAGGATCGACACCGGCACCTCGGCGCCGTCGTGCGAGGGGACCATGAGGCGGGTCGTGACATAGCCGGCGGGATCGTGACCGGAGGGGATCTGCTGGCGCTTGCGCAAGCTGCGCTCTCGGCTCCTCATGTCGTAGTCGTAGGTTTCCGCCGGCGTCGTCATCGAGGAATAGGCGAAGCGCAGGGTGGTGGTGTCGAATTCGTAGCCGTCGATGATGTCGAGGGCGTAGGCCGCTTCGGCAAAGTCGATGACGTGCTCGGCGCCATCGGCCAGGTCGCGGATCACGATCGAGGGCAGCGCGTTCGCGCGCTCCAGCCGCACCAGGTGGCCGGCGTAGAGAGCCATCGTGATGATGTAGTTGCCGGGACGATGCGGGATCAGCGGCCGCCAATGGCGGCGGTCGGGCGTCGCCAGCGGCGCCGTGGCGACTCGGAAGTCGATCGCATCGCCCTGGTTTGTGAGGATGAAGAGCTCGTCGCCGCGATCGAAGACGGTGTAGCGCACGCCGGTCTCGCGTGCCGCCACCAGGCGGGGGGCGGCGTCCGGCTGCGAAAGGTCGATCAGCCAGCGCTCGGAGGTCTCCTGGTTGCCCGTGGCGACGATGGCGAAGCGGCCGCTCGAGCTCTCCTCGACGCGCGTGAACCAGCCGCTGTCCTTTTCCTCGTAGACCAGGACGTCGTCGGCCTGCGCCGTGCCCAGCCGGTGGCGATAGACTTTCAGCGGCCGGTGGTTCTCGTCCTGTTGGACATAGAGGAAGAACGTCGAATCGAGGCCCCACACGACGTTGCCGCTGGTCTGCTCGACGATGTCGGTCAGGTCTTCGCCGCCCTGCCAGCGCCGGACGCGGATGGTGAAATACTCCGAGCCCCGCAGGTCGGCGCTCCAGGCCTCGAGGCGATGGTCCGGCGAATGTCGCGTGTCGCCGAAATTGAAATAGTCCGAGGCCTTGGCCAGCGCGTCGCCGTCGAGAAGGATCTCGGGCTCGCCGCCGGCGTGCGGCGTGCGGCCGATCAGCTCGTGCTGGCCGCCATCGCGGTATTTCCACAGGTAGGCGAACGGACCGTCCGGCTGGGGCACGCTCGCGTCGTCCTCCTTGATGCGTCCGCGCATCTCGGCGACCAGCGTCTTCTGCAGCGCCTCGGTCGGCGCGAGGATCGAGGCGGTGTAGCGGTTCTCCGCTTCGAGGTACGACCTGATGTCGGCATCGAGCAGCGCCGGGTTGCGCAGCACCTGCTGCCAGTTGGCGTCCTTCAGCCAGGCATAGTCGTCCTGGAGGGCAACGCCATGGAGCGTGCGCCGGAACGGACGTCTGGGCGCGACGGGCGGTTTCTCGACCGGACGCTCAGGCGTAATTGCCGCGCTCCTTGCCGTTGGTCTTTCCATTCGCCTTGCCGCGTCCCTTCGCAACGGCGACCGGTGCCGGCTTGGGTGCCGCCTTCTTGGGCTTGGTGCGCAAAAGCTTGCGCATCTCGGCGCCCTTGGTGTCCCACCAGTCGGCCAGGATGCGGACGTCCCAGCCGATGCAGAAATGTTTGACGCCCATTTCGAGATAGCGCCCGGCCTGGCTGGGATCGCGCAGCTCGACCCGCGGATGCAGGCCCTTCTTGAGCGCCGTCTGGATGGTCTTGGTCTCGGCCGCCAGCACGTCGGGATGGCCGTACTGGCCGGTCTTGCCGATGCTCATGGAGAAGTCCGAGGCGCCGAACTGCACCATGTCGATGCCGGGCACCGACAGGATGGCGTCGAGATTGTCCACGCACGACTTCTTCTCGACCATGATGGCGATCACGACCTCGTTCAGCGCGTCGACATAGGCCGGCGTGCCGCCCTGCCGCACGATGCCGACGTCGCGCCGCATGCCGACGCCCAAAAGGCCGCGGCCGCGCACGCCCTTGGCCATGGTCGTCTCGGCGCGCACCGCGTTCACCGCGGTCTTCGCGTCCTCGACGGTGCGGATGTCGGCGAACAGCACGCTCTGGAAGCCGGCGCCGATCGCGCGCATCGCCTGATGCGTGTACTGCGTCTGCTCGATCTTGATCATGCCGCTCATGCCCGAGAGCTCGAAGGCGCGGCCGAGATTGTCGAGATCGTGCAGGTCGAACGGCGCATACTCGGCGGTGAACTCGACATAGTCGTACTGCTTGGAATGGCCGATCAGCTCGACCAGTGTCGGCCACGCCGAAAGAATATGCGTGCCCACGGTCGGCTTGCCGGCATTCAGGCGTTCACGAATGAGATTGCGGCGCATGGCGTTTCCCCGTTGTGTCTGGCCCGCATAGTGCGCGATAGACTTGCGTTGGGAAAGCGAAGAGGGGCCCTTTGAAGCAGATCAAGATCACGGCGATGACGGTGTTCGTCACTGACATCCCGGTGCGCCTGGTGCGCCGGCACGGCTCGGGCGACGTCGCGGGCTCGGTCAAGAACGCCATCCTGAAGCTCGAGACCGATGCCGGCCTCACCGGCTGGGGTGACGCTGCGCCCTGGGCGGTGTTCACCGGCACCATCGAGGCCAATGTCGCGGCGCTCCACGTCTATCTCCGGCCCTTGCTGATCGGCGCCGATCCGCACCGCATCGAGGAACTGATGGCGGCGGCCGATCACGCCGTGGTCGGCCATCCCGAAGCGAAGGCCGCGATGGAAATGGCGCTGTTCGACATCGTGGGCCAGGCGTCGGGCCTGCCGGTCGCCGAGCTTTTGGGCGGCCGCTGTCGCGACGATATTCCGCTCTCCTTCTCGGTCGCCGATCCCGATGTCGACCGCGACATGGACATGGTGAAGCGGCTCTACGGCGAGGGCCTGCGGCTGTTCAAGATGAAGACCGGCTTCGCGGGCCACGCCGCGGACCTCAGGCGCATGGAGCGCTTCCGCAAGGAGCTGCCGGCCGATGCGGAGCTCCGCATCGACTATAACCAGGGCATGGTGACCCACGAGGCGATCCGCCAGCTGCGCGACGTCGAGGCCTTCCAGCCGACCTTCATCGAGCAGCCGGTGCCGGGTCCTCAGCGCGCCGCTTTGGCCGAGATCACCCGCGCGCTCGACACGCCGGTGCTGGCCGATGAGAGCGTGTTCACGCCCGGCGACGCGCTGCTGGTCGCCGGCGGCCGCATGGCGGACCTGGTCAGCATCAAGATCATGAAGCATGGCGGCATGCTGGCCGGCCGCAAGATCGCGGCGATCTGCGAGGCCGCCGGCATCGCCTGCTACGGCGGTGATATGTTCGAGACCGGGATTGCCCATCTCGCGGGCACCCACATGATCGCGGCCACCCCGAATATTTCGTTGGGCTGCGAATTTTACCAGGCCAAGTATTTCCTCGAGCGCGACCTTCTGGCCAAGCCGTTCCCCATCGAGAACGGCCGCGTGATCGTGCCTCGCACGCCCGGCCTCGGCGTCGAGGTCGATGAGAGCCGCGTGAAGCACTATGCAGTGGAGACGCTGAAGTAGCATCAGAATCCCTCTCCCCTGCGATGACGCGGGCGGAGAGGGCGCTCTTCTCGACGAGAGCAAGGTTGGCTCGCATCTTGCGTTCTTCTTGGGCGTCGCTTGACGGGCGTGAAGCGCGGCACCTAGACTCCGGCAGCGTTCCGCCTCCTCGAGCGCCAGGGTAGCAAACCGGCGAAGACCGGCCATGGACAAGACACGTCAACGGCTGAGAGGAGATGGAAAATGGGGATCCGCCGTCGTCAGGTCGCTTCCGCGACCGCTATTGCTGCTGCTGCCACCGCCGTCGTCGCCGCGTCCGCGCCGGCGCGCGCGCAGCCCAAGACCGAGTCGACCTGGGAGCTGATCAAGCGCACCGGCAAGGTGCGCATGGGCATCTTCGACTATCCGCCGTACTTCCTGCGCGACAAGGCAAGCGGCGAATGGGTCGGCGCCATGGTCGAGATGGCCAAGGACATCGCCAAGGAGCTCGACGTCAAGCTCGAGATGGTCGAGGTCGGCGGCTTCGCCGAGTCGGTGCTGTCGCTGCAGTCCAACAAGGTCGACATGAACTTCGGCCTGCAGGCCACGCCCAAGCGCGCCACCGCCATCGACTTCGCCGGGCCGACCTACTGGATCGAATGGGTGACGGTGAACAATCCCAAGTTCCACGGCAAGGTGTGGGCCGACTACAATTCGCCCGACGTCAAGGTGGCGGTCATGACGGGCACGTCGGACTCGCTGCTGCTGAGCAAGATGGCGCCCAAGGTCACCAAGGTCGAAATGCAGGACATCGCGCAGGTGGCGCTCGCGGTCTCGTCGGGCCGTGCCGACGCCTTCACGACCACGGTGCTGGCCAGCATGGTCATGAAGCTCAAGAATCCCGGACTTGGCGACTTCGTCAACCCGACGCCGCGCGTGGCCTTGCCCGGCTACATCGGCTTGCGGCTCGAGGACGATGCCCGCTGGCAGAAGTTCCTCAACCGCTGGTCCGAGTGGAACGTCATGCTGGGCTACAATGAGGCCCGCATGAAGGCATCGCTCAAGACCCTGGGCATCGACGAGATCCCGTCGACCGTCTCCTTCTCGCCGAACTGATGGACAAAACCGTCACCGTGATCGGCGCCGGCATCGTCGGCGTCTGTTGCGCGCTCCATCTGCAACGCGAAGGCTTCAAGGTCCGGCTGATCGAAAAGGGCGAGCCGGGCCGGGCGGCGTCGTTCGGCAATTCGGGCAGCTTCGGCATCGCCTCCTGCGTGCCCTTCGGCATGCCGGGCGTGCTGAAGAAGGTGCCCCGCATGCTGTTCGATCCGGATTCGCCGCTGAAGCTCCGCTGGAGCCACGTGCCCCGGGCGCTGCCCTGGTTCCTGCGCTTCATCGCGGCGTCGCGTCCGTCGCGCGTGGAAGCCATCGCGGCCGCGCGCAACAGCCTGCTGCTGCACACCCATGCGGGCTACGCACCGCTGATCGAAGGCGCCGATGCGGGCCAATGGGTGAGCGACCAGGGCCTGATGATGACCTTCGAGAGCGAGGCGACGTTCGAGGGTGCCGCCTACGCGCTCGATCTCCGGCGCCGGCACGGCGTGCACATGGACATCCTCGACGGCAACGAGGCGCGGCAGATGGAGCCGGCGCTGTCCGACAAGGTCATCAAGGCGGTGTCGCTGCCCGACGTCCACCGCACGGTCGATCCCTTCCGCCTCACCTCGGCGCTGGCCGCCGACTTCGTGCGCCGCGGCGGCGAGATTCTGAACGCCGAGGTGCGCGGCTTCGAGATCGGCAGCGCCGGGCCCACTGCGATCGTGACCGAGCGCGGCCCGCTGCCGGTCGAGCGTGTGGTGATCGCCGCCGGCGTCTGGTCGCGCCCCCTGGCCGCCCAACTCGGCACGAACGTGCCGCTCGAGGCCGAGCGCGGCTATCACGTGATGTTCGCCAATCCGGGCTTCGCCCTGCAGCGCGCCCTGGTCTCGGCCGATCGCAACGTCTCGCTCGCCCACATGGTCGAGGGCATCCGCGCCACCGGCATCGCCGAGTTCGCCGCCCCTGACGCTGCGCCCGACATGGCCAATGCACGCCTGGTTCAGCGCCAGGCCCAGGCGCTGATCCCGGGCCTGAAGGGCGAGCCGGCCTCGCAGTGGATGGGGCCGCGCCCGTCGCATCCGGATTCCAAGCCGGTGATCGGCCGCTCGCCGCGCCATGCCAACGTTTTCTTCGCCTTCGGCCACGATCACCTGGGGCTGACGATGGCCGGCATCACCGGCAAGCTCATCGCCGAGCTGGCGACCGGCAAGCCCGCGAGCGTCGATCTCGCGCCGTTCCGTCCTGACCGCTTCTGACGGGATTGCGCGATGGCCTACAGATGGGATTTCAGCGGCGTCTATTCCTACCTCAACCTGTGGATCAAGGGGCTGGGCGTCACGCTCGCCTACTCGGTGGGTACGGTGCTGGGCGGCCTGATCATCGGCGTCGTCTGCGGCATGCTGCTGCTCTATCGCCGCAAATGGGTGACGCTCCCGATCCACTACTACGTCGAGATCTTCCGCTGCACGCCGCTGCTGGTGCAGATCGTCTGGTTCTACTATGCGCTGCCCATCGTGCTCGACATCGCGCTGCCGGCCTGGCTGGCGGCGGGCCTCGGCCTCACGCTCTATATGGGCGCGTTCTCGACCGAGATCGTGCGCGGCGGCATCATCTCCATCGACAAGGGCCAGTGGCAGGCGGCGCGCGCGCTCGGCATGACCAACGGCGAGATGATGCGCCACATCATCCTGCCGCAGGCGACCAAGCGCATGGTGCCGCCCTTCGTCAACCAGTCGATCACCCAGCTCAAGAACACGTCGCTGCTCTATGTCGTGGCCGTGCCCGACCTCATGTACACCGGCTCGATCGTGGTCTCCGATACGTTCCGTCCGCTCGAGGTCTATACCAGCGTGGCCGCGATGTATTTTGCCATCCTCTATCCCCTCACCCTGTGGGGCAGCCGGTTGGAGGCGCGCGTTGACCGGTGACGTCATGGTGCGGGTCGACGGGCTGCGCAAGAGCTACGGCACGGTCGAGGCGGTGCGCGGCGTGTCGCTCGACGTTCACCGCGGCCAGGTCGTGGTGCTGATCGGCCCGTCGGGCTGCGGCAAGTCGACTTTCCTGCGCTGCCTCAACCTCCTTGAGACGCCGTCGGCCGGCACGTTGCAGGTCGGCGACCGTACGATCGACTTCGGCGCCCATCATGCCAAGAGCGGTCAGGCGATGCCGCATGGCCGCACGCTGGCGCGCTTCCGCGCCCGCGTCGGCATGGTGTTCCAGCAGTTCGATCTCTTTCCGCACATGACGGTGCTGCAGAACGTCATGTCGGGGCCGGTGATCGTGAAGAAGATGCGGCAAAGCGAGGCCGATGCGATCGCCCGCGATCTCCTGGCCAAGGTCGGACTGGCCGCCTTCACCGCGCGCTATCCGCGCGAGCTGTCGGGTGGCCAGCAGCAGCGCGTCGCCATCGCCCGCGCCATGGCGATGGCGCCCGAGGTCATGCTGTTCGACGAGGTTACCTCGGCGCTCGATCCCGAGCTGGTGGGCGAGGTGCTGGACGTCATGAAGCAGCTTGCCGTCGAGGGCACGACCATGATCGTGGTGACCCACGAGATGGCCTTCGCCCGCGACGTCGCCGACTGGGTGGTCGTCATGGATGCCGGCCAGGTCGTCGAGCAGGGCATCGCCGAGGAGGTCTTGCTGCAGCCCAGGAACCCGCGTACGGCGTCGTTCCTGTCGCGCTTCCACAGCACCATTGGCGAGCGTAAACCGCTGTCATCCTGAGCGCAGCGAAGGATCGCATGCCCATGGCAAGCGGCGATGAGATCCTTCGCTTGGCTCAGGATGACAAAAAGGGAGAGAAAATGTTTCCGTCGAAAGAGAACCTGACGATCTGCTTTGCGCACGCGGCCTACCAGATGAAGGCCCGTTTCGACGTGCGCCAGACCGGCATCAAGAATTTTCAGGCCTGGAGCTACGACGACCTCGTGAAGCGGGTCGGCGAGGCCGATGTGGTGGTCGTCTCGGGCATGTGGAAGAACGACCTCATCCCGCATGCCGGCAAGTTGAAGTTCATCCAGTCCATCTCCTCGGGCATGGACCAGTATTCCAGGGAGCAGCTCGGCGCGAAAAACATCCGGCTCGCGAGCGCCGCCGGCGTCAACGCCCGCGCCGTGGCTGAGCATGCGATCGCGCTCATCCTGGCGGTGGCACGGCGCCTGCCCGAGGCGCGCGACAACCAGCACAAGAAGGTATGGCGCGGCATGATCGGCGATCTCGCCCAGCGCGAGGACGAGCTCGGTGGCAAGACCCTGCTGGTCGTCGGCATGGGCCGGATCGGCAGCCATCTCGCCAAGCTCGCCAAGGCCTTCGACATGAAGGTCTTGGGCATCCGCCGTGATCCGGCGCAGGGCGCCAACGGCGCCGATTCGATCCACGGCATGGCCGATCTGGTGAAGCTCGCGCCGCAGGCCGATTTCGTGGCCCTCACCTGCGCGCTCACGCCCGAGACGACCGGCCTGATGAGCGCGGCCGCTTTCGCCGCGATGAAGCCCTCGTCGGTGTTCGTGAACGTGGCGCGCGGCAAGGTGGCCGACGAGGCGGCGCTGATCAAGACCATGCAGGACAACAGGATCTGGGCGGCGGCGCTCGACGTCACCGTCGACGAGCCGCTGCCGGCCTCTTCGCCGCTCTGGTCGATGCCGAACGTCTTCATCACGCCGCACACCGGCGGCGAGACGCGCGCCTACGAGGACAACGTGATCGACATCCTGATCGAGAATCTCGACCGCCTGTGGCGCGGCGAGAAGACGCTCCGCAACCAGGTCCTCTAGTACACGACCTCACCCTGAGGAGGGCGCGAAGCGCCCGTCTCGAAGGGTGGGCCACGATGACTGTGTCCCACCCTTCGAGACGCACCGCTCCGCGGTGCTCCTCAGGGTGAGGTTATTCTGTCGAAACGAAACTCGCTCTCGCGGCCTACTTCTTTTCTTCCTGTTTCTGCTGCTGCTGAGGTTGCGGCGCAGCATGGGGCGCTTGGGCCTGCGCCGGCTGTGGCGCAGGGTGAGGCTGCTGAGCCGGCTGCGGTGCAGGATGCGGCGCTTGTGCCTGCTGCGGCTGAGGTTGCGGGGCGGGATGAGGCGGCTCCGGCGCAGGATGCGCCGCCTGCACCTGCTGCGGCGCCGGGTGCGGCTGTTGCGTTGGCTGCGGCGCGGCATGGCCCTCTTGCGCAGGCGCCGGTTGATGTTGCAGTTGCGGCTGCGGGACTGCCTGCGGCCGCGGGGCCTCCATCGGATGCGAAGGCTGGTTCGCCTGGGCCGGCGGCGGCGGCGCTGCCTGCTGTCGCGGCGCCTCGGCCGGATGCTGCGGCTGGTTCGCCTGCGGCGGTTGCGGATGCGCGGCCGGCGGCTGCGGCGCCGCCTGCTGATGCGGCGCCTCGGCAGGCTTCGGCGGCTCGGGCCTGGCCTGCTGTTGCGGCGCGGGCACGGCCGGGTGATTGGGCTCGACGGCCGGCGCCGAGTGCGGCTGGGATTGCGGCTGCGGCGCGGCCTGTTGCTGCGTCGGTGGCTCGCCGGGCTTGGCGGGCTGCGACGGTGCCGGCGTGGACGGTGCCGGCGTGACGGCGCCCTTCAGCTCGGGCGGGGCCGCGCCCTGGCGCGGCGCGAGCGCGGGCAACGCCTGCTTGCTGTCGGTGGCGGGCGCCGTGGGCCGCGTGGCGGCGAACTTGGGACCGGGCGCCGCTGGTGCCTGAAGGGCGGCGGGCCGGGCGAAGGTCGGCATGTCGGCGACGGCGGTCTTCGCGGTCGCGAGATTGGTCGTCGCCGGAGCCGCTGCGGGCGTTGCAGCCGGCCTGGCGGCGTTGGGCGCGGCCTGGGCTGGCGGGGCGGCGACCGCAGCCGCGGGCGCCGGCGGCGCCGCGACGGGCGCCACCGGCGCGGCGGCGATCTTGTCGGGCGCCACCTGCAGCGCGGCGCGCGCCACCGGCTGGGAGTGCACGAAGGTCGCCGCCGGCACAACGGTGGCGAAGCGCTGGTTCATCAAGGCGGCGTGCTGCTGGTTCTGCGGCGGGTTCTGCCCGTGGTTCTGATCGCCCGCAGGCTCATGCCGCTCCGCGCGCTGCCAGCGCTCGTTCAGCACCTGGTCCTCGACCCGCGCCGGACGGTTGATGCGCTGATAATAGTCGCGGTTGGTCGTGTAGGGCGGCACATAGGCCTCGCGCGGTCCCAGCGGAAACCAGCCGACCGGCGCGCTGCTCTGCCGCGACAGCGCCGCCGCGAGCTCGACGCCGCCCACGAAGGCGACCAGCGCCGGCGCATAGACCGGCCGCGCGTCACGCTGCGGCGGCAGCCACATCCAGCGGCCCTCGCGGTTGGCCCAGCGGCCATAGTGATAGGGCGCGAAGCCCCACGGCTGATCGTCGATCCACGTCCAGCCCCACGGCTGCTCGTAGGCCCAGTGGCCGGTGCGATAGGGCGCCCAGCCGGCGGGCACTGCGCGCGGGATCCAGACCTCGCCGTAGCTGCTGTCGTCGACCCAGGTGCCGTACTGGTTGAGGTCCTCGTAGCCGGTGACGCCCGCCGTCAGATATTGCGGCGGCTGGTCGTAGGAAACCTGCCGGTCGCGGTCGGCCCAGTAGGCGGGCTGCGGCGGCGGCGCGCTGTGGATGATGCGGAGCTGCGGCGTGGCGGCATCGCCCGTCACCTCGCCCACTTCGCCGGGCCGCACCGCCAGCACCTGGCCGTTCAGGCCCTGGATCTGCGCCGCGCCGGCGCGCACGCCGAGCTGCGTCGGGATCCTGGGTCGAACCGGCCTCGACATAATAGTCGCCCTTCTGCAGCAGCGAGATCGTGCCGCGCGGCGTCGTGACCTGGTAGGGCTGGCTGGTGTCCATCGCTTGCGTCTTGATATCGACCCGGCCCTGGTCGACCTGCAGGCGCGTCTGCGTGTCGTCGACCGCCAGCATGTCGAGCTCGGTGGCGCCGGCCATGCGGATGCGCGTGCCGGCGAGCGAGATCTCGCTGCGCGCATTGGGCTCGGTCCACAGGCTGTCGCCGGTGCTGAGCGGCGTATTGACGGCGGCCGGCGTCCACTCGCTCTGATCGTTGTCGTGGAAGGAGACGGTGCCGTCGGTGAAGGCCAGGCGTCCGACCCGGCCGGGCGGCTCGCTCTGCGCCTGGGCGAGGCCCGACCACGCAACGGTGGCTCCGACAAATCCCGCCACAAGGGTGGCAGCACCACGACGAAAAAGGTCGCCCATTTCCGGCCTCCCGAACGGCTTTGCCTCAAGGGACAAAAACGTCGGATTGCCGTCGCGGTTCCGGCCTCGGCACGGGCGCAAAGGGGGAGAAAAGATGAGCCTCGCCGATCGCATAAGCTGCTAGGCTTTGCCGGCAATCCTGTAACGCCGGGACGGCCTTGGCGGTCCGGCCAACTGACTTGAGCAGGGGGAGATGAAGATGAGCGTTGCCGATCCGCATAAGTTGATTCTGACCGGAGAGAACCCGTTCCTGCGCATGAGCGACAAGGACGGCGATCCCAATTCGACCGATGCCAGCTTCTGGCGCATCCTGTTCTGCCCGGCCGGCCCGGGCCACGTGCTCTATATCAAGAGCGAGCTGACCCACGCCCACTGGCGCATCTACTCCGACAACATCGCCATGGCGCGCTGGCTGCAGCAGACCGTGCAGGGCATGCTCAATCCCGAGCTCAAGGACGTCTCGATCCCGGTGGTCGATGCGCAATTCTCCAAGTCGGGCGACCCGCGCTACTACTGGACCGAGCACGTGAAGGCACACGACTCCGAGCTGGCGCTCACCTGGTACGACATCGGCGAGCCGCTGCTGATCCACACCGAACCCAACCAGCCGCCCAATCCCCGGCCCTACGGCGTCTGCACCGTGCTGGTCCCGGCGCAGAGCGGCCGGCTCACCTGTAACGGCCAGCAGGCGCGCGGCAAGCCGTGGCCGCGCGAGCGCGAGGGCCGGCCCTTCAGCACCTCCGCGCTGGCGTTTTCGGAGAGCTGGACCGAGCCGCGCTGATTTCTTTGCTGGGGGGCGCGCCACTGCGCGCGGAGTAACCTCCGCGCTGAAGTGGCGCGATCATGATCTCCCGGAGCGCGGGCGTCCCGCCCGCTTAAGCGAATTCACATGCGCAATGAGCGGGCGGGACGCCCGCGCTCCGTATGAGCCTGAGAAGACGCGCTACTTCGGCAGGAACCCCGCCGCCTTGGCGAGCTCGGTGTAGCTCGCCCGCCGCACGTCCTCGTCGTGGGTCCAGGTGACGACGGCCATCTCGTCGACGCCGACGCGCGTCCTCAGTTCCTCGATACGCGCGACGACCTCGGGACCGGTGCCGACGAAGGAATCCTTGCGGAACTGCGCCACGCGCGCCGGATCGTAGGAAGCGGCGAGCGTTGCCGCGGCGGCGTCGGGCGCCTCGAGCGGCCCCAGTATGCCCCGGTCGCGATGCATGCGCGAGAGCACGCGCGGCGTGAAATGGTACTGCGCCTCCTCCATGGTGGGCGCGGCGAAGCGCCAGGACGCAGAGCGCCGAATGCGGCTCGGGATGGCGCACGCTCGGCCGGTAGTTCTTCTTGTAGAGATCGATGGCGCGCTCGCCGCCCGCGCCGTCGCTGAAGAACCAGGCGTAGCAGTAGGGCAGGCCGAACAGGGCGGCGACCTGGGCGCCGTAGTCGGAGCTGCCGAGGATCCACACTTCCGGCGCGGTCGGGCCCTCGGGATAGGCGTGCACCGCCGCGAACGGATGGCGGTCGACCAGCGGCTCGTTGTGCACCCAGGCTAAAAGGTCGCGCACGTCGGCGGGAAAATGCTCGGGCCGCTCGTTGGCCGCGGGATTGAGCGCGAAGGCGGTGCGTCCGTCCGAGCCCGGCGCGCGGCCGAGACCGAGATCGATGCGGCCCGGCGCCAGGGCGTCGAGCACGCGGAACACCTCGGCCACTTTGAACGGGGCGTAGTGCGGCAGCATGATGCCGGCGCTGCCGATCCGGATGCGCTTGGTGGTGGCGGCGATCGCGGCGATCACGATCTCCGGCGCGGTGCCGACGATGGTCGGATGGTTGTGGTGCTCGGAGACCCAGAAGCGGTCGTAGCCCAGCGCCTCGCAGTGCTGGGCCAGCGACACGGTGTTGCGGATCGATTGATCTTGCGGACGGCCGGCGACGGCGATCGACTGATCGAGAACGGAAAGACGCATTGTGATGAGAGATGGGTTGCGGAAGCTAATCCGGCAAGCCCGACATCTGATAGAGGGCGGCCAGCAGGGGACTCGGCGTCGACAGCGCGCCGAACGCCATCTTGAAGACCGTCGATATCTCGCCGCGCCGGTAGATGTGGCTCAGCGCGGTATCGACGGCGAGGCGGAAATCCGGGTCGCCGAGCCGCATCGCCAGCGCAATCGGCTCGACGCTGAGATAGGTCTCGGCCATCAGCAGCCCGGCCGCCTGCTTCTCCTTGCGCAGCAGGAAGGTGAGGGTGGCGCGGTCGGCGAAGTAGGCCGAGACGCCGCCCTTCTCCACGAGGTCGATGCCCTCCTGGTTGGTCTTCACCAGCACGATGTCGGCATTGATCTTGGTGCCGGTGAGCGCACGGCGCAGCTCCTGCTCGGTGGTGGTGCCGGGCAGCACGCCCACCTTCTTGCCGCCGAGCAGCTTGACGTCGCGCGGCCCGTCGGGACGGATCACGAAGCTGGCGCCATCGATGAAGATCGGGATCGAGAAGTCGACGGTCTTGCGGCGCGCCAGGGTGGCCGTCGTCGAGGTGCAGAGGAGATCGGCCTTGTTGTTGGTGATGGCGTCGAAGCGGTCCTGCGAATTCACCGCGAGGTAGACCAGCTTCATGTCGGGGATCTTGAGCTCCTCGCGCAGCGTGTCGAAGACGGCGCGGCAGAGGTCGACCGAATAGCCCTGGGGATCGGCGTTGGGCGCGCTGCCGGGCACGATGTAGGAATAGGGCGGCGCGTCGGGATCGTAGGCGATGCGCATCGACTTGCTGTCGCGGATCTGGTCGAGCGTTCCCGCCAGCGCGGCGCCGGCAAACATCACGCTGCCCGCCAGCGCCAATGCAGCGAGCGTCTTCGACATCGAACCCATGGTCTCGTCCCCCGTTCGCCATCCCGAAGGGGCCTTGCCGGCCCCCGGATCGCCGGGAAACAATCCGATATCGCAGCCGTTGTGACCACAGGAATTAAGCGGTCTTTTCGCCTGTCATCCAGCAGAGGAGCGCCTCATGGCCCGCGCCAAATCGCGTCCCAAGTCGAAAGCCAAATCCCGCCAGCCCTCGCGCGTGGTCGGCATCGACCACATCTCCATCCGCGTCAGCGACTATGCGAAGTCGAAATCCTTCTACGGCAAGCTGTTCGCGTTCCTGGGCTTCGAGATCTCGGACGAGTATCCCAGCACGATCGGCTGGACCAATGGAAAGACGCGCTACTGGATCGCGCCGGCCGAGGGCCGCAAGAGCTACCGCATCGGCGACCTCGGCCTGCACCATTATGCCTTCGAGCTGCGCAACCGCGCCGACGTCGATGCCCTGCAAGCCTTCCTCGAAGCGGAGGGCGTCAAGATCGTCGATCCCGCCGACGAATATTATGAGGATTATTACGCCGTGTTCTTCCTCGACCCCGACGGGATCAAGCTCGAAGGCATGAAATACGGCGAATCGACCGCGAAGCGGAAGCGCAAGGCATTGAAAAAGAAGGGATAATTGTTCTCCCTGGAATAGTTCTGCGAACGACTTGCAATCGGATGCGAATGCCGCATATTAGAAACGTTCCAATCTACCTTCTCAAGTCAACGGAGCGTTTCATGCTGACGATCGGCGACAAGTTTCCTTCCTTCGACCTCAAGGCGGTGGTGAGCACCGACCCCAAGACCGCCTTCAAGGACATTTCCGACAAGAGCGACGCCGGCAAGTGGAAGGTCATCTTCTTCTGGCCGAAGGATTTCACTTTCGTTTGCCCGACCGAGATCGCAGCCTTCGGCAAGCTCAACCGCGAGTTCGCCGACCGTGACGCGGTGCTCTACGGCGCCTCGACCGATTCGGAGTTCGTGCACCTGGCGTGGCGCCAGAATCACGCCGACCTGAAGGCGCTGCCCTTCCCGATGCTGGCCGACCTCAAGCGCGAGCTCTCGCAGTCGCTCGGCATCCTCGACAAGAGCGAAGGCGTGTGCCTGCGCGCCACCTTCATCGTCGATCCCGAGGGCATCATCCGCTTCGTGTCGGTCAACGACCTCTCGGTCGGCCGCAACCCGCAGGAAGTGCTGCGCGTGCTCGACGCACTGCAGACCGACGAGCTCTGCCCCTGCAACTGGCAGAAGGGCGACGACGTCCTGAAGGCCGCGTGAAGGAGGCAGCCATGTCGATCGATCTCCTGAAGGACCGGCTGCCGGAGTACGCCCGCGACCTCAAGCTCAACCTTTCGAGCCTGGCGTCCGAGCAGCTGCTCAGCCCGCAGCAGAAGGCCGGCAGCTTCATCGCTGCCGCCCTGGCCGCCGACCATGCGCCGACGACGCAGGCTCTCGTCGACGCCTTCGGTCCCGAGCTCTCGCCCGAGGCGCTGAACGCCACCAAGATCGCGGCGTCGCTGATGGCGATGAACAACATCTACTACCGCTTCGTGCATCTCGTGCACGCGGCCGACTACAAGACCCTGCCGGCCAAGCTGCGCATGACCGCGATGGCCAAGCCCGGCGTCGACAAGGTCGACTTCGAGCTGTGGTCGCTGGTGGTCTCGGCCATCAACGGCTGCGGCATGTGCCTCGAGGCGCACGAGAAGGTGCTGCGCCAGCACGGACTTTCCGCGGAGCAGATCCAGGCCGCAATCCGCATCGCCGCCACCGTCCACGCCGTCGCCCGCACGCTCGGTGCAGAAGAGGCGCTGGCGGTCCCTCTGGCGAAAGCGGCGTAGCATAGAGCGTTCCTCCCCTGCGCGGACTCCACTCATGTTCCTCTCCCCCTTGGGGGAGAGGCTAGGTGAGGGGGTCAACCCGAAGATTGCCTGCTGTATCACCCCCTCACCCAACCTCTCCCCCAAGGGGGAGAGGAGCCTGAGGTGATGTGTCCTCACCGCCCCAGGTTCGCTGCTCCCGCCTTGTAGCGTCGCGCCCTGCGGGCCAAACTCCGGGCCGTTTTTGTACCCCCGAGGAGGACCCGCATGTCGACCGCCACCGAGACCAAACCGCAAACCTCCACGCTTTCCTCCAAGGGTATGCTGATCGGCGGCCAGTGGGTCGAGAGCGCGTCGGGCGCGCGCCTCACCGTCGAGAATCCGGCCAAGCGCGCGCCGATCGCCGAGGTGCCGCGCGCCAATGCCGCCGACGTCGAGCGCGCCGTCGCCGCCGGCGCCAAGGCCTACGCCGACTGGCGCAAGGTGGCGCCGCGCGAGCGCGGCAAGGCGCTGCTCCGGATCGCCGAGGCCATCCAGGCCCGCGTCGAGGAGCTGGCGCGCACCATCGCGCTCGAGACCGGCAATGCGCTCCGCACCCAGGCGCGCGGCGAGGCCAACATGACGGCCGACATCTTCCGCTATTTCGGCGGCCTGGCGAGCGAGCTCAAGGGCGAGACCCTGCCGCTCGGCGAGCAGGTGCTGTCCTACACCCGCCGCGAGCCGCTGGGCGTCGTGGGCGCCATCATCCCGTGGAACGCGCCGGTCATGCTGGGCGCGCTCAAGATCGCGCCCGCGCTCTGCGCCGGCAACACCATGGTGATGAAGGCGGCCGAGGACGCGCCGCTGGGCGTGCTGCTGATGGCCGAGATCTGCCAGCAGTTCCTGCCGCCCGGCGTGCTGAACGTGCTGACCGGCTTCGGCGAGGAATGCGGCGGGCCGCTCGCCAACCATCCCGGCATCGCCAAGCTCTCCTTCACCGGCTCGACCGAGGTCGGCAAGATCGTCATGCGCGCCGCCGCCGAGCGCATCGTGCCGGTGTCGCTCGAGCTCGGCGGCAAGAGCCCGTCGATCGTCTATCCCGACGCCGACCAGGACTGGGCGGTCGACGGCATCATCGCCGCCATGCGCTTCACCCGGCAGAGCCAGAGCTGCACGGCGGGCTCGCGCCTGTTCCTGCACGAGGACATCTTCGATTCCTTCCTGGGCAAGCTCGAGAAGAAGACGACCGCGCTCAAGATCGGCGATCCGCTCGACGAGAACGACCGACATCGGCACCATCATCAACAACAAGCAGTTCACCAAGGTCTGCAAGTATGTCGACGAGGGCCTGAAACGCTCCGACGCCAAGCTGGTGTTCGGCGGCCTGCCGCCCAAGTCCGGACCCCTGAGCGAGGGCTACTACGCCATCCCGACGGTCTTCGCCGACCGCTCCAACGACTGGCGCCTGGCGCGCGAGGAGATCTTTGGCCCGGTCCTGGTGGCGATCCGCTGGAGCGACGAGGCCGAGGCGATCCGCATGGCCAACGACAGCCATTACGGGCTCGCGGCCTATGTCTGGACGCACGATATCGGCGCCGGCCTCAGGACCGCGCACGCCATCGAATCCGGATGGGTGCAGGTCAACCAGGGCGGCGGCCAGGTGCCCGGCATGTCCTACGGCGGCTACAAGCAGAGCGGCATCGGCCGCGAGTTCTCACTCGAGGGCATGCTCGACAGCTTCACCCAGCGCAAGAGCGTGACGGTGAACCTGGCGGTGTGATGGGGAGAGCGCATTCAATTTCCTCCCCTTCGCGGATTCCGCGAAGGGGAGGTGTCGCCGCTCTGCGGTGACAGAGGGGTCGAAAGCCACAGCTCGTGACTCCCGACCCCGAGCCGCCTGTTTATCGGCGCAAGACGCCGACACTCATTCGGTCAGTTTGATGCTTTTCGGGCGCGATCAGAACCGGCGCAAAAGTTGCGAGCTTACCGTTTCGGATTGCGTCCCCGGATGTTGTCGAAGCCCTGTTTGATGGCGGCGAAGCGCGCGTCGACCAGCGGCTCGAATTCGAGGTCGGTGAAGATATAGGGCCAGTCCTTTTCGACGCCTTCGCGGACGAGCTCGCCGACATAGAGGGGATCGATGCCCTGCGAGACGCGTTCCCGGATCATGTTGATCTGCTCGGCGATCGGGCCCGACGTCGGCACAGGTCGCACCGCCCCTTCGAAGCGTTCGGGAAGATTGCGTCTCGAGTTTAGGATCTGAGTGCGGATGAACCCGGGACACAGCACCGATACGCCGATCCCGCGGGGCGCGAGTTCACGCCGCAGGCCCTCGGACAGCGCGACGACGCCATACTTGGAAACGTTGTAGGCAATGCTGCTGCCTGAAATGAGGCCGGCGATCGAGGCCGTGGAGACGATGTGGCCGCCCTCGCCATGCTGCTCGATCAACGGCCCGAAAATCTCGATCCCCCAGATCGTCGCCATCAGGTTGACGCCCAGCGTCCAGTTCCACGCCGCCTCGCTCCAGGCGCCATAAGGCCCGCCGCCGCCCACGCCCGCGTTGTTGACCAGGATATGCACCTTGCCGTAGCGGGCCGTCGTGGCTTGCGCGGCCGCCGCGAGTTCGGCCTTGAGAGAAACGTCGGCTTTCACGCCGTCGACATCGACGTTGGTGAGCCGGAGCTGCTCGAGCGCTGCGGACAGGGCCTCTTCTTCGATGTCGCACAGCATGACCTTCGCCCCGGCCTGGGCGAAGGCGGTCGCGATCCCGAGGCCAATGCCCGACGCCGCGCCGGTCACGAACGCGGTCTTCCCAGCGAGTTCCTTCATGCGCCTTCTCCCCCTGCAAGCGTCCTTGCGGTCACCCCGCCCTCGGCCAGTCTTGCGCGTCGGCCGCCCAGGTCAATCGTCAAACTTGCCCGCCGGCCAGCCACGGGCATAGGTTCAGTCATCCGTCCGTTGGCCTCAAGGTGCGGGAGCCCATCCCGCGTGGCCTGGCCGCCGGACCGCCCCGCGCATTGCCAAACCTTCGACGGCCCGACAAGTCGGGACAGCGAGAGCGGGGTGAGGGTCTTCTCAGGCCTGGCCCGGCACGCTAGACAGGCGCCGTCACCCCCATGGGTCGAGCCACCTTGCCTAAGTAAACGCCGGTCTCGCCAGTTTCACCCGACCAGCACGGCAGCGCGCGCGTTGCCGTACGTTTAGCGTGCAAGCTCGTCATGGTGGCGGTTCGAGACCGGTATGGCAGGGTTGAGCTGTGCCCGGACGACCTTCCGGCCGGCCTCCTGATCTCCGATCGCCACCCTATCCGCTGCCACACCGTGCCCGCTGTCGGGCTTCTCATCCGCAGAGCCATCTCGATGAGCTTCCCGATGGGAAGAGCAAGCCGGCATGTCCGATGTCTTGCGTGTTCAGTGGACGATCATTCCTGGAAGCGCCCCCGAGCCCTGGCTGAACTGCACCCGGTGCCGCGGCACGACGCGTTTTCGAACGAGCGGCAGGATCAGGGTGAATGCCAACGGCAAACGAATCGATGCGTGGCTGATCTACAAGTGCGCGTCGTGCGACAGCACCTGGAACCGCCCGGTGCTGGAGCGTCGACACGTCTCGACGATCGATCCGCAGCTTCTGGCGGCGCTGCAGGCGAGCGACCCGGAGCTGTCCCGTCGGCTGGCGTTCGGGAGGTTGCCGCGCAAGCTCAAGGTCGAGCTCTTCGACGGTGACATCGTGCGCAAGGAAGTCGTGTCCGCGAGCGCCCGCCCCGCCCAACCGGCTGGAAATCGTCTGTGTCGTTCCCCAGCCGACCGGCTTGCGCGTCGACCGCCTTCTGTCGACCGAGCTGGGTTTGTCGCGCAGCCGTATCCGGAACATGCAGCGTGCCGGCCACCTTGCGGCATGCCCGGACGGTCTGCGCCGGCCTCTGCGCGACGGGCTGCAGGTGACAATCGACCCGCGGGGGGTTCATGACGGCGACAAGATCGCTCTCGCCGCGACGGGTGCGCTCAACACCAACAATGGTCACAGGTCAAACACAGGCAACAAATCCTTCGATCGCTAGTGTTCGCCCGCGGGGGAATCGGCCGAGGCACCTCCTGCCCAAGATGCCGAAGCAGTCGGGACCCAGCGCGCACGTGAACCGGTCGCGAAGGGACAGTCATGTCGAAATCCAACCTCATCGTCCTGCTGGTCTTGCGCGCCCTGTTCATCGGCGCGGCCGTATCGGCTCTCTTCTCCACCGCGCAAGCCCAATCGCGCGTCGGCGTCACCCAGTCGATACAGAACAATCCGGTGGGCAAGCCGCCGAGCGGGGTCGACCGCGTGCTGCGGGTCGGGACCGACGTCCAGGCCAACGAGATCATCTCGACGGCCGCCGACGATCGGGCCCACGTGGTGTTTCTCGACGGCACGACGTTGACGATCGGACCGAGTTCGTCGATGACGATCGACAAGTTCGTCTACGATCCGGCGACCCAGAAAGGCGAGCTGGCGGTCAACGCCACCAAGGGCATCTTCCGCGTGATCGGCGGCAGGATCAGCAAGACGTCAGACATCACCGTCAGCACGCCGTCGAGCACGATCGGCATTCGCGGCGGCATCATGATCGTTGGCGTCGAGGCCACGCAGACGACCTCGATCTTCGTCTTTGGCAACAGCATGACGGTGACCGCCAACGGCGCGACCCAGACGGTGACTCAGCCGGGCTTGCAGGTGACCACCCTCGCCGGAAGCCCCCCGGGTGCGCCGACGATCGTCGTCCAGGGCAGCCTTAGCGCGGCCCTGGGGAATCTCGCGGGCAATAACGCGGCCGCGGCGGCGCTGCTGTCCGCGATCAACACGCTGGTTGCGAACAGCTTCGACAATGCGGCCGTGTTGGCGAGCCTCACCTCGCTGATACAGGCGGTCATCACCCAGAACGCGCCGTCCACTCTCGGCACCACGAGCACATCGTTGAGCGTACTCGTGATTCCGGAAAATCCGAATCAGACGCAGGCCAGCCCGAACTGATCGGGCCATATTGGCGGCCTCACCGAATCGCCACGGCGCGCGACCAGTCAACGCGGCGAACCGCGGGCCATGTGACCCGCGGAAGCCGCCAGGCCGCTTCTGGCGGACGTTGCGGTTGGTATTTCTACCGGAACGTCGCTCGCGCTTTTTGGGACGATCCCGCCGGACGATCCCGCGGTCATCGCCCGCGGGATCGATGGACGGCGCTAGCCCACGGGCGCGCACGGCGGCAGCGTGCGGCGCTTTCCTTGAGCGGCTTGATGAGCGCGGCGCTCGGCCTGCCTCGCTTGCCTCTCGGCCAGCTGTTCCGGCGTCAGCTGCGCGAGGCGTTGCGCCTGTATCGCGCGCCTCTGGGCCCTCTGCTCAGGCGTGAGCTGCGGACCCGCTTTGCGGCAGGCCGGCGTCTGGCTTGGCGCCCCGTTTCCCGGCGACGCGCTGCTCGGCGGGTTGGCGCCGGAGCTGTCGTCGAAGGCCCAGGCAGGGATGGAAAGGGCGACGAGAGCCGCGCCGATCAGAGCGATCCTTAGCGACAAGGCAAGTTCCTCCGCGTGCATGTGCGTTGACGGACCGTAGACCAACGAACTGTGTCGGCTGGATGATCGGCACAAGGCTTTTGTGTGCGGCGTCGGTGTTCTGCTTTCACCCCCTGGACCACTCACTGGGCACGACTCTTCACGGGCACGTTTGGCACAGTGAGGCCGTATCCAGGGAAGTCGGCTGGTGAGGGACTTCTCGACCGGCCGGCATCGCGGAGTGGTACCCCATGACAAATCCGGCCGACCTCGATGCGGCGCTCGCCCTTTCCCGATTCGGTCTCGGGGCGCGCGACGGCAGTCTCGAGGCGATTGCCCGCAACCCGCGGGGCGCCCTCAAGGACGAATTGATCGGGCGCGTCTTGCTCGCCCCCACCGGCCCGGAATTGAAACCGTCGTCCGACCTTCTGGTCGATCTTTACGCCTTCCTGAAGGACCAGAAGGCTCAGCGCAGTCGCCAGGCCGCGTCCGCCAGCGCAGCGCAAACCCCGCAGCCGCCGGCCATGGCGCCTGGCGCCGTGCAACAGAATCCGTCTCCGCCTCTTCCGCAGCGGGTCTTCCTGGCGGAAGTGGATGCCCGCTTCAACGGCACCATGCGCGAACCGGTCATCGGCATCGGCGAACGCCTGGCCATGTTCTGGGCCAACCACTTCGCCGTTGCCATCGGCAAAGGTCCGGCGGTGCGCATCCTCGCCGGCGCCTTTGAACGCGAGGCCATCCGTCCGCATGTCTTCGGACGCTTCGAGGACATGCTGCTCGCCGTCGAGACACACCCCGCCATGCTGATCTTTCTCGACAACCAGCAGTCGGTCGGGCCGGACTCCCGAGCCAGCAACAAGGGCAAGCGCGGGCTGAACGAGAATCTCGCGCGCGAGATCATGGAGCTGCACACGCTGGGCGTCGATGGCGGCTACAGCCAACGGGACGTGACGTCACTTTCGCGCATCATCACCGGATGGACGGTCGTCGGCGCCGAAGGTCGGCTCGGTGCGCCCGGCACCTTCACTTTCAATCGCGCTGCGCACGAGCCCGGTTCGCAGGCGCTCCTCGGTGTCAGCTATTCGGACGACGGCGTCGGTCAGGGCCGCGCGGCGTTGCGCGAACTCGCGCACCATCCCGCCACGGCGCGGCACATCGCCTACAAGCTCGCCCGGCATTTTGTCGCCGATGCGCCGCCAACCGAGCTGGTCGCCAGCCTGGCCGCCACCTACACGAAAACACGCGGCGATCTGTCGGCGGTCTATCTGACCCTGATCGGGTCCGAGGCGGCGTGGAATCCCGCGCTCGTCAAGATCCGCTCGCCGCTCGAGTATTTCGTCGCCCTCCTGCGGGCCAGCGGCGAGCGGCCGAAACCCAATGCCATCATGGCCGCGCTCAATGCCATGGGGCAGCCATTGTGGAATCCGTCCGGTCCCAACGGCTTTCCCGACACCGTCGATGCCTGGGCATCCTCCGAGGGGCTTGCGACGCGAATCGATGTCGCCAGCCTGGTTGCCAACCAGACGCCGGGTCGCACCGATCCCCGCCGCTTTGCCGCCGACACCTTGGGCTCCCTTCTGTCGCCCGACACCGAGCACGCGATCTCGCGCGCGGAGACAAAAGCGCAAGCCGTTTCGATCGCCTTCCTCTCTCCCGAATTCCAGAGGCGCTGATCATGACCGACCGTCTCGCTTCTCCCTCTCGCCGCGCCCTGCTGGGCGGCGCCGGCGCCCTGTGCGCCTGGAGCTTCATGCCTCGCTTCGCCCATGCGGCAGGGGGCCGGGATCCGCGTTTCGTCGTTATCGTCCTGCGCGGCGCCCTCGATGGCCTGACCGCCGTGCCGCCGATCGGCGATCCGTCGTACAAGGAGCTCCGCCAGTCCATCGCCTTGACCCTGGACGGCCCGCATCCGGCGCTTAGGCTGGACGGCTTCTTCGCCCTCGACCCGTCGATGCCGAACTTTGCGCGGCTCTATGGCGCCAACCAGGCCGCGATCGTGCATGCCTGCGCCACGGCCTATCGCGACCGCTCGCATTTCGACGGCCAGGACGTCCTCGAATTGGGCTACCCGTCGCCCGGACACGTCGAGTCCGGCTGGCTCAATCGCCTGCTGCTCACCTTGCCGAAGGGCGAGAAGGTGCCGGCCGGCGCGGGCGCGCTGGCGGTCGGCGCCAACGCACCGCTTGTCATTCGCGGCAAGGCGCCCGTGCTGGGCTGGGCGCCGGCCACGCTCAAGCCCGCCGAGGGCGAGCTCCCGCAGCGCCTGACGGATCTCTATGCCCATACCGACCCGCTGTTCGCGCGGCTGCTGGCCGAGGGGATCGAGACGGGCAAGATCGCGTCCGGCATGGACGTCAAATCCCGTGGCGGTCCCGGCGATCCCAACGGCATGGAACAGATGGCCACCGGCGCGGCACGCCTGCTGGCCGAGCCCAACGGTCCGCGGATCGCGGCGCTGGCGTTCGAAGGCTGGGATACGCACGCGCAGGAGCTTGGGCGCCTGTCCCGGCTGCTGACGGGCCTCGACAATTCCTTTGCCGCGTTCGAGCGCGAGCTCGGGCCGGCCTGGAAGGATACCGTGATCATCGCGGTCACCGAGTTCGGGCGCACCGCCCGCATCAACGGCACCCAGGGCACCGATCACGGCACGGGCACGGCGATGTTCCTCGCCGGCGGCGCCGTGCGGGGCGGCCGGGTCATCGCCGATTGGCCGGGCCTCAAGCAAGGCCAGCTGCGGGACGGACGCGACCTCGCGGCGACCACCGATATGCGTGCCGTCATCAAGGGAGTTGCGGTCGACCTGCTGGGCGGCTCTCCCGCTCTTCTGGGTCGCGATGTCTTTCCGGCCTCCGAGGCAGCGGCGCCGATGAAAGGCTTGATCGTCTGATCGCGAAGACGCGCGCGAACCGGCGCCCCATCACGGTGTCTTTCGGCGGGCGCAGGCCATCGAATTGGGCCGGGTTCAGCTCACCAGGGCGGCGGCTACCAAGCAGAGCGGCATCGGCCGCGAATTCTCGCTCGAAGGCATGCTCGACAGCTTCACCCAGCGCAAGCGCGTGACGGTGAATCTGGCGGTGTGAGGTTCTGCGCTGATCGGGAGCCGGTGGCGTTTGCCGCAGCTTGGCGCGTGGATCGCGGTGCCTCGGTCCGGATTGTGGCTCACCTCCCCTTGCGGGCCAGGCGGCGTCCTTCGTCGGTCAGCGCGGCCTTACGGTCCAGCGGCTTGCGGCTCACTTCCTGGAGAACGACCCATCCGCGCTCAACCGCCCGCGAAATGGTCGCCGCTGACTCTCCCATCCCATGCAGGACTTTCCACTGCATGGCGTTGCCGCCAGTAGTGTCATAGAGCTTGTAGACGAAATGCCTCGCGGCCACTTCCGTCCCGTCGCGGATCCTGATGATTCTGGCCCGGCCCTTGTTGGACACAGGAGCGTTGAAGGACGTGACATCCATAATTCATCACTGGCGAAGGTGAGGCACTACATTGGCTAGATGAACGTAAGCTTGCCGCACTCGGGAGCGTCGCACCTCAGCGTCTGACAAGTCATGCCCAGCGCTCCGAAGATTGGATCGGGCCGTTCATCGATCAGATCCAGCTTACCCCGTTCACAGCGTTGACAGGTTTGGCGGCTTTTGCCGGCCGCCCGTTCGGCTGCCGCCTTATGTGACTCTCCCGGAACCATCATTGTCCTTGTCCATCAGTCCGTTTGGAACGCGTGGCAGAAGAACAAGCCAACCCGGCGGCGACCAGTGGGAAAATCGTGATGCGGCGGCCGGCGCGAGCCGGCGCTTCCGCAGCGAGCCATTCTCGGTCGACGTTTCCTGGTGATGCGTTCGCACGTGGCTGCTATCGCCACGCGCTGTGTGTTAGGTCCGCCTACCAACGCGCACATCGGTGGCCTCGTGCCGCCTCGCCAGCCTTAGGGCTGTTTTGATCTTTGAAGTGGCACCTCGGGAATTGACTCGTTCAATTCCTGCCGGAGCCGGTCCAATAGTTCGCGATCGACATTTCCGATCTGCGGCCGCCCCTTGGCTTCCTCGTAACGTCTGATAGCTCCAGCCAACAGAGGCCCGTAAACGCCGTCAGGGGCGCCGGGATTCATCCCGAGCGCTTCGAGGCGTTTCTGCACTTCCAGGATTTCGGGAGGGTTGAGCTTGGACTGCTCGGGCGGAGGTACCGAAGGCTTGGGCGCGATTGATACGACCAGTGGCGGCGCGCTGGGAGCCGGTTGAAGTGCCGCTATCGGATCGACCTTTGCCGGTGCGGGAAGCGGTGGCGGTGCTTCCCTTGTGGAAGATGGTTGAAGCGTCGTCATCTGATCGACGGCTGCTGGCGCGGGCAGCGGCGCTGCAGCCATCGTCGTTCGCGGTGACGCGGTCGCTGTCGCATCAGGCGATTGAAGCGTTGGCGCTGCCGCGAGCACACTTGGCGATGGCAGCGGAGACCGAACATTGATGCCTTGCAAGTAGCATAAGGCGCCCGCACAGGCGCTGACACCAAGGGCAAATCCCAGGCCCAAAATGAGCAAAGGGCTGGGAAAAGCTGGCTGCTTCAGGTTGTTTTTTCGATTGGTATCAAGCGCGGAGCTTCCCGATCTCGCGCCGAGACTTGGCGGTTCTTTCGCAAGTCTGGCCGCTCTCGCCGCGAGCTGACGCGAAATAGATTCCTTGAAAGCCTCAAAGCTGGCTGTGCCAGCGTGCGGCTCGCCAAGGGCCTGGTCTTGTGCTGTACGGTCGCGACGGAACTCGTCGCGCGTCGATGCATCAGCTGGCTCGCCTTTCCTGTGTTCCATGCGAGTTGCCCCCGTAACGCTATCGTTCAGTTCAGCACTCGTAGCAGGCGCGCGCAATGCGAGCGTGAAGACGACGAGCGAACTATTGTGGATCGTCGCTTTGGTACCAACATAGTCCGCCTGGCTCGTTGGTCGGGGCTGCACGATTGACACCAAGACGACTGTATTTTTCAGATTTGTTACTGCGTCCCCTCGTGCCGGCACTGCAGGCAGGGAATCGCGATAGCTGTTGCCGCGAGCTTCGCAATCGTCCGAAAACGGACAGTCGTTTGTTGCTGTCCCGAACTGAACAGCCCGGCGGCGCACGAACTCCTATGAATCCGGCTCGCCCCCCGGACAGGAGGCAGGCGATGCGGATCTCCAAGATTGTCACGGATGGATCAGCCCGAGACGAAGGCCTGAAGCGCCGGAACGCCGCGATGCGCGAAGTGCTCGGAATGAAACCGGCACCCCCGCGGGAGGCGAGTAGACCCCAGGAGCCTGAAGCTAGCGAGAAGCCTGCCGAGTAGCCGGCACAAGCGTGGCGCTCGGGTTATTTTTTGGCTGAGCAACCCGCGTTGCAGGGGTGCCCGATGGACAACAGCAAATACTTAATGTGGCTCGCGACTGATGACGCCCCGTCGGTGCTGGCGCTGGTGGCCGTCATAGGCCTTTGGGGACTCTTCACGACGGCCGCGACGATATACTGTGCGACGCTCGGATATTGAAACAGAAGCGGCGGGGTGGGCGGTCCGGGTTTCGGAACAGGTGTCGGTGACGGGCGATGCCGGCACTGCAGGCAATAGGTTGCTTCGGCACGCCGCGTGAACAGCCTGCGGCAATCCTTGCAGCAGACCCCCTTGCCTGGACGGTGCGGCCTGCCAAGATGACGGGCGAGCCGTTGCGCCCCGAAAGAGGTGCACAACGAGCGGTCGGCGCGTCCGGGAGGCGAGTTTGGGGATCCTTCAAAGCCGTCTGTTTACGGATGCGAACAACCAGTGCCTCAACGACGACCTGGTGGACGCCGCCAGCAAGGAGCGCATCCGCCGCGGCCAGCTCGACGTCGCCAAGCGCCTCGAGCTCGCCGCCACCGTCGATCCGCAGCATATCCTGAACCCTCAGAGCGGGCCGCATGTGCGCATGATCCATCGCGCTCTGATCCGGCTGCGCAACGCCCAGCCGATCACCGCCGACGGCTCGGGCATGCCGCAGGATGTCGTCGACGCCTACAACGGCATGATCCAGGACCTGCGCAAGGCGCACCCGATCAGCGACACGGAGCTCAAATCCTCGACCTACGGGTCGACGACGGCGGCGCTGGTCAAGGCATACAAGGTGTCGCGCGACATCCGCCGCACGCCGGCCTCGGCGGTGGACAACGTCGTCGGCATCCAGACGACGCGATCGCTCGATGCCGACCTGGTGCTGGCCGAGGGCGGCGCGCCGCTGCCGCCGCGGCCGGCCCCGCCCGGCCTGCCGCAGGACATCTTCATCCGCTTCAATCCGATCGACAATCTCGCGCAGGAGGGTCAGCCGGACCCGGTGCGCTTCCAGCTGGTGAACCAGCGTTTCAACACCGAGGCCTACCGCAAGACGCATCGCGAGCTCCGGATCATCACTTTCTTCGGCGGGCGCGGCACGAAGGACCCGAGCGACCAGGCGGTGCAGATCGCCCAGCTGACGCGGGCCAGCGCGAAGGAAGGGAACACCATCATCGTCGGCGCCAGCGCCGGCGGCTTCTCGGTGCTCAATACCGCCGCCAAGCTGACCGCGCTCGAAATCCCGATCCGCTTCATCGGCATCGCCGATGGCGGCTTCTTCGTCGACAGCAACGACATCGAGAGGTTCGGCACCCCGCCCGCGTTCGCCACCCCGCCGACCATCCGGCTGCCCGGCCCGATCAAGGCGGACGAGACGCTGAACGTGTTCCAGACCCTGGGCATCGAGGCGCTCAGCAAGAAGTCGGCGCCCAACGACCGGGGCATCGCGCCCGGAGCCGAATGGTTCGGCGAGATGACGGGCTTCAACAACCAGCGCCTGACGCCGCAGAACAACCCGAAGCTCCGCACGCTCAAGACGGAGCTCGCCCTCCTGCCCGGTGCCGACCTCGACCGCACGCTGGTGATTCGCAAGAAACTCTTTTCCGACCCGGCGCATATCGAGGCGGTGCGGGAGGGCGAAGTGCGCATCGCCGGGGTCGTCGAGCGCCTCTTGGTGCCGTGACGGGCGCAGCGCGCTGCCACGGCGGGATGGACGACTGGCGTAGCCTCTATAAATCAACGGTCGAGCAGGTCGGCAACATCGAGGCAATCGCCCCTCGCAGCACAGAGGCGAGGGGCCGCACCGTTGCTCACACCTCGTTGTCGTGCATGACATAGACCAGCATGTACACCTTGGAGAGGCCTTGCAGGACTTCGCCGCTCGTCACCTCGACCTCGAAGACATGACCTTCGCGTAGCCCGCCCGTGTGGCGGGTCTTGCTGGGGTACACGTCGGCCATCGGCTTGCCGCTGAAAGTCGTCCGCTCGCACAGGCCACGCGCCTCACGCTCCGCAAGAAGCTCTTCACCGCGATCGGTTTCCTGCTCGTAGACATCCAGCAGTCCGATGGCCATGTCCCGGTCGACGCAGACGATCTGCGCCATGTCTTCGAAGGCCGGTGGCGGCGTCTGCGCCCGGGCGGGGAGGGCAAGCACTCCGATCATCGCCCCGGCAATCGCCATATACCACATAGAAACCCCGCACCCGGTCACGGAATGGCCGGGCGATCGACTGTCGCCATGCTCTGGCAAGTTAGTGGTCTCCTCTGCATGGAGCTGAAAAAGCTGGTCGGCTGGAACAGCCGCAGACTACGCCAGGAGCGGGGTCCTGAAATCGAGTCATTGGCGCATCAGGCGCATGTGAGCGCCGGATGGCTCGGCGACGAATTCAGGACAGGCATCCGCCGTTCCGGCGGCGGCATGATCCAGTGCGATCTCGTCAACCGCCGGGACCCGGCGGCACGACGCATGGAACGCGGCTGCGCTTCAAGAGGGAAACCCCGCACGGCCAAGGCAAGTCGTGCGTGATCGGGAAATTGCTGGAACCGCTGCAAGCGGTCGACGGTCCGACACCACCCCTGGGCAGCGGGGTGCCTGCGGTCAGCACCGAGGCGCGGTGCGGTTCCGGTAGCCATCGTAATACTGGCTTCCGCAGACGACCTGCTGCTGAACGACGTCGTCCCGATTGCCGTTCTGACCGCGGTTCGTCACCGTCACCGTGGTGTAGCCCGTCTGGTTGTAGTTCGGCGCAGGCTGCGCATAGCCATATCCTGCGGGCTGCGCATAGCCATATCCTTGACGAGGCGGAGGAGGAGCGTAACCGCTGTTGTAGTACGGGTTGTTGTAGCCGGGTGCCGGCTGATTGTAGCCGCCCGGTGCGTCCTGGCACGCCGCTGCCGTGACGCCGATGCCAACAACGAGCATCAGTCTCTGAACGATTTTCGACATCTCTGTTCCTCCCGAGACGTTCCCACTACTCGGCCATTCTACGCTCTTGAGGCAACGGTCTGGGATCGAATAGGTTCCTGTTTACCGCGTTGGCGGACAGGGGCGTTCTGGCTGGCATCGTCTTGCCGTCGCCCGCGACGACGCGCTGGTTGATCACGGGTTCGCCGTCAGGCCGACGTCACGACAAAACCGGCGCGTGGGAAATGCACACAGACCTCTCCGACCGCGGGATCGCTGCGTCGGATGACGATCTCATGGACGCCCGAGGCGACCAACTCGCCGACGACCGGGTCGCGTCCGGTATCATCCGGCGTGACGGTCACCGTCTGACCCGGTTTCCGGCCGATCGGATCTCGCGGATCGGGGATTACGCTCGCGATCGGCGTAGCGTCCCTCGCCGCATCGAGCGCCTTTTTCGAGGTCGTCGGGCTCCGCCTGCCGTGGCCGATGGCGGCAATGCGCTCGGTCCAGCTCAGCAGCCTCGGAAAGCCGTCGAGCGGCGCCGCCGTTGGCCCGAAATTCTGTTTCAAGAACCAGATCGGATGGTAGGCGGCGAGGTCGGCAAGGCTGGCGGCAGAGCCCTGCAGGAATGAGCGCTCGTCGATCAGCATCTGATCCAGCCAATCGAAATGCGCGCGCAACTGATCGAGCAGGTTCGGTAGGGCCGCCCTCATCGCGGCCGGATCGATATTTCGGCCGGAGAATTTGGCCCGGTCTTCGAGAAATCCCTCGGGCAACGCCTCGGGTCGCCTCGCGAACAAGATGCCGGCAACCGGGCTGAACATCGTCTTCTCGGCCCACCAGGCAAGCGCATCGGCCGCGCCGTGGCCGGCGGGATAGAGGCTCGGGGTGGGATGCCGGCGCTCGAGTTCGCGCATGATCAACTGGCTATCGCAGTAGATGTCTGCGCCGATCTGCAACACCGGCGTCTTGCGGTAGCCTCCGGTCAGCGCCGTCAGGTCGGGTTTGGGCATGATGACGGGGATCTCCACCGATCCCCAGGCCAGGCCCTTCAGACCAAGGCCGAGCCGAACCTTCTCCGAATAGGGAGAGATCTCGTAGTGATGCAGGATGATGTCGGTCATTGAGAAGGCCCTCGTTTTGGGATGATCGTTCCCCTGGATATCAAGTGCGGGTCGCGGAGCGGCACGCATCGTGTCGGTTTCCACGGCTCCGGAAAGCGATCCACGAATGTGTCGTCGTAGCGCGCCATTTCGGCTCCTCTCGATCTTGCGCGAGCCGTCAGCGAGGTGCTGCTCCAGCGCCGACAAACTCGGCAACGGCGCGGGTAACGGCTTCGGGCTGCTCCAGCAGCAGAAAGTGTCCCGCACGCGGCAGATCGATGAGCCGGACGCGATCGCCGAATTGTTCGCGGAGCGCGTGGCCGTTGCCCGGCGGCGCCGCTTCATCATCGAGCCCCTGGATCACGAGAATCGGGGCCGTTCCCGCACCCCACCACTCTTCGAGCGCCATACCCCGGCTGGTCGCGAGGTGGGCGAGAAACACCGCCGGCCAGCATTCGACCTCTGCAAGTATTTTCGGATCCGACGCCGGCGACAGCCAGCGCGCGCCCAGCACGGTGACGCAATCGCTGCCGTTCATCTTGACTTCCGTAGCGTTGCGAAAGGATGTGCCGAGTGGCGTTGCGGGTCCGATGAGACCGCCCGCCGCAAGCAGAGTCACGCTGCGCACCAGCGAGGGCCGGTCCGCCGCCAGGCAGCGAGCGACCCGATTGCCGAAGGCATGGCCGACGAGGTGCGCCGGACCGCCATCCACAGCTTCGAGGACCCCCGCCACATCGGCGGCCAAATCGTGCACGGTCATGCCGTCGAGTGAGCCGCGGCTCGCTCCAGCACCGCGCATGTTGACCGAGATGGCTTGCAACCCTCCGGCAGCGAGCACGCGCGCCAGGTCGTCATAATAACCGGTGCTGCAGCCGGCATTCGCGAGCAGCACAACCGGAGGGCCGGAGCCGTAAAAGGTGCATTCGAGCGTCGCGCCGCCGACGTCGATGTTTCGCTGCTGTCGCATTCTCACTCTCCCGCGAGTCGGCTGACGTTGGGGCCCCAAAGCGTCTCGTAGCGGGCGGATCACCGTCCTGAGCGCCCGCCATCGGATGTAGCGGAGCCAAGCCGCTGTTGCCGGCCGAAATCGGACTCCATCCCCCAAAAGGCGTCCGGCCGGTGAGCGGCTGCGCGTACTGTCGTGTGGATGCCGCTCGATTTTACGGAATGCGATCAGGCGGCGGCGGAGGCGGCCGGCTTCCGCCCATGCCTGCGCTGCCGGCCCGAAACCGCTCCCTTTTCCAGCGCCTGGATCGGCAGCCGGGCAACCGTCGAGCGGGATATGCCGTGCTCTCGGTCGACGATCGCGGCTCGACCGGCTCCGGCAAGGCCTTCGTTGCTGCGGGTGAAAAAGATGGCGAGCCTACTCTTGGGCTTCTTTGCCGGGCGCCCGGCCCGCAGCCAGCGTCCGATAGCGGACGCTGAGGCGGCGTGCGCGGCCGACGCGGCGCGATTGCTGTGCGCGCCCCATGCTCGCGTAGAGTTGATCCGCTGGGGGACCTTCATGGGCGACGATTTCGAGATCAACGGCCAGGCGGAGCTGCGGCCGCGGATCGCACGGTGCGATTCGCGGCCGGCGCTGGTGGCGCCGCCGTGTTTCGGCGACCGCACGGGCGACGATCGATTCCCGCCTTCACGTCACTCGGATGTCATTCATCGATAGCAACGGCGCTCCGACGCCGGCGTTGACCGGCCGAATGACACACAACTCAACGGACGCACGGGACCTCAACAGGCTCGCCGCCCGAATCGGTCTTCCTGAATTCAGTCTCTCGCCGGAACGCGAAGACGAACTCGAGGCGGCTGCCCTGGCGCTTCGCCAAGCATGGATCGAGCGCGCGCACAAACCTGCCGATCGCACGCTGAAGAGTCCTTGCGCCGGAACGACGGTGCCGATGCCCGGCGGAGACATCGTCCAGTTCGGCTACGAACGCGATCTCGATGTCAGCCTGCTGGAAGGGCGCGGAGAGCTCGACCATCCGACGCCGGACGGCTGGACATCATCGCGCGTGCTCTGCCGCAGCGGACAATCGACGCTGGCGTGCCTGCTGCATCTGGTCACGTCGGCCGTCCCGCCCGGTCCCCCTCTCACCCTGCACCACGCGGGCAGGTACTTCGAGAGCAAGGCGCTCGTGGATGTCTGGCCTCGGCAAGTCTTTCGTCGGATGCCGCCGGCGGCCTCGGAAGTCGATGTCTTGCTGGCGGAGCCGGTTTACTGCGACGGCCGCTTCGGGGTGAACGATCCGTGCGCCCTTCCCCAAGCACGTCGTGCCCTGCTTCTCGACACCACGCTGGTCGGCACGGCGGTCGACCTGTCGCCCTGGTTCGACCGCTTCGATGGCCCGCTGGTCGCCGTCTTCCGCTCCGGCCTCAAGCTCGACCAGGCGGGGCTGGAACTGGCCAACGTGGGTGTAGCACAGCTGTTCGCGCGCGAGGGAACCGACCCCCGACCCGCCGACAATCTGCGTCGTATCCGCGGCCTCACCGGCAGCGGCCTTACGCTGGACGAACTGGCGGCGCTCTCGGCACCGTGGTTCCTGGATCGCAGCTACCTGCAGGACTACACCGCCGCGATTTTCGCCCACAATGCCGCGCTCGGCAGCGCCATCGGCCGAGCGTCGGCGGTGTTCGAGGATCGCAGCCACCCTTCCTTGGTCAGCGCCGGCGCCGAAGCGCCTTTCTGCGCGGTGCGCCTGCGCGGCGGCGATGGCGCCGCTCACCGCCGGTTGCTCGAAGTCGTCGATGCCGAGGTCGAGCGGCGGGGGCTGCATGCCACCCATGGCGGCTCGTTCGGCTTTCGTGGCCATCGCTACGAAGTGATCGAACCCGAGCGCGAGGACGGGATGCCCTTCCTTCGCGTGGCGCTTGGTTTCCGGGAAGGCCCGACCCTTGAGGGGCTGATCGCCCTGTTCCAGGAACTCTCGGCGCGTCCGGGGCTCGCGCATTAGCCGGGCGACCAGCCGCCGCACAGCACGCCGACCGTGCGGATGCCGGCCTTCGACGCCGCTTCGGCATCGTATAAAGGGACTGCTGTGGCCGGCTCGCGCCGGTCATTCGATGCGCGCGATCGGGCGCCGCGCCGAGCCTTGCGAATGACGGCCCACTTTGGGCCTATTGGCAGAAGGGTCCTTCAGCCGTTCCCGCGGCGCGGGCAGAGCACCGGCCATGGCGGCGATCGCTGCGCCGTCCAGCTCGACCGCCCGTCGGGTGATCCATCCCGGAACGCCTTCGGGCGCTCCGGCCTGCAGTGCGTCGCCAAGAGTGCGCGCGTCGCGCTCCTCCTGAAAGGCGATGAAGATTTCCGGCCGGCCGCTTTCCCTCACGATGGTGGTGGCATAGGCGCCACTCGGCTCGTGGCGCCTGACCAGGCGCTCAAGCACCAGTTGCGCGTGTTTGGGCCCCGCACCGTCTGCCTCGTCCATGACGACGACGACGAGATGCGCGCGCGGCTGGCGACGCTCGAAGAGTCGCCACGACTGTTTGGACATCTGCGGTGGGCCTGCAAGCCTGCGGTTCAAGACAGCATCGGCAGTCGAACGACGGAAATATCCGAACGTTGCGGGCTAATGCTGTGTCCGAGAACGTCCAGAAACCTGAGCAAGTCGTCGGCGCCTTCTTTGAATTGCCTGACGCGTGATGCCGCGGAGCCTGTCCTGACGCTGCCGTACCGGCCGCGGCGTCAAGCTTTGCCCATCAATGGCACATCGCCGGCAAGGCGATCGACACGGACATCCCTCCGTGAACATTGCGATGGGCCGAGACCGCCCCACTAAGAGCTCGACAGTGCGCTTTATGTGCCGCAGGGCGGTCCGGCCGGAAGCGACGCCGTCCGCCGCCAGCAGCGGTGCGGAATTCCAAAGGGATCAGCGACGGGTCGCTGGTCCCCGCGCGGACAGATCGAGCAAACAGGGAAGCTCGATGCTCGCCGAGCCTCACATCGAGAAGGGCGCCGTCGAGCGTCCGCTCCCGCGCCAGCTCGCATGCTTGTTCGATCCGGCCGACGGGCCCAACCGGTTCCAAGCGGCATTCGCGCAGGAAGTCACAGATGACTTCGGCGAAAAGGAATTGTCTTAAGCGACGAGAATTCTGCCCCCGAACCTTGCGCGGCGCGTCACTCAAAGGACACGCGCCGAGAACACGATCCGCAGCCGCCGCGTGAATTTCAATCGCACATACGAATGACACTGGCTCGCCATCGCGCGCAGTGCCAGAGCCGATCGTTCATTGACTGCGTGTCTATGCGGAAAATCTGCAACGATTGCTTCTGCAATCTCGAACACGCGCGACGCGTTCGCCATCCGCATTGCTCCTGATCGGCGCGTCACAACATGAACTCAGAGCGTTTTGCGCTGAAAAACTTCGGATCGATTCCTGAACATACTTCAGTCACTCGACCGCAGTGAACGCCGCTTCGACTGTCCCCGCATCTGCAAAAGCAAAGGGTTGTCGAATGTTCGCACGCGGACTTCTTGTCATTTCATTAGCTGCACCTGTCGCTCTTCTTCCGTTTGCCGCCTCGAGCGCCGGACTGGAAAGCGGCTACACGATTCAAAAAACAAAAGTCGGGCGACTGGTAAAGCCCGAGTGGAGTTTCCCTCTCCTCCCCCTACCGGCCTCCAATTCTGATTCAAGAGAATGCAAGGCCGGTGGCGGCGGTTCGGGCGGCGGCGGATCCGGCGGTGGCTCAGGCGGCGGCGGGTCTGGCGGTGGTGGATCAGGCGGAAGCGGCTCCGGCGGTGGCGGCTCGGGTGGTGGATCTGGCGGCGGCGGCTCGGGTGGTGGCTCCGGCGGCGGCGGCTCGGGTGGTGGATCTGGCGGCGGCGGCTCGGGTGGTGGATCCGGCGGCGGCGGCTCGGGTGGTGGCTCCGGCGGCGGCGGCTCGGGTGGTGGCTCCGGCGGCGGCTCGGGTGGTGGATCCGGCGGTGGCGGCTCGGGTGGTGGATCTGGCGGCGGCGGCTCGGGTGGTGGCTCCGGCGGCGGCGGCTCGGGTGGTGGCTCCGGCGGCGGCGGCTCGGGTGGTGGCTCCGGCGGTGGCGGCTCGGGTGGTGGCTCCGGCGGCGGCGGCTCGGGTGGTGGCTCCGGCGGCGGCGGCTCGGGTGGTGGCTCCGGCGGCGGCGGCTCGGGTGGTGGCTCTGGCGGCGGCGGCTCGGGTGGTGGATCTGGCGGCGGCGGCTCGGGTGGTGGATCTGGCGGCGGCGGCTCGGGTGGTGGCTCTGGCGGCGGCGGCTCGGGTGGTGGATCCGGCGGCGGCGGCTCGGGTGGTGGATCTGGCGGCGGCGGCTCGGGTGGTGGATCTGGCGGCGGCGGTTCGGGCGGTGGATCTGGCGGCAGGCTCGGGTGGTGGGTCTGGCGGCGGCGGCGGCTCGGGCGGTGGGTCTGGCGGCGGCGGATCTGGTGGCGGTGCCGGAGCTGGCGGTGGCGCTGGTTCGGGCGGCGGTGCCGGTTCGGGCGGCGGTGCCGGAGCTGGCGGTGGCGCTGGTTCGGCCGGCGGTGCCGGAGCTGGCGGTGGTGCCGGTTCGGGCGGTGGCGCCGGAGCCGGCGGTAGCGCTGGTTCGGGCGGCGGTGCCGGAGCGGGCAGCGGTGCTGGTTCCGCCGGCGGTGCCGGTGCTGGCGCTGCGGGTGCTGCCGGCGGCGCAGGCGCTGCTGGCGGCGCTGCTGCGAGCGGGGGCGCCGGTGCAAGCGGCGGCAGTGCTGGCGCAAGCAGCGGTGGCGCGGGTCCCTCGGGCGGCCTCTCGGAAAGTGGCGGTGTCAGCACCAACAACGCAACGGCGGATTGGAAACCTGGGCTCCCGTCGACTCTCGTCGGAAGCGCGCGTGGCGGAGTCGAACTCGGGCCGCCGTTCCGGAACCGACAACGATGCCGCGCTCGCGGCGAGGCCTTATTTCGACCCGGACGCTTTCGGCAGCGTTGCCGATTGCTTGACGGCCGCGCATTCGGCTCACGTGTCGCTCCGCGTCTGCAAGTAGCGCCAGCGAGAAGACAACCTGGTGCCGGCGGTTCTCGCCGCCGGCACCGGACAGCGGCCGGATTTTTCCGCGCCGTCCTGCCGATCGATCCGGACGGCATCCGACGGCGCTTTCACTTTGTTGGAGAAGGTTATGAGGTTACTCGTCGTTGTACTGTCTACCCTTGCGTTTCCCTTGGTGGCCGCCGCGCAGGTGGGGCAATACCAGTGGACGGCTGCCGTGACATTGGAGCGAGGTCAGCCCAGCGTTTGCGGCCGCCAGGAAGCGCGGCTCATCGAGACCGGAGACGGCCTCTTCAAGGGCGCCGACATCATCGATGGCGGGACGTGGACGCTTCCCCTCCGATCCCTGAACGCCGACGGCTCGGGCCGCATCGTCGCCTACGAGAGTCGGTCCAAGGAAGAGACCCTGTTCGATTTCGACCCCGGAGTCGGGCCCCGCACGGTGCGGCAGACGACCAATCGCGCGGCCTGCGTCTGGGCATGGACGCCGATGACCGCAGAGGCCGCCGCCGCCGCCAAAGCGACGGCGAAGCAGGCTACGTGGAAAGCGCACCGGGAAATGATAACCGGGACCGATTGCGGCGCTCCGCGTGACTTTTCCATGGAAGTCCGCAACGGCGCCCTGCGCATCATCAACGACCGTGGCGATGTGTTCACGCTCGGGGATTACAGCACCGGCCTGAAGCCGGATGGCTCGGGCAAGCTGGTTGCCAAGGCCGATTCGGGCGATGCCGTGACGTGGGAGTTCGCGGCCGGCCAAGGTCCCCGCGCCATCAGGATGACGACGAGCGAAACAACCTGCGTCTGGCGGTATCAGCCCCGCTGAGCCGCGCGGCGGCGACTTTCCAAGAGGCCGAACGCAACGTTCCCGTAGCTGAGCCCTTGGCACGGCCGGCCAGCATTCGACCTGCCCAAGTATTTCGGATCCGACGCCGGCGACAGCCAGCGATCTCCCGCGAGTCGGCTGACGTTAGGTGCCTGAAGCGTCTCGTAGCGGGCGGATCACCGTCCTCAGTGCCCGCGATCAGATGTAGCGGAGCCAAGCCGCTGTTGCCGGCCGAAATCGGACTCCATCCCCAAAAAGGCGTCCGGCCGGGGAGCGGCTGCGCGTATTGTCGTGCGCATGCCGCTCGATTTCACGGAATGCGATCAGGCTCGCTTGGCGCGAGACGCGGCCTATGATGGCCGGTTCTATACCGGCGTCCACACGACGGGCATCTACTGCCGTCCGGTCTGTCCAGTACGCCCTGCCCGGTCGGCAAACGTTTCGTTCTTCCCGTCGGCGGCCGCGGCGGAGGCGGCCGGCTTCCGCCCATGCCTGCGCTGCCGGCCCGAAACCGCTCCCTTTTCCGGCGCCTGGATCGGCAGCCGGGCAACCGTCGAGCGGGCGCTGCGGCTCATCGTCGAGGAGGGAGCACTCGATCAGGAGGGAGCCACCGTGGAGCGCCTGGCCCAGCGCCTCGGCCTGGGGTCGAGGCAGCTGACGCGACTGTTCGCGCGTCATCTCCAGGCCAGTCCTTCAGAAGTGGCACGGACCGCGCGCGTGCAGCGAGCCAAACGCCTCCTCGACGAGACCAGCCTGCCCATGAGCGAGATCGCGATGCGGGCGGGCTTCGGGAGCCTGCGACGGTTCAACTCCGTCTTTGTTGAAGTGTACCGCAGGCCGCCGACCGAGATTCGGCGCAGGCGGGGAGCGGCGGGACACCGAAGAGGTGAAGCACTCGATCTCTCGGCAGTGTGATCCACGTCGGCCCGGCCGACATCCCGTTCAAACGCAAAGCCCTCTCCGGGCTTTTTCGTCGAACCGCACGGCTGGTGTCTACAACACCCGTTTCGCGGAACGACGGCTTGAACGAGGTGACAGTCGGAGGTTTTGCCGGTTGCCAAGGGCGGCCGAAACCGCAGCGACGCCCGGCACTCCTTGGCTCGCGGTAAAGCTCGCTCGGCAACTGGGCCTTCGGCTGCACCGAAGTGCCCCTGTGGGTTTCGGAGGAGTGCAAAAATCTTCATCGAAAGGTTGCATATTGAAGCCGATACTCTCGAGTGCAAAGTGGGCTCCAAAGACAGAGAGCGCGATGAAACACTCCCGGCTCGTCCTGCTCGCTGCGACGCTAGGCGCCGCAGCTTTGATGGCAGCCCCCAACCAGCCGATCGCGGGAAGCGGCGACATCGATCTCACGCAATGGACGCCGCCCGATATCGCCAGTGTGGGCGATGGCCCGTTTGGCAGCCTCGTCACATATGGCTACGCGCTTTTCGTCGATACGGCGAACGAGATCGGCCCGCAGGTGGCGGATCCGGCTAAACGCTTCGCCGGCAATAATCTCACATGCCAGCACTGCCATCTGCAGGCCGGCACGCGGCCCTATGCCATGCCGCTCATCGGCGTCTGGGGGCAATTCCCGCAATATCGCGGCCGGGAAGGTGTGGTCGGCACGCTCGAGGACCGTATCAACGGCTGCATGGAGCGCAGCATGAATGGCCGGGTACTGCCGCCGGAGAGTCGTGAGATGGCAGCGTTTTCTGCCTATATGCGCTGGCTATCGACGGGCATTCCCGACCGCGCCAGGCTCGTGGGGGCCGGCACGTTGAGGATCAAGGAGCCCCCGCGCGCTGCCGATCGCATCCATGGCGCACAGATTTTTTCCCAGATATGCGCGGCATGCCACGGCGCCGACGGACTCGGGCAGCGCGCCCAGACCGGCATGGGGTATCAGTTTCCGCCGCTCTGGGGACGCGACAGCTTCAACAATGGCGCGGGGATGAGCCGCCTTTTAACCGTTGCAGCTTTCGCGATGTACAACATGCCCATCGGCGTTCCGTTCAACACCCCGGTGCTCGCGGATGAAGATGCCTATGATGTGGCCGCCTACGTCGTCAGCCAGAAACGGCCGGAGAAGGCGAACCCCAACAAGGATTTCCCGGTCCGGCTCCAGAAGCCGGTCGATACTCCCTATGGCCCCTATGCCGACGGTTTCAGCCCGGAGCAGCACAAGTACGGCCCCTTCGCGCCGATACGCGCAAGAGTGAAGGAACTGGCCGCGTCGTCACACAGGGTGACGTCGGGCGAGCCTGCCAACGGATCGCGTGCAGCCGAACCGGCGAGGTGACAAATGGCGCGTTCGGCTGGCCGATCGACTTGGCAGCGAGTGCAAGTGTCGAGGCGACTGGCAAGTCGACCGCCACCGTAGACCGAACGGCCGCAGGAGAATGCCATGCGCCTGCTGAAGCTCCTCCTCTTCATGCTCCTGTACGCCGCGGCGCCTGCAGTCGCGGGGTCGCTCGAGGATGGCGTCGCTGCTCATGTGAGGGGCGACTATGCCACGGCACTGGGTCTGATCCGCCCGCTCGCTGAGCAAGGTGATATCGACGCCCAGGTCGTCCTTGGTCAGATTTACTATCAAGGTCAGGGCGTGGCGCAGGACTACGCGATGGCGATGTCGTGGTATCGAAAGGCCGCAGAGCAGGGCGATAGCGATGCGCAGTATATGATGGGGCGCATGTATCGGAGCGGGCAGGGCGTTGGGCAGGACTACGCGATAGCCATAACGTGGTATCGAAAGGCCGCTGAGCAAGGCGATACCGATGCTCAGTGTATGTTGGGGCGCATGTATCAGAGTGGCGTCGGCGTGAGTCAGGACTTCGTGCAAGCGCACAAATGGCTCAACCTTGCGGCTGCACGTCTGGGCGCTAGCGAAAAAGAAAAGCTGGACGCGGCACTCCGGGAGCGCGACGCACTTGCCGCGAAAATGACTTCGGCGCAGATCGAGGAGGCGCAGAAGCTCGCGCGCGAGTGGAAGCCCCATCCAGAACGCTAGCCGGTGAAGTCGAAACGTCGCCGTCAGCTTCGTCATTGCTTCGCAAAGCAAGGCCCGGATGCGATGGCTGCGCGGTCGCGAGTTCGTTACTGTGAGTTGAGGTATCCTTGATCGTTTGCTTGGCTGTTGTTGCGAAGCAAATAGTCAGGTCGTGTTCACCTTCGACCATCCGTGCGGCAAACGTCAGCGCAGCTGTCGACTCGCTCGCGCTCGACGAGGTCACGCTTGACCTGATGGCGAAGGCCTTGGCGTTCGGCGTCTCTCGGCTGGTCGCGTTTGATTCTGGAATGGGTGAGCGCGCCGACATCGGCTCTGTCGCGATGCCATCCAGGGCCACCCGACCCTTCTATTGTCAGACCTTTAGCAGAAAGTTGTCACGGCTCGGGGCCTGCCTGCGACGGACTCGCGCAGACGATGGAACTAATATCGCGGTGTGAATGGGAGATCTCGGGGCCTGGACGGTAGGGGTATCGTCCGGAGCGTGCATCGAGCAGTACCCGTGGGACTTGAGCGAGCTGAAGGCTCAAGGGGAGCGCGCATAGATGATTGGGATGTCTGCCGCCCGCACATTGTGCATTTTCACGGTGCTCTTGCCGATTGACCTCGCGCTACAGCCGATTCACGCCGTTGCGCAGCAGCAAACTGGCCCGCAGGCAACGATGGCCAATGATGACTTGGCACAGGTCAAGCAGGCGCTGCAGCAGGAACGTGAACAGTCTGAAACGCTCGCCCGCGAGCTTACCGGGGCGTGGCGCGAACTGAGATCACAGGCGACGAAGTCGGCCGACAACGCGGCGCTGAACCAGCAGCTGAGCGATTTGCAGCAGGCGCTGCAGCAAGCGGAAGCGTCAGCGACGGCATACCAGGAGTTGCTGACGCAGGAACGCGCCCGAACCCAGGATCTCCAGCAGCAGCTGGCGGCGCGGCCGGACGCCACGCCGGGCGAGGGTCACAGCACCACAGCGGAACTATCCGGAGCCCGCGGCGCGACGCCAGTGCCGGCGACCGACAAACCCGCGACGGCATCGCTTCCGACCGGTGACAAGCCGGTCACGGCGACAGCCCCGTCGGACGACAGGCCGGCGACCGCGGCGGCGGGGCAGGAGCCGCCCCCGCCGAGCCATGGCCTCGTCGTCAGGGTTAAGCTGCCCGATACGGGTGGTGCGACGCAGGTGTCAGCGACCGAAAAACCAGCGACGGTGCCGCTTCCCGCCCGTGACAAGCCGACGATGGCAGCGGTTCCGGCGGACGACAGGCCAGCGACCTTGGCGGGGCGCCCGGCGGCGGCGGAGACGCCGGCCAGTGCGGAAGTGGTCCGCCTGTTGTCGCTCGCCCGCGTGTTGCTGAGCCAGGGCAATATCGGCACGGCGCGGATCGTGCTCGACCGCGCCGCCGAAAGCGGCAACGCGCCGGCCCTGTTCGCGCTGGCGGAGACATACGACCCGATCATCCTGGCGGCATGGGGGACCTTCGGCACGCAAGGCGATGCCGCCCGGGCACGGGAACTCTATGCCAAGGCGTTGGCCGGCGGTGTTCGGGCGGCGGGAGATCGATTGAACGCATTGCGTGAGTGAAGGGCCGTGGTCTTCGCCATCTGTATGTCTGGCCCGGCCAGACGGGCGCTTCGGCCGTGGCGTGCATCGGACACTAGGGAGGAAATGCGTCGATGATCACGATGTCTGCGGCGCGCATAGCGGGCACGCTCATGGCGGCGGCTGCGATTGTCCTGGTGTTGCGACCGAGCGAAACCGTTGCGCAGGCACAGTCCGTGGCGGCGCAGCGTCCGCCAACCTACGTGCAGCAACAGGAAAAGATCAACGCCTGGACCGTTGGCGTCGCCGCCGGACTGATCGAGGGTGCGCCTTTGCGCCTGGCCGCAGAGATGGCCCGTGTCGTCGATGACGGAGACAACCTGCACGTCCTGCCGATCGTGACCCGCGGCCCCACCGAGAACCTGAACTCGCTGCTTTATCTGCGCGGCGTCGATCTCGCGATCATCAACACCGACGCCCTGGAAGAATACAAGATCCAGGTCCCGGAAATTCAACGCCACGTCAGCTACCTGCTCAACCTCTTCCCGTCGGAGCTGCACGTCTTCGTGCGGCCGGAGATCAAGAGTCTGCAGGACCTCGCCGGCAAGAAGGTGAACTTCAACACCTTGGGCACGGCCGCTGCCTATTCGGGGCCGCTGATCTTCAGCCGGCTGGGCATCGACATCGAGCAGACCTTCATTCCGCACCAGGTGGCGCTCCAACAGATGCGGAAGGGCGACATGGCGGCGGTCGTGTTCATCACATCGAAGCCGGTCGACGCCTTCCTGCGCGGCCAATGGGAACCCGGCTTCAAGTTCCTGCCGGTGGCCTACGATCCAAAGTTCGAGGATTACTATCTGCCAGCGGTTCTCGAAGCAGCCGAGTATCCCGCCCTGATCCCGGCGGGCGAGCGCATCCAGACGATCTCCGTGCCGACGGTTCTGGTTTCCTACAACTGGCCGGCCGGCTCGAACCGCTATCAGCGGGTGGCGCGTTTCACCGACTACCTCTTTTCCAGGGTCAAGCAGCTGCAGGCGCCGGGCTTCGACCCCAAGTGGCAGACGATCAATCTCGGCTCGACAGTGCCCGGCCTCACCCGCTTCCCGGCGGCGCAGGACTGGCTGCAGGGCCAGACACGCAAGCCGCCGGACCGGCAGTGAAAATCGCCACGCTCTGCGTTGCTCTCGCGCTCGCGCCGATGAGCGTCGGCGCGCTGGCGCAGGGCATGGCTGATCCGATGGAGAAGCTCCGCGCCTGCTCGTTGCTGGCGCATGCCGAACGGCTGGAATGCCTGGAAAAACTCTCGCGGGATATCTCGCCGTTGCCTCCGGCGGGCACAGCGCCGTCATCTGCGTCCCGGACGGCGCCGGCGGCGGACAAATGGATTGTCAGCGTGACGACCTCTCCGCTCGACTACACGCCGCTCGCCATCGCCACTGCGTCGTCCGGCGGCGACTCGGACAGCTCGACCATGCAGTTCTCGATCCAGTGCCGCGGCGGCCGGACGGACTTGGTGATCGCGGGCCCCGCCCTCACCAGTCGCGCCGAGGACTATGTCGTTTCCTACAGCGTCAATAACGGCCAGCCCGCGACGATCGCCGCCGGCGCGCCGGCGTCGGGCCCCGGCATCGCCATCCGGGGCGACGTCGTGCGCCTGCTGGCGGCGCTGCCCGACCGCGGTGCCATCGCCTTCGCCGTCGCCGTCGCCGACCGGCGGGATGCGGCGCTGGAGGGGCGATACGAGCTGGCCAGCCTGAAAGTCGTGCGCGAGCGGCTGGCGGTGCCCTGCAAATGGCCGACCGCTGCCGGCGCGCCCCGCAACTGATGATCCTGAACGACAACTCCCAGAAGGAATGAATGATGACAAGGTTCGACCATGTAATCCGGGCAGTAGCGGCATGCGTCGTGGCGCCACTGGTCCTCGCGACCCCGCCGGCGGCAGCGCAAGGCACGGAGTTGGCATCCAAACCGATCGCAGCCGCCATCGCCCACAGGACGCATCACCTCATCCTGCAGGTCAACACCAACGAGCCGGCGATGATGAATCTGGCGCTCAACAACGCGACCAACGTCGAGCAATACTACAAGGCTCGCGGCGAAAAAGTGGAGATCGAGGTTGTAGCCTTTGGTCCCGGCCTGAACATGCTGCGCGAGGACACCTCGCCGGTGAAGGACCGCATCAAGACGATCATGGAGAACTCGTCGTTCATTTCGTTCATGGCTTGTGGCAACACCCAGGAAAACATGGGCAAAGCGGAGCACAAGGAAATTCCCCTTATTTCGCAAGCCACGCTCGTGAAGTCGGGCGTGGTGCGGATTATGGAGCTGCAGGAGCAGGGCTGGACCTACGTGCGGCCGTAACGCGGTCCAGATGCGCCAATTTCGGCGCCTGCTGGGACCTCTCGCAGGCGCTGTCATGGCGTTTCTGATCGAGGGGCTCAGCCTCGTGCAGGGCGCGGTCGGCCTGCTGAGTGCGTTGCAGTCTCGACAACCCGAGCTTCCTCGGCCAGGGCCGGATGGACAACCTGTTGAAAGCTCGCATCGAGCCGGCCGCGAGCCGGTTGGTCACGTCGCGGAGCGATGGCTAGACCGAGGGCACAGCCGGAGGTTTTGCCGCCGGTTGCCATGGCAGGCCAGGAACCTCAGCAACGCCCGGCGACGAGGGCCTGTGCCTTCCAACGTGCCGCGCCGAGGGGCACGACTCTATTTGCGCAACGCGCGCCGCATGACATGCCGGCGTATTCCCGCCCGGCCGACTTTCTGAAACCCGGATGCCGAGAATGTCGACACGTACCCCATGAACCGGTAGCTCGGTGATCCTGCTTCAACGGGATAGGCTTCGACGACTTTTGCTCCGCGCTTCGCGGCGTGCTGCACCGCAGCCTCGATGATCCGTCTTGTCAAGCCTTTGCCGCGCAATTCGCGACGCATGAAAAAGCAGGCCAACGACCATACGTCTTCAGGACGGTCGCCGGCGTCGGTTGGACCACCAAGGTCACGGTAGGTCGTTCGCGGGGCGATGGAGCACCAGGCCACAGGCTCCCCGCCGGCGTAGCCCAGCAACCCGATGGGGACGCCTTGGCAAACGTACCGTTTCATCGCCGCTTTCCTGTCCGGACCCTTCGCGGTTTTTGCCCCGGCTCTCCAGACCATGCACCAGCAGAATTTAGGTCCACCGCGCCTCTCGAACAAGCGTTCGAGATCATCCCAACGGGAAGCGTCGACTTCGTGAAACGTGATGGGCTGCGTGGGCCGCACGATAGCCACCTTCGAGCGGAGCCGGTCAACGAAGTCGAGACGGCAAAGCAGAGAAAGCCCTGGCGGGATCCCAACGCCCGGAAGGCAAACGGGCTTCGACGCCGTCACGATGTGCCATCACCATCCACACGAGTTAGTCCGCCACCAACAATTGCATCGCCAGTTTCTGCAAGACGCCAGCATTGCACGCCTGTTCCGACTCAAATGCCGTCGGTGGGCATCTTTTTCGCGCGTCGATGCTGGGGTGATCCGGCACCCAGTCCGCGCGAATCGGTCCGATCAAGCGGAATGCAGTCCGGGTAGCGGCGTCCGGATCGCCCGGCCTCGCTCATGCCTCGACGGCTTGAACGGTCGATGCCAGCATCATCCGCGAGGCCTTCTCGCCGATCATGATTGACGGCTCATTGGTGTTGCCCGAGGTCAGCGTCGGCATAATGGGGGCATCAGCGACCCGCAGTCTCTTCGCAATCCGCGTACACGAAGCTGGTCGTCGACCACCGCCATGGAGTCCACGCCCATGTTGGGCGCCCGGGCGGGAAGGGCTGCGGCGACGCATAGCCCGAACGCTTATGTCTTGGCGTAGGCGATGCTCATGGTCTCGGCAACACAGGCCGGACGCTCCTTGCCTTCGATCTCGACGGTCCATTGGTATGTCATGCGAATGCCGCCGTTTGGCATGTCGTCGGCGGCGAGCAGCTTCTGGCGGCCGCGGATGCGCGCACCAACTTGCACGGGGTTGGTGAAACGCACTTTGTTCGAGCCGTAGTTTATGCCGTTCCGCACATTTTCGATCTTGAGTACATCCCGGCTGAAAGTAGCGATCACGGCTAGGGTAAGATTACCGTGGGCGATGGTCTTCCCATCCGGCATGTCCGTCCTGCAGCGCTCGACATCAACATGAATCCATTGATGGTCGCCGCTTGCTTCGGCAAATGTGTTGATGCGTTCCTGTGTCATTTCCAGCCAGTCGCTGACCCCTAGCTCCTGACCGACCAGCGCCTTCATCGCCTGCGGGCTCTGCACGATTCGTTTTGCCACGATGCCCTCCGTCAAACCAACCCAGCATGTATCCTGTACCGTTACAGGACGAATCACCCACCGACCTGCAACTTTGCCCAGGTGTCGCGCAGCTCGATCGTGCGGTTGAACACCAGGGCGTCCGAGCGGCTCGTCGGGTCCGGGCAGAAATAGCCCTGCCGCTCGAATTGTACGGCTTCGCCCACGGGCATCTCCGCCAACGAGGGTTCCAGCAGCGCGCCCGACAGGACTTCGAGCGAGCCTGGATTCAAATTGGTATCCAGATCGCCATCGGCTCCCGGGTCGGGGCGGTTGAAGAGGGTACTGTACAAGCGGACTTCGGCGGGGCGTGCGTCCCGGCCCGACACCCAGTGCAGGGTGGCCTTCACCTTTCGACCATCCGGTGGAGTGCCGCCGCGGCTGGCAGGATCATAGGCGCAACGCAGCTCCACCACGTTGCCATCCGCGTCCTTCACGACCTCGCGGCAGGTGACGAGATAGGCATAGCGCAACCGCACCTCTCGTCCCACCGCCATCCGGTAGAACTTGTTCGGCGGGTTCTCCATGAAGTCGTCGCGCTCGATGAAAATCTCCCTGCTGAAGCGAATCGTGCGCGTGCCGGCCCCCGGGTCGGCCGGATGGTTTACGGCCTCCAGCTCTTCGACGTGGTTCTCAGGAAAATTCTCGATCACGAGCTTGAGAGGCCGCAGGACCGCCATGCGCCGCTGGGCCGCCTGGTTGAGACGGTCGCGGATCGCGTGATCGAACATGGCGAGATCGACGACGCTGTTGGCTTTGGACATGCCGATGCGCCGAACGAAGTCGCGGATCGCCTCCGGCGGCACGCCGCGGCGGCGCAGGCCTGCCAGGGTCGGCATGCGCGGATCGTCCCAGCCACTCACGATGCCGCGCCGTACCAGATCCGTCAGGTAGCGCTTGGAAAGTACGGTGTATCCGAGATTTAGGCGGGCGAATTCGATCTGGCGGGGCCGCGACGGGACCGGCAGGTGGTCGAGGAACCAGTCGTAGAGGGGACGGTGGTCCTCGAATTCCAGGGTGCAGAGCGAATGCGTGACATGCTCTATGGCGTCGGACTGGCCATGGGCGAAATCGTAGGTCGGGTAGATGCACCACTGCGTCCCGGTGCGCGGGTGAGGCGCGTGCAGGATGCGATACAGAACGGGATCGCGCAGGTTCATGTTGCCGGAAGCAAGGTCGATCTTTGCCCGCAGCACGCAGGCGCCGTTCGGAAACTTGCCGCCGCGCATATCGCGAAACAGGCTGAGATTTGCTTCCACCGAACGGTCGCGATCGGCCGAAGCACGGCCCGGTTCGGTCAGCGTGCCGCGCATCGCCCGCATCTCGTCGGGGGGCGTGTCGTCGACATAAGCGAGGCCGGCGCGAATGAGGTGCTCGGCCCAGTCGTACAACGTCTGGAAATAGTCCGACGCATGGTACAGATGCTCGCCCCAGTCGAAGCCAAGCCAGTGTACGTCCCGCTTGATGGCGTCGATGTATTCCTGCTCCTCCTTCACGGGATTGGTATCGTCGAAGCGAAGGTGGCAGCGGCCGCCGTATTCGCCGCTAAGTCCGAAGTTCAGGCAGATCGACTTTGCGTGGCCGAGATGCAGATAGCCGTTCGGCTCCGGTGGAAAGCGCGTGACGATGCCCTGCACCAGGCCGCGGGCGAGGTCAGCCTGGACCATGTCGCGAATGAAATCTCGGGGCTCTTCGTTTGCAATGGCCTCCGGCATCGGCTTCTTGTCATCCATCTACCTGTCAACCTCCACACGGGCGCGTACACGGACAATCTGCGGCCAAGCCAATTGTAACACTGCCGGCGTGCCCGGCTATGTCTCGGCTATTCGCCGGAACTATATAGACCGCTCAAGCAGCGTCGCACCCCTCGGGGAGAAGGCGCTCGCCATCCCGGGCCAATACCTGCGAGCCGGCCAGCATGTTTCAAGTCGGGTGCCATTCGGCAGCCTAAGATCATCCATACAGGCCAATCGACTGTATCGAGATGGTTTCATGCGTCTACTATCTGTGCCGCCAACGTACTATTGCTGTGCTCACTAATAGGAGGACGCCATGATCCATCACCTGTCGATCGCCGCGCGTGACCCGAAGTACTCCGCCGAGGTGCTGGCGGAAATCATGGGCGGCAAGGCGGTGCCGTTCCCGCCCAACCCGGGCAGCTTTTTCGCGTTGCAGCTCGACGACCACGGCTCCGGGGTTGAGGTCTACCCGGCCGGGACCGAATTGCAGCCCGCCGGCGAAGAAGGCGGCAGCTTTGTCAGGAAGCCCCGGGAGGGGCGCGGCTTCGGCGCCACGCACTTCGCGCTCAGCGTCGCGACCGACGCGGGCAAAGTGAAACAGATCGCCGAGCGCGCTGGCTGGCATTGTGTGACCTGCAATCGCGGGCCGTTCCACGTGATCGAGGTCTGGGTCGAGAACGATACGATGGTCGAGGTCTTGCCGCCGGACTTCGCGGCGGAATACCTGGCCTGGACCCGCCCCGACACGGTCGCGACCCGTATGGGCAGCGCGCCCACCTCGGGCTCCCGCCACGCCCGCGCCCGCTCGGCTTAGCTCACAGCTAAACCGTTGAGTTGATTTCGTAAGGGAGAGGACAGAGCGGTGCGGAGCAGGCGGTCGGAGACATGCCGCCGGGCGCCGGCATGAGCGGCACCTTGGACTTTTAAGAAAGCCGATCCCGAGTTCGCGGCAGGGCCGGGGAGGGACGTCGGCCCTTCTCACTTCGGTACGGGAAACCGCTGGACGGCCAGCCGTGGACTGAAGCCAGCGTAGACTGGACGAAACGCGAGGCCGTTTACGTTTCCGGCCCTCGCGCGCCGTAAGGCTTTGAATTCTCGCACTTGTTGCAGGCCGCCCCTGGACGCCATTCTGGGAAATGTAAGGCCCGCGCTAAACCCTCGACGGAAATATGGAGCCCGGAGGCTTGCCGGGTAATCAAGGACCGCAGTCACTAGCAAATGGAGGAAGAGAGCGGCACAAAACGCTCGTAAGCCCTTGCTAATGATGCCGTGTGTTTCCATGGGAATGTGTCCCCGGAGTGTCCCCGCGCCGGATAATCCCCCCTTAGAAGTCAGCCAAAAACCCTGATTTGATTGGCGCTCCCTACGGGATTCGAACCCGTGTTTCAGCCTTGAGAGGGCCGCGTCCTAGGTAGGATCACGTCGTGCATGATGTATTACCAACGCGCCCTTGACGTTCCTGCGCAATGTTGTGGCGTATGCTCTGCCGAACCTCGCCTGTACAGGACCGGCATCATGCTCGTTCGCCTCGACACTTTCTCGCAGCGCCCTCGCTCGCTCAAGCTGCTCGCGGCTGCGCCTGAGGTCGTTATCCGGACCTGGATATGGTGCGAAAGAATTCCCGGTCGCCACGATTTATCCTCGCGCAATTCCTTGTGTCGCGCCCGCCGCGCCAAGCCGCCGGCCCTCGGCATGTCGCTTGCGGAAATTGCGGAAATTATAAAATCGTTCCGACCGGTCCGTGCTGGTCCGCGCGATTGGCATATCGCTTGCGGAAATTGCGGAAGCCCCCGCCATGGTCTGCCCGCCCGATACCGCGAGAGAAACGAGGGTGGTGCGGAAAGGTCGGAAACCCATTTTTCCCCTATATCGATACGAAGGTTATTGGCGACGCTTGTGACAGCAATGCTGGCATCGCCGACGGGGATACAAGCCATGGTGTCCATTCCACCATGGCCTGCTTTTACTGCCTCTCTACGGAGCGCAAAAAGTCCTTGGTCGACTCACGGTCGTCGACGCGAATCGCTTCAGGCAGCCCACACAATTTCCAGGAAGCACGCTCAAATCCGGCCAGCAGACTCCCGCACCCCGCGACGACTCGCGCGCCGCGATTGGTCCAAAGAGAAAAAATGGCACGAAAGCCGTCCAGCTCGGCAGCTCGTCGGCAGTCTGGGCCAGCGGGAATATGTGGGCTCTATGGTGCCCATTTATCCGGGCAGGGTATGGCGAAGCCCCGCGAGCCATCAGAAAATTTCCAATGTTTTCAATGCTCGAAAGCCACAACCCCCCGTCACTGGTGCTTACTTATTCCGGCCTTCTGCGCCCCCCAGTTCTGACCGTGACGGGCAGGTCGGTAGGTTCGAGATTGAAACCACCCTTACGACAATAGCCGATCTACGGCCTGAACTGCAGCGCGCGCGGCACCAGCCGCGACGGCTGCGCCACGATCCGGTAGGCGTCGGCGATCCAGTCGCAGACCCAGCCGGCGGGTGTCGCGCGGGTCGATCATCTCCTCGATCTCGAAGCGGTTGAGCGGGCCGATCGGGCCGCGCACGCTCTCGATGCGGGCGTTGATCTCGGCGCGCAGTGCCGCGGGGTCGGCCGGCTTCGGCGAGCTGGCGCTTGTAGGCCGCCTCGATGCCGCCCTCCGGCGGGATGCCGCCGACGTCGGCGGCGGGCCAGGCCACGCGCGCCGAGGCCACGAGCGTGGCGTCGCATAGTTGTTGCCGGCGACGCCGAAGCTTCGGCGCATCAGCACCGTGAAGATCGGCACCGACACCTGGGCGAAGGCGACCATCCATTCGCCGCCCTTGCGGATGGTGCCGGCGATCTCGTGCTCGATGCCGACGGCGAAGCCCGGATTGTCGACCAGGTTGAGGATCGGCAGGTGGAAGAGGTCGCAGAGGTCGAGGTGGCGGCGCGAGCTTGTCGCAGCCGTCGGCGGTCAGCGCGCCGCCGTTCACGTGCCGGCTGTCCGAGGCGATGACGCCCATCGGATGGCCGTCGAAGCGCACGAAGCCCGTGACCTGGTCGGTGCCCCACAGCGGCCCGATCTCGAAGAAGGAGTCCTTGTCGGCCATCAGCCGGATCGCGCGCCGCACGTCGAAGGTGGTCGTGCGCTTGCGCGGCACCAGGGTCAACAGCTCCTCGTCGCGGCGGTCGGCGGGATCGGTCGCCGGCGCGACCGGCGGCGCCTCGTAGACGCTCGATGGCAGGTACGACAGGAAGCGCCGCGTCATCGCCATCGCCTCCTCCTCGGTCTCCGCCAGGTTGTCGACCGAGCCGTTGCGGCAATGGATGTGCCAGTCGCCCAGGTCCTCCTTGGTGACGTCGTAGCCCATGGCGTGGCTCACGACCGGCGGGCCGGCGACGAACAGCTGCGACGATGTCGCGCACCATCACCGAGAAGTGGCCGAGCACCGCCTTGGCAGCGCCGATGCCGACCACGCTGCCCAGCAGCAGATTGACCACCGGCACGGTGGCGAGCTGCTCGGTGTAACATGGTGCTGCCGAGATGGCCGGGCAGGAACGAGCCGCCGCCGCCCGACCACCCGCGGCCGGCCGGCCTTGATGGCGCCCGTGCTTTCCTGGGCGGAGGCGTCCGCCGCGGCGGCCTGCTTGGGCACCATGGTGGCGACGCTGCCGCCGCCCGACGAGCCGTCGAGCAGGCGGATCGAGGGCGTTCTGAGCTCGATCGACAGCCGGTCGAGATAGCGCGACTTCTGGCCGATCGCGCCGTCGGCATGGCCGCCGCGCGAGGTGAAGTCGTCGGCGCACACGATGCAGGCGCGGGCGTCGATGCGGCCCTGGCCGCCGACATGGCTGGCCGGCGTGAATTCGGCGACGTCGCCCGCCTCGTCGAAGCTGGCGAAGCCCGCGAGGCTGCCGATCTCGCGGAAGCTGCCGGGATCGAGCAGCACATCGATGCGCTCGCGACAGGTGAGCTTGCGGCGGTTGCGCTGGCGCACCACGCCGGGATCGGTCGAGCCGGGCGCCAGCCGCTTGTGGGCGATCGCCTGCAGCGCCGCGACCTTGTCCAGCATCGGTGTCCAGCTTTCGTCCGCCGTCACAGGCGGCGCGGCACGGGCGGCGCCGGCCGCCGGCTTGATGACAGCGAGGATCTGCCCGCCCTCGACCGTGTCGCCGACGGCCAGCGGCGCCAGGGTCTCGACCGTGCCGGCGCAGGGCGCCGCGACGGATGTCTCCATCTTCATGGCGCTCACGACGAACAGCAGGTCGCCCGCCTTCACCGGATTGCCCTCGCGCACCTTGATGTCGACGACGGAGCCCGCATGCGGGCTTTCGATGGCCTCGTGCCCCGGCGGCACCGGCAGCGGACGGGCCGGCGGCGCGGTCGCAGCGCCGCGTCCGCGGCCGAGGGCTGCGACCTGTTGGTCGAGGAACTGCAGCGCGCTCGCCTTCGCCTTCGGCGCGTCGATCGCCTCGGAGAGCAGGGTCGTGCGCGCATTGCCCAACCGGAACTCGGGATTTGCCAGGATGGCACGCAGCTGGTCGGCGTTGGTCGGCACGCCCGCGATATGGAACTCATCGAGCGCCCGCTGTGTCCGTTCGACCGCCGAGTCGAACGTGCCCGAGGAGCCCGACTGGCAGATGAGCTTGGCGAGCAGCGGATCGAACTGCGGCGGCGGCGCCAGGCCGACGTAGCCGCAGGCATCGACCCGCACGCCCGGCCCCGACGGCTCGCGATAGGCGGTGAGCGTGCCCGTGCCCTGCGCGACCACGCGCGCCTGCACGGCATAGCCGCGCGGCAGGCCGACGGCCTTCTGGTCGGCGAGGCCCAGCGACTCGAGCGAGGCGCCCGCGGCGATGCGGAACTGCGCCTCGACGAGATCGAAGCCCATCACCTGCTCGGTGATCGTGTGCTCGACCTGGATGCGCGGATTGCACTCGATGAAGAAGTGCTCGCCCGGTTTCGGGATTGACCAGGAACTCGACGGTGCCGGCATTCTCGTAGCGCGCGGCGCGGGCAAGCTCGACCGCGTCGGCCAGGATGCGCTGGCGCAGCCCCGCGTCGAGGTTGGGCGCGGGCGCGATCTCGACGACCTTCTGGTTGCGCAGCTGCACCGAGCAGTCGCGCTCGAAGAGATGCACGACATTGCCCTGGCCGTCGCCCAGCACCTGGACCTCGATATGCCGCGGCCGCGGCACGATCTTCTCCAGGAAGAGCGCGCCATCGCCGAACGCGGCCTCGGCCTCGCCCTGGCAGCGCGCGAAGGCGTCGTCCATCTCCTCGGGCTTCGTCACGACGCGCATGCCGCGCCCGCCGCCGCCGGCCGAGGCCTTCAGCATCACCGGGTAGCCGATGGATTTTGCCAGCGCCTTCGCCGCGTCGCTCGACGCCAGCGCCGCCGGCGCGCCGGGCACGACCGGAATGCCCTGCGCCTGGGCGAAGGCGCGGGCCGCGACCTTGTCGCCGAACAGCTCCAGCGTTGCCGGAGCGGGCCCGACGAAGCGCAGCCCCTCGGCCTGGCAGCGCTGGGCGAAGCCGGCATTCTCCGACAGGAAGCCGTAGCCCGGATGGACGCAGTCGCTGCCGCTTGCCTTGGCCGCGCCGACAACGGCGTCGATGTCGAGATAGGCCGCGCACCGGATCACCTCCGGCCGCGCCGATCTCGCGCGCCGCGCCCGCGAGCCTGGTGTGCAGCGACAGCGAATCGGCCGGCGCGTGAAGATGGCCACCGAGTTCGATCCCGAGCGAGGCCGCCGCCCGCGCAATCCGGATGGCGATCTCGCCGCGATTGGCGATCAGGACACGCTTCAACATTTCATCTCTCCACAATTTCGGCCTCCCTCCCATCACCCAATCGGGCTCCTCTCCCCCGCTAGGGGGAGAGGCTGGGTGAGGGGGATACGCACGTCGTTACCCCCTCACCTAACCTCTCCCCCTAGCGGGGGAGAGGAATTTGAGTTGGGGGAGGAAGGCGCCAATTACTCACGGCAACCGATAGACGCGCCTGGCCGTGCCGCTGAACAGCGCGGTCTTCTCGGCCGCGGACGCGCCCGCCGCCATCCGCTTGAAGGCGTTCCACAGCACGGCATAGCCGGTCGACAGCTTGTCGACCGGGAAGTTGCTTTCGAACATGCAGCGCTCGGCGCCAAAGGCACTTATGCAGGTGTCGATCCACGGCTTCCAGGCGTCGGCGATCTCGCGCGACGAGGGCGGCGCTGGCCGGCGCATGTGGTCGAACACGCCGATATCCATGCCGAGGCCGCCCAGCTTCACCACCACGTTGGGACAGCGCGCCAGCTCGGCCATGTCGGCCTTCCAGGCCGCGAACACGGCGTCGGTCTTGCCGGCATAGGGTCCGATGCCCAACGGACCGCCACAATGATTGAGGATCATCGTGGTCTGCGGCACGGCGCGGGCCAGTGCCGTCACCTCTTTCAATTGCGGATGATACTGCCACGCCTCGTAGGTGAGGCCGAGCGCCCCCAGCTGCGCCACGCCCTCTCGATAAGCCGGCTGGCCATAAAGCCCCTGAGGCGGGTTGGTGTGGCTGTTGCGCACATCGGGGCTCGAATCCCAGCCGCCGGCGTGGCGGATGCCGCGGAAGCGGCCGTTGCCGGCGGCGACATGGGCCTCCAGCACCGCGCGGGCGCGCGCGCCCAGCGTCATGTCGACATAGGACACGATGCCGGCGCAGGCGCGCGTCGGCCCGTAGATGCCGCTGGCGCTCATCGCCGCCACGCCGTTGGCGAACTCCGTCTCGCCCACCGGCTTCATCTCGGCCGGGCCGTCGCCACGATACATCGAGCGGCAGTCGATATAGACCGTCGCCGTGATGGCGTGGCCGGAGCCGGTGTCGGCCAGCAGCTCGTCCAGCAGGTAGCGGTTGTTGAGGTGATCCCACAGGTGATGGTGCGGATCGATGATGGGGAGGTCGGGTTCGAGGATCTCCTCGCGCGCTTGCGTGGCCAGCCACGCCTCGTCGGGCACGAAGGCGCGCCGCGTCCGTTCGACCGTGGGTTCCTTTGCCATCGATTCCCCCTTTCAAGATCGCTCCGGTCAGCGCCGGAGCGTGTCGGCCATTTTTTCGGCGATCATCACCGTTGTCAGATGAGTATTGGCGCGCACCACTTCCGGCATGACCGAGGCGTCGATCACGCGCAGGCCGGTGCAGCCGATGACGCGGCAATCCGGATCGACGACCGAGTGCTGGTCGTCGCGCGCGCCCATGCGGCAGGTGCCGCTGGCGTGCTGGGCGTCGGAGCATTCGGCGAACAGCCAGTCGTCGAGATCCGCCGCATCGAGCGCCTCGTCGATCGAGCGCCCGGTCGAACCGTACTCGACGCGCGTGGCGATGGCGCGGAAGCTCTCATGCCGCCCGAGGTCGCGCAGGCGGCGCACGCCGTCCCGCATGCGCACAAGGTCGCGCTCGTCGGACAGCATGCGTTCGTCGACCCGGGGATCGGTGCCCGGATCGGTCGTCGTGATGCGCACGGTGCCCTGGCTGAACGCCTGGTAGACCGAGACGATCAGGCGGCCGCGCGAGGTGTCGCCGCCCTCCAGCGAGACCAGGTTGCCGGCGATGACGATCATGTCGTTCTCGCCCGCGCCAGCGAGGCCCGTCGAATAGCGCAGGCAGCAATTGGTGTGGCGATGCATCAGCGTGCCGACCCGCGCCTCCTCCCGGAGATGCAGGTAGAGCGGCATCGCCGGATGATCCAGCAGGTTCTCGCCGACCGGGAGGTCGGCGACCACCGGCACGCCCAGCGATTTCAACAGGGCGGCCGGGCCGATGCCGGAGCGCTGCAGGACCGCGGGCGAATGGATGGCGCCCGCGGCCAGGATCACCTCGCGGGTGGCGCGCGGCGTGAACGCCTGGCCGCCGACCGTGACTTCGACGCCGCTCACATGCGGGCGGTTGCCTTCGAACTGGAATTTCGACACCAGGGCATGGCCGACGATGGTGAGGTTGGCACGGCCGCGCGCCGGCTCCAGGTAGCCGTCGTTGGTCGAGACGCGGACGCCGGCGCGGCTGTTGATGGCATAAGGCGACGCGCCCGTGCCCTCGGGCGCATTGTGATCCTCGCACCAGCCGTAACCGAGACCGACGGCGGCGTCTTTCAGAGCGCGATCCACCGGTCCCCAGTCGGGAACGGGCGCGCGATAGACCGGGATCGGCCCGGTCTTGCCGTGATAGGGTGCGTCGCCGAAATTGACGTCGGTTTCCAGCCGGTTGAAGTAGGGCAGGACGTTCGACCAGCCCCAGCCCGTGCAGCCGGCGTCGCGCCAGCGCTCGAAATCGTCGGGCACGCCGCGAATGGCGATCTGGCCGTTGATGGTCGAGCTGCCGCCCACCGCGCGCCCGCGCCACAGGAGCTTCGGCTCCTGCCGCTCGGTGCGGCGCGCCACGAGATGGGGCCAGCGATAATCATCGTCGCCGATCGCCCGCATCGGATTTGGAATCCGGATATGCTCGGGCGTCTCGGCGGTCCGGAAGTCGCGCCCCGCCTCGAGCAGCAGCACCCGCACCGCGGGGTCCTCGCTCAGCCGCGCCGCCAGCACCGCGCCGGCCGATCCGGCGCCGACGATGATGTAGTCGTAGTCCCGTTCGATCATCCCAACCTCATGCTGAGGAGGCCGCCCAGCGGCCGTCTCGAAGCATGGGCAACCGGCACCGTGTTCGTTGCCACCACAGCGCGGAGGTTACTCCGCGCGATTCGAGACGCCACGCTTCGCGCGGCTCCTCAGGGTGAGGTCGTGCGGGATGCATCAACTAAGCCGGGGCTGGTGGAACTTGTAGGGCGGATAGTCCTTGGCGATGTCGGAGACGACTTCGATGACCGCCGGCGCTTCGCTCGCCAGCGCCTCCTTGAGCGCGCCGCGCAGCCCGTCGGCGGTCTCGACCCGCCATGCAGCCACGCCGAAGGCGCGCGCATAATCCTGGAAGTCGGGATTGTGCAGCAGGGCGCCGGAATTGCGTCCCTCGTAGAGCCGCTGCTGGTCGCGCAGCACGTTGCCGTAGGAGGCGTTGTTCACCACCACGGTGACCAGGTTGATGCCGAACTGCTTGGCGGTGGCGAGGTCGGAGCCGCCGAACAGGAAGCCGCCGTCGCCGGTGACCGAGATCACCGGGCGATCGGGATTCGCCACCTTGACGCCGAGCGCCGTCGGGAAGCCGTAGCCCAGGGTGCCGGAGAAGCCGGAGGAGACCAGGCGGCGCGGCTGATGGACGGGATAGCCGTACCAGATGATGTAGCCCAGCTGCGTCACCTCATCGACCACGATGCCGTCATCGGGCAGCACGTCGCGGAGGACCTTCATGAACGAGTATTGCGGATCGGCCTTCTCGATCGCCGCCTGCTCGGCAGCCTTCGCGGCGGCGATGGCGGCGCGGCGCGCGGGATCGTCGTCCTTGCGCGCGACGGCGGCGCTGAGCGCCCGCGTGCCGTCCGCGGCATCGGCGGTGATCGCCACGTCGACCGGCTGCCGGCGATGCTCGGCCGGGTCGATGTCGATGCGCGCGATCTTGAGTCCGGCCGGCGCCGGCGCCCAGCGCGCGATCGGCACGTCGAGGCGCGTGCCGATGCCTATAAGAAGGTCGGTCTTGTCCCACAGCTCGAAGCCGCCCAGCGTGTTCAGCGACAGCGGATGGCGCGAATCGACCACGCCCTTGCCCATGCGGAACGACACGACCGGCGCGCCGATCTTCTCGGCCAGGGCCAGGATCTCGGGGCCGGCGTCGACCGCGCCGCCGCCCACCCAGATCATCGGCGCCTTGGCGCCGTCGACCAGCTTGGCGAGGGCGGCGATCTTTTCCGGATCGGGCACCGGGTTGGCGCGCTTGCCCAGCGGATCCATTGGCGTCACATCGGCGCTGGCCGGAAACATGTCCCACGGCATCTCGACGGCGACCGGACCGGGGCGGCCGGAGGTCATCGCCTGGAAGGCGCGCGCCATGACCTGCGGCGCCTCGGTGGGATGCTCGATGCGCTCGGCGAACTTCAGCAGCGTCTTCAGGGTGGCGAGCTGGTCCGGCATCTCGTGCAGCTGGCCGCGCCCGCGGCCGATCATGGCGCTCGGCACCTGGCCGGTGATGCACATCACCGGCGCATTGACGCCCCACGCGGTGGTGAGCGCGCCCATCGTGTTCATCACGCCGGGGCCCGGTACCACCGTGAAGGCCGACGGCTTGCCGGTCGACTGGGCATAGCCCATCGCCATGTAGGCCGTGGTCTGCTCGTGGCGGGCGTTCATCACCCGCAGGCGGTTGGCGTTGCGCGCAAAGGCGTCGAACAGCCCGTACATCTGCACGCCCGGCAGGCCGAAGATCGTATCGACGCCGTGGCGCAACAGAGAATCGACAATGGCGTCGCCGCCGGTCATGCGAGGCATGGGGTGTTCCTGTTTCCTGACGTTGGCGTTGATCTTGCCACGGTCGGCCGGTCAGCGATCCTTTTCCGACAGGAACGCCCCTCGCACGTCGAAATTGAGGACGATGCCGAGCCGATGACTCCTATTCCGTCATCCCGAGCGAAGCCGCCCAGGGGGCGGCGCAGTCGAGGGACCTCCTCTTTCGCCGAAGCAACAGAACAGGTCCCTCCACTCCGCGCTTCGCGCTCCGGTCGGGATGACGGAGGTTTTTGCCAATGCGATACCTCTTGGCTGATGGGCCGCAGGTATTCGACGCGCTGGCGTGAGGATGACGTTCGGGTACGCTCAGCCGGCAGAAGCGGGGGAACAATGCAGGCTGAAGTCGAACAGTGTAACCGTGCGCTGCGTGGCTGGAACGCCGCGAAAGACAAAGCATGACATCGACCGCAAGCCCGCGCCGTTTCGAGATCGGCGTCGATATCGGCGGTACCTTCACCGATATCGTGTGCCGCGAGTCCGGCGGCGGCAGGATGCACGTCCTGAAGGTGCCGACCAGCCGGGGCGACCCCAGTGCCGCCGTCATCCAGGCGATCGCCGAGCTTCGCGAGCGCTGGGGCGTGGGCGCCGCTGAGGTGAGCCGCTTCGCGCACGGCACGACCGTCGCCACCAACGCCGTGCTCGAGCGCAAGGGCGCCCGCATCGGTCTGCTCACGACCGCGGGGTTTCGCGACGTGTTGGAGATCGGACGGCAATTGAGGACGGAGGTCTACCGCATCGTCCTCGACCCCGAGGCGCCGGTCTTCCTGGCGCCGCGCCGCTACCGCCGGGAGATTGCCGAGCGCATCGACGCGCAGGGCGTGGTCCTGATGCCGATCGACGAGGCGGCCGTCGCCAAAACGGCGGACGAGCTTGTCGACGAAGGCGTCGAGGCGATCGCGATCTCCTTCCTGTTCTCGTTCCGCAATCCGGCCCATGAACGTCGCGCGGCGGAGCTTATCCGGGCGCGCCATCCCCGGCTCATGCTGTCGCTCTCGCACGAGGTCGACCCGGCGTTCCGCGAATATGAACGCACGGTCGTCACGGCCTTCGATGCCTACCTGAAGCCGCGGGTCGATACCTACCTGGCGCGCCTCGAGGAGGGCCTGGCGCAGGCCGGCATCGCGGCGCCCTTGCAGGTGATGCAGTCTCGCGGCGGGCTGGCGAGCGCCCAGGTCGCGCGCCAGCGGCCGGTGCGGCTGTTCCTGTCCGGTCCGGCCGCCGGCGTGATCGGCGGCCAGATGGTGGGCGCGTCGGCTGCGACCGACGACCTGATCACGATCGATGTCGGCGGCACGTCGGCCGACATTGCCCTGATCAGCCGGCGCAAGCCGATGCTGCGCTCCGAAGGCGTGATCGGCGGCTACGCCGTGCGCGTGGCGATGGTCGACGTGACCACGATCGGTTCGGGCGGCGGCAGCATCGCCCATCTCGACGCATCGGGCGGCCTCCGCGTCGGCCCGCAGTCGGCCGGCTCGGAGCCGGGGCCCGCCTGCTACGGCCGCGACGGCAAGGACGCCACGGTGACGGACGCGTCGATCGTGCTGGGCTATCTCGATCCCGGCTTCTTTGCCGGCGGGCGGCTCACGCTCGAGCCGCAGAAGGCAGTGGAGGCGGTCGACCGCCAAGTGGCGAAGCCCCTCGGCATGACCACGGCGGAGGCGGCGCTCGGCATCCATCGCGTGCTGAACGCGCAGATGGCCGAAGGCATCCGGCTGGTCTCGGTGCGCCAGGGCATCGACCCGCGCACCTATGCCCTGGTCCCGCTGGGCGGCGCGGGCGGCCTCCATGCGACGGCCCTGGCGCGCGAGCTCGGCATCAGCCGCATCGTCGTGCCGCGCCTTCCGGGCGTGCTGTCGGCCGCGGGCCTGCTCGCCGCGCCGATCGAGCACGAGGTCACCGCCGAGTTCGCCACGCCGGTCGCGGCGCTCGACCTGGCAGCGCTGCGCGAAAAGCTGCGCGAGATCGATCGCCGGGCGGCCGCGCTGATGGCGGCGGAGAAGGTGAAGCCCGCCGACGTCGCGGTCAGCTACTTCGCCGACGTCTGCTATATCGGCCAGTCGTACAATCTCGAGATCGCGTTGATGCTCGACGATGCCGATCCCGCGAACCGCCTCTACCGCGACTTCCTCGAGGCCCATGACCGGATCTACGGTCATAGCGTCGAAAGCCCGGCACGGATCGTGGGCGTGCGCACCGTGCACCGCGTGGGCGGCGGCGAGATCCGCGACGAGATGCGGTTTGCTCCCTCCGACGGTCCGGCGGAGATCGGCCGGCGCGACATCCTGGTGGCCGGCTGCGCGCACTTCGTGAGCGCCACGGTGTACGATCGCGACGCGCTGCCGGAGGGCTTCACCTTCGCCGGTCCCGCGATCGTCCAGCAGACCGACACCACGACCCTGGTCGAGCCCGGCTGGTCCGGCGTCGTCGACCGCGCCGGCAATCTGATTCTTTCTTCTTCTCCTTCTTCTTCCTCTCCCCCGATAGGGGGAGAGGTTAGGTGAGGGGGTAAACGACGTGCGCATCCCCCTCACCCGTCCTCTCCCCCCAGCGGGGGAGAAGGGTATGATTTTGATGATCAAGGAGCCAACGCCATGACCCAATCCAACGGGCTCGATCCGATCACCGTCGAGGTGGTGCGCCACAAGCTCGAGGGCGTGGCCAACGAGATGCAGCAGACATTGCTGCGCTCGTCGTTCTCGCCGATCGTCAAGGAGGGGCTCGATGCCTCCTCGAGCCTGTTCACGATCCGCGGCGAGACGCTCGCCCAGGCGACGGCGATTCCCATCCACCTCGCGACCCTGATCCCGGTCGTCGCCAAGTTCCTCGACGTCTTCCCGCTCGCGTCGATGAAGCCGGGCGACGTCTATTGCATGAACGATCCCTATCTCGGCGGCACGCACCTGCCCGACATCGCCCTGGTCCAGCCGGTCTTCTTCAACGGCCGACCGATCGCCCTCTCGGCGACCATGACGCATCACCAGGATGTCGGCGGCATGTCGGCAGGCTCGATCCCGACCAACGCCACCGAGATCTTCCAGGAGGGCCTGCGCCTGCCGCCGCTCAAGTTCCGCGATGCCGGCCAGTACAACGAGACGCTGGTCGCCATCATCCGCCAGAACGTGCGCATTCCCGACGCCGTCATGGGCGACCTCAATGCGCAGCTCGCGGCCTGCAATGTGGGCGCCCGTCGCATCGCGGCCCTCGCCGCCGAGCTGGGCGAAAACCATGCGCTCGCGATCTTCGACGAGCTGCTGGACCGCTCCGAGATCCTGACGCGGGCGGCGCTGCGGTCGATCCCGGCCGGCACCTACCGCTACGTCGACTTCAGCGACAATGACGGCATCGATCTCGACAAAAGCATCCGCTTCGAGGTCGCGGTGACGGTGAAGGACGGCACCTTCCACTGCGACTTCGCCGGCACTTCGCCGCAGGTGCGCGGGCCGTTCAATTGCGTGCCGTCCGGCACGCTCGCGGCGGCCTGCTACGCCGTGCGTGCGGTCACCGATCCCGCGATCCCGACCAATGCCGGCTGCTTCCGGCCGATCACGCTCGCGCTGCCGAAAGGCAGCGTCGTCAATCCGCTCGAGCCCGCGCCGGTCAATTCGCGGACGGCCACCATCAAGCGCATCGCGGGCTGCATCCTGGGCGCGCTGAAGGAGGTGCTGCCCGGGCGCGTGCCGGCCGACAGTGCCGGCGAGCTGGTGGCGCTGATGTTCGGCGGACGCCACGGCGACGGCCAGGCCTTCGTCACCGGCGAGCTTATAGCCGGCGGCAGCGGCGCGGGCCCCGGCTCCGACGGCGTCGACGTGATCGAGACCGACGTCACCAACTGCATGAACCTCCCCGTGGAGGCGCTGGAAATGGATGCGCCGATCCGCGTTCATCGCCTCGCGCTCCGGCAGGACTCCGGCGGCGCCGGCACGCAGCGCGGCGGGCTGGGCGTCGTCAAGGAGTACGAGATCCTGGAGGGCGAGGTCTCGTTCACCTATCGCGGCGAGCGGCACTTCTTCGCGCCGCAGGGCGCGCAGGGCGGCGGCGAGGGCGCCAAGGCCCATGCCGTGATCAGGCGCGCCGACGGCCGCGAGGAAGTCATTCCCTCGAAGATGATGGCGACCCTCAGGCCCGGCGACCGGGTCGTCCTCGAAACAGCGGGCGGCGGCGGCAACGGCCCGGCGGTCGCACGCAGCCGCGAGGCGCTGGACCTCGACCTCGCCGACGGCAAGGTGAGCGTCGCCGAAGCCCAGGGTCGTTACGGTCGGGCGTGAGGTCGCTGCGGCGGCGCTCGTACCGGCTATCCTTGGAGACGAAATCGTGAGGAGGCTTCCGACAGCCGAGCCAGCTGTCATGCGGAGCGAAGCGCCTGTCCTGAGCGAAGTCGAAGGACAGGATCTCATGGCGATAGCGACCAGCAGGCGCGTGCAAGCACGCCGCGTGCGCCGACAATTTACCGGCCGAAGTCCGGCAAAGTGTTCCTTTCGATACAGACGGCGTCTCGCCCGCTGGCCTAAGCCTGTCGCGAAATCGTGCAAAAAGAAGCCGAATCTCCGGCGTTCCCGCACTGAGGGCGCGCAAACATGCCTCGTCACGTGCCGGCCGAGACGACAACCTTCCAATTGGTGCTGATCAAGCCGACGCATTACGACGATGACGGCTACCCGATCACGTGGCTGCAGTCGCACATCCCGTCGAACACCCTGGCCGCGCTCTATGGCCTCGGCGAGGATTGCCGGCGACGCCAGGTCCTGGGGCCGGACGTCGACATCGTCATCAAGCCGCTCGACGAGACCAACATCCGCATCCGGCCGGACCGCATCGTGGCCGACATCAAGCGCCGCGGCGGCAAGGCGCTGATCTGCCTGGTCGGCGTCCAGACCAACCAGTTCCCGCGCGCTGTCGATCTCGCGCGCCAGTTCATCAAGGCCGGCCTCCCGGTGGCGCTGGGCGGCTTCCATGTCTCGGGCTGCCTGTCGATGCTGCCGGTGATCCCGCCTGAGATCCAGGCGGCCATGGACATGGGCGTCGCGATCTTCGGCGGCGAGGCCGAGGAGGGCCGGCTCGACATCGTGCTGCAGGACGCGTGGAACGGCGCGCTGAAGCCGCTCTACAACTACATGGACGACCTGCCGGGCCTCGAGGGCGCGCCGACGCCCCGCCTGCCGGCCGCGGCGCTGGCGCGCAACGAAGGCCGCAGCTCGAGCTTCGACCTCGGCCGCGGCTGCCCGTTCCAGTGCTCGTTCTGCACCATCATCAACGTGCAGGGCCGCAAGAGCCGCTTCCGCACCGCCGACGACCTCGAGGCGATCGTGCGCGAGAACGTCAAGCAGGGCATCACGTCGTTCTTCATCACCGACGACAACATGGCGCGCAACAAGCACTGGGAGGACTTCTTCGACCGGCTGATCGAGCTCAAGGAGAACGAGGGCATCGAGGTCTCCCTGATCATCCAGGTCGACACCCAGTGCCATCGCATCCCGCACTTCATCCACAAGGCGCGCTGGGCCGGCGTCTACCGGGTGTTCATCGGCCTCGAGAACATCAATCCGGACAACCTGCTGGCCGCCAAGAAGCGCCAGAACAAGATCACCGAATACCGCAAGATGCTGCAGGCCTGGCACAACAGCGGGGCCTCGACCTGGGCGGGCTACATCCTGGGATTCCCGGCCGACACGCGCGAATCGATCCTGCGCGACATGGAGATCATCAAGAAGGAGCTGCCGCTCGACATCCTCGAGCTCTTCATCCTGACGCCGCTGCCCGGCTCGGAGGACCACCAGGTCCTGTGGAAGCAGGGCGTCTGGATGGATCCTGACTTCAACAAGTACGACGTCCACCATCGCGTCGTCCATCACCCGAAGATGAGCGACGCCGAGTTCGACCAGACCTATCGCGACGCCTGGAAGAGCTACTACACGCCCGAGCACATCCGGACGGTGGCGCGCCGCCACGGCGCCACGCCCGGCCGCAACCCGGCGGAGCCGGCGCGGTTCATGACCATGTTCAAGATCATGTTCGAGGCCGAGGGCATCCATCCGCTCGAAGGCGGCATCGTGCGCCTGAAGTATCGCCGCGACCGGCGCCACGGCATGAAGATCGAGCCGATCGGCCTCTTCCACTGGAGGCTCGCCGCCGAGACCTGGCGCAAGCTCAGGATCTACGGCCGGCTTGCCTGGCAGGGCTGGCGCATCGGCCAGGCCGTGCGCAACGACCCGCAGCGCCACGCCTATACCGACCTGGCGATGGAGCCGGTGGTCGACGAGGAGATGGACAAGCTCGCCCTGTTCGCCGCGACCGCCGGCGGGGAGGCTGCCGTCAGCAAGCGACGCGGCGAGGATTTCGCCCGCGCCCGCGCCGCCGTCGCGCTCAACCAGCGCCTGGCTGCGGCGGAATAGGTCGCTGATGGGAACCGCGGGGCAGGGCAGACTGTTGTCGTCTGGAATTACCAGCGACAGCGGACCATGGCCAAGCGCGCCAAGCCTGCCTTCGATCCAAAGGTATTCCTCGCCACCGTGAACCACGGCCGGAAGATCGCCCGCTACCGCAAGGGCGCGGTCGTCTTCCAGCAGACGGCGCCGGCCGACGCCGTGTTCTATGTCCACAAGGGCAGGATCAAGCTCGTGGTCGCCTCGAGCGGCGGCCGGGAGGCGGTGATCGCCCTGCTCGGCCCGGGCGAGTTCTTCGGCGAGGGCTGCCTGATCGGCCAGCCCCGGCGACTGGCCACCGCCAAGGCCGTCGTCGACAGCGAGGTCATGCGCGTGGCCAAGGCCGAGATGGTGCGCGTGCTGCAGGCCGAGCCCGCCTTCGGCGAGCTCTTCACGGCCTACCTGCTGACCCGCAACAGCCGCGTCGAGGCCGATCTGGTCGACCAGCTGTTCAACTCCAGCGAAAAGCGCCTGGCGCGGACGCTGCTGCTGCTGGCCAATTTCGGCAAGGAGGGCGGCCCGCAGCCGATCCCGATCAGGATCAGCCAGGAAACGCTGGCGGAGATCATCGGTTCGACCCGCTCGCGGGTGAACACCTTCATGAACAAGTTCAGGCGGCTCGGCATGATCGATTACAATGGCCACGTGCGGGTCACGAGCTCGTTGTTGAGCGTCATCCTGCACGACTAGGGCGAGTTGCGTCGCTCTCAGGTCGACTTCTCAGCGCGACCGCGACGCTTCTTGCGGACCGGCGCGGATGGAGCAACACGCTCCACGCGGCCGTGATGCAGTCCGCGGACGACTGGCGCGGGCACAAAACCCCTGGCCGCCTTGGCCTGCACGATTTGCAAGAAGCCCTGAGGGTTCTGAACGACATACAGTGCATCGCTTTGGTCGAGCATGGTGGGCCCCAATGTGATCGGGTAGAGGCGGTGAGCTCCTCCTTCCTTGAACCTAAGGGGCTCAGCGGCCTCTCCGCCCGCAACAGCAAGGGCCGTCGTTCCCAGCGCGTGGCCGCGGATCGTAATCGCGCCACCTGCGGCTTCGTGCGCGACGCCGGCAATGTCGCCACGCAAGCCTTCGCGGATCTTGTTCTCAACAGCCGCGGCGAAGAACCCGGATCGGGTCAACCCTACTTTGGCGGCCGCACGGTCGGCTCGAATCAGCAAAGCCTCATCGATCGAGACCGAGATCTTGACGCTCTTGCCTGGCACTTCGACCGGGATCATAGCGCGGCCGGCCTCGTGCACCTCGGCATCGTGCTCGATCTCGTCGCTATCACGCGCCGGCGGAACCTTGTGGCCATCTTCGATAAGATCGCGCACATAGTCGTTGGCAAACTCGATGGCCAACGACAAGGCTTCCTTCTTGGTCGCCGCAGCAGTGTTCACGCCTGGCAGGTCGGGGACGGTAGCGAAGAATTCGCCTTCGCTGTTGGTCTCGAGGACCGCCACGTAGAACTCCGACATCGTCAATCTCCAATGCTCTATTTTTTTTGGTCGTTCATTGATCTCGCAGCGGTCAACGGAGTTTCACCCCCGTCTGCCGCTCGATGCTTTTCAGCGTGCCCGGCGGCAGGTCCTTCTTCGGATGCGGGACAGTCGCCTTGCCGGGCTTGGTCGGGTGCTTGAACTGCATATGGCTGCCCTTCTGGGCGACTTTGTACCAGCCGTCCGCCTCGATCTTGGTTATCACCGATCTGCTGTCCATAAGAACTGCCTACCGAGCATATACATTATAGCGGGTGGTATGGAAATTATCCATACCCGAGATCATTAGTATGGAAAAGTAGTTATTAAGAGTGCAGCATACCGCCCGAGCTACTTCGATTGCGTCGTCACCTCGCCGCGATATCTGGGCCTGCGCGATTACGACGTTGCTGGCCAGATGGGTCTCGAACTCACGCTCTGCCAACATCTCGACGCCTTGGTCGACGTCTTCCGCGACGTGTGGCGCGTGCTGAACCCGCGAGGGGCGGAGTGCCCAACTACGGTGACTGCTATGCCGCCTGCGCCCACCGACAAAGCCGCAGCCGACTACAAGGCCGACGGCAGTGACGGCCGCACCTATCGAGAAAAGCCTTTCTCGATAGGGGCCAGCAGCAGACCGGCATCCGCAACGCTGGTTCGTTCGGCATCAGCCGTGATCAACACAAGACCCGTCTTGACGATCTTCAGGAGACGCCGGCGGCTGCAAAGCTGGCTACAAGCGCCAGTTCGCCGAATTCGCCGATCCCTCCGTGCTCCGCGCCGAGATCGACGCCCCGCATCGAGAGGGTGCGCGGCGCGATCGGGCCGCTCAACCGCTTCGAGATCGAGGAGATGATCGATCCGCAACACCCGCCGGCTCCTTCGCGAATGGATCGCCCCTTGCCCAACCGTCCCGCCGGTACCGCGCGCGCTGTATTTCAGGCCTTAGATCAACTGTCGTCCCGGCCGAGACCTTCACTCGCGAACCTACCGACTTGCTAATCACGATTGCCCGCCAAGTCCCATTGGCCCGCCAAACTGCCGATGAGCTGTCGAGTTGGACAACGGTTGTACCCTTTTTCCTCGCAGTTTTACCTCGCCTGACAAACCCTCCGCCTCGGCAACTAAAACCCGAGCTGTATACTTCCAGGCAACGAGCAGAGGTCCGAGGACACCTTGTCATCACCGTGGTGGTCGATCCCGCAGGCAATCACCTGGATCGTGACGCGCAGCGACTCTCAGGTGTTGCGAGCCGACGGCGTCCGTACGGTGGCCGGGCTTGAGCGAATGACAGGAATGAGGCGGGCATCGGGCCTGGACGAGCCTCCCGTGTCCCTTGCTGCAGCGCCGGATGAACTGCTGCAAGCCTGGCAAGCTCGGCGCATCGCGCTCTTCGGCTGCAAGTGGGGCAGGGAGCCATCGCGCTCGATCGTCGGGCCCAGAGGTCTTGGCCTTCGTGATTATCACGGAGACGTGTGTCTCGGCGATCGGACCCACTACTTCGATACCCGTCCGTTCTGGTCGAACCTGTCCGTCCGCGCCGACGATTGCAAGCGATGCTGGCCTGAGCCTGCCACGCGAACGCAGCCAGCCTCTGGGCCTTTGTCATCCGCACGTCGTTCCTCGGATCGCGAAGTGCGCGCGTTCATCGAAGAGAAGCGGAAAGCGCTCAGAGCAGAGCGAAAGCGAGCGGGCCGCGACGTGCTGCTGGGAGCCGCCATGGGCCACTTCGGCCTGTCGCGAAAAGTGGCTCTCGATATCTGGAACGGCGCACCGCGTGATCGCAAAGGTGGGCGGCCGACGAAAGACAAACCTGATCCCGACAGACCGACCGCCAAAAGAGTGAGGTAAACCGCGACTCAAAACGTGGACGCCCGAAACGTGGCAACTCCACGTTTCAGGTCCAGGTTTTCGATCGTGAATTCTCCAGGTCGCCAACTTGGAGATCTCGCGATGTTCAACTTCTCGCTTTCCCCCTACGCGCGATGGCTTCTCGACAGGTCGCAGGGCGACGTGCCGGGCTTCAACATCGATGAAGCAGAGTTTTCACCGGGCGATAGGGCTCCGCTTGGCGGAAGCCTTGCGGCACTGCCGACGCCACAGTTTCCGAGCTGGCTGCAAGCGCCGGGGCTCCTGCTGGGTTCGCAAAACGCACTGAACTCAGCTCTGTCGACTGACACGCCAGGATTGCGGATCACACCGGGGAACAACCTCCCTGGGTTTCATCTCGACCCTCAGGATGAACTGGCCAACTTTAGCCTCAACGAGGATGACAGTTCGCGAGAAGGAACTTGGCCTGGCGAATTATCTCCTGATGCGACGCCGTCCGAGTATGGCGACAGCGCGCCAACGTGGACTCTCCCGGCAGGCGTGGAGGAGCCGGCCCAACCAGTGCCATGGGAGATTCCTGATTGGCTCTCCAAGCTGATCACCATGCCGCTGCCGCCGTTGTCCACTGCCGTCGATCCGCAGACACGGCGGCGCATCGTGCCCTATGGGCCGCTGGTCAACGCAGTCGGATCTTATCAAGGCACAGACCAGAATGTGCCTACTGCGGGCAACGCGCCTACCTACGTCGGCGGCATCAGGGCGTTACCGGACCTGAGGTCAGCTGACGCGCGCAGGGCCGAACAATGGCCGTTTTCGCCCACGTCTGACCGACCGGCGCGCATCAATGACCGCACCAGCGCTGCCCTCGCGCAGAACACCAATCCCCAATCGGCGGCCCGCGAAGCGACTTGGAACAATCGACTCCAGCCCCCGGCGGTCGGTCAGCCATATGCCCAAGTGAACGGTGGCAAACTCCAGGATCCATTGAGTGTCGGCATGGCGCGGCAAGAGCCGAGCGTTCCTCCGACACTGTCGGTCAGACCCGTCGCAGATCCCAACCTTATTCTCGCGAAATCTGGTGGTGCTGACGTCCAGCGGCCGCAGCAACAGGAACTGCCGCCGCAAAACAAACAACCACAACAGCAAGTTCCGGCGTCATCGCCCGGCACGCCAGCTGCGCTTCGCACTCCTGAGAAGCCTGGTACGGAAATGACGGCGGCTGAACGCCAGCCCGACCAAGAGCTCTCGCCTTCCCTCGAGGAGTGCCGGCGCGCCGCGGCCGATCTGACGCAAGAGCTTGCGAACGTTGCCACGCGCTTTGGAACCCGCGTCTATGAAGACACGATCCTAAGAATCGGACGCGATTTAGCGCGTCTTGCAGAGCGTTTTGCCGACGACCCGGGCGAGACCGCCGATAGTCTCCTGGCCAGCTTTCCGCAGACGCGCGTAGAGGGAGAGTTTCTTGCGGGCTTTGCGGCTGTATTCACCATCATTGCGAACGCGGTGCGCGGTGGCGAATTTGAACGAGCTGTGCTCAAGGCAATGGAAGCCGCAAAAAACAAGTCTAAAATCACAGTGGAAGGTGTGGGTCGATCCATACCGGACATCTTGAACGGGGGCATTACGGAAATAAAGAGTGGAGTGGAAATAGACAGTTCCCCTCAGCTGAGAACACAGTCTGCCTACGCGCTAAAGAATTGAGTGCCATTTAACCTTGTCGTGGGTCCAGCCACGCGCCGTGTCAGCGAGAGTGTAAAACAGCTAGTTTACAAGACCGGAGGAACAATCCAAAGATTTCGACCCCGCAACAGGTTCCTTCACACCGTTCCTATGAGCGACGTCTTCTTCGAAATCCTAAGCCCTCTGCCTCTCACCAGGCACGAGGATGCCCGGAAGCTATTTCAACTCTGGGCTGAAAATGCGTTTAACTTCTTGCCGAACAGATGGGGGCTTCACGAACCTTTACGCCATCACTTTTCAATGTCGTCTTTGGATGAAGCAATTCGTACGTGGGAATTCATGTTTCTTGTGAAGAGGACTGTTTCTCCAAAGCTCAATGCAAGTATCTTTATGCAGTATGGCCCACACCGGGATCATAGCACATGGAAGATCTCACTGAGGAATGTCAGAGATTTTGACCAGGCTGCATTCTGCAAGCTGCTGGAATGTTCTGCTGCTGCGTTCTCGGCAGATTTCGGCCTAGTCCACACGGTTACTGAGACGGAGATACCAAGAGGAGTGGCGCACGGCTCAATTGGCTTTTTAGATACGGCCAAGACCGAGAAACACCTCTTTATTGCCGGTCTAACGTTAAGGAAATGCGTGCCGGACATCTATTGGACGACAGTGTTCGGCAGGCCTTATGTGGAGTTGTTTTCCCGCGAACGACTCCTGTCCTGTCCGGCTTATCGTATAAAGGAATTGGAGAGCGGCGCGATTGTCATCCAGCTCACGCCGGAACTGAAAGACATCGCGGCCGAGGAAGCAGCATTTGAACGGGTGAGACAGGACGCCCGAAATCATCTCAACAATGATGCGTTCTTCGATCCGGCCAAGGGGCTGGACTATCAATACCGGGTCCCTGAATTCGTGTGGGGACCTATCCTTCACTGAAATCGAGACACATCGCTGCGCGATGCTCCTCAGGGTGAGTGGTGTGGTTCAAGCCTTCTGAACCAAGGCTCGATTCCCTGATCCAAGGCTTCCGGATAGCCAGAAGAGGCGCAACGGGAGTTGCGCGCTCATGGGCGTCAACTTAGGGGCGAACCTCACCCTTAGGAACGGCCCGCAGGGCCGCGTCTCGAAGGGTGGGCACCAGAGCGGGCGCTACGAACGGCGTTTTACACGATTTCGTGCGTGGCCCATCCTTCGTGACGGCCGCTACGCGGCCTCCTCAGGATGAGGTTGTTGACTGGAATCGTAAAAGTTGGCGGCCAAGAGTTGCGCGCTCCCAGTCAAGAGTCGCGCTCCCAGCAAAGCGGAGTCTTCCTCAGACCGGCACCTTCCGATGATGCTCGGTCGCGCCCTGGTAGGCGTGCCCGATGCGGTAGAGCAGCGCCTCGTCGAACGGCCGGCCGATCAGCTGCAGGCCGATCGGCGCGCCGTTGGAATCGAAGCCGCAGGGCACCGACAGCGCCGGCAGGCCGAGCGTGTTGAAGGGCCGCGTCAGGCCGGTGAAGCGCGCCACCATGCTGAGCGTGGCCGGGCCGCCCGAGGCCTCGACGTCGGTCTCGGCGATGGTCGGGAGGGGGAAGGGGATGGCGGGCAGCAGCACGGCGTCGACGCCGTCCATCGCCGTCTCGAGGAACTCGCGCACGAAATGCGCGCGCAGGCGGAGCGCGTCGATGTACTGCGTCGCCGGGATGAAGAAGCCCGCTTCCATGCGCGTGCGCACCTGGTTGGCGTAGGGCGCGTCGGCCTCCATCCACGGCCGGTGCATGGCGGCCGCCTCGCACTTCACCATGACCTCGGCCGCAGCGGTAGAGCGCGGTGAAGTCGGGCATGTCAGCCGGCGTGATCCTGGCGCCGAGCCTGCCCAGCGCATCGGCGGCGGCCTGGATGGCGGCGCCGATCTCGGGGTCGACCGGCGCCACGCCCTTCGGGCAGCGAGAGGCCGATCCGGAGACCCGTCACGCCGCCCTCGAGCAGCGCCTCGTAGTCGGGCACGGGCTTCTCGCTGGTCGTCGAATCGTCGGGGTCGTGGCCGGCCAGGATGCCCAGCATGCGGGCGTTGTCGCGCACCGTGCGGGTGAGCGGGCCGACATGGTCGAGGCTCCACGAGCGCGCCAGCGCGCCGGCGCGGCTCACGCGGCCGTAGGTCGCCTTCATGCCGACCACGCCGCAGGCGGCGGCCGGCAGGCGGATCGAGCCGCCGGTGTCGGAGCCGAGCGCGCCATAGACCATGCGGGCGGCCACCGAGGCGCCCGAGCCGCTCGAGCTGCCGCCGGTGACGCGCGTCTCGTCCCACGGATTGCGGCAGTGGCCGTGATGCACGTTGTGGCCGGTCGGGCCGGCCGCGAACTCGGCCATGTTGAGGAAGCCCAGCTCGACCACGCCCGCCGCGTCGAGCTTCTTGAGCGCCGTCGCGGTGACCGGCGCCACCCAGTTGCGGCGGATCTCGCTGCCGCCGGTCGAGAGCTCGCCCTTGCGGTAGTACATGTCCTTGTGCGCCATCGGCACGCCGTGCAGCGGGCCGCGCCGCTTCCCGGCGGCCAGCTCCTGGTCCATGGCGCGCGCCTGCTCGAGCGCCTTGTCCTTGTGCAGGCGCAGGAAGGCGTTGGTGCGCGGCTGCCAGACGGCGATGCGCGCCAGGCACGCCTCGGTCGCCTGCACCGAGGTGAGGCGGCCGGCGGCGATGGCGTCGGCGACGTCGCTGAGGTCGCGCAGCGCCAGATCGTCGTTGATCCTGTCGTCGTTGATCCTGTCGGCGGCGCTCATTTCGCCTCCCGCGCCATCAGGCTGGCGAAGGCGGCGGGCTCGTCGTCGAAGGTGAGGCGCTGGGCGGCGGCCTTGCGCACGGCGTCGTTCAGCACCGCGACCTCGGCCGCGATCTCGGCCAGGCGCTTGTCGTCATAGGTGAGGCCCTGCAGCTCGCGGGCGATGCCGGCGGCTGTGCGTGTCCTGTCGTCCATGAACCCTCCTCAGGCGGCGAGGCGAAGCATGCGCTCGCCGAGCCGCGCCTGGTCTTCCGTGCTGAACGTCATGATCTTGCGGATCTTCTGGTCGAACTTCATGCCGATGGCTTCGGCGCAGGCCGCCAGTGTGCCGGTCTCGGCCTCGAACAGGAAGTGGGTGAAGGTGAGCACCCTGTCGCTGAAGGAGGCGAGGCCGCTCATCACCACCAGCAGGTCGCCGGCGTGCAACGGCCGGCGATAGTGGTTCAGCATCTCGACCACGACCGAGCCTTCGCCGCGCTCCTGCATGGCGCTGCGGTCAAAGCCCAGGTGGTTCCACAGCATGGGCGCGCCGTCGGAGTAGCGGCCGAACTGGTGGTGCGGCAGGAACTGGCCGCGCTCGTCGCATTCGGCGGGCGTGATCACCGTGCGGCCGATATCGATCAGTCCGGTGCGCGCGGCATCGGCCAGCACCAGGTCGGGCAGGGCGCGCTTGCCCACGCTGCGCGGGCCGGCGTTCGCCGGCAGCGCCCTCCGTGCGGCCTCGGCGCGCGCGCGAAAGGGCGCGGGCCATGGCGCGTCGCTGGTGATGCGCCGGCGCATCGTCGCGGCGACCTTGCCGTCGGATGAATTGCGGATCTCGTGATAGGCCAGCAGGTGACGCTCGCCGATCTCGATGGGCGCCGACAAAACCGCGACCGCATCGACCGCGCGGAACTCGCGCAGGTAGCGGACATGGTCCCAGGCGGGGTCGAGCGTGAGCCCGGCGGCGCGCTGCGCGCGCGGCCCGAGGCCCAGGCTGGCCATCAGGTGCGCCTGCGCCTCGTGGCCGAACTCGGTGTAGAACTGGACGTTCAGATGGTCGTTTTCATCGCACTGCCAGGTGTTCACGGCGGTGCTGAAAGTGGGGATCAGGCCGGGGCTCGACACGCTACGCTCTCTCTGGGTCTGTGGATGGTTGCCCCAAATGGCCTAAAAAGCCCCAAGAATCGACATTTTTCGTGGATTCCGGACTTGTGGGAAGGCGATTCGTGGATAATCTTGGGCCCGTCAACGCTGCCCTGGGGCGTCAGGAAGACGTTGGCGCAACAAGAAATGTAAGGGACCCCTCACTATGGCAACCGCACCCGCAACATCCAAGCCGACCGTTCCGACCGTTCCGCTCTCGAAGGTCGCGGCCGAATTGGCAGAGAAGACTGGCATGACCAAGAAGGACGCCACCGGCGCCCTCGAAGACTTCATCGGTCTGGTCGTGAAGCACCTCAAGAAGGGCAACAAGGTCCGCATCACGGGCCTCGGCATCCTTCAGGTGCGCAATCGTCCGGCACGCATGGGCCGCAACCCGGCGACCGGCGAGGCGATCAAGATCAAGGCGTCGAAGAAGGTCGCCTTCCGCGTCGCCAAGGATCTCAAGGAAGCCATCTAGCTCCGTCTTCTTCGACGGGGAAGGATCGGGCGGGTCCCGGCGCAAGCCGGACCCGCCCTTCTTTTTTGCCGGAGCGCGGGCGTCCCGCCCGCTCAAGATCATGAGCGCATGTGAATGCGCTTGAGCGGGCGGGACGCCCGCGCTCCCATCAATCCCGCCCGAAGCTCTTGCGCACGGCGGCCATCGCGCCGTCGGTCGCCTGCAGCGCGCGGTCGATGTCGGCGTCGGTGTGGGCGGCCGACAGGAACATGTTGTGCTGCGGATGGAGCCAGGCGCCGCCGCGCAGCGCCTCGACGGCGAACAGCCGGCCCTTCTCGACAGCGGGATCGTCGGCGAACAGCACGGTCGGCATCTGCGCCGGTCCGGTCTGGCGCAGCGCCAGGCCGTGAGTCTTTGCTTGTGCAGCGAGCCCGTCGCGAAAGCGCTGGCCGAGCCGCGCCATGGTGGCGATCGTATCGTCGCGCTTAAAAATCTCCAGCGTCTTCAGCGATGCGGCCATCGACGCCGCGCCGCACCAGAACGATCCGGTCATGAACACCGAGGCGGCGGCGTCGCGGAACCTGTCGCTGCCGGTGACGGCGGCCAGGGTGTAGCCGTTGGCGATCGCCTTCGAGTAGGCGGCGAGGTCGGGCCGCACGCCCACCGTCTCCCAGCTGCCGCCGAGATGCAGGCGAAAGCCCGCCCGCACGTCGTCGAGGATCAGCGCCGCGCCGGTTTCGTCGCAGAGCTGGCGCACGGCGCGCGCGAAGGCCGGGGTCGGCAGTTCCTGGTCCTTGCCGTAATCGTGCCTGAAGGCCGAGGCGATCACGCCCGCGATATCGCCTTCGACCGACTGCGCGGCTTCCATGAGGCTTGCGATGTCGTTGTAGTCGTAGTGCACGAGATGCGCGCGGTCCTCGGCGGTCGTGCCGGCGGGATGGGGCGTGCACCACGGCGCCGAGCCGTGATAGGCGCCGCGCGCCACCAGGATCTTGCGCTTCTTCGTGGCGGCGCGCGCCACCACCACGCAGAGCGTCGTGGCGTCGGTGCCGTTTCGCTGGAACAGCGCCCAGTCGGCGTGCGCCACCATGCCGACGAGCTTTTCGGCGAGCTCGACCAGCCGCTCCGACGGGCCGGTCAAAACGTCGCCCAGCGCGCGCTGGGCTGAGGCTGCGTCCTCGACCTCGCGGTTGCCGTAGCCCAGCACCATCGGGCCGTAGGCGCACATGAAGTCGACATAGGCGTTGCCGTCGACGTCCCACAGGGTGGCGCCCTCGGCGCGGGCGAAGAACTGCGGATAGCCAGGCGGCAGGCGGGCGACGTTCAGGTGGCCGTACATGCCGCCCGGGATCACGCGCTGCGCGCGTGTCCGCAGAGCGGCATCGTTGGGAAGCGAATTCGAGATCATGTTCTGGCTCTTTGCGGACGCATTGCGGGCTAGTATAGCCCGCCCGACCATCGAGGTGACGTGAATAGCTTCATCATCCTGAAGATCCTGGGGCAGTTCGCGTCGCCGATGGGTGTCTTCACGGCCGGACTGATCGCCGGCGCCGTGCTGAGCCTGTTCCGATGGCGGCGCCTTGGCCGCCTGGTCGCGGCGCTCGCGATCGCGCAGTTCATCGTCTTTTCCCTCTATCCGGTATCGAACGCCCTGATGCTGCCCCTGGAGGACAAAGCCCGCGCCGAGGCCGCGACGGCGCCGGCCTGCTGCTACGAGGCGATCGTCGTGCTGGGCGGCGGCATCGGCCCCGCCGTGCCGCCGCTCCGTCCCGATCCCGATCTCTTCGACAGTTCCGACCGGGTGTGGCATGCCGCGCGGCTGTTCCATCGTGGCCTGGCGCCGCGCATCGTCGTGAGCGGCGGGTCCTACTTCGTGGAAAGCGGCCAGGCGCCGCCGACGCAGACCGAAGCGGTGGCGATGCGCCAGTTCCTGGTCGCGCTCGGCGTGCCGGAATCCGCCATCGTGATGGAAGGAAAGTCGATCAACACGATCGAGAACATGCAGAAGACCCGCGCCCTCGTCGGCACCGGCCGCGTCGCCCTGGTCACCTCGGGCTATCACATGCCGCGGGCACTTCGCCTGGCGCGCAAGGCCGGCCTCGACGCGGAGGCCTTTCCGACGGACTGGCAGGTTTTGCCGGCGGCGACGCCGTGGTGGGAATCGCTGATGCCCTCGGTCGGCGCGCTGACTGCCTCCGGCATTGCGATCCGGGAATATCTGGCGTGGGCCTTCGACTATCGCAGCGTAACCGTGAAGCGTGAGCCATGACCTCGGCCGCCTGGCGTCTCGACCGCCGTACCGCCCTGCGCAGCGCCGCGGGTTTCGCCCTCGCCGCTCCGCTGCTCGTGCCGCTGGGCCGCCGGCCGCACGCCCAGACGCTGGAGAAGGTGAGCATCCAGACCGACTGGCGCGCCCAGGCCGAGCATGGCGGCTACTACCAGGCGATCGCCGCCGGCCTCTATCGCAAGGCCGGCATCGCGTGCGACGTGCGCCAGGGCGGCCCCAGCCTCAACATCAGCCAGCTCCTGCTGGCCGGCCGGGTCGACATGATCATGTCGGGCAGCTTCGAGGCCTTCTCCTATGTGCGCATCGGCGCGCCGTTCTACACCATCGCCGCGATCTTCCAGAAGGATCCGCAGGTGCTGATCGGCCATCCCGACACCGGCTTCGACTCCTTCGAGAAGCTGCAGGGACGCACCCTGCTGATCGGCGCCGGCGGCCGGGTGACCTACTGGCCCTACCTGCGCCAGAAGTACGGGCTCTCCGATACCCAGCTCCGGCCGTACAACTACAGCCTGGCGCCGTTCCTGGCCGACAGGATGCTGATCCAGCAGGGCTTCCTGTCGTCCGAGCCCTATCCGATCGCCCAGGCGCTGGGCCGCGCGCCGTCGGTGCTGCTGATCGCCGATGCGGGCTACAGTGCCTACCAGGCCACGATCGCGATCTCGCGCAAGATGGCGGAGGAGAAGAAGGATCTCGTGCAGCGCTTCGTCGACGCCACGCTCGAGGGCTGGGCGCAGTACATCAAGGGCGGGCCCGCCATCGAAGCGGCCAACGCGCTGATCAAGCAGGCCAACCCGGAGCAGACCGACGATCGCCTGGCCTATGCCATCAAGGTGCTGGGCGAACGCGGCATCGTGATGTCGGGCGATGCGGAGAAGGATGGGATCGGCGCCATGAGCGCCGCGCGCTGGCAGAGTTTCTACGAGTCGATGGTCGCGGTCGATGTCGTCCCCAAGGGGCTCGACGTCGGCCGCGCCTACACGCTGGAATTCGTGAACAAGGGCATCGGCAAGCCATAGGAGAGCGGCATGTACAAGGTAAGCGAAGAACACGAGATGCTGCGCGATCTGGTGAAGAAGTTCGTGCGCAACGAGCTGATGCCGCTCGAGAAGAACATCCTGGACCGCTTCGCGTCGGGCCAGCCCGCGGCGCTCTCCGACGAGGAGAACACGAAACTCTTCAAGCAGTGCAAGGAGCTCGGCCTGTGGGCGCTCGACGTGCCGGAGGAGGCGGGCGGCGCCAACCTGCCGGCGGTGGCGCTGGTCGGCGTCAACGAGGAGCTGGGCTACACCGCGGTGCCCTTCACCTTCCCGCCGGATTCGCCCAACCTGCACATGATGCTGGCCACCGTCAGTCCGGAGCAGCGCAAGAAGTACCTCGAGCCCTACGCCGCCGGCGAGACGGTCTCGGCCATCGCCATCTCCGAGCCGGGCGCGGGCGGCGATCCGGCCGGCATGAAGACCAAGGCGGTGAAGGACGGCACCGACTGGGTGATCAACGGCCGCAAGATCTGGATCAGCCGCATCGCCAAGGCCGACTTCACCATCGTCATGGCGGTGACCGATGCCAACCTCGGCGCGCGCGGCGGCATCACCGCCTTCCTGGTCGACAAGGGCACGCCGGGGCTGGTGGTGGCGCGCGCCATTCCCATGCTGGCCGGCCAGCGCACCTACGAGGTCGTGTTCGAGGATTGCCGCGTGCCCGAGACGCAGATCCTGGGCCGCATCGGCGCGGGCTTCGCGCCCATGCAGCTCCGCCTCACGGTGCGCCGCCTGCAGATGGGCGCGTGGTGCGTCGGCATGACCCAGCGCGCGCTCGACATGCTGGTCGAGCACGCCAACCAGCGCGTGACCTTCGGCCAGAAGCTGGCCGACCGGCAGGCCATCCAGTGGTGGGTGGCCGACGCCGCCACCAAGCTGCACGCCTGCCGCCTGATGGTGATGGACGCCGCGGTCAAGCAGGACGAGGGCCGCGACGTGCGCATGGAGGCCTCGATGATCAAGGTCTTCGCCACCGAGATGGCGACCGAGGTGATCGACCACGCCCAGCAGGCGTTCGGCGCCATGGGCGTCACCCAGGAGCTGCCGCTGTCGTGGCTGGCGCAGAAGGTGCGCACCATGCGGGTCTACGAGGGCCCGTCCGAGGTCCATCGCATGGTGATCGCGCGGCGCATTTTGGGCGGCCGTTGACAGTCAGAGGCGAACAGGCGGATCATTTCACGCCGCACAGAGGCGGGCTATCGCCGATGACTACTTCCGTCGTCTCGACCGAGGGCCGAAGGCCCGAGTGGAGAGACCTTCTCTCAACAACAAGCCGCCTATTGTTGAGAGAAGGTCTCTCCGCTCCGCGCTTCGCGCTCCGGTCGAGACGACGGAAGTGGTCATATGCGATAGCCCTGCCGCGCACAGGGAGGGCTCCATGACCTACACGCTCGACGCTTTCACCAAGGACGCCAAGGCCGCCCTCGAGGCCGACACCGGGCCGGGCGGACGCGAGCAGGTGCGCGTGCTGCTCGAAAGGCTGCTCGCCAACACGTCGTTCGTCGAAGAGGCGGTCGGACCCGCCGCGCCGCTCGGCACGCGCAAGCTCTATGAGGACAAGGATCTGGGCTTCGTCGTGCTGGCGCATTGCAACGCCAAGCCGCATAAAAGCCCGCCGCACGATCACGGCGCCTCGTGGGCGGTCTACGGCCAGGCCGTCCGAGCACACCGACATGAGCGAGTACAGGCGGCTCGATGGCGGCGACGGCGCGGGCGAGGCCAGGCTCGAGCAGGTCAAGAGCTATCGTCTGGAGCCCGGCCATGCCGGCATCTATGACGTGGGCGCCATCCATGCCATCGACTATCCCGAAGGCAGCCGCTTCGTGCGCGTTACCGGCCGCGACCTCGATTACGTGCAGCGGTTGAAGTTCGACACCGCCGCCGGCAAGGCCATCACCATCGAGAGCGCAAGCGCGAGCTGATCGCGCGGCCGCATCTCACGGGAAGGTCACGTCACGGCGTTGACCGGAGCCGCCGGCACTGCGCATCGAAGTAGGCGAATATTCAATGCCGGCGCGAGCGTGCGGCATTCCCACCGTGCGGCTGGCGATGGCGAAATGGCGGTCGTCGATTTCGCAGGAGTAGGCACGCGCGCCGCGTTCCCTCGCGCCAGGATGACGACTGTCCGGCGGCGAGGTCCATGGGAGGCCGGCAGGACCACGACAAGGTCACGAGACAGGCATTCCGTCTTTCCGCGACACCTTCCAAGTCTGGAAGTCCTCGGACCTTGATCGATAGGGAGAGTGCCGTGAGCACGAGAAGACGCGATTTGGTAGGCGGCGCCTCGGCGCTTGCGCTGCTTTCAGGCTCATCCGCTGCATTCGCCCAGAACAAGGAAGCGCCAGCCGAGTCGCGCTCCAGGCCTGCCGGCGGATCGGGCACGGCTGGCGGCATCACCATTCAAGGCGGCAGCCTGGCGCGGCCGGCCAATCAGGAGGAATTGAGGGCGCTCCTTCAAGCCGCCTGCCACAATGGCGGCGGCATTGCATTCGACGGCTCGACCCCGCCGATCAAGATCGACGGAACCCTGGAAATCCACCTGCGGGACGTTGGCGACGGAGGCGTCTACATCAACGGCAACGGCCTGCGCCTGGAATCGACCAACCGGGACGGGGTGACCGCCGCCGTTCGCTTCATCGGCAAAACGCGGTTCCTGACCGTGCAGGGCCTCAACCTCTATGGCGGCGGCTACGACACACCCGGCTGCGGCAACGGCTTCGAGTTCGTCGCCAGCGGCGGCGATATCGCGCTCAGCACCTTCAGCAACCTGGTGGCCTCGTATTGCGGCGGCCACGGCATCGTCTTCAAGGGCGCGATTTTCGAATCGGACACCTACAGCCTGAAGAGCAAGGATTGCCGGGGTCAGGGGATCGTCTTCTCCAACCAGGGCGGCGTGGTGTCCAACATGATGATGTATGGCACCAACTCGAGCCGGAATGTCGGCTGGGGCATGGACCTGCAAGCCGGCTGCAACTCCGTCGATATGTTCGGCGGCAGTTTCGTCCTCAATGGCGGCGGCGGCATCAACTGCCCGAACGGCTTCCGCTTCATGATCGCCCCCAACGGCGAGAACACGGGCGAGACCATGATCAACATGCCGTTTGCGGCATATCCCGCCACCGTGATCGCGGCCAACCTGTCGAGCAATGGTCGGACATTGAACCCGGCGAATCCGCACAGCCGGCCTTCGCGGTATCTGATCAACCCGCCGGTCAACGGCAAGCTGAACGAAATCGGCGGTTTCGTCGTGCCCTACACGGAGAATAGCCAGCCGGCACCCGGCAACATGTCGGTCCTTGCCACGCAGATTCCCGCCACGCGATCCAAGCCATGATCTCCGCACGGGGCCGACCGGGAACACTGCGCCGCGACCACGCGGCGAGAACGCGGCTCTCCCTGTTGAAGTTGTTTATGGTCTAGCGAAGCGCCGGCTCGTCGCGTTCCTGGGCGAACTCCTCGGCGGCGACGGCGAAGTTCAGGTTCTGGCCGGCCTTGAAGTAGAAGGTCGTGATGCCGAGCAGATGGCCGCGCGCATCGAACAGGCCGCCCCCCGACGAGCCCTGCGAGATCGGCGCCGAGGTCTGGATCACCCGGCCGTGGTTGAACACGCGCTTTGACGAGACGATGCCCTCGGCCACGGTGAGCTCGAGCCCCTGCGGCGTGCCGATGGTGACCGCGCGCTCGCCGACCTTGATGTCTTCGTAGGGCCGCACAGTCACCCAGGTCGGCAGCTTGGCCGTGGCGCGCAGCACGCAGCGGTCGGCGTCGGCGTTCTTGGACACGACCTTGGCGGTCTGCTCGTCCTTGGCGCGCACCAGCTTGATCTCGTCGAACTCGCCGACGACGTGGCAGTTGGTCAGAAGCTCGCTGTCGCTGATCGCCACCGCCGATCCCAGCCCGCGCTCGGTCCTCACCTTGTAGACCGCGCCCGCCGCCTTCTCGAACACCTCGTCGGCGCGCAGATCCTCGCCGGTCCGCGTCTCGAGCTTCAGCGCATCGGTCTTGCCCGAGAGATCGACGGCGGATGCGGGTGAGGCTTTCGCCTTCGTCGTGGTCTTGGCCTTGGCCTCGGGCTGCGGCTTGGTGTCCTGCTCGTCGTCGAAGCCCGAGGGCGCCAGCGGCAGGTCCTCGACCTTGGGGCGCGGCCGGATGGTCGGATCGGGCGTGTGCAGGATCCTGAGGCTGGCGAACATGACGCCGAACAGGCCGGGGTGTTTGGCCAGCACGTCGACCGATACCGCCATTTCCGCCGAGACCGAGCCCAGCGGATGGCAGGTCGCGCTCACGAAGGCGCTGGTCTCGCCGCGCCGGAACAGGCCGACGAACCAGTCGTCCTGGCGGGCGCGAAAGGTGGCCTTGGCGGTCGTCCGTTGGTAGGCGCCGTCGAAGTTCTGGCAGTTCGGATAGCCGAGATGAACGCCGAGCGACTGAATGATCGAGCCGGCGCCGTGATAGAACAGCGAGCTGCCTTCGATGTGGGGCGGGCCGAACGTCACCAGCTTGGCGGGAAAGCCCACGGCCACGCCCACCGCCTGGTCGCGCAGCACGGACCAGCCGACATCCTCGCGTTCCTTCAGCGCGTCGGAAACCAGTTCGACCATCTGCTCGTCCGGCAGCTTGTCGGTGAGCGGATGGCCCTTCGATTTCTGCCAGGCCTGGGCCGCCTTGTGCACGGCGGCGTCGAGCTCGCCGCGATAGACCGACTGGAGATGGCCGGTCCACAGCAGGGCGATGCGGATGTCGCCGGGCGTGATGGCGTCCACGGGCGGCGCGCTGTTCCACCGGTATTGGAAGACGCCCGACTGAGCCACGGCCGCGCCGCCGGCCAGCGTCAGGACCGCGGCGGCCAACGACAGGCGGCACAGCGCGCGAAGGTATATAAAGAGGGCAGGCACGATGATCCTCCCGCGCCATCTTCATCGATGCGCGCGGCCCGGCCCACAACGCGATTGTATCAAAAGCGTACGGCGGATCAGGAGCTGGGGGCGCGCCACTGCGCGCGGAGTAACCTTCGCCCTAAGTGGCGCGCCATGGTCTTCCGGACCGCATGAGCACGGCGCGCTTTCTCATGCTCATTCGGAGCGCGGGCGTCTCGCCCGCTCATGATCACGAGCGGGCGAGACGCCCGCGCTCCGGAAGATCATGAGCGCCGCCGGCGTTTGCCATCGGCCGCAAGATCCTTACCTTTGTTTCTTGTTAGTGGCGCGCCCCGGCAAGGAAGCAGGTCAGCGCCGGTCGGGCGGCAGGCGCGCGATTTCGGCGGCGAATGCGCGGTGAAGCGCCGGGTCGACCGGCCGGTGCTTCACGCGCGTGCTCGCGGGGTCCTTGCCGAGATGGTTGCGGTCCTTCCAGTTGCGCGCCGGGCGGACCGGCCGGGCGACGAAGCCGCCGCCGCAGTTGGGACAGACATTGCCCAAGACATCCTCGACGCAGGCGGCGCAGAAGGTGCACTCGTAGCTGCAGATGCGCGCCTCCAGCGAGGCGGGCGGCAGCGCCTTGTTGCACTGCTCGCAGGTCGGTCGCAGCTCGAGCATCACGCCATCCGGGCCGCCGCTTCGGCGTTGGCCTTGAGCCGGCCGTCGAGCAGCGGCGCCATCCGCTCGCGCAGGCGCTGCACGCGCTCGGCGCCGGCCTTCTCGGGCGAACCCGAATCGAAGGGCGGCTGCGGGTCGTACTCGAGCATGAGCTGGATCGACTTTGCGACCTCTTCGCCGGCCAGCTCGGCCGCGACGGTGAGGCCGAAGTCGATGCCGGCCGTCACGCCGCCGCCCGAGATGCGGTTGCGGTCGCGCACCACGCGCTCGGCGACCGGGATGGCGCCGAAGTCCTTCAGCATGTCGCGCCATGCCCAGTGGCAGGCCGACTTGTAGCCCTTGAGCAGGCCGGCGGCGCCCAGCACCAGCGAGCCGGTGCACACCGAGGTGACGTAGCGCGCGCCCGCCGCCTGCGTGCGCAGGAAGTCGAGCGTCTCGGGATCGGTCATCAGCGCGACCTGGCCGCCGCCGCCCGGCACGCAGATCACGTCGAGCTGGGGGCAGTCGGCGAAGCTGGTCGTCGGCACGATCGAGAAGCCGGCATCGGTCGGCACCGGATCGCGGGTCTTCCAGATCATGTGCAGGGTGGCGCCGGGCACGCGGCACAGCACCTGGGCCGGGCCGGTGGCATCGAGCTGGGTGACCTGGGGATAGAGAAGGATGCCGATCTGGACGGGCTCAGCCATTTTTGCCTCCGCGGTCAGTAACACTGTCATCCGGAGGCCGAAGGACCTTTGCTGGTCCGTAAAGGTCCCTCGCTACGCTCGGGATGACAGGGTGCGTTGTATCCGGATCGAGCACTGGCAGAAATGACAAAATATCCGTATTTTCTGCCAATACCCAACGGCACAAGCCTATGTTCGAACGACAAAAACCAATGCCCGACACGACTCGAGCCAAAGCTCGAACGACAAAAACCAATGCCAACGACTTCAACCACTGCTCGAACGACCAAACCAATGCTCGAACGACCAAACCGATGCTCGAAAGACCAAATACCTGAACGATTGAAACCAATGTCAGAACGCTTGAAGCCAATGCCCGAACGATCAAACACGGTGTCATCCCGAGCGCAGCGAGGGACCTTTAGCGGATCAGCAAAGGTCCCTCGGCCTTCGACCTCGGCACGACAGTGGCGATTGCCCATGACCAGGCCGCACCGCGTCTTCATCCTGGCCTACAAGGGCTGCCAGCTCCTCGATGTCACCGGTCCTGCCGCCGTGTTCGGCGCGGCCAACGAGGCGGCTGGCCGCCCGGTCTACGACTTGCGGATTGTCTCGCCCGACGGCGGCGCCGTCGCTTCCAATGCCGGCGTGGCGATCGAGAGCCGGCGCATCGGCGGTCAGCCCGACACCTTGCTGATTGCGGGCGGCTCGCTCGGCCTCAAGGCCGTGATGGCGCGCGCCGACGTGCGGCGCTGGCTCTGCAAGGCGGCGCCCAAGGCGAAACGCTACGGCTCGGTCTGCACCGGCGCCTTCGTGCTGGCGGCCGCCGGGCTTCTCGACGGCAAGCGGGTGGCGACGCACTGGGCGAGTTGCGATCGGCTGGCCGAGCGTTTCCCCGCGCTCACGGTCGACGCCGATTCGCTCTACGTCGTCGACGGCAAGGTGTGGACCTCGGCCGGTGTCACCACCGGCATCGACATGGCGCTGGCCCTGGTCGAGGCCGACCTCGGCGCGGCCACCGCCAACCTGATCGCGCGGCACTTCGTGCTCTATGCGCGGCGGCCGGGCTACCAGTCGCAGTTCAGCCCGCTCCTGCAGGCGCAGACCGCGGCCGAGGCGCCGTTCGCCCCGCTGATCGACTGGATGCAGGCCCATCTCGACCGGCCGCTCGACGTGCCGGCGCTGGCCGCGCGCGCCGGACTGTCGGAGCGGAGCTTCTATCGCAAGTTCACCGAGGCCACCGGCAAGACGCCGGCGCATTTCGTCGAGGGCCTCCGGCTCGACGCGGCGCGCACGCTGCTCGCCCGGGGCCTGCCGCTCAAGGTCATCGCCGGCAAGGTCGGCCTCGCCGCGCCGGGCCGACTCGGCCACGCCTTCGAGCGCCGCTTCGGCATGACGCCATCGCTGTTCCGCGAGATGCACCGCGCAGCGTGAGACGCGGCAGGACCCATCGCGCTGCTTCCTTTGGCCGCGTCACAATATTTGCATTGTGACATCAATTTTGTTTTGCACCCCGCGAACCGCGTGATTAGCTGCCCTCGGGTGTGTGGTGACGCGGGGAGCCTACGGTGCCGACAGAATACGATCAGGTTGCGACGTCGAGCTATCTCGATTTCACCGGATATCGCATCGCCGATCCGTCCCTCAGCGTTGAAGCGGCCTATGGCATTAATCCCAACGATGTCTCCACCGCCGCCTATGCCGGCATCAATGTCGCGCTCGTCCTCGGACGCGTCCAGGATCCCACCGCGCTGCTGGCCGAGAACTGGGCCGGGCGGGAGCAGACGCTGGCCCAGCTCGGCAGCGCTGGCACGTGGGCCGCCTACGGCGCGGATCCGAACCAGTTCAACGCCATCGAGCAAAGCCTGTCGGCGCTTCACCTCACGGTGCTCGACAGCACGAACAGCAACTACGTCACCTCCGCGCAATCGCGGACCATCTGGGTCGAGCTCAACTCGGCGAACGACTTCACCAAACTCTTCGACACGACGCTTCAGGAGTACTACGACCCGCATAATCATAACAACTTCGTCTTCTGGAACGGCAATCTTTCGCTGCCCCAGGGCTGGAACGTCCAGGGCCTGTGGTTCGATACCGAGAACGTACCGCTCGCGTCCAACCTGGCGCCGGGCGCTTCGGTGACCCTGGCGCAAGGTTACCAGAGCGTCGGCAACGGCTCGTCGCTGCAGCCGGGCCTCGCCGCGCAGGACATTGCCGCGCTCTACCATTTTCCGCTGCAGGGACTCAGCGTGGCGACCGGCATGATCGGCCTCGTCGAGCCCGGCATCGGCTCGGCCCTGGCGCCCGGCCAGACCCAGAGCTTCCAGCAATTGCTGACGACCTATCTGGCCAGCATCGGCGAGAGCGGCAGCGGCACCGTCTATGTCCAGGGTGCCAACGGCCAGTCCTATGCCGAGGGCGGCTCGAGCGAGCGTTCGCTCGATGTCGGCGTCGTCTCGGCGATCAACCCCAACAGCAACATCGGGCTCTATAACGGCTCGGGCTACAACGGCAACGCCGATGCCTCGACCTACACCGCCCTGCAAAGCGTGGTCTGGGACCCCAGCCACCCGGCCGTGGTGTCGAATTCGTTCGGCGATACCGAGAGCATGGCGCCCGGCTCGCCGTTCTACCTGGCCTACCAGCAACTGTTCGTCGACGCCGCGCTCAACAATCAGACCATGTTCACGGCGCTGGGTGACGGCGGCTCGGGATTCAAGATCGCCAACGGCGTGACCAACGTCGAATACAACGTCACCAGCCCCTATACCGTGCTGGTCGGCGGGACCTCGATCTCGAGCCTCGTCTCGGCGCAGCAGGACCCGACCGTCAGCAGCACGATCGTCGCCGCGGCGCTGGCCGGCGACCCGGCCACGATCTGGCAGCTCGTCGAGGGCGGCCTCACCAGCCTCCCGGGGGACGCTGCCCAGCTGCAGTATTTCGTCGAGGCGGTGTGGAACGAGTATTTCGTGCAGGGCACGCACATCACCGGCGGCGGCTACCAGGTGAACTTCACGAGTTCGGGCGGCGTCGATCCCACGCAATCGACTCCTGCCTATCAGCTCGAATACGGCCTCAGCCCGGTGACCGCCGACCCGCTGGCTCAGCCCGGCCGCGGCGCGCCCGACGTCGCCGCCGATGCCGGCGGCAACACCAACTACATCGAGCCCAATGCCGACATGGTGGGCACCAATAATGGCGGCGGCGGCACCAGCGCGGCGTCGCCGCTCTGGGCCTCGCTCACGGTGCAACTCGACACGATCTTCCACGACCAGGGCCTGCCCAACCTGGGCTACATGAACGACCTGCTCTACATCGCGGCGGTGGTCGCGCCGGCCTCGTTCAACGACGTGACCCTGGGCAACAACACCTCGTCGTTCGTGCTGGGCGGGCCTTATGAAAGCGACAGCCATGCCGTCACGCCGACCGGTTACGGCTTCAATGCCGGGCCAGGCTACGACTATGTCTCGGGCCTGGGCACGCCCAACGGCCTGCTGCTCGCGCGCACCCTGACCGACATCGCCCATTCCGAGATGTGGTTCGGCTCGACCCCGGATGTGATCGATTCGAACGGCGCGGGCGGCTGGACCAGCGGCGCCGACCAGAGCCTCCTGTTCCAGACCATGTCCGATGCCGTCACCGTGGTCGGCGTGCATGCCGGCCCCGACGCCTTCGGCTTCTTCAGCGCCGCGTCGGGCAGCTTCGCCTGGACGAGCCAGCTCGCCGAGCAGTCGCTGCAGCCCGACTTCGATCCCAACCTGGTGATCCTGTTCGACAAGCAGGGCCAGGGCTCGCTGGCGCAGGTGCATTTCTCGTCGGGCGAGGCGCTCGCCGTATCGATCGGCGCCTCGTCCGCCGCGGCGATCCAGGCGTCGCTCAGCAGCCCGTTCGGCTTTGCCGATTTCTCCACGAGCACCGGCACGAGCACCGGCGACGTCCGGGTGGCACGTCCGGTGGCGATCGCCGAGACGGCGGACGGCGCCAACGACCAGACCGCGATCGTGCGGCTGCGCCAGGACGGTCAGGACAGCCTGTCGATTACCTTCTACCGGGTCGACGATCTCAACGGCACCATCAACGGCCTGCATCCGGGCGATGCCGGCTACCAGGCGGCCCTGCAGGGCCGGGCCTATCAAACGGCGGCGGGCGGCACGTCGATCGGCGGGCCGGGCTACGGCAACTACGAGCAGACGACCTTGAACCACGTGAATGCCGGCGACCTCGTCGCCATGCAGCTCACCAACAACACGAGCGGCAACAGCTACCTGGGCTTCGCCCAGGCCAACGAGGTGGTGGCTGGCCAGCATGTCGCCCATCTGTGGAACTACGGCCTCAACACCTGGGGCTGGGAAGACACCTACGGCGGCGGCGACCACGACTACAACGACTTGGTGGTCGGCCTCGACTTCACCAGCGCCTCCGGCCACGGCTGGCTGGCGTAGGTTGCCGGGAGCGCGCCACTCCAGCGGCGCATCTTTTTGGATCTCACAGGTCATGAGCGCCACATGAGGCCAGGGTAATCCCCGGCCGTGGCGCACGGCGGCGGCTGATGGTCTACTGCAGTCGGAGCAGCGGGGACGGGGATAGCGGATGAAGGTTTGCATTGTCGGTGCCGGCGCGGTCGGCGGCCTGATCGGTGCGCGGCTGGCCGCCGCCGGCGTCGCCCAGGTGAGTGCCCTGGCGCGCAACGAGACGCTGCAGGCGCTGCGCTCGCACGGCTGGCGACTCGAGCAGGGCGGCGCACGCGTGGCGACGCCCACCGTCGCCAGCGACGACGCGCACGCGCTCGGTCCGCACGACCTCGTCGTCGTGGCGGTCAAGGCGCCGGCCATGCCCGCGGTCGCGCGAGCGATCGGACCATTGCTGGGGCCGCACACGATCGTGCTGCCGGCGATGAACGGTGTGCCGTGGTGGTTCGTGCAAGGAGTGCCCGGCGTGGGCGACGAACCGCTGGACAGCGTCGACCCCGGCGGCGCGGTCGCCCGAGCCATACCGCTGCCCCATGTCATGGGCTGCGTCGTTCATCTCAGCGCCGCCACGGCCGAGCCCGGGCTGGTGGTGCACAAGAACGGCGCGGGCCTGATCATCGGCGAGCCCGACGGCACGGGCTCGGCGCGCCTCGCAGCGGTGCACGATCTGCTGGGCAAGGCCGGCTTCGACGTGACGGCGTCGCCCTCCATCCGTCATGACATCTGGTACAAGCTCTGGGGCAATCTCACGATGAACCCGGTGTCGGCGCTGACCGGCGCCACCGGCGATCGGATGCTGGACGATCCGCTGGTGCGCGGCTTCTGTTCGGCGGCGATGCGCGAGGCCGCGGCGGTCGGCGCCGAGATCGGCTGCCGCATCGACCAGGATCCTGAGGCCCGCCACGACGTCACGCGCGAGCTGGGGGCCTTCAAGACCTCGATGCTGCTCGATGCCGAGCGCGGCCGGCCGATCGAGCTCGACGCCATCGTGACGGCGGTGCACGAGCTCGGCCAGCGCACGGGCACGCCCACGCCCAACATCGACGCACTGCTGGGACTGACCCGTCTCTTCGCGCGCTCGCGCGGGCTCTACCCGCAGTAAGGGCCGGCGGGAGAACGGCAGGGCGCGTTGCCGGCCGCCATCGCGATGGACCGAGGCGAAATCGTCCAACCCAGGGGTGCGTCCTTCATGCTCTCCCGGACTGCGGTCCGGCGCGAGAGTCAGTGATAGCCCACGTCGGCGCGGACTTTTCCGCGGAAGACCCAGTAGGACCAGCCCGTGTAGAAAAGGATGACCGGCAGCAGGAAGAGCGTGCCGACCAGGAGGAAGGCCTGCGTGCTGGGCGACGACGCGGCCTGCCAGAGCGTGTAGTGGTGCGGCACGATCATGGGCCACAGGCTGATCGCGATGCCAGCGTAGGAAAGGCCAAACAGCCCGATCGCGCCGATGAAGGCGCCGGATTGCGACGTGCCCGAGAGCGCGCGCCAGGTGCCGAAGGCTGCCAGCGCGCTGGCGACGGGAACCGGCGACAGAAGCGCGATGTTGGGCCAGGAGAACCAGCGCCGGGCGATCTGTTCGCTGATCAACGGCGTCCAGGCGCTCACCACCAGCAGGGCGACCAGGACGCCGGCCAGGCACCAGAGCCCGTAGCGCCGCGCCCGCACCTGGATTTCGCCCTCGGTCTTGAGCACCAGCCAGCCGGCCCCGAGCAGCCCGTAGCCGAAGATCAGCGCAAGCCCGGTCACCAGCGAGAACGGCGTCAGGAAGTCGAACGCCGTGCCGGTGAAGATGCGGCCCTGGACACGGAAGCCCTGGACGAAAGCGCCCAGCATGACGCCTTGGGCGAAAGTGGCGACGAGCGAGCCACAGAAGAAGCCATGGTCCCAGAAGGTCCGGCGCCCGGCGTCGCGAAAGCGGAACTCGAAGGCGACGCCGCGAAACACCAGGGCCAGCAGCATGATCGCGATCGGGAAGTAGAGCGCCGGAATGATGATGGCGAAGGCCAGCGGAAACGCCGCCAGCAGACCGACGCCGCCCAGCACGAGCCAGGTCTCGTTGCCGTCCCACACCGGCGCGATGGCGTTCATTACGGTGTTGCGCGACCTTGTGTCGGGCATGAAACCGTAGAGCATGCCGACGCCCAGGTCGAAGCCGTCGAGCAGCACGTAGAAGAAGATTCCCGCGCCCAGGATGAGAGTCCATACGGGGACGAAATCGATCATGGCGTTCATGGCGACGTTCCTTCGGTGTGGAGCTCGACCTCGACGGGAGCGCTCGCGCGTCCGCTCTCGACCGGCGCGGCGGCGCCCTGCGCCGCGGCAGGACCGCCGCGGATGATGCGCGCCATCACGTAGAATCCGGTCGGAAAGATCAGCAGGTACACCGCCATGTAGCCCAGCAGCGACGCCAGCGCGTTCCCGCCGGTGAGCGACGGCGGCACCGAATCGGCGGTGCGCAGCAGGCCGTAGACCGTCCACGGCTGGCGGCCGACTTCAGTCGTCGTCCAGCCCGCGAGCACCGCGAGGAATCCGGCCGGCCCCATGGCCACGCAGGCGCGCAGGAACAGCGGACTGTCGAACAGCCGGTGCCGGAAGCGCAGCCACCAGCTGGCGGCCACCAGCAGCAGCATCAGCCCGCCGATGCCGACCATGACGCGGAAGGCGAAGAAGGGAATGGCGACCGGCGGTCGATCCTCGGGCTTGAAGTCCTTCAGTCCCTTGACCTCGCCGTCGAGACTGTGGGTCAGGATCAGGCTGCCCAGGTAGGGCACGTCGATGGCGAAGCGATTGGTTTCAGCGGCGGCGTCGGGCAGGGCGAACAAGGTGAGCGGAACGCCGCGGCCGGTGTCCCAGCGCGCCTCGATGGCGGCGAGCTTGGCCGGCTGGTGTTCGCGCGTGTTGAGGCCGTGCTGGTCGCCGAGCAGGATCTGCAGCGGCACCAGCACGGTCAGCAGCCAGAGCGTCATCGACAGCATCACGCGCGCTTCGTCCACCGATTTGCCTTTGCGCAGCAGGTAGGCCGCGACGCCCACGACGACGAAGCCGGTCGTGACGTAGAAGCCCACGACCGTATGGCCCAGGCGATAGGGGAAGGAGGGATTGAAGATGACCTCGGGCCAGTCCCGGGGAAAGAAGCGGCCATCGACGATCTCGTAGCCGGCCGGCGTCTGCATCCAGCTGTTGGCCGCGAGGATCCAGAACGACGAGAAGAGAGTGCCCGAGGCCACCATGAGGGCGGCAACGAAATGCGCCCACGGCGGCACCAGCTTGCGGCCAAACAGCAGAACGCCCAGGAAAGCCGCCTCGAGGAAGAAGGCGGTGATGCCTTCATAGGCGAACAGGGGACCGAGGACGTTCGACGTGGCGTCGGCGAAGCGGCTCCAGTTCGTGCCGAACTGGAACGGCATGATCACGCCGGACACCACCCCGACGCCGAAGGCCACCGAGAAGACGCGGATCCAGAACATCGAGGCCCGCAGATAGACTTCCTTGCCGGTCGCGAAGTGGAAGCCCTCGAGGATGGCGATGTAGGAGGCCATGCCGACCGTGAAGGCGGGCATCAGGATGTGCCATCCGATCACCCAGGCGAACTGCAGGCGCGACAGGATGACGGGGTCAAGATCCATGGCGGCCTCCGGTGGTCACACGCAACCGCTCCGATCCTACGATGGGCGATCGTATGCGGCCAGCCGTTCTCTCCGCTTTCACGATCGCACAAAGGCCGCAGGACTCTGCGCCGTTCCCCCGACTCGTCCTTCTCCCGAGTGCCGCATGCTACATGCCGCTGCCGCCGCCCATCCGCGTCATGTCCTCCTCGTGACGCCGCTCCATTTCCTCGATCGCCGCCGCGTTCGAGGGCCTGGTTGCGTTCGCGCTGCAGGCGCAGAGCTGGAGGATTTCGAGGGCGAGGGCCGTGAAGGCCGCGATGGATCGAGGCGACATCGTCGTTCCCCCTTCCTTCTACGCCCAAGCATTGCGCCTCAATGCGCCGATGCCCAATCACGAGTGCGATAGCGGGTGCGGCCGTGTCTTCTCATGCTCTTACGGACCGCGGGCCTCCAGGCCCGCATCATGAGTCATGAGCGGGCCTGGAGGCCCGCGGTCCGGAAGACCATGACACGCCGGCACCGAATACACGTCAGCCGCTGAGATCCTTATCGGTGGGCTCGCTCGTCTCGGGGAAGGCGCTTTCGCGGGGCGGCCGCAACGCCGCGCCGAAGATGCCGGCGACGATGAACGCGCAGATCGTCAGCAGGGTGAGAAGCCAGTTGGGTACGAGCGTGGACTCCGCCAGGAAGCCCCAAATGATCGCCAGCCACTCGGCAACGACTGCCCACAAGCCAAGAAGATAAAGGGCAGGTGCTGCCAGCACGGCAACGATCGCGATGGTGACCAGTTTTCTTCGCACGGTATGCGATGCACTCTTCCTGATGACGGGCGGATGAATAGCACTTCGGCGCCGACGGCGTCATGCCAGGCGGCCTTGGAGATGATACCCTGCCGTTTGCCGAAGCTCGCGACGAGATGGAGAACCGACATGCGGCGGCTGTTGCTGGTTGCGATCCTCGCGTCGCTGCTGTTGGGCCGCTTCGCCGCGGCGCAGGACAGGTATCCAGGCGCTGCCTGGGATCAGCTGCCACCGGCGCAATCCGGGTGGTCCGAACCCTTGCTGGCCGACGTGCAGGCGTGGTCGAAGCAGATCCACTCGACCGCCTTCATGGTGGTCCATCGTGGCGCCGTGGTGGCGGAATGGGGCGACACGGCCAAGCGGACCGAGCTCGCGTCGGTGCGCAAGAGCCTGCTCAGCGCGCTGATCGGCATCGCGGTGGCCGAGCGCAAGATCTCCCTCGACAGCACGCTGGCCCAGCTCGGCATCGACGACAACGCGCCCGTGCTCACCGACGTCGAGAAACAGGCGACGGTGCGCATGCTGCTGGAGGCGCGCTCGGGCGTCTATCATCCGGCCCTCTACGAGACGCCGGCCATGGCAAAACAGCGCCCGGCGCGCGGCAGCCACGAGCCCGGCACGTTCTGGTACTACAACAACTGGGATTTCAACGCGCTCGGCACGATCTACGAGCATGCGACGGGAAGCGGCATCTACGACGCGCTGGATCGACTGATCGCCCGGCCGATCGGCATGCAGGATTACCGGCCGCAGGACGGGGTTTATTTCCCGGGCGCCGCCTCGATCCATCGGGCCTACCCAATTCGCATGAGCGCGCGCGACCTTGCGCGCTTCGCGTTGCTGTATCTCAACAAGGGCGCCTGGGCCGGCAAGCAGATCGTGCCGGCCGACTGGGTGCGCGAAAGCACGCGTCCTTACTCCGTGCAACCCAACTCGGGATTCGGATACGGCTATCTGTGGTGGATTGCGCCGGCGACACCAGGGCCGGAGGGAATTCCCGTGGGCACCTTCATGGCCTGGGGCGCCGGCGGCCAGCACGCCTTCGTCATTCCCGCCCGCGACCTGGTGGTGGTGAACCGGGTCGATCGCGACCTGCAACTGCCGGAACCAAAGTTGTCCGACGTCAGGCAGCTGCTGAGCCTCACCTTGAAGGCCGGTCCGTTCGCCCACTGATGTGCAGCATGCCTGCTGCAGGAGGGCGAGCACCGGCTGCCGCGCCAGCGCGCGATTTTCCCCGCTTCTCCCCTTATTCGATCGCGCGCCGCTTGACGGAACTGAGCAATGTTGTGGCGTATGGGGGCCGGCACCTTTCCACGGATGGCACGATGGACCTGCAGGCACACATTTCATTTCTGGATCCCGTTCCCCGGCGACCAGAGTTTCGGCAACCAGAGTTTCGCCGGCCCCTAATGGCGGAGCCGGAGGCTCCCCACCACCAGCGCCGTGGCGGCAAAGCCCGCGGCCAGCCAGAGCGCGGCGCGCGCGGCATCGACGGCGCCGCCATTCGAGAAGTCGAACAGGCTGAACACCAGGGCGACCAGCGCGGCGCCCACGGTCTGGCCCAGGGTGCGGGCGGTGGCGATGATGCCGCCGGCGCTGCCGCTCCTCTCGCGCGGCACGGCGTTCATCATCAGCCGGTTGTTGGGCGAGGCGAAGATGCCGAAGCCCGCGCCGCACAGCACCAGCCGCCACATGATGTTGGCGCTCGAGGGATCGGCCGGCAGCAGCGCCGTCAGCACCAGGCCCGTCGTCATGAAGGTGAGGCCGATGGCGCCCAGGACGCCCGCGTGATGGCGGTCGGCCAGGCGGCCGGCGATCGGCGCGACGCTGGCCAGCGCCAGCGGCCAGGCGGTCAGCAGGATGCCGGTGTCGGTGGCGCTTCGTCCCAGCACGGTGTGGAAGTAGAAGGGCAGGCTGACGAAGGCCAGGCCCTGTGCCGAGAAGGTGCACATCGCGGCGGTGATCGACAGCGAGAAGATCGGCCGCTTGAAGACGTCGATCGGCATCATGGGATCGGCGAGCGTCTTCTGGCGCCACACGAACAGCGTGCCCAGCACGACCGCCAGGATGAGCTCGGCGGCGATCACCGGCTGCTGATGGCCGTGCGCCATGCCGTCGATGCCGAAGATCAGCAGGCCGAAGGTGAGGCCCGACATGATCGCCGAGATCACGTCGAACGGGCGGTGGATGTGCGTGGTGTGCGGCAGGAAGCGCTCGGACAGCGCGAAGGAGATGATGCCGAGCGGCGCGTAGACGGCGAACAGGATCGGCCACGAGGTGATCGAGAGCAGCGCCGCGCCGATCGACGGGCCGGCGGCGAGCGAGGTCGCGACCACGGTGGTGTTGAAGCCCAGCCCGCGGCCCAGCATGTTGCGCGGATAGATCGCGCGCACCAGCGCCGGCTGGACCGACATGATGGCCGCCCCGCCCAGCCCCTGGAAGGTGCGCCCGAGCAGCAGCCAGGGCAGCGACGGCGCGAAGGCGCAGCCGATCGAGGCCAGCGAGAACAGCACCAGTCCGAAGCGATAGACATGGCGGTAGCCCACGATGTCGGCCAGCGCCGCCACCGGCAGCAGCGAGACGACGAGCGCGATCTGCGTCGCGTTGACGATCCAGATCGAGCTTTCGGCCGAGATGCCGAGGTCCTGGGCGATGTAGGGCAGCGCCAGGTTGGTCATCGAGTTGCTGAGCACCGACATCATCAGCCCGATGGTGATGGTGGCGACCGCGAGCCGGCGCGGCCAGCCGGGAGGCATTCCGTCGGGATGCGCGAATGTGACTTGAGCCGCTTCGGCCATCTTCTAGAGCGAACTCCACCTCATGCTGAGGAGGCCACGAAGTGGCCGTCTCGAAGCATGGGCAAGAGCATGACTGATGCCACCCTTCGAGACGCACCGCTTACGCGCATTCACATGCGCTCTAGCGGTGCTCCTCAGGGTGAGGTTCATTGTTGAACCGTGGGTACGTCACCGCCAATGGTGGTGCGCTGCATGAAGCGCTTGTGCTTCACCGCGTCGTAGTAGGTGGCGCGGTGCAGGACGGCGCGGTTGTCCCACACGATCACGTCGCCCTCGCGCCAGGCATGCGACAGCCGGAATTCCGGCTGGTCGGCGCGCTGCGAGAGCTCGAACAGCAGCGCCTCGCCGGTCTCCTTCGGCCAGCCGACGATATGGCCGGCATGGGCCCCTATATAAAGAGCGCGGCGGCCGTTGATCGGATTGTCGCGATAGAGCCGCTGCTTGACCGGCGGCAGCTCGGCGATCGCCTTGGCGCTCAGGATGCCCTTCTGCACCCGGTTGCGCGAATAGAGCAGCGCGTGCTCGGCGATCAGCGGCTGAATGGTGGCCTGCAGCGCCGGCGGCAGCGCCTCCCAGGCCGCGCGCATGCATAAAAACTCGGTGTTGCCGCCCTCCGGCGGGCAGATTCGCGCGGTCAGGATCGAGCACAGCGAGGGCACGCGCTTGAACGAGGAGTCCGAGTGCCAGAAGTAGTTGGCCTTCTGGTAGATCATGCGCATGTCGTCGGGCGGGATCGGCTCGCCGGTCATGATGTCGAGGTTGGACTGGCGCTGGAACTTGGTGCCGGCGGCGGGATTGGAGACGCCGGTGGTCTCGAGCGGCCCGAAATTCTCACTGAACGCGATCTGCTTCTCGTCGTCCATCGGCTGGTCGCGGAACAGCAGCACCGAGTGCTCCTCGAACGCGGCGCGGATCGGCCCGAACTCGCGCGCCGACAGCGGCCGCGTGACGTCGATGCCCGACACTTCCGCGCCGAACAGCGGATGGAGTTTCGTGACGGTGATGGGGCCGGTGTTGCGCATCGCTGGGCGGTCTCCTCAGTCGACGATCGCCTGATAGGTGAGCACACGGAGCTCGCGCCGGATCGGATAGGTCGACGAGGGCATGAGCTGGGTGAGCAGCACCACGGCCATGTCTTCCTTCGGGTCGCACCAGAACGCCGTCGAGGCGGCGCCGCCCCAGGCATACTCGCCGGGTGAGCCCAGGATATGCGCCTTGGCCGGGTCGAGGGTGACCGAGAAGCCCAGTCCGAAGCCGATGCCGTAATAGGTCGACTCGGAAAAGCGCGGCATGCCCATGTCGGCCATGTCGCCCTTGAGGTGGTTCATGGTCATGAGCTCGACGGTCTTGCGGCCCAGCAGACGCGTGCCCTCGAGCTCGCCCTTGTTCAGCATGAACTTGCAGAAGCGCAGGTAGTCCGCCGCGGTCGACACCAGGCCGCCGCCGCCCGAGTTCACCTTGCGCGGGGCGAGGTAGCGGCTCTTGCCGGGATCGTCGAGCAGCTCGAGCTTGGCCTGCCCCTGAGCGTTGGGGGCGCCAGCCTGGTAGTTGGCGGCGAAGCGCTCGTGCTTGTCGGCCGGCACGTGGAAATCGGTGTCGACCATGCCGAGCGGCTTCAGCACCTTTTCCTTGAGGTAGACCTGGTAGGGCTGGCCAGAGATGACCTCTACCAGGTAACCGAGCACATCGGTCGCAACGCTATAATTCCACGCCTTGCCGGGCTGGGCGATCAGCGGGAAGGTCGCCAGCTTCTCGACGACCTGCTTCAAGCTGGTGTCGGCGTTGCCGAAATCGACCCCGTCCTTGGCGCGGTAGAGCGCGTCGACCGGGTTGCTCTCCATGAAGCCGTAGGTCAGGCCCGACGTGTGGGTCAGCAGGTCGCGGAAGTTGATCTCGCGCTCGGCCGGCGTCGAATCGATCTTGCCGCGGCTGCCGCCGGCATAGACGCGCGGGTTGGCGAAGGCGGGGATGAATTTCGAAATCGGGTCGTCGAGCTGAAAGCGGCCCTCTTCGTAGAGCATCATGATCGCCGTCGAGGTGAGCGGCTTGGTCATCGAATAGATGCGGAAGATCGTGTCGGGCCGCATCGGCTTGTTGCGCTCGACATCGGCCTTGCCGCAGGTCTCGGCAAAGGCCAGCTCGCCCTTGCGCATGACCACGGCCACCATGCCGGCCAGGCGGCCGCTATCGACCCAGCCGTTCATCCATTTGCGCACGCGGTCGAGCCGCTGGGCGGAAAGGCCGACCTGTTCGGGGGCGACGAGCGGCAGCGTGTCCATGGCGATCCTCCTCGGTAGGCCGCTAGAGTAGAGTGGTTTGCCGGATAGGGGAACAAACACTCCTCGCCCTGAGGAGTGCGCGTAGCGCACGTCTCGAAGGGTGGGCAACATGACGACTGATTCCCACCCTTCGAGACGCGGTCCGGGGGACCGCTCCTCAGGGTGAGGCCTGTAACGGGAGGGAGCAATGGCGAGACTGTGCGAGGGACGAGTGGCGATCGTGACCGGGGGCGCGCGCGGCGTGGGCCGCGAGCACTGCCTGATGCTGGCCGAGCACGGCGCCAAGGTGGTGGTGAATGACCTGGGCGGCGACCGCGCCGGCAAGGGCAACGATGTGGGGCCGGCCCAGCAGGTGGTGAACGAGATCAAGGCCATGGGCGGCGAGGCGGTGGCCAACGGCGACGACGTCTCGGACTGGAACGGCGCCAAGCACATGGTCGACCAGGCGATCTCGACCTTCGGCAAGCTCGACGCGCTGGTGCTGAATGCCGGCATCCTGCGCGACCGCATGCTGGTCAACATGAGCGAGGACGAGTGGGACGCCGTCATCAAGGTGCATCTCAAGGGCACCTTCGCCCCGTCGCGCCATGCCGCGGCCTACTGGCGCGACCAGGCCAAGGCAAAAGGCGGCCCGGTCGATGCGCGCATCGTCACGACGACTTCAGTGTCGGGCATCTACGGCAATATCGGGCAGACCAACTACGGGGCGGCCAAGGCGGGCATCGCCTCGTTCACCGTCATCGCCGCGCGTGAACTCGGGCGCTACGGCGTCACGGTGAACTCGATCTCGCCGTCGGCGCTCACGCGCATGACCGAGGATCTGCGCCAATACACGGAAGAGGACAAGAAGCGGCGCGATCCCAAATGGATCGCGCCGGTGTCGACCTGGCTGGTGAGCGAGGAGAGCCGCGAAGTGACCGGCCGCGTCTTCCAGGCCGGCAACGGCATCTTCGCCGTTGCCGAAGGCTGGCACAAAGGCCCCGAGGTCGAGCAGATCGCGGATCCCTACCAGGCCGGCAAGGTCTTGACCGAGCTCGCCAAGAAGGCCCGCAAGAATGCCGGCATGAACGGGCTGGATCTCGACTGAAGTCAGTCGCCGAGGACACCGCTCAAGCGTCGACGCCCCTCGCGCCTCGATGCCCCTCACGCCTCGACACTCCCGACCTCAACGCCTCTCAAGCGTCCTCTCCGCCCGCGAAGCGGGGGGAGAGGAAGGGGACCCGCGCGCAAGCGCGGGGTAGGTGAGGTGGGTCTTCGTTTGCCTTGCGCACGTTATCTCTACCGAAGCACCACCTCACCCTCCCATCGCTTCGCGATGGGCCCCGCCCTCTCCCCCGCTTCGCGGCGGAGAGGGAGCATGACGGCGCCGCGCTCTTTTTTACTGCGACTCCGCCTACCGCTCGAAGATATCGAGCGGTAGGACGGCAGAGACCGTCATGTTCGGCACGTCGACCACCTGGCTGATGCGCAGATCGACCGCGACGCTGGCCAGGCAGTAGGCCTGCTCGCGCGTGAAGCTCCGGGCATCGGCGATGTAGTCGATCATGTTGATGAGCGCGTTGCGCGCGGCGAGCGTGATGTCCTCCGACTCGGCGCGCCCGTCGCCGCGCAGCGACATGCCCGTGGTGGCGTAATAGCCCTTGCTGGGCGTGACGCCGAACGCGCCATGCACGCCCGGCGCGTTGTGATGGGCATGGCCCGGCAATTCGTAGGAGGGATCGCGCTGGCGCCGGCGCGTCGCCTCGCCCTTCAGCACGTCGAAGCGGGCGACGAAGGTGGCCCGTGTCTCGACCGCGGTGCCGCAGGATTCGCCGTCGCCTTGGGCAAAGTGCGCATCGCCGACCGAGAACAGCGCGCCCGGCACCTGCACCGGCAGGTAGAGCGTGGCGCCGGCGGTGAGCGACTTGATGTCGAAATTGCCGCCGGTTTCGTGCGGCGCGATGGTGCGGATCGCCTTGCCCGCGATGGCCTCTGCTGTCGGGACGGCGCCGGCCGCATCGGGCGGCATCACCATGCCGCCGCGGCCGAGCAGCTCGGCCTCGCGCGCCACGATGCGCTGCAGGAGCTCGTGCGACGGCGCCACGCCCATCACGCCCATGAACGGCGCGCCGGGAATGCGCACGCCGGGCAGCTGCGGCGACTGCGGCAAAGCCGTCGGCCATCTCCCAGTGCACGAGGAAGGGCGTGGTGAAGAGATCGCGCAGGAAGCCGAAGCCCGGCATGATCATGGTGAAGCCGCGGTTGGCCGGCACGATCTGCTCGATCTTGACCGCCAGAAGGTCGCCCGGCTGGGCGCCCTCGACATGCACCGGCCCGGTCAGCGGATGGATGCGGCCCATCTCGATGCCGGCAAGATCGGCCGCCGTCGTGCCGGGCTTGATCTGACCGTCGAGGCCGTCGAGCGTCTCCATCTCGACCGACGAGCCCGAGGCGACGCGCACCGCAGGCGCGAGGTCAGGATGCCAGCGGTTGTGGCCCTTGTCGGCCTGGCGCACGAGCGGCAGGGCGGAATCGATATGGATATGCTTGTGGGTCATGCAGTCCTCCCTGACGCATCGTTTGGTCGTCCGGCTCCATCCATGCAATCGAAATGCCACCGCGAAAGGTGTAGGCTGGTGGTCCATGGTCGTCCCGATCAGATGGTTCGTGCTCGTACTGGCGCTCTCGCCCCTGGCGGCGCTGGCGCAATCAGCCGCGCCTTCGGGCAGGCACGGAGACGGGCACGCTGAGAACCACGACTGGTACAAGGACCTGAAGCAGCCCGATATCGGCGCGAGCTGCTGCAACGGCTCGGCCGACGGCAAGCAGGGTGACTGCCGGCCCGCGCTCTCCTTCCTGGGCGAAGACGGGCTGTATCGCGCCTGGGACGGCAGGGAGTGGCTGGTGGTGCCCAAGGACAAGGTCATCACCATGCCGACGCCCGACCGCGGCACGCACCTCTGCGAGACCTACGGCAAGGTCTTCTGCTTCATCACCGGCGATCCGCAGAGCTAGAACGCACACTGGCGAGCGCGGCTTCACAGGGCACAACCGGCCAGGTGAACCGTCGCGCCGCCTTCGGTAGCGTGTTTCTGCCGATGTTCCACTACCGAAGGTAAATACGGCGGAAGAACGGTTCATAAACTTAAAGTTGCATTAGGACGGAGCTTTGTTCCAGCGGCCGCGTTGAGTTGTTGTCGCCTCTGCTACCGGACCCTTTCGGCGCCGCAACCGACGCCCAAGAACGCTACGCCGCCACCGACCCCGCATCCACGGTGATGCGCATCCGGCAGACGGTCCCGATCGCAAAAACTTGTGATTCCAGCAAGCCCGGCGGCACGACTGCCCGGGCGTGAAAGGACGGCCCATGTCGAGAACTTTGGCTTCATCGATGATCCTGGGATGCTTTTTCAACGCGGCTGCCGTGGTGCTGTCCCTGCCTGTCCTCGCGCAAGAGGTCGAGGACGCGGCGCTGTCCAACAGTCTCTACACGAAGCACGCCGCGACGCCGGGCAAGGCCGAGATCATCGGCTTGCGCATAGATCAGGACTTCAATGCCGAGGACCATCAGAAGATCCTGAACGCCATCGTCGTCTGGAACTACGTCCTGAACAGCTACATCCGGTTCGAGGTCGACCGGACCCCGTTCGGCGTGCCCGAGACCCCCGCCCACGAAGCGGCCGAAAAGGATTCGGACTGGATCATAGCGAGCGACATCATTGCCCGATCGAAGTACGAAGCCAGGAACGAGGTCGCCGCAGAAACCGTGACCCTGCCCACGGGCGGCGGAATGGTGATCGTCAGTCCCCATGTTCTCAAGAATGTGAGCCTGGAGAATGTCATGCTCCACGAGCTGGGGCATGTGCTCGGCCTCAATCACGATCCCCGCAGCCGCCTGATGTCGACGGAATATGTGCTCGACAAACAGGGCTGCGTCGACAAGGTCACCGTCGAGACGCTGGCCAAGCTCAAGAACATCGAGGTCAACGAGCTGAACTGGTGCGTGCTGCCCCCGCATTAGCTCCTTTCGCTAGCCGGCTGCAATCCGGTCCAGTGTTTCCAGGACTTTGGCCTGCGGCCAAGTCCAGCCGCTCGCGCTTTCATAGGCGCGCATGGCCTTGAGCACGAGATGGTCGGCGCGCGGCGCGCCGACGATCTGCAGGCCGACCGGCAGTCCGGCCGCGGTCAGGCCTGCGGGCATTGACGCCGCGGGTTGGCCGGTCAGGTTGAACGGCAGGGTGAAGGGCGCGCCCTTGGTCCAGCGTGGGAAGGCGTCGGAATTGTAGAGCGTCTCGACGGGCGGCGCCGCCGTTGGCGTCACCGGCGCCAGCAGCAGGTCGTACTTCTGGTGCCACAGCGCCATGTCGCGCGCGAGCTTGCTCTTGGCTTCGTAGGCCTTGGCGTAGTCGGCGAGGGTGATCGCCAGGCCCTTCTGGGCGGCGGCGCGGAAGCCGGGATCAAGCTTGCCGTGCAGTTGCGTCGGGATCTGGCGCAGCCGCGTGGCGAAGCTGCCGATCCACAGCGGCTCGAAGGAATTCTGCAAGGGCTCGATCAGCGGCCCGACCTCCTCGACGATGGCGCCGAGTTGTTCGAAGCGTCTGGCGGCGGCGGCGACCAGCGCGCGCACCTCGGGATCGGCCTTGACGTGACCGAAATCAAGGCTGAGGCCGAGCTTCAGCCCGCGCACGCCGTCCTCGAGCCCGATCGTATAGTCGCGCGGATCGGCCGGCAGCGAACGCCAGTCGCGTGGATCGGGACCGGCCATCGCGTTCAGGGCCAGCGCCGTGTCGTGCACGGTGCGCGACAGCACGCCCTGGGAGATCACGTCGGAGAAAGGCGAATCGGCCGGGTATTGCGCGATGCGACCATAGGACGGCTTCAGCCCAACCAGCCCGGTATGCGCGGCCGGAATGCGGATCGAGCCGCCGCCGTCGTTGCCATGATTGAACGGATTGACGCCGGCCGCGGTGAGCGACGAGGCGCCGCCCGACGAGCCGCCGGGCGAATGCTTCAGGTTCCACGGGCTGCGGGTCGTGCCTTGCAGCGGCGAGTCGGTGAGCGCCTTCCAGCCGAACTCCGGCGTGGTGCTCTTGCCGAGCAGCACCATGCCCGCCTGCTGGAGCTTGTCGACGGCCGCAGCATTCTCCGTCGCGGCCGTCTCGTCCGTGGCGTGCGAGCCGTAGCGCGTCGGCCAGCCCTTGACCGGCGTGGTGTCCTTGATCGTGGTCGGCACGCCGTCGAGCGGTGAGAGCGGCGCGCCCTTCTGCCAACGCTCCTGCGCGGCCTTCGCGGCGGCGCGCGCGCCAGCCCCGTCGATCAGGACGAAGGCATTGAGCTGGGGCTGCAGCACCGCTGCACGGGCCAGCATCGCCTCGACGACATCGACCGGAGAGAGTTCGCGACGGGCATAGAGCGTCGAGAATTGCGCAGCGGAAAGCCAGGCCAGCGAGCGATCGGACATGCGTTCTTTCGATTGGGAGGGATTTCAAGGGCGCCGGAGTAAGCCCCGATTCTGCAATTGATACAACCATGCGGCTGAACGCGGCGACAAAAGGCGTATCCTTCGGTTGCGGGAACGATCGAGGGTCTTCGTCATGGAAGATGCCATCTACTACGGCACGATTGCCGCGGTGATCGCCTTCGGCCTGTATGGCGGCAAGCGTCTCGCTCGCTCGAGGGGCGAGGCCGTGCTGATCGGACTGGGCGGGACCACCGTCGCCGTCGTGGCGTTCCTCTGCCTGATCGTCGTGTTCTCCATCGTCTCCCCCGACAGCCTCGACTTGCGCGGCATCGGCATCCGTCTGGGGGCGTTGCAGCTCTTCGGCTCGGCGCTCGGGGTGGTTTCGGCGATCGGCGGCCGGCGCCGCGCCGAGAAAGCCGCTGCCCGGCTGCTTTAACGGACGAATCGGCTGGCTTCCCCAGACTGAGCGTTCACGGCGGCTTCAAGGTGCCGGGGTAAAGTTTGATTCTCTTAATTTGAACCAACGATGCGCCCATCGCGCCGTCTGCAGCGTTGTCTACTCATAGCACTGACGATCGGGGTCTATTCATATGGAAGACGTGGTCAACTGCGCGGCGCTCGGCATACTGGCCGGCTTCGGTGTCTATATGGGCCAGCGTTGGGCCCGATCGAGCGGTCATGCGGTGCTGCTCGGCGTGGCACTAACGGTAGCCGTCGCAGTGGCAGTTTTTTGCCTCACCGTGGTGCTCGGGGTGGTTTCTCCCGGCAGTCTGGAGCCGCGGCAGATGGGCGTCTTCTTGGTGATGTTGCTGCCCTTCGGTTCCATAATAGGCATCATTGCGACACTGAGCGGCCGGCGGCGGGCGGTGAAAGCGGCCGCCCGGCCGTTTTAACGGACGAAACGCCCGCCTTCCCGAGTCCCGCCCGGCGACCTAAGCTCGCCGGCGGCGGGAGGAAGACATGACCGAAGTGAGGCTGGGCGCTGCCACGGTGCGGCGCATCGAGGAATCCTACGAGCCCAACTTCGATGCCAAGATGTTCTTCCCCGACTGGACGCCCGAGGTGGTGCAGCAGCACCGCGACTGGCTGATACCCAACCACTACGAGGAAGCCTCGAATTCGCTGAAGCTCAGCGTCCATAGCTGGCTTTTGACCGTGGGGGGCAAGCGCATCCTGATCGATACCTGCGTCGGCAACCACAAGCCGCGCCCGCATCGGCCCAAATGGCATCTGATGGAGACCAAGTATCTCGAGCGGCTGAAGACAGCCGGCGTCGAGCCCGACCAGGTCGACATGGTGATGTGCACCCACCTGCATGTCGATCATGTCGGCTGGAACACCCGGCTCGAGAACGGCAAATGGGTGCCGACCTTCAAGAACGCCAAGTACGTGTTCAGCCGCACCGACTACGACCACTACCTGAAGCTCGACAACGATCCCAAGACCGGGCCGGTCAATGCCGGTTCGTTCCGCGACTCGGTGCTGCCGGTGGTCGAGGCTGGCTTGACCCAGATGGTCGAAGGCGCGGCCCAGCTCGACGAGCATCTCAAGGTCGAGCCGGCGCCCGGCCATACGCCCGGCACCATCGCCATCAAGTTCGAACTCGAAGGGCGAGAAGGGGCTGTTCTGCGGCGACATCCTGCATCACGCATTGCAGGTCCATCACCCGGAGTGGAATTCCTTCGCCTGCGCCGAGGCCATCGGCGCACGCAAGAGCAGGCTGGAGGCGCTGGAGCACTGCGCCGGCTCGGGTGCGCGCCTGATGCCCTGCCATTTCGGCGCGCCGTTCACCTGCCACATCGATCACAAGGGAAGCGGCTTCGTGCCGCGCTTCGACGCTCAGTACTAAACCGCATCAGAAGGGGACAGAGACATGATCTACGAGCTGCGAGTCTACAAGTGCGTGCCCGGCCGCCTGCCGGCGCTGATCAACCGTTTCGCCACCATCACCTTGAAGCTGTGGGACAAGCACGGCATCAAGCAGGCCGGCTTCTGGACCACCCTGGTGGGCGAATCCAACATGGAGCTCTATTACCTGCTGGCCTGGGAGTCGCTGGCCGACCGCGAGAAGAAGTGGAATGCCTTCGCCGCCGATCCGGAATGGCACGCCAAGCGCGCCGAGACCGAGAAGGACGGCGCCATCGTCGCCAACGTCTCCAACCAGTTCCTGGCGCCGACGGCGTTCTCGTCGGTGAAGTAGCGGGGAAGTCGCCAGGTGAAGACCTTACCCTGAGGAGCGGTCCGGAGGGCCGCGTCTCGAAGGGTGGGCCCAGTCATGATGTCGCCCATGCTTCGAGACGGCCACTTCGTGGCCTCTTCAGCATGAGGTTGTTGGGTCCACCCACAATGACACCCGCCGTGCCTGTCACTCCGCCTTGAGGCCCGCTTCCTTGGCGAGGCGGGCCCATTTGGCGTAGTCGGCGGCGACATAGGCCGCGAACTGGGCGGGCGTGCCGAATTGCGGATCGGCGCCGAGCTCGATGAACTTCTGCGTGATCTCGGGCGAGCGGATCGTCTGGTCGACGGCCGCGTGCAGGCGATCGACCAGCGGGGGCGCCGTGCCGGCGGGCAGGAAGATGCCGTAGGAGATGGCGGCCTCGTAACCGGGCAGGCCCGACTCGGCGATCGTCGGGATGTCGGGCGCCGCGGCCGAGCGCGCAGCCGATGTCTGGCCGAGGGCGCGCAGCTTGCCCGCCTTGACGTGCGGCAGCGCCGTCGAGAGGCCGCCGAAATAGATGTCGACCAGGCTTGCCATCAGGTCGGCCATGGCCGGTCCGCCGCCCTTGTAGGGCACGTGCACGATGTCGACACGGCCCAGCGACTTGAAGAGCTCGAGCGCCAGATGGGTGGCGCCGCCGGCGCCGGCCGAGGCGCCGTTGAGCTTGCCCGGCCGCTCGCGGGCCATCGCCAGGAGCTCGGTCACGTTCCTGGCCGGCAGATCGGGCCGCACGACCAGCAGCATCGGATTGATGCCGACCGGCGCCACCGCGGCGAAGTCGATGCGAACATCGTACGACAGGTTGGGATTGAGCGCGGGCGCCACCGTGGTCGAGCCGTTCGAGGCCAGCATGAACACGCTGCCGTCGGGCGGTGCCTTGGCGACCGAGGCTGCGGCGATCTCGCCGTTGGCGCCGGCGCGATTCTCGACCACGACCGATCGCTTCAGCCGGTCGGCAATGCCGGGCGCCACCATGCGGGCCAGCAGGTCGTTCGGCCCGCCCGGAGGAAAGCCGACGACGAAGCGCAGCGGGCGGTCGGGGAAATCCGCGGTCTGGGCGCGCGCGGACAGGAGGGGCGCGGCCGCGAAGGGCAGCGAGGAAAGTCCGGCGATTGCGGAACGGCGGCGGAGCAGGGACATCGGGGCGCATGCTAGGCTGCCTGGCTTCTGGGAGGAAACAAAATGAAACGCAGGATTTTCGTCGGCGCGGGCGCCGCCGCGCTCGCCGCTGCCCCGGTTTGGGCACAATCGAGGATCGGCGGCGACGTGCGCTTCTACTGCGGCTTTGCGCCGGGCGGCACGGCCGACCTGTTGTGCCGCATCCTGGCCGACGCCGTGACGCCGGAAGTCGGCCAGAAGGTGATCGTCGATACCAAGACCGGCGCGTCGGGCTTCATCGCCAACGAGACCGTCGCCAACGCAGCGCCGGATGGTCGCACGATCGGCCTGGCCGCGATGGCGGCGATGTGCGTGGCGCCGGTGATGCCGGGCCAGAAGCTGCCGATCAACGTCGACACCGACCTCACGCCGATCGCCAACATCGCCGGGGTCTACAACATGCTGGTGTTCGGCAAGCACGTGGCGTTCCGCACCGTGCCCGAGCTGATCGAGCAGGCCAGGAAGAACCCCGGCAAGCTCACCTACGCCTCGGCGGGCAACGGCACGTCGCAGCACCTCGCGGGCGAATTGTTCCAGAAGATGGCGGGCGTCAAGCTTCTGCACGTGCCCTATCGCGGCGGCGCGCCGGCCATCCAGGACATGGTGGCGGGCAATTGCGACATGATGTTCGGCAACATGCCGGAGTTCCTGGGCCAGATCGGCGGCGGCGGGCTGATCCCGATCGCCTTCGGCTCGCCGCACGCCTCGCCGCTCTTCCCCAATCTGCCGGTGATCTCGAAATTCCTGCCGGGCTTCGAGGTGGTGAACTGGTTCGCCGTGTTCGGCTCGAAGGGCCTGCCGGCCGACCTGGTCGCCGTCTGGAACAAGGCGCTGCGCACCGCCGTCGCCAAGCCCGACCTGCAGAAACGCTTCGTCGAGAACGGCATGGACACGGTGATCGGCTCGCCCGAGGAGCTCAAGGCGACGATCATCGCCGACCGCAAGAAGTGGGCGGGCGTGATCAAGGAAGCCGGCATCCGAGCGGATTAGCCGCGCCCTCTTTTTCGTCATCCTGAGCGCAGCGAAGGATCTCATCGCCGTCGATGCCAATAGATCCTTCGCTTCGCTCAGGATGACATGAGTCAAACGGAGCAAGACATGTCGCTCGCGATGACCAGACACGGCACGCTGCACTACGAGGTCATCGACCAGGTTGCTCCCTGGCATCGGCAACGGGAGGCGATCCTGTTTCATCATGGGATCGGCGGCAGCGCCGGGATCTGGGCGGGGTGGCGGGCGGCGCTGGCAGATGGCTTCCGACTCGTCACCTTCGACATGCGCGGGTGCGGGCGCTCGGACATTCCGGCGGCGGACTTTGCCTGGTCGCTCGATCTCCTGGTCGAGGATCTGTTCGCCGTGGCCGACGCGGCCGGATTGAAACAGTTTCATCTCGCGGGCGAATCGATCGGCGGCACGGTAGCGCTGGCCGCAGCGCTGGCACGGCCCGAGCGGATTGCCTCCCTCACCGTCAGCAACGGCGCCCATCTCGGCGCCTCGATTCAGCGGGTCGAGGCCTGGCGGCGCCAGCTCGACTCGGGCGGCGTTAAGGCGTGGTCCGACGCCTTCCTGCCCGACCGCTTCCATGCCGACGCGCTGTCGCCCGAGCGGCTGGCCTGGTTCGCGGCCCAGCAGGAAGCATGGCCGCGGGAATCGATCCTGAATGCGCTCAGGGTGCTGGTGGGCACCGATCTGTCCAGGCGGCTGGGGAATATAAGGTGCCCCACCCTGCTGCTGCATCCCGACGGCAGCCCCTTCATCCCGGTGCCGGTCATGGCCGAGTTGCACCGCCTGCTGCCCGATGCCGAGCTGAACGTGATCGGCCATGCCCGGCACGGGCTGCCTTATTCACATGCCGAACAGTGCGCATCTCTATTGCGGACCTTTCTCGACGCCCGGGCGAACTCGATGCCGCCCGCTGCGCCACGTGCGAGCGTCCGAATCGACTGAATGTCCCCGGCCCTCGGATCAACGCGCGAACATGATCAGGAACGGAACGATTGTTCCAAACAGGACCGCTGCCGAAATCGTCTTGCGGGTGGGCGTTCGCCAGAACACGTCGAGGCCGCCCAGAAACGGATAGAGGATGAGCCACGCGATGGCCAAGGCATCGCAGTATTTCCAGGCCAGCAGCATCACCGCCGTGAGGGGCAGTGAAGCCAGACCTCCGAGAAAATATGGCCGCCATCGGCTGCTTTGCAGAAGCTGCCCGAGTTTGGTTGACATCATGCTAAGGGCTCACGGAAGGGATGCCTTCGATGCCGTGATAGAAGACCGAGTTGAGGAAATTATGGCCGTCTTCAACTGCCCGTAGCGCATCGCCGATCGTCGCCGCCGGACCGAGGCGCGTCAGGCCCCCCATGAGAAGGCGACCCGCCGCATAATAGGGGAGGAGCGGATCTTTGGCCAAGATGGGCAAAGCCGCGCGCGCTGTACGCACGGCAAGTCCAGGATGTTTCGCCAATTGGCCCAGCGAATCACCGATGAAATCCGATTCCTGGCCAAAGCGCCGAAATTCCTCCGGGCCGAGAACGCCGGTCCCACGCCCAAGGGCGCGGATCGCATTGTATGTCCCGGGAAACACCGAATAGGCGCCGTTCACGACGGCATTAGCTCTTGTGCCAACCGCTTCTGCGGCGTGCTGGGTATCCGTGATGAATGGCTGGAAACGGTCGAAGAAGCCGGGCCGGTTGTCACCAGCACTGGCGTCATCGGCGCGCGCTGAGTCTCTGCCGGGGTGGGGTGCCGTCGACCGGATCGTAGGCTTGATCGGCCGCGGGGTAGACGCCGCCGTCTGACGCGTAGGTCGCACCATCCGGGTCGGGAGGGACGAAGGGCGCAGCATTGTCGGGAAGATAGCGGCCGAAGGATGCCACGCCGGAATCGCCAGGGGGCGTGCCCGCCGAACCATCGTTGGAGACGCGAAAGCCGGGAGGGTCCTGCGGTTGCCCGACGCGAAACATGGGCCAACGGGCATCGGGAAGCATAGTGAGCATGATTGCACCCATAATTCACGGGGAAGCCGGAGCGCGTCCGGAGCCTGTGTCCCATATGGAGTGAACATTAGTGAGGATCAATAATAGATTAGTCTTACTACGTGCATATCGCCCTTCTCCTCGCTGATGCCTGTCGTATGCACATGACGAAAAGTGTGCATCGCCGTTGCGAACTTTTCTCGACTCCCGCATTGCGGGCTGATATCGGTTCGCGCCATACGTCCCGGGGAGGACGGCACAAACTCAAGAGGGAATGAATGAGACGCGTATTGGCCGGTTTGGCCGCTGTAGCGATTGCCCTGTCTGCTGCCCCGAGCTTCGCCCAGGAAAAGCTCACCGTGTGGTGGGTCAAGGGCTTCTACAAATCCGAGGACGACGCGCTCTACGCGGCGATCAAGAAGTACGAAGCCAAGACCGGCGTTAAGGTCGAGCTGTCGCAGTACGCCGTGCAGGACATGAACGCCAAGTCGGTCGCCGCACTCGACGCCGGCACGCCGCCCGATATCGCCTATTCCGATACGTACGACGTCCAGACCGCCGGCAAGTGGGCGTTCGACGGCAAGCTCGAGGACATCACCGACGTCATCGAGCCGATGAAGGACCGCTTCGCGCCGGTCACCATCGAGACCGCCTTCCTCTACAACGACAAGACCAAGAAGAAGGCCTATTACGGCTTTGCGCTCAAGCAGCAGACCCTGCACATCCAGTACTGGAAGGACATGCTGGGCCAGGCCGGCTTCAAGGAAAACGACATTCCCGGCACGTGGAAGGAATACTGGTCGTTCTGGTGCGACAAGGTCCAGCCCGCCATCCGCAAGGCGACCGGCCAACGCATCTACGGCATCGGCAGCCCGATGGGCGTGGAATTGACCGACTCCTTCCAGTCGTTCCTGAGCTGGGTGGACGCCTACAACGTCAAGCTGGTCGACGATTCGGGCAAGCTCCTGGTCGACGACCCCAAGGTCCGCGAGGGCCTGATCAATGCGCTCAAGGACTACACCGACGTCTACGTCAAGGGCTGCACGCCGCCCTCGTCGACGACCTGGAAGGATCCCGACAACAACGTCGCCTTCCACAACAAGACGATCGTGATGACGCATAACTACACGATCTCGATCGCCGCCAAGTGGCTGGACGACGCCAACAACGAGCAGTTGACGCCCGAGCAGCGCGCCGCCGGCCGCAAGGCCTACGACGAGCTGATCGCCACCGCGGGCTTCCCCAAGAAGCCGGACGGCACGCCGATGGTCTACCGCACCGCGGTCAAGGTCGGCGTGATCTTCGAAGGCTCCAAGAACAAGGTGCGCGCGCGCGAGTTCCTGAAGTTCCTGATGGAAGAGGACAACCTCCGCCCCTACGTGGAAGGCGCACTGGGCCGCTGGTTTCCGGTGACCAAGGCGAGCCAGGAGAGCCCGTTCTGGCAGGCCGACAAGCATCGCAAGGCGGTCTACGACCAGTTCAAGGCCGGCACCGTGCCGTTCGAGTTCACCAAGAACTACAAGTTCACCATCCTGAACAACGAGAACGCCTGGGCCAAGGCGATGAACCGGGTGGTCAACGAGAAGGTGCCGGTGGACAAGGCGGTCGACGAGCTGATCGCGCGTATCAAGCAGGTCGCCGGCTGATCCTGCCGGCGTTTGGGTAAAGCGTTTAGTGACTGCCACCACGACCAACATCGTCGAGCCCGCCCGCCGGCCGTCCCGGCGGGCGGGCTTTGCCTTGTCGGAGAAGCAGGTCTGGGCGCTGCTGTTCACGGCGCCCTACATCGTGATCTTCCTGGCCTTCGTGGTCTTCCCGGTGGGCTATGCCTTCTGGCTGGCGCGCGATCCGCATCTTTACGTCGAGCTCTCGGAAGATCCGATCTTCCTGCGCACGGTGGTGAACACGCTGGTGTTCCTGATCGTGGCCATCAACGTGAAGATGGTGATGGCGCTCTTCCTGTCGGGCTTCTTCACCCACAAGCGCTGGTGGGTGAAGGTGCTGGCGGTGCTGTTCGTGCTGCCCTGGGCGGTGCCGTCGATCCCGACCATCCTGTCGATCCGCTTCATGCTCAATCCCGAATGGGGCGTGGTCAACACGCTGATCTTCAAGCTGACGGGCGACGACGGCCCGAACTGGCTGAACGACCCGACCTTGGCGCTGTCGCTCTCCATGGTCGTCCACATCTGGAAGTCGCTGCCGTTCTGGACGCTGATCCTGCTGGCCGGCCGGCTCGCCATCCCGGGCGAGCTCTACGAGGCCGCGTCGGTCGACGGCGCGGGGCCGTGGCATCGCTTCCGCTTCATCACCTGGCCCTCGATCAGCACGCTCTACGTCACCTGCACCTTCCTCTCGATGATCTTCACGGTGGGCGACTTCAACAGCGTCTACCTGCTGACCGGCGGCGGCCCGGCCGATCTCACGCACGTGCTGGCGACGCTCGGCATCCGATACCTCAGGCTCGACCAGGTGGGGCTGGCGATGGCCTCGATCGTGTGCGCCCTGCCGCTGATCCTGCCGCTGGTGTTCGTCATGATGAAGCGGCTGTCGAAATGACCCGCGCCAGGCTCATGCGCGGCGTCAGCACCGAGGCCGCCCTGCTGCTGGTCGGCATTCCGGTGCTGCTGTGGACGCTGATTCCGATCTACCACATGTTCCTGTTCGCGATCTCGCCCAAGGACGCGGCCTTCTCGGGCCAGCTCTGGCCCAGCCATCCGACGTTCCGCAACTTCGAGATCGTGTTCGAGCAGAAGCACCACTTCCTCTACAATTTCTGGCGCCAGATGTTCAATTCGCTGTTCATCTCGTGCGCCACGGCGGTGCTGACCCTGCTGATCGCCAGCGCCACCGCTTTCGCCATCAGCCGCCTGCGCATGAAGGGCGGGCGCTGGGTGATGAACCTGGCGCTGTTCACCTACTTCATCCCCGCCGCCTTCCTCGCGGTGCCGATGTATAAAACGATGGGCATGTACGGCCTCCTCAACAACGACTGGGCGCTCATCCTGGCGATGGTGACGGTGGCCTCGCCCTACGCCATCTGGATCCTGCGCCAGGCGTCGGACAAGCTGCCGGTCGAGCTCGACGAGGCGGCGCTGATCGACGGCGCCACGCCGTTCCAGCTCTTCCGCCTGATCTACATTCCCTTGATGGTGCCGTCGCTGATCGCCGTCGGCACCTATGCGCTCCTGCTGGCATGGAACGAATATCTCTACGCCTTCCTGCTGCTGTCGCGTGAGACCACGCTCACCCTGCCGGTGGCGCTGGGTAACTTCCTGTCGGCCGACAATTCGCCCTGGGAGCTGCTGATGACCGCGGGCTTCATCTACGCCCTGCCGCCCGCGGCGATCTACTATGCCTTCCGCAAGTACATGTCGTCCGGCCTGACCGCCGGCGCGGTGAAGGGGTAGTTGCCGTCCTCTCATGCTCTTCCGGACCGCGAGCGTCTCGCTCGCTCTTGAGCATGAGCGAGCGAGACGCTCGCGGTCCGGAAGACCAAGACAGGCGGTTGCGCCCCCGCGGGCCTCCAGGCTCATATCAAGCACCACCTCACCCTGAGGAGCGGTCCGTAGGGCCGCGTCTCGAAGGGTGGGAGCCAGTCTCGCTGTTGCCCATCCTTCGAGACGCCGCGCTGAGTTTACCCCGAGGTATTCGAGGGGCGCGGCTCCTCAGGATGAGGTTGGTTTTGATCCCAGAGCGCTGGATGCTTCTGGGTGAGGCCAGACTCAAGCGGACCGCGGGCGTCCCGCCCGCTCATGAATCTGAGCGAGCGAGACGCTCGCGGTCCGGAAGACTAAGACAGGCGCATCGGTTCCTCGCGCGCCCGGTCGACGTCGGGGGCGCGGTAGAGGCGTTCGGGGATTTCGGCCAAGGTGGAGGGGCGAACCTTGTTGGGCGCCAGGCCGTAGAATTCCTGGAAGCTCATGATCAGCGGCCGCCACTTGTCGGGATCGACGCGGTTGGGGTCGCCCTGCATCAGGATCTGCTCCTCGAGATGGACGCGCACGATGCGGACTTCGATCAGGCTGATGGCGCCCTGCTGGCGCGGATCGTCGTCGGCCACGCCACGCACCGCCTCGACCTTGGCCTCGAGCTGCACCGGGCATTCCAGCACGCGCGGCGCCGTCACGGTCTCGGCCGTGACCGGCGTCAGGCCGGCGATGCCGAACTTGTCGGCCTCGAAGCGATAGCCCTTGCGCTGCTTGCCTTCCGGTACGGGATCGCTGCCGGTCGTGCGCGCCAGACGGTTGACCTCCTCGGCGAGGTCGTCCGACGGCAGGTTGAGCACGCACTGGCCGGTGCGGATCATGTTCTGTGTCGTCTTGGATCGCGCGCTCAGCCCCAGCAGGCAGCGCCAGCCCAGCCAGAAGACCGAAGACATGGGCGCCAGGTTGGGGCTGCCGTCCTCGTTGGTCGTGCCGATCAGCACGACGGGCGTGCCGAAATAGAGGATGGCGGGTTCGCTCACGACATGCATGGTCCACTCCCTTGCGGTGTGGACGCACTCTCGGCCGATCGCCGTTTCGCCTCTATCCGCTGGCGTCGCCCAATTAGCTGCGCTTCTCCAGGGTCGCCATGAACGCCTTGAGCCGCGGCGCCCATTTGGCGGCGTCGAGGCCCGAGGCGGAGTGGCCGAAGTCGCTGTCGATCTCGAAATAGTCGGCGCTGACGCCGGCCGCCTTGAGCTTGGCCATGACGTCGGGCGCGATGGTCGGCGGGAAGACCTTGTCGGTGCGCGACAGCACGTAAAGAACCTTGGCCTTGATCTTCGGCATGTCCTTCTCGGCATCGAAGCGCACCGAGGCCTTGCGCAGCACGACCAGGGAGTTGGCGTCGAACACCTTGGACCAGCTCTCGGCACGCTTCCTGATCTCGGCCTCGCGCGCGTCTTTGTCGGGGAACCTGGCGGCGAGCTGCTCGTCGATGCCGTAGCGCTTGAGCGTCGCCACGCGCATGTCGGTCAGGATGGGCGTGACGCCGCCCTTGTCGTAGTACCAGCCGCCGTTCCAGTTGGGATCCCTGGCGAGGGAATCGACCAGCGTTTTCACCGCCGCCTCGCCGCCCGAGCCCTTGGGTGCACTCACCACCGGCACCAGGCCGTCCATGAAATCGGGATAGGTGACGCCCCACTGGTATGTCTGGTAACCGCCGAACGACGGCCCGGCGACGGCGACCAGGTGTTTCACGCCGAGATGGTCGAGCAGCGCCTTCTGCGCAGCCACGATGTCGACCAGCGTGACATCGGGAAAGTCCGGCCCGTAGGGTTTGCCGGTGGCGGGGTTGGTGAAAGCGGGATTGGTCGAGCCGTAGGACGAGCCCAGCATGTTCGAGGACACGACGAAGAGGCGGTCGGTGTCGATCGCCTTGCCCGGCCCGACCAGGCCGTCCCACGAGCCCTCGGCGCCGTTCGGCGCCGTCGCGGCCCGCCATGTGCTGGCTCGACGTGTAGCCGTGCGTCAGCAGCACGGCGTTGCGGCTGTCGGGCGCCAGGGTGCCGTAGGTCTCGTAGGCGATCGTGACCTCGGGCATCACGGCGCCGCTCACCAGCTTGAAGTTCTTGGTCGTGAAGGTGGCTTTCTTCATCTTAAGCGGATCGCCCTCGGCCCGGGCGCTGGCGGCGATCATCGCGGACGCCAAGGGCAAGGCGGCGAGGAGTGGACGGCGGCCGACTGGACTGGGCATGCGATCCTCCTTCGGGTCGGGGTCATTTCGATCAGACAGCAGCAGGCTGCAGCGGCGGCAGGGCTGTGGCGTGGGCCGCCAGCCGCCTGCGATCATGCTCGGGCCGGATGAAGAGGAGGCCGATCAGGCCGCCCGCGATCAGCAGGGCGCCCAACACGACATAACCGCGCTCGTAGCCTTCCATCGGCGTGGCGGCGTTCTGCACCATGGCGCCCATCACCAGCGGCGCCAGCACGCCGGCCAGGGTCACCACCGAGGTGGTGATGGCCAGCATCGCGGCACGCTGGGGCTGCGGCGTGAGCTCGCTCACGATCATCGGCAATACAACATAAATAGTGCTGCCGATCGCACCGCCCACGACCACCGTCGCCAGCTTGAGCTCGGGCGTCGGCATGCTGCCGACGAACGGCAGGATGCAGCCGCCCAGGATGACGGTGGCCGAGGCGAAGGCGCCGCGGCAGAGCCGGCTGGAGACGCCGGCCTTCTTCAGGCGCTGCGAGATCGCGCCGCCGCCCAGCACCACGAACATGCCGAAGATCCAGGGCAGGATGCTGAGGTTGCCGCCCAGCTCCTGGCTGTAGCCCAGGCCGCCCACCAGGTACGAGGTGAACCAGGTGAGGCCGAGCGCCAGGCCCCAGTAGCTGGCGAAGCCAGCGGCGCAGCCGGCCACGATGCTGGGGCAGGTGAGGAGATAACGATAGGGCACACGCTCGCCGCCGCCGTGCGGGCCTGTGCGGACCGGCGGATCGACCAGCGTGCCCTCGCGGCCGAAGGCGAGCCACAGTGCGGTCCACAGGAGGCCGGCGATGCCCAGCGCGCCGAACGCCCAGTGCCAGGAATAGTGGACGATGATGAAGTTGAGCGCCGGCACGGCCACGATGACGCCCAGCGCCGAGCCCTGGGCGATGATGGCTGTCGGCATGCCGCGGTGGGAATCCGGGAACCATTTGTAGACGGCGTGGGTGGCGACCGGCGCGGCCGGGCCTTCGCCCGCGCCCAGGATGATGCGGCAGGCGATCAGCACTTCCAGGCTGACCGTGCCCAGCATCGGGAACTGCACCAGCGACCAGATGAGCGCCATCACCAGGAGCGTGTGGCGGGTCTGCACGCGGTTGGTGATGAAGCCCACGATCACTGCCGAGAGGGCGAACAGGAAGAAGAACGACGAGCCGATCAGGCCGAACTGCTCGGGCCTCAGATTCAGGTCGGCCATGATCGGCTGCGCGGCCAGCCCGACCACGGCCTTGTCGGCGAAGTTTATGAGCATGAACAGGAAGATCAGCGCGGTCATGCCCCACGCGCCCTTCAATGGACGATCCTGTCCTGTCACCTGACCGCTGCTCCCTCTGCCCGTTCGAGCGGGCTTCCGGCCATGAGACAGGAGGCGTGGCCGGGGCGCAAGACGCGGCGCCGTCGCATTTTCGCCCTCAGCCGCTGAGCGGCTGCAGGGAGGGTTGGGAAAGCGCGTGCCGCGCGAGCTCCAGGCGATCGCGTTCAGGGCGGATGGACAAAAGGCCGATCAGCCCGCCCACCAGCAGCAGGCCGCCCGAGATGAGGTAGCCGCGCTCGTAGCCGGCCGCCTGCGTCGCGGCATTCTGCACGACCGCGCCCATGGCAAGCGGTGCGATCGACGCCGGAGGCGGGCTTCCACGCCTGCTCCTTGAATGTCGATAGATTGATATGAGCGGGTCTGGAGACCCGTCGGCTCTTGCCTGCAGGGCTGGCGCTCGCGTCGGATCTGTGTGCCCACAAAATTGACACGGCACTCCCGGGTCGCGGAGGCGTTCAGATGCCCTACCTTGCTAATATCGAGACCAAAGCGGTCATTTGAGGTTATCGCCACTTGCGGAGTACGAGATGCCGATGGATCGGGTGAACATTCACCTTAGCAGATGTTATCGCGACACATTCGGGGCTGTTTACAAAGTTCAAGGGTATGACGGCAACGAGGTGCGGTACGCCGTGTACGACCTCGCACAGCCAAGCAAACTGACTGAGCGGCAGCATTCGCAATCATGGCCCGATTTTCTTGCAGACTTGGAAAGCGAAATCGACTGTCCTCAACCCGACGGTTCGAAGGGCTAGGCCAAAGGGACTATCGCTCACTCCGTGTTGGCGCACGCCATTCCCAGGGTGGCTGGCAGCGATGCCCATGAACGCCCACGCCGCGCGCCGCCGCCCGTCTCTCGGCGTCAACATATTGGTCATTGACGGCGGCATGGGCCCACGCCCAGCCGGCACCTACCATCAAGGCCTGGAGGTCGTCCTTGCCGGCAAAGCAGACGGCGACCGGGAGGTCGTTCTTTCGGTCGTAATCCACCTGGTGACATGACACCGGCCGGCCAGCAATGAAGCTAGTGAGAGCCTTCGTCGCCAGAGGGCCAGGATACCAATGGCCGTCGTCGCAAGGCTGCCCCTTCTCGGGAGCGTCAATGCCGAACAAGCGAACGCGCTGACGGCCGAACTTCACGGTATCGCCATCCGAGACGGCGAAGCCATGTGAGCTACCCGTGCCGTTGGTATCCGAGTCCGTCTGAGCAAAGGCGGGCACAGCCGCGGTCCAAAGTACGATCAGCGCCAGCCATACTTTCAATTGTCGTTCCCGCATACATCAGGGCCCGCATCCGGCCGTTGCGTGCAATCCAGGGCGTTTGGCCGTCTGCACCATCATATCAACCACCGCCTTCTGCAGCGCTATCGCCCAGCCGGCGCAGGCCGGCATCGAGGCACTATAAAGCTCGACGAACCCGCGCGCTCTTGCTTGTTGGCGGCAAAATCCGTGGTTTCGTCTTCGAGCGCCTTTCTGATGTCTATCAAGTTGGCGCAGCTGTCGAAGGTCGAGCTATTTCGGCCTCGCGCCAGGTCGCGAAGTCGGCCTGCGGTTTGAGAATTCAGCTTCCTTGCGCGCCTCCAAGTCTCCTATCGAGCCACGAACTCAGCGTGCGCCGCCAACAAATCGCGGGCGGCATGTTCTCTGTGACGAAGCGGCATGTTCTCTGTGACGAATCAGCCCGTCTCGTTCCACGCCCTCGCGGTGAGGCTGTTTTGATCGAATTGTGATGATCGTCACATCGCCGGTTGCTGCGCTGCAGTATGCACGCGGGGCTGATGCCACCAATTGATCACGGTGGAATCATTGTGCGGCACAAGGGGTGTTGTTCCGTTCTGTGTGGGGGAAGGGGATGTATAATCTGGATCGTTGGGCGGACTCCGCGGGAGCCCGGCCATGACCGACCGTATCATTGCTTTTGAGAGCTATCGCAGGCGTGAACACGCCTCGCCGTCCCGGATAGGATCCATCGGCAGCCAGGCGACTCTCAACTCGCCGGGACGCAGCACTCGAATTCTCAAGCTTCAAGTGGCGCGCGTTGCCCGGCTTCTCGATGAACTGGAGGACGTTGCCCGCATCTCCGGCAACTTGCCGCAGGCCATCGCCGGTCGGAGATATGCCGGCAGGGAAAATGCCTGCGGAGACGTGCCGTCATGCCCTGGATTCGAGGGGGAAGCAGGGCACGACGACTTCGAAGTTGATCCCCAGCCGGATATCGATGGCGACATGCTGGAACGCATGTACCGCCAGCTCGATCCTGACGCTTGAGCAGAAGACCTACGGGGTTCGATTATGAACGTCGTTGAAATGCTGAATGCCTCGCGGCTTCGCGCCAGCGGGCCACAGTTTGGTTACTTGTTGCAAACCGTCCATCCGGCCAAAGGGAAAGTCACGGATAGCGTGCACTCCACCATGAAGGCAGCCCTCGCACGGGGTGCCGCACTTGTGCGGGACGGTTACGGCATCGAAATATGGTCTTCCACTTTGCTCGAGAAGCGCTCGCGGCGCGCCGCCTCGGTTCGTCGGTTGAATTGAGGCGACGCGGCCAAACGTTGGCCGCCGAACGGGTGCAGGCGGAAGGTGATCTCTTTTTGCTCCATTGGACGCTGACCTCGTGCGGCCGCGCCCGCCGGGTTCTTCCCGCGCGGCGATTGATCCTGCTCCAGGCCAGGCCATGAGTGTCGCGGTCCTCTTCGTCTGTACCGCGAACATCTGTCGTTCCGCGATGGCCGAGGGCGTGCTGCTTGGCATGGCGCGCGATGCTGGTCTCGCCGCTGCCATTGCCGTCGAACTCGGCGGGAACGTTCGGCGGATACGTGAGCTGTCCACCGGCGCCGCTTGCGATCAGTGCCGCTACGCGTCGCGGCTATGATATTTCCGCGTTGCGGGCGCGCCAGGTGGAGCCGGCCGACATCGCCCGCTTCGACCTCGTTCTGGCAATGGATCGCTGTCACCTTGCTGACCTGCGCTGGATGGCGTCACGTGCGCACTTCGACCGGCTGCAGTTGTTCACCAAATTCGTACCTTGCGCCGGCGCACCGGACGTCGCCGATCCATATGGCGGCCCCCCGGCGGAATTCGAGCGCGCGTTGGACGTTATCGAAGCCGGCTGTGCCGGCCTGCTCGGATCGCTGGCTCCGCTCGTCGGAAAGGCTGCCTGACACCTTTGCGTCAGACAGGCGGCGGGGCCGCCGACACATTTGCCAGAGTGTCGTTGTCAGCCCGCAGTGGCGCCGGGGATTGCCAATGGGCAAGCGTGGCAGGAAAGGGAAGAGCCATGAAAAATTTGTTGTTCGGCGTCCGCGGACGTCTGACGCGTGCCAGCTTTTGGCTTGTCGCGCTCGGCATCGTCGTTGTCGAGTTGCTGCTCTTTGCCGCCTTGGGCGGCGAGGCCGCAATGTCGGGTGATCTCCAAGCGGCCCTCGCCGCCATGGGACCCGTCGCCGGTGCCGTGCTTCTGGTTTTCGGCCTGCTGGCGACCTGGGTCTCGCTTTCCGTCGCAATCAAGCGCTTTCACGACCGCGACAAGTCGGGCTGGTGGTTGCTGATCCTTCTCGTGCCGGTGGTTGGTGGCCTCTGGTACCTGATCGAGTGTGGCTTCCTGCGCGGCACCGAAGGATCCAACCGGTACGGAAAGGACCCGCTGGCGCGCTACTAGGCTGGGTCGGCGGCCGCCGAGCGCTGCTCCAAAACACTGCAAAAAGTTTGTGTAAAACGTCACCAGATGGCCACACCCAAAGATTGCGTATAGACTGCAATATATCTGAAGCCCTCCCGCCGTCGCCCGGATATGCGCGCAACTGGAAAGGTCGCTTCTGAATGGCTCAGAGAATTGTGTCGTGGTTCATTTGTGGTGGCGGGTTTCGCGTGCACGCCATCCAAGCCGTAGGTCGACGAAGCGGCAGAATAATTGAAATCGAGGATGTCGACTCAGGCGAGCGCATCCCTGGCACCAGAAGAAACTGGAACGTTCGCTGCGTTCGCTCCACCCGACCAACCGCGCGGCGCTGACATTGCCCCGTTGATACCTGGGCTCGGTTCATGTGATTTGCGGGGCACGAAGAGATGTCGACTATCGCCTCCACCTTGACGTCAGCATTGGATGAAGTGGACTACGGCTTCATCGTGCTGAACGCGGCGTTTCAGGCGCAGTTCGTCAACCGCGCCTTCTATCGAATATGGGATTTGCCCGTGCCGCCCGCCGGCGCGACGTACAGCTTTGCAGACATCGTCGAACATGGGCGCCGAACGGGCCTCTACAAGGCACCCCCCGGTTCCGTTCAGGACTACGTCCGCCAGGGCAAAGGCCGGCTTCGCCTGAGTGACGGTCGCATCCTGAAGTTCAAATGCAAGGCCTTGCCGGACGGCGGCCGCCTGATGACGTTTGACGACATTTCTGGCTTCGTTCGCGCCGCGGAGCAGTTGCGCGAACTTGCCGCTCTGGACGACCTGACGAAACTCCCGAAATCGGCGGCAGTTCCTCGAGTTCCTGGAAACGGAGTTCGCCCGGGCGCGGCGATACGAGCGGCCACTGTCGGTGTTGATGATCGATATCGATCATTTCAAGCAGGTCAACGACCGTCATGGTCATTCCGTCGGAGACGAAGTGCTGCAGTGCTTGGCGAGCCGAATCCGCGGCATCAGCCGGCAGACTGACTTGCTTGGCCGGCTGGGCGGCGACGAGTTCGCAGTCGCCCTCCTGCAAAGCGACGAGGCATCGGCTCTCCTCGTGGCGGAACGACTGTGCCGCGCGGTGGCGGACGAACCGTTCGAAGCGGGGGGAAACAGATTGTGGCTGACGGTGAGCGTCGGCGTGGCAGCGCGGCGGCCGCCGATCGAGAATGCCGCCGAATTGTTGCGTCTCGCCGACCAGGCGCAGTATTCGGCAAAGTCCGGCGGTCGCAACCAAGCCATCCCCGATTTGGACCCAACATACCGGGGCCACTGATACAAGTAAGGCTCCTCGATTGGCGCGGCTTTGGCCGCAAAGTACACAACCGCCGCTGGATCACAGTTTTGAACTTGCCCAAGGCTGCCGATCCGCCCGGCGGACCGGTCTGGACTAGTGAGTCATCCAGAGGGGCCGTGATCCGACCGTCCCGAAGATCACGCTGCGGCCGCCGCTCGAAGCCATACCCATGGGCATGACCGGGAAGCCCGCGCCCACGAAGTCTCGCCGCTGCTCCACGCCCTGTTCGGAAAGGCGGACGGAAAAGGCCTCGCCCGAGACATAGGCTTCGTTACCCAGCCGCTTCTTGCTGAAGTCGGGCGTATTGGCGACCGGTGCCGCCTCCTGGATGGCGATCGAGCGTTGGGCGTAACCGACGATCTCGAGGGCGTCGGCGGTCCTGCGGATGCCCCGGCCGAAGGTATTGAAGGGGGAAGCGTCTCGCCACAGCGGCGCGACCGATCCATCGTTGCTCACCGTATAGGCGGCGGCATGCTTCTGCAGGCCGCACGTGTCCCGGGCATCGCCCACCAGGATCCAGCCGTCGCCGGCCGCGAGCGCGCTCTTGGCCTCGAAGCGCTCGATCCGCACGCGCTTGCGTTCGGTGAGGCCGGCCAGGTCGACGAAGACGATGTCGGCCGCATCGCCGTCCCAGCATTGCTCGAACAGCCCGAGCCCGTTCAGCGTGAATCTGCCGTCGCCAGACTTCGGTTGGCCATTGACGTTGATGACCGCCAGGGCTGCCTTTCCGTCGACGCTCACCAGGCCGGAGTGCTGGGCCTTTCCGTTGCCGGGAAGCGCGATCGACAGGTGCGCGACTTCCGTCCCGGCCGGATCGACACGGATCAAGGAATAGTCCGTTCCCGCTGCCTGCCCGAAGACGGGACCCACCAGCGCTACGGCCGACCGATCCGCCGCGGTTGCCAGGCCCATGACCATCGTGCTCGTGGGACCACCGGGGAGCCGGTGTAACCACAGGACCTTTCCGTCGGCGTCGAGGCCGCGCAGGATGGGCGCGCTCACCGTCGGGGCGGCTGCCGGAATCGACAGATACCCGCCGGCGTAGATCATCTGGCCGGCCGCCGCCGTCAGGCCGGCGCCGATCTCGCCGTCCTTGACCTCCCACTTGGTCGTCCCGTCGGTCGCCTGGCGGCGGATCAGCGAGGGCGAGCGCTTGCCGTTCCACGCGCCGATCGTGGAGGTGGCGAAATCGTCGTCGAGGGGCGCGCCGGACAGGATCTCCTCATCGACGGCGGGATTGACGGCCGCGAAGGCTCCAAGATCGCGCGCACTTGAGGGCGCATCGGCATCGAGCGTGATCGAGCCGTCGCCCAGCACCACCAGGGCGGCCCAGAAGCGCGGGTGCAGCAGCGGCCGCGGCGCCGGTCCTTCGAGGTGCCGGCGCACCGCGATGGCGAGCGCGTCGGCGATCGCGACGTTGCCCGCCCGCGCGGCGCGGAAGACATCGATGATCAGATCGCGCGTCAGCGTGCTTTCGATCGGCCACAGGGCCGCGATCATCGACGGCACACCCGCGATGGCAAACGACGTCGCCAGGCCCTGGATGCCGCTGTCGATGATGGACGGCGCGTAACGTGCGGAGTTGCAGGCCGACAGGACGACCAGGCGCGCCCTGAGCGGCAGGGCCGCGATCTGCGAGGCGGTCAGCAGCCCATCATTGAAGGCATCGCCCTGGGGATCGGGCGTGAACACCAGCGAGGGCTCGCGCAAGCCCGGCAGCTCCTGCGTGATCAGGCCATGCGTCGCCAGATGAACGACATCGAACTCCGACAGGGGTTCCAGCCGGAACGCCTCCTCGGTGGCCGCCTCGCGGCGCAGCAGGCGGACCTTCGGCCTGGCGAACAGGCTCGCCACGCGCTCGACTTCTTGCGACGTCTCGGGCAGTTGCGGCAGCGACTGCAGGTTGGATGGCGTCGCCGCATTGGACGGCGAAAGAACGGGATCGCCAACCCCCAGATAGTCCAAGGTCGCGCGCCTGGTTTTCGACAGTTTCTTCGTCGCCACGAAGGCGTCGATCGAGGTGGTCCGCACGAAGGAATGGTCGCGGATCAGCCAGGGGGCCGCGCGCAGGTCGTAGCCCGCGCCCTGCACGGGCGGGACTTCTGCGAGAAGCGCCGCCGGCGGCACCTGTCCCGCGATCCCGGGCGGCGCGATGTGATAGAGGCGCCGGCTCGAGCGCAGGCAGTCTTCCAGTCCGCCGAACATGAGCTTGCCCAGGCGGACCGCGGCGGCGGCGGGAAACTGGCTGTCGGCCTCGATCGACGGCGGATGCGTGGCGGTGAGCGCGGCCTGCACGAGGCGGGCGTCGGTCGCGGCCGTCCCGTCCACTTGCTGCGTCGACGACGCGGTCCGATCCGCCCGGACACAGATCTTGGCGAGCACGCCCGCCATCGGCACGTAGAAGATCAGCGCTTCGTCGGCCGGCAGCAGGGATTTCACCGCGGCCAGGCTCGCCACCGAATCGACGCCGCCATTGGCGTCGCTGAGCGCTGCGTGGAGGCGCTGCTGCTGGACGGCGAACTCGTTGGCCGTGCGCAGGATGCGCAGCCGCTCCTGGGTCGTCGCCTCCGCACTTCGCCTGGCGGGCGACGCCAGGCGCCCGGCGAGCGCCGTGAGTTCCGCCTTCTCCCAGGCCGCCCGCTGATACTCGATCGTCCGCACGCTCTGGGCGATGCGCTTCCTGTCGTCGGAGGTCTGGAGGGCCTCGGCGGCGAGAGCATCGTCGGCGCTGGTCGCAAGGGAGCGGTTCAGCACGACATGGGCGCCCAGGATGAGATCGTAATCGGGCGTGCCTGCGCGGAAGAAGGTCGCTGCGATGGCGAACTCGAAGAGCAGCTGGTCGGTCCAGTAGGGCAGGGGCGAGGCGTAGACCGACTTTCGATAGCGCTCCTGCAGGGTGGCGAGACGCTGGCGGCCCGCCTCGATCAACGTGTGACGCGCCTCGTCGGTCTTGCCCGTCCGCAGAAGTTCCAGGCCGATGGCCGCCTGGCCGAACGCCTGGACTTCCTGAAGCCGCTCGGGATCGGTGGTCCATCGCGGCGGCTGCTTCAGGAGATCGCCCCAGTCCTTGTCGGAAGGCTCGTTCAGGAACAGGCGGACGAATTCATCGGCGACGGCGAAATTGAATTCGTGCGCGTCGGCGAAATAGCCGCGCTGCAGGATGGCGTCCCGGCTGGCCTGCAACGGATGGGCCTGCAGCAGCTTGCGCGCGGCATCGCGGTCGCCGCGCAGCACCTCCGCGCCCAGCAGCTCGTTGTAGGCGCTCGCCTGGAGGAAAGTCCTGGTCGAGGGCGCAAACTGGAGTTGCTCCAGCGTCGCCAGCGCCAGGTGAAGCTCTTTCGAGACCTCGGCGAAATCCTTGCGGTAGCCGGCCAGGGTGGCGCGCAATTGCCGGAGCTCGTAGGCCAGAAAGCTTTTGGGCGGAACGGCTTGAAGCAGCGGTTCCGCCGCGGCGACCAGACGCAACGCGCGCTCGGCGTCGTAGTTGTCTAAAAGCTGGCCGGCGATGCGCACGACAAGCCGCGCCGCATCGAAGCGCTCCCCGGTCATCGACAGCACGCCGGCCAGCGCCTTGTCCAGGTGATCGCGCGAGGCCTCGAAGTCGAAGGCCAGCCGCGAGCGCCGGGCGGCCAGAAGCTGCAGCTCCGCAAAGAGCGACGGGTCGTTGCCCGCATTGACGAGCTTGAGGGGAAATCCTTCGCCCAGCGCGGAAGCAACCGACTGATAGTGGCCCATCGTGATTTCGATGAACGACCACAGCATGAGCCCGGAGGCCACGGTTGCCGGCTGGACCTCGGACGGCGGTAGGGCGTTGCGGGGGTCATGGGTGAGTGCGTTGACGTCGCGCGCGCAGTCGAGGTCGACGAGGGTCACGCAGACCCGCGCTGCAAGTTGGAACGCCGATTGCCGATCGGCCGCGGACGCGGTCGCGAAGCCCTGTTTCGCGAGCTGGATCGCATCGAGGTCGCGGCCGGCAAAGATGAGCTCGGTGATATTTCCCTGCTGAGCCCCGGCCCCGGGCACGATCGCCGCGATCAGGTCCAGCGCGATGGCGAGGGCCGGCAGCCAGCGGCGCAAGACTCCGCGGCCGCGCAGTCTCATGGCTTCAGCGTCAGCAGATAGATGCGCCGGCCCTTGGGCAATGGGCCGACCAGGGGACGGATGTCGGCGGTGCGCGGGTCTTCGAGGTCGTAGATGCGCACCGGCATCCGCTCGCCGTCGGCGCCCGCCTCGATCTTCGCCTTGAGCGCGGAATCGACGATGACATGCGCGGGACGGCCGTCGCCGCTCATCGACAGATAGGGCTCGATCTCGCGCGACGAAGCGCTGCGCGCCGCGGTGGGCGTGGCCACAAGGCCCTTCAGGATGCCGATGGGCACGTCGACGTCGTGGAAGCGCTGCTCGACGACCGGGCCGGCCGGCGGGCCGGGGCCGCGCAGGCGGACGTCGGAGGGTTCGAACAGCGCATTGCGGTCGGTGATCGTCACCATGGCGACCTGCATCGAATCGCCGCCCTGCGTGGCCTGCTGCCACAACGGCACGCCCACCACCGCCACGATGGCCACCAGTGCCAGCGCGCCGGCGATCGTTGTCCACTGCCAGCGGCCGAGCGGGCGCCACCAGGCGCCTGCCGGCGCGGCCTTGGTTGGCAGGCTCGCCCTCAGGACCCGCGCCGCGAGCTCCTGCGGCACGGGCGGGCTCTGCCGGGCGGCCTCCAGCAGCCGGCGCTCGAGCACGCGTTCGGCGGCGAGGCTGTTCTCCTTGGTGAGCGCGGCCGCCCGCTCGGCGTCCGCGGGTGCGAGTCGCCCGGCCCCCCAGTCGTCGAGCAGCCGTTCCTGGTCCGGGGACAGAGGCGTGGCCGCGCGGCCGCGATTGGACAGCACCGCCGACATCACGGGGTCAACGGTTTCCGGTCCGTCGCTGCCCTCGGTTGGGTGCGCACTCATGGCTTGATCCTACCATCGGAACATAAGACGTACGCGGTTGGCATGCCGTTACCCTCGATCCGGAAAGAATTCAGGCGCGAGCCGCCGCACCTCGCCCAAGTGGCGCGCCTGCGCGCGCGACATCGCCGTCCGGAGCGTGCCGGGCGAAAGCTGCAGGCGCCGCGCGATGGCGTCGTTGTCGAGGTCGCGGTGCAGCCGGTCGCACACCAGCCTGCGATCGCGGCTCTCGAGGGCCGCCCAGGCCCGGATGCCCACCCGGCGCAGCTCCTTCAGATGGCTGGCCGCGCTGATGGTTTCGGCCTGGGCGCCCGACAATGGCTCGAGCTCGCTCGATCCGCCCACGGCCTCCTCGCGGAAGCGCCGGGCGCGATGGAAGTCGATCGTGAAGTTGCGCACCACCTTGGCGAGGTACATCGGCAGCGAGGTGCCGCGCTGCCAGAGCTGCAGAACGCGGTAGTCGCGCTTCATCATGCGCTCGAAGAACGCCTGGAAGATGTCGTCGACGTCCTGGCGGTCGGCGCGCGCACGGATCACGTGATAGATGAGCTGGCTGTGCCGCCGGTAGAACGCCTCGACCGCGCCCGGAGCGGCGCGAAGGACGTCGTCGACCAGTTCGATATCGGACGGTTCGGTTGCTGCGGCCGGCGCTCTCGGCAAGGTCCTTCTCCGGATCGCGCCACTCTAACCCGCTGATGCGGTTTTATAAAACGCCTGCTTTGCCGATCGCGCGCGGCGGCCTGTAACGACCCGTCCGCGAGCCCCGTCTCTCCGGCGACGACGACGCCAAACCGGGAGAGGGACATGTTCGCTCGACTTTGCCTGCTCAGCATCCTGTCGATGGGCGCCTTTGCCGCGCCGGCCTTCAGCCGGAACGACGGCGCGCCGGCCTACGCCGAGGTCGGCGGCTGGCAGATCCGGGTCGATCCTGGCATCGGCAATGGCTGCTTCGCCTCGCAGTACGCTGCGGACGGGACCGGGATCCGGCTGGGCATCGATCCGGAGCAACACACCCTCTACCTCATCCTCGGCAACCCGGCCTGGACATCGCTCGAGGAAGGCAAGATCTACAGGCTGCGCTTCGTGTTCGACCAGGCGCGGACATACGACAGCGACCTCGAAGCGGACCCGCTGGGCGACTGGGTCGTGCTGGGCCGGTCCGGCCTCGGCAGCGATTTCGTGACGGACTTCGTGGCGAGCACCGGCCTGCGCATCGATTACCGCGGCACGCCGATCGCCCACCTGTCGCTTCGCAACGCCCGTGCCGCGCTCACCGAGATGACCAGGTGCCAGCACGCGTTGGACCGGGCCGGCGGCAGCAGCGGCAATTCAGCCGCCGTGCGGCCCGCCAGCGATCCCTTCGCCCGCTAGGAAAGGGACGCCGATGTTCCGCCTGGCTGCCCCGGCTGCGCTGCTGGTCGTCCTGGCGGTGCTGCAAGGGGCCGGGCTGCTGTTTCCCCGCGAAGAGAGGGCGAAGGGACTCTGCGATGACCGGTTCCGGCTGGAATCGGCCGCCCCGGCCGATGCGCGCTCCGACATCGCGACGCCTGCGCAAGCGGCGCGGCTTCTCCAGCACTATGCGGACCGTCTGGTGCCTTGCCGGTCGGTTGAGCTGGAAGACGCAAGCAAGGCGCATTCCGAGTTCGTCGCCATCCTGGCCGGATCCTACGTCCGGCGGGATGACAATCTGCTGCGGCTGGTGACGGGCCGGATCTCGTGGCAGGCGTGGCGCGACGAAGACGCGGCCATCGCGGCGTGGGCTCAGTCGCGGGCCGGGCTGTTCCGCGACAGGCTGAAAAGCGGCTCGGGTGTCATTATCGGGAGATCCGGCGCGCTGCAGGAGGCGAAAGCGTCCCTTCGCGACTGGGCCGAGCGCCAGCGCGCCCTGCTGCAGCAGCAATCGGCGATCGACCCCGCCGCCAGGACCCGACTCACGACCTGCCGCTATGACGGCGTGGTGCTGCAGTGCACGACGTCATGAAGGCATTGCTGCCCCTGATCGTGGCGCTGGCCGCCTTGGGCTGCGGCACGAGGCTTTTCGAAGCCACCTGTAACGACCGGCCCGAAGGCTTCGTCTCCCGGGCAACGATCACGTCGACCGGAGGAGAGAAATCATGTTTGTCCAACTCGGTCTCTTGAGCGCCCTGGCGACGGGCGCGCTTGCCGGCCCGGCGCTCAGCGCCGACGGCGGCTCGGCGACGGCGAGCGACGGGCGCGACGGCCAGGCGATCGTGGTGGCGCAGCTCCAGCGCTTCATCACGCCCCACAAGATCCACGTGCGCCCCCAGACGGCGCCGTGTCCCAACTACTTCGGGCAATGCTGAGAGGCGCAAGTGGCGCCGCCCGGCGCCGTTGAGGAAGGGGTAATGACATGCGCGCTTTGGCTTTGGTCGTCGTGGGACTGGCGCTGGCGGCAGCGTCCTGCAGTCCGATCGAGCAGCAGGCTACCGTGGCGCGGCCGGCCGTCGCCGGCAGGGCGTATATCGCCGGCGTCGGCGACACCGTCCTCGATCTCAAGCAGACGCAGTCGCTGCCGAACATCATGGGCAAGGCCGACATTTTCGGCCGCACGCGGGACGCCGGCCGGGTGATCGTGCGGTTCGTCGGCGTCGAAGGCAACCAGGCCGTTTTCGTTCGCCAGGATGTCGTGATCCAGAACAACGAGACGACGATGACGCGGGATCCGACAGTGCTGCCGAACTATCAGATCTCGGCGGTGAGCGGGACCGTCGGGACGGTGCCGGTTTCGGCGGCCCGGGCCACCCTGGGCACGGCCTATCTTCCGCCCTCGCCATCATCCTCCTATCCGATGCAGGCCGGCGAGATCCAGCTCGCCGCGCCGATCGGCGGGTCGGTCATGGTCGAAGGCCAACGCCTGCGGGTCTTGCGCACCATCGACGGCGGCATCGAGTACGCGGTGAACTGAAAAATCTCCGTCATCCCGACCGGAGCCTCGCGCAGCGAGGCGGCGTGGAGGGACCTATTCTGTTGGGCCGGCGACTGGAGGAGGTCCCTCGACTACGCCGCCCCCCTCGACTTCGCTCGGGGCAGGCTCCGCGGCTTCGCTCGGGATGACGGAACAAAATGGTCAAATGCCGTAGGCCGGCGACGGTACGACATTCGCTTGCCCGGCCGACAGGTCAGCGGCGTCACCTGCGCCGCGCACCATACCTTCGGCAAGGCATTGCGCGCGCCGCAGGAGAGCGGCGGCCTGAAGCGGCGCCGGGCCATCGGCCAGTCCGTAGTGCAGCGCAGTGTTCAAGACCAGGCGCAGGCGGGCAAGGTCGCTGGCTTCGGCGGCGCGCCTCAACAGGACCGACAGCAGCAGCGGCGCGGCAGCGTCCTGCAGCCCGGCGCTTTGTCCGGCCATGCGGGCGCACCATTGCGGACGAGGCGTGTCCCCTTGCAGAAGGTCGAGCAGGAAGGCGCCGGCGCCCCGGCTCGTGCCACACTTCGCGCGAGGCGACGCCCGCTGTGGCAACGGCCCCCGCCTCGACGCGGCGGCACACAGGAATCCCATCACGTAGACGGTGTGGTAGCAGGTCTCCCGCACGTGGCGTTCGCGTTGTTCGGGCGACATCTTGGCGACACGCTGGGGCGCGAACCCGATGCCGGGCAGGAAGCCCAGCGAGTCCTGCCGCTCGATCAGGCCTTTCAGCGCAAAGAGCGCGGCGGGATGCCAGCGCAGGCCGAGCATCGGCCAGGTCCACAGCACTTCCACGATGAGATCGCAATCCTCTGCGTCGAGGGCAAAGCCCAGGGCGACCAGGGCGTCCGCCTCGATGTCCCGGCGTCGCCGCGGCGAAGCGAGCGGCCGCCGCCCCATGTCGGTGGCGTAAAGCACCGCATGGGTGAAGGCGTAGATGTCGGCGCGCGCGGCCTTCAGGGCGTCGAGCGGCCGGCCCAGCGCCGATGCCGCGACGGCCGCCGACCGGCGCTGCCGTGACGGCGCACCGTGCGGCCAGATCTGCTCGAGCCAAGCCTGCTCGACCAGGCGATGCGGCAGGCGCTCCGGGCCGAGCTGCCGGCCGGTTTGCTGGGCGCCCTGCAGCAGCGCGTCGAAGGCCGCATCGGCATGGCCCAGCCTGTCGAGCAGGATGTGGGCCATCGCGTGGTCGAGCGCCTTGCCCGGATCCAGGCAGACCGCCGCCCGGACCTCCGTGCCGCGCGCCAGGGGGATGAGCCGCGACGCCAGGCGTGCGCAGGCCCTGTCGACCGGCGCGTGCGTCGCGCGCAGGGGAGCGACGGCGTAGAGCAGCATGGCTGTTTCGGCGACGACCTTCTGCGCGATGCGGCCCAGCGTGCCGTCGCTCGCGGAGTCGACCTCGTCCAGGACGTCCCGGGCGAAGCCCAGCGCAAGGACGACCTGCCGCGACAGGTCGTCCTCCATGCCATCCGATGATGGGTCAGGCGCCATCGGGGCGCGGCACCGCTGACGTGACGATCAGCGGGCGACGTTGCCGGCGAGTTCGGCCACGTTGACGGTATACGGCTCCGGCGGGATGCAGATATCCCAGCAGCGCCGGCCGATGATGGCGCCGATGGTTTCGCCGCTCAGCGCGGCGCGGGCACCGAACTGGCCCAGGACCTTGCCGACGATTTCCAGATCTACCGCTTTGGACTCGATCAAGGCGCGCGCAACTTCGTTCTGCAGTTCGCTACGATGCTTTGTCATGACAGTCTCCCGTGAGTGGACCTCATCGAGGTTGCCGGATTTCCGGCGCCACAACCGTAGGGCGAGGACCGTGGAGACGATGTGGGTTTCCACACACACCGGGCGCCTGGCGATCGAAAGACCTGGGCGGCAGCTGCCGCCGGGCAACGCGGCGGCCCGCGGCCTTTCACGCGATCCATCGGACCGACGTTGCCGCGCTTGATTGCGGCGCGTGCTTCCGGCGCACAGGCCTTCCCGAAGGGGCGTTGATTTTCCCCTCTTCCCGCGAGAGTCTGTCGCGCTGTCAGCACCGGCAATGCGCGAGGGCCACGGGAATGTCACAGGCGACGATGAGGATTGGATTTCTGTTGGTCCCGTTCGTGACCCTATCCGGCTGTGCCGTGGTCAACAGTGCGCCGCCCGCGCAGGAGGTCGTGCAGCTGCGCGAGGCCCGGGACGCCTGCCTTGCCCGCAACGTGGCAGCACTCGACGACTACCGCTCTGATGCCGCCACGATCGGCATGGCCGTCGTGGCGGCCTGCCGGTACGAGAACCAGGCGCTCGTGTCGGCCATCGCCGGCCCGGATGGCTTCCGGCAAAGCGAGGTTGCGAGACAGATCGAGCAGAACAGCCTGGACGCCGCGACCCAGTCGGTCGTCGCGCACCGGGCGACGCGGCGGTCGTAAACAAAGGGGCGCGACCTAGCCGCGCGGGGTCGTGGCCAAGCGCTATCTTGCGGCGAAGAACGAAGAGGCATGCTAAATCCCTGGAACCTGGAAGCCGAGGCTGCCAGACTGGCGGCGTGAATGACCAGACGAACTTTCGTCGGACTTGGCGTCAAAGGTGGCTGAACTGCCTTCAGCAGTTCGCCGACGTCGAGCTACAGCGGCGCAAGTGGCTTGATCCGCAGAATCAAAATCCTCATTGGTCGTACGTCGAGTTCATGTGCAGCTACTTCGACGACACCCTTTGCGGCCACGGCTACGATTGGGCGATCGAGAAAGGATTAGTGACGGACGACGAAGCCGCAACCGTCGTCTCACTGCACCACCTACTTGAGGGTCACGAAGCTCCGGAAGGCAATGACCACGGGCATAAGCGGATCCTGGACGATCCGGCTTGGGTCGAGATTGGGGAAGAGGCGACGCGGGCGACAAGTAATCTGGCGGCCCTATTGAGCCCCGCGGAAAAGAACATTCTGCTCGGCCACGATTGACCAACCCTACGCGCTCCTCCGCTGACACTTACTCTGGAAATGACTTTGCGCCTGTTAGCACTCGAAGTGCCGCGCATTGGGACGGCGGATATCTTCTGTTCGCTTGAGAGCCGCGCTCACCGCTGTCTCCTGCGCTTGGCTGCGTGCAGCTTCAGATGGCACGGGCGGCAGAGCCAGATGACAACGGACGCGACTAGTCGGGGTGGTGCCGTTGGCTGTTGGCGTCTCCGCAAGGTCGGCAGGGCCTCTGCCGCAGCTTGCCACGCAGCCAGTAGACGCGCGCGAGCGACCGCGCGTTCTGTTTGCGACGTTGTTCCGCCGTTAGCGGATGAGTCTTTCGCCACTGCCTGACGTTCAATGCCTCGCACGCCAAACAGTAACCTCTGTGCGCGTGCTCCTTGACCTTGCCGCATCGGCAGCAGGTGGGCTTTCTTCCCGCCATCAGCCCGCCTCCTCGAGCTCGCGCAGGTAGGTCCGCCAATGCGGGATCAGCTCCTTGGGCACCTTGCAGTTGGGGCCGCCCGGCGGGTCGCCTTCGTACTTCCAGGGATCGCCCGGCCGATATCCGCTGAGCCGGATCCGCCAGATGCCGTCGGGCCCGCCCATGCGGATGGTGGGCCGGAACCCGCCCGTGCCGCCGTCGCCGTTGCGCGGCGGCGCCGGCTCCTTCCCCCGACCTGCCCTGAGCGAAGCCGGTGGGTCGGTGCGCCGCATGAAGGAGCGCCAGGTGCTCGCGATGTCGTGGCTGGTCACCGCCTTGGCGCGGCACCAGTCGTGGAAGTCGCGCAGGCGCCGCTCGTAGACCTCGCCCACGATATCGGGCCGCTCCTGGCGCAACGCGGCCAGCTCGGCCTCGGCAGGCTGCCAATCTTCCGGAATCAATCTCGCTGAGCTCGCGCGCACTTCCGGAGAGGGTGACGGTGAAGATGATTGTGATGGTGAAGGTGAAGGTGAAGGTGAGGGTGCATCGTTTTGCGATCCGCCCGCCAATGGCTCGGCCAGTGCATCCGCCGTTGCTCCGTCATGGCCTTCCCATCGCCGCGCCGCGCCGCGTTGACCGGCCGCACTGCGCTCGCGCCTCACGCGCGCTGTGTCGGCAAGCTCCTCGAGCACGCGTCGATGCGTCCATTTCTCGGGCGTGACCTCGAAGTAGGAGGCAAGCTTGGTCCTGGCGCCGAGCCAATCGGCCATCGACAGCTTGGTGATGCAGGCGAGCGTTTCGTCGTCGCCTTCCACCGAGCCCTCGCCCTGCCAGCATGCCAGGATCAGCAGCAGATAGGCGCCGTGCTGCTGGGTGGTGAGCTTCAGGGTGTTCTTGACGTAGTCGCCGATATAGAACGCCATCCAGTTGGCGGATTTCATGGTTCGACCTCCGACTGGCTCAGCGCTTCCCGGATACGCTGATCGTCCATCCACGGCTTGAAGGCGGGATGGTCCAGCTTGGCCCTCACGCTGCGAAGGCCATGCGCCACTGTCGTGTGGTCCCGGCCGCCGATCGCCCGACCGATCATCGGGAAGCTCACGTCGCGGCGGCACTCGCACATCAGCCACATCGCGAACTGGCGCGGCCAGGCGATCGCGCGCGACCGGCGTTGTCCCTTGAGCGACTGGACCGACACGTTGGTGACTTCGGCGACCAGCCGCAGCAACTCGTCGAGCCGTGGCTGGCGGTCCCGGATCGCCCGGACCTTGGCCAGCTCGAGGTCGGCCTCACGCTGCGCCTCGGCCTCGACGTGCGCGGCGATGAGTTCCTCGCGCCGCTTGTCGATCCGGTTGCGGATTTCCGCCGTCGCCAGATCGACGGGCGCCGGCTTGGCCGGCGGCAGTGCCGGCGCACGGTAGATGTAACGGCCGTAGCGGGCCCGCTTGCGCTGCCCTTCCTCGACCAACCCCAGGCGTTCTGTGTTTTCTGTGTGCATGACGATTACTTAAGTGGTAATCAAGTAAAAGTCAAGCACGACATTAGCGTGGCTTTTAGGCCGGACTGGCAAGCCGCGGCCGCGGCCAGCCCTGACGCCCGCAGGGCGGCCTGGCTCGGCTATCCCGGGACGACCCTAGCGCCGTCCCTTGAAGGTACGGCCGGGCAGTTCACCGCCCCGGCTTGGCGGTGGATCGGTGAGGCGCCGTACGGCGGCCGGATGGCGCTCGGGATCCTGGCGCTCGTCCAGGCGATAGTCCTCCATGCCACGTTCCGTGATCGGCTCGACGACGCAGAAACGGGCCTCCCCGCCGCATCGCGAGCAGCTGAAGGTCCTGGTGCGCGAATCGACGTCCTGCAATCCGGCGAGCTTCAGGCGCGCGTAGCGCCGGCAGACGTCGCAGCGCAACCACATCTGCCCGTAGGCCTTGGCGAGTGCGCGGAAGGTGAAGGGGCGATGCGGCCAGGGTCCAACCATGGTGCGAGGCTAGAGCCCGCCGGCCGCCCAAGACGAATCAACTTTTTTGCCAGCAGTGCTGGCACAATTGGCGCGTCCGGATCGAGATTCCGTCCGCGTCTTTCATTCCCCTATCGCTTGACGTTCCTGAGCAATGTTGTGGCGTATGTCTGCCGGCTCTCACACTGGAGGATGGCACCATGACGAAGCCCGCTCACCCCGCCGATTGCACGCCCGACGTCTGCGACCTTGCTCGAAAGTTCTGCATGCTGGGCGCGACGGACGATGACCTGGCCGATCTGTTCGAGGTCGAGCCCGCGACGATCGACGACTGGATTGCGCGCTTTCCCGACTTCGCGATGGCCCTGAAGCAGGGCCGCGACATCGCCGACGCCACCGCCGCCGAGCGGCTGTTCCAGCGCGCCATCGGTTTCAGCCACGAGGTCGAGAAGGTCGTGCAGTCGGGTGGCAAGCCCCTGACGGTGAAGTACACCGAGCGCTATCCGCCCGACACCACGGCGCTCGTCTTCTGGCTCAGGAATCGCCAGCGTGGGCGGTGGCGCGATAAGCCCGCGCCCGAGCCCGACACTGTTTCGCACGACATGCTGGCGGAACTCGAGGCGGCGGGCGAACGCGCTCGCAATAGTTATAGGCGCGACCAGAGGTGATGCGCGAGGCAGCGTGCGGCTGCCCCGACTGAATCCGTTCGGTTGGTCCGCGGCCTCGCCATGGACGCCATTTGCGACGCCGAGCTATCATTTCCAGGCGTCCGAGGACGGGATGATGACAACGTTCGAGATTCCGACTGTCGCCACCGAGCGCTTGCGGCTTCGCGCGTTTCGCGCCGGTGACCTGGACGCCTACTCGGCCATGCAGGCGAACCCGGAAGTCATGCGCCACATGGTCATGGGGCGCACCTCTACCCCGGCCGAGGTCTGGCGAACGATGCTCATGTCGCTCGGTTCGTGGGCGTTGCGCGGTTACTCATGCTCCTCTCCCCCTTGGGGGAGAGGCTGGGTGAGGGGGTGATGCGGGAGGCAATCTTCGCGTTGAACCCCCTCACCTAACCTCTCCCCCAAGGGGGAGAGGAACATGAAAGATGAAGATGAACATGAACATGAAAAGGGCGCCCGAGGGCGCCCTTTCCGTATCGATGTTGTTGGAGCTCAGCCCTTGATGAACGGGCATTTGCCTTCGTTCATCGGCCGGTAGGCCTTGTCGCCGGGTACGGTGGCGAGCAGCTTGTAGATGTCGTCCTTGTTCTTGGACTCGGAAGGCGACTTCACCTCGAACAGGTACATGTCGCGCACCAGGCGGCCGTCCTCGCGGAGCTTGCCGTTCTTGGTCATGACGTCGTTGACCGGCAGCTCGCGCATCTTGGCCATCACGGCCTTGGGCTCGTCGGTGCCCGCCGCCTGCACGGCCTTGAGGTAGTGCAGGGTCGAGCTGTAGACGCCCGCGGTCAGCATGCTGGGCAGCTTGTCCTTCTTGGCGCGGTAGCGCTTGGTCCAGGCGCGGGTCTCGTCGTTGAGATCCCAGTAGAAGGACTCGGTCAGCACCAGGCCCTGCGCGACCGGCAAGGTGAGCGACTGCACGTCGGTGGCGAACACCAGGAGGCCCGCCAGCTTCTGGCCGCCCTTGACGATGCCGAACTCACCGGCCTGCTTGATCGAGTTGATGGTGTCCTGGCCGGCATTGGCGAGGCCGATCACCTTGGCCTTCGACGACTGGGCCTGCAGCAGGAAGGACGAGAAGTCCTGCGTGCTGAGCGGATGTTTCACGCTGCCCAAAACCTTGCCGCCGGCCGCCTTCACGACCTCGGTCACGTCGCGCTCCAGCGCGTGGCCGAAGGCATAGTCGGCCGTGAGGAAGAACCAGCTGTCGCCGCCCGCCTTCACCATGGCGTCGCCGGTCACGTGGGCCAGCGCATAGGTGTCGTAGACCCAGTGCGCGCCGGTCTCGGAGCAGGCGGGGCCGGTGAGGTCGGCCGAGGCCGCGCCGGTGTTGATGTCGATCTGGCCCTTCTCCTGGCTCACCTTGCGGACCGCGAGCGCGACCGAGGAGGTGCCGAGGCCGGTGATCATCTTGACGCCGTCGACGTCGTACCATTTGCGCGCGATCGATGCGCCGACATCGGGCTTGGTCTGGTGGTCGGCCGACAGGATCTCGACCGAACGGCCCAAAACCTTGCCGCCGACATCCTCGATGGCAAGCTGCATGGCCTCGACTTCACCGGCCGTCAGGTCGCCGTAGACCCCCGAGAAGCCGTCCATGACGCCGATCTTGAGCGGCGGCGGCGTCTGGGCGTGGGCAATGGCCACCAGACCCCAGGCGGCAAGTCCGGCAACGGCTGCGGCCGCGCCGGCCACCCGGACAGTATTTCCAATTTTCATACGCTAATCCTCCCAGTTGCGGTTCCCCCCGCAATGGGCCGAAATCTAGCGATGGCGCGCCTTCTCCGCCAGTGCTGGACAGCAGCGCCAAGCTTCGATTAATTCGCCACACCGCAGGGGGGCGGATGGCCGAAGAAGAAGTAATTCTCGAGGCGGAAGGGCTGACGAAGGAGTTTGCGGGCTTCGTCGCGGTCAAAAACGTCAATCTGCGCGTGCGGCGCCACACCATTCACGCCCTGATCGGGCCCAATGGCGCGGGCAAGACGACGTGTTTCAACCTGCTCACCCACTTCCTGACGCCGACACGCGGCCAGATCCGCTTCAACGGCCGCAATATCACCGGCAGCTCGCCAGCGGCGATTGCGCGCATGGGGCTCGCCCGGTCGTTCCAGATCTCGGCGGTCTTCCCCCATCTGTCGGTGCGCGAGAACGTCCGGGTCGCCCTGCAGCGCAAGTTGCGCAATTCGTTCCAGTTCTGGCGCTCCGAGAGCGTGCTGGCCCAGCTCGACGCCCGTGCCCTCGAGCTGGTGGCGGCCGTGGGGCTGGGCGCCTTCGCCGAAAGCCAGGCCGTCGAGCTGCCCTATGGCCGCAAGCGGGCGCTCGAGATCGCCACCACCCTGGCGCTCGATCCCGAGATGATGCTTCTGGACGAGCCGATGGCGGGCCTGGGCCAGGAGGACATCAAGCGCATCGCCGCCCTCATCCGCACCGTCGCCAAGGACCGCACCGTGCTGATGGTCGAGCACAACATGTCCGTGGTCGCCGACCTCTCCGACACGATCACCGTGCTGGCGCGCGGCGAAGTTTTAGCCGAAGGCCCCTACGCCACGGTGTCGAAGGATCCCGCCGTGGTCGAAGCCTATGTCGGGACCGGTCATGGCTGAGGCGTTGCTCAAGGTCGCCGACCTGCAGGCGTGGTACGGCGAATTGCACATCCTGCACGGCGTGGGTTTCGAGATCGCGCGTGGCGAGCTGGTGACACTCTTGGGCCGGAACGGCGCCGGCAAGACCACGACCCTGAAGTCGGTCATGGGCATCGTCGGCAAGCGCACGGGCTCGGTCGCCTTCGAGGGCCGCCAGACGGTGGGTCAGCCCTCCGACCAGATCGCGCGGCTGGGTCTCGCCTACTGCCCGGAGGAGCGCGGCATCTTCTCGAGCCTCACGGTCGAGGAGAACCTGCTGCTGCCGCCGGTGGTCAAGCCGGGCGGCATGAGCCTGGCGGAAATCTACAAGCTCTTTCCCAACCTGCAGGAGCGGCGGAAGAGCCAGGGCACCAAGCTGTCGGGCGGCGAGCAGCAGATGCTGGCGATCGGCCGCATCCTGCGCACCGGCGCCACCCTGCTGCTGCTCGACGAGCCGACCGAGGGGCTGGCGCCGGTGATCGTGCAGCGCATCGGCGAGATCATCCGCCAGCTCAAGAGCCGCGGCTTCACCATCCTGCTGGTCGAGCAGAACTTCCATTTCGCCGCCACCGTGGCCGACCGCCATTACGTGATGGAGGACGGCAGGGTGGTCGACATGATCGCCTCGGCCGATGTCGAGCAGAGCATCGGCAAGCTGCAGACCTATCTGGGAGTGTGAGATGGCACAGGTCGCACTCGGGCTGGTGAACGGCGCCTTCTACGCCATGTTGAGCCTGGGCCTCGCCGTCATCTTCGGCATGTTGAACGTCATCAACTTCACGCACGGGGCGCAGTTCATGATGGGCGCCTTCGCCGCCTGGCTGCTGCTCGGCCTCTTCGACGTGCCGTTCTGGGCCTCGCTGGTGCTGGCGCCGCTGATCGTCGGCCTGTTCGGCGTGATCATCGAGCGACTGCTGCTGAAGCGCATCTACCATCTCGATCATCTCTACGGCTTCCTGCTGACGTTCGGCATGGCGCTGATCATCGAGGGGCTGTTCCAGTGGAAGTGGGGCTCTTCCGGCGCGCCCTATCCCGCGCCGATCACCGGCGGCACCGACCTCGGCTTCATGATCATGCCGACCTATCGGCTGTTCGTCGTGGTGGCGGCGCTCGTGATCTGCCTCGCCACCTGGTACGGCATCGAGCGCACGCGGCTCGGCGCCTATCTCCGCGCGGCGACCGAGAATCCGACCCTGGTGCGCGCGTTCGGCATCAACGTGCCGCGCCTGATCACGCTCACCTACGGGCTGGGCGTGGCACTGGCCGCTTTGGCGGGCGTGCTGGCGGCGCCCATCCAGCAGGTCTCGGCGCTGATGGGCACCAACCTGGTGCTCGTGGTGTTCGCCGTCGTGGTGATCGGCGGCATGGGCTCGATCATGGGCTCGATCGTCACCGGCTTCGGGCTCGGCCTGATCGAGGGCCTGACCAAGGTCTATTATCCGCCGGCCTCCAACACCGTGATCTTCGTCGTCATGGCGCTCGTGCTGCTGGTCAAGCCGGCCGGGCTGTTCGGGCAGGCCAAATGATGACCGGCAGCCAGCGACTGATCATTGCGGCCGTCGTGGCCGTGCTGGCGCTGGCGGCGCCGTGGGTCGCCTATCCGGTGTTCCTGATGACGGCGCTCTGCTTCGCGCTGTTCGCCTGCGCCTTCAACCTGCTGCTGGGCTATGCCGGGCTGATGAGCTTCGGCCACGCCATGTTCTTCGGCATGGCCGGCTACTTCTTCGGCTACGTCGTGAAGACCCTCGATATGCCGCCCGAGCTCGGCCTCCTGGCCGGCGTCTTAGGCGCGGCGGCATTGGGCCTGGTGACCGGCGCCTTGGCGATCCGCCGCCAGGGCATCTACTTCGCCATGATTACATTGGCCTTCGCGCAGATGATCTATTTTTTCTGCGTGCAGGCGCCGTTTACCGGCGGCGAGGACGGGCTGCAGGGCATCGTCCGCAAGCCCTTGTTGTTCGGCCTGATCCCGACCAAGGACGACCGCGTGCTCTATTACGTGGTGCTGGCGATTTTCCTGTTCGGCTACGGCGCCATCTACCGCTTCATCCATTCGCCGTTCGGCCAGGTGCTGAAGGCGATCCGCGACAACGAGCAGCGCGCGGTCTCGCTGGGCTACGAGGCCGACCGCTACAAGCTTCTGGCCTTCGTGCTCTCCGCCGCGCTGGCGGGGCTGGCCGGCGCCACCAAGGCCATGGTGCTGCAGTTCGCCACCCTCACCGACGTGAGTGCCGCCACCTCGGGCGAGGTCGTGCTGATGGCGCTGGTCGGCGGCCTCGGCACCATCACCGGCCCGGTGGTCGGCGCCTTCATCATCGTCACCATGCAGAACTACCTGGCCTCGACCGGCGAGTTCGTGCTGGTGATCCAGGGCGCCATCTTCGTGGTCATCGTCATGGCCTTCCGCAAGGGCCTGGTCGGCGAGCTCGCGGAATGGTGGCGCCGGCGCTACGGCACCGAAGACGCAGCCGGGGCCGGCGGACTGAGCGCGTCGTCAATTCCTCCCCAGCGAAGCTGGGGAGGTGTCGGCGTCTCACGCCGACGGAGGGGTCATGAGCCTCAGTGATGGCGCTCATGACCCCTCCGCCCGCTACGCGGGCACCTCCCCTTCGCGGACGCCGCGAAGGGGAGGAATCATGAGGCGCCGCCGCTCAACCGTCAGGTCGCGAAGCTGATGCAGTACTCGCGGACCTGCTCGACGGGAATGCGGGCGTGGCTTTGGACGATGATGAACTTGCCGCCGGGATCGCTGCCCTTGCGCAGCTTGGTCAGGCGCTCGAAATCGTCGCGGTCCCAGACGCAGGATTCCTCCGAGACGAGCTGGGTGTCCGAAAAATACGAAGGATCCCAGTGGATATGATAGTCGAACAGGTTGCCATTGAGCTCGGCGACGCTGGTGTAGAGCGAATACTCCGTCCAGGGAATCGTGCCGAGCCGGCGGAGCACCTCGATGCCGAGCGTCGTCACCGGATCGATCGAGCCGTGCTGGAAATGCGCCAGGGTCTGGGCGGCCAGCTCGCCATGGAGAATGTTGGGCGTGACCGAGAGGCCGTGGGTGCTGACTTCATAGGGAACGCCCACCATTTTGGCGGCGCTCCGCCACCAGTCGTGATGGCGCTTGGGCTCCCAGCGGGACAGCGCCTTGCCCTCGTGCACGAAGGTCGTGGCGTCGAAATCGCCGACGCAGGCCACGTCGGAATCGAGCGTCAGGTAGCCGCCGAATCCCAGCTTGGCGGGCACGTAAAGCTTGATGACCTGCTGCCGGAACCAGCCTGTCATCATGAAGAAGCGGCTGAAGGGCCCGAAGAACTCGCTTTCCGGCCGCACGGTGACGTTCACCCGGGCGAGCTTCGGCAGCCGCTCGCGCACGAAGTCGGCGTCGCGGTCCGGCGCCACGATCAGGAGGTCGAACGCCCGGCGATCGCGCCAATGCTGCGCCAGCGATTCGATCAGCAGGCACGTGCGCTCGAGGTCGTCCTTGCGATGCAAGCGACGCAGAGCGAGCGGCAGAATGGCTTGGCGAACTTCGGTGAACATCGGGCGGTTGGCTTGCGGTCCCCGGCCGACGCGCGTTTCGGTGGCGCCCTAATGCGCCTTTTTGCCGTTGCGGTCTAGTCGAGGAGATTGAGGACCGAGATAGGCCCGTAACCATAAGGTGGTGATTGAGGCGCTACTGTTCAATAGTGAACAAAAGCAGGCTTTTGGGCCTGTTTCACACTTCCCGCGTCGGCGGCGGCGACACCTTTGTCGAGCACGCGCTGCAGATTGAATGAGCGAACCGGCCGGCTGCGCGCCCTACCGCGGCGGACTTCCCAGGCCCTGGTTCTCCATCAACAGGCTGTCGCCCAGCTTGGACATCACCTCGTCCATGTTGAAGCTCGAGGCTTTCTGGCGTTGCGGGTAGTCCTTGAAGCTCGCCAGGAACTGCCCGATGTAGTCCTGCGCCGGCACCATCAGGAAGGCGTGATCGAGCAGCCAGTCGTAGTAGGTGTTCGACGTGATGTCGGCGCGCTCGTAGGGATCGGTGCGAAGATTGAAGATCTTGGGCACACGCAGGCTGACGAACGGCTCGGCCCAGACGCGCAGCGTGCCCGGCGCGCGCTGCTCCAAGAAGACGAGCTTCCAGTTGTCGTAGCGCAGGCCGGTCAGCTGCTGGTCGTCGTTGACGTAGAGGAAGGACTTGCGCGGGCTCTTCGGGGCCTGTCCCGTGAGATACGGCACGAGATTGTCGCCGTCGGGATGGACCTTGTAGGTCATGTCGCCCAACTTGTAGCCCTTGAGCAGCTTGTCCTTCACCTCGGCATCGCCGCCGACCGCCAGGAGCGTCGGCAGCCAGTCGAGATGGGAGACCATTTCGTTGGAGACCTGGCCCGGCTTGATCTTGCCCGGCCAGCGCACCATGCCCGGCACCCGGTAAGCGCCTTCCCAGTTCGAGTTCTTCTCGTTGCGGAACGGCGTCATGGCGCCGTCCGGCCACGAGTTCATGTGCGGGCCGTTATCGGTCGAGTACATGACGAAGGTGTTGTCGGCGATGCCCAGGTCGTCGAGCGCCTTGAGCACGGTTCCGACGTTCCTGTCGTGATCGATCATGGTGTCGTGATAGGGGTCCTGGCCGATGCCCGCCTGGCCGATGCTGGCGGGCTTGGGATGGGTGCGGAAATGCATGTGGGTGAAGTTGACCCACACGAAGGCCGGCTTGCCGGCCTTGTTCTGCCGCTGGATGAAGTCGACGGCGCGCTGGGCGATGTCGTCGTCGATCGTCACCATGCGCGCCTTGGTGAGCGGACCGGTGTCGGTGCAGACCTGCTTGCCGACCTTGCCGAAGCGCGGATCGACCGTGGGATCGTCCCGGTCCGAGGCCTTGCAATCGAGCACGCCGCGCGGACCGAACTTGGCGCGGAAGGCGGGGTCCTTCGGATAGTCCGGCAGTTCGGGCTCTTCCTCGGCGTTCAGGTGATAGAGGTTGCCGTAGAATTCGTCGAAGCCGTGCACGGTGGGCAGGAACTCGTTGCGGTCGCCCAGATGGTTCTTGCCGAACTGGCCAGTCGCATAGCCCTGCGGCTTCAGGAGCTCGGCGATCGTCGGATCTTCCTTGCGCAGGCCGAGCGTGGCGCCCGGCAGGCCGACCTTGGTGAGGCCGGTGCGCAATCCGGATTGGCCGGTGATGAAGGAGCTCCGCCCGGCCGTGCAGCTCTGCTCGGCATAGAGGTCGGTGAACTTCATGCCTTCGCGCGCGATGCGGTCGATATTGGGCGTCTGGTAGCCCATCAACCCTTCCGAATAGGCGCTGACGTTGGAGATGCCGATGTCGTCGCCCCAGATGATGACGATGTTGGGCCTGGCCGGCGTCTGCGCGCTGGCCGGCGCGGCGACGCTGAAGGCGCTTGCGATCATGCTCGCCGTGGCGAGCAGGCGGGCGACGAATTTTCGGTTCATGGGCGTTTCCCTCGCAATCTGACAGTTGGATCTGTCTATCGGAGCACCGGAGGCCGCCCTTGATCCAGGTCAAGCGCGGTAAGCCCGGGCCATGACCAAATTCTATCCTTTGGAGGGAGCGAGCGCGATGGACTTCACGATCTGGCATGTGATTCTGATCGTTGCGTTTATCGCCATCGTGATCTGGGCGTACGGCCGAAGACGCAAGGCGCGCTTCGACAAGGACGCCCGGATCCCGTTCGACGACCGGAAAGAATGAGACGCGCGGGTTGCGCGGATGGCGGCTCGTGCATGTCTCGCTGCCGGCGAGCGCCCCCGGCGCCACGTCCGTCTGTGCCCAAGACTGAGCGCTCCGAGCCTGGCCAGGAACGCCGACCGGGGCGCGTGCTGGCTTAGACCGCCGGGACAGGCACCGCCGGTGCGGGCGTCGCGGCGCGGGTGGCCTCTTCGACGCTTGCCCCGTCCGGCGAGGCACTCGTCGTCTGCAGGATCACGGCCGCGCCCTCCTTGGCGAACTCGATGCCGAGTTCGGGGAAGGTGCGGATCATGCGCTTGACGGCCTCGCGCTGGATCGAGGCGGGATTGCCCGGCTTGGCGGTGAACTTGAAGCGCACCAGCAGGGCATTGTCGGTGATGTCGGCGATGCCCTGCATCTTGAACGGCGCCAGGGTCTCGGCCTTGAGCTCGGGGACCTCGAGCATGTCGGTGCCGATCTTCTTGGCCGCCTTGCGCAGCTTCTCGAGGTCGGTGTCGCGGGCGAAGCGCAGGTTGAACTTCAGGGTGATCCAGTCGCGGCTGAAGTTGGTGATCTGGCCGAGCTGGCCGAACGGGATAGTGTGGACCTGCCCGTTCTGGTGGCGCAGCCGGATCGATCGCAGGGTGAAGCCCTCGACGGTGCCCTTGGCCTTGCCGCAGTCGATGTACTCGCCGACCCGGAAGGCGTCGTCGGCGAGATAGAAGATGCCCGACACGATGTCGCGCACCAGCGTCTGGCTGCCGAACGAGATGGCGAGCCCGACCACCGAGGCGCCGGCGATCAGCGGCGTGATGTTGATGCCGAAATCGTCGAGCGCCACGAGCAGCGCCACGACGCCGATCACGATCGCCATGGCGATGCGCAGGAGCGGCATCAGGGTCGAGAGCCGCGAGGCGCTCTTGACCGCGCCGTCGCCGTCGGCCAGCGGACCCGCGGCGCCGGCCGGCTTGCGGCCCATGTAGGGATCGACCTTGTACTTGAACAGCTCCCACGCCACGAAGGCCAGGAACAGCGTGATGCCGGCGGTGCGCGAGGAACGGGTGAAGCGGGTCCACTGGTCTTCGCTTACCAGGCCCAGCACCTCGACGACCCAGCTCTCCGAGATCGCCACGGCGACCGCGATCAGCACGGCCACGCGCACGCAGCGCGCGACGACGTCGGGCAGCTTCGGCGTATCGCTGGCCGGCGTCTGCCCGACCAGCTGCGAATCGAGGCGGCGCACGAAGGCCTGCAGCAGCGTCTCGAAGACCAGCACGCCGACCACGAGGTTGAGCGTCAGCAGCATCGCGGCCGCGACATGCACCCGATCCGTCACGGCGCCGTAGAACTGGGTGCCGCCCAGGATCGCAAAGAAGACGATGCCGACGCCGACCCAGTGGCGACCGATCAGGCCGGCCAGCGGGGCCACGGTGCCGAGGCCGACCAGCCACTGGCGCGCCGCGGCGCGCGAGCGCACCACCAGCCAGACGAGGGCGGCGAAATAGAGCAGCACGGCGATCGCGCCGTAGGCAGCCATCGCCTCCGGCGGCGTGTCGATGACGGAGAGCACGCGGTACAGGATGCGGCCGAGGATGATCAGCAGCATGACCGCCGAAATGCTGTCGTACATCGCGCGCGCATCGCCGTCCTGCACCTCGCAGAGGCGGGCGTCCGGCATGTCGGGCTGGAGCAGGATGCGGAACAGCAGCACGTAGAGGCGCCAGCTGAAGATCCCGGTCAGCACCGCGACGGCGAGCTTGTCCTGTCCGGTGGCGCCGGTGAACCACAGCCCGACGGCTGCGTGGCAGACCAGCCAGACGGCGAAGACGCCGAGACCGTCGAGCAGCGCGAGCAGGGCGAGGTGAGCGAGCGAGCGCAGCCCCTGTTGCGGCCGCGCGCCGGCCGCCAGCCTGGCGCGCAGCCGGTCGAGCAGCTTGCGCAGGACGGCTTCGGCGGAGACCGCGACGATGGCGACGAGGCCGAGCAGGAGAAGGAACGCGGTGGATCCCCGTCCGCCATGCTCGCTTTCGTCGAGCAGCCCGGGAATGACGGCGAATTGCCGGCCGAGTGCGGGAATCGCGCGAACGTCCCCGCTGGCGCGCTCGAAGAAGGCGGCGAATTCATCGGGGCCTTCCGCGGCGGGTGGCTTGGCCGGCGAGGTGATGCCGTCGGCTTTCAGTTTCTCGGCCACGGATTGGGTGATCGTATCGACCAGCGCGTCGTACTGCTTTTGCGTCAGGTTGGCCGGCGGCGCGGGCTTCGGCGCCTTGGGCGCCTGGGCCTGCCCCGCACCCGCGGCGGCGAGAAGAAGGCCGATCGCCAGCGCGAGCGCGCTGAGAGCGGAGACGAGGACTCTTCTTGAGTGGTGTAGGGCGTTCATGATCTTGCTTTCTTCGCACGCCCTGTGCTTCCTGGGACCAACGAGGAGCGTCCTCTGAATTTGGCGCAAGTGGGAAGCATCTCCAACATGGCGGCGCGGACCGTCGCCCTGCAGGCGCAGGGATCCTCGAATGCGCGGAACTGGCTCGACGCCATCCTTCCCTCTCCTAGAGCAGCGGTGCGGTGGCGACCTGATGCGGAATTTCGGAGCAGAACTCCTTGAGCTGGGTCAAGCGTCCCCAGGCCAAGTGATTAAAAGTCGCGCGCGCCTGTCGAAGTGTTCGATATTGAACACCTCCGGGCGCACTCGCCGGAGATGCATAGCGCAGCATCGCTCGCCCACTGTCCATAGCCTTTGTTCCCGGCTCGTGACCACCGGCGTCGTGTAGAGCCCATCGATGCCTATTCGGCGGCGGCCGGGCGCGGCAGGCGTCGGTTGCGCAGGCGGTGCGACAGCCGGTCGAGATAGAGATAGACGACGGGCGTGGTGTAGAGCGTGAGCCACTGGGAGACCAGAAGGCCGCCGACGATGGCGATTCCGAGCGGCTGGCGCAGCTCCGAGCCGGCGCCCTGGCCGATGGCCAGCGGCAGGCCGCCGCCGATGGCGGCGAAGGTGGTCATCATGATCGGCCGGAAGCGCAGCAGGCAGGCCTCGTGGATCGCTTCCAGCGGACTCTTGCCATGCTCGCGTTCGGCCACCAGTGCGAAGTCGATCATCATGATGGCGTTCTTCTTGACGATGCCGATCAGCAGGATGATGCCGATCAGCGCGATGACGCTCAGATCGTAGCCGAAGGCCATCAGCGCCAGCAGGGCGCCGACGCCGGCCGAGGGCAGGGCCGACAGGATGGTGATGGGATGAATGTACAATTCGTACAGCATCCCCAACACGATATAGACAGCGAGGATCGCCGCCGCGATCAGGTACGGCATCGTGGCGAGCGATTGCTGGAAGATCTGCGCCGTGCCCTGGAAAGCGCCCTGCACGGTGAACGGCACGTTGAGCTCGCGACGCACCTTGGCGATCTGCTCGACCGCTTCGCCCAGCGAGACGCCGGGCGCCAGGTTGAAGGACAGCGTCACCGACGGAAAGACGCCCTGGTGGTTGATGGTAAGCGGCGAGACCTTGTTGACGAAGCTCGCGACCGTGCTGAGCGGCACCTGCAGGCCGTTGGCGCCCGAGATATAGAGGCGCGACAGGGCGGCCGGATCGTTGTCGAAATCCGCCGCGGCCTCGAGCAGCACCTTGTACTGGGTGGACGAGCTGTAGATCGTCGCCACCTCGCGCTCGCCGAAGGCGTCGTACAGGGTCTGGTCGACCGCCGACAGCGAAACGCCCAGGCGCGAGGCCGTGTCGCGATCGACCTCGACGGCGAGGTGGCGCGAGGCGATCTGTTGGTCGGTGGCGACGTCGCGGATCTGCGGGATGCCGCGCAGGCGCCGCTCGAGGATCGGCGCCCAGTGGTTCAGCATGGCCTGGTCGGTCGAGGTCAGGGTGTACTGGTACTGGGTGCGGGTGAGCCGGCCGCCGAACGTCAGATCCTGCGCCGCCTGCAGGTAGAGCGTGACGCCCGGCACCTTCGCCATCCGCGGCCGCAGGCGCTCGATGACCTGGCTGGCCGAGACGTCGCGCTCCGAAAACGGCTTCAGTTGCAGGTAGATCGGGGCGACGTTCTCCGACGGATTGAAACTCGAGGTGCCGGCAAAACCCGAGACGCTGAAGACCGCCGGATCGGTGAGCGCGATGGCCGAGAGCTGAGCCAGCCGCTCGGTCATGAGGGCGAAGGAAATGTCCTCGCGCGCCTCGGCCTGGCCGAAGATGAAGCCGGTATCCTGCTGAGGAAACAGCCCTTTGGGAATCGTCGCATAGAGCCAGCCGGTCAGCACTGCGAGCGCCAGGGTGGCCGCCAGGGCGAGCGGCTGGTGGGCCAGCACCCAGCCCAGGCTGCGCTCGTAGCCGCGCAGCGTGGCGGCGAAGGCGTCCTGGCACAGCCTGTCGAGCCGGCCGCGCTCCTGCGCGGGCCCGCGGGGGCGCAGCAGGCGCGCGCACATCACGGGCGTGAGTGTGAGCGAGACGAAGGCCGACATGACGACGGCGGCGGTCACCGTGACGGCGAACTCGCGGAACAGCACGCCCACCATGCCGCCCATCAGCAGCAGCGGGATGAACACGGCGACCAGGGAAAAGGTGATCGACACGATGGTGAAGCCGATCTCGCCCGCGCCCCGGAGCGTCGCCTGCAGGGGCGTGTCGCCCTTCTCGATATGGCGCACGATGTTCTCGATCATGACGATGGCATCGTCGACCACGAAGCCCACGGCAATGGTGAGCGCCATCAAAGTGAGGTTGTTGATGCTGAAGCCCAGCGGATACATCACCGCGAAGGTGCAGACGAGCGCCAGCGGCACCGCCACCGAGGGGATGACGGTCGCCCAGAAGTGCCGCAGGAAAAGGAAGATCACCAGGACCACCAGGCCGATCGTGAGCACCAGGGTGAACTTCACGTCGGCGATCGATTCGTCGATGGCGAGCGACCCGTCGGATATCAGGTCGACATGCATCGACGCCGGTATCGACGACTTGAGCTGGGGCATCATGGCCCGGATCTGGTCGACGATCCGGGTCGCATTGGCGCCGGGCTGGCGGTAGACCAGCAGGATCTCGGCCTTCTTGCCATTGTACCAGGCGCCGCTCCTCGGCAAGCGGGCGCCATCGACCACGTCGGCGATGTCGCGGATCTTGACCGGCGCGCCGTTGCGGAACGCCACGATGATGTCGCGATAGCCCGACGCGCCGAACAGCTGGTCGTTGCTATCGAGCGTGAGCGACTGGTACTTGTTCTCGAGGTTGCCCTTGGCCTGGTTGGTGGTGGCGGTGGCGATGGCGCCGCGGATCTCCTCGAGGCCGATGCCGTGCGCCGCCAGCGCCGCCGGATTGGCGCGGATGCGGACGGCGAAGTCCTGCTGGCCGGCGATTGCCACCTGGCCGACGCCCGGCGCCGACTGGATCTGCTGCGCCAGGACCGTGTAGGCGTAGTCGTCGACCTTGTAGATCGGCAGGTCGTCGGACCACACCGCGTAGATCAGCACCGGCCGAGCGGCCGGATTGATCTTGCGGTAGGTCGGCGGGTTGGGCAGGTCGCGGGGCAGCAGGCCGCCGGCGGCGTTGATCGCGGTCTGCACGTCGGTGGCCGCGCCATCGGCGCTGCGGGAGAGCGCGAACTGCAGGGTGATGGAGGTGTTGCCGAGCCCGCTCCACGACGACATGGCGACCAGGCCGGGAATCGCGGAGAACTGCATCTCGAGCGGCGTGGCGACCGACGTCGCCATGGTCTCCGGGCTGGCGCCGGGCAGGCTGGCCCCGACCGAAATGGTCGGAAAATCGGCATCGGGCAGGGAGGCGACGGGCAGCAGCGTGTAGGCCGTGCTGCCCAGCGCCAGCAGGCCCGCCATCAGGAGCGAGGTGGCGATGGGCCGGCGAATGTACCACTCGGACAGGCTCATGGCGCGACGCTCATGGCGACACTTCGTTCTTCACGACGGCCCGCGGCTGGCTCGCGGTCGCGGCGGAGCCGGACGATGCCGCGTCGATCTGCGCGCGCGCGCCGTCGGTCAGCCGGTACTGGCCCTCGATGGCCACCGTCTCGCCGGGACTGATGCCGCGCAGGATGACCGCGATGCCGTCCTGGGTGCCGCCGAGGTCGAGCGGCCGCCGCTCGGCGGTGCCGTCGGGCTTCACGACATAGGCGAAGTAGCCGCCCGGTCCCTGCATCACCGCGCGCTGGGACACGGTGGTGACGCCCTTGCGTTCGGCGAGCACCAGGCGGACGTTGACGAACTGTCCGGGCCACAGCCTCTGGTCGGCGTTCGGAAAGGACGCCTTCAGCCGGAGCGTGCCCGTCGTGATGTCGATCTGGTTGTCGATCACCGTCACCTCGCCGCGCGCCAGCTCGACCTTGGGGTCGTCGCCCAGCGCGATGACGGTAAGCGGTCCTGCGGCCTGCTTCTCGCGCACCTGATCGTTGACGTTCTGCGGCACCGTGAAATTGACGAAGATCGGCTTCACCTGCGTGATCGTGACCAGGCTGGTCGCCTGGGCCGCCTGCACGAGGTTGCCGATATCGACCAGGCGGGTGCCGGTGCGGCCGTCGAACGGCGCGCGGATGTCGGCGTAAGCGAGATTTAGCCGGGCGTTGGTGATCGCCGCCTGGTCGGAGGCGATCAGGCCCTTGAGCGCCCGCACGACCGCCGTCTGCTCGTCGAAGCTCTGGCGCGACTGGTAGCCTTCCTTGCTGAGCGTGCGGTCGCGATAGAGGTCGAGCTCGGCGCTCACGAGCTGCGCCTCGTTGCGTTCCTTGGCCGCCTGCGCCTGCTCGAGCGCCGCCTGGAACGGCCGCGGATCGATCTGGAAGAGCGGATCGCCCTCCTTCACGTCCTGGCCTTCGGCGAACGACACCTTGACGATCGCGCCGTCGACGCGGGTCTTGATGACGGCCATGTTGTAGGCCTGCACCGTGCCGATGCCGCGCACGATCAGCGGCACGTCCTGAGTCGCGGCGACGGCGGCAATGACCGGTACGCCGTCTTCGGCCGTGGCCGTCGCACTCGCCGTCGGGCGGTGCGCATGCTGCACGAAGAGGTAGCCCGCTCCCGCGAGACCAGCTATCACGCCGACCGCCCCCAGTCTGGCCAGGAACTCCCTCTTCATCGCACGCAAACTCCGTGGGCAGCTCCCCAGGCTTGCCGCAGGTTTGCACACCCCGAAGTCACTCTAGCTGAATTTCACGCGGAACGGGTATGGCCGAAAGTGTCACCACCCCTGACAATAGTTGCCGGCTTGTTCTCGCGGCAGAGCGAGGAGATCAGGGCGACTTGGTTGGACTGATCTCGGCGCAGTGGGTGGCTCGGGTCATCAGGCAGTCCTGCAGCGCCGACACGCTGCGCAGGCGGTCGACCACGACGAGGCCCGCGACCACCAGGACCGCCAGCACGACGAGGGCGATCAGGCTCTTGCGCCGGCCGGCATCCTCGATCTCGTCGTCGTCCTGCTCCAGATATTCCTCCTCCTCGTAGCGGCCCCGGCTCATGGCGCGCCCTCCGAGCCTTAGTCGGCCGCCCGCGTGCCGGCCTCCGGCGGGTGGGCCGCGGCCGGCACGGTGGCCGGGATCTCGCCGGTCGGCCGGCGGCGCTTGCCGGACATCCAGTGGCCCAGGCGATCGAAGTAGAGATAGATGACGGGCGTGGTGTAGAGCGTGAGCCACTGCGAGACCAGAAGGCCGCCCACGATGGCGATGCCGAGCGGCCGGCGCAGCTCGGAGCCCGCGCCCTGGCCGAGCGCCAGCGGCAGGCCGCCGCCGATCGCGGCGAAGGTCGTCATCATGATCGGCCGGAAGCGCAGCAGGCAGGCCTCGTGGATCGCTTCCAGCGGGCTCTTGCCGTGCTCGCGCTCGGCCTCCAGCGCGAAGTCGATCATCATGATGGCGTTCTTCTTGACGATGCCGATCAGCAGGATGATGCCGATCAGGGCGATGACGCTGAGATCGTAGTGAAACAGCATCAGCATCAGCAGCGCCCCGACGCCGGCCGACGGCAGCGCCGACAGGATGGTGATGGGATGCACGTAGCTCTCGTAGAGCATGCCGAGCACGATGTAGACGGCGAGGATGGCGGCCGCGACCAGGAGCGGCGTCGATGACAGCGACGACTGGAAGGCCTGCGCGGTGCCCTGGAAGGAACCGTCGAGCGTGATCGGCGTCTTGAGGTCGGTCTCGAGCTGCTGGATCTTCTCGACCGCCTGGCCGAGCGCCACGCCCGGCGACAGGTTGAAGGAGATCGTCACGGCCGGGAACTGGCCCTGGTGGCTGACCGTGAGCGGCGCGATGCGGGTGGTGAAGCGCGCCACCGTGCTGAGCGGCACCTGCGTGCCGTTGGCCGTGTTGATGTAGATACGCGACAGCGCGGAGGGATCCTGCTGGAGTTTGGGATCGACCTCCAGCACCACCTTGTACTGGGTGCTCGAGGTGTAGATCGTGTTGACCTGGCGCTGGCCGAACGAATCGTAGAGCGTCTGGTCGATCTGGGCGAGCGACAGGCCGAGCTTGGAGGCCGAATCGCGGTCGATATTGATGGCGATGTGCGGCGAGGCGATCTGCTGGTCCGACGTGACGTCCTGCAGCTCGGGCAGCTTGGCCATCGCCGCCTCGATGATCGGCGCCCAGTGGTTGAGCTCGTCGGAATCGGTCGAGGTCAGGGTGTACTGGAACTCGGTCTTGCTGAGGCGGCCGCCGACATTGATGTCCTGACCGGCCTGCATGAAGTAGCGCACGCCCGGCACCTGGGCCACCTTGGGCCGCAGGCGCTGGATCACCTTCTGCGCCGAATTGCCGGGACGCTCGTCGAACGGCTTCAGCTGGATGAACATGCGGGCGGTGTTCTCGGCCGAGTTGCCGCCGGTCGAGCCGACGAAGCCGACCACGCCGGAGACCGCCGGATCCTTCTTGACGATGTCGGCCAGCCGCTCCTGGAGCTCCGCCATGGCGTGAAAGGAAATGTCCTGGCGCGCCTCGGCCTGGCCGAAGATGAAGCCGGTGTCCTGCTCGGGGAAGAAGCCCTTGGGAATCACGACGTAGAGATAGCCCGTCAGGCCGACCAGCGCGATGGTCGACATCAGGGTGATGAACTGATGGCGGAACACGAATTTCAGTCCGCGGTCGTAGAAGCGCAGCCAGGCCTCGAAGATGTCCTCGCACTTCTGGTCGAGCCAGCCGCGCTTGTGGCCGCTATGGCGCTTGAGGAACTGGGCGCACATCACCGGGGTCAGGGTGAGCGACACGAAGGCCGACATGACGACCGCCACCGTGACCACCACGGCGAACTCGCGGAACAGGCGGCCGACGATGCCGCCCATGAAGAGCAGCGGGATGAACACGGCGATCAGCGAGAAGGTGATCGACACGATGGTGAAGCCGATCTGGCCCGCGCCCTTCAGCGCCGCGTCGAGCGGCTTTTCGCCCTCCTCGATGTAGCGCACGATGTTCTCGATCATGACGATCGCGTCGTCGACCACGAAGCCGACGGCAATGGTGAGACCCATCAGCGACAGGTTGTCGATGCTGTAGCCGCAGCACGTACATGACGCCGAAGGTGCCGACCAGCGACAGCGGCACGGTGATCGAGGGGATGATGGTGGCCCACAGGTGGCGCAGGAAGACGAAGATCACCATGACCACCAGGCCGATGGTGAGCAGCATGGTGAACTGCACGTCGGTCACCGAATCGCGGATCGACCGCGAGCGGTCCGACATCAGGTCGACATGGACGCTCTGCGGGATCGAGGCCAGCAGGCGCGGCATCATGGCCTTGATGCGGTCGACGATCTCGACGGTGTTGGCGCCGGGCTGGCGGAAGATCAGCAGGAGCTCGGCGCGCTTGCCGTTGTACCAGGCGCCGGTGCGCGGCGACTTGGTGGCGTCGATCACGCCGGCGACATCCTGCAGCTTGACCGGTGCGCCGTTGCGGTAGGCGACGATGATGTTCTTGTAGGCCGCGGCGTTGAACAGCTGGTCGTTGGTGTCGAGCATCACCGAGAGGTTGTCGTTCTCGATGTTGCCCTTGGCCTGGTTGAGCGTGGCGCCGGCCAGCGCGCTGCGCACGTCCTCCATGCCGATGCCGCGGGTCGCCAGCGCCACCGGGTTGACCTGCACGCGGACGGCGAAGTCCTGCTGGCCCGCGACCAGCACCTGCGACACGCCGGTCACCGCCGAGATCTTCTGCGCCAGGATCACGAAGGCATAGTCGTCGACCTTGTACATCGGCAGGTCGTCGGACGAGATCGCGTAGATCAGCACCGCGCGGTCGGCCGGGTTGACCTTGCGGTAGGTCGGCGGGGTCGGCAGGTCCTTGGGCAGCAGCCCGCTCGCCGCGTTGATCGCCGTCTGCACGTCGGTGGCGGCGCCGTCGATGCTGCGGTTGAGGTCGAACTGCAGGGTGATCGCCGTCGCGCCGAGCCCGCTGGTCGAGTTCATCGAGGCGAGGCCGGGGATGGCGGCGAACTGCTGCTCGAGCGGGGTGGCGACCGAGGAGGCCATGGTCTCCGGGCTGGCGCCCGGCAGGCTCGCCGACACGGTGATGGTCGGGAAGTCGACGTTGGGCAGCGCCGACACCGGCAGCAGCGTGTAGGTCGCCGCGCCGAACACCAGCAGGCCCAGCATCATCAGCGATGTGGCGATCGGCCGGCGGATGTAGGTTTCGGAGATGTTCATGGCGGCGCGTCAGCTCTTGCGGCCGGCTTCCGCGGGGGCGGCGGCCGGCTGGTCGATGCGCACCGGGCTGCCGTTGGACAGGCGGTACTGGCCGTCGAGCACGACTTTCTCACCGGCGGCGATGCCCTTGCTGATGACGGTGTAGCCGTCCTGAGTGGACTCGATTTCGACGGCACGGCGCTCGGCGGTGTTGTCGGGCTTGATGACGTAGGCGTAGGCGCCGTTGGCGCCTTGCATGACCACGCGTTGCGGCACGGTGACCGCATCCTTGCGCATCGACAGCTCCAGCCGCACGTTGACGAACTCGCCCGGCCACAGCTGTTCGTCGGTGTTGGCGAAGGTGGCCTTGAGCCTGAGCGTGCCGGTCTGGGCCTCGATCTGGTTGTCGATCAGGGTCAGCTCGCCTTGCGCCAGCTTGTAGGTGTCGTCGGCCGAGTAGACCACGACCGGGAGCGCCTGCTTCGCCTGGTTCTTGCGCAAATTGTGGTTGGCGAACTGCGGCACGGTGAAGTTGACGAAGATCGGCTTGATCTGGGTGATCGTGACCAGCGTGGTGTTCTGGTTGGCCTGCACCATGTTGCCGAGATCGACCAGGCGCTGGCCGGTGCGGCCGTCGATCGGCGAACGGATGTCGGCATAGGAGAGGTTGAGCTTGGCATTGTCGATCTGCGCCTTGTCGGCGTCGATCGAGGCCCGGAGCGAGTCGACGGTGGCCTTCTGCTGGTCGTAGCTCTGCTTGGACTGGAAGCCGGTCGGCACCAGCTTGCCGTAGCGCTCGAGATCGAGCTGCGCCCCTTCGAGCTGGGCCTCGTCCTTCTTGAGGTTGGCATTGGCCTGGTCGAGCATGGCCTGGAAGGGACGCGGGTCGATCTGGAACAGTTGATCGCCCACCTTGACGTTCTGGCCCTCCTCGAAGGAGATCTTGACGATCTGGCCTTCGACCCGGGAACGGATGGCCACCGTCTTGTAGGCCTGCACGTTGCCCAGCCCGCGGATCACCACCGGCACGTCGCGCGCCTCGGCGATGGCGAGGGTAACGGGCACGGCCGGCTGGCCATTGGCCGCAGCCGCCGCGCGTGCCTTGTCGCGACCCATCTGGTTGATGACAATGTAACCGGCGACGACCAGGCCGATCAGCAGAGCGGCCGCCCCAAACTTCGACAACGCTTTCTTATTCATCCGCGCCAAGCTCCATCGGCGGATACCGCCCGAGTTTCACCCGGGCTTTGTGCCTACATCATGGCTATACGTTGGGGACGCCTCTAAGCGTGCCCGGTGCACGCCAGTTTGACGCACATTATTGCCGCAGTCACGGGCCGGGAGGATTCACACTTTCTGCGAGAGCGGCTGTCGTGCTTAAACGTTGCGGCTCAATAGCGGTGGCGCGGGCTGTGAAGGTTGGAGAGAGCGATGGCGAGCGGGCGCAGACGGATTCTCTGGCGGGTGACCCCGCTGCTGGGCCTTGCCGTGGCGCTGGGCTTTTCGGCGGCCGCCGGCAAGGCGCCGCCGGTACTCGAGGCGGTGCTGCCGCTGGTGGGCCTGGTCGTGCTGATGGCCGTGGTGTTTGCCGCCGTTTATCACGCCGACGTGATCGCGCACCGCACCGGCGAGCCCTACGGCACCCTGGTCCTGACCGTCGCCGTGACGGTGATCGAGGTCGCGCTGATCCTGTCGATCATGCTGGCCGGCGAAGGCGCGCCCGGCCTCGCGCGCGAGACCGTGTTCTCGGTGATCATGGTGGTCTGCAACGGCGTGGTCGGGCTCTGCCTGATCCTGGGCGGGCTGCGCTACGGCGAGCAGGGCTTCCGGCTGCCCGGCGCCAGCGCCTATCTCGTCGTGCTGATGCCGCTCGCCACGCTCACCCTGGTCCTGCCGACCTACACGACCAGCATGGCCGGACCGTTCTACAGCTCGATCCAGCTCGTCTTCGTGAGCTTCGTCACCTTGGCGCTCTACGGTGTCTTCCTCTACGTCCAGACGGTGCGCCACCGCGACTACTTCCTGTCCGATCTCGGCGGCGCAGCCGAGGACCATGCGACGCCGCCCAGCCTGCACCAGCTCTGGGAAAGCGTCGCGCTGCTGCTGGTCGGCCTGGTCGCCGTCGTGCTGCTGGCCAAGGGCGTGTCGGGCTCGATCGAGGAAATGGTCGTCGCGGTGGGAGCCCCGCTCGAGGCCGTCGGCCTCCTGGTGGCGCTGCTCGTGCTGCTGCCCGAGACGGTGGCGGCGTTGCGCGCGGCGCGGCGCAACGAGCTGCAGAAGAGCCTCAACCTCGCGCTCGGCTCCTCGCTCGCCACCATCGGCCTCACCATTCCCGCCGTCAGCCTGCTGGCGATCGTGCTCAAGCAGCCGCTCGAGCTCGGCATCGACACGAAGGACACGGTCCTGCTGGTGCTCACCTTCCTGGTCAGCCTGGTGACCTTCGGCGGCGGGCGCACAAATATCCTGCCGGGCTTCGTCCATCTCGTGCTGTTCGCCATCTTCGTGTTCCTGATCTTCGTGCCGTGACGACGCCGTGTCATCTCGCCTCCCTCGTCTTACGGGAGAGGTGCGCACAACTCGAATTCCTCTCCCCCGCTAGGGGGAGAGGCTAGGTGAGGGGGCAACGACGTGCGCATCCCCCTCACCCAACCTCTCCCCCTAGCGGGGGAGAGGAGCCTAATTCGGTGATGTGTCCACACAGTGTCCGTGTCGGAGGAGGCTGGTGACCCGTGACCACTTGTGCGCCGGCGGGCGGCCATGCCAAGACGTCACCACCGCACCACAGCACTGCACCACCGCCCCAGGAGAATGATCGTTGCGCGAGCTGCTCGAGTATCCGGACCTTCGCCTGGCCGAGGAAATCGACGCGCTGGAAAAGCATGCACGCGAGGACGACCGCGAGCTCGTCCGCTTCAGGGCGGTGCGCTCGGAGCTCTCGCGCATCGCCTGGAGCGCGTTCTCCGCGGCGCTCGACTGCGATTCCGGACCGCTGTCGCGCACCGGCGTGATGGTCTTTCCCCTCGATGAAAATCTCGCCGCCCAGCTCCTGGCCGCCCTGCTTGAAAGTCGCAAGACGCCGCTACGGCACGACGACTTCGCCCTGGGCTATGTCAGCACGGCCGCCTCGCAAAGCGACTACATGAACGCCTGCAACGAGTATCGCGAGCTCGCGCCGCGCTCGCTGGCGCTCTTGACGCAATTCCTGGCGGCCAACGGCGCCATGATCGAGCAGGCGATCGGCCATCCGTTCCGCATCGGCTCGACGCGCCAGTTCCAGCTGGTGCCGCGCGACGTCGCCGCCGACCGGCATACCGACGGCTGGCCGACCGCCATCCGCAAGGTCTTCATCCTGCCGCAGGGCGCGGGACGGCGCTCGGGCACGACCTGGTTCTGCCAGCGCGACGGCCAGGAGCTCACGATCGAGAGCGAGAAACCGATCTGGGTCATCTTCGAGAACAGCGTCGTCCTGCACGCGCCGATCTGCGGTGCGGCGCTCAGGCCCACCATCGAGTTCGACTTCCTGCCGGCGAGCAAGACGTCGCTCGATCCGGTGTTTGCCGGGCTGGCCGGCTGGTATCCGTGGTTTCCCACGCAGGAAGGCCTGCTGGAAGGCACGCGCATCGCCCTCGGCCGCTGCTACGCCGACGAACCCGCGACGGATTTCATGAGCCGCATCCGCCGCCTGATCGGGCGCTGACGAGCCGTCGCGTCAATCGCGCTTTGGCGCCGCGGCGAGGAGCGAGCGGATGCGGCGCTCGAGTTCGGCGTGCTCGTAGGGCTTGGCCAGCGTCGGGCCGTCCTCGCAAAGCTCGCCCGCCGCCTTGGCCGACCGGGCGACGCCTGCCGACAGGACGACCTTGATGTCCGGACGCTCTCGGCGAATCCATTGCGCCAGGCCGAAGCCATCCATGTCGCCGGGCATGACGATATCGGAAAAGGCCACGTCGACCGCCACGTCGGACGTCAGTACCTCGATGGCTTCGCGCGCGTCGCTCGACTCGACGACATTGTAGCCGCATTCCCGGAGATACTCCGAGATCGCCATGCGCACGAGTACTTCGTCGGCGACGACGAGAACGGTCGGCGGCGGCTTGCCAACCGATTCCGAGGACACATCCTGCGGCGATTTCATGGCGCCAATAACGCCTGTCTCGGTCAATGGTTGCGAGTGCGGCAACCAACCTTTGTGCTTGCCTTGGCCTCCGTTGCTGGAGGAATCTGCCGCGCCCGCAGGGCGCCACGAGTAATGTGTTTTCGGGTCATGAACGCGGCACACGGCATCGATCGCGAACCGGCCGACAAGCAACCGCCCATCATCCTGGTGGTCGACGACGTCGTCCTCGCCCGCATGGTCGCGGCGAGCCAGCTTCGCCACCACGGCTTCGCCGTCATCGAAGTGAGCAGCGCCGAGGAGGCGATGCGGGTCCTGAGCGCGCCGGTGCAGGTCGACCTGGTGTTCGCCGACATCAATCTGGAGGGCAGCAGCCTGGATGGCTTCGCGCTCGGCCGCTGGATCGTGGACAACAAGCCCGGGGTGAAGATCCTCCTGACTTCCGGGGTGGTGCGCTCGCCGGGGCCTGGCGGCGAAACGATCCTGCCCAAGCCCTACAAGTATGAAGAACTGCTGCGCCGCGTTCGCGCCTTGCTGGCCCGCGATCGCTGAGCGCTCACGCCGCCAGCGCGAACGTCGCGGCCGACAGAACGAAGATCGACGCCCACACCGCGACGCTGGTGCGCTCCGCCGGCAGCGCCGCCCGCAGGCGCGGCCATCCCGCCCAGAAGGCGTAGAAGGCGATCAGGGGCGCCAGCAGGATGGGAACCACGATGGCCCACGGCATGTGGCGCGAGCACAGGTCGACGGCGGTGAAGTTGGCGACGCCCGACGCGGGGATGAGGATGCCGGCGAGCCCGCCGGCCCAGCCCGGCATCGTGCCCCCGACGGCGCCGACGATGATCATGATCACGAGCACGATCCAGAGGCCCGCCGTGAGGAAGAGGCCCTCCAGCGCCGCCTCGATCCCGGCCTCGCCGCCGCCCGACGGCTGGGTCACGGCATTGGCAAGCATGAGGCCGTAAAGGGCGATCGCAACCGCCAGCAGCACCAGCAGGCCGACGGGCCAGGATCGTTCTGTTGGTGACGGCATGGACATGGCGAAGACGCCCGTTCGCTCGCGAGGCAGTCGAAGGCTCTACCGGAAGCCCCCCGTCTTGCCCAGCGGTCACCGGCCCGCGCCACCTTGCTAACGTTGAGAAACAGCTCGCGCTGCCGGTGCCGGCCTCCGCCGACGGCCCGGTGATCGTCGGCGGAGGCGGCGTCAGCATTCTGCCGGCGCCGGCTCAGTCGTGGAACTTGCCGAGCGTCATGCGGATGAAGGCCGCCACCAGCGAATCGCCGCTGGGCGGGATGTCGGTGCTCTGGTCGCAGACGTCGTCGTAGGGGAAGCCGTAGGCGAGCTTGTTGTCGGCGACGAGGTGGAAGGTCTGCGCCCACGGGTTGAAGGTCGTCCCCGCGCTGTAGAAGCTGCCCGCGTCGGCCGAGCAGGTGGTGTCGTCGAGCGAGGTCGTCACCGTGCCGCCGTTCACGATCATGCCGCGGTTGAAGGCCGCCGCGATCATCTTTCCGACGTTTTTCTGGGCGGCGCCGCCGGCGGCGAGGGAGCCGGCGCACTGCCAGATGTCGTTCGACGTCACGAGGTTGCTCGCGCCGGTGAGATAGAACGCCGGGCTGGTCGATTGTATCACCGGGACCAGCGCCGCCATGGTCGGGTAGTTGCCCTGGTAGACGGCCAGGCTGCCGGTGGGATAGCCGGTCGGCGCCGAGACGGTCGGGTAGTTCGTCAACGGAAACACCACGCCCGTGTAATAGCCCGTCGCGCCGTCGTTGGTGACCAGCGGCGTCGTCTGCCAGGCGGCGTAGGCGGTCGCCAGGTCGTTGTTGAAGTAGGTGTTGAGCGTGGTCCCGCCACCGCTGACGGTGACCGGCGATACCGCCCGCAGATAGTCGATCTTGGGGGGATAGGCTTTGTCGGTCTTGGGCGGCACGCCCACCATCACCGCGGAGCCGCCCAGCGGCGAGGAGCCGGCGGCGATGGTCTTCAGGATCTTGGTCCGATCGGTCTTCAGCCGGCCCTGAGTGGGATAGGACTTGCGCGGCTGGCCGACCGGCGTGCCGGTGAGGTAGATCGGGAAGCCGAACTGCTGGACCTGCGTGGTGTTGCCGTTGAAGTTGCCCTCGCTGTCGTAGGAGAACTCGATCCAGTCGAACAGCGTCAGCGAGCCGCCCATGCCGGAGTAGGTGGTGCCGAAGACCGGCGCGGCATAGCCATTGGTTTGCACGGTAAAGGGCAGCCGCGGCACGCCCACCGAGAAATAGACCCGGCCGCTGAACGCCGCCGTGCCTGTGCCGAGGCCGGGGATGTTGGTCGTGTTGATGTTGCCGAGCGGCAGGATCAGGTTGCTGCCGACCGACACCGGCATGCTCCAGTCCGCCCAGGCCAGCGGGTAGTTGGGCGTGATCGCGGCCTGCGCCTCCTTGGAGAGCTTGTGCATGCCCGGGAAGGTGTTGGCGTTTTGCTTGTTGTCGCTGACGTTCATCTGCTGCGGCATGCCGTTCTTGTCGATGTAGTAGTACGTGTTGACCACCAGCCCGACGATGTAGACGTAGATTTCCGTGTCGCTCGGCAAGTCGGTTTCCGTGCAGTCGATGATGAGTTGCGCCTCGGGAACACCGCTTGCTTTCGGCGACCCGCTGCCGCCGGCTGATTGACTTGGCTTTGCCATGGTAGGTCTCCCAGAATACTCCCCTTGGTTGCCGACCGGCCCTGCATGCAACGCCGGGTCGACGCATCAGGGTTGTATTTTGTCGGCAAATTGCCCGTCAAGTTAACTGTTTGTAATGCCGGCCGACCGGCGGTGCTCCCTTGTCGGCGGCCGGCAATTGCGCGAAGAACGAGGCCACAACAGGAGAGAACCGCCCGCCATGCCCGACGCATCCATCCAGCCGACCGACGACCAGCTCTTCGCCGAATTGCGCAAGATCGACACGCCCACGATCACCAACGTGGTAGCGACCTATCCGAAGAATCCGCTCTGCCTCGGTCTCTACAATCCGTGGACGGAGAACTGGTACACCGACACCTCGATCCGCTGCATCTATCCCGAGATGGGCGCGATCGTCGGCTACGCCGTGACGTGCGTCTACGGCCTGCCCGACCCGAACTATGCCGGGCGGCTTTCCTTCATGGACGTGGTCGACGCGCTCGACGCCATGAAGAAGCCGACCATCCTGGTGATCCAGCAGAAATGGCCGCCCGAGCTGCACAACAAGGCGGGCCTTGCCGGCGAGATGATGGTGAGCTCGATGATGGCGGTGGGCTGCGTCGGCATGCTGTCGAACGGCCCGTCGCGCGACGTCGACGCCATCCGCAAGCTCCGTTTCCAGCTCCTGCTGGGCGGCGTGACCGCGGGCCATGGCGAGATGGCGGTGCAGTCGGTCAACGTGCCCGTCTCGGTCGGCGGCATGGACGTGGCGCCGGGCGATCTCATCCATATGGACGAGAACGGCGCGGTGAAGTTCCCGCCCAGGCACGCGCCGGCAATCGTCAAGAATGCCCAGGCGATGCTCGACGACGAGGCGCGCCGGCTGGTGCTGTTGCGCAAGGCCAAGACGGCGGCCGAGGTGCGGGCGGCATCGTCGGGCGGCGCCTACACGCCCAAGAAAGGGTAGAGCCTGTTCCATTGCGGTGGGCTTGCGTCGTCCGCCGGATGAAGCGCCTGCCCTCGGCAACTTTCCAGGCGAAGCGACGTTTTAGCGGCGGGCTCGTGGGGGGTCCTTCGCATGGCGCGTATCCTGGTCGTTGAAGACGAAAATTCCATCGCCATGGCCATGTCCTGGATGGTCGAGGACGCAGGACATTCGATCGTGGGACCGGAAAGGACCGTCGCGACGACGCGAGAGGTGCTTGCCCGGCAACGGGTCGACCTCGCGCTGCTGGATGTGATGCTTGGCGGCGAAACGGTGTTTCCGATCTCGGAGATATTGGACCTCGCGGGCACCCCGTTCATCTTTGTCACCGGTCATCCAGCCTCTGCACTGCCGGTGAAATACCGCGATCGGCCCGTGATGCTGAAGCCGTGCAGGCCACGCGCGCTCATGGCGCTGATCGGGCAGATTCTGGGCGAAACCAATCCGGCGTGAGTTGATCGGCGACGAGGCCTCGTCATGAACCCGCCACGATTTGGCGGCGAGGCGATCATGCCCCGCGTGGCCACAGACGGGTCACGCAACATCCTGGTCGTCGGGACAGTTTCTCAGGTGCCAGTTCACTCCTCCACTGGCGGCTCCGTGTCTGGATTCCGACAGGGTGTTCACCCGGTGAGGTCGGAAGTCGGGACGGTGCCCTTGAAGGCGCTTTTGGTATTGTCCACCCCACGGGCCTGACAGGGGTCGCTCCCCGATGAGGTCAGGACGTGGGGTGCCGGACGGTGCTGCTGCGCAAGGCGAAGACGTCGGCCGAGGTCGGGCAGCGTCGGCGGGCGGCGCCGACACGCTGAAGACGAAAGGGCCGCACGGCGCCGGATGACGACAACGTCGGGATGCCACCTTTTTTTCACGTCGACCGAATTAGTTGGCTGGCCAGTGTGGAACCCGTGGGGAAGGAGCCAGAAACAGCAGCGGCCCGGGCTGCGGCGATAAACTACGCCTATCCAACCCGCGGCGGGGTCAGTAAAGAACCTCGCCATGACCGCGACGCCTTCCGCAGTACCCCTTCGTCCCGCGCGCTTCGGGCTGGCGGCCAAGCTGTTCGCCATCCTGATCCTGCTGGGCGCGGTGGCGGTGCTGATCACCGGCGTGCTGGGCTATGTGCGCGCCCGCGAGGCGCTGGAGCGCACGATCTTCGCCCAGCTCACGGCGGCGCGCGAGACCAAGACGCGCCAGGTCGAGACCTATTTCCGCAGCATCCGCGGCGAGATGCGGCTGCTCGCCGCCTCGAAGATGGTTGTCGACGCCATGCGCGGCTTCCGCGACGCCGTCGACGAGCTCGACCGCAAGGACGTGCCGCCGGATGTCCGCCGCAAGGTCGACGGCTGGTACAATGACAAATACATGCCGATGGTGCAGCGCCTGCAGGGCGCCGACACGCCGGTCAAGGAGTTCCTGCCCGTGGGCGCGGCGCCCTATTTCCTGCAGGACCTCTATATCGTCGACAACCCGCATCCGGCGGAGCGCCGCAGCCTGCTGAACGATCCGGACGACGGCAGCGCCTACTCGAAGCTGCACGCGCTCTATCACCCGCTGATGCGCACCGCCGCGGCGACGCTCAACTTCTCCGACTTCCTGATGGTCGAGCCCAAGACCGGCCGCATCCTCTACACCGTCGACAAGGACGCCGACTTCGCCACCTCGCTGCAGGCGGGGCCCTACCGCCATTCCAATCTCGCCGCCGCCGCCGCCCGCTGCGCCGCGGCGCCCGATCCGTCGGCGACCTGCCTGGAGGATTTCGCCGACTATCTGCCGGCCGACGGCGCGCCGGCGTCGTTCATGGCCGCGCCGGTCATCGACCAGGGCCAGGTGATCGGCGTGCTGGTGGCGCGCCTGTCGATCGACGAGATCGACAATATCGTGACCGGCGGCCGGCGCTGGCGCCAGGAGGGCTTCGGCGCCACCGGCGAGGCCTATCTGGTCGGGCCCGACTTCACAGTCCGCTCCGGCCCGCGCACTTTCTATGAAGACCCAGCCCTTTACCTCGCCGAGGCCAAGGCCAACGGCACGGCGGCGAACGATATCGAGGACATCCGCCGCTACGGCACGCCGGTGCTGCAGCAGCGCATCGACACGCAGGCGAGCCGCGCCGCGCTGGGCGGCGTCGAGGGCACCGGCGAGGTTCTCGACTTTCGCCACGTTCCCAACCTCTCCTCGTGGGGACCGGTCAGGGTGTCGGGCGTCAAATGGGCGCTGATCGCCGAGATCGATTCGTCGGAAGCTTTCGCGCCGGTCTATCGGCTGGCGCGCGACCTCGCGATCGTGGGCGCGATCGCGCTCCTGGTGGTGATCGTGACCGGCGCCTGGCTGTCGCGCTCGCTGCTCGGGCCGCTGCGCGAGCTCACCGCCGGCGTGCGGCGCTTCGCGGCCGGCGACGTCACGGCGCACGTGCCGGTGCGCACGGCCGACGAGATCGGCCAGCTGTGCGCGGCCTTCAACGGCATGATCGACGACATCAGCGAGAAGAACATCGAGATCGAGAACAAGAACCGAGAGAACGAGGAGCTGCTGCTGAACGTGCTGCCGGCGCCGATCGCCAACCGGCTGCGCGGCGGCGAGCAGGGCATCGCCGACGGTTTTGCCGAGGTGACCGTGGCCTTCGCCGACATCGTGGGCTTCACCGCCATGTCGTCGGAGATGCCGCCGGCCGACGTGGTCTCATTGTTGAATGGGCTGTTCACCCGCTTCGACGATGCCGCCCACGAGCTCGGCATCGAGAAGATCAAGACGGTGGGCGATGCCTATATGGCGGTCTGCGGCCTGCCGGTGCAGGTGCCCGATCACGCCGAGCGCATGGTGCGCATGGCCATCCGCATGGTCCACATCACGCGCGAGCACGCGATGGAGCACCATGTCGAGATGAAGCTCAGGATCGGGATCAACAGCGGACCGGTGGTGGCGGGCGTCATCGGCAAGAGCAAGTACATCTACGATCTGTGGGGCGACACGGTGAACCTGGCGAGCCGCATGGAATTGGGCGGCATGCCCGACGCCATCCAGGTGACGCGTTCGGTGTACGAGAAACTGAAGGACGAGTTCGTCTTCGAATCGCGCGGCACCATCGAGGTCAAGGGCAAGGGCGGCGTCGAGGCCTGGCTGCTGAAGCTGTAGTGTCTCGATTGGGAGGTTATCGCGATTTGCCGTTGGCGGTCGCTCCCAGCCGGTTTGGCAATGCAGGGCTGGGGGCGCGCCACTCCAGTGGCGCGTCTTCTCTGTTCTTCCGGACCGCGAGCCTCCGGCTCGCTCATGATTCTGAGCGAGCCGGAGGCTCGCGGTCCGGAAGACCATGACGCGCCACGGGAGTGGCGCGACCCCAGCCATGAAAATGATTCCCAACGTTCGGTGCGCAGTTCAGGCGGATCTCGCGATCGCCCCAAATCTCTGACGCGGGATACGGGGCGAGATGATCACTGCGCCGGCAGTGACAGAAGACTAAGGTAACGCATGACCTCCGCCGTCCCGACGCCCGATCGTCCGACACGCTTTGGGCTCGCGGCCAAGCTGTTCGCCATCCTGATCCTGCTGGGCGCTGTCGCCGTGCTGGTCACCGGCGTGCTGGGCTACATGCGGGCGCGCGATGCGCTCGAGGAATCGATCTACAACCAGCTCACCGCGACCCGCAAGAGCAAGGCGCGCCAGGTCGAGACCTACTTCCGCACCATCCGCAACGAGCTGAGCCAGCTCGCCGTCTCGAAGATGGCGGTCGACGCCGCGCGCGGGTTCAACGCCGGCTTCGACGCGCTCGATCGGGCCGACGTCCCGTTCGACCTCCGCCGCCAGGTCGGCGATTGGTACGAAACGCAATTCATGCCCGACATGCGCCGCATCCTGGGCCACGAGCCCAACGTCAACGACTACCTGCCGGTCGGCCCCGCCGCCTACTATCTCCAGTACCACTACATCGTCGCCAATCCCTATCCGGCCGACCGGCGCAAGCTCCTGGACGACGCCGGCGACGGCAGCGCCTATAGCGCGCAGCACGCCATCTACCATCCGCTGTTGCGCTCCGCCGCCACGAGCTTCGGCTTCTTCGACCTCATGCTGGCCGATCCCAGGACCGGCCGCATCGTCTATGGCGTCGCCAAGGAGGTCGATCTGGGCGCCTCCCTGCGGACCGGCTCATACCGGCAGTCCAACCTCGCGGCCGCCGTCGCCCGCTGCGGCGCCGTGGCCGACAGGTCGACCGTGTGCCTCGAGGATTTCGCCGCCTATGCGCCTTCGGGCGGCGCGCCCATCGCCTTCATGGCGGCGCCGGTGATCGACCAGGGCCGGGTCGATCGGCGTGCTGGTGGCGCAGTTGTCGATCGAGGAGATCGACAATGTCGTGACCGGCGATCGCCGCTGGCGCCAGGACGGATTCGGCGCCACCGGCGAGGCCTACCTGATCGGCTCCGATCAGTTCGTGCGCTCCGGCCCGCGGGCCTTCTACGAACGCCCCGAGCAATATTTCGTCGAGCTGAAGCAGGGCGGCCAGTCGGACGAGAACACCGAAGCCATCCGCCGCTACGGCACGCCGGTGCTGCATCAGCGCGTCGCGACCGATGCCGCGCAGGCCGCTCTTGCCGGCGTCGAGGGCACCGGCGAGATCGTCGGCTATCGCGGCATCCCGACGCTCGCCTCCTGGGGGCCGCTGGCGATCCCCGGCATCAAGTGGGCGCTGATCGCCAAGGTCGATACGGCCGAGGCCTTCGCGCCGGTCTACAGGCTGCAGCGCGACCTCGCGATCGTGGGCGGCCTCGCGCTGCTGGTCGTGATCGTGACCGGCGCCTGGCTGTCGCGCTCGCTGCTCGGGCCGTTGCGCGAGCTCACCGCCGGCGTGACGCGCTTCGCGGCCGGCGACTACGGCGCCACGGTGCCGGTGCGCACGCGCGACGAGATCGGCGCCCTGTGCACGGCGTTCAACGGCATGGTCGAGGAGCTGCACGGCAAGAACATCGAGATCGAGAACAAGAACCGCGAGAACGAGGAGCTGCTGCTGAACGTGCTGCCGGCACCGATCGCCAACCGCCTGCGCGGCGGCGAGCAGGGCATCGCCGACGGTTTCGCCGAGGTGACGGTGGCCTTCGCCGACATCGTGGGCTTCACCGCCATGTCGTCGGACATGCCGCCGGCCGACGTCGTCAGCCTGCTGAACGGCCTGTTCACCCGCTTCGACGACGCCGCCCACGAGCTCGGCATCGAGAAGATCAAGACGGTGGGCGACGCCTACATGGCGGTGTGCGGCCTGCCGGTGCAGGTGCCCGACCACGCCGAGCGCATGGTGCGCATGGCCATCCGCATGGTCCACATCACGCGCGAGCACGCGATGGAGCACCATGTCGAGATGAAGCTCAGGATCGGCATCAACAGCGGGCCGGTGGTGGCGGGCGTGATCGGCAAGAGCAAGTACATCTACGACCTGTGGGGCGACACGGTGAACCTGGCGAGCCGCATGGAATCGGGCGGCATGCCCGACACCATCCAGGTGACGCGCTCGGTCTACGACAAACTGAAGGACGAGTTCGTCTTCGAGTCGCGCGGCACCATCGAGGTCAAGGGCAAGGGCGGCGTCGAGGCCTGGCTGCTGAAGCTGTAGAGCACGCGGCCGCCTGCCTTGGCAGGCACTCGCATCTTATCATTTCCCGTCTTCCCGAGCGAAGCCGCCCGAAGGGCGGCGTAGTCGAGGGACCTATTCTTGTTGCCGAAGCAACAGAAAAGGTCCCTCCACTGCGCCTCGCGGAGCCTGCCCCGAGCGAAGTCGAGGGGCTCGGCTCCGGTCGGGATGACGGTAGTTTTTGTCACAATGACAGCCCTGCACAGGATCGTCCGCGAGCGAACGCACCCGATGATCGAATAGACGCCCAAGCCCGGTCCTCTCGGCGCACCATCGATCGTCAGGGTGCGCCTGCCGACTCCGGGGCGGCGCCGGCGACCTCGATGGCGTCGAGCCTCTGGTAGCGGTAGAGCGCGACCGAGCCTGCCCAGGCGGCGACGAACACGCCGATGATGACGAAGCCCAGCGCGTTCCAATTGTCGTTCAACCCGCCGATTGCCCGCCAGAACCAGCCCGAGAGGCCGAGCCGGTCGCCCACCAGGCCGAGCAGCTCGATGCCGCCGATCAGCACGGCGACCACGACCGAGACCAGGGTGATGGTTAGGTTGTAGTAGAGCTTGCGGATCGGCTTCACGAACGCCCAATTGTAGGCGCCCAGCATCAGCACGCCGTCGGTCGTGTCGACCAGCGCCATGCCGGCCGCGAACAGGGCGGGAAACACCAGGATCGACCACAGCGACAGTCCGCCCGCGGCCTGTGTCGCCGACAGGCCGAGCAGCGCCACTTCGGTCGCCGTGTCGAAGCCCAGCCCGAACAGGAAGCCCAGCGGGAACATGTGCCAGCTCCGCGTGATCAGCCCGAACAGCGGGCGGAACAGGCGCGCCAGCAGGCCGCGGTCGGCCAGCACCATGTCGAGATCCTGGGCGTCGTAGCGTCCGCCGTTCTTGACCCGCATGAAGGTCCGCCAGACCGCGCGCAGGATCACCAGGTTGGCCGCAGCGATCGCGAACAGGAACAGCGCCGAGGCCAGCGTGCCGATGATGCCGCCGACCTGCCTGAACTCGGCGAAATGCGCAGACAGCAGGGTGGCCGCCGCCGCCACCCCCGCGACCGCGAGCGCCACCACGGTCGAATGCCCCAGGGCGAAGAACAGGCCGACGCAGAGCGGCCGCTTGCCCTCCTGCATCAGCTTGCGCGTGACGTTGTCGATGGCGGCGATGTGGTCGGCGTCGACGGCGTGGCGCAGGCCGAAGCCGTAGGCGAGCAGCGCCGTGCCCAGCAGCAGCGGCTGGCCGTGGAACATCAGGAAGGCCCAGGCCCAGGCGGCAAGATTGGCCGCCACCAGCCAGCCGTAGATGCCGATGAGAGGGCCGCGGAGGCCGCGCGGGCGAGGGGAGGGCGTCATGGGTCTATGAAGTTTTAACAAGAAGTGCATATGCGGGGAAAGCATGACGGTGGCGCTACGGGCGGCGGGACAGGCTTGCCATTTTGTAACTGGCGGTTGTAGACACCGCGTTTCTGCCCGCCGAGGTAACAAGGCGAAATACGCGGAGGCTTCACGATGAAAAGACTGGCCGGGAAAGGACTGATCGGGAAAAGACGGATCGGGAAAAGACTGATCGGCGTGGGCGTTGCGGCGGCGATCTTGGGCGCGGCGCCGGCCGGGGCCGACACGATCTGCCAGCGGATCGGCAACGCGACCTTCTGCGACAACGGCCTCGGCAGCCAGAAGATCGGCAACACGACGTTCCACAACAACGGCGTGACGCGTCAGGATTTCGGCAGCACCTCGTTCTATGGCGGGAATGGCGCGGCGATCCCGCCGGTCGGCAGCCCCGGACCTTATCCCTGCCGGGGCGCTCCGCCGTCGTGCCGGTGAGCCGGGCATTTCACGCAACGGATGGGCCAAACGCGCGTTTGATTCAATGTGCGCGGTATGACCGACTTCCCGGTTGTCGCGATCGGCGCTTCGGCGGGCGGTCTGGCGGCCGTGCGCCAGGTCACCGAAGCGCTGCCGCGGCAGTGCGGCGCTGCCGTCGTCCTGGTGGTGCATGTCGGCCGCCAGCCGAGCGAACTTCCGGAGATCCTCAACTGGCATGGCAAGCTTCCGGCGGCTTTCGCCGAAGAGGGCATGGTTCTCGAGCCCGGCCAGATCTACGTCGCGCCGCCCGACCGGCACATGCTGCTTCTGGCGCCCGGCCGGATCCATCTCGACGACGGCCTGCTGGTCCACCATACGCGGCCCGCCGTCGATCCGCTCTTTGCCTCGGCCGCCGCGACCTTTGGCGCGCGCGTCGTCGGCGTGGTATTGAGCGGCCGCAGCAGTGACGGCGCGGCCGGCCTGCGCGCGATCAAGGATCATGGCGGCCTGGCGCTCGTCGAGGATCCGGCCAGGGCGGCGGCGCCGCAAATGCCGCGGGCGGCCATGGCCGACGACGCGCCCGAGGTCCTGTCGCTCGAACGACTCGTCCGCCGAGTTGCCGGTTTCTGTTCGCAGCAGAGGGCGGCGCAACGATGAGGAGCTTGCGATGATGCGCTACGTGCTTTCCCTGTTGCTCGCGATCGGCGTCGGCACGATGGGGACTGGCATGATGGGCGTGGCAACGATGGGCGTGGCCTTCGCCGCCGTGCCGCCTGCCAGCCCCGCGCCTCCGCCGGCAGGGCCACCGTCGACCGAAGGTTTCCTGGCGTCGGTCGCGACGGGCGCCCAGTTCGAGATCGACAGCAGCAAGCTCGCGCTTACGCATGCCAGGTCCGCCGCGGTCAAGGAATTTGCCTACCGCATGGTCGACGACTACAGCTCGGCCGCCGCCAGGCTCCAGGAGGCGGTCTCCCGCGCCGGGCTGCCGCCGCCGCCCGAAAAGCTCGATGCGCAGCATCAGGCCATGCTCGACGATCTCAAGGCGCGGGAGGGCGCGTCCTTCGACAAGGCCTATGTCGCGGGCCAGGTCCAGGTGCTGCGCGACAATGCCGATCTCTTCCGGACCTATGCAACGCTGGGCGACAACGCGCGCATCAAGCGTTTCGCCCAGGAGCTGCTGCTCACCGTGCGCTCGCATTCCGACGATGCGAGCCGGATGCGCTGAGCGCGTCCGGAACGGGACAAGCGACCGGCACAGGCGCGGACGAGGGCAACCTTCGCGAGCGCGCCTCGTTTTCTATGTGAGCGTCGGACAGGTCTTCTTGGCCGGCATTTCTTGACCCTGCGAGGCCCGCCTGCTCCGCCAGCGGCGGGCCTTTTAACATGAGCGCCCATGTCCAAAGTGCCTTGGCACGTCTTCAGGAGCGAGCATCCGCGGGCCCATCTGGTGGCCGCGTCGATCGAGGCTGCCGAGCTGGTCGGCAGTCCCGACCTCAAGACCGCGAAAACCATCCTCGAGCGCCTGGTCAAGGGGCTCGCGCCGGTCGGCGAGTACGCCACGTCGATCGTGCGCGAATCCGGGGAACCCGAGGTGCATCTCGCCTTTGCGAACGAGCTCGATGCCAGGAAGCTGGCCGATGCGGTGCGCGCCGCCATGACCGATCGCTACCATGGCTGGGCAAGCCAGCGCGCGGTCGGACTCGACGCGGCGGCCGTCGACGCCCTGGCGTCCGGCCTGCCGCTGGCGCGCCGGCGCGGCACCCACGCCAGCGGACACTAGCGGAAATAGACGTTTGTCCGAAATCGGACACATCACCACCGATGCGATGCTCATTGCTAATGGTTGTCGTGTCAGGCACCTTGATCGGACCGCCTGCCGAGTCTCGGAGCGAGCTCGCGGTTGGTGGCTAGGAGTTCATGTGCTCTTGCCCCACGAGGTGGAGGAGAGCTGTGAATTCCCCGAACAATGGTTCGCGCAACCGCCTGCTGACGGTGCTCTCACCTGCTGACCGCGAGCTGCTGGCCCCATCCCTCGAAGTGATCGAGCTCGATGCCCGTCAGGTCCTGGAAGCGCCGAGCGACCCGGTGCGCCATGTCTATTTCGTCGAGAGCGGCCTGGTCTCCGTCGTCGGCACGACCGAGCCCGATCATCGCATCGAGGTCGGCATGGTGGGTTATGAAGGCATGACCGGGCTCTGCATCGTGCTGGGCGACGACCGCTCGGCCAACGAGACCGTCGTGCAATCGTCCGGGTCGGCGCTGCGTGTCTCCACCGAGGCGCTGCGCGATTTGATGAAGGTGAGCCGCAGCCTCACCACGACGCTGCTGCGCTACGTCAATGTCTTCATGGTACAGGGCAGCCAGACCGCGCTCGCCAACGGCCGCGGCCGGCTCGACGAACGGCTCGCCCGCTGGCTGCTGATGTGGCACGACCGCGTGCTGGCCGACGAGCTCATCATCACCCATGAATTTCTCGCCCTGCTGCTCGGCGTCCGCCGCCAGGGCGTCACCGTGGCCCTGCACGAGCTCGAAGGCAAAGGCCTGATCCGATCGACGCGCAGCCACGTTCGCGTGCTCGACCGCGACGGCCTGCAGAAGTCGGCCAACGGTTTCTACGGCATCCCGGAGGCCGAGTACGACCGTGCCATCGGAGTCATCCAGGGGCGCCTGGGGTCCGGACGACCGCCACGCGACAACTGAGTCAGCGCCGTCGGCTGGAATCCACCAGCGGCGGCGACGCGATCGCGTCCGGCGGACGGCCGGGAGCGGTCGCGCCCGAGATCTGGCGGAAGCGGTCGCGGCCGGTCGCCGTCAGCTCGAGATTGCCGGCCTGCTCGCGCACCAGGCCAAGCTTCAGGAGCTGCGCCACGTCGCGCGCCGCCAGCGTCGCCCGCGGCGCCATGTCGGCGGCGATGCGGCACAAGGTGCGCGCTTCGTTGGGACTGAGTGAAGCCCGGATCCCCCGATCCATGCGGTCCTCCTGCCGAACCATAGGAGGCGTGAGTGCGGCCACCAGTCTCTGTCCGGTATCGGACAGAGGCTAGCAACCCGCGCCGGGCGCTACCGTTGTCGGATATCACCCCAGTCAGGACCGATCCCATGCCCATGGCAGAGCACAGCATCCTCGTCGGCAAATCCTACCGCACGCCGCAAAACGAGGTGCGCGAGGTGAGCGGCGTCGACAAGGGCGACGTCGTCTACCGCCCGGTGCTGACCGCCGGCCCGGGCGGCGGGGTGATGTGGGCGCCGGCCAAGCGACTGCCGCTGGCGCAATTCGCCGCCGAGGTCGAAAGCGAGATCTTTCCGGACGCCGTCTGACCGACGGTCTGTCCGGCGAGTGGGCGTGCGATCAGCACGCTGGCCGCGGGCTCACCAATAGGTCGGCGCGCCGTAATAGCGGTCGATCTGGCGGCCGTATTCCGGCGTCCACAGGAAATCGTCGTCCTCGATGTCGTAGGTCGGCGCATCCTGCAGCATCTGCTTGTCGAGATTGACGACAAAGCCGCCTTTGCTCGGATCGTAGGTCAAGGTCGACCAAGGCAGGGGATGATACTTCTCGCCGATGCCGAGGAAGCCGCCGAACGACATCAGGGCGTAGATCGCCGTGCCGCTCACCTTGTCGATCATGATGTCGGCTATGGTGCCCAGTTCCTCGCCGTCGGGATTGTAGACGTTGGTGCCCTGCACCTGGCCGGCGGCGATCAGGCTTCCCGATGTGATCTTGGTCACGATGTCGTCCATGGCAGCCTCCTGTGGCGAATTGGATGCACCGTACAACGGCGATCGGGCGGCGATGTTGCACCGGCGGGGAGGCCGTACCTCAGGGGGGAGCGACCGGCGCGTGGCGCCGGTCGCGGTGCACGACGACCTGGCCGCCGCCGTCGACGCCTGGCTCGCCGGCCAACTCTGAATCGTCTGAAGCGCGGTCGTGGAGGGACGCACGGCTTTGCAGGTGCCTGGCGGTATCGTTAGATCGCCGGCAACGTCTGCCGCGATTGAGGACCTGAATGCTCACGATCACCGCCGTCATCCGCGCCCGCAAGGGCGAGGAGGACACACTGCGCCGCGCCCTGCTCGAGGTAGCCGACAATGTCCGGGCCAACGAGCCCGATACGGTAGGCTTCTTCATCTCGCAGGATCTGGAAGATCCCTCGGTCTTCACGACCTACGAGCGCTTCACCGACCGCGCGGCCATGGACCGGCACAACGGCTCGGCGGTGGTGGCGAAGTTCTTCGCCATCGCCAGGCCGCTGCTCGACGGTGCCGTCACCCTGGTCACCGGCTCGGAGATCTCGGCCAAGGGCTGAGACGCGGCGGCCAGTCGGCGGCGCGCATCGCGATAGCGTTCGACCAGGCGCACGAAGCCCGACCACAGATAGCGCCGGCGCGCGAACCACGCGCGGCGCTCCGCGTCGTTCCACGTGTTCCAGCGGACGGCGGCCCACGGCCCGCGCCGGTCGCTCTCATGGGCCTGCAGGTGGGAGAGCCAGCTCAAGGCGGCGCAGGCGTGGGTCTCGTGCGGCAAGCGGAACGGCGCCTCGTGGCCGCCGAAGCCGTCGTCGCGGTCGAACAAGGCGGCGAGCCCGAGACGGTGGACCGCGGACCAGAAATCGTCGGCCGCGTGCCGGGCCTCGGCGGCGCACACCGCGGCGGCCCAGCGCCGGTAGTTGGCGCCCTCGAACGCTTGGGCGGGCAAGGGTTGGCGGGCACGGCGGATCGCGGCATGGCTGGCGGGCTGCATGCCGCAACCTCAGCCATACTTAAGTACAAGTCAATAGAGACTTAAGAAAAACCGTCCTCCCGGCCGCGGCCGAGCGGCACTTATCCCCAGCCCCGCCGAAGGGCAGGGGCAAGGGCCATGGAACGCGATGCCGTTCACCCCCTGTTGTACTTGCCGATCACCAGCAGCGCGCGCTGCCATTCCTTGCGCGGCAGGGAGAAGGTCTTGTCGGGGTTCCACTGCTTGACCGTCCACGACGTCGAGTTGAAGCGGACCAGGCGCTTGATCAGCGCATAGCGCGCGCCGTCGGGCGCCTCCTGGATCAGCAGGCAGTCGTCGCCGGCATTGGGCGGCACCGCCGGATTGACCAGCAGGAGGTTGCCCTGCTCGTAGGCCGGGAACATCGATTCGCCCACCACGTAGCAGGCGAAGGCGTCGCGCACGCCCTGCAGCTTCTGGTCGCGCTGGATCCAGGCGATGGCCTCGCTCGACAGCACCCAGGCGCCCTCCGGCCCGCCGGCCGCCGAGGCATAGACCGCGAGGTCGGGCCGGTCGGTGCGGATCGACATGGGCGGCCCGGGGGGCGGAGCGCCCAGCGGCCCGTCCTTCTCGGTAATCAGGTCGTCGACCGTGGTGCCCAGGAAGGACGCCAGTTCCGACAGCCGCACCGATTTCGGGCCGGTGTCCTTGGCGAACCACTGGGAGACCGCCAATTCGGTGATCTTGAGACGCCGGGCGACGTCGACCGGCTTCTTGCCGGCGCGGATCATCGCGTTTTCAATTCTTCTGCCAATTGCCATTGTTAAGCCCTACTAAATTATGCAGGGAATGTCACCAACTTTTTCTAAAGTTTGTCTTGCTTAATTCTTAAGACGCACTCATGTTCGGGCCATGGAAGATCCCGGACTCGCAAAGGCCCGTCAGGCCGCCGGCGGCAGGAACGCAGACCTCGCCCGCCTCCTTGGCATCACACCCGCGGCGGTCAGCCAGTGGGTGCGGGTGCCCTACCGCCGCGCGGTGCAGATCGAGGCCCGCACCGCGGGCCGCGTCACGCGCGCGGAGATGCGGCCCGACCTGTTCGGCGCCCTGGCCACGGGCGATGCCGATCGCGGAGGCCCGGCATGAGCGCTGCCCGGCCCAACGACGCTCCCCCGAACGGCGCCGCGACTGACTGTATCACCAGCGAATGCTTCGCGCGGCCCGATGCCGTCGTGCTCGGCGAAAGCCGCAAGCCGCGCACCCGGGCGGCCATCCTGTCGGCCTGCCGCGCCTTCATGCGGGCGGGATGGTTCCAGCCCCCGCTGAAGGACTGCAGTGACCAGGCCGGGCGCTCGACCCGCGCCGCTTACTGTGCGTTCGGCACCGTCGAGGCGCTGCGTCTCGAGGCCGCCGACGATCCAGCGACGCGCGACGCCATCGTCGAGCGCGTGCTGGGCAGCGAGTGCGCCGCGCTTTCGGCGGAGGCGCGCGACCGCCTGGTGCGCGCGCTCGTGACAGGGCTCGGCTGATGGCCGCGCGCCCGCCTGCTTTTCTGCTTCGTCATTCCTGCGGCTCCGACGCCCCCTCCCTGGCTGCCGATCCCCCGGCAGCGCGTCGCCGCAGGATAGGGCCGACGGCGCCGTCCTCTGCGCGCCGTCGGCCCGCCCTTGTTCCGGCCCTTGCGGCGGAGGACTGCCTACTGGTCGCCCAGCCAGGCCGGCCACAGCCCGCGGCGGCCCTTGCGCGCCTCGAACTCGGCATCGGCGTAGCGCTGGCCGGCGCGGGTCTCCCAGGGCAGCGCGTCGTCGAGCTCGAAGCCGTAGGCCATGCCGCCGGCGATCATCGAGCCGCCGAGGTCGCCTTGGTCGCCGACGCTGCACTGCGCGACGATGCGGCAGTCGCGATCGAAATGCGCCGGCCGGCATTTCACCTTGTGGTCGGCCTTGGCCAGCAGGTCGGCGAGAAAGGCCCGCGCGCGCATGCCGGGCACGTTCTCGACCCGGGTGGTGTCGCGCAGCTCGGGCGCCTGGATGCCCCACAGGCGGAGATGCGCCCGGAGGCCGGTGCCGCCCAGCGTTTGGCCGTCGATGGCGAAGGCCTGGCCGTCCCACGCCTTGGGCAGCTCGCCCATGGCGGCGCATTCGGCGGGCTTGGCTTCCTTGGTCTCGGGCGGCGGCGGCTTGCGCGACTGGGCGCCGGCGTCGGCCGCGAAGGCGGACAGGGCAAGGGCCAGCATGAGGGTGAGGGGAATGGTTTTCATGGCCTCTACTCTGGCGCGTATTGCGGCGGATCTGCGGTCGGAGGCGGGCGCGCCGCGCGCCCGACGCGGCGAGCGGGCGGGGCCATGCCTCAGGTCGCGCCGCCGCCCGCGGCCGCCGTCGATCCCGCCGCGCGCTCAGGCCTGCCGGGCGTCGCGCTTCATCTCACGCTCGGCCTCGGGCTCAGCCTCCAGGCGGCTCACTGATGAGCGCTGTCCGTCGCGCCTGGCCGGACCGCTGCCCGGCTGATGACGACCGGGATCAGGGCGCGGCCGAATTCCTTGGATCGGGTAGCGCTCGGCATATCAGCGGCGCGACTGGCGCGCGGCGCCGACTGGCCGCGCTCGACGAGCGCCCGCACATGTTCCTCGGCGAGCTGCGTGACGTGCGCCAGGGCGTCCTTCTCGGTCGCGCCGTAGGCCGCGACATCGACCAGGTCGGGAACGCTCGCGATGAAGCGGCCTTCGCTGTCGCGGTCGACCATCGTCCAGTACCAGAGCTTGTACATTTTCCCATTCTCCCAATTCCCCGGGCAACGGTAGCCAAGCGTCCCGGTGCTCGGCAACGGGCGCTGTGGACAGTCTTGGCTTGCCACAACGATGACACGTCGGGCCGCGGGCGGCGGCGGGCGCCATGAGGCGGCTGCGCATCAAGAACTGGGCCGAGTTCCAGCACTACCGGACGCGCCGGCCGCCCTGGATCAAGCTGCATCGCGGCCTGCTCGACGACCATGGGTGGCATCGCCTGCCCGAGACCAGCCGGGCGGTCGGGCCGATGCTCTGGCTGCTGGCCAGCGAGCATGCCGACGGCGTCATCCCCTACGACCTCGAGACCATCGCGTTCCGCCTTCACATGAGCAGCGACAAGGTCGACGCAGCCCTCGGGCCGTTGATTGGCGCCGGCTTCCTGATCGACGAGCACGATGCAAGCGAGCCGCTAGCGGCCGGCAAGCAACCCGCTAGCCCAGAGTCAGAGGGAGAATCAAGAGTCAGAGTCAGAGAGAGACGCGCGCGCGCACGAGGCGCCGAACAAGATTCCCGAGAGGCGGCCAGGCCCTTCGGCTTCGCTCAGGGCAGGCAGTGGATTGGCCCAGCCGATCCAGGAGGGCTGGCAGCCGGGTGAGGCCGATCTCGCCTGGGCGGCCAAGGCGCGGCCCGACCTGGCGCCGTCGCTGCTCGAGGCCGAGACCGAGCGCTTCCGCAACCACGCCATCGGCAACAACCGCCTGGCCCACGACTGGGGCCATCTGTGGCGCAACTGGGTGATGAAGGCCGCGCTCGATGCGCCCGGGTTGCCGCGCCGGCCGGGCAGCGGCGGGACGGCGGCGTCTCTTCCCTCGGTCCGCATGAGCGGGCCGGACGGGCTGTGGAAGATAAGGCTCACCCGCTACCGCCCGGGTGATCCCTGGAAGTACGAGGGCGATCCTCCCGGCGGCGCCAACTGCAAGGTGCCGGCCGAGCTCATCCCGCACTGGCGCGCTTACCTGCGCGAGCTCGAGGGGAGGCAGTGATGGCCGGAAGGAAGCCGACCTGCTGTCGATGCGACAGGCTGAAGGAGCATATCGGTCAACCGTATTGCCGGGCCTGCGAGCGGGTCTATCGCAGGCAGCGGCGCAAGCACCATCCCCTGACGGACGAGCAGCGCTGGAAGGAGAACGTGCGATCACTCGCGCGCTCCCGTTGGGCGCGCGGGAAATTGCGCCAGAAGCCGTGCCGGCATTGCGGCGAGTTCGAGGACCGAGCGCCATCATCCCGACTACAGGCGGCCGCTCTACGTGTTCTGGCTGTGCCGTCCGTGCCATCTCAAGCTGCACGCGAACAGGCGCCGCCGCGCCCGTCGTCGCGCCGAACGGGCCCGCAAGGACCGGAGGCGGCGATGAGGTGGAAGCCCGTGTGGAACGAGCGCTGCAGCGAGATCCTGCGCCGCAATGCCCAGCACTGCACCAACGGCGAGATCGCGGCGCAGATCGAGGCGGCGACGGGCCTCCGCTTCAGCATCCCCTTCGTGAGCCGGCGGCGCGCGGCGCTCGGGCTCGACCGGGCGCTCCGCAACGACTGGAGCGCGCCGATCAACCGGCGGCGGTGGCTCAGCCGGCGGTCCTCCTGCAGCAGTCCCGGCCGGCGGTAGCGCGGGACGGGCATGTGCGTGCTTTATGACCGATCGCGCTCGCGTCACTTTCTTCGATTGGACGCACGCGTTCCTTGGGGGTGGTTGACCTACAAAATGTAAATGTAGGTCAACCTCGGCGTTGATTTGTCAGCCTACAGTTCGCCAACGCCTGCCGATGGACTCGCAAGAAATACGGATGGGGCTCGCGCCGTCGCCCGAACGAGCCCGCGCCGGGCACGCAAATCGACGAAGACGATAAATCCCGTCCCTTCAACCAGGATCACCGGCCGTCGTTGAGGGCGGCGTGCCCCGAGACGGCCATATTCGGTCACCGCGCGGTTTGTGTAAGCGCACAGAACAAACCGCCGGTTGTCTCTAGGCAGGACCTCCATTCTCGAACCGGGGGTCCTCATGAACGGTCATGGCGCAATACTCTTGGCAATCCTCACCCTTGCCGCGGCCGCCGGCGCGGAAGCGCTGCACGCGACGGCACCGGCGTGGCACGCCGTCACGTCGGTCAACTGGGCGCCGGACCGCTGGACGACGCCGCCGATCTGCAACGGCGTCGAGCTGACGATCGGCTGCGTGCAGGCCGCCGACGTTCGCGCCGATAAGGACTAGCCAACAGAGCCGGCCCGCCGCGGTCCGGTGCGCCTTGCCGGCGCGGCGCCCTAGTTGTTGGCGCCGGGCGAAGTCTCCACGACCTGCGACGAGACGTCGATGCCGCGCCGCTCGCCGATCGGCAGACGCTGCATGAACCCCGTGCGATAGCGGCAGCTGGCTCGGCAGCGGCGTTGGCATTGATCGGCGGCGCTCCGCCAATCACCGACTAGTTGGCACCGCTAGAGCGTGTTCCGATAAGACAAACTCCGTTCTTGCCGGACCGCGGGCCTCCAGGCCCGCTCATCTTAATATATGCGCCGTCATCAAAGCACACGAGGCGGGCCTGTAGCTCCGGAAACTCTATCTCATCGGAATTTGCTCTAGTGGGCGAAGAGGGCGGTGGCGGCGAGAGGTCCCAGCGTCATGACCGCGGCCAGGATGCCCGCGAGGATATCCTTGTTGCGGAGGGATGCTTCGGTTTCGCCCCGACCCTCGGACGCCAATCCGGCGTAACGGTCGCGGTTCGACGGCTCGGCGATGATCGTGTCCATATGAATTCTCCTGCGTTCAGTGAGTGATTGCCCCTTCAATGAGCGCCAGGCCGAATGGTTGCTTGCCACGGATGGCGTGAGGACCGTCATCGCCGCACCGGCCCACACGTCACCCATGCGCCAAGGAAAAAAGCACCATTCCTGCTACCAGGGCCAAGCCGACCAGATAGAAAATGCCGTTCATGGCCGCTCCGCGGACGAGAGTCGGCACCTTCTAGTGTAGCCAGCCGAGGGCCCACATGAGCAATAGAATGGGGATGGGGATTCCCAGCAGCCAAAGCAATCCTGCACGCGCCATTTCGGCCTCCTGTCCGAGTGTCCGGATGAAACGGGCAATCGACCTTCCAGTTCCGCGCAAATTGGCGGACCACAGGCTGACGCGTCCCTGCGCGACTTGAGCAGGATCGCGTGGGGCCAAGGCGACGTCGCGGCCCCATCGAAGCGGGCCAGGCGGCGCGATGGCCGCTAGTTGCTCGCGCCGGGCGAAGTGTCGAGCGCCTTGAAGCTCTCCTCGAGCTGCGGCGAGATGTCGATGCCGAGCCGCTCGCCGGTCGGCAGGCGCTGCATGAACCAGGTGCGATAGAGCGGCAGCAGGTCGTGCTCGGTGGCGAGCTTGCGGAAGGCGCGCTCGACCACCGCGGCAAGCTGCGGCTCGCCCTTGCGGAACATGATGCCGTAGGGCTCGTAGGACAGGAAATCGCCCACCACCTTCATCGTGCCCTGCGCCTTGTGCCGCGCGATCAGGCCGTAGAGCAGGATGTCGTCGGTGGCGAAGGCGTCGGCCTTGCCGTCGGCCAGCATCCGGTAGGCCTGCTCGTGGTCGTCGGCGGTGACGATCTTGAGGCCCAGCGCGAACTTCTTGTCGGCCGCCTCGATCGCGGCCACGTTGGTCGTGCCCTTGGTCACCACGATGGTCTTGCCCTTGAGGTCGGTGATCGACGAGACCGGCGCCGACTTCGGCACCATGAGCTTGGTGCCGGCCACGAAGATCAGCGGCGAGAAGGCGACCCGCTGGCGGCGTTCGGCATTGGCGGTGGTCGAGCCGCATTCGAGGTCGATCTTGTTGTTGAGCAGCGCCGGAATGCGGGTCTCCGGCGTCTCCGGGACGTATTCGATCTTGAGCGCCGGATCGTCGACCTCGACGCCGATCTCGTCGACGATCGCCTGGCAGAGCTCCAGGCTGTAGCCGATCGGCCGGTTGGCCTGGTCGAGGAACGAGAACGGCGGCGAGGCCTCGCGATAGCCCAGCCGCACCGTGTGCGTGGCCTTGATGTTGGCCAGGGTCGGGCTGAGCCCGCCCTCCTGTGCCGATGCCGGCAAGGGATCCGTCAGCCCGGCCAACAGCAGCAGCAGGCCCGCCGCCGCGAGCCACCGGCGGGGCGGCGGCCGCCGGCGGAGCGACGTCCAACGCATCAGGCGCGCACCGGGTCGCCGGCGATCGCGTCCGGCGGCACGGCGTCTTCAAGCCGCATCTCGTGCTCGGGGGCGAGCTCGCCCTCCCACTTGGCGACCACGCTGGTGGCCAGCGAATTGCCGATCACGTTGGTGGCGCTGCGGCCCATGTCGAGGAAGGTGTCGATGCCCATGATCATCAGCAGCCCCGCCTCGGGGATGTTGAACTGGCCCAGGGTGGCCGCGATCACCACCAGCGAGGCGCGCGGCACGCCGGCCACGCCCTTGGAGGTGATCATCAGGGTCGCCAGCATGGCGAACTGCGTGCCCAGCGACATTTCGATGTGATAGGTCTGGGCGATGAAGATCGCGGCGAAGGTGCAGTACATCATCGTGCCGTCGAGGTTGAACGAGTAGCCGAGCGGCAGCACGAAGCTCGAGATGCGCGGCGAGGCGCCGAAGCGGTTGAGCCCCTCCAGGGTCTTGGGATAGGCCGCCTCCGAGCTCGCGGTCGAGAAGGCGATCATCAGCGGCTCGCGGATCAGCCGCAGCAGGTGACGATAGCGCGACCCCAGCACGATGAAGCCGACCGCGACCAGGATGCCCCACAGGATGAACAGCGAGAGGTAGAAGCCGCCCATGAACTGGACCAGCTTCCACAGCACGCCCAGGCCGTTCTTGGAGACCGTCGCCATGATGGCCGCCCACACCGCGATCGGCGCGAACAGCATCACATAGCCCGTCACCTTCAGCATGATGTGGCCGAGATCCTCGATCAGGCTCAGCATCTGCTTGGAACGCTCCGGCATCGCCCCCATGGCGACGGCGAAGAACACCGCGAAGACCACGATCTGCAGGATCTCGTTCTGCGCCATGGCGTCGGCGATCGAGGTCGGGATCAGGTGGGTCAGGAACTTCTCGATCGAGAAGGCGGAAACCGGCAGGCCGGTCGAGGTGCCCTTCTCGGGCAGGGTGCCGGGGAAGTTGGCGCCGGGCTGCAGAAGGTTGACCATGACCATGCCCAGCAGCAGCGAAATGAAGGACGCGCAGACGAACCAGCCCATGGTCTTGGCGAAGATGCGGCCGAGCTTGGCGCCCGAGCCCATATGGGCGATGCCGCCCACCAGGGTGGCGAAGACCAGCGGCGCGATGATCATCTTGATCAGGCGCAGGAAGAGGAGCGCGATCAGGTTGATGCTGGACGCGATGTCGGCCCGGTCCTGCGGAAGATAGTCGTAGACCAGGGCGCCCATGACGACGCCCAGTGCCATGGCAATCAGAATATAACGAGTGAACTTGTTGGACATGCGACGATCATCCCCCTAACGCCCGAGTGACAAAAGTATGACGGCAATGGAGCGCGTCGGACAGACCTCTCGGAGCAGATCTCCCTGTACAGGGCGCATTTCACGGCTTCTGTCAGAGGAATCCGCGCCGTAAGCTCCAGCAGCGCCGGCGACCGCATGGACGCGGGGAGAGGCGGCGGAGGGGACGACATGACTCCAGACCAAGCAGGGCGCGGCGAGGGCCAATACATCGCCGGTTTCTTCCAGTCGCATTGGCTGCTGTTCATCCTGCTGGGCGGCCTGTTGATGGCCGCGGGCGGGGTGGCGATCGTCGTTCCGGCGATCTCGGAGATCGCGCCCAACGAGGTCCTGGGCCTGGTCCTCATCTTCGTCGGCATCGTGCAGATCGCGCAGTCGGGCAAGATGAAGGGCGAGGGCCAGTTCGCCTGGCACCTCGCTTTGGGCGGGGTGGCCGCGATCGGCGGCGTGTTCGTCTATCTCGACCCGTTCGAGGGCGTGGTGACGCTCACCCTCCTGATGGCGATCGTCTTTGCCCTGCACGGCCTGACGCAGATCGCCTTTGCCTACCGGGTGCGGCGCCTGAAAGGCTGGAGCTGGTTCCTGCTGTCGGGCTGCGTGGCGCTCGTGGTCGCCGCCTTGCTGGTGATGAAGCTGCCCTACGGCCACACCTTCACGCCGGCCACGGTCGGCGGCGTTTCCCTGCTGTTCGCCGGCTGGGCCTACATCGCCCTGGCGCGGGTCGGGCGGCAGGCACCGTGACGGTCCCGGGCAGCAGCGTCGGCAACAACTTTCGGTAGCTCTGCCGCAATGGGAATTCCTTTTTCGCAGTGGGGTTGCCCACAGACGGTGCGCGGCAGGGCAGGGTATCCTGCGGCCGTCAGGTGACATCGAAATGCTGCACAAGTCCTGACCGGCACCATCGAAAAGGGGGAGAGACGACGATGACGAATCTCTTGTTCGGCTTTCAGGGGCGCACCAATCGCGCCAAGTTCTGGCTGGTTGCCCTCGCCATCTTTATCGTCGAGGCGATCCTCTTTGCCATGCTCGGCAGCAATGTCGCGATGTCGGACGATCCGCAGGAGGCGCTCGCCCGCCTGGGACCGGTCACCAGCATCGTCCTGCTGCTGTTCGGCATCCTGGTGACCTGGATCTCGATCGCCGTCGGCATCAAGCGCTTTCACGACCGCAACAAGAGCGGCGTGTGGGTCCTGATCATTTTCGTGCCGGTGATCGGCAGCCTCTGGTACCTGATCGAGTGCGGCTTCCTCAAGGGCACGACGGGGCCCAACAATTACGGCCCCGATCCGGTGGCGACCCTCTGACCGCACGCGTAGCCCTTGCGGGTGCGTTCCGCCTGAAGTGCGGGAGCGGAACGGTGGCGTAGTTCCGCGCCACCGCCATCGACAGTGTCGAGATCTCGCCCCACGGCGGCCTGATGGAGCCACGGCGGTGATGATCAACATTGCGGCTGCCTATTTTTTCCGTCATCCCGAGCGGAGCCGCCCCCTCATCCAAGTTGGGGGGCGGCGTAGTCGAGGGACCTCCTCTTATTGCCGATGCAAAGGAAAAGGTCCCTCCACTACGCCTCGCTGTGCTCGGCTCCGGTCGGGATGACGGTGTTTTTGCAATAGGCCGGCGTGGCGGGAACAACTTTATTCCGTCATCCCGAGCGGAGCCGCCCCCTCATCCAAGTTGGGGGGCGGCGTAGTCGAGGGACCTCCTCTTATTGCCGATGCAAAAGAAAAGGTCCCTCCACTACGCCTCGTTGCTCGGCTCCGGTCGGGATGACGGTGTTTTTGCAATAGGCCGGCGTGGCGGGAACAACCCGACACTCTAACAACTGACCACGCGTCGCAACGGCGCGTGCTCGGCCCTTCGCAAAATGGGGAAAGCGCACCGGCAAAATAGGGGAAACCACCGATGCGCGGGGAATCCGCTGCGACTAGCGTGCGCGCCTTCCACGAGTGCCGTGCGTTTTCCCGGAAGGATGCCAGAGGCCATGCCTCACAAGGCCGCGCTCCCGCCTGCGTATTCGGCGTCGTCGACTGCTCTTGCCAATCCCCTCGTCCTGGCGCGCCGGATGCGGGCCGAGATCTTGCGCGACCGGCTCTGGATGGCCGGGCAGAAGCGCGGGACCTTCTATGGCGTGGGCGCGGCGGCGCTCGCGGCCTATGCCGGCGTGCTGACGTTGGCCACTCCGGCTTCCGTCTCGCCGTGGGCGATGGCGGCGGTCTTGGTCGCCGCGCTCTCGTCGAGCATCGCGGGTTTCGCCTTCTCGGCGATCTGTGGCGCCATGCTGTTCCACCTGCTCGACGATCCGGTGCAGGTCGTGCAGATCATGATGATCTGCAGCATCGCCGGCCAGACGCTGATGGTGTGGTCGCTGCGCCGCGACATCGACTGGCACGGCCTCCGGCCCTTTCTGGTGGGCGCCGCGGCCGGCCTGCCGGTCGGCGTCTATGGCCTGCTGCACGCCCGGCCCGTGCTCTATGTCCACATCATCGGCGCGCTGCTTGTGCTCTACGCCGCCTTCATGATCTTCCGCCGGCCGCTCGTGGTGAGGCGCCAGCATGCGCTGTTCGACGGGGTCGCGGGCTTCCTGGGCGGCGTCACCGGCGGCGCGGCGGCGTTCCCCGGCGCCTTCGTCACCATATGGTGCGGCTTCAAGGGGCTCAGCAAGGAGCGCCAGCGCGGGCTCTACCAGCCGTTCATCCTGATCGTGCAGCTGGCGGCGCTCGCGGTTCTGGCGCTGTCGAGCCTGGGCGCCGGCGGGCGGCCCTTCGACTTCGCGGGAATCACCTACGTGCCGGCCATGCTGATCGGCTCGTCCTTCGGCATGGCCTGCTTCAAATGGCTGAACGACCGCCAGTTCGCCTTCGCGGTCAATCTCCTGCTGATCGTCTCCGGCCTCAGTTTCCTGCTCTAGGACCGGTGTGAGTCTTCCCACATTCCCCTGACCGGCTTTGCGGCATGTTGCGGCGACATTCACCTCGCAGAGTGCGCCCGCATGAGACTGATGACAGCGATCGCGATCGTCGCCGCGACCTGGATCGGACCGCCCGCACCATCGGCGGCGGGCGAGGAGCCCACCACCGACAGCGAGCTCCTTGTCGCCTATTGCGTCGGCGTCTTCGGCGCCGATCCGGCCCGGTCCTTCCAGGCCCCGGCCTGCCTCGCCGATGAGCGCACCGACGAGTGCCTGGTGCGGATCGCCGACATCGGCCAGGAGCGCCAGCGCGTCGATCGCACGCTGCACCGGCTCCAGGACTCCCTGGCGGCGCGCGGCATCGTGGCCCGCGAACGCTACGTGGCGCTCGCCCGGTACCTGGTCGCGACGTCATGCTGGGAAGGTCTTTGACAAGGCCTCGGGCAACACCTCTGGCAACCCTGTGGGGGGCGCGTGATGGAAATAGCCGACAGTAATCTGAAGGATGCGAGGCCGCGCAGCGGCACGTCGCAGGGCGCAGCCTCCCGCGTCGCCAAACAATCGGCGATCGGCAAGCGGGTGGTGGTCGGCATCGGCCTGCTGGTGCTGGCCCTGGTCTTGTGGTCGCTGCGCGACGCCGTGCCGTCGTGGATGGCCAGGAGTATGGCCGCGACCGTCGACCTTGCGACCACCTCCGAGCGCGACGATGCCCGCGTCGCCCGCGCCTACGACGCGGCGATGCATGTCCTTTCGGCCGACGCGATGCTCGAATTGCTGCCCAGCCAGATCCGGGTTCGCCACACCCGCCTCACGGTGCGGGCGCCCAGCAGCGACGAGGCGCTCGAGATGGCGAGCCGGATGTCGCTGGCGATGGCGAGCGCTTTCGCCAAGGAAGGGCCGGCCACGCTGTCGGTCGATGTGCGCCGCCGCACCACGCCGGTCGAGGATTCCACGACGGTCGCCGCGGGCTATGCGATGCGCCTCGGCGCCGCGGTCGCGGCTCTTCTGGGCATCCTGCTGGTGACCCTCGGCTGGTTCCGCTTGCAGGCCGGCCCCGACCACCTGCCGCAGCAATTCTGGTGGCTGGCGGCCGGCGGCTCGGCGCTGGCCGTCGCTCCCGTCTTCCTGCCCGGCGACGTCATCATGGCGCTGTTCTTCATGGCGCTGCCGCTCTCGCTCGCCGGCGCCATCCTGTGGAAGGGAACCCAGGTCCACCATGCCGCGGCGTGGCCCTCGACGCGCGGCCGCATCGTGCGATCGACGCTGCGCACGCAGCGTCATCGCACGCAGGCGGACGTGAGCAAGGTCAACAACGTCGCCGATGTCGAATACGAGTACTCATTGGGCGATCGCGTCTTTCGCGGCACGCGCATCGGCATCGGCGAGATCGCCGGCGGCCGCCTCGAGCAGGCGCTCAACCACTACAGCGTGGGCGCCACGGTGCCGGTCTACTACGATCCGAAGAACCCCGAGAGCGCCCTCTTGGAGCGCGACCCGCCGGTGCCGGTCGGCTGGCTCTACGCCATCGCCGCCGCGATCTTCCTGGGCGGTCTCGCGGTGCTGGCACTCTTCTGGAACATCTCGGCCCTCTTCGAGGGGCTGACGGCCTATTTCCCCGAGAAGGCCTTCCTGCCGGGCCTGGCCTTCTTCACCCTGGGCGGGCTCATGCTGGTGGCCATGCTGTGGATGGCGCGCCGCCAGGTCGCCGAGGCGTCGGGCTGGCCGGCCATCGGCGGACGAATCGTCAAGAGCGGCGTCGAGCACTATCGCAAGCGGGTCGGCGGCGCACAGAGCGGCACGCTCACCACCTTCTACGAGCCGGTGGTAGAATATTCGTATCGTGTGAACGATCACGAGTACCACAGCACGCAAGTGAGCTTCGGCGGCAAGTCGGCATCCTCGCAGGCCATTGCCGAAGCGGCCGCGGCCCGCTATCCCGCGGGCAACCTCGTGCTCGTGCATTACGATCCGAAGAATCCTGCGAACGCCGTGCTTGAACTCAAGGTCGCGCTCGGTTTACCGTTGCTCGTTGTGGCGTTCGGGTTTTTCGGGTTGGCGATTTTCTTCTCGGGCGCGTTTCGTTGATCGGGTCTGCACGCTTATCTTTTGGCTGACTCTCATTTAGAATAAATCATAGCTATTGTTCCGTCTTCAATAAGAGAGGGGGAGAATATGTGCACAGCATGTCTGGCTGCCGGGATGTCCCGTCGTCTCGTGCTCGGAGCCGGCGCCGCTGCTGCTGCCTTGGCGGCAGCTCCGCTCGTCGTCGGCACCGCTGAGGCGCAGCCTGCGCGCGCGGTCGAAACGCCCGATGCGGCGGTCAACCGCCTGCTCGAGGGCAATGGCCGCTATGTCGCCGGCAAGATGAACGAGCGTGATTTCTCCAGCGGCCGCGCCGCGCGGGCCCAGGGCCAGGCGCCGTTCGCCGCCATCCTCGGTTGCGCCGACTCCCGTGTTGCGCCGGAGCTCGCCTTCGACCAGGCGCCGGGCGAGCTGTTCGTCGTGCGCGTCGCCGGCAATTTCATGACGCCCGATGGCCTGGGCAGCCTGGAGTTCGGCGTGGCCGTGCTGGGCGCCAAGGCGATCATGGTCCTGGGCCATACGAGCTGCGGCGCCGTCAACGGCACGGTCGACGCGCTGAAGAAGGGCAACGACCTGCCCGGCCACATCGCCGATCTCGTGAAGGCGATGAAGCCCGGCATCGAGCCCGTCATGAAGCAGCCCGGCGACGACCTCTATCAGCGCGCGGTGGTGGCCAACGTGCGCTACAACGTCCAGCGCCTGCAGGAAGCCAAGCCGATCCTGGCCGACATGGTCGCGGCCAAAAAGCTGCGCGTCGTGGGCGCGGTCTACGACCTGCCCACGGGCAAGGTCTCCCTGGTGTAGGAGACGCGGGCGGCGTCGCTGCGCGAAGGCATTCTCGAGTCCGGGTGATGGACGCGCGATCGCGTCCATCACTTGAGTGCGCGGAACCGCTGCGCGCCCCTTGAAAGCATGCTGCCGCCCCGGCCTGCCGAGTGCCCGCGGCTTAGTCCGGAATGTTGCGAACGGCTGTCGCTTTGTGCTCAATTCCCTGGAATTGCGCAAAGAATGCCGGCGATGCGGCCACTGACTGGACCGGATGTGGCATTTCCCACGTTCCTGCCGCCGGATGGGCCTATAGAAGGACGCATGGCCAATCGTGTTTCCGGCAAGACTTCAAAGCGTCGGCGAACCGCCAAACAGACTCATCTTCGGCTTCTTCGCCTCGAGTTGCTGGCCGACGCCCATTTGAAAAGCCCATGGCGTGCCGGCAACAGCATTCGCATGGTGCGGGCAACCGCTTACGCGCGGGCCGTCAGTGCGCGGCTGCGCGCGCTCGCCATGACCAAAGCCGCCCTCGCCATCGACGACGACAAAGGGATCGTCGCCGAAGCCTTTTGACTGGGTCGTAACGGCCCCGCCGCCCACATCTGCGAGCCCGAAGCGGGAACGCACCACACGATCTAGGCCCGTGGTTGTTGCTGCAACGACAGCGTTTCGTTGGTGTTGAGTCCCCGGGATCTGGAGGGGATTTGTCGATGGGCACGCAACTCTATCTGCCGGCCGGTTGGGCGCGTCATCTCGAGAGCCGTATCGATCCGATCGAGCGGCTGGCCGAGCTCGAGAAGGATCGCACCGACGCCAAGGCGGAGATTCGCGAAATCCTCGATCGCCTGGCCGACAAGCACGGCGCCACGGCGCGCGATGTCACCGTCGCCATGCGCTCGATCGACGATACGCTGTCCGATCTGCTCTACGACCAGGAACGGATGCTCCAGCACGAAATCGAGGATCTGTCGCCGGTGTGACGGTCTGCGGCGAAGAACCGATGCTTACCGTCGACGGCAGTTCCATTGAATATGGTGATTCCGCCGTCTCGACCGGAGCGCCAAGCGCGGAGCGGAGAGACCTTGTCTCCGCCATAGGCGGCTTATCGTGGCGACAAGGTCTCTCCGCGCGGCCCTCCGGGCCTTGGTCGAGACGACGAGGAACGTAAGGCGGCGTGACAGGCCGGCGCTGCTCGAGACGACGAGAAATGTGAAGGTGGCGTGACAGGCCGGTCGGCCGGGCGCATACCACGGCCATGCCAAATCGCGCGCGTGCCGAGACCGAGTATCCGCCGATTGCCGAGCGGCAAGGCCGGCTGCTCGCCCAGCAGCGCCAGAAGATGGCGCGCTCGGCGCACGCCCATGTGCGCGGCGCCACCAAGAACTTCTACCAGTGGCTCGAGCACCAGGCGGTGATCGGCAATCCGGCGCACGACCTCATTCGCCTCGGCCTGTCGCTCGCCACCGCCGCGCGCGGCTCGGACCTTCCCGGCGTCACCACGGCGCATATCGTCGAGCACATGATGGACGGCTACGAGAATGCGCTCGGTCCCGCCGAGGACAAGGAATGGATTCCCGTGCCCGAACCCCTGGTCGGCGTGCTGAAGCGGGCCTTCCGGCGGCGCTGGCGGCATCTCGCCGAGGAGCGCATCGAGGACGTGAAGCCGGAGATCCCGCTCGGCAAGCGCTTCTGGCCGCTGAGCGACGAGGAACGGCGTGCCATCCGCGCCCTGGGCGATTCGGAATCGTTGCGGCGGCTGGTGACGCAGCTCCATTCACGCAAGGACGATGCGCCGGTCGAGGTGCTCGACGCGGCTTACTGGGTCAAGGGTTGCAGCTCGCTGGGCCGGCTGCGCTACGCCGTGCTGCTGCGCATCGGACGGCCCGGCAAGGACGAGGCGATCAGCCTGATCGACATCAAGGAGGCGGTGCACGCTGCCGCGCCGCGCGCCCACGATGCGCCGGGACGCATGCCCGCCAACAGCGCCGAGCGCGTCGTCATGGCCGCCCGCGCGCTGGCGCCGGCTTTGGGCGATCGCATGATCGCGGCCGAATTCCTCGGCAAGCCGGTGGTCGGGCGCGAATTGCTGCCGCAGGACCTCAAGGTCGAGATCGAGCAATTGACGCGCGCCCAGGCCTGCAAGGCGGCGCGCTATCTCGGCAATGTCGTGGGCATCGCCCATGCGCGCCAGATGGCCGCGGGCGATCGCCGGCGCTGGAAGAAGACGCTGCAGGATCACCGCTCCGCCGATCTCGACGCGCCGCCCTGGCTGTGGACCAGCATCGTCGATCTGATCGGCACCCACGAAAGGGCCTGTCTCGACCACTGCCGTCGCTTCGCTCTGGAGCCGCAATCGGGACCGGCGGCGCAAGCCGCGCCCCAGCCGGTTGCCGCCGCCGACTGACGGCAGCCGGGCGCCGCACGACATTACGCCGCTGGCGCTGCAACTTTCGCCGAGCGGCCGCCGTTGGCGGGTCATGTGTCCGTCCAATGACAATTCCTGCGAAGCGCAGCTTCCGATCGTGCTCATCGTCGAAGACGAGGTGCTGCTGCGCGTCATGATGGTGGAATTCCTGAAGAGCTGCGGCTTTGTCGTCCTGGCGGCCGAAAGCGCCGACCAGGCGATCGGCCAGTTGCGGACCCACCGCCACATTGGCGCCGTCTTTTCCGACATCCAGATGCCGGGGAGCATGGATGGCGTCGGCCTCGCCCGCTGGAGCCGTCGCGAGCGGCCCGACGTCAAGGTATTGCTGACCTCGGGCCGCGCCCTGCCGCCGGGCGGCGAGGAATGGCCCATGCTCGCCAAGCCCTACCGCATGGGCGACGTCGAACGCGAACTGCGTGAACTGGTCGGCGCCGACTGACCGGTGGCCGCGTCGACATTGTCGCGCGGTGCAACCAAGCGGCCGGATTGCCGTTGTTGCACGCTTTCCCAATCTGAAGGAATTGTCATGGCCAAGCCCAAGATGCTCGATGCGATCGCGTTGCTCAAAGCCGATCATCGCAAGGTCGAGGGCCTGTTCAAGAAATTCGAGGCCGCCCGGAACGGCGCCACCAAGAAGGCTCTGGCCAAGGAGATCTGCACCGAGCTTTCGGTGCACACCATGATCGAGGAGGAAATCTTCTACCCGGCCTGCCGCGCGGGCGTGGAAGAGGACCAGATGGACGAAGCCTTCGTCGAGCATGACGGCGCCAAGGTCATGATCGCCGAGCTTCTGGGCAGCGCGCCGGGCAAGGATTTCTTCGACGCCAAGATGAAAGTACTGTCGGAAGAGATCAAGCACCACGTCAAGGAAGAGGAGCGTCCCGGCGATGGCGTGTTCGCCCAGGCGCGCGAAGCAGGGCTCGACATGGAAGCGCTGGGCAGCCGCATGGCCGCGCGCAAGAAGATCCTGCTGGCCCAGTTCAAGTCCAAGGGCCTGCCGCCGCCCAAGACCCGCAGCTTCACCGGCCATCGCCTCGAGCAGGGCAAGGAAGTCGCCGCGGCCTGAGGACGAACGTTCGGACGACGCGTCATGAAGCTGTTCAAGTGCCAGAACTGCCAGCAGATTCTCTATTTCGAGAACAGCGTATGCGTGAAGTGCGGCCATCGTCTGGGCTACCTGCCGGAGATCGCCACGCTGTCGGCGCTCGAGCCGGCCGGCGAGGCCGATGGCGGAAATGGCGGCGCGAGCGGTGGTGATCTGTGGCGCGCGCTCGCAGCGCCGGACGGCGCCTACCGGTTCTGCGCCAATGCCGCGCAAAAGGCCTGCAACTGGCTGGTCGAGGCCTCCTCGCCCGACAGTTTCTGCCTGTCCTGCCGGCATAACCGCACCATCCCCGACGTCACGCTGCCGGCCAATCTCGAGGCCTGGCAGAAGATCGAGATCGCCAAGCATCGGCTTTTCTATTCGCTGCTGCGCTGGCGGCTGCCGATGCCGACGCGGGTCGAGGATCCGACCGAAGGGCTGGCCTTCGATTTCCTGGCCGAGCTGCCTCACCTCAACGCGGCGCCGGTGATGACGGGGCACGACAACGGCCTCATCACGATCGCGCTGGCCGAAGCCGACGACGCGGCCCGCGAGCAGCGGCGCGTCGCCATGCACGAGCCCTACCGCACCCTGCTGGGCCATTTCCGCCACGAGACCGGCCACTATTTCTGGGACCGGCTGGTGCGCGACCGCAACCAGCTCGATGCCTGCCGGGCGCTGTTCGGCGACGACCGCCAGGATTACGCGCAGGCACTGCAGACGTACTACAACAATGGCGCCCCGGCCGACTGGCAGTCGTCTTTCGTCAGCGCCTACGCCACCTCGCATCCCTGGGAGGACTTCGCCGAGACCTGGGCGCACTACCTCCATATCGTCGACACGCTGGAGATCGCCCGCGCCTTCGGCCTGTCGACGCACCCCCAGCTGACGCGCGGCGACGAGCTCGACGCCAGCGTCGATTTCGATCCCTATCGCGCGCCCGGCATCGGCCCGCTGATCGACAGCTGGCTGCCGCTGTCGCTGGCGCTGAACAGCCTCAACCGCGCCATGGGGCAGTCCGACCTTTATCCCTTCGTGCTCTCCCAGCCGGCAATCGATAAGCTGGGCTTCGTCCACGATATCGTTCACGCCACCTGAACAGCAGCGCCGCCGACCCGAAAGGGGGCAGCCATGAAGATCCTCGATTTCGCCCATCCCGAACGAGGCGACGCGCGCCTCCTGCGTACCGCCGCCGTCACCTTCATCGCGGCCGCGGCCGTCGTTGCGCTCTATTTCGGCCAGGAAGTGCTGATCCCGGTGGCGGTCGCCATGCTGCTGGCCTTCATCCTCGGGCCCGCCGTCTCGGCGGTGCGCCGCCTGGTGCCGCTGCCGGTGGCCGTGGCGGCGGTCGTGCTGGGCGCCTTGGTCGTGGCCGGGCTGGTCACCGTGCTGGTCATGAACCAGCTCGCCGAGGTGGCCGGCAGCCTGACCGGCTACCAGGCAAACCTTCACCAGAAGATCCAGGACATCCGCGGACTGTCGGAGGGCGGCGGCGCCGTGAGCCGCTTCGTGGCCATGGTGGCCTCGCTGGCCCGCGACCTCGAGGTCACGACGGGACCGGCGGCCGGCCCGGCGGTGCAGGTGCAGAGCAGCGGCTCGAGCTTCGCCACCGTGGCCGCCTTCGTGGCGCCGCTGATGCATCCGCTGCTGACGATCGGCATCGCGGTGATCCTGGTCGTCTTCATCCTGCTCGATCGCGATCATCTCAGCGACCAGTTCGTCCGCCTGTTCGGGTCGAGCGACGTGCATGCGGCATCCGAAGCCATCGGTGATGCGGCGGCGCGCGTCGGCCGCGTGCTCGCGCTCCAGCTGATGACCAACTTCGGCTTTGCCGTCGTGGTCTTCGGCGGACTGTTCGCGCTCGGCATGCCGAACGCATTGCTATGGGGCCTGCTGGCGGGCGGCCTGCGGTTCATTCCCTACGTCGGCGCGGCGCTGGCGGCGGTGCTGCCCACCCTGATCGCCTTCGCCATCGCGCCGGGCTGGCTGCAACCGCTGCTCGTGCTCGGCTGGATCATCGGCAGCGACATCGTCATCGGCCAGATCGTCGAACCCCTGCTGTTCGGCGAATCGACCGGCATCACGCCGCTGGCGCTCATCCTGTCGGCGATCTTCTGGGGCACGCTGTGGGGCCCGATCGGCCTGCTGCTGTCGACGCCGCTTACCATCTGCCTGCTGGTGCTGGGCACGCATGTGCCGCAGCTCGGCTTCCTCCAGATCCTGCTGGGCGACGCGCCGGCGCTGGCGCCCTACCAGCAGATCTATCGCCGACTGATCCACAAGGCGGTGCCCGATGCCTCGGCGGTGGCGCTGGCCGAGATCGAGGAGAAGGGCCGCGAGCAGGGGCTGGACGACGGCATGGGCCGCATGGTCGTGCTGGCCGAGGCCGACCGCGCGCAGGACCGGCTGAGCGCCGCCCAGATCGAGGCCATCGTCGAGGGCACCGACGAAGTGCTGGAAGTGATCGCCGAGGACGCGCTCGACGGCGACCTGCCGGCGCCGATCACCGCCGAGGCGGCGGCCCGCGAGGCCCACGTCCTGTTCAATTGCCTGGGCGGCCGCGGCCAGATCGACGACGCCGCGGCGTCGGTCGTGGCCTTTGCGCTGCGCCAGGCCGGCCTCCAGGCCGTGAGCAGACACCACGGCGGCAAGGCTTCGAGCGAGCTTCCGGAGGGCGCGGTCACCATTCACCTGATCTGCTACGCCTCGCATCCGTCGGAATCGGTGCGGCGCTATACGCGGCGCAAGCTCACGGCCGGCGGCAGCGCGGGGCCCGTCCGCCATCTGGTCATCGATTACGACGTGGCGCCCGCGCCATCGCCTGCGATCGCCGGCGCCGCGGGCGCGCGCGACACCATCGCCGGCGATATCGCCACCTTGTGCCGGCTGGCGGCGCAGCAGGCCGTGTCGATGACAAGCGGGCTGGCCGAGAGCGCGCTGCGGGCCTGACTCCCGGTCATGGGCCGAAGGCGACAACGATCCTGTCCGGCGGTCCGGCGAAGGGTATGGACTCGCTCGCCGAAGGCGTTATGGAGGCGGCATGTCCAGCGATTTCCAGGCCGATCTCGACGCCATCGCGCGCATCAGCGCGGTGCCGACAATTCTCGACGTGGTGTGCCGCACGACGGGCATGGGGTTCGCAGCCGTCGCCCGCGTCACCGAGGACCGCTGGATCGCCTGCAGCGTGAAGGACGACATCCAGTTCGGCCTCAAGCCGGGCGGCGAGCTCAAGGTCGAGACCACCATTTGCCATGAGATCCGCCAAGGCGGCGAGCCCGTGATCATCGACCACGTCGCCCAGGACACCGCCTATTGCGGCCATCCCGCGCCCGCGCTGTACGGCTTCCAAAGCTACATATCGGTGCCGATCGTGCGCTCGACCGGCGCCTTTTTCGGCACCCTGTGCGCCATCGATCCGCGGCCCCACCTCCTCAACACGCCCGGCACCGTGGGCATGTTCAAGCTCTTCGCCAATCTCATCGGCTTTCATCTCGACGCCGTCGAGCGGCTGGTCTCGAGCGAGGCGACGCTGAGCGGCGAACGCGAGCAGGGGGTGCTGCGCGAGCAGTTCATCGCGGTGCTGGGCCACGACCTGCGCAATCCGCTCGCCAATATCATCGGCGGCCTGCACCTGCTGCAGCGCCGCGGGCTCGAGGACGAGGCGGCGGAAATCGTGCGGCTCATGCAGGGCAGCACCGCGCGCATGTCGGCGCTGATCGACAACGTGGTCGATTTCGCCCGCGGCCGCCTGGGTGAGGGCTTCTCCCTGCAGCGCCGACGCGTGGCGCTGGAGCCGGTGCTGCGGCAGGTCATCGCCGAGCTGCAATCGACCACGCCCGGGCGCGCGATCGAGGCCACCTTCGCGCTCGACCAGCCGGTCGATTGCGATCCCGTCCGCATCGCGCAGCTGTTCTCGAACCTCTTGGGCAATGCCCTGACGCACGGCTCGGCCGAGGCGCCGGTCCGCGTCGATGCCCGGATGGCCGCGGGACGCTTCACCCTGTCGGTGGCCAATGCGGGCGAGCCCATCCCGCCGGCCGCGCAGTCCCAGATCTTCCTGCCCTTTTTCCGCGCCGCTCCCGGCTCCGGCAAGCAGGGCCTTGGCCTCGGGCTCTACATCGCCTCCGAGATCGCCCACGCCCACGGCGCCGACCTCGCGGTCCGCTCGGATCCGACCGAGACACGGTTCACGCTCGACCTTCCGCAGCCATGACCGCGCGCTGAAAGGGATGAAGGCCAAGAACTCGCGCGTCATTCGTTTTCGCAGAATCTCACCTCACCCTGAGGAGCGCCGCGGAGCGGTGCATCTCGAAGGGTGGGACGTAGTTCTGGTGTCGCCGACCAAAGGCGCGGAGGTTACTCCGCGCTGATCGAGACGGGCGCTTCGCGCCCTCCTCAGGGTGAGGCGGTGTGTTTCACCGCTTCGGATTCAGCTCGGGGTGAGAGGGTATGGTTCCAGCTTTTTGCGATAACTGCTCAGAGCGTCAGCGCCAAACGGTCGATTTCGTTCAGCGCCCGCTCCATCGTGGATTCCTCGCCCGTGCCGATCGCGCGCAGTCCTTCGTTGATCGCCGCGCGCCATTTGGGGTCCCAGGTCGGATGGTTCTCCGACCGCATGGGAACCGTCGTGAGCTGGTGGATGCGCCGCGCGAGGTGTTCGGCCTTGGCCCACGCGCTCCTGTCTCCGGTCATGGCATTCCCCTCGGGCTATGCCTTCAACGATGCCGCGCAAGGGACAGTTCCCGCGACCCCGCCCTGCGCCCGCCCGCTGTCCTATCCCGCTGTCATATAAAGTCGCCTTCGCAGGATGGAGCCGTGACGGTCACGGCTGTCCGGCCGGGCGGACTCCCCGGGTGCCAGCCCGCGCGCAATTTCATTGCGCGCCGCGGCCGTCCGGCCCCTTCGGATCGATTTCTTGGCCGAATGTGGTTTTTGGCACGTTATCGACATCATTTTTTCTCCAATTTGGAGGTACATGGCTTCGTTTATGCATGATGGGAACGATGGCTGGGGGTGGGCTATGGCAGGTGACCTTGGCAAGCACGGGCAGCGGGATTCTATTCGCGTCAACATCCTCGAGGCCCAGGAACTACAGGCGTGGTGTACGGAATTCGGCTGCACGGCCGAGCAGCTCAAGACGGCCGTCAGCCGTGCCGGCGTGATGGCCACCGATGTGCGCGCGTTTCTCCAGGACCAGGACTGGATTCCGACGCCGCGTCGTCCGCGCGGCCTGGCGCGGCTCTTGTCGGGCCGGCGGCGCTTCCGCTGATCGCGGCGCGCCGCCACCCTCTGTCAGACGAATGGGCCGATCCGCGCTTCGGCGAAGGCCGGGCGTGACTGGATGCGCTGCCACCATGCCAGCACGCGCGGGTGCTTGTGCGCCGAGACCTCGTCGGGCTCGATCTCCTCGTCGATGCGCTTGACGAAGGGAACGACGGCGATGTCGGCCAGCGTATAGCCGTCGCCGACCAGCCAGGCGTGGCGGCCAAGGCTTTCCTCCATCCTGTCGAGCATCAACACGAGCCTGCGCCGCGCCTCGCCTTCCTCCTCGGCCGTGTAGGGCCGCCGCGCGGCGCGCCGCCAGGCTTCCTGGCGTTCCTTGCTCGGCACCTTCTTCAGCCGTTCCGCCAGCTCCTCGTCCGACCATTGCGATGCCGTCTTGGCCAGGCTGTGCTTCCAGTTGAAGATGATGAGATTGCCGATGCGCTCGTCGGCGTGGCGGATCCAGTTGCGCATCTCGGCGCGTCCGTAGGGATCGGCCGGCCGCAGCGGCCGCTCGGGATGGCTCTCGTCGAGGAATTCGCAGATCGTGCCGCTTTCATAGAGCGAGCGGCCGTCGGGCAGGACGAGGAGGGGAATGACGCCGTTGGGGTTGAGCTTCAGATACTCCGGCGTGTGATGCTCCATCTTCGCCAGGTCTATGAGCACGCTCTCGAACTTGAGCCCCTTCTCGGCCAGGCAAAGCCGCACGCGCCGCGAGGCGCTCGATCTCCAGGCATGGTGCAGCACGAGCATCTTGGTTTCTCCCGATTCCCGCCGCCGACCTTAGCCCGGCTTGCGCGCGAACAGGATGGCAATGTCGATCGTGACGTCGATCGCCGCCGCGTCGAGATCGAGCGCCGATGCCGCGATGTGACGGGCGTTCGGCCCCATCAGCACCGCATGGTGAACTCCCGTTCGGTCGAGGCTGATGCGGCGCACGAGTTGGCTCGTGGTTGCGGACCCGACCCGCCGTTCTGCCGCCGCGACGTAGCGTGCGGCCTTGCCGGCCTGCTGCCGCAGGAGGCCGAAGCGGGCGACGAGCTCGGCCAGGTGGTCGGGTCCGGGATAGGCGAGCGCCAGCCATCCGCCGGGGCGCAGGACGCGCGCTATCTCGGCGAAATTCCTGGGCGCGAAAATGCTGAGCACGAGATCGGCCGCTTCGTCCTGCACCGGCCATTCGCCCCATATGTCGACGACGGCAAAGGCCAGCGCCGGCCACCGGCGCGCCGCGCGCTGCGCCGCCATCCGGGCAATGTCGACTCCCAGCCCGATCGCGGGCTTTGCCAGCGCCGCGGCGATGGCGGCGAGATGATGGCCGGTGCCGCAGCCCGCATCGAGCACGCGCCAGCCTCCGTCGCGAGACGCCGGACCGGCGCGCGCCACGTGGGCGGCGATCGCCGCGGCGACAGGATTGAAATGCCCGGCCTCGAGGAGCGCCGTTCGATGGTCGAGCTGCTCCGCGGTGTCGCCGTGGGCTAAAAGGCCGCGCCGGCGACCGTCGAGCAGATTGACGTAGCCTTCGCGCGCCAGGTCGAAGCTGTGGCGATTGCGGCAGGCCAGGAAGCCGGCGGCGCCGGCGAGATCAAGACGGCAGAGCGGGCAGCGCAGCAGTCCATGGCCGGGGCGGGACGAGCGCGGCGCCACGGGGCCGCTCCATCATCGGCAACAGCAGGAACGCAGTCATGGGCATCCTCTTTCTCGACCGGCGGCGATCATAGTCGCGGCGCGCCGGGAGATGAATAACCCGGCGGCCTCAAGCGCAGAGCTATCGCATGTGATCAAAACTTCGTCATCCCGACCGGAGCCGAGTGCAGCGAGGCGCAGCGGAGGGACCTGTTCTGTTGCTTGGGCGACAAGAAGAGGTCCCGACTACGCCGCCCGGTGGGCGGCTTCGCTCGGGATGACGGAAAATCACTACATGCGATAGCCCCGATCTCGAGCGAAACACTACCGGCGATCGGCATCGGGGATTCCGGCGTCAGGTCGGGCAGTGGACCGACAGTTCCAGGCCGCCGCCGAACGGCAGGGTCATGGTGCGGAAGCCGTTGGCGGGCTCGGCGAGGAAGGCGAAATAGTCGGCATAGGCGCTGCGGTACTGTTCGGTATTGTCGCAGACGACGATGGCGCCGGGCCGCAGATGCGGCGCGACCAGCTCGAGCGCCGGCCGCGCCATGGCGATCCAGATGTCCATCAGCACGAAATCCACCGGCCCGTCGATCTTCCGCAGCGTCTGGCGGAGGTCGCCCTCGCGCAGGTCGATGAAGCGGTCGAGGCCCGCCTCGGCGAAATGCGCCCGCGCGGCCGCGGCCTTCGCCGGCTCGTATTCGGTGCCGATCACGACGCCGTCGCCACCGGAGGCGCGGATATTGTCGCGCACGGCGGCCGCGAGATAGAGCGTCGACACGCCGTAGGACGTGCCGATCTCGACGATGCGCCGGGCATTGCCGGCGCGGCAGAGCTGGTAGCAGAACTCGGCCTTGTCGCGGTCGAGCGCCACCAGCTTGTCGCTGCGAAAGGCCTTGAGCTGCGCCGCCTCGTCGGCCGCCGGCTTGGCTTCGCTGGCGCGCTCGGTGTCGTAGGTGCGCAGTGCCGCGAGCTGCTCGTCACTCCGGGCATGCAGGGTGGCCAGCAGGCTTTCCAGCTTGGGGTCGTGAAGGACACTCATCGCAGCGGGCTCCCTGCCGGGCCCAAAAGGGCATGGCCACACTAGCGCCGGCGCGCGACGCTGTCCTGCGCGATGCTGCGGGCTGCCTGCACCCTCGCCTCGAGATCGCCGGCGAGGGCATCGCGGGTGGTGTGGATCAACGCTGGCATCGGCGACGACGCGCGACGGTCAGATCGGTGTCAGGGCGTCGCGCAGGCTTTCGTTGGAGACCTGCATCAATCCGCCGAACGGCAGGCCGAGCTCCAGGATGAGGTAGATCGCCCCCGAGGCCGAAAGGATGCAGACGAAGAGGACGATGCCCAATGTCGGGTTGGGCTTGGCCGACATGCTGAAGGTGGTGAAGAGGAACATCATCCACAGCACGAGCACGACCATGAACGGCGTGGAGACCGAATCGGGCGGCTGGGCCAGCAGGCCGAGACGGGTTTGCTGGATGTCCGAGCTGATCTGCAGCGCGCGCGCATGGAGCGACGCCTCGGTCGGTGTCTTCGGCTGCAGGTCGCGCAGCATGGCAAGCGCGGTCGAGCTGTGCTTCGGACGGCCGGGAATCGCGCGGCCGGCCGCGATCGCATCGTCGCGCCAGATCGTATCCATCAGCGGGCCCATCTCCTTGCGCAGCTCCTGGCGGATGGCGACGCCGTTCGGCCCGTATTCCTCCATCACGTCGTCGAGCTCGCTGATGTCGGTCGCCAGCCGGCTCACCGACGCGCTGGTGTGCTCGAACGAGGCCCGCGTCGCGGCGAACAGCAAGGCCAGCACGAGGGCCGTGAGCGTCGCGACCAGCGCCGTCGCCAGGCGGATGACTTCCTTGGAATCGCCGGTCAGATGATGCTCGGGCAGACGCGAGCGCACGATCGCCCCCAGGACGGTGCCCGCCAGAATGAGGGCGAAGGCGCTTCCGGCCATGGCGATGGGGTTCAATTGTCACCTCGACTGTCGATGTTGCGAGGTGTCTTAACGCCGGGCAAATCGATGTTCAACGACGGAGGTTCGATCAAGGAGGTTGGACCAATGCGTCTTGCCGGACCGCGGGCCTCCAGGCCCGCTCATGTCTCTCTATCGACGATGAAGCGGCGGGCCTGGATCCTTCGGCTTCGCTCAGGACAGGTGCCCGCGGTCCGAAACGCTCCAGCGAAACATGCTTCAGTCGGCCCCGAACAGGTCGCGTGTCACCTTGACCTTGCCGCTGTCGATGTCGCGCATATTGACCATGGGATAGCCGACCGGCGTGTCGGCGCTTGCCAGCCAGGCCTCGACGATCATGTTGCGCACGGCGGTGGCGCCGGCGGCCAGCCGCGCCGTCACGAAGGCGATGCCGCGCGGATTGCCCTTGTCGAAGCCGCCGTCCTTCTCGAGCGCGTAGAGCGGCCCGACCTGGGCGAGGGAGGTGAGAAGCAGCGACCTTATCTGCTCGTCGATCGAACAGTTGCAGGGCTGCCAAGGCGGGACTTCGGCCAACACCGACTGGCGCACGATGTTGTCCTTCACGAACTCACCCTCGAAATAGGCGTGGATGGGCTTGTCGGTGTAGCCCTCGGGGTTGGGATAGGCGCCCCAGCCGTTGACATGCACGGAGACGTGCATCGGTTGCGTGGCGTCGCCGTCGTAGTGGCTCCAGATGCCGATGTCGCGCAGGGTGAGCATTTCGCGCAGCCGGCGATCGGCCTCGAACCAGGCGCGCTCCTCCGGCGTGGCCGCCGTCTCGATGCCCTTGGTGGCGGCGCGCCAGTAGGCGAAATCCTTGCGGATCTGCTGCCAGCCGTCGAGGATGGCATAGGGCAGGTAGCCCGCCTGGTACTGGTCGAAGCCCTTGGCGCGCAGCAGCGTGTCGTATTCCCGGCGGGTCGGCGGCAGCTTGTCGAGCGGCAGCGCGCCCAGCACCGAACCATCGTCGGCGAGGGCGATCGAATGGCCGGGGTCGCGTTCGGCGTCGTGCGCCCGGCCGGAGCCCTTCGAGCGATCGAGTTCGCGCCCCATGACGGCGATCTCCGCCGCGGCCTCTGGCGAGCGCACGAAGGCGGGCAGGCTGTCGGGCAGCTTCTCGATGGCGATGCCGCTCACCAGTTCATGGCCCGTGGCGCCCCACGCCCAGCTCTCGCGGCCGGCGCCGGTGGCGAGCGCCAGCGCCAGCAGGACCGTTGCCCCTGTTCGAACCATGCCGTGCCCCCGTCCTTCGTTCGCGGTCGCTTCCCCTTTAAGCGACCCGTGCGGGCAGGCCAAATGAAACGCCTGTCACTTTCCGTCGCTGCTCGCTGGCGGCCGCCGATCCGCCGGTTCGAGGCGGTTGTTATCAAAGGTGCCGGTGTCCGTCTGGAGCTTCCAGCGTGGCCAGGACGGCGGCCACGAGATCCTGCGCCGGCGCGGCGGAATCGAGTTCGAAGCACGGGCGCCTTCTGCGACGCCAGCCATTGTTCATGCGCGATCAGGCTGCGCTGTTCGGGACTGGCGGAATCATGGGCATGCGCCCATTGGAGAAAGGCCGCGCTGGCCGCCGCCATGTCGCCTCCCGCGTCGATCCGCGCGCCGTAGCGCTCAGCCTCGCGCCGCCGCAGCCGCTCCCGGCGCAGCGCAGGGTCGATGCGAACAAACACGACGAGGTCGTAGAAAGGTTCGAGCGAGGCGGCCCATTTCAGGGCCGAACCCGAGAACACCCAGGGATCCGTGATCGGAAGCCGTTGCCGCAGCAGGGCCTGCCTATCATCGGCGGGTCGAGGCGTCGTGAAAGGCGGGTCGGTCGGCATCCAGAACAGCGCGTCGGCGTCGATGTGAGGGTACCCGAGACGGCGGGCGAGTGCGGCGCCCAGCGTCGACGTGCCGGCGCCGGACGCCCCGACGATGTGGATCCGAGCCATTGCCTGAAGGTCCTATTGAGACTTGCCCGCCGTTCGCCATCCATTATATCCATCGCCGACTTATTTCACCCTGGAGAGGATGCAGATGGACGCTGCAAGCGCACCGGCCGAGACCCACGTCTTCCAGGCGGAGGTCGCCGAACTCCTGAACCTGATGGTTCATTCGGTCTATTCCGAGACCGAGATCTTCCTGCGCGAGCTTGTCTCCAACGCCTCGGACGCCTGCGACAAGCTGCGCTACGAGGCGATCGCCAAGCCCGAGCTGCTGGCCGGCGCCGACAAGCTCGCGATCCGCCTGGTGCCCGACAAGGCGGCCGGCACGCTGGTGATCGCCGACACCGGCATCGGCATGGATCGCCAGGAACTCATCGACAATCTCGGCACCGTCGCGCGCTCCGGCACCAAGGCGTTCCTCAAGGGCCTGGCCGAGGCCAAGGAAGGGGCGAGCCTGATCGGCCAGTTCGGCGTCGGCTTCTACTCGGCCTTCATGGTCGCCGACCGCATCGAGGTGACCAGCCATCGCGCCGGCTCGGACGAGGCCTGGGTGTGGACCTCGTCGGGCGGCGCCGGGTTCGAGGTGGCGCCGGCGAGCGAGGAGCAGGCGGCGCGCGTGCCGCGCGGCACCGAGGTGCGGCTGCATCTCAAGGAGGATGCCAAGAAGTACCTCGAGCCTTACGAGCTCGAGCGCCTGGTGCGCACCTATTCCGATCACATCCTCTTCCCCATCGAGCTGGTCGACGAGAAGGGCGAAGCAAAGCAGGTCAATGCGGCGAGCGCGCTGTGGCAGCGGTCGAAATCCGAGGTCAAGCCGGAGGACTACACCCAGGCCTACCGCTCGATCGCCATGGCCTTCGACGAGCCCGCGCTCACGCTCCATTACAAGGTCGAGGGACGGCAGTCCTACGCCGTGCTGCTGTTCGTGCCCGGGGCGCCGCCCTTCGATCTCGGCGATCCCAACCGTAAGGGCCGGATAAAACTCTATGTGCGGCGCGTCTTCATCACCGACGACGCCGAGCTGCTGCCGCCCTGGCTGCGCTTCGTGCGCGGCGTCGTCGACAGCGAGGACCTGCCGCTCAACATTTCGCGCGAGATGCTGCAGAACAATCCGCAGGTGACGCAGATCAGGAACGGCCTGGTCACGCGGGTCATCGGCGAGCTCGAAAGCACGGCGGACAAGGACGCCGAGACCTACACCAAGATCTGGAACGCCTTCGGCCCGGTGCTGAAGGAGGGGCTGTACGAAGACCAGGAACGCCGCGGCCAGCTCCTGGCGCTCGCCCGATTCGCGACGACCGCGGGCGAAGGTGGCCTGCGCTCGCTCAAGCAGTATGTCGCCGACCTCAAGCCCAACCAGACCGAGATCTACTATCTCGTGGGCGAGAGCGCGGAGCGGGTGAAAGCCAATCCCAAGCTCGAGGCCGCCCGCGCGCGCGGCATCGAGGTGCTGCTGCTGACCGATCCGATCGACGCCTTCTGGACGATGATGCCGCAGGACTTCGACGGCAAGCCGCTGAAGTCGCTGAGCCAAGGCGACGTCGATTTCGCGCTGGTGCCGCTGCTCGACCAGGCGGCGGAGCAGAAGCCGGCCTCCGACGAGGACGCCGCCGTCATCAAGGCCGTCAAGGACGCGTTGGCCGAACAGGTCTCCGAAGTGCGCGCCTCGCAGCGCTTGACCGAAAGCGCCGCGTGCCTGGTGGCCAGCACGCAGGGGCGCGACCGCGAGCTCGAGCGCCTGCTGGCGCGCCAGAACCGCGGCAGCGGCGCCAAGCCCATCCTCGAGCTGAACATGGGCCACGATCTGGTGAAGGCGTTGGCCAGTGCCGTGGGCGAGAAGCGCGACGCCGATGTTTCGGACATCGCGGCCTTGCTGCTCGACCAGGCCCACATCCTCGACGGCGAGGTGCCGGCCGATCCCACAGCCTTTGCCAAGCGGCTCAACACCTTCGTCGTCCGCGGCCTGCGCGGCGGCGCCTAGAGCGGGATGATCAATTAGGCTGGCTTGAACACACCCGCCTCACCCTGAGGAGCATCGCGCAGCGATGCGTCTCGAAGGGTGGGCAACATCGCGGTCGTTCCCACCCGCGCTCCGAGACTCCGATTTCCGCCAGCTCTTGCTTGTTCGCCCGATAAAGAGCACCACCTCTTGCTCTGGATGTTGCCTTGCGCGCGCCAGCCGCGCGCCGCGGCGCCGACGCCGTTTCACCTTTTGGAGGCGTCATGACCTTGCGTCGCGAATATTCCCTCGGCCACTCCGAGTACAACGACTTCCTGTTCGCCGCGGTCGGCGAGGACAAGATCGGCATGCCGCTCACGGTCCTGACCGCCCTGGCGCGGCTTGGCGTCGACCCGTGGCTCGAAGCCGCGCGGTTGGCGGATCTGTCGAAGGAGGCGGCGCTGCTCGCCTTCACCGCGACCATCGCCCGGCTGCCCGAAGGTGACTGGAAGGCGGCGGACGCCGGCGCCATCGCCGCGCGGCTGCTGAAATGGCTGCCGGGCAAGAGCGTCAAGGCCGTTCCGACGGTGGCGGTCCGCCGCAGCATCGGCGACAGGCTGAAATTGGGCGTGGCGCCCTGGATGGTCTGGGCTGCGCTGGTCGTGGCCATTCTGGTGGTTACAGTCTATCTGCAGGCCGATCATAATCTCGAGCCGGCGGCGCGCGGCGGCGGCACGACCCAGCAGTAGCAGCGTCGGCCAGTTGACGCCCGAAAGGGGCTGGGCGAGCATTCGGTCCTGGAGTTGTGCCGAAGGGGCGCCGGCCGATGGCTGTTATTGCGAATTCGACCTTCCTTGACGCGTTCGGCGACAAGGAAGCGACCGCCCAGCAATTCGCCGCCCTCACCAGCTCCAGTTCGCTCGCCATCGCCCAGGCGGTGCTGGGTCAGCTTTATGCCGAGAACGGCGTGCCCGCGTCCGTGAGCGTCGCGCCCAGTGCCGACATGATCACGGTCGGCCTGGTGCTCAACCGGGCCAACGATCCGACCGCGCTGCTCGAGAGCTCGTGGGGGGTACGCGAGGCGGCGCTGGCGAACCAGTCCGCCGTCTTCGCGACCTACGGCGCCCTGCCCACCACCTTCGGCGCCACCCTGACCGCGACGGAGGCGGCGATCGGCCCGGGCGGCGCCGCGTCCTTCCAGGCGGCGTCCGATGCCGGCTACATTTCCTCGGCCGCGGACCGCACCATCTGGCTGACGCTGAACGCGACGCAGTTCAGCAATCTCTTCGGCACCCAGCTTCTCAGCGTCGCCGTCCACACGCCGCTCGGCAACTACACCCAGCTCGCCTGGGGCGGCGACCTCAACCTCGCTCCCGCGATCGCCGCCAATGTCGGCGGCCTGTGGTTCGAGAACGAAGCGTCGATCACCAATCCGGCGGTCCTCGATTCGCACGGCGTCACGCTGCCGGCTGGCCCGCTGGGCATCGGCAATTCGAGCACCAGCGTCGTCAGCGCCACGCCCGCGGCGATCGCCGCCAACTATGATTTCCCGTTCGGCAATGGCGGGGCGACGGGGCCGATTGCCCTGGTCGAGACCAATGTGCCGTCGCAGGCGGCGTTGTTTGCGGCGCTCAACCAGTATCGCGTGGCACTCGGCGAGGCACCCATGTCGCCGGCGCAGTTCCAGGTGCTGTCAGGGTCGAACGGTCCGGGCACGCCGAACGGCGAGATCACGCTCGATGTCTCGGTGCTGGCGTCGGCCGCGCCCAACAGCACGCAACTGCTCTACTCCTTCGGCGAGGGCTCGCCCTACAACGCCTACCAGCAGGCATTCTTCGACTTCACGCACAATCCGGCAGTGGTGAGCTCGTCGTACGGATCCGGCGGCCAGCCGACCGCCGACTCGCCCTTCCAGTGGGCCTTCCAGCAGCTCTTCGTCGACGCCGCCCTGCGCAACATCTCGGTGCTCATCGCCGCCGGCGACCAGGGCTCGAGCGGCGCCATCGCCAACGGCGTGGCCAATGCCTTCAACTCGCAGTCGCCGCTGTGGGCGCTGGCCGTGGGCGGCACCTCGATCGCCAACCTGCACGGCGCGCTGGCCGACCCGACCCTGTCGCACCTGGTCGGCCTCGCGCTGCAGGATGATCCCGCGACCGTCTTTTCGCTGGTGGCGTCCGGGCTCACGACCCTGCCGACGCATCTCGTCAACGCGGCGTCGCCGGCGCCGGCGGCCCTCCTGGACGGCTTGTTCGAGAGCGTGTGGGAAAGCCTGGTCCTGCAGCCCTCGTCGCACGGCCTGTCGGCGCCCTTCGGCGCCAACGAGACCGGCTCGGGCGGCGTGGCGACCAGCCTGCCGGTGCCGTTCTACCAGAGCGAGTTCGGCCTCGACCCGACCGGCTCGACCGGCAGCGGCCGCGGCGTGCCTGACGTCTCGGCGCTGTCGTACGGCGATACCGTTTATGCCGCGCTGAACCCCGGCCATGTGACCAACCCGTCGGCCGGGCTGTTCACCAACAGCGGCGGCACCAGCGCCGCGACGCCGCTGTGGGCGGCACTCACCGCCGAGTTCAATGCGGTGTTCCACGACCAGGGCCTGCCCAATCTCGGCTTCTACAACGACCTGCTCTACACCGCGGCGGCGATCGCGCCGGGCTCGTTCAACGACACCCAGCTGGGCAACAACATCAACAGCTTCTTCCAGTCGCTGTCGCCCACGGGTTACTTCGATCCCGCCACCGGCACCTACATGGTGCCGACCGGCGACGGCTTCGCGGCGGCGCCGGGCTTCGACCTGGCGAGCGGGCTCGGCACGCCCAACGGCATGCTGCTGGCGCGCACGCTCACCGACATCGCCCATTCGCAGATGTTCTTCGAGTCCGTTGCCGACCTGGTCAACTCGAACGGCCATGGCGGCTGGACCAGCGGCGCCGACCAGACCCTGCTGTTCGAGACGATGGCGCCGGGCGGCGCCAATGTCGGACTGAATGTCGGCCCCGACGCCTTCGGCTTCTTCAGCGCGCCCTCGGGCAGCTTCGCCTGGACCAGCCAGCTCGCCGAGCAGTCGCTGCAGCCCGACTTCGATCCGGCGCTTGTCATCCTGTTCGACAAGCAGGCACAGGGCGGCTTGCTGCAGGAGCACGTGTCGTCGGGCGCGGGCCTCGTCGTGTCGATCAACGGCGCTTCGGGCCAGGCGGTGCAGGCCGACATGACCAGCCCGTTCGGCCTTGCCGACTTCTTTTCGGCGAGCGGCGCGGTGCGCGCGGCGCGCCCGGTGGCGATCGCCGAGACGGCGGATGGCGGCAGCAACGAGACCGCCATCGTGCGCGTGCGCCAGGACGGGCAGGACACCCTGTCGCTCACCTTCTATCGCGTCGACGATCTCTCGGGCACGATCAACGGCCTGCATCCGGGCGACGCGGGCTACCAGGCGGCCGTGCAAAGCCGGGCCTATCAGCTGAGCTCGGGTGCCCCCTCGCTGGGCGGTCCGGGCTACGGCAACTTCGAACAGGGCGACCTGATGCACGTCAATGCCGGCGACCTCATTGCCATGCAGCTCACCAACAACAGCCACGGCAACACCTATTCGGCCTTCGCCCAGGCCAACGAGACGGTCAACGGCCAGCATGTCGCCCATCTGTGGAACTACGGGCTGAACACCTGGGGCTGGGAAGACACGTTCGGCGGCGGCGACCACGACTACAACGACATGGTGGTCCAGCTCGACTTCACCAGCGCGTCAGGTCACGGCTTCCTGGTTTAGCCTTGCCGGACCGCGGGCCTCCAGGCCCGCCTCATGGGCTTGGGTGACGGCGCAGATATGAGTATGAGCGGGCCTGGAGGCCCGCGCTCCGGCAAGACGCTCTAACGAGACATGCCTGGGCGAGACCGAGTCTCAGTCCCACGCCGCGTCGACGATGCGGCCGTCGTCCGACAGCACGAGCGTGAGACGGTTGGGATCGAAGGTGTAGCTCGGCAGGCCGTCATTGGGCTTGATCACGCGCAGCGTCCACGGCAGGTCGGCCTCGCGCACGATCTGGTCGGCCGCGACTCCGGCCGGCGGGTTGGCGCCCTTGGCCACGAAGTACTTGCCCATGCACGTGGCGCAGTCCTCCTTGGCCACCTTGCCTTCCTCGTAGCCCGCCGCTTCGGCGTATCCCGGGATCGTCTTCAGCGTCACCGCATTGGTGCTGCCGCGCACCCGCACCGCCTTGTAGGGATGGCCGCTTTCCATCGGCAGGATCGCCTCGACCGGCATGAGCGGGCCGAGCGGCGCCGCGCCGCTGGGCGAGTGCGCCTGGAAGATGAGGTCGAGCACGCCGTCGAGCGGCTCGCCCTGCGTGATCGGCAGCAGATGCGGATCGCCCCAGCCGCCCGACGTCACCAGGCCGCGCACGCGGATGATCTCGAGGTGGCCCTTGATGTGCGAGCGCAGCGTCTCGACGCTGGTCACCACAAGCACCGGCCAGGGCGGACCCTCGCCCGACGGCGGCGACTCTTCGGCCGAGCCGCCCGGTTGTGTGCCGGCCTGTCCGGCTGCCTGCCCGGCTGCCGGTGCGGCTTGCTGTCCGCCCGGCCGGTAGCCCGGCGGCTGTCCGGCCTGCGGGGCGGCCGCGGGGGGCCGCGCGCCGGCCGCCGGCGGTTGCTGTTGCTGCTGGCCCTGCGAGGGTGCGCTCAACAGGAACGCGGAGAGCAGGGTGGCGAGGGCGAACAGTGTGGAGCGGGTCATGGCATCCTCGTTGAGGGCGTTGAGAAACGGCGCAGGTCTACCGACTGCGGCCTACCAGTTGTGCCAACCGTTGTGCCAGTTGCCCCAGCCGCCATTGTGCCAGCCGCCATTGCCCCAGCCGCCGTTGCGCCAGCCGCCGTTGCGCCAACCGCCATTGCCCCACCAGGCAAGCCGCGTCGCGGGATCGACGGCGACGAACGGCTCGCCGTCGGTGGCGTATTGCTCGAGCGCGCTGGAAATGTCGCCGCGGATCGCCTGCAGGCGATCCTTCACCGAAATCGGGGGCCTTCACAGGCGGGGCGGTCGTGGCCGACGCATCGGCGGCGGCCAGGCTCATCGACAGGCCGGCGGCTCCGGAGGGCAGCAGCTTGGCGAGGTTTCGCAGCGTTTGACGGCGCTCGGCCATGACGATCTCCCATACGATCCAGGCGGTCATGCTAGTCGGAGTTCTGAGCGACACCAATCGATTGTTTTGGCTGCAAAACGGCCGCTCTTCATTGCCCAGCTCTTCATTGCCCAGCTCTTCATTGCCCAGCTCTTCATTGCATTGTCATCGCCCCGGACCATGTAGGGCGGTAGGGCCAGGAGGAATCACCCCGTGCGCACCATCGAAACCACGATCACCTTCCGGCACCCCTTCGCGCTCTCGGCGCTCGACGCGGAGCAGCCCGCCGGGACCTATCGCGTCGTCACGGAGGAAGAGAAGATCGACGGTCTTTCCTTCGAGGCTTTCCGGCGCACGGCGACCCTGCTGCATCTGCCGGCTCTGTCGACGGCAAGCGGCACGCGACAGGTCATCGATGTTCCTCTCGCGGAGTGGACCGCCATCGTCGCCGCCGACGCCCGGAACTAGCGCGGGGAAACTCAGCGATTTCGCGAGATATCGCTTGCTAGTTGCTCAAAGATAGCCACATCTCAACTACCTGTTGAGTGGCGGGCGCCGGGCGCTCGCGCCCTAAAATCTCGACAATTTGAAAGAACCTCATGAAATTCCGGCCGCTGCACGATCGCGTGGTGATTCGCCGCGTCGACCAAGAAGGCAAGACGACAGGCGGCATCTTCATTCCCGACACCGCCCAGGAAAAGCCGATGGAAGGCGAGATCATTGCCGTCGGCCCGGGCGCCCGCGACGAGCGCGGCACCGTGGTGCCGCTCGACGTCAAGAAGGGCGATCGCATCCTGTTCGGCAAGTGGTCCGGCTCCGAGGTCAAGCTCGACGGCGAGGATCTGCTGATCATGAACGAATCGGACATCATGGGCGTCATCGACCAGCCGACCATCGCGGTCGTCAAGAAGAAGGCCGCGTAATTCCCGCCGGCCAAGCGGCCAGGCATCAAGAACAAGGAACAACACCATGGCAGCGAAAGAAGTACGTTTTGGCGGCGACGCCCGCGCCCGCATGATCCGCGGCGTCGATATGCTGGCCGACTCGGTCAAGGTCACGCTCGGCCCCAAGGGCCGCAATGTCGTGCTCGACAAGTCGTACGGCTCGCCGCGCATCACCAAGGACGGCGTCACCGTCGCCAAGGAGATCGAGCTTTCGGACAAGTTCGAGAACATGGGCGCCCAGCTGGTGCGTGAAGTGGCGACCCGGACGTCCGACACCGCGGGCGACGGCACCACCACGGCGACCGTGCTCGCCCAGGCGATCGTGCGCGAGGGCGCCAAGTCGGTCGCCGCCGGCATGAACCCGATGGACCTCAAGCGCGGCATCGATCTGGCCGCCGAATGGGTGATGGAAGACCTCAAGGGCCGTTCGAAGAAGGTCTCGACCAGTGCGGAGATCGCCCAGGTCGGCACCGTCTCGGCCAACGGCGACAAGACGATCGGCGACATGATCGCCAAGGCGATGGACAAGGTCGGCAAGGACGGCGTGATCACCATCGAGGAAGCCAAGAGCATGGAGACCGAGCTCGAGGTCGTCGAAGGCATGCAGTTCGACCGCGGCTATCTCTCGCCCTATTTCGTCACCAACCCCGAGAAGATGATCGTCGAGCTGGAGAGCCCCTACATCCTGATCCACGAGAAGAAGCTGGCCGGCCTGCAGTCGCTGCTGCCGCTGCTCGAGCTGGTCGCCCAGTCGGGCCGGCCGCTGCTGATCATCGCCGAGGAAGTCGAGGGCGAGGCGCTGGCCACCCTGGTGGTCAACAAGCTGCGCGGCGGCCTCAAGGTCGCGGCCGTCAAGGCGCCGGGCTTCGGCGATCGCCGCAAGGCGATGCTCGAGGACATCGCCATCCTGACCGCCGGCAAGGAGATCAGCGAAGATCTCGGCATCAAGCTCGAGAACGTGACGCTCGACATGCTGGGCACCGCCAAGAAGGTCCATATCGACAAGGACAACACCACCATCATCGACGGCGCGGGCAAGAAGAAGGATATCGAGAGCCGGGTCACCCAGCTCAAGGCGCAGGTCGAGGAGACGACCTCCGACTACGACCGCGAGAAGCTGCAGGAGCGGCTGGCCAAGCTGGCCGGCGGCGTGGCCATCATCAAGGTGGGCGGCGCGACCGAGATCGAGGTCAAGGAGCGCAAGGACCGGGTCGAGGACGCCATGCATGCGACCAAGGCCGCGGTCGAGGAAGGCGTCGTCGCCGGCGGTGGTGCTGCACTGCTCTACGCCACGCGCGTGCTCGAGAACCGGAAGGGCGCCAACCACGACCAGCAGGTCGGCATCGAGATCGTGCGCCGCGCGCTGCAGGCGCCGGTCCGCCAGATCGCCGAGAACGCCGGCTTCGACGGCGCCGTGGTCGCCGGCCGCATGCTCGACCAGAAGGACGTCAATTTCGGCTTCGACGCCCAGAAGGCGGAATACGTCAACATGATCAAGGCGGGCGTCATCGATCCGACCAAGGTCGTGCGCACGGCGCTGCAGGGCGCGGTGTCGGTCGCCGGCCTGCTGATCACGACGGAAGCCATGGTCGCCGAGAGCCCGCAGAACAACCCGCCGCCGGCGATGCCGGGCGGCGGTGGCGGCGGCATGGGCTTCTAAAGCCTAATCCGATAGAGCAGACTGATGTCTTGCCGGAGCGTTCCAGGCTTCGGCAAGAGTTTGGATCGGAAGACGCCAGCCCGACCGCTAGGCTGCCTTACCCAGAGGGAGGCGACAGGATGAAGTCGACCACAGGCGCATGGCTTGCCTGGGGAGCGCTGGCCGTCGCCGTCGTACTGTTGGCTTTTCATCTCCTGGGCGACAACAATCTCGAATCGGGCCACGCCGCGGTCGAATCGACGGGGCAATGAGCGCGTTTCAAATTCCTCTCCCCCGCTAGTTTCAAGTTCCTCTCCCCCGCTAGGGGGAGAGGCTAGGAGAGGGGGCAACGACGTGCACATCCCCCTCACCCAACCTCTCCCCCTAGCGGGGGAGAGGAGCCTGATTCGATTTATGATCATACCGCGCGTCCGTTGTTTATTCCGTCATCCCGAGCGAAGCCGTCCGAAGGGCGGCGTAGTCGAGAGACCTCTTCTTGTCGCCGAGGCAGCAAAAAAGGTCCCTCCCCTCCGCCTCCCTTCGACTGCGCTCAGGGCAGGCGCTGCGCTCGGCTCCGGTCGGGATGACGGAAGTTCGGTGAGGATCACACGGCGCGCCAGCCGGGCTTCGAGGGATCGACCAGCTTGTAGTTGACCGGGCCGATGCCGCAGATCGCGATGATCGCCGGCTCGTTATGGCTGCGGATCACGCCGTCGTAGTGCGGAGTGCCGGCAACCCGCCGCACGAAGCTGCCGGCGGGCGCCGGCACGCACGAGGCGGGATCGAAATCGTTGCCGCTGTTGCACCACCACGTTCCCGACAGGACCATGCAGAAGCGGTCGCTGGTATAGGTGTGCGGCGCGCTCATGTAGCCCGGCCACCAGCGCACCAGCGTGTAGTACAGGCCGGGCTCGGTCGGGGCGCCGGTGAGCGCGCACGAATCCGAGCTGCGCGGCGGATTGTTGGGATTGGGCTTCCAGGCGAGGTCGGCCGGGAGCTTGATGATGGTTTCCGCCGGATTGATCGGGCTGGCCGCGGCGTCGAGCGGCAAACCGAGCGGCAGCACCGCCGCCATGACCGAGGCCAGCAGCAGGTCCCGCCGGCTTGCGTCCTGATCCATGAAAAATCTCCTCGGTTGGAACGCGCCGCAGGATCGCCCAGAAGATAGGCGACGGATAGGGGCGAAGCGGGCGATGATGGGGCCGCCGAGGGAACGATGGTGAATCTGGCGACCTACGCGCGCTCGGCCGGGGCGCGCCTGTCCGAGCGGGTGACCGCCGCGGTCTGGGGACAGACGCGGCGCTTTTTCCGCATGCAGAGCCGGCTGCGCTCCAACGAGCCGACCCAGATCTTCGTTTGCGCCGTGACCGGCTCGGTCGTGGGCGCCCTGGTTGCCGGCCTGCACTCACTGGTCGATCTCCTGCATCAGCTGAGCTTTGCCGTCGCGGGCGACCATAGCCTCAGCACCGGCATCGGCGTCGATCCCCTGCGCATCATGATCGTGCCGGCCGTCGGCGGTCTCTTGCTCGGGCTGGGGGCCGTCGTCATGCGACGTTTCCGCTCCAACGAGGTCGTCGACCCGATCGAGGCCAATGCGCTGCATGGCGGGCGCATGTCGATGGGGGACAGCCTCCGCCTGGTGGTGGCCACGGCGGTGTCCAACGCCTCGGGCGTCGCCATCGGCATGGAGGCGGGCTACGCCCAGTTGGGCTCCGGCGTGTTCTCCAAGGTCGGGCAGTACTTCCGGCTGCGCCGCTCCGATCTTCGCATCTTCGTCGCCGCCGGCGCCGCCGCTGCCATCGCCTCGGCGTTCAACGCGCCGCTGGCCGGCGCCTTCTACGGCTACGAGCTGATCCTGGGCAGCTATGCGGTGCGGGCGCTGGCGCCGGTGGCCGCCGCCGCGCTTGCCGCCACGCTCACCCTGCGCGCGCTCATGGACCCCGCGCCGCTGTTCGGCGTCGGCGTCATCTATCATTTCAGCCAATGGCTCTACCTGCTGTTCGCGCTGCTCGGCGTCCTGGCCGCGGGCTTCAGCGTGCTCGCCATGCAGGCGGTGACCTGGTCGGAGCGCGGCCTGCGGCGCCTGCGCCTGCCGCAATGGCTGCGGCCCGCGGTCGGCGGCCTGCTGGTGAGCGGCATCGCGCTCCTGGTGCCGCAGGTCCTGGGCAGCGGCCATGGCGCCATCCAGCTCGTGTTCGACGGCGATTTCACCCTGCCGTTGCTGCTGCTCCTGCTGGTCGCCAAGCTTCTCGCGTCGGCGATCTCGCTGGGCGCGGGCTTTCGCGGCGGCATGTTCAGCTCGTCGCTGCTGCTGGGCTGCCTGTTCGGCGCGGCCTTCGCCGACGTCGCGACCTATTTCCTGCCCCATCTGGTCGAGCAGCACACGACCATGATGATGGTCGGCATGGGCTCGGTGGCGGCGGCGGTGATCGGCGCGCCGCTCACCATGGTGTTCCTGGTGCTGGAAGGCACCGGCAACTTCCCGGTGACGGTGGGCGTGCATGGTGGGCGTGGTCTTCGCCTCGACCATCGTGCGCCTCACCTTCGGCTATTCCTTCTCGACCTGGCGCTTCCATCAGCGCGGCATCGGCATCCGCAGTCCGCACGACATCGGCTGGCTGGCCGACCTCACGGCGGGCCGGCTGATGCGCGCCGATCCCAAGCTCGTGCCGGAGACGATGCCGCTGGCTGAGCTCCGCGAAAAGTATCCGCCGGGCAGCACCAAGCGCGTGTTCGTCGTGTCCGACGGCGGCGCCTTCACCGGCAGCCTCGACGTCGCCGCCCTGCATGACACGCCGCCGCAGGAAGAGCCCGACCGCCGCATCGCCGGCGATTTCGCCACCGACCCCGATCTCTTCCTGCTGCCCTTCGAGAACGTGCGCACGGCGCTGTTGCGCTTCGAGGAAAAGGAGGTCGAGACGCTGCCGGTGCTGGCCTCCGGCAGCGACCGCGGCGTGGTCGGCTATCTCACCGAGCAATATGCGCTCCGCCGCTACAACCAGGAACTCGAGCGCCGCCGCACCGCCGACCTGGGCGAACGCGACCTCTTCTCGATCGCCGAGCCGCCGGCCTGACTTTCATCGCTGGGGGCGCGCCACTCCAGTGGCGCGATCTTCCGATGGTGCTGACGAAGACGCGCCACTGGAGTGGCGCGCCCCCAGCGAAGACTCACACCGCCGTTCGCGGATGGCGATGGCCGATCACCAGGACGCAGACCGTGCCGATGGCGGCGGTGAGCGCGATCGGCATCAGGGCCAGCGGGAAGCTGCCGGTCTCGGCCTGGATCCAGCCGATCAGGTAGTTGAAGAAGAAGCTCGAGAGGTTGCCGAGCGCGTTGATCTGCGCCAGGCCGGCCGCCGCCGACGCCGCCCCCAGCCATTCCGAGCAGATCGCCCAGAACGGGCCCTTGCTGGCGTAGGTGCCGGCGGCGATCAGGGTCAGCAGCGGGACCATGGCCCACAGGCTATGGATGGCGAAGAAGGTCGCCACCATGGCGAGCGCCATCCAGCCCAGCGGCAAGGCGTTGTGCCACACCCGCTCGCCGCTGCGGTCGGAGCTCCGGCCCCACAGGATCATCCACACCGCGGCGATGCCGAACGGCACCGCGTTCACCAGGCCGGTCTGCCAGTTGGTGAGGCCGAACGATTTCACCAGGGTCGGCATCCAGAGCGCCAGCGACGTCGAGGCGCCCGATGCGCCGGCATAGACCAGCGCCAGGATCAGCACGTACTTGTTGGACATGATGCGCCACACCGACGGGTGGCTGATGCGCGGCGCGCGCTGGGCCTCGCCGGCCAGCTTGGTGGCGAGCCATTGGCGCTGCTCGGGCCTGAGCCACGTCGCATGTTCCGGCCGGTCGGTCAGCCAGACGAAGGCGGCGATGCCCAGCAGCACGGCGGGGGCGGCCTCGAGCAGGAAGATCCACTGCCAGCCGCCCAGCCCCAGGACGCCGTCCATATAAAGAATGCCGCCCGAGATCGGCGAGCCGATCAGGCCGGCCACCGGGATCGCCACCATGAAGATGCCGACGATGGTGGCGCGATAGCGCGCCGGATACCAATAGGTGAAGTAGAGGATCACGCCGGGAAAGAAGCCCGCTTCGGCGACGCCCAGCAGGAAGCGCAGCACCAGGAACGAGGTCGGCCCGCCGATCAGGGCGAAGGCTGCCGACACGAGGCCCCAGCTGATCATGATGCGCGCGATCCAGGTGCGCGCGCCGAAGCGCTGGAGCGCGAGGTTGCTCGGCACCTCGAAGATGAAATAGCCGATGAAGAAGATGCCGGCGCCCAGCCCGTAGGTCTTGGGATCGAGCCCGACCGCCTTGTTCATCTGCAGGGCGGCGAAGCCCACGTTCACGCGGTCGATATAGGCGATCAGGTAGGCGGCGAGCAGGAACGGCATCAGGCGCCATGACACGCGGCGCATCGTGGCCGCCTCGAGCTGCTGCTCGGGGCTCAGGCTAGGCATCTTGTTTCGTTTCCTCCTGTTTTGTTGCCGGCAGCGTAACATCCGAGTCAGCCACGTCCCTAGGCGCGGGGCGAAGGGCTGCAATGCATGCACCGACCGCGCGCGATCCTGCACGGCGCTGGAATTGTGTACGGTGCCCGGCGCCGATAAGTTTCGGCCATGTCCGCTCATGAGCACCACGGCCACGATCACGCGCCTGGCCACAACCACGCCCCCGGTCACGCGCACAGTCACGCGCACAGCCACGCACACAGCCATGGGCCGGCGAACTACGACCGCGCTTTTGCCATCGGCATCGCCCTCAATGTCGGCTTCGTCGTCGTCGAGGCGGCCTATGGCATCGCCGCCAATTCGCTGGCCCTGCTGGCCGACGCCGGCCATAACCTGGGCGACGTTCTGGGTCTGGTGATGGCCTGGGGCGCGGCCACGCTGGTGCGGCGCCGGCCGACGGCGCGCTACACCTACGGGCTGAAGCGCAGCTCGATCCTGGTGTCGCTGGCCAATGCCGGGCTGCTGCTGCTGGCCGTCGGCGCCATCGTCTGGGAAGCCCTGCAGCGCCTCGGCAGGCCGGAACCGGTGGCGGAGATGACGGTCATCTGGGTGGCTACGATCGGCATTGCCATCAATGGCGCGACCGCGCTGCTCTTCATGGCGGGCCGCAAGTCCGACCTCAACATAAAGGGGGCCTTCCTGCACATGGCCGCCGATGCCGTGGTCTCGCTCGGCGTCGTGATCGCGGCGTTTGCCATCATGGCGACCGGCTGGCTGTGGCTCGATCCGGTCGTCAGCCTGGTCATCGCCCTCGTCATCACGGTCGGAACCTGGTCGCTGCTGCGCGATTCGCTCAAGCTGGCGCTCGATGCCGTTCCCGAGCACGTCGATCATGGCGAGATCGATCGCTATCTGGCCGGGCTGCCGGGCGTCACCGACGTGCACGACCTGCACATCTGGGCGATGAGCACGACCGAGGTGGCGATGACGGCCCACCTGGTCCGTCCCGGTGCCACGCTCGATGACGGACTGCTGGCGCGTGCTTGCAACGATCTGCAGGTACGCTTCGGCGTCGGTCATGTGACGCTGCAGATCGAGACCGGCGATCCGGCCCATCCCTGCGGCCTCGCGCCGGCCGAGGTCGTCTAGCGTCCCCGGGGCGAGGAACCCGGCTCCTCAAGGGCAACGTTTCCCGGGCGGCACACGTTCTCTTGCAGACATCCTTCATATTGCGGGGAGAGATTCATGGCTGCGGTTCGACGCGTGAAGCGCGCCGCCTTTTTGTTGACCACATTGCTCGCCGTGGGGGGACTGGGTGGCACGGCCTCGGCCGCCGTCCCGCAGGGCGTATGGATGGTCGACGGCAGGGCGGCCTTGCAGATCTACGACTGCAACGGCCTGATGTGCGGGCGGCTGCGCTGGATGGATACGCCGCGCGATGCAAAGGGCGAGCCCAAGCGCGACAAGAACAATCCCGATCCCACGCTGCGCCAGCGCGAACTGTGCGGCCTCACGCTGCTGTGGGATCTGCGGCCCGCCGGCCCCGATCGCTGGGAGGGCGGCCACTTCTACAATCCGGAAAGCGGCAAGACCTACAACGTCGTGACCGAACAAAGATCCTCCGACCAGCTGGTCGCCCGCGTCTATGACGGGTTCACCCAGCTCGGCGAGACCAAGACGCTCCACCGCGCCGGCCCCGGCATAGCGGACGGATGTTGAGGCGGCTCTTTCATTTCAGCAGTTCGCGGCAATCGAGATCGTCGACCGCGAGCAGGATGCGTTCGAGGTTGTTCCACCAGATCCAGGGCGGGATGCCGTAGGCGGCCTGCAGCACGGGCGTCAGGATCTGCAGAAGCACCGAGAGGCGGTAATCGTCGGTGAGCGCCTGGCGCTCATGCCCGCCAACGCCTGCGCCGGCAGCGCGGTCTGGTAGCGCAGCGGGGCACGGCGCCGCGCTCGGTTATCTTCAAGACCGGGCTGCCCGGGCGGGATCGCTCAGGAAGACCGGCAGATCGGTGGCGGGGTTTTTGGCCGGCACCTGGAAGAACATCTCGGCGATCCAGCCACGATGGTAAGTCGCGTGATTGACGACATGCAGCAGGATGGCGCCGCGGCGCATCGTGCTTTCCTCGCCGCCGATGAAGCGGAAGCGCACCGGCTCCTCGAGGCTCGCCTCCGATTGGGCCGCCGCCCAGTCGATATACCAGCGCGTCATCGCCTGCTGCGCCGCCCACAACTCGGCGAGGTCGGCGTGCAGCACCACGTTGCGCGCGGCGAAGCCATGGTCACGGCCCTCGATATGCGCCTGCCACACGCGATCGATCAGGTAGTTGTGGTTCAAGGTGCCGATCATGGTCTTGAACAGGGTCGGCCGCTCCTTGGTCGCCTCGCCGGGCGGCAGCGCCGCAACGGCTGAGTAGGTGATCTCGTCAGCCCAGGCCCGGTAGTGTGCGAACAGCCGCGCAGTGCCTGTGTCCATCGTCGCCCTCTTGGTCCTTTGTGCTCACCCTCTTGGCGCTGCAACGGCTCGCGATCAAGACGGCAGGCTGTGGCAAGGCCGACACGCTGCGGCAACGCATTGCGGCCACTTTGTGCAGTGTGGCAATTGCCACATTGACCCGGACACCGCCGCGCTAGATCGCCATCTCCCAACGAGGGGGGGCCCTCATGTGCAAAAAAAGTGTCTTGACGTTTCCGGTTGCCGTGGTGGTGGCCGTGCTCCTGACAGCGGCCGGGAGCAATCGTTCGCTCGCGAGCTCGGAGCCGACGGCCGCCGCCAGGTTCTGCATCGATGAAGGTGCGGACGGCAACCTCGACGACTTCGCCAAATGCTGGGTCGTCAACATGATGTCCGACGACCAAAGACGCGTCGCCCAGTGCATTGCCGTGAACAGGGGTCTGGGCGGCGCGGCTTTCTGCATGAGCGGCATGCAGCTCTCGCCGTTCGGGCTGCAGGTCGCGACGTGCGCGCAACGCCACAGGGGCGACGCGCGCGCCATCACCGGCTGCGTCGGCCTGCCCGATCTGCCGCCGGAGGGCCAGCGGCTGGCGGCCTGCGTCGCCGCCAATCCGCAGAACTTCTGGGGGGCAGCGCTCTGCGCCGGCGGGCACGAGCTCACGCCCGAGCAGGAGGTGTTCGCCAACTGCGCCGTGGCGACCGGCCTGCAGGCGCGTGGCCTGGTCGTCTGCATCGGCGGCCAGATCGCGATGGAGGAGCTGCAGAAGTGCCTGAACGTCACGGTCGCGCGCGACCGGTGCTTCGGCGACGCCGACGACGTCACCGAGCTTGCCTGCGAGGCCTGGCGGGGCATGGGCGCGGAGTCCGTTGCCAACCAGCCGCCGCAGATCTTTGGCGGTGCAAGCTCGGCCTTCCATCGTCCCGGCCGACTGGCGGCGGGGCCGAATTCGGCCTTCGACAATCCGGGCGAGCTCGGCGGCGGCGCCAATGCAGTCGCCCGCAATCCCGATGAGGTCCCGGGCAACAGAGTGTCGTTGTCTCCCAAGAGGCTCGCAGCCCGCTTCTAGTGCGTGATGATTCTTAGACTGGCTTGAACACACATGCCTCACCCTGAGGAGCATCGCGCAGCGATGCGTCTCGATTAGCGCGGAGTAACCTCCGCGCCTTGGTCGGCAACATCGAGGTGGTTCCCACCCTTCGAGACGCGGCCTACGGCCGCTCCTCAGGGTGAGGTGATTCGACTTGAACGCATATTGCTCCAGTGTCCCGATCAGCATCTTGCCGGACCGCGGGCCTCCAGGCCCGCTCATGACATCGTATCGACAGGAAGATGCGGGCCTGGAGGCCCGCGATCCGCAAGCCATGAGTTCTTTTTGAAGGTCGTCGGATCAATCGAAGCGGCTGCATCGCCCAAATCGTTGACGTGACGCCATGAGCACGGGAAAGCTGTGCGATGCCTGACGACGCGCTGCTGCCGATCTCGCCTGCGGTCGAACCTGCGGTGCTCGCGCTCAACAACGCGCATGCCGCCGAGCTGTCGTGGCTCGATCGCGATCGGCTGACATCCCTGCTCCGGCAGGCTTTCCACGCCCGCCGGATCGGCGAGGTCGAGGGCTTCCTGCTGGCCTTCGATCAGGGCGCCGCGTACGACAGCCCGAACTACCTGTGGTTTCGCCAACGCTATCGCCGGTTCGTCTATGTCGATCGCGTGGTTGTTGCCCCGACTGCGCGGGGTCGCGGCTATGCCGGCCTGCTGTATGCCGATCTGTTCGGCCGGGCCGGCCGGGCCGGACACGACGTCGTCGTCTGCGAGGTCAACCGCGATCCGCCGAACCCGGCCTCGGATGCGTTCCATGCCGCGCAAGGCTTTGCCGAGGTTGGCCAAGCCACGATCCACCAGGGCAGCAAGACGGTCCGCTATCTCGCCCGCGCGATCGAACGTTAGGCCGCGATCGAACTTTGGGCAGCGCAACCGCCGGCATTTGCGGCCGTTGCTCCCGGGGGCTTTGATCGGGAGTTCGAAATGAAGCTATTTCCTGTGATTGTCGCCCTGGCCGTCGGGGCCTCTCTGACGGCGTGCGAGTACAAGGAGCAGAGGGTTGTTCAGCAGCCCGCACCCGCGCCTGCCGTCGTAGCGACGACGCCGGCGCCCGCCGGTTCTGTCGTCTATACCCCGCCGGCTCCGGCGACGACGACCGTCTACACGACGCGTTGAGAATTCGTTCTGGGCGAAGCGGGGGATGTGCCCTCGCTTCGCCTGGAACGGCTTGAAGCCTAGTACTTGATCTCCACGCTTCGATTGGCCGGCTCGCTCACGCCGTCCGGAATTGTCGGGAGCGGGTTTCCGGTCTTCGGCACCACGACGATCGCGCGCGCAGGGACGCCGTCGCGCACCAGCTGGTCTTTCACGACGGTGGCGTATTCGGCGCGGCCGACCACGCGAACCAGGCCCGCGGACTTATCCGCGTCGGCGGCTGCCCGGCGTATCGTCTCGTCGGCAGCGCGTGAGAGCTGGCCGGTGCTCCTGTCGAAGAACACCACGTAGCCCGGCCGCGGATCGTTCGCGAAGGCCACTTCCGTCGACTGAGCCATGCTTGCCTGCAGCGGCAGCGCAACGAGGCCGCCCAGCACGATGGCGCCGATATGTAATTTCTTCATGTTACGTCTCCGTTTGATTGGTGACATATCAATTCAACGCCGGAGGCGACGTGCCGGTTACCCGATTGTTGGGGATGCTGCCGCGATCACGCCACATTGCTGCCGTCTCGCGGCCGCTTAGACATCGAGCCGATGGCGCTTGATCGCTTGTTCATTCCACGCGATTCCGCTGCCGGGCCGATCGGGAACAAGGAGTTGCCCGGCCTCGAGCTTGAACGGCTCGGCCAGGATGGGCTCAGCCCAGTCCTGCCATTCGAGCCAGTGCGCGGTCTCGGTGACCCGCATCAGATGGGCCGAGACTTCGGGATAGAGATGGGTCGACATCTCGATGCCGGCCGCGCCGGCGATGGCGGCGGCGCGCAGCCAGCCCGTCACGCCGCCGATCCGCATCAGGTCGGGCATCATGTATTTGCCGGCGCCGGCCTGCACCGCCTGGAACAGCGCGCGCGGCCCGTAGAAGTTCTCGCCGAGCTGGATCGGCGTCTTGAGCTCGCGCGTGAGCTGGCCGTATCCCGCGATATTGTCATAGGCGATCGGCTCCTCGAGCCAGTAGAGGCCCTGGTCGTCGAGGTCGTGACAGCGATGCAGCGCATCGCCCAGGCTGAGACCCTGATTGAAGTCGACCATCAGCTTGACGTCGGCGCCGACCGCCTCGCGCACGACGCGGATCGCCTTGAGATCGTCTTCCAGGCGGTCGCGCCCAAGACGGAGTTTCAGGCCCTTGAAGCCGCCCTCGGCCACCAGGTCGGCCGCCTCGCGTCCGAGTTTGTCGATCGCGATCAGCCACAGGCCGTTGCTGTTGTAGGCCCGCACCGGCGCCGGCGAGCCGCCGAGCAGGCGCACGAGCGGCAGATCGGCGGCCTTGGCCAGCGCGTCCCACACCGCCATGTCGAGGCCGGCGACGGCGATCAGCGACATGCCTTCGAGGCCGACCAGGCCGAGCGAGGCGCGGCCGGCGCGGAAGGAATCGACGGGCGCGATCGGCTTGTCGCGGGACGCCTCGGCGAGATCGCGGATCGCCGGCACGATGTATTTCACCGATTGCTGGAGATAGGGCTCGAGGTAGCTTCGCCCGACGACGCCCTCATGGGTGTAGAGATCGATCAGCACCATGGGCCATTGATCGAACAGTCCGACTTTGGAGACCACCGGCCGCTTGAGCGGCACCAGGACGGCGCGGACGTCGACGCTCTTCAATGTCAGCTCGTGGCTCGGCATGGCGTGCTCCCGGATTGTGCCGCCGCGACAGGAGGCAGCAGCAGGAGGGCGGCCGCGATGCAACGGTTCACGCACGAAATATAAAGTATCCGGCGCCGACCGGCGACCACGGGCGCAAGCCGCAAACCCGCCGCGTCGAAAGGGCGGCTCAGAAGGTCTTGGTGACGCTCACGAACACGCGGCCGGCGCAGTAGTTGGTATCGCCGCAGCCGGAGGGTTCGATGCTGGTGTCGGTGTAGGCCACGGTGAAGTCGAGCCCATAGGCTTTCGTTACCAGGCCTATCTGCCAGTACCAGTAGTCGCTGCTCGGGATGCCATAGGCCAGGAAGCGGTCGACATAGAAGTTGCCCAGCGCGGCGTAGGCCTTGAACGAGATTTTTTCGCCGAGCCGCAGGAAGGGCAGCGGCACCGAGAGCAGCGCGCGCTTGTTCCACGAGTTGCCCGAGTTGCCGAACGAGTTCGGGCTGTAGCGCACGCGGCCGGTGAGCGTGGCGATGCCGAAATCGTAGCCGACATTGAGGTTGAGTTCGCCGTAGTCGTAGGCGAGGTCAGCGGCGACGCCGGGATACAGATAGCGGATATAGCCGAAGTCGAAGCTGAGCTTCTTGTCGAAGGCGAGAAATTTCACGCCGCCGGCCAGGTCGATCTCGATGCCCGGTCCGGTCAGTGGAAAGTCGATGTTGGTGCCCCAGCCACTGAGATAGAGCCACACCGGGACGTTCTCGCTGACATCGGCTGTCTTGTAGTCGAGCCCCATCTGGAAGGCAGGCCCGCGTTTGGTCTGCGAGACGCCGGCAAAGGAATAGTCTGAGGCGATCGTGAAGTTTGCCGAGAAGGCGCCGCCGAATGGGCCGTGCCATTGTTCGCCATCGTCGGCCCGCGCCGCGCCGGCGCCGCACACCGCCGCGAAGACGGTCGGCCACAGCAGGCGGCTCAGCATCGACCGTCTGCCCTGTGTCCTTGGTCCATGTCGTTGGCGCCCGTGGCTAGGGCGCGCGAGCGGCGGCGAAGCGGTTCCAGATGAAAAGCACCACGATCGCCCCCACCGTTGCGGCGATGAAGCCGGCGCCCTGGTCGGGACGGTACCAGCCCACCGCCTGTCCGATGAAGGTCGCCGCGAAGGCGCCGGCGATGCCCAGCACGGTGGTGAGGATGAAGCCGGCAGGCTTGTTCGGTCCGCGCGACAGCAGTCGGGCGATGATGCCGGCAACGAAGCCGATCACGACGATCCACACGATACCCATCTCTGTCTCCCAAGCCCGTCCGTATCAGACGGCGCGGTTCACTTCGTCGGGTGTCGGCAGCCGGCCATCGGGCGTGAGATGGTTGACCGCCTGGGGCAGCTGTTCGCTCAGCCCGGCCAGCAACTCCTGGCGCGAAAGGCCGGTCCGCGCCATCAGGAATTCGATCTGCTCGTTGGTCAGGACCTTGTTGAGATCGGTGGGCGCGATCGGCTTGTTCGGGCCGCTCGACACCCAGGAATTGGCGACGTCGCCCTTGCCTGCGCCCTGGAACTGCCGGACCAGATCGCCCAGGCCACCGGCCAGCAGGCCGCCAAGGCCACCGGCAGGAAGCGGCGAACCAGCGCCGCCGCCCATGCCGTTGAAGAGGCCGCCCAGCCCGCCCGCGAAAGGCCCGCTGCCGGGCGCCGCCGGTGTCGAAGCCGGCGCGGTCGAGCTGCTGCTAAAGCTCTTGACGGCCTTATAGGCCAGCAAGCCGAGCAGGCCCATGGTGATAGGCGACATGCCGCCGCCACCGGCGCTCGCGCCGCGCGGGCCGTTCTGCATGCCGTTCAGGACGTCGAGCAATCCCATGATGACCTCCCCTGAAGCTGCAGGATCGCAGGCTTCGTGCAAGGCCAACGTGGCGCCGCCCGCGAAGTTGCGCGAGGCTCGGCCGTTCGTCCGACCTGAACGCGCTGGCCATCCGGGAAATCTTGGATAAGGTCACCGCGCATGGACAGTGAGGCGCCTCAGTCGACGGTTTTAGGCGAGACCATCCTCGAATGGCTGTCCGGCCAGGCGCTGCACGATACCGAACCGGGCGCGCTCTATGGCGAGTTGTGCCAGCGCCTGCGCGGCATCGGCCTGCCGGTCCTGCGCGGCCAGGTCGCCTTCCGGATCCTTCACCCGCTCTACGACGCCAGCATCGTGAGCTGGGATGCCGGACGCGGGGCCGTGGTCGAGCTCTACAAGCCCGACAATAGCGCCCAACGCGAGCGGTTCATGCGCAGCCCCTACGGCCATGTGCTGGCCCAACGCCTGCCCATCCTGAGGCGCCGGCTGACCGGCGAGACGGCGCTCCTCGACTTCGAGACCCTCGAGGAGATGCGGGCATTGGGCGGCACCGACTATGTCCTGTTCGTGGTCGGCTTCGACCCGGCCGCGCAGAACGGCATCCTCTGTTCGTGGCTGGGCGATCGACCCACCGGCTTCACGGACGGCGAGATTGCCGAGCTCCAGCGCGTCACGCGCGAGCTCGCCATCGCGCTCAAGTCCAAGATCGAGCGCAGCGTCGCGCAGAATGTCGCGCATGCCTATCTCGGCAAGCGCGCCGGCCAGGCGGTGCTGAACGGCCTGATCCGGCGCGGCGACGGCGAGAAGATCACGGCGGCGTTGTGGTACAGCGATCTGCGCCGGTCGACGGCGCTCGCCGACCGCCTTTCCGCCGAAGCCTTCCTCGGCCTGCTCGGCCGTTACTTCGAGATGACGGCGTCGGCCGTGCTCGATCACGGCGGCGAGGTCGTGTCGCTCGTGGGCGACGCCGTGCTCGGCCTGTTTCGCGTCGAAGACACGCCGCAGGAGGCGTGCGGCCGCGCGCTCGCCGCCGCCCACGAGGCACGTCGGCGCCTCGGCGTGTTTCTGGCGTCGGCTGACGAGCCGCTCGATTTCGGCATCTCGCTCCATCTCGGCCAGGTCATCTACGGCAATGTCGGCGTGCCCGAGCGCCTGCAGTTCACTCTGGTCGGCGCCGCCGTCAACGAGGTCGTGCGGGTGCAGGATCTGACCAAGCAGCTCGGCCATCCGCTGCTCGCCACCGCGCCGTTCGCCCGCGCCGTGGCGGGAGCCTGGCATTCGCTGGGCGAGCATGCCTTGCGCGGCTTCGAGACGCCGGTGCCGATCCTGACCATGACGAAGTAGACCGAAAGGCAGAGCAAACCGAGATGCTGCCTCTCGAGCTCGCGCTCCGGTCCGCCACGGTGGCGCTTCTTCTGCTGATCGGCATCGTCAATCTGCGCGATTGGCGGCACAGGGAGTCGGGACCGTTCGGCGGGTTGCTGGCGTTGAGCGTCGCCGCCGATTGCCTTGCCACCATTGCAGGCTACCCATTGCCCTTCTGGCTCTGGCCGCTGCAGCCGGTCGCGATGGGCACGCCCGCGCTGTTGTGGATCTGGGTGGGCGCGGTGTTCGTCGACGACTTTCGTCCCTCGTGGCGGGATGCCGTGGCCTGGACGGTGCTGCCCGCGCTTGGCGTTTTCGGGCTCTACGCGTGGCGACCCTGGATCGGGACGGCGGCAAATCTGCTGGCCCTGTTGTTCATCCTGCTGGCGGCCTGGCGGCTGGTGGCGGGCTTGCGTGGCGACCTCGTGGAGCGCCGCCGCCGCCTGCGGCCGGTGCTGGCGGGCTTTGCCGTGCTCTATGCCGGCGGCATCATCCTCGTGAACATGCTGGGCGGCGCGCGGCCCGCGACCGCCTCGAGCCGGGTCGTCGAAGCGGCCCTGTTGACGGGGCTCACGGCGGCCTTCGCCCTGGTCACCCTGCGCGCGGCTCGCGCGCTTGTCATACCGCTCGCCCCCGAAACCCGCCTGCCCCCTCCGGAGGAGAGTCCCGGTTCGCCTGCCGCTGCAGACGATCAGGAAGATGTCCTGCTGGCTCGGCTCGGCCGGCTGATGGAGGAAGAGAAGGTCTATCGCCAGGAAGGCTTTGGCGTCAGCGCGCTGGTCGCCGCCCTCGATGTGCCCGAGTACCGCCTGCGCCGGCTGATCAACCAGCGGCTGGGCCATCGCAATTTCAGCAGTTTCGTCAACGGCTACCGGCTGGCCGAGGCGACCGCGGCGCTGGCCGATCCTGCCCAGGCCGAGGTCCCTGTCCTGACGATCGCGCTGGATGCCGGCTTCCAGTCCATCGGACCCTTCAACCGCGCCTTCAAGGCGCACACCGGCATGACGCCGACGGCCTATCGCAAGCAGGCCGATTCCCGAAACCAGGCGCCGATTCAGGGAATCGGCCAATCGGGTACCGAAATCGGCAAGACCTGACGGGCGGCGCACCGCACCCTCCGCGCGCTGCTTTCGCTGCGAAAGGACTTCCGTGACCCTGTTCACCATTCTCGCCTGGGCGCTGCCCACCGTGATCGCGCTCGCCACCCTCGAAGGCCTGATCGTGACCTTCGTCGTCCGGCGGCCCTACAACTGGCGGTCCTGGGCCGCCTCGGCGACCGACGCCCTGGTCCGCGAATATGTCGTCTACGCCTTTCGTGGCGATCAGCCTGGCCGGTCCGCTGATCGACCTCGCCTGGCGGCATCGCCTGACCACCATTCCTCTCGAACGGCTTGGGCGAGCTTCGCCGTCCTCTTCGTGGGACAGGAGTTTTGCTATTACTGGTATCACCGCGCTGCACACCGGGTGCGCTGGTTCTGGGCCACGCACGCGGTGCATCATTCGCCCAACGAGTTCAACCTGGGCATCGCCTATCGCTTCGGCTGGACGGGGCGGCTGACGGGAAGCGCGGTGTTCTACGTGCCGATGATCTGGCTGGGCTTTCCGCCCCAGGCGGTGTTCGCCACCCTGGCGCTCAACCTGCTCTATCAGTTCTGGCTGCATACCGAATGGGTGCCCAAGCTCGGCTGGCTGGAATATGTCCTCAACACGCCGTCGCACCATCGCGTCCATCACGCCTCGAACGCCGAGTACATCGACCGCAACTATGGCGGCGTGCTGATCGTGTTCGACCGACTGTTCGGCACCTTCGCCGCCGAACGGGACGACCTGCCGTGCCGCTACGGGCTGGTGACGCCGCTCAAGTCCAACAACCCGATCAGGATCGCCTTCCATGAGTGGCTCAAGATGGCCAGGGATCTCAGCGCCGCGCGCACCGCACGCGACGTGTTGGGTACCCTGTTCGCCCCGCCAGCCTGGCGGTCCGCCAAGCAAAGCGCGATCGCCGCACCGCCGGCGGAGGCCGTCGCGCACGCGCGATGAGGCGATGAGAACGGCGCACCGCGGATAGGCGTGCCGCGAACTGGATAGGGGCGGTTCAAGGCACGACCTACGTTCGATTTGCCGGCCCGTGTTGGTCCTTCGACCAGCGCCGACCGGCAAATGCGCGGTGCGTGACCATGAACAGGATGACAGACGCTCCCGCGACGCTGGACGGCCGCGCCGCCTGGGTGGTGGCCACGGCAGCCCTCGTCATCCTGTCGATCGCCTACGGCGCGCCGTTGCTGGCCGCGGTGGCGCTGAAGCCGATTGCCGCCGAGTTCGGCACGGCGCGCGCCGCCGTTGCTGCCGCGCCGTCGTTCGCCTTCGTCGGTGCGGCGTTCGGCGGCATCGCGGCGGGCTGGCTGACCGGCTGGCTTGGCATCCGCCGCATCGTGCTGTTCGGGGCGGTGATGCTCGCCGCCGGCCTCGTCCTTTCCGCTTCCGGCGGACTCTTGCAGCTCTATGCCGGACACGGCGTGCTGATGGGCCTGTTCGGCACCTCCTGCATGTTCTCGCCGATCATGACCTATGTCAGCCGCTGGTTCGATCGCAGCCGCGGCGCGGCGGTGGCCATGATCTCCTCGGGTCAATCGCTGGCGGGCGCCTTCTGGCCGATCGTGTTCCAGGCCGGCGTCAGCGAGTTCGGCTGGCGCCGGACCATGCTGGTGTTCGGGTTGTTCGTGGGCGCCACGATCCTGGTGCTGGCGGCGATCTTCCTGCGTCCGCCGCCGCAGCCGCTGCCGTCGAAGGTTGGTGGACGGGATCCGAAAGCGGGTGCGCCCGTCCTCGGCCTGTCGCCGAACCTCGCCATGGTCATTTTGTCGGTGGCGATCTTTTGCTGCTGCGTGCCCATGGCCATGCCGTCACAGCATATCGTGGCGTTCTGCGGCGACCTGGGATTCGGCTCGCAGATCGGCGCGGCCATGCTGTCGGTGTTGCTGGGCAGCGCCTTCGTGGCGCGCCAGTTCTGGGGCTGGGTTGCCGATCGCATCGGCGGGCTCCAGACGCTTTTGTGGAGCTCGATCGCGCAGGCGACGGCGTTGAGCGGCTTCCTGCTCACCAAGGACGAGGCCGGCTTGTTCCTGGTCTCCGCGGCGTTCGGTTTGGGCTTCTCCGGCCTGCTGCCGGCCTATGTGATCGCTGTGCGCGAATACTATCCGGTGAAGGAAGCGAACTGGCGGGTGCCGACGATCTATTTCGCCGGCTTCCTCGGCATGGCGGCGGGTGGCTGGGGCGCCGGCGCCCTTTACGATCACTTCGGCTACTACCTGCCAGCTTTTGTCGCAGGCATCGGCTTCAACATCGTCAACCTGGTCATCCTGCTGGTCCTGGTGTTTCGCCAGCGCGACAAAGGTTTGCGCACGGCAATGGCTTGACGGCCCGGCGACTTGGCGCGCTCCCCTATTCGCGGCTCCGACTTGATATAGATCATGTCGAGAGTGGGGCAGAGGCGGTACTTATAAAGGTGGCTTTGAGGTCAGAGTAAGCCTACACAGCGCCTTCTTTTAAGCTTAACCGCCGGTCGGGCCAGAAATTCTGGGCGCTTGATCCGGCAAAATCGGGGATCGCGACGATATGAAAAAGCTACTGTTGGCCACCACCGCGGCGCTGATGGCGCTGCCCGTCATGGCTCAGGCCCAGTCGCAGCCCAATCCGGGCATCTATATCGGTGGCGAGGGCGGGCTGAACTGGATGTTCAACACCACCGCCAACGTGCCGGGCTTCGGCGGCGCCGTGAACATCTATCCCGCCATGGGTTGGGCGGCCGGCGGCATGATCGGCTACGACTTCGTCGGGCCGCGCGTCGAGCTCGAAGGCATCTTCCGCCAGAACCAGGCGACCTTGCAGGCCGCTCCCGCCGGCTTTCAGCAGTTCACCGCGGGCGCCAACATCAATCAGACGGCCATCATGGCCAACGTGATGTACGACTTCCGCATGGGCTGGCCGATCGTTCCCTATGTCGGCGCCGGCGCCGGCATCGCCTTCGTCAATGCGTCCGCCTTGGGCGGCAGCACGTCGAGCACGCAGTTCGCCTATCAGGGCATCATCGGCGTGGGCTACGAGATCGACCAGAACTGGCGCTTCAACATCGATGGGCGCTACTTCGGCACGACCAACCCGACCATCAACAATCCGTTCATCGGCGGCGTCACCTACAACAACAACAACATCACGCTGATGGCGAGCCTGCAGTACAAGTTTGGCCAGCCGTCCATGGCGCCCCCGCCGCCGCCGGCGCCGGTGGTTGCACCGCCGTCGTTCATGGTGTTCTTCGACTGGGACCGCGCGAACCTCTCGCAGCAGGCGCTGACCACGATCCAGCAGGCGGCGAACGCCTTCAAGACCAAGGGCAATGCGCGCATCACGGCGACCGGCCATACCGACACGTCGGGCCCGGAGAGCTACAACATGGCGCTGTCGCTGCGCCGTGCCAACGCAGTCAAGGACGCCCTGGTGCGTGACGGCGTACCGGCCCAGGCGATCTCGGTCGTCGGCATGGGCGAGAGAGGCCTGCTGGTGCAGACCGGCGACAACGTCCGCGAGCCGCAGAACCGCCGGGTCGAGATCGTCATCCAATAAGGCTCTTAACAATCACGGAAAAGGCGGCCTGCGGGCCGCCTTTTTTGTGTCCGGCCTCCGGGCCTCGTCGCGCGGCCGTGCGAGGCGCCCGGCAACGCGCGTTGGCACGATAATCGCCGGACGACGCAACCGACGGCGGCCGTCGCTGTTGAGTGTGCCCGAGGGCACACAGCCGGCCCTCTTCTCAAACAAGGTGAGACGATGAAGAAATTGTTCCTGGTTGCTGCACTGGCAGCAACTTCTGCGGCGCTGCCCGCTTACGCGGCCAGCGACGCCGACTGCCAGGCGATGTGGACCAAGGCCGACGTCAACCATGACGGCGTCCTGTCCGACGGCGAATCCATGCGTTATGCGGCGGCGATGCGCGTGCGCGAGACCGCGATGCCGGCCGACGGCAAGCTCACCCAGGCGGCTTTCATGAATGCCTGCAAGGCCGACGTCTACACGACGGCCGCGCCCGATCCGGGCGCCCCGCTCAAGGGTTCCAACAGCTTCACCGAAGGCCAGGCCAAGGATCGCGCCATGGCGCACGGTGCGACCGACATCGGACCGATCGCCAAGGACAGCGACGGCATATGGCGCGGTCCCGCCAAGCAGGACGGCAAGCCCGCCCAGGTCGCCGTCGATTACAAGGGCAACGTCGTTTTCCGGCCGGCGCCCTAAAGCATTCATAGAAAGGTCTTAGCCATGAAAACAGTCAGTCGCGTTTACGATACCTATTCCGAAGCCCGCAATGCGGTCACGGCGGTTGAAGCTGCCGGCATTCCCGACTCCGAGGTGAGCCTCGTGGCCAACAAGTACGTCAGCGACAAGTACGCCGACGTCCAGGAAGTCTCGGCGCCAGCGACGGGCGCCGGCGTGGGTGGTGTGGTCGGCGGCGGCGCCGGCCTGCTGGCGGGTCTCGGCCTGCTGGCCATTCCGGGCCTCGGCCCGGTGGTGGCGGCGGGCTGGCTGGCGGCGACGGCCGTCGGCGCGGCAGCCGGTGCGGCCGCGGGCGGCCTGGTCGGCGCCCTGGTGGGCGCCGGCGTGTCCGATACCGATGCGCACGTCTATTCGGAGTCGGTGCGTCGTGGCGGCACGCTGGTGAGCGCGCGCGTGGCGGATGGCGATGCCGCCCGCATCCAGGCGATCCTCGATCGCTTCAAGCCGATCGACCCGGCGGTGCGCGGTGCCGAGTACCGCAAGCAGGGCTGGACGACCTTCGATCCCAAGGCGCCGGCCTACCGGCCGAACGAGACCGAGATCGAACGCATGCGTCGCGAGAGCGAACTCGTCTGAACGATCCTTCCTGAGCGACGCGAGGGCGGAGAGCCGGATGGCTCTCCGCCCTTTCGCCGTGGTATGCGGCCCGAGGTGGGAAATCGGGCCACGCATGCGCAGAATGCGCCGAACGATGTGAGGACAGGGACATGGCAAAGAAGAGCATGATGGGCACGGCCGCCGATGCGGTTAAGACAGTTGCGGGGGCCGCGCTGGGTGCAGCCGCTGCCGCCGCAACCACGGTGGTCGTCGAGTCCGTCGCCAACGCGATGAGCGATGGCGGCAAGAAGCTCGACAAGGCAAAGCCGTCGCTCGAAAAGTCCGCGGCCAAAGTGGTCTCCAAGCCGATTGTGCCTGCTGGAAAGGCTAAGTCTGCGCCGGCAGGGAAGCGCAAGGCGGCGGTGAAGAAAGCCGCCGTCAAGAAAGCCGCGGTGAAGAAGAAAGCTGCGCCGAAGAAGATCAAGCGCACCGTAGCCAAGAAGAAGCGTTCCTCAGCGCGCTAGAGCAAATTCCGATGAGATAGAAGTCATGTCTTGCCGGACCGCGGGCCTCCAGGCCCGCCTCATGTGCTTTGATGACGGCGCATATATGAAGATGAGCGGGCCTGGAGGCCGAAGGCGCATGTGAAATGCGCCGAGTCCGGAAAGAACTGAGTTTGTCTTATCGGAACACGCGCTAGCCCTTCACCGCCCCGGCCGTCAGGCCGGAGACGTAATGCTCGACGAAGAACGAGTAGATGATGGCCACGGGAATCGAGCCCAGCAGGGCCGCCGCCATCAGCTGGCCCCAGTAGAAGACGTCGCCCTTCACCAGCTCGGCGATCGCGCCCACCGGCACCGTGCGCACCTCGGTCTTGGTGAGGAAGATCAGCGCGTAGAGGAATTCGTTCTGCGCCAGGGTGAAGGCGAAGATGCCGGCGGAGATGAAGCCCGGGCCGCACATCGGCAGGACGATCTTGACCAGGGTCTGCAGCCGGCTGGCGCCGTCGATCCGGGCGGCATCCTCGAGCTCGAGGGGCACGGTGCGGAAATAGCCCATCAGCAGCCAGGCGCAGAACGGTATCAGCAGGGTGGGATAGGTGAGGATCACCGCGGTCAGCGTGTCGCCAAGGCCGAGCCGGTTGATCAGGTCGGCCAGCGGCACGAACAGTAGCGGCTGCGGCACCAGATAGGTGGCCGCGACGGCGAAGGAGATCAGCGTCGCGCCGGCGAAGCGCAGGCGCGCCAGCGGATAGGCCAGCATGGCGCCCAGCACCAGCGAGATCGCCGTCGACGTCACCGCCACCAGGAAGGTGTTCCAGGTCCACAGCAGGAAGCTGGTTTCGGTGAGGAGGTCGATATAGTGCTTCAGCGTCGGCTGGTGGACGATCAGCGGCATGATCTTGCGGTTGTAGAGCTCGCGGTTGGATTTCAGCGACGTGATCGCCATCCAGTAGAACGGGAACAGCGCGAAGAACAACGACACGCCGAGCGGCAGCCACAAGGTCAGCAGGCGCGTCCGCCAGCCGCGGCGCTCGACGGTCATGACGCGCCCTCATCGGACCGCGGGCCTCCAGGCCCGCAACCGGCGCATGTGAAGGCGTCGACATGAGCGGGCCTGGAGGCCCGCGGTCCGGCATGACTCTTCATGACTTCGCCGGCCGCAGGTAGATCGCCATGGCGAGGATGATCAGTGCCAGCGGCGGCACCATGGAGAGCGCGATCGAGGCGCCCTGGCCGAACTGGCCGGCGCCCATGGCGACGTCGAAGGCATAGGTGGCGAAAACGTGGGTGGCGTTGGCCGGCCCGCCGCGGGTCAGCACGTAGATCAGCTGGAAGTCGCTGAAGGTGAAGATCACCGAGAACATGGTGACGATGAAGATGATGGGCTTCAGGAGCGGCAGGGTGACGTAGCGGAAGCGGCCCCAGCGGCCGGCGCCGTCGATGGTCGCGGCCTCGTAGAGCTCGGGCGGGATGGTCTGCAGGCCGGCGAGCAGGGTGATGGCGTAGAACGGCAGGCCGCGCCAGGTGTTGACCATGATCAGCGAGAACATCGCGAGATACGGATTGCCGAGCCAGCTCGGGCCGGGATTGGCGAGCCCGGTCTGCATCAGCGCCCAGTTGATCACGCTGAAGGCGGGGTCGAGGATCCACTGCCAGGCGATGGTCGACAGCACGGTCGGCACGATGAACGGCAGCAGCAGCAGTGCGCGCGTCAGGTTCTTGAAACGGAAGTCCTGGTTCATCACCAGGGCGAGCCCCAGGCCGCCCACCATCTTCAGGAGCGTCGCCGCCGCGGTGTAGACGAAGGTGTTCGCCACCACCTGCCAGAACACCGGGTTGTGCCAATCGGCGATGAAATTGTCGAAGCCGACGAACACGCCCGGCTTCGCCACCTGCCGGTCCTGCAGGCTGATCCAGATGCCGTAGAAGAAGGGATAGCCGACCAGCGCCACCAGGAAGGCGACCGGCGGCGCCACCATCAGCCAGCCGAACACACCCTCACGCTCCAGCCAGCGTCCGAGCGAGAAGGTGGAGCGCCGGCCCATCGCCGCCGGCGCGAGGACTGCCGTCATGCGCCTACGCCGCTTTGTAGATCTGCCTGAGCTGCCCCTGGGCCTCGGCGATCACTTCCTTGGTGGACTTGCCGGCGCAGGCCTTGGCGAACATGTCGATGACGACGAACTTCGCGATGGTCTCCGACTGCGCCCGGCTGAGCGGCGCCGGCCAGCCCGGCAGGTGCGCGGTCTTGAGCGCATCGCGGTACGGCAGGTTGCGCGGCTCGACCTTCCACATCGGCGCGTCGTCGTAGGCGTGCAGGAACGGCTGGTAGTAGGTCACCGCGATATCGAACCAGGCGCCCGCCTGCGCCGGCGCCATCAGCCAGCGCAGGAAGTCCTTGGCCGCCTTCGGGTCCGGGGTGTGCGCGAAGACCGAATGGCAGAGCGGGTTCAGCATGTGGAAGCGACCCTTCGGTCCCTTGGGATTTTCCGACTGGTCGGTCACCTTGGCGATTTCCGGAAAGTCCTTCTTGGCCGACCACAGGATCGATTCGGCGTTGTTGGTGCAGGAGATCTGCTCCGACAGGTACGCCTTGTTGTTGCTGACGTCGGTCCAGCCCAGGCAGTCCTCGAACATGGTCTCCTTGAAGAACTTGCGGCAGAAGTCGATCGCCCGCGCGGTCTCGTCGGAATCGATCACGATGGACTTGCCGTCGGCCTCGACCTCGCGGCCGCCGAAGGACCACAGCAGCGGGTAGAGCCAGCCGTGATTGTCGCCGAAGCCGTGGCCCAGCTCGAAGCCGAAGGGGTGGCCCGCTTTCTTGAGCTTGATGCCGGCTTCCAGCAACTCGTCCCAGGTGTCCGGGAACTTGTCGTAGCCCGCTTCCTTGAACCAGTCGGTGCGCCAGTTCATCAGCTGGCCGATATTGCCGAACGGGATCGCCTTCCACTTGCCGTTGACCACCACCGCTTCCTGCGCCGAGTTCGTACCAGCCGCCGCTCTCCTTGCCGATCTCGAGGGCGATGTCGCTCACGTCGACGAACTTGTCGTCGAACAGGAAGGCCCAGTTGAAGCCGATCGCGGTGAGGTCGGGGCCGCTTGCATTCTCCGCCGCGGTGGTGACGCGGGTCAGCAGGCTGCCGACGCTCACCACGTCGTAGTCCACCTTGATGCCCGTGAGCTTTTCGTACGCCGGCGCCAGGGTATTCTTGACGTAGGCGTCGTAGGGCGGGATGAACGAGCTCTCGTGCATCAGCGTGAGCTTCTTGGGCGCGGCCTGTAGCGGGCCGCCGCCGATCAGCGTGCCGATGCCGGCCGCCGCGGTAAGCTTGAGCACATCACGACGTGAGCCTGCGCGGACGATCCCGGTCATCGCGTACCCTCCTGTGTGCGGCCAGGTTTACGCGTACGCGAGCGCCATTGTTTCGGCGCGATCAGGCCGTCTGCAAAAAGCTTAGGGAGCCGGTTCCGGCGAGTCAACGCCGTGTGCCATCGAAGGCGTCGCCATGGATGCCGAGAGCAAGCAGGCGCACGTCGTCGTGGTCCTGCAATCCTGGAGGGCGTGCGAAGCAACCTTCGCCCCCTCCTTGGCCAAGCCTATCGCATGTGGCTATTTCTCCGTCATCCCGGCGAAGCCGCCCAAAGGGCGGCGTAGTCGAGGGACCTCCTCTTGTCGCCGAAGCAACAGAACAGGTCCCTCCGCTGCGCCTCGCGGAGCCTGCCCCGAGCGAAGCCGAGGGGCTCGGCTCCGGTCGGGATGACGGAGTTTTTAGCCACATGCGATAGCCCTGCCTCCTTGGCCGGAGGCGTGCGAAGCAACCTTCGCCCCCTCCTTGGCCAAGCCTATCGCATGTGGCTATTTCTCCGTCATCCCGAGCGAAGCCGCCCAACGGGCGGCGTAGTCGAGGGACCTCCTCTTGTCGCCGAAGCAACAGAACAGGTCCCTCCGCTGCGCCTCGCGGAGCCTGCCCCGAGCGAAGCCGAGGGGGCTCGGCTCCCGTCGGGATGACGGAGTTTTTAGCCACATGCGATAGCCCTGCCTCCCTGGCCGGGATTACACACAGGAAAATCACGAAGCGGATGAGACGGCGCGTGGCGGCGGGCGTTGTCTGTTGATGGAAATCCATCCAGACCTCTCCAGGAGACCCCCGGCCGGGGACCTGGTCGCGCTCGCCGGCCGATGCCTGCGCGAGGCCGCGTCGCGGCGCCTCGACGGCGAGATCTACTGCGCCCTGCACAACATCAGGGACTTCAACGACCTGTCCGACCCCGCGCTGGTGGCGGCCCGGGACAACGGCGAAGTCCTGGTGGACCACCGGCGTGGCGCCGGGTGCGAATGGATCCAGGCGCCGCCTTTCACGGCGGAACTGCGCTACGCCGAAACCCTTGTGCCCGAGGGGCTGGCGACAATCGCCTGGGATCCGCGAATTGTCTGCGCGACGGCGCTCCATGCGCGCGCCCTCACGGGCGCGCCGGCGCCCCGACTTTCCAACGTCCTGGAATCCTGCCGGGGATAGTCTCGCCCCCTGAGGGCACTTGCCATGGGCGCGCGGCGCATCTGGCGAGAAACGGCTCAGTGGCTCGCAGTCGTCAGGGTGGTGGCGTGCCGAAGCACGGCTGTGGGCTCGTAGGGCTTGTCGTGAAAGCGGGTGCTCGCCGGCAGCTTGTCAGGTCGCGGCCGGCCCGACGTCACGATGACGCCGATCGCGGGCCAGCGCCGGGCAACGTCGCAGGCCAAATCGGCCCCGTTCATCAATCCGGGCATGCTGACATCGGTGAAGAGCAGCCGGATGTCGGCGTTCGTCTCGAACAGGCGTAGCGCCTCGGCGGCGCTGCCGGCTTCGATCACCCGGTAGCCGGCATGGGAAAACATGTCGGAGGCGCCCATGCGCTCCAGCACGTCGTCGTCGACGACCATCACGAGGGCTTGTGAAGGAGAGTTGTCCATGGGGGGCAACGGAGGCATATCACGATCGTTCCCGGCCCGCGCAACGGAAAGTTGTTTTTCCACTCCGCTGGTGTCGTTTGGCGCGCAGGCGGGGCGCCCTGGCAACACCGTTCGGACATACCACCGCGAGTGGTCAATTCCGAACAGACCCGCCGCCGCTGGTTCGTATTGTAACGGGTCGGTCTCCTGGAAGGTCGGCCGCGGTGGGGCGGCCTGGAGGCCCGTTGCGGAGGCTTCGTGCATACCGGCATCAAGGAACAATTTACCGCCGTCGGCGATGCGTGGGCGCTTGCCCAAGGCATTGTCGACACCGTCCACGAGCCCATTCTCGTACTTGACGAAGAGCTGCGCGTGATCGCCGCCAGCCGCTCGTTCTATCTGGCCTTCAAGGTCGGCGTCGAGGACACCCAGGGCCGGCTGCTCTATGCGCTGGGCGACGGCCAGTGGGACATTCCGAAGCTCCGCGTGCTCCTGGAAAAGATCATTCCCGAGCACGGCGTGATGGAGGGATACGAGGTGGAGTGCGCCTTTCCCGACCTCGGCCAGCGCACGATGCGCCTCAATGCCCGCCAGCTGTTCTACAAGGAAGGCGCCAACCGGACCATCCTGCTCGGCATCGCGGATGTCACCGTGCAGCGCGCGCTGGAGCGCGAGAAGGAGGAGCTGTTGCGGCAGAAGGAGGTGCTGCTCGAGGAACTGCAGCACCGCGTCGCCAACAGCCTGCAGATCATCGCCAGTATCCTGCTGATGAAGGCGCGCGCCGTGCAGTCGCCGGAGACGCGGCTGCATCTCGAGGATGCCCATAAACGGGTCCTGTCGGTGGCGGCCGTGCAGAAGCAGCTCTACGCCGCCGACGCCACCGGCTCGGTCGAGATCGCGCCTTATCTCGTGAAGCTGTGCGCCAGCCTGGCGACCTCGATGATCGGCGACACGCGGCCGATCACGCTCGAGGTGGTGGGCGAAGGCGGCCGCGCGTCATCCCGCCAGGCCGAGAGCCTGGGCCTGATCGTGACCGAGCTCGTGATGAATGCCCTGAAGCATGCTTTCCCCGATGTGCGGACGAACGGCAAGATCGTCGTCGCCTACGACATGGCCGGCACCAACTGGAAGCTGTCGGTCTCCGACGACGGCGTCGGCAAGCCCGAGGGCGTCTTCGCCCAGGGCAAATCAGGCCTCGGCACTGGTATCGTCCAGGCGCTTTCCCAGCAGCTCGATGCCAAGGTCGATACCTCGGCCGACCGGCACGGCACGACGGTGTCGGTGACCCATGCCACTTTCCCGACCAAGGCCGTCCACGCCGCATAGGGGACGATCCGGCGCGCCGCGATGAGGCGCCGATATCGAGGCGCCGGCCGCACTCTCGCAGGGATTGTTGTGGCAACAGGGTCACGACATTGCCACAGCGCCCGCCTGGCCGAAGACGTAGCGTCGGCTGGGCGATTTGCCCATCCCAGCGATAACTCCCTCGGCCCGGAAGGCGGCTTCCGGGCCTTTTCTTTGGTCCCCGCGAAAGGGGCCGGAAAGCCCATCCGGGTCGCCGGCCTAAACTCTTGCTCGCCGGCGTGCGCCCGCGAGATGCAGGGGACATGACTTCTCTTTCCGGGAAAAGTTGACGAGGAACGCTTGACGTTCCTGAGCAATGTTGTGGCGTATGTGTGCCGACACTCACGTGAGGATCGGCACCTTGCCCAACAGCTTTTCTCCTTCCGACAGGCCTCGCTGGCTCGACGATAGCGAGTCTGCCGCAGCGGCCCCAAACGCCCGCGAGAGCGACGCCGAGGGGCCAGCCCTCACAAACGCTGAAACGCCGACGCTGTCCGACGGCGATTCGCTGCTGTCTGACAGCAGCTTGATGACCATCCTGCGCAAGGAAGAGAACGCGGCCAGCAACTATCAATGGTCGGCGCTCAGCCGGACGCGCGAGGACGCGCTCAACTACTACGACCGCGAGCCCTACGGCGACGAGCAGGAGGGGGGCTCGCAGGTCGTCACCTCGGAATTCGCCGACGTGATCGAATTGATCATGCCCGGCCTGATGCGGGTCTTCACCAGCACCGACGACGTGGCCGAGTTCACCCCGGGCGCCCCGGGCGAGGAGCAATGGGCCAAGGAGGCGAGTGAGTACGTGCCGCACGTCTTCATGCGCCAGAACGACGGATTCAGGATCCTCTACTGGATGATCAAGGACGCCTTGATGTACCGCCTGGGCGCCGTCACCGTCGATCTGGAGGACTACACCGAGAAGCGGCGCGTGCCGGTTCACGGGTTGCCGCAGGACGCCATCGACCTGGTCGTGGCGCAGGCGGCCGAGGAAGGCGCCGAGCTCGCTATGGCGCTCGAGGAGGATCGGGCTCCGGAGAACATTGTAGGCCCCGCGCCGGTGACCAGTATTTCGGCGTCCAACGTTTTTCAGCCCACGTTTTCCGGCACTATTTCCATCACCCGCAAGCGCCAGCGCGTGGTGGCCGACAATATCGCGCCCGAGGACATCCTGTTCACGCCCTCGGCGCGCGACCAGGACAAGGCCTCGTTCCTGGGTTTCCGCAAGCGGGTCACCGCGTCGGACCTGGTCGAGATGGGCCTCTCCCCGGACGAGGTCGACGAGCTCGGCTCCGACCGCGACCTCTCGCCGGAAGAGGCGCAGCGCAACGACGGCGCCCTCCTCAACGAGGCCGAGCGCGGCGACCTGCGGCGACAGCGAGCGGCCGCTCTGGCTGGTCGTGGCCTACGTTCGTGCCGACAATGACGGCGACGGTGTGAGCGAGCTTCTGCGCGTGGTCTACGCCCATGGCGGCGGCACGGCGGGCCGCATCGTCGAGCGGGTCGAATGGGAGGGGCTGGCCTCGATCGCGCTCGCCTCGCCGATCCTGATGAGCCACACCATCGTGGGCCGCTCGCTGTTCGACCAGACGCAGGATCTGCAGCAGATCGGCTCGGTCCTGACGCGCGGCCTGCTGGACAATCTCTACCTCACCAACCGCCCGCGCCCGGTGATCAGCGACCAGGTCAACCTCGACAGCCTCATAGACTGGGTGCCGGGCTCGCCGATCCGGCTCAAGGCGGGCGCCCGACCCAACGACAATCACGTCGCCTGGCTGCAGGTGCCCAACGTGAGCTCAGGCGTGCTGGCGGCGCTCGAATACCTGGCGACGGTGCGCGAGAACCGCACCGGCATCGTGCGCAACAATCAGGGCCTCGACGCCGACAGTCTCAACAAGACGGCGAGCGGCATGAACATGCTGATGTCGGCCGCCCAGCAGCGCCAGGAGCTGATCGCCCGCGTGCTGGCCGAGACGGCGATCAAGCGGCTCTATCGCCTGGTCTACCGCGCCATCAAGCGGGCCTCGGCCGGGCCGGTGAAATACTGGTCGGGCAAGCAGTTCGCGAACTGCGATCCGAGCCGCTGGCCCGACGAGATGGAGCTCTCGGTCAATGTCGGGCTGGGCACCGGCAGCAAGGACCAGGCGATCCAGCATCTCGCGCTGATCGGCACCCTGCAGGAGAAGCTGATCGCCCTGCAGGGCGGCCAAGCCGACGGCCCGTATGTCACGCCCGAGAATGTCGCCAACGCGGCGCAGAAGGTCACCGAGACGCTGGGCTTCAAGACGCCGGGGATGTTCTTCCAGCCGCCCGACCGGATCGCCGCCGCCGGGCCGCCGCCGGGCGGGCCGCAGGCCGCGCCGCCGCCGCAACCGGATCCCGCCGTCGCGCTCGCTTTGGCGCAGATCGAGATCGCCAAGCAGTCCGCCGCGGCTGACGCCGAGATCAAGCGGCTGAAGGCGCAGGCCGACATCGAGATCGCGCAGTGGAAGGCCCGGCAATGGGCGGAGGTCGAGCGTTACAAGGCCGGCCTCAAGGCTCGGCTCGACGAACAGGAGCTGCAGCACAAGACGGCGTTGCGCGGTCTCGATAGCGCGACGGGCAACGGCTCGCCCGGCGCGGCGCAAAATCCGGAGGTGCCGTCATGAGAGACGATCGCGATTTCGCGACGCGCGAGGCAGAGCGCCGCATGGTCGGGCTCGGGCGCGCGATGGCGGCCAGCGTGACCGGCCTCGTCATCGCGTTGCTCGCGGTCGGATTCGTCGCGGGCTTCCCCGGCGGATTCCTGGCGGGATGGCTGGTGTTCCGATGACCGGCGAAGCTTTGGACCAGGCGGCCCGCGAGCAGCAGATCCGCCGTGCCCGCGAGGTCCTGTCGGACGCCGGCTGGCTGTTCGACGACTTCGTCAACAACGAGATGCGCAAGGTCCTGGTGAGCCGGCCCGGCGAGCACGAGCAGCGCGAGGAAGCCTGGCGCCGCGCGCGCGTGGCGACCGAGCTGAAGGCAAGCCTGGAAAGCCTGGTCGAGACCTACGAAGCCGATGCGCGGCTGAAGGAGCGACGCGATCAGCAGAACGACCGGCGCTTCCGCTAGCCTCTGAAATGCCGGTGCGGGATGGTCTGTCGATCTCGCGCCTCCCGCCCATTCCGCTGAAGTCATCGGCGCATCAGCGCCAATCGAGCGTTCTGCAACGAAGATTTCAGGCCCGAGGGTCAGATCGTATTCAGCTTCGGAAACGCCGTAGAAACCGCTGGCGGCCAGCCGCAGCCCGGCGCGGTCGAGGATACGGACGTCGCCGCGCGTCGACTTGATCAGGCTTTTGCCTTCGAGTTCGTGCAGCGCGACCGTGACACCTTGTCTCCGCACCCCCAGCAGCAGCGCCAGGAATTCGTGAGTGACGGCGAGCGAATCCGGCTGGATGCGGTCGTCCCACATCAACAGCCAGCGAGCGAGACGCTCGCTGACGGAGCCCCGACCGTTGGCCAGCGCCGTCTGACTGCCCTGCACCAGGAAGACGTGCACATAGCGCAGCAGGAGGGAAGTCAGGGTCCGGCTGGCCTCCATCGCCTCGTGCAGCGACCCGGTGGGAATTCGCAGCGCCGTTCCGCTGGACTGCACGAAGCTCTCGTTGGCGGATCGATCCACGCCCAGCACGGCGCTCAGCCCGGTCATGCCTTCATAGCCCACCATGCCGACCTCGATACGATGGTCGGGTGCGGCGTCGGCGATCACCGAAACCATCCCGCTCTCGACGAAATAGACGTGGGAGATCGGATCGTTCGGCGCTTCCAGATTTTGCCGAAGGTCGAGGTCGACCGCTTCGAAGGACGGCGTCAACAGATCGCGGTCGGCGGCCGAGAGCCCGGCCAGCAGGCGATTGCGTGAACCATTGGCTGGTGAATTCATCTTGTCCGCCTTTCGAAGCGCCAGGGCACATAGCGCTCCGCCCATCGGTCGCAGAACCTTCAGTGGCGAACCCGACCGCCGAACGGTGGGGAATTCGAGTCCCAATGCGTTCGCCGCTGGCCGATCCCTCAGCGTAAGAGGTGGCCTCGACGGGGTCTGTTCAACATTGACCACGAAACGAAGCCGCTCCGTAAAGCGCCTGCACGCCTGGCCGTGCACTACGCTCGGTCCTGCCTGCCGCCTTCCAGCCAACTCGCGCCAGTCGGATGCGGGCGAAGTCAATAATGCCGCGTTGAGTGCGAGCGGGCGAAGGCCGCAGTCGCTCTCGTCCCCGGAAACCACGCTGCACCGGCGACGGCTCGATGGGCCGCCAGCAAACACTGCTTAAGAATCCAATTGTGGCCGGGTGCCGCCACCGAACGGTCCGGCTTGTGCGCGCCTAGGGGGAGCCGGCTCCCGAAAAGTGAGGGGATTCAATGCCTAGCGGCCCGAAATTATTGTGGCAAATTTGCAACATTTATTGGACGGACGAGTTGGCCTTCGCCACTATGGGGCAGGCCGCCGGCCGCCCTGCTTAGGTTCCAAAGGGGGAGAAGTTCATGGTGTTGGGAACCGGGCGCTGCACGCGCTCGAGCGTACGAGTCATTGTCCAGGCGACAGCCTATTCGATCATGGTGCTGGCTGCGCTTGTGTTGTTCGGGACGGCGGGCGTTCTTTCTCCCGCAAGTGCCCAGGTCAAGGCGCCGGCGAAGGCGAAGCTGAAACCTCCGGTCAAGGCCGCTCCGCCGGCCGATCCGACCGACAGCGTCGCCAATCAACTCAATGCCAAATGGCTGCAGGAGAACGGCGCTTACGGCGGTTTCACGAAGGCGGAACCCGCCGTCGTCCCGGCTTCATTCTCCACCTCCGCGGTCGCAAACGACTGGGGTGACCGTCTGGTCTCGCGCGCCATGAAATACCTCGGGACACCCTATCGCTACGGCGGCACCACGCCGAGCGGCTTCGACTGCAGCGGCTTTGTCTACTACCTCTACGGCGCGGTCTTCGGACAAAGCATCCCGCGCATGCCGCACGACATGGCGCGCGAGGGCAGGCCGGTCGGGCGCAGCGACCTCAAGCGCGGAGACCTCGTCTTCTTCGGCTACCGCGGCACCTTCACCCATGTCGGCATCTATGCCGGCAACGGCCAGTTCGTTCATGCCACGCATCGCGGCTCGCCAGTCCAGGTCACGCCGCTCGACGGCGACTACTACCGCGACCGCTACATGACGGCGGTGAGGCTGTCTCCGCGGTAAGGCGAGCCGCGAAGGCATGATGATTTCCTCTCCCCCTCTGGGCGCTGGGTCAGCACAGAGTTTGGATCTGGAAAAGCCGTTCCATAGTGACGTTGCCGCCGCACAGAAGGGCAACGGAGTTGTCCACCCGGTGCGCCGCTGCGCGTAGGGCTGCTGCCAACCCAACCGCCCCACCGGGCTCCACGATCAGCTTGAGCGACGACCAGGCATGAATTGTCGCCTGCGCGATCTCGGCCTCGCTCACGGTTTCGATGTCGTCGACATAAGTTCGAATCAACGGAAAGACCAGATCACCGAGCTGCTGCACCTTGATGGCGTCGGCGATACTCTCGCTCGGCCCGGTGAGCCCGATGATGCGGCCGGCCTTGAAAGACTGACAGGCATCATTCTCCAGCTCTGGCTCGACTCCGATGACCCGGACATGCCGGGATGCCTGCTTCAGCGCCGCCGCCACCCCCGCCAGAAGACCACCACCGCCAACCGGCACGAAGACCGTCATCGGCATGTCGGCCGGCATTTGATCAAGAAGTTCGAGGCCGATCGTGCCCTGGCCAGCCATGATCGCGTAGTCGTCGTACGGTGGAACGAGAATACGACCGGACTCGCGCGCAATCCGCTCGGCAAGCGCCCGGCGCGCGTATGACGAGGGTTCCGCCATGACGACTTCCGCGCCCCACCTCTCGGTCGCAGCGATCTTGAGCGCCGGAACATCCGGAGACATTACGATCATGGCCGCGACGCCGGCATCTCGCGCGGCCTTGGCGACGGCTTGGGCATGATTGCCGGTCGAATAGGCGATCACGCCACGGCTACGCTCGGCTGCCGTCAGAAGCGATATCCGATACGTCGCGCCGCGGATCTTGAACGATCCCGTCGGCATCAGGTTCTCGGCCTTGACGAAAAGCCGGCCCGGCCGGGCTTGCCCGTCGTCGACAGGCAGGCAGGGCGAAGGAGCCAGTCGTCCCGCGAGCACGGCGCGCGCGTCTTGGATGCGGGACAAGCCCAAGGGCAATACGGCGTCACACATCTCTGGTCAGCGGCTGGAGCGGTCGGGCTGGCGGCAGTCGGCCTTGGCGCCGAATCGAGCCAGGAGGCGAGGATTCCTCCAATCGAGCGGCACCGCAACCGGCGATGGGGGTACGGCATTCAACAAATACAGGGCGGCAACCCCGGTTCCGAGCGTGCCGCACCGAAGGGTGCAACGATAATCGGGACTGGGGTTGCGCGTGCGCAGTTGCCCTGGTCCATCGCTGCCGTCGGCAGATAAGATTGCCTAGCCGCCCAGGCTGTCCGGCTCGGGAACTTGGCGACGCTTGTCGCCCTCGAGCGTGCGCGGATGCTGCCCATGGAGAAAGACGGCCAGTTCCTCGCGGGCCCCTTCTCCCGCTGACCTGACGGCGGCCTCGAACAGATCGTGTTGCGCGCCCGTGGGCAGGTCCGCCCATACCGCGGCGACGGCATGACCAAGCGTCTTGATGAGTTTCTCGGAAGGCATTCGATACCTCGCTGGCGCGGGGAGCAGGAAAGCGACACCTTCGCTCCGACGGCACCGCCCGGAAGAAACCGTCGTTGCGCCGAAGAGGGCTTGAGGGTATCCGCGCTGGGCTGCCGAGACAATGGGGCCCGGGGTGATGGCGAGGAAGCTCAAGATCTACACGACCTCGGCGGGATTCTTCGATCTGGCCGTCGCCGCACCTTCCATGAAGGCGGCATTGGAAGCCTGGGGTTCGACGACAAACCTGTTCCATCAGGGATTTGCCAAGGAATTGGACGATCCCGACACGGTTGCCGCCGCGATGGCAAGGCCCGGTGTCGTGCTGCGGCGCGCCGTGGGCTCGAGCGACCCGTTCAGCGAGGACGCCAGGCTTCCCACCGACCTGCCCACCGGCAGGCTCCGGAAGACGCCCGCCAGGCCGGCCGCGAAGAAGGCGGATCCGGCGCCCCGCCCGCCGGACGACAAGGCCCTGCGCAAGGCCGCACTTGCCTTCGAGCAGGAGCAGAAGCGGCGCGAAATCGATCGCCGCACCGAAGAGCAGGCCCGCCGCAGGGAAGCCGAGCGACGCGACCGGGCGATCGCTGCAGCCGAGGCCGCGCTGGAAGACGCTGAAGCGGAACACCGCAAGACAGTCGACCAGATCGACAAGGATCGCGCCGCGCTCGACAGGCGCGCCCAAGCCGAGGATGTCCGCTGGAAGAAAACCAAGGAACGGCTGGACGAGGCGCTGCGCAAATCGCGGAGCGGCGCGCGCCCACGGGACTGAAGAGGCGGGGCGTGATTGCGCGTGCGGTCGTGTCCCTGACCTGACCATGGCCGAAGCCGCCATGACCGCGAGGTGGAGCAAGCGAGCGAGAAGGGGGTGCCCGCCCGCGCCGCCGGCGCCTGGGTGTCCGATTTCGGACGGAAGCCCAAAGGGTGGTTTCGCGTTAGCACTCCATGCCTTTTGTAGAATCTGGGAAACGCGGGCAGGTTCAGGACGAGTTGACACGGCTGCGCGAACTTGGCGCCAGGCGGCGTCTCGCCTCCCTGAAGCAACTGCTCGATCGTCGTGCGGCACGCCAGGCCCCCGATGGCGAACACCAAAGCGGAGGCGCGCTCACTCATCCGCGGACAGCCGTCAGTGGCGAGTTTGTTACGAACCGGCGGCGCCGATACATCATTCCTGCGCTGGTTGTTGCCGCCGCAGTCGGGATCATCGCCGGCATGAACAGCCAGGCCCACAGGCCGCAAAGTCCCGTTGCAGTCGCGGAAGAACGCTGATGCCCCGCAGTTTGCGATACCGCGCCGCAGCTGGACCCGTGTTTCCACGGCGTTGTCGACGATGGGTGACGGCTGACGAGAGGGCCCTGCGGCACCTCAGTGCAGATACGTTCGGTCCTGTTCTGCGGTCTTTACAGCCAGCGCGCGCCAGTAGGTCGCGGACAATGCCAATACACGACGGATCGACGCCAGCTGGGCGAGATCTGCCAGTCGCTCGCACTCCGCGGCTTCCTGCAGGCATTCCTCCAGGGATTTCGTTTCACGCTTCATCGCCGCCTGCCCGTGGACACGCGCTCGATTGGCGATCGGCTCGATTGAACCCAACCATGGTCCCCCTCACGGGCCGGAAGGCCCACCTGGATCCCACGACCCAGGTGAGCCTTTGTCGGTACCAGAGTCTACGCACCTCGCACGAACGCCCGCCGCGCGGGAGGCCACGGAACGTTCCAGCGTCCGGCAAGCAACAACATTAGATCGCGCGACCGCGGGCGAATGTTCCATTTTGTACAGACCGCGAAATCTCGCGGGGCGTATTCAGGGATCGGCAACAAAAGATTCCTCGTTGCCGGATCAAGATGGCGAGACCGCTGTCGGAGGACTCCATGCGTACCCGTATCATCCACCTGATCAATCCCAAGACGGATTCGCTCACGACCCGCCCGATCTACCTGAACCGGGCGCTCTATTCGCCGTTGGCCGGCCTGCTCGCCGTCGCCGCCTCCATTCCAGGCGATCGCTACGAGGTGGTGCTGACCGACGAGAACATCGAGACCATCGACTTCGACCTCAAGGCCGACCTCGTCGGCATCTCCGCCATGACGAGCTACGTCAACCGCGGCTATGAGATCGCCGATCGCTTCCGCTCGCAGGGCACCCCGGTCGTCATGGGCGGCGTGCACCCGAGCTTCATGCCGCAGGAAGCGCTCAGGCATTGCGATGCCGTCGTCATCGGCGAAGTCGAGCTCGTGATCGCGCGGCTGCTCGACGATCTCGAGCAGGGCGCGATGCGCGGCACCTACCGCGCGGACAGGCTGCATCCGATGGCCGGCATGCCGATGCCGCGCTACGATCTCCTGAAGAAGCACCGCTACGTCAACCGCACCTTCGTCCAGACTTCGCGCGGTTGCCACCATGGCTGCACCTTCTGCGCCGAGCCGCTGATGAACGGCCTCAAATTCCGCTATCGCCCGGTCGACGAGGTGATGCACGAGATCGACAACTGCGGCGCGCGCACCATTTCGATCAACGACGCCGATTTCTTCGGCACGCCGGACCGTCCCAAGGAAGTGATGCGCGCGCTCAAGGGCCGCGGCATCCAGTGGCAGGCCGGCGTCACCTCCAAGCTGGCGCAGGACGACCGCATGCTGGAGCTCGCCGCCGCAAGCGGCTGCACCATGCTGAGCATCGGCTTCGAATCGATATCGCGCGATACGCTGAAGAGCGTGCACAAGCATGTCAACCAGCCGGACACTTTCGCCGCCCTGGTCGAGAAGGTGCACTCCTACGGGATCATGGTGTTCGGCCTGTTCATGTTCGGCTTCGACGGCGACGATCGCACGGTGTTCGACAACACCAGCAACTTCAACATCGACGCCGACTACGATGCCTGCGCCTATTCGGCGCTCACGCCCTATCCGGGAACGCTCACCTGGTACGAGATGAGGAAGGCGAACCGCATCATCTCCTACGACTGGACGAAGTACGACCAGGGCCACGTCGTCTATCGCCCGGCGCAGATGTCGGGGCCCGAGCTCCGCACCGGCCTGGAAGGCGCCTACGGCAATTTCTATTCGGCCGGCTCGATCGCGAACCGCTTCCCGCTGCGCGGCAAGCGCCATCGCGCGCAATGGCTGATCTACAATCTGTTCATGCGTCGGGCCACGCGGACCGACAACATCAATCCGATCGTGGAGGCGACGGCGGAGCCCGACGTGGCGCCGATGCCGCCCATCCTGCCCGTCAAGCGCGAATGGCGCGAGGCCGTGCTCGAGGCCGCCGGCGGCGGGCCGGGACCGCATATGAGCTGAGGCGGCGGCCAAAGATGGACATGCTTCCATGCGCGATTGAAGAGTCGGCCGTTGCCGCGCACGACGCGCGGGCGATCCGCGATCGGCGGATCGCGGCGGGTCCGACGCCGCGATGAACCGTCCTGAAGGCAACAGTCCGCTGTTTCCGTGCAGCCGGCCGACTATCGGTGGCGATGTGTTACGTCGAAAAAGCAGGGGAGGATGCAAATGGCGGGAACTTGGGTGATCTACTACCCGCCGACGACCGGTCACCCGTTCCTGGTCGTCACGTTCCTCGCCGATGGAACGCGTAAGGTGCAGTTCTTCGGCAAGGAAACGGAAGCGGAGGCCTTCATCGCGCAGAACAGTCGCAAGCCCAGGCGCGTTTCTGCGGCCTGACCTCTCGCCGGGACGAACGCCGGCGACGTCGCTCGCCGCGTAGCCTGTCGCGTGCGCGACTTCCTTCCGGCCGGAACTATCGGAATCCGACCTGGATGCCGACTTCGGCCGCCAGCGGAATCATCGATTTCTTCAGCTTTAGGATCGCCGCGGTGACGGCGTCGAGCTTGTCGGGATTGTCGGGCACGTCCTTGTTGACGTCGCGAATGGCGCGCAGGAGATGCAGCGCGTCCAGTCCGGCCGGCGCGATCCGCTTGTCGATGGCCTCACCCAGGCCCGTCGGCACCCTGAAGGGCGTGCTCCTGGGCGCCAGGTGGTCGGCCAGCTCGATGCGCAGGAAGCGGTCGCCGAGCTTGCCCCGCACCTCGTCGAGCAGGGAGGCGATGTGTTTCAGCTCGCCGTCGAGGCCGTCCAGGTCGTCGAACATTCTGTATTCCTTCCAGGGACGGCCGGGATGGGGCGGCTACGAGCGATGATCGCCAAGCCGATGGCTCCGGGTTCTGGAGTTCGCGTCACGCAGGCCGCGAAACCGCCCAGAGCCTGGCGAACGTGTCGCCGTCGCGTTTGATGCGCTCGCGTTGGACGTTCTCGTTCTTGTTGTACTTGCAGGCGTATTGGGCGATCGCCCTGGCGAACTCTTCCCGGCTGGCGCCCTCGGCCTTCGCGGTCCTGATCGCTTCCTTTGCCCGGTCCGCATCGGGCCGATTGGCCGCGAAAGGCGCCGTGCCGAAGCCAAAGCTGCCCGCAATCTGATCTTTCCAGGTCATCAAGCCCCCCAATCCCGGACACCTTCTAGCGGGTGGCAGGCGCCGCGTCATCCGCCACCGAAAGTGGCTGTTTGAGGTCGCCGGCCCCGGGTGAGCGTGATCCACCCGCAGGCTCGCCTTGGCCCGTCCGTCCCGCCGGGCGCGCGGGCGGCGTCGTGCTGGAGGCGCCGTTTTGCCACAGGCAGAGCAGGGGAGCGACGCCAAGCTCCAGCACGAGCGGACCGGCGGTCGCCAGCGAAATCCCGTCGCCCATCGCCAGGCCGAGCAGGCGGCTGAGGCCGCCGATCGTCACAAGGCCGGTGAGCAGGCGAAAGAGCGCGGTCTTGTGCTCGATATCGGGGATCGTGGTCCAATAGCCGAGGCCGATCGCCAGGAGCAGGCCCGACAGGTAGCGCCCTTGGCTGACCAGCCCGGCGGTCCCGCTGCCGATGCCGTCGACGACGCCCCAGGCGCCGGCCCCGACCGCCCACGTCGCGCCCAGGGCGACACAGGCCTGAAGCCCAAGCCTTGCAGTGAACCGATGCACTTCCACACCATGAGGAGTTGGAGATCGTGTCCACCGCGCGCGGACTGCGGGCAGGCAGGACATTTTCTATACGCCGATGCGCGACCGGCGGATCAGCGGCGCCCTTGGGTCGAGCGCGGCGGACTTTGCCGCGGCCGCAACCTCGATGTCGAAACAGCGCGAAAAGGCGAGGCGGGGGGCGCGCGCCTGGCTAGTCGCCCCACTCGCGGCCGGTGTCGGCGACCACGCAGTTCCGGCCATTCGCCTTGGCAGCGTACAGCGCGCGGTCGGCGAACCGCAGCAGGTCGCTCGGATCGGTGTGCTGCACCCTGCGGGCCGCGACGCCGATGCTTACCGTCACCTGCAGCTTGTCGCCGTCCACGTCAAACGATTGGCCGGCGACGCCGCGACGCAGCCGTTCGGCTGTCTTGTGGGCTTCCTGCATGTCGGTGCCGGCGAGCGCGATGGCGAATTCCTCGCCGCCCAGGCGTCCCACGAGGTCGCTCTTGCGCACGACGCCCAGGCATCGCCCGGCCATCGCCCGCAGCACGTCGTCGCCGGCCGAATGGCCGTGCCGGTCGTTGATCGCCTTGAAATCGTCGGCGTCGATCATCAGCACCGACAGCGGGCGGCCATGCCGCTGCGAGCGGCCGAACTCCGTCGTCAGCAGGTCCATGAACTGGCGCCGGTTCAGGAGCTTCGTCAGGTCGTCGATGGTGGCGAACACGCGCAACCGGTCGGCCGTTTCGACCAGGTCGGTGATGTCGTCGAAGGTCAGCATGCGGCCGCCGTCCGGCAGGATGCGCGATTCGAAGTTGAGGATGCGGCCGCTGGCGAGCCTGAGGTGCATCGCCGGCCGGGTGCCGTCGCGGATGACGGCGAGCCGCCCGCGGACATAGTCGTCCACGTCATGGTCGCCGGTATCGTAGGCGCCGCTGTTGCGGGCATGGGCAATCAGGTCGGTGACGTTGTAGGTCTTGCCCGGCGGCGCCGGCGGCAGCCCCCACAGGCGATGGTAGGCGCGATTGATGAAACGCGCGTCCAAATGCTCGTCGAGCAGAACGACGCCGTACCTGATCCCGTCGAGCGCCGAGGTCAGCACCGACTCCCAATTCGACATTTTTCCCACTGACTGCCCAAAACGCCCCAAGCGTTCGCCTTTGAATACCGGCTACAGCCAACGACCGGTTGCCCTGATGGTTGCGTCGGGCGGGCTCGGGCGCCGCCGATCGGGCTGAGTGACGACATCAGGCGCCCTTCAGGTCCGCGCCTCTTGTTCGAGGGGTTGCGGGGCGCGACACGGCCAAGGGCGGGCCGTCCTTTTGCCTGTCGCTTCTCGGCTGCAGGCGGTCAGCCGCGTCGCAACAGGATGACGACCAGGATGACGACCAGGATGAGGCTGAGGCCACCGCCATAGAAATGATAGGGAGCGCCGGCATAGAAGCCGCCGCCGCCGAACAGGAGAATCAGGATGATCAAGATGACTATGAGACCCATCGTCCACTCCTGCTCGAGCCGCTCGCCGCTTTGAGAGGCACCAAGATGCAACGCGATTCGACGTCAAACGTTCCTGCCGCCCCGCGCCGCCTCCGCTCACGCCGGGCGCTTAGGCCCATCCATCACCGCACATCCATCACCGCACGTCATCGCGGCTATCTCTTCGCGACCACAGGTTCAAGGACAGGAACCTCCCGGGACGGCCAAGCGACCGCAGCAGGAACAGCCACCGGACGGACTTCCGGCGCTGCGGGCCGATCGCTGCCGCGTCGGCCCATCCGGCGTGGGCGCGGCAGTTTCGGTCGCCGGCGATACGCCAGATGACGGCTCGTGGCTCCTGCCGCCTGTAGCCTTCGGCTTGGCCCGCCGGCTCGGAGTTGATTGCCGGCATCTCGCGCATGAAGCCGTCCCGGCGTCGTATCGCCTGCGCGAAGTCTGATCGATTTTCGGATCTCGCCATGGTCTTGCTCCCGTTCTGGTGGGGCAGCACCACACATAGGCGGTTTGTCTCGTTGCAGATGTTCAAATGGGAACGCGGCGATGCGCGTTTTGGCGGCGAAGGGGCGCCGCAGGCGGTACGGGCAACAGGCGCGAGTGCCGCCCTACGTATCGCCGCAGCCGTCCTCCTTGTAGCGCTCGATCAGGCGAAACACCCACATGAACAGCACTTGGGCCTTTGCATCGCCCGCGCGCGACGTCTCTTCCAGGTGTTCGATGACGGCGGCTGGCGGCATCCGGACGGTGGCGCAGAATTCACTGTACCGGGATCGGGCGATCTCTTTCTCGAACAGGCGCAGTTGCTCGACCAGCTGCTGGTCGAGGACGATCTCGCCGCGAGGGGCGGGAGGCTCGGCGCCGTGTGCGCCGATGGCTACCAGCAGGGGTGCCGCCATCCCTCCTGCAACGGGCAGGAACCACTTCATGAGACGTGAAAATCGGCTCATTCGATCTGTCCTTCGGGGCGCGGCTCGAACATCCAACAGAGGAGCCCATGAAAAAAGCGAGCGGCGGCGTATTCGCAGAACGTTTTGGCCGTATGCAGGTTGCCCCGCCCGATGCCTTCGCGTCGTCACGCCGCAGCGCGCCGCCGGCGCGTTCTCGATGGCGCGAGCTCTTCGCCGCCGGCGGCGGCGCCGGCTAGGAACCGCCCCGAGGCGCGGGACCCCTTAGGGCCGCCTGTTCAAGGTTGAACAGACAGTCGACCCGAAAATAGTGAACCTGCCGCTCCCTGAAAATGCTCGGCGGTCCCGCATGCAACAAGGCAACTGGAAGATGTCCAAGGAAGATCGGGCGCTTCTCGCCGAGGAAAGACTGAAGCAAGATCGCGCGTACATCGCGCGAGTCGTGGCGAGGAAGAACGGACGCAACAGCACGCATGGCGGGGCGCGCGGCGCGAAAAATGGAAAAGGCGGCCGCACGCAGAGGGCCACCGCCCCGCCTCCGGGCTGCGCGGCGGCCAGCGGTCGTTCCGCGCGTTGAGGTCCGGCGCGCCTTCCTGACCGTCCCGCAACGGACCCTGCATGAAGGGCTTCAAGAGCCGCGGCACGCCCGGCGCCCGGCCGCGCGGCTGTTCGTTCTAGGCGGTGGCCATCACGACGGGCAGCTGCTGTCGCCCGGTCGTCACGCTCTCGATGAGTTCCGCGCCACTCATGCCGGGCAATCCCGCTCGGGGATCGGCGGGTCGGACCTTCCGCCGTCGCACCGGATTTTGATCGTTTCCCTGCCCAACCGGATGACCTTCTCTTTTCAGCACGGGCAGGGCACGCGGCAAGGGCGGATAGCCGACCGGCCCCCGCTGGCCGGCTTCCGGGGGCGCGGCCTTGCGCATTCGCGCCACCGTCAATTGCCAGGATGCCGAACGCCGAAGGCTCGCCAGCTTCCGCAGGAGCAAGAGCTCGTTGGCAACCGTGTTCGTCGAGCCGTTCAGGCGCTGCTGCGAGGACATCTATTCCCGCCACCGTGGTTGCAAGGACGGGCCGCGCTTGTCCGGGACGGACCGACGCGACGCCGTGCTCGACGGCTCAGCCCCTGTCGCAGGCCGTACCGCCCTGATGCAAACCGCGTGCCGCCTGTACGCCCGAAAAGTTTCAGAACGGAGACACACCGGGAAGCCGAGGCTATCGGTGAGGGGGCGCTTGGGAGGGCAGGCACGACAAACGTCCGCGCCGGTTGCCGATGGCGGCCTGCTACTGCGGCGTTGCGGAGTCCCTGACGACAGGCTGCCAGCCGTCGAACAACCGTCCATCGAAGGAAATGACGCCGGGTTCCGCCTCGGTGGCGTGCTGGCGCCAGTCCGCTTCCCTGTCGTCGGGAGACCATTCGACAAGCTGGTCGTTGGCGCGATCGTGCAGCATCGCCGGTTGGGAGGGGTCGAGCGCCTTCATTGAATTCATCCAATGACAATGCGCCACTCCCCTCGAAGGTTGCCAAACCTTGCAGCGCCGCGATTTGGCGGTGCCGGCCCTGGGTAGGCGAGGTGGCGCTTTTCGGTTGCCGGGCACCGCGCACCGCCATGGTCAAAGCGATGGAAGGATCCGCGGCCACAGGACTTGGGCGGGCGCGGTCGGATACCAGATTTCGCTTTCGCCTTGGCGGTCGCCGGACATCGCCTCGTCTGTCGACCCGCACAATTCATTACGGGTGGGCCGCTTCGCTGCCATCGGCTCAGCGCCTGGCCGGGAAGCAGCTGAACTCGATCGTCATGCCTTACCTCCTGTTGGATGCGTCAGGCCGAAGATCAAAAACGGGATCCTCGGATTTCAAGAGGTCCGCAAATATTTTTCGCAGGAGGGCGTGGCACCGCCGGGTGGGGGGCGAGCGAGCGGTCCGGCCGATGGGGGCGCACCAAGCCCATCCGATGCCCCCGCTCCGGACAGGCTCTTCTTTGGATTGCGACCGCGCGCCGCCCTCCCCAAATCGGGTCTATGCCCCTGGCGACACCCTTCACCACGTTCGGCGACCTGGCGCGCGACCGCCTGGAGATCGAGGTGACCTGCGGCAACTGCGGCCATCGCCGGACCATCGACGCGGCGTCGCCCCGGCTGCGCAACCGCAGGATCGCCGGGGCGCGATTCCGCTGCGAGCAGTGCGGCTCCGTGGGCTTGCCGACCATCGGCAAGCAGCGCCGCTGGCCCGGCCGGCTGGCCGGTCATGCGCGCAAGCTGCGCTGACTCTAAGCGGCTCCGCGGCCGCTTCCGTCGAGCGACGGGAGATCATCGGCAACGGGCTCGCTGCTGAAGTCCCCCTCTCGCAGAGCCGCCCCGGCCCGGATCGACAAGATCGCGATTGAGGCGCGGTGCAAACCCCCTCCCGTCGAGCGGTCCCGGGTGGGCGATGGCCCTGACCATCCTGGCAACACTGAGACGGACCTGACGGTCGCGGATCCTGAAGACGTCGCGGACCAACTGCAGGGCCTCCTGGTCGTCCGTCTGGTCGTTCGTCGGCAAGGAAGCTTTCCGTCCGCGGGAGTTGAAGGAGAGGGCGTCCGCGCCTTCGAAGAAGAACGACATCGGGATATCCAGCACTCTTGAGAGTTCGAACAGGTGAGTTGCACCGATGCGGTTGGCGCCGCGTTCGTACTTCTGGACCTGCTGGAAGCTCACGCCCATCGCGGCGCCGAGGCCGCTCTGGCTCATGCCGAGGAGGGTGCGCCGTTGGTGCAGGAGCTTTCCGATATGCATGTCGATGGGATGTGATTTCGTCATTCTGTATCTGGCCTGGCATCACGCGGGTGAGGGCGACACGCACGATGCGCAGCGCCCTTTGGAACGGGCTCCCTAGTGTGAAGTTCCCCTTCGCAAGGCCGCTGCCACGACGGTCGACTCGGGAACGATGACCCCACCGCTTCAATCCGTTTGGCGCCTCTACGATGGGAACGCGTCCATGCAATTCCGGCGCGATACTCTCGGGCACAGAACCGAGGCTCGGCAATTTGCTTGTTGCCGGCGTCCCATCGCGCAGACACGCCTCGGCCGGATCGACAAGATCCCGATTGAGCAGCGGGCGGCTTGCCGATCATGCGCGCAAACTGCCAGGCGGCCGGCTTCGTTTGATTCCGCAGCGAGCAGGGCGGCTCGACGGCAGTGCCGACCCTCGGAGCAACGCGGTCGACGATTTAATGAGAAAGGAAAAGGCCGGTCGGCGGTCAGCATGCTCTTGGTCGCGCCACCGAGGATGAACTCTTGAAGGCGGGACGATCGCTCGGCTGCAAGGATTGCTCGCAACCGTGGTTTGGCACCCGGAAGGTGCTGCGCGGCGGGTGCTGGGCCACGAGCGCCCGTCTTGCCCGGCCGGCCTATCGCAGCTTCTTCACGCCCGACCGCAACGTCGTGATCGCGGGTTTTCGCACCTGCGCTGCTTGAGCGCTTCGAGTTGGGAGGCCGCCCGCCAGGGGGCTGCCCTTCGGATCGGGCGATCCGTGCTGTTGGCTGCCCGCCTTGTCACGCAACGAATTCCGTCGGCCTGTCGTTCTCGGTCTGAATTTCAGGAGGACGGACATGAAAGCGTTGACGTGGCACGGCAAGAGCGACATGCGCTGCGAGAGCGTGCCCGATCCGAAGATAGAGCATCCCCGCGACGCCATCATCAAGGTCACGGCGTGCGCCATCTGCGGCTCCGATCTGCACATCTTCGATGGCGTCATTCCCGGCATGAAGCACGGTGACGTCATCGGCCATGAAACCATGGGCGAAGTGGTCGAGGTCGGCGCGGATAACAAGAAGCTGAAGGTCGGCGACCGGGTCGTCGTGCCCTTCACCATCGCCTGCGGCGAGTGTTTCTTCTGCAAGAAGGGCTTCTTTTCGGGCTGTGAGCGCACCAACCCCGATCGCGCCAAGGCCGAGAAGCTGTGGGGCCATTCCCCGGCCGGCCTGTTCGGCTATTCCCATCTGCTGGGCGGCTACCCCGGCGGCCAGGCCGAATATATGCGCGTGCCCTATGCGGACGTGGGGCCGCTCAAGGTCCCCAAAGCGCTCAGCGACGAGCAGGTCCTCTTCCTGTCCGACATCTTCCCGACCGGCTACATGGCGGCGGATTTCTGCAACATCCAGCCCGACGACACGATCGCGATCTGGGGCTGCGGGCCGGTCGGCCAGTTCGCCATCCGCAGCGCCTTCCTGCTGGGCGCCGCCCGCGTCATCGCCGTCGATACCGTGCCCGAACGCCTGCAGCTCGCGCGCGATGCCGGTGCGGTCACCATCGATTTCATGAAGGAGGATGTCTACGACCGCATCCAGGATCTCACCCACGGCCGCGGCGCCGATGCCTGCATCGACGCCGTCGGGACCGAGGCCAAGACCTCGGCGAGCGCCGACTCCGTCATCGACCGCATCAAGGTCGCCACCTTCATGGGCACCGACCGGCCGCATGTGCTGCGCCAGGCGATCCATTGCTGCCGCAACTTCGGCACGGTGTCGATCGTCGGCGTCTATGGCGGCTTCCTCGACAATATTCCGATGGGCTCGGCAATCAATCGCGGTCTCACCTTCCGCATGGCCCAGACGCCGGTCCAGCACTATCTGCCCAAGCTGCTCGAACGCATCGAGAAAGGCGAGATCGACCCGTCCTTCGTGATCACCCACCGCGCGAGCCTCGAGCAGGGACCGGAACTCTACAAGACGTTCCGCGACAAGAAGGACGACTGCATCAAGGTGGTGATGAAGCCATGACGACCAAATCCGCCGACCGTTCTACCAACCCGGACATCAACCGCGCCGCGGCGCGCTTCGCCATCGTGACCGGCGCCTCGACGGGAATCGGCCTGGAGCTGGCCCGCCAGTGCGCCGCCCACGGCTTCGACCTGTTGATCGTGGCCGACGAGCCCGCGATCCAGGGTGCCGCCGACCAGCTCCGGCAGTCCGGCCGGCAGGTCGAGGCCCTGCAGGCCGATCTCGCCACGACCGAGGGTGTGGATCGGCTGCTGGCGGCGGCGAGCGGCCGACCGATCGATGCGCTGCTGGCCAATGCCGGCCGCGGCCTCGGCCGCGCCTTCATCGACCAGGATTTCAACGAGGTGCGGCGGGTCATCGACACCAATGTCACCGGCACCGTCTATCTCCTGCAGAAGGTCGCGCGCGACATGAAGGATCGCGGGCACGGCCGCATCCTGATCACCGGCTCGATCGCGGGCTTCATGCCTGGCACCTTCCAGGCCGTCTACAACGGCACCAAGGCTTTCCTCGATTCGTTCTCCTTCGCGCTGCGTGCCGAGCTCAAGGGATCGGGCGTCACCGTCACCTGCCTGATGCCGGGCGCTACCGAGACCGATTTCTTCGAACGCGCCGACATGCTCGATACCAAGGTGGGGACAGCCAAGAAGGACGATCCCGCCGACGTCGCCAAGACCGGCTTCGAGGCCATGATGAACGGCGAGGGCGACGTCGTGTCGGGCTGGCAGAACAAGCTGCAGGCTGCCATCGCCAGCGTCCTGCCGGCCGGCATCACCGCCGAGCTGCATCGCAGGCAGGCCGCGCCCGGTACCGCTGCGAAGAAGTAGCTGCGGTTGCGGAACGCGATGCCGCAACGGGCCGTCATCCTGATCACGCGGCGTGCGGGACGCGGCCGGAGTCCGCGCGGGCCCCGGCGCACCTGACTGGGAGCACGACGTGACGTTCCCGCTCGACCGCTCGGCGCTGCACATCGCCATCGACATGCAGCGCCTGTTTGCCGAGCGCACCGAATGGTTCATGCCCTGGCTCGATCGCGTGCTGCCCAATGTCGTGGCCATCGCTGGCCACGCTCCCGAACGCACCCTGTGCACCCGGTTCATCCCGCCCGAGGTGCCCGAGCAGATGACCGGCGCGTGGCGCGACTACTACCGGCACTGGCGGGCGATGACGCGCGACACGCTCGACCCCCGCCTTCTCGAGCTGGCCGAACCGCTCGCGCGCCTTTGCCCGCCGGCCCGCATCCTGGACAAGGCGGTCTACTCCGCCTTCGCCGATCCGCGCCTGGCGCCTGCCTTGCGCCGGAAGGGAATTGGCACTCTGATCGTGACCGGCGGCGAGACCGACGTGTGCGTGCTGTCGACCGTCATGGCCGCGGTCGACCTGGGATTTCGCGTCGTGTTGCCGGTGGACAGCAGCGCCAGCGACCGGACCCACGATGCCCTGATGACCCTCTATCGCGAACGCTTCACCAATCAGGTGGAAACGACATCGACGGAACGGGTCCTGCGGGAATGGACCGTGTGACGGACGGTTGCGACACTGCCGTCAAGAGGGGCACAGTGAAGAGCCGCAAGCAGGCGATCGCCATTGGCCTGTCCGAAGCGCAAGAAGGGCAAGAAGGTGCGAAGCGCCGCATCGCGAGGAACGCTAACCCTCGCCCTCGCGCAGGCTTCTCTTGAGAACGGCCACGAACTCCCGTGTGTCGGCCACGCCGACCATGTCGGGTGCCTTCGGCAGAAGCTGGTAGCGCTGCCGCCCGAGGTCTGTGAGGCTGAGCCGCCCGTCGATTTCCTCGACCAGATGGAGATGAATGAGGCGCGCCAGGTCGGCCGCCCGCAATTCCTTGCGGCCGGCGATGCCGAGCGCGACACGGCGCAATGTCACCTCCTCATTGGGACTTAAGGGTGCGCTGATCCCCCGGTCCATCGGAATCCTCGTTTTGCGCCGACGATGCGATGGAGAATAGCGCTCGGCCGGGCCAGGGGAAACGGCAACCGCCCTGGAATTTGCGAGCCTCTGCACCGTGAAGACGTTTGTCCAGTTCCGTACAATGCAGTTCCGTCCGTCACCTTTGCCCCGTTGAGGCGTTCGCTGAAGTCGTACCTTCCTCGCTGACCCGCGCGTATCGGCGGGTCGAGGCCCGCCCGGGGGTGCCCCCATCTCCCGGCGGGCCTTTTTTTGTGCGGCGACGATTTCATGCGGCGGAATTGCGCGCGAGAAAACGCGCTGGCCTTCCGCGTGCGTTCGACGCCAGCCTGATGCCGCGCGCTGCGGTCAGCCGGCGCGCGATGACGTCCGCGATTATTTTTGCCCGCACTTCATGCGTGCGATCGCGCTCCGAGGCTTCCGATTCCCATTCACGTATCGCGCGATTTTCGCGCTCGAAATTTCACGAACAAAAAAACACGAGCGTCGCAACGTCCAACCATCGTCGGCATTCCCCTCGTGAATTCAAACGAAAGCGGAGGACAAGATGGCGAAGACGACGAAGGATGCGAAGACGGGCGATGCGACCAAGGCGAGGGGCGGGCAGGATGCCTCGGTCGCGCCGTTGAAACCGGATGTGCCCACCGCGATCGCGTCGGCCCCGGGCACCCCGGCGCAATCGTCCGCCGCAGCCAGCGCCATCGAGGCGCTGTCGGCGGATCATCGACGGGTCGAACAGCTCTTTGCCGACTACGAAAGCGCGGCGGACGACAAGCGGAAGGACGAGCTCCTGCGGCAGATCTGCATGGAGTTGATCGTTCACACGAGGCTCGAGGAAGAAATCTTCTATCGTGCCTGCCGCGACAAGGCTTCCGACGACGAGCCCCTCGACGAGGCCCAGGTCGAGCATGACAGCGCCAAGCTGCTGATCGCCGACCTCATGGAAGCCCCGTCCAGCGACCATTTCCGCGACGCGAAGGTCACCGTGTTGAGCGAGCAGATCAAGCATCACGTGGCCGAGGAGGAGAAGCCCGGTGACGGCATCTTCGCCCAGGCCAAGGCGCGCGGCCTCGACACCGCCGACCTCGCGAACCGGCTCAAGCAAAGAAAGGAGGAACTGCAGGGGCGCGCTGCAGAACTGAGACCTACCCGCGCCGTTTCACTCAACCTCGACTTCGACCAGGAGGAACGCATGGCAAGGAACTATGGCAACGGTGGCCGCGAACGCGACGAGCGGGGCCGCTTCACCAGCGACGACGACGATCGCGACTACCGCCGGTCTTCGGGACGGAACGGGGACCTCGACCGTGACGAGCGCGGCCGCTTCATGAGCGACGACGACGAAGGCTACCGCTCGTTCGGCCGGCGCGGCTCGTCTCGCGATGAGCGGGGCCGCTTCGCCGATGACGATGACCGCGAGCGCGGATCGTTCGGACGAGGCGGCGGTTTCGAACGCGACGAGCGCGGCCGCTTCGTGAGCGACGACGACGGCGACCATCGCCGCTCGCAGGGCCGCAGCGGCGGCGGCCGCTACGGCGACGATGACGACGACCGGGGCCGCGGCCGCGGCTGGTACGGCGACTCGGAGGGTCATTCCGAGGCGGCCCGCAGGGGTCGACCGGATGATGAGGACGATCGTCGCGGCTCGCGCTCGCGCGGCGGCCGCGACGATGACGACGACTACCGCGGCGGCGGCCGTGGCCGCGGCTGGTACGGCGATTCCGAAGGCCATGCCGAGGCTGCCCGCCGTGGGCGGTCGGACGACGACGACGACGATCGCGGCGGCCGCTCGCGCAGCCGTGAAGACGAGGACGATCGCGGCGGCCGGGGCCGCGGGTGGTACGGCGATTCCGAAGGCCATGCCGAGGCCGCCCGCCATCGTGGCGAATCCTGGTCGCGCGGCCGCAACGACGAGGACGATCGTCGCCGCGGATCTTCGTCGCGCGGTCGTTCGGACGAGAGTCATGGAGGCTGGTTCGGCGATCCCCGGCGACATGCCCAGGCCGCCCGACGGGGCTGGGAGCACCGCCGGTAGGGGGCGAACGACGAACGGCCCGCCGGGAGGCGGGCCGTTCTGCTTTTGCCGCCGTTACCGCGTGACCATTCGTTGCCGGCATTCGCCCACGCAACGCTTTTCAAGAACGGGTGTTGAGCCCCCACCGATAACCAAAAGGAGGATTCCATGAAGATCGTGACCATGTCGGCAATCGCTCTGGCGCTGTGCGGCTCGACCGCATTCGCGCAGAACTCGGCAAACATTCCGCCCTTGAGCCAGGGACAGCAAGCGACGCCGCCTGTTGCGTCGGGCGCACCGAACCAGGCGCAGAATCCGATGCCGGGCAAGACGGGCGGATTCAACAACGACGAGATCAATGGCAAGAGCCGTAACCCCAACACCACGACTCCCGGCACCGGCCCGGCGAATGCCAATCCCAATCAGAAGCAGTAGCCCCACGAGAGCCGCGGACTGAGGGCGGCGCCGGCTGCTCGCCTGACGAGGAACTTCCGTTTGTTGACTGCGTTCGATCCTGACCGATGTGCTGCCCGGCGTTTTGGGTAGCCGAAAAGCCCGTCCGTCGCCCCCGCTCCGGACGGGCTTTTCTTTCGATTGCGGGCGTGATGATGGGCGTTCATGAACGGCCGGAGGGCTGCACAGATGACCGAGTGCGACTGCATGCTGACAGAACTGGACGAGAAGATACTCAAGTGGCAAGGCGGGTTCTGAGTTAGAAAAGGATCGATTTGTGAGGCTTGAGCACCACAGCACGGGGGGCAGACCGTAGCTGTTTCGGCCCGGACGGGCCCTTGTTCTCGGCTGCCGCGGATGGCCGAAGCCACGACGACCGCACCCATCAGGACGCTTCGCTCGGCGCCGCCAGCAGATCGCTCGCACACGCCATGTCCCGCTCTGGAATCCTCAAAGGCGGATCAGGTTTGTTCGCTTCTGTCTTGGACATTGCAGGGATGTGACAGCAAGCCTGTGCCATTCGCAACCAAACCGTCTCTTGGGGAACACTCGATCCTTAACACCGCTGAAAACCGGGAATGCTCTAGTTGCGTGTCTGGTGGCGGGGCCGTGCGGTGGCTGCAAGGATTGTCGATATTTTCCTGAAGGACGAGCTTGTCGAGTCCTATGAGTTCGAGGCGGGTCTCCTTCACGCCCCTCTGTTCGATCAGGACTTTGTCGATCGTGCCAAGGCGCGCATGCGGGACGACAATTACAGCGCCGAGCAGATCGCCGAGGCTCGTTTCAGCGTCAGAGGGTAACGACTGGGGCCCGGATCTTGGGACGGGGCGACCCGGAGCACAGGCGAGCTAGTCCATCAGCATCCGACGCCCCGCCTCGGTGAGGCAGACGGTGTGGTCGCCCTCGACATTGAGCCAGCCTTTGGCGCGCGCCAGCTCGATCGACTCCAGAACCGCGTTGGCGTCGATCTCCATCATCCGATGGGCGACCGATCCCACGGAAACCCATCGCATCGGCTTGCCGCCGGTATAGTGGAAGACGTCACGCACGAGGCGACGGGCAAGGGTTTCGATACCGGTCACGGATTTAATGCCCCTCACAATAGCCGACGCCTCCACGCGTTTAATGGCCAGGCGGACCGAGGGTTGCGCAAGCTCGCCTGTGTTGACGCACTCCCTGGTTTTGGGCAGCTTTTGTTATCGCCGCGGGGCAGAAGCGCAGTTGCGTCACACGCGTGGTCTTAGCCGGGACGCGAACGCCGGCAACCTCACAGTTGCCGTCACCACCGTTCCCGCGTCGCCTTGCCAGCAAGGGCGGAGCCGATATCGGCCCACCTGAGCGGCTCTCGACGCCATAGTGGTGGCTCGGCGTGGCCACTTCTGGCGCGTCGAAGCTGCCGACCGCAAGTGCCACGTCTGCTCTGGAATGGTACGCCAGCGACAGCGGTGTGCCGCAGCGGCCGCAGTGCGTGCGGACCGCGATCGGCGACGAGCGGTAGGCGGCCGGCGTGCCCGTCCATTGGACGGCATCGCACGCGAACCAGGCGAGCCTGGCGAACGCCCCGCCCGTCCATCGGCGGCACATCGAGCAATGGCAATGATGGACGGCCTTCGGCGCACCTTCAGCTGTCCATCGCACCGCTCCGCACAGGCACCTGCCCCGTAGCATCTCAAGCTCCGTTTTCGGCACGCGGTCCCTCCACCCGCCGGTGAACGGATAACGCAGCGAGTTCCACCTCTCTTGCGTTGCGGCCGCGACCGAAGGAGCCATGGCGAAGTCTCGAAGAACGCGAAGCGCGGCATGCACCGTTGGCAAGAAGGGCGCGTTGAAAAGCAGCAGGGCGGCAAAGGGGATACGGTGAAGAGCCGGAAGCAGACGATCGCCATTGGCTGTCCGAAGCGCGCAAGAAGGGCGAGAAGTGCAAGAAGGTGCCGAAGGACGCTCAGGTGCTGGCGCCACGCGGGCCGCGTTTCGGCTTCGGACCCGCCAGATCTGCGTTCTGGCTGCCGGGCAGCGCCGCCTTGTTGCGTCGGCCGACCGGCCGCGGCGGCTGCGGCTGAGGCAGGCGCTCACGGTTGCTGCCGGGTTGAAGGCGTTCGATTTCCGAAGTCTCGGTGGGACGCGTTGGCTTGGCAGGGGGTCATGCCCACCGAACGTGGCGCGCCACCTCTTGGTTGCCGGGCCGCGATTCTCCAATCCAAGGGCGTCGACTGGACTGCGGAGTTGCGGCGATCCTCAGCTCTCGCGGCGGGACCTGGCTCCGGCGTTGATGGCATCGCACAACAAAAGGAAATTCACCGGCTTCTCCAGCACCGCGATACCGGCAAAGCGCGGCGGCACGGTCGATTGTTCGAAGCCGGAGACAAAGGCGAAGGGGATTCTCGACCGCACCAGCCGGTCCGCGATCGGATAGGCGCTCGTCCCGGCAAGGTTGATATCGAGCACGGCAAAGTCGATGGCTGTTTCGTCGACCAGGAGTCGCTCTGCCGCCGGGATGGACGGAGCCGGCCCGACGACGATCGCGCCCTGTTCCTCGAGCGACCGCCGCAGATCTTCCGCCAGCAGATATTCATCCTCCACCACCAGGACGCGGGTCCCCTCCATCGTCTTCCCCCCGTTACGCACTAGTCGCTGACGATCGGTGTCTCGATCGTGCAATGAACGCCGTCGCTTTCCAATTGGTATCTCGTGCGCGCTCCGAGCTGATAGGGGAGCGCGCGTTCGATCAGCTCGCGTCCATAGCCGCCGATCGCGGACCCCGTCCAGTCCTCCCGCCTCGCCACGCCGGTTTCCCGCCAGTCGACATGCAATTCCACAGTGCCGGCCAGTTGCTCGACGCGCCACCGCACGACCAGTTGCCCGGAAGGCGAGGCGAAGGCGCCGTGCTTCACGGCATTGGTCGCAAGTTCGTGCAGCGCGAGGGCGAAGGTCTGCACGTTGCGCGACATCAGCGGCACGTCCGACGGCCCCTCCAGCCGCACGCGACGGGTGTCGCCCAGTGACCCATGGGCGGCCAGTTCAGCTTTCAGCAGCGCATCGAAGGTGATCTTCTCTCCCTCGGCCAGCCTCGACAGCATTCCCTGGACGCGGGAAAGGGCTCTCAGGCGCTCCCCGAGGCGGTCCTGGAATTCCTCGACGGTCGCGGTTTCGCGCCGCGTGGTTTCCACCAGCGCCTGGATCACGGCGAGCACGTTGCGCGTGCGATGCTGCAGTTCGCTGACCATTACTTCCAGGCGGTCGGACGCTTCTTTCTCCCCGGTGAAGTCTCTGCCGATCCCGGCGACCCGTTGCACGTGGCCCTGTTCATCGAGCAGCGGAAAGCTCGTATCCCGGATCCACCGCACCACGCCGTCCGGCCGGCGGATACGGAATTCGTGGGTCCGCCGCTCCCCGAGCCGGACCGCGCGAATCGCCTCGAGCGCCCGGCGCCGATCTTCGGGATGGATCAAACGCACCCAGCGGCGCAGGCTGTTGCCGGCCGAGATGCGCTCGCGGTCCGCGCCGTAGACCCGCTCGACGGCGGCGCTCACATATTCGAACTGCAGGCCCGCCGCGTCCCGGATCCACAGCACGTCGCTCGATGCCTCGGCGAACTGGCTGAAACGCTCCTCGCTGCGGCGCAGTTCGCGCTCGGCGCGGCGCTTCGCGGTGACGTCCTGGCCGATCTTCAGGAAGCCGCGGCTGCCGTCGCGCCCGCGGGTCGGCACCACCTTGCCCTCGATGAAGACCCGGCCGCCGTCCTTGCACTGGTGCCAGCGTATGTCGGGCGCCATTCCGTCCGCCCCCGCCAGCGCCAGTTCCTCGGCCGGCCGTCCCCGCGCGCGATCTTCGGGCGTGAACATGAGGTCGGCCGGTTGGCCGCGAACCTCCTCGGCGCTCCAGCCGAACACCGCGGCGGCGCCAGGATACCAGTCCACGATCCGCCCTGCCTCGTCGGTCGTGAAGATGGCGTAGTCCCGGGCGCCTTCCACCACCGTGCGGTAGCGCTCTTCGCTCCGCAGCAGCTCACCGCGCGTCTTCGCCGGTCCTTCGGCCGCTTCCGGATGGTCCCGCAGCTTGAAAAACAGGATGCCGCCCAGCAGGGCCAGGCTCGCGGCGTTGGCCGCGATGATGACGGCGTCGCCCTTTGCAACGCCGTATACGGTCCACAGCGCCACCCCTGTCGCCAGGATGGCAAACGTCCGCAAGGACAGATCGCCGGCCGATCCGGTCTCCCAGCATTTCTTCAGCTGGGGTACGTATGCCGCTGTCGTGCACAACGCCGCGACCGAACCGATAGCGGTCGTCAAATCCATCGCCAATACCTTGCCGCCGAACAGATGGGGCCATCGAAACGACGCGGCGCGGTGGAAGTTGCCCCGCGCTCCGGCGACGCGGCTCGCGCCGCGGCGCCGGTCGGAGTTTCAGCCAGCCAACGGCGACGGCTCGCAACGGCTGCGGCTCAGAGTTGCGGAAAGATTCGCGGCCAGGCGGGTTCCGGTGTCAGCGTGCGATTCGCATTGTCGTTCGCCGCACCGCGGGAGCGCTTGCGCATGGCCCGTTCGATGGCCGCGATGAGAGCTGCCGGGTCATCGGGCTTTCGGACCAGGGGCCTGTCGGCGTGGCGCTGCGGGATGTCGGCGCTGTCGCCATGCATCACGAAAACGAACGGCACGTCGGCAAAGTCCAGCAGGTCGCTGACGGGCAGCGTGGTGCCCCGGTTGGCGTCGACGTCGATGAGGGCGCAATCGATCGGCCCTTGCTCGATCAGGCGTTCAACTTCGCCCAACGTGGCTGCCGGCCCGATCGCCCGGTAGCCGGCCTCGCGCAGCGTGCGCTGCAGGTCGAGAGCCACGATCGCTTCGCGCTCCACGACCAGGACCCTGGCCCGCGGCACCGCGTCGGGCGCCAGCCCGGCCGGCGGCCGGCGGGGTGGAAACTGCGCCCCCATCGGCAGGGGCAGCTTATCGTCGGATCCAAAAGCGGAAAGTCCCCGGTTCCACTGCACGTCAACCGTGGAAGCCGCTGACTGCCTCGTCATGTCTCACCTCCTGTTGGAATATCCGAAGGGCCAGAGCGCCGCGACGCGGCGCTCTGGCGGCGGGGGGGGCGACTATTGCTGCGTGATCGTGCGGGGCGCGGCCTCCGCGTCGATGCGGATGCTGCGCGGCTTCTTCTCTTCGGGGATCTCGCGGTGCAGCTCGATCGTCAGCAGCCCGTTGGCCAGCCTGGCGCCCGCCACCCTGACATGGTCGGCCAGCTGGAAGTGGCGCTCGAAATCGCGGCCGGCGATGCCGCGATAGAGAAACTGGGGCTGGTCCTCGCCGTTCGACGCGGCCTGGCCCATCACCAGCAGCGTGTTCTCGCGCTGGGTGACGGTCAGCTCGGCCTCGCTGAAGCCCGCCACGGCCATGACGATGCGCCAGGCATCGTCGCCCGTCTTCTCGATGTTGTAGGGCGGGTAGCCGCTGCCGGGCGGCTGGCTGGCGACCGAATTGAGCAGGTCGAAGACCCGGTCGAAGCCGACCGTGGCGCGATAGTAGGGAGCAAAATCAAAGTCGGCACGCATGTCATCCTCCTGTTGAGCGATGGTTGCGACCGGCCCCCGCAGGGCGCCGGCCTTGCGAACCGGCCCCTGGGGGCCGGCGACGATCGATCTAGGAAAAGCGAAAGCAGCGTCAAGACTTCGCCGCAAATTTTTCGCGGGCGGCCGGCCTGTGGTCCCCATCGCCCGCGGCCCGACCGCGGTGGGGCGCGGGCCGCCGCGTGGCGGACCCGTGAAGCGCGCGCCCGGCCGGCAGCCGTCGGCCTGGAACGAGCCGGCGCCTGAGGCGTTTTGGGCAGATGTTCAGGCCGTCTGTCCTACCGTGTCTGGTCGTGGTGGCCTTGGTCGGTGGCTGCGCGAGCGGCGATGTCGTGGCGCAGAGAGGCCGCCACCTCGTCATCGGCATGGACGTCGACACCTTGCAGTCCTGCGCCGGCATTCCGACCCGCACAAAGCGGCTCGATGCCCAGACCGAGCTGTACTCGTACGAAAACAGGTATGAGAGGACCGGCGGGGCGCAGATTACGCTGCCGATCATCGGCGGCGGCTTCAGCATCGGCGGCAGTGGATCCTACTGTCACGCGATCGTCCGCGTGGTCGACGGCCGGGTCGCGGCGGTCAACTACACCGGCGACAATGACGAGCTGATCGGCAAGGAGGGCGTCTGTGCCCCGATATTCCGCGGCTGCCTCAGGGCACAGGAACGCAGCGCCAAGGGAGACTGATCCTGTTCCACCAGGACAGCGGTGGATGCGCTCCTGTCTACGCCTTCCCGCCCGCAGAAAGACGATCGATCCTGGCGCCGACGGGCCGTTCGGGAAGGGTGCGCGGCTCGGGTGACGCCGGCGGTGGGCGGCACTCGTCCGGCGTCGGGGTGGCCCAGCGGTAGCCGAGGCCCACGAAGTTCTGGATGTGGGCGAACGTCTTGTCGCATTGGATGAACTTCTTCCGCACGTGCCGGATCATTCCGCGAACGTTTGTCCGAAAACCGTCTTCGCCGCTGCCTGCGATGAAGCCTTCGTAGTGCACTCGATCGTAGATCGCTCGATAGGTCACCCAGCGCTCCGGGGTCGACGCCAGGAGAAGGACGATATTGTACTCGCTCATGGTGAGCCCGACGTCGGACCCGTTCCAGTATGCCCGGCTGACCAGCGGGTCGAGGGTGAGCTTTCCGCAGACCAGTTTGGCCGGGGCCGGCGCCGCCGATCTGGTCACGCTGACCAGGCGGCGCAGGCGACGGGCCAGCACTTCGACGCCGCGGGCCTTGTCGATGAAGTCGACCGCCCCGCTCTCGAACGCGAGGTTCTCCTGGTCCGTGAAACCATAGCCCGTGAGGAACGCCACCGGCAGGTTCACGCCGCACAGCCGCAGTTCGACCAGCAATTCGATGCCCGAAACGCCCGGAAGGTCCCAATCGAGAAGGATGATGTCTGCGTCATGGGCGAGTGCCAGCCCGTCGGCCATCGAGGTGGCATCGGCAAAGCCACGGACGACAAACCCATGATCCGCTAGCTGATTGGCAATGGCCTCGCGATAGTTCGGGTCGTCCTCGACGTGGAGGACCCTGACGAGCTCCGGCCCCGGTTCGGCCCTGTGCTGGTTTGCTCTTCGCCGCCCGGCGTCTCCCGGCTCGACATTCTTGTCCATTGTTGCGCCTCGATCTGCTGTTGAACGCTCGCACGACGCGCCTGGTTCTCCGATCCAGGGCTTGCGCTCGACGACCTCCCGAGCGCGGCTCTCTTGCAACAGCCCGCGGCCCTCCTTGTGGCCTGCAGTCGAAATGTGGCTCCGCGTCGGGGTGTATGGGGACAAGCCAACGCGGAGCCTGCCGCGGGGCTTGGTTCCCTCCCACACCGGGGTGCGGCGACTCTAATAAGCGGAAAAGCCAGCGACCGTTCCGTGTGAAGATTGTGACTTGGTCGGAACCGGCCATCCGGTGCCCTGGGTGGCCTTTCGGGACGTGTGCCGAACAGGCCCGCGCCAACCGCAACGGCGGCGGGGGCACGCGCCCCTTACCCGTTATCCCGATTGGGCAAAACGCTCAGCCCTGGGCACGCTCGTCGACGCCCGCGCTCAGGCCTTGGGCGCCAGGGGAATGACGTTGGGGCCTGCGTCGATCCGCGCGCCGCCGTGGGTCGTCCGGCGGAAGCTCCCGATGGCGGACGGCGCCCCGAGGAAATAGCCCTGCGCTTCGGCGCAGGACTCCTTCCTCAGGAACTCCAGCTCGCCGGGCGTCTCGACGCCCTCGGCGAGCACCGGCAGGCCGAGCCCTCGGCCGAGCCCGAGCACCGCCCGCACGATCGTCGCCGCTTCGTCGTTCACGTTCACGGCCTTGATGAAAGACCCGGCGATCTTGATCTTGTCGAACGGGAACGCCCGCAAGTTGGCGAGCGACGAATAGCCCGTGCCGAAATCGTCCATGACGACATGCACGCCTATCGTCTTGACCCGGCTGAGCGTCGCCAGCGCTCGCACCGGATCGCGGATCAGCGCGGTCTCGGTGATCTCGAGCTCCAGCCGCCCGGGCGCAAGCCGGGTCTCGAAAAGGATGTCCTGCAGCGTCTTGGGGAAACTCGCCGCATGGATCTGGACGGTGGAAACGTTCACGGCGACGGTCAAGGGCTGGACCCAGCTCGCCGCTTCGCGACAGGCCGTTCGCAACGCCCATTCGCCGATTGAAAGGACAAGGCCGGTCTCCTCGGCTATCGGAATGAACAGGTCCGGCAGGAGCTCGCCGCGAGTCGGATGTTGCCAGCGCACCAGCGCCTCGAACCCGATGACGGCACCGCTGCGAATGTCGGTCTGCGGCTGATAGACGAGCCCCAGCTCGCCGCGCTCGGCGGCGTGGCGCAGGTCGTGCTCGAGCTGGCGGCGGTCGAGCACGGCGGCGCCCATGGCCGTCTCGAAGAATCGATAGGTCCCGCGCCCTTCCTTCTTGGCGCGGTACAGCGCGGTGTCGGCATGCAGGAGGAGCGTCTGCCGGTCGGTGGCGTCCTCGGGGCACATGGCGATCCCGATGCTGACCGAGACCGGCGAATCGGTTTCCGAGTTCAGGCTGGCGACCCGCAGGCTCTCCAGGATGTTCTCGGCGATGCGGCCGGCCAGGGCAGGGCCGGAAATTGCCGGGAGGATGATGGCGAATTCGTCGCCGCTCAACCGCGCGAGCGTCTGGCTGTCGTCGAGCATGCCCAGGATCCGCTGGGCGACGAACTGAAGCGTCTTGTCGCCGGCCCCGTGTCCGAACAGGTCGTTGACCTCCTTGAATCGGTCGAGGTCGATGAACATGACGGCGAGCGGCCGTCCCATCGCCAGCGCCACCTCGATCTGCTCGTCCAGTTTCCGGTTGAAGGCGCTCCGGTTGGGCAGCCCGGTGAGCGTGTCGTGAAGGGCAAGAAAGCGGAAACGCTGTTCCGCCTGCTTGCGCGCCCGGATGTCGCGGACCGCGATGGCCCGGTGCGGCTTGCCGGCGAAGTCGACCGGGCGCAGGACGAGCTCGACCGGTATCCGGCCGCCGTCCGCGCGCAGCAGCTCGACCTCGATGGCATTGTCCGGACCTTGCAGCAGTTTCAGGCGTGTCGCTTCCTCCGGAAAGCACCGCACGAGCTCGGTGCCGATCAGGCTGGCCGCCGGCGATCCGGCGAGAGCCACGAAGCTGTCGTTCACCGTGACGATCGTCTCGCCGTCGCAGATCAGCAGCCCTTCGACCGCGGCGTTGGCCAGGCGCCGCATCCGGTGGTTCTCGAGTTCGCTGCGGCGCCGGTCGCGCACCTCGATGGCGGCGCCGGCCAGGGTGAGAAGAATGATCATGAAGCTCGCCAGGGCCACGGCGATCGCGAGCGGGCCCGACGGGACCGCGGTCTCCGAAAGGGCGATCGTCGGATCGGGGATGATCGACGCCGCGGCCATCCCGGTGAAATGCAGGCTGCAGATCGCCAGGGTGAGCAGCGCCGCGCCGAGGACCCTCCAGCTCCACCGTTCGGCGTGCAGGCCGGCCGCCAGCGCGGCCGCGCCGAACAGCACGCCGAACACGACCGACGCCGCCACCAGGGCGGGGTCCCAGAGGACCCGTCCCGGGATTTCGAACGCCGCCATGCCGATGTAGTGCATCGCCGCAATGGCCGCGCCGACGATGGCGCCGCCCAGCCACGTGCCCCGCCTGATCGGCGCCGTCGCGACGGCGAGGCCCGTGCCGGTCAGCAGGATCGCCGCAATCAGCGAGAGGCCCGTGAGCGGGATATTGTAGGCGTGGGAAATGTCCGGCGAGAACGCCAGCATGGCGATGAAATGCGTTGCCCAGATCCCGAAGCCGATGGTCGTCGCGGAAACGGCGAGCCACACCAGTCGCATGCGGCCTGTGGTCCCCTGAACGTGATGGAGCAGGCTGATGGCCGTTATCGAGGCAACGGCGCAGAGCGCCACCGCCAGGCCGACGAAGCGCGGGTCGTGTTCGGTGGTGATGCAGTTCAATACTTGCAGGAAAGGCCACATTGTGCGTGCTCGCAGGAAAGCCCCGTGCACGCTACCGCCTTCGCGTGACGAGGGGCAGCCTGAAGATCGGTCCTCGGTGGCGGCACGCGCTCGCGCGCCGCCGGCGGAGCGTCCTGGTCCGGATCAGGAATTCAGTTCATACCGGACAGCGACCGTCCACAGGCCCTCGTCCGGCGAGGCCTCGGAGACAAAGACGGCGCGGAAGATGTACGCCTGCCGGGTGACGTTCTTGAAGCCCGACTGGGACTCGAGCCACGCATCGGCTTTGGCGTGCGCCTCTTCTTGCGTCGGGGCTTTGAATGTCTTGACCACATTCAACCGTGCGCTTCTTGATCGCAGCCGGACTTGATCCAGATCAAGATCGCTACCCATCTAGGATGAGCCACGGCGGTCCCTTGCGTCGTTTCGGGCGAGTACTTTCAGTATGTTTCGGTAGTCGGTTTCGGCTCCCGCTCCTTGGCAAGAAGCTCGCGACAGTTTTCTGAAATCATTGTTCCAGCGAACTCCCGCAACGCGCGCTCCCCTTGTTGCCTCCACGGACGCGACCCCTGCCCCGGACTCCGCGCTTGGTCTGTCTTCTTTTGCGCATCGCCAGGAGGCATCCCCGACGTCCCGCGGTGGCTCTCTCAGGAGATGGTTCCCCGGTCTCCAAGGAGGATGTCGCGCTGGCGAGTCCGACCGCCGGCACCGCTTTGGCACGGTGCCGGCGCGTTGGGCACGGCTAGCCGCGGGGCGGCAGGTCGAACTTGGCGCCCTTGAGGGCCTTCTCGATCGCCGGGATACCGGACGTGTTGCCTTGCCGGCACTTCTCGACGCCCTCCTTGGCAGCGAGATTCGAAGGCTGTTCGCCTCTCTTGGAGTCCTGGCCCAGGTACTGGTCGTACTTGGCGACCAGCGCGGTGCAGTACGCGGCGTCGCTCGACTGGGCGAACGACGCGGCCGGGAATGCCAACGCGACGGCAACGACGGGGAGCAGACCCTTGATCAAAGCATTCATTGCAATTCTCCTTTGCCGATTGATCGGCAACGAAGATCTAGGTCCGAACAGGATTTTTTGCCTTACGACAGACTGACCGGTTGGGCGTCATCGGCTGGCGCGGCAGCGCCTCGCCCCATCGATGGTCGTCGGCTATTGCCGTGGTCTTTGTCAGGGGTCTCGGCCGGAAAGGGATCTCTGCATGCCTCAAGTCGGCGTCGCCAGAACTCACCCCACTTCGAGGCGGCGAAGCTCGAATACGTCGAAGCGACCGTCCATCATCGCGCACGCGTGAACAGCCCGGGACAACGATGCATTGATGGGCAGCGCCAGGTCCCTGAACCCGGTCACGCGACCGCTTTCGTGTCCTTCTTTGCGTGCACCAGGCAGCCGATGCCCCGGATCGTGTGGATCTGGATGCTGGCGCCAGCGTCGCAGACGACGCAGGCGATGAACGTAGACCTCGATCGCATTCGACGATACCTCGCGACCGGCCGAAGACCTGCCCCCGAAGCACATCCTGCGAGACCACGAGGCCGGCTCCGCCTGAGAAAAATCTCCAGCAGATCTGCTTCCCGCGAAGGCAGAAGACATATTTTGTCGGCGACCCTGGTCAGCCGACTTTCGGTGTCAAGCGACACGTTTCCCATCGCGAGCGCGCGGCCTTCGGAACGTGGCGGTCGCCGCGCCTGGCTGTCGCGCTCGCTGCTCGGGCCGCTGCGCGATCTCACGACGGGCGTGCAGCGTTTCACCGCGGGCGACTATGCGGCCCAGGTGAAGGTGCGCACCACGGACGAGATCGGATGGCTCTGCTCGGCCTTCAATGGCATGGTCGGCGAATTGCGCGACAAGAGCGTCGTGATCGACAGCAAGAACCGGGAGAACGAGCAGCTCCTTCTCAACGTCCTGCCGGCGCCGATGGCCGGCCGATTGCGCGCCGGTGAAACCAACATCGCCGACGGCTTCGACGACATCACGGTGGCGTTCGCCACATTGTCGATTTCACGCAGCTTTCGTCGGGCATACCGCCGGCCAGGCTGGTCGAGCTGCTCAACGGTCTGTTAGCCGTTTCGACGAAGCCGCGCTTAAACAGCGGCCACATCGTGGCCGTCCGCAAGAGACCACGAGCGATTTTCAAACGACCAAGCGCTAAGCCCATTCTCGACCCGCCGCTCCCCGGCCCGCGCATCCCGAGCTTCGGCGGAGCCCCAAGGAAGAGGTCGGCCCGCACGACACACCCAAGGCCGCAATATGGCACTTATGCGAAGTGCACCTGACGACGGGGACGCGCTCGCGCTCACCTTCGCCTATCCGGTCGCCAAGCGCGACTGGGCCGAGGAGCGGCGGTTCGAGGAAGGGCTGGCGCGCCTCAAGCGATGGGTGCGGTGATGGCCGAGATTTCGCCTCCCTCATGTTCCCCTCCGCAGCTTTCGCGTTCCTCTCCCTCACCGCCTTCGCCAACGATCTTTGGTCTGGAAACGGACAGAGTCCTGTCCCCCTGTCACCTGTGCCCACCGCAAGCGTTCTTGACTGGTCCGGAGCTGCACTCCCCCGCACGCTCCGGCCATGGCCCGCTCGGTGTTGGAGCTTTTTTTGGGAACGTGTTTCCAATTCCGAGCGGGCCTCCATCTTGGCGGCACGCAGCCTCGTCCGTGCGCGGCAATCTGTAGCCTGCCGCGTCCTTTGAAACGCACGAATGTCGATCTACGATGTTGCCCTGGAGGCCACATGCCTGATCGAGGATTGCTCGCCCCGCTCAGCCCCCATGAAGAGGTCACGCTGCGGCGCGTAGCACTCGGTATCGCCAATCCAGTGGATCTTCCGGCCAAGGATGTTGGGCATCTCAAGGCCTTGTTGCTGATCGAGGACTCCCGCGCCGGCTTGCGCCTCACCCCTGTAGGCAAGAAGCGCTACCTTGCCCTTCCCGGCAGCTCCGTCGTCTTCGGCACGGACGCACCGGATAAGGCACTCGCGAAGATGGCCGAGTTCATCATCAAGGCACGCGGCTGATTGCCTTCTGGGTCTTTTGCGCAGTCTCGCGCGCTGACAGATAGGCCTCCACGCCGTCTGCGGTCTCTTGATCGTGGTCTGGGCCGCCACCGGCCCGCTCTTCCACTACGCCGACACTACGGCCGGGCTTGGACCGCAGCCGTCAAATTGCACATCGCCGGCGATATTTCTTTCCCCTGAGTCTGTGCGGAAGCGTACATGGCCTTGTGCATGCAGGGCCCGGATGTAGCCTCGCGTCGTCGACGACGGAGGGGACTAATCATGTCGTCCGCTGAAGCACAGGAATATCTTAAGCGCGCGGCCGAATGCGAACGCCTTGCCGGCGCATGCATCTCCGAGTCCAACCGCAACTTACTGCTTTACGCTGCTGCCAGCTGGAGAATGCTCGCCGGCGAGACCTGTGAGAGCCGCTTGCCCGGAGAACAACGGGCGCCGCTCACCAGTGGCGGAGCTAGACGCGCAAGCGGCGCACCCGCTCATTGGCGGAAGTCGTGAAGCGACTGACGACGCCGCAGCGGCCTCTCCGCCACGGCGGCGAGCTGCCCGGTCGCAAGGTCGATGGAAGACGATGACCATGGCGAAGGAAGATGCAATGGCGGTCGGGACTAGTCCGGAGGCGATGTAGGCGCTTGGCCGATCGTTACCTGCGGCCGCCACGAGCAGTTGACGGGGCGTCACTGCTTGAGCCGAGCGCACGTTCGTACTCTGCTTCCGGCAAGCCGTAAAACCCGTTCGCGACGAGGTTCAAGCCCTTTCGATTGAGAAGGGAAACTTTGCCGCGGTTGGACCGGATCAGGCCTCTGCCTTCCAAATCATTCAGGGTGTCGGTGACGCCGGGTCGTCGCACACCGAGCAGCAGAGCGAGGAATTCATGGGTGATGGTGATGGCTTCAGGGCGGATGCGGTCGTCCCACATCAACAACCATCGCGCGAGTCGCTCGTGGAGCCTGCCGCGCCCATTGGCGAGCGCCGTTTGGCCGCATTGGATCATGAAGACATGGGCGTAGCGCATCAGGATGCTGGCTAGCGAGGGGCTGGCAGCCGTTGCCTCACGCAGCGAACGGGTTGAAATGCGGAGCGCCGAGCCGGCAGATTGAACCATTGTCTCATTGGGTGACCGGTCGTCGCCCAGGACGATCGCTGCCCCGCTCATTCCTTCATAACCGACCATGCCGATCTCGATCCGATGGCCTTGGGGCGCCGTCCCGACGATGGAGACAAGTCCGCTTTCAACGAAATAGACATGGCTGATGACCTCGCCGGGCACCTCAAGGAACTGGCGGGTGTCGAGTTCGAATCGTTTCAATGCCGGGGGCGAGCCGGTCGAGGTCGGCAGGCGACATCATCGCCAAGAGGCGATTGCGTGGGGCGTTGGGGAAATTCACCGCGCTCCTCCACCATGCAAGAGCAAATGGAACGCCCTAGGCATCAATCACGAGGTCTGGAACCAAACCCGGAAGACTAGCGCTGGCCCGCGGGATTCGAAATCGCGGGGGGGCCTCTGTCCGAAAGCGGACGTTTGGCGAGAGGCGATGAAACCAGAGGAGGGTCTGCAAGAGACCGGCGCGCGGCTGGGAAGGCCCGTGCCCTTTCCACAGAAGCGCGACTTCGATCCGCCGGCTTCAGCGGATCGGTGCACGGGAACGAACGTCGTGCCAGATGCGAAACGCCATTCCGGGGAAGGGGATCGGCAACCATAGATTGTGCGCTCCGCTTCTCACCAAATGGCCTGGCGCCCCAATGGTCCCCCAATTCTGGCGGGAGAAGGACCGCGGACGCGTGCTCCCATGAACCGGCGCGTCTTGCGGGCTGGCCGCTCGCGGTCGGCCGCCCGCGTCTTGCGGGCTGGCCGCTCGCGGTCGGCCGCCATGTTATAATCTGGACACACTCGCCGCCTTTTGCGACCTGCTAGATGCCGTGCAGCGACTGCAGGCTTGTCTGTCGTCGCACGGACGACCGTCCTTCACGGCAGCCCCGTCCGAAACGTCGACGGTCGTGAGGGAAGTGCAGCCATGACGGACATCATTGATATCGGCAGACGCCTGCCGCAGCAGACCAGGAAAAATATCGTCGAGCGCTTCGCGCCAGACGGCGCCGCCTCCTATCGCATCGCCGTCGAAGCGGCTCCGGCCGCCGATGCGCGCGACCAGAATCTCGGCGGCGCTCTTCGCCAGGTGTGGCGACGGCGCTGGCTGGTCGTACTGGGAACGTTGGCGGGGGGCGCGATTGCCGCCGCAGTGGTGTGGTCCATACCGCCCCGATACGTAGGCGAAGTGCGCCTGCTCGTCGGCATTCAGACGCCCCGCATAACCGATGGAGAAGCGCTCGTCGCCGATATCAGTCCCGACGCCGAGCGGGTTCAGAGCGAAGCCTTCATTCTGCAGTCCCACGACATCGCCCGGCAGGTGATCAGCCAGCTCCACCTCGCCCAGGACCCCAATTTCAACTCGGAATTGCAGCCGGCGTCGTCGCTGCACATCGTCGAGCGGGCAATGGAGCTTCTGCCGCCCGGCCTGGCCGAATGGCTGCGCTCGTTTGGTCTCGGCTTCAGCCCGCCGGCGCCGCTCACCCCGGAGCAGCGCGACAACGCCATGATCGCCCGGGTTCTGTCGAGCCTCGACGTGTCGATGCTGGGGCGTTCGCATGTCCTCAGCATCAAGGCTCAAGCGGCGGATCCAAGGATCGCAGCGGCCATCGCCAACGCCTTCGCCCGGGATTACCTGGAGTATCAGCGGCTCGACAAGATCGAGACAGTCGACCGCGTGGACAAGTTTCTTATGGATCGTGTCGGCGAGCTGCGCGACGCCGTTCGCCAGTCCGATCAGGCTGTCGAGGACTACCGTCGATTGTACGGCCTGTACAAGAGCGGCAGCACCGGCAGCGTCGCCAGCCAGCAGCTCACCGAGCTCAACAGCCAGTTGATGGTGGCCCAGGCGGCCAAGTTCCAGGCTGCTGGGCGGCTCAAGGAAGCGCAGGAACTCGGGGGTGGCTCCGGGCTCGACAGCGTCCCCGAAGTGTTGCAATCGTCGGCGATCACCCTTCTCAAGCAGCAGCTGGCCGACTCCGAGCGGCACGCCTCCGAGAAGGCAGCTTCCCTGGGCGCCCTTCATCCCTCGATGCGCGACGCGCGCGCGGCAAGGGATGCGATCTCCGCTCGTGTGGCGGCGGAAGTGGCGCAGGTCGTCGAAGGCCTCAAGCGCGAGGCCCGGTCGACCGCGGCCCGCTATGACGCGCTGCTGCGGGACTTCGAGCGCGCCAAGGTGGAAATGGGCGCGGTGAACGACAAGTCGATCCAGCTCGATGCGCTCGAGCGCGACGCCGCCGTCAACCGCAACCTGTTGCAGGCTTCGCTCAACCGCGCCAAGCAGACCACGGGATCCGCCGACATCATGCAGGCGAACGGCAAGGTCATATCGGCCGCGGTCGCACCGGGCGGCCCCGCCTTCCCGCCGAAGACCCTGCTTCTCGTCCTGGGCAGCCTTGGCGGCTTCCTCATCGCGGCCTTCATCGCCATGCTGGTGGAACGCTACGATCGCACCATTCGCCATGCCGACCAGGCGGAGCGCCTGACCGGCATGCCGGTGCTGGCGATGGTGCCCAAGGTCCGCGGCCGGCTCGCGGTCGAACAGACATTGCGCCACCCGGTCTCTCCCTATAGCGAAGCCCTCCGGCGTCTCTTCGTCAGCGTCGAGCTTTCCGAGGCGGCGGTTTCACCCAGGGTCATCATGGTCACCTCGTCCGTGCCGGCTGAGGGCAAATCGGTCATCGTGGCCTCGCTCGGCCGGCAGCTTGCCGGCAGCGGCAAGAAGGTTCTGCTTATCGACTGTGACTGGCGCAGCCCAAGCCTTCAGCGGATCTTCCGCTGCGGCAACACCAAGGGCCTGGCCGACCTGCTCACGGACGAGAACGTCCTTCTCAACGATTGCCTCAGTCGTGATGCGCAGTCGGGTGTCGACATCCTGCCGGCCGGCCGATGGGAGCCGCGATTGCTTCCGCTGCTGGGGTCGGATCGGATGGCCCGCCTGCTCGAGGCGTTCTCCGCCGAATACGACCTGCTGATCCTCGACAGCCCGCCGGTCCTGGTGACGGCCGATTCGCTGGCGCTCTGTCGCCTGGCCGACAAGGTGCTGTTCGTGGTGCGCTGGGGCCAGACACGGCAAGAAGCGATGCTCGAGGCGCTGAAGCAACTGCTTGACGCGCAGGCCGATGTCGCGGGCATCGCGATATCCCAGGTGGTGACCAAGAAGTTCCGCGGCTACGCGTCGCGCGACCTGGGCTATTCACGCCCTGTCGTGGCGACGTCGCCTTAGGGGCATGCAGGTCCTGTTCGACAATACGCCATCCTCGTCATTCTCGCCCATGGTCATCGTCGCACATCGCGTGGATAGGCGTCCGCCACGCGGCGGATGCGGACCGAGAGGTTGAACGCCATGTACAGCCTGCCCCGGCCGGCGCCGCTCTTTGTCCAATTCACGGACCGCGCAGGCCAGCGCGTGCACCCGGTCGGGGCCGATGCCCGGGGGATCGGCTGGATCGACATGGCGCTGATTTGCCTGTTTCTGCTCGGGCTCTACAGCAACTACACGATTGCGCTATCGGCCAAGGTGCCGTTCCCCTCGGCACCGGCTGGAATTGCCGGCATTCTCCTGCTGTGGCGCAGGCGCAATGAGATCACGTCCGTTGGTTTCATGGGCCTCGTCAGTGTCCTGGGGCTGTTCGTGCTCTCGGTACTGTGCGCGACGGACCTGGCGTTTCTGCCGCGACGCACGAACGGGCTTATCCAGCTGACCTACTCGATCGTTATTGGCTACGGCTTGTTCCTCACCGTCGTCAAGGCGACCCGCCGGCAGATCGCCGGGCTGTTCCTTGGCTTCTCCATCGTCATTCTGGTGGGTTGCCTGCTCGAGAATTATGCCGGGCTTCGGCCCGTCAGCGACGCGGTTCGCAAGGTCATCTATCGTCAAGGCGTCTATGAAAACGACCTTCGGGATGTCCTGTACTACAGCCGCGTCAGGCCCAAATTCTTCGCCTCCGAGCCGGCCAGCGTGACCTTCTGCTATTCGCTCTTCACCTTCATATGGATGGTCGTGAGTCGGTGGCGTTGGAAGCTCGCCCTGTATGTCGTTCTCGTGGGCTTGGGCATCTTCGCGATGCCGGGGCCTACCCTGTTGCTGATGCTCCTCCTGGCTCTGCCCTACATGTTGTTTCTGGCGAGCCGCCGGTCGGGCAGGCTGGATGCCGGGCGGTTCATGGTGGTCGTCGGGGCGTCGGCGGTCTTCCTCGTCGCCTTCGTCGTGTTGGCGATGGCGCTCTTCCCGGTGCGGCTCGAGGAAGTCACCTCCGGAAATGATCCGAGTTTCTTTTACCGGGTGCAGGGGCCGGCCCTGGCGGCCTTCGATATTCTCGGATCCTATCCCGCTGCCGGGGCCGGTCTCACCGGCGAGCCCTTCATCGAGAACCAGGTCGTCAACGTCTATGTGCGGTCGCCTTCCTACTCCGCCGGCTGGCGTGCCGTGAGCCCTGCAACCGAACTGCTGATCAATTATTTCTGGCTCCACTGGATCTATCTCGGATTGTTCTGGGGCGGGGTGTTGGTCGCCGCCATCAGCGCATGGCTCCTCGCCATCGGCGTCCCGAGCCCGGCGTTCTGCTGGTTGGCGTGGGCGATCCTCGGCCAGGCATCGGGCGCTTATGTCGGTCCGACGTGTTGGGCGGTGCTGTTTCTGGCGGGTGCCGCCGCCGTCCTGCACCAGCGGAAGGAGACGCAGGACGATCGGCGGTACGTCCTCTATCCCGCGCCGCGCCCCGAGTATCCCTCCTGAAATCGGCGCTCCTGAAGAATTGGCCCTGCTGAAAAAATGGCCCTCCTGAAAAAATGGCCCGGAGGGGGACATCCGGGCGGGCCTTGACCTGCGATGGAACCCTGGCAGGTCGGCGGAGCACGCTGGGATGCGAAGCGCCGGTGCACTAACGCACGCCGGCCTCACCGCGCGTTGTGATCGCTTCATGCTTCGCTGGCTGGCTGCGCGGTCCGTCGGTTTCACAACCTTCGAGAGAATCTCCCGCCGGCGCGCGGGCGCTGCGCTGCATCACAATGTGGACACTGGCCCGCAAGTTGTCTCTGGGCTTTGATCGGTCGTGGGACGACCTCGATCGGTCATGGGACGACCGACAAAGGTCATGGGACGACCGCAACGGCGCGGGGAGGGGAATTGGGGCGCAGATGATTGGGGCTTCTCTTGCGGGTTCATGCCTATGCAGTAGGGGGAGCGTTTTCGGGGCCATCGAAAAATGCCTCGATGACGGGCCCGTCACCTGCCTGATGGCCGAGGATGACGAGCGGCTTGCCGGTCGCCTCTCGCTCGACGATATCCGCCGCCCAAGCTCCCGACCCGCGCATCGCCGGGCTTCCGACCCGCGCATCGGGGCCCCGCGCATCGGGGCCCCGCGCATCGGGGCCACCGCTTCGCGCTTGCCGCCGGGCGCGACGCCGTGTCGCTCGGAACCGCTGCCTCGCTTCTGCTGACCGTGGGCCGGCATCGGCCTCCGCTTGGGCAAGGCACTCTTCACGGCGATCCAGGGCCTCCCCCCTCAGTCGAGAACTCGCCAGTCGAGAACCCGCAGAGTCGAGAACCGCGATGGCGGACGCGTCCACTCTGGATCACCCCGCGTCTTTTCACGATACTGGAACGACGGACTGACCGGAAATGATCACCCATCGTTTCGCCAGTGGTGCTCGGCTCACGAGCGGTTGGACGGCTGTCGCCAGGCCGCGGTCCGTGACACCTGAAGAAGGCTGCAATCGATGATCGAGGACACAGGCGATTCGCCTTCGACCACGCCCTCTTGCAACGATCTCGCACTGGCCAAGGACCAATCGCCGGCCGGCGCCGAATCGCCCGGCGTTTCCGGCGACGACCTGCGGTCGGTCAATGAGGCGCTGCAAATCGTCAACGCCCAGCTTCTCGCCAAGGTCGATGCCCTGGATCGCGCCAATAGCGATCTCCGGAATCTCTTCGACAGCACGCAGACGGCCACGGTCTTCCTCGACCGCGCCATGCTGATCCGAAACTATACGGCCGCCGCGTCCAGCGTCATCGACATCTTGCCGGGGGACCGTGGCCGTCCGCTCTGCGACCTCGTCGGCCTGGAAGGCCTGGCCGGCGACGTTCAACGCGTGTTGGCCCATGGCATGGCCGTCGAGCGCAGCCTGGCGCACGATGGTGCAGACACCCACTACCTCGTGCGAATCGCTCCGCAGCGCGGCGCGACCATGGAAATCGAAGGCGCGGAGGTGACGTTCATCGATGTCACATCGGTCGCGCGCAACGAGGCGGAGCAGCAGGCCAAGCTTCACGAAATGCAACATCGCTTGAAGAACGTTCTTGCGACGACCGGGGCGCTTGCCATGCGTCTGTTGCGGGACGGGCCGTCCCTCGAAACCTTCTCGACGGCGTTCATGGGCCGCTTGCGCGCCATGGCGGCGACCCATGAGTTGCTGTCGCGCGGGAACTGGACGGGCGCGAAGCTGCGCGAGTTGCTCGAGATGACCCTGAACAGCTACGCGCCGGCCGCGGAAGGCGCCATTGCCATCGCCGGTCCGGATCTGCTCCTGGCACCCGATCCCGCAACGAACTCTGGGCACGGTCTTCTACGAGCTCGCGACCAACGCCGCCAAGTACGGAGCCCTCTCGAACGGGCGCGGCCGGATCGAAGTGACCTGGCGGGTCGTCGACGGCGATGCGGGCATGTACGCCGTGCTTACCTGGGTTGAACAGGGCGGCCCGCCGGTGACCGGGCCGATCGCCGAAGGCTTCGGCACGCGTTTCATCAGACGCTGCGTGGAGTACGAACTGCAAGGTTCGGCCATGCTGACGCCACTGCTCTCGGGCGTTCGTTGGGAGTTCGGATTTCCGATAAAGGGCAACGTTGAGGACAATTGAGCCAGGCCGCGCCAGATCGGCGCGCCGGCTGCCCCCTGGCGCAACTGTTGCGTAGCTTCCCGGTTCAAGGGCGTCGGTTTGTCGGGGTTGGCGTTGTTTTTGCCGGCATGGAAGCTGCAGATTTCACGATGGATACGTCATTCTTCAGTCGACCAAAATGTCGCGCACACGCTTCGCGACGTGTTGCCGTATCAGAACGAATCGGGGACCGATCCGGATCGGAAAGGTCTTCCAGGCAACACAAAGACGAGTCAGAGTGAAGGACCGTCAATTTTGGACCGTAGCGTCGCCGCACGATGTCCGGATTGGAGAGACCATGCTGCGTGACAGCAAGCCTTGGCACGGGGGCAGGATACTCGTCGCCGAAGACAAATACCTTTTCGCCGAAATCGTCTGCGACTTCGTCCGCGAAAGCGGCCTCGAGCCCGTCGGGCCTGTGGCCACGGTCGACAAGGCGAGCGAACTGGCGCGCGAGCGGGCGCTCGATGGCGCGCTCCTCGACGTCAGGCTTGGCGCGGGACTGAGTTTTCCGGTGTGCCGGATTCTGGCGGCCCGCCAAATTCCTTTCATCTTCCTGACAGGGTCGAGTGATACCTCGATTATTCCTCTCGAGTTCCGGGGCGCCCCGTTGCTCGGGAAGCCCTTTGAGCCCAGCGAAATGCAATCGGCTCTCGCCGCGATGCTTGGCCGGACCGCCGGCCCCCGCGTCGGCGTCGGGGCCGTCTTGCATCGCTAGCGACGGCTGGGTCGCACATCGTCTTATCTGCAATCTCGCTGCGAAGATGCGGCGTTCGCTTCATGACGAAAGAGGGTTTGGCCCGTGCTCCGCTGTCCGAAACCAGACAAGGTAGGGCGGCAGCTCGGCCGATTCGCAACTGAACCGGTGTTTCGACGTTCAAAAGCTTGCAAAAGCAACTTACAGGACGAGGCGGACCCGATGTCTTCAGAAGGCAATTTCTCCCTTGGACATCCTGCCCGGACGGGCAGCGTTCCGAACCCGGAGGCAATCCGGATTCTCTGCGTCGAGGACGACGAGGCTTTCCGGGAAACCCTCGCCGGTGAATTGCTTGAGCATGGCTTTTCCGTGCGCGGCTTCCCCGACGGCGCGTCGTTGCTGGCGGTCGCCGAGGAACTGGAGGATGCGGATCTCCTTCTCCTCGATTGGGGGCTGCCCCGGACATCGGGTATCGACATCCTGAAGCAGCTGCGCCGGCGCGGCATCGACCTGCCGACGGTGTTTCTGACCGGGCATACGCTGGTCGCCAACGAAAGAATGGCGCTCGAAGGCGGCGCGGTCGATTTCATCAACAAGAATCGCGGGATCGACATTCTGATCAGCCGGCTCAAGCTCGTCTGCCGGTCGAGAGTGAACGTCGACGCCAGGAAGGAGTTCGTCTGCGGCAAGCTCACGCTGCGGCCGGCCGTCAGCCGGGCCTATTGGGACGGCACCGACATGAACTTCACCGTGGGCGAGTACAACGTCGTCCATCTCCTGGCGTCGAATGTCGGCAGACACGTGACCTATCGCGCGATCTACGACCGCATGCACTACACGGGCTTCATGGCCGGCGCCGGCGAAGACGGCTATCGCGCGAACGTTCGCTCGGCCATCAAGCGTATTCGCAACAAGTTCCGCGAGTTGGATCCCGGCTTCGCCGAGATCCATAACTACACCGGCTTCGGATATTGCTGGGGCAAGCCGCGCGATCTGGGGTGAGAAATGCGCAGGTTCCGCGCGAAGTCTCTGGCTTCGCGGCTTTTCATTTTGGCGGCGCTGCCATCGGCGCTGCCGATCGTTGTCCTCTGTCTCCATGACGGAAGTCGCCCCCCCGGCGAGGAGCGTCTCGGCGAGAGGCGGCTCCTCCCGGGCGCCTCCGAGGAAAGCGCGGGCCTGTCGGCGGCCGAGTGGATGTTCGGCCGCGACCGCCTGGCGCATCCGGCGTCGACGTCGATGGGCGGCGCGGCGCGGCGCCTTGGCGCGGAGCCGCCGGGGTTGGAGCCCGGACCGCATGCCGCGGCCCCCGGTGTTCTGTCTCTGCCGGCCCGGGCGGCCGAGCCCGGCCTGACCCACGCCGATGCGCCACGCTCTGCCGATCTCACCCTCGACGTCTCGGTTGACCACGCAACGACGTCGTCGTGGCAGGCGCCCGCCGCCCCGTTGCTCGCCCTGGCCTACATGGCGGGCCTGGCGCTGGCGATGTATGGCGCCTGGAGTGTCTCGCGCAGCCTTTACCGCTTCCGCGGCAACGCCCGGGAAATTGCCCTCAATCGTGTCGGCGGCAACGCGCTCGCCGAAAGCAACGACGCGCACGAGCTTGCCGAGGTGGCGAGGATCGTCGACGGATTGGTCGCCGACCTGCAGAAAGCGGCGGGCCACATGCGAATCGCCACGGCGGAAAACGTCCATTCCCTGCGCACGCCGCTCGCCACGATCAATACGGCATTCCGGACGGTGGGCCGCTTTCTGCCGACCGATGAACCGAAGGCGCAGCGGGCGCGATGGATCATCAACGCGTCCCTGCTTCGCCTGTCGGGCGTGATCGACGCCATGGAGCTGCACGACGCCGCCATCGCCGAGTTTCTGGTCATGCCGCGCGAGACCCTTGACGTCGGCCGGCTGCTGCACGAGTTGGTGCGCGGGCTCGCCGATGATGACGATGCCCGCGGCATCCGCTTCGCCGAACGGCTGCAGGACGAGGTGCTCGTCTGCACCAGCCGGCATGCCCTGGTCAATCTGTTGAGCGATGTGCTTTGCGGCGCCGTGCGGGTGTCGCCGGCGCATGCCGAGGTCGCCGTCACCCTCGAAGGGGGCCGCGGCGCCGATGCCCGTATTGTCGTCGAGGATTGCGGCACCGATGCCGAGGATATCGATTTGCTCTTCCAGCACGACTTCATGCCGGCGGACGAGGCGGACAGCCGCGCGCCCGCCTGCGGCGCCGCCGGTCGGGCCAGCCTGTGGCACGTCAAGCGGGTCGTCGAGGCCTTCGACGGCCAGATCTCGGCCCACCGCAACCCGCAGGGCGGCCTGTCGGTCGTCATCACCTTGCCGACGCATCGAACAGCCGATCGCCCGTCCCGGCTTTGACGACGGCCGGGCGCGCGACGGCCATCCCGGTCTCGACGGGTCCGGACCGCCACTTGATTTCCACGGGGCCGCGTATCCGCCACCGCGTCAGATCACGCCTCCGTCCCCGCCATTTCCTGGAAAACCAGCGATAGCGTGGCGAAGTCATACGGCTTGGCAATGAATCTTCCGCCGTCAGGCAGGTCCCCCGGTCCGAACTGGCGACGGCCGGAGGTGACGATCAGGGCGACGGGAGGCCATCGCTTGCGAACGGCATGCGCCAGTTGGAGCCCATCCATCGGTCCCGGCATCTGGATGTCCGTGAACACCAGGCGCACGTCGTTGGCGGACGTTTCGAGAATGGCAAGGGCTTCGTCCGCGCTGGCAGCCGCGAGCGCCTCGAATCCGGCGTCCTGCACGACCGAGATGGCCACCTCGAGAAGGAAAGGCTCGTCCTCGACCACGAGAATGGCTGCGGTGGCAGCTTTCATGTTGTGCACCTCGACACGTTCGCCGCCGGGTCTCCAGACCGCTGACTCCAGCGGCGGGTGCGCGTTCCGTCGGGCCCCGGAAGCGCTGTGCGGCGCGTCATCCTAGGCGGCCCAATATTTGAGACCTGTTCCGTAGTGAACTAGGCCGCACAATATTTGCGGCCTGTTCCCGAGTGAACAGCGCCGCCGCGCTTGTCCGCGGTCCTTGGAAGACTCGCCAATCGGCTTTGACCGGGAACCTGCCCTCGGTGCGTTGCGCGCATACCAGACAGTCACGGGCGGGTTAGGGACAAGCAGCGGCACCACCGGCAGGATCAACTCCCGACGCGGCGACGACGCATGAACGGCATCTTCCATCTTCTTGGACTGACCCTGGTGGCAGTTCTTCTACTACAGGCTTTGGCACAATCTTGAAGAGTTACGCCCGTCTACTTTGGCGTGGCGGAGGTCGAACCCCGCGCGAAATGCAGGGTCTATGACTTTCTTTCTGAGAAAAGTTGAAAGAGGGCGCTTGACGTTCCTGAGCAATGTTGTGGCGTATGTGTGCCGACACTCACCAAGAGGTTCGGCATCATGGCTCAGCAAAACGTCTCACCATCAAGCAATCCCAGCAGCGAGAACAAGACGGTAGTCCCCGAGTTCGGTGGACGTCGCCGAGGCCGTGGCGCTGATGGCCGATCTTGGCGAAGCCGACGAAGATCGGGCCGAAAAGACAGCGTCGGCCGACGGGGACGAGGACGACGAGGGCGGGGCTGAAAGCGGCGAGGAAGGGGACGATAGCGCCGAAGACGCCGCCGACGCAGAGGCTGACGCTGCGGCCGAGGACGCCGATGCCCCCGAATTCTGGAGCGCCGAGGACAAGGCTGCCTGGAAGGACGTGCCGGCCGAGCTGCGGCCGGTGCTGAAGAAATACGAGCAGCAGCGGGTCGAGTTCGTCAACGAGAAGGCGCGCGAGGCCGCGGCGGTCCGCGCCCGTGCCGCCGATGAGGTCCAGCGCGCCAACGCCGTGGTCGACCAGGCCGCGCAGTGGTGGCGGCAGGCCGGCCCGGCGCTGCAGCGGGCCTTCGCCGACAAGTGGTCCCAGGTCGACTGGACCGCGCTCGCCGAGAAGAGCCCTGCCGAGTGGGCCAGGCTCAACCAGATCCGCATGAACGAGGCGGCCGTCCTGGCCGAAGCCAGCCGACGCGGGCAGCAGGACATGCAGGCCGCCGCGGCGCGTGCCGAGCAGGCCTTCCAGCAGGCCAGGCGGGCCGAACACGCCAAACTGGCGCACAAGCTGCCCGACTACTTCGGCAGTCCTGAGGCCGCGAGCAAGACCTACGACGACGCTCGGCAAGTTCCTGTTCGCCAAAGGCATCCCGGCCGACCGCATCAACCAGATCCATGAGGCCCCGATCATCGAAATGGCGCTCAACGCCATGCGATTCGAGCAGGCCCAGAAGAAGGCTTCGCCTGTCCTGAGGTCATCCGAAGGAACCGTCCCCTCAGGGATGGCGAACACCACCGCGAGAGCAACACCGACGCGCGTCGCGCCCGGACCGGCCCGCAGGGCCGGCAACCAGGCGAGCGAGGCCGCTCGGCAAGTCGGCGAGCGGTTCAGGAAGAGCGGCGGCAACTCGATCGCCGATGCGGCCGAGCTGATCCGCCTCAGCGGTTTGTAATTCATCCACACTCACAACAGGAGGCTGCTTTGGCGGCACCGACCAATACCTTGATCACCAACAACGCCGTGGGCAACCGCGAGTTGCTGCACAACATCATCTCGATCCTCAACAAGGACGAGACGCCGTTCCAGGCGGCGATCGGCTCCGGCTCAGCGGAGGCGACCTACGAGGAATGGCAGCTCGATACGCTCGGCAACGCCGATCCGACGAATGCCCAGCTCGAGGGCGACGACACCACGGCGGCGGCCATCACGCCCACCACGCGTGTCGGCAACCGCACGCAGATCCTGAAGAAGCCGTTCACCATCTCGGCCACCCAGGAGGTGGTGAAGAAGGCCGGCCGCGACAGCGAGATCAGCTACCAGACCGCGCTGGCCGGCCGTCGCATCAAGATGGATCTGGAGGCGATCGCCTGCCAGAACCAGGGCTCGGGCGCGCAGTCCGGCGCCACGCCGCGCAAGATGGGCGGCTTCGAATCGTGGATCACGTCCAACATCTCGCGCGGCGCGACCGGCGGCTCGGGCGGCTTCTCCGCGAGCAACACCACGGCGCCCGTCGACGGCACGCCGCGCGCCTCGACCGAGGCGCTGCTCAAGACCGTCATCCGGGCGGCGTGGAACATGCGGCGGCAAGCCCAACCTGCTGCTGATGGGTTCCAACCAGAAGCAGAACTTCTCGGCCTTCACCGGCATCGCCACGCAGTTCCAGGAGCCCAAGGGCAAGATGGCCACGGTGATCGGCGCCGTCGACCGCTACGTGTCCGACTTCGGCACCCTGTCGGCGGTGGCGAGCCGCTACATGCGCGGCCGCGAGATCGCCGTCATCGATCCCACGCTGTGGCGCATCCTGTGGCTGCGCAAGTGGAAGAAGGAATTGCTGGCCCAGACCGGCGACGCCAGGAAGTTCCACATCGTGGGCGAAGCCACGCTCGAGAGCCGCAACGAAGCCGGCAGCGGCATCGTCGCCGACCTGACCTAGACCTGATGGAGCGGCGGGGCCTTCGGTCCCGCCGCTTCCACCCCCCTCTCTCCTCAAGGAGGCCAGAATGGCCCACACCACCAGTTCGCTCCCTGATAGCGACGCCAAAACCGATGCAGCGGCCGCCGACGGAGGCGACGTGGCCATGATCGTCGTGACCGTCGATCACGTCTACCTGCCGCTCGACGAGAACGGCAACGGTAGAGCCGACTGGGCGGCGACCAGTGTTGAGACAACCAGAGTTTCCAAGCGCGCGCGCCTGCAGGTGCCGGCCGATCTGGCGAAGCATCTTTCCAAGCGCGATCAGGCGGAGATCCTCTGATGACCCAGCGTCTGCTCGACTGGAACCAGGAAACCGGCATCGCCTCCTGGTGGCTCGAGGACGGCGAGGGCAACTGGGCGAAGCAGTCGTTCCAGCACACCCAGCGCCTGCTCGACCTCAACAGGGAGGCGCAGAACCACTGCGATCCCTACAACGGCGCGCGCGACGTCCGCATGGTGGCGCGCATCCCGCTGATCATCATCGAGAAATGGCGCAACGAGCTCGGCGTCGATTACTGGAACCCCGATCACCAGGACCGTATCGATCGCCTGCTGGCGGATCCCGACTGGCGCTGGCTGCGCACCGATTCATCTTCGCCCCAGGTGGGCTACGCCGCGACAGGCCTCGACCTGTCGCGCCGAAGCGGAGCGTAGGCGGATGGCCGTCCAGATCAACACCTATGGCGGTCTCAAGGCGGGCGTGCTGGCGTGGCTGGCGCGCAGCGGCGACAGCCTGCTCGACAGCCGCTTCGACGACTTCCTGCTGAACTGCGAGCGCCGCCTCTACTACGGCTTCGCCGCCGACGATCCCGCCAACTCCGCTGCGCTCCGACCCGCTGCGCACCGTCGACATGGAGACGGCCGATCCGGCCTTCGCGCTCGCCGCGGTGACGCCGCAGCCCGCGACGTTCCTCGAGCTGATCTCGGCGCAGCTCAACAGCCCCAACGCGCCCCTGCAGATCGTGGCCCAGCGCACGATCGACGGTTACGCCTCGGGGACACAAGACCAGCCGCGGCTGATCGCGGTCAGCGGCATCAACTTCCGCGTCTTCCCGGATCCTGGTGTGGGCTCCTACACGGCGACCCTGCGCTACTACCAGAAACTCGCCACGCCGGCCGGCGCCACCGTGAACGCCATCCTGACCGGCAGCCCCGACGTCTATCTCTACGGCTGCCTGGTCGAGGCCTCGATCTTCACCCAGGACGAGCCGGGCGCGCTGCGCTACCTGGCACTCTACAACGCGAGCGTCGCCGGCCTCAACGCACGCACGCAACGCATCACCGGCTCCTCGGTGCCGGTGATCCGGCTGCGCGCGGGGATGGCGCCATGAGCGTGATTCCCTTCGCCGAATGGCGTCCCGACATGCCGAGCCTCAGCCAATGGGCGCGCGAGGCGCTGAACGTCGTGCCGGCCGAGGAGAGCTATCGGCCGTTGAACGGCCTCTCGGGCGTCTCCAATGCGCTCGCCGCGCGCTGCCAGGGCGCGGCGTGGTTCCGCGGCACTGCCGGCGCCACCCGCATGTTCGCGGGCGATGCGACCAAGCTCTACCTGCTGTCGGGCACGACCTGGAGCGATGTCACGCAGCTCGCCGCGGCGAAGGCCATCACCGCGATCACCAAGGCCAACCCCGGCAAGGTGACGGTGACGGCGCACGGCTACGGCAACGGCGATCAGGTCTTCCTTTCGAGCGTTGGCGGCATGACGCAAGTGAACGGCCTCCTGTTCGCCGTCACCGTGGTCGATGCCAACAATTTCACCATCGGCGTCGATACCACGGGCTATTCGACCTACACCTCCGGCGGCACGGCGCAGAAGGAGCTGGTCTACGCGCCGGGCGGCGACGACACCTGGCGCTTCACCCAGTTCGGCCCGCTCGCCATCGCGGTGAACGGCGTCGATGTCCCGCAGGCCTTCGACTTGTCCGTCGGCACGCGCTGGGCGCCGCTGGCCGGCACGCCGCCGATCGCGGCCTTCATCACGACGGTCCGCGACTTCGTGCTGATGGGCAAGATCGGCACCACGCCGCAGCGCGTGCAGTGGTCGGGCATCAACAACGCCAACCTGTGGGGCTCGATCCCGGCCAACCAGGCCGACATCCAGGACCTGCCGGACGGCGGCAACATCACCGGCCTGGTCGGCGGCGAATATGCGTTGATATTCCAGGAGACCAGCGTGCGGCGCATGACCTACGAAGGCCCGCCGATCATCTTCCGCATCGACAAGATCGCCAACGACATCGGCTGCAGCGTGCCGGGCAGCCTCGCCAGCCTGATCGACATGGCGTTCTTCTGCCACAAGTCGGGCTTCTACATGGTGCAGGGCGGCCAGACGATCACGCCGATCGGCCGCGGCAAGATCGACCGCACCTTCTGGGCGGAGTTCGACGAGACCAACCACTTCCGCGCCTCGGCGGCGATCGATCCGGTGCGCGGGCTTTATATCTTCGCCTACCCGGCCAACGGCAACAACGGCACGCCCAACCGCCTGCTGATCTACAACTGGCGCACCGGCAAGTGGGCGCGCGCCCAGGTGACCTGCGAGCTGGTGTTCGGCGGCGTCAGCCAGCAGAGCTACACGCTCGAGCAGCTCGACGCCTTCAACGGCGGCAGCACGCTCGACACCTTGCCCTACTCGCTCGATTCGTCGTTCTGGAGCGGGCCGGTCTCGCTGCTGCTGTTTGCCTTCGACACGACGCACAAGAGCGGCTCGTTCTCCGGCCCGACCTTGGCGGCGACCGTGGAGACGGCGGAGTTCGCGCCGGGCAACGGTACGCGATCCGTCGTGCGCGCCTGCCGGCCGCTGATCGATGGCGGCACACCGCAGATCCAGCTCGGCGCGCGCGAGACGCAGCAGGGCATCGTGGCCTACGGGCCGAGCGTCGGGCTGACGCCGGCTGGCCTGGCGCCGGTCTACCAGAGCGGCCGCTATTTCCGCGTCCGGGCGACGACGCTGGCGGGCGACCTGTGGTCGAACCTGCAGGGCATCGACGACCTCGACGCGCGCCCGGCAGGTGCGCAATGAGCCTGCCGGCGCTTCCCGTCACCGCCGACACCCGCTCCATCACCGAGCGCGTGAACGTGCTGATCCGCGACTACAACACGCTGCTGCGCGTGCCGGCCGGTTGCGTCATGCCGTTTGCCGGCGCCACGCCGCCGGATGGCTGGCTGCTCTGCTACGGCCAGGCCGTCTCGCGGACCGGCTATTCGGATCTCTTCGCGGCTATCGGCACGACCTATGGCGTCGGCGACGGCTCGACCACCTTCAACGTCCCCGATCTGCGCGGCCGCGTGGCCGCCGGCAAGGATGACATGGGCGGCAGCGCGGCCGGTCGCCTGACGTCGGCCGTGACCGGCGCCACGCTCGGCGCCTCGGGCGGGGAGCAGAGCCATACGCTGTCGACGGCGGAGATCCCCGCTCACAACCACGGCGTCAACGATCCGGGGCACGCCCACAGCGCGCCGGGCGGGCGCATTGTGATCGGCGACGCCAGCATCCTCAACCAGTCTTGGTACAGCTACGCCGACGGCGGCAACATCGCGCCCGGCACCAGCGCCAACGGCTCCAACATTTCGATCCAGAACGCGGGCGGCGGCGGCACGCACAACAACACGCAGCCCACGATCGTCCTCAATCACATCATCAGCACATGACCATGCTCGCCACGGCAATCCCCTTGCGCCATCTGCATCTGGTCTGGTCCGACCTCGGGCCTCTGCTCGAGCCCGCGGTGAAGCGCTCGCCCGACAAGCCCGATGTACTGGCGCGACTGCTCTTCCACGATGCGCAGCTCTGGGCGGTCTATGACGCGGACCTGCCGGTGGCGGCGATCGTGACGCAGATCCAGCTCGGCCGCGAGAAGCGCTGCCTGATCTGGCTGGTCGGCGGCTCCCGGCTTCGCGAGTGGGCCGCCGATTTCATTGCCAAGCTCGAGGATTGGGCGCGTTCGCTGGGATGCGTGACGCTGCGCGGCGTCGGCCGGCCGGGCTGGGCGCGGATCGTGAAGAAGTTCGGTGGGGTGAGCGTCGACGCCGTCGATGGCCTTCCCGCCTGGGAAAGGAGAATCGCATGAGCGGCGGATCGACACCCTCGCAGACGCAACAGACGCAGTCGCAGACACAGAATCAGCAGTCGAACTCCAGTACGGCGCCGGCGTCCTACATCCAGCCCTATCTGCAGCAAGGCATTCAGGCGCTGGTGGGCGACTTCAACGCCAATCCGACGGCGCCCGGTTACTATCCGGGTGCGACCGTGGCGCCGCCCTCGCAGGCCACGCAGTCGGCGATCCAGACGCTCTTCCAGCGCGGCGCCAGCGGCTCGCCGGTTGTGCAGGCCGCCGACAACAGCGTCATGAGCACGCTCAACGGCGATTATCTCGACCTCGGCAGCAATCCCTACTTCGCAAGCGCCGTGGCCGCCGCCGAGCAACCGCAGACCAAGCAGTTCATGACCCAGGTGCTGCCCAGCGTCACCGCGCAATTCGAGGGCACGGGGCGCTACGGCTCGGGCCAGCAGCAGGCCTACACGGGGCTGGCGCTCGACTCGCTCAACCAGGCCCAGGCCAACGCCGCGGCCGGGATGGCGAACACGGCCTATCAGAACGAGCGCTCGAATCAGATCAATGCCGCGAACCTTGCGCCGACGCTGGCGAACCAGGACTTCACCAACATCGCGGCCATGCTGCAGGCCGGCCAGGCGATCGACGCCAACACGCAGGCCAACATCGATTCGAACGTCGCCCGTTACAACTACGAAACGACGGCCCAGCCGAACTACGTCAGCAACTACCTGCAGCGCCTGCTCGCCGGCTATCCGGGCGGCGAAAGCAGCGGCAACAGCAGCGGCAGCAGCAACGTCAGCTCCTACGGCACGTCGATGCCGGCGACCAACCCGACGGCGAACCTGCTGGGCGCACTCTTTGGCGGAAAGGGACTCTTCGGATGACCGCATTCAACTTCCTGTCGGGCTCGAACGATCCCAACTCGCTGCCGGCGCTGCAGCGCCAGAAAATGGCGCCGGGTCTCATTCCTGGCCCCGTCCAGCCGATGCCGCTCACGTCGGGTTTCCGCGCGCCGCCGCTGCCGCCTAGCATGGCCTTCGCGGCGATGCCGCAACTGCCGCCGGCGCCGGGCTTCAAGGTGCAGGACGGTCCGGGGATCCTCGACAAGCTTCTCAGCCGCTTCCCGCTCCCGACGCCCGATCCCAACGGAGTGATCATGAACTTGACGGATGGCTTGTCCGGAGGGGGCGCGCCTGCCGGCGGTGGCGCGATCGACCCGCTGACGGGACTCCTGCAGGACCTTGGCTTCGGCGGCGGCGCGGCGACGGGCGGCTTGGCCGGTGCGGCTGGCGCAGGTGCTGATGCTGCCGCAGGCGGTGCTGCGGCCGCGGGCGCCGGCGCTGCGGGCGCCGAAGCGGCCGGATTCTCGATCGCCGACCTGCTGCCCTTCCTGTTCGCGGCGTGAGGGCGAGAGCGATGCCTGATCTCATCGATTCAAAAACAGCGAGGCAGCCATGAGCGGCAATCCGTTTGATCACGACGGTGCCGGCGAGGCCATACGCCTCGGCCGATCCCGAAACGCCGCAGTGCGCGTTGCCGCGCGCATTCGGATGCGCGGACGAACGCCTCGCGGCGGGAAGGAGGTGATGATGGTTCGGTCGAGCGCATCGTGCGGGCGTCCTCTCCGGGTACCCCGTGACAGCAACCTTTGCCGTGGGAGCGACTGATGGACATCGGCGCCAGCAACTGGAGCGAGACAGACGCCAGCAACAATACGCCGGCCCCCGACGGCGCGCCGGAGGGCATGTTCCCGTCAGGCGTGAACGACACGCTTCGCGCCGTGATGGGCGCCACCAAGCGATGGTATGACTGGTCGATCCCCAAGATCACCGGCGGCACGTCGACGGCCTATACGCTCGCCTACAGCGTGGCCCCCGGTGCCTTGCTCGACGGCATGGTTCACGTCGTGCAGTTCAACGCCGCCAACGGCAATGCCCCGACGCTGAACGTGAACAGCCTCGGTGCAATCCCGCTGCATTATTATTCGGCCGGGGCATGGCGCGCGGCGCCAGCCGCGCTCTTTGACACCGACACGATCTCCCGCGTCGCTTTCAACGCCAGTGTCGGTGCCTACCGGTTGCTCGATGTCAGGGGGGATACCGGGGAGGTCAAGCCCTTTGCCGGGGGCACGGTGCCCAAAGGCTACCTGCTCTGTTTCGGCCAGGCCATCTCGCGCACGGCCTACGCCGGCCTGTTCGCTGTCCTGGGGACGACCTTTGGCGCGGGCGACGGCTCGACCACCTTCAATCTTCCCGATCTTCGGAGCGTCGTCGTCGGTGGCCTTGGCAACATGGGTGGCACCGAGCGCGGATTGCTGAACGCACAGATTGCTAGCTCGCTCGGCGCCACCGGTGGCACGCAACAGGAAAGCGCAAGCGTGTCCGGCTCTGCTTCCGTGAGCGTCGGGGTCGAGTGTCAGCGGTTCGCTGAGTGGCAACATTAGCTACCGCAGATCGAAGTGAACTTCGAGGCGGCTTCTTTGTCGGGGCGTGCTGTCGAGCGTTACCAGGTTTCGGTCAGCGGCGCCTTGGGCGGTGGCGGTTCAGGATCGGGCTCGATCAGCGGCTCAACTGCGACAGTCACCAACGTGCAGCCCACCATCATCCTCAACCAAATGATCCGAATCTAGGAGAACAACCATGCCCGGAACAGTCGACAAGGCTACTATTGCACGGAACCCCGATGCCTGGAGTTTCGCGACCGCCACCGGCGGCATCGTCAATACCACGACTGCGGTCACACTCAAGCCCGCGCCTGCGGATGCCACGCAGCGCAACTACCTCACGGATTTTCAGATCGCCACGGATGCTCTGGGTGCCGCTACCGAGCTGGCAATCCGGGACGGTGCGGGCGGCGCGGTCTTGTGGCGAGGGAAGCTGCAAACCACGGCGCTGGTCGTCACCATGATCGGCTTCCAGGAGCCGTTGCAGGGCTCCCCGGGAAACCTGCTCGAGGTCGTGACCCTGACGGCGGTGACCGGCGGAGTCTACGTCAACGCGCAAGGCTATACCGGCTAGCGATGGACCCCGCGCTGAACGGCATCATCGCACCCTGGGCCCAGCTGGGCATCGTGGGATCGGTCGTGCTCGCGCTCGGGGCAACGGTCTATCTGCAGTGGCGACACATCGTCGACCTTTACGCCGCGCATCTCGCCGACGTGAAGGCCTGCGCGTCGGCAAACGCCGATCTTCTTCTGAAGAAAACCGAGTCCGACAACAACCTCGCCAACGCGATCGAGCGCATCGGCGACAGGATCAAGCCATGAAGCCAGTACCCTGTTTCGAGGTCAACAAGCGGCTCGAGGAAGCCGCGCGGGAAGCTGAGGCACGCAAGAACCGCGCGATTGAGCGGCTCACGGAAAAGCTTGGCATCCCCCGTGACCATCGCTCTGCTGTGCGCGAAGTCAACGACGCCGGCAAGCACGCCCTGAAGGAGAGAGGACAATGAGTTTCAGCGAAGCCGACTACCAAGCCGCCGCGACGCGCCTGGTCGCGCCCGTCGCCAACATCAAGGCGATCGCCGACATCGAGAGCGCCGGCGAGACGTTCTGGACGATCGACGGCCAGCAGTTGCCGGCCGTCCGCCTCGAGGCGCACTGGTTCGGAAAGTTCACCGGCTATCGCTTCAACACCAGCCGACCCGACCTGTCATCGAGCGAATGGAACCCGGCGCTCGCAGCGACGACGCGGGCCGGTGCCTGGCAGCAGGTGAGAGCGGCGATGGCGCTCGACAAGGCAGCGGCCGAGCAGGCGACGAGCTGGGGCGCCTTCCAGGTGATGGGCTTCAACTGGAGCGGCCTGCATTACGCCAGCATCGACGAATTCGTCACCGCCATGCACACGGCGGCCGGCCAGCTCGAGGCCTTCGTCCGCTTCATCGAGAACGATCATGCGCTCAGAGCCTCACTGGCGATCGGTGCGTGGCGCGATGTCGAGAATCGGTATAACGGCGGAGGCTTCAACGGCGTCTATGCCGCAAAGCTCGAGGCCGCGGCCGCGCGCTACGCCGCAGGCGCGCTGGCGTTGCCGCGCGCCATGCGTGAAGGCGACAGCGGCTCCGACGTCGCGGCGCTTCAGAAGGCGCTTTGCGTCATCGCCGATGGCGCGTTCGGCCCGGCGACAGATGCGGCGGTGCGGCGCCTGCAGGCCCAGCATCGCCTGGTGGTCGATGGCATTGTCGGCAGGATGACACGCGATGCGCTGGAAGCTGATACCGGTTTGAAGGTGGCAGCATGAGCGCCTTGGTTGCGCGCCTCGCGCCCTATTCGATGCTCGCGCTGGCGATCGCCGGGGTGGTGATCTGGGGCCTGATCGAGCGCAACGCCGCGACCGGCACCGAGCTCGCCGCTGCCAAGGGTGTCATCGAGCAGGCCGAGAAGGACAAGGCTGCCAATGCCAGGGCGGTCCAGCAGCTCGCCCAGAAGCTTCAGGACACCGAAACCAAAGTCGTCACCGTCACGGAGAAGGTCTATGCGGCACCGGTCACGCGCGATTGCGCTCAGTCTCCTGCCATGCGCGCTGCTTCTGACGGCCTGCGGCAGCTCTTTCCAGTCGGTCAAGCCGACGATCGACGCCAGCCTGCTGCTGCCGTGCCAGGATCCGCAGCTGGCGCCGGAGGAGCCCAGCGATAACGAACTGGCGGCGGAGCGCCTGCGGGTCGCAAAGGCGTACCTCGATTGCAAGGCGCGGCACGCCGCGCTGGCCGACAGGGTCAGGTAACCCGAGGCAACATCTCGCCAATCCCGAAATCTCTGTGGATGACTTCGGAGATGAAAAACGAGAATTGATCCGACGCCGGCAGGACGCGGGTATTCGGATAATCGGTAGGCTGCACGGTGAAGCTGCCCCACTTTACATGCGCGGGCCGCAGCAGGACTTGCAGCGACAACCGTTCCGTCGGGAAGGGTTGCGACGGCAGCGTGAAATGCGGCGTCAGGGACGACCAGACCATGAGATCGCCGCGGCGCACCAGCGCGGTCGTAATCTCCGGGCCGTCCTTCAGCAGTTTGGCCGATAGGGCCTCGTGATATCGAGCGTAGCGGTCTGCATGAGATCGATCACTTGATAGGCCAAGTTCCTGCTCGGAGACGAGCTTGCCCATCGGCCAAGGCAAAATGCTCGGCAGCCCCGATTTGAAGTCCATATCCCGAAGCGGGATCCAGAGCGTGTGCGCGCCGCCGTGAGGAACCGTGTCGAGCGCCCAACTGTCTATATGAAATTCCGTCGTCTGGGCCGCGAAGAACAGCAATGTTTGGATGATGTGGTAGTGTTCGGCGCCATCGAGTTCTTTAAGCCGATCGGCCAGCGCCGGCGCCGTGATCAATGCCTGTAGAGCCACGGACAACGGACGCAGATCGCTGGCTAGCGGCAAATGCAGGTTGAATGGTGGATTTCGGATGAGCCGTGTCCCGGGATAGAAATCATTGACTGCCGCGCGCCCGTCCTGCCGAAGGTGCTCGCCCTGATAGTCCGGCATGGTGTTGCGGGCCATGTCTGCAAGCGCGTCAATCTGCCCGACGGGAAAGACATCTCGAAAAACGTAGTAGCCGCGGCGACGATAGTGCCGTCGGGGACTCTCGCCAAGCAGGCTATCAATCATACCCATGTGCAATGCTGCCACCGCAGCGCCAAGCCCGACAAGGCGTTATATTGCCACCGAGAGCGTGCGCTGGTTCAAGCTTGTCGGCGACCTGTCCATCTACCTCGTCCACATCTCGGCATTTGATTCAGGCCGGGCCGTTGCTGGCCGATTTCGCCTTGACCAGCAGGAGGTACCGCTCCCGCGGTTCGAATGTTGCTGAATACCGCGGATCGAGTGAGGGCGGCTGTAAAGCGGCGTAGACCGGAGATGGCGGACCCGGCGAGATTCGAACTCACGACCTCTGCCTTCGGAGGGCAGCGCTCTATCCAGCTGAGCTACGGGTCCGGCGCGGCGGACCATAGCGGAGGGCCCGGATTGGCGCAACGCGAACGGTCGCCGCCCCAGCCCGCTCTTTGGACGACAGTGCGTGCAGAAACTTTGAATCAAAAGGCCGAAATACCATGTGCCACAACCGTCGAGACACCTCGTCGACGCCCGAGCCGCTCGCCCGGCTCCTCAAGGAGGGCTACGACGGTTGGGACCCGATCGGGAGAAGATCGGCTTCACCGCGAACTCCTGGTCAAACCCGCGGTCCGTCCACGCGCGCATAGCTGGCCGCGGCGCGATCGAGCAGCGCCTTGCGGTCGATCTTGTTGGTGCCGGCCAGCGGCAGCTCGTCGACGAACCACACTGCGCGCGGATGGGCATAGGCCGGCCCGTTGTCGAGGGCGAAGCGGCGCAGCGCTTCCTCGGTCGGCCGGGTGCCCGGCCTGGCCACCACGAAGGCGACCGGCAGCTGGTACTTGATCTCGTCCGCCACCGGCACGACGCAGGCCTGGGCGACGTCGGGATGGCGGCCCAAGAGCTTTTCGACCTCGCCGGGATAGACGTTCTCGCCGCCGCACTGGAACATGTCGTCGGCGCGGCCGACGAAGAAGACGAAGCCGTTCGCGTCGCGCCGCATGACGTCGCCGGTGTCGTACCAGCCGTCGACCAGGCGCTTCTTCGTGTCGGCCTCGCGGTTGAGGTAGCCGCTCATCAGCGCCGGTGTCCTGATGTGCAGCACGCCCTGGTCCGGGTCGTCGCCGACGAACTTCAGATCGATGCCCTTGCGCGGATAGCCGAGCGCGCCCGGCGGCCTGGCGATGCCGTCGGGATGCGCGCCGAAGGCAATCGGGCCCGACTCCGTCGTGCCCCAGCTGTTGGCCGTCTCAGCGTTGGGAAAAAGCCGGTGCATCTGCTCGAAGAACTCAGCCGTCGAGGGCGCCGAGCCGGTGACGGCCACGGTGACGCAGCCCAGGTCGGCCTCGGCGAGGGCCTCGGTCTCGCGCATCACCAGCGCCAGCATGGTCGGCACCGAGGTCACCATGTCGATCCGCAGGCGATCGATGGCGCGGATGTAGCCCCGGGCTGTGAAGCTGGTCATCAGCACGATGGTGCCGCCGTTCAGCATCACCAGCTTGGCGCTGAACAGGCCGTTCATGTGGAAGAGCGGCGCCGCGATGATCGCCTTCTTGCCCTCGATGCCGGGCCGCTGCTCGGGCGTGGCGCCGGTCGCCCAGATATAGCCGCCGTGCGTCAGCGGCACCCCCTTGGGCAGGCCGGTCGAGCCCGAGGTGTAAAGCACCATCGCCACTTCCTCGGGCCGCATGTCGACGGGGTCGAAGAGGCCCGGATCGAGCAGGGCGTCGATATCCTCCATCGCCACGGTCGGCACCAGCGCGGCGACGAGCGGTGCGCGCTTGGCGTCGGCGATGGCGAGCTTGATCGCCGAGTCCTTCATGATGTGCGCCACGGTCTCGCGCGGCAGCTTGTGGTTGACGCAGACCGAGACCAGCCCCGCCGCCATGGCCGCCATGTAGAGCACGAGATAGTCGGCGCTGTTGGCGGCCACGATGGCCACCGCCTCGCCGCGCTGCAGGCCACGCTTGAGAAGCCCGCGTGCCAGGGCGGCGATGCGCCGGCGTCCCTCGCCGTAGGACAGGCGGAGCCTTTCGTCGCCCTCCGGCGAAACCTCGATGATGAGGGGACGATCGTCGGGTGCGGTCGGATCGAGGATGGCGGCGAGATTCTTCAGGGTCATGGCGTGGGAGCTTGCAAGCGACATGCCTATGCGGGATCGCGGCGCAGGAATTGCGAGCCGCCGTAGGATTGATCGGTCGGCACGATCTCCATGTAGCTCACATCCATGCGCTGCGGCGCGCCCAGCACGAACATCACGGCCTCGGCGATGTCGTCGGGCTGCAGGCATTCGAAGCCTTCGTAGAAACGCTGCCGCCCTTCCTCGCGGTCCGCGAGGAGGGCGAGATGCGCGCCGGTCTCGACCCGGCCCGGCGCGATCTCGCTCACCCGCACGCCGCTGCCGTGCAGGTCGAGCCGCAAGGTCTGGCTGAGGTTGCGCAAGGCGGCCTTGGTCATGGCGTAGACCGGCATGCCGGGAATCGTCCAGGCGGCCGCCATCGAGCTCAGGTTGACGATGTGGCCCAGCCCGCGCGCCTTCATGCCCGGCACCGTGGCGGCCAGGCAATGGAGCGCGCCCTTGATATTGACCTCCATCAGCGCGTCGATGTCGTCGGGTGCGGCCTCCCACGAGGCAGTCGAACGCACCGACGCCGAGGCATTGTTGACCAGGACGTCGGCGTCGAGCCCGCCCAGCACGCCGAGCACGGCGTCGCGGTGCGAGATATCGAGCGCCAACGGCCGGCAGCCGGTCTCGCGCGCGAGCTCGCTGAGATCGTCGGCCGAGCGGGCGACGGCATAGACATCGAGCCCGCTGATGCGGAGCTGGCGGACCGTCGCCGCGCCGATGCCGCGGCTGGCGCCGGTCACGATTGCGGTGCGGTAGCGATCGAGCGACATCGGTTCTCCTTGCAACGGCGTGCGCGCCGCATATTCTCCCGCCGCACATTAGGGGAGTAGGACATGGCGAAGAAACTCTTTCCCGACGGCACCGAAGTCGTGCCCTTCTACGTCCGGGCCATCACCAGCGGGCCGTTCGTCTTCGTCTCGGGCACGACCTCGCTCGACGCCAAGGGCCGGGTCCAGGGCAAGGATGCCGCCCAGCAGACCCGGGTCACCATGCGCAAGATCGAATCGGCGCTGAAAGCGGCCGGCTCGCGCCTCGCCGACCTCACCCGCATGACGATCTTCGTCACCGACATCCGCGACATGGCCGCGGTGACCAAGGCGCTGCGCCCGGCGCTCAAGGGCTCGGTCGTGACCTCGACCCTGGTGGCGGTGAGCGCGCTCGCGGTTCCCGGCCTGCTGGTCGAGATCGAGGTCATGGGCGTCGTCGAACGGTGAATCAGGCTGGCGGGACGGGGATCCTGTTCCGCTGCAGGAGATCTTCCAGCGCCCTGATGCCCTGGGCGTAGCGGCCTCTCTCGCAATCGATGCCGGCGCCCAGACGGATCATGTTGGGCCCGCCCGAGCCCTCGCTGCGGCGCGCGCCCCAGCGGTCGAAGATCGCGCCCAGTTCGGCGCAGCGCGCGGCGAGCTGCTGGTCCGTCTGCTGCGCCCGGACGTCGGACAACGGCAGAGCGGTGAAAGCGAGCAGCAGCGGAAGTGCGCGGGCGAACCGCATCGCAGGATTCTCCAATGGGTCGTGGTCGGGCGCGGCGAGACTATACGGGCACGTCGTCGCGAGGTACTGTCACGCAACCTGGTCGATGACCGGCAAAGAAGGGGAGAAGGCTATGATCTCGCGATCGATGGTTCGCCGCGCGCTCGGGCTGTGCATCGCGGGTGCCGCAGCGGCCTGCGCAAACGCCAGCAATACGATGGGCAATGACCCAACCTCCCGCACGACAGCCAGCGCGGTCACCTGGTCCGACGGCAAGCCCGCGATCTCCATCAGCTGCGAGCAGCCCGGAAGCTGCCAGAGCCGCGCGGTGGCGATGTGCAAGGGCCCCAACTACACCGTGCTCAACATGGAAAACATGCCGACACGCGGCGACATGACCATGGTGCGTGGCGCCGCTTCGGTCGTCATCCGCTGCGCCTGAGTCGCTGCCGCGTCTAGCGGCTGCGCCTGGATCCCCAGAGCGCCGCGATCTCCGGCTGCGAATGGCTGGCGCCGGCGCCCGAGGGCAGTGCGGCCTCGTGGTCGGAGATCCAGGCGACGACGTCCTCGGCCACCACCTTGCCTTCCTTGTCGCGCAGCAGCAGGTGATAGCCGTTCTTGTAGAAGGCGAGCTTGGAATCGGCCCGGCGCGGCATGACCTCGATGGCGGCGCGCACCGGTTCCTGCGGCACGATGCGGTCGCCCAACCCGTGCAGCATCAGGTACGGCATGCGCACATGTTCGGCCGACGCGCGCGCATCGTCCATCAGGTCGAGCAGCCCATAGCCCATGTCCATCCGCGCCGCGCGCAGCATCAGCGGATCGTTCCTGAGCTTGTCCATGGTCTTGGGATTGTCGGTCGGCTGGAAGTCGATCGAGGTCGGGCCGTTGGGAAACCACGGAACGGTGTGGGCGACGAACCAGGCGACCGCATTGACGACCGGCCCGAAGGACTCGCGCGAGCGCAGCGCCGCCGAGGCCAGGATCAGACCGTCGACATCGATATCGCGGTCGGCGGCGACCAGGGCCACCGCACCGCCCATGCTTTCGCCGGCGAGGTAGAGGGGCACGCCGGGATATTGGGCGCGCAGCAGCAGCGCCATCGCCTTGGCGTCATCGACCAGGGCGTCGGTGCCGGGCCAGCGGCCGCGCGTCGGGCTCTTGCCGAAGCCGCGCTGGTCGTAGGAATAGGTGGTGATGCCGTCCTTGGCCCAGATCTCCGCCGGCTCATCCCAGGCCTTGCGGTAGTCGCCGAAGCCGTGCAGGCCCAGGATCACCGCCTTGGGCGGGCCGTTTGCGGCGGGCCAGACCGCCACCGGCAGTACCGTGCCGTCGGCTGCGACATAACGGTCGGGCGTGAGCTGCGGTTGGCGCACTGCGCTGCCTGCCGGAATGACGGTGGGGGCGCAGGCGGAAAGCATGACCGCGAGGCCAGTGGCGGCTATCATGCGCCGGCGTGAGAGGAGGGGGATTGTGACCGAGCCTTTTGAAATCATTACCGTTGAAACCGACCGCGTCGCCTGCGATGGCGGTGGCGGCGCGTTGGGACATCCTAAGATCTATCTTAACCTGGGCGAAGAGGGGCGTGTCGAGTGCCCCTATTGCAGCAGGCTCTACGTCTTGCGTGAGGGCGCCGGCGCTGGCACGCACGCCCATTGAGGGATCGGCCATGAAACAGCTCGGGATCGGCTGGAATTGGCGCGATCTTGCGATCGGCGACCGCTTCGTCACCTTTGGCCGGACGCTGTTCGAGGCTGACCTCCTGAGCTTCGTGACGCTTTGCGGCTTTTCCGAGGAGCTGTTCACCAACACGGAATACATCAAGGACCATGCACCCATGCGCGGCGGGCATCCCGTGCCGGGCGCGCTCGTCTATTCCATGGCCGAGGGGCTGGTCATCCCGACCACCCTGCAGGGCTCGGGCCTCGCCTTCCTGTCGATGGGCTTCGACATCAAGGGCCCGACCTATGTCGGCGACACCATCCATGTCGAGATCGAGCTCACCGAGATCAGGCCGACTTCCAAGGACCCGTCGCGCGCGCTGGTGCGCACCACCAACGACGTCAAGAACCAGAAGGGCGAGACGGTGCTGGTCTATACGCCGCTCCGCATGATGCAGGGTCGCTAGCATGGCGAAGGTTGCGATCGAGAAGGACGGCCCGGTCACGGTCGTTTCGATCGACCGCTTCGCCGAAGCGCGCAACGCCGTCGATCCCGAGACCGCGCAGCTGCTGCGCGCGGCCTTCTTCGCCTTCGATGCCGACCCGAGCCAGTCGGTCGCCATCCTGACGGGCCGCGGCGGCAGCTTCTGCGCGGGCTTCGATCTCAAGGTCGCAGCCGGCCGCGAAAGTCCGACGCTGCATGACGCCGAAGGGCCCGGCCCGATGGGCCCGACCCGCCATCTTCTCTCCAAGCCCGTGATCGCCGCCGTCGAGGGCTATGCCGTGGCCGGCGGCCTCGAGCTCGCCTTGTGGTGCGACCTGCGCGTGGCGTCGCAGAGCGCGCGGTTCGGCGTGTTCTGCCGGCGCTGGGGCGTGCCCCTGATCGACGGCGGCACGGTCCGCCTGCCGCGCCTCATCGGCCACAGCCGCGCGCTCGACATGATCCTGACCGGCCGCGAGGTCGGCGCCCGCGAGGCCTACGATTGGGGCTTGGCGAATCGCCTGGTGCCCGAGGGCGAGGCCCTGGCCGAGGCGCGGACGCTCGCCCTGCAGCTCGCCAAGTTTCCGCAGACCTGCCTGCGCTCCGATCGCCGCTCGTCCTACGAGCAGTGGAGCCTCGATGTCGCCCAGGCGCTGGTCAACGAAGCAAGGTGCGGTGCGCCGGCGCTGCAGGCCGAGGCCCGTTCCGGCGCCGCCCGCTTCGCCGCCGGCAAGGGCCGCGGCGGGAGCTTCGGCGACATCGGATGATGTCGGGCGAGCTCTGCTTCGACAAAATCACCTCACCCTGAGGAGCATCGTGCAGCGATGCGTCTCGAAGGGTGGGCAACCTGCCTTGTGGCTGCCCACCCTTCGAGACGCGCACTGCGTGCGCTCCTCAGGGTGAGGTGGTGCCGTTCTACCAATCGGAATCCGCTTCGCCGTCACGGCTTGGTCGTCTGCTCGTCCAGCCAGCGGCGCGCCGCGTGGAGCTCGCGGAAGATCTTGACCGGCCGGTCGGCTTCGGCCAGGGCCGTGAACATGCGCGCCTGGCCGTAGCTCCGTTCGTTCGCGGCCACGATGGCGAGCGGACCGATCGGACCCAACGGAATGTAGGCGCGGATGCGGGCGCCAAGCGCCATCAGGTCGTCCTCTTCGAGTCTTACGGTGGCGCCCGTCGTGTCGAAGATCTTGCGATAGGGCAAGGCGCCCGCCGCCAGGACTTCATCGAGATAGTCCTCGACGTCCTTCAGACGAAGCTCGTCCTTGGCGACAGCGATCACCAGACGCGTCGGATGGGAGACCGTCCATTGCAGCGGCATGCAATCCGAATATGCCGGAAGCTCGCCGACGGCGACAAGCCTCTCCGTCAGGGAACCAGAACGGCCTTGCCGACGACGGTGCGTTCCTCGATCAGCCTGAAGGCCTGCACCCAGTCTGCGAGATCGAAAGTGCCGGCGATGGTGGCCTTGAGCTTGTCCTGGGTGAACCAGCGCATCAGCTCTCGCTGCGCTTCGGCCACCAGGGCGCGGCGCCGGCCCACGGCAGCGGCCTCCTTGGGCGTCGGCGGCGCCTTGCCGCCCCACCCGGTGTAGTAGCCGTAGTAGAAGCCGATCACCGTCACGTTCTTGACCAGCAGGATGTTGGCCGGGATCCGCGGGATGGTGCCGCTGGCGAAGCCCATCGGGATCAGCCGTCCTTCCGGCGCCACGCAGCGCAACGAGATATCGAAGGCCTCGCCACCCACGGGATCGTAGATCACGTCGGCGCCGCGCCCGTCGGTCAGCTCGAGCACCCGCGCGCGCAAGTCCTCGCTGCGATAGTCGATCAGGTGATCGGCGCCGGCCTCGCGCGCGGCCGCGAGCTTGTCGGCGCCGCCCGCCGAGGCGATCACGACAGCGCCCATCGCCTTGCCGACCTCGATGGCGGTCAGGCCCGAGCCGCCGCCCGCGCCATGCACCAGGAGCACCTCGCCCGGCTGCATGTCGGCCTTCCATTTGAGCGCGCCGTAGGCTGTCGGATAGAGCGTCGGGAAGTTGGTTGCCTGGGCGTAGGGCATGGTCTCGGGGATCACCACGGCGTTGGCGGCGGTGGCCACGGCATATTCGGCGTAGGCGCCCTGGCTGACGCCGGTGGTGATGCGCTGCCCGACCGCGACGCCGGTGACGCCGGGGCCGAGCTTCACCACGTGGCCCGCCAACTCGTTGCCCGGCACATAGGGCAGCGCGCGGCTTGTTCTGGTGCTTGCCCTGGACGCCCAGCAGGGCGGCGAAGCTCACGCCCGCCGCGCCGACCCGCACCAGGATCTCGCCTGCCTTGGGCTCGGGCACCGGCCAGGTCGGCGATCTTGAGATTTTCGATCGACCCGTAGGCCTGACAGACCAGCGCCCGCATCAATGCCTCTCGAACTTTCCGTGCCGGCCCTCGCCCTGGGCGAAGCGCGCCGCGCCTTTCTGCGATTCCTGGCGCCGCGCCGCCAGTGACAATTCCATCTCGCGGCGCACCGCCGTCTGCTGATCGCGGTCGAAGCTTTCATAGGCCGACTGGCGGTCCGACAGTCATGGCGATCGGCGGGAAGCCGGCGATCTCGCGCGCCAGCTTCTCGGCCTCGGCCCGTGTCGTGCCGCGCGCCACCTTGCGCGTGGCGAGACCGATGGCGATCGCCTCGTCGGCGCCGACGGCGCGACCGGTCAGCAGCATGTCGAGCGCGCGGCCCTGGCCCACGATGCGCGGCAGGCGGACCGTCGTGCCGTCGCTCATCGGCACGCCCCAGCGACGCGAGAACACGCCGAAGGTCGCGGTGTCGTCGACGATCCGGATGTCGCAGAACAGCGCCACGCCCAGCCCGCCCGCGCAGGCGTGGCCCTCGATGGCGGCGATCACCGGCTTGGCAAGCGACGCGCGCAGCGGGCCCTCGTCGCTGCCGGCCCACGGGAAATAGTCGGTACCCGAGCCCAGCTCCTTCAGGTCGGCGCCGGCGCAGAACGCGCCGCCGGCGCCGGTCAGCACCGCGACCTGCGCTCCGCGATCGGCCTCGAAGGCCTTGAACGCGGCGCCGAGCGCATGGGCGGCCTCGTTGTCGAGCGCGTTCTTGGCCTGCGGCCGGTTGATGACGAAGGTGGTGACCGGTCCCGCCGTCTCGATCAGGATTTTTGACGATGCCATCTCACCTCTTTGCTGGGGGCGCGCCACTCCAGTGGCGCGATCTTCCTTTGAGGGAAACGAAGACGCGCCACTGGAGTGGCGCGCCCCCAGCCATGAAACCTAGCGAACCGTCGCCAGCTCGTCCTCGAGCTGCGAGTTCGAGCGCAGCGGCGTGCGGAAGTACCACCAGTTCTTCTGCGGCGTCCATTTCTCCTTGCGCGCCGTGCCCTTGCCCCACACGCAGTTCTTGAAGTCACGGGTCGCCATCATGAAGGCCTTGTCGGCGCTGTCGAGCTTCAGCGCATGGTCGCCCATCTCCTCGCGGCTGAACATCGGCAGCGCCTCGAGGATCAGCTCGCGCACGTCGACGTCGTTCAGCCAGTTGTCGAGGTCGAAGCTGTAGTCGGCGACGGCAAGGCCCGCGGTGAACTCGGCCCACTGGTCGATGAGCTCGCGCAGGTCGGCGACGTCGGGCGGGCCGGGCGGCGGCGGCGGCTTCATTCGCCGCGCTCGGCCTGGCGGCGATAGTAGCGCTCGCCGTCGTTGGGTTTGAAGAAGGTGCGGATGACGCCGTTGGGATTGTAGGCGATGAAGGCGCCGGTCTGCCGATCGAAGCGCGTCGTCACGCCGTCCGCCCGCACGGTCTGCGAGGATCGGGCCTTCAACCTTGGCGTCGCGCAGGAGCTGCGCCTGGTGCAGATAGTCCTGCTTGCTGATGGTGCCGAACTCCGCGCCGTGTTTTTCATAGTGCTCCTCGAGCCGGCGCGAATCGGCGAAGCCCACGCCCGCGCCCCAGCCTTGCCCTTCCGTCGAGACTCGGGAATCGGCCACGGCCGGCCCGCGCGAATGATCGCGCGCGCCGCGGTCGGAGAGCTGAGTCCAGTAGACAAAAATCGCGGCTGCCGCTAGTGCCGCCGTGAGCAGGCGGCGCCAGGGCAGGGTGCCCGAACGGACATTCATGGCGCTACTGTGCACCGCCCTTGAACCAGCGCGCAATCAGGCGCCGCTCCGCTTCGGTGATCTGGGTCAGATTGCCGGGTGGCATGACCCGGGTCACCCAGACCTGCTGGTTGATCATCGCGGCCCGGGCGCGGATCTCCTCCGGCGTCTCCAGAAGCACTCCCTTGGGCGCGGCGGCGAAACCTTCCTGCGTCGGCTTGGTGGCATGGCAGGGTTGGCAGCGCGCCTGGAAGATCGGCTGAACCTCGGCGAACGACGCGGGCGGGCCGATATCGACGGCGGGGCGCGGCAAGGAAAGGATCGCCGTCAGCGCCAGCACGACCAGGCCGCCCGCCAGCACCAGCGGATCGGCATTGCCCTTGTGGCGCTGCACGAACCACACCCGGATCAGCGCGCCCGCCACCGAAACCAGGATCAGCAGGACCCAGTTCCACTCGTGGCCGTAGAGCCCCGCATAGTGGTTGCTGATCATGGTGAAGAGCACGGGCAGGGTGAAATAGGTGTTGTGGACCGATCGCTGGCGGCCCATGGCGCCGTATTTCGGGTCGGGCGTGCGGCCTTCCTCCTTGGCCTTCACCAGCTCGCGCTGGCCGGGGATGATCACGAAATAGACGTTCAGCACCATGATGGCGCCCAGCATGGCGCCGAAATGAAGATAGGCGCCGCGGCCCGAGAACAGGTGGCAGAGCGCCCAGGCGGCGACCGCGCAATAGAGGAAGAGCAGCCCGCCCAGCAGAAGCTCGTCCTCGCCGAAGGCGGAACGGCAGAGCCCGTCATAGACCAGCCAGCCCAGCACCAGGAAGCCCAGGCCGATGGCGATCGCTTCGGGCTTGCTGAGCGCCATCACCGAGGGGTCGATCAAGGCGATCTCGGCGCCGTAGTAATAGACCAGGCAGAGCAGGAAGAAGCCCGTGATCAGGGTCGTGTAGGCTTCCCACTTGAACCAGTGCAGCTCGGGCGGCAGCTTTTCTGGCGCCAGCACGAATTTCTTGGCGGTGTAGAAGCCGCCGCCATGGACCGCCCAGACCTCGCCGCCGATGCCCCTGGCCGCGTCGGCCGGGTCGAGCGGCGGCTTCAGGTGATTGTCCAGCCAGATGAAGTAGAACGAGGCGCCGATCCAGGCGACGCCCACGATCATGTGGGCCCAGCGCAGGATGAGATTGAGCCAGTCGGCAACGAAGGCGATGTCCATACGGTCAGTCGTACCGTCTTGCGGGGCTGGGCCTCAAGACGGCAAATCTCGCCTCCTTTCGGTGAGTGCTGCCATCGACCGCGGGATCGGCTTCACCGCGAAGGCGATGGCCTCGACGGGGGATCGAGATTGCTGCACGTCAAGCATCTGCACTGACCCTATCCTCACCGGGCATGAGCAAATCCTTCCACGTTTCCGAGGTTTCGCGCGGCCAGGCCTACGCGATGCTGGGCGGGGCCGCCCTGATGATGACCCTGGCCATGGGCATCCGGCAGAACCTGGGCCTGTTCCAGGCCCCGGCCTCCAGGGAACCTATGCACTGAGGCAACGCGCAAAGAGGCGGTTGCTCTCATTTCCGCTGTAACGAGGGGGCCGGCTAAGCCGTCTCTCTACGAGGAGCGTCGTATGTGCGGTCCGAGTGGCAATTCCCGCTACGGGCCAAACCACAGCAAGAGGCGGCACAATGCCAATCCATTGGTCGTATAAGGGTCTGCCCGAACTATCAGGTCTGACCGACGCCGAACGAAAGGACGTCTGGAAGAGGGCCACCGATCAGGCCTACGGGCAGTGGCAAACTTTCCTGACACTGCTGGCCGTCTCCGTTGCAATACCGTTTGTCGCCGATCCGTTAGGCTCGCTTCTCGGAAGCTACTTGGTTGGATTGGGGATCGCGCTTGGAGTTGCCTGTATGGTTTCTGAACGGATCATGTTTCGAATCACGCGATCGCACCTAAGGAAGATTATCGCGCGAACCGACCAGGATTAAAGACGCGGCGGCGCCATCGCCAAGATCCGGGCCCAGATTCTTCCGTGCTCTTAGAGTCTCCCGGAAATGTCAGCTCTGCCCGCCGCGGAACGCAAGGAGGTCTGGAAGAGGGCGGTTCGGCGAGCTGCCGAACACTGGCAAACCTGGCTGGTATTCCCAGTCGCGTTTATTCTGGTGGTGCCGGTCACGTGCTGGTGGGTCTGATGTTTAGAGACTACTTACTTGGCGTTGCGGCCGCAGGAATAAATACCAGCGCAATTTATGGACGGGTCCTTTTTTCACATAGCGCGATGGCACGCGCCCTGATGAGGGCTGGGACGCGACACCACAGCCTCGCACGACGGACCTGACCGCGCCTCCCCCTCGAAGGCAGGGCTATCGCATATGGCCAAAAACTCCGTCATCCCGACCGGAGCCGAGCGCAGCGAGGTGCAGCGGAGGGACCTATTCTTGTTGCCGCGGCAACATGAACAGGTCCGTCGACTACGCCGCCCGTTGGGCGGCTTCGCTCGGGATGACGGAATAGATAATCATATGCGATTGCCCTGACCTCGAAGGGACGGCCGGCACCTTGGGCCGGCCGCCTCCGCCGCCTGGATCAGTGCCGGCTGAGCTCCGCCCGGCCGACCACCATGTGATGGACCTCGTCCGGGCCGTCGGCCAGGCGCAGGGTGCGCTGCTGGGCGTACATCTCGGCGAGCGGCGTCCACTGCGAGACGCCGGTGGCGCCGTGGATCTGGATCGCCTGGTCGATGATCTGGCACACCCGCTCGGGCACCATGGCCTTGACCATGCTGACCCAGACGCGGGCCTCGCGGTTGCCCAGCACGTCCATCGCCTTGGCGGCCTTCAGCACCATCAGGCGCATGGCCTCGATCTCGATGCGGCGCGCGGCGACCAGCCTCGAGGTTCTTGCCGAGCTGGATCAGCGGCTTGCCGAAGGCGGTGCGGGTCGAGCCGCGCTTGACCATCAGGTCGAGCGCCTTCTCGGCGGCGCCGATCGAGCGCATGCAGTGATGGATGCGGCCCGGGCCCGAGGCGGACCTGCGAGATCTCGAAGCCGCGGCCCTCGCCCAGCAGGATGTTCTCCTGGCGGCACCCGGCACGTTCGTCGAACTTGAGGTGCATGTGGCCGTGCGGCGCGTCGTCGTGGCCGAACACGTTCATCGGCCCCAGGATCTTCGACGCCCGGCGTGTCGATCGGCACCAGGATCTGCGACTGCTGGAACTGCGGCGAGGCCTCGGGGCTGGTCTTGCACCATGGTGATCATGATCTTGCAGCGCGGATCGCCGGCGCCGGAGATGTAGTACTTCTCGCCGTTGATCACCCACTCGTCGCCGTCGAGCTCGGCGCGGCTGGCGATGTTCTTGGCGTCCGACGAGGCGACGTCGCGGCTCGGTCATGGCGAAGGCCGAGCGGATCTCGCCGTTCAGCAGCGGCTTCAGCCACTTCTCCTTCTGCTCGGGCGTGCCGACCTTCTCCAGCACTTCCATGTTGCCGGTGTCGGGCGCGGAGCAGTTGAGCGACTCCGACGCCAGCGGCTGCTTGCCGAGCTCGGCGGCGATATAGGCGTAGTCGAGGTTGGTGAGGCCCCGGCCGATCTCGGACGTCGGGCAGGAAGAAGTTCCACAGGCCGGAGGCCTTGGCCTTGTCCTTGGCGCGCCTCGAGCAGCTCGAGCTGCCCGGGCGCCCAGCTCCAGTCGTCCGTGCGGCCTTCGCCCAGGCGGAAGAACTCGTCGGTGATCGGCGCGACATTCTCCTCGATGTGCTTCTTCACCGCGTCGAACAGCGGCTGCGCCTCCTTCGACATCGCGAGATTGTTGAGATCGGGGTCGAGATCCGGCCGCACCGGCGCCGCCGCCTTCATCTTGGTCTGGACGTTCATCGGGGTCTCCTCATCTTTGCTGGGGAGACCCTAGAGCGGATTCGAGGAAGGGGAAACCGCACTGCGCCCGGAAGCGGAACGCATAACACCTCATCCTGAGGAGCATCGCGCAGCGATGCGTCTCGAAGGATGGGCAACCTGCCCTATCGTTGCCCACCCTTCGAGACGCGGCCTGCGGCCGCTCCTCAGGGTGAGGGATCTGTCGAAGAGCTCTCGTCTAGAACAGCCCGACGATCTTCCCATCGGGGCCGATGTCGATCGAGTTGGCGGCCGGCACCTTGGGCAGGCCGGGCATGGTCATGATGTCGCCGCACACCGCGACCACGAACTCCGCGCCGGCCGAGAGCCGGACCTCGCGCACCGTCACGATGTGATCGGAGGGCGCGCCCTTGGCGTCGGGATTGGTCGAGAAGCTGTACTGCGTCTTGGCGATGCAGACCGGCACCTTGCCGAAGCCCATCGCCTCGAACTGGGCGAGCTGGTCGCGCACCGGCTTGTCGGCGGCGATGTCCTTGGCGCGGTAGATCTCCTTGGCGATGGTGCGGATCTTTTCCAAAAGCGGCATGTCGTCGGGATAGAGCAGCTTCATCTTGCCCTTGCCGCCTTCGATCACCTTGACCACGGCGCGCGCGACATCGGCCGCGCCCTTGCCGCCTTCGGCCCAATGGTCGGCCATCACCGCCTCGACGCCCAGCTTGGCGCAGGCCGACTTGACCAGCGCGATCTCGGCGTCGGTGTCGGCGCTGAAGCGGTTGATCGAGATCACCGGCACCAGGCCGAACTTCTGCACGTTCTCGACATGGCGCTGCAGGTTGGACATGCCGGCTTCCAGCGCCTTCAGGTTCTCGGTCTTGAGGTCTTCCTTCTTCACCCCACCATGCATCTTGAGCGCCCGGATGGTCGCCACCAGCACGACGGCGTCGGGCATCAGGCCGGTCTTGCGGCACTTGATGTCGATGAACTTCTCGCCGCCCAGGTCGGCGCCGAAGCCCGCTTCGGTCACCACGTAGTCGGCGAGCTTCAGCGCCGTGGTCGTGGCCAGCACCGAATTGCAGCCATGCGCGATGTTGGCGAAGGGGCCGCCATGGATGAAGGCGGGCGTGCCCTCGAGCGTCTGCACGAGGTTGGGCGACAGCGCGTCCTTCAGCAGCACCGCCATCGGCCCATGCGCCTTGAGCTCGGAAGCGCGCACCGGCTTGCGGTCGCGCGTGTAGGCGACGATGATGTTGCCGAGCCGCGTCTTCAGGTCCTCGAGGTCCTTGGCCAGGCAGAAGATCGCCATCACCTCCGAGGCGACCGTGATGTCGAAGCCGTCCTCGCGCGGGAAGCCGTTGGCGACGCCGCCCAGCGACGAGACGATCTCGCGCAGGCTGCGGTCGTTCATGTCGATGGCGCGCCGCCAGGCCACGCGGCGGCCGTCGATGCCGAGCGCATTGCCCCAGTAGATGTGATTATCGATCAGCGCCGACAGCAGGTTGTGCGCCGCCCCGATGGCATGGAAGTCGCCGGTGAAATGGAGGTTAATGTCCTCCATCGGCACGACCTGGGCATAGCCGCCGCCAGCCGCACCTCCCTTCATGCCGAAGGAGGGCCCGAGCGAGGGCTCGCGCAGGCAGAGCATCGCCTTCTTGCCGATATGGTTCAGCGCATCGGTCAGGCCCACGGTGGTGGTGGTCTTGCCTTCGCCGGCGGGCGTCGGCGAGATCGCCGAAACCAGGATCAGCTTGCCGTTGGGCTTGCTTTGCAGCGACTTGATGTAGTCCATCGACACCTTGGCCTTGTAGTGGCCGTAGGGGTCGAGATTCTCCGGCGCGATGCCGAGCTTCTCGCGCGCCAGCTCCATGATCGGCCGCTTGGTGGCCTCCTGGGCGATCTGGATGTCGGACTTGGGGTTTTTGTGCTGTTCAGCGGGCATCGACGATTTCCTCCAATTGCGTTTCTATCGCCTCCGCCTCGCCTTTCTTCTCATGTTCCTCTCCCCCAAGGGGGAGAGGCTAGGTGAGGGGGTCCGAAGACTGTCTCTTGCATCATCCCCTCACCCAACCTCTCCCCCAAGGGGGAGAGGAGAAAGAGAGAAGGGCCGCGCGTCTTGTGATCAGCCGAGCCGCGTGCCCACCGTCAGATGGGCCGCGGCGGCGAATTCCCCGGCACCGACCTTGGGGCCGTCGACCGGCTTCACGCGCAGCACCTTGATGCGGCCGTCGGCGCAGACGACGGTGAAGCTGTCGGCGGTGATCTCGACGACTTCGCCCAGCTTGCCGGCGATGCCCTTGGGATCGCGGGCGGGCAGCGGCTGGATGTCGAAGATCTGCACCGTCTTGCCGTCGAGCATCGTCCAGGCGCCGGGCGCCGGATTGCAGCCGCGGATCAGGGGATCGATCTGCCGCCACGACTTGCCCCAGTCGATGCGCGCGGTGTCCGTGGTGCAGCGGCCTTCGTAGGTCGCGTGCGCTTCGTCCTGCTTGATCCGCGGCGCCTTGCCGGCCTTCACGAGATCGACGGACTCGAGCATCGCCTCGACGCCCATCGGGAACAGGCGGTCGAAATAGACCGTGCCCAGCGTGTCCTTGGGCCCGATCGGCGTCTTCTTCTGCAGCAGCACGTCGCCGGTATCGAGGCCGTTGTCGGGCCAGAAGATCGACAGGCCGGTTTCCTTCTCGCCCAGGATGATCGGCCAGTTGATCGCGCTGGCGCCGCGATAGGCCGGCAACAGCGAGGGGTGGTACTGGATCGAGCCGTGCGTCGGGATGTTCAGAAACTCCTCGGGCACGAACAGGGTGACGAACGCCATGACCTGCAGGTCGGGTTTCAGCGCCGGAACTCCTCCCACACCTCGGGCTTGCGATAGGAGGCCGGCTGGTAGACCGGCAGCTTGGCCGCGACCGCCGCTTCCTTGAGCGGATCGGGCCGCTGGCCGGGCTTCTCCGGCGCCACATAGACACCGACGACGTTCTCGCCGCGCTTGAGCAGCGCCTCGAGCACGGCCTTGCCGAAGGCCTGCTGGCCGTGGACCACGATGCGCATGGTGTTACTCCGCGGCCTGGGCTTTGGGCGCTTGGCCCGTCGCGCCGGATGCCTTGATCTCGGCGATCTCGCGCGGCGTGAACTTCAGCACCTTGGTCAGGATCTCGTCGGTGTGCTCGCCCAGCAAGCGGCGAGCGCTTCGACCTCGGTGATCGAGTCGGAGAGCTTGATCGGATTGCCGACCGACAGGTACTTGCCGCGCGTCGGATGATCGACCTCGACGACGGTGCCGGTCTGCGCGCAGCGACGGCTCCTCGGCCAGTCTCCTTCATCGACAGGATCGGGCCGACCGGGATGTCGAACGCGTTGCACTCGTTCATGACCTCGAACTTGGTCTTGGTCATGGTCCACTGCTCGATGCGCTCGAAGATCTCCTTCAGCCGCGGCAGGCGCGCCGGCGGCTTGGCGTAGTCCGGATGGGTCTTCCAGCCGGGCTCGCCGATCAGGTCGCAGATCTTCTCCCACACCGGCGCCTGGGTGATGAAGTAGATGTAGGCGTTGGGATCGGTCTCCCAGCCCTTGCACTTCAGGATGACGCCGGGCTGGCCGCCGCCCGAATCGTTGCCGGCGCGCGGCGTCGCCTCGCCGAACGGGATGCCCTGGCCGAACTGCGTGTATTCCTTGAGCGGCCCGTGCGCGAGGCGCTGCTGGTCGCGCAGCTTGACGCGGCAGAGGTTGAGCACGCCGTCCTGCATGGCCGCCAGCACGCGCTGGCCGCGGCCGGTGCGCTTGCGCTGGTAGAGCGCGCTCACGATGCCCAGCGCCAGGTGCAGGCCGGTGCCGGAATCGCCGATCTGCGCGCCGGTCACCAGCGGCGGTGCCGTCATGGAAGCCGGTGGTCGAGGCCGAGCCGCCGGCGCACTGCGCCACGTTCTCGTAGACCTTGCAGTCCTCGTAGGGGCCGGGGCCGAAGCCCTTGACCGAGGCCACGATCATGCGCGGGTTGAGCGAGTGGATGTGCTCCCAGGTGAGACCCATGCGGTCGAGCGCGCCGGGTGCGAAGTTCTCGACCAGCACGTCGCAGGTCTTCACCAGGCGCTCCAGCACCTTCATGCCCTCCTTGCTCTTGGAATCGAGCGTGATCGAGCGCTTGTTGTGGTTGAGCATGGTGAAATAGAGGCTGTCGGCGTCCGGCACGTCCTGCAGCTGGCCGCGCGTGATGTCGCCGGTGCCCGGCCGCTCGACCTTGATCACGTCGGCGCCGAACCAGGCCAGCAGCTGCGTGCAGGTCGGGCCCGACTGGACGTGCGTGAAGTCGAGGATTTTTACGCCGTCGAGCGCCTTGCCGTCCTGGCCCCAGGGCTTCGACGAGACCTTGGGCAGGTCGCTGCCCGCCGAGCTCCCTTGGCCTTCTTGGCGACGAGCTTCAACGACGGCTTCTTCGCCGCCTTGGCCTTCTTGGCGGCCTTGTCCTTCTTCGCCTTCTTGTCCTTCTTGTCCTTCTTCTTAGCCATGTTCGTCTCCGATCGCTTGAATGTCGTGGTGCCGCGAAGACCTACTTCTTGCGCAGCTTGCTTTGCGGATTGAGGTTGCCGATGCGGCCGCTCTCGCTGCCGGCGGCCGGATCGATCACCGCGTTGATCAGGGTGGGCTTGCCCGAGTCCATCGCCGCGTTCACGGCGCGCTTCAGCTCGTCCGGCGTCGTGGCGTTGACGCCGGCGCCGCCGAACGCCTCCATCATCTTGTCGTAGCGCGAGCCCTTGACGAACACCGTCGGCGCCGGATCCGTGCCGCCGCCTTGTTGAGGTCGGTGCCGCGATAGATGCCGTCGTTGTTGAAGATCGACGACGCAGACCGGCAGCTGGTAGCGGCAGATCGTCTCGACCTCCATGCCGGAGAAGCCGAAGGCGCTGTCGCCCTCGATCGCCAGCACCGGCTTGCCGGTCTCCACGGCGGCGGCGATGGCCTGACCCCATGCCGATGCCCATGACGCCCCAGGTGCCGACGTCGAGCCGCTTGCGCGGCTTGTACATGTCGATCACGCCGCGCGCGAGGTCGAGCGTGTTGGCGCCCTCGTTGACGAGGATGGCGTCCGGCCGCTCCTTGACGATGGTGCGCAGCGCGCCCAGCGCGCCGTGATAGTCCATCGGCGACTTGTTGTTCATCAGGCGCGGCGCCATCTTGGCGACGTTCTCGTCGCGCTTGGCGGTGACCGCGCCCATCCAGTCGGCGGGCGCCTTCGTCCAGCTGCCGCCCATGCCGTCGAGCAGCGCCGCGACGCAGGAGCCGATGTCGCCGACCACCGGCGCCGCGATCTCGACGTTGCTGTCCATTTCCTTGGGCTCGATGTCGACCTGGATGAACTTCTTGGGCGCATCGCCCCACGTCTTGCCCTTGCCGTGCGAGCAGCAGCCAGTTGAGCCGGGCGCCGATCAGCATCACGACGTCGGAATCCTTCAGCACCGTCGAGCGCGCGGCGCCGGCGCATTGCGGATGCGTGTCGGGCAGCAGGCCCTTGGCCATGCTCATCGGCAGGAAGGGCACGCCGCTCTTCTCGACCAGAGCGCGGATCGCCTCGTCGGCCTGGGCATAGGCGGCGCCCTTGCCGAGGATGATCAGCGGCCGCTTGGCGCCCTTGAGGACGTCGAGCGCGCGCTTGACCGCGGCCGGGGCGGGAAGCTGCGCCGGCGCGGCGTCGATCACCTTCACCAGCGACTTGGCGCCGGCATCGGCGCTCGATCACCTGGCCGAACAGCTTGGCCGGCAGGTCGAGATAGACGCCGCCGGGCCGGCCGGAGACCGCCGCGCGGATCGCGCGCGCGAAGCCGATGCCGATGTCCGCGGCGTGCAGCACGCGGTAGGCCGCCTTGCACAGGGGCTTGGCGATGGCGAGCTGGTCCATCTCCTCGTAGTCGCCCTGCTGCAGGTCGACGATCTCGCGCTCGGACGAGCCCGAGATCAGGATCATCGGGAAGCAATTGGTGGTGGCGTGGGCGAGCGCCGTCAGGCCGTTCAGGAAGCCGGGCGCCGAGACGGTGAGGCAGACGCCGGGCTTCTTGGTCAGGAAGCCCGCGATCGCCGCGGCGTAGCCGGCGTTCTGCTCGTGGCGGAACGACAGCACGCGGATGCCGGCGGCCTGCGCCATGCGGCCGAAGTCGGTGATCGGGATGCCCGGCACGCCGTAGATCGTCTTCGATGCCGTTCAGCTTCATCGCATCGATGACGAGGTGAAGCCATCCGTCAGCTCCTGTGCTCGTCTTCCGTTTCTGCCTTGAGTGCTGCTTCGGCCATTGGTTCCTCCCGAATTCCCTTTATCTATCAGTCCAGATAATCGACGTGCTTGGCGACGTGCTCGGCCAGGCCGAGCGCGTGCTGGCGCACCAGGTCCTCGGCGCGCTCGGTGTCGCGCGCCTCGAGCGCCTGGATGATGTTCATGTGATCGCGGATCGAGCGCTCGACCCGGTCGTCCTCGCCGATCGTGCTGCCGCGGATCATGCGCATGTGGGTGAACAGGTTCTCCGCGAGCTGGATCAGCACCTGGTTGCCGCTGAGCTCGATGATCGTCTGGTGGAAGGCGATGTTCACTTCGGAATATTCGTCGAGCTTGGCGTGCAGCTTGTCGTCCTCGAAGGTCGCGAACATGCGCCGCAGCCCCGCGATGTCGGCGTCGCTGGCGCGTCTCGGTGATCAGCCGCGCCGCCATGCTTTCGAGCGCCGCCCAGGCGGTGATCATCTCGATCACCTCGTCCTTGGTCTTGCGCACCACGTAGACGCCGCGCCGCGGCACCGAGCGCACGAAGCCCTCGCGCTCGAGTTGCGCCATCGCCTCGCGCACCGGCGTGCGCGAGATGCCGAAATCCTGCGCCAGCTGGCGCTCGTCGAGCCGGATGTCGGTGCGCGAGCGGTAGATGTCGGAAGAAACGATGACGTTGCGCAAGGCCGTGTAGGCCTTGTCCTTGAACGTCTCCCGACTGTCGATCGGGGCGACGACCAAACGCGCTGCGTCACTCATCTAACCGGGATCCTCCCCCTCGGCCGTGTGCCCCAGCCTGAGATACATTATTCATAATACCAGGGCGGACCACCGTCCATCGGTCTGGCGCGACATATTATTGCGCAAGCCGTCGTCTCGACCGAGGGCCAGAGGCCCTCCGCTCCGCGCTTCGCGCTCCAGTCGAGACGCGAGCCGGCAGCACTCATGCTCTTCCGGACCGCGAGCGTCCCGCTCGCTCAGATTTATGAGCGGGCGGGACGCCCTCGGTCCGGGAGACTCCGACGTCCTATGCCGCAAGATAATCGCCCAGGCCCTCGGCCTGGCGTTCGACCAGGCGACGATAGATGCCGTCCTTGAAGCGCAGCAGGCTGGCATGGTTGCCGTCCTCGACGATGCGGCCGTGGTCGAAGACCAGGATGCGGTCGAGTTCGCGCACCGTCGACAGGCGGTGGGCGATGACCAGCGTCGTGCGGCCGCGCATCAGCGTGTGCATGGCGTCCTGGATCAAGGCCTCCGACTCGCTGTCGAGACTGGAGGTGGCTTCATCCAGGATCAGGATCGGCGCATTGGCCAGGAAGGCGCGCGCGATCGCGACCCGCTGGCGCTCGCCGCCGGACAGCTTGACGCCGCGCTCGCCCACCAGCGTTGCATAGCGCTGGGGCAGTCGCTCGATGAAGCCGTCGGCATGGGCAAGCCGCGCCGCCGCCTCGATCTCCACCATCGTGGCCTTGGGCCGCGCATAGGCGATGTTGTCGGCCAGCGAGCGGTGGAAGAGCACGGGCTCCTGCTGCACGATAGCCACCTGCCGGCGCAGGCTCTCTTGCGTGACGGCCGCGATATCCTGGCCGTCGATCGCGATGCGCCCGCCATCGATGTCGTACAGCCGCTGCACGAGCTTGACGAAGGTCGTCTTGCCCGAGCCCGACCGTCCGACGAGGCCGACGCGCTGGCCCGCCGGAATGCGAACCGACAAGGCGTCGTAGACCTGCCGGTCGAGTGCAGGATAGCGAAAGCGCACCCGGTCGAACTCGATGTCGCCGCGCACGATCGTCATCTCCGTGGCACCGGGCCGGTTCTCGACGCCCAGCGGCTCGTCGTGGAAGGCGACGAGCTCCTCCAGGTCGCTGGTCGAGCGCTGGATGTTGTGCACGTGGTGGCCGATGTCGCGCAGGTAGCCGTTGATCACGCCATAGGCCGTGAGCACGAAGGTGACGTCGCCCAGCGTGGCGTCGCCCTGCCACCAGAACAGCAACGCGAGCCCGATCACGGCCAGGCGCAGCATCATCAGGATGCCCTGCTGCACCACGCCGGTGAGCGTGGCCCTGGTCCAGGTGACCCAGGTGCGCGTGCACCAACGGGCCAGGACCCGGCCGAAGCGCCCGTCCTCGCGGCCCTCCGCGCCGAACGCCTTGACGACAGGATTGCAGCTCACCGCGTCGGCCAGCGCACCGCCCAGGCGGCTGTCCCATACATTGGACCGCCGCGTCGCGGGCGTGACGTAGTCGAGCGACAGCGTCACCGTGATCGCCACATAGAGGACAGTGCCGACGCCGACGGCGAGCCCCATCAGTGGCCAATGCCAGCCGAACAGCAACGTCGCGCCGACGAGCACGACGAGCGACGGCCAGAGCGCCACGAGCACCGTGTCGTTCAACATGTCGAAGGCCCACATGCCGCGGCTCAGCTTGCGCACCGTGGCGCCGGCAAAGCTGTTGGCGTGCCAGTCGGTCGAGAAGCGCTGCACGCGCCAGAAGGTCTCGCGACCCACCTCGCTCATCATGCGCAAGGTGAAGCGGATGATGCCCTTGAACAGGCCGTAGCGCAGCACCACCACGGCACCGCCGAGACCGAGGATCGCGGCGAACGCCTTCAGTGCGTCGAAGAAGGCGGCATCGCGCGGCCGCGCCGAATCGGCCAGGGCGTCGACCATTTGGCCGGCAAAGATCGGCAAGGCGAGCTCGGCCGCCGCGATCAGCACCAGGCCGGCCGCCATGGCCAGCGCCAGGCGCCATTGCCGGCGCCAGCGCTCGGCAACGAAGCGAATCGTCCGGAGGAAAGGCTCTTTTCCTCGCCCGGTTCTGCGAGAGGTCATTGTTCGATGCCTCGCCCACGAAGGGGCGACAGGCCCTCAAAGGGTCGTTCGAGCGAATGCCGGGCTGATGGGCGGCAACGTCCGACGACGTGAATGGTCAGTAGTATGGAAGGAGGCGGACCGCTCGAGGGCGGCCGCGGCGGGACCTAGTGCTTGAAGCGCTCGAGGTCCGATACGCAGCCGGCGGGAGCGGTGGCGTTGGGCATGATTGAAAACATCAACGTCTCCCTGGCTGGAGTTGCATCACGGCCGCGCACACTAAAATCGGAGGCGCCTGGAGGCAAGGGCGCCTCGATGATTTCCTGATCGAGGCTATCGCACTGTGGCGCCCACGCCACAGCGCTTGCCCTCTCCCCTGTGCAATTTTCAGGATCGCGAAACCCGGGCTGGAGTTATGATCACGCTATGAAACCGGAAAGTGAATTCACGATCGTTTTTGATCAGGCCGGGGGCGACGAGGCGCAGTTCGTGCGCGACCACCTCGACCTCTTCAACGTCGGCGTGACCGGCGAGTCGGCCTATTACCCGCTCCACCTTTTCCTGAAGAACGAGCGCGGCGAGGTGATGGGTGGGCTGCTGGGCAATATCTGGGGCGGCTGGCTCCACATCACCTATCTCTGGATGGACGAAGCCGTGCGTGGCAAGCGCTGGGCGACCAAGCTGATGGACCAGGCCGAAGCCTATGCGCGCGAGCGCAAGTGCCATTCGGTCGAACTCGACACCCACTCCTTCCAGGCGCGGCCTTTCTACGAAAGGCGCGGCTACGAAGTCATCGCCACGCTCGACGACTATCCCAAGGGCCACAAGAAGTTCTTCCTGAAGAAGAAGCTTTAATGCTCTGGGGGCGCGCCACTCCAGTGGCGCGTCTTTCTTGATGCAAACGAAGACGCGCCACTGGAGTGGCGCGCCCCCAGCGATGAACGCGTTATCGGACGCCGAGCTCTTTCAGCTTTTTGTCGAGCGCCAGCAGGTCGAGCCAGCTCTGCCGCTTGCTCGCCGGCGTGCGCAGCAGGTAGGCGGGATGGAACGTCGGCAAGGTCGGCACTTCGGTGCCGTCGTCGAGGCGTACGCTGGTCCATTTGCCGCGCAGGCGCATGATGCCCTCGGTCGTGTCGAGCACGGCCTTGGCCGCCGTGCCGCCGGCCAGCACCAGGACCTTGGGCTTGGCGAGCTCGATATGGCGGCGCGTGAAGGCGAGGCAGATCGCCTGCTCGGCCAGGGTCGGCGTGCGGTTGCCGGGCGGCCGCCAGAATAGAATGTTGGTGATGTAGAGGTCGCGCTCGCGGCTCATGCCGATGGCCTCGAACATGCGGTCCATCAGCTGGCCGCTCACGCCCACGAACGGCTTGCCGAGCCGGTCCTCGTCGGCGCCCGGCGCCTCGCCCACCACCATGACCGGCGCGCCGGCCACGCCGTCGGCGAACACCGTGTGCTTGGCGGTGCGCTTGATCGCGCAGCCCTCGAAGGCGCGGATGGCCGCTTCGAGATCGGCGATGGTGGCGCAGCGCCGCGCCAGTTCGCGCGCATCCTCGACGAGCTGCGGCGATTCGAGAGGCACCGGCGCGCGCGCGGGGAACGGTGTCGCCGGCCGGATCGGCGTCGGCGCCGTGGTGCGCCCTTCGCTCGCCGGTGCGGGCGCGAGCATCGCCGGCGCCGGAGGCGGGGCCGCGAAGCGGTCGATCGCGTCCTCGCCGATGGTCTCGTCGATGCCGTTGTCGACGTACCATTTCAGCAGGGAGGCGAGATCCTCGCGCGCGATGGCCGGTTCGGTCATGGCAGGCGTTTCAGGAAGGCGCCCAGGATCGGCGCCCACAGGGCTGCATCGGCATGGCTCGCCATGTGGCCCTTGTTGCTCGGCAGTTCGACGTAGGTGACGTCGACGCCGGCCTTGCGCATGTCGCTCACGTAACCGGGGCTGAGCGCGATATCGAACAGCTTGTCGGAAGGCGACTGCACGTAGAGGACCTTGGTGCCTTTCAGCTTGGCGTACTCGCCCGTGATGTCGAACGAACCGATCGCCTTGCGCAAGGTCACCATCGAATGGCCGTCATAGATCTGTGCCCACGCTTTTGCATTCGCACTGATCGCGGCCTCGCGCGCCTTCGGGTCGGGCATCGTCTCGGCCAAGATCTCGTTCTGGCCATAGGCCATCAGGGTCTCGAAGCGCAGCTCCTCGAGCGTGCGCGCGATGCCGCCCTTGTCGTAGTACCAGCCGCCGTTCCAGTTGGGATCGCTCGCCAGCCGCGTCTGCAGCGCTTCCAGCCGGTCGAGGCCGGCCGGCGAGCGCGGCGCCGTCACCGACGGCACGATCGCCTTCATGAATCCCGGATAGGAGGCCGCCCACTGGAACGACTGGAAGCCGCCCATCGACGGGCCGATCACCGCCACCAGGCTCTTGAGGCCGAGCGAATCGACCAGCAGTTTTTCGGCCGCCACGATGTCGCGCATGGTGATGTCGGGAAAGGTCGGACCGTAGGGCTTGCCGGTGCGCGGGTCGGTGCTGTTGGGCCCGGTGCTGCCATGCGCCGAGCCGAGCGCATTCACCGAGACCACGAAGCTAGCGGTTCGTGTCGACCGCCTTGCCCGGACCGATCAGCCCGTCGAACCAGCCGGCGGCGCCCTCGGCCACCCCGCGGCCCTGCTTGCCGGGCGCATTGCGGCCGGCGGCGTGATGGCTCGACGTATAGCCGTGCACGACCAGGATCGCGTTGTCACGCGCCGGCGACAGGCTGCCGTAAGTCTCGTAAGCGAGTTCCAGAACGGGCAGCGATTGCCCGCTTTCCAGGCGAAAATCACGCGCTGTGAAGATTTTGCTTTCGATTCCGCCGAGCTCTGCCACGGGAATACCCCTTTTCACCGGGTGGCGATCCTGCCCCCGACAGGCTATCAACAGGCGAAGGATCGTCGCCGGCCGGCGGCGCTTCCTTCGGTCGAAGCATTGTAGAGCGAGACGGTGATGGCGCGCGAGTCGATGGAATATGACGTGGTGATCGTTGGCGGCGGCCCGGCCGGGCTGGCGGCGGCGATCCGCCTGAAGCAGCTCGCGGCCGAGCGCAATCACGACGTGTCGGTCTGCCTGATCGAGAAGGGCTCGGAGATCGGCGCCCACATCCTGTCGGGCGCCGTGATCGATCCGATCGGGCTGAACGAGCTCATCCCCGACTGGAAGGAGAAGGGCGCGCCGGTCGAGACCGAGGTGAGCGACGACCAGTTCCTGTTCCTGACCAAAACCGGCTCCTTCCGCTTTCCCAATTTCCTGATGCCGCCGCTGATGAACAATCACGGCAACTACATCGTCAGCCTGGGCGATCTCTGCCGCTGGCTCGGCCAGCAGGCCGAGGCGCTGGGCGTCGAGATCTATCCGGGCTTCGCCGCGCGCCGACGTGCTCTACAACGAGGACGGCTCGGTGCGCGGCGTCGTCACCGGCGACATGGGCATCGGCAAGGACGGCCAGCACAAGGACGAACTACACGCCGGGCATGGAGCTGCCTGGCCAAGTACACGCTGATCGCCGAGGGCGTCGCGCGGCTCGCTCGCCAAGCAGCTGATGGCCAAGTTCGACCTGCGCGCCGGCGTCGATCCGCAGAAGTTCGGCATCGGCATCGAAGGAGCTGTGGCAGGTCGATCCGGCCAAATTCAAGAAGGGCCTGGTGGTGCATTCGCAGGGCTGGCCGCTCAGCGAGACCGACAGCCACGGCGGCTCCTTCATGTACCATTTCGGCGACAACCTCGTGGCCATCGGCTTCGTGGTTCACCTCGAGCTACGAGAATCCGTACCTCTCGCCGTTCGACGAGTTCCAGCGCTTCAAGACCCATCCCGACGTCGCCAAGTACCTGGAGGGCGGCAAGCGGCTGGCCTACGGCGTCGCGCGCCATCAACGAGGGCGGCGTGCAGTCGGTGCCCAAGCTCGTCTTCCCGGGCGGCGCGCTGATCGGCTGCTCGGCCGGCTTCGTCAACGTGCCGCGCATCAAGGGCAGCCACAACGCGATCAAGAGCGGCATGCTGGCGGCCGAAGCGGCCTTCGAGGCGCTGGCGGCGGGCAAGACCGGCGGCGACGAGCTGATCGCCTATCCCGTGAAGCTCAAGGCATCGTGGATCTGGAAGGACCTCGACAAGGTGCGCAACGTCAAGCCGGCGCTGCAATGGGGCACCACGCTGGGCACCCTCTATGGCGGCATCGACATGTGGCTGCACGACCTCGGCATCCGCGTGCCGTGGACGCTGCATCACAAGAAGGCCGACCACGAGTGCCTGCGGCCGGCCGCGGAGTTCCAGCCGATCCAGTATCCCAAGCCGGATGGCGTGCATCGCCTTCGACAAGCTCTCCTCGGTGTTCCTGTCGAACACCAACCACGAGGAGGACCAGCCGGTTCACCTCAAGCTGCGCGACCCGTCGATCCCGATCGCGGTCAATCTGCCGCTCTACGCCGAGCCCGCGCAGCGCTACTGTCCGGCCGGCGTTTACGAGGTGGTGACCGCCGACAATGGCCAGCCGCGTTTCCAGATCAACGCGCAGAACTGCGTCCACTGCAAAACCTGCGACATCAAGGATCCCGCGCAGAACATCGATTGGACCGTGCCCGAAGGCGGCGGCGGTCCCAACTACCCCAACATGTGAGCTCCATGCGACGCACCCCCCTCGCGCTGCTTTCGGCAGCGCTGCTCCTCATCCTCCCCGTCATCGGCAACGCCCAGCAGGGCGGCACGCCATCGCCCGCCAAGCCGGCGCAGCGCAGCTCGAACGCGCCCGCGCCGCCGTCGTTGATCCCGCTCGACGGCCGCTACCTCGCGGCGCGCGTCGCCGAGCAGGATCACGACTACGACGCCGCCGCCGACCAGATCGACCTGGCGCTCGCCCAGACGCCGGACGATCCGGAGCTGCTCTACTCGGCCTTCCGGCTGCGCATCTACGCCGGCCGCATCGACGCCGCGGCGCAGCTCGCGCCGCAGGTCCTGGTGACGCGGCCGGGCGATGGCTTCGCCAACCTCGTGCTGGCGGTGCAGGCGATCAAGAAGGGCGACTATCGTGGCGCCGAGCAGCAGATCGACAAGATCGGCCCGGAGAACCAGCTCGGTGCGCTGCGCGAATACGTGCTGGCCTGGCTCAAGGCCGGCGAGAAGGATTTCCCCGCCGCGCGCGCACACCTCGCCAAGCTGAAGCCCGCCTCGGGCGAGCGGGCCGAGGCGCCGGCCCTGGTGATCGAGGCGCAGATCGACGAGATGGCGGGCGACAAGGCCGCCGCCGAAGCCAAGTATCGCCGCGCCATCACCTCGACCCCAGTGGGCTCCGCACCACGGTGGCGGTGGCCGAGGGCCTGCGCCGGCTGGGCAAGGCCGACGATGCCCGCCAGCTGCTGAAGACCTACGGCGAGAAGTACAGCGACGCCGTGGTCATGGACGGGCTGATCGGCCCCAATGCGCCGGCGCCCAAGCCGCCGACCGCCGCTTCGGGTATCGCCGAGATCCTGTTCGACATCGGTGGCATCCTGGCCTCCGACCAGCGCAATCCGCGCGCCGATCTCGGGCTGATCTTCTACCAGCTCGCCGCCAGCCTCAGGCCCGATCACGACTTCGCCTGGCTGATGATCTCGGGGCTCTACGAACAGTTCCAGCTCATCCCCAAGGCGATCACGGCGCTCGGCAAGATCGGCCCCAACTCGCCGCTCTACTGGCAGGCGCGGCTGCGCATCGCCGCCCTCGACGCCCAGCAGGAGAAGTTCGACCAGGCCATCGCCCAGTTGCGCACGCTGGTCGCCGAGAAGCCCGACCGCATCGACGCAGCGCTCACCTTGGCCGACCTGCTGCGCGGCAAGGAGCGCTATGCCGAGGCCGTGCAGGCCTACGACACCGCCATCGAGCGCCTGCGCAACATCGAGGAGCGCCACTGGTCGGTGTTCTTCGGCCGCGGCATCGTCGAGGAGCGCCTCAAGCAGTGGCCCAAGGCCGAGGCCGACATGAAGAAGGCGCTCGAGCTCTCGCCCGAGCAGCCGCACGTGCTGAACTATCTCGGCTACAGCTGGATCGATCAGGGCCTGCATCTCGACGACGGCATGAAGATGCTGGAGCGGGCGACCGAGCTCAGGCCCGATGACGGCGCGATCACCGATTCGGTGGGCTGGGCCTTCTATCGCCTCGGCCAGTACGACAAGGCCGTCGAATGGCTCGAGCGCGCGATCGAGCAGAAGGGCGACGACGCCACCATCATCGAGCATCTGGGCGACGCCTACTGGCATGTCGGCCGCCGGCGCGAGGCGCGCTTCCAGTGGGAGCGGGCGCTCAACCAGAAGCCCGACAAGGACCGTCTGGCGGTGATCAAGGACAAGATCGCCAACGGGCTGAGTGCCGCCAACGACAAGCCGACCGTCTACGAAAAGGCCGCCGACACCAAGCAGGGCGGTTGAGCCGACAGCGATGTCGGCCGCTGCGGTGTGGCCTGCCCACGCCAAGGTCAATCTGTGGCTGAACGTCGTCGGCCGCAGGCCGGACGGCTACCATCTGCTCGACTCCCTGGTGGCCTTTGTCGATCTCGCCGACACGCTCGACGTGCGGCCCTCCGACGGCCTGTCGCTCGAGCTCAGCGGACCGCAGGCGGCCGGCCTCGCGGGCGATGCGGATAATCTCGTGCTGAAAGCGGCGCGCCTGCTGGCCGATCGCGCCGGCGTGTCGCCGCGGGCGGCGATCCGGCTCGGCAAGCACATCCCGGTGGCGGCAGGTCTCGGCGGCGGATCGGCCGACGCGGCCGCGGCGTTGCGCGCGCTGGGTGAGCTGTGGCGGGTCGCCTTGCCCGAAGAGGAGCTGTTCGATCTCGCGGCATCCTTGGGCGCAGACGTGCCGATGTGCCTGGCCGGCCGTCCCGCACTGGTGTCGGGGATCGGCGAGCGCCTTCAGCCGGCGCCGGCGCTGCCGCCGGCCGCCATCCTGCTGGTCAATCCCGGCGCCGCGCTGCCCACCCCCGAGGTCTTCAAAGCGCGCCGCGGTCCGTTCTCGACCGCCGTGCCCGTGACGCAGCCTTGGCGCGATCTCCCGGACTTCGTGGCCAATCTTGCGCAGCGCGGCAACGATCTCAGTGACGCCGCCATCGCGCTCCGCCCGGAAATCGCCGAGGTGCTCGCTTTCCTGCGCACCAGCCGTGGCGCGCGCTACGCCGCCATGAGCGGCAGCGGCGCCACCTGCTTTGCCCTCTACGATTCCGCTCGACGCCGCGCAGCAAGCGAGCGCCTCGATGCCGGCCGGCTGGTGGCGCCATGCCGGGACGTTCATCTAAGCGGAGTATGGACTGGCAATTCGTCGTCGTCTCGACGCAAGGCCCGAAGGGCCGCGTGGAGAGACCTTCTCTCCACGATAGGCCGCTTATTGTTGAGAGAAGGTCTCTCCGCTCCGCGCTTCGCGCTCCGGTCGAGACGACGGTAATCGTTAGTTCGGCTTGCGCATCGCCTTCGTGCGCGTGTCCTTCAGCGACTCGAACAGCGCCTTGCTGGTCTCGCCCGTCTGCGCGAGGCCGGCGGTGCGCTCGTAGTCGAGAATGGCCGCGCGCGTCGTGGGGCCGTACAGGCCGTCGGGCGGATCGCGCAGGAAACTGAGATCGCGCAGCAGCCGCTGGATCGCCATCACCTGATCGGATGGTCGACGCCGGCCACGTATCGGGATCGGCGCGGGCGATGTCGGCCGAGGTCGGCGGCGCCGGCGGCGGCTCGGGCTGGCCGAGATCGAGGGCCGTCGCGGGCGCGGCTTCAGGCGCCGCCGGCTTGGGATCCGTCGGGCGTGGCCGCGATCGGCGGCGAGGCAGCCGTTGCCTCCTCGATCCTGGGCATCGGCGGCTTGGAGTGGATCGATCGGCGCCGGCACCGGCGTTGCCGGTTCGACCTTCGCAGAGTCCGTCTTCCCCTCGGGCGCCGGCGGCGCGCGCGCGATGTCCGCCGACGTGGGCGGCGCCGGCGGCGGCTCGGGCGCACCGAGGTCGATGGCCGATCCGATTGGGGCCGGTGCGATGGGGGCGGGTGCGACCGATGCGATCGGAGCCTGTGCGACTGGCGCTTGTGCGACGGGTGCCTGTGCGACTGGGGCCGGCGCGATCGGCGGTTCGACTTTCGCCGAGTCCGTCCTCTCCCGAGGCACGGGCGCTGCGTGCGCAATGTCCTCCGAAGTCGGCGGCGGCGCGGCTCGGAGGCGCCGAGGTCGATCGCCGCTGGTGCGGTCGACGGCGCGCTTGCGGGGGCACTGCGACGCGCGATCGAGCCCTGCAGGGCAGCGAAGACGTCCTTGGTCGGCTCGCCGGTCTCGCGCGCGCCCGTGCTGCGCTGGAAGGCGCGGATCGCGGTGCGCGTCACCGGGCCGATCGCGCCATCGGGCTTGTCGCTCAGGAGCTTGAGGTCGAACAGCGCCTGCTGGATGGCGCTGATCTGGTCGTTGACGGCCTTGGGCCAGCCCGGCGGGTCGGGCTCGGCGTCGGCGGCCGCCGACTGGCCGGACGCGGGCACCGGAAAAGCCGCGGGCGGCAGCGCCGGCGCGGGCAGGGGGGCCGGCGGCAGGTCGGACGGCACCAGGGGCGGCGGCTTGGGCGGCTGCAGGGCCTCGACGATCTGCTTGAATTCGACCTGGCCCGCCTGCTGCGCGCGCTCGAGATCGCCCGGCAGCAGGGTGGACCGCAGGGCCTGCGCGCGCTGTGCCGCCGTCTTGGCGATGGCGTTGTCGCCACCGCGGTTGGTCTGGCGATCGAACTCGCTGGTGATGGCGTACCAGGCGAGCGCCAGTGCGGGATCCTTGGGCACGAGGTCGCCGCGTTCGTAGATGTCGCCCAGGGTGAACATCGAGACGACCAGGCCCTGGCGACTCGCCGCGCGCAACAGATCGATCGCTTCCTGGCCGTTGCGCGCGACACCTTTGCCTTCGCGCAGCATCAAGGCGAGATGCTGCTTGGCGATCGGCAGGTTGGCCTCCGCGGCCTTGCGATACCATTCGACGGCGCGCGTCGAATCGCGCTCGACGACGAAACCGCGTTCGTACATCACGCCGACATTGAAGGCCGACTGCGCCGAGCCATGCTGGGCGGCGCGCAGCAGCCAGCCGGCGCCGGCCTGCTGATCCTTGGGCACGCCGACGCCCTGTACCAGGCGGCGCGCCATCTCTTCCATGGCGGGAAGCTCGTCGGCGCTGGCTCTGGTCCGGAGCTCATCGATCGGCAGGGCGGTCCAGTCGATGGCAGCGGTTGGCGCGGCGGCGGCCGGTTCCGTCGCGCGGGCGGCCGGCGTCTCGGAGAGCGGTGCCGCGGCGCGCGCGAACTCGGCATTGGTCGGCTCGGGCGGAACGGCGGCCTCCGGAACCACGATCGGCGCCGAGGACCTTGCTTCCGGTTTCGCCGGCGCGACGAGGGCGGGCGCAGGCGTTGTCGGGGTGGCGCCGGCGGTGCGCGGCGAGGATGCGTGGCGGGGCCAGGACAGCCACGCGCCGGCCGTTCCCAGCGCTGCCGCCAGGATCACGCCGCCGACCAGGAGAGCGGGTCGCTTCACGCCCATGCCCCGACTTTAACCGACAGCGGGCGCGCGGGAGAAGCCAGCGCGCGATGGCGCACGACGATCAGCGTGGTGAGCAACAGGACCGCGCCGGCCTGATGGGCGGTCGCCAGCGCGATATTGACGCCGCTCAGGATGGTTGCGATTCCCAGGCCAAGCTGCAGCAGCGCCATCGCCGCCGCGACCAGCAGTCTCCGGCCGGCGCGCCCGCCAGGCCAGCGCCAGCACGCCCAGCACCAGGAGCTTGGCGAGCCAGCGATGGACGAACTGGATGGTCGTGCCGTTCTCGAAGAAGTTGATCCACCACGGGCTCTGGTCGAACAGGCCGGGCGGGATCCAGTAGCCCGACATGGTCGGGAAGGTGTTGTGCGACGTGCCGGCGCGCAGGCCCGCCATCAGCGCGCCCCACGTCATCACGATGAGCAGGAATCCGATCAGCGCCGTGGCCTCGCGGCGAAGCTTGCCATCGTCGCGCCGCACACCTTGCGGGCCCAGCTCGAGGATCAGCCACACCGTGTAGGCGTAGAGCGCCACCGCGAGCAGCAGGTGGGCGGCCAGCCGGTAGTGGCTCACCGCGGGCCGGTCGATCAGGCCGGACGCCACCATCGCCCAGCCGAGCGCGCCCTGCAGGCCGCCCAGCACCAGGAGCGCCAGCAGGCGCGGCTTTAGCGCCGGCGTGAGCTGGCCGCGCAGCCAGAACCACGCGAGCGGCAGCGCGAAGGCCAGGCCGATCAGCCGGCCCCACAGGCGATGGATGAACTCCAGCCAGAAAATCTGCCTGAATTCGTCGACGCTGAAACCACGGTTGATCAATCTTCCCTGCGGCGAGGAAAGATATTTCTGCAGCTCGGCCTGCCAGGCCGCATCCGACATCGGCGGCAGCCAGCCCGTCACCGGCCGCCATTCGACCATCGACAGGCCCGACTCGGTGAGCCGCGTGAGCGCGCCGAGCACGATCATGAAAAAAATCATCGCGGCAACGACCAGCAGCCAGTTGCGCACGGAGGCGGGAGCCGTTTGCATGGGTGCCGGACCATGCTTGAAGCCGCCCGCCCCGTCATCAGGCATAAATGTCGCGAAAGGAGCAGGCGCCTTGCGCTCACGGTCCGTGTTGTTTAATCGGTTCGCACACGAACGAATCACCCCTCGGCCCACCCGGATATTCCGACAATGATCGCGCCTGCGCTGGGCCATGGCCTCAGCTTCAACGACCTCTATGACCGCGACGGCCTTGCCCGTCTCGATGCGGCTTTCGCAGGCTGGCTGCAGACGGCCAACGTCGATGTCCATGCGCGCCTGATGGCCGCACGCGCCGCGCCCGACCAGCTTGCAGACAAGGACGAGTCGAATCTCCTGATCGAGGTGGCGCGTCCCCTCGAGGATTTTCTGGGCGCGCTGTTCGGCGTCTCCAAGGAAGCGAATGATCTCCGCGCTCGCCACAACGCGCTGGCGCCGCTCTACGACTGCAAGCGCCTGTTCGTGCAACGCTACGTCGCGCGCACCCTCAAGCCCGATGCGGCGCTGGCGCTCGACGGCGCCAAGGTCACGGTCGAAGCCAATGTGCCGGCGCGACTGGAAGACGGCCTCGAAGCCTGGGAGCTTGCCTTCGCATTGGCCGTCCGCGAACTCTTGGGTGCCGACTTCAAGGTCGAGACGCCGACGCCGGCGCTCGAGGCGCTGACCCGCTACGCCGCCTGGGCGCTCCACCATCCCGAGGGCAAGAAGCGTCATCGCGACGGGCCGCTGTTCAAGGTGCCGCACAAGCTCGACTTCGAGCACCTCGTGCCGATCGAAACGGAAGTGGTGGACGGCGTCACGCGCCTCAAGCTGCCGCGGCCGATGCTGCGCCATCGCGAAGGCTTTGCGCTCACCGACGAAGGCTTCGACCTGGTGCGTGCGCTCGATCAGACCAACTACTGCATCTGGTGCCACAACCAGGGCAAGGATTCGCTGCTCGCGCGGCCTGCGCGACCGCAAGACCGGCGCGTTCCAGAAATCGCCGTTCGGCGTCACCCTGGCCGGCTGCCCGCTCGAAGAGAAGATTTCGGAGATGAATCTGCTCAAGAGCGAGGGCTTCTCCATCGGCGCGCTGGCGATGGCGGCGGTCGACAATCCGCTGGTCGCCGCGACCGGCCATCGCATCTGCAACGACTGCATGAAGGCCTGCATCTACCAGAAGCAGGAGCCGGTCGACATCCCGCAGATCGAGACCCGCACCCTGAAGGACGTGCTCGGCCTGCCGTGGGGCTTCGAGATCTATTCGCTGCTGACGCGCTGGAATCCGCTCAACCTCCGCCGGCCGATCCCGCGCCCGGCAACCGGCCGCAGCGTGCTGGTGGTCGGGCTGGGCCCGGCGGGCTTCAACCTCGCCCATCACCTGATGAATGACGGCCACACGGTGGTCGGCATCGACGGGCTCAAGATCGAACCGCTTCCGGCCGTGCAGTCGGGCGTCAAGGCGGACGGCGCGCGCGTGCCGTTCGCCGCGGTGCGCGACGTCGAGTCCCTGCGCGAGGATCTCGGCGAGCGCGCCATGGCGGGCTTCGGCGGCGTGGCCGAATACGGCATCACCGTACGCTGGGACAAGAACTACCTGAAGATGGTGCGGCTGCTGCTCGAGCGCCGCCCGCAATTCTCGATGTTCGGCGGCGTGCGTTTCGGCGGCACGGTGACGGTCGAGGGCGCCCTCGCCATGGGCTTCGACCACATCGCGCTCTGCGCCGGGGCCGGCAAGCCCACCGTGCTCGACCTGCCCAACGGCCTGGCGCGCGGCGTGCGCGCGGCGTCGGATTTCCTGATGGCCCTGCAGCTCACCGGCGCGGCCAAGAAGGATTCCATCGCCAACCTGCAGATCCGCCTGCCGGTGGTGGTGATCGGCGGCGGCCTCACCGCCATCGACACGGCGACCGAATTGCTCGCCTATTATCCCTTGCAGGTCGAGAAGTTCCTGGCGCGGCACGAGATCCTCGCCGCCGAGCGCGGCGACGCGGCGGTCTTTGCCGCCATGAACGACGAAGAGCGCGGGATCGCGCGGGAGTTCATCGCCCACGCTGAGGCGATCCGCGCCGAGCGCGCCGCGGCCCAGCGAGAAGGCCGGGAGCCCGACATTGCCGGGCTGGTGAACGGCTGGGGCGGGGTCACCATCGCCTACCGCAAGCGGCTGATCGATTCGCCGTCCTACACCCTCAACCACGAGGAAGTGCTGAAGGCGCTGGAGGAGGACATCCGCTTCGCGGAAGGCCTGTCGCCGGTCGCGATCGAGGTCGATGCCAATGGCCATGCCAGCGCGCTCAAGGTGGCGGGCGAGCAGAACGGCCAGAAGATCGAAGCCATCTTGCCGGCGCGCACCATCCTGGTGGCGGCCGGCACCCAGCCCAACACCGTGCTGGCGCGCGAGGATGCGACGCACGCCTTCATCGACGGCAAGTATTTCCGCGCGCTCGACGAGGAGGGCAATCCGGCCACGCCGGAGCGGGTGTGCAAGCCGGCCGACGTGCGCGTGCTGATGTACCGCGCCGCCGACGGCCGCTTCATGTCGTTCTTCGGCGACCTGCATCCGTCCTTCGCCGGCAACGTCGTGAAGGCGATGGGCGGCGCCAAGCAGGGCTACCCGGTGCTGACGCGCACCATGGAGAAGCTGCCGCCGCCGGCGCGCATGCCGGCCGAGATCCTGGCCGAGGCCAACGACCAGTGGCGCGCGCGCGTCGTGCGCGTCGACCGGCTGACGCCCACCATCGTCGAGGTCGTGGTCGAGGCGCCGTCCGCCGCCCGCAACTTCGAGCCCGGCCAGTTCTATCGCCTGCAGAATTACGAGGCACGCTCGAAGAAGGTCGACGGCACCCTGCTCACCATGGAGGGCCTGGCGCTGACCGGCGCCTGGGTCGACAAGGACAAGGGCCTGCTGTCGCTGATCACGCTCGAGATGGGCGGCTCGTCGGACCTCTGCGCCCTGCTCGAGCCCGGCGAGCCGGTGATCGTCATGGGCCCGACCGGCACGCCGACCGAGATCGAGCCGGGCGAGACCGTGGTGCTGGCGGGCGGCGGCCTCGGCAACGCCGTGCTGTTCTCGATCGGCCAGGCCTTCCGCAAGGCCGGCAGCAAGGTGCTCTATTTCGCCGGCTACAAGAAGCCGAGCGACCGCTACAAGGTCGAGGAGATCGAAGCGGCGGCCGATGTCGTCGTCTGGGCGTGCGACGAGGCGCCGGGCTTCCCGGTCGACCGGCCGCAGGACAAGACCATCGTGGCCAACATTGTCGAGGCGATGCGCCAGTATGCGGCCGGCGAGCTGGGCGAGCAGCCGATCCCGTTCAAGGATGCCGACCGCATAGTCGCCATCGGCTCCGACGGCATGATGAATGCCGTGCGGCTCGCACGCCATTCCGTGCTGAAGCCCTACCTCAAGACCGATCACCGCGCGCTGGGATCGATCAACTCGCCCATGCAATGCATGATGAAGGAGATCTGCGCCCAGTGCCTGCAGCTCCACAAGGATCCGGTGACGGGCAAGGAATCGGTCGTGTTCTCCTGCTTCAACCAGGACCAGGAGCTCGACCAGGTCGACTTCGCCTGCCTGCGCCAGCGGCTGCGCCAGAACGGCGTGCAGGAAAAGATCGGCGCGCTGTGGATCGACCGCTCATTGCGCAAGATCGGCGCGCGTTAAGCGTTCATGCGGATCGCGGGCCTCCAGGCCCGCTCATGTCATGCTCTTCCGAACCGCGCGCATTCTGCGCGCTCATGATCCTTACCCTTTCTGAACCGCGCGGGCTCTCGCGCCTCAGAAGGTGCTGCCGCCCGCCAGCGCGTAAGAACGCGCTAGGGTGACCGCACGAACCGGAACAGCACCTTGTCCTGGCTGTAGTAACGCAGCTGGTCGACGACCTTGGGGAAATACGCGCTGCCCACCGTCACCGGCATGAAGGCGTCGAGGTCGAGCGGGCGCACCGCCACGGTGAAGCCCGCCGCGGAGAAGGCCTTGGCCACCGCATCGAGCGAATGGTCGTAGATCGGGATCGACGAGCTCTCGGCGATCAGCCTGTGCCAGCGCGACCACACCGCGCTGTCGGTGTGGCAGCCCATCGCCGCGACATAGGCGCCGCCCGGCCGCAGCGCCGACTTGATGTCGCCCGCATGCTGGGCGAGATCGGGCAGCAGGTAGAGCACTTCGTGGCTGAAGGCGAAGTCGAAAGTGCGGCCGAGGGCCGAGGCCTTGTCGCCCACCCTGTATTCGATCGGCCGATGGCCCTTCAGCAGGTCGGCGCGCGCCACCGATTCGCGCGCGATGTCGATGCCCACGGCGCCGCGAAACGGATTGCGGTCGTACAGCATGCGCAGGAAACCGCCCTGGTTGCAGCCATAGTCGAGGATCGTCGACTCGTGCAGGTCGTGCGGCACGGAGACGTCGATCATGCGCCGCCAGATCGGCGCATGGGCCGCCCCCATCGCCTCTTCGTCAGCGGGGTTGCGGTTCCAGGTTGCGATTGTCGAGGGGCGCTGCATCGCTTTCTCCCGGTTTCGGGAAAAGCTTAACACGGCGCGGGCGCCAGGGGCGGAGGACAAGTGGGCCGGCGATCAGGCCGCCGAAACAGACCATGCCGACGGCGATCGCGGTGAAGACGCCCGACAGGCCCCAGCCCAGGATTTCCACGGCGAACCAGCCGCCCCCCGTGGCGACGATCAGGCGGGTGATGCCGGCCACGAACGGCGCCGTCATGCGGCCCGCGCCCTGGCTGGCGAAGGACAGCGTCATGCCGAGGCCGAACAGGCAATAGAAGGGTGCCACGTGCGTGATGTAGGAAACTGTGGCCGCGACCACCTGCGGATCGCTGGTGAACAGCCGCGCCCAGCCTTCGGGCACCAGCGCCACGATCCAGCCGCACACGCCCAGCGCGCCGGCGGCGATCAGCCCGCCGATCCAGGCGACCCGCACCGCGCGCTTCCAGTCGTGCGCGCCGCTTGCCACGCCGACCAGGGTGGTGAGGCCCGAACCGATGCCGAAGGCGAGCGGCACCAGCATGAATTCCAGCCGCACGCCGATGCCGTAGCCGGCCAGCGCGGCGACGCCGAAGCGGCCGACCAGGCCGGTCACCGTCATGGCGGTGAGGTTGGCGGTGAAGGCGGAGAACGAGGCGATCAGGCCGACCCGCAGGATGTCCCAGAACAGGCGGCCCTGCAGCTGGATGCCGCGGAGCGCCGGCACGAAGCCCAGCCGGCCCTTCCACAGCGCGCGCGCCTGCAGGAGCGCCGAGACCGTCGAGGTCAGGAGAGAGGACACCGCCGGTCCCGCCATGCCGAGCCCCGGCCAGTCGCCGATGCCCAGCGCCAGCACATAGGACAGCGGCACCTGGGCGAGCGAGGAAAACAGCATGAACCGGCCGGGCGTCGCCGCATCGCCGCCGCCGCGCAGCAGCGCCGACAGGAAGAAGTTGGCCCACACCACGAGCGCGCCGCTGAACAGCACGTGGCTGTAGACCAGCGCGTTGCCCAGCGCCTGGCCCTCGCCGCCCAGCAGCCGATAGAGGCTAGGGAAGGCCGTCCAGGCGAGCAGGGTGAAGAGCATCGCCAGCCCGGCGCCCAGCACCAAGGCATGCAGCACCAGCGCGCGCGCATCGGCGATGCGGCCGCCGCCCATCGCACGGGCCATGGCGGCCGCCACGCCGCCGCCCATGCCGCCCGCGGCCATCATGGTCATCATCATCATGAAGGGAAAGACCAGCGCGAAGCCCGCCAGTGCCGGCGTGCCCAGCCGCCCGAAGATGAAGGTCTCGGCGATGGCGACGAAGGTCTGCGCGATCATGACGGCGGTGGTCGGTCCCGCGAGCTTCCAGAGGCTCCGCCCGATGGGCGCGGTCAGCAGGGGATGGGACAGGCGAGGACTCCCGAATTTCTGTGCATATGCACATTATCAGGGCGCGCTTCTCTGTCACCTGACAAAACCCGGTCGACCGCATTAGCTTTCGCCATGACCGACACAAAAGCACCGATGGCCAAGCCCACCGTCCAGGTCGAGAACGACCGCGTGATCGTCACCGAGTGGCGCTTCCCGCCGGGCGGCCATACCGGCTGGCACCGCCACAACCACGATTACGTCGTGGTGCCGGTGACGACGGGCGAGCTGCACATCTTCGACGGCAAGACGACGGTGCCGGCGCCGCTCCGCGCCGGGGTGTCCTACGCCCGCCAGACCGGCGTCGAGCACGATGTCATCAATCCGAACAATTTCGAGTTCGTGTTCGTCGAGATCGAGCTCAAGGCCTGAGCCGGCGGCAGCTTTCCCGCTCGGGCCGCGACCCAGCCGCGCAGGCGGCCTGCATTGACTTAAGGGGGGTCAAGCCTCATATGAGTGCCGCCAGCGGTCCGGCCCAATCCTGGGCCTCTATTGAGACCGCTCCACGGTCCAGCGGAAAAATGGACTAAGTAACGGAAACTAAATGAGTTTTGAGAGTTTGGGGCTCAGCGCCCCGGTACTACAGGCCGTCGCCGACAAGGGCTATACCGAGCCCACCCCGATCCAGGAAAAGGCCATCCCCATCGTCCTGATGGGCCGCGATGTGCTCGGATGCGCCCAGACGGGCACCGGAAAGACCGCCTCCTTCGTCCTGCCGATGATCGACATCCTGTCCGAGGGCCGCGCCAAGGCGCGCATGCCGCGCTCGCTCATCCTCGAGCCGACGCGCGAGCTGGCCGCCCAGGTGTCGGAGAACTTCGAGATCTACGGCAAGAACCACAAGCTCAACATGGCGCTGCTGATCGGTGGCGTGAGCTTCCCCGACCAGGAACGAGTCCTGGAGCGCGGCGCCGACGTACTGATCGCCACCCCGGGCCGCCTGCTCGACCACATCGAGCGCGGCGGCATCCTGCTGAACGACGTCAAGATCCTGGTGATCGACGAAGCCGACCGCATGCTCGACATGGGCTTCATCCCCGACGTCGAGCGCATCGTGAGCCTGCTGCCGCAGCTTCGCCAGACCTTGTTCTTCTCGGCCACCATGCCGCCCGAGATCAAGCGGCTGGCCGACCGCTTCCTGAGCAATCCCAAGGAAGTGACCGTGTCGCCGCCGGCCTCGGCCAGCACGAACATCGTGCAGGGCCTGGTCGTGGTGCCGGAAGCCGACAAGCGCGAAGCGCTGCGTGCGCTGATCAAGAGCCAGGAGATCAAGAACGCCCTGGTGTTCTGCAACCGCAAGCGCGACGTGGCGCTGCTGCACACCTCGCTGAAGAAGCACGGCTTCAACGCCGGCGCCCTGCATGGCGACATGAGCCAGCCGGCGCGCACCGAGACGCTCGAGCGCTTCAAGGCGGGCGAGATCCAGATCCTGGTGGCGTCCGACGTGGCCGCGCGCGGCCTCGACATCGTCGACATGAGCCACGTCTTCAATTTCGACGTGCCGTTCTCGCCGGAAGACTACGTTCATCGCATCGGCCGCACCGGCCGCGCCGGCCGGATCGGCCATTCCTTCACCCTGGCCTCGCCCTCCGAGGGCGACCTCGTGCAGGCGATCGAGAAGCTGATCGGCACGACCATTCCCCGCATCGAGATCCCCGGCCTCGACGTCCAGAGCTTCGAGGCGTCCGACGGCCGCCGTCGTGGCCGTGGCGGCCGCCGCGGTGGTCGAAGCGAGGGCGGTCGCGGCGAAGGTGGCCGTGGTGGCGCCGAGCGCTCGCGTGGCCCGCGCCGCGAGCCGCGGGAACATCGCGAGCCGCGCGCCGAAGCCGCGGATGCAGCACCGGTTGCCGCCGTCGAGCGCGCGCCGCGCGAGCAGCATGCCGAGCGTCCGCCGCGCGAGCCGCGTTCCGAGTCCCGTTCGGAGCATCGCTCCGAGCCGCGGACCGAGCGCGCGCCGCGCGAGCGTCGTCCGGAGCGCCGGCCGGAGAATCGGCCAGAAAATCGGCCAGAGCACCGCGCCGAGCGCAGCGAACCGCGTCAGGCCCCGCGTCACGAGCAGCGCCAACCGGAGCGCCGCGAGCGCCGGCCCGAGGGCCGTGACGAAGCAGCGCCCGTCGGTCTCGGCGATCACGTCCCGGCTTTCCTCGCCCGTTCGACGCGCTAAACTGGTCTCCTCGGAAAGGGGACCATGCAGACTATTTTCGTCATGGTGAAGTGCCAGCTCGGCAAGGCCTACGAGGTCGCCGACGATGCCTGCGCCGTCGAACAGGTGTCGGAGGTCTATTCGACCTCCGGCCAGTATGACCTCCTGATGAAGTGCTATCTCGACGACAAGACCGACATCGGTCACTTCGTCACCAGCAAGATCCAGACGCTGGCCGGCATCCAGGACACCTTCACCCTGATCACTTTCAAGGCGTTCAGTTAGCCATGGCCGGCGAGAGGCCCGCCAGGAACGGCATCGAGCTCGCCATCCAGCGAGTCATCCTGGGCAGCCGCTGGCTGCAGGCGCCGCTCTATCTCGGCCTGGTGGCCGTGCTCGCCATCGTCGTCGCCAAGTTCCCGTTCAAGGTCTGGGAGCTGGTGATGCGGGCGCTGAACGGCGAGGAGACCGACATCGTCCTCGGCGTGCTGTCGCTGGTCGACCTGATCCTGATCGCCAACCTCGTCGTCATGGTGATCATCTCGGGCTACGAGAATTTCGTCAGCCATGTCGACACCGAGGGCATCACCGACAAGCTGAGCTGGTTCGGCAAGCTCGACGCCGGCTCGATCAAGATCAAGCTGGCGAGCTCGATCGTGGCGATTTCCTCGATCCACCTGCTGCAGCGTTTCCTCGAAGCCAACACCGTCGCCAACGACAAGCTCTATGTCCTGATGGCCCTCCATCTCACCTTCGTGGTCTCGGCGCTGCTGCTCACCTATATCGACCGGCTGGCCAGCGACAAGAAAGCCGATCAGGGGTCTTGAGCCCGGGCGGCACGGCGGCGCTGGCGATCTGGGTCGACATCGACCCGGCCGACGATTCTGCCTTCGAGCACTGGCACAGCCGCGAGCATGTGCAGGAACGGGTGGCCTGTCCCGGCTGGCTGCGCGGCACTCGCTACAAGGGCGTCGAGAAGCCCGGGCGCTACTTCCTGTTCTACGACGCCGAGACCGTGCAGGCGCTCGAAAGCGATGCCTACTACGACCGCCTGCGCAATCCCTCCGAGATGAGCCGCGCCGTCTTCCCGAAGTTCCGCGACACCTGGCGCACCATCTGCACCGTCGAGCAGCGCTGGGGCGACGGCGTCGGCGCGGCGGTGCTCACCCTGCGCATGAAAGCGGGCAACACCGCGCCGTTCGACAAGCTCGCCGCGCTCGAGACCGTGCGCGTCGACCTGCTGGCGGGCCAGGCCAATGTCGGCCAGGCGCACACCGCGGAAAAGGACCTGCGATCCGCGCCCGACCGCCAGATCGAGCGCGCGCTGATCGCCTTCTTCTGGTCGGTCGAAGCCGCCCAGGCCGCCCGCGCCCGCCACGCGCCGCAAGGCGAGGTGTTTTCCTTGAGGCACACCGTGTCGAAGGGCGATCTTCCCGGCTAAACTCATGCCGGACCGCGGGCCTCCAGGCCCGCTCATAGTCATGTTCCGCTCTCCCGCGAGGGGCAGGGCTATCGCATGTGACTCTTTGTTATTCCGTCATCCCGAGCGAAGCCGCCCAGCGGGCGGCGTAGTCGAGGGACCTCTTCTTGTCGCCGAGGCAACAGAACAGGTCCCTCCGCTGCGTCTCGCTGCGCTCGGCTCCGGTCGGGATGACGACGTTTTTGATCATATGCGATAGCTCTGCCTGCGAGGGGGGAGAGGTTAGGTGAGGGGGTAGCGACGAGTGTAACCCGCTCACCCAGCCTCCCCCACTGACGGGGAAAGGAGCAAGGTCATGAGCGGGCCTGGAGGCCCGCGGTCAGCATGAGCATGAGAAGACGCGCCACGGGAGTCGCGGGCCCCCCGGCAATACGATTCCAAACGATCGCGAGCGCTAAAAAGGGCGCGCCGTCGAAAGGCGCGCCCTTGGAAAGAGAGGCGGGCCTGGAGGCCCGCGGTCCGGCAAGATCAGTTGATCAGCCCGTAGAACTTGCCGGCGTTGGTGCAGGTGATCATCTTGGTCACTTCCGGCGAGACGTCGGCGAACTGCTCCTTGATGTACTTGTCGGAGTGCGGCCACACGCCGTCGCCGTGCGGGTAGTCGGAGCCCCACATCAAGCTCTCCGCACCCATGTCGTCGATCAGCTTGGCGCCGATGCGGTCGAACTGGAAGGTGGCCTTGCACTGGCGGCGCCAGTAGTCGGAGGGCTTCATCTTCAGGCCAAGATCCGTGAAGCGGTCCTCCCATTCGAAATCCATGCGATCGAGCGCATAGGGGATCCAGCCGCAGCCGCTCTCGCCGAAGGCGATGCGGATGTTGGGATACCGCTCCAGCACGTTGGCGCCGATGATGGCGGCCAGGATGTTCACCAGGTTCATCTGGAAGCCCGAGACGACGGTGAAGAACACCGAGCGCCCGACGCGGCCGCCATGCTTCTCGATCGTGTTGGGCGGCAGGGTCGGGAAGGTGTGGAAATGCAGCGGCAGCTGCACGTCGTTCACCGCCTTCCACAAGGGCTCCCACATCGGATGCCACATCGGCTCCATGTCCCACGAGCAGGAGAGCTCGAGCCCGCGCAGGCCGAGCTTGGCCACACGATAGATCTCCTGCACCGCGGCGTCGATGTCGCCGTAGGGCAGGCAGGCGAGGCCGATATGCCGGTCGGGATAGTAGCTGCAGAAATCTTTCAGCCAGTCGTTGTAGATGCGCAGCATCTCGTTGGAGGCGTCCTTGTCGTTGAGCCGGCTCGACGCGCCCAGGATGCCGTAGATCACCTCGGCATCGACGCCGTCGCGATCGAGATCCTTTATGCGCAAATGCGGGTCGGAGACGCGACGGATGTCCTTGGCGCCGTCGGCATAGAGGCCGGTCTCGGCCATCACGTCGACCCGGTGGTGCTTGCCGGGAACGTACTTGCTGCCGGCCGGTCCGACGCCGTTCTTGTAGCCGAACGACGCACCGTTCTTGGCCGTCCATTTCGGCCCGTCGTCGGTGTCGACGACGAACGGCATGCGGTCCTTCATCTCGCGGGGCGCCATCGACGTGAACAGGTCGGGCGGCATCCAGGGCATGTCGAGGTGGCAGTCGGCCGAAATACGCTTGTATTGCATGGCTTTGCTCCCTTATTGCCGCAATTGTGCGCGCTGGCCGGCCGGTCCGGCAAGGGCCAGATTTCGACAGTCAGAGGGAGGCAGCTATGACCAGAATGGCCGGACGGGTCGCGATCGTCACCGGCGCGAGCCGCGGCATCGGCCAGGCGATCGCCGAGCTTCTGGCGCAGGAAGGCGCCAGGGTCGTGTGCGCGGCCCGCACGCTGAACGAAGGCGATCACCGGCTGAAGGGCTCGCTCGGCGGCACCGTGGCGGCGATCCGCGCCGCCGGCGGCGAGGCGACCGCCGTCGCCGCCGACATCTCTTCCGAGGCCGAGTGCCTGCGCCTCGTCGAGGCGGCGCGCGCCGCCTACGGCCGGATCGACACGTTGGTGAACAATGCCGCCCTCAATTACTACATCCCGACGGCGGATTATCCGACCAACCGCTGGATCAAGGCCTTCGCCATCAACGTCCACGCGCCGTTCATCCTCGCAAAGGCAGTGCTGCCCGACATGATCGCCGCCGGCCGCGGCGCCATTGTCAATATCGGCTCAGGATCGGCGATCGGCCCCGGTCGAGGCCCCTATGCCGACCAGACCGTGCGCGGCGGCGTGATGTATGGCGCCACCAAAGCGGCCCTCGAGCGCTTCACCCAGGGCCTCGCCCAGGAAGTGTCGGGAAAGGGCGGCATCGCCGTCGCCTGCGTCTCGCCCTCGCGCGTCGTGCCGACGCCCGGCACCGTCTATCACAAGCTTGTCGACGGCCTCGACGATCCGCGCGGCGAGCCGCCCTCGATGATGGCGCGCGCCGCGCTTCTTCTGGCGAGCGAGCCGGCCGAGAAGGTGAACGGCCGAGTCACCTACAGCCAGCAGATCCTCCAGGAGTTCGGCTGGATCGAAAAAGGTGTCGGCCGCGGCATCGATACCGCCGGCACCGGCTATTCGCAGATTTGAATGGCCAGCGGTTTGCATCGCATGCGGGAGCTGCTCCAACTGGTGAAGGAGTTCGCATGATGGAGATTCGATCGGGGTTGCCCATCATCGGCTTCGCGGATCAGAAGGAACTTGTGGATTGGCTCACCGAGCAGCCAGCCGACGCTGCTGGCGTGTGGATCAAGTTTGCCAAGAACAAGAAGGGGGGCGGGAAGTCCGGCCTCTCCAAGGCGGAGGCGGTCGATGCCGCGCTCTGCCACGGCTGGATCGACGGCCAGCTCGACAAATATGACGATACGCACTGGCTGGTCCGCTTCACGCCTCGCAAGCCGCGTAGCAAATGGTCCGAGGTCAACCGAACACGCGCGCTACAGTTGATCGAGGCGGGCCAGATGCGCAAGACGGGGCTCGCGCAGGTGAATGCAGCGCGAGCGGATGGCCGGTGGGACGCTGCCTACGCACCGGCAAGCACGGCGGAAGTGCCGCCTGATCTGCAAGAGGCATTGGAGCAGTCCCCGAGAGCGACCGCATTCTTCGCGACGCTGACCGGCGCCAACCGCTATGCCATCCTGTACCGGATTGGCGCGGTCAAAAAGCCGGATACGCGGGCTCGCAAGATCGCCACCTACATAGCAATGTTGGAGCGAGGTGAGACCATCCACGGTTGACGCCTGGGAAGGTCTGCTTCGTGGAAGCTGTGCTGGGCGTCTCGATGACCTGCTTGGGTCGGATGCAGCCCGTCGTTCAACCCGTCAAGACCTCGGTGCAAGGGTACTAGAGCCTGATGGTCCGGTTGTAATCAGCCGGACCCATCATGCCCTGTGGAACCGCGATCGCCGGTGCGCGCGAATGCTCTAGGCGTTCCGCTGCTCCAGAACCCGTGCCCGCCAGGGCTGGCGATGCGCGAGCCCGGCTTCGAAGCCGTCGATCTTGCCGCCTTGCGCCAGCGTGGCGCCGATCTCGTCGAGGCCCTCGAGCAGCCGCGCCCGGCGGAACGGCTCGATGTCGAACGCAATCCGCTGGCCGTCGGACCGGACGAGCTCCTGCGTTTCGAGATCGATCGTCATCGTGGCGTTGGCGCCCCGCCCGGCATCCTCCATCAGCTCCAGGCACACCGCCTTGGGCAGCGCCACCGGCAGGATGCCGTTCTTGAAGCAGTTGTTGAAAAAGATGTCGGCGAAGGAGGGCGCAATCACGCAGCGGATGCCGAAATCGCGCAGCGCCCAGGCGGCATGCTCGCGACTGGAGCCGCAGCCGAAATTCTCCAGCGCGACGATGATCTCGGCCCCCCGGTAAGCCGGCCGGTTGAGCACGAAATCGGCGCGCTCGGCGCCTCTTGCATCGTAGCGCATCTCGGCGAAGAGATGGCGGCCCAGGCCCGTGCGATCGGTCCCTTTCAGGTAGTCCTTGGGGATCACCATGTCGGTGTCGACATTGGCCAGCGGCAGGGGCGCCGCGACGCCGGTCAGGCGGACGAACTTTTCCATCATCTGCTCCCTACTTCATGAACGCGCGCACGTCGGCGAGACGGCCGCTGACGGCGGCCGCCGCGGCCATCGCCGGGCTCACGAGGTGCGTGCGTCCGCCATAGCCCTGGCGCCCTTCGAAGTTGCGGTTCGAGGTCGAGGCGCAGCGCTCGCCCGGCTTCAACCGGTCGTCGTTCATCGCCAGGCACATCGAGCAGCCCGGCTCGCGCCATTCGAAGCCGGCCTCGCGGAAGATGCGGTCGAGCCCTTCCTGCTCGGCCTGCCGCTTGATGAGGCCCGACCCCGGCACGACCAGCGCCTGGACATGGCCCGCAGCCCGGCGACCCTGAACGATCGCCGCCGCCGCGCGCAGGTCCTCGATCCGGCTGTTGGTGCACGAGCCGATGAATACCTTGTCGATGCGGACGTCGGTCATCGGCGTGCCCGGCGTGAGCCCCATGTAGGCCAGGCTCCGCGCCATGGCGGCACGGCGTTCGTCGTCGACGGCGTCGCCCGGATCGGGCACGCGCGCGCCGATCGGCACCACGTCCTGCGGGCTGGTTCCCCAGGTCACCTGCGGCTCGATGGCGGCCGCCGCGAGCGCGACGTCATGGTCGTAGCGCGCGCCTGTATCGGACGGCAGCGTCCGCCACGCGCCGACGGCCTGCTCCCAGGCCTCGGTTGGCGGCGCCTGCGGGCGCCCCTTCAGGTAGGCAAAGGTGGTCTCGTCGGGTGCGATCAGGCCCGCGCGCGCCCCGGCCTCGATCGACATGTTGGAAACCGTCATGCGGCCCTCCATCGAGAGCTGGCGGATCGCGGAGCCGGCATATTCGATGACGTGTCCGGTGCCGCCCGCGGTGCCGATCGCGCCGATCACCGCCAGGACCAGGTCCTTGGCTGTGACGCCGAACCCCAGCTCGCCCTCGACGGTGATGCGCATGTTCCGGGAGCGCGTGGTGATCAGGGTCTGGGTCGCCAGCACATGTTCGACCTCCGACGTGCCGATGCCGAAGGCGAGCGCCCCGAAGGCGCCGTGCGTGGCGGTGTGGCTGTCGCCGCACACCACGGTCATGCCGGGCTGCGTAAAACCCTGCTCGGGGCCGATCACATGCACGATGCCCTGGCGGATGTCGTTCATGCCGTAGAACGGCACGCCGAAGTCGCGCGTGTTGCGCTCGAGCGTCTCGACCTGGTGGCGCGACAGCGGATCGGCGATGCCCTTGCTGCGATCGGTCGTCGGCACGTTGTGGTCGGCGACGGCAATGGTGGCGTGCGGCCGGCGCACCCGGCGGCCCGCGGTGCGCAGGCCTTCGAAGGCCTGCGGGCTGGTGACCTCGAGCAGGAGATGGCAGTCGATATAGAGCAGCACCGTGCCGTCGTCCTGCTCCTCGACGATGTGGCTCTGCCAGATCTTGTCGTACAGCGTGCGCGGCCCGCTCATGCGCAACCCTCCTGTCAGCCTTCGATGGACTGCCGTACCGCCCATTGTAACCTGGTACCAGTGAGGTTCTTATCCTGGTATAATTACTTCCATGACCACGGCCCATCAGGCGGCGACCAAGCGGCGCGAGCTGGGCGACTTCCTGCGCGCCCACCGCGCGCGGCTGACCCCGGCCAGCCTGGGCCTGCCGGCCGGCGGGCGGCGCCGCACGCCCGGCCTGCGGCGCGAGGAGGTGGCGCAGTCCTGCGGCATGAGCGCGACCTGGTACACCTGGCTTGAGCAGGGCCGCGACGTCTCGGCGTCGGCGATCGCGCTCGCGACCCTGGCGCGCACGCTGCAGCTCACGCCGGCCGAGCGCACCTATCTCTTCGAGCTGGCGGGCAAGCGCGATCCCAGCCTGCCGGAACCCCGGGACGACGACGGCATGGACGCCCCCGCCGCGTTGGGCCGCGCCGTCGCCGCCATCGACGGTCCCGCCTACATCCTCGATTCGCTGTGGAACGCGCGCGCCTGGAACCGGCAGGCGGCGCGGCTGTTCGTGGGCTGGCTCGACAGCGGTGGCGAGCGCGACCGCAATCTGCTGCGCTACGTTTTCCTGAGCCCGACCGCGCGCACGGTGATCCCCGACTGGCAGGCGCGGGCCCGCCGCGTGCTGGCCGAATTCCGCGCCGATTCCGGCCGCCATCTTGAGGACGCTGCGCTGCAGGCCCTGGTCGACGACCTGCGCCGGCAGAGCCGCTTCTTCGCCCGGTGCTGGAGCGAACATGCCGTAATGGACCGCACGGGCGGCGAGCGGACCTTCGACCATCCGCGCCAGGGCCGCCTGTTCTACGAGCAGGTCGCCTTCGCGGTCGCCAACCGTCCCGATTTCAAGCTGGTCATGCTGGTCCGGCAGGCCGCTTCAGGACGCCGGCTGGCCGCTACGGCCGCTTTGCCCGATGGACGGTCCCGCGCCCGGCATCGTCGTCCGCCTTCAGGATGAACGCGTCTTTGGCCTGCCGACACGACGCGGCATGTGGCCTATGCTTACAAGCGCGTCCTGGCGAAATTCGTCGGCACGCATGCCGAATACGATCGCATCGATGCGGAGACTGTCCGATGAGGCTGAAACCGATCCGTTCGGAATTCGACTACGACATGGCGTTGAAGGCCATCGAGCGCTATTTCAACAAGCCACCGAAGAAGGGAACGGCCGAAGCCGACCTCTTCGATGTGCTCGCTACGTTGATCGAAGCCTATGAGTGCGCGCGTTGGCCGATCCCGGCGGCCGATCCCGTCGACGTCATCCGATATCGCATGGAAACCCACGGCTATACCCGGGCCGATCTCGCCCGTGTGCTCGGTTCTCGCGCACGCGCATCGGAGGTCATGCGAGGCAAGCGGCCTCTCTCTCTGTCCATGATTCGCCGGCTGGCGGGCTCGTGGGAGATTCCGGTAGAAGCTCTGGTCGGCCCGCTCGACCGTGCGGCGGCCTAGCCCGGAGACAACGGCTCGCATCATCTGAAACCGCCAGGAGTGCAATGACAGCCGACGCCGCCACCCGTCTCGAAGGTGATTTCGACTACATCGTCGTGGGCGCCGGCTCGGCCGGCTGCGTGCTCGCCAACCGGCTGTCGGCCGATGCCGGGTCGCGCGTCCTGGTGCTGGAAGCGGGCGGCCGCGACAACTGGATCTGGTTCCACATTCCGGTCGGCTATCTTATCGCCATCGGCAATCCGCGCGCCGACTGGATGTTCCAGACCGAGAAGGAGCCGGGCCTGAACGGCCGCAGCCTCAACTATCCGCGCGGCAAGGTGATCGGCGGCTCGTCGGCCATCAACGGCATGATCTCGATGCGCGGCCAGGCGCCGGACTACGATCACTGGCGGCAGCTCGGCCTCACCGGCTGGGGCTGGGACGACGTGCCGCCCGGTCTTCAGGCGGCTCGACAATCACTTCCTCGGCGCCACCGAGCATCACGGCGCGGGCGGCGAATGGCGGGTCGAGCGGCCGCGCGTGAACTGGGACGTGCTGGACGCGGTCGCCCGGGCGGCGAACGAAATGGGCATTCCGGCGACCGCCGGACTTCAACACCGGCGACAACACCGGCGTCGGCTACTTCCACGTCAACCAGAAGCGCGGCCTGCGCTGGTCCGCGGCGCGCGCCTTCCTGAAGCCCGCGCTCGGCCGCGCCAATCTCCGTCTCGAGACCGGCGTGCTGGTCGAAAAGGTGCTGTTCGAGGGCAAGCGCGGCCGTCGGCGTCCAATTCCGGCAGAACGGCCGGCTCTTCGAAGCGCGGGCCAGGGGCGAGGTCATCCTGTCGGCGGGCGCCGTCGGCTCGCCGCTGATCCTGCAGCTCTCCGGCGTCGGACCGGCCGACTGGCTGACCGAGCTCGGGCATCCCCGCGCTGCACGACAGGCCCGGGCGTCGGCCGCAACCTGCAGGATCATCTGCAGCAGCGGGCGATCTTCAAGGTCCACGGCGTCAGGACGCTGAACGAGACCTATCATTCGCTGGTCCGTCGCGGCCTGATGGGCGCCCGAATACGCCCTGTTCCGCACGGGCCCGCTCACCATGGCGCCCTCGCAGCTCGGCATCTTCACCCGCTCCTCGCCCGACCACGAGCGGGCGAACATCCAGTTTCACGTCCAGCCGCTGTCGCTCGACAAGTTCGGCGATCCGCTGCATCGCTTTCCCGCCGTCACCGTGAGCGCCTGCAATCTCCAGCCGACGTCGCGCGGCACCATCCGGCTGCGCGCGCGCGATCCTGCGGCCAAGCCAGTGATTGCGCCTAACTATCTCGCCACCGCGGAGGACCGCCGCGTGGCGGCCGACGCCATCCGCGTCACTCGCCGACTGATGCGCCAGCCGCGCTGGAACCCTACCGGCCGGAGGAGTTCCTGCCTGGTCCCGCCGTCGGCGACGACGACGCCTCCCTGGCCAAGGCCGCGGGCGACATCGGCACCACGATCTTCCATCCCGTCGGCACGGCCAAGATGGGCCTTCCCTCCGATCCCATGGCCGTGGTGGACGAGCGGCTGCGCGTCATCGGCCTGCAAGGCCTGCGCGTGATCGACGCCTCGGTGATGCCCAGCATCACCTCGGGCAACACCAACACGCCCACCATCATGATCGCCGACAAGGCGGCGCAGATGGTGATCGAGGACGCCCGACGCGCCCGCCTGGCGGCGGCCTAGAGCCAGTTCCGATAAGACAGACTCAGTTCTTGCCGGACCGCGGGCCTCCAGGCCCGCTCATCTTCATATATGCGCCGTCATCAAGGTACATGAGGCGGGCCTGGAGGCCCGCGGTCCGGCAAGACATGACTCTATCGGCCCGGGTAAACCTCGCGCATCGCCGCGTCTCGATTCGCGCGGGGTAACTTCCGCGCTTTTGACGCGGCATTCCACGGCATGATCGATTGCAGTCGCTTCCAGCGCGGACAGGGCTTTTCGGAAAGGACAGCGAGATGTTCGACCGCGAATAGAAAAGGCGGCCCTCGCAGGAGGGCCGCCCTCTACAATCTACTCGAGCCGGATCAGGTTACAGATAGCGCGACGGCAAGACAATCCTGTCGTCCGTCAGTATCTGCTCCAGCACCGTGATGCCCGCGTCGTAATTTCCGGATTCGCACTGGGCGATCGCCTGCGGCGCCGGACCAGATGCGTCCGTCCGAGTATACGAACGCCACTTCCTGGCAAGCGCGGCGCAATAGTCCTTGTCGCTCATGACCGGCCGCCCGATGACCGTGATGTGAACACTGCGGTTAAGCCGCTCGGGGACCATGTCGGCGGTGGGGACCGGCAGGCTTTCCTCACCCAGGCTGCCCGACCGGATCGCCGACTCCGGCACGCCGGCGCGCATCAGCGCGGCCTTCACGGCCGCCGTGCGCGCCATGGAAAGCCGCAGGTTCATTCCCTGATCGCCTACGCGATCGGCATGGCCTTTCACGAGCACGGCGGTGCCGCCCTGCCTGAAGGTTCCGGCGGCCTGGGTGATCGTCGCCTGCGCGTCAGGCAACAAGTCCGTTTGACCGGTGTTGAAGTACACGACGTACAACTGTCTCACCGCCGTGGGAGGCGGGCTGGCCATCTGCGGCTGCGGTTGGCACGCCGCCAGCAGCAGCCCGGCTGCCGTCGCGATCAGGAACTTCTTCAACATGTCGTTCTCCCTCGGGTTTCTAGCAAATACCCGGCGCCATACAACGCCCGGTGGCCGATGATACGATCATGCACCGCCGGCCGCAAACAGGGCAGCTCCCTTGGCCAGCGCCGGGGCCGGTGGAGATTCGCTCTCAATCGCGATTGATCGCATACTTAAAGGTCGCGCGGCCAACCTCAAGCGATGCGTTGGAGATTGGCACTTCGGCGACAGGACAGAATACGCGAAAGACGGCCGCTTTGGCCCGGGAATGGACATCCTGGCTCGGGTCCGGCCAAGCCCGTTTAGGAGTTGACGTCTGGCCAAGGATCGTCCCGCTCCAGGTCTGCCGCGCTTGCCAACGCCGGTTCGACCGCTCCACGATGTGTTCAAATTTGACCAATAAGGGAGGTGGGGAAATGGGCAATCGTATCCTGGCGCTGGTCGCGGCCGGCGCGCTGGGCGTGTCGGGGGCCGCCACGGCGCCGGCCTGGGCGCAGACGACCCTGCGCGTGGTCAATCACTCCGACCTGAAGATCCTCGATCCGGTGTGGACGACGGCCTACATCGTGCGCAACCACGGCTACATGATCTACGACACGCTGTTCGCGACCGACGGCAACCTCGAGGTCAAGCCGCAGATGGTCGACAAGTGGACGACCTCCGACGACAAGCTCACCTGGACCTTCACCCTGCGCGACGGGCTGGAGTTCCACGACGGCACGCCGGTCACGTCCGACGACGTCGTGCCCTCGCTCAAGCGCTGGGCGGTGCGCGATCCGCTGGGCCAGATGCTGTTCGCCAAGGTGGCCGAGGTGAAGGCACTCGATCCCAGGACCTTCCAGATCCAGCTCAAGGCCCCGACCGGCATCATGCTGACGGCGCTGGGCAAGCCCTCGGGCAACGCCTTCATCATGCCCAGGCGGGTGGCCGAGACCGACCCTTTTAAGCAGATCGAGGACTATACCGGCTCGGGCCCCTTCATCTTCGTGAAGGAGGAGTGGAAGCCCGGCGACAAGACGGTCTACGTCAAGAACCCCAAGTACAAGCCGCGCTCGGATCCGCCGTCGGGCCTGGCCGGGGCCAAGATCGTCAAGGTCGACCGGGTCGAATGGGTGGCGATGTCGGACCAGCAGACCATGCTGGGCGCCCTGCAGAAGGGCGAGATCGACATGATCGAGCTGCCCCAGCATGACCTGCTCAAGGTCATGGAAGCCGATCGCAACATCAAGCTGGTCAACCTCAACAAGTGGGGCAACCAGTACATCTTCCGCTACAACCAGCTCTTCAAGCCGTTCGACAACGCCAAGATCCGCCAGGCCGTGCTCTACGCCTTCAACCAGAAGGACTTTCTCGACGCCGCGATCGGCGATGCCAAGTACTACAAGACCTGCAAGGCGATGTTCATGTGCGATACGCCGTTCGCCAGCACCAAGGGCTTCGAGGACAAGTTCGATTCCAACTTCGCCAAGGCCAAGCAGCTCCTGAAGGAGGGCGGTTACGACGGCACGCCGGTCGTGCTGATGCAGTCGACCGACATCAGCGTGCTGGCCAACCTGGCGCCCGTCGCAAAGGCGCTGATGGAGAAGGCCGGCATGCGGGTTGACCTGCAGTCGATGGACTGGACGACCCTGGTCAGCCGCCGCGCCCGCAAGGATGCGCCCGACAAGGGCGGCTGGAACGCCTTCCTGACCTCGTCCGCCTCGGTCGACATCGTCGATCCCCTGGTCAACACCTTCATCAATGCGGTGGGCGAGAATGCCTGGTTCGGCTGGCCCAAGGACGACGAGCTCTTGAAGCTCCGCACCGCCTTCGCCGACGAGACCGATGCGGCCAAGCGCAAGGACCTCGCCGTCGCCATGCAGGTGCGCGTGTCGGAGAACCCGACCCACGCCTTCCTCGGCCAGTGGTACGCCCCGGTGGCGATGCGCAAGAACATCAACGGCATGCTGGAATCGCCGGTGACGATCTTCTGGAACATCGAGAAGAAGTAGGCGGCCTGCTCGTCGCCACTCCCTTCATGTTCCTCTCCCCCGCCAGGGGGAGAGGCTAGGTGAGGGGGCTCGAAGGCCGTGCGCACCCCCCTCACCCAACCTCTCCCCCTAGCGGGGAGAGGAGGAAGAGAGGAAGAGAAGCGCGGGGCGCTTGCTTCCTTGCCTTGAACGCGCGCCGGCGCGGATGCCGGTCGGCCAGCGCGGGGCGCGGCCTTGAGCTTGGTGTCGAAGCGCGCACCTACCATGTCGCAAAGGTGGGCGACCGAAGTAAAGCATCATCAAGGACCGACAGGCCGATCGTGAAAAGAGTGAGGTAGAACAAGCGTCAAAACATGGTGACCTGAAACGTGGCAACTCCACGTTTGGCGTCCAGGTTTTCGATCGCGACTCTCCGCTGACCAATCGGAGATGCCGCGATGTTCAATCTCTTCTTCCGCCGCTACGTGCCAGGGTTCCGGGTTGGATCGGATGGCGTCCCTGGCTTCGATATCGACGACAATGGCTTGCCTCGGCGTGCGACTGCTTCCTTCGATGGCACGCTTCCCAATTCGGCATCGCAACAGTATCCCGGCGCGGCGCCGGCACAGACCTCGCCGAGCATCAGCTTCGGACTGCCAGGTGCCGCGAGTTGGGTCTTGCCGACTCCGCTGCCTGGGCTTCGCGTCAGTCCGCGAGGCGATGTTCCCGGCTTCAACGTTGGCCCCCAGTATGGCGCCCCGAGCTTCAACGTCGACGAAAACGGTGACCAGCAACAGGAAATCATCTGGTCCGATGAATTGCCGCCGGAGTCGGTCACCCCACAGGATCCCAACACTACTCAAACGCCGATACCGCCTGCAGACGTCGATGACTTGGCCCCGCCAGCTCCGCCGTCGCTTCCCCGCTGGCCCTACCAGCTCGGGACCATGCTGCCGCGGTTGCCGACCGTATTCGCTTCGCGCACCGAGCGACCCAGCGCGATCAACCCGTCACCTGGTCCGGCCTCGGCAACGGCACCCGGTGTCTACTCGGGACGGGCTCCTGGCACACCTCCACAACCGGTGGCCCAGCAAGCGAGCCGGAACGTCTTGCTGCAGCGACCGAAGGACATCTGGCCGTACGCACCCGCGGACCGAGTTCTGCGAGCGATAGCGCCGAACCGGTACCTCTCAAATACCAACTTCAGCCTCATGAATGCTGGCGGGCAGGCGACGCCGCAACAGATGCCGTTGCAGCAATATCAGCAGGCGCAACGGACGATGCCGCCGGCTCCGCTCGGTACTGGGCGGGCGATGGCCTACCGTCCTGAGAAGCCAGGCACGTCAGAGCTCGAGCGCGCGCCCGAACAAGAGCTCTCCCAATTCCTTGGAGCGTACCGGCGGCTGAAAGGGCCCGAGGGCGGACAGCCGACTCCCGATCGACGATCGCTGCAGCTGCTCAATCCAGCGCAGAACCCTTCAAGCGAAGACAATTCGGTGATCGGTCCAGCTCAAGGACTGGCGCTAACCGGGGAACGTCGAGCCGCACCGATTAACCAGGGCTCCCTCGATGCCGCCGGCATGCCGAATGGAGGGATCATCGCGGGCGTCGGCCCTGCGCGCACGCCCCGTAGCAACTTGAACATCCATCTCGTCGGCGATGGTGACGAGCCAAGTAACGTAAGGGACTTAGAGCGCAATAAGCGGCATCGCATCGGTGTGGACGCCGCCGTAGCAACCGCCGTCCAGAGGGGGTTCGAGATAGTTATTCGAGAAGAAGTTGCAACTGATGTCCCGGGTTTCGATACCCCGAGATTCTATGACTTTATCATGCGAGATCCTATAACCGGCAAACACTTCGGAGTGGAAGTAAAGACAACTATCTACGAGACCATTCGACTTGACCGCGCGCAAGTCGAGAAGGATGCGGCTGTGATCGCTCAAGGTGCGAAAGTGCGCAACCGACGCGTGTGGCTGGATGGCGTGAGCTATGCGACCTATTGCTTTGATTGCGAGGCGTTCGATATACGATCCCGGGTGCTGCAAGGAATACTACAGGATGCAGGAGTGAAGATGACCAAAGGCTATCTGCCCGGAGAAATTCCACCATAGGAACGTAAGCTTATGTTTGACGAAAAGCCGATAACGTTGGGCTTGGCAGAGCTTGGATACCGGCGCCTCAAGAAGCGAACCTACAAAGCCTCCTGGAGTTCACCCGACGTCGAGCACTTTCTGTTTTCATCTTTGCATGCAGGCCGCCGCCGTTTCAGCTGTGACTTTGGGATAAGAAATCCCCCAGCCGAACAGTTTGCGCTGGAATGCGTGAAGTTGTACGGCGGACCAGCTTTTCAAAGTATCCGGTTTGAGCCTCGCGATGGTTGTTCCATGCGATTTTCCCTTGGGGGATTGGCCCGATGGGGCTCCCTATGGTCTCTGGACATATCCGACATGTCGGAAGCGACTTTGGCAGATAAGGTCACAGGTGTCGTGAGGGACCTTTTGTTTCCAGTGGTGCGTTCCATCTTGGCTCCTGCTGATCTCTTCTCGCTCCTGGTCAAGGACGCAGAGCCGTGTCCCTGGCTGGGAGTGAGCGGCGCCCTTCGCGCCGCGATGATCGTCTATCTGGGGCGAGGGCTGGGGATACAAACCGGAGAACTTGAATCTCTGCTACGGCCATATTTGAGAGAAATTATAGGAGGGGTACAGCGCGGAGTGGCGCCAGCTTACTTTCTGGCGGAGATATTGCGTCACGGGCGCCTTTCTGAAGACGATATTGCCCTCCGCAAATAAAGAGACATCCCGAGTACGCTGGTGCAGTTCCGGATCGTCCACCCACACAGCCTGAGCTTCGCATCATCCTGAACTCCGTGCCGTGTCGGTGAATGCGGCACAAAGTTCATATCGCCGAACGGCACTTGATCGAATCGGGTGGACGACTCCCTAGTGCCTCGCCTTGAACGCGAACTCCGCGCCGGCGCGGATGCCGGTCGGCCAGCGTGCGGTCACGGTCTTGAGCTTGGTGCAGAAGTGCACGCCGTCCTGCCCGATGTGACTGGAAGCGCGCCTAGGGCCAGGTTCGTTACCGTCGCCTCTTTCTCTTCTTTTGGCTTGCGGCTTCGATCAAGGTCACGGCGGCCTCTCTGGCCGCGCGCACGAACGCCGGATCGCCGCGTACCAGGCTGGCGGCAATCGCGCCGTCCAGCAGGAGGGCGAGCTGCGTGGCGAGCCCATTGGCGTCGGCGCCTGCCAGGCGCGCCAGCAGTTCGCCAAACCACAGCCTGCGCCGCTCCTTGAAGGCGACGGCCAGCCGGTTGATTTCGGCGACCTCCTGGCCGAGCTCGGCCACGGCGTTGACGAAGGCGCAGCCGCGAAAGCGCCTGGTCGCGACCGACTGCTCGAGCCGATCGAACGCGCCCAGGATCTGCTCGAGCGGCGGCCTGTCGGTGATCTCGAGCTCGACCAGGCGGCGTGACAGGTAGGCGGCGATCAGCGCGTCCTTGGACGGGTAGTGATTGTAGAGGGTGCGCTTGCTGATGCCGATCTCGTCGGCAACCGTGTCCACGCCGATCGCGCGGATGCCCTGCCGGTAGAACAGCCGGTCGGCGGTCTCCAGGATTCGCTCCTCGATTTCTTCCTTGGCGGGCCATCTGTTCATGATAACACCGATCTGTGCAATTATGCTTGACGGGCTCTCGTCGCGACCCTAGGTAACTACACCGATCGGTGTAGTCAATAGGAGCGACCATGAACGACTGGCGTGCGCTTCGTCCTGTCCTGCCGATCCTGCTCGGCGCCTCGATCATGCTGACGCTCAGCATGGGCATCCGCCAGACCTTCGGCCTGTTTCTTCAGCCGGTCACGCATGACCTTGCGTTGAGCGTCTCCGACTTCACCCTGGCCTTCTCGATCCAGAACCTCACCTGGGGCCTGCTGCAGCCGTTCGTGGGCGCCCTGGTCGTGCGGCTGGGCTTTCGGCCGATCCTCCTGGCCGGGGCCGTGCTTTATCTCGCCGGACTCCTGGTGTTGGCGGCCGCCCAAGACCTGCTGGCCATTCTCGCCGGCGGCGGGCTGCTGATCGGCGTATCGCTCGCCTGCACGGCGTCGGCCATGGCGCAGGCGGCGGCCTCGCGCGTCGTGCCCTCGGCGATCCGCAGTCTGGTGCTCGGGATCATCACGGGAGCCGGCACTCTCGGCGCCTTGGTGGCCGCCCCGCTCGCGCAGGCGGTGACGGCCGATCAGGGCTGGCGGTGGGGCATGCTGGCGCTGTTCGTCTTCGCCCTGCTGCTGCTGCCGGCGACCTGGTTCGCGGGCCGCGTCGATCGCATCCCGCTGCCGCCGCCCGGCGGCGGACAGATCGCAGCCGCCACGTTCGCCGCCGCGGTGCGCTCGGCATTTGCCCGGGCGCCGTTCGTGGTGATGACCGCCGCCTACTTCGTCTGCGGCATGCAGCTCCTGTTCATCGCCACGCACCTGCCATCCTATCTGGCGATCTGCGGCATGGACCCGATGCTGAGCGCCCAGGCGTTGGGCGTCATCGCCCTGTTCAACGTGGCCGGCAGCCTGTTCTTCGGTTGGGCGGGCGGTCATTGGCCCAAGCTCGTCCTGCTGGGCGGCATCTACGTCGCCCGATCGCTCGTCCTGGGCTGGTATTTCATGGCGCCGCCGACGCCCGCCACCACGCTGGTCTTCGCCGCGCTGATGGGCTTCCTGTGGCTGGGCGTCGGCCCGCTGGTCGCGGGCTCGGTGGTCGAGATGTTCGGGCTGCGCTGGCAGGCCATGATCCAGGGCCTTGCTTTCATGAGCCATCAGGTCGGCAGTTTCGTCGGCGCCTTCGGCGGCGGCCTGCTGTTCGATACGTACGGCTCCTACGACCTGGCGTGGCGCTTGGGCGTCGGCATGGGTCTCGTCGCCGGCCTCGTGCAGATCAGCTTCGCCGTCGCGCGACCGCCGCGCCTGGCCACGACGTGAGCGACAGGGCGCGGCCGGTTTGGCAGAGCGTCGATGTCGCGACGGTCAATGGCAACACCGTGCGCCTGCGAACGATGCAGGATTTTACCGCGCGTTGGCACAGCCATGGCGAAAGCGACGAGCTTTTCTATGTCCTGTCGGGCCTGTTCCATCTCGACACCGACCAGCGAACGGTCGACGTTCGCGCCGGCAAACTCTTTGTCGTGCCGGCCGGGGTGCGCCATCGCGGCCGCGCTGACGTCCGGACGACCTTGCTGGTCATTGACTGCATCCGCGGTGACGCGCAGTCGGTCGGACAATCCGTGTGATGTCAGCAGGGAACTAGGAGGGCATCGGGGCCGCGACCGCGATCTTGAAATCACGCAGAATCGTCGGCTTGGCTTTCCGGCATGGCGACATCGAGAGCGGCTCGGTGATGTCGAACAGGCGGTCGGAACCGCGCATGCCGCCAATGTTTTAAGGCCTTCATCAATACTGACACAACGTTGTCAGGAGGGGTGTCCTAGGGTGCGGGTGAAGGAGAATCCCCATGATCGAAATGACAAAACCCTTCGTGCCCGCCTTCGCAAAGTTTGCCGAACGCATTTCCGTGCCGTTCTCGCCCGTCGTACGCGCCGGTGACTGGATCTACGTCTCGGGCATGGCGCCGATCAATCCCGAGACCGGCGGCTACGACATTCTGCCGATCGACCAGCAGGCGCGCCGCGTCCTGGAGCATCTGAAGAGCTGTCTCGAGGCGGCGGGCTCGGAACTCGATCGGGTCGTGAAGTGCAACGTCTATTGCTCGAACCCGTCCTACTTCGCGGCGATCAATGTGGTCTACGCCGAGTATTTCGCCGCCTACAAACCCGCGCGCATCTTCATCTGCACCGCAGGATGGTTCGGCCCGTTCGACATGGAGATCGATTGTGTTGCGCTCGCAAGGTAGGCCGCTGCTCGGCACGGCTCTGCTCTTGCATCCGCCGCCAAAAGCCGTGGGCCGGATAGACTTTTGAGCCGAGAGCATAGGCATTGCTCTCTTCGCTGGGGGCCGACAATTCTCCCGACGTCATCCTCAGTCATACGACGTCTCTTGGGGATTGCTCCGCGACGTCGACTACCGGACGAAGACCTTCAGCTGTTAGGGCCGCGCTTCCAGTATCATGTTGAACGGTGTTTCCGTGGCCCTCCGTATGCGGGTGAAGCCGCCCTTGGAAATCACCTCGCGCAGCTTCGTTTCTCCTGCCTGGGCGCCGAGCGCCGTGCCGACCTCTTGGGCGAGCGAAGTCGGCACACAGATCATCGTCGACGCGGAATAGTATAGACGGCCAACAGGGTTGAGATTGTCCTCAAGCCTGTCGTTGGCCTGTGGCTCAACAATCATCCAGCTGCCGTCCGGCTTCAGCGCTTGGCGCACGTGTCCGGCCGCACCCGCGGGGTCACCCATGTCATGCAGGCAATCGAAGAAAGTAACCAGGTCGTAGCCGCTGCCGGGAAATTCCTTGGCCTTGGCGACTTCGAAGCGGACGTTGGTGACACCGTGTTCCTGGGCGTGCTGGCGTGCCTCCGCGATCGAGCCTTCATGGAAGTCGAAGCCGATGAACTGCGACTTGGGGAACGCCTGCGCCATCATGACAGTCGACAGGCCGTGGCCGCAGCCTACATCGGCCACGGTGCCCCCGGCACTGAGCTTGCCGACCACGCCATCAAGTGCGGGCAGCCACTGATCGACCAGGTTCGCGCGATAGCCTGGACGAAAGAACCGGGCGACAGCGCAGAACATGCAGCCGGCCTGATCGCCCCATTGCACACCGCCGCCGGTCTTGAAGGCGGCCTGGACCTTGGATTGGTTCTCCATCAAAGCGGCGATGGTGTCGAAGCCTCCGATCAGGAAGGCCGGGCTGTCCTCGTCGGCAAACACCATCGCCTGCTCCGGCGGCAGGCTGAACGTGCCTGTCGCCTTGTCATACGCAACGTAGTCTGCCGCGGCTTGGGCCGACAGCCACTCACGCGCATAACGTTCGGCGATGCCGGTGGCTGCCGCCAGTCCCGCCGGTGTCAGCGGCCCCTTGGCGAGCGCCTTGTAGAGCCCGAGCGAATCTCCCAGTCGAACCAGGGCGACGGTGGCGGCGGCGCCCAGATCGCCGACCAGGCGGCCCAGCAATTCATTGAGCTTGGTTTCGTCCACCATGGTAGCCTCCTGAAGAGGTAATACAACTACCAAGGGTAAGCTCTCTCAAATGACGTTCGCAAGGAGACGGCAGGACAAAAGTTCAATTTTGCTGTGACAAGTTGCGGGCTAACTACGTGTGCGGGAGCTCGCCGGGACCGCCGGCAGTCCTCCCGGTTCGTCGCGGAGCGCATCGAGGATGTGCTGAGGGTCTCGGGTGGAGTGCCGGACGGACGGCGCAGAAACGTCGCCAGGTCCCGCGCGCCGGAAGAGATCTATCCTTCCGGACGATAGTTGGTCAGGCGCGAAGAACCCCGGATCGACGACGTCCGCCAGCGAGTCGGTTTTTCTGCCCGTGGACTCGATCTGGCCAACGCCAGAGCTGACGTTGCCACATTTTTACCACGGCGCCGCACCTCGAGGGTCGGCCACGATGGCCCAATGGAAAGCACACACGCGGAAACGTCCCTCCGCCAGCGCGGCGTACGGGGTGCATCAACCAATAAGCTGGCTGCCGGCCGCCGCGCCCCTGCTCTGGTCCCGACCGTTCGTAAGCTGAAGGCGAAAGGCTACTTGACGCACCAGGCGCTGGCGGAAAAGTTGAACCGAAGGGGAATACCGGCGCCCAAAGGCGGGAGATGGCATGTAACCACCGTTTTGACCATGCTCGCTCGCCTGGGCTTGATCGTGTTGGGCAACGGCAGGAGCAACAGTAAACTGGCAGCCAGGCGCGCCGCAGATGCGCGAGCCGAGGCTCTGGCGGCGACTGTTCGCAAGCTTCGAAAAGAAGGCTTTGTCTCCTTGGGTGCCCTCGCGCGCGAGTTGGACAAACGACGGGTGCGGGCGGCACGGGGCGGCAAATGGCACCGAAGCAGCGTTAGCCAGCTGCTACGACGCCTGGAAAGATTGGATCCTTAGCAGACATCGTCGCTGGTCCCGAGATGCCTGGCGACGCTGTGCACCATGATCCACTGCGCCGCGCAGGTACGGGTTTGCCTTTCGGCGGTCAGTTCCTTGATAGCCTCGCAGAATCGATCGGCCACGCTAAGCCGTCCGCGCGGCTTCCTGGACATGTTGCGGGGCCCGCAAGGTGGGAGCCTCAGATAGATAAGAGCTTGCCACACTCGAGAGAGTCGCATTTCAGCGTCTTACACGTCACGCCTGCGACTCCTAGAATCGGATGAGGCCACTCATCGACAAGGTCGAGCCTGCCCCGTCCACAACTCTGGCAGATTGGGCGGTGTTCATTCAGCGGTGGCACGGCTTCCGGTAGGTGCGTTTCGTGGATCATCCTGATCTCCTGTTACGCATCCGCACGATCTGTACGCCTTGCCAGCAAACCGGAAGGCCCGCGCCCCTTCCCACGGTAGCGCGGGCCTTTGCCCGCTTGAGTTGCGGGCCGGAGCGACGCGGGGGGATGGCGTGCTCTCTCCGAGAGCGAACCGCCGTCAGAGACGGCTGTCCCGTGTCAAAGTTTGGACTGTCCGAATCCGGACCGATTGCATCAGGTGCAGGCCAGAGGTTTGGTCTCGCTGGGACCGGGTTGTCTTCCAGCGCCTTTCCGCCCGTTCCCCTGAGCGATCGAAAACCGCGTGACGGCCGGCGGCCTGCTCCATAGGCTTGCACAGTCGCGGCAACACGACCGCGAAGATCCGTACGGGAGGACCGCCGCCATGCGCATGTGCCTTCTCATCCTTGGCGCGCTGCTCGCCGGCTGGGGCGCAGCTTGCGGCCCGGCTTTGGCTCAGGCGCCCGCCCCGCCGATCAACGCGGGGCCGGTCCAGCCGTGGGGGCTGCCGCCGCTGCCGCCGGGGGTCGGACCGGTCGAGAAATTCGCCGATATCGGCAATACCCCGCAGGGCAAGTTCCTCGAGGGCGGCGCGTTCGACGACCAGGGCAACCTGTGGTTCGTCGGCATCGGCACCGGGTGGATCTCCTACCTCAAGCCGGATGGCACGCTGGTCCCGGTGGTCAACTGCAATCCGCCGGACGACTACGGCCAGACCTGCGAACCGCAGGGCACCCGCTGGAAGGACGGCAAGCTCTACCTGACCACCCGCCACCGCGGCATCCTCACCTATGACCCGAAGACCAGGGAGCTCAGGACCCTCGTCTACACCTGGCGCAACCAGCTGTTCAAAGGCCCCAACGACCTCGATTTCGACGCCGAGGGCAACCTGTTCTTCACCGACCCCTGGGCGACCGGGGTGGGTCCCGGCATGAACGACCAGTCCGGCGCCGTGTACCAGTACTCGAAGGACGGCATCCTGCGCCGGGTGATCGACAACCTGCACTTCCCGAACGGCATCGCGGTCTCGCCCGACAACAGCCGGCTGGCGATCGGCGACTGCACGGCGAGCCGGATGGTCTACGCCCTGTTTGCGACCGGGCCGACGGTGGGTGTCCCGGGGGCAAAGCCGGACCCGCTGCACCTCACCTTCCAGACCGTCAGGGCCGGCACCTACTTTCCCGGCGCCGGCTGCCCGGACGGCCTCCACTATGACGTGAAGGGCAATCTCTGGATCGCCGCCGGCGGGCTGGGCGGCGTCATCCAGGTCGACCCGCGCGGCCTCATCGTCGGGTTTGTCCCGATCCCGGCGCCGGGCGGCGACCTGGCGACGACCAACCTCGCTTTCGGCGGCCAGGACAACAAGGAGATCTTCGTGATGTCGGCCAACAGCGGCACGTTCTGGCGCTTCAAGACGCCCAACCCCGGGCTGATCGGCCCCGGCGGCATCCGCCTGCCCGAACAGAAGTGAGGGCGCGACTTCGCAGCCATTGGCCGGGTCCCCGCAAAGCGAGTGGTCAGGGAAGAGGACGGTGTGACCCGGATCGAGTCTCCCCGACCCGGGCCCAGCTCTCGATGACAGCCCGCAAATGCCAGGCCCTCAGGGCCGCGCTTCGAGTATCATGTTAAACGGTGTTTCCGTGGCCCTCCGTATGCGGGTGAAGCCGGCCTTGGAAATCACCTCACGCAGCTTCGTTTCTCCTGCCTGGGCGCCGAGCGCCGCGCCGACCTCCTGGGCGAGCGAAGTCGGCACACAGATCATCGTCGACGCGGAATGGTATCGACGGCCGACAGGGTTGAGATTGTCCTCGAGCTTATCGTTGGCCTGTGGCTCGACAATCATCCAGCTGCCATCCGGCTTCAGCGCTTGCCGCACGTGTGCGGCCGCACCCGCGGGGTCACCCATGTCATGCAGGCAATCGAAGAAAGTAACGCGCCGATTCCTCATTGGGCCCAGGCAGGGCGAGGTCGCAGTGAGGACGAGCCGGCCCCCAAGGAGCCGCCCTGCGCCACAATCTGATCACTCGCGAGGTGTTTCCGCTCGACTAATTTTGGCGCGGGAAGGGCTCGGGACGTATGGACGGCAGGGGTGCTTCTCGGTAAGCGTCAAGGGCGATACGCACAATGTTGGACGATGTTTGCGTGGTTACGCGTGTGCAGGTCCCTGTCAGCATCGTCTTCAGCCGCTTGCAGCTCAGTAGCGTGCGGAACATTCTCCTTGCCGGCGCGCTGGCTGTTCCGATCACGGCGCAGGCTGCGCCTACGCCGTACGACCACGTCGGCGCCTGGGACGTTGCCATCAACGAAGCCGGCAACTGCTACACCACGGCGACCTACGCACCCGGCACGCGCCTGGCGGTGATCTTCGTCGGGGCCCCGCAGCGTGCCGAACAGGTGCTGCGCATCTATACGCCTCGCGTCGATCGGATTGCGCCGGATACCCTTGTGCCGGTCAGCGTTCTGTTTGCGCTGGGCAACTTCAACCGCCTGCACCGCGGGCAGGCGGAAATCCTGGCCAACCAGGATGGGAGCTATCTTGCCATCTCGCTCGACGACGATCTGCAGTCCGATTTCCAGAATGGATACTCGATGCAGGTCACGATCCAGTACGGCGGCTCCAGCTTCGACGTCGTTCATGTCGATCTGAAAGACACGGGCAACGCGATCGACGTCCTGGGAGCCTGTCAGACCAAAGCAGGCAAGGTTGCACAGGTCACTCCGACACCCACCCCAACGCCGGCGCCCACACCAAAAGCAGCGCCAGCACCGCGCCCCGCCTGGGCGCCGCCCAATTGGACGCCGCCTTCGCTGCCGTCGCCCGAGAGCACGCCGACCCGCATCCCGTTGCGACGCGACAACGCAGGCGACTACGTCGATGCAACTGTGAACGGCACGCAGCGTGTGCGCTTCATCCTCGACACCGGCTGCAGCGATGTCTCGCTTTCGCAGACCGTGGTCGCACGGCTGCGCGCGGAAGGGTCGCTTACGGCGGCGGACAGTCTCGGGACCGCCACCTTCAGCACGGCCAACGGCAAGGTCCAAGGCGAGCGTTTTCTGCTGCGCTCGCTGCAGGTGGGCAGTCGCACGGTTTACAAAGTCGTTGGCAGCGTGACCTACAGCACCGCGGGTGAAGAAATCATGCTCCTTGGACAGACCTTCCTGCGCAAATTCAAGTCGTGGTCGATCGACAATGGCAAGGCCGAGCTGGTTCTGGAATAGGCGCACGAGATGGCTGACTTCGATTCGGTCGAGCTGGTTTACAGGCGCGCCGCGGAGGTGCGAGTCTGCCTTTCGGCGGTCAGTTCCTTGATGGCCTCGCAGAATTGATCGGCCAGGCTAAGCCGTCCGCGCGGTTTGGCGCTTCAAGGCGCCCAACCCCGGGCTGATCGGCCCCGGCGGCATCCGCCTGCCCGACAGAAGTGAGGGCGCGACGTTGCAGCACGTTGGCCAGGTCCCCGCGAAGAGGGAGGACTCATCGTCCTTGAGTTGAAGTCGGAGGGCGAGACCATGTCATCGGCACGCAGCATTGCCGTGAAACTTCCCCATATCAGGCTTCCCGGCGCCGACTGGGCGGACTGTTTCGAAATCGATATCGACAACCGGCGTCTCGCGGCCATCGAAGCCGCCCGCCTGTCGATGGGCCGCATGCCGGACTGGGTGCGGCGCTTGGTGGCGCTTCGAAACTTTCTCGGACACTTCGTCGGGCTCAAGGCCGGCTCGGAGTCCGCGCCATCGCCCCACCAGGACAAGATCGGCATATTCCCGCTGCTCTCCCAGAGCGAGCGGGAGGTGGTTCTCGGCCTCGACGACTGGCATCTCGATTTTCGCCTGGTCATCGAAGTTGCCGATCTCGGCGAGCACGGCACGCGGGTCAGGGCAACGACCCTTGTCCAGCGCAAGAACCTCTTCGGGCGCTTCTATATCGGGCTGGTGACACCCTTTCATAATGTGATCGTCCCCGTCGTCCTTCGCGGCGCGAGCGGGCCGCAAGGGGCGACCCATCGTTATTGAGAACGGTCGATGCGCCTTTCCCAACCGGCGGAAAGCCGGGCGTGGCCGGTTGGTCGTTATTTGATGCGGTTGCCCCGCGCGTCGTAGCGGTTGCCGTATTCGTCACGCAGCTCCAGTTGGCCTGAGGTGGCTGGGCCGCGAAACGCGTAGGGGCTTTGGACCGGCATGCGGCGCCCGTGACTGTCGACTTGGTAGCCTTCGGCATCGACCCGATTGTTGTACTGGTCCATCCGATAGGGGGGAACGGACTGGCCTGGATCGTGAGATTCCTGGTAGGCCACGCAATCGGCGAATTCAGTCGGGCTGCCCGCAATAAAGCCGGTGCAAACCAGTGTGGCGGGTTGGGCGGCCATGGACATCTTCTGGCTATCTGCGCGTTGGCAGCCGACCAGGAGCAGGCTCAACCAGATCGTCGCTGCTATCCGAGATTGCATAGGATGTCCCTTCCCCGAGGCGGTCAGGCCGTGAACATGAGGCAAGTGCGCTCGTCGCATATCGTCAGGTCGCCGCCAAGGCCGTTTTTCAACATCCTCTGAGCCCTCCCTGATCGGTCTTCATGGATCAGGCTGATGCCGTGCACCGGATTGCCGGCCGTCTTCAGTCGACGGCGAACGGTGGTCTTGCGCACCGCCGTATCGATGGCTGCCTCGTTGGCGCCCAAATGCTTCTGGAGCTCGCCGACGCTGATCCATTGGGCGGCATAGGCCAGCGACTGGCGGTGAGCGGTCAGTTCCTTGACGGCTTCGCAGATCGCTAGGTCGGGTGGTCGTCTAGGGCTGAAAGCGGTTGATCTAATACCCTAACACTGTACGCGAGTGGCTAAGAGGGCAATCCTTCGAGGCGCAGCACGAATATGGAATGGAACAACCGAAGCGCGTCTCGGCTACTGTTGAATTGCGGAGATAGTTATGATGGATCTGAAAGGCCGCTACATAGCTGCTGCCGCTGAGCATGGTCGTTGTACAGAAAGCGGCGACTACAAAAAGGGCAATGCAGCTTATGATCGGATCATCACGGCCCTTGCGGAGTTGCGAGAGCGTGCTGACCGAGGCGAATCGGTCCTCAGGGAATTGCTCGATCATCCAAATGGATGGGTCCGATTGGATGCGGCCATACATCTCTTGCCGTTGCGAGCAGATCTAGCCTCTGCTGTTCTTGAGAAGTTCGCATCTGGTCCGCCAAGTCAGCTGGAATTCGAAGCCAAAATGGGTCTGCGAGAATGGCGAGCAGGGAGGCTAAACGTACCGTGACGGCTGGTCCGGCCGAAGCCTTCTCGGCGATGGCCGTGATGTACGGCGCTGGCTCGGAGTGAACCGCACCCTTCGCGCCGCGACGATCGTTTATCTGGGACGAAGGATGGGGATACAGACTAACTTAAGTCGATGCTACAACCATACATGAGGGATATCAGAGGGTCGGTACAGCGCAGTGGCGCCAAGTTTCTTTCTGTCGGAAGTATTGCCTCAGTCAAAGAGGTCACTCGATCTTCACCGACGGCTGGCGGTGCCAGATCTCTTTAAGCCTCCGAATGCCGTGCGCAACCCCTCACTCAACCTCTCCCCCTGACGGGGGAGAGGAGGAAGAGAGAGAAGCGAGGTGCCCTAATTCCTCGCCTTGAGCGCAACTCCGCGCCGGCGCGGATGCCGGTCGGCCAGCGCGCGGTCACGGTCTTGAGCTTGGTGTAGAAGCGCACGCCTTCCATGCCGTAGACGCCGTGGTCGCCGAAGATCGAGGCCTTCCAGCCGCCGAACGAGTGGTAGGTCACCGGCACCGGGATCGGCACGTTGATGCCGGCCCGAACCTTCACGCCCAGGTCGACATAGCCCTCACCTTGTCGCGGTGCTGGCGCGTCACCCACCATGCCGATCTTGACGTTGTTGGCGAAGGCGTGCGCGGCGTCGCCGTCGCGGGTGAAGATCGCCGTGCCGTTGCCGTAGGCATGGTCGTTCACCAGCCCGATCGCCTCGTCGAAGCTCTTCGAGCGCACCACCGAGAGCACCGCCTGAACACGCGGCGCCAGTCTTTCGATCAGCCTGTCGCCGACATCGCCCACCGCGACGGCCACCGAGATCGCCATGCAGCGCTCGCCCGCCGCGCCGTAACCGGCGCCGATCAGCGCGTCGGTCACCTGGTCGAGGTCGGAGTGCGGAAGCGCACGCCTTCCTGCCAACAAAGGTGGGCGGCTTGAGAAAGCAAAACCTGGAACCGACAGGCCGATCGTCAAAAAGTGTGAGGTAAATAAGCTTCAAAACGTGGCGGCCCGAAACGTGGCAACTCCACGTTTGGCGTCCAGGTTTTCGATCGCGACTCTCCGGCGACCAATCGGAGATTCCGCGATGTTCAATCTCTTCTTCCGCCCCTACGTGCCGGGGTTCCGGGTTGGACCGGATCGCGTCCCTGGCTTTGACATCGACGACAACGGCTTGCCTCGGCGTGCGATTGCGTCGTTCGACGGCGCGCTTCCCAATTCGGCGTCGCAACAGTATCCCGACGCGGAACAGTATCCCGACGCGGCGCCGACACAGACTTCGCCGAGCGTCAGCTTCGGACTGCCAGGGGCCGCGAGTTGGGTCTTGCCGACCCCGCTGCCTGGATTTCGCGTCAGTCCGCAGGGCGATGTCCCTGGCTTCAATGTTGGCCCCCAGCATGGCGCCCCGGGCTTCAACGTCGACGAAAACGGTGACCAGCAACAGCAAACCATCTGGTCCGATGAATTGCCGCCCGGGTCGGCCACCCCACGGGATCCCAACACCACTCAAACGCCGATACCGCCTCCAGACGTCGATGACTCGGTCCCGCCGGCTCCGCCGTCGCTTCCGGACTGGCCTTATCAGCGCGTGCCCCTGACACTGCCACGGTTGCCGACCGAATTCGATCCGCGCACTGGGCCGCGCCTCGAGATTATCCCGCCGCCGCGCATCGGACTAATGACGGTGCCGGGCGAAACCCCGTGGTCACCCTCGATCGCGCCTCAGCCGCTTCCGGGGGGTGACATCCGTGCTCGCGGCGCCACAACGCAGAACATCAACTCCCAGCCGGCGGCCCAGCAAGCGATACCGACCGCTTGGCTCCGACGACCGAATGGCGGCTGGCCATATGCCCAGGGGGAGGGTGCCCTATCACCGATACCGTTGGTCAGGCCTCCTGCAGATTCCAATTTTAGCCTCGCGAACACTGGCAATGGCGGCGAGCAGAAGGCGCAAGAGATGCTGGTGCCGCCCTATCAGCAGACGCAGCCGAAAATGCCGTCGGCTCTGCTCGATACTGGTCTCCCAACAAGTCCCGAGCTTGAGACGCAAAACCTTAAAATGGCGGGGTTCGAACCGAGGTCGGACCAAGAATTCTCCCAGCTCATTGAAGCGTATCGACAACCAAAAGAGACGGAGGGCAGACAGCCCAGCGCGGGCCGGCCGCCGCCGCCACCTCCAAATCAGAATGGGGTTTCGTCCTCCGTCCCGGGCGACGATGGCTCGTCCCTGGGGCGGAGGCTCGTGCAGAGCAGCATCGATACACTTGTTCCCGGTGCCCACTACCAGGGGTTAGCCGGTCAACAGTTGCGGGCGGGAAACTACCTCGGTGCCGGTGTCTATCAGGCAGCCGCGCTCGCGGATGCCGTGCTCGGTATGGCGACATTCGGCTTAGGGCCCAAGCTCACCGCGGCAGGCAGGGTCGCTGCCGCCGAAGGAGTTTCCCTATTCCGGCGCGTGTTCAACTCGGAGAGGCAACTAAAAGATTTTCTCGGGAAGGTTCCTAAGGGAATGCACTGGCATCACATAGTAGAGAAAAACAAGGCGGTTCAGTTTGGCCAGCAGCGCATTCAAAGTATCGAGAACATCGTCGCCCTTCCGGAGAAGGAGCATAATCAATTGAGTGGGTTCTATGCGTCAAAGCAACCGTACTCGGAGGGCATGAGAGTTCGTGACTGGCTTAGAGGGCAATCCTTTGAAGAGCAGTACGAGTTCGGCATGAAACAACTCAAGCGCGTTCTCGGCTACTAGTGAAATTGCGGAGAGAGTTATGGTGGACCCGGTGGACCGCTACATTGCTGCAGCCGCTGAACATGGTCGTTGTACCGAAAGCGGCGATTACAAGAAGGGAAATGCAGCCTTTGATCGCATGAGAGCGGCGCTCGCAGAACTACGACGGAGCGCCGACAGGGGTGAGTCCATCCTCATGGGATTGCTCAATCACCCGGACGGGTGGGTGAGGCTGGACGCGGCCACGGATCTCCTGCACCTGCGAGCCGATCTTGCCTCTCCCGTTCTTGAGAATCTCGCATCTGGGCCGCAGGGCCAACTGGAATTCGCGGCTAGTATGGTTCTGCGAGAATGGCGGGCAGGGCGGTTTAAGGGTAAGTGAAGCGCTCCTGTTCGGGTCCTGTCATCTGACCGAGGCTCTTGCCTGATTCGTATCGTGCGGCGGGCATGCAGCCGATTGTGCTGGCGCTACGCGACGTCGATCGCGATGAGACGCTAGGGTTACGCATATGCTCAGTTCACCGTCTTTCTGCAGAATGGACTGCCACAATACGTTGCGACCACGTGCCTACCTCGCGCCAAGGGGTGAGAGTGTTGGCCTGAGGCGGTCTGTAGGGAATGCGGCGATGCGCATGCGACCGTCTGGGCTCGCTACTGCAGTGTAACGTCCCGACTTATCCAAACGTCTTTATGGTCGGGGCGGCCAAGTTGGTCACCAAGGCAACGCCAGGCTGGGCAAACAGGGAATAAATTTATCGGCAGAGGTTCCACTTTGAAAGGGGCGGCAATGTTTGACGAGACGTTGATAACGTCGGGTTTGGCAGAGCTTGGATACCGCCGCCTCAAGAAGCGGAACTACAAAGCCTCGTGGAGTTCGGCCGACGTCGAGCACTTTCTGTTTTTGTCTCTGCATTCAGGCGGCTGGTCTTTAAGCTGCGATTTTGGGATGAGAAATCCCCCAGCTGAACAGTTTGCGCTCAAATGCGTGAAGTCGTACGCCGGCCCCACATTTCAGAGTATCCCGTGTGACCCTCGCTATCGTTGTTCTATGCGATTTTCCCTGGGGGGATCGGCCTGATGGGGGACCCTATGGTCTCTGGCGAGATCCGACATGTCGGAAGCGACTTTGGTGCGGACAAGGTCACATGCGCCGTCAGGGACGATTTGCTCCCGGCTGTGCGTTCCATTTTGGCGCCTGCCGATCTCTTCTCGCTCTTGCTCAAGGACGTCGAGCCTTGTCGCTGGTTTTACGTGAGCGGCGCCTTTCGCTCCGCGATGATCGTCTATCTGGGACGAAGGATGGGGATGGAGACCGGAGAACTTGAGTCCATGCTGCAACCCCACTTGAGGGACATTGTAAATGGGGTACAGCGCGGCGTGGCGCCTAGTTTCTTTCTGCCGGAAGTGTTGCGGCGTGCTGAGGCCGTAACGCCGTTGACGGATGGATGACATTGTCAGTGTCGCGAGGAGAACTTGCCTCGGCCGTTTCTGATCGGAAGAGTTCGCTGGAATTCGTTCGGCGAGAATGGCGGGTAGGGAAGCTAACCGTGCAGTGAAGCCTGTAAAAGCTTGGAACGTGCCGACACGTCGTCAGGTACCAGCGAGTCGCGGCGATGGTGGGCTTCGAAGGCCGTGCGCAACCCCCTCACCCGACCTCTCCCCCTAGCGGGGGAGAGGAGGATAAAGGAGAAAGAGCGAGAAGCGAGGCGCCCTAATTCCTCGCCTTGAACGCGAACTCCGCGCCGGCGCGGATGCCGGTCGGCCAGCGTGCGGTCACGGTCTTGAGCTTGGTGTAGAAGCGCACGCCTTCCATGCCGTAGACGCCGTGGTCGCCGAAGATCGAGGCCTTCCAGCCGCCGAAGCGAGTGGTAGGCCACCGGCACCGGGATCGGCACGTTGATGCCCACCATGCCGATCTTGACGGTGTTGGCGAAGGCGCGCGCGGCGTCGCCGTCGCGGGTGAAGATCGCCGTGCCGTTGCCGTAGGCATGGTCGTTCACCAGCCCGATCGCCTCGTCGAAGCTCTTGGAGCGCACCACCGAGAGCACCGGCCCGAAGATCTCGTCCTTGTAGATCGTCATGTCCTTGGTGACGTTGTCGAACAGGCAGCCGCCCATGAAGTTGCCGTTCTCGTAGCCCTGCAGCCTGAGCCCGCGGCCGTCGACCACCAGCTTGGCGCCTTCCTTCACGCCCAGATCGACATAGCCCATCACCTTGTCGCGGTGCTGGCGCGTCACCAGCGGGCCCATCTCCGACTGCGGGTCGAGGCCGGGCCCGACCTTGAGCGCCTGCACGCGCGGCGCCAGCTTCTCGATCAGCCGGTCGCCGACATCGCCCACCGCGACGGCGACCGAGATCGCCATGCAGCGCTCGCCCGCCGCGCCGTAGCCCGCGCCGATCAGCGCGTCGGTCGCCTGGTCGAGGTCGGCGTCGGGCATGATCACCATGTGGTTCTTGGCGCCGCACAGCGCCTGCACCCTTTTGTTGCGCTGCGTGCCCTGGTGATAGACGTACTCGCCGATCGCCGTCGAGCCGACGAAGGAGATCGCCGGCACGTCGGGATGCTTGAGCAGCGCATCGACCGCGACCTTGTCGCCGTTCAGCACCTGGAAGATGCCGGCCGGTGCGCCCGCCTCGGCGAACAATTCGGCCAGCAGCATGGGCGCGCTCGGGTCCTTCTCCGACGGCTTCAGGATGAAGGCGTTGCCGCAGGCCACCGCCATGGCGCCCATCCAGCACGGGATCATGATCGGGAAGTTGAACGGCGTGATGCCCGCCACCACGCCGACCGGCTGGCGGATCGACCAGCTGTCCATGTCCGTGGCGACCTGCTCGGTGTAGTCGCCGCGCATGTGATGGGCGATGGCGCAGGAGAACTCCACGACCTCGAGCCCGCGGCCGACCTCGCCCTTGGCGTCGTCGAAGGTCTTGCCGTGCTCGAGCGACATGTGCCGGGCGAGATCGTCGGTGCGCTTCTCGATCAGGCCCTTGAGGTTGAACATCACCCGCTGGCGGCGAAGCGGCGGCGTCGCCGCCCAGGCGAGCTGCGCCTTCTTGGCCGTCTGCACCGCGGCATCGATCTCGGCCTCCGAGGCGAAGGCCACCTTGGCCGTGACCTCGCCGGTCGCCGGATTGGTGACGTCGCCCGTGCGCCCGCTCTGGCCCGCGACCAGCTTGTTGCCGACGAAATGCCCGATAGTGGCGACCATGCTTCTTCCCTTCGACGTGCGTGTTTTTTGGATTGCGGTGGTTTTAACATTCATCGCCGGGGGCGCGCCACTCCAGTGGCGCGATCATGCGGAGCGCGGACCTCCAGGTCCGCATCGTCCCATGAGCGGAGCCGGAGGTCCGCGCTCCGCATGAGAAGACGCGCCACTGGATGCCGCGCCCCCGGAAGAGCCTCAGGTGAGACCGGCCAAAGCCTTGCGGTAGCGCTGGCTCAGCGCCTCGCGCGCGACATGACGGCCGTCCTGCACCACCGGCACGCCCTCGCGATAGACCGTCTTGATCGCCGCATTGTCGGCCGCGAACAGCCAGGCATCGAGCAGGCTGTCTCCCTCGGCGGCCGCGAGCGCAGGATGTTGCCGGTCCAGCACGACGAAATCCGCGCGCTCGCCGACGCTGATCCGGCCGACCGGCCACCACTGGCCCATCGCCTGCACCCCGCCGGCCACCGCTGCCTCGAACAATCGCCGCCCGGTCGACCGCGTCGCCTCGCCCAGCACGTTGCGCCGCCGGTGCAGCAGCCGCTGGCCGTACTCCAGCGTGCGCAGCTCGTCGGCGGCGGAGATGCGGACCAGCGAGTCCGAGCCGATGCCGAAGCGGCCACCCTGGGCCAGGAACGCCTGCGCATCGAACAGGCCGTCGCCGAGATTGGCTTCGGTGATCGGGCAGAGCCCGACGACGGCATTGGCCTTGACGATGCGCGCCAGCTCGCCGGCGTCGGCATGCGTGGCATGGACCAGGCACCAGCGGCGCGCCTCGACCTCGACCGTGTCGAGCAGCAGGTCGATCGGCCGCCGGCCATGGGCGGCCAGGCACTCCTCGACCTCGCGCGTCTGCTCGGCGACGTGGATGTGCGCCGGGAAGCCGTGCCAGGTGAGCGCCGCCCATTGCAGATCGTCCAGGGTGACGGCGCGCAGCGAATGGGGCGCGATGCCGATGTTGCCCGGCGGCATGCGGGTTTCCATCAGCCGTGCATAGGTGTCGCGATCGCTGACGAAGCGGCGCTGCGCCGGCGTCGGCGGCTTGCCCAGAAAACCGCTCTGGCGATAGAGCACCGGCAGCAGGGTGAGGCCGATGCCCGCCGTCTCGGCCGCCGCCACGATGCGCTCCGACATCTCGGCCACGTTGTCGTAGGGCCGGCCGTCGGGCTGGTGATGGAGATAGTGGAACTCGGCCACCGAGGTGAAGCCCGCCTCGAGCATCTCCATGTAGGCGAAGGCCGCGATCGCCTCGAGGTCGTCCGGCGTCAGCCGCTCGACGAAGCGGTACATCGCCTCGCGCCAGGTCCAGAAGGAATCGGCCTCGCCGCCGCGCCGCTCGGTGAGGCCCGCCATGGCGCGCTGGAAGGCGTGGCTGTGCAGGTTGGGCAGGCCGGGCACGGCCACGCCGGAGAGGCGCTCGGCCGGTTGGCCGTCGGGTTCCTCGACGCTTTCGATGACGCCATGGTCTATCCGAATCACGACATCGCGCCGCCAGCCTTCGGGCGTGAGCGCGGTTTCGAGGTGCAATTTGCTGGCCACGACGTGGCTTGTACGGTATCGGGCAGCACCTGTTGAGGGGAGTTTTGCATGAAGGTCTTCGGTCTCGCCGCCGCCGCGGTCTGTCTCGTCGCGCTGCCCGCGATGGCGCAGCAGCTCGCGCCCAGCCCCACGCTCGACGCGGTGAAGGCGCGCGGCAATCTCGAATGCGGCGTGCATCTCGGCCTGCCGGGCTTCTCCTACGCCAACGACAAGGGCGAGTGGACGGGCCTCGACGTCGACTACTGCCGCTCGCTGGCGGCCGCCGTGCTGGGCGACGCCACCAAGGTGAAGTTCACCCCGACCTCGGTGCAGCAGCGCTGGCCGGTGCTGCAGTCGGGCCAGGTCGACGTGCTGTCGCGCAACACCACCATCACCTTTTCGCGCAACGCCACCCTGGGCGTCGATTTCCAGGGCATCAATTTCTACGAAGGCCAGACCTTCGTGGTGCGCACCAAGGCCAAGGTGGCCGCGGTCAAGGACCTGGCCGACGCCACGATCTGCGTCGCCGCCGGCTCGACCGAGGAGAAGACCGCCGCCGACTGGTTCCGCGAGCGCAACCTCAAGGTCTCGATCATCAACTTCCAGAAGAACGACGACGCCATCTCGGCCTACGACCAGGGCCGCTGCGACGCCTATACCGCGGGCATCGGCGCGCTGGCCGGCCAGCGCATCAAGTTCAAGGATCCCGCCGAGCACCAGATCCTGACCGAGATCATCTCCAACGATCCGCAGGGCCCGGTGACGCGCTGGGGCGACGAGCGCTGGCAGCTGATCGTGCGCTGGGTGCTGAACGCGCAGATCGCCGCCGAGGCGCTGGGCGTCACCTCCAAGAATGTCGACGAGATGAAGGCCAAGTCGCAGAACGCCGAGGTGCGCCGCCTGCTGGGCGTCGAGGGCAAGTTCGGCGAGATGATGGGCCTCTCCAACGACTGGGCCTACAACCTCATCAAGCAGGTCGGCAACTACGGCGAGAGCTACGAGCGCACCGTCGGCATGGCCTCGCCGCTCAAGCTGCCGCGCGGCCGCAACGAGCTCTGGACCAAGGGCGGCCTGCTCTACACCCCGCCGTTCCAGTGAGCTGACGTCCTATTCGCGCTCCTGTCCCTCTTCTCATGTCTCTCTTCTCATGTTCCTCTCCCCCGCGAGGGGGAGAGGCTAGGTGAGGGGGGCGTCCAAGACCGCGCGCAACCTCTCCGCCCGCCGGGGCTGGGCTATCGCATCAAAAAAAACCGTCATCCCGACCGGAGCCGAGCGCAGCGAGGCGCAGCGGAGGGACCTTTTCCTTTGTCTCGGCGACAAGAAAAGGTCCCTCGACTGCGCCGCCCTTCGGGCGGCTTCGCTCGGGATGACGGAAGAATGTGGCAGCTCAAGCCAGCTTGGCGTTGGTCGGTCGTAGCTTAAACATTACTAAACATACTTGACTTTTCTTTAAGTCCGCCCTATAGCTCCTCCACGCAAGGAAGGAGCGACATCATTCATTCGCGGCGACGCAATGCGCCTGGAGTGCCCACTCGGACGAGAAAATCGGCGAGGGGCGGAAAGGTCGGAAACCCCCTGCAGAAACCCTGCCCGGGAAACCCTCCGCATTTCCGCGTCTCACTTTCGGGGTCTGCTCCACCGACTTCACTCCAAACGGCCAGAGCACGCTCCGTTTTGATGTCCGAGATACAAGGGCGCTTGTCTGTCGTCCTGAGCGCAGCGAAGGACTTCATCGCCGCTTGCCACGGGCATGAGATCCTTCGCTGCGCTCAGGATGACATGGGGGATGGGGTAACAAGCGATTCTCTATCGGAATTCGCTCTAGCGGAAATTGCGGGAAATGCGGAAATTCCCCCGGCTGATCCCAGGACGGGCGCATCCGACGGCTCCTGCCGGATCGAGCGAAGGGGCGCTCCGGTCGAGACGACGGAAATCGGCCTGTGCGATAATCCGGCCGTGGCGGGGGAGTGGAGATCATGAAGTTCCTGCGCGACCGCAAGGTGCGGGACGTGCTGTGGCAGGCGCTGGCGACCGTGGCGATGGTCGCGGTCGTCTGGTTCTTCGTGCAGAACGCCTCGGACAACATGGTGAAGGCGGGCATCGCGTCGGGCTTCCGCTTCCTGTGGCGCGATTCCGGCATCGAGGTGCCGTTCAACCTCACCGGCTACAAGCCGTCCGACACGATCCTCGCCCTGCTGTGGACCGGCATCGTCAACACCCTGCTGGTCTCGGTCGCCGCGATCGCGCTGGCGACCCTGATCGGCTTCACCGTGGGCCTGCTGCGGCTGTCGCGCAACTGGCTGCTCTCGAGCCTGGCCGGCTTCTACATCGAGTTCGTGCGCAACATCCCGCTGCTGTTCTTCGTGCTGTTCTGGTATTTCGGCGTGCTCGCCGCCCTGCCGGCGCCGCGCGAGAGCCTGAGCTTCCTCGACGTGGCCTTCCTCAACCGCCGCGGCCTCTTCATCCCGACGCCCGACGACGTCACGGGCTTCCGCCTGGCGCTGCTCGCGACCCTGCTGCTGATCGTCGTGCAGCTCGGCCTCGCGCGCTGGGCCCGGGCGCGGCAGGCGCGCACCGGCCGCGACTTCCCGACCTGGCTTGTGGGCTTTGGGCTCTGCGGCGCGCTGCCCCTGCTGGCCTTCGTCGCCGCCGGTACGCTCACGCCGTGGGACGTGCCCGTCCTGCGCGGCTTCAACTATCGCGGCGGCTTCACCCTGGTGCCGGAGTTCGTGGCGCTGTTCATGGCGCTCTCGACCTACACCGCGGGCTTCATCGCCGAAGTGGTGCGCGGCGGCGTCCTGTCCGTGCGCCAGGGCCAGATCGACGCCGCGCGGGCGCTCGGCCTCACGCAGGGCCGCGTGCTCCGGCTGGTCGTGATCCCGCAGGCCATGCCGGTGATCATCCCGCCCATCACCAGCCAGTATCTCAACCTGATCAAGAATTCCTCGCTGGGCGCCGCCATCGCCTACCCCGAGATCGTGGCGGTGTTCATGGGCTCGGCCCTGGTCTCGACCGGCCAGTCGATCGAGATCATCGCCATCACGCTCGGCATCTACCTGACGCTCAGCCTCGCGGTCTCGATCTTCATGAACTGGTACAATGCGCGCCATCGCCTGGTGACGCGATGACCCGGTTGCCGTGGCTCGAAACCCTGCGCCGGCGCCTGTTCGCCACGCCGCTCGATACCGCCGTCACGCTGCTCTGCCTCTATATCGTGTGGCGCATCGCGGTGCCGCTGGTGCACTGGCTGCTGCTCGACGCCACCTGGCACGGCACGTCGCGCGACGATTGCACCAGCCCCGGCGCCTGCTGGGTCTTCGTCCGCGCCCGCTTCGGCCAGTTCATGTACGGCCAGTATCCCGTGGCCGAGCGCTGGCGGGTCGACCTGGTCGGCGTGCTGTTCGTCCTGGCCGGGCTCCTGCTGTCGTGGCGCGGCCTGCCGCATCGCCGGGGCGCCGCCATCGCCTGCGCGATCCTCGTGCCGCCGCTCGGCGTCGTGCTGCTGCATGGCGCCTGGGGCACCGGCCTGCCGCTGGTCGAGACGCGCGAATGGGGCGGGCTGATGCTGACCCTGGTCCTCACCTTCTATGCCGGCCTGATCGCCGTGCCGCTCGGCATCCTGCTGGCGCTCGGCCGCCGCTCGCGCCTGCCGCTGATCCGCTTCGGCTCGGTGGTGTTCATCGAGTTCTGGCGCGGCGTGCCGATCATCACCGTGATCTTCCTGGCCTCGCTCCTGCTGCCGCTGATCATGCCGACCGGCTTCGACGTCGACCGCCTGGCGCGCGCCATCATCGGCCTCGCCTTCGTGATCGCGGCCTACATGGCCGAGGCCGTGCGCGGCGGCCTGCAGGCGCTGCCCGACAGCCAGGCCGAGGCGGCGCAGGCGCTCGGCCTGGGCTACTGGCGCATCCAGCGCATGATCGTGCTGCCGCAGGCGCTCCGCATCGCGCTGCCCGCCATGACCAACGAGTTCATCGCCTTGTTCAAGAACACGACCCTGGTGCTGATCGTCTCGCTGTTCGACCTTTTGGGCATCGCCCAGGCGGCCCTCGCCGATCCGGCCTGGGTCGGCATGAACATGGAAGCCTATGTCTTCGCCGGCGCCATCTACTGGTTCACCTGCTTCGGCATCTCGCGCTGGAGCAGCCTGCGCGAGAAGCGGCTGCAGGCCGCGCACGGTCGGTAAACACAGAGAGGGATCATGGAGTTGTTGCGTCGCGTTGGTCTTCTGCTCCTGGCTGCCGCCGGTCTTGCCGGTGCACTGGCCGTTCCCCTGCTGCCGGCCCGCGCTCAAACGGTCGACGGCATCGAGCAGGCCTGGCGCAGCTGGATGGCCAAGTACAGCGAGAGTTCGGGCGGGATGGTCGTCCTCCATGCCGGCCAGCCGGTCCGCGAGGTCGCCAGGGGCCGGGCGGTGGTCGGCGCGCCGGTGCCGCTCGCCAGCCTCTCCAAGGCGATCACGGGCGTGTGCATCGCCAACCTGATCGATCGCGGCAGGCTTTCCTTCGAGACGCCGCTGTCGCAGGCGCTGGCGCGCACCTTCGCCCGCATCGGCGCGCCCGAAGACCGGCGTCTGCTGGAGGTGACGATCAGCCAGCTGCTCGTTCACCGCGCCGGCTTCAACGGCAAGGAGGACGCCGGGCCATTGGGCGCCTACCTGCGCGCCAACACGGGCCAGCGCACCGCCTTCGACACGCAGCTGAAATGGCTGCTGCCCGTCAAGCTCTCGTCGACCCCCGGCACCCGCTACACCTATTCCAATGCAGGCTACACGGTCCTGGGCGCCGTCATCGAGGAGGCGAGCGGCCGCGACTACGAGAGCTACTGCCGGGACGCGGTGCTGCGGCCGCTCGGTGCGCGCGACGCCGCGCTCGATCCGGTGTGGCGCATCATGGCGAGCTATGGCGGCTGGCGCATGCCGCTGGCCGACTATGGCCGCTTCTACCAGGCCTTCGCGCCGGGCAATCCCGCGATCGGCCCGTTGGCGCGGGCCTGGATGATGTCGCCCGCCGGCAAGCAGGTGGGCGACGGCGTGCATTACGGGCTGGGCACCTTCGTGCGCCCGACGGCGGTCGGCGGCGGCAATTTCTGGCACTGGGGCGGCTGGACCTACACGATGCCGCGCGCCCATGACGGGCCGCTCATGTCGTCGTATTCGACGTTCGCCGTACGGTGGGGCGCGATGGACGTGAACATCGTGGTGTCCGCCGAGCCGGCGCTGGGCAAGGACGGCGGACAGAACGAGCTCGACGGCGCCTTGAGCGGCGCCGCCGGCGCGGTGAAGAACTGGCCCTAGAGCCCCATCAATGCGGCGTACCGTCCTTGCGTGTAAAGACGTACCTGCCGTCGGCGCCGGCGGCGGCACGGTTGTCGATGTCGGGATAAGCGATCTCGTCGAACGGCGTGCGGTCGCCGATCACCAGCAAGGTCGCGTCCTCGGTCGAGCGGTTGACGAAGCGATGGGCGTTGCCGCAGCCGGCCGGGAAGCCCGCGCACATGCCGGCCCGCAGCGTCTGGGCGCCCTCGTCGGTCTCGAGCACGACCTCGCCCGACACGACCCAGATGAACTCGTCCTGCCTGGAGTGCGCATGTCGCGCCGACGACTGCGCGCCGGGCACGATCCGCGTCAGGTTCACGCCGAAGTTGGTGAGGCCCGCATGGTCGCCCAGCCGGCGGTTCCAGCGCCGGCTGTTGTCGGCGCGGAACTTCTCCGGATAGGCCGTGGCATTGCTTTCGGCCAGGTCGGCCGGGTCGAAGGCGGGCAGGGTGGGCTTGGGCATGCGGCGACCCTAGCGCCCTTCGCCGATGCGCACGAGCGAGCGTCTCTCATGCCCGCTACAAATACCTGTCGTCCTCGGCGCAGCGATGGAGGACGGACAGCGGCATGTTCAGGCCGCGAACTGCCGCAGCACCTCGCCGGGACGCGCCGTACGGATCGACGCAGAAGCCTGTCTGATCGGCCGCCTTGGTGCCGTTGATCCACACGCCGTGCAGGCCGACCGCCGACGTGGTGAGCCGCGCCGCGCCGGCCGGCAGGTCGTGCGCCCGCCGCTTGGCGCCGCGTGCCACCGTCGCCGGATCGAACAGCATCAGGTCGGCGGCGTAGCCCTCGCGCAGCAGGCCGCGGTTCCTGATGCCGAACAGCCTGGCCGGCTGGCCGGTCAGGCGATGCACGGCCTGCGGCAGGTCGAGCACGCCGAGATCGCGGCTCCAGTGGCCCATCAGGTGCAGGCCGAAGCCGGCATCGCAGAAGAAGGTGAGGTGCGCGCCGGCGTCGGACAGCGAGATGTGGGTGTTGGGATCGGCCAGGATCTTGCCGACGGCCTTCTCGTCATTGTGCAGGAGCTGGGCCACGAAGGACGTGTCGAGGTTCTCCGACAAGGCGAAGTCGAGGATGAAGTCGAGCGGCTCCTTGCCCGCCTTCATTGCGAGCTCGGCCAGGGTCGCGCCTTCCATCGCCTGGTTCTCGGCCTTGGCGGTTTCGACCACGAACAGCTTGTCCCATTCGCCGTTGAACACCATGCGGCCGCGCGCCGCCTCGAGCTCGCGGCGCACCGCGTCGCGCCACGACGGATCGCGATAGACCTTCTTCAGGGCGTCGTCGCCGTGCGCCGCCATGGCGGGCTTCCACGACTGCATGCTCTCGAACAGGTAGGGGCTCTTGAAGGTGAAATCCATGCTGAGCGGGCAGCACGAGGTCTGGGCCACGAGCTGATGGCCGCGCGCGCGGGCGGCGTTCACCTGGTCGAGCGTGGTGAAGGCCGCGGTCGGGTTGGTGTTGGAATGGAAGAGCGCCGCGATCACCACCGGCCGCTTGGCCTCGACCGCCAGCTCCTCGAGATAGGGGATCGAGGTCTTGCTGCCCTTGGTCAGCATGTAGACGCCGTTGCCGCTCTCGGCCATCGCGTTGACCAGCGCGCGCAGTTCGCGGTCGTCGGCCAGGCGCGAGGGCATGGGCGTGCCGCCCTCGCCGTTGTGCGCCTCGGCGGTCGAGGAGGCAAAGCCCACGGCGCCGGCCGCCATCGCCTCGCGCACCTGCGCCGCCATCTGGCCGATCTCCTCGTCGGTCGCCGTGCGCTCCGTCGCCTCGGCGCCCATCACGAAGGTGCGGATCGCCGAATGGCCGGCGAAGCAGGCGACGTTGGGGCCGACGCCCTGGGCCTGCAGCATGTCGAGATATTGCGGGAAGCTTTCGAAACCCCAGCGGATGCCGGCGCGCAGCGCATCGAGCGACATGCCTTCGACATGGGTGAGGTGGCGCATCGTGAGGTCGCGGTCGGCCGGCTTGCAGGGCGCGATGGTGAAGCCGCAATTGCCCATCACCGCCGTGGTGACGCCGAGCGCTGGCGAGGGATCGACGAAGGGATCCCAGGTGATCTGCGCGTCGTAGTGCGTGTGGCCGTCGATGATGCCGGGCGCCAGCGCGAGGCCATCGGCTTTCACCGTCTCCTTGGCCGCGCCCAGCTTGGCGCCAATCGCGGCGATCCTGCCGTCGGTGACTCCGAGGTCGCCGCGCACCGGCGCGTTGCCGGCGCCGTCGTAGATCTCCGCATCCTTGATGACCAGGTCGAACATCCGGTTTCCTCCGTTGCCGCCATGTTGGTCGCGCCGCACGGCGTTTTCCAGCGCCATCGGGGTTAAAGTGAGCCATGACCGATGCAAACGACGAAGCCCTGCTGCGCCGCCTGGTCGTGGCCTTGTCCGCCGTGCCCGGCGTCGAGGCGATCGCGCTGGGTGGCTCGCGCGCCCGCGGCACGGCGCTGGCCACGTCCGACTACGATATCGGCCTCTATTACCGCGCCCACCGGCCGATCGACGTCGCGGCACTGGGCGAGGTCGCGGCCACCCTCGACGATCGCGGCGCCGAGGCGTCCGTCACACCGATCGGTGGCTGGGGTCCGTGGATCGACGGTGGCGGCTGGCTGGTGGTGGGCGGAATCCATGTCGACCTGCTCTATCGCGATCTCGACCGCGTCGGTGCCGCCATCGACGACGCCCATGCCGGCAAGGTCGAGCGCTTCTATCAGCCGGGCCACCCGCACGCCTTCCTGCCCACGATCTACATGGGCGAGGCGGCCTGTGCCCGCGTCCTGCACGACCCGGCGGGCACGCTGGCCGCCCTGCAAGGTCGCACGACGCCCTATCCGGCGGCGCTCGCCAGGGCGGTGCGCGAGCGTTTCGAATGGGAGGCCGGGTTCGCGCTCGCCAACGCGCGCAAGAGTCTCGATCGCGGCGACGTCTCCTACCTGGCCGGTTGCGCCTTCCGCGCCGTCGCCTGCCTCTGCCAGACCCTGTTTGCGCTCAACGGCGTCTATCTCCTGAACGAGAAGGGCGCGGTGGCGGCCGTCGACGGCTTTGCGCGCCGGCCGCCTGACTTCGCGCATCGGATCGCCGCCGTCTTCGCCGATCTCGGTTCGGGGGAGCACGTCTCGGGTCTCGACCGGCTGGAGGCGCTGGTCGGCGAAATGAAATCGCTCCCCAGCGCCGCTTCAGTGTCACGACCGTTGCAAATGACGAAGCCTCAACCCGACGGGCAGTCCGGTCGATCGCCGTGAGTTGTCCCCTAGTTACACTTGACCATACATAAGTAATACTGCTGACCATGCTTAAGGTGTCGTAGGATCTCGAACAACCCAAGGAGATCCACGAACATGTTCCCTGTCCGTCCCCAGATCGGCTTCAATGTCGTACCCGAGCAGGGGGTGCCCGGTTTTCGAGTCAACCCGCCCGATGGCGGGCCTGAGCCCGGCTTCAATGTCGTACCGGAGCAGATCCCCGGATTTCCGGTCGAGCCTTCCGATGGCAACCCAAATGCGGACATCCAACCCGTCAAGGATCCGCTTCGCTGCAGCGGGCCCAACTCCGAGTGCTCGGAGTGGTATGGCAAGAAACATCGATCGCCCGGCACCTTCCGAGACATCGAGATACCGCCGTTCCGGCTCTGCCCACAATGCTTTGAGAAGGCGTATAAGCGGCCCGGAAGCGGTGACGACACCTATCTGTTTCCGCCAAGTCTGTTCGCGCCGGGCAGCTCCAATTCAGAGACAGCCGACGGTCAACCAATGACCGTCTTCTCCTCGACCACATAGCTCTTGATGCGGCCGATGAATTTCGCACCGTCGGCATGCAGCGTCTTCATCTCGAGCGTACGCGCTGCCATCTCGAGCGCTGCCTGGTCGTCGAACCACAGCTCGGCGATGCCGTCGATCTCGACGGCGGTCGCGGGAATGTCGGGACGCGTGCGCTCGCCGTTGATGTGGTTCTGCACGTAGCGGCGCAGCCCGGGCACGACCAGCGCCAGCGGCGCATGGATCTCGACCCAGTGCTTCATGAATTGCTCGTGAGTCCAGCCGTCCCTGCGCGTGAGCAGGCCGATCGTCTTGATCATGATGGGCGCTTTCCTCCGTTGGGGTTAGTATGCGACATGACCCGCTTCCTCGCGATTTCATTCTTGGTGTTGTTTGCCGGCAGTGCGTCGGCCGAGAACGTGCGCTTCCCCAGCGTCGCGGTCGGCACCAGCGCGGCCGGTCCGGAGATCACGGGCTGGCTCTACCGGCCGAGCGGGGCCGGGCCCTTCCCGGCGATCGTGCTGGCCCACACCTGCGGCGGCGTCAGCGAGCATACCGACGGGTGGGGAAAGCTGCTGGCGAGCTGGGGCTACGTCGTCGTCGCCCCCGATTCGTTCGGGCCGCGCGGCGTGAAGTCGGTCTGCGGCCGCGGCGACGCCGTCAGCGGCGGCATGCGCGTGGCCGACGTGGCCGGCGCGCTCGACTTCCTGAACGCCCAGCCGTTCGTGCGCCGGGGCGACATCGGCCTGATCGGCCACAGCCATGGCGGCTGGACGGTGATGCGGGCGGTGCAGAAGAACTACGATCTGGCGGCGCGCGGGCTGAAGGCGGCCGTCGCCTACTATCCGTCCTGCGCGCCGCAGTTCGACCGCGACGTCGCCGTGCCGCTCCTGATCCTGATCGGCGAGAGGGACGACTGGACCCTCGCCGCCAACTGCCGGAAGCTGCAGGCGGCCGGTTTCGCCCGGCCCGAGCTGGTCGACGCGGTCTATTATCCCAACGCCTATCACAGCTTCGACAACAGGGTGCGCGACCGCACGATCACCGTGGCCGACGGCAAGAGCCACCACCTGGCCTACGATCCGGCCGCCGCGCCCGATGCCGAAGCACGCACCAGGGCCTTCTTCGACAAGTATTTGCGGTAGCCGTCAGGACGACAGGTAAATTATTCGACGGTGATCTTGGTTGCCTTGGCGAGCTCGCGCCATTGAGCGATCTCCCGGGTGATCTGCGCGCTGAACTCGTCCGGCCCGCTGCCGACCGGCTCGACGCCGTCCTTGTCGAAGCGCGCCTGGGTCTCGGGCAGGGCAACGAAGCGGCGGATGGCGGTCGCCAGCTTCTGGACCACCGCGTCGGGCGTCGCGGCCGGGACCACGATGCCCATCCACAGGTAGCCTTCGAAGCCCGGCAGCTGCTCGGCCACGGTCGGCACCTCGGGAAGCTGTTTCAGGCGTCGCGCGCTGGTGACGGCGAGCACGTTCAGCTTGCGGTCGGCGATGAACGGCGCTGATTGCGCATAATTGTCGAGCTTGGCCTGCACCTGGCCCGCCACCAGGTCGGCCAGCGCCGGTGCAGCACCTCGGTAGGGCACGTTGGTCACCCGGAAGTTCTCCCGCAGCATCAGCAGCTCCATCGTGATGTGCGGCAAGGTGCCGTTGCCCGCCGAGGAGACGTTGATCTTGTCGGGATTCTTGCGGGCGTAGTCGATGAAGTCCTGGAAGGTCGCCACCGGCAGCGATGGATGCGTCACCAGCAGCATCGGCACCTGGCCCACGTTCGACACCGCCCGCAGGTCCTTTTCGGTGTCGTACGGCAGGGTCGACCGGAACGCCGCGTTGATCGTGTGGTTGGGCGTGGTGAGCAGCAGCGTGTAGCCGTCGGGCGCTGCCTTGGCGACGAGATCGCCCGCGATCACGCCGCCCGCGCCGGTCTTGTTGTCGACCACCACCTGCTGGCCGAACTCGGCCGACAGCCGCTCGGCCAGCAGGCGCGCCACGATGTCGGTGACGCCGCCGGGCGGGAAGGGCACGACGAGGCGGATCGGCTTGTCGGGATATTCCGCCCGCGCGCCCGATAGCGGCGCGAGGGCAAAGGCGATGACGGCGGCAGCAAACAGCCGCCGGTACAGACGCGGTTGGGACATCAGCGCGCGGGTGCCGGTGCCGGGGCCATGCCGCGCCCAGCCTGGGCCGGCGTGATGACGTCGGGGATGTGCAGGCAGAAGGCACACACCAGCGACGAGACGAGGGTCAGCAGCGCCAGCCCATAGAGGCCGCCGGAGTAGCTGCCGGTCGCATCCTTCACGAGGCCGATCCACCAGGGCCCGAAGAAGCCGCCGAGGTTGCCGATCGAGTTGATCCAGGCAAAGCCGGAGGCGAGCGCCGTGCCGCTGAGGAACATCGCCGGCATGGCGAAGAAGGGCCCCTTCGAGCCATAGAACCCCATGGTCGCCAGGCAGACGCCGACCAGCGCCCACCAGGTGCCCATGGTAAGGCCCGCCATCACCAGTCCGCCGGTCGACAGCACGCAGGCGAGCAAAAGGTTCCAGCGCCGCTCGTTCATCCTGTCGGAGATGCGACCCCAGACGACGAGCGAGATGCCGCCGCAGATGTAGGGGATCATGGTCAGCCAGCCGACCGTCATGTTGCTCATCGTACCGAGCGATTTGATGATCTGCGGGATGAAGAACAATATGCCGAGGCTCGCCGTCACGATCCCGAAGTAGTTGAGCGCCAGGAGCAGCACCCGGGGGTTCGTCATCGATTCGAACAACGAGTAGACGCGCACCGTTTCCTTGGCCTTGCGTTCGCTGCCGATCTTGTCGACCAGCCATTGCTTCTCGGGCGCCGTCAGGAACGTCGCTTCGTGCGGCTTGTTGGTCATGACGAAGAAAGTGACAATGCCGAGCACGATCGTGGGAAGTCCCTCGGCGAAGTACATGATCTGCCAGCCCGCGAACCCGAACATCCCGTGCAGGCTCATCAGGCCCGTCGAGATCGGTGCGCCGACCGCCACCGCGACCGGCAGGCCGACCAGGAAACTCGAGACGATGCGCGCGTGGTGGCGCGCGGGGAACCAATAGGTGAAATAAAGGATGAGACCGGGGAAGAAGCCGGCCTCGGCCATGCCGAGCAGGAAGCGCACGATGGCAAAGCTCGTCGTTCCGGTCACAAAGGCCGTGGCGCAGGCGAAGATTCCCCAGGTGATCATGATGCGGGCGATCCATATGCGCGCGCCGACTTTTTCCATGATCACATTGCTGGGCACTTCGAACAGGAAATAGGCCCAGTAGAAGGTACCGACGGCGAAGCCGAAGTCGGCCGCCGACATATTCAGGTCGCCACGCATGGTCAGCGCCGCGAAGCTGCCATTGATCCGGTCGAGATAGGCCATGATGTAACAGAGCACCGCGAACGGCAGCAGGCGCAGATAGACCTTGCGCATGGTCGAAGCTTCGAGCGTGGCTTCCATAATCGATCCTCCCAGATCGTTGTCGCCCCCGGCTTGTGTGCCGGATGGTCGATATTCAGTGATGACTCGTACGCAGTCTCCAACGGTTCCGCTTGGTCCGCTCACGCTAGCAAACCTGCTGGGGGCGCGCCACTGCAGTGGCGCGTCATGTTTTCCGGACCGCGAGCGTCTCGCTCGCTCAAGCGTCTGAGCGAGCGAGACGCTCGCGGTCCAAAAGAGCATGAGAAGACGCGCCACTTAAGCGCGGAGGTTACTCCGCGCGCAGTGGCGCGCCGCCAGCGCGCTAGTGGCCGCCGGCCAGTCCCATCTGGCGGCTGAGCAGCACCAGCGTCTCGTAGATGACATGGGCGCAGAGGTGGGCCGCCATGCCGTTCACGTCCTGCGGCGGGCTCACCGTGTTGACGTCGACCGCCACGATGTTGAGGTCGGTGAGGCAGCGCAGCAGATCGATGCCTTCGCGCGCCGACAGCCCGCCCCACGAGGGCGTGCACACGCCGGGCGCACAGGACGGATCGAACACGTCCATGTCGAAGCAGAGATAGACCGGCCGCTTGCCGACCTTGTCGCGGAACTCGGCCATGCGCTGTGCGAAACCGCCGCGGATCAGCTCGTCGAGCGACACGATCTTGTAGCCGAGGCTCATCGCGCGCGGCACGACGCCCTGGGCGTAGGTCGTGCTGCGGATGCCGACATGCCAGGAGAATTCCGGATCGACCAGGCCTTCCTCGGCGACGTGGGTGAACTGCGTGGCCGAGTTGTACTTTTCCTCCTCGCCGTAGGGATAGGAGTCGGTGTGCGAGTCGATGTGCAGTGCCGCCATCTTGGGATATTTCTTGCCCACGGCGCGGGCGACAGGGACGGTGACCGAGCCGTCGCCGCCGATGGTGACGGGGATGGCGCCCGCCGCGACGATGCGGTCGACGGCCTGCTCGGTGCGCTCGAAGGCATCGACGATCTTCGAAGGCGTGAGCCTGACGTTGCCGCAATCGACCAGCCCCAGCGCCGCCACCGGATCGAAGTCGGCATGGGTGGGATTGAAGCGGCGCATCAGCGCCGATTGCTGGCGCACCGAGTTCGGGACCGCCGCGCGCGCCGATCCGCATGTTGGTGCCGCAGTCGAAGGGAATGCCCAGGATCGCCGCCTTGTTGGCCGGACCCGGCCGCCCATGGGGCACGCCCATGAAGGTGAGCGGCGCGGTGAAGAGCTCGGAATCGGGCAGCCGGTCCATGGTCATTGCTCCGCTGAAAGGAAGTCGTAGGCGACCAGCGTGTGGATCTTGGCGACGGCCAGAAGCTCGTCGACCAGGACATACTCATCCGGTCCGCCCATGTTGAAGGGCGTCAGCCCCAGCACGACGGTCGGCACGCCGTACTGGCGGTACCAGCGCGAATTGGAGCCGCCGACCCGCATGTTCACCGCCGGCTCCTCGCCCAGCACTTCGGCGGCGACCTGCGCGGTGCGCCGGATGATCTCGTGGCCGGGCTCGGTGAAGGAGGGCTCGAAGCGGCGGATCGCGCGCCAGCGCACGCCCGCAAGCGGCGCCAGCCATTCGTCGAGCTTTTTAGCCAGCAGGTCGGTGGTGACGCCGACCGGCAGCCGGATGTCGGCGCGGGCGATCGCATGAGTCGGCACCAGGTTGGGCGACGTGCCGCCCTCGATTGTGCCGATATTGACGGTGACGCAGGAGAGCGTGTGGGCCTCGCCGTCGCCCGACAGCGCCTCCGAGATCGCCTTGGCGTTGCTGATCGCCTCGGTGACGGCGGCCGGCGCGTGGAAGGGGATCGTCTCGAGTTCCCTCAGCCGATCGAGCGCCTCGCGCAGCCGGTCGATGGCGTTGACGCCGCGATGGACATGGGCGCCATGCGCCGGCGATCCCGTCGCTTCGATCTCGACCCACATCAGGCCCTTCTCGCCGAAGCGCACGATGCGGGGCGAGCCGACATCGCCGCAGATGTTGGCGTCGCCGCGCGCGTGCGGGATGTGCTCCAGCAGGTAGCCGGTGCCGAGCGAGCCCATGTTCTCCTCGTCGCCGGCGAGCGTGAGCACGATCTCGCCGGCCCAGGCGTCGCGATGCTCGGCCAGCAATGTCGCGGCGAGCAGCGAGCAGGCGAGGCCGCCCTTCATGTCGCAGACGCCGCGGCCGTAGAGCTTTCCGTCCTTGAGCACGCCGCCCAGCGGCGGCACGGTCCAGGCGAGGTCTTCGCGGATCGGGAAGGTGTCGAGATGGCCGTTGAAGATCAGCCGCCGGCCGGGCCGCTCGCCTTTGATGCGGCCGACCAGGCTCACCACCCGCGGCGCAGGCTCGATGCGCTCGACCTCGATGCCGGGGATCTCGCGCAGCAGCGCCTCGGCGATCGCGGCCACGTCGTGCGTGTCGCTCGGCGGGTTGGGCGAGGCCACCGCCACCAGCCGCTGCGTGTTGGCGATCAGGCGCTCGCGGGCGGCGTCGACGCGGCGGGCGAGCTGGTCGCGCAGGGAGAAGGGGGACGGCATCAGCGGTTCTGCAGTCGGCGTTCCCACCAGCGGATCGCCATGGCGAGCGGCCAGCAGATGAAGAAATAGACCACGGCGATGAAGGTGAAGGTCTCCAGCGGCCGGAAATTGGTGGCCGAGAGCTCCATGCCGCGCCGCGTGATCTCGCTCACCGAGATCACCGCGCCCAGGGAGGAGAACTTGATCAGCTGCACGAAGTTGGAGGCGAGCGGCGGCAGGGTCATGCGCACCGCCTGCGGCAGCACGATGCGGCGGAACGATTGCAGCGGCGAGAGGCCCAGCACCTGCGCCGCCTCGCGATGGCCCTTGGGCACACCCTGGATGCCCGAGCGGTAGACCTCGGAGATGAAGGCCGCCTGGTAGAGCGCGAGCCCGATGATCAGCGCCACCAGCGCCTCGATGCGCACGTTGAACACGATCGGCAGCACGTAATAGACCCACAGGAGCTGCACCAGGATCGGCGTGTTGCGCACCACCTCGCCGATCGAGATGCCGGTCCAGCGCAGCGCCCGGAAGCGCGACATGTCGAGCAGCGCGATGACGAGCCCGCCGATCATCGCCAGCACCAGCGTGGCGGCCGAGATGAACAATGTCATCTGCAGCCCCGACATCAGGAAGTCGAAGCTGCCCCACACGGTGTCCCAGCGGAACTGGTATTTGAACATTCATGGTCTCCCGGAGCGCGGGCGTCCCGCCCGCTCATGATCCCGAGCGGGCGGGACGCCCGCGCTCCGCATGAGTATGCGAAGACGCGCCTGGCAATCAGCCCCTACGGCGCCACGATCGGATCGAGCTTGTGCTTCTTGGCGTACTTCATCAGCCGGCCGTCGAGCTTTATCGTATCGACGAACAGGTTGATGTAGTTCAGCCAGATCTGGTCGCCCGGCGGCACGACATAGGAGTAGGGCGTCACCGCGAGCTTCTCGGCCGGCAAAATATAGGTCGCCCAGTCGAACTCGTCGGTGACTTTGATCGCCGTCGGGAAGTCGGTGAGGATGGCGTCGACGCGGCCCGCCACCAGCTCGGCCTCGCGCGTGTTGGGCGGCGCGATCGAGATCACCTCGGCGTTCTTGAGGTAGTCCCGCATGTAGACGTCGATGTAGCTGCCCAGCGAGGCGGCCGTCTTGACGCCCTTCTGGTCGAGGTCCTCCCACTTCTTGATCTTGCCGTCCTTGCGCGTCACCACGTAGATATTCGTGATGAGGTAGGGCTTGGAGAACTCGACCGCCTGGGCGCGCTTGAGCGTCGCGCCGACGCCGAACATGCCGATCTCGCACTTGCCGGCCTGCAGGTCGGCGATGAAGGTGCCGAAGCTCGTCTCGACGATCTCGAGCTTGGCGTCGAGCTCCTTGGCCAGTTCCTTGGCGAGGTCGGCATCGATGCCCTCGATCTCGCCCGTCTTGGGATTGCGGAACGAGATCGAATAATAGAGCGGGAACTGGCACACCCTGAGCTTCTTGCTCTTGGTCACCTCGTAGAGCCGCGACTGCGTCTGCTGCGCCTCGGCACCCGCCTGCGCCATCAGCCCGAACGCCGCGGCAAGAGCCAACGTCCCCAATAGTCTTGTCACACCCATCATCAGTCTCCCTTCTTTCCCGTCGCCCCGAGCGAAGCCGCGGGGCCTTGCTTCAACACGCACACGCCAAGCGCAGGAGAGAAGATCCCTCCGCGCGCGGCCTGCGGCCGCTTGGTCGGGATGACGGGATGGCTCACTGCGTTCACCATCCCGTCATTCCTCGAACTGCTGCAGGAAGCGCCTGGCGCGCTCCGTCTTGGGCGCGTCGAAGAAGGCGGCGCCCGGCGCCTCCTCGACGATCTCGCCCTTGTCCATGAACACCGTGCGCGTGCCGACGTGGCGCGCGAAGCCCATCTCGTGCGTCACCACCAGCATGGTCATGCCTTCGAGCGCCAGCTGGCGCATGACCAGCAGCACCTCGCGGCGCAATTCCGGATCGAGCGCCGACGTCGCCTCGTCGAACAGCAGCACCTTGGGCGACATGGCGAGCGCGCGGGCGATCGCCACGCGCTGCTGCTGGCCGCCCGACAGCCGCGCCGGATAGGCGTCGCGCTTGTCCAAAAGATCGACTTTCGCCAGCAGCTTGTCGGCCATGGCGACGGCCTGGTCGCGCGGCATCTTCTTTACCCGCAGAGGCGCCTCGATCAGGTTCTCCAGCACCGACATGTGCGGCCACAGATTGAAGTGCTGGAACACCATGCCGATGTCGGAACGCACGGCGCGTGCGGCGGCCTTGATCTGCCGGTCGGGCTGGGGCGTCGAGATCGTCGTGCCTTCCATGACGATGCGGCCCTCGCTCGGCATCTCGAGCAGCGCCAGGCAGCGCAGCAACGTCGTCTTGCCCGAGCCGCTGGGGCCGACGACGCACACGACGTCGCGCTCCATCACCGGCAGGCGCACGCGCGTCAGCACTTGATGCTCGCCGAATCGCTTGGTTACATCCTCCGCCTCGATGATCGGCGTCCCCGCCATCGATCCCTTTCCTCCCCACTGGCGAGCCTATCCGTCTTCACAGCATAAGCAATTCCTATGCCTGTGATTATTCCTTTCCGAAGTCGTCCGGTAATTTGCTAGAAGGGGCGCAATGCCTGACAAAACGATCGATAAAGGCGCGTTATACTCGTCGATGGACGTGCGCCTGCTGGAAGCCTTCCGCGCCGTCGTCGACCATCGCTCGGTGACCGCCGCGGCCGGCGCCATGGGTGTGACCCAACCCGCAGTGAGCGCGCAGATCGCCAAGCTCGAGGAGATGGTGGGCTTTGCCCTGTTCGAGCGCTCGGGCGGGCGGCTGAAGCCGACGTCCGAAGGCATGCTGTTCTATGCCGAGGCGATGCGCGTGCTGGGTGAGTTCGACCGCCTGCAGACCACCACCACGCAGATCCGCGACGGCCAGGCGGGGCGGCTCACCATCGCCAGCCATCCTTGGGCGGCCATTTCGCTGCTGCCCAAGCTGGTGGCGGAGTTCCTGAGCGAACGGACGGGCGTGGCGGTGCGCCTGATCTCGCGCCATTCCGATGTCGTGAGCCAACTCCTGCCCAGCGAAAGCTTCGACATCGGCATCGCCGAGCTGCCGATCGACGATGCCGCGGTGACGGTGTCCAAGCATCAGATGCGCTGCGTGGTCGTGCTGCCGCCGCGCCATCCCCTGGCCGCGCACAAGCTCTTGACGCCCGCGCTGCTGTCGGGCCATCCGATGGTGGCGCCGGTGCGCTCGCTGCAGCTCCCGCCCAAGCTCGCGGCCACCTTCGCCGCCGCCGGCGCCCAGCTCAACGCCGTCGTCGAGGCGGAATTTCTCGCAAGCCTCTGCGGCCTGGTGGCGGCGGGCACCGGCTGGTCGCTGGTCGACCGGCTGTCGGCGGAAAGTTTCAGCCATCTCGGCCTGGTCGCGCGGCCGTTCGAGCCCGCCATCCTCTACGAAGTGGGCGTCTTCCACCGCCGCGACCGCGAACCGTCGATGCTGGCCGCAGCCTTTCTCGAGCTGCTCGAGGGCAAGCTGGGTGGCTGAGGCGACGAAGCTGCGCCTCGACGGCAAGACCGCCGCCGAGGTCCTGGCCGATCCCGGCCTGTGGCGCGACTTCAACGACATCTGCGACTGCGGCGGCAGGCTGGCCGGCAGCGAAAGCGAGAAGCGCGCGTTTGCGCTCCTGCGCGAGCGGGTGCGCGCCGCCTCGCCGGCCAATTCAGGCCGCTCGATCCCCGTGCCCTACGGCGGCTGGCGGGCCAACACGGCGACCTTGCGCCTGCCCGGCGGCGCGATGGCCGCCTGCCATCCGCTGGTCCGCAGCATCGCCACGCCGGCGGCCGGACTCACGGCCGAGGTGATCGACCTCGGCCGCGGCACGCCCGATGAATTCGACTCGCATGCCGCCGACATCAAGGGCCGCATCGTGCTGGTGCGCCACGAGCTGATGTTCGCCGCCGGCACCATCCATCGCCGCCGCAAGTACGACATGGCGCGGGCCCATGGCGCGGTGGGCTTTCTGATCGCGGGGCCGCTGGCTGGCCATGTCGTGGCGGGCTCGTCGGGCCGCCAGAGCGGCGAGGGCATTCCTGCCCTCGGCATATCGCCCGAGACGGCGGCGCGCCTCGCCCGCGTCGCCGCGGGATTCCCGACGGCGACGCTCACCATCGCGACCGAAGAAGCGCCGGCCGAGACCGAGACGCTTCTCTATGACTATCCCGGAACGACCGACGAGTGGGTCGTGCTGAGCGCCCATGTCGACGGACACGACCTGGCCGAAAGCGCCATGGACAACGGCACCGGCCTCGCCTCGGTGCTGGCCGTGACGCGTGCCCTGGCACCGCAGGTCGCGGGCTTCCGGCGCGGGCTGCGCGTGATGTTCTTCAGCGTCGAGGAATGGGCGCTCACCGGCTCGGCGCAGTATGTCGAGGCGCTGAGCCCGGCCGAACGCGGCAAGATCGCGCTCAACGTCAATCTCGACTCGGTGGCCGGCAGCCCCAACCTCGCGGCGCTCAGCAGCGGCTATGGCGGCGTCGAGCCCTTCGTGATGGGCGTCGCGGAGGCCAACGGCCTCGCGGTCCGCACCGTGCGGCCGCTGATGACCAACTCCGACCACGCCAACTTCGCCCAGGCCGGCATTCCGGCGCTGCGCCTGGTCGCGGGCTTCGACGATCCCAACGCCCATCTGCGCGTCGTGCTGACGCCCGCCGACACGCGCGACAAGGTGGGCCAGGGGGAGCTGCGCACGGCGACTCTGTTCACGGCGGCCCTGGTCGCCGCCGCCTGCAACGCCGATCCCGCCGAAGTCGCGAAGTGGCGGCTCAAGTAGTCAGCGGACCGCGGGCCTCCAGGCCCGCTCAAGATCATGATGCGGGCCTGGAGGCCCGCGGTCCGGCAAGACACTGGGACAAGCGCTCTCGCTTCACGGCGGCCCTGGTCGCCGCCGCTTGCAATGCCGATCCAGCTGAAGTTGCAAAGTGGCGCACCCTGTCATCCTGAGCGAAGCGAAGGATCTCATCGCCGCTTGCCGCGGGCATGAGATCCTTCGCTGCGCTCAGGATGACACGGGGTTGGTTGTCAGGCATCGCGACAGGCGCGTCCGCAAGTCTTCGATATCGAGGTTCCGCCCGATCAGGACGATGCGATTCGTGCCGCCGATAGCGCGTGTGTCCTCCTCCAGCGTGAAGCGCTCGCCGACGAGATGGAAGACGTAGCGCTTGCCGGTCTCGGCCAGCCACAGGAATCCCTTGCCGCGGAACAGTCCGGGTGGCCGGCCGGTGTCGAGGAAAGCCTGGAACAGGCTCACCGAGAACGGCCGATCGCTCTCGAAGGACAGCGAGACGAAGCCGTCGTCCTGCAGGTGCCCATGTCCATGGCCATGCGCATGCGAGTGATCGTGCTCCGCGTGCCTGGGGCGGAACAGATCGACGTCGAGGATCAGGGGCAGCGGGACGGCGCTCTGCGTCGTGCGCACGAGCCGCGCCTCTGCGTTCAGCGAACGGATCTTCGCCTCGACCGTGTCGAGCCGCCCCGCGTCGGTCCTGTCGCATTTGTTCAGAAGGATGGCGTCGGCATAGCGCAGCTGGTTGCGCGGCGCACTGCCGTCGAAGCGGTCGAGGCTGAACTGCTCGGCATCGGCCACCGCGACAATGGCGTCGAGGCGCAGCGTGTCGCGGAACTCCGGGCGCTGGAAGGTAGTCGCGACCGGCAACGGATCGGCCACTCCCGTGGTCTCGACGATGATGTGATCGACCGGTTCCGGTCGGTGCAGCACGCGCACGATGCTGTCGACAAGGTCGGTGTTGGTCGAGCAGCAGATGCAGCCGTTGGTGAGCTCGATCATGCCGTCGTGGGTGGCCACGATCAGGTCGTTGTCGATGCCGATCTCGCCCAGTTCGTTCACCAGCACCGCCGCCCGCACGCCCTCGCGGTTCGACAGGATGTGATTCACCAGGGTGGTCTTGCCGCTGCCCAGGAAGCCGGTCACCAGGGTCACCGGCAACCGGCCGGCCGCGCCGCGGGATGGCGCCTTGAAGGTCGCGGGCGAGGGCGTCATGCGGACGGTGGCGGCGCGCTGCTGTCGAACAGGTAGCTGGTGCCGACGGCCGACTGGCTCACGCGCTCGCCGTAGGCGGCGGCGAGCGCGTGCAAGGCCCGCCAGCCGGTGCAGTGGCCGGTGATGATGTTCTGGATGTCGAAGGCGCCCAGCGCCTCGACGGTCTGCGGGATGAGATGCTCCATGACGCCGCCCAGATGCAGGCCGCCCATCACCGCGTGGATCGGCACCTCGGGGAACAGCCGCCGCACCTCGGTGCAGACATTGACGATGCCGGCGTGGCTGCAGGCGCTGAACACCACCAGGCCGAGGTCGCGCACGTTGGCCACCAGCATGCGCTCGTCCATCAGGTAGGGATCGGGCCGCCACTCCTCCGAATTGTCGCGCCGGCAGAGATGGTCCTGCCGACCGGTCTCGAAGGCGCTGACCCGCGGGATCTCACCGCTGTAGTAGAAGTGCCCTTCGAGCAGCAGCCGCGCGTTGCCGTCATTGACCACCCGGGCGCCCTTCGCCTGCATCTGCTCGGGCGTCGGCACCCGCGCAGCGGGAAAGACGACGCCGCTTTTCAGCAGCACGCCGCGCTCGTTGAACATGCCCGGATTGACATGCACCGTGACGGAGTCGCGGCCGCGCCGGCCGACGATCGCGTCGATCGCCGCCGGCAGCGCGCCCATATGATCCCAATGGCCATGCGTGATGGCGATCTCCTCGACCTCGCCGAGATCGAGGCCGAGGTTGCGGCAGTTGCGGATGAAGACGGCGCCTTCGGTGCCGGTGTCGAACAGCGCCACATGCTCGCGGCCGCCGAGGCGCGAGCGCAGGCGCAGCCCGTAGCCGAGATTGGCCGCCAGCAGCGTCTCGCCGGAGATTTCCTGGGCGCCCGCCAGCACGACGTTGGCGAACTCCGACACCGCGAAGGCGGTCTTGCTGACATAGGTGTCGCTCACATTGTCGGTGATGACCTCGACGGCAAGCGAATCGAGGACGGCGAGGGAGGCGGATTGGCTCATCACTACGCTCATACGGTTAGTCTGAAGAAATGCACAGGGCCGATGTCTTCCTGCCAAATGATCGTGGGGCGCGTTACGTCGCCCTCTCCGCCCGCGAAGCGGGGGGAGAGGGAGGGGACCCGCGCGAATGCGCGGGGAGGGTGAGGTGGGTCTTCGTCAATGACCATCCGCCGGTAGGAGCTCATCGATGGAAATCGTAGCGAGCCTTTGGCGCGCCTCAACACAATCATCCCGACCGTCAGAACATTCTTCGACGGCTCTGCCGTACCAATACTTTGCGGCATGCGGATCGCCGGCAAGCTCGTAACATTCGCCCAATTTCTTGCCGAGATAGCCGCCGTCCAAAGACGGATCCCCGTCCGACATGAACAGGTAGATCTTGATCGCATCCTGGGGCCGACCGGCGTCGACGAACTCTGCGGCACGCTTTTCCAGAACGTTGAAATCATAATTGGGACTCATGCCGCCCCCTCTACGGCAGGGCCATCGCATGTGACTAAGGTTTCCGCCATCCCGATCGGAGCCGAGCGCAGCGCCTGCCCTGAGCGAAGCCGAAGGGAGGCGCAGTGGAGGGACCTATCCTTGTGCTTCAACGACAAGAGGAGGTCCCTCGACTGCGCCGCCCCCAACTTAGATGAGGGGGCGGCTTCGCTCGGGATGACGGAATTTTAGCCACATCCGATAGCCCTGCCCTCTACGGAGGCGGCGTTACGATATCAGGCACCACCTCACCCTCCCATCACTGACGTGATGGGCCCGCCCTCTCCCCCGCTGCGCGGCGGAGAGGGTTATCACGCTATGTCGACTTCAGGAACTGCACCAGCAGCCTGTTCACCTCGCCCGGTTGCTCCTGCTGAACCCAATGGCCGGCGCCCTCGATCAGGTGGATCTCCTTCATGTTGGTGCAGGCGGTCTTCTGCATCCGCTCGATCGCGCCCGGAGTCTGGTAGATGCCCCAGTCGCTCCGGCCCGAGATGAAGGTCGAGGGCACGTCGATGGTGCGGCCGGTGAAGATTTCGAGCTCGGCGGCCACCTTGCCGCCGGTGCGCACGCGGTACCAGTTGAGCCCGCCCTGAAAGCCGGTGCGCCCGTATTCGTCGCTGTAGACTTTCAGCTCGCCGTCGGGCAGCCACGTGTTGGCCGCGATCTCCGCCGCCGAAGGCATTTCCTTGGCCACCGTCTCGGCCATGCCGTCGGCCAGATCCATGATGTAATAGGTCGGCATCTTGGCGAGCTCTTCGGCGGTCCAGCCGTTCAGCTCGAACGGCTTGTTGGCTTTCCAGTCGGCGCTCTTGTGATGGTAGTAGGCGCGCAGGAAATCATGCACGCCCTGGCGGGCCTTCCACATGTTCTCGTTGGCCGGCCGCGTCGAGTAGTACCACTGGTAATGCTTGCGCGGCCGCGCCAGGGCCGCGAGCGCGGCATGGATGTCCGGCGCCTTGGCGGGCGGCGGCTTGTTCGCCGTGTCGAACGGCACCGCCCGCAGGCCGCCGAACGGCGCGCTCATCAGCACCATGCGCTTGAAGATGTCGGGCCGCACCAGGGCCGCGTAGGCGGCGACCGACGCGCCGAAATCGTGGCCAACGACCGCCTCCGCCGTGCGATGGCCCAGCGCGAACAGCACGCCGATCAAATCGCGTAAGCAGATTCGTGAAGCGGAAGCTCGTGATGTCGCCGTCATAGTCGGCATCCCAGCCGGTGGTACGGCCATAGCCGCGATGGTCGGGCGCGATCGCGTGATAGCCCGCGGCGGCAAGCGCCGGCATCACCTTGCGCCAGCTATAGGCGAGTTCGGGAAAGCCGTGCAGCAGCAGCACGGCCGGCCGGCCTTTCATCTCGTAGCCCGCCTCGAGCACATGGATGTCGAGGCCGTTGATGCCCGGCAGGATGCGCGAACGGATGCCGTTCGGCAGGACGGAGGAGGGCAGTGCTTCCATGGCGTCGGGTCCAATGCTTGATCGTTTCAGGCCGCGAGCCTACGCTGCGATCGTCGAAAAAGGCAGGCCGGTGTGGTTTAGCCCGGCGCTTCCGCGGTTTCGGCCTGCGGCAGTCCTGACGGGCGCACAAGCGCCGTTGCCCCACGACTTCGCGCCTGCGCGCTCCCGCGCCGGCGATTCGAAGGGACGTGGATCATGCAACAGCAGATTTCGGTCATCACGCTTGGCATCGTCGACATCGTGCGGTCGAAGCGCTTCTATGTCGACGGCTTCGGCTGGAAGCCGGTGTTCGAGACGCCGGAGATCGTCTTCTATCAAATGAACGGCTTGGTGCTGGGCACGTGGCTTGGCGCGGCGCTCGAGGACGACATGCGGCGGCCCCTCGCACGACCCGGCGCCGCTTGCTCACAATGTTGTGACGCAGCACGAGGTCCAGCCGCTGCTCGACCGGCTTGCGGCGCACGGCGGCCGGCTGTTGCGGCCAGCCGATGCGCCGCCGCATGGCGGCTTTCGCGGCTATGTCGCCGATCCCGACGATCACGCCTGGGAGATCGCCTACAATCCGGCGTGGCCAATCGCGGCGGACGGCCGGGTGACGTTCGGGCTGTAGGAGCCGATATCGAACCGGCCGGGCGCGTGGGCACCCGGCCGGTTCTCACCGTGTTCGCGCCGCCGGCTGGTTGGCGGGTGCCACGTAGCGGATCAGCGTCTTTCTGTTCGTGCGCTGGTCGATCTGCGTCGCCACGCATTGACGATAATCGAGCGTTTCCGGCGACGGTCCGTAGGACACGCAGGCATCCTAGGCACTGCGTGTCGAGCTGGCCTGCATTATAGGCGACATCGGGCTGCCCGCGTCGAAGGCACTGGCGGCCCGACTCACGAAACTCTCGAACGCGGCGGTTTGCGTGACCGCGTTTGCCGGATTTTGCTCTACTGGTGATCGGCGATCTGCGGCCCGTAGGTCGGCTGCTCGTCGGCCAGCACCAGCAGGCTGCGCGCGGCTGTCTCCTTGTCGAGGCAGGCCTTGAACGCGTCGGTTCGCGGCTGCAATCCGTAACCCAGGCACGCGTCACGCGCCTCGACGGCCACGCGGGCGAACCCGCGAGCCAAGCGGGGCTCCTGCCACTCCAGCGCGCGGGTCGTCTGGGAAAGGCAGTATTCGTAAGTCTCCGTGGTCGGCTTCACGCCCTCCTCGCGGCAGATGCGCTGCGCCTGGCTTTGCGCCGATGCCGGAGGAACAGGGGGCAGGAAAGCGATGAAGACACCAACGAGGACCGTGGCGCCAATCGCGAGGCCGGCGTGCGTCTGGCTGTGGGTCATGGCGGAGGACCTTCAGTTGCTCGGTTTCGAATGCCGTGTGGATAGGGAACGCCACGCCGCAGTACCAGGTTGCCCGAAGTTTTGCCTCATCCAAGGCCTTTTCGTGGCAGGGCGGGCGTGGTTTCCTGCTGCGGTGGCGATCTTTTCGCAAGGCCCTTGAACCGCATCGACGTCTCCCGCCGCTGGCTGCGGGCCTGGATCCGCAAGAATCGCGTGCAGCTGGCGCTCACCCTGCGCATGACGGTGGCCGCCGTGGCGGGACTTGGGATCGCGCAGGCGCTGGCCTTGCCGCTGCCGTTATGGACCGTGCTCACCGCCCTGATCGTGACGCAGATGAGCATCGGACGCTCGCTCAAGACGTCGATCGACTACTTCGTGGGCACGGTGGGCGGCACGATCTATGGCGCGGCGCTGGCCCTCCTGATCCCCCACGATTCCGAGTGGGCGCTGCTTCTGGTGCTTGTGCTTGCCGTGGCGCCGGTCGCCCTGGTGGCGGCGCTGAAGCGCAATCTCAATGCCGTGCCCGTATCGTCGATCATCGTCGTGCTGATGCCCGCGCTCACCCACGCCGGTCCGCTCGATTCGGCGATCTACCGTGTCCTCGAGGTCGGCTTGGGCGTGGTCGTGGGCCTGGTCGTGGCCTTCGTGGTGCTGCCCGCCGGCGGCCACCGCCTGGCGCGGCAGGAGGCGGCGCGGACGCTTGACCTGTTGGCGCAGGCACTCGGCCGCGTGCTGGCCGGACCGCTCGCGACCGCCGACATCGAAGACCTGCGGCGGATCTATGACAGCATCGGCCAGTCGCTTCTCGAATTCACCACCAGCGCCGCCGAGGGCGAGCGCGAGCGCTCGGCGCGGCTCTCGGTCGAACCGGACACCCAGCCGCTTCGACGCACCCTGCTGCGGCTGCGCCACGACGTGGTCACGGTCGGCCGCATCGCGCGCGGCGATCCGTTGCCCGAGCCGGTGCATGGACGGCTGGCCCCCCGGCTCGCGGCTATCGGCCGGGCCGGCAGCGACTACCTGAAGGCAAGCGGCATGGCGCTGGCGGCCCGCCGGCCGCCGCCGTCGGAGATCGAGGTCGAGAAGGCGTTCGTCGCGGCGCTGGCCGAGACGACGGCGCTGCGCCGCGAGGGCTTTACCCGCGAGCTGACCGACGAAGCCGTGGGCCGCTTCTTCGCGCTCGCCTTTTCGCTCGAGGAGATGCGGCGCACCTTCCGCGATCTCGGTCACGACGTCGAGCTGACGGCCCTGGCGCCGGAGGCGGATTGATCTGCCGGGCGCGTCTTCTCATGGTCTTCCGGACCGCGAGCGTCCCGCTCGCTCAAGATCATGAGCGAGCGGGACGCTCGCGGTCCGGAAAAGCATGATTGCGCCACTGGGAGTGTCGCGCCCCCAGCCTAATAACTCTTCGGCAGTCCCAGCACGCGCTCGGCGACGTAGCAGAGGATGAGCTGTTCGCTGACCGGTGCGATGCGCGCGATCATGACCTCGCGCAGGAAGCGCTCGACGTGGAATTCCTTGGCGTAGCCGTAGCCGCCATGGGTCAGGATGGCGCGCTCGCAGGCATCGTAGGCGTATCGCGCGCCCGAGATACTTGGCGGAGTTGGCCTCGGCGCCGCATTCCTTGCCATTGTCGTAGAGCCAGGCCGCCTTGAAGGTCAGCAGGTTGGCGGCCTCGAGCTGCATCCAGCTCTCGGCCAGCGGATGCTGGATCGCCTGGTTCTTGCCGATCGGCCGGCCGAACACGACGCGCTCCTTGGCGTATTGCGTGGCCTTCGCCAGCGCCGCCTTGCCGATGCCGATCGCCTCGGCCGCGATCAGCACCCGCTCGGGGTTGAGCCCGTGCAGCAGGTACTGGAAGCCCTTGCCTTCCTCGCCGATGCGGTCCTCGAGCGGCACCTTCAGCCCGTCGATGAACACCTGGTTGGTGTCGATCGCCTTGCGGCCCATCTTCTCGATCTCGCGCACCTCGATCTTGGAGCGGTCGAAGTCGGTGTAGAACAGCGACAGGCCGTCGGTGCGACGCTTGCACTTCTCCTTGGGCGTGGTGCGGGCGATCAGCAGCATCTTGTCGGCGACCTGCGCCGTCGTGGTCCAGGTCTTCTTGCCGTGCACCACGTAGCCGTTGCCGTCGCGCTCGGCCTTGGTTTCGAGCGCCGTGGTGTTGAGCCCGGCATCGGGCTCGGTGACGGCGAAGCAGCCTTTCACCTTGCCCTTGATGATGTCGGGCAGGATGCGCTGCTTCTGCTCCTCGGTGCCGAACACGACGATGGGATTGGGTCCGAAGATGTTGAGATGGACCGCCGACGCACCCTGCAGGGCGGCGCCCGATTCGGCCACGGCCTGCATCAGGATCGCCGCCTCGGTGATGCCGAGCCCCGAGCCGCCATACTCCTCAGGCATGGCGATGCCCAGCCAGCCGGCATCGGCCATCGCCTTGTAGAAATCCTCGGGAAAGCCGCCTTCCTTGTCCTTCTTCAGCCAGTACTTGCCGTCGAACTGGGCGCACAGCTTGCCGACGCTCTCCTTGATGGCGAGCTGGTCTTCGGAGAAGGCGAAATCCATGGGAGTGCTCCTAAACGTTCCTCCCCCGTCTTACGGGGGAGGTGGCCCGCAGGGCCGGAGGGGGAGAGCCGCAGACGCGACGCCTGCCGCTTGAAGATCTGAAATGTCCAACATCACTTGTAGGGCCTTCCCCCTCCGCCCCCTTCGGGGGCACCTCCCCCGTTTGACGGGGGAGGCAGTTTGATGGGGGACGGTCAGCGGTTGGCCGCCAGCCACGACATCATGATGCGATTGAACTGGTCCGGCCGCTCGACGTTGGGCAGATGGCGCGCCTTGGCGATGCCCTCGTAGCGGCCGCCGGGAATCTTCGACGCGATCAGCTGGTTGCGGTCGGGCGGCGTGCCCTGGTCCTCGTCGCCGCAGATCACCAGGGTCGGGCTCTTGATGGTGGCGAGCCGGGTCTCGTAGTCGAAGTTCTGGATCGCCGACATGCAGCCCGCCGAACCCTCAGGCGTGGTGCCGCTGATCGTGTCGCGAATTTCGCGCCAGCGCACCGGGTTCACTTTCTTGAACTCGTCGGTGAACCAGCGCTCCATCGTGCCGTCGGCCAGCGCCGCCAGGCCCTTGGTCCGCACGACCGCCTTGCGCTCTTCCCAGGTCCCCGCCGAGCCGGGCGGCGTCGACGGCTGGGTGTCGCACAGTGTCAGCGACAGCAGCCGGTCGGGGTAGGCGAGCGCAAAGCCCTGGCCGATCATGCCGCCGATCGACAGGCCGATGTAATGCACCTTCTTGATGTCGAGCACGTCGAGCGCGCCCTTCACGTCGGCGGCCAGCGCGTCCATCGTGTAGTCGCCGTCGACCGGTGCGCTGCCGCCATGGCCGCGCATGTCGAGCCGCAGGACGCGATAGCCCGCGGCCAGCAGCGGCACCAGCTGCTCGACCCACATGCCGCCGTCGGAATTGAGCGAATGGGTGAAGCACACCGTCGGCGCGCCCTGCGGGCCGGCGAGGTCGTAGTAGATCTTTTGGCTGTTGAGAGAGAGCAGCATTGGGAGTCTCCAAATTAGCTGTCATCCCGAGCGCAGCGAGGGACCTTTCCTTTGGCCTCAAAGGCCCCTCGCTGCGCTCGGGGTGACAAGCGGGTCACATTGCCGAAATACCACCGTCGATCACGACCTCCGAGCCGGTCATGAAGCTCGATTCGTCGGACGCCAGGAACACCAGGGCCCAACCGACTTCCTCCGGCCGGCCGAACCGACCGATCGGGACCTGGCGGCCGAGCTTCTGCTGCATGACGTCCTGGCCGAAGCGGTCGCGGTACTTGTCGAGGATCGGCGTGTCGATGAAGGTGGGGTGCACCGAATTGCAGCGGATGTTGTAGCCCGACTTGGCGCAGTGCAGCGCCACCGACTTGCTCAGCAGCCGCACGCCGGCCTTGGCCGAATTGTAGGCCGCCATGTTGGCGCCGGCGATGATGCCGGAGATCGACGAAATGTTGATCACCGAGCCGCCGAGCCTCTGGGTGTGCTTCTTGATCTCGCCGACGCCGTGCTTGCAGCCCAGGAACACGCCGTCGAGATCGATGGCATGGACCTTGCGCCATTCCTCGAGCGTGATGTCCTCGACCGTCTTGCTGAGCCCGATGCCGGCCGAGTTGAGCAGCACGTGGATGGCGCCGAACTTCTCGACGGTCTCGGCGATGGCCGCCTTCCAGTTCTCCTCCGACGTGACGTCGAGCTTCACGAAATGACCCGCCGAGCCCAACTTGTCGGCAACCGCCTTGCCGCGGTCGGCGGCGATGTCGGCCACCACGACCCTGGCGCCTTCCTGCGCCATCAGCAGGGCGGCGTTGGCGCCGAGACCCGAGGCGCCGCCGGTGATCAGGGCGACCTTGCCGGCCAGACGATCCGTCATTTCCGCTTTGCCTCCCGATCTTGCTTCACGGAGGTCTTGCCCCAGACAGCGATGTCTATCAAGGCGACCCAGGCGATGCCGCGGAGGGGCAAGCGTTGCAGGGCGGAAATGTCGAGCGGTCGCGGGCCCACGCGATGAAGAATCGCCCAAGCGACCGCGGTCAGGTCGCCGGCTTCGACGCGCCGTCCAGGGTGATGCGGTAACGGCTGATCGCCAGGATCGACACGACGATCAGGATGACGCCCAGCGCCGCCAGTTCGCCGGCGATGTCGTCGAAAGTCGCGCCCTTCAGCATCACGCCACGGGCGATGCGGATGAAGTGCGTGGCCGGCAGCGTCTCACCCAGCCACTGCGCCCATATCGGCATGCCGCGGAAAGGGAACATGAAGCCCGACAGCAGGATCGAGGGCAGCAGGAGGAAGAAAGCGGACTGCATCGCCTGGAGCTGGTCCTTGGCCAGGGTGGAGAGGGTGAAGCCGATGGCGAGGTTGACGATGATGAACAGCGCCGTGCCCAGCAGGAGCAGGGTCAGGCTGCCCTCGACGGCGATGTCGAACAGCAGCCAGGAGAGCGCCAGGATGACGGCGGTCTGGATCAGGCCGACGACGAAGTAGGGCACGATCTTGCCGATCATGACCTCGATCGGCCGCGCCGGCGTGGCGAGCAGGTTCTCCATGGTGCCGAGCTCGCGCTCGCGGGTGACGGCGAGCGCGGTCATCAGCACCATGGTGACCGACAGGATGACGGCGAGCAGGCCGGGCACGATGTTGAGCCGCGCCTTGCCCTCGGGATTGTAGCGGCGATGCAGGACGAGCTCGACGGCTTCGGCGCGGCCGGCCAGCGATTCCAGCGGACCCACCAGGTCGCGTGTCAGCGCCTGTTCGATCGCGGGGCTGGCGGCGGCCAGCGAGTTGGACGCCGACATGGGGTCGGTGGCGTCGGCGTCGATCAGCACCTGCGTGCGCTCGCCCCGGATCAGGCGGCGCGTGAAGTCGGAGGGAATGCGGACGACGAACTGCACCTCGCCCCGTTGCAGCAGGCTGTTGGCTTCGCTCTCGCTCAACGGCCGGTGGGTGAAGTCCATGTAGCTGGTGTTGGCGAGCGCCGACAGGACGGTGCGGGTGATGCGGCTCTGGTCGGCCGTGACCACGGCGGTCGGCAGGTGATGCGGATCGGTATCGATGGCGTAGCCGAACAGCAGGAGCTCCAGGATCGGCATGCCGAACATCATGGCGAAGCTCAGCCGGTCCCGGCAGAGCGGCATCACTTCCTTGATGACGATGGCGCCAAGTCGCACCCAGAAGCCACGCACCGCGACCCAGTAGCCCACGCTCAGGTCTCCGCCATATTGTCCTGGGCCATCCCCATGAGGTGGATGAAAATATCCTCGAGCGTGGGCGCCGCCTCCTGCCACTGCAGGTTGGAGTCGCTGCGAAACGGCGCGATCGCCGTCAGGAGGCCGTCGCGCTCGGCGCCGCAGACATGCAGGGTCGCGCCGAAGGCCGCGGCGCTCACGCCAGCCGCACCGCGCAGCGAGCCGGCGAGCCGATCGGCGCCGGCGCCGGTGGCGACGAAGGCATGAAGGCCGCAGTCCTTCACGATGTCTCCGACCGTGCCGCGCGCCATCAGCTCGCCGTAGGCGATGTAGGCGATCTCGTGACAGCGCTCGGCCTCGTCCATGTAGTGGGTCGAGACCATCACGGTGATGCCCTGCGCGGCATAGCCGTGGATCGCGTCCCAGAAGGCGCGACGGGCCTTGGGATCGACCCCGGCGGTTGGCTCGTCGAGCAGCAGGAGCTTGGGCTCGTGCAGCACGGCGGCGGTGAGCGAAAGCCGCTGCTTCCAGCCGCCCGACAACGCGCCGGTGAGCTGGCGCTGCCGCGACGCGAGGCCGAGCTGCTCGAGCGCGCGGTCGACCCGTTCGCGGCGTCGGTCGAGCCCATGGACCCGCGCCACGAATTCGAGATTCTCGCGGATGGTGAGGTCACCGTAGAGTCCGAAATGCTGCGTCATGTAGCCGGTCTGGCGTTTGATCTCTTCACGCTCGCGCACCAGGTCGTGGCCGAGGCAGCGGCCGCCGCCGCCATCGGGCGTCAGCAGGCCGCAGATCATGCGCAGGGTGGTCGTCTTGCCCGAGCCGTTCGGACCGAGGAAGCCGCAGACGCGACCCGGTTCGATCGACAGGCTCAACCGGTCGACCACGGTGCGCGAGCCATAGCGTTTGACCAGGTCGTGGACGTCGATCGCCAGGCTCATGGCTTGGCGTCCGCCATGAACTCCTCGACGGCGATGGGCAGGCCGGGCTGCAGCCGCAGCCGTGTCGGGTCGGGCCGGGCCTCGATCATGAACACGAGCTTGGCGCGTGCGCTTTGCGAGTAGATGACCGGCGGGGTGTATTCCGCCCGCGGCGAGACATAGGAAATCGTGGCGACGAGGTCGGTCGGGCAGCCGTCGCAGGTGAAGTGCACCTGTCCGCCCGCGTGCGCCTTCGCCACGTCCAGTTCGGGCAGGAAAAAGCGCAGCTTGACGCGGAAGTCGGGCAACAGGGACACGACCGGCGAGCCCACCGGCACCCATTCGCCGACATTGAAGAAGGTGTTCTCGACCAGCGCGTCCTCGGGCGCGAGGGGCATCAGGTCGGCGAGCCGGTTTCTGGCGCGCGCGAGCATGGCCTGGTTCTGCTCGATCAGCGCTGCGGCGGCGGCGATTTCGGACTCGCGGGCGGCGAGGTCGCCGACGCGTTCCCTGGCGGCAAGTGCCGCCGCCCGGGCGCGCAGCTCGGCCACCTTCTCCACCGCCTGGTCGTAGCTCTGGCGGGAGCTGTAGTTCTTTGCCGTCAGGTCGGTCTGGCGCTTGAGCTCCTGCTCGGCCAAGGTCAGGCCCGCCTCGAGCTCGCGACGCTGGGCGCGGATCACGTCCTGTTCTTCCGATCGCTTGCCGGTCAACAGGTTGTCGTGGCGTGCCTGGAATTCGGCCAAGGTCGCCGTGGCGCGCGCCACTTCGGCTTCGGCTTGCGTGGTATCGATGACGTACAGCCGATCGCCCCTCTTGACCCTGCTGCCCCGCTCGACCGGACGCGCCACGAGGCGACCGGCGATAGGCGGCGCCACAAGCGTCGACTCGCCCTCGACATAGCCAAGATAGTGTGGCGCGGTCGCGTCATGATGGAACGCCGCCAGGAACTGACCGCCCACCTTGTTGGTCGCGAGCAACGTACCGCCCACGGCGACGACGGCGGTCACGAGTGCGAGCTTCATGGTTGCAGCTCCGGCAAAACGGGCTCTGGCCGCAACGTCTGCGAGCGCACGGCCCGGCTGAAAGTGTTGTCGGGCAACCTACCGCTGCAGAACTGCCATAGATAGGATCATTTCCGCATGTTTGTTTCCAATGTTTCCTGAACTAGTGTCGACTGATCGAGGGAAGGGGCGCTAATGGCGTGTACTGGGATTTGGTCATGGATCGCGGGCGTTGTTTTGCTCGCCGCCCCGGTGTCCGCGCAGGATGCCTATCCCAATCGTCCCGTGCGCTGGGTCGTCCCGTTTCCGGCAGGCGGTCCGACAGACACGCTGTCGCGCATCCTCGCTGCCAAGTTGAGCGAGCAGTGGGGCCAGAGCGTCGTGGTCGAGAACAAGGGCGGCGCGTCGGGCGCCATCGGCAGCGACGCCGTCGCCAAGGCGGCGCCCGACGGCTACACGCTGATCCTGGGCACGCAGAGCACGCACGGCTCCAACCAGATCTTCTTTCCCAACCTGCCCTACGACCCGATCAAGGATTTCCAGCCGCTCGCTCTGATCGGCACGGCCTGCATGGCCCTGGTGACGGCGCCCAGCGTGCCGGCGAACACGCCGAAGGAGCTGGTCGAGTGGATCAGGCAGCAGCCCGGCGGCGTGAACTACGCCTCGGCGGCGCCCGGCAGCTCGCAGCACGTCGCCGCCGAGCTTCTGGTCAAGCGCGCCGGCATCCAGGCCACGCACGTGCCTTATCGCGGCAGCTCGGCCGCCATGCCCGACCTGATGAGCGGCCGGGTCACCTTCATGTTCGACAATCTGCCCTCGGCTCTGCCGCAGGGGCGCGCCGGCAAGGTCAAGGTTCTGGCCCAGACCTGCGCGGTGCGCTCGCCCTCGGCGCCCGACCTCCCGACCATGGAGGAGTCCGGCTTCGCGGATTTCGTGATCGACGGCTGGTACGGCATTTTCGCGCCGGCCCGGACGCCGCGGCCGATCGTCGACAAGCTGTCGGCCGACATCAACAAGGCGCTGAAGGCCCCGGAGTCGATGGAGCGCTGGAAGGAGCTGGGCTTCGATCCTGATCGGCGGCACGCCCGAGCAATTCGCCGAGCGCCAGAAGGCGGACCTCGCCTACTGGAGGCGGATGATCGAGTACACCGGCATCAAGGTGGAGTAGGGCGTCATGGCGACCCCGTCGGCAAGTGAGGTCACGGCGTGAACCAGTACAATGGTGGCCGCGAGCAGCCCTGGTCGCGACCCACCGACCGGCTGTTGCGCCGGCGGCCGGCGGCGTAGACTGGGGCTCTACAGGAGGTCGCCATGGATACTCTTCACTCGCCCCGCACCCTCGACTCCAGGCCGATCGCGCCGGCGCTGTTCGCTCACTTCGTGCTGCGTTCGGCCAACATGCAGCCGATGGTCGACTGGTACTCGACCGTGCTCAACATGCATGTCGTGAAGCGCAACGACTTCATCTGTTTCCTGACTTACGACGACGAGCACCACCGGCTGGCGATCGTGAACATCGCGGGCCTGCACGCGCCCGATCCCAAGAGCTGGGGCCTGGCGCACGTCGCCTACACGTTCCGCAATGTCGGCGAGCTGCTGTCGACCTATCGCCGCCTCAAGAAGGCCGGCATCGAGCCCTACCGGCCGATCCATCACGGGCCGACGCTGTCGATGTACTACCACGACCCCGACGGCAACTCGGTCGAGCTGCAGGTCGATTGCTTCAAGACCAAGGAAGAGACCGCGGCCTACTTCCAGACCGAGTCCTTCACCAAGAACCCGATCGGCATCAATTTCGATCCCGAGACCCTGGTCGCAGCGTACGAAGCGGGCGCCTCCGAAGCCGAGCTGCTCCGCCAGCCCGCCGGCCCGGCGGCCTCCCCGCAGGGGCTTTAGCGTCTTGCCGGACCGCGGGCCTCCAGGCCCGCTCATCTCTTCGTATGGACAATGAAGATGCGGGCCTGGAGGCCCGCAGTCCGGCAAGATGTGAACTCATTTCCTCCCTGTTACGGCGTGGACACAACTCAAATTCCTCTCCCCCGCTAGGGGGAGAGGCTAGGAGAGGGGGCAACGACGTGCGCATCCCCCTCACCCAACCTCTCCCCCTAGCGGGGGAGAGGAGCCTGAGTCGGTGATGTGTCCACGCTGTAGCTCGTGTGAACGAGGGGAGGGAAGATTCTTCAGAACAGCCAGATCAGCGCCGCGCCGCCAACGCACACGACGGCGACCGACGTCAGCGCCATGACCAGGCGCGGCGGGCGATAGGTCTGGCGGTCGATGCTGTTGGCCACGTGCAGGTAGTGCCAGATGGCGCCGCACATGATGACGAGGCCCAGGACGACGAGGCCGATGCCGACCGCTTCGGCGTGGCGGTTCGACGATCGGGCCTCCGGCACGACATGGTAGAACTCCATGAGGAACAGGCTGAAGCGGTTGATGGCGACGCCGAGCGCGATCACCGAGATCGACGTGCGGATCCAGGCGAGGATGGTTCGTTCGTTGGCGAGATGATCGCTGATGTGCTGGGGAGTCAATTGCGGGCCTGCCACCGGATCCTCCATTGCAGCCGAAGAAAAAGCGCGACCGCGAAGGATCGCGCCCTTGTCGCTTCAAGGCAACGAAACCGGCCGCCTCTCAGGCAATCAGCTCGTGCTCGCGCGCGGCGGGAAGGGGGATGCGCGACAGCTTGGCCGGCTCGAAGTGGGCGAGGAGCTGAAGCGCCCGGACATCGATGAACTCGACGCGGCGTTCGCTGACGGCGATCAGCTGGTCGCTGCGCAGCTTGGCCAGCGTGCGATTGACGTGCGGCACGCTGAGTCCCAGCGCGTCGCCCATGACCTCCTGCGAGACCGGCAGCTCGAAGCCGACGTCGGTTGCGCGCCCCACCAGCAGCAGGCGCGCGTGCATCTCCAGCAGGAAATGCGCCACCCGCTCGACTGGCGTGCGGCGTCCGACGTCGACCACGTGCTCGGCGTAGGTCGTCGCCTCCTGGATCGCGAGCCAGCTCAGCGCCAGGGCGAACTTCGGTCGCCGGTAGCAGGCGGCGACGAAGGCATCGAGCGAACAGACTTCGAGCTTCATGTCGGTGAGCGCGATGACCGAGAAGGTCGCGCGGTCGAGGAAGCTGCCGGGCAGGCCGACAATGTCGCCCGGCAGGAGGACGTTGATGATCTGGCGCTTGCCGTTGCGCAGCAGCTTGTACCGCGCGCCCACGCCCTCCTTCACGAAACTGAGCTTGCTGCATTGGTAGCCGTCGATGACGAGGTCACGCCGCTTTTCGGCCTGCACTTCGCACTCGATCAGTGCGCGCAGCGCATCGATGTCGGTCGGCGTCAAATCGACCAGGCGCTTGAGTCGCGCGATGAAAGGACTGTCCCATCGTCCAGCGATGAGCTTGCGGATCGATCCCGGCATTTTCCACCCATCGGGCCGCTTCCCGAGCCCGTTTTATTAATTTGCATCAATAACTGCCGACAAAGCGACCCCGACCAAAGGCGAACACAGTGGGGCTGCAAGCAACAAGCAATCAGGGAGGCAGAAATGACCATCAGCAAATCATTGCCCGGCAAGGCATTGAAATCGCGACGTAATTTCCTGCGCCAAGCCGCCGTGACGGGCGCCGGCGCGGCGCTTTCCTCGGCCGCGCTCTCCTCGACGGCGTATTTCACCAGCGCCTTCGCCGCGGACGAGCCGCCCATCGGAACCTGGCCGGCCGGGTCCTCGGGCGATTCGGTCTTCATCGGCATCACCGTGCCGCGCACCGGCACCTATGCCGTGCAGGGCGAAGACGAGCTCAAGGGCTATGAACTCGCGATCGAGCACATCAACACCGGCCATCCCCTGATCAAGGCGATCTCGCCCAAGACGACCAAGGGCGTGCTCGGCAAGCAGCTCAAGCACGGCGTCGCCGATGACGGCGCCAAGCCCAACCAGGCGGTGCAGAACATTTCCCGCTTCATCAGCGAGAACAAAGCCGTGCTGATGACCGGCGGCACCTCGAGCGCCGTGGCGGTCGCCCTCAACAAGCTCGCCCAGCGCGAGAAGGTGCTCTACGCCGTGGGCATCTCCGGCTCCAACGACACCACCGGCAAGGACTGCGCCCGCTACAGCTTCCGAGAATGCTTCTACGGCGAGACGGCGGCCAACGGCATCGGCCCCATCCTGTTGAAGACCTTCGGCAAGGGCAAGAAGGCGGCCTACCTCACGCCCGACTACACCTACGGGCACACCGTTCAGAAGTCGATGTCGGACTTCCTGAACACCAACGGCGGCTGGACGACGGTGACCAACCAGATCTCGCCGCTGGGCGCGCCGGACTTCAGCTCCTTCCTGCTCAACATCGCCAATTCCGGCGCCGAGATCTTCCTCAACATCAACTGGGGCCACGACGCCGTGCTGTCGATCCAGCAGGCCAAGCAGTTCGGCGTGCTCGACAAGCAGAAGCTGGTGGTCCCCTACCAGGTGCCGTTCCTCGCGCGCGAGGTCGGCGGCGACCTGATGGCCGGCGTCTATGCCGCCACCGATTTCTGGTGGACGCTGGAGGACAAGTACCCGCTGGCGAAGATGTTCGTCGCGGAGTTCGAGAAGAAGTACGGCTACAAGCCGGAATGGGGCGCCAACACCTGCTACATGCAGTTCGCCATGTGGGCGAACATGGTCGAGACCGCCGGCACGTTCTATCCGCCGGCCGTCATCAAGGCCTACGAGTCCGGCCAGAAGCTGCAGTCGACGGTGGGCGAGGTCCACTTCAGGGCCGCCGACCACCAGCTGGTGCGCCCGGTCATCATCGTACGCGGCAAGGCAAAGTCCGCCATGAAGGGCAAGGAAGACTACTGGGAAGTCACCGAAGTGCTTCCCGGCGAGCCGCTGATGCAGAAGCCTGACGCGTTCGGGTGCAAGCTCGGCGACTACACCTGATCCTCGTTCCGGGGTCGCGGGCCGCATGGGGGAGTGACGGGGTGAGCTGTGTTCACGTGGGCTAACCTCGTCTCGCAGATGTTCAACGGGCTGGTGCTGGGGGCGCTTCTGGCGCTCATCAGCTCCGGCCTGACGATCATCTACGGCACGCTGGGCGTGCTCAATCTCGCGCACGGCGCGATGTTCATGCTGGGCGGCTATGCGGGGTATCTCGTCTTCGAGGCGACGGGGTCGTTCGTGCTGGCGATCGCCGGCGGCGGGCTGGCGGTCATGGTCGTCGGCATCCTGATCGAGCGGGTGATCATCCGGCATTTCTACGGCCGCCCGCCGGAGGACCAGATCCTCGTCACCTTCGGCCTGGGGATGTGCATCGTCGAGCTGGTCCGGTTCGGCTTCGGCAGCCTGTCCCGCTCCGTGCCGCCGCCGCCGTGGGGCGCGGGCGTCACCAATCTCGGCTTCATGCTGTATCCGACCTACCGGTTGGCCGTGGTCGCCATCGTCGCGGTGGCCCTGGGCATCCTCTACATCGTGCTCTACCGCACGCGGCTGGGCATGATCGTGCGCGCGGGCATCGAGGATTCCGTCATGGTGGATTCCCTCGGCATCAACGTCTTCCGGGTGTTCATGATCGTGTTCGGGATCGGCGCGATGGCCGCCGGCTTCGCCGGCATCGTCAACGCGCCCGTGGTCTCGCTCACCCCGGACATGGGCGAGGCCATCCTCGTGCAGACCTTTGTCGTCGTCGTGATCGGCGGCGTCGGCTCCTTTCCGGGCGCCATCCTGGGCGGCCTGATCGCAGGCCAGATCATCAGCATCACCTCGATGATCAATCCGGGCTATTCCTACGTGATGCTGTTTGCCGCCATGACGCTGGTGCTGCTGCTGCGGCCGCGCGGACTGTTTGGCGCCAGGAGCCGTGATTGAGCACCCGCCCGCGGTTGCATCCGCGTCCCTTCCTGGTCGAGGCGCTCACCGCGCTTGGCCTCATCGCGGCGCCCTTCGTGTTGCCGCACCTCGGCTTCGCACCCAATACGGTCAACCAGATCCTGGTCTGGGGCCTGTTCGGCATCGGCTTCGACATTCTGTTCGGCTACACCGGCCTGCTCTCGTTCGGGCAGTCGGCCTTCTACGGCACCGGCGGCTTTATTGCCGCCTACCTGCTGACCCAGGACGTGATCTCGAGCGTGCCGCTGGCGCTGCTCATCGGCACGGTGGGGGCGGCGCTGGTGGGCGTCGCCATCGGCCTGCTGGCCCTGCGGCGGACCGGCATCTATTTCGCCATGATCACCGTGGCGATCGCCGAGATGTTCTTCTTCATCGAGAACTCGCCGCTGTCTGCCTGGACGGGCGGCGAGAACGGCCTGCCGGGCGTGCCGTCGCCGCATCTCGAGCTGTTTGGCCTCAGCTGGAAGGTCGGCACGGGCTGGTCGATGTACTGGTTCCTGGCCCTCTTCTATTTCGTCGGCATCGTGCTGGCGCTGCGCATCGTGCGTTCGCCGGTGGGCGCCATCCTGAGCGCCATCCGCGACAATCCGGTGCGCGCGGCGGCGCTCGGCCACTCGGTCGGTCGCTACAAGCTGGTCGCCTTCGTCATCGCCGCCGTCTATGCCGGCATCGCCGGCGGTCTGCTGGGCGTCCTGCAAGGCTTCATGCCGCCCGATGCCTTCACCTTCGATACCTCGGGCCAGCTCGTCATGCAGACCGTCATCGGCGGCGTCGGCACGCTGTTCGGGCCGCTGCTCGGCGCCGCCGTCTGGCTGTTCCTGAGCGACTTCCTGCAGCAGTCGCTCGGCCTCGGCGCCGCGTGGAAGCTGGTGCTGGGCGTGGTCTTCGTGCTGCTGGTGGTGTTCCTGCGCCGTGGCCTGATCGGCGGCATGAAGGACCTCTACGACCTTGCGCTCCGGCGACGTGAAGCGGAGCCCGAGCCGCCGCAGGAGGCGGTTCCCGTGGTCGATGCGGCAGCGGCACCCCTGCCGGCCCATCATGGCGCGAATGCCGCGCAGTCCGGCCCGGTGCTGAAGGCCACCGGTCTCACCAAGCGCTACGGCGGCCTTGCCGCCAACAGCGACATCGACTTCACGGTCAATGCCGGCGAGCTGCGCGGCATCATCGGTCCCAACGGCGCGGGCAAGACGACATTCTTCCGGATGCTGACCTGCGAGGTCGAGCCGACATCGGGCAAGATCGAGTTCGCCGGCCGGGACATCACCGGCATGAGCGTCACCGACGTCTGCCAGCTCGGCCTGACCAAGAGCTACCAGGTGAACCAGCTCTTCTCGCGCCTCACGGTCAGCGAGAACTTCGAGGATCGCCGTGCTCGCCGATCTGCGCGGCAAGTTCCGCCTCGACCTGTTCCGCAATCCGGCGCGCATTCCCGGCCTCACCGAGCAGGTCGCGCACACCCTGGCGCTGGTCGACCTCACGCATCGGGCCGACACGCCGGTCTCCGTGCTGGCCTACGGCGAGAAACGCCGCCTGGAGATCGGGCTTGCGCTCGCGACCTCGCCCGCCCTGCTTCTGCTCGACGAGCCGCTTGCCGGCATGAGCCCGCGCGAGCGGGTCGAGACCGTGAAGCTGCTGAAGTCGATCCGCCAGGGCCGCACCATGATCGTGATCGATCACGACATGGACGCGCTGTTCGACCTCGCCGAATGGATCACCGTGCTGCAGGAAGGCCGAGTCCTGGCCGAGGGAACGCCGAACGACATCAAGGGCAATGCCCAGGTGCGGGAAGCCTACCTGGGGGGAGTGCTCGAGACATGAGCCTGCTCGAGGTCGAGGGCCTGAACGCCTACTACGGCGATTCGCACATCCTGTTCGACGTCGCGCTCCGCGTCGAGCGCAACGAGGTCGTGGCGCTGCTCGGCCGCAACGGCGCCGGCAAGAGCACAACCTTGAAGAGCCTGATGGGCGTGGTCCAGCCGCGCACCGGTTCGGTGGTGTTCGACGGCGTAGACGTCGCCGGCAAGAAGAGCCACGTCATCGCCCAGGCCGGCATGCAGCTGGTCCACGAGGAGCGACGCATTTTCGGCAGCCTGAACGTCGAGGAGAACCTCATCCTCGCCGGCCATACCGCACCCAACCGCTGGCCGCTCGATCGCGTCTACGAGATGTTCCCGAGGCTGAAAGAGCGGCGCGCCAGCCGCGGCACCGACCTGTCGGGCGGCGAGCAGCAGATGCTGGCGATCGGCCGGGCCCTCATCCGCGATCCCAAGATCGTGCTGCTCGACGAGCCCTTCGAGGGGCTGGCGCCGATCCTGGTGCACGAACTGCTGGCGACCTGCCGCACGCTGGCCGAGGCCGGGCAGACGATCGTCGTCGTCGAGCAGAACATCTCGGCCGCCATGGCGCTGGCCGACCGCGCCTACATCATCAACAACGGCCACATCGTCGAATCGCTCGACGCCGAGCAGATGCGGGCCCAGCCGGACCTGCTCCACCGCCACCTCGGCGTCTAGAGCGAGATAAGTTTAACTCCATCCGTCGTCCCGACCGGAGCCGAGCGCAGCGAGGCGTAGTGGAGGGACCTTCTGTCAACAATAAGCGGCTTGTCGTGGAGAGAAGGTCCCTCCGCTCCGCTTCGCTTCGGTCGGGACGACGAGGTGCTTCGAGCAAGAGTTCATCCCGCTCTCGCGTACGCACCCGTTGGCGTCAGCGGCCAGCTGGCCCATGGGGCGGATTCAGAGAAGGTTGAGCCTCACTCATTCTGAGGGGCATCGCGCAGCGATGGGTCTCGATCGCACGGGGTAACCCCGCGCTGTGATGGGCAACCTTCCTTGTCGTCGAAAGCGCGGCGGTTACGCCGCGCGGATCGAGACGGGCTTGCAGCCGGCCGCAAGCACGGCCGGCCCAGCAGGGGACGAGTTTCTGCGCAAATGGTGCGCAGAAACTCCTGAACTTAAGTGTTAGAAGTAACACTTGACTTACTCTGGATCGTCACTTACGTAAGACGGCAGTACTTGAGGAGCATCGCCACGCGCCTGCCTGCCGCCATGCCTCCAACTTCGCAACGTTCCGGCCGACCTTGCCGGCGGCGGCCGTCTCGCGCTGCGCCGGAGGCAAAGCCGGCCTCGATTGGCGAATCACTAGCGGGAATTGCGGGAATTGCGGAAATGGTCGGCGGCGTCGGCCCCGCGCTGCACCGGGGCGGATATCCGGCGCCGATTGGCGAATCACTAGCGGGAATTGCGGGAATTGCGGAAATGGTCGGCGACGCCGGCCCCGCGAGGCGCCGGGACGGATCTCCGGCGCTGATTGGCGAATCACCAGCGGAAACTGCGCGAACTGCGGAAACCCCCGGGCATCGTGCCCGAACGACGAAGGCCGCCTTTCGGCGGCCCCCGCGTTCTTCCCCGTCCCCCGGGTGCGGTCGATCCCGCCTAGTTGTACTTGGCGATCTCCAGCCGGCCGACCTGGTCGCGATGGACCTCGTCCGGGCCGTCGGCCAGACGGAGCGTGCGCTGGTGGGCGTACATGCTGGCCAGCTTGAAGACCTGGCTGACGCCGCCCGCGCCATGCAGCTGCAGGCAGCGGTCGACCACCTTGGAGGTGATGTTGGGCACCGCAACCTTGATCATGGCGATCTGCTGGCGGGCTTCCTTGTTGCCGAACTTGTCCATCGCCCACGCCGCCTTCAGCACCAGCAAGCGGGCCATGTCGATCTCCATGCGCATGTCGGCGACATGGGCCTTGGTGACGCCCATCTCGGAGATGCGCTGGCCGAAGGCGACGCGGCTCTTGGCGCGCTTGATCGCCATCTCGAGCGCCCGCTCGGCGACGCCGATGGCGCGCATGCAGTGATGGATGCGGCCCGGCCCGAGGCGGCCCTGGGCGATCTCGAAGCCGCGGCCCTCGCCCAGCAGGATGCTGTTCTTCGGCACCCGCACGTTGTCGTAGACCACTTCGGCATGGCCGTGCGGGGCGTCGTCATAGCCGAACACATGCAGCATCTTGACGATCTTGATGCCCTTGGCGTCGCGCGGCACCACGATCATCGACTGCTGGCGGTAGGCCGGCGCGTTGGGATCGCTCTTGCCCATCAGGATGATGACCTTGCAGCGCGGGTCGCCCATGCCCGACGACCACCACTTGCGGCCGTTGATGACATAGTCGTCGCCGTCGCTCTCGATGCGGCACTCGACGTTGCGCGCGTCGGACGAGGCCACCGCCGGCTCGGTCATGGCGAAGCACGAGCGGATCTCGCCGTTCAAGCAGCGGCTTCAGCCACTTCTCCTTGTGCTCCTTGGAGCCGTAGCGGGCGAACACTTCCATGTTGCCGGTGTCGGGCGCCGAGCAGTTCACCGATTCCGAGGCGATCGCCGAGCGCCCCAGCACTTCGCAGATCGGCGCGTATTCGAGGTTGGAAAGGCCCATCGTGCCGTGCGTGTCGCCGGTCTCGCGGTCGGCGGGCAGGAACATGTTCCACAGGCCGCGCTTCTTGGCTTCGGCCTTGCACTCCTCGAGGACGGGCGGGAGCTGCCAGCGGTCCTTGGCCTTCTCCATCTGCTCTTCGTAGACGGGCTCGGCCGGATAGATGACCTCGTCCATGAACTTGTTGAGCTTCTCGACCAGCGCCTTGCTGCGGTCGGAGTATTCGAAATCCATACGTGCTCTCCCTTCGGTGCTGCGGCGGACTCTGGCCGAAAACCGGGGCGATGTGAACGGCCATTCAGCCGGTCAGCCTTCCCGCAACGCCGCACTCAACGTTCCGGCGTGCGGGACAGGGCGAAAGCGGGACTATTCGGCCGCGAGCGCGGTCCGGCTCCGTCGCTCCGCGGCGCGCAGCGGCCGCAGCACGGCCAGCGCCATGACTGCGGCGATGGCGTTCATGACGGCGGCGACGAGGAACACGGCATGCCAGTCGCCGGTCGCCACCATCAGCACGTTGCCGAGCGGTACCAGCAGCGAGGCCGTGCCCTTGGCGGTGTAGAGCAGGCCCGCATTGGTCGTGGCGTACTTGGCACCGTAGACGTCGGTGCAGGTCGAGGGGAACAGGCTGTAGATCTCGCCCCAGGCGAAGAACACCAGGCCGCTCAGCACCACGAACATCACCGGGTCGTGGCCGAACGAGCTCAGCGCCCAGATGCCGACGGCCTCCAGGGCGAAGGCGATGAACATGGTATTCTCGCGACCTATGTGGTCGGACACCCAGCCGAAGAACGGCCGCGTGATGCCGTTCAGCACGCGGTCGATCGACAGCGCGAAGGTGAGCGCGGGCAGGGTGATGCCGATCAGGGTCACCGGCACGCCCGCGACCTTGAAGTCGTTGGCGATCGGGGCGAGCTGCGCCGTCGCCATCAGGCCGCCGGCGCCGACCAGCACGAACATCAGGTACATCACCCAGAAGATCGGCGTCTTCAGCATCTCACCCGGCGTGTAGCTCCGCGCCGACTGCTGCACGACCGTCGAGGCCGGCACCTGGCCGGGCCGCGGTGCCAGCAGCAGCCAGCCCAGCACGAAGACCACCAGGCCCTGGCCGAGACCGAACCAGAAGAAGGTCGCTTCGTAGCCCGAGCTCCGGATCATCGCCTGGATCGGAATGATGGTGAGCGCGGAGCCCGCGCCAAAACCCGCCGCGGTCAGGCCGGCGGCCAGGCCGCGCTTGTCGGGAAACCATTTCAGCGCATTGCCGACGCAGGTGCCGTAGACGGCGCCGGCGCCGACGCCGCCGATCGCGGCGGAGACGTAGAGCATGGCGAGCGAGCTCACATAGGCGTTCAGCATCCACGAGATGCCGACCAGCACGCCGCCGATCACCACGACGATCTTGGGGCCGTAGCGGTCGACGAACCAGCCTTCGACCGGCACCAGCCAGGTCTCGGTGAGCACGAAGATGGTGAAGGCGACCTGGATCGAGGCGCGGTCCCAGCCGTGCTTCTGCCCGATCGGCCCCACGAACAGCGTCCAGCCGTACTGCAGGTTCGCGATCATCACCATGCAGACGATGCCGATCAGGAGCTGCAGCCAGCGGCCGGACGGCGGCTGCGCAGCCGTAGTTTGGTACGACGTCATGGCATTCTTCCCAGCTTGATCGTTTCTTCAGGCGGTTGTTTCTTCCGCTCTTTTTGCCACAGTCGGACTGCAATTCCCAGCCCGGCATGAGCCCGGAACCCCACCTGCGGCGATCCGGCCCGGGCACCCCGGGGCCCGCGTCTGCCGGCAGTGCAGGCGCCGCGGCGCCGAGAAATTGCTGGGCGGCATGGCCGGAAACGCTGCCTTGCCGATCACCGGCTCCGGTCCCTAAATCGGGCAAGACTAAAGGACCGGGGAAATGCCGTTGGACAGCGTGATGCAGACGCCTTTCAAGCCGATCGAATTCCTGAGCCGCGACGTCGCCGTCGAGAGGCGGGACGACGGCACGATCCTGCTGCAGTCGAACCATGCGCTGAAGCCCTACGAGCGGCATGTGCCGGCGTTCCTCGCCAAGTGGGCGGCCCAGGCGCCCGACCGGGTGTGGCTGGCGCAGCGCCGCGGGCCGGACCGCGACTGGCTGAAGGTGACCTATGGCGAGGCCAAGCGGCAGGTCGATGCGCTGACGCAGGCGCTGCTCGACCGCGGCTTCGGTCCCGCCAGGCCGGTCATGATTCTGTCCTCGAACTCGATCGAATTCGCGCTGCTTACCATGGCCGCCATGCAGGCCCGCGCGCCCTTGGCTCCCGTGTCGCCGGCCTACTCGGTGATGAGTCAGGACCACGCCAAGCTCCGATACGTCTTCGATCTCATCAAGCCCGGCCTGCTGTTCGTGCAGAACGGCGAGATCTATGCCCGCGCGCTGGCCGCGCTCGATCTTTCGGGCGTGCTGCTGGTCCATGTCGACAAGCCGCCAACCAAGATGCAGTCGCTGCCGTGGAGCGAGCTTCTGGCCACCAAGCCGACCGACGCGGTCGCGCGATCGATCGAGCGGATCGAGCCCAAGACGGTGGGCAAGTTCCTGTTCACCTCGGGCAGCACCGGCCTGCCCAAGGCCGTGATCAACACCCAGGAGATGATGTGCGCCAACCTGGCGATGGGCCAGATGGCGCGCACGCGCCGGCCCGACGATCCGCCGGCCGTCATGCTCGACTGGCTGCCGTGGAACCACACGATGGGCGGCAACGCCACGTTCCAGGGCAACCTGGCCGAGGGCGGCACGACCTATATCGACGACGGCAAGCCGCTGCCCGGCCTGTTCGAGGAGACCTTGCGCAATCTGCGCGAGATCTCGCCCACCTACTTCGCCAACGTGCCGGCGGGCTACGCCATGCTGGCGACGGCGCTCGAGAAGGACGAGTGCGCTCGCCAAACGCTTCTTCAAGAATCTTAATTCGCTCGCCTATGGCGGCGCCACGCTGCCGTCCGACCTCTACGAGCGCATGGAGACGCTGGCGGTGAAGCATACCGGCTTCCGGCTGCCTTTCGTCACCGGCTGGGGCTCGACCGAGACGGCGCCGACCGCGACCACCGTGCATTGGGCGTCGGAGCGGGTCGGCCTGATCGGCCTGCCGTTTCCCGGCGTGAAGCTGAAACTCGTGCCGACCGGCGAGGCGGGGCGCTACGAGCTTCGCCTCAAGAGCGTGATCGTGACGCCGGGTTATCACCGTCGCCCCGACCTCACGGCCGAGATGTTCGACGAGGAGGGCTATTACAAGATCGGCGATGCCGGCCGCTTCGTCGATCCCGCCGATCCGAGCTGGGGCCTGATCTTCGACGGCCGGGTGGTCGAAGACTTCAAGCTGATGAGCGGCACCTTCGTGCTGGTCGGCACCCTGCGCACGACGGCGATCGCGGCGGCAACGCCGGTGCTGCAGGACGCCGTGATCTGCGGCCACGACCGCGACCATGTCGGCCTGCTGGGCTTCCCCAACATCGCCGCCTGCCGCGAGCTCGCCGACGACCGCGGCGCGCGGCTGACGACGGCCGAGCTGCTGGCCCATCCCGCCGTGGTCGGCACCCTGCGCGACGGCCTCGCCCGCATGAACGCCGAGGGCAGGGGCTCGTCGATGCAGGTGCGCCGCGCGCTCCTGATGGCCGACCCGCCCTCGGTCGACGGCCACGAGATCACCGACAAGGGCTACATCAACCAGCGCGCCACGCTCGAGCGGCGCAAGGCGCTGGTCGACAGGCTCTATGCCGGTGGCGAGGGCGTGATCGAGATCGCCTGATCATCCGGGAGGGAACATGCCAATAGCCACGAAATACCTGTTCATCGTCAGCATGGACGTGACGAAGGAGAAAGAGGCGCTGTTCAACGAGGTCTACGACACCGAGCACGTGCCTCTGCTGCTGAAAGTGCCGGGCGTCAAGGCGGTCACGCGTTGGAAGACCGAGCCCGCCGCCTTCAATCTCGCCGGCGAGCGCAAGCTGCTCGACGGCGGCAGCGAGCCCAACTACGTGGCGATCTACGAGATCGAGAGTCCCGACGTGCTGCTCAGCAAGGAATGGGCGGCGGCGGCGGAGAAGGGGCGCTGGCCGAGCGAGGTGCGGCCCTTCACCTCGAACCGCCGGCACATCGTGCGCAAGGTGATCTAGCGATCCGGAGCAGGGAGGAAGAAATGAATTACCAGAACAAGGTGGCGCTGGTCACCGGGGGCGCCAATGGCATCGGACGCGCCACGGCGCTGGGCTTTGCCGGCCGCGGCGCCAAGGTCGTGATCGTGGATCGCGATGCAACAGGCGGCGAGGCGACGGCGGGCATCGTGCGCCAGCAGGGCGGCGAGGCGCTGTTCGTCCAGGCCGACGTCACGAATGCCGAGTCCGTGCAGGCCTATGTGAGCAAGGCGGTCGGTGCCTACGGGCGGATCGATTGCTTCCACAACAATGCCGGCATCGAAGGCAAGGTCGCGAACATCGCCGACTATGACGAGGCGGTGTTCGACTCGGTCATGGCGGTGAACGTCAAGGGCGTGTTCCTCGGGCTGAAGTATGTCCTGAAGCAGATGCTGGTCCAGAAGACCGGTGGCGCGATCGTCAACACGGCGTCGGTTGCAGGCCTGATGGGGTCGCCCGGCATGCCGGCCTATGTCGCTTCGAAGCATGCGGTGCTCGGCCTCACCAAGACGGCGTCCGGCGAGGTCGCACGTCACGGCATCCGGGTGAATGCGGTCTGTCCCGGTCCGATCGACACCCGCATGATCCACGACCTGGAGAAGCAGTTGAATCCGGAGAATCCCGGCAAGGTCGAGGCGACCTATCAGTCGTCCATTCCGATCGGACGCTACGGCACCGCCGAGGAAGTCGCCAACACGGTCCTGTTCCTGTGCTCCGACCTCGCCGGCAACATCACCGGCGCCCACTTCGTCGTCGATGGCGGCCGCACGGCGACCCCGGGCGCGGTGACGTCGATGAACAGGGACTGAGTACGGCGGCGGTCCGGCGGCAGGCTCCATCACGACACGAGAACTTCGCAACAAAGTGAGATGGATCTGGATCCGTCCGATCTAGCGATCCGGAGGGTCAGGCATGGAGCAACTCCCGCCCTAAATCCTCTGTGAGGAACTTCGCACCTGACGGGGCACTTCGCTGAAACACCTTGAACTGATCGAGGTGTTTTAAGTCAGCCGCGCCCGTCCGGCGCGTTGACGCTGCTGGCGCGTCGCGCCGTCCCGTCGACGGCATTTCTATTCTATATCCATTGTCCGAGCGTGGACGAATATATCGTGGTCGCACTCGCAACGAAGCCCCACAGGCAAATGAAGACCATCAGCGCCAACACCGTCGGGACGTCGTTGCTTGCCTCCCATTGCAGAATCTTGTTCTTGTCCATCAGGCACCCCTCGCGCCAGAGAGAACCTTGGAACGCTGTCACTGAAGGATGCCGTCAGCAAGCGCGGTGGTGCCCAACGGCCTGCGATCAAAGTGTGACCTGCCTCGTGGCGCGACGCCGCGATGCGGTACCGGAGCTGATGGGCAGAAGAAGGACTGAAGCGTCAAGCGCCTGATAAGCTTCACGAGCCCGGTTGGAGGACTTCATTCGGTGGCATGTGTTTACTTCATCACCCATCCGGAAGTCGTCGTCGATCCCCTGACTCCAGTCCCGCAATGGAAACTGTCGAGCCGGGGAGAAGCTCGTGTCCGCCGGATGCTCGAACAGCCCTGGGTCGCGGACATCAGGCACATTGTTGCCAGCGAGGAACGCAAAGCGGTGGACACGGCAGAGTTGCTCGCTCGACATCTTGCCTTGGGCTACGTCACACGAGCCGAGCTCGGAGAGAACGACCGCTCGGCCACAGGCTACCTGCCGCGCGAGGAGTTTGAAGCCACGGCGGATCTCTTCTTCGAGCACCCTGACCGAAGTGTGAGAGGATGGGAGTCCGCACGCGCCGCCCAGGCTCGGATCGTCGGTGCACTCGACGGGATTTTGGAAGCGGCTCCACCCGTCAACATGGCTGTGATTGCCCATGGAGGGGTAGGAGCCTTGCTTCTGTGCCGGCTGAAGGGGGTTCCAATCAGTCGCGCGGAGGACCAGCCGGGCGACGGCGGCGGCAACTTTTACGTCTTTCGGCGGGACGATCGGGCATTGCTGCAAGGGTGGCGCCCGATCGACGTTGCGCCGACACGCCTGTCTTCCCGCGCCTGACGGGGGAGGCGCGCCCGCGTAGCGCCTGCCCGCCCCAGCTTTGCTGCGGAGAAAACTCAGTTCGCCGTCATCCCGCCGTCGATCACCAGTTCGCTGCCGGTGACCCACGACGCCTCGTCCGACGCGAGATAGAGGCAGCCGGCCGCTATGTCGTCCGGCGTGCCGAAGCGGCCGAGCGGCGTTGCCGCCAGGCGCAGGCGCGCGACCTCGGGATTGGAATGGCCGGGCACCGTCATCGGCGTGTCGACGAAGCCCGGATGCACCGAGTTCACGCGGATCTTCTCCGGCGCATACTGGATCGCGGCGGCCTTGGAGAAGATCCGCACCGCGCCCTTGGAGGCGTGATAGGCGGCGTTGGCGTGGCTGCCGACGATGCCGCAAATCGACGAGATATTGATGATCGAGCCGCCGCCCGCCCGCATCATAGCCGGCACGGCAGCCTTGGTTCCCAGGAAGACGCCGGTGGCGTTGATCTCCATCACCCAATTCCATTGCTCGAGCGTCTGCTCGGCCAGCCGCGGCCCGGCGGTGTGGCCGGTCTGGATGTTGAGCTTGGGATCGCGGCCCGAAATGCCCGCGATGTTGCACAGGATGTCGACCCGGCCATGGTCCTTCTCGGCCTGGTCCACGATCGCGGCCCACTGCGCCTCGTTCCGCACATCCTGGTCGGCGAAGGCCGCCGTTCCGCCTGCTGACGCGATTTCCGTCGCGACAGTTTTGCCGAGCGAAGCGTTGCTGTCGGTCAGCACCACCGCGGCGCCGTGCTGGGCGAATAGACGTGCTGTTGCCGCACCGATGCCCGATGCTCCACCTGTCACGATCGCGACCTTGCCCAAAAGTCTTTTGCCCGGCTCCATGGTTCGTCTCCTCGTCTTTCCGCTGATAATCTGGCACATCCGCAGGGGTTGGACATATGAACGTGATCGCGAGGACTCGCCCGGACGCTCAGGAGATCGCCGTCTCCTGGCTGACATTCCTTCGCTAGGCGCTGCAGGCAAACGATGCCGCCGCCGCAGCCGGTCATTTCGCGGCCGATGGTCACTGGCGCGACGTGCTCGCCTTCACCTGGCGGCTGCAGACCGCGAGCGGCGGCGCGGCGATCGAGGCGGCGCTGGCGCCGACGCTCGAGCGAACGAAGGTCGACAACTTTCACTTTTCCGCCGAGCGCTCGCTTCCGCGCCGCGTGCGCCGCGCCGGCACCGATTGCATCGAAGCGATCTTCGACTTCGAGACCGCGTTCGGCCGCGCCAACGGCGTCGTCCGTCTTGTCGAGGAAGCCGACGGCGCCTGGCGGGCCTGGACGCTGCTCACCACGCTCGAGGAGCTGCACGGCTATCCCGACGGCCGCCCGCCTGCCGTGAGCGACGCCGAGCGCTTCTCGCGCGATTTCGGCGGCGAGAACTGGCTCGACCAGCGTCGCAAGGCGGCGGCCTACGCCGATCACGATCCCGCCGTGCTGGTGGTGGGCGGCGGCCAGGCAGGCCTCGCGGTCGCGGCGCGGCTCGGCGCGCTCGGCGTCGACACGCTGATCGTCGATCGCCACGAACGCATCGGCGACAACTGGCGCAAGCGCTACCACGCGCTCACCCTGCACAACGAAGTGCATGTCAATCACCTGCCGCTGATGCCGTTCCCGCCGACCTGGCCGGTCTTCATTCCCAAGGACAAGCTTGCCAACTGGTTCGAGGCCTATGTCGAGGCGCTCGACCTCAACTACTGGACGGGCACGGAGCTGGCCGGCGGCAGCTACGACGCCACCGAACGCCGCTGGACCGTAACCTTGCGGCGCAGCGACGGCAGCGAGCGCACGCTGAAGCCGCGCCATGTGATCGTGGCGACGGGCGTCAGTGGCATTCCGGTCTGGCCGTCGCTGCCCGGCCTCGACTCCTTCGCGGGCACGGTCATGCATTCCGGCAGTTACACCAGCGGCACCGCCTGGAAGGGCCGCAACGCCCTCGTGCTCGGCACCGGCAACAGCGGCCACGATGTCGCGCAGGATCTCTGCTCGAGCGGCGCCCACGTCACCCTGGTGCAGCGCAGCCCGACCTATATCGTGAGCATCCGCGAGGCGCAGAAGGTCTACTCCATCTACAACGAGGGCCTGCCCTTCGCCGATTGCGACCTGCTGGCGGCATCGATGCCCTATCCGGTCCTGCTGCGCGCCTACCAGCTGTCGACGGCGGAGATGCGCGAGGCCGATCGCGCGCTGTTGCAGGGCCTGGAGGCGAAGGGCTTCCGCCTCACCTACGGCGAGGACGATACCGGCTTCCAGATGATGTATCTGCGCCGCGGCGGCGGCTATTACTTCAACGTCGGCTGCTCCGACATGATCGTCGACAGCCGGATCGGCCTGCTGCAGTACGACGCCATCGACCGATTCGTGCCGCGGGGCGTCCGGCTGCGCGACGGCACCACGATGCCGGCCGACCTCGTCGTCGTCGCCACCGGCTATGAGAGCCAGCAGGAGTTCGTGCGCGCCGCTTTGGGGGACGCCGTCGCCGAGCGGATCGGCCCCGTGTGGGGCTTCGACGACGGCGGGGAGCTGCGCAACATGTGGACGCGCACGGCCCAGGACGGCCTCTGGTTCACCGCCGGCAGCCTGGCGCAATGCCGGATCTATTCGCGCTATCTGGCCTTGCAGATCAAGGCGCTGGAGGACGGGCTGCTGCGCTGAGCTCAGCGCGAGAAGTCGACCACCGCGAGGTCCATCGGCAGGAGGCTCCGCTTCTGTGCCGGCGGATTGATCGGCGTCAGCGTGAGCGGCGAGCCGGTCGCCTCCGCCTTGTCGAAGTCGGCAGTGCCGGCCTTGTCGATCGCGGTCATGACGAAATGATCGATGACGTAGGGAATGCCGTTCGCCAGCAGCGGTGAAGGTCCGTCCATGACATGGAAATGAAGGTGCGGCGCCGAGGTGTTGCCGGTATTGCCGACCTTCCCCAGAAGGTCGCCATACTTGACCTTGGCGCCGCGAGCCACCTTCACGCTCCCCGGCTGCATGTGGGCATAGAGCGCGAAGGCGCCGTTGCCGATATCGAGCACGACGAAATTCCCGTCGGCCTGGTCGATCGGCAGGTTGTCCGGCAGCTTGCCGGGAGGCTGTTCCGGAAGGTCGTTGCGCGTGTCGATCACGGTGCCGTCGGCGACGGCGATCACGTCCCTGCCGAAGATCGTGTAGTTCTCGACCTTGCCGAGATCGCCTTTGACGAGGCGGTTCTGATCGTCGATCTGCTCCCAGTCGATGGCGAAACGCTGGGCAAGCGCGAAGCGGCCATTGAGCGGCAACAGGGCGCGCACGTGGCGGATCGTGTCGCAGCAGCCATCGCCGGCCAGATAACCGTTGCCGATCAGCGGCGGACCCAGCAGCACGGGGTTGGCGTCGATCACCGGCGTTTCGCCAATGGTGAGGGTGAAGGGCGTGTCCGGCCTGCCTTGCTGGACGGCGACCCCGGAGATCCGATGGGCGATGGTGTGCGGCATGCCGGCGCTCGCGGCCAGCGGCACGTGCAGGAACAGCACGCCGAACTGTCCGACGGAGAGCGAGGTCGCTTCGGCGCCGCGCCGCCCGCCGATCGAGAAGCGCTTGCCGATGTCGGCGGGTCCGGCCTCGAGCAGGACCTTTCCCGTCGCGGCATCGATGACGTCGACCTTCGTGAGGCTGACCGCGCTCGGCGTCGGGTTGGACAGCCGCAATTCGTAGACGAGGTGGCGCTGGTCGTCGGACCCGTAGGCCAGCCGGGGCGCCCACAAGACGTCGCCGAGGAGGCGCGTGAGCACGGGATCGGCGGCGCGGCCCTCCGTCGCCGCCAGGGTGCAGCCCCACAAAAGAGCGACGACGGTGATGGCGAAGGCGCGCAGCTCAGATCTCATGATCGTCGCTCCTGTCCGGACAACTCTTGCGGGAGAATATCATTTATGGTGCACTATCCTCGTTACCCATTTCAATGGGGAGAGTCGAATGACAAGCCGGAGTCACATTGAAGCTGCGGTCGGGTCTCTCTGGGAGGCTCGTCTGCGGGGCGACCTGGAAGGGACGTTGAAGGACGCCGCGGAAAATGTCGTGTTCGGATTGAACGCGCGCGGAACCGGCCAGGAGTGCCTGAGCGAGCGCGCGCGGGGCAAGGCAGCGATCAGGCCGATCCTGCAGCAGCTCTTTGAAACCTGGCGCTTCGACGAGTGGAAGCAGATCTCCCTTCTGATCGACGGAGAGAAAGCGCTGCTTCATTGGACGGCCCGCGTGACCTGCGTGCCCACCGGGAAATCCGAGAACTTCGATGTCTTCGATCTCATCACGTTCCAGGACGGCAAGATCGTCGACTATCATCAGAGCACGGACACCGCCCTGATGATGTCGCTCGCGGCGTAGGCGGACGGTCCTACTCGTCGACGCGCGACTCCCGGATGCGCCGCGTGCCCTGGAAAACCGGCTTCAGCGGATCCATCACGAAGCGGATGCGCGGCAGGTCGGTGTCGACGGTGCAGCAGGTGCCGACGATCGGATTGGCGAGAAGCAGGTTGGGCGCGTTCCACGCTGCGGCGTCGAACGTCGTCACCTGCGGCTTGCCGCGCTCGGCCTTGTAGAAGGTGTATTTCGGATCGACCTGGATCAGCATGGTCTGGGTCTGGCCGTCGAGCGGGGCGTTCGCTGCCGTCACCCAGTTGATGTACTGCACGTCGGTGCCCGACACCGGCTGCGGGTCCACCAGGGCGCAGTCGAGGATGGTCTTGCCGTCCTTCTTCACCGTGCCCGTGACCCGATCGTGCCGGCGCAGGAATTTCACCTCGCCCGCCGCGATCGGAAAGCCCCAGCGGGCGCGCAGCTCCGTGGCCGCCGCCTCGCTGCTCGCGACCGCGCCCAGCATCAAGCCGCGCGGATGGGCGCCGGCGCGGGTGCCGAGGCGCAGCATGGCGAGGGTGAAGGGTCCGACCGGGCTCTCGGAATATTTGGTGACGGCCAGGATCACGTACGACGGCAGCGCCGGATGCATCGCCTTGGGCAGCAGCCCGTCGGTCGAGCTTCGGGGCACCTCGATCAGGAGCTGCAGCATCTCCGCCTTCGGCAGGGTCCAGGCCTCGGTGTCGAGGTTGGCCAAGGTCGGCAGCGCCTTGGCGACCGTCGTGAGGTCGAGCGTTCCGTAGAGGGGCATGCGCGCTACTCCGCCGCCGCGGCAGCGACATTGGCCGGCTTCTTGGCGAACACCGGCATCACTTCCTTGGCGAACAGTTTCAGGCTCGCCATCACCTCAGCCTGCGGCACGACCTCGTTGGCGTTCAGGATGAAGTTGATGCAGTCGACGCCCAGCGATTCCCACTTCTTGACGGCGCGGATGATGCGCGCCGGATCGCCATAGGCCATGCCCTCGGTCTGCTGCTCGTTGGCATCGGGACCGGTGGCGGCGCGGCGCAGCGCCGGCAGCAGGCCGAGCGACTGGTAGGACGGCGACGAATAGACCTCGCGCGTGGAGATGAGCTGCGTCGCCAGGTAGTTGAAGGTGTTGCCGAGCTTCTTGCCCATCTCGACGCCGGTCTTCTCGTCCTCATGGCAGAACAGGAAGTTGGTGGTGGCGACCTGTTCGTTCACGAACGCGCCGACCGGCTCGCACGACTGGATGCGCCTTCGGTACTCCTTGATCTTCTTCTCCTGCTCGTCGAAGCCCGCGAACGACAGACCGAGGCTGCCCAGCCCGCGCTCGGCGGCGTCGATCTCGGTGCCCGGGCTGGTGACCGCCACCCACATCGGCGGGTGCGGCTTCTGGTAGGGCTTGGGCAGGATGGTGCGCTCGGGCATCGACCAGAATTCGCCCTGGTAGGAGAAGGTCTCCTGCATCCACATCTTGGGCAGGCAGCGCACGAACTCGTCCCAGCTTTTCTTGGTCGTGTCGGGATTGGCGCCGAAGCCGCCGAGCTCGGTCCAGGTGGCGGATCGGCCGGTGCCGACATGCAGGCGGCCGCCCGACAATATGTCGAGCGTGGCGGTGCGCTCGGCGATCTTGATCGGATGGTTGAACTCCGGCACGCAGACCACGATGCCGTGGCCGACCTGGATGCGCTTGGTCAGCACCGCGCAGGCCGTCAGGAACAGTTCGGGCGCCGAGCAGTGCGAATATTCCTCGAGGAAGTGATGCTCGACTGCCCAGACATGATCGAAGCCCAGCTCGTCCGCCAGCTTCACCTGCTCGAGGCAGTTGTTGTAGACCGTGCGCTCTTTTTCCGGCGTCCACGGTCGCGGGATAGAAATCTCGTAGAAAAGGCCGAACTTCATGCGATGCCTCCTCGGTTCCTGCCGTGATCCCGACCAAGGCCCCGTAGGGGCCGCGTGGAGGGACCTCCTCTTGCGCTGCGTAAGATAAGGTCCCTCGACTTCGCCGCCCTGCGGATGGCTCCGCTCGGGATGACGGAAATGGTGTGATAAACGCTAGGCTTGCCCGCGGGCGCACGCAACATCACGATCAAGCCGGAAAACAACGGGCATCGGAGGGCGAAATCGACATGAATCGACTGGCAGGCAAGGTGGCGCTCGTCACCGGAGGGGCGAGCGGCATGGGCCGCGCCACGGTGATGCGCTTCCTGGCCGAAGGCGCCAAGGTGGTCGTGGCCGACCTCAACGAAACCAACGGCGCGGAGACACTGGCGGTCGCCCGGGCGGGCGGTCACGGTGACAACGTCGTCTTCGTGCGCTGCGACGTCGCCATGGAAGCCAACGTCGCGGTCGCCGTCGCCGAGGCCGAAAAACGCTTCGGCCGGCTCGACATCGCCTATCTCAATGCCGGAGTCGGCGGCGCCTTCGGGCCGATCGCCGAGACCACCGTCGAGGACTGGGACTACACCTTCGCCGTCCTGACGCGCTCGGTCTTCCTCGGCATGAAGCACGCCTCGCAGGCGATGAAGAGGCACGGGGAGGGCGGCGTGATCCTGGTCACCGCCTCGATCGCTGGCATGGTGGGCGGCGGCGGCAGCCACGCCTATTCGGCGGCAAAAGCCGCGGTGATCAGCCTGATCGAGAACGTGGCGGCGGAGCTCGGTCCCGACCGCATCCGCGTGGTCGGGATCGCGCCCGGCGTGATCTCGACGCCGCTGGTCCATCGCGGCCGGCCGGAGAAATACGACAGGCAATTCCGGCACCAGCCGTGGCCCGACCGCGGCGAGCCCGACTGCATCGCCGACGTCGCGGCCTTCCTCGCCTCCGACGACGCGCGCTTCATCACCGGCGAGACCGTGAAGGTCGATGGCGGGCTCTTGGCGCAGGGCATTGCGCTGTGGGGCACCGGCAAGGATAACATCTTCATGAAAAGCGCCGGGGTCAATCGCGGTACGACGGGCGAGGCCATGGTGGTCCGCACCCTGCAATCCGAGGATCAGAGAAAATGAGCGAAGCCGAGCGTCTCCACCGTCACCTCATCGGCCAGCAGGGATCGCGTCGTTCGCTGAACACGCCGGCCCTCGTGCTCGACCTCGACATGCTCGACCGCAACATCGCCGAGATGGCCAACTTCGCCAAGGCGCACAAGGTGAACCTGCGGCCGCATTCCAAGACCCACAAATCGGCCGACATCGCGCGCCGCCAGATCAAGGCGGGGGCGCTCGGCGTGTGCTGCGCCAAGCTGGGCGAGGCCGAGGCGCTGGCCGAGGCCGGCGTGGGCCAGCTGCACATCACCTCGCCGGTGGTGACGCCTCAGGCCATCACACGGCTGATCGCGCTCAACGCCAAGGCCGCCGACCTCATGGTGGTGGTCGACAATGCCGCCAATGTCGATGCCTTGGCGGCCGCCGCGGCGAAGGCCGGCAAGCCGCTGACGGTGATCGTCGACATCGATCCCGGCATGCACCGCACCGGCGTCGCCACGCCCGACGGCGTGGTCGAGCTGGTGCGCAAGGTCACCGGGCAGAAGTCGCTGAAATATGCCGGCGTGCAGTTCTATTGCGGTCGGCACCAGCACATCCAGGACTTCGCCGAGCGCAAGGCCTCGATCGAGGAGCGCACGGAGTATCTCAAGGGCATTTTGGCGAAGCTCGAGGCGGCGGGGCTGAAGCCCGGCGTCGTCACCGGCTCGGGCACCGGCACGCATTTCATCGACGCGAAGCTCGGCGTCTTCACCGAGCTGCAGGTCGGCTCCTACGTCTTCATGGACCACGAATACAATATCTGCGACCTGCGTGGCCTCGACCGTCCGACCTTCGAGCAGGCGCTGCAGATCGATGCCCGCGTCGTCAGCGCCAACACCGCGGGCATGGTCACGGTCGATGCCGGCCTGAAGTCGATGGCCACCGAAGCCGGCCCGCCGCAGGTCCTCAAGGGCGCCGTAGAGGGCTCGACCACGCGCTTCATGGGCGACGAGCATCTCGCGGTGATCGCGCCCGAAGGCAAGGCCGCCCCCGGCCATGGCGAGCAGGTCATCCTGACGCCGCCGCACTGCGATCCCACGGTCAATCTCTACGAGAGCTATCACGTGGTGAAGGGCGATACGCTGGTCGAGATCTGGCCGGTGACGGGCCGCGGTCGGTCGCGGTAGCTCTCCGCTTCCGAACCGCAGAGATCGTCCTTGCGCCTCTACGTTACGCCTGCCTCGCCGTGGGTCCGCAGGGTCAGGGTCTCGATCCTGGAGCTCCGGATCGAGGATCGCTTCGAGTTCGTGCGGACGACGTGGTCGCACAAGTGGGCGACGCAGGCGGTCGTGCACGATCCGGACTTTCTCGAGGCAACGCCCGTAGTGCGGATTCCGGCGCTGGTCACACCAAACTTCATCCTGACGGATTCGCACGCGATTTGCGACTACATCAACGGCGAGCTCGGCGGCTTCCGGCTACTGGCGCGCGAGGGTGCGTCGCGCTGGCGGGCTCTTGCGGACATATCGGTTGCCAACGGCATCATCGAAGCGCAGATCGCCCGGCGCGCCGAGCTGCTGCGCGACGAACGCGAAAGGTCGGGCGATTTCATCCAGAAGATGCGCGACCGGGAATTCCGCTGCTTCGCCACCCTGGAGAAGCGGGTTGCAGATCTTGGCACCGCGTTCGATCTCGCCCAGATAACCATCGCCGTCGCTTGCAGCTACGAGGACTGGCGATATGGCGGCGAGTGGCGGAGCGTCGCGCCGAAACTGGCCGCGTGGTCCGACATCGCCGCCAAGCGGCCATCGATGCAGGCCACGGAGCCGGCCGAAACACCACAATCGTAGAGCAAAATGCGTTCAAATCAACTCGCCTCGCCCTGAGGAGCGGCCGTAGGCCGAGTCTCGAAGGGTGGGCAACAACAAGGCAGGTTGCCCACCCTTCGAGACGCATCGCTACGCGATGCTCCTCAGGGTGAGGCGTGTGTGCCCAAGCTAACCAAAGATCACGCTCCGGGCGTTCGGACCTCAGAAGAGCTCGCCGGCTCACCCCGACGATTACCTTTGCTCGTCCGTTCTTTCCCCCGCTATCCTCCGCCTGGCCACGCACCCTGAGGCACATCCCATGACCACGACGATGGAAGGCGCGGAACTCACGCAAGTCGGCCCCGGCACGGCGATGGGGCAGCTGATGCGCGAATACTGGCTGCCGGCGCTGAAATCATCGGAACTCACGCGCGACGGGGACCCGTTACGCCTCATGCTGCTCGGCGAAAAGCTCATCGCCTTCCGCGACAGCGCGGGCCGGGTGGGCGTGATGGACCAGCGCTGCCCGCACCGCTGCGCCTCGCTGTTCCTCGGCCGCAACGAGGAAGGCGGCCTCCGCTGCATCTATCACGGCTGGAAATACGACGTTGCCGGCAACTGCATCGACATGCCGAGCGTGCCCGAGGACCAGGATTTCAAGCACAAGGTGAAGGCCAAGGCCTACCGCGTGATCGAACGCGCCGGCCTGGTCTGGGTCTATATGGGCGAGCGCGCCGAGGCGCCGCCGTTGCCCGGCTTCGAGGTGCTCGACCTGCCGCCGGACGAGATCAACGTCAGCCTGATGCAACGCGACTGCAACTGGCTGCAGGCGCTGGAAGGCGAGATCGACACCGCGCATTTCGGCTTCCTGCATGGCGGCCACGTCGATCCGAACGACGTGGCGGAGGACGAGCCGTTCTACAACACCATCACCAACCGCGCGCCGCACTACCACGTGTCCGATGCGCCGTGGGGTACGCAATATGCCGGCTATCGCAGCGCCGGCCCCGGCCGCACCTACTGGCGCTTCGCCAATTTCCTGTTCCCCTGCTGGTCGCAGGCGCCCAACGGCGAATTTTTAAGCCACATGCATGCCCGCGGCTGGGTGCCGCTCGACGACGGCCACACCATGTTCGTCTTCATCTGGTGGAAGCATGCCAAATCGGCGCAGGCCCTGCCGCAGCCCCGCTTCAAGGACGGCACGCCGATCGGCGGGACCGGCCGCGGCGGCATCAAGATGCTGCCCAACACCACCGAGTGGCTCGGCCGCTGGCGCATGGCGATGAACGAGAGCAACGACTGGGGCATGGACCGCGAGGCGCAGCGCCGCAACGCGATCTACAGCGGCATCGACGGCATCCATCTGCAGGACCAGGCGATCACCGAGAGCATGGGCCCGGTCACCGATTTCGGCTTCGAGCATCTCGCGCCCTCCGACCAGATGATCACCCGCACGCGCCGGCGCCTGCTGCTGGCTGCCCGCGCGCTCCGCGACAAGGGCGAACGGCCGGCCGGCGCCGACGACCCGGGCGTCTACCGCGCCGCGCGCAGCGGCTACTTCATCGCCCCCGACGACCAGGCGCCGTGGCGGGACGTCTACGACCGGACGCTGGCCGCGGCGGTCCATCCGCCCCGCGCCGCCGTCTCCTGACTCGCCCGCCTCGCAGGATCACATCATGAAATTCGGAGTCACCGTCGCGCCGCGCGTGTCGGACTGGAAGCTGTTCGTCGATCTCGAGACCATGGGCTACGACTGCGCCTGGGCGGCTGATTCGCAGATGCTCTACTCCGACGCCTACGCCGTGCTGGCGCTGGCGGCGGCCAACACCTCGCGCATCCGGCTCGGCACCGGCGTCTCGGTGGCGGGGGTGCGGCTGGCGCCCGTCACGGCCCATTCGATCGCCACCATCAACCAGCTGGCGCCCGGCCGCGTCTTCCTGGGCATCGGCACCGGCCACACCGCGATGCGCGTGATGGGCAAGGACCCGGTGAAGGCCGGCGCCTTCCGCGAATACCTGCGCGTGCTGCGCGCGCTGCTGCACGGCGAGGAGGTCGACTACGCGCTGGGCGACGGCGCGCAGGCCGGCGAGCGCACCGACATACGCTTCCTGCATCCCGACGCGGGCTTCATCGACGTCGCCCATCCAGTGCCGATCTACGTCGCCGCCGACGGTCCGCTGGCGCTCAAGACGGCCGGCGCCTACGGCGACGGCCGCGTCTGCTCGCACAACCAGACCAAGGCGCGCCTGCAGAAGAGCCTCGAGGTGATGCAGGCCGGCGCCGCCGCCGTCGGCCGCGTGCTGCCCAATGACTTCCATACCGCCGCGCTCAGCTACGCCTGCGTGCTGAAGCCCGGCGAGAGCATGACCGCGGACCGCGTGATCGACGAGATCGGCCCGATGGCCGCCGCGACGCTGCACTACTGGTGGGAGCTCTACCAGAAGGACGGCGATACCAGCACGGTCGCCGGCCGCTGCCGCAACCTGTGGGACGAGTATCTCGCTTTCACCGACAAGATGGAGACGCCGCCCGCCAAGCGCTACCAGCAGGTCCACCTCGGCCATTGCGCCTTCCTGCCGCCGGAAGAACGCCGCTTCATCACCGAGGACCTGATCCGCTCGACCGGCGGCCTGGTCGGCACGCCCGACGAGATCATCGCCATGCTGCGCGAGCGCGAGGCGATGGGCTTGAACGAGATCACGCTGCTGCCGGCGATGGCGGAGGCGCGGCGCAACCTTTCGGACTTCGCCGAGAAGGTGATCGCGCACTACTGACGTGATGAACGATTTGTCCTGGTCGCAGATTTGCAAACAACCTCATCCTGAGGAGCACGCTGAAGGCGTGCGTCTCGAAGGATGGGTAACAACCGCGCTGCATCCACCCTTCGAGACGCGGCCCGAGTTTACCCCGAGGAACTCGAGGGGCCGCTCCTCAGGGTGAGGTTGGATCTGTATCGGCACCAAGAAAGTCACAGAGTAATCGCCATGTATGAGACCGATCTTTGCTTCACGCCGGCGACCGAGCTCGTCGACGCCATCCGCGCCAAGAAGCTGTCGGCCGTCGACATCACGACAGCCGTGCTGAATCGTGCCACTGCGCTCGAGCCCAGGCTCAACGCCTTCGCGTATCTCGCGGCGGAGGAAGCGATGGACGCAGCCCAGGCGGCCGATCGCGCGCTGGCCAACGGCGAACCGATGGGACCGCTGCACGGCGTGGCGGTGACGATCAAGGACCACGAGGCCGTGCGCGGCATGCAGATCGAATATGGCACACATCTGCGCCGCGGCGACGTCGCTCAGGCCGACAGTGCGATGGTCTCGCGCCTGCGCCGCGCCGGCGCGATCATTTTGGGCAAAACGACGTCGCCCGAGTTCGGCTGGATGGGCGTCAGCAACAGCCCGCTGACCGGCATCACGCACAATCCCTGGAAGCACGGCCTCAATGCCGGCGCCTCGTCGGCGGGCGCGGGCGTCGGCGCTGCGGCGGGCTACGGCCCGCTGCATCAGGGCAGCGACGGCGCGGGGTCGATCCGCATGCCGGCGCATTTCTGCGGCGTCTATGGCCTGAAGCCGAGCTACGGCCGCGTGCCGCAGTCGCCGCTGGCGGCCAGCGACTACACCGTGCATCTCGGCTCGCTCACGCGCACCGTCGCCGACGCAGCCCTCATGCTGAAGACCATGGCCGGCCCGCATCCCGACGATCATTCGAGCCTCGAGGCGCAGCCCGCCGATTATCCACGCCATCTCGAGCGTCGTCCGCGCGCGCCGCGCATCGCCTACAGTCCCAATCTCGATCACGCCCGGGTCGATCCGGAAGTGGCCGACCTGGTTGCCAAGGCGGTCGCGGCGTTCGAAAGCGATCTCGGCTGGAAGGTCGAGCCGGTGAAAACACCGTGGGGCCCCAAGGGTCCCGATCTCGCGCGCTTCTTCTGGCCGGCGCATTTCAGCCGCCACGCCGACCGCATTCCCGAGTTCCGCGACCGCATGGATCCGGGCTTCGTCGCCTGCATCGAGGCCGGGCTGCACATCACCATGGCCGACTACCAGAAGATGCGGCTGGTCAAGTACGCCTACTGCGCCGAGATCCATCACTTCTTCGAGGATTGGGATTTCCTGCTGACGCCCGCGGCGTCCGTCGCGGCGTTTCCGGCCGAGCTGCTGCAGCCGCCTCACTGGCCACAGCATCCGTGGGATTGGCTCAGCTGGGCGGAGTTCTCCTACCCGTTCAACCTGTCGCAGAATCCGGCGGCGTCGGTTCCTTGCGGTTTCACCAAGGACGGCCTGCCCATCGGCCTGCAGATCGTCGGCCGGCGCTTCGACGATCTCGGCGTGCTGCAGATGTCGGCCGCCTTCGAGGCGGCGCGTCCCTGGGCGTCCGTGCGTCCGCCTCTCGATTGAGAAGCGAACGGTTCTGCAGCTGTTATGCAAACCGCGTCCTCACGACGTGGCACACGCTCTGCTAGACTGGTGGCGATGATCAGCCCCTGTTCTAAATGCCCGCATCCCGGAGAGCGGGCGCGACTCTCTGTCTCCGGCGCGCGATGACGTCCTCTCCTTTCACCCGCCGCGCCTTTGGGGCGACGGCGTTGGCGCTGGGGACGCTGGGCCTCACCGCCTCGAAAGAGGTCCGCGAGCCTGACGAGCTTCAACCGGACTCCGGATTTCCCAGCGGCTTTCGCTGGGGCACGGCCACGTCGGCCTATCAGATCGAAGGCGCCACGCGGGAAGACGGACGGGGCGCCTGCATCTGGGACACCTTCGCCCGGCTGCCCGGCAGGATTCACGACGGCGACACCGCCGACAGCGCCGACGATCACTATCATCGCTACAAGGAGGACGTGGCGCTGATGAAGGCGATGGGTGTCACCACCTACCGCTTTTCGATCGCCTGGCCGCGCCTGTTCCCTGACGGAACCGGCACGCCCAACCCCAAGGGGCTTGCCTTCTACGACCGGCTGCTCGACGAGCTGCTGGCCCATGGCATCATGCCCTTCGCCACGCTCTATCACTGGGACCTGCCGCAGGCGCTGCAGGATCGCGGCGGCTGGGAATCGCGCGACACCGCCCAGGCCTTCGCTGCCTATGCGGCTTTCGTCGCCGCCAAGCTGGGCGACCGGGTCGGGCACTTCTTCACCCTGAACGAGATGCGCACCTTCATCGAGCTGGGCTACGGCAACGGCAGCTTCGCGCCGGGGCTGGCTCTGCCGAGGCAGCGGCTCTACCAGGCGCGGCACCATGCCGTGCTCGCCCATGGCCTCGCCGTCCAGGCCGTGCATGCGAACAGCCGCGGCTCTGTCCGGGTGGGCATGGCGGAAAACATCGTGGCTGCCCTGCCGGCGGTGGAGACGCCGGAAAACATCCGCGCCGCCGAGATCGCCACGCGCGAGATGAACGCAGCGTACCTCACCGTGATGCTGGAAGGGCGCTACACCGACGCCTACCTGGCGGCCGCCGGCGCCGATGCGCCGCGCTTCACCGAGAGCGACCTCAAGACGATTTCGGCGCCGGTCGATTTCGTCGGCCTCAACGTCTACGCCCCGGGCGCCTATGTCCGGGCAATCGACCAGGCGCCGGGCTATTCGGCGATCCCCTTGCCAAGCTCCTATCCGCACATGGAATTGCGCTGGCTGACGTTCGGGCCCGAAACGCTCTACTGGGCGCCGCGCCAGGTGGCGCGGCTGTGGAACGTGAAGGACATCTACATCACCGAGAATGGCACCTCGGCCGCCGACCAGCCGGCCGCCGACGGCGAGGTCTACGACATCGACCGCGTGATGTTCCTGCGCCAGTACCTCGCCCAGTTGCGGCGCGCCACATCCGAGGGCGTGCCGGTGCGCGGCTATTTCATCTGGAGCCTGTTGGACAATTTCGAATGGCTTGAGGGCTACTCGGTCCGCTTCGGGCTTCACCATGTCGATTACCAGACGCTGAAACGCACGCCCAAGCTCAGCGCCTCGTTCTACAAGAAGCTGATCGCCCGCAACGCCCTGGTGTGAGGGAGGATGGATCATGTGGAGCGCGGACCTCCAGGTCCGCTCATCATTCATGAGCGGACCTGGAGGTCCGCGCTCCGGCAAGACATGATCGCGCCATGGCTAGGATTCTCCGCCCTTGATGTCACCCGGATAGCTCGCGATAGTTCTTTTTGCCGTGTCGAAGGTCATTCACAGACAAAGGATCCACGATCATGACGACGATCGATTCCTTCCGCAGCAGCGTGTCGGCCACGACGCCGCCCTCCGATGTCGGGCCTGCCCTGCAGGCGCTGTGGTGGGCGCTGCGCGGTGACTGGAACAAGGCGCATGAATGCGTCCAGCAGCACGAAGGCGAGCGCGACTGCGACTGGGTGCATGCGCACCTCCATCGCCAGGAAGGCGACATGCGGAACGCCGGCGGCTGGTACCGGCGCGCCGGCCAGCCCGTGCCCGAGCTCTCGCTGCAGGAGGAATGGAGCCTCCTCGCGACGGAGATGCTGGCGCGCAAGTAGAGCGTCGTCCGCTTCAGCGGAATCGCCTCGTCTTACCAAGCGCCGCTACGAACGGCGGCGCCTCAACCGAGGATGCGCTGACGCGACGCGCGGACCATCGCCGCCGCCCGGTTCGGGTCGAAGCCGGCCAGCACGCCCGCCTTCATGCGGATCTCGCCCGCGACCATCACCGTGTCGATGTCGCGCGGGCTTGTCTGCAGCAGCACATGCGCGCAGGCATCGCGGACGACGGAATTGCCGAACGGGCCCTTGCGGATCAGCACGATGTCGGCCTGCTTGCCGGGCGCGAGCGAACCGATGCGGTCGTCGAGGCCCAGCACGCGCGCCGTGCCGATGGTCGCGGTTTCGAGCAGCCGGCGCGGTGTCAGCAGCGGCAGGCCGGGCCGCACCGGCGGCCGTCGTCCGACGACACTCGAGAAGCTCCGCTCCATGGCGCCGTCGATAAAGCCTTGGACGTTGAACATGACGCGCAATTGCCCGATCGGATCCGAGGCGATGGAGCAGGGAATGTCGCAGCCGAACACGACCTCGACGCCGCGATCGATGGCGCGGCGGACGACATCGGCCGGCGTGCCCTGCGTGTCGGCGGTCGGGGTGAAGCAGAGCGGCATGCGGGCCTTGGCCATCAGCTCGAGCTCCCCGTTGCTGATCAGGTTGCCGTGGATCACCAGAAGATCCGGCCCGAGCAGGCCGCTGTCGTTCAGCCGGCCGATCGTGCCGGTCTCGTTCACGTGAATGCAGCTCGGCGCCTTCCGGTCGCGCGCCAAGGCGAGCTGCTCTTCGAGTCCGCGGGCCCCGATGGAATCGATGCCGAACCCGACCGTGGTGAGACCCGCCGGATCGTGGAACTTGTCATGGACCCGCCGGCCGTCGGCCAGGCGGTCCTCCGGCCGGGCGAACTCGTCCGGCTGCACCGGCATGAAGGAATAGGTGAAGAGGTGGCGGATGCCGCTCTCCTTCAGCGCCGCGATCGAGGCGGGCGCGTAGGCGGGGCTGCGGATGTCGTGGCAATAGTCGACGACGGTCGTGGTGCCGTAGGACAGCATCTCGAAGCCGCCGATATAGGCTGCATTGAAATTGTCCTCGGGCGTGTAGCGGCTGCGCAGCGGCAGCAGCGCGGAATAATAGGTGCCCGGCCAAAGATCGGGCACGTAGCCGCGCAGCACCGTCTGCCAGAGACAGGTATGGGCATCGATGATGCCCGGCAAGGCGATCATGCCGGCGCCGTCGATCGCTTCGGCGTCTTGCGCCGCCAGCGACGGTCCGACGGCATGGATCTTGCCGTCCTCGATCAGGATGTCGGCTTGCGAAAGATCGCCCAGCGCCGCATCCATCGTGACGATCTCGGCGCCCCGCACGACAATTCTCTTCGCCATTCCGGGCCTCTATGGTTCGATCGACTGAGTTGAGCGACATCATAGGGGAGACGGGATGCTGGCCGAACCTGGACATTACGACTACGCACCGTACAGCGGACGCCCGAAAATCGTCTGGCCGGGCGGCGCGCGCATCGCGGTGTGGCTGGCGCCGAACATCGAGCATTACGAGCTCGAGCCGCCCGGCAATCCACGCAAGGTGCCATGGCCGCGGCCGGTGCCGGATGTGCTCAACTACTCCCATCGCGACTATGGCAACCGGGTCGGCTTCTGGCGCATGGCCGACGTCATGGCCAAGCACGGCGTGCGCGGCAGCGTGTCCCTGAACGTCGCGGTTTGCGATCACTACCCCGAGATCATCGAGCGCTGCTGCGAGCTCGGCTGGGAGCTGTTCAGCCACGGCACCTACAACACGCGCTATTTCTACGACCTGTCGGAAGACCAGCAGCGCGCGGTGATTGCCGACAGCCGCGAGACCATCCTGAAATACAGCGGCCAGTCGCTCGACGGCTGGCTGACGCCCGCCATCACCAACGACGAGACGACCCAGCACGTGCTGGCGGAGGAGGGCATCAAGTACACGCTCGACATGGTGCACGACGACCAGCCGATGCCGGTCAAGGTGCGCAACGGAAGGCTGATCAGCGTGCCCTATTCGCTCGAGGTGAACGACGTGCCCCTGTTCCAGAACCGCAACACGCCCGTCGAGCGGTACACGTCCATGGTGAAGGCGCAGTTCGACCAGCTCTACGCCGAGGGCGCGGAGAGCGGCACGGTGATGTGCCTGCCGCTCCATCCGTTCCTGACCGGCCAGCCGCAGCGCATTGCTGCGCTGGACGAGGCGCTGGCCCATATCGTGGCGCATGACGGCGTCTGGCTGGCGACGGGCCGCGAGATCGCCGCCTGGTACACCGAGCATTACTACGACGTCTTCTCCAGATGGCTGGCGGCCGGCACTCCGGGAGGCCGGCGATGAGCGGCCCGGGCATTCCCAACTATCTCGACTATCCCTGGCGCCGGCGCGGCCTCGACCACGACCGGTTTCTGCACCGCAACCTGCCGCAGGCCAAACCGACCGTCTGGCCAGGCAAGGCGCGGGTAGCGCTGTGGGTCGCCGTCCATGTCGCGGAGTTCCCGATGGACATGCCGCGGCAGCCGTTCGTGGCGCCGGGCGGCGTCGACCGGCCCTATCCGAGCTACTGGGATTATACCCAGCGCGACTACGGTAACCGGGTCGGCATCTACCGCCTGATGCGGGTGCTGGATCAGCGCGGCCTGCGCGCAACGGCGCTGATGAACGCGGCGGTCGCGACGCGCTATCCCGCCCTCGCGAAGGAGATCGCCGCCAGCCAGTGGGAGGTGGCGGCGGCCGGCCTCGACATGGGCCATCTGCATCACGGTGGATTGCCCGAAGCCGATGAGCGGGCGCTGGTGAAGCAGGCCGTGGGCGCGCTCCGCGGTGCCTTCGCCTCGAAGATCCGCGGCTGGCATTCGCCGGCCCATTCCGAATCGATGCGTACCCTCGATCTCGTGGCCGGGTCGGGACTCGACTACGTCGCCGACTGGATCAACGACGACATGCCCTATCCGGTGACCACGTCCGCCGGCCAACTGACGGCGATGCCGCTCGCCTGGGACATGAGCGACCAGCGGCTGCTCTTCCAGCAGCACATGGATACGGCGGAGTTCGTCGAGCAGGTGATGCGCGCCTTCACGACGCTCTATGCCGAGGCGGCCAGCACCGGCAGCGGCCGCATCCTCGCGCTCACCATCACCCCCTGGCTGATGGGCCAGCCGCATCGCATCCGGGCGCTGGCCGCGCTGCTCGACCGCATCCTCGAGTATGTCGGCGTGTGGCCGGCGACCGGCGCGGAGATCGTCGATGCCTGGAAGGCCGGCGGCGAAAAATAGGGAGGCGCCGACGGCAAATTAGGGAGCTCCTCCGATGTCCGCGAGCGCGGCGGCGCATAGCTTGCCGCCCTCTGAAGTGCCTCGTGATGGAGCAAAGAATGAATGTGGTTTCACGCGCCCGGGAACTGGCTCTCGTGTCGTTGTTCGCGATCGGTGCGTTCGCCGGTGATGCGGCCGCGCAAGGCGATCGCGACCTCCTGGTCGACCGGGTGCGGGCGGCCAATGCCCGCTTCGACGACGTGTCGGTCGCGGTGGCCGAGGGCTATGCGCCGATCCCCTGCGCGAGCGGCGTCGATGGCGGCGCGATGGGCGTGCACTACGTCAATGCGAACTACCTGAAGGATGTCATCCCCGACCTCAAGCGCCCGCAGGCCGTCATGTACGAGCCGACGCCCGACGGCAGGATGGCGCTGGTCGCGGTGGAGTACATCACCTTCAAGGGGCCGGCCTCGCTGGGCGGCCAGCTGTTCAACTTCAACGGCGCCCCCAACCGCTACGGCCTCGATCCCTTCTACGAACTGCACGTCTGGGCCTGGAAGTCGAACCCGCGCGGCCCGTTCGCCGACATGAACCCCGACGTGAGCTGCGCCCACGCCGGCGCGCACGGCAAGTAGATACTTCCTCCCCAACGAAGTTGGGGAGGTGTCCGCGCAGCGGACGCAGGGGTCATGGAGTGTCGATGACGATAGAACATGACCCCTCCGTCGCCGTGTGACGGCGACACCTCCCCACTGCGTGGGGAGGCGACCTACGCTGGCTGCGCGCCGACCAGCAGCTCGCCCTTCCAGAGCCGCACCAGCGCGACCAGCGCCGCCATGCCGACCGCGCTCACCACGAACATGCCAAGAAAGGCCTTCTGGCCGTAGGCGGTGTAGAGCACGCCAGCCAGCTGGAACACCATCGCCTGCGTGGCGCCAGTGCCCAGCGCGTAATAGACGCTTTGGCCCAGCGCCGCGCCCGAAGCCGGCAGGGCGCGCTGCAGGAAGGCCATGGCGCCCAGATGGCAGGCGGCGAAGCTGCCGGCATGCAGCGCCTGCAGCAGCACGAGCGCCCATAGCTCGGTGGTGAAGGCCATGCCGAGCCAGCGCACCATGGCGCAGACCAGGCCAAGCCCGAGCAGGCCGGTCGCGCCCAGCCGCGCCAGCAGCCAGCCGCTGCCCAGCATGAGCAGGATCTCGACGGCGACGCTCTCGGCCCACAAGAGACTGATCGTGATGTCGGAGTGGCCGGCGGCGCGCCAAGTGAGCGTGCCGAAGCTGTAGAGCACGGCATGGCTCGCCTGGCAGCAGCCGGCGGCCAGCATGAAGAGCAGGAACGGCCGCGAGGCGAGCAGATCCAGGATACCGAACGGCGCGTGGTTGGCCGCGTCGCGATGCCTCGGTTCGGCCGGCGGCAGCAGCAGGCCGAGCGGGACCAGCATGACGATGCCGGCGAAGCCGACATAGAGCACCCAGGCCGGACCGCTATGGTCGACGGCGATGCCGCAGATCACCGTGCCCAGGATGAAGGCCACCGAGCTCCAGACGCGCAGGCTGCCATAGTTGATGCCGCGCGCCCGGGTCTCGTTCACCAGGATGCCGTCATAGAGCGCCATGGTGGGCGCCCACACGCCGCCCCACACGAGGCTGACCGCCAGGATGGCGAGGAAGGTGGTCGAGAATTGGTATCCGGTCAGCAGGAAGGTGGCGGCGCCCGCCAGCACGAGGATGACGCCGCGCGTATTGCCCAGCCGGTGCGCCACCCAGCCGATGGCGAGCGTCGACAGGACGCTCACGAGCTGGCGGCTCATGAACAGCGTGCCGATCTGGGAGTCGCTCATGCCGCGGTCGCGCAGCCACACCGGCCAGTAGCTCATCAAGGCGCCGGCGGCGAAGAAGTAGGCCGCGCCGTAGCCGGACAACCTGGCCCCGATGAGAAGGCGCGCCATTACGGTGCCGTCGTCCCGACCGGAGCGCCCCTCGACTTCGCTCGGGGTAAACTCCACGCGTAGCGGAGGGACCTTCTTTCAACGATAGGCGGCTTGTCGTGGAGAGAAGGTCCCTCCACTCCGCTTCGCTTCGGTCGGGACGACGGGATGATAATCATCCTGCTCTAGTCTAGCCGCCGAACTCGCGCCGAACCTCTGCCGTGTGCTGCCCCATCGCCGGCACCTCACCCAGCCGCGCGGGCTCGCCCTCCCAGGAGGCGGCGAGGGCGGGGATGGAAACCTCGCCGTTGGGCGAGGTGAAGCCGGTGCGCCGGAGCTGTGGATGCGTCGAGAGATCGGCCACCGAACTCACCCGCGCCCAGGCGATCTGCGCGGCGTCGAGCCGGGCCGCGAGCTCGCCGAAGTTCCGGGCGCCAAAGCTCTTCTGCACGATGGCGTTGGTGTCGTCGCGCCGCGCGTTGCGCGCCTTGTTGGTGGCGTAGTCCGGATCCTTCTCCAGCCCCGGCTTGTCGAGCACATCGTGGCAGAGCCGTTCGAATTCGCGGTCGTTCTGGATCGAGATCAGCACCGGCACCTTGTCCGCCGTCTGATAGACCCCGTAGGGCGCTATGAAGGGATGGGTGAGGCCGAGCCGCGGCCATTCGTAATCGGCATAATCCTTGGCGAGCAGCGGCACCGTCATCCACTCCGCCATCGACGAGAACAGCGAGACCGAGAGCGCGCGGCCCTCGCCGGTCTTCTGGCGGGCGATCAGCGCCTCGAGCACGGCGGCATGGGCGTACATGCCGGTGCCGATGTCGGTCGCCGAGACGCCGACCCGGCCCGGCGCATGCTCGGTGCCGGTGATCGAGGCGAGCCCGCTCTCGGCCTGCACCAGGAGGTCGTAGGCGCGGCGGTTCTTGTACGGCCCGTGATCGCCGTAGCCGGAGATGTCGACGGTGATCAGCCGCTTGTGCTGGGCTCGCATGGCGGCCGAGCCGAAACCCGCGCGCTCGGCGGCTCCCGGTGCGAGGTTCTGGATCAGCACGTCGGCTTTGGCGATCATGCGATGCAGCAGGGCGAGGTCGTCCTTGGCCTTGAAGTCAAGCGTCACGGACTGCTTGCCGCGGTTCAGCCAGACGAAGTAGCTGGAGAGGCCGTGCACATAGCCGTCATAGCCGCGCGCGAAATCGCCCTCCGGCCGCTCGATCTTGATGACCCGCGCGCCGGCGTCCGCCAGGCGAGCCGAACAATAGGGGGCGGCCACGGCCTGCTCCACGCTCACCACCAGCAGACCGTCCAACGCTCCGGGCATATCGCTTACCTCTCCTTCGTTTCCGGTTGGTGAGAGCGGTAGTGTCTCAATTTCATCGCGCCCACAAGGCGCTAACAGCCGTTAATGCCGCCTTCCTGAAGAACTGCACGTTCAGGTCGTCCCGAGCGCAGCGAAGGACCTCATCGCCGCTTGCGATCGGCAAGAGATCCTTCGCTTCGCTCAGGATGACAGCAGAAAAGCGTCACGCGCCGAAACGCGAAACGTCTGACATGCCCGACGAAGCATGACTGTGCCATAGTGTTCCCAAGCAAGACCAATCCAAAGGAAGGAAGAATGCCGGGACCGCTCGAGGGCGTGCGCGTGATCGATCTGACGGCGGTGCTGCTGGGACCGTTCGCCACGCAGCATCTGGCCGACATGGGCGCAGACGTGATCAAGGTCGAGCCGCCGGAGGGCGATCTCTTGCGTATGTCGGGCGGCTCGATGGGGCGCGACAAGGGCATGGGGCCGATCTACATGGCGGCCAACCGCAACAAGCGCTCGCTCTGCCTCGATCTCAAGAAGCCCGCCGCCTGCGCCGTCCTGAAGGATCTGATCAAGTCAGCCGACCTCTTCATCCACAACAGCCGGCCGGCGGCGATCGAGCGCCTGGGGCTGGGCTACGAAGACTTGAAGCAGATCAACCCCTCGATCATCTACGCCTACTCGCTGGGTTATGCGCGCAAGGGCCCGTACGGCCACAAGCCCGCCTTCGACGACTTGGTGCAGGGCGTGAGCGGCGCCGCCTCGCTGCAATCGCGCGTCGATGGCCAGCCGCCGCGCTTCATGCCGAGCCTGATCGCCGACAAGACCACCGGCCTCCATCTCTGCATCGCCGTGCTGGGCGCGCTCTACCACCGCAAATGCACCGGCGAGGGCCAGATGATCGAGGTGCCGATGCTGGAGACGCTGGCCTCGTTCTGGCTGACCGAGCACCTGTTCGGCGCCACCTGGACGCCCGAGCGCGGCCCCATGGGCTACGACCGCATCATCAACAAGTTCCGCCACCCGTTCCCGACCAAGGACGGCTATGTCTGCGCGCTGCCCTATACCGACGCCCACTGGCTCACCTTCTTCGACATCGTTGAACGGCCCGATCTCGCCCAGGACAAGCGCTTCGCCGACCGCACCGAGCGGCCCAAGCACTTCAGCGAGCTCTACCAGGTGCTCGATTCTCTGCTGAAGCACCGCACGACCGAGGAGTGGCTCGAGGCCTTCGACAAGGCCGACATCCCCGCCATGCCGGTGCGCACGCTTGAGGAGCTTTTTGATGACCCTCACCTCAAGGCGACAGGCTTCTTCACCGAGCGTGAGCATCCGACGGAAGGGCCGATCACGACCTTTGCGAGCCCGCTCGACTTCGAGAAGACCAAGGTCGAGTTCCGCCGTCACGCGCCGCGCATCGGCGAGGACGGCGTTGAGGTGCTGCGCGAGGCGGGGGTCTGCGAGGCCGATATCGAGAAGCTGAGGGCCGACAGAGCACTGATCGTGCCGTCAGACTAGCGTGGCGTTCTCTTTCCTACCGGGAAGGAAGACAAGCGCAAATGCATGGCGAACAAGAAGGACCGCGCCCAGCAGCACGAACAGCATCCCGCCGGTGATCAACCAATTGAGCGAGTTCGCAAGGTCTGCAGTGTTGTAGTTCAATTGGGTGCTGGCGCATCCGGAGGCAAGCAAACCGAGGGCGACACAGAACGGTCGTCGAAACGTTCTCATCACCCCATACGCCCCACGCTGGCGGCCGGCGCCTTGCCATCAAGAATTTGTCGGTCGCTTCTGGCCGGCAGCTTGTGCTAGCAAATTTTCAATCCAGCCGTTTGACTGGGAGTCCCGGATCCCTTGACTGGGCGTCCTAAGTGTTGCGGAGGGACAGCTCCGCTCCTCTTGTTCGCTTCATGCGCGTGACCCTCGGAAACTTGAAACTTCCCGAATACCCAAACCCCAAACTACCGATGAGCTCGACTGACATTCCGTGTGCAACGTCCTGCTCCTACCCGGCGCGGCCTGGCAATCGGGTACGCGTGCTGGTCGATGGACCGGAGATCGCCCGTCGAATCGGGGAGGCGATTGAACAGGCATGTCATAGCGTCTGGCTCACGGTTGCCTTCTATTCGGACGATTTCCTGTTTCCCGACGGCCGCGGCCCGCTGTTCGACGTGCTGGATCGCGCCGTCGCACGGGGCCTCGATGTCCGGCTTCTCATCTGGCGCCCCAACGCGGAAACCCAGGCCAGCCGTCGCATGTTCGGCGGTTCGGCCGAGCAGCGCGCGTTGCTGGCGCGCCGCGGGTCGCGCTTCAAGATCCGCTGGGACCGGGCGGCGACCGTGTTCTGCCAGCACCAGAAGAGCTGGGTGATCGATGCCGGCCAGCCGTCGGAGACTTCATTCGTGGGCGGCCTCAACCTCACCGGCGTCGCCATGGCGCGGCACGACGTCTATGTCGAGGTGAGCGGGCCGTCGGCTGCGGACATGCGGCACAATTTCGTCGAGCGCTGGAACGAGGCGAGCGAGCGGCACGCAGCCGACGGCAACTGGGCCTGCGACGCCGCCGACCAGTTGCCCGAGATCGATCCTGGCCGCGCCGGCGGGTCGGCGCCGCGCGGCAGCAGCACGGTGCAGATCCAGCGCATGCTCGATCCCAGCCGCTACTCCGCGGCGCGAGTCGAGCGCTCGATCCTGGAGCAGTACCAGCGCGCGATCGATGCGGCGCGGCGCACGATCTATATCCAGAACCAGGCCATTCCCGTGCCAGAGGTTGCCCGTCCCCTGGTGGAGGCAGTCGAGCGCGGAGTCGATGTCGCGCTGCTCGTGCCGCCGATCCCCGAGGACTATGTCTTCGCGGCGCGCCACGATCCGCGGGGGGCGTCGCGCTTCTGGGGCATCGAGACGCTGGGCCGGCATCCGAACTTCACCTTGGCCGGCATCGCCGAGCCCCATGCCGGCGGGCGCCGCGCCGCCTATGTCCATTCCAAAATGATGCTGATCGACGATGCCTGGACGACGATCGGCTCGTGCAACCTGCATCCCTTCTCGCTGGCCGGCCACACGGAGATGAACGCCTCGATCTGGGATGCCGATGTCGCGCGCGCCTTGCGCTGCCGGCTGTTCGCGCAGCATCTCGGTGTAGACAATAATCATATGGACGACCGCGCGGCCTTGCGCCTGTTCCGGGACATTGCGCGCAGCAATCGGGAAAAAATGGAACGGCGCGAGGCGGACTGGCAAGGCCTGGCCTTCGCCCTGTCGCCGGAAGCCTATGGTCGGGAATCGGGCGTAAAGGCCGATCTGACCTAGGGTCGGTCGGCTTCGGGGCACGCCGCGCGCTTTCCAGGAGCACAACGACCGTCGCCCTTGCCTCCTGCCCACTCGCTTTCCGTTGAGCGTGACCAACGTAAAGTCGTTCCGCTTCGCGGCGCCGCGAGCCGCCATCCGGTTCACCGCGACTTGTCCGGGGCGGCCTCGCCGCTAAACTCCGGCGCAATCAAAACCCGGCCCGGGAGGGGCGCATGGACCTCGCTTTCACTCCACGAAGAACGCCAGTTTGCCGACGAGGTGCGAACCTTTGTGCGCAGCCATCTGCCGGCCGACATCCGCGACAAGGTGAAGAACGCCAAGCATCTCGACCGCGACGACTACATGCGCTGGCAGCAGGTGCTCGGGACGAAAGGCTGGCTGGTCTACACGTGGCCCAAGAAGCATGGCGGCCCGGGCTTCACGCCGGCCGAGCGCTACATCTTCGAGAATATCTGCGCCGAGGAGAATGCTCCCGGCATCATTCCGTTCGGCACCAAGATGGTCGGGCCGGTCATCTACACCTTCGGCAACGAGGCGCAGAAGGCCAGGTATCTCCGAGCCGATCCGCAAGAGCACGACATGGTGGTGCCAGGGCTATTCCGAGCCGGGCTCGGGCTCCGACCTCGCGTCGCTCCGCACCAAGGCGGTGAGGGAGGGCGATCATTACATCGTCAATGGCTCGAAGACCTGGACGACGATGGGCCACTGGGCCGACTGGATCTTCTGCCTGGTGCGCACCGATCCTGCGGCCAAGCCGCAGGAAGGCATCTCCTTCCTGCTGATCGACATGAAGACGCCGGGCATCACCGTGAAGCCCATCATCATGGCCGATGGCGGCCATGAGGTGAACGAGGTCTTCCTCGACAACGTGAAGGTCCCGGCGGAGAACCTGATCGGCAAGGAAGGCGAGGGCTGGACCTACGCCAAGTTCCTGCTGGCCAACGAGCGGCTGGGCATCGCCGCCGTGCCGCAATCCAAGCGTGGTGTCGAGGCGCTGAAGGACATCGCCCGCGCCGAGCAGGACAACGGCAAGCCGCTGATCGAGAACCGGACCTTCGCCGAGAAGATCGCCGACCTGGAAATCCAGGTGACGGCGCTGGAATTCACCGAGCTGCGCGCGCTGTCGTCGATGGCGCAGGGCGGCCAGCCCGGCCCCGAAGTCTCCGGCCTGAAGATCCGCGGTTCGGAGATCCAGCAGCGCATCGCCGAGCTCACGATGGAAGCGGTCGGCGAGTACGCAGCGCCCTACCTGCCCGGCCTCCTGTGGCAGGGCACCAACGAGGAGCCGGTTGGCCCGTCCTACGCCCACGTCGCCGCCCCGCGCTATTTCAACACCCGCAAGACCACGATCTACGGCGGCAGCAACGAGATCCAGAAGGGCATCATCAGCAAGATGGTGCTGGGGTTGTGATCACAACCGTCCCAACATCCCGAGCGAAGCCGCCCACAGGGCGGCGCGGTCGAGGGACCTGTTCATCCAGGCGCCAGCTGAAGACGAGGTCCCGCCGCTCCGCGTGGAGTTTACCCCGAGCGAAGTCGAGGGGCGCTTCGGTCGCGATGACGGAGTGGGAGCACTAATGGACCTCGCCCTGAAACCCGAACACAAAGCCTTCGCCGACGAAGTCCGCGACTTCGCGCGCAAAAACCTCTCGCTTGCGACCCGCGAGAAGACCTTCTCCGGCAAGCACTACGACCGCGACGATCATATGGCGTGGCAGCAGGCGCTCGGCCGCCAGGGCTGGCTCGCCTATACCTGGCCGAAGAAATACGGCGGTCCGGGCTGGGACGTGACGCAGCGCTTCCTGTTCGAGAACGTGCTGGCCGAGGAGGGCGCGCCGCGCATCATCCCGTTCGGCCCCAAGATGGTCGGACCGGTGATCTACACCTTCGGCAGCGACGCGCAGAAGGAGCGCTTCCTGCCCGGCATCCGCCAGTCGACCGTGTCGTGGTGCCAGGGCTATTCCGAGCCGGGCGCCGGCTCCGACCTCGCCAACCTGCGCACCCGCGCCGTGCGTGACGGCGACCACTACATCGTCAACGGCCAGAAGACCTGGACCTCGTTCGCGCACTGGGCCGACTGGATCTTCTGCCTGGTGCGCACCAACCCCGACGCCAAGCCGCAGGAAGGCATCTCCTTCCTGCTGATCGACATGAAGACGCCGGGCGTCACCGTGCGGCCGATCATCATGCTGGACGGCGCGCATCACGTGAATGACGTGTTCCTCGACAATGTGAAGGTCCCGGTCGAGAACCGCATCGGCCAGGAAGGCGAGGGCTGGACCTGCGCCAAGTTCCTGCTCGCCAACGAGCGGCTGGGCATCGCCGAGGTGCCGGCATCCAAGCGCGGCGTGCGCAGCCTGCGCGATATCGCGCGCAGCGAGCCGATGGACGGCGCCACCCTGGCGCACGACCCGGCCTTCATCGCCCAGATCGCCGACCTCGATCTGCAGGTCCAGGCGCTGGAGATGAGCGAGCTGCGCGCGCTCTCGGCCATGGCCGCGGGCGGCGCGCCTGGCCCTGAAGTCTCGACCTTGAAAATCCGCGGTTCGGAAATCCAGCAGCGCATCGCCGAGCTCGCCATGGAGGCGGTCGGCGAATACGCCGCAGCCCTACCAGCCCGGCATGCTGTTCGAGAACACCAACGAGACGCCGATCGGCCCCGACCATGCGCCGCCCGCCGCGCCGCGCTATTTCAACATGCGCAAGACCAGCATCTACGGCGGCAGCAACGAGATTCAGAAGAACATCGTGTCGAAGATGGTGCTCGGGCTATAAACCAGAATTGCGTTTACGGCTCCTCTCCCCCGCTAGGGGGAGAGGTTGGGTGAGGGGTATGCGCACGTCGTCGCCCCCTCACCTAACCTCTCCCCCTAGCGGGGGAGAGGAATTTGAATTGCGGAGGAAGAAGCAATGGATCTGTCCCTTTCCGACGAACAGAAGCAACTGCAGGACGGCGCCGAGCGCTTCGTGCGCGACAAGTACACGTTCGAGAACCGCCGCAAGATCGCCGCCACCGAACGCGGCTGGCTGACGGAAAACTGGGCGCAGTTCGCCGAGCTGGGCTGGCTCGGCATGGCCTTCTCGGAAGAAGACGGCGGCTACGGCGGCGGGCCGATCGAGACCATGATCGTCATGGAGCAGTTCGGCAAAGGCCTGGTGCTGGAGCCGTTCCTGCCGACCGTCGTGCTGGGCGGCGGCATGATCGCAGCCGCCGGTTCGAAGGCCCAGAAGGAAGCGCTGCTGCCGCCGCTGATCGAGGGCAAGAAGCAGTTCGCCTTCGCCTGGCTGGAGCGCCAGTCGCGCTACAATCTCGCCGACGTGTCGCTCAAGGCCACCAAGGAAGGCGGCGGGCTGGTCGCTGAGCGGCCACAAGGGCGTGGTCTACAACGCGCCGTCGGCCGACCATATCATCGTGCTCGCCCGCACCGCCGGCGCGGCGCGCGAGGAGAAGGGCCTGACGCTCTTCCTGGTCGACGCCAAGGCCAAGGGCATCACGCGCCGCGACTACCCGACCCAGGACGCGTTGCGCGCCTCGGAGCTCACCTTCGACAAGGTCGCGGTCGGCGCCGACGCGGTGCTGGGCAGCATCGACGGCGCCTTCCCGGTGGTCGAGGACGCGGTCGACCGCGCCATCGTGGCGCTCTGCGCCGAGGCCACGGGCTGCATGGACGCGATCAACGCGGCGACGCTCGAATACATCAAGACGCGCAAGCAGTTCGGCGTGCCGATCGGCAAGTTCCAGGTGCTGCAGCACCGCATGGTCGACTGCTTCACCAACGCCCAGGAAGCGCGCTCGATGACCCTGATGGCCTCGCTCAAGATCGACGACAAGGATCCGGTCGTGCGCCGCAAGGCCGCCTCCGGCGCCAAGGTGCAGATCGGCAAGTCGGGCAAGTTCTGCGGCCAGAGCGCCGTGCAGATGCATGGCGGCATGGGCGTCACCGACGAGCTCTCGGTCAGCCACTACTTCAAGCGCCTGACCATGATCGACCTGATGTTCGGCAACCAGCAGCACCACCTGACCCGCTACAGCAACCTCGCCATGGCGGCGTAGCAAGCAAAGTGCGCGTGCCCATGCTTCGAGACGCGCGCTTCGCGCGCTCCTCAGCATGAGGTCATTTGCTTGAACGAACAGAATAACCCCACCCTGAGGAGGCCCGCAGGGCCGTCTCGAAGGGTCGGCAACCGGCAATGAACGCCATCGTCGACATCATCGTGCCGGTGTTCGGCATGGTGCTGGTCGGCTGGGCGATCGGCGGCACGCGGCTGCTCACGGTCGAGGGGCTGCGCGGGTTGACGAACGTCACCTTCTACGCGCTGTTCCCCGCGCTGCTGTTCCGCTCGATGGCCAAGGTGCGGCTGGAGGCGCTCGACCTCGAGATCCTGCTGGTCTTCTTCGGCGCGGGCCTGCTGCTCTTCTTTTTGATGATGCCGCTGGGCCGCCTGCTCGGCATGCGGCCGGCCGATCGCACCGTATTCTCGCTCTCGGGCACCTTCTCCAACGGCGTCGGCATCGGCATTCCCTTCGTCAGCTACGCCTTCGGCGAGGCCGGGCTGGTGCCGCTGCTGATGATCATCGCGCTCAACTCGCTGATACTGCTGACGCTGTCGTCGTTCCTGCTCGAGGTCGCGGCCCAGGGCGGCGCGCACGGGCGCCTGCTCGCTAAGCTGGGCTCCGCCGCGCTCCGCATGCTGAAGCACCCGATCATCCCTTCGATCTTTGCGGGCCTTGTCTGGTCGGAGCTAACCGCCTTCGTGCCTGGCCTCGCCACACCGGTCGTGCTCGATCGCATCCTGCAGGCGCTGGCCGCCGCGGCGCCGCCTTGCGGCCTGATCATGGCCGGCGCCTCGCTCGCCCATGTCGGTCTGAAGGAGCATTGGCAGCCGGCCGCGATCGCGACCGTCTTCAAGCTCGCCGTCCTGCCGCTGATGGTGTGGACGAGCGGCCGCTATCTCTTCACGCTCGACCCGCTGTGGCTCACCGTGGCGACCTTGAATGCCGCCATGCCGGCCGGCGCCAATGTCTACCTGGTGGCGCAGCTCTATCGCGCCGGGGTCGGCCTCGCCACCAACGCGGTCGTCATCTCGACGGCAGCCAGCGTGCTCACTTTATCGGCGAGCCTGCTGCTTTTGGGCGTGCAGGCGCGCTAGAATGGCCCCGCGGAGGAACACCATGGCCTACGAAACGGTACAGATTAAGAAGCTCACCGGCGGCTGCGGCGCCGAGGTGCTGGGCGTCGACGTGACGTCGATGAGCAACCGGCAATGGGACGAGGTGCAGCGCGCTTTCGTCGAGCACGGTGTCGTCTTCTTCCGCGACCAGAAGCTCACGCCCGAGCAGCACATCGAATTCGCCCGGCGTTGGGCGCCGATCGACGTCAACCGCTTCTTCAAGGCGGTGGCCGGTTATCCCGAGATCGCCGAGGTGCGCAAGGAGCCCGAGCAGAAGACCAACATCGGTGGCGGCTGGCACACCGACCACAGCTACGATCCCGAGCCGGCCATGGGCTCGATCCTGCTGGCGCGCGAGCTGCCGGAGGAAGGCGGCGACACGCTGTTCGCCAACATGTACCGCGCCTTCGAGACGCTTTCGCCCGGCCTGCAGCACACGCTCGAGGGCCTGCGCGCCGTGCACGGCTCGGCCCACATCTTTGGCGCCAAGGGCGTGAACGCGGCCAATCCCGAAGGGGCCAGCCGCTACGGCAACCAGCACATGGTGGGCGACGACGTTGTCCACCCGGTCGTGATCCGCCATCCGCTGAGCGGCCGCAAGGCGCTCTATGTCAACGCCGCCTTCACGCTCCGCTTCGAGGGCTGGTCGGCCGAGGACAGCCGGCCGCTGCTCGAGCATCTCTATCGTCACGCGGCGCGGCCGGAATTCACCTGCCGCTTCCGCTGGCGCGAGGGCTCGATGGCGTTCTGGGACAATCGCGCGACCTGGCACTACGCCGCCAACGACTACGACGGCGAGCGCCGGCTGATGCACCGCATCACCGTGGCCGGGTGCGCCCTGCAGCCGGCGGCGGCGATGGCGGACAGGTCGGCCTAGTTGCCGATCGACAGCGACATCTCGGCGATGCCGTAGGCGAGATTGTAGCCGGCGTTGCGGCTGTCCTGGATCTGCGTCGCCTGCAGCACGACCTGGTTGTTGCTGCCGCCGTACAGCCAGTTGCCGCCGACGCTCGAGTTGGCCGCGATCGAGGCCTGCTCGCCGGCGTAATTGCCCACCAGGACCCGCGGGTTCACGCTGGTCGTCCCACCGACCAGGCCGCCCAGCTGGTAGACGTGCCAGACCATGTGGCCGGCCCGGGTGTAGCCGACATCGATGCCGAACTTGCGGATCTTGCCGTCATAGGCCTGCGAGACGCCGTCCTTGGTGAGGTAGACGCAGCTCAGATCCTTGGTCGAACCGAAGATGTAGCCACTGCCGCCGCTCACGTTGCAGGTGAGGGCGCCGATATAGACCTGTGAATTGGCGTTGGTCGCATTGATCTGCTGCGCGGTCGGCTGCTGGCACGCGCCGGTCGCCATCGCCAGGGTTGCCGCCATCGCCACCGAAAGACATCTGTTCATTGGTATCTCCTTTAGTGCCGGCAAGTATGGCACAGCGTTTTAGCGGATGGCCGCCCACAAAAGCGCCGCGCCGGAGATGATCATCACGCCGTCGAGCAGGTGCTGGAAGGTGGCGACGCTCAGCCGCTCGACGATCAGGCGCGCGGTGTAGGTGCCGGCCATCACCGAGGAGCCGGTGATCAGACCCTTCACCACGATGTCGATGGGCAGCGCGCCGAACTGGCGGAAGGTGAGCGCCTTGCTGATGTAGAGCGCCAGCGAACCCGCCGCCTCGGTCGCGATGAAGGCACCCTTGACCAAACCGTAGGCGGTGAAGACCGGCACGCTGAGCGGACCGGTCGACACGACGATGCCGGTCAGGAAGCCGATGACCGCGCCGGCGGCGGCGAGGTGCCAGAAGCCGAATTTGCAGGTTGCGCGAGGCGAGCCAGCGGCGGCCGGGGACCATGACGAGGAAGAACAGGCCGAGCGCGATGTCGATCAGCCGTTCGGCGGCAGGATCAAGCAGGGTGCGCGCGCCCAGCGCCGCCGCCGGGCATGCCGCCCAGCGCATAGGCGCCGCACGCCGCGCCAGTCGATCTGCTTCCACCACGACGTGATCTTGGCGAAGTTCGACATCAGGGCGACGACCGCCATGATCGGCATCGGCCTCGCGCGGACCGAAGGCGAACACCAGGATCGGCAGCAGGATGATGGTGGCGCCGGTGCCGACGATGCCGCTCACCGTGCCGGCGACGAAGCCGACGACGAGGACGAGTGCGTAGGTCAGCACGGACTTGCGGGCGTCTCGTCATGCTCTTGCGGACCGCGGGCGTCCCGCCCGCTCATGATCATGAGCGGGCGTGACGCCCGCGGTCCGCAAGACGATGACCCTAATAGCCGATGTTCGGCCGCAGCCACTTTTCCGCCTGCTCGAGCGAGCAGCCGCGGCGCTTGGCATAGTCCTCGAGCTGGTCGCGGCCGATGCGCGCGACGCCGAAATACTGCGCCTGCGGGATGGGCGAAGTAGAAGCCCGACACCGCCGAGGTCGGCATCATCGCGAAGCTCTCGGTCAGCGTGATGCCGGCGTTCTGGCCGGCGTTGAGCAGCCGGAACAGGTCGGGCTTCTGGCTGTGGTCGGGGCAGGCGGGATAGCCCGGCGCCGGGCGGATGCCGCGATACTTCTCGCGGATCAGCTCGTCGTTGGTGAGCTGCTCGTCGGGCGCATAGCCCCACAGCGTCGTTGCGCACGTGCTCGTGCAGGCGCTCGGCGAAGGCCTCGGCCAGGCGGTCGGCCAGCGCCTTCAGCAGGATGTCGGAATAGTCGTCATGGTCCGCCTTGAAGCGGGCGAGGTGCTCGCTCGATGCCGTGGCCCGCCGTCACCGCGAAGCCGCCGATCCAGTCGGCCGTCGGGCGAGATGAAATCGGCGAGGCACATGTTGGCCCGTGGCGCGCGCTTCTCGATCTGCTGGCGCAGGAAGTAGAGCCGCGAGATCTCCTTGGTGCGGGTGTCGTCCTCGAACAGCACGACATCGTCGCCGTCGCGCCGGCACGGCCAGAAGCCGACGACGCCCTTGGCGGTCAGCCACTTCTCGCGCGACGATCGTGTCGAGCATCTTGCCTGCGCATCGGCGTAGAGCTGATCGCGCGCTCTCGCCCACCACCTTGTCCTCGAGGATCGCCGGGATAGTTGCCGGCCAGCTCCCAGGCGCGGAAGAACGGCGTCCAGTCGATGCGCTCGATCAGCTCGTGCAGGGGATCACTCGGCGAAGACGTGCGTGCCCGGTCGACCGCGGGCCTGGGCGGCTTGTAGGCCGCCAGTCGATCGTGAAGGCGTTGGCGCGCGCCTCCGCGAGCGGCACGAGCCTTCTGCCTTGTTGCCGCCGGCGCGCTCGACGCGGATCGCCTCGTACTCGGTCGCGATCTTGGCGGCGAAGTCGGCGCCTGGTCGCTGTCGCGAGACCAGCGTCGATGCACACGCCGACCGCGCGGCGAGGCGTCGAGCACATGCACGGTCGGCCCTTGTAGGCGGCGCGATGCGGAGCGCGGTGTGGACCTTCGAGGTCGTCGCGCCGCCGATCAGCAGCGGCATGGTCAAGCCCTGGCGCGCTCATCTCCTCGGCGACCGTCACCATCTCGTCGAGCGACGGCGTGATCAGGCCGCGACAGGCCGATCATGTCGGCCTTGTTGTCGTTGGCCGACTTCAGGATCGTCCTGGACACGGCACCATGACGCCGAGATCGATGACCTCGTAGTTGTTGCACTGCAGCACCACGCCGACGATGTTCTTGCCGATGTCGTGGACGTCGCCCTTGACCGTCGCCATGACGATCTTGCCCTTGGGCCGCGAGCGTCTCGGTCTTCTCCGCCTCGATGAAGGGCAGCAGATGCGCCACCGCCTTCTTCATCACGCGCGCGGTCTTCACCACCTGCGGCAGGAACATCTTGCCCGAGCCGAACAGGTCGCCGACCACGTTCATGCCGTCCATCAGCGGGCCTTCGATCACCTCGATCGGCCGCGGCGATCTGCTGGCGCGCCTCCTCGGTGTCGGCGACGACGAAGTGGTCGATGCCCTTGACCAGCGCATGCTCCAGCCGCTTCTCGACCGGCCAGCTCGCGCCATTCGGCGGCCTGCGTCTCGGCCGACCTCGCCGGTGCCCTTGTACTTGGGCGCAGCTCGAGCAGCCGTTCGGTCGCGTCCGGCGTTGCGGTTGAGGATCACGTCCTCGCAGGCCTCGCGCAGCTCCGGGTCGATCTGCGTCGTAGACCTCGAGCTGGCCGGCGTTGACGATGCCCATGTCCATGCCGGCCTGGATGGCGTGGTAGAGGAACACCGAGTGCATCGCCTGGCGCACCGGCTCGTTGCCGCGGAAGGTGAAGCGACAGGTTCGAGACGCCGCCCGAGATCTGGACGTGCGGGCAGCGCTGCTTGATCTCGCGCGTCGGCCTCGATGAAGTCGACGCCGTAGTTGTTGTGCTCCTCGATGCCGGTCGCGACCGCGAAGATGTTGGGATCGAAGATGATGTCCTCGGGCGGGAAGCCGACCTTGTTCACCAGGATGTCGTAGGCGCGCTCGCAGATCTCGACCTTGCGCTGCTTGGTGTCGGCCTGGCCCTTCTCGTCGAACGCCATGACCACGACGGCGGCGCCATAGCGGCGCACCTTGCGGGCATGCGTCGAGGAACGGCTCGTCGCCCTCCTTCATGCGAGATCGAGTTGACGATCGGCTTGCCCGGCGACGCACTTCAGGCCGGCCTCGATCACGCTCCACTTCGAGCTGTCGATCATGATCGGCACGCGGGCGATGTCGGGCTCGGCGGCGATCAGCTTGAGGAAGGTGTCCATCGCCAGCTCGGCGTCGAGCAGGCCCTCGTCCATGTTGACGTCGATGATCTGCGCGCCGTTCTCGACCTGCTGGCGCGCGACCTCGACCGCGGCGCGTGTAGTCGCCCGTCATGATCAGCTTCTTGAAGCGCTGCCGAGCCGGTGACGTTGGTGCGCTCGCCGATATTGACGAAGGTGGCGCTCGCTGTCGCTCGGTCATCGCGTGCGGTGGTTCGCGATCATCAGGCAGAGGACAGAGACTCGCCGCTTCCATGCCGGAGAGCTCGAGCAGGCGCGAGCCGGCCGAGCCGGCAGGACGTGCCACTGGCGCGGGCTGCACGTCCTTCACCGCCTCGGCGATCGCCGCTGATGTGGGCGGGCGTGGTGCCGCAGCAGCCGCCGACCACGTTGAGCCAGCCGTTCTCGGCCCAATCGCGCACCAGCTTGGCCGTCATCTCCGGCGGCTCGTCGTAGGCGCCGAGCTCGTTGGGCAGGCCGGCATTGGGATAGACGCAGACCATGCTGTCGACCTGCGGATTGAGCGCGTTCGACGTAGCGGATGCAGCTCGGTCGCGCCGAAGAGCAGTTGAGGCCCATGGTGAGCGGCCTGGCATGGCGCACCGAATGCCAGAACGCCTCGACCGTCTGGCCCGAGAGGTTGCGGCCGGCGAGGTCGGTCAGGGTCATCGAGACCATCACCGGCAGCTCCTCGCCGCGCGCTTCGGCCGCCTCGTCGGCGGCGACCAGGGCGGCCTTGGCGTTCAGCGTGTCGAACACCGTCTCGATCAGGATGAAGTCGACGCCGCCGTCGAGCAGACCGTCGATCTGCTCGCGATAGATGCCCTTCATCTCGTCGAAGTCGAGACGGCGCGGAAGCCCGGGATCGTTGACGTCGGGCGACAGCGACAGCGTCTTGTTGGTCGGGCCGAGCGCGCCCGCGACGAAGCGCGGCTTGGCGGGATCGCGCGCCGTGGCGGCATCGGCGCAGGCGCGCGTCAGCTTGGCCGCGGCGATGTTGATCTCGCGCGCCATGCCGGTGATGCCGTAGTCGGCCTGGCTGATCGCGTTGGCGTTGAAGGTGTTGGTCGCGACGATGTCGGCGCCGGCGTCGAGATAGGCGTTGCAGATCTCGCTCACCATGTCGGGCCGCGTCAGGTTCAAGCAGGTCGTTGTTGCCCTTCTGGTCGTGGTTGAAGGTCCGGCCGCCGCGGATAGCCGGCCTCGTCGAGGCGATAGCTCTGGATCATCGAGCCGTAGGGCCCGTCCTTCACCAGGATGCGCTCGGCGCCGATGTCGCGCAGTTGCTGGGCTTTTTCAGCACGTGTCATTGAGCGGCTCCGGTGCGCGCCGGACGAACGCCCAGCAGGTGGCAGATCGCGAAGGTGAGGTCGGCGCGGTTCAGCGTATAGAAATGGAACTGGTCGACGCCTTCGCCGCTGCAGGCGCCGGCAAAGGTCGCCGGCGACGGTGGCGGCGATCATGCGGCGCGTCTCGAGGTCGTCGTCCAGCCCCTCGAACAGGTGGGCGAGCCAGCTCGGCACCTTGGAGCCGCACAGACCGGCAATCCTGCGTGACGGACTGGAAGTTCGACACCGGCATGATGCCGGGCACGACCGGCACGTGGATGCCGGCCGCCGCCGCGCGGTCGCGGAAGCGCAGGAAATCGTCGGCCTCGAAGAAGAACTGGGTGATGCAGCGCGTCGGCGCCGGCATCGACCTTGCGCTTGAGATTCTCGAGGTCGGCCTTGACGTCGGGCGAGTCCGGGATGCTTCTCGGGATAGCCCGCGACGCTGATCTGGAAGTCGCCGATCTTCTTCAGGCCGGCGACCAGCTCGGCGGCATTGGCGTAGCCGCCGGGATGCGGCGGTGTACTTGGCGCCCATGCCCGCCGGCGGATCGCCGCGCAGGGCCACGATGTGGCGGATGCCGGCGTCCCAGTAGGCGCGTGCGATCTCGTCGATCTCGCCGCGGGTGGCGCCGACGCAGGTGAGATGCGCGGCCGGCTCGATGCCGGTCTCCTTCTTCAGGCGCACCACGGTGTCGTGCGTGCGCTGGCGCGTCGAGCCGCCGGCGCCGTAGGTCACCGAGAAGAACGTCGGGCCGAGCGGCGCGAGCCGGGTCACCGCCTCCCACAGCGTGCGCTCCATCGCCTCGGTCTTGGGCGGCGAGAACTCGAAGGAGACGCACAGGCGCTGCGCCGAGTGCGCGGGATATTCGTGGACTGGCGTGGCGACGCTCAGCGGGCCGGTGTCGGGGCTCATCGGGACGCTCCGTGCGCGAGGGCGGTGGGACGGTTGGGGCGTTCGGCGACCTCGCGCTCGCCGCGCCAGATGCCGGTCATGATCCGCCGGCCGGGGAAGTGGATGGGCTCCAGCGGGTTGAGGCCGGCGCTCTTCAGCCAGCCCTGGACCTGATTGTCGGCGAAGCCGAGATGGACATGGGCGTGCTCGCGCTTCAGCTCGACCAGATCGTGCGGCGAGAAATCGACCACCAGCACGATGCCGCCCGGGCGCACCACGCGCGCCGCCTCGCTCAGGGCGGCGGCGGGATCGTCGGCGTAATGCAGGACATGATGGATGGTGACGACATCGAAGCTGTCGGCCTCGAAGGGCAGGGCATACATGTCGCCCAGCCGGATGTCGGCATTGTCGATGCCGGCGCGCGCGAGGTTGGCACGCGCCAGCGCCAGCATCTCGCGCGACTGGTCGACGCCGATCGCCTGCTCGACCTTGGGCGCCAGCACCTCGAGCAGCCGACCGGTGCCGGTGCCGATGTCGAGCAGCCGGCGGGCGCCAACTGGGAGATGATGGGCGAGGGCGCGCTCGATCTCGCGGTCGGCGACATGCAGCGCGCGCAGTTCGTCCCAGCGCTGGGCATTGTCGCGGAAGAAGCGCGCCGCGGCGGTCTGGCGCCGCTGCTGCAAGGCGTCGAGCCGCGCGCGGTCGGCGGCGATGCGGGCGTGCTTGGGATCGAGGCGGCGCACGAACTCGCGGACGAGGGCGGCATCGTCGCCCGACGTGACCAGGCGAAAGCGCGTGAACTGGGCTTCCCGGAAGCGCTCCAGCAGCCCCGCCTCGACCAGCAGCTTCAGATGGCGCGACACGCGCGGCTGGCTTTGCCCCAGCACGTGCACGTAGTCGCTGACGGTCAGATCTTCGCGCGCCGCCAACGCCAGAATGCGCAGCCTGGTATCTTCGGCCGCCGCCCGCAGGAGGGTCAGAAGGTGGTCCATGAACCAAAGGATATAAGCATATCCTTATGTATGCAATAGCCAATCGACGGATTGTGGCCCGGAGGCCACAAGGCGGATGTCTGTGGCGTATGCACTTCAAAGTACAAGTCGCGTGTGCAACACTCCGGCCGTCTTTGGCCCGGCATTCCCAGGGCCGCGGGGGCCCAGGGTTGGCGTTGATGATTGCAAGCGTATCCAAGTCGATGACGGCTGGCGTCCGTCGTTCAGTCGTCGCGGCTGCAGTGGCTGCCACTCTCGTGGGTGGATGTGCGTCGGGAGACACCGGCGCTGCCGAAGTCTGGGACCCGATCGAGACGCCCAACAGGTTCATCTTCGCGATCAATCGCACGGTCGACATGATCGCTGTCCGGCCGCTCGCGGTGATGTATCGCGACGGCGTGCCGGAGCCGGCGCAGAAGAGCGTGCGCAACCTGCTCGACAATCTCGGCGAGCCCGTCACCGCCATCAACGAAGTCTTCCAGGGCGATCCCAGCCGCGCCGCCACGACGATGGCGCGCTTCCTGGTGAATTCGACCCTGGGTGTCGCCGGCCTGTTCGATGTCGCGACCATGTTCGGCATGAAGCGCACGAAGACCGATGCCGGCCAGACCATCGGCATGTGGGCGGGCAAGAACGTCGAGCCGGAGAATGGCGGCTTCTATCTCATGCTGCCGTTGGCCGGCCCGTCGAACGCGCGTGATGCGACGGGCCTGATGGTCGACTACGCCATCGATCCGTTCCAGATCCTGCCGATCGCCTTCAATGCCGACTGGTTCTGGTTTTCCGGGCCACGTTACGGGATGAACATCATCGACTATCGCTCGCGCACCATGTTCGCGCTCGACGATCTGGAGAAGAACAGCGTCGACTACTACGCGGCGCTGCGTTCCGCCTATACGCAGAACCGGGCCGAGCTCATTCGCGCGAAGCGTGAAGGGACCGACACCAAGAGCGAGCTGGAGCGTCGCGACAACGTCGCGCTGGTACGCTAAGACTCCACCCCAACGTCATCCAAAGGAGCGAACGGTGCTGCTGCTTGCCTGTCGTCGTGTCGTCCTCTGCTTCGCGGTCGGCGCTGCCGCCGCGTTCGCCACCCTGCCTGCGTCGGCGGCCGATCCGGCCCAGCTGATCCAAAGCACGGCGACGGAAGCGATCGACATCGTCAAGAAGACAACGCCTGGGCCCGCCCGTCAGGCCGCCATCCAGCGGGTGCTGCAGAACAATTTCGACCTGCCCTACATGGGGCAGACGGCGCTGGGTGTGAACTGGAACAAGGCGACGGAAGCCGAGCGCGCCCGCTTCCTGAAGGCGGCCGAAACCGCCGAGGCCCGCGCCTATAGCGAGCGCTTCGGACAGTATGCCGGCCAGACGGTCACCGTCGGCAAGGTGACGCCCCGGCCGAACGGCCTGTTCATCGTCGACAGTCAGTTGAGCCAGGCCAACGGCCAGCCGGTCAAGCTCCAGTGGGAAGTCCGCGATGCCGGCAGGGGCCTGCGCATCACCGACGTCAAGGTCGAGGGCGTCAGCATGATCATGACTCGACGTTCCGATTTCAATGCCTACATCCAGAGCCATGGCGGCACGGTCGAGCCGCTGATCACCGAACTGGAGTCCCGGGCCGCCCGCTGAATTGCCTCCCCGGAATTGCGCTTGTAACGCAACGCAAGTAGAGTTCCGGCGGGAGGCGTGTTCAATCGGCCCACCGGCCATAGGGATATCGGTCGGGGCGGAGGAGAGCGCCATGGATAGCGTAATGGTCAAGAATGCGGCGGCCGAGCCGCGGTCGGTCGATCCGGTCTGGACGAGGATTCGCGAGGCGGCCCAGGCGGCTGCCGCCGCCGAGCCGGTGCTGGCCGGAACGCTGCACGCCACCATCCTCAGCCAACCGAAATTCGAAGCGGCGCTCAGCTATCACCTGGCGCGGCTTGCCGCCACGACCGAGGTGCCCGCCGCCCTGATCCGCCAGACCTTCGACGAGGCCTTGGCCGCCGATCCCTCGATCGGGCTGGCCGCGCGGGCCGACATCGTGGCGGTCACCGAGCGCGATCCGGCCTGCACCTCGCCGCTCGACCCGCTGCTGTGGTTCAAGGGCTATCATGCCCTGCAGACCTCGCGCGTGGCGCATTGGCTGTGGCTGCAGGGCCGCAAGTCGCTCGCCCATTTCCTGCAGAGTCGCGCCAGCGCCCAGTTCGGCCTCGACATCCATCCCGGCGCGCGGATCGGCAAGGGCATCTTCATCGACCACGGCACCGGCGTGGTGATCGGCGAGACCGCCGTCGTCGAGGACGGCGTCTCCATGCTGCACGGCGTCACCCTGGGCGGCACCGGCAAGGAACGCGGCGACCGTCATCCCAAGGTGCGCCGCGGCGTGCTGCTGGGCGCCGGCGCCAAGGTGCTGGGCAATATCGAGATCGGCGCCTGCGCCAAGATCGCCGCGGGCAGCGTCGTGCTGGCGCCCGTGCCGGCCGGTTGCACGGCGGCCGGCGTGCCGGCGCGCATCATCGGCTGCGTCGACGTGCCGGAACCGGCGCTCGAGATGGACCAGACGATCTAGGGTAAGTCTCGATCGGATGGACGCATGTCTGTGCTGGGGGCGCGCCACTCCAGTGGCGCGTCATGCTCTTCCGGACCGCGGGCGTCCCGCCCGCTCATGATCATACGCGCATATTAATGCGCTTAAGCGGGCGGACGCTCGTGTTCCGCGGGAGCATGAAAGTCGCGCCACTGGAGTGGCGCGCCCCCAGCAGTGACATGACTCCTGGCGATCGGTACGGCTTCTAAGGCCCCGCTTCCGTCCGCTTGGCCAGCGGCCAGACCTTCGCCATTGACCAGCTCACCAGCACGCCCACCAGGCAGCCAAAGAGCACCTCCGCGACCTTGTGCAGGCCGTGCTCGACGGCGCTCATCTCGGAGTGGGCGGTCAAACTCGCGGCAATGACGATGGCGGCGGTGATCGGCGCCTGCCGCCACATCGTCGGGATGTGGATGACGTACGACGAAATGAGGACCGTCACGGCGAGCGCGACCGGCAGCTTCCACTCGGTCGGCCCGCCCAGGATCACAAAGAACAGGCCGACCACGCAGCCGACCAGCACGTTGATGATGCGGCTCCTGAACATCCGCACCGCCTCGGTCACCTGGGGGTCGGACGCGGCGATCATCGAGGCGATGGCCCAGATCGGATTGGTGTCGGCGATGTTTTCCAGCACGTACCAGACGATGGTGGTCGCGATGAAGACGTTCAGCGCGAAGCGCATCCCGATGATGTCGCGCCGGAACTTGGGCAGAAGCCATTTGCTGAGATGGAAGTCGGGCATGGTTCGCCAGGATCTCTTATGCCGACGCCCTACCACCTCACCCTGAGGAGCGGCCCGCAGGCCGCGTCTCGAAGGGTGGGCGACAGGCACCGCGCTTGGGGCCATGCTTCGAGACGGCCGCTGCGCGGCCTCCTCAGCATGAGGTCTTTATCGCTGCCTGACTTTAGCGATTCCGCGTGGGTCGGAAAGGTCCAGCGGCTCTAATTCCGCACCAGCGGCTTGTACTTGATGCGGTGTGGCTGGTCGGCGTCGCTGCCCAGGCGGCGATGCCTGTCGGCCTCGTAGTCCTGGTAGTTGCCCTCGAACCATTCGACATGGCTGTCGCCCTCGAAGGCCAGCATGTGCGTGGCGATGCGGTCGAGGAACCAGCGATCATGGCTGATGATGACCGCGCAGCCGGCGAACTCGACCAGCGCCTCCTCGAGCGCACGCAGGGTGTCGATGTCGAGGTCGTTGGTCGGCTCGTCGAGCAGCAGCACGTTGGCGCCGCTCTTCAGCATCTTGGCGAGGTTGACCCGGTTGCGCTCGCCGCCCGAGAGCTGGCCCACCTTCTTCTGCTGGTCGGCGCCCTTGAAGTTGAACGAGCCGCAATAGGCGCGGCTCGAGATCTCGCGGCTGCCCAGCTTGATGATGTCGAGGCCGCCCGACAGCTCCTCCCACACCGTCTTGTTGGGATCGAGCGTCTCGCGGCTCTGGTCGACATAGCCCAGCTTGACCGTCGGGCCGACCGAGAAGGTGCCCGAGTCGGGCTTGTCCTGGCCGGTGATCATCTTGAACAGCGTGGTCTTGCCCGCGCCGTTGGGGCCGATCACGCCCACGATGCCGCCCGGCGGCAGGTTGAACGACAGATTGTCGATCAGCAGCCGATCGCCGAAACCCTTGGAGATCTTCTCGGCGGTGATGACATGGTCACCCAGCCGCGGGCCGGCCGGGATGACGATCTGCGCCTGGTCGAGCGTCGCCTGCTTCTCCTCGGCCACCATCTGCTCGTAGGCCGCGATGCGCGCCTTGCTCTTGGTGCGCCGCGCCTGGGCGCTCTGGCCCATCCATTCGAGCTCGCGCTGCATGGTGCGGCGGCGGGCATCGGCGGTCTTCTCTTCGAGCTCGAGCCGCTTGTCCTTCTGCTTCAGCCACGACGTGTAGTTGCCCTCCCACGGGATGCCGGCGCCGCGATCGAGCTCGAGGATCCAGCCCGCGACATTGTCGAGGAAGTAGCGATCGTGGGTGACGGCCACGACGGTGCCGGGGAACTCGCCGAGATGGCGCTCCAGCCAGGCCACCAATTCGGCGTCGAGATGGTTGGTCGGCTCGTCGAGCAGCAGCATGTCGGGCTTACTGAGCAGCAGCCGGCAGAGCGCCACGCGGCGGCGCTCGCCGCCCGAGAGCTTGTCGACCTTGGCGTCGCCCGGCGGGCAGCGCAGCGCGTCCATGGCGATGTCGACGGTGCGGCCGAGATCCCAGCCGTTGCCGGCGTCGATCTTCTCCTGCAGCTCGGCCTGCTCGGCGATCAGCTTGTCCATGTCGGCGTCGGGGTCGGAGAAGGCGTTCGAGACTTCCTCGAAGCGCGCCAGCATCTGCGCCATCTCGCCGGCGCCGTCCATGACGTTGCCTAGAACGTCCTTCTTGGAGTCGAGCTTGGGCTCCTGCTCGAGCATGCCGACCTTGGCGCCCTCGGCCGCCCAGGCCTCGCCGGTGAAATTGTCGTCCTGGCCCGCCATGAGCTTGAGCAGGGTCGACTTGCCGGCGCCGTTCAGGCCCAGCACGCCGATCTTGGCGCCCGGCAGGAACGACAGCCAGATGTCCTTGAGGACCTGCTTGCCGCCCGGAAAGGTCTTGTTCAGGCCCTTCATGACGTAGATGTACTGATACGCGGCCATCGGCGGCTCCGGCTGGATCTGGATGAGGTGGGTCGGCGCGCTTGTAGCGGCCCCGTCGAACGGGTTCAATGACCGTGGAGAAACGCGCACGCATGCTGGCGGAACCCACCGTCCTGGCCCTGTCGCTGGCCTATCTCGGCCTGCTGTTCGCCGTCGCCTATTTCGGTGACCGGCACGCCCGCGCCTGGTCGGCCAGCTCGGTGGCCCCCGCCGTCTACGGCCTGTCGCTGGCAATCTACTGCACGTCGTGGACCTTTTATGGCGCGGTCGGCCGCGCCTCGACCGCCGGCATCGATTTTGTCCTTATTTATACCGGCCCGGCGCTGCTGATCGTCCTGGGCTTCCCGATGCTGCGCAAGATGGTGCGGCTGGCCAAGCAGCACAATGTGACGTCGATCGCCGACTTCCTGGCCTCGCGCTACGGCAAGAGCCGCGCCGTCGGCGTCACCGCCACGCTGTTCGCCACGGTCGGCGTGCTGCCCTACATCGCGCTGCAGCTCCAGGCGGTGTCCTCGACCTTCAAGACCATCGCCCAGCCGGCGCCCTGGCTCGACGGCTCGCGCGGCGTGGTGCACACCGACACCTCGCTGATCGTGGCCGCCCTGATGGCGCTCTTCACCATCCTGTTCGGCGTGCGCAACGTCCAGGCCTCCGAGCAGCATCGCGGCATGATGCTGGCGATCGCCTTCGAATCGGTGGTCAAGCTGCTGGCACTGCTGACCGTGGGGCCGTTCGTGCTGTTCGTGCTGTTCGACGGGCCGGGCGATCTCCTGGCCCATGTCGCGCGCGCGCCCGAGGTCGCCGAGCGCGTGACGCGCGAGGGCTCGCCGCTCACCTGGATCGTCACCACGCTCCTGTCGGCGATGGCCTTCCTCTGCCTGCCGCGCCAGTTCCATGTCGCCGTGGTCGAGCACGGCCATCCGGCGAGCCTCCGGACGGCGCGCTGGCTGTTCCCGACCTACCTGGTGCTGATCAACCTGTTCGTGGTGCCGATCGCCGCCGCCGGCCTTTTGCTGCTGGGGCCGCAGGTCAATCCCGACCTCTTCGTGCTGCAGCTGCCGCTCGCCTACGGCCAGTCCTGGCTGTCGGCCTTCGTCTTCATCGGCGGCCTGTCGGCCGCGACCTCGATGGTGATCGTGGCCTGCATGGCGCTGTCGGGGATGATCGGCAACGAGCTGCTGATGCCCTACCTGCTGCGCCGGCAGGCGCGGTGGGGGGCGGGCGTGCCGCGCGACATGGGCCCGCTCGTGGTGTTCGTGCGCCGCGCCGCCGTGGTCATGATCCTGATGGCGGGCTACGCCTACGAGCGCATCATCTCGGGATACCTGCCGCTCGCCTCGATCGGCCTGATCAGTTTCTGCGCCGTCGCCAACTTCGCCCCCGGCGTCGTGCTCGGCCTCTACTGGAAGCGCGCCCACCGCTACGGCGTCGTGGCGGGCCTGGCCGGCGGCTTCGTCGTCTGGCTCTACGCGCTCCTGCTGCCGACCCTGCGCCAGAGCCCCGATGGCGGCCAGCTGGCGCCCCTGAAGTCCTACCTGCCGGCGCCGCTGACCGAACTTGATCCGGTAGGCCAGGGCTTCGTCGTCGGCATCCTGGTCAACGCCTTCCTGCTGGTCGGCGTTTCGCTGCTGGTCCGGGCGCGCGGGGCGGACGCCGAGCAGGCTAACGCCTTCGTGCTCGGCCCGCATTTCCTTGAAGGCGGGCCGGAACAGCCACAGCGCCAGGCGCCGGCCGATGCCGCCCGCATCGACGAGCTGCGCGAGCTCCTGGCGCGGTTCGTCGGGCTCGGAGCGGGCGCAACGCGCCCTGCCCGGCCAAGGGCTCTCGATCGAGGTCGCGCTCAACCGCACCGAGCGCGTGCTGTCGGGTACCCTGGGCGCCGCCTCCGCCCGCATCATCGTCGCCGCTTACGGCCGGCGCGGCCGGCTGCTGCCGCGCAGCGCGCGCGCCCTGATCGACGAAGCCTCGGAGGCCATCCGCTACAACTACGAAATCCTGCGCAACACGCTCGACCATGTCGGCATGGGCATCGCCGCCTTCGACCGCGACGGCCGTCTGGAAATCTTCAACGACCGCTTCACCGCCCTGCTGTCGCTCGACGACGCGTCGGTGGCGGTCGGTGTCTCGCCGACCGAGTTCGGCGCCGCGCCCGACGTCGTGGCGCTGCTGCGCCGGCCCGAGACGCCACAGACGCACGAGATCACGACCCGCGGCGACAAGGTGATCGAGCTCAGGCTCGACCCGCTGCCAGGTGGCGGCTTCGTCGCCACCTGCAACGACGTGACGGCGCGCGTGCGCACCGCCGAGGCGCTGGGCGAAAGCGACCGCCAGCTCCGCCAGTCGACCGAGACCCTGGAGCAGAGGGTGATCGAGCGCACCGCCGAGCTCGAGGCGAGCCGCGCCGAGGCCGAGGCCGCCAACCTCGGCAAGACGCGTTTCATCGCCGCCGCCAGCCACGACCTGCTGCAGCCGCTGCACGCCGCGCGGCTGTTCACCGCGGCGATGATCGACCGCGATCCCGGCAACGATCTCGGCGGCAAGATCGACACCAGCCTGGGCGCCGTCGAAGCGCTGCTCGACGCCCTGCTCGACATTTCCAAGCTCGATGCCGGCGCCTTCAGGCCGGAGAAGCGAGCGTTCGCCCTCCAGCCGATGTTCGATTCGCTGGCCACCGCCTTCGCGCCGGTGGCGGCCCGCCGCGGCGCCGAGCTCGTGGTCGTGCCGACGCGGGCCTTCGTGTCGACCGACCCGGCCTTCCTGCGCCGCATCCTGCAGAACCTGCTGTCCAATGCACTGCGCTACGGCCGGCCCGAGGGCCGGCCCGCCGCGCGTTCTGCTGGGCTGCCGCCGGATCGGCAACGATCTGCGCATCGAGGTCAAGGACAACGGACCCGGGCATCGCCGCCGACAAGCAGGCCATCATCTTCGACGAATTCGTGCGCCTGCAGGTCGAGGACGATGCGCCGCGCGAGGAGCGGGGGCTGGGCCTGGGCCTGGCCATCGTCGACCGCATTGCGCGCATGCTGGATCTGCCGGTCGGCCTCGCGTCGGCGCCGGGGCAGGGCTCGACCTTCTCGGTGAGCGTGCCCCGCGTGCCGGCCGTGGTGGCGGCGCCGGTCGCGGCCCCCGCGCCGCAGCCGACACCGTCGGTCGCCGCCGAGAGCTTCGTGCTTTGCATCGACAACGAGGCGCGGGTGCGCGAGGCGATGGCGACCCTGCTGGGCGGATGGGGCTGTCGCGTCGCGGCGGCAGCCTCGCACGACGAGGCGCTGGCGCTGGTGGCCGGTGCCGGCCGCCTGCCCGACCTCGTGCTGGCCGACCTGCATCTCGATGAGGTTTCTGAAAACCGGCCCGACGGGCTGGAAGTCGTGGAAGCGCTGCGCCGCGCCTGGGGGCGCGCCGTGCCGGCCGCCCTTGTCACGGCCGACCGCGATCCGACGCTGCGGCTGCGGGCGCGGGCACGCCAGGTCGAGCTGCTGCACAAGCCGGTGAAGCCTGCTGCGCTGCGCGCCCTGCTGCGGTTGAGCGAGCGGGCTACGCCGGCGGAAGCGCCAGCCCGCGCGCTTCGATGACGGCCTGGGTGCGCGAGCGCACGCCGAGCTTGCGCAGGATCACCGTGACATGCGCCTTCACGGTCGCTTCGCCCACGCCCAGCTTGTGGGCGATCTGCTTGTTCTGATCGCCCTGCACCATCAGCGCGAGCACGCGCCATTGCTGGGGCGTGAGCTGGGCGGCGCGCTGGGCGACGGAATTGTCGGGCGGCGCCTCCGGCGGCGCGAACACCTCGCCGTCGAGCACGGCCTGCACCGTCCTGGCGATCTGTTCGAGCGAGGCCGATTTGTCGATATAGGCGGAGGCGCCGAATTCGTAGGCATGGCGGACCACGGCGGCATCGCGCGCCGCCGACACGACGATGATCGGCACCGTCGGATGGTCCGACCGCAGCAGGGCAAGCCCGGTCAGGCCGTCCATGCCGGGCATGTCGAGATCGAGGAGGAGGGCGTCGGTCTCGGGCTGGCGCTCCAGTGCCGCCTGGACCTGGGCCAGCGAGCCCGCCATGGCGATTCCGGCGCCGGCAAAGGCCTGGCCGAGTGCGGACGCCAAGGCATCACGCACCATCGGATGATCGTCGGCGATCAGGAAGCTCAGTGTTTCCCCAGCCATGTTTCTTGTCGTTCCTTGCTGCAGCGCCGAACGGTAGCGCTGCATTGCACAATTTCATCCCGTCGGCCGACCCCTTGGACCTTCGTCGAATTGCACCTTACCAACTGAATGCAGAAAGTGTGTCCTAACTAACAAGGGGAGCCAACGCTCATGGCAATCGCAGCAACGGCCGGGGCCGAACCCGGACGGCGGATGACCCGCGAGGAACGCAAGGTCATCATCGCCTCGTCGGTCGGCACCGTCTTCGAATGGTACGACTTCTATCTCGCGGGCTCGCTCGCGGTGAACATCAGCGCCACCTTCTTCTCGGGCGTCAACCCGACGGCGGCCTTCATCTTCACTCTGCTGGGCTTTGCCGCGGGCTTCGCGGTCCGTCCCTTCGGCGCGCTGTTCTTCGGCAGCCTGGGCGATCTGATCGGCCGCAAGTACACCTTCCTCGTCACCATGACCCTGATGGGCATTTCGACCTTCGTGGTCGGCCTGCTGCCGAGCTACGCCGCGATCGGCTTCATCGCTCCGGTGCTGTTCATCGTCTGCCGTCTGCATCCAGGGCCTGGCGCTGGGCGGCGAGTATGGCGGTGCTGCGACCTACGTCGCCGAGCATGCGCCGCAGAATCGGCGCGGCTACTACACGTCGTGGATCCAGACCACGGCCACGGTCGGCCTGTTCCTGTCGCTGATCGTCGTCCTGGTGCTGCGCCTGTGGCTCACGCCGGCGCAGTTCAACGAGTGGGGCTGGCGCGTGCCCTTCCTGCTGTCGATCCTGCTGCTGGCGGTGTCGATCTGGATCCGCCTGCAGTTGCAGGAATCGCCCGCCTTCCAGCGCATCAAGGACGCCGGCAAGGGCTCCAAGACGCCGCTGCGCGAGGCCTTCGGCACCTGGAAGAACGCCAAGATCGCCATCCTCGCCCTGTTCGGCGGCACCGCCGGCCAGGCCGCCGTGTGGTATTGCGGCCAGTTCTATGCCCTGTTCTTCCTCACCCAGACCTTGAAGCTCGACGGCACGACGTCGAACATCGTGATCGCCGTGGCGCTGGCGATCGGCACGCCGTTCTTCGTCTTCTTCGGCTGGCTGTCGGACAAGGTCGGCCGCAAGCCGATCATTCTCGCCGGCTGCCTGCTGGCCGTCGTCACCTACTTCCCGATATTCCAGGCGCTCACCAACGCGGTGAATCCGCAGCTCGAACAGGCACTCGAGAAATCGCCGGTGGTCGTGACGGCCTATCCCGGTGAATGCTCGTTCCAGTTCAACCCGACCGGAACGGCAAGCTTCACCAGCTCGTGCGACATCGCCAAGTCGTTCCTTGCGCGCAACGCGGTGAACTACTCGAACGTGGCGGCGCCCGCCGGCACGCCGGCCACGATCAAGATCGGCGACAAGGTCATCACCTCGTTCGACAAGGCGACCGCCGGCGCCGACGGAGCGGCCAAGGAGAAGGCCTTCAACGACCAGGCCACCGCAGCCATCCGCGCCGCCGGGTATCCGGCGGGGGCCGACCCGGCCAAGGTCAACATGTCGATGACGATCCTCCTCCTCGCGATCCTCGTCCTCTATGTGACGATGGTCTACGGGCCGATCGCCGCCATGCTGGTCGAGCTCTTCCCGACCCGCATCCGCTACTCCGGCATGTCGCTGCCCTATCACATCGGCAACGGCTGGTTCGGCGGCTTCCTGCCGCCCACCGCCTTCGCCATCGTGGCGGCGACCGGCAACATCTACTCGGGCCTGTGGTATCCGATCGTGATCGCGGGCATGACCTTCGTCATCGGCCTGTTCTTCATGCCGGAGACCAAGGACCGCAACATCTACGCCGACGACAACTGACGGCGTCGTCGCTGGGAGGCGAACGAAGCCGGCGGCTCTGCAAGGGTCGCCGGTTTCTTTTTACGGGCTCTTGCCCTCGCCAACGACCTCATACGCAAAGTAGCCCGGCTTGACTTCGAACGGTTTCAACGTGTCTGTGCCATAGACGCGAACGATCTTGTCCATTGCCTGCAGGTCGATCCGAGCCGTGGCCTCCCAGCAATGCGAGGAGGAAACGACCTTCGTACCTCCATATTGAGAGGGGACGATTGTCCCTTTGAATATCGCATCCGGCGCCAGTTTCACGCCTTTCGCCTTGTATAGAATGAGCGTTGCGCCGCCCCAGCGTACCTTGGGTTCACAGCTTTCGCAGGTACGCTCATGCACGTCGGTGACGCTTCCAAGCGTGCCTTCTATCACCCAGTCGGCCGCCGCCTCGCACTTGGCCCTGCCGTCCTTCTTCAGGTCGCAAGGCGGTGGCGGGCACGCCTCCTGCCCAAAGACGGCCGGCACGGGGAAAAGAAGAAATGCAAAGACGGCTGCAGCATGTTTCACTTTCATGCGTGCCTCTCTACTCGACCACTTCAAAGGCGAAGTATCCCACCTGGACGTCGCCGGTCCCACGCAACGCGTTGTTGTCGTTGATCCCGTAGAAGCGGACGCGTTTGCCGACCATCGAAGGGTCGAGCCGAGTGGTCCGCTCCCAGCACGGCGAACCGGCGTCGATGCGAATTGGACCGAAGGGGTACAGGAGCTTGAATGCCCCAGAGAGAGCCGTCGATGGCGTACTCTTGGTAATGGCGACAGACTGCTTCGCAAGCGTCACGTAGCCACCTCTCCAGATCACGCTGCAGCCCATATTGGTCGCGCACCTCGGCCCGTGCTCGTTGGCAATGGAATTGACCTCCCCTTCGACGATCCAGTCAGCTTGGTAAGCGCAAAGGGTAGGCCCACCCGGCTTCTTGGGATCGCAAACGAGCTCTACGCAAGGGCCGCTGGCGAGAGCGGCTGTAGAGCATGCTACGAGGGCCAGGGCGACAAGCACGCGAATCATGACGCACTCCCAAAGGAAGAGGAGCCGGGCATTTGCCCAACCATTGCTTACAGGTTTCACGCGCTTGCGCAAATGATCTGCTGCCGGGAGAATGTGGTTGCCGGTTCTCTCCTGAGCAACCGCCGTTGGCAGACAGGATAACGCCATGAACCTCGACGCCATCGCGATCGGCCACAAGCCGCCCGAGGACGTGAACACCATCATCGAGGTGCCGATCGGCGGCGAGCCCATCAAGTACGAGATGGACAAGGCCGCCGGCGCGCTCGTCGTCGACCGCTTTCTCTACACGCCGATGCGCTACCCGGGGAACTACGGCTTCGTGCCGCACACGCTGTCGGACGACGGCGATCCGATCGACGTGCTGGTCGCCAACACCCGTCCGATCATCGCCGGCGCCGTGATGAACGTGCGGCCCATCGGCGTGCTCAAGATGGAGGACGATGGCGGCGGCGACGAGAAGATCATCGCCGTGCCGTCACCGCGGATCACCCAGCGCTATGTCCATGTGAAGACATACACCGATCTGCCCGAGATCACGCGCCAGCAGATCGAGCACTTCTTCATCCACTACAAGGACCTCGAGCCCGGCAAATGGGTGAAGCTGCAGGGCTGGGGCGGCGTCGAGGAAGCGCACCGCCTCATCACCGAGGCGATTGATCGCGCCAGGAAGGGCAAATAGCGCCGCGATCAGCGCTGGCCGGGTTGCTGTCCGAGCAGCCCACGCACCAGATCGTCGCCCACGTAATGCGGCCCCTCGAACAGGAAGATCGGATGCTCTCCATAGGCGGCGAGCTGGAGGCGAAGTTCGTCCAGCGTGGCGGCGCGGAAGCCGCCTCCGATTTTCGGGCGGAAGGCTTCGGCGATGATGCACAGGCGATCCTTGCCCAACCGCTCGGCAAGGACATCGGCGTAGCGCCCGGCGACCGGCGCCTCGCGGGCGTGGACGCCGACACCATCCTGGAAAAAGACATTGAGGTTTGCTGGAAGCCAGCCGGTCAACCAGTCGGCCAGGGTCTCGGCTCCGACATTGGCGCTGTCGTAGACGCTGATCCAGAGTGGCCGCGGCAGGCTCCGCAGCGCGTCCGCCAGCCGCGGGGCCTCGGTCCAGGTGGGATCGACCTCGACCGGGAAGTACCAGCCGACCACCTTGAGCGGCGTCGGCAGGCGGGCGAGGCGACTGGAAATATCGGCAAGCTGCGGCACCTCCGTGCGCGCGACGCGCTCGTCGTAGCGCCCCGCCAAACCGAGGATAACTTCCTGCGCCCATGGCTCTTGCGCGATGCGCGCCCAGTCGGGCAGCTTCGGCACGAGCTTGAAGTCGGTGCCAGGCACGAAGGCGAGCCCGTCTACCATGGTCCATTGCACGAGAAGGCGCCGCACGCCGAGCTTGTTCCAGTCGCCGCGCGGTTCCACCGTCGCCGCGTCGGGCTGCCAGACGATGCCTTCGATATTCGGCGCCGAGGGCCGGTCCTGCGCCCGCGTCCAGCCTTTGGGGGCGGCCAGCGTCCCCAGCAGGGCGGCAGCTCCGGCGACGGCCGTGCGACGCCGCCGCAACGGCACCATCGGGTGATCGCTAGTAGGCAAAGGTTACGCTCGCGAACACGCCCCGTGCCCGGTCGTCGCCGGCGATCCTGAAGCGATACTGGACGTTCAGGTCGACATAGGATCGCGGGGCTTCGTACTTGCTCTCGCGGAACCAGTAACGGAGGCTGAACCCGGCGCCGGCGCCGACGGCGCCCGGCGTGGCCAGCGTGTCGTCGTAGGCGCCCCCCACTACCAGGAAGGGCGTGCCGACCAGATGGTCGCTGACCGTGTCGGCGCGGAAGCTGCGGCCCAACCTTCCCTCGAACGCCATGAGGTTTTGCGGCGTCACGAAATAGTGGTCGTACTCGCCGTAGACCTGCCACATCGTCCAGTTCGATTCCTCGACGCGCAGATCCGTGCCTTCGCCGTGCGAGGCTGCGACGCGGGCCAGCCAGTCGTTGCGGGCCACCGTGCCGAGCGCGAACAGGCGGGCGCCTTCAACGATCAGATTGACGTTCGAGAAAGGCTTCCAGCGCGCGCCAGCCATGCCCTGTTGGGTCGACGTGCCGGTGGGGCCACCGCTTTCGTCTGCCAGGGTCTGAAAGGTACGGGCAAACAACTCGAAGATCCGGCCGTTGCGGTAACCGATGACCGGCGGCCGCCAATAAGCCTCCAGGCCGGCTTGCAGCACGTTGCCGCCGGCCGCCGGCGGAGCGAGCAGTGTGGCAGGTGCCACGCCCACGGCATTGTAGGTGAAGGTCGCGTAGCCGCCCCAGCGGCGCTCGAGCTCGGCGACATCGCGCCGGATATAGAACAGGTTCTGCGCTGGCATGGGAAAGGTGCCGCCATCGGCGGCGTCGATGGCGTCGCGGAAATAAGCCAGGGCCTGCGCGTTCTCGGCCAGCCGCTTGGAGACATAGGCGGCGTCGAGTGCCGCCGAAGGTGCAAGCGTGCCGTTCGACTGCGCTTTGGCGAAGCGGTCCCGGGCGACTTCGTCATTGCCCAGGCGTACGCCGAGATAGGCGATGTCGAGGTCGGGTAAGGTGCCGAGTCCGTCATTGGCGAGCGACTGGCCAAACAGGTCGATCGCTTCCCGGCGCCGCCCAAGGTTTGCAAGGACGCCGATCTTGGCTGCGGTCACCATATCGTGCTCTCGACCGGGCGCGGCAGTGGCGAGGGCCGTATCGAAGGCGGCGAGGGCTTCGTCATTCTGGCCGAGCGCCAGCAGGGCAAAGCCGCGCCGCGCGGCGACGGCATAGCTCTGTTCGGTGGCGTAGGGCGCCAGCGCATCGAGCACGCGTTGCGGTTGCCCGGCCTTGGCCGCCGCATCGGCGAGCGCGAGCCGCACGGAGCGGGCCCGGGCCTCGGGCACGCCGAGTTTCAGCGCGGCCTCGAAATCGTCCGCTGCGTCGCGTGCGCGATCCTGGCGCCAGCGTATGGTGCCTCGTTCGACCAGCACGGCCCAATCCAAGGGACCGCGCGCAAGCGCTTCTGTCGCGGCGACGTCGGCCTCGGAGAGGAGGCCGGCGTTGGCAAGCGAGGTGATCAGCAGCAACCTGTAGGCGCTGTTGGCCGGCTGCAGCCGAACGGCTTCGGCGGCGCGTCTGGCCGCCTGATCGAAATCCCGCCGGGCCGCCGCCTTGAAGGCGGCATCAGCGGCAAGATAAGCCGGGCTGGGCGGGCGCGCGGTTTCCCCGGCCAGGAGGCGCGCAAGGCGGGCTTGCGCTGCCCGGTCGTTCGGCGCCTGCAGCACCGCCAGTTGCGCGCGGGCCAGGGGTGAGTCGCGCAGTCGGTCGCGGTCGGCGAGCAGGGCGGGATCGCGATCGCCCGCGGCGATGAATTCGGTGGCCCGACGCGAGGCTTCCAAGGGATTGCGCGAGGCCTCGAGCGCGGCGATCAGCAGGCGCTTCAGCCGTGACAGGTCGGGGCGCTGGCGAATTGCTTCCTCGGCCTTGGCGATGGCGGTGCCGTAGTCGTGCCGCTCCATCGCGCGATAGGCCTCGTCGGCCAGGTAGAAGGCCGGACCCGAGAGCGGCAGTTCGTCGGACGGCGCTTGAACAGGGGCCGGTGCGCGCGGGGACGCCTGCTGCGCCCAGGCCTCTCCGCCACCCGTCAGAGCGAATGCCACCAGGACCGCGGCCGCGCCGCCTGTCCTATGTCGCGGGATGGGCATGGCGCGCCAACAGGCTGCGTTGAGAATCGATCGTCGCCTCGACAACGGCCGAAGTCACGATGCCGCGGGTGACGAGAAAATGGCCGATGCGGCCGTGCTCTTCCGGCTTGTATTCGTCGAGGGCGTGCTCCAGGACGTCGCGCCGCACCGCACCGCTTTCGATCAGCAGGTCGCCGAGAAGGCGGATCGGCGAACCGCTGGCGACGTCGGCGAAGGCGCCCTTGTCGCCGCGCATCAGGCGCAGTGCCGCCGCGATCTCGCTCTCGCGCGCGACATGCAAGTCGGGCTTATGGCCGAGACAGGCCTCGATCTCGCTCATATCCGCATCGCGCAGCGGTCCGGCCGCGGCAATGCGCAGCCGACCGGCGTCCGTGCGTCCGAACGGCGCGATGCGCAGATGGACGCAGAGATTTACGGGCAGCACGTCGGTCTGTGCTTCGACTTCCTCGAGAGTGAGATATGCGCGTGGCAGGCCCGATTGAAAGGAAATCGCCTCGGCCAGCGTCTCCTCGTCCAGCAGGCCTTGCGAGACCAGCATGCGGCCGAGCGGCCAATCGCTACGTATCTGCTCCTGCAGCGCACGCTCGAGAGCGGCTTCGTCGATGACGTGCCACGATACGAGGAGTTCGCCCAGCCGTTTGCGTTTGCCCACCATCGCATCGGCCGAGGGGTAGTCGTGCATGGTCTTGTCCCAGACGATGCGCGTGCCGAGGAAGAGGTGTGACAGGAAGATGCGCCAGGCTCGCGCCGCGGCCACGCAGTTCACGAGGTTGGTCACGACCATGCGCGGGATCGCCAGCAAGCCGTGCTCCCAGCCATAGATGCGTCCTACGAAGTAGCAGCGCTGCACCGCTCGCAGGAAGAGCATGACGACGTTGAAGTAGATGACGTCGATCAGCCACGGGCTGGTCTCGAACAACGAAGGGAAGAGCAGGAGCGGGGCGCCGAGGCTCGTGGCGATGTAGAAAGCCAAGAACTGCGCGGTCAGCGCGTAGGCCACGATCGGCACGAAGGAGGTGACGACGCCCTTGCGATCGCGGAACAGCAGGTAGCGATTGGCGAACGAGCCCTGCCAGCCGAATTGCTGCCAGGCCTGTAGGCCGATGCCGAGCATCCAGCGTGCCTTTTGGCGATAGGCCGTGCGAAAGGTGTTGGGAAAAAACTCTCGCACGCAGAGCGGAATGACGAGACGCCTGGTTCGTTCGCCGGCGTAGCCGAACAGGATCTTCTGGCGAACCGTATATTCGACCGGGAAGCGGCAGAAGACGGACTTGAGGCCGCGCCGGGCCAGCCGTTCGCCGATGTCGTAGTCCTCGGTCAGGCTCTCGGTGTTGAACGGCTGGTTGTCGGTGTCGGCTGCGAGAAGCTGCAGCGCGTGGACGGAAAAGCAGGTGCCGACGCCTGCCGAGGGCACGAAGTTGGCCATGCTCTCGCGCACGACGAGGTCCTTGCCGTGCCATTCGGCGAACTCGTCCATGTAGGTGCAGGCCACCCATTCCTTCCAGTCGCGCGGCAGCGACAGCACCGGGATCTGGATGAGGTCCTTGCGGGGCAGCAGGTAGTTGAAGAACTTGAGCTCGAGCGGATGCAGCACGTCCTCGCTGTCGTGCAGCACGATCCCGGCGAACCTGATGTCGGTGGTGCGCTGGTGGAGGAAGATCGCCTGGACCACCCAGTTGAGGCAGTCGGCCTTGCAGGTCGGGCCGGCATGGGGCACTTCGACCCGCACGAGCTGGCGATAGCGGATGCGCATGCGTTCGACCTCGGCGATGGTCTCCGCGTCGTTGACATAGGTGCCGACGAAGATGACGTAGTTTCGGTAGTCGAGCGTCGACACCATGTTCTCGATCATCAACGCGATGACGTCGTATTCCAGCCAGGCTGGAACCATGATCGCCAACGGCTGCTCGCTGCGCGTATGCAGCTGGGCGGCGGTCAGGGGCGCGAAGCGACGTTTCACGGTCAACGCGCGCGACACTTCGCGGATCCAGTACCAGACGTCGATGAACAGGTCGTCGATGCTGGAGAGCGTGATGATCAACATGATGACAACGGCGACGCGCTCGAGGAATGCGTAGTAGTCCGCCAGCACGAAGGGCCAGTAGAGCGCCATTTCAGGCGGCCACGTTCAGCCAGACTTGATGCGGCGTCTCGCGCGCGCGCGCAGGACGCGACCGATGACGTAAGTGACGATCAGCAGAAGGGCGGCGCCGATCAGCCAGGTCATCTGCAGGCGCGACAGGTCGTACCACGGCGTCCTGTCTCCCGGGTCGTATGCCGGCCGGCTGCGCGAGGGATCGCGACTGTCGATCTCGGCGAGCAGCCCGGTCGAGCCGACGACCACGATGTCGCCGCGCGACAGGCGAAACGGCACCTTGAAGTCGGGCGCGTCGCGACCGACCGTGCGATAGGTGATGCCCACCTGGCCGGCCGCCGACGCAAGCTCGATGATGCCGATCCTGTCCAGTCCGCTGACGTCGAACAGCGTGCGGTCGGAATCAACCAGGTTCAGGCGGTCACCTTCCACCGTCACCTTCTGCTTGATGTCCTCGATCGCAGCGTCGAGAGCGAGGAAAGTGCCGTCAGGCTTCACCGACCCGTTAGCCGAGACCGTGAGCTTGGCCCGGTCGGGCAACACGGCGCTGGCAACGGCGAGTTCGATGACCCGAGGCAGGCTGACAGGCGCGTCGTTCAGGTAGGCCTGCGGCACGATGATCTGGGCCTTGTCGGCCAATCGCGGCAGAACGCCCATGAAGTCGTCGCTGCTAGGCTGGCCGGCCTCGAGGCGGATATGGCTGCTCGGCAGGATGGATGCCGGATAGGCCTTGGGATCCTCGCGGCAACCGTCGCGCACCGGTTGACGCTGCACGGAGACACGCAACATGTTGCGGCTGTCGAGCGCGTAGCGCGGGATGGGCGCGGAGATGCGCAGCCGCTGGCCGTTGGCAATATCCACGCGCCGTGCGCCCAGCAGGTAGTTGTTGAGAAAGATCGAGACGACCGGCGGCGTGGTGCTGGGGCTCGGTGCGACCGCGACATCGATCACCAGTTCGACAGGCAGCCGGCCGCCCGGGCCCAATACGCCGAGATCGAACGCGGCGGTCCAGTCACTGCGCTCCAGCACCTCGAAGTTGGCCGCCGAGCCGCCCAGCCGCGACAGCGAGACGATTGCCGTATCGATCCGGGGCCGGTCGGCGGTGCGTACCAGGACCGCCGGCACGATCGGCGTCTGACGCCACAGCACATCGAACAGAACCGCGGCCTTGGCGGCGGCCGGTGGCGCGACGGCGATGACCGGGCGATTGGCGACGGTGAGGAGCTGCACGGCGTCGGCGTCGAGCTTGCCGGGTTGGCGAAAGTTGCGGTTGCGCCACTCCGTGAAAGCAACCTGCGCCGTCGGCGCGGTCGTGCGGAGCTGCTCGCCCAGCGCATCGAGCGCGGCATCGAGCTGGCTGATCAGCGCATTGTCGGCGACCATGACGTCGGGCCGGATCGCGGCGCTGCGCAACAGCAGGAGCGCGCCGATTTCGGCAGTGCTGCGCAGCGTGTGGGTCCCGCCGACGCCCAGCCCGGCGAAAACCGGCAGCGACGCCAGGCCGCCCGGCACAGTGGTGCCGCGCAGGTCGACAGTCTCGCCGACGGCGGGAAGGGACTGGATCACCGGGCTCTTGCCGGCCTGGCGCAGCGCCAGGCCGATGCGCCAGGCGGCGTCGTAGGATTCCGCCGACAGGACGCGATTGGCCACCAACAGGACCGGCGCAGCGGGCAGGGCCGTCCATGCGGTCGCGAGATCGCGCACCGCCGAACCGTCGTAGCGGAAGGTCAGCCGCGACTGGTCGCTGATTTCGTAGGAATTGCCGATCGACTTCTCGTCACAGGTTTGCCGGGCGTGATACGACGACCAGGTGACGCCAACGCGGACGAGGCCGTTCGGCCGGGGCGTGCCGTCGATGCCGAGCCCGATCCTGAGAACGCCGGCGTCGTCCGTCGGAGAGCGCGCGGCGACGGGGTGGCCGTCGACGGACAGCAGGATGGTCGTGCGACCTCCGTCGGTGCGCAGATATTTCCCGTCGAGTTGCAGGAAGGCGTCGCTGAGGGGAAGGCCCGCCGGCACCGGCAGGTAGATTTCCCGGGCTGCGTCGGAGCCGTTCATGACCATCGGTTGGGTGAAGCCCAGTTCCGACAGCATCACGTCGCGGGAAATGAAGGTATCGCCGGCAATCTGCTTGAATGCATCCGAGAGGGCGTCGGCAGCGGCGCCGGCCGACCAGCTCGCGGCGAGTGCGGCGAGCGCCCCGGCCATCGCGATCCTGCGCCAGGCGATCATGCCGCGAGCTCGCGAACGGTGGGGGAGAATTCCTCGACGGTGTTTCCCGTGAGCGTCGCCACGATGCGTTGTGCGGCGTGGCCGTCGCCGTAGGGATTGGTCCGCTGGGAGAAGAGGGCATGCTCGTGCTCGTCGTCGAACAGCTCGCAGACCGCATCGACGATGCGCCCGGCGTCGGTTCCGACCAGCCGCACCGTTCCCGCCGCGATCGCTTCAGGCCGCTCGGTGACGTCGCGCATGACCAGGACCGGCTTGCCGAGCGACGGCGCCTCCTCCTGCACGCCGCCCGAATCGGTGAGGACGACGTGCGCGCGGCGCATCAGGTAGACGAACGGCAGGTAGTCCAGCGGCTCCATCAGATGGATGTTGGCGCAGGACGACAGGCTCCCGAGGACCGGCGCGCGGACATTGGGATTGAGGTGGACCGGATAGACGATCTCGATGTCCGACCGGCGGCTGAGTGTCGCCAGCGCGCGGCAGATGTTCTCGAAACCGGCGCCGAAATTCTCCCGCCGGTGGCCCGTCACCAGCAGCAGGCGGCGATCGGTCGACAGGTGCGCGAACTGCTGGTCGAGCCGGCCGCGCAGGGCGGCATCGCCGTCGATGCGCGCCACCGTTGTCTCGAGGGCGTCGATCACGGTGTTGCCGGTGACGACGATGCGTCCGGCCAGACGTTCGCCCTGCAGGTTGGCCTTGGAGCCCGCGGTCGGCGCGAACAGCAGATCGCTCGCCAGGTCGACGACCCGGCGATTCATTTCCTCCGGCCAGGGCTGCGCGAGGTCGTAGGTGCGCAGTCCCGCCTCGACATGTCCGACCGGGATGCGGCGATGGAAGGCGGCCAGCGCAGCGACCATCGCCGTGGTGGTGTCGCCATGCACGAGCACGCGGTCTGGGCGCACCTGGTCGAGCATGGCATCGATCGCCGGAAAGGCCCGGCCGGCCAGCCCGTTCAGGGTCTGGTCGCGGGTCATGAGGCCGAGGTCGTAGTCCACTTTTATGCCGAACAGCTGCAACACCTGATCCAGCATCTCCCGGTGCTGGCCGGTCACGCAGACAATCGATGTCGTCGAGCTGATCTGCCGCAACGCCTCGACCACCGGTGCCATTTTGATGGCCTCGGGTCGCGTTCCGAAAATTGATAGGATTCGCAAGCTGATCAATGACTTAAGCAAGCACCGGAGGGCCCGTGGTCCCCCCACCGGCTGGCCTTCGAGGGTGCTCTCCCAGTCTCCCAAGAGCCATTCCTCAACGTCTGATTGTATTTTAGCAGTGGCACTTCAAATATTTATGGGGTCGCGTGCCTCTACGACCCCTGAAGGCTAGCACTCCGCCGATAGCGGGCGCTGTCTCATTTGGGACACTTGGCTCTCAGGAACCTTGATTTTCGCTGAAGCACGGAGCGCGGCGCGAGCGCCCAGCAACGCTCAACAACTCACGCGCTTCCGCCGGTGCCCTTCCAGAACTTGTAGAGCGCGGTCGTATCGCCGGCGAACAGGTTGCGGTCGCAATGGCTGACACCTGCGACGGAGCGCGGCACGCTGCCATAGGCGGCGTCAGCCTCGGTCTCATTGCCGGCATACTGCCACAGGCGCCAGCCTTTCCCCGCCCACGCCGAGGGCAATTGCGGCTCCTCGCGATAGTCCGCCAGCCACAACTCGCAACGCGCCAGTATGGAGCTCGAACTGATGGGCGTCGTCAGCCTGACCCTGCCGCGGCCCGACGGCACGCCATCGGCCCAGCTCGGATGCGTATAGACGAGCGGAAACCGGCCGGTGGCCTGGTAGACGGTCTGCACGAAGGCCTCGGCCTGGGCGAGGGTCATGGTGTTGCGCGGGTTGCTGTCATTCGGCTCGAAGTCGAGCGCCAGGAGCGTCGATGGTCCCGGTCTGGCGGTCGCCAGGAAGGCATTCGCCTGCCGGGCGCCCGGATACTGGCGGGTGCCGAAGTGGTAGGCGCCCCACAGCAGGCCCGCCGCCTCGGCCTGCGGGCGTCGCGCGCTGTAGGATTGATCGACGTAGTCGCCGCCTTCCGTCGCCTTGTGAATGACGCCCAGGATATTGCTGCGACGACGGACCAGGGTGAAGTCGGTGACGGTGACGTTGTGGCTTATGTCGATGACCGCATCCAGCCCGGCCGAAGCGGGCGGCGCCGATTGCGTGTTGTTGGATTGGGACGCCGTCTGGCGACCTGCACAGCCGGCCATCGCCGGCAACGTCAAACCCGCAACGCCCCCAAGCATCAACCTGCGCGAAATCATTCAGGCAAGTGTCGATGAAACGCGACCAAAACGCAAAAGCTATTGCCTTGCGTCACGCGTATTTGCTTCTCATGTCGCAGGCACGGGTTGCCGCCGCGCCCAAGCCGCTCAGCACCGCAGGAATTCCTTGGCGTTGCCATAGAGCCATTTCTCGATGACCTTGTCCTTGAGCGGCAACTTCTCGTAGATCGCCACGCTTTGCGGGATGGTGAGTCCGAAGGAGTCCTTCGAGAATCCGACCATGATCTTGTCCTGCAGCAGGGTATTGCCGAACTGCATGAACATCTCCCAGCCCGATCCGGAAACGCCGAAATACTGCGGGTGATGGGCAGACGTGTCGCAGTAGAGATTGGGATGGCGGCGCATCAGCCCGACCAGGTCGTTGACCCAGGGCCAGCCGCTCAGCGCCGCATCGATGCGCAGTTCCGGGAAATCCATCGCGATCTGGTCGAGATGGCGGGGGTGCCCGAGATCGTAGGGGCGGTCGTTGGCGTAGTTCATCGTCGAATAGATGCGCACCGGGACATCGAGCTCGACGCATTTGGCGTAGAGCGGATAGTAGCGCCGGTCGCTCGCCGGGAGATTGTTGTACAGGGCGGCCACGCGCAGCCCATTGAGGCCGCGCTCCTTGACGAGATGCTCGAACTCGCGCACGCCACGCATGCCGTCGAACGGGCTGATCGAGGCCAGCGCGAAAAAGCGCTTGGGGAATTCCTTCACGACATCGGCCAGCACGTAGTTGTCGACGCGGCCGAGCACGGAGACTTCGGCGCCCTCGCGGTCGAGCTCGGCCACGAAGTCCTTGATCGACTGGCCGACGGGCTTCTTTTCCCCTTCGCTTTTGCCCGGTCCGGCGACGCGCTTGCGGAAGATGTTCTGGTAGTTCGCGAACCCGTAGCCGGGACGGGGCTCCAGCAGCTCGGGATCGCCGTAGCCGATGCGGTGCGACGCTTGCTCGTGATACTGCCGGGGACGCCCCTGCTCATCCGGAGGGAGCAGGCACTCCAGATCGATAACTTTCCTCACCACGCTTTTGTCCCCCGGCAATTCTGTTTATGACGCGCAAGGTCAGCATATCCTTCGATGAGCGTCTATTCGTCAAGCAATCGACTTGCCAATCACTTGATCGACGACAACGCGCGACGTGGTGCCCGATGCGTCCGATCTCGTCGGAAAATGCATCCGTAATTGACGGGCGCATGACCCTATGATGCATTGCACCATGGGGACATCGGGGTGAGGTGTTGATGCTGCGGCATATCGCGGGACATATGGCGCAGGCCGTGCTGCTTCTGCTGAGCGTCGTCGTCCTGATCTTCTGCCTGCTCCAGCTCATCCCGGGCGATCCGATCCAGGCCATGGTGGGCGACATGCCGGTTCCGCCGGCGCTGCGCGCCGCGCTCGAGCAGCGCTTCCAGCTCAACCAGCCGTTTCTGCAGCGCCTGTACGGCTATCTGGTGAACGTGTTGCACGGCGATCTCGGCTACTCGATGAATTACCGCCGGCCGGTCTTCGACATCCTGGCGGAGCGGTTTCCGCGCACCTTGCTGCTCGCCGGTGTCGGCTATGCGTTTGGCCTGATGATCGGCATTGCGATCGGCATCCAGTCCGCGGTGACGCCGCATCGCAGCGTCGACCAGGCATGGTCGAGCCTCGTGCTGATCGGCTACGCGATGCCGACCTTCTGGGTGGGGCAGCTGCTCGTCATGGTGTTCTCGATCCACCTTGGATGGCTGCCGACGCAAGGCATGGGGCCGATGATCTCGCGCGCGTCGGGCATCGACTGGCTGCTCGAGCGGGCGACCTATCTGGTCCTGCCGGTAGCGACTTACACCATCCTGGAAACCACCCGCGTGGCACGCTTCATGCGTGCCAGCGTGCGGGAGACGCTCGAGCAGGGATACATCGTCACGGCGCGGCAGAAAGGCCTGTCGCGGCGCGAAATCATCATGGGCCATGTGGTTCGCAATTCCATCCTGCCCGTCATCACGGTGATGGGGTACTCGTTCGGCACCGCCATGGGCGGCGCGGTCCTGCTCGAAACCGTCTTCTCCTACCCGGGCGTGGGATCCCTGATGGTCGAGGCGGTGCGCGCCCGCGACACCCAGGTGATCGTGGGCGTGGTCATCCTGATCGCCTGCTCGGTGGTCTTCATGAACATCGTGGTCGATCTGCTCTACGCCTGGCTCGATCCGAGAATTCGCTTTTCGTCGGCGCAACGTTAGCGTGATGCCTGCCGAGCCCAGCGTGCTGATGTCGATGCCGCCAGTGTTGCGCCGCTCGCGTGCGTCAGCGTCGCTCGATCTGTTGCGCCGCCTGTTCCGCACGCGCTTTGGCGGCATCGGGTTGATCATCCTCGTGACGATCTCGGCGCTGTCGGCGTTTGCTCCCTGGTTTGCCTCGAGCGGACCCATGGATCTCGGGTCGCCCGCGCTGCAGCCGCCGTCGTGGCAGCATCCGCTCGGCACCGACAGCCTGGGCCGGGATGTCCGCTCGGTATTGCTCTTTGCCGGGCGATCGTCCCTCACCATCGGCTTCTGCGCCGCCGCCATGGCCTTCCTGATCGGCGGCACGATGGGCGCGCTGGCAGGCTATTTCCGCGGCGCCGTCGCCGCCGTGCTGCTGCGCGTCACCGACCTGTTTCACACCCTGCCGGCGATCATCATTGTGCTGTTCAGCGTGTCGCTGATGGGCTCGAGCTTCTGGCTTCAGGTCGCCGCGGTCGCGCTGGCGATCTGGCCGATCGAGGCGCGCATCGTCTACGGACAGTTCATCACCCTGTCGGAACGGGAATTCGTGCTGGCGGCCCGCGCCGTGGGCCTCTCGACCTTCCACATCATCTTTCGCGAGATCCTGCCCAACGCCCTGCCGACGGTCATTGTCCAGGTCTCGCTCGACGCCAGCACGGCGATCCTGATCGAGGCCGGCCTGGGCTTTCTCGGCCTGTCCGATCCCGCCGTCCCGAGCTGGGGCGAGATGCTGAACCGCGGCCAGGAATTCCTCGAGCTGGCCTGGTGGATGAGCGTGTTTCCCGGCGTGGCGATCTGCATCGCCGTGCTGGGCTTCAATCTGTTCGCCGACGGGGTCACCGAAATGTTCAATCCACGGGCGTCCGCCGTGGCGCCGAAGCTCGAGGGTTGAGGACGGTGGGGACGTGAGCATGCCGCCCGCCGGATCGCCCTTGCTGCAGGCGCGTGACGTGAAGGTGCACTTCCGCGTCCACGGCCGCATCGTGAAGGCGGTCGATGGCGTCGACCTCGACGTCTACCCCGGCCAATGCGTCGGCATCGTGGGCGAATCGGGCTCGGGCAAGAGCACGCTCGGCCGGGCGATGACCCGGCTGCTGCCCAATGTCGAGATCGCGGAGCTGTCGGGCTCGGTCAGCTTTTGCGGCGACGACGTGCTGGCGATGGCGCCGGAAACCATGCGTGCGCTGCGCCGCCATCGCGGCCTGTCGATGGTGTTCCAGGATCCGCTCTCCTATCTAAATCCGACCTTGCGCATCGACCGGCAGCTGGCGGAAGCGCTGCGGCATCTTTCGGACCGGCGCGCCGTCCAGCAGAAATCGGCGGAGCTCTTGCAGCAGGTCGGGCTCGACGACAGCGCGCGCATCCTGCGCCTCTATCCGCACGAATTGTCGGGCGGCATGCGCCAGCGCGTGCTGATCGCCATGGCCCTGGCGCCCGATCCGCAGATCCTGGTCGCCGATGAGCCGACGACCGCGCTCGACGCCACGGTCCAGTACCAGGTGATCCAGACGCTGCGCCGCCTCAACAAGGAGCGCAATCTCGCCATGCTGATCATCACCCATGACCTCGGCATGGTCGCCGAGCTGTGCGATCAGGTCTATGTCATGCAGGGCGGCCGGATCGTCGAAGCGGCCGATGTGTTCACCTTGTTCGATGCGCCGCAGAATGCCTATACCGCCAGCCTTCTCGCGGCGGCGCGGCGGCTGCATCAGACGAAAGTCCTGGGAAGCGCCGCGTCGCCATGAGCACGCCGATCCTGTCCGCGCGCTCCCTCGTCAAGAGCTTTGGCCGACGACGCTGGTTCGGCGGCGCCGGCGACGCCAAGCGCGCGGTCGACACGGTCGATCTCGACGTCAATGAAGGCGAGACGCTGGCCATCGTGGGCGAATCCGGCTCGGGCAAGAGCACGCTCGCCCGCATGCTGCTGGGCCTCGTCAAGCCGAGCTCGGGCGAGGTCGCCTATTATGGCCAGCCCATGGCTCGGTTCGCCGCACCCGATTGGGCGACCTTTCGAAAAGCGGTTCAGCCGATCTTCCAGGATCCGGCATCGTCGCTCAATCCCCGCATGCGCGTCGACACGACCCTGTCGAATGTCCTGCTGCGCCATGGGCTGGCGACGCGCGGCACGCTCGCCGCCGAGATAACCGAATTGCTGGCCTCGGTCGGCCTCGACGCCGCGCAGTTCCACGATCGCTATCCGCATCAACTGTCGGGCGGCCAGCAGCAGCGCATCGCGATCGCCCGCGCCATGGCGGTGCGGCCCCGGCTGATCATCGCCGACGAGCCGCTGTCGAGCCTCGACATGTCGGTCCAGGCGCAGATCCTCGATTTGCTGATAAGCCTGAAATCCAGCCGCAACCTCGGCCTGGTCCTGATCAGCCACGATCTCAATGTCGTCGATGCCATCTCCGACCGGGTGATCGTCATGTATCTCGGCAAGGTCGTCGAGGCGGGCCCGACACGCCAGGTGCTGGGCAATCCGGCGAACGACTACACGCGGTCTCTTCTGGCCGCCAAGCTGGTCGCCGATCCGCATCTCGCCCGCGAACGCCGGCTGGCCATGGACGCCGCGGTTGCCGCCACGTCACAATCCGGCCAAACAACGCCACCCCTGCAAGGAGCATCGCAATGAACGGGATTTTCAGGCGGCCCCGCCTGGCCATGAGGTCGCTGGCGGCGGCGGCGTGTCTCGCGGCGCTCGGCATCGGCTGCGCGGGCGCGGCCAACGCGCAGGCGACACCCAAGCGCGGCGGCACCGCGGTGATTGGCGTCAGCGTCGCCGGCGCCACGCTCAACACGCAGCTGACCTCGGCGGTGACGCCGCTGATCATCGCCGACCTGTGGGCGAGCGGTCTCTTCAAGTACGACAAGGCGGGCAACAAGAAGCCGCAGATCGCGAGCTCCTGGGATATCTCCAAGGACGGCAAGGTCTACACCTTCCACCTGCGCCCCAACCTCAAATGGTCGGACGGCCAGCCGTTCTCGTCGGAGGACGTCGCGTTCACCCTGAACGCCTTCGCCAAATTCAACACCTACCTGGTTAAGGTGCTGCCGAACATCGACCGCGTCGAAACGCCGGATGCCAACACGTTCGTGGTCACGCTGAAGGAGCCGCAGTCCGCCGCGCTGGAGGGCTTCGACAAGGAAGTCTTCCCGCTGATGCCCAAGCACATCTATGACGGCACCGACATTCCGACCAACCCCGCCAACCGTGCGCCGGTCGGCATGGGTCCGTACAAATTCGTTCAGTGGGAAGAAGGCCGCGGCATCACCTTCACCCGCAACGAATACTACTGGGACCAGCCGAAGCCCTATCTCAACTCGGTCGTCGCCGTGTTCATTCCCAACGTGCAGCAGCAGCAGAACGCGCTCTATCGCGGCGAGATCGACGTGCTGCGGCCGGCGCTGCCGCAGATCGGCCGGACCATCGAGCAGGCCAAGGCCAAGAACGCCTTCGAGGTGCGCGAGATCAAGGTCAACGCCGCCGAACGGCTGTCGCTCGACATCAACATGACGCGCGAACCGCTCAACAAGCCGCTGGTGCGGCAGGCTTTGCTGACGGCGATCGATCGCGAGCGCCTCTCGAAGGACGTCTATCAGGGGCTGGCCTTCCCGGCGATGAACGCGATCCCTGAGCAGTTCACCAAGCTCACCGATCCGTCGGTCGATTACAACAAGCAGTTCGCCTACGACCCGGCGAAGGCGGGCAAGATGCTCGACGAGGCGGGCTTTCCCCTCAAGGACGGCAAGCGCTTCACCGTGGACTTCACCGGCGCGGTCAATGCCGACGCCTTCTATGCCGAGCCGGCCGCCCAGATCATCGCCGCGAACTGGCGCGCCATCGGCGTCGAGGTGAAACTGAGCTTGCTCGAGGGCCAGCTGTGGACCAACAAGGTCTTCAAGGACCGCAACTACGACGTCTCGATGGTCTCCCTGACGGCCCGCACCGATCCGCTGTTCGGCGTCGATCGTTCCTTCCTGTGCAACACCACGAACGTGCCGTACGTCAATCCGACCGGCTACTGCAATCCCGACCTCGATGCGATCGCGGCCAAGGCCGCCGCGGTGCCGTTGGAAGAGCGGCGGCAATGGTACAAGCAGTACGAGGAGATCATCGCGCGCGACATGCCGCATCTCACCTTGACCAACGCCAAGAAGTTCTTCGCGATCTCGAGCCGCTTCGGCGGCATCGACGAGGAGATGGATCTCGCCTTCAACGGCAATCCCGACATGGCGAGCGTCTGGGTCAAATGACGGCTTCACCAAAGACCTCATCCTGAGGGGCCGCGCCCCCCAAATACCTCGGACTCCACGCGGCGTCTCGAAGGATGGGCAACGGCAATGGCGCGGCCCACCCTTCGAGACGGCCCTTTGGGCCTCCTCAGGGTGAGGTTCGGGCTTGAATCGGAGATAGGAAGCTCAAGAGCAATGGATACTCTTCTGAACGCGCTGATCCGGCCGCGCACCATCGCGGTCATCGGCGCTTCGCCCAAACGGCAGACGCTGGGCAACGTCGCGCTCGACAATCTGGCGAACTACAAGTTCGCCGGCAGGGTCATACCCGTCCATGGCGAAGCGCCCGAGATCGCCGGGCTGGCCGCGGTGCCCGCCATCGAAGCGCTGCCGGACGACGTCGACGTGGCACTGGCCTCCGTACCGGCGGCTGGCGTCGCCGATGTCGTGCGCCGCCTCGATCAACGCGGCGTGCGGACGGCGATCGTCAATACCGCGGGCTTCTCGCCCGAGCAGGAGGCGGAGCTGCGGCAGCTGGTGGGCAGCAGCCGCATCCTGATGCACGGCCCCAATTGCATGGGCCTGATCAACCTGTCCGACGCCACGCCGATCTACACCGGCGGCATCACCTCGCGCGTCCGTCGCGGACCGGTTGCCCTGATCGCGCAGTCGGGGTCGGCGGCGATCTCGGTGATCAATTCCTGCACGGCCGGCTTTTCCAAGGTCGTCACAATCGGCAGCGAGTACCGGGTGACCGGGGCCGACTATCTGCACTGGCTCGCCGGCGACGACGACACGTCGGTGATCGGGCTGGTCCTCGAATCGATCCCGGATGCCGACCGTTTCGCCGACGCGGTCGACCGCGTGCACGCCGCCGGCAAGTCGATGGTCGTCCTCAAGGTCGGCCGCTCCGCGACCGGCGCCCGGGCGACCCTGGCGCACACCGGCGCGCTCATCCGCAACGACGACGCCTTCAAGGGCTTCGTCGACCGCTATGGTATTCCCGTCGTCGACGATTACGAGGAGTTGATCGCGGCGCTCGAGGCATTCGCCGTGTGCCGCAAGCGGCCGACCCGGGGCGAGGTCGCGCTGATGGGGATTTCGGGCGGCGAGACCGCGCTCGCCTGCGATGTCTGCGACGAGATCGATTTGCCGCTCGCCGTCTTCTCGGAGGCGACGGGCAGCGCCCTGCGCAGCGCGCTGCCGGGGATCCCCGGCCAGAATCCGCTCGATGTCGGCCAGAGCGTCGGCCGCCAGGCCGGTGCTGCGCTGGCCGGCATGACCGCGGTCATGACGGCGGACGAGGTCGGCGTCGGCGTCATTCTCCAGGACATGCAGGCATCGTTGCCGCCCAGCAGCCTGCGCAACTATTCAGGTCACCTGGGGACGGTCGCCGAGCTCAGCCGCGCGGTCGACAAGCCGCTCATCGTGATTTCGCCGACCGCGGAGATCATGAACGACCGGTTGCTCGGCCATCTGGAAGGCACCGGCGTGCCGGCGCTGCGCGGCTTGTGGCCGGGGCTTGTCGCAGTGAAAAGCATGGTGGCCTGGGCGGGCCGCCGGCGCGATCCGCGCCGCCTCGCCGACCGCAAGCTGACGGCCGAGCGCGCGGCCTTGCGCCAGGAGGTCGCCGGCATTCAGGGTCCGCTGCCGTCGAAGCTGGTCGGCCGTCTGCTCGCGAGCTACGGGATTCCGGTCGTCAAATCCGCCGTGGCGCGTTCGATGGCGGAGGCGATGACGCTCGCCGATCAGATCGGATACCCGATGGTCGTGAAAGTGATGTCCGTCCATGTGCCGCACCGCTCCGACGTCGGCGCGGTCCAGCTCGGCATCACGAACGAGGCGGGCCTCGGCGCGGCAGTGGCGCTGATCGAAAGGAACGTCCGTGAAAAGGTCCCGGGCGCCGTCATCGATGGCTACGAGATGCAGGAGGAACTGGTCGACCGCGTGCAGGCGATGGTGGGCTACCAGGCGGCACCGCCCTATGGCGCGCTGACCATCGTCGGATCCGGCGGTGTCCTGGTCGAGCTCGAAGCCGACAAGGCGCTCCGCCTGAGTCCGGTGACCGCTGCCGAGGCCGGCGCCATGCTGGGGGCAACCCGTCTCGGCAAGATGCTGGACGGCTATCGCAACCTGATTCCCCGCACCGATACCGCGGCGCTGGCAGCCCTGGTGTCGAACCTGTCGGAACTCGCCGCGGATTTCTGCGATCTCGTGCCCGAATGCGATCTCAACCCGGTCCTGGTCCGCAAGGGATCGGGCGACGTCCGCGTCGTCGATGCGCTGTTCGTCGCCGCGGGCGCCGATGGCCGGCGCCAGGATCAGTGAGCCGCCAGCAGGAAGAAGCCGAGCGACGGGAAACTCTGCTGCTGGCAAACGGCCAGGCCGCCGAGATCGCTTTGGTCCTGGCTCGTCAGCAAGCCCTGCAGCACGAGCATGCTCGCCAGAAACGTCGCAAGGATGACGGGAAGCCAGTCGCTCCAGTCGAATGGCAGGACAAGCCGCGTCGGGAACGGCGGGCGCGGGACGCCGGGATCGGCCAGGAACGCCATGCGGATCGCCAAGCAAGAAGAATACCAACCGGCCTCGATCCATCGGGTCGGTTGCCGATCAAACGCCTGCCATGGATAGTGGCGCGTCAGGAGGGACCATGATCCGCACGGGGGCACAATACCGCGATTCGATCCGCGACGGCCGGCAGGTCTATATCGGCGGCGAGCGGGTGAAGGACGTCACGACCCATCCCATGTTCAAACCCCTCGTCGATATCCGTGCGCGCTTCTACGACATGCAGCATGAGCCCGCGACGCGCGACATCATGAGCTATGCCGACGGCGGGGAAACCCACGCGATCGCCAACAAGCTGCCCTATACGCAGGCTGACTGGTGGTCCAAGCGCCGGGCGACCGATGCGCTCCTCGAGGAGATCGGCGGCGTGGTGACGCGCGTCGGCGACGAAACCGTCGGCGAGATGTGGTCGCTGTTCGACGGCCAGGACGTGCTCGACGAGGTCGACCCGCAATTCTCCAAGAACATCCGCAACCACGTCGGCAAGGTGCTGCGCAACGATCCGTTCCACGTCTCGGCCAACACCGATCCCAAGGGCGATCGCTCCAAGCCGCCGCAGGAACAGGACCCGGACATGCTGCTGCATGTCGTGAAGGAGACCGATGCGGGCATCGTGGTGCGCGGCGCCAAGTTCGAGACGGCGGCCGCCTACGCCAACCAGGCCTTCACCAAGCCCACCATCGCCAACTGGGGCAACGATGCGCTGTCGGACTATGCCGTGGGCTTCATCTGCGACTTCAATTCGCCCAACCTGAAATTCATCTGCCGCACGGGCTTTGCCGGCCGCGCGCCCAGGGAGGACTATCCGATCGCCAACCGCTTCGACGAAGTCGATGCGCTGGTGATCTTCGACAACGTCCTGATCCCCTGGGAGAACGTGCTGTTCTACCGGCACACCAAGGCCGCCTCGTTCATCCGCTCGACCCTGCACCGCTATTCGGCGTTCGCCTTCACCCAGCGCGTGCTCAAGCTCGCCGACATGATGATCGGCGCGGCGCTCTTCAATGTGCGCCAGACCGGCCTCGACAAGCAGCAGGCGGTGCAGGAGAAGCTGGCCGAGCTCGCCGTCTACCGCGAGGGCATCAATGCCCATCTGACGGCGTCGATCGCGCTGGCCGAGCGCAGCCCCGGCGGCTTGATGATGCCCAACCAGTCGCTGCTGTTCACCGGGCGCGTGCTGGCAAGCTCGCAGCTCCACCACATGATGCATCTCGCCCGCGAGCTGTGCGGCGGCCAGATCTGCGTCACGCCCGACAAGGCGGCTTTCGACGCCCCGGAGACCAAGCCCTGGCTCGACAAGTACTACACGGTGAACGAGGGCTGGCTGGCCGAGGACCGCCGCAAGCTTCTGGCCTTCGCGCGGGACCTGTTGAACTCGGACAATGCCGGCCATCGCCTGACCTTCCAGCTCTTCGCCCAGTCGGCGCCGTTCGCGAACCTGGCCGCGGTCTATCGCAACTTCGACTGGGACGGCCCGCTGGCCTTCGTCCGGAAATCGGCCGGGCTGTCGGAGCGGGTCCTGGCCTCGGGCGATCGGGGCGGTTTCGACAAGGCGCCGGCGCAATGGGCCGCGGCGAGCGCTGTGAAAGCGGCGGACTAACACTTCTGTCATCCTGAGCGCAGCGAAGGATCTCATGGCGTTTCAACGAGCATGCCGCTCGCAATCGCCATGAGATCCTTCGCTGCGCTCAGGATGACAACGGAGGCGTGTTGGGGTTGGCCGGCCGCGCCAGGCCGAGATGGTCGCGCAGCGTGGCGCCTGCGTATTCCGTTCGGAACAGCCCGCGGCGCTGCAGTTCCGGCACCACGAGCGTCACGAACTCCCGGAGCCCGCCCGGCAGCGTCGCGAACTGCATCATGAAGCCGTCGGCGGCGCCCATGGTGAACCATTCCTCCATGACGTCGGCAATATGCGCGGGCGTGCCCTTGATGGTCTTGCGTCCGCGCTCGTAGCGCAGATAGAGCTGCCGCAGGGTCGGGTTCTCCTCGCGGATGATCTTCATGATGCCGTCGAAGAACGCCTTGTGCTGGTTGGCGCTCTTCGGCAGCCGGCTTTCCGGGATGGGCTCGTCGAGCGGCAGGTCGGACAGATCGGCCTCGAGATCGGTGCCGAGGCGGAAGCGCCCGACATCCGGATGGATCATCTCCTGCAGCGCCTGCGCCTTGTCCTCCGCCTCCTGCTGCGAACCGCCGATGACCACGGGCAGGCCCGCCAGGATCTTCATCGAATTGGGATGGCGGCCATACTTGGCCAGGCGGCCTTTCAGGTCGTCGTAGCCGCGCTTGGCGTCCTGCGGATTCGAAGCGCTGGCGAACACGACTTCTGCCGTCCGCGCCGCCAGCTCCAGCCCGGTGTCGGACGCGCCGGCCTGGATGATCACCGGATGGCCCTGCGGCGAACGGGCGATGTTGAGGGCGCCATCGACCTTGAAGAACTTGCCCTCGTGATGAACGGCGTGCAGGCCCGCCGGATCGAAGAACAGGCCGCTCGCGCGATCGAGGATGAAGGCGTCGTCGTCCCAGGTGTTCCATAACGCGTTCACCACGTCGACGAACTCGCCGGCCTTCTCGTAGCGCAGGGCGTGGGGCGGCAGGGTGGCATGGCCGAAATTGCGTGCCGCATAGTCGTTGGCCGACGTGACGACGTTCCACGCCGCCCGCCCGGCCGAGATGTGGTCCAGCGAGGCGAATTGGCGGGCCACGTTGTAGGGCTCGGAGAAGCTGGTCGAGACCGTGCCGCCCAGGCCGATGCGCGTCGTGGCGCCGGCCAGCGCGGTGAGCAGGGTCACCGGCTCGAGCACGTTCATGAACATCGGGAAGCGGCTCCAGGCGTGCAGGTTCTCGGTCCGCGCCGCCGGCGTGTCGGCGATGAAGAACAGGTCGAAGCGGCCTTGCTCGGCGAGCTGCGCCAGGTTCCGGAAGTAGCCGATGTCGGTCGATCCGGCGGCGTTCGAGTTCGGATGCAGCCATGCGGCCGGATGGCCGCCGGCGGCCTGGCCGATCAACAGGCCGAGGGCGATCCTCAATTGACTGCTCAAGCGTTCAACTCCGTCTGCAAGCCGCCGGAGAGCAAGCAATAGCCGCGCCGGCTGTTGCCGCAAAGCTTTTCGCCCCCGCATGCGCTGCCAGAATCTTACAGTTGATAATGTTACAGCTACTGGTATATTTTGCCATGGCCGGAGCTGGAAAATATACCGCCGAAACCTTGGCTTTCCGGGCCGGCGTGCCGCTGCGCACTGTCAGATTCTATGTGCAGGAGAAGTTGATCGATCCGCCGCTCGGTCGCGGGCGGGGCGCCAATTTCACCGACTTTCATCTGGCGCAGCTGCAGCAGGCGCGGACGCTTCACAACGCCGGCTTCGCGCTCGACGCCATCCGCGAGCGTCGGGGCGAGATCAGCCTCGGGCTGCAGGCGATGGTGAACATGGACACCCTGCGCAAGCAATGGCAGGGCGCCGGGCAGACGAGCCGGAAGGACGATGACGAAGACGATGCGCTCGACCCCAAGGAATGCATCCGCATTCCCATGGCCCGCGGCGTGGAGCTGATGGTGTCCCAGGACCGGCCCCTGCCCAGTCCGCGTCAGCTGGTCGAGATCGCGCTCCATGTCCGCAAAGCGTTCGGCGACCGCTGAAGGAGGACGGCATGTTCACTGAAGCAGAGCTCGCGGTCCTGCGCCGCGCCTACGCCCGGCAAGTCACCTTCCTCGGCAATGTGCGCAATGCCGCTCTCGAGCGCGCCTATGCCGAGGTCCCGCGCGAAGCCTACCTGGGCCCGGGACCGTGGCCCATCCTGCGCTGGCCGAGCTATCCGCCGAGGCCTGGCTACACGCCGACGCCCGATGCGGATCCGGCCTGGCTCTATGCCGACACGCTGGTCGGCATCGTGCCGGAACGCGGTCTCAACAACGGGCAACCCTCGGCGCACGCCTGCTGGATCGCCGCCGCCGCGCCCGCGACGGGCGAGCACGTGGTCCATGTCGGGGCGGGCGTCGGCTATTACTCCGCCATCATGGCGCACATGGTGGGCGCCACGGGGAGCGTGACGGCGATCGAGTACGATCCACAACTCGCCGGCCGCGCCGCCGCGAATTTTGCGCGGGTGCCCAATGTCGAGGTCGTGCAGGGCGATGGCTCGGTGGCGCCGTTCGCGCCGGCGGACGTTATTTATGTGAACGCGGGCGCCAGCCGTCCCGCCGACGCGTGGCTCGATCGCCTGAAGGAGGGCGGCCGCCTGATCCTGCCGCTCACCACCGCCCGCAACTTCACCACGCCGCCGGCTTTCACGACGCTCTCCGGCGCCGTGTTCGGCATCACGCGGCGCGGCGGCGACTACGACGCCTGGTTCGTGGGCCCGATCGCCGTGTTCCCCTGCGAGGGCATGCGGGACGAGGTGTCCGAGCAGGCCCTCGCGGCGGCGTTCGACAAGGGCGGATACCGCGACGTGAAGCGGCTGCGTCGGACGGATGACGTCGCCGATGAGGACTGCTGGGTGAAGGCGCCCGGCTGGAGCCTGACCTACCATTAGCCGATGGCCGACCAGCCGCGCGGCGACGGCAACTTGTCATTGAAAATTCGCTGGCCGGAACCAATTCCCCGAGCATATGCTGCAACTGCGAACTGCAAGCGCGTGTCGTTCAGCAGGGAGTGGCGTCATGGACGGTCCATCTCAATTCTTCGGCAATGGCCTGAAGTACTTCAGCGATCTTCTCGCCATCGAGCTTCGCAACGTGGAGGCGATTGGCCTGGCCCAGCAGAAGATGCTGGAAGGCCTGGGCGTCCTCGCGCAGCACCAGGCCGAGATGGCGGAGGGCGCGCTCCGCCGTGCGTTCGGCGCTCAGCCTTCCGTGCCGTCTTCGGCGTCGAGCTTTCAAGCGGCGGTCATCGGGCAGATCACGTCGCTCAAGACCACGATGCAGGAAAGTCAGGCGAACTCGAACATCCTGTCCGAACTGACGGCCCGCAGCAGCGGGGATGTCGCCAATATCCTGCAGTCGCGGATGTTCGCGGCGCTGGACGAGTTCAAGGCCGCGCTGGAACAGGCAATCCCGGAGAAGCTGCCGTCGCCGCCCGTGGCGCTCGCCGCTCCGCAGGCCGTTCAGGCTTGAACGGCCTGCCGACGCCGACGCCGATCTCGTGGCGTCTCGCGTTCTCGTCGCTGCTGGCGGGATTGGCGTGCTTCGGCGGAGGTGCGTCGGCGGCCGATCCGCTCGGCCGTTTCCCGGCCGATCCGGCGCAGGTATCGGTGGCCGGGATCAGCTCCGGCGCGTTCATGGCCAATCAGCTTCATATCGCGCATTCGGCCGGGATCATGGGCGCCGGCATCGTCGCCGGCGGACTGTTCGGCTGCGCCGTCGACAGCGTGACCGGCGACGGCGTCCTGGCGCTGGCAACTCTCGCCGTCGGACCCTGCATGTCCGTGCCGACCTTGCTGAAGCCCGTCTCGTTCTATGCGCAGATCGTGGCCGACCTTGCGGCCAAGGGCTGGATCGACCCGCCGGGCAACGTCGCCGGCGGCCGCGTCTATCTCTTCACCGGGCAGGCCGACACGGTCGTCAACTCCAAGACGGTCGAACTCGGCGCCAGCCTTTACCGCACGCTGGGCGTGCCGGCGTCGCAGATCATCTTTCGCGATCGGGATCTTCCCGGCGCGGGCGCCGGGCATTCCTGGGTGACCAGGAACTTCGGCAATCGCTGCGACGCCAACCAGTCGCCGTACATCAACGATTGCCTCTACGATCAGGCCGGCGAGATGCTGCAGACCATCTACGGCCCGCTCCAGCCGGCGGCAGCCCAGCTGCAGGGCCGCATCGTGGCGTTCGATCAGAAGGAATTCGTGCCGGGCGCGGCGACGGCGGCGAACGGCCTGTCGGACACCGGCTATCTGTTCGTCCCGAAAGCTTGCGAGGCGAGTGCTCAACAACCCTGCCGCCTGGCCGTGACGCTGCATGGCTGCCTGCAGTCGGCGGAGGTTCTGGGCGACGAGTTCTACACGAAGATAGGCCTCAACGAATGGGCCGACACCAACCGCATCATCGTGCTCTATCCGCAGGTCCACGCGACCACGGTTTCGGATCTGCCGCCGCAAATCGCTTCGCCGCTGCTCAACACCAACCCGCAGGGCTGCTGGAACTGGTGGGGCTATGCCGGCGACACCCGGTACCTGACCAGGCAAGGCGCGCAGATCGACGCCATCTGGTCGATGGTGCGGCGGGTCACCGGGCAGGGCAATTAGCCGGAGCCCAGGAGAAGACCTCTGTCCGTCGGTCGGATACAGGGCCATCGCATACTCCCCGTCGTCTCGACCGAGGCCCCCCTCGACTTCGCTCGGGGCAGGCTCCGCGCCGAGTGGAGAGACCTTCTCTCCACGATAAGCCGCTTAACGTGGAAGCAAGGTCTCTCCGCTCCGCGCTTCGCGCTCCGGTCGAGACGACGAGGATTCGCCCATAGCCCTGCTGCGATCATGTGGGCCGGAGCGCGTCAGGCCCGGCGACGAAGGCGAGGCTGGGGGAACCCGAAGGCCTTCATGACTACCTGGCACGTAGTTGATGATCGCCGCGTCCGTCGGATAGTGAAGCACGATGAAGATTGCCTTCGCGGGATCGTTCGCGGTCCAGCTCGTGGAACCGGTGCGGCGGGAACTGTCGCTGCCGTGTGAACTGGTCGCGGGCGATGAGAGCGCCATCCTGCCGACGCTGGCGGATGCCGACGTTCTCGTGTCGATGGGATTCACCCGAGAGATGGCGGAGGCGGGCCCACGGCTGCGGCTGGTCCAGGTTCCGGGCGCCGGCCTCGACCGCATCGACCGCGCAGCCTTGCGACCGGGCCTGCATCTGGCGAACGCCTACGGCCATGAAGCGGGCATTGCCGAGTACGTCCTGGGCGCGATGCTGGCGCTCACGCGCTCGTTCGGCCGTCTCGACGCCAGGCTTCGCCGCGGCGAATGGGAAAGCCAGTGGGCGATCGGCAGCGCCGCACCACCGCTTTGGCCGGAACTGGCCGGCAGGACCCTGGGCATCCTGGGCTTCGGCCAGATCGGCCAGGCGCTTGCCCGCCGCGCCAGCGCCTTCGACATGGAGGTGTGCGCGGTCCGCCGGCAGGCCCAGGCGGACCCGCCGCACGGCGTGTCGTTCATCGGCGGTCCCGAGCGGATCGACGACCTGCTGCGGCGGGCCGACTATCTCGCCATCACGCTTTCGCTCTCGGATGCGACCCGCAATCTTCTCGACGCACGCCGCTTGGGCCTGATGAAGCCCACGGCGTTCCTGGTCAATGTCGCGCGGGCCGAGATCGTCGAGCAGCAGGCGCTCTATCGTGCGCTCGCCGGCGGCGGGCTCGCCGGTGCCGCGCTCGATGTGTGGTATCGTTATCCGTCTTCCGCCGCACCGACTCCGCCCGCCGACCAGCCGTTCCATGAGCTCGACAACGTGATCATGACCCCGCACATATCCGGCTGGACCGAGGGCATGCTCGAGGCGCGGGCCAAGGTGATCGCCGGCAATATCGCGCGGACCGCCCGAGGGGATTCGCCGCTGAACGCGATCGACCTGGCGCGCTGAGGCAACCGGTGAAGGACGGCCTCCGCCGCTGGGTCGCGTTCGTGCCGTTCTATTACGGCTGGCTGATCGTCGGCATCGCCTTCGTCACCATGGCGATCGCGGTGACGGCGCGCACCGCCTTCTCCTTGCTGTTGCCGCCGCTGATCGGCGAGTTCGGCTGGGATCGCGGGCTCGCGGCCGGCGCCTTTTCCTTCGGCTTCCTCGTCTCGGCGGTCATGAGCCCGATGGTCGGCCGCATCATGGACCGCAAGGGGCCCCGCCTCGTGATCGAGAGCGGCGTCGTGCTGGTGACGGCCGGCCTCCTGCTGGCGCCGGCCATCGCCAATCCCTGGCAGCTCTACGCCACGCTCGGCGTCCTGGTGGGCGCCGGCGCCAATCTCATGACCTTCACCGCGCATTCGCTCTTCCTGCCGAACTGGTTCGTGCGCCGGCGCGGCCTCGCCATCAGCATCGCCTTTTCCGGCGTCGGCGTCGGGGCCATCGTGCTGCTGCCCTGGCTCCAGTCGATCATCGTCGGCGACGGCTGGCGGACCTCGTGCTGGGTCATGGGCCTGCTGGTGGCGTTGGTGCTGGGGCCGCTCAATCTGCTCGTATGGCGCCGGCCCCAGGACATCGGATTGCTGCCGGACGGTGACTCCCGGGCGATCGCGGACGAGCGCCGCGGGCCGTCGAACGTCGTCGATCCCGCCTGGGCGTCCGTCGACTGGACGCTGGCGCGGGCGATGCGGACCGGGCGCTTCTGGTGGATCGTGCTCGGCTACTTCTGCGCGCTCTTCGCCTGGTATGCGGTGCAGGTGCACCAGACGAAATACCTCATCGAGGTCGGCTTCACGCCCATCGTGGCCGCCTGGGGCCTCGGCATCGTGAGCGCCGTCGCCATTCCCGGCCAGATCGGGCTCGGCGCCTTGTCGGACCGGATCGGCCGGGAATGGGTGTGGACGGCGGGCTGCGCCGGCTTCGCCATCTGCTATGCCGCCCTGATCGCGCTCGAGCATGCGCCGTCGACGGTGCTGCTTTACGTGATGGTGATCTCCCAGGGCTCGCTGGGCTATGCGCTGACCTCGGTCATGGGGCCCATCGTCGCCGAGATTTTCGAGGGCCGGCACTATGGCTCGATCTTCGGCACCCTCAGTGTCCCGCTGATCCTGGGCGGCGCGGCCGGACCGTGGGTTTCGGGCGTCATCCATGACGCCACCGGCAGCTACAGGATGGCGTTTCTCCTCGCCATCGCCTGCTGCGTCGCCTCCGCGGCGGCGATCTGGGTGGCGGCACCGCGCAAGGTACGACTGGTGCCGGGCCGGCTCCCGCAAGCGTAGCGGGATCAACCTTCGCGCAACATGCCATGAAATAGCGTCACCGACGGCAAAGTTTGCTACTTTGCCCCTCTCATACTCCTCTCCCCTTGGGGAGAGGCTGGGTGAGGGGGGTGATGCAGGAGAGGACTTTCGCGTTGACCCCCTCACCTAACCTCTCCCCCAAGGGGGAGAGGAATATGAGAACGGAGCGATGTCCTCCTCATGCTCCTCTCCCCTAAGCGCCTTCACAGGCGCGATGGGGGAGAGGCTGGGTGAGGGGGTGATGCAGGGGGCAGCCTTCGCGTTGACCCCCTCACCTAACCTCTCCCCCAAGGGGGAGAGGAACATGAAGATAGAACGACGTCCTTTCATCCACTTGGTGATCCCATGAGTGTAGGTGCTGCGAAGGCTGCGGAGATCGCCGCGCGCGTGGAGGCATTCGTTCGTGACGTCGTGGTGCCCTATGAGTCCGATCCGCGGCGCGACGAGCACGGCCCCACCGACGCGCTGGTCGCTGAACTGCGCGAGAAGGCGCGCGCGGCAGGCGTGCTCACGCCGCACATTCTCCCGGACGGCAGCCATCTCAGCCAGCGCGAAACCGCAACCGTCCTCAAGGCATCGGGACTGTCGCCGTTGGGGCCGGTGGCGGTGAACACGGCGGCGCCCGATGAAGGCAACATGTATCTGCTGGGCAAGGTCGGCAGCCCGGAGATGAAAGAGCGTTTTCTCCGGCCCATGGTCGAGGGGCGCGCGCGCTCGGCCTTCCTGATGACCGAACCGGCCGGCGAGGGTGGCGCCGGGTCCGACCCGTCGATGATGCAGACCACGGCCGTGCAGGACGGCAATCACTGGGTGGTCAATGGCCGCAAGACCTTCATCACCGGGGCGCAGGGCGCCAAGGTCGGCATCGTCATGGCGAAGTCGACCGCCGGCGCGTGCATGTTCCTGGTCGATCTTCCCGACCCGGCAATCCGGATCGATCGGGTCCTGAACACGATCGACAGTTCCATGCCGGGCGGCCACGCCGTCCTGACGATCGACAATCTCCGAGTCCCCGCCGACCAGATGCTCGGTCAGAATGGCGAAGGCTTCACCTATGCCCAGGTCCGCCTCAGCCCGGCCCGCCTGTCGCATTGCATGCGCTGGTTCGGCGCCGCCAGGCGGGCGAACGACATCGCCACTTCCTATGCGGTCAAGCGCCAGGCCTTCGGCAAGCCGTTGATCGACCATGAGGGCGTGGGCTTCATGCTGGCCGACAACCTGATCGACCTCAAGCAGGCCGAGCTGATGATCGACTGGTGCGCCGACGTTCTCGATACCGGCGTGCTCGGCACCGCAGAGAGCTCGATGGCCAAGGTCGCCGTGTCGGAGGCGCTGTTTCGCGTGGCCGATCGTTGCGTCCAGACGATGGGCGGCACCGGGGTCTCCCGCGACACGATCGTCGAGCAGGTCTTCCGCGAGATCAGGGCCTTTCGCATCTACGACGGCCCGACCGAAGTCCATAAATGGTCGCTCGCCAAGAAGATCAAGCGCGACGCCTTGAAGGCGCTGTCTTCGTAGAGCAACCAAGCCACCTCACCCTTTGAGACGCCGCGCTTTGGCGTGGCTCCTCAGGGTGAGGTAATGCTGTGAAAACGGAATAGGGTCCAACGCTCAAGCCACGCGGGTGTTGAAAAAGATCGTCCGATCGGGCCCAATCCGGCTTTTCGTGGAATCGATGAACAACGAGAGGGGAGACGACCATGCGACAGAACAAGATCAAGCAGATGTGGCGCGACGGGAAATGCGTGACCTTGGGCTGGCTTTCGGTCTCTCACGGATTCACCGCGGAGGTCATGGCGCGCCAGGGATTCGATGCCTTGTGCGTCGACCTGCAGCACGGCACGGCCGAGATGAAGGACGTGGCGCCGATGCTGCAGGCGATCTCGCAGACCGACACGGTCCCGGTCGTGCGGGTCGCGTGGAACGAGCCGGCGGCCATCATGAAGGCCCTCGACCTCGGCGCCTATGCCGTCATCGTGCCGCTGGTGAATAACGCCAAGGAGGCCGCGATGGCGGTGGCCGCGTGCCGCTATCCGCCCGTCGGCATGCGCTCGAACGGGCCGGTGCGCGCCGTGCACTATGGCGGCGCCGACTATGTGGCCAATGCCAACGACGAGATCGTCGTCATGGCCATGATCGAGACCAAGGAGGGCCTCGCCAACCTCGACGCCATCTGCGCCACGCCCGGCCTCGACGCCGTCTATATCGGGCCGGCCGACCTGTCGTTCGCCCTGGGGCTGGCGCCGCGCGGCGACAACCCGGATCCGCTCCATATCGCCACCTGCGACAAGATCCTGGCGGCGGCGCACAAGGCCGGCATCAAGTGCGTCATGCACTGCGCCAGCGCGGCGTTCGCGTCGGGAGCGGTGAAGCGCGGCTTCGACATGGTGATGCTGACGTCCGATCTCTCCTGCATGGTCGCGGGCGCGCGGGCGCAGCTCGACGAGCTCAAGGCCAAGACGGCCTGAGACCACTCATGTCGCTGGGGGCGCGCCACTCCAGTGGCGCGTCATGTTCTTGCGTTCCAAAAGGCATGAAAGACGCGCCACTGGAGTGGCGCGCCCCCAGCGAAGATGGATTTGTGCCCGTCCATCGCATTGTGCGGCGTCGAAGCGAGCCAGGAACGTGATGCTTGATCGGTGCACATGGTACAACGAACCGGCGCGTTGGAATTTGTCGGCCACAGGTCTTGCGGTCACGACAGATCGCGCCACCGACTTCTGGCGCAAGACTCACTACGGGTTCATCCGCCATAGCGGACACTTGTTCGGATACACGACGTCGGGCGGCTTCACCGCGGACGTGCGCGTCCGTGCGGACTACACCAGTTTGTACGACCAGGCGGGCATCATGGTTCTTGTCGACGACGAGAACTGGGTCAAGGCGGGCGTGGAGATGTCCGATGGCGAGACCCTGTTGAGCAGCGTGGTCACGGTCGGGTGCTCCGACTGGGCAACGGGTGTATTTCGCGGTGACGCCTCCGACTTTTGGATGCGGACGACGGTGAACGACGGCGTGCTGCGCATCCAGGTGTCGGAGGATGGAAGACGATGGCCGCTGGTCCGCCTGTGCCCGTTCCCCCGGTCGGCGCGCTACGTGGTCGGCCCGATGTGCTGCACGCCCGAGCGGGAAGGCCTGTCGGTCTTGTTCTCCGACTTCACCGTCGAGCCGCCCAACCGAAAAGACCTTCACGACCTCACTTGATCACTTGATCACTCGCTGCATCGGCCGCGCCCTGCCAGGGCAGTGACCCAACAGCTGATGAAAACTCACGCGGTGTCAGCTCGGCGTTTCTAGGGCAGCGAATTGGCGTCAATCAATGCGCCTTGCTCGATCAGGAGCCGCCGCACCGCCTGCGCGTCCGACTGTCCGGTCTTCGCGAATACGGCGGCGGCGACGCCCGCCGCCTGGCCCGTGGCGAAGGCCGTGCCCATGACCCGCACACTGGCGCCGGCCTGCTGGTCGGCGTCGACGATGCGGCCGGCGGCGAACAGATTGGGCGTATCGACGCTCAGCAGGCAGCCGAGCGGGATCTCGTAGCAGCCCTTGGCGGGTGGATAGACGAAGGTGCTCTGGAAGGTGCGGCGGTCGTGCCATTCGACGCCCCAGGCACCGAGCGCAATGCTGTCGGGCATTTTCCGGCCCTCGACGATATCGTGCCAGGTGAGTTGCCGCACGGCATCGATGTGGCGCGACTCGCGCGTGCCGAACTCGGGACCCGTGGCCGCGAGATAGGCGCCGGCGCAGCCCGGCAGGCTGCGGATCACGTCGAGATAGGCCCAGGCCTGCTCGCGTCCGCGCCGCTCGGCCGCGCTCAGGCTTGCGCTATCGCGCGGGTCATAGTCTTCCGAGGCCACGTAACAGACGACGTCGCCCGAGAGCGGAAGCCTCGTGACGACGCTGCGGTCCTTGCTGAAAGGTCCCTTGCCCGCCGCGCGCGCTGTCTGGACCGCGGCGCCAAGCTGGTCGGCGCTGATCGTGACGTCCTTCGGGATGCCGCCGAATCGCGTGCCGAGCGTGCCGAGATTGACCGCGCCGTCGTTGCCGTAGCGCGTCGCCGCCCCGCCCAGCCAGGCGAGATCGCCCTCGCCGCTGGCATCGACGAAGGCCTTCGCCGCGATCCGGTGGGGCCCGCCATGGTCATGGTAGGCGACCCCGGTGAGGCGATCGCCGGCGCGTGTGGCCTCGGTGACGAAGGCCTGCAGCAGGACATCGACGCTGTGCGTCGTGACACAGGACATCGAGGACGCGCTTCACGCCTTCCGGATCGAACACGACGAAGACGCCCCGGTGGCGTTGCGGGCCGGTCACCGCGCCCAGCCTGCGCAGGCCCCGCAGCACATCCTCCGCCACGCCCTTGACGGCCTGACGGGGCGTCTCCCCCAGAGTATAGAGGCCGCAATAGGTCAGGACGTTGCGCATCGTCGAGGCGCCGCCCAGGCAGCCCGCGCGTTCGATCAGCACCGTGCGCGCCCCGCAACGCGCAGCCGCAATGGCGGCCGCGACTCCCGCGCTGCCGCCGCCGACCACCGCGACGTCGTAGGTTTCCGGGGGCAATCAGTCGGCCTTGATGTTCTGCTTCTCGATGATCGCGGTCAGCATCGACGTCTCGGCCTCGAGGCGGCGCGCGAAGGCGTCGGCCGGCAGCGCCGCGACGTCCCAGCCCTGGTTGACCAGTTTCCTGGCGACCTCGGGCTCGCGGATGATCTCGAGCAGCAGTTTCTCCAGCTTCTTCCGGTGCACTTCCGGCATCGACGAGGCGACGGCCACGCCCACCCAGACCTCGATGTCGAGATCCTTGACGCCGAGCTCGGCGAGCGAGGGGACGTCCGGCGCAAGCGCGCTGCGATGGCTCGAGGCCACGGCCAGCGCCACGATCGCACCGGCGCGAACCTGGGGCATGGCGAGGCCGGCCGGCACCAGCCCGACATCGATCTCGTTGCTGGCCAACGCCTGCAGCACCTGCGGATTGCCGGGGTAGGGAACATGCGTGGGCTTGATGCCGAGCCGCGCGGCCAGGATCTCCATGCCGAGATGGCCCATCGAGCCGATGCCGACCGAACCGTAGTTCAGCGTGGCGCCCGCCGCGCGCAGGCCGTCGAGCGTCGCCTTGTCTTTCCACTTCGGGCTGAGGGCGACGATCAGCGGACCGGTGCCCACCAGGCAGATCGGCGCGAGGTCGCGGCGCGGATCGAAATTCACCGCGGGATTGAGGAGCCTCGCAATCGTGAGGTTGACGTTGATCATCACGCCGATCGTGTGGTCGTCTCTGGCCTTGGCCACGAGGTCGGCTGCGATATTGCCGCTGGCGCCCGGCTTGTTCTCGACCACGACCGGCTGGCCGATCAGGGGGCTGAGCGGCTCGGCGAGGGTGCGGGCGATCAGGTCCGGCGTCGATCCGGCCGAGAAGCCGACGATGAATCGCAACGGACGGCTGGGCCAGGCCGTCGCTGCGTCGGTCTGAGCGGTGGCAGAGCGGCCGGCCATCAGGGGGGCAGCGGCGGCGGCGAGGAGAACGCGTCTTTTGATCACGCGGCCTTGTATCATCCGGCACTCCTCAATTGAACCATGGTTCCGGTCGTGCGGGGCGCAGCTCGACGAGCTCAAGGCCAAGACGGCCTGAGGCTCAGCGCCAACTTTGACGATATTCCAGCAACGACCTCATCCTGAGGAGGCCGCCCCTCGACTGCGCTCGGCGCAGGCTCCGCGGCCGTCTCGAATCGCGCGGAGTAAACTCCGCGCTGTGATGGGCCGCAAACGAAATCGTTGAAAAGGCCGGCGCGCAGCACCTCCTCCTTTGACCACCCTTCGAGACGCGGCAAAGCGCGGGGTTGCCCCGCGCGACACGGGCCGCTCCTCAGGGTGAGGTTCAGCTAGAGTGGCGCGCCACTCGTCGCAGAGTCGGCAAGCGACCGGTTGGTAGGCCCGGCAGGATTCGAACCTGCGACATAACCGTTATGAGCGGCTCGTTCTAACCACTGAACTACGGGCCCCCACCGACCCGCGAGAGGACCCCGGGAGGGGCCGCCCTTTTACCCTATTCGGCGGGCGGCACGAACATATAGCCGACCCCGCGCACGGTGCGAATCACGGTCGGCTTGTCGGGCGTGGGCTCGATCTTGCGCCGGATGCGGGTGATGCGGAGATCGATGGCGCGGTCGAACGGATCGCGGCTCCGGTGGCTGGTGGTCTCGAGCAGCCAGTCGCGCGACAGCGGCCGGTTGGGGTTCTCGGCGAAGGTCTTCAGGATGTCGAACTCGCCCGAGGTCAGCGCCACGTCCTTGCCGACCGGATCGAGCAGCTGGCGCTTGGGCAGGTCGAGCGTGTACTGGCCCATGCGGATCCGCTCGAGCAGGGAGGGCGTCGACTTGTTGACCGAGCGGCGCAGCACGCTCTTGCAGCGCGCCAGGAGCTCGCGCGGCTCGTAGGGCTTGGCGACATAGTCGTCGGCGCCGCTTTCCAGGCCCAGCACCTTGTCGACCGCATCGCCGGCCGCCGTCAGCATGATGATGCCGACCTTGGTGTTGCTTTCGCGCAGCCAGCGGGCCAGCGCGAAGCCGTCCTCCTGGCCGGGCAGCTGCACATCGAGCAGCACGAGGTCGGGCATCGCGCGCGAGATCTGGCGCCGCATCTGCGCGCCGTTCTCCACGGCAATGACCCTGAGATCGTGATTCATCAGGTAGGTCTCGGCCGCCTTGCGTTGGAAGGCATCGTCCTCGACCAGCAGAACAGAAGGCTGCAACATGACTTGATCCGAAATAAATGTTTCTCTAATCCAGACAAAATAGCATGATTTCTCAATGAGATATAGCGGTTTCTTGATATATTTGATACACTTGTCGGGAAGGCGGGGCCTCGGGCTCATGACATGACACCACCATCCTTTGATCGGCGACCCGGTGGCTGCGGCAGCCTTTGTGCCGCGCCGGCGCATTCGAGGGGCGATGTCCGTCGCGTCGGCTGAACCGTCCGCCCAACCCGCAGCGGCGGCGCTGACGCCCGGCCAGGAGGCGTTCGTCCGCGCCGAGCTCATCCGGCGCCTGTTCGAGGGCTCGGCGCAGTCGCGCTATTTCTCCTTCGTGCTGTGGCCGGTGATAGCCGCCATCTACTGGCGCCAGATCGATCTCCTGGAACTCGCGCCGCCCTTCGCCGTCCACATCGTCGTCACCATCGGCTTCGACATCCTGCGGCGCGCCTTCAACCGGGCCCATCCGTCCGACGAGGAGGTGGTCCGCTGGGGCTGGTGGTTCGCCGGCCTCTCGTTCCTCGCCGGTGCCTGCTGGGGCGTGGCGGGCTATATCCTGGCCTCCAAGGACTACGAGCTGCAGCGCATGCTGCTGGGTCTCGTGCTGCTGGCCACCATCACCACGGCGGTGCCGATCCGCTCGGCCCATCCGCCGACCTTCTATGCCTTCGCCGCCGCCACCACGGCGCCGCTGCTGTTCGTGCTGCTGACCGCCTCCGATCCGTTCTACCAGCTGGTCGGCATCGCCGGCGGCGCCTATGTCGGCCATCTCATGGCCTATGTGCGCGACGTCCATCGCTGGCAGTACGACAACATCGCGCTCGCCTACCAGAAGGAGGATCTCGCCCGCCGCCTGCAGATCGCCTACGACGAGGCGCGGTTCGCCCGCGATTCGGCGATCGACGCGCAGCGCGACGCCGAAAGCGCCAACCAGGCCAAGTCGACCTTCCTCGCCACCGTGAGCCACGAGATCCGCACGCCGATGAACGGCGTTTTAGGCATGATCGATGTGCTGGAGCGTTCGCCGCTCACGCTCGAGCAGCGCGAGGCGCTGGGCACGGTGCGCTATTCGGCGTCGGCCCTGCTCCGCATCATCGACGACATCCTCGACTTCTCCAAGATCGAGGCGGGCCGCCTCGACCTCGAGAGCATCGAGTTCTCAACCGTCGAGCTGATCGAGGGCGTGGCCGAGACCCTGGCGCCGCAGGCCGCCGCCAAGGGCCTGAAGCTCGCCGCCTATGTCGCGGCCGGCGTGCCCGAGCGCGTGACCGGCGATCCGCTCCGCCTGCAGCAGATCCTGTTCAATCTTTTGGGCAACGCCATCAAGTTCACCGAGACCGGATCGGTGCGGCTGTCGCTCGAGGCGGCCGGCGGCCAGGCGCTTTGCATCCGGGTCGCCGACACCGGCATCGGCCTCAACGACGAACAGCAGAGCCGCCTGTTCCAGCCCTTCGTGCAGGCCGACAGCTCGACCACGCGCCGCTTCGGCGGCACCGGGCTTGGCCTCTCCATCGTGCGCCGTCTCGCCCAGGCCATGCAGGGCGGCGTTGAGCTGCTGAGCGCGCCGGGCCAGGGTGCCACCTTCATCGTCACCGTTCGTCTCGGCGAGGCAGCGGCCGCAGCGCCGCGGGCCGAACCCGTCCTGCAGGGGCTGCGGCTTTGCCTGGCCTTGCCCGACGCCGACGAGGCCCGGGCGATCGCGCGGTATCTCGAGGATGTCGGGGCACGCGTCGTGCACGCCGATGCGGGCGCGGGTTTCACCGGCATCCGGATCGATGGAATCGACGGCGAGGTCCGGCTGTCGGATGGGCCGGCCACGCCGGAGGCGACCCCGGGCCTGCCGCGGCCGTGGCGGCGCGAGGCCCTGATCCGCGCCGTGGCGCGTGCGGCCGGCCGCACGCCCGTCGCGGCCGCCGTGCCGGCGGCGCGCCCGACCGCACCGCTCAACGGCCGCGTGCTGGTGGTCGACGACAATTCGGTCAACCGCAAGATCCTGGCGCGCCAGCTCGAGCTCGCCGGCGCCACGACCGATTCGGCGGCCGGGGGCGAGGAGGCGCTCGAGCTGTGGCGCAAGGGCGGCTACGACCTCGTGCTGGCCGACCTGCAGATGCCCAACATGGACGGCTTCGAGCTGGCGCGGCGCATTCGCCAGAGCGAGGCGGCCGAGCGGCGGGCGCGCACGCCCATCCTGGCGGTCACCGCCAGCGCGCTCGAGGAACAGGAACAGAAGAGCCGCGCCGCCGGCATGGACGGCTTCATCACCAAGCCGATCGGTATCGAGCAGCTCAAGGCCACCCTCGATGTCTGGCTGAAGGACGCCGCCGCATGAATGGAGCAGACGCCCCGCAGGCCTACGATCGCGACAAGCTCGTCGAGCTGTTCGGCGACGATCCCGCCACCCTGGCCGAGGTCGAGCGCGAATTCCTCGACACCGCGCGGACGGCCGAGCGCGAGATCAAGGACACCGACGACTTCGTCGCCATCGCGCGCGCGGCGCACCGGCTGAAGGGCGCCTCCGGCATGATCGGCGCGGCATCGCTGCGCCAGATCGCCGAGGCCGTGGAGCGCGCCGCCAAGGCCAATGACCTGCCGACCGTCCGTCGCCTGCGCGAACTGTTCACCCACGAAGTCCGCCGCGTCGCCGAGCAGGCGGGGGTGGCGGTCGAGTAGGCTGCGGCCAATGCGACAATGGACAGCGGTGTTGTTCCAAGTCCGCGCCTCATGTTCCTCTCCCCCAAGGGGGAGTGGTTAGGTGAGGGGGTTCAACTCGGAGACCGTCTCCTGCATCACCCCCTCACCCAGCCTCTCCCCAAAGGGGAGAGGAGCATGAAAGAGAGGTGCGATTGCGGACGCGATCCCGTCGCTGGAGAGGCTTCGCTAGCCGCGCGCCCTGAGCTTGATCGTCGCCGAGTTGGACAGCAGCTTCCGTCCCTCCTGCTCCAGAAGCCCACGCATTTCATGTTCCTCTCCCCCTTGGGGGAGAGGTTAGGTGAGGGGGTTCAACTCGGAGACCGTCTCCTGCATCACCCCCTCACCCAGCCTCTCCCCAAAGGGGAGAGGAGCATGAAAGAGAGGTGCGATTGCGGACGCGATCCCGTCGCTGGAGAGGCTTCGCTAACCGCGTGTCCTGAGCTTGATCGTCGCCGAATAGGACAGCAGCTTCCATCGCTCCTGCTCCGGAAGCCCACGCATTCATGTTCCTCTCCCCCTTGGGGGAGAGGTTAGGTGAGGGGGTTCAACACGAAGATTGTTTCCTGCATCGCCCCCTCACCCAGCCTCTCCCCCAAGGGGGAGAGGAGCATGAAAGAGAGGTGCGATTGCGGACGCGATCCCGTCGCTGGAGAGGCTTCGGTAACCTCGCGCCCTGAGCTTGATCGTCGCCGAGTTGGACAGCAGCTTCCGTCCCTCCTGCTCCAGAAGCCCACGCATTTCATGTTCCTCTTCGCCTTGGGGGAGAGGTTAGGTGAGGGGGTTCAACACGAAGATTGTTTCCTGCATCGCCCCCTCACCCAGCCTCTCCCCCAAGGGGGAGAGGAGCATGAAAGCGGAAGGAAACTTCGACGCGGCTTCGTTCTTCTTGTCATCCTGAGCGCAGCGAAGGATCTCATCGCCGCTTGCACGGGCATGAGATCCTTCGCTGCGCTCAGGATGACGGCTTTGTTGGTCTAGGAACGCGCCCTGAGGTTGATCGTCGCTGAGTAGGACAGCAGCTTCCGCCCGTCCTGCTCCAACAAACCGCGCAGGAAGGCGAGCGACTTGCCGTGGCGGGGCACCTCGACCCGGGTCGTGAGCGGGGTCGTGGCTGCGCCGGCGGCCAGGAATTCGGCGGCGAAGGCCACCGTGCTGGGCGCCATGCCGGTGACGAGCCCGGCCGCGCGCGTGACCGCCGAATCGGCGAAGCTCATCATGTAGCCGCCATGCAGCACGCCGCCCGTGTTGCACATGTGCGGCAGGGTCGGCTGGATGAGCGAAACACCGTCCGTCTCCTGTCGCGCGTAGGACGGGCCGATGTGACGGGAATAGACGCTGGCATTGACCGAGAGGCTCGAAACCCGCCGGCACGCTCTGCGGCACGGCGCTCGTCGCCGTAGCCGGCGACGATGCCTCCTTGCGTCCCATCACCTTGGCGCGCGCCACGTGGCGGCAGACGCCCGACCACAGCGCGACCGTGCGGCCTTCCTGGGTGATGCTGCCGCGCGCGAAGGCGAGACGCCCCGTCACCTGCAGCGGCTCGCCGCGCGCCTCGAGGGGCGGGCCGATCCGGCCGGCGTCGAGAAATTCGACGGCGATGCTCACCGTCATGGCGAAGGAGGTGTTGGCGCCCCCGTCGGCGGCGCGGCCGGCCACCAGGCAGAGCGCATAGTCGGCGAAGGCGAGCGTGGCGCCGCCATGGATGGCGCCGGCATAGTTGCCGTGCCGCGCAAGCGTCGGCAGCACGCAATGGACATCGCCCGGCTGGCGCGCGTCGCCGGCGATGCGGAAATAGAACGGGCCGACATGCTCCTCGAACGGATCGGGCGGCGAGAACACCGAATAGCGGCCGAGATCGATGGGCAGGGCGTCGGGCATCGGGGTTCGCTCTTGTGAAGCTTCGTGACGGGGTTTTAATAGAAGAAATTCCCCCGACCACAAAGGGCCACGGAGCGAAACGTCATGGCGTCAGCCGCGCACAAGGTCGATATCTCCTGGGACCGCCGTCCCGCCGGCGTCGTGGCGCATGTCGTCTTCGACAACGCCCGGCGACTGAACGTGCTCAATCCGCCGGCGCTTCTCGACCTCACCGAAGCCTTCCTGTCGCTTGCCCGCGAAGACGATCTGCGGGTCATCGTGTTTTCCGGCGCCGGCGGAAAGGCCTTCATCGGCGGCGCCGACATCAACCACATGGTGACGATGAAGACCTCCGAGGACGGTCGCCGCTTCATCACCATGGTTCACAGGCTTTGCCAGTCGATTCGCGACTGTCCCGTGCCGGTGATCTGTCGCGCCGAAGGCTACGCGCTGGGCGCCGGGCTCGAAGTGGCGGTGGCCTGCGACCTGCGCATCGCCGCCGACAACGCCCATTTCGGCATGCCCGAGGTCAATGTGGGTGTCCCTTCGGTGGTCGAGGCGGCGCTGCTGCCGCGCCTGATCGGCTGGGGCCGCACGTCGCGCCTGCTGCTCACCGCCGAGACCATCGACGCCGCCAAGGCCGAGGCATGGGGCCTGGTGGAGGAGGTCGTGCCGGCGGCGAAGCTCGACGAGGCCGTCGAGCGCTGCGTCAAGGCCATCGTCGAGGCCGCGCCGCTCACGGTGCGGGCGCAGAAGCGCCTGATGCGCCGCTGGGAACGCCTGTCGCTCGACGAGGCCGTGCAGGCCGGCATCGACGCGCTTGCCCAGTCGGTGGCCGAAGGCGAGCACCTCGAGCGCATGGCCGCGTTCATCAATCGCAAGAGAAAGTAACCGTCATGGCCCCGTCCCAGCGCAAGACCGTCCGCGTCGGCTGCCATTCGGGTTTCTGGGGCGACACCGAGACCGCCGCGGTCCAGCTCGTGCGCCACGGCACTGTCGACTATCTGGTGAGCGACTACCTGGCCGAAGTCACCATGTCGATCATGGCGGCGCAGAAGCTTAAAAACCCGCAGATGGGCTACGCCATCGACTTCGTGAGCGTCGTCATGGCCCCGCTCGCCCGCGAGATCGCCGAGAAGAAGATCAAGGTCATCACCAACGCCGGCGGCGTGAACCCGCAGGCCTGCCGCGACGCCGTGCTGAAGGCCTGCGAGGCGGCGGGTGTGACGCTCAAGGTGGCCGTCGTTCTGGGCGACGACCTGCTGCCGCGGGCGGACGAGCTGCGCACGCTCGATATCCGCGAGATGGATACCGGTGCCAAGCTGCCCGCAAAGATCGCCAGCATGAACGCCTATCTCGGCGGCTTCCCGATCGCCCGTGCGCTGGGCGAAGGGGCCGACGTGGTGATCACCGGCCGCTGCGTCGATTCCGCGGTGACGCTGGGCGCGCTGATCCATGCCTTCGGCTGGAGCATGGACGACCACGATGCGCTGGCGGCGGGCACGCTGTGCGGCCACATCATCGAATGCGGCGCGCAGTGCAACGGCGGCAACTTCACCGATTGGCGCCTGGTGCCGGACTACGACAACATGGGCTTCCCGGTCGCCGAAGTCTCGAGCGACGGCGCGTTCGTGCTCGGCAAGCCCGACGGCACCGGCGGCCTGATCACCCCCGCCACCGTGGCCGAGCAGATGCTGTACGAGATCGGCGATCCGCGCGCCTACATCGTGCCCGACGTGGTCTGCGACTTCACCGGCGCCACCTACCAGCAGGTCGGCAAGGACCGGGTGCGCGTGTCGGGCGCCAAAGGACGGCCGCCGACCGACAGCTACAAGGTCTCGACCACCTGGCCCGACGGCTACAAGCTCAGCACGATCTTCATGCTGGGCGGCCGTGAGGCGGTGGCCAAGGGCCGGCGCAGCGCCGACGCCATCATCAGGAAGACGCAACGCATGTTCCGCGACAGGAACATGGGCGACTATCGCGACGTCAGCATCGAGATCATCGGCGGCGAGGCGACCTACGGTCCGCACGCACGGACAGAAGACAGTCGCGAGGTCGTGGTCAAGATCGCGGCCAAGCACGACCAGAAGGAGGCGCTCTCTTTGCTCGGCCGCGAGATCGCGCCGATGTCGACCGGCGGCGTGGTCGGCATGACCGGCAGTTTCGGCGCCGGCCGGGTCTCGCCTTCGCCGGTGATCCGCATGTTCTCCTGCCTGGTGCCCAAGACCTTGGTGCCGGTCACGATCGAGCTCGACGGCCAGGTGATCGCGCTGGAACGCGGGGCCAAGAGCGGCGGCTTCACCGCGGCCCAGTTGCCCGTGGAAGCGCCGGCCGCGCCGCCATTGCCGACCAGCGGCCCGAACGCCGCCGTCGAGACCGTGCCCCTGGTGGCGCTGGCCTACGGCCGTTCGGGCGACAAGGGCGACAACGCCAATATCGGCATCTTCGCCCGGCGGCCCGAATACGAGCCGATCCTCGATTCAGAGGTTACGGAGGAGGCGGTGGCGAAATACTTCGCCCATCGCATCCAGGGCAAGGTCACGCGCTGGCGCCTGCCCGGCATCAACGGCTTCAACTTCCTGCTGCGCCAGGCCCTGGGCGGCGGCGGCATGGCTTCGCTCAAGGCCGATCCGCTGGCTAAGGCCTTCGCCCAGATGCTTTTGGACATGCCGGTGCGCGTGCCGGCCTCGCTGGCACAGAAGCTCGCGGCGTAGCGTCTTTCCGGCGAAGACGAAATCACCTCATCCTGAGGAGCGGCCGCGTCGCGCGGGGTAACCCCCGCGCTTTGCCGCGTCTCGACGAGTGGGTAACGACAGGACTGTTCCCACCCTTCGAGACGGCCGTGGAGTTTACCCCGAGGTACTCGAGGGGCGGCCTCCTCAGGGTGAGGTCGTTGGCTGTTGCTGCGATTTGATTCCACTTGAGCGCGATGAGTTTAGCTTGCTCCGTCGTCCCGACCGGAGCGCGAAGCGCGAAGTGGAGGGACCTTCTTTCCACGACAAGCCGCGTATCGTTGAGAGAAGGTCCCTCCGCTACGCCTCGCTGCGCTCGGCTCCGGTCGGGACGACGGGATCGATTTAAAGTCATCATGCTCTAGCGTCGGAACCACACCCCCCTCATCCTGAGGAGCATCGCGCAGCGATGCGTCTCGGATGGGCAACCTGCCTTGTCGCCGCCCACCTTCGAGACGCGGCAAAGCGCGGGGGTTACCCCGCGCGACGCGGCCGCTCCGCAGGGTGAGGTTGGGGAGCGCCGGAGCGGACCTGCGTCGGTGCGCAAGAGAATTACATTTGTGGGTTCTCTGGTACCCACTTATTGGGCGGCGATTTAACGTGGGAAAAACTCAATACTTTCAATAGTCGAAAAGGGCTTTCCCCCCGTCATGGTGCTTACTTATTCGGCGCCGCGCACCCGCTGAAGTGATGCTAGATATTACTTGACTAATCCTTAAGTAACGCGATATCATCGAAGCGCATCGACGATCCGAACCGCGGCAGTCCGATGGAAGGCGACCGCGGAAGCGCAAACCCGCAGGAAATAGAGGAGCGGTCATGACGATGGCATCTGCCAGCGCAAATCGCGCGAATTGCCGGGAGACTGTCCGCGGTTTTACTGACTCAATTCTGGGGGCCACTCCAGATGCTGATTGGCGAATCACTAGCGCAAATTGCGGGAATTGCGGAAATTGCTCGAGGCCGACGCTTCTAGAGCGCCCGCGTCGCGGCCTCGGCCACCTCTTTGCCCCACTCCTGCAGGAAGTGGCCGCCGTCAGCGATTTCCAGCGGTGGCGGGCAGTTGCGGATCTCGGCGTGCAGCGCGCGCATCACCGGCGGGCCCAGCACGGGATCCTTCATGCCGATCGCCATCAGGCTCCGGCCGGTCCAGCGCTCACGCCAGAAGGCGCGCGCCTTGCGCGACAGCGCGGCGCCGCCGGCGTCGGGCCGGTCGGGCACGAGATTGGGAAAGCGCCGCACGCCTGCTTTGTACGCGGCGTCGGGGAAGGGTGCTGCATAGGCGGCGGCCTCGGCCTCGCCGAGATGCGGACAGGCGCGTTGCATCAGCTTGGCGATGTCCATGTCGGGATTGCGATTGGAGAAAGCGCGCCAGGCGAGGAAGCCTTCGCCGAGAGGCGCGTCGCCGGTGCCCAACGCGGTGTTCATCACCAGCAACGACGCGTAGCGTTCGGGCGCGGCCATCGGCAAGGTGAGTCCGATCAATCCGCCCCAGTCCTGCACGACCAACGCGACGTTTCGGAGATCGAGCGCCTCGATCAGGCCGAGCAAGGTCTGGCGGTGAAAATCGAAGGTGTAGGCCGCTTCGTCCGTGGGCTTGTCGGACCGGCCAAATCCCAGAAAGTCGGGCGCCACCACGCGATCGCCGGCGCCGGCGAAGACCGGGATCATGCGGCGATAGAGGTAGCTCCAGGTCGGCTGGCCGTGCAGGCAAAGCCACGTCCTGTCGGCCTCGCGCGGTCCTTCGTCGACATAGTGCAGCCTGAGCCCGTCCGGTCGCTCGAGGTAATGCGGCGCATAAGGCCAATCGGGCAGGCCGGTGAAATTCCCGTCAGGTGTGCGCAGGGCGTCGGTCAAATGGTGTATCCTCCCGTCATGACCGCCCCCTCGAAACCTGTCCCGCAGAAGGACGTCCCACAAGATGTTCGCGCCGAGCGGCTGGCCGCCGCTTTGCGGGAAAACCTCAAGCGGCGCAAGGCTCAGGCCAGATCCCAGGCTCTGGCGAAGGCGGAGGACCGAAAACCGGTGGATGCCGGCAAGACCGGTGGTTGAGCCGGCCGGTTCCCTCCTTTAGAAGCGCCCTCAATGACAATCCTTTCAGACCGCTGGATCCGCCGCATGGCCGAGGACAAGGCCATGATCGAGCCCTTCGTCGATGCCCAGAAGCGCCAGGGCGTGATTTCCTACGGCCTGTCGTCTTACGGCTACGACGCCCGCGTCGGCCGCGACTTCAAGATCTTCACCAATGTCGATTCGGCCGTGGTCGATCCCGAAGAACTTCGCCGACAACAGCTTCGTCGACCGTACCGCCGACGTCTGCATCATCCCGCCCAACTCGTTTGCGCTGGCGCGCACCGTCGAATATTTCCGCATCCCGCGCGACGTGCTGGTGATCTGCGTCGGCAAGTCGACCTACGCGCGCTGCGGCATCATCGTGAACGTGACGCCGCTTGGAGCCGGAGTGGGAGGGTCACGTCACCCTGGAATTCTCCAACACCACGCCGCTGCCGGCCAAGATCTATGCCAACGAAGGCGCCGCGCAGTTCCTGTTCCTGCAGGGCAACGAGCCCTGCGAGACCTCCTACCGCGACAAGGCCGGCAAGTACCAGGGCCAGCGCGGCGTCACCTTGCCAAAAATCTGAGGGAGGCCGGGGCATGGACCGAATCCGCATCCGGGGCGGCCGCCAGCTCAAGGGCGAGATCCGCATCTCGGGCTCCAAGAACGCGTCGCTGCCGCTGATGGTGACGGCGCTGCTGAGCGACAAGAAGCTCACCTTGCACAACGTGCCGCGGCTGGCCGACATCACGACCATGATGCAGCTCCTGCAGCAGCATGGCGTGGAGATCAACGCGGCGGCCGGCGAGAACGGCCACGCCCATGGCACGACGCTCACCCTGCAGGCAGCCAAGATCACCTCGACCACGGCGCCCTATGACATCGTGCGCAAGATGCGCGCCTCGGTGCTGGTGCTGGGCGCGCTGCTGGCGCGCGAAGGCGTGGCGCGGGTGTCGCTGCCCGGCGGCTGCGCCATCGGCGCGCGGCCGGTCGACCTGCACATCGCCGGGCTGAAGGCGATGGGCGCCGAGATCGACATCGACGGCGGCTACCTGGTGGCCAAGGCGCCCAAGGGCCTGAAGGGCGCGCGCTTCACCTTCCCCAAGGTGTCGGTCGGCGCGACCGAGAACCTGATGATGGCGGCGGCCCGCGCCAAGGGCACGACGGTGCTCGACAATGCCGCGCGCGAGCCCGAGATCACCGATCTCGCCCACTGCCTGGTCGCGATGGGCGTGCCGATCGAAGGGCATCGGCACCGAGACGCTCACCATCCAGGGCGTCGAGACGCTGAAGGAAGCGACGCACAGCGTCATTCCCGACCGCATCGAGACCGGCACCTACGCCATGGCCGTGGCGATGACGGCGGGCGATGTCGAGCTTGTCGGCGGCCGGCTCGAGCTGATCGAAACGGCGGTCGCCAGCCTGCGCTCAGCCGGCGTCACCCTGGAGAAGACGGAGCGCGGCCTCCGCGTGCAGCGCGACCAACGGCGCGCTGCACGGCGTCGATGTCATGACCGAGCCCTATCCCGGCTTCCCGACCGACCTGCAGGCGCAGATGATGGCGCTGATGACGCGGGCCGAGGGCGCGTCGATGATCACCGAGACCGTCTTCGAAAGCCGCTTCATGCACGTGCCCGAGCTGTCGCGCATGGGCGCCAACGTCACCATCCATCACGAATCGGCGCTGGTGCGCGGGGTCCCGAAGCTGCGCGGCGCCGAGGTGATGGCGACCGACCTGCGCGCCTCGGTGTCGCTTGCCATCGCCGCCCTCGCCGCCGAAGGCGACACCACGGTCAACCGCGTCTATCACCTCGACCGCGGCTACGAGCGGCTGGAAGAGAAGCTCGCCGCCTGCGGCGCCGACATCGAGCGGCTGAAGAGATGACTACGACCGATTTGTGCGGAGCGCGGGCGTCCCGCCCGCTCATGATCATGAGGCGGGCGGGACGCCCGCGGTCCCGAAGACGATGAACGACAAACTGAAACTCACGGCGCTCGACGCCGACGATCTCGGCGTGATCTCGGCGGCCTGCCAGGATGCGCTGGTGGCGGTGCGCGACTGTGCCCACTTCAAGGACGAGAAGCGCTTCGTTCTGCTTTTGAACCGGTTCCGCTGGGAGGCCGATCCGACCGTCGATGCCGCCTATTCGCGCACCCATTCGGCCCTTGTTTTCAACGAAGTGACGGCCGTGCGCCACCACGACATCCCGCTGCACGAGCCCGACCGGATGCTGGAATTGCTGGCGGCGGCCCAGGAAAACGACCGTTCAGTCACGCTGCGGTTCGCCGCAGGCCGCGCCATCCGGCTGGAAATCGGCCGTCTCGCGTGCCATTTGGGGGATGTCGGGGAGCCTTGGGCTACCCCCTGGAAGCCCGCCCATCCGGTCGAATAGCCCCTCCCGGGGTTCGACAAGGGGCGGGCATTCGTTACTGGAGCCAACGGCTGTGTCGAGCGAAGCCAACGAGAAGCTGATTCTGGCGCTGCCCAAGGGCCGCATCTTCAAGGAAGCGGCGCCGCTGTTCGCACGCGTCGGCATCGAGCCCGAAGCGGCCTTCGCCGATCCCGATGCGCGCCAGCTCCGCTTCACGACCAACCACGCCGATCTCGACATCATCCGCGTGCGCTCCTTCGACGTGGCGACCTTCGTGGCCTTTGGCGCCGCCCATCTCGGCATCGCCGGCGCCGACGTGCTGATGGAGTTCGACTATCCCGAGATCTACGCGCCGATCGACCTCGGCATCGGCAAGTGTCGCCTGGCCGTCGCCGAGCCGGTCGAGATGGCGGGCAACGACGATCCCCGGCGCTGGAGCCACGTCCGCATCGCCACCAAGTATCCCGAGGTGACGCGCCGCCACTTCGCCGCGCGCGGCGTGCAGGCCGAGTGCGTGAAGCTGTCGGGCGCCATGGAGCTGGCGCCGTCGCTCGGGCCTCAGCCACCGCATCGTCGACCTCGTCGATTCGGGCCGTACCCTCAAGGAGAACGGCCTGGTCGAGATCGAGCACATCGCCGACATCACCTCGCGCTTCATCGTCAATCGCGCTGCGCTCAAGACGCAGCCCGAGCGGATCGGCTACTGGGTCGATCGCTTCCGCGAGATCAGCCGTGCCGCCTGAACGGCTCGACGCCGCGGCGCCGGGTTTCGAACAGGATTTCTCGGCCTTCCTCGGGCGCAATCGGGACACCGACGAGAATGTCGACAGGATCGCAGCCGGCATCGTGGCCGACGTGCGCGCCAGAGGCGACGCCGCGCTGGTCGAGTACACGAGGAAATTCGACAGGGTCGACACCGACGCGGTTGGCTTGCGCATCACCGACGCGGAGCGCAAGGCGGCCGCGGCCAAGGTGCCGGCGGCGCAACGCGAGGCGCTGGCCTTCGCGGCGCGGCGCATCGAAGCCTTTCATCGCGCACTCGCTGCCCGAAGGATGTCGACTTCACCGACGCCACCGGCACGCGACTGGGCGCCCGTTACCGGCCGCTCGAATTCGGTCGGCGTCTACGTGCCGGGCGGCACGGCGGCCTATCCGTCCTCGGTGCTGATGAACATCGTGCCGGCCAAGGTGGCGGGCGTCGGCCGCATCGTCATGGTCGTGCCGACGCCGGGCGGCGTTCTCAACCCGCTGGTCATGCTGGCGGCCGAGATCGCCGGCGCCGACGAGGTGTGGCGCATCGGCGGCGCGCAGGCCGTGGCCGCGCTGGCCTACGGCACGCAATCGATCAAGCCGGTCGACAAGATCACCGGGCCGGGCAACGCCTATGTCGCCGCCGCCAAGCGCCGCGTCTTCGGCCAGGTCGGCATCGACCTGATCGCCGGCCCGTCGGAGATCCTGGTCGTGGCCGACGCCGCACAACGATCCGGCCTGGATCGCCGCCGATCTCCTGTCGCAGGCCGAGCACGATGCCTCCTCGCAGTCGGTGCTGATTGCCGACGATGCGACCTTTGCCGATGCCGTTGCGCGCGCCGTCGACAGCGAGCTCAGGACGCTGGCGCGCGCCGAGATCGCGGGCGCGAGCTGGCGCGACAATGGCTGCATCATCCTGGTGCCCGAGCTTGCCGGACTGCGCGCCCATCGTCGATCGCATCGCCGCCGAGCATGTCGAGCTCGCGATGGAGGCCGCTCCCGCCGAGGCGCTGGCCGACAGGATCCGCCATGCCGGCGCGATCTTCCTCGGCCGCTACACGCCCGAGGCGATCGGCGACTATGTCGCCGGCACCAACCACGTGCTGCCGACCTCGCGCGCGGCGCGCTTCTCGGGCGGGCTGGGCGTCGCCGACTTCCTCAAGCGCACCTCGCTGGTGGCCTGCACGCCCGACGCGCTCGCGGCGCTGGCGCCTGCGGCGCTGGCGCTGGCCGAGGCCGAGGGCCTGGGCGCGCACGGCCGGTCGGTCTCGATCCGGCTGAACCGCCGCGCCTGAGCTTGCCATGCCGTCGAAGCGCCCGTCGCATCGCCGACATCGTGCTGGACGAGGAGTTCGGTCGCGCGCCGCATCGCCCGAGGTCGAGCACGAGCGCGCCGTCGCGCTGTTCGACCTCCTGGAGGAGAACGACTTCGCCCTGGTCGGCGGCGCGCCCGGTCCCTATCAAGCTGCAGGATCGGCATCTTCGAGCAGCGCCTGGTCTTCGACGTGCGCGATTCGCACGACCACAAGCTGCGCGACATCGTGCTGTCGCTGACGCCGTTCCGGAAGGTGGTGAAGGACTACTTCCTGGTCTGCGAGAGCTACTACGCCGCCATCAAGAAGCTCGGCCCCTCGCAGATCGAGGCGCTCGACATGGGCCGGCGCGGCCTGCACAACGAGGGCTCGGAGCTGCTGCGCGAGCGGCTCGCCGGCAAGATCGAGGTCGATCTCGACACCGCGCGCCGGCTGTTCACCCTGATCTGCGCCCTTCACATCACATCGTGACGGCCCGCAGGCGATGAACGGAGTTCCCGCCAGCCTGCTGTTCGCCTGCAGCGAGAATTCCGTCCGCTCGCCGATGGCCGAGGCGCTGGCCAAGCGTCTCTATGGCCAGGCCTCCTACATCGATTCGGTGGGCGTGCGGGCCAGCATGGTCGACGGCATGGCCGCCGCCGCGCTCGACGAGCTCGGCATCGACGTCCACCGCCACCACGCCAAGACCTTCGACGATGTCGATCCGAGCTCGTTCGACCTGATCGTCACTTTGTCGCCGGAGGCCCATCACCAGGCGCTGGAATTCACCCGCGGCACGGCGGCCGAGGTCGAATACTGGCCGGTGATGGATCCCAGTGTCGTCGAGGGGTCGCGCGAGATGCGGCTCAGTGCCTACCGCAGCACGCGCGACCAGATCCTCGCGCGGCTGAAAGCGCGCTTCGGCGCGCCGTCAGGGCCGTCAGTTTAGGCTCTGCCCGTTCTGGCGCATCTCGCTGATGTGGCCCGAGCGGTCGACCGCCACCAGGACGTCGGCCTGGCCCTTGTAGGCGCGGGCGTGCCAGGTGCCGTCGCCGTCGCGCTCCAGGCTGTTGACGCCCGAGTAGCCGGCGCCGCGGATCGCCTCCTTGATGTAGGATTCCTCGGCCGACGGCGTCCACGTCGAAACGATTCCCTTGGGATCGCGCGCAACCTGCGGCATGGCCGAGTAGCTCATGGTGCTGGTCGAGACGCCGTTCCCGGCCAACGGAACGGCGGACTGTGCCTGCACGGACGACGCGGCGACCGTCGAGACGCCGAGCAGAGCGAGGAGCGATGAGCGTGCGATGCATCTGGTTACTCCTTACAAATGATGCACGCGCCATAATTGCCCCGAATGTGATCGAAATGCGCCGAACTGATGCATGCCCGCGCATGCCAGATCGCGCGCCGTGCTTCACAGAATCTGCGTTTGCTGAATTGCCCGTCGATGGTTGCCGATCGTGCTGCGCCTTCGCGCGCAGCACGGCGACTGAGGCTATTGCTTGCCGGCGTACCACGCACCGCGATGTGATGTCCGTCGCGCGATCGGCAGATTGACGATGTCCATGAAGACGGAGACGGCACCGTCGGCGCCGGCGAGGTCGCCTTCCAGCACGTCGACGTCGAACGTCAGCTTGTCGCCTTCGAGCTTGGGCGATTTCAGCACGACCACTGCGTCGCTCACGCCCGCCTTGGCCTTGTTGAACGCCGACACGGTGGCGTTGGGCGGAGTCTTGGCGAAGCTGTCGGGCGCGGTGCTGCTCCATTCCTCGAGCAGGTGCGCTGTCAAGGCGTGCCCGGCCGAGCGCACCGGCCGGTCGGCGAAGATGATGGCGTTGGGCGAGATGCCTTCGAGCGTGAGCTTCTGTCCCTCGAGCTTGGCGCTGCGCGCGTTGAGCACGATCATCGACGGCACGACAGCCGACTGCTGCGGTTGGCCGATGGTCTTGGCGGTACGGGTCGCCGGCGGTGCGGCCGTCGCCGGCGCGTCCGTGCCTTGCGTGCCGGCGGTTTGCGCATGGCCGGGCGCCGACAGGCCGAGAAGGGTCGTGGCCATCGCCAGCCCGGCCAGGAGGTTGAGCGCTTTCATGGATGGCCTCAGTAGCAGGGCAGGAGGGGCGGCTTGCCGCAGGTCGGCGCGTTGAAGCGCTGCTGATAGCGCGGATCGACGTCCGGCGGCGGCGGCGCGCCGGGGCTGGGGGGACCGACCGTAACGTAGCCGGGCGGAACATAGGGGCCGGTGGGCGAGGGATTGGACCAGCCGCGTGAAGGTGCTGGTGCCGTTCGGATCGCCGATGTTGGGCGTGATGCCGCCGGTCGTCTGGCTCTGGCCGTAGTAGGTGAACCCGTTCGAGCCCAGCCCCCACCACAGCGTGTCGATGAAGACCGAGGCCGGGCCGTCGGCCTTGCCGAGGCTGCCCTCCAGGACCTTGACGTCGAAGGTCAGCCGCTCGCCCTCGAGCTTGGCCGAGGTCAGCTCGACCACGGCGTCGCTCACGCTGGAGCCGTCCTTGGAGAACACCGACACGGTGGCGTTGGGCGGATCCTTGGCGAAGCTGCCGGTGTGCCAGATCGCGACCATGTCGGGCGTCACCATGTGGCCGACGCTGCGCACCGGCCGGCTGGTGAACAACGTGGCGCTCGGCAGCACGCCGTCGAGCACGAGCTGCTTGCCGTCGAGCTTGGCGCCACGGGCGTTCAGCACGATCAGGGCCTGCGAATACTGCCGCGCCGCGGGCACGCCGATCGTCTTCTGGGCCGGCGCGGTGATCGCGTTGGGGGCTGGCGGCGCCGTCAGCGTCTGGGCGAAAGCGGGGCCCAGTGCGAGGGTCGGGGCCAGAATCAGGGCAGCCAGAAAGCTGCACCTCTGCTGTGCGTTCATTATGACTGGTCCTTCCTTCCCCGGGCGTTCGCAGCCGCGCCTTGTATAAGGGAGGCACGGCCCGGTGAGAAGGGCGCGTTGGCCTTATCCCCGGCCTCAGTGCAGTTGACTAAACCCTTCTCGCAGCCCATTTTCCGCCCGCTTCGTCCATAATTCACCCCAAGCCGGAGGCCGGATGGCCAAAGAAGATCTGATTGAATTCACCGGTGTGGTCGCAGAGCTTCTGCCCAATGCCATGTTCCGGGTGAAGCTCGACAACGACCACACGATCCTCGCCCACACATCGGGCAAGATGCGCAAGAACCGCATCCGCGTGCTGGCAGGCGACCGCGTCACCGTCGAGATGACGCCCTACGACCTGTCCAAGGGCCGCATCACCTTCCGCTTCAAATAGGCGTTGGGCGTCCCGTCGATCCGCCCGCTCGTCCTGGCCTCCGCTTCGCCGCGCCGGCTTGACCTGTTGCGGCAGGTCGGACTTGAGCCCGCCGAGATCGACCCTGCCGACATCGACGAAACGCCCGAGCCTCGCGAGGCGCCGCGCGCCTATGCGCTGCGCATGGCCAGGGCCAAGCTCGCCGCCGTCGCCTGTCGCCATCCGGGCGCCGTCGTGCTGGCAGCCGACAGCGTCGTGGTCTGCGGCCGGCGCATCCTGCCCAAGGCCGAGTCAGAGCAGGACGCACGCGCCTGCCTGACGCTGCTGTCGGGCAGGCGCCACCGCGTGCTGGGCGGCGTCGCGGTCGGCGGCGCCGATGGCCGGGTGCGCACGCGGCTGGTCGAAACCGTGGTGCGCTTCAAGCGGCTCGAGGCCGCCGAGCTCGACGACTACCTCCGCTGCGGCGAATGGCGCGGCAAGGCCGGCGGCTATGCCATCCAGGGCCGCGCCGCGGGCTTCGTCGCTTTCGTCTCGGGCTCCTACAGCAACGTGGTCGGCCTGCCGCTGTTCGAGACGGTGGCCCTGCTGAAGGCTGCCCGGCCGTGAGCCAGGTCGACCGCCTGATCTGTCACGTGCTGCCCAAGGCCTTCCTGATGGCGCTGGTCGCCGACGGCCGCCTGGTCGAGCTGCAGGTCGTGCGCCGCGATACGCCCTCGCGGGTCGAGAGCGTGTTCCTCGGCCGGCTCGAACGGGTGATGCCCGACCTCGATGCCGCCTTCGTCGATATCGGCATCGGCCGCTCGGGCTTCCTGCGCGCCGAGGATCGCGCCGGCAGCGACGACTGGCCGCCGACGGGCGCGCCGCTGATGGTCCAGGTGCGTAACGACGGTGACGGAGATAAGGGTCCGCGGCTTTCGATGAACGTCGCCGTCACCGGCCGCTACGTCGTCTATCCATCCGGTGGGCGCGGGCGTGAGCTTCTCGCGCCGCATCGAGGGCGAGTCCGAGCGCGACCGCTTGCGCGGCCATGTCGAGGGATTGCTGGAGGGCGGCATCGTGCTGCGCACCGCCGCTGCCGGCGCCACCGCCGACGTGCTGCGCGCCGACGCCGAGCAGGTCATGGCGCGCTGGGAACAGCTTCGCCGCCAGGCCTTCGACGTCCAGCCGCCGGCCGACCTGTCGGCGCGCATTCCCGGCGAGCGCGATCCGATCGCCCGCCTGCTGCGCGACCACGGCGCCTCCCTGGAAGAGGTCATCCTCGACGAGCGCGCCATGGCGCGCACCTTGCAGGACGAGATGGATCGCCTGGGTGAGAAGATCCGCGTGCGCTGGCACAACGGGGCGATGCCGGCCTTCGACATCGACGACGTCGCGGGCCAGATCGACACCGCGCTCGCCCCGCGCATCGTGCTGGAGAGCGGCGTCGAGGTGCTGTTCGAGCCGGGCGAGACGCTGTGCGCCATCGACGTCGACAGCGCCGCCGCGGGCGGCCGCCAGGGCCGCGCGCCGCGCCGGCCGATCGACGTCAACCTCGAGGCGGCGCCGGCGATCGCCCAGCAGCTCCGGCTGCGCAACATCGCGGGCGCCGTGGTGGTCGACTTCGTGAACATGCGCAGCACCTACGATCGCGACAAGGTCCAGGCGGCGCTGGCCGAGGCGATGGCCGACGATCCGGTGCCGACCCAGCTCTACGGCTTCACGCGGCTCGGTCACTTCGAGTTGACGCGCGCGCGGCGCGGCGCGACCTTGGCGGCCCAGCTCGAGGCTTTGGAAAAGGGCGATGACTGACCGATCGACCCCGCCGCTGCGCGCGGTGCGGATAATAGAAGCCAAGTGTGCGATCTGCGGCAAACCGGCCGTCGCCCAGTACCGGCCGTTCTGCTCCAAGCGCTGCGCCAATATCGATCTCGGCCGCTGGCTCAAGGAAGGCTATCGCGTGCCGACCGACGAGGGTCCGACCGAGGACGAATTGGGCGGCGAGGGCCGGGGACCAACTGGACAGGAAAGCTGACGCGTCCTATACAGCCCGCCGCCAGCCGAACGGTATGCCCAGGTAGCTCAGTTGGTAGAGCATGCGACTGAAAATCGCAGTGTCGGTGGTTCGACTCCGCCCCTGGGCACCATTCCTTTCAATGACTTAGTAAGTCTTCGGTTGTCGCAGAAGCACCAGCAGAAGCTGCCGCATAGCCTGTCCGGTCAGATCTTCCAGCCAATCAAAGGCTGTCCCGCGCGCCTCGCCGGACGCGTCCTTCAAGAGCAGCACTCTTTAGATTGATGGATCTTGGTCCGGCACATGCATGACGAGGTGATCGGCACGTCGACCTTGGCCAGAGCCGCGGCAAGCTTCGCCTCGAGAGCCGGTCAGCTCCTCTGTCTCGCCGCGCCGCTGCAGGCATTCGACCAGACCGTGAAGCGACCAGACATTGTCGGGATGCTGGGTGCAGCGCTGGACCCGTCCACTCAGGCCCAGATCGTCGCGATAGACGGTTTCGGCCTCGGCATGGTGGCCTTGCTCCATCAGCAGCGCGGCCAGCGCGTGGCGGGGCGGATGCATCCAGGCCCATGGCTCGGTGTAGTTGAGACTGTCGTCGCGGTGCACGGCCTCGCGGAGACGGGCAAAGGCCTGTTCGTAGTTGCCCCGGTGGTATTCGACCTCGCCGTCGAGCATGGCTTCGCCCACGCCCAGTGTGGCGTGCGCGAAGTTGCTCAGGAATTTCTGGTCCGCCGGTATGCGGGCCATGGCTTCGCGGAAGAGCGTGCGTTCGCGGTCGGCGGCGACAGGGTCCTTGAGCGTCGCGTAGGCGATGGCGCGCGCATAATGATGCATGGGGATCGAGACCTTGTAGATCTCCGGATCCGCCGGCAGCGGTTCCTCGATGATCTCGCGCCAGCGCCCGAACCGGACGAGCACATGCATCTTCATCGCGTAATAGGCTTCCGTGGTCGCGACGAGCTTCGGACGGTCCTTCATGGTGAGGATGTCCTCGGTCATGATCTCCCGGATCTTGTTCGCCGCGGCGAGCGCGGGAACGTATTGGCCCAGGAACATGCAGGTATGCATCATCAGATGCAGATCGTGCCCGCGCGCCGTGACGTAGAAATTGAACGAACCGGCATAGTCGGCATACATGTCGTCGGCCCGGATCGACCGCTCGCTCACGATCCTGGCTTTCTCGTAGTCGCCGCATAGGGCGTAGATGTGCCCGGGCATGTGATTGAGGTGCCCGGCATCGGGCGCCATCGTCGACAGAAGGTCTGCGGATCGCAGCGCCTGCTCGGGATGGTTCGACATCTCCATCACGTGAATGTGCAGATGAAGGATCGCGAGATGCGGCCGCTCGCCGGCTTTGTCGGTCATCGCCATCGAGCGCTCGCAGAGCGCGAGGGCTTCCAGCGTATCGGCGTTGCGCGCGGGAAGGCCCGTCTTCACGTCCCACAGGCGCCGTGGCGTGCGGGTGATGAGCGCCTCGACCAGAAGCGCCATGATGTCGTGGTCGTCGGGAAAGGCATGGTGGACGCGGCGCATCGCGGCGGCGTAGTCGTCGTCCCACTTGTCGAACTGCTCGGGGCTGACGCCGTTCGGTTCCTGGAAGCGCCTGGTCAGCGCCTCGACCAGATGACGCTCCGCATCGTCCGTTCCTGCGCTCAGCCTGAGAGCGATCTCGAGATGCTCGAAGGCCACTTTGGTGAAGCGATCGGCCTCGGCCTTGCCGTAGTCGCGCCAGGTGAGGTTGTAGAAAGGCCCCGAGCCGTAGGCGACGCCCCAATGGGCCATGACGCAATCCGGATCGAACTCGAGCGCCCTGTGGAAACACTTCACGCCCTCTTCCTGGTTGAAGCCGAAGCACCAGTTCAGGCCGAGATCGAACCAGCGTTGTGCCTCCGCGGACGACGTCCGGATCTTCCTCGTGTGGGCACCGAGATTGAAGCGGTCCATTACACGAACTCCTGATCGTCAAGTTCAGCGGCAACCATCCCAACCATCGACGACTGTATTGAAATCATGAAGGTATTCTTCGTTCGGTTTTAGCCGGTCGACCAGCGCCTCGCCAATCTCGTTCACAATGATGCAGGCCGCACGAGAAGGCCCCTGCCAGCCGAGCACCGTCGCAGGAACTGGGCCAATAGTCGAAGCCGGACACGCGCTTGAGGAATACCCGTCCATTGTGGACCCGGACGCGAAGCGCCAATATCGAGAGGCCAATGATCGCCAACGCCCGCATGTACTCCGTCACGCCGCACGTCGCGGCCCTGTGGCGTAGCCTGCTCGGCGCCATCCTTTCGGATACGGGCGTTGCCATCGAGATCGTCGATCACGCGCCGCCCGCGCCCATCTCCGAGCTCTGGCGGCGGCCCGACAAGGCGGCGGTGTTCATGTGCGGCTTGCCCTACAGCCTGGCGGCGCCGCTGCCCGAGCCGATCGCAGCTCCCGTGCCATCGCCCGCCGAGTATGGCGGACGCGCCTGCTACTGGAGCGACATCGTCGTCCGCGCCGACAGTCCGTTCAAGACGATCGAGCAGACCTTCGGCCATCGCCTCGCCTTGACGACCCCCGAATCCCAGTCGGGCTATGCGGCCTTGCTGCACGCACTGATGCCGCATGCCGCGAGCACGCCCCTCTACCGCGAGATCATCGAGCCGCGCTTCACGCCGATGGGAGCCTTGACCGCCGTCATCGAGCGCAAGGCCGAGGTGGCGCCGCTCGATTCCTATGCCTTCGCTCTTCTGTCGCGACATGCCCCGGACCTCGCGGCACAGGTGCGGCCCATAATGCGCACCGAGCCTACGCCCGTGCCCTTGCTGGTCGCGTCCGGTCCGGTGCCTTCTGCAGTCAGCGCGGCTTTTCTCGCGGCGCGCGAGAAGCCGGCCGTCGTCGCGCTGATGGACCAACTCTTGCTTGATCGCTTTGCCCGGCCCGAGCGCCGGGCCTATGATGAGCTGAAGGAGAGGTTTCTGGCCATGCAGGCGTTCTGGCGCCGCCATCCTCTGGCGAAGACGGCGCATCCGCTGTTTGCCGCCGAGTTCGAAGGAGGCTGACCGTGCGGGCGAATCGCTCGGAAAGTCTTGGGAGATCGAAAGGCCGGCCTGCCGCTCCTGGTTCAGATCCAGCCGACGGTGTGAGGGGGTTAAGGGGAATATCATGAAGAAAAGCGTCATTGCCGCGACTTTGGCGGCGGTCCTGTTGTTTGCGGGGAGCGCCTCGGCACAGGTCAAGATCGGCTTCCACGCACCGCAATCCGGGCCGGCTGCGGCGGACGGCAAGTCGTCCACCATCGGCGCTGAGATCGCGCGCGACTGGATCAATCAAAAGGGCGGCGTGCTGGGCCAGAAGATCGAGCTGGTGATCTACGACGATCAGAACAAGCCCGACCAGGCCGTGCCGATCGCCAACAAGTTGATCGGCCAGGACAAGGTCGTGGCCGCGGTCTCCGGGAGCTATTCGGCGCCGACCCGCGCCGCCGCCGCCGTATTCCAGCAGGCGCACATTCCCTACGTATCGGCCTACGGTGTCCATCCCGACATCACCAAGGAGGGCAACTGGGCCTTCCGAGGGGTTCAGCTTGGACCGCCGCAGGGCAAGGGCGCCGCGAAGTTCATTGCCGACAAGTTCGGCAAGGTGAAGGTCGCCATGGTGACCATGAATAACGACTTCGGCCAATCGATTGCCGACGGCTTCAAGGAAGAGGCGCCGAAGCTCGGCCTGACGATCGTCAAGGAATACACCTTTGGTCTTGCCGAACGGCAGTTCGGGCCGATCGTCGCCTCGGTGAAGGCCGACAATCCCGATGTCATCTACGCCATCGGCTACTACTTCGTGGGCGGTCCCCTGGTGGCCCAGCTGCGCGCCGGCGGCCTCAAGCAGCCGATCGTCGGCGCCCAGGCCTTCGACTCCATGAAGCTGATGGAGATCGCCAAGGACGCCGCGGAAGGCGTCTATGTGGTGGGCGGCATGGATCGCGGCCGCAAGGTACCGGCCGACTTCCAGGCCTTCCTCGCGGAGTTCAAGAAACGGGCCGGTTACGACGCCGAGGCCGTGGCGGCCAACTGCTTTTCCTCGGTCATGCTGGTCGCCGACGCGATCAAGCGCGCCGGGAGCACCGATCCCGCCAAGATTCGCGAGGCGTTGGCGGCGACCAAGAACTTCCCGATGCTCACCGGGCCGCTCGGCTACTTCAATTCGGTCGGGGAGCTCTACTCGCCGCTCGAGGTGACCGAGGTGAAGAACGGAGCGTTCGTGGGCGTCGCCGTCATCGACGACCCGGCGATTTTGGCGCCGCCGAAATAGTCGCGATCTTTCCTTCGTAGACCGTCGATGCTCATCGTCGAGCTGGCCGTCAAAGGGCTGGTCTACGGCTGCATCTACGCCATGATGGCCGTGGGCCTGACGCTGGTCTACGGCCTGTTGCGCATCCTGCACATTGCGCATGCCGGGGTGTTCGCGCTCGGCGCCTATATGACGGTGACCGTCGCCAATGCGACCGGACACCTGGCGCTTGGCTTCGTCGTGGCCGTGGCGGTGAGCGCGCTGGCCGGCGTCGCCATCTACCGGCTGGCCTATCAGCCGATTCTGCAGCACTCCGCCTTCGTGCCGATGGTCGTTTCGATCGGGCTCTTTATCGTGATGCAGGAAGGCTTCCGGATGATCTTCGGCGCCTACGGCATCTCCTTCGACAGCAATCCGTGGTACGTCGCCAACGTCACCTTCGCGGGCATCAGCCTCACGTACGTCGAGCTCGCGATGGTGATCGTGTCGGTCGTGCTGCTGGTCGGCTTCGGCCTGTTCGCCGGGCTGACGCGCGCCGGCATCGGCTGGCGCGCGACCGTCACCGATCCCGAGATGGCGACCAGTTTCGGCGTCGATCCCGTCCGCGTGCGATACGTCAACTTCCTGTTCGGGTCCGCGCTCGCCGGCATCGCCGGTGGCCTGGTCGGTCTGCTGAACAACTACGTCGAGCCGACGATGGGCGGCTTGGTGAGCTACAAGGCGCTCGCCATCATCGTGCTGGGTGGGTTGGGGAGCGTGCGCGGCACTCTGATCGCCAGCCTGCTGCTGGGCGTGGTTGAATCGTTCGGCGCAATCTACCTTGCCGACATCTTCGACCGCGACGCCATCGGCTTCCTGTTCCTGATCGTCGTGCTGATGGTCCGTCCGCAAGGCCTGCTGGGGCGGGGCTAGCGAGCCGATGAGCGCCTACGCCGCAAGCCTGGTGAGCGTGATCGGGATCAACATGATCCTGGCGCTCAGCCTCAACATCATCACCGGTTTTTGCGGCCAGGTGAGCCTGGGACATGCGGCGTTCTACGGTATTGGCGCCTATACGGCGGCCTACCTGGCCAAGCTCGGCGTGCCGCTTCCGCTCACTTTGCCCGCCGGAATGCTCATGGCGGGCGCGATCGGCATCGTTGTCGGCCTCACCTCGCTCAGGGTCCGTCACGACTTCCTTGCCGTCACCACCATGGGGATTGGCTTCGTCTTCCTGGGCTTCGTGCGCAAGCAGAAATGGCTGGGCGGCGAGCTTGGCATCTCGGGCATTCCGGGCCCCGGCCTCGATCCCGTGGCCTATGCCCTGGTGATCGCCGCTTTCGCGGCCGCCGTGATCGCCTTCAGCCTCTGGATCAAGAAGAGCTGGATGGGCTTCACCTTCGATGCCGTGGCCGACGACGAGGACGCGGCGCGCACCGTGGGCGTCGACGTCTCGACCTACAAGCTCATCGCCTTCGGAATCGGCACGGCGCTCGCGGGCCTCGCCGGTGGCCTCTACATCTATTTCGCGCGCATCATCCTGCCCGATACGTTCGATTTCGTGCAATCGATCGCGATCCTGACGATGGTGGTGATCGGCGGCACAGGCTCGGTGTGGGGCGTCGTCGCGTCGACGATCGCGCTCACCTTGCTGCCGGAAGTGTCGCGCGCCGCGGCCGACTACCGGCTGCTGATCTTCGGCGCCATGCTGATGCTGGTAATGCGCTTCAGCCCCGGCGGCCTCGCGGGCCTGGTGCGGTCGAAGAGGCCTGCATGACGGCGCTGGCCCGCCTCGAGGATCTCCATATCAGCTTCGGCGGCGTCGCCGCGGCCAACGGCGTCGACTTCGCCGTCGAGCGCGGCGAGCTTTTGGCCGTGATCGGTCCCAACGGTGCCGGCAAGACGACGGCGTTGCGCATGGCGGCGGGGCTTCTCCGCCCGGACCGCGGCCGTGTGTTCTTCGACGACCGCGACGTGACGGGCCTGCCGGCTCACGCGCGCGTACGGCTCGGCCTCGGCTTCACGCACCAGATCGTTCGACCCTTCTACAGCTTCAGCACGATCGAGAACGTGATGCTGGCCGCAGGCCACCGCCAGACCGGGAGCCCTTGGCGCGCCATCACAAGCAGCTCTCGAACAGCCGCGCGGGACAAGGCGCAAGCCATCCTCGAGCGCATCGGACTGGCCGGGCAGGCCGCGCGGTCGCCGCGGGCTTTGCCGCTCGGCCAACGCAAGAGGCTGGAAGTGGCGCGCGCGATCGCCCTCGATCCCAGGCTGCTGCTGCTCGACGAGCCTCTGGCGGGCCTCAGCAGCGCCGAGGCGGCGACCATGGCCGACCTCATCCGCACGTTGCCGGGCCAGGGCATCACGGTCGTTCTGGTCGAGCACAATCTCGGTGAGGTGCTGCGCGTCGCCGACCGGCTGGTCGTCCTGGACGCGGGCCGGATGCTGGCGGAGGGCGCGCCGCTGGAGGTGATGGCGCGCGCCGACGTGCGGCACGCCTATACCGGCGTGGTCTAGAGCATGATGGGTCCGGCTGGAATCAGCCAGACCATCATGCCTTACGGAACCACGATCACGCGTGCGCGCGAATGGGATGAGATGGAACCGCACGCGGTTCCATCTCATCCTATTCCGCTCTAGGCCGCGCCGCCTGTGTAGGAGTGCAGCAAGTCGACGTCGCGTCGCGCGGCGTCGGCCGGACCCATGAAGACGCCGCGGCCCGAGGCCAGCACGCAAACCCGGTCGGCGATGTCGAGGGCGCGGCGGGTGTTCTGCTCGACCAGCACGATGGCGAGCCCTTCCTTGTTCAGGGCGCGTAGCGCCTCGATGCACAGATCGATCATCTTGGGCATCAGGCCGAGCGACAGCTCGTCGACCAGCAGAAGCCTGGGCATCGACATCAGGGCGCGGCCGATGGCCAGCATTTGCTGCTCGCCGCCGGACAGCGACGCCGAGAGCTGCCCGCGCCGCTCCGCCAGGCGCGGGAAGAGCTCGAACACGCGCGTCAGATTCCGCTTCTCGTCGGCCCGCGAGCGGCTGTAGCCGCCGACCGTGAGGTTCTCGGCGACGCTCAGGTCGGAGAAGAGCCGCCGGCCCTCCGGCACCAAGGCGAGGCCGAGCTCGGCGCGCGCAAGCGCTGGCAGGCGCGTGATGTCTCGACCATTCACCGACAGTTCTCCGGCCTTGATCTGCACATGGCCCATGATCGCGAGAATGGTCGATGTCTTGCCGGCGCCGTTTGGGCCGAGGAGTGCCAGGATTTGCCCGACCTCGACCGCGAAAGAAAGGTCGCGCACCGCGATCATCTCGCCATAGCCGCAGGAAAGGTTCCGAAGTTCCAGCAACGCCATGATCCAGTACTACGACACGGGATCGTCGACTGCATGTGCATTTCGATCCTGAACGGCACCGTCGCGGTCAGGCTCGACAACCGTTGCCAATATCGGTCGCCTTCGAGATTGAGCTCCGGCGACGGCGCTCCGTTAGGCGGTTTCCCAACCCATGGACCGCGCCGAAGCGCGCTTGAATCCCGCTGCGGGATGGCGCCAAACTCTGACCCGACGCCGCTTCCTGCCGTTTGATCTCGGTCAAATGCTGCTCCGGGGATGATTGGTAACAAGGTATCGGATTGATCCTCACCCAGGCGAAGGGACGCCCACGCGTCGTGCGTATTTATGGACAATGTACTATTCGGCGCCGGATTGCTGGCGCTCGCTCAGGTCGCGATAACGTTCCTGGTGCTCATCAAGGTCATTCTGGCGGCGCCGGGCCGCCATGATGCAGTCATCTCGCGCCCGGTCGCCGTCCTGCTCGGGATCGTGGTCGGCGCGGTCGTCATTCCATACTTTCTTGTTCCGGGAGCCACGACCGACGCCCTCTATTGGCGACTGGTGAATGCGCGCGAGAGCGGGATCCGGCTCGCCGGGAACTTCATGGGCCTCGCCATCGTGGGGTTTGTCAGCACCTATGGCCTTCATCTCCTGGGCCTGGCCCATGAAAGCGAGCGCGCTCGGGACTATCTGCTGTTCGTGGTGTGCCTGGTCGCGTTCTTCTTGCTGCGGATCTTCGGGGAAACGATGTTCCGCATTGCACCTGGCAGCCCCGGCTTTCTCTATCTGCAGGTCCTTCCGGCAGTCGCTTGCTCGCTGGGGTCGCTCCTGGCGCTGATGAACATTCACAGCGCGCGGCGCGCCCGCAGAAAAGCCGACGAACGCGCTCAACGAGAGACCTTCGAGCCATAGGGGCCACGTGCTCGCCGGGTTGACCTGGGCGGGACGGCGGCGGCACTTCAACAGCTCCACCATCCGCCTCTCTATGCCGGTGAACGCTGCTGACTTCGAGCTGTCAGCAGCCTGCGACCATGATCCTCTTGTGGAGGATCGATGATGGCTCAACGAAGAACGATGGAACTCAGGCGGGCGGTCGTCGGCACGTCCTGGCGGACCGTGTCCTTGGCGGTCGAACGCGAACGCTGGGCCTGACCATGGCGCGATACCGGCTGCACTGCGTCGGTGCCTCGGGCAATTCGTTCAAGGTCGCGCTGTTCCTCAATTGCGCCGGACTCGACTGGGAGCCGGTCGGTGTGGACTTCGCCGGCGGACAGACCCGCGATCAGGCGTGGCGCGCTGCGACTAACGCGATGGGCGAGGTTCCGGTCCTCGAGGTCGAGGGCCGGCGCATGAGCCAGTCGGGCGCGATCCTGGCATGGCTGGCCGAGACCCACGGCGTGTTCGGCCCTGCCAGTGCAGAGGAGAGCGTTCGAGACGATGCGCTGGCTGCTGTTCGACAACCACAAGTTCACCGGCAGCTTCGCGCCGCACCGGATTTTCCACTCGATGACGCCGGAGCCGGCGCACCCCGCCGTGCTTGCCTACATGCGATCGAGGGTCGAGAGCGCCTTCTCGATCGTCGACCGGCACCTCGCCCGGCGCCGCTTCATGCTGGGCGACCGGCCGACGATCGTGGATTTCTCCCTCGTGGGATACCTGTACTACCCGACAGAGGAGACCGGGTTCGATCTGGCCGCGATGTTTCCCGCCATCGATGCATGGGGTGAGCGCGTGGCGGCCCTGCCGGGCTGGAAGCCGCCCTATGAGATGATGCCGGTGGGGCACTCCTTGTCCGTGCGCCGCTGAACGACCGATGGGTCGCGCTTGCCGCGTCGGCGGGATCCTTCAGTCCGCGGTGATCAGCGCGCCCATCAGCACCCAGCCCTGACCGTCGAAGCGCGCCAGCTGGTACTGGCGGAAGGCCACATAGTCGTCGGGCGAGTTGCTGAGCGTCATGCCCGGCAGCAGCATCTTCAGGCGCACGCCGTCGAGCGTCGTGGCCTGCTTCAGCACGTTCTCGCGCGTCAGCTCCTCGCCGCAACGGCGCAGTACGAGCTCGATCCCTTGCGCCGTCACGTAGCCCGAGATCGCGCCGGTGTCCTTGGCATTGTCGCCCGGCGCCCAGGTCGCCATGAACCGGTTGTATTCGACGACCTCGGCGTCCTGGGCGAAGGCGGGATCGCCAGGATCCTTCAGCAGCTGCGCGGTCACCAGCCCGACCGCCTTCTCGACCCCGGCCGGCCTGATCACGCTTTCGATGGCGCTGCCCGGCTGGCCGACGAAGTGCAGCGGATGCCAGTCGAGCTCCCAGGCCTTGCGGATCGCCAGCGACGAGAATTTCGGTGTGGCGAAGACCATCAGCGTGTCGGCGCCCGAGGCCTTCAGCTGGATCATCTGCGAATTGATCGACGGATCGGCGAGCTCATAGCTCGCCTCGGCCACGATCATGCTCGCGGCCTTGGCGCCAAGGCGCTTCTTCAGCGCCAGAAGGTAGTCCTTGCCGAAATCGTCGTTCTGGTAGAGCACGGCGATCCGGGCGTCGGGCTTGGTCTGCAGGATGACCTTGGCGTAGATCCGCGCCTCCATCTCGAAGCGGGTGTACCAGGGCACCGTCCACGGGAAGTTCTTCGGGTCGTTGAAGCGGGTGGCGCCGGCCGAGACGTAGAGCTGCGGCACGTGCTTGCCGTTGAGGTACTTCTGGCTCGCGAGGTTGGTCGGCGTGCCGAGCGTGCCGGCCTCGGCCAGCACGCCGAGATCCTCGACCAGCTTGCGGCTTGCCTCGACCGCCTTGGGCGGCGAGAAGCCGTTGTCGAGCGAGATCAGCTCGACCTTGCGTCCGTTGATGCCGCCCTGGGCGTTCAGCATCTTGAAATACGCGACCTGCACCCGGCCGACCACGCTGAAGGCCGAGGCCGGCCCGCTGTAGGGGATGCTCTGGCCAAGCTTGATCTCAGTGTCGCTGACGCCCGGGCCGTAGGTCTTATCGGCCGCTGCAGCGACGCCGCCCAGCAGCAGCGCCAGGCTGGTCGCCAGCGTCATCGTCTTCCGCCGCATCGTTTCCTCCTTCAAGAAGACGAACCACCGGGACGCGGACGCAAAGCGTGAGCGTAAACCAAACCTCATCCTGAGGGCCGCGCCCCTCGAATACCTCGGGGTAAACTCCGCGCGGCGTCTCGAAGGATGAGAACGAGCACCATCCGGGCGGCCCACCCTTCGAGACGCGCCCTGTGGGCGCTCCTCAGGGTGAGGCGCGGCCTAGCGAACCGATACCTCGCTCATCCGCCCGGCGTCGGCCGTCACCCGATTTCTGTCGCCAACCCAGCCCGTGGCGAGCGCCGCCAGGCCCTCGGGATCGCTCGGCGCTTCGTCGCCGCGCCAGACGATGTGCAGGTCCGGCCGCAGCAGGAAGATGCTCGCGCCGTAGACGCCGCGCACCCGCGGCTCATCGCGGCGAATGACGGCAAGCGGCGCGCCGCGGGCGCGGAACGCCGCCGCGAGCGCCGCGGTGTCGGCGCGGCCCGTGAGATCGAGCAAGGTGTAGTCGTCGCCCAGGATGTCCTGCAGCGCCGTTCCGTCGTCCAGCCACATATGCGGGATGCGGGCGCCGGGCAGCGCCTTGGGCTCGTAGCGGCTGGTTTCCCATTCGGCCTCAGGCTCGTCGGCGATCAGCGGCGAGCCGGCGTAGGAGTAGCCCGCTTCAGCGCCCACCATGCCGTGCATGCGCCGATGCTCGACGTCGAACGACGCCACCAGCCGGGCGCGCACCGCAGCGCCCGCGGGCGTGTCGTCGTAGGCGTCCGGCGTCACCAGGGCGCGCCAGATCGGCACGCCGGCGGCGGCCCAGCCGGCGGCGTCGACGTTGCGCCGGCCGATCGGGCGGCGCTCGCGCTCGTAGCCGTCCAGAAGTTCCGGTCCGCCCCAGCCGTGGATCGTGCCCGCGAGCTTCCAGGCGAGGTCGAAGGCATCGCCGACGCCGGTATTCATGCCGAGCCCGCCGCTCGGGATCACCAGATGCACCGCGTCGCCGGCCAAGAAGACGCGGCGGTCGCGATACCGCTCGGCCAGCAGGAGGTTGTGATGCCACTGGATCACATGCGTGACCTCGAAGGAGCAGGGGAAACCGACCAGATCCTCGATCACCGGGCGGAAGTCGGTATCCGCGGGCAGCGACGTATGCAGGGTGAATTCCGTACGGCAGCCCTGGGCGATCAGGGTGGAGCTGTTGGCGTCGACGAAATTGTAGTGCCGCCCCTTGCCCGTGACGATCTTCTGGTAGAGGTCGTCGGAGCGGAAGATCACCTGCACCAGCTTGCGGATGCGCCCCTGGCCTTCCAGCTTGATGCCGGCCTTCTTGCGCACCGTGCTGCTGCCGCCGTCGCAGCCGACGAGGTAGCTTGCCCGCAGTTCCTCTGGCGCGGCCGCGGTCCGCGCCTGAACGGTGACGCCGTCGTCGCCCTGGGTGAAATCCTCGAGCCCGCAGCCATAGCGCACGGTGACGTTGGGCGTGGCCTCGGCCACCTCCTTCAGCAGCGGCTCCAGCTTGTTCTGCGACACCAGCTGATAGGGCTCGAGCAGCCAAGCGCCGTTCGGGCTCTCGGCGATTTGCTTGCGACGCTCCGCGACCGAGGGGTACTTCAGCACCGCGATCGGCGGATCGCAGAGCCGGGTGGTCAGGAAAACGTCCATCGGGTTGTCGGCGGGATAACCCAGCGCCCGCACGCGATCGGCGATGCCGATGCGGCGATAGAATTCCATGGTGCGCGCGTTCGAGCGGTCCATCTTGGGATAGGGCAGCGTGGTCGGGCTACGCTCGATCAGGAGGCAGCGCACGCCGCGCCGGCCAAGGTCGATGGCCAGCGTCAGGCCGACCGGCCCGGCGCCGGCAACGATCACGTCATACGTGGGGACATCTTGGTCAGGCAACGGCGTTCCGTCCTCCTGGGTGGTCCACCGACTGTACCACCCCGGACGGCATCGTCGAATCAGCCTCCTCTCGCTCTACCGGAGAGAGGAATTTGCGCTGTGTCCTCCCAACCCGCTCAGACGTAGGCCTTGACGACCTCCGAGTGCGCCCACTTGGCCGCCTCCTCGGCCGCCATGCCCTGGATCGCCTTGGCGTACATGTCGACGACGATGTACTTGCTCACCACCTCGGCGGACTTCCGATCGGGTGGCCCGGCATAGCCCGCCAATCGGCCGAACGACGGCAGGTCCTTGAAGGGTTTCAGCACCGGATCGACATCCCACACGGCGTGCTTCTCCCACACCTTGGTGGCGCCGGTGGTGTAGCCCTGCTGCGAGACGAACCACTGGTCGTAGACAGGCTTGCTGTGGACCCAGCGCAGGAAGTCCTTGGCGGCCTTCTGGTTCTTGGAGTAGCCCATCACCATGTCGGTGAAGGGGCCGGGCAGATTGAACTGGCCGCCGGGACCCTTGGGGATGCGGGCGTGCAGGATGTCCTGCCACATCGGCGTGCCCTTCTCGGTCTGGTAGGTGTCGGGCTTCTTCTTGGCTTCGATGTAGATTGAGGCGCCGTTATTCGTGGCGCTGATGGTCTGTGCCAGGAAGGCGCGGTTGTTGTTGGTGTCGTCCCAGGCAAGGCCGCCTTCGTCCATGGTCTCCTTCCACAGGGCCACCGCGAACTTGATCGACTCGACCGTTTCCCTGCTGTTCAGCACGACGGTCTTGCCGTCGGCCTCGACTTCCTTGCCGCCCCACGACCAGAGGAAGGGGTACCACCAGCCCGGCGCGTCGCCGAACGTGTGGCCGGCGGTCTGGCCGATCGGCCGTCCCTTGGCCTTGAGCTTCCTGCCGGCATCGCGAAAGGCGTCCCAGGTCTCGGGGAACGTCGCGTGGCCGACCTCCTGGAGCCACGATTTGCGATAGGCGATCAATCCTCCGCCGACGGTCCACGGCACGCCGATCCACTTGTCGCCGACCGTGGCGACCTGCCGGCAGATGTCGTAGTAGCCGCCCTCGGGCTTGCCGATTTCCTCGGCCAGGTCGCTCGAATCGGCCAGGCTTTCGGCGTAGAGCTGCGGCCAGTTGCCGATGGCCATGATGATGTCGGCGCCGGTGCCGGACTGGATCGCCGAGGTGATGCGCGACTGCAGGTCGTTGGCGTTGACGGTCTCGAGCTTGAGGTTGATGCCGGTCGCCTTCTTGCATTCCTGGGTGATCGGGCCCTTGAGGAGAACGTCCGAGGCCGGCACGAAGTCGGCCCATCTCAACCAGTGGACGCTCGTTTCCTGGGCAAGCGCCGGTGCGCGACCGCTGGCCAGGATGGCGGCCATGCCGCCGGATGCGGAAAGCTTCAGAACGCTACGCCGCGCGATGCGAGCCATGATTTCCTCCCGTCATTGTCGTGCTTTGGAAGTGTTGAGTCTTCGTGCGCTGGAATTACGCGTCCTCGCTCGCGCACGTGCGCGCGCCGAGGTGTCGTTAACCAACTGTGCGTACTGTCTGTGCGTACTGTGCGTCTCGATAGGCACTACTGCCGCAGGGGCCGGAGCGTCCGGCCGGAGCGGGGACAACGCTGGTCGAGCAAGTGCGGGCCGAGACTACGCCTGTTCAGCCCGAACCGCAGCCCCCACCTTCAGATCCCGCCGCGGGCTATCCGGTGGATTGGCTCTGTGGCAAGCTCGGCTCCCCTTCAGGGAACGGGGCGCCATGATCCGCTATCGCAAACTCGGCTATGTCGAGCTCATGGTCACCGACCTCGAGCGCTCCGCTGCCTTCTATCGCGACATCGTGGGATTGGAGCCTGCGGGCGAGGGGCCTGAGGGCGAGCGGCGTTTCCGTTGCTCGGAGGATCCCTATGCCGTCGTGCTCCACAAGGCCCGGCAGCCGGGTTTCAGACGCGGCGGCTGGATACTGGAGGACGAGCGGCAGTTCGAGGGCCTGCATGCGGCGCTCAAGAGCGCGGGCGTCGCCTTCGAATCGCTGAGCGACGCGGAATGCAAGGGCCGCGGGCTGGGCCGCGCCACGCGCACCGTCGAGCCGAACCTGGGCGCCACCCTGGAGTTCTACCTGCTGCCCGACGCCACCACGCCGACCCCCTTCGTACCGACCCTGGCCAAGATCCAGCGCCTGGGCCATGTCGTGTGGGCGACGCCGCACTACGACGAGGCCAATGGCTTCTTCCGCGACGTGCTGAATTTCGCCAAGTCCGACAGCCTCGGCGAGGGCATCACCTTCTACCGCGCTTTTCCCAACCCCTATCACCACGGCATCGGCATCGGCCGCGGCGCGCGCAATCATTTCCATCACCTGAACTTCATGGTGACCGAGATCGACGATGTCGGCCGCGGCCTGGCTCGCCTCAAGGCGAAGGACGTGCCTGTGGTGTACGGGCCCGGTCGCCATCCGGCATCGACCAGCGTGTTCCTCTATTTCCTCGATCCCGACGGCATGACCCTGGAATACAGCTTCGGCATGGAGGAGTTTCCCGAGGTCGGCGCGCGAGCTCCGCGCCGGCTCGAGCCGACGCCGGCCAACTTCGACTCCTGGGGTTCCTATCGCGATCCGCGGATGTCGACGACCGGCGAGATCGCCGCCTACAAGGTCGCCGGCGCCGCCTGACGCGACGCGCACGCAAGCGTGGCTGTGCTAGGCTAGACGCCATGTCCGGACCCAGCGATCCAAAGCCGCCATCGCCCGAGAAGATCGTCCAGGACGAGAGGGCGCAGCTCGATCTCAGTCATTCCATGAGCTACAGCGACTACCTGCAGCTCGACGTGCTTCTCGGCGCGCAAAAGCCGCTGTCCCCCGCCCATGACGAGATGCTGTTCATCATCCAGCACCAGACCAGCGAACTCTGGATGAAGCTGATGCTGCACGAACTCGCCGGCGCCAAGCGGTGCATCGCGACCGACGAGCTGGGCAGCGCCTTCAAGATGCTGGCGCGGGTGTCGCGCATCCTGGAGCAATTGGTGCAGGCCTGGGATGTGTTGGCGACGATGACGCCGCCCGAATACACGGCGATCCGGCCCTATCTCGGCGCGTCGAGCGGCTTCCAGAGCTACCAGTACCGCTGCATCGAATATACGCTCGGCAACAAGAACCCGATCATGCTGAAGCCGCACGAGCATCGCCCCGACCTGCTGGCCCGGGTGCGCGCGGCCTACGAGGCACCGTCGCTCTACGACGAGGCGTTGCGCGTCCTGGCCCGCCGCGGACTGCCGGTTCCCGCGAGCCACGTGCAGCGCGACTGGACGCAGCCCTATGTCGACAGCGACGAGGTCGAGCAGGCCTGGCTGGTGGCGTATCGCCAGCCGCAGGCGCATTGGGATCTCTACCAGCTGGGCGAGGAGCTGATGGACCTCGAGGACACATTCCGCGTGTGGCGCTTTCGCCACGTCACCACGGTCGAGCGGCTGATCGGCCTCAAGCGCGGCACCGGCGGCACCGGCGGCGTGGGCTACCTGCGCAAGATGCTCGAGGTCGTGCTGTTCCCCGAACTTTGGCGGCTGCGTACGGACCTTTAGGCGTCAGGTGGCGATCGACTGGAAAAAACTCTCCCTTGAAGATCGCGAGCGCGAGTATTCGCCGAGCTCCTGCATCGGCGGCAATTACCAGCCCTATATCCGCGCCTATGCCGACCTGAGCGCGGCCGCGCGGCGGTTTCACGTTCCAGTGACCGTCCGTCACGGAACGACGACGCGGCAATCGCTCGATCTGTTCGTGCCCGCCGGCGTGGCCCGCCCGCCCGTGCTGGTGTTCTTTCATGGCGGCTACTGGCAGGAGCTCTCGAAGGAGGACTCCGCTTTCGCGGCTCCGCAGTGCCTCGCGCAGGGCATTGCCTATGCCGCCGTCGGCTACACGCTGGCACCCGCCGCCACGCTGGCCGACATCGTCGCCGAGTGTCGCGCCGCCGTGGGCTGGTTGGGGCAGTTTGGCGATGCGATGGGGATCGATCCTGGCCGTCTAATCGTCGCCGGCAGTTCGGCGGGGGCGTATCTGGCGGCCATGACCGCTCTTCCGACTTCTGTGGGCGCGCCGGTGAAAGGCGCCGTGCTGGTGTCGGGCATCTACGATCTCGAGCCGCTGATCGGCACGTCGATCGACAGAGCGCTCGGCCTGGACCCCGCAAGGGCCGCGCGCAACAGCCCGCTGCACCTGCCCTTGATCGGTTTCCCGCCAAGTCTCGTGTGCTGGGGGGAGAACGAAACCGATCAGTTCAAGCGTCAAAGCCGGACCTTCGCCCACGCGCTGCGTGATGCCGGTACCGACTGCGTCGAATTCGAGTGCGCCGGTCGCAACCACTTCGATGTCATCCTGGACCTCGCCGACCCCGCCACGCCGTTGGGCGGGCGGCTGCTCACGCTAATTCAGTCCACGGCATCTTGATCCGAAAGATGTGCGATCGGTGGCCAGTGGGCATGGACGCGACAAAGGCCCCGTCCGCACGAGATCGGCTTTTGCCTGGCTACTGACAAAGGAACGATTCGTGTGCCAGAGATGGCCAACGGCTGGGACCGTTGCGGCGAGTTCGAGGAGACCGAGGCATGAGTGACCAGACCGCGATCGGCTCGATGCCGCTCTACACGCACCTCGAGCGCGTCGAGAGGGCATTGGCCGCGCTCGGCATCGGCCGCGGCGATCCCATTCGGCCGGAGCAGCTTTTCGCCATCGACCAATGGCACTATCACGGGACCGACGCCATTCGCGCGGCGGCGGAGGCTCTCGCGCTTGGACCGGCGAGCCGTGTGCTCGATGTCGGATCCGGCATCGGCGGCCCGGCGCGCTACCTTGCTTACACCACGGGATGCCACGTCACGGCGCTGGAGCTGCAACCGGAGTTGCACGAGATCGGCGTCGATCTCAGCCGTCGCAGCGGTCTCGCGGCGCAGGTGACGCATCTCTGCGGCGATGCGCTCACCTGCCCGCTGCCGTTCGCGGAATTCGACGCCGTCGTGAGCTGGCTTGCCATCCTGCACATCGCCGACCGTTCCCGCTTGTTCGCCCGCCTTGCCCGGGCTTTGCGGGCCGGCGGCCAATGCTATGTCGAGGATCTTTCCCAGCGCGCGCCCTTCGCACCGCGCGACCTGGCCGACCTGCGCGGCATCGTCCACGGCATCACCGTGACAACCGCGGTGGACTACGCGGCCGATCTACGCGCTGCAGGCTTTGCGGAAGTTGTCACGACGGACCTCACGAGCGACTGGGCGCCGTACGCTGCCGAGCGCCTCCGCACGTGGCGACAGAACCACGAGGCCTATGCCGGCGTGCACGGCGAAGGGGCCTATCTGGCCCACGAGACGTTCTACGCCGTCATCGCGCAGCTCTACGATAGCGGCAGTCTCGGCGGCATTCGCCTCGTTGCCCGTATGCCAGCGGCGAAAGACGAGATATGAGACGCTATTTGTCCAGCCACACGTCTTCCATGCGCAGCCCGTTATAGATGCTGTTGATCATCGGCACGTAGTTCTTGACGTAGGGCTGCCAGCAGGTCCCCGAGCGGTTGTGATAGAGGACCGGCCGCGCGACGTCTTCGGCGAGATGGCGCTCGATCTCCCAGACCAGCTTGCGGCGCTTGTCCTGGTCGGCTTCCATTGACTGCTGGTCGAACAATTTGTCGATCTCGGGGTTGCAGTAGCCGTCGTAGTTGCTTTCCGAACCGCAGGCATAATTCTCGTAGAAGGCCTGGTCGGGATCGTCGATGCCGTTGCCGGTGAGGTTGGCGCCGATCGTGTAGTCCTTGCGCCTGACCCTGGGATACCACGCGGTGGTGTCGAGCGGCTCGAGTTCGGCGTCGATATAGATCTTCTTGAGCTGGTCGATCAGGATCACCGCCGGGTCGCGGTAGGGCGGAATGTTGCGCGTCGAGACCTTGAGCTTCAGCCGGTTGCCCGCGCCGTAGCCCGACTTCTCCATGATCTTGCGCGCTTCCGTGCGGTTCTTGGCGACGTCGGGGTCGTAGCCCGGCAGCTTCTGCATCAGATCGGCCGGCATGCCCCAGATCCCCTCGGGTGGGGCGAGCAGCGCGCCGCCAATATCGCCCTTGCCCTGCGTCAGCGTATCGATGAAGGCGCGGCGATCGACGGTAAGCGCCACCGCCCGGCGCAGGTCGGGATTGTTGAAGGGCGCCGCCTCGCGATTGATGATGACGTTGCGCTGCACGTTGGACGGCACCAGCGCGCAGGTGACCTGCGGCGCCTGCTCCTTGATGTCCTTCAGGACGGGCACCTGCAGGAAATAGGGCGACGTCATGTCGACCTCGCCGGCGACGAAAGCAAGCGCGCCGGTCGACTGGTTCTTGATGATCTTGTACTCGATGCCGTCGAGATAGGGCCGTCCCGGCTTCCAGTAGTCCGGATTGCGGGCGACCTTGATCGACTCGTTGGGCTTGAACTCGACGAACTTGAACGGGCCGGTGCCGATCGGGCGCCGCCGCATCTCGAGCGGCGACACATGGCAGGGATAGACCGGCGAGAAACCCGAGGCGAGCAGGGCGATGAACGCAGGCTGCGGGCGCTTCAGCCTGAACGTCACCTCGTCGTCGCCGTTAACCGTGACCGTGTCGAGGTTGCCATACCAGGTCTTGCGCGGGTTGACGCGCAGCGCCTCGCTCGCCTTGCCTTGCAGAAGATCCCAGGTGCACTTGACGTCGCGGGCGCTAAACGGCTTGCCGTCGTGCCACTTGACGCCCGGGCGCAGCTTGAACGTGAGGCTGGTGCCGGCCGAATCCCACGACCATTCGCGGGCGAGGTCGGGAACGATCGACTTCATCCCGCTTTGCGGCACGCTCTGGTCGTACATGACCAGGTTGTTGAAGACCCCCATCATCGGCCCTTGGCCCGCGATCGTCGATTCTTCGTGGATCGACATGGTGGCGGGGCTGTCAAAGAAGAAGATCTTCAGGATGCCGCCGGATTTCTGGGCGTGCGTCGCGCTGATCGGCGCCGCCGCCAGCGCCACGACAAAACCGGCGAGAAGGACGCTTTGCATGCGCTTCACGTGACCCTCCACGTTCGAGACGTCGGGTGTCGAAGACATTTGTGAAGGCGACCGAGAGATCGGTCGTACGCTGCGCTTACCGGGCCGCTTAATCGGACGCGACGGATCAGCAGGTAGGCAACTCGCTATGACGGATCAGCGAGGAAATCGAACGGTGGCGGCGATAGTAGCGCCGCTTCGGCGGCGGCTTGCAAGCTGAAAATCGCGTTACCCGGCCGCCGCCTTCAGACCGTGAGATTGAAGGCGATGGAGATGCGTTCGGCGTTGCCGCGATAGGGCCGCACCTGGTGCAGCAGCCAGGACGGGAACATCACCAGCCGGCCGGCCTTGGGGATCACCGGCTCGTTGGCGCCGGCCTTGAGGCCGCCCGGCATGGCGGCGGCGAGATGCGGCGCATAGATCGCCGGCATCGGCCCGCGCGGATCCATGAATTCGAGCTCGCCGCCCAGCGAGGGATCGTCGGCGATGCCGCCATCGTCGACGTAGTAGACGCCGGACCAGTAGCCGCCGGGGTGCGAATGGAACTCGTTGCCGTGGCCGCTGCGGTTGACGTTGGCCCACATGTTGGCGCCCCACGTCACGGCGAAATAGCCGGGGTAGGGGCTGTTGACGGGCTTGCCCTCGCGATCCGTCGTCACGCGGTTGGCGGTGTTGCGGCCGATCGCCAGCAGCTTGATGGCCGGCGCGCCGCCCCAGCGGTCCATGTCGTGGCTCGACTGCCAGCCGCCCTGGTTGGAATGCTGAGTGGTGGGCTGGGATTTCTCGCGCTGCTCGATCACCTTGCGCAGCTCGGCATTGAGCGCCGCCGCATCCGGCACGTCGTAGATGACGAGCGGCGTGGCGAACAGGGGAATGATCTCAGGCGCGTTACTCATGCGGCATCTTATAGCCGAACGGCGGCGGCGGAAGCGAGCAGCTCGCCGTGCTCACTTCGCGAGGGAATTCTTGAAAATCTTTCCGTCCTTCATGATCACGACGAAATTCCTGGCCGGATCCGAAATCAGGTCGATGTTCTCCACGGGGTTGCCCTCGACCAGCAGGAGATCGGCCAGCGCCCCTTCCTCGACGACGCCCAGCCTGCCGGGATAGGGGCTGCGCAACCCCGAGAGCGCGAGCAGTTGTCCGTTGTCGCCAGTCGCCATCTTGAGCGCCTCGCCCGGCGTGTACCATCTGACCAGTTTCGCGAGCTGGGCGCCTTGCCGGCCGGCCAGCCGGGCGTCGAACAGCACGTCCGTCCCGAAGGCAGTCTTGATCTTGTACTTCTTCGCCAGCGCATAGGCGCGGTCGGTGCCGGTGATGACCTCCAGCTGCCGCGCCCGCATCATCGGGCTGTGCACGGGATTGGCGTCCTCGTCGTCGAGGAAAGGCTGGATGCTGAGCCAGATACCCTTCTCGGCCATCAGCTTGGCCGTCGCCTCGTCGAGAAGATGCCCGTGCTCGATGCAGAGGACGCCGGCATCGATCGCCCGCTTGATCGAGCGCGGCGTATAGGCGTGCGCGGCGACGTAGGTGCCCCAATCCTCGGCGGCTTCGACCGCGGCGTGAAGCTCCGCCTCGGTATACTGCGTGGTGTCGAGCGGGCCGAACGGCGACGACACCCCGCCGCCCGCCATCAGCTTCACCTGGCTGGCGCCGCGCATGAGGTTTTCGCGGGCGCGCAAACGCACCTCGTCCGGGCTGTCGGCGATGGCGGCCACGCCGATCCGCTCGGCGTAGCTCAGGGGTGTGGTCGGGGTCCGCGGAAGGTCGGAGAGCTGGCGAAAGTCGCCATGTCCCGCCGTCTGCGAGATGAAGGCACCGGAGGGATAGATGCGCGGACCGGCGACGATGCCTTCGTCGATCGCCCGCTTGAGGCCGAAGGTCGGCCCGCCCATGTCGCGCACGGTCGTGAAGCCGCGCATCAAGGTGGCCTCCGCTTCCTGGCCCGCCACCAGGTTGATATAGCCCATGTCGGCCGTCAGCGCCGTGGCGAAGGTCGGTGCGACCATCATGGCATGCCAATGGGCCTCGATGAGGCCCGGCATCAGGATGCGTCCTGCGCCGGCGACGATCGTCGCGCCGGCCTTCGGATCGACGGCGATGTCGGACGTCGACACGCTGGCGATGATGTTGCCCTTGATCAGCACGTTCGATGGCGCACCGACCGTGCCGCTCTTGCCGTCGAAAACGCGAACGTTCTGAAACAGCGTTGTCGTCTCGGGCTGGGCGATGGCCGATGCACAAAGGATCAGCAGAACAGCAGGAACGAGGAAGAGCCGGCGAAACACGAACATCTGGTTGATCTCTCTCTCTATCCGAACAGGGTCGCGGCGCCGAGGACGACGACGATCGCCAGAAGCGACAGGCCCGCCGCGGGCCACTGCCGCAGGGCGCTGTCCGCCCGGTCGAACGCGCCGCCGACAACATAGCTCGCGCGGAAGGCCGTCTCCGCGGCGCCGACAATGTCGCCGGCGGGGATGTGCGGCAAGCGATGCTCCCAACGTCGCAGGACGAGTGCCAGTGCCGCACCCACCAGAACCGGCCAAAGCGCGTCGAGCAATGCGCCGGGACCAAGCGCATCGGCGAGATCGCCGCCGGCAAACGGATAAAGCAGCCAGGGAAAGGCGACCGACGCCAGCGCCATGATCTGCCACGGCACGGCAAGGCCGGTGCGTGGTGCCGGCTGGTCCGATTGCGGCGCGCTTCGCGCCAGGCCCTGCAGGAAATGCAGCATGAGAAGCGTCGTGCCGACGGCCGAGAGATTGGCGAGCAGGCCGACGAGGCCGTCGCCCAGCGGCGCCTTGACCGCGAGCTTGGCCAACGCGCCGCCGGTCAACGGCAATCCGCCGAGACCGAGTGCGATGACGGCCGCCAGGAGCAATGTCGGCCGCAGGCGCCGCGCGTTGGTCACGGCGACAACGCCGACGGCCAGGAACAGCGCGCCTTTCGCCAGGACATGCGTCGCGGCGTAGAAGGCGGTGTCGAGCGCGACGCCTGGGTCGCCGGCCGCCAGGCCCATGCCCAGCACGGCGGCGATCACGCCCATCTGGCTTATGCTGGAGTAAGCCAGCACCGTCTTGGGATTGGCCTGCGTGATGCCGACCGCGACGCCGTAGAAAGCGGAGAAAAATCCCAGTGCCACCAGCGTTTCGCCGGCGCCGGACATCGCCGTGTCGAGGGGCAGGAAGCGGATGAGTCCGATGACGCCCGCCTTGACGGCCGCGCCGCTCAGGACCGAGGCGGCCGGAATGGGCGCCGCGGTGTAGGTGAGCGGCATCCAGCCGTGCGCCGGCACCGTCCCGATCTTGAGCGCGAAGCCCGCGACCGTGAAGCCCAGCGCCGCGTCGCGCCACGGCGATTGCGGAAGGGCCGCGACGACGTCGCGGATCTGCACGCTGCCGTTGGGCTCGCCGACCGCGAGCGCCACGAAGCCCATCAGCAGAAACGCCTCGCCCAGCACGGTGAAGGCCATGTAGACGCCGCCGGCACGCCGCGCCGCGGCATCGTCGTCGTCATGCACGATCAGCCCATAGGCGGGCAAGCTGACCAGGGCGAAGACGAGATAGAAGCCCAAAAGGTCGGCGGCGATGAAGACGCCGAGGCTGCCGGTCAGGGTCAGCAGCCAGCACACGGCAAAGCGCGCGCTGTTCGCCGTGCCGCGCAAGTCGGCGGAGGCATAGACGCCGGCCGCGCTCCACAGCAGCGCCGCGACGCCCAGCAGCATCGCGCCCGGCCCGTCGAGCGCCAGGCTGATCCCGAGCTGCGGTTGATCGAAGGCGAGTGGTGTCCCGTCGATGGCGAGGACCGCCGCGGCAAGACCGGGGAGCGGCGCCAGCACGAGAAGCGCCGACATGCTCTCGCGCAGGCGTCGCGACAGGCAGGCCAACAGCAGCACCAGCGGCGTCGCAAGCGTGGCGACGAGCAGCCCGGTTCCCAGCATGTCGGCGCCGTTCATCGCAGAGCCACCGCGGCGAGCGGCCGGCCGATCTGCAGCAAGTCGAAAAATCCATCCGGCGCGAAGCCCAGCAGCACCGCGCCGAGGGCCAGGGCCAGCGCCACGCCCTCGCGACGCCGCGACGCCGGCGCCTTCACGGCGACGCTGGCGCTGGCCAGCGCCGGGGCGATCACGCGATAGACGTAGCCGCCGGCCAGCAGGCCGCCCGCCAGCATGATGGCCGCCCAGGCCCACTGGCCGCTTTCCACCGACGCCTGCATGAGCAGCCATTTCGCCGCGAAGCCGCCGCTTGGCGGCAGGCCCATCAGCGAGAGCCCGCCCAGGCCGAAGGCGAAGACGGTCATCGGCATCGCCCGGCCGATGCCGCGCAGCTCGGCGATGCGGTCATGGCCGAGCTGCTCGGCGACCAGGCCTGCCGCCAGGAACATCGCCGCCTTGGCGAAGGCATGCGACAGCGTCTGCATCACGCCGCCATTCCACGCCTCGGCGCTCCACGGATGATCGCCGGCGACCAGCGGAAACATCAGGAACAGGTAGCCGATCTGCGCGACGGTCGAATAGGCGACCAGGAGTTTTAGCCGCGCCTGGCGCAGAGCGAGCACGCTGCCGAACAGGATGGCTGCGGCGCCGAGCGTCGCCAGCACCGTCGTCACCGCCTGGCTGGCCAGCCCCGGCATCACGTCGAACCACAGGCGCACGATCAGGAAGAACGCTCCCTTGACCACCAGCGCCGAGAGCACGGCGCTGGCCGCCGCCGGCGCGTTGGCGTGCGCGGGTGGCAGCCAGAGATGCAGCGGGAAGAGTGCCGCCTTGGCGAGCAGTCCCGCCGTCATCAGGGCGGCCGCGACGCACACGGCCGGCGCGACGACCGGATCGGCGCTGATCCGGTCGGCCAGCAGGACGATGTCGAGCGTGCCATAGGAGCCGTAGAGCAGCGCCGTGCCCAGCAGATAGAGCACCGAACCGAACAGCGCGAACAGCAGGTAGCGCAGCGCCGCCGTCAGCGTCTCTGGTCGGCCGTCGAGGCAGACCAGCGGCACGGCGGAGAAGGTCAGCAGTTCGAGCGCGACGAAGAGATTGAACAGGTCGCCGCCCAGGAAGACGACGGTGAGCGCCGCCCACAGGCCCTGCAGCAACGTCCAGAAGGCAAGCGGCGCGCGCTTCTCCGCGAGCTCCGGCGGCGTGCCGAAACTCGCGCGCGCGAAATATCCCGCCGCCAGGATCACCAGCGCCGCCGTCACCAGCATCACGGCGGAGAAGCCGTCGGCGCGCAAGGCGATGCCGAGCGGCGGCGTCCATCCGCCCACGATGTAGACCAGCGGCTGGCCGGTGACCCAGATCTCGACGGCGATGGCGAGCGACAGGCCGAGCCCGGCCGGCATCAGGGCGAGCGCGATGCGTTCGGCATGACGCCCGCCGATCACCAGCGACAGCAGCATGCCGATGACGGGCACGATGATGGCAAGCACGAGGAGATAGCCGCCCCCCGTGGTCGCGAGGGCGATCGCCATCGCCAGCATCAGGCATCGGCTCCGCGGCCGGGCGCTTTCGCCGGGGCATCGGGATCGAGCGTGGCGCGGCCGGTTTCCTGGAAGAGCCGCAGCAGCAACGCCACCGCAAGGGCTGTTGCCGAGAAGGCGACGACGATGCCGGTGATGACCATGGCCTGCGGGACGGGATCGGCCACGAAGCCGGCCGCTGCGCCCTTGCGCGCGATGATGCCGAACAGCAGGAAGACGCCGCTGCCCAGGATGTTGAAGGCGAGGATCTTGCGCAGGGGATGGGGTGAGACGAGGAGGCCGTAAAGGCCGAGGCCGACCAGCGCGGCAGCCGTCAATCCAGCCAGCGTGGCGGCGCTCATGGCCGCGGTGGCCGGTTGGGCGGACCGATGACCAGCATGGGCAGGGTCGCCGCGATGGACAGCGTCATGAACGCCTCGATGAACAGGATCAGCGGCTTCGCCCAGCCGGCCGGGTAGGCGAGGAAGCTCCCCGGCAGGACGAAGCCCGCGACGCCGATCGCGAGAAACACCGCTGGTCCGGCGATCAGCGCCAGCCGCAGCCAGCGGGCCCGGATCTCGGGGGCTTCGGCCAGTCGCGCCATCATGACGATCAACGCCATGGCGGCCAGGATCGCGCCGCCCTGAAAGGCGCCGCCCGGCTCGCTGGCGCCGACCCAGACGATGTGGATGGCGACCACGATGCCGAGCGGCGGCAGCAGCTGGGCGAGGAAGGCGAGCGCTCCTTCCGGCCGTGTGCTGCGCCGCGGCCCGGCGGCGCCGCCCCAGGTGCGATCCGGCGCGAGCGACCACACGCCGATCACGGCCAGGATCAGCACCACCTTCTCGAGCATGGTGTCGAAGGAGCGATAGGCGATCAGGACAGCGGTGATCGGATTGCCGACACCCAGCTCGTCGAGGTGCCTGGCTGCCTCGGGGGCGAGCGTCGGGCCGGGATCCGGCATCAGCAACACGACGGCGGCGAGCGCGGCGGCAACGATGGCGCAAAGCGCGCCCGCCAGCCCGCGCAGCACGATGGAGGGCCGTTCGGCCGCGGCCGACGCCTCGGTCCTGCGCAGCCGCACGGTGGCGCTGATCAGCAGCACGCCGGTCACGCCGCTGCCGATCGCCGCCTCGGTCAGGGCCACGTCGACCGCGAACAGGCGGACCCAGACGAGCGACAGCAGCAGTCCGTAGGCGACATAGCCCACGACCGAGCCGAAGGCCTCGCGCGCCGCGATGGTCCAGGCGGCGACCGCGAGCACAAGGACGGCGAGGCCGATGTCCAATGCCTGGATCACGCTCATGCGGCACTCATAGTAACTTCCGTCGTCTCGACCGGACGCAAGCGCGGAGCGGAGAGACCTTCTCTCCACGATAAGCGGCTTATAGAGGAGAGCAACGTCGTCTCCCGCTCACCCGAGCCTCCCCCGAGCGAAGTCGAGAGGGGCCTCGGTCGAGACGACGGAAATCGTATTTGCCATAGCGCAGCTTCATGCTGAAGGACCCCTGCGCCGAAGCGCGTGCGCAATGAGCTGGGCCACCGTGGCGCCGGCCAGTTGCACGAGCACCCAGACGGCGACCAGCTTCAGGGCGCCCAGCAGGCCGTCGGCATGGGGCAGCAGGCCGAGCACGATCAGGCCGAGACCAAGATTGTCCGCCTTGGTCAAAGCGTGCAGCCGGCTGAACGAGTTGGGAAAGCGCAGCAAGCCTACAGTGCCCGCCAGAAAGAACACGGCGCCGGCCGAGATGGCGACGATGCTGAAGATGTCGAGGGCGAGGCTCATTCGGGATCGTCGCCTTCCGGCGGGGCGGCGCTGTTGACGAAGGCGACCGAGGCGAAGGCGGCGAGAAGGGCGAGCCCCAACGCGACATCCTCGGCGCCGCGCACGCCGGTCGCCGCCGCCACCAGCAGGAGAGCGGCGATGCCGCCCGTGCCGAGCAGCTGCGCCGCCATCGTGCGGTCGACATTGCCCGGCCCGCGCAGGATGCGCAGCAGGCCCACCGCCACAGTCAGCAGGATGAAGCCCGCAGCGCCGAGCAGGAACTCAGTCATGGCCGATCGCGCGGCTGAACAAGGCTTCCTCTGCAGCGAGATTGGCCGCGACGGGCTGGCCGACATCGAGGCAATGAACGAGCAGGACACCGTTCTCGTCGGCGCCGGCCGGCAAGGTGCCGGGCAGCAAACTCGAGACCGCACAGAACGCGCTTCGCGAGCCCGCCGATTTGAGGCGGCAGGGATAGACGACGAACCCTGGATCGAGCGGCAGTCTCGGGCTGAACGCGCGCCAGGCGACTTCGACGCCGGAGCTCACCGACTGACGCATGAAATGAAGCGCGAATGTTGCCAGCGCCAGAATCCGCAACCTTGCTTTCACGGTCGGCAGGAGTCGGAGGCTCGTCCATGTCGCCGCCGCCACCGCCATCAGTCCAATCGGCAGATCGGCAGGATCATAGCCCGCGATCATGAGCCAGAAGGCAAGAAAGCGAGCGGCTCGACCGACCGCGACCCACGCCACACGGGAAGCGCCGTCACCTCGAGCGCCGCTCAAGATGAAAATCCGAGAAGGACGACGCAAGGCATTTCTGACCCCGACTGGCTTCTCCACAAAGACTTTACTCTCTTCGCGAGGTTCGACCAAGGGCACACGAAGTGGTCACCGATTGCCCGTTCCAGTGCGCGCAATTCGAAGCTAAAGTCCAACGCGAATATGTGTCGATGTGTTCGCGTGGCTGAATTGCAACCGAGCATATCCTGGGAGAGGATCGCGCCGTGGCTCTGTGTTCTTTTTCTACGAACGTGAGCCGCAACGCATTCCGCGGTCTGCTGCTCCTGCCGGTGATTGCACTGCTGGTTGCAGGCTGCGAGCAGAAGACCAAGGCCAAGACCGTCGAGGCGCGACCGGTTCGCACGATCACCGCCGCCAAGGGCGGCACCGGCGAAGTGGTCGTCCTGACCGGACAGATCAGCGCCGAAAACGAAGCGTCGCTCGCCTTTCGCATCGGCGGTCGCATCATCGAACGAACCGGCAATGTCGGCGATCGCGTCACGCCCGACCAGGTGCTGGCGAAGCTCGACCCGCAGAACGAGCTGAACGCGCTCCGCTCGGCGCAGGCGGCGCTGTCGGCGGCGGAAGGCCGCGTCGTCGAGACGAGCAACACCTTCGACCGCCAGAAAACCCTGCTGCCCCAGGGCTTCACGACGCAGGCCCTGTTCGACCAGGCGCAGCAGGCACTGCGCACCGCGCAATCGCAGGTCGACAATGCCGAGGCCCAGCTGCACATCGCCAAGGACCGCGTCAGCTTCACGCAGCTCAAGGCGGGGGTCACCGGCTCGATCACGGCGCGCACCGCTGAATCGGGCGAGGTGGTGCAGGCCGGGCAGACGATTTTCCAGATCGCCCGCCAGGACGGGCGCGACGCGGTGTTCGACGTGCCGGCCCAGGTGATCCGCTCGGCGCCGCCGGATCCCAAGATCGTGGTTTCCCTGACCGACGATCCGTCCATCACCGCCATGGGCAGGGTGCGCCAGGTCGATCCGCAGGCCGACCCGATCACGCGCACCTTTCGTGTACGGGTGAGCCTGATCGATCCGCCGGCCCAAATGTTTCTGGGCGCGACGGTGAAGGGGCGGATGGAGCTCGAAGCAACATCCGGCATCGCGATTCCCGCCAGCGCGCTCACGCGCATCAACGACCAGCCGGCGGTATGGCTCGTGGATCCCGCGACCATGACGGTCTCCCTGCATAACGTGCAGGTCGAGCGCTTCGACCCGGCGACGGTGATCATTTCTCATGGCCTGGACGGCGGCGAGGTCGTGGTGACGGCGGGGGTGCAGGCCCTCCATCCCGGCCAGAAGGTGCGGCTTCTGGGAGCCCAGCCGTGACCAACCTCTCCGAATGGGCCCTCAGGCATCGGGCATTCACCGTCTTCCTGATGATCGTGGTCACGCTGGCCGGCCTGTCCTCGTACTTCGGCCTCGGGCGCAACGAGGATCCGGCCTTCACCTTCAGGACCATGGTCGTGCAGGCGGCGTGGCCGGGCGCCACGCTCGACGACACGCTGAAGCAGGTCACCGAGCGGATCGAGCGCAAGCTGCAGGAGACGCGTGGCCTGGATTTCCTGCGCAGCTATACGACGCCCGGGCTGACGACGATCTTCGTCAACCTCAAGGGATCGACGTCGGCGGCGGAGGTTCCCGACGTCTGGTACCAGGTGCGCAAGAACATCGGCGACATCCGCGGCACCCTGCCCGCCGGCGTGGTCGGTCCGGGATTCAACGACGACTTCGGCGACACGTTCGGCCTGATCTACGGCTTCACCGCCGACGGCTTCACCCATCGCGAGCTGCGCGACTATGTCGAGGCGGTCCGCTCGCGCCTGCTGAACGTGCCCGACGTGTCGAAGATCGAGATCATCGGGGCGCAGGACGAGCAGATCTTCATCGAGTTCTCGACCCAGCAACTCGCCGGCCTCGGCATCGATCGCGCCGCCCTGATCGCGGCGGTCCAGGCGCAGAACAGCGTGGTTCCCGCCGGCTCGGTGCAGACCAGCAACGAGAAGCTGTCGCTGCAGGTGTCGGGCGACTTCCGTTCCGAGCAGGACATCCTCAACGTCAACTTCCTGTCGAACGGACGCATGATCCGGCTGCGCGACATCGCCGAGGTCCGCCGCGCCTATGCCGACCCGCCGCAGCCGATGTTCCGCGTCAATGGCAAGCCCGCCATCGGCCTCGCCATTGCCATGCGCAACGGCGGTGACATCCTGGCGCTGGGCCGCAATGTGCAACAGGAGATCGACGACGCGGTGGTCGACCTGCCGCTGGGCATCGAGCCGACGCTGGTCTCCGACCAGCCCGCGGTCGTCGATCATGCCATCGGCGAGTTCATGATCTCGCTGTGGCAGGCGATCGCCATCATCATGGCGGTGAGCATCATCAGCCTGGGCCTGCGGCCCGGCGCCATCGTCGCAGCCTCGATCCCGCTCACGCTCGCCATCACCTTTCCCATCATGCAGATGTTTCACATCGACCTGCAGCGCATTTCGCTCGGCGCCCTGATCATCGCGCTCAGCCTGCTGGTCGACAGCGCCATGACCACCGTCGACGTCATGACCACGCGCATCGCCCAGGGCGACAGGACCGAGGACGCCGCTTCCTTCGCCTACAAGTCGCTGGCCTTCCCCATGCTGACCGGCACCTTTGTCACGGCCGCTGGCTTCGTGCCGATCGGCTTCGCGCAGAGCGCCGCCGGGGAATACACTTTCTCCATCTTCGCCGTCGTGACCATTGCGCTGTTCGTGTCGTGGTTCGTCGCCGTGTTGTTCGCGCCGTTGCTGGGCGTCGTGCTCCTCAGGCCACCGAAATCCCAGGAGCCGGCCAAGCCGAACGTGGTGCTGCGCGTCTTCCGCAGTTTCCTGGTCGGCGCGATGAGGGTGCGATGGATCACCATCGCGGTGACGTTGGGCTGCCTGGTTGCCGCCTTCCTGGCGCTGCCCTTCGTGCCACGCCAGTTCTTCCCGGCCTCCGACCGCCCCGAGCTGGTGGTCGACATGACCCTGCCGCAGAACGCCTCGATCTATGGCAGCGATACCATTGCGGCCCGGCTCGATGCCTTCCTCAAGGGCGATCCGGACGTCGAGCGCTGGAGCACCTACGTCGGGCGCGGCGCGATCCGCTTCTACCTGCCGCTCGACGTCAAGCTGGCCAACGACTTCTTCGCCCAGGCCGTCGTCGTGGCAAAGGACGTGGCGGCCCGCGACAGGCTCCAGGCCAAGCTCGAGAAAATGATGGCCGAGCAGATGCCGAGCGCCGTCGGCCGCGTGTCGCCGCTCGAGCTCGGGCCGCCGGTCGGCTGGCCGGTGCAGTACCGCGTGAGCGGTCCCGATCTCTCGCAAGTGCGCTCGATTGCGCTCCGGCTCGCCGAGGTGCTGGGCGGCGATCCACGCATCTCGGAGATCAGTTACGACTGGATGGAGCCCGCCCGCCAGGTCCGCGTCACCATCGACCAGGATCAGGCGAGGCTGCTGGGCCTGAGCTCGCGGACGATCGCCGAGACGATCAACACCCTGATGGCCGGAATGCCGATCACGCAGGTGCGCGATGACATCTACCTCATACCGGTCATCACGCGGGCGCTCGACGAGCAGCGCAGCTCGCTGTCGACCTTGCGCGCCCTGCAGCTGCCGCTGCCCAACGGCCGCACTGTGCCGCTGAGCCAGGTCGCGACCTTCGATTTCAAGCAGGAATATCCCCTGATCTGGCGGCGCCAGCGCGTCCCCACCCTGACCGTGCTGGCCGACGTCCCGCATGACGTCTCGCCGGCGGCCGCCGTCGACGCGCTGGCGCCGGCGATCGAGAAGTTCCGCGCAAACCTTCCCAGGGACTACCACATCGCCGTCGGCGGCACGGTCGAGGAAAGCGCCAATTCGCAGGCCTCGGTGTTCGCCAAGGTGCCGGTGATGCTGCTCCTCATGCTGTTCTTCCTGATGGCGCAGCTGCACAGCTTCAGCCGCCTGTTCCTGGTGGTGAGTGTGATCCCGATGGGCCTGATCGGCATCGTCTTCACGCTGCTGATCGTGGGCAAGCCGCTGGGCTTCGTCGCCATCCTGGGCATCCTCGCGCTGATGGGCATGATCGCCCGCAATGCGGTGCTGCTCATCGAGCAGATCGAGACCGAGCGAACGCAACGGACGAACGCCTGGGACGCCGTGATCGAGGCGACGCTTTCCCGCTTCCGTCCCATCATGCTGACGGCGATCTCCACGGTGCTGGGATTCATTCCGATTGCCGCCGACGTGTTCTGGGGGCCGATGGCTTTCGCCATCATGGGCGGCCTGTTCGTGGCGACCATCCTCACCCTGATCGTCCTGCCGGCGCTCTACGTCGCGTTGTTCCGGATCAGGGAGCCCACGCCGGAAAGCGTTGCGGCCGACCCACCTGGCCTGGAGGTCCAGCGCTAGTCGACCCCCCGGGAGGGGCCTGCCGAACCATCGCACGAGGTGGCGCACCGCCGTGGCGATGGGTGGCCGGCGCCGAGCGTCGCGGCCCATCAGGCCGTAGTCATTGCAGGACCCGCGTTCTCAGTCGTGCATACTCCTCCTGCGAAATCGAATTCTCCGATACCAGGCGATCGAGTTTCACGAGTTCGTCGGCCGCGCTGAAGCCCACCGCCTGCCGCAGTTCGTCGCGCGCTTGTCTGGCCTGGATCCTGTTGCGTTCCGCCATGCCGCCGCCCTGGGTAAGGATGTAGGCGAAGATGCCGACATAAGGCAGAGCGATCAGCAGGATGACCCAGACTACCTTGCCCAAGCCAGATATGTCGTGGCGGCGAAACAGATCGCTGGCAGTGGTTATGAACAACCAGAACCAGAGGATCAGAACAAATATCGCGAACGCGTCGGCGATGAAGTTGGCGAACGCGGAGTCTCCAGAGAACAGCATGTTTCTTCTCCCTTTCGATTCCGTTTTGCGATCGCCGTCGGGGCTAGGGTGCCACGGCATTCCAGCGGCAGCCGAGTCGCGGTTCCGTGACGTCCAGCGTCTTCGGTGATTTCGACGTATCGGCAACGACGTTGAAGTTCGTGCCGCCGATACCGAGGGTCGTCGTGAAGACACCCGGTGTGGTCTGCTTCATGGCGCTGGTGACACCGCCTGCCGTCCGAAGGGTCGCGGTATCACCCGACGGCGTGAAGGTGTGCACGCGCGAGAGGGCGGCGTCGAATCGCTGACAGGATGACGGGTTCCTGTCCACCGCGACCACGCGGAACTGGATCGCGGCACCTTGCGCGGCCGCCTCGAGGGAAATGAGCCCAGCGAGCGACGCGGCGAGAAGAGGAGCGCAGCTGGCTTTGTCGATGATACGCATGTTGTCTTTTCCTTGTTCTGGACGAATCTTCACCAGCGTTCGACCCGGCGGTACCGGCGTGACCCGCTTTAAGGCGCCGTCACCTGGCACGATACACGATCGACGAAGACATCCGTCCTCGGACCGTAGATCACCAATCCCTGTCGCACGCTGGGCGCCGTCTGCTGGACCATGGCGCGCGTTGCCATGACGGGGTTTCCGCCATTGGTGAAACGGCAGTCGATGAACGGTTCGACTGGATTGCCGCTGTTGTTGTCGAGATAGAGGACGGCCTGCCAGCGTTTTCCGGGCACCGCCCGCAGCGTGGCGTTGTTCATGACGACGATCGGCACAGTGGGCCCTGCAGTCACCGGCACCGTTCCGACCGGCTTGCCGCGCACCCGCTGCTCGATCATCGTGGCCGGCACGTTCTGCGCGCTGGGATTGAAGGCCTTGTCGTCGGGCCCGGTGAGAGCCCGGCCGTCTTGGCCGACGGTCTCCGGAGTCCAGACCTGGCCGGTCTTCGGATCCTTGAATTCCGGAGCGCCGGTCGATGAGGCGATAGAGACGCTGCTGCAAGTCGCCTGCGCCAGGGCTGCCTCGGTCACCGTCAGAGCGGCGAGTCCAATCAAGACTTTCGGGATGAGGTGAACACTGCGCATTTCACGACCTCCTGGGTGAATGTGAGGGTTGCCATCGCGGCCTTGCTAAGCGCGCCCATTCTACGAACGACGCTCGCCGACACATCAGCCTGGAATCCCGCGACTGTTCCCAGTGTCCCATTTCAAATGAGGACGGCAACCCGCAGTGCGGCTCGTCATCTTTTCACTACCTTGGGTACGTGTTAAAAGCCCGGCGCGACGCGCGCTGCGCGTCTCATTGCGGAACTTGTCGCTACAAGGTGCTGCGGAACAAACGCCATGTTTGCGGAAACATTCTCCACTCATTCATTGCCGGCAGTGCAGCAGCTCGAAGCGTGGCGGAATTGGTACGGTGCCGTCTTCGAAGCAACAGCGGCCGCGTCGCAGGACGAGGGCTTTGCCGCGGTGAATTCGAACTGGAACCTGAACGGGGTCACGTTCAGCCATGTTTCTTCGCCGCCGACCGGCATCGGCAGGACCAGATTCCTGTTGCGCCGCAATCACGTGGATCATTGGGCTTTCACCCTCAGCAAGTACACGACGAGCGAAGTCGAAGTGCACGATCTCTCGCTGGAGGTGCCACCCGGGGTGCCGTTCGTCCTCTCGCTGGGGGAGGAGATGCGGATCGGTCGCGCGCGGCACGACGAGCGGGTACAGCTTCTTCTGGCTCGCGACAGTTTCCAGGCGATCGCGCCGTTGCTGGACGCAGTGCGTGGGATGGCCTTGAACACGTCTCAAGGCAGGCTGCTGGCCGACTACATGATCCTGCTCGAGCGCAATCTTCCCAACCTGACACCCGAGGATGGATCGCGGCTTCCGGGCGCGATCCAGGCCATGCTTGCGGCGTGCCTGGCGCCGTCAGTTGATCGCGTGGCGGCCGCCGGGCGCCAGATCGATCTTACGCTTATGGAGAGAGTGCGACGGGCTGTTCGCAAGCACTTGCGCTCACCGTCCCTGGGGCCGGACACGCTCTGCCGAGAGGCGGCCACATCGCGGTCACAGCTTTATCGCCTGCTGGCGGGTGAAGGCGGCGTGGCGCGTTACATCCAGCGCCGTCGGCTCTCGGAAAGCTTTGCCATTTTGTGCGATATCTCGAACAGCTTCTCGATCAACGCGATTGCCGAGGCCCTGTGCTTTGCCGATGCATCCAACTTCAGCCGGGCATTTCGCCGGGAATTCGGCATGAGCCCGCGCGAGGTGCGCGCTGCTTCTCAAGCCGGCCTGGCGCCGGCGGCGAAATCGGGCGATTTGCCGCGACCGGAAGTCCAAAGCTTCAACGATTGCCTTCGCACCTAGCTTGTCAGGGCCGACGTCGCCGCCCTGATCGGCGTGGCTGAGGCGGCGGTCTCGAAGGCTCCTGCGGTCTCCGAACCTCAGAGTTTTGCCGACTGCCTGCGGGCGCTTTAGGTCGCACGAGCGACGCGTTCTCTGGATGGTTCGACCGAAGATTGCAGGTCGGGCGATTCGAGGGAAATTTGGGACGCAGAGAATAGTCCGGAGACTGAGCGCTAAGGAAAGGATGCTTCAACAGCCGTAGGATGTGTCCTGTGAAACGCTGATCGATGCGTTTCTCGGGGGAGAAGGCTAATGAAGTCTTTCAGTTTGGTGCAGCGCAATGAAAGCGTGGCGCCTTCGGCCACTCAGCAAAATTTGCATACCTACCGGGTCGGCCGCAGAAATCCCGCCGGCAAAATTGACTTTTAAATATCACGGGCCCAGCCTTGGCCGAACGGTGGTACGCGTGTCGCCCTTGAGGACGTCCGGTTCTCTTCAGAGGTAAACGTGAAACTGTCGCCCTTCGAGAAGCGATGGCGGTTCGAGAGTTTTTCTCTCGCGGTTTTGTCGTTTGTCCTGCTCACCGCCGCCGCCGTGAGTCCCGCCGGCGCACAACATAGCGATGCGCACAGCGACGGTGACTCGGCGCGAATCGATGCGATGTTCGGCACGCCGGACCGCTATGGGACGACGCCGCAGGACAATATTTTCGCGACCACGCCCGGGCTCGAGCAGCAGGCGCGGCGCTCGCAGTTCACGATCAACGGCCTGCTGCCGATGTTCTACAACTCCAACGCCAACCTCGCCCCCGCGAATGGGCCGGCCGGCATCAACTCGGCGGAGTTCAGCCCGATCCTGGGCGCCTCGTGGTCAACGCCGGTGTTCGACCTGCCGCTGCGCTTCACCGCCAACGCGCGGGCCGAGGTCGATCGCTTCACCCAAGGCTGGCAACCAGCTGTGTCGCCCGCGCAGTTCGACAAGGTCGCCCTGTCGGGCCGGCTGCAATACATCGATCCGACCAACGACCAGAACTTCTCACCCTACTTCGCCTACGCGCCGCGCTTCGACTTCGATCCATTCTTCCGCGAGCGTTTCGCCACCCGGCAGGACCTAAACCTCGGCGTCAACAAGACCTATAACTTCAACGGCGCCTTCCAGCGCGTGGCGTTCTCGGCCAACACGCTGGCCGATACGGTGTGGTCGTTTGGCGTCACGGCCTTCGCCCAAAGGCGGTTCCGCGACCCCGAGCCCTCGTCATGGGCCTTCTTCCTGATCCCGTCAGCGACCTATGTCATCAACGAACAATGGAACGTGAGTTTCGGCGCTGAGCTCGCGTTCCGCACTTTCGATCCCTACCTGGGCTTCACCGAGAATGAATGGTTCCTGGAACCGATTGCCACGCTCGAGTTCGTGCTGCCGAGCGCGTGGTTCGGGTCGGACAGGAATGCGACGCTGTTCGGCCGGCCGGCGATCGACCTGCAGATGGCCTACGAGCAGAACTGGTCCAACATTGCCGCGTTCACTTACGGCGCCATGCACGTTGGCGCCGCGCTCAAGCTCGGCTGGCGATTCTAAGAAAACATAAGGGGAGAGCTCGATGGCGCCGGAGCAGACACAGAAACTTTCGCTGTTCGCCCTCACCACCATGGTGGTGGGCGGCATGGTCGGCGCCGGCATCTTCTCCCTGCCGCGGACCTTCGCCAACGCCACCGGCCCGATGGGCGCGGTCATCGCCTGGCTGATCGCCGGGACCGGCATGTACATGCTGGCCCGCGTGTTCCAGTCGCTGGCCGAGCGCAAGCCCGATCTCGATGCCGGCGTCTTTGCCTACGCCAAGGCGGGCTTCGGCGATTATCCCGGCTTCCTCTCGGCGTTCGGCTACTGGATTGGCAGCTGCATCGGCAACGTCTCCTACTGGGTGCTGATCAAGTCGACCCTGGGCGCGTTCTTTCCCGTGTTCGGCGACGGCAACACGGCGGTGGCGATCCTGGTCGCCTCGGCCGGCATCTGGCTGTTCCATTTCATGATCCTGCGCGGCACCCAGCAGGCCGCCGTCATCAACAGCGTCGTCACCGTGGCCAAGGTGGTGCCGATCCTGGTCTTCATCGTGTTGCTGATCTTCGCCTTCAAGCTCGACCTGTTCAGCGCCAATCTGTACGGCGGCGACCTCCAGGGCAGCGTTTTCGAGCAGGTGCGGGCGACGATGTTCGTCACGGTGTTCGTGTTCCTGGGCATCGAGGGCGCCAGCGTCTACTCCCGCTTCGCCAAGGAACGGTCCGATGTCGGAAGGGCCACGATCCTGGGCTTCATCATCGTCACCTCGCTGATGGTGCTGGTGACCCTGCTGCCCTACGCGGTGATGCAGCGGGCCGATATCGCCGGCATGCGCCAGCCGTCGATGGCGACGGTGCTCGAGGCCGTGGTCGGCCACTGGGGTGCGGTCTTTGTCAGCCTGGGCCTGCTGGTCTCGGTGCTCGGCGCCTATCTCGCCTGGTCGCTGATCTGCGCCGAGGTGCTGTTCACCGCGGCCAAGACCCGCGACATGCCGGCAATCTTCGCCCGCGAGAACAAGAACAAGGTGCCGTCGGCGGCGTTGTGGGCGACCAACATCGTGATCCAGCTCATTGTCATCACGACTTACTGGTCGCGCGACGCCTTCACCCTGATGCTGAACCTGACCAGCGCCATGTCGCTCATCCCGTTCCTGTTCGTGGCGGCCTACGGGCTGAAGCTCACCCGACGCGGCGAGACCTATGACGTGCGGCCGCAGGAACGCAATCGCGACCTCATCATCGCCGCCCTCGCAACGATCTATACGATCTTCCTGCTCTACGCCGGCGGCGTGAAGTTCATCGTGCTCTCGGCGGTGCTCTATGCGCCGGGCACCGCGCTCTACTTCTGGGCCCGCCGCGAGCAGGGCAAGGCCGTTTTCTCCAACGTCTGGGACTGGATCATCTTCATCCTGGCGGTCGTCGGCGCCGTCGTCGGCATCTGGTGGCTGGCGACCGGCTACATCACCATCTGACAACGGAGCTTTTCATGGCACAGGCACTTTCCACGTCATCCGTACCCTTTGGCGTGCACTCCGAGGTCGGCCAACTGCGCAAGGTGATGGTCTGCGCGCCGGGCCGGGCGCACCAGCGGCTGACGCCCAGCAACTGCGACACGCTCTTGTTCGATGACGTGATGTGGGTCGACAACGCCAAGCGCGACCACTTCGATTTCATGCAGAAGATGCGCGATCGCGGCGTCGACGTGGTCGAGATGCACAGCCTGCTGGCCGAGACCGTTTCCATTCCCGAAGCCAAGAAATGGATCCTCGACAATCAGGTCGTGCCCAACCAGGTGGGGCTGGGCCTGGTCGACGAGATCAAGAGCTACCTCAACGGGCTCAAGCCCCGCGACCTCGCCGAGACCCTGATCGGCGGCCTGTCGACCGAAGAGTTCCCGGAAACCCACGGCGGCGAGATGCTGAAGCTCGTCAAGGATGCCGCCGGCGTTACCGAATACCTGCTGCCGCCTTTGCCCAACACCCTCTATACGCGCGACACGACGTGCTGGATCTATGGCGGCGTCACCCTCAACCCGCTGTTCTGGCCGGCGCGGCATGAGGAGCCGATCCTGACCACGGCGATCTACAAGTTCCATCCCGACTTCGCCGGCAAGGTCAGGGTGTGGTGGGGCGACCCGACCGAGGATCACGGCTTGGCGACGGTCGAGGGAGGTGACGTGATGCCGATCGGAAAAAAGACGGTGCTGATCGGCATGAGTGAGCGGACGTCGCGCCAGGGCATCAGCCAGGTCGCGGCGGCGCTGTTCAAGCAGGGCGCGGCTGAGCGGGTGATCGTGGCGGCGATGCCCAAGCTTCGGGCGGCGATGCATCTCGACACGGTGTTCACCTTCGCCGATCGCGACTGCGTGCTGCTCTATCCCGACATCGTCTACAACATCCACGCCTATTCCTACCGGCCAAGCAACAAGCCGGGCGGCGTCGAGCTGCACAAGGACGAGAAGCCGTTCGTGGAGACTGTGGCCGATGCGCTGGGTGTCAAGAAGATGCGGGTGGTCGAGACCGGCGGCAACGCCTACATGCGCGAGCGCACCCAGTGGGATTCGGGCGCCAACCTGGTCTGCGCCTCGCCCGGCGTGGTCTTCGCCTACGACCGCAACACCTACACCAACACCCTGCTGCGTAAGCAGGGCATCGAGGTCATCACCATCGTCGGTTCCGAGCTCGGCCGTGGCCGCGGCGGCGGCCATTGCATGACCTGCCCGATCATTCGAGATGCCGCGGATTAGACTCTTGCCGGACGATTTCCCGTCGTCTCGACCAAGGCCCGAAGGGCCGCGTGGAGAGACCTTCTCTCCACGATAAGCCACTAATCGTCGAGAGAAGGTCTCTCCGCTCCGCGCTGAGTTTACCCCGAGGTATTCGAGGGGCGCTCCGGTCGAGACGACGGTCCATGCTCGCTCTAGCAAGGCTAGAACGACCCCAGCACGCTCCCCAGCGCGATCACGGCGACCAGCGCCACAAGCGCGCCGACGATTCCCACCATGACGATGTCGAAGTAGCTCTTGGCGTGCGTCGAGCCGCAGACCGCGAGCAGCGTCACCACGGCGCCGTTGTGCGGCAGACTGTCGAGCGTGCCGGCGCCGATCACCGCCACCCGATGCAACAGCGCCGGCGCGATGCCGTGCTGTGCGGCAAGCTGCATGTAGGTCGGGCCCAACGCATCGAGCGCGATGGTGAGGCCGCCCGAGGCCGAGCCGGTCAGTGCCGAGAGGACATTGGTGGCGACCGCCAGCGACACCAGGGGGCCTCCTTCGATGCCCAGCACCCAGCCGCGCACCAGGGCGAAGGCGGGCAGGGCCGCGACCACGGCGCCGAAGCCCACCAGGCTGGCCACGCTGAAGGCCGGCAGCACGGCGGCATTGGCCCCGGCATCCATGCTCTGCCGCAGGTTGGGCAGGCGCCGTCCCGTCAGGAGCAGCAGCGCCACGATCGCCGCGGCGAGGGCCACCGCCACCGACCACACGCCGCCGACCGCCGAAAGCGAGGTGGCGCCCCAGCGCGGCTCGGCCAGGAAGGCGGTGTCCATGCGCGGCAGGACGACGAAGGACATCAGGAGGTTGACGGCGACGACCACGACCAGCGGCAGGGCCGCCATCACGATGGGTGGCGGCGTCTCGCTCGGCTGCGAATGATGGATCTCCGCCGGATCGAAGGCGTGCGCCGTCGTCGTCCGCTCGCGCACCAGCGGATCGTCGGCGGCGGCATCGACGGGCACGGGTGTCGGATCGCCAAAGCCCTCGCCCTTGCGCTGCGCCGCGGCGGCCGCGCGCCCCAGCCACCACAGGCCGAAGACCAGCATGATCGCCGAAGCGATCACGCCCAGCCCGGGCGCTGCGAAGGGCGTCGTGCCGAAGAACGGCATCGGGATGGCGTTCTGGATCGCCGGCGTCCCCGGCAGCGCCGACATGGTGAAGGTCGAGGTGCCGAGCGCGATCGCCGCCGGCATCAGCCGGCGCGGGATGGCGGCGGCGCGGAACAGCGCCTCGGCCATCGGCGCCAGTACGAAGAAGGCAACGAACAGGCTGACGCCGCCATAGGTGACCAGGGCGCCGGCCAGCACCACGGCCAGGATGGCGCGTCCCGTGCCGAGGCGCTCGGTCATCCAGCGCGCGATCGCTGCGACCGAGCCGCTGTCCTCCATCAGCTTGCCGAACAGCGCGCCCATCAGGAACAGCGGGAAGAACTGCGCCAGGAACTGCGCCGCGCTGCCCATGAAGGTCTGCGTCCAGTGCGCCAGCAACGGCTCGCCGGCGAAGGCGGCCGCCAGCAGTGCCGCCGCCGGGGCGAGCAACAACACGGTCCAGCCGCGAAAGGCCAGCCAGACCAGCAGCGCCAGTCCGAGCAGGACGCCGGCAAGGCCCATCAGACGCCTTCCAGGAGACGATCGATGTCGAGGGTCGAGCGTTTGCCGAGGTCGGCGCCGTGCGTCCCGAGGAAGGCCTCCGCCGCGCGCCGGCCCTCGTCGCGCAGCATGGTGAGGAACGCCCATTCGGCATTGAGCTTCGATGACGAGCCGAGGTCGTCCAGCAGGCTGCTGCGGATCAGGTGGACGCGCATGCGTGACCAGTGCGCCACCTCGCTGTTGTCGGCGGACGCGACCTGGCGCAGCAGGGCCATCATGCGCAGTTCCTTCAGCAACACCGCATTGAACGATACCTCGTTCAGGCGGTTGAGGATGTCGCGGGCCGACTGCGGAACGCCGGGCCGTTCCACCGGATTGATGCCGACGATGATCGTGTCGTCCGACACGCAGTCCTGCACCAGCGGGGTCATGGTCGGATTGCCCGAGTAGCCGCCGTCCCAATAGGCTTCGCCGTCGATCTCCACCGCCTTGAACATGGACGGCAGGCAGGCCGAGGCGAGCAGCGCGTCGGGCGAGAGTTCGGCGTTGCGGAACACGCGCGGCCGTCCGGTCCGGACGTTCGTCGCCGTGATGAAAAGCTTGATCGGCGCCTTGGCGAGGCGGGCAAAGTCGATCGATTCGGCCAGGACCTTGGTCAGCGGATTGGGCGCGCCGAAGCTCAGGTCATAGGGCGAGAAGACGCGGGCCATCATGTCGAAGGCGATGTAGGCGGGCGAGGTGTCGAGCGACCAACGGCCGAGCAGCACATCGAGCGGGCTGCGCTGCAACGGGCTGAACCGGGCGGCCTCGGAAACCTTGCGCCAGAAGGCCTCCAGCGCCTCGCGGGCCGCCGGGTTGCCGCCCTTGGCGTGGCCATCGGCCATCACCGCGGCATTCATGGCGCCAGCCGAGGTGCCGGATATGGCCTCGATCGTGAGCCACGACTCCTCGAGCAGCCGGTCGAGCACGCCCCAGGTGAAGGCGCCATGGGACCCACCGCCTTGCAGGGCGAGGTCGATCAGCTGGGACGGTCGCGCACCGCCGGCCGGGGGTGGATTCGTGGACATCGGCGCGGCACTCCATTCTCGCTAGATCGAGATCATGCCCGTCGCGAGGCTGTAGAGGCCGACGATTGCCGCGACGACGACGACCCCGAAAATGAGCCATTCGACAGGCGTAAAGACCCTTTTACTTTGCTCGCGTTTCGCGATGATGAACAGGACGGTGCCCGGCGCGTAGAGCAGGGCGGACAGCAGGATGAACTTCGCACCACCTGCATAAAGCATGCCGGCGGCATAGATCGTCGCGATCGCGCCCCGTGTCCAATCGATGTTCCGGTCGCGGCCGCCGGCGCCGTAGGTCTCTCCCGTCCAGGCGAGCTTCAGCCCGTAGGCGGCGACGAACAGGTAGGGGATCAGCGTCATGGCGCTCGTCATCTTGAGCGCCATGGTGAAGGCGTATTCCGCGAAAAAAGAGACGACCAGGAAGAGCTGGATGACACCGTTGGTGAGCCACAAGGCGGCGGCGGGCGCCTTGTTCGCGTTCTCGTGCGCGAGGAAGGACGGCATCGTGCGATTTTGCGCCGCAGAGAACACGACCTCCGCCGCCAGAAGCGACCACGACAGGTAATTGCCGAGGACGGAGATCAGCAGCCCGATGCTGATGAAGACCTTGCCCCAGGGCCCGACGATGGCCTCCATGACGCCGGCCATCGAGGGCGACGACAGCGCCGCCAGGTCCGGTCGCAGCATCACGCCATAGGACAGCATTGTCACAAGGATGAGCAGGCAGAGGACGCCCAGGAAGCCCAGCACCGTGGCGACGCCGACATCGTTGCGGTTCCTGGCATAGCGCGAATAGACGCTGGCGCCCTCGATCCCGACGAACAGGAACACCGTCACCAGCATCGAGCTGCGCGCCTGTTTGGCGACGTTGCTGAAGCTGGGTTCCTCGCCACCCCAGAAATTGAGCGCGAACAGGTCGGCCCTGAAGGCGGCGATGGCGACGAAGATGAAAAGCGCGATCGGCACGATCTTGGCGACCGTCGCGATGGTGTTGATCGCCGCCGCCTCCTTGATGCCGCGCAGGATCATGAAATGCACGGCCCACAGCACGACGGAGGCGGTGACGATTGCTGTGACCGTGGTGCCGTCGCCGAATACCGGGAAGAACAGGCCCAGTGTCGCCTTGATGAGGATCAGGCAGGCGACGTCGGCCAGGCAGGCGCCGATCCAGTAGCCGACCGCCGCCACGAAGCCCGGATACTCGCCGAAACCTGCCTTGGCATAGGCGTAGATGCCTGCATCCAGCTCGGGCTTGCGTCGCGCCAGCGTCTGGAAGACGAAGGCCAGCATCAGCATGCCGACGCCTGCGATCACCCAGGCGATCAGCGCCCCCAGGCCGCCGGTCGCCCGGCCGAACGCCGAGGGCAGGGCAAAGATGCCGGAGCCGATCATCGAGCCCACGACGAGGGCGATGAGGGCACGCAGCGAAAGCTTTTGGTCCGCTGAAGAGGTCATGGCTTAGTGCCGACGTGGGAACCAGTAGAATCGGCGAGACAATGTACCACCATGCTTTCATCCGGTCGCTTTGAATGACTGGTCCAATCGCGCATATTAGAGGCGGTGAAACGCGCTTTGATTGGCACCCAGTCCCCGGACCATTCCGTGCGTCCCAAAACACGCGTGTTGCCGACGATGGCGAATTGATGGGATCGCAATGACAGCCAGGGTATTCAGATTTCTGAGGCGCGTGCTGGTGCTGCTGATCGTGGTTGCGGCGACTCTCCTGGTCGCGCGCGCCTGGGATTCGCAGCGCGGACCGGACCTCGAGCCGTGGCACACCTATGTGCCGCACGACATGGATGCCGACCAGATCGACAAGGCTGATTGGGCGTCCTGGCTCAAGGCCGAAGATGCGGTCTTCCGTGGCGTGAGGGCCGAAGTCACCGACAAGCTCGACGACGAGGCCAAGGTCCCGGGCAACCGCTACTACGACGGCAGCCCGATCTATCCCGGCCATTTCGCGCAGGACTGGAACCGTTCCTACATCCTCGAGCCCGACGGACCGCCGGTCGGCGCCGTCGTCCTGCTGCACGGGCTCACCGATTCGCCCTACAGCCTGCGCCACATCGCGCGCCGCTATCGCGACGAAGGCTTCGTTGCCGTGGCGATCCGCATGCCGGCGCACGGCACCGTTCCGGCGGCGCTGACCGACGTCGAATGGGAGGACTGGGATGCCGCCACGCGGCTTGCGGTGCGTGAGGCCGTGCGGCGTGCGGGCCCGGGCAAGCCGCTGCACATCGTGGGCTTCTCCAACGGCGGCGCGCTGGCGATGAAGTACGCCCTCGATGTCCTCGACAACAAGCAGCTCGCACGCCCCGATCGCCTGATCCTGATCTCGCCGATGATCGGCATCACGAGCTTCGCACGCTTTGCCGGATTCGCCGCGCTGCCGGCATTGTTGCCGGCCTTCGCCAAGGCAGCGTGGCTCGGCATCCTGCCCGAGTTCAACCCGTTCAAGTACAATTCCTTTCCCGTCAACGGCGCCCGCCAGTCCCACCGCCTGACGGCGGCGCTGCAGGATCGCATCGCGCGGGCCGCGCGTCAGGGCGCCCTCGAGCGCCTGCCGCCCATCCTCACATTCCAGTCCGTCGTCGACTTCACGGTGAGCACGCGGGCGATCATTTCGGCGCTCTATTCGCTGTTGCCGGCCAATGGCAGTGAGCTGGTGCTGTTCGACATCAACCGCGGCGCCACCTTGGGTCCCTTGCTGCGCAGCGCCTCCGAGACCGTTCTGTCGCGCATCCTCGCCCCGCCGCCGCGCAAGTTCCGGACGGTGATCATCACCAACGCCTCGGCCGACACCTACAAGGTGGTCGAGAAGGTGACCGAGGCGGGCGCCGTGACCGAACAGACGACCGAGCTTGCACTGGCGTTTCCGCCCGGCATCTTCTCGCTGTCGCATGTTGCCCTGCCGTTTCCGATGAGCGACTCGCTCTATGGCATGGAGCCTGACAAGTCGGAGGACTTCGGCGTCAATCTCGGCGCCATCCAGCCGCGTGGCGAACGCGGCGTGCTGATCGTCAATCTCGATGCGCTGCTGCGCGTCTCGTCCAATCCGTTCTTCCCGTATGTCCTTGGGCGGATCGACCAGGCGATCGCGGCACCGGTGCGGGCGAGTCCGTGACTCGGCGCTACTTCTTGGGTGGCGCCACCGCCGCCCGGTCTTTCAACCAGTCCTGCACGTAGAAGCGCAGCACGGCGATGCGGCCCACGGCGAGCAGCGGCGCGGCCAGGGCAACGCCCAGGGCACCGAACAGGGCGCCGAAGATCACGATGGCGAACAGGGTCCACGCCGGCGCCACGTCCACCGAGCCCTTCTGGATAAGCGGCGCGATCACGAAGCCTTCGAGCGTCTGGATCGTGAAGTAGATCGCCATCACCCAGGCCAGGGTCGACAGGCCGAGCGGCATGGCGACAAGGGCGACGGGCAGGGCGGCGATCAGCGGCCCCAGATAGGGAATGAAGTTGGCCACGCCGGCCTGCAGTCCGAGCAGCACCGCGCCGGGCAGGCCGAGGAGATGCAGCGCGATCGCCAGGACAACGGCCACGACCGCACTGCGCACGAGCTGGCCCAGGAGCCAGCTGCGCAGCATCTGGCCCATCTCGTTCATGACCTCGCGAACGCGCGCGCGTGCCGCCACCGGCAGGAGGATGAGCAGGCCCTCGCGGTAGCCGCTGGGATGACCGGCGAAGAACACGCCGAGGCAGACGATGACGATGGTGTTGATGGCGACCGCATAGGCGCCGCTCACCGCATACTGGACATGGCCGAACAGCCGGCCGGGATCGGCGATCAGGTGCGAGAGGTCCTGCCGGCCGCCCGGGCCGAACAGATCGATGCCGAAGGTTTCCAGATGGCCCTCGAGGATGCCGAGCTGCGTATCCATCACCTTCATCAGCATCTGGGCTTGCGCCGGCAAGCGGACGATGCCCCAGCCGATCGCCAAGGCGGCGAGTGACGCAAAGACGAGCGTGACCAGGGCGAAGCGCCAGGCCCGCGCGATCGGCAGCACATGGCCGAGCCCGCGGGTGCAGGCGTCGAGCAATGTCGCGAACAGGATGCCGGCGAACAGCAGCAGCAGGCTGGGTGCGGTGTAGAGGATGAGCGCGACACCGACTGCGATCGCGAGGACCGTGAGCGGCAGGGCGAGCACCCGACCCCACAGCGCGCCGCTGTATGCGCCCGTCGAAGCAGCGGCCGGCGGCGGGGCCGGCGCTGTGGATCGCGCCTCTGGCGTCATGGAGCTGACATTCCTTCAAACTATCTTCCGGGTCGCCGGCTGGCGATCGTGTCGTGCCTGAGCTATTGTATCGGAGGTTGCGGGGCACGGCGACGCTGCCAGCCTGCCGATAGTCCAAAGGAGCCCGTCGAACGGGAGTTGGACATGAGCACCGTATTTCGATGGCGTCTGACAGCGAACGATACGCGAACGATAGTGGTTTGGTCTGCCTGTCTCAGGGGCTGCGACGCGTCGTTGTTTTGAAATGAGCCATCCCACTCGTGTCATGCAAAACATGAGGTGACAAATGAGCGCCATTCAGAATTTGATCGTCAAGAGTTTGGCCTGCCTCGTCGGGATGACCCTGGCCTGGACGGCTTTCGCCCAGACGCCGCGCAAAAGCCTCGACGTCAGCGCTTCAACCGGCGCCTTCGAGTTCAAGGATCCCAAGACGGGGCAGGTGTGGACGCCCGAAACCGTCGGCCAGGATGGGCGGCCACTCACCCAGCCCGACGACAAGGCCTTCAATCCGCAGGCGCAGAACGTTCCGCTCCAGGTCGTCGAGCAGCGCGTACGCGGCAGGCAGGTCGGCACCGTGCCGATCACGGCCGGCCCGACCGTGCCGATCGTTGCCATGGACAACGCCACGCTCCGGGCGGTGCCCGGCCAGCGCTGGCAGGTTGTCCTGTATCTGGACAACAACAGCGGCAACGCGGTTGCCCCGGTCGTCGAGTGCGCCTTCACCAACGCCGGCAAGCCCGTCATGGACACCCGCGCCATCGCCGATCCGATTGGTCCGGGCGTGCGCGAGGGATTGCTGATTTACGGCCCGACGGTCGACATCTTTGTTGACCGTGCATCCTGCCGGGTGGCGTCGCCCTAGACACGAAGCAGACCGACGGCGGAGACGCTGATCGCCGACACGAGCCGGCGCCTCGACGCCGCCCTCGCGTGCGTTCATAACGTCATGGCAACCGGCGACGCCTCGTTCAGATCGCCGGCGGCGTCAACCGCGTCAGGCCCTGACGGCGGGGGCGCAGCACAATCGAGGGGAGAAGATCATGCTGTTCGATGGTGGTTTCACGTTCACCAACTTTGTCGCCGACGCCTTTGCCATCTTCATGTTCATCCTGTGGTTCTGGCTGCTCATGACCGTCGCCAGCGACCTGTTCCGCCGCCACGACATATCCGGCTTCGGCAAGGTGCTTTGGGTGATCCTGCTCATCGTGCTGCCCTACATCGGCATCTTTGCCTACATCCTGACGCAGGGCCGCGGCATGGCCGAGCGCAACAAGGAGCAGGCCAGGCTGGCGCGCGAGCATCTGCGCCAGGCGGTTGGCTTCAGTGTTGCCGATGAGATCGAAAAGCTGGATCGGCTGAAGTCGACCAAGTCGATTTCAGACGACGAATACACGCGCCTGAGGGCGCAGCTCGTGCAGTAGGTCCGATGCCGTAGAGACGCGCTACAGCCCGCGCGAGGAGGATCTGCTCCTCGCGCGAGCCGCAGTCGTCTGGTGACCTACAGGTACGCGCGGTCAGCCAGAACGCTTACTGCTGCGGCGGGGAGCTCGGATTCTCGTAGGTGAGCCCACCCGGGCACGGCGTGCCAACATATGTCATCTTGTCGGTCGACCAGGTTTCCGGGCCGCATGGGGCCGCCTTCTGGCCGTTCGCCGGGACTTGCGCCTGGTCGGCGGCGCCGGCGCTGTTACACGGCACGGTGACGTAGGTCATCTTGTCGGTCGACCAGGTCTCCATGCCGCAATTGGACGGCGCCGGTGCCGGCGCCGAGGTCTGGGCGTAAACAGCCGTCGCGCCCAAGGTCAGGCTAGCAAGTGCGATGAGTGTAGAGAGTGAACGAGTCATGAGTGCCTCCTTCTCCCCCAACGTCTATCAAACGCTTGTTCGCTGACAAAAGCCTTACCGCCTTGAATTACCTGCAGGATTCATACTTCTGCCCCATTGCAAATGAGACAGGCCAAGTGAAATTGCTAACCGATTTGCGCAAGGTGTGATCGAAGAAATTCAACGGCAATCGAGTTTCTCCTTCTTTCGACTTTTGCGTTTCGGGTTCAGGCGTGCTGCACCAGTCTTTCCACAGGCGCACGATGACGCGCGCCGCCGCCAAAAATCAGTCCCAAAGCGCTTTCCCTCCCGCTGGAATCAAGCGGGGGGAAGGTGCCCTCTGAAACGACGATCGCCAGTGCCCTAGTCGCGGAAGCACGCCAGATGGAAAGGGCGCTTGGCCGGCTTGCCGGCGACGTCATAGGTGTGGACGTGCATCTTCATCGGGTCGGCCATCAGCCCGACGGTGCAGAAGCCGGGTTCCACCATTTCCTGCTCGGCGCTGCCGATCACGCAGGAGAAATTCGTCTTCGCGTCCTTCTGCAAGGGGACTTTCCAGGTGATGACATACTCGTTGGCGCCGACCAATTCGCAGCGATCGATCATGTAGCCGCGCGCGATCGTGCCGTCGGCTGCAATGACACAAGCCAATCGCTTCTCGAACTCCGCCATGGTCCCGTTCTCCCCTCGGTAAGTGTTGCTGCGAATGGCCTCAGTAGCCCACCGCACGGTCGACGACTTCCTTGAGCGGCGCGCCGTCGAGGAAGCGGCCGAGATTGTCGACGAACAGGCGTGCCACGAACCTGTCGCGCTGCGGGTGCGGGCCGCCGATATGCGGCAGCACGATGATGCCCTCGGCGGTCCAGAACGGATGCTCGGCGGGCAACGGTTCCTGGCGGAAGACGTCGAGCACGGCGCCCGCGATCTTCCTGGCTTTCGCCGCGGCGATCAGGTCGTCGTCCTTGATCAGATGGCCGCGGCCGAAATTCAGCAGCCACGCGCCGGGCTTCATCTTCGCCAGCCGCTTCGCATCGATCAGATTGTCGGTTTCGGGCGTGGCCGGCAGCAACAGCAGCACGAAGTCGGACTGCGCCAGCACCTCGTCGGTGCGGTCGGGCGGCAGCATCTCGGCGACGTTGGCCGTCGGCGCCGGCCGGCGCCGCGTGCCGATCACGCGCATGCCGAACGCCGAGGCGAGGCGGGCGACTTCCTGGCCGATCGCGCCCAGGCCGAGAATGCCCAGCGTCTTGCCGGTGAGCGGCTGCGGCACGGTCTGGACCCATTTGCTGTGCTTCTGGTTGGCGACCGCCGTGGCGACGGGCTTGGCGACATGGAACAGCGCGGCCATGATGTTTTCCGGCATCGACTCGGTGTGCGTGCCGCGCGCGCAGGTGAGCGTGAGGCCGGCCGGCAGGTCGGGCAGGGCGAGCCAGCCCTCGACGCCGGCGCTCATCGCCTGGGCCCAGCGCAGCTTCGGCATGGAGGGCAGCAGGCCTGCCGGGACGGCGCCCGCCATCAACGCCTCGGTGCGCGCGAGCTGGTCCGCCGAGGGCTTGTCCTTGCGCGGCAGCGTCTCGATCGCGACACGATCGGCCAGCCCCGCCGCCTTGATGGCGTCGAGATAGGCGGCGGTGGAATCGGTCCACAGCAGGATATGGGCGCGGTTGGTCACGATGGAACTCCTGGCGAATTCGGGCGCGGCACCGTAGCGGAACATTTTGGCGGGGACCATGCATGTCGTTGGTTGGCCGGTTATCGCGGCGCGTGGTTGACGCCTCGCACCCGGGACGCCAACGTGGCGGCCGATGCCCATTCCCAGTGCGCTGGTCTGCGTTCGTTGCGGCGCCCGCTATCCCATCGATCGATTTGCCGAGGACTGTCCTGCCTGCCGCCAGAGGGGTGCGCCGGCCAATCTCACCGTCGCCTACGATTCATCGCCGGGCGAAGGCGCCGTTCGCGACGCTCCGATGCGCCGGCCGGCCTCGATGTGGCGCTGGGATTCCTTCCTGCCGGCCGCCGCCGCCGACGCCGTGAGCCTGGGCGAGGGCAATACGCCGCTGCTGCCCGCGCCGGCGCTCGGCCTCGGCGACGTCTGGATCAAGGACGAATTGCGCAATCCCACCTGGTCGTTCAAGGACAGGCTGGCGTCCGGGGCGCTCACCATGGCGCGACGCTTCGGCGCGAAGGTGATCGCCTCGAGCTCCTCGGGCAATGCCGGCGCGGCGGCGGCGGCCTATGCCGCCAAGGCGGGATTGCCGTGCGTCGTCTTCACTTTCCTCGGCGCCGCGCCGCCGCTGGTCGCGCAGATGCGCGCCTACGGCGCCATGGTGGTCGCGGTCGAGAACAAGGCGGACCGCTGGCGGCTGCAGTCGGCGGGCGTGCGCGAGTTCGGCTGGTATCCGACATCGCCCTTCTTCGGCCCGGTCGTCGGCAGCAATCCCTATGGCATGGAAGGCTACAAGACCATCGCCTTCGAGATCGCCGAGGCATTCGACTGGCAGGTGCCCGACTGGTGCGTGCTGCCGGTCTGCTACGGCGACGCCCTGTTCGGCATGTGGAAGGGCTTCGAGGAACTGAAAGCGCTGGGCTGGACCGATCGCATCCCGCGCCTGGTCGCGGCCGAAGTCTCGGGCTCGATCACCGCGGCGATGGCGAGCGGCGAGCCGATGCCGCCCGACCGTCCGCGCAATGCGGCCTCCATCGCCACCTCGATCGGCGCCAGCCAGGGCACCGTGCAGGCGCTCGACGTCCTGCGACGCAGCAACGGCGTCGCCGTCACCATCGAGAACGACGAGATCGCGCGCTGGGTCGTGACCTTGGGCGCCAAGGAAGGCATCTGGCCCGAGCCCGCATCGGCCGCGCCCTTTGCCGCCATCGAGCGCCTGCGCGCGAGCGGCGTCATCGCCTCCGGCGATCGTGCCGTGGCGCTGCTCACGGCCAGCGGCCTCAAGGACACGTCGGTGATCGAGACCGCCTTGCCGCCGGCGCCGGTCGTGAAGGGCGGCCTGCCCGAAGTGATGAAGGCGCTGCACGACGTCTATGGTTTCGCGCATGGCTGAGTTCGGCATCTCGATGGACGGCCGCGCGCCGATCGCCGACATCCCGGCCCAGGCGCGCGCCGCGGAAGAGGGCGGCGCGTCGACGCTTGTGGATCGCCTGCCATCTCTACCTGCGCGATCCCGTCACCATGGCGGCGCTGGCGCTGGGCGCCACCAAGGCGCATCAAGATCGCGCTGATGGCGATGAGTCCCTATTCGATCCATCCCGTTGTCATCGCCATGGCGGCGGCGAGCCTCGAGGAGATGTATCCCGGCCGCGTCATCCTCTGCCTCGGCGTGGGCGCGCCGGCCGATCTCAAGGCGGCCGGCATCGATTCGCCGCGACCGATCAGGACGCTCACCGAAGCCATCGCGATCTGCCGCTCGCTGCTGGCCGGCGAGATGACCGATTTCCAGGGCGAGGTCTTCCGCGTCTCCGGCCGGCGCCTGGCCAGCGGGGCGCGCAACGTGCCGCTCGTGCTCGCCGCATCGCGCCCCAACATGCTGAAGCTCGCCGGCCGCGCGACCGACGGCGTGCTGATCTCGGCCGCGACCTCGTCGCCGTTCGTGAAGGCCTGCCTCGCCGCAAGCCGCGTCCGGGCGCCGCCGGGCGGCCGTTCCGCAAGCTCGGCATCGTCTACACCAAGCTCGGCGCCACGGAGAAGCAAGGCATCGATCCGATCCGCCGGCCGATCGGCTTCGTGCTGCGCGGCGCCCACCATGCCGAGAACATCCGTCTGTCCGGCGCCAGCCTCGACCAGGCGGCGCTGGCGGCCGCCTATGCCGCCGAGAACTGGCCCGAGGTCGACCGCCTGGTGAGCGACGACGTCGTGCGCCGCCACGCCGCCTGCGGCACGCCCGCCCAGGTGAAGGCGCGGCTCGAGGAATATCGCGCTTTCGGCCTCGACGAGGTGATCATCGGCGGCGCCGACGACGTGCCCTCGATCACGGCGGCATTGGCGGCGGCACGGGGTGACAGGATCGTGAAGTTCAGCATCAGCCTGCCGACCTGCTTCGAAGGCGTGATGTATCCCATCCCCTTCGTCGAGCCCGCCGACTTCGTGCGCATGGCCAAGCTCTGCGAGCGGCTGGGCTACCACTCGGTGTGGGGCAACGACCACATCACGACCCAGCGCTATGTGAGCGAGCTCTTTCCCGGCAAGCCGCCGAATTTCTACGAGCTTCTGACGGTGCTGTCGTTCTGCGCCGCGGCGACGACCACTCTCAAGGTCGGTACCGCAGTCGCCATCCCGCCGATGCGCGATCCGTTCTGGCTCGCCAAGCAGGCCGCCACCATCGATCAGCTCTCGGCCGGCCGGCTGATCCTGGGCGTCGGCGTCGGCGCCTACCGCGAGGAGTTCGCGGCCTGGGCGCCCCGCATATCGGCCACCGCGCGGCGCGGCGAGATGCTCGACGAGGGCATCGCCCTGATGCAGCGGCTGTTCACCGAGACGAGGGTGACGCACCAGGGCAAGTACTACGCCTGCCGCGACATCGAGATGTTTCCCAAGCCGGCGCAGAAGCCGTTCGCGCTGTGGGTCGGCGGCCACAATATCGAGAATGTCGAGCGCGCCGCGCGCGTGGCGACCGGCTGGCTGCCCGGCTGGCGGCCGTGGCCCGAACTCGAGGAGCGCATCAAGTCGTTGAAGGCCAAGGCCGCCGAGCTGGGCCGCGATCCGGCGGAGATCGAGATCGCCCCGCAATTCTCGCTCACCATCGCCAGGACCGCGGAAGAGGCCGAGCAGCGCTACATGGCGTCAGGCCTGGTCCATCACCGCAAGTCGCTCGCCTATACCGGCCGCGATCTCTCCAAGCAGGTGATCGCCAACCTCGTGGGCTCGCCCGACCTATTGCGCGAGAAGGTCGCGGGCCTGCAAAAAGATCGGTGTCGATCACGCCTGCGCCCTGATGATCCCCGCCGATTCGATGGCCGAGTTCGAGGATCAGGTGGAATGGTTCGCCAAGACGGTGTTGTTATGACCCTGGTGATGTACGAACGCGTGGGCTTCGAGGGCCGTCGGCCAAGCCCGTTCTCCTGGCGAATCCGCTTCGCACTCGCCCACAAGGGTGCCGAGGTCGAGTACAAGGCGACACGCTTCGCCGATGTCGGGACGATCGAGAAGTTGAGCGGCCAGAAATTCGTGCCGATAGTTGTCGACGGAACGAAAGTCGTGCACGATTCCTGGAACATCGCCCGCTATCTCGAGGAGAAATACCCCGACCGGCCGCCGCTGTTCGGCGACGAAGCCGCCGTCGCCGCCACCCGTTTCGTCAATCTCTGGTCGGACAACACGCTCAATCCGCTGGTCCGCCTTTTGATCTCCGCCGACTTCATCCGGTGCCTGGCGCCCGAGGACCGCGCCTATTTCAGGTCATCGCGCGAACAGGCCTTCGGCCGCACCCTGGAAGCAGCCTACGCCGAGCGTGCCGAGACCTTGCCGCAGTTCCACGCCGCGTGCCTGCCGCTCGAACGCCTACTCGCCGAGCAGGAATTCATCGGCGGGCAGGCGCCGCGCTACGGTGACTACATCGTCTTCTCGGTCTTCCAGTGGGCCCGCTTGGGTTGCCCGCACGACATCGTCGCGCCGGGCTCGCAACTCGGCCGCTGGCGGACGCGAATGATGGCGCTGTTCGACGGTCTCGCCGACCGGTTTCCGGCCTACCCGGCCTGATCGCGGCGCTCAGCGCCGGCGCAGGTAGTCGATGGCGAGATAGGCCAGCGACCGCACGCCGTATTTCAGCGCCGGCTCATGGATGTGGAACAGCGGCGAGTGGTTGGCGGGCGCCTGGTGCGGATCCTCGTCCGGCGGCGTGACGCCCAGGAAGTAGAACATGCCGGGCACCACATTGGCCAACAGCGAGAAGTCCTCCGCGCCCATCACCGGCCGCGACTCGGTCACCCGCTCGGTGCCCACGCCGTCGCCCAGGCTCTGCGTACCCCAGCGGGTGAGCGCCGGATCGTTGTAGGTCACCGGCACGCCCTCGCCGATATCGACCTCGGCGGTGGCACCGCCCGCGTCGGCGATCGTCGTCGCCGTCTTGGTGATGCGCCGCTTGATGTCGGCCCGCACCGCCTCGTCATGGACGCGCAGCGTGCCTTCCATGGTGACGTCGTCGGGCAGGATGTTGCTGCGCACGCCGCCATGGATGGTCGAGATCGACAGCACCGCCGGCGTCGCCGTCGATTCGATCTGGCGGGTGATGACGGTCTGCAGCGCCAGGATGATCTGCGCCGAGGTCACCACCGGGATCGACGCCGCGCCACGGCATCGAGGCATGGGTCTGGCGGCCATGGACGTTGATGCGCAACCGATCGGCGCTTGCCATCAGCCCGCCGGGCCGGAGCGCGATGACGCCCGAGGCCTGCGCCGAGGTGACGTGCAGCCCGAAGATGGCCGACGGCACGGGGTCGGCGAGCGCGCCCTGGTCGATCATCGCCTGGGCGCCACTCGGGCGGCCCTCGAAGCCTTCCTCGTTGGGCTGGAACAGGAGCTTCACCGTGCCGGTGAGCTCGCTGCGATACTCGGCCAGGATCTCGGCCACGCCCATCAGGATGGCGACATGGGCGTCATGGCCGCAAGCATGCATGACGCCGGTCATCTGGCCCTGCCACATCGCCTTCACCTTGGAGGCGAAGGGCACATCGACCCGTTCCTCGACCGGCAGCGCATCCATGTCGGCGCGCAGCGCCACGACCGGGCCGGGCTTGCCGCCCTTCAGCAAACCGACCACGCCGGTCTCGCCAACGCCGGTCGTGACCTCGTAGCCCAGGGCCTTCAGGTGCTTGGCGGCCAAGCGCCGCCGTGCGTGTCTCGTGATAGGACAGTTCCGGATTCTGGTGGATATCGCGCCGCCAGGCGATGACCTTGTCTTCGAGGCGCAGCGCTGCCTTGGAGACCCACTCCGAGATCTCGCTGCTGGTCTGCGGGGTAATCGTGTCCATCGCGCGCTCCTCGATCATGCCGTCGCCTGTTCTTCGCACAAAGCGGCCGGCAAGGCGAGACGGGCGGCCTTATTCGACGCTGACGTTGGCCGACGCCGCCACTTCCTTCCACATCGCGATGTCCTTCTGCAGGAAGGCGGCGAATTCCTGCGGCGTGTCGCCGACCGGCTGCATCGCCTGCTTGCTCAAAAGCTCCTTGATGTCGGGATTCTGCAGGGCCCGGACGATCTCCGCATGGAGCTTGTCGATGATGGCGGGCGGCGTCTTGGCGGGCGCGAAGATGCCGTGCCAGGCCACGGCTTCGACTTCGGGATAACCGCCTTCCGCCATGGTCGGGACCTGCGGCGCGACCGGCGAGCGCTGCGGGCTGCTGACCGCCAGCGCGCGCAAGGTGCCGGCATTCATGTGCGGCAGCACGCTCACCGGATCGCCGAACACCATGGTGACCTGCCCCGCGACCAGGTCGGCCACCGCCAGCGCCGTCCCGCGATAGGGGATGTGGGTCATCTTCAGCCCGGCCTTGCGGCAGAACAATTCGCTCATCAGATGGTTGGCGGCGCCGACGCCCGTTGTTCCATAGTTCATCGAATCGGGCTTGGCCTTGCCCAGTGCCACGAACTCCTGCAGCGAGGCGGCCGGCAGCTTGGCGTTGACCACCAGCACGTACGGATAGGAATTGGTCATGGTGATCGGCGCGAGGTCCTTCACCGGATCGTACGGCAGGCTTTTATAGACGGCCGGGTTGATCGAGATCGGTCCCGACTGGCCGAGCAGCAAGGTGTAGCCGTCGGGTTCGGCCTTGGCGACCAGCTCGGTGCCGATGATCGATCCGGCGCCGCCGCGATTCTCGACCACGACCGACTGGCCGAGCCGGTCGCCGACATGCTGCGCCACCACGCGCGCCACGGCATCGGCGCCGCCGCCCGGCGCGTATGGAACGATCAGCTTGATGGGCTTGGACGGGTAGTCGGCGGCCAGTGCGCGGGCGGCCATCCACGGGGCGGCCATCGCCAGCAGCAAGGCGTTGCGCCTGTTGGTCAGCATCGTCGGAAGCTCCCTCTTTCCTGTTTCTTGTCTTCGGACCGCGGGCCTCCAGGCCCGCTCATGTCGCGCCTCGGTCGACAGATGATGCGGGCCTGGAGGCCCGCAGTCCGTCAGACGCGCTCCGGCGCGAAAAGCCGTTCGTGGCGTTTCACCTGCTCGCGATAGTTCTCGGCATAGCGCTCATAGACCAGCTCGTGCCTCGCCGTGTCGAACTCGACCGTCGGCGGGTCGTAGAGATCGAAATATCCCCAGCGGTCGGTGCCGCGCGCCAGCATCGCCGACATGCGCACCGGCCCGGTCGGCCGGACATGGGCAGGGATGTAGTTGATGCCGAGGCCGATGCGCCGGTGCGCCGCGCGGTTGGGCGCCGAGCGATGCACGCACAGCGTATGGTGGAGCGAGAACGAGCCGGCCTCGAGCTGCATCATGGTGGCCCCGCTCTCGTCGAGCGGCTCGGTGATGGTCTGGCCGGTGCGGTTGATGCTGTCCTTGAGCCGGAGCGCCACGTGATGCATCTGCCGCGGCGCGCCATGCGCGGAAAGAACCTCCATGCAGCCGGCCTCTCGGCTGGCGTCGGTCAGCGCCACCCAGGCCGTGACCTGCTCATGCGGCTCGAGCCCGAAATAGGTCGAATCCTGGTGCCACGCCGCGAAGGTGGGCGAGTTGGCTTCCTTGATGAAGAAGGTGCCGGTCCACAGCAGGATGTCGGGACCGATCACGTCCTCGACCACGTCCAGGATGCGCGGATGGCGGACGAGGTCGGCGTACCACGGCAGCAGCGCATGCGGCTGCGTGCGCCATTTGAGATCGGCCTGCGGCACCGTCGTGCCCAGCCAGCTTTCGTAGCGTTCGAGCCCGGCGAGGCAGCGCGCCCGCTCGGCCTCGTCGAGCGCCGGAAAGGGAAACAGGAAGCCGTCGTGCCGGTAGCGTGCGACCTGCGCCTCGGTCAGCGCCTTCATCTTTTCCTCCGCGAGCGTGGTTTCTGGGGCCACTGGTGGAAAGGTTGGCAGTGGCCGGCACTCGACGCCAGCACATTGTGTGGCCATGCTCGGCGCGCATGTTGAGCGAGCAGCAAACCATCATTCGTGACGTGGCACGCGATTTCGCCCGTCGAGAGATCACGCCGTTCGCCGCGGACTGGGACCGCCGTGAGCACGTGCCACTCGAGACGCTGGGCAGGATGGGCGCGCTCGGCTCTGATGGGAGTCTGCGTGCCGCCGCAATGGGGCGGCGCGGGCGCCGACTTCGTGTCGTATGTTCTGGCGATGGAGGAGATCGCCTACGGCGATGCCGGCGTCGCCAACATGATGGCGGCGACCAACTCTCCCTACAACGCCGCCATCCTGGCCTACGGCACCGATGCCCAGAAGGAAAAATTCCTGCGACCCGCCGCGTCGGGCCGCGAACTCGCCGCCTTCCTGCTGAGCGAGCCGCAGGTCGGCTCCGACGCCGCCAACCTCACGACGCGCGCCGTGCGGCAGGGTGACCGCTACGTGATCGACGGCATGAAGAACTTCATCACCTCGGGCCAGTCGGCGAAGCTGGCGATGATCTTCGCCGTCACCGACGCAAGTGCCGGCAAGAACGGCATCTCCTGCTTCCTGGCGCGCACCGACAGCCCGGGCTATCGCGTGGCGCGGCTGGAGAAGAAGCTCGGCCACCGCACCTGCGACACCTGCCAGATCGTGCTCGACGGGCTCGACGTGCCGGCCGAGGACATGCTGGGCCCGCCGGGCACCGGCCTCAAGGTCGCGCTGTCGGCGCTCGACAGCGGGCGGATCGGCGTGGCGGCGCAATCCGTGGGCGTCGCCCGTGCCGCGCTCGATGCGGCGCTCGCCTATGCCCGCGTGCGCGTGACTTTCGGCAAGCCCTTGATCGAGCACCAGGCCATCGCCTTCCAGCTCGCCGACATGTCGACCCGCCTCGAAGCGGCGCGCCAGCTCTATCTCCATGCCGCGCGGCTGAAGGATCTCGGGCAGGCCTCGCCCAAGGAGGCGTCGATGGCCAAGCTGTTCGCTTCCGAGATGGCCGAGGAGGTGACGTCGGCCGCCATCCAGATCCACGGTGGCTACGGTTTCCTCAACGACTATCCGGTCGAGAAGTATTACCGCGACGTGCGCGTGTTCCAGATCTACGACGGTGCGAGCGAGATCCAGAAGATGCTGATCGCGCGCGAGCTGGCGAAAGGAAACTGAGCTGTGACGCTTGATCATGCGCTGGGGTCTTTCATGCTCATGCGGACCGCGGGCGTCCCGCCCGCCTCATGATCATGAGCGGGCGGGACGCCCGCGCTCCGCATGAGCATGACGTGCCACTGGAGTGGCGCGCCCCCAGCGATGAGCGCTGTCTACCGGTACGCGCCGTCGACCGGTAGCGCGACACCCGAGACGAAGCCTGCCTGCTCCGAGAGAAGGAAGCCGACCGCGGCCGCGACTTCGTCGCCCGTTCCCGGGCGGCCGCCGGGATAGCCATTCAACAGCGCGGCCCGCTGGTCGGGCGGCAGGTTGTCGAACTTGTCGCGAATCCGCGTGCCCTGTTCGCCCAGGATCAGGCCAGGCATCAGCGCATTCACCGTGATGCCCCACTCCGCCAGGTCCTTGGCGAGCTGGGAGGTGAAGCCGAGCAGCGCCGCCTTCGCCGTCGCATAGGGCAGCCGTCCGGTCACCGTCGTCAGCGGGCCCTTTCTCGCCATCGGCGATGATCGAGGAGAACACCACGATCCGTCCGCGGCGGCGCTTGCGCATCAGGGGCACCACGGCGCGCGCGGCGAGAAAGGCGCTGGTGAGGTTGAGATCCATGACATGCGCCCATTCGCGGAGCTGGAAATCCTCGATGTCACGGGCGCGCTTGGGGCCCGCGCCGCCCGCGACATGCACCAGCGCGTAGATGTCGCCGAAGCGCGCCACGGCGCGCTCGACCGCCTGCGTCACCTGCTGCTCGTCCATCACGTCGGCCCAGCAGCCATCCAGTCGACCCGATGCCGTGCCGAATTCCGACAGCACCGCATCGAGCGACTTTTCATCGGCATCGACGACGAACACCGACAGGCCCATATCCAGCAGCCGCCGCACCGTCGCCTTGCCGATGCCCCCGGCGCCGCCTGTCACGATCGCCGTATCCGTTTCCACCATGCGGTTCGCCATGCCGTCTTCCTATATCGATTGAAGCCACGCGACCGGGAGGCTTAACCTGCCGCTCTGGTGCTGGCGAGCGATGAAGCGGAGGCGAGGGTGGCGGAACGTTCAAGCGGTCGGGTAGCCGGCAAGATCGCCCTCGTGACCGGTGCGGCGGCGGGCATCGGCCGCGCCATTGCGCTTGCGGCTGGCCGAGGAGGGCGCCTCGCTCGTCATCGTCGACATCGATGCGGAGGGCCTTGCCGAGACCGAGCGGCAGATCAAGGCGGCCGGCGGGACGGTCCAGGCGATCGCGGCCGACGTCACCGAGGAGGCGCCGGTGAAGGCGCTCTTCGCATCGGCGCTCACGACGCACGGCCGGCTCGACATCCTCGTCAACGACGTGGGTGGCGGCACCTCCGGCCATATCTGGGAGGCCAAGGTCGAGGATTGGGATTTCATCATGCGCCTCAATTTGCGCTCGGCGTTCCTGTGCACGCGCGAGGCCGCGACGCACATGCGCGAGCGCCGCGCCGGCCGGATCGTGAATTTGAGCTCGGGCGCACGCGAGGGCACGCCGTGGACGGCCTACTACATGGGCAATGCTGCCTATGCGGCGGCAAAGGCCGCGATCCACGGTTTTACGCGCCATGCCGCCCTCGAGCTCGCCGAGTATGGCGTGGCCGTGAACGCAGTGGCGCCCGGCCCGATCGAGACCGAGCGCACAGGCCCCGGCTTCCGCAAGATCGAGCATCTCGAATACGGACCGATCCGCGCCACGCCGCTGCGCCGCATCGGCGTGCCGGCCGACATCGCCAACGCCGTGCTCTATCTTGCCTCCGACGAGGCCAACTACATCACCGGCACGACGCTCGCCGTCGCGGGAGGACGCTAGACATGGACACCTCGACCGAACTCGCCAACGGACTCGACCGCGATATCGCCGCGCTGAAGGCCAAGGCCGCCGACTATGGCGCGCGCCATCGCGTCATTGAAAACTGCACCTGGCCGCAGGGCGCGCGCATCGCGGTGAACTTCACCGCGGATTTCGACGCCATGCTGCTGCGCCGCGTGCTGAACGAGCCGCCCATGCAGCTCGCCAAGGGCGAGTTCGGCGGGCGGGTCGGCATCTGGCGCCTGATCGAATTGTTCGACAGCCACGCCATCAAGGCCACGATCTTCACGCCCGGCCGCATCTGCGAACTCTACCCGCAGGCGGTGAAGGCGGCGTCCCAAAGCGGGCACGAGATCGCCGACCACATGTGGGAGCACCAGGTCCCCAAGGATCCTGTGCTGGAGCGCGAGCATCTGCGCCGAGCGAAAGACGCGATCGAAAAGCTGACCGGCAAGCGCCCCGTGGGGACGCGGAGCTGGCACACCCGCGCAGCTCCTGCTCGAGGAGGGCTACATCTACAATTCGCACGACACGCCCGACCACCGCCCGCACTACATCAGCGAGCCCGACGGCTCGAAGGCGCTCTTGAACCTGCCGTTCCATTACGCCATCGACGACGCGATGTTCTTCAGCTTCGCCTGGCTCAACACCGAGAATGATGCGCAACGCATGATGGATCCCGAGCATGTCGAGGAGATCTGGTGGGCAGCCTTTCTGCAGCAGTACCAGCAGGGCGGCTACCTCAATATCTGCATGCATCCCTTCGTGTCGGGCCGGGCGCTGCGCATCGCCATGCTCGACCGCCTGATCGAGCACATGAAGCGCCTGCCCGGCGTGTGGTTCCCGACCTGCGAGCAGGTGGCGCGCCACGTCCTTGCCGCTCATCCCGCTCACTGAGAGGAGCGCGCCATGCCGTGGAAGGACCGCTACACGATCAGCGACGAGAAGAGCCTTTTGGACTCCGAGGTTACTTGGCCGGACGGAAATCGCTGCTGCTTCCGCATCGTCGTCGACCTCGCTCCGGCCTGCGGGCCCGCCGGCGTCACGCCCCAGGACCTGGCGACCCCCGACGCCTATTACGGGATGCACGGCGGTCTGGCGGCGCTCACCGACGTGCTGCGGCGGCGCGGCCTCAAGGCGACCTTCGCGGTGCCGGCCGTGATGGCTGAGATCCATGTCGACGCGATCCGCGCCTTGGCGGGCGAGGGCCACGAGATCGCCGCGCACGGTTTCAAGCACGAGGATGTGAGCCTGCTCTCCCGCGACGAGGAGAAAGCGCGGCTTGAACGCACGACGGAGATCTTGACCAGAGCCGCGGGCCCGCGCCCGTCCGGCTGGTTCTCCCTGCCGCGGCCCTCCGACAAGTTCGCCGGCGGCGCCGTCAGCGCCCACACCGTCGATCTCCTGATCGAGGGGGGCTACGACTATTTCGGCAACGGCCTGGCCGACGACGTGCCGCACTACTGGGTGAGCGATTTCGCCAGCCGCCGCGCGATCCTGACGCTTCCCTACTACTATCACTTCGACGACCAGTTCTTCCTGCTGTTCCCCAGGAAGGGCACCGGCCTCGAAAATCCCGACGCGCTGTTCCGCAACTGCAAGGCCGAGCTCGACGCCCAGTACAAGCGCGGCCGGCAGTTCGCCATGGTGCTGCATCCGCACGCCATCGGCTGGCCCAACCGGCTGCACAGGCTGGAGCAGTTTCTGGACCATGCCAAAGGCCTGCCGGGCCTGTGGAACGCCGACGAGTGCCGACTGCGCGCGGCACTGGGCGACGACCTTTCCGGCGGTCACGCATCTCAAGCTCGAACCCTCGATCTGGCGCGACTATCCCGGCAGCCTGAGCTGACGGCAGCCATGGCCGCCAGCAGGCGATGCGGAGGGCCGGTCCGCGGGCTATGATCTGCCGCCACAGCTGCCGATAAGACAGCGACGGAGGGAAACATGAGCCGCACTTACACTGTGATTGATGCCGACGGGCATGTGCTCGAGCCGTTCACGCTTTGGAACGACTACATGGACCCGCAGTATCGCGCGCGCGCCCCGAAGCTCGTGAAGGACGACAACGGCAAGGAGCGTTTGCTCCTCGAGGAGAAGATCCTCGGCAGCCGGGCGGGGTTTGGCGGGATCGGCGGCGTGGGCGCCCGGCAGGGCGTGGTCGCCGCGGACGCCATGGAATACAAGGACGGCCGCAAGGGCGGCTTCGATCCGCATGCGCGCATTCCCGACATGGACCTCGACGGCATCGATGCCGCCTTCCTGTATCCGAGCCTCGGCCTGTTCGCCGGCGCGGTCACGGATCCCGCCTTCGCTGGCGCGATGTGCCGCGCCTACAACCGCTGGCTCGCCGACTACTGCAAGCCCTATCCCGACCGCCTGTTCGGAATCGCCATGCTGCCCATGCAGTCGATCGAGGCGGCGATCGAGGAGATGCGCTTCGCCCGCACCGAGCTCGGCTTCCGCGGCGGCTTCCTGCGGCCCAATCCCTACAACGACCGCAAGCTGCACTCGCCCGACTACGAGCCGTTCTGGAGCGCGGCGGAGGAGCTCGATTTCTGCATCGGCATCCATGAAGGCGGCAACAGCGGCATGCCGACGGTCGGAGTCGACCGCTTCGACGGCCGCGGCGCGCAGCACATCATCTCGCACACCATGGAGATGATGCTGGCCTGCATGAGCATGATCTGGGGCGGCGTATGCGAGCGCCATCCCAGGCTCAGGGTCGGCTTCCTGGAATTGGGCGGCGGCTGGATCGCGCCCTGGCTCGACCGCATGGATCGTCATTTCGACGACAAGGGCTTCAACGATTCCGGCCTCAAGACGCGTCCCAGCGAGTTGTTCCGGCGCAACTGCTGGATCTCCTTCGAGCCGGTCGAGGGCTCGATCGGAGCTCTGGCCGACTATATCGGCCCGCACAAGATCCTGTGGGCCACCGATTATCCGCACCGCGACGGCTTCTTCCCGGGCGCGCCGCAGATGATGAAGGAGCGGCTGAAGGGGCTGTCGACCGAGACGCAGCGCGAGGTCATGGCCGGTGGCGCCATGCAGTTCTACGGCCTGCACTGATCCGGTCGGTCTGCTGTAACGCGAGGGAGAAACGGATGAACGTAGTGACCGACCAGGCGAGCGACGCCCAACGCCGCGCGCCGACCTATCAGGTGCTCGTCGATGACATCAAGGCGCTGGGCGTCGAGCAGGTGTTCGGCCTGATGAGCGACGACACCGCGGTCTTCGCCACCGCGCTCGACAGTTCCGGCATCCGCTTCTACGGCGCGCGGCACGAGAACAACGCCATCGCCATGGCCGAGGGCTTTTCCTACGCCACCGGTGGCCTCGGCATCGCAGTGATCGGGCGCGGGCCCGCGACCGCCAACGGGATGCATGCCGCCACCTATGCCAGCCGCTCAGGCTCGCGCGTGCTGATCATCTACGGCGACGCCGCCGTCTCGAATGGCGCCACGAATTCCATGGGCCCCGACTACAAGGGCTTCAATTCCACCGGCGTGCTGGGCGCCGCCGGCATCCGCACCTTCGTCGCGACCAGCCCCGAAACCGCCCGCGGCGCGCTGGCCGATGCCGCCGGCGCGGCGCTGCAGGGCGGGGCGGCGGCGTTGCTCCTGCCGGTCAACGTCCAGCTCGCCGACATGGACCTCGGCATAGCGCTGCCGCCGCCGGCGCAGAAGCCGCCGCGGCCGCCCGCGGCGCCGCGCGCTCAGGCGATCGAAGCGGCTGCCAACCTGGTGCGGCAGAGCCGCAAGCCGCTCATCGTGGCGGGCCTGGGCGCCCATCGCGCCGGTGCCAAGGCGGAGCTCGAGCAGCTGGCCGATCGCATCGGTGCTTTGCTCGTCACCTCGGCGCGTGGCAAGGACATGTTCCGCGGCCATCCCGCCAATCTCGGGATTGTCGGGTCGTTCTCCCATTCCGCCGCCCGTCGCATGATCGACCAGGCCGATTGCGTGCTGGTCTTCGGCGCCGGGCTCAATCTCCTGACCATGAGCTTCGGTCATTCGCTGCCCAAGGTGCCGCTGATCCAGGTCGATGCGGACCGCGGCCATATCGGCCGCTGGCATCCCGCCGATGTCGCCGTGGTGGGCGACGCGAAGCTGGCGGCGCAGGCCCTGCTCGAGGCGCTGCCGCCCGGCTCCAATGCCGACCGGCCGTTCCGCTCCGAGGAGACGCTGGGCTTCCTGCGCGAGTTCGACATCGCGCGCGATTTCACGCCGGCCAACACGGCGCGCACGGTCGATCCCCGCGCGCTCGGCGCGGCGCTGGAGAAACTGTTGCCGGCCAACCGCAACATCGTCTACGACGCCGGCAACTTCCTGGGCATCGTGCCCTACCTGTCCGTGCCCGATCCGGGCCGTTTCAAGCTGACCAGCGACTTCGCCTCGATCGGCCTCGGCTTCGGCACCGCGCTGGGCGTCGCCCGCGGGCGGCCCGACGAGACCACGGTGCTGGTGATCGGCGACGGCGGCTTCCTGATGACCATGGGCGAGCTGGAAACCGTGGTGCGCGAGGATCTGCCGCTGGTCATCATCCTGATGAACGACTGCGCCTATGGCGCGGAGCTGCACTTCCTCAAGATGCGCGACCTGCCGGTGGCGAAGTCGGTGTTCCCCGACGTCGACTACGCGCCGATCGCCGAGGCCTTCGGCTTCCAGGCGGCGACGGTCCGCACCTTGGACGACTTGCAGAAGCTGGCGCCGCTGCTGGCCAAGCCGGACGGACCGCTCTTCCTCGACTGCAAGCTGAACGCCGCCGTCGCCGCGCCGTTCATGAGCGAGTTCCATGAGTTTGAGACAAGGAAGCATTAAAGCGCGCACGCGCTTTAATGCTGGCGGGCGGCAGCGCCTTCTGAGGCGCGAGAGCCCGCACCGTGCAGAAAAGACAAGAAGCTCTACTGGAGTTGCATGCTCCAGTAAGGAGGCAGGGTTATTGCTATCGTGACTTCCCGTCGTCTCGACCGGAGCGCGAAGCGCGGAGTGGAGAGACCTTCTCTCCACGATAGGCTGCTTATTGTTGATATAAGGTCTCTCCGCTCGGGCCTCCGGCCCTCGGTCGAGACGACGGAGAGTGGCCCTGTGCCACAGGGCAGAAAAAGGGACGTCGCTGACCCAAGACCCAAATCCCGACGTCGCCAACTCATCGCCGGGCCCCGCCTCGCTCGCCGCGCTTCGCGATGCCCTGCTCAAGGGCCGCGAACCACCGCCGCTGCGCGCCGTTGCGCGGCTTCCTTCGTACCGCTGGTTCGTCGTCGGCACCGTGTGCATCGGCGCCTTCATGGGCCAGGTCGATGCGAGCATGACGCAGATCCTCCTGCCGGTGCTCGAGCACGATTTCGCCGCGCCGCTCAGCAGCGTGAGCTGGATCGCCGTCGGCTACATCCTGGCGATGGCGTCGTTCATGCCGATCTTCGGCCGGCTGGCCGACATGTTCGGCCGCAAGCTGCTCTACACCGGCGCCTTTTTGGTGTTCGCCCTCGGCTCGGGGCTGTGCGGCTTGGCGCCCAGCCTCCCCGTGCTGATCGCCTTCCGCATCCTGCAGGGGATCGGCGCGGCGCTGTTGACGGCCAACAGCGTGGCCATTGTCGTCCTCGCCACCAACCCCGAGGAACGCGGGCGCGGTCTCGGCCTGCAGTCGGCGGCACAGGCGATCGGTCTGGGCGCCGGGCCGGCGCTGGGCGGCCTGATCCTCGACACGCTGGGCTGGCACTGGGCGTTCTGGATCAACGTTCCGGTCGGGATTGCCGGGGCCGTCATCGGCTGGTTCGTCATTCCGCAGACCCGGCACCTGGCCAAGCGCGGCCGCTTCGACTGGCATGGCGCGGTGCTGATCGCGCCCGCGCTCACCGCCGTCGTTGCCGCGCTCAACGAAGGCTATGCCTGGGGGCCAACCTCGCCGGCCTTGATCGGCTGCGTGGGGGCGGCGATCGTCCTTCTGACGCTGTTCGCCAGGGCCGAGCGACGGGCCGAAACACCGCTGATCGATTTCAAGCTTCTCCGCCAGGGCGCCTTTCTGATCGGCAACATCGCGAACTTCCTGTCCTATGCGGCGCTGTTCGGGCTGTTCTTTCTCGTCCCCTTCGTCCTGGTCCGCGCCTACCAGGACACGGCGCTTGCCGCCGGCCTCAGGCTGTCGATCGTCCCGGTGATGCTGGGCCTGCTGGCGCCGATCGGCGGCGCCCTCTACGACCGCTTCGGCGCCCGCGTGGTGACGACGTCGGGCATGGCGATCTGCATCGCGGGCCTTGGCGTGCTCCACCTCTTTCTCGACGGCGCGGCCGCCAGCATGCCGATGGTGATGCTGGCGCTGGCGATCTTCGGCATCGGGCAGGGCCTCTTCATCTCGCCAAACAGCAGTTCGATCATGGCCATCGCGCCGGAGGAACTGACCGGCGAGGCGGGCAGCCTCTTGAACATGGCGCGCTATCTTGGCATGAGCGCCGGCATCGCCAGCGCATCGGCGCTGCTGGCGATGAGGCTGGGCGCGGCAACGGGGCTCCAGGGCAGCACGATCAACGTTTCCGCCCAGACGCTTGTCGCGGCCGGTCGCGACGTGATCCTGCTGCTCTGCTGCTTCGTCGCGCTGGCAGGGATCCTGTCGTTGCTTCGAACCGTGCCCCGCAAAAGCCCGCGTACGGATGATGGCAAGCCTGCGGGCGCGCGATGACCTCGTGATCTTCCGGATCGCGGGCGCTACTCCATGTCATCCTGAGCGCAGCGAAGGATCTCATGCTCGTGGCAAGCGGCGATGAGATCCTTCGCTGCGCTCAGGATGACACCGAAGAGGCGCCCGCGATTCGGAAGGTTTCTGCCGACGGCTACTTCAGCTTCCCCACCACCCGACCCAGCCGCTCCAGCGTCCGCACCGCCGTCTTCTGGGCGAGCCCGGGCCACTGCACGCGCAGCAGCATGTGGTCGGTGCCGGTGCGCTCGCCGTAGCGGCCGATCAGATCGACCACCTGGCTCTCCGAGCCGATGATGAAGCGGTCGGCGGCGAAAGTGTCGAAGTTGGCGCGGATGCGTTCGGCCGGCACGAAGCCCGATGCGCCGCCCCAGCTTGCATAGGCCTCGTACTTGAAGGAAAGCGGCTCGCGCACCTCGTCGAGCGCGTTGCCGGACCCGCTGCCGACGTGACACTCGCGGATAATCGGATATTCGGCGACCGGCGGCAGGCCGGCCGCGGCGCGGGTTTCGCGGAACAGCGCATTCAGCTTGCCGACGCCGTCCAGGCTGACCATCGGCGAGGGGAACCAGCCGTCGGCGAGCTTCGCGGCGCGCTTCACCGGCGGTTCTGAATCGCCTGCCATCCAGATCGGCGGCCCGCCGGGGCGCTTGGGTTTCAGGCTGGCCTGCACGCCGCTCAGACTGTGGAAGCGGCCGCGATGCTCGACGGTGTCGTCGCGCCACAGCTTGCGGATCACCTCGACGCCCTCGACGAAGCGCGGCACCCTCTCCTTGAAGGGGATGCCGATCGAGTCGAACTCCTCCTGTCGATAGCCCAATCCCAGGCCGATGATGGCGTTGCCGTCGCAGAGCCAGTCGAGCGTCGCCGTTTCTTCCGCGACGATGACCGGATTGAGCAGCGGCAGGAGCAGCAGTCCCGGCCCCAGCCGCATGCCCTGGGCTTCGGCGGCAAGCCGCGCCAGCAACGGCATGGCCTGGAACATCTGCAGGGGGCTCGACACGAAATGCTGCCCGACCATGAGCGAGGAAAGGCCGCTCGCCTTGGCGACCCGCACCTGCTCGATCAGGTTCTTGAGCTCCGGCCCGAGGTCGGCGCCCTGGCGCCACTGCGTCGCCATGTAGAGTCCGAGCTTCATCGGCGGTTCCTCCTGTTCAGTGGTTTATGTCACTCCGGCAGCGATGCGGATCGGCGCACAGTTGCCGCGCTCGATCCCGCAAGACGACTCAACTCCGCAGCGAGTTGTGCCATCGTTTTGCGGCTCGAGGGAGGGGGTGACATGGCGACTTCGAAATGCGGCCACTGCGGCCAGGGCCTGTTTGAGCTGAAATCCGTCGAGCCGGTGGGCGGAACATACAAGGTGAACATGGTCCAATGCAGCGCCTGTGGCGCCGTCGCGGGCGCCGTGTACGATTTCAACGCCGGCGTGATGCTGCAATTGCAGGAGAAGAAGATCGACGATATCGCCGAGCTGGTCGGCCGCATCGATTCCGGCCTGCGCGCCGTCGTGGCGGCCCTGAATCGCCTGTGACCGCGGATCATCGTCAACTGGAGCCACCAGAAAGCTCGATGTCTCACATCTCCTCCGCGATGACGCAGGCGGAGCGGGCCGCTGATCACTGACCGCCTGTACGCGGGCGGAGAAAGTCTCTGATCGAAGTGAGGCCCTTGACGCCGAATGACCATCGTCGCGGTTTTCGCTATGGTCCGGACAAGAGCCAGGCACGCCGACCCCGAGAGGGTCGGCGCAGAACCGGCGCTCGCAGGGAAACGTCAGGGGAGACCACCATGACATCTGTCTCGTCCAAGGTTTGGCGCCGCCAGCCATGGCTTTTCTGCCTCGTGGCCATCACGTCGCTCCTAGCGGCAGCCGTTCCGTTGGGGTCCGCCTGGGCGCAGAAGCAGGGCGGTGTCCTGCGCATCACCCACCGCGACAGCCCCGCCAGCATGTCGATCCACGAGGAAGGCACGATCTCCGTGGTGCTGCCGATGATGGGGGTGTTCAACAACCTCGTCATCTTCGACCAGCACAAGCGGCAGAACAGCCTCGACGGCATCGTGCCCGACCTCGCCGAGGGCTGGAAGTGGAGCGAGGATGGCAAAACACTGACCTTCGCGCTGCGCAGCGGCGTCAAATGGCACGACGGCAAGCCCTTCACCGCCGCCGACGTGAAATGCACCTGGGATCTGCTGGCCGGCACGGCGCCGGACAATTTCAAGGTCAACTTCCGTAAGGGCTGGTACGCCAATGTCGAGAGCGTGACGGCGAACGGCGAGCACGAGGCGGTGTTCCATCTCAAGACGCCGCAGCCTGCGCTGCTGGCCCTGCTCGCGTCGGGCTTCACGCCGGTCTACCCGTGCCATGTCTCGCCGGCCAAGATGCGCCAGGCGCCGATCGGCACCGGCCCCTTCAAGTTCGTCGAGTACAAGTCCAACCAGAGCATCAAGGTCGCGCGCAATCCGAACTACTGGAAACCGGGCCTGCCGTATCTCGATGGCGTCGAATACACGATCATCACCAACCGCTCGACGGCGATCCTGGCCTTCGTCTCCGGCAAGTTCGACGTCACCTTCCCCTACGAAATCTCGGTGCCGCTGGTGGGCGACGTCAAGAGCCAGATGCCGTCGGCGATGTGCGACATCTCGCCGATGAACGTCGCGGCCAACGTGCTGATGAACCCGGTGCCGCCGTTCGATGACCTCGAGGTCCGGCGCGCGGTCGCCATGACGCTCGACCGCAAGAGCTTCCTCGACATCCTGACCCAGGGGCAGGGCGATGTCGGCGGCGCCATGCAGCCGTTGCCCGAAGGCCGCTGGGGCCTGCCCGAAGCCATGCTGCGCGAATTGCCGGGCTACGATCCCGACGTCGCGAAAAGCCGCGAGAAGGCGCGGGCGATCATGGCGGCAAAAGGTTACGGCCCGGGCAAGCTCCTGAAGCTCAAGCTCTCGACCCGCAACCTGCCGACCTACCGCGATGCCTCGGTCATCCTGATCAGCCAGCTCAAGGAAATCTTCATCGATGCCGAGCTGCAGCTCATCGAAACCGCGCAATGGGTGCCAAAACTGATCCGGCGCGACTACGAGCTGGCGCTGAGCCAGGTCGGCAACGGCGTCGACGACCCCGACCAGAACTATCCCGAGAACTACGCCTGCGGGTCGCGCACCTACATGGACTACTGCAACAAGGAGATCGACGCCCTGATCGCCCAGCAGTCGGCCGAGCGCGACCAGGAGAAGCGCAAGAAGATCGCCTGGGAAATCGACCGCAAGCTCACCCAGGATGCCGTGCGACCGATGATCTACTACATGCGCGGCGGTACCTGCTGGCGGCCCGAAGTGAAGAACATGACGATCATGGTGAACAGCATCTTCAACGGCTGGCGCCTGGAGGATGTCTGGCTCGATCGGTAGCCTTTCTCACTTGCCTCCCCCGTTATACGGGGGAGGTGGCCCGCAGGGCCGGAGGGGGAAAGCTCCCGTCGAAACGCCTGCAGATGTCAGATCATGATCTTCAAAATCATCCTTGGGGCCTTCCCCCTCCGCCCCGTATGACGGGGCACCTCCCCCGGTTACGGGGAGGGATGGTCTATATGCGCATCCGGCAAGCAGGTTACAGAAACCTGTCTTCGGGGGGACGCGGCGTCGGATGATGCCGTAGCCCAAGGTAAGGGGTGATCGCGGCGTGTCGATCGCCTTGATCCCAGAAGTCAGGAGCACGACATGATTGCGATGAAGTCCGTCAGGCTGGCGACCGTCGTCTTCGCCGGCACCCTCGTGGCGATGGCTGGCAGCGCCCTTGCCGAAACGTCGTGGGAAAGGAACCATCCGCGGCGCGATCAGGTGAATGACCGGCTGCAGCATCAGGACCGCCGCATCAACCGGGAGTACCGCGAGGGCGAAATCAGCCGGGGCCAGGCGCGCGCGCTCCACCGCGAGGACCGCCAGGTGCGCCGCGAGGAACGCACCATGGCGTCGCTCGACGGCGGCCACATCACCCGCGCCGACCAGCGCACGCTCAACCAGCAGGAGAATGCGATCAGCCGCCAGATCGGCCGCTGACGCGACGCGTCACCTCGGCGCGAAACGAACGGAGGAGGCACCCGGCCATCGCGCCGGGTGTTTCCCGCGAGCCCGGCGACAACGGCATCGTGCCGCTTGAGCACGTTCCGCTTTGGTGGAACTGCGATCCTTGCTGGGAGCGCGCCCCTCCGGTGGCGCTCATGCAGTGTCGATGCGCAATAAAGATGCGCCACTGGAGTGGCGCGCTCCCAGCAATGAGTGTCTTCCGACCAGAGTCCGTCACTTGATCTTGGGCGTGATCTCTTCGCCGAAGATCTGCATCTGGTCCAAAAGCTCCTGCACCGAGTTGGCCGCGAAGTAGAGACCCAGCAGGTGGGTGACGCCGGCCTGGCGGAAGGCGTTGGCCTTGTCGATGATCTCGGCCGGCGTGCCGATCAGGTTGATGTCCTCGTGGGTGGCCGTCCCCTGGCCCTTCAGGGTCGACTTGCTGAGCGACACCAGGTGCTTGTTCATCTGGCTCTTGCGGAAGCTCTCGACCGCGGCCTGGTGCGTCTTGCCGACATGGACGACGAATTGCGGGCAGACCTCGATGGTCTTGGGGTCGCGGCCGGCCTGCTCGGCCAGCTCGTGCAGGGTCTTCACGCCGGCGCGCAGGCGGTCGACATGCATGCCGGCCGGCAGCCAGCCGTCGGCCCACTTCACCGTGCGGACGATGTTGTTGGGATTGTTGCCGCCGACATAGATCGGGATGTGCTTCTGCAATGGCTTGGGATAGAGCTCGACGTCGCGGAACTTGTAGTACTTGCCGTCGAAGCTCGCGACCCGCTCCTTGAACAGCAAGTTGAGCGCCTGCAGGCCCTCGTCGACGATGTCGCCGCGATCCATCGTGGCGTCCGGCTGCAGCGCCTTGAACTCCTCGCGATAGGCGCCGATGCCGACCCCGATCTCGAGCCGGCCCTTGCCGAAATGGTCGAGGGTGGCGATCTGCTTGGCGGTCACCACGATGTCGTGGCGCATCGGCAGCACCAGCACGCCGGTGCCGACCTTGATGGTCTTGGTTTCCGACAGCACGAAGGCGTAGGTGATCAGCGGTTCCCAGAAGCGCGGCGGCACGGGGAACTCGGCGCGCACGTAGTTCTGCGTCGTCATGTGGTCGTTGCCCCACACCGAGTCGTAGCCGAACTTCTCCGCCGCCTGGGCGATCCGGATGACGTTCTCGGGATCGGAGAAGGGGATCGGATAGGTCAGGCCTTCCATTCCGGTCGGCAGGCCGGCACTCACACGCATCGCGTTGTCTCCTAGTCGTGGGTAGCCCACCCTTCGAGACGCCGCGCCCCGCGCGGCTCCTCAGGGTGAGGTCTGTTGGGTCGAAACAAAGAACACCTCATCCTGAGGAGGGCGCACAGCGCCCGTCTCGAAGGATGGGCAACAGCACCCGACGCCTACTCAGCCGCGAGCGCGCGCAGTTTCGCCGTCTCGATTTTGTCGACCGTGCCGTCGTCGCCCACCGCCACGCCATAGTCGCGCCGCGCCGCCTCCGCCGAAATAAAACCCTCGCGCACGTCCTGCGCCACGGCATCGACCGCGCGCCGGCGCGGATTGCCGAGGCCGCCGCCGCCCGGCATCGAGATGATCACGCGATCCTTCTGCGGCACCGTCTGCTGGCCCATGCCGCGCATCTTGCCGCCCGACGCGAGCGTCAGCGTGCCGGCCGCGCCGTTCAGCCCGCCTTCGCGGCCGCGCGGCGGATGGTCAATGCGGTCGTAGTAGGCGCTGATGGCGAACGGCGCAGTGTCGAGCGTGCCGACCTCCATGATCTGGCCCAGCCCGCCCCGGAACTCGCCGGGGCCGCCGGAATCCTGGCGGTACTCCTTGCGCCAGACGATGACCGGCGACACCGCCTCGTTGACCTCGATCGGCACGTTCTTGACGCCGCTCGGGAAGGCGGTGGCCGACAGCCCGTCACTGCCCGGCCGCGCGCCGGTGCCGCCGGCATGGAAGCTCATGACGTTGAACGGGATGGCGTTCACGGTTTCGGCCGGATCGCCGTCGGTGCGGCCGGGTCCGCCCAGGGCGAAGAGGTTCCACAGGCACGATGTGCCCTCGGCCGGCACGCCGCCGCCCAGCGCCTGGTGCAGGCAGCCGAACATCACGTCGGGCAGCATCTGGCCGGTGACGTGGCGGGCCGCGACCGGCGAGGGATGCTGGGCATTGAGGATGCAGCCCTTGGGCGCGGTGACGCGGATCACCGACAGCGAGCCCTCGTTGTTGGGCACCTTGGGCGCCACGATGCATTTGACGCCAAACGAGGCATAGGCCTCGGTGTAGCAGACCGGCACGTTGATGCCGTAGGACGACACGCCCGAGGTGCCGGCGAAGTCGACGTCGATGCCGGTCTCGCCGATCTGCATGGTGGCCACGATGTCGATCGGCTTGTCGTAGCCGTCGACCGTCATGGAGAACTTGTATTCGCCCGGCTTGATCCTGCGGATGGCTTCCAGCGAGGCCTGCTTCGACTTTTCCAGGATGTGCGTGCCCAGCCGGTCGAGATCGTCGATGGCGAACTCGTCCATCATCTCGATCAGGCGGCGGCAGCCGATCTCGTTGCAGGTCGCCAGCGAGTAGAGATCGCCCACCACCTGGATCGGCTCGCGCACATTGACGGTGACGATGTCGATCAGCGTCTCGTCGACCTTGCCCTGGCGCGCGAAGCGCATCAGCGGGATGTAGAGGCCTTCCTCGTAGACCTGGCGGGCGTCGGTGCCCATGCCGCGGCCGCCGATATCGACCACGTGGCAGGTCGAGGCGAACAGCGCCACCATCTTGCCGCGCCGGAAGGTGGGCGTCACGAAGGTGAAGTCGTGCAGATGGCCGGTGCCCTTCCACGGATCGTTGGTCAGGAAGATGTCGCCTTCTTTCATGGTCCTGGCCGGGAATTTGTCGAGGAAGTGGCGCACGGCGCGCGCCATCGAGTTGATGTGGCCGGGCGTGCCGGTGACGGCCTGCGCCAGCATGTCGCCGTCGAGGTCGAACACGCCGGCGGACAGGTCGCCGGCCTCGCGCGTCGACGTCGAGAAGCCGGTGCGGATCAGGGCCAGCGCCTGCTCCTCGACGACCGCGATCAGGCGGTCCCACATCAGCTGCAGGCGAATGGGCGAGAGGGGATCGTTGATGCTCATGGTGAAACCTTCTCCAGCAGGATGGCGCCGATCGGGCTGATCCGGGCGGCGAAGCTCTTGGGCACGATGGTGGTCGTCTCGTCCTCGGCGATGACCGCCGGGCCGGGGATGAAGCTGCCGATCGTGAGGTCGGCGCGATGATAGACCGACACGTCTTTCATGTCCTGATCCGCCGCATCGTAGACCGGCCGGCTGCCGCGCGCCTTGGACGCGACGTCGGCGGGCTGCGGCGCGATCTTGGGCACCGCCGCCTGCTCCGCGGCCAACCGCAAGGTCCAGTTCATGATCTCGACGCTGAGGCCCGGGATGGTCCGGCCGAAGGTCTTGGCGTAGCCGTCCTCATAGAGCTTGATCAGCGTCTCGCGCGAGGCGCGGTCGAAGGCGCCGCGCGGCAGGTCGACGGTGATCTCGTGGCCCTGGCCGCGATACCGCATGTCGGCGGTCCGCGCTTCCACCAGCTTGGCTTCGGGGGCACCCGCCTTGACCACGGCCTCGGCCTCGGCGCGCATCTCGGCGAACAGCGCGTTGACGTAGGCCGGGTCGAACTTGTCATCGTCGAGCTGGACGTAGCGGCTGCGCACGACCTCGTAGGCGACCGGCGCCATCAGGAAGCCGACCGCCGAACCCACGCCCGCGCCGCTCGGCACCAGCACGCGGCGGATGCCGAGCTTTTCGGCCAGGCGCGCGGCATGGATGGGCGCCGCGCCGCCGAAGGCGATCATGGTGCGGTCCTGCAGCTCCTTGCCGCGCTCGACGGCGTGCACGCGCGCGGCGTTGGCCATGTTCTCCTCGACGATCTCGCTCACGCCAAACGCCGCGTCGAGGCGTTTCAGGCCGAGCGGCGTGCCGACCGCCTTGTCGACGGCGGCGCCTGCCTTGTCGGGCGAGAGCTTGATCGAGCCGCCGGCGAAGTAGGCGGGATCGATGCGGCCCAGCACGACGTCGGCGTCGGTCACGGTGGGCTCGGTGCCGCCGCGGCCGTAGCTCGCCGGGCCGGGCTCGGCGCCGGCGCTTTCCGGCCCGACATTGACCCGCGACAGCGAATCGACCGAGGCGATCGAGCCGCCGCCGGCGCCGATCTCGACCATCTCGATCACCGGGATGCGCAGCGGCAGGCCGCTGCCCTTGAGGAAGCGGTACTGCCGCGCCACCTCGAAGGTGCGCGAATGCTGCGGCTCGCCATGGTCGATCAGGCAGATCTTGGCCGTCGTGCCGCCCATGTCGAAGCTCAGCACCTTGTCGAGGCCGCACTGCCGCGCCAGCGCCGCCGCCAGGATGGCGCCGCCGGCCGGACCCGATTCGACCAGGCGGATCGGGAACTTGCGCGCCGTCTCGAGCGCCGCCAGCCCGCCGCCCGAGGTGATCATGAACAGCGGGCAGGTGAAGCCCTTGCGGCGCAGCGCCGTCATCGAGCCGGCCGAGATAGCGGTCCATCACCGGCTGGACGTAGGCGTTGGCGACGGCGGTCGACCAGCGCTCGTATTCGCGGATCTCGGGCGACACTTCGCTGGAGAGCGAGATCGACACGCCGGGCAGCAGTCTCCGCCAGGATGTCGCGCGTGCGCCGCTCGTGCTTGCCGTCGAGATAGGCGTGCATGTAGCCGATGGCGATCGCCTCGATGCCGGCCGCCTTGAGCCTGGGCGCCAGGGCGCGCACCGCCGCCTCGTCGAGCGGGATCAGCACGTTGCCGCGGCCGTCCATGCGCTCGGGAATGCCGAAGCGCAGGTCGCGCGCCACCAGGGCGGCGGCTTCTGCATGAAGATGTCGTACTGCTCGAAGCGGTGCTCGAAGGCGATCTCGATCGAATCGCGAAACCCCTCGGTGACGACCAGCGCGGTCCTGGCACCCTTGCGCTCGATGATGGCGTTGGTGGCCAGCGTTGTGCCGTGGATGACCAGGCCGAGGTCGGCCGGCTTGATGCCGGTCTGCTGCAGGATCTGCTCCATGCCGCGCCAGCACGCCTTCCTCCGGCGCGCGCGGCGTGGTCAGCACCTTCACGCTGGTGAGCTTGCCGTTCCAGTCGAGACAGAGATCGGTGAAGGTGCCGCCGATATCGACGGCCAACCGTGCTTTTTCCATATGTCCTACGCCGCCGTCTGTTGGATGTTGCCGCCGAGATAGGCCTGGCGGATGCGCGGATCGGTCCGCACCTCGGCCGCCGGGCCTTCCATGAAGAGTCGTCCCTGTTCCATCACCAGCGCGCGGTCGGAAATCAGCAGCGCGCCGCGCACGTTCTGCTCGACGATCAGCACGGTGACGCCGCTCGCCGCTATGCGCTGCACCGTGGCGAACACGTCGCCCTGCATCCTGGGCGAAAGGCCGAGCGAGGGCTCGTCGAGCAGCAGCAGCGCCGGCTCGACCAGCAGCACCATGGCCATCTCCAGGATCTGCTGCTCGCCGCCCGAGAGATTGCCGGCCTCGATGCGCGCCTTCTGCCGCAACATCGGGAACGCGCCGGTGACCCGGCCGATCGCCGCCTCGTGGTGGGAGGCGGGCAGGGTGTAGCAGCCCATCTTGAGGTTTTCCGTGACGCTCATCGCCGGAAAATTGCAGCGGCCTTGCGGCACGAAGCCGACGCCGCGCTTGAGCCGCTCCCACGGCGGCAGGCGTTCGATGGTCTCGCCCTTGAACACGATCTGGCCGGAGAAGAAGCGGTTGGTGCCGTAGATGGCGCGCAGCAAGGTCGACTTGCCCGCGCCGTTGCCGCCGATCAGCGTCGTGATCGTGCCGGCCTGCAGGCGAGCCGAGAAGTCGTGCACGATCCGGGCGTCGCCATAGCCTGCCGTGACCGAGACCAGCTCGAATGCCGGCGCGGTCATGCGGCGCCCCGCATCTCGGCCTCGGCCATCTCCGGCGTCATGCCGAGATAGGCTTCGAGCACGCGCGAATCGGTGTGGATGTCGGTCGCGGTGCCCTCGGCCAGCTTCTTGCCCTGATCGAGCACGATCACCTGGTGGCAAAGGTTGGTGATGAACTCGACATTGTGCTCGACGATCAGGAAGGTCTCGCCGGCCCGGTTGAGCTCGGCAAGCGCCGCCTCGATCTCGCGGATGCGGCTCGGGTTGACGCCGGCCACCGGCTCGTCGAGCACGCACGATCTTGGGGATGCGGCATCAGCGCCGCGGCCAACGCCACCAGCTTCTTCTGGCCGTACGAGAGAATGCCGGTCTCGGCCTCGTAGTAGCGCTGCAGGCCGATCAGCTCGACCAGCGTGCGGCCGCGGCCCTCGGCAGCGTCCACGGCGTCGCGGTAGCGCCGCGTGCGCAGGAACTCGTCGACCCAGGTCGCCGGATCGAACTGCTGGGCCGCGATGGCGAGATTGTCGCGCAGGCTCAGGCGATCGTAGATGCGCACGGTCTGGAAGGTGCGCATCAGGCCGGCGCGGGCGATGTGATGGGCCGGCCGGCCGGTGATGTCGGCGCCGGCCAGCACGACCTTGCCGCTGTCGAGCTTCTGGAAGCCCGATATGCAGTCGATCGCCGTGCTCTTGCCCGAGCCGTTGGGCCCGATCAGGCCGGTGATGCTGCCGGCCTCGACGGCGAACGACACGCCGTCCAGGGCATGGACGCCGGCATATGACTTGCGCAGGTCGGTGACCGTCAGGACGGCGCTCATGGCAGCGCCTCGCGCAGGGATCGGCGAAGACGGGCGAGCCGGCGCTCGCGCAGCCAGCCGGCGACGCCCGACGGCATCACGAACATCGGCGACCACCAGGATCACGCCATAGATGATCATGCGGAAGTCGGCGGAGAAGCGCAGCGCCTCGGGCAGTGCCGACAGCGCGATGCCGGAGACGACCACGCCCCAGAAGCTGCCGGCGCCGCCGATGATCACGATGATCAGGAAGGTCTGCATGTAATAGAAGTCGAGGAACAGCGGATCGATGATGCTGAGATTGAAGCAGTAGACGCCGCCCGCCGCGCCGGTGATGGCGGCGCTCACGGCGAAGGAGGCGAGCTTGTAGGGCATCGGCGAGATGCCCTGGGCGCGCACCAGCGGCTCGTTCTGCTTGATGGCGATCAGGGTGCGGCCGATGCGCGAGCTGCAGAGCGCATAGAGGAAGCCCAGCATCGCCACCGCGAAGGCCCAGGCGATCCAGTAGAACTTCGCCGTGGTGTCGAAGCTGTAGCCGAAGGCCGTGGGCGGCGGCAGGTTGGGGATGCCGAGCGGCCCGCGCGTGAGGTCGACCCAGTCGCGCGCGATCAGGGTCACCAGCAGGGCGAAGGTGAGCGTGACGATGACGAAGGCGTGGCGGTTGGTGCGCAAGGTCGGGTAGCCGACGACCAGCGCCACGGCTGCATTGATCAGCGCCGCCCAGACGAGGCCCCACCAGAAATTGCCGCCGAAGGTCACGACCGTGAGCGCCGTGACATAGCCGCCGATGCCCCAGAAGCCGAGCTGGGCGAAGGACAGCAGGCCCGTGTAGCCGTAGACGAGATTGAGGGCCGCCGCCGCGACCGTGAAGATCGAGCGCCGAGATGCCGATGCCGATGATGTAGTTCGACGCCGTCAAGAAGCGGCAGCGCCCCGAGAACGAGCGCCGCGACCAGGGCGGCGGCCAAGGCAGCGGCGCGGTTCATCCGACCCGCATGCCCCCGCGCTTGAACAGCCCGTCGGGCCGCAGGAACAGCACGACGATCATGATCACGAAGACGGCCGCTTCCTGCCAGGCGATCTCGAAGAAGCCGCCGATCCAGTTCTCGATCAGGCCCAGTCCGACCGCCGCCACGATGGCGCCGGGGATATTGCCCAGCCCGCCGATGATGACCAGCGCGAAGGCCTTGAAGATCAGGAACTGGCCCATGTACGGCGTGACGAGCTGGATGGGCGCGATGGCGGCGCCCGCCAGGCCGCACAGGCCGGCCGCCAGCACCATGGCATTGCGCGCCACGACCTTGGGGCGGATGCCCACCATCAGCGCCGCTTCGCGGTTCTGCGCGATGGCGCGCATGGCGCGGCCGAACTGCGTATGACGCAGCACCAGGTAGAGCCCGCCAAACGCCGCCAGCGAGGCCACCGCGCCGATCACCCGCGTCCAGGTGATGCGGATGGCGCCGATCTCGACGCCCTCGAAGCCGTACTGCGTGTCGACCAGCCGCGGCGTGGCAGTGAAGATGTACTGCATGACATGGATGATGATGATCGAGAGGCCGAGCGTGACCAGGATGCTGCGCTCGAACTCGTCGGGCTTGAGCCGCACCAGGAGGAGCTCGTAGATCACCCAGCCCACCATCATGACGCCCACGATCGCCGTCGCCAGCGCCGGCCAGTAGAGCAGGCCCATCACCGGCAGGGCGAAGGCCATGGCGAAGGCGCCCAGCATCAGGAGCTCGCCGTGCGCGAAGTTGATGATCTCCATGACGCCGAAGATCAGCGACAGGCCGACGGCGATCAGGGCGTAGATCAGGCCAAGCGTGATGCCGTTCAGCGTGAGCTGCAGGAGATAGGTCGCATCGATGGTCATTGTGGGCGGGGCCGTGCAATTCCCGGACCAGCGAGGTGCGGCGATCGGTGCCGATGATTCGTCGTCATGTCGTTGACAGATAAACAAGAAACCTGCGACCCTGCAACTATCGAAACGATGTACCGATATCCGGCACACCCGCGAGGCGCGGACCGCGTCAGGTCGGGGGGTGCCCCGCCCGAGTCCGCATCATGCATTTGAGCGGATCTGGAGGTCCGCGCTCCGCATGACGACGCGCCGCCTGATCGTGGCGCCGCGGCTGCGCACCGCGCGCGTTGACGCCCGGAAAAAGTCGGGCTCGCAATCCCTGGAGCGCGGACTCGACATCCTTGAAATGATCGCCGCCGAAGGCGCCGACGTCGGCGTCCGCGAGCTCGCCCGCCGGTCGGGCCTCAGCCCGACCATCGTGCAGCGGCTGATCAGCTCGCTCGCGCTGCGCGGCTACATCGAGAAGAACAGCGAGACCGCGCGCTACCGCCTGGGCCACCAGTCGCTCGCCCTGGCGGCGAGCGGCGAGGGCGCCTTCGACTATGTCGTCGCCGCCCGCCGCGAGCTCGAACGGCTGGCCCACGAGCACCATCTCAACGGCTTCGTCTCGGTGCTGCGCGACGGTCGCGCCATCTACCTGCTGGCCGTGCAGGCCGACGGTCCGGTCGCCATCAAGGTCAGTCCGGGCAGCGAGATGCCGCTGCACAGCACCAGCGCCGGCAAGGTGCTTCTGGCGGCGCTGGGCGACGGCGCGGCGCGCAAGCTCTTGGGCACGCGCAAGCTCGCCGCCATTACGCCGCATACCGTCACCGATCCGGCCGTCCTGGTTGCGTCGCTGGCCAAGGTGCGGCGACAGGGCTTCGCCATCGTCAACGAGGAGAACATTCCGGGCGTGCTGTCGGTCGGCGCGCCGATCCGCGATCGTACGGGCAGTGTCGTGGCGGCGTTGAGCGTGGCCTTTCCGAAATATCTCGATGCCGGGCTCACCTTGCACAGCGCCGAGCCGCTGGTGACGGGCGCTGCCCAGCGCATCTCGCGCCTGCTTGGCATGCCGCCTGCTATGTAGTTGACTGACCACGGGGAGCGTGAGCGGAGGGAAATGATGAGAGTGAAATTCTGGATGGCGACGGCGGTCGCCTGCGTACTGGGTGCTGGGCCGGCGATGGCGCAGCCCATCGTGATCGGCGTGTCGACGCCGCAAACCGGCGTCGCGGCTGTCGCCTCGGAATGGGAAATGTGGGGCGTCAATCTCGCCGTCGAGGAGATCAACGCCGCCGGCGGCCTTTTGGGCGGGCGCAAGATCGAGCTCATGGTGCTCGACAACAAGTGCAATCCCTCGGAGGCGGTGAACGTCGCCAACAAGCTCGTCGAGGCCAAGGTGGTGGCGATCGAGGGCGCGCACTGCAGCTCGGCGCACCTGGCGAGCATGAAGATCGTGGCCGACGCCAAGATCCCGATGATCACCGGCATCGCCTCGAACCCGCAGATCACCGAGCTGGCGGGCCCGGGGCGCAACGAATATTCGTTCCGCATCAGCCCGTCGGACTCAGCCATGATGGATGCGCTCGGCATCTATCTCGGGACCAAGAAAGTGTTCAAGACGGTGGCGATCATCGGCGAGGACACCGACTTCGGCCGCGGCGGCGCCGACGCCTTCAAGGCGGTGGCCGAGAAGGCCGGCGTCACGGTCGTGTCGACCGACTTCCATCCGCAGAACGCGCCCGACTTCACCACCATCCTGACGCGCATCCAGCAGCGCCGGCCCGACGCCATCGCGACCTTCCAGGTCGGCGGCGATTCGATCAACTTCCTGCGCCAGGCGATGCAGCTCGGCGTGAAGATTCCCTACACCGGCCGCGTCGAGCTGGGCGGCCGCAACCAGCCGATCATCGAGGCCGGTGGCATGGAGAAGTCGATCAGCGCCTGGACCTACAATGCCACCATCGACGCGCCGCAGAACAAGGCCTTCGTTGCGACGATCCAGGCCAAGTACAAGTCCGAACCCTACCTGCAGACCTGGGGCGGCTATGACGCCATCCGCATCATCGCCCAGGCGATCAAGGATGCGAACAGCACCGACGGTGCCAAGGTGAAGGACGCCATCAAGGCGATGAAATTCACCAACGTCATGGGCAAGACCGTGACCTTCGACGACCACAATTCGGCCGGCCGCTTCGTCGTCTTGCAGACGGTGCTCAACAAGAAAGTGGGCGTGGCCGACATCGTGGAGGTGAAATAGCAGGGAACCGCCAGGGACGGCCGCCGTTGCCTCCCGAGACAAGGAGGTCTTGCCGATGAAATCCCTTTCCATGATCGCTTTGGCCGCCACGATTGCCGGCCTGGCCAGCGCCTGTTCCGTGCGTACCGAAACCGTCGAACGTCCGGCGCCGGTCGCCACCGTGGCGACGACTCCGGCACCGGGCACCGTGGTCTACACCGACCCGTCGGCGCCGCCGACGACGACCACCGTCTATACGCGCTAATACGCTTCGTCTCTAGTCGCTTGACGTCCGCCCCGGGCTCTACTCGGGGCGGATGCCTTTGTCCTTGATGATGCGGCCCCAGCGCTCCGATTCCGCGCTGACGAATGCGGCGAAGGCTTGCGGCGTGTCGCCGCCCGGTTCCGCTCCCAAGGTCGCCATCTGCTCCCTCACATCCGGCAAGTCGAGGACCTTCGCGAGCGTCGCGCCGAGGCGCGCGACGATCTCCGTTGGTGTGCCCTTGGCGACGAAGATGCCGTTCCACCCCACCATTTCGTAGCCCGCCACGCCGGCCTCGGCCATCGTCGGCAGATCGGGCACCAGCGGCCCGCGCTGGGCGCTGGTGATCGCGAGGGCGCGCAGCTTGCCCGACTTCACCAGCGGCAACGTGCCCGGCACGTTCTCGATCATGAAGGTGAGCTGCCCGGCCATGAGATCGGCCAGCGCCGGCGCACCGCCCTTGTAGGGCACATGCACCACGTCGATGCCCGTCATCGACTTCAGGAGTTCGGTGGCGAGGTAGGGCGTGCTGCCGACGCCGCCCGAGCCGTAGTTGAGCTGGCCAGGACGCGCCTTGGCGTAGGCGATCAGCTCCTCCACCGAGTGCACCGGCACCGACGGGTTGACGACCAAGAGCAGTGGCGCCGCATTCACCATGGTCACCGGCACGAAGTCGGTGAGCGGATCGAAGGAAAGCCTGGCGTAGAGGTAGGGGCTCACCAGCAGCGCGGTGTTGCCCATCAGGAGCGTGTAGCCGTCGGGCTCGGCCCGGGCCACCACCTCGGCGCCGACGATGCCGCCCGCGCCCGGCCGGTTGTCGATCACCACCTGCTGGCCGAGCGCGGCGCCGAGATGCTGGCCGACCAGGCGGGCCATGATGTCGAGCACGCCGGCGCCGGCCGCGAACGGCACGACGAGGCGCAGCGGTCGGCTGGGATAGGTCTGCGCCAATGCCCCACCCGTGCCGAGCGCCAGCACGGCGATGGCCGCCAGGAACCGAACCAGGCGCGACGCCATCCGCTAGGCGCTATGCAGTTCGACGTGCGGCAGGCGTGCCGGCGCGCACGGCAATGGCGATCGCCCGGCCGCCGAGATAGGCGGCGCAGAATGCGGCGCCGGCCGCGACATGCTGCGGCTCGATCAGCGGATCCTGCGAGGCCGCCGAGGCGAAATCGATCACCGCCAGCATGACGAGGGCCGAGCCCATCACCACCGCGTCGGGCGAGCGGTGCTGGCGCACCAGGTCGCAGCCGGCGATCGACCTCGACCGCCAGCGCCCATCCCCGCATGCGGCCGATCACGCCGCCCACGATCGCCGCCGCCAGCCATTCCGCGTCGTTGATCGGGGTGGCGTCGAATACGCCGGCCAGCAGGACGAAGGCCTGGACCGCGGCGAAGCAGGGCGGCACGGCCAGGCGCCACAGCTTCACGACGTTGCCCCAGGCCTGTGACGCGATCGTCCACAGGCAGAGCGCGGCAAAGGCCACCGTCGCCACGTTCGACAGGCTGAGAGGAGCGATGATCGGGGAGGCGTTCACGCAGCGAATTCATCGCCACACCGGGCTCGCCGTCAATCGCATAATTCAATCGTAGAACTGCGGCGCGTGCTTCTGGCCCTGGCTCTGCGGCAGGTCGTGGTTGATCCACAACGCCGCCTTCTTTTGCGCCATCACGTCGGCGATCTTCTTGTACGACGCCAGCGTCTGGTCGGCGCTGGTGTTCATCGACGCCACCCGCTTGTTGTCCCAATTGTCCTTGAAATGGGCGGCATCGCCCGACAGCACGACCCAGCCCGTCTTGGGCAAATGCACAAGCAATGATTCGTGCCCGGGCGTGTGGCCCGGCGTCGACAGGATCGTGGCGCTGCCGTCGCCGAACACGTCAAGGTCGCCCTCGAGCTTCCTGATCGGTCGGTCGGCCTTGAAGGGCGGCGTCTTGCCCTCGGCGAAGGCCCAGTCGAACTCGGGCTTCTGGATCAGGAGCGTCGAGGCGGGGAACATGTCGACATTGCCGACATGGTCGCCATGGGTGTGCGAGACGGCGACGTACTTGATGTCGGCCGGCTTGACGCCGACCTCGGCGAGCTGCGCCGCCAAGGTCTTGGCGCGGGTCGCCGTGCCGATCGGGCTGGTGAGGGGCTTCTCGGCCACCGCGTCGGGATAGCCGGTGTCCCACAGCATCCAGTCCGCCCCGTGCTTGATCAGATAGCAGTTGTCCGACAGCTCGATCGGCTTGCCGACATTGACGCCGGGCGACCAGCGCGACTGGTCGGTCGCGGCGTTATGGCCGCAATCCATGACATAGAGCCGGTCGATCATGCCTTGCGCTGCCGCCGGCAGGGCCGCAGCCGTTGCCAACACCAGGCCGAGAAACAGTCCCTTGCCGCGCATGCCGACCTCCCTGGTTGTCGCTGCGCGCACAGTAGCGCGCCGGCCGGCAAGCGACCGCCGCGCTGCGTTCACTTTTCCGTAGGGACAACCACCATTGATCCCCATCTCCGATCATTCACTCATGGCCTCGCCGCCGCTTCGGCGCATTCACATGCGCCTTAGGGGGAGAAGGGACCACGTGATGTCTTATTCCGTCATCCCGAGCGAAGCCGCCCAAGGGGCGGCGTAGTCGAGGGACCTTCTCTTGACGCTGAGAGAACAGAAAAGGTCCCTCCGCTGCGCCTCGCTGCGCTCGGCTCCGGTCGGGATGACGAAGTTTTTAAGCACATGCGAATGGCTCTGCCGCTCACGCGCGGGTCCCCTCCCTCTCCCCCCGCGATGACGCGGGCGGAGAGGGCCTAAGACGCGAGGCGAGAAGGCGCGAGAGGGCGGCCAGGAAGGGTGCGTCAGGTCCTGAGCGGCGGATGGAAGCGCCGCACGGCCAGGAAGCCTGCCCAGACGAACAGGACCAGGATGGCGCCCTGCGCGACGGCGAACGGCGGCTCCGAGCCGTTGGGCGCAAGATTGTGCAGGTAGGCGAACTTGCCGAACGACTGCACGATGCCGACGAAGATGTTGAGCCAGAGCGCCATGACGGCGCAGATGACGTAGATGGCACGCCACGGGCCCATGAGATGGCGGCCGTAGTAGGCGAACAGCGCGATCGCCAGCACCACCAGCGAGATGATGCCGACGATATGCGACGGCAGGAGTCCCTTCGCCGGGAAGAAGAAGCCGGTCACGCTGGTCACGATCGTGGTGGTGAGGAAGAATCCATTCCAGCCGGCAATCGGTCCGTTCTGCAGCATCACCGCGACGACGATTATCCCGGTCATGATGCCGACCATGCTGATGACGACGTGCAGGAAAGTGAACGTCTCCAGCGACATTCCGAGAACCATGACTTTCTCCCCCTCAAAAAATACGCCCGTGTACTAGGCCAGTGAAACTAGGCCCGTGTTGTCCGCCCAGCCGCTGCTTTGCGCAGCCGCGCGACCTCTTCGACGATGCTGGCCTGCGCGGTCTGGCGCGCCAGGTCCTCGGCCTGCTTCAGGAGCGGCAGCGCCGTCGCCGTGTCGCCCTGCAGCAGCGCGCTGCGTCCGGCCCGCAGGAACAGGTCGGCCGCGTCAGCCGTCCGGTTGGCGCGAAGCGCGCTGTTGCCCGCGAATGATAATGCACGCGCCATGCCGCGGTAGTCGAGCGCCTGCTGGCGGTTGGCGGCGGACTGCTCGAACAGCGCCAGCGCGTCGGCCGGACGGTTGTCGAGCAGCGCGGCGCGACCCTGCAGTTCCTGGCGGTCGGCTTCGAGATCGGCCTGCTTGGTGGGGGGCAACGCCGCAATCGCCTGGCCGAGGGTGGCGCCGTCGCCGCGCTCGGCCGCGACCAGGCCGCGGATGAACCAGGCGCGGGGCACGGTGTCGGGATCTTTCGCCGGTCGGTCGAGCGCCTGTTGCGCGGCCGTCGCGGCGCCGGCGTAATCGCCGATGCGATAGGCCGCTGCGGCCTCGACCAGGAAGAGCTCGGCCGGAATCGGGACCCGCCTGCGGTCGAGCTCGGCGCGGGTATCGCGCAGCGTGGCGAGTGCGGCCTTGGAGTCGCCCGACTTCATCTGGGCGAGCGCCAGATTGTAGGCCACATCGGCGATGGCGCCGGCGTCGTCGCGTTCGTAAGCGCGGGCGAGCGCCACCTTGTATTCGCGCACCGCGAGGCTCGGCATGTCGACCGAGAGCGCCTGCGTGCCGGCGCGGTTGGCCTGGTCGAGTTTGACGTCGGGTGGCGGCCCGGTGTCGGCCGGGCTGCCGCCGCCGCAGGCGGCAAGGGCCAACGCGGCGAGCGGCAACAGGACGACCGGCCGCATCCTCACGGACGGACCTCGATGGCTGGCGCGCGGCGGGTCGTGGGTGCGGCCGGCGCGCCGCCGCTGCCGCCGAACAGCCAGTTGTGCCGCAGCTGGGCCAGAAGCAGCTCGAGCTCGTGAGCGGCGATCTGGGCCTGCAGCAAGGTCGCTGGCATGGCGTCGGTGGTGGCCGTCACGTTTTCGGTGATCTTGGGCATCGTGGTGGCGAGATTGCGCGTCGTGGCCTGCAGCGAGGTCAGAACCGAGTCGGTTTTCACCAGGATCTGGGCGATGCGCGGGTCCTTCGAGGTGCGCTCGAGCTGGGCGGCGAGCTCGCGCACGCTGAGCAGGCTCGCTTCGAGATCGCTCGCCATCTTGTCGTTGGCGAGCAGGCGGCCCGCCACGCCTTCGCCGTTCTCGACCCTGTGGGCGATGCTCGCGGCCGAGGACAGTGTCTGCTCGAGCGGCCCGGCCGGATCGATCGCGCGCTGGGCAACCGCGGTGAAGGCCAGCACCGCTTTCTGGACGTCGTCGAGCACCGGCGCGATCTTGGCGCGCACCTCGTCGATCATCTGGCCCAGCGTGTCGGTCGCCGCGCGATCGGGGGTCGCGGCGATCACGGCGTAAGACCAGTCGAGCTCCGGCCCGGTGCCGCGGGCGATATCGATGAAGGCCGCGCCCGCCACGCCGAACTGGCGGCGGATCGAGACCTTGGAATCGCGGCGGATGAAGGGCCGCATCTGGTCCTCGACCCGGGCGACGGCATGCATGCGCTGGTTGGGATCGATGACGATGCGGCGGACCTCGCCGGCGCGCGTGCCCAGGACCTGCACTTCCGCGCCCGGCGCCAGGCCCGAGACGCCTTCGTCGGGCAGCAGGATGCGCAAGGTGAAGGACGGCTGGAACCAGTCCTTGAGCAGGCCGGCATTGATCAGCACGGCGATGAACACGCCGATGCAGGCGAGCACCACGGCGCCCACGATCTCGTCGAGCTGGTGGAGACCGAAGATCGAGCGCTTCATCGCGACCTCCGTGCCGGCACCAGGCCGGCGTCACCCAGGCGGAACACATGATTGGTGTGGACGAACTCGGCCGCCCGCGCGCCGAGATTTGTCGTGATCCACAAAACCGTGGCGCCCCTGTCGCAGGCGGCCGAGATCGCCTGCGCCATCGGCACGGCCAGGCCGGCTGACTGGTCGAGCATCTGGTCGTGTACCACGATCAGGTCGGGCGAGCCGAGGAATCCGCGCACGCAGGCGGCACGGATCAGCGCGCGCAACGGCGTCGTCTCGCTCCGTCCGACCGGCAGGCCGGGCAGGCCGAACAGGCGGGCGAGCGTGGTGGCGTCGGCGATCACCTCGGCGGGCGGCCGCTTGAAATGGTAGAAGCGCGCCAAAAGCACCGCCTCCAGCACCGTCATGTGGGTGGGCCAGACCGCGGCCTGCACGATGGCGCCGATGCGTCGGCGGCGGGTCAGCCGCTCGCGTGGATTGCGCGTCGTCCAGTCGACGCCCAGGAAGCGCACGCGGCCGGCGCCGGGATCGGCGAGCCCGACGCAGAGATCGACCAGCGCCGTGGCGTCGGCCTCGTCGTCGACCTGCAGCAGCGCCACCGCGCCGCGCGGCAGCTCGAGATCGAGACGCGTCGGCGTGGCGGATAGCCGCCGCTCGGCCGGAATCACGCCTTGCAGCGACAGGACCGATCGGCTGATGGGCAGCGCCATCTCAGCCCACCAGGTCGAACAGGCTGTTGACCACCAGGATGGCGAGTGCGGAGCGCACGAAGCCGCGCGGCACCAGGCGCTGCAGCTCGTCGGACTCGTCGCGTCGCCCAAGCCCGGTGGCGCAGCAGGCGAGCGCCACCACGAAGCCGATGGTGATGCATTTGAGGGGCGGGAAGATGAAGTCCTGGACCTTCATCGCGCGCAGCACGAGGTCGGTGAAATCCCACACCGAGTAGGCGACCAGCCCCAGCGCGTGCGCCACCAGGTATCCCGTGACCAGGGTGGTGAGCAACAGCACGGTGGCGAGGCAGAAAGCGCCGAGGGCGAAGCCGAAAGCGCGCGGCAGCACCAGCAGCACCAGCGGATCGAGGCCCTGGATCTCGAGCACGCGCAGCCAGCCCTTGGTCTGTGCCTCGCCGAGCTCGATCAGGGTGGCGGTGCCGCTGCGGCCGAACACGATCAGGCCGATCAGGATGGGCACCAGCTCGCGGATCAGCAGGACCACGATCACCGGGCCGACCAGACCGGTCGTGCCCGTTTGTTCCAGCCAGTAGACGGCCTGCGTCACCAGGGCGAAGCCCACCAGCATGCCGGTCGCGACGGTGGTGGGGAGCGAGCGTACCGCGACCCCGTGCAGCACGCGCATGAACTCGGTCCGGACCGGACCCTGCCACGTGCCGCGCCGCGCGGCCACGATCAGGACAGTGGCGGCGAGCGACACGAAAAGCAGCAGAAGCCGCGAGCCCGCGATCGTGCGCGAACCGACAGCCGCCAGGAAACGCCTGAACCGGAAGCGGGGCGGTCGGTCGCCGGCCGTGCGGGCGATCATATGCGGCCGACCAGCACGAAGGTGCGCATGTTGCCGGTCTCGGGCAGGAAATAGCTGCCGCGCGGGCGGAACAGGAAATGGTCCGAGAGCATTTCGTACGCGGTCTCCGATGCCACGATGGTGCGCCGCGCCGCGGTGTCGGCCAGGACCTTGGCGATGCCGACCGCGCCGCCCCACAGGTTGCGGCTCGGCGGATCGGTGGCGACGGCCGAGGCCATCACGGTGCCGACATCGATGGCGAGGCGGAAGTCGAGGCTGGTGTTCCACTTCTCCTCGAGCCCGAACAGGCGGTCGCGCAGATCGAGCATCGCCGTCGCCACGCAGTGCGCGCAGCCCGCGACCATGTTCTTGTCGTGCGAGAACGCCGCCAGCACGATCTGGTCGCCGAGCAGGGCCGCGTAGGCTACTCCGCTTTGTTCGAGGACGAGGCGCAGCTCGTCGACGATGGCGTCCATTGCCGTGGCCTCGACGCTGTCGGGCATCCGCTGCGCCACCGTCGTCCAGTCGGGCAGCTTGAGAATGCCGATCGCGGCCTGGTCGATGGCGCTGTCGCCCAGGTCGTCGAGCGATACGTTCTGCCGCATCAGCGTCTGCTCGAGCCGCGACTGGCGCTGGCCGAAGCTCTCGAACGGGGCGGCGCCGCCGGAACCGGCGCCGGCGCTCACGGTGGCCGCCGCCCGCGAGACCACCGGTGCGGGCGCGGCGACGGCGGCGTAGCGCAGCGCCAGCACGACCGTCAGGGCGTCGCAAAAGGCCACCAGGCTGGCGGCGTGATCGCCGCGCTGCGGATCCTCGACCGTCAGCATGCCCAGCAGCCGGCCGCGCGAGATGATCGGGACGATATAGATGCTGCTGATCCCGAGCGGCGCCAGATAGCTTTGGAACAGCTCGGATGTCCGGCGATCGCTGCTTGCATCCTCAACGTCGATCGGCGCGCCGTTGCCCAGCGCGGCGAACAGGTCGGGGAGCTGGTCGCGATGCAGTTCCATGCCGGTCGTGTGGTCGTGCGCGACCTGGTCGAAGCAATCCTCGCACAGGAGAGCGGTGCGGTCGGGGCTGAGCCGCCACACCGCCACACGCTTGGCCGCGCAGGCGGCGGCGGCGGTTTCCGATGCACTTTCCAGGCCCTCGGCCTCGGCGCCGTCGGCCGGTCCGCTGGCGCGCGCCAGCTCGACGAAGGTCCGGGTGCGGGTCTCGAGCGCGCTCTGCAGCGTCGCGGCGGCCGAAATGCGCCGCTCGGCGGTCACGTTGCGCCAGGCCAGCAACCCGGAGAGAGCGGCGACGATCAGCACCACGATGATCGACATGATGAGCGCCGCCAGGCCGCTGTCGGTGACGAAACCCACGAAATCGGTCTCCGGCACGACGATCAGGACGACCCAGTCGCGGCCGGTCAGCATGCTCACCGGCTCGGACGAGACGATGATGCGCTTGTCGCCGAAATCGAGCACCTTGCGGCCATAGCCCTCGATCCGGAGCCGGTTGTAGGCACGCACCAGCACGGGGTCACCCAGCTCATCGAGCAGCGGCGCCTGCACGTCGGGCTTGTCGGCCGGCAACCAGTTGTCGCTGGGATAGGCCACCACGCGTCCGGTGCGATCGATGATCAGGGCCTTGCCGCTGACGCCGATGCCGAGCTGCTTCAGGAAGGCACAGAGCGTGTCGAGCTCGATATCGACGCCCAGCACGCTCTGCAGCTTGCCGTCCGCGTCGAAGTGGGGGATCGAGAAGGTGATGCCGGGCTTCTGCAGCGTGAAGAACAGGTAGGTATCGGTCCAGAACGGCTTCTTCGTCTGCTCCGCACCCTGGTACCAGGGCCGGGTACGCGGATCGAAAGTATCGTCCGGGACCTCTTCGGTGGCGACCACCGCGCCCTCGGCGTCGCGGCGGACCCAGGTCACGCGATGTCCGCCGTTGCGGCGGTCGATCGTCTTGCTGTCGAAGCCGCCCTGCGCATTGCGCATCACGTACAGGAAGTTGCCCTCGGGATCGGAATAGCTGAACGCCGCGGCAGGGGCGATCACGCTGAGAGCATGCAGGGCGAAGGTCTCGACCTCCGGGTTGCCCTCGAAGACGCCGCGGCCGGCCGCCGCGGAATCGGCAAGCTCGAGGAACTGCTCGGCCGGCGCCAGGTAGGCCTGCGTCTGTGCGGCGACCCGCCGGTCGATCGCCGTGACCAGGTCGTTGCTGAGCGCGACGGCGCCGTGGCGGTTGCTCGCGTATACATAGTACGCGATGACGGCGATCAGCATGACCACCACGACGACTCCCACCACCGGCAGGCTGTGACGCAACGTCATGCGCAGGCGCGATTCGATGCGACCGGGCGTGGTTCCCGACAAGGCCGTCAGAACGGGCGCGTCGATGCGCTGCTCGGGTGAGGGCGGGTGAGCCATGCGGCGACAAGCTTACCGCATCGGCGCGCGGGTGGTAGAGCCCGTCGTCCTCTCAATTGCTGCGGGCGATCACGATGTGCCCACGCCGTGCCATATTCGCGGCGTACGCCGCCACCGCCCCTGGACGGAGAAAACCCATTCGCCGGGCCGCGCACCAATCCTGATCGCGGTCTACTTCACCGGCTCGACGATCGCCGACGATGCGCGCAGCGCGGCGATCGCCGAGGCTGGCCGGATAGATGTTTGATCCCAGGGTTTGATGGTGCATTGTTATCCTGGGAATGGAAGGATGCACTATGGGCCAAATTCTCCACGGCTGCGCCACAACGACAGAGGCGGTCCGTCGAGCGATACAACATAGTCAAAAGAGCCTGAGGACGCTGGCCAGGCGTCACGGCATCAATCAGAAGACCGTCGCCAAGTGGAAGAAGCGCAGCACGACGGCCGATTTGCCGACCGGCCCCAAAGACCCGAAGTCGACGTCCCTGTCACTCGAGGACGAAGCCATCATCGTCGCGTTTCGCCAACATACGCTGCTGCCGCTCGATGACTGCCTGTATGCTCTTCAAGCGACGATCCCACACCTGACTCGCTCGTCCTTGCACCGCTGCCTGCAACGGCACGGCATCTCGCGGCTTCCGGACGTCGAGGACGGCAAGGGCATAAAGCGCAAGTTCAAGACCTACCCGATCGGCTACTTCCACATCGACATCGCCGAAGTACGCACCGCGGAGGGCCGGCTCTACCTCTTCGTTGCTATTGATCGGACCTCAAAGTTCGCCTTCACCGAGTTGCACGAGAAGGCCACACGGCGGGTCGCAGCCGACTTCCTGCTGCACCTCATCAACGCGGTACCCTACAAGATCCATACCGTGCTGACCGACAATGGGACTCACTTCACCGATCCCAAGGGCGGCGAGTTGGTCGGTCGCCGATATCAAAGGCATGCTTGAGCGCGGCGAGCCATTCCGGGCCCCTGCCTTTGAGGTAGCGTGCGCTCGCAACAACATCGATCATCGCCTGACAAAGCCCAAGCACCCTTGGACCAATGGTCAGGTCGAGCGGATGAACCGCACCATCAAGGACGCGACGGTCAAGCGCTTCTACTACGAAACCCATGACGAGCTGCGAGCTCATCTCGCGGACTTCGTCACTGCCTACAACTTCGCCAAGCGTCTCAAGACCCTCAAGGGTCTCACGCCTTACGAGCACATCTGTAAGGTTTGGACGAAAGAGCCAGAACGATACACCCTCAATCCGCTCCACCAAATGCCGGGACTAAACATCTAGCCGTCGCCGGCGTCTGAGCCGGCGCGGACGTCGCTCATGGTCCTCTCCGCCGCGAAGCGTTGCTGGGAGGCGACCCACTCCAGCTGGCGCGTCAGGTGGTCGCTGACAAATCACGGGATGTTTCTGCGCGAGCGCCGCGCCCGCCTCACCCTCCCGCGCTTCGCGCGCCCCTCCCGATCATCCCGCCGCGAAGCGCGGGCGGGACGCCCGCGGTCGGTATGAACCGAGAAGACGCGCCACTGGAGTGGCGCGCCCCCAGCAATGACCTGATTGGGAAAGATCGGTACGTTTCTAACGTCGGTTCTTGGGCTCGCCCGGCTGGCGTGGCAGGAATGCCGTCAGCAGGCCCAGCAGCAGCAGGAACGGCGTCACCCGGTAGACCGTCTCGATGCTGGTGAGGTCGGCGAGCTGGCCCAGCGCCGCGGCGCCGAGGCCGCCCAGGCCGAAGGAGAAGCCGAAGAACATGCCGGCGACCAGCCCGACCCGGCCCGGCAGCAGCTCCTGGGCATAGACCAGGATGGCAGAGAAGGCCGAGGCCATGATCATCGCCACCGTGACCGCGAGCACGCCGGTCCAGAACAGGTTGGCGTAGGGCAGCATCAGCGCGAACGGCAACGCGCCCAGGATCGAGAACCACATCACCGGGATGCGGCCCACCTTGTCGCCCACCGCGCCGCCCGCGATCGTGCCGGCGACGATGCCGACCAGGAAGGCGAACAGGTAGAACTGCGCGGTCTGCACCTCCACGCCGAACTTCGAGATCAGATAGAAGGTGAAGTAGGAGCCGAGGCTCGCGCTGTAGACGTTCTTGGAGAACAGCAGCGCCACCAGGATGGCCACCGCTCCGATCACGCGCGCCCGCGGCAACGTCTGTGCCCCGGCGGTCGTGGCCTTGCCGCGCGCCGCGGGCTTTTGCGCGGCGCGCCGCTGCTTGTACCAGCCGCCGACCTGGAAGAGCACGAACATCGCGATCAGGGCGGCGCCGGAGAACCACACGATGCTCTGCTGGCCGCGCGGCACGACGATGAAGGCCGCGAGCAGCGGCCCCGCCGCCGAGCCCATGTTGCCGCCGACCTGGAACAGCGACTGCGCCAGGCCGTAACGACCGCCGGCCGCCATGCGCGCCACGCGCGAGGCCTCGGGATGGAACACCGAGGAGCCCATGCCGATCAGGGCCGCCGCGAACAGGATCAGCGGATAGGAGTTGGCCCGCGACATCATCAGCAGGCCGACCAGGGTGAAGCCCATGCCGACCATCAGGGAATAGGGCTGGGGCTTCCTGTCGGTATAGAGGCCGACCAGCGGCTGCAGCATCGAGGCCGTGCACTGGAACGCCAGCGTGATCAGGCCGACCTGGCCGAAGCTCAGGCCGTAGGAGTCCTTGAGGATGGGATAGAGCGCCGGCACCAGCGACTGCATCATGTCGTTCAGCAGGTGGCAGAAGCTCAGCGACAGGATGACCGCGAAGGTGGTGCTGTTGGCCGAGGCCGTGGAGAGAGAGGGTGCCGCGGTCTGTGCCGCTCCTGCGGCCCCGACGCCGGCCGCCATTGTATTGTCCGTCATAGCGGGCAATGTAGCAGGCGTCTTGCCCGACACCAACGTCAGCAGGGCAGAGGAGCCTTGCACTGCGCTCCTCAGCCCCCTTCTGTCCTCCTGAGCGAAGCGAAACCTCATGCCGCTTCCCAGCGGCATGGCTGGCCGATAGGCCATGAGATCCTTCGCTTCGTTCAGGATGACAGTGAACCCGGAACAACCGACATTCCAACTGCGTTAAGCTTCCTGCATCCGATGGACCCCGATCAGCCCACGCATACCGATGTGCCGGCGCGCCTCGACCGCCTGCCGTGGAGCGCTTTCCATCGGCTGGTTGTCGTGGCGCTGGGCATCACCTGGATCCTCGACGGTCTCGAGGTCACCCTGGCCGGATCCGTGGCGGCCGCGCTGCAGACCAGCCCGCGGCTCCATCTCACCGCCCAGCAGGTGGGTCTCACAGGCAGTGCATATCTCGCCGGCGCCGTGCTGGGGTCATTGTTCTTCGGCCATCTCACCGATCGTCTGGGCCGCAAGAAGCTTTTCAGTGTCACGCTCGGTGTTTATCTCGTGGCCACCGCGCTCACGGCCTTCTCCTGGGACTTCTACAGCTTCCTGCTTTTCCGCTTTTTCACCGGCGCCGGCATCGGCGGCGAATATTCGGCCATCAACTCGGCGATCCAGGAGCTGATCCCGGCGCGCCTGCGCGGCCGCATCGATCTTGCCATCAACGGCAGCTTCTGGGTCGGCGCGGCGGGCGGCGCGCTTCTCTCCGTCGGCCTGCTCGACCCGCACCTGCTCGGTCCCGACCTCGGCTGGCGCCTGGCCTTCGGCAGCGGCGCCATGCTGGGACTGGTGATCCTCTACCTGCGGCGCTTCCTGCCCGAGAGCCCGCGCTGGCTGATGCTGCACGGCCAGCCGGGCGAGGCCGCCCGGGTCGTGAGCGAGATCGAAGCGCGAGTCATGGCGAGCGAGCACGTCACACTGCCGCCGGTGACCACGACCCTGGCGCTGGGCGCCACGCACAAGGTGACGCTGCTCTCGGTGGCGCGCACGCTGCTCAGCCTCTATCCCGGCCGCACCACGCTCGGCCTCGTCCTGATGGCATCGCAGGCCTTCGTCTACAACGCCATCTTCTTCACCTACGCGCTGGTGTTGACGCGCTTCTACGGCGTCGAGGCCGACAGGGTCGGGCTCTACATCCTGCCCTTTGCCGTCGGCAACTTCCTGGGCCCGCTGCTGCTCGGCCCGTTGTTCGATTCGATCGGCCGCAAGACGATGATCTTCGCCACCTACGGTCTGTCCGGCCTGCTGCTGGCCCTCACCGCGCAGCTCTTCCACATGGGCGTGCTCGACGCCATGACGCAGACGGCGATGTGGAGCATCGTCTTCTTCTTCGCCTCAGCAGCGGCAAGTGCTGCCTACCTGACCGTGGGCGAAAGCTTTCCACTCGAGATCCGCGCGCTCACCATCGCGCTGTTCTACGCCTTCGGCACCCTGCTGGGCGGCGTCGGCGGTCCGTGGCTGTTCGGCGTCCTGATCGCGAGCGAAAGCCCGAAGGATATCGTGCTGGGCTACGCGCTGGGCGCGCTGGTGATGATCGTGGCCGCCCTGGTCGCCCTGAAGCTCGGCGTCAACGCCGAGCGCCGGCCTTTGGAGGAGGTGGCTCCGCCGCTGTCGCAGCACCGTTGATTTCTCCTCCCCAACGAGGTTGGGCAGGTATCGTCAAAGGCTATCGCGACTCCCGTCGTCTCGACCGAGGCCCGCAGGGCCGAGCGGAGAGACCTTCTCTCAACGATAAGTCGCTTATCGTTGAGAGAAGGTCTCTCCGCTCCGCGCTTCGCGCTCCGGTCGAGACGACGGAAATCTTGATATGCGATAGCTCTGCGTGCGCATCGGCGAGGCGCTGCGGGCCGACCGGTCCGACCTCGTGCCCAACTTGAGTGATATCGCGCACGACGGCGCGTCGAGCGAGAGCGACCTCGCGGCCGCCCGCACGATGCAGCCCGGCAGATGGGGCCGCTCTGGACCCAAGCTGACAGCGGGCGTCGTCTCCGCTCACGGCTTCACTCGAAACACCGCCTTCCCGCCGACACGCCGGTCGCGCAGCTCGTCGACAACCCGGGCAATATCGCGCCAGTTCCGCTCCGGCCCGGTGTGCGGCGTCAGCGACTTGTCGGCGACCAGCGACACCAGCAACGCAAGATCCGGCGCAAACTGCTCCTCCGGTCCGGACGTGAACGAGAAGAAGCTCTGCAGGCGCGCATTCTGCCCGTCGCGAAAATCGGCAAAGCTGATGCTTGTCGTCTCGCCGGAGGAATTGCCGAACACCACCACCGCGCCGTTGGCGTCCACCCGGTGCAATGCCGTCGCCAGCGACGCGCCGCCGGCGGATTCGAGGATCAGCCCGAACCGCCCTTGCGCCTGCTCGATGCCGATCACCACGTCGGACGCACCCAACTCCCGCAGCCCCGCCGTGCGTTCCGGCCGTCCCGCCACCGCGGTGACGCGCGCGCCCGAATGCGCCGCGAGCTGCACCGCGAGATGACCGACGCCGCCGGCCGCGCCGGTGATCAGCACGCGCTTGCCGAGCAACGGGGCGCCATGCCGCAACGTGCGCAACGCGGTCAAGCCGGCGACCGGCAACGCGGCGGCGGCGGCAAAGCTCACGCTATCGGGCAGCAGGGCGATGCGCTGCGTCGGCACCGCGGCGCGTTCGGCCCAGCCGAATTCATCCATCAACGCGACAATGCGTGCGCCCTTCGGCGGACCGCTGCCGTCCGCCGCTTGCCGCAAGACAACGCCGGCGATGTCCTGGCCGGGTATCCACCCCTCCTCGGCGTTGCGGAACGACCGCAACTCGCCGCGATTGAGCGAAAACGCCTGGACCGCGACCAGCGCCTCGTGCAGACCCGGTTCCGGCTCCGGCATGTGGCGCAGTTCGACCGGCGCGCTGCCGTTGGGCGTATTGACCACTGCGAGCATTTGCGGCCCTCCCGGTCCTCAAGGAACAGCGATCATACCCCCGCGACCGGAAAAGGGATGCGGCTGCAGCCTTGTTGAATTTTCCTGCCCAACGCAGTTGGGGAGGTGTCCGCGAAAGCGGACGGAGGGGTCATGAGTCAGCGATGACTCCCATGAGCGAGCGATGACTCCCGACCCCTCCGTCGCCATAAGACGGCGACACCTCCCCACGCTGCGCGTTGGGAGGAATTCTGAGGTCTCTTTTCTGCAACATCGCCGCATTAGGCTTGCGGCATGACCTTCCGCATCGCCCAGATTTCCGACACCCATCTCAGCGGCGACAAGCCGTTCTTCGTCGACAATTTCGTGCGCATCGGCGAGGCGTTGCGCGCCGAACGGCCCGACCTCGTGCTCAACTCGGGCGACATCGCGCTCGACGGCGCGTCGAGCGAGAGCGACCTCGCGGCGGCCCGCGCGCTGCATGACGGGCTCGACCTGCCGACGCGCTTCCTGCCGGGCAATCACGACATCGGCGACTGCCAGGACGCGCCGTCGCACGGCGAGAGCACGATCGATGCCGAGCGCCGCGCGCGCTACGTCGCGCATTTCGGCAGCGACTGGTGGACGCTCGACGTGCCCGGCTGGCGCCTGCTCGGCATCAACGCGCAGCTGCTGGGCAGCGACCTTGCCGTGGCCCACGTCCAGGACGCCGAGATCGCCGAGGCGGCGGCGACCCTCGGGGACCGCCGGCTGGCGCTCTTCCTGCACAAGCCGCTGTTCGACCGCGACGCGGGCGAGACCGAGATCACCGGCCGCTTCGTCAATCCCGAGCCGCGTCACGCGCTGCTCGCCGCGCTGGAGGGAGTCGTGCCGGCCCTGGTTGCCTGCGGCCACGTCCATCAGTATCGCAATACCGAGGTGGCGGGCACGCGCCACATCTGGGGAACCTCGACGGCCTTCGTCCTGCCCGACCGCCTGCAGCCGTGCTACGGCACCAAGGAAGTGGGCTATGTCGAGCACCGCCTCGAGCCCGACGGCGGACATGACAGCCGGCTGGTGCAGGTGGCCGGCGTGCCGACCCTCAACATCGCGGATTTTCCGGGAGCGTACGGGCCGCTCTGACCGTCTTCCCGTCATCCCGACCGGAGCCGAGCCCCTCGACTTCGCTCGGGGCGGGCTCCGCGAGGCGCAGTTAGGGACCTTTTCTGTTGCCTCGGCAACAACACGAGGTCCCTCGACGACGCCGCCCCCTAACTTAGATGAGGGGGCGGCTTCGCTCGGGATGACGGCATAAATAACTCACCCGTTCGAAAGGGTATTTTCGGGCGCTATGGCACCCGAAAATTCGATTCGCGCGCGATTTGTCAAAAGTGACACTTGACAATGGCCGCAGTGATACTTAAGTAAAGGCCGAACGCCTCACTTCAGGAGTATCGGCCATGACCGGCCCCGGACGCCCAACCCTCTACAAAGCTGAGCACGCCGAACGCGCCCGCGACCTGTGCTCACGCGGCGCCACCAATAAAGATCTCGCCGGCCGCTTCGGCGTCGCCCGCAGCACTATCGACCTGTGGATCGCCAGCCACCCCGAGTTCGCCGAGGCCGTGCAGCAGGGCCGCGACGTCGCCGACGCCACCGCAGTCGAATCGCTGTTCACCCGCGTTACCGGCTACAATCACAAGGCCGAGAAGGTTTTCCTCTATCGCGGCGAGCCCCGGACGGCGACCTACACCGCGCATGTTCCGCCCGAGACCCGGGCGTGCATGTACTGGCTGCGCAACCGCCGGCCGGAGGACTGGCGCGAGGTCAGCGAGCGCGTGGCGGCCGAGCTTGCCCAGCAGGCCGCGGCCGATGCGGCCTTGCGGGTCCAGATGGACGAAGCCGAAAAACGGCTGCGCCGTTTCCGCGAAGAAGACGCGGAAAGGGCCGCGGCTTCCCATGCCTGACGCCCTCGTTTCGAGTTCCTCCCCAACGAAGTTGGGGAGGTGCCCCGAAGGGGCGGAGGGGTCATGGGCTTCATGACTGCTGCCCATGACCCCTCCTGCCTTCGGCCACCTCCCCGGCTTCGCCGGGGAGGAAAGATTACCATCGCCCTCCGCCTGCGCCCTCTACGCCGGCACCGGCCGGGCGCGCTGGTTGTACATCATCTTGCGGATGCGGGCCTGCTCCTCGGCCGGCAGCTTGGTGACGTCGGTCGACAGGTCGGCGCCGACGGCCATGCCCTTGATCACCGCCGGCCGCGCGGCCAGTTCCTCGTGCCAGCGCTTGAAGTGCTTGAACTCCTCGATGTCCTGGCCCTGGAACTTCCAGTTCACCGTCCACGGATAGCAGATCATGTCGGCGATCGTGTACTGGTCGCCGGCCAGGTACTTGTGCTTGTAGAGCCGGTTGTTGAGCACGCCGTAGAGACGATTGACCTCGTCGGTGAAGCGCGTGATGCGCATAGGTCTGGTCGCCCTGCTTGGCCTGGTCGACCCGCCGGAAATGGCCGCATTCGCCCGACTTCGGGCCCTGGTTGGCCATCTGCCAGATGACCCACTGGTTGACCTCGTACTTGGTCGCGCACATCCTGCGGCCAGAATTTGCCGACCTTCTCGGCGATGTACATCATGATCGAGCCCGATTCGAACACCACGATCGGCTTGCCGCCGCCCTTCGGTTCATGGTCGACCATCACCGGCATGCGATGGTTGGGATTCATCTCCAGGAATTCTTCGCTGAACTGATCGCCGCGCTGGATGTTCACGGGTACGATCTTGTAGGGCAGCCCGCATTCCTCGAGCAGGATGGTGACCTTCTTGCCGTTGGGCGTGGGCCAGTAGTGCAGATCGATCATGGAGTTCCTCCTTGGGTTCGGCCGGGGAGCTTATCGGGCGGAGCGGCATGGGCAAGAGCGGACAGGAAAAGATGCCAGATACGATGATCGGCCGCTCGATGCGGCGGCTCGAGGATGGCCGCTTCCTGACCGGGCAGGGCCATTATGTCGACGATATCGCCGATGCCGGCGAGCTGCACGGCCATGTCCTGCGCTCGCCGCACGCGCATGCGCTCATAAAGCGGGTCGACGTTTCGCAGGCCGCGTCGCTGGCCGGCGTGCACGGCGTCTATACCGCGGCCGATCTCGCGGCCGATGGCCTCGGTCCGCTGCCCTGCATGGCGGCGGTGAAGCCGCTGATCGTGCCGCCGCGGCCGGCCCTCGCCCAGGGCCGCGTGCGCCATGTCGGCGACCCGGTGGCCTTCATCGTGGCCGACAGCGAGGAGATCGCCCGCGCGGCGGCCGAGCTTGTCGAGGTCGACTATGAGCCGCTGCCGGCCGTGGTCGACGGCGTGGCGGCGCTCGCCGCGGGCGCCCCCGCGATCTGGCAGGAGGCGCCGGGCAATCTCGCCTTCCACCTGAACAAAGGGGACGCAGCGGTCGTCGCGCAGGCGATGAAGCAGGCGGCGCACGTCGTCGAGATCGAGGTGATGAACAACCGCGTCGTCGTGACGCCCATCGAGCCGCGCGCCGGCATCGCGCGGCTACGATGCCGCGACGGAGACGCTGGAGCTCGAACTGACCGGGCAGGGGCTGCACGGCATCCGCCGCCAGCTCGCCGAGTTCGTCTTCAAGCTGCCGCTCGAGCGCATCCAGCTCCGCGCGCCCGATGTCGGCGGCGGCTTCGGCATGAAGAACTTCCTCTATCCCGAATGGGTGCTGCTGCTGTGGGCGGCGCGCAAGCTCGGCCGGCCGGTGCGCTGGCTGGCCGATCGCACGGAGGAGTTCGTCACCGGTGCGCAGGGCCGCGACATAGCGGCGAAAGCGAAGCTTGCGCTCGATGCAGTCGGGCCGCTTCCTGGCGCTCGACGTGGCGATGGTGGCCAACCTCGGCGCCTATCTGTCGGCCAATGGCCCCGGCGCCTCGGCCGTCGCCGCGTCGACGGCGCAGGGCGGCGTCTACGATATTCCGGCGATCGCGGTCGATGTGCGCGGCGCCTTCACCAACACGGTGCCGGTCGACGCCTATCGCGGCGCCGGCAAGCCCGAGGCCAACTACATCATCGAGCGCGCCATCGAGGCCGCGGCGCGCGTGCTGGGCCGCGATCCGGCCGGTCTCCGGCGGCAGAACCTGATCGCCTCGTTTCCGCACAAGACCGCGATGGGCATGGCGATCGATTCGGGCGGCTTCGTCGCCAATCTCGACGCCGCCGTGGCGCGCGCTGATCTTGCGGGCTTCGCGGCGCGGCGCTCGGTGTCGAAGGCCAACGGCAGGCTGCGCGGCATCGGCGTCGGCTGCTTCCTCGAAACCTCGCGCGGCGCGCCCAACGAAGGCGCGGAGGTGCGCTTCGACAGCGACGGCACGGTGATGGTCGCGGTCGGCACCGAGTCCAACGGCCAGGGCCACGAGACCGCCTACGCCCAGATCGCCGCCGACCGGCTGGGCGTGCCGCTGCAGGCGATCCGCTACGTGCAGGCCGATACGCGCGCCGTCAAAAGCGGCGCGGGTCATGGCGGCGCGCGCTCCATGCATATGGGCGGCGCGGCCGTGGTCAAGGCGATCGACGCGGCGCTCGCCAAGGCGCGCGGCCTGGCGGCCCATCTTTTGCAAGCCTCGGAGGATGAACTGGCGTTCGCCGACGGAAGTTTCGCGGTGCGCGGCAGTGCCGGGGAACAGGGGCGCGCCATCGCCCTGCCGGCGCTGGCGCGAAGCGCCGACGATCCGGCCAACCTGCCGGACGGCATGACACGAGGTCTCGCGGTACACGTCATGAACATGACCGACGTCTTCACCTTCCCGAGCGGCTGCCACGTCGCCGAGGTCGAGATCGATCCCGAGACCGGCGCGACGACGCCTGCTGCGCTACACCGCCGTCGACGATTACGGACGGCTGATCAATCCGCTGCTGACCGAAGGCCAGGTCCAGGGCGGCGTCACCCAGGGCATCGGCCAGGCGATGGTCGAGCACACGGTCTACGATCCCGAGTCGGGCCAGCTCTGAGCGGCTCGCTGATGGACTACGCCCTGCCGCGCGCCGACGACCTGCCGGCCTTCGACATCGCCCTGATCGAGCGGCCGACCGCGGCCAATCCGCTGGGCGTCAAGGGCTCGGGCCAGGCGGGCTGCATCGCCGCGCCGCAGACCGTGATGGCCGCCATCCTCGATGCGCTGCGGCCGGCCGGCGTCGAGGCCATCGACATGCCGGCGACGCCTCTTCGCGTGTGGGAAGCCTTGAGGCGCGCAGGCGCGCGCTCTTGACGGAAGAGAAGGCGCCCGCCAATCAGCGCATCCTGGCCGGCATCCTGTTCATGTGCGGCGCCGGCCTGCTGTTCCCGGTGATGGGCGGCTTCGCCAAATTCCTGGGCGAAGCCGGCTACAATTCCCTGCAGGTCTCGTGGGCGCGCGCCTTCGGGCACCTCGTGTTCATGATGGCTTTCTTCGTGCCGCGCTTCGGCTTGCGCATGCTGCGCACGCGGCGGCCGATCACCCAGCTCCTGCGCTCGCTGCTGTTGTTCACTTCCAACGCCACGAATTTCCTCGCCATCATCTACATTCCGCTCGCCAAGTCGGCCTCGATCAGCCTGATGGCGCCGCTGTTCGTGCTGGTGCTGGCCTGGATGGTGCTGGGTGAGCGCACGACGGCGGGCCGGCTGGTGGCGATTTTCGTCGGATTCGTCGGCGTGCTGATCGTGATTCGGCCGGGCACCGAACTCTTCCACTGGGCTTCCCTGCTCGTCGTGATCAGCGCGGCCGGCTACGCCGTGTACCAGGTGCTGACGCGCCTGATCTCCACCCTCGATCCGCCCGAGACCTCGGCGATCTACAGCTCCGTGGTGGGCGGCTTCGGCATGTTCGCCGTGTTGCCCTTCGTCTGGACGACGCCCGACAGCCTGCGCGATATCGCTTTCTTCTGCAGCCTGGGCGTGCTGGGCGCCCTCGGCCACTATTTCGTGGCGCGCGCCCTCACTTATGCCCCGGCCAACATCGTGGCGCCCTTCCAGTACATGCAGCTCCTGGGCTCGGTCGCCGTCGGCTACTTCTTCTTCGGCGACTTCCCCGACATCTGGGGCTGGGTCGGCGCCGCCATCATCGTCGCCTCGGGGCTTTATATCGGCTGGTCGCAGAGAAAAGCGTGAGAGCGGACCTGGAGGTCCGCGCTCCGCTGAAAGTCACCCCACCGTGACCGGCGAGAAGTCGACGTACCAGCTCTTCGGGTGGACGTAGCCCTTGACCTTGCTCGAGATGGCGTTGGGCCACACGTCGTGGACGAACCAGACGAACACCGCGTCGTCGACCATCTTGGTGTTGATCCGGGCCAGCACCTTGTCGAGGTCCTTCGGGTCAGATGTGCTGCGCGCCTCGTTGGCGAGCTTGTCGAATTCGGGGTCGTTGATGTAGCCCCAGTTCGAGCCCTTGGGCGGGACCTGCTGGCTGTCGATGAAGCGCATGAAGGCGTTGTGCGGATCCATCGTGTTCCAGCTCACGTTGATGGCGCCGTAGGGCGCGCCTTCGGCCGACTTGGCGCCCTGGCGCATCATGTTCAGCAGCGCGTTCCAGTCCATCACCTGGAACTCGAGCTCGACGCCGATCTCGGCGAATTGCTGCTGGATGAACTCGTTCATGATCAGCGGGTACATCTGGCCCGAGCCCGAGGTCGAGATCGCGACCTTCATCTTGAGCTTCTTGTCGGGCCCGTAGCCGGCCGCCGCCATCAGCTTCCTGGCCTCGGCGGGATCGTACCTGATCTTGAAGGAGGGCGTGCCGAACCACGGATGATCGGGTGGCACGCAGCCGACGGCCGGCACGGCGAGCCCGTTCAGGAGCTTCACCATGGCGTCGCGGTCGACCGCGAGGTTGAGCGCCTTGCGCACGCGAATGTCGGCCGTCGGCGCCCCGGGCAGCATGCTGAGCGTGTAGGGCCACATGTGCGGGATGGCGTTGGTTTCGATCTTGCAGCCGCCGGCCTTGAGCTTGTCGAGTGAATCGGGCGCGGGCGATTCGATCCAGTCGACCCGTCCCGACAGCAGCGCCGCCGTGCGCGTCGAGACGTCAGGCAGCGGCAGCAGCACCATGCGCTCGGTCTTGGGGATGCGGTCCTTGTTCCAGTACTCGGTGTTGCGCTCGAGCTCGGCGCGCTCGCGTGGCGCCCAGGCCTTCATCTTCCACGGCCCGGTGCCCGACGGTGACTTGCGATAGGCCTGCCAGTCCTTGCCGACCTTGGCGAAATTGTCGGCGCTGGCGATGGTGAAGCGGTTGAGCAGCGACGGCATCACCGTGTCGACGCCCTTGGTCTGCAGCTCGACCTTGTAGTCGTCGATCTTGCGATAGCCGACCAGCGGCCACACGGCGGCGATCAGCACGCTGCGGCCGAGGCGATCGAAGGCCGGCGACTTGTCGTCGAGCACGCGGTCGAGGCTGAAGATCACGTCGTCGGCCGTGAACGGCGCGCCGTGATGGAACTTCACGCCCTGGCGCAGCTCGAAGATCCATTTCGTCGGGTCGGCCGGGTCCTGGTACCACTTGGTGGCGAGGCCAGGCACCAGCTTGGCGGGCTCCGTTGCCGACGAGAGGTCCCACATGATCAGCGGGTCGTACATCGTGTAGCCCATGAAGCGGATGCCCTCGGTGCCCTGGTCGGGCGCGCCGTCGGTCACCGGGATGTCGGCCAGGGTCATGGCGATGCGCAAGGTCGAGGGTTGCTGCGCCTCGGCCGGGCGAACGAATGGAATGGCGGCGCTGGCAAGAAGAGCGGCACGACGCGTGAGCATGCGAAACCTCCGTGGTTTCGCCCTGAGAAGCAGGAAGCGCGCCATCTGCGGACCGCACCACTCTCCACTCCGTCATCCCGACCGGAGCCGAGCGCAGCGAGGCGAAGTGGAGGGACCTCGTCACGCTCATGGTGAAGAAAAGGTCCCTCCACTCCGCTCCGCTGCGGTCGGGATGACGGAGTGGGGAAGCCGCGCGCGTCCAGCACTGGACGCGGCATGTTTCTTGCTGTTCCATCGCCGATCATGCCCGCACCGAATACGCTCACCGCCACCGAGCTCGCCCACAGGATCGATGCCGGGACGGTGACCGCCGAAGCGATCGTGCGGTCCCATCTCGACCGCATCGACCAGCGCGACGCCGATGTTCTGGCGTGGTCGCACCTCGCCCGCGAGGCTGCACTGGAACGCGCCAGGGTGCTCGATCGCGGACCACGCCAGGGCCTGCTGCACGGCATCCCGATGGGCGTGAAGGACATCATCGATTCGTTACGATCAGCCGACGACCTACGGCTCGCCGATCTACAAGACGCACCAGCCGCTGGCCGATGCCGCGACCGTGGCGCTGGCGCGTGGCGAAGGCGCGATCCTGCTGGGCAAGACGGTGACGACGGAATTCGCCAATCGCTTTCCCGGGCCGACCAAGAACCCGCACAATCCCGCGCACACGCCGGGCGGTTCGTCGTCCGGCTCGGCCGCGGCGGTCGCCGACTTCCAGGTGACCTTGGGAACGGGCACGCAGACCGGCGGCTCGGTGATCCGGCCCGCCGCCTTCTGCGGCATCACGGGCTACAAGCCGTCCTACGGTCACTTCGCCATCGCCGGCATGAAGGCCAACACCGAGTGGCTCGACACGATCGGCGCTTATGCGCGGAGCGTCGAGGACATCGCCCTGTTCCGCGCCGCCCTGATGGCGATGCCCTACCTGCCGATCCAGAAGCTCGACAAGCCGCCGCGCATCGCCGTCTGCTTCACCCATCACAAGTCGGAGCTTTCGCCCGAGGGCCTGGCCGCCGTGCAGGACGCCGCCGTCCAACTCGGGAAGGCAGGGGCCGCGATTTCCGAGCTCGAGTTGCCGGCGCCGGTCAGCGACATGACCGAAGGCCAGCGCACGCTGTCGGCCTTCGACGGTCCGCGCGCCCATGCCGACGAAGCGCGCCGCTTTCCGCATCTGCTGAGCGAGAGCCTGAAGAAGGACAAGCTCGCGGCGGGCGCCAAGATCGACTACGCAACGTGGGTTGCCGCCCGCAAGCTGGGCGAGACCGGCCGCGCGCGGGTCGACGCGCTGTTCGCCGATTTCGACGCCATCCTGACCGCGCCGGCGCCGGGCGAGGCGCCGCTGGGCCTGTCGATGACCGGCAAGGCCACGTTCAATCTCTTGTGGACCTATCTCTGGATGCCGTGCGTGACCTTGCCCTTCACCAAGGGGCCGAACCGGCCTGCCGGTCGGCATCCAGCTGGTCGGCCGTCAGCACGAGGACGCGGCCCTGCTGGACATCGCCGCCTGGGCGCGGAGTGCGCTCACATGAAGCCGCTTTCCGCCAGCGAGGCTGTCGCAAAGATCGAAGCCGGCACGCTCACCTCGGAGGCGCTGGTGCGCGCCTGCCTCGAGCGCATCGCCGAACGCGAACCCACGGTGAGGGCCTGGGCCTATCTCGATCCTGATCTCGCGCTGGCGCAGGCCAAGGCGGCCGATGTCAGCGAAAGGCGGCATGCTGCGCGGCGTGCCGATCGGCGTGAAGGACATCATCGACACCCACGACATGCCGACCGGCCACAACTCGCCGATCTTCAAGGGCAAGGTGCCGTTCGGCGATGCCGCCTGCGTGGCGCTCTGCCGGACCGCCAACGCGGTGATCCTGGGCAAGACGGTGACCACGGAATTCGCCAACCGCCATCCCGGCCCGACGACCAACCCGCACAACGCCGCGCACACGCCGGGCGGCTCGTCGTCGGGCTCGGCCGCCGCGGTGGCCGACGGCCAGGTGCCGCTGGCCTTCGGCACCCAGACCGGCGGCTCGGTGATCCGTCCCGCCGCCTATTGCGGCGTGATCGGCTACAAGCCCACCTTCGGCGACTTCTCGCGGGTCGGCATCAAGATGCAATGCCATTCGGTCGATACGCTGGGCCTGATGGCGCGCACGCTCGACGACATCGCGCTGTTTCGCGCCGCCGTGCTCAAGCTGCCGCCGGTCCGCGTCGACCGCGGCATCGCGCGGCCGCGCATCGGCTTCCTGCCGCACGCCGATCTGGGACGAGGCCTCGCCGGACACCAAGGCGCTCCTGGAAGAGTCGGCGACCAGGCTCGCCGACAAGGGCGCGTCGGTGATCGATGTCGCCTTTGCCGCGCCGTTCGCCGACATCCTCGACGATCATGGCGCCATCACGAATTACGAAGGCACGCGCAACTACGCCGACGAGCGGCTGCGCAATCCCGACAAGGTGAGCCAGGAGCTGATGGACGGCGCCATGAAGCGCGGACTGGAAGTCTCCTTCGAGCGCTATGTCGCCGCCCAGCGCAAGTCCACGGCCTTCCGTGCCCATGTCGATTCGCTGTTCGACAAGGTCGACGTCCTGCTCTGCCCCAGTGCGCCGGGCGAGGCGCCCGAAGGCGTCGAGTTCACCGGCGATCCGCGCTTCAATTCGATCTGGACCCTGGCCGGCACGCCCTGTGTTACCCTGCCGGCGGGCGCCGGCGCCAAGGGCCTGCCGCTCGGCCTGCAACTGGTCGGGCTGCGCCACGAGGACGACCGGCTGCTCTCGACCGCCGCCTGGGTCGCGGCTCATTTGAATTGATGGCTAAAGTACTACCTCATCCTGAGGAGCGGCCCGCAGGGTCGCGTCTCGAAGGATGGGCCACGAGGCATGGTGCATGTTGCCCGTGCTTCGAGACGCATCGCTGCGCGATGCTCCTCAGCATGAGGTCTTGGTGAATGCCGAAGATTAATGGAGAAAGACTTCTAGGCGACCTGCGCCGCATCGCCGATTTCGGCCGCTACCAGACCGGCGTCCATCGCCCGCATCTCTCGCCGCAGGACGTCGAGAGCCGCCGCTGGCTCGCGGACCGCATGAAGGAAGCCGGGCTCGAGCCCGTGATCGACGGCGTCGGCAACGTGATCGGCCGCAGTCCCAAGAGCGGGCCGCGTCTGCTGATGGGCTCGCACACCGACACCCAGCCGCGCGGCGGCTGGCTCGATGGCGTGATGGGCGTGATCTACGGGCTCGAAGTGGCGCGGGCGCTGGCCGAGGATCCCGACACGGCGCACCTCGCCGTCGACGTCGCCTCGTGGGCCGACGAGGAGGGCCATTGGGGCGGCATGATCGGCAGCAAGTCCTTCATCGGCCGCATCACCGACGCCGACATCGACGCCGCGCGCCATCGCGACGACGGCTCGAAGATGCGCGATGCGCTGAAGGCGGCCGGCCTGGAGAACGCGCCGCGGATCGAGCTCGAGGACGGCCGCTACCGCTGCTACCTCGAAGCCCATATCGAGCAGGGCGGCCTGCTCGAGGCCAGCGACAAGAAGATCGGCGTGGTCACGGCGATCGTCGGCATCTACCAGTACCGGCTCACCTTCAGCGGCATCCAGAACCATGCCGGCACCACGCCCATGCCGATCCGCAAGGATGCCGGCGTTGCCATGATGCGGCTCTACAACGAGGTGATGGACAAGTTCCCCGCGCTGGCCGGGCCGCGCAGCGTGTGGACGGTGGGCAAGCTCTCGGTCGAGCCCGGCGCGCCCGCCATCATCCCCGGCAAGGCGGAGATGATCCTGCAGTTCCGCGACGCCGATCCCGCGGTGCTGCAGCGCCTGGAAGCCGCCCTGCTGGAGATCGTCGCGGCCCATCAGAAGCGTGGGCCCTGCACCATCGAATGCACGAACCTCTCGCGCACCATGCCGGCGCCGATGGAAGAGCGCCTGCTCGACGCCCTCGACGATGCGGCCGAGAAGCATGCGGCAGGGCTGCACACGCGCATGCCGTCGGGCGCCGGCCACGACGCGCAGATCCTGGCGCAGCGCCTGCCGTCGGCCATGCTGTTCGTGCCCTCGATCGGCGGCATCTCGCACCATTTCACCGAGAACACCGAAGACGCCGACATCGTGCTGGGCTGCCAGGTCTTCGCCGATGCCGCGGCGAAGATCCTGAAGGGAAATTAGCGGGGGTCTTTTCATCCCCTTCTGGACCGCGAGCAGGCTGCTCGCGGTCCGGAAGATCGTGACCAGCGAGTCTACTCGTCCTCGACCAGCCCCTTCAGCCGCGCCAGTGCGGTGTCCCATTGCCGGGAGACATGCGCGAGATAGGTCTGCGCGTGGAGGATCGCCTTGGGCTCGAGCGCGAAGCGGCTCTCGCGGCCGACGCGGTCGGCGCGGACGACGCCGGCGTCTTCGAGCACGCGCAGATGCTTGGTCACCGCCTGGCGCGTGAGCCGCGTGCCCGATGTCAGGTGCGCGATCGATTGCGGCTGGCCGTTGGTGAGCCTGGCCAGCAGGCCGAGGCGCGTCTCGTCGCCCAGCGCGGCAAAGACCGACGCCCTGGTCCTGAGCTGGGCGGTGGCGCTACGCGACATGGTCGACATGCCGGGCGATGTTCCTGATCTGCTGGCTCCAGCCGCCGTCGTTCATGCGGAAGGCCTCGTCGCGGCGATGCGGCGGCAGCTTGTCGAAGCCGGATTCGACGATGCGCAGCCGCGTGCCCGCAGCCGTCTTCTCGAGGGTGAACTCGATCAGGGTCGGCGTCTCGCCGCTGTAGTCCTGCTGGGGATCGATGGCATAGGGATGCCAGGTGAAGGAGAAAAGCCGCTCGGGCTCCATCTTCTGCACGATCGCCCGCCAGGTGACGTGCTCGTAGCCGGGATGGGTGATCTGCCCGCGTGACTCGCGGCCCGGCACGAAGGGGCCCTCCAATCGAACCTTGAACCACTTGCCGAATTCTTCGTGATCGGTCAGCGCTTTCCACACGCGGGACACGGGCGCCTTAAGCTCGATGGTCTTTTCGATGCGATCGCTCATATGCAACCTCCAGGTTGCCTGTCGACTTAGATCGCGGCACGGCGATGCGCAACCATTTTGTTGCATTCTGCCGACGCCGGCGATCGCCAGAGCAAGCGTTGCACGCAAGATGTGAATATGCGCGTGAAGGCGTGCCCAGGCGCGCATCTTGCAGTTCCGACCGGTTTTGTCGCATGGTGAAACATGGTCAGCCCGCTGCAATCGCTGCGCGCGCGCGTAGCAAACATGAAACAGAGAACGGCCGACGGCCCGGACTCACTACAGAAAACACCGCGGACGGCGGTTGTCATCGTCTCGCTGGCCGTGGCCGCGATCTTCGCCTTGTCGCTCTGGTATTTCGTCCAGCCGCAGCCGTTGCTGGTCCAGGGCGAGGCGGATGCGACGCGGATCGACATCGCGGCGCGGGTCGACGGCCGCGTCGCCCAGCGTCCGGTGGATCGCGGCCAGAACGTCACCGCGGGCCAGATCCTGGTGACGATCGACAATCCCGAACTGCTGACCAGGCTCAAGGAGGCGCAAGCCGGGCAAGCCGTCGCGCTGGCCGATTTCAAGCGCATCGAGGTCGGCACCCGCGCCGAGGTGATCGCCCAGCGCAAGGCAGCCATGGCCTCGACCGAGGCCAGCGAGCGGCTGGCCCAGCAGACCTACGATCGCACCAAGCAGCTGACGGCGCGCGATTTCGCCTCGGTCCAGAAGCTCGACGAGGCGACCGCGAGTCTCGACGTGGCCCGACGCAGCCGGCAGGAAGCCAAGCTCGCCTACGAAGAGGCGATCGCGGGCTACACGGTCGAGGAACGCGGCGTGGCCAAGGCCAATGTGACCAAGGCGGACGCCGCGATCGCAACGCTCGAGGCACAGGTCGCGGAACTGACGGTCAAGGCGCCGCTCGCGGCACAAGTCTATCACACCAGCGCCGAAGTGGGCGAGTTCGTGTCGCCCGGCGTTCCGCTCCTGTCGCTGATCGACCTCTCGGATGTCTGGCTGCGCTTCGACCTGCGCGAGGATCTGGTCAAGGGGCTCAAGATCGGCGACCGCTTCGAGGTACGGGTGCCGGCGCTGGGCGACAGGCTCATCACCGTCGCCATCCGCAAGATCGCCACGCGCGGCGAATATGCCGGTTGGCGCGCCACGCGCGCGACCGGCGACTTCGACCTCAGGACGTTCAATGTCCGCGCCTATCCGGTCGACCCCGTGCCCGAGCTGCGGCCCGGCATGAGCGCTTACGCGGACTGGAAGAGCCGGCCCTGATGTCGGCGCCGCTCCGCCCGGGCTTCGTCAATGTCGCGGTACGCGAGGCCCTGTGGATCTGGCGCGACCGGGTCGCCCTGGCGCTCGTGCTCGGCGTGCCGCTTTTCGCCATCGCGCTGCTGTCGCTCACCTTCAGCAATGCCGTCATCCGCGATCTCGGGGTCGATGTCGTCGACCAGGACAACACGCAGACGTCGATGACCTATGTCCAGGCCCTGAATTCCGCGCCGGGCGTGAACGTCACCCGGCGATCGACCGACCTCAACGCGGCCATGCACGCCATCCGTTCCGGCGCGGCGCTCGCGGCGGTCTATCTGCCGCGCGACCTCGAGCGCGACATCGCCGCAGGCAAGCGACCGCAGATCGTCATCTTCTACAACAAGCAGTATTTTACGTCCGGCAACGTCGCATCGAGCAGCCTGGCCGCCGCGGTGTCGGCCGGCACCGCCGATTTGCCGTCGTCGCCGTCGTCGGGCTATGCGCCCGGTCCGCTGGTCGTCGAACAATACGTGCTGACCAATCCCGCCCTGAACTACGCCCAGTTCCTGCTGCGGGCGATCCTGCCGACCGTCCTGCACATCGTCGTTGCCATAGCCGCGGGCTATGCCGTGGGATCGGAGTTCGGCTCGCGCAATCTCGGCGAATGGCTGGCGGCGGCCGGCGGTGATCCGCTGACCGCCCTGGTCGGCAAGCTCGCGCCTTACTTCGGCATCTTCGTGCTCCTCATGGTCGCGGCGGGCCTCACCATTCATCGCGGCTATGAGGTGCCGTTCCGCGGCAGCGCCGTGCTGACGGGAGCCGCCGGATGTCTGCTCGTCGTCGCCTATCTCTCGCTCGGCGCGCTTTTCCAGTTGCTGGCGCGCAACCTCGCTTTCGGCCTCAGCCTGACCGGCATCGTCTGTTCGCCCGCCTTCGGCTTCGCGGGCGTCGGTTTTCCGGTCCTGGCAATGGGCGGCTTCGCGCAGGTCTGGGGCTCGTTTCTGCCGCTGCGCTGGTACATCCAGATCCTGTTCGACCAGGCGGCGCGCGGCGTGCCGCCCTTCGATTCGCTCGAGCCGTTTGTCGCCCTTGCCGCGCTGGCGCTGGCCTATTTCAGCTTCGCCGTGCTTCGGCTGCGATCCATTGCCCGCAAACCCGCGCCGGCGTCGGAGACGATTCATGACGGGCCGGTGCGGACCGGCCTCGCCGGCGCGTTCCTCACGGAATATGGACGCGTCCTGCGCGACCGGGGCGCCTTCGGTCTGTTCGTGCTGGCGCCCATTCTCTATGGCGTATTCTACCCGCAGCCCTATCTCGGACAGCTGGTTCGTGCTGTCCCGATCGCCGTCGTCGACAGCGACTCATCGGAGCTTAGCCGCAGCATCATCCAGGGCCTGAACGCGTCGGAGGCGCTGCGGGTGGCGGCGCGCTCGAGCACGCTCGCCGAAGCGCAGCAGGCGCTGGCCCGGCGCGAGGTCTTCGCCATCCTCGACATTCCGGCGGGAACCGAACGCGATGTCCTTGCCGGCCGCCAGGCGCGCCTGCCGGCCTACGTCGATTCCGTCTACTTCCTGCTCTACAACCGGACCCTCCAGGGCATCCTCGAGGCGACGGGCATCGTGACCGCCGAGCTCTTGTCACGCGATGCGCGGTCCGACGGCAGCCTGTATCGCGCGGCGCTGGCGAAAAGCTCTCCCGTGGAGGTGCTGAACCAGCCGCTGTTCAATCCCACCGGCGGCTATGGCAGCTACGTCGTGCCGGCGGCCTTCGTCCTGATCCTCCAGCAGACCCTGCTGCTCGGCACGGCCACGATGGGTGGTGTCGCCCTCGAGCAGGGCGGAGCGGCGGCTCGCCGCCGTCGCGGCGCCGCCACCGCCATCGTGGGGCAAGCCATCGCCCATCTGTTCCTGGCGCTTCCGGGCGCCGCGCTTTTTCTGGTGGTCCTGCCGCGGCTTTACGGCTTCTCGGCCACGGCTCACTTTGGCGATCTGCTAGCCATGGCTGTGCCCTTCATCCTTTCCGTGAGCTTCCTCGGCCAGTTCGTCGGGAGCTGGTTCCAGCGCCGCGAGACGGCGATCCTGCTGTTCATCGCCTTGAGCCTGCCGCTGTTCTTCCTGGTCGGCGTGGCGTGGCCGGCCGAGGCCATTCCGCCCCTGGTGCGGGCGGCGAGCTTCATCTTTCCCAGCACGTCGGCAATCGACGGCCTGGTGCGCATCAATCAGATGGATGCGACCTTGGGCGACGTCTTCAGGGACTGGACGGTGCTGTGGGGCCTCGCGTTGCTCTACGGCTTGCTCGCCATCCTGTCCGCCCGGTTTTTCATGTCCGAAGGAGCATCCGATGGACACGCGGCGTAGGAAGCGTTTTGTCGCGGCGTTCGCCGTCGTCGCGGTGGTTGCAGTCGCCGGTGTCGTCGTGTTCTTGCCGCGACAGGCCGCTCAGACGTCGCTTTCCGGCATGGTCCGGCAGACCGAGATCCGCATCGCTCCCGAGATTTCAGGACGCCTTGTGTCCATCCCGGTTCGCGTCGGCCAGGAAGTGCACAAAGGCGACCTGCTGGCCGTGCTCGACAATCCTGAACTGGCCGCCTCTCTCGGCGAAGCGAAGGCGGCAGCCATCAGCGCGCGCGCCCAGCGCGCCGACGTCTACTCCGGCGTCCGCGCCGAGGAGGTCGCCATCCTGGCCGACAGCATGCGAACGGCCGAGGCCAACCTGCTGCTGGCCGAGCAGCAGAACGCACGCGCCGTCGCTCTGGCGGCGCGGGACTTCGCCAGCCGACAGGAACTCGACGAGAGCAAGGCCTCGCTCGCCAAGGCGCAGGCCGACCTTGATCTCAAGCGCGCCCAGCACGCGGCGGCGAGCGCCGGCCCGATCGCCGAGGAGCGCGCGCTGTCCGATGCCAGGGTCGCGCTCGCTGAAGCGACGGTGGCCAACTTGCAGGCCAAGCTCGACAAGACCAGGTTGGTGGCGCCGGCCGACGGCACTGTCGGCGTCCTGGTCGCCGAACTGGGCGAGGTCGTTCCGGTCGGCAAGCCCGTAATGACGATTGACGTGAATGCGGCCCGGTATTTCGCGTTCACGCTTCGCGAGGACGATTTGAAGCAATTGACGGTCGGAAGCGATGTCACGCTGACCACGGACGACGGTCGCCGCATCGCGGCAAAGGTCACGGAGCTCCGGCCGCTTGGCGAATTTGCCACGTGGCGGGCCGCCCGTGCCGTCGGCGATCATGACCTCAACAGCTTTCGCCTGAGGCTCGATCCCCTTGCCGCAACCGAGGGACTTCAGCCGGGCATGACGGTGTGGTTGCGGGGATGATCGGCGATCTCAACTGGAAGGACATAGCGGCCGATCCGTTCGTGCAGACCGGATTGCTGGCCCTGGTCGGCGCGCTGCTTACGCATGTGCTGCTGCGTCACTATCCGACCCGGCGCCTGATCGTCCAGATCACGTTCTTCGTCGCGCTGACCCTCCTACTGCTGCACTACAACATCATTCCCTACGAAGTCGCTCCCGCCGACACGCCGGTGTTCGAGCGTGTCTTCGTGGCCCTGTCGAAGATCATCTGGTGGGCCAACGCGGCCTGGGTCCTTATCGGCTGCGTTCGGGTGTTCCTGATTTTCGAGCAGATGCCGCGCGAGGGCCGCCTGATACAGGACCTGCTGGTCGCCACGATCTATCTCGGCGCCGGCCTGTCGGTCGTCGCCTATGTGTTCAGCGCGCCGGTGGGAACCCTGATCGCCACGTCGGGCGTCTTCGCGATCATCCTGGGCTTGGCATTGCAGAGCACGCTCGCCGACGTCTTCTCCGGGATCGCCCTCAACCTCAGCCGGCCCTACTCGGTGGGCGACTGGATCGTGCTGGATGGCGAGATCGAGGGCAGGGTGGTCGAGACCAATTGGCGGGCGACCCATCTTCTTAACGGCTCGAATGACCTCGTCGTCCTGCCCAACAGCGGCCTGGCGAAGGCCAGGCTGACCAACCTCAGCAGCCCCAATCGAACCCATGGCGTGACGCTTACCGTGCGCGTGGCGCCGACCGCAGCGCCGTCGATCATCTCCGATGTCATGAAGACGGTGCTGATGAGCAGCAATTCCATCCTGGCCCTGCCGGCGCCGTCGGTGCAGATCAGGTCGCTCGATGCCCAGGCGATCGGGTTCGAGCTGTCGTTCCGCGTCAGGGATTTCAACACTGCGGCCACGGCGAAGCACGAGGTCTACGACCTGATCTATCGCCACACCCGGGCGGCCGGTTTGAGTCTCGCCCAGCCGAAGGAGGCATCAGGGGTGGTGGCGGCGGCACCTCAGGCCGTGGCCGCTGCGCCGTCGCGGACGACGACTTTGCGCATGCTCGACGCCGTGCCGCTGTTCGCCTCGTTGACCGAGGAGGAAAAAGAGGCGCTGGCATCGACCATGACGCGCCGGACCTACCGCCGGGACGACATCGTGGCCGAGCAGGGTGCCAAGCTCAGCGCGCTCATGGTGATTCGCAGCGGCGTCGTCGTCGTGTCACGCCGTGATCATGACCACGATGTCGAGCTGAGCCGCCTGGCGCCCGGCGACTATTTCGGCGAAGGCGGGGTGTTCACGGGCGCTGCCGAGAAGGGAAAGGTCCGGGCATTGACGGCCGTCGTCATCTACGAAGTCTCGCAGGCGGGTCTCGCGCAGCTCATGCACGAGCGGCCCGGCATCGCCGACGAGATCAGCGTGACGCTCTGTCGCCGCGCCCACCTCGGTCCGGCGCCCGTCGACGAGGCTGCCGACGACATGGGCTCGGTGCCCCGGTTGGTTGCGCGGATTCGGCACTTGTTCGAAGTGCCGCACGGCTAGGCTCGAGAGGCTCCTGGGCCTTTGTCCTTGCCGAATTGCTTGCGCAGCTCGTCCTTGGCCGCTTCCAGCGTCCCGCGCCGGCTCGCCGAGAGGCCCGCACCGGCGCGATTGATATAGAAAGTCAGCATCGAGAGCGCCGACCTGAGCGGCGCGGATTTGCGGGCATGGCTGCGCTCCGCCGAACGCTTCAGTGAGCGGGCAATGGCGCGCGAGCTCTTGAGCGTGAACACGCCCTTGTCGAGGGCAAGCGCATGACTTCTCGCGGGTCACCCTGGCGGACCATTTCGCGCCGCCGCGGCGAGGCCTGGCGCCACGGCCGCTCTTGGTGGCGCTCTTCGCGATGGTCTTCCTGCGGATTGCCTTTGCCATGCGCCAATAATGCCGGCGGCCGGCCTTTGTTGCGCTGGCAATCGCGACGGCAGGGCCCACATCTGCAGGTGCCCCGACGGCCCCGACATGGAGAGGGACATGCCCGCCAAGACCCACCAGAGCCTCAAAGCCAAGGTCGAAGACAAGCTCGACCAGGCCCTCGAGGACAGTTTCCCGGCGAGCGATCCGGTTTCCTTCATCGAGCCCGGCCGGGTGAACGACGGTGACCGAAAATTACCCGTTGTGGAGGCTGGCGCCCGGGCCAAGGCGGGCCACCCGGCAAGCCGCAAGCGAAAAGCCAAGGCCACCCGTTCCTGATCTGTCCGTTCCGCAGCAGCCCATGGAGATTGCGCATGGCCGATACCCCTCGCACCGACCTGGCGGAGGAAGATGCGCTGGAAGCGCGCGAGCCCGCCGGCTACCGACAGTCCGATGCGGGCCTCAGGGAGGAGATCCTCCGTCAGCTCGCGCTGGCCGAGGGGCTCGACGCCAGCGGCATCACGGTCGACGTGAAGGATTGTGAAGCCACGTTGAGCGGCAGCGTGCGGTGCTACGCCGACATGCAGAGGGCGGAGGCGCTTGCCTGTGCGATCCCCGGCGTGAAGCAGGTGCGCAACGGCCTCGCATCGGTCGAGCCGGCGCCACGCGCCGCCCCGGGCAGGCCGGTCGGCAGTGCATCCAAGATGGGCAAGCCCGGATACGAACGCTAGCCCGTCGCTCCTGACAACACGTTGTCAGGAGCCGCCCGCTAAGGTCCACCTCGGCAAGTCCAGGAGGATGTCATGGCTTCGACACAGGTCGATTACACAGCGATGGATTGGACGTCCGCGGTGCCATTTTACGGTCCGGCGGCGGTGTACGATGGCAAGGACGTGGTGCAGCTCAAGGTGCTGAGCGATCGTCGTTCCGACGGGGGCGGCATCGCCTGGCTGGTCAGATTTTCACCGCCGCCCGGCAAGCTGATCAAGATCGTGGCGACGGCCTTGTCCGACGAGCATGTCTTCTCGCTCCAGGGCGGCCGCAGCACCAAGAGCGGACAGCGTGCGCAAGGCTTGGGCGGTTACGGCCTCAATCCCAAGGGCCAGCCGCACAGCGCCATGATCGGCAGCGAGACGGAGGCGCTGGTGATCTATGCCGGCGAGCCCGACGAGATCAAATCGATGGAGATCGTCGACGTCGCGCCTGCCGCGTCGTGAGCACAAGAACTCATGAAGGAGCGCGGGCCTCCCGGCCCGCGCTCCGGCTTGACTAGGGATGGATGACCATCGCGGTGAAGACGTAGGCCTGTAGCATCACCAGCACGCCGACCAGGCAAGCCAGCACGATGGAATGCAGGAATACGAAGCGCAGGATCGACCCCTCATGGCCGAACCAGTTGGTGGCGGTGGAGGCGACGACGATCGACTGCGCGTCGATCATCTTGCCCATGACGCCGCCCGAGGAATTCGCCGCGGCCATCAGGATGGGCGAGAGGCCAAGCTGCTCGGCGGTGATCTTCTGAAGGCCGCCGAACAGCACGTTCGACGCGGTGTCCGATCCGGTGAGCGCCACGCCCAGCCAGCCCAGCAAGGTGCCGAAGAAGGGATAGAGGAAGCCCGCATGGGCGAAGGCCAGGCCCAGGGTGGCGTCGATGCCGGAGTAGCGGGTGAGGGTGCCGATCGCCAGCATGGCGGCGATGGTCATGAGCGAGAAGCGCAGCGCCCAGATCGTCTCGCCGTAGGCCTTGATCAGGCGGCCCGGCGAGAAGCGCATCACGATGGCCGACAGGATGGCGGCGATCAGCATGCCGGAGCCGGTGTAGGTGAGCCAGGTGAAGGCGAACACCGCGCCCTCGGTCGTCGGCTTGGCGACGACCGGCGGCACCTTGCTGATCATGTTGTGCAGCCCCTCGACCGGGTAGTTGAAGATGAAGATCTTGTTCATCGGCACCTTGAACCAGTCACTGCCCCACACCAGCAGCACGGCGCAGACGATGATCCAGGGCGTGAGCCCCCGCCACATTTCCGCGGTCGTGACCTTGGCTGTCGAGGAGGTGGGCCGGGCCGGCATGGTGCCCGCCGAATCGTCGCGGCTGCGCAGCGCCGGCGACAGCCACAGCGTCTCGGGCTGCCAGATCTTCAGGAAGCCGATCAGGCAGGCCATCGATACCAGCGAGGCGCCGATATCGACGATCCACGGATTGACGAAATTGGAGATCAGGAACTGCGGCACCGCGAAGGAGACGCCGGTGACCAGGATGGCGGGCCAGATCTCCTTCATCCCCTTGAAGCCGGCGAAGGTCCAGATCAGCCAGAACGGCACGATCAGCGAGAAGAACGGAAGCTGGCGACCGACCATGGCGCCCAGCAGGAAGGGATCGAGGCCGGTCACCGAGGCGAGCCCCTGGATCGGCGTGCCGAGCGCGCCGTATGCGACCGGCGCGGTGTTGGCGATCAGCGAGAGGCCGGCGGCGGCGAGCGGCGAGAACCCCAGCCCCATCAGCATGGCGCCGGTCACCGCGACCGGCGTGCCGAATCCCGAGGCGCCTTCGAAGAAGGCGCCGAAGCAGAAGGCGATCAGCAGAAGCTGAATGCGCCGGTCAGGCGAGACGCCGCCCACCGTGCGCTGGAGCAACTCGAAACTGCCGTTCTCCACGCAGGGCGATAGAGAAAGAGCACGTTGAGCACGATCCAGCCGATCGGAAAGAAGCCGGTCACCAGGCCGAGCACCGAGGCCCGCAATGCCAGGCCGGTCGGCATGGTGAAGCCCCAGATCGCGATGACGATGGCGGCACCGAGGGCCACGATGGCGGCGACATGTGCCTTCACCTTGCCCGACGCGATCAGCGCCAGCAGCACAACGACGGGAATCGCCGCGACCAGGGTCGACAGCAATTCGTTGGCGAGCGGGTTGTAGACCTGATTCCACATGGCTTGCCTCCCCCGACTTTCGTTGCCGGCAATTGGGCACCCGCCTGCGGTTTCCGGCAATTGAAATTCGCGTGTCCTGTGCAGGTTCGCCGTGCACAACCGGGTCGGTTGCAGCGCTACGGCAATTAAGCCTTGGCGGCGCGATCTTCGCGCCGGTGGTTGATCGGCCTGTGGAGCGGTCACTGCACCGTAAGAAGATAGCGCATGAGCGCGCCGCGCTTGTCCGCCGGCACCTTCTGCGGCGTATCGTTGAACTTCAGCGCGAGGTCGCAGGCGACCTCGTTGGGCAGTCGGGCGAGATGCGCGAGCCTGTCAAAGTCGGCGGGCTGGAAACCGGCTTCGGTCAGGAGCGCGCGCGCCTCGGCGTCACTGGCGACAGCGGGGGCAGGCGTACCGGCGGCTTTTGCCGCGCGTCCGCTGCGATAGGCCTTCTCGAGCGCCGCCAGCAGGTCGCTCATCAGTTTCTGGCCCGTCGCGTCGAGCTTGTCACTGCGCTGGATGCCGGTGACGGCGAACTCCTTGCAGACGACGAGGTCGGTGTCCTTGAGGGCCTTCAGCAGGGTTTCGCGCGCGTCGATCGCCGCCGCGGCGCTGGCCTCGTCGCTCGCCTTGAGCGCCGGCACAATGTAGGCAACGCGAAGCTCGTTCATGAGCTTGAGCGGCCGCGACGGGCCTTGCGTCGTGGGCTGCCGGATCTCCTCGCGCAGGGCCTCGCGCAGGCGCTCTTGCGCGCCCGGCACGTCATCGAGCACGGCGCCGACCATCGGCAGCGCGTGCGCGCTCGCCATGGCCGCGTCGACGGTCGACATGTCCTCGCCGCTGTCGCGCATCGCCTTCACGCCGTACAGCGCGCCCGCCGCGACGAGTCCCGCCACGACCAGGCTGATGGCAGTGGCCTGCAGGCGCTGCGTCTGCGCTGAGCGGCGGGTGCCGAAGAAGACCGCGACGGCCACCGCCACGGCGATGCCGATGATGACGCCGAGATTTTCCACGAGACGCTCCGGGTTGGTGCCTAGATTATCACGGGCGCAAGGACGTGCTTGATCGTTACTCGAAGCACCTTGAGGCGAGGATAACGCAGGAATTGGAGGGGACGCGACGATTGCAGTCGTCCCAGGCGGATTGGCGAACGGCCTCCAGCGTCGCGCCTGCGGCGTATCCCGAGGCGTTGCCCGGATCGCTGCGCGCGTAGGCGACGCAGCGTTCCGGCGCGGCGAGCCTGATGGCGCAGTCGCCGACGCATTCGCCAAGCGATGTCTGCTCGGCGGCCTCTCGCGTCGCCATGCCGACGGCATAGCCGAAGTTGCGCCGACCGTCGGTCGCCACGGCGACCCAGGTTTGCTGTGCCCGGGCCGCAGGGGCGAGCGTAATGGCGAGGATGGCTGCGAGCGCGAGATGACGCATGGTCACTTGGGCGTATGCTTGGCGAGGAAGGCGTGCACGCGCTTGATCGACTCCTGCAGGAATGTCGGCCCCTTCCAGTCCTTCTGGACTTCGATGTTGGGCGCCAGTGCCGCGATCTCCTCGCTGGTGTGGGCGGGATGCGGCTTGTCCGTGCCGGGCTGCAGGAAGAGCGGCGTATGGCAGGCCTTGACGAAGTCGCGGGTGACGGAGAACACGAAATCGGGGCCGAACATGTTCCTGCCGAAGGAGTTGATGGCCGATTGCGGGATGGATGGATCGCGGGCGCGTACCGTCTCGCCATAGCCCTTGATGGCGGCGTCCCAGCTGTCGCGGTTCTCCCACAGGCCGATCGGATTCTGCAGCACCGCCGAGGCGACGCGATCGGGCGCCTGCTCGATCGCCTCGAAGCAGTAGCTGCCGCCGATGCAGCCGCCCAAGACGTGGAACTTCTTGAAGCCGAGATGGTCCATCAGCGCCAGGTGGTCGGCGGCGAAGGTGTGCCAGCCGTGGTCCGGCTTGACGTCGGCAACGGACTTGCCGGCATTGCGCTGGTCCATGGCGATGACCGTGTACTTGTCGGCGAGCGCCGTGCGCGGGTCCATCCATGGAAAGCCGTTGGGATAGTTGGGCGACACGCCGCCCCACATCTCGACCCGCGAGCCGAGCCCGCCCGGCGCGTAGAGCAGGATGGGAAACCCCGCGCCGTGGATCTCGTAGTAGATGTCGGCATCGGGACGTTTCAGCATGGGCATCGCAAGAACTCCTTGATCGCTTCTCGTCACTGCGGTGGCTTGTAGCCTATCGAATCCAGGATCGACTTCCAGCGGGTGAAATCCCGCGCCATGAGCTGGCTGAGCCCGGCCGGCGTCGAGGTCTCGACGTCGAGCCCGAACTCGGTGAGCTTGTGGTCGACCTCCGGCATCTTGAGCACGGCGCGCAATTCGTCGCCCCAGGCGTCGATCAGCGCCGGCGACGTCCTGGGCGGCGCCAGGAAGACGTACCAGCCCAGGATATTGAGCGAGGGATAGCCGAGCTCGGTGCCGGTCGGGATGTCGGGCGCCGCCGTCGTTCTCTTGGCGCCCGAGGTGAACAGCACCTTGACCTTGCCGGCGCGGTGATGCTCCAGGAAGTCCGTTATGCCGCCGCAGCCGGCCGCGATATGGCCGCCCTGCAGGTCGGCGACGAGGGGCGCCGCCCCGCGATAGGGCACGGGTTCGAGCGGGATGCCGATGGCCTGCCCCGTCATGACGCCGAAGAAGTGCGTGAAGGAGCCCATCGCCGTCGTGCCGAAGCTGGTGCGCGTCGGGTTCTTCTTCAGCCAGTCGACGTAATCCTTGAGCGTGTCGACGCCGATGGTGGGTGAGACGCAGAAGGCGGTCTGCACCGTGCCCGCCAGGGTGATCGGCATCAGGTCGGTCTGCGGATCGAACGAGATCGACGGCATGGTGAGCTTCTGCACGACGGTCGCCGAGGGCATGTAGCAGACGGTGGTGCCGTCGGGCGGGCTGTTCTTCAGCGCCTCGCCCGCCAGCGTGCCCGAGGCGCCGGTCTTGTTGTCGATGATGACGTTGCGCCCGGTGCGCTGCTTCAGCGCTTCGGCGATGAAGCGCGCCATCACGTCCGAACCGCCGCCGGCCGGAAAGCCGACCAGGATTTTCAGCGTCTTGTCGGGCAGCGCGGTGTCAGCGCGTGCGAGGGATGGCGCGGCGAAGGCGGCCGCCGCGATGGCGAGGCTCGAGCGGCGGGTGATGGCTTTGGTCATTGTTGTTTCCTCCTAAATAATTGTCATACCGAGCCCAAAGGCGAGGGACCTTTCCCGTTTCTCAAAGGTCCCTCGCTGCGCTCGGGATGACAGGGTGTGTCAACCCACCAAACTCCACGCCAGTTCGGCGCGTTCGCGCGCCGACTTGCTCATCTTTATGGATTCAGGATTGGACGAATTGCCCTGCAGGCCGCGGCGATAGACGCCCTGGGCAATGGCGGCCAGCCGGAACAGCGAGAAAGCGAGGTAGTAGTTCCAGTCTGGAATGGAGTCGCGCCCGACCCGCCGACAGTAGGCGGCGACGTATTCGGCTTCCGTCGGCAGGCCGAGCTTCTTGAAGTCGACCCTGGCGAAGCCATGCGGCGGCTCGGTGAGATGGTAGCCGAGACAGTTGTAGGCGATGTCGCAAAGCGGATGGCCGAGGGTCGAGAGTTCCCAGTCGAGCACCGCCACGATGCGCGGCTCGCTGGGATGAACGATCAGGTTGCCCAGCCGATAGTCGCCGTGGACGATGGTCGTGGGATCGTCGGCGGGGATGTTCTCGGGCAGCCAGGCGGAGAGCTTGTCCATCGCCGGGATGTCCTCGGTCTTGAGCTCGGCATACTGCTTGCTCCAGCGCGCGACCTGGCGGGCGATATAGTGGCCGCTGCGGCCGTAGTCGCCGAGGCCCACCTTCACCGGGTCGACCTTGTGCAGGCGCGCCAGGACCTCGTTCATCGAATCGAAGATGGCCGTGCGGTCGGCAGGCGTCTGGTCCGGCATGGAGGCGTCGATCAGGATGCGTCCCGGGACGGCGTCCATGAGATAGAACATCTGGCCGATGACGGCGTCATCCGTGCAGAGCAGACGGGCCGGCGCCACCGGCACGTCGGTCCGGGCCAGTGCCGAAATCACGCGGAACTCACGATCGACCTGGTGCGCCGACGGGACCAGCTTGCCAGGCGGCTTCTTGCGCAGCACGAAGTCCTGCCGTGCGCCACCCTGCATTTCTGCGGAGACGAAGAAAGTCGGATTGGAGTGGCCGGAATCGAACTGCCTGACCTCCAATCCACCGCGATAGTTGTCGAGATGGGCGTGCAAATAGCGTTCGAGCGAGCCCGTATCGAAGCGATGACGCTCCATGACCGGGACGGTGTTGGCATAAGTCGGCGTGTGAGGGGCTGGCATGTGGGGCGCGAGGGTAGGGTGCGCCGCCAGTTCTCGGCAAACGCCCCGAGCCACAGAGAGAAACGCAATTTCAGGCGTGCCAGCCAGCTGCAACCGCTGTGCGAGCTACGGCGTTGTCACGACACTGGGAGGACTTGGGTGGACATCCTGACCACCAACGCCGTCGCCGACAAAGAAGCAGTCGTGAACACCAACGAGGTGCGCTATCCCGTCGTGCACGTGCAGGGCGGCTCGGCGATTCGCCGGCCGCTGATCATCCTCGCGGTATGCGCCGTGGGTGTCATCGGCTACCTGGCGCGCGATTTCCTCATTCCCACTGCCGCGGCGATCGTCCTGGCGTTGATGCTGACGCCGGTGGCAAAGAAGCTCGAACAAGCCCACGTGCCGCCGACACCCGCCGCCGCAGCCTCGGTGTCGCTGCTGGCGTTGCTCGTCGCGGGACTTCTGGCGGTGGCCATTCCCTCGATCTCGTCGTGGGCCTCGCAGGCGCCCCACCTGACCTACACGCTCGAACACAAGCTCGAAGGCCTTCGCTCCTCGCTGGCCGTCGTCAAGCAGGTTTCGGACAGGGTCGAGGAGGCGGCCAGCGCCGCGCCGGCCAGTCCCGCCAAGCCGCCACCGGAGAAGCTCGTGGTGCGCGAAAATTCCATGCTGGGCGAACTCGCCAGCACGACGCCCGTCGTGATCCTCCAATCGGCTATGCCTGTGTCATGTCCTTCATGCTGCTGGCGCATCGCAACGACCACCGGCGCCAGATGCTGCGCATTCCTCTCAGCTGGGGCACGCGCGTGCGCCTCGCGCGCATGATGCGCGACATCAACGACCGTGTCGGCCATTAACTGTTCGCGCTGGCCGTCATCTATGCCTGTGTGGCCGTCGTTGCCGCGCTGGCGCTGGCGTTGCTGGGCTTTCCCAACGCCATCATGTGGGGAATCGTCATGGGGCTGGCGTCCTTCGTGCCGTTCGTCGGCGCGCCGCTCACCATCGTGCTGGTGGCGGTGGTGGCGCTGATCAGCTTCGACGACTGGCCGCGCATCGTGGGAGCGCCACTCGTACTGCTGGTGATCCACTTCTCCGAATCGCAGTTCATCACCCCGATGTTCGTCAGCCGGCGCTGCGCGCTCAACACCGTGGCGGTGTTCGTCACCATCGCGCTGCTCGGCTGGATGTGGGGCGCCATCGGCGCCATCGTGGCGGTGCCGCTTCTGATCCTGCTCAGCACGGTCGCCGCGCACCTGCCGTCGCTGCGCTGGCTGGAAGTGATGCTGTCGGACGATCGGCCGGTGAGCGAGAAAGTGGCGCGCAAGCCCGGCCTTGTCTCGGTGAAACGCCCAGCCTTCAAGCCGCCGCGTCAGCCACGGCGCCGGCTCGTTGCGACGAAGTAAAATAGGCCGACGAGCCCCCAGAAGACGCCGGCGATCGCCCAGGCGCCGGCCGGATCCATGGTGCGGCCCAGCAGGACCAACGCCGCGCGCGTAAGGCACGCCGCGCCGACGGCCATGGCGGCGCCCGCACCCAAGGTCAGAAGGAAACGCGTGGTCGCGTCGCGGGCGGCCACACGCAAGCGACGTGCAGCGGCCGTTGAGGCCGCTACGCGCAAAAGGGGGCCGATCACGGAGGGTCTCCCGCGAGGAAGCTTTGCGCTGCGGTCCTAGTTGCGGCGCCAAAGCCAGCCTGCGAGGAACCCGATGCCGACGATGGCGGCCAGGGTGGTGAGTGGCCGGGCCTCGGTATGCTCGATCAGCGTATCGGTCGCCTTGGTCTTGAGCTTGGCGGTGTCGTTCACGATCCCTCGGGCGGTGTCGCCATACTTGGCGATCAACTCGCGGGCCGAGCGCAGAGTCTCCTCGACAGCCTCCTGGCCGCGCTCCACGATCGAACTGCCGGTATCGTTGACGCTGGCCGAGAGGTCTTCCAACTGGGCCTTGAGGAGGGCAATTTCTTTGGCGAGATCCTTGCCATTATAGGTGGCCGAATTGCGCATGGCGTACTCCTGGGCTTTGGGATTACCCCAAGTAACGCAGCAGAGCGCCAAAGGTTTCCCGGGAAAGCCCTAAAAACGCAGCGTCGCCAGGCTCGCTTCGGGTACTTCGGACATCCGCACATACTGCGACAGAATGTGCATCAAGGCCTGATGAGCGTCCTCGACGACGCCGTAATTCTCAGCTGCGACATGGAGGTTGATATCCGCAATCTTGGCACTGCGGCCACCGGAAAAGCCCGACATGGCGATGGTGCCAAGGCCGTTGTCGCGCGCCCAGGCCAACGCGCGCACGATGTTCTCCGAATCGCCTGATGAGGAGATCGTGATCAGCACATCACCGGGCCGGGCGGCGTTCCTGAGTTGAAAGGCGAAGATCTCGGCATAGTCGATGTCGTTGGCGATCGCGGTGATCAGCTCGATGGTGTGCGACAGGCTCACAACCCTGGGGCGCAGCGTCGTGTTGGTGGCGACGTTCTTCGAGCAGTCGCAGGTGAGATGATTGGCGATCGCCGCCGATCCGCCATTGCCGCAGGCGAAGATCAGCCTGTCGCCCTGGATGGCCTGCTTGAGGGCGGCTGCGGCGCGATCGATTTCGGACGACGGCACGGAAGCAAGACCCCCGGCAACGAGGCGTACATAGTCCGCGACGAAAGCGCCGGCGTCGGGATATTTCCGGCTGGGGAACTTGGCTGGCATGCTCGTGCGGCCATAGGCGAACCGGATGCGGGCGTCAACCGTCCCACACGTTCTGCGGCATCGGCAGCTTGGCAAAATCGGCGGCGATCAGCGGCCGGTGATGCGTCACGCCTTCCTTCTCGAGCAGCATCATGTATTGCCGCACGTGCTGGCCCGAATGCCAGGTCGTGCGTTCCATCAGCTCGTGCAGGGTTTGCGGACCGTAATAGGTCGGCAGCGACTTGGTGGGCGACGTGTCGCCCTTGCTCCACCAGTCGCGGAAGCGCGTGCGCACTTTCTCGCCGTAGGCCACCAGGGTCGCGGTGTCGGCGTCGGGCGCGGGCTCCTCACGGAACATTGCCTGGACCAGGGTGGTGCCCTCGTTGGCGTCGAGGAAGGCCACGACGACGCGGAACAGGTGGAAGGCGAGTGTGCGATAGCTGCGCGGCCGGCCCGGCACATGGGTATCCAGCCGGTCGTAGGGCATCAGCGGGATGAGCTCGAGCGCCGCCCCCATGAATTTGTCGACGCGCGCCGCCAGTTCGTCGGTCGAAAGCTCGGGGCCCGATTTCTCGTGCAGGCCGAGGAAGTCGACGATCTGCTTGGTGCTCTGGCCGAAGGTGAATTTGTCGCCGCGCGACAGCACGGGCACCGAGCGCACACCAAGCTTCTGCAGCTCGGCCATGCCGTTCGGGTCTTCAAGAACATTCACTGATACGAAGTCGATCCCACGGACCGATAGAAACTCTTTGAGTCTCAGACAGCTGGTTCAACCAGGCTGCCAGAACACCTTGAACGGCTCGCTCATCTTGTTCTCCTACGCGGGCTTATGGCAGACGATGCAGATCTTGTTGCCGTCCGGATCCCTGAGATAGGCGCCATAATAATTCGGATGATAGTGCGTGCGCAGCCCCGGCGCACCTTCGTCCTTTGCCCCGGCCGACATGCCTGCCTTGTGCGCGGCGTCGACCGCAGAGCGGTCGGACGCCTCGAGCCCAACGGTAACGCCGTTGCCCGCGCTGGCCGCCTTCTTGTCGAGCGGGCTCACGATCCAGAGCTGCGGCCGCCCGCCGGCCTCGGCGTAGCCGACCCCGGTCGGGTGATCTGCGTGGCGAACCAGCCCGAGCGGCTTCAGCAGGGCATCATAGAAGATCCTGGACTTGGCGACGTCGTTGCTGCCGACGGTGACGTGGCTGAACATGATGCGTTTCCCCGATGGGCATTCATGAGGCGGCCGGAGCATAGACCGACGCGAGCTGGCGCGACACCAGCCGGGCGTAGAGGCCGCCCCGCGCCAGCAGCGAGGCGTGGGTGCCGGTCTCGGCGACCCTGCCCTCGTCCAGCACCACGATCAGATCGGCATCGCGCACCGTCGACAGCCGATGGGCGATGACGATGGTGGTGCGGTCGGCCTGCAGCACGTCGAGCGCGCGGCGCACCGCCTGCTCGTTCACCGCATCGAGATGCGAGGTCGCCTCGTCGAGCACCAGGATGGGCGCGTCCTTCAGGAAGGCACGGGCAATGGCGACCCGCTGGCGCTGGCCGCCCGACAGGCTGGTGCCGCGCTCGCCGACGGGCGAGTCGAGTCCTTCGGGCAGAGCGGCGACCAGCTCGCTGAGCGAGGCGTGCTGGATGGCCGCCTGCAGCTCGGCCTCGGAGGCTTCGGGCCGCGCGATCAGGATGTTGGCGCGCAGGCTGTCGTTGAACAGATAGGTGTCCTGGGCGACCAGGGCGATCAGCTGGCGCAGCGCGTCGAGCTTGTAGTCGCGCAAGTCGGCGCCGTTCAGGGTGATGCGGCCGGAATCGGGATCCCAGAAGCGCATCAGCAACTGCGCCGTCGTCGTCTTGCCGGCGCCCGAGGTGCCGACCAGCGCCACGGTCTTGCCGGCGGGAATCTCGAAGCTGACGTCGGAGAGCGCACGGCGGCTCTGGCCGGGATAGGTGAAGTTGACTTCTTCCAGCGCCAGCGAAGCGGCGCCCTTGCGTGGCGCCACGCCCTTGCCGTCGCGCACCGGGATCGGCTCGTTGGCGAGCGCATAGACGCGGCGCGTGGCGCCCAAGGTGTCGGCGAGCTGGCGGCCGATCTGGGCGATCTCCGACACCGGCAGGAAGGCCGCCATGGCGAGGATGGTCATGAGCGGCAGCAGGCCGGGATCGAGCGCGCCCTGCTGGGCGAGCGCTGCGCCCGTCACGACGACAGTTAGTCCGCCCAGCCCGATCAGGACTTCCAGCATCGCCTGCTGGCGCGTGAGCTCGCGGAAGAAGGGCAGGCGCAGCGAGATGTGGCGCTGCGACAGCTGGTCGAGCTTGGTGCCGCGCGAGGCTTCCTGCTGGAAAGCCACGATCTCTCCGAGGCCCTGCACCGAATCGACGGCGAAGGCGCCCAGTTCGCCCGCCGCCTCGCGGGCCTGGCTGCCCAGCTGGTCGACCCGCTTCCGCATCAGGAACGGGCTCAAGCCGGCGGCCAGCAGGAACGGCAACCAGCGCCACCGCGAGCCAGCCATTGGCCCAGGCCAGCACAGCGACCACGGCCGCCGGCACCAGGATAGCGACGAAGGCCGGCGCCACGGTATGGGCGAAGAAATACTCGACCAGCTCGATGTCGTGCGTGGCGAGCGCCATCAGGTCGCCGGTGCGGCGGCGCACGAGATATGCCGGCGCCAGCGCGTCGAGCTTGCGGAAGGCGTCGATGCGCATCTCGGCCAGCAGGCGGAAGGCCATGTCGTGCGCCATCCACGATTCCAGCCAGTGCAGCACGCCCGACAGCGGCGCGGTGATGGCGAGCGCAATCGCGAGACCGTGCATAGGGTTCGTGATGCTTCAGCGCCAGCACGATCAGGGCCGACAGCACGCCGACGCCGATGAAGGCGATGACCCGCAGCACGCCGAGGGTGAAGGTGAGGGTGAGCTTGCCCTTCCACGGCAGGATCACCTTCATCAGCGCCGCCACGACCTGATACCAGGTGAGTCCCTCGGCCTTGATAATGCCTTCGGTGAGAGGTTTTACGGCGCCGCCCGGCGTGTCGGACACGCTCTCCGTGCGCGCGGGTGCGTCGATCAGGTCGGCCGCGCCGGCGCCGTGCTGCTCGCGCGCCTGCTCGGCCATCAGGCTGGCATAGACGCCGCGCCGTGCCATCAGCGCATCGTGGCGCCCCTGTTCGGCGACCTTGCCGCCGTCGAGCACAAGGATGCGGTCGCAATCGATCACGCTCGACAGGCGGTGGGCCAGGATCAAGGTCGTGCGGCCCTGCATCAGCCGGTCGAGCGCTTCCTGGATCACCGCCTCGTTCTCGGCGTCGACCGCCGACAGCGCCTCGTCGAGCACCAGGATCGGCGTGTCGCGCAGCAGCGCGCGGGCGATGGCGACCCTCTGGCGCTGGCCGCCCGAGAGCTTGATGCCCTTTTCGCCGATCGTCGTCTGATAGCCCTGCGGCAGGCTCAGGATGAAGTCGTGGATGTTGGCTGCGCGCGCGGCGTCCTCGAGGTCTTCCTGCGAGGCGTCGGGCCGGCCGAGGCGAATGTTCTCCTCGACCGTGCCGTGGAACAGGAAGGTGTCCTGGTTGACCACCGAGATCAGCGCGCGGATCTCGGCGAACGGCAGGGTGCGCAGGTCGTGGCCGCCCAAAAGGATGCGGCCGCGATCGGGATCGTAGAAGCGCAGCAGCAGGCGCACGATCGACGACTTGCCGCCGCCCGACGGTCCGACCAGCCCCAGCCGCTCGCCCGCTTCGGCGCGGAAGGTGAGCCTGTCATGCACGGTGCGGCGGGTGCCGGGATAGGAGAAGCGCACGTCGTCGAATTCGATCGTCGGTGCCAGCGCCTTGTCGAGCCGTCGGGCCGGTGCATCGGCGACGCCGGGCTGGTCGTCCAGGATGCGGTAGATGCCCTGCGCGGCCGAGAGGCCGACCATGCCCTGGTGCAGCACGGTGCGCAGCTCGCGCATCGGCCGGAAGATTTCTATGCCTAGCATCAGGATGACGAGCAGGGCGGAGAGCGAGAGCGCGCCCGCCTCGACCCGCGACGCGCCGTAGATCAGGGCGGCCGCCGCGCCGCAGGCGATCGCGGTGTCGGTGATGCCGCGCGCCAGCGCGTTGGTGCCCAGCACCCACATGGTGCGGCGGAAGAGGTCGCGCGCCTCGACCTCGAGCTTGTCGGCGCGCGTCTTGCCCTGGCCGAACGCCTTCAGGGTCGCCAGGCCCTGGATCGAAATCGAGGAACTCGGCGGCGAAGGAGGCATAGGACTTCTGCCGGTACTGCGAGTTGCTGACATCGAACTTGTGCCACAGGCCGGGCGCGAACAACGCCACCAGGGCGAAGCCCAGCATGACCAGCGCCACCGGCAGGTCGATGAAGGCCACGACGGCGAAGATCAGCAGCGGCGAGAGCAGCGCGATCAGGAACTGCGGCAGGAACTGGCCGAAATAGGTCTCGAGCTGCTCGACGCCGTCGATCATGGAGAGCGTGAGCGCGCCCGAGCGCTGGCGGCCGACCGTGCCCGGCCCGAGGGCGGCGATGCGGTCGTAGAGCGTGCGCCGCAACGCCTTCTGCACCCGCGCCGCGGTCTCGTGCGCCACCACCGCGCGCCAGTGCTCAGCGGTGCCGCGCAGCACCATCACCAGGGCGATCAACAGGATGGACGGCACCAGCTCGGCCAAGGTGCGGCCAGCGAAGACCTGGCCGATCAGCCAGCCCAAAAGGCCCAGGCGGGCGACGCCCAGCCCGACGGACAGAAGGCCGATGGCGACGGCGCCGGCGATGCGGCCGCGGACGCCGCGGGTGAAGACCAGAAGACGCGGTTCGATGTGCATGAGAATGACTTTAAGTCGAACGCAAATATTCGTCATTCCACAATTCGGAAAATTGGCTGTACAATTTTGAACGTGGACGCCAACTGGGACGATCTCCGTGTTTTCCTGACCCTGGCCCGCGAGGGCACGCTGACGACGGCGGCCAAGGCGCTGGGCGTCAGCCATCCCACCGTGTCGCGTCGCGTGCAGGCGCTGGAGCAGCAGATCGGCGCGCGCCTGTTCGAGCGCCTGCCCGACCGCTTCGTGCCGACCTCGGCCGGCGAGGAGCTTTTGGCCGACACCGAGGCGATGGAAAAGGCCGCCCTCTCTATCCATCGCCGCAGCGCGGGCTTGAGCGACACGGTGAGCGGCGTCGTGCGCCTGTCGGCCGGCGAGGCGATGGCCGCCCTGATCGCCCGCCATCTCGCCTGGCTGCGCGAGCGGCTGCGCCACATCGAGTTCGAAGTGATCGCGAGCCACACGCTCGCCAACCTGTCGCGGCGCGAGGCCGATCTCCTGATCCGCGAACAGGTGCCGGAGCTGGCCGGCATCGTCGTGCGCAAGCTGGGCCGCATCGCCTACGCCGTCTATGCCGCGCGCGATTTTCCGCTGGGCCGCAAGGGCGCAATCGACGGGCTGCCCTGGATCGGCTTCGACGACGACCACGGCTACATGCCGGGCCAGCAATGGCTCCTCGAGCGACTGGGCGGCACGCGCCTCGCGGTGCGCTGCAACAACTGGCTGATCGTGCACGAGGCGACGCGGTCCGGGGCGGGCCTTGCGGTCCTGCCCTGCTATCTTGGCGACCCCGATCCGGCGCTGAAGCGCGTGGGCGGCGTCGTCCCCGAAGTGTTCGCCGAGCAGTGGCTGCTGGTCCATCGCGACCTCCGCGCCCTGCCGCGCGTGCGCGCCGTCATGGACGCCGTGATCGAACTCTTTCAGCGCGAGAAGGCGCTTCTGGAAGGCCGGTCGTAGGTCAGGGTCAGGCGATCGCAACTCCTCGAGCGGGCGGTCGCAACCCCAAAGGCGAGACAGCAAGACGGCGCACAAAGGGATGACCTTGTCTGGGAGGCCGTTCAGGACGATGGTGCACTCATCGATTGAGGGGGAAACGGCCATGAAGAAATTCAGCCGCAGGTTTGCGATTGCCCTGTTGTCGTGTGCCGCGGCAATGCCCGTCGCGCTGCACGCCGAGAACTCCGGCGCCGATGGCCGGCAAGCCGGAAGATGTCGGGCTGTCGTCGGCGCAATTGAAGCGGCTCGAGGCCGCCACCAAGAAGAACATCGACGACGGGCTGATGCCCGGCGCCGTCATGCTGGTGGCGCGTCACGGCAAGGTCGCGTGGATCTCCGTGCAGGGCAAGCGCGCGCCCGATTCCGACGATCCGATGAAATTCGATTCGATCTTCCGCATCTATTCCATGACCAAGCCGATCACCAGCATCGCGCTGATGCAGCTCGTCGAGGAGGGCAAGCTGCAGGTGAGCGATCCGGTGGCGAAGTACCTGCCCGAAATCGGCAAGATGAAGGTCGGCACCGAGGTCGCGGGGCCCGACGGCAAGCCGGTGCTCCACCTCGCCGATCCCGACCGGCCGATGACGGTGCAGGACCTGCTGCGCCATACTTCCGGACTCACCTACGGCAGCCGCGGCACATCGCTGGTCCACCAGGCGTACATCGACGCCAAGATCGGCGACCGCACCGCCACCGTCGAGGAGATGGTGCATCGCCTGTCCGGCGTGCCGCTGCTCTTCACGCCGGGCGCGCGCTGGGAATACAGCGTCGCGGTCGACGTGCAAGGCCGCCTGATCGAGGTCCTGACCGGCAAGAAATTCAGCGAAGCGCTGTCCGAGCGCGTGCTGCAGCCGCTCGGCATGGTCGATACGAGCTTCCAGGTGCCGGCCGACAAGCTGGCGCGCGCCGCCCAGCCCGGCCAGAAGCCCAACGGCCCGCCGATGACGCCGCGCTTCAAGGTCGACGACGGCGCCAAGTATGAATCGGGCGGCGGCGGCATGCTGAGCACGACCGAGGACTATCTGCGCTTCACCATGGCGCTGGCCAATGGCGGCGCCTTCGGCGGCAAGCGCGTCATCGGCCGGAAGACACTGGAGTTCATGACCGCCGATCACGTCGGCAACCGTCCCGGCCGGCCGGACGGCTTCGGCTTCGGCCTGGGCTTCGAGGTCCACACGCGGCTGGGCGATTCGGCGATCGAGGGCTCGGTCGGCGAATATGGCTGGTCGGGCGCTGCCGGAACGACCTTCTGGGTCGACCCCAAGGAAGAGCTCGTGGCGATCTACATGGTGCAGGCGAGCGAGGGCGACACACGGTTCCTGCGCACCCAGTTCCGGACCATGGTGCAGGCCGCGATCATCGACTAGAAGGGCGTCCTAATAGGAGGACGCTTTTGATGTTTCGTCGTTCATTAATTGTTGCGGCCGGCCTGGCGCTCGCCCTGCCGGCTGCCGCCCAGCAGCCGCCCATCAAGATCGCGCTGATCTACGGCAAGACCGGCCCACTCGAGGCCTACGCCCGCCAGACCGAGGCCGGCTTCATGCTGGGGCTGGAGTACGCCACGCAGGGCACGATGGAAGTCGACGGCCGCAAGATCCAGGTCATCCTGAAGGACGACCAGCTGAAGCCCGACCTCGCCAAGGCCGCCCTCGAGCAGGCCTATGGCGACGACAAGGTCGACATCGCCGTCGGCACCTCCTCTTCCGCCGCCGCACTCGCCATGCTGCCGGTCGCCGAGGAGTACAAGAAGCTTTTGATCGTCGAGCCCGCCGTGGCCGACCAGATCACCGGCGACAAATGGAACCGCTATGTCTTCCGCACCGCGCGCAACTCCACGCAGGACGCGCTGGCCGCCGCCGCCACCCTGAAGGACGAGAACATCAGCATCGCCACGCTCGCCCAGGATTACGCCTTCGGCAAGGACGGCGTCGCGTCGCTCAAGGAGGCGCTGGCGGCCGTCGGTTCCAAGGCCAAGATCGTGCACGAGGAATACGCGCCGCAGGCCACCACCGACTTCACCGCGCCGGCGCAGCGCATCTTCGACGCACTGAAGGACAAGCCCGGCCGCAAGATCGTGGTCGTGGTGTGGGCGGGCGCCCATCCGCTGCCCAAGCTGATGGACCTCAAGCCCGAGCGCTATGGCATCGAGATCGCGCCCGGCGGCAACATCCTGCCGGTGATGGCCGGCTGGAAGCAGTTCCCCGGCCTCGAAGGCGCCATCTATTACTACTGGGGCTTCCCCAAGAACCCGGTGAATGACTGGCTGGTGACCGAATACAAGAAGAAGAACAACGGCACGCCGCCCGACTTCTTCGTGGCCGGCGGCATGGCCGCGGCCCTCGCCATCGTCGCGGCGGTGAAGAAAGCCAAGAGCACCGACAGCGAGAAGCTGATCGCCGCCATGGAAGGCATGAGCTTCGAGACGCCCAAGGGCACCATGACCTTCCGCAAGGAGGACCATCAGGCGCTGCAGGTGATGTATCACTGGCGCATGAAGAAGGACCCGCCGGACAACGTCGACCTGCTCGAGCTGGTGCGCGAGATCCCGGCCGACGAGCTCAAGCTCCCGATCAAGAACAAGCGTTGAGGCGTCCGATCGACATTGCGTCAAACGCCCTCTCCGCCCGCGCAGCGGGGGGAGAGGGAGGGGACCCGCGCGTGAGCGCGGGGAGGGTGAGGTGGGTCTTCGACTTCTCCGCTCGCCCATCACCTCTGTATCGCGCACCACCTCACCTTCCCGTTGCTTCGCAACGGGCCCCTTCCTCTCCCCCACTGCGCGGCGGAGAGGATGCTTGAGTCGCGTCTAGAGTCGCCTCCCATGCTCGCAACCGAAGACCTGACGATCCGCTTCGGCGGCCATGCCGCCGTCGACGGGGTGAGCTGCGCCTTTCAGCCGGGCACGCTCACGGCCATCGTCGGGCCGAACGGCGCCGGCAAGACGACCTATTTCAACCTGATATCGGGCCAGCTGCCGGCCACCTCCGGCAAGGTGCGGCTGAACGGCCAGGACATCACCGGCTATGCCGCGCCGCGCCGCACGCGGCTGGGGCTGGGCCGCGCCTTCCAGCTCACCAATCTCTTTCCCGACCTCACGGCGCTGGAAAACGTGCGGCTGGCGGTCCAAGTGAAAAGCGGCAAGGCATTCGATCTTTTCTCGCGCGTGGCAACGCACCGCGAACTGATCGACCGGGCGATGGCGCATCTTGCCGCCGTGTCGCTGGCCGAGCGCGCCCAGGCGGTGGCCTCCACCTTGCCGCACGGCGACCAGCGCAAGCTCGAGGTCGCGATCCTGCTGGCGCTCGAGCCCGACATCTTCATGTTCGACGAGCCGACCGCCGGCATGAGCATCGATGAGGTGCCGACGATCCTCGACATCATCGCCAACATCAAGGCGCGCGGCGACAAGACCATCCTGCTGGTCGAGCACAAGATGGATGTAGTGCGCGCTCTCTCGGACCGCATCGTCGTGCTGCACCAGGGAAAGTTGATGGCCGACGGCAAGCCCGCCGAGGTGATCAATTCCGACATCGTGCGCGAAGCCTATCTCGGCGGAGCGGCCCCGGGAGACGGGAATGGCTGAACCGCTGCTGAGCCTGCGCGGCGTCAAGACCGACATCGGCCACTATCACATCCTGCACGGCGTCGCCTTCGACGTGGCGGAAGGCGGGCTCACCATGCTGCTGGGCCGCAATGGCGCCGGCAAGACCACGACCTTGCGCACCATCATGGGGCTGTGGCGCGCCGCTGCCGGCGAGATCCGCTTCGCCGGCCGCGACATCACCAGGATGGCGACGCCCGACATCGCCCGCCTCGGCATCGCCTATGTGCCGGAGAGCATGGCGATCTTCGCCGACCTCACGGTGCAGGAGAATCTAGTGCTGGCGGCGCGCTCGGGGCCGCCTGATCCGAAGCGCCTCGACTGGATCTTCAGCCGCTTCGAGGCGCTGAAGCGCTTCTGGCAGCTGCCCGCGGGCCATCTGTCGGGCGGCCAGAAGCAGATGCTGGCGGTCGCCCGCGCCATCATCGAGCCGCGACGCCTGCTGCTGATCGACGAGCCGACCAAGGGCCTGGCGCCCGCCATCATCGCCCACATGATCGCGGCCTTCCGCGAACTGAAGGATGGCGCCACGACGCTCCTCGTGGTCGAGCAAAACTTTGCCTTCGCCCGCCAGCTGGGCGACACCGTGGCCGTGATGGACGACGGCAAGGTGGCGCATACCGGCGGCATGGCGGCCTTCGCCACGGATTCAGGATTGCAGCAGCATCTGCTCGGCCTCGGCATGGGGGAGCATCAATGAAGCGGGCCACATGAAGAGGGACTACTTGCCCCTGTTGCTGGTCCCGGTGCTGGCCGTCGTCGCCCTGCCCCTGGTCGGTTCGCCCTCGAGCTGGGTGACGCTCACGGTCGCGGGCCTCGCCATGGGCTTGATGATCTTCATCATGGCGTCGGGCCTCACGCTCACTTTCGGCCTGATGGACGTGCTCAATTTCGGCCACGGCGCCTTCATCGCCGTCGGCGCCTTCGTGGCGGCCAGCGTCATGCTGGCGCTGGCGCCCTGGATGACCGCCGATTCGCTTTGGCTCAACCTCGCCGCCGTGGCGCCGGCCGTGCTGGCGGCCGTCATCGTGAGCGGGGCGCTGGGCTTCTTCTTCGAGCGCGTGATCGTGCGGCCGGTCTACGGCCAGCATCTGAGCCAGATCCTGGTCACGACCGGCGGCCTGATCGTGGCCGAGCAGCTCCTGAAGGTCGTGTGGGGCCCCGACCAGATCACGCTCGCACGGCCGACTGCCTTGCGCGGCGCCTTCCTGCTGGGCGACGTGGCGATCGAGAAATATCGCGTGCTGGCCGTCGTGGTGGGCCTTGCGGTGTTCGCCGTCCTGGCGCTGACGCTCAACCGCACGCGCATCGGCCTCCTGATCCGCGCCGGCGTCGAGAACGGCGAGATGGTCGAGGCGCTGGGCTACCGCATCCGCCGCCTGTTCGTCGGCGTCTTCGTGGCGGGCTCCGCGCTGGCCGGGCTGGGCGGCGCCATGTGGGGCCTCTACCAGGAGACGGTCACGGCGGCGATCGGCGCGCAGGTCATCGTGCTGGTCTTCATCGTCATCATCATCGGCGGCCTGGGCTCGGTGGGCGGCTGCTTCATCGGCGCGCTGCTGGTCGGCCTCACCGCCAACTACATCGGCTTCCTGGCGCCCAAGGTGGCGCTGGGCTCCAACATCCTGCTGATGGCGATGATCCTGCTGTGGCGGCCGCAGGGACTCTATCCCGTGGCCAAGAGGTAGCCATGTTGCGCGCGCTCCTCTCCGACGACCTGCCGCGCAGCCGCTGGCTCGCCGTCCTGCTGGTGGCGATCGTGCTGGGGCTGGCGATCGCGCCGTTCCTGTTCCCCGGCGCCAAGTCGCTGAACGTCGCCGCCAAGATCTGCGTCTTCATCGTGCTGGCGGCGAGCTTCGACCTGCTGCTGGGCTACACCGGCATCGTCTCCTTCGCCCACACCATGTTCTTCGGCATCGGCGCCTATGGCGTCGCCATCGCGCTCGACCCGCCTGGGCGCCGGCTGGGACTCGCGTCGCGGTCGGGATCGCCGCGGGGCTCGCCGTCGCCATCGTGCTGGCCGCCGTGATCGGCCTGTTCAGCCTGCGCGTGCGCACGATCTTCTTCGCCATGATCACGCTCGCGGTGGCGAGCGCCTTCGCCATCCTGGCCTCGCAGCTCTCCGACCTGACCGGCGGCGAGGACGGGCTCAACTATCAGCTGCCGGCGGCCCTGCGCCCGTGCATTCTCGCCTGGGCGATGCCAGCCTGTTCGGTGTGCGCCTGAACGGCCGCCTGCTCGACCTACTATCTGGTCTATGCGATCTCCGTGGCGCTGGTGCTGCTGCTGCTGCGGATCGTGAACTCGCCGTTCGGCCGCGTGCTGAGGCGATCCGCGAGAATCACTTCCGCGCCGAGGCGATCGGCTACCGCACGGTCGTCTACCGGACCATCGCCAGCTGCATCGCCGCGGCGGTGGCGACGCTGGCCGGCGCGCTGCTGGCGCTGTGGTCGCGCTAGACCAACCCCGACACCACGCTCTCCTTCGACATCATGGTCGACATCCTGCTGATGGTGGTGATCGGCGGCATGGGCACGATGTACGGCGCGGTGCTGGGCGCCGTGCTGCTGGTGTTTGCCCAGAACTACCTGCAGGACCTTCTGGCGGTCGCCAACAAGGCGCTGGCCGGCCTGCCTTTTCTGGCCAACTTCTTCCACCCCGACCGCTGGCTCCTGTGGCTGGGCGTGGCCTTCATCCTTTGCGTCTATTTTTTTCCGACCGGGATCGTGGGGAGTCTGCGCAACAAAAAATAGCCTCATCCTGAGGAGGCCGCGAAGCGGCCGTCTGAGGAGGCCGCGAAGCGGCCGTCTCGAAGGATGGGCAACACCAAGGCGGCTTCCCACCCTTCGAGACGCGGTAAAGCGCGGGGCTACCCCGCGCGACGCGGACCGCTCCTCAGGGTGAGGCGTTTTAGATCGTGACCTGCTGAATGCCGCCGCGGGGCGTGTTGGCGTCGATGCTGCGCCACAGGATGTCGTGGCCGGCCGGCAGCGGCCGGTTGTTGGGCATGGTGAGCCAGATGCGCAGCAGCAGCCGGCTCATGCCGGCGCCATGATCGTCCTCGAACGGCGTGCGGCCGTGATAGGTGACGTGGCTGTTGATGAGCTGCAGGTCGCCGGGCTCCAGGGTCATCTCGAAGCAGAGCTCCTCGGCCGTCGCCATCAGGAGCTCGATCGCTTCGCGCTGCGCCGCCGTGAGCTTGGGCACCCCGTCGGCCAGCTGGCCGGCCTCGATGAAGGTGAGCGAATAGTGCGAGGTGAACTTGCCGTCGCAGAGGCCGAAGATCGGCAGCGGATAGGCGGTCTCCTTGGTGGTGCCTTCCTCGCCGAAGCGGCTGCGCCAGAAATCCTTGAACAGCTCGTCGAGCAGGTCGGGCCGCTTCGCCAGGATGGCGTTGTGGATGGCGGGCGTCGAGGCGAGCTTGCTGACGCCGCCGGCGCGCGCCTGGCGCACGCAGAGCAGGCCGACCACGTCGGTGCGGTCGGTGTGGAAGCGCAACGCGCCATTGGTGAGTGTGCGGGCATAGGAGGAGAGGAAGGTCGCGCCCGTCTGGTCCTTGGTCTCGCCGTAAGTGCGGCCGGCATGGGCGCCCTCGTCGCGGATGGCGCGCATCAGCTCGCCGCTCCGGTTCTGGAACACCGGCGTGCCGAGATGCGTGCCCAGTCCGAAATAGACCTTGCGCAGGTCGTCCTCGTCGTAGCGGTCGACCGGGAAGCCGCGCAGCTTCATGATGCCGACGCCGTTCTCCAGCTCGCCGGCGATGTCGGCCAGAAGGCTGTCGAGCGAACCCAGCGGAAAGTCCTCGCGCGTGATCTGCGACCAGTCGAGGCCCTTCTTCTTGACGGCGGCGAGGCCGGCGTCGAGATCGTCGATCGCCGATTTCGGCAGGTCGCGGATCCAGCGCTTGGAGGTCTTGATGTCGTCGCCGCGCCAGACGACGGGGCCGGTGATGGGGATGCGGTTGGTCATGCTGGATTCATGTCGCGCGGACGGCGCGAACGCAAGGGGGTCGCTCAAGCCCGCAGCAGCTTCACGAGGGTGCGGTGCTGGCGACAGCCGGCGATGCCCGGGCGGGTGACCAGGATCGCCGGCATCCGTCCCGCCTCGCCGCCCGCCAGGACGATGCGGTCGATATGCAGCCCGGCGCAGGAGTTGTCGGAGGTGCGCAGCAGCGCGTCGAGCCCGCCCTCGGCGAGCAGGCCCGGATCATCCTTCACGCGCGTGCCCACGATCTCGGTCGACGCCTTGTGGGAAACGAGACGGCTCAGCACCGGGCAGCCGACCTTGTCGAGCGCCGGCGCGATGCCCAGCCGGAGCTTGCGCTTGCGAAGCCCGGGCGCCGTCGCCTCGGTGGCCTTGGCGATCACCTCGAACGCGGCGCGGATCGACGGCAGATAGTCCCGGCCCTCGGCCGTCAGCGCGATGGCCCGCGCCGACCGGCGGAAAAGCTTTATGCCCAGCGCGGCCTCGAGCGCCTTCACGTGCTGGCTGACGGCGCCGGCAGTGACGCAGAGCTCGTCGGCGGCGTACTTGAAACTCATGTGGCGCGCGGCGGCTTCGAAGGCGCGCAGGCCATTCAGGGGCGGAAGTCGATAGGTCACGATCGTTCTCTCTCGCTCTCTTTGCGGAAGATAGGGCCGCGAGCGGCCGCAGATGAATCAGTTATTCTAAGGCTCAAGGCGGAGAATAGCTGATTTGTCCCTCACTGCGTGAGGCGCGACTGTCGCCGCCCTCGATACAACCGCTGGAGAGCTCCATGAAAGACGACATTGCGATCGGCCATCTGCAGAAGCGCAAGATCGAGGCGGGCGTGCTCATTCCCTTCATCGCGGCCTGCCGGGAAAAGTTCGGCGATGCGGCGACGCGGGAGGCGGTCGTCGCCACGATCCGCGGCCTGGCCGCCGAGGAGGGGGCGAGATGGGCCGGCCGCTTCGGCGGCGACGTCGCGGGCCTGCGGGAATTGGCGGAGACGGTGTGGGGCGGCGGCGGCGGTCTGGACATCGAGGTCCTCGACCAGACCGACGACCGCCTCGCCTTCAACGTGACCCGCTGCAGGTACGCGGAATTCTTCAAGGAGCTTGGCCTGGCGGATCTGGGTTCGCTGATCCATTGCAGCCGCGACCACGCCATGGTCGCGGGCTTCAACGACGACCTCGAGCTCACGCGCAGCCAGACGATCATGCAGGGCGGCAGCTGCTGCGACTTTCGTTTCCGGAGGAAGAGCTGATGCCCGGTGTGCTCGACGACTACCTGGTCGATCCCAAACTATCCCTCCTCGACAAGACGCGGATCCAGGCCCAGGTCCTCGTGCCGGTGCTGCGCGCCCTGCGCGTCGAGCTCGGCCATGACAAGGCCGACGCCATCGTGCGGCAGGCCTTGCGCGACTGGTCGAGGCAGCTGTTCGCTGCGGTCGGCGAGGGCATCGCGGGCAGCCCGCGGCGCAAGTGGGCGGCCATACAAAGCGTCTTCGGCGAGGTCTCCGGCCGGGAGGTCGAGATCGAGACCCGGCGGCACGACAAGGAAGCGTTGGACATCGACGTGACGCGCTGCCGCTTCGCCGACTTCTTCCGCGCGCTGGGCGAACCCGACCTTGGTGCGCTGCTGATCTGCGCGGCGGATTTCGACATTGCCTCGGTGGGCGAAGGTGAGGTGAGCCTCGAGCGCGCCCAGACGATCATGCGCGGCGCGCCGACCTGCGCCTTCCGCTACCGGTTCGCGCCGCGATTGGATCCATTTCCTCCCCTTCGCGGAATCCGCGAAGGGGAGGTGTCCGCGAAGCGGACGGAGGGGTCATGAGCATCACGACCGGAGCCCATGACCCCTCCGTCGGCGTATGACTCCGCCACCTCCCCAGCTCCGCTGGGGAGGAATGAATCCGACTAGCGGAGCGCCTTGCGCATGTTGATCGAGGTCGGATGGTCGAACCCTTCATGTGCCTCGCGCGAGATCTCGACGTAACCAAGCTGCGTGAACAGGCGCTGGTTCTCGGTGAGCACGATGCGTACGCCCAGCCGCACGCCAGCCAGCTCGCGGCGGCGCGCCTCGTCCTCGACGGCCTCGATCAGGCGGCGCGCGATTCCCTGGCCGCGCGCCGACGGCACGACCGACAGCCGGCCGAAATAGAGGTCGTCGTCGATCAGCTTCAGCATGACGCAGCCCACGATCTCGCCATTCCGCTCCGCGATGATGGCGCCCGACTCGTGGGCGAGCTCGGCGGCGATTCCCTCCGCCGTCTCGCGGAAGGCACCCGATTCGGGCATCAGCCTGCCGCGATATTCCTCGAACGACGCGGCGATGATCGCCGCCACCGTTGGCGCATCGACCGCGGTTGCGGCCCGCAGGAGAAGGCTGTCGCTCATGCTGTCTTTCTCGCGTAGGCTTGCGGCAAAAGTGAGGAAAAGCCAATGGGCTACCAGACGATCGAGGTGCGCAAGCTCACGCCCAGCATCGGCGCGGAGATCTTCGGTGTCGATCTCGCCAAGCCACTGGGCAACCAGACCTTTCAGGAAATCCACGATGCCCTGATGGCGAACCTGGTGATCTTCTTCCGCGACCAGGAGCTGAGCCACGAGCAGCACAAGGCGTTCGGCCGCCGCTTCGGCGAGCTGCATCTCCATCCCACCTCGCGCATGAGCGGCGAGCATCCCGAGATCCTAGTCGTCAAGGCCGACGAGAAGTCCCAGCACGTGGCCGGCGAGGAATGGCACTCCGACGTCAGTTGCGAAGCCGAACCGCCGATGGGCAGCATCCTTTACATGAAGGAGCTGCCGCCCGACGGCGGCGGCAACACCCTGTTCGCCAACATGTACCGCGCCTACGAGACGCTCTCGCCGCCGGTCCAGAAACTGTGCGAGGGCCTTTCAGCGGTCCATGACGGCGCCCAGGTCTATGGCGGCCGCTTCGGCCACACGCCGAAAGAGGGCGGCTTCCCGCGCAACGAGCATCCCGTGGTGCGCACCCATCCGGTGACAGGCCGCAAGGCGCTGTACGTCAACCGGAACTTCACCACGCGCATCGCCGGCCTCAGGAAGAACGAGAGCGATGCGCTGCTGGCAATGCTCTACGATCACAGCGAGACGCCCGAATTCCAGTGCCGCTTCGCCTGGCAGCCCAACTCGATCGCCTTCTGGGACAACCGGGCGGCCATGCATCATGCGATGTGGGATTACTTCCCGCACAAGCGGCTGGGCTTTCGCGTCACGGTCAAGGGCGACAAGCCGTTCTATCGCGCCTCTTCAGCGCCTCCTGACGAGGCGCTCGAGTTCCTCTCCCCCGCTAGGGGGAGAGGCTAGGTGAGGGGGCAACGACGTGCGCATCCCCCTCACCCAACCCCTCCCCCTAGCGGGGGAGAGGAGCCAGATTGAGTGATGTGCCCACAAGCTAGGCGCCCAGCTGGGGAGGAATGACAGCGGCGCGGTCGAAGATCTTGGCCAACACGCACAGGGAGTACCATGGCGCTCATCACCTACCTCACGCGCATCCAGTTCGATTTCGGGGCGCTGAAGCTTCTCGACTCCGAGCTGCAGCTTTTGGGCATCCGCCGGCCGCTGATCGTCACCGACAAGGGCGTGATCGCCGCCGGTCTGTGGGCCAGGGTGAAGGAGCAGCTTCCGGGCAATATGCCGATCGCGCTCTACGACGGCACGCCGGAAAACCCGACCGAAGCCGCCATGCGCGATGCGCTGAAGATCTACAAGGACGAGGGCTGCGACGGCATCGTCGCCATCGGCGGCGGCTCGCCGATGGATCTCGCCAAGGCGGTCGGCCTGATGGCGACGCATCCCGGCAGTTCGCTGCAAACCTATTCCTTCGTCGAAGGCGGCGCACCAAAGATCACGTCGGCCGTCGCCCCCATCGTCGCCATTCCCACGACCTCGGGCACCGGCAGCGAGGTGAGCCGCGGCGGTGTCATCATCATGGACTCCGGCCGCAAGCTCGCCATCGGCAGCCCGCATCTCATTCCCAAGCTGGCGCTGATCGATCCCGAGCTCACCATGGGCTTGCCGCCGCATCTCACGGCGGGCACCGGCATGGATGCCTTCACCCACAACATCGAATGCTTCCTGTCCAACGCCTTCAATCCGCCGGCCGATGCGATCGCCCTCGACGGCCTGGAGAAGGCGTGGAAATACGTCGAGCGCGCGACCAAGGACGGCCAGGACCGCGAGGCGCGCTACAACATGGCGATGGCCGCCATGGAAGGCGCCATGGTGTTCCAGAAGGGCCTGGGCGCGGTGCATGCGCTCAGCCATCCGACGGGAGGGCTGAAAGGCTATCACCTGCATCACGGCACGCTGAACGCGATCTACCTGCCGGCGGTGCTGCGCTTCAACGAGCCGGCGGTCGGCGAGAAGTACAAGCGCGTGGCCCAGCTCCTAGGACTGCCTGAACGCGAGGCCAGTGCCGAGGGCGTGGCCAATGCCGTGGGCGAACTCAACGCGCGGCTCGGTATCCCGAAGGGCCTGGGTGCGCTCGGCCTGGGGCAAGACACGGTCGAGAAGATCGCCGACGGCGCGCTGGGCGATCACTGCCACCAATCGACGCCGCGCCAGCCGACCAAGGTGCAGTATGTGCAGTTGATCGAGGAGAGCTGGGGGTAAGCAAAGACCTCATCCTGAGGAGCGCGCGCAGCGCGCGTCTCGAAGGATGGGCAACAAACGTGGTGCGTGATGCCCACCCTTCGAGACGCGGCCCTGCGGGCCGCTCCTCAGGGTGAGGTGGTGGGTTTGCTCGGGAGCCATAGATGAAAGTGAAAGACAAGGTCTGCGTCGTCACCGGCGCGGCGGGCGGGATCGGCGAGGCGATTGCGCGGCGCTATGCCCGGGAAGGCGCCAAGGGCGTGGTCGTGGCCGATCGCGACGCCGGCCGCCTGGAAGGCGTCGCCAAGGACATCAAGGGCATTGCCGTGGCCTGTGACGTGGCCAAGGAAGCCGACATCCGCCATCTCATCGCCGAGGCCGAGCGGCACTACGGCCCGGTCGACGTCTTCTTCTCCAACGCCGGCATCGGCCGCGGCGGCCACGAGGACGCGCTGGACCAGGACTGGGCCGATTCGTGGGGCATCCATGTCATGGCCCATGTCTACGCCGCGCGCGCCCTGGTGCCGGGCATGCTGCAGCGAAAGTCGGGCTACCTGCTCAATACCGCGAGCGCCGCGGGCCTCCTGGCGTCGATGGGCTCGGCGCCCTACGGCGTCACCAAGCACGCCGCCGTGGCGCTGGCCGAGCATCTGTCGATCCAGTACGGCGACAAGGGCATCTGCGTTTCGGTGCTGTGCCCGCAGGCGGTCGACACCAACATGCTGCGCATGGCCGGCGCCACCGCGGCGTCGGTCGACGGCGTGCTCAACACCGACGCGGTGGCGCAGACCGTGATCGACGTCATGGACGCCGAGACCTTCCATATCCTGCCGCATCCCGACGTGCTGCAATACATGACCCGCAAGACCGGCGACATCGACCGCTGGCTGCGCGGCATGCGGCGCCTGCGCGACAAGACGGGCGAGGGACAGGCGCGGCGCGCATGAGCAAAAGCGTCGATCTCTGGCTCGATCTCAAGAGCCCGTACTCCTTCCTCGCCAAGGATCCGGCCTATGCGCTGGAGAGGGAACTCGGCGTGACGCTGCGCCTGCGCCCCTATGCGCTCGACATCGTGGGCGCCTACAACGTGGCCGATCCCAAGGTGGCCGAACGCGGCCTGCGCCGCATCAAATACCTCTATGCCGACGTCCGCCGCTTCGCCAACCAGCGCGGCATGATCATCCGCGGACCGCAGAAGATCTTCGATTCGACCCTGATCCATCTCGCCTGGATGTTCGCGGACTCCGGCGGCAAGGGCAGGGCGCTGATCGACGCCGCCTATCCGCGCTTCTTCAGGCGCGAGCTCGACTACGAGGATGGCGCCGCCGTCGAAGCGCTCCTGAAGGAAATCGGCGTCGATTGCGCGGGCTTCGAGGCCTTCGCGACGGGCGAGGGTCCGGCCCTGCTCGCCCGGCATCAGGCGGAGGCGGACAAGCAGGGCGTGTTCGCCGTGCCGACCTTCGTTGTCGACGGCGAACTCTTCTGGGGCCAGGACCGCATCGACTTCGTGCGCGCCAAGCTTGGCGCCGAGCGCGCGGGTTGACGGCGCAATCGTTATCGCGGAAGGTCCCGACCCCATGAAGCGACTGATGCTACGACTTATCGCCTGATCCCTCGTCCCCGCGCGCCGGGGACCAGCGGATCGTGCCGTCGTTCGTCCTCCTTCACAGCAGTCGCGTCATGATCTCCTACATCGCTTCGTTGTTCGCCGGCATCGGCCTGTGGACCGCCATCGCCGTCACCCTGGTCGCGGGCCTGATGCGCGGCTTCGCGGGCTTCGGCTCGGCCATGCTGATGGCGCCGATCTTCGCCATCCTGTTCGGCTCGGCCGACATGGTGGTGACCGTGGTGGCGATCGAGCTGGTGGTCTCCGTGCAGCTCTTCCCGCAGGTCCGCCGCCACGCCGACTGGAAGGTGCTCACGCCCATGAGCATCGCCGCCTGTGCCGCCATGCCGTTGGGCGTATGGTTGCTGGCGAGTGTCGACAAGAACACCATCGTCACCGTGGTGTCTGCCGTGATCGTGGGCTTCGTCGTGCTGATGTGGACCGGCTGGAAATATACCGGCCGCCGCTCGATTGCCGCCGGCGTCGCGGTCGGCGCGGTGTCGGGCGCGATGATGGCCACGACCAGCGTCGGCGGTCCGCCGGTGCTGCTCTATCTTCTGTCGAGCAATGATCCGCCCCGGGTCAATCGCGCCAACATCGTCACCTATTATTTCCTGACGCAGTTCCTGCTGATCGTGATCGTGCTGGCGACGGGTGTCGCCGGCGTCGAGGCTCTGGCCCGCGCCGTCGTGCTGTTTCCCGTCATGGTGCTGGGCGCGTGGTTGGGCGGCCGGCTGTTCCATGGCCTGGCGAGCGAAACGCTTTACCGCAACGTGGCGCTCGTCATCCTGTTCGCCACCGGACTGTTCGGGCTGCTGCGAAACTGGCTGTTCGGCTAGGCCCTCTTCCTCCCCAGTCATATGGGGGAGGTGCCCCGAAGGGGCGGAGGGGGAAAGCCCCACAGATGATCGGTGAGAATTTCAGATCTGGAATCGAGAGGGACCTCGCCTGTGGCCTGCCCCCTCCGGCCCTGCGGGCCACCTCCCCCGTATGACGGGGGAGGCAATCAGGCCGCTTTCTGCGCCTCGCCCGCATCCTGCATGATCGTGGTGCGCCAGTGGATGCGCGGCTCCTCGATCGGGTAGCCGCCGGTCGCCGAATGCAGCGCGCAGCGATTGTCCCAGAGCACGATGTCGCCCACCTGCCACTTGTGCCGGTACTGCGCCGGCGTTGCCACCATGTGGTCGGTGAGCTCGGCGATCAGCCTGTCGCTCTCGGCGTCGCTGAGCCCCTGGATGCGCAGGATATGGGTCGGATTGGCATAGAGCGACTTGCGGCCGGTCTCCTCGTGGGTGCGCACGACGGGATGCACGGCCGGCGGCAGGCGCTGGTCCTCGGGCTCCAGGAGACCGAAGCCCTTGCGCGCGCGGCCGCCATAGGCGTGCTCGGCCTTGAGCCCGTCGATGCGCTTCTTGAGGCTCTCGGGCAGGGAGTCATAGGCCTCGTACATGCTGGCGAACAGCGTATCGCCGCCGCGCGACGGAATGGCGATGCCGTAGAGCTGCGTGCCCTTGCAGATCTCGGTGTCCCACGGCGAATCGGTGTGCCAGCCGCCGCCGCGATTGTAGATCGCCTGGTCGACCTGGCCGTCGGGCTTGCGCGTGCCCACGCCCATCAGCGTGAGCTCGGGATAGTCGGGATGGCGCGTCTTGCGCACGCGGTGCGGCTTCAGCCGGCCGAAGCGGCGCGAGTAGGCCAGGAACTCTTCCATGGTGAGCGTCTGGCCGCGCACCACCAGTACGATGCCGTCGAGCCACGCCTGGTAGAGCGTGTGCCAGTCGGCATCGGAGAGGGCGCGCACGTCGACGTCGGTGGCGATGGCGCCAATTCGGGGATCCGGTTGCTCGAGCTTCATCGCGCAAGCTTACGCCCTTCGCGGCGCTGGTAAAGACCGGCGGGCTGGCCCAGCATCGACCACAAGAAACGAAGGAGGAAACAGATGCGCCGCATCGCGGCTCTGCTTTTCGCTGTGCTGGCCGCGTTCCCGGCGGCGGCCGGGGACGTCTATCCCAGCCATCCCATCACCCTGATCACGCCCTACGCGCCGGGCGGCGCCAGCGATTACCTGACGCGCACCCTGGCCGAAGGGCTGCGGTCCAAGCTCAACCAGACGGTGCTGGTGCAGAATATCGGCGGCGCCGGCGGCGCGGTGGGCTCGATGCAGGCGGCCAAGGCCAAGCCCGACGGCTACACCCTGCTCACCAACCACATCGGCATGTCGACCATTCCGCTCCTCTACAAGAAGCTCAACTTCGATCCGCTGGCGTCGTACGAGTTCATCGGCCTGTTCGCAGAGGCGCCGATGGTGATCCTGGCGCGCAAGGATTTCCCGCCAAAGGACTTCGCCGAGCTGGTGGTCTATGCCAAGGCCAACAAGGAGAAGATGACCGTGGCCTCGGCCGGCATGGGCAGCGCCACCCATCTCTGCGCCATGCTGTTTCAGGAGGCGATCGGCGTGCCGCTCACCACCGTGCAGTACAAGGGCGCCGGCCCCGCCGTGATCGACCTGCGCGGCGGCCAGGTCGACCTGATCTGCGACCTGCCGACCACCAACTCGGGCCTCATCCGCTCGGGCGAGCTCAAAGCCTACGTGCTGACCGCGCCGCAGCGCATGGCGACCTTGCCCGACGTGCCGACCGCCGCCGAAGTCGGCATGCCGAGCCTCGCTATCGGCGTGTGGTTCGCCCTCTACGCGCCGCTCGGCACGCCCCAGCCCATCCTCGACACGCTGAACAAGGCGTTGCGCGAGGTCGTGGCCGACAAGGCGGTCGCAGCCCAGCTCGAGAAGATCGAGACCTACCTGCTGCCGCTCGACCAGGCGACGCCCGAGGCGCATCGCCGGAAGCTCGCGTCGCAGATCGAGCTGTGGCGCCCGATCATCGAAAAGGCCGGCATCCAGGCGGAATAGGCGGTGGCGTGCGCGTGGGTCGCTGGCGAGCATATGAATTACTCCGTCGTCTCGACCGAGGCCCGCAGGGCCGAGCGGAGAGACCTTCTCTCAACGATAAGCCGCTCATTGTGGAGAGAAGGTCTCTCCGCTTCGCGCTTCGCGCTCCGGTCGAGACGACGGGCAGTTGAATCGCTGGCGCGCAAATCGATCAGCCGAGAGGCGCCGGCTCGACCTTGGCGGGCACGGCGATCCGCCGGCGGTTCTCGGCGAGCAGGACGGGAACTTCCCGGGCAGGTTTCGGCCGGCTGAACAGGTAGCCCTGGACCTCCGTGCAGCCTTCCTTCTTCACCCGCTCGAACTGCTCCCGCGTCTCGACCCCTTCGGCGGTCGTCGCCATCCCCAGGCTGGCGCCGATCGCCGACACCGCCCGGACCATGGCGAGGCTGTCGCCGTGATCCGACATCTCGCTGACGAACGACTGATCGATCTTGATCCGGTCGAAGGGGAACTTGCGCAGCGATCCCAACGACGAATAGCCGGTGCCGAAATCGTCCATCGAGATGAGGAGGCCGAGGCCGTGCAGTTCGCCCAGCACCCGCATGGTGGTCCCGTCATCCTGCAGCATGACGGTCTCCGTGACCTCGAGCTCCAGGCGGCCGGCCGGCAGTCCCGACCCCGCCAGCGCCGCCTTGATCGCCACCAGGAGGTTCGCGCTCTTGATCTGGATCGGCGACAGGTTGACGGCGACCGTGAGGCCCGGCGGCCAGCCCGCGGCTTCGTGGCACGCCGTGCGGATCACCCATTCGCCGATGGCGACGATCTGTCCGGTCGCTTCGGCGGTCGGGATGAAGTCGCCCGGCGGCACCAGGCCGCGCTCCGGATGGTTCCAGCGCAACAGCGCCTCGAAGCCCACGATCTCTTCCGAGGCGGCGTTGAGGATCGGCTGGTAGAACAGCTCGAATTCCTCCATGGCCACCGCCCGGCGCAACTCCATCTTCATGCCGTGGCGCTGCTTCACGCGGGCGTCCATGTCGGGTTCGAAATAACGGTGGGTGCCGCGTCCCTCGGATTTCGCCAGTTGCAGAGCCAGGTCGGCGTTCTTGAGAAGATCGTCGGTGGAGTTGCCATCGTTGGGCGACACGGCGATGCCGATGCTGGTGCCCACCACGACCTGCTGGCCATCGACGACGTAGGGTTCGCCGATCAGCTCGACGATGCGGACGGCCAGGGCGGCGGCATCGAACGGCGGCAGGCGGCTCAGGATCATGGCGAACTCGTCACCGCCCAGGCGGGCCACCGTGTCGGAAGTCCGCACGGTGCCGCGCAGGCGCGCGGCGATCTGCTTCAGCAGCCTGTCGCCGATCGGGTGGCCCAGGGCGTCGTTCACGTTCTTGAAGTCGTCGATGCCGAGATAGAGCACGGTCACGCTTTCGTCGGCGTCGGCATGCTTCAGGGCGGAATCGAGCTCCTCGTGGAACAGCCGCCGGTTGGGCAGCTCGGTCAACGGATCGTGCCGCGACATGTGGAAGATCCTCTCTTCCGCAACCGTTCGCTGCGTCACATCCTCGTAGGTGACGACCACGCCGCCGTCGGCCATCGGCCGGCGAAAGCCGGCAATCACGGCGCCGTTGGCGAGATAGAGCAGCGCGCCGTCGTGCGTCGCCCATTCGCTCGCCACGTCGCTCTCGGTACCGGACCGCGCACCCGGCGAGAGCGCCTGCAGTTCCGGCTCGGTCATGCCGAGCACGATCTGGTCCGCCGCGATGCCGAACAACGCGGGGTAACGTTTGTTGACCACGAGAAGCCGTCGCTCGGCGTCGAACATGCAGAGCGCCCTTGCCATGTTGTCGAGCGCCGTCTCGAAACGCAGCGTCTGGGACTGCAATGCGCCGATCGTCCTGTCGATGAGCCGGATCGGCAGGAGGCGCAGGATGAAGAACATGGCGAAACCCAGCAGTCCGCTCAACACCGCGACCACGGCAGTTTCGAGCAGGGAATTGCCCAGCGAGGTCGAGGCCTCGACCCGTCCGAGCGCCGAGCCCGCGACGACCACGGGCGCGCTCAATGTGACCACGAGGAAGTCCGGCGCCGCGCCGGTTTCGGTGACAAGCTTTCCCGTGGCGTCGAGCACCCGCAGCCGGGTTTTAGTTTCGTCGGCCTCAGGCACCTGGAGCAGTTCGTTGAGGGTCGCGGCCTGGTACTGCCACAGTTCCTGGTGGTCGTAGATGTATTTGGCCAGCCTGTTGGCCGTGAGATGCGCCGTGAACGACAGGTCCGTCCTCACCTCGACGTAACACGATGCCGAGATAAGCGGCCGGCACCACGATCGAAACCGCCAGCGCGACGGCGAGGCCCAGCCGGCTCACCAGGCTCCCAAGCTGGGTGGGCGACGTCCTCACTTGTCCCCGGCGACTATTCCGGCCTTTCGCAGCAGGGATTGAGCAGCCGGTCGGGCGAGAAAGGTGATGAAAGCCTCGGCGTCGGGGCCGGGCGCGGAAGGCACGACGACATAGAGGCTTCTGCCGTACGGATAGGATCCGTTCTCCAGGGCCGCGAGGCTGGGGCCAACCCCGTCGATGGCGACAAACCGCAGGTCTCTCTTCTCGGCGAGGACTTGCGCCAGGGTGATGCCGATCAGCGATCCCCTGGTCTTCTCGCCCATATCGGCATTGGCCTGGTCCGTGGCGGCGAGCGACAGGTCGGTGCGCTTGTGAAGGCGCGCGAGGGCTTCGACCATTCCCGGAAACAGGCTGCCCAGGAAGTCGTCCTCGGTCTCGTGGACCGGGCGCAGGACGATCAGGATCGGCGTGCCGTCGGGCCACAGCGGCTTGTCGGCCCGATAGAGCAGGGCGACTTCGTCGCGCCGGAGCATCTGCGGGTCGATCCGCGACGTCGCCAGGCCGAAGGGTGTGCGGAAGATGGCGGCGACGCGGAGGCCTCGTGCAGTCTCAGTGGCCGTCAGATCCCGCCCGCTCACAGAGAGCCCCAGCACGCCGTCGGCGACGGCCGCATTGGCGCCGGTACTGCCGAGGCTGGGAACCACGTCGAGGGCGACGCCTGTCTCAGCCTTGAATTGGGGCGCAAGCTGCCTCAGCACTTCGGTGGCGGCGTCGCTTCCCCCGACGCGCAAGCTCCCGCCGGCCGCGCGATTCCCGGTGGCGAGCGCACCGGTGGAAATGACTGCCAGAAGCAGTCCCAGGCAGGCCTTTATCAACATCTCTCCTTCCAAAGGCGTCGGCGCGCGCCGGTGGGCGCGGCTCTGTGGGCCTTGAATTGCGAGAATAGAGGGGAAGCGAGGGACTTTCGCCCAATACACAACGGCTGCGCGTCAGCTTCGTTCCCAAACGCCGTTTGACAGGCCGGTGAAAGGGGTGAGTCCAGCAAAACTCGTCCGCCCGGACATCGAAGCAGAATAGGCAGCGACCCCTGGGCGCGATATTATCGGTCGCACCGTCGCGGGGCGGCCTGTTCTTTGGGGAGTATCTCGATGCGTCTGGTTTCCTTCGGCCTTGCCTTCATCCTGGCTGCCGGCCTGTCGACGGCGGTGCGCGCCGACGACTTCATGAACGAATGCCTGGTCACGGGCGGCCAGAAGATGTGCCAGTGCATGTCGGACAAGATCCCGGCCGACAAGCGCGCCGCCGCCATCTCCGGCATGCGCAAGTCCAACGCCTCGACGCAGCCGGGCGGCAACCTGCTCGATCCCTCGACGCTCTCGCAGGAGCAGATGCAGGGCCTCGACGCCGTGGTCATCGCCCAGGCCTCGTGCATGTAGGCAGCAAAACGGCGCGCATTGCTGCGCGCCGTTTCTCGCCAATTGGTCGGAGTGAGAGGATTTGAACCTCCGGCCCCTAGCTCCCGAAGCTAGTGCTCTACCAGGCTGAGCTACACTCCGTCAGAAAGAGAGTTCACCCGGCCGTTTGGCGAGGCGGGTTATAGCCGCCACCCCCCATGGTCGCAAGTATGTCGCTGGCGCCAGCCGGCCGCTATAGTCCGCGCCGTTCAAGGCAGGCGGGGGCTGGCATGGCAAGGAAGAAGCGGCTGAAGATCGCGCTGATCGGCTACGGCGCCATCAGCCAGACGCTGTTCGACGTCTTTCGCGCCAAGAAGCCGGCCATCGACATCGTGGGCGTGCTGGTGCGGCCAGGCCGCGCCCAGGCGACCCAGAAGAAGGTCGGCCGCAAGGTGGCCGTTGTCGAATCCCTGAAGGCGCTGCTTGAAGCTCAAGCCCGACGTCGTGGTCGAGGCGGCCAGCCAGCAGGCGGTGCGCGACTGGGGCGAGACCATCCTGAAGAAGGGCATCGACCTGATGGTGATCGCCACCGGCGCCTATGGCGATCCCAAGCTCTACAAGAAGCACATCAAGGCGGCCGAGAAGAGCGGCGCGCGCCTCAGGCTGCCGTCGGGCGCCATCGCCGGCCTCGACGGTCTGCTGGCCATGCGGCTGGGCAAGCTCGAGCGCGTGAAGTACGTCTCGATCAAGCCGCCGCATGCCTGGAGCGGCACGCCGGCCGAGACCGAGTTCGATCTGCCGTCGATCAAGGAGCCGACCGTGATCTTCCGCGGCAAGCCGGCCGACGCCGGCCGGCTCTATCCGAAGAACGCCAATCTCGCGGTGACGGTGGCGCTGTGCGGCGCGGGGCTCGCGCACACCGACATCGAGCTGGTGGCCGATCCCACCTTGCCGGAAGGCACCAACGCCAGCCGGCTGGAGATCGTGGGCGATTCGGGCGAGATCAACCTGCAGCGGCTCGGCCGCTCCATGCCCGACAATCCCAAGACCGGCGTGCTGACCGCCCTCACCATGGCCGACGACCTGATGAAGATGGTGCGCGCCAGCGATTGGTAGGCTGGTCCTTTCCTCCCCCGTCTCAGCGCCTTCTGAGGCGCGACGGGGGAGGTGGCCCGCAGGGCCGGCGGGGGAAAGCCCCAGTCGAGTCCCGGCAAATTTCAGATCTGAAATTTTGGAGGTCGCCCGTGTGGCCGTCCGCCTCCGCCCGCTTCGCGGGCACCTCCCCCGTGAGACGGAGGAGGAGCGACTTTCGAGTTACCGCGGACCGTCGTGGCGGTGTCCCTCGCGGCCCATCATGCCGCGCGGGCGGTCGAGCACGACCTTCTGTTCCGCCGTGAGCGTGTTGTAGAAGGCGGTCAGGGTCGGCTTGACGGCCTCGATGCGCTCGATCCGGGCCTTCATGAAGTCCTCTTCCCGGCTCAGCCGATCGACGAAGTTCGGCCGCTCCTTCATGTCCGTCGGCAGGGCGTTGCAGCGCGTCGTCTCCTTGGCGTCCGCGTCGTCGGCGGCCTTGGAGAAGGCGTTCCACGCCGTCATCTGGTCGGCCGTGAGCTCGAGCCGGACCTTGAGATAGGCGCGGGCGCCGGCGCGATGGGCGATGCGGTCGAGGCAGAAAGCCTTGGGATTGAAGGCGGCACGGTCGCGGCGTTCCTGCCCGCCGGCCGCCGGGGGCGGGGCGGCCGGCGGGGTCGCCTGGGCCATCTCCAACAGGTCGTCGGAGCCGCTATCGAGCGCCGATGCGGGGCTCGTCCAGGCAAAACCGGCCGCCGCCACGAGGGAGAACAGGGCGGTGGCCGGTACGGCCAACATCAGGGGACGGAATGACATCGAATTACCTCACCGAAAATGCGTGGGTTGCTTCGATGATACGGCCGGATCGGGCCGAACGTGCCCGCGGCCTTACGTTAAGTTATGTAAAGATCGAACGAGACGCGGGGAGGGAGATCGCGCGACGGCGCCGGCCGGCAGGTGTTTAGGTAGACGCACGCCTAGTGCGGTTCGTGCTGCGCGGCGACCGCCAGTCGCCATCGGATTGTCCCTTGGGACGGCGCGTGCCTGGGATGTTTCTCCGGCGGGAACGGTTTGTTGGCCTCGGCGACGATCTCGCATCCGCAACCCCGGCATCGATAGATGCCCGTGTGAAGAGGCTTTTCATCGGGCCCGTACTCCCTGTCGAACTCCGGACTGACACTGACTTCCACGTCATTGCTGCGCCTGAACAGCGTCACGACTCGTCCTCCTACGCCCGATTGCCTTCGGCCAGACTACGCCGAGGGGCTTCACACAGCCGATGCAAACCTAGCCAATTTGCGCCAGTAACCCTCGAGAACACGAGCGAAGCCCGAAGCGCTGAGCGGGTTCAGTAAATCATTCGGGCTAAAAGCGTTACTGTGCGGTTCCTCACACGGCAGACCGTTGGCGGGAGCACATCTACGTGAAGTTGGGCCGAAGCTCGGCCATCCACCGCGCAAACGCCGCGCGTTCGGCCTCTGTCATGTGCAGGCCTTCCTTGGTCCGCCGCCACAGCACGTCGTCGGGCTCGACCGCCCATTCGTCGCGCATCAGGTAGCGGACCTCCGTCTCGTACAGACAGCCGCCGAAATGGCGGCCGAGATCGGGCACCGTCTTAACGTCTTCGAGAAGCTCGTCCAGCCCCGAGCCGTGGCGGCGGCAGAGCACGCGCACGAGTTCCTTGGGCAGGCCGGGCTTCACCGAGGCGGCGCTTGCGACGTAGGTGTCGAACGCCTCCTCGAAGGTGGGCGCGTCGGCCAGTTCGCCGTCCGCCACGGCGCGGGTGGCGGTCCACGGCAGGCCCATCTGGGGGTAATAAGGTGCCAGATCCTTCAGCGCGTGTTCGGCCAGCCGCCGGTAGGTCGTGATCTTGCCGCCGAACACCGAGAGCAATGGCGCCACGCCCTTCGCCATGGACGTCCGCGGCGTGCCATCGACCTCGAGATGATAGTCGCGCGTCACCGCCGAGGGATTGTCGTCGCCATCGTCGAACAAGGGGCGCACACCGGAATAGGTCCAGACGACGTCGGCCGGTGTTATCTGCTTCACCATGTAGTGGCTGGCGATCTCGCAGAGATAGGCGGTCTCCTCGGGCGTGCAGACCGGCTTCTCGCCCGCCTCGACCGGGATGTCGGTGGTGCCGATGCAGGAGAAGTCGCGCTCGTAGGGGATGATGAAGACGATGCGCTGGTCGCTGTTCTGCAGGATGAAGGCGTGATCGCCCTCATGCATGCGCGGCACGATGATGTGGCTGCCCTTGATCAGGCGCACGCGCTTGGTGGTCCTGATGTGGGTCTGCTCGTCGAGGAAACGCTTCACCCAGGGGCCGGTGGCGTTGACCAGGCCGCGCGCTTTCAGGTGCATGCTGGCGCCGTCGGGACCTGAAAGCTCGATGTTCCACAGTTTTCCGTCGTCGCTCCGGCGTGCCGAGACGCAGCGGTGGCGGGCGAAGATGCGGGCGCCCATCTGACGCGCCGATTTGACGTTGGAGATCACCAGGCGCGCATCGTCGACCCAGGCGTCGGAATAGACGAAGCCCTTCTTGAAGGACGGCTTCAGGCCGACGCCGAACTTCGACTCCGGCAGGTCGACGGCGATCGATTTCGGCAGGGTCATGTGCCAGTCGAGATGATCGTAGAGGAAGAGGCCGAGCCGCAGCATCCAGCGTGGCCTGAGATGCGGCTCGTGCGGCAGCACGAAGCGCAGGGGCCGGCTGAGATGCGGCGCCTTGGCCAGAAGCACCTCGCGTTCCTGCAGCGCCTCGCGCACCAGGCGGAACTCGTATTGCTCGAGGTAGCGCAGCCCGCCATGGATCAGCTTGGTCGAGGCCGACGAGGTGGCGCTGGCGAAATCGTTCATTTCGCAGAGCCCGACCTTGAGCGACCGCCCCACCGCGTCGCAGGCGATGCCTGCGCCATTGATCCCGCCGCCGACGACGAACAGGTCGAGCGGCGCCCCCTCATTGTCCATTGTAGTCACTTCCATTCATCGCCGATCCTATAGCGGGCGCTGGCGCGCAACGCGAGACGGCTTGACCCGGTGCCGTCCGGTCCGCACAACCAATCGATGGGGTTTCTGCTCAAGATCATCCTGTTCGGCGTTGCGATCTATGCAGTGTGGAAAACCTTCGCCCGCTGGAAGGGAGTGTACGACCGGTTCGTCGGCAACCCGCAGGAACCTGCACGGCCCGCGCCACCACCAAACCCGCCGCCGGCTGCGCCGCGGCCCTCTGCCGGCCCCGCTCCGGTGAGCGCCCGCAAGGTCGTGATCGAGGATACGGTCCAGTGCGCCGGTTGCGGGGCCTATATCTCGGCCGCTGCGGAGAAATGCGGCCAGTGCGGCCGCCTGCGGGGATAACGCCGGCAGGACGGTATTGCGCTTGTATCCTGTCGAAGTGCAGCAATCGTGAACGTCCTTCGCTTGACGTTGCTGAGCAATGTTGTGGCTTATGGCAGCCGATCTTCGTCGACAAAGGATCGGCATGATGTTCATCAACGGCAACAGTTCAACAGGCCCGATGCGAGCGGGGGCGGCCGTCAGTACGGCGCGCATGGACTGCCTGCGGCTCCTCCACGGCCAAGCGAAAACGAGCGGCGGAAATGCCGGAAATGCCGGAAATGCCCAATCCTTAGGAAATGGGCCCCTTTTCGATGACGGCGGGAAGCGGCGCAAACCGGCGGAAATTGGCGGAAATTCCGTTCAGGGGCCTGCAGCGGGACGAAAGTATGCCCAGGCGCCAGGATCGCGCCGCCGGCAGCCATCTGATCCCGGCAATCGCAAATGCCGGATACGGGCCTGCTATCATCCCGAGCGCAGCAAGGGACCTTCACTGCCGCCTGAAAGGCCTCCCTCCAGCTTCGCTCAGGGCAGGCGCTACGCTCGGGGCGACAGCTCCTACTCACCTTTCAGCGATAGAGACGTTCATTGCCGCGTTATGCCGTCGCCGCGCCGAGCTGTCGGCGATTGGCAAAGCGCTTGCGGGAATTGCGGAAATTCCCGTGACGCGTCCCGCCAGGGCTTCGTGTCCGCCCTCGGAAGCCTCCAGGTCGGTAATCGGCCAGCGGTAGCGGAAATTGCGGAAATTGGCCGACGGTTTCTTGCCCCCGTCAGGCCGTGGCCACGGTGCTTGACCGGGGTAGGGGCCGCACCTATTTTGCCGCACCGCAAAAACGGCCTTAAGTCGCGGAAACACAAGGCCTTCTGAGCTTCGGGGAAGTCCGGTGTCGAACCCCTCAGCAGCACGCGCCAAGCCGACGTGCTTCCAGGAACTCATCCTTACCCTGCAGGAATATTGGGCAAACCAAGGCTGCCTGATCCTGCAGCCATACGACATGGAAATGGGCGCCGGCACCTTCCATACCGCCACGACCTTGCGCGCCCTGGGCCCCAGGCCCTGGTATGCCGCCTATGTCCAGCCCTCGCGCCGGCCCGGCGACGGGCGCTATGGCGAGAATCCCATGCGCCTGCAGCACTACTACCAGTTCCAGGCGATCCTCAAGCCGTCGCCCACCGACATCCTCGAACGCTATCTGGGCTCGCTGGAAGCGATCGGCATCGACACCTCCCTGCACGACATCCGCTTCGTCGAGGACGATTGGGAGAGCCCGACGCTCGGCGCCTGGGGCCTCGGCTGGGAAGTCTGGTGCGATGGCTCGGAGATCAGCCAATTCACGTACTTCCAGCAGGTCGGCGGCATCGAGGTGGACCTTGTCTCCGGCGAGATCACCTACGGGCTGGAACGGCTCGCGATGTACCTGTTCGACAAGAAGACGATTTACGACCTGCCCTTCAACCGCGCCGATTCGGACGTGCCGCTGACCTACGGCGACGTGTTCCTGGAGAACGAGCGGGAGCAGTCGACCTACAATTTCGAGGTCGCCGACACCGACATGCTGTTCCGCCACTTCGCCGACGCCGAGAAGGAGTGCGGCAGGCTGGTCGAGCGCAAGCTGCCGCTGCCGGCCTACGAGCAATGCATAAAGGCCTCGCACTGTTTCAACCTCCTGGACGCGCGCGGCGTGATCAGCGTCACCGAACGCCAGAGCTACATCCTGCGTGTGCGCGACCTCGCCAAGGCGTGCTGCGAGGCATGGCTCGTGACGCAGAAGCAAGCCGCCCCTGGCGCGAGCAAGGTCGAGGCGCCTGGCCTGAGCAAGGTCGAGGGCTGAGATGGCCGAACTGCTCCTCGAGCTCTTGAGCGAAGAGATTCCGGCGCGCATGCAGGCGCGCGCCGCGGAGGATCTCAAGCGACTTGTCGGCGACGGATTGAAGGCGGCGGGTATCGCCTTCAGCGACGCGCGCGCGTTCGCGACGCCGCGCCGGCTGGCGCTGGTGGTCGACGGCCTGCCGACCGCGCGCGCAGATGTAAGCGAAGAAAGACGCGGCCCGCGCGTCGGCGCCCCGGACCAGGCGATCCAGGGCTTCCTGAAAGGCGCCGGCCTCGCCTCGCTCGACCAGGCGGAGAAGCGCGACACCGGCAAGGGCGAGTTCTGGTTCGCCGTGCTGAAGAAAAAGGGCGGCCCGACCGCCGAGTCCTTGCCCGGCATCATCGACGCCGCGATGAAGGCGCTGCCCTGGCCAAAATCGATGAAATGGGGCAGCGGCACCATGACCTGGGTGCGCCCGCTGCAGTCGATCGTGGCGCTGTTCGACGGCAAGGTGCTGACGGGCGAAGTGGCGCCGGGCGGCCAGATGGCGCCGATCAGGTTCGGCGACACCACGCGCGGGCATCGGTTCCTGAGCAAGGGCGAGATCAAGGTCGCGGGTTTCGCCGACTATGTGGCCAAGCTCCGGGCCGCCCACGTGATTCTCGATCCTGCGGAGCGCAAGAAGATCGTGCTCGCCGGCGCCGAGAAGCTCTGCGCCGAGGCGCAGGTTGCCTTGAAGGCCGACGACGGGTTGCTCGACGAGGTGGCGGGCCTCGTCGAATGGCCGGTGCCGCTGCTGGGCACGATCGACGGGCAGTTCATGGACGTGCCGCCCGAGGTGCTGATCGTCTCGATGAAGAACCACCAGCGCTACTTCGCCACCACCAAGAGTGACGGCATGCTCGCCGGTCGCTTCGTCGTGGTCGCCAACACCGAGGCGCGCGATGGCGGCAGGGCCATCGTCGACGGCAACGAGCGTGTGCTGCGGGCACGCCTCAGCGACGCCAAGTTCTTCTGGGACCAGGACCGAAAGCTGCGGCTGGCGGAGCGGCTGCCGGCGTTGAAGGACATCGTGTTCCACGCCAAGCTCGGCACGCAGGCCGAGCGGATCGGGCGCATCGCCAGGCTGGCGCTCGCGATCGCCGAATACGTGCCGGGAGCGGAACGCCCTCAGGTCGAGGAGGCGGCGCTGCTGTGCAAGGCAGACCTCGTCACCGGCATGGTCGGCGAATTCCCCGAGCTGCAGGGAATCATGGGCCGCTACTATGCGCTGAGCGAGGAGCTGCCCGTGCCGGTGGCCGACGCGATCGGCGATCATTACGCGCCGGCCGGGCCCCATGACCGCTGCCCCAGCGCGCCGGTGTCCATTGCCGTGGCGCTGGGAGACAAGCTCGACGCGCTGATCTCGTTCTGGTCGATCGGCGAGAAGCCCACGGGCTCGCGCGATCCTTTCGCGCTCCGTCGCGCGGCACTCGGGATCATTCGCATCGTGGTCGAGAACGGCCTCCGGTTGCCGCTGGCAGAGTTCGTCAAGGCCGAGGATCTGCTGGCGTTCCTGGCCGAGCGCCTGAAAGTGCAGATGCGCGAGAAGGGCGTGCGCCACGACGTGGTCGACGCTGTCTTCGCACTGGGCGGCGAGGACGATCTCGTGCGCCTGCTGGCGCGGGTCGAGGCGGTGCAAACCTTCCTCGGCAGCGAGGCTGGCAGGAATCTGCTCACCGCCTACGGCCGCGCCGCCAATATCGTTCGCGCCGAAGAGAAGAAGGACAAGGCGCTCGCCGTGAAAATCGCTGGTGCGCCCGATGACGCACTGCTGGAACAATCCGAGGAGAAGGCCGTTGCTTCGGCTTTGCAGCAAGTCGAACGCGCGTTGGTGTCGGCGCTCAAGGCGGAGGATTTCGCCGGCGCGATGAAGGCCTTCGCCGGCCTGCGCGCGTCGATCGACTCTTTCTTCGAAAAGGTCACAGTCAATGTCGCCGATAAACCCGATTTACGATTGAACAGGTTGAAGTTGCTCAACCAGATACGGGCCACCATGGATTCGGTGGCGGATTTTTCCAGGATCGAGGGCTGAAATGGCCAAGTGGGTCTACAGTTTCGGAGACGGCAAGGCCGAGGGCCGCGCCGACATGCGCAACCTGCTGGGCGGCAAGGGCGCCAACCTGGCGGAGATGTCGAGCCTCGGCCTGCCGGTGCCGCCGGGCTTCACCATCACCACCGAGCTCTGCACCTGGTACTACGCCCACGACAACACCTATCCGCCCGAGCTGAAGGACGAGGTCGAGAAGGCGCTCGTTTCGGTCGAGAAGATCGTCGGTCTCGGCTTCGGCGACGCCAACAACCCGTTGCTGGTCTCGGTGCGCTCCGGCGCCCGGGCCTCGATGCCCGGCATGATGGACACCGTCCTCAACCTCGGCCTGAACGATCGCACCGTGCTGGGGCTCGGCAAGTCCTCGGGCGACGAGCGCTTCGCCTGGGACAGCTACCGCCGCTTCATCCAGATGTACTCCAACGTCGTGCTCGATGTCGGGCACCACTATTTCGAGGAGGCGCTGGAGCTCAAGAAGGAGGATCTCGGCGTCACCATGGACACCGAGCTCAAGGCCGACGACTGGCGCTGGGTGGTGGGCGAGTACAAGAAGATCGTCGAGAAGCGCACCGGCAAGCCGTTCCCGCAGGAGCCGCGCGAGCAGCTGTGGGGCGCCATCGGCGCGGTGTTCGGCTCGTGGATGAACCAGCGCGCCATCACCTACCGCCGCCTGCACCAGATCCCCGAGAGCTGGGGCACGGCGGTCAACGTGCAGGCCATGGTGTTCGGCAACATGGGCGAGGATTGCGCCACCGGCGTCGCCTTCACGCGCGACCCCTCGACCGGCGCCAATCTCTTCTATGGCGAGTACCTGGTGAACGCCCAGGGCGAGGACGTGGTGGCCGGCATCCGCACGCCGCAGCATCTCACCGTGCAGGGCAAGGAAGCGCAGAACTCCGACGCGCCTTCCATGGAAGAGACGATGCCCGAGGTCTTCAAGCAGCTCGACGCCGTGCGCAGCCGGCTCGAGACGCATTACAGCGACATGCAGGACATCGAGTTCACCGTGCAGCGCGGCAAGCTCTACATGCTGCAGACGCGCAACGGCAAGCGCACCGCCAAGGCCGCGCTCAGGATCGCCGTCGACATGGTGCGCGAGGGCCTGATCGACAAGAAGGAAGCGGTGGCGCGCATCGTGCCGTCGTCGCTCGATCAGCTGCTGCATCCCACGCTCGATCCCAAGGCGACCCGCAAGGTGATCGCCAAGGGGCTGCCGGCCTCGCCGGGTGCGGCGTCGGGCAAGGTCGTGTTCTCGGCCGACGAGGCGGAGAAGCAGGCGCGCGCCGGCGAGAAGGTGATCCTGGTGCGGCGCGAAACCAGTCCCGAGGACATCCACGGCATGCACGCGGCCGAGGGCATCCTGACCTCGACCGGCGGCATGACGAGCCACGCCGCCGTGGTGGCGCGCGGCATGGGCAAGCCCTGCGTGGCGGGGGCGGGCGACGTGCGCATCGACGGCAACGCCGGCACGCTCTCGGTGCGCGGCGTCGTGGTAAAGGCGGGCGAATTCATGACCCTCGACGGCAGCACCGGCGAGATCATGCTGGGCGTCGTGCCGACGGTGCAGCCCGAGCTTAGCGGCGACTTCGCCGAGCTGATGGTGTGGGCCGACGAGTTCCGCACCTTGGGCATCCGCGCCAACGCCGAGACGCCGGCCGACGCGGCCCAGGCACGCAAGTTCGGCGCCGAGGGCATCGGGCTTTGCCGCACCGAGCACATGTTCTTCGAAGGCGACCGCATCGTGGCCGTCCGCCAGATGATCCTGTCCGACGACGAGAAGAGCAGGCGGGCGGCGCTGGCCAAGATCCAGCCGATGCAGCGCGAGGATTTCGTCGGGCTGTTCGAGATCATGGCGGGCCTGCCCGTCACCATCCGCCTGCTCGATCCGCCGCTGCACGAGTTCCTGCCCAAGACCCATGCCGACATGGAGGTCGTGGCCAAGGATCTGGGCGTGGCGGTGGGCGAGATCGAGGCGCGGGCGCACAAGCTGCACGAGTTCAATCCCATGCTCGGCCATCGCGGCGTGCGGCTCGGCATCTCCTATCCGGAGATCTACGAGATGCAGGCCCGCGCCATCTTCGAGGCCGTGGTCGAGGTCCAGCAGAAGGCGGGCAAGACGGTGATCCCGGAGATCATGATCCCGCTGGTCGCCACCAAGCGGGAACTCGATCTCATGAAGGTGGTGATCGACCAGGTCGCGAGCGAGGTGAGCCAGCTCTCGGGCGAGAAGCTCGAATACATGGTCGGCACCATGATCGAGCTGCCGCGCGCCGCCTTGCGCGCCGGCGACATCGCCGAGACGGCCGACTTCTTCAGCTTCGGCACCAACGACCTCACGCAGACGACCTGGGGCCTCAGCCGCGACGATTCGGGGTCGTTCCTGGAGAAGTACCAGCAGCGCGGCATCCTCGAGCACGATCCCTTCGCCTCGCTCGACATCGAGGGCGTGGGCGAGCTGATCACCATCGCCTGCGAGCGCGGCCGCAAGGTGCGCAACAACCTGAAGCTCGGCATCTGCGGCGAGCATGGCGGCGATCCGGCCTCGGTGTTCTTTTGCCACAAGAGCGGCCTCGACTACGTCTCCTGCTCGCCCTACCGCGTGCCGATCGCGCGGCTCGCCGCCGCGCAGGCAGCGCTGGGCGGACCGCTCAAGACGGAATGACGCTTTCGGCGCTCCGGCAAGGTGGCAAGCGGGCGCTGGCCGCCGCGCTCGCCCAGCTGGAGCGCGATCCCGAAGGGCCGGCCCAGCAGGCGCTGCTTGACGCGGCGTGGCGCGAACCGCGCGCCCACGTCGTGGGCATCACGGGGCCGCCCGGTGTCGGCAAGTCCTCGCTGTGCGCCGCCCTGGTCGCGGCGTGGCGCAGGGCCGGCCAGACAGTGGGCGTGATCGCCGTCGATCCGTCCTCGAAGGCGAGCGGCGGCGCGTTGCTGGGCGATCGCGTTCGTATCGTCCACGACAGCGCCGACGAGGGCGTCTTCGTGCGCTCGATGGCCGCCCGCGACCGGCTGGGCGGGCTGGCCGACCAGACGCTCGCGGCCATGGTGGTGATGCGCGCTTTGTTCGACCGCGTGCTGATCGAGACCGTGGGCGTGGGGCAATCGGAGACCGATGTGGCGGGGGTGGCCGACACCGTGGTGTTCTGCGTGCAGCCGGGCTCCGGCAATTCGCTGCAGTTCATGAAGGCGGGCATCGTCGAGATTCCGCACGTGATCGCCGTCACCAAGGCCGATCTCGGCGGCGCGGCCGAGCGTGCGCGCGCCGACGTGGCGGGGGCGCTGTCGCTCGCCACGGCAGGCGACGGCGGCCAGTGGCCGCTCAAGGCGCTTTCCGTCTCCTCGCGCAGCGGCGCGGGTCTCGATGGCCTGCTGGCGGCGCTGGACGCGCATCGCGCGTACCTCGCGACCGATGGCCGGCTGGCGGTTGCGCGTCACCATCAGAGCGAGGGCTGGGTTGCGCAGTCGCTGCGCGATCGGTTCGGTCGCGACGGCATTGCCAGGCTGGGCCGTCTCGGCTTCGATCTGGCTTTGGCGCCCGGCATGCAGCCCTTCCAGCGGCTGCGTGAGCTCGGGGCCGCTTTGGAGACGACGCGATGAGCCATCCGACCGACCCCACCTGCATCTTCTGCAAGATCGTCGCCGGGCAGATCCCCTGCTTCAAGCTGCTCGAGGACGAAGAGACGATCGCCTTCATGGACATCAATCCGGTAAATCCGGGTCATGCGCTGGCCGTCGCCAAGGGCCACTGGCCGACCGTCGACGTCATTCCGCCCGAAGTGCTGGCCGGCGTCGCCCGGAGCGCGCAGCGGGTCGCCAAGGCGGTGGTGCAAGAACTGAAGCCCGTCGGCGTGAACCTGCTTCAGGCCAACGGCGCCGGCGCCGGCCAGAGCGTGCCGCACCTGCACATCCACATCATGCCGCGCCGGCCCGACGACGGTGTTGTGCTGAATTGGGAGCCAAAGCCTGGCGTCATGGCCGAAATCGAAGCGATGTGCCGGCGGCTGAAGGCGGTGCTGCCGTAGAGGGCGGCGTCAGGCGGCGGCGATCGCCTCGTGGCGCATGGTGGCGGAGAACCACTCGCGCTCGTCCTGGCGGAACTGTTCGCGCACGTAGTCGATCACGGCGCGGATGCGCGCGCCCTTGTTGGTCTCCTCGTGCGACACCAGCCAGATGTCGCGCACGATGCCGAGGTTGATCGGCGCCTCGATGAGGTTGGCGGTCTTGCTGCTGTAGCTCGGGAAGATCGACAGGCCCCACGAGGCCTTCACCGCCTCCATCGCCGAGTGCGAGGAGTTGGTGCGCAGCACGACGTTGGAGCTGCGCTCCACCACCTCGCTCCACGGCTTCATCGCCGGGAGGCTGTGCAGGGTGGTGTGGTCGACGATGTGGTGCTCGCGCAGGTCGTCGAGCTCCTGCGGCAGACCGAACTGCTCGATGTAGCCCGGCGAGGCGAAGATCGACATGTTGAACTGGCCGACCCGCGCGGCCACCAGCTGGTTGGAGGTCGGGCGGAAGAAGCGGATGGCGAGGTCGGCCTGGCGGGTGGCGAGGTCGAGCACCTGGTCGCTCACGAGCACCTGCACGACGATGTCGGAATGGCGCCGCCTGAGTTCGGTGAGGCGCGGCACCAGCCACTGCGCGGCAAGACCTTCGGTCGCGGCCACGCGGACCACGCCTGCCATCTCGCGGTCGAGGCCGGCCAGATGGCGCTCGATCGAGGTGGCGTTCGACAGCATCGACTCGGCCTGGACCAGCACGCCGCGCGCGGCAGGCGTTACTTCCATGCCGTGGCGATGGCGATCGAACAGCTTGGCGCCCAGCCGGCGCTCGAGCGCCTGGATGCGCCGGCCGACCGTCGTCTGCTTGGTGTTGAGCTGGGTCGCCGCGGCGCTGAAGCTGCCGGTTTTTGCAACAGCGAGGAAAAAACGCACGTCGTCCCAGTCGCCAAGGATATTAGGGACCTTGCTCTTGCGCGGAGGAATCGTAACCATCGTAACAATCGATACAATAAGGTTGTCGGGCTTTAAGTTTACTTGAAAGGAGTCACGTGGTTTATCTTACCCCATTATCGGCTAAATGTCGTTTTCCGTCTCTTTTATAGGGCACTAGGCGGTTTTTTTCATCACCTGCATGGATTGACCCTGTGTGTATCTAGTCCTCGTATTCATTAGTCAATCAACCTGTAGTTTCTTGCCCGATTGACGCATTCGTAACGAGGCTTGGGGTACTCTGTGGCCGCCATCGGCTCGGACGGAAAAACGACGCCACCGTCGGTCTACGCCGACAGGTTTGGCCGCTGGCTGCGCAGTCCGTCGACGCGCATGGCGGCATTCGTCGGCCTGCTTTCATATCTGAGCTATGCATTCGCGCACGGCAGTTGGACTAACCCAGCTCTGATCGGCGTGTCACTGTTTGCCGGGGTCTTCCTTCCGAGCTACGCCAAGCTCAGCAACAAGGCCGAACTGTGGGCCAATAACCGGTTCGGCTTCGTCACGGGCGGCCGGCTGGGGCGTTTTATCCCTCAGTATGTGTTCAACTTGGCGGTGTTTTGGATCATGAACTGGGGAGGGGCTCTTAACCGCGACGGTCTCGCGTCGGTGGGTGGCGTAGCTTCCGCCGCGCTCGTCACCACGCTCGCCTCGCAAGGTGCCCAATATGTCGGCCTCTATCTTTTCCAGCGCGGCATCGGCGACGCAAACCGCAACGTGCTGATCGGCGTGTCAATCAATCTCGTGCTGGCCGCCCTCGGCACTGCCGGCATTCCGGGAGCCCGCGAGGCGTTCCTGATCTCGGGCTTCGTGTTCGGCATCGTGTTCTTCGGTGTCGGCCTGTTGTCGGACATCCGTTCGCTCGCGGCACCCAAGGGCGGCATCGGCCTCTTCTTCGGCACCTTCAATCCATTCCACAACACCCATCTCACCATCCTGCGCCGCGCCATCGAGGAGCGCGGCCTGGACAAGGTGATCATCCATCCGACGCTCATCCCGCGAATCGCATGCCGACGCGTTCCGCAAGGGCGAGCTCAAGGTCGGCCGGCTGGAGAACGGCTTCCAGATCTACGAGAAGACCGACAAGGCCGATGTCGCCGTCGACTATTTCCCCACCGGCAACAAGTTCCTGCCGCCCGACACGCGCAAGGCGCTGATCGAGCTCGCCGTCGCCGAAGCCGGCATGGGCAACCAGGTCGAGGTCGCCTTCTATCCCGAGATCTACAACACTCGCGGTTTCCAGGGCGTGATCGCCGAAGTGAAGAAACGTTACCCCGGCGTTCGCTTGCACAGCCTGCACGGCACGGATAACGGTGGCATGTACGTGCGCCAGATCACCGACGAGTGCGGCTGGATCTATCCATGGCGCATCCTGCGCCGCGACAACGTTTCGGCGACGGCGATCCGTCGCGGCGCCAAGGGCATGACGTCGTCGGTCGTGACCGACGTACTCGAGCAATTGACGGCCAATCTTCCGGTGGTGACGGCTGGGGGCCGTCGCTTCCGGAATGACAATGGTGTACTGACCGAGGGGGACTGATATGACAGTGCAAAAGACGGCGGCACCCAGCCTGGCGCCCGTCGTGACCATCAAGCTCGCGGCGACATCCGACGAGCTCCTGCAGTCTTTCGCGCTGCGCGCCGCGGTGTTCATGGGCGAGCAGCAGTGCCCCTATGACGAGGAGTTCGACGGCAACGACTACACCGCCACGCATGTCATCATGTATGTCGACGGCGAGCCCGCCGGCACGATGCGCCTGCGCTGGTTTCAGTCATTCTGCAAGTTCGAGCGCTGCGTCGTGCTGCGGCGCTATCGCGGCCTCGGCATCCATCACGAGATCAACGCGTGGTGCAAGGATTTCGCCCGCCGCAAGGGATATAGCCGCGCCTACCTGCACCTTCAGAAGCGGCACATGCCGATGATGGAGAAGGAGGGCTTCCGCCGCGTCGACGACAGGGTCTTCAATTTCTCCGATCACGAATACTACGCAGTCTATTGCGATCTCTCGCCGGTCGAAGACGCCGTGGCGCTCGACACCCCGCCCATGGTCCTCAACCGGCCGGAAGACCGTATGGATATGGAAGGCATTCTCGAGAAGTCGGCAGCGCGCGGCGCTTCCAACCCGCATGCACCGCGCGTCGAACGACTCACGAATTGAGAGAGCAGATCATGAGTACGATCCCACAATCGATCGGCGGCGAGGCCGTCACCACCCGGCTGGCGATGCGGATGGAGGACTCGCTGCAGGCCTTCGCGGTCCGCGCCGCCTGCTTCATCGGCGAACTGGACGTGCCGTACTCCGAGGAGTTCGATGGCCATGATTTCGGCGCCACCCACATCATCGCCTATGTCGGCGACGAACCGGTGGGCGCGATGCGCGTGCGCTGGTTCCAGTCCTTCGCCATGCCCGAGCGGCTGGCGGTGATCAAGCGCTTCCGCGGTCACGGCATCGGCCGGCTCCTGATCGAGCGCTGCCGCGCGCTGGCCGAGAGCCGCGGCAGCACCATGCTCTACGCCCAGGTCCTGCCGGCCGACGTGAAGTATTGGGAAAAGAATGGCTGGCGTCGCCTGATCGCCGAGGAAGCGAGTTCGGGCGCCAAGCGCATCGTGGCCATGGTGCGAGCCGGTCGATCCCAGCAAGCCGCTGCCGGAGGTCGAGGCGCCGGAATCGGTGGTGCTGCGCCGCGAAGTGGAGCTCGACGCTTCCGTCATGCCGCGGGGAGTCGTCTCGAACTGAGCGAAAGCAGGCGAAACCGCGGGAGGGACGCAGCCCCCGGGGGTCGTGTAGGATCACCGGGCTGTTCCGTCGCGGGGGAATGAATGATCGAGATCATCGTCGAGCCGAATGCGCGGCGCCGGCGGGGTCGCCGGCCGCTTTCCGCCAAGAAGAAGGCGGCTGCCCTGTTTCGCGTATGGCACGGCGTGCGCGCGCTGATCCTGGAGGCCGAGCGGCTGGGCGACAGCGAGATGGTGCATTTCCTCGCGGTGGCCCAGCTCCTGATCGAGGAGCGTGCCACGACCGCCACCTCGGGCGTCGCGGCCTTCGACCAGGTCGACACGTCGCTGCCGAACTAGATCGACGGCGGCCCGTCTACTTGTGCCGGGGGTCGAGCGCGTCGCGCAGGCCGTCGCCCAAAAGATTGAACGACAGCACCGCGAAGAAGATCGCGAAGCCCGGCCAGAAGGCCATCCACGGCGCCTGGGCGATGAAGCGCTGGGCCGAGTTCAGCATGCTGCCCCACGACGGCGACGGCGGCTGCTGGCCAAGCCCCAGGAAGGACAGCGCCGCTTCGGCGATGATGGCGCCGGCGATGGCGAGCGAGGCCTGCACCAGGAGCGGCGGCACGATGTTGGGCAGCACGTGGCGCAGCGCAATGCGCCAATGCGGATTGCCGACGGCGCGGGCGGCCTCGACATAGTCCTCGACCTTGGCCGCCAGCGTCTGACCGCGCGTCAGCCGCACGAAGATCGGCGTCGCCGTGACGCCGATGGCGATCATGGCGTTGCTGAGGCTGGGGCCCAGGAAGGCCGCAAGCGCGATCGCCAGGATCAGGAAAGGCACGGCCAGCATGGCATCGACGATGCGCGACAGGACCGCGTCGACCCAGCCGCCGGCATAGCCTGCCAGCAGGCCGAGCGGCACGCCGATCGCCGAGCGCGATGCCCACCGAGACGAGACCGGCGCTGAGCGAGGCGCGGGCGCCCCAGATGACGCGGCTCAACACGTCGCGGCCGACCTCGTCGGTGCCCAGCCAGTGGGCCCACGATGGCGGCTTGCGCACCGCGCTCCAGCTCGTGGCGATGGGGTCGTAAGGCACGATCAGCGGGGCGAAGACGGCGAGCAGCACGAACAGCACCACGACGGCCAGCCCGACCATGGCGCCCCTGCGGCGCTTGAGACGGCGCCAGGCGCGCGCCCAGGGATTCTCTTCGGTGGCGTCGGCCACGGCGACGATGGGCAGCGCGGCCGCGGTCATCCGCGCAGCCTCGGATTGACCAGCATGTAGGCCACGTCGGCCAGCAGGTTGAGCACGATGTAGGTCGTGGCCGTCACCAGCACGACGCCCTGGACCACGGCATAGTCGCGGTTGAACACGGCATCGACGATCAGCTTGCCGAAGCCCGGGATGGTGAAGATCTGCTCGGTCAGCACCGCGCCCGAGAGCAGCGTGCCGAACTCGAGCGCCCCCAGGGTGATCACCGGCGTCATGGCGTTGCGCAGGGCGTGCTTCAGCACCACCCGCCGCTCATAGAGGCCCTTGGCGCGGGCGGTACGGACATAGTCGGCGCCCATCGCCTGCAGCATGGCGCTGCGCGTGTGGCGCATCAGCACGGCGGCGAGGCGTTGCCCAGCACGAAGGCCGGCATGATCGTGGTGGCCAGGCTCGCTCGCCAGTCCTCGCCCAGCCGCACATAGCCCGAAGCCGGCAGCCAGCCCAGGGTCACCGAGAACAGGAAGATCATCAGGATGCCGAGCCAGAAGTTGGGCGTGCTGATGCCCCATAGCGCGAAGAGGTTGGCGCCATAGTCCCACGCCGTGTCCTTCTTCACGGCCGAGACGATGCCGGCCGGGATGCCGATGCCCAGCGCCACGATGATCGCCATGCCGGCCAGCTGCAGGGTGACCGGCAGCTTCTCGGCGACCAGCGAAGCGACCGAGCTCTTGAGCCGCATCGATTCGCCCAGGTTCCCCGAGAGCACGCCCTTCATCCAGTAGAAGTACTGGACCGGGATCGGCTCGTTCAGTCGGTACTGCTGGCGGATCTCCTCCAGCACCTTGGGATCGCGTTCCTCGCCCGCCATGATCAGCGCCGGGTCGCCCGGCAGGAGCTGCTGCAGCCCGAAGATCAGCATCGACACCAGGATCAGCGTCGGGATGACCTGCAGCAGTCGTTGGGTGAGGAAGGCGAGCATCGTTCGCTACACCCGGACCCGCGATCGGACGCCCTCTCCGCCCGCGCAGCTGGGGGAGAGGGCGGGGACCCGCGCGCAAGCGTGGGGAGGGTGAGGTGGGTCTTCGAACTTCCGGCCCGCGCATCGTCTTTGTATCTGACACCACCTCACCTCCCCGTTGCTGCGCAATGGGTCCCTTCCTCTCCCCCGCTGCGCGGCGGAGAGGACGCTTGAGCGTAGTGCTTGCAAGGTGATGGGAGCCAAGGCAGCTACTTCAGCTTGACGCCGACAACGCGGACCAACCCGTCGGGCATCTGCTTGTACCCCTCGACCTTGTCGGTGAGCGCCACCAGCACCTGGGCGTGGTAGAGGTACAGGATCGAGCCCTCGGCGAGGAATTTCCTGGCCACGATCTCGTAGGCCTTCTTGCGCTCCGTCGGTTCGCTCCTGGCCCGCGCCTCGGCGTGGGCGGCGTCGACTTCCTTGTCGCAGTAGCCGGCATTGTTCTGCGGCGACTTGCACGTCTGGAAGGAGTACGAGTTGCCGTCCGGATCGCTGCGCCCGCTCCAGCCGATGAGATAGAGCTGGTAGTCGCCGTCCTCGCCCTGCTTCAGCGAGGTCGCGAACTCGGTGACGCGGATCTTGAGGTCGAAGCCGGCTTCGGCCGCCATCGACTGCACGACCTCGGCGACGGCGCGGTTTTCAGGGCCGTTGGGCACCATGAAGTCGAGCGAGAGCGGGCTCGTGACGCCCGCTTCCTTCAACAGCGCCTTGGCCTTGGCGAGGTCGCGCTTGGGAATCGGGAAGGCCTGCTGATAGTAGAAATTCTGTGGGTTGATCCACTGGTTGCCGGGCACGAACTCGCCGTTGAACACGACCTGGTTGATGGCCTCGCGGTCGAGGCTGAGCTCGAAGGCGCGGCGCACGCGGGCGTCCTTGCCGAACGGCGTGTCGGCCTTGGGCCCGTTGGCGAGGTTCATGGTGATGCCGACGTAGCCCAGCGACACCGCCTTGATCAGCTTGAGCTTGGGATTGTCGCGCACCGCCTTGATGTCGGTGGCGAGCACGCGCTCGATTAGATCGAGGCCACCCGACCGCAAATTGGCCAGGCGCACCGTGCCGTCGACGATCGGCAGGTAGGTGATCTTGTCGATGAAGATATTGTCCTTGTTCCAGTAGTCGGCGAACTTCTCGACGACGATGCGGTCCTGCTGGACGCGCTCGACGAACTTGAATGGCCCCGCGCAGACCGGATGCAGCCCGAACTTGTCGCCCGCCGCTTCGGCCGCCTTGGGCGACACCATCATGCCCGCGCGGTCGGTAAGCTGGGCGAGCAGCGGCGAGAACGGCTCCTTCAGGATAAGCCTGATCGTCAAGGGATCGACGACCTCGACCTTGTCGACGGAACCGAGCTCGGGCTTGCGGAACGAACCCTTCATCGTCAGGTGGCGGTCGAGGCTGTACTTCGCCGCCGCGGCGTCGAGCGGCTCACCGTCGTGGAACTTCACGCCCGGCCGGAGCTTGATGGTGACGGTCTTGCCGTCGGCCGAGGTCTCGTGGCTCAGCGCCAGCTGCGGCACGACCGCGAGTTTCTCGTCAATGTCGAACAGCTTGTCGCAAATCGACGAGAAGACAATGCGGCCGACATAGGTGCGCGCGAGAGAGGGATCGAGCACGTCTGGGTCCTCGGCCAGGCCGACGCGCAGATGGGTCTCCGCCCATGCGCTGCCTGCCACAAGCGAAGAGAACGCCAGGCAAAGGGCCATCAGGCCGAACGTTCTTCTCATGAAGCCTCCCTTTGAGCCGACACGAACGCCGCCTGCAGGCGCTCCAGCCGGATACGGTCTTGGTTTTGGCCGCGCGCTGCGGTGAGAACGGGCGCCGGCGGGAACTCCGCCCAGTATGGGCAAGCCGTAGCATGGTCCATGCCATCGCGGGCGAGGACGGGAACGTCGTGCCGGCAGGCCTCGCGGGCAAAGCGGCAGCGCGTGTGGAAGTGGCAGCCGGACGGCGGATTCATGGCGCTCGGGATGTCGCCCTCGAGCAACGCGCGCTCGCGCACCGCCGTCGGATCGGGCAGCGGCACGGCGGACAGCAACGCGCGCGTATAGGGATGCCTCGGACTGCGAAAAAGCTCGTCGGTCGTCGCCGTCTCCACGATCTTGCCGAGGTACATTACGGCGATGCGATCGGCGATATGCTTCACAACCGCGAGATCGTGGCTGATGAAGATATAGGCCATGCCGAAGCGCTGCTGCAGCGAGCGCATCAGGTTGATGACCTGCGCCTGGATGGAGACGTCGAGGGCCGACACCGGCTCGTCGGCCACGATCAGCCGGGGCTCGACCGCCAGCGCCCGGGCGATCGCCAGCCGCTGGCGCTGGCCGCCGGAGAATTCGTGCGGATAGCGCCGGGCATGATCGGGCCTGAGGCCCACCAGCTCCAGCAGTTCGCCGACCCTGGCGCGCCGCGCGGCTTCGGTCCTGGCCAGGCCATGCAGCATCAGCGGTTCGCCCAGCATGGCGCCCACCGTCATGCGCGGATTGAGCGAGGCGTAAGGGTCCTGGAAGATCACCTGCATGCGCTGGCGCCGGGCGCGCATCGCCTCGTCGCTGAGCGCCAGCAGATCCTCGCCCTCGAAGCGCACTTGGCCGGCGGTGGGCTCGAGCAGGCGCAGCACCAGACGGCCAACCGTCGACTTGCCGCAGCCCGATTCGCCCACGATGGCGAGGGTCTCGCCCTGTTCGAGATGGAAGTCGACGCCGTCAACCGCGCGGACGTGGCCGGAGACCAGGCCGAAGGCGCCCCGCCGCACGGGGAAGTGCTTGGTGAGGCCGGCCACTTCCAGCAACGGACTCATTGAACGGCGCTCATCGCAGGACCTCGGCGAGCGGTGCGCGGCGGCAGCGAGTCAGATGACCTGGCGCCACCTCGATCAGCGGCGGCGGGGCGGCGCGGCAGGCCGGCTCGACGAACGGGCAACGGGCGGCAAAGCGGCAGCCGTCGGGCGGCCGGGTCATGTCGGGCACGCGGCCCTCGATCGAGGGCAGGCGCTCGCGCTTCTCGTCGAGTCGCGGGATCGAGCCCAGCAGGCCCACCGTGTAGGGATGCTCGGGCCGCGCGAACAGGTCGCGCACCGGGGCACGCTCGACGATCTGGCCGGCATACATCACGGCCACGTCGTCGGCCATTTCCGCCACGACGCCGAGATCGTGCGTGATCAGGATGATGGCGGTACCGGTATCGCGGCGCAGGCCGCGCATCAGGTCGAGGATCTGCGCCTGGATGGTGACGTCGAGCGCCGTGGTCGGCTCGTCGGCGATCAGCAGGTCGGGCCCGCAGGCCAGCGCCATGGCGATCATGGCGCGCTGGCGCATGCCGCCCGACAGCTTGTGCGGATAGTCGTCGACCCGCCGCTCCGGCGAGGGAATGCGCACGATGCGCAGCATCTCGATGGCGCGCGCGCGGGCGTCGGCGTTCGACAGGTGCTGGTGCTGCTGGATCGCCTCGACGATCTGGTTGCCCACCGTATAGGCCGGGTTGAGCGACGTCATCGGCTCCTGGAAGATCATGGCGAGGCGGGCGCCGCGCAGGTCGCGAATGGTGTCGGCATCGAGCGTGAGGAGATCCTTTCCCTCGAAGCGGACCTCGCCCCGCACTTTGGAGTTCTCGGGCGGCAGCAGGCCCATGATGGCAAGCGATGTCACGCTCTTGCCGCAACCCGATTCGCCCACCAGTCCCAAGGTGCGGCCGCGCGCCAGCGACAGATCGATGCCGTCGACGGCCTGGACGGTGCCGTCGTCGGTGGCGAAGGAAACGGCAAGACGGCGCAGCTCCAGCAGCGGCTCATTCACAGGTCCGCTCATCGGCGCTCCGCCGCCAGGCTCCTTGCGATGCCGGCATCGAGCTCGGCGCGGTCGTGGACGCCGGCCCGGTTCTCGCGCGTCGGCATGAAGGCGCGGAAATGCGTCCAGTGTTCGCGGCTCACCGCTTCGAGGCGGGCCAGCTCCAGCAGCGGTTCGACGTGGTCGTCGACCCGAAGATCGAGCTCCGAATATTCCTGGTTGCCGTAGATGACGAGGGCGGCTGACTGCTTGCCGCGCTTGTCGCCGCCCGCTTTCTCACCGGCCTTCATGGCAGCGATCAGGCGTCGCGGCAGCGGCATCGACTCGTTCTCGCGGAAGTAGCGCACCGTCTCGGCGACCACCTGCGGACCGGCCAGCATATTGCCGGCAACCGACATGTCCTCGCCGATCCAGTGTCCACACCACGGCACGCACTCGGCGCCGGTATGGGCGGCGAAGTGACCGTCGGCGCCCATGACATGGAGCTGGCGATGCTCGCGACCGGCATCGGGCGTCGTCAGGATGCGCACGATGTCGGTGGCGCCCAGGCCCTCGCGGATCAACCGCAGGCCATGCGAGCCATAGAGCGGATTGACCATCGCCTGGGTGCAAACCGCGCCCTTCTGCGGCTCGATATAGGGCACACGGGCGCCGACGGCGAAGAACTTGGTGGCGACGGCGATGGCGATGCGGCCGCTGCTGCGTTCATGGAAAATGATCGACCAAGTCATTCTTCGATCGATATCCTCCCCTCAACGCCCGGCCGCGTAGCCCTGCATGCCGCGCGGATTGGCCGCCGCCTTGCGCCAGGGATCCTCGCGCGACGCAGCCGTCAGCCGGCCCTCCGACCACTGGTCGTTCACCTCGACCTCGTGGCCGCGCTTCCTGAGGTCGTCGACCGTGTCCTTGGGCACCCGGCCTTCCAGCACCAGCACGCCGGGGCGCGCGGTGCGCGGCCAGAAGGACGAGGGGAAGTGCTCGCTGTGCCAGGCCGGCGCGTCGATCGCCTCCTGCAGGTTCATGCCGCAATGGGCATGGCGGAGGAACAACTGCGTGATCCACTGGTCCTGCTGATCTCCGCCCGGCGAGCCCCACACCATGTACGGTGCGCCGTCGCGATGGGCGAGGGTGGGCGTGAGCGTCGTGCGCGGCCGCTTGCCCGGCTCGAGCGAGCCCGGCAGGCCTTCCTCGAGCCAGAACATCTGGCCGCGGGTGCCGAACGGAAAGCCGAGCTCGGGAATGACCGGCGAGCTCTGCAGCCAGCCGCCCGAGGGCGTGGCCGAAATCATGTTGCCGTCCGGTCGATGATGTCGAAATGCACCGTGTCGCCGGTGGTCTGGCCGACCCGGCCGACGGTCGGCTCGCCGGCGCCGCTTGACGCCACGCCCAGCCGGACACCGTCGGCGCGGCGCAGCTTCACCACGCCTCCATAGCCGTCGACCTTGCCGGGCCGCTGCTCGAGCGACGCATGCCGGGGATCGACCAGCTTGCGGCGGTCGCTGTTGTAGGCATCCGACAGCAGGGTCTTCATCGGCACGTCGACGAACGTCGGGTCGCCGTAGAAGGCTTCGCGGTCGGCGAAAGCCAGCTTCAGGCACTCGATCTGCAGATGGATGAAGTCGGGGCTGGTCGGATTCATGCCGTCGAGGTTGAAACCCTTGAGCAAGGCGAGCTGCTGCAGGACCACCGGGCCCTGCGTCCAGGGACCTGCCTTGCAAACGGTGTACCGACCGTAGTCGTAGGTGAGCGGCGCCTCGACGGTGGCCTGCCACTGGGCCATGTCCTGCCCCGTCAGCACCCCCTTGTTGGGTTTGCCCGAGACGTCCATCACTTCCTGGGTGCGGCAGAATTTGTCGATCGCTTCGGCCACGAAGCCCTGGCTCCAGGCCTTGCGGGCGCGCTCGATCTCCGCCTCGCGACCGCCACCGCCGGCTTCGGCTTCCTTGAGGAGGCGAGCGTAGGTGTTGCCGACCGCCGGATTGCGGAACAGCGAGCCGGTCGTCGGCACCTTGTCGCCGGGCAGGAACACCGCCGCCGAAGTCTTCCAGTGCGTGCGGAACTGCTCGGCCACGGTGGCGATCGTGGCCGAGGCGCGCTCGGCCAGCGGATAGCCGTTCAGGTAGTAGCCGATGGCGGGCGACAGCACGTCGGACACCCGCATCGTGCCGTAGTCGCGCAGCAGCAGCATGTAGGCGTCGAAAGTGCCGGGAATGCAGGCGGGCAGGAGCCCGGTGCCGGGGATCAGGTCTAGGCCGAGCCCCTTGTAGTGGGCGATGGTGGCGCCGGCGGGCATCGAGCCCTGGCCGCAGATCACCTCCGTCTTGTTGCGTCTCGTATCATGCAGGATCAGCGGCACATCGCCGCCCGGCCCGCAGAGATGCGGCTCGACGACCTGCAGGGTGAAAGCGGTGGCGACGGCGGCATCGAAGGCGTTGCCGCCCTTTTCGAGGATGCTCATGCCGACCGCCGTGGCAATCCAGTGGGTGGAGGCGACCACCCCGAACGTGCCGACGATCTCGGGACGGGTGGTGAAGGGGTTGGGATTGATCCGCTGCAAGCTCAAGGGCCGGTCTCCTCACGCGTATGACGCAGGGAGACCTTAGGCCGGGCGCAGCGAGCCGGCTAGGGGTCGACGGTCTCGGGAAGCCGCATCCAGGCGGGGATTTCCGGCAAAATGCCGACGTCGCCCGCGATCAGCTTCTGGCCGGCCTTGACGGCATCCAGGCGCAGAATGGCAAGCGCGCGACTGCCCGACCCCGAGCGCAACTCGCCCACCTCCTGGCCGTCCTTGTAGATCGAAGTACCGGGTGCGGGCAGCGCGCCTTCGATGCGCACCGGGAACAGGCGCTTCCTGATCAGGGCGCGGTACTTGGTGCGGGCCGTCAATTCCTGGCCCATGTAGCAGCCCTTCTGCCAGTCGACGCCGTTCAGCTCGTCGAAGCCATTCTCCAGCAGCAGGGCCTTGTCGACGACGAGGTCGCGGCTGCCGTCGGGCACGCCGAGTTCGAGGCGCAGCGCGTCATAGGCGGCAAGGGTCGCTTCGGTGCAGCCGCGCGCGGCGAGCAGGGCGGCTGCCTCGCCCGCCGACGTCAGGACGCGGACGCCCAGTTCGGGCAGCCGGGGATCGATGAATGCGGTGGCTCCCTCGATCGGCGGCACCTTTTCAGCATCGCGACCGAAGACCACGGCCACTTCCATGGTGGCGCTCCGATCCTCAACGGTGACCTTGGACCTCAACTTGTAGAGGCCAAGCTTCTTGGCCAGTGACGGCGTGCGCTCACGCTCGGTTTCGAGCAGCAGCGTGTCGGCGCCGCCGTCGGCCACGAACATGTCGTTGAGGAAGCGTCCCTGCGGGGTCAGCAATGCCGCCCAGATCGCCCGGTCGGGTGCCACTTTGGTCGTGTCGTTGGAAATCAGCCCCTGCAGGAAGTCGACGCGGTCGGCGCCGCGGACGGCGATCACGGCGCGATGGGGAACCAGGCTGAAGGAACGAGCGGGCATGTCCATGACTTGGGGGCTGCGGGTTCGATTGGCAAGCGTCGCCGCCGATTGTGGATTTCTACCTCTGCGAGAATGAGAGACATCACATTCTTGTCGGGATGGCGGGAAAGTGCCATCGTTTTTGACCCAAGGCGGAGACCAAGCGAATGCTCGCGACCCCCGATAGCAGGATGAAGCAGGTCTTGTGGTGGATCTGTCTTCTGGCTGCACCGCTTGTCCTGCTCACGATCGAGCTGTTCCATCCCGCCAACTTCACGACCAGTCCCGGCATGTACGAGTTTCTCTCGCACGCCGAGCACTACGACCCGAAGTACCAGGCCTTGGGCTATTTCGGCCCCGAGTGGTGGTTCGCCCTCCACATGATCCAGACGCCGATGGTCGGGCTGGTCGCTGTCGGCCTCTGGTTGATGGTCGATGACGTGGGCGCCGCCGACGGAGGCGTGGCGATGGTCAGCGCATTGCTCGCGCGCGTCGCCATCTTCGTTTTCGCGGTCTATTTCACGGTGCTGGATGCGATCGGCGGAATTGGCCTCGGCCGCACGATTGTCGTCGTCGAGAGCCTGAAGCTGGACGACAAGCAGCTCGACGTCGTCAAGATGCTGCTCAACAAGATGTGGACCGATCCACTGGTCGGCGGCATCGGGTCGTTCATCAGCCTGACGGCGTCGTGGGCGGCATTCGCCGCCGCGGTCCTGATCGCCGCGACCCTTCTGCTGTCGCGCCGGGCAGACTGGGTGAACATGGCGGTGCTGATAGGCTTTGGCTGGGAGCTGCAGACCGCCCACGCCTCGCCGCATGGTCCGATCGCGTTCGCCTTGCTTATCGTCGCGGCAAGCTGGCTGTGGTGGACCCGACGCCGGCGCGTTTATGTCGCGAAAATCGCTTGAGGTATCTCAGCCCGCGCCGTCGGCCCTGATGCCAAGCTGCTGAATGAGCCTGCCCAGCCGCACATGCTCGGCGGCAAGCGCGGTCGCGGTTTCGGCCGGACTGAGGGGCATGGGTTCGATATAGGCGGCGGCGAGCCGACTTCGGGTCTCGCCGTCGGCTAGGACCCTCTGCACCACCTCGCTGAGCTTAGCGACGATCGCATCAGGCAGCGCCTTCTGGCCGTAAAGCGGCAGCATGGAGCGGATCTCGGCCTCGCCCGCACCCTGCTCGGCCATGGTGGCGACATCGGGCAGCTCAGCGAGCCGCTTGGGCCCGACCACGGCCAGCGCCTTGAGCCGTCCGGCCGTCACGTGCTGCATGACGAGCGCGGTGCTGACCATTGCGAGGTCGAGCCGGCCGCCCAAAAGATCCTGCACGCCGGGCCCGGATTGGCCTTTGCGTAGGCCACGAACTCGGCGATGTTGTTGGTAGGCGAGCCGGGAGGCACACAGAGCAACGCCGTGCTCACGCCGACCATGGCGATGGGCCTGAAATCAGCCATCACGTCGAACGGCGCCTTCATCAGGAAGGGCAAGGCGACATGGCCGGATACGGTCAGATAGAGCGTATAACCGTCGGCGGGGGCCGCGAGAAACATCTGCCCCGCCACGATGCCATTGGCGCCCGGCCGCGGGTCGATCAGCCAGCTCTGGCCAAGTTCCTTCTGCATGGCCTCGCCGATGGCGCGGCCGGCGATGTCTATGAGCCCGCCGGCGGGGCCGGGCAGGATCACCCGGATCGGCTTGGCCGGCCAGCTCTCGGCCGCACCGGGAAAGGGGCGGCGAGGGCCGCGCCCAACACCAATCGCCGCGACAGCATCCGCTCACGCCGCGCGATAAAACGGCCTGTCGCCGCACACCGTGACACGGTGGCCATAACGGCGATGCGGGAAGTAGTCGAACATGGCGTGATGCTGGGCGCAGCGATTGTCCCAGAACGCCACCGACCCGGCCTGCCACTTGAAGCGGCACTGGAACTCGGGCGTCTCGATGTGGCGATAGAGCATCTCGAGCACTGCGTCGCTCTCGCTCTTGCGGAGTTGCGGGATGCGCAAGGTGAATCCGCGATTGACGTAGAGGCCCTGCTTGCCGGTCACCGGATGGGTGCGCACGATGGGATGCTCGGCGTTGGGAAACTTGATGTCGTCGCGGTCGGTGGCCTTGACCCGGTAGTAGTGCGCCTTGGAACTGTCGTGCAATGCCGTCAGGCCCTGCAGCATCTGCTTGATCGGCTCGGAAAGCGTCTCGTAGGCGCGATAGGTGTTGGCGAACAGCGTATCGCCGCCGCCATCGGGCGGCACCTCCGTGAGGTAAAGGATCGAGCCCATCGGCGGCTCGACGTCGCAGGACACGTCGGTGTGCCACTCCTCGCCGGCCACGTGCCTGGACTTCTCGTCGGCCTTGATGACCAGGATCTCAGGATGGTCGGGGAACACGATGGGCGCGTTGGGATGGGTATGCAGCGGCCCGAAGCGGCGGCCGAACTCCTTGTGCTGCTCGATGCTCATTTTCTGGTCGCGGAAGAAGATCACCAGATTTTCCATCAGCGCATCGTGCACCTCCTGGAACTGCTGGTTGCCCAAGGGCTTGCCGAGGTCGACGCCGAAGATCTCCGCGCCGATGGTGGGGGTGAGCTTGCGGACTTCGATCGACTGGTAGGTCATTTGTTTCCTCCGGACTGCGGACAGCAGAGTACGCCTTGCCGCGCGGCAGGCTCGCCCAAAGTCGACAAAGTCCGTATTGCGGACTAGGCTATCCAGACATGTCCGCCGCCGTCATTGAGCCCGTGCGTCGCAGCTTCGCGGTGCTGGAGGCGCTGAGCCGCCGGCGGACCTCGACGCTTTCGATCCTGGTCGAGGAGACCGCGCTGCCGCGGCCCACGGTGGTGCGCCTGCTGCATACGCTGGCCGCCCTCGGCTACGCCCAGCGCATCTCGCGCGAGCAGGGCTACCGGCTCACCGACCGGGTGCTGGGTCTCTCCGGATCCATCCGGTTCGTCGACCATCTGGTCGATGCCGCCCTGCCGCACATGAGTCGCTTCACCTCCGAGCACGGTTGGCCGCTCTATCTCGCGACCCTGAGCTACGGTGCCATCACCATCCGCCATTCGACGGCCCCTGAAAGCCCGATGTCGTTCGAGGCCGCGGGACTCAACACCCGCCGCTCCGTGCTGATCAGCGCCCTCGGCCGCGCCTGGCTCGCTTTTTGTCCGGAGGACGAGCGGCGCGCCATCCTGCGCGACATCGGTGGCCTTGCGCCGCGCCAGGAAGCAGCGCTGCGGGCGGCGCTCGACCGCGCCCGTCGCGCCGGTTACGCCTTCACCGCCACGCCGCGTCCCATGCGCATCCACGGCATGGCCGTGCCGATCCGCAGCGGAGAACGCATGCTGGGCAGCCTGTCGATGCGCTTCCCGTGTTCGGCCATGACCGAGGACGAGGTCGCCCACCGCTTCAGCCGCCGTCTTGCCATGCTCGCCCGCGCCATCGCGAACGATGTCAGGGGGCGGCGCGCCTTCTAACAGGGCCGGGCCTCAGTCGAAGACGCCGCGTTCGCGCAGGGCATCGATGATCAGGTCGACTTCCTGTTCGACCGTCATCTCGGGCGTGCGGAGATGGATATCGGGGGCGCTCGGCGGCTCGTAGGTCGAGTCGATGCCGGTGAAGTTCTTCAGCTTGCCCGACCGCGCCTTGCGGTAGAGGCCCTTCGGATCGCGTCGTTCGCACTCGGCAAACGGCGTGTCGACGAAGATCTCCATGAACTGGTCGGCCGTCAGGCGCTCGCGCGCCAGCCGTCGTTCGGCGCGGAACGGCGAGATGAACGAGACCAGCACGATCAGTCCGGCATCGGCGATCAGATGGGCCGTCTCGATGACGCGTCGGATGTTCTCGACCCGGTCGGCGTCGGTGAAGCCGAGATCCCGGTTCAGGCCATGGCGGACATTGTCGCCGTCCAGCGTGTAGGTGTGCCGGCCAAGCGCCAGCAGCCGCTTCTCGACGTTGTCGGCGATCGTCGACTTGCCCGAGCCGGACAGCCCGGTGAACCACAGGACGGCCGGGCGATGCCCCTTGATCGCCGACCGTGCGGCCTTGTCGACGGTGAATTTGTGCCAGCTGAGGTTGGCGGCGCGGCGCAGGGGGTAACGGATCATGCCCGCCCCGACCGTGGCATTGCTGATCCGGTCGATCAGCACGAAGCTGCCGGTTTCCCGGTTCTCGCCGTAAATGTCGAAAGGCATCGGGCGGTCGAGTGCGAGATTGGCGAAGCCGATCTCGTTCATCGCCAGCTCCTTGGCCGCCTCTTGCGTGCCCGTGCTGATATCGAGCTGATGCTTGAGCTCGCTCACGGTCGCCGTCAGCGTGGTGGTGCCGAGCCGCATGAGATAGGGACGGCCGGGCAACATTGGCGCCTCGTGCATCCACACCAGGTGCGCTGCGAACTGGTCGGCCATGTGGGGCGGCCGGTTGGCGTCAGCAATGAGGTCGCCCCGCGCGACATCGATCGCCTCGGCGAGGGTGAGGGTCACGGCCTGGCCGGCGACCGCCCGGTCGAGGTCGCCTTCGTAGGTCACGATGCGCTCGACATGTCCCACCCGGCCCGACGGCAGGACGACGATTTCATCGCCCGGCCGGACGCTGCCGCCCAGCACGGTGCCGGCGTAGCCGCGAAAGCCCGTGCCGTCGTGGTTGATCCACTGCACCGCGAGGCGGAAAGGTCGGCCTTCACGCGGCCGGGCGCTGACATTCTCCAAATGCTTGAGCAACGTCGGGCCGTCATACCACGGCATGGCCGCACTCGGCCGGATGACGTTGTCGCCGAGCAGGGCGGAGAGCGGGATAGCGGTGACCGCAGCGAGGCCAAGCCGCTCGGCCATCGTGGCGTATGCCGCGACGATTTCGGCAAAGCGTTCTTCCTGGTAGTTGACGAGGTCCATCTTGTTGACGGCCAGGACAACGTGCTGGATGCCCATCAGGGCCACGATCGCGCTGTGCCTGTATGTCTGCCGCAACAGTCCCTTGGTCGCGTCGACAAGGATCACCGCCAGATCGGCGGTGGACGCGCCGGTCGCCATGTTGCGCGTGTACTGCTCATGCCCCGGCGTATCGGCGATGATGAATTGGCGACGCGGGGTCGAGAAAAACCGGTAACCGACGTCGATCGTGATGCCCTGCTCACGCTCCGCCTGCAGGCCATCGACCAGCAGCGCGAGATCCGGCATCTCGCCGAAGGCGCGATATTGGCGACCATCGCGGGTCAAGGCCGCCAGATGATCTTCGGGCACGACCTTGGCGTCGAACAGCAGGCGGCCGATCAAGGTGCTCTTACCGTCGTCGACGCTGCCGCAGGTGATCAGTCGCAGCAGGTCCTCGCCGGCCGGTCGGGACGCGAGCGCCAGCGCCATCAGAAATAGCCTTCGTGCTTCTTGAGTTCCATCGAGCCGCCGGCGCCGTGATCAATCATGCGACCCTGGCGCTCCGATGTCCGGCTGGCGGCCAGCTCGGCGATGATGTCGGGCAGGCTGTCGGCATAAGACTCGATGGCGCCGGTCAGCGGATAGCATCCCAGCGTGCGGAACCGCACCCAGCGCTGCTGCGGCACCTCCTTGGGGTAGAGCGGCAGGCGATCGTCGTCGAGCATGATCAATGTGCCGTCCCGTTCCACGACGGTTCGCCTGGCCGCGAAATAAAGCGGAACCACGGGAATGTTCTCGCGCTCGATGTAGGTCCAGACGTCGAGCTCGGTCCAGTTGGACAATGGAAAGACCCGGATACTTTCGCCGGGATTGAGGCGGCCGTTATACAGGCGCCACAGCTCGGGGCGCTGTCCGCGCGGATCCCAGCGATGGGTGGCGCTGCGCAGCGAGAAAACCCGCTCCTTGGCGCGCGAAGCCTCCTCGTCGCGCCGAGCTCCGCCGATCGCCGCGTCGAAGCCGTGCCGCTCCAGCGCCTGCTTCAGGCCTTCGGTCTTCATGACGTCGGTATGGACCGCGCCACCGTGGGAGACCGGGCTGATACCACGGTTGAGTCCCTCCTGGTTGACGTGGACGTGGAGCTCGAGGCCGAGTTCCTTCATCCGCCGGTCGCGAAAGGAGATCATGTCGCGGAACTTCCAGGTCGTATCCACGTGCAGCACCGAAAAGGGCGGCTTGGCGGGATAAAACGCCTTGAGCGCGAGGTGAACCAGGACCGAGGAGTCCTTGCCGATCGAGTAGAGGATGACGGGCTTGCGGAATGCCGCGGCGGCTTCCCGCAGCACGTGGATGCTCTCGGCTTCTAGTTCCTGGAGGTAGGGATGGGAGACTGGCAAGGGGGCTGCTCTTTTCAGTTTCGCCGGTAGGGGGCGTTAGGGAGAGGGGACGTCGACTTACGTCGCCAAGGCGTTCGTGCCCTCCTGATGGGCTCGACTTGGCGGGCGATGCCCGTTCAACGGCCGAAAGTCGGGACATGGATCCGTGCGATCGCCGCCGGCGACTGGCCGATCGTCGATCCGCCTGTCCCGGCCGGGATGCCGGGGCGAGGAGATCTCGTCTGTGAGGAACCACGTACCCGACGGGAGGACTGTCGAGGGGATCAGTTTCTTCATTTTGTGCATCGAACTCAGTACGAGTCAGATCGACACAATCTCCCCGAAACTGCGGCTCGAATGTGGCATATCTCACATGCATGGGTGCACTCCTGCCGCGCATTTCGAGGGCAGCCCCCCGGATTTTGGTGCGTATCTTGCCGTATCGCCAGATTTGGCCGAGTCGCAGCCACTGAGCCATCTTGGTAGAACCCGCCGGGACCACTGCAGGAGTTGCCATGTCGTTTCGCGCCCTCGTCCTGAATCAGGCTGCCGACCGCAAGGTGACCGGGGCGGTCGAGACCCTGCCTGTGGAGAAGTTGCCGCCGGGCGATGTCACGGTCGCGGTGGAATATTCGACGCTCAACTACAAGGACGGGCTGGTGCTGACGTCCGGCGGGGGCCTGGTCAAGACGTGGCCGCATGTCGGCGGCATTGATTTCGCCGGCACGGTGGAAAGCTCGGAAAGCGGCGCCTTCAAGCCCGGCGACAAGGTGGTCCTCAATGGCTATCGCGTGGGCGAGCTCCATTGGGGCGGCTATGCCACCAAGGCGCGTGTGAAAGGTGACTGGCTCGTCAAGTTGCCGACGACGATCTCCACCCGCCGCGCCATGGCGATCGGTACTGCGGGCTATACCTCCATGCTCTGTGTGATGGCGCTGGAGAAGCACGGCCTCAAGCCGGCCGCCGGCGAAATCCTGGTCACAGGCGCGGCCGGCGGCGTCGGCTCCATCGCCGTGGCGATCCTGGCCAGGCTTGGCTTTGCCGTCGTGGCCGCGACCGGGCGGCCACAGGAGGCGGACTACCTGAAGTCCTTGGGCGCCGCGACCATCATGGACCGCAAGGAGCTGACCGAAGCGCCGGACCGTCCGCTGCTCTCGGAGCGCTTCGCGGGCCTCGTCGACACGGTGTCGGGCGTGATGTTCGCGCGCGCGCTCGCACAGGTGAAATACGGCGGGGCGGCCGCGGTGTGCGGGCTGGCGGGCGGCCCCGCCTTTCCCGGCTCGATCCTGCCGTTCATCCTGCGCGCGATCACGGTCTACGGCATAGATTCGGTCATGTTGCCCAAGGCGCCGCGCGAGGAGGCATGGCGCCGGCTCGGCAGCGACCTGCCGCTCGACAAGCTCGACAGCACCGTGAGCGAGGTCGGGCTTTCGGCCCTCATGCCGCTGGCGCCGCGCATCCTGAAGGGCGAGGTGCGCGGTCGCGTGGTGGTGAACGTCGCCGAATAATCCGCGACCGCCCGCGATTTGCCGGCTGGGCTCCGCCAGCCGGCAATGCTAGCCTTCGGCCAACAGAAATTTCCGCCGGTTCCTGACCGGCGGAAAGCGACATAAAAGGCGGAGGAAGATTATGGCAATGCGGATTCTCGCAGCGATTGCGGGCGCGATGCTGATGGCGTGCGGCGTGTCGGTCGGCTCGGCGGGAGCGCAGGACACCATCAAGATCGCCTATACGGACCCGCTGTCGGGTCCGTTCGCACAAGTGGGCGACGCCAACCTGAAGCAGATGCAGTACATCATCGACTACATCAACACCGCCAAGGGCGGCGCGCTGGGCAAGAAGTTCGAGCTGGTGCCGTTCGACAACAAGTCGCAGCCGTCCGACGCGCTGATCGCGCTCAAGAGCGCGACCGACCAGAACATGCCCTTCATCATGCAGTGCAGCGGCTCGAATATCGCCGCCGCGCTGATCGAAGCGGTTGACAAGCACAACGCCCGAAACCCGGACAAGCCGCATCATCTACATCAACTGCGGCGCGGTGGCGACCGAACTCACCAACGAGAAGTGCAGCTTCTGGCATTTCCGCTTCGATGCCAATTCGGCGATGAAGGCCGAAGTCATGGTGCGTGCACTGCCCAAGGACATCACCAAGATCTACCTGCTCAACCAGGATTACCTGTTCGGCCAGTCGGTGCAGCGTGACGTCAAGGCGTCGCTCGCCAAGATCAGGCCCGACGTGCAGGTGGTGGGCGACGAGCTGATCCCGCTCGGCAAGGTCAAGGATTTCGCGCCCTACATCACCAAGATCAAGGCATCCGGCGCGCAGGCGCTGCTGACCGGCAACTGGGGCCCGGACATGAACCTCCTGATCAAGGCCGGCATCGATGCCGGCGTCGACCTGCGCTACTACACGATGTACGCCCATCTCGCGGGCGGACCCACGGCGATCGGGCCGGCCGGCGACGGCAAGGTGTTCTCGGTGATGTCGTTCGGCGAGAACGTGGCGCCCGAGATCGGCAACAAGGAAGCCGAAACCTGGACGGCGGCGTTCCGCGAAAAATATCCCTTCGACTTCTCCTCGGCGGGCTTCCGCACCATCTTCGAGTACCTGCAGGAAGCCACCAAGAAGGCGGGCTCGGTCGATGCGACCAAGATCGCCTTCGCCCTCGAGGGCATGCAGCACAAGGACTTCATCGGCTTCGACATCGGTGATGCGCAAGGACGACCACCAGCTCATCGGCGAGTACTTCGTCGGCGTCTTCAAGAAGGGCGTGAAGTACGAATCGGAGAAGACCGGGCTGGGCTGGGCCACCGCTGCGACCGTGCTGGCCAAGGATTTCAACGAGCCGACCACCTGCAAGATGAAGCGGCCGGCCGAGAAGTAGTCCGCGTTTCTGCCCGCCGGCAGGGAGCGGAACCATGGAAGTCTTCCTCGTCTCGCTGCTGAACGGGCTGGTCTACGGCATGCTGCTGTTCATGCTGGCGAGCGGGCTCACGCTCATCCTCAGCATGATGGGCGTGCTGAACTTCGCGCACGCCAGCGCCTACATGCTGGGCGCCTATTTCGCCTTCACCATCAGCCAGCATATCGGCTTCTGGCCGGCGCTGGTCGTGGCACCACTGCTGTGCGGGCTGGTGGGCGCCGCCATCGAGATGTACGGGCTGCGGCGCGTGCATCGCAACGGCCACATCGCCGAGCTGCTGTTCACCTTCGGCCTGGCGCTGATCATCGAGAAGGTCGTGCAGATGACCTGGGGCCTCCTGCCGGTGCCCTATCGCGTGCCCGAAAGCCTCGATTTCCCGCTGTTCACGGTCTACGGCACGCAGTTCCCGGCCTATCGCGCCTTCATGCTGCTGATCTCGGCCCTGATGTTCGGCGCGATCTGGCTCGGGCTGACGCGCACCCGGGTCGGCCTGATCATTCAGGCGGCGCTTACACATCCCGAAATGGTGGGCGCGCTCGGCCACAACGTGCCGCGCGTCTTCACCACCGTCTTCGCCGCCGGCACGGCGCTCGCGGGGCTGGCCGGCGTGATCGGCGGCAACTACCAGGTCACCGAGCCCGCAATGGCCTTCAGCATGGGGCCGATCGTGTTCGTCGTGGTGGTGTTCGGCGGCCTGGGCTCGCTCACCGGCTGCTTCATCGCCTCGCTGCTGATGGGCATGATCCAGACCTTCGCCGTGGTGCTCGATTATTCCCTGGCCGACCTGCTGGCGCGGTTCGGCCTCGCCGTATCGAGCGCCACGCCGTTCCATGAGGTTCTGACCGTGCCGATATCGCGCATCGGCGCGTTGTTGCCCTACATCCTGCTGGTTCTGATCCTGGTGTTCAGGCCGCGCGGGCTCATGGGCACGCGCGAAGCATGACCGCCGGCGCCGCCCAACGCGCCGCCGACGCGCCGGTCGGCATCGCGGGCTTCGTGCGACGCCACTGGCTGTGGCCGGCCGGCGTCGCGGCCGCGCTGCTGCTGCCCTGGCTTTTCTTCGACTGGGGCACGCACCGCCATTCCGGCTTCGTGCTCACCATGCTGAGCGAGATCGCCCTGATGGCGGTGTTCGCGCTCTCCTTCAACATGCAGATGGGCCAGGCGGGATTGCTCTCGTTCGGCCACGCCATCCTGTTCGGCCTGGGCGGCTATGTCACCGCGCACACGCTGAACGCCGTCAAGGCGGGCGGGCTGTGGCTGCCGACCGAGCTGGTGCCGCTGGCCGGCGGCCTGGGCGGGCTCGTCTTCGGCGCCCTGTTCGGCTATGTCGCCACCAAGCAGCGCGCCACCGCCTTCGCCATGATCACCCTGGGGCTGGGCGAGCTGGTGGCCGCCTGCGCGCTCATGTTCATGGGCTTCTTCGGCGGCGAGGGCGGCATCAGCACCGACCGCGTCATCGACACCAGCCTGTTCGGCGTGCCCTACACCTCGTCGTGGCAGGTCTACTGCCTGGTCGTGGCCTGGGCGGTGATCGCCACCCTGCTGATGCGCCTGCAGACGCAGACGCCGCTCGGCCGCATGGCCAACGCCACGCGCGACAATTTCGAGCGCGTCCAGTTCGTCGGCTACGACCCGCGCATGGTGCGCTTCTACCAGTTCACCCTCTCGGGCTTCTTCGCCGGCATCGGCGGTGCGCTCTACGTGCTGGTCTACGAGATCGTGACCTTCGACACGGTGGCCGCCGCCAAATCGGCGACGGCGCTGCTCGCCACCTATATCGGCGGCGCCGGCAGCTTCTTCGGACCCGTCGTCGGCACCGTCGTAGTCGTGCTGCTGCAGAGCGGCGTCAGCCTGCTCAGCAACGCCTGGCTGCTCTATGTCGGCGTGCTGTTCATCGTCATGGTGATGTACGCGCCGGGCGGGCTGATGGGCATCGTCGCCGAACACGCGCCAATCGCCCGCATCGGCCGCTTGGGCGACCTCGTCGTCCCCTATATCCGCATCCTCGTGCCCGGCGCTGGCCTCGGTGCTGGGCTTCGTGCTGCTGGTCGAACTCGCGTCTTTCACCACCATCGGTGCAGCGCAGGGCAAGGCCTTCAAGATCGGGCCGCACGTCATCGATACCCACAGCCCCTTGGCATGGGTGCTGGGCGCGGTGGCGTTGCTGGGCGGCGGGCTGTGGCTGCGCCTGGAATCGCGCGCGCTTCCGCGCCCGCTGGGACGTGCTGATCGACGACGCCAAGGCCAAGGGGGCGATGCTGTGAGCGAGCCCGCCATCTCGCTGCGCGGCGTGCACAAGAGCTTCGGCCATACCAGATCATTCGTGGCGTCGACCTCGACATTCCGCGCGGCGAGCGCCATGCGCTGATCGGCCCCAACGGCGCGGGCAAGACGACACTGTTCAACCTGATCAGCGGGCGGTTTCCCCTGACGTCCGGCACGATCGCGCTGAACGGTCGTTCGACCGCGGGGCTGGCGCCGCACGAGATCAATCGCCTGGGCCTGTCGCGCAGCTTCCAGATCACCTCGATCTTTCCCAGCGCTCAGCGTGTTCGAGAACATCCGCTGCGGGCTCTTGTGGTCGCGCGGCTACCGCTACTCGTTCTGGCACCTGCTGGGCGGCCAGCGGGCGCTGAACGAGGCGGCCGACCGGCTGCTCGAACGGCTGAACCTGCAGGACCGCCGCAACGTGCCGGCCGGCCTGCTTTCCTATGCCGAGCAGCGGGCGCTCGAGATCGGCATCACGGTGGCGGGCGGCGCCGAGATCATCCTGCTCGACGAGCCGACCGCCGGCATGAGCCACAGCGAGACGGAATATGCCGTGGCGCTGATCCGTCAGGTGTCGGAGGGCAAGACGCTGCTGATGGTCGAGCACGACATGAGCGTGGTGTTCGGGCTGGCCGACGTCATCACCGTGCTGGTCTACGGCGAGGTGATCGCCAGCGACGCGCCGGCCGGATCCGCGGCAACAAGGCGGTGCAGGAAGCCTATCTCGGCACGGAAGCCGCGTGATGCTCGAAGTGAGCGACTGCACGCCTATTACGGCAAGAGCCACATCCTGCAGGGTGTCGACCTCGCGATCGGCGAGGGCGAGATCGTGAGCCTGCTTGGCCGCAACGGCGTCGGACGCTCGACGACCTGCAAGGCGATCATGGGACTGGTGCGGCCCGAGGGCGACGTCCGCTTCAAGGGACGGCCGATCGCAGGCCTGCGGCCCGATGAGATCGCCCATGCCGGCCTGGGCTACGTGCCAGAGGACCGCCAGGTCTTTCCCGCCCTGACGGTGCGGCAGAACCTCGAGCTGGGGCTGAAGCGCGCCGGCAAGTTCGGCCGCTGGACCTTCGACGACATGTTCCGCCTGTTTCCGAACCTGGGCGAGCGCCAGGCCAACCAGGCCGGCGTCCTGTCGGGCGGCGAGCAGCAGATGCTCACCATGTGCCGCACCCTGATGGGCGACCCCGATCTCGTCATCATCGACGAGCCGACCGAGGGCCTCGCTCCCAAGCTCGTCGAGCAGGTCGGCCGCCTGCTCGACGAGATCGCCCGGCGCGGCATCGTCGATCCTGCTGGTCGAGCAGAAGCTCACGATCGCGCTGAAAATATCGAAGCGGCTGTACGTCATGGGCCATGGCCGCATCGTCTTCGAAGGCACGCCCGCCGCAGCTCGCCGCCGATGCCGCCATCCGCAAGGAGTGGCTCGAAGTCTGACGCTGCGGGCGCGCGACGATCGGCACGACCTCACCCTGAGGAGCGCCCGCGTCGCGCGGGGTAACCCCCGCGCTTTGGCGCGTCTCGAAGGGTGGGCAGCGACGCGGCAGGTTGCCCACCCTTCGAGACGCATCGCGGAGCCTGCGCCGAGCGTAGTCGAGGGGCGATGCTCCTCAGGGTGAGGTGGTCTGATTCCTGAGAGCTGATCTAGAAATCTTCGGGCCGGCATTACATGGCTGCGTGGTTGTCGACGCGGACAAGTGCTACGCTGGTTGCAATCGCCGCTGTCTTCCCGAGCGCAGCGAGGGGCCTTTCTGTCGCCTCAAAGGCCCCTCGCTGCGCTCGGGTGACAACTTCATTGTGTTCTGCCGAGCAGAGGTTCCCGCCCATGACGCCGCCCGCCACCAAGCCCGCCGCCAACAATCTCGAAGCCTTCTTCATGCCGTTCACGGCGAACCGGCAGTTCAAGAAGAACCCGCGGCTGCTGGCCAAGGCCAAGGGCGTGCACTACTGGACGCCGGAGGGCCGCAAGATCATCGACGGCACGGCGGGCCTGTGGTGCGTCAATGCCGGCCACGGCCGCGAGGAGATCAAGGCGGCGATCGCCAAGCAGCTCGACGAGATGGACTACGCGCCGTCCTTCCAGATGGGCCATCCCAAGGCCTTCGAGCTGGCGGCGCGCCACGCCGCCCTGCTGCCGGGCGACCTCAACCACGCTTTCTACTGCAACTCGGGCTCGGAGGCGGTCGACAGCGCGCTCAAGATCGCGCTCGCCTATCATCGCGCGAACGGCCAGGGCACGCGCACGCGCTTCGTCGGCCGCGAGCGCGGCTATCACGGCGTGGGCTTCGGCGGCATCTCCGTGGGCGGCATGGTCAACAATCGCAAATGGTTCGGGGCCATGCTGCCGGGCGTCGATCACCTGCCGCATACCCACCTGGCGAAGAATGCCTTCTCGAAGGGCCAGCCGGAGCACGGTGCGGAACTGGCCGATGCGCTCGAGGGTATCGTGGGCCTGCACGATGCCTCCAACATCGCCGCCGTCATTGTCGAACCCTGCGCCGGCTCGACCGGCTACCTGCCGCCGCCCAAGGGCTATCTCGAGCGCCTGCGCCAGATCTGCGACAAGCACGGCATCCTGCTGATCTTCGACGAGGTCATCACCGGCTTCGGCCGCCTCGGCACGAGCTTCGCCGCCGAGAAGTTCGGCGTCATTCCCGACCTGATGACGGTGGCCAAGGGCATCAGCAACGCCACGGTGCCGATGGGCGGCGTGTTCGTGCGCAAGACCGTGTTCGACGGCCTGATGAACGGGCCGGAGAGCGCCATCGACCTGTTCCACGGCTACACCTACTCGGCCCATCCGCTGGCCTGCGCCGCGGCCTCGGCGGTGCTCGACATCTATCGCGACGAGCAGCTGTTCGAGCGCTCGGCCGAGTTGTCGCCCTATTGGGAAGAGGGCGTGCACTCGCTGAAGGGCCTGCCCAACGTCACCGACATCCGCAATCTGGGCCTTGCCGCCGGCATCGACCTCGCGCCCAAGGGCCCGGTCGGCACGCGCGGCTACGAAGCCTTCACCAAGGCCTTCGAGCTCGGCCTGATGGTGCGCCAGTCGGGCGACGCCATCGCCATGTCGCCGCCGCTGGTGATCGAGAAGGCCCAGATCGACGAGATCATCGACATCACGGCCAAGACGATCAAGGCGGTCGCCTAGCGGAGCCTGTATAGTGGGCGCGTGAGCTCCGAATTAGGCTGGTTGCTGGGTGAATTTGCTGCGGTGGCGCACGTCGCCATCGCCTGCGCCGTGACCGTCCACGTCCTGCTCTACAAGCGCAACGTCGGCGCCGCCGTCTCGTGGATCGGCATTGCCTGGCTGTCGCCGTTCCTGGGCGCGCTGCTCTATGCGACCATGGGCGTCAATCGGGTCAAGCGGCGTGCCCAGCGGCTGCGCCGCCAGCGCCTGCCGCCCACCCTGGCCGAGGAGCAGGCCCTGGCGGACCCCACCGATCCGCTGACGCCGCTGGATTTCGCGATCGGCCGGCTGACCGGCCTGCCGTGCGAGCCCGGCAACAGGATCGAGGTCCTGCACAGCGGCGATCAGGCCTATCCGCGCATGCTGGCGGCGATCGCGGCGGCCGAGAAGAGCGTCGGGCTGATGAGCTACATCTTCCGCGCCGACAAGGCGGGCGAGGCCTTCCACCAGGCCCTGATCCAGGCCCAGCGCCGCGGCGTGCAGGTGCGGGTCCTGATCGACGGCGTCGGCGGCGGCTATTTCTGGTCGGGCACCTACAATCACCTGCGCCGCGCCGGCGTTCCGGTCGCACGCTTCCTGCATTCGTATTTTCCCCTGCGCATGCCGTTCGTGAACCTGCGCAACCATCGCAAGGTGCTGGTGGTCGACGGCCGCCTGGCCTTCACCGGCGGCATAAACATAGGCGCCGAGAACATCGGCGCCGACAATCCGCCGCATGTCGTGCGCGACACGCATTTCCAGCTCGAGGGACCGATCGTCGAGCAGCTCACCGACGCCTTCGCCGACGACTGGCTGTTCACCACCGGCGAGAAATTGCTGACCGACCACTGGTTTCCGCCCCTGGAGAAGACGGGCACGGTGACGGCTCGCGTCATCACGTCCGGCCCCGACGAGGACATGGAGCAGATCGAGTATGTGGCGCTGCATGCCATTTCCTGCGCCCACAAGTCGATTCGCGTGGTGACGCCCTACTTCTTGCCGCCCGATCCGCTGACCCTGTCGCTGGGCCTCGCCGCGTTGCGGGGCGTCATGGTCGACATCGTGTTGCCCGAGCATTCCAACCACTCGGTTCTCGACTGGGCGCGTCGCATACCGCTCAGGCCGCTGATCGAGGCCGGCTGTCGCGTCTGGCTGATGCCCGAACCGTTCGACCATTCCAAGCTGATGTTCATCGACGATTCATGGACGCTGATCGGCAGCGCCAACTGGGACACGCGGAGCTTCCGGCTGAATTTCGAGCTCAATGTCGAGCTGCACGATCCCGACTTCGTCCGCACCGTGGGCGTGGTCACGCCCGCGGCGCGGCGGCTCACGCTGGCCGAGCTCGACGGCGATTCCCTGCCCGTCAAGCTCCGCAACAGCGCCGCGCGGCTGCTGCAGCCTTATCTTTAGGCCAAGGTCATTTGCCTCCCCCGTCTTACGGGGGAGGCAAATGAACTACGATCGGTCCACACCGTGGCTCGTAGCGTGGGAGGGGACGTAGCCCTTAGGTGCTTCCTGCATGAGGGCGAGTGTATGGCCGTCCAGATCCTTGAAGAACGCCATCCACAGATCGTGGTCGTCCATCCGGGCGATGAGGTGAGGCTGCGAGGTGAAAGTGAGGCCGCGCTGCTCGAGTTCGCCAACCGCGAGCGCGATGTCGGCGCAACGGAAATAGGTGCAGCCGCGCGACGTGATGTCACCCGGATCGGCCGCCTTTTCGGGGAGCAGACGCACGCCGGCGCAGTCGAAGAACGACAGGTCGCCGAAGCGGTAGAGCTTCCTGAGCCCGATGACCTACCCATAGAAGGCCTCGGCCCGGTCGACGTCGGCCACGGGCAGGGCGATGTGGCCGATATGGCTGAGATCAAGGAGCATGACGGTCCTCCCTATCGATAGAGACGCCGCAGGCGATCCTTGCGCGCGGCGCGATGGAAGCGGGCGTGCGGACTGGCCGGTCCCAGCCCCCACCCTTCGGCGACGTCGAGTTCGAGCCGGATCGGCCGATGGTCGGACGGTCCGAAGGCGAGCGCTGCGGCGGCACGGCAGGTGAGGCCGTGCACCAGGCAGCGGTCGAGGCGGAACGGCATGACGTTGCTGGCGAAGTGCGTCGACTCGCGCGGGCCGACGTCGCTGAAGCCCGGCAGCAGGACGGGCCCCACCATGTTGTAGTCGCCGATGATCGCCGAGGGCTTGCCGCGCAACGAAGCGGCAATGCGCTCGAGCTGGCGGCGGTTCAACAGCTGGCCGTGCGAGAGATGGACATTGGCGAAGGTGATGTCGCCCAGCTGGACGAGCTGCGCCCGCCGCCGCGGCAGGCGTCCGGGCAGACGCGAGGCGGGCAGCGAGAGCGCGCGCGGCGCGGCGAACCGGTGCAGGCTCCAGACGCCCAGCCCGTGGATGCGCCCCAGCCAGGACAGGCGGTGGAAATGGCCGCCGACCAGCGACGGCAGCGCCTCCATGTGGCGCGTCGCCTCCTGCATCAGCATCAGGTCGGGTCTCTCGCGCCCGATCAGCGCCGCCACGTCCTCGACGGCGGCGCCGGTGAGGCGCAGCAGGTTCCAGCTTATGATCTTCAAGTGTTCCTCATGATCTGGAGGACCGGTCGCGCCGTGCCAGGCGGATCTGCTCGGTGAGCGAGGCGGTGCTGCCGGCGGCCGCCTGCAGCTCGCGCCGGACGGTCTCGCGCCGCTCGTGGACGGAGGCGATCACCAGGCCCATCGGCACGCCCAATCCAACGAGCGCCGACTCGGCAAGTTGCAGGCTTGCTTCGATGGTTTCGGGCACAGTATCGGTGACGCGCAACGTGTAGAGATGACGCGCGTGCTGGGCGTCATGAGCGCGCGCCACGATCATCACATCCGGCCGCCGGGCCCGCACGGCGCGCACCACGTCGTCGACGACGGCGGTGTCGAGGGTGACGATCACGCCCAGCGCCTCGTCGATGCCGCAGCGCTGCAGGTACAGCGGGTTGGCGGCATCGCCGTAGTAGATCGGGCGGCCGAGCTGGCGCCAGCGTTCGACCAGGACGGTGTCGCGGTCGACGGTGATGTAGGCGATGTCGTGCTTTTCCAGGAGGTCGCAGACCAGCTGGCCGACTCGGCCGTGGCCGACGACGATGACGCGCCTCGCATGATCGGCAGGCGGCAGCACGGTGAAGACCGGATCGGCCGCGACTTCCTTCGCGAAATGGTGGCCGGCGCGGCGCGCGAACAGGGCGATCAGTGGCAGCACGGTCATGGTGAGCGACACGACCGCCAGGACACCCGCTGCCACGTCGGCTGCGATCAGGCCGACCTGGACGGCGAGCCCGATGCCGATGAAGGCGAATTCGCCGCCCGGGGCCAGCAGCAGGCCGGTTTCGACGCTGTTGGCCCACGGCACGCCGAACAGCCGGCAGAGCGGCGCCAGCAGCACCGCCTTGACCACGATCACGGCGAGAAAGGCCCCCAGCACCAGCAGCGGCTCGCGCCAGATGAAGCCCAGATCGACATGCATGCCGACCGAGAAGAAGAACACGCCCAGCAGCAGCCCGCGGAACGGATCGATCATCGCTTCGACGGCGCGACGGTATTGGGTCTCGGCCAGCAGCAGCCCGGCGATGAAGGCGCCCAGCGCCATCGACAGGCCGGCATAGGCCGCGATCACGCCGGAGCCGACCGAGATCAGCAGGGTGGCGGCCATGAAGAATTCGGGATTGTCGGTGCTGGCGGCGAGGCGGAACAGCGGCTTCAGCACCAGCCGCCCGACGACCGCGATGACGCCGACCGCTAGGACGGCCTCGATCAGGGCCACAGCGACGCCCTGAGCGACCGAGGAGCCCTCGGCATGCCCGCCGAGCGCGCTGATCAGGAACAGCAGCGGCACCACGGCGAGGTCCTGGGCGAGCAGGATGGCGAAGCTCGTGCGGCCGGTCGTTGAGGTCATGCGGCGCTGGCCCGAGAGCAGCGCCATCACGATGGCGGTCGAGGACAGCGCCACGCAGGCGCCGATGATCAGCGAGGCGGCGCCCGACTGGCCGAGCCATAGTGCGCCGAGGCCGATCGGAACCGCGGTGACGACGACCTGCAGCCAGCCCAGGCCGAACACCAGGCGGCGCATGGTGAGCAGGCGCCGCATCGATAGTTCCAGCCCGATGAAGAACAGCAGGAAGACGATGCCGAAGTCGGCGATGAAGGCGATCTGCTTCTCGCCGGTGACGGTGAACCAGTCGATGGCGCGCGAATGCTCGGCGAGACGGCCGAGGCCGTGCGGCCCCAGCGCCGCGCCGACCACCAGGAAGCCGAGGATCGGGCTGATCTTGAGGCGGTGCACAACCGGCGCCACGATGGCCGCCGTGCCCAGGACGATCAGGGCATCCTTGAAGACGAAGATTTCGCTCGTTCCCGCCATTGTGCGCAACATAGACTGCGCAGGCCGATCTGTGCACACTTTCGTCCGCGGTGAAAAATCGGCGCAAGAGCAAGGGATGGAAGCGACATGAAGGTGGTGATCACGGGCGGCGCGGGCTTTCTTGGCAAGAAGCTGGCGCGGCGCATCCTGCAGCAGGGCTCGCTCGCCGGGCCCGACGGCAAGCCCGAGCGGGTGAGCGAGCTCTTGCTGTTCGACGTCGGCAAGGCAAGCGGCCCCGGCCTCGACGATGCACGGGTCAAGACCCTGGCCGGCGACATCGCCAACTTCGCCACGGTGCAGTCGATCGTGCAGGGTGCCGCGACGGTGTTCCACTTCGCCGCCGTGGTCAGCGCCGGCGCCGAGGCCGATTTCGACCTGGGCTATCGGGTCAATCTCGACGGCACGCGCAACGTGCTCGAAGCCTGCCGCGCGCTCGGCACCAATCCGCGCGTCGTCTTCACGAGTTCGCTGGCGGCGTTCGGTGGCGACCTGCCGCCGGCCGTGACCGACGATACGCCGCTCACGCCGCAGACCTCCTACGGCGCGCAGAAGTCGATCGGCGAGTTCCTGGTGCGCGACTACACGCGCAAGGGTTTCCTGCGCGGCACCGCCGTGCGGCTGCCGACGATCTGCGTGCGCACCGGCCTGCCCAACAAGGCGGCCTCGACCTGGGCGAGCTCGGTGGTGCGCGAGCCGCTGACCGGCATCGACGTCGTCTGCCCGGTGACGCCGCAGACCATCATGGTGGTGCTGAGCCCGCGCAAGACGGTCGACGCCTTCATGCGGCTGCACGACCTGCCGGCCGACGCTTTCGGGCCGGGCCGCACCTTGCTGCTGAACGGCATCAACGTCACGGCCAAGGAACTAGAGCAGGCGGTCGGCCGCCATGCCGGCAACCGCAAGGTCGGCAAGGTGGTCTGGCAGCATGATCCCGCGATCCAGAAGATCTGCGACGGCTGGCCCCAGGGTATCGACTCAGCGAGCGTCCCGCACGCTCGGCTTCGAGATGGACCAGGATCTCGACGAGGTCGTGCGCAACTTCATCGCCGACGATCTCGACGAGCAGATGAAGATCGCGAAGGCCGCTTAGCGCCTTCATTCGCCTCTCCCCTTGGGGGAGAGGCTGGGTGAGGGGGTGATGCAGAGGCAGCCTTCGGGGTGACCGCTCCCAACCTCTCGCCCAAGGGGGAGAGGAACATGCGAAGAAGGGACAGAGGTGGCCTACCGCCCCTTCAACATCCGCCAGCCGTTCTGCAGATGCCGCAGCGGTCCCCAGACGTGGCGGGTGCGCATCATGTGCCAGCGCTGCGGCTCGTTGTCGGGGCCGGCGATCGGCCCGGCATCGTCGACGTAGTCGGTGATGCCGACGGCGTCGGTGTCCCACGGGCCGGTGGTCTTGAAGATCGTCGTCTTGGCGCCGTAGGCGGAAAGCGCGCCGCTCATGCCCGAGGCCATGAAGTCCATGTAGCGCGGCAGGCTCTCGGGACGGCAGAGATAGCCCTTGTTGAAACCGACGGCGAGCAGGCGGAAATGGAACGGGTTCTTCTCGAGATAGCGGATCGCTTCGGTGGTGTTCGCCGGATAGCGCGGCGAGAAGAAATCGTCGATCACCACGATGCCGTCGGTGTTGACGATGCGGTTGGCGAACTCGAGCTCGCGATAGACCGCCGTGCCGGTATGCTCGCCGTCGATATGGAACCAGCGCACGGTCTGGTGCATGGCCATGAGGTCGAGCTTGGCCGGCAGGTCGGCCGACGGGCCCGACAGCGGCACGATGTTGACGGGCTCGGCGCCCACCGATCGGATGGCGCGCTGCACCGCCGGCTCGTCCAGCCGGAGGTCGCACAGATAGAGCTTCTCGTCGCCCTTGCGATAGGAGGCGAGCAGCGACGCCGAGCGGCCGCGCCACACGCCAATCTCGAACAGGTCGCCCGATACCCGGGCCTGCTGGTCGAGCAGGGCGCGCCAGACGCAATAGGACTGGAACATGAACCAGCCCGGAATGGCGTCGATTTTCTCCCAACTGAGCATCGTCGATCCTCGCATGCGGCGCCTTGCTAACAGCGCTTTTTCGACGCTGCAAGCCGGGCGGCGCTTGCGTCCGCGCCAGCGGTCCTGTAGAGCCCGCACGCCTACTCATGCCAACAACAACGGTCGCTTACAGAACGACAGTCTGTCTGATCTGGGGGCTGGCACTCTGGCACAGCTGGGAGAGCCGGGGCCTCTTCGTCGACGGCTCAGCGTTCCTCGTCCAGATCGCCCGGCGCGAGTGGTTCTTCGACTTTTATGCGCCGCGTCTCTACGCCATGGTCGTGGGCCAGGCCCCGATCATGACCGCGATCTTCCTCGGCGTCACCGATCTGCACCTTCTCGCACGCCTGCTGTCGCTCGGGCTGTTTGCCCTTCCGACGGTGCTCTATCACCTGGCCCTGGTGCGGGTGAAGGACGATGCGGTGCTGCTCGCCGCCGTGATCGCCGCCATTGGCGTGGTGTTCATGACGACCTCGTTCTTCATCGTCGGTGAATACAACACCGCCTACGCCATCGCCATCCTGGTGGCGGTCCGGCTGGCGACTGCCCGGCAGCTCACCTGGGTCGATGGCCTGTTCCTGGCCGTGATCGGTTTCCTCGCCATCCGGACCTACGAGGCCATGCTGTACCTGGGACCGCTCCTGTCGGCGATGGTGCTGTGGGCGATCTGGCGCGCGCCGTCGCGACCGTGGCTGCCGACCACGCTGCATCTGGTCTCCATCGCCGGTTTCATTGCCGGCATGTTCGTGGCCATCGGCTCGCTCACGCGGCCCTATTCGGTGGAGCATCTCGACGAGACGATCGAGACCGCGAGGAATTTCTGGCAGAACATGCAGTTCGACCTGGTGGTGGCGGCTGCCCTCGTGATCGTGGTGTGGGCGTTGATGCGGCCGCGCGACCTCGCGCTGGCCAAGCCCTATCGCTGGGCTGCCGTCTGCCTCGTCATCCTGGCGCTGTCGCCGCTTCTGATGCTGGGCGACGTCGTGGTGCGACCGCTCGCCAAGTCGCAATACGTGGCGCGCACCGCGGCCGGGCTGATCATCGCCTCGATCGTGGTGTTCATCTGGGCCTACGCCTCCAACATGCGCGCCAAGCTGCCGGCATTCGTCGTCCTCGGCACGCCCGCGGCCGCGCGGCGCTTCCTCATCTTCGCGCTGCTGATCCTGGTGGCGGTGCTGCCGTCGGACATCTTTCTCACGCAGAGCTGGGTGTCGTATCTCGACGCGATGCGCGCCACGGTGCGCGACCGTGACGGCGTGATCGCCTTCGAAGATTCGCCGCTCTCCAAGCATCCCTACGATCTGCTGGTCGAAAACTGGATCCTGCCCAGCCAGAGCCTGGCGCTGCGCGCCAGGCGCGGCGACGGCATCGTGGCGCCGCCCAAGGATTTCACCGCCTGGCAGCCCTTTCCGCCGGCGCAGCCGTACCCGCTCGGCAAGTACGTCTGGCGCGACTAGCGTGCACGCCGTGCGCCAGGTTGCCGCCTATCGGGCTGTGGTCATGGTGCTCTGGGGCCTGACCGCCTACGCGACCGTCACCTGTCGCGGCCTGTTCTGGGACGGCTCGTCCTTCCTGGTGAACATTCTCGACCAGGGGCGCTTCCACGACTTCTACGGCGCCCGCGCCCATGTCGACTGGATGACGCAGGTGCCGGTGCTGCTGCTCGCCGAGCTCGGCGTGCGCGACACCAGGCTGCTCGCGATGGCCTATTCGGCGGCGCTGTTCGGCCTGCCGACCGGGCTTTATCACCTGGCGCTGGCGCGGGTGCGCCATGATGCGGTGCTGCTCGGCATCGTCGTCGCCGTGGTGGCCACGGTCTATCTGCCGACGTCGTTCTTCATCATCGGCGAATACAACGCGACCTTTGCCGCCGCGACCGCCGCCATGGCGGTGACGTTGACGGTGCGCGAGAACCGTCTCGGCGACGCGGCGTTTCTCTGGGTGCTCGGGGTGTTCTCTGTTCGCTCCTACGAGGCGATGGTCTATCTCGGTCCGCTGCTCGCCGCCGCCATCCTGTGGTCGCGGCGCCCGGAAAGGGATCCCGCGGCCAGGATCCTGGCCGGCATCGCGGCCCTGGCTTTCATCGCGGCCGCCGTGGTTTCGGCGGCGACCATCGCCGACTATTGGAGCCATCCGCACTTCATCAAGGTGCGGTCGATGACTTTCGACTTCTGGCAGAACCTGCAGTTCGTCATCCCGCTGGCCGGTCTCGCGCTGTCGACGGTGGTCGCGTTGGCCCGACCCGCCTGGCTGCAGGGTCGGGGGCCGCTCATCGTCATGGGGATCGCCGCCGTCGTGCTAGCCTCGACGCCGTGGTGGCGGCTGCTACACGAGCACTCCATCCTCTATCCGCCGGCGCATTATCTGGCGCGCGAGGCGGCAGGCTTGCTGCTTGCGGTGATGCTCGCCTGCATGTGGCTCCACGTCGCCTGGCAGCGAAGGCCGCCGCGCATCCTCGTCACGCTGCGGCTGCCGGCGGTCTCGCGGCGCCTCGTTGTCTCCATGACGGTGCTTTTCATCGCCGCCGCCCTTCCGGACGTGGTGCTGACAGGACTGTGGTCGGACTACCTCGGCCGCATGCGCGACCTGGTCGACAACCGGCAGGGCATCATTCGCGCCAGCACCCTGCCGCTGCTCGATTGGCCGGACAAGCTGTTCGCCCAAGACTGGTCCTTGCCCGCCATGAGCGCGCTCGTGAGCCGCACGCCCGGCCAGGCGTACCTGCGGGTCGACAACGACTTCCAGAGCAACCCGCCGTTCGATCCGGCCTGCGGGACCCTGCCGCGCCTGAAGGGTTACGGCTGGCGGTAGCCGACGTCGCATTTCATTTTGCCTCCCCCGTCATACGGGGGAGGTGGCCCGCAGGGCCGGAGGGGGAAAGCCCCAGTCGAGGTATCTGTAGGTTTCAGATCTGAAATTGTCAGGAATTGCCGGTGTGGCCTTCCCCCTCCGCCCTTCGGGCACCTCCCCCGTAAGACGGGGGGGCGTGACTCTCTCTAAGGCCGCATCCAATGCCGGCTGGGGCCGCTGCCGCGCACGGGCGCGGCCAGCTCGACGAACTCGCAGAGGATCTTGCGGGTGTCGCGCGGGTCGACGATCTCCTCGATCCAGAAGGTCTCGGCGCTGCGGAACGGCGAGCGCAGCTTGTTCAGGCGATCCTCGATCTCGGCCATCTTGGCCTTGGGATCGGCCGCTCCGGCGATGTCGGCACGGTAGGCCGCCTCGATGCCGCCCTCCAGCGGCAGAGACCCCCAGCGGCCGGATGGCCAGGCATAGCGCCAGTTGAACCGCGCGCCGTTCTGGTGCGCTGCCCCGGCGACGCCGAAGGCGTTGCGGATGATGAAGCTGCACCACGGCACGGTGGTCTGGAACATCGCCGACATGGCGCGCACGCCTTGGCGGATGACGCCGCTCTTCTCGGCGTCGAGCCCGATCAGAAAACCTGGACAGTCGCAGAAATAGACCACCGGCAGATGGAAGGTCTCGGCCGTGTCGACGAAGCGCGCCACCTTCTGGCAGGCGTCGGAGGTCCAGCCACCGCCGTAGAACATCGGATCGCTCGCCATGACGGCAACCGGCCAGCCGTCGATGCGGGCGAAGCCGGTGACGACCGAGCGGCCGTAGAGCCTGCCCATCTCGAAGAACGAGCCCTGGTCGACGATCTTCTCGACGATCGGCCGGATGCGATAGACCTTGCGGATGTCGCGCGGGATGGCGTCGAACAGCGATTCCTCGCGCCGCGCCGGATCGTCGGTCTGCGGCCCGCGCGGCGGCGCCGCGTCGATCGACGACGGCAGGTAGGACAGGAAGCGGCGGGTGCAGGCGAAGGCTTCGTCCTCGCTGTCGGTCGCCTCGTCGATGGCGCCGGCGCGCAGCTGGATCTCCCAGCCGCCCAGCTCCTGCTTGTCGTACTGCTTGGCGCTGAGGCGGTTCACCACCGGCGGCCCGGCGACGAACATCGCCGAGATCTCCTTCACCATCACCGAGTAGTGCGTGGCGGCGAGACGCGCCGCACCCAGCCCGGCAACCGAACCGAGGCCCAGCCCGACCGTCGGCACGACGCCCATATTCTGTACCACCCATTCCCAGCCGCGCACGCCCGGCACGTTGGCGCGGCCCGTCGTCTCGATGGTCTTGACCGAACCGCCGCCACCCGAGCCCTCGATCATGCGGATCAGCGGCACGCGATACTGGTTGGCGTAGCGCTCGATGAAGATGTCCTTTTCCTTGATCGTGGCGTCGGCCGAGCCGCCGCGCACCGTGAAGTCGTCGCCGGTGACGGCCACGGGACGGCCGTCGATCTTGGCGCGGCCCATCACGGCGTTGGCCGGCATCAGGTCCAACAGGTCGTTGCGTCCATCATATTCGGCCTTGCCGGCGATGCTGCCGATCTCGCGGAACGACTCCTTGTCGACCAACCGGTCGATGCGCTCGCGCACCGTGAGGCGCCCGCCATCGTGCTGGCGCTTGACCTTGTCCGCCCCACCCATGCGCTTCGCCAGCTCCTGGCGCCGGCGCAGTTCGTCCATTTCCGGCTTCCAAGTCATCTCGCTGCTTCCCGGTCCGGTTGTTTCAATCGTCTCAGCCCTGCCCCGTCTCGTACCAACGTCGGCCCGGACCGGCTACACTGAAAGCACCGAGGCGGGAGTGCAGGGCCGATGGACGAAACGGGCGACAGTAGCGTGCTGCTGGTGGCGCGTTGCCTGCTGGCCGGCCTGTTCCTGTGGTCGGGCATCGGCAAGATCAACGGCTACGATGAGATCGGCATGTTGATGCAGGAGCATGGCGCGATGGGCCTGCTGCTGCCGGTGGCGATCTTCGTCGAGCTCGCCGGCGCCCTGCTGCTGATCCTGGGCTTCCGGGCGCGCTTCGTGGCGCTCTCGCTGGCCGGCTTCTGCGTGCTGACGGCGCTGCTGTTCCACGCCAACTTCACCGACCGCACCCAGATGTTCCACTTCCTCAAGAACTTCGCGATCGTGGGCGGCCTGCTCGCCCTCTACGTGACGGGTCCCGGCCGCATGTCGTTCGACGGCATGAACGACGGTCCCGACTGATGCCCGCAAACGCAAGTCGTCGGTGGGGCCCATGCTTCGAGACGCGCGCCGCGCGCGCTCCTCAGCATGAGGTTTCTTGTTTCAACAAGCCAAACCTCATCCTGAGGAGGCCGCGGAGCGGCCGTCTCGAAGGATGGGACACAAGCCACTCCATGATTTCAGACAGCCGGCACTAACGTGGCAGCGGAGATGCCGACGCTGCACATGATTTGCGGCAAGATCGCCGCCGGCAAGTCGACCTTGGCCCGACGCCTGGCCGACGCGGCCGCCACGATCCTGATCGGCGAGGACGTCTGGCTGTCCACGCTCTACCCCGATGAACAGCGCACGGTGGCCGAGTACGCCCGCAATTCCCGGCGCCTGCGCGTCGTGATGGGCGGCCATATCGAGGCTCTCCTGCGGGCCGGCCTGTCGGTCGTGCTCGACTTTCCCGCCAACACCGTCGCCAACCGGCAGTGGATGCGCAGCATTTTCGAGAAGGCGGGTGCGGCGCACCGCCTGCACTTCATCGACTTGCCGGACGCCGTCTGCAAGGCGCGCTTGCGACAGCGCAACGTCGCCGGCACGCATCAATTCACGGTAACCGATGCGGAGTTCGACGAGATCACAGGTTACCTCGTGCCGCCTTCGGCCGACGAGGGCTTCGAGACGACGATCTACCGCGACGCGTGATTGCGCTCGTAGACGATGCCGTCGATCAGGTTCTCTTCGTAAAGCCGTGCGAGGTCGATGCCACCCGGCGGCCGCGCGGCGACGAAGCCTGAAAGGGCACGCTGGATCCGTGCCTCCTGGTCGCGCCGCAGCTGCTCGGCCTCTTCAACGGTGACCGGGGCAAAGCGGACCTTCTGGCCCGGCAGCAGGCGGCCAAGTCGCGGCAGGTCGACCGAGGCCACGGTTGCGATCTTCGGGTAGCCGCCCACGGTCTGCCGGTCGGCCAGCAGCACGATCGGCAGGCCGGCGCCGGGCACCTGGATGGCGCCCGGGCCGATGCCGTCGGAGATGATGTCGGCGCCGCCCTTGTCGACGCTCACCGCGTGCTCGATCGTCGGACCCTCGAAGCGGATGCCCATGCGATCGGCCTCCTTGGAGACCCGGTAGTCGGACTCCGTGAAGGTGCGCCGGCCGCGCGCGCTGAAATGGTCGTCCTGCGGCCCCCACACGATGCGGACCGGCCCGCTGCCATAGTCGAAGGACTGGCCGAGCTTCCTGTCCTCGCCGGCCGGCGCCTGCGCGCGCGTCAGCGGCAGGCAATCGCCTGCGGCGAGCTTGCGGCCCTGGAAACCACCCACGCCGGCGCGCGCATAGGTCGACAGGCTGCCCATGAAGGCCGGCAGCGCAAAGCCGCCGGCAACGGCCAGGTAGGCCGTGCTCGAGCCCTCGATCATGCCGACCTTCAGCACCTGGCCGCGCTTCAAAAGATGCGTGCGATCGGACTCCAGCGGCCTGGGCGCAGCGTCGGGTGCTTCGATCAGGGCGGGCGAGAGCGGGCCGACCAGCGCAATCCGCACGCTGTCGGCCTCAACCAGGAGATCGGGACCCATCACGCCGATCTCCAGCCCGGCCGTGCCGGGAGGGTTGCCGCAGAGTGCATTGGCCAGCCGCAGCGCCACGCGATCCATCGCGCCCGCGGTCGGCATGCCGAGCGCCATGAAGCCGATGCGGCCGAGGTCCTGCAGTGTGTCGAAGAGGCCGGCCCGCGCGACTTTGAGGTGGGCGCTCATGCGCTTCGCACCAGCTTTGCCCAGTCGAAGGTGCCGGCTTCGACATCGCGAGCGATGCGGTCGAAGTTCTTGCGGTCGATGCGCTGGAAGGAGAGCGAATCGCCCGGCGCCAAGAAGACCGGCTGCTCGCGGCGCTGGTCGAACATCCAGAGGGGCGTGCGGCCGATCAGGTGCCAGCCGCCCGGGCTCTCGAACGGATAGATGGTCGTCATGTCCATGGCGATCGCTACCGAGGAGCGCGGCAGGCGCACCCGGGGCTGGGATCGTCGCGGCAGATAGAGCGACGGGTCGAGCCCCGCGACATAGGCGAGGCCCGGCATGAAGCCCAGCACATAGACCTTGAACGGCGAAGCGAGGTGGGCCGCGATCACCTGTTCGGTCGTCTTCTTGGTGCGCTTGGCGACCTCGGCGAGGTCGGGTGCGAATTCGGCATCGTCGTAGCAGCAGGGGATCGACACGCTGCGCGTGGCAATGTCGGCCGGCAGGCCGCGGGCGATCAGCGCCTCGATCTCGGGCTCGAGCTCGCGGCGCGACGTTGCGAGAGGGTCATAGCTCACCATCAGCGAGCGCATGGTCGGCACGGTCTCGACCACGCCCGGCAGGCTGCCCTCGGCCCTGGCGCGGCCGATCTCGGCGTGCAGCGCCATCACCTTGCCGTTAATCTCGGGCGAGATTTCGTTGCCGAATTCGACCGTAAAGGCAGTATCGCCGCAAGAAAGGTATCGGACGCTCACGTCTGCTAGGATAGCGTGGATTTGCGTTTCCGCTACACTCGTCATGACGACATTTCTGCTCGAGGAGTTTGCCATGGCCGCCACCAACGCCGGATTCGTCAATATCAACTCCGACCTGGGCGAGAGCTTCGGCCCGTGGGTCATGGGCAATGACGCCGAGGTCCTGAAGATCGTGAAGTCGGCCAACGTCGCCTGTGGATTCCATGCCAGCGATCCCGTGGTGATGGTCGACACGGTGAAGCTCTGCCAGCAGAACGGCGTGTCGATCGGCGCCCATCCCGGCTTCGCCGACCTGCAGGGCTTCGGCCGGCGGGTGATCAATCTCACGATCAAGGAGCTCGAGGCCAACATCGCCTACCAGATCGGCGCGCTGCAGGCGATCGCGGCCCTGCACGGCGCGAAAGTCACGCACATGAAGCCGCACGGCATGATGGCCAACATGTCGGCCGAGAGCGCCGAGATGTCGGAGGCGATCTGCCGGGCAACCAAGGCCGCCGACCGCGACCTGATCTTCCTGGCGCAGGCCAACACCGAGCAGGGCAAGGCGGCGCGCAAGGCGGGCCTGAGGGTTGCCGAGGAGGTGTTCGCCGACCGTACCTATGGCGACAACGGCCTTTTGACGCCGCGCAAGGAGGCCAACTCCATGATCAAGGATGCGACGCAGGCGGTGGCGAATGTGCGGCGCATGGTCGACGAGCAGGCCATCTATTCGACCTCGGGCAAGCGCATTCCCTGCCAGGTCGATTCGATCTGCGTGCATGGCGATGGCCCGACCGCCGTCGCGGTCTCCAAGGCGGTGCGCGAGGGCCTGGAGGCCGCCGGCATCCGCATTGTGCCGTTGCCGGAGATGCCCAACCTCAAGCACTGAAAGCCTCGCGCCGGCAAGCGGACGCCGGAGCGACAATTCGGGATCGAAGCAATCGGCAAGGCTGAGGCGTGCCGGAACACATCGCCGTCGCTCGGCCTGTCCCCCGGTGCGCCATGCTAAAAGGTCGATCTGCGGAGCCATGTCGGCTCCAGCGATCGGCTTTGGCTCCAGGGCGAGGCGATGGGAAATTCGAAACCGCAGGACGCTATTCCGCCGTGGCGCTGACGGCCGATCTCATTGCCGCCCACCCGGCCCTGCACGACGCCATCCGGCAGCAATCCCGGCTTCTGCTCGAGGCCTACGAAGCCAATCCGCGCCTTGCCTCGGTCTTCGCCACCCAGCAGCGCTGGCTGATGGCGCAGACGGCGCTGGCCTTGCACTTCCGGCTCGCCGCGGCCGCGCAGCCGGGCGGCCTGTCCGCCGCCCGGTTCTTCGAGGCGATCTCGCGCAACGGCGTGGCCAGCCGCAACACCGCGGACGTCTTCTTGAAGGAGATGCTGAAGTACGGCTATGCGCAACGCGCGCCGGCCAGCGTCGCTGACAGGCGCGCACATCCCCTCGAACCGACCCAGGCCAGCATCGACGCGGTCCGCGGATGGCTGATGGTCCATCTGTCGACGCTCGACCGGCTTGATGCGGCCCGCGGCGGCGGGCAACGGCTGGCGACGTTCCTCGGCGACCCGGACGCGCTTGCCGCGTTGCAACCGCTGATCGCCGACGGGCTTCTCTCCTCCCAACAGGTCCGCGCGCCGGAGCAGACCTTCTCGCTGTTCACCTGGCTCGACAATGGCGGCATCGTGATGGATTGGCTGATTGCAGGCATCGGGGAGGCCGCGACTGACGCCGGGCGCATCCCGACCGGCATCGTGTCGATCGCGGCGATGGCGGACTGGCTCAAGCTCTCGCGTACGCACCTCGCGCGCAAGCTGCGCGAGGCCGAGGCGATGGGCAGCATCGGCTGGCAGGGCAAGCGCGGCCAGTCGGTGATGTGGGTCTCCGACGGCTTCCGCCGGGAATATGCGACGGCGCAGGCGGTGAAGCTCGCCATCATCGATGCCGCCTTCGAGGCCTGTTTTGGACCTGGCACCGTCGGCGCGGCAGCGACGACGCCGGATTGCACCCAATAAAAGTCGGCTCTTGCGCTGCATCGCGAATTGATTGCGGCACGAGCCCGCCATAGGTTGCCCGCATCTGCACGGCGGCGCGATGCCTGCCGAAGATCGACAGTCAGAAGCAAGAGACCAAGGCCGATGATGCCCGTGCATCGTCCAGGGTGGAGCCTTGCCGGAAGCCGGACGGCGACTTGGGGTGGCCGAAAATGGTGACGGCGAAGCTGCGGGGGGCGGTCCGGGCGCGGGTCCTGCTGCGGGCGGCGTTGCCTGTCACGACGGTGACGGCGGCGTCACTCGCGGCGGGGCCCGCGAGCGGCACGCGCTTCGGCCACTGAACCACCGTCGCGGCGCGCCCCTCACCGCCGTCTGGCGCTTCCCCGGCTGGGTCCGATGCGGCGCAGCGAGGAGATTTCCCTTCCACAATTTGCTTCTGCCATAGCATTCGCGTGGCCAGGAAGCCCAGTCCCACTTGGAATCCTATCGCTGGCGCGGCCACGATTCTGAGCTTCGATGTGGCTCCTCGCTTGCAATGGGACACCAACGGCGCCGGCGCGGGTGGCGATCGGAAATCCAAAGCAAGCGCTGGGTGCTCACTGGGTGTGAAGTGGGCGAACGGCGGTTCCGTTGCGGCCAATCCCCGTGACGCCGGGCGCGCCGCGGACGGAGTCGCGCCTGTCGGAAATTTCGCGCGCGACCCGCAACTCCGGGCAGCCGTCGGCATTCCGTCGCTTGAACGTGAGGTAGACGAATCAATTCGGGGGGAGGGTGGCGGCAGTCGCCCTGTGGGGACGGTCTCAGACCGACGAAGTGGACAATATCATGGGCCGATCGATCTTGCTGTGGCTGCTGGGCGTGCCCACCCCGATCATCATCCTGCGCGCTCTTGTCTGGCGCTGAAGGGATGGATGTCCCCGGCGCGGACGGATTTCCCGACGAGGCGATCAACTCGGCGACCTCCCCGTCTGCCGCGGAAGCGGTGCGCGCCTTATCGCCGGCGGGGCCCCGCACGCCAATGCTCACCCCACTCGACCTCCGGTCGGCTGTCGAGCGTGCCGACCTGCTCTGCGGGGTGGCGCTCGATCAGCCGGGCCATGCCGAGTCCCGCCAGCGCCTGCTTCTCGAACTCGACGGGTTTGGCATCCTCCTTCAGTCCGCTGCCGCGCCGCTGTCCGCGGGCATCGCGTCGGCCTGCCACCTCGTGCTTATCCAGGCCGGGATCGTCAAGATTCGCATCGATCTTGAGCGGCACATGCCGGCCGACGACGCCACCGCCGGGTCATCCATTCATCACGCCATGAGTGAGCTTCGTCGCGGGTTCGACCGGTTGCGCCAGGCCATGATCCTGGCGGCCGCGTAGGTCGTGCCCAGGATGACGCTCATCTCAGCCCGCTAAGACCTCCGTCAGGATATCGATACGTGCTCCCTGGGCTCAATCCACCGGCTCTTCTGCAAGCCACCCTCGACCAGATCGACTACGGCATCGTCCTGGTCGACAAGGCGCTGCAAGTGCTCCTCATCAACCGCGCTTTCTATCGCCTGTGGTCGTTGTCGCCGCCGCTGGGCGCGGTGTGCCGGCCCGACATCGCTGCCGGTACGACCGCGATCGGCCTCCCCGCACTCCGGGGTATCGACGCCTTTGTCAGCCGGCGTGTGGCCGACGTTCGCGAGGGTCGTCAGGCTGCCCTCGAAATGTGGCTGGCGGGCGGTCGCATCCTCAAGCTCGAATGCATCGACCTGCCCGACGGCGACAGCATGGTGACTTACAGCAACGTTTCCGACCTGGTCCATACCGGCGAGAAGTTGCGCGAGCTTGCCAGCATCGACGACCTGACCAAGTTCCTGAACCGCCGGCAGTTCCTGGCCTCGCTGGACGACGAGTTCACGCGCGCGCTGCGCTTCGGATTTCCCTTGTCGGTGGCGCTCATCGACGTCGACCATTTCAAGCAGGTCAACGACCGGCACGGCCATCCCATCGGCGACTTCGTCCTGCGTGCCCTCGCCCAGCGCTGCCGCCGCGTCATCCGCCGCGACGATATTGTGGGACGCCTGGGCGGCGAGGAGTTCGCAGCCGCCTTCATCGAGACCGACATGCGCGAGGCGCTCTCGACGGCCGAACGGCTCCGCGAGGAAGTCGCTGCCGAGCCCTTCGACGTCGGACATGCCAAACTCTCCGTTACGGTAAGCATCGGCGTCGCCACCCGCCAGGCGCATGAGACCGACACCAGCGAGCTGCTTTGGTTCGCCGACCGTGCCCTCTATGCCGCCAAGGCCGCCGGCCGCAATCGCGTCGTCGTCGATAGCGCTTCGTAAGGCCGCATCCGTTTGCACGCCGCCGGCCATCGCCGGGGCGGACACACTCGTCGGCAATCGCGACGTGTGTCTCACGGCACTCTGCCGCACGATTTCTCGCTTGTGGCGGGTGGATGGCTGAACGCCGTGTGGAGGCGTACGCCCCGCGGGAGACGGGAGGAGTGCGTCAAGCCACGGCCGAGATGCAGGGAGCATGACTCTCTTTCCGGAAGGAATTCAAAAGGACGCTTGACGTTCCTGAGCAATGTTGTGGCGTATGTTGCCGACACTCACGGTTTGGCAGAATGACTCATCAAAGCCCCCCGACATCAAGCAATCTGATGCACGAGCGATACCTCGATCGCAGCGCGGGATCCGACTGGCCCGAGATCGACGCTGCCCTGCTGGAGGAAAAGCGTGGCCCAGTGCCGGCCTTTCCGACCGAGCTGCTGCCCGAACCTTGGCGCGGCTGGGTCGCCGAAACGGCGCGGGCAGCCGGCGCCCCGGCCGATTACGTGGCGCAGTCGGTGCTGGGCGGCGTGGCCGGCCTCTGCGCCGGCGCGTCGGTGCGCATCATGCGCGCGTGGTCGGAGCCGCTGGTGCTGCGGCAGGCGCTGGTCGGCGGGCCGGCCAGCGGCAAGTCCCCGGCACTCGCCCCGATGCGCGCCATGCTGGCCGCGATCGTGGCAGACGAACCGGGCGTGCCAGCAGTGCCGGCACTGGTGTGGCAAGACGAGTCCGCGGACTGGCTCTGTGACGTCGTCGCGGACGCACCGGAAGCCTGGGGCGAGGCATGTCCGCCCAGCATCCTGGGCACGCTGCGGCCCGACGAGGTGCAGCGGGCGCTGCAGGCAAGCGGCCCGGGACTTGCCGCCCGCTTCCTTTACGCCTGGCCCGAACTGCCGCCCTACTGTCCGCTGGCCGAGCGCAAGCCACCGGACGATGAGCAGGCGCTGAATATGTTGCGGCGCCTTCATCGCACCATCCGCGCGCTCGGCGCGCCGCTGGTGCTCGGCTTCGACGCGCAAGGCCTCGAGGCCTTTGATTGCTTCCTCGCCCGGCTGCATGCGCAACGTTGCACGGCCGATGGACCGGAAGCCGCCTGGCTGGGCAAGGGCGCGGGAACGGCGGCGCGCCTTGCCGGCGTGCTGGCAGTGATGGCCTGGTCCGGCGCCAGCGGACCGGCCGCGCCCGGGCCGATCGGCCGCGAGGCGGTAGAGGCCGCCGTCGGCCTGTGGGAAGGCTACTTCGACCCGCACGCTCGAGCGCTGTTCGACCGTGCAGTACCCACAGGGACCGATCAGCGCGTGCGCCGCGTGGCCCGCTGGCTGAAGCGCAGTCGACGGACCGAGGTGTCGCGGGAGGATATCCGGCGCGATGCGCTCGCCCAGTCGGTGACGGCCGTCGAGACGGACGTCGTGCTTTACCGGCTCGAGGAAGTCGGTGTCCTGCACCGCGTCGATATCGGGTCCTCGCCGCGGGGCGGGCCGCGGGCCAGGCGGTGGCTGGTCAACCCGGCGTTGTCGGCCGCGTGAGGGGCTGCGCCAACTGCGCTAACTGCGCTAACTGCGCCAACCCCGTGGCCGGCATTGCCGTCACTGCATCCGGCGCCGCCAAATGCCTTATTTAAGGCCTTTTTGGCGGGTGGTGCATGCGGCGAGACCTTCCGCCGCGCTGGCTTGTGGGCTGCCATCTCGCCGCTATAGTCCGCCCGGTCTCGCAGCGGGCGGGAGGATAGGAGTAGCGTATGGCGGTGTTCGGCAAAGCCCAGTACATCAAGCGAGTCGAGGACAACCGGCTGTTGACCGGGACCGGCGGCTTTACCGACAATCTCGCGCGGCCCAACCAGGCGCATGTGGTGCTGGTGCGTTCGCCGCATGCCCATGCCCGCATCGTCAAGGTCGACACGGCCGCCGCCCGCAAGGCGCCGGGCGTCGTCGCCGTCTTCACCTGGGACGACATGGCCAAGGAAGGTTGTGACTATTTCGCCTTGCCGGCGATGTTCCCCAATGCCGACGGCAGCAAGCCCGACATGACCCCGCGTCGTCCGCTGGCGCATGAGGTCGTGCGATACGTCGGCGAGGCGGTCGTGGCGGTGGTCGCCGAGAGCCGCGGCCAGGCGCAGGATGCGGCCGAGCTGGTCGAGATCGAGTACGATGCCCTGCCGTCGGTGAGCGAGATCGAGGACGCGCTGAAGCCCGGCGCGCCCCAGGTCTGGAAGGGCGCGCCCGGCAACCGGGTCGGCTTCAACCGCATCGGCGATGCCGCCAAAACCGACGCCGCTTTCAGGGCTGCAGCCCACGTCGTCTCGATCGACATCGCCCATCAGCGACTGATCGTGAATGCCATGGAGCCGCGCGCGATCATGGCCGAGTGGGAAGGCGATCGCCTGACCGTCCACATCGGCAGTCAGAACCCATCGGGCACGCGCGACGCCCTGGCCGATGTCGTCCTCAAGATGCCCAAGGACAAGGTGCGGGTGCTGGTGCGCGACATCGGTGGTGGTTTCGGGATGAGGACCGGCATCCAGCCCGACGAATCGGTGGCCGTGTGGGTGGCCAAGGTGCTGAAGCGCCCGGTGAAGTGGCGCGCCGAGCGCAGTGAGGAATTCGCCGCTGCCACGGCCGGCCGCGACCAGCTTCATAAGAATTCCATGGCTCTCGACAAGGATGGCAGGGTCCTGGCGTTGCGCATGGAGGCCTTCGCCAATGTCGGCGCCTATCCGTCGGGCGCGGGCATCGCCATTCCCCTGTTCGTAGGGCCCAAGGTCACGACCGGCACCTACGACATCCCGGTTGTTGATCTTAGGATCACCTGCGTGCTCACCCATTCAGCCACGGTCGGCGCCTATCGTGGCGCCGGACGGCCCGAGTGCCTGCTCAATCTCGAGCGCCTGATGGATTCCGCGGCACGCCAGATCGGCATGGATCCCGCTGAGCTGCGCCGACGCAACTTCGTGAAGCCCTCGCAGATGCCCTACACCACGGCAGTGGGCGAGAAGTACGATACCGGCGACTTCAACCTCTTCCTCACCAAGACGCTCGAGGCTGCCGACTGGAGCGGCTTTCCGGCGCGCAAGGCCGAGGCCGAGAAGCGCGGCAAGCTCTACGGCCGCGGGTTGGCGTCCTATGTCGAATGGACGAGCGCCATGGTCATGAACGAGATGGCCCACTACGAGGTGAAGGCGGACGGCAAGGTCGTGATCTGGATGGGCACCCAGGGCATGGGGCAGGGGCTGCAAACCAGCTTCACCCAGCTCGCCTCCGAGCTGCTCGGCATCGACCCCTCGCAGATCGAGATCGCCATGGGCGACTCGGACCGCGTGGGCGGCGTCGGGTCGATGGGCTCGCGCTCGGCCTATATCGGCGGCTCGGCCGTGCTGACCGGCAGCGAAAAGCTCGTGAACAAAGGCAGGGAGCTGGCGGCCGACGCGCTGGAGGCCAGCGCCGCCGACATCGTCTACGCCGCCGGCCGCTTCACGATTGCCGGCACCGACCGCGCCATCGGGCTGGGCGATCTCGCCGCCCGGCAACCCGACAAGCGCATTTATATCGAGAACGTCAATTCGGTCGAAGGTATCGCCTGGCCCAACGGCGCCCATGTCGGCGAGGTCGAGATCGATCCCGACACCGGCTTCGTCGAGCTCAAGCGTTACACCACGGTCGACGACGTCGGCCGGCCGCTGCACCGCCCCATCGTGTTCGGCCAGATCCAGGGCGGCTGCGCCCAGGGCATCGGCCAGGCCCTGCTCGAGGAAAACGTCTACGACCGTGAGACAGGCCAGCTCATCACCGGCTCCTTCATGGACTATGCCATGCCGCGCGCCACCACCTTTCCCACCTTCTCCAATGCGCTCGATGACAGCGTGCCGGCCAAGACCAATCCGTTGGGCGCCAAGGGTGTCGGTGAATCGGGCGCGGTCGGGTCGACGCCGACGGTGATGAACGCCATCATGGATGCGCTCTGGCCGCTCGGCGTGCGCAACGTGCAGATGCCGGCGACGCCGCTTCGGGTCTGGCAGGCCATCCAGGGTACGAGGGGCTGACGAGGCGGCGATGAAGCAGCGCATCTTCGGGTGGATTTCGATCCTGATCGGCGTGGTCCTGGCATTGGCCACGGTCGAGGTCGCTGCCATCGCCTGGCTGTACCTGGAGGACGGTCACTACACGCCGGCCGCCGAGCTCTTCGAGCGCACCCAGAACACCTATGTGCGCGACGCCACCAAGGGCACGGCCTGCCGCTACGTCGATACGCTCTATCCGCATCCCTATGTGGGATTCGTCCATCACGCCAACCCGCCCTGCGGTCAACCCTGGGTTAACAATGTCGGGCTGTACGGTCCTGACTTTCCCGTCATCAAGAACCCGAACTTCTACACCGTCATCCTGACCGGCGGCTCGGTCGCATCGCAGCTCGGCCAGAACCAGAAGGCGCCGGCGCCGCGTTATCTCGAGGAGGAGCTGAACAGGAAATATGTCAGCCCCACCGGCAAGCCCTGGCTGGTCCTGAACGGCGCCGATGGCGCGTGGAAGGAACCGCAGCCCTTCATTTTGTTCTCGCTGTATGCCAGCTCGGTCGACGCCGTGGTCAGCCTGGGCGGCTACAACGAGTATTATTTCTTCTGGCCCCAGGTGTCGGAGCGCCTCGAGCGGCCACTCAGCAACTTCATCGAGGTCAATCCGTTCGCGGCCGACGAGAATTTCGGCGACGCCGCGATCGGCTGGGTGATGGGCAGGCTGGCCGGCACGCTGGCCCTCAACCCCGTGCTCGGTCATTCGCACGCCGCCTACATGATCATTCGCGGCATCGAGCAGGTCGCCAAGGGCCAGGATGTCTTCAATTCGACCAAGAAGACGACACTCAAGAGCATCTTCAACATGCCCGTGGAACTGCGCAAGGACCCCGAGGTGGAGTTCAATATTCAGCTCGGCCTCTACCAGAAATACCTGCGCGCGACGGAGGCGGTCGCCCACGACAATGGCGTCAAGTCGGCCTATTTCCTTCAGCCGGCGCCAGCCTACGGCAAGACACTGACCGAGGAGGAGAAGCGCGATGCCGGCGATCTGGGCTACCGCGATCTCTACCGCAAGCTCGTGACCGGCATGATGACGCTGCGCGAACGCGGCCTGCCGATCTACGATCTGGGCGATATCTTCGCCAACGAGAAGGGCACGATCTACGCCGACCATGTCCATTATCTGCGCGATGCGGGCGGTGAGAGCCGCGGCAATCGCCTGATGGCGACCCGCATCGGCGAACTGCTGGCCGAGACCTGGGGGCTGCAGAAGAAGCCCTAATGGCGTATGCGTCGCCGCGCCGGCCGGAAACAATTGATACCATTGGCGGCCGCTGCGGACATGCACGTTACAGTCGAGCCGGATATAAGGCGCCGCTGCACGCGGGAGGGGTCCCGGGTGCGGGCGTGGTGGGAAGTAAATTCTTGTCGATGTGGGTATGGCCTTCGTCCCGTCAGGGCGAAGGCAAGGGTGCTGGCCAGAGCGACGGGGTTCGCCCTGTGCCGGCGGGGTTTGGATGTGGGGATTCACATGAAGACTGTTGTTGCGCTTCTGAAGGATACGGCGGGCTCCTCTTCGACGAAGCTTGCGTTCATGATCGGCCTGTCGTCGTCGGCCGTGCTGATCCTGGTCCGCGTCGGAGTGGCTTTCGCCAGCCAGTAAACGCCGTGGCGGAGGCCGGAGCCTCCATTGATCCGCCGGCGTGGCTGAGCCATTCTCAGGGGCCGCCGGCGCCTGACCGGCCCTGTTGTGTTGGGGAAAGACCGTGTCGCGTGCCGACCGCGCCAAAAGCGCTCCCGACGCCCAGCCATTGTTGGGCCGCCCTCCTTCCATCGATCACATGGCCAACTGGCCGGCCCTGGCGCCGCTGATTGCGCGGGCCGGCCGACCGCTCGTGATCGAGGCCCTGCGCAACTGGGCCGATGCCAGGCGCGGTGACCCGGGGGTCGCCGACGAGGCGGACTGCGCGCGCTGGTGCGAGGCGCGGCTTGCCAATCTGGTGCGGCCCTCGCAACGTCGCGTCTTCAACCTCACCGGCACGGTGCTGCACACCAATCTCGGCCGCGCGCAGCTCGCGGAGGCGGCGATCGAGGCGGCGGTCGAAGCCATGCGTTCGCCCACGACGCTGGAGTACGACCTCGCGGGCGGCGGGCGCGGCGAACGCGACGACCATATCGCTCCTTGGCTGCTGCGACTGACCGGCGCCGAAGCTGCCACCGCCGTCAACAACAACGCGGCCGCGGTGCTGCTCGTGTTGAACGCGCTGGCCGAAGGGCGAGAGGTCATTGTCTCGCGCGGCGAACTGATCGAGATCGGCGGCGCCTTCCGCATTCCCGACATCATGGCCCGTGCCGGCTGTCGCCTGGTCGAGGTCGGCACCACTAACCGCACGCATCTCAAGGACTATGCCGCCGCGATCGGCCCCGATACCGCGGCGATCATGAAGGTCCATCCCTCGAATTACGCCATCGCGGGCTTCACGAAGTCCGTACCGGCGGCTGAGCTCGTACCGCTCGCCCGGGAGAAAGGTCTGCCACTGATCGAAGATCTCGGCAGCGGCACGCTGGTCGACCTCGAGACCTGGGGCCTGCCGCATGAGCCGACGGCGCGCGAGGCGATCGAAACGGGCGTCGATGTCGTCACCTTTTCCGGCGACAAGCTCTTGGGCGGACCGCAGGCCGGCCTTGTCGTCGGGCGCCGGCCTCTGGTCGAACGCATCGCGCGCAATCCGATGAAGCGCGCGCTGCGCCTCGACAAGGTGCGGTTGGCCGCGCTGGAAGCGACCCTGCGCCTCTACGCCGATCCCGCGCGCCTGGCCGAGCGGCTGCCGACGATCCGCGCTCTCGCCCGCCCGGCGGTGGAGATCCGCGCGCTTGCCGAACGCGTCCTGCCGGCGCTCGCCGCGGCGCTGGAACCCGGCGCCGAGGTCGCCATCGAGCCGGTCCGCGGCCAGATCGGCTCCGGTGCGCTGCCCATCGACCTGCTGCCATCGTTTGCGCTCGCGATCCGGGCCAAGGGACTCGACCGCCTGGCCGACGCCTTCCGCGGCCTGCCGATCCCGGTGATCGGCCGCATCGGCGCGGGCAGGCTCTACTTCGACCTGCGCACCCTCGACGACGAGGCCGCGCTTCGTCGCGCAACTGGACAAGCTCGGGGCCGCATGATCGTCGGCACCGCGGGCCATATCGATCACGGCAAGACGGCGCTGGTCAAAGCGCTGACCGGCATCGACGCCGATCGCCTGAAGGAAGAGAAGGCGCGCGGCATCACCATCGATCTGGGGTATGCCTACAGCGATCTGGGCGACGGCCGGCAGCTCGGTTTTGTCGATGTTCCGGGCCACGAGCGCTTCGTGCACAACATGCTGGCCGGCGCCACCGGCATCGATGCCGCCCTGCTCGTGGTGTCGGTGGCCGAAGGCATCAAGCCGCAGACGGTCGAGCATCTGCAGATCGTCGACCTGCTGGGCCTCGACCGCGGCATCGTGGCGCTCACCAAGGCCGACCTGGCCGACGACGACCAGATCCTGGAACGCATGGCCGAGATCGAGACGCTGCTGGCTGAGACCTCGCTCAAGGGCGCGGAGATCTTGCCGGTCTCGGCGTTGACCGGGCAGGGCGTCGACGAGCTCAAGACCAAGCTGCTGGCGCTGGGTGAAAGCGGCAAGGGTGCGACTGGGTTCGCGCGCCTGGCGGTCGATCGCTGCTTCGTCCTGACCGGCGCGGGCGTCGTCGTCACGGGCACCGTCCATGCCGGCGAGATCAGGGTCGACGATCGGCTGCTGCTCACGCCATCGGGGCTGGAGGCGCGCGTGCGCTCGCTGCACGCCCAGAACCGCGCGGCGGAGGTCGGCCGCGCCGGCGAGCGCTGTGCGCTCAACCTCGCCGGGCCGCGGCTCTCGAAGGACGCGATCCGGCGCGGCGACTGGGTGGTGAGCCCCGAGCTGCACGCGCCCACCGACCGGCCCGACGTGCGCCTCCACCTGCTCGCCTCGGAGGCCCAGCCGCTCAAGCACTGGTCGCCGGTGCATGTTCATCTCGGCGCGGCCCACGTCATGGGCCGTGTGGCGCTGCTCGAAGGCGACAGGCTGGCGCCGGGCGACACGGCGCTGGCGCAGCTCGTGCTCGAGGACAAGCTCGGCGCGCTGTCCGGCGACCGCGTCATTCTGCGCGATCCGTCGGCCATCCGCACCGTCGCGGGCGCCGTGGTGATCGATCCGTTCGGTCCGCCGCGCAACCGCCGCTCCGAGCGGCGGTTGGCGGAACTCCGGGCGCTGGGCGAGGGCGACGCCGATGTGCTGCCGAAGCTGCTGCGGCTGGAATCGGGCTTCGTCGAGACTGGCCGCTTCGGCCTGGCGCGCAATCTCAGGCCGGTCGACGTGGCCAGGCTTCTGCAGGCGGCCGGCGGTGCCAATCTGGAAGGATACGGGTTCCTGGCCGAATCGCTCGCCGCCGCGCGCAAGGACATCGTCGAAACGCTCGCGGCCCACCATCAAGGCAAGCCCGACGCGCCCGGCCTACAGCCGGAGCGCCTCGGGTGACGCTCAAGAAGCGCTGGCCGGCGCCCGTGTTCAAGGCGCTGGTCGACCAGGAGGTACGGGCCAAGACGGTGATGGTCGACGGGCCGTTCCTGCGCCTGCCCGGCCACTCGCTGACCTTGGGTGCGCGGGACGAGGCGCTGTGGACGAAGATCTCGGCCGAGCTCGCCCGCGAGCGGTTCAGGCCGCCGCGGGTGCGCGACTTCGCCAGCGCCCATTCGGTGCCGGAGTCCGAGATGCGAAAGCTGCTGCAGCGGCTGGCCAAGGTCGGCAGGGTCGTCGAGGTGGCGCCCGATCAGTATTTCCTGCGCCCCGTGGTGGCCGAGATGATCGGCATCGCCCATGGGATCGGCCGCGATTTCACCGCTGCCGAGTTTCGCGACAAGCTCGACAACGGCCGCAAGGTGGCGATCCAGATACTGGAATTCTTCGACCGTCACGGCATCACCATCCGCCGCGGCGATTTGCGGCGCACGGTGCCGCAGAAGCTGGCGCAGTACGGACCTCAAGCTTCTGTTTCAGACCGGTGACAGCGTTCAGGTTCTGGGCAATGATCCGCGACGGAGGGGAAGCGCTCCCGGTGGGGCGGCTGGCCTTCAAAGCCAGAGAGGGCCGTTAGCCGGTTCTTAGTGGGTTCGAACTCCCACTCTCTTCCGCCAATTCAAGTCCCAAACCGTCTTAGAGCTTCAGGGCATCTGCCCGGACTGTGACACGATGCTCTATCGGCGCGTCAACCGATCCAAACTGGAAGCCGTTCGCGCCGGTCTCAACGTGACGATCAGGGAAGCGGACCTACGCCTAACGCCACGCAACGAACCCTCCCTAAAGCATGACTCCGCAACCCGACCGCGCGCCCATGCCGACCCACAATCCTGAAAACGAGCGGATCAAGCGCCGGTACTTCGGCTACCTCAAGGAGGCAAAGCGCCGAGGCGAGCCGTCGGTGGATGCGGCCGCCAAGGCGCTGAACCGCCTTGAGCTCGACACCCGCTTCCGCTCCTTCAAGACCTTCCACCCGGAGTAGGCGGTGGCGTTCAAGCGCCATCTTGCCGAGCAAACCAACGGCCGCACCGGCAAGCCGCTTGCCAAGGCGACGATCCACTCGACGCTCGCGGCGCCCTTTCGTAGCGCGAAGCTAGACTAGCAGGACAAACTGGCTACCGGTCGAGGTTGTCCTATTCGGATGCCGACTATTTCAACCTGTCGGGCCGCGATTCCCGAATTGCCCGGACCCGGCTGGACAAACCGGTACCGTCGCTCGAACAGGTGCACCACGTCATCGAAACCATGCCGGCGAACCATGCAATCCAGCGCAGGGACCGAGCCTTGGTAGCTTTCATACTCTTGACCGGAGCGCGGGACGGCGCGGTGGCGTCACTCAAGCTCAAGCATATTGACCTGACAGAGGGCTGCGTCGTCCAAGATGCGCGCGAGGTGGCGACCAAGTTCGGCAAAACGTTTTCAACCAGCTTCTTTCCGATTGGCGACGATGTTCGGCGGATTGTGGAAGAGTGGGTCGAGTACCTTACGACTGAGCTGTATTTGGGACCGGACGAATCCTCTTTTTCCGGCAACCCGAGTGGAGGGCGGGATGGACCAGACCTTTCGCCGGTCGGGCTTGAGCGCCGCCACTGGACGACGGCCGATCCGATCCGAGAGGTTTTCCGACGCGCCTTCAGCCGCCGGCCTGCCGTACTTTCCACCCCATCGGCTGCGGGACACGCTGGTGCTCCTGGGCGAGCGCCTGTGCCAGACACCGGAGCAGTTCAAGGCATGGAGCCAGAACCTTGGGCACAGCGGCGCGCTCCACATTCTAGCGGCGGTTGCTGAAGATGAGGCGCGCCGGATCGGCGAACGGACCAAGGCGGCGCTTCAGGCTGCCAAGGCGCGAGGACGGAAGCTCGGCAGCCCGGTTGCAGCCATGACGGTCGCGAAGGCGCGGGCGGCGCGATCAGGCTATGCCGCGAAAGCGAACGCTACCACCCTTGCCGTGATCCGGGAGGTGCAGGGGAGCGGCGTGGAGAACTCTGGCGGGGATTGCGCGGGCGCTACGGTCGCGAGGCGTGAAGACCCCCGGGGGGCATAGCGCATGGCAGGCCGTACAGGTGGCACGGCTTCTAGCGAGGGCATAGCTGTGATCGGTTTGTCGAAGTCCACTCGATACGGCCCGCTGCTCTTCGGGGTCGCGGGCCGTTTTCATGCTGCAGTTCCGGCCTCGCAGCGCCAGTGGAAGACACTCCCCGGCGGCACGGCCGAAGAGACCCGCTGGTTCCTCCCCGAATAGCGCTCCATGCGCCTATCAGTGGCGCACCAAGCCGCCGAACTCGGCGGCGTCCCGCAGCCGACAAAGAGGTTGGACGAAGGGGCTCGTTACGTACTCGAAGTGCGCGGCGAGTCGGCCGTGAAACAGAACGCCGATAAGGGGGCCATCGGCGCGCAGCACGCTTGGTGCTGGTATGTCGGCTCTATCGGACGTGACTTTCAGGCATCGGCTGAATTCGAATGGCAGGACCAACAGAGAAGTTCCCGAACTCGAGCCTTCAACTCTGAAGCCGCCGACCTCGACGCGAACCTGGACATCGCTAGCGGAGACAAGACGACCTCCGCGCACGAAATCCTCATTGTTAAACAGGACGGTAGTTCTACGGGCATCGAAGGACGAATTCGATATGAGCTTTACGGCCTCGCCAAAGCTATCGACATTTTCAATCTCAGTTGGCGAGTAGCCACCCAGGTTGGGCTGCGGAACCTCATAGAGATAAAGCGTTTCGCCTTTGCCGGTTTCCTCCATCGTCGCGAAGACAAATGGACTTGGAAGAGGCTGGTCGGCAATGACGAATTTCACGCCAAACAATGCCAGCGTGTTTGGCTCGACCCTACGAAGCACAATAACGTTCCTCATCTGCCTATCGCCCGGATGGCCCCACAGGTCGATGGCCGTTCTATAGTAGGCTGGGGACATGAGCTGGTTGTATTCGAACAGCGTCGGAACCCGGAATGGCCAGAGACCCGACCAGTAGTAATCATTGCCGGTCCGATCGACGCGGGCCGCGTTAGATACAATCAAGTCGGTCCACCCTGCAGGGTCTTTCCGGCCCTGCAAGATGAACGTAGCGACTCGGCCGCGGAACGCCGAACCAGGTGACAGTGCTAGCTCTTTCACCAATAGAGAGATCATTGGGGGTTTTGTTGGCGGCGCCGGCCCATACACGCGCGGCTCTGACTTCGTCTGGAAAGATCCCGCGATAGCGCCGGCTGGTATGATCACTAGAATGGCAATGCTTGCCCAGGACCGGAGGCGCGCCACAGGCACCGTACGAGGCCACCGTGCAGCGAGGAAATCGCGCAGGAGCGCTCCCACTCGGACAAGGCCATACGCGGCAAACATGCCATACAGCGGCACGATAAACATTTCCATGTAAACTGGAGATGGTCCTCGCCAGAAGTCGAAATTGACCATGAGCCCGCCGCCGCCGAACACCGCGAGCACGAGGATGAACATCGCGATCGCCAGTGCTCTGAGATGCCTGTCGGCAAGTGCCAGCAATAAGCCGATGACCGCTGCCGCGATGACATACCTTCCGGCTGTCTCCAGCGGCCTGAACCAGGAAGAGACGAACTGCCACTGAGTAATGACGTTTTCGAATTCTCCCGACCAGAAACGCGTCGCCGTATAAGCGAGCTGCCCGTAGATATAGAGGCCGAAGATTGCCACCCAGACCAGCATGGCCGCCGCCATCCACCCAAGCTTGCCGAAGACTTCAGCCCTGGTTGCCGAAGATGCGAGCAGTCCGAGTCCCAAGACCCCCAGTACTGGCAACCACAGGACCGCCGACGGAAAGCTCCATATCGTCATATGGGCAAGCATCAAGCATGCGACGGCAAAGAGCAGGGTGTGCCGCCAGAGCGACAGCGCTCCACCGTGCGGAGGTCTCCCCAAGCGGGTGAAGGCCGCAAGCACCAACAGATTTTCGCCTATCGTCGTGCCGACGTTCGGCCAGAACACCAGAAGAGGGTAGAGAAGGGAGAAGCCGAAGTACGGGAGCATCAACAGCGGCGCCATCCATGCCGCCATCAACGAAATCAATCGGCCGAATCCGAAGCTCAACGCTGCGACTAATGTCGCGACGAAGACTTCTAGCGCCAGCACGACGTTGACACATATCTGGAATTTGTCTGTGAAGACGTTCGCCTCGCCGAACAGCATCAACGCAAAGCTGTAGCTGGGCACAAACATGTAGTTGACCCAGGTAACGTCGCCGAAGCCTTCTAGCAAGTTAACCGAACTGCCAATCCTGAAAGGAAATAGCGGACGTGCGGCGCCGATCTGCGTGAGGAGATTGAGCCCATCACCACCGGGAAAAAGATACCCAGCGTTTCTGCTGAACGCGAAAACCGAAAATATCACCAGCAATACGAGCGAACCGACAAGATCGTATTGCCTGCGAGCCTCAGTCATCCGCGCCCCTGGGTTGCCGCGACAACCGTGATTGCACTACATCATCGCGTCAAGAACCGGTCGAGCGCTTCAACGTCCAAAGATGCAGCGGAGCCGTTGGCGAACACTCAGCGCCCGTGCTATGGCCCGCTCGCCGCTTTTGCTGACACCGACTGCCACGTCGCCGCCACGGCCGGAAATTTGTCCACTAGGCGCAGCCCTGGATCAGGTATCTTAGCGGACCACGATGGCCGGGGGTGCAATGAAAATCACTATGACAGTGCCCATCTGAACGTCCGCGGAGCGACGATATGGTCGCGGATCCTGGCCGATCAGGTCGGAAACCTCATCGCGTCAGGGCGGCTAGCCGCCCCCAGCTCGTGCAAGCACGGGTAGGCAATGATCTTCACGGACTGGAAGTTCTTCATCTTTTTCGGTTGTGCGTTCACCGTCTATTGGATCATCAAGTCCAATATGCTGCGCAAATTCTGGCTGTTGGCCTGTAGCGTCGTCTTTTACGCTTCCTGGGATTGGCGCTTCCTTAGCCTGATATTTTTCGTCATCGCAAATACCTACGCAGTGACGCTTCTGGTCGCCGCCATAAACGATCCAAAGTGGCGTCACGGAATATTAGTGGCAGGAATCTCAATCAGCCTGGGCGTGCTGGGCATCTTCAAATACTACAATTTTTTCATCGACTCGTTATCGGCCTGGATGGACATACCGGTCAGAATCCAGAACATCATTCTCCCGATCGGCATCAGCTTTTATACGTTCCACTCGCTGAGCTACATGATCGACACTTATCGGCGCAAGATCGTCCCGACGACGAATCTGGCCGATGTCGCGCTTTACATCTTGTTCTTCCCGCAACTCGTAGCCGGACCCATTGTCCGTGCCACCGACTTGCTGCCCCAGATGCGGACAGCGCGGTCCATTGGGAACGTGCAATACAAATTCTTTCTGCTGATGTTCCTGGTCGGCTATTTCAAGAAGGCGGTGATATCCGACAATCTGTCGCCGTTCGTCGATGCCTTCTATGTGAATGTCGGCAGTTACGGGGCAGCCGACGCCGTCATCGCAAGCTTGTATTATGGAGTTCAAATCTATTGTGACTTCTTTGGCTATACCGACATGGCAATCGCGACAGCGGGCGTTCTCGGCTACCAGCTCAAGCCGAATTTCTACTTCCCCTATTTGGCGCGGAACGTGATCGAGTTCTGGCACAGATGGCATATCAGCCTGTCTCTGTTTTTAAGAGACTATCTGTATATTCCGCTCGGCGGCAATCGGGGCGATTTTCTTTTTCAGGGTCGCAACGTGTCACCTTCGCATGGATATTCTTCCGCTCCCCCGACTTCGCAACGGCGGCTCTCGTCCTCCAGCGCTTTGGTACATTCACACCGGCGACGCTCGTGCCTTTGCATGTGGCCGTCGTCGTTTTGGTGGGAATGTTGGCGGCGCACGTCGTCTTCTACAACATCGACCTCGAACGAAAAGTGAAGTCGATCAGACCCATTCCATTCGCGTTTGTCTATGGTGCTGCAGTCGCGCTCATCCTTCCTTTCGTCAACGTGAAGGTCCAGCCATTCATATATTTTCAGTTTTGAGATCGCAGTTCGGCACGGCCCCTCATCGTGCGGCCGTCAGATAGTCCCATGCCCCCCGCGCGTGCACCCGCATCCGCGATCGCCACAGCCGGTCGTCAGCTTAGGCGGCACCGACACGCGCTTTTGGCGCGCCGTGGGTGGGCCCTTGGAACGACCTCGAGTGGGGGAATGATGGACGGAAAGCCGTCGGCGATTCCGGGTGACGAGTGGGATTTGCTCGATACTGACTGCGAAGTGCGAGCTAGTGCTCAGAGAGAGCGGTAGACGCGCTAGCAAGCCCACTGAGTGCAGGGGTAACTTTCGGGGTAACTCGCGGCTATCGCCATGGGTACTTGGGTCCGATCAATAGGTTAGCCGGGGTATGTGCTTCCCACTCTCTCCGCCAATTCAAGTCCCAAGCCGTCTTAGGAAATCCGAATCAGTCCGATACTTCTGCCTTTTTTCCGCTTCCACGTACCCTGATCGACCGCCTGAACGGTTAGGCCGTGAAGCGGCGGCGGATTGATCCGCGCCTCGCCAAGCTGCATCGCACTTACTCGGTGGAGGAGGTGGCCCGCCTCTTTGGCAGCAATCGGAACACAGTGCGGTCCTGGCTGCGGCCTGATCGTCCAGGAATGGGTGGAGTGGAGCGAGCTCCATTCGTACCCCCGAGGAGCTAGTCATCTGACATGGCGGCCTGCTAGGTATGGCCGATGGACACCATCCTGCCGATGCGACCCCTGGCGCCGCTCTACCGCCCTAGTGAGCGTTTCGAGATCTCTGCGGAAGGCCTGAAGGCATGGCACGGGTCGGACTGCTTCAGGCGCGTTGCCGAGTTCTACACGCTCTACCCCTCGCGCTCGCTATTCAACGACAACGGCCGAGCGCTGCTGCATCATCTGATCGTCCAGCGTCGGCCGGAGCGAGTGCTCGAGATCGGCACCATGTTCGCCGGCACGACGGAAGTGCTGGCTAGGGCCGTTTGGGAAGCGGAGCGGGGCCATGTCGACACGATAGACCCCTTTGGCGCGGAGCGTTGCCCGCCGCTGATAGCCGAGTTCCCGCCAGAACTTCGCGAGCGCGTATCCTTCTTTGCCGAGTCGTCGGCTATGTATTTCAACGAGGCCATTGAGCGGGGAACGTCGTTTGACTTAATCTTCATAGATGGAAACCACGAACTTGAGTACGCCGCATTCGATCTTGAGTGCGCGGCCCGCGTCATCCGGCCGGGCGGTCTGATCATCCTCGACAACATCGAACAGGTCGGCCCGAGGTTCGCGACGAAGCACTTTCTGGAGCGCCAACCCGATTGGCTGGACATTGCCGGCGTCGTCGGCAGCATGGACCCAGACGATCCCCTTGAGGAGCCCGAACCTTCGTTTCCGGGGACCAAGAACTACCTGATCGAGGCGCCGGCTCACTATCGCGTTGGCAGCGTCCCGCGCAGTTTTGGCACGCAAAGAACCGACACTGGGGAGATCGACGGCATCGAGCTCGAGCTTGCAGGGTCGGCAGCGGGGACGCTTCATGTGCGGGTCTACGTTCGGACGTTCTCGTCGGCTCTGGTGCATTCGGAAGAGCTGAGCGCCAAGCAGCGCTTCATGGTGAAGGCCGATGGCGGGACGGTGAGGGTGCCGCTTGAGCATTCGCTGAGATCGGCGGTCGAGGATCACGACGGCATCTCGCGGCGAATGGAGATCGTACTGGCGTTCGTCGGGCACGGCGGGCTGGCATTGAAGTCACCGCCCCAGCCCTATCCTGCGAGATACATCTAGCGCGCACTACTGGCCCCCGTCGGCCTTTTCCGGATCGGCAAGGCATGGAAGCTCAACGCGGGCGGGGTAACTTTCGGGGTAACTTGTCAAAGCGCAGACGAAGTATGGAGTGGGATCAAAGCATTAGAGGCCCTCTGTGCCTCCCACTCGTCCGCCAATTCCAATACGAAGCTGTGGGAACCGCTACAGCCCGCTTTCCCGGACCGCGACGGCGACCACCCGGCGCCAGGCGCGGGCGGCCAGGCTCTCCGGCGTGCCGCTCAGCGCGGCATTGCCGCGCAGCACGCGAGGCGGGGCTGCGGGCGCGCCATCGGGCTCCAGCGTGACACGGTAGACGGCGCTTTCGGGCACCCATTCGCCGCTCTTGATCTCACGCACGGCGATGCCGCCACCGAAGCGCGAGGCGAGATAGGGTTCGGCCAGGATGCGCGTATTGGCGCGCTCGATGCGCACCACATGCGCGTCGATCGGCTCGCCCCAACCCTCCTCGGGATGGAAGACAGCGGGCGTGCCAATGGCGATGCGCGCCAGGTCGGCTTCCGAGACATAGGCCTCGATCAGGGCGCGATCGGGCTGCATGATCGTCAGCAACCGCTCGTTGGCCGCTACCCAGGTACCCGGCCGCAGGTCGTCGGAAAGGTCGACGATCCTGCCCGCGATCGGCGCCCTGATTTCGAGCTTGGCGCTGTCGTCGCTGAGGGCGCGATAATTCGCCCGAGACGCCTGGTATTCGTAGCCTGCAACCATGCTCCTTGCCATCAGCGCCGGCGCCACGCTTTGGATGCCGAGCTGCCATTCGATCAACGCCAGGTCGCTGCGAGCCTGGGCGAGCTTGTAGGCGAGGTCGGGTGAAGCGAGCCGGATCAACGGCTGGTCGCGGGAGACCTCGTCACCATTCTTGATCAGCGCGGCGATCACTTGGCCACCCTCGACCGGAGCGAACACAGCCTGGACTTCGGCGCTGCGCACGAGCGCCGGTGCCTCGACCGAGCTGCGCCACGGAATCGCCAGCAGCAGGATGATGCCGGCGATGCCGGCGACGGTTGCCAGAACATGCGCATTCAGACGCAGCCGATCGCGCAGCTTCCACAGTGCCTGCGTCTCCATCCATGCGGGCCGGACGATGAAGTAGCCGATCTCGATGGCGCCCATGATGATGCCCAGGGCCTTGATGGTGAAGTGATAGACCAGGACGGCGATACCCAGGAACACCGTAAAGCGATAGATCCAGGTGGCGAACGAAAAGGCGATCAGGAAATGACGGCGACCCGCCGGCAGCTCCTCCGGCGGCGGCTCGCCCAGCCCGAACAGCCGCTCGCGCATCCACCAGCGGGCAATCGCGAAGGCACGGGCGTGGAGGTTCGGCATTTCCAGCCAGACACGCCCGACAGCGCCATCATGCGGCCAGCGCCCGCTGCATGGCGCCGCCACAGCGCTGCCTGGCGGTAGGGGATCAGGCCGTGCGTCTCGTTGACGGCGATGGTGTGCGCCGGTCGCCTGACAACGGTGGCCGGGCTAGAAGATGAGCTGACCGCGCGCCTTCAGGATGTATCCCTTGGCCCTGAACTCGAGAATCTCGCCGGATTGCCGTCGCCACCTTGGCGTCGCCATCCCGGTTGGCTGCCATGACAAGCTGCTCGGTTTCAGGCGAGCAGGCCAGCGCCACGGCACGGGCGAGAGTGACCGGATCGGAGTTGCTGATGTCGTCGGCGGCGGCATTCCGGGCCAGACAGGCATCACGCACCTTATAGAACTTGTCGATGTTCGCCGTCCGCCGGCCGTCGCCGGTGGTATTGCCGCATGCGCTGAGCAGCAGGACAAGAAGCACAAAAGCAGGACGCATGCAGAGCCTCGGCTGAAACTGGGCAGGAAAGCGAAATATCGCCTGGGACGTCATTTTGAAGCTAATTTCAACACATGTTCCTAGGCGTCAAGCCTGGCGCTAATTTGACCTTGTGCCGGCGTTCTGTCGTTCGCGGCGTCCGGCCTGCCAGCTTTGGTGTAACTCGTCGGCTGACGAATGCAAAACGGAGTTGTATCTATGATCCGCTCGGGACTCGTCCGCGCCGCCCTTTCCGTCCGTTAGGCTGAGGTTCTTCATGCGAACTGCTGTTGTCTTTCTCGTCCTGCTGCTGAGCGCGTGCGCGGAGGGCACTTACAGCAGTCCCGTCGACGGCAGGCTGATGGCAAGGATCGACAAGTCGTTCGCTGCGCGCGATGCGTGCCTGGCCAGAAACGCCACTGCCGACGATATCAGCAATTCCGATCCTGCGACGCTTGCCCGCGCGATTGCGCTCGCGTGCGCGCCTGAGACCCAGAAGCTGGTCGAGGTATCCAATCGCGACGGAGACCCGCGCGCCGCCGCGGCAATCAGGAAGGACTCCGAATTCCGCGCCATGGGCTACGTGCTGCGCGCCCGTGGTCAGGTCACCGAGTAGCCGCGTCCTCTTCCTGCCACCAAGTCGATCACTCGAACTGCAAACGGCACGAGATCGAAATTCCACCGCCGCGAACGCTTTGGAGCTTCAGCGAGGAGGGCAGTCGAAAATCAGGGGTTGGAGGCGTTCCAGGTTGCGCAAGTACTAGGCTGCTTGCGGCCACCCTACCGGTGACTGCAAAAAGCTCCACAGGATTGGCAGACGCTGTAGGGGCTGAACTGTGCGATTGGACACAGTCCCGGAATCGAGTAGCGTGCAGCCTCGGGCGTCTGGTTGCGTTGGTAGCAATCAAGCTCGGTTTATCATGCAAGGGAGAATGTTTATGCTGCGATCGATCTTGGCTGCGGCAAGTGCCGCAACGCTGCTCGTGGGTATCGTGCCCAACGCATACTCCCAATCCGGCGCCAACCTCGGGACGCTCACCTGCAATGTCGCCGGGGGCATCGGCTTTGTGTTCGGTTCGTCGAAGGATCTGAGCTGTCTGTTCACCCGCACCAACGGGACGGCCGAAAAGTACACGGGCTCGATCAAGAAATTCGGCGTCGACATTGGCTTCACCAAGGAAGCCCAGTTGGTGTGGCTGGTCTTCGCACCGGGCAATGTCGCGCCGGGTGCTGTCGCGGGCTCCTACGGCGGCGCTACGGCGTCGGCCACCGTCGGGGTGGGCGCCGGTGCCAATGTGCTCGTGGGCGGCAGCAACAAGCAGATTACCCTGCAGCCGGTCAGCGTCGAGGGTAGCGTTGGTCTGAACGCCGCCGCGGGTATCGGCGTGGTCGAGCTGCAGTACGTCAAGTAAGCCTTCGGGTATCGCCGAAGCGCTTGCGGGGGACGGCTGGCCGGGCCAACTTGGCCTCGTCATGCCGTCCCCCGCCGATTTCCCTTCGAGACTGTCTTCCACTGGCGGCTTGCTCCTGGGCCGCCCGTTCTGTCGTCTGCGCGTCGGCGAGGCCGAACGATGAGCGACGAAGGCTCCGTTCACCGCCCGGCACGGCGTCTGACCGCAGCGGGAGAAGAATCGCTCGATGAAATCGTCGCGCAGGAAGTGGCGGTCGCGCTGGTCTACAACGGCATCAGTCACGCGGTGATGATGGCCACGCCGTGCGATCTCGAGGACTTCGCCTGCGGCTTCTCGCTCACCGAGCGCATCGTGGAGAGTCCGTCGGAAATCTACGATATCGAGGTCGAGTCCGTCGGGCGCGGCATCGAGGTGCGCCTCAACATCGCCGGCAAGCGCATGGCCGGGCTGCAGCAGCGGCGGCGCACCCTTGCCGGCCGCACCGGCTGCGGCCTGTGCGGAGTGGACAGCCTCGAGGAGGCGATGCGGCCGGTCGCGGCGTCGCAGGCAACGGCAGCCGTGTCGCGTCAGGCGATCTGGCAGGCCATGGCGGCACTTCCCGCCCAGCAGCGCATCAATCGACTGAATGGTGCCACTCACGCCGCAGGCTGGGCCGCGGCGGACGGGACGCTGGTTGCCGTGCGCGAGGATGTCGGCCGCCACAACGCACTCGACAAGCTGGGCGGCGCACTCGCGCGTTCGGGGACCGCCGGCCCGGGCGGCTTCGTGGTGGTGACCAGCCGCTGTTCCTACGAAATGGTGCACAAGGCCGCAGCCTTGGGCGCTGCGGCGATCGCGGCCGTGTCGGCGCCGACGTCGCTCGCCATCGAGACCGCCGAGCAGGCCGGAATCGCGCTGGCGGCCTTCGTGCGCGACGGCCGCCTCACGGTCTACGCCAACGCCGGCCGGATCGCCGCGTGAACGACCGCGTTTTCGGCGTCGTCGGCTGGAAGAATTCCGGCAAGACGACCCTGGTCGAACGGCTGGTCGCCGAGTTCGTGCGGCGCGGTTGGCGGGTCGCAACGGTCAAGCATGCTCATCACGACGCCGATATCGACCGGGCGGGCACCGACTCCTTTCGCCACCGCGCTGCCGGTGCGACCGAGGTGGCGCTGGTCGGTGGGCATCGCTACGCGATCATGCGCGAGCAGGAGGAACCGACACTCGCCGAGGTCCTGGCGCGCCTGGCGCCCGCCGACCTGGTCCTGATCGAGGGCTACAAGCGCGAGCTGCATCCCAAGATCGAGGTGCGGTCAGGTGCAGGCGAAGAGAGCGCGCCGCCAATGGCGCCCAAGGATCCCAGCATCGTCGCCATCGCCTCCGATCAGCCAACCGCCGATCAGCGCCTGCCATGCTTCCGGCGCGACGAGATTGCCGGCATCGCCGACTTTATCGCCGGCCAAAATCAACGCTGACCGGCGAAGATACCCGTTGCCTGGTAGCGAGAACGCGCGCTCCCGATCGAGAATGTGCCGGCCTGATAGGCCGCAGCATCGGACGGCGACGAGAAGAACCCGCCGTTCAGGTTGCCAGAACGATGATATCCGCTGGTGCTGTTGAAGGTGCCTGTGAAAGCTGTGGTCCCCGCTCGTCCGGTAGTGGTGCCGGAATAGCTTCTGCCGTCGAAGCTGCCGTTGAAAACGCCGTTTCCGTTCTGGAAGGACCAGACGTTCCGATAGGTGCCTGACGCCGGCGAGATTTGGCCGTTATTGCTTGCGAACCCCACCATCGAGCCATTGTAGGTGGCCGTACCCGTCGTCGGCAATTGCACGGTTGTGGTTGGGGTCCCGGCGACGTAACTCCCGAAGGCTGCAAGCGTCTTGCCGTTGTTCAGCGGGTCGCGGGCGCTGCTGGCCCACACTCCCCAGCTGAGAAACTCGCACGTGCAGATGCTGGGGCTGCTGGCGCCGGCCAGCAGCGTGTGGGGATTGATGGCGTAGGGGTGGCCGTCAATTTGCAACGTCGACTGGCGCGACGGGTCATTGCGCATGACGACGGATGTGCCATTCGTAGTGCCGCTCAACTGCAAGGTCGCGGCGGAGTTATGTGAGTCGTTCACCTTCACGTTAAGAGTGCCGATGGCCTGATTGTTGGCCGAGTTCGTCGTGATGTTGACCGTCCCCGACTGAGTCAACACGCTGACATGCCTCGAATGACGGTCGCCTTCACCCCCCGGGCGGTCGATCACAACAGCCAATCCGGCGGTAAAGCCGCTCTGTGTTTTGGTCGTCGGGCCGCTCGGCGGCGGGGGCGGGTTATTGTTTGGAGGGGGGATCGGTGTCGTAGGAGTGGTGTTTGGGATAATCGGCGCAACCGTGTTGGTTATCGTTACCGTTGTCGAGACCGGGTTGGTTTTCGGCTGGTTCTGAAGCGCGCTATTGCCCACAGGCTGGCCTGCGGGGTTCGAGAAGCTGACGGCATTCGTCAGGGTGTTGTTGTTGGTATTGGGTGGCAGGTTCTGATTGAAAGTCGGCGCATTGGCTGGCTGGCCGGAATTCTTGTTGGAGAAACCGGATTTCTCCGCCGACTGATCGGCGCCATTATTGCCATTGGATTTTGCGCCCTCGAGGTTGCCCAAGGCGGCGGTCAGGCTGCCCGGTTTCAAGAGAGTGGGAACGCCCGGTATCCCACCGGCATTGGTAATTATCTGTGATCCTGCCCGGCTTGCCGTCTGGGTCAGGCCGCTCGCGGTCACGGTCATGCTGTAGCCGAAGATAAAATCGGCAGTCGTCTGGTTCTGGTTTACGGAAAAGATCGTGATGCCGCCGCGGATGCCGATGGTGCTCGCGGGGGTCTTGATGACAATGGCATTGGTCTTGCTTATCTTGCCGCCAACGAGGCGAAACACGCCCTTGGTGGCGTTTATGGCGAGATCGCCCTTTTGCGTCGCGGGATCGAACACGAACCGGTCGATGGTGAGTCGGGCATCGGGCCCGACGGTCAGCGAGCTGCCGTCGAGGAACACCAGATGGGCACGGTCGTTGGCGGCGGTGGTGATAACCTCATCGGCCTGTACGTCGATGCCGATGCGCAGGATGCGCTCGTTCTCATTGGGCGGCTTGCCGAGCGGATCGCCGTCGGCGCCCGACGTAACGCCGACGCGCGCCCATGCCGGGCTGCCAACAAATAGAACCAGACCTGTCGTCACCAGCAGGGCCGCACGCAGCAGTGCAGTGCCGCGGGTCGCGGTGCAAGTAGCCATCACACACCCTCCATGCCGGCGCCGCTAAAAGCGCCAGCTCACCCCAAACATGAAACTGTTATTTTCAAACGCGTAGTTCGGCACCGTCGCCGCGCGCACGAAACGCCCCCCCGACAGGCTCAAAGTCGTGCGATCATCGAACGGCACGGTGAGCACCAAGCTCAATATTGTATCATTTTGATACCGCATTGTGTTGGGATCGACAACAACATCCGGTTGATCGTATATCCACCATTGCTCGCTGACCGACAGGTTGACGGCCCAGGGCAGGCCTGTCTTGAGCAAGGGATCGGGGAAACGAAACGCGAACCCACCGCCAACGCCCCATAACGTGTAGCTCTGCCATGGCGCGATATCGGCGTCGAAGCGCTGAGCGCTTCCGATCGAGTACAGGATCACCGTTGGTGTGAGCTCGTACTGGAACGCTGTGCTGGCAGACATGGAGTTGCCACGATACTGGCTGTTGGTCGGCAGATAGCTGGTGTCTTGATTGTCCTGCCGCCTGAACACGGCGACGGACGTGTTGCGAAAGCCGTTGGCCAGGAGCGCGGTCGATTCGAGCCCGCCACCCCAGCTGCCGTAGTAGGAGGTGTCGTTAACCCAAACGTAACCGCCAGTGACGAAGGGCTTCAGTGTGACGTCCTCAAAGATGCCGTTGAAGACCTGGAAACGTGGCCCACTTGTCAGGTCGAGCAGGGAGACGTTCGCGGCCGTAACCTGGAACTGGCGGTTCGCATAGGCGGTGAACTGCGTTTCGAGTGCCCCCTTGTCCTGATTGCCGAAGTCGTAACGATGCCGGACGACCGCTGAACTCACGATTCCCCAGTCGGCCGTTCCCTGGCCTTGCTGGTTCAGATTGGCCGGCTGTCCGAACAACAGCACGCTCGAGCCCGCGGGGCCGAGATTGGCGTTGGACTGGTAGCGCCAACCGAAGAAGACTTCGCCGCCCAGGCTCGACGGTTTCGCCTTCGACTCGATCTCCGCGAGATATTCCTGGGCCTTGCCCCGCACATCCGCGGGCAATGACGGTGATTTCAACGCCGTATCCAGGTATGTCCGCGCGACTTCGTACGACCCCAGGCGGTAGTAGAGCACACCCAATTCGAGCCGCACCCGAGGCAGGTCGGGATTGATCAGAAGCATGCGTTCGAGCGCCGAGATCGCGCCTTCGAGGTCGCCCGTCTGCGTCGCCAGAGTGGCAAAACGGAACAGCACATCGAGATCGGCCGGTTTATTCAGGGTTTCTTTGAACGCGGCGTCGTACTGTTGCTTCAGCTCGGATGACGGGACGGCTGGCGCCTGGGCAAGGGCATGTTTCGTGCTGGCGCCATATGCGCTGAGCACGCCCGCCCAGAGAACAAAGACGCGGCCAAACCGCTTCACCCGACGCAAAATGCCTCGATTCCCCGACGCTCGCCCTTCGACAAGCCACCCGCCTTCCCGACATTGTACAACAGATGCCGAGGCCGCGGGCTCGGATCGGACCGTTGACCTGTGTCATTATTAGGATACGGAATTTTGCGGCGTAGATGTGTGGCTTTCGTCACACCATCCAGCTGCGCGCCACAAACAACCAGGAAGCGGGCCACGCAGCTCGCGCCGCCTTCATGCGCAGCAGCAGGCGCCGGTATTGGCGGTTGCCCAAGGCGCCGATGAAGCGTTCGCGGTCGTGCTGCAGGGCCGACAGCATGCGATCCAGCATCTCGGCATAGGTGTTTCCCCAGTTGCGGCTCGACAGATGCAACCGGCCGCCCAGCACCGGATTGTCGGCCGCACCGTTGCGGCCGTGCAGGCGGTAGGCGTAAAGCGCCTCATCAATCAACAGCGAACCCGCCACCATCTGTGCCATGACGACGACGTAGAAATCCATGTGCAGGCGGAACGTCTCATCGTCTTTGGGGAAGACGAGGTCGATCAGCGAGCGGCGGAACATCATCGACGAGGTGCTGACCCACACCCAGTGCACCACGCGCTTGGTGTAAAGACGGTAGGGGGTCTGCTTCTGCCACTCGGCCGAGCGGCCCTGGGTGTCGAGCTTGGGGATGCGCGCCGGATCGATGGGGACGAAGGCGCGATCGCGATCGGCGCTGGCGCGTTCCTTGCCGAACCAGTAGACGCAACCCGCGATCAGCTTGCCCTGGCCGTCGATCAGCCGCGCATTGCAGGCGGTGAAGCCCACCGCGTAGGACTCGTTCAGATGCGCCGCGAGATGGCGCTCCAGAAAATCAGGATTCCAGAGATCGTCGGAGTCGAGGAAGCAGACGAAAGTCCCCTTGGTCGCCGCCAGTCCGCGGCGCGTGGCGCCGGTCTGGCCGACATTCTTCTCCAGGCGGATTTGTGAAAAGCGCCGGTCGCCGAGCTCGTCCAGCGTGCGCCGCACCACGTCGGCCGAATCGTCGGTCGAGGCATCGTCGACTATGACGCAGTCGAAATCGCGCAAGGTCTGACGCGCGACCGAGCGGATCGCATCGCCGATATAGTCACGACAATTGTAGCACGTGACGACGACGGAAATGTCCGGGAGCTTCGCGTCGCTCACGACTTAGCGGGACCGAGGAAATCGAAATCGACGCCTTGGTCGGCCTGCAAGACTTCCTTCTGGAAGAGACCGGCGTAGCCGCGATCGCTGCCGGCGGGCGGCATGGGCGCCTTCCACGCCTTGCGGCGGGCCGCGAGCTCCTTGGCGTTCACCAGGAGCTCGAGCCGGCGCCTGGGCACATCGAGGCTGATGCGATCGCCGGTCCTGACCAGGGCGAGCGGGCCGCCCACCGCGGCTTCCGGCGCCACGTGCAGCACGATGGTGCCGAAGGCCGTGCCGCTCATGCGCGCGTCGGAGATGCGGATCATGTCCTTGACGCCCGCGCGCGCGAGCTTCATCGGGATCGGGAATGAGCCGGCTTCGGGCATGCCAGGGGCGCCCTTGGGGCCGGCGTTGCGCAGTACCAGGATGTCGTCGGCCGTCACGTCGAGCGCCGGGTCATCGCCGCGCGCCGCAAGGTCCTCCAGCGAATCGAAGACGACGGCGCGGCCGGTATGGGTCAGCAGCGCGGGCGAAGCGGCGGCATGCTTGATGACGGCGCCGCGCGGCGCGAGGTTGCCGCGCAGCACGGCCATGCCGCCGGTCTGCTTGATCGGGTTTGCCGCGGTTCGGATGACGGTCTGGTTGGGCACGATCTCGGCTGCGTCGATCACTTGCTTCAAGGTGCGGCCCGCGACGGTGCGGCACGTCTCGTCGAGATGGCCGCGAATCTCGCGCATCAGGCGGGAGTTGCCGCCGGCCCAATGGAAATGCTCCATGTAATGATCGCCCGAGGGTTTCAGGTCGACCAGCACCGGCGCCTTGCGACCGATTGCATCGAACTCCTCGAGGTCGATCTCGATGCCGAGACGGCGGGCCACGGCGGTCAGGTGCACCAGTGCGTTGGTCGAGCCGCCGATCGCCTGCAGCACGGTGAGGGCGTTGCGGAACGCCGCCTTGGTCATGATCTCGCTGGGACGCGGACCCTGTTTTTTCGCCATATCGGCGGCCAGCTTGCCGCTCGCTTCGGCGACCCGCAGGCGATCCGAGTGCGTCGCGGGAATCGAGCCGCTGCCGGGCAGGCCCATGCCCAGGGTTTCGACGATGCAGCCCATGGTGCTGGCCGTGCCCATCACCATGCAGGTGCCCTTGGTCGGCGCCAGCCGTTCGCTCACTCGCTCGATATCGCTTTCGGAAAAAGTCCCGGCGCGGTACTGGCCCCACAAGCGGCGGCAGTCCGTGCAGGCGCCCAAAACCTCGCCCTTGAAATGGCCGACCAGCATTGGACCGACCGGCAGCACGACCGCGGGCCGATCGGCGCTGGCGGCCGCCATGAGCTGGGCCGGCAGTGTCTTGTCGCAGCCGCCGATCAGCACCACCGAGTCCATCGGCTGGGCGCGGATCATCTCTTCGGTGTCGATCGACATGAGGTTGCGCAGGAACATGCTGGTCGGATGCGAAAAGCTCTCGTGGATCGACACGGTCGGGAAGACCATGGGCAGCGCGCCGGCCAGCATGACGCCGCGCTTCACCGCCTCGATCAGGTCCGGCACGTTGCCATGGCAGGGATTGTAGTCGCTGAAAGTGTTGGTGATGCCGACGATCGGACGATCGAGCGCGTCATCGGAGTAGCCGCCGGCCTTGATGAAGGCCTTGCGCAGGAACAGCGAGAAGCCGGCATCGCCATAGTTGGCGAGGCCCTGACGCAACCCAGTGGCGTCGGGGGCGCCCGGGACGCGTCGCTTACGGGAAGCCATGTCGATCTCTCTCCCTAATTCAGGACATTCTGTCAGGTCGGTCTATCGCCTTCCAGACCAGCCGCCCAGCGTGCATGGGCGGCGGGATCGCGGCCCGCGACAATCGTGCGGGCAAGCTCCAGTCCCATCACGGCGCCGAACTTGAAGCCATGGCCGGAGCAGGGGGACATCACCCAGCCCTTGGCCCCCTGCTTCTCGACAACGAAGCGCTCGTCGTCCGTCACGGTATAGAAGCAGGCTTTCAGACGGTTGATGCGCCAGTGCGCGAAGCCCTTGAGCAGACGTCGGCAGCGCTCGAGCAGCGGCGCGATCTCGCCTGCGCTGGCATCGCGGCTGCCGGCGGGATCGCCACTGCGGCTGAACGCGTGGTCGCCGATCTTGAGGCCGCGGCCTTCGGCGGGAGGCACGAGGTAGAGGCCGACATCGCCCGTCTTGTCGATGATCATCGGCGACGTGGCCCAGGCCGCACGCTGCTCGTCCGGCAGGTCGAAATAGGCGACGATCTGCCGCGAAGGAATCAAGCGACGAGCCGAGAGAGGCAGCAGCCGCCCGATCCAGGCGCCGGCCGCCACCACGACGATGTCGGCGTCGTGGTTGGCGCCTGAGTCGACGACAACTCGCGCTCGTTCGAGATCCACCGTGCGGACCGGCGTGTCGGGGTGCAGTCGGACGGCGGGCTTCTGCGCGAGATGTCGGGCGAGTGCGGCGGTGATGTCCTGCGCGAACAGCACGCCGCCAGTGTCGATCCAGAAGGCCCGCTCGACGCCTGCGGTGTCCAGTTGCGGGAAGCGCTGCGGCAGGTCCGCGAGCCTGAGCTCGGTCATCGGCTTACCGATCTCGGCCAGCACCGCGGCCGAACGCGCCGCCCAGTTCTCGCCATTGCCCGTGAGCGCGAGCGTTCCGGTGGGTGCATAGAGACGCTGGCCGAGATCGGCCCACAGCAGGTCCCAAGCGGCATAGGCATCGTCGATCATCCGGGCATAGCCGCGTTGATGGCCATAGGGGTGACGGATGAGACGGTGGTCGTCCATCGAGGAGGCGAGCGGATTGGGGAGCGGGCCCTGTTCGAACAGCTCGACCTCATGGCCATCGCGCGCCAGCGCCCACGCCGTCGCCAGACCCATGATGCCGCCGCCGACGATGATCGCCTTCATGGAATTGCCTTTAAGGCGCTCTCTCGGCGCGCGATCCAGGCGACCAGGCGGGCATGATAGGGGTTAATAGGAAGAATTCCTAGGGAAGGCCGCACGTCGGCTAGCGCGAATACTTGCCGACGATCAGCTGGACCTTGAGCCACTGGCTGCGGTCGAGATCGAAATCCTTCGCCGGATTGAACTGGCGCACGCGCCATTTCTCCGCCGAGCCGCGCAGCAAACGCCTGATCAGCGCCAGTTGCGTGCCGTCGCCCTGGTCACGGATGAAGGCGCAGTCATCGCCCGGCCGTGCCGGCCGGCCGGGATTGAGCAGCAGCAGGTCCCCTTGCTCATAGGCCGGGCTCATACTGTCGCCGATGACGTAGCAGGCGTAACCGTCGCGTACCGACAAAAGCGCTTCGGGACGGCGAATGAAATCCATCGGCTCGCTGGTGATAATGATGGCGCCTCCGCCACCTTCGGCCGAGGCATAGACCGGCAGGTCGCCGCGGTCGGCGACGCGCAGCGGCGCAACACCCCGCAGATCGCCGTCGATGCGGCCACCGATCGGCGGTGCGGCGGAGCGCAGGTCGTCCGGCGAGACGCCGAGCAAAGCGGCCAGCCCGTGGCGTGCTGCTTCCGGCAGTTCGCGCGGCGAGCCACGCATCAGATACTGCTGCAGGTAGGCATGGTTGCGGCCGATCGTCAGCGAAAGGTTCTTGAGGTCAAGGTCCGGCCGGCGCGCCAGCGTATCGACCAGTAGCTTGCGGGCTGCGTCCATGGTGTGGACATCCTGCCGAGCGACCATGATTTCGTCCAGCCGCGATTGTACGATTGACAGGATTGTTCATCGTGAATTCCTCTCGGGCACTGAATGTCCAACCGTTTTCTCCATGGAAAGGCGCCGGCCTCTTCGCCCGCTGCCGGTGACGACGCGGATGCTCGGGCCGTTGAAGTCCGCCATCGCCCAGGGGTGCGATCGTCGTTATCGTTGTCATGAAGCCCTGTCGCATGAACGGGAGATGACTGCGTCGTGTCATGCGGCTGGGGGCCTTGCAAATTGCATCGCCTTAGGCGTTGATACCGCCCAAGCTTACACAACCGCTGAGTAGTTTAAGGGGAATAACATGGCAATGACCATGCTTCAGATGGCCGGAGCGACGCCCACGCCGGCGACCATGGCCGACGGAATCCTGCTGATCATCGATGCGCAGAGGGAATACACCGATGGCCTGATGCCCTTGCCCGGCGTGCAGCCGGCGATCGAGGCGTTGGCGATCCTGCTCGAGAAGGCGCGCAAGGCCGGTGCCCCGATCGTGCATGTGCGCCACCAGTCCAAGGGCAAGGCCTTCAACCCCTCGTCGAGCGGCTACGAAATCGTGGCGCCGCTTGTGCCGCGGGCCGGTGAGACGATCGTCGACAAGGGCCTGCCCAACGCGTTTGCCGGCACCGACCTCGTCAAGCATTTGGCGCCGAGTGGTCGCAAGAACCTGATCGTCGGCGGGTTCATGACTCACATGTGCGTGTCGGCGACGGTGCGCTCGGCCATCGACAATGGTTTCATGAGCACGATCGCCGCCGATACCGTGGCCACACGCGACCTGCCCGATGCCACCGGCGGCGCGACGATCACCGCCGACGCCATCAATCGCATCACGCTGGCGGCGCTTTCCGACCGCTTTGCCTGGGTCGTACCCAAGGCCGGCCAGATTTCCTGACTTGTCGCCGCCGACCGTCGTGTCGGCGGGCAGTCCAAAGATCAATCCGGCGAAGTGGTGCTGGCATTGCGCACGGGCTTCGCGCCCCCGCTCGCGTGGCCCAGCATGGCGACGGCGGCTACGGCGAAAAGCAGCATGAGCGACGTATAGCCGACCAGCGCTGCGCCACGCGCGCAGGCCAGCAGACGACGCGCGCCGGCGATTGCGCGTTGCATCAGTTGAAGCCGTTGCCGACGAGGCCCAGCTTGTTGCGTATCTCCTGGCCGACCACTCCCAGCGCGGTGATGGCGGCGATCGAGATCAGCGCGGCCACAAGAGCGTACTCGGTGGACGAGGCACCGCGCCGGCCGGCGACAAGGGCGCGAATGACGAACGGCAGATCGGCCAGCATTGTCACTCCCTTGAGCGTCGCTGCGGACAGTTGTCGGCCGCAAGCCTAACGGCCTGGATGGCGCGGACAACGCCCGGCGTGTAACGTTGGTAAGGCGAAGCATGCCGTCGCCAAAGAAAAAGGGCGGCCCGTTGCCAGGCCGCCCCATTGCAGACCAGGACGGGTTCGATCAGTTCATCGCGCCGGCGACGTTGCTCATCACGTTGGACACTTTGTTGCCGACGGTCGTGAATGCGGTGATCGCCGCGACGGCGATCAAGGAAGCAATCAGCGTGTATTCGATGGCGGTCGCGCCATGCTCGTTCTTCATCAGGCGACGGAAAATGGACAGCATTGGAATCTCCACGGCAAAAAGAACATTCTTCGGCTGGCGTCCTCGCCACCGTTCGCCGGTTCTGGGAACCGCCGAACGATCGACCAAACGCCGAGAGGCGACTATTGCCCCTTCCCTCAACCACTAGGTGAGGTATGGAATGTAACATATTGATCAGTAAGGATTGCTCAACGCGTAATTTGTATCAACTTCTTCACGAGTTGAGGGCCGCGTCGGCTTGCCATTTTGAAGGCCCGGCAGTGGCGGACCTCGTGCTATCGTTCAGGGAACAGGGGAGAGGCATGTCATGAAGTCAATTCTGACAATGGCCTGGACGGCGGAAGATCCGTCTGCTTTCGATCTGGCGGCGAAGCTTGCGCGGACGTTCAGCGCCCGGCTGGTCGGGCTCGAGCCGCCATCGTACGGCGTGATGAGCATGGCGTGGGCCGATGCCGGGATGGGCGCGCCGATCGGCGGCGGCTTGGCGGAGGACGCCGAGGAGCGCCAGCGCGTGGCGGCTGTGAAGCAGGCGTTCGATCAACGCGCGGCTGGCCTTACCTCCGAATGGCGCTCGGCCGACGACAGCGGCCCGACGGCGATTGGCACGATCGGCCGCGCCTATGACCTGATCGTCATGCCCCAGCCGGGTCCGCTGCCCAAGATGCCGGAAAGCGTTTTCGAAACCGCGTTGTTCGATTCCGGCCGGCCGGTGCTGGTGGTGCCTCAGGGCTTCAGCGGCATGGTCGGCAAGCGGATCCTGTTTGCCTGGAACGGCTCGACCGAAAGTGCGCGCGCCATTTCGCTCGCCATGCCCGTGTTGAGCGGTGCCGAGGCGATCGACGTGCTGAGCATCGAGGGGGCGATGGTACCCGGACCGACCTCGGCCGAGATCGCCGAGTCGCTGCGCAGTCACGGGCTGAACGTTACCAGCCAGCACGTGAAGCCGGGCAACCGGTCGGCCGGCCAGACCATCGTCGATACGGCGGTCGCCGGGGGCGCCGACCTGATCGTCAAGGGGGCTTATACCCAAAGCCGCCTGCGCCAGATGATCTTCGGCGGCATGACCCGCCATCTCATCCTGAACTCGCCTTTGCCGGTGCTGTTCTCGTACTGACAATCCGCCGCCGGCCTGGCGGCTGGCGGTCATGGTACAAGCGCCGCATGACGGCGGGTCCGACCGAGACCAACGATGCACGCAGGGTGCGCCGGGCGCTTGCCGCGGCAGCGCTGTTTGTCGCCTTGCTCGCCGCGATCTCCTATCTGCTGCTGCGCGACGCGGCGCCGGGCACCGGGCCGACGGTCGGCGAGAAAATCGCCTTGCTGATGGCCGAGCGCGCGAGCCTGCAAGCGCGCGCCGATGGCGAGGCGCGCATCAGCCTGTTACCGGCGTTCCGTGCCGCCACCCTCGTGACCGATGCGCTGGCGGCGCGTTCCTCGGCAGATGCCGAGCGCGCTTTCGACAGCTTGCCAGCCGCCCGGCGTCAGGTCTTCGCCCAGCTCGCCGCGCTGAACGGCACGTTGCAGGAAGCCCTGGAGCGACCGACCAGCGAGACGCGGCTTGCGGCGCTCAAGGAAGGGGAGCGTGCCACGGCCGAACTCGATCGGCTGGCCGGCCTCGACACTGCGCCGCTGATCCTGTCCTTCACGCCCCGTTTCGTGGCGCCGCGCGGCGCGGCGGACGCCGCCGGTTCGCGCGATCAGGATCCGGCGGTGCAGGTCGAGGTGGTTGGCCCGCATCTGGCGTCGAGCGGCGGCCCGCCGCCAGTGCTCACGGTCGGTGCCTGGCGCGGCGCGGCCACGGTGGCAGCGGAGCGGCTGCGCTTTGCGGTGCCGCGCGCGGCCTTTGCAACGGACCCGAAGCGTGCCCGCTTCGCGATCGGCACGCTGTTGGCGCGCGGTTCCGGCGGGAGCGCAGCCTTTCAGCTTCTGTTCATCGTGCTGCCCGACAGCCCCGGGGAGTTCGCCCTCGACCAGCGGGTGCAGACGACGACGCCTGAGTCGAACACGCTGGTTTCGCCAGAAATCCTGGCGCGCGCACCGGTCGGCGAGAGCCGTACGGTGCGTCGCTGCTTCGACCCACCGCCCGGCTGGCGTTTCGACCAGGAGCGACGGCGCGTGGTGATCGTCGAACGACTGGGCTGGCACGACGATCTCGGCGATCCGACACTGAACGGCGGCTCGGTCGAGTTCGTGCCCGAGGACAAGCCGGGCCAGATCTGCGTTGCCGTGGTTGCCCGGCCCGTTACCCGCCAGGCGAGGACGGCCACGATCGGCCGCTTCGAGGCCACGCTGGTGCGCGACCGGCCGGTCGAACAGGTGGTGAAGAGCGGCATTCGCGCGCTCGATTGGCACGAAGCCGTTCGCGTCCCGATCGAGGCCGGCATGACGGAGTGGAAACTCTACGTCCGGCTGTTCGACGAGATCGACCGCGAGTTCGCGATGACCGCAGCCTCGACGGCCTTTCTGCGGATCAGTCGCGACGACGAGGACAAGGCCATCGTCCTGCAGGCCGATCCGACGGCGGAGCCCTAGCGGCCGCGCGCCTCGAGCCGCAGGCGCCTCTTGCCGGCGGCGTCCAGCAGGTCGAGCGTCACGCCAGCGAGCTGGGCCTGGCGGACCGCGCCCAGGGCATCGACGAAACGGCGCTCGAGCGCGCCGACCGAAGGGGCGCAGCCGTTGAGGGGCGTCGCCGACGGCAGGAAGCGCAGCCCCTCGGGGTCGAGCTCGTAGGTGCCGACGAGCGAGTTGCAGCCGGTCGAGGCGGTATATTTGCCGTGATCGTCCAGGCGTAGCGTCGGCCGCTGCCGCCAGTCATCGAATGCCGGACGCTCGCCGTCGATCTCGAGCATGCGCCAGTCGGTGCCGCGCAACGCAGCGCCGCGCGGCACCAGCGGCGGGCAGGCGCCGTCGCGGTTCAAGCTCAGAAAGTGCTCGATGCGGATCTCACCGTCGGCGAAGCCACCGATCACCTGGACGTAGAGCTGGGCATCGCGCGACGGCGTTGCTTCCGTCCAGGCGTGCTCGAGGTCGGGTTCGGCGCCTTTGGGCGCCACCGGATAGGTTCGGCCGGTCAGGCACTCGGCAAACAGACCCCCGTTCGGCGTGTCGCGATAGAGGCCGGTGAGCCGGAAGCTGCCCTCGATCAGATCCGGCTTGGGTGCGCGAACCAGCTCGGTGCCGTTCTCCGTGACCAGCCGGTCGCCGTTGGCTTCGCGAAAGGCGCGCCGCGCCACCGTGCCGCCCCGCAGCACAAGGCGCACCCCGCCATCGACTTCCTGGAACCATTGCCCGAGGTCCAGAACCGGCTCGCCACCCGCGTGCGTTTCACGCAGGCGGAAGATGCCGTCTGGAAAGAGGGTGATGGTGAGCCCGCCGCCCACGTAGGTCCGCGGCGGCTCGCCGGGCCGGCCCACGGCGTGGCAGCGCATCGAGCGGCCCGCCGCCGTGAGCGTTGCCTCGCGGCCCCGGCCGTGCAGCTCGTAATACGAGTTGCCGTAGGCAAAGCCCGACCCGGCCTGCTGACGCGACAGTTCGATCTCCGGCTGACCTGGCACGTTTAGGGTCGCGAGCTCGCCGTCCTTGGAGAAGACGGCGGCGAAATCGGTCCCGCCGGGGCAGGCATACATGACCTCGAGGCCAGGCGGCTGCGCGTCGGGCGAGGATGAGGCCGCGGGCGGCGAGGGGGGCACAGCCTGCGATCCCGGTGCCGCTGTCTGCGCGGCCGCTGCACCGGCGGCGAGCACCGCAAGGAAGAAGATCAGTCGATTCATCACGCGGCCTCACCCTGGGGTTCCGGGATCCTGCCGTCGGCCGACAGCAGCACAGCGAGCGGCCGCGTGGTCTTGAACTGCGCCAGGACGATCAGTGCCACTACCATGATGGGCACGCACAGGAACATGCCCACGACGCCCCAGATCGTTCCCCACACCACCAATGACACGATCACGACCAGCGGTGAGAGGTTGAGCGTGCGGCCCATGATGGCGGGCTCGACCACGTTGGCTGTCACGATCTGGATGGTGCCGAACACCAGCAACACGACGAGAAACGGCGTCATATGGTCGAACTGCACCAGGGCCAGCACCGCCGGCGCCACAATGGCGAGGATCGAGCCAACGGTGGGGATATAGTAGAAAAAGAACACCATGACCGCCCAGAAGGCCGCGAAGTCGACGCCGACCCAGGCCATCACGGTGTAGGCGAAGGCCGCCGTAGCCACTGCGAGCGTGGTCTTGATGCGGATGTAGACGCGGATGTCGCGATCGATCCGGTCGAGTACGGCCAGCACCTGTTCCTGATGGCCGCCGGCCCCCAGGATGATCGCGAGCTTGCGGCGAAAACGCACCTGCTCGACGAAAAGAAAGCCTGCATAGATCAGCACGATGCCGGCCACGCTCACCACCGAGGCGGCGGCAGTGGCCAGACTGCTCAGCGTGTCGGCGAGGCTGATGCGGTCGAACAACTCGCCGAGGGTGGGCGCCTGCTCGACACCGACCAGCCGCGCGCCCTCGTTGATCAGGATCTGGAGCCGTCGCTCGTAATTGGGCGCGGCCGCGGCGACCGCACTGATGTTGCGGCCGATCGTGCGCCCGACAACCCACAGCAGCCCGCCCATGACGCACACCGCCGCCAGCAGCGCGACCGGCCGCGGCAGGCGCAAACGGCCGATGCGGGGCTGCTCGAACGCGTCAGCCAGCGCATCGACCATGTACCAGAGGACGAGGCCGAGGACGAAGGGCAGCAGCAGGCCACGTCCTGCGACGAGCAGGTAAATCGTGGCCGCAACGACGATTGCCCATAGGGCGGCGCGCTGGAGGGTCATGGTCGCGCCATAGTAGCCCGAGGCGTGGTCAGGCTACCGCAAGAAATGAATCCGGACAGGCCGTCGCGACCACACGGCCAATTGCCGGCCTTCTGTCGTCATCATGGTGATTGACGCACGTCGATCGCTCTTGCGCGTCTGCCATCGCCCACGACGGGGCGAGCGGTATCGACGGCTAGTGCAGGTCGAGCGCTTGCCGAAGCGCGGTGCGCCCGCGCTCGGTCAGCTCGACTCGGCGCTCGCCCGTCTCGCCGCCGCATTGCCGGACAAGTCCCTCAGCTCGCGCATCCTCCCACACCGGAAAGCGCGGACAGGAGCTCCGCCATGCCTCCAGGACGTCCTCACGGCGACGCGGCCGGTCGGCCACCCATTGCAGGAATTGGATCATGATCAGGCTGGGTTGGGTTTCCATGCCTTATCCTGCGTCCAAGGGCGCGCTTGGTGCAATACCGAGAGGCACAAAACACACTAAATTTTTGTCTTTTGTTCGGGTGACTTGGCGTGGTTGTAACCTTTTGTCTTCCCGGCAGTGCCCAGCAACTCTGCACGCGCCGTTGGATCAGGTACCGATCGACTTGCCGTGTTTGGCCGGGTAGGGCATCGGTGGCGAGCGGAGGGCCAGCGTCTGTTCGCCGGTGAAGGCGAGCAGAATCTCGATCCGGCGGATCACCGCCTCGCCGGCCGGCCTCGCACTATGCAAGGGCCGGTCGAGCGGAAGCCGGATATGCGGATCCTCCGGCAGCTTGGAAAAGTCCAAAGCGACGCTTTGTAGATACTCGAGTTCCTCGGGCTCTACGCCGCTGAAGGTACGCACGTAGACCTGGATATGAAGGGTGCCGCGCGCCGGCGCGGCGAGCTCGAGCTCGATGCCGTCGACGTCCGCGCGATCGGTCTCGATAGAACCAAAACTGTGCGGAATGGCGCCGACGGGGTAATAAGGCGGCGCCTCGAGAACGTAGAATTTTGTGTCGGGGAACGAAGGTTTCGGCGCGGCGAGAGGCGCGGCGGGATCGGTTCGGCGAACCACATCGGTGAGATCCCGCCATTCGGGGTGGTGCTCGAGAAACTGCTTGGTGGCGAATCTCGGCCCCGGCTGGTCAACGTTGTCGAGCACGATAATTCCATTCGGCCGAATAATTCGGGCCGCGCACAAGAGGTCGAACAGCGCGAATTCAAACTCATGGTTGCCGTCGATCAGCACCATGTCATAGAGCACGCCGTTGCCGATCGCCCGATCGAAATGGAAGCCTGAGTTGACAGAAAGAAACGTGATCCGCTCGCGCAGCTGGGGTGGCAGAGCAGCGATGATCGGTGGGCAACGTTCACCGCCAAAGGGGTCGACCGTCTCGAGATGCCCGTGGCCTGCTTCCCATAATGCGCGCGCCATCACCTCGGCCGTGCCGGCGTGATAGGTGCCTAACTCCAAAGCACGCTCGGGCCGGCGCATGACGATGAGGTGATGGAGCAGCGCGCGCGCCTCGTTGCTCTGCAGCGAACGCAGGGGGTAGTCCTTGTAGAACGAGACGACTCGGGCGAACGACTCCGACTGACGCCAAGCGTCCAGGCCAGCAGCGGAAATCTCGAATTGTTCGCGTGATCCATAGAGGGGGGTAAGCGGCTTTATTGGTTCAATTTTGTCCATGTCCAACCATAAAAGGGATTGGCCGAGCCATCCAGTGTGACTGCGCGTCGTTCAGGCACCGGCCGATACCGCTTACGGATGCTGCATTGGGCAACGCCGGTCTCGCCTCCGGGTTCCGAGGCAGCGAAGACGCCGATGCCGGTTCGGCGCATTGGCTTTTCAATGTACCGCCCTTACGTGAGGCGGGCCGTCGCAAGGCAGGTAACGTAGGCCGCCCTTCATGATGAAGGCGAAGCGTTTCCTGTCCTGCAGCATGCGAATATCCTTCAGCGGGTCGCCCTCCACCAGCAGCAGATCCGCAAGATACCCTTCCTTGACGAGGCCAAGCTCGTGGCCGCGCTGCATGATCTCGCCACCGGTGCGGGTCGCCGCCCGCAAAGCCTCGCTCGGCGAGAATCCGAAATGCGTCACGAAATGCTCGAGGTCACGGGCGTTGGAGCCCTGCGGATTGGCGGCAAAGCCGTAGTCGCCACCGACGACGATGCGGATACCGCGCCTGCGCATCTCGTTGTGGGTACGGCAGGTCGCCTCGTAGAGCGGCTTCAGCCGCTCCAGATAGAGACGACTCTGCGGGGTGTTGTCACCGCTCAGGCTCTCGAGGCGCGCGAGCACGAGGCCGACAGCCGGGCCGGTGAAGATGCGATCCTTGGCTGCCTCCAAGAGGTCGAGAGCCTCTTCGTCAGCGTAGTCGCAGTGATAGATCACGTCGACGCCGTGCCTGAGGGCGCACTTCACCGCCGCCGAGGCGCGTGCGTGAGCAGCCACCCGGCGACCGATCGCGTGGGCAGCCTCGACGCCCGCCGCGACCTCCGCGTCGGTCATCACGGTGGCCTCCGAGGGCGCCGACTCCGTGCCGGCGTCGCCCGAGATGTTGAGCTTGATGGTGTCGACGCCTTCTCTCAGACAGAGCCGCGCCATGCGGCGCACCTCGTCCGGCCCGTCGACGGCTATGCCGAAACTGTCCTGATGCAGGTGAAGCTTGCGGCCATCGCCCAGGCCGCCGGTAACGGTCAGTTCCGGGCTGGCCGCCAACAGGCGCGGCCCGTCAATCAGGCCTTGATCGATGGCGTCGCGCACCGCGACGTCGAGCCGGATCTTGGCGGCCGCCGCCGAACAGGCGCTGGTGAAGCCCGCGGCCAGCAGCTTGCGTGCGGCGTCCATGGTGAGGAGCGCGTGGTCCTCCGGCGGCAGTTCGCCCAGCGCTGTCCCGCGCGGGGTGTCGACGAAGGACAGATGAGCGTGACCTTCGACCATGCCTGGCATCAGGAACTTGCCCGCGGCGTCGAGTACGATTCGCTCCGTCGGCGGCCAAAGACTCCGATTGCGGCGCGACCGCGATAATCCGGTCGCCCTCGACGAGCACTTTGCCCGGAAAGGGCGCGTCGCCGGTGCCATTCCACACCATGGCATCGTCAATCAACAGGCGCATCGCTCCCTCCGCTTTGTTTCTTGCCCTCTATCATAGGCAGTTAACCGCTTTTCCGAGTGCCGGAACGCGGAATTCCGTTGCCCAAAGCCCGCTGGGTGCATAGCGTCTGAATCAAGATCCCTTCGAGGATCAGGCTTCAGGGAGGAAAAAATGGCTTCATCCAAGATAGCGCGTCGGCGATTTGTTGCTGGCACCGTCGTGGCGTCGGCGGCCTTTGTTGCGGCGCCGTTCGTGCGCGGCGCCCATGCGGCTGGCAAACTCACGCTGGCGCTGTGGGACCATTGGGTGCCCAACGCCAATGATGCGACCAAGGCGTTGATCGACGAATGGGCGGCCAAGGAAAAGGTCGAGGTCAGCGTCGACTTCATCACCTCGCAGGGCAACAAGCTGCTGCTGACTGGGGCCGCCGAATCGCAGGCGAAATCGGGCCACGATATTTTCGCCTTCTCGACCTGGCTGCCGTCGCGCTACGCCGACCAGCTGGTGGCGGTGAACGACGTCATGGAGCCGTTGATAAAGCAGAACGGCGCCGTCAATGGCACTGTCGAGTATCTCGGCAAGGTCGACGGCAAGTGGTTGGGCGTGCCGGCCACGGTAGGCAGCCAGATCAAGGGGCCGTGCTCGCGCATCGACCTGATGAAGGACCTCGCCGGCATCGACGTGCAGGCCATGTACCCGGCGGGCGCGCCGGCCAAGGCGGATGCCTGGACGTTCGAGACCTTCCTCACGGCGGCCGAGGCCTGCCACAAGGGCGGTCATGCCTTCGGCATCGGCCTCGGCACGACGGCCGACAATGTCGACACTGCGGGCATGATCTTCCACGGCTTCGGCGCCATGCTGGTCGATGCCAAGGGCAATGTGATGGTGAAGAGCGATCCTGTGCGCCAGGCGCTCGACTACTACAAGCGGCTGATGGCCTTCCTGCCGACCGATGTGCCCTCATGGGATGACTCCTCGAACAACAAGTGGCTGGTGTCGGGCAAGGGCGCGCTGATCATGAACCCGCCCAGCGCCTGGGCGGTGGCCAAGCGCGACGCGCCCAAGGTGGCCGAGCAGCTGTGGACCCACGGTTCCCCCGCCGGACCGAAGGGCCGCTACGCGCCATTCGTGCCCTACTTCTGGAGCATCTGGAATTTCAGCAAGAACCAGGCGGCGGCCAAGAGCCTGATCGTCCATCTTTCCCAGCCGGCGTCAGCCGAGAAGATGGTCGCGGCGAGCAACGGCTACGACCTGCCGTCGTTCGAGAAGCTCACGACCTTCAAGACCTGGGCCGAGGAGGGCCCGCCCAAGGGCACGCTCTACCACTACCCGAACATCAACAACCACCAGATCCTCTCGCTTGCCGGTGCGCCGGCGCCGCACAAGATCGGCGAGCAGATCTACGTCCAGGCGCTGATGACCCAGATGGCGGTGCGCCACTTCCGCGGTGAGGCCATGGAAAAGACGCTCGACTGGGCGGCCAACGAGCTCGAGGGCTTCACGCGCAACTGAGGCAAAGCGCCATCGGCTCGACACCCGCAACCGAAGACGCTGCGGTGCGTTGTGTCGGCGGAGCATGGCTCTAACCGACCTCGAGCCGCGGATGTACCGGCGGAGGTCGAGGCCCGCCCGGCACTGTCGGCGCGGGCCTTTCGTTGTGGGCGCTGGAACTGGTGCTGCCGCACAGGATTGAACTGTGGACCTCCCCCTTACCAAGGGGGTGCTCTACCACTGAGCTACGGCAGCGCCATTTGGCTTTAGAGCGGCGGGGTATGCCATAGGGTCGAGGGCGGTTCAACCGCTGCCGCCCGCCGAAACGGGCGTTCCGCGGTGGCTTGCCGCGGCACCTCTGCTCTGCCTACCATTTCGTCAACCAAGGCAGGAGGAATGGCATGGACTGGCGCCCGATTTCGGCCGACTCCCACATCACCGAGCCGCCCAACTGCTACGTCGACAACATCGATCCGGCGTGGCGCGATCGCGCGCCTCATGTCGTCCACAAGGAAGGGATGGGCGACACCTACGTCGTCGACGGCATGAAGACGCCGGTGCCGATGGGGCTGATCGCCGCCGCCGGCGTGCCGCCCAAGGACATCCGCATAGGGGGCGCGAAATTCGAGGATCTGCACCGCAGCGGCTGGGATCCCACGACGCGGCTTGCCGACCAGGACAAGGACGGCGTGGCCGCCGAGGTCATCTATCCCACGGTCGGCATGCTGATCTGCAACCATCCCGACTTCGACTACAAGAAGGCCTGCTTCGACGCCTACAACCGCTGGCTCCAGGTCTACTGTGCCCATGCGCCGGACCGGCTGATCGGCTGCGGGCAGACCGCCATGCGCACCATCAGGGAGGGCATCGAGGACCTCGAGCGCATCAAGGCGATGGGCTTTCGCGGCGTGATGATGCCGGGCAATCCCGGCGAGAAGGACTACGACGACCCGGCCTACGATCCGTTCTGGGAGGCAGCCGTGGCGCTCGGGCTGCCGCTGTCGTTCCATATCCTGACGTCGAGCGGCGACAACGGTCTTACCAAGCCGCGTGGGCCCAAGATCAACGGCTTCCTCAGCATCATCCGCGGCTGCCAGGACATCATGGGCATGCTGGTGTTCTCGGGCGTGTTCGAGCGCCATCCCGGGCTGCGGGTGGTCTGCGTCGAGGCCGATGCCGGCTGGGCGCCGCATTTCATGTACCGCATGGATCATGCCTACAAGCGGCACCGCTACTGGATGAAGGGCAAGGAGCTCGCGCGCCTGCCGTCGGAGTATTTCCGCGATCACATCGCGCTTACTTTCCAGGACGACTGGACGGCCTTCCAGTTCGCCGACCAGCTGGGCGCGCACCAGCTCATGTGGGCGAACGACTTCCCGCATAGTGATTCGACCTGGCCATGGAGTCAGGACGTCATCGCCCAGCAGACCGGGCGCCTCAGTCCCGCGCTGCGCAAGCGGATCCTGCGCGACAACGTGGTCGAGCTCTACAAATTGGCAGCGTGAAACGCTGCCAATCCCGAGGCCAAAGGGCGAGGGGCCTTTGAGCAACGCCAAAGATCCCTCGTGGGGCTCGGGATGACATCGATATAGGACCATCCGCGATGCGGTTCAGCCTGTTCATGTACTGCACGGTCGGCCGGCGGCCCGAGCTCGAGGCCGGCATGGCCGGGCGTAATCCGCTGCTCTACCAGCGCATGCTGGACGAGATCGCCGACTATGTCCGCTTCGCCGACGACGCGGGCTACTTCGGCTTCGGCCATCCTGAGCATCACCTCCAGATCGAGGGCTTCGAGATCTCCAACGATCCGCGGCTGATGTCGATGTGGCTTGGCCGGCACTCGAAGCGGCTGCGGGTCATCACCTGCGGCTTCGTCTCGACCACGCACAATCCGCTGCGCGTGGCCGAGGACATCGCCACCATGGACCATATGCTGGGCGGGCGTTTCGGAGTGGGTCTGGTGCGCGGCTACCAGGCGCGCTGGGTCGAGAATTTCAAGATCCGCGATGAGCTGAACGCCGTTGGCCCGTGGAACAAGGACACGCCCGCCGACACGGCCAACCGCGAATACTTTTCCGAATTCGTCGACGTGGTGGTGAAGGCGCTCGCCAACGAAACCTTCAGTCACCACGGCAAGTACTGGAATTTTCCGCCGACGGGCATGGTCAACCCGCACGACCATCCGGTCTACGTGAAGTACGGGCAGGGCGTGACGCCGGCGATGAAGATCGAACAGGTGGGCATCGCGCCGCGGCCGCTGCAGACCCCGCATCCGCCGCTCTACGGCGGCTTCGCCGCCTCGATGCGCACGGCGTTGTTCTGGGCCAAGTACGGCGGCAAGCCGATCGTGCTCACCGACAATCTGAAATTCTACGACCAGCTCTGCCGTGGCTACACGGAAGAGGCAGCCCGGCACGGCCGCACCGTGAAGAACGGGCAGCAGGCCGGCTGGGGCGGCATCTTCATCTGCGCGCCCGACGGATGCACAGGCCCAGGAATGGGCCAAGGACATGATGTGGTTCTGGCAGAGTTGGGCGACACCGTTCGGCCAGGGTGTGCCTGAGCTGCTGGTCGGCTCACCCGACACGATCTGCCGCCGGCTGGAGCAGGTGCAGCAGGTCATCCCCGACCAGGACGAGGTGATCCTCCTGATACCGCAGGGGATCCATGATCGCCGCCAGATCCTGACGTCGCTCGAGCTGATGGCGACCAAGGTGATGCCGAAGTTCGCCTAGCACGGCGAACCGGAGGCTACTCTCTGCGCAGCGTGATGAGCGCAACCTCGCCGCGGCAGTTGAAGCGAACCGGCGGTCCGGAGACGCCGAGGCCGCAGCTGGTGTAGCCGGTCATTCTGCCCTGACGCCATACGCCGCGTGCGGCGTGCCGGCATCGCTTGAGCTGGGTGATCACGGGCCTTCCGCCGGGCAGGCAAATCTGGCCGCCATGGGTATGGCCGGACAGATAGAGGGCGTAGCCCGCTTCATCTGCATGGTCGGCAACTTCGGCGGAATGCACGAGGGCGATGCGGAATTCGCCGGCATGATCGGCTAACGCCGCCTTCGCGGCATCGCTGTAGAACGAGTTCACGTCATCGAGCCCGGTGATGCGCAGGCTCTCGCCCGCGCGCTGAAGGACGAGCGAACGATTGATCAGCACGTCGAAGCCCATTTGGCCGAGCGCATCGGCCATCTCGACCGGATCGTGATTGCCGAGCACCGCGATCCGCTGACCCCGCACCCGAACACCGTCGAGGGCCGCTGCCATCAACCCGGCCGATCGGGCAATCGGCGTGTCGTGGTCGCCGTGGACGTCGCCGGTCAGGGCGAGCAGATCGACTTCGAGGCCGCGGAGCAGCGCGCGGGCGGAATCGACAAGCGCCGGAAAGACGTCGAGATGGGTGTCGCTCACATGAAGGATTCGGTATCCGTCGAACTGTCCCGGCAGCTCCCTGAATGCGAACGTCAGCTCGACCAGCCTGAGATCGAGGGCATTGCGTTGCCCCTGTTCATGGAGCGGTGTGAGGCGGAGACCTGCTCCGAACGCGCGGAGGAGAGCGGCGAACAGCCGTTTGCGCCAGCGGGCGCGGCGGCCAGCGGGGCTGATCCAGTACCGGCCGTTCTGCAGGAGGCGTCGTTGAATGGCCCAATCGGGAGACGAATGAATCAACCTATGCTCTCGTTTGCGGCCGGGAATGTGGTTGTTGAGCGCCTTTTTGTCCAACTCGCCGGAACCTTTCGCCGCGACGAGCGCCGATTTGCCGCTATGCGCCGGTCACAGACGCAGCCATCGAGGCCTTTGCGCGTTGTTGCACTGCAGCGGCCCCATTGGGCCTGGAGAGCGTATGCAGGTCGATAGTCTCGTTACAGCGCTGGAGCAGATAGAACTCGCCACCCGCGGCTTCATGAAGACACCGCGCCGGCCGGCAACACGCGGCGCCCTGCTGGAAGTTCTCAGCAAATGGGGAGATGCCCTGCGCGAGCCTTATGGTCTGGACCCCGGTCTGGATGACGTGCGCAATGTTGCCTCACGGAGATGCGCGGCGGTTCAGGCCAATCTTGAGACGATGCAGCGCACGGGAGAGAAGGGCCAGCCTGGCACTGCGCTGGTGCAGCAAGTCCGCCAGCTCCATTCCACGGTTGGCGCCCTGCTGCCGCCGCTCGTCAAGATCGCCGATCGGGATTGATCGGCGCGCCTACCGCCTCATCGACATCCGCCAACGCACCGTATCTTCGATCTGCGTCTGCAGACCGCGCAGCGGAGTCCAGCCGAGCTGGTTTTGCGCCTTGTCGATGCAGCCGACCAGGCGCGGCGAGTCGCCGGAGCGGCGGGCGCCATAGACATGGGGAACTGGCCGCCCCACGACCTGGCCGATGGATTCCACGACCTGCTTGACGCTGTGGCCGGTGCCCGAACCGAGGTTGAAGACGTCGTGGCGACCGCGCCCGACCTTCTGGCTCATCACCCATTGCACCGCGCGCAGATGGGCATCGGCCAGATCCGTGACGTGGACGTAATCGCGCACGCACGAGCCGTCGTCGGTCGGATAGTCCGACCCGTGGACCACGAGCGAGGCGCGCAAGCCCAAAGCCGCGTCGACCGCCAGCGGCAGCAGATGGGTCTCCGGATCATGCGCTTCGCCGATCTCGGCCGTGGCGTCCGCGCCCGTGGCGTTGAAGTAGCGCAGCGACGCCGCGCGCAGGCCGCGCCACGCCGCGGCATCGAGCGCCCGCTCGACGCTCGCCTTGGAGGCGGCGTAGGGGTTGATCGGCGCGACCCTGTGCGATTCGGCAAGCAGCTCCGTTTGCGGCAGGCCATAGACGGCGCAGGTGCTGGAGAACACGAAGGCTTCGATCTTGTGACGCAACGCCGCGCCGATCAGCACGCGGCTCTTGCCGGCATTGTTGGTGAGATAGCGCTCGGGATTGGTGACCGATTCGCCCACCTCGATGTAGCCCGCGAGATGGATGACGACCCTGGGCTTGTGGCGCAGGAACACCTCTTCGACGAATCGCCCGTCGCCGACATCGCCACGCTCCAGCGAACCCCAGCGGACGGCCCAATCGTGGCCTTTTTCCAGCGTGTCCAGGCAGATCGGTTGTGCCCCGGCCTCGGCCAGCGCCTTGCAGACATGACTGCCGATGTAGCCGGCGCCGCCGGTGACGAGCACCGGACCAGTGACCGAGAACAATGATCTCTCTCCTCGCGTTTTCAGGATCGAAGTCCGGCGATAGTTGGCCATGCGAAGCAGCGGCTCAATTGCCCCGGCGTCAGATCACAGACTGATCACGAGTGGTTGGTACTGCCGATGAGTCACACTCTGCGGATCAGCGGGCCCGCGGAGATCATCATGCTCAAGATCGTCAAGGACTTCTGTTCTCAGGGTCAGCCGGTCGTTCGGTTACGACATCGTGCCATTGCGCGAGATGAAGGAGCGCGACTTCGCGCTGCATCTGCGCGAACTGCTGGCCCATCTCGACATCGACTGCGTGCTCGATGTCGGGGCCAATGCGGGGCAGTACCACGACTTCCTGCGCGACCGGGTCCAGTACGACGGCCCGATCATCTCGTTCGAGCCGGTGAGCCACCACATCGATGCGCTGCGCGAACGCAGCCGGGGCGATCGCGACTGGCACATCGAAGGCTATGCGCTGGGCAGCAGCGACGGGTCGATGCCGATCAACGTGATGGTCTCCGATCAGTTCAGCTCCTTCCTCGAACCCGACCATGGCCAGGTGAAGGACTATGCCGGGCTGAATGTGCCCTGCCACACCGAGACGGTCACGGTGCGCACCCTCGACGTCGTCCTGCCCGTCCTGCAGGAGCGCCTCGGCTTCGACCGGCCTTACCTCAAGATCGACACCCAGGGGTTCGATATCGAGGTGCTGCGCGGAGCTGGTGACAGCCTGTCGTCGGTCCGCGCCCTGCAGACGGAGGCCTCGGTGATCGGCATCTACAAGGGCATGCCGCAATACATGGACATCATCCGCTATCTCGACGAGCGGGGCTTTGACATCAGCGGCCTCTATCCGGTGAGCCGCGACAGCGCGCTGCGGCTGGTCGAGTTCGACTGCGTTATGATCAATCGCGCCGTTACCGACGTTCCGGCGTAGCGCTGCCGGAACCGAGGATCCCGCAGAGGCGGGCGACATCGTCGCCCGCCACGAACATGCTGCGCGGCACGGAGCGGAGCCGTCCGCGGATATGCTCATAGGCGGCGGGCGTGAGCTGCTCGAAGAAGCGGATCAACGATTCCTCGAGCGGCGTGTCGAACGTCCAGCCGATCCGGTGCTTCTCGATGGTGTTGCCGACTTCGAAGCCGTGCACGGCAAGACAGGGGATGCCGAAATAGCCGGATTCGTAGAAGCGGCAGGGCATCAGCCAGCGCGAATTGTTGTCGGTGTGCTCGAGGTCGAGCGCCCAGGTGAAATCGACATCCCGATAAAGGTCCTCGAGGTCCTGATGCGGCAGATAGGGGCCGCGATAGACGATGTTCGGGCAGCGCCGCAGAACGGCGTCGAACTTCGCCTGGTCGACTGTCGTCAGGATGCCGCCGAACCTGAACAGGACGCGACCCTGCAGGCGTTCGGCCAGCCGGGTGATCAGGGCGAACGTGGCTTCGCCGCGGATCAGGCCGAAATAGCCGACCACCCAGGGGCGGCCGACCTCGGCTGCGCGCCGCACCGGCGCCGGCGCGGAGAGCGACGAGATCGAGGGGTGCAGCTTGTTCTCGAGCAGGAACCAGTCGCCACGGTATTTCTGGACGGCTTCGTAGTAGTTGCGATGGAAGCCCGGCGAGGAGAGCACCAGCAGGCTGGTCCGTCGCAGGCATAGTCGTTCGATGGCCCGCAGCAGCGCCGGCACCGGGCCGCGCCGCATGAGGATGGGCGGAATGTCGAGCACTTCATAGGCCACCGGCGCGCGCGAGAAGGTGATCAGGCGGGCGAGCAGCGCCAGGAGCAGCTGATCGATGTTGCGGGCGTAGAAGACGGCGGCCCGGCTGAGCGCCGCGCGATGCGCCAAGACGACGGGGATGGCGCAAAGCAGCGCGCGGACCCGATGCCAGTAGCGTGCATCGCTGGTGATGCCCAGCGGGACGTTCGGCCACGGCGGCCGATAGGCGGTGTTGTAGCGCTCACGCCGGAAGCTGAAGACCGTGACGCGATAGCCGAAGTCCATGAACTGCTGGACCCGCTTTAGCGTGCTGGCGTCGGTGACATCGGGACAGAAGAACAGGAGCTCGCTGCCTTCCTCGCGCGCTGGCGCGGTCGCGCCATCGGGCGATCGATCACTGGCGCCGAGGGAAGGATCGGCGTCGTCTCTTGCGTTGACTGTTCGTTGCATGCGCTCTTGTCTCCGGAGCAGCAGTATTGGCGAGCCGCGCGCCGCTGTTGCGTGATCAATCTGTGGCGTCGCGCGGGCGCAGTCGGGGCAAGTCACAGGTTGATCACTAGCCCTCCAACAACGCGCGATGCTTCATGCTCGCGATGAACGTTGCTTCCAACATCGATGTCGGCCACGCACTGCGCTTCGATCGCGTGGCCATCACCTGCGTCTTCGGCGATCCGCGCGACCTCCGTTCATGGTCGGGTGCGCCCGCCAACCTCGCGAATGCGCTCGAGCGGCTGGGCGTGTCGGTAGAGGCCATCCGGCCGCGCATGGGTCGCCTCGCCAAATGGGGCATCGCGGCCCGCGACATGCTCGCGGGACTCGGCCGACCGCTCAGCAGCGAGCAGGTCCTGCGCGGGTTGCGGTCGCGGCGCCGGCTGGCCGCCCAGGTCGCCGACGCCGCGCGCAACCTGGGGGCGCGGCATGTCCTTCATACCGGCACGTTCGATCTGGCGGCGACCGATCGCGCGAGCGGCGTCGAGCACTATCTCTACTGCGACCATAGCTGGGCGTTGGCGAGGGCCCACCATGTCCATGCCAGGCATTACAGTGAGCGGGCGCTGGCGGCGTTCGAGCAGGCCGAGCGCGAATCGCTGAGCGGGCTTTCGCACGTCTTCACGTTCGGCAGCTACGTCCGCGACAACCTGATCGCGTGCTACGGCCTGCCCCCCGACCGCGTCACCGCGGTCGGCTCGGGCATGGGCGCCATCGAGCCCTACAACGGGCCGAAGTCCTACAGCAAACCGGCGCTTCTCTTCGTCGCCAAGCACCTGTTCCAGGCCAAGGGCGGCGTATTGCTGCTCGAAGCCTTCGAGCTGGCGCGTCGTCGTCGCCCCGATCTGACGCTGACCGTGGTCGGCGACGAGCGCAGCCGCGCCTTCGTGGGCACCCGGCCGGGAATCACCTTCCATGCGCATCTTCCCTGGAGCGCCCTGCAGCAGCTCTATCGCGACGCGACTTTGCTGGTTCAGCCGATGCTGAACGATCCGTGGGGCCAGGTCTATCTCGAGGCGATGGCGTCGCGGACAGCGGTCATGGGCCTCAATCGCAACGGTCTCCCGGAACTGGTCGATGGCGGACGCCATGGCTTCCTGGTCGACCGCGCCGATCCGTCAGCACTTGGCGAGGCCATCGTGAGCGCAGTTTCCGATCCGCAGCGGCTGGAGCGCATGGCAGCGACCGCGCAGCGTCATGTCCTCGCGAACTACTCGTGGAATCGCGTGGCCGAGCGGATCGCCTATTCCCGAAGCGTTGCGTAAATAAAGAGGTCGGCAGCATGTCCAGAAAAGTGGCGCTCATCACCGGGATCACCGGCCAGGACGGCGCCTATCTCGCCGATTTCCTGCTCTGCGCAGGGCTACATCGTGCACGGCATCAAGCGCCGTTCGTCGCTCTTCAACACCGAGCGCATCGATCACCTCTACCGCGACCGCCACGATGCCGGCGTGCGGCTCTTCCTGCACTACGGCGACATGACCGATTCCACGAACCTGATGCGGCTGCTGGGCGAGATCAAGCCGACCGAGATCTACAATCTCGCGGCGCAGAGCCACGTGCAGGTGAGCTTCGAGACGCCGGAATACACGGCCAACACCGACGCGCTCGGCACGCTGCGGCTGCTCGAGGCGATCCGCATCCTGGGCATGCAGGACGACGTGCGGTTCTACCAGGCCTCGACGTCGGAGCTGTTCGGCAAGGTGCAGGAGACGCCGCAGCGCGAGACGACGCCGTTCTATCCGCGCAGCCCCTATGCGGTCGCCAAGCTCTACGCCTACTGGATCACGGTCAACTACCGCGAGGCCTACGGCATGCACGCCTCCAACGGCATCCTGTTCAACCACGAATCGCCGATCCGCGGCGAGACCTTCGTCACCCGCAAGATCACGCGCGCCGTGGCGGCGATCGAGCGCGGCTACCAGGACTGCCTCTATCTCGGCAATCTCGACGCCAAGCGCGACTGGGGCCATGCCCGCGACTATGTCGAGGGCATGTGGCGGATCCTGCAGCAGGACGAGCCCGACGACTACGTGCTGGCGACCGGCGAGACCCACACCGTGCGCGAGTTCGTCGAGCTGGCGTTCCATCAGATCGACCGGCCCATCGTGTGGCGCGGCTAGTGGCGACGAAGAGCAGGGCTGCTGCCGGCGCACCGGCCGGGTGCTGGTGGCGATCGACGTGTCCTACCGACGGCCGACCGAAGTCGACCTGCTGCTCGGCGATCCCGCCAAGGCGCTGAGCAAGCTCGGCTGGCGACATCGCACGAGCTTTCCGGAACTGGTGGCCGAGATGGTGGAAGCCGATCGCCTGGTGATGAAGAACATGGGAGCCAAGAATGGCCACGAGCCCAAGCTATACGCTGCGCAATAAGCGGGTCTGGGTCGCGGGCGACCGCGGCCTCGTCGGCAGCGCGCTGGTGCGCCGTCTGCAGAGCGAAGGCTGCGAGCTCCTGACGGCGCCGCGCGATTCCGTCGACCTGCGCCGGCCCGACCAGGTCGAAGCGCTGGATGGCCGCGACCAAGCCACAGGCGGTGTTTCTCGCCGCAGCGCGCGTCGGCGGCATCTATGCCAACGACACGCGGCCGGCCGAATTCATCTACGACAACCTGATGATCCAGAGCAACGTCGTGGAGGCTTCGCGACGGGCCGGCGTCGAGAAGCTGATGCTGCTGGGCTCGTCCTGCATCTATCCGCGCCTGGCGCCGCAGCCGATCCCCGAGGCGGCGCTGCTCACCGGGCCGCTCGAGCCCACCAACCAGTGGTATGCGGTGGCCAAGATCGCCGGCATCAAGCTCGGCCAGGCCTATCGCCGGCAATATGGCTGCGACTTCATCTCGGTCATGCCGACCAATCTCTACGGTCCCGGCGACAATTTCGACCTGATGCAGAGCCACGTCGTGCCGGCGCTGATGGTCAAGGCCGCACGCCGCGATGCGCGCCCACGCGCCGGCCATCGAGGTGTGGGGCACCGGCGCGGTGCGGCGCGAGTTTCTCTACGTCGACGACGCCGCCGACGGCATGGTGTTCCTGATGCAGAACTATTCCGACGAGGCGATCGTCAATCTCGGCCCCGGCTCGGATGTGCCGATCGTCGATCTCGTCGAACTGATCTGCAAGGTCGTGGGCTACAAGGGCGGCGTGCAGTTCGATGCCAGCCGTCCCGACGGCGCGCCGCGCAAGATGGTCGACACCGCCTTTGCCGCGTCCCTCGGCTGGCGCGCCCGGACACCGCTGCGCGAAGGCCTGACGGCGACCTACCGGTGGTACGTTGACAATATCGTGCCCGAGCAACGGCGCGCCGTCGCCTGAGGCGGCGCTCGCCACCGACCACCTGATCGACGACATCGGGCGGCGTTCGCGGCGCGGCGGCGCGATTCTTCTGGCGGCGCAGGCGATCCGCGTGCTCGGTCAGGGGGCGACCCTTGTCGTGCTGGCCCGGCTGCTGCCGCCGTCGGCCTTCGGCCTGCTGGCCATGGTGGCCTCGCTGGGCGCGATGCTCGATCTGGTCAAGGAGTTCGGCCTTTCGGCCGCGACCATCCAGAAGCCGGTCATTTCCCAGGCCCAGGTTTCCGCCCTGTTCTGGATCAACGCCGCGGCAGGCGCGGCGCTCGGGTTGGCGCTCCTGATGAGCGCACCGCTGTTGGCGCGATTCTACGGCCAGCCCGACCTCGAGGCCGTGACCGAGTGGCTGGCCCTGGGCTTTGTCCTGAGCGGGCTCACGGTGCAGCACTGGGCCCTGTTGCGCCGGCAGATGCGTTTTGGCGCCATTGCCGGCCTCGAGACGACCGCCGACATCGCAAGCTTTGCCGTGGCGATTACTCTGGCTCTGGCGGGCAAGGGTTACTGGGCGCTGGTGGCGCAGCGCCTCGTCTCGCCGGCTTTGCTCCTGGCGGGCAGCTGGACGGTGTGCCGCTGGCGACCGGCGCGTCCGGCTCGGGCGGAGGGAATCGGCGAATTGTTGCGTTTCGGCGGCTCGGTGACGGTGAGCGGGCTTGCCCTGGCGCTGGCGCGCAGCGTCGACCAGATCCTGATCGGCTGGCTGTGGGGGCCGGCCATGCTCGGTCTCTACGAGCGAACGACGCGGCTCGTGCTGTTGCCCGTCAATACCATCAACGCGCCGGTCTATGCCGCCGGCATGCCGGCGCTCAGCCGCCTGGTCGACCAGCCCGCGCGCTATCGATCGATGTTCCGCCAGATCATGCAGAAGCTTGCCCTGCTCACCATGCCCGTGTTCGCGATTGCGGCCGTCCTGGCCGACTGGGTGGTGGTGATCCTGTTCGGGCCGGCCTGGGCGCAGGCCATCCCGCTGGTCGCGCTGTTCAGCGTCTCGGCGGCCTATCTCCCGGTGTTGATGGCCGCCAGCCTGCTCTACATGACACAGGGGCGGCCGGGGGAGATGCTGCGCGCGAGCGTGATTGACGCAGCCCTGTGCATCGTTGCCATCCTTGCCGGATTGCCCTGGGGCGTGACCGGTGTGGCAGCCTCGATCGCCGTTGCCGGCGTGCTGGTCCGTCTGCCGGTCGCCTTCTGGCTGGCGACGCGCCGTGGCCCGGTGTCGATGGGCAACATCCTGACAGCCATCGCGCCGGCGCTCAGTGCCGCGGTCATGGCCGCCATCGTCGTGTGGTTGGTGCGTCACGCGGCGCATGCCGGTGAAGAGGCGCCGACGGTGGGCGGGGTGCTGCTCGTCGGTTTCTGCGGCGTGCTCGCCATCGGCCTCGTCTTGCTCGCGTGGCCGGAGACGCGAAACGAGGTCGCGCGCCTGTCGATGACGGTCCGGTCGAAGGGGCGGGCCCTGTGGTCGAGCTAGGCGCCGATGAATCGTGCCCTTTCCATTCGGAGTCCCTACCCATGGTGACAAGCGAGAACCTGAAGGCGCCTGCGAACCGTCCGCCGGGACCGGCGTCAGGCCATTCGCTGCCGAAGAGCCGTGGCCGAGGTCACGGCGCGCCCCGGTCAAAAGGCGTCGCGCGAAGCCGAATCGCGCTTCATGACTATTGCGGTCATCCCTTCCAGTTCGAGCTCTCGCGCGAGCTTGCGCGGCGCGGACATGAGGTGCGGCATTTCTTTTTCGCCGAAGACATGGGACCAAAGGGCAACACCGGGCGCTTGACGAGCGACCCTGCCAATTTCTCGATTGAGCCGATTTCGATCGGCCGGCCCTACTCGAAGCAAAACCTCGTTCGCCGACGGCAGGCGGACATCCTCTATGGCCAGCTCGCCAGTGAGAGGATCGCGTCGTTTGCGCCCGATGTGACGATTTCAGGCAACACGCCGCTCGAGTCGCAGGCGCCCATCCTGCGTGGCGTTCGCGAAGCAGGCTCCGCGTTCGTTTTCTGGATGCAGGACTTCTACAGCCTGGCGGCGGCGAAGATCCTCAGTCGAAAAATCCCGGTGGTCGGCCACGCCATCGGCGCCTACTACCGGCATCTCGAAGCCGGCATGTTGCGTCGGAGCGACAGGATCGTTCTGGCCAGCGAGGATTTCAGGCCTGCCCTCAAGGACTTCGGCGTCAGGGACGACGCCGCCGACGTGATCCCGAATTGGGGCGCGCTCGATACGTTGCCATTGCGGCCGAAGGATAACGCTTGGGCGATGCAGCACGGGCTTTCCGGCAAGTTCGTCTTTCTTTACGCCGGCACCTTGGCGCTGAAGCACAATCCGGATCTGCTGTGGGCCCTCGCCGAGCATTTCGAGAAGGACCCCGGCGTCGTCATTGCGGTCGCCGCGGCGGGTGTCAGCTACGATGCCTTGAAGGCCCGCAGTGCCCTGGAGCCGAAGTCAAATCTGGCGTTTCTGCCGCTGCAGCCGATGGACGTCTTTCCGGACGTCCTCGGGGCCGCCGACGTCCTTGTCGCGCTGCTCGAAAACGATGCGGGCCCGTTCTCGGTGCCCTCGAAAGTTCTCAGCTATCTCTGCGGGGGGCGACCCATCCTTTTGTCCGCGCCGGCCAGCAATCTGTCGGTCCGACTGGTCGAGGAGGCTGCCGCCGGGCTTTGTGTGCCCGCCGGCGACAGGCAAGCTTTCGTGGCGGCAGCCGATCGCCTGCGGCGTAAATCGCACACCAGTGCCAGGTTCGGGGCTGCGGGCCGGGCCTACGCGGAAAACGCCTTCAGCATCTCGAACGTGGCCGATCGCTTTGAAGCCACGTTCGGCAAGGCGGTCGTCCGCAGCCGGGGCAATGCCTAATTGGTCATCACCGGCGGGATCCGCCAGCGCGTCGGTTTGCGATCCGCTTGACCAATTCCTGTCCATCCAGGGTTAGCACCAGACCTTCGAGGACGGCGCGAAGATCCGCTCGTCCAGAATGGACGCCGGTCCGCAGATGACCGGCTTGCGCCCGGAACACGCCCTATGGGGCGCCACAAGTCGCACATCCGTGGAATTGGTAGAGGCTGCCTGCTGCGCGGAGGCCAGACGGATGACCCCTAAGTCAGCGCGAGCGCCAGCGCCCCGAGGCGCCGCGCACGAATCGCGCCTTTGCCGATCGATTGAGTTCTAGAGCGCCGAGCGTTTAATCGGGGCATATCCGGCGTCTTTGAGGTAATTCCAGCACTCCTGCGCGGAGTAGAGAGCGCAGATGTCACCGATGGCTCTGCAGAGTGCTTCGATGGTTCGTGCGCCGATGCGCCTGAGGTGAGCCTTGAGCTTGGCGAACGCCATTTCGATCGGATTGAGGTCCGGACTGTAAGGTGGCAGGAAGAGGAACCAAGCTCCACGCTGCCTGAGGGCAGCTTCGGCCTTCGCGCTCTTGTGGCTGGAGAGGTTGTCGAGGATCACCACGTCGCCCTGCTGCAGCGTCGGAGCGAGCTGGGTTTCGATGTAGGTGTCGAAGATCTCGCGGTTCATGGGTTGGTCGACCAGCCATGGCGCGGTCAGGCCATCGCACCGCAGTCCCGCGATGAAGGTCTGGGTGGCCCAGTGTCCAAAGGGTGCATCGGCTTTCAACCGGGCCCCACGGCGAGCCCGGCCCCGCAGACGGGTCATCTTGGTCGTCGTGCCGGTTTCGTCGAGGAAGATCAGCCGGTGGACCTTCTCGCGCATGCGCGGCTGGCGGTGCGCCTTCCACTCGTCACGCGCCTGACGCACGTCCTCGCGCTCGGCCTCCCGAGGCCAGCAGTGTTTTTTTGAAGGACAGGCCGGCCTTCAGCAGCACCCGCGACAACGAGGCCGGATGCGCTGTCACATTCTTCTCGGCTTTCAATTTGGCCGCCAGTTCCGGCATCGTGATGTCGGGCTTCGCATCGATCCACTCGAGCAGAACCGTCAGATAAGGGGCCAGTTTACCGCCACCAGGCGGCCGCCCTTGTCGCGCCGGCTCTGCCGATCCCGTTCGCGATACTTGGGCGGCTAGCTTCACCGCAAAGCTTGCACTGACATCGTAGCGGCGAGCCGCGCCACGCCGCGACTGCCCGCCCTCGACTTCCGCCTGAACACGCTCCCGAAGGTCAATCGAATAAGGCTTTCCCATCCTGGCTGGCCTCCCGGCCCAGCCAGCATCTTGAATCAGACTTCCAATTCCTTGGGAATCCCCTTTCGATTCCTATTTCAAGCTCGACGCTCTAACCCGTCATGAAGCGGCAATTGCCGCGACGATCTGCCGGCCGCGGCTCGACCAGTCGAAGCGATCGTTGCAGGCGATGAAAGCGCGCTCCTGAAGGCGGTTGAGCCGGTCGATGTCGTCGATCGCCTCGAGCACGCCGTGCGCCAGCGCGGCATGGTCGGGATAGAGCATGACGCTGTCGTTGTGGATGAGCGGCACGCCGGCGAACGACCCCGTCAGGGCGAAGACGGGTACGCGATTGAAGACATATTCCAGGACCTTGAGCTTGAAACCGCCGCCGTTGCGCTCGGGCACGATCGCGATCCGCGCATTGTCCAGGTAGGGTTCTATAGCGGGGACCGTGCCAGTGAAGTGGGTGGCCACCGTCCGGCTGCGCAACTGCTCAAGGAAGCTCTCTTCGGCGCTGCCGACCGCCTGCAGCTCGGCGCCGGCCTCGGCGAACATGGGGTCGGCGGCGTCGACGAACTCGGCAAGGTTCATGCGCTTGGCGATCCAGTCGAAGCTGCCGACGATGACGGCGCGGCGTGGCAGCGCGTCGGAGATCCGCCGTACGTCAAGCTTGCGGCCGCAATAGCCGGGAGACAGCACGTCCATGGGCTTGTCGCAATTGCGCGCCCGATAGAGGGCAAGGTCCTCTTGTGTGATCGCCGTCACGAAATCGACGGCATCGACGAGTTCCCGCTCCAGGCGCGAAACCTTGAGGGCGTCGAAACGGATGGCCTGGCGCTTGAGAAACAGCGGCTGGCTCTCGGCGATCTGGGCGCGCAGGCTCTCCTCGTGATTGTGCGAGACGTAGATCAGGCGTGGCCGGTCGTCGCGACCGCCGTAGTGGTCGAGTACCTGTTGCAGCGCCCAACCCGTCGATATGCCGTCGAATACGATGCCGTCCCAGGCATCCCGCTTGAGCAACTTGTCGAGGATCCCCTGCATGCCGGATGTCCGGCATCGGTGGGCCACGTGCGGCAGGCTCGAGGCCAGGCTGCCCCAGCGCGAATGGGGCACGTCGGTGGGCAGCCACCAGACGACCTGGCGGGCGCGCTGATAGCCGCTTTGGGCCTGCTCCGAGCGGCCGAGGCCCAGGACCTCGACACTGCCGCCCGCCTCGGCGACCGCATCGATCAAGCCGCCGGAATAGACGTACTGGCCGTTGTAGCGCGGTTCTGGATCGGCCAGCGTCAGCCACAGGCAGCGTGCCGACCTGCGCCGAACGTCAGAAGGCGTTGCGACCGGTGAACCCGCCGACAATGGTGCGCGCAATGATCTGGAGGTCGAGCGCGATCGACCAATGCTCGATGTAGAAAAGGTCATGCTCCACACGCTTCCGTATCTGCTCCAGGGTGTTGGTCTCGCCGCGCCAGCCGTTGACCTGGGCCCACCCGGTGATTCCCGGCTTCATCCGATGTCGTGCGTCGTAGTATTTGACGGCCTCCTGATAGAGCAGGGCGCCGGCCTTGGCCGCGAGAGCATGCGGACGGGGACCGACGATCGACATGTCTCCGCGCAGCACGTTCAGGAACTGCGGAAGTTCGTCCAGGCTCGTGCGCCGCAGGAAGGCGCCGACGCGGGTGATGCGCGGATCGTTGCGCTCGGTCAGTCGCTCCGCATTGCTGTCGCTCATCTCCTGGTACATGGTCCGGAACTTCAGGACCTCGATCAGCTGATTGTTGAATCCGTAGCGCTTCTGCCGGAACAGGATCGGGCCCGGGCTGTCGAACCTGATGAGCAGCGCGATCGCCATCATGACGGGCGCGATCAGCGTCAGGATGACGGCGCCGAGAAGCCGGTCCTCGACGGACTTGGCGATCCATCGCCAGTCGCGCAACGGACGATCGATGACGTTCAGGAAAGTGTGGCCGCCTATGTGGCTTGCCTGCAGCGTGCCGAGACGCACCGCGAATTCGCCGGGACAGAGCTTCACGTCGACGGGCACGAGGCTGAGCTTGTTCAGCGTCTCGACCAGCACGTGATCCCCGGTCGACGGCAGGGCGACGATGATGGTGTCGATGCCATGAAGGCGCGCATCCCTGACCAGCTGGTCGACCGAACCGAGAATGGCGTGTCCCATGCAGCGTCGCGGCAGGGTGGCGGCCGCGTCGTCGTAGACGCCGAAAATGCGTGGGCCGCCCGGGGTCGCATTCATGCTGCGCAGCAGGCGTTGCGCCATCGGTCCGGCGCCGACGATGGCGACGACCTCGCCCAGGCGTCCGGCGCGATTCCATATCCTCATCTGCTGATGCAGGACGACACGGCTGGCCGCCAGCAGCACGACGCCGCCTGAGAACCAAAGGGCGATCCATGGCCCGTTCACTGCCGTTAACGGCTCGACCAGGGGCGCGGCCAGGAACAAGGCAGCCAGCGTCAGCATCCAGCCGAGCAGCGCACGGCCGATGGAAGTGCCCAGATCGGCGAACTGGTTGAACCGGTCGGCGCCCGCAAGGCGCAAAAAATTCAGGCCGAGCAGTGAACCCAGAAGAACCACCAGACCTTCGAGGCGCCAGTCGACGGTGGAGGAGTGCCACTGCATGGTGACGATGCCTGTGCCGAAGATGGCGATGCCGTCGAAAGCCGTGACGAATCTGCTGACGATCGCTTCCGACACGGCGTGGCCACGCCTCGGCGGGCTTGCGGCTGTCGCGCCGTCGGGGCGGTCGTCGACGAGGTGAGCGAACTCAGTCGTTGCCGCTCTCTGCACGCCACGCTTCATGGAACTCTATCCTCAAGGATGACCCGACGTCGTGTCGGTCGTCGAATACATGGGATCGATTCTCCACGTCGTGTGGCCGCGGTGTTGTGATCATGTTGAGATCGGGCAGCGCTGTTGTGATCATGTTGAGACCGCTGCGCCGGTTCACCGAAGATGCAGGCAGTCTCCTGTGTAGCAACGAACAGCTCATTCGCATCGGACGTTAGGCTGGGAGTTGCCGCTTCATCCTCATGTTCCTCTCCCCCTTGGGGGAGAGGTTAGGTGAGGGGGGCAACGCGAAGGCCGTCGCCTGCAAACACTCCCTCACCCAGCCTCTCCCCCAAGGGGAGAGGAGCATGAGCGAGACGTGCGCGAGAAAGGAGGGCCTTCCTGCCTACTCCGCCGCCACGGCGCGCGGCAGGGCGTTGACGACGGAGGCCTTGCCCGAGGTCATCTCGTCGTGGATCCACTTGTAGGTCTTCTCCATGCCGTCCTCGAGACGGATGGACGGCGCCCAACCCATCAGCTTCTTGATCAGCGTGTTGTCGCTGTTGCGGCCGCGCACGCCCTTGGGCGCGTCGAGCTTGTAGGAGCGCTTGAGCTTCACGCCGGCGATCTTCTCGACGATGTCGACCAGTCGGTTGATGCTGACCAGCTCGTCGCTGCCGATGTTCAGCGGCTCCGTGATGTCGCTCTGCGCCAGGCGGATCGTGCCGTCGGTGCAGTCGTCGATATACATGAACGAACGGGTCTGCTCGCCGTCGCCCCAAATCTCGATCTCGTGCTTGCCCGCGAGCTTGGCGGCGATCACCTTTCGGCAGATCGCGGCCGGCGCCTTCTCGCGGCCGCCGTCATAGGTGCCCTCGGGGCCATAGACGTTGTGGTAGCGGGCCACTCGGGTGGCGATGCCGTAGTCTTCACGATAGTGGCGGGCCATCCGCTCGCTGAACAGCTTCTCCCAGCCGTAGCCGTCCTCCGGCATCGCCGGATAGGCGTCCTCTTCCTTGAGCGCGGTGACGTCGGCGCGGGTCTGCTTGTCGCCGTTGTAGACGCAGGCCGACGACGAATAGAAGAAGCGTTCGGTGCCGGCTTCCTTGGCGGCCACCAGCATGTGGGTGCTGACCAGCACCGACAGCATGCACTCGGCCTTGTGGGTCTCGATGAAGCCCATGCCGCCCATGTCGGCGGCGAGGTTGTAGATCATGGCCGCGCCCTTGGCGGCGGCGCGGCAGGGCTCGAGCAGAGCGAGGTCGCCCACCTGGTTCTCGACGCCCGGGGTCTTCTGGTACCACTCGCCGAGCGGCTTCACGTCGACCGCGCGGATCCTGGTGTGGCCGCGCTGCTGCAGCACGCGCACCAGGTGACCGCCGATGAAGCCACCGGCGCCGGTGACGACCACGAGATCATTCTTGGACATTTGGCTGGGGCCTTTCCTGTCGATCCACCGCGGATCATTTTCCATCCCGACCGAAGCAGGTGTTGTGATCATATGAGGGTCGCCATCAGTTCACCCTACCTCATATTCCTCTCCCCCTTGGGGGAGAGGTTAGGTGAGGGGCTCAACGCGAAGGCTGCTCCCGCATCACCCCCTCACCCAACCTCTCCCCCAAGGGGGGAGAGGAGCATGAGAAGCGGCCTTGTCGGCATGGGCGATTCCGCTGGGTGTCCCTGGTCGGCGTGGTCGGCCGGAGCCGTGGCGACGTCGGACTAGGCCGGGCGCCGGCCCGGTCTATGCGGCGCTGGAGAGCACGGCCGATGCGAAGCATTGCGGTGTCCGCGATGATGCGAAGGTTGCCGCCGACGACAGGTCGATGAAGGTCTGCGGCCCACACACGACCATGCGTTCGATCTCATCGGCGAGGCGTCTCGGATTGGAGGAGTCGGCCACGGTTCCCAGTCCATGATCGCGCGTCAGCCGTCCGATCAGTCCGAACTCCTGAGCCAGCACGGGACGACCGGCACGCGCCGCCCACAACAGGACGCCGCTCGAGCCGACGAAGCGCTGGTAGGGCGCCAGCACGATGTCGCTGCGCGCCACCAGGAGGTCGAGTTCGGCCTGATCGAGCCGTCTGTCCTCGATGCGCAGCCACAGTTCGGGCCTCTCGCGCGCCAGGCTGCGGCAACGGGCGTCCAGGCTGTCGCGAATGGCGGGATCGACGCGGCCGGCGAACAGCACGGCCACCCGGGCGGCGATGTGGTCCGGCAGAAGACGCAGGGCATCGAGCACCATCAAAGGGCCCTTGCGCTCGGTGAGATAGCCGAACAGCAGGAAGCCGGTGCGACCGGGCGGCACAAAATCGACGACCTGGGTGGTGCGGGCCGCCACGTCGGTCGCCGGATGGCTCGGATCGGGCACGGTGCTCACCTTGTTGCCGTGGCCGTAATGCGCAACGGCGTGGGCGGGGAAGAAAGGATCGAGCGACAACACTGCCTTGATCGCCGGATTACGCAGCATCAGCCGGTAGAGGAGATCCTTGCGCAGATCCCGCAGCTTCTCGCCGGCACTCGGCCGGTAGCTGCCAAGGGCAGCGTAATGCACCGAAGGCCGGAACAGTATCCCTCCCACCGGCTTTCCCTGAAGGTGCAGTCCCAGCGCGAAGGGCAGGCAAAGAAGATCGAGGGAGAGAAAGAATCCGACGTCGGCGCCGCTGCGACGGAGATAGCGGCGCATCGTCCACCAGCGGGCGAACGCGGCCACCGACAGCGACCGATGGGTGCACAGCCTGAGCTCGCGCGGCGTCAACGCGATGAAGCGGATACGGCCGTCGGCGACGGCCGGCATCGATCGCGACAGCGCGGCGCACAAGGTCGCCGGAGCGACCACGGAGATCGCCGCCGCGGTTTCATCTGCCGCGACGAACTCGGCCAGATGCTGCAGCCATTCCTGGGAATGACCTTCGGCGTCGGGTTCGAGGATCAATACTTCGCGTGGCGGCAGTCGGTTCACGAAGTGGGGGGTATCGCGCATGGCCTATGAGCGGTTGACCGCTGCCGCGGGTCGCTTGCCCTCGAAGAACGGGTCACCGTAGGAGTATTGCCGGTAGCGCTTCGACTCGACGCGGGACAGCACGACGCCGGCCACGTCCGCCTGTGCGTCGACGATCTGCTTCAGGGCTTCGAGGACCGCTTCCTGCCGCGTATGGCCCCAGCGGACGACGAACACGACCTTCTCGACGAGGCGCGACAGGGAAAGGACGTCGGCCGTGACCAGGGCGGGCGGCGTATCGAGGATGATGAACTCATAGTGCGGTTCGAGCGCGTCGAGAAGGCGGCGCATGTGGTCGGAACTGAGCAGGTGGGAGAAGCGCGGGCTCCACGCTCCCGCCGGCATGACGTCGACGCCGGACAGCGCGTCGTGGTGAATCGCCTGGTCGAGCTCGACGTCCTTGTCGATCAACAGGCTGGCCAGGCCTTCGCGATTGCCGCAGCGGAAGATCTGGTGCAGGCGCGGGCTGCGCCAGTCGCAGTCGATCAGCAGCACGCGCTTGCCGTTGCTGGCGAGCAGCCGGCCGAGCGAGGCCACCATCACCGACTTGCCCTCCGACGGCGTCGCCGAGCTGAACAGGATGACCCTGGGCGAGGCGGCCGCTTCGGACAGCTCGACGCCGATGTGGAGGCGGCGCAGCGCTTCGCTGTAGGCCGAGGTCGGCTGGCGCAGCACCTGCATGGCCGGCGGCGTGCGGCCGCTGATCTGGGGCACCACGGCCATGACCGGCAAACCGGTGGCGGCTTCAATCTGGTCGGCGCGTCGGAAGGTACGGTCGCCGCCCTCGCGCAGCAGGGCGATCGCGGCGCCGACCATCATGCCGCCGGCGACGCCCAGCAGCGCGATCAGCGCCTTGGGCGGGTAGCTCGGCGCGCCGGCCGGGGCGGCGGGCGAGACCAGCTTGGCGTTGGCCTGGAGGATGGTTTCCGCGCCCGTGCTCTGCTTGGCGCGTAGCAGCATCGCCTCCAGGAGATTTCGGTTCACGGTGGCGTCGCGTTCCAGCGATTCGAGCTGGATCGACCGGTCGTTCACGGCGCCCATCTGCTTTTTCACGTTTTCGAAATTCTTGGCAAGCGTTTCGTATCGTACGTTGGCGGTGCGTGCCTCGCGGGCCAGGCCGTCGACGACCTTGGCGACTTCGGCGCCCACCCGGGCCTGGATATTGGCCGCTTCGGCGCGGGCGTTGACCAGGGCGGGGTGGCGGGCGCCGTAAGAGGCCGACAGTTCGGCGACCTTGCGCTCGGATTCCGCCAGCTGCTGCTTGAGCACGGCGATGAGGGGAGAGCGAAGGACCTCCGGCACGCTCTCGCTGTTGAGGCTGCCCTTCCGCATCTCCTGGGCTTCATTCAACTTCGATTCGGCCTCGGCCTTGGCCGTCTGCGCGGCGGTGAGCTGCGTGTTGAGCTCATTGAGCTGCTGGGCGGTGACGCCGCTGCCGGCGCTCTTGTAGAGGTCGTGGCTTCGGCGGTAGTCCTCGACCGCCTGGTCCGACTTGCTCACCTGTTCGCGCAGTTCGGCCACGCGGCTGAGCAGGAACTTGTCGACCCTGTCGATCGACTCAATCTTGTCGCGACGCTGGTAGTCGAGATATCGCTCGGCCAGGGTGTTGGCGATGGCGGCGGCGGTGACCGGGTTCAACGATTCGGCCTTGATGCTGAGCACGTACGAGCGACCGAGGGTCGAGACGTCGACATGAGACAGCAGGATATCGATGATCCGGTCATCGCTGGTCGCCGCTCCGGCGCTCGTGGAAAAGCCCGTGAACCTTTCGGCATCGGCGGCCTGCGGCTTGGCCGGCGTCAGTCGGCCGAGCCAGGAATCGACCGCCGCCGGCAGGTACTGCCGCGGGTTCAGGCGCGACCAGAACGACGGCTTGCGCAGGCTGGGATTGAACTCCGGATCGTCGCGAAGCTTCAACCGGTCGATCACCTGCTTGGCGATGTTGCGCGACTGCAGGATGAATCCCTCGTTCTGCACGCGTTCGGCGTCCGGGCTGACGTCGGCGACGAGTGACTCGACGTTGGGCAGGCGCGGGGTCTGGACGCCGACCAGCACCCTTGCCTCCGACACGAAGATGGACGGCATCGACCAGGCGACGGCGATCGCAAGCCCGCCCAATACCACCGTGCACGCGGCGATCAGCCACCGATGCCGCCAAAGCTTGCGGATGGTTTCGAGGAAACCTTGCTCTTCCGCGGCCGGCGGCGGTCGACCGACCATGTCGGCGGTCACGTAGTGGGGCGTCGGCGGCACGGCCCTCAAGGCGACGTGTCGACGCCCCCGCGAAGAGGATTGATCCGACGCATACGCCATCAGAAGAGCCGTTCGCGGACTTCGAGGGTGTCGCCCGGCTGAAGCACAGTCCCGGAATGCGCCTCCACACGAACCGTCTGGCCGTCAGCGGCCGTGCGCCTGATATAGAAATCGTTCTTGCGCGCCCGCCGGGTGAAGCCGCCGGCCATGGCGACGGCATTGATCGCGGTCAAGCTTGTCACGTAGGAATAGTTGCCGGGTTTCTGCACTTCGCCGATGACGTAGAAGGGGCGGCGGGTGATCACCTCGGCGCTGACATTGGGATTGACCAGGTAATCCGGCTCGAGCTTGGCGGCGATCGCCTTTTGCAGCTGGCTGGTCGTGACACCGTCGGCAGGGATATTGCCGATCAAGGGAAACGCCAGGACGCCATTGCCGTCGAGCGTGTATTCGCCGGTAAGCGTCGGCTGCCCGAAGACGGTGATCCGGAGGCGATCGTTGGCGCCAAGCTTGTAGTCGGGATCCTTGCCTGCTGCGGTGCCGGCCGCGACCGCTCCGCTCGGGCGGCGCCCCCCGCCAAGCGTGTTGGTTGGCGCAAGCTGCAGGCTTTCGCCGCCCTCCTTGACGATCGGGGTCGTATCGCCGTCGCATGCGGCGAGGGCAAACACCGCCGTCAGCAGGCCGCGACGGCGCAGGAAGGAGAGTGTTGACGGTTCTGCGGACATTTCCTCACCCTATGGTTATGGGCTGATTGACTGGCCTGGCCGAGGGAGCTTGGGGGATAGGATGGTCATCGGGACGCCTCAGACACGCCCGTAGCTATCGGACACGCGAACGATGTCGTCCTCGCCGAGATACGATCCCGATTGCACCTCGATGAGCTGCAGCGGCAACTTGCCGGGATTCTCGAGCCGGTGTTCGGCTCCAATCGGAATGTAAACTGATTCGTTTTCACGAACGAGCATGCGCTCCTGGTCGCGTTGCACGAGCGCGGTGCCGTGCACAACAACCCAGTGCTCCGCGCGGTGATAGTGCTTTTGCAGGCTGAGCTTTGCCCCGGGCTTCACGGTGATGCGCTTCACCTGGAAACGCTCGCCGATATCGACGGTGCGGTAATGGCCCCACGGCCGATGGCAGGTGACATGCTGATGCGATTCACTGCGGTTCTGCCCGCGCAGCCTGGCGACGATGGCCGAGACTTCGCTGGCAGAGTCCGCGTCGGCGACAAGGACGGCGTCATCGGTCGCCACCACGATCACATTGTCGAGGCCGACTGCCGCGACGAGCTGTCCTTCGCTGCGGATATAGGAATTGCGCGTGTGTTCCGCGATGACGTCGCCCTGCAGCACGTTACCGTCGCCATCGGACTGGCCGACCCCGCGAAGGGCGCGCCACGATCCGACATCGCTCCAGTCCATGTCGACAGGCACGACCGCGGCACGGGTCGTATGCTCCATGACGGCGTGGTCGATCGAGAGCGCGGGTGCTTCACCGAACGCCTTGGGGCAAAGGCGGAAGAAAGCGAGGTCCTCCTTGCCGTCCTGAACCGCGCGCTCGCAGGCGCTCAGCATCTCCGGGTTGACGCGCGAAAGCTCGCCGAGATAGGCGCGGGCGCTCAGGAGAAAGATGCCGCTGTTCCAGAAGAACGTGCCGCTGTCGACGAAGCGCTGCGCCGTTGGCTGATCAGGCTTCTCCACGAAGCGATCGACGGTATGGACAGCTTCCATGCCGTTTATGGGCTCGCCGCTCTGAATGTAGCCGTAGCCGGTGTCGGCACGGGTCGGTTTGACGCCGAACGTGACCAGCCGGCCGGCCTGGGCCGCGGCCAGCCCGCGCATGACGGCCCCGTGAAAGTCCGTCAGCGAGGCGATGACGTGGTCCGACGGTTGGACGAGCATCAGCGCATCGGGATCGCGCGCCAGAAGCCACGCGGCGGCGGCGGCGATCGCCGGGCCGGTGTTGCGGGCCTGCGGTTCGAGCAGGATGGCCTGCGGCTTGATGCCGATCTGCTGCAGCTGGTCGTCGACCAGGAACCGATGTTCCTCGTTACACACCAGCAGCGGCGCGGCGAAGCCGACATCGTTCAATCCGCGCGCCACCGTCTCCTGCAGCATCGTCCGCTCGGACGCGAGCTTGAGGAGCTGCTTGGGATACGACGCGCGCGACAGCGGCCACAGGCGTGTTCCGGAACCACCGGAAAGGATGACCGGGTGGATCTGCGCCGAGCCCTCTTCCTGAAACTTCGCGAGGCTGCCGAGTGTATCCATGGATTGCGAACGCTCCGAACGTGATCCGTCTCGTTCGAAGCTAGTGTTGTCGCGACAAGCCAACCAGTGATCAAGTTGTGGTCCGCGGGACCAGTGTTTAAGCGTCGTTGCGGGGCAGGGTAATTGTCACCGAAAGGCCGCCGCCGATGCGATTGGCGGCGCCGACGCGACCTCCGAGCGCCTCGACGTTGCGTCGCACGATCCAGAGGCCAAGCCCGGCGTGCGCCGAAGGCAGGACGTCGACATCTTCGACGGTGCGCGGTCGCGACGAGAAGTAGCGCTCGAAGACGAAGTCGATCTTGGCGGGATCGACGCCCGGCCCCTCGTCGTCGATCTGCAGGTCGACTGTCTCGCCGTTCATCGACAGTGTCATGATGATCGTGCCGCCGCGCGGCGAGAAGCTGATGGCATTCTCCAGCACGTTCTGCAGGACAACCTCGAGCATGCCGCGGCCAGCGCGCACGATGGCGCGCTCGTCGAGACGGCGGATGAGGCGAACGTCCTTGCTTGCGAGAATCTCCCGGAAATGCAGCGCCGCGTCGCCGATGAGCTGGGTGAAATCCGCCCGAACGCGGGGCGCCTCGATGAGGTCGGCGGTGCTGATGTCGTGACGCTGGGCGGCGATGACGAGGTCGAGCAGGCGGGCCAGCGAGGAATTGACGATCTCGAGGGCGCGCCGGGCGCGCTGGTTGTCGCCGGGCACGGCGCGGCGGACCGGTTCCAGCGCCGAGCGGATGGCGGCGAGCGGTGTCTTGAAGGAATGTGCCTTGTCCTCCGCCGACTGGCGGATCTGCTGCGACACGCCGCGCAGGTCATGGACCAGCTTGTCGAAGTCGCGGGCCACGCTCGAGAGCTCGGGCACGACATTGCGGTGGCTGAATGCGTAGTCGCCGATGCGGCCCTGACTGATCTCGGCAGCGACCTCGCGGAAGCGGCGCAGGCTCAATCGGATGCTGACCGCCACCAGAAGGGCGATCATCGCCAGCACGAGGTAGATCACCGCGGCGACGCGGATCTCGCGCGTCTCCCAGTAGGGGCGGCCGATCGAGGTGTTGAGGAACTCGGAGGTGGCGTGGGTCGAAGTCAGGACCCAGCATCCCGCGACGGTCCGGATGGGAATGATCGAGGTCAACAGCTCGAAGGTGCCGTCGGCCTGCTTGTAGCGGATCTCGTTGGCGGTATCCCACATGCAGGCATCGGAAAGCCGTTGCAGGATGCCGCGATGGCTGAGCTCGTCCAGTTCGGCCGATACCTCGTCGGTGCGGATTTGCGGCGCCGAGGCCACGAAATAGAAGCGCTTGGCCACGCCCGCCGCTTCGGGCTCGGGCTGGAACATCAGCTTCAGGATCGTGCCGTCGCTGCTGTATTTGGCGAGGTCGGTGTTCAGCGCCACCTGGCCTTTGTTGGGGTCGATATTCCTGAGCGTGGGGGTCAGGGCATCGGCGATCAGGGCGCTGCGGTCCTGGATGGCCCGGGTCACGAGGTCCCGCATCTGGCGGTCGGCGCTCTCGAACTGGCCGTACAGCACGACGGGCAGAGCGGCGAAGATGCCGATCAGGGCGACGAGCTTCAGCGTCAGCGAGGCGGCAAGGCGGTGGAGCGCCCGCCGCCAGCCGACCGCTGGCGCGCTAGGTCTTTCCCCAGCGGTAGCCGAAGGACTGGTAGTTATCGATCTCGGCAAAGGTGGGGTCGACGGCTCGGAACTTGTTTCTGATCCGCTTGATGCAAGAGCGGACATTCGTTCGGTAGCCATTTTCGCCGCTCCCCGCGATGAAACCGACGTAATGCATACAATCGTAGACCGACCGATAAGTCACGTAGCTGCCGACGTTCGAGGCCAGCAAGTGCACGATTTTGAACTCGGTGAGGGTGAGATGGATATCGGCATCGTCCCAGAAGGCTCGGCTGATGCGCGGCTTCAGCATCAGCCTGCCGCAATGGAAATTATCGACAAGCTCGGGTTCGCTGGGCTTCTTCACCGAATTGGCGATCAGCCGCAGCCGATGCGCCAGGATGGGCACGCCGCGTGCCTTGTCGACGAAATCAAGCGCACCGCGATCGAAGGCGAGCTGTTCGTAGGCCGGCTGCGAGCGGCCCGTCAGGAAAACCACGGGCAAGGCGACGCCGTTGCGCCGCAGGCGCGGCAGGAGATCGATGCCCGAGACGCTGGGCAGGCTCCAGTCGAGTACGATGATTTCGGCCTCGGCGCCCTCGGCAAAGGAGGCCAGCAGCGCGGCGCCGTCGGAGAAGGTCGCCACCTCGAAGCCGTGATCGCCCAACTCGCTGCTCACCGCTTCGCGATAGTCGTCATCGTCCTCGACGAATGCGACCCGGATTTTCCGTTCCACGTCCGTACTAGTTTCGGGCCTGAACGCGGGATTGGAATTGGGCCAAGCAGAGACGCTTTCCTTCATCTGAGTTGTCATCGCTCTTTACCTCGTACGCAAGAGTTCCGAACTGCTTTGTCTGGACGTCCGGATAGAGCTGGACGTCCAGTGTGCATTGCCCATCTCGATAGCGCCACCGTTTGCCAGGTGGCCGTTCCTCCTCACTCGTCGGCGCGCCGAGCATCGCCCGGACTTCGTTGTCGCTTTTGCCGGCGAGCGTCACCGGGGGGGCATCGGCCGGCGGACGGCTCGGCGCGACCGACGCGGTCTCCGTTACCGGCGGCGAGGTCTCCGGAGAAACAGGCGTCGTGCCGGTGGCAGGACGTGGCCGGGCGGCAGGTGGCGCCGTCTTTTTCTTTAGTTGCGCGGAGGGCGCCTGCGGCGACGTCAGCCGTGCGAAATCATTGCTCATGTTTCGTGCCGTCGCGCAGCCCGACAGGAGCAATAGCCCGACGCTGACGGTGTGTTTCATCACGACCCTGATCGTCATCCTTGCCCAACACGTCTTGAGAGCCCTAGAGATGCCTGTGGCCTGAGTGCGGCACGACCCCGTCGCGACCGCCTCAACGGAACATCTGCGACGGCGGTTGCCGGCAATGCTCCTCCACTGACAACTCGCCGCAGCCTATGGTAGCGATGTCCCGCCGAAGGAACACGCCTGTCTTTCTCATGTTGCAACTGCGTACGCTCTTCGCAAGCGCAGCGTAGCACTGCCGCGGCCGGTCACAAAATGGCCACTCCTCCCCGCAATGATCACAATGAGATGAAGTCTTGTTTCGCAACTGACATTGCTGATGGACTGCGACCATCAAAATCAGGCAGTGGCGACCCAGCGGCGGTCGTGACGGGGGGCGGCTTCTTTCGGCACAAACAACAAATCGAGCTGAGCTGTAGCATTGTCGAGGGGGCGGCGGCGGAGACCGATGATGTCGGCCAGCACGAAGCCGTGGTCGCCCAGGAAGCGCACGACGCCTTCAACTTCGGCGCCGCCGTTGACGGTGGCGATCGTGCTCGTCTCGACGACCAGCGCATCAATGTCGGCGAGCCGGCCGGTCATGCCGGCCAGCACCATCAGTTCGGCACCCTGCACGTCGATCTTGCACAGAGCCGGCCGCGCGATCGGCCCGCCGAAGAGTAGGTCGAAGCGCCGCAACGGCACGCGGTCGATACGACGCACGCGTCGCGGCCCCATTTCCTCGAGCAGCGTCGATTCCTGGATATCGGCCCGGACCTCGAACGCCGCCTCACCTTCATGATCGCTCAGCGCAACCGCGTGAATCTCGCAACGCAGCCGGCGCGACAAGCGTCGCATGTAGGCAAGCGATTCCCGCGCCGGGTCGATCAAGTGATAGAAGGCGTCCGGAAAGGCGCGATAGAGCGGAAAGGTGCCGTAGGCGACGCCGATGTCGAAGACGGTGGCCGGCGAGAATCCGTGGTGCTTCAGGACCGCCATCGCGCGCGCCCACGACGGCAGGCCCGACAGCTGGGGAAGCGCCGACACGACGGGGCGCAGCCTATCCTTGAGATGCGCGGCAAAGCTCCTGCCGGCGCGCGCCGGCTCGCTCGCATCGCTGTACGTCACCAATCCCTCCTCAGGCATTCGTCGAGGGCCAGGATGGTAGGCAATCGATGGGGCGAGGCGTGTGACCAATAGGTGGCGCGGATTCATGTTCCTCTCCCCCAAGGGGAGAGGAACATGAAGATGCTTTGGTTCGTTGGCCGGTGTCGCCGCAACCTCACATGGAGGCGGTCGTCGGAATGACCGTCAGGACGGCGAAATAGTGGATGGCCGCAGCGACCAGCACGAAGCCATGCCAGATGGCATTGTGAAAGGGCAGCCGCCGCCAAAGGTGGAAGACCACACCGACCGAATAGAGGATGCCGCCGCCCGCCAGCAGGGCGAGCGTGGCGGTATCGAGGGCCGCCATGAAAGGGCGGAGCGCGATGAGTCCGATCCAGCCCAGCCCGAGGTAGAGGGCCACGGAGATGGCTTCGATGCGGCGCGGCTGCAAAAGCTTGAGGGCGATGCCGATGGCCGCCACCGACCAGATCCCGATCGTGAGGCCGGAGGACCAGCCGCCGTGCAGGCCGAGTATCGTGAAGGGGGTATAGGTGCCGGCGATCATGGCGAAGATCGCGGCATGATCGAAGCGCCGCAGCCAGTCGCGACGCCGGCTCGACCTCAGGAGATTGTAGGCCGCCGAACAGCCCAGCATGGCCACGAGGGCGACGGCATAGATGAACAGCGGCGGCGCCAGCAGCGGATTGCCGTTCAATACGGCAAGGCCCATGAGGACGGCGGCGGCCACCACACCAAGGGCCAGGCCCAGGGCGTGGACGACGCCGTCCGCCAAAACCTCCCGCGCGGGAAGGTCTCGGCTCAACCCTGGTCGAGAAAGCTGCGCAGCATCCTGGACCGGCTGGGATGCTTCAGCTTGCGCAGCGCCTTGGCCTCGATCTGGCGGATGCGCTCGCGGGTCACCGAGAACTGCTGGCCGACTTCTTCCAGCGTGTGGTCGGTGTTCATGCCGATGCCGAAGCGCATGCGCAGCACGCGCTCCTCGCGCGGCGTGAGCGTGGCCAGGACCCGCGTCGTGCTCTCGCGCAGATTGCCCTGGATGGCCGCCTCGAGCGGGATGACCGCGTTCTTGTCCTCGATGAAGTCGCCGAGATGCGAGTCCTCCTCGTCGCCGATCGGCGTCTCGAGGCTGATCGGCTCCTTGGCGATCTTCAGTACCTTGCGCACCTTCTCGAGCGGCATGCCGAGCTTCTCGGCCAGCTCCTCGGGCTGCGGCTCGCGGCCGATCTCGTGCAGCATCTGGCGGCTGGTGCGGACCAGCTTGTTGATGGTCTCGATCATGTGCACCGGGATGCGGATGGTGCGCGCCTGGTCGGCGATCGAGCGGGTGATGGCCTGGCGGATCCACCACGTGGCGTAGGTCGAGAACTTGTAGCCGCGGCGGTACTCGAACTTGTCGACCGCCTTCATCAGGCCGATGTTGCCTTCCTGGATGAGGTCGAGGAACTGCAGGCCGCGGTTGGTGTACTTCTTGGCGATCGAGATCACGAGACGCAGGTTGGCCTCGATCATCTCCTTCTTGGCGCGCATCATCTCGCGCTCGCCGTCCTGCACGGTCTTGCACATGCGGCGGAATTCGAAGATCGGCGCGCCGGCGGAATCGGAGATCGCCTTGATCTCGGCGCGCAGCTTCTCGACGTCGGTCACCTTCTTCTTGGCGAAGTCCTTCCAGCCCCGGCCCGAGAGCTTGCCGACCTTGTCGAGCCAGTTCGGGTCGATCTCGTGCGTCAGGTAATTGTCGAGGAAGTCCTGGCGCGGGATGCGGAAGCCCTCGGCCAGCCGCAGCAGGCGGCCTTCGAGCATCATCAGCTTGCGGTTGAGATCGTAGAGCGCGAGCTTCAGCTGCTCGATGCGGTTGGCGTTGATGTGCACCGTGCGCACCAGCTCGACGATCTTCTTGCGGTGCTTCTCGTAGCTCTTCTCGAACTCGGCGCTGGGCTTCTGGCCGCGGCTCAAGGTCGACAGGCGCCGGTTCTGCACCTTCGACATCTCGACATAGACCTTGGCGATGCGCGTCAGGTTGCGCAGCACCTCGGGCTTGAGCTTCTCCTCGAGCGCCGACAGCGAAAGCGCGTTCTCGTCGTCCTCTTCGCCGGCTTCGGCGGCGGGCTCGGCGGGACCGGCCTCGCCGTTCAGGGCCTGGGGAGCCGGACGCACGACGAGCTTGGGCATGGCCGGACGCGGCATCGGCGGAGCGGCCGGAACGGCAGGGGCCGCGATGACGCCCTTGCCCTCACCGGGGGCGCCGCCCTGCGTCGCCTCGAGGTCGATCACGTCGCGCAGCAGGATGCGGCCTTCATTGATCGCGTCGCGCCAAGCCAGCAGCGCCGTGATGGTCATCGGGCTTTCGCAGATGCCACCGATCATCTTGTCCTGGCCGGCCTCGATGCGCTTGGCGATCTCGATCTCGCCCTCGCGACTCAGGAGCTCGACGCTGCCCATCTCGCGCAGGTACATGCGCACGGGGTCGTCGGTGCGGCCGAGCTCCTCGTCCTCGCCGGTCGCCTCGGCCGCGACAACGGCGGTCTTGGCCGGCTCGGCGGGGGTGGCGGCGGGAGCCTCTTCCTGCTCCTCGGCTTCCACGACGTTGACGCCGGCTTCCGACAGCATCGCCATCGTGTCCTCGATCTGCTCGGAGGACACTTCGTCGGGCGGCAGGGCGGCGTTCAGCTCGTCATAGGTGACGTAGCCGCGCTCCTTGCCCTTCTGGACGAGCTTCTTGAGCTCGGCGCCAAGGGTGTCGAGCAGGGGGGCATCGGGCCCCTCTTCGCGGGCGTCAGTGGCTTCAGGCTGGGCGGCGGGCGCGGTCTTGGTCGCCATTCGTTATCCTTAGGTGCGACAAACAGGTAAAACGGCCGGTTTTGGCCGTCAATTTGGCTGCAAGAAGGGGAAGCGGAGGAGGGCAACCCCCCGCTGAAACTACCCATCTACTATATGGGGTTTAAGTTCAAGCGGCGATAGGGGTGGCGGCAGGGATTTGACTGCAGGCCAGCTATCCCGTCCCGGTCTCGATGCTTTCCCGCCGCATCCGGTCCAGAACCGCCTGGAGGCGACGCAAATTCTCCTCATTCATGTCCTCGGCCAGGGCCTCTTCGGCCCGTTTCAGCTCCTCCGGGTCGGCGGTCAGCTGGCTGAGATGACGGGCCGCCCGGCGCCATTGGCTCACCCAACCGTCGGAATCGCCCGGATCGTCGCGGAAAACTTCTCGGGCCTTGGCCTGGGCCGAAGCCGCAATCCGCTGCAGTCCGCACCGTTCCAGATGTTCCTCGATCAGCCGCGCTTCAAGGGAGGGGCCGTCCGGGCCACCCTCGGTCACGGCCTCGTCCGCCGCGGGATCGACCCCGGAAGGGGTCATGGACAGCGCATCCAGCAGGCCGCTGCGCAGGCGGCCCAGCTCGGCATTGGTGATCGTGCAGCGCCGCCAGGTCCTCGGCCAGAATATGAAGGAGCGCCGGCCGCTCGATCAGTGCGCCCAGCAGGGCGCGCTCCTGGCGCGAACCGTCGAGATCGGTGCTCGCGCGCCGGGCGGCCGAGCCGGCAGCGAAAGGTGCGGGTTCGGGACCGGGACCGCGGAAGGAGCGCCGCTCGCCTGGCCGCCAGGCCGGCCGGTCGGGCCGCCGCAGACGGTCGAGGCGGCTTCGCATGTCGGTCCGGTAATAGTCGCGGACGACGGGATCGGCGATCTCGGCCACCCGCTGCTCGACGGCGCGCTGCAGGCTGGCGCGGCGCTCCGGCGTGTCGGCGACCTTGCCCTCGGTCTCCATCTCCCAAACCACGTCCGACAGCGGCCGCGCGAGCTCGAGGATGCGCCGGATGGCGTCGGCGCCCCGGACGCGGATCAGGCTGTCGGGATCCTCGCCCGCGGGCAGCGCCAGGAAGCGCAGGCTCTTGCCGGCGCGCAGCAGCGGCAGGGCGCGCTCGGCGGCGCGCGACGCCGCGCGCCGGCCGGCATTGTCGCCGTCGAAGCAGAGATAGGGCTCGTCGGCCAGCTTCCACAGCTCGCCGAGCTGACCTTCGGTGAGGGCGGTGCCGAGCGGCGCCACGGCGCCCCCGAATCCCGCGACGTGCAGGGCGATCACGTCCATGTAGCCCTCGGCCACGATCACCGGCTGGTCCTTGGTCGCCGCCAGCCGGGCGCGATCGAGGCAGTAGAGGTTGGCGCCCTTGTGGAACAGCGGCGTCTCAGGCGAGTTGAGGTACTTGGGCTCGCCGGCGCCCATCACGCGGCCGCCGAAGGCAATGACGCGGCCGCGGCGGTCGTTGATCGGAAAAATCGCGCGGCCGCGGAAGCGATCGTAGGCCTCGCGGTTGTCCTCGGGCTGGATGGCAAGCCCTGCCTCGACGATCTTGTCGACCGGCACGCCCTCGCGCTTCAGCGCGGCCAGAAGCCCGTCGCGCGTGTCAGGCGCGAAGCCCAGGCGGAAATCGTCGATGGTCGCTTCTTCGAGGCCTCGGCCGCGCAAATAATCGAGACCCTGGCGTCCCACCGGCAGGCGCAACTGCTTCTGGAACCAGCGCGCCGCTTCCTCGACGACCTGCTGCAACGTCGAGACACGCTCGGCGCGCTCGCGCTCGGCCGGCGTGGCGCGCGGCACCGGCAGGCCGACCTCGCGGGCCAGTTTTTCGACGGACTCGGGGAAGGAAAGCCCTTCCGTCTTCATCACAAAGCCGACAGCGTCGCCATGCACGCCGCAGCCGAAGCAATGGAAGAAGCCCTTCTTGTCGTTGACCGTGAAGGACGGCGTCTTTTCGTTGTGGAACGGACAGAGGCCCGAGTACTCGGCGCCTGATTTCCGCTTGAGCGAGACCTTGCGGCCGACGACGTCGGACAGGCTGAGGCGCGCGCGCAGTTCATCGAGGAAGCCCGGGGGGAAGGCCATCCGTTAAGATGGCCTTCGGGTCGCCGATGCGCCAGCCGGGATAGCGGGGATGATATTGATTCGCTGGAGCGGCAGGTGCGCCCTGTGAATTTCCCAGACGAGGTGGTTCCCGGACAACCTCATCCTGAGGAGCCGCGCCAAGCGCGGCGTCTCGAAGGATGGGCAACGACAATGGTGTATCCCATCCTGCGAGAGTAAGGGCCTCCTCAGGGTGAGGCTAAAAGTAATACTTGACATATACTTAAGTTAAACTCATAAAGATATCGGCACGAATCAGACGGCCGCAACGTCGTGCGCCAGTCGTGAAGGTATCGGGCAATGCAAGAAGCCACCGGGCAAGCCACCGCAAAACGACCGCCGGAAATACCGGAAATACCGGAAATACCGGAAATTCCCGCAAGGGTCGCCGCAAAGCCGCATACCGTCTGGCGATGCGACACCCGGCGATCGACCAAAACCGCCTGCGGAAATTGCGGGAAATGCGGAAATTCACCGGCGGGCGCCGGACGCCGGCTTCCGCCGAAGCAGCTATCCCGCCAGCGCCTTCTTCACGGCAGCCGACGCCTTGGCGAAATCCATCTGGCCGGCATACTTGGCCTTCAACGCCGCCATGACGCCGCCCATATCCTTGACCGTCTTGGCGCCGGCCGCGGCCACCGCCTCGGCGACGGCGGCTTCGACGGCGGCTTCGTCCATCTGCTTGGGCAGGAAGCGCTCGATCACCAGGATCTCGGCCTTTTCCTTGTCGGCCAGATCTGGCCGGTTGCCCTTCTCGTAAAGCGCCACCGATTCGTTCCGCTGTTTGATCATGCCCTGCAGCATCGACAGGATACGGTCGTCGGCGACGCCCTCGCGGCTGGTCTCGGTGCGGGCCGCGATGTCGACGTCCTTGAGCTTGGCCAGGATCAGGCGAATGGTGCCCAGCGCCGCGGTGTCGCGGGCGCGCATGGCGGTCTTCATCGCCTCGTTCAGTTGCTCGCGCAGCATGTCTTTGTCCCGATGGATCGAAGGGCGGAAACTAATCGCTCGGCCCGCTGTTGGCAAAGCAAATAAGTTATTGAAAAGGCTTATTAATTAGCGGTCTACAGCGCCTTGACCCTCTGCGACCGCTTGGTTACAAACCCGCGCGGTTCGCGAGGTCGCCTTCCCGGGCGGGGCTGGGCGGATTGCACGAACGGGCAAATTCATCATGACTTCTCCTAAGACCGCCGGCGCGACTGACGCCGCGCCGCGTTGGGCCACGGCCGCGCTGGTGCTGGCCGATGGCGCGGTCTTTTGGGGCAAGGGCGTGGGGGCTGCCCGCCACGCGGTGGGCGAGGTCTGCTTCAACACCTCGATGACCGGCTATCAGGAGATCATCACCGATCCCTCCTATGCCGGGCAGATCATCACCTTCACCTTCCCGCATATCGGCAATGTCGGCACCAATCTCGAGGATATCGAGAGCATCAATCCCGCCGCGCGCGGCGTGGTGCTGCGCGGCGACATCACCGAGCCTGCCAACTGGCGGGCGGCCAAGCCGCTCGACGACTGGCTGAAGAGCCACAATCTGCCGGGCGTCTGCGGCGTCGACACGCGCGCGATCACGCGGCGGGTGCGCGACGGCGGCGCGCCCAACGGCGTGGTGGTCCATGCGCCCGATGGCAAGTTCGACATTCCCAAGCTGCGCAAGGTCGCCCAGGACTGGCCCGGCCTCGACGGCATGGATCTCGCCCTCGAAGTGACGACCAAGCAGACCTACAGCTGGGACGAGACCAAGTGGGCGCTCGGCAAGGGCTACGGCAAGCTCGCCAAGCCCAAGTATCACGTGGTCGCCGTCGACTACGGCGCCAAGCGCAACATCCTGCGCTGCCTCGCCAACACCGGCTGCAAGGTCACGGTCGTCCCGGCCACCGCGACGGCCGAGGACATCCTGCGCCACAAGCCCGACGGCGTGTTCCTGTCGAACGGCCCGGGCGATCCCGCGGCGACCGCCGGCTACAGCGTGCCCGCGATCCAGGGCGTGCTCGACAAGAAGGTGCCGCTGTTCGGCATCTGCCTCGGCCACCAGATCCTGGCGCTCACCTTGGGCGGCAAGACGCGCAAGATGGAGCGCGGCCATCGCGGCGCCAACCAGCCGGTCAAGGACCTGACGACCGGCAAGGTCGAGATCACCTCGCAGAACCACGGCTTCTGCGTCCTGCCCGAGTCGCTGCCCGAGAACGTCGAGGTGACGCACGTCTCGCTGTTCGACGGCACCAACGAGGGCCTGCGCTGCACCGACAAGCCGGCCTTCTCGGTGCAGTACCATCCCGAGGCCTCGCCCGGGCCGACCGACAGCCACTATCTCTTCGACCGCTTCGTCGAGATGATCGACAAGAGCAAGAAGTGATGATGCGCGGCTCAGTACCACCTCATCCTGAGGAGCGCGCGCAGCGCGCGTCTCGAAGGATGGGCGACGGCAAGATTGGGGCCTACCCTTCGAGACGGCCGCTTCGCGGCCTCCTCAGGGTGAGGTCTGCGCGTTAACGACATGCCCAAGCGCACCGACATCAAGAGCATCCTGGTCATCGGCGCCGGCCCGATCGTGATCGGCCAGGCCTGCGAGTTCGACTATTCCGGCGTGCAGGCCTGCAAGGCGCTGAAGGACGAGGGCTACCGCGTCATCCTGGTGAACTCCAACCCGGCCACGATCATGACCGATCCGGGCCTGGCCGATGCCACCTATATCGAGCCGATCACGCCCGACATGGTGGCAAGGATCATCGAGAAGGAGCGGCCGGACGCCATCCTGCCGACCATGGGCGGGCAGACCGCGCTCAACACGGCGATGGCGCTGCATCGCGACGGCCGTCTCAAGAAATACGAGGTCGAACTGATCGGCGCCAACGCCGAGGCCATCGACAAGGCCGAGGATCGCCTGCTGTTCCGCGAGGCCATGACCAAGATCGGTCTGATATGCCCCAAGAGCGAGGTCGTGCACAACCGCGAGGAAGCGATCAGCGCCCTCGATCATGTCGGCCTGCCGGCCATCATCCGCCCGTCCTTCACCCTGGGCGGCACCGGCGGCGGCATCGCCTACAACCGCGACGAATATTTCGACATCGTGCAGGGCGGCGTCGACGCCTCGCCGGTCGGCGAGGTGCTGGTCGAGGAATCGGTGCTCGGCTGGAAAGAGTACGAGATGGAAGTCGTGCGCGACCGCCGCGACAACTGCATCATCATCTGCTCGATCGAGAACATCGACCCGATGGGCATCCACACCGGCGATTCGGTGACGGTGGCGCCGGCGCTGACGCTCGACCGACAAGGAATACCAGATCATGCGCGACGCCTCGATCGCGTGCCTGCGCGAGATCGGCGTCGACACCGGCGGATCGAACGTGCAGTTCGCGGTCGATCCGCAGACGGGCCGCATGGTCGTGATCGAGATGAACCCGCGCGTGTCGCGCTCCTCGGCGCTGGCCTCGAAGGCCACCGGCTTCCCGATCGCCAAGGTCGCGGCACGCCTGGCCGTCGGCTACACGCTCGACGAGCTTTTGAACGACATCACCGGCACGACACCCGCCTCGTTCGAGCCGACGATCGACTATGTCGTCACCAAGATGCCGCGCTTCGCCTTCGAGAAGTTCCCGGGCGCCGAGGCGCTGCTCACCACCTCGATGAAGAGCGTGGGCGAGGCCATGTCGATCGGCCGGACCTTCCAGGAATCGCTGCAGAAGGCGCTGCGCTCGATGGAGACCGGCCTGACCGGCCTGAACGAGATCGAGATCAAGGGCGCGCCCGACAAGTCGGCCATCGTGGGCGCCCTGTCGCGCCCGACGCCCGACCGCATCCTGACGATCGCCCAGGCGTTCCGCTTTGGCCTGTCGGTCGACGAGGTGGCGCACGCCTGCAAGTACGAGCCGTGGTTCCTGCGCCAGATCGAAGCAGCTCGTGACGATCGAGGCCGAGGTGCGGGCCAAGGGCCTGCCCAAGGACGCCAAGGGCCTGCTCGAGCTCAAGAAGAAGGGTTTCTCCGACGAGCGGCTGGCCGAGCTCACGGGACAATCGGCCGCCGATGTCGCCGGCAAGCGGCGCAGCCTCGGCGTCCAGCCGGTGTTCAAGCGCATCGACACCTGCGCCGCCGAGTTCGAATCGCGCACGCCCTACCTCTACTCCTGCTACGAGGGCGACGGCGTGCGGCCGGCCGAGTGCGAGGCCCAGCCGACCGATCGCCGCAAGGTCATCATCCTGGGCGGCGGCCCCAACCGCATCGGCCAGGGCATCGAGTTCGACTATTGCTGCGTGCACGCGGTCTATGCGCTGCGCGAGGCGGGCTACGAGACCATCATGGTCAACTGCAACCCCGAGACCGTCTCGACCGACTACGACACCGCCGACCGCCTCTACTTCGAGCCGCTGACCGCCGAGGACGTGATCGAGCTGGTCGAGGTCGAGCGCCGCAGCGGCGAGCTTCTGGGCCTGATCGTGCAGTTCGGCGGCCAGACGCCGCTCAAGCTTGCCAAGCCGCTCGAGGCCGCCGGCATCCCCATCCTCGGCACCTCGCCCGACGCCATCGATCTCGCCGAGGACCGCGAGCGCTTCCAGAAGCTCATCCACAGACTGAAGCTGCGCCAGCCCGACAACGGCACGGCGACGTCGCAGGAGCAGGCGATCGAGGTCGCCGAGAAGATCGGCTACCCGGTCGTCATCCGTCCGTCCTATGTGCTGGGCGGCCGCGCCATGCAGATCGTCTACGATCGCGAGGCGCTGGAGCGCTATACGCGCGACGCCGTGAAGGTCTCGGGCGCCAATCCGGTGCTGATCGATTCCTACCTGCGCGACGCCATCGAGGTCGATGTCGATGCGCTGGCCGACAAGGACCAGAACGTGTTCGTCGCCGGCATCATGGAGCACATCGAGGAGGCCGGCATCCATTCCGGCGATTCGGCCTGCTCGCTGCCGCCCCATTCGCTGCCGGCCAAGATCCTCGCCGAGATCGAGCGCCAGACCGAGGCGATGGCGCGCGCGCTGAAAGTCGTCGGGCTGATGAACGTGCAGTACGCCGTCAAGGACGGCGAGGTCTATGTGCTCGAGGTCAATCCGCGCGCCAGCCGCACCGTGCCGTTCGTCGCCAAGGCGACCGGCCAGCCGATCGCCAAGTATGCCGCCCGCCTGATGGCCGGCGAATTGCTCAGGTCGCTCGCCATCAAGAAGGCGCGCGGCAAGCATATTGCGGTCAAGGAAGCGGTCTTCCCGTTCGCCCGCTTCCCCGGCGTCGACGTCATCCTGGGGCCCGAGATGCGCTCGACCGGCGAGGTCATGGGCCTCGATTCCGATTTCGGCCGCGCCTTCGCCAAGTCGCAGCTCGGCGCCGGCAGCAAGGTGCCGCTGGACGGCGTGGTGTTCGTGTCGGTCAAGGACCAGGACAAGGCCCAGATGGTGAAGCCGGTGAAGCGGCTGCTCGACCTCGGCTTCAAGGTCGTGGCGACCGGCGGCACGGCCGACTTCCTGCACAAGCACGGCATCGAGGCGCAGCGGGTGAACAAGGTGCTCGAGGGCCGTCCGCACATCGTCGACCTGATGAAGGACGGCAAGGTGCAGCTGGTCTTCAACACCGTCGATGGGGCGGGGGCGCTGACCGACAGCTATACGCTGCGGCGCGCCGCGCTGATGCACAAGATCGCCTATTACACCACGGTGGCCGGCGCCAAGGCCTCGGTCGAAGGCATTGCGGCGCTGAGCGAGGGGCCGCTCGACGTCGCGCCCCTGCAATCCTACTTCAAGACCACCTTCTAGGGCCCAATCCCCACATCTTGCGCGATGCAACCCGAATTCGGGGTGCGTTGGGCGTTGACGACGCACGATTCATTAAGGACGATTGAGCGATGGAAAGGGTTCCGACGACGGCCGAGGGGCTGAAAAGCCTTACCGACGAGCTGAAGCAGCTGAAGAGCGTGGAACGCCCGGCGATCATCAAGGCGATCGCGGCGGCGCGCGAGCATGGCGATCTTTCGGAGAACGCCGAATACACCTCGGCGCGCGAAAAACAGGGCTTCATCGAAGGCCGCATCGCCGAGATCGAGGACATCATCTCGCGCGCCGAGGTGATCGATTTCAGCAAGCTCTCCGGCAAGGTCGTGAAGTTCGGCGCCACCGTGCAGCTGGCCGACGAGGATACCGACGAGAAGGTGAAGTATCAGATCGTCGGCCCCTACGAGGCCGACCTCGCCAAACGGCGCATTTCCGTCACCTCGCCGATCGGCCGGGCGCTGATCGGCAAGACCGTGGGCGACACCGTCGAGGTCCAGACCCCGCGCGGCGCGCGCTCCTACGAGGTCGTGGGCGTCCAGTTCAAATAGGCATCTCGGCCGCGGCGCTGACGCGCCGCGTGTGGGGCGTTCAGTTCAAGTGGACGCCGCTGCCGTTGCCGCAGCGGCCCGGCGCCGCCCGATCATGGTCATCACGCTGTACTGCACCAGGAACAGGCCGATCTTGCTGGCAATGCCCCAGGCCGACATGGCGGCGGCCCAGCTCTTGGCGTCGAGCGTGAGCGCCAGCGCGATGTTGAGCGCCGCCGAGGCGAACATCAGGCCGGCCCAGACGTAGCCGAATGTCGTCGCGACATCGGCCACCGGCGCGGCGCGCGGCGGCAGGTAGCGGTTCATCCAGCCGCGCTTCAGCATGACGATACCGACGATGCAGTAGATGGCGCTGGGCTTCAGCATGACGAAGCGCGGATCGTGGGTGAAGAAGGTGGCCGTCCCCGACGCCAGGATCAGCACCAGGCTCAGCCACTGCAGCGTCTCGACCGGTCTGCCCTTGAACAGCTGCCAGCCGATCTGGACGACGCCCAGCGCCATGCCGAGGCCGACGGCCAGGAAGAGGTTGTCGGTGGCGATATAGAGAGCGAGGAACAGGACCGTGGACGCCAGGTCGAGCAGCAGCACGCGGCCTGCTTCGAAGAGGTTCTTCATGCGATACTCCTGTCGGGTAACGCTGTGTATTTGTAGGAGGCTATCGGTACACGCTGTACCCCGCAAGGGGATTCTAGGCGACGACCTTGATGTACGTGTCCTTCATGACGATCAGGCCGCGGCGGAAAGTGTAGAGATCGCAGCCCAGCCATTCCTGGCGCTCGCCGGTCCTGAGCGTCGCCGTGCGGTGCCACTCGGTGACGGCGCGGTTGCCGCAGACGAACTCACTGGTGTGGTGCCACGCGACGTCGCTGGAGCCGGCGAACAGCGGCGCGAAATAGCCCCGGATCGCCGCCTTGCCCTTGAAGCTCTGGCCCCAATGGTCGGGTCCGCGGGCGTTGCGGAATTCACCGTCCTCGGCGAAGGATTTCACGATGCCCTCGACGTCGCGGCGTGCAAAGGCATCGGCGATCTCGTGCAGGCGTTCCAGAGTGACGTCGGGTGCGGCGCTTCCGTCCATGAGGCGGCCTCCTACTCGACCGAGATCGGCACCCCGGGGAGCTGCTTGGCGGTGCGGAAGACCATCATCGATTTCACGTGGCTGACATTGGGCGCCGAGGTGAGGCGGGTCGTCAGGAATTTCTGATAATCGTCCCAGGTCTCGGCCACGATCTTGAGCAGGAAATCGGCTTCGCCCGCCAGCATGTGGCACTCGCGCACCTCGTCCCATTTGGCGATCAGTTCCTCGAACGCCTTGAGGTCGGTCTCGGCCTGGCTGTTGAGCCCCACCAGGGCGAACACCGAGACGCTGTAGCCCAGCGCCTCCGGGCTGAGGTCGGCATGGTAGCCCTTGATGATGCCGGCGCGCTCGAGGGCCCGTACCCGGCGCAGGCAGGGGGGCGCCGATATGCCGGCCCGCTCCGCCAGTTCCACGTTGGTCATGCGCCCATTCGACTGCAGGTCGCTGAGAATGCGCCGGTCGATCCGGTCGAGCTTTGCGCGAGCCATCCAGTTTTCCTCCCGTTGGCCGCGGTCTATGCCAGAACCATGCCACGCACGCAATAAAGTTGCGAGATTTGGGCGGGCGGCCGTGAACAATTGCGCCCGGCCTGCAAAACGCCCGTGCATCCCGGGCGAGGTTTGCATATATGTCGAAGATATGCGGTTGGCGGGATGCGAAAGGGACATGGCAGCGACTCATCGTAGCAAAGTGCTCATCCTGGGATCGGGCCCGGCAGGCTACACGGCGGCCATCTATGCGGCCCGCGCGAGCCTCAAGCCCATGCTGGTGCAGGGCATCCAGCCCGGCGGCCAGCTCACCATCACGACCGATGTCGAGAACTACCCGGGCTTCGCCGACGTCATCCAAGGCCCCTGGCTGATGGAGCAGATGCAGAAGCAGGCCGAGCACGTCGGCACCGAGCTTTTCTTCGACACCATCGTCGACGTCGATCTCAGCCGGCGTCCGTTCGTCTGCATCGGCGATTCGGGCGATCGTTATGAGGCCGACTGCGCTGATCATTTCGACAGGCGCCACGGCCAAGTGGCTGGGCCTGCCCAGCGAAGAGGCCTTCCGCGGCGGCGGCGTTTCGGCCTGTGCCACCTGCGACGGCTTCTTCTTCCGCGGCAAGGAAGTGGTCGTGGTGGGCGGCGGCAACACCGCCGTCGAGGAGGCGCTCTACCTCACTCACCACGCCTCGAAGGTGACCCTGGTCCACCGCCGCGATTCGTTCCGCGCCGAAAAGATCCTGCAGGACCGTCTGTTCAAGAACCCCAAGGTGACGGTGCTGTGGGACAACACGCTGCAGGAGATCCTGGGCGAGGCCAAGCCCGCGCCGCTGGTTCAGGGCGTGCGGGTGAAGAACGTCAAGACCGGCATCGAGAAGGAGCTGGCGACCGACGGCGTCTTCATCGCCATCGGCCATTCGCCCAACACGGAGCTGTTCAAGGGCAAGCTCGCCATGGACAGCGAGGGCTATCTCATCACCAAGCCGGATTCGACGGCGACCGACGTCGAAGGGGTCTACGCCGCGGGCGACGTGCAGGACAAGATCTTCCGTCAGGCCGTCACGGCGGCCGGCACCGGCTGCATGGCGGCGCTCGAGGCGGAGAAATGGCTGGCGCACCAAGAAGCGCGCCTCGCGCAAGCCGCGGAGTAAGCGGCGGCGCGGATCGGCGTTTGGCGCACAGCGCCAAGGCGCCTTAGGGAGGCGATGTCATGGACTGGGACAAGCTGCGGATCTTTCAGGCCGTAGCCGATGCCGGGAGTTTCACGCATGCTGGCGAGACGCTGAAGCTCAGCCAGTCGGCGATCTCGCGCCAGATCGGTGCGCTCGAGGAGCAGCTTGGCGTCATGCTGTTCCACAGGCATGCGCGCGGCCTGATCCTCACCGAGCAGGGCGAGCTTCTCTATCGCACCGCGCGCGACATGGCGGCCAAGGTCAACACCGCCGAGGCGCTGCTGCGCGCCAACCAGGACAAGCCGGCGGGCCGTCTCAAGATCCACCACCACGGTCGGTTTCGGCTCGACCTGGCTCACCGCGCAGATGCACGAATTCATCACCATGTATCCCGACATCGACGTCAGCCTCGTGCTGTCGGACAACGAGCTCGATCTCGGCATGCGCGAGGCCGATGTCGCCATCCGCATGATGATGCCGCGCCAGCCCGGCCTGGTGCAGCGTCATCTGCTCACGGTGCGCAGCCATGTCTACGCCTCGCACGGCTATATCCAGAAGTACGGCAAGCCCCAGGCGATCGAGGAGCTCGACCAGCATCGCCTGATCATCTTCGGTGAAGACGCCCGGGCGCCGGTCCAGGACGTCAACTGGCTGCTGCGCGAGGGCAATGTCGACCAGTCCGGACGGGTCGTGGTGCTGCGGGTCAACAACGTCTACGGCATCTTCCGCGCCGTCGAATTGGGCCTGGGCATCGCTTCGTTGCCGGACTATCTCGCCCGCGAATTGACCAAGATCGAGATGGTCCTGCCCGACCTCAATGTCCGTACGACCGATGTGTATTTCACCTATCCGGAGGAACTGCGGCATTCCAAGCGCATCGCCGTGTTCCGCGACTTTCTTCTGCGCAAGGTTGCGGAGACACGTTTTTGAACGACGAGACCTGCAGTATTGCATAGTCGATGAAAGGCATGCGTCTCCCGCATGCCAGTGTTCGGAATTTCCCCCCTACCATTACATTCGATGAGGGCTAGGTTGCTTTCAGGTCTTCGACACGAAAGGTTTCGGCTGATCGCGTTCGAAACTCGGGATCCTCATGATCCCACGTCTCCCAGACGTGAAGCCTCCCTGTTTGACTCGCCGGGCCTTTGGGCCCGGCGTCTTTTTTCAGCAGTTGAGAGGCCGATCTGTGGCACCCCGGCCCCTATGGGACGTTCTGACGCTGGTGGGTTAATCCGACGCTTCTTCCAGCAATTGATGTGGCAGACGCCACACACCACATGTATTTTCAGAGACAACCAAGACGATGTTTTCCGAGGTTCGCCACGCCATTCTCCCCCTGGCTTTGCGCAAGATCCAGCGCCGGGGTGATTTGGAGCGCGCCGGTCTCTGATCGAATTGCTGGCCAAGCACTGGCGCGATTCCAAGCCCTTCGAATTGCTGATCGTGTCCCCCGGCAGCGACACCCATCTGTTGCGGACCAGCCTGCCGCGCTTTTCCAACATCAATGTCTCGGTGCGGCCGGAAAGCGACTTCATCTCGCCGTTCAGTGGCTTCTACCTGATGACCGGCTGGTACCGGCAGCAGATCGTGAAGCTCAAGGTGCCGGCCATGCTGGGCTTCGGCGGCTACCTGACGCTCGATTCGGACGTCTGCTGCGTCGGCGATTTCGACGCCACGACCTTCGTGCTCGACGGCAGGGGACTGTCGCGCTGGGAGCCCAAGCTACATCACGATTGGTGGCGCCACGCCGCCGACGTCGTGGGCTCGGCATACGACGCCAAGGGCCATGGCCTCTCGGTCACGCCCAACCTGCTGCACGGCAGGCTGGCGGCGCAGACGCTGGAGCATGTCAGCAACGGCGGCCATGACGCCGCGACGGCGCTGATGCTGCGCAAGGCGCGCAAGCCGCTCGGCGTGCCGTGGACCGAATATTCCCTCTACACCAGCGTCGCCGAGATCAAGGGCAACCTGTTCGACTATCACGTCGACTGGAACACCTGCTATGCCGCCGACGTGCACCTGTTCTCGGAGCAATCCTGCGTCTGGGGCGCCGACGACTTCGAGCGCCTGGTAAAGCTGCCCAACGGCACCGATCCCGGCGGCAAGTTCATCATCGTCCAGAGCCACGCCCGCATTCCCCTGGAACGCGTCCGCGAATACTGCCTGAGCTTCGCGAGCTGAGGATTCAGTCGCGGTCGTTGTGTTCGCCGATCCCGGGCGCGACCTCGGATCCTCCCGCGCGAACCCCATCGAAGCTGACCGGCAGGCCGTGGAACAGCGCGTCCTGGCCGGCATAGGGTTTGGCGAACATGCCGAGTGCGGCCACCTGCGCCAGTTCCAGCACCTGCGGCACCGTGTTGATCGGCCCGTTCGGCACACCCAGGGCATCGAGCTTGGCCGACCAGTAGGCGCGGCTCTCGGGTTTCATGATGTCGGAGATCATGCCCAGCAGCAGGTCGCGCTGCTGCATGCGCTCGACGTTGGTGCGGAAGCGCGGCTCGTCCGGCCATTCGGGATGACCCAGCGCCTCGGCGAACTTGCGCCACAGCCGGTCGTTGCCGGGACAGATCATCAGCGGGCCATCGCTGCACTCGAACGCCTGGTAGGGCGTGAGCGAGGGATGGCCGGTGCCCTGACGCGCCGCCATCTTGCCGGTCACCGAGTAGGACGCGACGTGGTTGGACGCCCACATCAGCCCGCTCTCGAACAGCGAGGTATTGACCAGGCTGCCCTGGCCCGTGGCCGCACGCTTGGCGAGGGCCGCTAAAACGCCGATCGCCGTCCACATGCCGGTCGACAGGTCGATGATCGAGACGCCGATGCGCGCCTCCGGCCCCGACGGATCGCCGTTCAACGAGATGAGGCCCGCCACTGCCTGGATGATCGGCTCGTAGCCCGGCCGCTCCTTCCACGGCCCGAGATGCCCGAAGGCGCCGAGATCGGCATAGATCAGTCGGGGAAAGCGTTTGGTGAGTGTGGCGCCGTCGATGCCGAACTTGGCGGGCACGTCGGCCCGCAGATTGTGCACGAAGATGTCCGCGGCGCCGATGCGTTCGATCAAAGCCTCGCGCTCGGCCTTGTCGGCGAGATCGCAGGTGACCGACTGCTTGCCGCGATTGAGCGCAATGAAGCTCAAGGCATCGCCGTCGACGAAGGGCGGGCCCCATTTGCGCGCGTCGTCGCCCTCCGGCCGTTCGATCTTGACGACGTCCGCCCCGAGGAAGGCCAGGATCTGTCCGCAATAGGGGCCGGCCAGGTTCTGCCCGAACTCGACGACCTTGATGCCGGCCAAGGGACCCGGGCGGGGCTCGCTCATCTGAGATTGCTGCCCAAAATCTCGCGCGCGATCACCATGCGCTGCACCTCGCTCGGCCCTTCGCCGACCCGGCGGATGCGCATCTCGCGGTACCAGCGCTCGAGCGGCAGGTCCTTGGTCATGCCCATGCCGCCATGGATCTGCATCGAGCGGTCGACGACGCGGCCGCCGCCTTCCGAGGCCGTGAGCTTGGCGATCGCGGCTTCGGTGCGGAAGGGCAGGCCGCGGCGCGCCTTCTCGGCAGCCTCAAGCGTGAAGTGGCGCGCCGTGCGGATGTCGATCTCGTTGTCGACCAGCATCCACTGGATGGCCTGGCGGTTGGCGAGCTTCTCGCCGAAGGTGCTGCGCATCTTGGCCCATTCGACCGCCATCTCGTGCGCGGCGATGGCGACGCCGATGCAGCCGGCGGCGTAGGGGATGCGCTGGCGCGTCAGGCGGTCGTTGGCCACGGCGAAGCCCTTGTTGACCTCGCCCAGCACCTGGTGATCGGACACCCAGCAGTCCTTGAACTCGAGCTCGGTGGCGTAGCTCGACGAGCGCAGCGTGTGCACGACCCGGCGCACGTGGAAGCCCGGCGTGTCGGCATCGACGATGAAGCAGGTGATGCCGGCGCGGCCCTTGGAGGCGTCGGTGCGGGCGAAGACGATGCCGTACTGCGCGCGGTCGGCGCCCGAAATGAAGATCTTGGCGCCGTTCAGCACCCAGCCGTTGTCCTTGCGCTCGGCCCGCGTCTGGATGGCGCGCGCCGGGTCGCTGCCGCCCGACGGCTCGGTCAGGCCGAAGAACGGCTTCTTCTCGCCGCGCAGGGTCGGATAGAGGTAGCGTTCCTTCTGGTCCTCGTTGGCTTCGAAGATCTGGGCGAGACCCGCGCCGCCGAACGTGCCGTAGCAGGGTACGTAGAGCCCGGCGCGATGCTGCGCCATCTCGATGGCGAGCAGCACGCGGGTCACGATGTCGATGTCGGGCCCGCCGAACTCCTTGGGAATGTCGATGCCGTAGAGGCCCATCGCCTTGGTCTTCTCGACCAGCCGCGCCTGGTCGGCGGGATCGAGCTCGGAGGCGTCGGGGTCGAGCCTGGCCTCGAGCGGAATGATCTCCTCGCGCACGTAGCGGCGGACCTGGTCGATCAGCATCTGCTGCTCGGAGTTGGGCTCAAAATCCATGGGCGTTTCCTTCAGTAAGACATGTTCGCCATCCCCTCATGTTCCTCTCCCTCGCTAGGCGGGAGAGGTTAGGAGAGGGGGCTTCGAAGGCTGTCTGTAACCCCCTCTCCCCGCCTCTCCCCCTAGCGGGGGAGAGGAGGAAGAAGGGATTTTCTTTGAATTCACGCCGGGCTCAGCCTGCCCAGCGCAGGCGGCGGGTTCTTTTCGTTGTCTACCGGCAGGCTGCCATGGTCGGCCTTGTGCACCATCAAGAGCTCGAACCAGCGCGTGCGGTACTGCTGGTTCACCTCGACACGAAACTGGTGGCCTGGGCCACGCCCGCTTGCCTCGCGCTGCAATTCGCTGCGCAGGCCGAACGGCGAGCGCGCGCCGGCCTGGCCGATATAGAGGATGGTGCCGTGGGCGTCGGCGACCTGATAGACGCCGAGCTGGCCCGGCAGGCGCGTCGCCGCCTCCGCCGTCAGAGGCTGCCACGGTTTGTCGAGCCGGAGCTTGCATCGCCACGCTACTTGCCCTGGAACTTGGCGGTGCGCTTCTCCAGGCGGGCCTTCATGCCCTCTTGCGCGTCGCTGCTCTGCATGGCCGCCCGCACCAGCGCGTCGATATCGTCGTGCTTGATGGCGTCTCGGAACTCGAGCTGGCGCACGGTCAGGCCCTTCATCGCCTTGAGCGACAGCGGCGCGTTGGCGGCCAGGCGATCGACCACCTTCTTGGCCTCGGCTTCGAGCTCGGCCGCCGGCACGCAGCGGGCGATCAGGCCCAGCGCATGGAGCTTGGTCGCAGGCAGGGGATCGCCCAGCAGCAGCATCTCGCGCGTCGTCACCGGTCCCAGCACTTCCATCAGCTTCTTGGCCAGAAACCAGTTGGGCGCGAGGCCGACCTGGGCCAGCGACATGCCGAAGCGCGCCTTGTCGCTCGCCACGACGAGGTCGCAATGCAGCGCCAGCTCGTTGCCGCCGGCGATGGCGTCACCCTGCACCACGGCCACCACGGGCAGCGGGCAGAGCTCGATAGCGCGCAGCATGATCTCGATGCCGCTCGCCTCGCCGGCGCCGGCCGATTTGCTGCGCTCGGCCATGTCGAGGCCGGCGCAGAACACCGAGCCCTTGCCGCGGATCACCACGACCCGGTCGTCGGCTGCGACGGGCGCGCGCAGCACCTCGATCATCTCGCGCAAAAGCTCGCTGTCGAGCGCGTTGCGCTTCTCCGGCCGGTTCATCCAGATGGTCCTGACCGGACCGTCCTTTTCGATGATGACCTTGTTCATGATGCCTCCCCTCACTGTCATTCCGGTTCGATGCCGGCGGCCTTGATCGACTTGGTCCACCATTCGGTCTCGGTCTTCACGTAAGCCGCGAACTCGTCGAGCCCGAGCGGCGAGATCTCCATGCGGCCCTGGGTCATCGCCTTGCCGGTCGCCGGATCCTTCAGCGCCTCGGCGATCGCCTGGTAGAGCGCCTTCTGGATCGGCTTCGGCGTGGCGGTCGGCGCGAACACGGCGAGCCAGTAGACCAGCGAATAGCCTGGCACCGTCTCGGCGATGGCCGGCAGGTCAGGGGCGACCGTGGTGCGCTTGGGCCCGGTGGTGGCGAGGCCGCGCACGCGCCCGGCCTCGATCTGGGTCATGGCCTGCGGCAGGTCGGGAAACATCACCTGGACCTGGCCCGACGCCACGTCGCCCAGCGCCTGCGGGCTTGCCTTGTAAGGCACGCGCTCGATCTTCACGTCGGCCAGCTGGTTGAACATCTCGCCCGACAGGCGCTGCGAGGCGCTGGCCTCGGAGTAGTTGAGCTTGCCGGGGTTCTTGCGGGCGTAGTCGATCAGCTCGGCCACCGTCTTCACAGGCAGGTCGTTGTTCACCACCAGCGCGTTGACGCCGGTGACGCAGCGCATGATCGGCGCGAAGTCCTTCTCGGGGTCGTAGGAGAGCTGCTTGAACAGCGCGCCATTGGCGGCGTTGGTGGTGTTGGTGCCCATCAGCAGCGTGTAGCCGTCGGCCGGCGCGGTCGCCGCGGCCGAGGCGCCGAGCTGGCCGCTGGCGCCCGGCTTGTCGTCGACGATGATCGGCTGCTTCAGGATTTCCTGCAGCTTGGCGCCGAGGCCGCGCGCCGTGAGGTCGGTGGCGCTGCCGGCGGCGAAGGGCACGACGATCTTGATCGGCTTGTTGGGAAACGCCTGCGCGAACGCCGACCTTCCGACGGGCGCCGCCCCGAAAGCGGCAACGCCCGCAAGCGCGGCACGGCGATTCAATTTCAGCAAAAATCCTCCCTTGGCCTCACCGGCCGGCGCCCGTTGTAGCGCGGGGCGCCGCGGCGAGGCAAAGGAAGGCGGCTACATTACATGAAGAGCTTTTCCGCTTTGCGGTCGGCGTACATCCCGGCCACGAACTCGGCGTAGCCGTTGTAGAGCAAGGTCGGGACGCGGTCGTCGCTGCCCAGCGGCTTCTCGGTCGCCTGGCTCCAGCGCGGATGCGCCACCTGCGGGTTCACGTTGGCCCAGAAACCGTACTCGCTCGACTGCAGCGCCTCCCAGAACGTGGCCGGCCGTTTGTCGCTGAACTCAAGGCTGACGATCGACTTGACGCTCTTGAAGCCGTACTTCCACGGCGTCACCAGGCGCAGCGGCGCGCCGTTCTGCTTGGCAATCGGCTTGCCGTAGAGGCCGGTGGCGATGAAGGCGAGGTCGTTGGTCGCCTCGTCCATCGCCAGGCCCTCGGTGTAGGGCCAGGGATAGAGCGGGTCGCGCTGCTCGGGCATCACCGCGGGCTTCAGCAGCGTCTTCATGACGACGTACTTGGCGCTTGCCGTTGGCTTGCACAGCTCGACGAGCGAGCGCAGCGGGAAGCCGCTCCACGGCACGACCATCGACCAGGTCTCGACGCAGCGGTGGCGATAGACGCGCTCCTCGAGCTGCACCTTGGCGAGAAGATCGTCGATGCCGATCTCGAACGGCTTGTCGACCATGCCGCCGACCTTGATCGTCCACGGCCGGACGTCCAGCTTCTGCGCCTCGCGGTAGATGCTCTTGTCGGTGCCGAACTCGTAGTAGTTGTTGTAGGTGTTGACCCGCCGCTCCTCGGTCATGGGCGCGGGGACGCCGTATTTGTCGTTTCGCTTTGCCGGGTAGAGGCCGGCCGACGGATCCTTGGTCTCGGCCCACGCCATCGACGGCAGGGCCGCGGCCGCCACCGCGCCGAGACCCATCGCGCGCACCAGTTCACGGCGGTTCAGATAACAGCCTTCCGGTGTTGCCTGATTTTCGCCCAATTCCCAGCCACGCCTGCGCTTGATCAACATGCGTAAAACTCCTTTGCACTCCTCATGGCGTGACGGCGCGCCCGTCGCAAATCAACCCTGCTCACCGGACCGTGACGTTGCCTTCGCCCATGGCCTCGGCAAGATCGCTGCGCTGGCCCATGACCACGAAGCTCTCGGCCACCAGGAACATCGGCCCGATGAAGGCCTGGAAGATATTGTCGAGCGCGGGCCGCTTGCCTTCGTAATGATGCCCGAGGAACTGCAGCACCCAACCGCCGACGAACAGCGCGAGGAACGCCATCCAGACGGCCGAAGCCGAGCCCAGGGAGCCGGCCAGCGCCCCGGCGGCAAACCAGGCGACGGCCATGAGCACGGCCATGACGAGGCCGATGCCGAGATCGAGCGCCATCCAGCCCAGAACCGCTTCGATCGCCACGGCGAGCGACATCGTCCATTCGCGGCCTAAGACCTCGAAGCGCCACTGCGACAGCACCAGCAGCAGGGAGAAGACGATGATGGGAATGCCGACGAAGTTTGTCGCCTTGTTGCGCCGGTCGCGATGGACAGCCGCATAGGCGGCAAGCTGGCGACGGAACAGGTCATTGGTCATGGCGGCCAATATGATCCAAGCCCACGTCGCGGGAAATAACCTTTCCTCCCCTCGTCATACGAGGGGAGGTGCTCGCGTAGCGGGCGGGGGCATGAGCCACGCGCGGGCAAGCGGTCCATGACCCCTCCGGCGGCCTGCGGCCACCTCCCCACTTCGTGGGGAGGAAAGGTTTTCGCTCCAGGCCGTCGCCTGTGACCGATGGCGCGCGTCAGGCGGCTGCGCGCTTCTTGGTCTCCTCGACGATGCGCTCGGCGGTCCGTCCCGCCAGTTCCTGCAGATGGTCGAACTCGGTGCGGAAGGTGCCGACGCCCTGGGTCACCGAGCGGATCTCGACGATCATGTCGGCGATCTCCGCTTCCGGCATCAGCGCCGAGACCTCGTCCCAGCCGTTCCAGCCGGCGCGGGTGTCGAAGCCCAACAGCTGGCCGCGGCGGCCGGAGATCAGCCGCTGGATGCGCGGCGTCGATTCGCTGGGCGCCGCCACCGTCACCCTGAGGATGGGCTCGAGCAGGACCGGCCGGCACTTGGGCATGGCCTCGCTCATGGCGATGCGCGCCGCCATCTTGAACGACATTTCCGAGCTGTCGACGGCGTGGAACTGGCCGTCGAACAGGGTGACTTCGAGATCGACGACCGGCTGGCCCAGCGGTCCCTCCTTGGTGTAGTCGCGCAGGCCCTCCTCGACGGCGGGGATGAAGTTGCGCGGCACGACGCCGCCCACGACCTTGTCGACGAAGCGGAAGCCCGAGCCGCGCGGCAGCGGCTTGATCTCGACCTTGATGTCGGCGAACTGGCCGTGGCCTCCGGTCTGGCGCTTGTAGCGGGCGTGCTGCTGGGTGCCGGTCTGGATGGTCTCGCGGTAGGCCACGCGCGGTGTCGTGGTCTCGACCGCGACGTTGTAGCGGCCGGCCAGCTTGTCGACCGCCACCTTGAGATGCATCTCGCCCTGGCCCTTGATCAAGAGCTCATGGGTCTCGCCGCGCGCCTCGAAGGAGAGCGACGGATCCTCCTCGACGATCTTGTGCAGGGCGCCCGACAGCTTGACCTCGTCGTTGCGGTTCTTGGCGGCGAGCGAGAGCGCGAACACCGGCGGCTCGGCGGCGGGGAAATCGTCGGTCGGCGCGATGCCGGCGGCGGCGAGCGACTGGCCGGCCGACAGCACGTCGACCTTGGCCAGGGCCACGATCTCGCCCGCCTTGGCCTCGCTGACCTTGTCGAGGCGCTGGCCGAACGGCCGCAGCAAGGTGCCGATCCGCTGGCCGCCGATGCTTTGGCCTTCACTCAGCGTGCCCGACCAGACGCGGCAGAGCGACAGCTTGCCGGCATGAGCTCTGGTGCAGGACTTTGAAGCATTCGGCCATGGCGACGCCGTTGGACGGCAGAGTGCGCCGCTCGGCGGTCGTGGCAACGAACGGCGTGTCGTGGCGCAGCGCCTTCAGGAGGCGGCGCACGCCGTTCTCGCGGTCGCCGGCGCCCAGCAGCACGGGCACGATCTTGTCGGAGCCGAACTCGGCGTGCAGGTCGCGGTAGATCAGCGATTTCTCCGGCGCGATGTCCTCGATCAGCTGCTCGAGCAAGGTGTCGTCGAACTCCGAGAGGGTTTCCAGCATCTCGCGCCGGGCATCGGCCTCGCGCGGCAGGATTTCGGCTGGCATCTCGATCAGGTCGGATGCGCCGCTGCTCTTGTAACGGTAGGCCCGTTCGCTCACGAGGTCGACGTAACCGATGGTCTCTTCACCGCCGTCGTTGGTCGGGCGGCGGATCGGCACCTGGCGCAGCACGAGCTTGCGCGCCGACACGGCCTGCAGCGCCCCCAGCATGTCGCGCACGCGGACCTGGGCGGAATCGATCTTGTTGACGAAGATGATGTGGGGGATGTGGTTGTCTTCGATGTATTTCAGGAGCGGCGTCAGCGCCACCACCCGCTCGGACGACGGTTCGCAGACGAGCACGGCCGCGTCGCACACCGCGAGGGCGGCAAAGGCATCTTGCTGGAACTCGATCGAGCCCGGGACGTCCAAAAAGCTCCACTGATCGCCGAGATAGTCGACCGAGGCGACGTTGATCTCGGTGCCCATGCCGCGCTTGCGCGCCTCGGCGGCGCCGTCGCCGATCGAGGTGCCTGCGCGGGTCGATCCGCGCCGGCCGATGGCCCCCGTGGCGTAGAGAATGCTCTCGAGCAGGCTGGTCTTGCCCGAGAGATACGGCCCGCACAACGCCACCACGCGATGCGCGCCGCTGCCTGGTCTGCCTCCGGTGATTGTCTCGGATTTGATGTCGTTCATGACAACGTCCTCCCTTCTGCGCGTCTGTGGCGCATGAAAGCTCCGGACGGTGGTCGCTACGGATCTCGGCCGGAGCGAAGCCTTGTCTTGGAAATCGTTTCACCCTGGCCGGGGTGAGTCAATCCACGGGCGGGGGAAGATTTTTTGCGGGCTGCGTCGGCAAGGAGCCCGCGTGGTTAGAAGAGACCGAGCGCTTTCGGATTGTCCTGGAATGCCGCGGCGCAGCAATTCGTCCGTGTCGGCGAGTTGCTTGTGCGGCTCGGGCAGGCCCACCGAGAAGGTCGGAACCGACCGCAGCGCTCCTGCCCATGCACCCATGCAATAGATCAGGAAAGGGCGCCGCAGGCCCGCTGAATGCGACGGCCGGCCTCTTCCAGCAGGTCGGTCGCGGTGGCGTAGGAGATGCGGAAGGCCGGGCCCTGGCCGAAGGCCGAGCCCTGCACGACCGACAGGCCCTCCGACTCGAGAAGGTAGTTCACGAAGTCGGTGTCGTTCTCGATCGTCTTGCCGTCCGGCGTCTTCTTGCCGATCGCGCCGGCGCAGGACGGATAGACATAGAACGCGCCTTCCGGCCGCGGGCACTTGAGCCCCTTGGACTGGTTCAGCATCGACACGATGAGGTCGCGGCGCTGCTTGAAGATGGCGACGTTCTTGGGAATGAAGTCGGTCGGGCCGTTCAGGGCGGCGACCGACGCTGCCTGGCTGATCGAGCTGGCGTTCGACGTGCTCTGCGACTGCACGGTGATCATGGAATCGATCAGCTTCTGCGGGCCGGCGGCGTAGCCGATGCGCCAGCCCGTCATGTTGTAGGCCTTGGACACGCCGTTCATGGTGAGCGTGCGGTCGTAGAGCCTCGGTTCCACCTGTGCCGGCGTCGTGAACACGAAGTCGTCGTAGACCAGCTTTTCGTACATGTCGTCGGTCAGCACCCAGACATGCGGATGACGCAGCAGCACGTCGCACAGCGCCCGCAGGTCGGCGCGCGTGTAGGCGGCGCCGGTCGGGTTGCTGGGCGAGTTCATGATCAGCCACTTGGTCCTGGGCGTGATGGCGCGCTCGAGATCCTCGGGCCGCAGCTTGAAGCCGGTCGATTCCGGGCACTGCACGATCACCGGCGTGCCGTCGCCGAACATCACCATTTCCGGATACGACACCCAGTAGGGCGCCGGGATGATGACCTCGTCGCCGGGGTTGAGCGTCGCCAGCATGGCGTTGAAGATGATCTGCTTGCCGCCCGACGTGACCACGGTCTGCGACGGCTTGTAGTCGAGGCCATGGTCGCGCTTCATCTTGGCGCAGATCGCCTGGCGCAGCGCCGGCGTGCCGGGCACCGCGGTGTACTTGGTGTCGTTGGCGTGGATCGCCTTGATGGCCGCTTCCTTGATGTGGTCGGGCGTCGGGAAGTCGGGTTCGCCGGCGGCGAGACCAATCACGTCCTTGCCGGCCGCTTTCATCTCCAGGAACTTGCCTTGGGCGGCATTGGTCGGAGAGGGCTTGATGCGGCTCAGACGATCGGCAATGAAAGCCATGACGCGATACTTCCTTTCAGGCCTCGAAAAGGCGCGCGAAAGTACTGGTGGAGCGCTGTTTTCGCAAGGCAACGCGGTGTCGCTGCGCTGCGACGAGGACTATTTCTCGTAGGTTCGCGCCGTATCCGCCCTAGGCCTCCATGCAAAGCGTGGCAAGTATCGCCAGTCAGCGCATTGACCCTATTCTTCTGGCCACCTATTTTTGCCGCTGACCATGACCGACCAGCCCGACAATCTTGTGCTCGCACTTCTACGCGAAATGCGCGGTAGTCTGCAGCGTGTTGAAGGCAAGCTCGACGAGCTTGTCCGTCGCGTAAGCTCGGTCGAGACGAATCTCGCGCATGTCCATGTCGAATTGGCCGGTATACATGTGGATCTGGCTGGTCATTCCGCGCGTATGGATCGCATCGACGGACGGCTCGATCGCATCGAAAAGCGGCTCGGCCTCGTCGACGCCTGACGCTCAAGCTGACAGCGCGCAGCACCGCATGAGCATGAGGAGAGGCGCCACTGGAGTGACGCGCTCCCGGCAATGAGCGTGGTCAATCCACCAGCGTCACCGCGGCCTCGACAGTCATCTTGGCGTCGCCGAAGCCTACGCGCCGGCCGCTGACCGGGGCGGCGTCGCGGTAGTCGAGACCGATCGCCACGCGCAGGCTGTCGCCGCGCGGGCTGATGTTGTTGGCCGGATCGAAACCCACCCATTCGAGGCCGGGCACCCAGGCCTCGGCCCAGGAATGGCTGGTGCGCCCGACATGCAGCTCGGGATCGTCGTTGCGCAGGTAGCCGCTGACATAGCGCGCCGGCACGCCGAGCCGCCGGCAGCAGGCGATGAAGACGTGGGCGTCGTCCTGCGCCACGCCGGCGCCGCGCGCCAGCGCCTCGAGCGCCGTGGTTTCGACCGTGGAGACGCCGGTCTTGTAGGCCACCCGTTCGCCGACGCGCTTCATGACCTCGTGCAGGACGCCGACGCGCTCGCGCGCATTGGCGGCTTTCTCGGCGAGACCCTCGATCAGCGGATCGAAGCTCGCATCGTGGCGGGTGAGGCCCGAGTTGCGCAGCCAGAACGGCGCCGGCAGCGTCGGCACCTCGGCATAGCGCAGCCACTGTTCGGAGCCGCTGTATTCGTAGAGGCCGTGCACCGTGATCTCGACATGGTCGTGCTGGTGCGCCACCGAGAACGTCGTGACCTGGTTGCCGTGGCCGTCGAGCCACTCGGAGCGCTTGCCCGGCCCGTCGATGCGCCATGACACGATGCGCTGGCCGGCCGCCGGCTTGGGCGTGAGGCGCACGTCATGGATCGAATGGCCGGAGGGCTGGTCGAACTCGAAGCGCGTGGCGTGGTGGACGGAAAGGCGCATGGCTGCTTGCTCAATCCAGCAGGAACTGGCGGCCGATTTCCTCGGACAGCGTGGCGATGTCGCCGCGCACGCCGCCCAGGAATTTCCTCAGCCCGATTTCGAACACCTGGTCGATGCGCGCATAGCGCAGCCGGGCGTGCAGCTCGCCGGCCAGCCGGTCGGCCTCGCCGCGCGTGCCATAGGCCTCGGCCAGTTCCTGCATGTTGAGATCGGCCATCCACAGGCAATGGTGAACCGAGCGCGGCACGTCGCGGCGCAGCATCATCAGCTCGGCGACCTTGATGGGATCGAGCGCGCTGCGATAGATGCGCCGGTAGGTGCGCACCGCGCCGATGCAGGCCAGCACTTCCGACCACGCGAAGTAGTCGAGGCTGTCGGCATGCGGGGCGCCGTCCGGCCGCAGCAGGTGGAACTTCACGTCGAGGATGCGGGCGGTGTTGTCGGCGCGCTCGAGGAAGGCGCCGAGCTGCAGGAAATTGTAGGCCTCGTCGCGCAGCAGGGTGACCTGGGCCGCGCCAAAGATCATCACCGCCTGCTTCTTCACCGATTCGATCAGCGCGCCGCGATCGAGCGCGGCGCGGTCGACCCTGAGCCGGCTGTTGAGCTCGAGCCACAGCCCGTTCAGGCTCTCCCACACATCGACCGTGATGTTGTTGCGCTCCTCGCGGGCGTTGCGCCGCGCCGCGTCGATCGAGCTCGCGATCGAGGAGGGGTTGTTGTCGTCGAGCACCAGGAAGTCGATCAGGCTGGCCAGCCGGCCGCTCGATTGCTGCTGGGTCTGGCGGAACTCGTCTTCCATGCCGAAGATCGCCGCCACCCCCGCCGCTTCCTCGCCGCGCGACTGCAGCGCCATGCGCTGGGTCGCCTCGATCAGCCGCGCCGTCGACTTGGCGCGCTGCAGGTAGCGGCCCATCCAGTAGAGGTTCTTGGCGGTGCTGCTCAGCATGGCAGAGCACTCGCCGTCGCGCGCGCCCACTCATAAGCCCTCTCCGCCCACGAAGTGGGGGGAGAGGGAGGGGACCCGCGCGTAGCGCGGGGAGGGTGAGGTGGGTCTTCGTTCTCCCAACTCGGCGGTCGTCTCTGATCCAGCACCACCTCACCCTCCCATTGCTTCGCAATGGGCCCCTCCCTCTCCCCCGCTGCGCGGCGGAGAGGGGCTCTTGACGAGCGTCGGAGAGAGGCTTCGCTGACGCATTGCACTACCCGCCCGCCTGCGGGTCCGGCGCCAGCACCCAGGTGTCCTTGGTGCCGCCGCCCTGGCTCGAATTCACGACCAGCGAGCCTTCCTTCAACGCCACGCGCGTGAGGCCGCCCGGGATGATGGTGATCTTGCGGCCCGACAGCACGAAGGGCCGCAGATCGACATGGCGCGGCGCCACGCCCTGGCTGACGAAGGTCGGGCAGGTCGACAGCGCCAGGGTCGGCTGGGCGATGTAGTTGTCCGGCCGGCTCTTCAGGATCGCGGTGAATTCCTCGATCTCGACTTTGCTCGAGGTCGGCCCGACCAGCATGCCCTTGCCGCCCGAGCCGTGGATTTCCTTGACGACCAGCTCGGACAGCCGCTCGATCACGTACTTGAAGTCGTCCGTCCGATCGCAGCGCCAGGTCGGCACGTTGGACAGGATCGGCTCCTCGCCGAGATAGAAGCGCACCATCTCGGGCACGTAGGTATAGGTCGACTTGTCGTCGGCCACGCCGTTGCCCAGGGCGTTCACGATGTTGACCCGGCCGGCGCGCAGCGCACCCAGCAGCCCGGCGACGCCGAGATAGGAGTCGGGCCGCATCGCCAGCGGATCGAGGAAGGCGTCGTCGACCCGGCGGTAGATCACGTCGACCCGCTGCGGCCCGCGCGGCGTGCGCATGTAGACGCGGCCCTCGTCGACGAACAGGTCGGAGCCCTCGACCAGCTCGATGCCCATCTCGTCGGCGAGGAAAGCATGCTCGAAATAGGCCGAGTTGAAATGGCCCGGCGTCAGCAGCACGACGTTGGGCTCGGCGTCGTCGCTGAACGACACCGAGCGCAAGGTGGAAAGCAGCTCTTCGGAATAGTCGGCGACCGGCAACACGCGCATGGCCGAGAACAGCTCGGGCGCCAGCCGCATCATGACCTCGCGGTTCTCCAGCACGTAGGAGACGCCCGAGGGCGTCCGCACATTGTCCTCGAGGACGTAAAAGTCCTTCTCGCCGACCCGCACCAGGTCGATGCCGGCGATGTGGGCGTGCACGCCGCCCGGCAGGGCGAGGCCCTGCGCCATCGCCACGAACTCGGCGTTCATCAGCACCTGCTGCTCGGGGATGATGCCGGCGCGGCAGATCTCGCGCTCGCCGTAGGCGTCGGACAGGAAGGCATTGAGCGCGCGCACGCGCTGCACCAGGCCCTTGTGCAGGTGCTCCCATTCGTCCCAGGCGATGACCCGCGGAATGATGTCGAAGGGAATCGTCGTCTCGGCGCCGTCGACGGCGCCATAGGCGCCGAAGGTGATGCCGTGGCGGCGATAGAACAGGTCGACCTCGTGACGCGTGGCCGCGATCTTCTCCGGCGACGTGCGCGCGAGCCAGTCGGCAACGCCACGATAGGGCGCGCGGACGGAGTCCGCCGCGCCGGAATTCATCTCGTCAAATGCCTTGCCTGCCATCCGGCATTTCACCCCTTAGCGAATCACAATATAAGCAATCGACGGGCCAACAAAGCGAAGGCTCTATCCTTCCCAGCAAAGCTGGGGAGGTGTCGGCGTCTTGCGCCGACGGAGGGATCTTGGGCATCACGATTGCCGCTCATGACCCCTCCGTCCGCTTCGCCGACACCTCCCCACGCGTCCGCGTGGGGAGGGAGATGCGCGCAGGAGGAGACGCGTGAAGCAGGTGGTGATCGACCGCTACGGAACGCCGTGGGATGTCGCGCGTTGCGCCGACGTGCCGGATGTCGGCGATCCGGGTCCCGATGAAGTCGTCTTCGACGTCCTGGCGTTTCCCATCAACCCGGCCGACATGGGGTTCTGCCGTGGCAGCTACCGGCTGAGGCCGCCCTTGCCGGCGACGCCGGGCGCCGAGTGCGTCGGCCGCGTCGCGGCTGTCGGCAACGCGGTGAAGCACGTGAAGCCGGGCGATCTCGTCATCAACCTGCAGCGCGAGAACTGGACCCAGCGCCGCAAGGTCAAGGGCGACGATGCGATCCCGCTGCCGGCCGGCATCGATCTCCGGCAGGCGGCCATGGTGCGCATCAATCCGCCGACGGCCGCGCTCATGCTGTCGGACTTCGTCGAGCTCACGCCCGGCGACTGGGTGATCCAGAACGTCGCCAACTCGGCGGTCGGCCGGCTGCTGATCGTGCTCGCCCGGCAACGCGGCCTGCGCACGGTGAACGTGGTGCGGCGGCCCGAGCTCGCCGACGAACTGAAGGCGCTGGGCGGCGACATCGTGATCGTCGACGGCGACGATCTGGCGCAAAGGGTCGCCGCGCAGACGGCCGAGGCCAGGATCATGTTGGGTGTCGAGGCGATCGGCGGGGCCGCCACCGGGCGCCTCGCCGATTGCCTGGCGACGGACGGCACCCTGGTCCACTACGGCTCGATGAGCGGCGAGGACCCCAGGGTGGGGCGCAGCAACTTCATCTATCGCGGCGTCAGGCTTACCGGTTTCATGCTCGGCCGCTTCATGGCGAAGCGCAGCCCCGAGAAGATCCGCGAGATCTATGCCGGGCTGGCGGCAGGGGTGCTGGCGGGCAAGCTGTCGGCGCCGGTCGACACGGTCTATCCGATCGACAGGATCAAGGACGCGCTGGCGCATGCCGACAAGGGCGGGCGCAACGGCAAGATCCTGGTGAGTCCAAACGGCGCGCTTTGAGAATGGGCGATTTGACAGGGGGAGGAAGGCGATGAGTTCCGAGGTCTCGGCGATCGAGAAGGTGCTGCAGGTCTATTTCGACGGTCTTTACGAGGGCGATACCAGGAAGCTGGGTGAGGCGTTCCATCCGGCATCGCACCTCTACAGCGCGACCGGCGACGGCAAGGCAGACGACATGCCGCGCGCCGACTGGTTCAAGATGGTGGAAGGCCGGCCGTCGGCGAAGTCGAAAGGTAGCGCGCGGGCCGACCGCATCGTGTCGATCGATTTTTCGGGCCCGACCACGGCCTTCGCCAAGGTCGAGTGCCAGATCCCGCCGCGCTACTTCACCGACTACCTGACCTTGCTGAAGGTCGACGGCCGCTGGCAGGTGATCGCCAAGGCCTATCACACGGTGACGAAGGAAGGCTGAAGTTTAGTCTTTACCTCCCCTCGTTCATACGAGGGGAGGTGCCCGCGTAGCGGGCGGAGGGGTCATGACTTATGAACGCTTCGCGCCATGACCCCTCCGACCCGTATGACGGGCCACCTCCCCACTTCGTGGGGAGGAAATGATTCTCCGCTAGTTCTTCGCGTCGGCCGCGACCTGGACCTTGATCATCTTGTCGGCCGGCGCCGCCACCGCGCCCGAGCCGGGGGCGCCGCGCTTGATCTTGTCGACGAACTCCATGCCCGACACGACCTTGCCCCACACCGTGTACTGGCCGTCGAGGAAGTTCGAATCCTTGAAGACGATGAAGAACTGGCTGCGCGCGCTGTTGGGGTCGTTGGTACGGGCCATCGAGACGGTGCCGCGGACATGCGGCTCCTTCGAGAATTCCGCCTTGAGCGGATCGCCCATGCCGCCCGAGCCGGTGCCGGTCGGATCGCCGGTCTGCGCCATGAAGCCTTCGATCACGCGATGGAACGGCACGCCGTCATACTTGCCCTCGCGCGCCAGCTTCTTGATCTGCTTGACGTGGTTGGGGGCGAGATTGGGCAGCATCTCGATGACCACACGACCGTCCTTGAGGTCGATATAGAGGGTGTTTTCCTTGTCCATGGCGGCGGTCGCTCCTGCAAACATGAAAGAAATGGCGACGAACAGCGGCATCAGTGCCAGACGCATCACAAGATCCTTTCGCCGAGTCACGCCGGGCGCGGCCGGCGCGCGACCATACTGAGAGAGCGGCGAAAGACAAGCATCAACCTAAGGTCACAGATTAATCACTTCTGAGAACTCCTTGAAAAACAAAGATTATTTTCTCCCGAGAATGAATTGTCTCCCGCTGTGCATCGATTGCCGTGGAGTTCCGGAAGGGCCGGCGGCACAGTGCATTGCGATTTTAGACGCGCATACTGGAAGTCATTTATTTAGCGGATTGGTCGATGACCGCGCTCAGCGGTGGGGAGCAGCTCGACGACGAGCGAGCCCCGCAGAATTCCGTGCTTGAACGACCCGACGCCGCAGCCGGCGATGAGCGGCGCGCGCCGCGTTCGCTCGACGAGATCTTTCCCCTGCGCGGCGACGTCACGCGCGGCCGCCAGATGCAGGAAACCTGGCGCACCTTCGGCGTCGAGATGGCAGAGGCGGTGCAGCAGGCGCTCGACACCAGCCGCTCGCCGGCCGAGATCGCCTATGCGATCGGCGGGATCGTCCACAATTACTTCCGCACGCGTGGCGTCACCCTGACGAGTTATGAGCTGCGCCGCCTGGTCGGCGAGCTTCTCGCTCTGCGGCAACGCGCACCGGGCGCGCCGCTTGTCGCTTTCACCGCCGAACCGGCCGCCGCCGAAAATTCCTGGACCGGGGACGAGCCCGGCACGCCAGGACCCGTCGTGCCCGACCTCGTCTTCGAGGGCCCGCCCTCGCCCTTGGTCGACATGGCGTCGCGCGACGGCGACGCCGCGCTGCTGGCGTCGGTGACGGCCAAGGTCCGGGCCGGGCTTGCGATGACGTCCGAGGGTCGCTTCGCGCGCCCGGCCGCCGTCGCGGCGATCGAGGCGGCGCTCGGCGAGCTGCTGGCCGGCGACCCTGAAAGGCGCGAGCGCCTGGCGCGGGTGGTCTTGAGCGAGCTCTGCGGCCTGGGCCCGCTCGACCTGATCTGGGCAGACCGCTCGGTCCACGCTGTGTTCGTGAACGGGCCGACGGCCATCTACGTCGAACGCAACGGCGTGATCGAGCCGTCGCCGGTGCGTTTCAACGACCAGGCGCACCTGTCGGACCTCGTCGGCCGCCTGGCGCGACGCTCGTCGTCGGGCGCCGTGATGCTGCGCCTGCGCGATGGCGGGGAGGGCATGGTGATCTTTCCGCCGGCCGCGCCGGCCGGCCCGATCCTGGTGCTGCGCCGCGGCGAGCCTGGCAACGCAACCTTCGAACGTCTGATCGCCGCGCGAACGCTCGATCCACCGATGGTCGAGCTGCTGCGCATTGCCGCGTGGTGCCGCCTGAACGTCTTCATCGTCGGCGCGGAGGGTACGGGCAAGACCGCGCTGCTGGCCGCCCTGGCGCGCGACCTTTCCACGGCGCGGCCAAGTGCGCGGGTCGTGACCCTGGCGCGTCATCGTGAGTTTCGCTGGCCGCAGGCCTCGAAGGTCGAACTGGTCGTGCCGTCGGACGCAGCCTTTGCCACCCTGCTGGCCGCGGCTGCGCGGCTGCGGCCCGACCTGTTGATCGTCGATCCGCTGCGGCCGGCCGCCACACCGGCGCTGGCCAGGCTTTTGTCGGCCGGCGGTCGCGGCATTCTTGCCGCCCTCGAGCCGCATGCGATGGCCGGCCTGTCCCGCAGCGCGACGGATCTCGTCGTTCGTCTCGGTCGGCGCGACGACGGCGTGGTCGGCGTGCTCGCCATGGAAGACGCGAACGGCGTGGCCATCTTCGTCCACGAGCACGGTCGGTTTCATCGACGGACGGTCGCGCCGGCTTTTGCCGGGCTCGTGCACAAGGCAGGCTACGGCGAGGCGCTTTCGGGCGCGCTGCGCTGACAACTGCGACTGGCCGCCACATACCGAGTGGGGTCGAAAACCCGTTACCTCACAAGCCTATATCTGGTACTAACCGCTTTGAAATGCGGGGGATTTTGCGGGTCGGAATCCTGATCGGGTCGAGTCGCTGAAGGGACGGTTGCATGATCGGCAAGCGCGGTTTGGGCATCTTGGGAGTTGTGTCGGCGCTTGCCGGACTTGGCGTCGCGGGCAGCGCCCAGGCGCAACCGATCGTGGGCGTGCCGCATGAATGGCAGATGGACTTTCCGCCGGCCTACACGCCGTTGATGGAGAAGGTCGCATCGCTGCATGACCTCCTGCTGGTGATCATCTCGCTGATTTGCCTCTTCGTGGCGGCGCTCCTCCTCTATGCGGTGTGGCGCTTCCACGCCTCGCGCAATCCCGTGCCGACGACGACCACGCACAACACGTTCATCGAGATCGCCTGGACGGTGCTGCCCATCCTGATCCTGGTGTTCATCGCCATCCCGTCCTTCCGCCTGCTCTATTACGGCGACAAGGCCACCGATGCTGCCTTCACCGTCAAGGTCACCGGGCATCAGTGGTTCTGGAGCTACGACTATCCCGATCAGGGCAACTTCACCGTCGAAAGCCGCATCCTGGCCGAGGCCGACCGGGTCAAGCAGAAGCCCGAGGTGCCGCGCCTGCTGGCCGTCGACGAGGAGATGGTGATCCCCAAGGGCACCACGATCCGCATCATCGGCACCGCCGCCGATTCGATGCACGGCTGGACCGTGTCCGGGCTTCGGCATCAAGAAGACCGTCATCCCGGGGCGCCTGAACGAGGGCTGGATCAACGTCCGCGACGAGGGCTACTACTTCGGCCAGTGCTCGCAGATCTGCGGCCAGAACCACAGCTTCATGCCGATCGCGATCCGCGTGGTCTCCAAACCCGAATTCGACAAGTGGGTCGAGCAGAAGAAGAAGTCGGCGGGCCTCGCACCCGCGACCGGCCTCGCTTCCGCCAACCCTCCCGCCAACCGCTAAGCGCTTCTCCGCAGGAGAGATAAAATGGCCACCGCGCACGGCGCCGCTCACGACCACAGTCACGACGACCACCACACGCCGACCGGCTGGCGTCGCTACGTCTACAGCACGAACCACAAGGACATCGGCACGATGTACCTGGTGTTCGCGATCTTCGCCGCCCTGATCGGCGCCAGCTTCTCGGTGATCATGCGCCTCGAGTTGCTGCAGCCGGGCGTGCAGTACTTCAACAACTCGGACGGCACGCCCGACGGCCATCTGTGGAACACCGTCGTCACGGCGCACGGCCTGATCATGGTGTTCTTCGTCGTCATGCCGGCGCTTGATCGGCGGCTTCGGCAACTGGTTCGTGCCGCTCATGATCGGCGCGCCCGACATGGCCTTCCCGCGCATGAACAACATCAGCTTCTGGCTGCTGCCGCCGGCCTTCCTGCTGCTGCTGCTGTCGGCCATCATCGGCGGCGGCGTCGGCACCGGCTGGACGATCTATCCGCCGCTCACCATCCAGCAGGGCGCGGGCATGGACCTCGCCATCTTCTCGCTGCACATCGCCGGCGCCTCGTCGATCCTGGGCGCCATCAACTTCATCACCACGATCTTCAACATGCGCGCGCCGGGCATGACCTTGCACCGCATGCCGCTGTTCGCCTGGTCGATCCTGGTGACGGCCTTCCTGCTGCTGCTCGCGCTGCCGGTGCTGGCCGGCGCCATCACCATGCTGCTGACCGACCGCAATTTCGGCACGCACTTCTTCGATCCGGCCGGCGGCGGCGACCCGACGCTGTTCCTGCACCTCTTCTGGTTCTTCGGCCATCCCGAGGTGTACATCATGATCCTGCCGGCCTTCGGCATCGTCAGCCACATCATCTCGACCTTCTCCAAGAAGCCGATCTTCGGCTATCTCGGCATGGCCTACGCGATGGTGGCGATCGGCGTCGTGGGCTTCGTGGTGTGGGCGCATCACATGTTCACCGTCGGCATGGACGTCGACACGCGCGCCTATTTCGTCGCCGCCACCATGGTGATCGCGGTGCCGACCGGCGTGAAGATCTTCACCTGGATCGCCACCATGTGGGGCGGCTCGATCCGCCTCGAAGTGCCGATGCTGTGGGCGATCGGCTTCATCTTCCTGTTCACCGTGGGCGGCGTCACCGGCGTCGTGCTGGCCAATGCCGGCGTCGACTACGCGTTGCACAACACCTACTACGTGATCGCGCACTTCCATTACGTGCTGTCGCTCGGCGCCGTGTTCGGCATGTTCGCGGGCTTCTACTACTGGTTCGGCAAGATGACCGGCCGGCAGTACCCGGAGTGGGCGGGCCAGATCCATTTCTGGACGACCTTCATCGGCGTGAACCTGACCTTCTTCCCGATGCATTTCAGCGGGCTCGCCGGCATGCCGCGCCATTACGTCGACTATCCCGACGCGATGTCGCACTGGAACTTCATCTCTTCGATCGGCGCCTTCATTTCGTTCGGCTCGACCATCTTCTGGCTGATCTTCGTCGTGTTCGGCGGGATGCTGTACGGCCGGCGGGTCGGCGCCAACTACTGGGGCGAGGGCGCCACGACGCTTGGAATGGACGGTGGCGTCGCCGCCGCCCTTCCACACGTTCGAGGAACTGCCGCACATCTCGCCCACGGCGCACCACTGACCGAGGAGCGGAGGCGCCCCCTGATCTTCCGATAGGGCGGGCGCCTTCGCCTTGAAGGCGATGAGCGATACGACACAGATCCTGACCAGGGCATTCGACGCGGCGCCGCCCACGCGGGTGCGCGACTACGTCGAACTGCTGAAGCCCCGCGTCATGTCGCTGGTGGTGTTCACCGGGCTGGTCGGCGTGCTGATCGCGCCGGGACACATCCATCCCTTCACCGCGGCGCTTGCCGTGCTGGCGATCACGTTGGGTTCCGGCGCCGCCGGCGCCCTCAACATGTGGTACGAGCGCGACCTCGATATCCTGATGGCGCGGACCCGCCAACCGGCCGGTGCCGTCCGGCCGCGTCGCGCCCGACGATGCGCTGGGACTGGGCGTTCTGCTGTCGATCTTCTCCGTGCTGCTGATGGCGGTCGCGACCAATTTCGTCGCCGCCGCCCTGCTCGCCGCAGCGATCCTGTTCTACGTTTTCGTCTACACGATCTGGCTGAAGCGCCGGACGCCGCACAACATCGTCATCGGCGGCGCCGCCGGCGCCTTCCCGCCGATGATCGGCTGGGCGGCCGTGACCGGCGACGTGTCGGCCGTCGGCATCGCGCTCTTCCTGCTTGATCTTCCTGTGGACGCCGCCGCATTTCTGGGCGCTCGCGCTCTATCGCAGCGACGACTATCGACGCGCCGGCGTGCCCATGCTGCCGGTGGTGGCGGGGCTGCGCGAGACCAAGCGCCAGATGCTGCTCTATACGCTGGTGCTGGTGCCGGTGGCGCTGGCGCCGACCCTGCTGGGCGCGGTCGGCTGGCTCTATGGCGGCGTGGCGCTGGCGATGAGCCTCACTTTCGTCGGCCACGCCACCGCGGTGTGGCGCACCGCCGACGACCCGAGCGGCTTCCCGAAGGCAAGGCGGATGTTCCGCTTCTCGTTGCTCTATCTCGCCGTCCTGTTCGCGGCCCTGCCGCTCGATCGGGTGGTGGCCCGGATACTGGCCGGATGAGTGTCGCCATGACCGAAGACCGCCGTCCGGGCGACACCGACAGGCACCGCCGCCAGCGCGGCAAGAACCTGTTCATGGCGGCCTTCCTGCTGGCGCTGGCGGCGATCTTCTTCCTGCTCACCCTGGTGCGCATGGGGGGCCAGACATGAGCGCTGCTCCGGACCGGAATGCCCGTCTGGCCTGGACCATGGTGGCCATCGTGGGCGGCATGCTGGCGCTCGCCTATGCCGCCGTCGCCGCTCTACGAGATGTTCTGCAAGGCCACGGGCTTTGCCGGCACGCCGATCGTGGCCCAGGAAGGTGAGCGCCCGGTGCTGTCGCGCACCGTGGCCGTGCGCTTCGATTCCAACGTCGATCCCAACCTGTCGTGGCGCTTCCAGCCGGTCGAGCGCGAGGTCAAGGTGCGGCTGGGCGAGGAGAAGCTGGTCTACTTCCGTGCGACCAACGTCTCGCAGCGGCCGATCGTCGGCACCGCGACATACAACGTGACGCCCGAGCCCGCCGGCCCGCTGGTTCAACAAGCTGCAATGCTTCTGCTTCACCGAGCAGCTGCTGCAGCCCGGCCAGTCGGTCGACATGCCCGTGGTATTCTTCGTCGATCCCGAGATGGACAAGGATCGGCGCTACGACAACATTCGCACCATCACGCTCTCCTACACCTTCTTCGAGGCCAAGACGGAGCGGGCGAAGACTTTGCTGGGCGGCATACCCGCCAACGGATCCGGAAAGGGTGGATGAAAATGGCCGACGGCGTGCAGAAGCATCCCTATCATCTCGTCGACCCCAGCCCGTGGCCGGCGCTGGGCGCCATCGGCGCGCTGCTGCTGGCCTTCGGCGCGGCGCTCGGCATGCATCCCGACATGCTGGGGCCGCGCGTCGAGGTCGCCGTCAAGTTCGTCGAATGGTGGATCGTGGCCCCGGGCTTCCTGATCATCTTCGCGGTGATGTTCTGGTGGTGGAGCGACGTCATCGTCGAATCGCGCAAGTACCACACCGCGGTCGTCCAGCTCGGCCTGCGCTACGGCATGATCCTGTTCATCGCCTCGGAGGTGCTGTTCTTCGCCGCCTTCTTCTGGGCGTTCTTCGATGCCTCGCTCTATCCCCGGCGCGGCCGACATGCCGGTCCGCGCCGAGGCGACCGGCGGCATCTGGCCGCCCAAGGGCGTCCACGTCATCGCGCCGTTCGACCTGCCGTTCATGAACACGCTGATCCTGCTGCTCTCGGGCACCACGGTCACGTGGGCGCACCATGCCATCCTCGAGGGCAACAAGCGCGACGCCGTGCGCGGCCTCACGCTGACGGTGATCCTCGGCCTCTGCTTCACCTCGATCCAGGCCTACGAGTACTTCAACGCGCCGTTCGGCTTCCGCGACAACATCTATTCGTCGACCTTCTTCATGGCGACCGGCTTCCACGGCTTCCACGTGTTCGTCGGCACGACCTTCCTGCTGGTCTGCCTGTTCCGCGCCATGGCCGGCCAGTTCAAGCCGCGCCAGCATTTCGGCTTCGAGGCCGCCGCCTGGTACTGGCACTTCGTCGACGTGGTGTGGCTGTTCCTGTTCTTCTGCATCTACTGGTGGGGCTCAGGCAAGGCGCCGATCGCGCTGCACTAGAGAGTTCCACTTCTCCCGCGTCTCAAGTTCCTCTCCCCCGCTAGGGGGAGAGGCTAGGAGAGGGGGCAACGACGTGCGTGGCCCCCTCTCCCAACCTCTCCCCCTAGCGGGGGAGAGGAGCCTGAAGACGGAGATGAGAGTCATTAATCCGCCGGGTGCTCCCCGGCGGTTCGCCTTTTGGGAGCGACGGATCATGATCAGGCTGCGGCCCGCCTTGTGGCCCACGCTCATCTCGCTGCCGATCTTCGTCTTCTCGCTGGGCCTCGGCATCTGGCAGATGGAGCGCCGCGAGTGGAAGCGCGACATCCTTGACCGCATCGCCACCAACCAGGCGGCGGCGCCGATGACGCTCGACGAGCTGCTGCGGGGCGACCCGCTGCGTTTCGAGTACGGCAGGGTCAAGGTCGCGGGCAGCTTCCTGCACGACAAGGAATTCTATCTCGCCGCGCGCAGCCTCAAGAACACGGTCGGCCTGCAGGTCGTGACGCCGGTCCGGACCGACGACGGGCGCGTGATCCTGTTCGACCGCGGCTTCGTTCCCCAGGAGCAGAAGGACCCGGCACGGCGCGCCCAGGGCCAGCTTGCCGGCCCGCTGGAGCTCACGGGAATCGTCCGCCGCAACCAGGAGCAGCGCCAGTTCGCGCCCGACAATGCGCCCGACCGCAACGTCTGGTTCCATGTCGACGTGCCCCTGATGCGCAGCATGGCCGGCGGCAAGCCCGATCCCAAGCTCGACACGTTCTTCCTCGAGGCCGATGCGACGCCCAATCCCGGCGGCGTGCCGGTGGGCGGCCAGACGCGGCTCGATATTCCCAACGACCATCTGCAATACGCCATCACCTGGTTCCTGCTGGCGGCGGCGCTGGCCGGCGTCTATCTCGCCTATCATTGGGAGAACGGACGGCTCACCGTCGCTGGCCACACCAAGGCCAAGCCATGATCGCCAACGATCCCTATGCCGAGCTGGAACGCCGCTTCGCGCGGCTGAGCGCCGTCCATCGCGCCTGCGCGATCCTGAACTGGGATCGCTCGGCCATGATGCCCGAAGGCGCCAGCGAAGACCGCGCCGATCAGCTCGCCACCTTGAGCGTCATCGCCCACGGCATGATCTCGGCGCCCGACATGCCCGAGCTGCTGGGGCGGGCGGAAGAGGGCGCCCCGGACCTCGATCCGTGGCGCGCCGCCAACCTGCGCGAGATGCGCCGCTCCTGGGTGCATGAAAGCGCGCTGCCCGCCGCCCTCGTCGAGGCGCGCACGCACGCCACCTCGGCCTGCGAGATGGCCTGGCGCGAGGCGCGCAAGAACAAGGACTTCAAGTCGCTGCTGCCGACGCTCTCCGAGGTGCTGGCCGTGATGCGCCAGGTGGGCGAAGCCAAGGCCGCCGCGCTCGGCACGTCGCTCTACGACGCGCTGCTCGACGAATTCGAGCCGGGCGGCCGCGCCCAGCGCATCGACCTGCTGTTCGCCGAGCTGCGCGGCTTCCTGCCCGACCTGCTGGGCCGCGTCATGGAACACCAGAAGCGCGAGCCTCAGCCGCTCGCCCTCGACGGGCCGTTTCCCGTCGCCCAGCAGCGCAAGCTGGGCGAGGAGCTGATCCGCCTGATCGGCTTCGACTTCTCGCACGGCCGGCTCGACGTCTCGGAGCATCCCTTCACCGGCGGCACCGCCGACGACGTGCGCATCACCACGCGCTACGACGAGAGCGACTTCGCGCGCGCCCTGATGGGCACCCTGCACGAAACCGGGCACGGGCTCTACGAGGCCGGCCTGCCGCGCGCCTGGCGACGCCAGCCGGTCGGCAACGCGCGCGGCATGGTGCTGCATGAAAGCCAGTCGCTGCTGATGGAGATGCAGGCCTGCCGCAGCGATGCCTTTCTCGCCTTCGCCGCCCCCCGCATGCGCGCCGCCTTCGGCAAGGATGGGCCGGCCTGGACGGCCGACAACATCCATCGCGTCTACACCCGCGTCGTGCCGGGCTTCATCCGCGTCGACGCCGACGAGGTGACCTATCCGCTGCACGTCATGCTGCGCTACCGGCTGGAGCGCGCCCTGCTGGCGGGCGACCTCTTGCTCGCCGACCTGCCCGGCGCCTGGAACGAAGGGATGCGCGAGCTGCTGGGCATCGTGCCGCCCGACGACGCGGTGGGCTGCCTGCAGGACATCCATTGGCCGGACGGCGGCTGGGGCTATTTCCCGACCTACACGTTGGGCGCGCTGGCGGCGGCCCAGCTCTTCGCCGCGGCCAAGAAGGCCCATCCCGGCCTCCTGGACGCCATCGGCCAGGGCGATTTTGCGCCCCTGCTGGGCTGGCTGCGCGCCAATGTGCACGGCAAGGGCTCGATTGCGACCACCGACGAGATCCTGGGCGAGGCCACCGGGGCGCCGCTCGGCACGGCGGCGTTCAAGGCGCATCTGGAAAGCCGCTATCTCTCGGCGTAAGAGGAAGCCCATGCTCGACCTCCGTCCCAACTGCGAATGCTGCGACAAGGACCTGCCCAACGGCGCGCCCGATGCCCTGATCTGCACCTACGAGTGCACGTTCTGCGCGGACTGTGCCCGAACCCGGCTGGGCGGCCAGTGCCCCAATTGCGGCGGGCGACCTCGTCAAGCGTCCGACCCGTCCGGCGCGGATGCTGGAGAAGCATCCCGCCTCGACCAAAAGGGTCCGCAAGGATCACGCAGCCTGCCGCCAGGTGGCGTAAGCATGATCGCTGTTCCTTGCAGCTCACCTCCCCTTCGCGGAGGCCGCGAAGGGGAGGTGGCCCGCAGGGCCGGAGGGGTCATGGGCTACGAACTCGCTGTCGCCCATGACCCCTCCGGCCGCTTACGCGCCTGTGAAGGCGCTCACGCGGGCACCTGCCCTGCGCGGGTTCCGCGCAGGGGAGGAAGTCACTGATTTAGTCGGAGTCATTCCGTTGCGTTACATCAGCACCCGCCACGGCTCGCAGGGAGATCCCGCGCCGCTCGGCTTCGAAGAGGTCATGCTGGCGGGCCTCGCCCGCGACGGCGGCCTCTATCTGCCGGCCGAGTGGCCGCACTTCTCTGCGGCCGAGATCGCCGGGCTGAAAGGCCTGTCCTATGGCGAGCTCGCCTTCCGCATCATGCGGCCCTTCGTCGGCGACGCCTTCGACGAGGCGACCTTTCGCCGCCTGATCGGCGAGGCCTATGCCGCGTTCGAGACGCCGGACGTGGCGCCGCTCAAGGCGCTGGGGGACGTAACGCGCGAAGATGCGGGCCTGCATCTGCTCGAGCTGTTCCATGGCCCGACGCTCGCCTTCAAGGACGTGGCGCTGCAGCTCCTGGGCCGCATGCTCGACCACACGCTGCGCGCCAAGGGGCAGCATGCCACCATCGTCGGCGCGACCTCGGGCGACACCGGCTCGGCCGCCATCGAGGCGGTGCGCGACCGCAAGACCATCGACATCTTCATGCTCCATCCGCGCGGCCGGGTGAGCGAGGTGCAGCGCCGCCAGATGACGACGGTGCTGGCGCCCAACGTGCACAACATCGCCATCGCCGGCACGTTCGACGACTGCCAGGACCTCGCCAAGGCCTGCTTCAACGATCTCGCCTTCCGCGACCGCCATGCGCTCACGGCAGTGAACTCGATCAACTTCGCGCGGGTGATGGCGCAGATCGTCTACTACTTCTGGGCGGCGCTGAAGCTCGGCGCGCCCGAACGGCCGGTCGCCTTCGCCGTGCCGACCGGCAATTTCGGCAACGTCTATGCCGGCTACGCCGCCCAGCGCATGGGCCTGCCCGTGCATCACTTCGTGGTGGCGACCAACAGCAACGACATCCTGGCACGCTTCTTCGAGACCGGCGCCATGACCACGGCCGACGTGGTGCCGACCTGGAGCCCCAGCATGGACATCCAGATCTCGAGCAACCTCGAGCGCCTGCTGTTCGACCTCTACGACCGGAACGGCAAGGCGCTGGCCGAGGCGATGGCCGAGTTCCGCCGCTCCGGCACGCTCAAGGTTGGCGCCAATGCGCTGGCCCATGTGCGCACGCTGTTCGATGCCGGCCGCCTCGACGAGGCGGGCACGCTCGCCGCCATCGCCGATTGCCGCCGCCGCTTCGGCGAGACGATCGATCCGCACACCGCCGTGGGCTACGCCGTGGCCCAGCAGCATCGGCGCGATCCCAAGGTTCCGATGGTCGTGCTGGCGACCGCCCACCCCGCCAAGTTCCCCGATGCCGTGGCCAAGGCCACCGGCGAGCGGCCGCGCCTGCCGGCCCGCCTGGGCGACCTTTTGGAGCGGGTCGAGAGGGTCGATGGCCTGCCCAACGACCTCGCCGCGCTCGAAACGATGATCGACGAACGCATGGCGCTGGCCCGTGAGCCCGCGCCCGTCCGCGCAAAGGTACGCACATGAGCACTGTAAAAGTCACCACCCTCGCCAACGGCCTGCGCGTCGCGGTCGACCCGATGCCCGAGGTCGAATCGGCCTCGCTCGGCATCTGGGTGGCCTGCGGCACGCGCCACGAGAGCGCCGAGCTGAACGGCATGGCGCACATGCTCGAGCACATGGCGTTCAAGGGCACGCGCACCCGCTCGGCCCGCGCCATCGCCGAGGAGATCGAGAATGTCGGCGGCAGCCTCAACGCCTACACCGGCCGCGAGATCACGGCCTACCACGCCTCGGTGCTGAAGGAGGACGTGGCGCTCGGCGTCGAGATGGTGGCCGACATCCTGCGCAACTCGGTGTTCGATCCCGACGAGCTGCAGCGCGAGCGCGGCGTCATCCTGCAGGAGATCGGCCAGGCCCTCGACACGCCCGACGACGTGATCTTCGACCAGTTCCAGGAGACCGCGCTGCCCGGCCAGCCGCTCGGCCGGCCGGTGCTGGGCACGGCCGCCTCCGTCGAGGCGATCGGCCGCGACGACCTGTTCGCCTATCTGGCGCGCCATTACACCGCGTCCAACATGGTGCTGTCGGCCGCGGGCCGCGTCGAGCACGACCAGATCGTCGATCTCGCCGAGAAGCACTTCGGCTCGGTGCCGCGCACGCCGGCCAACGCCGAGGCGCCGGTGCCGCTGAAGTATGTCGGCGGCGACGGGCGCGAGACGCGGGTGCTCGAGCAGGCCCACCTGGTGCTGGGCTGCGAGGGCATCGGCTATCGCGATCCCGACTATTTCGCGCTCGCCGTCTATTCGACCCTGTTCGGCGGCGGCATGTCCTCGCGCCTGTTCCAGCGCATCCGCGAGGAGCGCGGCCTGGTCTATGGCATCCACTGCTTCAACACCGCCTACGCCGACGGCGGCCTGTTCGGCATCTATGCCGGCACCGGCGAGGACGACCTGGCCGAGCTGGTGCCGGCCGTGTGCGAGGAGTTCGTGAGCGTCGCCAGCACGTTGAGCGAAGCCGAGCTGGTGCGCGCCCGCAACCAGATCAAGGCCGGCACCCTGATGGCGCTGGAATCGAGCGGCGCACGCTGCGAGCAGGCGGCGCGCCATCTCATCATCCACGGCCGGCACGATCCCCTATGCCGAGATCGTGGCCCGCATCGAGGCGGTGGATCAGGAAGCGGTGCGCCGCGTCGCGCGCCGCCTGCTGCAGGGCGAGCTCACCCTGGCGGCGCTGGGCCCGATCGACGAACTCGAATCGCTCGACAGGATCGCCAAGCGCCTGGCGGCTTAGTCTTGCCCGGACAGCGTGTCCGGCAAAGACACCCCTCATGCTCCTCTCCCCCCTGGGAGAGGCTGGCATTCGCCCTCCTCTCCCCCTTGGGGGAGAGGCTGGGTGAGGGGGTGATGCAGGAGGCAGTCTTCGGTTACCCCCTCACCTAACCTCTCCCCCAAAGGGGGAGAGGAACATGAGCATGAAGTCGCGGTCGGGCGTCTTTGCTGGGAGCGCGCCACTCCGTGGCGCTCATCTGTGTGATCCACGAAGACGCGCCAATTGAGCGGCGCGCTCCCAGCAAAGACACCCCTCATGCTCCTCTCCCCCTACTCATGCTCCTCTCCCCCTTGGGGGAGAGGCTGGGTGAGGGGGTGATGCAGGAGGCAGTCTTCGGTTACCCCCTCACCTAACCTCTCCCCCAAGGGGGAGAGGAACATGAAGCATGAGGTCGCGGTCGGAGCTACGAGCGATCGACGTTCGCTGGCGACGTCGTGTGGCTCGCCATGCTGATCAGGCCCTTCGAGACCTGGGGCTGCGAGGAGGCCCGCGGCGGGACACCGATGGCGGCGCGTTCGACGACGGCTTTGACCTCGGCGCTGCGGCGGATGAGGTTGTAGCGCAGCCCGGTGTAGAGATTGACCGGGAACGGCATGTCGGCGTTGAAGTCGATGATCAGCACCACGCGGGTCTCGTCGGTCTGGTTCTTGACCCAGTGCTCGCGCGTGTCGTCGAACACCAGCGGCACGCCTTCCTCCCAGAAGAAGTGGTAGCCGCCGATCTCGATCCAGCATTTCTCCGGCTCGGTCGGCACGATCAGCGGATAGTGGAAGCGGACCACGCCGGCCGCCGAGCCGCGATGAGGCTCGATCTCCGCGCCGCCGGCCAGGATGCTGAACAGCGCGGTATGCACACCCGGGATCCGGCAGATCGCGGCGTAGGTGTCGGGCACTGCGGTCGTGTTCTCCTTGACCTCGTGGCCCCAGATCTTGAGCAGGAAGGTGCGCCAGGCGCGGCCCGCGACGTAGAGGTCGCGCGGATGGACTTCATGCAGCGCCGGAATCTCTTCGTGATGGCTCAGCAGGTACTGGAGGTCGGCCTTGATCTTGTCGTGGCTCTTGCGGAGCTCGGCCAGCACCGGGAACATCTTCAGCGCCTCGTCGCCGCTCAAGGGCAGCTTGGGCATGCGCCGCAGGATCATGTCCCCCATCTTGAGATTGAGCTTCTCGATCGGCTCCTGCGGCAGCCAGATGTTTTTGGTCAGATAGAAGCGGCCCTTCTGTCCGACGTTGGGGTTTTTATCGATTTCCATGACGGGTCCTAGGGATGCACTCACTCTAGTAGAGGTGGGAATTTCATACCACAGTCGGTCCGTTTCAAGACGGTCGGGCGATTCAGGGGCGCGGCGGACGGTCTCAATTTCCTACGTCAAGCCTCGGAAAACATGTAACAATTCGAGGCGTAACGTTAGTATAGACCGCGATGTTCCGTTTCGCTGATGTCCCTTTGTCCTTGTCGGGAATGACCCGGATCTCCGGGAAGCGCGTGTTTTTGCGCGCTCCGACCATGGACGACTGGGCCGAATGGGCCGAACTGCGGGCCCGCAGCCGGGCCTTCCTTACCCCTTGGGAGCCCACCTGGCCCGAGGATTCCCTGGGCCGCGACCATTTCCGCCGCCGGCTGCGCCAGCAGGCGCGCGAATGGCGGTCCGGCGAGGCCTACGGGCTGTTCGTCTTCACCAACGAGGGCAGGCGGCTGGCCGGCGGCATCAATCTCAGCAACGTCCGGCGCGGCGTCGCCCAGGCGGCCTCGGTCGGCTACTGGATGGGCGCGCCCTATGCCGGGCAGGGGCTGATGACCGACGCCTTGCGCGCCGTCCTGCCCTTCGTCTTCGACGACCTCAGGCTGCACCGCCTCGAGGCGGCCTGCCTGCCGCACAACGAGCCCTCCAAGGGGGTGCTGGCCAAGGTCGGCTTCCACGAGGAGGGGCTGGCGCGGCAGTATCTCAGGATCAACGGTCAGTGGGCGGACCATCTGCTGTTCGCTCTGCTGCGCGCCGATTACGATACGCTGCTGCGAGCGGCCCGCTAGACGGGCGGGAGATTTTTGACATGCGCAATCTGACGCCGGCCAGCATCACCCAGGCCTTCGCCGAATACTGCAAGAACGCGCCCTCGGAGCGCACGCGGACCCTGCTGGTCAGCCTGGCCGGCCATCTGCACAGCTTCGTGCGCGAGAACAAGCTCACCCAGGCCGAATGGACGGCCGCGATCGACGCGCTGACCCGCGCCACGCAATTCACCGACGACAAGCGCAACGAATACATCCTCTTCTCCGACCTGCTGGGCGTCTCCTCGCTGGTCGACATGGTGAATGCCGCGACGTCGGGCACGCCGTCCTCGGTGCTGGGCCCGTTCCACATCGAGGGCGCGCCCGAGCTCGCCAATGGCGGCGACCTGTGGCGCGGCCAGGTCGGCGAGCCGCTGGTGGTGAGCGGCAGGATCGCCGACGAGAAGGGCGCGCCGGCCAAGGGCGCGGTGCTGGCGCTGTGGCAGAACGGCGGCAACGGGCTCTACTCGCAGCAGGACAAGGCGGTGTCGCCCACCAACTACCACGCACGCCTCACCGTGGCGCCCGACGGCAGCTTCGCCTTCTCGACCGTGCGCCCGGTGTCCTACACGGTGCCCGACGACGGCCCGGCCGGCGACATGCTGCGCGCCTTGGGCCGCGAGGCCTGGCGTCCGGCGCATCTGCACATGATCATCCAGGCGCCGGGCCACCAGCCGCTGATCACCGAGTTCTTCCCCGAGGACGACAAGTATCTCGACCGCGACGCCGTGTTCGGCGTGCGCGCCGGCCTCGTGCTGCCGTTCAGCCGTGTCACCGATCGCACGGCGCTGCCGGCCAATCTCGCCGCGCGCGACAGCCTGCCGATGCCGGTGTGGCTGGCCAGGCTCGATCTCACCTTGCCCCCGGCCTGATGCCGCTGGTCGGCGTTCGCGGCGTCTCCAAGGTCTTCGCGAACGGCGTCCAGGCGCTCGCCAATGTCTCGCTCGACGTCGAAGCCGGCGAGTTTCTGAGCGTCCTCGGCCCCTCGGGCTGCGGCAAGTCGACGTTGCTGCGCCTGATCGCCGGATTGAGCCAGCCGAGCGGCGGCACGATCGAGTTGTCGGCGGACAAGGCCGAGCTCGGCTTCGTCTTCCAGGAGCCGACCTTGATGCCGTGGGCGACGGCGCTCGCCAACGTGGGCCTGCCGCTCAAGCTTCGCGGCGTGGCGCGAAGCGAGCGCGCGGCGCGGGCCGCCGAGGCGCTCGCCAATGTCGGGCTGCAGGGCTTCGAGCGTACCTGGCCGCGCGAACTGTCGGGCGGCATGAAGATGCGGGTGTCGATCGCCCGCGCCCTGGTGACCGGGCCGCGCCTGCTGCTGATGGACGAGCCGTTCGCCGCCCTCGACGAGATCACGCGCCACCGGCTGAACGCCGATCTCCTGGAACTCTGGCAGCGCTCCAAGGTCACCGTCGTGTTCGTCACCCACTCGGTGTTCGAATCGGTCTTCCTGTCGCAGCGCATCGCCGTGATGGCGGCGCGTCCGGGCCGGATCCAGTCGGAGCTCTCGATCGCCGCCCCTTATCCGCGCAGCGAATCGTTCCGGACGTCGGCGGAGTACGCGGCCTGGTGCCGGCAGGCCTCGGCGCGGCTCGGCGAGGCGATGGCGGCATGAAGGCAGGGCTATCGCATATGCCCATTTTCGTCGTCTCGACCGGAGCGCGAAGCGCGAAGTGGAGAGACCTTCTCTCAACAATAAGCGGCTTATCGTCGAGAGAAGGTCTCTCCACTCGGGTCGGAGCCTGCCTCGAGCGAAGTCGAGGGGGCCCTCGGTCGAGACGACGAAAATGGGCATATGCGATAGCCCTGGGCATGAGGGGGACATGAGCGCGCGCATCATCGCGCCGCTCGTCCTGGGCGCCGTGATGCTCGGCCTGTGGGAGGCCGCGGTGCGCGCCGCCGGCATCCCGCCCTACATCCTGCCCGGCCCGATCCTGGTGGCCGAGACGCTGGTCGCCGACTGGGGCACGCTGGCGCCGTCACTGCTGGTCACGGTCGAGATCACCCTCGAGGCCTTGGCCGCCGCCGTCGTGGTCGGCGGCCTGCTGGCGGTGCTGTTCTCGCTGTCGCGCTGGATCGAGCTCTCGCTCTTTCCCTACGCCATCATCCTGCAGGTGACGCCGATCGTGGCGATCGCGCCGCTGATCATCGTGTGGGCCAACAACGTCGAGCTCTCGCTCCTGATCTGCGCCTGGCTGGTGGCGTTCTTTCCCATCCTGTCCAACACCATCCTCGGCCTGCGCTCGGTCGATCCCAACCTGCTGAGCCTGTTCGAGCTCTATGGCGCGGGCCGCTGGCGCACGCTGATCGACCTGCGGCTGCCCTCGGCGCTGCCCTATTTCCTGGGCGGCCTGCGCATCTCGGGCGGGCTGGCGCTGATCGGCGCCGTCGTCGCGGAGTTCGTCGCCGGCACCGGCGGCAGCGGCTCGGGGCTCGCCTACCGCATCCTCGAATTGAGCTATCAGCTCAAGATCCCGCGCATGTTCGCGGCCCTGGCGCTGATCTCGGCGACCGGCATCGTGATCTTCCTGCTGCTGAGCCTGCTCAGCCACCTGCTGCTGCGGCACTGGCACGAGAGCGCGGTTGCGCCGGAGAGGTGATTGCACGTTTGTTGCCTGGGCCTGGGTGCCGATCGACCGTATCGCCGCTCCCGACGCTCTGGATCATCAGATGGTAGCGGTCGCCCGCAAAGCGTAACAGAATCGAAAAAAGGGAGAGCCATGCGACAGCCGCTCAAGGGACTATTTGCCTCGATCCTTTCCTGCCTGCTTGCCCTGCCCGCGCTCGGCCAGTCGGCCGGACCGCAGGATGCCGAACGCAGCACCAATCGCGAGCAGGTCTGGCGCATTCCCGCGGCCGGCGGCTCTTCCCTGATGCTCTCGACCGTGATGCGTCCGAAGGGCGAGGCGAGGGCGCCGCTCGTCGTCATCAATCACGGCTCGCCGGCCGAGAGCTCGGCCCGCCCGCAGATGAGCCGGCAGCGCTACAGCGCGTTGTCCTCGTGGTTCGTCGCGCATGGCTACGTGGTCGCTGTGCCGCTGCGGCGCGGCTACGGCGAGACGGGCGGCGCCTGGGCGGAGGACTACGGGCCCTGCAACAATCCCGACTATGCCGGCGCCGGCCTGCAGACCGCGGCCGACATCAAGGCCGCGATCGACTTCATGCGCACCCAGCCCTTCGTGGCGCCCGACCATACGATCGTGGTCGGACAGTCGGCCGGCGGCTGGGGCACCATTGCCCTGTCGAGCCTCAATCCGCCGGGTGTTTCGGGGATGATCGATTTTGCCGGCGGCCGCGGCGGACATCAGCGCCTGTCCACCGGCGGCACGGGCAACTGCGCAACCAGCGCCCTGGTGCAGGCGGCGGCGAAGTATGGCGCCACGGCGCGGGTGCCCATGCTCTGGATCTACGCCGCCAACGACACTTTCTTCGAGCCCGGCCTCGCCCGCCGCATGGTCGACGCCTACAACGGCGCCGGCGGGCACGCCACCCTTCAGGCCGTCGGCCCCAATGGGCAGGAGGGCCACAATCTCGCGACCAGTCCCGATGGCCCCGCGGTGTGGAGCCCGCTGGTCGAGGCCTTCCTGCGGACCTTGCGGTGACCTCCGGGGGCAGCGAGTTTCTGCGCAAATGGTGCGCAGAAACTCGCGGCAGCGCCTGATGCAGGTCGTGTGCCGAAAAAGTTATACTTATCTAACTTGACTATAGATTAACTATTCGCTAAAGACAAGCTCTCGCCGAGGCGCGCTGTGTCCGGCGAAACACGAGCTTGCCGCGATGCAGTGCGATTCAACTGTCCGCCGTCCTGCTGCCTCAGCAGGCTGGGCGCCATCCCCGGGCACGAGACGGCCCGGACCAGCAGGACTCCGGCGGAAGGGCCAGTGTCGCTGCTGTCTCGCTGCGCCCGGAACCCGCGACTCCGCCGGCTCTGGAACGGGCACTACGCTTGCGGGAATTGCGCAAATTCCCGGTGACAGGCTCGCCCTGGCGCCCGCTGCGTCGCGTCGGCCGGCCGCCCGAGCCGGTGCGCGGGCCTCGGCCGTTGCTCGAACTGGCGAATCACTAGCGGGAATTGCGGAAATTCCCGGGGAGGCTTGCGAAAGGGTTGGCCTGGCGCCGACTGCGCCGCGTCGGCCGGCCACCCGAGCCGATGCGCACGCCGCGGCGACATCGCTGATTGGCGAATCACTAGCGGGAATTGCGGAAACTCCCAAGGCTATCGCATATGACCATTTCCGTCGTCTCGACCGGAGGCCCCCTCGGCTTCGCTCGGGGCAGGCTCCGGCCCGAGTGGAGAGACCTTCTCTCAACGATAAGCCACTTATTGTTGAGAGAAGGTCTCTCCGCTCCGCGCTTCGCGCTCCGGTCGAGACGACGGAAGTGGTCATATGCAATAGCTCCGCGGAAACTTCCGGTGAACCTTCCGGAAGGGTCGCCCTGGCGCCGGCTGCGCCGCGTCGGCCGGCCGCCCGGGCCGGTGCGCACGCCTCGGCGACGTCGCTGATTGGCGAATCACTAGCGGGAATTGCGGAAATTCCCGGGGAGGTTCGCGAAAGGGTCGCCCGGGCGCCGGCTGCGCGGCGTCGGCCGGCCGCCCGAGCCGGTGCGCGCGCCTCGGCCCCCTCTCTAATTGGCGAATCACTAGCGGAAACTGCGGGAACTGCGGAAACTCCCGGCGAGGCTTCCGAAAGGCTCGCCCTAGCGCCCGCTGCGCCGCGTCGGCCGGCCACCGGAGCCGGTGCGCACGCCGCGGAACACGCGGCTGTTCTGCATGCGGCCGAGATGGACGCCGACATTGGCGCTGGCGGCCTGGCCCGGCAGCTCGAGCTCGTGCGCCTCGAGGCGGCGGATCTCGTCGCGGATGCGCGCCGCCTCCTCGAATTCGAGGTTGGCGGCGGCGTTGCGCATGCGCTTCTCGAGTTCGGCGATGTGGCTGCGCAGATTGTGGCCGACCAGGTGGACGTCGCCCGAGACGCCGGTATCGACCGTGTAATGGTCGCGCTCGGCGGTCGACTGCAGGATCTCGTTGATGTTCTTCTTGATCGAGGCCGGCGTGATGCCGTGCGCCTCGTTGTAGGCGCGCTGCTTGGCGCGCCGCCGGTCGGTCTCGGCGATCGCGTACTTGATCGAATCGGTCATCTTGTCGGCATAGAGGATGACGCGGCCGTCGACGTTGCGCGCGGCGCGGCCGATCGTCTGCACCAGCGAGGTCGGCGAGCGCAGGAAGCCCTCCTTGTCGGCATCGAGGATCGCCACCAGGGCGCATTCGGGGATGTCGAGGCCCTCGCGCAGGAGGTTGATGCCGACCAGCACGTCGAAGGCGCCGAGCCGGAGGTCGCGGATGATTTCGATGCGCTCCAGGGTGTCGATGTCGGAATGCAGGTAGCGGCAGCGGATGCCGGCCTCGTGCATGTACTCCACGAGATCCTCGGCCATGCGCTTGGTCAGCACGGTGACCAGCACGCGCTCGCCCTTCTTCGCGCAGTCCTTGCACTCGGCGATGAGGTCGTCGACCTGCTTCTCGACCGGCCGGATGATCACCGTCGGGTCGATCAGCCCGGTCGGACGGATGACCTGCTCGATGAAGATGCCCTGCGTGCGCTCCATCTCCCACGGGCCGGGCGTGGCGCTGACGAAGGTCGTCTGCGGCCGCAGCGCCTCCCACTCCTCGAACTTGAGCGGCCGGTTGTCGATCGCCGAGGGCAGGCGGAAGCCGAACTCGGCCAGCACGCTCTTGCGGTTGAAGTCGCCGCGGAACATGCCGCCGATCTGCGGCACCGTGACGTGGCTCTCGTCGACAATCAGCAGCGAGGTATCCGGGAAATACTCGAACAGGGTGGGCGGCGGCTCGCCCGGCTTGCGGCCGGTGAGATAGCGCGAATAGTTCTCGATGCCGGCGCACGCGCCCGTCGTCTCCATCATCTCGATGTCGAAGATGGTTCGCTGCTCCAGGCGCTGCGCCTCCAGCAGCCGGCCGGCGCGGTTGAACTCGTCGAGCCGCTGCTTGAGGTCGGTCTTGATCTGCTGGATGGCGTTCTGCATCGTCGGCCGCGGCGTCACGTAGTGGCTGTTGGCGTAGACGATGATGTCCGACAGCGTGGCCGTCTTCTCGCCGGTCAGCGGATCGAACTCGACGATCGATTCGATCTCGTCGCCGAACATCTCGATGCGCCAGGCCTTGTCCTCGTAGTGGGCGGGGAACAGGTCGACCGTGTCGCCGCGCACCCGGAAGGTGCCGCGCTGGAAGGCGTTGTCGTTGCGCTTGTACTGCTGCTCGACGAGGCGGCGCAGCAGGGTGGAACGGTCGACCCTCTCGCCCTTGCTGAGGCGGAAGGTCATCGCCTGGTAGTTCTCCAGCGGGCCGATGCCGTAGATGCAGGAGACCGAGGCCACGATGATGACGTCGTCGCGCTCCATCAGCGCGCGCGTCGCGGAGTGGCGCATGCGGTCGATCTGCTCGTTGATCGACGAATCCTTCTCGATGTAGGTGTCGGAGCGCGGCACGTAGGCTTCGGGCTGGTAGTAGTCGTAGTACGAGACGAAGTACTCGACCGCGTTCTCCGGGAAGAACGTCTTCATCTCGCTCCACAGCTGCGCCGCCAGCGTCTTGTTGGGCGCCAGCACCAGGGTCGGCCGGTTCTGCGAGGCGATGACGTTGGCCATGGTGAAGGTCTTGCCCGAGCCGGTGACGCCCAGCAGCACCTGGTTGCGCTCGCCGCTTTTCACGCCCTCGATCAGCTGGCGGATCGCCTCCGGCTGGTCGCCCGCCGGCGTGTAGTCGGACACCAGCTTGAACGGCTTGCCGCCGACCGTTTCGGGCCGCCGCTGGATGTACGGCATCAGCAGGGGGACGGTCGAAACCGCGAGATTCTTTGAGGGCATGGCCTGCATTATATGATGCTCGAACCGCGCGCCGGCAATGCTAGACCCGGTGCATGTCCGGTCCTTCTTCTCCTTCCCTCGCTTGCGAAGGGAGGTGCCCCTCAGAGGCCCTCTCCGCCCGCGTCATCGCGGGGGGAGAGGGAAGGGACCCGCGCTTGCGCGGGGAGGGTGAGGTGGGCTGCGGCGTCTGCAAGCGGGACAATTCCCGTCGTTACCAGGCACCACCTCACCCTCCCATTGCTGCGCAATGGGCCCCACCCTCTCCCCCGCTGCGCGGCGGAGAGGGACTCTGAAAGGAGGAAGCAGTGTCATGCCCGACCTACTGACGCTTCCCTTCCTGATCTGCATCGCCGTTGCCTGCATTGCAGGCACGGTGCGGGGTTTTGCCGGCTTTGGCGCGGCGATGATCATGACTCCGGTGTTCTCCGCCCTGTACGGGCCGGCCGTCGGGATACCCCTGTGCATGCTGCTGGAGATCGTCGTCGTCCTGCCGCTGCTGCCCAGCGTCGTGCGGCTGGTCGACTGGCGCCGCATCGGCCTGCTGCTGATCGCCGCCGTGGTGGGCGTTCCCATCGGCAATCTGGTCCTGACCAGCGTCGCGCCCGAGCCGATGCGCTGGGCGATCTCGGGCATCGTGCTCGCCGCCGTCGTCCTGCTGGCCAGCGGCTGGCGCTTCCCCGGCCGGCCGCGCACCGCGACCACCCTGGCAGCGGGTGTCAGCAGCGGCTTCCTGAACGGCCTGGCCGGCATGGCCGGACCGCCGATCGCGTTCTATTACCTGGCAGGTGACGAAACGGTTACACGCGTGCGGGCCAACCTCACGACCTATTTCGTGTTCGTCGATCTGGTGGCGCTGGCCATGTTCACGTCGCGCGGCCTGGTTGATGGCAGCACCGCCATGCACGCGCTCTTCCTGGCGCCGGCCGTCGTGCTGGGCGGCCTGCTGGGCGGACGTCTTTTTCCGCTCGCCAGCGAACGCTTCTACCGCCGCCTTGCATTGGTGCTGCTGGTCGGCGTGGCGATCGGCGCCTTGATCCTGTGAGCGGGAAATTGTAGCGGGGCATTATGAGAATCTGGGACAGGATCGTCGACGGAGCGACGCGGCTGGCCAACGGCGAGCCGATCGGCTCGCTGCTCGGCCTGGCGTCGCCGCCGGCCGACGACGGCGCGCATCCCGGGCTGCGCCAGATCGGCTTCACCATCGGCGTGATCGCGCTCGGCGCCAAGATGGCGGGCGCCGACGGCCAGGTGTCGGACGTCGAGATCGAGGCGTTCCGCAATTTCTTCCAGGTGCCGCCGGGCGAGGAGAAGAACGTCGAGCGCTTCTTCGATCTTGCCAAGCGCGACGTGGCGGGCTTCGAGACCTACGCCCGCCAGCTCGCGGCGCTGTTTCCCGACGCGCCGGAAGTGCTCGAGAACGTGCTCGAAGGCCTGTTCGACATCGCCCGCGCCGACGGCCCGGTCGATGCCGCGGAAGCCGACTATCTCGCCAAGGTGGCGCGCATCTTCGGCCTCAGCAGCGCGCGTTTCGAGCGCGCCCGGGCGGCGGCGCTGGGCATCGTCGAGTGCGAGCCCTGCATCATCCTCGGCATCGACCCGCTGGCGACCGACGAGCAGCTGCGCGAGGCCTGGCTGCGCCAGGTGCGCGACCATCATCCCGACCGGCTGATCGCCCAGGGCCTGCCCGAGGAGGCGATCGCGGTGGCCAACCGCAAGCTCGCCTTGATCAACGACGCCTACGACCGGTTGCGCCGCGAGCGCGGGCTCGTGCCCGCCATGTCGTGAACGCGCTCGACCTGCCGTCGCCCAATCAGGCGCCGCGGCCGGCGGATGCCGTGGTCGACGTGCTGGTGCTGCACTACACCGAACTGCCGCTGAAGGAGTCGCTCGACATCCTGCGCGACGGTGCGCGCGAGCATCGCGTCAGCGCGCACTATGTGCTGGCCGAGGACGGCACGCTCCATCGCCTGGTGCCCGAGGATCGCGTGGCCTGGCACGCCGGCCGTTCGCACTGGCGCGGCCGCGAGGCGCTGAACGCCACCTCGGTCGGCGTGGAGATCGTCAACCTGCACGGCGATCGCCATGACTATCCGCGGGTGCAGATCGCGGCCCTGATCGAGCTGTGCCACGGCATCCTGGCGCGCCATCCCGCCATCGTGCCGCGCAATGTCGTCGGCCACTCCGACATCGCCCCCAAGCGCAAGATCGATCCCGGCCTGCGCTTTCCCTGGTCGGTGCTGGCCGAGGCCGGCATCGGTCTGTGGCCGCGCCCCGGCGCGGCCCCCCTCGAGGGCGATGTCCAGGCGGCCCTCGAGCGTTTCGGCTATCCGCCGGCCGTGGGCGTCGCGACGGCCGATATCGTCGCTTCCTTCCAGCGCCGCTTCCGGCCGGCCCGGGTCGACGGCATCGCCGACCCCGAGACCCGCGCCCTCTTGGGCGACCTGCTCGAGCAGGTCTGTTCCGGCCCGCCCATCCAGAAGTAACACTAACCTTGTGGCTTGACTTTTACTTAGGTACGCCCTATGTCTCCGCTCAGGCGCGCCCGGCCGGCCGATCTCTTGACCAGGTCGAGGGCGAGGCCTAGCTAGGCGCGCGGGTCAGATGGCTGGATGGCTGCGCCGGGCGGGCAACCGTTCGGCGAGGAAAGTCCGGGCTCCACGGAGACACGGTGCCGGATAACGTCCGGCGGGGGCGACCCCAGGGAAAGTGCCACAGAAAACAAACCGCCTGTCCGGTTCGCCGGGCGGGCAAGGGTGAAACGGTGGGGTAAGAGCCCACCGCGCGACCGGCAACGGAAGCGGCACGGCAAACCCCACCGGGAGCAAGACCAAATAGGGGCGGCACGCCGGGCAACCGGCAGCGGTGTTTCCGCGTCGCCGTCCGGGTCGGTCGCGCGAGGCGTTCGGTAACGGGCGTCCCAGAGGAATGGCCATCCATCGCTTTCGGGCGAGGACAGAACCCGGCTTACAGGCCATCTGACCCGTCTTGATACCGCTTTGCGAGTCGCATCCACAACTGCTTGCGGTCCCAACCGGCCTGCGTACAATAGATGTAGTGTCTAACGCCTTACGATTCCTTGTGGATTCATTCTATTGATCGTTGCGTCCCTGGGCATCCCATGATATCCCACTGTATCCCGTGTAACAGTTAGCGCCGGGGCGTGGGGCACCGGCGGCGGGATACAGGGGGAAAGGGCCGTGGCATTTCGGTCCGAAATCCTGATCAAGCTCGATAAGAAAGGCCGGGCTTTGTTGCCCGCAGCCTTCCGTGACGAGCTGCCGGCCGACGACCGGGGCGCCTTCGTCCTCTATCACTCCCCCAATCTGCCTGGAGTCGTGAACGGCAACTCGCGCGCGGGCTTCGACGCCATGCTCGAGCGGCTGCGCACCGAAGCGCTCGGCCCCAAGGGCGCGCTCAAGGTGGCGCTCGACGACGAGGCCTTCGATCCCGCCGGCTATCTGTCGGCCAGCGCCCGGACCATCGCCATGGAGCCGGACGGCCGCTTCTCGATGCCGGCCGAGTTCGCCGGCGTGCTCGAGGTCGGCGACGGCGTCATGCTGGTCGGCAAGGGCGACAAGTTCCAGCTGTGGAATCCCGGCCGTTGGCAGCAGCGCCGCGATTCCGATCGCGACAAGATGGCCGCCTTCGTGCGCGGCCTCGGCGCGGGTGACGCATGAACGCCGCGCGCCACGTTCCCGTTCTCGCGCGCGAGGTCGTCGACGCCCTGCAGCCGCGCGACGGCGGCCGCTATCTCGACGGCACGTTCGGCGCCGGCGGCTACGCGACGGCGATGCTCGATCGCGCCGACTGCCGGGTGATCGCGCTCGACCGCGATCCCGACGCCATCGCTGCCGGCCAGGCGCTGGCCGAGCGTTATGCGCCGCGGCTGCGCCTGATCGAAGGCCGCTTCGGCGACATGGCCGAACTTCTGGCTGCCGAAGGCGTCGAGGATGTCGACGGCGTGGCGCTCGATCTCGGCGTCTCGTCGATGCAGTTCGACCAGGCCGAACGCGGCTTCTCGTTCCGCGCCTCCGGCCCGCTCGACATGCGCATGGAGCGCAACGGCCCGTCCGCCGCCGACCTCGTGAACGAGGCCGACGAGGCCGAGCTCGCCGACATCATCTGGCGCTACGGCGAGGAGCGGAAGAGCCGCCGCGTGGCGCGCGCCATCGTCGAGGCGCGCAAGCTGAAGCGCATCGAGACCACGGGCGAGCTGGCCGACATCGTGCGCCGTGCCGTCGGGCCGAAGGGCAGGGACGAGAGCGATCCCGCCACCCGCACCTTCCAGGCGCTGCGCATTGCCGTGAACGACGAGCTGGGCGAGCTCGAGCGCGGGCTCGCCGCGGCCGAGCAGGTGCTGGCGCCGGGCGGACGGCTCGCCGTGGTGTCGTTCCATTCGCTGGAGGATCGCGCGGTCAAGGAATTCGTGCGCGCCCGCGCCGGCCGCACGCCCGGCCCGTCGCGCCATGCGCCGCCGCGCGCCGAGGAGCAGGCCCCGACGCTGGGCGACCTCACGCGCAAGCCGGTGCTGCCGTCGGCCTCGGAGATCGCCGCCAATCCGCGCGCCCGCTCGGCGCGCCTGCGCGTGGCCGAAAAGCTTTCCACCGGGGGAGGCCGCGCATGATCCATCGCGGACTCCTGTTCTGGTCGGTCGCCGCCGTCGCCACGGCGGTCGGCCTGTTCACCGTGAAATACAAGGTGCAGGATCTCGAGGAGAAGATCGACCGCACCAACCAGAAGATCATCGAGAGCCAGCAGGCCACGCATATCCTGCGGGTCGAATGGGCTCACCTCAACGAGGCCGAGCGCATCGAGCGGCTCGCCATCAAGCATCTCAACCTCGAGCCGGCCTCGATCAAGCAGGTCATCCGGCTCGATTCGCTCAAATCGGAATCTCGTCCCCCCGCGGCGCGATCCACCACTCCCTTCCCCCCCACGAACGGGCAACGACGTCCCCTCGTCGAGCTTGCCCGGTGGTGGTCGCGTCGCAGCGGAGGCCGGCAGCCCCTCGCCGGCCTCCGCACCCCATCCAGCGCGTTCGTCCGGACCCACGACGCCCCCTCGACCGGCCCCGATTCAAGAGCCGGCAACATCGGGTCCGGATGGCGAAGGCCAGAGCGCTGCGGTCTCGATCGACGAAATCCTCTCGCGAAACGAAGGGGGTCGTCGGTGAGACTGTGGCGCAGGTCTGCCTCGCCCGAACCGGCCGCCGCGGCAAACGCGGCGGCCGGCGCGCGTTACGGGTCGGTTCAGGAGCGCCTCAAGGGCGACGCCCAGGAGACGGCGCGCCAGCGCATCGTCGTTGCCTCGGTGATCTTCGCCATGGCGTTCGTCGCGGTCGGCCTGCGCATGAGCTACGTGTCGCTGTTGCGCGATGGCGCGGAGCCGACGGAACGCGTGGCCGCCCGCGGCGGCTCGATCCAGTCCGAGCGCGCCGACATCGTCGACCGCAACGGCGTGGTGCTGGCGACGTCGGTGCCGGTCATGTCGGCCTTCGTCAATCCACGTCTCCTGCTCGATCCGCAGGATGCCGCGCGCAAGATCGTGACCGCGCTGCCCGACCTCAAGTACGACGACGTCCGCGAGAAGCTCGAGGGCGACAAGACCTTCGTCTGGGTCAAGCGCGGCCTCAGCCCGCGCGAGCAGGACAGGGTCAATCGCCTCGGCATTCCCGGCCTCGAATTCCAGGCCGAGGAGCGCCGCATCTACCCGCAGGGCACGGCCGCCGCCCACATCCTCGGCTATTCCAGCGTCGACAATGCCGGCCTGGCCGGCGTCGAGCGCTTCTTCGACCAGCAGCTGCAGAGCGGCGAGACCTTGCAGCTCGCCATCGACCTCCGGCTGCAGCGCATGGTCGAGCGCGAGCTCGCGGCCTCGGTGAAGAAGTTCTCCGCCATCGGCGCCACCGCCATTGTCATGGATGCGACCAACGGCGAAGTCCTCGCCATGGCCTCGCTGCCGACCTTCGATCCGAACAGCACCAAGACCCTCACCAACGAAGCGCTGTTCAACCGCGCCACGCTGGGCGTCTACGAGCAGGGCTCGACCTTCAAGATCTTCAACACGGCCATGGCGCTCGACACCGGCAAGGTGACGTTGAGCAGCGTCTTCGACGCCACCTCGCCGATCAAGATCGACCGCTTCACGATCAATGACGATCATGCCCAGCGCCGGCCGCTCACCGTGCCGGAGCTCTTCAAGTTCTCGTCCAACATCGCCTCGGCCAAGATGGCCGTGGCCATGGGCACCGAGACTCAGCGGGCCTTCTTCGACAAGATCGGCTTCCTGAAGCCGCTCACGACGCAGCTCACCGAGCTTGCCGCGCCGCTCTATCCGCGGCACTGGATGACGATCAACACCATGACCATCGCCTTCGGGCACGGCATCTCGGTGACGCCCCTGCACCTCGCGACCGGTGCCGCCGCCGTGGTCAATGGCGGCATCCTGTATTCGCCCAGCATCATCAAGCGCAACGCCGCCAGCGATACCGGCCACCGCATCATCCAGGCCAAAACCTCGGTGATGATGCGCCAGCTGCTGCGGCTGAACGTCGTCGACGGCACCGGCAAGAAAGCCGACGTGCCGGGCTACGAGGTCGGCGGCAAGACCGGCACCGCCGAGAAGGCGGCGCGCGGCGGGTACCGCCAAAAAGCCCTAATCAGCTCGTTTGCTGGCATGTTTCCGATGAACGATCCGAAGTTCGTCATTGTGGTGTCGCTCGATGAGCCCAAGGGCATCGCCGAAACCGCCGGCTATGCGACGGCCGGCATGAACGCCGCGCCCACCGTCAAGACGCTCATCGAAGATATCGTGTCGCTCTACGGCATCCTGCCGGGCGACCTGAAGGAGGGCCTGCCGCCGATCGAAATCGCCTCGACCCCGGTGCCGGCACAGGTGGTGCCGCCGCAATTCGTGCCGGCCAACGCACGCCATCGCGCACAGGAGCCGCGCAAGGCGTTGCCGGCGGCACCCGGCGCGAACCAGACGGCGGCCGCACCCGCAGCGGCGGGAGTGCGCCGCCTTGCTGCTGAGTGAGCTCATGCGGGCGAGCACCGACGCCACCGCGTCCCTTGCCGCCTTGCCGCGCGATCCTGTTCTTTCCGGCCTCACTCTCGACTCCCGCAAGGTAAAGCCCGGCTTCCTGTTCGCAGCCCTTGCCGGTGCGCGCCAGGACGGCGCGGCGTTCGTCGCCGAGGCGGTCAAGCGCGGCGCAGTGGCGATTCTCGCCGCCTTCGATGCGGAGTTGCCGCCGCTCGATCCCGCCATCGTCGTCGTCCGCGCCAGCAATCCGCGTCGCCGCGTGGCGCTGATGGCCGCCGCCTTCGCCGGCCTGCAGCCAGCCACGGTGGCCGCGGTCACCGGCACCAACGGCAAATCCTCGACCGTGCACTTCGTGCGCCACATCTGGCAGACGCTGGGCCTCAAGGCCGCGAGCGTGGGCACGCTCGGCATCGTCTCGCCCGGGCTGACGCGCGACGCCGGCCTCACCACGCCCGATCCGGTGCAGCTGCACGAGGATCTCGCGACCCTGGCGCGCGAGGGCGTCACGCATCTTGCAATCGAGGCGTCGAGCCATGGCCTCGATCAGCATCGCCTCGACGGCATCCGTCTCTCCGCCGCCTGCTTCACCAACCTCACACACGAGCATCTCGACTACCACGCCTCGATGGACGACTACTTCGCGGCCAAGGCGCGGCTGTTCGAAAGCCTGTTGCCGCAAGACGGCACCGCCGTGGTGAATGCCGACAGCGACCGCGCCCCGGCGATCGCGGCGATCTGCAAGCGCCGCGGCATCCGTTTCTGGACCTACGGCACAAAAGGCCGCGAGTTCAGGCTGCTGAAGGACGATCCGACTCCGGCCGGCCAGCATCTGTCGGTCGAGCTGCTGGGCCAGCGTCATGAGATCGAGCTGCCGCTGGTCGGCGGCTTCCAGGCCTCCAATGCGCTGGGTGCGCTCGGCCTCGTCGTCGCCACCGGCGGCGATCCGGCGCGCGCTGCCCAGGCGCTGGCGAGCGTGAGCGGGGCGCCCGGCCGCCTGCAGCTCGTTGCCCGTCACCGCTCCGGCGCCGCGGTCTATGTCGATTACGCCCACAAGCCCGAAGCGCTCGAAACCGTGCTGGCGACCTTGCGACCGTTCGCCCGCGGCAAGCTGGTCGTTGTCTTCGGCTGCGGCGGCGATCGCGATCGCGCCAAGCGGCCGGTGATGGGCGAGATCGCCACGCGCCTCGCCGACCTCACCCTCGTGACCGACGACAATCCGCGCAGCGAGGAGCCGGCGGCGATCCGCGCCGAGATCGTGCGCGGCATTCCGGCCGGCCGGCAGAACTGGGTCGACGTGACGGACGGCCGGCACGCCGCCATCGAGCAGGGCATGGCGGCGCTCGGCGGCCGGGACGACCTGCTGCTGATCGCGGGCAAGGGCCACGAGACCGGCCAGACGATCAAGGGCGTGACGCATCATTTCGACGATGCGGAAGTCGCGCGCGAGTTCGCCGAGGCGGTGACGTGAGCGCGCTCTGGACCTCCGACGAGGTGGCGCGCGCGCTGTCGCCGGTGGCGATCACCGCGCCGTTCGTGGCCAATGGCGTCACCTTCGACAGCCGCGCCGTCGTCAAGGATGACCTGTTCTTCGCCTTGAGCGGCGAGAGCACGGACGGTCACGGCTTCGTCGGCGAGGCGATGAAGCGCGGTGCCGCGGCCGCCGTGGTCTCGCGCGATGTCGAGGCCGCGGGCGGCACGCTGATTCGCGTGCCCGACACAATGAAAGCGCTGGTCGAGCCTCGGCCGTGCCGGCCGCCGGCGCAGCCAGGCGCGGATCGCAAGCGTTACCGGCTCGGTCGGCAAGACCAGCACCAAGGACGCGCTGCGCGCCATGCTGGCGGCCCAGGCGCCGACCTCGGCCAGCGCGGCGAGCTTCAACAACCATGTCGGCGTGCCGATAAGCCTCGCTCGCTTGTCGCGCGAGGCGCGCTACGGCGTCTTCGAAATCGGCATGAATCATCCCGGCGAGATCGAGCCGCTGGCCCGCCAGGTCGAGGCGCATGTCGGCGTCATCACCAATGTCGGGCCGGTCCATATCGGCTACATGGGCTCGGAAGAGGCTATCGCCGACGAGAAGGCCTGCCTGTTCGCCGGCATGGCGGAAGATGCAGTGGCCGTGCTCAACCGCGACAGCCATCATTATGACCGCCTGGCAGGACATGCCCGCCGCTTCGGCGTGTCGCGCGTCGTCGGGTTCGGCCGCAGCGAAGCCGCCGAGGCGCGGCTTCTTTCCTGCAGCCTGCAGGATACAGGCAGTGATGTTGCAGCCTTGATCCACGGACGGCGGATCGAGTATCGCCTTGGCGCGGCCGGCGAGCATTGGGTGCTGAACAGCATCGCGGCGCTGGCCGTCGTCGAGGCGCTGGGTGCAGACGTCGTCGAGGCGGCTGCGACGCTCGAGGGCATCGGCGCGTCGCCGGGCCGCGGTGCGCGGCGGATGCTGAAGTTCGGCGCCGGGACGGTCGAGTTGCTCGACGAGAGCTACAACGCCAATCCTGTCTCGATGCGGGCCATGCTCGCGCGTGCTGGCGCGCACCGAGCCCGCCCGGGGCGGCCGCCGGCTGCTGGTGATGGGCGACATGCGCGAGCTGGGCGAGGGGGCGGATGCCTACCATGCCGGGCTTGCCGATGCGGTGGCGGCGAGCGGCGCGGCGCAGGTCTTTCTGTGCGGCCCGCACATGCAGGCGCTGTGGCCGCTCTTGGCGCCGGCGCAGCGCGGCGGTGCATCGGCCGGACTCGGCGGCGCTCGCAGGCGATGTTGCGGCGGCGCTGCGGGCCGGGGACGTGATTGCGGTGAAGGGATCGTTGGGCTCGAAAATGAAAAATGTCGTCGACGCCATCGTGGCGGCAAGCGACGGCGAGGCGGGACGCTAAGATGTTTTACCTTCTTCTATCCCCTGGCGGATGTCTTCACGCCCTTCAATCTCTTCCGCTACCTGACCTTCCGCTCGATTGCCGCCTTCCTGACGGCGCTGGTCCTCAGTTTCCTGATCGGCGGCGGCCTGATCCGCTGGTTGCGCAGCAAGCAGAAGCAGGGCCAGCCGATCCGCGACGACGGGCCGGCCAGTCACCTCGTGAACAAGAAGGGCACGCCGACCATGGGCGGCCTCCTGATCCTGATCACGCTCACGATCGCCACGCTGCTGTGGGCCGACCTCACCAATCCGCTATGTCTGGATCGTGCTGGCCGTCACCTTGACGTTCGGCGCCGTGGGTTTCTGGGACGACTTCCTCAAGGTCACCAAGCGCAACCCCAAGGGCGTGCCCGGCAAGGTGAAGCTCGCGGTCTCGGTCGTGGTGGCCGGGGTGGCGGCCTGGCTGATCGCCCAGTCTTCGCCCGCGCCGTTGCGCTACATGCTGGCCTTCCCGTTCCTGAAGGACGTGCTGCTGCCGCTCAGCGTCGTCGGTTTCGTGCTTTTCGGCGTCCTGGTGATGGTGGGCGCCTCCAACGCCGTCAACCTCACCGACGGTCTCGATGGCCTGGCGATCGGCCCGGTGATCATGGCCTCCGCCGTGTTCGGCCTCATCGCCTACGTTGTGGGCAACACCGTTCTCACCAACTACCTCTATCTCCATCACATTCCGCGCTCGGGCGAGCTCGCCGTGCTGCTGTCCGCGCTGGTCGGCGCGGGCCTGGGTTTCCTGTGGTTCAACGCGCCGCCCGCCATGGTGTTCATGGGCGACACGGGCTCGCTCGCCATCGGCGGCGCGCTGGGCGCGGTCGCCGTCGTCACCAAGCACGAGATCGTGCTGGCCATCGTGGGCGGCCTGTTCGTGCTCGAGACCGTCTCGGTCATCGTCCAGGTCCTGTCCTACAAATGGACCGGCCGGCGCGTCTTCCGCATGGCGCCGCTGCATCATCACTTCGAGCAGAAGGGCTGGGCCGAGCCCACCATCGTCTTTCGCTTCTGGATCATCGCCGCCATCCTGGCGATGGCCGGTCTCGCCACCCTGAAGTTGCGGTGACCGAATGATCGATCTCGCTGTGCTCAAGGGTTCGTCGTTCGTCGTGCTGGGGCTCGCGCGCTCCGGCCTGGCGACCGTGCGTGCCCTGCAGGCGGCCGGCATCGATTGCGTCGCCTGGGACGACAACGCCGCTTCGCGCGAGGCCGCGGCCGACGATCGGCGTTCCGGTCGTCGAGCCGGCGGCCATCGATTGGTCGCGCGTGACGGCCCTTATCATCAGTCCCGGCATTCCGAGTCATCTGCCCCAGCCGCATCCCGTCGCCGCGGCGGCGCGCGCGGCCGGCAAGAAGATCATCTGCGACATCGAGCTGCTGGCCCGCGCCCAGCCGAAGGCGGGTTTCGTCGGCATCACCGGCACCAACGGCAAGTCGACGACCACGGCCCTGATCGGCCATATCCTCGTCGAGGCCGGCCGGCGCTGCGAGGTCGGCGGCAATATCGGCCGCGGCGCGCTCGATCTCGCGCCGCTCGGCGCCGGGTGGTCTCTATGTGCTGGAGCTCTCGTCCTACCAGCTCGAACTGCTCGACAGCTTCCGCGCCAATGTCGCGGTCTGGCTCAACATCACGCCCGACCATATCGACCGGCACGGCGACATGGCGGGCTATGTCGCGGCCAAGGAGAACATCTTCGCGCGCCAGCGGCCCGGCGACTGCGCCGTGATCGGCATCGACGACGAGCCCTCGCAAGCCGTCTACGACAGGATGGCAGCGCGCTCCGGCATCGTCGCGGTGCCGGTGGCGCTGGAGCACCCGGTCGCGGGCGGCGTGTCGTTCCGGGCCGGCATGCTGGTCGACGCCGACGGCTACGGGTCGATTTTTCCGACGTGCCGACGCTGCCCGGCGACCACAACGCGCAGAACGCCGCTTGCGCCTGGGCGGCCTGCCGCTGGCTCGACGTGCCGCGCGAAAAGATCGTGGCCGGCCTCAAGAGCTATCCCGGCCTGCCGCACCGCCAGGAGCGCGTCGCTTCGGTCGGCAATGTGATCTACGTCAACGACAGCAAGGCGACCAACGCCGACGCCGCGGCCCGCGCGCTGTCGTCCTATCGCGACATCTACTGGATCCTGGGCGGCCAGGCCAAGGAGGGCGGCGTGGCGCCGCTCGCGCCCTGGTTCGACCGCATCCGCCACGCCTTCCTGATCGGCGAGGCGACCGAGCTGTTTGCCGGTCAGCTCGAGGGCAAGCTTGGCTATAGCCGCTGCGGCGACCTCAAGTCGGCGCTCGATGCGGCGCACCAGCGCGCGCAGCGCGAGGCGCCCTCATCGGGTAGTGGGGGCACCGCCGTCGTCCTTCTGTCGCCGGCCTGCGCGTCGTGGGATCAGTGGAAGAGTTACGAGCACCGCGGCGATGCGTTCCGCGCCATGGCGCGCGCCCTGCCGGGGGCCGAGAGTTTGGGGAGGGCAGCGTGATTCAGGTTCCGCGCGACGACCGCAGTGTCATCGGCCAATGGTGGTGGACTGTCGACCGCTGGTCGCTGGGCGCCGTGCTCGCGATCATGGCATTCGGCGTGCTGCTCACCCTTGCCGCCTCGCCGCCGGCCGCCGAGCGCATCGGCGCCGATTCGTTCCTGTTCGCCAAGCGCCAGTTCGTGTTCTTGCCGATCGCGCTGATGATGATGCTGGCGATCTCCCTCGCCTCGCCGCGCCACGTCCGGCGCCTGGCGCTCATCGTGTTCTGCGGCAGCGTGCTCTTGCTGGCCGCGACGTTCGTCATAGGTGTCGAGATCAAGGGCGCGCGGCGCTGGATCTCGGTGCCTGGCCTGTCGAGCGTGCAGCCCTCGGAGTTCGTGAAGCCCAGCCTGGCGGTGATCTCGGCCTGGTTGCTGGCCCAGAGCCGCACCGAGCGCCGGGCGCCGGGCTATATCCTCTGCACCCTGCTGGTCGGCGGCGTGCTGGCGTTGCTGATAATGCAGCCCGACCTTGGCATGAGCATCGTGGTCGCCCTGGTATGGGCGGTTCAGCTCTTCGTCGTCGGCCTGCCGATGTGGGTCGCAGGCTTCGGCGTGGTGGGCGGCGCGGCTTCGATCGTCGGCGCCTATTTCACGTTCAATCACGTGCGCAGCCGTTTCGACCGCTTCCTCGATCCCTCCTCGGGCGACAATTATCAGGTCAATACGTCGCTCGAAGCCTTCATGAACGGCTCATGGTTCGGCCGCGGCCCGGGCGAAGGGACGGTGAAGGCCCAGCTGCCCGACGCGCACACCGACTTCGTGATGGCCGTCGCCGGCGAGGAATTCGGCTTGATCGTCTGCCTGATGATCCTCGGACTGTTCGCCTTCGTGACCCTGCGCGCGATGTCGCGCGCCTCGAAGGAGACCAGCCTGTTCATCACCCTGGCAGCCACCGGGCTTGGCGTGCAGTTCGGGCTGCAGGCCGCCATCAACATGGCCTCGACCATCCAGCTCATCCCCGCCAAGGGCATGACCCTGCCGTTCATTTCCTACGGCGGGTCCTCGGCGCTGGCCATGGCGATCTGCGTCGGCATGATGCTGTCGCTCACCCGCGAGCATGCCGGCCTGCGGGAGGCGGTGTGATGGCCGAGCCGCGCGCTCTTTGCGGGCCCGTGGTCCTGGCGACCGGCGGCACCGGCGGGCACGTCTTCCCGGCCGAAGCGCTGGCCGGCGAGCTCGAGGCGCGCGGCGTGCCCTTCACCTTGGTCACCGACGCGCGTGGCAAGCAGTGGCAGGGGGCACTGGCGCGTCGGCCGATCCACTATATCCACTCGGCAAGCCCGACCGGCTCGCTCGGCCGCCGCCTGATGGCGCTGATGTCGCTGGGATTCGGCCTGTTCGACGCCTGGTGGGCGCTTGGGCGCATCGCGCCATCGGCCGTTGTCGGCTTCGGCGGCTACGCCTCGGTGCCGACCATGATCGCCGCGCGCCTGCGCCGGCTGCCCGCCATGCTGCACGAGCAGAATGCCGTGCTGGGCAAGGCCAATCGTCTGGTGCAGGGCGGCGCGGCCCGCATCGCGACCTCTTTCGCCCGCACGCGCCACATCGCCGACGGCGACCGCCGCGCGCGCCTGGTCGGCAATCCGGTGCGCGAGACCGTGCGGGCGCTGCGCAACTCGCCCTATCGTGCGCCCGGCGAGGGCAGAGTGGTCGATCTCGTGGTTTTCGGCGGCAGCCAGGGCGCGGCCTCGTTCAGCCAGGTCGTGCCCGAGGCTGTGCTGTCCCTGCCGGCGCCGCTGCGCGCGCGGCTGCGCCTGGTCCAGCAGTGCCGCCAGGAGGATCTCGAACAGGTGCGCCAGCGCTACGCCCGGGCCGGCATCGTGGCCGAGCTGGCTCCGTTCTTCGCCGACCTGCCGCAGCGCATCGCCGCCGCGCATCTGGTGATCGGCCGGGCGGGCGCGTCGACCGTGGCCGAGCTCGCCGCCATCGGCCGGCCGTCGATCCTGGTGCCCTATCCCTATGCCGCCGACGATCACCAGACGGCCAATGCCCGCGCTTTCGAGGCGGCCGGCGCCTGCATCGTGATCGGGCACGCCGCCTTTACGCCGACGACCCTGGCCGGACACCTCACGGCCCTGGTCGGGGCGCCACAACGGCTGGCCGCCATGGCCGCGGCCGCCCACGCCGCGGGCCGGCCCGACGCCGCGGCGCGCCTCGCCGATCTGGTCGGCGAAATGACCGGTCTCACTCTTTCCCCGTCAGGAGTCGCCGCATGAGGGCGCTGCCGCTCGATATCGGACTGATCCATTTCGTCGGCATCGGCGGCATCGGCATGTCGGGCATCGCCGAGGTACTGCACAATCTCGGCTACAAGGTGCAGGGCAGCGATATCGCCGAGAGCGCCAACACCCGAAGGCTGGTCGAGCTCGGCATGAAGGTCGCGATCGGCCATCGCGCCGACAATATCGCCAACGCCCAGGTCGTGGTCGTGTCGAGCGCGGTGAAGAAGGACAATCCGGAGGTGCTGGCGGCGCGGGCGCGCCAGTTGCCGGTGGTGCGGCGCGCCGAAATGCTGGGCGAGCTGATGCGGCTCAAATGGTCGATCGCGGTCGGCGGCACGCACGGCAAGACCACGACGACCTCGCTGGTCGCCGCCATGCTCGACGCGGGTGGACTTGATCCCACGGTGATCAATGGCGGCATCATCAATGCCTACGGCACCAACGCGCGGCTGGGCGAGGGCGACTGGATGGTGGTGGAGTCCGACGAATCGGACGGCTCGTTCCTGCGCCTGCCCGCCACCATCGCCGTGGTGACCAACGTCGATCCCGAGCATCTCGATCACTACGGCACCTTCGACGCGCTGCGCGACGCCTTCGTGCGCTTCGTCGAGAACATCCCGTTCTACGGCTTCGCCGTCCTGTGCTTCGACCATCCCGAGGTGCAGGCGCTGATCCCGCGCGTCGCCGATCGCCGCATCGTCACCTACGGGCTGGGCGCCAACGCCGACGTCCATGCGATCAACCTCAGGCTCGACCGCGGCGGCGCCGATTTCGATGTCGTGGTCGAGAACCGCGCCACCAATGAATCGCGCGTCATCGTCGATATGCGCCTGCCCATGTTCGGCCAGCACAACGTGCAGAATGCGCTCGCTGCCATCGCCGTGGCGCAGGAAATGGGCCTGCCCGACGACACGATCCGCCGCGCGCTGGGCTCCTTCGCCGGGGTCAAGCGGCGCTTCACCAAGACGGGCGAGGCGCACGGCATCACGGTGATCGACGATTACGGCCACCATCCGGTCGAGATCGCCGCCGTGCTGCGCGCCGCGCGGCAGGCCTATGGCGGCTCGGGCCGGGTGATCGCGGTCATGCAGCCGCACCGCTTCTCGCGGCTGGCGAGCGCTCAAGGACGAGTTCGCCACCTGCTTCTTCGATGCCGACGCCGTGGTCATCGCCGACGTCTACGCGGCCGGCGAGACGCCGATCGCGGGCGTGAACCGCGACATGCTGGTGAACCTGGTCCGCCGCGTCCATCGCGACGTCACGCCGCTCGGCGCGCCGGGCGACCTGCCCGGCCTGATCTGGCAGACGGCGCGGCCGGGCGACGTCGTGGTCTTTCTCGGCGCCGGCAACATCACCGCCTGGGCGCACGCGTTGCCCGGCCAGATCCAGCAGATGGCGGCCGAGCATGCCGGTCCGCGCGCCATCGCCAACGACCCGGGCGGCCCCTTCAACAGCGGCTCGGCGGCATGATGGCGCTCGCCACCTCGCCTCCCCACCTGATCGACCGGCTGGCCAAGCCGCGCGGCCGGCTTACCGCCGATGCGCCGCTCGGCCCGCAGACCTGGTTCGGTACCGGCGGACCGGCCGAGGTGCTGTTCCGCCCGGCCGACACCGAGGATCTGGCTTCTTTCCTGAAGGCGCTGCCGGCCGATGTGCCGGTCACTGTTCTGGGGGTCGGCTCGAACCTCCTGGTGCGTGACGGCGGCGTGAAGGGCGTGGTTATCCGGCTGATGCGCGGCTTCACCGGCATCGCCGTCGAGGGCAACGAAGTCGTGGCAGGCGCCGGCGCGCCCGATCTCAACGTGGCGCTGACGGCGCGCGACCACGCGCTGGCCGGCCTCGAATTCCTGAGCGGCATCCCCGGCACGATCGGCGGGGCCTTCCCGACCAATGCCGGCGCCTATGGCAGCGAACTGGCCGAAGTGCTGATCTCGGCCGACGCCGTCGACCGGGCCGGCCGCACCTTCACCGTGACGCCGGCGGAGCTCGGCCTTTCCTACCGTCACAGCGCGGCGCCCGCCGACTGGATCTTCACCTCGGCGCGGCTCGGGGCGGCGCCCGGTGACCAGCTCGCCATTGCGCGACGCATCAACGAGATCGACGCCGCACGGGCCGAGTCCCAGCCGCGCAGCCGCACCGGCGGCTCGACCTTCGCCAATCCGCCCGGCCACAAGGCCTGGGAGCTGATCGACCAGGCCGGCTGCCGCGGCCTGCGCATCGGCGAGGCCCAGGTCTCCGAAAAACACTGCAACTTCCTGATCAATCTCGGCGCCGCCACCGCCACCGATATCGAGGCGCTGGGCGAAGAGGTGCGGCGGCGGGTGCTTGCCAACAGCGGCGTGCGTCTCGACTGGGAAATCCGCCGCATCGGAGTACCGGGATGATGCGCAAGGTCGCAGTCCTCATGGGCGGCTGGTCGCCCGAGCGCGAAGTGTCGCTGGTCAGCGGCAAGGCCTGCGCCGAGGGGCTGCGCGAAGGCGGCCATGATGTCGTCGAATTCGACGTCAAGCGCGACCTGCGCGCCCTGATCGACTTCCTGCGCCCGGTGGGCGGCGGCGGACCCGACGTCGTGTTCAACGCCCTGCACGGCAAGTACGGCGAGGATGGCTGCATCCAGGGCGTGCTCGAAGTACTGGCCGTGCCCTACACCCATTCCGGCGTGCTGCCTTCGGCGATCGCCATGGACAAGCCGATGGCGCGTCACGTCTTCACCTCGCTCGGCCTGCGCGTCGCCCAGGGTAAGGTGATCGAGCGTCATGCGCTTGCATCGGGTGATCCCATGCCGCGCCCATATGTGGTAAAGCCGATCGATCAGGGTTCCAGCGTGGGCGTGCATATCGTGCGTGAAGGCGACAACCTCGCCGCCGTCGAGTTGGCGGAAGCCGCGTTCGGCGAGAAGGTCCTGGTCGAGAAGTTCGTACCCGGCCGCGAGCTCACCGTCGCGGTGATGGACGATCGCGCCGTGGCGGTCACCGAACTGCGACCCCGCACGCGCTTCTACGACTACGAAGCCAAGTATACCGACGGCATCACCGAGCATCTGGTGCCCGCGCCGATCCCCGAAGAAGTCTACGAGCTTGCCAAGCAGTGGGCGCTCACCGCCCACCAGGCGTTGGGCTGCAGCGGCCTCACCCGCGCCGACTTGCGCTGGGACGATACCAGGCCCGGCACGTCGGGGCTGGTCATTCTCGAGCTCAACACCCAGCCCGGCATGACGCCGCTGTCGCTCGCGCCGGAACAGGCCCGATGGGCGGGCATCTCCTGGCCCCAGCTCATGACCTGGATGGTCGACCACGCGAGGCACCCGACATGAGCGCGGCTCCCCAGAAGATCCCCGGCCAGCGCCGAGATTACGACCGGCGCAAGAAGCGCGGTCCGATCCGCAGCAAGACCGTGCGTCCGCTGTGGCGCCAGCCCATGCTGCTCGGCCTCGTCGTCCTGCTGCTGGGCTGCGGCGGCGCCGGCGGCTGGTGGGCGTGGCACGAGGGCTGGCTGGTCGAGGCACGCAACCAGCTCGATGCCGTCTCGCGCAGCATCGTCGGCGCCATCACGCCCTTCAAGCTGACCGACGTCACGGTCGAGGGCCGTGACTATGTCGAGAAGAGCGCCATCCTGGCCGCCCTCGACGTCAAGCCGGGCGATTCGCTGCTCGGCGTCGACCTGCAGGCCTCGCGCCAAAGGCTCGAGGCGATCGACTGGGTGGAGAGCGCCACTGTCGAGCGCCGACTGCCCGACACGCTCTACGTCACGCTCAAGGAGCGCCGCGCCGTCGCCATCTGGCAAAACGGCACGGAATACACGCTGATCGACACTGACGGCCGCACGGTGCGCGCCAGCCGCATGCCGCCGGGCGCCGAGACGCTGCTGCTGCTGGGCGGCGCGGGCGCGCCGGAGCATGTCGGCGAGCTGCTGCTGCTGCTGGCCTACGAGCCCACGGTCGCCCGCCAGCTGCGCGCTGCCGTGTGGGTCGGTCAGCGGCGCTGGAACCTGATCCTGACCAACGGTGTCGAAATCTGGCTGCCGGAAGAGGACGCGGTTGCCGCCCTCAAGCAGCTCGCCGTCCTCGACACGCAGCACAAGTTGCTGTCGCGCGAGTTCGGCGTCGTCGATCTCAGGTTGCCGGACAAGCTCTATCTCAAGAAACGCAGCGCGGGCGAAGCATCGTCCGGGCCGGCGTGATGTATAGTGTGACCTGAAGTGTACGCGTAGCGACGGGGGAACATCGTGGCGAAGACAAGAAACGGCGTGATCGCAGCACTCGACATCGGCACTAGCAAAGTCGTCTGTTTCGTGGCGAGGGTCGACGGCCAGGGGCTGCGCGTGGTCGGCATCGGCCACCAGCCGGCCCAGGGCATGCGCTCGGGCAACATCGTCGACATGGAGGCCGCCACCCGGGCCATCTCCTCGGCGGTGTCGACGGCGGAAGAGATGTGCGGCGAGCACGTGCGCGAGGTCATCGTCGGCGTGAGCGGCGGCTCGGCCGCCTCGCACAACCAGAGCCTTGATGTCGCCATCGGCCATCACGAGATCGGCGAGCGCGACGTGCGGCGCGTGCAGACCCACATCCACCTGCCGGCCGAGACGGCCGACCGCGACATCATCCATTCCGAAGCGATCGGCTATTCGGTCGACGGCACGCCGGTCCGCGACGCCCGCGGCATGTTCGGCGAGCGGCTGAGCGTCGACGTGCACCTGGTCACGGCGGCGAGCGGCGCGATGCGCAACCTGCAGGTCTGCGTCCGCCGCGCCCATCTCGAGATCGCCGAGCGCGTGGTGGCGGCCCACGCCTCGGGCCTGAGCTCGCTGGTCTCCGACGAGCGCGACCTTGGCGTCACCTTGATCGACATGGGCGGCGGCACGACCTCGATCGCCGTCTTCTACGAGGGCCATCTCGTGCATGTCGACACCATCCCGGTCGGCGGCGAGCACGTCACCCGCGACATCGCCCGCGGGCTGTCGACCCCGCTTGCCCACGCCGACCGCATGAAGACCCAGATCGGCCGCGCCGTCGCCAAGCCCAACGACGAGTACGACATCATCGACGTGCCGCTGATCGGCGAAGAAGACCGCACGCGGCCCAACCACATCCCGCGCTCGATCCTGGTCGGCATCATCCGGCCGCGCATCGAGGAGACGTTCGAGCTGGTCCGCAATCGGCTCGAAGCCAGCGGTGTGGATAAGTTGGCCGGCGGCCGTGCCGTGATCGTCGGCGGCGCCTGCCAGCTCGACGGCGTGCCCGAGGTCGCGGCGGCCATCCTCAACAAGAAAGTGCGCATCGGCGGACCGCTGCGACTTGCCGGACTGGCGGATTCGACCGGTGGTCCGGCGTTTTCCGCGGCCGCGGGCCTTCTCGCCTTCGCCATGCACCACCACGCCGCAGCCCAGGCGCAACCGGTGGTGACGGAAGCACCGTCGGGACGAATTGGGCGCATTGGTAGTTGGATTAGGGAAAACTTTTAGGCAATATGTTGTGTAGGGAACGGCAATCCCTACAGGCTGTTGATAAGAAGCAAGAAAAGCCGGTGGTGGCGAAGGGTCTCTCCAAAAACGGCCCGCGCCGTCGCTCCGAGCAGATACCCCCCTCGTTTGCGTGGAGAAGTGCCTAATGACAATCAACCTCAGTCTCCCTCAGACGGAGTCCGAGATTAAGCCGCGTATCACCGTCGTCGGAGTCGGTGGCGCGGGTGGAAACGCCGTCAACAACATGATCAGCGCCGCCCTCGAGGGCGTCGAATTCATCGTCGCCAATACCGACGCCCAGGCGCTCGGCCAGTCGCTGGCCGACCGCCGGGTTCAGCTCGGCATCACCATCACGCAAGGGCTGGGCGCGGGCGCGCGGCCCGAAGTCGGCCGGCAGGCGGCGGAAGAAGCGCTGCCCGAGATCCTGCAGCTGCTCGACGGCGCCAACATGGTGTTCGTCACGGCAGGCATGGGCGGCGGCACCGGCACCGGTGCGGCGCCGGTCATCGCCGCGGCGGCGCGCGAGCAGGGCATCCTCACCATCGGCGTCGTCACCAAGCCGTTCCACTTCGAGGGTCGCCGCCGCATGCAGTCGGCCGAGCAGGGCATCCTGGAGCTGGAGAAGGTGGTCGACACGCTGATCGTCATTCCCAACCAGAACCTGTTCAAGATCGCCAACGAGAAGACGACCTTCGCCGACGCCTTCAAGATGGCCGACGACGTGCTGCACATGGGCGTGCGCGGCGTCACCGACCTCATGGTCATGCCGGGCCTGATCAACCTCGACTTCGCCGACATCCGCACGGTGATGGGCGAGATGGGCAAGGCGATGATGGGCACCGGCGAGGCCGAGGGCCAGGATCGCAGCCGAGTCGCGGCCGAGAGCGCGATCTCCAACCCGCTGCTGGAAGATCATTCGATGAAGGGCGCCAAGGGCGTGCTCATCAACATCACCGGCGGCCTCGACATGACCCTGCACGAGGTCGACGAGGCGGCCAACCGCATCCGCGAGGAAGTCGACGCCGACGCCAACATCATCTTCGGCTCGACCTTCGACGCCACGATGCAGGGCCGCATGCGCGTGTCGGTGGTCTCCACCGGCATCTCCGCCATGGCCGCGCAGCAGCCGGCGCCGAACTATCTGTCGCTCGACATGAACCGGCCGATGCAGACCGGCCAGCCGGCGCTCAGCCGTCCGGCGGCGCCGCCGGTCGGACGGGTCGCCATGCCGGCCGCTGCGCATGGCGCCGCCGCCGTCGCCCATGGTCGCCGCTCCTGTCGCGCCGACGCCGATGATGGCGCCGCCGCCCGCACCAATGTCAGCCGTTGCCGAGGCGGCTCCGGAGCCGGCACCGGTCATGGCAGCGGCGCCTGCAGCGCCCGCTGCCGAAGCACCGATCGCGGCGCAGGTCATGATGGTGGCGCCGGCCGAGGCGCCCGCCGCTCCTGTCGCTGCGCCGATGATGGCGCCGGCACCGGCGCCTGTGGCGCCGCCCGCTCCGGTGGCCGCAGCGCCCGCCGCGGCTCCGGTCGCTGCCTCCCAGCGGCCGCTGGTGGACGAAAACGATTGGCGCGTCAGTCGCCCGCAGAACTCCCGTGCGGACCAGCGAGCCGGTCACGCGACCGGTTGCCGCGCGACCGGCTGCCGAGAGCCGCTCGCCGAACCTCTTCCAGCGCATCACCGGCGCCTTCGCGACGCCCAAGCCCACAATGCCGCCGATCGCTCCCCCGGTTGCTGAGCCGCCGGTGGCGCGTCCGCCGGCGGAGAATGTCGTTGCCGTTGCGCCCAAGGCGGCGCCACGTCCGGCGCCGGCCCAGGCGTCAATCAATCTCGACGTCACCGAGCGGGCCAAGCCCGCGCGGGACGACGACGACCTGCAAATTCCAGCATTCCTGCGTCGCCAAGCCAATTGACGCAGGTTCTGGCGTTCTCCACGCATCTTTTGAGGGGCCGTGCGGCCCCTCTTTTTTTCGCTTCGGCGTGATATAACGCGCCGGCACAATAATTTGACGGATGGGCATGTCGAAAGCGGTTTCAGGTAAGGCTCACGGTGCGCTCGCCGGCTTGACGCTCGGTCTGGCGGCGCTCGGGCTTGGCGGCTGCGGCTCGTCGTCGGACGAGGACACGAACTATGTCGAGCAGCCTGTCGAGGTCCTCTACAACCGCGCCCTCGATAACCTCGGGCAGCAGGAATACAAGGCCGCCGCCAAGGGCTTCGAGGAAGTCGACCGCCAGCATCCCTACTCGGTGTGGGCGACCAAGGCCGAGATCATGGCGGCCTTCGCCTACTATCAGTCGAACAAGTACGATGACGCCATCATCGCCCTCGACCGCTTCATCCAGCTCCATCCCGGCCACAAGGACATTCCCTACGCCTACTACCTGAAGGCGCTGTGCTACTACGAGCAGATCTCCGACATCGGGCGCGACCAGCGCATCACCCAGCAGGCGCTCGATGCGCTGGCCGAAGTCGTCAAGCGCTTCCCGGATTCGCCCTACGCCCGCGATGCGCGCCTCAAGGTCGAGCTCGCGCATCGACCATCTCGCCGGCAAGGAGATGGCGGTCGGCCGCTACTACCAAGCGAACCAGCAGTATATCGGAGCGATCAACCGCTACCGCGTCGTGATCGAGCGCTACCAGACCACCACCCACGTGCCCGAGGCGCTGCACCGTCTGGTCGAGAGCTACCTGTCGCTCGGCGTGAAGAGCGAGGCGCAGGAGGCCGCGGCGGTGCTGGGCTATAACTTCCCGGGTAGCGACTGGTATCAGGACAGCTACTACCTGATGACCGGCGAGGGCAGCCCTGCAGCGGTCGACGAAAAGCGCGGCTGGTTCTTCGGCCTCTTCTGACCGGGTCTGCATGCTCCTCTCGCTTTCGATCCGTGACTTCGTCCTGATCGAGAAGCTCGACCTGAATTTTTCGCGGACTACGGCGGGCGCGGCTGCGGGCGGTCTGGGCGCGCTCACCGGCGAGACCGGCGCCGGCAAATCGATCCTGATCGACGCCCTCGGCCTTGCGTTGGGCGCCCGCGCCGAATCGGGCGCGGTGCGGCGCGGTGCTACCCAGGCCTCGGTGGCGGCCTCGTTTGACCTGCCGAAGGATCATCCCGCCCGCGCCGTGCTGGCCGAGCAGGCGCTCGACGACGATGATTCGCTCACCCTCCGCCGCCTGGTCGGCGCCGACGGGCGCGGCCGCGCCTTCGTCAACGACCAGCCGGTGTCGGTGGCGCTGCTGCGCCGGCTGGGCGACACGCTGGTCGAGATCCAGGGCCAGATGGAACAGCATGGACTCCTGGACATGGCGACCCATCGCGCCTCGCTCGATGCCTTCGCCGGGCTGGAGAAGCAGGGTGATGCGGTGCGGTTGGCCTGGCACGCCTGGCGCCGCGCCGAGCAGGCGCATGCCGACGCCGAAGCGGCCGCCGCCGCCGCGCGGCGCGACGAGGACTTCCTGCGCCATGCGGTGAAGGAGCTCGCGGCGCTCTCACCCAAGCCGGATGACGAGGAGACGTTGGCCGGCCAGCGGCAGCTCCTGCGCGCCGGCAGTGCCTTGGGCGAGGCGGTGGCGCAGTCGCTGGCCGAGCTGGAGCAGGGCCGCGGCGCGGTGCCGGCGCTGCGCGCGGCGCACCGCCTGATCGAGCGCAATGTCGACAAGGCCATGGGCCGCCTCGACGGCGCGCTGGCGGCTCTCGAGCGGGCGCTGAGCGAGGCGACGGAGGCGCAGGCCCAGCTCGAGGCCGCACGGGATGCGCTGGAATTCGACCCGGCGCAGCTGGACAAGATCGAGGAGCGCCTGTTCGCCCTGCGCGCCGCCGCCCGCAAACACGGCGTCGCCGTGCCCGAGCTCGCGGCCCTTGCCGACAAGTTCGCGGCGCAGCTGGCGGCCCTCGACGACGGCGCCGCCGGGCTGAAGCGTCTGGCGGGCGAGGCGAAGGCCGCCCGCGGCGCCTATGTCGCCGCCGCCGAGCTGCAGGCGGCGGCCCGCCGCAAGGGCGCGGCGCGGCTCGACAAGGCGGTGGCGGCCGAGCTCGGGCCGCTCAAGCTCGAGAAGGCCAAGTTCGTCACCGACCTTGCGCCGCTGCCCGAGGGCGAATGGTCCGAAGCCGGCACCGACCGGGTGCAGTTCACGGTCGCCACCAATCCCGGCACGCCGCCCGCCCCGATCGCGCGCATCGCCTCGGGCGGCGAGCTGTCGCGCTTCCTGCTGGCGCTCAAGGTCTGCCTGGCCAAGATGGGCGACGCCGGCACCATCGTGTTCGACGAAGTCGATTCGGGCATCGGCGGCGCCACCGCGGCCGCCGTCGGCGAGCGCCTGAAGCGGCTGGCCAAGGACGTCCAGGTGCTGGTGGTCACGCATTCGCCGCAGGTCGCGGCGGTGGCCGACCGGCACTGGCTGATCCGCAAGACGACGACCCGCAACGCCGCCAGCACCGATGTGCTGGCGCTCGATGCCAAGGGCCGCCGCGAGGAGATCGCCCGCATGCTGTCGGGCGCCGAGGTGACGGCCGAGGCGCGCGCCGCCGCCGATCGGCTGCTGGCGGCAGGGTAGGAGGAGCCGATGTCACGAGCCGCCAAGGTCGTCGCCAACCTGTCGGTCGACGAGATGACCGAGCGCCAGGGGCGGGCCGAGCACAAGCGTCTGAGCGACGAGATCGCCCATCACGACAAGCTCTATCACGAGCAGGATTCGCCCGAGATATCCGATGCGGACTACGACAGGCTGCGCGAGCGCCTGAAGGCGATCGAAGCGCGTTTTCCACAGCTCGTCGACGCGTCCAGCCCGACGCAACGGGTGGCGCCGACGCCCACGACGGCCTTCGCCAAGGTGCGGCATGCGAGGCCCATGCTGTCGCTCGACAATGCCTTTTCCGAGGAGGATCTGCAGGCTTTCTTCGACCGCCTGCGCCGCGCGCTCGAGCGCGAGACCGACCTCAAGCCCGACGCCGAGATCGCGCTGGCCTGCGAGCCCAAGATCGACGGCCTCTCCATAAGCCTGCGTTACGAGGACGGCGTCTTCGTGGTCGGCGCCACGCGCGGCGACGGTACGACGGGCGAAGACGTCACCGCCAATCTGCGGACGGTGAAGGACATCCCGCACAAGCTGAAGGGCAAGTTTCCCAAGGCGATCGACGTGCGCGGCGAAATCTACATGGAGCGCAAGGCGTTCCAGCAAATGAACGAGCGGCAGGAGGCGGCCGGCGAGAAGGTCTTCGCCAATCCGCGCAACGCGGCGGCGGGGTCGCTGCGCCAGCTCGATTCCGATATCACGGCGAGCCGGCCGCTGCGCTTCTTCGCCTATGCCTGGGGCGAGGCCGAGCCGCGCTCGTGGAAGACACACACCGAGTATCTCAAGCTGCTGAAGGAGTGGGGCTTCAGGGTCAATCCGCTGTCCAAGCTCTGCCGCACGCCCGCCGACGTGCTCGAGTTCTATCGCAAAATGAGCATCGAGCGGCCGTCGCTGCCCTACGACATCGACGGCGTCGTCTACAAGGTCGACCGCATCGACTGGCAGGAGCGCCTCGGTTTCGTGAGCCGCGCGCCGCGCTGGGCGATGGCCCACAAATTCCCGGCCGAGCAGGCGCGCACGCGGCTGAAGGACATCCTGATCTCGGTCGGTCGCACCGGCGCGCTGACGCCGGTCGCCGACCTCGAGCCGGTCAATGTCGGCGGCGTGATGGTGGCCCGGGCGACCTTGCACAACGCCGACGAGATCGAGCGGCTGGACGTGCGCAAGGGCGACATGGTGATCGTGCAGCGCGCCGGCGACGTCATTCCGCAGATCCTGGGCTATGTACCGGAGGAGCGGCCGAAGAAGACGCAGAAATTCCAGTTCCCCACGCATTGCCCCTGTCCGCTCAAGACCAAGGTGCAGAGCGAGGAGGGCGGGGTGGTGCGGCGCTGCACGGGCGGGCTCGAATGCCCGTTCCAGCAGGTCGAGCGGCTGCGCCACTTCGTGTCGCGCAACTGCTTCGACATCGAAGGGCTGGGCGGCACCCATATCGAGAATTTCTGGCGCGACGGGCTGCTGAAAGTGCCCGGCGACATCTTTCGCCTGCCCAAGCGGGTCGACGAGATAAAGAAGCGCGAAGGCTGGGGCGATCTGTCGGTGCGCAACCTCATCGCCGCCATCGAGGCGCGCCGCACCATCTCGCTCGATCGCTTCATCAATGCCATCGGCATCCCGCTGATCGGCGAAGCGACTGCCAAGATCATGGCGCAGGAATATGGCGACGCCGATGGCTGGCTCGCCGAGATGCTGGAGGCGGCCCGGGAGCGCAAGAAGGCGCCCGACGCGGTGAAGAAGGAGAAGGCCGCGGCCGAGATCGGCCCGAGCTATGGACGGTTATGCAATATCGAGCAGATCGGCGTCACCACGGCGGACGCGATGTGCGCCTTCTTCGGCGAGGGCCACACGGTCGCGATCATCCGCGACCTCCTGAAGGAACTTGTCGTGCAGCCGGTCGAGCGCCGGGTCGTGGCGGCGGACGCCAAGCTCAAGGACAAGATCGTGGTCTTTACCGGCGAGCTTTCGGCGATGACCCGCGACGCCGCCAAGGCGCGTGCCGAGGAACTGGGCGCCAAGGTCACCGACTCGGTGTCGAAGAAGACCAGCCTTGTCGTGGTGGGGGAGAATGCCGGCTCCAAGGCGCGCAAGGCGGCCGAGCTCGGCGTCGAGACCATGACCGAGGCGGAGTGGCTGAAGCTCGCGGGGTGAGAGGAAGCGTGGACTTGGTCCGCTTTACTGCTGGGGGCACGCCACACGACAAGAAACGAGCGGCGACTCAGTGGAGCGCGGACCTCCAGGTCCGCTCATGGGTTTTGTAGTCACCGGAGATGGGCCACCGACGTGGCGCATAGCTGGCAAGGATATGAGCGGACCTGGAGGTCCGCGCTCCAATGAAGGTCTCATCCTCTGCCTGCTGGTGGGCAACTTCGGTGGTGACCCCTGAACCCCACGGCGTGGCGTGCTTCCAGGACAAAGAAAAACGGCCGGGCGTGAGCCCGGCCGTCCCTGAAGTCTCGTGCTTCGGATCGTCTTACTGAATGACGATCTCGACGCGGCGGTTCTGCGGCTCGCGGACGTTGTCGCCCGTCGGCACCAGCAGCTGGCTCTCGCCCTTGCCGATGACCGTGATCGCCTGGGCCGGCACGCCGTCGCGGACGAGAGCGTCCTTGACCGCGTTGGCACGACGCAGCGACAACGCCATGTTGTAGCTCTCCGGGCCCGACGTGTCGGTATGGCCGGTCGCCGTGATGCGCGCGCTGCCCTTAGCCTTGAAGGCGTTGGCCGCCTGCTGGATGGTGGTGAGCGCCTGCTGCGAGAGGTTCGAGCGGTCCCAATCGAAGAACACCATGAAGGACGGCGGCGTCACGACCGGCGGCGGCGGCGGCGGCGGCGGCGGGGACGAGCCGAACTTCACCTGGACGCTGGCGAGCAGGGCGATGTCGTTGTTTTGCCAGGTCGAGCCGGCAACCGACGGATTGGTCGTGCCGATGTAGCGGCCTTCGAGGTTGAACCGGAGGTTGGGGCTCCAGTTGTAGCCGACGCCGAGGATGCCCTGGAAGGCGAACACGGTGCTGCCCAGGTTGAAATCGGAGTCGACGAAGCCCACGCCGGCACCCGCGCCGATATAGGGCACGAAGTTGCCAAAGGCGTTGAAGTCGTACAGCAGGTTGGCCATGGCCGTTACCTGGCTGATCTGCCCGGTGATGGCGCGGTTGCCGAAGTTGTTGCTGTTGATGTTCTGCCGGTACAGGCCTTCGACTTCGATACGCGGACCGATGAAGTCGTAGCCGAACTTGCCGCCCAGCGCCCAGCCGGTCTGCGGCGAGACGTTCTGGCCGAGAATGGTGGTGTTGAACATCCAGTTCAGACCGCCTTCGACGCCGAAGTAGACGCCGGGTGTCTGAACATCTTGGGCCTCGGCGATGGCTGGCAGTGCGATCACCGCCGCCGCCGCTAGTAGGACCTTCTTCATACAGTATCTCCTCGTCGAAGAATTTCAGAGAGGTGCTTCGCGTCGGACTGAATTGCGTAAGCGAGCGAATTCTACGCGGAGATTTTTGCACTCGCCACCAAATGGAGGCTTCTCTGACGCATTGCTGCCCAAGTGTGGTCCTGATGTAACAGTCCCCCCTTGCAGGCGCCAAAATTCTGCTTGCAGAGGCCATTTTTTGAGTTATTGCATGTTGACTTCATAAATATTTCGGCCCGGCGGTATCCCGCTGTGGGCAAGATCCGGGCGGCGCCTATCCAGTGGCTAGCTTTTTTCGGTCTGCGGCATGGCTGAGAGCCAGATTCCAATCCAAATATATCGGTGCCCCTCCCCCACCGGCGTTCGCAGGGCGACCAAAGAACCGGTCGGTCTTGGGATTGACCCCGGTTCGAAACCTAGGGCGGGTCGCGCTCGCCCGCCGCAGCATCGAGCCCTGGCATCCGCTTGTCGTCGAGTGCTGGCCCAACAGGCCCGGCTTGGAGCGTCGAGGCGTGGCCATGAGCTTGCCATGAGGCACCTCGAAAGCGAGGGGATGATGCGGTGGTCCGCGACGCGGGAGCAGCTGTGGCGGTCGGGATTGGCGCGGCGATGGCCGTTGGTGACGCGGGCAAACGCGACGCCGGCCCCATCGCCTGCTCGACGGTGAGGCTCAACCTGGCATCGTCCGGCATCGAGGGCGGCAGTGTTTGGATCCACTCGCTGCAGCCAGCGGCGCCGGCGAACGCGCCGGCAAGCCGTGGCGCGCCGATGCCTTTCTCGGAACCCGGCACAATGCTAGAGCTTTCGCCGTTCCAGGGGGTTCATCGAGTGCATGTTGGATAGATTTGACCCGACCGGCGATGCCGGCGGTCGGATTGCTTGCGCCATCAACACGGAATAGTCGTTTTCTGGCGCGTCTGTCGCGAGCGCATGCGCCAGCGCTCAATTTGAAGTCTCTCGCTGGAGTTGATCGAATGGATTTGTCCCGTTTTCCGCGTCGCAGCTACACTCATGCCCCCACGCCGATCGAGCTGCTTCCGCACTTTACCAAGGCGCTGGCGGCGACTTGCCCGGGCGGCGTCGGTCCGGAGATCTGGATCAAGCGCGATGACCTGCTGGGTCTCTTTCCCGGCGGCAACAAGACCCGCAAGCTCGAGTTCCTGGCGGCCGATGCGCTGGCGCAGGGCGCCGATACGCTGATCACCTGCGGCGCGCCGCAATCCAATCATTGCCGCATCACCCTTTCCGCCGCGGTCAAGGAAGGGCTCAAGTGCCGCTTCGTGATCGAGGAGCGCGTCCCCGGCAGCTACCGCAAGGACGCCGGCGGCAACAATTTCATGTTCGAGCTGATGGGCGTCGAGGCCATCACCGTGGTGCCCGGCGGTTCGGACATGGGCGCGGCGATGTCGAAGGTCGCGCAGGAAGTCGCCTCGCTCGGTCGCAAGGGTTACGTCATCCCGGGCGGCGGCTCGAATGCGATCGGCGGGCTGGGCTATGTCGCGTGCGTGCAGGAGATGCAGCAGCAATGGTTCGACATGGGGCTGGCCCTCGATGCTGTCGTGGTCGGCTCGGGGAGCTCGGGCACCCATGGCGGCATGGTGGCGGGCTTCCTCGGCAACAACATCAAGATCCCGCTGATCGGCATCGGCGTCAGCCGTGATCCCGCCGACCAGGAGCCGCTGGTTCATAAGGAGGCGCAGGCCGTGGCCGACCTGCTGGGCATCGGCAAGGTGCCGCGCGAGGCGGTCAAGAGCTTTGGCGGCTACTGGCAGCCGAAATACTCCGTGCCCAACGCAAAGATGGTGGAAGCCGTCCAGATGCTGGCGCGGACCGAAGGCGTCCTGCTCGATCCGGTCTATACCGGAAAGATCATGGCCGGCCTGATTGGCCTCGCCCGCCAGGGCCATTTCAAGCCCAACGCCAAGGTGCTCTTCATGCACACCGGCGGACTGCCGTCGCTGCATGTCTATGAAGACGTCGTGCTGGGGCGGACTGTGTTGGCGGATTAGCAACTCTTTCTTCCTCCCCAGCGAAGCTGCTACGGCGTAGACAGCACTCAAATTCCTCTCCCCCGCTAGGGGGAGAGGCTAGGTGAGGGGGCAACGACGTGCGTATCCCCCTCACCTAGCCTCTCCCCCTAGCGGGGGAGAGGAGCCTGATATGGGGGGAAATCGTCAGATCGCGCGCGTCGCTTCGGCGAGCCACGCCCGTGTCGCCTCGTCGACCTCCGGCCCCACCGCCCCGCGCACGCGGCGGTGATAGTCGTTGAGCCATTGCCGTTCGGCATCGGTCAATAGGCCGGGCTCGATGCAGGCCAGGTCGATCGGCGCCAGGGTCAGCGTCTCGAACTCGAGGTAGCGCGCGGTCGGCGCCGTCGATCGTGGCCTCCCGGACCGCCACCAGGTTCTCGATGCGGATGCCGTAGGCGTCGGTCTTGTAGTAGCCGGGCTCGTTGCTGACGATCATGCCGGGCTGCAGGGCGACATTGTTGGCCATCTTGGAGATGCGGTGCGGCCCCTCGTGAACCGACAGGTAGGCGCCGACGCCGTGGCCGGTGCCGTGATCGTAGTCGAGTCCCGCCTGCCACAGCGCATAGCGCGCCAGTGCATCGAGTTGCGAACCCGTGGTGCCGGCCGGGAAGCGCGCCATGGCCAGCGCGATATGGCCTTTCAGCACGCGGGTGAAGCGATCGCGCATCTCCGCGCTGGGCGTACCGATTGCCACGGTGCGCGTGATGTCGGTCGTGCCGTCGCGATATTGCCCGCCAGAATCCACCAGATAGAGGCTACCCGGATCGAGCGTACGCTGGCTCGCTTCGGAGGCACGGTAGTGCACGATGGCGCCGTTCGGACCGGCGCCGGAAATGGTGTCGAAGCTCAGGTCGCGGAGCTTGCCGGTTTGCTGGCGCATCGCCTGCAGCCGGTCGGAGGCCTCGATCTCGCGCAGTTTGCCGGCCTTGGATTCGCGGCTGAGCCAGCCCAGGAAGCCGCTGACGGCGGCGCCGTCGCGGCGGTGGGCTTGGCGGATGCCCTCGAGCTCGACCGTGTTCTTGCACGCCTTGGGCAGGGCCACCGGATCGGCATCGCGGATCAGCGCCACGCCGGCCGCCTGCAGTCGGGTCGCGGCCCACACCGGCGCGCTCGCGCTCTCGATCAGCACGCGCTTGCCCACCTTGCCCAGCATGTCGAGGGCGGCGCCCAGCTCGTCGGGCGGCGCCAGGGTCACGGCGTTGCCGAGCCATGCCAGGGTGCGGTCGGGCAGCTTGCGGCGATCCATGAAGAGATCGACATGGCCGTCGCCATGCAGCAGCGCGAAGCCCAGTGCGAACGGCGTGCGCGGCACGTCGCCACCGCGCACGTTCAGCAGCCAGGCGATCGAATTGGGGGCGGTGATCAGCGCCACGTCGGCGCCCTTGGCCTTGACCGTGCCGGCGATGCGCGCGCGCTTGGCTGCGCTGCTTTCGCCGGCGAATTCGTCGGGATGCGGCAGCACCGGCGCGAGCGGCGCCGGCGGCCGGTCGGACCACACCGCGTCGACGGGATTGGAATCGACCGGCACGAATTCGCCGCCGGCGCGCTGGCAGGCGCGCGCAAAGCGCTCGTGGCCGTCGACTGTCTGCAGCCAGGGATCGAAGCCGAGCTTGCCGCCTTTGGGCAGGTTCTCGGCGATCCACGTCTCCGGCGATTGTTCGGGGATCTGGTGCGGCACGAAGGCGTCGGTGTCGACCTGGCTTCGCACGGCCAGTGTGTAGCGCCCGTCGATGAAGATCGCCGCACGGTCGGCCAGCACGATGGCGAGGCCGGCCGACCCGCTGAAGCCGGTGAGCCAGGCCAGCCGTTGCGAGCGGCGCGGCACGTATTCGCCCTGGTGTTCGTCGGCACGCGGCACGACGAAGCCCTCGAGGTCGCGACGCCTGAACTCGGCGCGCAGCGCGGCCAGGCGCGAGGCCGGCGCCGGAACGGCATCGAGCCCGTCATCGGCTGTGGCGAGCGTCGCCCGCCACGCCGTCAATGCCCTGGTGAGCTCGGCATCGGCTTGGGGGTCGATCAATTCGACCCATTCGGGACCGGCCAAGCCCTCCGGGGCGGCGGCGACACCGCGCATCAGGGCGTCGAGGGCGGAGGGGTCCGGTTGGCGGCCGCGCCGCCGCAGGAGTTCGAGAACGTCGTCGGGAGCGGAAGTCATGATCGGGCGGACCCTACGCGTGGCATCCAGGAGAGGCAAACTGAGCAATATTTGTTCTTTCGCACATGCGAAATGCCAATTTATTAGGCCCCATGCGGCTGTTGCATATCAGAAAATCAAGGAGCTCACTTATTGTTGTAACTCAAGGGGCTATATTAGATCAGTGCACTGCAGCATTATCTATCGCGCTGCACAAAGTAAGGAGTAAACCATGATGACCCAGCCGATTCGGACCTTTAAAGATCTGACCAGCGAAACTGCGCCGGCGGGGGGAAACGATCTCACCAAGCATAGCCTGTCGTACCAGGACCGTCGGTTGCTCGAGCAGAACGCCCGTTACGCGCGCGCCGAGCTGCTGGCCAACGCCCTCGGGGACACGGTCCTTTGGCTCAGCCGCCAATGGCACCGTCTGGTTGCCGGTATCAAGGCGGACTTCAAGCTGCGCGCCGCCGAGGCTCAGCTCTTTCGCATGAGCGACCGTGAGCTGGCCGACATCGGCCTGTGCCGGGGCGACATCACGTTTGCCGTCCGCGAAGTTGCGCACGGCGTTGCACCGGACATCGACGGTGTCGGTGCGCCGCTCACCGCGGCGAACCAGAATTTGCGCCGTGCGGCGTAATTCGTCTTTAGCGTAAGCGTAAGCGTAAGCGTAGGGGCCGGCGAAAGCCGGCCCTTTTTCTTTGCGCCGGGGTACGCGATTGATATCGCGCGGGCTCAATTTCTCCGCAGCAGCAGGGTGCGCCACCAGGCGCCGCCAGTTTCGAGATCGATGCGACGTTCGAAGGAAAAGCCGTGCTGCGCATAGGCGGCGAAGGTATGCGCTGCCTGCTCGACCATCAGTCCGCTCAGCAGCACGCGACCGCCCGGTCGCATCGCCGCGGCGAACGAGCCAGCCAGATCGGTGAGGGGGCCGGCCAGGATGTTCGCCACGATCAGATCGAACGGTGCGCGCTCTTCGAGTTCGCGCGCGCGCAGGCCGGCGGCATGCACGAAGCGGCAGAGATCACCGACACCATTCAATCCGGCATTCTCGCGCGCGACGGTGACCGTTTCGGCGTCGTTGTCGCCGCCCAGCACCGGGCGCCGCCAGAGCTTGGCCATGGCGATGGCGAGGATGCCGCTGCCGCTGCCGACATCGATCGAGTTGACCGTCTCGCCTGGGTCGAGCGTCGCCAGCAACCTCAGGCAGCCGCGTGTCGTGGCATGGGTGCCGGTGCCGAAGGCGAGACCGGCATCGATGCGAAGCGGCAGGAGGCCGGTCGGCATGCCGTCGGCGACGTGCGAGGGATGGACCCAGAACGGTCCGACTTCGAAGGGTCGGAAGGAGCGTTGGTTTTCCGCCACCCAGTCGGTGTCGGGCAGCTCTTCCCAACGCGCGCCCGGTGCACCGCGCAGCGCGACCTCGACCTTATCTCTTGCTCCCTCGCCGAAGATCTCGATGCGCCACGGGCCGTCGCGCGAGACCTCGCGGCTGGTCACGACGACATCCGTCTTCGGCCAGATGTTCCAGCGCCTCTTCCCAGGGGAGACGCTCGATCGCCGGAACGACGAACGCCACGCCTTCCAGCTCACGCCGCCTCGATGAAGCTGTCCAAAACCTTCTTCGGGCCAGCCTTCTCGAAGTCGATGTCGAGCTTGTTGCCGTCGACCGCCAGGATGCGGCCATAGCCGAACTTCTGATGAAAGACCCGCTGGCCGACGCTGAGATCGACCTTGTCGCCCTCGACGGCGCGGCGATCGTCGAACGTCTCGTCGCGCCAGCGCGTGCGCGCGACCCGAGGTGACGCCCAGGCTTTCATAGTCGAAGCCGCTCGCCTGGTCGCGCAACCCGCCGTGATGGCCGGCGGAATAGGTGGCGTAGAGGCCGGCGTCGCTGCTCTCGGCCAGCTGCTCGGTCGGCAGTTCGCGCAGGAAGCGCGACGGGATGGCGGCCTGCCACTGGTTGAACACGCGCCGGTTGGCGGCGAACGACACATAGGCCCGCTTGCGCGCCCGGGTCAGCCCGACATAGGCCAGCCGTCGCTCCTCCTCGAGCCCGGCCACGCCCTTGTCGTCGAGCGCGCGCTGGTTGGGAAACAGACCTTCCTCCCAACCCGGCAGGAACACGGTGTCGAACTCCAGCCCCTTGGCGGCGTGCAGGGTCATCACGCTCACCATGTCGCTGCCCGCGCGCTCGGCATTGTCGGTGAGCAGCGCCACGTGCTCCAGGAAGGAGGGCAGGGTGTCGAACTCCTGCAGCGCGTTGGTGAGCTCCTTCAGGTTCTCGAGCCGGCCCTCGGCCTCGGGCGAGCGGTCCAGGCGCAGCATGTCGGTGTAGCCCAATTCATCGAGGATGGTCTCGACCACCTCGACATGGTTCATGCCGTCAAGCATGGCGCGCCAGCGGTCGAAGCTCCTTGATAAGGTCGCCCAGCGACTTGCGCTGCCGGCCTTTCAACTCGTCGGTCTCGAGCGCCCGGCGCGTCGCCTCGAACAGCGAGATCTTCTGGGCGCGTTGAATCAGGCGGAGCGTGCGCAGCGCCGATTCGCCCAGCCCGCGGCGCGGCGTGTTGTAGATCCGTTCGAAAGCAAGGTCGTCGTCGGGCTGCACGGTGACGCGGCAGTAGGCCATCGCGTCGCGGATCTCCTGACGCTCGTAGAAGCGCGGCCCGCCGATCACCCGATAGGGCAGGCCCATGGTGATGAAGCGTTCCTCGAATTCGCGGGTCTGGAAGCCGGCGCGCACCAGGATGGCGATCTGGCTGAGCGCATGCTTGTCGCGCTGCAACGCCTCGATCTCCTCGCCGATGGTGCGCGCCTCCTCGTCGCCGTCCCACACGCCGCGCAGCGAGATGCGCTCGCCTTCCTTCATTTCTGTCCACAGCGTCTTGCCCAGCCGCCCCTCGTTATGGGCGATGAGATGCGAGGCCGCGGCCAGGATGTGCGGGGTCGAACGGTAGTTGCGCTCCAGCCGCACGATGGTGGCGCCGGGAAAGTCCTTCTCGAAGCGCAGGATGTTGCCCACTTCGGCGCCGCGCCAGCCGTAGATCGACTGGTCGTCGTCGCCGACGCAGCAGACGTCCTGCGTGCCTTGGGCCAGCAGCCTGAGCCACAGATACTGCGCAACGTTGGTGTCCTGGTACTCGTCGACCAGGATGTGACGGAACCGGCGATGATATTGCGCCAGCACGTCAGGATGTTTCTGCCACAAGGTCACGCAATGCATGACGAGGTCGCCGAAATCGACGGCGTTCACCTCGGCCAGCCGCTCCTGGTACTGGCGGTAGATGTCGGCGGCACGGCCGTTGGCGAACTCGCCGGCATCCTCGCCCGAGACCTTGTCCGGAGTGAGCGCGCGGTCCTTCCAGCGCTGGATGATTCCCGACAGCACGCGGGCCGGCCATTTCTTGTCGTCGATGCCTTCGGCCTGCAGCAGCTGCTTGATCAGCCGTGTCTGGTCGTCGGTGTCGAGGATGGTGAAGTTGCTCTTGAGCCCGACCAGCTCGGCATGACGGCGCAGCACCCGCACACCGATGGCGTGGAAGGTGCCGAGCCACATGCCGTCGGCCGCGCCGCCGATCAGGCTGGCGACGCGATCGAGCATCTCGCGCGCTGCCTTGTTGGTGAAGGTGACGGCCAGGACCTGCGAAGGCCGGGCGCGGCCGGTGATCAGGAGATGGGCGATCCGTGTGGTCAGCACGCGGGTCTTGCCGGTGCCGGCGCCGGCCAGCACCAGCAGCGGGCCGCCCTGGTGGATAACCGCCAGCCGCTGTTCGTCGTTCAGCCCCTCGAGATGGGCGGTGGACGCAACGGCGCGCCGCGCCGGCGGGGATTCGGCCCCTTCGGCGGGGGACGATACGGGATCGTCTGTGATTTCGAACGGATCGGCGGGGGACGCCATGCAGCGTCATATAGCAATCGGCGCGGCAGACGCCTATCCTTCAGAAGCGGGTTGCGTCCCGGAGTGACGTGGAGGTGTACCGATGGCCCGAGGGTTGAACGGTTCCATGAACGGCGCGGGTCATGGCCCGACCGGCCGGGAGGGCGTCGAAGCGCGGCTGCCCGGCGTGTCCAATCTGTCGCCAGCGGTTGCGCGGGCCGTGTCCGCGGTGGTCGGCTTGAAAACGACCATTCCCAAGGATCGCCGGTCGGCGCAGTCACTGGGCACGGAGCGCGAAGGTCACGGCGCCCTGATCGGCGATGACGGCCTGATCCTCACCATCGGCTACCTGATCATGGAGGCCGACAGCGTCACCATCACCGACATCGACGGCAACGAATTGCCCGCCTACATCGTGGGTTACGACTATGAAAGCGGCTTCGGCCTGGTGCGCACCGAGCGGCCGATCGACCTCAAGCCGATGAGGTTCGGCGATTCCGACACGCTGGAGCTGCGCAGCGAGGCCTATGTCGCGGGCTTGGGCGGCGAGAAGGCGACGCTCAAGGTCAAGGTCGCCGGCCGGCGCGAGTTCGCGGGCTACTGGGAGTATCTGCTCGACAACGCCATTTTCACGGTCCCTGCCTATCCGCTGTGGGGTGGTTCCGCCCTGATCGGCCAGGACGGCACGCTGCTCGGTATTGGTTCGCTCCTCGTGCAGGAAGCGCTTGGACCGGGCGCGCCGGCTTTCCCCGGCAACATGTACGTGCCGATCAACCGCCTGAAGCCGATCTTCCAGGAACTTGTCGCCAACGGCCGGCTCTCGACGCCGCCGCGGCCTTGGCTCGGCCTCTTGACGGTCGAGCATATGGGCCAGCTCGTGGTCGGCGGCATCTCCGACGGCGGCCCGGCCGATCGCGCCGGCCTGCAGCGCGGCGACATCCTGCATGCGCTGGACGGCGAGGTGCTGGACGACATCCCCGACTTCTATCGCAAGCTGTGGGCGAGCGGCCCGGCCGGCACGGCGGTGACCTTGCGCATGGAGCGCGACAATGATTCCTTCGAGGTCACCGTGCGCACCGGCGATCGCGCGCGCTACCACAAGTTCGGCTCCGACTGAGCGCCGCAAGAAGACGACGGGAGAGAAGTCGATGGCCAAGGCCTTCGCCTCGCAGGCCGACATGGCCGAGAAGAGGGTCACGTTCAGTCGCCTGTCCGAGCACGCTTACGCCTTCACCGCCGAGGGCGACCCCAATACCGGCATCGTGGTGGGCGACGACGCGGTCATGGTGATCGACACCCAGGCCACGCCCAAGATGGCGCAGGCGGTGATCGAGCACATCCGCAGCGTCACCGACAAGCCGATCAAGTATGTGGTGCTGTCGAACTATCACGCGGTGCGGGTGCTGGGCGCGACGGCTTACGAGGCGCAACACGTGATCTGCAGCGAGGCGACCCGCGAGATGATCGTCGAGCGCGGGGCGCAGGATTACAAGTCCGAGGTCCAGCGTTTCCCGCGCCTGTTCCAGGCCGCCGAGACCATCCCCGGCCTGACCTCGCCCACCATCACCTTCGGCGACCGCATGTCGATCTGGCTGGGCAAGCTGCAGGTCGACATCATCCATGCCGGCCGCGGCCACACCAAAGGCGACACAGTCGTCTGGCTGTCCGAGGAGCGTACGCTGTTCAGCGGCGATCTGGTCGAGCACGGCGCCACGCCCTATGGCGGGGACGCGCATTTCAAGGATTGGCTCCAGACTCTGCAGAAGCTGCGCGACCTCAGGGCGCTTGCCTTGGTTCCTGGGCGCGGCGACGTGTTGGCGGGCGAGGAAGACGTCGAGAAGGGCATCGCGGGCACACAGGCATTCCTGGGCGAACTCTACAAGACGGTGGCGGCCAGTGCAGAGGCGGGCGAGCAGCTGAAGCAAGCTTACGACAAGGCGATGGCGGCCTTGCAGCCACAGTACGGCAACTGGGCGATCTTCGAGCACTGCCTGCCATTCGGTGTGTCGCGCGCCTACGACGAAGCCAAGGGCCTCGATCATCCGCGCATCTGGACGGCGGAGCGCGACCTCGAAGTGTGGGCGGCGCTCGAGTCATGATCGTCTTTGCTGCGCACAACTCCAGTGGCGCATCTTCTCATGCTCTTTTGGACCGCGAGCCTCCGGGTCGCGCTTGTGTCCGAGCGAGCCAGAGGCTCGCGGTCCGGAAGACCATGGGCGCCACTGGCGTGGCGCGCTCCCAGCCATGAGTTCCTGAGCATGCTGAAGGACCTGCTCACCGGACGCCTCGCGCTCGTCACCGGCGCCGGCCGCGGCAACGGCGCCGCCATCGCCCGCGGCCTGGCCGATGCCGGCGCCAGGGTGATCGTGACCGATATCGATATCGACGACGCCCATGCTATGGCGGAGAGCATCGTCAAGGCAGGCGGCGAGGCGCGCAGCTATGCGCTCGACGTCACCGACCACGAGGGCTGCCGCAAGCTCGCCCAGGACATCGCGCTGCTGGTCGGGCCGATCCGCATCCTGGTCAACAATGCCGGCATTTTCTTGCGTGGCAACATGCTGGCGGCGGATGGCCGCGAGCGCTGGGATCGGACCATGGCGGTGAATGTCGACGGCGCGTTCAACGTCACCTCGGCCTTCGCCGACCAGCTCAGGCGCACGCACGGCGCCGTGGTCAATGTCGCGTCGATAAACTCCTTTACCGCACCCGCCGGCAGCGGCGTCTATCCCGTTTCCAAGGGCGCTATCGCCCAGTTCACGCGCGCGCTGGCCAGCGAGCTGGCGCCCGACGGCGTGCGGGTGAACGCCATCGCGCCTGGCATCATCGCCACCGCCATGGCCGAGCCGACGATCGCCGACCCCAAGCGGCTGGAGGCATTCCTCGCCCATGTGCCGATGAAGCGGGTCGGACAGCCCGAGGAACTTGTCGGGCCGGTGGTGTTTCTCTGCTCCGATGCCGCGAGCTATGTGACTGGCGCCATACTGGCCGTCGATGGAGGCTTTCTTGTCGTCTGACAAGGCATCGGCGCCCGCGTCGATCATCGTTCGCCCGGCCACGGTCGACGATGTCGAGCTGCTGCACCGCTTCGCGGTCGATCTCTCGACCTACGAGGGCGAGCCCGACGCCGTCACCTCGACGCCGCAGACGCTGGCGCGCGACGGCTTCGGCAAGGACCCGAAGTTCGCCGCCCTGATCGCCGAGCGCGGCGGCAAGCCGGTCGGCTTTGCCCTCTACACCTTCAACTACTCGGTATGGACTGCGGCGCGCGGCATTTTCATTGAGGACATCTGGGTAGTGCCGGAGGAGCGGCGCGGCGGCGTAGCGCGGGCGCTGATGCAGGCGCTGGCCCGGGAATGCGCCGCCCGGGGCTTCAAGCGCATCGACCTCAATGTGCTCGACTGGAATCCGGCGCGCGGCTTCTACGAGCGCCTCGGCTTCAGATGGATTCGCAACTGGCTGCCCTACCGCCTGAGCGGCGAGGCGCTGGAAAAGCTTGCCCAAGGCTAGCTCTTCCGGAACCGCGGGCCTCCGGCCCGCTCAGAATCATGAGCGAGCCCGGACACCCGTGGTCCGGCAAGACTACTTTTTTGACAGCCCCATGACCCGGCCCGCCTTGACCGGTCTCGGCAGCTCCGCATGGGCCTGCCACAAGGTGTCCAGCCGTTCGGCCACGGGCGCCGGCCAGGGCGCGGACCGGCGCGTGGCATAGTCGATGTTCATCACGATCGTCTCGTTGGTGGCGGCCAGGTAGCCCTGCTCGGCGTGGAACATCTCGTGGAAGAGATGGACCTTCTTGGCGTCGCGTTCGAGCAGCTGGGTGGTGAAGCGCATCGGCGCGCCCTCGCGCATCTCGCGATCGTAGGTGACGTGGGTCTCCAGCACGAAGGTCATGCCGAGCTTGCCGTCGACGTAGCGCCGGCCCAGCCCCATGTTGCGCATGAAGGCGCCCGAGGCCTGGTCGAAGGCCGTGACATAGAAGGCGACGTTCATGTGTCCGTTCCAGTCGACCCATTCGGGCAGCACGGTCGAGCGGTGGGTGTCGAGCGGCGCCGAGGTGACGAGCTCGGGCAGCTCGTAAGGCAGGGAATCGAGCATGGTCACTTCTTCTTCTTGATGCCGATGAGCCGGCCGGCCTGCTTCGGCACCGGCAGCGTCTTATGCGCAGCGGCGAGCTTCTCGATGCGCGCCATGGCGAAGTCGGGCCAAGGCGCGGAGCGGCGGGTCGCAAAGTCGATATTCATCAACATCAGCTCATTGGTGGCGGCGAGGTAGCCCTGGTCGGCGTGGTACATGGCGTGGATGTAATGCAGGCGCTTGGCGTCGTGGTCGAGGATCTGGGTGGTGATGCGCAGCGGGTCGCCTTCCCTGACCTCCTGGTCGTAGGTGACGTGCGCCTCGAGCACGAAGGTCATGCCGATCTTGTCGCGGCGTATATTCGCAGCTGCAGCCGAACTGGGCGCACAGCGTGTCGGTCGCCTTGTCGAAGGCCACGACATAGAAGCCGACATTCATGTGGCCGTTCCAGTCGATCCACTCGGGGAGGACGGTGGCGCGATGGCGGTCGAGGGGAGCGCCAAGATCGAGATCGATCATGGGGTAGGGAGGTAATTTCATGTGGGCGGACCGTAGCGAAGCCGGGCCTCGCACCGCAAGTTCCGCACCACTTGTCATTGCGAGGACCGACATGGCGAAAAAGAAGGCAGTCGTGCTGGGCGTGGGTGCGGAACGCGGACTCGGCGCCGCCGCCAGTCGTCGCTTTGCGAAAGAGGGCTATCACGTGCTGGTGGCGGGCCGCACCGCGGACAAGATCGACAAGGTCGCCGAGTCGATTCGCGCGGCGGGCGGCTCGGCTGCTCCCGTCGTCGTCGACGGCACGAAGGAAGTCGAGGTGATCGCCCTGTTCGACAAGGCGATGGCTGACGACGCCGAGGGCGTACCGGCCGACCTGCTGCTCTTCAACATGGGCAACAACGCCGCCGTCGATATCCGCGAGATGACGGCGCAGCATTTCGAGGATTCGTGGCGCGTCGGCTGCTTCGCCGGCTTCCTGTTCGGCCGCGAAGCGGTGCGCCGCCTGGCGCCGCTCGGCCGCGGCACGGTGATCTTCACCGGGGCCTCGGGCTCGTTGCGCGGCCGGCCGCGCTTTGCCGCCTTCAACGCCACCAAGGGCGGCTTGCGCCTGCTGGTCCAGTCGCTGGCCCGCGAGTTTGGCCCGCAGGGCATTCATATCGCCCACACCATCATAGACGGCGGCATCGAGGGCGAACGCCTCCTCTCGCGCATGCCCGACCGCAAGGACAAGGCCGGCGCCGACGGCCTGCTGAACATCGAGGCGATCGCCGACAGCTACTGGCATCTCCATCGCCAGCACCGCAGCGCCTGGACGCACGAGATCGACCTGCGTCCATACAAGGAGCCTTTCTGAAGCCGAAGGTCCTTCGCTGCGCTCGGGATGACACGATTACGGTGCGAAGCCCTGGACGCAAAATCGGTGGCATCCCGAGCGAATCTCCGACAGATCGCGAAAGATGCGTTTGCGGCGCTTCTGTCCCGTCGCGACCATGTTGTCGGCCGGTCGACGGCCCGCCGATGCGCAGCACGGCGTCGCATTTTCCGATCAGTTCGCGGGCGATGGGATGGAAGATCTCGTCGAACACGGCATCGCCGACCTTCGTCGAGCCGGCATGCCTGAGCAGCGGCAGGGCGAACCATTCGCCCAGCACCGGCAGATCACCGCGGCGGAACACGACCAGCGCCATGTCCTCCATGGCCTCGACATTACGCTGGATGAGCACGGGATCGTCGTTGGTGTCGGAGCGGTAGGGGCCGGCCCCCAGGATCATCAGCTGGTCTGTCATCGAGCGGAGACCTCACCCTGAGGAGCGGCCCATGGGGCCGCGTCTCGAAGGGCAGGCCACGGACTTGTCAGTTGCCCACCCTCCGAGACGCTGCGCGCGGCTCCTCAGGGTGAGGCGTGGCCTGGTCATGGAATGTCCAAAAGTTCGCGCGCCACCAGTTGCGGCGCCGAGATGATGCAGTTGTGACCGGCCTCGATCGGCCGAAAGCGGATATGCGGCATCGACTGCACCTTCTCATGCATGCCGGCCGATACCGGATAACGCGGCTTGGTGCAGGCGATGTAGGTCATCGGCCTTCCGTTGCCGGCGGGATGGTTGAGCCGGATCGGCTTGGTGTAGCAGGCCAACGGATGCGGCGTGAGCTGGCGGTGCGTCCAGGCGGCGAGCGCGGGATCGTCGATGATCAGGCTGCCGACCGGCGCGAAGGGCAGCACCTCGGTGCCGTTGACCACCTTCACGAGCTTCTGCCGCTTGGCCACGATCTCGGGCGGAATGCGCCCGAAGATCGACTGGCCGTCCTGCGGGATGCCGCCATCGATGATCACCAGGTGAGCGATGCGCCGGGGAATACGGTCGGTCACCAGGCCGGCGATCAGGCTGCCGAAACTGTGGCCGACCAGCACGACGTCGTCGAGGTCCTCGCTCTCGAGCGCGGCGATCGCGTCGGCCAGGAACACGTCGTTGTCGAGCTCGGGCGAAAGCTCTGCCGCGCGCTCGCCGACGCCGCGAAAGGGCAGGGCGCGCGCGGCGTGGCCTGCCGCGCGCAGCCTCTCCAGCACGAATTGCCACGACCAGGCGCCCATCCAGGCGCCGGGAAGGCAGACATAGGTACGCATTGCGCCCGCGTCTTAGCATACAGTTGGCGGAAAGCTCACCGCTTCGGCAACGTGAACCCGTTGTTGCGCAGCTTCCTTTCCAGCACCGCAATGCCGGCGGCAAACCTGCCCTTGTTGCAGTCGTCGATCGCCCCGAGTGTCGAGAGATCGGGCGCGAGCCGGCCCTCGCCGCCGGCGCTCCCGGTATAGCGAAGGGCCAAGCCCGCCAGCTGTGCGCAATAGGCCGCATCGTCGCTTTGTGCCGCCACGGACGTCGAAAGCACGGCGCAGGCCGCAAGCGCCGCGACGCTGCGCCAGATCATGTGCCGGATCACGCGATCGTGTCGACGACACCGCCATCGACGCGCAGCGCGGCGCCCGTCGTCGCCGAGGCCTGGGGCGAAGCGGCATAGACCACCATGTTGGCCACTTCCTCCACGCTGGCGGGACGACGGATGATGGAGCTGGGCCGATTGGCGATGACGAAGCCGGCGGCGACCTCCTCGAGCGGCCGGCCGGTCGCCGCGATCTGGTCTTTCAACATCTCGACGACTCCGTCCGTCAGTGTCGGGCCCGGCAGGATGGCATTGACCGTCACCCCGGTGCCGGCAGCGCGTTTCGCCAGGCCGCGCGAGATGGCGAGCATGGCGGTCTTGGTCATGCCGTAGTGAATCATGTCGGCCGGAATGTTCAGGCCCGACTCCGACGAGATGAAGATCACGCGGCCCCACCGTCTTTCCATCATGGCGGGAAGGTACGCCCGCGACAGCCGCACGCCGGACATGACGTTGACCTCGAAGTAGCGCGCCCATTCGTCGTCCGGTATTTCGAAGAAATCCCGCAGGCCGTAGATGCCGAGGTTGTTCACCAGCACGTCGCAGCTTGGGTAAGCGCGCCCCAGGCGATCGCAATCCATTGCTGAGCCGAGATCGCCGGCGAAGCCCTCGATGCCGGCGGAAGAGACGGTCTCCGACAGTGCGGCAACCGATTTCTGGACGGCCGCCTCGGTCCGGCCGTTGACGACGACTCTGGCGCCGGCGACTGCCAGACCCTTGACGATGGCCAGACCGATACCCGCCGTCGAGCCGGTGACGATGGCCGTCTTGCCTGAAAGATCGATCTTCATCCCGCGTACTCCTGCTGCAGGGCCATTCCTCTACGTAGGCAGCGTTGGCGCAGGGCAAAGCGAAATTTGGACGTTCACCCAGACGCCTAACGCAGACGTTAGCGATCTTGGCCATGCGTGTTAGCCTGAGCCCGAACAGGAGAACCCCATGGCCACCAACCGTCGCGTGCTGCTGAAATCGCGTCCCACCGGCGAGCCTACCCACGCCAATTTCGATGTCGTCGACTCTCCAATCCCCGAGCCGAAGGACGGGGAGTACCTGTCGCGCACTCTCTGGATGTCGCTCGATCCCTACATGCGCGGCCGGATGGCCGAGACCAAGGGCTACGCCGCCAACGTCAACCTGGGCGATCCGATGGTCGGGGGCACGGTCGGCCAGGTCGTGGCGTCCAGAAATCCCCGGTTCAAGGAAGGCGATTTCGTCGCGGAGTATTCGGGCTGGCAGAGCTACGCGGTGTCGAACGGCGCCATGTCGATGAAGCTCGATCCCGAGACGGCGCCGCTGTCAACGGCGCTCTCCGTGCTGGGCATGCCGGGCATGACGGCGTGGTGGGGCCTGATGCAGATCGGCAAGCCCAAGCAAGGCGAGACCGTCGTCGTCTCGGCGGCGTCGGGCGCGGTCGGCTCGGTGGTCGGCCAGCTCGCCAGGCTGCACGGATGCCGCGCCGTGGGCATCGCCGGCGGCAAGGACAAATGCGACTACGTGGTGAAGGAGCTGGGTTTCGACGCCTGCGTCGACTACCGCGCCGCCGGCGCCAATCTGTTCAAGGAGTTGCGCGCCGCGGCGCCCAAGGGCATCGACGTATATTTCGAGAATGTCGGCGGCGCGGTGCAGGCCGCCGTCCTGCCGCAGCTCAACGACTTTGCGCGCGTGCCGTTGTGCGGGCTGATCTCGCAATACAACGAGATGCAGATGAGCCCCGGCCCCGACTGGCGCCTGCTGCTGGTCAAGCGCGCCACCGTGACGGGCTTCATCGTGTCCGATCATTTCGGCCAGATGGAGGGCTTCTGGAAGGAAGTGCCGGCCGCGGTGAAGGCGGGCAAAATCAAGTACCGAGAGGACATCGTGAAGGGCATCGAGAATGCGCCCGAAGCCTTCATGGGCCTGCTCAAGGGCAAGAACTTCGGCAAGCTCCTGGTGCAGGTCGCCGAGGATCCGACGCGGCGTTGATGTCACTGTTGTGCCGAATGCAATGAGCGGCATGTCCGCGCCCACATCCACCGTCGCAGCGGACGGGGTGCGGCTCGCCACCTATGAATGGGGCAATCCGGCCGGTCCCGCGCTCGTCCTGGTTCACGGATTCGCGCAATGCCATCTCTGCTTCGCGCCGCAGATCGAGAGCGAACTGGCGCGCGACTTCCGCATCGTCACCTACGATCTGCGCGGTCACGGCGCCTCCGACAAGCCAACCGACGCCAGGGCCTATCAGGGACGCGAGGTCTGGGCGACGGACCTCGCGGCCGTCCTGGCCGCCAAGAAGCTCGAACGGCCCGTGCTGGCCGGCTGGTCGATGGGCGGCCGCATCATTCGCCAGTACCTCATGAATTACGGCGACGCGGCGGTGGCCGGGCTGAACTTCGTTGCCTCGCTGGTCATCGAGGATCCGCGCTTCCGAGGTCCCGCCGGCCCGAAGCCGCCGGTGCCCGGACAACCCCTGGCCTCGCAGATCGCGGCGGCGATCGCTTTCCTCGACGGGTGCTACGGCATCAAGCCGAGTGAAGGCGAGTTCCGGGTGGCGCTCGCCTACAACATGCTGGTCCCCGCCCATGTGCGACTCGCGATTTCAGGCTGGTCGACCGATCCCGCCGAGACCGTGGTCGCCCTGAAGCGCGTGCGCGTGCCGACTCTTGTCACGCAAGGCCGCAAGGATGCGGTCGTGCTGCCGGCAGCGGCCGAGATGACCGCTGCCGCCATCCCGGGCGCGGAGCTGTCATGGTTCGACGACTGCGGCCATTCGCCATTCAGCGAGGACGCGCCCCGCTTCAACGCCGAACTGGCCCGGTTCATGGCGCGCGGCGCAGCGTCACGGTCGTAAAGGCCGAAAGCGCCGTCGCTGCCGCCGGTAGGGCGGGCCCGGGAGTCAGGGCCGACCCGGGAAATTGCTCCTTTCGTGACATACGTCACAGAGTCGTGGTCCGGCAGGGCGTAGCAAGGACGCCGACAATCCTCGAGGTCGATCGTGGCCGGCGAGGCCTGGACTGGCCGTGGGGCCCCGCCCGGGAGCATCTGGTGGAGCGTGTGGTGACCGACATAGCGGCAGAAATCAGGGATATCCTCGTCTTCCACCTCGGCGCCGAGGAAGCGCGTCTCACGGACGACGCCCGACTGGCCGAAGACCTTGGCGCCGACAGGCTCGACCTCGTCGAGATCGCCATGTCGTGCGAAGAGAGGTTCGACATCGAAATTCCGAACCATATCGCCACCAGCCTCGCGAGCGTGGGAGATGCGGTCCGGTTCGTCCGGGCGCAGGTCACCGAATCCAAGGGCGCGGCGGCAGGCATGGATTCTGCGCCTCGGCCCGTTCGCACGCGCCTCGACCTCCTGTTCGGAGAGGCGTTGCACGCCTGCGGCAGGTTCGCCCGGCGGCAGAGGGCAGTGTCCGATACGGGCGCCTGACGTCTCGCCTCACCGGTTCGGCACGTCAAAGGCAACGACAAGGCGTCACCGGTCGGGCGGCCACCGTCTCAGCGGTCGCCCTGAGGGCCGTTTCCACGCGCGGCTTGCGCGGCTGATGATCTACGGCGCGCTACAAGTGGCTGGCTGATCGCTCCATAACTAACGTGCTCTCCAGGGCAGGCGGCGTCCGCCGCCATCGGCGCCGTGCATCACAAGCCTGTTGGGCCGATGTCGTCGGCGCACTATGAGTGGTCTGAACTGGGCGACCGCTGGGGTCGTCTTCATCGATCCCCGAGGGCAGCACATGGCGATCAAGACTGGAACTCAATACATCGAGTCGCTGCGCGATGGCCGCACGCTGCATATCGACGGCAAGGTCGTGTCCGACGTGACAGCCTATCCGCCGCTGCAGGGCGTCATCGGCACCATCGCGTCCCTCTGTGACGACCAGCACGATCCGGCCTACCGGGACGTGCTGACCTATCCGTCGCCCACAACGGGCGAGCCGGTGAGCGCGACCTATCTCGAGGCGCGCACGGCGGACGAGTTCGCCCACCTCGCCGGCTGCTTTCATCTGCGCGCCAAGCGCACCTTCGGCCTGATGGGGCGGTTGACCGATTTCATGTCGGCCTTCCTGGTCGACCATGCGGTGGCGCTACGGGCGTTGGGCAAGAACGAGGCGGCAGCGCGGGCGCAGGGCATGGTCGAGCATTGCCGCGAGAACGATCTGCAGGTCACCCACGCGCTGATCGATCCGCAATCCGACCGCTCGACGCTCGATGCTCCCTCGCAGGCGGTGCAGGTCGTCGAACGGCGGGCCGACGGCATCGTCGTCAGCGGCTGCCGCATGCTGTCGACTCTCGCGCCGGTCGCCAACGAGTGCTACGTCGGCCCCTACTATCCGCGCAAGGCGGGAGAGGAGAACTTCGTCCTGGCCTTCGTGGTGCCGATGAACGCGCCCGGCCTGTCGATCCTGTGCCGCGAGAGCTTCCATCGCGGCGAGGACGCCTTCGATCGGCCGCTCAGCAGCCGCTTCGACGAAGGCGACGCCATCCTGATGTTCGACCGGGTCCTGGTGCCGCACGAGCGCATGATCATCGACGGCGACCTCGAGGCCTATAACGGCATGCTGTCGGCGCGGCCCGGCTACACGCCGCTGCAGGCCACCATCCGCTCGACGATGAAGCTGCGCTTCCTGGCCGGCGTTGCGACCGCGATCGCGCGCGCCAACGGCCGGGACAAGCTGCCGCGCTTCCAAGCCGCCATCGGTGAGCTGATCGCGCTGGTGAGCGTCGCCGAAGGCGTCCGCGCCGGGGCGATCGCCGAGGGTATACGCCGGGCGGAAGCCTTCGCGCGCGGCGAGTTCAGGAGCGAGGGCGACGGCCTGAGCGAGCCGAAGACGATCGGTGTCTGCGGCGGCGCCGCCATCAATTTCTTCTTCCCTTATGCCAACACCAAGGCGGCGGACGTGCTGCGCCTGGCCGCGGGATCGGGTGTTTTGGCCATGACCGGCGCCGACTACGCTCATCCCGAGGTCGGCCCCTTGATGGACAAGTGGCTGATCGGGCCGGGCATCGACGCCAAGAAGCGGCTGGAGCTCATGAAGCTCGCCTGGGACATGACCGGCAGCGAATTCGGTTCGCGCGCCGGGCTCTATGAACGCCTCTACTCGGGCGATCCGGAAATCAACGCGCAGCGCTGGTTCAGGAGCGGGATCACCAAGGATTGCGAGCAGCTCGTGCACGAATTGCTGAAGCCGTGACGGTTGGCGCGCTCCGCGCCGGGCGATAAGATAGAGGCCCCCTTCACCCCGCGGAAGAAGCTTCGATGAGTTCATCCGGTGACGGCGACAAGCCTGCCCAGATCGGGCTTGTCGATATGGGCGACATCAGCTTCTACAACAATCCCTACAATCCCAGCTTCAACCTTTCCGAGATTACGCCGTACCAGGGAAGCTTCAGCGAGATCGTACTGAACGTCACGTGGGCGCAATTGCAGCCCTCCGAAGGCGGCCCGCTCACGACCTCGGCCATCGACAGCGCGATCGCCCAGGTCAATGCCCTCAATGCCTCGAACGGCACAAATATCGGCATCAAGCTCCGGGTGTGGGGCGGCTACACGGCGCCCGAATGGGCCAAGAACATCGACGGGCCCCCCATTACCGTCGCCGGTGAGGCCGAGGTCGACCCAGCCGTCTACACTCCCCAGACAATCGGTCGCTTCTGGACCGCCGATTACATCGATGCCTGGACGAACCTCCAGAATGCGCTTGCCGCCCGCTATGACAGCAACCCTGTCATCCGCGGCATTTCACAGACGGCGGGAGCCGCCGCCACCGACGAACCCTTTGTGCCCCTGAGGACCAACGCGGCTCTGCAAGGCGGCGGCACAGTGAACCAGGTCGCGCAGCTGCTGGCCGGAGGCTACACCGACGCCGCCGAGATGCTGACGCTGCGCGCGGCGATCGCCGACTATTCCCAATGGTCGACGGCGCCGCTCGACTTCACCATGAACGCCTTCCACCTGTTCGACAGCGGCAACGAACTCAACGATTCGACCTTTACGCTCGCCGTCCTGCAGCAGGCGCGGAACTCGACCCGGCTGGTCCAGCCCGGCAATCACGCTTTGGGCAACCCGCTATACGCCCCCGACTCCTTCCTCTATTCCCAGCTCGCGGCAGACGCCGCTCTCGATCCCTCGGCGGCCCCCAACAGCTTTCAGACCAACGCCCCGATCCTCCTTGGGCCCTACGGGAACTGGCAAGCCACTGTCGCCAACGGCGTCGCGCTGAATGCCGGCAATATCGAGCTCTGGGACTTCCCGGTCATCCCGGTGCCGGTCGGCTTCACTGCCTTCAGCCCCAGCCAGGTGCAGGCCCTCGCCGCGATTCTTGCCTCCGGCAGCCCTCCGCCGACAGCTGGCGCACCGGATGACGGCTCGGCGCTGGGCTTCATCGTCCCCGCCTTCGCAACCGGTGCCCCCGGCGCGGTCGCCTTTTCGGGCACCAGTGCGATACTTCTCGCGAGCGCCGCGCCGCAGGCCACCTACAGCGTCACGCTGACCTCGTTGCAGGGCGGCACGCTGGGGTTTGCCGGTCTCAACGGCGCCGTTATCGGCGCGACGAGCGGTCCGGTGGTGACCCTGTCGGGCACGCTTGCCGTGGTGAACACAGTTCTCGCGCACCTCACCGATACGCTGCAATCCGGCACGGACGTGATCCACATCGTGGCGATGGACAGCAGTGGCGACATGGCGGCGCGCGACGTCGGCGCCCAGGTCTCGCCGCCGGCGCCGAGCACTGCGGTCGTCGCTCCCGGACTGCTGGCCGCCGACCAGCGCTTTGCCTTTGGCGGCGGCAGCGCCCGCGTGGTCGGCCAGGCCCAGTCCGGCAATCTCGATGTGGCGGGCCAGCTCGGCAGCAGCGGCATCCTGGTCGTCGGCGGCGTGCAAAGCGCGCTCTCCCTTGCGGGCAATCTCACCGTCGACGGCGACACGACCCTGCTCGCGGCGCTGGCGCCGGGCGCTTACAGTACCGCAGGCCTCACGATCGGCGGCACATTCGAGGTCCAGAGCGGGGCCGCCGCGTATTTCACCGGAGCTCTTGGCGCCCGCGCGGTTGCGATCGAGACCCTTGGGGCGATCAGCGGCGATGGAACCGTAACGGCCTCGGGCGGCGGCGCGATCGTCAACAACGGCACGATCGAGGCGGTGGCGAACCTGACGCTGGGACTTCAGCGGCTGGCCATCGCCAACGACATCTCGGCGACCACCGGCACCGGCACGCTCGCCATCGACGCCGGGGCAACGCTGGTCCTGAGTGGCCAGCTGCAAAACCAGACCATCGATTTCTCGGCGAACAGCAGCCGCCAGCTGTCGAACGACCCTTATTCGCCCAGCACGCTCGTGCTGAACGGTCAGGCCCTGCTGACGGGTAGCCCGATCACCGGGTTCAGCTTCGCCGATCGGCTGGTCTTGAACAACGTGACGCCCGTCGGCCCGATCGGCTGGACCGGCGGCAACAGCGGCACTCTGACCGTGCACCAGGGGGGCGGGCTTCCGACGCTCACCTTTGCGCTCTCGGGCGACAACCTGGCGGGCCTCGATGTGAATGCCGACGTGGTTGGCTCACAGACCACCATCAGCTTCGTCGCCCCGCCGGGCGGTATCGCGCCGAGCGTCGGCGTGCCCGGCAGCCTTCGGGTGGCCGCCGGCACCGACGTGCTCGTGCCGGACATCGTTCTCCAGACGCCCCTTCCCGCAGGCTCGCTCCCCACCGCCGACTTGACCTTCACGGTAACGATCGCCACGAACACCACCGCGAACAGCGGTGTGGTCAGGATCGACGGGGTTCACACCGTCGATGTCGGCAGCGGCACCTCGGTCACCGTTTCCGGTACGGTGGCCGAAATCGAGCGCAGCCTGCAGACCCTGACCTATCAGAGCCGAGGCTCTTCCACCGACCAGATCCATGTCACCATCAAGGACTCCGCCTCGAGAACCGGAACGGCCACGATCACGGTCGACAACGCACCCGTCTCGGGCGCCTTCACGTGGCAGCCCGCCGGCAGCGATATCGACTTCTTCAATGCCGCCAACTGGAATGTCGGCTCGACGCCGCCAGGCGGCGCGGATGTCGCCTTGTTCGGCGCAGGCGCCCATACGGCGGTGGGCGACGGCGCCGTCGGCCAGCTCATCGACCTCGGGACGACGACTCTCACCGGAGATGTCACCGCCCAGGGAATCGACGGCGTCGCCCTCCTCGTCGACAGTGGCGGCGCGCTCGCGCTCGCCGGCGGTGCGCTGTTCACCGCTCAACAGCAGGCGACCGTGGGCGGCGCGGGGCAGGGCCTGCTCACCCTGATGGGTGGCGCGCTGGCGCTTACCGGCACATTGCCGAACGCTCTAGTCATTGGCCAGACGACCGGCAGCAACGGCACGGTGTTGAACCTCGAACAGATCGCGGCCAACGGCGCCGTGGTCGTCGGCGCCGGGGGCACCGGCACGCTCGAGTTGCTGGGCGTCGCCGCGAGCGTTACGGACGGCGCCGCTGACATTGGCCAGTTGGCCGGCGCGCAGGGCAATGCGATCGTCAATGGCGGCGAATGGATGACGTCCGGTCAGCTCACTGTCGGCGATGCCGGCACCGGCTCGCTGCTGATCGACGGTATGGACAATGGCACGACCGGCCAGGCGACGGCGTTCGATGCCACGGTCGGCGCGCGGGCCGGGAGCCGGGGGTCGATCACGCTTGATGGCGGCGAGATGCTGGTCGCCAATACCGCGGCTACCTCCAGTGCCCTGGCCGTCGGCACCGGTGGTGCCGGCATGCTCGAGATCGAGAATGGCAGTGAAGTCGCCGTCGGCGCCGCACAAGCGACTATCGCAAACACCACCAATGTACCCGACACCGGCCTGCTCACGGTCGGCGGCACTGCCGGCGGCAGTGGCCGGATCGATATCGGCTGGTATGGCATGCTGCTGGTCTTCGGCAATGCCGCTGTCGGCGGAGCGGCCGGGGCCGGCGCGGTGGCGGTCGGCGAAAGCGCGAGCGATACCGCCTCGTTCGCGACGACCGGCACGCTTTCGGTCGGCACCACCGGCCTGGTCACGCTGGGCGGGGCCAACGCCACGGTCCGCGCCGGCGCTATCGAGATCGCCGCGGGCGGTCTCGTCTCGGGCGCGGGAACGATCTCGGGCGACGGTGGCGGCAACGACACCGTGATGCTGGCCGACATCGACAATGAGGGCGCGATCGCGGCGGCCGGCGGCAACCTGCTGCTCTATGGCAGCGTCATGGGCTCAGGCACGCTCTCGGTCGCCACCGGCGCGACGCTGACGCTGCAGGCGGCGGTCGGCGCCGGCCAGACGCTGGCCTTCAATCCGAACGCGCGCGCCGTCCTCAACGATGCACGCGCCTTCGCGGGCACGATCACCGGCTTCAGCCCCGGCGACGTGCTGGACATCGCCGGCATCGATGCGACCAGCGCCAGCTTCTACGATGGCGTGCTGACACTCGGCACTCCCTTGGGGGCCATTCGACTCCTCGTCGCCGGCAACTACGCGTCGAACGGCTTTGCCGTGCAGGATGACGGCCTCGGCGGCACCAACGTCACGGGCGGCATCGGCGACGTCCATATGACTACCTTCGACGGCCTGCACTACGACTTCCAGGCTCTCGGCGATTTCGTCGCCGTGCGCTCGACCCAACCCGGCAATCCCTGGCTGATCGAGATCCGGACGGCGACGGCGCCGGGCGCCACCAGCATCACGACCGCGCTTGCCGCCCAGGTCGGCGATGACCGCGTAACCTTTGCTGTCGGTCGCGCCAATCCTGTCTACGTCAACGGAGCACCGGACACGGTCCTGAACGTTGGTGCCACGCAGAACCTGGCGGACGGCACGCTCGCGCGGCTTTCCTCGACGACTTACCGACTGACCTGGAGCGGTGGCGAGTCCGTCACCGTCGCCGTCACCGGTCAGGGCGGCTGGCTCGACTGGTCGGTCGGGCTCGCGCCGCATGACGGCTCCGGGTCGGTTCAGGGTCTGCTGGGCAGCAACAGCGGCCAGGCAACGGACTTCCAGATCCCCAACGGCTCCGTGTTGCAGCCGCCGCTCAGTACCGACCAGATACTCGGCAGCTTCGCCGAAGCCTGGCGCGTGGCGCCCAGCGCCTCGCTGTTCGACGACCGACCTGCGGCCGCCACGCCTGGGTCGTCATTCTCACCTGCCTTGCTGCTGCAATATATGTCGGCGATGGGCGATTCGGCCGGCGCCGCCGCACACGACCTTGGCGCGACGCTCCAGGGTGCGGCCGCCCCGATCGCCGGCCCTCTCTTCGCTGCTCCCCCCAACTCGCCCTTCCACGGCTGACGCCTGCACCAGCGCCTATATTTCCGTCGTCTCGACCGGAGCGCGAAGCGCGGAGCGGAGAGACCTTGCTTCAACGATAAGCGGCCTATCGTGGAGGCAAGGTCTCTCCGCTCGGGCCTGCGGCCCTCGGTCGAGACGACGGAAAATATTCGGAGCCCCGCGTTCGATCAGTGCTTGAACAAGTGACTTTCCCTCACCCAAACGCCGCGAACACCTCCTCGATTGCCTTCATCTGGTTGCCGGCCGCCGACGACGGCACCAGGATCGGCGTGTGCACGCCCGCCGCGCGCCAGGCGGCGACGCCCTCGCGCACTTTCGCCGCCGGCCCGAACAGCGTGTTGTCGGAAAGCCATTTGTCCGAAAGAAATTTCGCCACGTCGTCGCGGCGCCCTTCCGCGACGGCCGTCTCGATGGCGTCCATTTCCTCGACGTAGCCGGCTTCCTTCCAGTAGTTCCGGTAATTCGGCAGGAACGCGTAGTTGGTGAGCGTGCGCCGGTTGACCGCCTTGGCGGCCTCGACGTCGTCGTTGATGCAGGTCGGGATCATGTTGCCGATGAAGAAGCCGGAATCGTTGCGCCTGGCCGCAGGCAGCGCCGTCAGCGACTGGCCCATGTGCGACAGCGAGGCATTGGCGAACACCACCCCCTGGGCGAGTTCGCCCGACAGCGCCACCATGCGCTTGCGCAGCGCCGCCACGATGATTGGCGGCAGGGGACCGAACAATTCCTCGGCGCGGAACTTCTCGATGAAGGCGCGCGTGTCGGCCAGCGGCTTTCCCGGCGTCACGCCCATGCGCACATGCGACGGACCGTGCGCGATGCCGATGCCCAGCCGGAACCGGCCGCCCGAGACCTCGTGCATCATGGCGGCACTCTGTGCGAAATCGACGATGGTGCGCTGGTAGATCGGCGCGATGGCGGTGCCGAACGTGACCGACTGGGTGTTCCACGCCATCGCTTCGCACATCGACATGTTGCCGAACGGGCTCGGCACGTAGATGCCGGCATATCCGCGCCGTTCGGCCTCCTGGCACAGTTCGATGGTGCGGCGGCGCCGCCCGGGCACGGCGATCAGGCATAAAGCGGGGAGCGGTTCGGACATCGTGGTGTTTCCTTCAGCAGACCTTCGTTTCGAGGTAGTATTTCTCAGCCGACCGGGCGATTCGGGCGCCCGGGAACCAATACGATACTTTTCCGTAGAAGTAGTCGCCCCGTCTGCAAGAGTTTGTTGGAAGCGCCGTGACCGTGGATATCAAAGAACGAGGGAGAACGGGCCGAGGTCTGGTGCGCCGGCCGGCGTTTGCCAATCCTCTGCCTTTCCTGCGCGGCTGGTCGCGCGATCCGGTCGCCGTCGGCCTGCCGTTCGCCAGCAGCTACTGGACCGCCCGCCGGCTGGCCCAGGTAGTGCACGAGGCGGCGATCCCCGGCAGCGGCCCGATCCTCGAGCTCGGCGCCGGCACCGGGGCGGTCACCGAAGCCCTCATCGAAACCGGGTGCGCGGTCGGCCAGCTCATCGTGGTCGAACGCGATGCCGAATTGTGCGGCGCGCTGGCACGGCGCTTTGCCGGGCTGCAGATCCTGCATGGCGATGCCCTGGAACTGGGCGGCGTCCTGGCCGATGCGCGCATACCGGCCGTCGGCGTCGTGCTGAGCGGCTTGCCCATGCGCGTCGTCCCGCAGCAAGCGGCCGTCCGGTGCTATGCGCAGGCGTTCCGGCTCATGCCGATCGGCGGCGCTATCATCCAGTATACCTACGGCTTCCGCCCGCCGGTCGACCCGGACGAAGCCGTCCTCAAGCTCGACGCGACGTTCGTCGGGCGCGAATGGCGCAACGTCCCGCCGATGGGCATCTGGAGCTACCGCCTGGAGCGTTAATCAAAAGCCGGGAGCGGGGCGCCCATGCGATACCAAGAAGGAAGATGCCTCCCTTGAGCGCTGAGATGGGCCCCGCGTCGATGGGCGCTGCTACCCGCCCATCACTTCCTTGAAGCGGCGCAGGGTCTCGATCTGGCGGTCGAGTTCGGGCATCCGATACATCGGGTAAAGCATCACCATCTGGGCGCCGAGGCGCTTCCAGCCTTGCGCGGCCTTGAGCCAGAGGTCCGGGTTGGGCTCGTCCATGCGCAGCCAGCCTTCGAGGCCGAAGGCGGCGGGATCGCGTCCGAACGATTTCAGATGCCCGCGCAGCATCTCGAGCTTGGGCTCGGCCTGCTCGGGCGCCATGATCGGCATCCAGCCGTCGCCGATGCGGGCGGCCCGCTTGACGACGGCGTCCGACGATCCGCCGAACCAGACCGGGATCGGGCGCTGCACCGGGACGGGCAGCAGGTTGACGTCGACCAGCGTGTGGAACTTGCCGCTGAAGGTGACCAGGTCCTCGCGTCCACAACCGCCGCATCACCTCGATCTGCTCGGCCTGGCGCGCGCCGCGCGTCTTCCACTCCATGCCGAGCGCCTCGTACTCGACATGGTTCCAGCCAACGCCCACGCCCAGGCGCAGCCGCCCGCCGCTCAGGATATCGACCTCGGCCGCCTGCTTGGCGACGACGCCGGTCTGGCGCTGCGGCAGGATCAGCACGCCGCTGCACAGCTTGATGTTCTTGGTGACCGCGGCGATGAAGGCCATCGTCGTGAAGGTCTCGTGGAACGGATCGTGCTCGCTGTAGACCGGCTTCCAGTCGCCGCGCGGCGCCGCGCCGAAGACGTGGTCGGCGACCTCGATGCAATGGTAGCCGAGACCCTCGGCGGCCTGCGCCCAATCGCGGATCTTCGCCGGGTCGGTGCCAATGTCGCGCGTCGGGAAGAGGGCGTTCAGCAACATCGAAAACTCCTGGGCCGGGGACCGTGGGGTGGCATTGTTCGCAAAATGGCTGGAGTCTGGCAAATATCCGTCGCGGAGAGCGTTGCCGAACGGCAGCCGCTCCGCCATGAAGGCCTTGCGTGATGACCCGCCGCGCTATCGCACAGCGGCCTCTATTTCTTCCCCGCCAGCGCACAGCCACCTTCGTCCAGCGGCCGGAACGCCTCCTTGCCCGGCACCGTGGCGATGATCTTCGCCAGGTCCCATTCATCCTTCAACTCCTCGGGCGTCTTGACCTGCATCAGGTACATGTCGCGGATGACGCGGCCGTCCTCGCGTATGCTGCCGTCCTTGGTCATGAAGTCGTTGATCGGCAGCTTCTTCATCGCGGCCAGCACGGCCTTGGCCTCGTCGGTGCCGGCTTCCTTCACCGCCTTCAGGTAGTGCAGCACGGCGCTGTAGGTGCCGGCCTGGATGAAGCTGGGCGGCCGGCCCATCTCCTTGGCGAAGCGGTCGGTGAAGGCGCGCGCTTCGGGAGTCATGTCGTAATAGAACGGACTCGAGATCAACAGGCCCTGCGCGATCTTGAGGCCGACGCCGTGCACGTCGGGATACTGCGCCAGCGGCGCGCTGATCCGCATGCCCTGCTTGGCCAGGCCGAACTCGGCCGCCTGCTTCGCGGCATTGACGATGTCGTTGCCGCCATTGGCGATCATCAGCCCCTTGGCCTTCGAGGCCTGCGCCTGCAGCAGGTAGGAGGAGAAGTCCTGGGAGTTGAGCGGATGGCGCGCCGAGCCCAGCACCTTGCCGCCCGCCGCCTTGATGAACTGCGTGGCGTCCTGCTCGATCGCCAGGCCGAAGGCGTAGTCCACGGTGATGAAGAACCAGCTGTCGGCGCCCTGCTTGGTGAGCGCCTGGACGATGGTCTTGGTCTGGCCGTACGTATCGTAGATCCAGTGCAGGCTGTTGGGGCCGCAGCCTGAGCCGGTCAGCGCCGAGGTCGCCGCCGCGGTGGGCATGACGATGCGGTTCTTCTCCTGGGCCACCTTCACCAGGGCAAGCGCGATCGCCGAGTTCGGGATGCCGATCACCATGTCGACGTTCTCGTCGTCGTACCAGCGCTTGGCGATGCCGACGCCGACATCGACCTTGCTCTGGAAATCGGCGCTGACAAGCTCGATCGGCTTGCCCAGCACCGAGCCGCCGAAATCGGCGATGGCGAACTTGGTCGCGAGGACGTCGCCCGGCCCGGTGTTCTCGGCGTAGGGACCGGACATGTCGTCCAGCACGCCGATCTTCACGGCGTTGTTCTGGGCGAGTGCTGGAACGCTGAACAGGACGCAGGACACCAACGCCGCGAAAGCGGCCTTCCCATAATGCATCGTTTCCACCCTGTCGTTTTTGTTGGCGCCATCCTAGCGCATTGCCGGGAGCGCGCCACTCATGGTCTTGCGGACCGCGAAGAGCATGACAAGAGCGCCGCGTTGGCTTGCTTTCGCGAGCGATGGTCGCCACGGTGCGGCCGGCTGTGAACAAGGAGAGTTGGTGATGAAGATCGATTTCGCGGGCAAGAAGGCCATTGTTTGCGGCGGCAGCCGGGGCATCGGCAGGGCGATCGCGCTGGGCTTCGCGGCCTGCGGCGGCGACGTCTCAATCTGCGCCCGCGATCCCAAGGCGCTCGAGGAGACACGGGCGGAGATCGCCAAGCTCGGCCGCAAGGCCCATGCCGCCAGCGCCGACCTTGCCCAGGGTGACGCGGTGCGCGGCTATGTGCGCGAGGCCGTGGGCGCGCTGGGCGGCGTCGATTTCCTGGTCAACAACGCCTCGGCCTTCGGCGCCTCGGACGACGACAAGGGTTGGACCGCCAACCTCATGGTCGACATGCTGTCGATCGTGCACGCCACGCAGGAGGCGCTGCCGGCCCTGAAGATTTCCCAGGGCAGCGTGGTCAACATCTCCTCGATCGCCGCCAACCATCCGGCGGCGCGCCAGCCGCCCTACGGCGCGATCAAGGCGGCGGTGATCCACTACACTGTGACGCAGGCCGCGATGTACGCCAAGGACCGCATCCGCGTGAACTGCATCGCGCCCGGCTCCATCGAGTTTCCCGGCGGCGTCTGGGACCGCCGCAAGAGCGACAATCCGACGCTCTACAACAGCACGCTGGCCTCGATTCCGTTCGGCCGCATGGGCCATGCCGAGGAGATCGCCAACGTGGCGCTGTTCCTCGCCTCGCCGCTCGCCTCCTGGGTGACCGGCCAGACAATCGCAGTGGCAGGAGGGCAGGGACTGTAAGGGGACGGCCTGACAGCATTCGGGGGTCAGCGAGGCCTCACGCGTGGCGTCCGGCCCACGCTCCACGTGCGCGCGGCCTAATCCACCGAGATCGTTCGTACACGTGCAAAAACTGCTGCAAAGCCCTTCTTTTGCTGCTCATAATCAAAGCCCGAAACCGAGTTCTGGCTGAAAGAGTTGCGGCCGCGATGACCAGACGTCAGATGCATCTGATCGCCTATCTGAAGACCGGGCCGACGGCGCAGCATACCGGCGGTTGGCGTCATCCCGAATCGACGCTCGACGACATCCTGGAGCCCAGCCGTTACGAATACATCGCGCGCCTTCTCGAATCGGCGAAGTTCGACGGCTGTTTCTTCGCCGACCTGTTCGGCCTCTACGATATCCACGAGGGCAGCTACGACGCCTACCTGCGGCGCGGCGGGCAGATCAGCTTCCTCGATCCCACCGTGGTGCTGCCGGTGATGGCGGCGGCGACGCGCCATCTTGGCCTGGGCGCCACGCTCTCGACCAGCTTCCACTCGGCCTATCACCTGGCGCGCTGGCTGGCCTCGCTCGACGTCATGAGCAAGGGCCGCGTGGCGTGGAATGTCGTGACCTCGGCCACCGACCTCGAGGCGAAGAACGCCGGCCTCGACGAGCTGCCGCCGCGCGAGCTGCGCTACGATCGCGCCGACGAGGTTTTGGAGGCGTGCTTCGCGCTGTGGAACGGCTGGGAAGAGAACGCCTTCGTGCTCGACAAGAAGAAGGGCGTGCTGGCCGACCCCTCGAAGGTGCACTACGCGAACTACGAGGGCCGCTGGATCAAGACGCGCGGGCCACTCTCCATCCCGCGCAGCCCGCAGGGCCATCCCGTGATCATGCAGGCCGGCAGCTCCGACCGCGGCCGCGAGTTCGCCGCCCGCTGGGCCGAAGTGATCTTCACCATCCAGCGCGGCCAGGACGAGATGGCCGAGTTCTATACCGACATCAAGACGCGCATGCAGGCGCGGGGCCGCGAGCCCGGCGAATGCGCCATCCTGCCTAGCGTTTCCGTGGTGCTGGGCGAGACCGAATCGATCGCCCGCGAGCGCGCCGAGTATCTCGACAGCCTGATCGACCCCGAGCTCAATCGGGCGGCGACCTCGAGCAATCTCGGCGCCGACATCACCAAGCTCAAGGAAGGCGTGACGCTTTCGTCCCTGCAGGGCAACCAGGGCATGAAGGGCTCGGAGGACGTGCTGAAGCAGCACATGAAAGCGCAAGGGCTCACCTTCGCGCAGGTCGCCGAGAATCGCGGCCGCAAGCGCGAGCTGGTGGGCACGCCCGAGATGGTGGCCGACCGGTTGCAGGAGATCTTCGAGTCAGGCGCGTGCGACGGCTTCGTCGTCTCGCCGATCAATCATCCGGGCATGTTCGAGCAGTTCTGCCGCAGCGTCGTGCCCGAGCTGCAGCGCCGCGGCCTGTTCCGCAAGGATTATACGGGCCAGACACTGCGCGAAAATCTGAGGAGCTGAGGGAGACAGACCATCTCTATTGTGATTGCCGTCGTCTCGACCGAGGGCTGCAGGCCCGAGCGGAGAGACCTTCTCTCCACGATAAGTGGCCTATGGAGGAAAGAAGGTCCCTCCACGCGGCCCTTCGGGCCTTGGTCGGGACGACGGGAGTTTCAGCATTCACCATTGGGAGATAGCCCTGCTGAGCGAGAGGAGAGACCGACATGAGCATAACCACACGCCGCACCGTCCTGGCGGGCGCCGCGGCCGCCGCGGCGCTGCCGCTCGGCGCGCGCGCGCAGGGGGCGATGGATCTCAAGGGCACCACCGTCGTGTTCGCGAGCTGGGGCGGCGCCTACCAGGAGGCCGAGAAGGTGGCGTACTGCGAGCCCTTCGAGAAGGCGACCGGCGCCAAGGTGGTGCAGGACGGGCCGATGAACGTCGCCAAGTTCCGCGCCATGGCGTCGAGCGGCACGCCCGACTGGGACGTGGTCGACATCACCGGCGGCTTCCTCGAGGTCGCGGCCAAGGACGGCTTGCTCGAGAAGATCGATCCCAAGCTCGTGACCTTGAGCCGCATCGAGCCGCGCTTCGTCCATGAATACGGCGTCGGCTGCATCGTCTGGTCGTACAATCTCGGCTACAGCACGGCGGCGTTCCCCAACGGCGCGCCCACGACATGGGCCGACCTGTTCGACCTCAAGAAGTTCCCCGGCAAGCGCACCGTGCTCGACCAGCCGGTCGCCTCGCTCGAAGTGGCCTTGCTGGCCGATGGCGTGGCGCCCGAAAAGCTCTATCCGCTCGACGTCGATCGCGCCTTCAAGAAGCTCGACCAGATCAAGGGCCAGACGGTGTTCTGGTCGACCAACTCGCAGAGCCAGCAGCTCTTCGTCGACCGCGAGGTCGTGGCCGGCATCATCCTCAACGGCCGCGTCTACGACGCCGCGCAGAAGGGGGCCAAGATCGCGCTGTCATGGGAGCAGAACATCCAGGCGGTCGACTACTTGGTGGTTCCCAAGGGCAGCAAGAACCGCGACGCCGCGATGCGCCTGATCGACACCATGACCGTGGCCGACAACCAGGCCAAGGTCGCCAACATGATCGCCTATTCGCCGACCAACATCGAGGCCTACAAGACGATCGACCCCAAGCTCGAGCCCTGGCTGTGCACGACGCCGGAGAACACCAAGAAGGGCTTCATCATGAGCCAGCTCTACTGGCGCGATCACCTGAAGGATCTCACCGAGCGCTGGACCGCGTGGAAGATCGCGTGACCTCTTCTCCATGAAGGCTGGGAACGGCGCTGCCTGGCTGATCCTGCCGGCCGCGCTCGTGCTCGCCGTGGCCTTTCTCTTTCCGGTGGGCTGGCTGCTGTCGCGCGCCTTCACCTATCCCGGGCCCGGCCTGCAGAACTTCGCGCTTCTGTGGGAGCGGCCGGTCTACTTGCGGGTGATGATGAACACGCTGATCATCAGCGCCATCGTCACGCCGGTTACGGTGCTGCTCGCCTTCCCGGTGGCGCATCTCATGGCGCACGGCTCGGCGCGGCTCCGGCGCTGGCTGATCTTCCTGGTGCTGGTGCCGTTCTGGACCAGCCTGCTGGTACGCACCTTTGCGACAGCCATCCTCCTGCAGCGCCACGGCGTGGTTAATTCCTTCCTGATCGGCTTCGGATTCATAGAGGAGCCGTTGCCGCTGCTCTACAACATGACCGGCCTGCTGGCGGGTTGCGTGCAGGTGCTGCTGCCGTTCGTGATCTTTCCGCTCTATTCGTCGATGGCGCGCATAGATCCCGGCTACATGCGCGCCGCCGCCACCCTGGGCGCCCCGCCGGTGCGCGCCTTCCTGCGCGTCTACCTGCCGCTCACCTTGCCCGGCCTGATCACGGGCGCCACGCTCGTGTTCATCAGCACGCTCGGCTACTACATCATTCCGGCCCTGCTGGGCGGCGCCCGACAGCAGATGATCGCCCAGCTTATCCAGGACCAGATCGCCACCTTCGGCAACTGGGGCGTCGCCGGCGCGCTGTCGCTGGTGTTGCTGGCGATCACCGGCGCCATGGTGGCGCTGCTGCAATTCACCGTGAGCCTGCGGGAGATCGCGCGATGAGGGCCGACGGCATGACGCCGTGGCGCGTGCTGCGCGGCACGCTCGTGGTCATGGTCGCCGTCTTCCTGCTGGCGCCGCTCGCCGTCGTGGTGATCATCTCGTTCAGCGCCGCGCCCTTCCTGCAGTTCCCGCCGCCCGGATTTTCGCTGCGCTGGTACGGTGTGCTGTTCTCGACGCCGGCGTGGACAAACGCGCTGTGGGTGAGCGTCCAGCTCATGGTGCCGTCGGCGATCCTGGCGACCGTCCTGGGCACGGCGGCCTCCCTGGGCCTGGTGCGTGGGCGTGTGCCGGGTGCCGCCTTCATCACCGCCTGCCTGATGCTGCCGATCATCGTGCCCGGCATGATCACGGCCGCAGCGCTGTTCGGAGTCTATCGCGGGCTCGGCCTCAACGGCACGCTGACCGGCCTGATCATCGGCCATACCGTGCTCAATATTCCCTATGTCGTGGCCACGGTGTCCTCGGCGCTGCGCGTGCAGGATGTGCAGCTCGAGCAGGCGGCCGCCACCCTGGGCGCGCCGCCGTGGGCCACGTTCCGCCATGTCACCCTGCCGCTGATCATGCCGGCGGTACTGTCTTCGCTGCTGATCGCGATGATCCTGTCGTTCGACGAGCTGATCGTGTCGCTGTTCGTGAGCTCGGCCCGCGTGCGGCCGGTGGCGGTTCAGATGTGGTCGAACCTGTTGGGCGACTTCGATCCGACGATCGCCGCCATCGCCTCGGTGTGCTTCCTGTTCGCGCTGCTGGTGATGATGGCCGACCTGGCGCTGCGCCCCGGCCGCAGCCTGCGGATCGGCTGATGGCCAGCACCGTCCTCGAGCTCGCCGGGGTGCGCAAGCGCTACGAGTCGCTGGTGGCTGTCGACGATCTCGATCTTGCCCTCGAGGCCGGCGAGTTCCTGACGCTGCTCGGCCCGTCGGGCTCGGGCAAGACCACGACGCTGATGATGGTGGCCGGTCTGCAGCAGCCCGACGCCGGCCGCATCACCCTGAACGGCGTTTCGGTCGCCAACCTGCCGCCCTATCGCCGCGACATCGGCATGGTGTTCCAGAACTACGCGTTGTTCCCGCACATGACGGTCCGGCGCAACCTGGCGTTTCCCCTGGAGATGCGCGGCACGCAAGCGGCCGAGATCGCCCGCTTGGTCGACGAGGCGCTGGCGCTGGTCAAGCTGCCCGATCATGGCGGGCGCCTGCCGAAGCAGCTCTCTGGGGGCCAGCAGCAGCGCGTGGCGCTCGCCCGCGCCATGGTCTACCGGCCGGCGCTGCTGCTGATGGACGAGCCGCTGGGCGCGCTCGACCGCAAGCTGCGCGAGCAGCTCCAGCTCGAGATCAAGAGGGTCCACCGCGAGCGCGGCATCTCGGTGCTGTATGTGACGCACGACCAGGAAGAGGCGCTCACCATGAGCGACCGCATCGCCGTGTTCAACAAGGGCCGCATCGAGCAGATCGGCACGCCCGAGGAACTCTACGACCGGCCGGCGACACGCTTCGTGGCGCGCTTCATCGGCGATACCAACCTTGTCGAGGGGCGGGTGCTCGGCGTTGCCGGCGGGATCTGCGAGATCGAAACGGCGGCCGGACGCGTCGCCGCTTCGGCGCGAACGCCCCTCCAAGCCGGGTCCCCCGTTTCCGTCGCCGTTCGCCCCGAGCGCGTCGTCCTTGCGCCGGTCGAGGCCGCCGGCGTGGGGCTTGAGGGCGTCATTGTCGAGCAGGTCTTCCTCGGCACGAGCCGGAAGTACGTCGTCCGTTTGGCCGACGGCACCGAGATCGTCGTGCTGCGCCCGATCAGCGATCCGCCGTTCGCTCAGGCCGCGCCGACGGTCCGCGTTTCATGGGCAACCGACAAGGCCACGGCGTTCGGCGGCTGACTGCCGGCCTGGCGCCGTTCTCCCTCAGGCGAAGGCGAAACCCATGGTGCGGCCGTAGTAGTAGAGGCCGCCGTCCTGGACGATCAGCGCGAGCGCGATGTCGTCATCCGTCACGGCACCATCGGTATGCGCGTTGCGATGATCGTGCGCGGCGCCGGCCGGGGTCAGCAAAGTGACGTATCGTGTCCAGGGAGACCTCTTGCCGCCGATCGTCGAGGCGCACCTGGCTTCGCGCAGCGCCAGCACCAGCGCGGCGGCGTTGTGGCGATGCAGGGGCTGGGCCTCGCCGGGACGCACCGCGTTCAGGGTGAGGGTCATCGAGGGCAGGCAGGTGCCGAGCCCCTCGGTGCGCTCGCTCGCCATGAACAGCGCGCGTCCGGGCGTGTCCGGCGCCATCGGTCGGTCGTAGAGCGTACGCAGTTCGCAGGCGATGTTGTCCGACCGGTAGTGCGTCGCCTCGATCGGTGCGCGCGCCGCGACCTCGGGCCGTACGCCTGCGAAAGCAAGCGTCGGTTCGTCGGTCGCGACCCACAGGACGGAGTCCTCGCTGGCCTGCCAGGAAGAGGCGACGCCGCCCGGCAACGCGAACATGTCCTTCTCGCGCCACTCGATCCTCTCGTCGCCCCGCCGCAGCGTTCCCGCGCCGCGCAGGACGGCCCACATCTCGCCGCTGGCGGCAAAGGCGTAGTCGAGCCGCTCGCCTTCGCGAATACGGGCGTAGCGCGCCAGCATGAACGGCGTCGTCGCGGCATAGTCGGTGCCCAGCGCCGCGGCGAGGTCGAGCGCCGTGAAGCCGGTCGGCGCATCATTGGCAAAGGCGCGGATCATCTCCGCGGTGAAGGCCTGCGGCTCGATCGGCGGCCGCTTGATGTTGAATCCCTTTTCGACCGGCACGTAGCGCTTGGATCGACATGGCGGATCCTCCTGCTCGATGATTGCGTCACAGCGCCATGAAGCCGCCATCGGTGCACAGCACGTGCCCGACGACGAACGAGGCGGCATCGGAGGCGAGCCAGACGACGGCTTCGGCGACTTCCTCTGGCCGGCCCATGCGCCGCAACGGGAGGCCGGCCGCAACGGCGCTCATGTCCATGATCTTCGAGGCCAGCATCATGTCGGTGACCACGCGCCCCGGCGCCACGGCGTTGATGCGCACGCCCTTCTCCGCATACTCCATCGCCGCGGACCGGGTCAGCGAGACGAGGGCGGCCTTCGAGGCCGAGTAGAGCGCCAGGCCAGGGTTGGGATTGCGCAGGCCGCTCACCGAGGTGTTGACGACGATGGCGCCGCCGCCTTGCTGCGCCATGATGCGGACCTGGTGCTGCAGCGACAGATAGACCGAGCGGACATTGGTATCGAACACGCGGTCGTAGAGCGCCGCGTCCTGCTCGGCGAGCGGCGCGCGGGGCTCCTGGTAGCCCGCATTGTTGAATGCGACGTCGAGACGGCCGTGCTCCTCGAGGATCGTGCGGTGCAGGGAAGCGAGATCGTCCGCCTTCGTGACGTCGGCCGCCATGAAGCGGCCGCTGGCGCCGATCTCCGCCAGGGCCGCGACGGCCTTGTCGCCCTCGCTCTGCCGGCGTCCGGCCATCACGACCAGTGCGCCGCGGCGGGCGAAGGCGAGGGCGGCGGCGCGCCCGATCCCGGTCGCACCGCCGGTGACCAGGACGACCTTGTCCCTAAAGTCCTGCATCCGCCGTCTCGGGACCCGCCGTCATCCGCGCGCGCTCGACGATGGCGCGGTGATCGAGGCCGGCCGGCAGGCTGCCATAGGCCGCCCCGCCCTCGTCACCCAGGCGCGTCGCACAGAAGGCGTCGGCCACGGCAGCGGGCGAATGGCGGATCAGCAGGCTCGCTTGCAATGCAATAGCCATCCTCTCGACGATGCGGCGCGCCCGCGCTTCATGCTCCTCAAGCTGGCTGAGCTCGGCCTCGAGGCGCGCGATCGCCCGGTCGAGGCGCTGGTCGCCACCCTTGGCCAGCCGCACCTCGTCGAGGAAAGCAGGCACGCTCTCCGGCGACTTGACGGCGGCGCGCAGCACGTCAAGGGCGATGATGTTGCCGCTGCCCTCCCAGATGCCGTTGAGCGGCGCCTCGCGATAGAGCCGCGCCATCGGGCCTTCCTCGATGAAGCCGTTGCCGCCGTGGCATTCGAGCGCCTCGTGCACGACGCCGACGACGCGTTTGCAGTTGAAATACTTCCCGACCGGCGTGCCGATGCGCACCAGCAGCGCGGCGCTGGCGTCGCCCGCCTGCTCGTCATCGACCGCGCGCGCCAGACGGAAGGCGAGCAGGGTCGCCGCTTCGACCTCGAGCGCCAGGTCGGCGATCACGTTCTGCATCAGCGGCTGGTCGATCAGCGAGCGCTGGAAGGCTCGCCGTCCGCTCGTGTGGTGGATGGCCTCGGAGAGCGCGCGGCGCATCAGGCCAGCCGAGCCGATCGCGAAGTCGAGCCGCGTCAGGTGGGTCATGGCCAGCGCCGCCTTGACGCCCTGGCCTTCCTCGCCCACCAGCCAGCCCAGCGCGCCGCGATACTCGATCTCGCTCGAGGCATTCGACTTGTTGCCGCATTTGTCTTTCAGGCGCTGGATCAGCAGGCGGTTGCGCGAGCCGTCGGGCAGCCAGCCGGGCAGCAGGAAGCAGCTGAGGCCGCGATCGGTATGGGCCAGGGTGACGAAGACGTCGCTGTGCGGCACCGAGAAGAACCATTTGTGGCCGTCGATCAAGTAGGCCTCGCCCGGCCCGCGGCGCGCCGCGGCCGGACGCGCGGTGGTCTGCGTCGCGCGCAGATCCGATCCGGCCTGCTTTTCGGTCAAGGTCATGCCGACGGTGCCGCCGGTTTTGCCTTGCATGGGGCCGGCCGTCGGATCGTAGCGTGCCGAGAGGATGAAGGGTTCCCAGACGGCGGCGAGCTCAGGCTGCAGGCGCAACGCCGGAATCGCCGAATAGGTCATGCCGAGCGGACAGCAGATGCCGTTCTCGCCCTGGTTCCACAGGTAGGAGAGCATGCCGCGCGCGACGTGAGCGCCGGGCTGCCGGGCGGTCCATGACAGCGCGTGCGTGCCGTGGCCGATCGCCAGCGACATCAGCTCGTGCCACGCCGGATGGAACTCGATCTCGTCGATGCGGTGGCCGAAGCGATCGTGGCTCCTGAGCTCGGGCAGGTGGCGGTTGGCGTCGCGCGCCAGCTTCGCGACCCTCGCGCTCGCCACCGTCTTGCCGGCTTCGGCCAGAAGCCCGTCCGCCCATCCGATCTTCTCGCGGCCGGCGATCTCGGTTAGCAAGGTGTCGCCGGTGAAGGCATTGTGGCCGGTGAACGGTGTCGCCTGGTTTATCACCTCGTGCGTGGCGTAACCATCGGCCGGCAACGACGGAAGGCGGTCGAACGGGTTCATGGCTTTGCCTCCGCAGCGCCGACGCTGGCGCGCAGGCAGAATTGCGTGATCTGCTCGACGAGATGCCGATCGGCGCGCGCGCCCGTACCCTTGGCGGGAGCCAACGGGCCGACCAATGCCTCCATGAAGGCGCCGACGATGCAGGCCGCGGCCACCGCGGGATCGAGCCGCGGGAAGGCGCCGCGCATGATGCCCTCGCGCAGGATGCGCTCGAAGCCGTGCGCGAGCTGGGCCCGATAGTCGAGACGCACCGTCTCGACCTCCGGATCGACGGGCTCGGCGATCAGGGCGTAGGCGAGGCGTCGGCCGCGCAGCGCGCGGCTGGCGAAGGTGCGGATAGCCGATTGCAGCTTCTCGACCGGCGTGCCGCCGGCGTCGGCCACCGCCTTGACGATCTCGACCTCGCGCGCCGAGACGGTGGCGACGATCTCCGCGCACAAATCGGCCTTCGAGGGGAAATAGCGATAGACGGTGCCGGTCGCGACGCCCGCCTTGACCGCGACGTGATCGACCTGCGCGGCCGACCATCCGCCGTCGGCGACGAGGTCGCGCGCCGCCTTCAGGATGCGCGCGCGCTTGTCGGCCAGGCGCTGGCTCGCGCTCTCGGTGCGCCGGTAGACCATGGTCCTTACGATCCGTTTGAAAGGATGAACCCAAGTTCAGGCCAAAGAATGAACCGCAGTTCACCGCTGCCTGTCAAGCGTGGTCCGGCATGGCATACTGGGGCGACGCCATGACCGATCAGTCCCGAGTCCAAATCTGCCGCTTGACCGAAGCCGACGCGCCCCTGTTCCGGGAAATCCGGCTCGAAGCTCTGCAACGCTCGCCGGAGGCCTTCGGCAGCTCGTTCGAGCAGGAGAGCACGCGATCGCTGGCTCAGTTCGAAGAGACTCTGCGGATGGCGGACGTCTTCGGTGCCTTCCGCGAAGCCGATCTTGTCGGTATGGCCGGTTTCCGCGCGCAAGCCGGCGCCAAGCAGGCCCACAAGGGCTATCTCTGGGGCATGTACGTTCGGCCTGCCGCGCGGGGCGGCGGCGTCGGGCGACAACTCGTCCAGGCGGTCCTCGCCCATGCCCGCGAACGGGTCGAGCTCGTCCAATTGACCGTGGTCAGCGAAAACCAGACGGCCCAGCAGCTCTACCGCCGCCTGGGATTCGTCGCCTATGGCCATGAAATCCATTCCCTGAAGCAGAGCGGCCGCTATTACGACGAGGTACTGATGGCCGCCGCGCTGGACCCGGTTTCAATGGAGAAGACGATGCCGTCGACAGAATCCTCCGCAATCAGTTCGCACCTGGCGGTCCGGCCGGACTGGCTGGCCAAGCGCCGTGAGCCGGCCATCGAGCCCGACCTGCCGATCGTCGATCCGCACCATCACCTGATCGATCGGCCGGAAAGCGGCCGCTACCTGCTGCCGGATCTCCTGAAGGATATCGGAGAGGGCGGGCACAATGTCGTCGCAACCGTCTACCTCGAATGGCTCTCGATGTATCGCGCCGACGGGCCGGCGGAGATGCGTCCGGTCGGCGAGATCGAATTCGCCAACGGCGTCGCGGCAATGAGCGCCAGCGGCAGCTGCGGCAAACCGCGCGTCTGCGCCGGCATCGTCGGCCATGCCGACCTCCCATTGGGCGCTCGCGTGCGCGAGGTCCTGGAAGCGATGATCGTCGCGGGCGGCGGCCGCTTCCGCGGCATCCGCTTCATCGCGTCCACCGATCCGGACCAGGCCCAGTGGGGCGCCACCGCGGTCCGGCCGAAGGGCCTGCTGCTCGACGGCCGCGTGCGCGAGGGTTTTGCGCAACTGGCGCCGCTGGGCCTGAGCTTCGATGCCTGGGTGTACCATCCGCAGCTCGCCGACCTGGTCGACCTCGCGCGCGCCTATCCGGCGACGACGATCGTGCTGAACCATGTCGGCGGCCCGATCGGGCTCGGCCGCTATAAGGGCCAGCGCGACGCCGTGTTCGCCGATTGGAGCGCCCGTATCCGCGAGCTCGCGGCCTGTCCCAACGTGCATGTCAAGCTGGGCGGTCTCGGCATGCGCATGTTCGGCTTTGACGTGCATGAAGGCGAGCTGCCGCCCAGCTCGGAGCAGCTCGCGACGGCATGGCGGCCCTACATCGAGACCTGCGTCGAGGCTTTCGGCGCCGACCGCGCCATGTTCGAGAGTAATTTCCCGGTCGACAAGGGCTCGTACGGCTACGGCGTGTTCTGGAACGCCTGCAAGCGATTGGCCCAGGGTGCGAGCGCGGCCGAAAAGGCCAACCTGTTCCACGGCACCGCGTCGCGGGTCTATCGCCTGGGCCTCTGACGTTCTTTGAACAGTCGTGGCACAGGAGTTGCTGCAGCACCGGCACGGTCCATCATCGAGGAGCACAAGTGAGCAGCGCAACCCGGCCCAAGGTGGCCTTCATCGGCACCGGCGGCACGATCTCCTCGCTGGGCATCCATCCGCTCGAGCTGCAGGACTACGGCATCCACAACAACCGCATGCATGCCGGCGAGATCGTCGCGCGCTTTCCGGTGGTCAACGAGATCGCCGAGATGATCCCGGTCGATTTCAAGAACGTCCCGAGCCCCGAGATCTATTTTGCGGAATGGAAGGAACTCGCGGCGTTGTGCCATCGCTTGGTGGCCGAGCACCCTGATCTCGCCGGCATCGTCATCGGCCATGGCACGGCGACGCTCGAGGAAACCGCCTGGGTCCTGAACCTGGTGCTCAAGGTTTCGGTCCCTGTCGTCCTGATCGGCTCGCAGCGGCCGGCCTCCGGCCTGTCGACCGATGCCGCAATCAACCTTGTGAACGGCGTGCGCACGGCGGCCAGTCCCGACAGTCGCGGCCGCGGCGTGCTGGTGCTGCTGAACGACGAGATCCAGGCGGCGCGTGAGGTCACCAAGACGTCGAACTGGCGCATGCAGACCTTCCGCACGCCCGACTTCGGCATCCTGGGCCACGCCGACGCCGACAGCATCGCCTACTACCGCCGGCCCGAGCGCCGACACATGCCCGACACCGAGTTCGACATCGCGGGGCTCGATGCCCTGCCGAGGGTCGACATCGCCTATGCCTATGCCGGATCCGACGGCAGCGCGATGCGGGCCTTCATCGCGGCCGGGGCGAAGGGCCTCGTCTCGGCCGGCTTCGCGCCGGGCATGCCGCCCGCCGCCGACCTCGCGGCGATGACCGAGGCGGTGCGCCAGGGCATCGTGGTCGTGCAGTCCTCGCGCGCCGGCTCGGGGCGAATCTACCGGAGTCAGAAGCTGGCCGACGCGGGCGTGCTCGCGGCCGACAACCTCAACCCGCAGAAGGCTCGGCTGCTGCTGGCGCTGGCCCTGACGCGAACGTCCGATCCGGCCGAGGTTGCGCGGATCTTCGCGACGTATTGAACGGACGTGAAGCAGCTGATCTCGACAACCCCGAGCCCACAGGTAGCAGCACGCTCGTGATGCCGGGCAGGGCGCGCAAGGCGCTTCCCGTTACTTGTCTTGCCAGTTGAAGCGCAGCGGCGCCTCGCGAAAGGCGAAGCGGTCGAGATGGCGGGCGACGGCGCCCTTGAGCGCGTCGAGCTGGCCAGCCGAGCTCGCCGCCAGGCGGCAGTCGAGCGCGTCTTCGTGGGCCTGCAGCGCCAGGGTCGCGTCGCCCGGCCAGTCGGCGCCCCGTGCGTTGCGCGGAAAGGTCACCGTGCCTTCGCTGTCGCTGAAGCTGACGGCGAGGTTGTGGCTCCAGTGCTTGCAAAGCTGCTGGAGGTAGCGGCTCGCATGCGCGGTCGGCACGCGGACGGTGCTGTCGATGGTCATCGTGTGCCTCACAGCCGTTCGATCTTTTGCGCCGCCTCGTCGAGGATCGCCGCCGCTGCGTGCAGCGTTTCGGCTTCCACGCTTTCGCGATCGAGGCGATACATCAGGGCCGTGCGCAGGTTCCCCATGGCGCGGCGGATCGGTCCGCCGTCGGTCCGCTGAACCGACGACGCGAGTTCCGCCAAGCGCGCAAACAACGCCTCGACCTCCTGCCGCTTGGCGGCCAGGTGCTCGGTGCCCTCGGCGGTTACGGTGAATTGCTTGCGCGCGCCGCCGGGCGCGGCTTCTTCGATCTGCCCCATGTCCTGCAGCAGGGTGAGGATCGGATAGACCATGCCGGGGCTTGGGACATACAAGCCGCCGGTCAGCTCCTCGATCGCGCGGATGAGCTCATAGCCATGCCGCGGCTGGTCGGCGATCAGCTTGAGCAGGACCAGGCGAAGCTCGCCTGAATCGAAGACGCGCCGCCGCCGGCCGCCACGCTGGTCGTCGGCCTCGCCCCGGCCGCCGCGGCCGAAGCCGTGGCGACCGTAATGCCCTGCCGCATGCCGGTGGGCGTGCGGGCCGTGGTCGTGGAAGTGATGGAAAGGTCTCATGGAGTGCCCCATGCTATCATTAAACATGACCAAGATGTATCTTGATTGAATTAGATTGCAATAGGACAGTCTTAGATCACCGCAATTTTGCCTTATTTTTCTCTCGGAAGCCAACCTAACTGCGTTTAAGATGCAAAAAAGAGAGGGCGTGGGGATGCAGTTTGTACGAAAGATCGCGCGCGGGGCAGCGCCTCTCGGACTGGCCGGGCTCGCCCTGGCGAGCACTCCCGCCCATGCCCAGTGGAACTACTACGCCAACGGCGGCAGTTCCTTTTACGTGCCGTTCGTCGCCGGCGGCTCGCCCGACTTTCGCTACGTCTCGCTGACGCTGCCCTACGGCACCGGCAGCAAGACGACGGCCTTCGTCATGGATACCGGGTCGTTGGGCATCCTGGCGGGGACCAACGCCTACAGCCCCGGCGCCGGCGACATTCCCCTGGGTCCGGGCGGGATCACTTACACCAGCGACGGCACCAGCGGCGCCGGCAACCTGTTCCTGACCACCGTGACGATCAACGGCCAGAACGGCCAGACGGCGACGGCCCGGGTCCCGATCCTGGCCACGGCGGGGACCAGCGGCGCGCAGATGGGCGTCGGCTTCGCGCGCAACGGGCTGCAGGCGCAGAGCGGTATCGCGCTGCCCAACCTCAATCCGTTTCTCGGCCTGCTGACGATCAACGGCCAGCCGGTGACCAACATGAATCCCGGCTATGTCATCAGCACCACCGGCTTTCAGGGCAGCGGCCAGTCCTTCGGCCCCGGCGTCATGCTGGGCCTGACCCAGCAGAACACCAGCAACTTCTCCTTCGTGCAGCTCACGCCCACTGGTTTGCCGCTGCCCGCCGGCTGCACGACCCCGGGCATGAACTGCCCGATCAACTGGAACGCAGCGACGGCATCGGTCGCAGTGAATGGCCAGAGTGTCGGCAACCTCAGCATGCTGCCCGACAGCGGCATCGGCTTCATGATCCTGTCGGTGCCCAACGGCGGCATAGCGACCGTGCCCGGCCAATGCGGCGTCGCCGGCATGACCGTGCGCTGCCTGCCGAGCGGCACCCAGGTCCAGCTCTACCTGCCGGGCCAGACCCAGGCGGCGGCGAGCTATACTTTCACGGTCGACGGCAGCGGCAACCCGGTCCAGCCGACGCCCGGCGTGCAGGTCATCCAGGCGCCCACCGACCAGCTCTTCGTCAATACCGGGCGTAATTTTTTCAACGGCTACGATTATCTGTACGATCCGATCGGCGGCTTCGTCGGCTACCGGTTGAACGGCACGGCTGGCACCAACGCCGTCGCTATCCCGCTGCTGGCGCTGCAGGGCAACCTGGCGCTGCAGAACGGATTCGCCGCGACCTTCCCGACCTATCTGATGGCCCCGGTGACCTTGCAGCAGATCGGCTCGGGCGCCTTCAACAACGCCATCTTCGGACCGGGCAGCCTGACGTTGAACAGCGGCACGGTGACCCTGGCCGGCGCCAACAGCTATACCGGCGGTACCATCGTGAACGGCGGCACGCTCAACCTCACCGGTTCGATCACCGGCGACCTCGCCGTCGGGCCGAACGCGACCTTCGTCAACAGCGGCACGGTCAATTCGCCGGGCTACTGGCTGTCGAATCAGGGCACCTTCATCAACAGCGGCACGATCGCCGGCAACTTCGCCAATGTCGCGAGCGCCACGAACACCGGGACCTTTACTGGATCCGTCATCAACGGCAGCGCTGGCGCGTTCGTCAATAACGGCACCGTCGGTGGCGACTTCCTGAACATGGGCGTGCTGTCCGGCAACGGCACCATCGGCGGGAGCTTCTTCAACACCGGCGTCATGGCGCCGGGCAATTCGATCGGTACGATCAACGTCGCCGGCAACTTCGTGAATGCCGCGAGCGGCACGTACCTGGCGGAAGTCGTGGGCCAGGGCCAGAGCGACCGCATCACGGTCGGCGGCTCGGCCCTCCTGCAAGGCGGCACGGTCGTCGTCTCGGTCCTGCCCGGCCTCGCGTTCGCGCCCAGCACCCGGTACACCCTGCTGAGCGCCGCCGGCGGCCTCAGCGGCACCTTCGGCTCGGTGAACGAGCTCTATCCCTTCCTGCAGTCGAACCTGAGCTACGACGCCAACAACGCCTATCTCACCCTGCAGGTCGGCGGCTTCGCCGCCCAGGCCCTCAATCCGAACCAGTACGCCGTCGGCAGCGTGCTCGACGCCAGCGCGCCCAACGCCAGCGGCGACTACGCCACGGTGCTGGGCACTTTGGCCACCGCCACCGCCCAGCAGGGCCAGGCCTTCATGACCGCCATCAGCGGCAACAATTATGCGGGCTTCTCGAGCTCGATGGTGCAGGGCGCACAGCTCTTCATGAACAACTTCGCCAACCAGACCGGCGGGGGCAGTCCGTTCGGCAGCCGCGTCGCGCTGGCCGAAGCCTGCGACGTCGCCTGCGATCCGACGCAGGCGCCGCAGTGGGGTGCCTGGGGCGGTGGGCTGGGCGGGCTCGGCACGATCGGCGCCAACCAGCCGCTGGGCAGCGTCACCTATAATGTCGGCGGCTTCGCCGCGGGCCTCGACCGGGCGATCACGCCGACAACGCGACTGGGAGTCACGGCGGGCTACACCACCGGCACGCAATGGGTCGGCGGCTTCGATGGCGTGGGCCGGACCGACTCCTTCCAGACCGGCCTCTATGGCGGCTACAGCCAGGACAAGATCTATGCCGATGCCGTCGTCGGCTACGCCTACGGCTGGAACCAGATGTGGCGCAACATCCCGATCCCCGGCCTTGGCCAGCGCACCGCCCAGGGTCGCACCGGCGCCAACCAGTTCTTCGGCCAGGCCGAGACCGGCTATCGCTTCGATCTCGGGACGAATGCCAACGCCTTCGTCACGCCGTTCGTCCGCCTGCAGGCCTACACCGGCACCCAGAACGGCTTCACCGAGACCGGCGCGCAGTCGCTCAACCTCACGGTCGCGCAGCAGACCACCACCTCGCTGCGCACGGTGCTGGGTGCGCAGCTCGGCGGCGCCGTGGATCTCGGCTGGCGCGAGAAGCTTGCGATGCAGTTCCGGCTAGGCTGGGCCCATGAGTATGCCGACACCGGCCGGCCGGTGACCGCGACCTTGGCCGGCGCGCCGGCCATGGCGTTCACGACCTACGGCGTGGCGCCGCAGCGCGACGGTGCGCTGGTCGGCGTCAGCGCCAACACGTCGATCGCCGAGGCGACGTCGCTCTACCTGCGCTACGAGGGCGTCATCTCGGGCCAGGACAGCGCACACGCCCTCACTGCCGGCGTGCGCATGATGTGGTGAGTGGAGCCGCCTGAGCTCCCGCCATTGCTTTGTCTTCCCGTCGCGCTTCGGCAAGCGCCGAGAGGGCGGAGGAACGACCTGCGTGCGCGTTCACAGAGCGAACGATCGTCTGCCATCCCCTTGCCATCAGGGCGGAGCGCTGGTTTTCTTCAGAATTGGTGAAGATCCAGCCTTCACCTGCCTGAAGCACAGGAGTCCATCCGCAATGGCGAACAACTCGGCCTATGACTACATCGTCGTTGGCGCCGGTTCGGCCGGCGCGGTGGTCGCCAGCCGGCTGTCGGAGAGCGGCGCCTGGCGGGTGCTGCTGCTCGAGGCGGGTACCGAAGGCTCGAACTTCTTCTGGTCTCGCGTGCCGGTCGGCGTCGCCAAGATGATCGACAACCCCGCCGTCAACTGGTGCTACTCGTCGGAGCCGGATGACGGCTCGGGCGGCCGCCGCATCGAGGTGCCGCGTGGAAAAATGCTGGGCGGCTCAAGCTCGATCAACGGCATGGTCTATATCCGCGGCCAGGCGCAGGACTACGATCACTGGGCGCAGCTCGGCAATCGCGGCTGGAGCTACCAGGACGTGCTGCCGATCTTCAAGCGCATGGAACGCTACGACGGCGGCTCCGACAAATTTCGCGGCCGTGCCGGCGTGCTGCGCGTTACCGACACGCCGCGCCACAAGGTGCCGCTCTTGGAGAAGATGATCGCGGCGGCGGAGCAAGATCGGCTTGCCCTTCAATCCCGACCAGAACGGCGAGACACAGGAAGGCATCGGCATGTCGCAGGTGACGATCGCCAAGGGCCGCCGCCAGAGCACGGCCTACTGCTATCTCGACCCGGCGCGCGCGCGAGCGAACCTCGTGGTCGATCAGGGCGCGCTGGCCGAATCGCTGATCATCGAAGGCAAGCGTTGCGTCGGCGTCCGCTATTCCGTCGGCGGGGTGAAGCGGGAAGCGCGCGCGGCGCGCGAAGTGATCGTCTCGGGCGGCTCGATCAACTCGCCCAAGCTGCTCGAGCTTTCCGGCATCGGCCAGGCCGAACGGCTGCGCGGGCTCGGCATCGTGCCCGTGCACGACCTGCAGGGCGTGGGCGAAAACCTGCGCGACCACTACTCGCCGCGCGTGAAGTTCGTGATCCGCGAGAAGAACCTTACCTTCAACGACAATGCCCGCGGCTGGAAGCTGGCGCGCGAGGCGGTCAGGTACGCGCTGTTCCGCGAGGGTTTCCTGGCCTCGACATCGGTGCCGATCCGGCTTTATTTCCGCACCCGCGTGGGACTCGAGACGCCGGATGCCACGGTTTCGATCGCGCCCTTCCTCTACGAGATGGTCGGACGCGAGCGGCGCGTCTCGAAGAAGGCGGGCATCACCATGAACGTGAACGTGCTGCGCTCCGAAAGCACCGGCTCGATCCATATCAAGTCGGCGGATCCGGCCGAACCGCCGGCGATCCGCTTCAATTTCCTGTCGGCCGCGCACGATCGCATCGGCGTGCTGGCCGCTATCCGCAAGGGGCGGGAGCTGATGGCGGCGTCGCCGCTGAAGGAAGTCGTGGGCGAGGAGATCGCGCCGGGCGCGCATTTGCAGAAGGACGACGAGTTGCTCGACTGGGTGCGCAAGAACGCCGAGACCACCTACCACCCGGTAGGCACCTGCAAGATGGGCGCGGATACGATGGCGGTGGTCGATTCGGAGTTGCGGGTCCGCGGGATCGCCGGCCTGCGCGTCGCCGACGCCTCGATCATGCCGACCCTGACGAGCGGCAACACCAATGCGCCCACCATCATGATCGGCGAGAAGTGCGCCGAGATGGTGCTGGCGGCGGCGGCGACCCGCATGGCGGCGTAGCGGCGACACGAACGCCGGAGCGGCACCGCCTCCGGTCGAAACGCTCAAATCATCTTCCGGGGAAGCGAACCTCCATGAGTCTGGGCGACATCCGCAATCTTGATTACACGGTTCTGCTCTGCTCGAAGATGCAGGAGACCAAGGCATTCTATCGCGATGTCATGGGCTTCCCGCTGGCCCATGACAGTGACCGCTGGGTGAGCTTTCAGGTCGGCTCGGCGCTGCTGACGTTGAAGCCGCGGGGCCCGGGGCTCGCGTGGGACGACGGGCCGATCGCCCCCGGGTCGGCGGCCGTCCAGCTCGCTTTCCGGGTGGCGCCGCACATGATCGATGCCTGTCACGAGGCGCTGCAAGCCAGCGGCGTGACGATCCTGAGCCCGCCCCGGGACATTTCAAGCTGGCGGCACCGCGCGCTTTTCTTCCGCGATCCCGAAGGAAATGTCCTGGAAATCTACGCCGAGGTCTAAGTCCGCGGTCAGGCCACTGCGGCCGGCTGACTGCCAGCCGGCGGCGCAGCGCGATCGGCGCTCAGCACGACGCCTTCATAGCCCTTTTCCGCCACCGCGTTGATCGCAGCCACGTACTTGGGCGCGCCGCCATTGTAGACGAGGTAGCGGATGGTGCCCTGCTCGTGGCCCGGCACGTTGGAATTGTAGCCGGTGAACCACGACTTGGCCTTCCGCATCAGCATCATGGCGTACATGTTGGTGACGTGCCCGGTCCACCGCTTCTCGGCCGCTTCCGTTGCCTCGCACTTGGTGTAGCCATGCGCCGCCATGTACTCGAGCAGGTCGCTGCACCAGTTGACGCCCGTCTCGATGCCGCGCGGATAGTTGGTCGAGGCCGAGCCGCTTTGCGGGCCGGCGGGCATCAGCATGTTGGGAAAGCCGTGGATCATCATGCCCAGGAAGGTCGAAATGGTGCTGCGCCATTTGTCGGCGAGCTTCTCGCCGCCCACGCCCTGGATGTCGATCTTGTCGAAGGCGCCGGTGATGGCGTCGAAGCCGGTGGCATAGACGATGATGTCGAATTCGTAGTCGCGTTCGCTGGTGCGTAGCCCGGTTTCGGTCACGGCGACGATCGGCGTCTCGCTGATATCGACCAAGTGGACGTTCGGCCGGTTATAAGCCTCGAAATAGCGCGTCTCGAGCGGCACCCGCTGCACGCCGAAGCCGTGATCGCGCGGGATCAGCTTCTCGGCGACCTTGGGATCCTTGACCCGCCGGCGGATGCGCTCGGCGATGTACTCGGAGAACTCGGCATTGGCCTTCTCGTCGGTGAAGATCTCCTTGAAGTTGCGGAGCCAGATGCCGAAGCCCGGCTCGTCGTACAGCCTGTCCCACAGTGCCAGCCGCTCCTCGCGCGTCACCTCGAAGAAGCCGCGGCGGTCGGGCTCGTGCTCGAAGCCGCCCGGCGTGCGGGCGCAGGTGGCGAAGATCTCGTCGTAGCGCCGGCGGATGTCGGCCATCTCCTCGTCGGAGATCGGCCCGTTGTTGAGCGGTGCGCTCCAGTTCGGCCGGCGCTGGAACACGGTGAGCTCGCCCACCTTGTCGGCGATCTCGCCGATCACCTGGATGCCGGTCGCGCCGGTGCCGATCACGGCGACCCGCTTGCCGGCCATCTCGACCGGCTCGTGCGGCCAGTGGAAGGTGTGGAACGAGCGGCCCTTGAAGCTTTCCATCCCCTTTAGGCGGGGCAGGGTGGGGATCGACAGCAGGCCCGTCGCCATGATGAGGAAGCGGCAGGTGAGCGCGCGCCCGTCGCCGGTGCTGAGGCGCCACAGGTTCTGCGCCTCATCGTAGTGCGCCGCATCGACCCGGCAATTGAACTGCATGTGCCGGCGCAGGCCGAACCTGTCGGCGACGTGATTGAGGTAGCGCAGGTTCTCGGGCTGGCCGGAGAAGCGCTCCTTCCAGTGCCATTCGTCTAAAAGGTCGCGCGAGAAGGAGTAGCCGTAGGTGTAGCTCTCCGAATCGAAGCGCGCGCCGGGATAGCGGTTCCAGTACCACGTGCCGCCGAGATCGCCGCCGGCTTCGAGGACGGTCGCGTCGATCCCGAGATCGACCAGGCGCTTGATCTGATAGAGGCCGGCGACGCCCGCGCCGATGACGATGACTTCGTGGTGCTCCATGGTGCGCAGTCTGACACGAAAAGTGGGCGGCGGGCACCGCGGGATGCACCGCTGCCCTCGCAGGCCCGCGATGCGGACTTGGCCTGTCCGGGCGCTCGCTGCCGCCGATTTGCGGTGTGCTGGCTGGATCTACGTCGCCGGGATCTACGGGAACCGGCTGATCCATTCTGCGCCGGCGACCGCCTCCCAGACGGCCGCCGCCGCAATCGCCAGCACGCCCACCGCGACGGAGAGGCCAATCAGCAGCAGCAGCCCATCCTGCTCGAGATAGGCCAGCGAAATCAGGGCGATCACCAGGGCGGGAACGATGCTGGTGAAAGGAATCGGACTGAACACCACGACGATGTTCAGCAGCAGCACGAACATGCCGACAAGGCGCTTGGTCGCCTGGGGCGGTGTGGGCCAGCGGGGATACGTTGCCTTCTCGAGAAATCTCAGCACGGGCACCGCCCGTTGCATCAAGGCGGCGAGGTGGCGTGTCGGAAAAGGACGGGCGGCGATGCCGCGGGGAAAGCTCGGCGTCTGGCGGCCCGCGATCATCTCGAAGGCGGGAACCATGAGCAGCAGGCCGGCAATGTAGGCGATACCCGGCACGGTCGCGACGAGTGCCAGCAGCAGCATGAGGATGCCGAAGGAATGCTTGTGCAGCCTGGCCAAGACCCAGCCCAAGGTGAAGTGATCGAGCGGCGCCTCGTCGTGCAGCCGCTGCAGCACAATGGAGGCGGGGACAAAGGCTGCCGAGTCGGGAACAGGTGTCGGCGTGAGCGTGGCGCTCACGTAACCTTGCCTGGCAACAGAGCCGCGCCGATGACGATGACTTCGCGATGCTTCATGCCCAGCAGTCTGGCACGAAAAGGAGACGGTGGGCATCGATACGGGTGCGCCGCCGCCGTTCGAGAGTCAGGCACCGCTTAGCCGTGCCGGGTCGAACGTCCGCAGTCGCCCGGGCGCGAAGGGCGCCAGATCGACCTGGCGCGCCTGGCCGTCGAGGATCAGTTCGGCCATCGCCTCGCCGGTTGCCGGTGCGTTGAGCATGCCCCAGACACTGTGCCCGGTCGCCACATAGGCGCCCGCCGCGCCCGGCACCGCGCCGATCAGCGGCAGCCCGTCCTCGGTGACCGGTCGAAAGCACGCCTGCCGAGCCACGATCGCCGCCCCGGCCAGCGCCGGCGAGATCGTCCGGCACATCGCCTCCAGCCGTGCATGCGCGCCGTCGTCGGCGACGACCTGGGCGGAATCGATCGGCAGCGGCGAATCGCTCGACACCGCGCACACCCAGGTCGTGCCGTCGGCGCGCGCAAACAGCTCCGGGGTCAGGATCTCGCCACTGGCCTCCTGGTATTCGAGGAACAGCGCCTCTGCGGGAATTGCCTCGCCGGTCTTGAACACCAGGCTGTGGCCCTTGTAGCCAAACACCGCGGGCAGAGGCACCCAACGCGCCGCCAGGATCGACCATGGTCCCATGGCGATGACCACGGCGTCGCCCTCGACGATCTCGCCGCTGTCGAGCGCGACGCCGCTCATCGCTCCCGTCGGTCCGCGCACCAGGTCCACGACGATGCCGTGCCGAAGTTCGGCGCCGTGCGCCTCGGCAGCCCGCATCAGGCCCGTGGTGAAGGCGCGCGGCTCGACCAGCGCCGTCGTCTGCGGACCGCCGAGCCGGCCCGTGAGCGTCACGCTGGCGGACAGCCACGGTCGCTTGCCGGTGGCGCGTCCAGTGCCGCCTGCCGTGTCGTTTTCGGCGGCATGACCGGCATACGTTTCCAGGAGCCGGTAACCCCACGGATTGCCGAGTTCCTCGGCGAGTTCGGCATGCAGCGCGAAGCTGCGCCGTGCCAGCCGGTCGAGCGGCGTGCCGCGGCACCAGTCGAGCGCCAGAAAGCCGCCCGACTTGCCCGACGCCGCACCGGCCACCTCGTGGCGCTCGATCACGACCGGCCGTGCCCCGCTCCGGCTGAGGAAATACGCGACGGCGACACCGATCGCGCCGCCGCCGCAGATGACGATGCGTCTGCCGCTCATCTTCGCACTATCAGGTCATTGCCGGGAGCGCGCCACTTCGAGGTGCTCAAAATCAGGAGCGCCTCGGCGCGCGCCCGGCCAGGAGGCGTATCCCGTCGGCGCTGCCCGCGCTTACGCCTTTGGCAGGATGTTCAGCCGCCGCCGCACCTCGTCGATCGGCAGATCGATCCACGCCCAGTAGTCCCATTTGTCCGACAGGTCCGTGTTCACCTTCGATCCACGCCCGACGGCGGCCAGCACGAGCTCGGCGATGCCGGGCTTGCCGAGCACGCCCTTGGTCACGAAGTCGGCGGCGGTCGGCCGCATCTGCACGCCGGTGCTGAAGATCAGGATGGAGAATAACATGAGGTAGAAGGGCCGCTCGCGCTTGTAGCCGGCGGAGAACGCGGCGACCTGGACCTCGCCCTCCGGCTCGGTGCTGTAGCCGCCCAGCAGGTGGCTGAAGTCGTGATAGAGGCCTGCTTCGGGGAAGCCGCCGCGCTCGCCCGGCACGCCGAAGCCGTTCTTGTTGTAGAAATCGACCAGGCTGCGGCCCAGCGTGCCCTGGGGCAGCTTCTCCCAGGCGCGGTAGCGCGCCGCCAGCGCCGGATCCTCCATGACGCCGCGCATCGTCAGCACCGACTTGGCGAGGCCGAGCGGACCGGTCTGCTCGAGCTGGTTCTTGAAGATGTCCTTGATGTGGCCGCGTCGCAGGAAGTCTAGCTTGAAAATCGTCAGGTAGCCGTCGGCCAGCAACCTGAGGTCGGCCAGCACGGGGTCCGAGATCCCCAGCGCCTTGGCATAGGTATCGACCTGGGCGATCGCCTCGCGCGACGGCGGCCCGTCGGCCACGGCCGTCACGATCATGCCATTGGCAAACTGCTGGCGGATCTCGGGCGAGGCGGCGAAGCCCTGGGCAAGCTCGGCCGCCGTCACCGGCGCCAGCGTATCGATATCGGCCTGGGTGTGAAGGATGACCTTCTGTGCCGCCTCCATCATCGCGCGCTGCGCCGGGCCCACTGGACCGCTGGCGGAAGCGATGGTCTTCAGCGCGCGCAGGCCGAGCAGGGCGGTCGCGGGGTCGGGCTGAATCAGGTGCATGGGTTCCTCCGCAAGGCGACGAGAACAGAAGTCAACGACCGTTGACTTATGCGGGACGATTGCATTTGTCAACGGATGTTGGCATTTATTTCCGATGCCCGATCGGCCCACCAAGTCGACCGCCAAGTCGGCGCGCACCCGGGCGGCCATTCTCAAGGCGGCGCAGGAGCTGTTCGCCGCCCAGGGCTACGAGCGCACGACGGTGCGCGACGTCGCCGCCCGTGCGGCGATCGATCCGGCCATGGTGATGCGCTATTTCGGCAGCAAGGAAGCGCTGTTCGCCCGCGCCACCGCCTTCGACCTGCGGCTGCCCGACCTCACGGCCGTCGCGCGCGCCCGCATCGGTGCCACGCTGGTCGCCCACTTCCTCGAGGTCTGGGAGGGCCCGCGCAGCACCGGCAGCCTGACCAGCCTGCTGCGCGCCGCCGCCTCCAACGAGGATGCCGCCGCCACGATCCGCACGATCTTTGGCGGCCAGGTCGTGCCGATGCTGCTGCAAGTGGTGCCGCCGGCCGAGCTGCCGGCGCGCGCCGCGCTGGTCGCCACCCAGATTCTGGGTCTCGCCTTCGCGCGTTACGTGATCAAGGTGCCGCCACTGGTCGCGCTGTCGCGCGCCGAGCTTATCCGGCTGGTAGGCCCCACCATGCAGCGCTACGTGGTGGGAAAGCTCTGACGGGTCAGATGAACATGTCGAGCTGGTTGTAGTTCTTCAGCAGCGCGGCGCGCGCCGCCTCGCTCCAACGGTTCTCGTCCTCGTGGCCCGCCAGGGGACGGTAGACGTAGCGCTCTTCCTGCGGGAATCGCTGATGGCGGGCATCGATCGCGAGCTGGAGGATGCGCGTACGCGCCTCGATGCGGGCGAGGTCGTAGGTTTCGGTGTTGCCGGTCAGCCGCCGCGTGGTGACGTTCAGCACCCGCTTGCGGGGAAAGAATCCCTCGTTGAGGGTGAGGCGCCGGTCGGGCGAGCTGTTGGCGAAGGAGCCGTGCACCATCTGGCGATTGGTCACGATCGTGTCGCCGGCGTCGCACAGCATCGGCACCGCGCCTGAGAGGCGGTCCGAGCCGCTCTCGGCCACCATCTTCCGGATGTCGGCCTTGCCGCGCTTGTGGCTGCCGGGCAGCACCCAGACGCCGTTGGCCGCCGTGCTGGGATAGAGCTGAGTCATGAAGTTGAAGCCGTGCGCGCCCTCGTCCCAGTCGGGCGAATCCCAATGCGTCGTGCCGTCCTGGTGCCAGGCGACCGACGGGCCGAGGCCCGGCTCCTTCACGAAGGTCACTTCGTTGTAGGGCACGAAATCGTCGCCGAGGATCGACGCTGCCACGGCGAGCAGCCCGGGATGGCCGTAGAGGCGCAGGCAGGCGTCGCTGAGATAAAGATTGCCGTCGAGCAGCTCGACCGTCCAGGCCGGCGCATCATCGCCCGGCCGGGGCTGCAGCATGGCGGCCGGATGGCGGCCGTTGTTCTTGTCCGTCCCGCCGACCGGATCGCTCAGCGGCCTGGCCCAGCGATAGGGTGGCTTCAGGAACCCCTCGGTCGAGGCCGGCCGCCCGTGGCGATCGACCGTGGCATCGGGCGCCACCGGCGCGCGCGACAGCACGGCGTCGATGTCGGCGCGCAGCTCCTGCAACTCCTCGGGCCCGACGACGCCCTGGAATACGTAGAAGCCGTGCGTCCAGTACGATTCCAGGATGTCGGGCAGAAGCTTGCCGTCGGCGCCGAGCCGGATCGGTCCGCGATTGCCCAGCGCATAGGCGCGGGCCTCGGCGCGTCGACCGTATTCGCTCATGGCGCGCTCGTGCTCGGCGGCGCTGGGCACCTGCACGGCGGTAGCTGGCGCGACGGTGGATTGGGCGGCGGAGGGCTGGGCGGCGGCGGCAATGGTCATGGCGGGCTCCGACGAAGACCCGCGCGCAAAAGGGCGGGCCTGCGAAGGATACCGCAGCTTCCGGTGCCCGACCAACCCGGCCGTCGTGCGCCGGCCGCCTGGCGGGCGGCGCCTTGGGTTCTATCGCCCGCGCGCGTGGTGCGCCGCGATCATCTGCACCACCGCCTGGGTGAGCTTCTTGCCCGTCGGGATGTGTAGGAATTCGTTGGGTCCATGCGCGTTGGAGTGCGGCCCCAGCACGCCGGTGATGACGAACTGCGTGTCGGGGAACTTCTCGCCCAGCATGCCCATGAAGGGGATCGTGCCGCCTTCGCCCATGTAGGCGGCCGGCTGGCCGAACGCTTCCTGCGAGGCCTCGCCCACCGCCTTCTCCAGCCAGGGTGCGAGCGGCGGCGCGTGCCAGCCGCTCTGGCCTTCGCCGCCGGTGAACTCGACCGCCGCGCCGTACGGCGGGTCGGCCTCGAGCGCCTGCTTGATCGCCTTCGCGCCCGCCTTGGCGTCGAGCGTCGGCGGCGTGCGCAGGCTGAGCTTGGCGGTGGAGTAGGGCAGCAGCACGTTGCCGGCATCGCCCGGCGCGGGATAGCCGTCCATGCCGGTGATGGCGAGCTGCGGCCGCCAGGTGCGGTTCAGCACCATCTGGCCGAGATCCTCGACCATCGGCTTGGTCGCGCCGGCGAACGGGAACTTCTTGTAGACCTCGTCGCCCAGCACGCGCGCCGCCTCCTTGGCCTGCGCGATGCGCTGCGGCGGGATCTGCACGTAGAGGTCGGCCAGCTTGACCTCGCCCGTGGCCTCGTCCTCGAGCCGCGACAGCAGCCCGCGCAGGATGCGGAAGGAGGAGGGCACGATGCCCGACGCGTCGCCCGAGTGAACGCCCTCGGTCAGCACGCGCACCGTGAGGCTGCCTGCCGCGATGCCGCGCAGCGAGGTGGTGAGCCACAGGCGATCATAGTCGCCGCAGCCCGAATCGAGGCAGACGACCAGCGACGGCTTGCCGATGCGCGCCAGCAGATGGTCGACATAGAAGGGCAGGTCGTAGCTGCCGGATTCCTCGCAGGCCTCGATCATGATGACGCAGCGCGCGCGCGGCACCTTCTGCTCGCGCATCGCCCGCAAGGCGCAGAGGCAGGCGTAGATCGCATAGCCGTCGTCGGCGCCGCCGCGGCCATAGAGCTTGTCGCCCTTGCGCACCGGGATCCAGGGACCGAGCCCGTCCGACCAGCCCTTCATCTCGGGCTGCTTGTCGAGATGGCCGTAGAGCAGCACGGTGTCGTCGCTGTCGCCCGGTATGTCCATGAAGATGAGCGGCGTGCGGCCGGGCAGGCGGACGATCTCCAGGGTGGCGCCGGGAAAGGCCTCGAGCTGCGGCCGCGCCCAGCCTTCCATCAGCTTGACGGCGTCTTCCATGTAGCCGTGCTCGACCCATTGCGGATCGAAGGCCGGCGACTTGTTGGGGATGCGGATGTAATCCGTGATCGAGGGCAGGATCGAGTCCTCCCAGAAGGTCTCGACGAACTGCTTCAGGCGGTCGGGGTTCATGGACGCATCTTATGTCAGATTTACAGGCGCGCTGTCCCGACCCGTCGAGTGTGGGATCATGCGGGCGCGGGCGGTAACCGGATTACCGCCTCTTCTGCCATCTTAGCGACATCAATCGGCGGTTCCGTGAGTTGGTCGAGCGTACAGGGGTGGAGTATGGTGTGTTCGAACTGCAAGGCCGACATCCCGGACGGAAGCAAGGTCTGCAGCCAGTGCGGCTCGCCGATAGCCGGCGCGTCCCCGCCGCCGGCCATCGTGCCCTCGACATCCCTGGCCGAGCGGCGCCAGCTCACGGTCATGTTCTGCGACCTCGTCGGCTCGACGGCGCTCTCGGTGCGCCTCGATCCGGAGGATCTGCGCGAGGTGATGATCGCCTACCAGACCTATGCGGCTGAAACCGTCAGCCGCTTCGGCGGTTTCGTCGCCGGATTCATGGGCGACGGCGTGCTGGTCTATTTCGGTTATCCGCAGGCGCACGAGCACGCGGCCGAGCGCGCCGCCCGCGCCGGCCTGGCGCTGGTGAAAGGGCTTGGCGAGCGCGACTGGCCCTCGCAGGTCGCCCCGCAAGTCCGCATCGGCATCGCCACCGGGCTGGTCGTCGTGGGCAATATCGCCCGCGCGGACGAGACGCCGCAGCATGGCATTGTCGGCGGCACGCCCAGCCTCGCCGCCCGCCTGCAGGTGCTGGCCGAACCCAACACGGTGGTGATCGAGCCCGTCACGCGCCGCCTCACCGGCGGCCTGTTCGATTACCGCGACCTGGGCGTGGCAACGCTCAAGGGTTTCCCCGAGCCCGTGCAGGCGTGGCAGGTCACGGGCCTCAGCGTGGCGGAAAACCGCTTCGAGGCCCTGCACGAGTCGGGCGTCGCGCCGCTGCTGGGCCGCGACGAGGAGCTCGAGCTGCTGCTGCGCCGCTGGCAGCAGGCGAAGGTAGGCGCGGGCCGCGTCGTCCTGCTCTCGGGTGAGGCCGGCATCGGCAAGTCGCGCCTCGGCACGGCACTGCTCGAACGAATCGCCGGCGAGCCGCACCTCCGCCTGCGCTACTTCTGCTCGCCCCATCACACCGACAGCACGCTCCATCCTATCATCGGCCAGCTCGAGCGCGCCGCGCGCTTCGAACGGAACGACTCCCCGGCCGCGAAGCTCGACAAGCTGCAGACGTTGCTGGCCTACGGTGAGCCGTCATCCGACGACGCCTCGCTGATCGCCGATCTGCTGGCGCTGGCCGGTGTCGACCGGCTCTACCCGCGGCTCGATCTGGCGCCGCCGCAGCGCCGGCAGAAGACGCTGGACGCGCTGCGGCGGCTGGTCGAGGCGCCGTCGCGCCGCCGGCCGATCGTGGCGATCTTCGAGGACGTGCACTGGATCGATCCGACCAGCCTCGAGCTGCTGGACCGCATGATCGACGAGGTGCCGCAGCTCGCGATCCTGCTCCTGGTGACGTTCCGGCCCGACTTCGATGCGCCGTGGTCCGGACGGCCGCACGTCCAAAGCCTTGCCCTGAACCGGCTCGGCCGGCCCGCCAGCGCCGCCCTGGTCGAACGCTTCGGCGGCGGCGACGGCCTGCCGAGCGACGTCGTCGAAGAGATCCTCGAGCGCACCGACGGCGTGCCGCTGTTCATCGAGGAGCTGACCAAGGCTGTCGTCGAAGCCGGCGCGACCGGGCCATCGCCCGCGCCGCAGGACGGGCCGCATCCCATCCCGACCACGCTGCAGGCCTCGCTCGCCAGCCGCCTCGACCGGCTGGGCCCGGCCCGCGAGCTGGCGCAGGTCGGCGCGGTGATCGGCCGCCGCTTCTCCTATTCCCTGCTGGCCGCCGTCGCCGATCGCGAAGAGCCGGAGCTGCGCGCCTTGCTCGACCAACTCGTGGCGTCCGGCCTCGTCCTCCAGGCAGCCGCCTGGCCGTACGCGGCGTTCCGCTTCAAGCACGCGCTGGTGCAGGGCGTCGCCTATGAGGGCCTGCTGCGCTCGGTGCGCCAGCTACTGCACGCGCGCATCGCCGCGACCCTCGAGGCGGCGTTTCCGGAGACCGAGCCGGAGCAGCTAGCCCGGCATTGGGCGCAGGCCGGCAATGCCGAGCGCGCCGTGAGCCACTGGCGGACGGCCGGCGAGCAGGCGATCCGGCGCGGCGCCAATCGCGAGGCGATCGCCCAGCTGACCAAGGGATTGAGCATACTCGAGCGCCTGCCGCACGGCCTCGAGCGCGACCGCATCGAGCTCGGCGTGCAGCTCCTGCTGGCCGAGGCGCTGATGGCCGACCGCGGCTGGACGGCGCCCGAGACGCGGCCCTGCTACGACCGCGCCCGCGAGCTGTGTGCGCGCATCGGCGACAGCGAGGGGCTTTTCCCGGTGCTGTACGGGCAGTTCTCCCACCACCTGTCCCGTGGCGAGGCCGACGCCGCGCACGGCCTCGCGCTCGAGACCCTGCAGCTGACCGAGGCAAGCGGCGACGCGGCGCTGCGTTCGATGGCGCACAGCATGCTGGGCATGAGCCTGTTCTCGCGCGGCGAGCTGGCGGCGGCGCAGAGCCATCTGCAGACCGCGCTCTCGCTCGATCAGCCCGACGGCGGTTCCCACACCTTTCTGGCGTCCGGCCACAACGTCGCCATCGCCTCGCTGTGGCTCGCCTTCACGCTTCTTCTTCTCGGTTATCCGGAGCAGGCCGCACGGCACGCCGATGCTGGGTTAGGGGCTGCCCGTGAGCTCTCCAACCCGCACAGCCTGGCGCACGCCCTGGCGCTCGCCTGCCGTTACCATTCAATGCTGGGCGCGACCGCTTCGCTCCACCAGGCCACCGAGGAGCTGGCAGCACTCGCGGCCGAGCACCGCTTCCCGTTCTATGCCGCCGCCGGGCAGATCTATCGCGGCTGGGTGCTGTCGGCCGGGCCCGACGTCGCCCGCGGCATCGAAGTCCTGCGCGAAGGCATGGCGACCTTCATGGATCTCGGCTCGATGGCGCTGCGACCTTATTTTTCCGCAAGGATCGCGCTGCTCTCCGCTGCGGCCGGCGCGCTCGGCGACGGACTCGATCTTCTGGCCATGGCCCTGGAGCAGGTCGAGCAGTCCGGCCAGCGCTGGTGCGAGGCGGAGATCCATCGTTCGAAGGGCGAACTGCTTCAGCGCTTTTCCGACGCCCCGCGGGCCGAGTCCTGCCTTCAGCAGAGCCTCGCGACGGCGCGCCGGCAGGGCGCCCGGCTCTGGGAACTGCGAGCGGCCTGCAGCCTCGCCCGGCTGTGGCGCGAGCAGGGCCGGCGCGACGACGCCCGCGCGCTCCTCGCGCCGATCCAGGGCGGCTTCGCCGAGGGCTTCGATGCGCCCGACCTGAAGGAGGCCAGGGCGCTGCTCGATGTGTTGAGCGGCGCTTGACATGGCTGTCCCCGGCGGATGAACTTCGTTTCGATAGCGGAACAGAGTTCACATCCATGAACGACACTGTGAAATCCGCGGCCAGGGTGCTCGATATTCTCGAGCTGTTGTTCCGCAGCGAAGAGCCGATGGCGCTGAAGGACCTCGTCTCGGTCCTGGCCTTGCCCAAGAGCAGCGCACACGCCCTGCTGCGCACCCTGCAGGCGCGTGGCTATGTCGAGCGCGACGCCGCCGACCGCTACGCGCTGACCGAGTCGCTGCGCCAGTCGGCGGGCTGGATCGGTGGCCCCGAGGCGCACCTGGCGGCGGTGGCGCGCCCGCTGATGGACCGACTGCGCGACGATCTGGACGAATCGGTGTTCCTGGGCGTTCGCGCGGCGCGCGGCGACGTCAAGGTCATCGCCAAGTCGGTCAGTCGCGCCGCGATCCGCTACGATTCCGCCGATTCCGGCCTGCGGCCGGCCTATTGCACGGGGATGGGCCGGATCCTGCTGGCGTTCTGGGACAGGAAGTCGACGGATGCCTATTTGCTGCGCACGCGGCTGCGCGCCCACACGCCCAAAACCGTCACCGAGGTCGGCAAGCTGCGGGCGCTCCTCGCCAGGGTGGCGGCCAATGGCTATGCCGTGCTCGAAGAGGAGTTCGTCCTTGGCGGATCGGCGACGGCGGCCCCGGTGCTGGGCGGCGATGGTACGGTCATTGCAGCGCTGAACGTCGGAACGGTTTCGGCGCGCTATCCCGCCGCCAGGTCACGCATCATCGCCGGCGTCGTCCGCACGGCGGCTTCCATCAGCCAGCGTCTCGGCTACCGGCGATCGGCGTAGAATTTTCAGGGGAAGGATTTCAGCGGTGAGCTATCGAATCGGCGTGGATATCGGCGGCACCTTCGCGGATTTCTGCGCCCTGGACGAAGCGACGGGCCGCTTGGCGACATTGAAGGTCCTGTCGACGCCGCAGGAACCCGGCCGCGAGGTCATTGCCGGGCTGGCGGAACTGGGCAGCCGGTTCGGCATCCAGCCGCAGGACATCGGCTATTTCACCCACGGCACGACCGTGGGCATCAACTCGGTGATCCAGCGCAAGGGCATTCGCCTCTGCCTGTTCACCACCGAGAACTTCGTCGACGTGCTGGAAGTGGCGCGCCTCAAGATGCCCGATCCGTATCACCTGATGTCGCGGCGGGCCGAGCCGCTGATCACGCGCGACCGCGTGCTGCCGGTGCGCCAGCGCATCCTGGCCGACGGCACCGTGGAAACGCCGCTCGATCATGCGAGCCTCCGCCGCGCGCTCGACCAGGCGATTGCGCTCGGCGCCGAGGGCATCGTGCTGGCGCTGCTCCATTCCTATCGCAATCCGGCGCATGAGCGCGAGGCCGAGCGCCTGATCGGCCAATGGGCGCCGGGCCTGCCGGTGTTCTGCTCGAGCGACGTCTGGCCGATCATCCGCGAATACGAGCGCACCGCCACGGCCACCATCCACGGCTACGTGCAGCCCCCCGTGGCCCGTTACCTGACGGCTCTGCAGCTCGCCCTGAAGCAGGCCGGCGTCGCCGCCGAGGCCATGGTGACCAAGTCGAACGGTGGGGTCATGACCGCCGAGCTCGGCAAGTCGGCCTGCCTGCAGATGCTGCTGTCGGGCACTGCCGCCGGCGTCATCGGCGCGGGCTTCGTGGCGCGCCAGGCCGGACAGGACAAGGTGCTGAGCCTCGACATCGGCGGCACCTCGGCCGATGTCGCCATCATCGTCGACGGCACGCCGACCTACGGCACCGGCGAGATGGTGGGCGACTTCCCGATCTACATCCCGACCGTGTCGGTCACCTCGATCGGCGACGGCGGCGGCTCGATCGCCGCGGTGAGCGAGTTCGGCATCCTCGCGGTCGGACCCGAAAGCGCGGGCTCGACGCCCGGCCCGGCCTGCTACGGCCGCGGCGGCACGCGGCCCACCATGACCGACGCCTTCGCGGCCTGCGGCGTCATCGGCCACGGCAACATCGGCTACGATGCGGTGGCCGTCGATGTCGACAAGGCGCGCGCCGCCGTCGGCACCATCGCCGCGCGTCTGGGACGCGGCCTCGAGCAGGCCGCCGAAGCCATCATCCAGGTTGCGGTCTCCGGCATGTACCGCGAGGTCGGCAAGCTCGCCTCGCGCCAGGGCATCGACCCGCGCGATTTCACGCTCCTGGCGTTCGGCGGCGCCGGACCGATGATGGGCTGCTTCCTGGCGCGCGAGCTCGGCATACGCCAGGTGCTGATCCCGACCGCGCCGGGCGTGCTGTCGGCGCTGGGCGGGCTGGTCGCCGACGTCAAGAACGACTTCATCAGCACGGCCTACTACCCGCTGTCGGCCGCCGAGCTGCCGCGGCTGAAGGCCGATTTCGACGCGCTCGCGCGCCGCGCCGCCGCCTGGATCACCGAGGAACAGAAGTTCGCCGGCCCCTACGTGCTGCAGCCTGCCGCCGACATGCGCTACCAGGGCCAGTCGTTCGAGATCGACGTGCCGCTGCAGCTCGACTGGATCGCGAACGGCGATCTCGAGCGCATCGCCGCGGCCTTTCATGCCCAGCACGACCGGCTCTACGGCCACAGCGCCACCGCGACGCCGGTTCACATGGTCAGCCTGCGCATGGTCGTGGTCGGCGCCTCGCCGCAGCCGCAGTTCCCGGCCGCGCCGCAACGCGGCGATACGCCAACGCCCCTCAAGCAGATCGAGGTCTACCTCGACGGCGCCTGGCGAACCGTGCCGCTCTACCGGCGCGCCGACCTCGGGCACGGCCATCGTCTCACCAGTCCCTGCGTCGTGGCGCAGGAGGATACGACGATCTGCGTGCCGCAAGGCTTCTCCGGCGCGGTCGACGCGTACGGCAATATTCTTCTGTCGCTGGATCACGCCCAGCCAGATTACGGGCAGATCGAGCAATGAAGGGACACACGATGCGCACCGACCCCGTCACCCTGCAGATCTTCGCCAATCACGCCCAGGCGGCGGCCGACAGCATGGCGTTCACGCTGTTCCGCACGGCGCACTCGACCTTCGTGAAGGAGACCGAGGACTTCACCACCGGCCTCGCCACGCCCGACGGCATGACCTTCGCCAGCCCGCGCGATCTCGGCGCCACCTGGTTTATCGGCCTCGACTACGCCAACGCCGTGCGCATGGTGGGCGACTACCGGCCGGGCGACATCTGCATCACCAACGATCCCTACAGCGGCTTCGTCTGCACCCACACGCCCGACCTGCATATGTGGAAGCCCATCTTCTGGCAGGACGAGCTGGTCGCCTTTGCCGTGAGCCACATCCACAACACCGACGTGGGCGGCGCGGTGCCGGCGTCGCTGTCGCGGCAATTGACCGAGGTCCACCAGGAAGGCATCCGCATCCCGCCGCACAAGCTCTACGACCAGGGCAAGCTCAACCAGGCGCTGCTCGACGTCATGCTGACCAACGTGCGCATGCCCGAGCAGAATTACGGCGACCTGCAGGCGCAGATCGCCGCCATGAACACCGGCGAGCGCAAGGTCCACGACATGGTGCGCAAGTTCGGCGTCGAAGTGTTCCGCCAGGGCGTCAAGGACCTGCTCGACCTGGGCGAACGGCAGGCCCGCGCCGTGCTCGCCCGCATTCCCGACGGCGACTATTTCTTCGCCGACTATCTCGACGAGGACGCCCCGGGCGGCGTGCCGGTTCGCCTGGCGCTCACGCTGAAGATCCGCGGCGACGAAGCGGTCCTCGACTTCTCCGGCTCCGACGCCCAGCTGCAGTCGTCGCTCAACGTGCCGACCGGCGGCGCCGAGCGCCACATCCTGCTGATGGTGGGCTACACCTACTGCCTCTACAGCATCGATCCGACGATTCTCCTGAACGGCGGCATCACGCGGCCGGCGCGCTGCGTCGTGCCCGAAGGCACCATCCTCAACCCGAAATTTCCCGCCGCCGTCGGCATGCGCAGCATGACCTGCAGCCGCCTGCAGGGCGTCACCATCGGCGCCTTCTCGGCGGCGGTGCCCGACCTGCTGCCCGCCGGCCCGGCCGGCGGCGGCGCCATCATGAACGTCAAGACGACCGACAACCGGACCGGCCGCACCATCATGGCCTCGATCGACCCGATCACCGGCGGCGCCGGCGGCTGGTCGGGCGGCGACGGCGCCGACGGCTCGGGCGCCAATTCGAGCTTCCTCAAGAACACGCCGGTCGAGATCAACGAGACCGAGGTGCCGATCAAGGTGCTGCGCTACGGCCTGGTGCCCGATTCGGGCGGCCCCGGCCGGCATCGCGGCGGCCTGGCGACCCAGCTCGAGTTCAAGGTCTTCGCGCCCAACACCGTGGTCACGGCGCGCAACCGCGACCGCACGCGCTTCTCGTCATGGGGCAGCAACGGCGGCCGGCCGGGCGCCACCTCCTGCTTCTGGCGCAACCGGGAGAGCAACGACCCGATCGATCTCGGCAACACCGACGTGGTGCCGCTCGATCCCGGCGACGTCATCCTGGTGACGGCGTCCGGCGGCGGCGGCTGGGGACCGGCCTTCGAGCGCGACGGGCGCGCGGTGCTGTTCGACGTGCAGCAGGGCAAGGTCTCGGTCCAGTCGGCGGCCGACGATTACGGCGTGGTGATCCGCGACGGCGCGATCGACGACACGGCGACCGCCGCCCGCCGCGCCCGCCTGGCGGCCAACGCCAAGCCCGGCATCTTCGCCTTCAACGACCAGCGCGAGGCCTACGAGCGCGAGTGGACCGACGCCAACTACGCCGTCCTGACCGAGGTGCTGGCCACCCTGCCGGTCCACTGGCGGCACTTCCTCAAGAAGCGGATCTTCGCCGCGCTGGTGCAGCTGCCGCCGCATCAGCGCCGCGGCGACGGCAGCGAGGTCCGCCGCGCCTTCGACGTCGCGGTGGCCGAGTTCCCGCAGCTCGGGCTGGCGCAGGCGGCGGAATGAAGGGCATCGCGCTAATCTCCCCCAATAGGGCAAGCTCATCGCCTATGCCTATTCCCGTCGTCTCGACCGAGGGCCGCAGGCCCGAGTGGAGAGACCTTCTCTCGACGATAAGCCGCTTATCGTGGAGAGAAGGTCTCTCCGCTCCGCGCTTCGCGCTCCGGTCGAGACGACGAAAATTGCGAAATGCGACAACCTCGCCTTAGCGGGGAGAGGAAAGTTAGGAGGAACCAATGTCCGCACGTCCGACCGTCGTTCCCAAGCCGGAAGAGCCCGAGCAGCCCTGGCAGTGGTCCGAAGCGCGCTGGCGCGGCATCGTCGAGCGCGTGCGCGCCGGCAAGGTGCTGCGGCCCCGCGTCTGGCCGGGCGGCGCGCGCTGCGCCGTGGCGCTCTCGTTCGACTCCGACCACGAGACCGGCGAGCTTCGCGAGGGCGGCGACTCGATCGGCCGCCTGAGCCAGGGCCAGTACGGCAACCGCGCCGGCATCCCGCGCATCCTGGTGCTGATGCAGAAATACGCCATCCCGGCGACCTTCTACGTGCCGGCCGTCTCGGCCATGCTCTATCCCGACGAGCAGCGCCGCGCGGTGGCCGAGGGCCACGAGATCGGCATCCACGGCTGGATTCACGAGCGCAATTCGATCCTGCCCGAGGCCTCGGAGCGCGACCTGCAGATGCGCGCAGCCGACATGCTGGAGAAGGTCACCGGCCGCCGGCCGGTCGGCATCCGCACGCCGTCCTGGGATTTCTCGCCGCAGACGCTGGCGATCACGCGCGACATGGGTTTGCTCTACGATTCCTCGCTGATGGCCGACGACGACTGCTACGAGCTGCTGCTCGACGGCGCGCCGACCGGCGTGGTTGAGCTCCCGGTCGAGTGGATCCGCGACGACGCGGTCTATTTCAACATGAACCGCTTCGCGTCGCTCCGCCCCTACACGCCGCCCTCGGGCGTGCTCGAGGTGTTCCGCCGCGAGTTCGACATGGCCTATGCCGAGGGCGGGCTCTTCCAGCTCACCATGCATCCGCACATCATCGGCCATCGCTCGCGCATCATGATCCTGGAGGAGCTGATCCGGCATATCGGCGCGCATCCCGGCATCTGGTGCGCGACGCATGCCGACGTCGTACGCTACGTCAAGGAGAACGGCTGAACCAAGGGGAGGGACTGGGGATGAAACGGACACTTCTGGCAGTGCTGGCCGCGATCGCCGCGGCAGCGGCGCCGCTCGGCGCCGGCGACGCGTGGGCGCAGGGCAAGTACGTCCACGCCAACAACAGCGGCTACGACAATCTCGATCCGCATGCTGTGTTCGACGTCGGCCGCGCCGCGTCGCGCATCAACTTCTACGACGGGCTCCTGCGCTGGGTCGACAACCCGCCCAAGATGATCCCGTGGCTGGCCGAGAGCTACACCGCCTCGCCCGACGGCAAGACCTGGACCTTCATCCTGAAGAAGGGCGTGAAGTTCCATGATGGCAGCGAGTTCACCGCCGACGACGTGGTCTACAGCATCGAGCGCATGCTTGCCACGAAGAAGGGCGCCTCGACCTTGTTCCTGCCCATCATCGATCCGGGCAGCACCAAGGCGCCGGACAAGTACACCGTGGTGTTCACCCTCAAGGAGCCGTCCGCCATCTTCCTGGCCACCGTGCCGGAGATCCTGGTGGTCAATTCGAAGCTGGTGAAGAAGAACGAGAAGGACGGCGACTGGGGCCAGGCGTGGCTTGCCCGCAACGTCGCCAGCACCGGCTCCTACAAGCTCAAGCGCTACGATCCGGCGATCGGCTTCGTCGGCGAGCGCTTCAAGGAGCATTTCGCCGGCTGGGGGCCCAAGGCCTTCGACGAGATCGAGTTCCGCACCGTGCTCGAGACCAACACCCGCGTGCAGGGGCTGATCAAGGGCGACATCCAGGGCACCGACGGATACCTGCCCTACGACCAGATCCTGCGCCTGAAGCAGGTCAAGAACGTGCAGATCCTCGAGCAGGAATCGATGCGCGTCTTCTACTTCAACATCCACAATGGCCGGCCGCCGCTCGACGACGTGCACCTCCGCCGGGCGCTCGCCTATGCCTTCGACTATGACGGCTTCATCAAGGACATCCTGAAGGATGCGGTCGTGCGCAACAAGAGCCCCAACCCCAACAACCTGTGGGGCGCGCCCAAGGACCTCGCGGGCTACACCTACGACCTCGAGAAGGCCAAGGCGGAGCTCGCGCAGGTGAAGCAGCCGCTGCGGCCGATCACCATCGGCACCTTGGCCGGCTTCAGCGAGACCGAGCAGGCGGCGACGCTGCTGCAAAACGGCGCCAAGAAGATCGGAATCGACATCAAGATCGAATTGGCGCCCTGGCCGGTCATCCAGAGCCGCATGCAGGATCGCGAACAGAGCTACGACATGGTGCCGCTTTGGAAGAGCACCTACTACGTCGATCCCAACAACTGGGTCGGCGAGATGTACGGCTCGCGCTACATCGGCACGCGCAACACCTCGTACGTCAAGGATCCCGAGATGGACAAGTGGATCGACGAGGCGCTGGCCATCAACGACCAGGACAAGCGGCGCGTGCTCTACGAGAAGGCGGCGACCAAGGCGACCGACCAGGCGATGGGCATATTCGTCTACAACACGCGCTGGTACGGCCCCTACGCCGCCACCGTCGAGGGCATCCGCTTCAGCCCGATCGGCAGCGGCCAGGACATGCGCTGGGCTTATTATAAGTAAGTGCCGAAGCAATACCTCATCCTGAGAAGCACGCCGAAGGCGTGCTTCTCGAAGGATGGGCAACACCACGTCCGTTGCCCATCCTTCGAGACGCCGCGCTTTGCGCGGCTCCTCAGGATGAGGCCGTATGGTTGCGTCATTCCTCCTCTTCGCGGAGTCCGCGAAGGGGAGGTGCCCCACATCAGGCTCCTCTCCCCCGCTAGGGGGAGAGGTTGGGTGAGAGGGATACGCACGTCCTTGCCCCCTCTCCCAGCCTCTCCCCCTAGCGGGGGAGAGGAACTTGAGTTGCGTCCACCCCGTAGCAGCTTCGCTGGAGAGGACTAGGTGCGTCGCCTGGAGATGATCGTTTCGCGACTGGCCTGGTTCGTGCCGACCCTGGCCGGGCTGGTCGTCATTGTCTTCCTGATCTCCAACGTCATTCCCACCGATCCGGTGCGCGTCCTCCTGGGCGAGAACGCTACGCCGGCCCAAGTCGAGGCGATGCGCGTCCAGCTGGGCTACGACCAGCCGCTGTGGATCCAGCTGGCGCGCCACTTCCGCGACATACTGACGGGCAATCTCGGGACCAGCATCTACACCCAGCGCCCGATCTCGGAGGACCTGGCGCAGCGCCTGCCGGCCACCCTGGAGCTCACACTGGTCGCCATCACGCTGTCGATCGCGCTCGGCATTCCGCTCGGCGTGATCTCGGCGCTGCGGCGCAATTCGTTCTGGGACCATGTCGTGCGCGTGCTGAGCGTTTCGGGCCTGGCCATCGCAGCCTTTTGGCTGGCCATGCTGCTGCAGTTCCTGTTTGCCATGAAGCTCGGTGTCGCGCCGCTCAACAGCCGGATCGACGGCTTCGGCCCACCCGCGGTGACCGGATTCATGATTATCGACTCGCTGCTCGACTGGGACATGGAATCGCTCCGGAGCGCGCTCTCCCACATCGCCCTGCCGGCGCTCACGCTCGCGCTGCCGGCGGCGGCCACGATCGTGCGCTTCACCCGCGCCGGCGTGCTCGACGTCATCAACAGCAATCACGTGCTCTACCAGCGCGCCATGGGCCTGCCGCCCGGCCTGATCGTGTGGAAATACGTGCTGCGCAACGCCCTGATCTCGACCGTCACCCAGATCGGCCTGATCTTCGGCGTGCTGGTGACCAACGCGGTGATCGTCGAGACGGTGTTCGACTGGCCCGGCATCGGCACCTTTGCCGTGCAGTCGATCCTGCAGTCCGACCACAAGGCGATCATCGGCTTCACCATCTGGATCGGCGCCCTGATCGTGATCGTCAACCTCCTGGTCGACATCGCCCATTCGTTCATCGATCCGCGGGGAGCACGATGAGGGGCGGGGCGATGAGGGGCGCACGATGAGCGAGCGTGCGCTGACCCAGCCGGCGCCCGTGAAGCCCGCGAAGATGCCGGGCTGGCGGCGCGGGCTCGGCCGCTTCGCGCGCGACCGCGCCGCGGCGCTGGGCGTGGCGCTGCTTCTTGTGCTGGTCGTGGCGGCAGTCTTCGCGCCCGTCCTGGCGCCCTATCCCGGCGACGTCTCGAACTTCCACACCGCCAACCGCCTGCATGCGCCCGACGCCGCGAACTGGCTGGGCACCGACCGCATGGGCAGCGATCTTTTGAGCCGCATCGTGTTCGGCGCCCGCATCACCATCACCATCGCCCTGGTCGCCGTCGGCTCGGCCGTCGTGATCGGCGTGCCGATCGGCCTGCTCGCCGGCTACTACGGCGGCTGGCCGAGCAATCTCCTGATGCGCGTCTCCGACATCTTCCTGGCGGTGCCGCAGATCGTGCTGGCGATCGCCATCGCCCAGACCCTGGGCCCCTCGATCGAGAACGTCATCCTGGCGCTCAGCATCACCTACTGGCCGTTCTGGGCCCGCCTGGTGTTCGCCGAGACGCGCTCGCTCAAGAACGAGGTCTTCATCGAATCGGCGATCGCGCTCGGCGCCTCGCCGCTCCGCGTGATGACCCTGCACGTGCTGCCCAACATCGCCTCGTCGATCATCGTGCGCACCTCGATCGGCATGGGCGCCACCATCCTGACCGCGGCGGCGCTGGGCTTCCTGGGCCTGGGCGCGCCGCCGCCGACGCCCGAATGGGGCCGCATGATCGCCGAGTCGCGCGAGTTCCTGCCCGAGGCGTGGTGGTACGCCACCGTTCCCGGCGTGGCGATCTTCGTCGTCGTCATGGGCTTCAACCTCCTGGGCGACGGGCTGCGCGACTTCCTCGACCCGCGCCTGCGCCGCGCCGCCGGCGGCAGCGGAGCCGGGGCCCCGGGAGCTTCGGCCAAGTGACGGCGCTGCTGGCGGTCGAGGAGCTGTCGCTGGGCTTCGCCACCGAGGCGGGCTTCGCCTCGGTGCTCGACCGAGTCAGCCTGTCGATCGAGCGCGGCAAGGTCGTGGGCCTGGTAGGCGAAAGCGGCTGCGGCAAGACCACCTTGGCGCGCGCCATCCTGGGCGTCCTGCCGCGCGACCAGGCGCGCATCACCGGCGGCCGCGTGTGGTTTCGCGGCACCGACCTGCTGACCGCCGACCCCGAGACCGTGAACCGCACGGTGCGCGGCCGCGCCATCACCTTCGTGCCGCAGGATCCCTTCACCAGCTTCAACCCGGTCTTCACGGTCGGCGACCAGATCATGGAGATCCTGAAATGGAAGTCGCCGCGCGCCGCCACGCCGACCGCACGGGGCTGGCTGCCGGCCGTGGCGGCGCGCTATCCCGCCGAGCGCCGTCGCGCCGATTCCGACTCGGTGATGGAGCTGCTCGACGCCGTGCAGCTGCCGCGCCCCGACCAGCTGCTGCGCAAGTACCCGCACGAGCTCTCGGGCGGGCAGCGCCAGCGGCTGATGATCGCCATGGCGCTGCTGCCTGGCCCCGACCTGGTGATCGCCGACGAGCCCACCACGGCGCTCGACGTCACCATCCAGGCCCAGGTGCTGGGCCTGATCCGCCGCCTGGCGAGCGAACGCAACGTGGCCGTCCTGCTGACCACGCACGACCTGGGCGCCGCCTACGAGATCTGCGACGCCGTTTCCGTCATGTATGCCGGGCAGGACGTCGAGTCCGCCCCGGTCGACCGCTTCTTCGCGCGGCCGGGCCATCCCTACACCCGGAAGCTGCTGGCCAGCCTGCCGCGCGCCGATGGCAGTACGGGGGGCAGCGCGGGCGGCAACGTCGGCGGCATTCCCGGCGAGGTGCCGGTGCTGATCGCGCCGCCCGGCGGCTGCCGTTTCCATCCGCGCTGCGAGCGTGCCGCCGGCCCGTGCTTCGAGGCGCGCCCGCCGGTCGAGCCGCTCGAGCAGGGGCACTGGGTGCGCTGCTACCATCCGCATCGCGACGCCGCATGACGTCGCCGAGCCCGCCCGCGGTCCCCGCCGCGATCGCGCCCGCGATGCCGTCGCCGAACCCGCCCGCACTGCTGGGCGTGCGTGATCTAAAAGTCCACTTCACGGTGCGCGGCCCGTTCAACCGGCGCGTCGGCGCGATCAAGGCGGTCGACGGCGTCTCGTTCGACCTAATGCCGGGCGAGGTCTTCGGTTTGGTGGGCGAATCGGGCTGCGGCAAGTCCACGCTCGGCAAGGCCATCATGGGCATCCACCGTCCCAGCGCCGGCGAGATCTGGTTCGAGGGCCAGCGCATCGACGAACTGTCGCCGGCGGCGCGGCGCGCCGTGCGCAGCCGCCTGCAATACGCCTACCAGGACCCCGGCGCGTCGCTCGATCCGCGCTGGAAGATCGGCCGTTCGCTGGCCGAGCCGCTGGTCATCCACACCGATCTCGACGCGGCGGGCCGCGAGGCGCGCATCCGTGCCATCCTGGCCGCGGTCGGCTTGCCCGACACGCATCTCGACCTCTATCCGCACGAGGTCTCGGGCGGCCAGCAGCGCCGGGTCGGGCTGGCGCGCATCCTCACCTTGCATCCCCGGGTCGTCATCCTCGACGAGCCGACCTCGGGCCTCGACGTCTCGGTGCAGGCGACGGTGCTCACCTTGTTCCGCAGCCTGCGCGCGACCTTCGATCTCACCTACATGCTGATCAGCCACGACCTCGCCGTCGTGCGCACGATGTGCAGCCGGGTCGCGGTGATGTATCTCGGCCGCATCGTCGAGAGCGGGCCGACCGAGGCGATCTTCGGGCGCCCGCGCCATCCCTATACGCGCTCGCTGCTGGCCGCGATCCCCAGGATCGGCGGCGCCCGCGTCACCCGCGATTTCTGGCTGCAGGGCGAGCCGCCCGATCCGGGCAACATCCCCTCCGGCTGCCGCTTCCGCACCCGCTGCCCCAAGGCGGCCGATCTCTGCGCGCGCGAGGAACCGGCGCTGTCTCCGCTCGGGCAGGGGGCGGTCGCCTGTCATTTCCCGGACTAAGTCACAGGCGCTAACGTTGTCGAGATTCCAGCAACACCTCATCCTGAGAGGGGGGTAATTCCAAACAACAACCTCATCCTGAGGAGGCCGCGTAGGCCGTCTCGAAGTATGGGCTACGCACGGAAGCTCAAGAAAGACGGCGCCTGCTCTGTGTGCCCACCTCAGCCCGGAGATTACTCCGCGCGACGAACGCGACCCCGCGGGCCGCTCCTCAGGGTGAGGTTAGTGTGCAAATCAGCGCTCATGGGCGCGACGACTTGAATAGACTAACCGACGTACTGAACCGGCGCTTCCAGCCGAGGCGAGGGGGTTGTGAGGAACCACGACTCTTTATAAGGTCGGGGAATCTGCAGAATGCGATAATCAATCGGTCCGTCCGTGATCGACTGCTATCGTCGCAATTCGGGGGGCAGGGCGATGGGACTTCGCTTCGAGCGGTCACTTGGAGTGATCCGCCTCGTTCAATGGAACATCCGCGAGTTGGCATTGGTGTCGAGGCTGGGACTGGCGAAGCTCGCCGCCAGCATCCGATCCGGAAATGTTCCCGAGTCGACGGCTGCACGAGACGACGGCACATCTCCCTCAAGGCTTCTTTCCGGCTGGCCTCCGCCTGCCCCGACAGAGCCGTCGCTCCAGGGACGTCCGACGCGGCAGCTTTCGACCGATGCCCGTGCGGGAAGCATTCTCTTGAAGACGGCCGTCATGGCAGGCCTTTTCCTCGGCGGCTATCTCGCTGGCCGATTCACCAGCTTTGACGATGCCGCGACATCGAACGCCAACGCCCGCCAGGCTCTGGTGGAGCCGCCTGCACCGGAGCCCGAGTCACCTTTGGTATGGGCGTCCCAGGTATCCGTGGTTCAATCGCGAACTCAACAGGCACTCTTGGCGCCACCGCCGGTCTCCGAAGTGACCGCGCCCAAGTCCTTAGGCAAACCGGTCGCGGACACGCGCCCGCTGAACAGCGACGAGGTCATGGAGACGCAAGCCTGGCTCAAGGCATTCGGCTTCGACCCTGGTCCTCTGGACGGGATGCCCGGTCCCAAGACGACGGACGCCGTCAAACGCTATCGGACCGCCCGGCAAATGGAGGAAACAGGCGCGCTGGACCGCTCGGTGCTGCACCAAGTGCGGCAGCAGAGTGGCCAGCCGAGTCGCTGATCGACCATCGGGGCAGGCCGGCCGCCTATCGACGCTGGTTTTCTGATCGGCCGGCACGTGTCGGATGCTGCTGGACTACAGGCTGTCCGGACGTGCGGGGGGCGGCCCGGCCGCCGTCCGAGAGAAGGGCGGCACGGACCACCGCACCGCCCCCACTCACCTAAGACTGGTGGCATGCGATCGGTCCCCACGGCCGAAGCGGCACCACCCTTCCCACACGATCCGGCGACGCAAAAAACATGCCTGTCGCACGCGTTCAGGAACGGGATCGGGCGTGGAGCGATTCCTGTGTGCGCGTCGTCTTCAAGGCGGCGGCGTCCGGCGCTCGGTCCCTTATAATGACCTCAGGACCCGCAGGACGATCCAGCCGATGCCGGCCAGCACGACGAAATTGAACAGAAGCAGGGCGAACACTGCCACTCTGTCGAGCATCCTTTGTCCGACGTTCCTGGCCGGCTCCGCTTCGCCCTTCCTATTCTCCACGAGCCACTCTTCGAACGTCTTGCCCTTTTCGACCAGCGCCTCGGCCTGCCCGGGGGAGATGAGATTTAGTTGGATCGCCGCTTCCATCATGGTGTGCTCTGCCGGACCCGCAGGCGCGCCGTTGTTTTCCCGGAAAAGCGATCGGGGCCGTTCCTGACGTATCGTTCCGATTCCGGGCAGCCCGCGACCTGGCATGAGCCCGAGGCGCTTGCGCGCTTTTGGTGCCGGCAAACCTTCTTCGAACGACAAGACCCTGCTTGTATCGGACAAGCTGCGTTCCCCCCGTGTCTCTGCACGTTTGTCCCAGGATACCCGTGTTCATTCTGTGATCCAAATCATGATTCCTTGGATTTGCGCGACATGTGGTTTGCCGGCAACGATCGACCGGCACTTTCGCTGGCAAGGAGGCTGCCGTCGTGGCAGGGGCGACGAGAGCCCGTCAGGGCGGGGCCACCTGCCGGCTGCCGACCTGCCGCATCAAGCGACGTACCCGTCAGGCTGTGGCCGAGGGAGTCGATGGGGCCGGATCGGGGCCGATGGCGGGCAGCATGTGGCGAATGGCATGGATCCACAGGGCGCGAGCCTCCTCGATCGACAGGCCGTGGCTCTCGCGCAACCTTCCCCAGCTCTCGAAATCGGTCAGGATGTCCAGGGCCAACAGCAAGTGGCGACGCTTCGATTCGGGCAGCGTTGAAAGTTCCGGCGCGTAAACCAGCTCCAGCCGCGCGACCATCATGGCCCGTGTGCGCTTGATCCGAATGGCCAGCGCTTGCGATTCCCCTTGAGAACGCAGGAGTGCACGCCACAGCGGCAGCCACCGCTCGCAGATGGCGGCCCGCGCCTCGACCTGCGCCGTGATCCGGGTGTGCAGGTCGGCATCGACATTCGGCACCGCATCCTGCGCCAATGCCTGCGCGAAGGCATGGTCCGCGGCCGCAAGGCTGAGCGTCAGAAGGTCTGAAAAGCGCTCGTAGATCGAGCGTATGGAGCAGCCCGCCCGCTTGGCAATCTCCGGCGCGGTGGGTGGCTGCTGCTTTTCCCCCAGAAGCTCCAGGTATGCCTCGATGAGCCCCTGCCTGGTGCGTTCACTCCGCCGCAGGCGACCGTCGGTCTCCGGCATTTGATCAATAGCCACCGCATCTGCCCCCTTGGCTCGTCCCTTCGGATCGGGCGCGGGCCGGCGCCGTCACCCCAAGGGACAAAGCGTCGGCCCGCGGGGCGACGACATCGCCACCATGTCGCTTACCCGAGCCTCCCGGGGGGAAGTGACACGCCAGCAAGGAGGGAGGTGACTGGGTTGCGGTTGTGATCTTTGCTCCCTCTCCCGCATCCGGAGAGTGAACTTCTAGCTCGTGTTTGGCTGTGATATTTACATGGCAATGCAATAAGTATTTGCATTCCTTGACCGACGCGACGGCGAGAACACTGCTGCCCTGGGGGCGGCAAGCCCTGCTGCGTCTGCCCGAGGGCCCTGTAGGCGAGATCGCCAAGCCCGTGTCGAACTGCACGACGGCGCCGCCGTCCCCGTCAGGCGCCGGCACCGTCGCATGTCTCGCCGCTACAATTTTCGCGGAGAGTGTATGGCGTCCGCGGTCGCTGCCGCGGTGAACGACCGTCAGGGCCAGAGCGCCGATGACGCGGCAGCGCTCGTTGCCGACCGGCACAGGCCTCCGGCGCTGCGCAGGTCAGATGCCTCTTGCGCCGAAGAAGAGATAGGCCTCAAACCCGGCAAGGGCGCCCAGGAGAGCGACCAGCACATACTCGATCCTCATGGCGCGCTGAGCGTTCTTTTTCAGGCGACGGAAGTATCCAAAGATCAGAGGCTTGCGACTGAGGGTGTCCGACAAACGATTGCTCCCGATCACTTTCGTACTGTCTAGCGCAGCGCCGACGCTTGAGGCGTGATACGCGTCACACCGCTTGTGTCATTTTGGAGTTGTGCCATGGAGGCGCCGCACGCCGATGGCGCGGCAGGCAAGAGGTTGGTTCGCCACCGGCCGAGGGCTGTGCTTCGCCCGCTTGAAGGGCCGATCGAGGACCTTGCGGCCTTTCGCTTCCGGCCGTCGGCCTACGGCAGTCCCTCCACCGCATAGATCCGGAACTTCGCGTATTTGTCGCCGATCGCCTTGGCATCGGTGTAGGCCTTGGAGGCGAAGGCGGCCTGGGCCTTCGCCAGGCTCTCGAACTGCATGATGGCCAGCGCCTTGGGCGGCTCACCGTAGAGCGCGACGCTCTTGCCGTTGCGCACGATGTACTTGCCGCCGCCATCCACCACCGCCTTGGCGGCGACCGGCACGTACTCCTTGAAGTAGGCGGGCCCGTTCTCGACATCGATCTCGCCCACGACGAAGGCGGGCGGCGGGACCTGGGCCCGGAGCGCCTCGCTTCCCGTCGCGCCCAGCGCGGCGCCGGCGACAACAGCGGCGATGGTGATGGTGGGAATTTTCATGGTGTCGTTCCTGCCTGCGCGATTTCGGAGCCCGGCAGAGTGGCAGATTTCGATCGGACAGGCTCCCGCCACGTCGCGCGACCGAGGCCCAGTTCCCCCTGATCAGGTCGGCGATCGCCGTCTTGAGGACGATCGGCGGCGCGATCACGTTCGGTGTCGCGCCCGCCAGGGGCGAGCGATCTTGGCAGCAAGGTGTATCGCCTCCGCGGTCCCTGCCGCGATGCGGTTATTATTATCGGCAGCTTTCCGCGGAGGAGAGGGCGGCCATGGACCGCGCGCACGATCGCCGTCATAGATCGCCTTTCGCTTGGGAGGAGACGCGGCCTTGACGGATTTATGGCGCCTCGGCGCGACCGAGGTGGTGGCGCGGCTGCGGCGGCGCGAGCTCTCGCCACTCGAGCTGGTCGACGCGGCGGCGGCGCGGATCGAGGCGGTGGAGCCCAGGATCAACGCCCTGCCGATCCGCTTCCTCGACGTGGCGCGCGACCAGGCCCGGCGCTTCCCGCGCGAGGGGCGCGACCATCCGGGCTGGCTGGCCGGGCTGCCGATGGCGGTGAAGGACTATAACGACGTCGCGGGCCAGCTCACGACCAACGGCTCGCCGATCTTTGCCGACAACCGCGCCGCAGCCGACGATCGCACGGTGGCGACGCTCCGCGCCAACGGCGCCATTCCGCTCGCCAAGTCCAACGTGCCCGAGTTCGCCGGCAGCCACACCTTCAACCCGGTCTGGGGCATCACCCGCAACCCGTGGAACCTCGGCCGCACCGCCGGGGGCTCCTCGGGCGGCGCGGCGGCGGCGCTGGCGGCGGGCGAGGTTTGGCTCGCCAACGGCTCCTGCCTGGGCGGCTCGCTGCGCATCCCTGCGAGCTTCTGCGGCGTCGTCGGGCTGCGGCCGAGCCCCGGGCTGGTGCCGCGCGGCGACGGGCTGCCGGCCTTCGACAGCCTGTGGGTCGACGGCCCGATGGCGCGCACCGTGGCTGACCTGGCGCTCATGCTGGATGCGATGGCCGAGCCCTCGCCGCACGACCCGCTGTCCCGCCCCGGCCCGGCCGATGGTTTCCAGGCGGCGCTGCGGCGCGCCCGGCCGCCCCGGCGCATCGGCTTCAGCAGCAATCTCGGCCTCCGCCGCATCGACCCCGAGGTGGCGGCGCTCTGCCGCGCCGCCGCGCTCCGCTTCGCCGACATGGGCACGGCGGTCGAGGAGACGGCGCCGGATTTCACCGGCGCCATCGACAGCTTCCAGGTGCTGCGCGCGCTCCTGTTCGCCGACGTGCGCGGCGACCTGCTGCCCGGCGAGCGCGCGCGCATCAGCCCCGACATCGTGTGGAACATCGAGAAGGGCCAGCAACTCGGCGCCGCCGAGATCATCCGCGCGCAACGCGACCGCCATGCCCTGTTCCACCGCGTGGCGCGCTTCTTCGACGACCATGACCTGCTGGTCTGCCCGACGGTGGCGGTCGCGCCCTTCGCGGTCGAGCAGCGCTTCCCCACCGAGATCGCCGGCGAGACGCTCACGACCTACATCGACTGGATGTTCCTGACCTTCGTCATCACCCTCACCGGCTGCCCGGCGATCTCGCTGCCCTGCGGGCTGACGGAGGAGGGGCTGCCGGTCGGCCTCCAGCTGGTCGGCCAACCGCACGGCGATGCCGAGCTGCTGGGCGCGGCGCTGCTGCTGGAACAGGCGCTGGGCTTCAGCGCACGGGTGCCGCTCGACGTCTGATGTGCATTCCGTTTCAGCGGAATCGACTCTTTGCCGGGAGCGCGCCACTCCCGTGGCGCTATAATCTTCCGGACCGCGAGCGCCTGTCCTGAGCGAAGTCGAAGGATCCCGCTCGCTCATGATCATGAGCGAGCCAGAGGCTCGCGCTCCGGAAGAGCATGACGTTCAACGGAGCGCGAACCTCCAGGTCCGCTCACGAAGCATGAGCGGACCTGGAGGTCCGTGCTCCGCTGATCCGCCGTTAGTTTCCTGTTGGTGACGTGCTCCCAGCCATGAGGTCGCCGCTCGGGGAGGGTGATGCCGTCGATGTGATCGCCTGCCGGCCTCGGGCGCGGCAACCCGGCGCAGGTTTGCGGGTTGACCACCACCCGGCGCTTGGCGCAAACGCTTTCGCTTCACCCGCAATCGCTTCGAGGTGCTGATGCAAATCCATCGTGTTCTTGCAGCGACGATCGTTTTGGCGGCCACCGGCGTTGTGATGGCCGGCGCCGATGCCGGCGCCATCAGCGGCGCCAGCATCACGGGCGCCTGGATGCGCACGGATGGCAACTTGCGCATCGCCGTCGAGCCATGCGGCGAGCGATTTTGCGCGGTCAGCACCTGGATCAAGGACCCGGGCAAGGGCGAGGCGGTCGGCGACAGGCTGGTCATGACCTTGCAGCCGCGCGACCCGGTCCGGCTGGCCGGCGAGGCCTTCGACGAAAAGCGCGGGCTCAAATATTCGATGCTGATCTCGGTCGGCCAGGATGCCATGACCACGCAGGGCTGCGTCCTCTCGGGCGTCATCTGCCGGACGATGAGCTGGACCCGCTCACGCTGACGGTCCCCGTCGTCCCGACAAAAGCCACGCCGTGACGTCACCTTGTGGCAGAAACGTCACGCTCTCGCCGGCATTCGCCACATTCCCCGGACAGGCATCGCGCGGCGGGAACGCGCGGCCCGCACGTTGCGTATACCTCTCCATGGGTTTCTCCCGGAGGAGCGTATGGTGACCGACATAGCGACAGGCGTGAAGGATATCCTGGCCTTGCACCTCGGCATCGAGCCGTTCCGCATCCATGCGACGTCCCGGCTGGACGAGGATCTGGGCGCCGACAGCCTCGACGCTGTCGAGATCTTCATGTCCTGCGAGGAGCGCTTCGACATCGAGATCCCGAACCACGCCGCCAAGCACCTCGCGACCGTGGGCGATGCCGTCCGCTTCATCGAAGCCCGGCTCGCCCAGCCTGCCGGGCAACCGCCGTCACGCGCTCCCACCCACCAACGCGTCGCCTCGCACTAACGTTATTTCGCCGAAGCCGGGAAGGCCGGCAGCTTGTCGATGTCGCGCGCGTCGTGCTGGATGATGACGGTGGCCTTGTTGCCCGCCACGATCTTCTTCACCCGGTCGAGCGACGCCAGCGTCTGGGCGCGGTCGGTGTTGAAGGTGGGCACGCCGTTGGTCTCGTAGTTCTCGCGGAAGTGCGCGAGATCGCCGCTCACCAGCACGGCGCCCATCTGCGGCAGCTTGACCAGCAGGCTGTGATGGCCCGGCGTGTGGCCCGGCGTATAGAGCATGATCACGCTGCCGTCGCCGAACACATCCTTGTCGAGCGCCACCGGCTCGACCTTGCCCTCGCCCTTGATCCAGCTGGCGAACGGCGCGGGATTGGCGCCCTCCGGCGGCTTGGCGCTGGTCAGGGCGTCCCAGTCGCCCTTGCCGATCAGCAGTGTCGACTTGGGAAACGAGCCCGCCTGGCCGACATGGTCGCCGTGATAATGGCTGATGCCGACGTACTTGACCTGCTCGGGCTTGAGATTGAGCTGCGCCAGCTGGTCGACCAGGCTCACCTTGGGCGCCACGTTGGGCGTGGTCATGGCATGGCCCGCATCCCACAGCAGGTAGTCGTCGCCATGCTTGGCCAGATAGCAGCTGTAGACGAGCTGAAGCTTCAGGTCGCCATAGGCATAGGTGTCGGAGAAGCGCTGGTTGACGGCCGTCGGTGGATTGGGCGTGCCGCAACCCAGCCGCGTCAGCGTGACGTCGGGCGCCTGCGCGAGCGCCGGCTGGCCGACGAGCGCGGCGGCCCAAAGGCCGGCCAGGAGCAAAGTGCGTTGCATGTTCTTCCCCCTCTTTATTCAAAGCAGCGCCATCGCACTTCCGTCGTCTCGACCGGAGCGCCCCTCGAATACCTCGGGCTAAACTCCACGCGGAGTGGAGAGACCTTCTCCCAACGATAGGCCGCTTATCGTTGGGAGAAGGTCTCTCCGCTCGGCCCTGCGGGCCTCGGTCGAGACGACGGAGGACTTCATACGCGATGACTCGCTCTCCAACGGCGACAAAGGCGCCGCCACCGCCCGCAAATGGTGCCGAGCGCGCCGGACCGGGTCAACGCAACCTACGCAATCGTGAACGCGACGCCCGCGAGCGCTGGCCATTCGCATCGCCAGGTTGCAGACTTGGCGCGCGCGTATCTGCCGATCGGAGGGGCGATGGCGGTCATTCATGCTGGCGTGAAACGCCCCGGGACCTTCCCGCTCACGGCCACGCTCGCCGCCCTCGGTGTCGTCTACGGCGACATCGGCACCAGCCCGCTCTATGCCTTCAAGGAGGCGGCCCGGGCAGCGACCCACGGCGGCACGGTGACGCCGGACGCGGTGCTGGGCATCGTGTCGCTCATCCTGTGGGCGCTGATCCTGATCATTTCGATAAAATATGCGCTCCTCATTCTGCGCGCCGACAACCACGGCGAAGGCGGCATCGTGGCCCTGCTGGCCCTGCTGTCCGCCCGCAACGCCGAGCCCGGCACCTGGCGCGCGCGGCTCCTGGTCGTGGGCCTGGTGGGCGCGGCACTGCTCTACGGCGACGGCGCCATCACGCCGGCGATCTCCGTGCTCAGCGCCCTCGAGGGCCTCAAGGTCGATGCGCCGTCCCTGGCGCCCGCCGTGGTGCCGCTCACCGTCGTCATCCTGATCGGACTGTTCGCCGTCCAGAAGAAGGGCGCGTCCTTCATCGGCGGCATCTTCGGCCCGATCATGCTCGGCTGGTTTTTAGCAATCGCCGCGCTCGGCATCCGCGGCATCGCCTACGCGCCGTCCGTGCTCGAGGCCTTGAGTCCCACCTACGCCATCACGTTTTTGCTCCACCAGCCTTTCCACATCAGCTTCGCCATCCTGGGCGCGGCCTTCCTGGCGGTGACCGGCGGCGAGGCGATGTATGCCGACATGGGCCATTTCGGCCGCCTGCCGATCCGCCTGGCGTGGTTTGCGATCGCTTTGCCCGCCCTCGTGCTCAACTACTTCGGCCAGGCAGCCCTCCTCATCACCGATCCCACGGCCATCGACCATCCTTTCTATCAGCTCGCGCCGGACTGGGCCCATTACCCGCTCGTGGCACTTGCGACGGTCGCCACCGTGATCGCCTCGCAGGCGATCATCTCCGGCGTGTTTTCGCTCACCCAGCAGGCGGTCCAGCTCGGCTTCCTGCCGCGCATGCACATAAGGCACACCGCCAGCCACGAGATCGGCCAGATCTATGTGCCCCTGGCCAACTGGCTGCTCGCGGCGGCGACCCTCGGCGCCGTGGTCGGCTTCGGCACGTCGGACGCGCTCGCCGGCGCCTACGGCATCGCCGTGTCGCTCCTGATGGCGATCACCACCCTGCTGGCCGCCCTCGTCGCCATCCAGTGGGGCTATTCGCCGCTGATCGTGATCGTGGTGAACGGCTTCTTCTTCGTCATCGACTGCGTCTTCTTCGCCGCCAACTCGACGAAGCTCCTCGAGGGCGGCTGGTTTCCGCTGCTGCTGGCCGCCGCGATCGCCTTCCTGATGCTGACCTGGCGGAGCGGCGTCCGGCTGGTCGAACGGGCCCGCGCCAAGCTGCGGCAGCCGGAAGAGGACCTGATCGAAACCGCCATCGACCGCTGCCAGGCCAGGCTGCCGGGCACCGCCGTGTTCCTGGCGTCGGCGCCCAACGGCGTGCCGTTGGCGCTGACGCAATTCATCAAGCACAATCGTGTGCTGCACCAGCGCGTGCTGCTCGCCACCGTGGTCATCGAGGAAGCGCCCCGCATCGCCGACGAGGCCCGGGTCGAGGTGATCGAGATCATCGAAGGCATCACGCGGGTCATCCTGCATTTTGGCTTCATGCAGTATCCGACGATCGCCGAAGGCCTCGCTCTCGCCAGCAGCCAGGGCAAGCTGCCGGGGATCGATCTCAGCGACGTCACCTATTACATCGGCCGCGAGACCATCATTCCCAGCGAGGACATTCCCGGGATGTGGGTGTGGCGGGAAACGCTGTTCGCCTTCCTGCAGCGCAACGCCGAGCGCTCGGCCGCCTTCTTCGGCGTGCCGGCGGGACAGGTCGTCGAATTCGGCACCGAGCTCGAGATTTAGAAACATTCCTCAGGCGGCATCGACCGCGCGGTGTTCCGACCCTGAGAGAAGCATGGCGTGTCACGTCCTGACCAAGGCAGCGTTACCATTTCGCCAATCGTGCAATTTCACCCCGAGGACGAATTCGACGCTGCCGGAGGCATCTGGAGAAATGTCGCTCTCGGAATTCACTGGCTTCGAGCGGTCGTTCGCTCACATGATGGCTGGGGTTTCGAAGCCCAAGGTCTTTCGCCGACGCTGATTGAGCAGCAGGGCAATCGCATTGAGATAGGCCTGGAGGATGCGCGAGAAGTTGGTTCCTCTTGGGAAGTACGGGTGGACCGGGCCGTTGGTGTTGTCGTTGCTGCCGCGCTGCTGCAGCGGAATCGTCGGCAGTCGCACCGCTGTTGAGAGGGGGAGAAGATGCCATGGTCACGACGGTCGTTGGCGGGGCGATGCTTCCGCATGCCCCTCAGTTCTTCACCATGCCGCCGACCGAAGACCGGGCCAATGTCGATCGGGTGCGCGCCGTGGCGACAAGGATCGGCAGCAAACTGCGCGAGCTGAAGCCGGATCTTTGGATTATCTTTTCCAACGACCATGCCGAGCAGTTCTTTCATGCCGTGGCGCCGCCTTTTACCATCCATGTCGGCGGGTCCGCTGACGGGCATTTCGCCGGCCATGACTTTCATTGGGACATTCCAAGCCCCATCGGCTTCGAACTCGTCCGCCAGCTTTACAAGCAGGGTTTCGATCCTGCCTTCACCAGCACGGCGAAAGTCGACTACGCGATGGGAATTCCGCTTACCCATATCGGGCACACCGACCCGGTCCTGCCAATTTACATCAACGCCTATCTCGCGCCGCAGCCAACCATGGCGCGCTGCTATACCTTCGGCCAGGCGATTGCACGCGCGGTGACCACCCTCGGCCTCAGGACGGTCGTGCTGGCGAGCGGGGGGATGTCGCATTTTCCTGGCACCAACCGCTATTCCAATCCGGAACTTGAATGGGACCAGGCTGCCCTGGCCCGCATCGCGGCCGGCAATCTGAAATCGCTGATCGGCTACGACGAAGACGAGCTCGACGACAAAGGCAATATCGAGCTTCGATGCTGGGCCTGTGCCGCCGGCGCGCTGGGTGAGCGCAAACCGGACATCGTCTCGATGGATCCGAGCTGGCACCACAACTACGCCTCGGTCGCCTGGTTCGGTGGCGGCAGCACTCAGCACGACCTGCACTATCCGTCCGTCAAGCCGGAGCTCGTCGGACTGACGAGCGCCTTGCACGCTTTGGCCCACGATGCCTCCGCGCGGGCCGAGTTTCTTGCCGACGCCAAGAGCTTCGCGGCCCGCTTTCCTTTGAGCGCGCAGCAGAGCGATGCGCTGGTCGCGTTGGATGTGCCTGGCATGGTGGAGATGGGCACGCATCCCCTGGTCGCCTTTCTCGCCAACATGCAGGTCCAGCGCGACAGAGCCCCACGTCAATGAGCGCGAAAGCAATTGCATCGCTTTTGGCAAGCGGCGACCGACTGCCAAGGGAGACACAGGAGATGGTCAACGCGAACGCCTCTCGCTTTATCGGACGGTCCATGCAGCGCCGGGAGGATCGCCGCCTCTTGACCGGAGGCGGGCAGTTCATCGCCGATCTGACACTTCCCGGCATGCTGCATGCCGTCTTTGTCAGAAGCCAGGTTGCGCATGGCCGCATACGCTCGATCGACACGGCCAGGGCTGCAGCGATGCCCGGCGTCGCGCACCTGCTTACGGGCGCCGAACTGCAGCGCATCGTGCCGCCTGTCGCCGGCGCGCAATTGTCGCTGCCGAGCAAGTGGCGCACTCAGGTGCAGCATACAATCCACGCACCGCAGCAGCCGATGCTGGCCACTGAAAAGGTCCGGCATGTCGGCGAAGCCGTCGCGGTGGTGTTGGCCGAGAGCCGCTATCAGGCTCAGGATGCCGCCGAGCTGGTGGCTGTCGACATCGAACCCTTGGCGGCAATCGTCGATTCGGAGGCCGCCCTGGCACCCGGGGCGGAGATCATACATGAAGAGTATGCGACCAATCTGATCGGCGAGTTTGCCGTCGAAAAGGGTCAGGTAGCGGCTGCTCTCTCCACTGCCGCCTTCAGACTTCGACGTCGCTTCCATACGCAGCGCTATGCCGGTATCCCGATGGAGTGCCGGGGTGTGGTCGGCGCTTATGACCGGAGGACCGACTCCGTTACCATCTGGTCCTCGACGCAGGTGGTGCACTCCGTTCGCCGGGAGGCGGCCTCTCTCCTGCAGTTGGCCGAAGCGCGCGTCCGTTGCGTGGCTCTTGATGTGGGGGGAGGCTTCGGCACCAAGGGACACGTTTACCCCGAAGACCTGCTGATTCCCTTCCTGGCCCGCTTGGCGGGACGCCCTGTGCGCTGGATCGAGGAGAGGCAGGAGCATCTGATATGCTCCTGCCATTCACGCGACCAGCTGCACGAGGTCGAGGTCGGTTTCGATGCCGAAGGCCATGTCATCGCCTTTCGGGACGAGTTCCTGGTTGATTGCGGCGCGTGGAATCCGGTCGGGGCCGCGATCGCCTACAACACCGCAGTTCATCTGCTGGGTCCGTACAGGATTGCGAACTTCGCCGCGACAGCGCGAATCGTGGCGACCAATAAAGTGCCGAACGCCCCATACCGTGGCGCCGGGCGGCCGGAGGCTGCCTTCGCCATGGAGCGAACCATGGACCTGATCGCGCAGACGCTTGGCCTCGAACCCACCGAAGTCAGGCGTCGCAACATGATCCACCCGAAGGAGATGCCCTATGCCATGGGCCTCCCTTATCGCGACGGTGAGCCGATCGTGTATGACGGCGGTGACTTCCCCGGTGCCATGGACAAGGTACTGCAGGCCATTGGCGGGCTACCGGCCTTCCGCGATCGCCAGCGTGAGGCACGGCGGTCAGGGCGCTATCTCGGTCTTGGCGTTGCAAGCTACGTCGAGGGCACGGGCGTTGGGCCATTCGAGAGTGCAATCGTGCGGATCGAGCCGACCGGGTCGATATACGTCACATCAGGGGCCTGCGCGCAGGGGCAGGGAATGGAGACCATCTTCGCCCAGGTCGTGGCTGACACCTGGTCGGTCGATCCGCGGGACGTCGTCATCTCGTTGGGCGACACCGCTCTGATCGCCATCGGTTTCGGCACGATCGCCAGCCGGAGCACCGTGACCCTGTCCGGGGCCATCCACTATGCCAGCGAGCGGCTACGCGCAAAGGTGTTTTCCATCGCCGGCAACATGCTGGAGTGCGCGCCGGCGGACCTTGAGCTGCGTAATGGCAAGGTCGGCGTCGTCGGCGTGCCCGGAATGGAGGTGACGCTGGCATCGGTGGCCCAGGCGGCCCGCCCTGGCTGGGACCATCGTCGTCCGGCGGGCGTCGATGCCGGCCTTGAGGAAGCCTTCTACTGGGAGCCGCCGACCGTTACCTGGTCCAACGCTACTCATCTGGCCTTGGTCGAGGTGGACATCGCCTCGGGCCGGATCGAGATCGAGCAATATGTGGTGGCACACGACTGCGGGGTGATCATCAATCCGATGCTGGCCGATGGTCAGATCGTTGGCGGTACGGTGCAGGGGCTCGGCGGAGCTCTGCTCGAGGAGTTTGTCTACGACCGTCAGGGTCAACTGCTGACGGGATCGCTGATGGACTATGCCTTGCCACGGGCAAGCGACAGTCCAAACGTACAATTATTGCATCAGGAGACACCGTCTCCCCGGAACCCCTTGGGTGTAAAGGGACTGGGCGAGGGTGGTGCCATTGCTCCTCCGGCAGCGATCGCGAACGCCATATCCGATGCGCTTGCGATGTTCAAAACCGAGTTCAATGCAACACCCATAAAGCCGGAACACATAGTCAGGGCCATAGAGGAGCCGCGATGACGACCGACTGGTTCGATGCCGTAAAGACCGAGCTGCTCGCTCAGAACCCCTTCCGCGGATCGGAGTACTTCAGGCGGTTTGCCGGCGGCGCGCTGGCGCGCGAGCAGGCATGGGGGCACGTTTCCCAGTGGTATTTTCTCATCTGCTGGTTTCCGCGCATGTTCAGCGGCATCCACTCGCGCTGCGAGCAACTGGAGGTGCGTAAGGATTGTGCCAGACACTTGCTTGTCGAGGACCTCGGGTTCTTCCGCGGCCAGATAGGCGGAACCCCCGATCACGTGGAGCTCTATCAGCGGATCGGCGACGACATGGGGTATCCGCGAGACGCGTGGGAACGAGCCGTTCCGATCCCGGAGATGAACGCGATCGTCGACTACTTCCGACGGCTCGCGTACGAGATTCCGTGGAGCGCATCGCTGTGCACCACGGCCTTCATCGAGGCGGAGGTGGTCGAGGTCTCGCAGACGGTCGGCCAGGCCTTGACGAAACACTACGGCTGCCGACCCGATTGGGGCGCCATGAACTATCTCGTGCACGAGGAGGTCGAGCGGGAGGAAGCGGGCGAGACCGAGGGAGCCATTCTCAAGTACATCCGAACGGCCGACGACCGGCGGATTGCAGAGGACTCGATGCGCAAGATGCATCGCCTTCTCAGCGCATACGCGACGGGACTCGCACGCGAGTACCTCGCAGCCCCATAACGCGCGTCGCGGCCTTGGTGCGCGAAGCCGCGGTTGCCCGCCAGCCGCAGCCGCGCGCACCAGCTCGTGTGCCTCGCGCCGTCATTCCGATGCCACTGGCCTGGTCCCGGTGCGGTCCTTAGAACTTGGCGCAACCCAATGACGTTGGAAAAGAGCAAATCAGGAACAGGCCGACCTTGAACATCGCCAACCTCTCGATCACCTTCCTGCTCGCAGCCACGACCGCACTCTCTTCGTTCGCCCAAACACCTGCAGGTTCGGCGCCTGCGGTTTCGGTTGGCGGCGGGTCAGGCTTCGCCAAGCCGACCACGCAGTCTCAATTGCAGGCTCTCCTGCAGGCCGCCATGAACGGTCAGTCGGTCATGTTCGACCCCAACACGTCGGTGACCGTGTCGGGCACGATGACTATCCTGGTGCCGGACAATCCCGGAAACATCTTCGGCAACGGACTGAAGATCCGTTCGACCATCAACAATGGCAGCGATGTCCTGCAGTTCGTCGGCAATGCGAAGCTCAACTCCCGGAACTTCATCATCCAGGGGATCACTATCCACGGCGGCGTCTACGAGGGCCTGGCGTCCGGCAACTGCTTCGTCATCAATGCGCCGCACAACAAGGGCTCGCTCTATCGGGTGATGCTGCGCGACATCTATACCGGTTCGTGCGGCATCCATGGCGTCAAGATCATCGGTGACTTCTTTGAGTCCACGCTGGACAACATGGAGTTGGAGAACAACAACGGCGACGGCCTGTTCATCGATCATGGCGCGGACGGCGGCATCATTTCGAACCTGATGATCAGGTCGCCGAACCTCAGTCGAAACAAGGGCTATGGTTTTCATGCCGTCCACGCCAACTCGATCGACATCAGTCAGGGCAGCTTCATCAACAACGGCAAGGGCGGCCTGTTGGGCGAGCATGGCATCCGCACGGTCGACAGCGTGAACTGCGAGAATTCCGGGCTGGTGTGCATCGACATCCCGACCTCGGACTACATGACGCGGCTCGTCGGCAACAATGCGTCGAGCGACGGCAAGACTGCCGTCACCACGCCCATGCAGTACACCTATCGCTACAACGGCATTCCGGCCAACCTGATCCAGTCGGGCAACTACTTCACGTACTACGGCTCCGCCACGAAAAACACGGCAGTCAGGGCGCCCTAGTCTAAGCGGCGAGTGGCGGCCGTAGGGGCGTCCTTGCCTCGGTGTCGGTGTCGATCCAAGCGTCGCCAGCGACAAGGATCTGCTTGGTGAGCTGGTTCGGCTGGGAGAATTACGCGGCGTGGCTCGCCTCGCTCGTCAGCACGCGTTCGCAGGGCGTGGCCTGGTACAAGCGCTTCTGGGCGCCCCAGGAGACGGCGCGGTCCTGGGTCAATTCGATGTAAATCCGGGGTCGACCGAGTTCCTCGAGGGCGGCTGGTTTCCGCTGCTGCTGGCCGCCGCGATCGCCTTGCTGATGCTGACTTGGCGGAGCGGCGTCCTGGCCCTGTGAAATTGCTGCTGTCCGAAACCGTAGAAGGGCTGCGGCGAAGGGCTGCGGCGACGTGCACCCCCATTGCTTGCATTGCCCGTGCTCACGTAGAGTGCCTCGGGGTTGGGGGCGATAATGGACGACGCTTTCGGAAGCGGCCGCGAGTTTGAGAAATCGGCGGCTAACCGCATGCTGCGATTTGCTGCAGGCGTGGTGCCGGGCCCGAGCGCCCGGGACGGCACGGGGGACGACGAGCCGGATCACTTCGATCAAAACGTCGCGACCATTGCCGCACATATCGGGCAGCTGTCGCTGCCGCTTTCGACACTCGGCAGCATAGCGTCTGGTCTGGAGCAGTCTGCAGGGGCGGCGTGGGGCAGGCTGGCCGACGAATTGCGCCAGGACTATCCCGACCTCTCCGACCTGCATTTCTGGGGGGTGGTACTGGCGGCCGTCGATGCCATCCGCGAGGTCGCGCTGACAATGCCCGCAAGAAATCATGTCGATTCGGGCGCTCGCCTCAGATTGTTTGCGATGGGATTGGGCGTGGTGCCGGAGCGTCGTGAAACCATCCGGGCGCTGCTGCTGCACGATATCGACGTGCTGCTCGGCGGACCGAACCCGCCCGGTCTGTCATCTTCCGGACAAGGCGACGACGCAGAGGCGTCGAAGTCCCGACCGGCGTCTGTCGCAGCTCCTCAGGCAACTACGTCGGCCGCCAAGTGCAGATAGCAAAGTGCGATGCAGAAGGCGGAAGCGCGCGACCGCTGAACGGCGCCAGCGAGGAGCTTGCGACTAAGCACTGCAAACCCCCTCCACCGGTCCGTCCGATCGGGGAACTCGACCACCAAGTCCCTGAGCTGCGCGGATAACCAGATCCGCGCCCCTTCGTCGTTGATCCATTCGCCCGTGGGGCCGACGACATCCCTCTGACGCGGACAAGGCCAGTTGATCCTTCCCGTCATGTGCCAGTCCTTCGGGCCGGCGGGCGGTTCGAACTGAATTTGACGGGGCCACCGAACCGAGAAGACATTCCCGAGTGCAGTTGTACCGGCGCGACTGACAGCCTTGGTCGGTTTTCGCCAGCGTAGAGCAGCCATAAAGCCTCCCTTGGAAGGGGCATCTGTCCGGAGGCGCCGCGCCAAGGTTTAGCCCTGATCTTGAGAGCCTCCAGCGCTCATAGGATGGCGCTCGCTGAGTTGCAGCGGGTGTGATCTTTCAAGGGGATCAGCATGGTTGTCGCGCGTTGCGCCGATGCCTCGAACGATTTGACCTCGTTCTCATCGTGCCAAGCAGGCAGTTGATGACTGAGCGATGAGATTCACGCTGCGGTTCCCCAACTGCCAGCCGCCGGCTGGGCCCAGCGGTCACGACCTGGTGGGATCCGCAGCCGCCCGCCGGGCGTAGTCGAATCGCGAAAGGCTTGGCCCCTCAGGACGGCTTGCGCCAGCCGTAGCCGAAGCCGGTGTAGTTCTCGATCTCGTCGAAGGCGGCATCGCAGGCGCGGAACTTGTTGCGGATGCGCTTGATGGCCGACCGGACGTTCGCCCGATAGCCCTCATCCCCAATTCCGGCAATGAAGCCTTCGTAGGTAAGGCGGTCGTAGAGCGTGCGATAGGTCACGAAAGTGCCGGCTTTTGACGCCAGCAGATGGACGACGTTGTATTCCCCGAGCGTGAGGCCGACATCGACCTGGTTCCAGCAAGCGCGACTGGTTTTCGTTTTCAGCACGAGCATGCCGGACGTCAGGTGCTTCTCGACCGCTACGTTGGTCGTGGGGTTGGAAAATTCGACCCGGCTCCTCAGCCGCCTGACAAGCACCTGCCTGTCACGCGACCTGGAAATAAAATCGACGGCGCCTTGGTCGAATGCCATGCATTCGTAGGCATTCAGGGCATCGCGAGGCGCGAGCACGCAGCGTTCGTGCTGTTTGCTGGCGATGACCTTGCCCGTCAGGAACACGACGGGCAGCTCGACACCCTGCTGGCGCAGTTCGGCCAGTAGCGTAGTGCCCGGCATGCCCGGCAGGTCCCAATCGAGCACGGCAAGGTCGGCACGGCTGACAGTGGCGAGTGAGCCCAGCAGCGCAGCGCCGTCGGCGAAAGCGTGAACGGCGAAGCCTTGGCGGAACAATTCCTCGGTCAAGACCTCGCGATAGTACTGGTCACTTTCGACGAGAACGACGCAAGGAATTTCACCCGTGAAGCTCGCAGGTCCGCGTCGGAACAGCGGAAGCCTGTCGCTTTCCCTCCGGTTGAATGACCCCTCCCAATCGGACGGTGGTACGTCAATAGACGAGCATCCGCGCTCAAGGCGCGCGCCATGCTGGCTCATCACCCATTCTCCCATCATTCCACCCTGACGCCGTTGAACGATACCCCTACCGTTCGGACATCAAGGCCTTCCACACGCACCATTGATAGCATCGGGACTGCGGATTTTATGTGATCTGCATCACATTTGGCTGAGGGGCCGCACCGGCGCTGACAAGCGCGCTCCTCCGCACGCCCTGAAATACAGGCCGGCATAGCTTCTCCACGAGGACTGGCGCGCCTTGATGCTGCGAGCCAGACGAGAGCCGCCGCGGTGCCAGGTCGCCACCGTGGATTTCGCGACGGCAACGCCAGCAGACCACCCAAGGCCGTCGAGCCGATCGACAACGAGAGCCGACGCCGAACGTATCCATAGCGGAAAGGCGCACGGAAAGCGGCGGCGACCCCTACAGCAGCAGGACGCTCAGGAACATCAGTCCAATCGCGATGACTTCCCAGACCCGGCGGGCTGACGTTGATGCTACTTCGCCAAGCCGGCGTCTCTTTACCGACCTGTAGACGAGCGCTCCGAGGATCAGGACGAGACCGGCTTTTGCCACGCCGGGGGCTATCGGGTCACCGTTGGCGATCCGGCTGGCCGCCCCAATGAACGCCAAGCCGCCGAGAAAAAAGGCGACGGTTGATCCGAGATGCTTGACCTCTCGCCGCCACTGCCAGGGTTGATGCTCAACCTGCGGCGATGGATCACTTGGCGTCTTTCCAATTGCGCTGGGCTTATCCCGCAAACGTCGTGGCTCTCTCGGCACGGGCAACGCGGGCGGCGATGGTCGGCTTCCTGGCTTGATCCAGATTTCGTCTTCTGAAGAGAGCGACGGCGCCGGAAGACGGCGGCGGGTTGGCGCGGAAGCAATCAGTGAACGTTGGTATCGTCTTTGCGTCGGACCACCGGGTCATGCCCTGCGTCCATACCAAGTGCTCGTCGTTTGGCGCCCGGATGATCCTTCCGGCAATGTCCTCAAAGGGCAGTGGGCCTACAATCTTGCCCCTGTCCCCGTAGTACCACTCAATGCGCTTGGCCTTGGGCATCGTGTCCCCGTCCGGCCGCAGCAAGCGGGTATCAGGCAGCCGCCAGATCTGTCGTGCCACCAGCGGCTGCGTCAGTGATCGTGCTTGCCTAGTTTGGACGTATCGCTTCCGGATACGAAGGCCACTGCGACCCTTGCCGTTTTGCGGCCTTCTCCGCCAGCTTGCGCCATTGGAACGAAGCCAAGCTCAGCAAGGCGCGGGTCGCTTGGGTGTTGGCGAGTTGGGCAAGCCGTTCGCACTCGGCTGCTTCGCGCAAACATTCTTCACGGGATTCCATGTGCCCCCCGCGTGCGGTCAAAATCGCCGCTTGGCCACATTGCACGCCCCCAATGTAAACCTAAAAGACCTGACGTCCGAACGGTCCGTAGGAAACATCGCCGGAGCGCATGAAGCTGTAATCGACGCGGCCCCAGCCGCTGCCGTCCCAGCGGCAGATGCGCCGGCCCGTGACTGAATTTTCCAGGTAGGTGTACCCATTGTGGTGACGTACGACCCTCCACGCGAATGGCGCGCGGATCAACGCGAGCAGTTTCATCGGATCACTCCCAAATCCTGCCCTGACGCCGTTGAACGATACCCCTAGCGTTCGGACGTCGAGGCCCTCCCACACACGAAACGAAAAAGGGCCAATGCTGCGAAGGGGATCAGATCGGCTGATGCTCGAGTCTGGATCCCACATTCGAACCTGCCGGCAGGAACGAAAACTCTCGCTCCTGCCGGCTAGCCCCTTGCCTCGTTCACCAACGAGGCGCTTTCCCACACACAAAAGATCAGTCCCAGATCGTCCGATGCCCAAGACCCCTCCCGGGCATCGCGACGACTCCTTAGCTAAAGTTCCGGCACCGCGTAAATTGGATTCATGACTCCAACTTCGCACCTGCTGGGCGCTCGGGTGTTCGCGAAGCCCAGAAGAAAGGCCGGTCGCTGGGAACGACCGGCCCTCTTTAACTTGCCCGCATGGGAGTAAGGTCGAAGCCATGGGTGTGGGTGGGAAGGGCTTCGACGAACGGTTGGGAGCCGTTGGCGGACTTTGGGTGCGCTCCTCATAGCATGCGCGACGTGGCCTGGAACCTGCATTGGCGCATATCTCGTTTGACCGCAGTTCCACATCTCCGGCAAATCGGCGAACCTGCTATTCAGATTCGAATATCTGGAAAGCGAAGCGGCCCGCGTGGCGACGCCACCGAAACTGGCCATTCTCCGGCGCAATTCCGGCCTGGACGCGGTCGCCATAAGCTTCACGAATTGCCCTGTAAACGCTCATTCAGTTCGGGCGATCCGTCGAATCTCATGCATCTTCAGACCGCGCGAGGTATCTAATTGCAGTTCATGCTGCGACGTTAGTTCGCAGGGCCGTGGTCAAAGGCCGGTTGGGAGGGAGAGCAACAGCGAGCATGCCTTGAACAGCCTTCGTTGCGACCGCGTGGCGCTACACGTGCAGAGCGCTTTCCGCGGAGGTCCCGTGTCCTCTTGAGGCGCAAGTCTTTTCGCGTCAGGTGCCGGCATCGCAGGTCGAATCGTCACGGCGGCCGCGGCGGAGAGAATCAACGCTGGAAGGGATGCCGGACGGGCGATGCTCACCAATGCGGCCCAGGCCACGCCGAGATTTGGCGAAGATGCGTCGGACCGGACCGGTCGCCTGGGCAATGGCCGCCGCCAAATGTTGCTAGCGAGGTACTGGATCGGGCCGTCTTGTTCCACTTCTCTGTCGCTTGTTGCCAACCTGCGGCGAAAGCGCGGGCTTCGGGTAGACGTTCACCTCAGGTGGAGGCGCCAGGCGTGTGACCTGTGCAAGTGCGGTCCGCTTGTCCGTGTCGTCCCAGTAGGCGACCGCACGGAACACCACGGAGCCCTCTGCGTCCTTGATTTCAATCGAATATCGTCGTTCGGCGTGGATTCGGGGCATGTGCAAATCAATCAGCTTATCTGTGGCCCGGCTACATCTTTTCGCAGGCGCGAACACAAATCGCACTTCCCTCGCAAACAGAGAGCAGTCACCGCATGGTCGCAGCCGCTTCCTTGAGTATTGATTAACTGTGTGAGAACACCGACGCAGAAGGGCAACGGCTTGCGTTCGAGGCGCCTCAACCGGTGCGCTTCCTTGGCGACCAAAAAGAGATGGGACGAATGGCTCAGCTAATGGTGTCGTGGTTCATCAGTGATGGCCGGTTCCGCGTCCACGCCGTAAATGCCGTGGGACGACGCAAGGGCCGTATCGTCGAGGTCGAAGCGGTCGATACGGGCGAGAGATTCCACGGCTCACCCCGGAGACTGGAGCGACTGGTGCATCGGCTCCGTCGGTCGAGTGGCGAGTTGAACTATGCGCCAGCCTGGACGCCGGACACGACGTCGTAGTCGTTCCGTTTCCGCGTTGGCTTACCCCGATATCCAGCGCGGAGTCACTGGGGCTTCTGCATATGGAGCGCGGCTGCCGCTGACGTGGAGCGCGACAATCTCGGACGTCGTGCCTGGCCAGTCGCGAAGCGCCGCGTGCACATTGCTCCACAACTTGGCCGTCCTTTCCGGAGCGCGATCATGCTGGCGTGACCCGCGGCGCTATGCGGTTCGCTCTGTCGGCCGGTGGCGCTTACACCCATCCAGCCAAGGGCGCGCCTGCGCACAATCGCGCTGTCGTGGTCTATCGACTGCCGGCGCGCCCTGCACAGCGCCGATGATGATCCCTGGATGATCGACGGCATCTCGGTAAATGCCAACGGCTGCTATGGCCGTCTCGGATGCCCCTGCGCACCCGTTCAAAAGGCCAAGGGCTCTCTAGTGCTGGCGCAATGGCTCCTGCGCCTGGTGCGCGCTGACGGCGCCCGCGCCGATCGTGTGGCCTTCGTTGAGCGTGATCTGGCCACTTAAGTCCCGGGTCGCCTCGACCGCATTCGAATGCAGATGCATGCCCAGGGTGAGGTAAAGGATGCCAGCATAGAGGACGATGCCAAGACCGATCGTCAGCACCCAATCGAGTGAGCGACGACGAGCGACGCGCTTCTCGGCGTCCCTGAGCTTCTCGGCGTCCCTGACAAGAGTTCCGCTGTGTCCAAATGCTTCGCTGATCGCGCCGGTCGCATGTCGGGCCGCTCTGTCTGCGGCCTGACTTGAAATGCTCTTCCAATATGCATCAGATTCAGCGTCGCCTACGGATAGCATCCCCTAAACCTCCTCTGCCGGGCGGCGTCCGCCAAGCGATGTGCTGCTATTTGCAGAACGCCTTCGCAGAGGTCACGTGTCCATTTTGGGGGATTGCACGGGCACGTCATGCCCAGGGAGAGAGTTGATTTGCCACTGACCGCAAATGAGGCGAGGGCCAAGCAGCCGCCAGTGGCGGCACTGTGATCGGCGGCGTTGATCACGCATGTCACGATATGCGCTCAGGTAGCTCGACTGTCCGCGGGCTATTTTGGCGGAAGCTATTCGCTGCGTCTCACCCAAGTCCGCAGCGAATAGTCAGGCGGCCCTGCATACTTCCCAGCCCACACCATGCAGGGCCGCCGACCTCTGGTCTGTGACCTGCATCACCCTTTCGCTGACATAATCTGATCACCCCACGCGATGCGTCCGCTCGGCTAGCTTGGGCGTGGGAAGGGCTCGGGATGGGCGAACGGCGGGGGCCGCTCGGCACGCATCCAGGGCGATACGGGTGACGTGGGTGAATAGGTTTCTGGACGTTGCGCGCTCGGCGCGCGGACGCATGCTGTCGGCATCGTCCCTGGTGACGGCAGGAGATTGCCTGCTCGCCGGACGCCTCGGTGCGCCTCCTTCCCGGTTCGGAAAAACACCCAACGAGGGGGAGTGACTTCAGATGACCACCGCTCTTGAACATGTCGTGGCCTTGGCGGGCAGCGCGCCCGTGCAGCTTGCCTCCGTCGGCGAGGCGGACCTTTGCACCCTGGTCATCGAGGACGGCGCGACCGATCGCGGCGTCCTGATCGATGAGCTGTCCAGCCACGGCTTTGACGTCCGGACAGTCGCCTCGCTGGACGACGCACCCGATGCCGTCCGCGCGGCCGACGTCATCGTCCTCCATTGCGACCGGGCGAAGATTTCCGGCATCGACATGCTGAGCAAACTGCACGGGTTGGGTTTCATGGCCCCTGTCGTGCTGCTGACCGATAAGCCCCTGCCGGCCCATGAATGCCTGGCTCTCGACAAAGGCGCTGTCGACGTCGTCTGCCGGTCGCGGGGCCCGGCGGTTCTGGCCAGGCGCATCAAGGCCGCGGTCAAGGTTGCCCATCGCACCGGCCAGCCGCGGTCCGACAATTCCATGATCTGCGGCAAGCTGCTTCTGCGTCCCGACGTCAGCCGGGCCTACTGGAACGGCGTGGATCTCGACCTCACTCTCGGAGAGTATAAAATCGTCCATCTCCTGGCGTCGAACATTGGCACCTACGTGACCTATCGAGCGGTATATGACCGGTTGCGCCACGAAGGCTTCATCGCCGGTGAGGGCCCCCACGGCTATCGGGCGAATGTACGGTCTGCAATCAAGCGCATCCGAAACAAGTTTCGCGACTTCGACCCGACCTTCGACAAGATCGAGAACTACAGCGGCTTCGGGTACTGCTGGAAGAGGTCAGACTAAATCGTCGCTGATCGGAGCAACGAGCTCGTTGGTGTCTTCTGCCACCAGTATTCGCATTTGCCGGGGGAGCTCATCGGCCGAGCCGGGTCCCTGGTCGATTCGGCCGCGCTCTTCAAGCTCTCGGGGCGCGGCTGGCCGGCTACGCTGGCAATGGAATCAGCGCCAGCAGGTTCACGCTTGTTACGAAGTAGGTGATGCAGGCAAAGGTAACGACGCCGATCGCCAGCGCCATCACCAGAGTGAATGAGAAAGCAAGAGAACCGCGCTCCGGCCGTCTCAGTGTCTGACGTGCGGCCCTTCCAGGTGCTTCGCTGATCGTTCGTGAGCCCGCGGCGCATCTGGCCGCTCTGGCCGCAATCTGAAGTGAAACAACCGGGCCAAATCCCTCGATGTCGCACAGGACCGGACCGTCGGGCGCGCGAGCTCCCGCCGGCGAGTCGGGCCCGAGTCGGCCCGGCGTCTTCGCGTCAGGTACTTTCCCTCGTCCGCACTGCATGCGTTGAACAGCCTTCGTTGCGCCCGCCTGGCGCTACTCTTACAGAGCGCCTTCCGCAGCGGTCCCGTGTCCTTTTGAGGCGCAAGTCTTTTCGCGTCAGGTGCCGACATCGCAGGTCGATCCGTCACGGCGCCGCGGCGGAGAAGATCAACGCTGCCAGGGCTGACCGGACGGGCGATGCTCACCAACGCGGGGCAGGCCGCGCAGCGTTTGGCGATGACGCGACGGTCGGGACCGGACCGATCGCCGGGGGCTGACGCGGCGTATCACGCTGGCTGAGATGCAGGGCGGCGCCTGCCACCGTCACGGCGGCCACGATCAGCAAGAGCCACCAACCACCGCGTTCTGAGTTCACGAATCTCGACCAAAAGCCGCCCGTTGCCCGCGGGGGTGTAATTGCGCGGGTGAGGATAAGTACACGCCAAAAGTTGAACCGTCCGCTCAGGTTCATGCAGGCGCTGACTTCCGGGCAGCCGTCCGGATCCTACCATTCAGGTGCCGCAGAGTCGCGACTGTCGTAAAGTATCGCTCGGCTGAATGGCGGGCGGATCCGGTCGATGGCGAACCCGGCCCCTCGAACCGCCGACCGCCTTGGACGACCGCCCCTCCTTGCGCTGCCGCGAACTCGAAAGGGAACGCTCTGGCGGTCTGGGGCCGCCATCACCCTGGGCCGTAACTCGCCCCTGCCTCCGCAGGACTGTCGATCGCAGCGTCAACCTGCTGTTCCGGCCATGGTGTCGGCGGGAGGATCCGGTCGATGGCGTTGATCCATACCTCCCGGGCTGCCTTGACCGAGAGCCCGTGCCGTTGACGCATGCGCCCCCAGGTTTCGAAATCCGTCAGGGCCTCCAGGGCGATCAATACTTCCCGGCGCTCGCCCTCGGACCGGGCGGAAAGCTCCGGCTGGTACATGAGTTCCAGCCGCGCCAACATCGTATCGCGCGTCCACTCGACCCGCCGCCGCAGCTCTCCCGAGTCGTGCTGATTGCGAAGCATGGAACGCCACAACGGCAGCCATTGGTCGCAGGCCGCGGAGCGCGTCTCGACCTCGGACCGGATCCGGCTCAGCCGGTCGCTGTCGACGTCCCGGGCCTCGGCCTGCGCGCTGGCGAGACGCCACGCATGCTCCCCAGCCGCAAGGCTGAGCGTCTGCAAGTCGGGAAAGTGCTGGTACACGGAGCGCTTCGAGCAGCCGGCCTCTTCGGCAATCTTGGCGGCGGTCGGTCCGTTCGGATTTTCCGTCAGGAGTTCCAGATAGGCCTCGATCAGCCGCTGCCTGGTGCGTGCGCTTCGCTGACGGCGACCGTCCGTCTGTGGCAGTTGTCGATTCGTCACTGGGAACTCCCCATGATAGCTGGTCCTCCTGAGCCGGGCGCGCTCCGGCGCTTGCCGTCTACGGGGACAGCGCCGGCTGGCGGGGCGACTGGATCGCCACCCTGTCGCTTCCTGGGGCCTCCCTTGGACTGACACGCCAGCGGGGAGGGGTGCGCCGAGTGCAACCCGGTCTGTCTCCTCCCAACCGCTTTACAGGATGCAGCGCATTTGGACTGCGTGGTTGTGTTATTTCCATGCGAATGGACGGCACAGGGCGCGGATGACGCCTGAGTGTCGAAACGAAGCCCCCTTGTCAGCCTGGGCCGCGACCACCACGAGACCTGTGCGTCCGCCGGCGTCCGGTACCGAGCTCGAGATTTGGAGACGGTCCCCTGGCGGCATCGGCCGCGCGGTGCGCCGGCCCCTGGGGGAAGCGCACGACGGTCGGGTCACCGCGTGAAGCGGCAACCAATCTTTCGCCTGCGGAGGGCCGTGGCGGGAAACCGCCGAAGGGGGGCCTGTCTATTCAGGAGCGATGGCCGCACCGACGTGAGACGGCCGCTCCATGATCGAATGCCGGTCCTGCGGCAGGCGCACCTGTCCTGAATGGCGGCTGGCGTTCCCGCCCGGCCCCTAGCTCCCGCCGCCCGCTGCAGCGGCGAGCTTGTCGAGCGTCTCGAGCACGAGACTGAGGGGCGGCCGCGTCTTGAATGTCTCCTCGAACAGCTTGGCCTTGATGGCGCCGTCGCGGCCGACGACGAAAATGATCGGCCGCGGCACACCGTACGCCTTGCTGCCGGCGCCATATTGCGGATCGCGCAGGCCGTATCGGTCGATGACCTCCGACTTCGGATCCGACAGCAGCGTGTAGGTGAGCCCGCGCCGGGTGCTGAAGGTTTCGAGGACGTCGGGCGTGTCGTAGGACAGGCCAGCCAGGTGATAGCCGCGTCTTTCCATGTCGCCGACGCCGGCATTCAACTCGATGAGCTGGGCCTGGCAATAGGGACACCAGGCGGCCGAGCGGAAGAAGAAGAACACCATGCCCTTGTCGCCCATGAGCGAGGCAAAGGAGCGCGGTTTGCCGCCCTGGTCGAGCGGCGTGCCGATGTCCGGCGCCTTGGTGCCGGTCGCCGGACCGAGATCGTCGCCGGCTGCGGCACCGTGGAACGACGCCAGCAGCGCCACGATCGCCGTCGCCAACAATCTTCGCATGGAGATCTCCATCGTTATCGGCTCACCCCGAGACGGTGTCGTTCCACCGCCGGGATCAGGGTCAGATTGCCGAGAATCCTATGCTGCGGATCGTCGCTCGCCGCGAGCCTGGGCTGCAGGGCGAGCAGGGCGGCGCCCAGCCGCGTTTCGCTCCAGAACCATTCCTTGCGGGTCTTCGGCGTGCCGGCGTCGGGGAAGGCCGACGCGGCTTCGAGGTAATAGGACTTGAGATCGTCGACCGCCTGCTTGAGCGCCTGCGCCTCCGGCAGGTCACCCGCCAATGCCTGGTCGACCAGCGCACCGGCCGCCCGCATGTCGAGGCCCGAGACGCCGACGGTGGTGCGCGCGAGCGCGGCGACCGCCCGGTCGTACCAGGTCGCCAGCCGATCGACCTCCGCGGCGAGCGAATTGATCTCAGCCGGCGCAAGATTGATCGGACAGGCCCAGCCGGTGAAATCGGCCGGCTCGTCGACATGCTCGGCATGGTCGGCGATCAGCGGGCCGTCGGTGCGGGCCAGCAGATCGAGCGCGGCCCGGACCACGCGTCGCTGGAACGGCGCATCGTCCGGGAATGCCCAGCGGCCGGCCGAGCTCGAACGTCACCCACAGCGCGCGCGGCGGGCGGATCTTCTCGGTATGCTCGCGCACCAGGCTGATGCCGGTGGTGGGAATGCCTTCTCGCTCGAGGAAGTGGCCCAGCGCGCCCACGGCGCGCGTGCAGGCGGGTCAAACCGGAACGAGCAGGACGGCATCGACCTTGTCGGCCTTCAGCAGGCCGGCGAGATGGCGGGCGTGCGGCTCCGCCGCCTCGGGCGGAAAGGCGCCCATGAAGGAATAGTGCACCGATGCCATGGACCCCACGGCGCCGTCGGCGGCGAGTTCACGCAGGCGATCGATCGGGAAGACGACGTTGAGATCCTGCTGGAAGCCCGTGCGATCGAAGTTGACCGAGATGTGGCTCATCACCAGCTCGTTCGCCGGCGTCTCGCCGGGGATCACGCGGTAGCTGCCGTCACCCGGGCGAAACGCCCGGTCGCCGCGGCGGTGCAGGCCCGCCGTCGAGATGATGGCGACACGGCGCTCGCCGAGCGGCTTGCCGGCCAGGGGCGGCGTGTCTTCGTAGGTCGGACACTCGATGCGCCGCAGGTGATTGGCCTCGACCTCGGGCATTTCGCTCAATCGCTTGACCATGGATCGACTTCCTCCGGATCAGGGCGGCAGGGTCACGGCGATCGTCCCCCGGCACGCCGGGGCAATCGCATAAGATTATTTATTCCGTCATCCCGACCGGAGCCGAGCGGAGCGAGGCGTAGTGGAGGGACCTGTTCTGTTGCTTTGGCGACAAGAGGAGGTCCCTCGACTACGCCGCCCTTCGGGCGGCTTCGCTCGGGATGACGAAGTTTTTGGCCATAGGCGATAGCCCTGCCGGGCACGCCGGGCGCCCTGGCCTCCGCCGTGACGTCCGGCGGCGCCGACCCGCGATGTCCGGACGATCGATGCCCTGGATCTCCGGGGTCATCGTCAGCAACCCAGCCGGTCGGCCAACTGGCCGAAGTCGTCGACCACGATATCGTGCGACGGATCGGGCGTCGGGTCGGGCGGGCCGGCGGCGCCCCATTCCTCCGGCCGGCGCACGAAGGCCGAGCGATAGCCGACCTTGCGCGCGGCCAGCAGATCGAAATTGTGGCAGGCCACCATCAGGATCTCGTCCGGCCGGCAGCCCAGCCACCTCGCGCAGGTCGAATAGGCTTCCGGGTTCGGCTTGTAGCTGCCGATCATCTCGCACGACACCACGGCATCCCAGTCGATGCCGTTGCGGCGCGACACATCGACGATCAGGGACGTCGACAGGATGGTGAAGGACGCCACGACATGCCGGCGGCGCAGGCGGGCGAGCGCGGCGGGAAAGTCGGGCCAGGCGTCGAGCGTGTGCCAGGCCCGCTGGATGGCGATGCGATCCTCGTCGGTGAGCGCCGACCATCCGTATTCGCGGGCCAGCTCGTCCAGCACCCGGCGGTGGACATGGTCGATGTTGAAGTCCGGCTGGACCTGGCGGGTCATGCCCTTGAGCGCCCGGCGCCGGTATTCGTTGGTCGCCGCCGCCCAGTCCGCCGCAATGTTCCGGCGCGCGCCCGCGGCGGCAAGGGCGGCGGAAATCCCGCGATGCCAGTCGAGGACCGTCCCGCCGGTGTCGAACGTGAGGGCCTTGATCCCGGGTGTCATGTCCGTCCTCGCGCCGGCCGCCGCGTCCCGCGCGACCGGACGGGCAGATCGAGCAGCTCGAGGGCCGGGCGGGCGACACCCTCGAGCAGGCCACGGCTGGCGCCCGTGCGCGCGAGCACGCGAATGCCCAGCACGACGCCCAGCAGATGATCCGCCACGCCCTCGGGATCGATCCTGCGCGGCGCCTGGCCGGCGGCACGGGCGGCCTCGACGTTGCGTCGGAAGAAGGCGCGGATCTCGTCGAGGTAGGCCGCGACCACCTTTCCGATGGCCGCATCGTGCGGCGCGACGTCGAGCGCGGAGTTCACCAGCAGGCAGCCCTTGCGGTCGGGATCCGCCAGCGACCGTTCGACGATTTCCGTCAGGAAGGCCCGGATCGCCTGCTTGGGCCGGTGAGCCGCCTCGAGGCGGGCGATGCGCTCGCGCATCGAGCGGTTGGCGTATCGTTCGAGGGCCTTGGTGAACAGGGTGCGCTTGTCGCCGTAGGCATTGTAGAGGCTCGCGCCGCCGATGCCCATGCGCTCCGCGAGGTCGCGCACCGACGTCGTTTCGTAGCCGCGCGACCAGAAGCAATCGACGGCGGAGTCGATCACCTTGTCTTCATCGAAGGCTTTCAGGCGGCCCATGCGAAACGGAACCACAATTTTGGATCGACTGCTACAAAATACTTTGTGAACGACAGGGGGACGGGCCGGCGCCGGCCAGGGCGATCGCAAGCACGCTATCGTGACGGGTCGTGTCCGACAGTTGTCAATGAAATCTCCGCGCCGTCGTGGCCTAATGGCGATGTCGAAACCAGGAGGACGCCGATGACCAGATTTGCGCTCTACGTTCCGCTCCAGGCGAAGCCGGGCAAGGAGAAGGAGGTCGCGGATTTTCTGCGGTCGGCGGTGCCCCTGGTGGACGCCGAACCAGGCACGATCACATGGTTCGCCATCCAGGAAGGGCCGTCCTCCTTCGCCATCTTCGACACGTTCGATGACGAGGGCGGGCGGGAAGCGCACCTCAACGGCAAGGTTGCGGCCGCCTTGATGGAAAAGATCAAGGCCGGCGATCTGTTTGCCAAGACGCCGGAGATCCACAAGCTCGGGATTCTCGCGGACAAGCTCCCAAAATAAGGGCCGGCACCCGCGAGCAGCTCGCCTTCGAAACCGCCGTCAGCCGGTGCCAGGCGCAGGCTGCCGGGCACCGCCGTGTTCCTGGCGTCGGCGCCCAACGGCGTGCCGTTGGCGCTGACGCAATTCATCAAGCACAATCGTGTGCTGCACCAGCGCGTGCTGCTCGCCACCGTGGTCATCGAGGAAGCGCCCCGCATCGCCGACGAGGCCCGGGTCGAGGTGATCGAGATCATCGAAGGCATCACGCGGGTCATCCTGCATTTCGGCTTCATGCAGTATCCGACGATCGCCGAAGGCCTCGCTCTCGCCAGCAGCCAGGGCAAGCTGCCGGGGATCGATCTCGCCTTTTTCGGCGTGCCGGCAGGGCAGGTCGTCGAATTCGGCACCGATAGCGATACGGCCGCGCCATGATCGAATGCCGGTCCTGCTGCACCCGCACGAATATGAGCAGTGGCTGCGAGGGTCGATCGAAGATCTCCTCGCTTCGACTTATAGAATTTCCTTCGCCAACCCCAATGCCGAGGCGGCCAGGAAACAAGAATTCAGAGCCGCGATGACGATGCTCACGACCCAACCGATGAAACTTTGAGGACGAGCAGCCGGTTCCGAGATCACGATCAGGAAGATCAAGGCCCCAATGACAAGCGAGATATACAGGACCGCCACGTCGCCAAGGCCTGGATCAAAGTGCTTCCAGAGTTTCCAGAGGATGGTGACGAGTTCACTGGCAACGGGAAAGGAGAGGATTGACTTTGCGCTTAGGAATACACCCTCGGAACTTCCCGCGGCCGCCGCTGCAACCGCCGCCCCTTTCTCGGCCGGTGCCCGTCGGGCGACGATGAACAAGTCCTGAAAAGCCATCTGTAGAGGCCTCATGTGACGAGGCGCGACGGGCATAAGCGGAGATTCGCAATGAAAGTGATACGAGAAATCCGAAGGGGTGGCTTCGGGCGAGTAGATGAAGTCATCGACAATGGTACTCGGTATGCTCGAAAAACCTTTGAGCCAAGCATCCCAACGACGCCAGCAGAGCTGGATAAATTAAGGAAGCGTTTCGACCGCGAAGTGCGAGTTCAGGCGGCAATTGAATTTAACGCAGTAATGCCGATAGAGCGATATGACTTAGACGATGAGGCACGACAATTCGGCTACGACTTTATTCCGCCCGATGTTCCAAAACAGCAGATTGACCATTTGTTCTCCCCCGCAAGCTCCTCGCAGGAGATGCGAGATGCGAGCAACTAGAGGACATCCACGCCCTCCATCGTTCTCTTGTAGTCTACTTAAGCACAGGCCCAGTGTGAGGCGCTGCGCGTCGTATGCGAGAATAGCCTACTTGCGCCGAACGATGCTCTAGCAGGCCTTCGTGCCTGCGTGATGCTCACGTTTCCCCACGGGTCTCTATGATGAGCCTCATGACCTCGCTAGGAGCTCGGTTTGAAGTGGGGCAGTTCGAACCTCCGACGTCTAGCTCCCGAAGCTAACGCCCAACCGGGCTGAGACTCAGTTTTCCCAAATGCTTACTTACACGGCGTCGTTGGCGGCTGGACAGCCCATAAGCGCCGAAGTGGCCGCGACAGCGACGGGAACGAAGAACAAACGCGCGCAGGTGGTCGCAACGAGAGTCCATGGGCCGATAGTCCTGCGCGAATTGCGGAAATAGCCCTGCGCCACCTACAACCCCGCGGGAGCCTGTCTACTGGGGCGATGCCGAGCCGGAGTTGAGCGATGGGCGTATCGTAGCCTATGGCCCGACGTCGTCGTGTGCTTGCGCGACGGACCTACAGCCCGACGCTGCTCTGCATGATCCCGCCATCGGCGAAGATCGTCGTCGCCGTCAGGTAGCTGGCGCCGTCGCCGGCGAGAAAGACGACGACATCGGCGATCTCCTCCGGTTGCGCCAGGCGCCCGAGCGGGATCGCCGCGTTGAGCTTCGCCAGCAGGGCAGGGTCGTTCATCGTCGAAAGATTGATCGGCGTGGCGACCGCGCCGGGCCCGACGCCGACCACCCGGATCCCGTGCGGCGCCAGCTCGACCCCGGCGGTGCGGGTCAGCATCCGCATGCCGCCCTTGGCCAGGCAATAGGCGGTGTTGCCCGGCATCGGCCAGTCCTCGTGCACGGAGGTGATGTTGATGATCCGTCCGCCGCCGCCTTGCGCGATCATTTGCTTGGCGGCGATCTGCGTCCCGAAGAACGCGCTTTTCAGGTTGATCGCCAGGACCTTGTCGTACTGGTCTTCCGTGGTGTCCAGGACGGAGGTGCGGGTCTCGACGCCGGCATTGTTCACCATGATGTCGACCCTGCCGAATTTCGCCACCGTGGCATCGATCAGCGCCTGCACGTCGGCAATCCGGCTGACGTCCGCCTTAACGCCGATGGCCACATCGCCCAGCTTCGTGATTTCGCTCTCGAGCGCGTCGGTCGCCTCGGGATGGACCACGTAGTCGATGGCGATATTCGCCCCGGCCTTGGCCAGGCCGAGCGCGATCGCGCGACCGATCCCGCTGTTGCCGCCGGTCACGATCGCGACCTTGCCTTTGAGTGACATCGCCCTTCTCCTGTTTCATGGCGCCGGACGAACCCGATATGCCCGGCCTCGTGCAATCGGACGGCGCCAGCATGTCATATCCTCGTGCGCAGGGGGGCGATGTCCCACGTGCTTGCGGACGAGCCGCGTCGCTCCAGCCTGATCAGGGCGTCGCCATCAGAGCGACTTCGCGGGATTTCGATGGTGTTACGGCAAGCACGGCGAAGGGCAAGCACTGGCCATCGCTCGAAAAGGCGCCTAAGTTCATACCGTCTTGATATATGGATTAGATCATGGACGCCCTTACCCTCGATCAGATCCGGGTTTTTCTGTCGGTCGTTGACGAGGGCAGCTTCCCGAAAGCCGCAAAATCGCTGCAACGGGCTCAGTCGGCCGTGACCTACGCGATCCGAAAGCTGGAGGCTGAAACCGGTGTCCCGCTGTTCGATCGTTCGGCCTACCGCTCGGTCCTGACACCGGCCGGCCGCGCACTCCTGATCCGGGCGCGGCGTATTGCCGAGGAAGCGGGCGCGTTCCGCGAACAGGCACGCGGCCTCGCCAGCGGCCTGGAAGCCGAGTTGGGCATCGTGCTCGACTCGCTCTATCCGATGCCCCGGATATTCGATGCGCTTCGCGCCTTCACCGAACAATTCCCGACAGTACCGCCGCGCCTCTACGTCGCGTCACTGGGTGCCGCTGCCAACCTGGTGACCGACGGGACATGCGCCATCGGATTGCTGCCGGGCAACATGGCCGAACTCGCCGCGCTCAAATTTACGCCGACCACCACCTTCCATCTCCGCCCGGTGGTCTCTTCCTCCCATCCCCTCGCGTCCATCCAGGGCATCATCGAGCCGCACGTGCTACGCCAGCACGTTCAACTTGTCTTGACGGACGCAACGACTTTGACGGCTGCGAAGGATTGGGGCGTGCTTTCCAGCCGAACCTGGCGCCTGGCCGATCTTGGTGCCAAGAAATCGATGCTGCTCGCCGGGCTTGGCTGGGGAAATATGCCGGCGCACATGGTGGAGGACGAAATCAAGGACGGGAGGTTGACCGTCATTCAACCGGCCGGCTCCGACTCCCTCACACCGCTGGTGCTGGGTGCTGCCTACATTTCGGAGCACAGCCTTGGACCGGCTGGACGGTGGATGCTGAATTACCTGACCTCCGGAGCGAGCGTCGCGCGGTGAAGGCTGGGCATGAAGCATCGCGGGTCGGTTCGATCTCGCCTCACGCCCGCCGCCCGCGCCCGCACACCCGAGACCCTGAAAACCGACCGATCAAGCCTGTCGCGTTCAAACCTGGACTCGTTGCGTCGCCGCCCGCTGCCACCCAGGGCTATCGCATGTGCCAATTACCGTCGTCTCGACCGAGGGCCGCAGGCCCGAGCGGAGAGACCTTGCTTCAACGATAAGCAGCTAATCGCGGAGGGAAGGTCTCTCCGCTCGGCCCTTCGGGCCTCGGTCGAGACGACGGAAATTGGGATGCAGCCCCGTCTCTTGATGAGGCCGGCATAGGCCGCGTTACAGGCGAGCCGAACAGATCGGTGGCGGGTCCTAGAAAAGAAAACGGCTTCAGCGGAGCTCGCCAAGCCAACGTGTCATGGCCCGTAACGTCCTGAGATCGCTGGCCAATCGATCTCCACCCGCGTACATCATCTGATTCATGTACCAAGAAGGTCTAATCCGAATTCGTTTTTTTAGGACCCTGCATCCCCAATCTAATCGCTGAGGCGCAAGCGGGAACAGATCCCTGCTTTCGCGCCACTCCAGCGAAGGATGCAGGACATGACCAGACTGAATGGAAAGACCGCCGTGATCACCGGCGGCGCCACCGGCATCGGCCTCGCCTCGGCAAAGCGCTTCATCGCGGAGGGCGCCTTCGTCTTCCTCTTCGGCCGCCGGCAGGAAGCGCTCGACGCCGCCGTGGCCGAGCTCGGGCCCAATGCCCGCGCGGTGAAGGGCTCGGTCTCGGATGAGGCCGACCTCGACCAACTCTACGCGGCGGTGAAGGCCGAGCGCGGAACCCTCGATATCGTCTTCGCCAATGCCGGGGCGGGAAGCCCGCTTCCGCTCGGCCAGATCACCGCCCGGCACATCGACGAGGCCTTCGACACCAATGTGAAGGGGACGATCTTCACGGTCCAGAAGGCGTTGCCGCTGATGGGCCAGGGCGGTTCGATCATCCTGACCGGATCGAGCGCCGGCACCACGGGTGCCCCGGGCTTCACGGCCTACAGCGCGAGCAAGGCGGCCGTGCGCAACCTCGCGCGGACCTGGGCGGCGGACCTCAAGGGCACCGGCATCCGGGTAAACGTGCTGTCGCCCGGGCCGACGGCGACCGAACTCGCGAAGCAAGCGCTGGGCGAGGAGGGCCAGAAGGCCTACGGCGCGATGACTCCGCTGCAGCGCATGGCCGATCCGGCGGAGCTCGCGGCCGCGGCCGCCTTTCTCGCGTCGCCGGACAGCAGCTTCATGACCGCCAGCGAGGTCGCCGTCGACGGCGGCCTGGCGCAGCTCTGACCCTGGCACGGTCCCGTGCCCGGCCCACACAACGAAGGAATATGATCATGAAAAAACTGGAAGGTAAGGTTGCAGTCGTCACGGGAGGAAGCAGCGGGATCGGGTTGGCGACAGCCAGGCGCTTCGTGGAAGAAGGTGCGCACGTCGTGATCACCGGGCGACGAGAGACGGAGCTGAAGGAGGCCGCAGCCGTCATCAAGAGGAACGTCACGACGGTCGTGGGCGACGTCTCGCGCTTGGAAGATCTCGAACATCTCTATGCCGTCGTGAAAGAGAAACATGGTCACATCGACATCCTCTTCGCGAACGCGGGCGCGGGGACGATCGCGCCGCTCTCGGTCGCCACCGAGGCGCATTTTGACCAGACCTTCGATGTGAACGTGAAGGGGCTGTTCTTCACGGTGCAGAAGGCCCTTCCCCTCTTCAAGGACGGCGGTTCGATTATCCTGAACTCTTCCGTCGCGAACGTGTTGGGGGTGCCGGGGTTCAGCGCCTACGCCGCGAGCAAGGCGGCCGTGCGCAACTTCGCGCGCGCTTGGACGCTGGAGCTCAAGGACCGCAAAATCCGCGTCAATGCGATGAGCCCCGGACCAATCGAGACGCCCGCCTTGGAGACGACGACGGGCCTTACCCCCGAGCAAGCCCAGCAAGCGGCTGCCCAGTTTGCGTCACAGGTCCCAATGGGTCGCAGGGGCAAGCCGGAGGAAATCGCGGCTGCCGTCACGTTCCTCGCCTCCGATGAAAGTTCTTTCATCACCGGCGTGGATCTGGCCGTCGATGGAGGCATGGCGCAGGTCTGACGAAGGCGGACTGCTTGTGCAGGCGCGCGGAAACAGCTGGGGCCGACTGATCTTCAAGGACCTGGTCAGGTTCGACTGATGAACACGACATCCCACCAACAGCAGAGCTATCGCATATGACTACTTCCGTCGTCTCGACCGAGGGCCGAAGGCCCGAGCGGAGAGACCTTCTCTCCACAAAAAGCCGCTTATCGTTGAGAGAAGGTCTCTCCGCTCCGCGTGGAGTTTACCCCGAGGTATTCGAGGGGCGCTCCGGTCGAGACGACGGAGATTTCCATATGCGTTAGCCCCGCCACCAACAGCGACACGTCGCACGCGATCGGATCGCGCGCGATCCGATCCGAGGAAAATGGAGAAGATTCCATGAGCACCGAGAAGAACATCCAGACCGTGAAGGACTTCTTTGCCGCGATCGGCCGCGGCGACAGGGAGGCTCTGCTGGCGCTGGTCGCCGAAGACATCGAGTGGATCATTCCGGGCGAGGACTGGCCGCTGGCCGGTACGCACCGCGGGCACGCGGGATTGGCGGATTTGCTCGAGACGGCATCCAGGTCGATAGAAACCTCCACGGAACCCCGGGAGTTCGTGGCGCAAGGAGACCGGGTCCACGTCGTCGGCTTCGCGAGGGGAAAGATCAAAGCGACGAACAAGACGTTCGAGGACGACTGGATCTTCGCCATCACGGTCCGGGATGGCAGGCTGACCCGCATCCGGGAATACATCGACACGCAAGCCCTGGCCCGGGCCTCGCAGAGGGACGCGTCCGAGCCTGCGTAGCGCTGGCGCTCTGCGGCCATCGTCGTTGTAGACGGTGGATCAGCCGCGGATTGCCCCCTCGCACCCCGCCCGCGCGTCATATGCCCAACCGTAAAAGGAGAGTCCGATGTACGACCAATCCAAGCTGTCCGAGTTGATGCGGTTCGCCCGCATACAGGCGGGCTCCACCGTGATCGACGTCTACCCAGGCGACGGAGACTGGACGCGCCTCTTCTCCGACGTCGTCGGACCCGAGGGGCGGGTCTACAGCTTCGTGCCGGCCGAAGTCGCCCACTTCAAGAACGATCCGCTCGGCCGCATGCGGGCGCTCGCGAAGGAGCCGGGCCGAGAGAATGTCGAAGCCGTCTCGGCTGACCTCGTGGCGCTACCGAAGGTCACGCCACCAGCGGACGTGTTGTGGCTGCACCTGTTCTACCACGATCTTCACACCGCCCTCATCACGGCCAAGGGCGCTACGGCGGCCGCCTTCAATCGAGCCGTCTACGAGCGACTGAAGCCCGGTGGGTTCTATGTCATCGTTGACCACGCCGCCGGCGCCGGGTCGGGCACGGGCGACGCCCAGTCGCTGCATCGGATCGATCCTGCCTCCGTCCGCGCGGAGGTGGAGGCGGCTGGCTTTGTGCTCGACGCGGAAAGCGCCCTGCTCGCCAACAAGGATGATGCGCACTCGATCAAGGTGTTCGATCCCTCGATCAAGGGCCAGACCGATCGCTTCGCCTATCGGTTCGTGAAGCCCTGACAGGTCTCGGCGCCGACCTCATGTCGACCTCCTCGCCGGATCGGCGCGCGCTGGAATGGCAGGCGAGACGGCGGTGGAGGCGTTCGGCGAAGTGTTTGCGTTGGCTGCGGCTGCTTGAGTCATTGTTTGATCGGGGAGAAACGGTCATGAAAGTCGGGTTCATCGGCGCTGGTCGCATGGCTACGACCATCGGTCGTCATTTGATCGGTGCGGGCCACGAGGTCGTCCTGTCCAGCTCGCGGGGGCCGGAGGCGTTGGCGGGGCTCGTCGCCGATCTGGGTCCGGCCGCCAGCGCAGGATCCAGGCAGGAAGCTGCGGAATGCGATGTGGTGATCCTCGCCACGAATTGGGCGGATGCGCCGGAGGCGCTCAAGGGAATCGACTGGCGCGGCCGCATACTCGTCGACGGGACGAACGCCCACATGGGCGAGAAACCGGACATCAGCGCCGCCGCCGTAGCGAGATCGGTTGCCGCGTTGGAGAGCCGCACGTCGAGCGAGATCGTCGCCGCAATGGCGCCCGGGGCCAGGCTGGTGAAGTCGATCAGCAATATGCCGATGGCCTGGATACAGGATTTCTCGCCCCAGAAGCCGAAGACCGTACTCTTCGTGTCAGGAGACGATCGCGATGCCAAGGCGCTCGTGGTCGAACTTATCGATTCGACGGGCTTGGTCGCGCTCGACCTCGGCTCGCTCGCGGACGGCGGTGCGATGCAACAGCTCGGCGGCCCTCTATCCGCCGTGGAACTGCACTTCGTCCGCCGGATCGTTCGCTAGGCTGAATTTGAGCCGCGTGCATTGTGAGTCCGCGAATTAGTCGCCCGTTCAGAAGGATTCAGGATGGACACCGCCAAACCGATGTTGGGTCGAGAAGTGGCCCGCATCGACGACCTCCGGTTCGTGTCGGGACAAGTCGCCGGACATCGCGCGCGCCGTTTGATCGACCCACCGGACGCCGCGTTCGCCGATCCCTAGCCAGGCGACGGCGACTGGACGCGCCTCTTCTCGTGCCACGGCGACCGACTTCAATCGAGCCGTCTACGAGCGACTGAAGCCCGGTAGGTTCCATGTCATCGTTGACCACCCTGCCGTCGCGGGCAGGGCTATCGCATATGCCAATTTCCGTCGTCTCGACCGGAGCGCGAAGCGCGGAGCGGAGAGACCTTCTCGCAACAATAAGCGGCTTATCATTGAGAGAAGGTCTCTCCACTCGGGACGGAGCCTGCCCCGAGCGAAGCCGAGGGGGCCCTCGGTCGAGACGACGGAAGTAGTCATATGCGATAGCCATGCCGTCGCGGGGGCGGGCACGAGCGTTGCCCAATCGCTGCCGGCTTCGTCGGTTCGTGAAGCCCTGACGGGCACCGATGACGAGACTGTCGCGTCGCTGCGACTGGTTGTACCCTCCGGGCAGCGAACCACGCCACAACTTCCGCCCGAGGTGACGGCGATGCAGGCCGCCGCGCTGTCAAAACGGCCTGATGCAAAGCCCGCAGGCTCCGACGACGGACGCCACAGCGCCAACACGACGCTCGGAGACCACCGCCCCTTCCGATATCGCTCGGGTACAGATCGCGCAGTTCCACCCGGAACAAAACGCACCGGGAAAGCTCGGAGGTTGTGACAATGAAGCCGATAGACGTTCATGCTCACTATGTTCCGCCGAGCCTGATCGAGAATGTCGCGTCGCGGGCGTCGGATTTTGGTCTTTCGGTCATCGAGCACCGGCCGACCTGCTCGTGCGCCTTGCATTTTGACTATGGGCTGAAGGTTCGGCCGTTTTTCCCGAAGCTCATCGAGCCGATGGAAATGCGCCTCGACGCCATGTCGAGCCAGGGCGTCGACCGCCAGGTCCTGTCCGCATGGGCTGACATCTTGCCCATGGAATGCCGCGGCAGACTGCGGTCGCGTGGCACGAGTACCTCAACAACCATCTCGCCAAGGTCTGCGAGCTGCGCCCGGAACGCTTCTCCTTGCTTGCCTCGGTGCCCTTTCCCTTCGCGCACGAGTCGGCGGCGGAGCTGGAGCGGGCGGTCATCGAGCTCGGGGCCGTTGGTGCGGTGATCGCCGCGAATGTCGAAGGCACCAATCTTGGGGAACTTGACCTGGACGCGTTCTGGAGCAAGGCGGTGGAGCTTGACGTCGGTGTATTCATTCATCCTGTGCAGGCGCAACCTCATCCGCGTTCGGCGAAGTTTGCCCTGTCCCAGATCGCCCAGTACACCGTCGACACCACCTTCACCGTCGGATCACTGATCTTTTCCGGTGTTCTTGATCGGTTTCCACGGTTGCGCCTCCTGCTCTCCCACGGCGGCGGCACGTTGCCATACCTCGCCGGCCGCTTTGACGTGATGCATCGGCGCATGGATCGCGCGCAGCAGGGGGACGTCGCGATGGAAGACCCTTCGGCCTACTTTCAGCGGTTCTATTACGACACGATCCTCCACGATCCGGCGATTCTGCAAATGGCTCGCCGATCGTGTTTCGCCCCGGCAAATAGTGCTTGGCAGCGACTATTCATTCCCGCCGGCGGACCAGGATCCGATCGCGAGCGTTCGCGCCGCCGGGCTTTCCGAGGGCGACATCACGCTGATACTGGAAGACAACGCTCACCGTCTTTTTCCGCGCCTCGACCGCGCCGCCGCAGACTTCGGGCGGCTGACCTTCGCGCTTCGATCAGCCGCATGACGCCGCTTTGTCGCCGCCCGATCGTGAACCAGCTCGACCCGAAGAACATCGGATCGATGCCGAGGAAGATGCCCAGCCCGTAGCTGGAAGGCGGCCACTGGCGTCTGCTCCTCCGCAAGCCGTGTTTTGTGTTGCGCTCCCGGCCTGCGCGCTGCGCGAAATGCGGAAATAGCCCCGCCCTCGCAGTGGAGCTCAAGCACTCCGCAACAATCTTGCGAACTTAAGTGACGCCCAAAGTTTCACTTGACGTTCCTGAGCAATGTTGTGGCGTATGGGGGCCGTTCCAACCGAAGGACCGGCCGATGCCCCTCACCGAAATCAACGTCACCAACCCGCCACCCGTCTTCCGCAACGCCTGGGCGGAGCGCGACGCCAGGCGGGCCGCCAAGCCGCCGCCGCCGCCCTGGCCCGCGGTCGATCCCGGCCTTCTGGAGGAGGGCCGTCCCAGGCTGCCGGTCTTTCCCCTGCAGGTCTTTCCCGCCCAATGGCGCGAGTGGGTGAAGGACGCCGCGCAGTGGGCGGGCTCGTCGGAGGACTACATCGCGCAGGCCCTTTTAGCGTCCGTCGCCGGCCTGTGCGGCCAGGGCGTGTCGGCGCGCATCACCGAGGCGTGGAGCGAGCCCGTGATCCTGTGGCAGGCGCTGGTCGGCGGCCCGTCGAGCGGCAAGACGCCGGCGCTCGAATGGCTGCGCCGTCCGCTCGGCACCGTCGAGCGCGTGCTGGCGCGCGAGGGCGGGGCGCCGGTGGTCGTGTCCGATGCCGCGTTGCCGGCGCTGGAGAAGGCGGTGGCGAAGCGGCGGCAGGGCGTGCTGCTGTGGCGCGACGAGCCGACCGCCTGGCTGGCCGGGCTGGGGCGCAAGAGCCGGCGCGACGAGAGCAAGCGCGGTCCCTTTTTGGACACCTGGGGCGCGATCGGCCTGCCGTGGGGTCGCGACAAAACGGCCGTCAGCATCGTGGGCTCGCTCGATCCGGAGCGGCTCGACGCGGCCCTCGAAGGCACCGGCGACGGCCTGGCCGCGCGCTTCCTCTATGCCTGGCCCGGCCCCGCGCCCTACCGCTCGCTGCGCACGCTTGAAGCCCACGCGCGAGGACGAGGCGGTGAACGCGCTGCAGCGCATCGCCCGCGCGGTCGGTACGCCGGAGAAGCCGCTGGTGCTCTCCTTCGAGGATCGGGCGGTGACGGCGTTCGACCGGAGTCTCGAACTCCTGCACCCCGAGATGCTGCGGGCGGAAGGATTTATGGCCGGCTGGCTGGGCAAGGGCCGGGGCACGGTGGCGCGGCTGGCCGCCATATTGGCGCTGCTCGACTGGACGGCCAACCGGCCGAACAATGCGTCGCCGCCCACCGTCATCACGACCCAGCATCTGTGCGATGCCTGGGATCTGTGGGAGCGCTACTACCGGCCGCATGCGCAGGCGGTGTTCGACCGCGCCGGGCCGGCGGACGGCGACCGCCAGGGCAAGCACAAGGCGCGAGCAGCACGCGCGGCGGGTGATCGGCTGGATCCGCGCGCGCGGCGTCAAGGAGATCTCGCGCGAGGAGGTGCGGCGCGAGGCGCTCAGCCAACGCGTGAACGCCGCCGGCGCCGACGAGGTGATCCTGGCGCTGGAGCAGGCCGGCGTGTTGCGCGAAGTCGAGGTCGACGAGGAGGACTATCCCGCCCGCGGCCGCCCGGCGCGGCGCTGGCAGGTCAATCCGGCGCTTCGCCCACGCCTCGCCAACCGCAAAACCCGCTGCGCAAATTGCGGAAAAGAAACCGTCTCCCGACCCAGACACCCTCGCCGCCGACGCAGTCTCAGAGGCCCTCTCCGCCCACGCAGTGGGGGGAGAGGGAGGGGACCCGCGCTCGCGCGGGGAGGGAGAGGTGGGTCATTTCCTCTCGACAGAGGCATCTCACCTGCTCGACGCACCGCCTCGCGCTCCCGCTCCCGCCTCGTGCAGGAGGACTGGCCAAAATGATCAGCGCTCCGTCCCGAATCACGTCATCGCTGGGCGCGCCACTCCAGTGCGCTCATGGTCTTCCGGACCGCGAGCGTCCCGCTCGCTCAGAGATTCATGAGCGAGCGGGACGCTCGCGCTCCGCCATGAGAAGACGCGCCACTTCAGCGCGGCGGTTACGCCGCGCGCAGTGGCGCGCCCCCAGCGATGAGCGCGAATTGCGGAAAGTGCCGCCGCCACTCTGGTCTCTCCACCGCGGTGACCAGAGTTTCGGCAACCAGGGTTTTCCCGGCGCTAGACCGCGTGCCGCCGCTTGAGCGCCAGCCCGATCGAGAGCCAGCCCGAGCCGATGAAGATCAGGTCGATGCCGAGGAAGATGCCGAGCACGTAGAAGCTCGAGTACGGGCCACTGGGCGACGATCATCAGGCCGAGCAGCACGCGAGATGATGCCCGACACCACGACCCAGCCCCACGGCTTGCCGGCCTCGCGCATCTGCCAGGCGAGGAACATGCGCACGATGCCGCCGACGATCAGCGCGATGCCCAGGAACAGGGTGAGCACGGCCGCCGCCGCGAACGGGTTCTGAAGGCGATGAAGCCGGCGAAGACGTAGAGCGCGCCGAGCAGCAGCCAGAAGCACGGCCTTGCCCCAGCCTTGACGCTGAAGGCGGCGATGATCTCGGCGACGCCCGACCATGATCATCATGATGCCGACGATGAACACCGCCGAGGCGGTGGCCATGACGACGCTGCCGAGCGCGATGACGCCCGCGATCATGAAGATGACGCCGAGCGCCACGATCCATCCCCACTTGGCGCGCAGCGGCCGGATGCCGTCGCCCAAGCTGTGCGGCGGGGCTGGGCCGTTGGTGGTGCCGTCGTCATGGCCGTTCTCCTTCTCTGCGGAACTGGCGGGCGCAGAATACACCCCGCCAATGGCACTGTCGCTGCATGTATGGGACACTTTGAAATCCCACCAATGCAGGCTGAAATGAACGAAACGAAGAAAGAACCCGCCCCGCCGCGCCCGCGCAACTGCGGCGAGTCGCGCCCCGCCACGACCGCGGGCGAGCCGCGCCCCGCTGCAACCGCGCAGGAGCCGCGTCCGCCACGACCGTGCTGCTGGTGCGCCCGTCCCAGCCCGGCGACATGGCCTCGCCGCTCGAAGTCTTCATGGTGGTGCGCCATCACCAGATCGACGCCTTCTCCGGCGCGCTGGTGTTCCCCGGCGGCAAGCTCGAGGACGCCGACGGCGATCCGCGGCTGCGCGCGCGCTGCGGCGGCGCCGACAAGATCGCGCGACGGCGAACTGAAGTTCCGCATCGCCGGCGTGCGCGAGGCCTTCGAGGAATGCGGCATCCTGCTGGCGCGCAAGCGCGGCCAGCGCGCCGTCATCGCCGCCGCCGACCTGAAGGCGCATCGAGGAGAGCTGGCGCGCCAAGCTCGCCAAGGACGAGGCCAGCATCGTCGACCTGGTCGAAGCCGAGGATCTCGAGCTCGCCACCGACCTCATGATGCCCTTCGCCCACTGGATCACGCCGACCTTCGCGCCCCGGCGCTTCGACACCTGGTTCTTCCTGGCCGAGGCGCCGGAGGACCAGATCGCGCTGCATGACGGTTCGGAGTCGGTCGAACTCGGTGTGGATCGGCGCACGGCAGGCGATCGACGAGGCCACCGCCGGCCAGCGCACCCTGGTCCATGCCACGACCAAGAACCTCGAGCTGCTGGCCGAAGGCGTGACCGTGACCGGCGCGATCTCGCCAGGCGACCGAACGCAAGATCGTCACCGTCCAGCCGTGGGTCGAGAACAGCGCGACGGCAAGCGCTTCCTGCACATCCCGCCGGACGCCGGCTACCGCAATTTGGTCCGGGAGATGCCGCCGCTGACTTAACCCGGCATGCAGGACTCGCAGTTCCGCTTCTTGGCAGCCGGATGCGTCAATTCCGTCTGCGCCGTCCCGGTCGCGCGGCGCGCTAAGAGCAATCTGATAAACGACTCGTTCATAGGCGAGCGGTGGGAGGAAAGAACAGATGGTCGGAATCGTGGCCTATGGGGCCTATGTGCCGCGCCTGCGCCTGCAACCGTCAGGCCGTCTACGACGCCAACAAGTGGTTCGCCGCCGGCCTGCGCGGCCTCGCCAAGGGCGAGCGCTCGATGGCCAACTGGGACGAGGACTCGATCACCATGGCGGTCGAGGCCTCGCGCGATTGCCTGACCAGCCACAAGGCCGAGGACGTCCGCAACATCTACTTCGCCTCGACCACGCATCCCTTCAAGGATCGCCAGAATGCCGGCGTCATCGGCACCGCGCTGAACGTCGAGCAGAACCTGCTCGGCGTCCGACGTCGGCGGCTCGCTGAAGGCCGGCACCTCGGCGCTGATCGCCGGCCTCAATGCCTCGAAGGACGGCGCGGCCCGAGCCTGGTCGCCGCCGCCGACAAGCGCATGGCCCGCGTCGCCTCGTCCAACGAGCTGAACTACGGCGACGGCGCCGCGGCGCTGCTCTGCGGCACCGAGAACGTGATCGCCAAGCTGGTCGGCCATCATTCGGTGTCGATGGACTTCGTCGACCATTTCCGCGGCGACGAGACCGACTTCGACTACGGCTGGGAAGAGCGCTGGATCCGCGACGAGGGCTATTCGAAGATCGTGCCGCCCGCCATCAAGGCCGGCGCTCGCCGCCTGCAAGCTCAAGGGCGCCGACATCACCCACTTCATCATGCCGAGCCTGATGCCGGCGGTGCCCAAGCAGATGGCCAAGATCTGCGGCATCGCCGAGGGCGCGGTGCGCGACCTTCTGGGCGCCAATCTCGGCGACACCGGTGCGGCGCACGCGCTGGTCATGCTGGTCGATGCGCTGGAGACCGCCAAGGCCGGCGACAAGATCATGGTCGTGGCCTTCGGCCAGGGCGTCGACATCCTGGTGTTCGAGGTCACGGCCGAGAACGCCAAGCTGCCCAAGCGCAAGGGCCTGTCGGGCTGGATGGCGCGGCGCAAGGAAGAGAAGAACTACATGAAGTTCCTCGCCTTCAACGAGATGCTGCCGATCGAGAAGGGCATGCGCGCCGAGTTCGACAAGAAGACCGCGCTGTCGGTGCTGTGGCGCAAGCGCGACATGATCTACGGGCTGGTCGGCGGCAAGTGCAAGGTCTGCGGCACCGTGCAGTTCCCGCGCAGCCAGGTCTGCGTCAATCCGAACTGCCACGCCATCGACAGCCAGGAGCCCTACGCGATGGCCGGGCTGGAGGCGAACGTGATGTCGTTCACCGCCGATTCGCTGATCTATTCGCCGGATCCGCCGGCCTACTACGGCATGATCACCTTCCCCGAGGGCGGCCGCTTCATGGCCGACTTCACCGACAGCGACAAGGAACAGGTCAAGGTCGGCGCCAAGATGCGCATGACCTTCCGCATCCGCGACAACGACACGATGCGCGGCGGCTTCAAGCGCTACTTCTGGAAGGCGGCGCCGGTCTGAGCAACCGTCAGTTCTGATCGCCTTCCGAGAGTCCGGTCAAGAGCTAGAATTCCAACCCCACGACAGGAGACCTCCATGGCTCGGGGCATCAAGGACAAGGTCGCGATTCTCGGCATGGGCTGCTCGAAGTTCGGCGAACGCTGGGACACGCGGCGCCGAAGAGCTGATGGTCGAGGCCTACAAGGAGTGCCTGGCCGACGCCGGCATCGACGCCAAGCAGCTGCAAGCGGCCTGGTTCTCGACCGCGATCGACGAGGTGCATGTCGGCAAGTCGGGCATTCCGCTGTCGACGACGCTGCGCCTGCCCAACATCCCGGTGACGCATGTCGAGAACATGTGCGCCTCGGGCACCGAGGCCTTCCGCGGCGCCTGCTATGCCGTCGCCTCCGGCGCGGCCGACATCGCGCTGGCGCTCGGCGTCGAGAAGCTGAAGGACACCGGCTACGGCGGCCTGCCGGGCGGCCGCGGCGGCCCGCTGCAGGCCGCTGTGGAGCGCCAACGGCACGGCGCCGGGCAACTTCGCCCAGCTCGCCACCGCCTACATGACCGCGCACGGCGTGTCGGCGCCGACGACCTCAAGAAGGCGATCGGCCACGTCTCGTGGAAGAGCCACCAGAACGGCGCCAAGAACCCCAAGGCGCATCTGCAGAAGGCCGTCGAGATGGACACCATCCTGAACGCGCCGATGATCGCCTAGCCGCTCGGCCTGTTCGACTGCTGCGGCGTGTCGGACGGTGCGGCCGCGGCCATCGTCACCACGCCCGAGATCGCCAAGGCGATGGGCAAGAAGAACCTCGTCAGCGTCAAGGCGCTGCAGCTCTCGGTCTCGAACGGCTCGGAGTCGGGCCACAATTCGTGGGACGGCAGCTACTTCCACACCACGCGCATCGCCTCGAAGAAGGCCTATGAAGAGGCCGGCATCAAGAACCCGCGCGAGGAGGTCTCGATGTTCGAGGTGCACGACTGCTTCTCGGTCACCGAGCTCGTGACCATGGAAGACCTGCACATCTCCGAGACCGGCAAGGGCTGGAAGGACGTGCTCGACGGCTTCTACGACGCCGACGGCAAGATCCCCTGCCAGATCGACGGCGGCCTGAAGTGCTTCGGCCATCCGATCGGCGCCTCGGGCCTGCGCATGCTCTACGAGATGTACCTGCAGCTCCAGGGCCGGGCCGGCGCGCGCCAGCTCAAGGACCCGCGCATCGGCATGACCCACAATCTGGGCGGCGCGCCGCGCGAGAACGTCTCGAGCGTCGCCATCGTCGGCCGCTACGAGTAACGCGCGCCTCTCGCCAGCTTACCGTCACTCATCCCTTCATGTTCCTCTCCCCCTTGGGGGAGAGGCTAGGTGAGGGGGTGCCACAGAACCTTCGCTTCAACCCCCTCACCTAACCTCTCCCCCAAGGGGGAGAGGAACATGAGGCGTGGAATAAAGGGAGCGAAACGCATGCAGCTCGACAAGAAAATCATCGGCCACGAGTTCAAGCCCTTCAGCGCCACCGTCGAGGCCGGCAAGGTCAAGCTCTTCTGCAAGGCCATCGGCGAGGAAGATCCGATCTACGCCGACGAGGCCGCCGCCAAGACGGCCGGCTACAGGCCGATGCCGGTGCCGCCCACCTTCCTGCAGGCGATCACCAACGACGATCCCGAGAAGGGCGGCCTGCTGCGCCTGCTCAACGTCGATATCGGCCTGATCCTGCACGGCGAGCAGCACTACGACTACTACGCGCCGGTCTTCGTCGGCGACACGATCACCTGCCAGCAGAAGGTGACCGACATGTACGACAAGAAGGGCGGCGCGCTGTGGTTCGTGGTCTCCGAGACCTCGCTGAAGGACCAGGCGGGCAAGCTCGTCGCCAAGGGCACGGGCATCACCGTCGTGCGCAATCCCGACGCCGCGAAGAAGTGAGGGAGGAGAAGAAAATGGTTAGCGCGACCCCAAAGGCGCCGATCTTCGATCAAGTGAAGGTCGGCGACTCGATCAAGCCGATCGTCCTGCCGCCGATCACCCGCCACCAGCTTGCCCTCTATTGTGGCGGCTCGGGCGACCACAATCCGATCCATGTCGATCTCGACTTCGCCAAGAAGTTCGGCTTCAAGGACGTGTTCGCCCACGGCATGCTGTCGATGGGCTTCCTCGGCCGCCTGGTCACCAGCTACGCCCCGCGCGACCGCATCCGCCGCCTCGGCACCCGCTTCACCGCGATCACCTGGGTGGGCGACGTCATCACCTTGAGCGGCAAGGTCACCGGCAAGCGCGAGGAGAACGGCGAAAAGCTTTTCGACCTCGAGGTCAAGTGCACCAACCAGAACGGCCAGGACACCCTGCAGGGCCACGCCACGGTCGCGGCCGCTTAGTAACTACAACTCATGTTCCTCTCCCCCGCTAGGGGGAGAGGCTAGGAGAGGGGGCTTCGAAAGCCCGTGCAACCCCCTCTCCCAACCTCTCCCCCTATCGGGGGAGAGGAGCTTGAAAAGGAGAAGACAGATGGGTCAGATGGACGGCAAGGTCGCGATCGTCACCGGTTCCGGCCGCGGCATCGGCAAGGAGATCGCGCTCCGCCTGGTGCGCGACGGCGCCAAGGTCGTGATCAACGACATCGACGAGGCGCCGGCCAAGGAGACCATCGCCGAGATCGAGAAGATGGGCGGCAAGGCCGTGGCCTGCACCGGCGACGTCGCCAAGCCCGACTTCGGCGACCGCATCGTCAAGACCGCGGTCGACGCCTTCGGCGGCTGCCATGTCGTGGTGAACAACGCGGGCTACACCTGGGACTCGGTCATCCAGAAGATGAGCGACGAGCAGTGGTACGCCATCCTCGACGTCCACCTGACGGCGCCGTTCCGGATCCTGCGCGCCTTCCAGCAGCATTTCCGCCAGGAAGTCGAGAAGGAGCGCGCCGAGGGCAAGCGCATCGTGCGCAAGGTGGTGAACATCTCCTCGACCTCGGGCGTCAACGGCAATGCCGGCCAGTCGAACTACTCGGCCGGCAAGGCGGGCATCGTCGGCCTCACCAAGACCCTGGCCAAGGAGTTCGGCCGCTACGACGTCACGGTGAACGCCGTGGCCTTCGGCTACATCCAGACCCGCCTCACCAAGCCCCTGAACCAGGGCGAGGACGGCGAGATCGAGGTGCAGGGCCGCAAGGTCAAGATCGGCGTGCAGGGCGGCCGCATCGCCGCCATGAACCAGATGATCCCGCTCGGCCGCGGCGGCCTGCCCGAAGAGGCCGCGGGCTCGGTCTATCTCTTCTGCAGCCCCGACAGCGACTATGTCAGCGGCCAGTGCCTGGTGGTGAACGGCGGGCTGTGATGCGGCCGTGAAAGTATTACTAATAGTGACTTGATGTATACTTAAGTTCGTGCTTTCATGGTCCGAAGTTGAGGCGACTCCCCCGTCGTCTCGACCGAGGGCCGCAGGCCCGAGCGGAGAGACCTTCTTTCCACGATAAGCCGCTTATCGTCGAGAGAAGGTCTCTCCACTCCGCGCTTCGCGCTCCGGTCGAGACGACGGAAACGCCGTATGCGACTGCCCGACCATGGAGCGGACCGTGTTTCAGACTTTGATTGGCGTAACGCTTGCAGAGACTGCCGCGGTGCAAACCCGTGACGCCCTACGCGGCGCGCCGGGCGAGTGCCGCCCAGCGGCCGGGCGTCAGGCCGAAGCGGGCCGAGAAGTGGCGCGTGAGATGGCTCTGGTCGGCGAAGCCGGTCGCGGCCGCTGCTTCCGACAGCGCCATGCCGTCGGCGATCAGGCTTTGCGCGCGCGCCAGGCGCCGCCCGACCTGGTAGCGATGGGGCGAGGTGCCGGTGGCGGCGCGGAAGTGGCGCGCCAGGGCGAAACGGTCGAGGCCGGTGATCTTCTCGAGCTCCTCCGACGCCACCGTGCGGTGCGCCTCGGCCGCCAGGAAGTCGCGCGCCAGGGTTACGGCTTGACGGGCCAGCGCGTGATGCGCCGTGGCATGGCGCCGCGATGTCGGCTGATCGTCGCCGCGCATCGCCAGCCGGTCGGCGAGACGCGCGATCACCGCATCGACCGCCAGCGGCTCCAGCGCCTGCGGGAAATCGGCGAAGGCCTCGCGCAACAGGCCGGCCAGTGCCGGATCGTCGGCCACGACGTCGGGCACGAAGGGCGGGCTCTTGCCGTCGAGCGCCAACGACACCGAGGCCGGATCGACATAGAGCATGCGGTAGGCGAAGCCCTGGTCGACGCCGGCGTGGCCGTCATGCGCCTCGTCGGGATGGATCACCATGACTTGGCCGCCGCGGCTGGTCGCGAGCGCGCCGCGATAGTGGAAGGATTGCGCGCCCCACAGAGTGATGCCCACGGCATAGGTCTCATGGCGGTGCAGATCGTAGGCATGGCCGCCGAAGCGCGCCGTCAGGCGGATCAGCCCGGCCTGCGGTTCGTCGAAGCGGATCTGGTCGAGGCTCATGCACAAACCTTCAAGACGGCGGCCCTACGATGCCCGATATGGGGCCGATGATCTACGACACCAAGACCGCCCTGGTCCTGCGCCGCGACCTTGCCGCCTGGCAGGTCGCCAATGTCGCAGCCTTCCTGGCCGGCGGCCTGACCGGAACGCACGGCCACATGATGGGCGAACCCTATCGCGACGGCAGCGGGCGCGCCTATACCGCGCTGATCCGCGAGCCGGTGTTCGTCTACGGCGCCACGCTGGAGGAGCTGCGCCGCACGCATCAGCGCGCCCTGTCGCGCGAGCTGGTGCCGGCGATCTACATCGAGCCCATGTTCAAGACCACCAACGACGCCGACAACCGCGCCGCCCTGGCCGCCGCCCCGGCCGATGCGCTGGATTTCGTCGGCATCGGCCTGCACGGCCCGCGCAAGATCATCGACAAGGTGGTGAACAGCCTGAAGTTCTTGAGTTAGTCCCGGGAAATACAAATGCCTGATCCGGGCCCTCTGTCTTCCAGGCGCTCCGCCCCGGGCCCATCGCATGTGCCCCCTCCCGTCGTCTCGACCGAGGGCCGTAGGCCCGAGCGGAGAGACCTTCTCTCAACGATAAGCCGCTTATTGTTGAGAGAAGGTCTCTCCACTCCGCGCTTCGCGCTCCGGTCGAGACGACGGGAGGCGGCACACCCGATAGGCCTGCGCTTCGTACGGGTGGCAGTTACGACTCACCCTTCGGCGATAGTCTTTGCCGGAGTAGGGCGCGGCCGCACCAGGATCAGCGCCGACGCCACGACGTTCAGCGCCATGCAGACGCCCAGCGGCACGCCGTAGCCGCCGAAGGCGTCGCGCAGGATGCCGAGCAGGCCCGGGCCGAAGGCGTAGAGGATCTGCACCACGGCAGTCGACAGCGCCACGATGGCGGGGAATTGCGCAGCGGCGTACTCGCGCTGCACGATCAGCGGCGACAGGGTGATGTTGTTGCCGACCGAGAAGCCGTAGACGGCGCAGGCGCCATAGACCACCAGCGGCGCCTCGGCGCGGGCCAGCACGGCGATGGCGCCGACCTGGACCAGGAAGCACAGCGCCGAGGCGCGCCGGGGCTCGAGCCTGTCGATGACCAAGCCCAGCACGATCCGCCCGACCAGGGCCATCACCGCATTGACGGCGACGGCAAGACCCGGATCGACCGCCGCGCCATCCGCGGCGCGGCCGGCGATCAGCGGCACGAGATGGGTGAGGAAGCCCACCTGCGCCATCAGCACGAAGGCGAACGGCGCGGAGATGCTCCAGAAATGCCAGTGCCGGAGCGGCTCCAGGCGGCTTTGCCGGAGGCCCGTCGGCCTGAACGACAATGGCCCGCGCCGCACGAAGAGCGCCACCGTCCCCGCCGCCACCACCAGGCCGATCGTTACCAACAATCGTTCGGCCTCGGCGAAGCCGAGCCGCGGAATGGCCGCCAGCAGGGACGGCGCCACCACCAGGCCCGCGACCGTGGCGCCGCTCAGCGCCAGGTTGAGCGCCAGGCCGCGCTTGCGGTCGAACCACTGGCCGATGGTGGCGGCGATCGGCGCCACGCTGGTGGCGTTCCAGCCCGGCGCCATGATTGCGTACAGCACGACGAGCTGCCATGGCGCCGTGACCGAGGGCAGCAGCAGCAGCGACCCGCCGGTGGCCGCAAGGCCGCACAGGAAGACCGTGCGCGGCCCGAAGCGGCCGATCGCCTCGGCGATACGCGGCAGCAGCAGGGCGCCCAGCACGTAGTGGCCGGTGATCACCGAGGAGATCAGCCCGGTCGACCAGCCGTGCGCCTTCTGCAGCTCGACCAGGTAGATGCCGTGCGCATAGAAGCCGAAGCCCCAGGAGAACACCGCGGAGACGAAGCACGCAAAGACGACCCGCCAGCCGGCGGGCGTCGAGTCGACGCCTGCTGCAAGAGACACGGGTGGATCGTTCAGGAACGGCTGACGTGGGCGGAGATGCAGCGCCAGCCTTCCGGCCGCTTCTGCCAGTCGTCGGTATACCAGCCGGCGCCGACCGAGCCGTCGGGCTTGGTGTAGGAGGTGCGCGCCTTGATGACGGCGACGTCGCCGAACAGCGTGATCCTGACGTCGTGCTCGCGGATGTCCTTGACCGGCGAGCCGCGGCCGATCTGCGCCAGGAAGGCGGCGCGGTCGATCACCGTGCCGTCCGGATTGGTGTTCATGAAATCCGCCGCGAGATGCTTATCGAACCAGCCCACGTCGGCCTGATCGACCGACCGCACGTAGTGATGGTTGAGGTCGCGCAGGGTGGCGAGAGGCTGCTCGGTCACGTCATTCTCCTGGTCAAAGTGGGACTTGACGATACTTACGTAATACTTCATATGTAACTCAAGTGAGCCAAGGCTATCGCACTTGATGATTTCCGTCGTCTCGACCAAGGCCCGAAGGGCCGCGCGGAGAGACCTCCTTTCAACGATAGGCTGCCTTTCGTGGAAAGGAGGTCTCTCCGCTCCGCGCCTCGCGCTCCGGTCGAGACGACGGAGATCAGCGTAGGCGACAGCCTGCATGTCAGGCGACGAACAGCCGGGCGCCGGTCGGCGAGGCGCGGGCCTTGTCGAGCGCTTCCATGGTGGTGCGGTAGCCGAGCTCGACCCCGGCATCGAAGCTCGTCCAGTCGAGGAGATCGATATGGTTCATCGGCGGCACGATCAGCAGGTCGGCCGCCTGGCGGTCCTCGTGGGCGCGCGCCGTGCTGGCGACCAGGGCGGAGCGCAGCAGGATGCGCACGATCGACGGGATCGGCAGGGTCTCGTTGCGCTTCCAGATCAGGCGGCGGAAGAACTGCCAGGCCGACCAGGGCTCCGTGACGTCGGCGCCGGCTGCCAGGGCGCCGCCGGTGTCGATGTCGACGCCGATCGTGACGCCGCGGCCCAGCCGCCGCATCTCGCGCACCGGGAAGTTGTTGATGACGCCGCCATCGACATGGACCTCGCCCGCCTCGTTGAAGGGCGGGATGACGCCCGGGATGGCCACCGAGGCGCGCAGCCAGCGCCACAGCCTGCCCACCGTGTGGACATCGGCGATCGAGGTCGTGAGATTGGCGGTCACGCAGTAGAAGGGCAGGATGAGATCCTGGATCTCCTTCTCGCCGAACGCCATGCGCAGCAGCCGCGTGACACGGCGGCCGGCGAACAGCGCGATCAGCGGCAGCGTGTAGTCGCTGAGCGGATTGGCGTTGACGAAGGCCACCCGGAAACGCTCGACCAGCTCCTCGTCGGTCCAGCGCGAGGCGACGCCGGCGGCGACGATGGCGCCCATGCTGGTGCCGCCCACCAGGTCGATCGGCACGCCCGAGGCGCGCAATGCCTTGACGACGCCGATATGGGTGAAGGCGCGCGCGCCGCCGCCCGCCATGACGACGCCCACCGCGTGGCCGGTCAGCAGGCGCGCCAGGCGGTCGATGTCGGAATGGATGTCGAGCCGGACATGGTGATGCTGGCCGTAGAGCCCGCCGGCCAGCATCGGCGAGGTCGAGCCGGACGGTGGGTCGTGACCTTCGTGCAGCAGCACCAGCTCGCGGCGGCGGTGGAAGACCGCGCCGCTTTGCGCCGATTCGATCTCGAACGGCAGCGCGGTCGGCCGCTCGTCGTCGCCCAGGCGCACGACGATCAGGCAATCGGCCTGGCGCAGGCAGAGCTCGGTCCATTCCGTCGCCGTCGGGTCGGCGCGGTAGAGCACGAACGAGGAGTCCATCTCGCAGCGCGCGAACCATTCCGGCTCCTCGTGCAGCGATTCGGCGCCCAGCATCTGGACCTCGGCGCCGATGCGGCCCAGCGCGCCGGCCAGCAGCACGGCGAAGCGCGCCGACGGCACGTCGGGGCCGGTCGGCAGCAGGGCGAAGGTGCGCGGCTGGCGGCGCCGCTTGGTCGGTCCCATGGCGTTGCGCACGGCGACGTTGCGCATCAGCGCCGGCAGCACCTCGGGATGGAGCGCCGTCAGCGTGTCGAAGCTCGCGCGCGCGAGCCGCCACACTTCGCTGTCGCGCAGCGCCGCGACGCTGCGCGAGCGCTGGCTGTGCGTCAGCAGCGACATCTCGCCCACGATGTTGCCGGGCGTGATCTCGGCCATCAGGATCGGCTCGTCGGGGCTGTCCTCCTCCTCGTGGCGGAATACGCCGAGGCAGCCGCTCGCCACGACATAGACGGCGTCCGCCGGCTCGCCCTGGCGGAACAGGGGCGCGCCGCCCGGCAGCACGAGCAGTGACAGCTCGCGCTCGACGGCCGCCATGCTTTTTTCATCGAGATCGGCGAACAGGGGCGCGAGGTGGAGCGCCTTGCGCAGTCGCAGCCGTGCGGAGTCCTCGCTCGGCGCGACGATGCTCACCCCTCGCTCCTCATTTTCCGTGCATGCCCTTGACCGCCCAGGCGATGGTCTGCTCGGCGCGCGACCAGACCATCTCGCGCCATTCGTCACCCGAGGGGAAGAAGCGCTCCTTGATGTCGGCCTTGATCTCCTTGCCCAGCGCCGACTTGAGATCGCCGCGCTGGTGCAGCCAGTTGTCGGCCCGCACGGCGCCCAGCACCTCGGTCACGCTGTAGGTGCCGTATTCGATGGCGATCGACGTCACCTCGGCGTCGGGCAGCTCCTGGGGGAAGGCGTCGGTCATGACGCCCACGACCACCGCCGACGTCGAGTTGCCGCTCTCGGGCGAGGTCATCTCGTCGCCGTACCACGCCTTGGCGCGAGCGAACGATTTCGAATCGGGCGCCATGGCGGCGATCAGCTCGCCGTGGCCGAACGGCCCCAGGCCGGTATGGAAGTCGATGACGCCGACACGCCGTGCCGCCGACAGTTCCGCGCGGGCGATGGCGCGGATCGTGCGGTTGCTCCAGGCGGGTGCGTTGCCGCCGAAGAAGATGCCGTCGGGATAGGCGTACTGGCCGCCGCTGATGGCGCCCTGCAGGCCGAAGGCGCCGTGCTTCTGGGCGTAGGATTCGAACACGCGCGTGGTCTCGGCAAGGCTGGCCGCATTCCATTCCTGGGGCAGGATGGCGTCGGCGAGGGCGAGGTAGCCGTCGTTCTTCGGGTAGGCCTTGTCGTGGTCGACGAAGTTTCGGTTGAGGTCGACATTGTCCTCGGTCACGCGGCGGCTCCAGGCGAAGCCGTAGGGATTGATGGCGTGGATCAGGAGCGCGCCGGTGTCCTGGGGCAGTTTCGCCGGCCCGCCGTTCTTCAGCCACGCGATCTCGGCGCCCGACCCGCAATGGCCTTCGACGCCGTGCGTGCCGGCGATCATGCACCAGCATGTTGGGGGCGTCGGCCGCGCCGAACCGCGCGGTGTCGAGATAGAGCAGCTCGCCATTGGGTCCGCGCGCCTTGGGATTGAACCACGAGCGGATCGCACCGCCGGCCGCTGCCGCCGCGCTGCAGAATTTGGGACGCGCCTCGGCGTAACTCTCGGAAAAACACTCAGGAATCGAAGTCATCAAGATCCTCCCGGCGCGATGGTAGCACGAAGAGGACAGGAGATTCTTCACGTCAAAGGACCGCGTGGATGCAGTTCTTTGCTGGGGGCGCGCCACTCCAGTGGCGCGTCTTTGTCGGCACCGAGGGAAGACCGCGCCACTGGAGTGGCGCGCCCCCAGCGTCAGCTGTCGTATTTCAGCAGCGTCTCGACCGGGGTCTTGAGCCGCTTGCGGCCGTCGAGGAAGGTGAGCTCGATGATGCAGGCGGCCGCCGGCACGATGCCGCCCACGCTTTCGAGCAGGGTCACCGCCGCCGCCATGGTGCCGCCCGTCGCCAGCAGATCGTCGACCAGCACGACCCGTGTGCCCTTGTTGATCGCGTCCTGCTGGATCTCGATCGTGTCGGTGCCGTACTCCAGCGCATAGGTGTGGCGCACGGTCGTGCCGGGCAGCTTGCCCTGCTTGCGCAGCATCACGAAACCGGTGCCAAGCGCCAAAGCCAGCGGCGCCGCCAGCAGGAACCCGCGCGATTCGATTCCCGCCAGGATGTCGGGCTTGTGGGGACGAATCACGTCGGCCAGGCGTTCGATCGTCGCGTGCCAGGCCTTGGGGTGCGCCAGCAGAGTCGAGATGTCGTAGAACAGGATGCCGGGCTTGGGAAAATCCGGGATCGAGCGGATGTGCTTCTTGAGATCGATGTCCTGGCTCATGTCGTCTTTCTCAGCCGTAGGCCGGCGGGGGTTCGAAGCTGCGATATTCCTTCTCCAGGAGCTTGGCGAAGGCGATGGTCGAGTAGTCGCCGTATTGCGGGCCGATGATCTGCACGCCGATCGGCAGGCCCTCCTTGGTCTCGCCGATGGGTGCCGCCGTCGCCGGCAACAAGGTGATGCTGGCGTAACCCGCCCAGAAGATCTGGTCGACCACCGGCACCTTCTTGTTGTTGACCACGATGGTGCGCTCGTGGCGGATGGTCTTCTGGTCGTGCGGAAAGGCCGCCGTCTGCGCCACCGGCGCGATCATGAGATCATAGTCCTTGAAGAAGGCCTCCCAGGCGAGCCGCATGCGATGGCGCTTCTCGTTGAGCTGCGTCCAGGTGCGATGCGACAGCGTGTTGCCGCGCTGCATCTGGGCGAAGTAGCCCACGTCGTCGTCCGGCAGGGCGGCGACGTCGCGCAGGGCCTGGCTGAATTCGTCGTCGCTCAGCCGGCCCGAGGTTGTCGCCCGCAGCATACGGACATAGACGTCGTTCAGTTGGGCGGTGTCGATGTCCGGCCGCGCCTTGTCGCTCACCTTGACCTTCTTCCTGGCGAGGAAATCGGCAAGCTTCTGGATCTCCGATTGCACGGAGTAGTCGACCTCGGCGTTGGGATCGCTCAGCACCACGCCCACCTTGAAGTCGCGCAGATTTTTCTTGTTCGATCGCGGCAGGCTGAGCGTCCAGCCGCGCCCGTCAATGTCGTCGGGCCCGGCCATCACGTCCAGGGCGATCTCGAGATCCTCGGCGCCGCGCGCCAGCGGCCCGCATACCGTGATGTCGGCCTGCGACAGCCGGCCGTTCAGCGCATGGCCGCGACCCGACACCACACCCCAGGTCGGCTTGTGTCCGAACACGCCGTTGTAGGCGGCAGGATTGCGGATCGAGCCGCCGATGTCGCTGCCGGCCTCGATGGCGGTGAGACCGGCAGCCAGCGCTGCGCCCGAGCCGCCCGACGAGCCGCCCGGCGTGCGCGACAGATCCCAGGGATTGTTGGTCGACCCGTAGACCTCGTTGTAGCTCTGCCAGTCGGCGAGGTTCAGCGGCACGTTGGTCTTGCCGAACAGGGTGACGCCGGCATCGATCATGCGCTGCGCCACCAGCGAGTTGGTCTCGACGATCTTGTCCTTGAAGGCCGGATGGCCCCAGGTCGTGGGAAAGCCCGCGACGTCGTAGGATTCCTTGATGGTCATCGGCACGCCGTGCAGCGGGCCCAGTTTCATTCCGGCCTTGACGGTCTTGTCGGATGCCTTGGCCCGCTTGCGCGCGCCCTCGATGTCGGTGGCGATGATGGCGTTGAGCTCGGGATTGTAGGCTTCGACGCGCTCGAGATAGAGGTCGAGGAGTTCGAGGCAGCCGATCTTCTTCTTCCGGACCGCGGCGGCGAGCTGCTTGGCGGTCTGGAACGGGAGCGCAAGGGACATGGGCGATGGGTTCCGGAGGGCGAGGGGCGAGGCCTTAGCCCGTACCATATTGTGCCCGCCGCCGTGAAGAAACTCCCGGCAGGCTCGCAGGCCCTAGCGTGGTCGAGGATGACGCACACGCGCCGTCGGCTCGGCGACCAACGGATCATCCGGCCAGTAGTGGCGTGGATAGCGGCCCTTCAGTTCGGCCTTCACCGCCCGATAGCCGTTGGCCCAGAAGCTCGCGAGGTCGCGCGTCACCTGCACCGGCCGCCGCGCCGGCGAGAGGAGATGGAGGGTGAGCGGCACCTTGCCGCCGCCGACCCGCGGCGTGTCCAGGAGGCCGAACATCTCCTGCAGGCGCACCGACAGGGTGGGCTCGGCCGGGGTCGCGTAGTCGACCGGCACCCGCGAGCCGCTCGGCACCGCGATATGGGTCGGCGCCAAACGGTCGAGCGTGCGCTGCTTGTCCCAGGGCACCAATGCCTTCAGCGCGGCATCGAGATCGATCCGCGCCAGGTGATCGCGCCGCGACACCTTGTCGAGGAACGGCGCCAGCCAGCTCTCGAGCGAGGCGAGCAGGGCCGCGTCCGACAGATCGGGCCAGCTTTCGTCGAGCCGGCGCAGGAAGGCCACGCGCTCGCGCCATCGCGCGAGATCGTCGCTCCACGGCAGGGCCGAAAGCCCGAGCTGGCGCACGCCGTCGAGCATCGCTGCCCTGAGCTTCTCGGCATCGGGCTTGGCGAGCGGCCTGTCTTCAAGGACCAGCGCCCCCAGCCGTCGCTGCCATCGCGCCAGCACGACGCCCTCGCGCTCGCCCCATCGCACCGTCTCGTCGCCGACGATGCGCTCGGCATAGAGGTCCTCGATCTCGGCCAGGCTGATCGGCGCGGCGAGGTAGATCCGCGCATCCTGGGTCGAGCCGTCGAGGTCGGCCACCACGACGAATTCCTCGTTGGCCATCGGATCGCCCTCGGGCAGCACGGCACCACGGCCGCCCGACAGCAGGTAGCGTCCTGCCGTTCCGGGGCGGCGGCGGCCGATGCGGTCGGGGTAAGCCAGCGCCAGCAGCGCGCCGGTCATCGAGACGTCGGCTGTCTCGTTCCGAGCGTCGCGTGGCATCAGCCGGCGCGCCAACTCCTGGATGAGCCGCAGCGTGCCGTCGCGCTTGCCGCTCAACGCGATGTCGACGCGATGGCGCAGATCGACGTCACGCTCGCCCTTGGGCAGGCGCAGGAAATCGCGCTCGCTCAGGATGGCCGCCAGAAGCGCCGCCACCTTGCCTTGCCCCAGTTCGCGGCCCTTCAGCACGAGATGCGCCAGGCGCGGATGCTGCCCGAGCCGCGCCATCGCGCGGCCGTGCGGCGTGATGGTGTTCGAGTGGGTCAGCGCACCGAGATCGAGCAGCAGGGCACGCGCGGTGGCCAGTGCGGCGGCGGGCGGCGGCGTCAACCACGGGAGCGTCGCATCGCTCGCGCCCCACAGCGCCAGCTCGAGCGCCAGCGGCGCCAGATCGGCGTCGAGGATCTCGGGCGGGGTGAAGGGCAACAGGCCGCGCTGCGCCGCCTCGGTCCACAGGCGGTAGCACACGCCGGGTTCGAGCCGGCCGGCGCGGCCGCGGCGCTGGTCGGCCGAGGCCTGGCTCACGCGCACGGTCTCCAGCCGCGTCATGCCCGAGCGCGGCGAGAAACGCGGCATCCGCATCAGCCCGCCATCGACCACGATGCGCACGCCCTCGATGGTGAGGCTGGTCTCGGCGATCGAGGTCGCCAGCACGACCTTGCGCCGCCCGGCGGGCGAGGGCGCGATGGCGCGGTCCTGGTCGGCCGGCGACAGGTCGCCGTAGAGCGGCGCCACGTCGACGTCGGCGTCGAGGTCGCGCAGGCGCTCCTCGACCCGGCGGATCTCGCCGACGCCCGGCAGGAACACGAGCGCGCTGCCGCTTTCCTCCGCCAATGCCCGCCGCACCGCGGACGCCACGGCATCCTCGATGCGGCCGGCCGATTCGCGGTCCAGATAGCGCGTGTCGACGGGGAACATGCGGCCCAGGCTCTCGACCACCGGCGCGCCGCCCAGCCTTTGCGACACCGGCCCTGGATCGAGGGTCGCCGACATGGCGATCACGCGCAGGTCCTCGCGCAGCGCCGTCTGCGCCTCGCGCACCAGGGCGAAGGAAAGGTCGGTCTCCAGCCCGCGCTCGTGCAACTCGTCGAAGATCACGCAGCCGATGCCGTCGAGCGCAGGATCGTCCTGCAGCATGCGCAGGAACAGACCGTCCGTGACAACTTCGATGCGCGTGCGTGGACCCACCTTGCTGTCGAGCCGCACGCGGTAACCGACTGTCTCACCGACCGGCTCGCCCAAGGTGGCCGCCATGCGCCGTGCCGCGGCCCGGGCCGCCAGCCGCCGCGGTTCCTGCATGACGATCTTGCGGCCGCCGAGCCAAGGCGCGTCGAGCAGCGCCAGCGGCACGCGCGTCGTCTTGCCGGCGCCCGGTGGGGCGACCAGCACGCAGGCGTTGCCGCCGGCCAACGCCTGCTTCAGGCGCGGCAGGGCCTCGTCGACGGGAAGGGCGTTCATCGCGGGCGCTTATAGCGGCGACCGCCAGCCGGGTCGATCAGCGGCCGACCAAAGGGTTGAGGACGGCCAGTCCGGCGAAACGGCTGAAATCACGATCGGCCGACCACAACTCGCGGACGCCATGCTGCCGACAAAGGGCCGCGATTCGCCCATCATGAACGCGCGGCCCGGCCACACGCCCCGCGATAAGCAAAGCGCGCAACGTCGGCCAGTGCGCGGCCAACTCCGCCAAGAGCGCCAGCGTGGGCGATCCGAGCCATGCGTCGACCTGCTCGAGCGCGCGGGGAAGTGGAGAGGGCGGTGCATAGATTCGCGGGTGCGTGACGATGGACAGGAATTCGTGCAGGCATGGCCAGGGAATAGCCCAGGTCGCCGGGCCCTCAGCGAGCTCGGTCAAGCGTTCGAAGGCGACCTCGTGAAACGGCGAGTCTTCGCGATGCGCGTAGACGAGGATGTTGGTATCGACAGCAATCAAGTGCCTCGGCCTTCATAAGCGAGATCGCGGATGTGTTCCCAGGAAGCATGACGAAGGTCGGGCTGCAGGCCCTTTCCCTTGAAGCTGGCGCGGCGAAGCTTGAACGGCGTGCCTTGCTTGGTTTCGGTGATCACGCGATGCAGACCACGTTCGATTACCGTCCTAAGAGTAACACCCTCTCGTGCCGCCAGCTTGCGGGCTTCGCGCAGCAATGGATCGGAGATTTCCACGGTTGTCTTCATCAGAGACCATCTCGATGGGCCATTAAATATGGGCACCCATATGTAGCGCATGAGGGCTGGCGAAGCAACGGTTTGCCGGCCTATGATCGCCCCAAGAATCGGGAGAAACGCCGTGCTGAAACTGACCTTCTGCCTGCGCCGGCTGCCGACGCTCGGCTTGGCCGAATTCCAGGACTACTGGCTGAACAAGCACGGCCCGTTGGTCAAGAGCCTGCAGCCGGCGCTCGGCATGGTGCGCTACGTGCAGCTCCATCGCCTGCCGGGCGACCTGGCCGACGGCATGCGCCGGGTGCGCGATGCGCCCGAGCCGTACGACGGCGTGGCCGAGCTGTGGTGGGAAAGCGAGGAGACCTATCGGGCCGCCCGCCGCAGCCCCGAGGCGCGCGAGGCCGGGCGCCTGCTGCTGGAGGACGAGGCCAGGTTCATCGATCTGCCGCGCTCGCCGCTCTGGCTCAATCGCGAAGAGGTGATCTACGCCGGATCGGGGAGCTGACATGAAGCGACTGATCCTCGGACTGCTGCGCCCTCGTCGCTGCTGGCTGGCCCGGCCTTGGCCGAGACCTATCCGGCGCGGCCCATCCGCCTGGTCGTCGGCTACTCGCCGGCGGCGGCAACGACCTCATCGCGCGCATCGTCGCCGCCAAGCTGCAGGACAAGCTCGGCCAGCCGGTGATCGTCGACAACCGGCCCGGTGCGCAGTCGATCGTGGCGGCCGAGGCCGTCGCCAAGGCGCCGTCCGACGGCTACACGCTGCTCGTGGCGCCGAGCGGGCCGATGACCATCAATCCCGCGGTCTACGCCAAGCTGAGCTACTCGCCGGAGCGCGACTTCTCGCCGATCTCGCTGCTGGCCGAGTTCCCGCTGCTGCTGGCGGTCGGCGCCGAGCAGCCGCCGAAGACGGTGCGTGAGCTGGTCGAATACGGCCGCGCCAATCCCAAGCTCGCCAACTACGCCTCGAGCGCCACGCCCTTCCAGCTCGCCTCGGAGCTGTTCAACCAGCGCACCAACTCGAAGTTCCAGCACATCCCCTATCGCGGCAGCGGCGATGCCGTGCAGGCCGTGGTCGCCGGCCAGGTGCTGATGACCATCGCCGACTCAGGCCCCATGTCGGGCCCGTTGAAGTCCGGCAAGCTGCGCGGCCTCGCCGTGACGGCCGCTAAGCGCAACCCGGCCTTTCCCGACGTGCCCACCATGGCGGAGGCCGGCATCCCCGACATGGAGATCTCGCTGTGGACCGGCCTGGTCGCGCCGATCAACACGCCGCCCGAGATCGTGACGTTGCTGGCGCAGACGATCCGTCAGATCATGACAATGGACGACGTCAAGAAGGCGATGGAGGCGATCGCCGTCGAGCCGCGCAGCACGACGCCGGAGGAGTATCGCGACCTGATCGCCCGCGACACGAAGCGCTGGAAGGAAGTCGCCGCCGCCGCCAACATCAAGCTCGAGTGACCCGCATGGACAGCAGCAACGAAGCCCGCCATTCGGCGGCGCACTATTTCCTCGAAGGCCTGAACGAGATCGGCTTCGACTATCTGTTCTGCAACTTCGGCACCGACCACGCGCCGCTGATCGAGGCGATGGCCGCCTTCAAGCATGCCGATCGCCCGGCGCCGCTCACCATCCTTTGCCCGCACGAGAACACCGCGGTGCACATGGCGGCGGGCTACGCCATCGCGACGGGCCGCGGCCAGGGCGTCATGGTCCATGTCGATGCCGGTACCGCCAACTCGGCGATGGCGTTGCACAATCTCTGCCGCGCCCGCATCCCGGTGATGCTGATGGCCGGCAAGGCGCCCTTCACGACGCGCGGCGAGCTTCTGGGCACGCGCGACACCTACGTGCATTTCGTGCAGGAGCCGTTCGACCAGGCGAGCGTCGTGCGGCCCTACACCAAGTGGGAATACAATCTGCCGTCCGGCGTGATCGCCAAGGAGGCGCTGCGCCGCGCCCATACGGTGATGCAGAGCGACCCGCGCGGCCCCGTCTATCTCACCTTTCCGCGCGAGACCCTGACCGAACTGTGGTCGGAGGGCCAGATTCGCTCCTATCCGGCGGAGCGCTTCGGGCCGGTCGCGGCGGGCGCCGCCGACGCCGCCTCGATCGACGCCATCGCCACCAGGCTGCTGGCGGCTGAGCGGCCCTTGCTGATCTCGTCCTACGCCGGGCGCAACCACGCCACCGTCGCGCTCATCGACGAGCTGGCACGCTTCGCCGGCATCCGGGTGGTCGAGTTCAATCCTCTCTACGTCAACCTGCCGCACGATTCGCCCTGCCACGGCGGCTTCATGCCGGCCAAGGCCCTAGCCGAAGCGGACGTCGGCCTGCTGGTCGATGTCGACGTGCCGTGGATCCCGAGCGACATGCCGGACAATCCCAACACCTGGTGGGCGCATATCGACGTCGACGCCGAGAAGCGCAATTTCCCGATGTGGACCTTTCCCGGCAACCTGCGCCTGCCGGGCGACAGCCATCGCATCCTCACCGACCTTCTGGCCGTGCTGAAGGCCAAAGCCGACCCAGGCTTCAAGGCGCGCGCGGCAGAGCGGGTGAAGCGGCTGGCGGAGGAGGGCAAGGCGCGGCGCGGGCAGGCGGCCAATGCCGCCGCGGCGCCGGGCTCCGTCGGGCAGATCAATCCCCACTTTCTGTGTGCAGCCCTCGCCAAGGCGCTTAAGCCGGCTGACATCGTGTTGAACGAGGCGATTCGCAACGGGGGCGTGGTGGCGCAGCAGATGCCGCGTACCGAGCCCGGCACCTTGGTCGGCCTGGCCGGCGGTGGCTTGGGCTTCTCGGGCGGCATGGCGCTCGGCCTGAAGCTCGCGATGCCGGAACGCACGGTGGTGCAGATCGTGGGCGACGGCACCTTTTACTTCTCCAACCCGCAATCGACCCTGGCGGTGTCGAGCCACTACAAGCTGCCCGTCCTCACCGTCGTGCTCGACAACTCCGGCTGGGCTGCCGTGAAGGAGGCGACGCTCCGGGTCTATCCCGACGGCGAAGCCAGGGCCGGCGACGCATTCGGCGCCATCCTGGCGCCCGACATGAACTTCGCCATGGTCGCCCAGGCCGCCGGCGCCCACGGCGAGCTTGTATCCGACCCCGCAGCCGTCGAGGGCGCCATCGCGCGTTGCCTCGATGCCGTGCGTTCCGGCCGCTCGGCCGTGCTGCACGCGAAGGTGACGAAGCTTTAGTCGTTGCTGGGAGCGCGCCACTCCGGTGGCGCTCTTCTCATGCTCCTTTGGACCGCGAGCGTACCGCTCACATCATGATCAGAGCGAGCGGTACGCTCGCGGTCCGGAAGATCATGAGCGCCACTGGAGTGGCGCGCTCCCAGTTATGACGCGACCCCTCTAAAACGGAATCGCCACGAGGGTGTCGAAGCGGCTGCCATCGCAGATCACGATACGTTCGGCGAAGCGCAGCGCGCCTGAATCGTCGGCCGCGACCTTGTCGTGGTAGCAACCGGTGGCGAACACCTCCATCTTGCCGTCGCGCATGATGCGGACGATCAGGAAGGGCGTCTCGACCTCGGCGGTGCCGTTGGCCTGGCCCAGCACCGCGGGCAGCCCGACGATGTGGCGATAGCGCTGCCGCTCATAGATGTTGGCCGTGCGCAGCGCCGAGACCCGGTCCTCCAGCATGCCGCGCGAATTGGCATACATGACGCCGGCTTCGAGGCCACGCGCCACGTTCTCGGCCGTCGTGACCTTGTAGAGGCAGGGGTCGTGGAACAGCTTGGGCCACTCCTCGAACTTCTCGTTGTCGATGACACGCGCGTAGGCGGCGTTCAACTCGACCAGGCGCCCGACATCCATCTTCTCAGTAGCCCATGTGCCGGCGATAGGCCTTCCAGAAGCCGCGCACCGAGGATTCGGTGGCGCGCGTCGCCTGGCTCTCCGCGCCGCTGCCGCCCATCTCGATGACCGACACCTGCTCGCCGGCGGCGGCGATGCCGCGCTGCACGAAGCCACCGACGCAGCCATCCTCCATCGATACGAACCCGGCGGGCCCCACCAGGTTCTGCTGCTTCAGCCGCCGCCGCGTCATCTCGGGCGGATCGTCGGCGAAGCCGAAATAGGTCCAGCGCAATTCCATCTGGTCGACGCCCTTGGGCACCACTTGCCGCACCGCCAGGCAATTGTGGATCTGCTGCAGGATGAAGCCCGGAAAGACCGACAGGATCTGCAGCTGGATGCCGTCCCTGAACTCGTCGATCGTGTCGAGCAGGCTGGGATCGGCCAGCTTGTAGTCCTTGTTTTCGCTGCGGATGCCCTGGTCGCGATAGGCCGTGCTCTTGGCATCGTCGGCCTTGTCGATCGTATAGCTCGCATGATGGCCGCCGTCGGGGCTTACCAGCACGCCGCCGCCCTGGGTCAGGCGCGTGATGCGGAAGGTGCCGAAGAAAAGATGCAGCAGGCTCGCGTGGTAGGTGTCCTTGACGTTCTCGACATAGAGCTTCCAGTTGTTGGGCAACGCCTGGGTGAAGCGGCCCATCACCCGGATCGGCCGGTTGAGCACGCGCCGGATGCGGCCCAGCACCTCGCTGCCGAGATAGTCTTCGATCGGCGGCGTGTCGTCCGACAACGTGGCAAAGACCAGCCCGCACAGCGTCGTGGTGCGGAGCTTGCGCGGACCGAACTGCTCGCGCTTGAAGTCCTTGGGCATGCCGCCCACGCCGTTGATGCCGCGCTCGAAGGCGATGCCGCGCAGGTTGCCGCCGAGGTCGTAGCTCCAGGCGTGATAGATGCACTTGAAGTTGTGCTCGACCGTGCCGCCGTCGTCGAGGGCGATCAGCGCGCCGCGGTGGGCGCAGCGATTCTCGAAACAGTTGATGACGCCGTCGGCGTCGCGCACCACGATCACCGGCAGGCTGCCGATATGGTTGGTGCGGTAGTCGCCCTTGTTGGGGATGTCGGCTTCCAGGCAGACATAGTTCCAGGTCGCTGCCCTCGAACAGGTGCTGCATCTCGCGCGCATAGTTGTCCTGGTCCTGGTAGACCCAGTAGGGCACGCGGGCGAGTGAGTCCTCAGGCCACGGGCCGTGGCGCGTCTCGTGCAGGGCAGTCTCGACGATGCTCTCGTCGTGGCGGATGTCCATGCGAACCTCCTTATTCCAGCGTCACGTTGGCCGACTTGATGACCTCGCGCCAGCGCGCTTCTTCGGCCTTGATGAAATCCGCGGTGGCGGCGGCCGTATCACCCTGCGGCTCCGCGCCCTGTTCGAGGAACTTGGCACGCACGTCGGGCAGCTTCAGCGCGGCTGCGGTGTCGACGTTGATCTTCTGCACAATGGCGTCCGGCGTGCCGGGCGGCGCTACCAGGGCGAACCAGGCGCTGGCGATCAGCTCGGGCAAGCCGATCTCGGGAGCGCTCGGCACGTCGGGGGCGACCGGGCTGCGGGTGCGGCTGGTCACGCCCAGGAACTTTACCTGCCGGGCCTTCTCGAAGCGCAGTGCCGCGGCGATGTTGCCGACGAAGATATCCACCCGGCCGGCGGTGATGTCGATCAGCGCGGGGCCCTCGCCCTTGTAGGGCACGTGCACCATGTCGATGCCGGCCATGGTCGCGAGCATCTGCGCCGACAGATGCGAAGTCGAGCCGTTGCCCTGCGAGGCGTACGTCACCTTGCCGGGATTGGCCTTGGCATAGGCGATCAGCTCCTGGGCGCTGTCGGCCGGCAGGTCGGCGCGGGCGGTGATGACGTTGGGCACGACCGCCAACACCGTGATCGGCACGAACCTCGACCAATCGTAGGGCAGCGTCCTGTATAGGTTGTGGTTGATCGAGAGCGGGCCGGGCGGGCTGCACAGCAAGGTGTAGCCGTCGGGCTCGGCGCGGTAGGCGATCTCGGCGCCGACATTGCCGCCCGCTCCGGCGCGGTTGTCGATGATCACCGTCTGGCCCCAGGTGGCGCCGAGCTTGTCGCCGACGAGGCGACAGAGCGTGTCGGCGGATCCGCCGGCCGGGAAGGGCACGATGATGCGCACTTGCTTGGTGGGATAGGCGCTTTGCGCGAACACCGGTCCTGCCGCGAGCACTAGCAACGCGGCCAGAAGCCTGCGCGGCAAGCCCATCATCGACGTTTCATCCCTTGACCCTTCTTTTGCCGCCCATGTTAGCCTACAGACCTCGTCGCGGTCACGGGGCGACGGAAGCAGGCTCAATCCATCTCGATCTTGAGTTCCTTGAGCTTCCTGCCCCAGAAGGCATGCTCGCCGGCGACGAAGCTCGCGAATTCGGCGCGTGTGCGCTCGGGCGGCGGCTCGCTTCCGTCCTTGGCCAGCAGATCGAGCCACTGCGCGCTGGTCATCGCCTGCTTGGTATCCTTCTCGATCTTGTCGAGAATCGCATCGGGCGTCCTGGCCGGCGCGAACAGGCCGTGCCAGCCGTTCATCATCATGTCGATGCCCTGCTCCTTGAGCGTGGGCACGTCCGGCAGCGACTTGATGCGTTTGTCGCCCGTCACGGCCAGCATTTTCAGTTTGCCGGCCTTGACGTAGCCCAGGCCGGCTTCCGGCGCCCCGAAGCCCATGTCGACCCGGCCGCCGATCATGTCGAGCAGTCCCTGCGAGATGCCCTTGTAGGGGACATGGGTGACATCGATGCCGGCCGCCTGGACGAACCACGCGGAGTTGAGATGCGTGGCGGTGCCGACGCCGATCGAGAAGTAGGTCATCTTGCCCGGCTCCTTGCGGGCGAGCGCCACCAGCTCGGCGACGTTGTTCACCGGCAGCTGGGCGTTGACCATCAGCGCATAGTGGTAAGCCGTCGTCTGGCAGATCGGCAGGAACGATGTGAGGGTGTCGATCATGCCCTTCTGAACCCATGGATTGATGACGATGTTGGCGGCGGCGGCGTACAGCAACGTCTGGCCGTCCGGTCGGGCCCCGGCCGCGGCGCGAATGCCGATCGCTCCTCCGGCGCCCGCCCTGTTGTCGACGATGGCCGGCTGGCCCGTCACGGACGGCAGGAGCTGCGCCAGGCCACGGGCGTTGATGTCGGGACCGCCCCCTGCAGCGTAGGCAACCAGGATCGTGATCGGACCGGTGGGCCATGTCTCGGCACGCGCACCCGATGGCAGGCCAAAGGCTGTCGAGCCAAGCGCAATTGCGCGGCGGCGCGTCAGGGTCATGAGGTCCTCGACGTCAAAGCGACCGGGCGGCCCGATCCACGACCGAACCCAGCGCTCGCGTGGCTTCCCATATGCAGTCGTCGTTGCCCACGATGTTAGCACCGCGTGACGCGGCAACGGCAAGCAAATGTATGCTGGGGTACGATGGAGTCCGCCCTTAAGGCCATCAGGCCATCGCATGGGTCAATAAACTTCGATGACGGAATAAATTGTCACGTGCGATAGCCCTGCTATGGCCATGAGGTCATATAATCTGTCGATCGACATGCCGTTTCACGCATTTGCCCAGTCGATCCAACGACAGAGTCCGCTGCGCGACGCCATCACCGCGGCCTGGCGCCAGCCTGAGATCGTGTGCGTGCCGCCGCTTCTGGACCAGGCCAGCCTGCTGCCGGCACAGACCGCCCGGGCCCGCGGGCTGGCCGCGCGTCTGGTCGAGGTGCTGCGGGCCAAGACGCCGGCAGGCGGCGTCGAGGGGCTGATCCACGAGTATGCGCTCTCCAGCCAGGAGGGCGTGGCGCTGATGTGCCTGGCCGAGGCGCTGCTGCGCATCCCCGACGACGAGACGCGCGACGCGCTGATCCGCGACAAGATCGGCGGCGGCGACTGGCGTGCCCATCTCGGCCACAGCCCGTCGCTGTTCGTCAACGCCGCGACCTGGGGCCTGCTGCTGACCGGGCGACTGACCGCGACCAGCAGCGAGCGCAGCCTGTCGAACGCCCTGACGCGCCTGATCGCCAAGGGCGGCGAGCCGTTGATCCGCACCGGCGTCAATCTCGCCATGCGCCTGATGGGCGAACAGTTCGTGGCCGGCCAGACCATCGACGAGGCGCTGTCGAACGGCCGCCCGCTCGAGGAGCAGGGCTTTCGCCATTCCTACGACATGCTGGGCGAGGCCGCCGTCACGGCCGCGCAGGCCGAGCAGTACATGGAGGCCTATCGGCGGGCGATCCATGCGATCGGCCGCGCTGCGGACCGCCGCGGCATCTACGAAGGGCCGGGCATTTCGATAAAACTCTCGGCACTGCATCCGCGCTACAGCCGCGCCCAGCGGGAGCGCGTGCAGGCGGAGCTCTATCCGCGCCTGAAGGAGCTGGCCGTGCAGGCGCGGCACTACGATATCGGCCTCAACATCGATGCCGAGGAAGCCGACCGGCTGGAGATCTCGCTCGACCTGCTCGAGCGGCTCTGCTTCGAAGACGGAGCTGTCGGGTTGGAACGGCATCGGCTTCGTCGTCCAGGCCTACCAGAAGCGCGGCGATCTTCGCGATCGACTGGCTGATCGACCTCGGCGCGCCGCAGCCGGCGGCGGCTGATGGTGCGGCTGGTCAAGGGCGCCTACTGGGACAGCGAGATCAAGCGTGCGCAGGTCGACGGCCTCGAAGATTTTCCGGTCTTCACGCGGCGCGTCCACACCGACGTCTCCTACCTCGCCTGCGCGCGCAAGCTTCTGGCCGCACCCGACGCGGTCTATCCGCAATTCGCCACACACAATGCGCTGACCCTCGCCACCGTCCACGCCATGGCTGGCGAGAATTTTTATGCCGGCCAGTACGAGTTCCAATGCCTGCACGGCATGGGCGAGCCGCTCTACGAGGAGGTCGTCGGGCCGGACAAACTCAACCGGCCGTGCCGCATCTACGCGCCGGTCGGCACGCACGAGACCTTGCTCGCCTATCTGGTGCGCCGCCTGCTGGAGAACGGCGCCAACACCTCGTTCGTGAACCAGATCGCCAACCCCGACATCACGCTCGACATGCTGTTGGCCGATCCCGTCGAGCGCGCCCGCGCGCTGCAGCCGGTCGGCGCGCCGCATCCGCGCATCGCCTTGCCGCGCGACCTGTTCGGCAGCGCGCGGAAGAATTCGCGCGGGCTCGATCTTGCCAACGAGCAGGTGCTGGCGTCGTTGGCGGTGGCCTTGCAAGCAGGTGCGAAGCTGGCGGCCGATGCCGGTGCTGGCCGACGGGCCGCGTGACGGCGGCGCGCGCGAGGTGACAAATCCCGCCGACCCCCGCGACGTCGTCGGCACGGTGATCGAGGCGACGCCCGAGCAGGTCGACTGCCGCCTGCGCGCTTGCCAGGCCATGGCAGGAGCCACCGGCAGTGCGTGCGGCGATTCTCCGCAAGCGCCTGCCGATCTGATGGAAGCGCGGCTGATGCCGTCGTTGGGCCCGATCGTGCGCGAAGCCGGCAAGACCTTCGGCAATGCCGTGGGCGAGGTGAGGGAGGCGGTCGATTTCCTGCGCTACTACGCGGGCTGCATCGATGGCTTTTCCAACGACACGCATCGGCCGCTCGGTCTCGTCGCCTGCATCAGCCCGTGGAATTTCCCGCTGTCGATCTTCACCGGCCAGATCGCCGGTGCGCTGGCGGCCGGCAATGCGGTGATCGCCAAGCCGGCGGAGGAGACGCCGCTGATCGCAGCCCAGGCCGTGGCGTTCCTGCACGAGGCCGGCGTGCCGCGCGCGGCGCTGCAGCTCCTGCCCGGTGACGGCGCGGTCGGCGGGCGGCTGGTCGGTAACGCCGCCGTCGCCGGCGTGGTGTTCACCGGCTCGACCGAGGTGGCCCGCTCGATCAACAAGCAGCTCGCCCAACGCCTCTGCGCCGACGGCAGGCCGCCGACCCTGATCGCCGAGACCGGCGGCCAGAATGCGCTGGTGGCCGATTCCTCCGCGCTGCCCGAGCAGCTGGTGCTCGACGCCCTGACCTCGGCCTTCGATTCGGCCGGCCAGCGCTGCTCGGCGCTGCGCGTGCTCTGCCTGCAGGACGATATCGCCGATCGCGTTCTGCCCATGCTGGAAGGCGCGATGGCCGAACTTGTGGTCGGCAATCCCGATCGCCTGTCGGTCGACGTCGGGCCGGTGATCACGGCGGAGGCGCAGCAGCGCTTGCTCGACCACATCGCGCGCATGCGTGCGGCAGGTCATGCGGTGCATCAGGCGGCATTGCCGGAGGAGACGGAGCGCGGCACCTTCGTGCCGCCCGACCATCATCGAGATCGCCGCGGTGTCGGACCTGCCCGGCGAGGTGTTCGGACCCGTCCTGCACGTGCTGCGCTACCGCCGCGAAGACATGGAGGCCGTGGTGCGCTCGGTGAACGACACCGGCTTCGGGCTGACCTTCGGCGTGCACAGCCGCATCGACGAGACCATCGAGCGGGCGGCTGCGGCAAGCAACGCCGGCAACCAGTACGTCAACCGCAACATGATCGGTGCCGTGGTGGGCGTGCAGCCGTTCGGCGGCCACGGCCTGTCGGGCACCGGCCCGAAGGCGGGCGGCCCGCTCTACGTCCAGCGCCTCCTGTCGCAGCGGCCGCCCGTCGATGCGCCGTCAGGCGAGCTGGTCGGTCCGGTCGGCGAGCGCAATCTCTATACGCTTCGCCCCAAGGGCGCCGTGCTGTGCATTTCCGGTGATCCGCGGCAGTTGAAGGTGCAGCACGACCTCGTGCGCGCCACGGGCAATCGCATTGCCGCCGATGAGGCGGACAAGGATATTGCGGCGGCGCTGTTCGACGGAAGCCAGGACGACCTCATCGCTCTCGATCGACGCTTGGCCGAGCGGCCGGGCCGCATCGTGTCGGTCTACCTGAAACCCTATCCGCGCGATTTCCTGTTCGACGAGGTCTCGCTCAGCGTCAACACGGCGGCGGCCGGCGGCAATGCCAGCCTGATGGCGATCGGTTAGTGTCCCATCAGGTATCTTGCCGGAGCGCGGACCTCCAGGTCCGCTCATTTTGTCGTATCGACACCGAAGATGCGGACCTGGAGGTCCGCGCTCCGCTGAAAGGCCCGAGTGAGCTTAGTAGGCGCCGTAGACGTCGGGCTTCCGGTTCTCCCGGATGCACAGCATCTGCGTCGCCGTGTCCTTGGGCAGCCGGATGCGCTGCTCCTCGCACTCGTCGTAGGAGAAGGGTCCGCCGAAGTATTTCGGCCCGCCCAGCACGAGCAGATAGGGCTTCTCTAGGTACCAGCCCGGCGCGGTCCAGGCCGCGGCGACGCCTGGCCCCCAGGCCGGCTTGGTCCCAGTATCCGAGCAAGCGCCGAGGCCCGCCGTCAGCGATAGGCCAACGCAAACCGTCAGGCGGCGAATCGACGGGAACGACATCTCTCTACGAACTCCCCCGGGTAGATGGCGCCAAACTACAGGGGCTTTCGCGTCGCAACAATTGCTTTCGCCCGGCTGGCCTGCCGGGCTAATAATGCCCGGAACAATGGCATCCTGGGGGGATGCTGCGCCCACCGGGCAGCAGGATAGAGATTGATGGATTTGCCGCAGAAACAGGGACTTTACGACCCGCGCAACGAGCACGACTCGTGCGGTGTCGGCTTCGTGGCCAACATCAAGGGCCGCAAATCGCATGACATCATCGCGGCAGGGCCTGCAGATCCTGGTCAATCTCGACCACCGCGGCGCGGTCGGCGCCGATCCGCTGGTGGGCGACGGCGCCGGCTGCCTGATCCAGATCCCCGACGCGCTGCTGCGCGACTGGGCGCGCAAGGCCGGCGTCGACCTGCCGCCGCCCGGCCACTACGCCGTCGCCATGTGCTTCCTGCCGCAGGACGAGGCGGCGCGGCAATTCGCCGTCAAGCGGCTCGAGCACTTCATCAAGGTCGAGGGCCAGAAGCTGATCGGCTGGCGCGACGTGCCGATCGACACGACCGGCCTCGGCAAGGCGGTGATCGAGCGCATGCCGGTGATCCGCCAGGCGATCGTCGGCCGCGGCGCCAAGCTCGCCGACCAGGACGCCTTCGAGCGCAAGCTCCTGGCCATCCGCAAGCAGACCCAGAACCCGCTGGTCGACCTCGACGAAGAAGCACAAGCTGCCCGGCCTGGCGCAGCTCTACATGCCGTCCTTCTCGACGCGCACCGTGGTCTACAAGGGCCTGCTGCTGGCGCCGCAGGTCGGCAGCTTCTACGAGGACCTGCGCAACCCGCTGACCGAGTCGGCGCTCGCCTGGTGCATCAGCGCTTCTCGACCAACACCTTCCCGTCGTGGCGGCTGGCGCACCCCTACCGCTTCATCGCCCACAACGGCGAGATCAACACGGTGCGCGGCAACGTCAACTGGATGAACGCCCGCCGGCGCACGATGGAATCCGAGCTGCTCGGCGCCGATCTCGACAAGATGTGGCCGCTGATCCCGCACGGCCAGTCCGACACCGCCTGCCTCGACAACGCGCTCGAGCTGCTGGTCGCCGGCGGCTACTCGCTGGCGCACGCCATGATGATGCTGATCCCCGAGGCGTGGGCCGGCAACCCGCTGATGGATGCCAAGCGCAGGGCCTTCTACGAATACCACGCCGCGCTGATGGAGCCGTGGGACGGCCCGGCCGCGATCGCCTTCACCGACGGCCGCCAGATCGGCGCCACGCTCGACCGCAACGGCCTGCGCCCGGCGCGCTTCATCGTCACCGACGACGACCATGGTCATCATGGCGTCGGAAGTCGGGCGTGCTGCCGATTCCCGAGGAGCAAGATCGTCCGCAAGTGGCGCCTGCAGCCCGGCAAGATGCTGCTGATCGACCTCGAGCAGGGCCGCATCGTCGAGGACGAGGAGATCAAGCGCAGCCTCGCCGAAGCCGAGCCCTACGAGGAGTGGCTGAAGCAGACCCAGTTCAAGCTCGAGGAGCTGTCGGACCTGCCCGACGCGCCGGTGCCGGCGCCGTCCAACGATCCGACGACCTTGCTCGATCGCCAGCAGGCCTTCGGCTACACCCAGGAGGACCTGCAGCTTCTTCCTCGAGCCGATGAGCGAGGAGCCGGCGACGATCCGATCGGCTCGATGGGCACCGACACGCCGATCGCCGTGCTCTCGCAGGAAGCCCAAGCTGCTCTACAACTACTTCAAGCAGAACTTCGCGCAGGTCACCAACCCGCCGATCGATCCGATCCGCGAGGAGCTGGTGATGTCGCTGGTCTCGATGATCGGCCCGCGGCCCAACCTGCTCGGCCAGCAGGCCGGCACGCACAAGCGGCTGGAAGTCGCGCAGCCGATCCTGACCAATGCCGACCTGGAGAAGATCCGCTCGATCGAGGAGCTGCTCGACGGCGCCTTCCGCACCGCGACGCATCGACACCACCTGGCCGGCCGCCGAGGGCGCCGCCGGGCTGGAGCAGGCGCTCGACCGGGTCTGCCGCGAGGCGACCGACGCGTGCTGGCCGACCGCAACATCCTGATCCTGTCGGATCGCGCCGTGTCGGCCGAGCGCGTCGCCGATCCCGGCGCTGCTGGCGACCGCGGCGGTGCACCATCACCTGATCCGCCAGGGCCTGCGCACGCAGACCGGCCTGGTGGTCGAGACCGGCGAGGCGCGCGAGGTGCATCATTTCTGCGTGCCTGGCCGGCTACGGCGCCGAGGCGATCAACCCCTATCTCGCCTTCGAGACGCTCGAGCAGCTGCGCGTGCAGAACGGCCTGCCGCTGAAGGCCTACGAGGTGCAGAAGAACTACATCAAGGCGATCGGCAAGGGCCTGCTGAAGGTGATGTCCAAGATGGGCATCTCGACCTACCAGTCCTATTGCGGCGCGCAGATCTTCGACGCGGTCGGCCTGTCATTCGGGCTTCGTCGAGAAGTACTTCACCGGCACCGCCACCACGATCGAGGGCGCGGGCTGGCAGGAGATCGCCGAGGAGACGGTGCGCCGCCATCGCGACGCCTATGGCGACAACCCGATCTACCGCACGATGCTCGATGTCGGCGGCGACTATGCCTTCCGCCTGCGCGGCGAGGAGCATGCCTGGACGCCCGACAGCGTCGCCACGCCTGCAGCACGCGGTGCGCGGCAACTCGCCGGACGAGTACAAGGCCTTCGCCACGACGATCAACGAGCAGAGCGAGCGGCTGCTGACCATCCGCGGCCTGATGCAGTTCAAGCGGGCCGACGACGCCGATCCCGCTCGAGGAGGTCGAGCCGGCGGCCGAGATCGTCAAGCGCTTCGCCACCGGCGCCATGAGCTTCGGCTCGATCAGCCGCGAGGCGCACACCACGCTCGCCATCGCCATGAACCGCATCGGCGGCAAGTCGAACACCGGCGAGGGCGGCGAGGAGGCCGACCGCTTCAAGCCGCTGCCCAACGGCGATTCCATGCGCTCGGCGATCAAGCAGGTGGCCTCGGGCCGCTTCGGCGTCACGCCGAATACCTGGTCAACGCCGACGACATCCAGATCAAGATGGCGCAGGGCGCCAAGCCCGGCGAGGGCGGCCAGCTGCCCGGCCACAAGGTCGACGAGAACATCGCCCGCGTGCGCCACTCGACGCCGGGCGTCGGCCTGATCTCGCCGCCGCCGCACCACGACATCTATTCGATCGAGGATCTGGCGCAGCTCATCCACGACCTGAAGAACGTCAACCCGAAGGCCCGCATCTCGGTGAAGCTGGTCTCCGAGGTCGGCGTCGGCACGGTCGCGGCCGGCGTCACCAAGGCGCGCGCCGACCATGTCACCATCTCCGGCTTCGAGGGCGGCACCGGCGCCTCGCCGCTCACCTCGCTCACCCACGCCGGCTCGCCCTGGGAGATCGGCCTCGCCGAGACCCAGCAGACCCTGGTGCTGAACGGCCTGCGCGGCCGCATCGCCGTGCAGGTCGACGGCGGCCTGCGCACCGGCCGCGACGTCGCCATCGGCGCGCTGCTGGGCGCCGACGAGTTCGGCTTCGCCACCGCGCCGCTGATCGCCGCCGGCTGCATCATGATGCGCAAGTGCCACCTCAACACCTGCCCGGTCGGCGTGGCGACGCAGGACCCGGTGCTGCGCAAGCGCTTCACCGGCCAGCCCGAGCACGTCATCAACTACTTCTTCTTCGTCGCCGAAGAGCTGCGCGAGATCATGGCGCGGCTGGGCTTCCGCACCGCTGAACGAGATGATCGGCCGGGTCGACCGGCTCGACATGCGCCGCGCCGTCGATCACTGGAAGGCGGACGGCGTCGACCTCTCGAAGCTGCTGCTACGTCAGCGCCGGCGCAGGCCGGGCGTCGCGATCTGGAACTAGCGAACGCCAGGACCACGGCCTCGACAAGGCGCTCGACCACGAGCTGATCGCGGCGGCGCAGCCGGCGCTCGAGCAGCGGCGAGCCGGTGCGGGTCGAGCTGCCGATCGCGCAACGTCAACCGCACCGTCGGCGCCATGCTGTCGGGCGAGGTCGCGCGGCGCTACGGCCATGCCGGCCTGCCGGAGGACACGATCTCGGTGCAGCTTCACGCGGCACCGCCGGCCAGAGCTTCGGCGCCTTCCTGGCGCGCGGCGTGTCGCTCGAGCTGATCGGGCGACGCCAACGACTATGTCGGCAAGGGCCTGTCGGGCGGCCGCGTCGTCGTGCGCCAGCCCAAGGGCTGCACGCGCGAGCCGACCGAGAACATCATCGTCGGCAACACCGTGCTCTACGGCGCGATCGCCGGCGAAGCCTATTTCGAGGGCGTCGCCGGCGAGCGCTTCGCGGTGCGCAACTCCGGCGCCGTCGCGGTGGTCGAGGGCACCGGCGACCATGGCTGCGAATACATGACCGGCGGCGTCGTGGTCGTGCTGGGCGACACCGGGCGCAACTTCGCCGCCGGCATGTCGGGCGGCATCGCCTATGTCTACGACCCGCGGCGCGCTTCGGCGAGCTGTGCAACCTGGCGATGGTCGAGCTCGAAGCGGTTGGTCCGGCGCCGTGCGGCGACGAGGACGATCCGGCGCGGCCGCGCCAGCGCGTCGCTCAGCGCCGACGACAACGGCATGGGCGACATGCTGCGCTTCGACGCCGAGCGCCTGCGCATCCTGGTCGAGCGCCACCACCTGCACACCGGCAGCGCCCGGGCGCGCGCGCTGCTGGAGGACTGGGACGAGGCGCTGACGCGCTTCGTCAAGGTGATGCCGAAGGACTACCGGCGCGCGCTCCTGCAGGCACGCGAGCGCGCGGCGGCCAAAGCGGTCGCGGCCGAGTGATCGCACGGCCATTCAGACGCCGCTGCGCGCGCTCAGGAGTAGCCGGACACTACCTCATGCGAGGAGGCCGCGCAGCGCCGTCTCGAAGCATGGGCAACGGGAGACTGCAAGCCATGGGCAAGCCCACCGGCTTCCTGGAGATCGAGCGCCAGGATCGCCCCTACGAGAAGGTCGAGACGCGCCTGAAGACGCTGGAAGGAATTCGTCCAGCCGCTGCCGCCGGCCGAGGTGGCGCAGGCAGGCCGCGCGCTGCATGGATTGCGGCATTCCGTTCTGTCACAACGGCTGCCCGGTCAACAACCTGATCCCCGACTGGAACGACCTGGTCTACCGCGACCGCTGGCGCGACGCGCTCGACATGCTGCACTCGACCAACAACTTCCCGGAGTTCACCGGCCGCATCTGCCCGGCGCCCTGCGAGGCGGCCTGCACGCTCAACATCGACGACAACCCGGTGACCATCAAAGTCGATCGAGTGCGAGATCGTCGATCGCGGCTGGGAGGAGGGCTGGATCGAGCCGCAGGTGGCGGCGCGCAAGACCGGCAAGCGCGTCGCCGTCGTCGGCTCCGGCCCGGCCGGCCTGGCCTGCGCGCAGCAGCTGGCGCGCGCCGGCCACGCGGTCACGCTGTTCGAGAAGACCGACCGCATCGGCGGCCTGCTGCGCTACGGCATCCCCGACTTCAAGATGGAGAAGCACCTGATCGACCGCCGCATGCGCCAGATGGAGGCCGAGGGCGTCGAGTTCCGCACCGGCGTCGAGGTCGGCGTCACGCTCTCGGTCAAGTCGCTGCTCGAAGGCTATGACGCGGTCGTGCTGACCGGCGGCGCCGAATGGCCGCGCGACCTCGAGGTGCCGGGCCGCGAGCTCGCCGGCGTCCACTTCGCCATGGATTTCCTGATCCAGCAGAACAAGCGCGTCGCCGGCGACGACGAAGCGCGTGCCGCGCCCGCGGGGCACGCTCAGCGCCAAGGGCAAGCATGTCATCGTGATCGGCGGCGGCGACACCGGCTCGGACTGCATCGGCACCTCGAATCGCCAGGGCGCCGCCTCGGTCACCCAGCTCGAGATCATGCCGCAGCCGCCCGGAGAAGGAGAACAAGGCGCTGATCTGGCCGGACTGGCCGCTTGAAGATGCGCACCTCGTCCTCACAGGAAGAGGGTGTCGAGCGCGACTTTGCCGTGCTCACCAAGCGCGCCCTCGGCCAGGACGGGCGAATCACCGCGCTCGAGTGCGTCCGCGTCGACTGGGTGAAGGGCGACGACGGCCGCCTGGCGATGCGGGAGGTCGAGGGCAGCCGGTTCGAGCTCAAGGCCGATCTGGTGCTGCTGGCGATGGGCTTCCTCGGGCCGCGCAAGCCCGGCATGGTCGAGCAGGCCGGCGTCGCGCTCGATCCGCGCGGCAACGTCGCGGCCAACGTGAAGGACTACAAGACCAGCGTGCCCCAGCTGTTCGCCGCGGGCGACATGCGGCGCGGCCAGTCGCTGGTCGTCTGGGCGATCCGCGAGGGCCGCCAGTGCGCCCGCGCGATCGACGAGAGCCTGATGGGGTCGACGACCCTGCCGCGCTGATTTTCTGCCGGGACCGTTTCCCGGGCGACGCTTTTCTAATTTTGATTCGCGACAAACAGCCGGGCCGGCGTGTTGGCCCGGCGAAAGGATCGTCATGGCGAGCGACAAGAGGAAGAATCCCGACAAGAACAGTCCGGACAACAAGGTTCCCGACAAGAAGAACATCGAGAAGAAGATCCTGGCGTTCGTCGAGCGCTGCGAAAACCCGGATGAGCTGGAGACGCTCATCAAGAACGCCACCAAGCTCGGCAATGCCGGCGTGGCCGAGGCAGCCTTCCGGAAGCGGATCTCGCTGGTGCCGACCGAACGTCCGGGATCGGTCGAGCATGATTTCTGGCAGATGGTGCAGGCGTTCGAGTACGCGCTTTCGGCGGAGCGCGGCAAGACCACGCGACTGTTCCGCACCCGTCAGAAGGTGGCAAAAGACGGTGTCGTGCAAACGCTGCGCGACTGGGCTGTCGGCAGCCAGGAGACCGCGGGATTCAGGATGCTGCTGGAGCGCGGCATGCCGGAGTTCACCGGCGAGGCCATCACCTTGCGCCATCCCGAACATTTCGAACCGCCCGTCCTCGAGGCGGCGCAACAGCGGCTGACCGCGGCGGGCGTCGACTTGAGTTCTCTGCGATAGGTCGACGCCGCCGGATCAATGCGCCAGCCCGGGCTCCAGCAGGGCGAGATAGAGGGCCATCAGGAAGCCGCCGACCACGGGCAGGACGATGCCGGAGCCGCCCTTGTGCAGCGCTTCCGGGATCATGGCGTGGGTGACCAGCGCCAGGATGGCGCCGCCCGCCACCGCCTGGGCGAGCACCGCACCGGTTCCCTCGCCGCTGATGAAGGCCTTGCCGGCCATCGCCGCCACGACGCCCGCCACCAGCACGGTCGACCACAGCAGGAAGATGGCGCGGTTCGAGAAGCCGGCCCGGCGCAGCATGCCGGCGCTCGCCGCCGCCTCGGGGATGCCGCCCAGGAACATGCCGATGATCAGGGTCACCGACAGGCTCTCGTAGCCCGCGAACTTGGCGCCGATCACCAGGCAGCCGGGGATGGTGTCGAGGATGTTGCCGAACACGATGGCGAGGCCCGCGCCGCGGCCCGCCTTGGCCTCCATCAGCAGCCGGTGCTCCTCGCTGCGGCTGATACTGTCGATGCTGTCGCGTGCCGTCTTGGCCCAGCGCGCCGGGTCGACCTTGGCGGCGCGCAGGTTGGAGAGGGCGCGTTCGTGGCTGAGCTTGCGGACCTGCTCATCGAGGAACGGATCCAGCTCGCGCAGGCTGTCGAAATCGGCCTTGGCGATGGCGAGCAAGAGTGCGTCGGTCTGGGCGCGCACCGTCGCGGTGCGCGTGCCGCTGCTCAGCAGCGCCATCTCACCGAAGGCCTGGCCTTCGCCCAGCGCGGCGAGAACGCGGCCGTCGCCGTCCAGCACCTCGACCTTGCCCTCCGCCACGACGTACAGCGCATCGCCGGGATCGCCGGTGCGGAACACGATCTCGCCCGCTGTCACGCGGCGCTCGGTCAGATGTTCGAGCACGGGCTGCATGTGCGCCGACGGCAGGTTGCGCAGCATCTCGCATTTTGCAAGCTGAGCGAGATGGCGGTCGACCTCCTGGCGCTTGCGCTCGATCGCATACTCGAGGAATTTCGAGGGATAGCGCAGCGCCGCGCCGTTCTGCTCAAGGAACAGCGAGGCCACGAAGTAGATCACGGCGCCCAGGAAGAAGCCGCCAGCGATCAGGGCCCAGGCGGCATGCACGTTGGCGCCGTGCTGGGTAAGGTCATGCGCGCCCTCGAAGGCGAGCTCGATGGCCAGCGAGGCGATCAGTGAACCGGCGGCGAAGGCCAGGATGCTCGCCTGCAGCCTGTTGGAGATCGGCAGGTAGAGGCCGAGCGCCGCGCCCATCATCACCGAACTCGTGGTGAAGAGGCCAAGCAGCGCAACCTCCAGGATGGCCATGATCGTGACGGGCACCGTTCTCCCCCCGCTCTGCGGCGACGCCGCGTTCCTTCATCGCATGGTGAGCGGAGCATGACGAGACCGTCAGGCTTCGCGGGCCGCCTTTGGACAAGTTTCAGTTCGTCGGAGAAATGTCCTAGTCTCGTTCGTCCATGGGTGGCGGAGCGAGGGCCCGCCACCGACCATCGGGGTTGAGTTGCAATGAAGCTGCTGCTGATCCAGGGCGCCAACATGGAATATCTCGGCCGCCGCCAGCCCGAGCTCTATGGAACGACCACGGCCAAGGAATTGGATGCCATCCTGCGCCGCCAGGCGCGCAGCCTCGATGTGGCGCTGGAGATCTTCTACACCAACACCGAAGGCGCGGCGGTCACGGCGATCTACAAGGCCGACCGCGCCAGGGTCGACGGCATCCTGTTCAATCCCGCGGGCTTCCTGCATGCCGGCCACGCCCTGCGCGACTGCCTGAGATCAATCCGCGCGCCCGTCATCGAGATCCACATGACCAACATCGAGAAGCGCGGCTACGGTTCGGTCACCTCCGAGGCCGCGGTCGGCATGATAGCGGGCTTCGGCGTGGATTCCTACGTGCTCGCGCTGGAGGCGATGGTTGCGCGCCTGCGCCAGCAGGACGAGAAGCCATGATCGAGCGTTCTTCGGCACAGTCCGTCGCGGCCGATTGGCCCGAGCTGCCCCTCGCGGCTTGGGCCGAGAGCTGTGCCACGCTTCATCTGTGGACCCAGGTGGTCGGCAAGATCCGGCTCGCCCATGCGCCCATGGTCAATCACTGGTGGCAGGTGCCGCTTTACGTGACCAGTCGCGGACTGACGACGTCGCCGATCCCCTATGGCGCCAAAAGCTTCCAGATCGACTTCGACTTCATCGACCACAGGTTCGAGATCCGCACCAGCAGCGGGGAGATCGAGGCCTTTGCGTTGGGCCCGCGCAGCGTTGCCGATTTCTACACCGAGGTCATGGGCCGGCTACGCGGCCTCGGGCTGGAAACGAAGATCTGGACCATGCCGGTCGAGATCGATGGCGCCATTCCTTTCGATCAGGACAAAGAGCACGCCGCCTACGATCGTGACTATGTCGGCCGGTTCTGGCGCATCCTTGTGCAGGTCAATCGCCTGTTCACGCAGTTCCGCGCGCAATTCATCGGCAAGGTGAGCCCCGTACACTTCTTCTGGGGCAGCTTCGACCTCGCGGTCACTCGCTTCTCGGGACGCACCGCGCCGCCGCTGCAAAGCGATTCACCCCATCTCGGCCGCTGGGTGATGCAGGAAGCCTACTCGCACGAGGTCAGCAGCTGCGGCTTCTGGCCGGGCAATGGCGGCTTCGGCCGGCCGGCGTTCTTCAGCTATGCCTATCCGGAGCCCGTGGGCTTCGCCGATGCGCCGATGACTCCCCTGGCCTATTACGACGGCGACCTGGGCCAGTTCGTCCTGCCCTACGATTCGGTTCGCCAGTCCTCCTCGCCCGACGACGCGGTCATGGATTACCTCATCCATACCTATGAAGCCGCCGCCAAGCTCAGCCGCTGGGACCGCGCGGCGCTGGAGCGGCCGTCACCAGAACTCCCGTCCTTAGGGTCGTGGGCGCGTAGTCGCCGAACGTCCAGGCGAAGGGGAAGGCGCCGCGGCGACGCCAGGCGCGCTCGATCTTCACCCGCCACAGCCGCTCGGCGCCCGCCGGCCCGCCGTCGGGATGCCAGTCGATCGTCACCGTGCCCTGGAGCTGCAGGATGTCGCCCGCGACGAAGTCGATGAAGATCAGGCCGGCGCGCGGATCACCCAAAAAGTTGCCCAGCGTGTTGTAGAAGCGGTTGCCGCGGAAGTCGGGGATGGCGAGCGTGTCGCCCAGCACGCCGACGAAACCCGGGCGGCCGCCGCGATGGGACATGTCGAGGCCGCCGTCGACGCCCATCTCGGGCCGCGACCGGCTGGCGACGAAGAACGTGTCCGATGAGGCGATCAGCGCGCGAGCGGCGTCGTCAAGCGCGCCCAGATCCTCGCGGCGCGTTTGCGTCGGAGCGCGCGGCGCGGACGCACGGCTCTGGATGTATTGCGCGCAATTGCCGAAGCTCTGGGCGATCCGAACGGTCAGGCCGTCGTCCACCGCGACCAGCCGGCCGTTGGCGCGGTTGCGTCGCCGTGTGGTGAAATCGAGTCCGATCAGGCCGACTTCTGCGCCCGTGACAAAACCGGGCGCCGCCGGATCGTCCGCGGCAGGGTGGCCCGCGATGTGCAGGGTTGCAGCGTCGGGCGACTGGATAAAACCCTTGTCGCCAGTCAACACCGAGGCCATCGGCCAGCCGCGCGCATCGAGCGTCGCCGTGAACAGCTGGGGCAGCAGCGCAAAGAAGGCGCGGTGCTGGTCGGGCATGAAGGGCCGGATGGCGGCCCGCCCGGCGCCTTGCCCGGCCAGGCTCTGCGCTGCGAGCTCGTCTTCGTGAAACGACAGGAAGACTGAACCGTCTTGCGGGCTCATGTGAGGCCCTCCGCTTTCTCGGGAACCGGCACTTTGGGGTCGTACCAGGGGGCCGCGTCGGACCGCCAGATATGGACCTGCGGCAGGCTGCTCATCGCTGGCTCGGAGACCGGCGTGTCGAGGCAGCCCAGCCGCAGCAGGACCACGGGCTGCGCCGTGCGCTCGGCCATGACGTGCGAGCCGCATCGCGTACAGAAGCGACGGTACTTGCCGGGTGAGGATTCGAACGCGCCCAGAAGCTCCTGGCCGCGGACCCAGCGGAATTTTTCGCGCGGCACCGCCGTCACCGACGAGAAGGCCGCGCCATGCGTCTTGCGGCAGATCTGGCAATGGCAGTGCACGATGCGCTCGAGCGTCGCGTCGGCCTCGTAGGCGACGCTTCCGCAAAGACAGCTTCCGGTCAGCATGTCCGGTCCTCCGGTTCGTTGCTGATCCAACATAGGCGCGCGCGATTGCGCCAGTAAGCTGAGCAATGTAGAAATCACTCTTCCATTTACTGGAATTATTGGAATGGACCGTCTCGACGAGCTGGCGATCTTCGTGCGCATCGTGGAAGAGGGCAGCCTGGCGCGTGCCGCGGCGCGCCTGCGCCGTTCGCCGCCCGCCATTACGCGGGCGCTGGCCTCGCTCGAGGACCGCATCGGCCTCCGCCTGATCGACCGCACGACCCGCCGGCTGGCGCCCAGCGAAGCCGGCCGCGCGCTCTACGACAGGGCGCGCACCTTGGTCGCCGACTACGAGGCCGCGACGGCGGGAGCGCCCGACGCGCCGGTGAGCGGCCTGCTGCGCATCACCGCCCCGGTGCAGTTCGGCCGCCGCCACATCGCGCCGATCGTCGCCCGCTTCCTCGATGCCCATGCCGGCGTGGAGGTCGAGCTGCTGCTGGGCGACCGCAACATCGACCTGATCGACGAGGGCGTCGACATCGCGCTGCGCATCGGCCCGCTGGCCAATTCCGCCCTCTCGGCGCGGCGGGTCGGCCATGTGCGCCGCCTGTGGGTGGCGAGCCCGGCCTATCTCAAGCGCCGCGGCACGCCGCGCAGCCCGGCCGAGCTCACGCATCACGAGGCGCTGCTCGGCACGCGGCCCGGCAACACCGAGTGGCAGTTCGCCGGCGCCCGTCGCGGCGCGCCGCCCCGGCTGAACGGACGGCTGCGGGCCGACGATGTCGAGACCCGGCTGCGCGCCGCGCGCGAGGGTCGCGGCATCGCCCAGCTCCTGTCCTACCAGGTGGCCGACGAGTTGGTCTCCGGCAAGCTGGTCCGCCTGCTGCAGGCCTTCGAGCGGCCGCCGCTGCCCGTGCATCTCGTCACCAAGGGCCGCGCGCATCGTGCGCCCAAGATCGACGCCTTTCTCGACTTCGCGGCCAAGCGTCTCGTGGCCCTGCCGGTCCTGTCCGAGGCGGGCGGGGCGTCCGCCTAGTCCGGCCGGCGACGGCGTCCCGCGAGGAACGCCACGATCGCCAGGACCTGCACCATGGCCGCGGCGGCGAACAGCTCCGTCGCGGCTGCCGGAGAAAAAGTGCGCAGGGCTCCGAACGCCGCGGGCGCGAAGGCATAGGTTCCCTGGCCGATGGCCACGATCAGCGGGACGACCCGCTGGACATCCTCCCGTGTGAACTCGACCTGGGCGATCAGCGGCGGCAGGGAGGTGGTGTTGCCGATGCCCGCGCCGAACAGCAGGACGCCCACGATCAGCAGCACGACGTCGCTGCTGCCGGCCAGCATCAGGATGACCGAACCGGCGATCTGCACGACCAGGCTGGCGCAGGCGATCAGACGACGGTCGCTGCCCGCCGGCATCAGCCAGCCCACCAGAGTGCGGCCCGCGATGGCGCTCGCCGTCGCGAGGCCCATCAGGATGCCGGCGGCCTGCTCGCCCAGCGCGGGCACGAGCAGCGAGAAGAGATGCGCCAGAAGCCCGATCTGGGCGAACAGGCCCAGCGCCATCGCGGCCGCCAGCGTGAGGAAGGCGCGGTCGCGCCACAACAGGCGGCCGGGCAGCGCCGGCGCCGTCCAGGCGGCAGCGACGGGCGGCGCGCCTGCTGTCTCGCCGTCCGGAGACTGGCCGGTGCTGTGCGGCGTGCGCGAAAAGACCAGATCGGCGAGCAGCCAGATGGCGACGATCATGACGGCGCCGATGATTGCCGCCGCCATGGGAAAGCCGAACCAGGCGATCGCCAGGACCCAGAGCGGCGAGAACACCACGCCGCCGATGCTGGCGCCGTTGTAGGCCGTGGCGAGCGCCGCCGGCCGTTTGTGCACGAACCACGGCGCGATGATGGCGTTCACCGCGGCAGCGCCCATCGCCACCCAGCCGGCGCCGCTCAGCAGCGTGGCCAGCAGCAGCTCCCACGGCGCGCGCGCGAGAGCCCAGCCCAGCACGCCCAGGGCCAGGGCGATCGCGCCGCTCTTGGTCACCGCCGGCAGGCCGAACCGCCGGTAGAGCGCCGGCAAGTTGGCGACCACAACGGCGCCCACCAGGAAATGCAGCGTCACGGCCGAGGACACCAGCGCCACCGACCAGTGACGCGCTTCCTGCACGGCGTGGAGATAGACCGGCGGCCCGTAGAAACCGATCCCCCAGCCGAACACCGCCAGCACGAACGTGCCGGCCACGACGCGCCATCCGAAGAAGGACGCGGGAAACATCGTTTCGGAAACCACTTCGCAACCCTCCTGCCGCTGGGCCGCGGACTATGCGGACCGGCCGGTGGCCGTCGTTGCGGCGCCGACCGAAGCGTAAGAGGGCGGGCCATGCCGTACGACCTCCAGCGCATGAGCGATGGCGGGTTCATGACGCTGGTCTCGGCCTGAACCGGCGGGCTACAAGGCGGCATGATCGAGATCACACCGCTTCAGAGGCCGACCGGGAGGCCTGGCAGCCGCTCGCCGTGGGCTACAACGCCTTCTATGAGAGGGTGCTGCCCGATGCAGCCTACGACCGCACCTGGCACCGGCTGATGAAGGGCGAGGCGATGCATGGCCTCGCGGCGCGCCTCGACGGCCGGCTGGTCGGCATCGCCCACTACACGTTCCAGACCAGCATCTGGTTCGACGATGTCTGCTACCTTGCCGACCTGTTCGTCGACGAGACGGTGCGCGGCCAGGGCGCCGCTCGCGCGCTGATCGAGGCGGTCGCGGCGGCGGCGCGCGCCCACGGCTGCCCGCGCTATTACTGGCAGACCAAGCAGGACAACGCGCGCGCCCGCGCCCTCTACGACAAGGTGGCGCGCTTCGCGGGTTTCATCCGCTACGACTACCCGATGGCCTAGAGCCTTGTCCGCACTGTCTCAACCAGTCCTCCCCATCGCAGCGGCGGAGGTGCCCGCGCAGCGGGCGGAGGGGTCCAGAGCGCCAGTACTGAGGCTCATGACCCCTCCGCCTGCCTGCGCGAAGCCGAAGCGGCTTCGCTTCGGCGAAGGCAGGTCGGCGGAGCACGCCGACACCTCCCCAGCTTCGCTGGGGAGGAATGAGCCAGGCAGCGCGGACCAAACTCCACTCGAAGGATCAGGCGCCGACGACCTTGCGCAGGGCGTCGACGGTGGTTTCCGGCTCCGGCCGATGGGTGTAGTCGGGGTCGGCCTGGACCGAGCGCACGATGCCGTCGGCGTCGATCACGAACCGCGCCGGCACCGGCAGGCGCCAGGACGGATCGCCATTGCGCACGGCGAGGTCGTTGCCGAAGCTGAGATATACCGCCCTCAGGTCGTCGGGCAGGGTGAAGGCGAGGCCAAACGTTTCGGCCACCTTCGACTGCTCATCCCACAGGATCGGAAAGGTGAGCTTGTGCCGGGCCGCCATGGCTGTCGTGCGCTGCGGCAGCTCGGGCGAGATCACGACCAGCGAGGCCCCGAGGCCCGCGATGTCGGCGTAGACGTTCTGCAGAGCCTCCAGCTCATGCACGCAGTAGGGTCACCACGATCCTCGGAAGAACGACAGGACCATCGGGCCGCCGGCTAAAAGCTCGGCCGAGGAAACGCGGCGGCCGTCATGGTTATCGAGCTCGAAGTCCGGTGCCCGGCCGCCGACCTTCACGGTGCGGTCGAGGATGCCGGAGTTGCGCAGATCCTCGGTCGCGCGATGCATGATGGCCTGGCGTTCCGGGGGGATGCGGGTGGCGCCGGCCGCGCGCGTTGCTGCCAGTTTGTCTTCCAGTGACATGGTCTACTCCTTCGTCGGGGTCAGCCTGTTGTAGGTCTCGCGGATGGCGATGATGGTGTGCGCTTCGCAGCCATTGTCGCGTTCGACGTTGGCCCGGGCGTAATCGGACGACGTCATCATGTCGATGAACGCGGCGCGCGAGGGATAGCGGACGAGGGCGACGTAGTCCCACCGAATGTCCTCGGCCACGCCGAGCGCCACGGCCTCCGCCGTGCCGGTCCATGTAATGGTACCGCCGCGCGCCTTGATGAGCTTGATGGCGAGCGCGCTGTAGCGCAGGTAGGCGTCCCAGCCGCTGCCCTTGCCGTCGAGCGATTTCTCGCGGAAGCGCATCAGATTCAGCATCACGACCGGCGCGTCGTCGGCCAGCGCCGAAAGCGCTTCGATGTTCAGGTGGTTGATGGTCGGTGCGGTGCCGCTCACGAGTGCAGCCTGCGGGGCGACGGCTTGCGTCGCGGACGCCGCGGCATCGCCAGCAGGCGCAGCGCCGGCCGTGCGACGGCGTCGAGTTGCGCGCGGTCGGCGCCGGTGCGCGCCAGCACGCGAACCCCCAGCACCACGCCCAGCAGGTGCCCAGCCAGCTCGTCCAGGTCGGTCTGTCGCGGCACCTGATGGGCGGCGCGAGCGGACTCGAGGTTGCGGCGGAAGAAGGCGCGTAGCTCGGCGAAACAGCCCGCAATGACCCGGCCGATCTCGGCATCGTGCGGCGCCACGTCGAGCGCCGAATTGACCAGCAGGCAGCCCTTGCGGTCAGGGTCAGCCAGCGATCGGTCGATGATCTCGGCAAGGAACGCCCGGATCGCCTCCTTCGGCCGACTGCTTTTCTCCAGTCGGGCAATGCGCTCGCGCATCGATCGCTCGGCGTAGCGCGCCAGGGCGCTGACGAAGAGGGCGCGCTTGTCGCCGTAGGCGTTGTAGAGGCTGGTGCCGCCAATGCCCATGCGATCCGCCAGGTCGCGCACCGAGGTCGCCTCGTAGCCGTGCTGCCAGAAGCAATCGACGGCGCGGTCGAGGACCTCATTCTCGTCAAAGGCTTTGAGGCGGCCCATTTAGCAATCAATGCACGATTTTGGATCGCACGCTACAAAATAATGCCCGGACTGGCACCGAACGTGCTACCGCCCACGCCATGACGCAGGCGACCGAGGCGGAGCGGGCAAGGCGCGAGCGCTGGGGATTCCTGTCGGGAAGCATCATGGCGCTCGGCGCCTCGCTGTCGTTCGCCGCGGCGCGCGCCGGGGTCGTGGGCGGCCTTGCCGTGCCGGACATGATCTTCGCGCGCTTCCTGGTCGCCGGCACGATCATGCTGCCCTTGCTGCTGCGCTGGGGGCTGCCGACCTTGGCCGGGATCGGCTGGCGGCGCGCCTGTCTGCTGACCTTGCTGGGCGGCGCGCCGTTTGCGCTCCTGCAGACCGGCGGCTACGGCTTCGCGCCGCTGGCTCATGGCGCGGTGATCGCGCCCTCGACCGTCACCATCGTCAGCACCATCGGTGCGGCGCTCTTCCTGCGCGAACGCCTGAGCCGGGCCCATCTGGCGGGTGCCGCGATCGTGCTGCTGGGCATCGGACTGATCGGCTGGGACGGCATCGCGCGATCGGCTGCCGACACGGGCGCTCGTGCCTGGGTGGGCGACCTGCTGTTCTTCCTGTCCAGCCTGCTGTGGGCGTGCTTCACCCTGCTGCTGCGCCATTGGCGGCTGCCCGCGCTGCGCGCGACGGCCGTCGTCTCCGTGCTGTCGATGGTCGTGGCGACGCCGACTTACCTGCTATGGGCCGGAACGGCGCATGTGGCGGCGCTACCGGTGGCGACGCTCGCGTTGCAAGGCCTGGTGCAGGGCGGTCTTCAGGGCCTGGTCACGATGATCGCCTACACAAGGGCGGTCATCCTGCTGGGCGTGAGCCGAGCCGTGCTGTTTCCCGCGATCGTGCCTGCGGTGTCGGTCCTGGTCGGCATCCCGATCGTGGGCGAGATCCCGGGCCTGCTGCAGATCGCCGGGCTGGCGCTGGTGACGGCGGGCCTGCTGGTCACGATCGGCGTGCTCGACCGCCTGCGGTTGGCGCTGCGCCGGCGTTGACCGGTTCGCGGGCGCCGCGACGGCCCGCGAACCGTCGATCCCGCCTAGTGCTTGCCGTGATGCTCGGCGTGATGCTTGCTCGCCTCGCCCGCATGGTGCGCGGCGTGCGCCGAATGACCGTGCGCCGAATGGGCATGGTGCGCGGCCTTCTCGTGCGAATCGGCCTCGTGATGCTTGGCGGCCTCGCGATGATGCTTGGCGGCATGCTCGTGATGATCGGCCGCTTCCTTGTGATGCTCGATGATCTTGTCTTTCATGATGTCCTCCGTGAGGGTTGGCGCCCCGGCCGGTTTGGCCGGCCAAGCGCGGGCGAGACCCTAGGAGGACGGTGTTGCAGCTCAGTGACCGTCGCGTGTCAGTGCCGATGGACCGGTGGAGGACCCGGCGCCTCAGTCGGGCGTGACGCCGAAGCGACGCTGCCAGAATTCGCGCGACCGCCGCTCGCCGATGTCGCAGCCGAGCTCGTACTCGGGATGCACGAACTTGGTGTAGTCGTCGTCGCCGCGCACCGTCCGACGTCCGCTTCCGCTGCTGTTGCTTTGCGCGAGCTGCGTGCCGTCGCGCAGGCGCCCAAGGCTGCCGATGTCGAAATCATGTCGCGGGCCGACGTCGGCCACCTCCTGCAGGAGCTTCTTGCGCACGGCGCGGGGAAAGTCGTCGAAGTTGCGCGCCACCTCGACGAAGGAGCGCGGCCCGCCGGTGACGCAGGCCAGGTAATACTTGTCGAGGTCGGTCTCGCTCGGGAAGCCGAACGGGTTGGGCCGGTCGTTCATGATCGGCAGCCCATTGATGACGATGCGCTCCTTCAGCGCCTCGTAGCGCATGTCGGTGACCAGGGCGCCGTCGTTGTTCGAGCCGTCGCCCGAAATGTCGAGCACCTTGCGCTCGGCCTCGTAGGGGCTGCGGCCGAACAGCGGGATGGCGTAGCGGATGGCGCCGCTGATCGAGGTGCGGCGTGCGATCGAGATCGGCGCGGCGGCCAGGCGGCTGGCGAAGTCGGCGATCGTGGCCTCGGAGTCGAGCAGGGTCCAGTCGATCAGGATGCGCTGCACCCAGGCGTCGGACCATTCGTAGTAGGCGACGGCGATGCGGCCGTTGCTGCCGCCCAGGATCGCCTTGACGATCACCGGGTCGCGGAAGGCCTGGACATAGCCTTCGCGCTGCAGATGGGCCTCGTCGGGGTCGATGCTGCCGGAAATGTCGATCGCCATGGCCAGCGCCAGGTCGACTTCCTTGCGGTCCTGTGCGGCGGCGGGGGCGGCGAAGAGAAGAAGGGTGAGCAGGACCAACAGCACACGCATGGCCGGCCTCCAACCAATGTTGTCATGCTGAGCGGAGCGAAGCACCTTTCGTGCCGCCGAAAGATCCTTCGCCTGACGGCCCAGGACGCTGGCGCGGAAGTGTACCGCCCGTCGGAAGCCGCTGTCAGCCTTGCTCTGGACGTCCTGCCGCACCGGCCGCTAGCTTCCACTGAGCTGCCCGTCGCACAGGGTGGCCGGAGGAAACCCATGGATCTAGCGCTCAGCCGCGAGGACGAAGCCTTCCGTGACGAGGTCCGCCGTTTCCTTGACGAGAATTTGAGCGAGGATCTGCGCGAAGCCGGCCGCAAGACGGGCGGTGTGTTCGCCGATATTGCAGCCGGTATGCGCTGGCACAAGGTGCTGGCCCAGCGCGGCTGGTCGGCGCCCGCCTGGCCCAAGGAATATGGCGGCACCGGCTGGAATGCCACCCAGCGCTATCTCTTCGCGCGCGAAAGTGCTGCGGTCGACGCGCCGCGCATCTTCGCCATGGGACTGCGCATGGTGGGACCCGTGATCATGAAATACGGCACGCCCGAGCAGAAGGCCAAGTATCTGCCGGCGATCGTGTCGGGCGACATCATCTTCTGCCAGGGCTATTCCGAGCCGGGCTCGGGCTCCGACCTCGCCAGCCTCAAGACCCGCGCGGTGCGCGACGGCGACGACTATGTCATCAACGGCACCAAGATCTGGACGACCGGCGCGCATGTCGCCGACCACATGTTCTGCCTGGTGCGCACCTCGACCGAAGGCAAGCCGCAGGACGGCATCTCCTTCGTGCTGATCGATTCGATGAAGACGCCCGGCCTCAGCGTGGCGCCGATCGTGACCCTGGCCGGCGACCATGAGGTCAACCAGGTGTTCTTCGACAATGTGCGCACGCCGATCGCCAACCGCATCGGACCGGAGAACGCCGGCTGGACGGTGGCCAAGTACCTGCTCGAGTTCGAGCGCGGCGGCGATGCCTATACGCCCAACCTCTATGCCCGCATCGAGGACATCAGGCGCATCGCGCGCGAGGAGGCGGCCGACGGGTCGGGCCGGCTGCTGGGCGAGCGCGGCTTTGCCGAGCGCCTGGCCGAGGCCGAGATGGAAGTGCAGGCGCTGGAGATGATCGAGATGCAGGTCCTGTCCGACCTCAGTCGCGGCAAGAACCCGGGCGCGGTTTCCTCGGCGATGAAGATCCGCGGCAGCGAGACCCTGCAGAAGCTCGATCATCTGGGCGTCGAGGCGCTGGCCTGGTATGCCGCGCCCTTCGAGCCGGAGGCGCGTACGCTGGGGCACAATGCGCCCACCGCGACGCCGGAATGGGGCATCACGGCCATGCCGCTCTATCTCAACAACCGGGCCTCGACGATCTATGCCGGATCCAACGAGATCCAGCGCAACATCATCGCCAAGGCTGTGCTCGGGCTCTAGGCTGCTCTTACTGGACCGCAGGCCTCCAGGCCCGCTCATGACTCTTCGAGGCGGGCCTGGAGGCCTGCGGTCCGGCATGACAGCGGAACATCCGCCCACTGCCTGCGTTAAATCGTGATGGACCGGCCCCTCCTGCCGCGCACGATCATCGGTTACGTGATCGGAAAATCGGGCGTTCACCAGCTTGGACTCGCGGCGCTGTCGGCGGCGGTATTCGGGCTGAGCGCCGTGCCGCTCGAGCTGCAGCGGCGCATCGTCAACGACGCGATCAAGAGTGGCGCCACGCGCACCATCGTGTGGCTGGCCATCGCCTATGCCGCGGTCGCGCTTCTCGAACAGGGCTTCAAGCTGGCGCTCAACGTCTATCGTGCGTGGGTGAGCGAGGACGCCGTTCGAAACCTGCGGCAGACCATCCAGGATGCGGGTATTCCATTGCCCGGCCATGAGACCGATGCGCCGGATGCCGAGCAGGCCGGGGTCCATTCCGCCATGGCTGTGGCCGAGGTCGAGCCGATCGGCGGCTTCGTCGGCATGGCGATCTCCGAGCCGCTGCTGCAGGCCGGGATCCTGGTGAGCGTGATCGGCTACATGACCTTCCTGGAGCCGTGGACGCTGGTGCTGTGCGCCGCCTTCCTGCTGCCGCAGATGCTGTTCGTTCCCTTGATGCAGCAGGCCATCAACCGCCGCGCCGGCGAGCGCATTACGACCCTGCGCAAGGTGAGCGGCGACATCGTCGACACCGGCGTGCCCGCCGACAAGGGCATCGAACACGTCTTTGCCCTCAACATGGGCATCTACAAGATCAAATATTCGATGAACATGGCGATGAACTTGATGTATGCCATGGCCGTCGCCGTGGCGCTGGGCGTAGGAGGCTGGTTGGCCGTGGCCGGTCGCATCGAAGTCGGCACGGTGGTGGCCGTGGTGTCGGGGCTGGGCAAGCTCAACGATCCATGGGGTGATCTCGTAAATTGGGCCCGCGAATGGTCAGTCGACAGCGTCAAATACCGGCTTTTCGCCGACGCCGTGAACGGCAAGGGGCTTGCAACCGCCTGAATCGTCATCACATTTGCCGGTTATGAGCGATCCCTATTCCGTCCTTGGCGTAGCCAAGACCGCCTCGGACGACGACATCCGCAAGGCGTTCCGCAAGCTCGCCAAGAAGCACCATCCCGACCTCAACCCCGGCGACAAGGCGGCCGAGGCCAAGTTCAAGGAGATATCGCAGGCCAACGAGATCCTGTCGGATCCCGAGAAGCGCCGCCGCTTCGACGCCGGCGAGATCGACGCGACCGGCCAGGAAATGCCGCCGCGTGGCTTCTATCGCGACCAGGCAGGCGGCTTCGACGGCGCCAAGTACGAGCGCGCCGGCGCCCACGAATCCTTCGTCGACATGGGCGGCATCTTCTCCGAGATGTTCGGCCAGCGAGGCGGCGCGCGCGGCTTCAACTTCCGCGGCGGCGAGGGCGAGGGCTTCGATATGGGCGGGCTGCCGGTCACCTACACCCTGCGCGTGCCGTTCCTGGTGGCGGCGCGCGGCGGCAAGCAGCGGGTCAACCTGCCCGACGGCAAGACCCTCGACATCGACGTCCCCGAGGGCACGACCGACGGCCAGACCCTGCGGCTCAAGGGACAGGGCATGCCCGGCGCCAAGGGCCGGCCGGCGGGCGATGCCTATGTCGAGATCCATGTCGACCCGCACCCCTTCTTCGAGCCGCGCGACAACGATATCCATGTCGAGGTGCCGGTAACGCTGACCGAGGCTGTGCTGGGCGGCAGGATCCGCGTGCCGACCGTGAGCGGGCCGGTCATGCTGGCGGTGCCGGCGGGCTCGAACACCGGCACATCGCTCAGGCTGAAAGGCCGAGGCCTGCTCGACCGCAAGTCGAAGCAGCGCGGCGATCAGTACGTCAAGCTCAAGGTCATGCTGCCCGACAAGCCTGATCCTGCGTTGAAGGAGTTCCTGGAGAAGTGGGAGGCGGGCCGCACCTACGATCCGCGCAAGGAGATGGAGCAGTTCACATGACCAATCTCGATGACCTGCTGCGCGTGCACGGCCGGCTCACTACCGTCCATGTCGAGCGCTGGGTGGAGCGCGGCCTGCTGCGGCCGGGCGCCGAGGGTGACGCCTGGGTCTTCGAGTCCGTCGACGTGGCGCGCGCCCGCCTGCTCGCCGAACTGGTCGACGAGATGGGCTTCGATGACGAGTCGGTCGAGACGGTGATCGACCTCTTGGATCAGGTCCATACTCTGCGTCGCCAGCTTCACCAGCTCGGCGACGCGATCGCCCGGCAACCGGATGAAACGCGCGAGGCGATTGCCGTGGCGCTCAGGGAGCTGCGCGAGCGCTGAGCCTTGCTGGGGGCGCGCCACTCCAGTGGCGCGTCATGCTCTTTCGGACCGCGGGCGTCCCGCCCGCTCATGCTTCATGAGCGAGCCAGAGGCTCGCGGTCCCAAAGATTATGAGAAGACGCGCCACTGGAGTGGCGCGCCCCCAGCGATGAACTTACGAACCCTGCAGCGCCTGCCAAACTTTTTGCGCTGTGATCGGCATGTCGAGATGGCGCACGCCGAACGGGCGGAGCGCATCGAGGATGGCGTTGCCGATCGCCGCCGGCGCGCCGTTGGTCGGCAGCTCGCCCACGCCCTTCAGGCCGAGGAAGTTATTGGGCGAGGGGGTGACGATGGTCTCGACCCTGAGTTCGGGCACGTCGTCGGCCCGCGGCAGGGCGTAATCCATCAAGGTTCCGCTCAGCAGCTGGCCGGTCGCCTCGTCGTAGACGGCGTCTTCCATCAACGCATTGCCGAGGCCATGCACGATGCCGCCATGCATCTGGCCGGCCAGCAGGACCGGGTTCACCACGGTGCCGCAATCGGCCACCGCGGTCAGGCGGTCGATGCGCACCTCGCCGGTCTCGCGATCGATTTCGACCTCGCAGACCATCACGCCGGTGGGAAACGATTCGATCTTGTCGCCGAACACGGCGTCGCCCGAGAACGGCTTTTTTTCCGCGAGCTCGAACAGGCCGATGCGGCGGTCGGTGCCCACGATCTCGAAAGCGCCGTCGCGATAGGCGATGTCGGCGGGCGCCGATTCCAGCCGCTCGGCGGCAAGGTCGCGGCCGCGTTCGATCACCACGTCGGCGGCGCGCCGGAGCGTCGTGCCGCTGATGATGGTCGAGGACGAGCCACCGGTGCCGCCGCCGTGCGGGATGCTGCGCGTGTCGCCCTGGCGAATGTCGATACGCTCGACCGGCACGCCCAGCGACTCGGCCAGGATCTGCGCGAACACCGTCTCGTGGCCCTGCCCCTGGCTTTGCGTGCCGAGCCTGGCGACCAGCCGGTCGGGCTCGACCTCGACCACGACGTGTTCGTCGGCGACCCCGCCGGTGCCGTGGAGATGACAGGACAAGCCCAGTCCCCGAAGCTTGCCCGCGGCTTCGCTGAGGGCGCGCCGGTTGGCGAAGCCCGGCTGGTCGGCTGCCTTGAGCGCGGTCTCGAACAGCCTCATGCAGTCGGCGGCGTCATAGGTGTAGCCGCTCGCCGAGGCGTAGGGCATCTCGTGGGCCTTGAGCAGATTGAGGCGGCGCAGCTCGACCGGCGTGCGGCCGGTCTCGTGGGCGGCGAGGTCGACCAGCCGCTCGAGCAGGAAAAGTGCCTCGGGCTTGCCGGCGCCGCGGATGGCGTCGACCGGCACGGTGTTGGTGAAGGCGCAGTCGAAGTCGATGCGAATGGCCGGGATGCGGTAGAGGCCGGAAATCACCTTGGCCAGTCCCGTGGTCGGGATGGTGGGCGCCACCATCGAGACATAGGCGCCGAAATTGGCCTCGGCCTTGACCCGCAGCCCGAGGAATTTTCCGTCGGCATCGAGCGCCAGCTCCGCGCTCGCCACAAGGTCGCGCGCGTGGCTGTCGGACAGCGACAGCTCGGCGCGGTCGCTGGTCCAGCGCAGACCGCGCCCGAGCTTGCGGGTTGCCCAGGCGATCAGCGTCGATTCGGCGTAGATGGGAAATTTCGGCCCGAAGCCGCCGCCCACATCCTCGGTGATCAGCCGCAGCTTTTCCTTGGGAATGTTGAGCACGCGCTCGCACATCAGGCGATGTGGGACCTGCACGCCCTGCGAGGCGAAGGTGACGGTGACGACATCAACGGCAGGGTCGTATGCCGACCACGCCGCGCGCGTCTCCATGTAATGCACGATCTGGCGCGGCGAGCGGATGGCGAGCGACGTGACGTGCGCCGCCTTGGCGAACGCCGCGTCAGTCGCGGCGGCGTCGCCCTTGGCCCAGCGGCACATCAGGTTGCCCGGCACGTCGTCATGGACCAGCGGCGCGCCCGGGGCCAGCGCCTGCGCCACCGTGACCACGGCCGGCAGCATCTCGTAGCCGATCTCGAGCGCCTCGGCCGCGTCGCGCGCCTGGTCGAGCGTTTCGGTCACGATCATGGCCACGATGTCGCCGACATGGCGGACCTTGCCGACCGGCATCGCCAGATGCGGGGGCTCGCGATGGCGGTTGCCGGCCTCGTCCTTGATCTCGCTGATCGCCGGCAGATGGCCCAGCCCGTCGGCCAGAAGATCTTCGGCGGTGTAGAGTGCCGCCACGCCGGGCGAGGCGAGCGCGGCGCTCTTGTCGATGCCCGTCAGCCGCGCATGCGCATACGGCGAGCGCACGAACAGGACGGCGAGGGCATCCGACGGCGCGGTGTCATCGGTGTAACGCCCGCGCCCGGTCAGGAACCGGCGGTCCTCGCGGCGGAGCAGCGACTGGCCGAGCTTGAGAGGCGCGTTCATTTCAGGGTCGGGCCATCATACACCTCACCCTGAGGAGCGGCCCCAGGACCGCGTCTCGAAGGGTGGGCAGCAGAGCAGGTGCTGCGAACCGGCCTTATCCACGATTCCGTACGTGGCCCATCCTTCGAGACGGCCGCTCCGCGGCCGCCTCAGGATGAGGTTGAATATCGTCAACATTAGCGCCTATTGGTGGCGTGCTCCCGGAGATGATCAAGCCGCGAGCGCGTCGCTGATCACTTTCAGCGCCGTGTCGATGTCGGCGCGGTTGACGTCGAGATGGGTGACGGCGCGGATGCGCGTGGCGGTGTTGGCGCCCATGCCGACGCCGCGCTCCTTGCAGGCCTCGACCAGCTTGGCCGCTGTCCAGCCGGGCTTCTTGACCTCGAAGAAGACCAGGTTGGTCTCCATGCGCGGCACGTCGATCCCGATGCCCTTGATGTTGGCCAGGCCCTGGGAGAGGTGCCGCGCATTGTCGTGGTCCTCGGCCAGGCGATCCCAGTTGTGCTCGAGGGCGTAGAGCGCCGCCGCGGCGATGACGCCGGACTGGCGCATCGAGCCGCCCAGCATCTGCTTGTGGCGCCACGCCTCCTTGATGAAGTCCTTCGAGCCCGCGAGGCTCGCGCCAACCGGCGCGCCCAGCCCCTTGGTATAGTCGAGCCACAGCGAATCCACGCAGGCGGCGTAGTCGCTGGCCTTCACGCCCGACTTGACCGAGGCGTTGCAGAGGCGCGCGCCGTCCATGTGCAGCGCGACACCCGCCGCGCGCGCCACGGCCGTCACGCCTTGCATGGTGGCGAGCGGCCACACCGTGCCGAAGCCGCCGTTGGAGGTGTTCTCGATCGACACCAGCCGCGAGCGCGGTGCGTTCCGGCTGTTGGGATCGCGCAGGGCAGCCTTCACCTGATCGCCGGTGAACACGCCGTTGGGGCCGTCGATGGCCCGGATCATGACGCCGGAATTGGCCGCCGGTCCGCCGGTCTCGGCGTTGATGATGTGGGCCGTACGGTCGGCGATCACCTCGTCGCCCAGCCGGCAATGGACGCGGATGGCGGCCTGGTTGGCCATGGTGCCGCTCGGCAGGAACAGCGCGTCTTCCTTGCCCAGAAGCTCGCAGACCCGCTCGCGCAGCCGGTTGACAGTGGGATCCTCCATCTTCTGCTCGTCGCCCACTTCGGCGTCGGCCATGGCCTTTCGCATGCCGGGCGAGGGCTTGGACTTGGTATCGCTGTAAAGATCGATGAAACGGTTTTGCATGGCGTGTCGTGTTCTCCTGCGCCACCATAGTGGAAACTCCTCCCCCGTCATACGGGGGAGGTGCCCCCGAAGGGGGCGGAGGGGGAAGGCCTCAGTCGAACAGTCGGCCCTTTTCAGATCATGATCATCGTCTTGCAGATAGTCTCTGTGAGGCTTTCCCCCTCCGGCCCTGCGGGCCACCTCCCCCGTGAGACGGGGGAGGAAAAGAAGGGCGAAGGAGCAGTCCATGAAATTCACCTGGTTCAACCTGATGCCGTGGCCGTATCTGCCGGACGACTTCCGGGAGAAGAACCGCTCGGTCTGGGTCGACATCGACCAGCAGGCTGTTCGATCCCGGCTGAAGAGCCACGAGGTCTACAACACCTATCTCGACCTGCTCGAATACGCCGAGCACGCTCGGCTTCGACGGCATCGGCGTGAACGAGCATCACCAGAACGGCTACGGCATCATGCCGTCGCCCAACATCATCGCGGCGGCCCTGGCGCGCCGCACGCAAGGATGCCGGCCTCGTCGTGCTGGGCAACTCGATCGCGCTCTACAATCCGCCGATCCGCGTGGCCGAGGAATTCGCCATGCTCGACTGCATCTCGGGCGGGCGGCTGGTCGCGGGCTTCCCGGTCGGCACCTCGATGGACACCAACTACTGCTACGGCCAGATCCCGGCGCTGACGCGCGAGAAATACGCCGAGGCGCACGACCTGATCATCAAGGCCTGGGCGACGCGCGAGCCGTTCGCCTTCAACGGCCGCTACAACAAGCTGCGCCACGTCAACATCTGGCCGCGGCCGATCCAGAAGCCGCATCCGCCGATCCACATTCCCGGCGGCGGCTCGGTCGAGACCTACGATTTCTGCATCGACAACACCTACTCCTATTCCTACCTCAGCTTCTCGCGGCTACATCCGCGCGCCAGGCGCTGATGGACGGCTACTGGAAGCGCGTCGCGGAGCGCAACGCGTCGGACAAATCGCCCTATCGCGCCGGCTTCGCCCAGACGATCTGCGTCGCCGACACCGACGACGAGGCCGAGCGGCTCTACTGGCCAGCACGTCAACTACTTCTACAATCGCTGCCTGCACGTCTATCCGGGCTTCGCCGACGCGCCGGGCTATCGCACGATCAAGACCATCCAGACCGGCGCGCTGTCGCAATACGCCCCGCCGCGCGGCGGCTATCGCCGAGCTGACCTGGAAGGATCTGACCGAGGGCGGCCACGTCATCGCCGGCTCGCCCGAGACGGTGCGCCAGCGCATGGAGGAGCTGATCAAGACGCTGCGCGTCGGCAACATCTTCTGCCTGCATGCATGTCGGCAACATGCCGAACGACAAGTGCATGTATTCGACCAAGCTGTTCGCCGAGAAGGTGATGCCGCAGCTGCGCAACATGTTCCCCGAGTGGAACGACCACGACGACCGCTTCTGGTGCCACCCGATGAACGAGCCGGTGCCGTTGCGGGTAGCGGCGGAATGAACCCTTCATCATCTTCCGGACCGCGGGCGTCCCGCCCGCTCAAAATCATGAGGCGGGCGGGACGCCCGCGCTCCACATGAAATCCCGCTTCATCACCCTGAAGCCGTCGAAGGCGCGCATCGAGGTCGTCGAGGCCGGCCCCTCAGGCAAGAAGGGCGGCCGCGACCTTCTCTATCTCCACGGCGCCGGCGGCCACATGGTGGCCGATCCGCTGATCGCGGCGCTGGCCACCCGATACCACGTCGTGGCGCCCTTGCTGCCGGGCTACGGCCAGTCGACCGGCGAGGACGGGCTGCGCGACATGCTCGACATCACGCTGCACGCGCTGGACGTGCTGGAGGCGCTGGAGCTCAAGAAGCCGATCGTCGTCGGCCATTCGATGGGCGGCATGATCGCGGCCGAGATGGCGGCGATCGCCCATACCGAGATCGAGCGGCTCTGCCTGCTGGCGCCGGCCGGCCTGTGGCTCGACGACCATCCGATCGCCGACATCTTCGCCAAGCTGCCCTACGAGCTGCCCGGCCTGCTGTTCCACGACGCCGAAGCCGGCCGCAAGCTGCTGACCGTCGGGCGGCAACATGGAAGACCCCGAATTCCTGAAGCAGTTCCTGGTCATGAACGCACGGCGACTGGGCATGGCGGGCAAGCTCCTGTTCCCGATCCCCGACCGCGGTCTGGCGCAGCGCCTGCACCGGATTACCGCCAAGACGTTGATCGTGTGGGGCCGCGAGGACGTGCTGATTCCGCCAGTCTACGGTGATGCCTTCAAGAAGGCGATTGCGAAATCGAGGCTTGTGCGGATTGCCAAGGCCGGGCACGCGGTCGGGCAGGAAAAGCCTGCCGCCGTGCTCAAGGCGATCAGGGATCACTTCTAACGGGAGAGGCTTGCAATGATCAGGGTTGTTGTTCTCGGTGGCGCCATGGCGGGCCTTCTGTTCACGGGCGCGGCCCAGGCGCAGACGGCCGCCTATAACTGGACGGGCTATGGCACGAACGTTGCCGGAAGTTCGAAGTGCCCGACCTACAAGATGGTGATCGACGTCACGGTCGACGGCAACAGCGTCAAGGGCCTGTTCCAGCAGGAGGGCCGTCCGCAGCGCCACTTCGAGGCGACCAGGGATGCCGGCGGCCTGTTCAAGGCCAAGGCCGATCTCGGCGGCAGCAGCTCGATGGACGTCAGCGGCTCGCTGAAGGACGGCAACAGCAAGGTGCTGCTCGACGGCTATTGCAAGTTCGGCGGCCCGCTCACGAAGAAGTAGCCACCGCGACGTCGATGCGCGTCAGGCAGCTTTGTCGCGTCAGGCTGTAATTGGACAGCATGCGCCAGCGATCGTCATTCTCGACGAGGTGCGAGAGCGCGTCGATATGGAGGCAGCGCCAGTCGCCGCCGCGCGGCAGGCTCTTGCTGCTGGCGCCGCTATACTGGAAGACAAACACGCCGGGCGTGCCCTTCGAGGTGGCGCCCAGTGCATGAGGGGCGAAACGCCGAATCGCGCCGTCATATACGCCGGTCAGGCATTTCTTTTTGCGAATGGCGTCGCGGAGAATGGCTTCGATCATCGCTGCCTGCGGCGGTAACGCAGCCTATGACGGCGCGTTCCGCTACACACTATGCTATCTGCTTGAGCGGCAGTTTTGCTATCGGGGGCGTTTGCGTGACGAACGACAATTGGGGTTGGCGCGCCCGCATCGGGCTGTTCATCGTCGGCAACGAGGCCGTGCCCGAAGCCGAATGGTGGGCCATGGCGCCGCCCGGCGTGTCGGTGCACGCCGCCCGAGTGACGGCGCGCGCGCCGTGGGCGCGCTGGCGCGAGGACAGGAAAGCCGTCGAACCCGAGGAGGATCTGCTGCGTGGCGGCCGCCAGTTCGCGGCCATGCGGCTGCAGGCTGTCGTCGTCGCGCACAGTTCGAGCAGCCTTCTAGGCGGCAAAGGCTGGGACGAGGCCACCGTGGCCTCGCTCTCGCCCGTGCTCGGCGCCGGAGCGATCGTCACCACCAACGGTCTCGACACCCAGGCGGCTTTGCGCGCCTCGGGGGTGAGTCGGCCGTTCCTGGTCCTGCCGCCCTGGTTCAACGACCAGACGGTGGCCGCGGGCCTCGGCTACTACGCCGATCACGGGTTCGAGCCGGCCGGCCATCTTCGCTACGATCCCGGCCGCAAGTGGCGCGACCTGCCGCCGTCCGACCTCGTGGGCCAGGGCCTTGGCTTCGAACAGGAGGTCGAGCCGCTCTACGCCCAGATCAAGGCGGCGTGTCCGGCGGGCGCCGACGGCGTGCTGATCGCCGGCACCGGCTTTCGCTGCGTCGCCATCCTGGAGTCGCTCGAGCAGGACCTGAAGCGGCCGGTCATTTCAGCCAACCAGGCAAGCCTCTGGCACTGCCTGCGCCTGGCGTCGGTCCGCACGCCCGTCGCCGGTTACGGTAGCTTGCTCCGGCTATAAGTCTTGCCGGACCGCGGGCCTCCAGCCCGCTCTTTCGGATCGCGAGCGCTCATGATCATGAGCAGGCCTGGAGGCCCGCGGTCCGGCAAGAATTTCTACCCTTCCAGCAGCGCGTCATATCCTTTGTCATTGAACTGCAGCAGGCAGAAGCCGTGGCCGAACGGATCGGCCAGCATGGCGATCCTGCCGTAGGCCGTGTCCTTGGCCGGCGCCTCGAGCTTTGCGCCCGCGCCGACCGCCCGCGCGACGGCTTCGTCCACATTGTCGACGACGATGTCGGCATGAACGGGAGTCCAGTGCCGTCCATAGCGCCGCAAATCGCCGCCGGCCCCGACCGTGCCCGCCTGCTTCGCGAGGAGATAGACCGCGGCCGGCCATCCCTGCAGTTCGACGAAGTCCGTGCCGAAGCGCCGGCCGACCCTGAGGCCGAAGGCCGCCGTGTAGAAGCGCACGCCGGTCTCGACATCGGGCACATCGATATTGAGCAGCACGGTCATCGCACGCCTCACCTGTTGGGCCATTCCATGACACCATTTTTACCGCGCGCGAAACAGGCGCTCGCGGTTTTCGGACCTCATGGTAGCGTCCGACCCTGCCGTCGGGCGTCGAATTCGGGGAGTCGAAGATGAGATCCGCAAGCCTTGCCCTCGGCATCCTCGCCGCATCGGCGTTCTTCGCCAGCGCTCATCAGGCGCTCGCTGCTGACGGGTTCGATCTGGTGGTGCTGGGCGCCTTGGGCGGCATCGAGGACGGCAACCTCAGCGCCTCGCTCATCCATCCGCACGGCGACGACCGCGCCGTCGCCTGCGACGCCGGCACCCTGGTGAACGGCCTGCGCGTCGCCGACGAGAAGGGTGCGTTCGCGGGCATTGCGCTCCCGGCCGACACGACCCAAAGCCGGGTGGGCTACGTGCTCACCACGACGATCAAGGGCTACCTGATCAGCCATTCCCATCTCGACCACGTGGCCGGCCTGATCATCGCCTCGCCCGACGACAGCCCGAAGCCGATCTATGCCCTGTCGTCGGTCACCGCCGACCTGGTCGAGACCTATTTCAATTGGAAGGCCTGGCCCAATCTCACCGACCGCGGAAAGGCGCCGCTCAAGAAGTACGCGATCGAGGATCTCGCGCCCGGCGTGACGACGCCGCTCAAGGATACGGCAATGACCGTAACCGCCTATCCGCTCAGTCACGGCGGAATGGAATCGACGGCCTTCCTGCTCGAGAGCGACGGCGAGGGCATTCTGTGCTTTGGCGACACCGGGCCCGATGCGGTGCAGAAGGTCACGCGCCTGCACGACGTCTGGACAGCGCTAGCTGACCGGGTGAAACAGAAGCGGCTGAAGGCCATCATGATCGAAGCGTCCTACACCAGCGACCGGCCGGACAACCTGCTGTTCGGCCACCTGACGCCGCGCTGGCTGCTCGACTCGCTGCGCGACCTCGACCGCCAGGCCGGCGGCAACGCCCTCAAGGGCTTGCCGGTGGTGGTCAGCCACATCAAGTATTCGCTGACCAAGGAACAGCCGCAGAAGCAGATGCTGCAGGAGCTCGAGGCCGGCAACGACCTCGGCGTGCGCTTCGTGATCCCCGAGCAGGGCAGCCGCTGGCATTTCAAGTGAGGGCCTTCGAAGTCATTGCCTCCCCCGTCATACGGCCAGGGCTATCGCATATTTTTCCGTCATCCCGAGCGAAGCCGCCCAGCGGGCGGCGTAGTCGAGGGACCTCCTCTTGTCGCCGAGGCAACTGAATAGGTCCCTCCACTGCGCCTCGCTGCGCTCGGCTCCGGTCGGGATGACGGAGTTTTTGAGATATGCGATAGCCCTGGTCATACGAGGGAGGCCATGAAGGCCCCGGGCGTTTCCGGCTCCGCCCTCAGATATACCCGCCGCGGAAGCTGATCAGCGGGTCCTTGGTCCCGGCGCTGTAGCCCACGACCCGCCCCAGCGCGATCACGGTGCCGTGGCGCTCGATCATCTCCTCGAGCGTGCAGTCGATCACGCCTACGGCATCCACCAAGGTCGGCGCGCCGGTCTTGAGCTCGGCCCAGTCGCCCGATTTGAACCGGTCGGTGCCCTTCAGCGCGCCGCCGCCGCCGAATTCCTTGGCGAGATCGTCGCGGCCCTTGGGCACGTAGTTGATCGCGAAGTGGTTGCCCTGCCTGACCGCACCCAGCGCGGAGGTCGTGAGACCGATCGAGACCAGCATAATGGGCGGGCTTGCGGAAAGATGCGTGGCCGACAGCGCCAGGAAGCCGGCCGGCCCGTCGGTCCCCTTGGCGGTCACGATCGCCACGCCGATCGCCCGGCATCCAATCGCCTTCCAGAAGGTCTTTGCGTCGATTTCGCCGTCCATGCCCGTGCTCCTCTGCTGTCGGATCACCTTATGCGAAAACAGTGCCGGGTCGCTCTGCCCAGATGTCGCGCGCCGAATGGTGCGCGTCGCCCCGGTTGAAACAGGTCCGATCCGGAGGCCTACAAAATGCGTCTCGAACGCCTTACCTCAAGGAGCACGAGGGCGGCACCTGGGAAAACGGTCAACTCCCTCAAGCTTGTCGACCTTTCTCATCGTGCTCGGCGAGAAGGCGAAGCGAACCGGAGATTGGCATGACGCATTTCGAAGCAAAGACACTGAGCGACCTGCACGACGCCCGCGAGGTCTCGATCCGGACCGAGAAGCATCCCGCGAGCGCGGTCCCGATCTGGGTGGTCGTGGCCGACGAAGACGTTTTCGTGCGCTCGGCGTACGGCGCCAAGGGGCGCTGGTACAGGGACCTCGCGGCCGGCGGCGCCGCGACCTTGGAGTTCGCCGGACGCCGGCTGGCGGTGCGGGCGATCCCGACCTCTGAGCCCGCCGCCGTCGAGGCAGCCAGTCGCGAATATCTGCGCAAGTACGGGCCGGGCCCCTATTCGGAGATGATGGTGAAGCCCGAAATCCTGTCGACGACGCTGCGGCTCGAACCAGGCTGAAAGGACATCGCCACCGCGCCTATTGACTCCGCTGGTCGGAACGGCAGGATCGCCGGTAACGATGGGAATAAAAGCCGCCAATCAGTCGGCTTGAGGGAGGAACAATGTCCAGGATCAATCGCCGCGCTTTCGCGGCCGGCAGTGCTGCGCTCGCCTTCGCGCCCTACGTCGGGCGCGCCGAGGGCAAGAAGCCCCTGCGCTTCGTGCAGAACGGCAACCTTACGATCCTCGATCCGATCTGGACGACGGCTTACGTCACGCGCGACCACGGCTACATGATCTACGACACGCTGTTCGCGACGGACGAGAGCAATGCCGTCCAGCCGCAGATGGTCGACAAGCACGAGGTGTCGGCGGACAAGCTCACCTGGACCTTCACCTTGCGCGATGGCCTGGAATGGCACGACGGCAAGCCGGTGACGGCGGAGGATTGCGTCGCCTCGCTCAAGCGCTGGGGCGCCCGCGACCCGATGGGCCAGAAGCTGATGGACTTCGTGGCCGCGCTCAAGGCCAGCGGCGACAAGAGCTTCGTGCTGACGCTCAAGGAGCCGTACGGGCTGGTGCTCGACACGCTCGGCAAGCCGTCGTCGAACGTGCCGTTCATGATGCCCAAGCGGATCGCCGACACCGATCCGTTCAAGCAGATCGACAGCCAGGTCGGCTCGGGGCCGTTCATCTACGTCAATGCCGAGTCCAAGCCCGGCGAGAAGCACGTCTACATCCGCAACCCCAAATACAAGCCGCGCGCCGAGCCCGCCTCCGCCCTCGCCGGCGGCAAGATCGCCAAGGTCGAGCGGGTCGAGTTCGTCGACATGCCCGATCCGCAGCAGCAGGTGAACGCGCTGATCGCGGGCGAGATCGACATGGTCGAGCAGGTGCCGCACGATCTCATCCCCATCCTGAAGGGCGACAAGGGTGTGCAGATCGTCGACTGGAATCCGCTCGGCCAGCAGTTCGTCATCCGCTTCAATCACCTGACCAAGCCGTTCGACAATCCCAAGATCCGGCGGGCCGCGCTTTATTGCATGCGCCAGGAGGACTACCTCAAGGCAACCGTCGGCGATCCGAAGTACTACAAGGTCTGCACCGCCGCCTTCGTCTGCGGCACGCCCAACGGGGTCGAGATCCAGGGCGACCTGCTCACCAAGCCGGACTTCGAGAAGTCGAAGGCCCTGCTCAAGGAGGCCGGCTACGACGGCTCCCCGGTGGTGCTCATGCAGTCGACGACCTTGCCGGTGCTGACCAACATGGCGCCGGTCACCAAGGCGCTGCTCGAGCAGGGCGGCTTCAAGGTCGACATGCAGTCGATGGACTGGCAGACGGTCGTGACGCGGCGCGCCAAGAAGGATCCGGCCGACAAGGGCGGCTGGAGCGCCTTCCACACCTACGCCATCGCCGCCGATATCCTGAACCCGATCGCGGCCAACTTCACGGTCGCCAACGGCGACAAGGCGTGGTTCGGCTGGCCCAACGATCCCGAGATGGAGAAGCTGCGCGACGCCTACGCCAAGGAGACCGATCCGGCCAAGGCCAAGGCTCTGGCCGCCGCCGTGCAGGCGCGCGCGCTCGAGACCGCGCAGTATGGCTGGCTCGGCCAGTGGTACGGACCCGGCGCCGCGCGCAGCAACCTCACCGGCTGGCTGAAGGCGCCGGTCACAGTGCTGTGGAACATCGACAAGGCTTGAGCGACGGAGACGGCCCCGCTATGAGCGCGCCACTGCAGTGGCGCGCTCATAGGCGCTAACTCACATACGAACCTTTCCCTGAGGAGCGGCCCGCGTCGCGCGGGGTAACCCCCGCGCTTTGCCGCGTCTCGAAGGGTCGGCAACAGAGCAGGCGCTGCGAAGCGGCCTCATCCACAATTTCGTGCCGTGGCCCATCCTTCGAGACGGCCGCTACGCGGCCTCCTCAGGATGAGGTTGTTGACTGGAATATCGTCAAAGTTAGCGCCCGTGGACTGGCGCGCTCGCGGCAATGACCTAAGCGCTTTCGGCGTTGGGCCAGGCGACCACCTGGCCCGACATGACCAGCCGATTGCGCCCAAGCGACTTGGCGGCATAGAGCGCCCGGTCGGCCGCGGCGACGAGCGACGCATGGTCGGCCGGGTTTCCGGTGCTCGGCCAGCCGGTCGCCCCGCCGAGGCTGACCGTCACGCATCTTGATGGCGGATTCGTCGCGTGCGGGAGCCGCAGGTCGTGCAGCGCCTGGCGGATGCGCTCGCCCACATGTTCGCAGCCTGCTGCGTCGGTGCCGGGCAGGAGCAGGACGAATTCCTCGCCGCCGTACCGGGCGGCGAGATCGGACGGGCGCTGGGCCTGCGCGGCGATGATCCTGGCGACCGCCCCGAGGCATTCGTCGCCGGCCTGATGGCCGTGCTGGTCGTTGTATCGCTTGAAATGATCGACATCCATCAGCAGCAGCGACAGCGCCGTGCCGTCACGGCCGGCGCGCGCCCACTCGTCGCGCAGTGTCTCGTCGAACTGTCGCCGGTTGGCGAGGCCCGTCAGCCCGTCCAGGCTCGCCAAGGCCTCGAGCTTCTGTTCGAGATCCTTGTGCTCGGTCATGTCCCGGGAAATCGCCACGACGCCGTCGATCCGGCCCGTCGCGGGGTCGCGGGTGGCGCGCAGCGCGGTCTCCAGCCAGATCTCGGCTTTCTGCCGGCGACGGGTACGGTAGATGATTTTTGTCTCCTCGATCTCGCCCTGCTTCAGCCCGGCGACGATGCGTTGGACGCGCGGCAGATCGTCGGCGTTGACGCCGGCCAGGGCAGGCGTTCCCGTGAGCTGGTCGTCGGTCCAGCCGAGGACCCGCGCGCACGAGGGCGAAATATATAGGAGGCGCTCGTCGAGCCCGATGCGCATCACCATGTCGCTCGATTCTTCGGCGAGCAGCCGGAAGTCGGCCTCCTTGGCCGCCAGCGCCGCCTCCATGCGCTGGCGCTCAGCCAGTTGGCGGACCAGGTAGAAGCCGATGGCGGCGATCAGCGCGGTCAGTCCGAGGACGAACGCCATGCGGGCAACGGCCTCGTCGCGCCACGCCGCCAGCACATCGGCCTCCGCTTCCGTTGCCACGGCCAGGATCGGATAGCGCTTGCTGATCTCGTAGAAACCCAGGCGCCGCACGCCGTCGATGGGCGACTTGAAATAGTATGTGCTGGCAGATGGCCGTGCCTGAAGGTTCTTGATGAGCGGCGAGTCCGACATGTTGCGGCCCACGGTGGCGTCATTGTCGACGCTGCGCGCCAGCACGATGCCGGAAGTGCTCAGCAACAGGATGGCCCCGTTGGGCCCGACGTCGAACTGCTTGTAGAACTGCGCGAAATAGTGGGCGTCGACGGTCGCCAGGACCACCCCGGCGAAGGAGCCGTCGGGATGGTCGAAGCGCCGTGACACGGGGATGATCCATTGTCCGCCCGAGCGGCTCTTGACCGGATGGCCGATCAGCGTTCCCATGTCGGGCGAATCGCGATGGTGCTTGAAATAGTCGCGATCGCCGTTGTTGAATTTCGCAAGATCGACGCCTTCCGAAGTGGCGAGCCAGCGCCCCGTCTGGTCGTAGACGAACAGGCCGCGGATGCGCCCCAACGTCGCCTTGCGGAGATCGATGACTTCTTGAAGCTTCGCGATCGCGGCCGGGCTGGTCCCGTCCATCTCCAACCGGTCGACGAGGCCACCGATCAGGCTGTCGGCCAGCTCGAATGTGTCATCGGCATGCTGCGTGAGCGAGCGGGCAAGGTTGGCCACGTCCACTTCGGCACTTTCCAGGGCGGCGTCCCGCATCATCCACTCGCGCCACCCGCTGAGGGCGAGAATGGCCACGCAGACCATGACCACGAACCCTGCGGCGACGAGGGGAAGACGCTTGTGGCCGGCGTCGCGTCGGCCGAGGCTCACTTTCAGATTCTCCAAGGACGCGCGCTCCCATGGGCGCCAAACGACGGCGCCGATCTTCCTGCGTCGTCACGCCTTCGCAATTTCCTGGATGTGCGATAGACCCGACAACGACGTCAGCGTCTTGTGCCTGTGAAAGCATACGGCCTCGTCGCCGGCAAGGAAATGCGAATGTCGACGGGCAGCGAAGGTAGCGCACACGACCTGTATCACGGTCGATCGCCGATGCGGCCGCGCGAACGCGACGTCGATGCGGGCCCAATCAACGGCGGCATTCAGGCCGCCGTGGCGCTTAGTCGATGGTGTCCGCCGTCACGTCTAGGGGCGCCGCAACAACGTCGCCCGCGCCGGGTACCACCTTCACGACGGAACTCGTGGCACGGACAGGCGCTGCGACAACGCCACAGCCGGCAAGGCCCGCGGCCGCCGTCAGGATCAGCATCGCGCCCAGCAGGCGCTGCAGTTGGATAAAATGGGTCAAGGGCTCCATCCTCCCCTTAGATCTTGTAAACGTCGGAGCGACGGTTCGTCGGTTCAAGCCCCGAACCGCAACAATGCCCCCGGAAAAAACACCGGCGGCCTTCAGGAGTTACCGGGCTTTTGCTCTTGCCCGACGAGGACAGGGCCAAACGAGGTGCGGTGGCGGCGCCCACACCGCAATGCCGTCACGGCTCCATGACGATGGCGACGCGCCCCGTCACCGAGCGTTCGAGCAGCGCGCGCATCGCCTCGGCCGCCTGGTCGAGGCGGAAGGTACGGTCGACATGCGGCCGGCACAGACCCGCCTCGCACCAGCCGCGGATGCGCTCCATCAGGGCCAAGGTGCGAGAGGCCTGCTCGAAACGCGCATCGTGCGGGCTCCAGCCGACATAGTAGCCGTAGTTGAAGCCGGTCACCGCGAGGGTCTTGATCAGCAGGATGTTGGCCGGGATCTGCGGGATGGTGCCGCCGGCGAAGCCGATCGGACAGATGCGGCCCTCGACCGCCATGCAGCGCAGCGACTGCGCGAACACCTCGCCGCCCACCGGATCGTAGACGCGGTCGACGCCCCGGCCGCCGGTCAACTTCATCACCTCGTCGCGGAAATCCGTCGTGCTGTAGTCGATGACGTGGTCGGCGCCGTGCGCCTTGGCGAACGCCGTTTTGCGCGCGCCGCCGGCGGTCGCAATCACCGTGGCGCCCAGGATCTTGCCGATCTCGGCCGCGGCCATGCCGACGCCGCCCGCGGCGGCATGCACCAGCAGCGTCTGGCCCTTCTGAACATCGAGCGCCATCGGCCACGTGAGGGCGCCGGCCGAGGTGGGATAGGAGATGGCCAACTGAATGGCCTCGACGAAGCCCACGTTACTGGGCTTGGCGAAGACATTGACCTCATGCGCCGCGACTTCCTCGGCGAGCCCGCCCCAGTCGAGCACCGCCACGACCTCGTCGCCGACCTTCAGTCGCCTGCAGGCGGCATCGACCTCGGTCACCACACCCGACGCCTCGGTGCCGGGCGTGAAGGGGAAAGGCGGGCGGCGCTGGTATTTGCCGGCGATCACCAGGGTGGTGGCGAAGCTCACGCCGGCGGCCTTGATCCTGATGCGCACCTGGCCCGCCGTGAGCGGGACCGGTTCGACCTCTTCCAACCGCAGGTCTTCGGGGCCGCCCCAGTGGCGGCAGATCATCGCTTTCATGAGAACCTCATCGTGAGGAGCGCGCCAGCGGCGCGCGTCTCGAAGGATGGGCAACAGCAAGACTGGCGCCCACCCTTCGAGACGCGGTAAAGCGCGGGGGTTACCCCGCGCGACGCGGACCGCTTCTCAGGGTGCGGGAGTGGTGGTGTGGCTTCAAGTCTTCAGGTCCCTATTCCAACGCGACGGGCAGACTCTTCACGCCGCGCAGGATCAGCGAATCGTGCCACTCCGGCTCGGGCCCGCAGAGCCGGATCTGCGGCAGCCGCTCGGCCAGCCGGGTGACGGCGATCTCGGCTTCCAGTCGCGCGAGCGGCGCGCCCAGGCAGAAATGAATGCCATGGCCGAAGGTGACGTGGGGGTTCTGCGCCCGGCCAATGTCGAAGCGCTCGGGGTCGTCGAAGGCTTCGGGGTCGCGGTTGGCCGAGTTCATGAAGGCGAAGACCCGTTGGCCCTCGCGGATGGTCTTGCCCCCCATCTCGAGGTCGGCAGCCGCCACCCGCGCCAGCGCTCCGGACGGGCCGTCATAACGCAGATATTCCTCGACTGCCGATTCAGCCATTGCCGGATCGGCAACCAGCCGCTCCCACTGGTCCCGATGCTTCATCGAATAGAGGAAGCCGTTACCTATGAGATTGGCGGTGGTTTCGTGGCCGGCGAACAGCAGCAGAATGCATGTACCGATGATCTCATCGGTCGAGAGCGCGTCGCGGTCGTCCCGTGCCAGTACGAGCTGGCTGATCATGTCGGCGGTGGGCGCCGCGGTGCGCGCCTCGACCAGGGTGCGGAAATAGTCCGACATCGCCTTGGCGCCGGCTTCGGCCCGCAGGTACTTGTTGCCGGCGACCTGGGCGGTGCCGATGAACAGGGCGATGTCGTCGGACCAGACTTTCACGCGTTCGAGATCCGCCCGCGGCACACCCAGCAGATCCATGATCACCGAGGCGGGCAGGGGATAGGCGAAGTCGCTGACATAGTCGACCGCCTCGCCGCGCCGCGCCTTGGCCAGCATGGTATCGATCAGGTGGGCAACGATGTCCTCGATGTTGGGCCTGAGGTTGGCGACGGCCGTCGGGGTGAAGGCCTTGGTGAACAGGCGGCGCAGGCGCGTGTGGTCCGGCGGGTCGCGGAACACCATCCAGTGATTGAGGTAGCGCACCAGGCTCTCGATCGAGCCGCGCTGATACTCGGGGTTGGTCTTGAAAAAAGGCGTCAGCCGGTCGGCGGAGATCTGTCGGTTGTTGAGCGCCACCTGCTTCACGTCTGCATAGCGTGTGACGATCCACGCCTTCATGACGGACGACCAATGCACCGGGTCTTCCGCCCGCAGGCGCGCGAATTCGGGGAACGGGTTGGCGTTGGTGGTAGGATTGCCGAGATCGAAGACGTAGGACATGGCGCAAAGGCTAGCGCCCGGCCGCCGACCAAACAAGTGTTTGGTGCGAGTGTTGATGATAGGATGGGGCATGTCCCGTGCAAAGCTGCTGTCTGTTTCCGCGCGCCTGTTCGCCAAGGGCGGCTTCGAGGCGACCTCGATGCGCGACATCGCCGGCAAGGCCGGCATGCTGGCGGGCTCGATGTACTACCATTTCCCGTCCAAGAACGATCTTATAGCCGCGGTCTATGCGGCGGGCGTGGCCGAGATCGGCGCGGCGGTCGATGCCGCGATCGCCTCGTCGCGCACCCGCTCGCAGGCCCCGTGGTCCCGCCTGGAGGCGGCCTGCGCGGCCCATCTGGAATCGCTCCTGGCCGACTCCGCCCATGCCGCGGTCATGACCGCCGATTTGCACCGTCTCGACTCCCGCCTGCGCCGCCGGCTGGTGGCCATGCGCGACGGCTATGAGCAGCGCTTCGTCCAGCTCGTCGCGGCGCTGCCGCTGGCCGCCGGGACCGACCGCAGCCTGTGGCGCCTGCAGCTCCTGGGGTCGCTCAACTGGACGCCGACCTGGTATCGCCCGCGCGGCAAGTCGCCAGCCGCCATCGCGCGGTCTATCGTGGCCAACCTGCGATGACCGTCGAGATCAAATATCTGGGACCGGGCGACGAACATGTCTTCGAGCGCATTGCGCCCGGCGTGTTCGACAATGCCGTCGACCGGGCGACCCTGGCGCACTACCTCGGCACGCCGGGCCATCATCTCATCGTCGCCATCGCCCAGGGCGAGATGGTGGGCCAGGTGGCGGCGGTGGTGCATCGCCATCCCGACCTCCGGCCGACCGAGCTCTATATCGACGAGGTGGCGGTGACGCCGGCGCGCCAGCGCCAGGGCATCGCGGCCCGCCTGCTCGAGGCGGCTTTCGCGCTGGGGCGCGAGCTCGGCTGCGCCGAGGCCTGGGTCGGCACCGAACCGGACAATGTGGCGGCCAAGACTCTCTACGAGCGCCGCAGCCTGCCGGTCGAACCGTTCGTGATGTACGTCTTCAGGCTCTAGCTCTCCTCCCCAGTGCCGCGCCGGCCGGCTTTGTCAGACAAATCGACGGTCGCGGAGATCCTCGTTCGCGATCCCGGGCTGCGCCGATTAATCGGAAAGAAAATCGTTTGGATTCAAGACGCCGAAGGCCTCGACCCCCGCCACTGGTGCTTACTTATTCGTATCCGGCATCGTCTCGATCTAAAGATACGATAAACGATGACTTGATTTTCACTAAAGTTCCAAGTATGACTTCTCCATCGCCCGGCAGAAGGATTACCCATGTCAGCCCCTCCGATGGTTCGAAGCCCAAGTCCCCCGCTCCTGGCGGATCGGTGGGACGTCGCGCCGGCGTTCCCGGACCGCGGTGCACCCCAGGCTGAGATTGGCGGATCGCTTGCGCAAACTGCGGAAACTCCCTGCAAATACTTGCCCGGGAGAATGCCATGACCCTTTCGCCCGCTCCTCGGGCGCCTCCCTTTCGCGGACGCCGCGAAGGGGAGGCCAGTGCGCGTCAGTTCCATCGAGATGCTCTACACAGCGGGTCCCGCGAAGAGCAGCAGGTTGCCGTCGGGATCGCGCACGATGAAGGTTCGCGCGCCCCACGGCTCCTGCTTCAGTGTCTGTTGGAAGTCGACTCCGGCCGACTGGTACTGGACAAAGAGCTGACGGAGCTCGGCGGCGCTTCCGAGAGACAACGAGGCTGCGAGAAGCTGCTCGCGCTCGCGAATGTCGCCCACGAACACCGGCTCGCAGACCATGCGCAGGTTGAGCCGGGCGTTGTCGCGCTTCACCTGTCCATAGAATGGCGGCTCGCCGTAGGTGAAGACCACCTCGAAGCCCAGCTTCGACGTGAAGAACGCGCACGACGCCCTGATGTCGGCGACGAAGAGCTGGGCTTCGACGTCGGTCACTTCGGGCTTCGCGGCAATGGCATGGGCGTGTCGGTCATGGCTTGCACTCCTGTCTTGAGCGCCTGCCAGCTCTCGAATCCCGATTGGCGGGCCACAAGCTCCTGCGCGTCGCTGAGCTTGAAGTCGCCGCCCAGGATCTGGCGGTCGGTCAGATCCTGGAAGCGCGGCAACACGGCCCTGATCTGCGCGGCGACCGGGTGGTAGCCGTCGCGATGCCAGCGCACATAGAGCTTGGCCTTCTTGCGGAGATTCTCGAGATTGGGCATGGGCGCAGCTACGGGTGGGTCGACGTAGGTGGGCATAGCCCCTTCGGCTCTTGGCCGATGCGCCCTACCGCAACACGGCGAGCATGTCCCGCCGCGCCGCGCGCTGTCAACGCCAACAGGCAATCACCCGCGACCTCACCCAGAGGAGCGGCCCGCAGGGCCGCGTCTCGAAGGGTGGGAGCCAGTCTTGCTGTTGCCCATCCTTCGAGATGCACGCCTGCGGCGTGCTCCTCAGGATGAGGTTCGCTTTGGATCTTAGGGTTTCGATCAGAGCCGTTCTTGCTTTACGCCAGTTCGGGCACGCCCAGCGCCTTGCCGAAGCGGCGGCTGCAATCCAGGGGATCGCCGTACTTCCGATGCAGCGCCGTATGCTGCGCGGCGGCCAGCAGCAGGCGTCCGCGATGCGGGTTCCGGTTCTTGCCGAAATCCTCGAGCATGCAAAGCGCGATCTCCTGGTTGTGCGGATCGTTGCCGAGCCGCGCGCAGGCATACGCCAGCGCTCGCACCACCGGCGCCATATCCTGGCCGCTGTCGAGCGCCGCCTGGACCCAGCCCACGGCCTTCGGCGCGTCGAGGGCAATGCAGGCGGCTTCCACTCGCGCCGCCATGTCCGCCGCGCTGAGGGCGCCGGCATTCGTCGGCTTCTCGATCTTGGGTGGCGTGAGATCGCCGATCAGCTTCTGATGCCAGGCGGCCTGGTTGAGATAGGCGGCGGCGAGATAGAGCAGCTTCAGCCGCTGCGGATGGTCGAACTTGTCCCAGAACCAGCCCAGCGTGTTGCAGTATTCGTAGCAATGCTGCGGCAGGGAGAAATTAAGCTCGTCATGGGTCTCGATCACGACCTCGGCGACGCCGACCTGGATGGCGTCGAGGATGGCACGCGGGCTCTTGCCGGCCTTGAGGAGCGCCGTCAGGGGCGGCAGGTAGGCGGGCTCGGGCTCGCGCAGGATGACCTCGATCAGGGCGTCGGTCTCGCTGGCGTCGAGCGGTGCCTTGTTGTCGGCGAGGATCGCGCGCTCCTGCTCGGTCGTGCCGCTGTAGGGCACGGCATGCAGGGTCTGGCCTTCGAGGTAGATCAGGACGGCGTTGCTCGCCGCCTCGTAGAGCGAGTACCAGCGCGGCCCGACGGCGATGTCGAGCGCGCCGGCATAGAGCACGTCGTGCGCGCTTTCCCAGCCGATCGCCTCGCCCAGCTCGACAGTGGCGCGGGCGCGGAAGGACTTGTGGCCGGTCGTGTAGGACCGATTGTGGAAGGAGCGATCCTGCACGTCGATCAGGCCGGCGAAGCAGAGCTCGGCCAAGGCCGCACGGCGCTCGGCCGGGTTCTGCATCAGGCCGAGGAACACCCGGTAGGCGTCGACCACCTGGCCGCGATGCACAAGGGTCATCCACTGGCCCAGGCGGTCCTTCAGTGGCCCGTCGAGCGCGTGCGGCGCCTGGTCGGGCCAGTGCACGACCGGCACCGGCGGCGGTCCGTCGGGCATCTGGAAACCACGCGCGTAATGGCCCGGCGCCTTGGCGATCTTCTGGTTCCAGATGTCGAGGCCGGTCGGGATGTACCAGATGGTCTGCGCCATCGGCAGGCCCGACGCGCCGCCCGGCAGCATCTTCGACAGGTTGAGGCTGGCGCGCGCGCTCAGCAGGCAGTGGTCGTTGTTGACGAAGTTCACGAAGCCGTCGTCCAGGCGCTCGTGATAGGGCACGTGGGTGTAGGGCGCGTGGATGCGCACCGCTTCGCGCAGCATCTCGGGCAGCGGCCGGCCCTCGCGCACCAGGCTGTAATAGACCTCGCTCGCGCCCTTCTGGTCGCGGGCCATGACGCGCTCTTCGAGCGCGCTGTACAGGGGGTCGGAACGCGTACTCGCAGCGACAGCAGAGTCAGGCGGCATGCAAACCTCCGGCGAGACCGCCATTAGACGCCCGGTCGGGCTTTCTTCCAAGCCGGTTTTCGCCCACGATCCGTATCGTGGCATCGAAAAGGCGGGGGATAGCCATGCTCACCACGCGGGCTGCCAAGCGCGACAAGGTCGGCGTGTTCAACACCGATATGATGTTCGACATCCTGGACGAGGGCCGGCCGATCGGCAGTCTGGTCTTCGACAAGAAGGCGATGAAGGCCTCGATCACCGTCGACGGCAAGGATTACAGCGTGGCGCGGGTGAGCGAGCGGCACGACGAGCGGCTCTACGAGGCGCTGATCCGGGTGATGACGGCCGCCGAGAAACCGCCGCCCAATCCATGGGCGCTCAAGGACGCCGCCGGCCAGACGCTGGCGCTGGGCGAGCGGGTCAAGAACAACTTCGCCGTGAGCCGCGGCGGGGAGAGTTTCTCCTTCCGCAAGGTCTCGCGGCCCTTCCATCTCTATCGCGAGGGCAGCGAGCAGTCGCTGGGCTCGGTCGGCCAGGAGAAATTCTTCAGCCGGACCCTGCACATGAACCTGCCGGCCGAATTCGATCCGGCCTTCCAGATCTTCCTGCTGGCGCTGCTGCTCGCGCTCACGATGCAGAACCTCGAGAATGCGAGCAGCTAGTCGCCGCAGAGCAGATTCGGAAATGGCCCAGTCACTTCCTCCCCAGCGAAGCTGGGGAGGTGTCGGCGTCTTACGCCGACGGAGGGGTCATGAGCATCAACGCTGGTGCTCATGACCCCTCCGCCCGCTGCGCGGGCACCTCCCCTTCGCGGAACCCGCGAAGGGGAGGAGTACGCAAATTCAGACGATCGGGATACGCCCTAAGCCCACGGTCCGAAGGGCGGCATGTCCTTGCTGGGCTTCAGCGGAAAATTCGGCGCCCGTTTTTCGAAGAACGACTTGATGCCTTCCTGCGCGTCGGCGCCGGCTGCGAGGTAGCCCACGCATTGCAGGTCGAGCGTCACGGCGTCGAGCGGGTCCTGCGCGCCCAACATGCTCCACATCAGCCGGCGGTTGACCGCAGCAGCGACCGACGACGAGGAACTGGCGGCGAATTTCTTCGCGAGCGCCTGCGCCGCCGGCAGGAGCTCGTCGGGCGCATGGACCGAGCGCACAAGTCCACCTTTCAGTGCCTCCTCGGCGCCGAACAGCTCGGCCGTCATCACCCATTCCTGCGCCCGCTGCATGCCGACCAGCCGGGGCAGGAACCAGCACGAGCCGGCCTCCATCGCCATGCCGCGCTTGTTGAACACGAAGCCGATGCGGGCCGCGGTCGACATCATGCGGACATCCATGGGCAGGCACATGGTGATGCCGACGCCGACCGCCGCTCCGTTGATCGCCGCCACGATCGGCTTCAGGCAATTGAAGATCGCGAGCGTGATCGAATCCTTGGCCTCGCGCTTCTGAGGCTTGCTGCCGTCGTTCCAGACCTGGAAGGCACCGCTGCCGCCCGAAATGTCGGCGCCGGCGCAGAAGGCGCGGCCGGCGCCGGTGACGACGATGGCGCGCACCTCGTCCATCGCATTCACCTGGCCGAAGAAGTCGATCAACTCCCGGCTCATGACCGTGTTGAAGGCATTGAGCTTGTCGGGGCGGTTGAGGGTTACGGTCATCACGCCGTCGGCAAGTTCGGTGAGCAAAGTCTCGTATTCCATGGACATTATCGCTCCTCCCGGATCGTTCCGCGCAGCGAGGCGGAATGTCGTTGCGCGACTGCGCGGTTTGGGAAACATTCGCCGCAAGCCAAGCGATCCGCAATCCCGGAGGAAGTCGATGTCTCACCTGCTGAAATCCGTCGAAGACGGCGTGATGAAGATCGTGCTCAACCGTCCCGAGGCGATGAACGCGCTGTCGCGCGACATGATGGAGCGGCCTGACGGACGCATTGAACGAGGCGGCGGGCTCGCGCGACATCGGCTGCGTCGTGGTGCGCGGCGCCGGCGACAAGGCGTTCTGCGCCGGTGGCGACGTGAAGTCGATGGCGGCGGGCCGCGACCAGGACAAGACCTACGAGGACAAGGTCCACGACATCCGCATCCGCATGCAGGTCTCCGAGCTGCTGCACGAGATGGGCAAGCCCACCATCGCCATGGTGAACGGCGTGGCGGCGGGCGCGGGCCTCTCGCTGGCGCTGGCGGCCGACATGCGCTTTGCCGGCAAGAGCGCGCGCATGACGACGGCCTTCGCCAAGGTGGGCTTCTCGGGCGATTTCGGCTCGCACTATTTCCTGCACAAGCTGGTCGGCACCGCCAAGGCGCGCGAGCTCTACTTCACTGCCGAGATCCTGAATGCCGAGCAGATCGAGAAGCTGGGCCTCGCCAACCGGGTGGTCGAGGACGCCAATCTCGAGGCTGAGACCATGAGCTTTGCTAAAAAGCTCGCGGCCGGTCCGCGGGTGGCGTGGTGGCACGTCAAGAAGAACATGAAGGTGGCGGAGGAGGGCTCGCTCTCCGAGGCGCTCGATTCGGAAGCGGCGCGCATGATCCGCACCGGCGAGACCGAGGACCACAAGGAAGCCGCCCGCGCCTTCGTCGAAAAGCGCGCGCCGGTGTTCAAGGGCTACTGAGCCTCATTCACCTCCCCCGTCAGACGGGGGAGGTGGCCCGTAGGGCCGGAGGGGGAGAGCCCCACAGGCAACCTTCGAAAATTTCAGATCTGAAATCAGCAGGCTTCTCACCTGCGGCTTTCCCCCTCCGCCCCCTTCGGGGGCACCTCCCCCGTAAGACGGGGGAGGGAAGTGGATAGGCGCTTGATCGTCCCCGCGATGCCCTCGGGCATGGCCACGATCGCGGCGATCAGCAGCACCGCATAGAGAAGCGCCGACAGGCCCTTGCCGAGGCCGGCCGTGACGTCGGGGAAGAACTGCAGGAACAGCCCGCCCAGGATGGCGCCGCCCGGCGAATGCATGCCGCCGATCACCAGGCCGAACAGCATCTGCACCGAGAGCGCGAAGTTGTAGGCGGTCGGGCCGACAAAGCCGTACTGATAGGCCGACAGGCAGCCCGCCAGCGCGAGATAAGCGCCGGCGATGCCCGACGCCGTGGCCCGGACTTGCACGACGCGAATGCCCTGCGCCGCCGCCGCCAGCTCGTCGTCTCGCGCCGCCAGAAGGGCACGGCCGGACCGGCTCCTGATCAGGTTGTGCGCCAGCCAGAGGCCTGCTCCCAGCAGCGCCAGCGCCATCAGGAAGGCCCAGCGGTCGTTGCTCAGGAAGGCCGCGGGCGGCGTGGGAAAGTCGAGATAGAGGCCCTGCACGCCGCCGGTCCAGCGTTCGATCAGCCGGTAGCGCAGGAGCTGCGGAAAGGCGATGGCGAAGGCGTAGGTCACCAGCGCCTGGGTCCACAGGCTGTAGCCGGCCGCGACGCGGCCCACGCCATAGCCGGCGGCGAAGCCCAGCAGCAGCGCCAGCGGCAGCCCCCAATAGACCGAGAAGGGCGTGTGGCTGCCCAGGAACGCGGCGGCGTAGCCGCCGATGCCGAACAGGCCGGCCTGGGCGAAGGAGAACTGGCCGCTCACGCCGCACAGCATCACCAGGCCGACCAGGGCGATTGCCCAGATCGCGGCCTGGGTGAAGCGGAAAACGATGAAATCCGGGAAGCAGAACGAAAGCGCGGCCGCCGCCACGAAGCCCATGGTCCACACGGTCCGCATGGCGTTACGATAGACCGTACAACCAAGGAATGGGAGGGACCCGATGACGATGAAGCTCCGGCAATGCGTCTTCGTTACCAAGGACCTCGAAAGCTCGCGCGAGGAACTGTGCGACATCCTGGGCATCGAGGTCGCCTTTCGCGATCCCGGCGTGGCCAAGTGGGGCCTGGTCAATGTCGTCTGCCCGACCGGCCACGACTTCCTCGAGATCGTGACGCCCTTCCAGGAGGGCACCTCGGCCGGCCGCTACATCGAGCGCCGCCACGGCGACGGCGGCTACATGGTGATCATCCAGGTCGACGACGCCAAAGCCGAGCGCAAGCGGGTGACCGATCTCGGCGTCCGCGCCGTGGCGCAGAAGGACCTGCCCGAATACAACTACACGCACTTCCATCCGGCCGACACGTCGGGCGTGCTGCTGTCGCTCGACACGACCTTCGCGCCGCCGGGAATCGATCCCGCGCTGTGGTGGCCGCCGGCCGAGAAGGGCTGGCTGAAGCACGCCCGCTCGGATGTCACCAACGGCCTGGCCGGCGTCGAGATCCAGCATGACGATCCCGACAAGGCTGCGGCGACCTGGTCCAAGATCCTCGATCGTCCGGCCGTCGACAACATCATCCGCCTCGACGACGACCCCGACGGCGCGCAGGTCCGCTTCGTGCCGATCGTCGATACCCGCGGCCCCGGCGTATCGGCCTACGATGTCAGGGCGGTCGATCGCGAGCGTATCCTGGATGCCGCCCACAAGCGCGGCCGCAAGCTCGGGCCGGCGCAGGTCGAGGTCTGCGGCTGCCGCATCAACCTGGTATGACGCCGCTGCTGATCGTCGGCAGCTACCTGTCGCCCTATGTGCGCAAGGTCCTGGTGTGCCTCGAGGTCAAGGGCCTCGCCTACGAGGTCGATCACATCGTGCCGTTCTTCGGCGACGACCGGTTCTCCAGGCTGAGCCCGCTCCGGCGAATTCCGGTGCTGGTCGACGGCGACCTGGTGCTGAGCGACTCTTCGGTGATCTGCCAATACCTCGAAGACAAGCAGCCCGCGCCAGCGCTGCTGCCGGCCGACATCCGCGACCGCGCGCGGGCGCGCTGGCTGGAAGAGTTCGCCGACACGCGCATGGGCGACGTCTTCATCTGGCGACTGTTCAACCAGATCGCCATCCGTCCCTCGGTGTGGGGCGAGAAGGGCGACCGCGAGCTGGTCGACCGGAACCTGAAGGAAGACGTGCCGGCGGTGCTCGACTATCTCGAGGCCGAGGCGCCGGCGGAAGGCTTCCGCTTCGGGGCCCTGTCGCTGGCCGACATCGCCATCGCCGCTTTCTTTCGCAATGCCGGCTGGGTGCGCTTCCAGATCGATGCAACGCGCTGGCCGCGGGCCGCCGCCTGGATGGCGCGCACGCTCGCCCATCCTGCCTTCGCCAAGCTGGCCAGGATCGAGGACGCCGTGCTGCGCGTGCCGATTGCCGAGCAGCGCGCCGCATTGAAGGCGTTGGGCGCGCCGGTCAGTGTCGAAACCTATGCCGGTCCGGCGCCGCGCCGCGGCGTCATGCCGGTCTAGCCGTGCGGCGCATCCATCCGTTCGTCTACGGCCATGTCATCGGCGCGTTGCTGACGGGCGCCGTGGCCGGCGCCTTTCTCGACAGCACGGCGGTGATGGTCTTTTCCAGCGTGCTGGCGGCCAATGCCGTGATCGGCTCGCTGATCTGCTGGTGGCGTCCCGGCTTCGAATCCGCAGGCTGGAAGCTCTGGCTGATGGCGACCTTCGCCAATCCGCTGATGCTTTCGGCGATCGCCTTCTCGATCGATTCGTACGGGTGTTTGGTCGGCGAGCGCAGCGGCTGGAACTGCCTGTTCACCGACGCGGGGCCGGATGTCATCGCAGCCTGCCTGCCGTCCCCGCTGATCGGCCTTGCCGTCCGCTGGGGGTGGCGCCGCCGGTCGCTGTCATCCTGAGCGCAGCGAAGGATCTCATGCCGAGATCCTTCGCTGCGCTCAGGACCACAGGAAATTCTCTAGGCCGCGATCGCCTTGGAAAGCCGGCCGCGGATCATCTCCTCGGCCTCGCGCACGATGCGCTCGACCAGTTCCTTGCAGGTCGGGATGTCCTGGATCAGGCCCATCACCGTGCCGGCCGACCACACGCCGTGCTCCATGTCGCCGGTCTCGTAGACGACCCGCCCCTTGGCGCCCGCGACGATCGGGCCGATCTCCTGGATGGTCTTGCCCTCGAGCTCCATCTCGATCGCCTTCTTGGCGACCGAGTTGCCGTAGACGCGGCTGGTGTTGCGCAAGGTGCGGAAGATCAGCGAGGTCGCAGCGCTCGTCGCTCGACGACCAGCGCCTGCTTCACGTTGTCGTGGATCGGCGCTTCCTGGGTCGCCATGAAGCGCGTGCCCATGTTGATGCCTTCGCAGCCCAGCGCCAGCGCCGCCACCAGGCCGCGCGCATCGCCGAAGCCGCCCGAGGCGACCATCGGGATCTTGATGACGTTGGCCGCCGCCGGCAGCAGCACCAGGTTGGGGATGTCGTCCTCGCCGGGGTGGCCGGCGCATTCGAAGCCGTCCATCGAGATCGCATCGACGCCGACCTTCTCGGCCGAGATGCCGTGGCGCACCGAGGTGCATTTGTGGATCACCTTGATGCCGGCGTCCTTGAACTTGGGCAGGAACGGCTTGGGGTTGTTGCCCGCCGTCTCGACGATCTTGACGCCCGAGTCGATGATGGCGTCGATGTATTCGCCGTAGGGCCGCGGCACCAGGGTCGGCAGGATGGTGAGGTTCACGCCGAACGGCTGGTCGGTCATCTCGCGGCAGCGCTTGATCTCCTTGCGCAGGTCCTCGGGCGTGGGCTGCGTCAGCGCCGGTCAGGAAGCCGAGCGCGCCGGCGTTGGCCACCGCCGACGTGAGCTCGGCGCGGCCGACCCACTGCATGCCGCCCTGCACGATCGGGTGCTTGATGCCGAACATCTCGGTGAAGCGCGTCTTGATCATCTGCTGGTTTCCCCGCCGGTCTCTGTTGCGGCCAGCATTAGCGAACCTCGCCCGCGCGCACTAGCCCCGGAACAGCCTTCCGCAGCGCGGACTAATTGGCGTCGAGCCAGGCCAGCACGTCCGTACGCGTGGGTGCCCGAGACTGGAGCAGGTCGGCGAACGAGGCGACCACATCGATGTGGCCCACGCCGGGATAGAGCTTTAGCTCGACCGGCGCGCCGGCTTTCCGCCACGCCGCGGCTAGGTGCTCGCTGTTGCGCGGATAGACGGTGTCGTCGGCGGTGCCGTGGATGAGCAGTGCCGGCGGCAAGGGCGCCTTGGCGAAAGTGATGGCCTCCATGTCGGGATTGTTGGCGCCACCGAAGATGTCGATCAGCTTGGCCGAGGTGAGCGGCAGGAAGTCGTAGGGACCGGACAGGCCGATCACGCCCCGCAGCTTCATGCGATCGACGCCGGCGGCGGCAAGATAGGGCGTGTTGGTCATCAGCAGCAGCGCGATATGGGCGCCGGCGGAGTGGCCCATGACGAAAAGCTTGTCGCTGCCGACGCGATCCGACGCCCAACGGACAGCCTGCGCGCCGTCCTGGACGAAGGCGGGGAAGCGCACCTCGGGATAGAGCCGATAGTCGGGAATGATCACGGTGTAGCCGCTGGCGGTGAGCGCCTGGGCGACGAACAGGTAATCGGCCTTGCTGCCCGAATCCCATGAGCCGCCATAGAAGAAGATCACCGCTTTGCCGTCGGGGCGCGGCTTGTCGGGAATGTAGAGGTCGAGCTTCTGGCGCGGATCGGCGCCGTAGGCGATGTCGGGTTGAAGTGTATAGCCCTTGCGCGGGACCGTGGCGTTCAGCAGCGACGCAGGAGAGCACCCGTTCAGGAATGCTGCGACGCTCGCGATGAAGCCTCGCCGGGCCAAGCTCATCCCCAACGCTCAGGCGGCCGCGATGTCGCGCACCTGCTCCGCCAGCGCCAGCGAGGAGGTGAGGCCGGGCGATTCGATGCCGAAGAGGTTTATCAGCCCCGGCACGCCGTGATCGGCGGGGCCTTGTACCGTGAAGTCCTGGGCCGGCGCGCCTTGCGGCACGATCTTGGGCCGGATGCCGGCATAGCCCGGCTGCAGCGCGCCGTCCCTGAGCTCGGGCCACCAGCGGCGCACGGCGGCATAGAACTTGTCGGCGCGGTGCGGATCGACCGTGTAGTCGATGCCGTCGATCCATTCGACGTCGGGGCCGAACTTGGCCTGGCCGCCCATGTCGACAGTGATGTGCACGCCCAGGCCGCCCGGCACGGGGACGGGGTAAATCAGGCGCGAGAAGGGAGAGCGTCCGGCCAAGGTGAAATAGTTTCCTTTGGCGTAGTACGCAGGGGGGATGTGGCTGGATGGCATGCCGGTGATTTTTTGTGCGAGCGCAGGGGCGTGCAAGCCGGCGGAGTTCACGACAAGGCGGCAACGCAGGTTCATCGGCTCGGTTCCGCCGACCTCGATCTCGATGCCGCCATCGACGACCTGGCCTCGCTTTACTGGACTATGGAAGGCCAGCATTGCTCCCCGATCTTCGGCATCGCCTTGGAGCGCCAGCATGTAGGAATGGCTGTCGATGATTCCCGTGTTAGGCGACAGCAGCGCTGCCGTGCAATGGAGCTTGGGTTCCATCGCCCGTGCCTCGGCGGCGCTCAGCAGCCGCATGCCCTCCACGCCATTGGCCTCGGCGCGGCCCTTGATCTCGGCCAGCTTGTCGTTCTCGGCCGCGTTGGTGGCTGCGATCAGCTTGCCGCAGTTGCGATGCGGCACGCCGTGCTCGGCGCAATAGGCGTAGAGCAGGCGGCGGCCGGCGACGCAGGTGCGCGCCATCAGGCTGCCCTTCGGATAGTAGATGCCGGCGTGGATGACCTCGGAATTGCGTGAGCTGGTCTCGGTGCCGATGCCTTCGGCGGCCTCGACGACGATGACCTCACGGCCGGCAAGGGCAAGCGCGCGGGCCACGGCAAGGCCCACCACGCCGGCGCCGATCACGACGCAGTCGACTGACTCGAACGGGGACGAATTCATGGTCGCATGCTAGTAGAGACCGCCGTGACTACGCCAGCAAGACAAGCTCATGCCCTTTCGCCGGGGGGGCGCCACTCCAGTGGCGCGATCTTCCTCAGGTGTCGACAAAGACGCGCGACTGGAGTTGCGCGCCCCCAGCCATGAAGGGCGCGCTGGTCACGGGAGCAGGGATGCGGGTCGGCCGCGCGCTGGCGATGGCGCTGGCGGCCGACGGCTTCTTCACGTTCGTGCACTACCATCGCTCGGCTGGCCCGGCGCGTGAGACGGTGGCCGAGATCACTGCGGCGGGCGGCAAGGCCAAGGCCGTACGCGCTGATCTTTCGTCAGCTCGGCAGGCCGAGGCACTGGTCGGCAAGTGCCGTGCGCGGGATGTGCAACTTACCTGCCTCGTCAACAGCGCCTCGCTGTTCAACCTCGATCGCGCGCCGACGGTCAAGGCGGCGGACTTCGACCTGCACATGGCGGTCAATCTGCGGGCGCCGCTGCTGCTGTCGCAAGCGCTGGCGCGGCAACTGCCGGCGGGCGAAACCGGCGTGATCGTGAACATGCTCGATCAGAAGCTGTTCAACCTCAATCCGGATTTCCTGACCTACACGCTTTCCAAGGTCGGCCTGCAGGGGCTGACGACCTTGCTCGCCCAGTCCTTCGCGCCGCGGCTCAGGGTGGCCGGGATCGCGCCCGGCCTCACCTTGCGCAGTGGCAGCCAGACCGATGCGCGCTTTGCCCAGCAGCACACGGAAAATCTCCTGGAGGTCGGCGTCACGACGGCCGATCTGGTGCGCGCGCTGCGCTTCATCGTGGCGACGCCGACTTTCACCGGCGACGTCCTGATCGTCGACAGCGGCGAGCACCTGAGCGGGCGGTCGCGCGACATCGCTTTCGACACAAAGAAGAAGAAATGACATGGCCCCGGACCTTAATCGCCGCATCTTCATCCGCGACTTCCGGCTAAAAGTGTCGATCGGCATCCACGATTTCGAGCACAAGACGCCGCAGACCGTGGTGGTCAATGCCGATCTTTTCCTCGGACCGGCCGAAAAGGCGCACGGCGACAGGATCGCCAACGTCCTCAACTACGACACCGTCCATGACGGCATCATCGCGCTCGCCGGCAGCCGTCACTTCAACCTGCAGGAGGCGCTGGTCGATGCCATCCTCGAGCTCTGCCTGGCCCAGCCGGGCGTGGTCGAGGCGCGCGTGTCGACCGAAAAGCCCGACGTCTACGGCGATTGCCGTGTGGGGTACGAGGCGGTGCGTCGCAAGACCGCGTGATGATTGCAAAGCGGTCTTTTCTTCCCCCGTCTGGCAGGGGAGATGCCTCCGTCGGGGGCGGAGGGGGAAGGCCGCGGTCAAAGCACGCGCGAACTCCCGATCGTGAAGTTCATAAATCGTCTGTGCGGCTTTCCCCCTCCGCCCTTCGGGCGCCTCCCCCGTGTGACGGGGGAGGCGAAGAGACCTGATGACACGCGATCGCCGTCACCTGCTGAGTGCTTTCGCCGCCATGATCTTCGTCGGCGCGAGCTGGGGCGCCAACCTGCCCGTCACCAAGGTGATGCTGCGCTACTACGACCTGATCCCGATGTCGGCACTGCGCATTGCGGCGGCGACCGCGTCGCTGATCCTGCTGCTCTGGCTGATCGAGGGCCGGCGCGCGCTGCGGATCGACGTCGGGCTCGGCCGCTTCCTGCTGCTCGGTCTGATGATGGCGAGCTTCTTCGCCTTCTATGCGCTCGGCCTGCAGTACAGCAACCCGATCACTGCGGCGACGGTGCAGGTCGCGGGCCCGCTGGTGGCGTCGGTGACCGTGCGGCTGGTGACCGGCTTGCGCTTCGATCCGGGCTTCGGCGTGGCGCTGTCGCTCACCGTGCTGGGCGGGCTCATCCTCTCTGCCGGCAATCTGTTCGGCACGGGACCGGTGACGTTCGGCGGCGGCGAGATCATCGTGCTGTTGAGCAACGTTCTGTGGACGCTCTACAGCATCAAGGCGCAGGCCTGGTTCAACCGGGCGAGCCAGCTCCACCGGGCCTACGTCGCCTCACTGTCGTCCCTGGGCTGGCTGACCCTGTGCAGCGTCGCCGTGATCGCAATCGGGTGGGCGCGATCGCCGTTCGGCGTTTCCGATCCCTGGATCTGGACCCAACTCATCACCGTCGCGATCCTGGCCAGCGGGCTCGGCAGCTATTGCTGGAACGTGGGCGCGAGCCGCCTCGGTGTCGCCGTCGCCTCGCTGTGGGTCAATCTCGTGCCGTTTTGCGCCGTGCTGTGGTCGATGGCCTATGGCTTCATCCCCAATGCCTACCAGATCGTGGGTGGTCTCGTGGCGCTGAGCGGCGTGGTCTACATGCAATGGCGCAAGCTGCAGACCACGCAACGTTGAGCTAGGCTCATCCCCATGATCGAACCCGTCCTCACGACACGCTCCTGCCGCTGGATCGCCGTTCCCGGAGCCGCCGATCCGCGCGGCCGCATCAATTTCCTGGAAGTCGGCAAGGGCTTGCCGTTCCCGCCGCAACGTCTGTTCTGGCTGCACCACATCGCGCCCGGTCAATGGCGCGGCCGCCATGGCCATCGCGAGTTGGAGCTGGTGCTGATAGCGCTGCACGGCGCCTGCCGGGTCCATCTCGACGATGGTCGCGCCACCCAGCAGGTGGCGCTCGACGATCCCGCCAAGGGCCTCTTCGTCGGGACGTGGGTGTGGCACGAACTCACGGATTTCACGCCGCAGGCGGCAATCCTCGTAATCGCCTCGACGCTCTACGACGAGGCCGAGTATTTGCGCGACTACGAGGTCTTCAGGCGCGAGGCGGGGGTGAGGCCATGATCCCGTTTCTCGACATGAAGGCGGTCTATGCCGAGCTGAAGCCCGAGCTCGACGCCGCCTATGCCCGCGTCATGGAGTTCGGGCTGGTATGTGCTCGGCAAGGAAGTCGAGGCGTTCGAGGCCGAATACGCCGCCTTCTGCGGCACCGCGCACTGCGTCGGCCTGGCCAACGGGCTGGAGGCGCTGGAGCTTGCGTTGCGCGCCTGGGACCTCGGCGCCGGCGACGAGGTCATCGTGCCGTCCAACACCTATATCGCGACCTGGCTGGCTGTGACGGCGGTGGGGGCCAAGGTGGTCCCGGTCGAGCCGACAGTGGGCGGGGTCAACATCGATCCCGACCTTGTCGCCGCCGCGATCACGTCGCGCACCCGGGCGATCATGCCCGTCCATCTCTACGGTGAGCCCGCCGACATGGACGCAATCATGGCGCTTGCCCGCAAGCATGGACTGAAAGTGGTCGAGGACGTGGCGCAGGCGCAGGGCGCCAAGGTGCGCGGCAGGCGGACCGGCGCGCTGGGCGATGCCGGGGCGCACAGCTTCTTTCCGACCAAGAATTTCGGCGCCTTCGGCGACGGCGGCGCCGTCACCACCGACGATGCCCGGTTGGCCGAACGGCTGCGCGTGCTGCGCAACTACGGCAGCCGCGTGAAGTACGTGAACCTGGAGCGCGGCTTCAATTCGCGGCTCGACGAGATGCAGGCGGCCTTCCTGCGCGCGAAGCTCCCGCGCCTCGATGCCTGGAACGAGCACCGCCGCCAGCTGGCTGCCCGTTACGAAGACAAATTGGCGGGCATCCCGGGCCTCGCTCTGCCGCGCGTGCCGCAGTGGGCCGAACCGGTCTGGCATCTCTATGTCGTGCGCGTCCTGGACGGCGTGGGGCGCCGCGCCGAGCTGATGGCGGCGCTCGACAAGGCGGGCATCGGCTCGCTGATCCACTATCCCATCCCGCCGCATCTGCAGCAGGCCTATGCCGATCTCGGCCGCCCCAAGGGCTCGTTTCCGCTGGCGGAAAAGCTTGCCGATACGGTGCTAAGCCTGCCCATGGGCGCGCATATGCCGGAAGCCGCGGTGGACGAGGTGGCGGTGGTGATACGCACGAACCTGTCGTCCTGAAGCGTCGTCGGCTGCCTCGGTCAGGCGTTGAGCTGCCGAAGGCCCGCCCTGTCGTTAAGAATGATCGTGCGGCCTGTCACCGCCAGCGTGATCAGGCCCTCGCGGTCCATCTGGGTCAGGGTACGCGAGACGGTCTCCTTGGCGAGCCCGAGATAGTCGGCGATGTCGGCGCGATGCATCGGTAGGTCGAAGCAGTCGAATTTCCGCAACCGGCGGGCCATGTCGAGCAGGAACGTCGCGATCTTCTCCGGTGGGGTCTTCCTGCGCAGCAGGGCCATGTGGTCGTGCGCACGGTCGAGGCTGACCAGCATCGACGATATGAGATGATCGCGAAATGCCAGATTGTCGCGCACCAGGCGGTCGAAGCATGAGCGCTGGAAGGCGATGACCGACGTGTCTTCGACCGCTTCCGCGGTGAATTGGCGGCCGTCGCCCCTTTCCAGCCCAAAGATGTCCCCGGCCAGCTGGAAGGAGTCGATCTGTCGCCGGCCGTCGTTCATTTGCTTGCTGATCCGCACCGTGCCCCACGCGACCTTGTAGAAGAAATCGGGGAAATCGCCTTCGCCAAACAGCTCTCTGCCTTTGGCGAAGGTCAGTCGCCGACCTTCCGCCTGCAGTTCGCTGCGACGCTCCACGGTGACGTCCGCGCGAGGGTTGAAATCGGCGGTGGCGATCTGCATCGGGCGCTCCCCTGGTCGACGATCCGATCTATTCGATAGCGCGGGAGCGATGAGGATCGCTAGTCGGACGATGCCTAAGGGATTCTACGACAGAGGGACTCACAATTGTGCGCCAGAAGCTGCAACGGCGCGCCTGCAGTCCGTTTTGCTTGCTCTGTCCTCACTGGGCCGTGCCGAGCGTTGCGCGAATGGCATCGAGCAGGGCCTCGCCACACAGCGGAATTTCCAGAAAATAGCGGACGCCCGCCGTCGCGGCGCGATCGCGCAGTTGTCTGTTGGCGCAGCCGGCGATCACGATGGCAGGGACGCGGACCTCGCGCGCCCGAAGGGTCTCGATCAGCTCGAGGCCGTCCAGGCGTGGCATGCGATGCCCGATGACCAGGCAGCCACAACGTACAAGCTCGGCATCGGCCGCCGCCACTGTCGAACGGTCATCCAGCCGGACGCTCAGCCCTTCGACTTCGAGGGAGAACGTGAGAGCGTTGCGGACAGCCGCATCTTCAACGACAAGAGCGACGTCGACTTTATTCGACATTTGCGACGTTCCGGGCGGAGGCAGCGTTGCGCTCACACGCATAGCAGCCTGCGAGGATCTAGAAATTGATCAGGCGCACTCGGACGACGGAATGGGCGGCCGGAAGTTAATTATCGGCGACGACCATGCGGATGAGCGTGGACAGGCTGTCCGCCTGCATCTTCGTCATGACGTTGGCCCGATATGCCTCGACCGTGCGCGCGCTGAGACCGAGATCCCGGGCGATAACCTTGTTCGGTTTGCCGGCTATCACGCCTTCGAGCACCTGTCGTTCTCGTTCCGACAGGAGCTGGAGGCGACCTCGCACCTGGGCAAGCCGGTCTCCGCGTTCGCGGTCACCCCTCTGACGGGCGAGCGCTGCTCTGATCGCGGCAAGGAGAGCCTCCTCGTCGATAGGCTTTTCTATAAAGTCGACGGCGCCCGCCTTCATTGCCTCGACGGCCATGGCAACGTCGCCATGGGCGGTCATCACGATGACCGGAATCTTGTTGTTGTCCGCCAGGAGCTGGCGCTGCAGCTCCAGCCCATCCATCTGGGGCATGCGGATGTCGGTGACGATGCAACCCTCTTGGACCTCCGACAGGACCTTCAGGAACGCTACGGCCGACGCGTGCACTCGGACTGGAAGGCCGGCCGTGGCAAGAAAGAAGGCCAGTGCCTGGAGCACCTCCGCATCATCGTCGATGATGTGGACAACTTCAGTACTGGACAAGGTTCGTGTTCTCGCGCGCCACGCAGGCCTTCACTTCATGGTTGCCGCGCGCAGGAGAGCCTGCTGCAGACTGTTCGGGGTCACCGGCTTTCCGATCAGTTGCGAGCGCGGAATCGACGGAATCTCGGGGCGCAGGCCGGTCACATAGGCAGTGCAAAATATGATGGGGATGTCATGGGCGGCGCGGATTTTGCGGGCGGCGGCCAGACCGTCGCCTCCCGCCAGGCGGTAATCGAGCAGGATGATGTCGGGCGCGAGGCGCGCTGCCGCCTCGATGGCGGCCTCTTGCGTATCGACAGTCGCGCAGACCTTGTAGCCGAGCCGGCGAACCACATCGACCAGCCCCCAGGCGATCATCGGCTCGTCCTCGGCGATCAACACGCGTCCCCGCACGGATACCGGCTGTTCGCCGGCTCCAGCGCGGGTTTCTGAGGATGTAGCGAGCCGTTGTTCAGGCATCACGAATAATTCCGCGGCTATGCAACGCCTATTTCCGCGGCTATGCAACGCCCAAGGCTGGTAATGGTTTCGTCGCGGGACCGACGGCCGACGAATTTCTGCGGACTTGACTATGTCCAAGCCGTCGCGGGGGCGGCCTATTTCTGCCGAAAGGCCTGCTTGAAGGACATCATGAGCGGGCCGACCAGATAATCGAGCGCACTGCGGCTCTCCGTCGGCATCATCACCGTAACGGGCATCCCGGGATAGAGACGGACGCCGCTCAGCTCCGCGAGCTCGCCGAGGTCGGGCCTGATCGAGGCGACGAAGTACGAATTGTTGGCCTTTGGATCTGTGAGGCGGTCGGCGGAGACGCTCGTCACCTCGCCATGGATAGTGGGCACGACGCGCTGCTTGTAGGCCGTGAGATGCAGCTCGACGCGCGTATCGGGATGGACGTCGCTGATATCCTCGACGGCGATCTGAACTTCGACGCTGAGGCCATCATCGGGCACGATGTCGAGGATCTTCTCGCCACGCTGGATGACGCCGCCGATGGAGAAGACATTCAGCCCGACGACGCGGCCGGCGTAGGGTGATCGGATCTCCATGCGCCCCAGGACGGCTTCCGCCCCCGTCCGCTTGGGCAGCACCTCGACCAGCCTGGCATGGACCTCGCGGAGATCCTTCGTCACTTCTGCCATGCGGTCGTTGCCGAGCTGGGCGATCTGCAATTCCTGCTCGGCGATGGCCTGGCGGTACTTGGCGACATTGGCCTGCGCCTCGGCGATCTGGCCGTCGAGCCCGAAGACCGTGCGCTGGAGCTGCAGCAGGCGAGGCCGGGGCAGCAGCGTCTTTTCGACGAGCGGCGCCACGCTTTCAGCTTCACTGCGCACCGAATCGCTCTGTTCGGCATAGGCCTTGACCTGGGCCTCGGCGCCTTCGATCTGAGATTCGAGCTGGTGGATCTTCTCGCCGATGACCTTGCGTTGGCCTTCGATGGCGGCCCGACGGCTCTCGAATTGCTTGACCTGGCCGGCCCAGATGTTCCTGGCATAGGGATCGTTGGCCCTGCTGGCCAGTTCGGGGGGCACGACCAATGCCGCCTCGTCGGCCAACTCGGCCAGCAAGCGGACTTCGGTGGCGCGCAGAACGACATATTGCTCGGAGAGAACCTCGAATTCCGCCTTGGCCTGCGTGTCATCGAGCACGATCACCACCTCGCCGGCCTCGACACGGTCACCCTCCTTGACAAGCAGTTTCCTGACGATGCCGCCGTCGAGGTGTTGGACGCTCTTGCGGTTTCCCTCGACCTTGACCACGCCGCTGGCGACCACGGCCCCGTTGAGCGGTGCGAGATAGGCCCAGCTTCCCAGGCCGCCGAAGAACAGCGCAATGATCAGGCAGCCGGCCAAGGTGGGCCTCCAGCTCGAATCGCTGGGTGCCTGGTCGTTGTCGGTCATGCCGACCTCACCGTTTGCAGTTGCGGTCCGCGAGCCAGTCGCGCCAGGACTTCAGCACGGGGCCCGAACATCTCGACAGTGCCGTCGCGCAGCACGAGGAGCTTGTCGGCGATGCCGACGGTGCTCGGCCGATGCGAGATCAGGACGACGGTGACGTGGCGCTGCTTGAGCTCGCGAATGCAGCTGGCGAGCGCCACGTCGCCTTCGGCGTCGAGGTTGGAGCTGGGTTCGTCGAGCACGACAAGGCTCGGCTCGCCATAGACTGCGCGCGCCAGCGCCACGCGCTGACGATAGCCGCCGGACAGCACGGCGCCGCCTTCGCCGACCTGGGTGTCGTAGCCACGGCGCAGGCGCAGGATCAGGTCGTGCACGCCGGCCATCTTGGCCGCCCGGATCGTCGCATCGTCGTCGCCCGGCTGAAACCGATTGATGTTGGCGGCAACGCTATCGGCGAACAGCTCGATATCCTGCGGCAGGTAGCCGACGTGCTGGCCCAGCGTGCCGCGGCTCCACTCGCTGACATCGGCGCCGTCCAGGCGGACGGTGCCCGCGCTCGGCGCCAGAACGCCCACCAAGTGGCGCGCCAGAGTGGACTTGCCGGCGCCGGAGGGGCCGATCACGCCCAGCACCTCGCCGGGCGCGAGGTCGAACGACACGCCACGGAGCAGGGGCCGCGCGATGTCGGGAAGGACGAAGGCGAGTCCCTCGGCGGCGAGCTGTCCCATGGGCCGCGGCAGCGTCAGGCTCTTCTCGCGCAGCGGCCTCGCGGCAAGCAGCTCGCCGAGCCGCCGTACCGAGCCGCGGACCGAGACGAGGCTGCGCCAGGCGCCGGTGATCTGCTCGACCGGTTGCAACGCGCGGCCGAGCAGCAGGCTGGCCGCAAACATTGCGCCCGCCGTCGCCGAGCGTTCGATCACCAGATAGGCGCCGAGGCCCAGGATCGCCGACTGCATCGACAGCCGTAGGAAACGGATGAGGCTCTGCATGCTCGCCGCCCGGTCGCTGGCCGCGACCTGGCTGTTCAGCGTGCGGTCGCGGTCGCGGGCCCAGCGGCGCAGCAGACCGTCCGTCATGCCCATGGCGCGGATCGCCTCGACGTTGCGCAGGCTCATGTCGGTGAAGCTGTAGTTGCGCGCCGCCGCCGCGTTGGCGTCGGATAGCGGCGCATTGACCAGCCATTCGTTGCAGAGCGTCATCAGGACGAGGACGACGCTGCAGGCGAGCGCGAACGCCCCAAGCGCCCAGTGCAGCATGAAGATCACGGCAATATAGATCGGCGTCCAGGGCAGGTCGTAAATCGCGTGGATGCCGGCGCCGCTGACGAATTGCCGGAAACTGTCGAAGTCGCGCAACAGCTGGCTGCGCGCGACCGCGCCCGGCGGGCGGTCGATGATCGCCGTCATGATGCGCGGTGCGAAACGTCGGTCGAGGCGTACGCTGGCCCGTGTCAGCACGCGTGCCCGCACCGCATCGAGGCCCGCCAGCGTGAGGTAAGCGAGCAGCAGGGCGGCGGTGAGCATCAGCAGCGTGACTTGGCTGCCGCTCGGAACAACCCTGTCATAGACCTGCAACATGTAGAGCGGGCCGGCCAGGTAGAGGAGGTTTATGGCGAGGCTGAAGGCTCCCGCGGTGGCGAAATAGCCTCCGCTGGAGCGCAGCAGGCGCGCAAACTCGGGAGACTTCTGGGCCACGGTCATTACGCGTGATGGAAGTCGGTGCCGGTCAGGCCGAGATGGATGCCGACCAGGGTGATGTTCATGTCGGCGGCGTGGGTGTCCGTGCTGGACACCGCTTCGGCTGCTCCCGACGTGTTGACCAGGACCTGCGTGTTTCCGCCCACCTCCAGGTAGGCAACGCTGTGCGCGGCGAGAGTAAGGTTGCCGCTGCCGGTGATATTGCCTTGAAAATGCGGAACGCCGTTGGTGGCGTTGATGCCGGCGATGTTGCCGAAGTCGATCTTGTCGGCACCGTGCCGGAAGTCGGTGATTGTGTCGGACGCCGCAAACGTCGAATCCTTTACCGCCTGGTAAGCGAAGGTGACTTTTCCCGATCCCCCCGTCAGCCTGTCGGCGCCGGCGCCCCCCGTGATCCGGTCGTTGCCGCCGTTGCCGGCGATGACGTCGTTGCCCGCGGTGCCGACCAGACTGTCGGTGCCTGAACTGCCGAGGATCAGCTTGCCGGCGCCGTGGCCTTCGCTGCCAGCAAGGTCGGTCGCGTTGGCGCCATAGCTATGGACCACGCTGGACGGCGCCGAGCCGGTGAAGCTCCAGGTGCCGTTGCTGCCCGTGGTGGCGAACCCGATCCAGGTGTTGCCGTCATAGAGCGAGATCGTGTCGTTGGCTTCGCCCGTGGTGCCTGTCAGCGTCACTTGCCCATTGGTCACGACGTCGCCGGTGAAGGCCGGAATCGGCGCGTGGGTATCGAGGGTGAAGGCAAGAGAAGCCGCACCGGTACTGCCGCCGGCATTGGTCTCACTCGCCACCACTGTGTGAGCACCGTCGGCCAGGCCGGTCGGCGTGTAAGACCACGCCCCGCTCGCATCGGCTGTCGCGGTGGCGGCTATGGTGCTGCCGTCGACCGTGAAATGCACCACCGCATGGGCGTCGGCCGTGCCGGTCAGGCCCGGGTTGGCGGTGATCTTGTCGCTGGACGAGGCGCCCGTGTCGCTGGCGAGCTTCTCGGTCAGCGACGGCGGCGCGCCGCCACCCCCACCCGGGGGGCCGGCGACATAGCCGCCGTTGCTGTGTCCTTCGTTGCCGGCGAGGTCGATGGCGTTTGCACCGTAGCTATGAACCACGTTGGCGTCCGCAACCGCGGTCACGGTCCAGTTCCCATGGCTGTCTGTAGTGGTGAAGCCCACCAAGCTGACGCCGTCATAGAGCGAGATCGTGTCGTTGGCCTCGCCGGTGGTGCCGGTCACGATCGCCTGTCCGTTGGCCAGTACGGCGCCGGTGACGACCGGGACCGGCGCATGGCTGTCGAGCGTGAAGGCGAGCGAGGCCGCGCCGGTGCCGCCCGCCGCGTTAATTTCGCTCGCCACGATCGTGTGGGCGCCGTCGGCCAGGCCGATCGGCGTGAAAGACCAAGCGCCGTTCGCATCGGTCGCCGCGGTGGCGGCGATGGCGCTGCCGTCGATCGTGAAATGCACCACCGAATTTGCATCGGCCGTCCCGCTGAGGGCCGGGTTGGAGGTGATCCCGTCACTTGCCGAGACACCGGTATCGTTCACCAGCTTCGCCGTCACGGTGGGTGTCGTGGGTGTGCTGATGAGCAGGAAGGTGAACGACGACGAGGTCGTGTTGCCGGCCAAGTCGGTCACGCTTGCAACAGCCGTGTGCTGGCCGTCGGCCAGGCCGGTCGGCGTGTAGGACCAGGCGCCGCTGGCATTGGCCGTCGTGCTGCCGGCGACGATGCCGTCGACCGTGCAATGCACCACCGCATTCGCATCGGTCTTTCCCGTCAGGGCCGGGATGGAGCAGGTTGTGCCGCCGCTCGCGAGTGCCTCGGTCACCGATGGTGCCGTCTTGTCGAGTGTGAAGCTCAGCGACGCACTGCCGGTCTTGCCGGCCGCGTTTGTTTCGCTCGCGACGAGCGTATGCTGGCCGTCGGTCAGGCCGGTAGGCGCGAAGGACCAGGCCCCGCTCGCATTCGCCGTGGCGATGGCGGCGATGGCGCTGCCGTCGACTGTGAAATGCACCACCGAATTTGCATCGGCCGTCCCGCTGAGGGCCGGGTTGGAGGTGATCCCGTCACTTGCCGAGACGCCGGTATCGTTGACCAGCTTCGCCGTCACGCTGGGCGTCGGCGTGCCGGCGGCCGCGGTCACGCCGGTCACCGTCACGTTGGGCCCCACCACGACAGGGCCGTTGCCGGCAATGGCGAGCGTTCCGTGCCCTTGCACATCGGCCAACGGGATCGTTGGCGAGCCCGCGCCATAGTACTCGGCGAGGTCGCCGCTGACGGTGACCTGCCCCCCCGCCAGATAGGCGCCTATCCCGGTCGTCTGCGGACCGTAAGTCGAGAATGTATCGCCGTTGAAAGTGGCGGAGCCTTGGACGATCGCGCCGGTCCCCTGGTTGTTCTCGAAACCGCTTCCTTGTACCAGGGTGAGGCCTGACGTGGCGTCGATGCCCGGTCCGTGGTTGTCAACGAAGTAGGCCCCTTTGACGGTCATGTCGTGCGTGCCGTTGTCCAGGATGAGGCCCGCGCCGCCGTTTTGGCGAAAACCGCCACCCGTCCACTCGAGCCCGCTGGCCACGCCGCCGTGCGCGCTGTTTGCGAAGCGTGCGCCGCCCTGTGCGTTGGCGTTCATCCACGAATCGAACACCGTGCCATGGGAGACATTGCCCAGGACGTCGAGGCCGATCCCGCCGAGACCTTCGAGTTCGAGGTTGCTGAACGTGGAGTTCTGCACGGAACGATCGCTGCCGTCGGCCACGATCTTGATGCCGTCACCCTCCTGTCCGGTGCCCTCGATCAGAAAGTTGGACAGTGTCAGGCCGTTCAGGTTCACGCCCGGACCAACGATGATCTCGATCACAGGCGATCCGTCGGTGATCTGCGAGAAGATCTTGGCGCCCCCGAGGTCGATTCCGACCGGACCCTGCATCGATGCGGTCACATTGATGACGATCGTCTTGCTCACAGTGTAGGTGGCGGCTGTCAGGTGCGCGACAGTGTCGCTCGCGAACGCCGTCTTCAGCGCGGTCTCCAACGCGCTTGTTCCGGTGCTGCTGGCCGCCGGGGCGGTGGTGGCTGCCGTCACGGGCGCTAGAGATGGCACGGCGACGCCCTGTGTGCCGATCGACACGTCGGCGAGGATCGGACTTGTCTGCACGCTCGCTTCGGTGACGATGTGGCCACTGTCGCCGGCCACGAACAATCCGCCGGGGCCCCGCATGTTCGCAAGCTCAGTCGGATCCGAACCCCCGCCAGTGTAGGTGCTGGTGTTGTTCACAAGAGTTGCCGTGTTCACCAGATAGGCGCTCATTCCAATGGTTTGTGAGCCCGAAGTGGAGAACGTATTGTTGTCGAAGTTGCCGTAGTTCTGAAAATCGACCCCCGCCCCAAGGTTATTCACGAAGGTGCTGTCAGACACCGCGGTGATGCCCGACATGGCGTCGATGCCCGGGCCGTGGTTGTTCAGGAAGGCTGCGTTCTCGACGGCCATGTCGCGCACGCCATTGTCGAGGGTGAGGCCGGCACCCCCGTTGTTCTGGAAGCCGCCGCCGAACCAGCGGAGCGCGCTGGCTATGCCACCGCTCGCGGTGTCGGTAAAGTAGGCACCCCCCAGGTGATTGCCCGACATCCACGAGTTGGATACCATTCCCTCGAACACGTTGCCGCGTACATCGATGCCGTAGCCGCCGACGTTTTGGACATTTACGTTGTTGACACTGAAGTCGTAGACGCCGCGGTCATTGCCGTCGGCGACGATCTGGATGCCGTCTCCTTCGTGCCCATTGCCCGCGATCGTGAAGTTCGACAGCGTCAGGTAGCGCAAGCTCACGCCGGGATCGGCGACGATCTCGATCAACGGTGCACCGTTGGTCACTTGCGAGATGAGAGTGGCGCCGCCGCCGTCGATCCCCACTGGCCCTGGATAGTTGCTGGTAATGTGAATGACGATGGGCGAAGTGATCGTGTACGTCTGACCCGTGAGCTGGGCGACATATCCTCCCTGGATGGCCGCGGTCAGGGCTGCGCCGACGTCGGTCGTTGCGGTGGTGGTCATGCCTGTTCTCCCGTTCCCGCTGAAATGGACGTACGGACGAGAAATCGCCCCGCGAGTAGATTGCCCGTCGGCAGCAAGATGCGTGACGGCTGCACAGGGAGGAGTGCAGCCGAAACGGTTCCTTCATGACCGAACGTCGACAACTCGTTCATCGACTAAGCGTACACGCCCTGTCGCTTTGTGCATTGACGAGGATCACTTGCCGAGCAAATACGTGGGAAGTTCATGTGCGGCTTCGCGCAATGGCCTGCGCGCGGTCGCCTGCGGAAGTCGGCCCGAGCAAAACAGAACAGTTCTCGAGCGCCGCCCTGCCTAGTCTTCGCCGCCGGCGTCCTTGAGCATTCCCGATCGCAGCGAGAATCGGAAAATTGTGCCGCCGCCCGGATTGGGTTCGACCTCGATCCGCCCGTGATGCGCTTCGATGATGTTCCGCGAGAGCGAAAGCCCCACGCCCAGACCGTCCTTCTTGGTCGTCATGAAGGGTTGAAACAGCTGGTCGGCTATCTCGGGCGCTATGCCGGAGCCGGTATCGGCGACGCTCACCTCTACCATGCCGTCGGATGCCGGCGCGCTCGTGATGCGAAGTTCCCGGCGTGGCGAATCTTGCATCGCCTCCAGCGCGTTGCGAACCAGATTGAGCAGCACCTGCTGGATCTGGATCTTGTCAGCCACGACCAAGTCGACGGAGGGATCAAGGGCCAGATTGAAGCGCACCGACGGATCCATCGCCCCCAGGATGGCCAGCGCGAACGCCTCCTGGACCATTCTCCTCAGGCTTTCGATACGTTTCTCGGTCTCGCCGCGGCTGACAAACTCGCGCAGTCGTCTAATGATCTGGCCGGCCCTCAGCGCCTGATCGACAGCCATGCGCATCGCCCGCCTTGCCAGGACGACCTTCTCGTCCTCGAATTCACTGAGAAGACGCCGCGCACCCTGGAGGTAAAGGCCCAGGGCGGTCAGGGGCTGGCTGAGTTCATGGGCGAGCGCCGATGCCATGTCGCCCATGTTGGTGAGGCGCGTGACGTGCAAGAGTTCACTTTGCAGCTCCTCCGTTTGCCGCTCGCGCGCCTGTCTCTCGGTCAGGTCGCGCACGAAGGCGATGAACTGGATGGCGCCGTCGAGGGTCACCTGACCGATAGACAGCTCGACCGGGAAGATGGTGCCATCCTTCCGGTGGGCCGGAAACTCTCGCGTTTTCGGCATGAATCTCTCCTGCTGCGCTTTGTCCTGCGCGAGGAAGTCGCCGAACTCCTCAACGGCCAACTCGGGAAAAAGCGAGGACAGTGCGCGTCCGCGGGCTTCGTCGGCAGTCATCTGGAACAAACGTTCGGCCGTAACGCTCAAGGAGACGATGATGCCCGCCTTGTCGATCGCGATCATGCCATCCGATACGGTGGCCAGGATCGCTTCGAGATAGGTCTCCCGAGAGATCAGCGAGCTCTGGGCGGCCTGCAATTGCTCGTTCGCGGACCGAAGCTGCACGAGGGCCTGCTGGCGCTTGAAGAGAAAGACGCCAAAGGCGGTGCTCGCGATGGCGAGCAGCGTCATGGCGATGGCGGTGGCGGTCGTCCACGCTGCCGCTCTGTTGAAGCCTGCTTCCTGCTCCGCCAGCACATCTGCTTCGACGCGTCGCATTTCTTCGAGCCTGTCGGAGATCAGCGGGGTCAACCGGCGCTGGTTTCTTTCCGATGTGAGGATCGCCAGCGCCTCGTCGCGCCGGCTCGGGCCCAGCTCGACAGCCTGGGCAAAGTTGGCCAGCCGGGCGTCGATCAGGCCGCGCAATGCCTCGAAACGCTGTCTCTGCGCGGCGTCGGTGCTGAGCGACTTTTCGAGCACCTGCAGCGATGTCGTAACCTGTTGTGCTGCGCGACGGTAGCTCTTGAAGTAGCTGAGATCGCCACTCAGGATCCAGTCGCGCTCTGCCGATTCGGCGCGCAATAGGCTCACCTCGGTCGTCGAGATCTCATACAACGCACCGTTGGTGTGCTCGACCCAGTTGAGGCTGTCGCGAAACCGCGCGAGGTTGAACCAAAGCGCGCTTACCACTCCGATCGCCAGCAATCCGCCTACCGATAAGAGCCCGCTGACGCGATTGAACAATCACCCCTCCCTAAGGTGAGATCGTCCTCATTGCGTTCGCGTAGCGCTGCAAATCAGGCTACCCCGCCCGGATCCGCGAAGCGCCCGAAAGCTACTCTGCCCTAGTGGAATTGGGCGTGGTCTTTTTATGTTATGCGGCTGCTGGCGTGCCGCCGTTTGCCAGGCCAACTGCGTTCCGGCGTTGGATGAATCCCGTTGCAGGTAGCGAACGATTGTCGTGCGATCGCGCAGCCGTTGACCCGAGATGGCCTTTCTCCCCCTCGGTCGATCGGCGCTGAGGGCGAGGCGCGAAAGCGTGACGGCGAAAATCGGACGGCAGTGGATTCCTTAGGGAGGAATTCTCCGGCAAACTCCGAAGTCCCACAGCTGGCGACTGTATGCGGCATGAGGGAAGGAGCGGGAAGGACGACGATGATCAACAGTGAACTTGTCCGTACGATGAACGAAGACTACGCAAAGCTGCAGCTCGATGCGGCGCGTATCGAGGAATTGCCGATCGAACTCGAGCAGTTGCGCTGCGCGATCGAGGCCGTGAACGCCAAGGTCGACTTCGACGTCGATCCTTTTGACTTCCGTGCCGCCCTGCTGGACGTGGCCGCCGGAGCAAAGGATGACTGATTGGTCGAGAGAATCGCTTACCGCGACGGCCGACGCGATCGCGGCCGGCAGGACGACATCGCGGGATGTCACCGAGGCCAGCCTCGACCGGATCGAGCGCCTCGCCGAATTCCTGAACTGCTTCGTCGAGATCGACCGGAAGGGCGCATGCGCGGCCGCCGATGCGGCCGACAGGCGCCGACGCGACGGCGCCCCGCTGGGACCGTTGCACGGCGTGCCCCTCGCCCACAAGGACATGTATTATCGCGCAGGCCGGGTGTCTGCCTGCGGCTCGAAGCTGCGCGCCGACTGGCGCCCGGCCTACACGGCGACAGCTCTGGAGAAACTCGACCGCGCCGGCGCGATCGAGCTCGGTCGCCTCGTCATGGTCGAATTCGCCATGGGCCCGCACGGCTACAATCAGAACTATCCGCAGTGCCGCAATCCGTGGAATCCGCAACACATCCCGTGCGGTTCCTCGAGCGGCTCCGGCGTTGCCGTCGGAGGGCGCATGGTGCATGGATCGCTGGGCTCGGATACGGGTGGCTCGATTCGCTGCCCCGCCGCGGTATCTGGCGTCGTCGGCCTCGTGCCGACCTATGGAAGGGTCAGCCGCCGTGGCGCGATGCCGATGTCGCACTCGTTCGACGTCGTTGGCCCCTTGGCCCGGACCGCGCGCGATTGTGCGCGCCTGCTGGGCGTCATTGCCGGCCACGATCCGGCGGACGCCAGCTCGCTTGCCGTGGAGGTACCCGACTATGAGGCTGCACTGAGCGGGCAGTCGTCGTTGCCGACGATCGGGATCGCGCGCGGCTATTTCGATGCGGGCGTGCATCCCGACATCAGGAAGGCGCTCGATCGCGTGTCCGACGACCTGCGGCGGCTCGGAGTCGTCGTCAAGGACGTCGCCATGCCGGGCGAGCTTCTGGAGGAGATCGCCGAGCTGCATCCGCTGATCATGAAGGCTGAAGGCGCGGCGAACCATCTGCCAACGATGCGCGAACGAGAAGCCGACTACACGTTCGAGGTCGGCCATCGCCTGCATGCCGGCTTCTTCATCCCGGCGGCGAACTACATTCGGGCGCTGAAGTCGCGCGGCGCATATTTGCGGAGCTTCGCGCAGAAGGTCTTCTCGCAGGTCGACCTGGTCCTGACTCCGGTCCTGCCGATGCCGGTACCGACCATCGCAGAGACCAGCGGCCGGACCGGCAAGGCCTATCTCGACATGGTCGTTTCCCTCACGCGCAACACAAAGGTCATCAATTTCCTCGGCCTGCCAGCGATCAGCGTTCCGTGCGGCTTCACCTCGAACGGACTGCCGACCGCCTTCCAGCTCTTCGGCCGGCCGCTTCAGGAAGCCGCGCTGCTCCGTGTCGCGGATCGCTACCAGCAAGCCACGGATTGGCACGCGCGCGAGCCAGAAATGGTGGCCGACGCCGCCAACCCCATCGCGGCGGTGTGACCATGAAAATCGGCGCGGTGATGTTCTTCACCACTGACTCCATGCAGCCCGCGGCGCTCGGACGCGCGCTCGAGGAACGCGGCTTCGAGTCCCTGTGGGTGCCGGAACACACCCATATTCCCTCCTCCCGCCGGTCGGCCTATCCGGCGAGCGGCGGACTGGTCCGGGCCTACTACGAGATCATGGATCCGTTCCTGGCGCTCAATACCGCCGCCGCCGTGACCAAGCGGCTCCGGATCGGCACCGGCATTGCCCTGGTGACCCAGCGCGATCCGATCGTCACGGCGAAGATGGTTTCCTCGATCGACCAGCTGTCCGGCGGCCGGTTCCTGTTCGGTGTCGGCAACGGCTGGAACCAGGACGAGGTCGAGAACCACGGCACCGGATTCAAGACCCGGCACAAGCTGGCGCGCGAACGGATCGAGGCGATGAAGACGATCTGGACCCAGGAGGAACCCGAATACCACGGCGAGTTCGTTGCCTTCGACAAGATGAAGCAGTGGCCCAAGCCCGCCCAGAAACCGCATCCGCCGATCATCGTCGGCGGGGCGTTCCCCTATGCCGCGCGCCGCGCGATCCGCTATGGCGACGGCTGGATCCCCCGCGACGACTGGCTGGAACGCGACGGCATGGGCGTGCTCGACCAGTTCCGCAAGATGGCGTCGGATGCCGGGCGTGATCCCGCGACGTTGCCGGTGAGCATCTTTCGTGTGCCCGACGACATCGACCGCCTGCGCCTGTGCGAGCAACTCGGCATCGACCGCGTCGTCTTCTCCCTGCCGGCGGAGAAAGAGGACAAGCTGCTGCCCATTCTCGACCGCTGGGCCGAGCTCAAGCATCAACTGGCGGCCGGGTGATCTGGTTCGGGGAACAAGTTGGCCGATTGTCCTATTCCGGACAGTAGCGCGTGATTCGGCGTGGTCTCCGTTGACACGCCCAGGTGCGGGACAACATTGGGACCATGCTGGACGACGGATGGGCCCGGATATTTAGCATCGTCGGGACGATCACATGAGCTGGGGCCTTCTCGGCCTCGTCGTTCTCGGCGGCTCCGTGATAGCTGCTTTGTTGGCCGCTCTCGTCTGGTACTGGATCTTACAAATCGCGAAGTGGTGACGACTGCGTGCTACCCGGAAGATGGTGGTATCAGCTCACCAGCCCGAGCCGTTCGCCGCGATAGGCGCCGCTCATGACGCGCTCCCACCAGCCCCTGTTGTCGAGGTACCAGCGCACGGTCTGGCGCAGGCCGTCATCGAAATCGTGCCGCGGCCGCCAGCCGAGCTCGCTCTGGATCTTGCCGGCGTCGATGGCGTAGCGCTGATCGTGGCCGGGCCGGTCGGTGACGAACTGGATCAGCTGGGCGTGCGGGCGGTTCATGCTGTTGGGCAGCGCGTCGTCGAGCGTGGCGCAGATCGCGCGCACGACGTCGATGTTCCGCCGTTCGCTGTCGCCGCCGACATTGTAGGTCTCGCCGGGCCGGCCCTTGCGCAGCACCAGGGTCAGCGCCTCGGCATGGTCCTCGACATGCAGCCAGTCGCGCACGTTCTCGCCCTTGCCGTAGACCGGCAGGCTCTCGCCGCGCAGCGCGCGGATGATGGTGAGCGGGATCAGCTTCTCGGGAAAGTGGTAGGGCCCGTAATTGTTGGAGCAGTTGGTGGCGAGCGTCGGCAGGCCGTAGGTGTGGTGCCAGGCGCGCACCAGATGGTCGGACGCGGCCTTGCTGGCGGCATAGGGCGAGTTGGGCTGGTAGGGCGTGGTCTCGCTGAACTTGCCGGTCGGGCCCAGCGAGCCGAACACCTCGTCGGTCGAGATGTGCTGGAAGCGGAAGCGGGCGCGGGCATCGGCGTCGAGCGTTCGCCAGTAGGCGAGCGCGGCCTCGAGCAGGGCGTAGGTGCCGACGACATTGGTCTCGATGAACGGGCGCGGCGCCGTCGATCGAACGATCGACGTGGCTCTCGGCCGCGAGATGCAGCACGGCGTCGGGCCGGAAGCCGCGCAGGATGTCGTCGACCGCCGTGCGGTCGCCGATGTCGACCTTGAAATGCGTGTGGCGGTTGCTGCTGCGCGCCTCGGCCAGCGATTCGAGGTTGCCGGCATAGGTCAGCTTGTCGACGTTGGCCACGGTCCAGTCGGTGTCGCGGATGATGTGGCGGACGACGGCCGAGCCGATGAACCCCGCGCCGCCGGTGACCAGGACTTTCATGGCGTCGTTCTAGGGTGATTTGCCGTTCGAGTCATTTGCCTCCCCCCGTCTCACGGGGGAGGCATGACTCGAGGTCAATGATGCAGGATCTGGCCGAGGAATAGCTTGGTGCGCTCGTTCCGGGGATTGGCGAAGAACGCTTCGGGTTCGTTCTGCTCGACGATCTCGCCGCGGTCCATGAAGATCACGCGGTCGGCCACGGCGCGGGCGAAGCCCATCTCGTGGGTCACGCACAGCATGGTCATGCCTTCGCGCGCCAGCTCGATCATGACGTCGAGCACTTCCTTCACCATCTCGGGATCGAGCGCCGAGGTCGGCTCGTCGAACAGCATGATCTTGGGCCGCATGCAGAGCGCGCGGGCGATCGCCACGCGCTGCTGCTGGCCGCCCGAGAGCTGGCCGGGATATTTCAGCGCCTGCTCGGGGATGCGCACGCGCTTCAGGAGGTTCATGGCGACCTCCTCGGCATCCTTCTTGGGCATCTTCTTCACCCAGATCGGCGCCAGGGTGAGGTTCTCGAGGATGGTGAGGTGCGGGAAGAGGTTGAACGACTGGAACACCATGCCGACCTCGCGTCGGATCGCCTCGATGTTCTTGACGTCGTTGGTGAGCGTGACGCCATCGACCACGATGTCGCCGGCCTGATGCTCCTCGAGGCGATTGATGCAGCGGATCAGGGTCGACTTGCCCGAGCCCGAGGGCCCGCAGATCACGATCTTCTCGCCTTCCTTGACGTCGAGGTTGATGTCGCTCAGCACGTGGAACTGGCCGAACCATTTGTTGACCCCGGTGAGCGTGATCACCGACGGGGCGTTGCTGAGGTCGTGCGCTACGCTTGCAGCCATTGTCGTGTTCTCCTGGCCGCGTCTAGCGGCGCGTTCCTCTGTTGAGCTCGACCTCGAGATACTTGCTGTAGCGCGACATCGAGAAACAGAAGCAGAAATAGATGAAGGCGGCGAACAGGTAGACTTCGCCCGGAAAGCCCGCCCAGGCGGGGTCGACGAGCGCCTGGTTGGCGCTGTTCAGGAAGTCGAAGATGCCGATGATCAGCACCAACGAGGTGTCCTTGAAGAAGCCGATGAAGGTGTTGATCAGGGGCGGGATCACCACCCGGAGCGCTTGGGGCAGGATGATCAGCAGGGTCTTCTGCACATAGTTGAGGCCCATTGCGTCGGCCGCCTCGAACTGGCCCTTGGGCAGCGACTGCAGGCCGCCCCTGATGATCTCGGCAATGTAGGCGCCGGCGAACAGGATGACGGCGACCTGGGCGCGCAGAAACTTGTCGATGCTCACGCCGCTCGGCAGGAAGAGCGGCAGCATGACCGAGGCCATGATCAGGAGACTGATCAGCGGCACGCCGCGGATCAGCTCGATGAAGCCCACGCACAGGCCCTTGATCAGCGGCAGGTTCGAGCGCCGGCCGAGCGCCAGCAGGACGCCGTAGGGGAAGGCGAAGACCAGGCCGTAGGTGGCGAGGATCAGTGTTACCGGGATGCCGCCCCACATGCTGGTCTCGACGTAGGGAAGGGGCGCGATGGCGAGGCTCCAGGCCGGCAGGACGCCAACGATGCGCAGCACCAGGCCCGCGAAGCCGATGATGGCCAACGCGCGGTAGGCGTTCATTTCGCCGGCGTCGGCGATGCCCTTGCGCATGGCCATGCCGACGAGGCCCACGACGAGGGCCACGAACAGCATCAGGCTGAGCGGGATGTGGATCTGGCCGAACATCAGCAGGAAAGTGACGAACGAGCCCAGGCTCCAGATCACCAGCAGCCGCCAGTTCCACATGCGCCGGTCGGCCGACGTGATCAGCATGGCCAGCATGGCTATGACCGCGAAAAGCGGCCGCCATTGCTGTTCGTAAGGGATAGGTGCCGAAGAAGATGAGTCGGTATTTCTCGTCGGATAAGCGCCCAGCAGGCGCCGCCGCCGCGGCATTCGGCGCCGGTCGTGGCCGTGAAATTGGCGGTGAAGAGCGCCCATTGCAGGAACCACGACAAGATCCAGCCGATGGACACGACCAGCGCGATCGTGACAAGGCCGTTCAGCCAGCTCGAGAACAGGTGCTTGCGTGCCCACCCCCACGCGCCGGTTTCGTCGACCGGTGGGGCAAGCTGGCGGCGTTCGCCGACGGGCAGGGCGTCAGTCATGGCTCAGCGCTCCCTCAAGGCGATGCGTTTGTTGTACCAGTTCATGAACGCCGAGATCGACAGGCTGACCGACAGGTAGGCCGCCATGATGATCAGCACGTTCTCGATCGCCTGGCCGGTCTGGTTGATCGTGACGTTGATCGAGGCCACGAGGTCGGGATAGCCGATGGCGATGGCGAGCGAGCTGTTCTTGACGATGTTGAGATACTGGCTGGTCATCGGCGGCACGATCACGCGCAACGCCTGGGGCAGCAGCACGAGCCGCATCACCTGGCCGCGCGACAGGCCGATCGCCATGGCGGCCTCGCTCTGGCCCTTGTGCAGCGCCAGGATGCCGGAGCGCACGATCTCGGCGATGAAGGCCGAAGTGTAGAGCACGAGGCCGGCCAGCAGCGCGGTGAATTCCGGCTGGATCACCGTGCCGCCCTCGAAGTTGAAGCCCTTGAGCTCGGGCCAGCTCAGGTGATGCGGTGCGCCGCCCGCCAGCCAGACCAGGAAGGGCAGGCCGAGCGCCACGCCCAATCCCGCCGAGATCGAGGGAAAAGGCTGGCCGGTATCTTCCTGGCGCTTCTTGGCCCAGCGGTGCAGCGCCCAGGCGCCGGCGATGCCGATCAGCAGGGCGACGCCCATCCATTTGTGGATCGGGTCGGCGAGCGGCACCGGGAAATAGAGGCCGCGGTTGGACAGATACACCGAGTTCCAGAAGGCGCCGATCGCCTGGCGCGGCCCGGGAAAGGCCTCGCTGATGAGCTTGTAGAACAGGAACAGCCAGAGCAGCAGCGGCACGTTGCGGAAGGCCTCGACGTACCAGGCGCAGATCCGCGAGAGCAGCCAGTTGTTCGACAGCCGGCCGACGCCGATCAGCGTGCCCAGGATCGTCGCCATGATGACGCCGAGCACGGACACTTTCAGGGTGTTCAGCAGGCCCACGAAAATGGCGCGGGAATAGGTGCTGGCGGGCGAGTAGGCGATCATCGTGTCGCCGATCTCGAAGCCCGCCTCGCGGTCGAGGTAGTGGAAGCCGCTGGCAATCTTCTGGCGGGCGAGATTCTCGACGGTGTTGGAAACGAGATACCAGGCCAGGAAGCCCACGGCACTGACCACGACGATCTGGAAGACCCAGCCACGGATGACCGGGTCGTTCCACGGCGCCACTCTTCTTGCGCGCGGCACGGAGCCCAATGTCTCGACTGCCATACGCTATTCCCCCTGTCGGCCGCGGTTCGTCCGCCCGCCCGTCTCGATCGATATTGCCGTCAGTCTAGGAAGGAATTGGCCACTTGCAACCATGTCGCCCCCTTCTTCTCCTCCTCCCCTCGCCTTCCGAGGGGAGGTGTCGGCGTCTTGCGCCGACGGAGGGGTCATGACCCCTCCGGCCCTGCGGGCCACCTCCCCAACTTCGTTGGGGAGGAACGGTTGTCAGCGAATCGGCGGGGCGTATTGCAGGCCGCCCTGGGTCCACAGCTTGTTGAGGCCGCGGTCGATCTTGAGGATCGAGCCCGAACCGACATTTCGCTCGAAGCTTTCGCCGTAGTTGCCGACCTGCTTGACGATGTTGACGACCCAGGCTTCTCGTCGACGCCCAGCGCCTTGCCCATGCCCGGGGTCACGCCGAGGATGCGCTTGATCGAGGGGTTGTCGCTCTTCAGCATCTCGTCGACGGTCTTGGAGCTGATGCCGTATTCCTCGGCCTCGAGCATGGCGTACTGCGACCAGCGCACGATGTCGGCGAACTGGTTGTCGCCGTGCCGCACCGCCGGCGCCAGCGGCTCCTTGGAGATGATCTCCGGCAGGACGATGTAATCTTCCGCCGTCGCCGGCGGCGGCACATTGGCCGCCCGGGTGGCGTAGAGGCTGGACGAGTCGTTGGTATAGACGTCGCAGCGGCCGGAGAAGAAGGCGGCGCGCACTTCCTCGACCTTCTCGATGACGACCGGCTTGAAGGTCATCTTGTTGGCGCGGAAGTAGTCGGCGAGGTTGAGCTCGGTGGTGGTGCCGGGGGCCACGCAGACCGTGGCGCCGTTCAGCTCCTTGGCGCTCTTCACGCCGAGCTTCTTGTTCACCAGGAAGCCCTGGCCGTCATAGTAGGTGACGGCGGTGAAATCGAGGCCGAGCGCGGTGTCGCGCGTCAGCGTGATGGTCGTGTTGTTGGACAGGATGTCGACCTCGCCCGACTGCAGCGCGGTGAAGCGCTGCTGCGAGGAGAGCGGCACGTACTTGACCTTCTCCGCGTCGCCGAAGATGGCGGCCGCCACGGCCCGGCAGACATCGACGTCGAGGCCGATCCACTTGCCCTGGCTGTCCTGCAGCATGAAGCCGGCCGTTCCCTGGCCGATGCCGCAAATCAGGGCGCCGCGCGCCTTGACAGCGTCGAGGTCCTTGCCGGCCATCGCGCCGGTCGAGATGAAGAGCGCGGCCAGACCAGCCGCCGCCGCTACCGTAGCCTTGTGCATCATTGCCTCCCTTTTGTTGCCCCTGGGCAAGTCTCACCTTACCCCGGCTTGCAAGCAACAGGCCAAATGAAACCGCCGCCCGTACGGGGCGGCTCTGGATCAACTCTCGTTTTGATGGAGGCATCGTCTTGCCGGACCGCGGGCCTCCAGGCCCGCCGCTTCTTTGCCGGCGCCTTACATCGGCAACCCACCCAGCTATGAGCGGGCCTGGAGGCCCGCGGTCCGGCAAGACACCTGATCGGCACCAGCCCTGGTTATCTCCGTCCCAGCTTCGCGGGGGCGGGGCCGGAGGGGGCATGACTGTGACCCCTCCGCCAAAGGCGCTGTAAAACAGCGCCGACGCGGGCCACCTCCCCAACTTCGTTGGGGAGGTGAGAAGCCTCTAGCGGATCGGCGGGGCGTACTGCATGCCGCCCTTGGTCCAAAGGTTGTTGAGGCCGCGGTCGATCTTGAGCGGAGAGCCCATGCCGACATTGCGCTCGAAGCTTTCGCCGTAGTTGCCGACCTGCTTGACGATGTTGACGACCCAGGCTTCGTCGACGCCCAGCGCCTTGCCCATGCCCGGGGTCACGCCGAGGATGCGCTTGATCGAGGGGTTGTCGCTCTTCAGCATCTCGTCGACGGTCTTGGAGCTGATGCCGTATTCCTCGGCCTCGAGCATGGCGTACTGCGACCAGCGCACGATGTCGGCGAACTGGTTGTCGCCGTGCCGCACCGCCGGCGCCAGCGGCTCCTTGGAGATGATCTCCGGCAGGACGATGTAGTCGTCCGGGTTGGGGGCGTTGGCGGCGCGGGTCGAGTAGAGGCCCGAGGCGTCGGTCGTGTAGACGTCGCAACGGCCGGAGAAGAAGGCGGCGCGCACTTCCTCGACCTTCTCGATGACGACCGGCTTGAAGGTCATCTTGTTGCTGCGGAAGTAGTCGGCGAGGTTGAGCTCGGTCGTCGTGCCCGGCTGCACGCAGACCGTGGCGCCGTTCAGCTCCTTGGCGCTCTTCACGCCGAGCTTCTTGTTCACCATGAAGCCCTGGCCGTCATAATAGTCGACGGCGGTGAAATCGAGGCCGAGCGCGGTGTCGCGCGTCAAGGTGACGGTCGTATTGCGCGCCAGAAGATCGACCTCGCCCGACTGCAGCGCGGTGAAGCGCTGCTGGGCGGTCGTCGGCACGTATTTCACCTTCTCCGAGTCGCCGAAGAGGGCGGCCGCCACGGCGCGGCAGACGTCGACGTCGAGACCGACCCACTTGCCCTGGCTGTCGGCCTGGGCGAAGCCCGCGACGCCGGTGTTGACGCCGCAGATCAGTTGTCCGCGCGCCTTGATCGCGTCGAGATCCTTGCCGGCCTGGGCCGTTCCGGCGACGCCGAGCAGGGTGGCCGCGACGATGCCGGCGGCCATGTATTTGTTGACCATTCCGTGTGTCCCTTCGTGGTTGCCTCTGTCGCCCGGCCGACCACTTTGAGTGGTCGTTCGCAGGCGAGAGGGCGCCCTCCTAGACGATCGAATCGGCGCGCGCAACGGCGCCGGTGGCGCGTTTCCAGTCGATCATTTCGCCGGGGTCAGAGGCGGTCGAGACTGCGCGACGTGAAGGGGTTGGTACTCCACGGATCCACGCCCTGCTTCGGGCCGCGGAGCCACTTGAAGAAGCCGCCGCCCTCGTTCTCGGCCGCGGCCTTGCGCACGTCCTGTTGCCACTGGCGGAAGGCGACCAGCGATTCGCCCGCCAGGACGCTGTTGCCGCCCTTTTCGGAGATGTAGGGCGCCGGGTCGACGAACTGGCCGTTCACGATCACCGAGAAGTGCAGGTGCGGACCGGTCGAACGGCCGCTCGAACCGACATAGCCGATCAGGTCGCCCTTGTGGACCCGCGAACCCGGTCCCACGCCATCGGCAAAGCGCGACATGTGGGCGTAGAGGGTCTCGAAATTGTCGGCGTGGCTGATCTTCACGGTCCGGCCGTAGTTGAAGTACCAGCCCTGATGGTTGATCACGCCATCGCCCGCCGCATAGATCGCTTCGCCGATCTTGCTTTCGAAGTCGATGCCGTTGTGGAAGCCGCCGCCGGTCGAGCGGCCGTAGTAGCGGCGGTTGCCGAACGGCGAGGAGATTCGGGCGTCGGGCTCGCGGTTCGGCCAGGGCGGTGCCGCCGAGGCGGCGTCCCTGGTCGTCGAACCAGCCTTCGGGCTGGGTCGGCGGCGCAAACCACCAGAAGGATTGCTTGCCTTGGCCCTCGCCCAGGCTGGCGAGGAGAATGCGTGGCGCGCCGTCGACGGTGCGCCCTTTCAGGATCTCGACCTTGGCCGGCATGGTCGAAAAGCCCGACAGCGCCTGGGTGAGTTCCTTGAGGGTGGCTGCGCTGGCGCCGGTTGGCGCCAGGCTGGCCGCCAGGGTCGAGCTGCTGGCCTTTATGACGCTGACCGAGCCGGCGACAACCGATCGGGCGCCCGGCCCGGCGGCGGAGGTGGCGCTGGGCAGGCTCGAGACGCGCTCGTCTTCGCCTTCGGTCGCCCCCGGGGCAAGCTTGTAGCCGAAGCTGCCATCGGCGCCGCGGTGCAGCTCGACCGCGAGAGACTTGGCGGAAAAGAGCTGCAGCGACACCAGGCGCTTGGGCTGGCCGGCGCCCTGCGACTGCACGGTCGCGCGGCCGGAGCTGGCGGCCTTGGCGTCGAGCTGGCCAAGTGCCTTGCCGATCGCATCGGCGGCGGCCTGGGCATCGGCGGGGTCGATCTGCAGGTTGGCAAGCTGCTGGGCCACCGATCCCTCCGCGCCGAGGGCGAAGGGCTGGACGTTGGGGTCTTCGGACGGGCTCGCGGGTGCCGACCGGGACGGCGCGGCTTTCAGGTGGTTCTTGCTGGGCGCCTTGACCTGGGCGATCGACCCGGCGGCGCATAAAATCTGGAAGGTGGTAATTGCGATGGTGGCGGTAGCTAGAGTGCGGACAATTCGCCAGCGCTGCGCGCGTTGGTCTCGCGTCTTGAACGCCATCAGCCTCTCCCGTTCCATTAACTCGACACATTGACGAAGAGGTCATCCAGCGAACTAACCAACCCTACCCCGGTCGGCGCCCCACGCCGTCTGCCTCGCTTCCGAACGATACTGGCCACGGAATATCCACAAGTCCATAAAAAGTTGCAAAAATGCAACACCCATGAACAAGGCCTAATTGGTTGTATGCGAACGATTTTTTGAAATGCCCCACGCGCCACTGTGAATGGTCACAGATTTCTGCAGGGTATTTGTAGGATGCATTTGCGAAGCCCGGATGACAGGCCAGCAGCCCCTCACCGGCTCGATCTCCTCCCATCCGTTGAACATTGGACTTGCTGCTCGCTCCACGGTGGCGGGCAGCCCGGGTCGTTCAGGGCAACGTTTAGGGTGGTCGAGCGGGGGGATCCATGGCGGCGATCGAGGTCACCGGTTCGTAATCGGATAGCTGCCAGGATTATTGACGGGCACGACACGTGCGCCATAACCGCCCGAGCGCACGATGGCGCCACCCGACGCGCGCGGCCCGCTTGCCGAACGGTGACAGGAGGAGAACAACATGGCCGATCCGATCGAGCTTCTCATCCAGGGCCACGCCCATGAGCTGGGACCGGGCTTCGCGGTGCGCCGCGTGCTGCCCAGCGCCAAGCGCCGCATGGTCGGCCCGTTCATCTTCTTCGATCATTTCGGGCCGATGGTGGTGCCGCCCGGCGGCGACGGCCTGGAAGTGCGGCCGCATCCTCACATCGGCCTGGCCACGGTGACCTACCTGTTCGACGGCGGGATCTTCCACCGCGACAGTCTGGGCTATGCGCAGGCGATACGGCCAGGCGACGTCAACTGGATGACCGCCGGCGCCGGCATCGCCCATAGCGAGCGCACGGAGCCCGAGATGCGCCGCACCGGCTTTCGCATGCACGGCATCCAGACCTGGGTGGCGCTGCCCAGAAGCCACGAGGAGACGGCGCCGTCGTTCGAGCATGTCGAGGCGGCGAAGCTGCCGGCATGGCACGACGGCGGCGCGTCGCTCCGGCTGATCGTCGGAACCTATGGTGGCCGCACGGCGCCCACGACGCATTTCTCCCCGACCTTCTATGTCAGCGCCGAGCTGCAGCCGGGCGCCAAGACCGCGGTTTCGCCCGAGCATGCCGAGCGTGCCGTCTATGTCGCCGACGGGGACGGTCGCCCTCGGCGATCGCCTGCTGGGCGTGGGCGACCTTGCGGTCCTCGCTCCGGCGCAAGCGGCCGAGATCGTGGCCGGTGTCGGCGGCGCCAAGGTGATGCTGCTGGGCGGCGCGCCGATGGATGGGCCGCGCCATATCTGGTGGAACTTCGTGTCGTCGAGCAAGGAGCGCATCGAGAAGGCGAAAGCCGACTGGCGCGAAGGCCGCTTCGCCAAGGTGCCGGGCGATCCGGAATTCATCCCGCTGCCCGACAAGTGACTTCCTCCCCAGCGAAGCTGGGGAGGTGGCGCCGTCATACGGCGACGGAGGGGTCAGGGAGCCATCGGCTGCTCGCTTGACCCCTCCGGCCTTCGGCCACCTCCCCACGCGAGGCGTGGGGAGGAAGTCACGGTGGGCAGATGTAGCCGCTGCCGCTGGGATTGGGGAAACAGCCGACCGACTGCGGCATCACGTGCTTGGGCAGCCACAGGATGGCGCTCGGCACGAAGATCGTGAACACGATGGTGGCCAGGAACACGACATAGATGGGCAGCGCCGCTTTCAACGCTTTCGAGAAGGGCACGCCGACGAATTTCGACGCCATCAGCAGCACCAGCCCATAGGGTGGGGTGATCAACCCGAAGGCCAGGGTGACGATCAGCACTACGCCCATGTGCACGGGATTGATGCTGCCGGCGTCGGTCAGGGAATTCACCAGCGGCATGAAGATGATGATGGTCGGGACCGGTTCGATGAAGTCGCCGACGATGGTGAACAGCAGCACCAGCAGCAGCATGATCAGGTGCGGGTCGCTGCCGGCGAGCCCGGTGATCCAGTCGGAGATCACGATGGCGCCGCGCAGGTAGGCCAGCATCCAGCCGAACGCCGTCGCCGCGGCGATAGTGATCAGCGGCAGCGAGTAGATGAGGCCGGCATAGCAGAAGTCGCGCGGCAGCTTGCCGATGTGCCGGGGATTGAGCATCGGGATGACGACGAAGATGATCCAGCACACCGCGACCACGCCCGCCTCGGTGGGCGTGAACCAGCCGGTGAGGATGCCGCCGAGCAGGATCACCGGGATCATCAGCGGCAGGGCCGACGACTTGGCGGCATCGGTGAACTGCCCGAACGTCGCGCGCGGGCGGCGGATGCCGTCCGGCCCGAAGAAGTAGCAATAGATCATCAGGCCGAAGCCGATCATGAAGCCCGGCAGGAAGCCCGCCATGAACAGGCCGGCGATCGACACGTTGCCGACCGCGCCATAGACCACGGCGGTGATCGACGGCGGCACCAGCGCGGCGATGGTCGACGCCGCGGCGATGATGGCGGCGATGAAGGGCGGGTCGTAGCCCTCGCGGCGCATCGAGACGCCCAGCGTGCGGCTCATCACGGCGACGTCGGCCGTGGTCGATCCCGACATCTCGGAGAAGAACATGCTGAAGACCGCGACGACCTGGCTCAGCCCGCCCTTGAGATGGCCGACCATGGTGAGCGACAGGTTGATCACCCGCTGCACCACGTTGGCCGAGCTCATCAGCTCGCCGACCAGCAGGAAGAACGGAATGGCGAGCAGCGCCTCGGAATCGACGCCGTCGAACATCTTCTGCACGATTGCGGCGAAGGTGACGTCGGTGAAGGCCGCACCGACCATCACCCCGGCGGTCAGCGAAAACGCCACCGGCACGCCGAGATAGCCGAAGCACAGGAACAGCGACGTCATGATGAGGAGCACCGTGGCCGAGTTCATGGCGGCGGCACTCCCTCGGGAGGCGGCTCATCGTCCTCGGCCGTGCCCTCGAAGCCGTTCCGCCAGCCGTTGACGAGCTGCTCGACGGCGAAGAGCGTGATCAGCGCACCGCTGATCGGGATCGCGGCATAAAGCGAGGCGATCGGCGTCATCGACGGCATGCGAAAGCTGGAAAAGCCGCGCAGAAAATTGATGTAGCCGTAATAGGTCAGGAAAACCCCGACGGAGATCACCACCAGCCGGATCAGCGTCTCGATGAGGAGTCGCGGCCGGCCGGTGAACGAATCGCCGACCGCCGCGAGGAAGAGATGGTCGTTGCGCCGGGTGGCGACCGCCGCGCCGAAGAAGATGCCGTAGATGAAGAAGGTCGAGGTGACCTCCTGCAGCCACAGCCACGGCGCGCCGATGGTGCGGGTGACGATGTCGCAGACGACCGAGGTGCAGAAGGCGATCAGCGTTGACGCCGCACAGCATCATCAGCAGCGATTCCAGCCAATCGAGCGCCCGCCATTTCAGCTTGCGCTGCCGCTGCAGCACCAGCGAGCGATCGTCGGCCATACGCGTCTCCAACCCGGAGAAGGACTGGCTCTACTTCACCGCGCTGATCAGCTGCTGGATCTTCGCCGCATGCGGTCCAAGCTCCTTGGACATCTTCTCGAGATAGGGCGTGGCCACCGCGATGAAGCCCGACTTGTCGACATCGGTCACGACCTTGACGCCCATGCCCTTGAGCTTGGTCGCCGACTGATGCTCGAGGTCGAGGGCCTTTGCGGGCTGGACCTTGGCGACCTCGTCGGCCGCCGCCTGGACCCAGCCCTTCTGCTCGGCGGTCAGGCTCGACCACGTCTTGTCGCTGATCCAGATCAGGCTGTTGTTGGCCTCGTGCTCGGTCATCGACAGGACCGGCGCCACTTCGTAGTGCTTGTTCACCAGGTAGACGTTGACGCCGTTTTCGGCAGCGTCGACCACGCCGGTCTGCAGCGAAGTGTAGACGTTGCCGAACGGCATGTGCACGGTTTGCGCGCCATAGGCGGGGAACATGGTGTCCTCGGTCGGCGTCGCCTGGACGCGGACCTTCATGCCCTTGATGTCCTCGATCTTCTTGACCTCGCGCTTGCTGTAGATATTGCGCAGGCCGAGCGTGGTCACCGCCAGCACATGGGCGCCCTGCACGGTATCGTCGATCATCTCGCGCACCGCCTTGACGACCGCCGGATCGGCCACCGCCTTGATGAGATGGTCTTCCGACCGGAACAGGAAATGCAGGGACATCACGCCGGCCTGCGGCGACAGGGTGGCGGCATTGGCCGAAGCGCTGATGCAGAATTCGATGTCGCCCGACTTCACGAGCTGCAGGACCTGCGGCTCCTGGCCGAGCTGCGCGCCGGGATACTGGTCGATCAGCATCGTGCCCTTGCTGAGCTCCTTCAGCTTGTCGGAGAACACGTTGCCGACGATGCCGTAGCCCGTTGTATTGGGCTGGTCGTAGGCGAATTTGTAGTGCTTGGCCTGGGCGTGGGCGCCACTCGCGCCGAACGCCAGGCCGGCGGTCAGGAACAGGGCGGACGCGACGCCGCGCAGAAACGCTATGGTCATGGTGTTTCCCCCTCGAGGAAGCCGGAGCAGCCTTGAGCGGCTGCGTCTCGTTACCGCGAGGTTCGCACTTCGAGAGACGAACGACAACCTTCTTGCGGACGGGCGGCTATTTCTTCTCGACGTTCCAGAACACGGTGACCGGCGAGGGCACGTTGCCGCTCACGGTCTTCCGCCGCGCCAGAGGCTGCACGTACTGGCCGAGCGGTATGGTGACCCCCTCGCTGATGATGCGCGCCTGGACCTTTTCGGCGATCTCGAGCTGTTTCTTGGGGTCGCTTTCGCGGACGAACGCGGCGCGCAGCTTCTCTACCTCCTCGTCGAGCGGCCAGCCGAACTGGGCGCGGTCGCCGCTCGCCTCGGCGTAGTGGTTGTTGACCGGATCGAGCAGCAGCACCACCGAGGCCGCGGTCATGGCGATGTTCCAGCCGCCCTGGGAGACCGGGTCCTTCTTGGTGCGCCGGGCGACCAGCGTCTGCCAGTCCATGGATTGCATATCCACCTTGAAGCCCCCGCGCTCGAGCAGGGTCTTGGCGACCGGCGCCATGTTCGCCAGGGTCGCGACATCGGTCGCTTGCAGCACGACCACGGGCGTGCCGTCGTAGCCCAGCTCCCTCAGGAGCTTCTTCGAATTCATCGAACCGCGACTCCAGCATGCCCTCCATGCCGGCGGAGGTTTCGAGCGGCGCTCCACAGCCGAACATGGCCTTGCAGACCTTGTAGTAGCGCTGATCGCCGATAGCGGCCTGCAGGAAGTCCTTTTGATTGAGCGAAAGTGCGGCCGCACGGCGATAGCGCACGTCGTTGAACGGCGGCTGCTTCCAGTTGAAGCGCAGCACATAGGTGAGGCCGAGCGTATCGGGCACGACGATCTCGACGTTCCTGTCCTTCTCCAGAACCGGCAGCAGGTCGTGTGCCGGCGCCTCGATCATGTCGACCTCGCCGGAGATCAGGGCGTTGATCGCGGTCTGGTTGTCGGGGATCGACACCCATTCGACGCGGTCGACCTTGGCGACCTTGCCGCCGGCCAGGCCCGATGGCGGTTCGGCGCGCGGCTTGTAGTCGGGATTGCGGACATAGACGACCTTCTCGCCCGGCTTCCATTCATCCTTCTTGAAGATGTACGGGCCCGAGCCGGTCGTGTCCGAGATCTGCTGCGCCACCGGGGTCTCGGCGACGCGCTTGGGCATGATGAACAGCGGCACCGATGCCGACTTGGCGAGGGCCTTCAGCATCATGGCGAAGGGCTCGCTGAGCACGATGCGGAACGTGCGCTCGTCGACGGCCGTCATCTCCTTGGTCGACTTGCCCAACAGGCCGCCCAGCGCGTCCTTGTCGGTAAAGCGCTTGATCGAGGGCAGCACGTCGGCGGTGGTGACCGGCTGGCCGTCATGCCATTTGAGGCCGTCGCGCAGCTTGAAGGTCCAGGTGAGCTGGTCGTCGCTCACCGTCCAGCTCTCGACCATCTGCGGCTTGACCTCGAGCTTGTCGTCGAATGCGAACAGCGTGTCGTAGATCAGGTAGCCGTGGTTGCGCACGATGTAGGCGGTGGTCCAGATCGGATCGAGGATTTTCAGATCCGAGTGCATGACCACCCGCAACGCCTTGCTCGGCTGGGCCATCGCGGGGCCGGCGAAAAGGAATGCCATGAGGACGAGGAGCGAACGACGCAGCATGGCGGTCTCCTTCAGATGGCGGCCCTTCAGACGATGGTCTTCAGACGGTGGGTGGCGGACTCCAGGTCGTCTCTTCGTCGAGCGGATAGACCGGCCGCGGCAGCTTGGTCCAAGTGAAGTTCGCCAGCACCGGCGACGTCAAGCCCGGGCAGTCGACTTCGTAGATCTGGTCGGGCTTGAAGAATTCGTCGAAGCCGCCACGGAAATGGCCGCGGCTCTTGACCACGACGACGCGCGCCTGGGCGATGTCGAGGCCGAACATCTCGAACTGGCGCGGGTCCATGCACTGGCAGCGGTGGCTGATCACCACCAGCTGGATGCCGCCCAGGTCGAGCAGGGCCGACGGGCCCATATCGGACGACACGTTCTTCAACACGCCACGCCGGCCGACATAGCGGCCGTCGGACAACTTGACCACCTTGGCCTCGCAGTCGAACGGCAGGGAGAATTCCTGGTGTTCCTGGGAGTTGAAAGAGGCGGTGAAGATGGCGCCTTCGCCCAGTTCATGCGCCTGGGCGGCCACCGACGCGTCGTTGAAAACGCCGAAGAGGACATGCTGCGCGCGGGCGCCCTTCAGCGCCCGCAACAGATAGGTCGTGTTGCCGCGTCCGCCGCCGCCGGGATTGTCGGCGACGTCGGCCAGGATGATCGGCTTGCGGCGCCGGTCGCGACCGACCGACACGGCGAACTGGACGGCGTCGCCCAATGACATCATCGCGCGCTTGAAACGCTCCTTCATGCCCCAGGCGCGCTTGGCGATGTCGAGCGACAGGCGCGCCGCCGCCTGGCGGTTGGCGTTGCGCCCCGTCACCACGGCGGTGAGCCCGTTCTTCGGGCTGTCGCTGTAGGCAAAGCCCGCCATCACCGAGACGTTCATGATGTCGCCGCCGACCTTGGTCTGGCCGTACTTGATCAGGTCGGCATAGGGCCCCTTGGCGGTCAGCAGCGCGATCTGCGGCGGCACCAACGGCACCTTGACCATGGTGATGGCGGTACGCGCGCCGGCCAGGCACTCGCGCATGTGCTTGGCCGCTTCGACGCCGCGTTCATGGATGTCGGTGTGCGGATTCTCGAGGTATCCGACGAACACCGAGAGATTGTCGATCATCTTGTGCGAGACGTTGGCATGCAGGTCGAACACGGCGACGACGGGAATGTCGGGGCCGACAACCCTGCGCACAATCTCGAACAGGTCGCCGTCGGGATCGTCGGTACCCTCGGCGAGGGCGGCGCCATGGGCGGAAATGAATACCGCGTCGAGCGGCCCGGCTGCCTTGAGGCCGGCCTCGATGTCGCTCAGGAAATTCCGGAAGAAGCTCTCCTCGACCGGACCACCGGGCTGGGCCAGCGCCACGCGCAGCGGCACCGGCGTCCACTGGCCGGTGCGATCCATCTCGGTGAAGAAGCCCGGCAGGTCAGGCATGGTGATCGAGGCGCCCGACCGCGCCTCGCTCACGATCTGGTTGCCGCGGATGTCGACATCCTGCTCGAAGTCCGCCGCGGTGGTGACCGGCGAGAACCGGTTGCACTCGATGGCGAAGCCGAGCACGGCGATCCGCGGATTGTCCTCGGGCACGGGTCTCCTCCTTCAGGCGTTGAACGCGGGCTTATAGGCAAAGAGCCCGGCCTGCTGGTGAGCCGACAAACTCGTCATCGACAACTGAAGCAACGCCGGGCTCCTCAGCGCTGGCGCGCCAAAAATGCGTCGACCAGCGCGTTGAACGTAGCGGCCTGTTCGAAATATGGCGAGTGGCCGGCATGGGGGATCAGATGTGCTTCGCCGCAGGGCAGTCCTGCCGCGATGGCGCTTGAAAGGAAGGGCGGGAAGACCACGTCCTCGCCGCCGGCAATCAACAATGTCGGCACGTTGAAATCCTTGAGGTCGGCCAGCGTGCGCCGGGCAACGCGGCGCAGGCCGGCGCGGACCTTTTCCTTATCCGGGATACCCGCCATGTCGTCGATGCTGCGATAGAGAAGGTGCAGCGCAGGCGAGCGCTCCGCCGCCGGCGCGCCCATCGCCGGGTGGATGCCCTTGGCGGCGCCGTCCTCGATCCGGGCTTCCGCGTCCTTCAGCCAGGCGTCGTACTTGGCGCCGCCCGACGGATCGCAGCCGCGACGGTCGAGGGTGCCGGATGTCGAGCTCAGCACCAGCGCCTTCACCTTTGCCGGATGGACGATTGCGTAGTCCAGCACGGTCCAGCCGCCCATCGATTGGCCGACCAGCCGCACGTCGGGGAATTCCAGATGATCGATCAGGGCGGCAAGATCGTCCGCGAAGTCGGCAGCATCGGGGCCGCCCGGCACGGCATCCGACGGGGCGAAGCCGCGATGGGCAAAGCTCACGCAGGTGTAGCGCGGCGCGAAATGCGCGACCTGCTGCCACCAGCTCAGGTGATTGCCGCCCAATCCGTGGGCGAACAGCAGGGCCGGGCCGCTGCCCGATACTTCGTAGTAGAGATTGCCGAACGGCCGCTTCAGCCGGCCGATCGTGCGCGCCGGCGCTGCATAAGACGTCATGGGAATGGAGGCCCCCTCAGAAGAGGACCAGCGTAGAGCCCAGGACGCCCAGCGGCCAGCGTCCCGCGTCGAACAGACGAAACTTGCTTTCGAAGGGCGAAGCTGCCGATTCAGCCAATCGTCCCGGCACAAGTTGAGCACCGCCTGGGTGGCTGCGCCGGCGGCGCCATGGATCGAGGCCTTCGCGGTGCCGCCCATGCGCGCAGCAAAGCTCGCTTCCTGGTGCTGCAAACAAGGCATTCAGCAGGACAATGATCGCATTCACTTTGGCGAGACCGCTTTTCTTAACAGCGCGAGGCCACGAGCAGACTTGCCCCGACCGCGAACAGCCCTGATGGCAAAGCGAGCTTCCGCATCGGCTTCGGTGATCATAACAGTCGCCATCTCCTCCATAAGACGATTGACGCTGGTTCCACGCCGGCGCGCCAGTGACTTGAGGAGAGCATGCTTGTGATTCGGCAAACGAAGGGTGAGAGCGCTCATTTGGCTTTCTCCTTGAGAAACTGTTCGGGTGTCACGACAGAAAGATGAGGAAATCTCAACTCCATTCCGGCGACATGTCGGATATTGCCAGTGACAATATGGGTGGCGCCGCCGGCGATGGCGAGCTCGATGAGATGATTGTCGGCCTCGTCTGGGAGATTGGATCTCCAGTCGAAGTAGATCCTCCACTGACAATGCGCGATGAAGATGTCGAAAAGTTCGGACCGCCCGAGGCAGACAGTCGAGAACGCTTAAATAAATCGCATCGAGCCAGCACGTCTTCGATCGAGGCCTACAAGGTGATGGGCTCGCACAGGGGCGCTTTCCTCAAACGAGAGGTTCGGTGTTGAAGGCCTCGAGATCGGTGGTGAGGTCGGTGAACTTGTCCGAAAGCTTGGCGCTGAGATCCTGCGCCAGCGTGGCCGGCGCTTCCACTTCGAGGCGAGCGACGGGTCGCGGCTGGCCGAACAGGAACACCTCGCGGCCGCGCACGCCCAGCAACTGGCCGGTGATGGCCTTGCCGGCCGGCGAGCAGAGCGCCGTCACCAGGTTGGCGACATGGTGCGCGCCGATCGTGAGAGCGCGCTCCCTGTAGGTCTTCTGAGCCTCGTTGGCCGGTTGGAGGATGTCGGTGACCCGGGTGCGCGCGAACGGCGCCACGGCGTTGGCGGTGATCTGGGTGCTCGCCAGGTCCATCGCCGTCACGCGTGTGAGTCCGAACAGGCCCGCCTTGGCGCTGGCATAGGCCGCCTGGCCGATATTTCCGTAAAGGCCGGCCGAGGAGACGATGTTGACGATGCGGCCCCAGTCGTAGCCTCCGGCGCCGCCACGTCCCGACTTGCCCTGCTCGCGCATCACGCCCGACGCCGCATTGATCAGATAGAAGGGGGCCGAGAGGTTGTTGCGGATCACCGCATCCCAGTCGCGCGGATCGGCTTCGAACACGAAGGCGTCGCGCAGAATCGCGGCATTGTTCACCACGATGTCGATGCCACCGAACTGCTTCACCGCCAGCTCGACGAGATGTTTCGCGACCCCTGGCGAGGCTACGCTCTCCCTGAAGGCAAATGCATTCTTGCCCAACTCCCTGGCGGCTTCGCGCGCCACCGTCGGATCGCCGCCGTCACCGCCGATCGAGGCGCCATTGTCGGCCACGATCACACTCGCGCCCTCGGCCACCAGCGCTTCGGCGATGGCGCGACCGATGCCGCGGCCCGCGCCGGTGACAATCGCGGCGCGGCCTTCCAGGAGGCCGGTCACAGTTCCGCTCCTGTTTTCTTCCCGGCACTGGCCATCTCGGCGGCCGTGTAGAACGCATCGGCATGGATGTCGGCCCTTCGCATGCCGCGCTCTTCGAACAGCCTGGTGGCCGCTTCGACCATGACCGGCGGTCCGGCGATGTAGCCTTTGCAGCCATCGAACTCGTCGAAGTCGGCGGCCACGGCTTCGTGCACCAGCCCGTGCCGGACGTTCGCGCCGCTGCCCTCGCTCAGGACGGGAATGAAATGCAGATTGCCGTGTTTTTTTGCCAACGCCGCGAAGTGGTCGTGAAGGTAGAGGTCGCGTTCGGTGCGGACGCCGAAATAGAAATAGATGTGGTTGGGCAGCGCCTTTTGCAGCGCGCGCTCGACGACCGACTTTATAGGCGCCATGCCCGAACCGCCGGCGACGGCGATGATCGGTCCGCGATGACCTTCGCGCAGATACGACGGCCCGAACGGCCCTTCGACCCGGACGTGATCGCCGACCTTGAGATTGTTCGCCACATGGAGCGCTGGTGGCGCCGCCCGAAGTTTGCCGCACATGGAACTCGAGCACGGGATCGCCCGGCACGTTGGCCATGGAGTAATCGCGCGGCGGACAGCCTTCGAAGGTGACGGAGGCGAACTGACCGGCCGAGAAGTCGAACGGGCCGCCCGCGGCGATCCCCAGGCGAATGCGCTTGATATCGTGCGTGGCGTCGTCGAGTCCGACCACCTTGCAGTCGAGCAGGCGGCGCGGATGGACGATCAGCTCGTCCTCCTCCAGCCAGGCGACCTCGCTAGTCTTGCCCCGGCACGGCGCGGCAGGCGAGGATCAGGCCACGCTCTTTCTCCTCGTCGGACAGGGCGAAGTCGGAATAGCCTTCCATCGTCACCTCGCCCTTCACGAGACGCGACTTGCAGGCGCCGCAATTGCCCGACTGGCAGCCGAACGGATAGGAGATGCCGGCATCGAGCGCCATCGCCAGAATGGTGGCGCCGGTCGGAACCGCGATGGTGCGGTCGGCCTGGGCGATGCGGACTTTGAAGGTCATGGGCGAAGCGCGAGAATTTGTTTGATCCCCAAACAATCTCCGTTTACCACTCCGATCATGGGCCGTCCACCCGCCAAACCAATTCCTGCCTTGGATCGGGGCCTGTTGCCGTCGCTGCTGGGCTATATGCTCCGCCGCACGCAGTCGGCGGTGTTCGACGACTTCGCCGCCACCTTTGCGAAAGCCGGCGAGGCGCTGACGCCCGGCGAGTTCGGCCTGCTGGTGCTGGTCGACCGCAATGCGGGACTGAGCCAGATGGCGCTGGCGCGCGCGCTCGGCATCGACCGCTCGACCCTGGTGCCGATCCTCGACCGGCTGCAGGCGCGTGGCCTCTTGATGCGCCATCGCTCGCCGACCGACGGCCGCACCCATGCGCTCGCCCTCACGCCGAGCGGGCGAGAAGGCGCTGGGCCGCTTCGCGCGCCTGGTGAAGGCGCACGAGAAGCGCATCGCGTCGGGCCTTTCGTCGGCCGAAACGCGAACCCTGATCGACTTGCTCGAGAAGGTGCATGGCAGTGCGCAGTCGCTATAGTCCGCGCCGCCCCGGCAGGATCAGATGAATTCAGTCCATCCCGACTTCGCGCATTTTCCCAGGAACCTCTCGCACGACTTCGAGATCCTGGCCGCGCTTCGCGCGCAGCCGGCCGAGGCGGTGCAAACCCTGAACGGCGAACTGCTGGATATCGATTCGGCGCGCGGCTATGCGCGCTACCGCTTCGAGGTCGTGCCCGCCTTCTGCCATTCGCAGGGCAGGATCTGCCAGGGCGGCTTCCTCACCGGCATGGTCGACACGGCGATGGCCAACGCCGCCATCGTCAAGGGCAAGCTCGCCGTCGCCGTGCCGACGCTCGAGCTCAAGATCAGCTTCTTCGAGGCGATGGGACCGGGCGTCGTCTATGCCGAGGGCCGGGTGATGCGCTGGGGCGGCTCGGTCGGCTTTCTCGACGGCGACCTCAAGGACGAGAAGGGCCGGCTGATCGTGCACGCGACGTCGACGATCAAGATCGTGCGGCCGAAGAAGGCCTGATAACCCACACGCTCATGATCTTCCGGACCGCGGGCGTCCCGCCCGCTCATGATCATGAGCGGGCGGGACGCCCGCGGTCCGCTTGAGGATGACGTGCCTAGAACCGCGCCAGCCAATGCTCGGCGATCTGCCGGCGCGTGGCGAACCAGGCGCCACCCTTGCTGTTCATGTGCGCCACGATGCGGTCGAGGGCGGCGATGCGGCCCGGCCGGCCGATCATGCGCAGGTGCAAGCCGATCGACATCATCTTCGGTTGGAGCTCACCCTCGGCCCACAGCGTGTCGAAGGCATCGGTCGTGTACTCGGCGAAGTCGCGCGCCGTCACGAAGCGGTGGAAGCCCTGGTGATAGTGCATGTCGTTGGTGTCGAAGCTGTAGGGCAGCACCAGGTGCCGCTTGCCGGAAACCTCGACGAAGAACGGCAGGTCGTCGGAATAGTCGTCGCTGTCGTAGAGAAAGCCGCCTTCCTCGACGAGCAGCCGGCGCGTATTGGGCGACGGCGTCGAGCGGGTGTGCCAGCCGACGGGCCGCGTGCCCGCGATGTCGGCCAGCACCTTGACCGTGCGGGCGATCGCCTGGCGCTCGGCCGCTTCCTCCATGTGAGCGTGTTTCTCCCAGCGCCAGCCGTGACAGGCGATCTCGTGGCCGCGCTTCACCGCGTCCTGGATCAGCCAGGGCGAGAGCTCGGCCGCCCGGCCGCAGGTGCTGACCGTGGCGGGCACGCCCAGTCGTTCCAGCGCATCGGAGATCCGCCACCAGGCGGCCTTGGTGCCGTACTCGAAGTGGGATTCCATGCAGCGGTCGGGAACGCCCAAGACCTCGTCGGTGACTTCGTAGACCTTCTCGTTCAGCGCATCGCCCGAGGACAGCGACATCTCCGCGCCTTCCTCGAAATTGATGACGAACGACACCGCGACCCGCGCGCCGCCCGGCCACTTCGGATCCGGCGGCGTGCGCCCGTAGCCTCTCAGGTCACGAGCCACGATGGCCGATCACGTCGGCAAGGGCAGCGGAAAGACCCTTGGAGTCCTTGGCCGCCGGCCGGCGGTAGGTGCCGGCGGTGGCCTTGCGCGGCTGCATGCGCACCAGCCCCTCGGCCATCACGACAGCGGCCTGGATGCCGTCGACCAGCGGCACGGGGACGCGATCCCTGATCTTGTTGGCCAGCCCGGCGAGCGGCGCGCCGGCCAGGATGACGACGTCGGCGCCATCGTCCGTCACCGTGCGCAGCGCCAGCTCGATCAGCACGGCTTCCTTCTCGTCCTGCACGTCGTCGATCGAGCGGAAGCCCTCGTCGAGCATGCGGATGGCGGCGCACCGTCCGGACAGGCCGTGCCAGGCCACGATCTCGGCGAACCACGGCTCGAGCGCCTTGGCGAAGCTCACGATGGCGAAGCTGCGGCCCAGCATGCAGGCGCTGAGCATGGCGGCCTCGGCCATGCCGACCACGGGAAAGTCGAACAGTTCGCGCGCGCCGCCCAGGCCGGGATCGCCGAAGGCGGCGACGATGGCGGCGTCGATCCCGGCGCGGCGCTCGGCCAGCATTTCGAGCGCCGCGACGGCGCCGACGGCGGCCTCGGCGCGGGTGGCGATGTAGGGCACGCCGTACGGCGGCGGTCATCGGCAGCAGCTCGGTGCCCGGGCTGGCGACAAGCTTGCCCGAGGCGACCAGCCGGTCGGTGACGCCGGTCGAGGTGTTGGGATTGGCAACCAGGATCTTCATCGGCTTCCTACTGGATCGGCGTCCGCCCCGCGCGCGCCCACAGCGTGCTGGCGACGTGCTGGGCGCGCGCCACGATGGCGTCGCCGTCGGCCAGGGTAAGGCGGCCGCCCGACAGCACCACGCGGCCGTCGACGATCACGGTGTCGACGTCGTGCCCGGAAGCACTGTGCACCAGCACGCCGTAGCCGTCGACCAGCGGCGCCAGCGACGGCGAGCGATTGTCGAGCAGCACGATGTCGGCGCGCTTGCCGATCTCCAGCGAGCCCACCTTGTCGCCCATGCCGATCGCCGCGGCGCCCTCGCGTGTGCCCCAGTCGAGGACGGTGCGGGCGTCGAGCACGTTGCCCTGGCGGTTGATGCGCTGCATGGAGATCGCCCAGCGCATGGCCTCGATCAGGTCACCCGAGAAGGTGTCGGTGCAGAGCGCGATGCGCGCGCCGGCCTCGCGCAGTTCCATGATCGGCGCGATGCGGCCGCCCTTGGCATTGCCGATCGGCGCATGCGCCACCGTCATCTTCGACTTGCCGCACAGCTCGATGTCGGAGCGGTCCATGTGGATGCAGTGCGCCGCGATCAGCCGGTCGTTCAGCAGGCCAAGCTTGTCCATGAGCTGCGGCGGCGTGAGGCCGGTGCGGGCCTTCACTGCCTCGACCTCGAGCGGAAGCTGCGAGAGATGAGTATGCACGTTGCCGCCATGGGCGTCAGCCAGCTTCTTGACCTCGCGCAAAAGATCGTCGGAGCAGGTGTCGGGCGCATGCGGCGCCCAATCGCAGCGGATGCGGCCCTGGTCATGGCCGTTCCAGCGCGCGATCAGCTCGGCATTCTCGGCGAGGCTCGCCTCGCCGATGGCGCGGCTGTAGTCGTATCGGCCCGTGGCGAGGGCGCCGGGCTCGGCGTCGTGCACGCGTCCGGCGATGACGGCGCGCAGGCCGAGCTCGGCAGCGGCACGGGCGCAGGCCGAGGGATAGCGATAGAAGTCGACCACCGTGGTGCAGCCGGCGCGCAAGAGCTCGTACATGCCGAGGCTCGACAGAGCGTAGGCGTCCTCCTCGGTGAGCCAATGGCCCTGCGGAATGCCGGGCGTGTACATCGGCGCGAAGCCGATATCCTCGATCATGCCGCGAGTGATCATGAGCGGCGTGTGATTGTGCACGTTGACCAGGCCCGGCATGACGAGGCGGCCCTTGCCGTCGACCGTCTCGGCGGGCGTCCAGCGGCGGCAGAGCTCGTCGGCAGGACCGATGTCGACGATCGTGCGGTCGGAAATCGCGATCGCGCCGCGGTTCAAAAGTGCGATCCGTGGCATCGAGCGTCAGGAGGAGAGTCGCCGGTGACCAGCAGGTCGCAGGGCTTTGGTTCGTCGGTCATGTCTAAAAGTCCGCGAGTTTGCGCAGGCCGACCAGGCGGCCGCCCACGAGAAGGGCCAGGATGACCAGCAGGACGAGGCCGGACGAGATGGCGGCGATGGTGGGGTCCGGGTTCTCCTCGACATACTGCAGCATCTGGATCGGCAGCGTCTTGGTCCAGGCATCGGTGAAGAAGATCGAGATCGGGTAGTTGTCCATCGAGGCCAGGAACGCGAACATGCCCGAGGTCAGGAAGGCCGGTCCCAGCCCGGGCACCAGCACGCGCAGGATCGCCTTCGGGTACGAGCAACCCAGGGTGCGCGCGGCATCGATCAAGCGAGAAATCGAACAGGGAGAGCGCGCCCAGCACCGTCCGCACGACATAGGGCAGGGTGATGATCACATGCGCGAGCAGCAGGCTCGAGTAGGCCTCGCGCAGGCCCGCCGCCTTGAAGCCCTGCAGCATGGCGATGCCGATCACGAGGCCGGGCAGCATCAGGGGCGAAACCAGGAAGGTCGCGATGGCGTCGCGGCCGGGAAAGCGGCCGCGCACCAGGGCGATGGCGCACAGCGTGCCGAGCGCCAGGGCGACCACGGTCGAGAAAGCCGCGACCTCGACCGATGTGAGCAACGCCGGCCAGAGCCCGCGCGTGCCGGCGAGGCTCTCATACCAGCGCAGCGACCAGTCGGGCGGCGGCAGGGAGAAGACGCTCGACGAACCGAACGAGACGGCAACGGTGACGACGAGCGGCGTCATCAGGAAGATCACCGTGAAGAGGGCGGCGATCCACATGACGGCGCGCCCGAGATGCTCGACCGGCGTCATGGCGCGCATCACGTGCTGCTGCCCAGCCGGCGGGCCAGCCAGCTCGATCCCACGACCACGCTCACCGCCAGCACCAGCAGGACCACCGCCGTGGTCGAGCCGAGCTGCTCGTTGCGCATGAACAGGAACGAGCGGCCGGTGAGGGTGGAGAGCGTCTGGAAGCGATCGCCGATCAGCAGCGAGGGGATCACGTACATCGACACGCTCATGGAGAAGACGAAGGCCACGCCCGAGACGATGCCAGGCAGCGTGAGCGGCAGCATGATCCGCACGAAGCGGTAGACCGGCGCCGCGCCCAGGGTGGCGCCGGCCTCGAGCAGGCGCGGGTCGATCAGCTTCACCACCGAGTAAATGGGCAGGATCATGAACGGCAGGAAGATGTTGGCGGCCCCCAGGACGAGCCCGGGTTCGGTGAACAGCAGGCGCTGCGGCTCGTCCCACAGGCCGACCGCCATCATGAACTGCGAGACGACGCCGTCGCGGCGCAGCACGATCTGCCAGGCGAAGGCCTTGACCACGACGCCGACCGACAGCGGCAGGATGATGGCGACCAGCATGGCGATCTGCAGCGCCGCGCCGGCGCGCGCCAGCGCGAAGGCCGCCGGGTAACCGACCAGCAGGCAGACCAAGGTGACCCAGAGCGCGATGGAGAGGGTGTTGGATATCACCCGCCAGTTGAAGGGATCGGAGAAGAAGTCGGCATAGGGCGCAAGCGTGAGGCCGCCTGGGCCGCTGAAGCTCTTGGCCAGCAGCCAGGCGAGCGGCAGCGCGTAGAGCAGCAGGAGATAGAGGACGGCCGGCACCGCCAGGAGACCGACGGGATCGCGCCACGCCTTCATGGCGCGGGGTAGATCAAGGTGTCGGCCACGGCCCAGCCGAGCCTCATCTCGGTCCCGGGAGCCGGCACGCCCTGCGGCAGGTCGGCGGTCTCGACCAGAAGCTGGTCGGCGTCGCGGGTTTCGAAATGGAGCTGGACCTTGGAGCCTTGGAAAACCGCGTCGCGCAGCGTGGCTTTCAGCGCATAGTCGCCCGGCGCATCGATCGTGATGCGCTCGGGCCGCACCGCCAGCAGGACGCGCGAGTCGGGAATGAAGCTGCCCGGCGCGACCAGGCGGCCGAAGGCGGTATCGACGGTCACCAGGTCGCCATGGCTGCCGACCACCGTGCCGGCGAGCCGCGACGAGAGGCCCACGAACTCGAGCGCGAACGCCGTCGCCGGCCGGCGATAGATCGCCTCCGGCGTGTCGAACTGCTCGATCGCCCCGCGGTTCATCACCGCGATGCGGTCGGACATGGTGAGCGCCTCGTCCTGGTCGTGGGTCACGAACACCGAGGTCGTGCCGAGCTCGCGCAGCAGGCGGCGCAGGTCGATCTGCATGGTCTCGCGCAGCTTGCGGTCGAGCGCGGAGAACGGCTCGTCGAGCAGCAGGAGCTTGGGCCGCACCGCAAGCGCGCGCGCCACGGCGACGCGCTGCTGCTGGCCGCCCGAGAGCGCGCGCACCGAACGGTCGGCGAAGTCCGCGAGATGCACCAGGTCGAGGAAGCGCGTCACCGCCTCGCGCGTCTCGCCGGCGCCGCGGCCGCGCGCCTTCAGGCCAAAAGCCACGTTCTCGGCGACGGTGAGATGGGGAAACAGCGCGTAGTTCTGGAACACGACGCCGACATCGCGTTTGTGCGGCGGCAGCGCGGTGATGTCCTGGCCGTCGAGCTTGACGGTGCCGCGGTCGACGGCCAGCAGGCCGGCCACGATGCGCAGCAGGGTGGTCTTGCCGCAGCCCGAGGGGCCCGAGCAGGGAGACGAACTCGCCCTGGGCGACGCCGAGATTGACGCCGCCCAGCACCGTGGCGGCGCCGAAGGACTTCTCCGCGCCGGCGACGTCGAGGAAGCTCAAGCGGGAACCCTCACCTGGTTGGCGATGACACGTCTCGTCGTGTCACATCGCCATGTCGCGGTCCCAGCGCTTGACCCATTCGTCGCGCTCCTTGGCGACGAATTCCCAGTCGAGATTGTGCACCTTGACGTCGGCGGCGAGCCCCAGCGGCGGCTTGGCGGCGCTGTTCGACGGGAAGGCGAAGGTCTCGGGTTGCAGGGTGTCCTGCAGCTCGGCGCTCAGCAGCATGTCGATCAGCGCCAGCGCCATCTCCTTGTTGGGACCGCCCTTGACCAGACAGACGCCGGCCGGACCGACGAAGATGCCCTCCTTGGGGGCGCTCATCTTCATCGGCGTTTCCTTCTCCTTCGGGATGACGTTGGAGGAGAACATGCTGGGGATGGCCCAGCCTTCGCCCTGCTGGAGGAGATTCAACGCCTGCGGGATCTGGGTGTAGATCGTGAGCAGGTTGGGCTTCAGCGTCTTGATCTTCTTGAAGCCGGCGTCGATGTCGTACTGCGCCTTGTCGATCGGCTTGCCGGTCTCCAGCGCCGCCGCGATCACGAGATTGGCGAGGCCCTCGGTGTTCTGCAGCGAGGGGATCACCAGCCGGCCCTTGAACTTCGGGTCGTAGCAATCCGCCCAGGCCGGAAAGCCGCCGGGCAGCGCCTTGGTGTTGTAGGCGATGCCCTGCCAGGGCTGCAGGTAGTTGGCCCACATGCCGTCCATGTGCACCGTGCCCGGCCGCAGCTTGGCGAGGTTGGGGACGGCTGGCGGGCGTGAGCTTCTCCAATAGCCCTTCCTGGACGGCGAGGATCATCACCGGGTCGTCCATCATGACGACCGAGAGATACTGCTTGTCCTTGTTCTTCTGCATCTTCTCGAGGTTCACCAGCGAGCGCGTGCCCTCGTAGACGATCTTGGTCTTGTATTTCGCCTCGAAGGCCTGGGCGACGGTGCCGTTCATCCAGGGCGCGAAGCCCGCCGCCCCGCCGACCACGAGCTCCTTGGTCTGGGCGCGCAGGATGCGCGGCGCCGCGAGCGCCGCGGTTGCGGCACCGGCGGCCGCGAGAATCGTGCGGCGGTTCAAGGTGTTGGCTGCGGGCTTTGTCATGTTGGGCTCCCCTCGTTGGGGCTCAAGGAAGCAAGGACCGTGCCTAGAAAGAGTCAGCCGAAGACCACCGAAGCTGTCATCCCGAGCGCAGCGAGGGACCTTTGCTCATGGCCTTGAAGGTCCCTCGCTTCGCTCGAGATGACAGTGTCTTTTAGTCTTCTGGCTTTACTCCCTTGAGCCGCGCCACTTCCTCTTCCAGCTCCTTGATCCGCTGGGCGAGCCGGTCGATGGCCGGAGCGATCTCGGCTTCGGTGTAACGTGGCAGGATGTGCTGCGGGCAATTGCTGTCCCAGACTTCCAGCCGGAAAGCGATCGCCCGTTCGGGCCTCGCCTTGTAGGCGGGATCGACCAGCTGCTCCATCAGCGCGAGATCGCCTTCGACGACCCGGGCGCGGCCCCACAGCTTCACCCGCTGGCGGGTGGCAAAATGCGGGATGAAGATATGGGCGCGGTCGTTTTCCTTGAGATGGCCGAGCGTGATGTACTGCCGGTTGCCGGCGAAATCGGCGAAAGCCAGCATGTTCGTGCCGATCGGCTTCAGGAAACCCGGCGGCCCGCCGCGGTGCTGAATATAAGGTCGGCCGTCGGCGCTGGCGGTGGCGAAGAAGAAGGTGTCGATGACCGCCAGGAACTGGCGCAGGTCGTCGGTGATCTCGGTCGTCCACTCGCGGTCCTCGAACATCGCCCGCGATCCCAGACGCGTCTGCTCCGCCTTCACCGCGGGCGAGAACATCACGTCGTCCGGCTTGTCGGCCATCGCTACTCCAGTTTCTTGCCGAGCTGGCCCGCCACTTCCTGGATGAACTGCCAGGCGACGCGGCCCGAGCGCGCGCCGCGCGTCACCGACCATTCGACCGCCTGCTTGCGCAAGCTGTCGACCGGCACGCCCAGCCTGTAGTGGTCCGCATAGCCTTCGATCATGGCGAAGAACGTGTCCTGGTCGGCATTGTGAAAGCCCAGCCACAGGCCGAAGCGGTCGCTCAGCGACACCTTCTCCTCGACCGCCTCCGACGGGTTGATCGCCGTCGAGCGCTCGTTCTCGATCATGTCGCGCGGCATCAGGTGGCGGCGGTTGGAGGTGGCGTAGAAGACCACGTTGTCCGGCCGGCCCTCGATGCCGCCCTCGAGCACGGCCTTGAGCGACTTGTAGGCGGCATCCTGGCCGTCGAAGGAGAGGTCGTCGCAGAACACCAGGAAGCGGCGCTCCGAGTTGCGGATCATCCCGAGCAGCGCGGGCAGCGAGGGGATGTCCTCGCGATGGATCTCGACCAGCGCCAGCGGTCCGGGCGGTCCGCCCATCTCGCGATTCACGTGGGCGTGGACGGCCTTCACGATCGAGCTCTTGCCGGCGCCGCGCGAGCCCCACAACAGGGCGTTGTTGGCCGGCAACCCCTTGGCGAAACGTCGCGTGTTGTCGAGCAGGGTCTCCTTCTGGCGGTCGACGCCCATCAGCAGGTCGAGCTCGACCCGGTTGACCTTGGGCACGGCTTCCAGGCGGTGGCCGGCGGCGTGCCAGACATAGGCTTCGGCCGCCGTGATGTCGGCGCTGGCGGGGGCGGAGGGGGCGAGCCGGTCGAGCGCTTCGGCGATGCGTGAAAGAGTTGCTTTAAGGTCTTGATCCATCATTGCCGGCCGCCGGAAAGGGGGCGACCATATCGTCCCGGCGCTCGCGTTGCAAAGCAGGGCGGGGCCGCTATAGTCCGCGCGCTTTTTCGACAGGGAGCGTAGGGCTGCGTGGCGGCCGTGGCGCCAAGAAAGAATCGGAGCAGAAGATGTTCATATCCCCAGCATGGGCCCAGGCGGCGGGTGGCGGCGGCACCGATTTCATCGTGCAGCTCTTCCCGCTCGTCCTCATCTTCGTCGTGTTCTATTTCCTGCTGATTCGCCCGCAGCAGGCCAAGGTGAAAGCCCAGCGCGAGATGCTGGGCGGCGTGAAGCGCGGCGACCGGGTCGTCACCGGCGGCGGCATCATCGGCCTGGTCACCAAGGTGATCTCCGACTCAGAACTGCAGGTTGAACTCGCAGAGGGCGTGCGGGTGCGCATCATCAAGGCCACCATCACCGACATCATCACCCGCGGCGAATTGGTGCGCGGCGCCAAGGAGTCCGACGAGGACGACAAGCCCATGCTGCCGCCGGTGGCGGCGCCCGAGCGCAAGAGCCTGCTGGGGAGCCTGTTCGGCGGCAAAAAGTAGCCGCAAAGAACAGGTAGTAGATCGGAATGCTCAATCTTCAGCGCTGGCAGACCATCGCTGTCATCGCCTTCACGGCGCTGGCCGTGCTGTTCGCGTTGCCCAACGTGCTGCCGGCCAGCGTGCTCGACCATCTGCCGGGCTGGTATCAGCAGAGTCGCATCAATCTCGGCCTCGACCTGCGCGGCGGCGCCCACTTCCTGCTGGAAGCCGACCTGCGCTCGGTGCTGGCTGAGCGCCTCACCAACCTTTCCGATTCCGTGCGCGCGGAGCTCCGCAAGCAGCAGGTCGGCTTCAAGGACGTCAACGTCGAGGGCGGCAATGCCGTGGTCGTCACCCTGCGCGACGAGGGGCAGCGCGCCAAGGCGGTGGAGGCGATCCGCACCGTCGATCCGTCGCTCGCCGTCTCGGGCAGCGGCGACGTCATCCGGCTCGCCTACTCCGAGCAGGACCTGTTCCGCCGCAAGAAGGAAGTGATCGACCAGTCGATCGAGATCCTGCGCCGTCGCGTCGACGAGACCGGCACCATCGAGCCCACCATCGTGCGCGAGGGCGACGACCGCATCCTGCTGCAGATGCCGGGCATCAAGGACACCACCGAGCTCAAGCGCAAGATCAACCAGACCGCCAAGCTCACCTTCCATCTGGTGAACGAGGACATCGCCGCCGCGGGCGCAAACACGCCCGCCACGCTGCCGCCCACCACCACCCTGATACCGACGCGCGAAGGCATGCAGCAGCTGCGCGCGACCAGCCCCAAGGCGTGGGACGACATCCAGAACGCCAACCCCAAGCTCACGCCCGAACAGATCTGCCGGCGCTACCAGCCGCAGTGCCTGCCGGTGTTCAAGCGCGTGGTCGTGGGCGGCGAGGATCTCGACGACGCCAAGGCCACCTTCGAGAACCAGCAGGGCGGCCGGCCGATCATCAGCTTCACCTTCAACGCCGCCGGCGGCCGCGCCTTCTGCGCCGCCACCCGCGCCAACATCGGCAAGCGGCTGGCCATTCAGCTCGACAACGAGATCATCAGCGCGCCGGTCGTGCAAAGCGCGATCTGCGGCGGCAGCGGCATCATCACCGGCAGCTTCACCACCCAGCAGACCCAGGAGCAGGCGCTGCTGCTGCGCTCGGGCGCGCTGCCGGCCACGCTCAGCATCATCCAGGAAAGCACCGTGGGTGCCGACCTCGGCGCCGACGCCATCCATTCCGGCACCGTCGCGGCCCTGGTCGGCACGGCGCTGGTCATCCTCTTCATGCTGATCGTCTACGGGCCGGTGTTCGGCGGCTTCGCCAGCCTCGCCATGCTGGTCAACATGCTGCTGGTGTTCGCCGGCATGTCGATCCTGGGCGCCTCGCTCACCCTGCCCGGCATCGCGGGCCTCGTGCTCACCGTCGGCATGTCGGTCGATTCCAACGTGCTGATCTACGAGCGCGTGCGCGAGGAGAAGGAGAACGGCCGCTCGCCGTTCAGCGCGCTCGCCACCGGCTACGAGCGCGCGCTGACCGCGGTCATCGATTCCAACCTGACCGCGCTGATTGCCGGCGTCCTGCTGTTCGGCTTCGGCTCGGGCCCGATCCGCGGCTTCGCCACCTCGCTCACCTTGGGCCTGCTCACCCATCTCTTCACCGCGACCATCTTCACCCGCATGCTGCTGGCCACCTGGGTGCGCTGGCGGCGGCCCACCGAACTGCCGATCTGAGGGGCCGCCATGCTGTGGAGACCGCACCACCTCATTCGCGCCCATACCAAGTTCGACTTCCTGGGCAAGCGCAAGCTGGCGCTCATCCTGTCGACCACGGTCAACGTGGCGGCACTTGTCGGCGCCTTCGTGTTCGGCCTCAATTTCGGCATCGACTTCGAAGGCGGCATCGCCGTCCAGGTGCGCGCCAAGCAGGGCACGGTCCATCTCGACGAGTTGCGCTCGACCCTGGGCAGCCTGGGGGTGGGCGAGGTCTCGCTGCAGGAATTCGGCGATGCCAGCACGGCTCTGATCCGCGTCCAGCGCCAGGAGGGCAACGCCCAGTGCGTCGCCAACGCCGAGCGCGTCATGAAGCGCCGCGCCGGCGACGGCTGGAGCGTCAAGCCCGGTCCGGCGGGCACCGGCGACGTGGAATTCACGGCACCCGGCGGGCTCGACGGCGCGAACTGGCGCGATGCGGTGAGCCGTGCCGGCCTCACGCTCCAGGAGCGCCAGCTGCCGCGCGGCAACACCAACGTCGCACGCGTCGACATGACGCCCGACCAGCGCGCCGAATGGTGCCAGCAGGTGGCGATCAAGCTCGTCGAGGATACGATCGGCGACAAATATGAGCTGCGCGGCACCGAATCGGTCGGTCCCAAGATCGGCGCCGAGCTGATGCACAGCGGCATCATCGCCGTCCTCGCCACCCTGGCCGCCATCTCGATCTATGTCTGGTTCCGCTTCGAATGGCAGTTCGGCGTCGGCGCCCTGATCGCGCTCCTGCACGACGTGATCTCGACCCTGGGTCTGTTCGTGCTGCTGCGCCTCGACTTCAGCCTGACCGCGCTCGCCGCCCTGCTGACCATCGCCGGCTACTCGATCAACGACACGGTGGTGATCTTCGACCGCGTGCGCGAGAACATGCGGCGCTACAAGAAGATGGGCCTGATCGAACTGCTGAACTTCAGCATCAACGAGACGCTGGCCCGCACCCTGATGACGGCCGGCACGGTGTTCGTGGCGGTGCTGGCGCTGGTGCTGTTCGGCGGGCCGGTGCTCTACAGCTTCTCGATCGCCATGCTGTGGGGCGTCATCGTCGGCACCTACTCGTCGATCTGGATCGCCTCGGCTGCCCTGGTCTACCTGAAGCTCAGGCCCGAGCAGCTCCGCCAGGACGACGGGAAGGCCGAGAAGGCCAAGGCGTGATTCCGCCGCGGCAGGGGGAACCTTCCGACAAGACCCTGCCGACGCCCGACCCGTCGCAGGTCCAGCTCATCCGCAGCTACGGTCCCGGCCATTTCCTGATCGGCGAGCGCGACTGGCGCTCGCCCGTCCTGGTGACGCCGGCCGTCACGTTCGTCTGGAACGTCGCGCGTGCCGAGGAAATCTCGCTCGACAATCTGGCGCCGCTCGCAAGCGCGGCGGTGCCGACCGAATTGCTGGTGGTGGGCTGCGGGGCGCGGGCGATCTTCATCGCCCCCGACAGGCGCGCCGCGCTCAAGGGCGCCGGCATGGCGCTCGAAGTGGTCGACACCGGTTCGGCCTGCCGCATCTACAACGTCCTGCTGGCCGAGGGCCGGCGCGTGGCGGCGGCGCTTATCCCGCTCTCGTGAAATCGCCGGGATGCCGAAGCGGTTTGGCCTATATGCGGCGGCTATATCGGACGACCAACATCCCTCTCGAATCCATATGGGCAGGCGCCCAATTATGCCGACAGAAGCATCCGCGAGGAGCCGGACCATGTCCGTCGATGTTGGCCATCTTGATGTCGATACGCTCGATGACAGCGAGCCTCCGTCTACCCGTGCGCAGCTCGTGGTCGGCAAGGCCGCACAGCTGCTGCTGTATTTGCTGTGCATCGCCCCCATAGCGTTGTTTCCCGTCGGCCTGGCATACAAGATCTATACTCATTTCTTTCCCTGACCGGCGGCCTGCAGGTCTCGTCGCGCTCTCGCTATAGTGGCGCAATGATCGCGCCCGACCTCTACCTTGCCTACATCCTCGCCGGCATCGTCCTGATCGTGATCCCGGGCCCCAACGTGGCCCTGATCGTGGCCAACAGCGTGGCCCATGGCGCGCGCTTCGGCCTGCTCACCGTGGCCGGCACCAGCGGCGCCGTCGTGGTGCAGCTCTCGCTCACCGTGCTGGGCGCGACCGCGGTGCTCAGTTTCCTGGCGGCGAGCTTCGACTGGCTGCGCTGGTTGGGCGTCGTCTATCTCGTCTGGCTGGGTGTTGCCGCTTGGCGTGCGCCGGCCGTCGACCTCGCCCGGGTCGGCCCGCAGGCGCGCTCGGCGCGGCTGATCTTCGCCCGTGGCTTCCTGGTCGGGCTCACCAATCCCAAGACCCTGCTGTTCTACGGCGCCTTCCTGCCGCAGTTCATCACGCCCGGCCCGACCGCGTCCGATCAGCTCCTGCTGCTGGCCGTGACCTTCCTGGTCGTGGCCGTTGTGCTCGACAGCGCGTGGGCGCTGCTCGCCGGCCGCCTGCGCGGGCTTCTGCTGGCGCATGTCCGGCTGCGCAACCGCCTCACCGGCGGCCTGCTGGTGGGCGCCGGCCTCGGACTCGCGCTGGCGCGGCGGCCCTGAGATTCGATTTCCTCCCCAGCTTCGCTGGGGGGTGTCCGCGAAGCGGACGGAGGGGTCATGGGCTCAAGGAAGACGATGACCCCTCCGGCCCTTACGGGCCACCTCCCCAACTTCGTTGGGGAGGGAATCCTCTACCAAAAGAAAACGGGGCCCGACCGGGCCCCGTTTCCCTGACTCCGATCGAACGGATCACACCGGCATGTTCTGCTGCGCCACCATGCAATAGAGCATGCCGATCGAGAACATGGTGTTGAAGCGGCTGGCATAGAGCGCGGGCTTGGCAGCCGCGGCCTTCTGCTCGGCGGTCGCCTCGACGAGGCCCAGGATCTTCTGCTGGGCCGGCCAGATGATGAACCACACGTTGAAGGCCATGATCAGCGCCATCCACATGCCGATGCCGATCATGACGAAGCCCTTGTGCAGCAACAGGGCGTCCACGATGAAGCCCTGCATCCAGGCCAGCAGCAGGCCGGTGATCACCGTCGCCAGCGCGCCGTGGCGGAAGTAGAAGAGCACGTTGGGCGCGATGAACTTGGTGATGGCCGTGCGGCTCTCGACCGGCTGGATGGTCGGCATGGTCGGCACCTGCACGAAGTTCAGGTACCACAGCAGCCCGATCCACAGGACGCCGCTGATGACGTGCAGCCAGCGCATGGCGAAGGTCGCCCAGGCATGGTCGATGTGGGTCATCTGACCCGTGACCAGGCCGACGACAACGACGATGATGATGAGCAGCACGATGCCCGCGATGACTGTGCGCCCGGGTGATGTAAAGATCGCACCCATGTTAGGATTTCCCCTTATCTTGTTGAGGGGATTGGCGAATCCCCAATCCGCATATTGTAGGCGCATACTCGCGTGCGTTCAACGGTCGCAGACCAACCTTATCCCCCAATGACCGGCTCGTTCCGCGCGCCCGAGGCATCGCACCTTTTTGTGCTCGACACGGTGCGCCGCGCCGACCGCGACCGCTTCCTCGGTGCCCTGTTCGCGCCCGAGCCCGCGCGGGCCGATTTGCTGGCGCTTTTGGCCTTCGATCACGAGCTGGCCCGCACGCGCCTGGTCACGCGCGAGCCCATGCTGGCGCGCATCCGCCTGGAATGGTGGCGCGAGTCGGTGGCCGAGGCGGCGGGCGCCGGCAAGCCGCGCGCACAACCCATCGTCGAATCGCTCAGCGAAACGGTGCGTCGGCGCGGACTCGCGCCCGAGAAACTCGTGGCCCTGATCGACGCGCGCGAGGAGGAGATCGAAGGCCCGCTCGACGTGCTGCGCGCAGGCCATGCGCTGGCCGACCTCGAGCTCGCCGTGCTCGGCATCGACCATGCGCCGACGCGGCAGGCCGCGCGCGCCGTGGCCGCAGCCTGGCTGATGGGCGAGGGGCCCGAGCGCAGCGCGCTGCTGGCCGAGGCGCGCGCGCTCCAACCCAAGGTCGATCCGGCCGCGCTGCCGATCCTGCTGCCGGCGCTCTCGCTCGGCGGCATGGGTGCCTGGCGGAAGCCGCTCGCCTATTGGTGGGCGGCGCGGCGCGGGCGATACTGACGACATGTCCGCGCGCATCGACAAGTCCTGGGTCGTCGTCGACAGCATCGAAAACGGCCAGCACGACCGCTGTGTCGATCTCTTCCGGCGCGCCGACGGCACTTTCGGCTTCGAGGCGTTTCGCCGGGACGTCGAGGATGCTGGAGCCTGGACGCCGGTTGCATACCATTCGGGCGCTGCTTATGCGTCCAAGGACGCCGCCTTTCGCGCCGCCATCGAAGCCGTGACGTGGCTGGCCGAGGCGCGGAAGTGACATCACGCAACGAAGCGGAGGGAACGTGATGCGCGCCAAGGCAAACGGCATCGAGATCGAATACGAGACGGCGGGCGACAAGAACGATCCCGCCCTGCTGCTGGTGATGGGCCTGGGCGCCCAGCTCACCATCTGGCCCGATGCCTTCTTCCAGGGCCTGGCCAAGCGCGGCTTCTTTGTCATTCGCTACGACAACCGCGACACCGGCCTCTCGACCGATTTCGGCGCCTGGGGCGTGCCCAACATCGCCGATGCCTTCCAGAAGCTGATGAGCGGCAAGAAGATCGACGCGCCCTACCTGGTGAAGGACATGGCGGCCGACGCGATCGGCCTGCTCGATGCGCTGGGCATCGACCGGGCGCACATGGTCGGCGCCTCGATGGGCGGCATGATCGTGCAGACCGTGGCCGCGCTTTATCCCGCGCGCACGCGCTCGATGGTGTCGATCATGTCGACCAGCGGTCGGCCCGGCCTGCCGATCGGCAAGCCCGAGGCGCTCGCCATGCTGACGGCCCAGCCCGAGGGACCGTCGCGCGAGCAGCGCGTGAAATACGGCATAAAGCTCCGCCAGACGATCGCCGGTGCGGGCTATCCCATCCCCGAGCCCGAGCTGCGCGCCTTCGTCGAGAAGAACGTCGACCGCCGCTGGTATCCGGAGGGCGGCGCCCGGCAGTATCTGTCGGTCATCGCCTCGGGCGATCGGGTCGCCGAGCTCAAGACCATCAAGGTGCCGACGCTCGTCCTGCACGGCGAGGACGACCCGCTGCTGCCCGTCGCCTGCGGCCGCGATGTCGCGAGCCTGGTGCCGGGCGCCGAGATCCAGACTTATGCCGGCTGGGGTCATGATTTCCCGGGCGGGATGATTCCGAGGCTGATCGATCGGATCGTTACATTTTGCAAAGGCAAATGACCAAACACCCGTCACCCCGAGCGGAGCGAAGCGAAGTCGAGGGGCCTCCTCTTACGTTGGCAAAAGAGGAGGTCCCTCCACTCCGCTTCGCTCCGGTCGGGATGACGGAGAGGGGACCTAAGCCATGAAATTCGGCATCTTCTACGAGCACCAGCTCCCGCGCCCGTGGGGCCCCAGGAGCGAGTACCAGCTCCTGCAGGACTCCCTCACCCAGATCGAGCTCGCCGACCGGCTGGGCTACGACTACGCCTGGGAGGTCGAGCATCACTTCCTCGAGGAGTACTCGCACTCCTCGGCGCCCGAGGTCTTCCTGGGCGCCGCCAGCCAGCGCACCAAGCGCATCCGCCTCGGCCACGGCGTGGTCCAGCTCACCACCAACCAGCCGCACCGCGTCGCCGAGAGGATCGCCACGCTCGATCTCCTGTCGGGCGGCCGGGTCGATCTCGGCATGGGCGAGGCGGCGGGGCCGGCCGAGCTTCATCCCTTCAACATCCGCGTGCGCGACAAGCGCGAGCGCTGGGAGGAGGCGGTGAAAGCCATCGTGCCGATGTTCACCCGGGAGAGCTGGGAGTTCCACGGCCAGTACTACGACTTCGAGGCGCGCAACGTGATCCCGAAGCCCTACCAGAAGCCGCACCCGCCGCTCTGGGTCGCCTGCTCCAACATCCAGACCATCGGCAAGGCGGGCGAATGGGGCATGGGCGCGCTGGGCTTCACCTTCGTCACGCCCGAGGCGGCGCGCGCCTGGGTGCACAAGTACTACAACAACCTTCTGAACAACGCGAAGAAGCTCACCGACTATCCGAGCAATCCCAACGTGGCGATGGTCTCGGGCTTCATGTGCGCCGCCACCGACGAAGAGGCCGAGGCCAAGGCCGCCGGCTGGACCTTCTTCATCTTCGCGCTCTCCTACTATGGCCGGAAGGGCGTCGCCGCGCCGGGCACGTCCGATCTGTGGAGCGAGTACCAGAGCTGGAAGGGCGGCCCGGAGGAGAAGAAGGCGCTGGAATCGGGCCTGATCGGCTCGCCCGAGACGATCCGCCGGAAGCTCCGCCAGTTCCAGCAGAGCCGGGTCGACCAGGTGATCCTGCTCAACCAGGCCGGCAAGACCAGCCACCAGGACATCTGCGAATCGCTCGAGCTGTTCGCAAAGGAAGTGATGCCCGAGTTCCATGCCGCCGAAGCCGAGCACGCCGTCTGGAAGCAGAAGGTGCTCGACCGCGAGATCGTGCTCGAGGACCTCGATGTCCAGAAGTACGACATCTACAGCCACCAGAACGAACACATCGTCCGCCTCACGCCCGAGCAGCTCAAGCAGAAGATGGCCGAGAAGGAAGCCGCGGCGAAGCGGGCGTGACACGGCAACCTTTCGAGCGTCGTCTCCGCGGCGAAGCGCGACTGGCTCCGTCGCGTTCAGACGTCCTCTCCGCCGCGAAGCGGGGGAGAGGAAGGGCCCCATTGCGAAGCAATGGGTAGGTGAGGTGGTGTTGAACACGAAGGCGATGGGCGGATGTGAGGTGAGGTCAATGACCCACCTCTCCCTCCCCGCGCTCCGCGCGGGTCCCCTCCCTCTCCCCCCGCTGACGCGGGCGGAGAGGGCCTCCGACGCAGAGAGCCGAGGCGGCACGTGATTCACGTCCCCGTCCTGATCGCGGGCGGCGGGCCGGTCGGCATGACGCTTGCCCGCACGCTCTCCTCGTTCGGCGTACGCTGCCTCTTGGTCGAGCGCAATCCGACGACCACGCGGCATCCCAAGATGGACATCACCAACGGTCGCTCGATGGAGCTGTTCCGCCGCCTGGGCGTCGCCGACAAGCTCCGGGCCGTCGCCGTGCCGGAAGAGAACAACTTCGACATCTCCTGGATCACCGCGCTGGCGCGCGAGCAGGGCGGCCGCGAGCTGCACCGCTTCCGCTATCCCAGCGTGGTCGAGAAACGCGCCGAGATCCGCGCCCGCAACGACGGCACGCAGCCACGCGAGCCCGCCATGCGCGTCAGCCAGGTCATGATCGAGCCGGTGCTGCGCGACGCGATAGTGAACGACCCTCTTGTCGACGCGCGCTGGGGCACGGCCTTCGAGGATTTCCAGCAGGACGAGACGGGCGTCACCGTCACCCTGCGCGCCATGGAAACCGGCGCGACCGAAACCGTCCGCTGCGACTTCCTCGCCGGCTGCGACGGCGGCTCCAGCCTCGTGCGCGAGAAGCTCGGCATCGGCTGCGAGGGTCGCGCCGCCGTGGCGCACCGCTACATGATCCATTTCCGCTCCGACGCGCGCGACCTCCTGCAGGCCTTCGGCGTCGCCTGGCACTACCAGACCGACAAGGGCACCCTGATCGCCCAGGACGACAAGGACACCTGGACCCTGCAGACGCGGCCGCCGGCCGGAGTCGATCCCGAGGCGATCGACCCCGGCCCGATCCTCGACGCCTGGGTCGGCCGCTCCTTTGCGCGCGAGATCCTCGTTGCCAATCCCTGGTTCACGCATCTCCTGCTGGCCGAGCGCTACCAGGCCGGCCGCGTCTTCCTGGCCGGCGACGCCGCGCACCAGTACATCCCGACCGGCGGCTACGGCATGAACACCGGCATCGGCGACGCCGTCGATCTCGGCTGGAAGCTGGCCGCGGCGGTGAAGGGCCTGGCCGGGCCCGGCCTGCTCGCCTCCTACGAGCGCGAGCGGCGGCCGGTCGGCTATCGCAACCGACTGGCCTCGGAGCGCCACACCGGCGTGCGCCTGAAGATCGCCGAGCTCTACCAGACCGAACGCGACCCCGACGCCCTGGCGCGCGGCATCGCCGCCTTGGGCAACGCGGAGAACGAAAGCTGGGGCATCGAGTTCGGCTATCGCTATGACGGCGTCGTGGGCGATCCCGTGGTCTACGAGCCGACGACGGCGCCGGGCGCGCGCCTGCCCAGTACCTTCCTGCGCGACGGCTCCGCCCTCTACGACCGTCTCGGCTCATGGTTCACCCTGCTGCGCTTGGGCGACGCCGACCCGTCGCCGCTGATCGACACCGCGCCCGTGCCGCTCGAAACCGTCACCGTCGACGATGCCTCAATCGCGCCGATCTACGAGGCCGCGCTCGTCCTGGTCCGCCCCGACACTCACGTCGCCTGGCGCGGCAACGCCTGCGCCGACGGCCGCGCGGTGTGGCGACAAGTGCTGGCCTGATCGAAGACTCCGTCGTCTCGACCGTAGCGCGAAGCGCGGAGCGGAGAGACCTTCTCTCTGCATCATGCCGCTTATCGTCGCGAGAAGGTCCCTCGGCTACGCCGCCCTACGGGCGGCTCCGCTCGGGACGACGGGAAATCGTGCGGCGGCAAAAATTGCAATTTAAAGAGTGTAGTCCTTGCCTTCGCGACGAGGAAGACCGTCCGCCGCGAACCGGTCATGCCCGTGGCTCGATTGACGATCGACCGCCATCCGCAACACCATGCATCGTCGAAGCCAACACGATGCCAGCGGCTTTGCGGGGAGAGAGCGAACGATGACCAAGCCGTGGCGGGTCGATGTCCTGGAATGCCGGGGCAGCTCCTACGATGTCGGCAGGCAGATGGCCGAAGGTTTCCGCAAGACGGCGCGCGGCCGGGCCTATGGTCGCCGCCGTGAGCGCCGGCCCTTCGCCTTCAGCCTCCGGAACGCCCAGGCCGCGCTGCAGACCTGGGCGCCCAACGTCTGGGAAGAGCTGCACGGCCTGGCCGACGGCCTGAAGATTCCCCTCGAGCGCGCGGTCGCCGAATACTCGAATGCCCGCCTGCGCTATCCGCCGCGCGGCTGCTCGGCGGTGATGAGCGATGGCCTGTACGGCCGCAACTACGACTACGATGTCCGCCATTACGACCGGATCCTAGTCGCGATCCAACCTCGCGGCGTCCATGCCAGCATCGGCTTCGCCGACCGCTTCACCGGCCGCCTCGATGGCCAGAACGAGCACGGTCTCTGCGTCGGCCTGCATCAGGTCAACAACGGCGCCTGGCAGCCGGGCCTCGCCTGCATCCTGATCGTCCGAATGGTGCTCGATCAATGCGCCACGACGCGCGACGCCATCGCGCTCCTGCGCCGGATTCCCCATGGCGGCGGCTACAACTATTCCCTGATGGACGCAGCCGGCGCGGCGGCGGTCGTGGAGGCCGCGCCCGCTTCGGTGGCCGTGCGCGAGGGCGGCCCGCTGGGCTGCAGCAATCACTTCCTGTCGCCCGCGCTGCAGGCCTACAACCGGCGCAATCCCGGTTCGTGGCGGCACCTGCCGCCGCTGGAAGCCTTCGCCCGCCAGCGACTGCCGGCCGACCGGCTGTTCAAGGCGCTGAACGACTCGCTCTCGCCCGTCTTCGACCACCGCTACGGCTCGGGCTCGGGCACGCTTCACACGATCGTCTGCACGCCGGCTGCGCGGCGGATGCTGGTCGGCGTCGGCGGCGACGCCGAGGCCACGGCGATCGATCTGGCGAGCTGGCTGAAAGGCGCGCCGCTCGGCGTGACGGCGCTGATCGGCCAGCTCGGCGGCACCGCCAAGCCGTTCGATTCCGGCCGCCGCGTGATCGTCAAGCCGGGGCACAACGGCCCCGCCAAGGTCTTCATCGGCACGCCGCTCGACAGCGCGCTCTTCAAGGACGTATCGCTCAGCAAGGCGACCTTCGCCAATGTGAGCCTGGCCGGCGCGACGTTCGACGACATCGACTTCAGCAACACGGTCATCACCTCCAACTGCAATTTCGCCGGCATGCAGATCGCGGGCGTCGGCGTGAAGGAGCTGTTTGCTGCCTATGAGCAACGGAAGTCGTGAAGGTCGGACGCAATGACCGGCCGACCCAGCGACGCGGCGTGGAAGAGGCGTGGGCCTAGTTGCTGTCAGCCTGGGAGCGGCGAGGTGGTGTTCGATACGAAGAGGCCGGTTGCTCAGCGGCGATGAGCCCATCCCTTCGCTGCGCTGCGCCGACGACATCACCTGTCTCCACGGTCCTGGCGCAAGCTGGGACCGTGGGACGATGACTGAAAATCGCCATCATCGGCGGCGGCATCGGCGGCCTCTCCGCCGCCCTGCACCTGCTGAAGGCCGGGCTCGACGTCCATGTCTACGAGCAGTCGCCGCGCATCGGCGAAATCGGCGCCGGCATCCAGATCAGCCCCAACGCCTCGCGTCTGCTGATCCGCCTCGGCCTAAAGCCGGCCCTGGATGCGGTCGGCGTGCGCCCGCTCGCCGTCCAACAGCGGCGTTGGGACGACGGCCGTACGCTGCAGCGCGCGCCCGTCGGACCGGAGGTCGAGGCCGCGTTCGGCGCGCCCTACTATCACCTCCATCGCGGCGACCTTGCCGAGCTCTTGGGCGCTGCCCTGCCGGCCGAGCGGGTGCGCCTCGGCCACCGGCTGGTCGGCCTGGAGCCGCGCGGCGAGAGGGTCGTGGCGCGCTTCGAGAACGGCGTGTCGATCGAACCGGATCTCCTGGTCGGCGCCGACGGCATCCATTCCCGGGTGCGCCATCTCGCCTTTGGCCCGGAGAAGCCGCGCTTCACCGGCTGCGTCGCCTGGCGCGGGCTGGTGCCGGCCGAGCGCATCAGGCATCTCGGCATCGAGGTCGCCTCGCACAACTGGATGGGGCCGGATGCGCATTGCGTGCACTACTGGGTCGCGGCCGGACGGCTGATGAACGTGGTGTGCGTCGTCGAGCATGGCACCTGGACGTCGGAGTCGTGGACGGACAGAGGCGACGTGGCCGAGGTGCTGGCGCGCTACGACGGCTGGCACCCGATCGTGCGCGGCCTGATAGAGGCCTTTCCGGAAACTTTCATCTGGGCGTTGCACGACCGCCTGCCCCTGCCGCGCTGGAGCGACGGCCGGGTCACCCTGCTGGGCGACGCCTGCCATCCCATGTTGCCCATGATGGCGCAGGGCGCCGCGCAGTCGATCGAGGACGGCGCCGCCCTCGCCGCGCTGCTGACGGCGATGCCAGGCGACGTGCCGGGGGCGCTGGCGCGTTACGAGGCGCTGCGCAAGCCGCGCGCGACGCGCCTGCAGGAGGCGAGCGCCGCCAACCGCACCCGCTTCCATCTCGCCGACGGCCCCGAGCAGCAGAAGCGCGACGAGGCCATGGCGACCTCGGGCGACCGCTCGATCGCCAATATCGGCTGGCTCTACGGCCACGATGCCGCGGTCGTGACGTAGGCCGCCGAGTGGCTTTGGCTGGCATTGTCACTCCGACCCGAGCGGGTTCCTTTTCAACAGAATCACCTCCTGAGGAGCATCGCCCCTCGACTGCGCTCGGCGCAGGCTCCGCGATGCGTCTCGAAGGATGGGCAACCTGCCTTGTCGTCGCCCACCTCAGCGCGGGGGTTACCCCGCGCGATCGAGACGCGGCAAAGCGCGGGGGTTACCCCCGCGCGACGCGGCCGCGCCTCAGGGTGAGGTGTTGAGGTTCCACTTTCCCAGAATCCGCTCTAGCATTCATCCGTGTCCTGGCGAAGATCGGGGCATGGTGTTTCCCTCCTTCTCGTTGTCACGGACAATATTTGCCATGAGGAAAGCAATCTCTGCCGGCCTGTTGGCCATCGGTGTGCTCACTGGATGCTCCGACCAGGTCTGGGTGAAGCCCGGCATGAGCCAGGCCGAGTATCAGAGGGATTCCGCCGAATGCACGCAAAGCGCCGGCATGAATACCGGTTCCTATGGCAACAGCCTCGACGCTGCGCAGGTGGCGAGGAGCGCCATGTCCAGGTGCATGAGCGCGCGGGGCTACACGCTGCAAAAGGCCGACAGCGTCGATCCTGGGTTGAAGCTGGTGAACTGCAAGTTCCAGGTCGTGGAGGAAGTTCAGCGAATTTCGGCGCAGTCCTGCACCAACGGCGGCGGAACTGTCGTCGACGACGCGAACTGAATGTAATTTTAATTTGGCAATTTCCGTCGTCTCGACCAAGGCCCGAAGGGCCGCGCGGAGAGACCTTCTCTCAACGATAAGCCGCTTGTCGTTGAGAGAAGGTCTCTCCGCTCCGCGCTTCGCGCTCCGGTCGAGACGACGGAATTCTTGCGTGAGCGAGGGCAGGGCCGCTTGATTTACTTGTTCGGACTGATCAAAAACTTTTCGCCCGTCGCGCGCTTGTTGTAGATGGCGATGTTCTTGAGATCGAGCACCTCCGGCAGCGAGATCACCTTTGTGTAGTGACTGGCGAAGGTCGACCTCAGGCCTTTGACCACGCGCTCGCGCAGCCGCACCTGCTCGGGCCGGCCGATCTTCTGCAGGAACGGCGTCAGCAGCCAGCCCCCGACGCCCCACGCCTGGCCGTAATTACGCGTCAGCTCGATTGGGCCGGTATTGAGGCCGCCGTAGATGTAGACCTGCTTGTGCGTGGTCGAACCGTAGCGGCTGTAGGTCGTGGCGGTCTTGTTGAGCGCCAACTCCATGCTGGTGAGGATCTGGCTGGCGAGCTTGCCGCCGCCGATGGCGTCGAAGGCGATCGTGGCGCCGGTCTCGACCAGCGCCTGCGTGAGCTCGTCGGTGAAGCCGGGCGCGCTTGAATCGACGACATGCTTGGCGCCGATGCCGCGCAGGAGCTTGGCCTGCTCGGGGCTGCGCACGATGTTGACCAGCGCGATGCCGTCCTCGAGGCAGATCTTGTTCAGCATCTGGCCGAGGTTGGAGGCGGCCGCGGTGTGGACCAGCGCCTTGTGGCCTTCGCGCTTCATGGTCTCGGTCATGCCGAGCGCGGTCAGGGGATTGACGAACCACGAAGCGCCCTCGGCGGCGCTCGTGCCGGCGGGCAGGGGCTGGCAGTCGGTCGCCTTCAGCAGGCGGTATTGCGCATACATCCCGCCGCCCACCATCGACACCGTCTTGCCTTTCAGCGCCTGCGCCGCCTCCGACGCGCCGGCCTTCACCACCGTGCCCGCGCCTTCGTTGCCGACTGGCATGGCCTCGTCGAGCCGCGCCGCCAGGAAGGGCAGGGAGGTCGCCGGCACCTTCGCCGTCACCTTGAGTTGATCGCCGCTGCCGCTCGATGTGGCGGTCGCCATGTCGGCCGGTCCCAGCAGCAGGCCGAGGTCCGACGGATTTATCGGCGTCGCCTCGACCTTGACCACGACCTGGTCCGGCCCGGGCTCGGGAAGCTCGACCCGTCCCAGCGACAGTTCGAGCTCGCCGGACTTGGAGATCCGCGAGCGAAGCTGCAGTCCGGTGGCCTTGACGGTGTCATTCATGCTCAATCTCCTCATCGATCCATGAATCGTTTGTTAACACATCTCGCCCTCGGGAACGCTATGCTCGGGCCAACCAGCGGAGGCACGAATGGCGAATTGGCAGGCATCGCTCCTGATGCAGACCCTGAGCACGGGCTCGGTGCTTCTCCTGCAGCGCGACAAGACGGACGCCACGGAAGTGCCGACGCTGCATGGCGGCGATACGTTCTACGGCAGCCTGCCCGACGGCGATCCGTTCGGCGGCACGGTGATGGAACGCCACGAGGGCCGCGCGATCGTCGAGGTCAACCAGAAGCGCTATCACCTGCACAAGGCGCAGCCGCACGAGACCAACGACGACGAGTCGATCGAGCAGCCGCACGAATATTGGGTGATCGATTGAAGAGGTCATACGAGAAGTCCTCTCCGCCGCGCAGCGGGGGAGAGGAAGGGACCCATTGCGAAGCAATGGGGAGGAGAGGTGGTGCCCGACAGGGACGAGCTGTTTCTGGCGCGGGCGGCGCTGCCCACCTCACCCTCCCGCGCTGCGCGCGGGCCCCTCCCTCTCCCCCCACTACGTGGGCGGAGAGGGGCCTTTAACGTGTTTCGAAGCGCATCCTAACCTTGAGAGCACAAATATGATCGAAGTGAACGGCATGGCGCACGTCATCCTGACGGTCAGCCAGTGGGAAAAGGCGCGCGCCTTCTATGGTGAGCTGCTGCCCTTCCTGGGCCTGCAGAAGGTCTATGACGGCAACAACTTTCTCTACCACGTGGGCGGCCGCACCGCGGTCGGCATCCAGCGCTGCGCGGAGGAGCACGGCCAGGAACGGTTCGTTGCCAACCGGGTCGGCCTGCATCACCTCTGCCTGCGCGCCCGTTCGCGCGAGGACGTCGACAAGGCCGCCGACAAGGTTCGTTCCCTGGGGGCCGTCATCGACCGCGGCCCGCTCGAGGGCAACTGGGCGCCGGGCTACTACTTCTTCGTCTTCGAGGATCCCGACGGCATCCGCCTCGAAGTGAACTTCATCCCGGGCCGCGGCCTGCTCTCGTCCTACCCGCCGATCAGCCCCAGCAACGACCCGAACTGGGACCAGAATCCTTGAGCTGAGCAGGCATTCCCGCTCCAGCGGCCGTTGGTCACTGGACGGACCCTCCACTTGCCGGTCACTGTCCCTGTCTTGAAATGAAAATGATCGGGAACTGAAGAAAGCACGAGCCATGGTGTCTGGCTGGGATTTTGGCAAGTACTGGAGGACGAATCATGGCGAACGCGTTGTCGGACAAGGAACGGACGCTGATCGACGCGTACTGGCGCGCCGCCAACTACCTGTCCGTGGGGCAGATCTATCTCTACGACAATCCGCTGCTCAAGCAGCCTTTGGTCAAGGAACACATCAAGCCGCGGCTGCTCGGCCACTGGGGCACCACCCCCGGACTCAACTTCCTCTATGCCCACCTCAACCGCGTCATCAAGAAACACGACCTCGACATGATCTACGTCACCGGCCCGGGCCACGGCGGACCGGCCCTGGTGGCCAACGCCTATCTCGAGGGAACCTATAGCGAGGTCTATCCGAACATCTCCCCCGACGAGGCGGGTATGAAGCGGCTGTTCACCCAGTTCTCGTTTCCCGGCGGCATCCCGAGCCACGTGGCGCCCGAAACGCCTGGCTCGATCCACGAGGGGGGCGAGCTGGGCTATGCCCTCTCGCACGCCTATGGCGCGGCTTTCGACAATCCCGACCTGATCGTCGCCTGCGTCGTCGGCGACGGCGAGGCCGAGACCGGACCGATGGCGACGAGCTGGCATTCCAACAAGTTCCTGAACGCGGCGACCGACGGCGTGGTGCTGCCGATCCTTCACCTCAACGGCTACAAGATCGCCAACCCCACCATCCTGGCGCGCATCAGCCACGAGGAGCTGGAGCAGCTCTTCCGCGGCTATGGCTACACGCCGCATTTCGTCGAGGGCGACGATCCCGCAACGATGCACGAGCTCATGGCCGCCACCCTGGACACGGTGATCGGCGAGATCCGCAGCATCAAGGCGCAGGCGCAGCACGCGGCGGACGACCGCCCGCGCTGGCCGATGATCGTGATGCGCACGCCCAAGGGCTGGACCTGCCCCAAGGAAATCGACGGCAAGCGCACCGAGGGCTACTGGCGGTCGCACCAGGTGCCGATGGGCGAGATGCACGAAAAGCCCGAGCACGTGCACATCCTCGAAAAGTGGATGAAGAGCTACCGGCCGACCGAACTGTTCGACGACGAAGGCCGGCTGCTGCACGAGCTGGCGGAGCTGCCGCCGCGCGGCGAGCGCCGCATGAGCGCCAACCCGCACACAAACGGCGGCCTGAAGCTGCACGACCTGCAGCTTCCCGACTTCCGCGACTATGCGGTGAAGGTGAGCGCGCCCGGCGCCGCCACGGCCGAGTCGACGCGGGTCATGGGCGATTTCCTGCGCGACGTCATGAAGCTCAACATGCCGAAGCGCAACTTCCGGCTCTTCAGCCCCGACGAGAACAACTCCAACCGCTGGCAGGACGTTCTCGAGGTCACCAAGCGCGCCTGGCAGGCGGAAACCTTTCCCTACGACGATCATCTCGCGCCCGACGGACGCGTCATGGAGGTGCTGAGCGAGCATCAATGCCAGGGCTGGCTCGAGGGCTATCTCCTGACCGGACGGCACGGCTTCTTCTCGTGCTACGAGGCCTTCATCCACATCGTCGATTCGATGGTCAACCAGCACGCCAAGTGGCTGAAAGTGTGCAACCACATCGAATGGCGGCGGCCGATCGCCTCGCTCAACTACCTGCTGTCGAGCCATGTCTGGCGGCAGGACCACAATGGCTTCAGCCACCAGGATCCCGGCTTCATCGACCACGTCGTGAACAAGAAGGCCGAGGTGGTCCGCATCTACCTGCCGCCCGATGCCAACTGCCTGCTCTCGGTCACCGATCATTGCCTGCGCAGCCGCAACTACATCAACGTCATCGTCGCCGGCAAGCAGCCCGCACCGCAATGGCTCTCGATGGACGAGGCGACCAAGCACTGCCAGGCCGGGCTCGGCATCTGGGAATGGGCGAGCAACGACCGCGGCAGCGAGCCCGACGTGGTGATGGCCTGCTGCGGCGACGTGCCGACCCTGGAGACGCTGGCGGCGGTCGAGCTCATTCGCCGGCATCTGCCCGAGATCAAGGTGCGCGTGGTCAATGTCGTCGACCTGATGACCCTGCAGCCGTCCGAGGAGCATCCGCATGGACTCTCGGACTGGGATTTCGATACGCTGTTCACCCGGGACAAGCCGATCATCTTCGCCTTCCACGGCTATCCCTGGCTCATCCACCGCCTGACCTACCGCCGGCACGGGCATGGCAACATCCATGTCCGCGGCTACAAGGAGGAGGGCACGACCACGACGCCGTTCGACATGTGCGTGCTGAACGAGCTCGACCGCTTCCATCTGGTGAGCGCCGTGATCGACCGCCTGCCGGGGCTTGGGTCGCGGGCCGCCTACGCCAAGCAGGCGATCCGCGACAGGCTGATCGAGCACCGCGAGTACATCAACCGCCACGGCGACGACATGCCGGAGATCAGCGGCTGGACATGGGGCGGCGCATCGGCGTCAAAAACCGCCAGTTCGACGGCAGCGGACAACGTTTGAGGCGACGCCGTGGACAACCGGACGTTGACCCGAGCGTCGCGGTGCAGAGAATGAAGGCATGACCGGGAAGCAGACGATGGCGGATGCCCAAGGAAGAAACATGCCGGAACAGGCGCCTGATTTTGCCAAGCTCCTCGAACAATATGGCGGTGCGATCCGGTTCGCCGGCAAGGGCGATGGGCTCTACGAGCGGCATCTGGTGTTCGACAACGTGGCCGAACCCTCGGAACTTGGCCGGCGCCAGCAGTACGAGGCGCTGGCGCGCACCATGCGGGACATCCTCGCGCAGCGCTGGCGCCGGACCGACGCCACCTACGATCGCGAGAACCCCAAGCGCGTCTATTATCTTTCCCTGGAGTTCCTGATCGGCCGGTCGCTGGCCAACAACGTCCTCAACCTGCGCCTCGATCCGGTCGTGCGGTCGATCGTCGAGGAAGCCAGGGTGGATTGGCCGGCCGTTCTCGAGGAGGAGCCCGACGCCGGCCTCGGCAATGGCGGCCTCGGGCGCCTCGCCGCCTGCTTTCTCGATTCGATGGCCACCTTGCAGCTCCCGGCGATGGGTTACGGGCTGCGCTACGAGTACGGCATTTTCCGCCAGACCATCGAAGGCGGCTGGCAGCACGAGCACCCCGACAACTGGCTGCGCGATCCCGATCCGTGGGAGGTGGCGCGGCCGCGCGAGGCGGTCGAAATCAAGCTGGGCAGCTCGTTCGTCGTGCATGAAGGAACCCTGCGGGCGGTCCTGGGCAGGCCGTCGCACGTGCTGGGTATTCCCTACGATCGCCCGATCGTGGGGTACGGCGGCAAGACCATCAACACGCTTCGGCTATGGGCCTGCGCCACGCCGGATGTCTTCGACCTCCAGGCGTTCAGCGCCGGCGCGTTCGTGAACGCCCTCGCCCAGAGGCTCGCGGCCGATTCGGTGACCCGGGTCCTCTATCCCGACGATTCGACGATCATGGGACGAGGCCTGCGCTTCGTGCAGGAATATTTCCTGGTCGCCTGCTCCCTCGCAGATCTCGTGCGGCGCTTCCGGCGCCACAATGCCGACTGGAGCACGCTGGCGGACAAGGCCGCGATCCAGCTCAACGACACCCATCCGAGCCTGGCCGTTCCCGAGCTGATGCGCATCCTGCTCGACGAGGCCGGCCTCGCCTGGGACCAGGCCTGGGATATCACCCGGCGCACGCTCGCCTATACCAACCACACGCTGTTGCCCGAGGCCCTGGAGAAATGGCCGCTGCGATGGTTCGAGCTGATGCTGCCGCGCCATCTCGAGATCATCCTGGATATCAACCAGCGTCTCCTGGACGAGGTACGGACGCGGTTTCCCAACGAGGGCGAGCGCGCCCGGCAGGTGAGCCTGGTCGAGGAGGGCGGCGATCGCAACATCCGGATGGCCAACCTCGCCATCGTGGGCTCGCACAGCACCAACGGTGTCGCCGCCATCCATTCGCGCCTGCTGCGCACCGTGACCGTGAAGGACCTCGCCGACCTGTTTCCCGAGCGCTTCAACAACAAGACCAACGGCGTGACGCCGCGGCGCTGGCTCCTGCTGGCCAATCCGGCGCTGGCGGGCTGCATCACCGAGGCCATCGGCGACGGCTGGATCACCGACCTCACCCACCTCGCCAGGCTGAAGCCGCTGGCCGATGATGCGGGCTTTCGCGACGCCGTCCGCCAGGCCAAGGCGCAGTCCAAAACGCATTTCACGGACTGGCTGAAATCGACCATGAATGTCGCCGTCGATCCGGGCTCGATCTTCGACAGCCAGGTCAAGCGCATCCACGAGTACAAGCGGCAATTGCTGAACGGGCTGCGCGTCGTCGTCCTGTACAACCGATTGCGCGAGAACCCGGATCTCGAAGTGGCGCCGCGCACGTTCTTCTTCTCGGGCAAGGCGGCGCCCGCCTACAAGCTGGCCAAGCTCATCATCAAGTTCCTCACCAGCGTCGCCGATACGGTCAATGCGGACAGCGCGATGCGGGACCGCCTCAAGGTCTTTTTCCTGCCTGAATATTGCGTGTCGCTTGCCGAGCGGCTGATCCCGGCGACCGACGTCTCCAACCAGATCTCGACCGCCGGCTACGAGGCAAGCGGGACCGGCAACATGAAGTTCATGATGAACGGCGCCTTGACCATCGGCACGCGCGACGGCGCCACCATCGAGATGGCCGAGGCCGCCGGCGAGGAGAACTTCTTCCTGTTCGGGCTGACCGCGGAACAGGTGGCGGGCAGCCGCGGCTGGTACAACCCGCATTGGCACTACGAGCACGAAGCCGAGACGCACAAGGCGCTCGACCTGATCTTCTCGGACCATTTCAATCCGAAGGAACCGGGCATCTTCGAGCCGTTGCGCGAGCCCCTGCTGACCCGCGACCAATACATGCATCTGGCGGATCTCACGGCCTACCTGGAGGCCGACCGGCAACTGCTCGAGCTCTACGCCGATCCGCAGGCATGGACTCGGAAAGTCATCCTCAACATCGCGAGCTCCGGCCAGTTCTCCAGCGACCGCACCATCGCCGAGTACGCCAACGAGATCTGGGGCGCGAAGCCCTGCCCGGTGCCTTAGGCCGCAACGCGTCGTCGCGGGGGGCGCGCCACTGCGCGCGGAGGAACCTCCGCGCTAAAGCGGCGCGATCTTCTTTTCGTTCAAGCGAAGACGTGCGACTGGAGTCGGGCGCCCCCGGCAACCAAACCACCTCATCCTGAGGAGCATCGCGCAGCGATGCGTCTCGAAGGATGGGCAACCTGCCGTGGCGTTGCCCACCCTTCGAGATGGCCCTGCGCGCCTCCTCAGGGTGAGGTGTGCTGTGCACTTCAGCTCGCTGGCCTCCGCATCAAATACGTATCCATGATCCATCCGTTCGCCTTTCGCGCCTCGGCGCGCCGGCGATGGATGGCCTCGGCGACTTCTGCCAGCTTGCCGGCGACCAGGATCTCGTCCGGCGTGCCGAGATAGGCACCCCAATGGATCTCCATCTCGCCATGGAGGGCGGGATCGGCAAAGCGCCGGTAAGTGTCCTCGCCGTCGAGCAGCACGGCGACGCTGTCGATGCCCGGCGGAAAACCCTCGGCCAATCTGCGACCCGTGGTGAGCAGCACAGGCTCGGCGATGCGGTTGAGCGGGATCTTGTGCCGCGCCGCGAGTGCCTGCACGGCGGTGATGCCCGGAATCACGTCGTAGGCGATATCGTGGCGACCAGTGCTCGCGATCGCCTCGATATTGCGGATCGTGCTGTCGTAAAGCATGGGATCGCCCCAGACGAGGATGCCGGCCGTCTCGCCGTCCTTCATGTGGGAGTCGATCATGCGTTCGAACACGCCCTGCTTCTCCCGGTTCAAGTCATCGACGCAGGCGCGGTAGTCTGCCGGCGCCGTATCGCGCGGCGGGCTTTCGGCCTCGGCAAAGCGATAGGCGTGGCCCTTGATGTGCTGCCGGCAGAGCTCCTCGCGCAACGCGCGCAACTTCTGCTTGGCCGGTCCCTTGTCCATCAGGAAGAAGACGTCGACCCGGTTCAGCGCCTTGATGGCCTGCATCGTGATGTAGTCGGGATCGCCGGCGCCGATGCCGATGATGAGGATGGTTTTCATGCCGCTTTCTCGCATACTCGGATGGCCGCACGCCACGCTGCGGCGAGCTCCAAATGACCGGACAATCCGATCGGATGAACAGGCGTTCTGGCTTCGGCCTGGCAGTTTCACGCTCGCCATCGCCGCGGTGATGCTGCGGGCGCCGGTCCTGCCGTGCAGCGGCGAGAGCGCGCGCCTGGCGCCGCCACTCTATGTCGGCCTGCTCTTGCTTTGCGCCTTGCCCTCGACGGCTCCCAGAGCACGGCATTGCGGCGCCCGTCAGGACTCATCGCTGGGGGCGCGCCATTCCAGTGGCGCGTCTTCTCAAGAGTCGTGATCGCGCAACTGGAGTGGCGCGCCCCAGCGCGTCACGCCCCTCGCCACGCCCGCCGCGTGGTGGAGAAGGCGAGCACGGCGGAGAACGACACGATGCCCAGCGCCACGAAGGTGAAGAGGCCGCGCACGCCCCAGCCCAGCACGTCGAGCGCCAGCAGGCTGCCGCACACCGCGATGGTGATGCGGCTCAAGTTGGCGACCACCGGCCACACCATCTCGCCGGTGCCCTGCGAGGCGAAGTAGAGCGCCATCGCCAGCCCGAAGAAGCCGTAGACCGGCCCGACGATGCTGAGATAGGTGCGGCCCGAGGCCAGCGCGCCCGGATCCGCGGTGAAAAGGCCGAGCCACAGGTCGGGCCAGATCGCCACGACGAGGCCGATGGCGGCGGCGATGGCGCCCGCCATCAGGGCGCCACTCCACGCCATGCGCTTGGCGCGATGGTACTGCCGGGCGCCGATATTGGTGCCGACCAGGGTCGTGAGCGTGGCGCCGATGCCGAAGCTGATGGGCACCAGCATGTATTCCAGCCGGCTGCCGATGCCGTAGCCCGCGATGGCGGCGTCGCCGGCGCGGCCGATCAGGCCGGTGACGACCAGCACCGTGCCGTTGGTCAGGATGACGACGAGGCAGGCGATCAGCCCGACCTTGAGGATGTCGCGGAACGCGGCCCAGCGGAAACCGCCGGATGGCCAGCGCAGCCTGAGCAGCGCGCGCGGGCCCAGCAGGCGCGAGGCCATCCAGACGGCGGCGAAGGTGAAGGCGATCACCGACGCCAGCGCCGGGCCGCGGATGCCGAGCGCCGGCAGGCCGAACCAGCCCAGGGTCAGCGCGCCGGTGAGGGGGATCTGCAGCGCCGCGGTCAGCACCAGGGCATAGCCCGGCGTCTTCATGTCGCCGGTGCCGCGCAGCACCGAGGCCATGGAGTTGGCGATCCAGTGCGCGAAGCAGCCGAGGAACAGCACCGACGCGAAGGCCTCGGCGCCGTCGAGCGCGCGGCCGCTGCCGCCCAGCGCGCCGTAGATCGCCCGTCCGAAGCCCACGAAGACGACCGCGAACAATGCCGCCATGCCGAGCGCAATGACCAGCGCATGCGCCGCCGCCGCCTCGGCCGCCGCGCGGTCGCCCGAACCCAGGGCGCGGGCGACCGACGAGGAGATGCCGCCGCCCATGGCGCCGGCCGACATCTGGCCGAGCGCCATCTGGGTCGGGAAGACCAAAGCGAGGGCTGCCAGGTCGACGATGCCGAGCCGGCTCACGAACCAGCTGTCGGAAATGCTGACCAGGCTCTGCATGGCCACGTTCAGCACGTTGGGCGCCGCAAGGGCCAGGATGGTGGGCACGATCGGCCCCACCAGCATCATCGTGCGGCGTTCGGCAGGATTCATGCACGGTAGGTAGCACGCGCGCTGCATACAACGCGCGAACTTATCTCATGGCGTCATCATCGGACTACGACAACCGTCTTGGGTCCTCTCCGCCGCGTCGGCGCATTCACATGCGCCTGCGGAGGAGAGGAAAGGACATAGCGCTAAACTTACATACGAACCTCACCCTGAGGAGCGGCCCGCGTCGCGCGGGGTAACCCCCGCGCTTTGCCGCGTCTCGAAGGGTCGGCACCAAAGCAGGCGCTACGAAGCGCATTTTCGGGCGCTATGGCACCCGAAAATTAGACCGATCGCCTTAAGTGATCAGAAGTATTACTTGAAATCAGGGAAGAATTGCTTATAGTCTTTTTAGTCCTCTTTCCAGGAGAGTCCGCCATGTCGGGTCCCGGCCGCCCAACCCTCTGCCAGCCAGTGGAACGCAACGCATCCCGAGTTCGCCAACACGGCGCAGCGCGGCCTTCATGCGCCACGCAGTCGATTGAGCGGGCGCGCGCTTCCAGTGAGACAGCGAAAACCAGCGGCGGAAATGCCGGAAATGCCGGAAACCTCCAATCCTTAGGAAATAGCGGCTTTTTCGACCCTGCCGCGAAACGGCGGAAATTGGCGGAAATTGGCGGAAATTCCCTGCAGAGACTTTGCTCGAGAAATTGTCGGCAGTTTTTGCTGTCTCTGTCCGCAGTTTTGCTGTCTCACCCAAGGGGCGCAGTCCATCGCAGGGGCACTAGCGGGGTAGCGGAAATTGCGGAAATCCCCCCCGCGGCTCGCCTACGGTCTGGACACAACTCAAATTCCTCTCCCCCGCTAGGGGGAGAGGCTAGGAGAGGGGGCAACGACGTGCGTATCCCCTCACCCAACCTCTCCCCCTAGCGGGGGAGAGGAGCCTGATTCGGTGATGTGTCCACACCTTAGCGCGGCTCGCCGGGGCAAGCGCGGAGGGCCGGACCCGAGCAAGCGCCATCTCAAGTGGGGTGACGATGTGACGGCGCTGCCAGCAAGCCCGCTTTCGGGGGCTTCCTTTCACATCCACGAGTTGACGGCGTTACTCCGCGGCGAGCGGCGTCGGTGCGATCCATTGGTCGAAATCGCGCAAGGCGCGCGCGCTGAGCGCCTGCTTGCGCTCCTTGCCGCGGAAGGCGCCGTCGATCGGCGGAAACAGACCGAAATTGACGTTCATCGGCTGGAAGGTCGCGGCATCCGCGCCGCCGGTGATGTGGCCCAGCAAGGCGCCCATCGCCGTCGTCGCCGGTGGCGCGACCGGCGCGAGGCCCCGCCGCTCGGCGGCGGCGAACTTGCCGGTCATCAGCCCGACGGCGGCGCTTTCGACATAGCCCTCGCAGCCGGTGATCTGGCCGGCGAAGCGCAGGCGCGGCATCGCCTTCAGCCGCAACGTGCTGTCGAGCAGGCGCGGGCTGTTGAGGAAGGTGTTGCGGTGCAGCCCGCCCAGGCGCGCGAACTCGGCGTTCTGCAGGCCGGGAATGGTGCGGAAGAGCCGCGTCTGCTCGCCGTGCTTCAGCTTGGTCTGGAAGCCCACGATGTTCCACAAGGTGCCGAGCGCATTGTCCTGGCGGAGCTGCACCACGGCCCACGGCCGCTGGCCGGTGCGCGGATCGCGCAGCCCGACCGGCTTCATCGGCCCGAAACGGAGCGTCTGCGGTCCGCTGGCGGCGATCACCTCGATCGGCTGGCAGCCGTTGAAGTAGGGCGTGTTGTGCTCCCACTCCTTGAACTCGGTCTTGTCGCCGGCCAGCAGTCCCGCGACGAAGGCGTCGTACTCGTCCCTGGTCATCGGACAGTTGAGGTAGTCGGCACCGTCGCCGGCCGGCCCGCCCTTGTCGTAGCGCGACTGCTTCCAGGCGATGGACAGATCGATGCTCTCGTGATGGACGATGGGCGCGATGGCGTCGAAGAAGGCGAGCGACTCCTCGCCACTCAGGGTGCGGATCGCCTCGGCCAGGGCCGGCGAGGTGAGGGGGCCGGTGGCCACGATCACGCTGTCCCACGCGTCGGGCGGCAGGCCGGCCACTTCCTCGCGCCGGAGCTCGACCAGCGGATGCGCCAGGAGTTCGGCCTGCACGGCGGCGGAGAAGCCGTGCCGGTCGACGGCCAGCGCCCCGCCGGCCGGCAGCTTGTGGGCGTCGGCCGCGCGCATGATCAGCGAGCCCGCGCGCCGCATCTCCTCGTGCAGCAGGCCGACGGCGTTGTTGATGGCATCGTCGGAGCGGAAGGAATTGGAGCAGACGAGCTCGGCGAGGTTTTCCGTGAGATGCGCCTCGGTTCCTCGCACCGGCCGCATCTCGTGCAGCACGACGGGCACGCCGGCCGACGCGAGCTGCCACGCCGCTTCGGAGCCTGCGAGGCCGCCGCCGATGATGTGCACTGTCTTGGCGCTTGACGTCATCCCACCCGACCTGAAACGGTCGCTCCTGAATTTCCATGTCCTCCTGAGCGAAGCGAAGGCCCGCCCTGAGCTTTGGCGAAGGGACCCCATCGCCGCTTGCCACTGGCATGAGATCCTTCGCTTCGCTCAGGATGACAATGGATAGTTTTAGAGGGGGGAGAGGACCATGGCCATCAAGTTCCACAATCCGAAGACGGTCTCGCTGGCAGGCAAGTACAGCCTTGGCGCCGAGGTGCCGCAGGGCGCCAGGCTGCTCTATGTCTCGGGCCAGGTCGGCGTCGATTCGCGCGGCAAGCTGCAGGCCGGCATTGACAAGCAGGTCGAGCAGGTCTGGAAGAACATCGCCCAGGTGCTGAAGAGCGGCGGCATGGGCCTGGGCGACATCGTCAAGGTCACCACTTTCCTGACCGACAGCCGTTTCATCGTGCCCTATCGCACCGTGCGCGACCGCTTCTTCGCCGAGCCGCCCTATCCGGCCTCGACCCTGCTGATCGTGGCCGGCCTCGCCGATCCCGGCATGCTGGTCGAGATCGAGGCGGTGGCGGCGAGGTGAGGGCCAGGGAGCGAGCCGTTGAATTATGCTCTCAAATAGCATAATCTTATATGCTCGTTTAGAGCATAACAGGTAGCGGCTCGTCATGGCGGATTCCCTCAAGGTCGCGCTCGCCCAGCTCAATCCCAAGGTCGGCGATGTCGACGGCAACCTCGCCAAGGTGCGCGCCGCGCGCGCCGAAGCGAAGAAGCAGGGCGCCGAGCTGGTGCTGACCTCGGAGCTGGTGCTCTCCGGTTATCCGCCGGAGGACCTGGTGCTGAAGCCGGCCTTCCAGAAGCGCTGCCACGAGGCGGTCGAGGCCTTGCGCGCCGACACCGAGGACGGCGGGCCGGCGCTGTTCGTCACCACGCCCTGGCGCGAGGGCGACAAGCTGCACAACGCCATCATCTGCCTCGACAAGGGCGAGGTGATCGGCAAGCGCTACAAGGTCGACCTGCCCAACTATGGCGTTTTCGACGAAAAGCGCGTGTTCGCGCCCGGCCCGATGCCGGGACCGCTGGTCTTCAAGGGCGTGCGCATCGGCGTGCCGATCTGCGAGGATGTGTGGACCGCCGATGTCGTCGAATGCATCGCCGAGACCGGCGGCGAGATCCTGCTGGTGCCCAACGGCTCGCCCTACGAGGTCGGCAAGACCGACGTGCGGGTGCAGCTTGGCGTTCATCGCGTGGTCGAAAGCGGGCTGCCCTTCGTCTATGTGAATCAGGTCGGCGGCCAGGACGAGCTGATCTTCGACGGCGGCTCGTTCGTGCTGGGCGCCGACCGCGCGCTCAAGGCCAAGCTCGCCTCGTTCCGCGAGCAGGTGGCCACCGTGGAGTTCCGCCGCGGGGCAAGAGGCTGGGAATGTCTGCCCGCCGGCATCGCGCCCGAGCTCAGCGACATCGAATCGATCTACCAGGCGATGATGCTCGGCCTGCGCGACTATGTGAACAAGACGGGTTTTCCCTCGGTGGTGATCGGCCTGTCGGGCGGCGTCGATTCGGCGCTCACCGCCGCCGTCGCGGCCGACGCGCTGGGGCCCGGGCGCGTGCATACACTGATGATGCCCTCGTCCTATACCAGCGCCCACTCGCTGGAGGACGCCAAGGCCTGCGCCCAGGCGATCGGCATCCGCTACGACGTCGTCGGCATCGAGCCCGCGATGGCTGCGTTCCGCGAGATGCTGCTGCCGCTGTTCGGCAACCGTAAGGAAGATGTCACGGAAGAAAACATCCAGAGCCGCGCCCGCGGGGTTACCCTGATGGCGGTGTCGAACAAGCTGGGCGGCATGGTGGTGACGACGGGCAACAAGTCGGAGATGGCGATGGGCTACGCCACGCTCTACGGCGACATGGCCGGTGGCTACAACGTGCTGAAGGACGTCTACAAGACCACGGTGTTCGAGCTCTGCCGCTGGCGCAATGCGCACCTGCCCGAGGGCGCGCTCGGCCCGCAGGGCAAGGTGATCCCCGAGCGCATCATCACCAAGCCGCCCTCGGCCGAGCTGCGCGCGGACCAGAAGGACGAGGATTCGCTGCCGCCCTATCCGGTGCTCGACGCCATCCTCAAGGGCCTGATCGAGCGCGACCTTGGCGCCGAGGAGCTGGCGGCCGAGGGCCACGACCGCGCCACCGTGGAGCGCGTGTGGCGCCTGCTCGAAGGCGCCGAATACAAGCGCCGCCAGGCCCCGCCCGGCGTCAAGATCACCTCGCGCCTGATCAGCAAGGAGCGGCGCTATCCGATCGTGAACGGGTTTCGTGGTTGATGCGAAACCCGGCATAGTCCTTTGTCATCCTGAGCGAAGCGAAGGATCTCATGGCGACTGCCGCCAGCGTGCTCGCGCCGGCGGCATGAGATCCTTCGCTACGCTCAGGATGACAGAGAGAGGATGATGCCAGCGGCCATGCTGATTACCCAGGTCTCCGACACGCATGTCAAAGCCGAGGGCGAGCTGCTCTACGGCCGCGGCTTTCGAGGCTGATTCGAATGTCCGCCATTCAACTCCGCTGTCATCCTGAGCGAAGCGAAGGATCTCATGGCGACTGCCACCGGCGTGCTCGCTCGAATGCCATGAGGTCGCTTCGGCGACGCTCAGGGCAGGCCTTCGCTCCGCTCAGGACGACGGAAGGTGTACCATGCTGATCGCCCAGATCTCCGACATGCATGTGACGGTCGACGGCGAGCTGCTCTATCGCCGCATCGACACGGCCGGTTTCCTCGAGCGGGCGGTGGCGCACCTCAATGCGCTCGATCCGCGGCCCGATCTCGTGATCGCCACCGGCGATCTGGTGGACGGCGGCACGCTCGAGGAATATGCCCGCCTCAAGCGCCTGCTGGCGCCGCTTGCCATGCCGGTCCACCTCATTCCGGGCAACCACGATGCCCGCGATGCGCTGCGCGCGACCTTCGCCGACCATGCCTATCTGCCGTCCACCGGCTTTCTGCACTACACGATCGAGGAGCAGCCGGTGCGGCTTATCGCGCTCGATACGCTGGTGCCGGGCAAGGGCTACGGCGCGCTGTGCACCGAGCGTCTGGATTGGCTGGAGGCGCGGCTCGGCGAAAGCGACCGGCCGACCATCCTGTTCATGCATCACCCGCCGTTCGACTGCGGCATCGCCGCCTTCGACGGCATGGGCCTCACCGACGGCGGCGCACGGCTGGCGGAGATCGTTCGCCGGCACGTCAACGTCGAGCGCGTGATGTGCGGCCATGTGCACCGGCCGATCCAGGTGCGCTGGGCCGGCACCATGGCCTCGATCGCGCCCAGCACGGCGCATCAGGTGACGCTCGACCTGCACGACCAGGCGCCGTTGTCGATGATGATGGAACCGCCCGGCATCGCGCTTCACCTGTGGCGCGAAGGCACCGGTCTGGTGACGCACACGAGCTACATCGGAACCTATGACGGTCCAAAACCGTTTCGCTCCACACAATGACAGTCGCCCAATCCCGCCTTGGCAGCCGGCTGAGCCTCGAAGGCCTGTTCAAGCGGCTGGGACCCGGCGTCATCACGGGCGCGGCGGACGACGATCCGAGCGGCATCGCCACCTATTCGCAGGCGGGCGCCCAAACCGGCTTCGGCCTGCTGTGGACGGTGGTGCTCACCTGGCCGCTGATGGTCGCGGTGCAATCGGTCAGTGCTCGCATCGGCCGCGTCACCGGCCGCGGCCTTGCCGGCAACATGATGAAGGTGTTCCCGCACAGCGTGGTGACCATCCTGGTCCTGCTGCTGTTCGTCGCCAACACCATCAATCTCGGCGCCGACCTTGCCGCCATGGGCGCGGCCGCCCGGCTGGTGATCGGCGCGGGCGACGCTCACTTCTATACAGCCGGCTTTGCGGTCTTCTCGCTGCTGGCGGTCGTTTTCATTCCCTACCATCGCTATGTCGGCTTCCTGAAATGGCTGACCTTTTCGCTCTTTGCCTATGTCGGCGTGGTGTTCACGGTGAAGATCGACTGGCACGCAGTCGCGGTCGGTGCGCTGCTGCCGAAGTTCGAGCTCTCGGGAGACTCGCTCACCCTGATCGTGGCGATCTTCGGCACCACCATCAGCCCCTATCTCTTCTTCTGGCAGAGTTCGCAGGAGGTCGAAGAAGAGCGGGCCGATCACGACGCCGGTCCCCTGATCAGCCGGCCCGAGCAGGCGAAGAGCGAGCTCAATCGTATCGGCTGGGAAACCTGGGTCGGCATGGGGATCTCCAACCTCGTCGCTTTCTTCATCATCCTGACGACGGCCGTTACTTTGCACGCCGCGGGCAAGACCGATATCCAGACCGCCGAGCAGGCGGCCGAGGCGCTGAAGCCGATCGCCGGCCCCGCCGCCTTCTTCCTGTTCAGCCTGGGACTGATCGGCACCGGTTTGCTCGCGGTGCCGGTGCTGGCAGGCTCGGTGGCTTATGCCGTGAGCGAAGTGCGCGGCTGGCGGACCGGGCTCGAGCGGCCGCTCAGGCGGGCGCGGCCGTTCTACTTCGTCATCGCGCTCGCCATCGTGCTCAGCATCGCGGTCGACTTCACGGCGCTCGATCCGATCAAGGCGCTGATCTGGAGCGCCGTGGTGAACGGCGTCATCGTCGTGCCCATCATGGTGGCGATGATGATCATGGCCAGCCGGCGCAAGCTGATGGGCGACTTCACCGCCTCGCCTTGGCAGGTCGTTCTGGGATGGGCCGCGACGGCCGTCATGGCGGCGGCGGCGATCGCCATGTTCGTGCTGATGTAGCGCCTAGTCGTTCACCGCCGGCAGCACGACCCGGGTGAAGATGCCGAGCGGGATCGCCCCTTGCAGAGGACTGCTGTAGAGGCCGGCGTTGACCGTGACCACGAGGTCGAGCGCTGGCACGACATAAAGTCGCTGGCCGCCATAGCCGACGCCTGCTGCCCAGGTGAGCTCGGCGCCGTTGCGGAAGCTGCGGCCGAGCCACCATTGATAGCCGTAGAAATAGAGGCCCTCGCCGTTGATGCGCGGCTTGATCGACTCCGCGGCCCAGCCCTTGGGCAGGACCTGCTTCCCGTTCCACGCACCGTCGCCCAGCAGAAGCTGCCCGAGCTTGGCCGTATCGCGCGCCCGCAGGCGCAGCCCCGAAGCGGCCGCCGGGGGCGAGCCCGCGGCAAGGGGCAGCTTGACCCATTCGACATCGGTGATGTCGAGCGGCGCGAAGAGCTTGTCGCGCGCGTAGTCGTCGAGACGCTGTCCCGTCGCCTTGGCGATGGCGGCGCCCAGCACGGTCGTGCCGCCGCCATTGTAGTTGTAGGTCTCGCCGGGCCGCGCCACGAGGCGCTGCTTGAAGACGAATTTGATCGGGTCGGCGGCGTCGATCAGCCGGCGCTCGCTGTTGGCGGGATTGCTGTAGGGCAGCGATTCGTCCCACGCCAGGCCCGACGACATGGTGAGGAAATCGGCGAAGGTGATGCGCGCGTTGTCGACTGTCTTGAGGCCGGCATACTGAGGAAAGAAGTCGATGGTGGAGGAGTCGAGGGCCGGAAACTTGCCCTCGCCGCGGGCGATGCCGACCAGAAGCGAGGTCACGCTCTTGGAGATCGATCGCAGGTCGTGCTTGACGTCGGCCGCGTACTGCACGGTGCCGAGCGGGTTGCCCCAGCGCTCGTCGGCGCCGCTGAAGTAGCGCTCCATCGCGAGCTTGCCCTTGTGCACCACGACGACGGCATGGATGTTGGCCTGCGGCCATTGCGCGATGAACGAGTCGAGCGCGCAGAGCCTGGCCGGGTCGAGGCCGAGGTCGGCCTGCGCGGCGGTGGTCCAGCCGTCAGCCAGCGCCGCCGGCGCACCGCAGACCTTGGCATCGTCCGCCGCGGCGGGGACGCTGAAGGCCACGAGCGCAAACAAGAGCATGAGAGACTTTGTCATCCAGACCTAGCTTAGGTCGTGCGCGGCGGTCGGCAAGCACATGTTAGCGTTTGGCCATGAAACTCTACTCCGGACCGCTCAGCATGTTCGGCGCCAAGGCCGAGATCGCAGCCCTCGAGAAGGGGCTCGATGTCGAGCTGATCATGGTGCCGTTCGAGATGAAGACGCTCTATCAGCCCAAGCATCCCGAGGTGCTGCGCATCAATCCCAAGCGTCAGGTGCCGGTCCTCATCGACGGTGATCTGGAGCTCTTCGATTCGACGCAGATCTTCGAATATTTCGAAACCGTGAAGCCCGACCCCGCGCTGTGGCCGGCCGAAGCCAAGGCGCGCGCGTGCGCCCGCCTGCTCGAGCACAAGTCGGACGAGATCTATTTCCCGCCGATTGTCCGGCTGATGGGCCTGCAGGCCACGCCCGACGATCCGTCCGCGGTCGAGGCGCGGGCCGCCGCCGCTTCTTTCTATGACGAGAGGGAGAAGGGGCTGGGCAGCGGCGAGTGGCTGGCCGGCAGCTACTCCTACGCCGACATCGCATTCTACATGGCGCAGCTCTTCGGCGAACGCATGGGCGCGCCCATGACCGACGCCCATCCGCGCCTGCAGAAATGGCGCGACCGCATGAGCGCGCGGCCCGCCGTGCGCCAGGTCGCGGGCGCGATGGGGCGCTATCTCCTGTCGCAAGGCCGCAAGCTGCCGCCCTTCCTGGCGGAGCTGAGCGCATGACTAAAATTCTGTTCCTGCCCGGCGCCGGCGCCTCGCCGGATTTCTGGAAGCCGGTCGGTGATCGCCTGCCCGAGGCCTGGCCGAAGGAGTATTTCGGTTGGCCGGGTCTCGGCGATCAGCCGCACGATCCCGCCATCAAGGGCCTCGACGATCTCGTGCGCCGGGTGGCTGCGCAGATGGACGAGCCGGTCGATCTGGTGGCGCAGTCGATGGGCGGAGTCATTGCCACGCGCCTGGCGCTCGAGCGGCCGGATCGCGTGCGGCGCCTGGTCCTGACCGTGACCTCGGGCGGCGTGAACATGACCCAGCTCGGCGCGGCCGACTGGCGGGCCGATTACCGCCGGTCCTTTCCCCGCGCCGCCGCCTGGATCACCGAGGCAAGCCCGTCATCGAATCTGCCGGTCGAACGCATCTCCGCGCCCACGCTGCTCCTCTGGGGCGACTCGGACGCCATCAGCCCGCTTGCCGTGGGCCGGCATCTCGAGCAGCGCATTCCCGACGCGCGGCTGCATATCGTGCCGGGCGGCGATCACGACCTGGCGAAGACGCATGCCGGGCTGGTGGCGCCGCTGATCGAGGCGCACCTCAGGGCTTGATCGTGCGTTTCAGCACCGTCTCGTAGACCCGCAGGACCGCCGAGCTGTCGGCCGAGCCCAGGCCCATGCCGCGCGCCATGCGCTGCAGGTTGTGCGTTGCCGAGCCCTGCGGCAACGGCACGTCGAGCTCGTCGGCCAGCTCCATGGCCAGATGCAGGTCCTTGTGCGCGAGGTTGAGCGCGAAGGAAGGCGGCGTGAACGAGCCCGACAGGGCGCGTTCGGAGAAGCTCTTGAAGACGCTCGAATTGCCGCTCGACGTGGAAATGACCTGGATCAGCTTGGCGGGATCGAGGCCGGCCGTGACGCCCAGCATCAGGCCTTCGGCGGCCGCCGCGGCATTGCAGAAAGCCATCATGTTGTTCACGAGCTTGGCCACCGTGCCGGTGCCGAGCTCGCCCATGTGGATCACGTTGGCGCTGAACGACTGCAGCACCGGCAGCGCGTCATCGAACACCTTCTTGTCGCCGCCCACCATGATGGCGATGGTGGCCGCTTCTGCGCCCACCGTGCCGCCGCTCACCGGCGCGTCGAGCATGGCGATGCCCTTGGCAGCCATCGCGGCCCCGATCTTCTTCACCATCGAGGGTGCGTTGGTGCTGAGGTCGATGTAGGTCTGGCCCTTGCCGATGTTGGCTAGAATGCCGTTGTCGCCCAGGGTCACCGCCTCGACGTCCTTGGGCATCGGCAGCGACGTCATCACCACGTCGGCGCCCTTGGTCACCTCGGCCACCGACTTGGCGGCCGTGGCGCCGAGGTCAGTGCAGGTCTTGAGCGCGGCGGCATTCAGGTCGAACACTGTCACCTGGTGGTTGCTGCGCTTGACGATGTTGCGGCACATGGGGCCGCCCATGTTGCCGACGCCGATAAATCCGACCTTCACTGTTTCCTCCCGCGATGAGTGCGTCGGCCAACTATACGACAGAATCAGCCATGCCCAGCGTCGCTCCGCTGGCGGCTTTCGCGTTGCGGCGTGGCGGGGCAGTATCGGGGCAAGACAGGGAGGACCGCCCAAGCCCATGGCGCGCAACAAGCTGCATCCGATTCCGCACCCGCCGCGCACGCCGGTGCTGGGCAACATGCTCACGGTCGACGGCGGCGCGCCGATCCAGGACCTCATGCGCATCGCGCGCGAGCAGGGGCCGATCTTCTGGCTCGACATGATGGGCACGCCGCTGGTCGTCGTGTCGGGCGCCGACCTGGTGGCCGAGCTGTGCGACGAGAAGCGCTTCGACAAGGCGGTGCGCGGCTCGCTGCGCCGGGTGCGCATGCTGGGCGGCGATGCGTTGTTCACCGCCGAGACGCAGGATCCCAACTGGCGGAAGGCGCACAACATCCTGCTGCCGACCTTCGCGCATCGCATGATGCAGACCTACCACGAGGGCATGCTCGATATCGCCGAGCAGCTCGTCACCAAGTGGGAGCGCCTCAACGCCGACGAGGAGATCGATGTGGTGCGCGACATGACCGCGCTCACCCTCGACACGATCGGGCTGTGCGGCTTCAACTACCGCTTCAACTCGTTCTACCGCAGCGACAACCATCCCTATGTCGAATCGCTGGTGCGGGCGCTCGAAGCGGTGATGAAGATGCGTGGCCTGCCGCTGGAGGACATCACCCAGCGCAGGAGCCGCAAAAAGCTCGAGCAGGATGTCGGCTTCATGAACGGCATCGCCGACCGCATCATCCGCGAGCGCCGCGAGGTTCCCGCCGAAGACGATGCCAAGCCCGACCTGCTGGGCTTCATGCTGAGCGGCATCGACAAGCAGAGCGGCGAGCGGCTCGACGACGTCAACATCCGATACCAGATGAACACCTTCCTGATCGCGGGCCACGAGACCACCAGCGGCATGCTGTCCTTCGCGGTCTATTTCCTGCTCAACAATCCGCACGTGATGCAGAAGGCCTACGAGGAAGTCGACCGCGTGCTGGGCCGCGACATCAACGCCCGCCCCAGCGCGAGCCAGGTCAACCAGCTCGTCTATATCGGCCAGATCCTGAAGGAGGCGCTCCGGCTGTGGCCGACCGCGCCGGCCTTCGGGCTGTATCCCTATCAGCACGAGACGATCGGCGGGAAATACAAGCTGCGCAAGCGCACCTTCGTCACCGTGCTGACGGCCATGCTTCATCGCGACAAGTCGGTGTGGGGTCCGCAGGCCGAGGTGTTCAATCCCGACAATTTCGCGCCCGAGCGCGAGGCCAAGATGGCGCCGCATGCCTACAAGCCGTTCGGCAACGGCCAGCGCGCCTGCATCGGCCGGCAATTCGCCATGACCGAGGCCACCCTGGTGCTGGGCCTGATCCTGCAGCGCTTCCGGCTGGTCGACCACACGCGCTACCAGCTCAAGATCAAGGAGTTGCTCACCATAAAGCCCGAGGGGCTGGTGATGCGCGTGCGGCTGCGGCCGGATGTCGTGCGCGGGTCGGGCGTCGCCGTCGCCACCAAGCCGGCACCCCGGAAGGCCGCGCCGAAAAAGAAGGCGGCAAGCCACGGCACAGCGCTCACGGTCCTGTTCGGTTCCAACATGGGCACCGCCGAGGAGCTGGCGCGCTCGATTGCCGAGGCGGGTGAGGCGCAGGGCTTCACGACGGTCCTGGCCAGCCTCGACGATCATGCGGGCAAGCTCTCGACCGAGGGCGCCGTGGCAATCGTCTGCGCCTCCTACAATGGCGGGCCGCCGGACAATGCCGGCGCCTTCATCAAGAGCCTGCGCGAGGCTGAACCCGGATCGCTGAAAGGCGTACGCTACACTGTGTTCGGCTGCGGCAATCGCGACTGGGCCTCGACGTACCAGGCGATTCCGCGCCAGCTCGACGCGCTGTTGGCCGACAAGGGTGCCGAGCGGATCTACGTCCGCGGTGAGGGCGACGCCAAAGATGACCTCGACGGCAACTTCCAGGCTTGGAACGAGCCGCTGCTGCCGGCGCTGGCTGAAAAGCTCGGCGTAAGGCTGGAACCCGATGTCGGCGGCGCCCCCGAACCCCTCTACCAGGTTCAGGCGATCGACAAGCCGCCGACCAATCTGCTCATCGGCGGCACGGGCGCGTTGCCGATGCGCGTCCTGGTGAATCGCGAGCTGCAGAACGCCGCCACGTCGGGCCGCAGCACGCGGCATATCGAGGTCTCTTTGCCCGACGGCGTCAGCTACCGCGCCGGCGATCATCTCAGCATTGTTCCGCAAAACGGCGCGGCGCTGGTCGAACGCGCGATCCGCCGCTTCGGCTTCGCGCCCGGCGCGCACGTGATGCTGGCGGCGGCCGAAGGCAGGCGCGCGGCGCTGCCGGTCGGAGAAGCCATTTCGGTTCATCGCCTGCTGTCGGATTTCGTCGAGCTGCAGCTTCCGGCCACGCGCAAGCAGATCCAGGCCATGGCGCAGCACACGCGCTGCCCGTTCACGCGGCCCCGGCTCGAGCAGCTCCTGGACGAGGAGCATTTCAGGGCGGAGATCCTGGCCAGGCGCACGTCGGTGCTCGACCTGCTGGAACAGTACCCCGCTTGTCAGCTGCCGTTCGCCGCCTTCCTCGAAATGCTGCCGCTGATGACACCGCGCTACTATTCGATCTCGTCCTCGCCGATCGCCGACGGTCCGCGCTGCTCGATCACCGCCGCCGTGGTTGAGGGCCCGGCGCGCTCGGGCACGGGTATCTATGAGGGAGTTTGCACCAGCCATCTGGCGCGCCAGGCGCCCGGCGCCACGCTGCAGGCCTTCGTCAAGGAAACCAAGGTGGGTTTCCGCCTGCCGGTCGATCCGCTGGCGCCGATCCTCATGATCGGGCCGGGGACCGGACTCGCGCCCTTCCGCGGCTTCCTGCGCGAGCGTGCCGCGCTCAAGGCGCAGGGAAGCACCTTGGGGCCGGCGATGTTGTTCTTCGGCTGTCGTCATCCCCAACAGGACTTCATCTATGCCGACGAACTCGCGGAACACGCCCGAGCGGGTATCGTTGACCTGCATGTCGCATTCTCGCGCCATGACGGGAAAAAGATGTACGTGCAGGATCTCCTGAGGGACCAGACCGACCGCGTAAGGACCCTGATCGAACAGGGTGCCATCGTTTATGTCTGCGGCGACGGCGGGCGCATGGAACCTGACGTCAAGCGCGCATTGGCGGCGATACATGGCGAGGCCGGCGTGGCCAAGCTCGTGGCCGACAATCGCTACGTGCTCGACGTGTGGGCGGGCAGCTGAGCCTCCCACCGAACCGGGACGCCGAGCGCGCCCGCGACCTGCGCCGCATCAAGCTGGCGGCGACGGCGTTGCTGTTCTTCACGGCGGCGCTGTTCGTCGTGGCGCGCCACTTCGAGCCGACGCACTGGGCGTGGGGATACGTCGCCTCCTTCGCGGCGGCGGCAACGGTGGGGGGCGTTGCCGACTGGTATGCCGTGGTCGCGCTGTTCCGCCGGCCGCTCGGCCTGCCGATCCCGCACACCGCGATCATCCCGCGCAACCACCAGCGCATCGCCGACACCTTGGGCGAGTTCATCGAGACGAATTTCCTCGCCCCCGAGCCGGTCGAGAAGCGACTGGGGGAAGTCGATTTCGCCGCCCTCGTCGCCGACTGGCTGATCGAGCCCGAACGCGCCGCCACCCTGGCCGACTTCGTGCTGCGGCTGTTGCCGCAGACCCTGGGCGCCATCGAGCAGTCCGGCCTGAAGGCGTTTTTGGGCAAGCGCATCATGGCCGAGCTGCAGCGGGTCGAGCTGGCGCCGCTGGCCGCGGGCCTGCTGAGCGCCGTCACCGAAAAGGGCCGGCACCAGCGCCTGCTCGACGAACTTCTGGGCGCGCTGGAGAAAGTCCTGACCAATGAAGAGACGCTGGCGGCGTTGCGTGAAAGGATCCGCAAGGAGCTGCCGGCGCTGTTCAATCTCTACCGCGCGGATGCCTATCTCCTGCGCAAGATCGTCGCTTCCACCAGCGGCTTCATCCAGGACGCGCGCGCCGATCGCCGGCATCCGCTGCGCCTGGAGTTCGACAGTTTCGTGACAGGATTCATCGAGCAGCTGCGCAGCTCGCAGGCCTTCGCGCGGCGCGCCGAGAGCCTCAAGCGCGACCTGCTGGCGCGGCCCGAGATCGCCGCCATCGCCGAAGGCGCCTGGGAAAGCCTGCGCACCTTTCTGGAGCAGGATTCACGGGCGCCCGACAGCCAGATCCGCCGTCAGCTCGAAGCCATGCTGATCGATATCGGCGGCCAGCTGGCGCGCGACCCGGCCATCCGGGCCGAGATCAACCGTGGCATGGTGCGTGTACTTGCCGACTTCGTGCAAAGCCAGAAGAGCGGCGTCGGACGCTTCATCGCCGACCAGGTGAAGGCATGGGACATCGACATGCTGATCCGCCGCATCGAGCTTACAGTCGGGCGGGATCTGCAATACATCCGGTTTAACGGAGCTTTGATCGGCGGCCTGGCCGGTTTGGCCTTGCATGCGCTGGAGCAGGGGTTGAAGCTCGGCTTCTAACCGACAGGAGGTTCGCATGGCCGACGCACCGCAGAACTTCACCGACATGTTCAGGAACATGGGCGAGCAGCTCAAGATCCCGTCCTTCGACATGACGAAGATCATGGAGCACCAGCAGAAGAACCTCGAGGCCATGACCAAGTCATGGCAGGCGATGGCGGGCGGCGCCCAGGAGATTGCCAACAAGCAGCGCGCGATCTTCGAGGCGGCCGTGAAGGACGTCACGGCGATGGTGCAGGAATACAAGCCCGGCGGCAGCCCGCAGGACATCATGGCCAAGCAGGCCGAGTTCGCGAAGAAGGCGATGGAGGCGGCGATCGCCAACACGCGCGATATCGCCGAGCTGGTACAGAAGTCGACCACCGAGGCGTTCAAGATCGTGCAGGACCGGATGAAGGACTCCTACGAGGAGATCCGCACGACGGTCGAGAAGAAGATCTAGCTTCGCTCTTTGACGCACGACTGCGTGCCGCCAAAATGTTGTCATCCCGAGCGTAGCGAGGGACCTTTGGCGATGCCGATTAAAGGTCCCTCGCTACGCTCGGGATGACAGCGAGCGCGGGACGAAAAGCGTGCGTCCCACGACGAGCGTGCGTCAGCTCCGCCGCCAGTCCGGAAACACGAGGCTCTTCCAGCCGGAGCGGTCGAACTTCTTCCACTGGCCTTCGGGCTGCGCCAGACGGTCGGCGACGGCAAAGACGGCGGCCGGATGATGGCCGAGCCCGCAATGGCTGCCATAGACTTCGATGTTCTCGACGTGCTCGCGCTCTTCGTTGACGCAGGTCTGCCAGGCGCAGATGCCGTCGGAGCGGCTGAAGATCGAGGTGGTCGGCACCGGCGGCGGCTCCGCGAGGGGGCCGGCAATGTGGCCGTCACGGTCCTCGACACTCTGGCCGGAGGCGAATTCGTAGACTTTCCACGCGTTGGTCGCCTTGGGACTGCCGGCAAAGGGACTGCCCAGGCTGATCACGCATCGCACCTTGTCGGGCAGCAGCTTGGCGAGCTGGCGCGCGTAGATGCCGCCCAGGCTCCAGCCAACCAGGCTGAGCTTGCGGCCGTCATGGCGGTCGTAGAGCTCCTCGACCCGCTCCAGCATGTCCGGCTCGACGCCGGGACGCAGGCCGAGATTGCGGCCCTGCTTCCAGCCATGCACGGCATAGCCCTGCGCCTTGAGGAAACTCCGGAGCGGCTGGGTGGAAAAATCGCTCGCCAGTAGGCCGGGCAACACCAGCACCGGGTGTCCGTCGCCACGCGGCGCGGCGGCGAGCCACGGCCGCAGCAGCATGAAGGCGCCCAGCTCCTGCAGGGCGCGGCCTTCGAGCAGCAGCAAGGTCCGCGAGGGGGGACGCAACGCTTGAGCCGTAGCCGTCATCTGGCTTCCTTGTTGGTTGGCATCTTCGTTCACACGACGGTCTCACATATCGGAAGGGGCTGAAAGGGATTCAACCGGCGGCAACCGCCTTCTTGAGCTCATCCGCCGCCTCGACGAGATAGTCACCGAGGCGGCCGACATCCGGCACTGCGCGACGATCGGCGGTCAGGCCGAAATTGAGCGCGTCCATGTAGCTCTGCACCGTGATGTTGAGCGCAGCGCCGTGGGCCGCGATCGACACCGGATGCAGCGCCGTCACCTTGGCGCCGGCGCAGTAGAGCGGCATCGGCGGTCCCGGCACATTGGAGATCGTGACGTTCATCGGCATCGGCAGGCGATCGGCGAGGCCGCTGCGGCCATAGACCAGCATGACGAGCTGCAGCAGGATCGGCGCGCCGACGAAGGCGAAATCCTGCGGCACGGCATCGCGGAACGTGCCGGCAAGCTGCTTGGCCTGCGACGAAGATCTGACGATGGCTGCGAGCCTTTCCGCGGGGTCGGCGATGTCGGTGGCGATCTGGCAGAGCATGCCCGAGACCTGATTGTTCTGCCGCGTGTCGCCGGGTTCGCGCAGGCTTATCGGCACGCCGGCGATCAGCGGCTTGTCGGGCAATTGATCTTTTTCCTGGAGATAGCGGCGCAGCGCGCCGCTGCACACCGCCATCACCACGTCGTTGAGCTTGGCGCCGCTCGCCTTGGCAATCGCTTTGGCGTCGCCGAGCGAGATCGTGCGCGCCGCGTAGCTGCGCTCGCGGGTGATGGTGGCGTTGAATGGCGTTTTAGGCGCATCCAAGGTCGGCAACTGGCTGACAAGGCTCTGCAGCGTGCCCAGCGCCTTGGGCATCTCGCCGGGCTTGGCGAGGAAGGCGTCGGTCATGGCGTTCATGATGGCGGGCGCCGCTTCCCACATCTTCAATTGCTGGCGCATCATGTTGCCCATGATGTCGGCGAAGCCCTTCACCGGATCGACGGCGGTTGGCGTACTGGGCGCCGGTTTGGACGAGGCAGGCTTTGGCGGCGGCGGCGCCACCTCGCGCGGCACGGCCGTCACATCGTACAGCGCCTTGTTGATCGCCATGCCGGCGCCGCCGTCGATCGCGGCGTGATGGACCTTCGAATAGAGAACGCCCTGGCCGTTCTCGAGGCCGGTGATGACGTAGAACTGCCAGAGCGGACGACTGCGGTCGAGCGTGTTGGCGTGCAGGCGGCCGATCACTTCCTCGAGCTGCGCCTCGGTGCCGGGCGCGGGCAAGGCCGTCTCGCGCAGGTGATAGTCGAGGTCGAGCTCGTCGGCGTCGACCCATCCGGGATGGTCGAGATCATAGAGCGACGGTGCCAGCCGCTTGGAGAAGATCGGGATGGTGTGCAGCCGGCTTTCGAAGAAGCGGCGGAAGTGCTGGTAGAAACTGCCCTCGAATTCTTCGGGAAGCTGAAAGTAGGTCAATCCCGCCACGTGCATCGGGGTCTCGGGCGTTTCGAGATAGAGAAACGAGGCGTCGATGCCTGACAGCTGCCGCTGGTCCATGGCGTCCTCCCGGGAAGCGCTTCGGCTTCTCGCTTGGTCGACTTGTCCTCTGAATCGGCCATCTAATCAATTGAAAAACAATGATAATTGGTTTTCCTTCTCGCATCGCACAAATTTATGTTGCAACGCACCATATTGATCACATATAGGGCCGGTCAGTACACGCCTACCCGTACCCAACCGCATCAGGGAACCGACCATGACCACCACCCCGTTCGACAACGTGATCGAGCACGCCACCGAGACCACCAAGGTCGCGAGCGACCGCGCCCGCGAATTTGCCCAGATCGGCGTCCGCAAGGCGACCGAGGGCTTCGAGCAGATCAGCAAGGCCGCGCAGACCGCGACCGAAGAGCTGAGCAGCCAGATGACCCAGGCCCGCGAGGGCGCCACCAAGGCCGGCCTCAAGCTGCTCGAGGTCGCCAAGGAAGACGCCGATGCGAGCTTTGCCGCAGTGCGCGATTTCCTTGCCGCCAAGTCGCCGATGGAGGCGTTCGACGTGTCGGCCAAGTATTGGCGCGGCCGTCTGGAGGCCCGCATGGCGCAGGCCCAGGATCTCGGCGCCTACGTGCGCAAGACGGCCGACGAGGCCGTCCGTCCGATGCAGGAGCGCATCGAGAAGTTCACCAAGGCTGCCGCCTAATTCTTATTGGACCGGATGAAACCAGAAGGCCCGTCCGCGAGGACGGGCCTTTTCTTTGCGCCGATGCTGGCGAGCATGAAACGCACGCGCTCCTCGACCGCTACGAGCGGCAGGTTCCCTAGCTCATAGCCGCAGCTCGAATAGGCCGTGACCATCGCCTCGCAGGTGCGCCGGGCTTCCTCCGGCGTCTGCTTGCGTTCGACGTCCTGGCGGAAGATGTCCGGCCACGGCGAGGCGAGGAAGACGCGGCGGTTGTAGCGGAAGCGCTCGGCCGCCCGCATGACATGCGGCGGTACGGGACGTCCGAGGAGATGGTAGTAACCCACCATGTCGGGTACGCCGCGATCGAAAAACACCGGTCCGCCCTGCCGGTGCGCCAGGCGATGCGAGTGCAATTCCCACGACAACATGAGTTCGGCGAAGGCCAGCGGGTCGCGGCCCGGCAGCGCGAGTCCGTCGATCGCCGTCTGGTCCTGGATGATGGCGCGGCCGGTTTCGATCGAGTGCGCATAGCCGCAGCGGCCGAGCGCCTCGATCAGCGTGCTCTTGCCCGATCCCGGGCCGCCGGTAATCACGTGGAAGCGTCCAGAGTCGGACATGACTATACTGGTGCCAAAGCGCGTTCGCGGGAGGGGGCATGGATCGGTTCTGGCTCAAGAGTTATCCACCCGGGGTGCCGTCGGACATCGACCCCTCGACCTATCCCAGCGTCGTGGCCTTGATCGACGAAAGCTTCGCCAAGTATCGCGACCAGAAGGCCTATGTCTGCATGGACAAGGCGTTGACCTTCGGCGAGATCGACACGCTTTCCACGGCACTCGCGGCCTGGCTGCAGGGCAGGGGGCTGGCGCGCGGCGCGCGGGTCGCGATCATGATGCCCAACGTGCTGCAGTATCCCGTCGCGGTGGCGGCCGTCCTGCGGGCAGGCTTCATCGCCGTCAACGTCAATCCGCTCTACACCGCGCCCGAGCTCGAGCATCAGCTCGAGGATTCCGCTGCCGAAGCCGTGATCGTGCTCGAGAATTTCGCCAGCACGCTCGAGCAGGCGCTGCGCGCCGGCGCCGGCAAGACCGCGGTCAAGCATGTCGTCGTGGCCTCGATGGGCGACCTGCTGGGATTTCCCAAGGGCTTGATCGTGAACTTCGTGGTGCGCACTGTTCGCAAGATGATTCCGGCCTTCACCTTGGCCGGGCATTTCAAGTTCAACGACGTGATCTCCGCCGGCCGCGCAATGGCTTTGGCCCGGCCCGATCTCGGCCCTGCCGACGTGGCGGTGCTGCAATATACCGGCGGCACCACGGGCGTCGCCAAGGGCGCAACCCTGCTGCACCACACGATCGTGGCGAACCTGCTCGCTTCCGAAGCCTGGATGCAGCCTGGGCTCAAGCGCAAGCAACTCACCGGCCAATTCACCATCGTCTGCGCGCTGCCGCTCTATCACGTCTTCGCCTTCATCACTTGCGGTCTGTTGGGCATGCGCACCGGCGCGCTCAACATCCTCATTCCCAATCCGCGCGACATGAAGGGCACGGTCAAGGAACTCGCCAAGTATCGCATCAACATCTTCCCTGGGGTGAACACGCTGTTCAACGGACTGGCCAATCAGCCCGACTTCGCCAAGCTCGACTTCTCCGGACTTGCCATCACCAATGGCGGCGGCATGGCGGTGCAGGAAGCGGTTGCCCGGAAATGGCTCGCCATCACGGGCTGTCCGATCGTCGAAGGCTACGGCCTCAGCGAGACGTCGGCCGGCGTCACCTGCAATCCCACCGACTCGGAGGCCTACACCGGAACGATCGGCCTGCCGCTGCCCAACGTCGAGATCAAGCTTCTCGACGACCAGGGCGAGGAGGTGCCGCTGGGCCAAGCCGGCGAGATCGCCATCCGCGGGCCGCAGGTCATGCAGGGCTACTGGCGGCGACCGGACGAGACGGCCCTGGTGATGACCCCGGACGGATTCTTCAAGTCAGGCGACATCGGCGAGATGGACGCGCGCGGCTATATCAAGATCGTCGATCGCAAGAAGGACATGATCATCGTCTCGGGCTTCAAGATCTTTCCCAACGAGATCGAGGCCGTCGTCGCCAGCCATCCGGGCGTCCTCGAATGTGCCGTCGTCGGCGTGCCCGATGCCGGCTCGGGTGAGGCGGTGATGCTGTTTGTCGTCAGGAAGGATCCGTCGCTCACCAAGGAAGCGCTGGCCGAGTACTGCAAGCAGCAGCTCACCGGTTACAAGCGGCCGAAATTCATCGAGTTCCGCGACGAGCTGCCCAAGACCAATGTCGGCAAGATCCTGCGGCGCGAACTGCGCGACGGTATGCTGAAAAAGGCGGCCTGAACGCGCACGTTGCCTGCAACCTCCTCTATCCGCCCGCGTTCACCCCAGGAGATTTACCCTTGAGGAGGGTGCGATGACGCCGACCAAGTTCTTTGTCGTGGCTGCCGTGGGCCTCTCTGCCACTGCCTGCAGCTATTCGAATACCACGACGGCCGCCGCGCCCGTTCCCGTGGCTTACCGCAGCGGCGCCGAGCAGGCTTGTTTGGATTACGGTTTCAACCCCGGCACCGACCCCTACAATCGCTGCGTCGTGCGGGAAGCCCAGTCCCGCGCCGCCGGTCGCATGCCGCCCGACTACGCCATGGCCCGCATCAACGGCGATGCCCGGGATGCCTGCTACTCCTACGGTCTGACGATCGGCAGCGCGCCCTATGACCGCTGTGTCGGCCGCGAGATCGAGGCCCGGCGCTATCGCGATCAGGCCGTGGTGACGACGGTCCCTGCCTATCCAGCAACGACTGTCTACACCCCGGCACCGGGGACGACCGTCTATACGCCGTCACCCTATGCGCCGGCTCCCGCTGCCACCGTTTATACGCAGGGCCCGGTCACTTATGCCCCTGCTGCGACGACGCCGCCGGCGGGCGTTCAGGCCTTCCGCGACGAGTTCGGTTTCCGCTATGATGGCCAGGGGAACAGGATCGACGCGCAGGGCAACATCATCAGCCCGCAGTCGACCCGTCCCTGAACAGGGGGCGCGATGGCTGCGAGATGTGTGAGTGCTGCGACGCTGGTGGGCTTGGCGCTGGCGGGTTGTAGCAACGTTTTGCCCCGGCCCGACTACGTCGACTTCAAGACGCCGGCATCCTACCGGACCGAGCCCGGTGGCGGACGCGTCGACAATGCCAGCTACACAATCGACGCCGAGGGCTATCGCGTCGATCCCCAAGGCGCGCGCCTCGGCATCATCGACGTGCCGGCCAAGACCGAAGGCGACAACTCCAACGCGGTCGCCGGCTATTACATCAGCTCGACAGGCCAGGTCGCGCCCGGCCGCGTCGCCACGACCAGCGACATCGTGGCCCCACCGGGCAGCGAGCCGCTGCCCTCGCAGATGCCGCAGCAAGCCCCGATCGCCCCGGCGCCCGCCAACACCCCGCCGCCCGCCGGGTACAAGTAACCGGATCGCCTCCGGGGTGCGCTACTCGATCTCGACCCCCGCTGCTTTGATCACCGGGGCCCACTTGGCGATTTCGTCCTTGATGAATTTCGCCGTCCGTTCGGGCGAGGTGTCGGTGGTCGGCACCGCGGCGATGTCCTCCAGGAACTTGATCATGTCGGGATCGGCCATCAGCTTGCGGGACGCCTGGTCGAGCGTGTCGACGGGCTGCTGAGGCATCCCGGCCGGCCCCAGGATGAGGTTGAACGTGTAGGCTTCGTAGCCCTTCACGCCGGCCTCGATCATGGTGGGAATTTCCGGCGCGATCGCGGCGCGCTTGGCGTGGGCGTAAGCCAGAATGCGGACCTTGCCGGCGCGATGCTGCTGCAGGGTCGTGCTGAAGGTCTCGAACATCCACATGACCTGCCCCGACATCAGGTCATTAACGGCGGGACTTGAGCCGCGGTAGGGCACATGGACGACATCCATGCCGCCGACCTCACGCTTGAAGTACTCGCCGGCGAGATGAAGGATGCTGCCGGTGCCCGACGAGGCGTAGGAATACTTGCCGGGATTCTTCTTCATTTCCTCGACCAGACCCATGACCGACGGCGGCATCGAGGGATGCGTCACCAGTACCAGAGGATTGACGCAGATCGAGGAGATCGGCGTGAAGTCTTTCACCGCGTCATAGGCCGGATGGACGAACGCCGTCGGATTGATGGCATGCGTCGAAGACGGCGCGAACAGCAGCGTATAGCCGTCGGGCTTGGCGTTCTTGACCTCGACCGCGCCGATCGAGCCGGCGGCGCCGGCCTTGTTGTCGACGATCATGGTCTGGCCCAGCAAAGCCGTCATCTTTTCGGCGGTCTTGCGGCCGATGATATCGGTCGGGCCGGCCGGCGCGAACGGCACGACGAGGCGCACGATGCGCTCGGGATACTTGCCCTCGGCGCGGACGATGGCGGGCGCAGCCAGGGTCGCCAGCGGCGCGCCCAGGCCCGCCGCCAGAAGGTGTCGTCGTTTCATTTTAGACCTCCCTTTACTCAACTACTTCACTGTCTCGTTGAACAACGCGATCATGGCGATTCCTCGGCGCCCGTTGTAGCCGAGCGCGCTTGACCCGCCAACGGCTCGCCGCCACAAGTCGGCTCCCATGGTCGATTCCGCCGCTCCCGTCGTCCGCTTCGCCCCCAGCCCCACGGGATTGCTGCACGTCGGGAATGTGCGTGCGGCGCTTTTTAACTGGCTGTTCGCCAAGCGACATGGCGGAACCTTCATCCTGCGGCTCGACGACACCGACCGGGCGCGCAGCAGGCCCGAGTACGAGGCCGCGATCGAGCGCGATCTCCAGTGGCTCGGCCTCGATTGGTCGCGCCACGAGAAGCAGTCGGACCGGCTGGCGCACTACGACACGGCGCGCGACACGCTGATCGCCGCCGGCCGGCTCTATGCCTGCTACGAGACGCCGGAGGAGCTCGAGTTCAAGCGCAAGCGTCTGCTCGCCCAGGGCCGGCCGCCGGTCTACGACCGCGCGGCGCTGAAACTCTCCGACGCCGATCGGGCGCGGCTCGAAGGCGAGGGCCGCCGGCCGCACTGGCGGTTCAGGCTCGTCGCCGAGGAAGTGCGGTGGGACGACCTGGTGCGCGGGCCGCAGCATATCGACGAGGCGAGCCAGAGCGATCCGGTGCTGGTGCGCGCCGACGGCAGCTACCTCTACAGCTTCACCTCGGTGGTCGACGATATCGCCTTCGCCATCACCCATGTCATCCGCGGCGAGGATCACGTCACCAACAGCGGCGCGCAGATCCAGATGTTCCGGTCGCTCGGCGCCAGCGAGCCCGCCTTCGCCCATTTGCCGCTCTTGGTCGATGCGGCGGGCGGCGGCTTGAGCAAGCGCACCGGCTCCCTGTCGGTCGGCGAGCTGCGCGAGCGCGGGATCGAGGCGCTGGCGATCGCGGCTCTCCTGGCGCGGCTCGGCACCGCCGACCCGGTCGAGCCGGTGACGTCGCTCGAGACACTGGTGGCGACCGTCGATTTCGCGCGGGTCGGCCGCGCCGCAGCGCGCTTCTCCGAGGACGAACTCGCCCATCTCAGCGCTCGCACGCTCCACCTGCTGCCCTATGAGGCGGTGCGCGATCGCCTGCCGCCGGGCGTCAGGGAGGCCTTGTGGCTGGCCGTGCGCGGCAATCTCACGACTCTCGCGGACGCTTCCACCTGGGCCGAAATCGTCGCCGGCTCGCTCGCGCCGGTGCTCGAGGATCCGGCGTTCCTCGAGGAGGCAGCCAGACACCTGCCGGCCGAACCATGGGGCGAGACCACCTGGAAGGAATGGACGGGCGCGGTAGCGGCCGCGACGCAGCGCAAGGGCCGTGCGCTGTTCCATCCGCTCAGGCTCGCGCTCACGGCGCGCGAGACCGGCCCGGAGATGGCAAAGCTGCTGCCGCTGATCGGCCGAACAAAAGCGGCCGCCCGGCTCAGGGGGCAGACGGCATGAAGAGTGCCGCGAGGCCCAGCGCCAGGAACAGGAGCGCCGCCACCGCGCGCACGATCTTGAGCGGCAGGCGCTTGGCGATGGCATCGCCGAAAAGCACGACCGGTGCGTTCGCCAGTAGCATGCCAAAGGTGGTGCCCGCCGTGACGAGGACCAGCGCATTGAAGCGCGCGGCGAGCGCCACGGTGGCGAGCTGCGTCTTGTCGCCGATCTCGACCAGGAAGAAGGAAACCAGGGTGGCGATGAAGGCGCCGGCCTTGCGTGCCGCCTGCGGTCCATCGTCGGCCTTGTCGGGGATCAGGCACCAACCGGCCATGACGATAAAGGTGGCGCCCAGGATCCAGCGCATCGTGTCGGCGCCGATCCAGTTCGCCACGGCAGAGCCGACCCACGCGGCGAGTGCATGGTTCGCGAGCGTGGCCAAAAGCATTCCCAAAATGATCGGGATCGGCTTGCGATAGCGCGCCGCCAGCATCAGCGCGAGAAGCTGCGTCTTGTCGCCGATTTCAGCGACGGCGACGACGGCGGCGGAGACGAAAAATTCTTCCATTGACGCGCATTTGCACAGAAAGAACAGCTCGGATAAACTACCGAAATGTCGCTAGTCCTATTCCCCGGCGTTTTTTCGGCGCGATGTAACTGAAGTCGCCCCCGCTTTGCGGGCGGCTGGACTTCGTACAATGCTGATCGGGGAGTAGGGGCCATGTCCCTCGTCATCTACAACACGCTGTCGCGCGACAAAGAACCATTCGTACCGCTCGATGCAGGGCATGTGCGTTTGTACGTCTGCGGCCCGACCGTCTACGACTACGTCCATATCGGCAATGCGCGGCCCGTCGTGGTGTTCGACGTGCTCTACCGGCTGCTCAAGTGGCGCTATCCGCGCGTCACCTACGTGCGCAACATCACCGATATCGACGACCGCATCATGGTGCGGGCGGCCGACAACGGCGAGACGATCGACGCGCTGACCGCGCGCACCGCCGGCGCCTATCAAAGCGACATGCTGCGGCTGGGTGCGCTGGCACCCGATGTCGAGCCGCGCGCCACGCAGTACGTCACCGACATGGTCGCCATGATCGAGCGCCTGGTCGACAACGGCCACGCCTACCCGGCCGAAGGTCACGTGCTCTTCAGCGTCCCCAGCATGAGCGACTACGGCCGCCTGTCGCGCCGCACGCGGGACGAGCTGGTCGCGGGCGCCCGGGTCGAGGTGGCGCCGTACAAGAAGGACCCCGCCGACTTCGTGCTGTGGAAGCCCTCGGCCGACAGTCAGCCGGGCTGGCCGAGCCCGTGGGGTCGCGGCCGGCCGGGCTGGCATATCGAATGCTCGGCGATGAGCGCCCGGCATCTCGGCGAGACCTTCGACATCCATGCCGGGGGCCTCGACCTCATCTTCCCGCACCACGAGAACGAGATCGCGCAGAGCCGAAGCGCCTTCGGCCACGCCATCATGGCGAAGTACTGGATGCATAACGGCTTCCTGAATATCTCCGGCGAGAAGATGAGCAAGTCGCTCGGCAACTTCTTCACCGTGCACGAGCTGCTGGATCAGTACCCCGGCGAGGTGATCCGCCTGCTGCTGCTCACGGCCCACTACCGTCAGCCGCTCGACTTCACGCACGAGGGGCTGGTCCAGGCCAAGGCGACGCTCGACCGCTGGTACGGTGCGCTGCGCGGCAAGGACGCCAGGCTCGGGAATTCGGTGCCGCAATCCGTCGAGGATGCGCTGAACGACGACCTTAATACGCCGCTTGCCATCAGTGCCATCCATGCGCTCGGCGATCCTGCTGACGTGCGGGCCGGTGCCAACGCCCTCGGTCTGTTGCAGCAGGACCCCGAGGCCTGGTTCCGCTGGACGCCCGCCGGCTCGGCTGGCCCGAGCGATGCGGAGATCGAGACCGCGATCGCGGCGCGTCAGGCCGCGCGAAAATCCAAGGACTTCAAGGAGTCCGACCGCATCCGCGACGAGCTCAAGGCCAAGGGCGTGATCCTGGAGGACGGGGCGAAGGGCACGACCTGGAAGCGGGGTTAGCGCCCGAGAGGAAGTTCATTTCAAGCGTCCTCTCCGCCCGCGAAGCGGGGGGAGAGGAAGGGGACCCGCGCGTACGCGCGGGGGAGGTGAGGTGGGTCTTTCTTTCGGTTCGCTGCGTATGTCTTCCCTGGCGAGACGCCCTCCCATTGCTTCGAAATGGGTCCCTCCCTCTCCCCCGCTACGCGGCGGAGAGGGCATTTGAGTTAGCCCGCGCTTGGCATCGCCCTTTCCGGCCCCAGCTCGTAGCATTTCACCGTGAGGCTCCGGGGCCGAAGCGCGCGCAGGGCCTTGAGGAATGCCGCCATGTGCGGCGTGGCGAAGTGATCTTTCAGCGCCTGCTCGTCCTTCCACAACTCGCGCACGCGCATCAGGTCGGGCTCGAGCAGGTCGAAGGCATAGTCGTAGCCGCCGCAGCCCGGCTCGGCACGCGACGCCTCGATCATCGGCTGCGCCGCAGCGCGCACCGTTTCGGTCTGCGCCGGATCGAACCGGGCTTCGGCAAGCACGATCAGCATGGCTGCTCTTCCATTCCTAGGCGCTCCGGATGAATTCCAGCAGGTCGCGATTGAAACGCGCCGGGTCGGTCAGGAACAACCCGTGCGGGGCGCCTTCATAGGACTCGACCCGGCTGCCGGCAATCGCCGCCGCCGTACGGGCCGCATTCTTTGCCATCGAGGGCGTGTCGCCCGTGCCGTAGACGATCAGAGTCGGCAGGGTGAAAGCGCCCATGTCGGCGCGGAAGTCGGTCTCGCTGAAGGCGCGCAGGCATTTCACTAGCGCCGGCACCGAGGCCTGGCGGGCGATCGCCAGACCCCAGTCCACCAATTCCGGCTCGGCGCCGGGCCCGAAGAAGCCCGGCGCGCCGGCCGCGAGATAGGCGGGCGGATCGGCTTCGAGGGCCGCCACGATCTTGTCGTAGACGGCGCGATCGATGCCGTCGGGATTGTCCGCGGTCTTGAGGGCGAAGGGTGTCGTTGGGGCCACCAGCATCGCGCGCACGATCCTCTTGCGGCCATGCCGTGCGAGATAGCGCGCCACCTCGCCGGCCCCCATCGAATGACCGACCAGCGTGACGTCGTTGAGGTCGAGCTGGTCGAGGACGGCGGCGAGATCGGCGGCCAGCGTATCGAAGTCATACCCGTCGGCCGGTTTGTCGGAGCCCGCATGCCCGCGCCTGTCATAGGCGACGACGCGCAGTCCATGATCCACCAGCCAGTCGGTTTGCAAGGTCCAGATGGCCGATCCCAGTGACCAGCCGTGGATGAAGACCACCGGCGCGCCTCTGCCGCGGTCGATGTAGGCGAGCCGCTGGCGGTCGGGTGTGGTTACGAAGCCCGTAGCCGCGCGAGCGGTGGGTGCCAGCAAGGCGCCGGCAGCGAATGAGGCGAGCAGGCTGCGTCTGTGCATGAGGTCCTCCATGGCTCTTGTGTCCAGAGATGCGCCCGGCGCTGCGGCCGGTCGATGACATGGCAGGTAATGAGGGCGATCCGGCCCGGATCGCATGGCTTGACAGGGGCCTGCTTCGTATTTAACAAGTCAGTTAAATATGGATACGCTCTCCCAAACCTTCTCCGCTCTCGCCGATCCGACCCGCCGCGCGCTGCTGGCGCGGCTGGCCACCGGCGCCGCGACCGTGGGCGAACTCGCCGAGCCGTTCGACATGTCGCTGCCCGCGGTGTCTCGACATCTCAGGGTCCTGACCGATGCCGGCCTGATCGAACGCCATACCGAGGCGCAGTGGCGGCGCTGCGAACTGCGCGGCGAAGGGTTTCGCGCGGCCACGGACTGGATCGAGTTCTATCGCCGCTTCTGGGAGCAGCAGTTCGACAAGCTCGACGCCTTCCTGCAGCGGACCGCGCCAAAAGCGCCCAAAGCAAAGCCAGCAAAGGGAAAGAACGATGGCCGCCGCCGTTGACGACCTCACGCTTCGCCTCACGCGCCGCTTCGACGCGTCGCCGGAACGCCTGTTCGATGCCTGGACCGACCAGGCGCAATTTGCCGAATGGTTCGGCCCCCAGGGCGTGACGACGGTCTACTGCGACCTCGATCCGCGGACCGACGGTGCCTGGCGCCTGCTGGGCCGCAACAGCGAACGCACCTTCGCCGTCTCCGGCCGGTATCTCGAGGTGAGGCGGCCGCTGCGCCTGGTCTTCACCTTCGCCTGGCACGACAAGGGCGACCACGCCGAGCCGCGCGAGCACGAGACGACGGTGACGCTCGACTTCAAGGCGCTGGCCGGCGGCAAGACCGAGATGACCATGGTCCAGACACGCTTCGCCGACCCGACCGCGACCGCCAATCACAATCGCGGCTGGGGCATGTCCTTCGACAAGCTGGAAAGCCTGCTGGCCCGCAAACCCTGAAAGGAGCTTGTCATGGCTGCACCACGCATCGTCGATCACGAGCTATGGATCGCCGCCCGCAAGACGTTCCTGGCGAAGGAGAAGGTGTTCACGCGGCAGCGCGAAGAACTGGCGCGTGAGCGTCGTGCGTTGCCGTGGCTGAAGGTCGACAAGCCCTACACGTTCGAAGGACTGGAAGGAAAGCTGACGCTTGCAGATCTGTTTGCGGGCCGTGGCCAATTGATCGTCCAGCATTTCATGTTCGGTCCCGAGTGGGACGAAGGCTGTCCGGGCTGTTCGTTCTGGTCGGACAATTTCAACGGCATCGACGCACACTTGGCCGCGCGCGATACGGCCTTCGTCGCGGTCTCGCGCGCGCCGCTGGCCAAGCTCGAGACCTACAAGAAGCGCATGGGTTGGACCTTCCGCTGGGTCTCGTCGGCGGGCGGCGACTTCAATTTCGATTTCGGCGTGTCGTTCGCGCAGGACGGCAGGGCGCACGACTACAATTACGGGTCGGAGCAGTTCGACGGCGAAGAAAAGCCTGGCGTGAGCGCCTTCCGGCGCGGCGACGACGGCACGATCTACCACACCTATTCGACCTACGGGCGCGGCCTCGATGCGCTGAACGGCGCCTATCAGCTGCTCGACATCACCTCGAAGGGCCGCGACGAGGCGGCGCTGCCGTGGTCGATGGTCTGGGTGAAGCGGCACGACCGCTACTGATTTTTCTGAGGAGGGGAAGATGACGGATATCAAGGTTCATGGACTGCCGCCCAGCACGTTCACGCGTACGGTGTTGCTCGCCTGCCGGGAAAAAGGCGTCAGCTACGAGCTCGTGCCGGCGATGCCGAACGACATTGGGGCGATGAATCCGTTCCGGAAAATCCCGGCGATCACCCACGGCGATTTCGTCTTCTACGAGTTCGACAGCGATTCTGCGTTACCTCGATCGTACCTTCCCCGGGCCGAAGCTGTGGCCGGAGGATTCCCGTGCCATCGCGCTCTGCGACCAATGGATCAGCGCCATCTGCGATTCGCTGGTCCATTCGGCACTGCGCTACATGGCGTCGCGCTACGGCTTCCTGCCGGTGCCCGCCGAGATGCAGCGTCAGTATCTCGACAAGACGCGCGAGCTCCTGCCGATCTTCGACCGTCAGCTCGCCAAGACGCGCTATCTCGCGGGCGAGGCGATGACGGCCGCTGACCTTTTCCTGGCGCCGCTGTTCTTCTACTTCCCCGACATTCCCGAACTGAAAGCGATCGCCGAAGCGGCGCCCAATTGCAATCGTTGGGCGCGGGAGATGGCGGCGCGTCCGAGCGTGCTGGCCACCGAGCCTGCGGAAAAGCCGCGCATTGCCGCCTGAGGGAGACGATAGTGACCACGATCCAGATCTACGGCGTGCCGCCCAGCCCGTTCACCCGCGCGACGCGCCTCGCCGCCCACGAGAAGGGTGTCGAGTACGAGCTGGTGCCGACGCGCCCGGGAGAGACGGCGCCCATCAATCCGCTGGGCAAGATCCCGATGATGAAGCACGGCGATTTCACGCTCTACGAATCACCCGCGATCGCCCGCTACATCGACCGCACGTTCGATGGACCGCCGCTGTGGCCCAAAGACGCCAGGGCGGCGGCGTTGTGCGACCAGTGGCTGAGCGTGGTCTGCGATTCCATGGTCCAGACGGCGCTGGCCGGCGTCATCGCCCCGCGCTTCGGCATCATTCCGGGCACCGAAGAGAGCATCCAGGCCAGCCTGAAGCGCACCGAGCGGGTGGTCGGCATTGTCGACAAGCACCTGGCGGACCACCGTTTTTTCGCCGGCGAGGCAGTGACCGCGGCCGACCTTTTCCTGGTGCCGATCTTTTTCTATTTTCCCGAAATTGCGGAGTTGAAAGCATTGGCCGAAGCATCACCTAATTGCGGACGGTGGGCGCGCGACATGGGCGCCCGGCCGAGCGTCAAGGCGACGGATCCACAATTCAGGGGACTCAACCGATGACCGAAGCAACGCTCCACAGGGCGACATGGCACGGCAAGACGATTGCCGAAAGCGACCGCACCCTCGAGGTCGGCGGCTACATCTATTTTCCGCGCGAGACGGTGCGCATGGATCTGCTCAAGATCGCGCCCAAGACGCCGAGCGACCTCGAATGCCCGCACGGCGTGCAGTTCTACGACGTTGTCGAGGGCGACGCGACAAGCCCGCGCGCGGCGTGGTCCTACCTCGCGCCGCAGCCCAAGATGAAGCCGGTCGATCACTGGATCGGCTTCTGGGAAGACGTGGCCATTCAGTAGGGCTGGGGGCGCGCAACTCCAGTCGCGCGATCTTCCTTTGATCTAGTCAAAGACGCGCCACTGGAGTGGCGCGCCCCCGGCGAAGTTAGTTCGTCGGCGAAATCGCCGTAACCATCAGCGGCGTCCTGAGGCCGATCACCACGTCACCGACCTTGGCCTTCTTCAGCATTTCCTGCTTGGCCGGTGTGTTGGCCCGGTAGGTGTGGACGACGCCGCCGATTCCGTCGATCACCGAGACGGTGTTGTTGGCCAGGTCGACGCCGACGACCGTCACCGTGAAGCGGCCGGATTCGATATCGGTGGGATTGGGCTTGGGGTTCATCGAGTCGCGACGCTCTTCCTTGGAGCCCGGGCCTTTCTGGCGCAGGTTCAGGATCGTCACGATCTGGTTGTAGGTGACGTTGGCCATCGAGCCGTCCTGGATGGCGGCAAGATTGCCGACACCGTCGGCGACCGGCGCGGACACGAGCTGGCCGTCGGGCAGCAGGAAGGCCACCGTGCGGCCCTCCGGGTCGACCGATTTCGATCGTCACCCGTTGGGTGACCGTGTCATTGAACGCAATACCCGCGCGCGGCACGGCCTGAACCTGGGCCGAGGCCTGCCGCTCGGGCAGTGTCGTCCCCACCGCCAGCACCGCCGCAAACAGAGGAATGCCCGCGGCCCACTTCATCGAACGGATAGTCATCGGCTCTCACCTCGCAAAACCCCTAACGCGCCGGACAATAGCGATCCGAACCGCCGGCGCAACCTCCAAGCCGGGCCCGTAAACCGGGCGCTGTTAGCTGAAATGCGCCAGAACGGCCCGGGCGACCGCGTCAGGCTGGTCGAGATAGGCAAGATGGCCGGCTTCGACCACGGTTTCGACCCGAGTCGAGCCATTGATCCCCGCGGCGAACTTCTTTGCATAGCTCGGCGGCAGGACGGCATCGCGGTCGCCCCACAGGATCAGGGTCGGCGCGGCGATCAGGCCGAGACGTTTTTCCAGGCGGGTATTGCCGAGCGGCCAGAAGGCGCGCGCTGCCGCCTCGGAGGCGCGGCCCATCTCGATCGGCCATTCGATCGAATTGGCGCCTTCCGGGGCGGCGATCAGCGCGGTCCACTTCTCGCCGTTTGCGCACATCAGGCCGGCAACGTTGTCCTTGCGTTGCGCCCACGGATCGGTCGCGGGCTCCTTATCGTCGAACAGGCCGAAGGGGGCGATCAGCGCCAGCTTGGCGACGTGGCCCGGAAAGATCGCCGCCATCTCCGCGGCGAACGCGCCGCCCACCGAGGCGCCGACGAGATCGGCGCCGGCAAGGCCCGCTTTGTCGATGAGCTGGCGAACGGCAAGCACCCAGTCGAGATGCGTGTCGAGCTCCGTGTGACCGGTCGCGCCGGGATAGCCGGGCAGCGACGGCGCGATCACCGTGCGCGTCTCGGCGAGCCTGTCCAAAAAGGGCAGCCAGCGCGGCAGACCGCCCAGACCGGCGAGAAAGCCCAGCCTGGGGCCTTGGCCCTTGGTCCAGACACGGCAGGGGAACCCGTTGACCTCGACGGTCGTGGCCGTTGGTTCGGTCATGGCTGGGGGCGCGCCACTCCAGTGGCGCGATCTTCCTCTGGCCTCAACAAAGGCGCGCCACTGGAGTGGCGCGCCCCCAGCAGACCCTCTGTGAACACCACGGCGATCATTCTGCCGCGGCGAGCTGGGGACGGAAGGCGGGGACGGCGGCGCGCTGGCCCTTGGCCAGCGGCTTGGGCCACCATTTGTCTTCCCATTCGCCGAACAGGTCCTTCACCTTGGGCATGACTTGCTCGGCGAACATCCGCGTATTGTACTTGGTGGTGTCCTTGCTCATGTTGCCGTACTGCAGCAACAGCATGAGATGGCCGACATTGAGGCTGGTCGCGACGTGGCGGATCTGCTCCACCACCTCGTCGGGCGAGCCGATGATGACGTAGCCGCCGTCGACGATGTCCTTCATGTTGGTGGCCTTGAGGCTCAACTTGCTCTGATAGCTAGCCGTGTTGGCGGCCTTGGTCACCATGCTCTCGATGCCGGCGCGTTGGGTGGCCTCGGTCGTGTAGCCGGGCGGCGTCGCGAAGCGCGCATCGACATGCAGGCAGCGCCCGTAGAAATACTCGGCCGGCTCGGTATAGAGGTCGAGCGCCTGCTGGCGGCTCTCGGCGACGCCGACGAACTGCAGGAAGCCGGCGCGGTAGGGATTGCGATCCTTGCCGAGCTTCGACATCTCGTTCCAGAAGCCCTGCATGGTGGTGAGGCCGGCCTTGTAGCCGTAGTACGAGAGATAGCAGTAGACGTAGTCCATCTCCGCGCACCACCGCCACGTCTCGATCGAGCCGCCGCCCGGAATCCAGATCGGCGGATGCGGGTCGTTCTGGATCGGCCGCGGCCAGATGTTGACGTAGCGCTGCTGGTTGAAGCGGCCTGAGAAAGCGAAGGTCTCCTTCTCCGTCCATGCCTTCTTCACCAGGTCGTGCGCCTCGTAGTAGCGCTCGCGCAGCATGCTGGGGTTCTGGCCGTAGGCGTAGCAGGTGTCCATCGGCGAGCCGACGGGGAAGCCGGCGATCAATCGGCCGCCCGAGATGCAGTCGATCATGGCGAATTCTTCGGCCACGCGCGTCGGCGGATTGTAGAGCGCCAGCGAGTTGCCCATGACGCACAAGGCCGTGTCGGTGGTGCGGCGCGCCAGCGAACTGGCGATCAGGTTGGGCGAGGGCATCAGCCCGTAACCGTTGGAATGGTGCTCGTTCACGCAGACGGCGTCGAAGCCCACCTCGGCGGCATATTCGAGCTCGTCCATGAAGTCGTTGTACATGTGATGCGCTCGGCGTGGGTCGAACAGCGACGAATGGATGTCGACCCACACCGAGGGATGCTTCTGGTTGAAGTCGTCGGGAAGCTCCGTGTAAGGCATCAGGTGAAACCACATGAGCTTCATTGCGTCCTCCCTGGACTTCGGACCGCTCGAGGTAAACAAGCGTTTACCTGGGCGAGCGTGCCCCGGCTGGACAAAGCCCGCAATGTGGGACTTTCGCAGGGTGGGGGTAATTTTATTGTTTTTACCGTAAGCAAAGCATCCCATTTCGTATTTTGTGCGTTGCACTCTCGCGTCCGCAGCAATAGCTTGCCGCAATGCGAGAGGAGTTTCGCCCATGACCGTTGTCGCTTTCGCGGCGCGTCCCCATCCGACGGCCAATCAGCCGAAGAAGGATCTCTACGAGGTCGGCGAGATTCCGCCGCTCGGCCACGTGCCCAAGAACATGTACGCCTGGGTGATCCGGCGCGACCGCCACGGTCCGCCCGAGCAGTCCATGCAGCTGGAAGTCGTGCCGACGCACGCGATCGGCGAGGACGAGGTGCTGGTCCTCGTGATGGCAGCGGGCGTCAACTACAACGGCGTGTGGGCGGGCCTTGGCCTGCCGATCTCGCCGTTCGACGTGCACAAGCAGCCGTTCCATATCGCTGGCTCCGATGCTGCAGGCATCGTGTGGGCGATCGGCGCCAAGGTGAAGCGCTGGAAGGTGGGCGACGAGGTCGTCATCCACTGCAACCAGGATGATGGCGACGACGAGGAGTGCAACGGCGGCGATCCGATGTTCTCGACCAGCCAGCGCATCTGGGGCTACGAGACGCCGGACGGATCGTTCGCGCAGTTCTGCAAGGTGCAGGCGCGTCAATTGATGAGGCGGCCGGCCCATCTCACCTGGGAGGAGAGCGCCTCCTACACGCTCACCCTGGCGACGGCCTATCGCATGCTGTTCGGCCACCGCCCGCACATCCTGCGGCCGGGTCACAACGTGCTGGTGTGGGGCGCGGCGGGCGGCATCGGCTCGATGGCCGTCCAGCTCATCGCCACCGCGGGCGCCAATGCGATCGGCGTGATCTCGGACCCGTCGAAGCGGGACTTCGTGATGTCGCTCGGCGCCAAGGGCACGGTGAACCGCAACGACTTCGACTGTTGGGGCCAGCTGCCCGACGTCGACGACCAGAAGACCTATGCCGAATACATGAAAAAGGTGCGCAAGTTCGGCGCCGCCATCTGGGAGATCACCGGCAAGGGCAACGACGTCGACTTCGTCTTCGAGCATCCCGGCGAGCAGACCTTCCCGGTGTCGTGCAACATCGTGAAGCGTGGCGGCATGGTGGTGTTCTGCGCCGGTACCACCGGCTACAACCTCACCATGGATGCCCGCTTCGTGTGGATGCGCCAGAAGCGCATCCAGGGCAGCCACTTCGCCAACCTCCTGCAGGCGAGCCAGGCCAACCAGCTGGTGATCGAACGCCGCATCGATCCCTGCATGAGCGAAGTCTTCGAATGGGCCGACATTCCCAAGGCCCACACCAAGATGTGGAAGAACCAGCACAAGCCCGGCAACATGGCGGTGCTGGTCTCGGCCAAGCGGCCCGGCCTGCGCACCCTGGAAGACGCCCTGGAAGACTGATGGTCCTCGACAACCTGCTCGGTCTCGCCGCGGAGGCCGAGGGCGACGCCGGGGCCTACGAAGTCGCCGCCCGCGAGGCGGTGCGCGCGCTGGTGGCGCCCAAGGGCAAGGTCGAGCCCGCGCGCCTGGAGCGCGAGCAGTTCGCCGCTCACGGTTTCGCCTGGATCGCGACCTACGTCGCCGCCTTGCGCCAGATGCGGCGCTGGGCCGAGACTGGCGGGAAGGGCGAGCTCGAGCTGCTGATGCTGCAGTCGGCCTTCGGCGAATATCTCGCGCAGCTGTCCGGCGGCATCGCCATAAGCCAGGTCGAGATCGTGCGGCCGGCCGATCTCGGCATCGATGCCGCCGAACTCGACACGCTCGCCGTCCGCAAGCTGGTCGCAGGCAACACGGCGGCCGTCCGCCTGCGCATTGCCGAGCTGATCGGTGACGGGCTCGACTCGGGCAATTTCGGTGCCCTGGAGCTGGGCGACGACTCGCTGGAAGAGGTCCGCCGCCAGTTCCGCCGTTTCGTCGAGGCCGAGGTCGCGCCGCACGCCCATGGCTGGCACCTGCGCGACGAGCTGATCCCGCTGCCCGTGATCGACAAGATGGCCGAGCTGGGCGTCTTCGGCCTCACCGTGCCCGAGCAATGGGGCGGTCTCGGCATGGGCAAGCTCGCCATGTGCGTGGTCACCGAGGAGCTGTCGCGCGGCTATATCGGCGTCGGCTCGCTCGGCACGCGCTCGGAGATCGCCGCCGAGCTGATACGCGCCGGCGGCACCGAGGCGCAGAAGAAGAAGTACCTGTCGCGCATCGCCTCGGGCGAGATCCTGCCGACGGCGGTGTTCACCGAGCCCAATACCGGCTCCGACCTTGCGAGCCTGCGCACGCGCGCGGTGCTCGACGGCGACACCTACAGGATCCAGGGCAACAAGACCTGGATCACGCACGCCGCCCGGGCCGACATCATGACCTTGCTGGCCCGCAGCGACGCCTCGAAGCCTGGCTACCAGGGATTGTCGATGTTCTTGGCGGAGAAGCCGCGCGGCACCGATGCCGAGCCGTTTCCGGCCAAGGGCATGAGCGGCGGCGAGATCCGCGTGCTGGGCTATCGCGGCATGAAGGAATACGAGATCGGCTTCGACGGTTTCGAGGTGCCCGCCGCCAACCTTCTGGGCGAGAAGGAGGGCCAGGGGTTCAAGCAGCTCATGGCGACCTTCGAGAGCGCGCGCATCCAGACCGCGGCGCGCGCCGTCGGCGTGGCGCAGAACGCGCTGGAACTCGGCCTGCGCTATGCCAGGGACCGCATCCAGTTCGCCAAGCCGCTTTATGCCTTCCCTCGCGTCGCCGGCAAGATCGCCTGGATGGCGGTCGAAACCATGATCGCCCGCCAGCTCACCTATTTTGCCGCCCGCGAGAAGGATAGCGACCGGCGCTGCGATATCGAGGCGGGCATGGCGAAGCTCCTGGCCGCGAGGGTCGCCTGGAGCAACGCTGACAACGCCCTGCAGATCCATGGCGGCAACGGCTACGCCATGGAATATCCGGTGAGCCGCGTGCTGTGCGACGCGCGCATTCTCAACATTTTCGAGGGCGCCGCGGAGATCCAGGCCCAGGTCGTCTGCCGCGGTTTGATCGAAGGACGGAACTGACGCTTTCGACCGTGTGCCGCTGCTACCCGACGGGACTGAAGCGCGTGTCCCTCGGCCGGAAACGCCGTTCGGGCACTGTCATCGTCACGGGGATACGGGGCCTTTCTTCCGCGGACTCCGTTCGCTGGTGCAGGACGGCCGCCGCGGCGGCGAGAAACAGGACCGCCCAGCAGGTGGGGCCGACATAGGCGCCGGATCCCTGGCCCAGGATGGCCCAGACCATCCAGCAGAAGGCGGGACTTGGCACGCCGAGGACGCGCAGCCAGACGGTAATGGCGCCGATCATGATCACTCCCCAGATCAGCCCGAGATAGATCCAGTGCAGCCAGAAATAGTTGATCACCAGCTCCGTCGCCGGCGTGACGACCTGCCAATGCGCCGAATAGAAGGGTGAGCGCAGATAGAGATTCGTGACCTCGCGCTCGAAGAAGGGCTCGCCGGTGAGCCCATTGCCCGCGAATGGGTAGCGGTCGATGGCGTCGAGCCCGGCCATGGCAGGTCCCTGCACCCTGTAGAAGAAGCTCGGATCGTTGCCTGACATGATCTCCTTGAGGCGCGCGGGAAACAGCGCTTGGGCCAACACGATGAACGCGCCCAGGCAGATCGCCGCGACGCAGGCGACCAGCAGCAGGCGGCTGATGTCGAGCCGGCCTGACTTGCGGCGGGTCGTCAGGAACAGCATGTAGGGCAGCATCAGCATCAGCATCAGCAGGAGCGTGGGCCCCGGCATGGCATACAGTCCGACGCCGACGAGACCGAGGTAGACGACCAGCTTCCATCGCCAGGTACTGATCACCATCCACAGGAACGTGAACAGGGTGTAGCAGAAGGTCACGCTCGCGGGTTCGGACGCGAAGAACTTGGGCCTGACGCGGCCGTAGAACAGCGTGTCCCGCAGGTCGTTCTCGTAGATGCCTTGCTTGTAGATGAGGTTGCGAACGGCGTCGCTGACGGGCCGAAATCCCGCATGGCCCTCGAGCAGACAGCCGATCACGATGACCAGGGCGAAGCCCAGGAACAATCCGGCCATCTGCCGGCGGCTGCCCTGCGTCACCGTCATGAACAGCGCATAGCCGATGGTGATCGAGTAGGTGAGCTGGATCAGCCCATTGGTGCGCCGCGGCAGGAAGGAAATGTTCGGCGCACAGAGCACCGAGGCAAGATAGAGCGCCACCACACCGATGAACCAGGCGAATGCCTTGGGCTTGATCTGGTCCCGCCTGCGCCACAGGAGGATCAGCCCGGCAACGCCGGCCGGCGCGGACGGGAACGGCACCTTGGCCGAGATCTGCACGGTGTAGTTGGTATAGAGGCCGAGCAGGAACAGGCAGATCAGGGCGCAGTCGAGCCAGTCGAGACGAAGCCCGGCCGGCGCAGCGGCCTGCTTCCCATCGACGGGTCCGAAACCGCCATGAACTTTGTGATCGAGGGCGTAATCCACCATACGAGCGTCTCCAAAGGCCCGATACCCGTGGTTTTCGCAGCTTCCGGCGCGGCCTCCGGTGGCCATTTGATGACCAGAGATCGGGAAAGCACTTGAAGGGTTACGCGGGCCGAGCGGGAATGCCGCTGGTCGCCTCAGCTAGTGCCCGTTCTCCAGCCTGATCGGGCCGACGGGGCTTGATGCCCGTAGAGCGCATCTTTGATAGCGCTGATCGTGATCGGCCGTTACCACGAGCTATTGAATACGGCGGCCGGAGGAGGCCGAGCGGAAAAGGATTCACGCGCTCCTGCGAAAGCGGGCGGTGTGTGAGGCCCGGCCTGTGCGCGATCCGTGCTGGGCGGCTGCGCCCACTTCCTTGAGCCCATCTACTTCCGCATCGCCATCGATTCGATAAGCGGTCATGTCGCTACGAACTGGACGAGGCCCGGTGCTCACTGCGGCCGGTTCGAAGTTCCATCAAATTCACGCCATCCGTCAGTCAGTGCGACATCAGCGAGCATCGCTCAGCGCGCCCGAGCAGGTCGCTGGTGACGCCGCCAAGAACCCATTCGCGCTGGCGGCTGTGGCCATAGGCGCCGGCGACGATGAGGTCGGCGCCCAGTTCGTCTGCCAGGGCGCTGAGCTCGTTCGCATGGGTGCCGCGGGCCGTGAACGCCAGGCAGCGCGCGGCGATGCCATGATGCTCGAGCCAGCCGGTGACTTCGCCAAGCTGGGTGCGGATTTCGGCCAGCTCTTGCTGGCTTGCGATCCCCGCCACGGTCACCTGCGCGGCCCGCGCCAGGAACGGCAAGGCATCGGTGATCGCGCGCTGGGATTCGCGCGTATCCTTCCAGCCGACGAGCACGCGGTCGAACGCGGCTCCGGCCGCAGTCGTGGGCACGACGAGAACCGGCCGCCCAATCTCCATCACCAGATCGCAGACATCGATCTGCCGCGTCGGATCAAACGGGGACATGCTCCTGTCGACGCCGACGACGACCAAGTCGGCGCTTCGGGCCTCACGGGCCAGGTGGATGGACAGCGGCGACGTTGTCGTGCGGGGTCGCCATTCGAGATGACCGGCGCGGGCCTGAAGTGCCGTGCGGAATTCGGCCTCGACCGCCTTGAGCTGCAGGGCGATCTGCTTGCGGTCTTCCTCGAACAGCTTGGCGGGAACGGCGTAGTCGGAGCATACGGCCTGGATCGGACGGCAAGCCGCTACGCCAATCACGCCGCTCCGGAACCGCTCGGCAAGTCGACCCACAGCCCGAAGCAGCGCGTCGTTCGAACGCCCGGGTGCTACGCTTACCATCAGACTGGCGTAGGTCATTGTGCCGCTCCGGTTTGTAGCTTCACGCATATATGGGGCGGCCACCCGCAGGCACTTGATCTCGATCAAGGGTGACGGCCAGCACCCCGGCGGTTACGTCGAGCGGCGAATTCAAATCGACTGGAGCTGACGGCTCCGCTGCGTGAGCCAGCGGGCTGCTCGCGACCATCCGCCTGCCAAACTCGTGCTGCCGACGAACAGGCCGAGATGGCTGCAAGGTTCGAGGACGCTTTCGATATTCTCCTGTTCGCTGCCGACCAGGCGTCGGACGGCCATGAGCTGTTCAGCGGCGACAAGTTCGTCGTCCCGGGCGGCCAGAAGGAAAATCGGCTGGCGCACGGCGCCGAGATCTATCTCGCGGCCAAGTGCAGTGAAACGTCCGTCGGCGAGGCGGTTTTCCTTGAACAGCCACAACACGGTCTGATGGTAGTAGGCGCCCGGCAGATCGAGGGTGCAGTCGTACCAGACGCGGAAGCGCCGCAGCAGTGCGGCAGCTTCGCTGTCGTCGCGAGCGCCGATCTGCAGCGCTATGGCGCCCTCCTGACCGTGCAACGCCGGTCCCCACAAGTCGAGCACGCGCTGGCCAAGGACGCGGCCCTCGCCCAGGCGGACGACCTCGTCGAACAGCCCGAGCGGCAGATTCCTTGCCGTCATGGAAAGCAGCGAAGCGCCGGCATTGAGGTCGACGGGCGCGCCGGCGAGCACCAGCTTGCGGACCTTGGACGGAAAGCGCGCGGCATAGATCAACGCCATGACACCGCCCTGGCACAGGCCGACCAGGTCGACCGGCGCGCCGATTTCGTCGACCGCCACGTTGAGTTCCGCCAGATAATTGTCGATCGTGAGGAGACGCATGTCCCTGGTGGCCGAGCGCCAGTCGGTGACGAAGATGCGGCGGCAACCGTTGTGGGCAAGCGTCTGCACCAGACTATGTCCGGGGGCGAAGTCGGCAATGGTGGCGCTGTGCAGGGCGAAGGGAGCGCACACCAGCGTGGCGACGCCGTCGTTTGCGGTCGAGAAGTCGCGAAGCTCCAGGGTCGTCAAGTCGAGCCGCACGTGGTTCGGCGTCGTCCATTCCGGCTTCGGTCGCTGGTCAGGCTCGCCGCCTGCCGTGGTCATGAGGCGGGCAAAGCCGTTAGCCTGCACCGCCACGACCTCGCTCGCGGCGATGAGCGGCCAAAATAGGAATTGAGCCAAGCCAGATCCAGGCCATGGCGCTTTCGAAGGCTCGCTCATCGGGATATGATACGCTCAAGGGCATATGGCTGGTTGATTCAGATCAAGCCGCTCGTGGTCCTTTGCTCGTATGTGGCGTCCGGTACGATGCGGAGGCCGCCGTGACTTACAAGACGATCTTGGTCCATTGCGATGCCAGCAAGTCGGTCACCTCCCGTCTCGACGTGGCCGTCGGCCTGGCACGGCATTTCAACGCGCATCTCGTCGCCCTGCATGCCCGCCCGCCTTTCCAGCCTCCGGCCTTCGTCGAGGGCGGCATGGATTTGCTGCTCGATGACTACGAGGAAAACTTGAAGACCGGCCAGACTACCGCGGCCGCCGCCTTCACCAATGCCATCGAAGGCAAGCAAATCGCCAGCGAATGGCGCGCCGTCGACGGCTCTGCCGACAGCACGCTGATCGCTCACGCGCGGTATGCCGACCTGGTGATCGTCGGCCAGAACGATCCTGACGCACCGACTGTCTTGCCGGCGCCTTCCGATCTGCCCGAGACCGTGGCGCTGTCGACAGGTCGCGCCGTCCTGGTCGTGCCGCATATCGGCGTTGAGAAGACGCCCGGCGGCACCGTTATGCTGTGCTGGAACGCGAGCCGCGAAGCGGCGCGCGCCGCTTCCGCCGACGCACTCATGCGCCCCCGCAGGAGGCTTGTCAAATCGCTCTCAGGGGACGAGGACGGCCGCTCCCTGAAAGCGACCGGCGCGCAGGTCCGCTAACGCTTCGCTCGCGCGCTCCAGGGCATAGACAGTCGTCGTCGTGCGAACGCCAGCACGTGGCGCAAGCTCCAGGAACTCCGTGGCATCCTGTCGCGTAAGGTTGGCGACGGAGAGGATCTGACGCTCCTCCCACAACAAGCGGTAGGGGAACTGCGGGATGTCGCTCATGTGGATGCCGGCGCAAACGACCCGGCCGCCCTTGCGCACCGCGCCGAGTGCCGCCGGCACCAACGCGCCCACGGGCGCGAACAGGATGGCGGTATCCAAGAGCTCGGGCGGGGTATCCTCCGAGCCGCCGACCCAGCAGGCACCGAGCGACAACGCAAGTTCCTGCGCGGCGCCGTCGCCCGGCCGGGTGAAGGCGTAGACGTCACGTCCTTGCCACCGGCAGACCTGGGCGATGATGTGGGCGGCAGCGCCGAAGCCATACAGACCGACCTTGCGGCCATCTCCCGCCAGTTTGAGCGAACGCCAGCCAATCAGCCCGGCGCACAGCAGCGGCGCCGTGGCGACTGGATCGTCGAAACCGTCGAGCGGAAAGGCAAAGGCTGCGTCGGCGATCACGTGGGTGGCGAAGCCGCCGTCGCGGGTGTAACCGGTGAAGACCGGCCGGTCGCAGAGATTTTCGTGTTGGGTGACGCAGTAGGGGCAGACGCCGCAGGTATGACCGAGCCAGGGAATACCGACGCGGCGACCGGGCGCCAAAGCGGTGACCGCGGGCCCCAGCCTGTCGACGATACCCACGATCTCGTGCCCCGGTACGATCGGCACAGGGATGTCGGGCAGTTCGCCGTCGACGACATGCAGATCGGTGCGGCAGACGCCACAGGCCTCGACACGCACGCGGACCTCGCCCGGGCCGGGCAGCGGATCGGGCCGCTGTTCAAGCGTGAGCGGTCGTCCGGAAGATGCGAGAACCATTGCCTTCACGAAACACTCCGAGGCGTCAGTCTAGACGACTTTCTTCAGCTCCATGACCTGTTCGGCGTCGTGAACCACCGTCATGGTGCGCGCCACGCTCTCCGGATTGACGCTGATCGAATCGATGCCGAGTTGCGTCAGGAACGCCGCGATACCGGGATAGTTGGCGGGCGCCTCGCCGCAGATGCCGACGTGCCGTCGATTGCGATGAGCGCCTGTCACCGCCTGGCGCAGCATCTCCGTCACGCCAGGGTCGCGCTCGTCGAAGTCGAAGGCGACCAGCTCCGAATCGCGATCGACGCCCAGGATCAGCTGCGTGAGGTCGTTTGATCCGATGGAAAAACCGTCGAACAGCTGGGCGAAGGCATCGATCTGGATGATGTTGTTGGGAATCTCGCACATCACGTAGACTTCGAGACCGTTCTCGCCCCTCCTGAGACCGTTCTGCGCCATGGCGTCGATGACGCGCCGCGCCTCGTCGACCCGCCGGCAGAAGGGCACCATGACGCGCAGATTGGTCAGCCCCATGTCCCTGCGGACGCGCCGCAGCGCCGCGCACTCCAGGGCGAAGCCCGGAGCGTAGGCCGGATGGGCGTAGCGGGCAGCGCCGCGAAATCCCAGCATGGGATTCTCTTCCTTCGGCTCGAAGGCGGCACCGCCGAGCAGCTTGGCGTATTCGTTGGTCTTGAAGTCCGACAGCCGGACGATCACGGGCCTCGGATGGAAGGCCGCGGCGATCACGCCGACGCCCTCCGACAGGCGCTCGACGAAGAAATCCGTCGGCTCCGCGTGGCCTCGCGTCAGCCGTGCGATCGCCTCGCGGTCGGCTGCCGAGGTCACCTTTTCCGGGCAGGCGAGGGCCATCGGATGGACGCCGATATGCTCGCTGATGATGAATTCCATGCGCGCCAGGCCGACCCCGTCGTTCGGCCGCATCGCCGTCTTGAAGGCAAGGTCGGGATTGCCGAGATTGACCATGATCTGCGTCCGCGGCCGGCCGATCGACGCCAGGTCGACCGTCGAGATCTCGATGGGAATGGCGCCGGCATAGACGTGGCCGGTGTCGCCCTCGACGCAGGACACGGTAACCGGAGCGCCGCGTTGGAGCAGGCGCGTCGCATTGCCCGTGCCGACGATGGCGGGGATGCCGAGCTCGCGCGCGATGATGGCGGCGTGGCAGGTGCGACCGCCGCGGTCGGTGACGATGGCGGCGGCCTTCTTCATGATCGGTTCCCAATCGGGACTGGTCGTCTCGGCGACCAGAACGTCGCCGGCACGGAACATCCCTAGATCCTTGGGATCGGCGATGACGCACACGGCGCCGCTCGCCGCCCGTTCCCCCACGGCGCGGCCCACCAGCAGGACCGGGCCGCTGCCCTGCAGCCGAAAGGTCTCAAAGGCGGCCGCGCTCTTGCGCGAGGCCACGGTCTCGGGTCGCGCCTGCACGATGAAAAGGTTGCCGTCGGGACCGTCCTTGGCCCATTCGATATCCATGGGCACGTCGTGCCCGGCCAGTTTGGAATAATGATCCTCGATGCGGAGCGCATAGTCGGCGAGCTTCAGCACCTCCGCGTCGTCGAGGCAGAAGCGCTCGCGCTCGGCCATCGGCGTATCGACGTTCACCGTGCTGTTCGCGCCGTGGCCATCGGCGTAGACCAGCTTGCGCTGCTTGCCGCCCAGCGACCGTCGCAGCACGCATCTGTGACCGGCGCGGAACGTGGGCTTGTGCACGTAGAATTCGTCGGGGTCGACGCTGCCCTGGACGATGTTCTCGCCCAGGCCCCAGCCGCCGGTGACGAAAACGACGTCGGGAAATCCCGATTCGGTGTCGAGCGTAAACACCACGCCGCTCGATGCCTGATCCGAGCGCACCATCTTCATGACGCCGACCGAAAGGCCGATCTTCAGGTGATCAAAGCCGTTCTCGTTGCGATAGACGATGGCACGGTCGGTGAACACCGAGGCGAAGCATTGCCGGCAGGCCTCGAACAGATCGTCCAGGCCACGCACATTGAGGAAGCTCTCATGCTGCCCGGCGAAGCTTGCGGTGGGCAGATCCTCCGCCGTGGCCGAACTGCGCACGGCCACGGCCACTCCTGTACCGTACTCGCCCTCCAGGCCACGGTAGTGTTCGGCAAGCAGCGCCTTCACCCGGTCGGTGCCGGTGGCGGCATGGACGATCGACCTGGCCTCGGCCGCCGCGGAGGCCAGCCGGGCGACATCGTGGCCGCCCACGCCCTGCAGCAACGCCTGCAGGCGCGGCCAGGCATTCGCCGCCGTCAGGGCGTCGCGGTAGAGGCTGGCCGTCAGGGCAAATCCGTTGGGGACCTGCACGCCCTGGGGCGACAGGGTGGAATACATCTCGCCCAGCGAGGCGTTCTTGCCGCCGACCGAGGCGATGTCGCAGGCTCTGATGTCCTTGAACCAACGCGCATAGTCCGGCGAGACCATGGCAATTCTCCCGCTTATGTCCCCATTCCGACCGAGGCCGGCAAGGCGCGCAGATGGTTCTTGACGCGCTTGACGCCCTCGACGTTCTCGGCGGCGACGCGATAGGCCTTTTGCACGTTCTCGCCCGGCACGAAGCCCCAGAGGTGGACCACGCCGGCATTCACGAACACGTTGGTGGGCCAGCGCGACGTCCAACCATGCTTGTCCAGCGCTGCAATCACCGTGCGGCGCAATTCATCGTCCGACGGTCGGTCGGCTTGGCCCTCGGGCTCCCGCGACAGCAGCGCGCGCAGCAGGTCCGCCCGGCTCACGATGCCCAGCACTTCGCCGTCCCGCACGATGGGAATGCGCTTGATGCCATGGGTTTCCATCAATTGGGCAAGCTTGCCGAGCGGCGTGTCCTCGGTGGCGGTCACGACTTCCTTGGTCATCACCTCGGCCACGCGTCGCGAATGTGACTGCACGAACTGGTGGGCCGCGGCGGCGTCGCTGGCGAGGAACCGCGAGAGCCACGATTTGCTGGCCGTCGTGCCAATCTCGGCGCGTCGCATGAGATCCGCTTCGCTCACGATGCCGCTGAGTTTGCCTTCACCCTCGATGACGGGCACTGCGCTGACACCGGCGCCGACCATCAGTTCCGCCGCCTCGAAGATCGAAGCGCTCACGTGCAGGCAGACCACGTCTTCCGTCATCACGTCCTTGGCTTGCATGGCATGCTCCTATGGCGGTCGGATATTTCAGGAAGCCAGTCCGCACCTTAGGCGTTGAGGCGCTGCAAGGCCGGCTTGTTGCACAGCATCACTGAGCGGCTGGACGGGGGCAGTTGGATGAGGCCGTCCCGCGTGAACTGGGTGAGGGTGCGGGAAACGGTCTCGATGGTGAGGCCCAGATGATCGGCGATGTCGGTGCGCTGCATCGGCAAATCGAAATGCTCGTCGTCTTCGGAGATGCGCCCCGCCATGTCGAGCAGGAATGTCGCGATCTTCTCCTGGGCGGTCTTGCGGCCGAGCAGCAGCATGTGGTCCTGGGCGCGCTCGAGGCTGCGCAGCGTGGCCGACATGACCTGCTCGCGGAACGCCCGATCCTCTTCGATCAGCGCCGCAAGGCGCGTCCGGCGATAGGCGACGACCGCGGCGTTGCCGACTGCCTCGGCCGAGAAGCGGTGGGAAGCGCCGGCTTCGAGGCCGAAAATGTCGCCTTCGAGATGGAAGGCGTCGATCTGGCGCCGACCGTCGCTCAGAAGCTTGTAGGTGCGGATGGCGCCCGACACGACCTTGTAGAAGTATTCCGCGTCATCGCCCTCCGCGAACAGCTCCTCGCCCTTGTCCAGAACCCGTTGCGGGCCGGTCGGCACTCTGGCCGTCGTCGCCGGCATCCGCATGCCGATGACGGCTGAAGGGAACTTGGAGGTGTGTGTGGCGGTGTAGGGCTGCATGGAATTCTCCCGTGGTCAGCTTCCGATGACCTCGGGAGTACTGCTGCGCCAGATCGGCCGCCATTCAGGTATTGAACTAAGGGATTCTACGTAGAACCGCACGCGCCTGCGCTTCCGCGAGCCCCCGCCTTCCGTCAGGTTCGCCGCCATTGCCACCAGCCCGGGCGCAGGGACGGTGTCGAAAAACCCAGGATGCGGTTAACCACGTCGGCGAACAGCCGATACTTGACGTTGACGACGGAGAGTTCGCGCGCCCAGTTCACGAGATCGCCCCAGGGGTCGTTCAACTTGCCCAGTCCGCCGACCATCGCAACCACGGTGCCGACCTCGATCCGCCCCTCAAGGGCAAGCCAGCCGCCGATGCACAGGGCCACCGCCACCGACGAATGGTGCATCAGGTTCATCAGCATGTTCATCGAATATTTCAGCTTGTAGATGCCCATGTTGAGGGTGAAAACGCGTTCGATCGGCTCCTTCGCCCAGGCCCATTCATGCGTGCTGGCCGCCGCGGTGGCGATGATACTGCCGCTGATGCCGCGCTTCGTCAGGATGCGCGATTGCGCTCGGCGGTTGATCGCCGACTGGAGAAGCGGCACGAACACCATCTGCGGCAGGAAGAACGCCAGGCAAAGAAGCGCCAGCTCGGCGTCGAGAAACAGCATGTAGCCGATCACGCTCACCAGGATGCCGCCCTGCAGCAGCGGCTCGGAGACGCTGACCCCCATGAAGCCGCCGATTGGCTCGACCTCGTCGAGAATCATGGAGATCTCGACACCGGTGTCGTCTGCCGTCGCTTCGCCGGCCGCGACGTCGGCGCTGCTGCCCACGGTCGTGCGCAGCATCCGTACCGCATCCTCGGCCACCCAGCCACGATAGACGTTGAGCGCAAGCTTCAGGCTCTGCTCGGCCAGGGCGACGCCCGGATAGGCAAGAGCCAGCCAGAAAACCGTCGCGAAAGCGCCGTGTTCGACGATGGCGTTCACGATTCGCCGCTGCAGCTCCAGCGGGACGGCGCTCAGCAGGAATACCGCGATCGACAATGCCGCCAGCCCGAGCTGGTGCTTGCCCGTATAGCGAAGCACATAGTCGATGATCGAGCGCGGCACGTCGTCTCCGAAAGCGCTCAGCTGGCCGGAGCGAAGGCGAGGCGGATGCTTTCGACCAGCGCCGCATCGGACAGCGGCTTCTCGAGCACCCGGGTCACCCCGAGTCGCTGCGCGCGGTAGCGCAGCTGGGTGTTGACGCGACCGCTGATCAGGATGGCCGGCAGCGCGACCTGTCGCGCCCGCAGCCGGTCGACCAGCTCGAGGCCGTCGATGTCGGGCATCCGATAGTCGATCACCAGGCAGGCCCGCGCGGGCAGGCTGTCGTCCGCCAGAAGCGCCGCCGCGCTATCGAAGACGCGGACCCGGAAACCTTCCACTTCGAGAGCGAATTTGAGCGCCGCGCGCACGGCGGCATCGTCATCGACGACAAGCACGGTCTCCAATTCAGGCGACATTCGACGGCGACCCCAGTCAGGGAAGCCAAATTGCCCGAATCCGACGATCGTGCGTTGATCTAGCGCAAACTCGAAGGCTGCCCGGGCGGGCTCAAGCGGAGCCGCCCTCGAGGAGCGCCATACGGACAAGCTCGGAGAGGCTGTCGGCCTGCATTTTGGTCATCACATTGGCGCGGTAGACTTCGACCGTCCGGGCGCTGATGCCGAGCTCGTAGGCGATCGTCTTGTTCGGCTTGCCGGCGACCAGCCGCTCGAGCACCTCGCGCTCGCGTTCGGAGAGCGCCTTTACTCGATCGCGAACCATCGCCAGGCGCGCTTCGCGTTCGCTGTCCATGGCATGACGCGACAGCGCCGATCGAATGGCGGAGAGCAGGACTTCGTCGTCGAACGGCTTCTCGATGAAATCGATGGCACCCGCCTTCATCGCCTCCACCGCGAGCGGAACGTCGCCGTGCCCCGTCATGACGATGACGGGCAGGCCCGCCTTCAGTTCCCGCAGCCGGCGCTGCAGCTCCAGGCCGTCCATTTCCGGCATGCGAATGTCGGTCACGACGCAGCCTCCCCGGATTTCAGGGAGGACCTTCAGGAAATCGACCGCCGAGGCATGAACGCGCACGGCCAGCCCCGCGGTGCTCAACAGGAAGGCCAGGGACTGGCGCACGGCCACGTCGTCGTCGATGACATGTACGACCCGATTAGCTGGCATGGGAAACGTCATCCTCACGGGCGGTGCGCAGGGTAAAACGAAAAATCGTACCGCCGGATGGCGGGGCCTCGACCCAGATCTTGCCGCCATGCGCCTCCACGATCGTCCGGCAGATCGAGAGGCCCAGCCCCATGCCCTTGCGCTTTGTCGTGACGAAGGGCTGGAAAAGATGCTGCGCCACCTCGGGCGCCAGACCGCCGCCGGTATCGGCGACGCTCACCTGCACGGCGTCGTCGGAACCGGCGACGGTGGTGATCTCCAGCCGGCGAATGCTCGAAGATTCGACCATGGTATCGATGGCGTTGCGGATCAGATTCACCAGCACCTGCTGGATCTGGATGCGGTCCGCCAGCACCAGGTCGGCATCCGGATCGAGCCGGAACGAGACATCGATTCCGCTCTCTCGCGCACCGACCAGGGCAAGCGTGCTGGCATCCTCGATCAACTTCGGAAGGCTTTCGATCCGACGCTCGCCTTCGCCGCGGGCCACGAATTCCCGCAGCCGCCGTATGATCTGGCCGGCGCGGAGGGCCTGGTCGGCGGCCTTGCCGACCGCGTCGCGAAGCACGGGCGCCGACTCGCCTTCAATGCGCTCGAGCAGCCGCTGGCATCCCTTGAGGTAGTTGCTGATGGCCGTCAAAGGCTGGTTGATCTCGTGCGCCAGGGTCGAGGCCATCTCGCCCAGAGCGGTAAACCGCGACATGTGCGTGACTTCCGACTGCAGCTCCTTGAGGCGGCTCTCGGTGAGTTGCTGGTCGGTGAGATCGCGAATGAAACCCGTGAAGTAGTGTCTCTCGGCGGAGCGCAGCTCGCCCACCGTGAGATGCATCGGAAAGGTCGTGCCGTCCTTGCGCTGTCCGACCACGATGCGGCCGATACCGATGATCCGCCGCTCGCCTGTGCCGAGGTATCGCTTCAGATAGGAGTCGTGCTGCTCGCGATACGGCGTCGGCATGAGATGGCTGACGTTGCGGCCCGCGACCTCGTCGAGCGAATAGCCGAATAGCCGCTCGGCGGTCGCGCTCAGCGATTCGATGCGCCCGCGCTCGTCGATGATGATCATGGCGTCGGGAACGGTCTGCAGGATCGACCGCAAACGCGCCTCCGCCGCCTCCAGGGCGAGCGCCATCGCTGACTGTTTGGGCTGAGACGGTTGGGCCGTTTCGCTCGATGTCTCGACGCTGTGGAGGATCCACGTCACTTTGCCGTCGTTGGAAAGGATCGGCAGGTTGACCGCCGACAAAGGCATCCGCGCGGCCGGCGACGCACTGCCGGACGGAACGAACGATTCGGCCGCCATGCGATGCGGACGTCGCGATCGACGAACGCTCTCGAGCGAAGAGAGGAGGGCTTCGAGAGCCACCCCCTTCACAAAGGCCTCGCCGACCGGCCGACCGACGATTGCCTCGCGGGGTACGTCGAGCGCACGGAGATAGGCATCGGTGCAGGCGACGATGTTCAGGTCGGGCGATATGACGAGTTCGGCGTAAGGCGACGCCGCAATCAGGTCCGAGGCCTCGCGGGTGAGCGGCGGCGTTACTGCGGTCTGGTCCATCGTCCTGTGGTGTCCCGGCAGGACGATAGCACGCCGGCCAGCTATTGCCGACCCGATCGCTCCGTCGTGAGGCCGTCGACGAGATCCGCCGGTCGATCCGTGCGGTTCTCAAGACGATCGACGCTGAACAAAAGAATGCCCACCCCGCTTGCAGAGGAGGCCCATTCGGCCAGCCGCGGATAATTGTCGACCAGCCAATTGAACGCACCCTGCACCGCCGCAAACGCCGCCGCCGCCTGCGTCACTTCGCCCAGCAGCATCGTCCCATGGATGTAGTTCGGCACGCACAGATGAGTCCGACAAGGGGCGCCAGCAACGTATTGCCGTGCGACACCAGGTCGTGCGCACATGCTGCCGCACAGCCGTCGCCATTGCCGGATCACTTCGGACAAGGCCCAGCCGATCGGCGCCGTCTGCGGTCCGTGGCCGGGCGCCTCCGGCGTGGACGCTCCTCGGCGATCCGGTACTCCGCAAGCTGCGGCTCGCGCGCACCGGCATCGACGCGGCGATAGTTGTCGTCGGCCAGCCACAGGCTGAGGAGATCGAGGGTCAGCCACTCGCGCCACCGCCTCTGGAAGGTCAAGCGGGCCCCGACGGCGGTCATGGCGATGCCGACGCTCATGGCTGCGAATGCCGGCGGCAAGGAGGTCTGATGCCAGATCTCCTGGCCGTCGCGTCGCTCGAGCGCGTTGAAGAAGTCGCGGTTCCAGAGATTCAGTCGGACTTGCACCAGGAGCTGCAGGACGACGCAGACGACCAGCAGGGCGATCAACGCCCATGTGATCCAACTCGCCAGCCCCGACCGGAAGCCGAAAGCACTGCGCCAGAAGCGACGCAGCGGCTTTCGGCTGACTGCCGACACCTCGTCGTCTTCAATCGCGGCGGGTCGCGAGAGCCTGCAGGCCGAGAAATGTCGGATCGGCTCGCACGATGACCCTGGTCGGAATACGGCCCAGATATTCCCGGAATCGACCCTTGCTTTCAAATTGAACGCGGAAGCTCGATCGACGCATGTAGCCGAAGATCCGCGGCGCGATGCCGCCGCCAAGGTAGACGCCACCGCGCGCGCCGAACATCAGCGCCGCGTTGCCCGCGACCGTACCCAGCAGTGAACAGAAGACGTCGAGGGCGAGCTGCGACTGTCGGCAGCTGCCGTCGATGGCGGCCCGGGTTATCTGCTCGGCGCTTCGTGTCTCGACCGGAAGACCTTGGCGGTCGGCGATTGCCTCGTGCAGGTTCATCAACCCTTGGCCCGAGAGGGCGCGTTCGGCGGAGACGTGCCCATAGCGCCGGCGCAGGATGTGGACGAGCTCCGCTTCCTCCTCATTGGTAGCCGCAAGCGTCGCATGCCCACCTTCGCTCGCCAGCACCCTCATGCCCCCACGACCGAGGATCAGGCAGGCCATGCCAAGCCCGGTGCCCGGCGCGATGATCGCAATCGGCGCGCTGGCGACTTCATGGCCCTGGCCGATGGCCTCGCAGTCGGCGGACGTCAGGCGCGGAATGGCCGAGGCCAATGCTTCGAGATCGTTGACGATGTCGAGGGTGGAGAGGCCGAATGTCCTCGTGAGCTGTTCGCTCTCCAGCACCCAGGGCGAGTTCGTGAGAGCGCATCGCCCGCCGGCAACGGGACCGGCCGCGGCGATGATGGCGCGGTCGATCGTCACGCCGTTCGTCTCGCAATTCAGGAAATGCTTGATTGCATCAACGGCGCTCGCATATGCGCCGACTGGGAGCGCGCAGATCGGGCCGAGCGTCGAACCGGAGAGCAGGGCAAAGCGTGCCCACGTACCTCCGACATCGGCAAGGAGGCAGGCCGTCACCGCACGGGCCGGACGGCTTCGGTCCGGATCAGGTCTGCGTACCAGCGTGCCGAGGCCTTCGGAATCCGACGTTGCGTAGCGTAGTCGACATAGACGAGGCCGAAGCGGTTCGCGTAGCCGGCACCCCATTCGAAATTGTCGAGCAGGGACCAGACGAAGTAGCCGCGGACATCCGCACCGAGGGCGACCGCCTCCCGCATCGCATCGATGTAGAACGCAAGATAGTCGACGCGTGCCTGGTCGACAACCTGACCGGAATCATCGGGCTTCTCGACGGCGCCGGAGCCGTTTTCGAGGACGTAGATCGGCAAGCCATAGCGGTCATTGGCGCGGAGCAGGGTGTCGCGGAAGGCGGTCGGATCGATCTGCCATCCGATCGGCGATCGGGGCACGTCCGGCGGGCAATCCGCCGTGGCGAAGCCCAAGGGCGCCGCAAGATCGGTTCGCGCGTATAGCGGCGAATAATGGTTGATGCCGAGCCAGTCGACCGGCCGGCGGATGCGGTCCATGTCGCCGTCGCGCTGGAAAGGTTCGATCTTGCGCGCCAGCATCGACGGATAAGCGCCGAGGATCTGGGGATCGGGGAAGGCTCGGTTCCAGATTTCGTCGAGCGCCGCTGCCGCCGCCCTGTCGGCCGCCGTGGGGTGATCAGGACGGCTCGGCTGGATGGTGTGGGCAGCGCCAAGCGAGGCGTTGGCGACGTCCGCACGCAGGGTGTCGACTGCCGCGCCGTGCGCCAGGTTGACATGGTGGATGGCGGCGTAGAGCGATGCCGGATCGTCGGTTGCCGGCGGATGCCAGCCGAATGAATAGCCGAACAGCGTGAAGACGGATGGCTCGTTGAAGGTGACGAAATGCTTCACGCGATCTCCGAGCCGGCGCGCGATCAGGTGCGCATAGTTGGCAAACCACTGCACGACGTCGCGATTGGTCCATCCGCCCTGATCCTGCAGCGCCTGGGGAAGGTCCCAGTGATAAAGGCAGAGCCAGGGCTCGATGCCGGCCGCGAGAAGGCCGTCCACCAGCCGGTCATAGAAGGCGAGGCCAAGCTCATTTGCCGTTCCGCGGCCCGCGGGCAGCACCCGGGGCCAGGAAACCGAGAAGCGGTAGGCGCGTACGCCGATCTGCCGCATCAAAGCGATGTCTTCGGCGTAGCGGTGATAGTGGTCGCTCGCCCGATCGCCGGTATCGCCGCTGGCGATTCGCCCCGGGGTCCGGCAAAAGACGTCCCAGATGCTCGGGCCCCGCCCGTCGAACTGGGCCGCGCCTTCGATCTGGTAGCTCGAGGTCGAGACGCCCCAGACGAAATCGCGCGGTAACGGCTTGCCGGCGGGGGGTGGGCTCGCCATGACGATTCTCCTGCCGCGCCTTTTACGGCCTGATGAAGATCAGAGGATTATCGTCGTCCAGGTTATCAGCGGCAGCCGTCAGTTCGGCAGCGATATCGTCATTGGGACGATGGAGCTTGAAAATGCGGATCGCCTCCGACAGCAGGCATCGGGCTACGACGTCGTCGGCGATGCCATGGCTCGCGGCTTCGCCGAGCGCCGCCTCGACATGCCGGGAAACCAGTTGGTGTGTGCTCATCATCCGCCCTCAATGCGCCATCAGGACGGGTACCGTCATGCTCGACAGCAGGGTGCGGCTGGCCCCTCCCAGCACCAGCTCCCGCACGCGCGAGTGGCCGTAGAGGCCCATCACGATCAGGTCGACGCCGTGGTCCGCCGCGCGCGACAGGATGATGCCGCCGATATCGGCATCGGCTGCCACGTCGCGCTGGACCGTGACCTTGACGCCGTGCCGGGTGAGCCACGTCGCAACGTCGGCGCCCGGTTCGGGACCGTGCCCGCCCTTGGAGGATCTCGGGTCGACGACCAGAACGATGACCTTTTCCGCCGCGGTCAGGAACGGCAGCGCGTCCGTGGCCGCACGTGCACTCTCGCGGCTTGCATTCCAGCACAGCATGACGGTCCCGCCCGGCTTCGAGCGCACCCCGATATGCGGGACCACCAGGGTCGGGCGGCCCGCCGAGAGAGCAACCGTTTCGGGGAGGTCCGTCGGCGTCATCGACACGGCATCGGGATCGGTCTGGCCGACGACGAGCAGGTCGGCATAGCGGGCGTGAACCGCAAGCTCGTCGTCGACATACCCGTTCACCAGGCGCCATTCCGTCGGCAGATGAGTGCCCTTTATGGCCTTTTCGAAGGAAGCTTTCGCGGCGTCATGGTCGGCCTTGGCGGCGGTTTCATACGAAGTAAAGAGGTCGTCCATCGGCATCATGCCGTCGGCAAAGGCCGGGACGTCGAACGGCGCCTGGACGTGAACGCCCACGAGATAGGCGCCGTGACGTTGCGCCAAGTCCACTGCGACGTCCAATCGCTGCGACAGCTTCGGGCTCGCATCGCAATGAACGAGAATGGTTTTGTAGCTCATGAGTGACCCCTTATCCTTGATGCACCACGCAAAGTGCCACGCTGCTGCCACGCGGTGATTGACTCAGGTCAAGCGGGAGACGGTCTTGTGGTGTAGTGGACATCGGCGATGGAACTGATCTCCGAATTGACGGCATGGTGCGGGCAGGGACTGCGCGGTTTGTCGTCCTTGCCGGCCGGCCTGCCGATGGCGCTGTTCCTTGCCGGTCTGGCGGGCAGCCTGGTGCACTGCGTCGGCATGTGTGGGCCGTTCGTCCTCACCCAGGTCATGGCGGATGCAGGCAGGTCGCAGCCCGGCGGTTACGGCGAATGGCATCGACTGGGCGGTGCCGCCCTCGCGCCCTATCATCTGGGCAGGCTCACGACCTACACGGCGCTGGGCGCCATCGCCGGCGCCGCCACGGCGCTCTTCGCTTCGACTACCGGATTTGCCTGGCTGTCGGCCACGATGCTGGTGGTCGCGGGCGTCCTGATGGCTCTGCAGGCCCTGGGACTGGCGCTCGGCGGCAGCGCGCCGCTGGCGGGCGTGCTGGCGCACCTCACCGCACCGCTGTCGGCCTCGCACGGACCGGCCGCGCGTTATGCACTGGGGCTCGTGCTCGGCCTCCTGCCGTGCGGCCTGCTCTACGGCGCGTTGGCCGCTGCCGGAGGAACTGCGTCGGCGCTGGGCGGCGCGACGGCCATGGCAGCCTTCGCCCTCGGCACCGTGCCCGCCTTGATCGCGGTTGGCTGGTTGGGGCTCATCGTCCGCCGTCGGCTGCGGGGCGTGACACGATGGATCGCCACACCCCTGTTGCTCGCCAACGCCGTGCTGCTGCTGGCGCTGGCGAACCAGCGCTTCCAGGCCTAGCCCGCCGCGATCTCACCCTGCGTCATCTGGGCCTGCGGATCGAGCGGCCGGCGCCGGTTCGAAACGCACGATGTCGCGGTAGGCGTGCCAGCTTGCGTGGGCGACGACGGGCAGCACCACGACGAGGCCGAGCAACCCGGGCACCATGGCGAGCGCTACCAGGACCACGATCAGGGCGGCCCACAGCATCATCGGCCGAATATTCAAGCGCACGGCGGTGACCGAGGTGGCGATCGCCTCGAACAGGTTGGCGGTGCGCCGGTCAAGCAGATACGGCATCGAGAATGCGCCGATGGCGAAGGCCACGCTCGCCAGCCCCGCGCCCAGCGCCACGCCGATGGCGAGGAACGGCAGGCTGCGCGCCGAATGCCAGGCAAGGTCCATGAAGCGGTCCCACGACGGCACGGTTGGCCACTCGAACAGTGCGTACAGCAGCTGCGCGGCGCGCATCCAGGCGAGGTGCAAGAGCAGGAGCAACACCCCCATCAGGGCGATCTGGTCGGGGTTGCGGCGCCAGGCGCGCCAGGTCGAACGGCCGTCGACGGGCAGGCCGGTTTCGAGGCGGCGGCTGATCTCGTAGAGGCCGACGGCCATGAAAGGACCGACAAAGAAGAAGCCGGCGCTGAGCGGCAGCACAAGATAGGGCAGGTCGACCCACAACAGCAGGGCAATGGCCAGCCAACCGGCGAGAACCGCCGCCACGCCGTAGGCCAAGCTGTTCACCGGCGCGGCCCACAGGTCGTGCCAGCCCGCCGCGAGCCAGGTCCACGGACGGTCCACGGGGACCAGTCGTATGCCCGGCTGCGGCGCGTGAAAGACGTCAACGGTCTCACTCATTTTTGTTTCCTCCTGCGCCATGTGAATTGAGACGCCACGCCGCGTGCCGGCCTTGACCCAAATCAAACGCGCGCAACAGGGCGCCCTTTAGGGTGGATGTGACATCAGCGTGGGGAGAAAGCATGTCCAGCCAAGCCGTCCTGAACGCCGACCAGCGGCTAGCGCCGCGATATGTCGAGGACGTCATCCGGGCGGCCCTCGTGCTCACCATGTTCTGGGCCATTGTCGCCTTTTCGGCCGGCGTCGTGATCGCCGCTCAGCTGGTGTGGCCGCAGCTGAGCTTCGACAGCGAATATCTGACGTTCGGCCGCCTGCGTCCGCTCCACACCTCTGCGGCGATCTTCGCCTTCGGCGGCACCGCCCTGATCGGCACGGCCTTCCACGTCGTGCAGCGCACCTGCCGCACCCGCCTGTTCGGTGGCGCGCCGCTCGGCTGGTTCGTGCTGCTGGGCTACCAGCTCTTCATTGTCGTGGCCGCCACCGGCTACCTGATGGGCATCACCCAGAGCAAGGAATACGCCGAGCCCGAATGGTACGCCGACCTCTGGCTCACCATCGTCTGGGTCGCCTACCTCGTGGCCTATCTCGGCACCGTGCTGAAGCGCGAGGAACCACACATCTACGTCGCCAACTGGTTCTACCTGGCCTTCATCATCACCATCGCCATGCTGCATATCGTCAACAACCTGGCGATGCCGGTGTCGTTCGCCGGCACCAAGAGCTACGGCGCCTGGTCGGGCGTGCAGGACGCCATGATCCAGTGGTGGTACGGCCACAATGCGGTCGGCTTCTTCCTCACCGCGGCGTTCCTCGGCATGATGTACTACTACATCCCGAAGGCGGCGAACCGGCCGATCTACTCCTACCGGCTGTCGATCGTGCACTTCTGGTCCCTGGTGTTTCTTTACATCTGGGCCGGCCCGCATCACCTGCATTACACGTCGCTGCCCGACTGGGCGCAGACGCTCGGCATGGTGTTCTCGGTGATGCTATGGATGCCGAGCTGGGGCGGCATGATCAACGGCCTGATGACGCTCTCCGGCGCGTGGGACAAGCTGCGCACCGACCCCGGCCTGCGCTTCTCGGTGACCGCCGTCGGCTTCTACGGCATGGCCACCTTCGAGGGTCCGGTCATGTCGATCAAGGCGGTGAACTCGCTCAGTCACTATACCGACTGGACAATCGGGCATGTCCATTCCGGCGCGCTGGGCTGGGTGGCCTTCATCGTGTTCGGCACGATGTACTACCTGGTGCCCAGGATGTGGAACCGGCCGGCGATGTGGTCGACACGGCTGATCGGCTGGCACTACTGGATCGCCACCATCGGCATCGTTCTCTACATCACCGCGATGTGGGTGAGCGGCATCATGCAGGGCCTGATGTGGCGCGCCTACGACGAGCTGGGCTTCCTGCAGTACTCGTTCGTCGAGACCGTCGCGGCCATGCATCCGTTCTATCTGATCCGTCTGCTGGGCGGCGTGTTCTTCCTGAGCGGCGGGTTGATCATGGCCTACAACATGTGGCGCACGGTGCGCGGCGAGCCCGAAGCGGCAGCCGACGCGGCCCGCCACGCCATCGCGGCTTAGGGGGCGCGCCATGTTCATTCGTCACGAGACGATCGAGAAGAACGTCATCCTCATGGTGGTCCTGACCCTGATCACGGTGTCGATCGGCGGGCTGGTCCAGATCATCCCGCTGTTCACCATCGAGAGCACGATCGAGCGCGTCGACGGCGTCCGTCCCTACAGCCCGCTCGAGCAGATGGGCCGCAACATCTACGTGCGCGAAGGCTGCTACCTCTGCCACAGCCAGCAGATCCGCCCGTTCAAGGACGAGGTCGAACGCTATGGTCCCTACAGCCTTGCCGCCGAGAGCATGTACGACAAGCCGTTCCAGTGGGGCTCCAAGCGCACCGGCCCTGACCTTGCGCGGGTCGGCGGGCGCTACTCCAACGACTGGCACGCCGCTCACCTCGCCTCGCCGCGCGCCGTCGTGCCGGAAAGCGTCATGCCGGCCTATCCGTTCCTTGCCCAGCGCAAGCTCGAGTACGCCGACATCGCCGAGCATCTCAAGGCGCTGCGCGCCGTGGGCACGCCCTACACCGACGAGATGATCGCCAACGCTCGCGCCGACCTTGTGGCACAGGTCAATCCCGATGCCGATCCGACGGCGCTGCTGAAGCGCTATCCACGTGCCGTCGTCGGCAAGTTCAACGGCCAGTCCGACGCCATCACCGAGCTCGATGCCTTGATCGCCTACCTGCAGATGATGGGAACGCTGGTGCGCTTCGGCGACCTGCCGCCCGAGCGGTTGCGGCAATAGGGGAGATGAACATGACTTTGGACTCTGTGGGCGAAGTCCTGGCCTCGGCCTGGACCGTCTGGGCGGTGCTGGTGTTCGCCATCATCATGCGCTGGGCCTGGCGTCCGGCCAACCGCAAGCGCTTCGAACAGGATGCCCGCATCCCGCTCAAAGACGAAGGCTGAGGACGCGTCATGCCGACCAAGATCGAGAAGGACGAGCTGTCGGGCCAGGACACGACCGGCCACGAATGGGATGGCATCAAGGAGCTGAACACGCCGTTGCCAACCTGGTGGGTCTACACCTTCTACGCCACCATCGTGTTCGCCGTCGTCTACTGCGCGCTCTATCCCTCGTGGCCGTGGTTCACGGGCCATACCCAGGGCCTGCTGGGTTACTCGAATCGCACGGAACTGACCCGGGAACTCGACGTCCAGGCCAAGGGGCGCGCCGGCTTCGTCGACCGCATCCGTGCGGCGTCCCTGGCCGACGTCCGCAAGGACCCGGAGCTCTTCAATTTCGCCATGGCGGGCGGCCGTTCGGCCTTCCAGACCAATTGCATGCAGTGTCACGGTTCGGGCGGGGCGGGCAACACGGGCTTTCCCAACCTGGTCGACGACGACTGGCTGTGGGGCGGCAACATCGACCAGATCTACGCCACCATCCAGCACGGCGTGCGCAACGCCGACGACAACTCCCGGCAATCACTGATGCCGCGCTTCGGGGCCGATGGGATCCTGACGGCGCCTCAGGTCGCCGCCGTCACGGACTATGTGCTGAGCCTGTCGGGCCACGGCAAGGCCACGCCCGAGGGCGCCAAGATCTGGCAGGAGCAGTGCGTCGCCTGCCATCAGGCCGACGGCAAGGGCAACCAGGAACTCGGCGCGCCCAACCTGACCGACGGCATCTGGCTCTATGGCGGCGACCGCGATTCGATCTACAGGTCGATCTACTTCGCCCGCAACGGCAGCATGCCGTCCTGGGGCCAGCGGCTGGACGACGCCACCATCAAGATGCTGGCGATCTACGTCCATTCGCTGGGCGGCGGGCGCTAGGCGCCGCGAGAACGCGATGGATGCCCAGACCCGGACGGATGCGGCCCCTCCGCCCCTCTATGCCACGCGCATCAAGGTCTATCCGCGCGCGGTCAAGGGCCTGTGGCGGCGGGTCAAGTGGTTGGCCCTGGTCGTCCTTCTCGGCATCTACTACCTCGTGCCGTGGTTGCGCTGGGACCGCGGTCCCAACGCGCCCGGCCAGGCGATCTTGCTGGACCTCGATGGCAGACGTGGCTGGTTCTTCGACGTCGTTATCTGGCCGCAGGAAATCTACTTCGTCACCGGCTTCCTGATCCTGGCGGCCTTCGGCCTGTTCTTCGCCACGGCGCTGTTCGGCCGCGTCTGGTGCGGCTTCGCCTGTCCGCAGACGGTGTGGACCGACCTCTTCATGCTGGTCGAGCGCCTCATCGAGGGCGACCGCAACGAGCGCATGCGCGTCGACCACGCGCCGATGTCGGCGGCCAAGGCGGCACGCAAGGGGCTGAAGCACGCAGTCTGGATCGCCATTGCCGCGGCGACCGGCGGCGCCTGGATCTTCTACTTCGTCGACGCACCCACGACGCTCGTGAAGATCTTCCGCGGCGAGGCTTCGCTCGAAGTCTACTTCTTCGTCGGCCTTTTCACCCTGACGACCTACATGCTGGCCGGCTGGGCGCGCGAGCAGGTCTGCACCTACATGTGCCCGTGGCCGCGTTTCCAGGCCGCCATGCTCGACGAGCAGAGCGTCATCGTCACCTATCAGAAGTGGCGCGGCGAGCCGCGCGGCAAGCACAAGGCGGGCGACGGCTGGGAAGGTCACGGCGATTGCGTCGACTGCAATCTGTGCGTCGCCGTCTGCCCGACCGGCATCGACATCCGCGACGGACAGCAGATCGAATGCATCGGCTGCGGCCTCTGCATCGACGCCTGCAACCAGACCATGAGCAAGGTCGACCGGCCACGCGACCTCATCCGCTGGGACACGCTGGCCGATCAGCAGGCCCGGGAAAGCGGCGGCAACGGTGTTCCGTGGCGGCCGGTGCGGCCGCGCACCCTGCTGTACGCAGCCCTGCTTGGCATCGTGGCCGCTATCATGCTGGCGGCGTTCGTCCTGCGCACCGACACCGAGCTTACGGTCCAGCGTGATCGCAGCCCGAACTTCGTGCGGTTGTCGAACGGCGACATCCGCAACACCTACGCGGTCAAGATCCTGAACAAGCGCCAGAGCGAACAGCGCTTCGAGCTGGCGCTCGACGGCCTGCCGTCCGCCACGGTGGGTTTTATCGGCGCCGAGGTCGAGGGCAGCGGCCCGGCGACCCGCCTCGTCGTCCACCCCGACGCCGTCGGCACGTTCCGGGTCTTCGTCACCGTTCCGCCCGCCGCCGCGCCGGCCGGGTCGAGATCGGTCGAGTTCATCGTTCGCGACGAAGCCGGCCGCGAGCGGGCCTCGCACGACGCCGTATTCGTCGGACCCGCGCGCTAGGAGGGATTGATGCAAACTGCACTCGCTTCCCGCAGCCGCTACATTCCCTGGCTCTTCGTCGCGGGCTTCGCCCTCGTCATCGCCGTCAACGCGACGATGATCTGGTTCGCCGTCGGTTCGTTCTCCGGGCTCTATACGCCAAAGCCGCGCGACCGCGGACTGCACTACAACGAGGTCGTGGCTGAACAGAAGGCGCGTGATGCCTTGGGCTGGCGCATGGACGCGCAGTGGCGGGCAGAACAGGGCCGTCTCGACATCGCTGTTTTCGACGCCGCGGGACAGCCCGTCGCGGGCGCGCGGGTGTTCGTCGAGCTGGTCCGGCCCGTCGAGCAGCGGGCACCGCTGGCCGTAGCGATGGAAGCGGCGGACATTGGGCGGTTCGCCGGGCATGTGGACCTGCCTGAGCGAGGCAACTGGGACCTCGACATCGTGATCGAACGCGGCAGCGAGCGCTACGCAGTGACGCGGCGAATGTTCCTCAGATGACCGACGCCGTGCTCCTCGCCCCGTCGGCGCCTGCGGCCACGGTACGCATCTGCGCGCATTGCGGTGAGGTCATGCGCGGCGGCGGCGACGCCAACTTTTGTTGCGCGGGTTGCAGGAGCGCGCATGCGATCATCGGCGCGGCGGGGCTTGGCGCGTTCTACCGCCGGCTCGAAGAACGCCACGCCCACCGGCCAGTGCCCCTCGACGCCGATTTCTCCGCCTATGCCCGGGCGGTGGGTTCAGGGGAAGCCGAACTCGACCTGCTGGTCGACGGCCTCGACTGTCCCGCCTGCGTGTGGCTGCTCGAGAGCCTGCTCGCCCGCAATCCGGCCATCCAGCGCGCCCGGGCGCATCTTTCTACACGTCGCCTGTCGCTGCGCTGGCGCGGCCCGCCCGGTCACGCCAACGATCACGTCGGGCTGGTGGCGGCGCTGGGTTTCCGTCCCGCGCCCTATGACGCTGTCGCCGCGACCACCGAGGACGATCGCGAAACGCGCCTCCTGTTGCGCAGCCTCGCCGTGGCGGGCTTCGCCGCCGCCAACGTGATGCTGCTGTCGGTCGCCGTGTGGTCGGGCCACGACGGCTCGATGGGCGACGCCACGCGCACGCTCTTCCATTGGCTGTCGGCCGCCATCGCCCTTCCGGCGGTGGCCTATGCCGGCCAGCCTTTCTTCCGCTCTGCCTTCGCGGCTCTCAAGGCCGGGCGGACCAACATGGACGTGCCGATATCGATCGGCGTCACGCTGGCCTGCATCGTCAGTCTGCACGAGACATGGGTGGGCGAGCAGCATGCCTATTTCGATTCCGCCATCACGCTGCTCTTCTTCCTGCTGATCGGCCGCTATCTCGACCGCCGTGCCCGCGGACGCGCGCGTCACGCCGTGCGAGCGCTGCTGGCATTATCGAGCCGCAGTGCCACGGTCGTTGGTGGCGACGGCACGACGAGCTTGCAACGGGTCGACCGTCTGGTGCCGGGCGACATGCTGCTGGTGGCGGCCGGCGAACGCCTCGGTGCCGACGGAGTTGTGACTGAAGGAATCTCGACCATGGACGCGGCTCTGGTGAGCGGCGAGAGCGTGCCGCAATCGGTCGAGCGCGGCGCCAGGATCTTCGCCGGCATGGTCAATCTCGGCGCGCCGCTCCGCGTACGGGTCACTGCCGCCGGCGAGCACACGCTGCTGTCCGAGATCGTCCGCTTGGTCGAGGCTGCCGAGCGTGGCCGGTCGCGTTTTGTCGCGCTCGCCGATCGCGTGGCCCGTGCCTACGCGCCGGTCGTACACGCCACCGCGCTGCTGACCTTCCTGGGCTGGATGTTGCTGGGCGGGCTTGCCTGGGACCGTGCGCTCCTCGTGGCGACGGCGGTCCTGATCATCACCTGTCCCTGTGCGCTGGCGCTCGCGGTGCCTGTGGTCCAGGTCGTGGCCAGCACGCGGCTGCTGCGCAGCGGCATCCTGCTGCTCTCGCCGACGGCTCTCGAGCGCATCGCCCGCACCGACCATGTCGTGCTCGACAAGACCGGAACCCTGACGCTCGGCCGGCCGGAGCTTGTCGAGGGCGGCGCCGACGCCGAGGCGCTGCAGGCCGCCGCCGCTCTCGCCGCCAATTCACGTCATCCGCTGGCGCAGGCACTGGTCCGTGCGGCATCTGCTACGGCCCCTGCCGCCAACGTCGTCGAGCATTCCGGCCAGGGCCTGACGTCGGGCGCGAGCCGACTCGGATCGGCGCGCTTCTGCGGCATTGCCGAAGCGCTCGACGATGGTCTTTCCGAGCTCTGGTTCGTTCGTCCCGGCTGGCCGGCGCGGCGCTTTACATTCGCCGACAGATTGCGGCCGGATGCGGCGGCTGCGATCGATGCCCTGCAAAAGCGCGGTCTGACGGTCGAGTTGCTGTCGGGCGATCGTCCTGCCGCGGTCGCCCGCGCGGCCGCCGAGGCCGGCGTTACAGCGTGGCGCGCCGGAACATCGCCCGCCGCCAAGGCCGAGCGTCTCGCCGCGCTGGCCGCCGAAGGCCGGCGGGTGTTGATGGTGGGCGATGGCCTGAACGACGCGCCGGCGCTTGCCGGGGCCTACGCCTCGATCTCGCCCGCCACCGCGGCCGAAGCGACCCAGAACGCCGCCGACGCGGTCTTCCAGGGCGACGCCCTCCGTCCCGTGATCGAACTGCTCGACGTCGCGCGGCGTGCCGAGCGCCTGGTGCGCCAGAACCTGGCGCTGGCGCTGCTCTACAATCTCAGCGCCGTGCCCCTGGCCATCCTGGGGGAGGTGACCCCCTTGATCGCGGCGGTGGCGATGTCCTCGTCGTCGCTGCTGGTGATCGGTAACGCGCTGCGCCTGGGCGCGCGGGCGCCTGCCGGGGAGCGGCGCTGATGGACAGCCTGCTCATCCTGGTGCCGGCTGCGCTCCTGCTCGGCCTGCTTGCTCTGGCGGCGTTCCTGTGGGCGCTGCGCAACGGCCAGTACGACGACCCCGACGGTGCGGCGGGCCGCATCCTGTTCGATGATGACGACTGAAAGGAGAGAACGATGTCTCACTGGATCATGGGAATTTTTGTCGCCCTCCTCGGGCTTGCCGGCCTGTTCCTGGCGGGCGCCGCGCACGACTTCGGCATCCTGGCCTTCGGCCTCGCGCTGTCGCTGTTCGCCGTGCTGTTCTGCTGGTGGATGATCAAGACGGCCTACGACGAGGCCGAGCAGCACGGACGTTAGGGTGCAGGCCGGCCGCCAGGACTCATTGCTGGGGCGCGCCACTCCAGTGACGCGTCATGGAGCGCGGACCTCCAGGTCCGCTAAAGCGCATTCATATGCGCGGATGAGCATGATGAGTACCTGGAGGTCCGCGCTCCGTATGCGGCCATCAGGTGTCGCCTCCCCGCGAAGGCGACGACGCCTCGATCAGCGACGCTTGATCTGGATGACGAGCAGCGTCACGAGGCCGGCCACGAAATAGAGGCAGCCGACGATCAGGGACGCGTAGACATCCCCCAGCGCCTGTGACAGCGCGCGGTAGCCGGCCAGCGTCAGGAAGCACAGGCTGGCGGCGAACAGGCCTCCGGCGATCAGGTAACCGCCCAGCGTGGCGGCAAAGCGGCGCCCGGCATTTGCCACGACGGCGCCGCCGAAGAGAGCGACGGTCTTCACGATGGTCAGAAGCACCGAACCGTCCTCCGTCCCGCGTCCGCTCAACGCCGGACCAGCGCGGCCAGCACGAAGCCGGCGAGGGCGGCGATCGCCACGGCCGTCAGCGGCTTTTCGCGGATCGCGCCCTCGAGCTGCGCGCGGCCTTCGCCGGCCATCGCCTTGGCCGCGTCCGCCTTGCCGGCGAGTTCATCCACCATCGTGGTAGCGCGGGCCAGGATTTCGTGCGCCGTCTCGCCGGCCGCCTTCATGGCGTCGGCGCCTTCGCTCTTCGCCACCCGTTCGATGGCTGCCGCCAGTCGCTTGAGCTCCTCACGGAGCGCGACCGATTCCGTGCCGAGATAGCCGTACGTATCCTTTGGCTTGGACGTCGTCATGCCTTGCCTCCACCGGTCGCGCGAATGATGACAGCAGGTGGCAAGCGAGTTCTTGACCTGCATCAACGACCGCTGGCCCCATGATAAGCACAATGCGCGCAGGACCAACGAAGATCAGCGCAGAGGGAGTGCCATGAGCCTCAAACGGATTCGCCTGGAACTGGCGCGGACTCCCGCCTTTCCCGAGGGCAGCAGGTCCCATGGTTACGAATTCACCGCCCCACTGGACGCCAGGGGTCACCTCAACTCCGCCGCCTGGCCCACGGCCAAAGCCGCCTGCACGGTGCGCCGCTTTTGGGACGGCACGCCCGACGAACATGGCACGCTGATCCACCGGAAAAACAACAGCTGGGCCTTCTCCTACGCGCCCGGCGAGGATGACGACGAGCCGATCTTCCGTTTCGACAGGCACCTGTTCGTGGTCGGTGAATACGTGACTGTCACCGAGCATGATGGCGTGGCGCGGCCCTTCCGCGTGTCCGATATTGCACCGGCGATCATGCGCGACTGAGCGGCTGACGCGCGGTGTCGCGGGGCGGCGGGCCTGCGCGGAGTCCGGGAGGCCCGCGGGTATTTATGGGCTTTGGGCGGCAAGCAGCGCTGGGAAAAATCCGCCACCGTGCCAATATGACGGGGAGGAGGAAACAGCCATGCAAGGATCGCTGCGCGGCAACGCTGGCCCCCGCTACCGGCACACCGCCGACGAGGGGGCCCCTTATGAGACCATCGCCGTCGACAAGTTGACGCCGATCATCGGCGCGGAGATCGACGGCATCGATCTGGCCCAGCCGCTGTCCAACCGCCAGCAGGATGAGTTGCACCGCGCCCTTGCCGAAAACGCCGTCATCTTCTTCCGCGACCAGCACATCACACCTGACCAGCACGTGGCGTTCGGCCGGCTGTTTGGCGAGCTGCATGTTCACCCGGCGGCGCCGCACGAGCCCGGCCGCCCCGAGCTGATGATCATCCATGCCGACAAGGATTCGCCCCGCGCCAACGGCGAGGGCTGGCACACCGACGTGAGCTGCGATATCGAACCGCCGATGGGCAGCATCCTCTACATCAAGACGTGCCCGCCCAAGGGCGGCGACACGCTGTTCGCCTCCATGTACGCCGCCTACGAGGCGCTGTCGGACCGCATGAAGACCTATCTGGAAGGGCTGACCGCCATTCATGACGGCGAATCGGTCTATCGTGGCCTCTACAAGAATTTCGGCGTCGCCGAAAAGGAACAGTACCCGCGCGCGGTCCATCCGGTCGTCCGCACCCATCCGGTGACCGGCAAGAAGGCCCTCTACGTCAACCGCGGCTTCACCCGCGGCCTGGTGGGCGTGCCACGCGACGAAAGCGACGGCATCCTGACTTACCTCTATCAGCACATGGAGAACCCGCTGTTCCAATGCCGTTTCCGCTGGCAAGAGAACTCGATCGCCTTCTGGGACAATCGCTGCGTCCAGCACCGCGCCATGTGGGACTACTGGCCGCACACGCGCAGCGGCAACCGGGTGACGGTCGCGGGCGATAAACCCTATTAAGGGCGTCTCGCTGTCGTCTTCGGGCGCGAGCCAAAGAGAACAGGTCCGACGTGCTGGTGATCTTCGATTGTGACGGCGTGCTGGTCGATAGCGAGCCCCTCGCCAACGTGACCCTGTCCCGCCTGCTCAATGCGCAGGGGCTCGATTGGTCCGTCGCCGAAACGATGCGCCGCCTGATGGGCCTCTCGCTGAAGTCATGCGTCGAGATTTGCGAAGCCGAGCTCGGCCGCAAGCTGCCCGACGATTTCGGCGAGACCCTGCAGGCCGCGACCTATCAGACCTTCCGCGAGGCCCCCCTGCAGGCGGTGCCCGGCGTGAAGCCCGCTATCCTGGCGCTGCAGCAGGCTGGCCTCGACACCTGTGTCGCGAGTTCGGGCGCGCCGGAGAAGATGCGCTTCACGCTGGGCCTCACCGGCCTGTGGGACCTGTTCGACGGTCGCATCTACAGCTCGAGCCAGGTGCCGCGCGGCAAGCCGTTCCCCGACCTCTTCCTTCATGCCGCACTCGACATGAACGTGCAGCCGTTCGACTGCACCGTCATCGAGGATTCGGTGCCGGGTGTGAAGGCTGCGCGATCGGCCGGCATGCGCGCGCTCGCCTATGCCGGCGCCCCCCACGCCCATCGCGACGCCCTGGCGGCGGCCGGCGGCGAGCTCTTCGGTTCCATGGACGAGCTGACCGGCCTGGTCCTGCGATGACCGGCTCTTGGACGATGGGCGCCGGCAAGCCCGAGCGCGTGATCGTAGTCGGCGCCGGCATGGCGGGCCTCGTCGCCGCCCGCCTGCTGCACGATTCGGGATTTGCGGTGACGGTGCTCGAAGCGCGCGATCGGCTGGGCGGTCGCACCTGGACCGACGATTTGCTGGGCGCGCCGCTCGATCTCGGCGGCTCGTGGGTGCATGGCGTCGAGGGCAACCCCCTGACCCTGTGGTGCGCCAAGCTGGGCATCCCGCTCATCGAATCGCAGGGCGATCGGCTGTTGATCGACGACCGGGCCACGTCTCCGACGCGCGAGGGCCAGCGGCGCCGTGCGATCCTGGGCCGAGCCGCCTTCAAGACAGCGATCGAATGGGCGAGCTGGAAGAGCAAGGCGATGACCCGCAGCTGGGGGCCACGCTCGATCTCGGTCAAGCAGGCAGTCGACCCGATACTGCGCGCGCCGTGGCTGCCCGAGGTCGACAAGCTCGTGGTGGCGACCTTCGTCGAGATGAGCGAAGGCGTGCAGGGCGCCCCCTATGATGCGGTCGCTGCCGAGGAGTGGTTCCCGACCGAGGGCCTCGAGCGCAACGGGCAGCCACGGGGCGGCTTTCATCAACTGATCGATGATGCTGCGCAGGGCCTCGCGATTCGCCTCGGCTCGCCGGTGCAGCGCATCGCCTGGCGCGACTCCGGCGTGACGGCGATCCTGCAGAGCGGCGAGGCCATTGAAGCCGACCGTGCCTTGATCACCGTGCCGGTCGGCCTGCTGCGCGCCGGGCTGCCCGTGCTCGATCCGTCGCCGCCCGAGGACCAGCGGATTGCGATCGGCCGTCTGGGTTACGGCGCGGGCGTGCTGGGCAAGATCTACCTTCGCTTCCCGCGACGTTTCTGGCCCGAGCAACCTAAATGGTTCGGTCGTCTGCCCGATTCGCCCGAACGCCGCGGCACCTTCAACACTTGGGTCAGTCACGAACAGGAGACCAGGCTGCCCATACTGCTGAGTTTTAGCAACGGCGCGACGGCCGCGCGCCTCGATCGCACCGCGAGCGATGGCGAAGTGAAGGACGTGGCGATGGCGTCGCTGCGCAAGATGTTCGGCAGCGACATTCCCGACCCGGAAGCGATGCTCTTCCCGCGCTGGCTGAGCGATCCGTGGTCGCGCGGCGGCTATTCCTATCCCGGGGTCGGCAGCGCGCCGGAGGACCGGCCGGTCCATGCCCGGCCGCTGGGCCGGCGCGTCTACTTCGCCGGCGAAGCGACCGAGCCGGTCGAATACGGCACGGTGCATGCGGCCCTGTGGTCGGGCGAGCAGGGGGCGGAGGCGATCTTTCGAGCCGCGACCGGCGGCGCGGCCGCGAGCGAAGCGCGCCCGTGGGCCGGCGCGCGCACTGGCGCGGGGCGGCATAACGACTAAATAGATGTTAAGACATGACTGTTATCCCGAGCGCAGCGAGCGACCGTCAAAGGCGCAGGAAGGGTCCCTCGCTAGGCCCGGGATGACAGCGGGAGTTTGAAATATGCTCGCCAACATCCTGTTCTTCATGGTGATCGCCTCCGGCCTGGCCACGCTCGGCATGCTGTTCGCCGGCCTGATCAGCATGAGCCGCAACGTCGACGGCAACATCGAAGGCGGCCGCCGCAGTAACAAGCTGATGTGGTGGCGCGTGCGCCTGCAGTTCCTGACGATCGTCCTGATCCTTCTCTGGTACTTCGCCAGCCGGAGCTGAGCCGATGGTCACCCTCACCCGCATCTACACGCGCGGCGGCGATGCCGGCCAGACCTCGCTCGGCCGCGGCGAGCGCGTCGCCAAGCACGATCACCGGGTCGAGGCCTACGGCACGACGGACGAGGCCAATTCCGTCATCGGCCTGGCGCGCAGTGCCATCGCGCGCACGCTGCTGGGCGGCGAGCGCTACGCCGAAGCCGATGCCATGCTGGGCCGCGTCCAGAACGACCTGTTCGATCTCGGCGCCGATCTCTGCACGCCCGAAGGTGAGAGCAAGCGCGGTGAGCAGGCGCTGCGCATCGTGCCCTCGCAGGTCGAGCGGCTGGAGCACGAGATCGACGCCATGAATGCCGAGCTTCAGCCGCTCAATTCATTCATCCTGCCCGGCGGCAGCGAGGTGGCGGCGTGGCTGCATCTCGCGCGCACTGTCGCGCGCCGCGCCGAGCGGCGCATGACGCGGCTGGCGGCCGAACAGCCGATCAACCCCGAGGCGATCAAGTACATCAACCGTCTCTCCGACCACCTGTTCGTTCTTGCGCGGCGCCTGAACGATGATGGTGCGACGGACGTTCTCTGGGTCCCGGGCGGCACGCGCTAGCGGCTTCAACTTGTTGAAAAATTGAGGAAAAAGCTTCCACCCTGCGATTTTGTGCAGTGCGCCATAGCCTTGACATGATCGCCTGAACACCCCTACACGAAAACCCCTTCGCCGGGCGGGAGGCTCGGCCGTAACTCACCTATAGGCGCAACGCGATGAAAGTGCTGGTCGCGGTCAAGCGGGTCATCGACTACAACGTCAAGATCCGCGTCAAGGCCGACAACACGGGCGTCGAGACGGCAAACGTCAAGATGTCCATGAACCCCTTCGATGAGATCGCCGTGGAAGAGGCGATCCGCATGCGGGAGAAGGGGCTCGCGACCGAAGTCATCGTCTTCTCCGCCGGTCCCGCGCAATGCCAGGAGACCATCCGCACCGCGCTCGCCATGGGGGCCGATCGTGGCGTGCTGGTGCAGACCGACGCCGAACTGCAGCCGCTGGCCGTCGCCAAGCTCATGAAGGCGGTGGTCGACAAGGAGCAGCCCGGCCTGGTGATCGTGGGCAAGCAGGCGATCGACGACGATTCCAACCAGACCGGCCAGATGCTGGCGGCCCTGCTGGGCTGGTCGCAGGGCACCTTCGCCAACAAGCTGAACGTCGCCGACGGCAGCGCCGAGGTGAAGCGCGAGGTCGATGGCGGCCTCGAAAACATCAAGATCAAGCTGCCGGCGGTGATCACCACCGACCTCCGCCTCAACGAGCCGCGCTACGCCTCGCTGCCCAACATCATGAAGGCCAAGAAGAAGCCGATCGAGATGCTGACGGCCGATGCGCTGGGCGTCGATATCGCGCCCCGGCTCAAGGTGCTGAAGGTCGAGGAGCCGCCCAAGCGCAAGGGCGGCATCAAGGTGAAAACCGTGGCCGAGCTTGTAGACAAGCTGCGCAACGAAGCGGGAGTGATCTGACATGGCCGTCCTGGTTGTCGCCGCGCATGACGGCAAGACCGTTCGCAGCAACGTCGCGAACGCCGTGACGGCGGCGTCGCAGATGGATCCCGACGTGCAGGTGCTGGTGGCCGGGAGCAATGCCGGCGAGGCGGCCAAGTCGGCCGCCGCCATCCAGGGTGTCGCCAAGGTGCTGCAGGCCGAGGACGCGGCCTACGCCAACTGGCTGGCCGAGGACGTGGCGCCGCTCGTGGTCAAGCTGGCGCCCGGCTACAGCCACATCGTGATGGCAGCCGACTCCGTCGGCAAGAACCTGGCGCCGCGCGTGGCCGCCCTGCTCGACGTCGCCCAGGTCTCCGAGGCGATCAAGGTGGTCTCGCCCGACACCTTCGTGCGGCCGATCTATGCCGGCAACGCCATGGCCACCGTGCAGACCGCCGACAAGATCAAGGTCGTGACCATCCGCCCGACCAACTTCAAGGCGGCGGCAGCCGGCGGCTCGGCGCCGATCGAGCAGATCGGCGGAACCGGGGCGGGCGGGCTTGCCTCCTATGTCGGCGCCGAACTCTCCAAGAGCGAGCGGCCGGAGCTCACCAGCGCCAAGATCGTCGTTTCGGGCGGCCGGGGCCTCGCGAGCGGCGAGAACTTCAAGATGCTCGAGGCGCTGGCCGACAAGCTGGGCGCCGGGCTGGGCGCCAGCCGCGCCGCCGTGGACGCGGGCTATGTGCCGAACGACTACCAGGTCGGCCAGACCGGCAAGGTGGTAGCGCCCGACCTATATATAGCCATCGGCATCTCCGGCGCGATCCAGCATCTCGCCGGCATGAAGGACAGCAAGACCATCGTGGCGATCAACAAGGACGAGGAAGCGCCGATCTTCCAGGTGGCCGACTACGGCATCGTCGGCGACCTCTTCCAGATCGTGCCCGAGCTGACCGCCGCGGTCGAAAAGAAGTGAGTTACCGAATCCTGGAGTACCCAGCATGATCAAGCGCATCGGCGTCATCGGCGCCGGCCAGATGGGCAGCGGCATCGCCCATGTCTGCGCTCTCAAAGGGTTCGATATCCGCCTCGCGGACGTCGACCAGGCGCATCTCGACAAGGGCATCGACGCGATCGGCCGCAACATGGACCGCCAGATCGGCCGCGGCATGATCCGGCCCGAGGACAAGGACGCGGCGCTCCGGCGCATCTCGACCGCCACCGACTACAAGCCGTTCGCCGACTGCGACCTGATCGTCGAGGCGGCGACCGAGAACGAGGGCGTCAAGCGCGAGATCTTCAAGAAGGTCTGCGAGGGCCTGCCGTCCAACGTGCTGCTCGCCACCAACACCTCGTCGATCTCGGTGACACGGCTCGCCTCGGTGACCGACCGTCCGGGCAAGTTCATGGGCATGCACTTCATGAACCCCGTGCCGATGATGGGGCTGGTCGAGCTGATCCGCGGCATCGCCACCGAGGAGGAGACCTTCCGCACCGTGCGCGAGGTCGTGGTGCGGCTCGACAAGAAGCCGGTCAACGCCGAGGACTTCCCGGCCTTCATCGTCAACCGCATCCTGCTGCCGATGATCAACGAGGCGGTCTACGCGCTGTACGAGGGCGTCGGCAACGTCGAGGCGATCGACACTGGCATGAAGCTCGGCGCCAACCATCCGATGGGCCCGCTCGAGCTCGCCGACTTCATCGGCCTCGATACCTGCCTGTCGGTGATGCAGGTGCTGCACGAGGGTCTGGCCGATTCGAAGTATCGGCCGTGTCCGCTGCTGGTGAAGTACGTCGAGGCCGGCTGGATCGGCCGCAAGGTCAAACGCGGCTTCTACGATTATTCCGGCGAGCGCCCGGTTCCCACGAGGTAGCGGCGCTGAGGCCGAAGCCGTGCAAGCCACCAGCTTCGGCGCCGCAGGCGCGCTAGGCTGGCTCGACCGCCGGCTGATCGAACCGGGAGCGAACGATCGGCTCGCAGGCGTCTCCCGGTTCGTCGTCGAGTTTCTCTATTTCGGCGTGAAGGAGGCGAGGGCGTGCCTGTTTGCAGGCCTGTTCTTCGCCGCCGTGTTCCTGATGCCGCGGACGGGAGTGTGGGGCGTTCCCCGCTACGATGCGCTGCTGATCTTAGCGCTGGCCGTCCAGGCCTGGATGGTGTGGGCGCGACTGGAGACGGTCGACGAACTGAAAGCGATCTGCCTCTTTCATCTCCTGGGCTTTGCGCTCGAGGTCTTCAAGACATCGGCCGGCATCCAGTCTTGGAGCTATCCCGACTTCGCCTACACCAAGCTGTTCGGCGTGCCCCTGTTCTCCGGCTTCATGTATGCGGCGGTCGGCAGCTACATCATCCAGGCCTGGCGCCTGTTCGACCTGCGTGTCCGGCATCATCCACCCTATTGGATGGCGGCAACGATCGCCGCGGCGATCTACCTCAACTTCTTCACGCACCATTTCATCGGCGATTTTCGCTGGTACCTGGCCGCCTGCATCCTGGGACTGTACGCGCGCTCGACCGTCATCTTCCGGCCGTTCGATCGCGATCGCCGGATGCCGCTGCTGCTGGCGTTCATCCTGATCGGCTTCTTCATCTGGCTGGCCGAGAATGCCGCGACGTTCCTGGGCGTCTGGCGCTACCCGCACCAAATCGGCGCGTGGACCGCGGTTCACGTGGCGAAGTGGAGCTCGTGGTCGCTGCTGGTCATCATGACCTTCACCATCGTCGCCAGCCTGAAGCACATTCGCAAAGTCATCCACGTTCCTGAATAGCGATCCCGGGCCTCACGCGAGTCCCAGGAACCGTTCCGCCGTGCGCCAGCGCACGCCGTCGGCAAGCGCGGGAGGAAGCGGCGCCAGGTTCTCCTCCAGCTCCTTCACCGCGCCGGGATAGGTGCAGTCGTAGTGGGGATAGTCGGCGCCCCAGAACACGCAGCCCTCGAGGCCCATTTCGCCGAGCCGCGGCAGGCGATGGGCTTCGTCCGATTCGATCGAGATGAAGCATTGCTCGCGGAACAGTTCGGTCGGCCGGCGTTTGAGCCACGGAACGTGCTGGCGCATCGAGTCGAAATGGCCGTCCAGCCGGTCGAGCCAGTATTCCAGCCAGCCCAGTCCCGATTCCAGGAAGGCCACGCGCAGGCCGGGATGCCGCTCGAGCACGCCGCCGGCCACGATATCGAGGCAGGCCGCCATCTGCTCGAAGGGATGGCAGATCATGTGGCTGAAGAACAGGTTGTCGTAACGGCCAGTGGCGAAGCTCGGCATCAGCGCGCCGAAGCTGCCATGGACGGCCGCGAACAGGTCGTTGCCGGCGACGGCCTGCCAGAACGGCGCCAGCGCGTCGTCGTACAACGCGAGGCCCTTGTAACGCTCGGGGCGAAAGCAGACGCCCTTCAGCCCCAGCCGGGCAATGTGCAGCGCCTCGCGCGCGGCGGCTTCGGGATTCTGCAGCGGCACGATGCCCACGGCGGATAGCTTGCCGCGGCCGTCGCGGCACATGTCGGCGACCCATTCGTTGTAGCCATGGCAGGTCGCGGCCGCGACCGCCGGGTCCGCGATGTCGCCGGCCAGGAGATGCAGCGACGGGAAGAGCAGGGAGCGTTCGATGCCTTCCTCCTCCAGCACCGTGGCGCGGGCGCCGCCGTCGTACGAGCCGGGCAGGATGTCTTGCCAGGTCGGGACATTGTTGGGGTCGTCCATGCCCCACGGCACGCAGGCCGCGGCGGGCCGGAGGTTGCGCCGCATCGCGCCGTTGATCGAGACCCAGTCGCGCCCGTCCGGATCGCGCTCGACCCGGATCGTGTCGGCGCGATAGCGCTTCTCGACATAATCGTTCCACACGGCGGGCGGTTCGCAGATGTGCCCATCCGCGTCGATGACGCGGTTTGTCATTTATTTCCTCCCAGATCTCTTGCAAGACTTCGCGCGCCACAGCCCCGATGCAAGGAAAAAACCGCCCGTGAGCCGCACGCCGATCCGGATCGCCGTCCTGCACTTCGCCCATGAGACCGTGACGTTCCTGAAGAACGACACCACGCTTGCCGATTTCATCTACCCGGGATCGCCCGCCAAGGGCGAGGCGCTGCTCGCCCACGACCGCAAATCCTACATGGGCGGCTTCGTGAAAGTGGCGCGCGAGTTCGACGAGGTCGAACTGGTCGGTATCGAATCGCCGCTCTGGCCCAAGACCGGCACGGGCTCGGGCTGGGTCACCGAGGAGGCCTACGAGACGTTCGTCGGCAAGATGATCTCGGAGCTCGCGGCGCAGGGAAAGTTCGACGGCGTCTATCTCAGCCTGCACGGCGCCATGGGCGTGCGCGGCGTGGCGCGGCCCGAGGCGGAGCTGGCACGGCGGGTGCGCGCGGTTGTCGGGCCCGGCGCCTTCATCGTCGGCACCTTCGATCCGCACGGCAACGAGGACGAGGCGTTTCTGCAGCATGCCGACATGGCGTTCACGGTCAAATACTTCCCGCACTACGACAGCTACCTGCAGGGCGAACGCGCGGCGCGGATGCTCGTGCGGGCGATCCGCGGCGACTATGCGCCGTCCACCGTCACGCGGCGCGTGCCGATCATTTCGCCGACGGTGCTGCAATGGACCGGCGCCTCGCCGTGGATGGACCTGGTGCAGCGCGCGCTCACCTGGGAGGCGCGTGAACCTGACGTCTATGTGAATTTCTTCTTCGGCTTTCCATTCGCCGACGTGCCGGATGTCGGCATGACGTTCCAGGTCATGACCAACGGCGATGCCGCCCGGGCCCGCAAGGTCGCCGACGACATGGCATCGGCCGCCTGGCGCCGCCGCGAGGCGCTGCTCGGCTCGACCACCGTCCACACGATCCCCGAAGGCGTAAGGCTGGCGAAGCAGGCCGTGGCGCAGGGCGCCACGCCCGTGGTGCTGGCGGATCACAGCGACCGTTCCGGTTCGGCGACCTGGATCCTGAAGGAGGTCATCGCGCAGGATCTTTCCGAGGTGCTGATCGCCACGATTGCCGATGCCAAGGTGAGCGATGCGCTGAAGGCTGCGGGCGTGAAGTCGGGCGATCCCTTCGACATGGACGTGGGCGGCCTGGCCGACGAATTGGCCGGCGCCCCGGTGCGCATCCAGGGTACGGTGCTGAACGCGGTCGAAGCCTATGGCCAGCTCTGGGTCGTGGTGAAATTCGGCCGCGGCAACGTGCTGGTGATCAGCCGCTACCTGGTGCAGGTCATGGAGCCGCTGCCCCTCAACGCGCTCGGCTTCGACGTTGCCGCGTTCAAGGTGATCGCCATCAAGTCGCGCGTCCATTTCCGCCGCGGCTTTGATGACAGCGGCTTCGCCAAGACCATCCTTCTGGTCGAACCGGTCGAGCCGTTCCTCGGTACGGTGCGGCTCGACGGACTGCCGTACCAGAATGTCGACTTGAAGAAGTTCTATCCCTACGGCGAGCCCAAGTTTCCGTAGCTGAATCGATTTCCCTCCCCTTCGCGACTCCGCGAAGGGGAGGTGTCGCCGTCATACGGCGACGGAGGGGTCATAAGCCGCAGTATCGCTGTTGCCCATGACCCCTCCGCCCGCTTCGCGGGCACCTCCCCATCGCGGGTTCCGCGATGGGGAGACAGAGTACTTTCACTCAGAACCCCGAACGCGTCGGCGCCACGACGATGTCGCGGATGCAGATCGTCGGCGGCAGCTTCCAGCAATAGAGCACGATCTCGGCCAGCGCCTCGGCCGCGAGGAAATCGGGGTTGCCCAGCAGGCGGCAATACTCCTCGAAGCTGATGCCCATGCCCTGGTGGATGTTGGTCTTGATGTAGCCCGGCGCCAGGTTGATCACCCGCACGCCCTGCATCCCGACGGCCTCGCGCAGCGAACCGCCCGCGGCGCGGACGGCATACTTGGAGGCGGTGTAGCCCACCGCCACCGGGCTGGTCTTGCGATCGCTGACCGAGTTGATGTTGATGATCGTACCGGACTTGGCGGCCTGCATGTCGCCGATCACGACCTTGGTGGCGTTCAAGGTGCCCTTGAGGTTGACATCGATCTCATGGCTGAAGTCCTCGGGCTCGACGTCTGTGAAGGCGCGCGCATCGGCCATGCCGGCGCTGTTGATCAGGCAGGCAGTTGTGCCGAACTTCTGTTCGGCGCTCCTGATGGCGCGTTCCAGCGCGGCATAGTCAGCGACGTCGGCCTCGGCGTATGCCGTGCGGTCGGCCGGCGGCCCGTCCACCGGTGTCATGTGACGCGCGATCAGCAGCAGCGCGTTGCCCTCCTTGGCGAAGGCGCGGGCGAGCGCAAGGCCGATGCCGGAGCTGGCTCCGGTGATGACGACGAGAGGGCCGGGCAAAGGATCGCTCCCCGCTAGCTCTTGTTGGCGATGGCGGCCTGCATGAGGGCAATGCCCTCGGGCGTATCCCAGTCGGCATCGCCCTCGATCCGGCCCAGTTCGCGGCCGGCCGCGTCGACCAGGATCGAAGTCGGCAGCACCGAGACGTCGAGCACCGACATCGCCTTCTTGCCCTTGTCGTAATAGATGCCGAGGTTGGTGAGGCCTTGCTTCTTGTAGAAGGGCGCGACCTTGGCCTTGGAGGGCCCATCGAGCGAGATCGGCAGCACGACGAACTTGTCGCGCGGCAGCGCCGCCTGCAGCCGGTCGAGGCTCGGCATCTCCTTCACGCAGGGTGCGCACCAGGTCGCCCACAGGTTGACCAACCGCGCCTTGCCGGTGAGGTTCGCGAGCCGCAGCGGCTTGTCGTCGGCATCGAGGAATTCCAGATCGGGCATCGGCTTGGGCGGACGCGCCGGCTTGAAGCGCTCCATGGCGCCGGTGACCAGGCTCTTCGGAATCTCGGCCCACGCCACTGCCGGCAGGGCGAGGCGGCCAGGGCGCCGCCCAAGAACAGCCGGCGAGCCGGGGAGGAAATCTCGGTCGGGATATGCCATAAGCCGCGTTCCTAAAGGATCAATGGCTCATATTCATGGCACGGAAGAACACGACTGCGCGAGTGGCGAAGAAGAACAGCTCCAACACCATGTGGGGAGGCCGCTACAAGCTCGGCCCGGCGGAAATCATGGAGAAGATCAACGCTTCCATCGGTTTCGACCGCCGGCTCTACGCGCAGGACATCGCGGGCTCGCTCGCCCACGCGACATGCTGGTCGCGCAGGGAATCCTGACGGCGAAGGACGGGCGCGCCATCCAGCGCGGCCTGCTCATGGTGCGCGAAGAGATCGAGTCCGGCCGCTTCAAGTTCTCGACCAGGCTCGAGGACATCCATTTCAACGTCGAGGCGCGTCTCACCGCGCTGATCGGCCCGGCCGGCGGTCGGCTACACACCGCGCGCTCGCGCAACGACCAGATCGCGCTCGACGTCAGGCTGTGGGTGCGTGACACGATCGACCGGCTGGAGCCGATGCTGCGCGACCTCCAGGCAGCGCTGATCGATCGCGCCGAACAATATGCCGCGACCATCATGCCGGGTTTCACCCACCTGCAGACGGCGCAGCCCATCACCTTCGGCCATCATCTGCTGGCTTATGTCGAGATGTTCGGCCGCGACCGCAGCCGCTTCGCCGACTGCCGCGCACGCCTCAACGAATCGCCACTTGGCGCCGCGGCCCTGGCCGGCTCCCCGCATCCGATCGATCCCCGGCGGACGGCCAAGGCGCTGGGCTTCGCCGGCCCGATGGCCAATTCGCTTGACGCCGTGTCGGACCGCGACTACGTGGTCGAATTCATCGCCGCCGCCTCGCTCACGGCGGTGCACCTGTCGCGCATTTCGGAAGAGATCGTGATCTGGTGCTCGGCACCGTTCCGCTTCATCGCGCTGTCCGATGCCTTCACCACCGGCAGCTCGATCATGCCGCAGAAGCGCAATCCCGACGCCGCCGAGCTGACCCGCGCCAAGGTCGGCCGCATCGTCGGCGCCTTCACCGCACTCTGCATCATCCTGAAGGGCCTGCCGCTCACCTACGGCAAGGACATGCAGGAAGACAAGGAGCCGCTGTTCGATGCCGCCGACTCCCTGGAACTGGGCATTGCGGCGATGACCGGCATGGTGCGCGACCTCAAGGCCAATCCCGAGCGCATGCGCGCCGTGGCGTCGGCGGATTATTCCGTGGCGACCGATCTTGCCGACTGGCTGGTGCGCAAGGTCGGCCTGCCGTTCCGCGAGGCCCATCACGTCACCGGCCGACTAGTCGGCATCGCGGCCGACAAGGGCGTCGACCTCGACAAGCTGTCGCTCCAGGAGATGCAGACGGTCGAGCCGCGCATCGACCGCAGCGTCTACCGCGTCCTCACGGTCGAAGCCTCTGTGGCCGCGCGCAAGAGCCACGGTGGCACCGCGCCATCCAATGTCGCGCGCGCCGTGACGGAGGCGCGCCGCCGTTTCCTGGTAAGAAAGTAGCATGAGCAGCCTTGTCTCTTCTTTCATGTTCCTCTCCCCCTTGGGGGAGAGGTTAGGTGAGGGGGTGAAGCCCGACGGCTTTCTCCTTCATCGCCCCCTCACCCAACCTCTCCCCCAAGGGGGAGAGGAGCATGACGCGCGGACCCCATGAGTTTCTTCGCCTACAAGAACGGCGAGATGCACGCCGAAGGCGTGGCGCTCGCCACCATCGCGGCCCAGGTCGGCACGCCTTTCTACTGCTATTCGGCAGCCGCCTTGAGCGCCTCCTGGAAGGAGTTTGCCGACGGTATCAAGGGCATGAATGCCGCCGTCTGCTACGCCATGAAGGCCAACAGCAACCTTGCGGTCATTCGCCTGTTCGGCGAGCTGGGCGCAGGCGTCGATATCGTCTCGGTGGGGGAGATGCACCGCGCGCTGGCCGCCGGCATCCCGGCCAAGCGGATCGTCTATTCCGGCGTCGGCAAGAAGGCTTCCGAGCTGATGGCGGCCCTGCAGGCAGGCGTCGGCCAGATCAACGTCGAGAGTTCGGCCGAGCTCGAAACCCTGAACGCCGTTGCCGCCCAATTGGGCGTCCGCCCCGACATCACCATCCGGGTCAATCCCGACGTCGATGCGGGAACGCACGCCAAGATCACGACGGGCCGCAAGGAGAACAAGTTCGGTATCGACATCGATCTCGCGCGCGAGGCGTTTGCGCTGGCGGGCCGCCTGCCCAATCTCAAGGTGGTGGGCGTGGCCATGCATATCGGCTCGCAGCTCACCTCGCTCGCGCCCTATCGCAGCGCCATCGTCCGCGTGCGCGAGCTGATCGGCCAGCTGCGCGCCGACGGCCACGCGATTGACCGCTTCGATATCGGCGGCGGCCTGGGGATTGTTTATTCAGACGAGCAGCCGCCCTCGATCGCCGACTTCATGGCCGTGGTTGCCAAGGAAACCGCCGGCCTGGGCTGCGAGCTCACCTTCGAGCCCGGCCGACGTCTCGTCGGTGAGGCGGGCGTGCTGGTGAGCGAGGTCATCCTCGTGAAGCCCGGTGTTTCCAAGACTTTCGTCATTGTCGATGCGGCGATGAACGATCTCATCCGTCCGACTTTGTACGAGGCATGGCACGACATCCTGCCGGTTCGTGAGCGCCAAGATACCGCCACGATCCACTGTGACATTGTCGGCCCGATCTGCGAATCGGGCGACTACCTGGCACAGAACCGTGATCTCGGTCCGCTGGCTGCTGGAGACCTCATCATGATACGCTCGGCCGGCGCCTATGGGGCGGTCATGGCTTCGACCTACAACAGCCGCCCGCTGGTCCCGGAAGTGATGGTCGATGGCACGCGATTTGCGGTCACCCGACCGAGGCCGACGATCGACGAGATGATCTCCGCCGAGCGGTTTCCGCCCTGGATGGAGCCGATAAAGTCGTAAGGTCAACGAGTTAGTTGCACAGTGTCAGTTGAAAGGAAGGCGATGAACGCCAGCCAGACCACCGAGATCCAGGCGCCCGGGTTGGGCCGCAAGATCGGTTTGGCGTGGGCGGCGCTGGCCTGGGAAGGCCTGTGGCCGCGCCTTGTCCCCTTGCTGGCTTTCGTGGCCCTGTTCATAGCCGCGGCCCATCTCGACCTTTTCGCCGGCCTCGATCCCTGGGTGCATACCGGCGTTCTCGCTGTCCTGGCGCTTGCCTTGGCCGCGCTCGGCTGGTGGCGCCTGCGCGATTTTGCCTGGCCCACGCGCGAAGCCGCGATCCGGCGCCTCGAACTCGACAGCGGCGTGCCGCACCGTCCCTTGGTCGCCGTGCAGGATCGCCTGGCCGCGGGCGAGAACGATTCGATGGCGGCAGCCCTCTGGGAGGCCCATCGCCGCCGTGAGGCCGCGCGTCTCGCCGGACTCTCCAACAAGCCCGCGCGTCCTGGCCTCGCCGCCCTCGATACCTGGGCGTTCCGGTTCGTGCCGATCCTGGCCCTGGTCGTGGCGCTCGCCACTGCCGGCGGCTGGCGCAACGATCGCATGGCAGCCGCCTTCACGCCGGCCTTCCCGCCGCCGCCGCCGGTGGTCGCCAACCTGTGGATCGCGCCGCCTGCCTATACCGGCAAGCCGCCGATCTATCTCGACATGGCCGAGCACGACAAGCTGCTGCGCGTGCCGGTCGGCAGCAAGCTCGCGGGCTTCGTCGACGACGTGCGCGGCCGCAAGCCGCCGCAGCTGGTGATCGACGGCAAGGGCACCGAGTTCGCCACCGTCGGCAAGGGCAAGTACCAGATCGAGCAGGTCATCAGCGAGGGCAAGGACATCACCCTGCAGGCGCGCGGCGACGAGCAGGCGCGCTGGAAGCTCCATGTCATTCCTGACCTGGCGCCGACCGTCGAGTTCGCCAAGCCGATCGGCGTCGACAAGTGGTCGACCAAGATCGACTACATCGCCGGCGACGATTTCGGCGTGACCGGCGTGCAGCTGCAGATCCGCCTGCATGGCAGCGTGCTGGGCGACGACATGCTGAGCGACGACGAGGAGCCCGAGGTCCTGCGCATCGACCTGCCGGTCGCCGGCAACTCCAAGAAGGTCGCCGACACCTTCGTGCGCGACCTCACCAGCCATCCGTGGGCCGGCCTCAAGGTCACCGTGATGCTGTTCGCCTCGGATGCGCTGGGCCAGAAGGGCCGCAGCTCGGTCGAGACGTTCCTGCTGCCCGAGCGCGTCTTCAACGACCCGACGGCGCGTGCGCTGATCGTGCTGCGCAAGGCGCTGACGCGCGATCCCAAGGCCTTCCGCACCGACGTCGCCGAGGGCATGCGCCTGATCCACGCCAAGCCGGAGACCTATCGCAACGATTCGGTGGTGCAGCTCGGCCTGCGCATCGGCGCGGCGCGGCTGGCGCAGAACGGCGACAAACCCACCATCACCGACACCCAGAAGCTCCTGTGGGATCTCGCGATGCGCCTGGAAAGCGGCGCCACCTCGGATGCCGAGCGGGCGCTCGAGCAGGCGCGCCAGGAGCTGCGCGATGCCATGCAGCGCCAGGCCGGCGACGAGGAGATCGAACGCCTGATCCAGCAGCTCTACAGCGCGATGGACCGCTGGCAGAAGGAGCTGGCCGAGAAGATGAAGGATCCGGAAGAGCGCCGCCGCATGCAGGAGCAGGCGGAGAAGATGGATCCCAACAACACCATCACCGGCGATGACTTGCAGAAGATGCTCGACAAGATTCGCGAGATGGCGAAGAACGGCCAGCGCGAGGAAGCCAAGCGCCTGCTCGAAGAGCTGCGCAAGATGATGGAAAACGCCACGCCCATGATGGCCGGCCCCAACCAGCAGCGGCAGCAGGGCCAGCGCGGCCAGCAGGGCCAGGGCAACCAGCAGGGCCGCGAGATGATGAACCAGCTCGACCGGCTGTCGCGGCGGCAGAACCAGCTTCTGGGCGAATCCGAGCGCGAAGGCCGCCAGCAGCAGGGCCGCCAGGGCCAGCAGGGACAGCGCGGCCAGCAGGGGCAGCAAGGTCAGCAGGGACAGCAAGGCCAACAGGGCCAGCAAGGTCAGGGCGGCCAGCAGCCGGGCGACGGGCAGTGGGGCGAGGGCCAGCGCGGCCAGCAGGAGGGCCTGCGGCGCCAGCTGGGCGAGTTCATGAACAAGCTCGACGAGAACGGCATGCAGATGCCCGAGTCGCTGGGCCGCGCCGAGCGCTCGATGCGCGAGGCCGAGGATGCGCTGAAGCGTGGCGATCCGCGCGAGGCTTCGCGCTCGCAGCGCCGCGCCCTGGACAACCTGCAGCAGGGCATGGGCGACATGGCCGAGCAGATGCGCCAGCGTGGGCCGGGCAACGGCCAGGACCTCGCCGAGATCGAGGAGCGCGAACGGCGCAGCGAAGATCGCGATCCGCTGGGCCGCTCCGACGGCAACTATGGCGACGCCGTCGACACCGGCGTCGACAAGGTGCCGCTCGAGCTCGAGCGCCAGCGCAGCCGCGAGATCCTGGACGAACTGCGCCGCCGCGCCGGCGAGCAGCAGCGGCCGAAGGAAGAGCTCGACTACATCGACCGGCTGCTGAAGACGTACTGATCACGGCCGGGAGCGAGCCATTCCAGTGGCGCTCATGCACTTCCGGACCGCGAGCCTCCGGCTCGCTCATGAGCATGAGCGAGCGAGACGCTCGCGGTCTAAAAGAGCATGACATGACTCGCCAGGCGCTAACTTGACGAAATTCCAGTCAACATCCTGTCTCGAAGGATGGGCCACACACGAAATAGTGGAAGAGGTCGGTTCGTAGCGCCGGCTCTGTTGCCGACCCTTCGAGACGCGGCCCTGTGGGCCGCTCCTCAGGGTGAGGTTCGTATTTAAGTAGCGCCTATGAGCGCGTCACTGCGCGCGGGGTTACTCCGCGCGCAGTGGCGCGCTCCCGGCTAAGACGTCTTCTCCACCACCCCGATATAGGGCAGCCCGCGGAAGCGGTGCGCCCAGTCCAGCCCGTAGCCCACGAGGAACTCGTCGCCGGCCTGGAAGCCGACGAAATCGGCCTCGAGCTTGGTGCGCCGCTTGCCGGGCTTGTCGAGCAGGGTGCAGATCGAGACGTGACGGGCGCCGCGTTCCTGCAGGAGGTTCTTGGCGAAGCTCAGCGTGAAGCCCGATTCCAGGATGTCGTCGACCAGCAGGACCTCGCGATGGCGCACGTCGTCGACGATGTCGCGCACGATGCGCACGCGGCCGGTGGTCTCGGTGCCGCTGCCGTAGCTCGACAGAGTGAGGAAATCCATCGACCAGTCGGCGCCGGCGCGGCTCAGCGCGCGGATGAGGTCGGCGGCGAACACGAAGCTGCCCTTCAGCACCGAGACCACGAGTGTGTCGGGCGACAGCTTGGCGGCGAGCTCCGCCGCCATCTCGTCGACACGGGCAGCGATTTCGGCAGCAGAGAAGCGGATCGAGACGGTCGGGCGGTCGGGCATGGGCACTCGCTATTCGACGCTCGGCACGATGTTGGTCGTGCCGTCGGGCGGATCGTCGAACGGCCGGCTGAAGCTCAGGCGGCCGCCCGGTGCGATCGGTCCCTCGGTCAGGGGATAGGCGCGTTCGCCCAGCACGTCGTTGCCCTTGCGGAAGATCAGTTTGAGCATGCTCGTCGAGCCTGCGGCACGCCCGCTGTTCAGAAGTTCGCCGCGCACGACGTAGCCGCCGTCGACGAGCTCGACCTTGCTGGCGGCGAGGTCGAGCTCGATGCGCGCCTCCTCAGGCGGGGCGGTGTTCCGCATCGCCTTGGCCGGAGAGGCAAGGAGGCCGCGCGCGCCGTCGAGGCTCAGGAACGCGCTCCAGCCCGGCGGGAGCCTGTCCAGGATCTCGTCACGCCAGGCGAAGGAGGCGGCACCGAGCGCGAGAATCAGCCCGGCCGCGGCGGCTGCCCATCGACCCCAGAGAACCGTGTGGCGCGGCGGCGAGATCGCCGGCAGTCCCGCGTGGTAATGCGGCTGTGGACGAATCACGAAATCCGGCACCGGACGCTCGTCGGGCGGCGAAAGGGGGGAAGCGACGGACGCGGCCTTGACCTTTTCGAACCAGCGATGGCTGCAGCGGGCGCACTGAACGGTACGCCCGGAGGGACCAATCGCCGCCGGATCGACGGCGTATCGCGCCCCGCATTGGGGACAGGTGACTTGCATGATGAGCGGGGAATTCCCCACTAGATGTGCTTGCGGACGGACATTAGGCCACTAAAACTGGGGTTACAAGAAACACGGCATCTTCCCACAGAATCCCCTTCATGATCAGCCTCTGGCTGCGCTCGCTCGCGTTCAATGTCGGCTGGTACCTCGGCACGGCGGTCCTTGCCATCGTGGGCTCGCCGATCCTGTTGATGCCGCGACGCTGCGTCGTCGCCTGGTCGCTGGTCTGGATCGACTTCTGCCTGGGCTGGCTGCGTCTCACGTGCCGGCTCACGCATCGCGTCAGCGGCCTGGAGAACATGCCGTCCAGTCCGGTCATCTTCGCCTGCAAGCACCAGTCGTCGTGGGAGACGCTTGGCCTTCTCGCGCCTGTTTCCCAACAGTGCCATCGTGCTGAAGCGCGAACTGCTGTTCATTCCCGTCGTCGGCTGGGCCATGGGACGCGTCGGCAATATCGCGGTCGAACGCGGCGACGGCGCCCAGGCCCTGCGCGGCCTGGTGCGCCAGGCGAAGGCCGCCATCGCCGACGGCCGCTCGATCCTGATCTTCCCCGAGGGCACGCGCACGGCGGTGGGCTCGCAGCGTCCCTACCAGGTCGGCACGGCGGCGCTCTATCGCCAGCTCGGCGTGCCGGTCGTGCCGGTGGCGCTCAATTCAGGGCTGTTCTGGGGGCGCCGCCAGTTCATCAAATGGCCGGGAGTCATCGATGTCGAGGTGCTTCCAGCCATTGCCCCCGGACTTGGCCGCGAGGCTTTCATGGCGACCCTGCGCGAGCGCATCGAGAGCGCCACGGCGCGGTTGGTAGCAGGGGCAGAACGGCGGAACGAACAAAGAACTGTTGATATCTAGGGGGCCCAAGCCTACTTTTTGACAATGGAATGGGCGCCCGTTTCCCAGCGAATCTGGGACATGAAATACCGCTTCCGCGACCCGGCAGGGGATGCCGACGCCGACCTCGAAGCCACGTGGTGGCGTGTAGCCCGGGCCCTGGCGGCGCCGGAGCGCGACCCCGAATTGTGGGCCGGGCGGTTCCACGAGGCGCTCGCCGGCTTCAAGTTCCTGCCCGCCGGCCGGGTCATCGCCGGGGCCGGCACCGGCCGCAGCGTCACGCTGTTCAACTGCTTCGTCATGGGCGCCATCCCCGACGACATGTCTGGCATCTTCGAGAATTTGCGCGAAGCGGCCCTCACCATGCAGCAGGGCGGCGGCATCGGTCACGACTTCTCGACGCTGCGCCCGCAGGGCGCGCCGGTGCTGGGCGTCGGCGCCGATGCCTCGGGACCGCTCTCCTTCATGGATGTCTGGGACTCCATGTGCCGCACCATCATGAGCGCGGGCTCGCGCCGCGGCGCCATGATGGCGACGTTGCGCTGCGATCATCCCGACATCGAGGCCTTCGTCGACGCCAAGCGCGATCCGCGGCGGCTGCGCATGTTCAACGTCTCGGTGCTGGTCACCGACGCCTTCATGAAGGCGGTGAAGGACGACGCCGACTGGGACCTGGTGTTCGAGCGGCAAGGTCTTCCGCACCATCAAGGCCGCCGCCTTGTGGGAGCGCATCATGCGCGCGACCTACGACTATGCCGAGCCGGGGGTGATCTTCATCGATCGGGTCAACCGGCGGAACAACCTTCAGTATTGCGAGACGATCCAGGCGACGAACCCGTGTGTGACAGCCGATACGTGGGTGCACACGACGGACGGACCTCGCCAGGTCAGGGATCTGGCCGGGCACCCCTTCACCGCCTTGGTCGATGGCAAGCCCTACGCCAGCGGCCCCGCCGGCTTTTTTGCCACCGGCCTGAAACAGGTGCTGCGGGTGCGGACCAGAGCAGGGTACAGCTTGCGTCTCACCGCAGATCATCAGGTGCTGAGGGCGAAGCCCACGCGCTGGTCGCGTGAGACCAGGTGGATCGCCGCCGGCGACCTTCAGCCAGGCGATCAGTTGGTCTTGCACAACCATCGCGATGCACCACGATGGGAGGGCAGTCATAGCGAGGCCGAAGGCTATCTGCTCGGCCTGCTGCTGGGCGACGGCACATTGAAGGCGGACAAGGCGGTCATCAGCGTATGGAAGCCGAGCAAGGTTGCCAATGGCGCCGTGCAGGCTGCCGGCGTGACGGGCGTCATGGATGCGGCCTTGGCGGCGGCGCGGACGCTGCCGCACCGCTCGGACTTTACGGGCTGGGTGGAAGTGAAAGGCCGCGACGAGTGGCGCCTGTCGCTCGGCGCCGTCAAGACACTTGCCGCCGGGCTGGGCCTTGCGCCAGGCCACAAGACCATCACACCGGCAATGGAAGGGACGTCGTCGGATTTCCATCGCGGACTGTTGCGCGGCCTGTTCGATGCCGATGGATCGGTGCAGGGCACGCAGGTCAAGGGTGTCAGCGTTCGCCTCAGCCAGAATGATCTGGAACTGCTGCAAGCCGTCCAGCGCATGCTGCTTCGTTTCGGCATTACCGCCACGATCTATCGTGATCGGCGGCCGGCCGGACAGCGTCCGATGCCCGACGGCAAGGGCGGGTTGCGCTTGTACGATTGCGCGGCACAACACGAATTGGCGATAGCCGGTGACAATGTCGGACTCTTCGCCGAGCGGATCGGCTTTGCTGACCGAGACAAGATGCTGCGCCTTCGGGGCCTTCTGTCCGGCTATCGGCGCCAGCTCAATCGAGAGCGGTTCGTCGTCGAGGTCGATGGCATCGAAGCGGACGGCGAGGCCGAGGTCTACGATGCAGAAATTCCCGGCATCAATGCCTTCGACGCCAATGGCCTCTACGTCCACAACTGCGGTGAGCAGCCGTTGCCGCCCTACGGGGCCTGCCTGCTGGGCTCGATCAATCTCGCGGCCCTGGTCAAGGATCCTTTCACGCCGCAGGCCGGCCTGGACATGGCGGCGCTGGAACGTCTGGTGCCGCTGGCGGTGCGCATGCTCGACAACGTGGTCGACGTCTCGCGTTTCCCGCTGCCGCAGCAGGACAAGGAAGCCAAGGCCAAGCGTCGCATCGGCCTCGGCGTCACTGGCCTCGCCGATGCGCTGATCTTCTGCGGCGTGCGCTATGGCTCGCCCGAGGCGGTGAGGCTGACCGGCGAATGGCTGGGCGCAGTCCAGCGCCTGTCCTATCTCGCGTCGGCCGACATCGCGGCCGAAAAGGGCAGCTTCCCGCTCTACGACCGCGCGCGTTACCTCGCCGGCGAGACGATCCGCGGCCTGCCGGAGGACGTGCGCACCGCGATCGGCCGCTACGGCATCCGCAACGCGCTGCTGAACTCGATCGCGCCCACCGGCACCATTTCGCTTTTGGCCGACAATGTCTCCTCCGGCATCGAGCCGGTGTTCGCCTTCAGCTATGTGCGCCATGTGCTGCAGCCCGACGGCTCCAAGCGCGAGGAGAGCGTCGAGGACCATGCCTATCGCCTGTGGCGTTCTCTCAAAGGCAATGAACCGCCGTCCGACGCCTTCGTCGACGCCCAGACGCTCACCCCGGCCGACCACCTCGCCATGCAGGCCGCGGCCCAGCGAGTTCGTCGACAGCTCGATCTCCAAGACCATCAACCTGCCGCGCGACATCTCCTTCGAGGCCTTCAAGGGCATCTACGAAGAGGCCTATGCGCTGGATTGCAAGGGCTGCACGACCTATCGGCCGAACGACGTGACCGGCGCGGTGCTCGAAGTGAAGTCCTCCGAAGCCGCCAATGTTCCGGCGCTGGCTCCGGCGGCGCGCGAGAGCGGCGTGGTCTATATCGCCCAGCCGCTCGACCGGCCCGAGGACCTGCCGGGCCGCACCTACAAGATCAAATGGCCGGGCAGCGACCACGCGATCTACATCACCATCAACGACGTGATGCAGGACGGCCGGCGCCGGCCGTTCGAGATCTTCATCAACTCCAAGAACATGGAGCACTACGCCTGGACCGTGGCGCTCACCCGCATGATCTCGGCGGTGTTCCGCCGCGGTGGCGACGTCTCCTTCGTGGTCGAGGAGCTGAAGGCCGTGTTCGACCCGCGCGGCGGCCAGTGGATGGAGGGCCGTTACGTGCCCTCGCTGCTGGCGGCGATCGGCGGCGTGATCGAGCGCCACCTGATCGAGATCGGCTTCCTGACGCCGGCCGACCAGCCGCGTATCACCGAGGCGGCCGAGCAACGCCTGCGGCTGGCCGCCGGCGCCCGCGAGCCCGCCGCCGACGGCCCGGCCGGGGCGCCATCCGCCCTGGGGCCGGCGCTGGGTCAGTGCCCGAACTGCGGCGCCGCCGCGCTCACCCATCAGGAAGGCTGCGACGTCTGCCTGAATTGCGGTTATTCCCGCTGCGGGTGAGCTGCGACGGCGGCCGCTGCGGGGAGCGGCGTGCTCATAGGCGCTAACTCTGACGGTATGCAGTCAACGGCCTCATCCTGAGGAGGCCGCGTAGCGGCCGTCTCGAATCGCGCGGAGTAAGCTCCGCGCTGTGATGGGCGACGCACGGGATCGTGGAAGAGGCCGGTTCGCAGCACCTGCTCTGGTGCCGACCCTTCGAGACGCGACCCTCCGGGCCGCTCCTCAGGGTGAGGTTCGTATGTAAGTTAGCGCCTATGAGTTGCGTGCTTCGGCCCTTGATTTGACATAAGAGTGGTCGCAAATCCGCACCGACAATGGAGAGGAACGAATGATTCGGCGGGCGATCCTGGCGGCGACGCTGTTGAGCGGCATGGTACTGGCCGCGCCGGCGGGCGCCCTGGCGCAGGCCCTGCCGACCGATCGCAGCGAGCTCGCCTATTCCTATGCGCCGCTGGTCAAGCGCGTCTCGCCGGCCGTGGTGAACATCTACACGACCACGACGGCCCGCGTGCAGCGCCGCCTGCCGTTTCCCTTCCCCGGCATGCCGCAGGCCGGCGAGCGGGTGCAGAATTCGCTCGGGTCCGGCGTGCTGGTGCGGCCCGACGGGCTGATCGTGACCAATGCCCACGTCGTGAAGGGCGCCGACGAGATCCGGGTCGTGCTGGCCGATCGGCGCGAGTTCGACGCCAAGGTCGTCACCCAGGACGAACGCTACGACCTCGCCCTGGTGCGGATCGACGGCGGCGGCGAGAAGTTCCCGTTCCTCCAGATGCGCGATTCAGATTCGATCGAGGTGGGCGACGTCGTGCTGGCGATCGGCAATCCCTTCGGCCTCAACCAGACCGTGACCAGCGGCATCATCTCGGCGCTGGCGCGCAGCGCCGGCGGCGTCAACGATTCGAGCTTCTTCATCCAGACCGATGCCGCCATCAATCCCGGCAATTCCGGCGGCGCGCTGGTCAGCCTCGACGGCCGCCTGATCGGCATCAATACCGCGATCTATTCGCAGACCGGCGGATCGGTCGGCATCGGCTTCGCCACCCCCTCGAACATCGTGGCGCGCATCGTCTCGACCGGCGAGCAGGGCGGCCGCATCGTGCGGCCGTGGCTCGGCATCAACATGCAGCGGGTGACGCCCGACATCGCCGCCGGCTTCAACCTGCCCCGGCCGGCCGGACTGGTCGTCAAGGAAGTGTTTCCCAACGGCCCGGGCGCCCATGCCGGCCTCAAGCGCAACGACGTGATCATCGCGCTCAAGGACCAGCCGATCGACGACGAGGCGAGCCTGCGGTTCCGCCTCGCCACGCTGCAGGTCGATACGGTCGTGCCGGTCAAGGTCATTCGCGGCGGCAAGGAGCTGGTGTTCGACATGAAGCTGGCGGCGCCGCCCGAGGATCCGCCGCGCGATCCGGCCGTGCTGGAAGGCCGCCAGCCGCTGAGCGGCGCCGGCGTCGCCAACCTGTCGCCGGCCGTCGCCGACGAGCTCGGCCTGGTCGAATGGCGTCCCGGCGTGATCGTCACCGAAGTGAAGGCGGGCTCCTTCGCCGGCCGCTTCGTGCGGCCCGGCGACATGATCCTGAGCGTCAACGGGCAGGACGTGAAGAACGTCGCCGACCTCAAGAAGCGCATCGCCGCTGGCGTGGCCAGCGTCAGCATCGGCCGCGAGGGCATGGTGTCGACCGTCCAGTTCCGCTGAACCAGGCAGGGGCGCACCGTGCCCGCTGAACTCTTCGCCTCGCTTGCCCCGACGCCGCTCGCCGAGCGCATGCGGCCGAAGGCGCTCGACGAGATCCTGGGCCAGGATCACCTGCTCGGCCCCGAGGGACCGCTCGGCCGCATGCTGGCGGCGCGCAAGCTCAGCTCGCTGATCCTCTGGGGGCCGCCGGGCTGCGGCAAGACGACGATCGCCCGCCTGCTCGCGGAATCCGTCGACCTGCACTTCGAGCCGTTGTCGGCGGTGTTCTCGGGCGTGGCCGACCTGCGCCGGATCTTCGAGGCCGCGCGCCAGCGCCGCAAGGACGGCAAGGGCACCTTGCTGTTCGTCGACGAGATCCACCGCTTCAACCGCGCCCAGCAGGACGGCTTTCTGCCCTATGTCGAGGACGGCACGGTCACCCTGATCGGCGCCACGACGGAAAATCCCTCGTTCGAGCTGAACGGCGCGCTGCTGTCGCGCTGCCAGGTGCTGGTGTTGCGCCGCCTCGACGACGCGGCCCTGTCCACCCTGCTGGCGCGAGTCGAGAAGGTACTGGGCAAGAAGCTGCCGATCGACGAGGAGGGACGACAGGCGCTGTTCGCCATGGCCGACGGCGACGGCCGCTACCTGATCGGCCTGGCCGAGCAGCTCGCCCAGCTCAAGGACAAGGGCCCGGTGCCGCCGGCGCGGCTGGCGACGCTCCTGCAGAAGCGCGCGCCGCTCTACGACAAGGCGCAGGAAGCCCACTACAACCTGATCAGCGCCCTGCACAAATCCCTGCGCGGCTCCGACGTCGACGCCGCGCTCTACTGGTTCTCGCGCATGCTCGATGGCGGCGAGGACCCGAAATACATCGCCCGCCGCCTCGTGCGCTTCGCCGTCGAGGATGTCGGCATGGCCGATCCCAACGCGCTCACCCAGACCCTGGCGGCATGGGACACCTACGATCGCCTGGGCTCGCCGGAGGGCGAGCTCGCGATCGCCCAGGCCGTGATCTATCTCGGCACCGCGCCGAAATCGAACGCGGGCTATGCCGCCTTCGGCGCCGCCAAGCGGGCGGCCAAGACGCACGGCTCGCTCACGCCGCCGATGCACATCCTCAATGCGCCGACCAAGCTCATGAAGGAGATCGGCTACGGCAAGGGCTACGAGTACGACCACAATGCCGAGGACGGTTTCTCCGGACAGAACTACTTTCCCGACGGCATGGCGCGCGAGGAGTTTTATCAGCCGGTCGAACGCGGCTTCGAGCGCGAGATCCTGAAGCGCCTGGAATACTGGAAGAAGCTGCGCGAGAAGAAGCGCTGAGGTTAATACCGATCACCTCACCCTGAGGAGGCCGCGAAGCGGCCGTCTCGAAGGGGCGGCAACGCGACGTACGTGTGGCCCATGCTTCGAGACGCTCGCTGCGCTCGCTCCTCAGCATGAGGTTTTTTGTCGGCGCGACTTCGCTCTACGCCCGACCCATGATGCTTGTCATTGCTTCGCCGAGCTTTGCCATCGGATCGGCCGGCATCGCAGGGCTGCGCCAGCCGACATAGCCGTCCGGCCGAACCAGCACCGCGCCGGTCTCGTCGAGGCCGTAGGTCTCGAGCCATTTTCCGTCGCAATCGGCCAGTTCACCGTCGCCGATGCTGACGGTCGCGAGGCCGAGGCGTCGCGCCGCCGCGCGCCACGCGGTGCCGGCCGCGCCGGTCAGCAGGACGAAATCCTTGCCGACGAGGTCGATGGTCGACAGGCGCTGGCCGTCGCGCTCGAGCCAGGCATGGGGCGCGCGCCCGCCCGGACGCGCCGACGGGACATAGTCCGTGATCGGATTGGCGACGGCGGGTGGCGCCGTCCCGTCGGCCACGACGGCGCTCGATTCGTACTGGGCGCCGAAGATCATGCCTTGCTCGTTGAGATATTCCGGCCGGGCGCCCGCCGTCTTCGCCGCGCGATCGAGCCGGCCCATCGAAATGGCATTGTTCAGGCTTTGCTGGGTGGTGATCTGCCCGAGCGGCTGGCGCTCGTCGTGATAGGTGTCGAGCAGGCGCGGGCTTGCCACGCCCCGCAGCACGCACGCGAGCTTCCAGGCGAGATTGTGCACGTCCTGGACGCCGGTATTCATGCCGAAGCCGCCGGTCGGCGGCATTTCGTGCGCGGCATCGCCGGCCAGGAAGATGCGGCCCCTCCGATAGCGCTCGGCCACGCGGGCCGAGGCGGTCCACGGCACGACACCCAGGATCGTGACGTCGAGATCGGGAACGCCGGCGGCCGTGCGCACGATCTCCGCCGACCGTTCCGGGGTGAAGTCGCTCGCCGTGTAGCCGTAGGCCGCCAGGCTGTTGACCAGGAAACCCCAGCGGTCGATGCCGTTGATGGTGAGGAACGTGCCGCGCATCCCGGGCTGCTCGATGAAGTAGAGCGCCGCCGGCCGCCCGGCCGTCCATGGCCGGAGATCGGCGTTCAGCAGGATGTTGACGCTGTCGTAGACCTTTTCCTGGCCGAGCATCGCCACGCCCAGCTGCTGGCGGATGGTGCTCTGGGCGCCGTCGGCGGCGATGGCGTATTGGGCCCTGACCTGTTCCTGCGCGCCGCTCACGCGATCGACGAGCGTGGCGATGACGGCCGTGTCGTCCTGCTCGCAGGCCGTGACTTCGGTGCTGAAACGCAGGCGGGCGCCGGGCTGCTGCTCGGCAAAGGCCCGCAGCACCGGCTCGAGGTCGTCCTGGGCGCACAGGCAGTTGCGCACGGGACTGACCGCCGCGCTCTGCGCACCCGAACGCCACGGCACCCGGCGTTCGATCTCCTCGCCGGCCAGCGTGCGCGCCCAGACGATGAAGCCGGCGCGTTCCGGCGGCAGGCCGGCCTGGCGGATGGCCGCCTCGACGCCGCACTGGCGGTACATTTCCATGCTGCGCGCGTTGATGCCGCGCGCCTTGGGATGAATGGCCGTGCCGGGGTGACGCTCGACCAGCAGCGAACGGACACCGGCCTGTGACAACAGGATCGACGCGGTCAGCCCGACCGGGCCGCCGCCGATGATCAGGACCGGAACCTCTTCCATGCCGCCTCGGTCATATTGCCTCCCCTCGCACTCAGATTCCTCTCCCCCTTGGGGGAGAGGTTAGGTGAGGGGGTCGAAGGCTTTCTCCTGCATCACCCCCTCACCCAACCTCTCCCCCAAGGGGGAGAGGAGCTCTGATAGGCGAGCAGCTAGAGAGCCTAGCTTCGGGGCTTGCTCATGTCGCGCACGACCCGCCGGTCGCGGCCGTAGATGTCGTCGCGGAAGATCGCGGCGCCGTCGGCGCCGGCCGTGACCGTGCGGTAGGTGACGTAGAGGGTTACCGGCTCGGGAAAGGTGTAATGGGCCTGCTCGCCGTCGTTGATGACCTGGCGCACGCGGTCCTTGTTGAAGCCGCCGCGGCCGCCGAACACCTTCTCGGCGAAGTCGAGCGGGTTCTGCAGCCGGATGCAGCCGTGGCTGAAATTGCGGCTGCCTTCGGTAAACAGCCAGCGGCTGGCCGTGTCGTGCATGTAGATCCCGTAATGGTTGGCAAACGGGAAGAAGATGTAGCCCAGCGCGTTGCTGGCGCCCGGCTCCTGGCGGATGCGGTAGGGGAAGGCCTTGGGGTTGATCGTCGCTCCAGTCGACCGTGGCGGGGTCGAGCTCGGTATCGTCGTTCCAGTTCTCGAAGATCTTGAAGCCGGCGGCCGCCAGCGCGTTGGGATTGCGGCGCAGCATGGGCAGGTATTCCTCGCCCGCGATCGACTGCGGCACCGTCCAGTAGGGATTGGTCTGGAAGCCGCGCATGACCGACTGGATCTCCGGCGTCGGATCCTTGGGCGTCCCCACGATCACCAGGCTCTGGAAGACGGGCTTGCCGTCGTCGACGAAGACCATCGAATAGTCGCCGGCATTGACCAGCACGTAGCGCTTGCCGAGATCCTCCGGCAGCCAGCGGCGGCGCTCGAGATTGGCCACGATCTGCTCGATGCGCTCGTCGATCGTGGTGTTGAGCGACTGCGTCGTCTTGGCGCCGATCACGCCGTCGACCGTCAGGCCCTTGGTCTCCTGATACGACTTCACGATGGCCGCCAGCGGCTCGTCGTAGAGATCGGCCGCCGCGCCCGCGGCAAGGTCGGGAACGACGAGGTCGAGTTCGGCCAGGCGCTTGCGCAGCAGCGGCACGCGCGGGTCGGTCATGCCGGGCTTGAGCGCGCCACCGTCGGGCAGCGCGGTGAAAGTGGCCTTGGCGCGCTTGTCGCGCCATGCCGCAAGCGCCTTCTGCAGCGCCGGATAGTCGCCCTTGGGCGGCAGGGCCGCCAGGTAGGCCGGAAAGTCGGCCACCGTGGCGGCCGCCTTCAGCAGATCGGCGGGTGCCACCTTGCGCTGCTGGATGTCGATGTCCTTGTCGACCTGGTTGGCGCGCACCCGTCCGGTCGAAACATCTTTGGCATAGGCAAGGAAGGCGGCGGTGAGCAGCGTCTCGGCGGCGGCGGAATCGAGCGCCCGGCGCCAGCGCCTTCTCGACCTCGCCGACGCGGTACCAGCCAGGTTCCAGACCATGATCGGCGGCACCCTGGAGGGCCTTGAGCAGGGCCTCGGCGCGCACCCGGCCTGCGTCCGAACCGACCCATAGGCGTTCATTGGCCGACGCCGGAAAGCAGCCGAAAACGGGTACTACGAACGCCAGAACAAAGGCGAGAAAGCGAAGGCCAATCACACCGTACGTATAGCGGGAATCGCCCGAATTCGTCCATCGAGGCGCGAAGTCGTGAGCGTGCAGGAACGCCAGCAAGTCTGCCGTCGCGCGTTTCTTCAGCTCGGCCGTTCCGCCGCCGGCCCGCGCGCCCCTGGTCACGCAGTTGTTCCGCGCCCAGGCCTGGTAGTCCGGTTCGCTCAGGGCGCGCCCGGCGGCGGGGATGAAGTGGCTTCCGTCATCCTCGATGAAGTTTTTGCAGCACGACCAGTTCTCGGCGTCCTTGATGTCGAACACCGGGCCGATCGACTCCCAGCCATGATGGGCGCTGCCATAGACCTTGACCTTGATGCGGTCGTTGCCGGCCGCGCGCATGCGCTCGGCATACTCGATGGCGAGCGGCGCCGGCGTGTAGTCGTCGCGGGCGGCCAGCATGAAGAACATCGGCCGCCCGTGCGTCGTCGCATCGCGGTGCTGGGCGGTGGCGCCGGGGCAGATCGCGACATGGAGGTCGAAGAGGTGAGGGAACCCCGCGCGCCAGCGCTGGCGCACGGCGATGGCGGCATTGAGCGTCGCCACGCCGCCCTTGGAGACGCCCATGATGCCGATGCGCTCGGGATCGATGCGGGGATCGGCCCGCAGCAGGGCGAGGGCGGCGAAGGCATCGCCCTCCATCTGCGCCGCCGAGACCAGGCTCTGGTCGGCCACCGTGCGGCGGACGCCGCGGCCGGTGAAGCTGTCGACGATCAGGGCCGCGGTACCGGCGTCGTTGAGGGCCTGGGCGTAGTAATGCTCGCGATGGCGCTGGACGCCGGCGCTGCTGGTCAGGATGACCATGCACGGCGCGGGCAGGTCGCTCGACGGCGGCAGGCAGAGCTTTGCGCTCAGCCGCGCCGGGCGACAGCCCGCCGGATGATCGAACGTCAGCGTGTCGAACGACACCGATTCCATAGCCCCTGCTTAGCCTGTCCCTTGGGTCGCGCGCGATGAATATCCGTTCTGTCGTCCGAGGGCCGCCTTCGTGAGCACCTTCTTTCTTGGACTGCTGATAACACCCCAAAACCTCACCCTGAGGAGGCCCGCAGGCCGTCTCGAAGGGTGCGATGCGCGGTCGTTGTTGCCCATCACAGCGCGGGGGTTACCCCGCGCGATCGAGACGCATCGCTACGCGATGCTCCTCAGGCTGAGGTTTTTGTAAATCAATACATAAGTTAAACTAAATTATAGCTTGATTTTTACTTGTCGACGACTTAAGTCTCCTCCTGAGCCCACGCCCAGGAGAACCTGCATCATGTCCAACGCCAGCCACCGCTCCCCCATCGATGACCTGAATGAAGAGGCGCGCGCGCTGGCCCGATGGCGCGCCGAGCATACCCCGCCCGCCCCCTGGCCGGAGATAGACGCCGGCCTGCTGGACGACGGGCGCGGCGCGGTGCCGCCGTTCCCGATCGATCTCCTGCCGCAGCCCTGGCGGGACTGGGTGGCCGACCGGGCGCGCTGCGCCGGCGCGCCGGTCGACTACGTGGCCCAGGCGCTGCTCGCGGCCGTCGCCGGCGTGAGCGGCGCGGGCGTGGAGGTGCGCATCACCAACGACTGGGCCGAGCCGCTGGTGCTGTGGCAGGCGCTGATCGGCACGTCGTCCAGCGGCAAGTCGCCGGCGCTCGCCGCCGTGCGCCGCGTGCTGGCCTCGGTCGAGGCCAAGGCCAGGGCGAGCGAAGGCGAGCGGGAAGGCGGGCCGACCCGCATCGTCGTCGGCAGCCCATCGATCAAGGCCCTCGCCCGGATCGTCTCGGGCAATCCGCGCGGCGTGCTGCTGTGGCGTGACCGGCCGTCGCCCTGGCTGGCCGAGCTGGGCAAGCGCGGCGAAGAGGAGCGCGCCCACTGGCTGGAAGCCTGGTCGGCCGGACCGGTAGCGGTCGAGGATCGCAGCGGGACCGCCCTGGAGCTGGAGCGGTTTGCCGTGAGCGTGCTGGGCACGCTCCATCCCGACGGGCTGCCCAAGGCGCTGGAAATGGCCGACGATGGCCTGGCGGCGCGGTTCCTCTACTCCTGGCCGGACCCGCCGCCCTATTGCCCGCTGCGCGAGCGCCGGAAGTCTCGGGCGGACGAGTTCGTCGGTATGCTCTGGCGCATCGCCGATCATGTGCGCTTGACGGCAGGCCCGCTGGTGCTCGGCTTCGACGAACATGGGCTGGACAGCTTCGACACCTTCCTCACGCACCTCCGCGCCGAAACCGAGCACGCCGAAGGATTGGAAGGGGCGTGGCTGGGCAAGGGTTCCGGAACGGTGGCCCGGCTGGCCGCCGCGCTCGAGCTGCTCGCCTGGTCGGGAGGCACCGCGTCGCGGCCGCCCGGCCCGATCGGGTGCGCCCCGGTCGAGGCCGCCGTCGCCTTGTGGACAAGCTATTTCAGGCCGCATGCCGGCGTGATCTTCCGTCGCGCCGGACCCACCGACCTGGAGCGTCAGGCGCGCCGCGTGGTTCGCTGGCTGAAGGCTGGCGGACGGACGGAAGTGTCGCGCGAGGACATCCGGCGCACGGCCCTCGCCCAGTCGGTCAGCGCGACCGGCGCGGACATGGTACTCACTCGGCTGACGGCGGCCGGTATCGTACGGCGCGCCGACGACGACGTTTCGCCGGGTCGCGGACGGCCGGCGGAGCGCTGGCGGGTGAATCCGGCTCTGGCGGGGCACTAGCGGGGTAGCGGAAATTGCGGAAAACAAATTTTATGTCGCGAGCAATGGATTCCGTGGAAGAGACAGTAAAGCTGCGACCATGAGCGGGCGGGTGGAATTGCGCGCCGTCGTCGACCAGGAAGCCGGGCTCAGGCTGGACCGCTGGTTCCAGCGGCATTTTCCGGAGCTGAGCCACGGCGCGCTGCAGAAGCTTTTGCGCACGGGCCAGGTGCGGATCGACGGCAAGCGCGCCGAAGGCAAGGATCGGATCGAGCCCGGCCAGACCATTCGCCTGCCGCCCGGCGTCACGACCACGCCGCCGCCCAAGCCGCGGGAGATCCCGACCGTATCGGACCAGGATGCCGCGGAAATCCAGCGGCTGGTCATCCACAAGGACGACCACGTCATCGTCCTGAACAAGCCGCCGGGGCTGGCGGTACAGGGCGGGACAGGCACGGAGCGGCATGTCGACGGCATGCTCGACGCGCTGCGCTTCGGCTTCGAGGAGCGGCCGCGGCTGGTCCATCGCCTGGACAAGGACACGTCGGGTGTCCTGCTGATCGCCCGCACCGGCCAGGCGGCCAAGCGGCTGGGCGAGTCCTTCCGCGACCGCGAGACCGAGAAGCTCTACTGGGCGGTCGTCGTCGGCCTGCCGCCCAAGCCCGAAGGCGCCATCGACCTGCCGCTCGCCAAGCGGCCGGGCGCGCGCGGCGATCGCGACCTGATGCAGGTCGATCATGAGAACGGCCAGAAGGCGCTGACCCACTTCCGCGTGGTCGATCGGGCCGGCAAGCGCGCGGCGTTCCTGGCGCTGTGGCCGCGCACCGGACGGACGCATCAGTTGCGCGTGCACTGCGCGGCGATCGGCTGCCCCATCCTGGGCGACGGCAAGTATGGCGGCGAGGAAGCGCTGCTGGCGCCCGTCGCCGATGCCCGGCGCCTGCACCTCCATGCCCGCCGCATCGTGCTGCCGCATCCCTCGGGCAAGGGCGAGCTGAAGGTCGAGGCGGAGCGCGCCGCCTCACTTCCGCCGTACCGTTGAGGCATTCGGCTTCTCGATCGGCGGCGATTGAGCGAGAATCGGTTGGCATGCGCGTTCCTTGGAGGCGGCTGACCTGGGTCCTCATCGCGGCGGTTCCGATCGTCGCGATCGTGGGCGTTGTCTGGGTCGCCACGCGCGATCTCTCGCGCTACCAGGCGCGCCTCACCGAACAGATCCGCAAGGTGACCGGCCGCGAGCTGGCGGCCAAGGTGCCGTTGGCCGTCAAGCTCGGCAGCGAGCCCGCCATGGTGGCGGAAGGCGTCACGCTGTCGAACGCGCCGTGGGGATCGCGTCCCGACATGGCGCGGGTGCGCAAGCTCACTCTGTACATCGACCCGGTTTCGCTCTTCCTGGGTGAGGTCAAGATCGGTCGCATCGTGCTCGAAGGCGCCGACATCCTGGTCGAGACCAACGAGGTGGGCGACGCCAACCTCGAGATGCTGCCGCCGCCCGACGGGTCGGGCCCCCATGCGGGCGAGAACCGTTCGTTCCGGCTCCGCACCACCAACGGATTTCCCTGGATCGGCACCATCGACGTGCGCGACTCGGTCCTGACCATCGCCGAAAAGGAGGGACGTCCGCCGGTCGTGCTGGAGATCCCCAGCGCCACGCTGCGGTCGTCGGCGCCCAACCAGCCCCTGCAGATCGAGGGTCGTTTCGCCGTTCCCCACGCCACGCCGCTCGAGCTCACCGGCACCGCCGGATCGTTCGACGGCTGGATGCGGGGCTTGCCGGGCAACATCGATATGCAGGGCGGCTTCGGCGGCGGCAAGATCGCGATCAAGGGCGGCGTCGGCGTCAAGGGCACCACGGTCCAGATCAATTCCGAGGGGCCGGATGTCTCGGTCTTCGGTCCTTATATCCGCCTGCCCGTGCCCACGGGCGGCCCCTATGTGCTGAGCGCCAAGGCCGCGACCCAGCGCAGCGCCTTCAAGGTGGATGTGACGACCTTGAAGGTGGGCTCGAGCGAGCTCACCGCCGACGTCCTGTTCCGGGTCGACCGCAAAGGTAGCGCAACCGTCACCCTCAATGCCGATGTGAACCGCCTCGACCTCGCCGGCCTGCACGCGGCGCCGGCCGCGCCTGACGCGGCCAGCGCCCCGTCGCCCGCGCAGCCGCGTCTTGTGCCAACCCTGCCCTTTGCCGCGACCTGGCTCGGCCGCTCGACTTTGTCGGTGACGGCGCGGCTGGGCGAAATCATCGGGCTGGGCAGCAAGGTGCAGAACGCGTCGATCACGCTCACCTCGAGCGAAACGCGCTTTGCCTTCCGGGCGGCCGCCACCGTCGGCAGCGGATCGGCGGGGTTCGACCTCGCCTATGACCCGACCGGTCGCTTCGGACAGGCGACACTGACCGCTTCGGCCAACCGCGTGCCGCTGGGGGATCTTTCATCCTTGCTGGGCCTGGACCTCGGGCTGCGCGACGCGGTGGCCGACATGGACTTGCGCCTGCGCGGCAGCGGACGGACCACGCGCGACGCGCTGAACTCTGCCAGCGGGTCGATCGACGTGACGGTCGCCAAGGGCGCCTGGCCGCGCGATCCGCTCGCCAGCTGGCCGCCGGAGACGCAGCGCCTGCTGGGCGGCGGCACCGATGGCGTGCCGTTCAACTGCATCGCCGGCCGCTTCGACGTGAGCGGTGGCGTGGCGTCGCTGCGGCGGCTGGTCGTCGACACGCCGCGCGCCGTCCTCGTGGGGGGCGGCTACGTCCAGCTGCGCACGGAGGGCTGGGAATTCATCCTGGCGCCCGAAGCGCGCGACAACCAGAACGCGGCCCTCGCCTCGCCGCTGCGCCTGAAGGGCGGCAGCGGCCGCCCCACGACGGGCGCGCTGGAGCCCGCTCTCGCCCGGCTGATCGTGCCGGGCGCCACCGTTCCCAGCCTGGCGGCGCAGATCAACCTCGCATCGCGCCAGGCCGGCGCCAATGCCTGCGCCGTGGTGGCGCCGCGGGTCGAAGCGCTGCGGCCGGGACTGCGCGCCCAGCTGCCGATACCCACTGCGGCCGATGCGCGCCAGCGCTCGGCACGCCCTCAGAGTCAGAGCCCGTCTGCGAAACGCGAGCGCCCGCGCTGAGCCTGCCCCTTGTCGTCGGCCTAGCGCGGCGTGTAAGCCCTCGCCGATGAAGCGCTTCTACAAGGAGACGGCGGTCGACGCCGGCGACGGCGGCTATCGCGTCCTGCTCGACGGCAAGGCGATGCGCACGCCGGCGAAGGCCGTGCTGGTGACCCCGACTCGCGCGCTCGCCGAGGCGATCGCCACGGAGTGGCAGGACGTGCCGGACAAAGCGGAGATCAATGTCTCGCATCTGCGGCTGACGCGGCTCGCCGCCACGGCGATCGACCGCGTGGCCGTCCAGCGCGAGCGGGTGATCGAGGACACGGCGAAGTATGCCGGCTCCGACATGCTGTGCTATCGCGCGCCCGCACCGTCCAGCCTTGTGGAGCGCCAGCAGGAGACGTGGCAGCCGCTGCTCGACTGGGCGGCCGAACGCTATGGCGTGCGCTTCGTCGTTGCCGAGGGCACGACATTCGTCGCCCAGCCGCCCGAGGTCCTGGCGCGGCTGCGCGAGGTCGTGGCCGCCCATGGCGACCTGGCCCTCGCGGCGCTCTACAATCTCACGCACATTTCGGGCTCGCTGGTGATCGCGCTGGCCATTGCCGAAGGCCATTTGCCGGCGGACAGGGCGTTTGCCGCCGCCCAGCTCGACGAGCTCTATCAGATCGAACGCTGGGGCGAGGACCCGACTTCGACCTTGCGGCACGAGAACATCAGGCACGACATCGAGGCCGGCGCGCGCTTCCTGGCGCTGCTGGAAGCTGAACGGCTGAGGGGATGATGATGGGCGCTGGCGCCAAATTCCGTGAGGTTCTGGCCAGGAACGGCCTGGTCGAGGCGATGGCGGCACACAGCCCGCTGTCGGCGATGCTGGCGGCCGAGGCGGGCTTCGATGCGATCTGGGCGTCGGGCTTCGAGCTCTCCGCAATGTACGGCGTCCCGGATGTCAGCGTGGTGTCGATGACCCAGCATCTCGACATGACGCGCGCCATGGCCGACCGTTCCGGCCTGCCGGTGGTGGCCGACATCGACACCGGCTTCGGCAATGCCATCAACGTGCTCTACGCCGTCGAGCAGTATGAGCGGGCCGGCGCCGCGGCCATCGTGATGGAGGACAAGAGCTTCCCCAAGGTCACCAGCCTGATCGCCGGCGGCCGCCAGGACATGGTCCGCATCGAAGAATTCCAGGGCAAGATCGAGGCGGCGCTGGCGGCGCGACGCGATCCCGACCTGGTGATCGTGGCGCGCACCGAAGCGCTGATCGCGGGGCTGGGCCAGGACGAAGCGCTGAAGCGGGCACGCGCCTACGAAGCGGCCGGCGCGGACATGATCCTGGTCCATTCCAAGCAGAAGACGCCGGACGAGATCGAGGCGTTCGTGAAGGCATGGGACGGCAAGGCGCCGATCGCGCTGGTGCCGACCGCCTATCCGCAGATGACGGTCGCGCGGGTGCGGGCGCTGAAGAAGATCGGTCTTCTGATCTGGGGCAACCATGCCATCCGCGCCTCCGTCGGCGCCATGCGCAAGACCTTCGCCCAGATCCGCAAGGATGGCGGCATCCACGGCGTCGAGGCCGGCATCGCCACGGTCGAGGACGTCTTCGACTTGCAGGGCATGAGCAAGGTCAAGGACGACGAGAAGCGATTCCTGCGCTAGCTCTGTTCCTCCCCAGCGAAGCTGGGGAGGTGGCCGCGCAGCGGCCGGAGGGGGCATGGGCGACAACAACTCTGTAGCCTCGACCCCTCCGTCGCCGTATGACGGCGACACCTCCCCTTCGCGGGCTCCGCGAAGGGGAGGAAATCGATTCGAGCAGCGCGGACCGTGCACTAGACGCAGGCATGCGAATGGCCGAAAACGGACGGAGAGGGCCGGAGAAATAGATGCAGCAGATGTTGGAAGAACTCGAGCGCCGGCGCGCGGCGGCGCGCCTGGGAGGCGGGCAACGGCGTGTCGAGGCGCAGCACGCCAAGGGCAAGCTGACGGCGCGCGAGCGCATCGACGTGCTGCTCGATCCGGGCTCGTTCGAGGAATACGACATGTTCGTCGAGCATCGCTCCATCGACTTCGGCATGGAGACCCAGAAGATCCCGGGCGACGGCGTGGTGACCGGCCATGGCACGATCAACGGCCGGCTGGTCTATGTCTTCAGCCAGGATTTCACCGTGTTCGGCGGCGCGCTGTCGGGCATGCATGCCGCCAAGATCTGCAAGGTCATGGACAACGCCATGAAGGTCGGTGCGCCGGTGCTGGGGCTGAACGACTCCGGCGGCGCGCGCATCCAGGAAGGCGTCGATTCGCTGGCGGGCTATGCCGACGTGTTCCAGCGCAACGTGCTGGCCTCGGGCGTGATCCCGCAGATCTCCATGGTCATGGGCCCGTGCGCGGGCGGCGCGGTCTATTCGCCGGCCATGACCGACTTCATCTTCATGGTGAAGGACAGTTCCTACATGTTCGTGACCGGTCCCGACGTGGTGAAGACGGTGACGCACGAGACGGTGACCCAGGAGGAGCTGGGCGGCGCGCTCACCCACACGCAGAAGTCCGGCGTCGCCGACCTTGCCTTCGAGAACGACGTCGAGGCGCTGCTGCAGCTGCGCCGCTTCGTCGATTTCCTGCCGTCGAACAACCGCGAGAAGGCGCCGCTGCGGCCGACGCGGGATCCGGCGGACCGCGACGACCTCTCGCTCGACACGCTGGTGCCGAACAACACGAACAAGCCCTACGACATCAAGGAGCTGATCCTGAAGGTCGTGGACGAGGGCGACTTCTTCGAGCTCTCGCCGGAATGGGCCGGCAACATCGTGATCGGCTTCGGCCGCATGGACGGCCGCACCGTGGGCTTCGTCGCCAACCAGCCGATGGTGCTGGCGGGCTGCCTCGACATCGACAGCGCGCGCAAGGGGGCGCGCTTCGTGCGCTTCTGCGACGCCTTCAACATCCCGATCGTCACCTTCGTCGACGTGCCGGGCTTCCTGCCGGGCACGGCAGCAGGAGTTCGGCGGCATCATCAAGCACGGCGCCAAGCTGCTCTACGCCTATGCCGAGGCGACGGTGCCCAAGGTGACGGTGATCACCCGCAAGGCCTATGGCGGGGCCTACGACGTGATGGCGTCCAAGCACCTGCGCGGCGACGTGAACTATGCCTGGCCGGGCGCCGAGATCGCCGTGATGGGCGCCAAGGGCGCGGTCGAGATCATCTTCCGCTCCGACATCGGCGATGCCGCCAAGATCGCCAAGCGCACCGAGGAATACCGCGAGAAGTTCGCCAATCCGTTCGTGGCCGCCAACCGCGGCTTCATCGACGACGTGATCATGCCGCACGGCACGCGCCGGCGGGTCTGCCGCGCGCTGGCCACGCTCGAAACCAAGAAGCTCGAGAATCCGTGGCGCAAGCATGGCAATATCCCCCTGTGAAGCGTCGTCGTGAAAGAGGGCCGATGTGAGCTTGTCGCCGGAGGAGCGCATGAGGCGCGGCCGCGCGGTACGCCTGCATCTGATCGTGGCGTTGTTCGCGCTTCTGGTGCTGATCGCGGTCAACGCGCTCTTCAGCAGCCGCTATCCCTGGTGGCTGTGGGTGCTGACAGCCTGGGCGCCGCTGATCCTGGGCCATGCCGCCTGGGCCAGGGGTCTCTTCGATCGCAACAGTCTCGACCGCAATAAAGAAGGATCGTGAGCATGGCCGCCAGGAAGAAGGCCGCGAAAAAAGCCGTGCCGAAGGCGGCAGGACCTGCGGTCAAGGCCGCGGCAAAGCCTGCGCCCAAGGGCGAGGCGAAGGCCGACAAGCCCCGTTCGACAAGATCCTGATCGCCAACCGCGGCGAGATCGCCTGTCGCGTCATCCGTACCTGCAAGCGGCTCGGCATCAAGACGGTGGCGGTCTATTCCGAAGCCGATGCCGACGCGCTGCACGTGCGCCTGGCCGACGAGGCGGTGCTGATCGGCCCGCCGCCCTCGGCGCAGTCCTACCTGCAGATCGACAAGATCGTGGCGGCCTGCAGGAAGACCGGCGCGCAGGCGGTCCATCCGGGTTACGGCTTCCTCTCGGAGAAGCAGGAATTCCAGAAGGCGCTGGCCAAGGCGAAGATCGTCTTCATCGGTCCCGATGCGCTGGCCATCCACGCCATGGGCGACAAGATCGAATCCAAGAAGCTCGCGCTCAAGGCCGGGGTCAGCACCGTGCCGGGCTACCTGCACGCCCTGAAGGACGCCGAGGAGGCGGTGAAGATCGCGCAGAAGGTCGGTTATCCGGTGATGATCAAGGCGTCGGCCGGCGGCGGCGGCAAGGGCATGCGCATCGCCTACAACGACGAGGAGGCGCGCGAGGGCTTCGGCTCGGCAACCAACGAGGCCAAGGCGTCGTTCGCCGACGATCGCGTGTTCATCGAGAAATACGTCGAGGAGCCGCGCCACATAGAGATCCAGCTGATTGCCGACGGCAAGGGCAACTGCATCTATCTGTGGGAGCGCGAGTGCTCGATCCAGCGCCGGCATCAGAAGGTGATCGAGGAGGCACCCAGTCCGTTCCTCGATGCCAAGACGCGCAAGGCGATGGGCGAGGAGGCGGTGGCGCTCGCCAAGGCGGTCAAATACAAGAGCGCCGGCACGGTCGAGTTCATCGTCGATAAGAACCGCAAGTTCTACTTCCTCGAGATGAACACCCGCCTGCAGGTCGAGCATCCAGTCACCGAGCTCATCACCGGCCTCGACCTGGTCGAGCTGATGATCCGTGTCGCGGCCGGCGAGAAGCTGCCGTTCGAGCAGAAGGACGTGAAGCTCGAAGGCTGGGCGGTCGAGGCGCGGCTCTATGCCGAGGACCCGTTCCGCAATTTCCTGCCCTCGACCGGACGGCTGGTGAAGTACCGCGAGCCCGAGCCTGGCCCCGACGTCCGTGTCGATACCGGCGTCTACGAGGGCGGCGAGATCTCGATGTTCTACGATCCGATGATCGCCAAGCTCTGCTCCTACGGGAAGACCCGGATCGACGCCATCGAGCGCATGCGGCGAGCGCTCGACGAATTCTACGTCCGCGGCGTGTCGCACAACGTGCCGTTCCTGGCGGCGCTGATGGCCCATCCGCGATTCCGTGAGGGCCGGCTCACGACCAATTTCATCGCCGAGGAATTCAAGGGCGGGTTCACCGCGGCGCATCTGCCGCCGCACGACCCGGCGATGCTGGCGGCCCTTGCCGCCGCGGCGGAGTCGATCCGGGCGGCGCGCGTCGGGAAAAGGGAGGACAGCCGCGTCGTGATGCTCAATCGCGCGCCGATTGCGCTCACCGTGGCGGGCAGCGAATCGGCTATCAAGGTGGCCGTGGGCGACCGTCGTTTGACGATCGAAACCAGCTGGTCGCCGGGCGAGCCGCTGCTGCGCGCCCGGGTCGACCAGAAGGCGATCGTGGTCCAGATCGATGCGGTGGGCTCGGGCTGGCGGCTGATCCATGAAGGCGGCCAGGCCGAGGCGCTGGTGCTGACGCCGCGCCAGGCCGAGCTCTACGCCCTGATGCCGGTCAAGGCGGCGCCCGACACCTCCAAGTTCCTGCTCTCGCCGATGCCCGGCCTGCTCGCGTCCGTCGCCGTGAGCGAGGGCCAGGAGATCAAGACCGGCGAGGTGCTGGCCGTGGTCGAGGCGATGAAGATGGAAAACGTGCTGCGCGCCACGCGCGACGGCACGGTCAAGACGCTTGCACGCCACGGCCGGCGACAGCCTGCGCGTCGACCAGAAGATCATCGAGTTCGCCTGAGCCCGCGATGCCGTTGCAGGCGCGTCTCACCATCCGCGGCCGGGTGCAGGGTGTAGGCTATCGCCACTGGGCGATGACGACCGGCCGGCGCCTCGGCGTCACCGGTTGGGTGCGCAACCGCACCGACGGGTCGGTCGAGGCGCTGATCGTGGGCGACGATGCGGCGATCGGGGCGATGATCGATGCCTGCCGGCGCGGTCCCGCCGCCGCGCGGGTCGACGACGTCGATATCGAGCCGGTCGATCTCGATGTGCTGCCGGAAGGCTTTACGCTGCTTCCGACGGCCTGACCAAAAAATACTCCCTCCCTGCGCGAAGCGCGGGGAGGTGGCCCGCAGGGCGGGAGGGGTCATGGGCATCGAGACTGATCCACAACTCATATTCCTCTCCCCCGCTAGGGGGAGAGGCTAGGTGAGGGGGCAACGACGTGCGCATCCCCCTCACCCAACCTCTCCCCCTAGCGGGGGAGAGGAGCCCGATTAAGTGAGGACACTTAGGCGAAGGCAGGAGTCTCGACCGTATCGAGACCGAACACCTCGTCGAACGTCTCGGCCAGCGCGATATCGAGATCAGCCATGGTCACGGGCAGGCCGAGATCGACCAGCGAGGTCACGCCATGGTCGGCGATGCCGCACGGCACGATTCCCGCGTAGTGCGACAACTCGGGCTCGACGTTGATCGAGAGGCCGTGGAACGACACCCAGTGCCGGATGCGCACGCCAATGGCTGCGATCTTGTCTTCGCGCGGACGGCCATCGGCCAGGAGCGGCTTCTCGGGGCGGGCCACCCAGACGCCGACCCGGCCGGCGCGCCGTTCGGCGGTCACGCTGAAGCGGGCGAGGGTGCGGATGGTCCAGTCCTCGAGGTCGGACACGAAGCGCCGCACGTCCTGGCGCCGGCGGCGCAGATCGAGCATGGCGTAAACCACGCGCTGGCCGGGCCCGTGATAGGTGTATTGCCCGCCGCGGCCCGCGACGTGGACGGGAAAGCGCATGGGCTGCAGGAGGTCCTGCGGCCGCGCGCTGGTGCCGGCGGTGTAGAGCGGCGGATGCTCGAGCAGCCAGACCAGCTCGCGCTCGCGGCCTGCGCGGATGTCGGCCACGCGCTCTTCCATGACCGCCAATGCCTCGGCGTAGGACACCGCGCCGTCGGAAATGCGCCACTCCGGCTTGTTCATTATGGCAAAATCGGTACTTCCGGGGCCCGGCGCAATAGCCGCGGCGTCGCGCCCTCCGCGGTACTTTGGCGAGTTACCTTGCGCCTGCGGTGCCTATTTGGTATCCCCCGCCCCATCGAACCGGCGCGGCCATGGCGGAATTGGTAGACGCGCTAGCTTGAGGTGCTAGTGCCGCGAGGCGTGGAAGTTCGAGTCTTCTTGGCCGCACCAAACTCGCCGGTTCGATCGGAAAGGTAACCTGTTGCCGCCTTCGGGCGGCCCTTTTTGTTGTGAGGCGAGGAGGCGGGCTTGGCGGACGAACTCACCGAAAGCGCGCTTCGCTACCATCGCCTCCCGCGTCCCGGGAAGATCGAGGTCGTCCCGACCAAGCCGCTGGCCACCCAGCGCGACCTCTCGCTCGCCTATTCGCCGGGCGTCGCGGCGGCGTGCCACGAGATCGTGCGCGATCCCGGGATGGCGGCCGAGCTGACGGCGCGCGCCAACCTGGTGGCGGTGGTGACCAACGGCACCGCTGTGCTGGGGCTGGGCGCCATCGGCCCGCTCGCCGCCAAGCCGGTGATGGAAGGCAAGGGCGTGCTGTTCAAGAAGTTCGCCGGCATCGATGTCTTCGACCTCGAGCTGTCCGAGCTCGATCAGGACAAGCTGGTCGACATCGTCGCCGCGCTGGAGCCCACCTTCGGCGGCATCAATCTCGAGGACATCAAGGCGCCGGAATGCTTCTACGTCGAGCAGAAGCTGCGCGAGCGCATGTCGATCCCGGTCTTCCACGACGACCAGCACGGCACGGCGATCATCGTGGGCGCAGCGCTCCTGAACGCGCTGTCGCTGGTCGGCAAGGACATCGGACAGGTGAAGCTCGTGGTGTCGGGGGCAGGCGCCGCGGCGCTGTCGTGCCTGGGCGTGCTCGAGAAGCTCGGCCTGCCGCGCGAGAACATGTGGGTGACCGACATACTGGGCGTGGTCTGGAAGGGCCGCAACGAGCTGATGGACCCGTGGAAGGAACGCTACGCGCGCGACACGCCGGCGCGCACCCTGGCCGAGGTGATCGGTGGCGCCGACGTCTTCCTCGGCCTGTCGGCGGCGGGGGTGTTGAAGAAGGAGATGGTCGCCAGGATGGCGGCCAAGCCGCTGATCTTCGCGCTCGCCAATCCCGATCCCGAGATCGCGCCGGACGACGTGGCGGCGGTGCGCGACGACGCCATCATGGCGACCGGCCGCAGCGACTACCCCAACCAGGTCAACAACGTCCTGTGCTTCCCCTACATCTTCCGCGGCGCGCTCGACGCGGGGGCCAGCACCGTCAACGACGAGATGAAGATTGCCTGCGTGCGCGCGCTGGCGGCGCTGGCGCGCAAGGAGCCGTCGGAGGTCGTGGCGCGCGCCTTCGGCGAGCAGGCCGGCGGCTTCGGACCGAATCAGATCATCCCCAAGCCGTTCGATCCACGCCTGATCGTCGAGCTGGCGCCTGCCGTCGCCAAGGCCGCCATGGACTCGGGCGTGGCGACCCGGCCGATCGCCGACTTCGACGCCTATCGCCAGCAGCTCAGCCAGTTCGTCTTCAAGTCCGGCCTGATCATGCGGCCGCTGTTCGAGCAGGCGCGCAGCACGCCCAAGCGGGTGATCTTCAGCGCCGGCGAGGACGACCGCGTCCTGCGCGCGACCCAGATCATCCTCGACGAGGGCATCGCCCAGCCCATCCTGATCGGCCGGCCCGAGATCATCCGGCGGCGCGCCGAGCGCCTGGGGCTGCGCTTCCGGCCCGGCATCGACGTCGCCCTGATCGATCCCTCGGACGACCCGCGCTATGACCGCTACTGGGGCGCCTATCATCAGCTCATGGAGCGGCGCGGCGTCACCGAGCCCACCGCGCGCAACCTGGTGCGCTCCAGCCCGACGCTGATCGCCGCGCTCGCGGTGAAGCTGGGCGACGCCGACGCCATGATCGCCGGCGCCTACGGCCGCTTCCGCACCCATTTCAACCACGTGCGCGACGTCATCGGCACGCGCGAGGGCGTGAAGAACATGGCGGGTCTCAGCCTGCTCGTCATGCCGACGCGCTCGCTGTTCATCGCCGACACCTACGTCAACGAAGACCCCGACGCCGAGACGCTGGTCAACATCACCCTGCTGGCGGCCGACGAGGTGCTGCGCTTCGGCATCCAGCCCAAGGTGGCGCTGCTCTCGCATTCGAGCTTCGGCGGCTCGGACCATCCCTCGGCGCGCAAGATGGCGGAGGCGGTGAGGCTGCTCCACCAGCGCGCGCCGGCGCTCGAGGTCGACGGCGAGATGCATGGCGATGCCGCTCTCGATCCGGAGGTGCGCCGCAGCGTCTTTCCGCGCTCGCGCCTGAAGGAGGCCGCCAACCTCGTGGTCTGCCCGTCGCTCGATACGGCCAACATCGCCTTCAACCTCCTGAAGACCGCGGCCGACGGCCTGCATATCGGCCCGATGTTGCTGGGCACGGCGCTGCCGGCGCATGTGCTGACGCCTTCGGTGACGGCGCGCGGCATCCTCAACATGACGGCTCTCTCGGTGGTCGAGGCCCAGCGTCTTGCGGACGAGCGTGGATGAGCAGCGAGCCCGATATCCTCGACGAAGTGCCGCCGGAACTGGTCCGGCGCGTCGAGTCGGCGCTCGCTGAAGACAATACCCAGGATGTCCGGGCGCTGCTGTCGGAGCTCTCCGCCAGCGGGCAGGCGAGCGTCCTCGAGCAACTGCCCGAGCCCGAGCGCGACAAGCTGGTCGGCATCCTCAAGCGCGATCTCGATCCGGAGGCCCTGACCGAGCTCGACGAAGAGGTCCTCGAAGACGTCCTCGACCAGCTCGACAGCAAGGACATCGCCGCCGCCGCGCACGAGCTCGAAGCCGACGATGCCGCGACCATCCTCGAGGACCTGCCGGAGGACGAGCGACGCGAGGTGCTGGCCGAGCTGCCGGCCGAGGAGCGCGCCGATATCGAAAGCGCGCTCGCCTATCCGGAAGACACCGCCGGGCGCCTCATGCAGCGCTCGCTGGTCAAGATCCCTGACGGCTGGACGGTCGGCCAGGTGATCGACCATTGCCGTGAAGCGACCGACCTGCCGGACGACGTCTACGACATCTTCGTGGTCGACCCGGACGGCCGCCTGCGCGGCTCGGTGCCACTCGGACGCATGCTGCGCAGCAAGCGGCCGGTGCCGATCCTCGACATCGTCGACCCTGACATCCCTTCGGTGCCGGTGAGCGCCGAGCAGGCCGAGATCGCCCACCTGTTCCGCGACAAGAACCTGGTGTCCTGTCCCGTGGTCGACCAGCGCGGCCGGCTTCTGGGCGTGATCATGGTCGACGACGTGGTCGACGTGATCGACGAGGAGGCCGAGGCGGATCTCTTGAAGATGGGCGGCGTCGGCATCGACGACATGCACTCCAGTCCGGTGCGCACCGCCCAGCTGCGCGCCGTGTGGCTCACCGTGAACCTCGCGACCGCGGTGCTGGCGTCCTTTGTGATCGGCCAGTTCGAGGGCGCCATCGAGAAGATCGTGGCGCTGGCCGTGCTGATGCCGATCGTGGCCTCGATGGGCGGCAATGCCGGCACCCAGACCGTGACGGTGGCCGTGCGGGCGCTCGCCATGGGCGAGCTGACGGCGGCCAATGCCCTGCGCTTCGTCGCCAAGGAGGCCGCGGTGGGTGGCCTCAACGGCATGATCTTCGCCCTGATCATGGGTGCCGCCGTGGTCGGCTGGTACGGCGACTGGCGGCTGGGCGCGGTGATCGGCGCCGCCATGGTCTGCAATCTTCTGGCGGCCGCGCTCGCCGGCACCCTGATCCCGCTCGGCCTGCAGAAATTCGGCATCGATCCCGCCGTGTCGTCGACGGTGTTCCTGACGACCGTGACCGACGTGATCGGCTTCCTGGCCTTCCTCGGCCTGGCGACGGTTTTCCTGTTGTAGGGTGGGGCTCATCTCATTCGGAGCGCGGACCTCCAGGTCCGCATCATCAATCATGAGCGGACCTGGAGGTCCGCGCTCCGGCAAGAGTGGTCGCGCAGTGGGACTTCAGCGACTCGTGTCGCTCGGCGAGACGCATCGGCGCCGCCCGCGCCGGCCACGCCGAGCCGCGTCTGGCTGGCTTGGCGAGGAGATGCTGCGTGCCCCGGCAGCGGCGTTGCGCGGCACGGCGTGAGCGAGGACGGCTTCGCATCGGCGCCCCGGCGGGCTATCGTGCGGGCGGGGAGGCCGCCCGATGTCCATGATCGCCCGCCTGGCCGCCATGCTCGTCCTGCTGCTGGCGATGAGCGCCGCGAAGGCGCAGAACAAGGTGCCGTCGGAGCGCGCGCTCGAGGTGCTGGTGAAGACCTCGCTGCTGTCGTTCAACGATGCCAACGTCACCGGCAACTACACCGTGTTGCACCAGAAGCTGTCCAAGCCGTTCCGCCAGGAGTTCCCGCCCGAGCGGCTGCAGGAGGCCTTCAAGGAGTTCAGGGAGAAGAACATCGACATCGAGCTCGTGGCGGCGCTGAAGCCGGTCTACGAGCCGGCGCCGTCGATCGATGCCCAGGGCAAGCTGCTGGTGAAAGGCTACTTTCCGACCGAGCCGGTACGCGTCAACTTCGAACTGGATTTCATTCCCTCGGATGCGGAATGGAAATTGGTCAGCATCCACGTCAAGCTGGGCACGCCGCACTGACATTCCCCTTCAACGGACAAGACAAACCCATGATCCCCAACGCGATGCCGCCCTTCGACTTCGGCCTGGGCGAGACCGCCGACGCGCTGCGCGAGCAGGTTCAGCGCTTCGCGTCGGCCGAGGTGGCGCCGATCGCCGCCGAAATCGACAAGACCGACCGCTTTCCGCGCGAGCTGTGGCCCAGGATGGGCGAGCTCGGCCTGCACGGCATTACCGTCGAGGAGGAGTATGGCGGGTCGGGGCTGGGCTATCTCGAGCATGTCGTGACGGTCGAGGAGCTGAGCCGCGCCTCGGCGGCCGTCGGCCTCTCCTACGGCGCCCATTCCAACCTCTGCATCAACCAGATCCGCCGCAACGGCAGCGACGAGCAGAAGCGCCGCTTCCTGCCCAAGCTGATCTCGGGCGAGCATGTCGGCAGCCTTGCCATGAGCGAATCGGGCGCCGGCTCCGACGTCGTCTCCATGAAGCTGCGTGCCGACAAGAAGGGCGACCGCTACGTGCTGAACGGCACCAAGATGTGGATCACCAACAGTCCCGACGCGCAGGTGATCGTGGTCTACGCCAAGACCGATCCCGCCGCCGGGTCGCGCGGCATCACGACCTTCATCGTCGAGACCGACCGCAAGGGCTTCAAGGTGGCGCAGAAGCTCGACAAGATGGGCATGCGCGGCTCGTCGACCGGCGAGCTGGTGTTCGAGGATTGCGAAATCCCCGCCGAGAACGTACTGGGCGCCGTCGGCAAGGGTGTCAATGTGCTGATGAGCGGCCTCGACTACGAGCGCGCCGTGCTGGCGGCGGGTCCGCTCGGCATCATGCAGGCGGCGCTCGATATCGTCGTGCCCTATGTCCATGAGCGGCGCCAGTTCGGTCAGGCGATCGGCGAGTTCCAGCTCGTGCAGGGCAAGCTCGCCGACATGTACACGACGATGAATGCCTGCAAGGCCTACGTCTATTCAGTCGCCAGGGCCTGCGACCGCGGCCAGACCACGCGCAAGGATTCGGCGGGCGCCATCCTCTATGCCGCCGAGAAGGCGACACTGGTCGCGCTCGACGCCATCCAGCTGCTGGGCGGCAACGGCTACATCAACGACTACCCGACCGGCCGCCTGCTGCGCGACGCCAAGCTCTACGAGATCGGCGCCGGCACCAGCGAGATCCGCCGCATGCTGATCGGGCGGGAATTGTTCGCGGAGAGCGCCTGACGATTCTTTCCTCCGCGAAGCGGGGGAGGGGCCCCGAAGGGGCGGAGGGGTCATGAGCGTCAGTCGAAGATCGTCGGTGGGGCTCATGACCCCTCCGGCCTTCGGCCACCTCCCCAACTTCGTTGGGGAGGAAAGTCTTGAGCCGAATATTTGACGAGGACAGGCGTTCCCTACACACTGTGTATGGAAACTCATGCCGCGTTATCTCACCGACCAGGACATCGCCGACTTCCGTGCCGAGTTGTGCCGGGTGGCCACCGAGCGCTTCGCTCGCTTCGGTTACGAGGGCGTCACCATGCGCCAGCTGGCCGAGGCGCTGGGCTGCAGCCCCAAGACACCCTATCGCTATTTCAAGGACAAGGCCGACATCCTGGCGACGGTTCGCGCCCAGGCCTTCGGCAGCTTCGCCGACACGCTCGAGAAAGCGACGGCCGGCGTCACCGACACGGCCGAGCGCGGGCGGCTGACGGCCGAGGCCTATCTTGCCTTCGCCCTCAACAATCCCCACGCCTATCGCATCATGTTCGAGATCGATGAGCCGGTTGACGAAAGCCATCCCGAGCTCGGACCGCAGGCCGAGCGGGCGGCGCGCTACATCACGCGCGGTGCCGAGGAGATGGCGGCGTCGGGCTTCATCGATGTCGATCCGAAGCTGTTCGGCTGGTCGATGTGGGCGGCGATCCATGGCATCGTCATGCTTCACCAGTCGGGCATGCTGACGCATGGACCGGACTACAAGACGCTGTCGCATTTTCTCGGGCTGACCATGCTGAAGGGAGCAGGCGCGAAGTTCGGACGAGGCGGGAAGGGAAAAAGGAAATGACGGCGGGCCTGACGGCGGGCGAGCGTTTCCGGAGCTGGGCCGACATCCAGTCCAATGCAGCACGCGGCGCCGGCGGACTCCGAGCCTTGGGCGTGCGCGAGGATGACAGCGTGGCGCTGATGCTGCGCAACGACTTCGCGACCTTCGAGGTCAACATGGCGGCCGGCCAGCTCGGCGCCTATGCCGTGCCGATCAACTGGCATTTCACGCCCGAGGAGGCGGGCTACATCCTGGGCGACTGCGCCGCCAAGGTGCTGGTGGCGCACACCGACCTTTTGGCGCAGATCGCTGCCGGGATTCCCGCCGGCGTGAAGGTCCTGGCGGTGCCGACGCCCGACGAGATCGCCGCCGCCTACAACGTGCCGCCCGAGAGGCGCCAGCCGCCGGCCGGCATCGAGACCTGGGACGCCTTCGTGGCGCGCGGCGCACCCAACATCGAGCCGCCAAAGGCGTCGCGCGGCAGCATGATCTACACATCGGGCACGACCGGCCGGCCCAAGGGCGTGCGCCGCCAACCCTCGTCGCCCGAGATGCAGGCCGCCTCGGCGCAGGAAGTGGCGCGCTACTGGGGGCTTTCGGCCGATCCCTCGATCGTCGTGCTGATGAACGGGCCGATGTATCACTCGGCTCCCGCGGCCTATGGCATGGGAAGCGCCCGGCTGGGTCTGCACATCGTCCTGCAGCCGCGCTTCGATGCCGCCGACATGCTGCGGCTGATCGAGAGGCACCGCGTCAGCCACATGCACATCGTGCCGACCATGCTGGTGCGCCTGCTGCGCCTGCCTGACGAGGTGAAGCGCCGCCACGACCTGTCGTCGCTGCGCTGGGTCACGCACGGCGCCGCGCCCTGTGCGCCTGCCGTGAAACGCCAGATGATCGAATGGTGGGGTCCCGTCATCAACGAATACTACGGTGCCACCGAGACCGGCATCGTGGTGTGGCACAATTCCGAGGAGGCGTTGCGCAAGCCGGGCACCGTGGGACATGTCGTGCCCGGCGCCCTGCTGCGTATCGTCGACGAGGAGGGCCGCGACGTGAAGCAGGGCGAGGTGGGCGAGATCTACCTCAAGGGACCGCACCTCTCGGAATTCACCTACAACAACGACGACGCCAAGCGCCGCGAGGTCGGGCTGGGCGAGCTCGTGACGGTGGGCGATGTGGGCTACCAGGATGCCGACGGCTATATCTTCCTGTGCGACCGCAAGCGCGACATGATCATCTCCGGCGGCGTCAACATCTACCCGGCCGAGATCGAATTGGTGCTGATCCAGATGCCGGGCGTGCGCGACTGCGCGGTGTTCGGCATTCCCGACGAGGAGTTCGGCGAGCAGATCTGCGCCTATGTCGAGCCGCAGGCCGGCGCCGAACTGCAGGCCTCCGACGTCCGCGCCTATCTCGGCGGCCATCTGGCGCGCTACAAGGTGCCGAAGGTGGTCGAGTTCATCGCAGCCCTGCCGCGCGAGGATTCGGGCAAGATCTTCAAACGCAAGCTCCGCGCCCCATATTGGGAGAAGATGGGCCGCAGCATCTGAAGGAAAGTCATGTCCGACGATGACGTCACCTTGTTCGGCAAGCTCAAGAACAAGCTGATCGACAGCAAGCAGAAATGGGCCGAGGACGGCCGGCTGCTCACCGGCAAGACGGCGGCCCATACACAGCGCCTGCCGCCGGGGCAGCGCCAGGTCGAGACCTGGCCGGTACTCGATCTCGGCATCCAGCCGGAGATCCCGACCCATGCCTGGCGGCTGTTCGTCGATGGCGAGGTCGAGACTCCCGTGACCTGGAAGTGGGGCGAGTTCACCGACCTGCCGAAGACTGCGCTCACGACCGACATTCACTGCGTCACGGCGTGGTCGCGTTACGACAACAAGTGGGAAGGCGTGAGCGCGCGCGACCTGCTGGCGATCGTGAAGCCCAAGGCTGCAGCCCAGCACGTGATTTTCCATTCCTACGACACCTATACGACCAATGTGCCGCTGGCCGATTTCTCGGCCGACGATGTGCTGCTGGCGTGGAGCTGGAACGGCCGGCCGATCAGCCGGGAACATGGCGGCCCCTTGCGCGTCGTGATTCCCAAGCTCTATTTCTGGAAGAGCGCCAAGTGGATCAAGAGGATCGAGTTCTCGGTGTTCGACAAGCCGGGCTTCTGGGAGCTGCGCGGCTATCACAATTACGGCGATCCGTGGCTCGAGCAACGTTATGACGAGGAGACCTGACAATGGCGTCGGCGCATGATTTCACCTTCACGACCATCGACAACAAGCCGCTCGACATGAAGGATTTCGCCGGCAAGCCGGTGCTGGTGGTCAACGTGGCGTCGTATTGCGGATTCACGCCGCAATACGCCGACCTGGAGAAGTTGCACGAGACCTATGGCCCCAAGGGACTGGTGGTGCTGGGCGTGCCGTCCAATGATTTCGGCGCGCAGGAGCCCAAGACGGAGCCGGAGATCGCCAAGTTCTGCGAGACCATGTACGGCGTCAAATTCCCGCTGACCGCCAAGCAGAAGGTCGTCGGCATGGATGCGCACGGGCTCTACCAATGGATCTCCGGCGAGGCCGGCGAGGCCGCGGCGCCCAAATGGAACTTCCACAAGTACCTGATCGGCAAGGACGGCAGCCTGAAGGGCGCCTGGCCAAGCCGCGTGCGCCCCGGCTCCAGCGAGATCACGAGCGCGATCGAAGCCGAGCTTTAACGGGCGGTCGCGCTCCAAAGATCGTGTCATCCTGAGCGAAGCGAAGGATCTCATGCCCTTGCAAACGGCGATGAGATCCTTCGCTTCGCTCAGGATGACGAGGGCTTGTTTCTGTCAGCCAGGCCGCCTCGGGTGGAGCGCGGATCTCCAGGTGGGCTAGGACAAAGCCAGACCTCATGCTGAGGAGCCGCGCGCAGCGTGGCGTCTCGAAGCATGGGCAACAGAAAGACTGGTTCCCACCCTTCGAGACGCGCCCTGCGGGCGCTCCTCAGGGTGAGGTCTTGTATGAGCGGACCTGGAGGTCCGCGCTCCTATGAAAGTGCGTCACGGACGCCGGCGAACACCTGGTGAAACATCTCCGTCGTCAGCCGGCCGGTGTTCGTGTTGTAGCGCGAGCAGTGATAGCTGTCGGCCAGCGCCAGGCCGGTCGGCAGGGCGTGTAGCCTGTTGTGGATGAAGGGGTAAGCGCCGGCCGGCCTGACGGTCAGCGCACGCAGGGCCTGGTCGTGGGCGCCCTTGCCCAAGGCGACAATGACTTTGAGATTGGGCATTACCGCCAGCTCACTCTGGAGGAACGGCCGGCAGTGGGTGAACTCGACGGGCAACGGCTTGTTCTCGGGCGGCAGGCAGCGCACGGCGTTGGCGATGCGGCAGTCGACCAGATGGAGCCCGTCATTGGGATCGGCGCGGTAGATGCCCTGGGCGAAGCCGAACTTCAACAGGGTCGAATAGAGGAGGTCGCCGGCATAGTCGCCGGTGAAGGGCCGGCCGGTGCGGTTGGCGCCCTTCATCCCGGGCGCGAGGCCGACGATCAGGAGGCGCGCATCGAGGTCGCCGAACGAGCGGACCGGCGCATTCTGCCAATCGGGATATTTGTCCTGGAGCTCGTGCCGGAAAGCGACGAGCCTCGGGCAGCGCGGACAGTCGAGCGGCGGCTCCTCGAAACGCTGGGCAGCCACTGGAGCGGCGGGACTAGGCCGACCGCATCAGCGCTTCGGAGGGCGCATCGTCGAGCTCGCCGTCCTGGTCGCGTTGGGCGAATTGGGCGGCCACGGCCGGCCGCGCCGTGCGTTCCGACGGGCTGCGCGCGATCAACGGCGCCAGCTCGGAGAGTTCGATGAAGTCGTCGGCCTGGCGGCGCAGCTCGTCGGCCACCATCGGCGGCGAGGACTTGATGGTGCTGACGACCGATACGCGCAGGCCACGGCGCTGCACGGCCTCGACCAGGCGGCGGAAATCGCCGTCGCCGGAGAACAGGATCACATGGTCGAGGTGCTCGGCCATCTCGAGCACGTCGATGGCGAGCTCGATGTCCATGTTGCCCTTGATCTTGCGGCGGCCCATGGCGTCGGTGAATTCCTTGGTCGGCTTGGTGACCATGGTGTAGCCGTTGTAGTCCAGCCAATCGATCAGCGGGCGGATCGGCGAGTATTCCTGATCCTCGACCAGCGCCGTGTAGTAGTAGGCGCGGACCAGCCGGCCTTTCTCGCGAAAGACCTTAAGAAGGCGCCGGTAGTCGATGTCGAAGCCCAAGGCGCGGGCCGCGGAATAGAGGTTGGCCCCGTCGATAAAGAGAGCCACACGCTCGTTTTCGTAAAAATTGCCTTTCATGGCGGTTATCCTTTTGGAGAATATGCGCAGAGGGAGCGAAAAAAATTATGTAACCGCGGGAGCAAGGTAACCCACACCCTTCCTACCACGCGTTAAGTCTAGGCCATTATCTCATAGATCACAAGGGGTTGGAGGTATTTGCTGGTGGAAAACACTGAGCAAGGTTCAATTTTCATCGGTGCTGGCGCGAATTTACCCCACCCGATCCATGGCGCGCCCCGCCCGACACTGGAAGCGGCCTTCGCGGAACTGGCTCGCCAGGGTGTTGCGACCGTTCGGGTCTCACCCTGGTACCGTACGGCCCCGGTACCGGCCTCCGACCAGCCATGGTACGTCAACGCCGTGGTCGAAGTTGTGACAAAGCTGTCGCCCGACGAGTTGCTGGCGGTGCTCCATGACGTCGAGCAGGCCTTCGGGCGGGTCCGGACGGTCGCCAACGCCGCCCGGATGATCGATCTGGATCTCCTGGATTTTCGCGGGAAAACGGCCGCCGGCGGCCCCGGTCAGGCCATTCTGCCGCACCCGCGCATGACGGCCCGGGCCTTCGTGCTGCGCCCGCTGGCAGACCTGGCGCCCGCCTGGCGCCATCCCCTGAGCGGCACGTCGATCCAAGACCTCCTGGCTGCCTTGCCGGCCGGCCAAGTGATCGAAAAGCTCTAGCCTTCCCCGTCTCACGGGGGAGGTCCCCCCGAGGGAGGCGGGGGGGAAGGCCTCAGTAAAATTGCCTTTTGATTTTGATCTTAGCCCTTCGTGAGGCCAACCCCCTCCGACCCTCCGGGCCACCTGGGCGCTTTTGGCCGCGGAGCGGCCAAAACGCCGACCCGTATGACGGGGGAGGCAATGAATCCTTGTCTTTTATGGAGGGGCGCGTATAACCGCCCGCTCCAAGAAAATCAGAGGTCCGCCCATGGCGCGCGTCACCGTCGAAGACTGCATCCTGCAGGTGCCCAACCGTTTCGAGCTCGTCATGTTCGCCGCCCAGCGCGCGCGCGACGTCTCGGCCGGCGCTCAGATCACCGTCGACCGCGACCGCGACAAGAACCCGGTCGTGGCGTTGCGCGAGATCGCCGAGACCAAGCTCGATCAGGCCGTGCTCAAGGACTCGCTGATCTCCGGCATGCAGAAGCACGCCGATATCGATAAGCCCGAAGAGGTCAACGAGATGGCCGAGCTCGAGCAGGAGCTGGCAGCGGCCCTGGCCCAAGGCGGCGCCGAAGCTGCCCAGCCCAAGGCGCTGCCGATGGCCGAGGAAGACGACGTCACCGAGTAAGGCCTAGCGGGCCTTGGCCCTGCTATTCGTCAAACGTCGTGGAGTGAGGGCAATCGTCCCCATATAATGGGCGATTGCCATGATTCGTCAGTTTGAACTCGTCGAGCGCGTGCAGTCCTACGATCCCGATGCGGACGAGGAGATGCTGAACCGCGCCTATGTCTACGGGCTGAAGAAGCACGGCACCCAGCTGCGCGCCTCGGGCGACCCTTATTTCTCCCATCCCGTCGAGGTCGCCGGCATCCTGGCCGAGATGAAGCTCGACACCTCGTCGATCGTCACCGGCCTGCTGCACGATACGCTCGAGGACACCGACGCCACGCGCGACGAGATCGCGCGCCTGTTCGGCGAGAATGTCGCCCGCCTGGTCGACGGCGTGACCAAGCTCAGCCGGCTCGAAGTCCAGTCTGAGAGCACCAAGGAAGCCGAGAACCTGCGCAAGCTGGTGCTGGCGATGTCGTCGGACATCCGGGTGTTGCTCGTGAAGCTCGCCGACCGCCTGCACAACATGCGGACCCTGCACCACATCAAGGATCCGACGCGCCGCCGGCGCATCGCCCGCGAGACCATGGACCTCTACGCGCCGCTTGCCTCGCGGATCGGCATGGAGAAGGTCAAGCGCGAGCTCGAGGAGCTGGCCTTCGCCGAGCTCAATCCTGACGGCCGCGCATCGGTGCAGGCGCGTCAGGGCTACCTGCGCGAGCGTGGCGAGCGGCTGGTGCCGGAAATCGAGGCCGAGCTGATCAAGACGTTGAAGGAGGGCGGGCTGGCGGCGCAGGTCTCGGGTCGCGAGAAGACGCCCTATTCGATCTGGCGCAAGATGCAGACCAAGAACGTCTCGTTCGAGCAGCTGGCCGACATCATGGCCTTCCGCATCATCGTCGCCGACGTGGCGCAGTGCTACCAGGCGCTCGGCCTGCTGCACGGCCGCTACCAGGTGCTGCCGCAGCGCTTCAAGGACTACATCTCGGTGCCCAAGCCGAACGGCTACCGCTCGCTGCACACCGGCGTGATCGGTCCGCTCGGCCAGCGCATCGAGCTTCAGATCCGCACCGAGGAGATGCAGGACCAAGCCGAGCGCGGCGTCGCCGCGCACTGGATCTACAAGCAGGGCGGACCTTCGACGGATGCGCCGCAATATGCGTGGCTGCGCAGCCTGATCGATATCCTCGACAAGGCGCCCAACGCCGAGGAATTTCTCGAGCACACCAAGCTCGAGATGTTCCAGGACCAGGTGTTCTGCTTCACGCCGAAGGGCAAGCTCATAGCCCTGCCGCGCGGCGCGACGCCGATCGACTTCGCCTATGCGGTCCACAGCCAGGTCGGCGACACCTGCGTCGGCGCCAAGATCAACGGGCGCATGCTGCCGCTTCGCACGCAGCTTTCCAACGGCGACCAGGTCGAGATCATCACCTCCAAGGCGCAGACGCCGTCGCCGACCTGGGAGCGCTTCGTCGTCACCGGCAAGGCCAAGGCCGCGATCCGCCGCTTCATCCGCGTGCGCCAGCGCGAGCAGTACATCCAGCTCGGCAAGTCGCTGCTCGACAAGACCTTCCACGAGGAGGGCTACACGGTCACCGACAAGGGTCTCGACGGCGTGCGCGCCAACTTCAAGCAGGTGAGCACCGACGATCTTATAGCCGCCGTCGGCGCGGGCCTGGTCGGTGCGCGCGAGGTGCTGACGGCGGTCTATCCGGGCCTCAAGCAGCCGCGCAAGAGCGGCGGCGCCGACGTCGTGCCGATCTCGCGGGCGCGCAACAAGGGCAAGGCGGCCGAGGGCGGGCGGGGCAAGAAGGACGGCGGCCAGATCGCCATCCGCGGCCTGATCCCCGGAATGGCGGTGCATTTCGCGCGCTGCTGCCACCCGCTGCCGGGCGACCGCATCGTCGGCATCATCACCACCGGCAAGGGCGTCACCATCCACACCATCGACTGCGCCACGCTCGAGAGCTTCTCCGAGGCGCCGGAGCGCTGGATCGATGTCGGCTGGGACTCGGTGAGCGAGGGCGCCGCCGGCGTCTATACCGGCCGGCTCAAGATCACGGTGTCCAACCAGCCCGGCAGCCTGTCGAGCCTGTCGACGGTGATCGCCCGCCACGAGGGCAACATCTCGAACCTGCGCATCGTCAACCGCTCGATGGATTTCTTCGACATGGTGATCGACGTCGAGGTGAATGACGTGAAACACCTGGCGGACATCACCGCCGCGCTGCGCGCCACCCCCGCCATCAACGCCGTCGAACGCGCGCGAAATTGACGGATTCGCCAACAAGAATGCCTCCTTCGCCAACAAGAATGCCTCCCCCGTCTTACGGGGGAGGTGGCCCGAAGGGCCGGAGGGGGAAGGCCCCCGGCGAGGTCACTCTGATTTCAGATCTGAAATTCTCGAGATCGTCATTGTTGCTTTCCCCCTCCCGGCCTCCCCCGTATGACGGGGAGGTGAATGAAGATGAGCGAATGATATGCCTGCACTTCCCCCTCTGCGTCTCGGCGTGAACATCGACCACGTCGCCACCGTGCGCAACGCGCGCGGCGGCAAGCTGCCCGATCCGTTGCGCGCCGCGCGCATCGCCGAGGCCGCGGGCGCCGACGGCATCACCGCCCATCTGCGCGAGGACCGCCGGCACATCGTCGATGCCGACATCGAAGGCCTGATGCGCGAGCTGAAGGTGCCGCTCAATTTCGAGATGGCCGCAACCGAGGAGATGGTCGGCATCGCGCTGCGCCATCGCCCGCATGCCGCCTGTATCGTGCCGGAAAAGCGCGAGGAGCGGACGACCGAGGGCGGCCTCGATGCGGCCGGCCAGCACAATCACCTGAAGCCGATGGTCGCCCGCCTGCGCGATGCCGGCGTCCGCGTCTCGCTGTTCATCGAGGCCGATCCGCGCCAGCTCGAGGCCGCCGTGACCTTGGGCGCGCCGGTCGTCGAACTGCATACCGGTCGCTACTGCGAGCTCGAGGGCGAACCGCAGCGTGCCGAGCTCGCGCGCCTGCAAAAGGCGGCGGCGCTCTGCGCCAGGCTCGGCCTCGAATGCCACGCCGGCCATGGCCTCAGCTACGCCGATGTAGGCCCGGTGGCGGCGATCCCCGAGGTGCGCGAACTCAACATCGGCCATTTCCTGGTCGGTGAGGCGATCTTCGTCGGGCTGGAGCAGGCGATCCGCGAGATGCGCCGCGTCATGGATGCCGCGCGTGCGGGGGCCGGTCAGTGATCCTCGGCATCGGCAACGATTTGATCGATATCAGGCGGATCGAGAAGTCGCTGGAACGCTTTGGCGATCGCTTCGTGCAACGGATATTCACTGAGACTGAACAGAAGCGTTCGGAGGGCCGGGCAACGCGCGCGGCGAGCTACGCCAAGCGTTTTGCCGCCAAGGAGGCCTGCTCCAAGGCGCTGGGCACGGGCCTGCGGCGCGGCGTCTTCTGGCGCGACATGGGCGTCGTCAACCAGCGCGGAGGCAGGCCCACCATGGCCCTGACCGGCGGGGCTTTGTCGCGGCTGGAGGAGCTCACCCCGGCCGGAATGTCGCCGCAAATCGACCTGAGTCTGACCGACGAATACCCAATGGCGCAGGCGATCGTGATCATTTCAGCCATACCCCGTTCAGGACTCTAGATATGCATTGCAGGGCTCCCTGCATTTTGCAGTGCTCCCATGCCGCGCCCCCGGCGGGAGACAGCAGCTTTGGGCCCTGCTATAGGCGCGGCTCGTTTAAACTGGTACGGCGATGACTGACGTGGCTGAACGTCGTAAGCGTGGACAAGACAAGGCCGGCGGCTGGGGCGAGACCATCCGCACGGTTGTCTATGCCGTACTGATCGCCCTGGTTGTGCGCACCTTCGCCATCGAGCCGTTCAATATCCCCAGCGGCTCCATGATCCCGACCCTGCTGGTCGGCGACTACCTTTTCGTGTCGAAGTACTCCTACGGCTACAGCAAGCATTCCTTTCCGTTCTCGATGGGCCTCTTCTCGGGCCGCATCTTCGGCCAGCCGCCCGAACGCGGCGATGTCGCGGTGTTCAAATATCCCGGCGACCAGGGCCAGGGCGTCAACCGGACGGACTACATCAAGCGCATCGTCGGCCTGCCCGGTGACCGCATCCAGGTGACCAACGGCGTGCTTCACATCAACGGCACGCCGGTCGAGCGCCTGCGCATCGGCGACTACGTGAAGGGCAACAACGGCCACTACCAGAAGGGCACGCTCTACCGTGAGACGCTGCCCAACGGCCGTAGCTACACGGTGCTGGAGTACAGCGACGACGGCCCCGCCGACAACACGCCGGAGTTCCTCGTCCCGGCCGGCAACTACTTCGTCATGGGCGACAATCGCGACGATTCGCTGGACAGCCGGACACGCCTGATGTTGCGCGACTTCTCCGGATCGACGCGCGATCGCGACCAGCTCGGCTGGTACGTGCCCGCCGAGAATCTCGTCGGCCGCGCCGAATTCATCTTCTTCTCGCACGATCCGTCAGCCGCCGGCTGGCTGGAGCCGTGGAAATGGCCACAGGCCATCCGATGGAGTCGATTCTTCACGGCCATCCACTGAAGCCGAGCGACGTCGATCTGGCGGCGCTGGCCGGCAAGGTTGGACACGCCTTCGCGCGTGCCGAGCTGGCGGTCGAGGCGCTCACGCATCGCGGCACACTCGATCGCCGTCCCGACCTCAAGGCGGCTTTCCCGCATGGCAACGAACGGCTGGAGTTTCTCGGCGACCGCGTGCTGTCGCTGGCCATGGCCGATCTGCTGCTGCGCCGCTTTCCGCAAGAGCGCGAAGGCCAGCTGGCGCGGCGCCACGCCGCCCTGGTGAGCGCCAAAACGCTCATCGAAATTGCCCAGGCGATAGGCCTGCGCGACCACCTGATCGGCTATCGCGGCGCGCCGCCGGCGACGCCCGCGATCCTCTCCGACATGCTTGAAGCGCTGCTGGGCGCCATCTTCCTCGATGCCGGCTTCGAAGCGGCGGCGCAGGCGATCGAACGGCTGTGGGACGAGCGGCTGGGCAGCCAGCATCCCGCGCCGCGACCGCCCAAGACGCAGCTCCAGGAATGGGCGCAGGCGCGTGGCCTCGCCCTGCCGGTCTACCGCCAGGTCGGCCGCGAAGGCTCCGAGCACGAACCGGTCTTCCTGGTCGAGGTCAAGGTCGGCACCCAGCCGGTGGCGCAGGGCAGGGGCCAGACCAAACGCGACGCCGAAAGCGCCGCGGCGAGCGCGCTCCTCGAACAATTGGCCAAGCAATGACCGAGCAGGGCATGACCGCCCCGCGCACGCGCGCCGGCTTCGTCGCCATCGTGGGCGCGCCCAATGCCGGCAAGTCGACCCTGGTCAACGCCCTGGTCGGATCGAAGGTCAGCATCGTCTCGCCCAAGGTGCAGACCACCCGCATGCGGGTGATCGGCATCGCCATGACCGATCTCCCGGATAGCGGGCGGGCGCAGGTCGTGCTGGTCGACACGCCGGGCATCTTCCGCATCGCCAAGCGCCGGCTCGAGCGCGCCATGGTCGCCGCCGCCTGGCAGGGCGCCACCGATGCCGACCTGATCGCGCTGGTGGTCGATGCCGAGCGCGGCGTCGGGGCCGAGACCGAGGCGATCATCGAGCGGCTCAAGGAGCAGCGCGCGCCGCGCTTCGTCATCCTGAACAAGATCGATCTGGTGCCGCGTGAAAAACTGCTGGCGCTGACCGCCGAGCTCAATGCCCGTTTGCCCTTCGAGCGGACGTTCATGGTGAGCGCGCTCAAGCAGGACGGCGTGAAGGACGTGCTCACCACCCTGGCAGCAGCGTTGCCCGAAAGCCCATTCCTCTATCCGGAGGATCAGGCGGCCGATCTGCCGCTGCGCCTTTTGGCGGCCGAGGTCACGCGCGAGCAGGTGTTCCTGCAGCTCCACCAGGAACTGCCCTATGAGGCCGCGGTCGAGACCGAAAAGTGGGAAGACAGGCCCGACGGCAGCGTGCGCATCGAGCAGACCATCCACGTCCAGCGCGACGGCCAGCGCGCCATCTTCCTCGGCAAGGGCGGCGCCCGCATCAAGCAGATCGGCGCTCGCGCCCGCCACGAGCTCGGCCAGATGCTGGAGCGGCCGGTGCACCTCTTCCTGCACGTCAAGGTAAGCGAGCGCTGGGCCGACGATCCGGCGCACTACCGCGCGATCGGCCTGGACTACGAGCCGAAGAACTAGTGCAGATTCCCATCGGGTATGATGGCGGACCGCGGGCCTCCAGGCCCGCTCATGGCTGGGGGCGCGCCACTCCAGAGGGCGTGAAGTTATTGTGCCGCCTGAAGCGTGGTCAGCAAGAGCAAGAGGAAGTGCATTTCGGCGAGGCGATGGTGGCCGTTCCAGCGTTGTGCCGGGCCGCTGCTGGTTCTCGAAGAGGTTATCTGTCAGGCGAGGTTGAGGCGTTTGAACTGGAGGAAGTTGAAGGCATGGACGTGCCAGAGCACGACTGCCTTGACCTTCTCCTTGCCGCGCACCAGGAGCTGTCGCAGACCGTGGTTGCGCATGTGGGCGTGAGGCCGTTCCGTGGCAAAGCGCCTTCGATAGAGGGCCATCCCCTGGTCGCTTGTCATGCGTCGCCGCCAGGCGCGGGTCCCCGCCTTGTCGCCCCGCTTGGGCGCCGCCGGATCACCTTTGCTTTTGGGCAATGGACTGAACAACTTGATCTTCAGGGCGTGCAGCTTCTCGATGTCGTCTTTGCTGGTGTAGCCACCATCGGCCAGCACCCGCTTGGGCCGTACGCCATAGCGCTGCTTGATCTCGTCCAGCGCCGGCTCCAGCAGGCCATGATCGGAGCCACAGTCGGTGACCGATACGCCGACGATGTGAGCGCCTTCGGCGGCCGTCTTGAACTGCACGTTGTAGGCCGGCCGGAAGCTGCCATCGGCCATCTTCATGATCCGCGCCTGCGGATCGACGGTCGAGGCGCGCGCCTCCTTGTGGTCCTTGCGTTCCTCCTTACGCCGCTGCTTCTGCCTCTGCTCCTCGCGCTGGCGCTCGATCTCGGCCTGCGCCTGGCGGGCCTTGTCGAGCCGCCGCGCCCGATCCTCCGCCACCGCCAGGCGTCGTGCAGTCGTCCGACGCTGCGCCGCCGCAGGGTCCTCGTCGACCTCCGCCCGCAACCGCTGGACCACCTCCAGAGCCGCCCTTTCCAGCTTCGCCAGGCGCTCGCTCCTGCGGAACGTGCCTCGATTCGCTGCCGCCTGAAGCCTCATGCCGTCGACCGCCAGTGTCTCGACCCGCACCGCACCGCTGGCGATCATCCCCGCCATGGAGCTCGACAGAAGTTCGTCCAGCAACGGCCCCGCCTCGGTCCGCAAGTCCGCCAGCGTGTGGTAGTTCACCGTCACCCCACCGAGCAGCCACAGGTACGCCGCATCCGACTGGCACAGCCGGTCCAACAGCCGGGCACTGCCAACTCCTTCCAAGGTCGCGTAAAGCCACAGCGACACCAGAATCGCCGGATCGATCGCCGGACGGCCGCTCGACGACACCGTGGTCTGCACCCGCCCGTACAACAGCGACAGGTCCAGACCCTCGACGTACTCCCACACCTGACGGGCTCGGTGATCCGACGACAGAAGATCGTCCAGGCATGTCTGCTGGAACTCGCTCTGACGCCGTTCCGCCGTCTCCATGCGCAATCCTGCCGGTCTGCCCTTCGCCATCGACACCTCGCCGAGATCTACTACCGCTCAGCGAATTAAAATTTCTTCCAATCCACCAGAGGTTTCTTCACACCCTCTCCAGTGGCGCTCATGGGCTGTGTGATCCACGAAGATGCGCCACGGAGTGGCGCGCTCCCAGCAAAGAGCATGAGGCGGGCCTGGAGGCCCGCGGTCCGGCATGACATGACTAGGCCTGATCGTAACGTGCGCTAGGATTCCGCCCGCATGGATTGGAGCGATGAAGGCATCGTGCTGTCGATGCGGCCGCACGGTGAGAGCGGCCTGGTGGCCTCGCTGCTGACACGCGCTCATGGGCGTCACGCCGGCTTCGTGGCGGGGGGAGGATCGCGCCGGGCCCGTCCGGTTTGGCAGCCCGGCAATCTCGTCGAGGTCGAGTGGCGGGCGCGCCTGTCCGAGCAGCTCGGCAACTATTCGGGCGAGCTGCGCGAGCCCCATGCCGCGCGCGCCCTCGACGATGCCTCCGAGCTGGCAGGGCTCTCCGCCGCTTGCGCCGTGATCGATGCGGCCCTTCCGGAACGCGAGCCGCATCCGGCGATCTTCGAGGGCTTCCACGCTTTCCTGGGCGCGCTCGGCCATCCGGGCTGGCCCGTGATCTACGTCCGCCTGGAACTCGGGCTGCTGCAGGAACTGGGCTTCGGGCTCGACCTCGAAAAGTGCGCGGCGACGGGCGTTACCGAGGATCTGGCCTACGTCTCGCCCAAGACCGGCCGTGCCGTGTCACGGGCCGCCGCCGGGCCCTACAAGGAGAAGCTGCTCGAGCTGCCGGCGTTTCTGTCCACCGGCGGGCTGCCGTCGGACGACGATCAACTGCTGAAAGGCCTTGATTTGACGGGCTATTTCCTCGAGCGACACGTGTTTTGGCCACACAACAAGCCCTTGCCTCCCGCGCGGTCGAGATTTATGGAAACGCTCCAGCGCTAGAAACAACAATGGCGGCGGCTCGAACCGCAGGCCTTCCCCTCAACACGGCCCGTCAGTTCCGGTAGATGGCAAAACGCAACAACGTCGTTCCGCTGGCTGCGGTCAAGCCGGTGCAATTCGGACAGGCGCTCAGCGAGCGGTACCTGTCCTACGCGTTGTCGACCATCATGGCGCGCTCGCTGCCCGATGTGCGCGACGGCCTGAAGCCGGTGCATCGCCGCCTGCTCTATGCCATGCGCCAGTTGCGGCTCGACCCCAACAGCGCTTTCAAGAAGAGCGCCCGCGTGGTGGGCGACGTGATCGGCCAGTATCACCCGCACGGCGACCAGTCCATTTACGACGCCCTGGTGCGACTGGCCCAGGAGTTCGCCGCCCGCTATCCGCTGATCGAAGGGCAGGGCAATTTCGGCAATATCGACGGCGATAACCCGGCCGCCATGCGCTACACCGAGGCGCGGCTCACCGAGGTCGCCGAGGCGCTATTGGCCGGGATCGACGAGAACGCCGTCGACTTCCGGCCCAACTACGACGGTTCGACCGAGGAGCCGGTCGTCCTGCCCGGCGGTTTCCCCAACCTTCTGGCCAACGGCGCGGCCGGCATCGCGGTCGGCATGGCGTGTTCGATCCCGCCGCACAATGCGGGCGAGCTGTGCGATGCGCTGCTGCACCTGATCAGGACGCCCAACGCCCGCATCGACACCCTGGTCGATCTGGTGAAGGGGCCGGACTTTCCGACCGGCGGCGTGCTGGTCGAGCCGCGCGAATTGATGCTTGAGGCCTACAAGACCGGCCGCGGCGCTTTCCGGCTGCGCGCGCGCTACCAGGTCGAGGAGCTGCCGCGCGGCCAGTACCGCATCGTCGTCACCGAGATCCCCTACCAGGTCCAGAAGGGCAAGCTGATCGAGCGCATTGCCGAGATCATCAACGCCAAGAAGCTGCCGATCCTCGAGGACGTGCGCGACGAATTGGCAGACGACGTGCGCATCGTGCTCGAGCCGCGCACCGCCAACGTCCCGGCCGAGCTCCTGATGGAGCAGCTCTTCAAGCAGACCGACCTCGAAATCCGCTTCCCGCTCAATCTCAATGTCCTCGACAGGGACAACACGCCCCGCGTCATGGACCTGCGCGAGGCGCTGCAGGCCTTCCTTGACCATCGCCGCGAAGTGCTGGTGCGACGCTCGACCTTCCGGCTGGCCGAGATCGAGCGGCGGCTGGAGATCCTCGACGGCTACCTGATTGCCTTCCTGAACCTCGACAAGCTGATCAAGATCATCCGCGAGGAGGACGAGCCCAAGCCCAAGATGATCAGGGCCTTCAAGCTCTCCGACCTGCAGGCCGAGGCGATCCTCAACATGCGGCTGCGCGCCCTGCGCCGGCTGGAAGAGTTCGAGATCAAGGGCGAGCACAAGAAGCTCAGCGCCGAGCGCAAGGACCTGCGTGCGCTTTTGAAGGACGAGAAGCTCCAGTGGGCGAAGATCTCCGAGGAAGTACAGGAGACCAAGCGCAAGTTCGGCGGCAAGACCGAGCTCGGGCGGCGCCGCACCGAGCTCGCGGACGCTCCGGCCGAGATCGAGCATGCGGTCGAGGATTTCGTCGAGCGCGAGCCGATCACGGTGGTGTGCTCTGAAAAAGGCTGGATTCGCGCGGCCAAGAGCCATCTCGACGAGAAGGCCGTGGCCGAGCTCAAATACAAGGAAGGCGACGGACCGCGCTTCGCCATCCATGCCCAGTCGATCGACAAGGTCCTGGTGTTCGCCACCAATGGCCGCTTCTACACCCTGGGCTGCGACAGGCTGCCGAGTGCGCGCGGCCATGGCGAGCCGATCCGGCTGATGATCGAGCTCGGCAACGAGCAGGACATCGTGCAGCTCGAGGTGCTGAAGGGCGGGCGCAAGTTCCTGGTGGCGTCCGACGCCGGGCGCGGCTTCGTCGTGCCCGAGGACGAGGTCGTGGCGCAGACCAAGAACGGCAAGCAGGTGTTGAACCTCGCCGACAAGGAGAGGGCCCAGGCCTTCGCCGTCGTGCCGGAGCATGCCGACTTGCTCGCGGCGCTGAGCGAAGGCCGCAAGCTTCTGATCTTCCCGCTCGATCAGGTTCCCGAGATGGGACGTGGCCGCGGCGTTCTGCTGCAGAAATCCAAGGGCGACCGGCTGTCCGACGCGCAGGCCTTCCGGCTCGAGGACGGCCTGCCGTGGGCCAACCGCATCATCCCGGCCGGCGAGCTGAAATTCTGGCGCGGCGAACGTGCCCAGGCGGGGCGCATGCCCGAAAAAGGCTGGCCGCGCGCCAAGCGCTTCAAGGATTGATCGACATGGATCTGACGCTGATCTGGAAGACGGTACTGATCGGCTTGGTCGAGGGCGTCACCGAGTTCCTGCCGGTATCGTCGACCGGCCACATCATACTTGCCGAGGAGGTGCTGCGCTTCGAGGGACCGCCCGGCAAGGTCTTCGAGATCGTGATCCAGCTCGGCGCCATCCTCGCCGTTTGCGTTCTCTACCGCGCCAAGATCTGGGGGACCGTGACGGGCGTGTTGCGGCGTGAGCCGCTGGCCATGCGGTTCGCCACGGCGATCATCGTGGCCTTCCTGCCCGCGGCGGTCGTAGGCGTCGCCGCGCACAAGTACATCAAGGCGATGCTAGAGAGTCCGGTCATCGTGGCGGTCGCGCTGATTGTCGGCGGCTTTGCCATCCTGATCATCGAGCGCTTTGCGCAGCGACCGCGCATCAAGTCGGTCGATGACATCGACCTCAAGACCGCGCTGTTCATCGGCGTCTGCCAGTGCCTCGCCATGATCCCGGGCGTGTCGCGCTCGGGGTCGACCATCATGGCGGCGCGGGTTTTTCGCGTGGACCGCGCAGCGGCGGCCGAATTCTCGTTCTTTCTCGCCATTCCCACCATGATCGGGGCGGCCGCCTACGATCTCTACAGGAACTGGGCGACGCTCGACTGGCACGGCGGCGGCCTGATCGCGCTCGGCTTCTTCACCGCCTTTGTTTCTGCACTGGTCGTGGTCGGCGCCTTCGTGCGCTTCATCAGCCGGCACGGCTTCGGCGTCTTCGCCTGGTACCGCATTGCAATCGGCGCATTGGCGCTCGCCCTATTGTACATGCGTTGAGCCTGTTGCCGCTCCGGGGCGCGTGCCATAAGCCCGCGCAATTCATCTCGTTCCCGGAGTCCCTGTTTCATGCAACGTCGCAAGTTTCTTCGCTCGGCCGGCATCGGCGCCGCGGCGACCGCCACGACGGCAGCGCTCGCCGCCCCCGCCATCGCCCAGTCCTCGCCCGAGCTCAAATGGCGCCTCGCCTCGAGCTTCCCCAAGTCGCTCGACACGATCTTCGGCGCCTCCGAAATCTTCGCCAAGTATGTCGCCGACGCGACCGACAACAAGTTCCAGATCCGGCTCTTCGCCGCCGGTGAGATCGTGCCCGGCCTGCAGGTGGCCGACGCGGTGCAGAACGGCACGGTCGAGATGGGCCACACCGCGTCCTACTACTATGTCGGCAAGGACCCGACCTTCGCCCTAGACTGCGCCGTCCCGTTCGGGCTGAACGCGCGCCAGCAGGATGCCTGGATGAACTGGGGCGGTGGGCGCGAGGCGATGGCCGACTTCTTCAAGGACTACAGCATCCACGCCATACCGTGCGGCAATACCGGCGGGCAGATGGGCGGCTGGTTCCGCAAGGAGATCAAGACCGTCGACGACCTCAAGGGTCTCAAGATGCGCACCTCGGGCTTTGCCGGCGAGGTGCTGAGCAAGCTCGGTGTCGTGCCGCAGCAGATCGCCGGCGGCGACATCTATCCGGCGCTCGAAAAGGGCGCGATCGATGCCGCCGAATGGGTCGGTCCGTACGACGACCTGAAGCTCGGCTTCAACAAGGTCGCGCAGTACTACTACTATCCGGGCTGGTGGGAGGCCGGTCCGCAGCTCTCGGCGTACGTGAATCTTGCCAAGTGGGGCGAGCTGCCGAAGAACTACCAGGCGATCGTCGAGGCTGCCGCCGCCAAGGCGCACATCGCGATGCTGTCGAGGTACGACGCGCAGAATCCGAAGGCGCTGCGCGAGCTGGTGGCGGGCGGCACCAAGCTCACGCCCTTCAGCGGGCCGATCATGGAAGCCTCCTACGTCGCGGCCAACCAGGTCTATGACGAGACCATGGCCAAGAACGCCCGCTTCAAGAAGATCTACGAGCAGTGGAAACAGTTCCGGGCCGAAGAGGTGCTGTGGTTCCGTGTCGTCGAAAACACGCTCGACAACTTCATGGCGCGGCAGTCGGCGGCCAACAAGCTCTAGACTGGATTGCACACACACACCCCTCACCCTGAGGAGCATCGCGCAGCGATGCGTCTCGAAGGGTCGGCAACATCGAGGTGGTTGCCACCCTTCGAGACGCGGCAAAGCGCGGGGGTTACCCCGCGCGACGCGGCCGCTCCTCAGGGTGAGGTGACTCGATTGAACGCAGATTGCTCTAGGCTCCAAAGGCCTGAAAACAAAGGCAAAACCCCGCTCCGGCGGGGTTTTTTTTGCCCTTCACTCGCTACGCAATATCCTTTCCAAGTCACCCGCCCTATGCAATAAACCGCCGCCGCCAAAGGCGAATCGCAGAACGCGACTAAAAAACAGAATTCGCTGGGAGTTTTTTCAGATGCAACGTCGCAAATTTATGCGCACCGCCGGTGTCGGCGGCGCCACGATTGCCGCTGCCGGCACGCTCGCCGCGCCCGCGATCGCCCAGTCCATGCCCGAGGTGAAGTGGCGCCTGGCGTCGAGCTTCCCCAAGTCGCTCGACACGATCTATGGCGCCGGCGAGGACTTCGCCAAGCGAGTGGCGGCAATCACCGACAACAAGTTCCAGATCCGCGTCTTCGCCGCCGGCGAGATCGTCCCCGGCCTGCAGGTCGTCGATGCGGTGCAGAACGAGACCGTCGAGTGCGGCCATACCGCGGCCTATTATTATGTCGGCAAGGATCCGACCTTCGCTTTCGACACGGCGGTGCCGTTCGGCCTGAACACGCGCCAGCACAATGCCTGGGTCTACTACGGCGGCGGCCTCGAGCTCATGCGCGAGTTCTACAAGGACTACAACATGACCTCCTTCCTGATGAGCAACACCGGCGCTCAGATGGGCGGCTGGTGGCGCAAGGAGATCAAGACGCCCGAGGACATGAAGGGCGTGAAGATGCGCATCGGCGGCTTCGCGGGCCAGGTCATGGCCAAGCTCGGCGTCGTGCCGCAGCAGCTGGCCGGTGGCGACATCTATCCGGCGCTCGAGAAGGGCACGATCGACGCCGCCGAATGGGTCGGTCCGTATGACGACCAGAAGCTGGGCTTCAACAAGGTCGCGCAGTACTACTACTACCCCGGCTGGTGGGAAGGCAGCGCCGCCCTGTCGCTCTATGTCGGCCTCAAGGCCTACGAAGCGCTTCCGGCTGTCTACAAGGAAGCCATCGCGGTGGCGTGCGGCGACACCAACACGCATTCGGTCGCCAAGTACGACGTGCAGAATCCCAAGGCGCTGCGCGAGCTGGTGGCCAGCGGCACGAAGTTCCTGCCGTTCCCCCAGTCGGTGATGGAGGCGTCGTTCAATGCCGCCAACGAGCTATATGCCGAGACGGTGGCCAAGAACCCGAAGTTCAAGAAGGTCTACGAGTCGTGGAAGCCGTTCCGCAACGAAGAGGTCCTGTGGTTCCGCGTCGTCGAGGACACGTTCGACAACTTCATGGCGCGCCAGTCGGCGGCCAACAAGCTCTGAGCCGCGCTCCGGCCTGGACTGTAAAAGCCCCGCTGCGGCGGGGTTTTTATTGCGATTCTCGCGGGCCGCGGCTTTTCAAAACGAATTCCGCATGCCAGTCTGCGGCACTCAAAGGGGAGTCGACAAGAGTCCCTACATAGGGAGGAGACGACGAGATGAAGCGTAGAAAGTTTATCAGGACGGCAGGCGTCGGCGCGGCGGGTGTGGCCGCGGCATCGGCCGTCGCCGCACCGGCGATCGCGCAGGGCATGCCGGAAGTCAAATGGCGTCTGACATCGAGCTTTCCCAAGTCGCTCGATACGCTGTACGGCGGTTCCGAGCTGTTCGCCAAGATGCTCGGCGAAATGTCGGACGGCAAGTTCCAGGTCCGCGCCTTCGCCGCCGGCGAAATCGTCCCGGGCCTGCAGGTCGCCGACGCCGTGCAGAACGGCACCGTCGAGGCCGGCCAGACCGCCGCCTACTACTATTTCGGCAAGCACGTTAACTTCGTGTTCGAGACCGGCCTGCCGTTCACCATGAACCAGCGCCAGTATTACGCCTGGTGCTATTTCGGCGGCGGCAACGAACTGATCCAGGACTTCTACAAGGAATACAACTTCCGTTCCTTCATCTTCGGCGGCACCGGCTGCCAGATGGGCGGCTGGTTCCGCAAGGAAATCAAGTCGATGGACGACATGAAGGGCCTGAAGTTCCGCGTCGGCGGCTTCGCGGGCCTGATCCTGCAGCGCCTCGGCGTGGTGCCGCAGCAGATCGCCGGCGGCGACATCTATCCGGCGCTGGAAAAGGGCACGATCGACGCTTGCGAATGGGTCGGGCCGTACGACGACGAGAAGCTCGGCTTCAACAAGGTCGCCAAGTACTATTACTACCCCGGCTGGTGGGAAGGTGCGTCGTTGGGCTCGATCTACATCAACAACGACGCCTGGGCGAAGCTGCCCAAGAACTACCAGGCGATGGTCGAGACGGCGGCCGGCCTCGTCACCTCGTGGATGGTGCCGAAGTACGACGCCAGCAACCCGGCGGCGCTGCGCCGCCTGGTGGCGTCCGGCACCGAGCTGCGGCCGTTCCCGCGCACGATCCTCGAGCCGTGCTTCACCGAGGCCTACAAGTTCTACGATGAGCTGTCGGCCAAGGATCCGAAGTTCAAGAAGATCTATGACAGCCTGAAGGCTTTCCGTGCCGACCAGAACCTGTGGTTCCGCGTTGCCGAGAACACCTTCGACAACTTCAATTTCTCGATGTCGGCGCAGGGTCGCTAGACGGTTCTGGACTGAAAGGAAAAGCCCCGCCGCCAGGCGGGGCTTTTTCCTGCCTGCGCGCTACTTGAAGACGGGCGCTGGCGTATCCTCGCTTGGCGGCGCCTGGATCTCGATCTTGACCTTGCTCGGGTCGACGCCATTGCCCTTGTCGAGACCCGCCGTGACCATCTGCGGGAAGGCGATCACCAGCCCGACCATGATGACCTGGATGACGACGAACGGAACGGCCCCCCAGTAGATCTCCGCTGTCGTCACGCCGTCCATGACCTTCTTGGTGATCTTGTCGACGTATTTGCCGTCGGGCGCGACCGAGCGGAGATAGAACAGAGCGAAGCCGAAGGGCGGATGCATGAACGAGGTCTGCATGTTGATACCGAGCAGCACGCCGAACCAGATCAGGTCGATCCCCAGCGCCTCGGCAGGCTTGGCGAGCAGTGGAATGATGATGAAGGCGAGCTCGAAGAAATCGAGGAAGAAGGCGAGCAGGAAGATCAGGATATTGACGACGATCAGGAAGCCGATCGCGCCACCCGGCAGGCCGAGCAGGAGATGCTCGACCCACAGGTCGCCGTTGACGCCGTAGAAGCTCAGGCTGAAGACGCGTGCGCCGACCAGGATGAACACGACGAAGGAGGTTAGCTTGGCCGTGCTGTCCATCGCCTGCTTCAGCAGCGAGAGATCGAGGCGCCGGTTCGCCAGGGCGAGCAGCAACGCCCCGGTGGCGCCCATTGCACCACCTTCGGTCGGCGTCGCAAGGCCGATGAAGATTGTTCCCAGCACGAGAAAGATCAGGGCGAGCGGCGGCATCATTACGATCACGACCTGCTGGCCGAGCCGGCTCAGGATGCCGAGTTTGAAGGTGCGGTTGATGAGGGCCAGCGCGTAGGCGACCAGACCGACGATGGATGCCGCCCAGATCCCCTCCCAGTCGAGATACTCGGACAAGGCCCAGCCGCCGGCGACCAGAACGATCAGCAGGACGATAAGCGACGGGTAGCCCGCGCTGCCGTTGTCCTCCTTTAGGGCGCGGGCCTCGACAGGCAGGGCCGGCGCGCATTTGGCGTTGAGAATGGTGCGGCCGAGCACGTAGCCGACATAAAGGCAGGTTAGGACGAGGCCCGGAATGATGGCGCCCTTGTACATGTCGCCGACCGAGCGGCCGAGTTGGTCGGCAAGGACGATGAGGACGAGGCTGGGCGGGATGATCTGTGCTAGCGTGCCGGATGCGGCGATCACGCCCGACGCCAGCCGGCGGTCGTAACCGTAGCGCAGCATGATCGGCAACGAGATCAGGCCCATCGAAATGACCGATGCGGCAACCACGCCGGTCGTCGCGGCGAGCAGCGCGCCGACGAAGATCACCGCATAGGCCAGGCCGCCCGGCAACGGGCCGAAAAGCTGGCCGATCGTGTCGAGCAGGTCTTCCGCCATGCCCGACCGCTCGAGGATCAGGCCCATGAAGGTGAAGAACGGGATGGCCAGCAGGGTGTCGTTCTCCATGACGCCGAACAGCCGGTTGGGAAGCGCCTGGAGCAGGTTCGGCGTGAATAGTCCCAGCTCGATCCCGGAGATCGCATAGAGCATGCCCAGGGCGGCCAGGGAGAATGCCACCGGGTAGCCGAGCAATAGAAAGAACACGAGTGACGCGAACATCAAGGGCGCCATCTGGCTCTTTATCCAGTCGGCAAGAAAGCTGTGGGGGGCCGCGATCGAGGTCGCCAGAAGGACGATGATCGCGAAAATGAACGCGTAAAAGATCGCGCGGAAAATCTTCATGACCGGGCGTCCTCAGTGACTGGCTTGGCGGGTACGGGGATCGACGTACACGCCGCGCATCACGCCTATCTGCTTGATCACCTCGGATATTCCCTGCAGCAGCAGGAGCCCGAACCCGACGATGATCGTCAGCTTGGCCGGCCAGCGGACCAGTCCGCCGGCATTGCTGGAATGCTCGTCGATCCGCACCAATTCAATGAAATACGGCCAGGATTCGTAGAGCATCATCAGGCAGAGCGGGATCAGGAAGAACAGATGGCCGAAAAGCGCGATCCGATGGTTGGCGCGGTCCGACAGATGGCTGGCCACAATGTCGATGCGAATGTGCTCCTTGCGCAACAGGGCGTAGCCCGCACAGCAGAGGAACACGACGCTGAACAGGTACCACTGCAGCTCGAGCCAGGCATTGGAGCTGGCGTTCAAGAACTTGCGGGTAGTGGCGTTGGCGGCGCTGATCAGCACCATGGCGAGGATCAGCCAATAGAGCGTGCGACCGACGAGCTCATTCATGCGGTCGATCAACGCACTCAATCTAAGAAGTGCACCCACTACCCATCGCCTCCCCAGCGTCCGTTTTTATCAACGGTTTCCACCGTTTTGTTTTTTGTCATCGTGCTCTGGGGCGCCACCCACTCGCAAGATGGTAACATCATCTAGCAGAAAAACCCGGCCGTGAAAGCGGGTCTCGGGGAAAAAAGCCGCGGCGCAGGCGCCATTTTGTCGGTTGCTCCGGCCACTGCCTAAATACTCGGCATGGTCGAAAACATCGAGCAAGAAGGGAAGGCCGAGACGATCATTCCATCGGCGTCTCGTAGTGCGTCTCGAGGTTTTCGAGGGGAATGTCGTTGAGGAAGGTTACGCGCTTCTGCAGCAGGAAGTGCAGCCCGCCGCGGGTTCTCCCGAGAGCCAACCGCGCCTGCCGAGCAACCTGTAGACGATGTCGCTGGGGACGTGATGGGTGCGGACGGTTGGAACGTGCAGTGGGCCTTGGGCGCAATGCGGACGGGCTAGGCCGCCGGCAACTCCGTCCACCCTTCGGCGCCGAAAAACTCCAGCGGGCGGAAGGCGCGCTTGTAGGCCATCTTGCTCGAATCGGCGATCCAGTAGCCCAGATAGACATAAGGCAGCCCGCGTCGCGCCGCGGCGTCGGCCAGCCACAGGATCATATGCGTGCCCAGGCCGCGCCGTGGATTCTGCGGATCGAAGAAGCTGTAGACCGCCGAAACACCGCTCGACAGCCAGTCGACCAGGCAGGCGCCGACCAGCCGGCCTTCGGCGGAATCGTCGCGGAACTCGATGATCGCGGTCTCGACCGGGCTCTCCTCGACCATCGCCCGATAGTCGTCGAAATCCATGTCGGCCATGTCGCCGTCGCGATGGCGGGTCAGCACGTAGCGTGAAAAAAGTGCGTACTGTTCGCCGGTCGCCAGCGGCTGGGCCTCGGCCGCGTGGACGTGCTCGTTGCGTCGCAGGATCCGGCGCTGGGCGCGACTGGGTTCGAAGTCTCTGACGCGGATACGCACCGGCACGCAGGCGCGGCAGCCGTCGCACAGCGGCTTGTAGACGAAGTGGTGCGACCGCCGGAAACCCGCGTCGGTCAGCGTGTCGTGCTGGGAGATCGCGTCCGGTCCGCTCAGCTCGGTGACGAGCTTGGTCTCCAGCCGGTGCGGCAGATACGGGCAGCGCATCGCGGGCGTGGTGCGGAAGAATCGCAGGGTCTGGATGTTCTGGCGGATGAACATGTGTTCAACAGTGTAGCGCGCCGGTGGACGAAGGAAAGCGCTCGTCTTGTCGACCAAGGTCGATGACGGGGAACCAAGTCAAGACTTTTGTCCGCGGTGGGCCATCCGGCGAAATGGCGCCAGGGCCAGTCGCAGCAGTTTCGGTAGCAGCCACACCAGCAAGGCCACGAACACCGCCAGCAGGCACAGAAATGTGATCGGATGGGCAATCGCGAGCGCCAGGCCGCCCAGCACGGTGGCATCCTCGGTGAGGGACGCGGCGATATTGCTGAACGGTTCTGGCGAGGTGTTTATGAGCGCCCGCGAGCCGGTCTTGGCGATGTGCGTGCCCGCCGCCAAGGTGCCGCCCAGAAGGCCGGCGACGACGGCGACCTCGGGGCTGATGCCGGTCGCGGCGCCATAGGCCAGCAGGGCTCCCGCCGGCACGCGCACGAAGGTGTGCAGCATGTCGTTGACGCTGTCGACGTAGGGGATCTTGTCGGCCAGGAAGTTGAGCGCGAACAGGATCGCCGCCACGCCCAGCACCCAGGGCGAGGCCAGCACCTGCAGGTCGTGCGGCAGGCTGACCAGGCCCAGCCGCTCGGCGCCGCCCAGCACCAGCACGGCGGCATAGGCATTGAGTCCGCTCGCCCAGCCGGCGCCCAGCGCCACGGCCAGGGCGGCGAGCGCCTCGGCGCTCATCGTCGGGTCAAAAAGCGCGCCGCGCCTTGAGCGCGGTCGCCAAGGTGCCGTCGTCCAGCCAGTCGAGCTCGCCGCCCACCGGCACGCCATGGGCGAGGCGCGTCAACGGCACGCCGAGCTCGGACAGCCGTTCGGCGAGATAGTGTGCGGTGGTCTGGCCGTCGACCGTGGCATTGGTCGCCATGATCACTTCGCGCACGCCGCCCGCCGCCACGCGCTTCACGAGGGTGGCGATGTTGAGCTCGTCCGGCCCGATGCCGTCGAGCGCCGACAGCGAGCCGCCCAGCACGTGGTAGCGGCCGGGGAAGATCTTGCCGCGCTCCATGGCCCACAGGTCGCCGACATCCTCGACGACGCAGATCAGCCCCTGGTCGCGCCGGGGATCGGCGCAGATCGAGCAGGGGTCGACCGTGTCGAGATTGCCGCAGATCGAGCAGGCGCGGATCGCGCGGGCCGCGTCGGCCAGCGCGCTGCCCAGCGGCTCCATCAGGGTCTCGCGCTTCTTCAGGAGGTGGAGCGCCGCCCGCCGGGCCGAGCGCGGCCCCAGCCCCGGCAGCCGCCCCAGCAACTGGATCAGCCGCTCGATTTCAGCGCCATTCATCGCAGCGCGACTTCCTCCCCACGAAGTGGGGAGGTGGCGCCGTCACACGGCGACGGAGGGGTCATGACCTTCGCAGAGATGAGCATGACCCCTCCGCCCGCTGCGCGGGCACCTCCCCTCGTATGACGAGGGGAGGAAAGGAACGTCGTTGTTGGCGCATCGCTCTAAAGCTTGAAGCCCGGCGGCAGGGTCATGCCGCCGGTGATGCCGCGCATCTGCTCCTGTACCGTGTGCTCGACCTTGGCGCGGGCGTCGTTGGCCGCGGCCACGATCAGGTCCTCGACCACGCCCTTGTCGGCTGGCACGAACAGCGAGGCGTCGATCTCCACCTTGCGCGTCTCATTCCTGCCGTTGACCGTCACCTTGACGAGACCGGCACCCGAGGTGCCGACGATCTCCAGGCGCTCGAGAACGCCCTGCAGCTCCTGCATCTTCTGCTGCATGGCCTGCGCCTGCTGCATCAGGCCGCCCAGATCCTTGAGTTTGTCGAACATCAGAACTCGCTTTCCGGAATGTCGTCGTCGGCGGGGTACTCGTCTGCCCCGGGAGGCTCCTCGGCCGAGCCGGCCAAGCCTGCCACCAGAGAGGTCTGGTCGCCCTTGCGTCGCACGGCATCGAGCTTGGCGCCGGGAAATGTCTTTAGGATGGCCTGCACCATCGGATCGGCTTCGGCCTGGCTGCGCAGCGTATCGGCATTGGTCGCTTTCTGCGCGGTGAGAGTGGGCTTGCCAGGATCGCTCGACACCGAGGCGATCCAGCGTCGGCCGGTCCAGCGACCCAGCATTTCGCTCAGCCGCGGCGCGAGGTCGGTCGGCGCCTGGGGCTCGGGCCGGAATTCGATAAGCCCGGGCTCGCAGCGCACCTCGTGCACATGGTGCAGCAGATGGTGAACCAGGCGCGCCTCGCGGCGGGCCTCGAACAGGGCCACGATCTCGGTGAAGTTTCTCGGATTGGGCAGGGCTTCGGCCGGCTGGACAGCCGCCGTCGCGACCGGCTGTGTCGCCAGCCGCGCTGCAGCACCGCCGCCGCCGCCACGCGGCGCCGGCGCGCTGGCCGTCGCCGCCGGCGGACCAGCGCCGTTCTGCAGCGCCTTGATGGCATCGGCGGGCGAGGGCAGGTCGGCTGCGTAGCAGAGGCGAATCAACGCCATCTCGGCCGCGCGCAGCGGAGATGGCGCAGTCAGGGTTTCCTGCAAGCCCTTGAGCAGCAGCGTCCAGGCCCGTGTGAGCGAGGCCATGGAAAGCTTGCCGGCCATCGCCAGACCCTGGGCGCGCTCGCTGTCGGCCGAACTCGCCGCGGCCTCCGGCGCGACTTTGAGCCGGGTCACCCAGTGCGTGAGTTCGAGCAGGTCCTGCAGGACCACCACGGGGTCGGCGCCCGCATCGTGCATCTCGCCCAGGGAGGCCACGACGGCCGGCGCATCGCCCTTCATGGCCTTCTCGAACAGCTCCAGCACGCGGCTGCGGTCGGCCAAGCCCAGCATGTCGCGCACCTGCGCGGCATCGACCACGCCGCCGCCATGGGCGATCGCCTGGTCGAGCATGGAAAGCCCGTCGCGCACCGAACCATCGGCGGCGCGCGCCAGCAGGACCAGCGCCTCGGGCGAGATCTCGACCTTCTCGGCGGCGGCGATGCCGGCGAAATGCGCAATCAGCGTCTCCTGCGGAACACGCTTGAGATCGAAGCGCTGGCAGCGGCTCAGCACCGTCACCGGAACCTTGCGGATCTCGGTGGTGGCGAACAGGAACTTCACGTGCGGCGGCGGCTCTTCCAGCGTCTTGAGGAGCGCGTTGAACGCCTTCTCCGACAGCATGTGCACTTCGTCGATGATGTAGACCTTGTAGCGCGCCGAGACCGGCCGGTAGCGAACGCCCTCGATCAGCTCGCGGACGTCGTCGATGCCGGTGCGCGAGGCCGCATCCATCTCGATCACGTCGACATGGCGGTCCTCGGTGATGGCCTTGCAATTGTCGCAGACGCCGCACGGATCGACCGTCGGGCCGCCCTTGCCGTCGGCGCCGACGCAGTTGAGCGCCCGGGCGATGATGCGGGCGGTCGTGGTCTTGCCCACGCCGCGCACGCCGGTCAGCATGAAGGCGTGGGCGATGCGGCCCGTCGCGATGGCGTTGCGCAGGGTGCGCACCATCGCTTCCTGGCCGATCAGGGTGGTGAAGTCGACGGGCCGGTATTTGCGGGCGAGGACGCGGTAGGGAAGAGCCGTAGTGCCGGCGCTCTTGGTCTCGGAGCCCCCCTTCTCGGAGCTCTTCGTCTCGGAGCTCTTCGTCTCGGAGCCCTTTGGGGCTTGCGCCATGGCTGCTCACCCGTGATCTGCCGCGGCCCATTCAAGCCCGGCGGTCGTCGCGCCTGGGCCGCCCGGCCATCCGCGGCGGCGCGCGGAGGAACGGGTGAGAGACCGGCATGACCCGAAGCGAATTCGTTACGGCTGCTTCCTTCCGGATCTGACCGGGTTGGCGACTGCTCCGCCCACACCGGCCCCTCGAGGGGGTTATATCAGGAGTCGGACCACCGCGTGCAAGGGCCGAAGTGGACCGTTTCTGTCTTCTTCCAACCCCTTGATCTGGAAGCCGAATTGGGCCGGATCGCGAGACCGCGATCGAGCTCTCTCGTTTGCTCGGGACAGCATCCTTGTCGCAGAGCGGTCGCGGCGCTTGTCGGCGCTGGGCGGAGTGGGTACCGCTCAATCATGTGCCCGCCGAATGAAAAGGATAAGCCTGTGATCGAGCCGACGCCTGGAGGTCACGCGTCGGACGTCACGCTGCGGGCGTTGCAGCAGCGTATCCGCCAACAGGAAATACTGGCCGAGCTGGGCGTGAGCGCGCTGCAGGGCGCATCGTTCGAGACGCTTCTGGCCGACACCGCGCGGCTTACCGCGGAAGGCTTGCGTACCGAGTTCTGCAAAGTGCTGGAATATATCCCGGCCGATAACGAACTGCTGGTCCGCGCCGGTGTCGGCTGGCATCCCGGCGTCGTCGGCAGCGCCCGCGTCGGCGCCGACCTGGCGTCGCCGGCGGGATTTGCCTTGCGGACGGGCAAGCCGGTGATTTCCAACCACCTCGGAAACGAGGAACGATTCAGGACGCCGGAGATCCTGCGCCAGCACGGCATTCACCGGGCGATGAACGTCATCCTGCAGGGCGACGGCCGGCCGTACGGGGTTCTCGAGGTCGACAGCCGGTCGGAAGACGAGTTCATCGAGAACGACCTTGCCTTCCTGCAGGGGACGGCGAACCTGCTCGGCATGGCGATCGAGCGTGACCGCCACGATCGTAGCCTTACGGCGGCGCTCGAACGCCAGCAGGTCCTGCTCAGAGAAATGAGCCATCGGGTGAAGAACAGCCTGACGATCGTGTCCAGCATGCTGCAGCTGCAGGCCAGCGCGGTCGGCAATCCGGCCCTCACGGTATATCTTGAGGAAGCGGCCCATCGCGTGTCGGCCGTGGCGCGGGCGCATGATCAGCTGTTCCAGGGCTCCCATGTCGAGCGCCTGGACCTCGGAAAGTATGTCGAGGCGATTTGCAAGGACCTCGCGGCAAGCGTCGCACAATGCGTCATTCACACCGACGCGCAGCACGACATCGAGTATTCCACCGATCGCGCCATATCGGCCGCCCTGATCGTGAACGAGCTCATCACCAACGCGGCAAAATATGCCTATCCGAACGGGGCGGGTGGAAATATCTGGGTCAAGGTTGCCCGCATTGGCGACAAGGTCTCGATCTCGGTGCGCGACGAAGGGGTGGGCCTGCCGCCGGGCTTCGATCGCGACAAGCCGAAGGGGCTCGGCATGCGGATCATCACGGCGTTCGTGAAGCAGCTGGACGGCACGCTCGAGATCCACGCCCGACAGCCCGGGACCGAGTTCGTGGTCACGATACCGCGCTGAGCCGCCGCGCCGGACGCTTAAGGCCGAGATGCTCGCGCAGCGTCGTCCCTTCGTAGTCGGCGCGAAACAGGCCGCGCTCCTGCAGGATCGGCACCACGCCCGCGACGAAGGCGTCGAACTGCCCGGGAAAGAACGGCGGCATGACGTTGAAGCCGTCTGCAGCGCCGGAGCGGAACCAGCTCTCGAGGACGTCGGCGATCTGCAGCGGGTCGCCGATCAGCAGCAGATGGCCGCGCGCCGCCGCCACACGATGGAAGAGCTGACGCAGGCTCAGTCGTTCGCGCCTGGCCATCTCCAGCAGGAGCGTTGCGCGGCTCTTGAGATGCTCGGTCTCGGGCAGCTCGGGCACCGGGGCATCAAGCGGATAGACCGACATGTCCGTGCCCAGCCGGTCGGACAGCACCGTGAAAGCCTGTGTCGTGTCGATCTTCTCGTTCAGCGTGGCGAAGATCGCCTGCGCCTCCTGCTCGGTGCGCCCGATCACCGGAAAGACGCCGGGCATGATCAGCACGTCGTCCGGCCGCCGGCCGCTTTCGGCCACCTGCGCCTTCAGGCCCGCGTAGAAGGCCTGCGCTTCGGCGATCTCGTTCTGTGCCGAGAACACCACATCGGCGATGCGCGTGGCGAGCGCGCGGCCGGGACCCGAGGAGCCCGCCTGGATCAGCACCGGATGGCCCTGCGGCGGCCGCGGCACGTTGAGCCCGCCTTCGACCGTGAAGTACTTGCCCCTGAAATTCGGCACCTGGAGGCTGCCCGGCCGGACGAAACGCCCGGCCTGCTTGTCGGCGATGAAGGCGTCGTCGTCCCAGCTGTCCCACAGCAGCCGGCAGGCTTCGACGAACTCCTCCGCCATGGCGTAGCGTTCGGCATGCGGTGGATGCTGGCGGCCGAACACGGCGCCTGATTTGGCGTAGGCGGTGGTGACGACATTCCACGCCGCGCGTCCGCCCGACAGGTGGTCGAGCGAGGCGAAGCTCCTGGCCACGTGATAGGGCTCGGCATAGGTCGTCGAGGCCGTGGCGGCGAGGCCCATCCGGGACGTGCCCATGGCCAGCGCCGACAGCAGGCTGATCGGTTCGAACTTGCCGATGGTCGAGGGATGCTCGCCGTAGCCGGTGGCGAAGCCGTCGCCCAGAAAGAACATGTCGAACTTGCCGCGTTCGGCGGTGGCCGCGATGTGCTGCATCAGCGCGATATTGGGGCCGCCGGAGACGGCGTCGGGATGGCGCCAGCCCGCGACGTGATGGCCCGGCGTCTGCACGAAGACGCCGAGCCGCATCTGGCGGCGTTGCCTGGAGTTCTGGTTCACCTTTCGCGTCCTCAGCCGGCGAGACCTCTTGTAAACCGGTTCCTCGCCAGCGGTCGAAGCCGATTGCGCAACCAGGCGATCTCGGGATCCTTGCTCCGTCCGGTGCTCCACAGCATGACGTGCGGGATCGGATCGATGGCAAAGGGCACGCGTCGCCATTCCAGACCGAACGGACGGAGCGTGCCGGCCATGGCCGGCGCCGGCAAAGTGGCCAGAAGATCGGACGCGGCCAGGACGGGTGCGACGATCGAGAAGTTGGGCACCCATCCGGCGATCGTTCGCGTGAGGCCCGCGGCGGCGGCGGCGATATTGACCGGGCTCTCGAGCTGATCGCCCACGCGGACGACCAGGTGCGGCCAGCGCGCCCACGCCCGGGCACCCCATTTGCGGAACGCCGGATGGCCGCGGCTGGCGAAGCATCGCCATTCGAGCGCGCCGATTTCCTCGGCCGCGACACCTGCCGGCAGGCGGATCCGGGCGGGAGAAATGGCGATGTCGACCTGTCCCTCGACGACTTCCAGCAGCATCGTCTCGCGCGGGCCTGTCCATTCGACCGAAACGCCTGGCGCCTCGGCGCGCAGCGCCGCCAGCAGGTCGGTGAACAGGGCGAGCGCAAAATCGGGCGCCGCCAGCCGGAAGACGCGGCGGGAGCTTGCCGGCTCGAAGCGGTGGCGCGGCGACAGCACGCGCTCGATACCGCGCAGCAGGGGACGCACCTGATCGATGAATTCCAGCGCGAAAGCGGTGGGCTCCATGCGTCGGCCGCCCTTGATCAGCAGCGGGTCGCCCAGCTGTCCGCGCAAGCGCGACAGCGAATGGCTGACGGCCGATTGGGTCCGCCCCAGCCGCTCGGCCGCCAGCGTGACGCTGCGCTCGCGCATCAGCACCTCGAAGACGGCGAGGAGGTTGAGGTCGAAGCGCTTCAAATCGATTTCGTTCATGAGCATTCGTGATTAGGAATTTGATCGATGACTGGTGCGATCCTAACCTCTCCTTCTCGGCGATGAAACCGAATGAGAAGGCGGTGAAAAGATGTCCCAGTTCAATGCGTTGGGCCGCCGCGGCCTGGTCCAGGGTTGTGCCGCTACGGCGCTCGGCGCCGTCGTCGTGGCCGCCGGCCGCCGGGCCGAAGCGGCGGTGCCGCAGGCGATTGCCGCCAATCTGGTCACGACGTCCCGCCGCCATTGGAACGGCCGCGACTGTCTGGCGCTCGAACTGACCGACGACGAGCAGAAGGGCCGTCTCGACAAGACGCGCAGCGGCAACGGCCCGAGCTTTGCCATCGCCCATCGCGACTTCACCAACGGCGCGATCGAAGCCGATATCGGCGCGGAGCTGACCGGCAGTGGCGCTCCGGACGATCGCGGCTTCGCCGGTCTGTCATTCCACATCGGTCCGGATTTCGAAACCCACGAGACGGTGTATCTGCGCATGACCAATGGGCGGCTGAACGTGCCGCCGCCACCGCCGCCGCGCATCGATCGGGCCGTCCAGTACGTGGCCCATCCGGATTTCCATTTCGACGTGTCGCGCGAGGCCTTTCCCGGCCGCTACGAGAAGGGCGCCGATATCGCCGTCGGTCGCTGGCACCGGCTTCGCCTCGAAGTCCAGGGCGCGCACCTTCGGGCGCTGGTGGATGGCGTCGAAGTGCTGACCGTGGACAACCTGCACTATGCGGGTCGCCGCGGACCCGTCGGGCTCTTCGTCGGCGACGGATCGCGGGGACTTTTCGCGAACCTCAGCATCCTCGCCGGATGACGGTCGCCGACATCACTGGTCAAGCGTTCCGTCATCGCCGGCGCGGTGCGGCAGTGTCCGCCGGCCGCTGCGGTCGACTCTCCGGCTATCGCATCAAGGCAGGGAGTTGACTGCGATGGCGGCGTCAGCCGGAGCGGATCTCAGGGTGAAGCTCACGCCGCGCGCATGTTGAAGAGACACCCGGCTCCCCTCGGCGGACCCGGAACGCGGTTGAGAGTGCCATAGCACGCCCATTGAACTCAGGGCCGCACGCCCGCCGCTTCCATGCCGTCAGTGACGTCGGCGCTCAACGCCTTGGCGGCGGCGATGTCGGCGTCGCCGCCGGCCGTGTCGCCCATCCGGCGCTTGGCGACGCCGCGGCCGAACAGAGCCGACGCTTTCTTCGGATCGATCCTGAGCGCGTTGTTGAAGTCGGCCAGGGCGGCGTCGAGCCGGCCGAGATTGAGCTGGGCGATGCCGCTATTGTTGAAGGCGTCGCCGTAGTTCGGGTTGAGCGCGATCGCCCGGTCGTAGTCCTCGACCGCGCGGCTGGTCTGTCCCAGATTGTCGAAGACGATGCCTCGGTTGTTGAAGGCATAGGCGAAGTCCGGCCTGAGCTTGAGGGCCTGGTCGAAGTCTTTCAGCGCGAGGTCGTAGTCCTTCTCGTTGGCATGGGCGTTGCCGCGATTGTTGAAGGTGTCGGGGTCGGTCGGGTCGAGCTTGATGGCCTGGTCGTACTCCTGGATCGCATAGAAATATTGGCTCTGCTCGGCAAAGACGAGGCCGCGGCCTTTGAAGGGGCTGGCATCGTCCGGCTTGAGCTCGGTGGCGCGGTCGTAGTCGGCGATCGCGTGGTTGGGATCGTTGCCGAGCCGGTAGGCATCGCCGCGGCTGCTGAAGGCCTCGGCGAAGTTCGGGTTCAGCCGGATGGCCTCGTCGAAATCCTCGATCGCGCGGCTGGGCTGGTCCTTGTTGAGGAAGGCGAGGCCGCGATCGTAGTAGACCAGGGAGAGCTTTTCGCCGCTCTCGCGTCCCGCGCTGATGACGGCGCTGCATCCCTGGATGGTCTGGTCGTCGGTGGCGCTGTCGTCATGGCACCATTTCTCGAGCTGCTCGTCGCTCTGCGCCCGCGCGGCCGCGCCCATCGTTGCCAGGAGCGTCAGGACCAGGATTGCCCGCAGCACGTGAACCTCTTCTATCGCACCTGCGTTGGAGAGAATTCGTCCGATGGCAGGCCGTCGTCAAGGGTCAGGAGCCTCGCGTCGGCACGACGGAAATGTCGACCGAGGGGCGCAGTTCGGCGCAGACCTTCAGCACCTCGTGGATGTTGCTCTTCATGAACTTGTCGAACGGCGTCTCGTCCTTGACCGCGTTCGCGTCGAGGGCGGTGAAGGCCTGCTGCTTCAGGATGTAGTCGAACCGCGACGCCCACTTGCGGGCGCCGAGCCGCGCCGTGGTCGAGCAGTTGTCGACCATGTACGACACGCCCTTGTAGTCCATGTAGGGATTGAGCGAATCGACAGCCTCGATGATCGATTCGTTGGCGATCTCCGAATAGGGATGGCCGCGGTCCTTCAGCAGGTCGACCTGGGCCATCATGCAGGCGAGGTAGACGCCGGCCGTCTCCGGATTGATCGGCGCGTAGTTGCGCTCGGCGTTGGCGCGCACCTTCTCGCCCACCACCCACATGTCGGTGCTGTCGATCTTGCCCATCGGGTAGGTGCCGTGCCGGCGCGTGGCCTGGATGACGCTGCGCACCTCGTTGCCCGAAGCCACGTCGTCGTAGATCTCCTCCAGGATCTCGCGCGAGGGATGGTAGGCGGCGTTGAACGCCTTGCGGAAGGCCGCCTTCTCCTTGTCGTCGAGCTGCTCATAGAGGGCTTTCAGGCCGGAGCGCGAGATGGTCTTGCTGATCGGCCCGGTGATCGACTCCGAAGTGTTGAGGTAGGCGTCGTCCTTGGCCATGCCCTGGCCGACATAGCGCGCATAGAGGCTCTCGGCGATGCCGTGCACGGCGCCCAGCAGGATGCCACGCTCGCCGAAGATGTCGGAGCGGTATTCCGATTCGAGCGTGGTCTCGAAGGTGTAGGGCGAGCCCAGCGCCACCGACCAGCCGAGCGCGTAGTCGGTGGCCTTGCCGTTTACGTCCTGCTGCACGGCGAAACTCGCATTGATGCCGGCGCCGTTCACCTCGCGGCCCTGCTCGTAGAGCCGGCGCACCGACGGGCCCATGCCCTTGGGGCAGACGGCGATGACGTTGATGTTCTTGGGAAAATCCTGGCCCTCGGCCTGCAGGTGCGACAGCAGGAAGCCGTGGCTCAGGCCCAAGGTCGTGCCGGGCCGGAAGGCAGCGAAGATCTTCTTGTAGTTCTCGGCAAAGGCTGCGTCGGAGATCAGCAGCAGCGCCATGTCGCTTTCGCGGATCACGTCGTACATCTCGCCCAGCGTGCCAGCTTCCTTGGTAAAGCCGACTGCCGCGGCCTCCTTCATCGAGGACGAACCCTCGCGCAGCCCGACCTTCACCCGGATGCCGGTGCCTTGCAGCGATTCGCGCAGGTTCTGCGCCTGGGCGGGGCCCTGCGACGACCAGCCGATGACGCCGATCTGCTTGATGCCGTCGAATGCCTTGGGCAGCAGCGGGAACAGGTGGCGGCCGCCGGCGACGATGGTTTCCTCGCGGTCGGCCATCTTGACCACGCGGGTTTCGAACACCTTGGAGGTGAAACTCATCGGCCTGATCCTCGTTTGCGATGGATGTTTTGCAGCGCCCGGAAAGAGGGGCGCGCGCGGCCCGAGTTAAGCACGCGGGCGGGCACGGCGCCATGGCGCGAAAGTCCTGCCCCCAGGCATGCAGGGCCCCCAAGCCCGATTTCGGGTCCGTCGGATTTACGCTAGGCTGCCGACGACCGGAAGCAAGACATGGAGGGAAACGCGCCATGACAACCGCAATCCTCGAGCCCAGGACCGCCGAATTCGACGTCGACGATGTCGAGTACTTGCGCCACGGCGACAAGCCGTTGCTGGCGCGCATCTTCAAGCCGCGCGGGGCGGGGCCGTTTCCGGCCATGGTCGAGTGCCACGGCGGCGCCTGGTGCATGAGCGATCGCACGACCGAGAAGCTGCGCCACCAGTACATGGCCGCGCACGGCATCGTGTCGATCGCGCTCGATTTCCGCTCGGGCAGCGAGGATCCCTATCCGGCCTCGGTGCAGGACATCAACTATGCGGTGCGCTGGGCCAAGCTGAACGCGCGCGAGCTCAAGACCCGGCCCGACCTGATCGGCCTGTCGGGGCAGTCGAGCGGCGGCCATCTGGCGATGCTGGTCGCCATGCGCCCGCACGATCCGCGCTATGCCGCGATCGCGCTGCCCGTTGGATCGCCTGCCTTCGACGCCGGCGTCCGCTGCGTAATCATGTCCTGGCCGGTCATCAACCCGCTCAGCCGCTATCGCCACGCCAAGCGCGCCGAGCTGCAGACGCCTGCGCCGGCCTGGCCGAAATCGATCATCGCCCGCCACGACTCCTATTGGCGCTCGGAGGCCAACATGGCGGAAGGCAGCCCGACGCTGGCCCTCGAGCGCGGCGAGAAGGTGCTGACGCCGCCTGCGGTCTGGTACCAGGCCCACGGCGACATCATGCACGACTACAAGGACACGGAATCGGCTTTCGACGGCAACGAGCCGCAGCGCTTTTGCGCCGCCTATCGCAAGGCCGGCGGCTCGATCGCGCTGGAATACGTCGACATGGAACGCCAGGCCGGCTCGTCACCGGACCTGTCGAAGTGCGGCGACATGTTCGGACGGATGGTCGAGTTCGTGGAGAGTCACGTAAAGGCCTGATCGGCGGAGTGGGGAGTAGGGAACATGGCGAAATCGAAATCTGCGTCAAGAAAGTCCGTGGCGAAGAAGAAGGCCGCGAAGAGCCGAAAATCCCGCCCAGCAGCCAAGAAGTCCGCCAAAAAGGCAACGAAGACACGCAAGCCGCGAGCGGCGGCAAAGAAAGCCGCTCCGGCAAGCAGGAAGCGGGCTGCGGCCAAAAAGGCCGTGGCGCCCCGGGCGACGAAAGCGCCGGCGGCTATCCCGGTGAGGACAACCGCCCAGACCGGCACGTTCATGAGCGTCGCAGAGCTCGACAACCGCATCGCCATCGTCCGCGACAACCTGCGGGAGCTGGTCGAGCAGGCCGCCTCCTTTTCAGGCGCCTCGAACGAAGAGCTCGCGTCGGAGCGCATCGCCGAGCAGGAGGCGAAACTCGCGCTCCTGATCAAGCAACGCGAGGAGCTCTCTCAACGAGGGCAGTAACCGTAGGCTGGCAAAGCGTTGCCGTGACGCCCCTCGACGTGATGGCGCTCACCGCGCTCACCGCGCCCAAGGCGTGACGGCGATCGCCAGGTCCGCCGCAAGTGCAACGAACGACAGCAGCGCCATCACCGCTATCGACGGCCGGAGCGCGTGGCCTGCCTCCATGGCCATGGCCATGCCATGTGAGACATGGCAGGCCCCGCGGGCGCGATCCCGCCCATGCCTCCCTTGGCAGCGTGCTCAGGCGGAGCGCTCGTGCAGCCCGGGCAAAGGCTCCCGGCAGCCGAGGACATAAAGGAAGGCGCCAACCACGCCGGTATAGGCGGTCAGCGACACGAAGCCCCGTTTCATCACCGTCGGTTCCGGTGTGGTGCGGATATCGACCGCGACGAACAGCAGCGATACCTCGGCCAGCAGAAACCACGGCACCATCACGCCATCCAAGATCGATTCTCTTTGGCTTTTCACCGTCTCCTACAACAGCCGCGAGCGGCGACAATGCGATTGAGCAGCCCGGGCCCCCCTACGCTTAGATCGAGAGGGACTGGCACCATGCACTCGTCAAGCTTTAGCTAGGGGCGCGGGCAATGCGTAGGCCGATGACGTCCAATCGAGCGGTCCGGGTAGCCTGCATTCGCGCCGATGACCTAGGCAGGGCGGGGCCGTCTGACCAGCCGCCACCCCTAACCGCATACATCGACCCATGGCGCCCGTGGCCGGGCTGCCATTCAAGGTGTCGAGTCATAGGATTCGTGCCAGAGATCGGCAGTCAACTCGCGGACATTGCCGTGCATGTCGTAAGGCCGAATCACCATTGGGCGTAAATGAACCGGGTTCGGCGGCACCGATGAGGGGAGTGCGCATCACCGAGCCCTCCCAAGCGAAGGCCGCGTCGCTGGCGTCGATCGTGTCGCCCCAGGAGTACCGGCTTTTCGATCGGGCGCGGCAGGCATACTCCCATTCGGTTTCGCTACGAATTCCTGGGCATCGTCAAAAGAGACGCAGGTTAGCGGTAGGGCCGGATTGGACGGCGCGACTGAGCGCAGTCAGAACCGGTGCGGGCGGCGGCGCACCAAAGAGACGACCCAGCCGTCCGCGCGTGGGCGACTTGGCATCCTGTGTTGCCGCCGGTGCTCCCATAGCCGCCCTGAAGGGGCCGCAACCGAAGTTGCGCTGCCTTAGCGGATGCGGCCAACGCGTGCCTTTTCGGTTGCTGCGTGGTCAACAACACCCTTGGCCGACACCACGACGCCATAGTCGCGCTTCGTCGTCGACGCGAGATCCCGAACTATTCAATTGAAAATCGCGCCGGTTCGCCCGGTGCTACATGTGCAGGTGACGGCTCTGCCGAGCGCCGGCGGGCCGCGATCCGCCGCCACATGAGGACAAATGTGCGGCCGAGAGCCACTGATGGAACTTCAATATAGGTGAAAGAGAGCTGAGCGACCCCGAGCGCAACGGCGATGGTGACGATCGCGGTGACCAGGAAGATCGGAATGTCGAACCGGTGCACGACGTCCGGCGACAGCGTCGCATAGAGCTGGTGCACGACAACGGTCAGAATAAAAAAATGCCAGAGGTAGAAGGAATAGGAGAGCCGGCCGTTCCAGCGCAGCAGAGGCCACTCGAGCCAGCGGAACGGTGGGCGAGTCTCGGAGAGGACGATCAGGCTGATGACGCTGAAGGCGCCAAAGGCCTCGGCGAGGATGACGGGTGCCGGGCGCTGTCCTAAGACTATGGTGGGAAGCGCCATCAGGAGATAGCATAACGCTAGCGCCCGCCGGCTGCCTCCGAGCGTCCGCTCGAGCGCCCGCGCCCAGTGAAGGCCACGCGTCTCGACTATCATGCCAAGATAGAAGACGAACAGGTAGCGCGACCAGACGTGCTCCCAGTTCAGCAGGGAGAGGCCGATCAATGCCGCCAGAGTGGCGACATCGACCCATGCTTTGACCTTACGCGACAGTTGATGGAAGAACGGCAGAAACGGTGCTGCGCACATCTCGGCATAGAGCGACCAGACAACGAGGTTCATCGTCCAGCTCGCCATGACGAGATTGCCGACCAGGGACCTCCATGTCAGAGAATTGAAGACGCGCCCGTTGACCCAGTCCGCGCCCTCCGTGCTCTGGGCCGGATAGGTGCCGGTAAATGCGGCGAAGTCGAGGGGCGGCCGACCTACGAGGAACAGCTCGGCGAGGCCGAGGATCCCGATGATCGCAACGAAGTGGGCGGGATAGAGTCGAAGGATGCGCCGGATCATGAAGGGTCCGAATTCGCGGCTGATCTGACGGCCGCCGCGCGAGGAATCAAGGGAGCGGCCGATGACCACGCCGCTGATCACGAAGAATATGGTCACCGCCATTTCGGCATTGACCAGCCCACTGCCGATCCTGATAGCGACGTCGCGCACTGTCTGCAGTTCGAGCAGAGGACCGTACGCGAAGCCGTCTTCGGTGAACACTACGTAGCCCATCGTATGCATCACAGCCACGCAGACCGCTGCGAGTCCACGAACCGATTCGATACGGGTCAGAAAGCCGACCTTGGTCGGCGACGAAGGTTCGATGGCCACTTGCCCCCCGATCGTGACTGACGCGAGGCCCCAACTGCATCCTTTGGCTCCAAGCGCTGCAAGTCCTGTGTCTTTTTGGAGCCCGAGCTCGACCACGGGCTCTAATGGTCATGGCGCGGAATCCATGGTGCAGCGCGAGAACTGGCTGCCAGTACGTGGCTCCGCCAGCGCCCCCGCGGGCGCTCTTTCCATCAACGTAGAGCGGTGAACTGAACAGAGTCTTTAGTTCGCCCGTGTCCCGTTCCAAAAGCCGAGACGCCCACGACGACGCGCAACAGCCGGTGCAATAGTCGGCGCCTCAGTTTTGATCGTGATCAGCAACGACCTCGCAGCTTCCGTCAGCTCGGAAGAACAAGCACCTGCCCGGTACCTCTTTCCACCAACCTTGATTGCTCGGCGAACGGCGCAAGCTCACCACGCCAAAGCGCCAGGCACTCTTGTCGCCGCTGTAAGGCTGGTCGGAGAGGAGATCCTGATAGCGTGGCACCTTCCACGTGTGTTCCAGTACCTCCCACTCGCCGAGCATGCCGCCCAGCCAGGAATCGAAGTGATCCTTGATTTTCGTTCCCGGCGGGTTCGGATACAGCGAATTGATATGAGCGACGCCGTCCCGATCCAGCCTCGTCGGCAGGGCTTCGACGACCCGCCGCAGAAGATCTGTGCCGTCTATTCCACCGCTCCAGAAATTATCGCCGGCCTTGGCAGCCGTATCGGGTGCGTAAGGAACGTTTGCTATCAGCAGGTCACAGGTTCCGTCGATCGAGTTGAGGAGATCGCTCAGAACAAAATCGGTGTTGCTCTTCTCATTCAGCGCCGCATTGAACTTGGCAAAGGCCATTGCGCGCGGGCTGACGTCTCCGCCGACGACGCTGGCGCAATGATCGCTCGCCAGAATGGCGTGGACACCGGAGCCCGTTCCAAGATCGATGCCGCGTCTGCGGGATTTGGTCCGGTTGACCAGTCCGCCGAGAATGTAGCTCTCGCCCCACAGCCACATGACTTGATTGATTGCGGTATTCTTCGCTGCCTGATCGGTGACGATGTACTTCCCGTAGCACGGAAACAAGGAAAGGTTTGCCTCCAGCGTATCGCCGTTCTTCTCGGCCAGTCTCATTTCGAGCGCCGTATCGACGAATTCGGATGAAATCTGGTTGGCAAGGGCGCCTGCGCTCACCTGATGGCCATCGACGAACAGCTTGATCAGGTTGTCGACCGCGTCTTCCGGTCGAGCAATCCAATGGGGCCGCATCACTTGCCAGAAATTCACCCCCAGGCGAGGGAACACCCCGAGGCGCTTTGCGCAGTTTGCGGTATCAAAGCCGCAACGTCGAAGTTCCAGGATGAAACGGGCCATTGCTTCGTGCCGTTGCGGGATTACGGGAAGCGGCACTTCTCGTGAAATTGTTTGCAGATGCATTGGCCTCACCCTCTATCGATGGAATTTCGTGGAAATGCGACCCCAACGGCCGGTAACGCTCGTGATTTTGGCCGGGAACTCATGCCTGGTTCCGCTGCATCGCATCAAGTTTTCGGCGACCACAAAAGGGTCAGCCGGCCTGCTCGTATTGCCCCGAATGCTCAGCCAACCGACCGGTGGTCATCAGAGGATCCGGAGTTGATTGAACGTACCAACCTCACCTGACAGCTCACCCAGGGAATGCCCACCAGCGACAGACTCGCTTCGTTTCGGGAAGCTAATAGGGTGTTGCCGCTGGCGGGCACCTATGGATGTCTAGTTGTTGTTGTTGTTGTTCATGGCTGCCTCCTTCCCTTCCCTAAGTCACAGCGGCGACCGGCGGGTCGTCGCGACAGCAGCATGCCGAAAGTCAGACCCAGCTCGTGTGATAACCTTGTTATCTTTCAGACCGCGTGGGCGATTCTTCTCGTCGCGCAGAGCCACAGGAATCTTGGTTGGCAATCCTGGCGGGTCGCTGACGGATTGCGCATTGGCCCGTCAATCGCTGCGGGTTGAGCGCGGGGTGTTGATGGCTGCCGCCTCGTCGAATCTTTGTTGCAATGACGCCGCGAGGATTTTTACGTGCGGCCCAGACCTGAGTTCATGGACATCGAACTCGAAGCTGTGCATTCGTAGAGCTCCGGCGACGGCCCGCCACTTTGTGTAATCGAGCCGATCCCAGGAACTGAAGAACACATCGACTGGACCGGAATAGGGTTGGGGCCGGTAGTTGCGAATTGCCGCCCAGGAGCTGGCTAATACCCGGCCATTGGCGGACAGCGGGTCCGCTTCACCGGGAACAGTGAAGGTCTCGCGCTTTCCAAAGTGGTGCCGCAGTTTGCTTTTTATGAAGCGCTGCCGCTCGACCAGGGTGCCCGACGTCACGCCCCGCACGTACTGCAGCACACGGCACAACCTCGATGGGTATGGCCATAGCTTCGTGGGGAACCGGGCCGCGATGATCGCCAGCAGGGCGACATGCTGTCCCGCTGCGGTCAACTGGCGGGCGGCCTCGAAGGCCAGGGGGGCGCCCATGCAATGCCCGGCGATCAGATAAGGTCCTTCCGGCTGGAAACGGCGGATCCGCTCGACCTGGAAGCGTGCCAGCGCCTCCACTGTATTCAGCGGCTCCTTTCCGTCATAGCCTGGCGGCTGGACGACGAGCACCGGTTGGTCGGTTCCCAAGTGCCGCGTTAGCGGCCCTATGTAGAAGACATTGTCGCGGTCGCCGGTCAGAAAAAAGACGGCCGGCTTGGTTCCCTTGAGATTGATCGGCACGATCGCATCCGGAATATTCCTGAACGCTTCCGCCTCCCGCAGCCGGGCCATGACCTCCGCTTTTCGGCTGGCCAGCGTCTCCAGCATCTCGGGGTCGAGCTTGCCTGCGGGAGCGCTGCATTTCAGCCGCTCTCCTTCGATCCATAGTCTGACGTCCCGCCGCCGGAGCTCGGAGAGCAGGGTGGCGGCATCCGTCACAGATCGAACTCCTGGTGCACGGCTGCCACTCTGGAACCAGCCGCGACGTTCGAGAGCAGGAACGCGTCGATGAGCTCCGCAAGCTTTGCGATGGTCATTTGTTCGAACAGGCTTGCGAGGTTGATGGTGACCCCGAAGGTCACGTCGATCTGCTCGACGAGCTCGATGGCGTTAAGCGAATCGCCCAAATCGAAGAAGTCTTCGTCGATCCCGATACTGTCGATATTGAGGATCTCCTGCCACATCGCCGCGACGGCCTTTTGAGTGTCCGATGTCGGCGCGCCGCCCTTGCCGGCATCGGCCGTCTCCGTCGCAGGAGACGGCAGGGCCTTCCTGTCGACTTTTCCATTCGGCGTGAGCGGCAGGGCGTGCAACGGGACGAAGCGCGCCGGCACCATGTAGATAGGCAGGGTTTTTTTCAGCGACGCCCGCAGCTCGTCGATGCTCAGGGCAGCGCCGGTGTGCGCGACGACATACGCGACGAGCTGCTTGTTGCCATTTTCATCCTCGCGCGCCACGACCGCACTGGCCTTCAAATGGGGCTGGCTGGCGAGTGCCGCCTCGACCTCGCCGAGTTCGATGCGATAGCCGTGGATTTTGACCTGGTCGTCGATGCGACCCAGATATTCCAGCGTCCCATCCGTGCGATGGCGGGCGAGGTCTCCGGTCTTGTAAAGACGCGTCCCGGGGGTTGCGCTGAACGGGTCGGGCAGGAAGCGCTCGGCAGTCAGTTGCGGCCTGTTCAGGTAACCCCGCGCCACGCCTGCCCCGCCGATATACAGCTCTCCCATCTCACCCGGCGGCACCGGTTGCAGGTGTTCGTCGAGGACGTAGAGCTGCGTGTTGGCGATCGGGCGCCCGATCGGCACGGGCCCCGTTCGCGGATCTTCCGGCTTCACCTCGTAGACGCAACAACCGACCACCGTCTCGGTGGGGCCGTACTCATTGATCAGCCGCGGCGGAGAAGCGAGGCCGCGCCACAGCCCAAGGCTTTCCGCGAGAAGGTTTTCTCCGCCAATGACGAAGGCTCGCGCCATGCCCTCCGCCTGCGCCGGAGAAATCTGCTGGCTGAGCAGCGCCAGATGTGCCGGTGTGATCTTGACCAGTCCGCGGTCGCCGGCGCGGCGCAGGGCGGCCAGCAGGTTCTGGGCGCCGAAATCCTCGGGCAGCAGCTCGACCGTGCCGCCGGCCAGCAGGGGCGTGTAGAGGCTGGTGACCGTGAGGTCGAAGGAAAGGGACGTATGAACCGGAACGCGGCATCCCGGCTCCAGCGCATAGGCCTTGATCGCCCACCACAGATAGTTGACGAGCCCGCTATGGACGATCAATGCGCCCTTCGGCTTGCCCGTCGATCCTGACGTGTAGATCACATAGGCAAGATCCGACGGGCTGGCGACAGGCGCCGGATTTTCGCTGGCCTCCTGGTCGATCAGGGGCCAGTCGGTGTCGAGGAAGATCGTCTTGTCGCCGGTCGAAGCAAACAGCTGCTGACACTTCCGTTCGGTCAAAACGACTCGCGGCTGCGCGTCGTCGATCATGAACGAAAGCCGCTCCGGCGGGTAAGCCTGGTCGAGCGGCACGTAGGCGCCGCCGGCTTTCCAGACCGCCAGCAAGGAGATGACCATTTCCGGCGATCGCTCGAGGCAAACGCCGACCAGCACGTCGGGTCCGACGCCTCGCTTGCGAAGGTGATGCGCCGCCTTGTTCGCGCGCTCGTTCAGCTCCGCGTAGCTGAGCTGCCGCTGCCCGAATACCAGGGCCACGGCTTCTGGCGTCAGCGCCGCCTGTTTCTCGAACAGCTCATGGGCGCAAACCTGCGGAAACGCCGTGTGGGTATCGTTCCACTTCTGAAACAGCGCCGTTGACTCGTAGTGATCCATTGACAACCCCTCCACTAAAGCGACGATCCCACGACTTCCTTCATGACTTCATTCGATCCCGCGTAGATGCGCTGGACTCGCCCGTCAGCCCACATGCGTGCGATCGGATATTCGTCGACGTGGCCATGACCGCCGTGCAGCTGCAGGCACTCGTCGATGATTCTGCTCTGGCTATCGGTAAGCCAATATTTGGCCATCGCCGCGGTGACGGCATTGAGCCGTCCGGCGATGAATTGCTGGATGCAGCTGTCGATGAAGACGCGTCCGACGTAGGCTTCGGTCTTGCACTCAGCCAGCTTGAATCGCGTGTTCTGGGAGTCGAGCAGCGGCTTGGCTAATTCCGTCCGTTGCTTCACGTGCCGGGTCGTGGCTTCCACGGCGCACTCGGCGGCGGCGATCGCGCTCAAGCCAATGGACAGCCGCTCGTATGACAGCTGCTCCATCATCTGCAGCAGTCCACGGCCTTCTCCTGCACCCAGCAGGTTCCGGGCGGGAACGCGGACGCCGTCGAAGAACAACTCGCATACGTCCACGGCATGTCGGCCGATCTTGTTGAGCGGGCGGCCCACCCGATAGCCGGGCAGGTCCGTAGTCTCGAGGATCAGCAATGAAAGCGCCTTGAGACCGGACGCCTTGGGATCCGTCCGCACGGCGATGCAGATCAAGCTCGCATTGAAGGCGTTGGTGATGAATGTCTTGGCACCGTCGATGACATAGTGATCGCCTTCCCTGCGGGCCATCGTCTTGATGGCTTTCAGGTCAGAACCGCAATCGGGCTCCGTCATTGCAATCGCACCCACCAGCTCGCCGGAAATCATCCGCGGCAGCCAACGGTGCTTCTGCTCTTCGCTGCCGTAGGCGAGGATGTACTTCGCCACGATGCTGTGGTTGCCGAATCCGAAGTTGATCGCCGCCCGGGCGAGTTCCTCGACGATTACGGCTTCATGCGCGAACGTTCCGCCACGGCCGCCATATACTTGGGGTACCTCGGGGAGGAGCACGCCCATGCTGCCTGCCTTGGGCCAAACGGAGGCGTCCGGGTAGCCCTGCTTGCTCCACCGGTCCTGGTGCGGCGCAAGCTCGTTCTCGATGAATTGGCGCACCTTCTTCCGGAACGCTCCTGCCTCGTCGGTCATCCACGGCGAGGCCGCATTCGACGAAGAAACCTGCTCCCCGGCCACTGGCCCCTCCGATAGTCCCGCCTGCCCACGCCCCGTCGTCCGCTGTCTGGTTCGCGGGGTGGCGGACGAGCCGTTCACGACTGCATTGCCCGCGCGCCAACGATGGATTTGCCCGAGGTCCCGAGCCAGTGTCCTTTTTGGGGTTAGTCAGCGAAAGTGACGGCTCCTGCTGGATTTTAAGCGGCCGGGATGGTTTCTTTCGGTACCGAATTCGAGGACGCCGACGGGCACCTCCAACCGCGTTGACGCTCACCCTGGTCATGTTGAACATCGTCAAGAATTCCGTCCTCGGGGTCACCCGCTTCTTCGGCTACGACGTCGTGCCGTTGCGCGAGATGAAGGAGCGGGACTTGGCCCTCCATCTGCGCGCCGTACTGGCGCATGCGAAAGTCGACTGCATTCTCGATGTGGGAGCAAATGTCGGCCAGTATCGCGACTTCCTGCGCAACAAGGTCCGATACGACGGACACATCGTCTCGTTCGAGCCCGTCAGACGCAATGTCGATCTGCTGCGCGAGCGTGCCCGCTTCGACGGCGCCTGGCAGATCGAGGGCTACGCGCTCGGCGCAACGGACGGCAGCCTGCCGATCAACGTCATGGCTGCCGACCAGTTCAGCTCGTTCCTCGAGCCGGACAGCAGCCGCGTCGGCGATTTGGACGGGCTCAATCTGCCCTCCAGCGTCGAGACCGTGACGGTGCGGACGCTTGACGGCGTGCTGTCATCTCTTCGCGAGCGGCTGGGTTTCGCCCGGCCCTACCTCAAGCTCGACACGCAGGGCTTCGACATGGAAGTGCTGCGGGGCGGTCGTAACAGCCTTCCCATGATGCGGGCGCTCCAGACCGAAGCGTCGGTGATCGGCATCTACAAGGGAATGCCGAACTACCTTGAAATGATCGAGTATCTTTACGAACGCGGCTTCGACGTCAGCGGTTTCTATCCGGTGGGACGCGACAGTGCGCTTCGTCTGGTCGAGTTCGACTGCGTGATGATCAATCGCGCGGCGGCATAGCCGCCATGCGCGTGGCGGTCTGCACCGTCAAGCAAATCACGCGAGTCTCAATCCCGAGGAACGCGCCCTGTGGCCAGGTGATGGCCCTGCTGCCGAGCGACCTCGAGGGTTGAGAGATGATCATTGCCGCCGCGCGGACCGATAAAGATCTCGTCACCAACGCTGGTTCGTTGGGGGCCGTCGTGGTCGTGCTGGCAGCTGCTGTACCTGTCCTGAGGTTCTGAAACTCCCGCCTGCTCCCGCCTTCGCTCCCACTGTGGTTAGGCCCGACCGGTTACAGGATCACACTGTCGCCAGGGCTTGCCTCGGAGTCGCGTGCTCATGTTTTCAAGGTCCGACCAAAACCCCTTATTTTTGCGCCTACGGGAGTTGGGCGCCATGATGGTGCACCCTGCCGGAGGGACGCGAGCGATGCTGAAGAAGCTCGCCCTCGCCGTCATCGGTGCGGCCGTCGTCATCGGCGCGGGCGTTTACGCTGCATTCCAACTCAGTCCCTGGCCATCGGTGCTGTTGATTTGTCACTCCTTCCACAAGGCCAGTGCGGAGCTCGCAGCGTCGATCGCACCGCTCGTGCCCAAGGTGTCCGCCCAACGCGGCCTGAGCTACGCCAGCGGTGATCGAGACGCTTTGCTCGATGTGTTCGCCCCTGTCGATGCGCAAGGGCTTCTTCCCGCGGTCGTATGGGTGCACGGCGGCGGCTTCATCGGAGGGTCGCGCTCGGATTTGTCGGGCAACCTGCAGATTCTCGCCGCGCGCGGCTATGTGACGATCGCCATCGACTATTCGACCGCTCCAGAGGCGCGCTTCCCCACGCCCCTACGACAGACCAACGCGGCACTGGCCTACATCGTCGCCAACGCCAAGCGTTTCAACATAGACCCCGAGCGCATCTTTCTGGCCGGCGACTCTGCTGGGGCGCAGATCGCCGCGCAGACAGCGCTCATCATCTCCGACGCGAATTACGCGCAGCGGATGGGGATCCATCCCGGCGTGGCGCGCGCGTCCTTGCGCGGGGTTGTGCTCTTTTGCGGCTTCTACGAGCCGATCTCCATGGATCTGGCGCCATTCGACGATTTCATACGTACCATGATCTGGTCCTACATCGGCACGCGCAATCCGCGCGACGCGCGCGTGGCGGGGTTGTCGGTGACGCCCTACGTCACGGCCGCCTATCCGCCGACCTTCATCTCCGTCGGCAACGCCGATGCGCTTGCGCCCGAATCCGTGGCGCTCGCCGAAGCGCTACGCGCCCAGCGTGTAGAAGTCGATACCCTCTTCTTCCCGCCCGATCATGATCCGCCGTTGGACCATGAGTATCAGCTGGCGCTATGGACAGATGCTGGTCGCCTCGCGCTTGAGCGCACAATCACATTCCTCACGGCTCACGCCAAGTGACAGGAGGCGCAGTTGATCAAGGATTGGGTTGATAAAGCGACGACAGCCTTCGGGTCGCACGGTTCGACTGCCAAAGGCCTGTTTGCCATAATCCCGTTCGCCTTCCTGTTTTTGCTGGCCCTCATGGTGGGGGAGCTTTTCCGGCGCACCCTCGGCACCACCACTCTGGACCAAGCCGGAATAGAGTTCGAACTCGGTCCTCGCAATCGAACGATTGGCGCTGACTGGACAGCTCTACACGGATCCGCACGCACCGCCCTTCGTCGTGACGCCATACGGACCATTGCTGCATGTCGTTGCAATGACGATTCATGGGGCGCTGCATCTCGACACCAGTGTTGCCGGCTTCTATTTCGCCGGACGCCTTGCCGCCTGCCTTTCGCTGGTTGCCCTGATGATCGGCGTTGGCGTCATTCTCGTAAGGTTTCTCCACGTCAAGCTGCTGGTTGCGACCATCGCATCCCTCCTCGTGGGGCTTTCGATGTACCCATGGGGTTACGTCGTGCGACCAAATTCCATGTACTGCGCGCTTTTGATCTGGTCCCTGGCGGCCTTTCACAGCTTCCTGGCAACTCGGTCTGTTCCTCGCTTGCTGGCCGCCACGGCATTCCTGGTTGGCGCCTGCTACGCCAAGCAGACGGCAGTCATGTTTCTACCCTTGCTCGGCATCGCGGGACTGCTGTGTCTGCGGACAAATGTGCCGCGACTACTGACATTCCTGCTTGGGGCAGCAGCGATCGCCGGAATCAGCGCGATCGTCGTGCCGCCCCACTACTGGCAAAATGCCATTGTGAGCGTTGCCAACGGCATCGATCTGGGATGGGCGCTGAAATACACCTACAAGCCGCTGTTCGTTTTCTATGGAATCGCGCTGGCCGCGTGGCTGACCTGTCTCCTTCTGCTCCTGTTCGACCGGAAGAAGCGCTGGTGGCTGATTCCCACGGCAGTCGTCAGCGTCTATGCCTTCGGCGTCGCCGTGGCCACGGCCGTGAAATGGGGCTCAGGCGTCAACTACTTCAACGAATTCCTGATCGCCGACATCATGCTCGTCGCAGCAAGTCTGCCAGCCATTGCCTCAGCCTGGATCGGTCCACGCATCGTAGCGCTCAGCTTTGGCTCGACGTTGCTCTTGTCGTACATGGCGCTCCACGGCTATGCGCAGGTGAGTCCATACCTTTTTCGGGCCCCCGACCCGCAAATGAACGACCCGGCCCTGTTGGCGCTCCAGCGCTACTTCGTTGACAGGCCGTCGAGCGGTCTTGTAGCCGATTTGGCGCTCAGCCCTTTCGTTGTGTTCCTGCCCACGCGGGTTGCATTCGCAACCTTCGATCTGACCGGCACGGCGGCAGCAACGGGTCGTCTCGACCTCGCGGAGATGCAAAAAGCGATACGCTCCGGCCTCATCTGCTACGCTGTAACCAAGCCCGCCTGGGCAACCGAGGCCGGGCAGGGTCATGAAAAGCGGTCACCGTCGAGGACCGCCATCTGGCCGCCACCGATTCTATGGGTTCTCTTGCCGCAATTCGAGCCGCTGGGCGAATACGGCGATCTTGTCCTGTTGCACAACCCGGTGTGTCCCGCTGCATAGGTCGAATCGGGCCCCTGCGGCAGCCGCTGCCTGCACTTCCGCAATCGTTCTCGGCGGCCCGGTTGTGGCAGGTGTCGGTGATGCGGAGTCAATTGCTGCCTTCGTCCTCCTCGTCTGACGGCGCCCTTTCTTTGTCACGGTCCCACCGCTTGCCGGTGGGCTAAGCTCGCCGCGACTTGGTGGGTGAGAGGAACGACCCATGGCGCAGCCTGCCAAACGCTTGCTGGGCGACCCTGAGCCGCAATTCTATAGTCCCGCGAAAGCTGCGGGCGGCCATGTCGGTGCTCGCCGCATCGCGATCCTGACGCCCGTGTTGGATGACTGGGAATCATTCACGTGCTTGATATCCGATATTGCGCGGCATGTTGATAGTGCTGTTGCCGCGATTGATGTTGTGGCTGTCGATGACGGATCGGTCCAGCACCTGACTGCAGGCGACCTCGCGTCTCTGGACGTCGGTGACAGTATTTGCAGCATTACCGTCATCCGTCTGGCGCTGAATCTCGGCCACCAGCGCGCCATCGCTGTCGGCCTGTCATGGATTGCCAAGCGGGAGGACCTGGACGCCGTTATTGTCATGGACGGCGACGGTGAGGATCGCCCGGCCGACATAATTCAATTGATCACGGCAAACCTGGCTCAGCCGGATCACGTCATCATGGCGCACCGATCGAAACGGTCAGAGGGGATGGCGTTCAAAGCCGGCTACCTCGTCTACAAATTGTTGTTCCGATCCTTGACCGGCAAGAACATCGCATTCGGCAATTTCTCCTTGTTGCCGATTGCCGCCGTGCGGCGGCTGGTTCATGTGCCGGATCTGTGGAACAATCTGCCGGCAGCGATCATGCGCTCTCGCCTGCGCTTTCTCGAAGTCGGCACCATCCGTGGACGGCGCTACGCGGGGCAATCGCGTATGAACTATGCGTCGCTGGTCGTGCATGGTTTCAGTGCGATGTCGGTTTACGCGGATGTGGTTTTCGTTCGCATTTTGATGGCTACCTCCGCCGTTGTTGGACTGGTTCTGGCTGCAATGATCGCTGTGCTCGGCGTTCGGTTCGGCACTTCGCTGGCTATCCCCGGCTGGGCGACAACTGTGTTTGGCAACCTGGTGATCATCCTCGCCCAGGCAATGGTTATGATCGTCGCGACTACGCTGGTGGTGCTTGCCAACCGCAGCAGCCGCCCCCTTGTTCCAATTTGTGATTCCCCCGTGTTCATTGCTGAGCTCATATCATTCGCTGCAGACCGACCGAAGGCGGTCGCCACCGCACAGGCACGATGAACTCATGGAATACACCGGAAGCGAGTTGGAGCTGTTCTCGCACGCCAGGCATTGGAAATCGTATCTATCGCAGCAGCTCACACCGTTTATCGGTGGCCGTGTGCTGGAGGTTGGGGCGGGCATCGGCAGCAATATCGATTATTTGATGACTGCCAACGTGCAGGATTGGCTCTCGCTCGAGCCTGACCCGAAACTGACCGAAGTGATCACCGAGCGCCAGCAGGCCGGTCGGCTTCCGCCGCGCTGCCGTGTGCAGACCGGCGTTGTGGACGATGTCGCCGAGGATGGGTTCCACAGCATTTTGTACATTGATGTTCTCGAACATATTGAAAACGATCGCACTGAAGTGGCTCAAGCAGCCCAACGTCTAGCCCCCGGCGGTCGGTTGGTGGTTCTGTCGCCGGCGCATCAATTTTTGTTTAGCCCGTTCGACGCTTCGATCGGTCATTTCCGCCGATACAGCGCGGGGGAATTGAAGGCGCTGACGCCCCACGGCTGCCGGGTACGACGCATGCGCCTGCTTGATTGCGCGGGGTTGTTTCTCTCGCTGGCCAATCGTCTGGTCTTGCGATCCGCCATGCCGACACACAAGCAAATAGCCCTGTGGGACAGCATCTTCGTCAGGATGTCGAGTCTGCTAGATCCGTTGCTGGGTTTCCATTTCGGGAAATCCATCCTCATGGTTTGGCAGAAGGAAGACCAGTGGACGTGACGTCAAGTCCCCTTTCGACATGATCGGCCCCCACACCCGGCGCACGCGATCGTCGGATGGCGGAGGCTTCATCGAAGCTCACGTCCGTGCGCCTGGCGATCGAGGTTGTGTCGTCTAGGGGAGGCGATCAGAACGTGCTCTTTTGGTTGCTGCCTTGTCGACAACGCCCCTCGCTGACACGACGACGCCGTAATCCCTGAGCGCCGTCTCGACCGAAATCACCTCATCCAGCACGTCGTCCGCCACCCTGGTCGGATCGCGCTCCAGCGGGTTGCCATACCCGCCGCCGGCCGGGCCGTAGCAGACGAAGCGGCCGTCCTTGGCGATGTTCATGTGCGGCACCTTGGACGGCAGCGCCTTGGGCGCGTTGCTGCCGGGCAGCATCAGGTCGAGCTTGGCCGGCATGCCTTCGCTGCCGCCCAAGAAGCCCCACGGCCGGTAGCGATGGCCTTCGCCTTCGACCGAGGCTCCGCCGTCGCTCAGGAACGCGAACTCGCGCACCGAGCCCAGGCCGCCGCGCCACTGGCCGGCGCCCGCGACGTCCTCGCGCAATTCGTAGCGCAGCACGCGGAGCGGCAGGTGGGTCTCGATGTCCTCGATCGGGTTGTTGCGGGTGTTGGCGTAGAGCGTGTCGACGGCGTCCATGCCGTCCTTGCCGAGCCGGCCGCCGTATGAGCCCTCGAAGATCTCCATGTGCACCCAGTGCGTCTCGTCCTTCAGGCCCGAGAAGGCGATGACCTTGAGGTTGCCGATGCCGGCCGAGACATTGCCCGGCATGGCGTGGCTCAGCGCCTTCATCACCGTGTCGGCGAGCTGGTTGCCCGGGCAGAAGCGGGCGATGGTCGGGGCGGGGAAGGTCGGGTTGGCGAGGCACCCCTTGGGCGCCACGATGGTGATCGGCCGGATCAGGCCGGCATTGACCGGGATGTGGCCGTGGATCTCGGTGTCCAGAAGCACTGAGCGGATGGTGAGCCAGATCGCGATGTCGGCGGTGCCTTCCAGCGGCATGTTGATCGGCCGGTCGGGCACCTGCGGCGCCGTGCCGGTGAGGTCGACCACCAGGGAGTCGTCCTTCTTGGTGATGGTGACGACGATCGGCAGCTCCTTCTTGGAGGGATCGTCGCTGTCGAGATAGCCGTCGATCGCGGTCTCGGCGCGATAGACGCCGTCCGGCAGCTTGGCGATCGCCTGGCGCATCAGCCGCTCGGCATGATCCATCAGGGCGGTGCAGCCCATCTCGAAGGTCTCCAGCCCGTAGCGCTCGACCAGCTCGGCCATGCGCTCGGCGCCGATGCGGGCGGCGGCCACCTGGGCATCCATGTCGCCGACCACGAGGTCGGAGGCGCGGATGTTGTCGCGCACGATCTGCCAGACCATCTCGTTCTTCACGCCGCGGTCGTAGACCTTGATGGCCTTGAACTGCAGCCCCTCGGCATAGGCGTCGATCGCCTCGACGATGCCGCACGAGCCCGGCGACAGGGCGCCGATGTCGAGATGGTGCGCGGTCGTGGCGGCAAAGCCGATGAGGCGACCTTGGACGAACACCGGCACGATGAAGGCCACGTCCGGGCCGTGGCTGGCGCCGGAATAGGCGTCGTTGTGCATGACGACGTCGCCCGGGTGAAACTGATCGCCGCGCGACGCCAGGGTCTTCAGCACGCCCCGCACGTAGCCCGGGATCGGGCCGGACTGCAGCGGCGTCGATTGCGCCGATTCGGCGAGCCCGCGGCCCTCGGCGTCGACAAGCGCTGCACCAAAATCCTCCGACTCGCGGATGATCGAGGAGTAGCTCATGCGCATGAGCTTGTAGCCCATCTCGATGGCGATGTTCTCCAGCGCACCCTGGATCACGCTGGTGGTGATCGGGTCGATGCGGTCGGGTTTCAGCGCAGGCTGGCGGCGGGGGGCGGTGCTCATGGTCTGGCTCCTATCACTGCTAGCTCCGTCATCCCGACTGAAGTGCCGAAGGCGCGAAGTGGAGGGACCCCTTCATGTGTCGGGACAAGAAAAGGTCCCTCCACTGCGCAGCGCTTCGCGCTCCACTGCGCAGCGCTTCGCGCTGCTCCGGTCGGGATGACGGAGGGGGATTAAGCATCTTCTTTCCGCACGATCAGGTTGCCCGCCGCGTCGGCCTCGAAACCATACTGCGGCGGCACCACGGTCGTGGAGTCCATCTGCAGCACGATCGCCGGGCCGGCGACGTGCGTGCCGACCGGCAGCAGGTCGCGGCGATAGAAGGTCGTCGGATAGTCGGCGAGCTTGGCCCCGACGCGGAAGGTGCAGGTGCCGGTGCGCACCTTGGCCGCTTCCAGCGACGTCGCCGTGCCGACCGACGGCTTGGCGATGGTGGCGGCGCTGGCGGCGCCGACCAGCCGCAGGTTCACGATCTCGATGGCGGAGTCGGCGAAGTGATGCCCGTACTCGCGGCGATGGATCTCGTGGAAGGCGTCGAAGGCCTTGGCCAGCGCCGCCGCGTCGATCCCGCCGTCGGGGAAGGGGACGCGGAGCTCGTAGCCCTGGCCGACATAGCGCAGGTCGCCGCGGCGTTCGAAGCTCACGCGCGCGAGGTCGATGCCGTCGGCGGTGAAGCGGTCGCTGAGTTCCTTGGCCATCGCGGCGAAGTCGGCGTTGATGCGCAAAAGGTCGGCTGCGCCCGAGACCTGGAACGAGGTGCGGATGGCGTCGTAGCGCAGGTCGCTGATCAAAAGCCCGACCGCCGAAGTGATGCCGGGATGCGGCGGCACGATCACTTCGGGCACGCCCAGCATGTCGGCCACTTCCGCGCCGTGCAGCGGCCCGGCGCCGCCGAAGGCCACCAGCGCGTAATTGCGCGGGTCGATGCCCTTCTGGACGGTGCGCGAGCGGATGGCGTTGGCCATGTTGGCGTTGATCAGCGTGATCACGCCTTCCGCCGCCTCGCGGTCCGAGAGGCCGAGCTCGCGCGCCAGCTCGCCGATCACGCGGCGCGCCGCCACTTCGTCGAGCGACATCCCGCCGCCTAGAAAGTTGCCGCTGTCGAGGCGGCCCAGCACGACATTGGCGTCGGTGACGGTGGGCCGCGTGCCGCCATGGCCGTAGGCGGCCGGCCCGGGCACGGCGCCGGCCGAGCGCGGTCCGACCTTGAAGGCGCCGGCCTGGTCGACGAAGGCGATCGAGCCGCCGCCGGCGCCGATCGTGTGCACGTCGATCATCGGCACCATCACGGGGAAGCCCGCGATCCAGGTGTCGCGCGCCGTCGCCTCGCCGAAGCCGCCCTCGGTGACGATGCCGATATCGGCCGAGGTGCCGCCGACATCGAAGGTGATGAGGTTGCGTCGGCCTGAAAGCCCGCCCGCCCAGTCGCCGCCGATCACGCCGGCCGCCGGACCCGACAGCAGGGTGAGCACCGGCCGCTCGGCCACCATGGCGGGCGTCGCCACGCCGCCGTTCGACGCCATGATGCGGAGGTCGGCCTTGAAGCCCGAGGCCTCGATCTCCGATTCGAGGCGCGTCACGTAGTTGCGCACCTTGGGGCCGACGAAGGCATTCATCGCCGTGGTGGTGAAACGCTCGAACTCGCGGAACTGCGGCGACACCGACGAGGAGGTGGTGGCGAAGCAGCCGGGATATTCCTCGCGCACGATCGCCATGGCGCGCGCCTCGTGCGCCGGATCGAGATAGGAGAACAGGAAGCAGATGGCGATGGCCTCGACCCCGGCTTCCTTCAGTTCGCGCACGGCCTGGCGGACGCCTTCCTCGTCGAGCGGCTCCAGCACCTCGCCGCGCGGCGGCACCAGCCGCTCCGCCACCGTCTTGCGGTGCCGGCGCTTGACCAGCGGCCGGCTCTGCCACGGGATGTCCTGCATGATCGAGTAGTGCTGCGGCCGCTGGTGGCGGCCGATATGCAGGATGTCGCGATAGCCGCCGGTGGTGATCATGCCGGTGACGGCGCCGTCGTGCTCGAGGATGGCATTGGTGGCGATGGTGGTGCCATGGAACACCACGTCGATCGTCTCGCGCGGGATGCCGTACTTGTCGCAGAGCGTCATCAGCCCCTGCACCACGCCGCGCGAGGGGTCATCGGGCGTGGTCGAGATCTTGTGCACGGCGGTCGAGCCGGCATCCGTGTCGGCATAGACCAGATCCGTGAAAGTCCCGCCGACATCGACCCCGATCAACCGCATCCGCCGTGCTCCTGTTGTTGCCCGTCACCGAGTGTCGCGCATATTTGAGGGCGATACATCCTCAGAGTCCTTCTCGCTCAAAGTCGCCCATCGCCTCAAGGCCCTCTCCGCCTCAAACGCCCTCTCCGCCCACGAAGTGGGGGGAGAGGGAGGGGACCCACGCGCAGCGTGGGGAGGGAGAGGTGGGTCTTCACCCTATCGAAGCATCTGCGCCTGTCGAAGCACCACCTCTCCCTCCCATTGCTCCGCAATGGGCCCCTCCCTCTCCCCCGCAAGCGGCGGAGAGGGTCTTGACGCTGTGCCGGGTGTCTTGAAGCGGCGGAGAGGGTCTTGACGCTGCGGCGAGGAGCTCGAAGCGGGCGAGAGGGCGCCCTGCGGCATTCACAGAGCTTTTTCCCCCAACCTATTTTACAGTGCTGGCATGGGGCTTGCTTCTACGGGCACGACTAGGGGGACCATGGCGACAAAGCCCGATATCGAACTGGTGGCGGTGACCAAGCGCTTCGGCGACGCCGTCGCGGTCGACGATGTGAGCCTGCGCATCCCGGCCGGCTCCTATTGCTGCCTGCTGGGCCCGAGCGGCTGCGGCAAGACCACGACCCTGCGCATGATCGCCGGCCACGAGGAGGCGACCGACGGCGACATCATCCTGGGCAACGAGAACATCACCCACCTGCCGCCGGCCAGCCGCGGCACGGCGATGATGTTCCAGAGCTACGCGCTGTTTCCGCACCTCGATTGCACCGACAACGTCGCCTTCAGCCTGCGCATGCGCGGCGTCGACAAGGACACCCGCCGGGCGCGCGCGCTCGACATGCTGAAGCGCGTCCAGATGGAGCCGTTCGCCGGCCGCCTGCCGGCGCAGCTCTCGGGCGGCCAGCAGCAGCGGGTGGCGCTGGCGCGCGCGCTGATCACCGACCCGCAGGTCCTGCTGCTCGACGAGCCGCTCTCGGCGCTCGATCCCTTCCTGCGCATCCGCATGCGCGAGGAGCTGAAGAGCCTGCAGACGCGGCTCGGCATCAGTTTCATCCACGTAACGCACAGCCAGGACGAGGCGATGGCGCTGGCCGACCTCGTGGTGGTGATGAACCACGGCAAGATCGAGCAGGCCGCCACCGCGCGCGAGGTCTTCAACAAGCCGGCCTCGGCCTTCGTGGCGCGCTTCATCGGCGGCCACAACGTGCTGCCGGCGGCGGTCGCCCGGGCGCGCGGCGAGGCGGCCTTCGTCGCCATCCGCGCCGACCGCATGAGCGTGCAGGCCGGTGCCTCGGCGGCGGTCGGCGCCTCGTCGATCGCGGGCGTGGCGCGCTCGGTCGAGTATCTCGGATCGCACGTCCAGGTCGGCATCGACGTGGTCGGCCTCGACGCCCTGTCGGCGGTGGTGCTCCGAGGAGCGTTTCGACGCCGCGCCCGTGCAGCCCGGCCAGGCGGTGGTTCTGTCGTGGAAACCCGAGGACGTGCACGTTCTCGGACATTAGGTTGCTGTCTGATCAAGTCGCTAACTGAAGGAGGAACAGGAGATGGCTCGTAACATGAAGGGCGGAGTTGGACGCCGCAGGATGCTGAAGGGCGCGGCGGGAATCGCCGGCGCGGCGCTGGGAAGCGGGGCGGTCACCGGCTTTCCTGTGATCTGGGCGCAGAACAACAAGAACATCGTGCTGCGCCAGTGCGGCACCGGCGTGTCGGCGATCAACGAGATCGCCGAGAAGTGCAAGGCCGACCTCGGCATCACCCTGCAGATGACGGCGCTCGACTCCGACGCCGTCGTGCAGCGGGTCGTGACTCAGCCGAACTCGTTCGACATCGGCGACATCGAATACTGGATGATCAAGAAGGTCTTCCCGGCCAATAACCTGCAGGCGATGGACGTCAAGAAGATCAAGTACTTCGACAAGATCGTGCCGATCTTCACCACCGGCAAGCTGAAGCCCGACAGCGTGATCGCCCAGGGCACGGCGCCCAACACGGTGAGCTTCGTCGAGGGCGCGGGCTCGACCAAGTTCGCCAAGACGCCGACCCAGTGGTTCACCATCGTGCCCACGATCTACAACGCCGACACCCTGGGCATCCGCCCCGACCTGGTCGGCCGCAAGATCGACAGCTGGAAGGACATCCTCGACCCCAAGTTCAAGGGCAAGACGTCGATCCTGAACGTTCCCTCGATCGGCATCATGGACGCCGCGATGATCTGCGAATTGGCCGGCATCGTGAAATACGGCGACAAGGGCAACATGACCAAGGCGGAGATCGACAAGACCATCGATTTCCTGATCAAGACCAAGAAGGACGGCCAGTTCCGCGCCTTCTGGAAGACCTTCGACGAATTGGTCAACCTCATGGCCTCGGGCGAGGTCGTGATCCAGTCGATGTGGTCGCCGGCGGTCTCTGCCGTGCGCGGCAAGGGCGTGCCCTGCACCTACCAGCCGCTCAAGGAAGGCTATCGCGCCTGGGGCGGCGGCCTCACGATGGCCAAGCACCTGCAGGGCGCGCAGCTCGACGCGGCCTACGAGTACATCAACTGGTACCTGTCGGGCTGGACCGGCGCCTTCCTCAATCGCCAAGGCTACTACTCGGCGGTGCTCGAGACCGCCAAGGCCAACATGACGCCCGACGAATGGGGCTTCTGGATGGAAGGCAAGCCCGCCCAGGGCGACATCAAGAACCCGCAGGGCCAGGTGGTCGAGAAGGCCGGCGCCGTGCGCGACGGCGGCTCGTTCACCGAGCGCATGGGCTCGGTCGCCTGCTGGAACGCCGTGATGGATGAAGACCGCTACATGGTTCAGAAGTGGAATTCGTTCATCGCCGCGTAACACTGCGGATGTCGCATCATCCCCTCATATTCCTCTCCCCCTTGGGGGAGAGGTTAGGTGAGGGGGTCAATCCGAAGACCGTCTCCTGCATCACCCCCTCACCCAGCCTCTCCCCCAAGGGGGAGAGGAATATGAGGGAAGGGGACGTCTGATGGGATTCGCGGCGCCCACCTTGTTGTTTCAATGAAACGCGTTTCCGCCTGGATAACCTACCTGCAGGTGGCGCCGCTGGCGCTGGTGTTCCTGCTGTTCCTGGTCGTGCCGATCCTCACCATCGTCGTGGTGAGCTTCTTCGACTACAACACCACCCAGATCATCCCCGACTTCCTGATCCAGAATTACGAGGAACTGCTGCTCTCGCCGGTGACCTGGCGGACCTACGCGCAGACCATCGAGTTCGCCGTCATCACCTGGGTGCTGACCCTGCTGATCGGCTTCACGGTGGCCTATTTCCTGGCCTTCCATGTCCGCTCGGCGACCTGGCAGACGGTGCTCTTCCTGGTCTGCACCATCCCGTTCTGGACCTCCAATGTGATCCGCATGATCTCGTGGATCCCGTTCCTCGGCCGCAACGGGCTCGCCAACACCACCTTGCTGCAGCTCGGCCTGATCAAGGAGCCGCTCGAGTTCCTGCTGTTCTCCGATTTCGCCGTCGTGCTGGCCTATGTTCATCTCTACACGCTGTTCATGGTGGTGCCGATCTTCAACTCGATGATGCGCATCGACCGCAGCCTGCTCGAGGCGGCGCGCGACGCCGGCGCCACCGGCTGGCAGGCGCTGCGCTTCGTCATCGTGCCGCTCTGCAAGCCCGGCATCGCCATCGGCTCGATCTTCATCATCACCATCGTCATGGGCGACTTCGTGACGGTGCGCATGATGAGCGGCGGCCAGAGCGCCTCGGTCTCGCTGATGATGGTGAACGCCATGTCGCTGCTGCAGTATCCGGCGGCGGCGGCCAACGCCGTGGTCCTGCTGCTGCTGGTCCTGTTCACCGTCGCCGCCATGATGCGCATGGTCGACATCCGGAAGGAGCTCTAGCGTGATGCATGGACGCCGCGGTCCCGGCTTCTGGCTGCTCGCCGGCTTCTTCGGCCTGTTCGTGCTGTTCCTCTACGGGCCCACCATCACCATCCTGGTCCTCTCCTTCCAGGGCCCGACGGGCGGGCTCACCTTCCCGATGCAGGGCGTGTCGGTGCACTGGTTCGGCAACCTCTTCGAGAAGCAGATGGTCGGCGACTTCTCCGGCTCGTTCGAGCGCTCGATGATCCTGGGCGTGGCCGCCATGCTGGTGACCGTGGTCGCCTCGTTCTCGGCCGGCCTTGCCTTCCGCACGCGCTTCCGCGGCTCGGCGCTGATCTTCTATCTCGCCATCGCCAGCCTGATCGTGCCCTCGGTCCTGGTCAGCTTGGGCATCGGCCTCTTGTTCCGCGTGATCGGACTGGGATCCCGCCTGGTACAGCTCGGCCTTCGGTGCTCACCTGACCTGGACCCTGCCGTTCGGGCTGCTGATCATGTTCGCCGTCTTCAACCGCTTCGACCGGCGCTACGAGGAGGCGGCGCGCGACCTCGGCGCCACCTCGTGGCAGACCATCCGCTACATCGTCGTGCCGATCCTGCTGCCCAGCCTGATCGGCGTCGGCCTGTTCGGCTTCACGCTCTCCTACGACGAGTTCGCCCGCAGCCTCTACACCTCGGGCACCTTCAACACCCTGCCGCTCGAGATCTACGGCATGACCACCAACGTCACGACGCCGGTGCTCTATGCCCTGGGCACGGTGACCACGGGCGTGTCCTTCCTGGTGATCGGCGTCGCGCTGGCATCGGTCGTCATGCTGCGCCGCCGCCGCGAGCGCCACGGCAGCGACGCCGGCAAGGCGGCATGAGGGGGCCGCGCTTTTGACGAGGCATATCGGTGGACAAGGCACTGGCGAACAGGCTGATCGACGAAATTCTGGCCGCGAAACCCAACCTCGCGCGCCTCAGCGTCCTGTGCACCAGAAACGAATGGCGGGGATTGCGGAGGCGAGTCGGCATGATCATGGCTTCGTATGTCGATATGACCATGGCGATCGTTCGGCAGTTCCCCGATCTGGATCCCGATCGGGAGGACGCCAAACCACGCCCGTTGAACCCTATCTCGAGATCGAGTTCCTCTGAGATTGGCGAGGTGCTGCGAGAGGCGAAGGCTGATTTGGACAAGGTAGCCGCCCTTGCGGACCACATTCGCGCCGAGGCCAAAAAGCGTAAGTTCCGTGAGCACGTGGCCGAGGCGTCGGCTCTCTATCAAGCGGTGGCGTACGCCGTCGCGCAAGGGCAGTCTCCGTGACCACGCAGCGCGCGCGCGTGCTCCGACTGGCGACCGCGGGGCCGCAGGACACCGCGCCGCTGGCCGACGCCATCGCATCGGGCGACGTCGATCCCGCCACCATCGTGGCCATCGTCGGCAAGACCGAGGGCAATGGCTGCGTCAACGACTTCACCCGCGGTTATGCGACCCTCAGCCTGAAGCTGCTGCTGGCCGAAAGCCTGAAATGCGCGCCGTCGGAGATCGACAAGAGGGTCGCCATCGTCATGTCGGGCGGCACCGAGGGCGGGCTGTCGCCGCATCTGCTGGTGTTCTGTCGCGAGGTCGCAGAGGCGCCCGCCGCGGGACCGCGGCTCGCGATCGGCGTCGGCCTGACCCGTGCCTTCGCCGCCGAAGAGATTGGCCGCGCCCCGCAGATCGCCGCCACCTCGGCGGCAGTTGCGGCCGCCATGGCGGATGCCGGCATCGTCTCGCCGGCCGACGTGCATTTCGTCCAGATCAAGTGCCCGCTGCTCACCAAGGAGCGCATCGAGGAGGCGGCGCGGCGCGGTGCCGCCGTCGCGACCGAGGACACCTACCATTCGATGGCATTGTCGCGCGGCGCCTCGGCGCTGGGCGTCGCGGTGGCGCTGGGCGAGGTGCCGGCCGCGGCCGCGACCGAGGCCGCGATCTGCCGCGACTGGTCGCTTTTCTCGAGAGTCGCCAGCACCTCGGCCGGCGTCGAGCTCTTGCGCAACGAGGTCGTCGTGCTGGGCAATGCCGCGGGCTGGGCGGGCGATCTCCTGATCGACCACGACGTCATGAAAGATGCCATCGACGCCGACGCCGCGCGGCGCGTGCTGAGCCGTCTGGGCGGCGAGGTCGTGGCCGTCCTCGCCAAGGCCGAAGCCTCGCCCTCCGGCGAGATCCGCGGCCGACGCCATACCATGCTGGACGACAGCGACATTCACAGCACGCGCCACGCCCGCGCGCTGGTCGGCGGCGTCCTGGCCGGCGTGATCGGCGACACCCTGCTCTACGTCTCCGGCGGCGCCGAGCACCAGGGTCCGGCGGGCGGCGCGCCGGTCGCGATCATCGCCAAGGTCTCATAGGACCGGGGGCCGCACGGGTCGGGCCATCTCGATCATGGACGCGACCGGTGCCGCATTAACGGTCCCACCTGTCACCGGCATCGAGCAGGTGGATTGTCAGGCCACCCACGAGGCCTGAGGTCAAGGCGATGTGAAACCGGCTCTCCCGGATGCAACCCTTGTCTATCTCCCGGGACACCCTAAGGTCTGCGTGTTTCATGATCAGCCCCGGCAAACGGCGGGTCAGATAACATCACGAGGTATGCCATGCACAAGTTGCTCGTTCTCTACAATGAACCCAAGGACCCCGCACATTTCCGGAAATATTACGTCGAGACGCACTTGCCGCTCGCCAGCAAGATGCCGGGCGTCAAGGCAGCCCGCTATTCGTTCGACGTGAAGGCCCTGGGTCCGGGCAAGGCGCCCTATTTCTGCATCTTCGAAGCCGAGTTCGAGAGCGAGGCAGCGCTGATGGGCGCGCTCGCTTCCAAGGAAGGCCAGGCGGTTGCCGGTGACGTGCCCAACTACGCGTCCGGCGGCGTCACCATGGTGCATTTCTCGGTCTAGAGAGACGGACCGTCTGTCGGCGGGCCACGCGCTCGACGAAAGACCTACTCCGCCGCGAGGGCGCTCCTCTCCTCGGCGATCAGGCGCTCGATGAAGCGTCGCATGATCACGCGGTTGCTGTCCGACACGATGTTGACGAGACCTTGCTCGCCAAGCTCGCTCAGCCGCGCCTGCTGCGCCTCCACCATCGCCTTGTCCTCGACGAAGGTCGGTGCGATCTCGCGGTAGAGCTGCTCCGTCGCCTCCGGGTCGTTCTGGCGATAGCCATTGGCGCACGACCAGAAATAGAAGCACGAGGTTTCGGTCTCCGGCGTCAGGCCGTGGAAGAGGCGGAACTGGAAGCCGCCCTCGCGCTTGCCCTCGTAGGCGCCGGTGCCGACATCGGCCGCGCCGGTCCATTGCAGGATCGAGCTGGGCGCCGCCCATTCGAACTCCTGCCAGCGGTCGACGCGACCCTGGAAGCCCGCGGCCTTCACGTAGCTGGGCGGCGGCACCGAGTTGCGCATCCAGCGCGTGAACTTGATGCCGGTGGGCGTATGAGTTGTCGTCATCTCGGCATTGACGTGCGCCGCCGGATTGCCGCCCACGGTCTTTGCGTGGAGGTAGCCCAGATGCGTGAGGTCCATGAGGTTGTCGACCATCAGCATGTAGTTGGCGTTGATGCGGTAGCAGTCGTGCTTGTTGGGCCAATGGGCGCGGTCGTCGTGGTAGGGGAAGTCGACGATCGCGCTGGTGTCGGCACGGGCTGCCTCGCCCATCCAGATCCAGATGAACTGGTTCTTTTCCACGACGGGGTAGCTCCGCACGCGCACACTGTCGGAAATGCGGCTCTGCCCGGGAATCGCCACGCAGGCGCCGCTGCCGTCGAAGGTGAGGCCATGATAGCCGCACTGGATGCCTTGCGGGACGATCTCGCCCAGCGACAGCGGCGCCGAGCGGTGGCAGCAGCGGTCGACGAGCGCCGCCGCTCGGCCGCCCCGGTCACGGAACAGCACGACAGGCTCGTCGCAGATGCGGCGCGCGAGCGGCTTTTCGTTTAGCTCGTCGGCCCAGGCCGCGATGTACCAGGCATTTCGAATGAACATGATGTCCTCCCGGGATGTTCAATGAGCGCTCAATCGGCCTTGATGTTTGCCGCCTTGATGATCGGCCACCATTTCTCGATGGCGGCGCGGTGCAGGGTGCCCAGTGCCTGCGGCGTCTGCTGGTCGCGTGGCGGGATCTGCTGGCCGAGCTCGGTGAGGCGCCTGGCGATCGCCGGATCGGCCATCGTCTCGACGACGGCGGCGTTCAGCTTGCCAACGATCTCCGCCGGCGTGCCCTTCTTCACCCATAGCCCCGTCCAGTACGGCATGGCGAGCCCCGGCAGTCCCTGTTCTTCCAGAGTGGGGAGGTCCGGCGCCCCCGGCCAGCGCGACGGCGTCAGGACGCCGAAGGCCTTTATCTTGCCAGCCTGCACGTAGGGGAGCGTGCTCGAGGCCTCGAGCCCCGAGAGGTCGATGCGACCGGCCACCAGGTCCTGCATGGCGGGCGCCGCGCCGCGGTAGGGAATGAGCTGCACGCGCACGCCGGTCAGGCTCTCGAACTGATGCGCCCAGACATGGCCCGGGCTGCCGACGCCGACCGTCGCGAACGACGCGGGGTGCGGGTTGGCCTTCAGCCACGTCACCAGCTCCCCGAGGTTGGACACGGGCAGGTCGGCACGTCCGATCATCATCAGCGCCGACGCCGAGATCAGCGCGACTGGCTCGAAATCGGCCAGCACGTCATAGGGAACGTTGTAGACCGCGACGCTGAACACGTTCGACGTCGTCTGGGCGATGCTGAGCGTGTAGCCGTCCGCGACAGCGCGCGCGACCTTGGCGACGCCCAGCGTGCCGCCCGCGCCCGACACGTTGTCGACGATGATCGACTGGCCGATTGCGCGTCCCATGCGCTCGGCGAGGATGCGGCCCAGCGCATCGGTCGGCCCGCCGGCCGGGAAGGGCACGACCATGGTGAGGGGACGGTCCGGCCAGGTCTCCGCCGCCGCCGCGCGCGGCACCGCGGCGACCAGCGACGCGGCCAGCCCAAGGAACATGAGGCTTCGTGCGATCATCGGGCACCCCAGCACGTTTCGTGGGACGCACGCCTACTCTGGCGACAAAATAGCGGATTTCCGCTGCCTCGCGCGAGGGCTGAGATAAGCTCCTGCCATGAAATCGGCTGACGTCTACCAGGCCTTGGGCGTGCGCCCTCGCATCAACGCCGCCGGCGCGCTCACCCGGCTCGGGGGCGCCGTGATGGCGCCCGAGGTTGTCGCCGCGATGGTTGCGGCGTCGCGCGCCTCGGTCGATATCGGCGAACTGCAGGACGCCGCGAGCGGGCGCATCGCCCTGGCGACCGGCGCCGAGGCGGGACTGGTGACCACGGGCGCGGCTGCCGCGTTGACCCTTGCCGCCGCCGCGGCGATCGCGCGCTGGGACGTAGCCAAGATGGCGGCGCTGCCGCATGCCGAGTTGTTTCCGCACGATATCCTGATCCCGCGCACGCATCGTACCGGATATGCCCACGCGCTCGCGGCCTCGGGCGCGCGGCTGGTCGATATCGGCCACAACGACCGCGGCACGGGGGCCGGCGTGCGCGGGCTGGAAGCCTGGGAGATCGAGACGGCGCTCCAGCCTTCGGTCGTGGCCGTGGCCTTCTCGGCCAACGCGACAAGCCTCGTCGACCTGCCGACGGTCGCCACCGTGTGCCGCGCCAACGGCATCCCGCTGATCGTCGATGCCGCCGCCCAACTGCCGCCCAAGGAGAACCTCAGGCGCTTCATCGCCCTGGGCGCCGACCTCGTGGCCTTCTCCGGCGGCAAGGGGCTGGGCGGACCGCAGGCCTCGGGCATCCTGGCCGGCCGCCGCGACCTCGTGGCGTCGGCGCTGCTGCAGCAGCTCGACATGGACGTATCGCCGGAGACCTGGACGCCGCCCCGCATGGTCGACCGCGCCAATCTGCGCGGCGTGCCGCACCACGGCATCGGCCGCGGCTTCAAGGCGGGCAAGGAGGAGATCGTGGGTCTTCTCACCGCCCTCGAGCGGTTCGTGAACGCCGACGATGCGGCCGACAACGAAGCCCTCGCGGTGCGACTGCGCGCGATGGCTGCGTTGCTGGAGGGTATTGCGGGCAGCACCGTTGCCCTGGTGCCGGCGGCGCAGACCGGCCGCGTTCCTGTGCTGGAGATCACCGTTCCCGATGCCCTGGCGATGAGCGCCCGTCTGCAGCGCGGCGACCCGCCCGTCCATCTGTCGGAACGCCACGCCGCGCGCGGCGTGCTGACCCTCGATCCGCAGGTCCTGCTGCCCGAGCACGACGCACCCCTGGCGGCGGCGATCCGCGCTCAGGTCAATGGCCGGACTTGAGAGCCACTGCTTCGCCGCCACGATGGCGGCACCGGGGCAAAGAGCATTTTCGGTCACTATGGTGACCGAAAATTCAATCCGGGGCCGCAGGGGCTAAAAGTGACACTTGACGTGTCGCGCAGTATTTCTTAAGTACACGCTTGTACGCCCCTTCAGGAGTAGCGGCCATGACCGGTCCTGGACGCCCCACCCTCTACAAACCGAGCACGCTGGCGCGCCCGCGAGCTCTGCGCGCGCGGCGCCACCGGCCACGAACTGGCCGGCCGCTTCGGCGTGGCCCGCAGCGCCATCGGCCAGTGGATCGCCAGCCATCCCGAGTTCGCCGAGGCCGTGCAGCAGGGCCGCGATGTCGCTGACGCCATCGCGGTCGAATCGCTGTTCACGCGCGTCACCGGCTATAGCCACCCGGCCGAGAAGGTCTTCCTCTATCGCGGCGAGCCCCGGACGGTGGCCTACACCGCGCACGTGCCGCCCGAAACCAGGGCCTGCATGGTCTGGCTGCGCAACCGCCGGCCGGAGGATTGGCGGGCCAAGGCTGAAATGACGCCGGAGGTCTCCATCGACGACATCGCGCTGCTCGACGCCGCCGGCGAGCGCGCGCGCCGTGCCGGCAATGGCGCTGAAGTGTGAGACACGAAAATGAGCGGCGGAAATGCCGGAAATACCGGAAACCTCCAATCCTTAGGAAATGGCGGCCTTTTCGGCCCTGCCGCGAAACGGCGGAAACCGGCGGAAATCGGCGGAAATCCCCTGCAGAGGCCTTGCCCGGGAAATCGTTCGTGGTTTGGCTGTCTCATCCAAGGCGTGCACGGCCGGCGAATTACCGGTCGAACAGATGCCCATCGCTTGCGGAAATTGCGGGAACCCTCCCGACGATCAGTCGACCGCCGCCGCGCCCTCGTCGCGATAGGCCCAGCACATGTCGGGCGGCAGGGTGAGGGCGATCTCGCCGTCGTCGTGGCGTGCCGCGGTGCCGAGCTCGAGGGCCTCCAGGCGCTGGCCGCCCAATTCGACGTCGTAGACGGTCTGCATGCCCTGATAGCGCCGCTCGACCACCCGGCCGGAGAAGGCGTTGGCCGGCCCGCGCTCGCCCAGCCGCACGTTCTCGGCGCGCAGCGTCACGCGCGCCTTGTCGCCGGCGTTGAGCGGCTGCGGCGTCCAGGCATCGATGCGGCCGGCGGCGCCGAGGTCGATGGTTGCGCGCTCGCCGCTCCGCGACAACACCTTGCCCAGCAGCACGTTGGAGGCGCCGGTGAAATTGGCCACGAACGAATCGGCCGGCCGGTTATAGATCTCGGCGGGCGGCGCCATCTGCAGGAGCTTGCCCTCGCACATCACGCCGATGCGGTCGCCCAGCACCACCGCCTCGGACTGGTCGTGGGTGACATAGAGGCCGGTCATGCCGGTCTGCTTCAGGATGCGGCGCAATTCGTCGCGCAGGCGGATGCGGAGCTTGGCGTCGAGATTGCTGAGCGGCTCGTCGAGCAGGATGAGCTGCGGCCGGTAGACCAGGCTTCGCGCCAGCGCCACCCGCTGCATCTGGCCGCCCGACAGCGACGTCACCGGCCGCTCGGCATAATCGCCGAGGCCGACCAGGGCCAGCGTGTCGTCGACCTTGGCTTTGATGTCGCCCCGTCCATCGCTGGCGCCGTTGCGCCGGTGCTTCAGCGGGTAGGCCACGTTCTGGCGCACCGTCATGTGGGGCCACACGGCATAGGACTGGAAGACCATGCCGATGTCGCGTTCGCGCGGGCTTACCAGCACGCCGCGTTCCGGCTCCGACACGACGCGGCCGCCGATCGAGATGCGGCCGCCGGTCGGATGCTCGAGTCCCGCCACGCAGCGCAAGGTCGTCGTCTTGCCGCAGCCCGACGGGCCCAGCAGGACGACGATCTCGCCGGCCGGCACGTCGAAGCTCACGCCGTCCACGGCGGCCTTGCCCGTCGCGAACCGCTTGACCAGGTCCTGGACTAGAAGTGCCGAGCTCACTGGCGATAACCGTAGGTCTTGTTCCACTGCTCGATCCACGGATCGCGCAGCGCCTCGAACTGCTTGAAGTCCGGCACCCAGACCTTGACCACCTTGGGATCCCAGCCCTTGGGGAAGGACGGCGGTTCCTTCATCGAGGTGATGTTGCCGAGCTTGGCGATCTGGAAGGCCTGGCCTTCCTTGCTGAGGCGCCAGTTCATGAACAGCTTGGCGGCGTTGGGACTCTTGGCGGTCTTGGTGATGCCGTCGGCGTAGGGGATGATCGGCACGCCCTCGGGCGCGAAGATGGCCTCGGCCGGCGCGCCCTCGACGATCTTGGTGTAGATGATGTTGTAGAGCAGCGGCGCGATCGAGATCTCGCCGCGCACCAGCGAGTCGGAGGTGGGCGCCCCCGACGGGAAGAGCGCGATACCGAGCGCGGCTTGCTTCTGCCAGTAGTCCTCGCCCAGCACCTGGCGCTCGAACATGATGCGGGTCCAGGTGGTGCCCCCCGAGGGGCCCACGACCTGGCCGATCTGCTTGTCCTTGTATTCGGGCTTGGTGAGATCCATCCAGTTCTTGGGCGCGTTCTTCACCAGCTGGGTGTTGTAGGCGATCGCCCAGCCCAGGGTGACGCCGGGCCACAGCTTGGGCGAGACCAGCGCGTCGGGCCGGTAGTCGGCGGCGTTGGGCGGCGTGTAGTCCTGGAAGAGATCGACGAGCTCCAGCATCAGGCCGCGGTCGGAATGGTTGACGACGTCGGCGCCGAGCTTGCCGGCCGCCGCCTCGGTCTTGATGCGGGTGATGAGCTGGCCGCCCGGCGCGCGCACCATCGCCACCTTGATCTTGGGGAAGCGCTTGTTGAACTCCTTGATGACCTCCTGCTCGGTCTCGGCGAAGTTGGCGGTGTAGTAGGTGAGGGCACCTTCCTTCTCGGCGGCGGCGATCAGATCTTTCGAGCCGAATTCGTCCTGCGCCCGCGCCGGCAGGCCGCTGAACGCCCCGGCCAGGCCGAGGCCGGCGGCCTTCACGATCGTGCGTCTCTTCATCGGGAATTTCCTCCTGTTGTCGTCTTGTCAGTTGAAGCGCGCGCTCTGCGTCGTCTCGCGCGAAAGCCAAGTGGTGACGCTGAGCAGCACGGCGAGGATCGCCGTCTGCACCAGGCTGAAGGCGGCGGTCTTTCCGGTGTTGCCGCCCTCGTAGTAGTCGAGCAGCAGCACGGCCATCACCGTGGTGTCGCTGGTGTAGAGAAAGAGCGAGGAGCCGAGCTCGCGGACCGCCAGCACGAACAGCAGCGTCATCGACGCCACGACGCCGGGCCGGGCGAGCGGCAGCACGATGGTGCGGATGGTGCCCAGCATGCCGCGGCCGGAGATCCACGCCGCCTCCTCGAGCTCCTTGTGGATCTGCAGGAACGAGGTCGAGAGCGCCTTCACCGTGTCGGGCATGAAGCGCGCGACGAAGGCCAGCGCCAGGATCCAGATCGTGCCGTAGAGGCCACCCGGCAGGCCGATCCACGCCCACAGGTAGGCGACGCCCACGACCAGGCCGGGAATGGCGACGGGCAGCGTGGCCAGCAGGTCGATCGAGCGGCGTCCCGCCACGCGGGTCCGGGTGACGGTGTAGCCGATGGCGAAGGCGAGCGCGCCGCCGGCGATGGCCGTGATCACGCCCACCTTCAGCGTGTTCCAGATCGACAGCATGGTGAGCGGGTTGTCGAACACGCTGTTGAAGTGCACCAGGCTGTACTGGCTCATGTCGAACAGCGCCTCGAAATTCTTGAAGAACAGGAACTTGCGGAAGGCGGCGATGACCAGGGCCAGGGTCGGCAGCACGACGACGACGAACAGGTAGATCATCGCCAGGCCGAAGGTGAACCAGCGCCAGCGGCCGAGATTGAGCGCGCGCGGGCGAAACGCCTTGCCGGCCACGGTGGCGAAGCTTTTGCCCGAGAGCACGCGCTGCTGCGCCCACACCAGGATCGCCGTGACGACCATGAGCAGGATGGCGACGGCCGCCGCCGTGTTGTAGAGCGGCGGGCTCCAGGCCGTGAGCTTGAAGATGTAGGTGGTCAGCACATTGATGTTGGCCGGCGCGCCCAGCGCCGCCGGCACGCCGTAGATGCCCAGCATGACGACGAACGACAGCAGCGAGCCCGCCAGGATGGCGGGCGCGATCAGCGGAAAGGTGACGGTGAACAGCGTCGTGAAGGCCGACGCGCCCGACACCTCCGCCGCCTCCTCGAGGCTCGGATCCATGTTGCGCAGCGCCGAGGCGGTGAACATGTAGACGTAGGGCGCGTAATAGATGCCGAACACCACGATCAGCCCCGACATCGAGTAGAAGTTGAAGCGAAAATCGATGTCGAGCCACTTGAGCACGATGTTGAGCAGCCCCGTCTTGGGCGAGCCCAGGATGCCCCAGGCGACGCCCGCGACCAGCGGCGGCACGAACAGCGGGATCATGCTGGCGCCGGCGATGAAGCGCTTGGCCGGGGTGTTGGTGCGCACGACGATCCACGAGAAGGCAAGGCCGATCGCCACCGCCAGGATGGTGCCGCCGCCGCAGGCGGCCAGCGCATTGAAGAAGGCGAGGTGGACGTTCTCGTTGCCCAGCACGTCGACGAAATGCTTGACCGACGGCTTGAAATTGCCGAACCCGTCGACCACCGGATTGGAATCGCTGAATGCCCCGAAGACCAGCATCATCAGCGGGTAGACGACCAGGAACGCCAGGATGATCAGGAGCGCCGCGACCCACAGCGGCGCGGCCAGGCGTCGCGGGGCATCCGCGGCCTCGCTCGATGCCGGCAGGGCTGCAACACTCGACGCCGTCAACGCTCCCACTCCTCCCAAGACAACCCAGGCCGTGTTTCCGGCTTCTTCATTCAGACTGTAATCGTAGCCCATCGCGATTTCCGACGCTACGTTTTGCTTATGAAGCCGCTTCGAACCCACGATCGATACGACTATGTGCCGCTGCGCGGCCGCCCCGACTATTCATGGCCGCGCGGCCACCGCCTTGCCGTCTATTTCGCCCTCAACCTGGAGCATTTCGCCTTCGGTGAAGGCCTTGGCGCCGAGCTTTCGCCCGGCGGGCCGCAGCCCGATATTCTCAACTTTGCCTGGCGCGATTACGGCAACCGGGTCGGCGCGTGGTACATGCTCGATGCCTTCGACGCGTTCGACCTGCCGATGGCGGCCCTGGTCAACAGCGCGATGTACGATTACGCGCCCGATCTCGTGGCGGCCTGCCGGGCGCGCGGCGACGAGATCGTGGGCCACGGCCGCACCAACGCCGAACGCCAGGGCCATCTCGAGGAGACGGCCGAACGCGAGCTTATCGGCGAGGCGACAGCCCGCATCACGGAAGGCGAGGGCCGCGCTCCGGAAGGCTGGCTCGGCCCGTGGATTTCACACAGCCATCGCACGCCCGATCTTCTGGCGGAGACGGGCTATCGCTATTTGCTCGACTGGTGCATGGATGATCAGCCGGTCTGGTTCCGCTGCCGCGGCGACAAGCGCATCATGGCGGTGCCGTACCCGCAGGAAGTGAACGACATCCCCGCCATCGTCGCGCGCAAGATGGGCGCCCCCGAATTCGCCGACATGATCATCGATCAGTTCGACGAGATGCTGGAGCTTTCCCGGGACCGTCCGCTGGTGATGGGTGTCGCGCTGCACGCCTATCTGGTCGGCCAGCCGCATCGCCTGCGGCACCTCAAGCGCGCCCTTCGCCACATCGCGGCGCGCCGCGAGGAGATCTGGCTCACCACACCGGGCGCCATCGCGCGCCATTGTGCGGCCCTTCCCGCGGGGGTCGTTCCGTAGAACCCCATGCTTTTCATGTTCCTCTCCCCCTTGGGGGAGAGGCTAGGTGAGGGGGTGCAACACAAAGACTGCCTCCTGCATCACCCCCTCACCCAACCTCTCCCCCAAGGGGGAGAGGAGTCCGAGCTTCTTGAAGGAATTCGAATGCGCCTGTTCACCGCCACGCTTGCCACGGAGACCAACACCTTCTCGCCCCTGCCGACCAGCCTGGAGAGCTATCGCGAATCGGTGTTCTTCGGCGCCGGCGAGCACCCGGCCGATGCGCCGCGCATGTGCACCGCACCGCTGTTCGTCGGCCGGGCGCGCGCTCGGACGGAAGGCTTCGAGCTGATCGAGGGAAGCTGCTTCGCCGCCAGCCCGGCCGGCACCACCAACCGCGCCGATTACGAGACCATGCGCGACGAGATCCTGGGCCAGCTCGAGGCGGCGCTGCCGGTCGACGGGCTGCTGCTCGGCCTGCACGGCGCCATGGTGGCCTACGGCTACGACGACGTCGAAGGCGACATCATCGAGCGCGCCCGCGCGATCGTCGGGCCGAAATGCGTGATCGGCGTCGAGCTCGACCCGCATTGCCATCTCACGATGAAGCGTGTCGCCAAGTCCGACATCATCGTGCTCTACAAGGAGTTCCCGCACACCGACGTGGTCGAGCGCGCCGAGGACGTGCTCGATCTCGTGCTGGCGACCCTGCGCGGCAGCATCAAGCCCGTGATGTCGGTCTATGACTGCCGGCAGATCCAGAGCTATCCGACGACATTGCAGCCGATGCGCGGCCTGGTCGATCGCATCAAGGCGATGGAGGGCAAGGACGGCATCCTCTCCGTGTCGATCGCCCACTGCTTTCCCTACGGCGACGTGGCCGAGATCGGCACGCGCGTGCTGGTGATCGCCGACGGCGACAAGAAGAAGGCCGACGCGCTCGCGACCAGGCTCGGCGAGGAACTGGTGGCGTTGCGCGGCAAGACCCAGCCGCCATCGTTCGATGTCGCGGCCGGCGTGGGGCAGGGCGTCGAATTCAACGACCTGCCGGTGGTGATCGCCGATCCCGCCGACAATGCCGGCGGCGGCGCGCCGTCGGACAATACCGACATCGTGCGCCACCTGATCGACAGCAAGATCGAGAATGCCTGCCTGGGCCCGATCTGGGATCCCATCGCCGTGCGCATCTGCCTCGATGCCGGGTTGGGTGCGAAGATCGGACTGCGCTTTGGCGGCAAGATCGCCAAAAGCTCGGGCCAGCCGGTCGACGCCGAGGTCGAGATCATCGGCCTGAAGCGCGACGCTTGGCAGAGCTTCGGTCCGACCCAGGTTCCGGTGGGCGATTGCGCCGCCGTGCGCGTGGGCGGCGTCGATGTCGTTCTGATCAGCAAGCGCACGCAGGCGACCGGACTGGAGCTCTTCACCAACCTCGGCATCGATCCCACGCAGAAGAAGATCGTCGTCGTGAAGTCGACCAATCACTTCATGGCGGCCTACGGCCCGATCGCCAAGAAGGTGATCTATGTCGAATCGAGCGGCCCGCTGCGGCGCGACCATCGCAAGGTTCCTTACGCCAAGGTGCAGCGTCCGATCTGGCCGCTCGACGAGAACGCCAAGCCGATGGGGCTCATCTTTTGATGCAGTTCTGTTGCGACCAGCGCACAAACCTCACCCTGAGGAGCGGTCCGCAGGACCGCGTCTCGAAGGGTGGGACACAGTCGTGTTGTTGCCCATCCTTCGAGACGCGCGCTGCGCGCGCTTCTCAGGATGAGGTGGTGCAGATCGCTGGACAACCGCCCCGCTTTGCATAGTTTGTGCATGGGGAGTTTATGGGTTTTAGGGGAAACATGATGATCCGATTGCTGGCCGGCCTTGTCGCGCTCATCCTGCCGCTGTCGGCGATGGCGCAGGACAAGGTGCTGCGCGCCGTGATGCACGCCGATGTGCGCGTGATCGATCCGATCTGGACCACGCAGACCATCGCCAACATCCATGGCGCGCTGGTCTACGACACGCTGTTCGGCAACGACGCCGACCAGAAGCCGCAGCCGCAAATGGTCGGCAAGTACGAGATCAGCCCCGACCGGCTCACCTATACTTTCACTCTGCGGGACGGGCTCAAATTCCACGACGGCTCGCCGGTCACCACCAAGGACGTCATCGCCTCGCTCAAGCGCTGGGGCGCCAAGGACGGCGTCGGCCAGCGCCTGCTGGGCTATGTCACGGCGCTCGAGGCGGTCGACGACAAGACCTTCAAGATGGTGCTGCGCGAACCCTACGGCATGGTGCTGGAATCGCTCGGCAAGAGCGGCAGCTCGATCGCCGCCATCATGCGCGAGAAGGACGCGCTCACCGACCCGCAACAGCAGGTCAAGGAATCGGTCGGCTCCGGCCCCTATATCTTCGCCAAGGACCTCTGGGTGCCGGGCAGCAAGGCGGTCTATCTCAAGAACAAGGATTACGTGCCGCGCACGGAGGCGCCTTCCTCGTTCGCCGGCGCCAAGGTTCCCGGCGTCGACCGCATCGAGCTGGTGTGGATCTCCGACCCGCAGACCGCGATGTCGGCGCTGATCAACGGCGAGATCGACTTCTACGAGGCGCCCAACAACGACTTCCTGCCGCTCCTGGAGAAGGCCAAGGGCGTCAAGCTGATGAAGACCGGCAAGATCGACAGCACGCAGGGCATGATCCGGCTCAATCACCTGCATCCGCCGTTCGACAACGTGAAGGCGCGCCAGGCGATGTACTACCTGATCAACCAGGAGGACTTCCTGCGCGCCATCGTCGGCGACCCGAAGTACTACCGTGTCTGTCCGGGCTTGCTGACCTGCGGCGGGCCTTACGAGAACGACGGCGGCACAGCCTTCATGAAGGAATACAATCCCAAGAAGGCGATGCAGCTCCTGAAGGAGGCGGGCTACAAGGGCGAGCCGATCACGGTGCTCGCCGCCACCGACCACGCCACCATCACGCCCGCGACGCAGGTCCTGATCCAGGCGATGCGCGAGGCCGGCATCAATGTCGACGCGCAGTCGATGGACTGGGGCTCGGTGGTGTCGCGCCGGGCCAAGAAGGAGCCGCCGGCGCAGGGCGGCTGGAACATCTTCGTCACCACCTCGGGCGGCGTTGGCTCGTCGAACCCGGTGCTCCACACCTGGATCGGTGCGGCCTGCGACAAGGGCCTGTTCGGCTGGCCCTGCGATCCCAAGGTCGAGGAGCTGCGCAACGCCTTCGGCATGGCCTCGAACGAGGACGACCGCAAGAAGATCGCCAAGGAGCTGCAGACCCGGGCGATGGAGGACGTCGTCTTCCTGCCCTTCGGCCAATGGGACACCCCGCTCGCCTACCGCGCCGACAAGATCGAGGGCATCGTGCCCAACACCGGATTGGCGGTGCTGTGGGGCATTACGAAGAAATAGGGAACCGTGACCTTGCCGTTCATGCTCCTCTCCCCCTTGGGGGAGAGGCTGGGTGAGGGGGTAATGCAGGAGACAGTCTTGGCCACCCCCTCACCTAACCTCTCCCCCAAGGGGGAGAGGAACTTGACGCCCGAGTGGCGCGCCTCCAGCAGGTCATGACCGCCTATATCGTGCGCCGTCTCTTCGCCGTCCTGCCGGTGATGGCGGTGGTGGCGCTGTTCGTGTTCTTCCTGCTGCGCTTCGCGCCGGGCGATCCGGCGGCGATCATCGCCGGCGACGATGCGACGGCCGAATCGATCGCCGCCGTGCGCGCCAAGCTCGGGCTCGACCGTCCGGTGGTCGAGCAGTTCGTCGTCTGGCTGTGGGGCCTGCTGCACGGCGACATGGGCGTGTCGATCTTCTCCAACCTGCCGGTGACTCGGCTGATCGCGCAACGGCTGGAGCCGACCCTGGCGCTGACCCTCAGCACGCTGTTCGTGTCGGTGGGCCTCGCCGTTCCGATCGGCGTTCTCGCCGCCTGGAAGGCGCGCAAGCTGGTCGATCGCGTGGTCATGGGCTTCGCCGTTCTGGGCTTCGCCGTGCCGGTGTTCGTGCTGGCCTACATCCTGATCTATTTCTTCGCCGTGCAGTGGCAGCTCCTGCCGGTGCAGGGCTACCAGCCGATCGGCGAGGGGCTCTGGCCCTTCGTGCAGAGCCTGATCCTGCCCTCGGTGGCGCTGGGCGTCACCTACATGGCGCTGATCGCGCGCATCACCCGCGCCTCGATGCTGGAAGTGCTGCAGCAGGACTATATCCGCACCGCCAACGCCAAGGGCCTGGCGACCGATCGCGTGCTGCTGCTGCATGCGCTGAAGAACGCCGCGGTGCCGATCGTCACGGTGATCGGCATCGGCATCGCGCTCCTGATCTCGGGTGTCGTGATCACCGAGACCGTGTTCAACATCCCGGGCCTCGGTCGTCTCACCGTCGATGCCGTGCTGAAGCGCGACTATCCCATCGTGCAGGGACTGATCCTGGTGTTCGCGGCGGCCAAGGTGATCGTGAACCTGATCATCGACATCTCCTACGCCTTCCTCGATCCGCGCATCCGCTACTGACATGGCCATTCTCGTTGACGACCTCGCCCCGCCGCGCCGCTTCTCGCTGGTGACCGCCATCCGGCGCAATCCGACCATCGCCTTCGGCGGCGTGCTGCTGGCGGCGCTGATCGTCATGGCGATCCTGGCACCCGTCATCGCCACCAGCGACCCGTTCAAGATCGCGCCGGTCAACCGGCTGCGCCCGCCCTCGGAGCGCTGGTGGTTCGGCACCGACCAGTTCGGCCGCGACGTCTTCTCGCGCACCGTCTATGGCGCGCGCGTCTCGCTGATCGTGGGCCTCTCCGTTGCGGCTTTCTCGAGCCTGGTCGGTCTGGCGCTTGGCCTGGCCTGCGGCTACTTCCGGCGGATCGACGGGCTGGTCATGCGCGTGATGGACGGTCTGATGGCGATCCCCTCGATCCTGCTCGCCATTGCCCTCATCACCCTGACGCGGCCCGGCCTCGGCATCGTGATCGTGGCCATCGTCATCCCCGAGGTGCCGAGGGTCGTGCGCGTGGTGCGCGCGGTCGTGCTCTCCATCCGCTCCCAGCCTTACATCGAAAGCGCGATCGCCGGCGGCACCAGGAACACGAAGCTTCTGATACGTCACGTGCTGCCCAACACCCTGGCGCCGCTGATCGTGCAATCGACCTATGTTTGTGCGTCGGCGATGCTGATCGAGGCGGGTTTGAGCTTCCTGGGCGCCGGCGTGCCGCCGGAAGTGCCGAGCTGGGGCAACATCATCGCCCAGGGCCGTACCTTCTTCCAGATCGCGCCCTGGACCATCCTGATTCCCGGCACGTTCCTGGCCATCACCGTGCTGGCGGTGAACCTCTTGGGCGACGGGCTGCGCGACCGTCTCGACCCCAGGCTGGCCAGAAGACTGTGACGGCGGCTGTGAACGCCATCCTGCAAGTCCGCGACCTGCATACCCAGTTCAATACGCTGGACGGCGTCGTGCGTGCGGTCGACGGCGTGTCGTTCGAGCTCGAGCGCGGCGAGACCCTGGGCATCGTGGGCGAATCGGGCTGCGGCAAGTCGGTGACGGCGCTCAGCATCCTGCGCCTGATCCCGAGCGAGACCGGCCGCATCGCCTCGGGTTCGATCCGCTTCGAGGGCGAGGAGCTGACGGCGCTGAGCGAAGAGGCGATGAAGCGCCTGCGCGGCCATCGCATCTCGATGATCTTCCAGGAGCCGATGACCAGCCTCAACCCGGTGCTGACCGTGGGCACGCAGATCGCCGAGAATGTCGTGCGCCATGTCGGCGTGCCGTGGCGGGCGGCGCGCGATCGCGCCTGCGAGATGCTCGACCTGGTGCGCATCGCCGATGCCAGGCGGCGGCTCGACGAATATCCCCATCAGCTTTCCGGCGGCATGCGCCAGAGGGTCATGATCGCCATGGCACTCAGCTGCGATCCGCAGGTGCTGATCGCCGACGAGCCGACCACCGCCCTCGACGTCACCATCCAGGCCCAGATCCTCGATCTCATGCTCGAGCTCAAGGAGAAGACCGGCACCGCCATCGTCCTGATCACCCACGATCTCGGCGTGGTGGCCGAGACCACCCAGCGGGTCGTCGTCATGTATGCCGGACGCAAGGTCGAGGAGGCGCCGGTCGAGGTATTGTTCGACGAGCCGTTGCATCCCTATACGCGCGGCCTGATGCGGGCGATCCCGCGCCTCGACATCGAGGCCGACGCGGCGGGCACGCGACCCCGGCTGCAGGAGATTCCCGGCCTGGTGCCGAACCTGACGCGGCCGATCGCCGGCTGCGCCTTCGCGCCGCGCTGCGGCTTCGCCACCGAGCGCTGCCGGGCCGAGCCGCCGCCGCTGGTCGATGCCGGCGCGGGCCACACGGTGGCCTGCTGGGAAGTCGAGCGGGTGAGGGCGGGCGCGCCATGAGCACGCCGCCTGTCCTCGAAGTCGAGAAGCTGGTGAAGCATTTCCCGATCCATGGCGGGCTGCTGCAGCGCCGCGTCGGCGAAGTGAGGGCGGTCGACGGCGTGAGCTTCGCCATCGCCAAGGGTGAGACCCTGGGGCTGGTGGGCGAATCGGGCTGCGGCAAGTCGACCATCGGCAAGACGGTGCTGAAGCTGATCGAGCCCACGTCCGGCCGCATCCTGCTGGGCGGCGAGGATGTCACGCATCTCAAGCCCGGCGACATGTGGCCGCACCGCCGGCGCATCCAGACGATCTTCCAGGACCCGTATTCGTCGATGAACCCGCGGCTGTCCGCCGGCACGATCGTGGGCGAGCCGCTGGAGAATTTCGGCATCGCCCGCGGCCGCGAGACCGACGACAGGGTCGCCCGCCTGTTCGAGAGGGTGGGGCTGCGCCCCGACGCCATGCGCAAGTACGCCCATGAATTCTCCGGCGGCCAGCGCCAGCGGCTGGGCATCGCCAAGGCGCTGTCGGTCAGCCCCGACCTGATCGTGGCGGATGAGCCCGTATCGGCGCTCGACGTCTCGGTGCAGGCCCAGGTGCTGAACCTGCTGATCGACCTGCAGGACGAGCTGGGGCTCGCCTATCTTTTCATCAGCCACGACCTCGCCGTGATGCGCCACATCAGCCATCGCATCGCGGTGATGTATCTCGGCCGCATCGTCGAGCTTTCGGACAAGCGCACGCTGTTCACGCAGCCGCTGCACCCTTATACCGAGGCACTGCTGTCGGCCGCGACCGCGCCCGATCCCAGGCGCCGCCGCAGTGCCAAGCGCATCGTGCAGGGCGATGTGCCAAGCCCCGCCAGGCCGCCGCCGGGCTGCCACTTCCACACGCGCTGTCCCTATGCCATCGCCGAGTGCCGGGTGACGGCGCCGCCGCTGATCGAGGTGGCGCCAGGCCACCATGTCGCCTGCCTGCGGCGCCCCGTCGGCGGCGATCCGGGGCCATTGCCGCTGGCCTGACGCAATCTCCCTGTAACGCCCAGGCTTGCCGTTTCGTCCTCCAGGAAGAGGAGGGCGCACCTATGCGACGTCGGTCTTTCATGGCTCTTTCGGGAGCAAGCCTTGTCTGCGGATGCTCGGGTGCGGTGCATCAGCTGCCGCCGATCAGCCGGAACAATCTCGGCGCGGCTCAAACCGAGGTGCGGGGGACCGGTGGGCCGCCGCTGCGGCGCTTCGTGACGGATGAAGAAGTGCTCGAAGCCCTGCGCAGTGCGCTCGCGCGAATTCGCGCCCCGGCTTCCCAGGTCTGCGGCGAGATGAATGTCGGCATATGCGACTGGACGTTTGGGGCTGTGCGGGACAGCTCGCTCAATGCCGGCTCCCTGCCGAACGGCTTGATCACGGTCAACCGCGGTGTTGTCGAGTACGCGGAAAATGAAGAACAGATTTGCATGGTGATCGCCCATGAGATGGGCCACGAGGCGGCCAACCACACCGTGACGGGCCCGCGCAACGAGGCGATCGGCGCGATGGCCGGGGCCGTTCTTCTCGGCGCCGCCGGCGTCGCGCTATCGGGCGGACGCTACGGCACCGCCAATGCCATCCGGTCCGCCATGAACGCGGGAGCGAACATTGGCGGGGCGATCGGCGGCATATCGTTCTCCAAGGAGCAGGAGCGCGAGGCGGACTACCTGGCGGCGCTGATCCTGTACCGCGCCGGCGTCGATCTCGATAAGGCGCGCGGCCTCCTGGTGACGCTGGCAAGGATGTCGAAGCAGATGCAGACCGGACTCCTGGATACGCACCCGGCGGGCCCCGAGCGGGTCGCCGGCTGGGATCGGGCGGTCGCGGAAATCCGCGCGTCGAACGGACGGCTGCCGCGGCGGGCATCCTGAGCGCAGCCCTTGCCGGCTTGGCAATTCGCCGCGCATGGTGTCTGACATGGCCATCATCCTTCAGGAATCCCTGCGAGCCGTGTTCTATGCGCCCTTCTACGTGGCGCTGGCGCGCAACGTCTTTACCGGCGAGGGCGTGGAGATCCGCTTCACCAGCTCGCCGCGCCCGCAGGACGCGGCGCTCCGCCTGATGGACGGCACTGTCGACGTCTGCTGGGGCGGACCGATGCGAGTCATGGAGACCTATCAGAAGCGGCCGGACTGCGACATCGTCTCGTTCGCCGAGGTCGTGACGCGCGATCCGTTCCTGCTGATGGGCCGCGAGCCGAGGCCTGGCTTCACGCTTGCCGATCTGAAATCGGTGCGGCTCGCCACGGTCAGCGAGGTGCCGACGCCGTGGCTCTGCCTGCAGCACGATCTTCGTCTCGCCGGCATCGATCCCGAGAGCATCTCCCGGGTCGCCGACCAGACCATGGCGAGCAACGTGGCGGCGCTCAAAGCAGGTGAGGTCGATGTCATTCAGGTGTTCGAGCCTTTTCCCAGCCTGCTGCTGGCGGAAGGGGCGCCGCATGTGTGGTACGAGGCGGCGCGTCGCGGGCCCACGTCCTACACCACGTTCTATGCGCGGCGCGGAACGCTCGCGGCGCGACGCGATGAATTGCATCGCATGGTGCGGGCGATCCATCGCACCCAGAGGTGGGTGACGAATGCCAGCGGCCAGCAGATCGCGCAGGCGATCTCGGGCCACTTCGGCGACGTGGCGTCGGCAATCCTCGAGGCGGCCTGCACGCGCTACAAGGCGCTCGGCATCTGGAGCGATACGCCGGTGCTGCCGCGCGCCGGCTACGAGAGGCTGCGCGACAGCCTGGTGTCGGGCGGTTTCGTCTCTCCCGGGGCCACTTTCGAGAGCGCTGTCGACAATACGCTGGCCGCCGCCGTGGTGGCCGAGGAGCTGCCGCCGCTCGATTGAGGCAGCGCTGGAGCACATTCCGATAAGGCGGACGCATGTCTTGTCGGAGCGCGGACCTCCAGGTCCGCTCATCTCATCGTATCGACAGCGAAGATGCGGACCTGGAGGTCCGCGCTCCGGCAAGATAGTGACCCGAACGTACGCTAGCTGATGATGAAAAGCAGCCGACGGTAGGTCGTCGGCTCTTGAGGCAGTTCATCCACCGGGCGGGCGACGGGCAACGGCTGGCCGGTCACGATCATGTCGTGGAGGCATTGCCGGGCGCGGCTGAACAGCCGCTGATAGACGTCATGCTCGGTCGGGCCGGAAGCGACCACGCCCGGCAGATCGGGAATCCAGCCGGAGAAGCCTCCCTCGTCGTCTCGGTCGATGAGCGCGTAGTAGCAAGCGTCCGACATGATCCCGTTCCTGTCGCACCATAGTTCGGGCGTTCGGCAGGGCGGTCATTGATCTGGATCAAACACCGGCGGCCCGTCAGTCGCGTCGCGCCCCGGGTGCGGTGTCGCGCAGATAGGTGAGGGCGGCCTGCACGCCGGCCGGCTTGTGCGGCACCTTCGCGAGCCCCAGCGCCATCTCGACGCCCGACAGCGTGCCCATCAGCATGAGGTCGTTGAAGTCGCCGAGATGGCCGATGCGGAACACCTTGCCCGCTACCTTGGTGAGGCCCTGGCCCAGCGACAGGTTGAAGTTCTCCAGCGCCACCTTGCGGAAGGCATCGGCATCATGGCCTTCCGGCATCACGATCGCCGTGAGCGAGCCCGAGTAGGCCGTGGGATCGCTGCACAGGATCTCCAGTCCCCAGGCGGTGACGGCGGTGCGCGTCGCCTCGGCGTGGCGGGCGTGGCGCGCGAACACCGAGTCGAGTCCTTCCTCGAGCAGCATGTCGCAGGCCTCGCTCAGGCCGTAGAACAGGTTGGTGGCGGGCGTGTAGGGGAACCAGCCGTTGGCGTTGGCGGCGAGCATGTCCTCCCAGTTCCAGAACGCCTTGGGCAGCTTGGAGTCCTTGGAGGCCGTGAGCGCCTTCTCGCTCACCGCGTTGAAGGAGAGGCCGGGCGGCAGCATCAGCCCCTTCTGCGACCCCGCCACGGTGACGTCGACGCCCCAGGCATCGTGGCGATAGTCGATCGAGCCCAGCGAGGAGATCGTGTCGACCAGCAGCAGGGCAGGGTGACGCGCCGCATCGATGGCGCGGCGGACCGCGCCGATGTCGCTCACCACGCCGGTCGAGGTCTCGTTGTGCACGATGCACACCGCCTTGATCGTGTGGTCCTTGTCCTCCTTCAGGCGCTTCTCGATGGCCGCCGGATCGGCGGGCTTGCGCCAGTCGCCGCCCATGAACTCCGACTTGATGCCGAGCTTGTCGGCCATCTTCTTCCACAGCGAGGCGAAGTGGCCGGTCTCCCACATCAGAACGAGGTCGCCGGCCGACAGCGTGTTGACCAGCGCGGCCTCCCAGGCGCCGGTCCCCGACGCCGGGTAGACGATCACCGGCTGCTTGGTCTGGAAGACCTGGCGCACGCTGCGCAGAACCTTCCTGGCCAGTGCATTGAACTCCGGTCCGCGGTGATCGATCGTCGGATAATCCATCGCCCGCAGGATCCGATCGGGCACGTTGGTCGGCCCGGGGATCTGCAGGAAATGCCGTCCGCTGGGATGGGAGTTCAGGCGCATCTTTCAAGGTCCTCCACCAATCCTGTATTTTGTAGTAGTTCAGGGCGGAAGAAACGATGACATTTTCAGGGACCTCGCGCCGTCGCGCCCTCAAGCTTGGCCTCGCCGCCTCGCTGGCGGCGCCCGCCGTCGCACGGGCCCGGGCCTGGCCCACCGAAAAATGGCAAAAGGTCGTGGCTGCGGCCGAGGTGAGGATCGATTGAGCTCGCTGCAGGAAACATTGCGTCGCACCATCAAGGGCGAGGTCCTTTTCGACTCGGCCTCGCGCGGGCGCTATTCGACCGACGCGTCGATCTACCAGATCGAGCCCGTGGGCGTCGTCGTGCCGCGCGACGAGACCGACCTCGCGCTGGTGGTCGACGTGGCGCGCGACGCCAAGGCCGCGATCCTGCCGCGCGGCGCCGGCACCTCGCAGTGCGGCCAGACAGTGGGCGAGGCGCTGGTTGTCGACGTCTCCAAGTACCTGCGCGAGGTCGTGGGCTTCAACAAGGACCGCGCCGAGGTGACGGTCCAGCCTGGCGTCGTGCTCGATCAGCTCAATGCCTGGCTCCGGCCGCACGGCCTCTGGTATCCGGTCGACGTCTCGACCTCGGCGCAGTGCACCCTGGGCGGCATGGCGGGCAACAATTCTTGCGGCAGCCGGTCGATCCGCTACGGCAACATGGTCCACAACGTGGCCTCGATCGATGCCATCCTGGCCAACGGCGAGCGTGCGCGCTTCGGCTCGGCGCGGCCCGAGGACATGCCGCCGGCCGTGCGCGCCATCGCCGACAAGGTGGCAGCACTTGCCTTTGCCGAGCGCGACGAGATCGAGCGGATGTGGCCCAAGGTGCTGCGCCGCGTCGCGCGGCTACAACCTCGACATCTTCTTCCCGCAGTCGGAGCGACCCTACACGCTCGACAATTCGGTGAACCTCGCGCACCTGCTGGTCGGCAGCGAAGGCACCCTGGCGGTGACGCAGCGCCTGACGTTGAAGCTGGCGCCGTTGCCCAAGCACAAGACCCTGGGCGTCGTGAACTTCACCAGCTTCTACAAGGCGATGGACAGCGCCCAGCACATCGTGAAGCTGAAGCCGACAGCGGTCGAGCTGGTCGATCGCACGATGATCGAGCTGGCGCGCGCCAATCCTGCCTTCCGTCCCGTCATCGAGCGCGCCTTGATCGGCAATCCCGAGGCGATCCTGCTGGTCGAGTTCGCGGGCGAGGAGCGCGAGGCGCAGCTGCGCGACCTCGCGCGACTGGTCGCGCTGATGGGCGATCTCGGCCTGCCCGGCAGCGTGGTCGAGATGCCCGAGCCCAGGCCGCAGGCCGAGCTGTGGGAAGTGCGCAAGGCCGGCCTCAACATCATGATGTCCATGAAGGGCGACGGTAAGCCCGTGTCCTTCATCGAGGACTGCGCCGTGCCGCTGGAGCATCTCGCGGACTACACGCAGCGCCTCACCGACGTGTTCACCAAGCACGGCACGCGCGGCACCTGGTACGCCCACGCCTCGGTCGGCACCCTGCACGTGCGGCCGATCCTCGACATGCGCCGCGAAGGTGCGGCCAAGATGCGGGCAATTGCCGAAGAGGCCTCGGCGATGGTGCGCGAATACAAGGGCGCCTACTCGGGCGAGCACGGCGACGGGCTGGTGCGCTCGGAATGGGTGGGCTGGCAGTTCGGACCCCGGCTCACCAAGGCATTCGAGACGGTCAAGGATCTGTTCGACCCGGCGGGCATCCTCAATCCCGGCAAGATCGTGCGGCCGTCGCGCATGGACGACCGCGCGCTGTTCCGCTTCAAGCCGGGCTACAAGACCATCGACTACAAGCCCGCCCTCGACTGGTCGGCGTGGAACGTTCAGGCCGACCCGTTGACCGAGGCGCTGACCGCGCCGGGTAGCGGCGGCGATTCGACCGGCGGTTTCGCCAAGGCCGCCGACATGTGCAACAACAACGGCCATTGCCGGAAGTTCGATGCCGGCACGATGTGCCCGTCCTTCCGCGTGACCCGCGACGAGGTGCATCTGACGCGCGGGCGCGCCAATACGCTGCGACTCGCGCTGTCCGGCCAGCTCCCGGGGGCGCTCACGGCCGACACCGTGGCCGCGGCCATGGATCTCTGCGTGAGCTGCAAGGGCTGCAAGCGCGACTGCCCGACCGGTGTCGACATGGCGCGCATGAAGATCGAGGTGAAGTCGGCGCGGCGCATGAGCAAGGGACTCCGTCTGCGCGACCGCCTGATCGGCAATTTGCCGGAGATCGCGCCATGGGCGCGGCGGCTGCCCTGGCTGTTCAACCTCGCCTGGTTCGTGCAGCCGTATCTCGGCTTCGCCAAGCAGCGTTCCCTGCCGAAGTGGCGCGGCGACACCTTCCTCGCCACCACCGATGTAGACGAGAAGGACGCCACGGTCGTGATCTTCGCCGACACCTTCTCCAACAATTTCGAGCCGGGCCTGCTGCATGCGGCGCGCCGCGTGCTGCAAGCCGCTGGTCATCGCGTCGCGGTCGCGTGGCCGACCTTGGGCGCGCCGGCGCTGTGCTGCGGGCGCACCTACCTGGCGACCGGCCAGGTCATGAAGGCCAAGAGCGAAGCGCGCCGCCTGCTGCAGGCGTTGCTGCCGTTCGTCGCCAAGGGCGTGCCGGTCATCGGCCTCGAGCCGTCGTGCCTGTTCACCCTGCGCGACGAATTCCTCGCCATGGGCCTGGGCGAGGAGGCGCAGGCAGTCTGCGACAACGCCTTCCTGCTCGAGGAATTTTTAGTGCGCGAGAAGAAGGCCGGCAGGCTCAAGCTCGAGCTGAAGGCACTGCCGCAGAAGACAGCCTTGCTGCATGGCCACTGCCACCAGAAGGCGTTCGGCGCGATGAGCGCCGTGCAGGAGGCGCTGTCGCTTGTGCCGGACCTCGCCGTCAGCGTGATCGAGTTCGAGCTGCTGCGGCATGGCTGGCAGCTTCGGCTACGAGGCCGAACACTACGCGACTTCGATCGCCATGGCCGAGCTGTCGCTGCTCCCCGCCGTGCGCAAGGCCGATCCCGATGCGCTGATCGTGGCCGACGGCACGTCGTGCCGGCACCAGATCGCCGACGGCAGCCATCGACAGGCGGTACACGTCGCCGAGGTTCTGGCGGCGGCGCTCGCCTAGACGACGTCGCGCACAAGCCCTTCATGTTCCTCTCCCCCTTGGGGGAGAGGTTAGGTGAGGGGGTCAACCCGAAGAGTGCCTCCTGCATCACCCCCTCACCCAGCCTCTCTCTCCCCCAAGGGGGAGAGGAGCACGAGAGGTTGCGCGGTTCCGAGCGCTTCGATGAGACGGCTGATTGCAGCTTCGCCGCCGCTGTGGCACGGTCCGCGGCCGATGAGAGACCCCAGAAATCCATATTCCAGCGCTGAAATCGACCGCGCGAGTCATGAACGCGAGGACGAGGAGCGCATGATCGAGCTCGCCTCGTCCGGCGCGGCGCGCTTCGTGCCGATCGACACCGAGAAGAATCTGGTGAAGACCGGCGGCAATCCCGAGGCGGTGTTCCTGCAGGGCATGATGGGCCGTGCCATCGCCAATGCCGCCGACACCCAGGTCTTTCTGGGTTACGTCGAGGGCACGCCCTATTTCGCCGTCGACGTCACCGGCAAGGACGTGCCGCTGAAGGATCTCGGCGAGTTCGTTGATCTCCGCCAGGTGGGGGCGCTGCTGTTCGCGCGCGAGGGCTCGATCCTGGCCTATGCCCGCGGCATGACCTACTGGCACCGCCGCCATCGCTATTGCGGCGTGTGCGGCGCCAGCACCAAGGTGGTGCGCGGTGGCCACGTCCGGCAATGCACCAACGAGAACTGCAAGACCGAGCATTTCCCGCGCACCGATCCGGCGGTGATCATGCTGGTCCATCACGGCGACAAGTGCCTGCTGGGCCGCGGCAAGCATTTCCCGCGCGGCATGCATTCGACCCTGGCGGGCTTCGTCGAGCCGGGCGAGAGCTTCGAGGATGCCGTGGCACGCGAGGTCTACGAGGAAGTGAAGGTCAAGGTGAAGAACGTGACCTATCGTTCCTCGCAGCCTTGGCCGTTTCCCGCCTCGGTGATGATCGGCTTCCACGCCGAGGCCGAGGGGCTCGACTTCAGCGTCAACGAATCCGAACTCGAAAGCGCGCTGTGGCTGAGCCGCGAGGAGCTGCGGCCGGAGAACCTGCCCAAGGACGGTTCCTTCTTCATGCCGCGCCGCGATTCCATCGCCCGCCGCCTGATCGAGGAATGGCTCGGCCACGAGGCCGGCCCGTCGATCAGTGGGTAGCGATGATCATTCCTCCCTGTGCGAAGCGCGGGGAGGTGCCCGCGCAGCGGGCGGAGGGTCATGAACATCACGATGATCGCTCATGACCCCTCCGGCCCTGCGGGCCACCTCCCCAGCGGAGCTGGGGAGGCACAGAAAGAAGGACGACCATGACCGCCCAGCTCTTCACCCCCGTCGAGATCGGCGGCGTCACGCTGCCCAATCGCATCGTCGTGTCGCCGATGTGCCAGTATTCGTCCGTCGATGGCAGCGCCCAGCCGTGGCATCACGTGCACTACGGCATGCTGTCGATGTCGGGTGCCGGCCTGCTTTGCATGGAGGCCACGCATGTCGAGCGCGATGGCCGCATCACCCAGGGCTGCGCCGGCCTGTACAGCGACGAGAACGAGGCGGCGCTGAAGCCCGTCATCGACTGGACGCGGGCCTGGATGCCGCAGGTGAAGCTTGGCATCCAGCTCGCCCATGCCGGCCGCAAGGCTTCGGCGCAGCGGCCGTGGAAAGGCGGCGGTCCGCTCACCCAGGCCGATGCGCCCGACCTGCCGTGGACGACCTCCTCGGCATCGGCGATCCCCTTCGACGCCAAGTGGCACACGCCGCTGGCGCTGGACGCGGTCGGGCTGAAGCGCGTCAAGCAGGCCTTCGTCGACGCCACCTTGCGCAGCGCGCGACTGGGCTTCGACGTCGTCGAGCTCCACGGCGCGCACGGCTATTTGCTCAACCAGTTCCTGTCACCGCTCAGCAACCATCGCAGCGACGAGTATGGCGGCACCATGGAAAAGCGCCGGCGCTTCCCGCTCGAAGTGTTCGAGGCCTGCCGCAAGCTATGGCCGCGGGACAAGGCGCTGGGGATCCGCCTGAGCTGTGTCGAATGGGTCGAGGGTGGATTGACCATCGAGGACACGATCGAGACCGCGCGCCAGCTGAGGGCGCTGGGCTGCGACTTCATCGATGCGAGCTCGGGCGGTAATGCGCCCCACCAGAAGATCACGCTCGGTCCCGGCTACCAGGTGCCGTTCGCCGCGCGCATCCGCAAGGAAGTGGGCATCAAGACCTGGGCGGTGGGACTCATCACCGAGCCGGAGCAGGCCGAGGGCATCATTGCCAAAGGGGAGGCCGACTGCACGGTACACGCGCGGCCGTTCCTGCTCGATCCGCGCTGGGCGTGGAACGCCGCCCGCGCGCTCGGCGCCGAGCCGCCGTCGCTGCCCTTGCCGGCAGCGCGTGCCAGCACCATCCTGCCGTTCAAGCCGCAGCCCGCGCTGGCGAGGGCCGCGGATTAGCGTCTTCCCGGATCGGAGTCGGCCATGGCCTCACAATGGCGGTGGTTTCTGCGCCTGGCGAGAATCGTCGCAACCGGCGTCCTCCTCGCCATCGTCATCCTCGAGATCCAGCTCGCCCTGGGCTTCCGTCTCGTCGATACGGCGCTCTTCCGCTACCCGTGGCCCACGGTCGGGCTGATCGCCGCCGCGCTGGCCTTTGCCGCCTACAACATCTGGACGACGACGACGGGCGCTTGGGCGAGCGTCGGCGTCGCGGCTTTTGTCGTGGCCGTGATGCCGTTCAACGCCCTCCTGGAGCCCGCGCCGCCGCCCATTCCCGTGGATTTCTGGACCGGCGGCGGGACCCTTCGGATCGAACGCACCATGACGGTGGAGCGGAGCTATCCCATCATTCTGGTCCTGAACGGCCCCAAGGACATCAGCGGCAACACGCCGGCGCCGCCGACGGGCGGCGCCAGTCCGCCCGCCGGCGGTGGCGACAGCGTGGTGGCGCGCCTGTCCGGCGAGCCGCGTCCGGCCTTCGCCATCGTGCCCGACAAGGACGAGCCCAAGCCGCTCAACATCACAGGCGACACGCGTTGGGATTGGCGGGTGACGCCCAGGCAGGAGGGTCCCCAAAGACTTCTCCTCGAGCTCGACACCGCGGCGAAAACGCCGGCGGGCGCGGCGGCAAAAGGCAATATCTATCGGCATTTGATCTTCGTCACGGTGCAGCCCCCGACATGGTACGAGGCCGCCCGCCGATGGCTCTTCGGCCTGGTTTCGGGGTCCTAGCCGCGCAAGCGGCGCCTTTGCGCGCGCAGCGGGGAGCGTTACCCTCCTGTCATGAGTCCCAACTCGTCCCAGCCCCGGTCTCCGGCTGACACTGCGCCGCGGGTCGCCGACGCTGGTACGCCCGAAGTCGTCGCCGCGGTTCCGGCCGACACCGTGCCGCCCCCGGCCGAGACGGCGCGAGCAGCCCCGGCCGAGCCCAAAGGAACGCCCGTCGTCCCGCCGCCGCCTGCCACGCCAACCCCTGCAGAGCGACCGTCCGTCGAGCCGCCGCCAGTGGCAGCCGCAGCGCCGCCACCCGCAGCCGCGGCGGCGCCCGGGCCCCTCGCCAAGAGCAGGCTGCGCCGCCTCATCACGGTCGGCGGCACGTTGCTCCTGCTGTTCATCCTCTGGGAGACCTTCACCTTCTTCGTCGCCTATACCGACGACGCCTATGTGCGCTCCGACCTGGTTGCCGTGGCGCCGGAGATCACGGGACCCATCATCACCGTGCATGTCGTCGACAATCAGACCGTCAAGAAGGGCGACAAGCTGGTGTCGATCGACCCCGTGCCGTTCCAGCTCGACGTCAACACGCGCCAGGCGCAGATCGACGAGGCGGCTTCATTGCTCAAGGTGGCTCAGGAGCAGCTTTCAACCGCGCAGGACGCCCTTGTCGCCGCCACCTCATCTCATACCTATGCGGTCGAACAGCAGGCCCGGTTTGCCGTGCTGGCGGCGGAAAACAACGCGCCGCGCGCCGAACTCGACCGCTATAACGACCAGCTGCGGCGCGCTACGGTGGAGATGACGATCTCACAGGTCGCGATCGCCAAAGCAGAGACCAGCATCAACGCCCACCAGGCCGCCCTCGACGTCGCCAAGGCCGAGATGGCGACGGCGCAATGGCGGCTGAGCCGCACCGAGATCGTGTCGCCGGTCAACGGCACCATCACCAATCTCACCATCCGTCCGGGAGACACGGCGACCGTGAACATTCCCATGATCGGCATCGTCGACTCCGACGCCTGGCGCATCATGGCCAACTACAAGCAGTACTACGTCCGCTCTTTCGAGGTGGGCGGCGAGGCCTGGGTGTGGCTCGACAGCGCGCCCTGGCACTTCTATCGCGCCAAGATCACCGGCATCGCCCGCGGCTTCAGCCGCGATCAGCAGATGCCCATGCTGCTGCCCTACGTTGCGCCCACGACCGACTGGATCCGCCTGCAGCGGCGCATTCCGGTGACGATCGTGCTGGTCGATCCGCCGCCCGACGCCAGGCTCTACATGGGCGCCGACGCCCGCACCGTGATCTTCCCGAGCGGCGGCACCATCCGATGATGCGGAAATTCACCGAGGTCGTCGTCGCGGATTTCGCCGAGATGGGCGACATGATCGGGCAGACGCTCGACGGCTATTGGCGGGAGCTGGGAGAGCTGGGCGAGGATCCGGCGCGCACGCGGCAGGGCGTGGTCGCCGCCTGCTCGGTGATGCTGGCGACCACGCTCGCCCTTGTGCTCCAGGTCGAATCGCCGTGGTGGGCGGCGATCAGCGGATTCATGTCGCTGATGGCGACCGGCGCCGGTTCGGTGCGCCGCGGGCTCCTGCGAATGAGTGGAACCATCGCCGGTGCGATCCTGGGCTTCGTCATGGCGCGCTGGCTGCCGTACGACCACTTCGCGCTCTACCTGTTCCTCGCCGCGGTCACCATGCTGGGCGTGATCGCGATGCAGGTGAGCCCGCACGGCCTCGCCTGGCTGTTCCTCACCATCACCTCGAGCATGGTGCTCCTGTACAGCCTGAACGACCCGCTGCAGGCGCTCGACGTGGCCTTCTACCGGACGTTCGAGGTGGCGATCGGCGTCGTCTCCGCCATCATCGTGGCCAATGTCCTGCAGGACTGGCACGCCGATCCGCCGCCGACGGCGCCGGGCTGGCGCCATCTGCTGGGCGAGCAATGGCCCGCCGTCCTGCACGGCGCGCGTTCGGCGATCTCCGTCGTCGTCCTGTTGCAGATCTGGGTCCTGCTCGACCTGCCGGAGGTGACGCAGATGGCCATCACGATCGCCGTGGTGATGTCGGCGCCGGTCATCGCCGCCGGTGGCCTCAGCACCCGCCAGGCCGTCGCCCAGCGGGCCCTCCACCGCATCATCGGCTGCCTGCTGGGCGGCATCGTGGCGCTGGCCTGCCTGGCGCTCGACGTGACCTCGTTCCCGTGGTGGCTCGCCATGATCGGCGCCGCCGTGTGGGTCGGCATGCACGTGCAGATCGGCAAGCACGGTGTCGGCTATGTCGGCACTCAGGCGGCGTTCGTCTTCATTGTCACCCTGATCCAGGGATCCAAGCCGCCCGACAGCATCCTGCCCGGCGTCGACCGCTTCGTCGGCATCACCGGTGGGCTGGCCGTCCTGCTGATCGTGTCGCTGCTGCTGTGGCCGAGAGAGGCGGAGTTCGGCTAGGGCAACGCGTCGGCGGCAGACTGACGCAGGCACCCATGCAAATCGCGATGGGCTCTCGCCGCTGAGCGCGCTTGTTCGCGAGGGCGAGGTCGCTAGGTTCCCGCGCCATGACTGTCAATCGCCCGCCGCCGGGTTCTCCGCCGACGGACCGGATTCTGCGCTCCATCCTGGCCATCCTCTTCTCGGTCGCCTGCTTTTCGGTTCTCAACGCCATCTCCAAGACGCTGAGCCAGCACTATCCGGTCGTGCAGGTGATCTGGGCGCGCTACGTCTTCGCCTTCATCTTCATGATGGCGCTGTTCCTGCCGCGCAGCGGCGTGGCGCTGTTTCGCTGGCACAATGTCGGCAGCCAGGTGGTGCGCGGCCTGCTGCTGTTCTTCTCGTCCTTTCTCTACTTCCACGGCATCGTCTACCTGCCGCTTGCCACCGCGGCGTCGATCTCGCTCACCAGCCCGCTGATCGTGACGGCGCTGTCGGCGCGCTTCCTCGGCGAGCCGGTGGGCGTGCGGCGCTGGATCGCCGTCTGCCTGGGTTTCGTCGGCGCCGTGATCGTGGTGCGGCCGGGCCATGAAAACTTCGAATGGCACTCGCTGCTGATCGTCGCCAGCACGCTCTGCAGCGCATTCTACCAGCTCTTCTCCCGCCGCTACGGCCAGACCGAGCGGCCCGACGCGTCGGCCACCATGGCGACCATCGTCGGCACCGTCGTCGCCCTGCCGATGCTGCCGTTCGAATGGCGGACACCCGAGTTCGGCTGGGACTGGGTGCTATTCGTCGCCATCGGCATCTGCGCGGGCGTCGGCCATTACTTCCTGACCATCGCCTACAGCCAGGCGCCGGCCGCCACCGTGGCGCCCTTCAATTACGTGCAGCTGATCGGCGCGGCGATCCTGGGCTATCTCGTGTTCGACAACATCCCCGACTTCTGGACCTGGGTCGGCGCGGCCGTGATCGTCTGCTCCGGCCTCTATCTCGGTCATGCCGAGCGGCTGCGCTATCGACGGCTCGCCAACAAGATCTGAGCGCCGCAGACGAGGGCCGGAAGCCTCTACCGCGGCGTAGCGTTCAGCGTGCCGCCTTCGAAACGGCGACCGTAACCCCAGGTGCCCTGGAGCTGGCCATTGGCGAGGCTCGTCATCCTGCCGCGGCCGAAATAGTCCTTGCCCCAGCGCCAGGCAAAGTCGAGCCGGTCGCCCTCGACGGTCCCTTCGAGCTCGGCCGCGCCCATGCCGAAATCGTAGTTGCCGCGCACGATCTCGCCTTGCCGCCGCAGGGTCATGCGAAAGTCGAGAGCCGCGGTCGCATCGGCCCATTGGCCGACATAGGAGCCGTCGAACGCCTGATGAACGGTGCCAAGCGGGCGCGCGCCCGGAACGGCGGCCGACGCGCTCGCGCCGGAAAAGTCGGCGACCTTGGACGATTGGCCGATCAGGCGCGTGGACTCCCGTATGTCCGGATCGTCGAGCAGCCTCGCCAGGCCTTCGAGCTCCCGGCCGATGGAGTCGATGAGCTGGCGCTCGTGCTGGGGCGACGGCTTGTCGCGCGCGAACAGCGCGGCGTTGTCGCGCAACGTGGCGGCCAGGCGAGTGACCCGCTCGCCGGTTAGGGGATGGGTGCTGCGGGCCGGGCATTCGAAGGGCGTGGCCAGGGTGAAGTAGAAACTGATACCGACGGGCGGCATCCCCATGCGGCCCATCAACTCGACGGCGAAGGCATCCGCCTCGCTTTCCTGCAGGCGCGACTGCGCCGCGTCGACATTGGCCTGATGGTTGTGGAAGAGATGGCCCATCTCGTGCGCCACGATGAACACCATGGTGTCGATGAGCAGCTTCTGGAACAGGTCGCCGACGCCCGGCTCGCTGATCGCGTTCTCGGGAACGCCAAGGGCCGCCAGCGGCAGGGCGCGCACGCCGTCCGGCGCGGGCCCGCGATAGGCCAGCATCGCGGCATAGTCGAAGACCTTCTTCTCGGGCACCCGATGGCGGTTCATCCAGGCGAGCGCCAGCGTGAGGTCGGTGACCAGGCGGACCGACGACAAGGGCAGGACGATCCTGCCGCCGCGCGCCGCATAGAAATTGAGGGGATGCCCGGGATACTCCCGCTGGCCGAAGTCGAGGCTGACACCCGCCAGCACGCGGCGTTGCTGGTCGGTGAGGCGCGGCAGCATGAACTGGTCGAAGTTCGATTGCAGGTCGGGCGCCGTCAGCCGCGCCACCCGATCGAGGATCGCCGGCGGGTAGAAGCCGCTCCAGTCGTACGCCGGCGGGCATTGCGCCCGGGCAGCGGAGGCTGTGAGGAGCAACAGCAAGGCCAGGATGGCGCGCATGTTCCGCCCTCCTATCGCGTCTGGCCGGCGAGATAGAGACCTGCGGGCTCGTCCATCGCGGCCGGCGCGGGCGGCAGCGCGCCGCTATTGATCCAGGACTGGAAGCGGTCAGGGTCGCCCCATGCGGCATCCCAGGCGCCGCGCAGCAGGAGCACCTTGGCCATCTGCAGGCCAACGATCAGGCGATCGCGGTCCGGCGAGGCGGCATCGCGGCCGAGCCGATCGATCGTGGCATTGAGATCGACCAGCGTGCCGCGCAGCACCATGAGCCGTTGCTGCCGCGCCTCGCGCCGGGCCTGCTCCGTCGAGCGATCCGACATGGCCGCGATTTCCTGTCGGCTCGTGGCCGGCGTCCCGGCCGTTGTGCCGGCGGGCGCGCGCGCAGACGGGCCGGTCTGCTCGTTGGTCACCTTCACGGCGCTGGCGAAGGAGTAGGCCACGATAGCCGCCCCGAACAGCGCGAAGAAGATTCCGGGGCCGACGCGCGACAGCCAGATGCTGACGCCGCCCGGCAGCACCACCTTGCCGCTGGAATCGGTCTTCTCGGGAAGTTTTATGAACAGCCGATAGCCCAGCACGATGCAGAGCCCACCGGCGAGCAGGCCCAGCAAGCGTTCGAGCATCCGCATCAGCAGCAGCGCATCAAGGGATTCCATCACCAAGCACCCCTCGCATCCTGCAGTTGCAGGAATCATCGTAAGGGCGCGCCACACTTGTCAAGCCATCAGGCTGTGTCCCTCGACGCCTCCGCTCATTTTTTCATCGTAGCCTTTGGTGGATGGTCAAGATTTGGGCGACCGCAGTGCAGCAAATCAGGAAGCGAGGTTGCAAAGCTTTTGTGGTCCGCCGGCGCGATGGCTGAAAGCGTGGCCGACGGCAACGACAGGGAGCGCCGGTCCCGCCAGCCTCAAAACCGTGCACAGTCTTGGCGCTCTGGAGGGCCGGGGGCTGGCACGGGCCTTGCTCCCATTCCCTCAGCGCAGGCCGCATCAGCGGTTCTCTTCGGTTGGCGTGCCGACAATTCGATGACGGCGGTCGTTCGCGGCGGCCGGCAAGGAGTCGTCAGGGCCAGATACACCGACAAGCCAATCCCGAGCCATCAACCCGCTGATCATGGAGGAACACGTCATGTGTGATCGCATTGGCTGTACGCATTTTCCCAAGCTTTCCGAGATGGATTTTTCCGGCGCCGCCGTACCCTCGCGCCGCCGCTTTCTGAAGGGCGCGGCCGCCGCCACGACCGTCACCATGGCGATGGGACCGGGCATGATGCTAGGCGGCCCGGCGCATGCCGCGGCCGGCATCAAGTCGACCCACGGCTCGGGTTTTTGCAACCTCAACATCTTCCTCGCCCATTCGCGGCAGTACTCCAAGGCGGCCGGCGTCGAGCTCGAGTTCGTCAACACGCCGACCTCGGCGGAGATGGTGACGTTCCTCGGCATGGGCCAGGTCGATGTCGGCCTGATGCCCTACACCAGCTTCATGGCGCTCTACGACGCAGGCGCGCCGGTCAAGATCGTGGCCGGCGGCGGCGTCGAGGGCTGCGCCATCGTGGCCCAGCCCGGACTCGATTCGGCGGAGAAGCTCAAGGGCAAGACGCTCGGCACCTTCCAGCTCGATACGCTCGAGGTCATGCCCTACGACTACCTGAAGAAGCACGGCGTCGCCTTCAAGGACGTCAAGGTGCGCTACATGGGCAACACGCCGGAGGCCGTCGAGGCCTTCAAGGCGGGCGCGCTCGACTGGATCTGCACCATCGAGCCCTACGCCTCGGCCCTGGTGGCCGACGTCAAGGGCGCGGTCATGCTGACCGATGGCGTCGACATGTACGGCAAGGGTTACACCGACTGCGTCCTGGCGGCGCGCTCGAGCCTGATGAAGGACAATCCGGCCGGCCTCAAGGCCATCATCAAGGCGATGATGCAGGCGCAGTACGATGCCGAGCAGAAGCCCGACGAAGTGCTGACCGAGCTGGTCGGCAAGTACTACAAGACGTCGATGGAGAACGCCAAGATCGCCAAGGGCAAGCAGCCCGCGGTGGTCGACGCGCGCAGCCAGACCGACTTCATCCTGCAGCGCACCGACAGCGTCATGGAGATGGGCTACATCAAGAAGAAGCCCGGCCGCGATGCCATCGACTGGACGCTGCTCGAAGAGGTCATCAAGGAGAACCCCGACCTCTACGGCAAGCTCAAGTACAAGTCTGCCTGATGACCGTCGTCGCGCGCGACGGTGATGCGGGCGCCGCCGCCGGAGCATCCCGCCCGGCGGCGGTAACCCGCCTGCTCGCGTCGATGGCCGGTCTCGATACGCTGTCCAAGATCTGGTGGACGTGTCTTTCGGTCGGGCTGTTCGCCGGCCTGTGGGAGCTCTGCTGGGCGTTCGGCTGGGCCGATCCCAAGCTGCTGCCGCCGCCGCACATCTTCCTCGGCAACATCGGCGAGCAGGCCAAGTTCTTCAACACCGCCACGCGCTGGCAGGTCGGCCAGTCGATGACCGCGGGTCCGTCGGGCTTCGAATCGGTGATGATCACCGTCGGCGCCACCACGATGCGGGTGTTCGTGGGCCTGGTGATCGCCTCGACCCTGGCGATCAGCATCGGCGTCATGGTTCGCTACTGGCACGTCTTCGACAAGTTGGTGCTGCCGACCGTCACGCTGCTCTCGCCGGTCTCGCCGATCGCCTGGCTGCCGGTGGCGATCTTCATCTTCGGCATCGGCAATGCGCCGGCGATCTTCATGGTGGTGGTGGCGCTGTTCTTCCACATGGTTCTGGCGACCATCAGCCAGATCGACAACGTGAGCCCCAACCTGATCAATGTCGCGCGCACCATGGGCGCCTCCAAGCGGCAGATCTACGGCCGCGTCATCGTGCCGGCGATCCTGCCCGGCATGCTGCAGGTATTGCGCATGAACCTGTTCGGCGCGTGGATGGTCGTGCTGATCGCCGAATTGACCGGGGTCGGCTACGGTATGGGCCAGGTCATCATGCTGGCGCGCAATACCTTCAATCCGTCGCTGGTGTTCTTCACCATCGCGGTGATCGGCGTGCTGGGCTTCACCTTCGACTGGCTGCTGCGGCTTGCCCAGCGGCGCATCCTCTACTGGCTGCCCGACACCAAGGGGAAGCTGCGTGTCCTCTGATCGTGCTCCGCACTTCTCGTCCAAGGACGCCGTGGTCTGCCGCGGCGTCAGCAAGATCTGGGCGGCCGGCACCAAGCGGGCGCACGAGGCGCTGCGCGACATCGATCTCGACGTCGCGCCCGGCGAATTCGTGGTCTTCCTCGGCCCCTCGGGCTGCGGCAAGAGCACCTTGCTCTATCTCATCTCCGGCCTCGAGGAGACGACCGAAGGCCAGACCTGGTCGTTCGGCGATCTCGTCGAGACGCCGTCGCCCGACCGCAGCCTGATCTTCCAGGAGACCTCGCTGTTTCCCTGGCTGACGGTCTGGCAGAACGTGAGCTTCGGCCTCGCCATCCGCGGCGCCTCGCAGGCCGAGCGTCGCACCGTCGCCGCCGAGGCGCTGCAGCGGGTCGGGCTCAGCGCCGCCATGGACAAGCGGCCGGACGAGCTGTCGGGCGGCATGCGCCAGCGCGTGGCGGTGGCGCGGGCGCTCGCCATGCGGCCCAAGGTCCTGCTGATGGACGAGCCGTTCGCCGCCCTCGACGTCCAGACCCGCGCCCGCATGCAGGATTTCCTGCTCGATGTGTGGCGCGATTCGGGCGCCTCGGTACTGTTCGTCACCCATCATATCGACGAGGCGGTGGCGCTGGCCGACCGCGTCGTCGTGTTCACCGCCCGGCCGGGCCGCATCAAGACGATCTTCCCGATTGCCCTGCCGCGGCCGCGCAACCTCTTCTCGCGCGAGGCCGAAGCCATCCGCATCCAGCTCACCGAGCTCTTGCGCGACGAGGTCGACCGCGCCTTTGCCGAGCAGGAGGCGATGGCCTAGCCCATCCTCATTTCCTCCCCCGTTCATACGGGGGAGGGCAGGGAGGGGGCGAGCCGCACAGGGCAGTGTTTGATAATTTCAGATCTGAAACTGGGAAGACCTCGCCTGAGGCCTTCCCCCTCCGCCCCGTATGACGGGGCACCTCCCCCGTGAGACGGGGGAGGTGGAGGAAGAAAAGGGAGAACTCTCGATGGCCACCAGTCTCATCCGCAGCCGCGCCACCATCACCGGCGTAAAAGACCGCTTCACCTGGAACGAGATCAAGGACGGCGCGGTGCTGCAGGAGGACGGCGTCATCGCGGCCGTCGGGACGTATGACGATTTGCACCGCAAGCACCCGACCGTGCCGGTGATCGGCAGCGGCAAGGAGGTCCTGCTGCCGAGCTTCGTCAACGGCCATCACCACGTCGGCCTGACGCCGGTGCAGCTCGGCTCGCCCGACATGCCGCTCGAGCTGTGGTTCATCACCCGCATGGTGATCCGCAACGTCGACCTCTATCTCGACACGCTCTATTCGGCCTTCGAGATGATCGGCTCGGGCATCACCACGGTGCAGCATATCCAGGGCTGGATGCCGGGCGTGCTGGCCGACGTGGAGAAGCGGGCGACCGAGACCATTCGCGCCTACGAGGACATCGGCATGCGCGTCAGCTACTGCTACGCGGTGCGCGACCAGAACCGGCTGGTCTACCAGGCCGACGAGGAGTTCGTGGCCGGCCTGCCCAAGGAGCTGCAGGGTCCGATGCAGCGCTGGTTCGACCGCTTCAAGATGAGCCTCGACGATGCGATGGACATGTTCAAGTCGTTCCATTCGCAGCATCACAACAAGCGCCGGGTCAAGATCCAGCTCGCGCCGGCCAACCTGCACTGGTGCTCCGACAAGGCGCTGACGGCGCTCTCCGATGCCTCGTCCAAGTACGATGCGCCGATGCACATGCACCTGAACGAAACCGCCTACCAGAAGGAATACGCCTGGCGGCGCGGCAACTGCACGGCGCTGGAATACATCGACCGCTTCGGCATGGTGAACAACCGCCTGACCCTGGGCCACGGCGTGTGGCTGAACGAAAAGGACATCGATCGTCTGGCCGAGGCCAAGGGCTGTGTCTGCCACAACTGCTCGTCCAACTTCCGCCTGCGCTCGGGCGTGGCGGCACTGAACTATTTCGAGAAGAAGGGCCTGAACACCGCGATCGGGCTCGACGAGGCCGGCATCAACGACGACCGCGACATGCTGCAGGAGCTGAAGCTGGTGCTGCGCGCCCATCGCGTGCCGGGCATGGTCGAGGCCGACGTGCCGACGGTGGCGCAGGTCCTGCGCATGGCGACCGTGGGCGGCGCCCGCACGACGCCGTTCGGCGAAAGCATCGGCAGCCTGGAGGTCGGCAAGGCGGCCGACATGGTGCTGCTCGACTGGGACCAGATCGCCTATCCCTATCTCGATGAACTGACGCCCACGCTCGACGCCGTGGTGCAGCGCGCCAAGAACCAGGCCGTGACCATGACGATGTGCGACGGCGAGGTGATCTACCAGGAAGGCAAGTTCACCAAGGTCGACAAGACGATGGCGCTGAAAGCGCTGCACGACGACCTCGCCAAGGCCCTGAGCGACGACGAAGCCGAACGCCGCAAGCTCTCCAAGGCGCTGTTGCCGCACGCCCGCAAATTCTACGCCGACTACATCGACACTTCGAAGCACCAGCCGTTCTATCGGCCGAGCTCTATGGTGTAGCGATGCCGGCCGTCAGACGGTTCAACTGAGGGTCTAGTTGCGCGGGTTCCGGAAAACGATGCAGTTTCCGCCCGCGGCCTTCAACTTCGCGCACAGCGCGTTCGCGGCCGGCCGACTCTCTTCCGAGACCCGGACGAGGAACGGCACGCCCGCACGCCGGCGACCGTTCAGGACCAGCGGCAGGCGGTCGCCGAGGACAGCGACGTACTTGCGGCGCAGCCGCTCGTAGGCGGCCAGCACACCGGCTTCGGTCCAGTTGCCGGCAAGTTGAAGACCCCACGGCCCCCAGGCCGGGTTGGCGGTGAGATCGGCACTCTGGCGCGTCCGCTCGATCATCGACTTGGCGATCTCGGCGCAGCGCGCGCCCCTTTCCGGGGTCGAGGGCGGCGCGGCCGAGGCTTCCAGCTGCGGCGGCGATTTCGCAGCCCAGGCCTCCGCGGCATAGCCCGTGACGATCATCACGTAAGCCTGCGTCTCGGCCGGAAGGACGCTGCGCCTGGCGAGCCACGCCTCGACCGCGCCGGGACCGGCATTGTAGGCCGCTGCGGCCAGGCCCAGGTTGCCGCGGAAGGTCGTGCGCAGCTCGCGCAGGTAGCTCGCCGACTCGCGCAGCGCCAGCAGCGGCTCGAAGGCGTTGGTGAGCCCGCGCATCGCGGCGGTCCCCGGCATGAACTGCGCGATGCCTTGAGCGCCAGCCGGGCTGACCGCCGCCGGGTCGAAGCGACTCTCCTGCCAGATCAGGCGCGTGAAGAGCTCCTCGGGGAGTTCATTGTCGGCCGCCGCCTGTGCCAAGGTGTGGCAGATGTCGTCGACGGAGGGACGCGAACTGTGTGGTTCTGCCTTGGTCGTCGCGGCCTGGTCGCTTACGGCACCGGCGGCTCCGCCCGGTGGCTCGGCGCGCGCCGGCGTCGGCTGCGACAGGGCAGCCGCGAGCACGGCGCAGGCTGCCGCGAACGGCAACGTCTGCGCCCATCGAAGCATCGCCTGCTTCATGGAATGGTGTGACACCGTCACGATAGGCTTCTTCCTGCGCACCATTGCCGGGTTACGCCCGGATCAGCAGCGCTCGCACCGCAGCCGCACAACAGTACCGGCCAACCGCGTTTTCAGCCACAACGAAGGAAACGGTGCCGATTTCAGTATGATTTTCCGGTCGGATAGGTCGGGAACGCCGGCACGGCCGGATCCATGTGATCCCACGGCTGCGCGCTCTTGACGAAGATGTTGGCGTCAGGCCGGAACCAGCTCGGATCGTCGAACGTGCAGACCCGGACGCCGACGATGTCGGGCCGGGTCGACACCTGCACGTAGAGTGGCGTGCCGCATGCGCCGCAGAAGACCCGCGTGACCTCGTTCCCGGAGTTGGCCTTGGCGATGTAGCGTTTGGGTGAGCCCGCGACGATGCGGAAGTCCGTCGACGGCATGCGCACCGCCGCGACGTGGGGCGCGCCGCTCTGCAGCTGGCAGTCCCGGCAATGGCACTGCAGCGCAAACTGCGGCTCGCCGGCGCATTCGTATCGCACCGCCTTGCAAAGGCAGCCGCCCGTTCTCGTCACCATATGCTCCTCCCGCGCTCGAAGATGATCCGTCGATCTTACTTCCTCCCCAAGCGAAGCTTGGGGAGGTGTCGGCGCATTCGCCGACGGAGGGGTCATGGGCTTCCGTCGAGGCTTATGACCCCTCCGTCCGCTTCGCGGACACTTCCCCAGCTTCGCTGGGGAGGAACGGTCTCGTCAAAGGGCTCGTCCAAATGACAGCCACTGGTCGAGCACGATGGCTTTCACCTCCTCGAAGCGAGCCGTCCGGTCGAGCTCGGGGCGCTGGTGGAACCAGCCGATCTGCGCGAGCCCGCGCACCAGCCGGAACAGCGGCAGCAACGCGAGCGATTGCTCCGAGAGCCGCCGCACCGAGCCGTAGCCGGCCAGATAGGCGCGTTCGAGTGCTTCGAAGTCGGGGCTGCGCTGGTGATAGGCCAAGGCCACGCCGATATCGTAGGCGTGCCAGCCCCAGCCCGCATCGTCGAAGTCGATGACGGTCAGCCTCTCCCCGTCGACCAGCACGTTGCCCGGATGCATGTCGGCGTGGATCACACTGTAGACGGCGGGGCTCCGATCAAGACGGGCGAGCGCCGCCTGCAGGCGCGTCTGCATGTCGAGCATCAGCCGCCGTTCCGCATCGGACAGACTCCGGTGATCCCAGAACGGTCCCCAGTGCGGCGCGCTGCCCATCAGCCCATCGGCATCGAGTGCGTGCCGCGTGAATTTCGCCGGCGGTTGCCAGGCCGCGGCCTGGTCGTGCAGCGAGGCCGTGAGGGCGCCCAGCTGCTCGAAACGCCGCGCGGCGTGGCCGGAGTCGGCTGTCTCGCGCAGCACCTCGGCCAGCACGCGCCCCGGCGTCCAGCGCGCCAGGCCGGCGAAGCGCCGCTCGCCGGTGGCCGGGATCGTCACCGCTGCGTACTCCCGCCCGTCGCGGGTGCGCACCGGCGCCTGGACGGCGATGCCCGCCCCGTCCAGCGCGCGGATCCAGTCGCGCTCCGAAACCAGTTCATCGAGCGTATGATACCAGGGCCGATGCAGCCGCAGCGCGTAGGCTGCGCCGTCGCGGCGATCCACCACGCGATAGGTGACGTTCTCCGACAGCGACATCAGCTCGAGCGCGTCCGGCTCGATGGGGAATGCGCTCAGCGCTTCGAGCGCTGCCGGCCGGAAAATGTCCGCCGCCGCCGGTTCAGCCATCGAGCTCGGCGATCGTCGCATCGAACGCGGTGAGGAATTCGTCGGCGTCCTGCTGGCCGAAGACCAGCGGCGGCCGGATCTTGACGACGTTGCGGAAGGCGCCGGCATTGCTGGTGAGGAAGCCCCGGTCCTTCAGCTTGTTGACGATTTCGATCGCCCGGTCGGAGTCCGGCTCGAGCGCGCCACCGCCCTTCACCATCTCCACCCCGATGAACAGCCCGTGGCCGCGCACGTCGCCGATGGCGGCGCACGTCTTCTTGCGCTCGATCAGCGCCGCCTTGAGGCCTGCGCCGACGCGCGCGACGTTGTCCGCCAGGCCGTCGCGCTCGATGACGTCGAGCACCGCCATGCCGACGGCCGCCTGCAGGGGACTCGAGGCAAAGGTATTGAAGTAGCGCGTCCGCGCCCGGAAGCCGTCGACCAGCTCCTTGCTGGCGGCGGTGGCGGCGAGCGGCAGGCCGTTGCCCATCGGCTTGCCGGTGACGACGATGTCGGGCGTGAAGCCCGCGCCTTCGTAGCCCCACCAGCGCCCGGTGCGGCAATAGCCGGCCTGGACCTCGTCGGCGATCAGCAGGCCGCCGGCCGCCCGCACCGTTTCCGCCGCGCGCGCCATGAAGCCGTGCGGGACGTCGGGCAGTCCCTCGTTGGCGAAGATCGGGCAGACGATCAGGCCGGCGAACCCCACGCCGTCGTCCTCGAGGCTGCGGATCGCGGCGCTGAGGCGCGCGAGATAGGCCTCCACGAGGTCGGAGTCGCTCGCCCCCGGCACCAGCGGCCGGAATTTCTCGGGGAAGGGGATGGCGCGCACGTCGCCCAGGCTGTTCTGGCCGGCGCCGATGCGGGTCATCTTGCCGACCGCCTCGCTGTTGCCGTGATAGGTGGCGTTGGTGCAGACGATGCCGTGCTTGCCGGTCGCACCCCGCGCCATCCGCAGCGCCACCTCGTTGGCCTCGGTCCCCGAACAGCTGAAGACGACGCTCTCGATGGCCGGTCCGTGGAGAGCCGCGAGGCGTTCGGCGAGGGCCACGATCCCTTCGTGCAGATAGCGACTGTGCACGTTCAGCGTCGCCTGCTGGCGCGACATCGCCTCGACGACATGCGGATTGGCGTGCCCGACGCACGGCACGTTGTTGTACATGTCGACGTAACGGCGGCCTGTGTCGTCGAACAGATGCACGCCCTCGCCGCGCACGATGTGCAGGGGCTTGTCGTAGAACAGCGGCGCGCCGGCTCCCAGCGCCCTCTCGCGCCGGGCGGCAAGTGTCGTCGTGTCCATCGGAACCCTCTTCTGCATTGTGTCGGCGTTGACACTAACAAGCGCCAGAAATTCGCGCGATACCAAACGCGTCTTCCCGGAGCGCGGACCTCGAGGTCCCTCGTCATCCTGAGCGACGCGAAGGATCTCATGCCGGTTGCAAGCGGCGATGAGGTCCTTCGCTTCGCTCAGGACGACATGTGTGGAGGTCCGCGCTCCGCTAGGCGCCGACGTAAGCCACAGCTTCGATTTCCACCTTCATGCGCGGATCGACGAGCGCGCTGACCTCGACCAGGGTCGACGCCGGCTTGTGTTCTCCGAAATAGCGTTGGCGAATCGGGTTGATGCTCGCCCGTTCCGTGACGTCGGTCATGAAGACGAGCACCTTGACCACCTGATCGGCCCGGCCGCCGGCATGGCGCAGGCAGGTATCGATCGACTTCAGGGCGATCTCGAACTGGCCGACGGTGTCCGGCGGTATGCTTCCATCGGCCTTCATGCCGACCATGCCCGAGAGATAGATGAAGTCTCCTGCCCGGACGACATGACAGTAGTGACTGACCGGCTCCAGCTCTCCCGGAACCATGAAGCGCTCGATGGACATGACGCGGATCTCCCCTTTCCCGACCGGCGCGAGCCTATCACGGGCAGTGCGATTGTCCGCTCTCGTCCGGCCATCGTAGGATAACGGCGAAGGGGAGATACTCATGGGCCAGGAAATCACGCTGACGGCATCGGACGGCGGGCGCTTCGCAGCGTATCTGGCGCTGCCGGCGCACCTTCCGGCGCCCGGCCTGATCGTGCTGCCCGAGGTGTTCAATACCAACCCGCACATCCGCTCGGTCGCCGACGGCTACGCGGCCGACGGGTTCATCGCGCTGGCGCCCGACGTCTTCTGGCGGCAGGAGGCCGCCAACTACCTGCCCTACACCGACGAGGGCCGCGCCAAGGCGCGGGCGTTGTGGGCAAAGCTCGACACCGACCAGTTCGCCCGCGACCTCGGCGACATGGTGGCCGCCCTGCGAGGGCGAGCGGACTGCACCGGCAAGATCGGCGTGATGGGCTTCTGCCTCGGCGGCAAGTTCGCCTACCTGGCGAGCACGCGCCTGCCGATCGAGGCGGCGGTGAGCTACTACGGGGTCCAGATCGACCAGCATCTCGACGAGGCCGATCGCCGTAGGTGCCCGATCCTGATGCATTTCGCCGAGAACGATCCGCATGTGCCGGCGCCGACCGTGGCGGCCATCCAGGCGCGCATGGGCCGATCGTCGGGCGTCGAGATCCACGTCTATCCGGGCACCGAGCACGGCTTCAATCGCCAGGGATACCCGCCCTACAACGAGGCGGCGGCGGTGCAAGCACGCCAGCGCACGCTGGCGCATCAGCGCCGGCTGCTCTTGTGAGCCGCGTCATGCTTTTCCTCCCCACGCGTTGCGTGGGGAGGTGTCCGCGTAAGCGGACGGAGGGGTCATAAGCTTCGCGGTGAGGCTCATGACCTGTCCGTCGGCCTATGACGCCGACACCTCCCCAAGCTTCGCTTGGGGAGGAAGACGCAAACTTCCTAACGCGTCGTCGTGATCAGCTTGTCGGGCAGCCAGACGGCGATCTCCGGCGCGAAGCACAGGACCACGACCGCCACCATCATCAGGCCGACGAACGGCAGCACGCCCCAGATCACGTCGCTCAGGGGGATGTCGGGCGCGATGTTCTTGATGACGAAGAGGTTGAGCCCGACCGGCGGATGGATCAGCCCCATCTCCATGACGATGGTCATGACCACGCCGAACCACACGAGATCGAAGCCGGCGGCCTTGAGCGGCGGCAGGATGATGGGCGCGGTCATCAGGATGATCGACACCGGCGGCAGGAAGAAGCCCAGCACCACCACCAGCAGCAGGATCGCGGCCAGCAGCACCCAGCGCGAGAAGTGCATCGACACGATCCACTCGGCCGCCGACTGGCTGATGTGGAGGTAGCTCATCACGTAGGAGTAGAGCAGCGACATGCCGATGATCATCATCAGCATGGTCGATTCGCGGATGGTGTTGACCAGGATCGGTTCGAGCTGCCGGGGCCGCCACGTGTTGTAGATGACGGCAATCAGCACCAGCGCCAGGACGGCGCCCAGGCCTGCCGTCTCCGAGGGCGTGGCGAAGCCGCCGTAGAGCGCCACCATGACGCCGGTCAGCAGGATGACGAAGGGCAGCACGCGCGGCAGGGCGGCGAGGCGCTGGCCGAGCGTGTAGGTCTCGGTCGACAGCAGCGCCGAGTCGAGGCCGCCGCCGGCGCGGGTGGTGCGCGCGCGCCGCGTCTCGAAGCGGTAGCGCCAGGCGGCGTAGGTCGCGAAGAACGCCACCAGCAGCAGGGCCGGGCCGATGCCGGCCAGGAACAGCCGGCCGAGCGATTGCTCGGACGCGACGGCGTAGAGGATCATGGTGATCGAGGGCGGCAGCAGGATGCCGAGCGTGCCGCCGGCGGCGATGAGGCCGGCGGCGAAACCGCCGGGATAGCCGCGCTGGCGCATCTCCGGAATGCCGGCCGAGCCGATCGCCGAACAGGTCGCCGGGCTGGAGCCCGCCATCGCGGCAAACAGCGCGCAGGCGAAGACGTTGGCGATGCCGAGGCCGCCCGGAATGCGGCTCATCCAGACATGCAGGGCCGAATAGAGATCCTTGCCGGCGGGCGATCGGCCGATCGCGGCGCCCTTGAGGATGAAGAGCGGAATCGACAGCAAGGTGATCGAGGACATCTCCTCGTAGACGTTCTGGGTCACCGTATCGAGCGCCGCCGCCGGCATGAAGCCGATCATGAATCCGGTGGCCACCAGCCCCAGCGCGAAGGCGATCGGCATGCCGGAGAACATGGCGACGAGGGTGGCGCCGCCATAGAGCAGGCCGACTTGCAGGATGCTCATGGCCGGCGAACGACCTGCACCAGGATCTGCAGGGTCAGCAGCGACATGCCCAACGCCATCGTCAGATAGGGGATCCACAAGGGCGGCGCCCACGATGACGAGGAGACATAGCCTTCGACCCAGGCCTCCTCCAGCAGGGTCCAGGACTTCCAGGCGAAGAAGGCGCAGAACAGGGCGCTCGCCACATCGACCAGTCGCATCCGCCAGCGGTCGAGCGACGGCGGCAGCAGGGTTGCCACGGCCTCGATGCCGATATGGCCGCGCTGCGACTGCACCCAGGCCGCCGACATGAAGGTGACGCCGATCAGCAGGAAAACCGAGAACTCGTCCTGCCAGTCGGTCGGCTGCGGCGAGAAATAACGCAGCACCACCGAGTAGGTCAGCACGCAGGAGGCAACAAGAAGGGCGATCGCCGACAGGAAGACGATCGCCCTGTTGAGACGGTCGAGAGGGTTCACGCGGCCGGAACTTGCTGCGACAGCTTCAGGAACTCGGCGTTGCCCGGCGACTTGTCGGCATAGTCCTTCCAGCAGGTCTCACGCGCCACCGCCTTCCACTTGTCGACCTGCGCCTGGTCGAGATCGAAGGTCTTGATGCCGGCCTTCTCGTAGACCTTTGCGACTGTGACGTCGTCTTCCTTGGATTTCTCCAGGCCGAACTTCTCCATCTGCAGGCCGACCTCCATGATCGCCGTCTGCTGGTCCTTGGGCAGGGCGTCGAAGACCTGCTTGGACATCAGCAGCGGCTCGAAGATGAAGAAGAAGCCCTTGCCGCGGCCGGTCGTGAGGTTCTTGGCGATCTCTTCCAGGCGGAACGACATCAGGCTGGTCGAGGAGGTCATGGCGACGTCCATCGTGCCGGTCTGCATGGCGGCGTAGAGCTCGTTCGACGGCATGCTGACCACGGCGGCGCCGGCGCCCTTCAGCATCAGGTCCATCTCGCGGCTGCCGCCGCGCACCTTGAGGCCCTTGACGTCGTCGGGCACCAGGATGGGATGGGTGCGGCTGGCCGAGCCGCCGGCCTGCCACAGCCAGATCACCGGGATGGCGCCCTTTTCGGCCATCAGGGCCGTCATGCGCTTGCCGATCTCGGCGTTCTTCCAGGCATAGGCCTGGTCGAGCGAGCTGATGACGCCCGGCATGAAGCCGATATTGTACTCGCTCACCTCGCCGCCGGCGTAGTTCAGCGGATAGAGCGTCATGTCGAGCGCGCCGCGGCGGATCGCCGAATACTGCGCCACCGTCTTCACCAGCGAGGAGCCGGGATACACCTCGGCCGTCAGGGCGCCGCTGGTGCGCTTGGCGAGCTCGGCCGCGAAGCGTCGGCACATCTGGTCGCGGAAATCGCCGCTGTCGATCGTGCCGCCCGGGAACTGATGCGAAATCTTGAGCTGCTTGGCCTCGGCGCGGGCGGTGCCGCCGATCCACGGGGCGGCGAGGGCGGTCGCGGCCGTGGCGGCCAGAAGGCGTCTGCGGGGAAGGGTCATGGGCGGTTCCTCCAGGGTGTCGTTGTTGGCGGGATTGGCTTTCATCTGCCTATCGAAGTCAACCGGGCCGAAGTCAACCGGTCCGAGGCAGTGTGACGCGCGCGATGCAGGATCAGTGGAATCTGCCGCGCCATGCCCAGCCCTAAGCAGCCTTGCGGCGCCGTCGATCACCAGGCGGTATGGCAACGCCGCCGGAGAGGAGCGTACTGACCAAATGGTTCAGACTGACGCCTTCGGCTCCGGCTCTGAGCGCAAGCGAGCGGTGCAGAGAGGCCGGTACGCGGACGACAAACTTGCCGCTGAAACGATGCTTTGACGCCGGCGGCGGCACCTCGTCGCCGAATTCGCGCGCGGTTTTGATCCAGGAGCGGATCGCATCGCGCAGCTCCCCCAACGCTTCCACTTCGGTCTCTCCCGAGGCCACGCAGCCCGGCAGCTCGACGGCCGATGCCAGGTACCCACCGCCTTCAGAGACGGGGAGGGGGAGGACCGTCGCTGCATAGGCGCCGGCATCGATGTTGCTGCGGCGGGCGAGGACTTTCTTCGCCATCACTTCCTCTCCACGAATTCGACAGACATTCGTACATAGACCGGCTTTATCGGTTTCCTGGCCGGGACCGTGAGCTTTGCTCCATCGGGTCGACGGAAGGTCACGTGGCTGGTGCCAGGCTGCCTCCATTCGATTGCCTTGGCGCGGGCAACCGACTTCATATCGTCAATATGCCAGTCCGCCTTGGGATTCTGGCGCATCTTCATCAGCCGTTTATCGGCCGCGCTCATGCGGCAATGATAGTATCACTGATAGTATCAATCAAGGGATCGCAAGCCGCGCGATGTAGAATCCGTCGATCCCGCCGCGGTCCGCCCACATCGAGGGGAGAGTGCGGATGTCGCCTGACGGCGTGATGGCGCCTTCGAGGCCCGGCAATTCGGCTGTTTCGACGGGGCGGCGGCGCAGGCGTTTGTCGCGGCCCAGCAGCGAGCCGATCCGCGCCGCACACTCATCCTCCTGCAGCGAACACACCGCGTAGACCAGCGTGCCGCCCGGCTTCAACAGCTCGACGGCGGCGAGCAGCAGGCGGTCCTGGGCAAGGGTGAGGCGATCAACATCATCCTCGCCCTTCAGCCAGGCAATGTCGGGATGACGCCGCAGGGTGCCGGTGCCCGAGCAGGGCGCGTCGAGCAGGACGGCGTCGAACTTCTCGGCCGGCGCCCATTTGCCGGCGTCGGCCGTCACCAGTTCGGCGCTGAGCCCGGAGCGCGCCAGGTTCTCGCCCAGCCGGATCATGCGGCGTCCCGAGATGTCGACGGCCGTCACCTGGGCGCCGGCGGCGGCGAGTTGCATCGTCTTGCCGCCGGGCGCGGCGCACAGATCGGCCACGCGCTGGCCGGCGACGTCGCCCAGCAGACGGGCGGGCAGGGTGGCCGCGGCGTCCTGCACCCACCAGGCACCCTCCGCGAAGCCGGGCAGCTCGGCGATGGCCCCGCCCGTCGCGCGGCGGATCGTGCCCGTCGGCAGCAGATCGCCTTCGAGGCGACCCGCCCAGAACAGGGCGTCGGCGCGCGGCGTGAGGTCGAGCGGCGCCTCGATCAGGTGGGCGGCGGCGATGGCGCGCGTCGCCTCCTCGCCGTAGACCGCTGCCCAGCTCTGCCACAGCCATTGCGGCGTGTTGAGCCGGGCCGGATCGCGCCCGGCCAGCAGGGCGATGCCCTCGCGCGCCACCCGGCGCAGCACGGCATTGGCGAGGCCCCTGAGATGCGGCATGCCGGCATCGACGACAAGGCGCACCGACGTGTCGACCGCGGCATGGGCGGGCGTGCCCAGGAACACGAGCTGGGCCGTGCCCAGGCGCAGCACCTGGCGCGCGGTGACGTCGGCAGCCTTGAACGGCCGCTCGATGAGGGTGCCCAGGATCTCGTCGATCTCGCCCAGTCGGCGCAGGGTTGTTGCAAGAAGCAGCCGGACGAAGGCGCGATCGCGCGGCTCGAGGGCGGCGAAGCCCTTGTGGCGGACCAGTGCATCGTCGAGCGGCTGGCCCTTGTCGAGACAGGCGACCAGCACGTCGAGTGCGGCATGGCGGGAAGCGAGCGTGATATCCATTGCGCGGCGCTCATAAACCCGGTTGGCGCTGTTGTCATGGGCCGATATAGTTGGGGCAACAAACAATCTTGGAGGGACGGCCATGAAGAAGCTCGCTGTGGCGCTGGCAATCGGCCTCATGGCCGCGGGGACGGCGGCGATGGCCCAGGACAAGCCGGTCGACCTCAAGATCTCGATCTGGCTGCCGCCCGCCCATCCGCTGGTGCCGGCGACCAAGGCGTGGGCCGAGGACATCGAGAAGGCCTCGGGCGGCACGATCAAGACGGCGATCTTCCCCTCCGAGCAGCTCGGCAAGGCGTTCGACCATTACGACATGGCGCGCGACGGCATCGCCGACGTCACCTACGTCAATCCCGGCTACCAGCCCGGTCGTTTTCCGATCATCGCGGTCGGACAGATTCCCTTCACCTTCACCGAGGGCCGCAAGGGCACGGCGGCGCTCGACGAGTGGTACCGCAAATATGCCGCCACCGAGATGAAGGACACGCACTTCTGCTTCGCCTTCATCCACGATCCCGGCGCCTATCACGGCCGCAAGAAGGTCGTGGCGCCCGAGGACATCAAGGGCATGAAGATCCGCCCGGCCCAGAGCACGATCGGCCAGATGGTCACCATGCTGGGCGGCACCAACGTGCAGGCCTCGGCGCCCGAGGCGCGCGACGTGCTGGAGCGCGGCGTGGCCGATGCCATCTTCTTCCCGTGGGGCTCGATGTTCCTGTTCGGCCTCGACAAGGTCACCAAGTACCACATGGATGTGCCGCTCTATTCGACGGTGTTCACCTATTCGATCAACAAGGCCAAGTACGAGTCCATGTCGGCGGCGCAGAAGAAGGTGATCGACGATCACTGCAATGCCGAATGGGCCGTCAAGGTCGCCGGTCCCTTCGTCGATTTCGAGGTCGCGGGCCGCGCCAAGATGAAGGCGGCGGCGGGCCACGAGGTCTACGAGCTGACGCCCGACCAGCTCAAGGCCTGGAAGACCGCCACCGAGCCGCTCCACAAGCAGTGGGCCGACGCCGTCGCCAAGACCGGCGCCAATCCCGACACGCTCTACAAGGAGTTCCAGGCCAGCCTCGCCAAGCACGGCGCGGGGTTTTGACGTCCGTGCAACACCGGCTGCACTCCTTCCCGTTCCTCTCGCTCTCATGTTCCTCTCCCCCGTTAGGGGGAGAGGCTAGGTGAGGGGGTTGTACAAGCTTTCGAAGCCCCCTCACCCGTCCTCTCCCCCTAGCGGGGGAGAGGAGCAAGAAGGAAGTGGAGCAGGGCGGGAAGCGCGGCCGTGAACCGTAGCGTCATGGATCGCATCATCGACACGATCGAGGCGATCGCCGCCTTGTTCGTGGGGCTGGTCGCCGCCGACATCTTCCTCTCCGTCGTCCTGCGCCGCTTCTTCAGCGTGCAGATCCCCGATTCCTACGATTTCGGCCGCATGCTGCTCGGCATCCTGATCTTCTGGGGGATCGCCGCCACGTCGTACCGCGGCGGCCACATCACGGTCGATCTCGTCTGGGCCTCGGTCGGCCCGCGCTGGAAGCGGGCGATCGACGTATTTGCCACGCTCGTCCTGCTGTTCGTCGTCTCGGTGCAGACCTACACGCTCCTCGACAAGGTGACCTCGACCTACAAAGACCATGTGCTGACCTACGATCTCGGCCTGCCGACCTGGCCGTTCTTCGCCGTGGCCTGGGCGGGCGACGTCTCGGCCGTGGTGCTGATCGCCATCCGCACCTACCGGCTGATCTTCCATCCCGAGGATCTCCACGGCGAGACCACGGCTCACGAATGAGCTCGTCTCCATGAGCGCAGACGCCGTCGCCATCCTGGGCTTCGTCTCGCTGTTCGCGCTGATGCTGCTGCGCGTGCCGGTCGGCATGGCGATGGGTCTGGTCGGGGTCAGCGGCTATGCCTACCTCTCGGGTGGCGGGCCGGCACTGAAACTGATCGGCCAGACCTCCATGCGCACGGTCACCGACTACCAGTTCGGCGTCATCCCGATGTTCCTGCTGATGGGCGCCTTCGTGTCGAACTCGGGCGTGAGCCGCGAGCTGTTCCGCGCCGCCAACACCGTGGTCGGCCACTGGCGGGGTGGGCTGGGCATCGCCACGGTGTTCGCCTGCGGCGGCTTCGCCGCCATCTCGGGCTCCTCGGTCGCCACCGCTGCCACCTTCTCGACCGTGGCCTATCCCGAGATGCGCCGCTACGGCTACCCGAAGAGTTTCTCCACCGGCGTGATCGCGGCCGGCGGCACCCTGGGTGCCATGCTGCCGCCCTCGACCGTGCTGGCCGTCTATGGCCTCATCACCCAGCAGGATATCGGCAAGCTGTTCCGCGCCGGCATCGGCCCCGGCCTGCTCGCCATGCTGATGTACATGGCGACCATCGCCGTGATCTGCCGGGTGAAACCCGACTTCCTGCCCACGGTGTCCAAGGCCACGTGGGCGGAGAGGGTTTCCGGCTTGCGCGACGTCTGGGCGCCCATCCTGCTGTTCGTGCTGGTGATCGGCGGCCTCTATGGCGGCGTCTTCACGCCCACCGAGGCGGGCGGCGTGGGGGCGAGCGGCGCCTTCCTGCTGGGCATCCTGCGCCGCCGCCTCGACAGGGCGGGGATCCGCGCCTCGCTCTTGCAGGCCACGCGCACCGCGGCCGCGGTCTTCACCGTGCTGATCGGCGCGCTGCTGTTCGGCTATTTCCTCACCATCACCCAGGTGCCGCAGAAGGTGACGGAGTTCCTGACCGGCCTCGGCATCGGCGCCTACGGCGTGCTGGCCATCATCATGGTCATGTACCTGGTGCTGGGCTGCCTGATGGACGCCATGGCGATGATCATCCTCACCGTGCCGATCATCTTCCCGCTGGTCACCGCGCTCGGCTTCGACCCGATCTGGTTCGGCGTCATCATCGTCATGACCGTCGAGCTCGGCCTGATCCATCCGCCGGTCGGCATGAACGTCTTCGTCATCAAGAGCGTGGTGCAGGACGTGAGCTTCGCCGCGATCTTCAAGGGCGTGCTGCCCTTCATCGCCACCGACATCCTGCGGCTGGTCATCCTGATCGCCTTTCCGATCATCGCGCTCTGGCTGCCCAATCAGATGTAGGGCGTCGTCCGGATCTCGAATTTCGACAGGAGCGTGCGGTGAACCGGGCACTGGTCGGCGATCTGGAGCAGCCTGGTGCGCTGTGTCTCGTCCAGCGATCCGATCAGTTCGACGCTTTTGTCGACCCGTTCGATCATCGACTTCGGGTTCTCGCAATCGATGCAGTCCTCGGCATGAACGCGGCTGTGCTTCAGCCGGACGACGACCTGCTCGAGCGGCCATTTCTTGCGCGCGGCGTACAGGTTGATCGTCATCGAGGTGCAGCTGCCGAGCGCCATGAGCAGCAGCTCGTAGGGGCCCGGCCCGGCATCGCTGCCGCCTGCCGCGACTGGTTCGTCGGCCCGCAAGGTGTGGCGGCCGTCCAGCATGATCTGATCGAACGGGCCGGCGCCAGTCGACGCCACGATGACGGTGCCCGCCGGCACCGAGGCCTGGAGTTCGCCCGGATCGTGCCGGATTGTCGCGCTGCTCATATCGCCCTCCTGCTTGCAGGCATGATGAATGACAGCGGCATCTCAGCAGATGTATCAGTCCGGAGGTAGGGCTACTGTGCGGGCCGAAAGGATTTCCGCATGAACAGAGTTGGTTCGTTCCTCGGCGACTGGTGGCGCCTCGTCGTTCCCTATTTCAAGTCCGAGGAGCGCTGGATCGCCATCTCGCTGTTGATCGCCGCCATCGTGCTGACCCTTTCCGGCGTCGCCGTCAACGTGGCCTACAACGAATGGAGCCGGCGCTTCTTCGACACTTTCCAGAACAAGGACGAACCGGGCTTCTGGCTCGAGATGATCAACTTCTCGTGGATCGCCGGCCTCACCATCGCCTTTTCCATTGCCCGCGGACTGGCGAGTCCCTACTTGCGCCTGCGCTGGCGGCGCTGGCTCACCAGGCAATATCTCGGGCACTGGCTCGACAGCCGCGGCTACTACCGCATCGAGCTCGAGCGCAGGATCGACAACGCCGACCAGCGCATCTCCGAGGATCTCCGCCAGCTCGGCCTCTACACCATGACGCTGGTGCTGGGCGTGATCGACGCCGTGGCGACCCTGATCTCGTTCCTGTTCATCCTCTGGCAGCTCTCGGGCTCGCTGTCGTTGGGCTTCCTCGGCATCGACGCCAACGTGCCGGGCTACATGGTCTGGGTGGCGCTGGTCTACGCCTTCGTCGGCACCTGGCTCGCCAACATGGTCGGCCGCCGCTTGATCCCGCTCAACTTCGCCCAGCAGGCGCTCGAGGCCGATTTCCGCTTCTCCCTGGTGCGGGTGCGCGAGAACGCCGAAGGCATCGCGCTCTATCGCGGCGAGCCTGCCGAGCAGGAGAACCTGGTGGCGCGCTACCAGGCGGTGTTCATGAACGGCTGGCGCGTGCTCTACACCAGCCTGCAGCTCGCCTTCTACCAGACGGGCTACGCCCAGATCGCCATCATCTTCCCCTATCTCGTGACCGGCCCGCGCTTCTTCGCCGGCGCCATCACGCTTGGCGTCATGACGCAGACGGCCCAGGCGTTCGGGCAGGTCCAGACGGCGCTGTCCTTCTTCATCGACAACTACGCCACCCTGGCCGAGCTGCGCGCGGTGATGGACCGTCTCATGGGCCTGAAGGGCGCCATCGACCACCAGCAGGACACGGCGATCGATGTGGCGCCGGAGACCGGCCGGGCCGATGTCGGCGCCGAGGGTCTGACGCTCGCTTTGCCCGACGGCACGGCGCTGCTGCGCGACGCGACGCTCGTCCTGCCGCACGGCCATTCCACCCTGATCACGGGCGCCAGCGGCTCGGGCAAGAGCACGCTGTTCCGTGCCCTGGCCGGCATCTGGCCGTTCGGTCACGGCAAGGTGCGCGTACCTGCGGGCGCGCGCGTGCTCTTCCTGCCGCAGAAGCCGTATATTCCGATCGGCACGCTGCGCAACGCCGTGCGCTATCCCGACGAGAACTCGCAGGCGAGCGACGCCGAGATCGTGGCCGCCCTCGAGGCCGCACGGCTTGGCCATCTCGCCCAGCATCTCGACGACGTGGCGCACTGGACCTACACCCTGTCGGGCGGCGAGCAGCAGCGGCTCGCGGTGGCGCGCGCCCTGGTGTTCAAGCCCGACTGGCTGTTCCTCGACGAGGCCACGGCCTCGCTCGATGAGCCCATGGAGGCGGCGATCTATGGCGAGCTGAAGCAGCGCCTTCCCGACACGACCCTCGTGTCGATCGGTCACCGGCCCTCGTTGCGCCAGTGGCACGACCGCCAGGTCGAGCTCAAGCGCGCGCCGGGCGAGGTCGGACGGCTGGTCGAAGGGGCGGCGGCGTCGCCCGCCTGATGCATACGTTCGTCGCAGCCGGCGCCGGGTTTCTGCTCGCCGTCCTGTGGTTCGACCTGATGTTCGACGTGCAGACCCGCAAGCACGTCGGCAGCCCATTGCCGCCTGACGTGCTGGCTTCGATCTCGGCCTATTATCGACGGGTGACCACCGAGGCCTATCCCATGAACCGGCTGGTGGCGCTGGTCATGGTCCTGACCTTGCTGTCGATCGCAGCGCAGATCGTCGAAGCGGCGGACCCTTGGTGGATCGGTTGGGGTTCGCTTGCCTTGGCCGGGAGTGGCTTCGTGCCCACCCTTACCCGCACGGTCCCCAATGCCAGGCGGCTGGGTAGCGCCAAGGACCCACCCGATATGCAATCGACGCTCGCGCGCGCGGTCTGTCGGGATCATCTCTTCAGCTTCGTGCGCATGAGCGTGGTTCTTGGCCTGCAACTGGGCTGCGCGGTACTGCAACGTGTGGTAGTATAAGCCGCATTGTGGAACCCGATGGAGGGCACCAATGGCGCGCCAGACCATCCTGATCATTCGACACGCCGACAAGCCCGGTGGCGATGCCGGGGTCGACGCGACGGGCATGCCGGACAAGGATTCGCTGACGCCGCGCGGCTGGCAGCGGGCGGGCATTTGGGTCGACCTGTTCGCCCCCTCCCTCGGCCAGCCGCGCGTCTTGCCGCAGCCCAACGCAATATTTGCCTCCGCGCCGGCGACCAAGGCCGAAATCGCGGCCGGCCATGGCGGCAGCAAGAGCCGCCGACCCCTCGAGACCATATGGTCGCTGGCCACAAAACTCGGGATCGATGTCGACCTGCATTTTGTGAAGGGCCAGGAAGCGGATCTGGCTGCAGCTCTCTCACGGAGCGACGGTGTCACGCTCGTTTGCTGGCAGCATGAAGACATCGCCGCCATCGCCAACGCGCTCAACCCGCCGCCTCGAGGCGTCCCCGACAATTGGCCGGGAGACTGCTTCAACGTCGTCTTTTGCTTCGATCGTTCCGAGGTTGGCGCTGCCTGGACATTCCAGCAGTTCGTGCCGGTCATGCTGAAGGGCGATCGAGCCACGCCAATCTAGCGCGCTCTTTCAATCGCGCTAATTGATTGTGACCGTCTTAGTGCGCAGACGAAGTCGAAATGATGTCGGTATTGTTCATCATCGGTTGACGGATCACGCCGCTACGGCCGTTTGATCAACCGCGTCAGCGGCTTAGAAGGCGGTAACCGATTTCGGAATGCCGGCGCGATAAGCGAGCGCTGTGAACGTCGCATGACGTTTCTCTTACCTGCGTCATCCAAAGCTCAAAATCTGCACAATGAATAGTTGCGCCGGGTCAAGGCCGGGAAATATCGCCCTGCTAGAAACCTCGTCATCGCTTGGGTGTGCGCGAAATCGCAATGTGCTCTTCGGCGCACGTTTCGAAAGACCGCCTCACACCATGAAGTTGCGATGACAGCACAGCTTGATGGAGACCGGCATGATGTTTTCTCGATCCAACGTTTCAATCAATCGCCTGCGGCATTCACGGGATCCGGATCGGCGTCGTCCGCGGCATGCGCATATTCCGGGTTGCATGCCTCCGACATCCGGATGTCACGAAAGTGCAGCAAGCGCGCGGCGGTGGCTTCCGTTGGCGTACGCAATTGCCGGCTTGCTGGCCGTGGGTACGGTCATTCCGGCCTCGGCCCAGACGTCCACGATGGCGTATGCGGAGCCGCCGGCGCAGTCGCCGGCTAAACCGATGTCGCCTGCCCGAATGACATGGATGAAGGGGCGTTGCTCGCAGCTTGTCGCATTCTTCGACTACTACGGCGTCAGCCGCGGCGAGAATTCCGACGGTGCGCGCAATCACACGCGCATCGGCGCCGCCATCGAGTGCGAGCGAACCCACGTTCGGACGGGCGTCAGGACGATGGAGGCCCTGCTCAAGAGGAAGGCGTTCGACCCTCCCAAGCCAGGTACGCCGGAAGTCGAGCCGGAGGACCTCGAGGCGCCGGACATTACCAATCCGGTCAGCCAGAGGTACTAGGAGGGGGTTGTTGGCGGAAGCATTGACGCCAAGCGGCCGAACGGACGCTTGGCGTCTTGATGCTGCGCCCGCCTGACGGTCGTGAACCTTGGCGTCATGCTGGTGCGGCGGTGTGCGGCCGAAGTGACCTCAATCCAGAAGCGGGCGCCCAGTCGATGCTTCTTGTCAGCGGGCTCAATTCGTCAAGCAAGGAGGCCGACATGCACCATGCGGTATCGTCAGCTCTGCAGGCGGACTCGTTGGTCACAATCGCCAACAACCGCAAAGCCTGCCCAGCACCCGGGTCGCCGTTGCTGCGCGAGAAGCTGAGCGTGCATAAACTCAACTTCTATTATGAGGATGGCAATCGCGCGCTCAAGGACGTGTCGGTGCCGATCTATGAGCACCACGTGACCGCCTTTATCGGGCCGTCGGGTTGTGGCAAGTCGACGCTCCTGCGCGTGTTCAACCGCATGTACGATCTTCACCACGGCCAGCACGTGGATGGAGAGGTCCTGCTGGATGACGAGGACATCCTGGCCAACCACAATGGGCTGGAACGATTGCGTGCGCGCGTCGGCATGGTGTTTCAGAAGCCGGCGCCGTTTCCAATGTCGATTTATCAGAATATCGCCTTGGGCATCGGGCTGTATCGCCGACTGACAAAAGCCGACATGGCTGCGGAAGTCGAGGCGGCGCTGCGCCGTGCGGCGCTGTGGGACGAGGTGAAGGATTCGCTTCACAAGCAGGGAGCGGACCTCTCCGGCGGACAGCAGCAGCGCCTGTGCATCGCCCGCGCCATCGCCGTGCGGCCTGACGTGCTCTTGCTCGACGAGCCGTGTTCCGCCATCGACCCGATCTCGTCGGCCAAGATCGAGCAGACGATCGACGATTTGAAAGCGGATCACACGCTCGTCATCGTGACGCATAACCTGCAGCAGGCCGCACGCGTGTCCGACTATGCCGGCTTCATGTATCTGGGCGAACTGGTCGAGTTCGATACCGCAGCGCGGATGTTCACGGTACCGAAGGATCCGCGCACTCAGAATTTCGTCACTGGCCGCTTCGGCTGAAGGTCGGGGGCTGCGGCCACCTGGTCCTTGGCCGCCAATGTGCGGGAATGTGCGAAATGTCACTGTCGAGGAGATCTAAGTGCGACAAGAACGCCTAGACGGTCTCATGGGAAGAGACCGCGGAAGAGACCACTGCTGAACGGGCTTGGGAGCTTGGGTGGGAAACGTGGGGTACCATGCACGAGATCGCAACCTGGCTGGGATCGATTGGCCTGCCGGAGCACGCCGAATGTTTCACCGCCAACGACATTGACTTCACGATCCTGCGGGAGCTTTCAAACGATGACCTCAGGGAGATGGGGATCTCCTCGCTTGGCCATCGGCGAAGGATCCTTCGCGCGATAGCGGAGCTCGATCACGCGGCGCCGTCCGGCGAGGCGGCCAAAAGCCCGCTCAAGCCGATGCGACAGACTTCCGCCGAACGTCGGCAGTTGACCATCGTGTTCTGCGACCTGGTGGGTTCGACGGAGCTTTCGAGAAAGCTTGACCCGGAGGATATGCGCGAAATACTTCGGACCTACCAGGAGACCTGCACGCAGATCATCGATGCCCATGGCGGCTTCGTGGCAAAATTCATGGGCGACGGTGTGCTGGCGTATTTCGGCTACCCTGTGGCAAACGAGGACGATGCAGCACGCGCCGTGACCGCGGCGCTGGAACTTGTGGCGAAAGTCGGGCGCTTGCCGACCAGGGATCGGTCGACCCTCAGCGTCCGCATCGGCATTGGAACCGGCATGGTTGTCGTCGGAGACCTCATTGGCGAGGGCTCGGCGCAGGAGCAGACGGTCATTGGCGATACCCCCAACCTGGCGGCGCGGCTGCAGTCATTGGCCGAACCCGACACGATCATCGTGAGCGCCTCGACGCGACAGCTTCTGGGCTCGCGGTTCGAGATGGAGGCGCTCGATGCCAGAGCACTCAAGGGCTTCGCCGAGCCGCTCCACTCCTGGAAAGTTCTGCGCGAAAAATCGCACGTCAGTCGTTTCGAAGCGTCGCAAACCGAACCTCTGCCGCACATCGTCGGGCGCTCCAACGAAGTGGCGGTTTTGCTGGATTGCTGGCGGTCGGCCGGCCAGGGCAACGGCCAGGTCGTCCTGCTTTCCGGCGAAGCCGGCATCGGCAAGTCGCGGATCGCGCAGGAACTGCGGGAGCAGATCCGGGCGGAGCCACATATCGCGGTGAGGTATCAGTGCTCGCCGCATCACTCCAATCAGCCCTTCTATCCGGCGGTAGACCAGATCTGGCACGCCGCTGAATTTTCGCCGGATGAACCATCGTCTGTCCGACTTGCGAAGCTTGAGGCGATGACGGATCGGTCCCACGTCGAACGGGCCGACACGATTCCCTTCCTGGCATCGCTGCTCTCGATCGCCACGGAAGGCCGCTACAATCCGCTGGATCAGGCGCCGAGCGTGATCAAGGACAGGACGATCGAGGCGCTGATCTCGTTGCTGGCCGGCCTGACGCACGACGCTCCGGTGCTTTTCCTGCTGGAAGACGCCCATTGGATAGATCCCACGACACTGGATTTGATGAGCCGGGCGCTCGAGCGTTTGCAGGACAAGCGCGTGCTGTCGGTCGTCACGTTCCGGCCGGAGTTCAAGGCACCCTGGATGGGGCGGCGCAATGTGACGGCGCTTCCCCTCAACCGACTCGCGCGACCGCAGGCGGTCACGATGATCCAGGGCATGACTCGCGGCAAGCCGTTGCCGGACGACGTCCTGGAGCAGATCATCGTGAAGACGGACGGCGTTCCGCTGTTCGTCGAGCAACTGACCAAGACGATTCTCGGCTCGGGGCTGGTGCGCGAGGAGGGCGACCAATACGTCCTGGCCAGAACGCTGACCCCGCTCGCCATTCCATCCACCGTGCAGGAACTCGCTCATGGCGCGTCTCGACCGGCTGGCGCCGGTCAAGGAGATCGCGCAGATCGGCGCCGTCATCGGCCGCGAATTTTCCCTCAGTCTCCTGGAAGCGGTCGCGGGCATGCCTGCCGAGACGCTTCGCGATGGCTTGAAGCAACTGGTGGTCGCCGAGCTGATCAACGTGCGCGGAGCGGCTGCCGACCAAAGCTTCGTATTCAGGCATGCGCTGATCCAGGACACGGCCTACGCCACTCTGCTGCGCACCCGACGGCGGCAGATCCACGCCGACATTGCCCGCGCCCTGACCGAGCAGTTCAGCGATCGGGCCGATTTTGCGCCGGAAATCCTGGCTCATCATTATGAGGAAGCCGGAATCGCCGATTCGGCGATACGCAACTGGCTGGCCGCCGCCGAGTTGGCGCTCTCGCGGTCGGCAAACGTCGAAGGCGCGCATTATGCGGAGAAAGGCGTGTCCCTGCTGGGACAGCTTCCCGCCGATCATCAGCGCGCCCAGCTCGAGCTTGCCCTGCAGGTTGCGCGCGGCAACGCAGCTCTTGCCGTCAAGGGATACACTGCGCGCGAAACCATCGACATCCTCACGCAGGTGAAGCGGCTGCTCGATTCGGGCATCGGCACCGATATGCAACGCTTCTCGGTTCTCTATGGGCTGTGGGCCGCGAACTACGTCGCCGGCAACATCGCGGCGGCCGAAGAGCTGGCGGCCCAGTATCTCGAGGTCGCGGGACGTGTCAGCGATCTCACCTATTCGATGATCGCCCACCGGATCCGCGGAGCGGCGCTGATCGCAACCGGCCGCCACAGGGAAGGGCTCGTCCACCTCATCGAAGCGAAACGACCCTACGACCCGGTTCGCCACCGACCGCTCAGCTACCGGTTCGGGCAGGATATTGGGCTTTCCGTTCTGTGCCATGAGGTCTGGGCGCTGTGGTTCTGCGGCCGCGTCGACGAGGCCGATCGGCTGAGCGATCAGATCCTGTCCGAGTTGCCGACCCACGGTCATGCGACCACGGTCGCCTTCTGCATATTGTACGGCGCTATCTTTCCGGCAATCTTTGCCCGGGATTTCGACAAGGTCATCCGGCTCAGCACCGAGCTCACGACGCATTGCGACACCCTCAAGATGGGGCCGAACTACGCATCGGCGGGAAGGCTGTGCGCAAGCGTTGCCCGGGCAATCCAGGATCCCTCGCGCGCGGATCTGGACGGCATTCGGCGCGAAACGGAGATTTTGCACGGGTTTGGCGTCTACATACTGGAATTGCCGATCAACGCGCTGATTGCCGAGATACTGATTGCCAGGAACGATGTCGCCGGCGCCGAAGCGGCTCTTCGCCAAGCCCTGCAATTCGTCGAGCGCACGCAGGAGCGCTACTGGGCCGCCGAACTGCATCGGCTGAACGGCCACCTGGCCATGCGGCAGGCCGATGTGGACCCGGAATTGTCAGTCGCATGCTTTACCAAGGCAATCGACGTGGCCAAGAGCCAGGAAGCACGCTGCCTCGAGCTTCGGGCATTGAGCGACCTCATCGAAATGCATCATTCCCAAAGGGTCCTGAACGGAGAGATCGAGCTTCTCAGTCCATTGCTCGACACGATCGCGGGCGAGGCCTCGGGCGATGTGCGCAAGGCGCGAGCCCTCCTGGTCAGCCATGCCGGTGGCACGCGCCATTGACGGGGCCGGGCGACAAGGAATCAGGGCAGGCCGAACACCTTGCAGGCGTTCTCCGACAGGAACTTGCTCTTGGCTTTGTCGGAAATCGGCAGATCAAGCGCCTGGTCGACACATTCCTTGAACGAGAGCATGGGAAAGTTCGTCCCGAACAGCACCTTGTTTTGTCCGTACGAATTCATGAAATGGGTCAGCTGCTGCGGATAATAGCGAGGCAGATAGGCCGAAGTGTCGATGTAGACGTTATCGTATTTCCACGCGAGCGATATCATCTCGTCGGTCCAGGGATGGCCGATATGACCGCAGACGATCTTCAATTCGGGAAACGCCAGCGCAACCTCGTCGACATAGGGGATAGGACGCCCGGGCTCCGACGGCATGCGGGGACCGGTATGGCCGACTTGCGTGCAATACGGGATGCCGAGCTCCATGCATTTCCGGAAAAGCGGCCGATAGCTCGCGTGATTGGGCGGCCGATTCCACACCCACGGTATTATCCGCAGGGCCTTGAAGCCGTGGTCCCTGACGGCATCTTCCAGCGTTCTCGCGGCATCGGGATCGTCCAGGGTGACCGACGCGACGCCGACCAGGCGGTCGGGAAATTGTGCGACCATCTCGGCAATTTGCTGGTTGGAGATCATGCATCCGTCTTGCAGGTACCAGGCGCTCAACAACGCCTTCGCCACGCCGGCCTCCGTCATTGCCGCCGTGATCCTGTCCGCCGAGCCCGCAAGGGCGACGCGGTCGTCTGCCCGGGCGGCCTTGACCAGAGACGCAAACATTGGAGATCGAAAGGCTTGGCCGGGAGCGGGCTGGGCCCAAACATCGATTGCCGAGACCGTCATCATCGCGCTCCGTCTTCAAGGGCCGGACACCGGATAATACAACGTTCAGTTGCATTCGCACAAACTTCATTATACTGATCCACGAGCTTTTATGGGGGGAGCAATTGGGGGCAGCATGGTAGGTCCGTTCTTTTTGAGCTGCACGACACCGCAGGCAATCGTGGGGTGGTTGGGGATCGTCGCGAATCTCCTGCTCGTCTTGTGGTGCGCTTTCTGGATTGGAACCCATTGCGGGGCGATGAGCGGCTTGCCGTACTGGTTCATTCCCAACGTCCTGGTGGCTCTCTTTCTCGCGGATTTCTTCTCGGGAGGCGTGCACTGGTTCACCGACACCTGGTTTGACGAAGTCGTCGGCGGGCGTGTGATTGCGATTGCCCGCGAGCATCATCTGTACCCACGTCATATCGTGGGCTACGGGTTTCGCGACTATGTCGCCTACAGTTCCTGGCCATCCATACTGGTGATCGGCCCAATCCTTCTCATTCTCACTCTCGGCGTCCAGGCGTCGCTGGTCACTTTCAACCTGGTGTGCATCTTCACCGTTGTCGCGGCGATCATGTCCTTTGGAACCTACGCACACCGTCTCGGTCATATCAGGGCCGAGTCCCGGATCGTGCGGTTTCTCCAGCGGGCACATTTGTTGATGGGCCCGCAGCATCACGCGGTTCATCATCGCGCCAATCACGACATCCGCTATTGCGTGATCAATGGCTGGGCCAACCATGTCTGCGATCGCGTGGGATTCTGGCGCGGCCTGGAGAAGCTGATTGAAATGACGACCGGCGCCGTTCCGCGAACCCACGATCACGTCTGCTTCGCGCTATTTGAACGCGACCGGCTGTTCCTGACCAAGTCGACTTGGGATTACGGCGTGCTGCCAAACGCCCGCGCCACCTGAGGCGGTTTCGGTTCACGCGCCGAAAGGGCAACGCGCCCGGAGGAGGGTCAGCGCAGGCTGGCGTTGATCTTGTCGAGCGCCGACGGTCCGGGGCAGAGGTCGGGCGTGTTCAAGGTGTTGAGCGGCGCCTCGACCGTGTTGAGATGGTGGTGCAGGTCCTTGGGCGTCGGATCGACGTAGAGAAGGCCGGTCACGACCTCGCCCGAGGCCAGGCCCTCCTGGACGCGCTTCATCGCGGCGATCTTGTCGGCGGGGTCATACTCCTCGCCGAGCTTGCGCAGACGCAGGATCGAGCCGTCGTGCTGCTGCACCGTCGTCACCGTGCCGGGATCGTACTGGGTGGTGATCTCCTGGCGGCCCTCGATGAAGTCGATGCGGTTCAGCGCCTCGTTGTGCTCGCGCACATAGTCGTAGCTCTTGGTCGAGCCGGAATGGTTGTTGAAGGCCACGCAGGGGCTGACGACGTCGAGGAAGGCCGCACCCTTGTGATCCATCGCCGCCTTGATCAGCGGCACGAGCTGGTGCTTGTCGCCCGAGAAGGAGCGGCCGACGAAGGTGGCGCCCATCAGGATGGCGAGCGAGACGAGGTCGATCGATTCGTCGGAATTGGCCACGCCCTTCTTGCTGATCGAGCCCTTGTCGGCGGTGGCCGAGAACTGACCCTTGGTCAGGCCGTACACGCCGTTGTTCATGACGATGTAGGTCATGTTCACGCCGCGGCGCATGATGTGGGCGAACTGGCCGAGCCCGATCGAGGCCGAATCGCCGTCGCCCGACACGCCCATGTAGATCAGGTCGCGGTTGGCGAGGTTGGCGCCGGTCATCACCGAGGGCATGCGGCCGTGCACGGTGTTGAAGCCGTGGGAAGCACCCACGAAGTAGGTCGGCGCCTTGGACGAGCAGCCGATGCCGGAGAGCTTGGCGACCTGGTGCGGCAGGATGTCGAGCTCGTAGCAGGCCTGGATGATGGCGGCGCTGATCGAATCGTGGCCGCACCCGGCGCACAGGGTCGAGACTGCGCCTTCGTAGTCGCGCCGCGTGTAGCCGGCCTTGTTCTTGACCAGCGAGGGGTGGTGCAGCTTGGGCTTGGCGATGTACGTCATGACGCGGCCTTCTCGAAGGAAACCACTTTGAACTGGCCGAGCTTCTTGGCGATGTCGGCGGCGATGAAGCGCGCCGTTATCGGCGTGCCGTCATAGTGCAGGACGGGGACGAGCTTGCGCGCGTCGAGCGTGAAATCGCTCATCAGCATGGTGCGGAGCTGTCCGTCGCGGTTCTGCTCGACCACGAAGACCTTGTCGTGCTCGTGGATGAAGTCCTCGACCGCCTGGGCGAACGGGAAGGCGCGAACGCGCAGCGCATTGACGTGATGGCCGTCGGCCTCGAGATGGTCGAGCGCCTCGACCATGGCCGGGCTGGTCGAGCCGAAATAGATCACGCCGTAGCGCGTCGGCTTGGGCGCCGAGTAGCGCAGCGGCTGCGGCGTGATCCGGGCGGCGGTGGCGAACTTCTTCTGCAACCGCTCCATGTTGCGCACGTAGACCGCGCCTTCCTCGGAGTAGCGGGCGTACTCGTCCTTGGTCGTGCCGCGGGTGAAGTACGAGCCGCGGGAGGGATGCGTGCCGGGATAGGTGCGGAACGGGATGCCGTCGCCATCGACGTCGAGGTAGCGGCCGAAATTCTTGCCGGCCTCGAGATCTTCAGCCGTCATCACCTTGCCGCGGTCGTAGGCGCGCTGTTCATCCCAGACGAAGGGTTTGCAGAGCCGGTGATTCATGCCGATGTCGAGATCGGTCATGACGAACACCGGCGTCTGCAGCCGGTCGGCGAGGTCGAGCGCGTCGGCGGTGAAGTCGAAGCACTCCTTGGGGTCCTCGGGGAACAGCAGCACGTGCTTGGTGTCGCCGTTGGAGGCATAGGCGCAGCTCAGGAGGTCGGACTGCTGCGTGCGTGTCGGCATGCCGGTCGACGGCCCGCCGCGCTGGACGTTCACGATCACTGCCGGTACTTCGGCGAAGGCGGCGAGGCCGATGAACTCGGTCATCAGCGAGATGCCGGGGCCCGACGTGCTGGTGAAGGCGCGCGAGCCGTTCCAACCGGCGCCGATCACGATGCCGATCGAGGCGAGCTCGTCCTCGGCCTGGACGATGGCGTACTTGGCCTTGCCGGTCTCCTTGTCGTGGCGCAGCTTCTTGCAATGGGCCTGGAAGGCTTCGGCCAGCGACGAGGACGGCGTGATGGGATACCAGGCGCATACCGTGGCGCCGCCATAGACCGCGCCCAGGGCGGCGGCGTTGTTGCCTTCGACGAAGATGCGGTCGCCGACATTGTCGGATCGCCGCACCTTGAGCTTCACCGCATCGGGATCGCCGTGCTGCTTGACCCAGTCGCGGCCGAGATTGAGCGCCTTGACGTTGGAATCGAGCAGCTTCTCCTTGCCCTTGAACTGCTCGCCGAACAGCCGCTTGATCTCCTCGGGATCGATGTCGAGCAGCACCGAGAGAGCGCCGACATAGATGATGTTCTTGAACAGCTGGCGCTGGCGCGCGTCGGTGTAGGTGGCGTTGGTGATGGCGGTAAGCGGCACGCCCACGATGTTGATGTCCTCGCGGAACATCGACGACGGCATCGGCTTGGTGCTGTCGTAGAACAGATAGCCGCCGGGCTCGAGTTCCTTGACGTCCTCGGCCCAGGTCTGCGGGTTCATGGCGACCATCATGTCGACGCCGCCGCGCCGGCCGAGATAGCCCTTCTCGGTGACCCGCACCTCGTACCAGGTCGGCAGCCCCTGGATGTTCGAGGGGAAGATGTTGCGCGGGCTGATGGGTACGCCCATGCGCAGGATGGCGCGGGCGAACAGTTCGTTGGCGGAGGCCGATCCGGAACCGTTGACGTTGGCGAACTTGACGACGAAGTCGTTAACGGCGGCGAGTGCGCGGCTGCTCATGCTCTGCCTCCCCTTCGCGGAGTCCGCGGAGGGGAGGTGCCCGCGTAGCGGGCGGAGGGGTCATGAGCGCCATTGCGAACGCTCATGACCCCTCCGTCGGCGTAAGACGCCGACCTCCCCAGCTTGGCTGGGGAGGAAGTGACTATGCCTTAGTGCTTGCGGCATACCTGCTCCGCTTGGGTCATTTCCATGTAGTACTTGCGCATGTCCCACGCGCCGGTCGGGCAGCGTTCGGCGCACAATCCGCAATGCAGGCAGACATCCTCGTCCTTGGCCATGATGCGGCCGGTCTTGAGGTCGTTGCCGATATAGATGTCCTGCGTCGGGTTGAGCGCCGGCGCCATCAGGCGGCTGCGCAGATCCTTCTCCTCACCGTTCTCGGTGAAGGTGATGCAGTCCATCGGGCAGATGTCGACGCAGGCGTCGCACTCGATGCACAGCTGGCCGGTGAAGACCGTCTGCACGTCGCAGTTCAGGCAGCGCTGCGCCTCCTTGAAGGCGAGCTTGACGTCGAAGCCCAGTTCGACCTCGGTCATGATGTCCTTCAGCGCTTCCTGCTTGGCGCGATGCGGGACCTTCAGGCGATGGTCGATGGTGGGCGCGTTGTCGTAGCTCCACTCGTGGATGCCCATCTTCTGGCTGACGATGTTGACGCCCGGCGCCGGCCGCTCCTCGGGATTCTCGCCGCACAGCATCTTGTGGATGGAGATCGCGGCATCATGGCCGTGGGCGGCGGCCCAGATGATGTTCTTGGGGCCGAAGGCCGCGTCGCCGCCGAAGAACACCTTGGGTTCGGTGCTCTGGAAGGTCTGCTCGTTCAGCTTGGGCAGGCCCCATTTGTCGAACTCGATGCCGGCGTCCGCCTCGATCCACGGGAAGGCGTTCTCCTGGCCGATCGCCACCAGCACGTCGTCGCATTCGAAATGCTGGTCGGGCTCGCCCGACGGGATCAGCGAACGGCGGCCCTTGGCGTCGTACTCGGCCTTGACCTTCTCGAACAGCACGCCGGTGATCTTGCCATTGTTGTGCGTGACTTCCTTCGGCACCAGCATGTTCAGGATGGGGATGTCCTCGCCCATCGCGTCTTCCTTCTCCCAGGGAGACGCCTTCATCTCCTCGAAGCCGGAGCGCACGATCACCTTCACGTCCTCGCCGCCGAGACGGCGGGCGGTGCGGCAGCAATCCATGGCGGTGTTGCCGCCGCCCAGCACGATCACGCGCTTGCCGACCTTGCTGATATGGCCGAACGAGACCGACGACAGCCAATCGAGGCCGATATGGATGTGCTCGGCCGCTTCCTTGCGGCCGGGCACGTCGAGATCGCGGCCGCGCGGCGCGCCGGAGCCGACGAAGACCGCGTCGTAGCCCTCGGCCAGCACCGCCTTCATCGAGTTGATCTTCTTGTGGCGGAACTCGATGTTGCCGATGCCGGTGATGTAGCCCACTTCCTCGTCGATCACCGACTCAGGCAGACGGAAATGCGGGATCTGCGTGCGGATGAAGCCGCCCAGCTTGGGGTCCTGGTCGTAGATCACGATCTCATAGCCCAGCACCGCCAGATCGCGCGCCACGGTGAGCGAGGCGGGGCCGCCGCCCACGCAGGCGATGCGCTTGCCGTTCTTTTCCGGCGCCTTGGGCATGCTGGCCCTGATGCCCTCGTCGTCCTTGAAATCGGCGGCGACGCGCTTCAGGCGACAGATCGCGACCGGCTCCTTCTTGCCATGCACCAGGGTCTCGTCCTCGACCCGGCTGCGTCGGCAGGCCGGCTCGCACGGGCGGTCGCAGGTGCGGCCGAGGATTCCCGGGAAGACGTTGGACTTCCAGTTGATCATGTAGGCGTCGGAGTACCGCCCGTGAGCGATCAGCCGGATGTATTCGGGGACCGGGGTGTGGGCGGGACAGGCCCACTGGCAGTCTACGACTTTGTGAAAGTAATCAGGATTCTTGATGTCGGTCGGCTTCAACACAAACTCCGGGCTGCGGGGGCAGCGGCCGATCTGAAGTAAATGACGGTTTAGAATACCTCAAACGGGTCGCGCATTGGGGATATTTGCGATGCCAACGTCAAGGACTCTATGCGCTAACTGGTTGCTTTGACACAATAAATCCCCACTGATGCAAGGGCTTTGTCAGGCGCCTTCGGGGCGCTGGCGATAAGCACTGGGCGAAGTCCCCGCAGCGCGGCGGAACATCGCGCTGAAGGCGCTGACGCTGTCGTAGCCGAGATCGAGCGCCACCTGGGTCACCGGCGCACCGCCGCCCAGCCGTCCCATGGCTTCGAGCACGCGAGCCTGCTGGCGCCATGCGGCGAAAGTGAGGCCTGTCTCGCTCTGGAAAAGGCGGGCCATGGTGCGCTCGCTGGCGTGCACAGTGCGTGCCCATTCGCGCAAGGTGCGCCGGTCGCCCGGCTTGTCGAGCAGCGCCCGGCAGAGCATCGCGAGCCGCTTCGAGTGGGGCATCGGCAGGTGAAGTTTCAGGGCCTGCGAGCCATGCAGTTCGTCCAGGAGAAGGGCGACGACGTGGCCCGCCGGGCCGTCTTCGTCGTACTGCAGCGGCAGTTCGGTCGCCCGCACGATCAGTTCGCGCAGGAGCGGCGAGACCTGCAGCACGCGGCAGGTGAGCGACATCGCGGCGGCCGCATCGTCGCGTAGATAAAGGGTCCGCATCGTGACCTGGTCGAGCATCTCGATGCCGTGCACGGTTCCCGCCGGCATCCAGAGCGCCCGCTGCGGCGGCACGATCCACATGGCTTGACCGGTGATCACGCGCATCGTGCCGGCGGGGGCGTAGATGAGCTGGGCGCGCGCGTGGCTGTGCGGCTCGATGACGAAATCCTGTGGGAAGTCCTTGGGCATGGCCGCCAGCGCGCGGGGCACATGCTGGTAGTCCGCCGGGTTGGTCGATTTTTGGCCGTCTTGCGACATAGATTGTCAGTTTAGCGCAAGACAGACAGAAAACAATAAGTAGGCTCTATGGCGCCCACTTATTCATGAGCCGGTCCATGAGCCACGCCAGCCCCACCTCCATCTTGCTCAATATCGGCCACGCCATGGATCACTGGATCCTGGTCGTCTTCGCCTACAGCTGGGGCGTCATCGCCGGCGTCTGGGGCGTCGAATGGACCGAGCTCACGCCGTTCAATTACGGCGCGCTGTTCATGTTCGGCGCGGGCTCGATCGTGAGCGGCCGGCTGGGCGACCATTGGGGCCGCTGGATCATGATGGTGATCTTCTTCGCCGGCATGGGCGTGTCGGCGCTGGTGATCGCGCTCTGCAGCAACAAATGGCAGATCGGCGCCGCGCTCACCCTGATGGGCGCCTTCGCCTCGATCTACCATCCGGTCGGCATACCGATGCTGGTGCAGAAGGCCAGGAATTTCGGTTTCACGATCGGGCTGAACGGCTTGGCGGGCAACATGGGCATCGCCATCGCCGCCGGCGTCTCGGTCTACATCGCCCAGCGCTTCGGCTGGCAGATGGCCTTCATCCTGCCCGGCGTGATCTGCCTCGTCTGCGCGGTGGCCTTCGTGCTGCTGGTGCCGCGTGAAGAAGAGGCGCCGGCCAAGCGCAAGCCCAAGATGAACGACCTGCCGCCCGGCGTGATGGCGCGCGTCTTCGCCATCATGACCTTCACCGCGGTGAGCGGCAGCATCATCTTCAGCTTCACCACCAACGGTAACGGCGAGCTTCTGCGCGAGCGGGTGAAGGGCGTCGTGCAGGACCCGGCCGAGCTGGCAGGCATGCTGTTCGTGATCTTCTCGCTGGCGTCGCTGGCCCAGCTCGTGGTCGGCAAGCTTATAGACCGTTTCCCGCTCAAGACGGTCTATGTGCCGATCCTGCTGCTGCAGGTGCCATTGTTCCTGATCGCCTCGCAGGTCCAGGACTGGGCGCTGTTCGTCACCGCGATCGCCTTCATGCTGCTGGTGTTCGGCGCCATTCCCTTCACCGACGCCATGATCGTGAAATACATCGACGACCGCATGCGCAGCCGCGTCACCGGCGCCCGGTTGGCGATCGGCTTCGGCGTCAGCTCCTTCGTCGTGGCGCTGATGGGTCCGACCGTGAAGGCGGCGGGATTCCCGACGCTGCTGATGGCGCTGGCCGTCGTGGCGTTCTGCTCGTTCCTCGCCATCTCCATGCTTCCGGGCGAGCACGAGATGGGCAAGGCGGCGCTGAAGCCCGCAGAGTAAAACGCGCCGGCCGCCGCGCGTTGTGCGCCGGTTGGCCGTTTGCGATCCTGCCCGAAACAAAGGTTGGGGTGGGATCATGCTCAAGAGACGCACTGTGCTGGCGGCAGCCGCCGGCTGGACCATCGTCGGCGCTTCCGCCGTGCGCGCCCAGGCGTGGCCCAGCCAGCAGGTCAGGATCGTGGTGCCCTACATTCCGGGCGGCGCCACCGACACGGCGGGGCGTATCGTCGCCGAGAAGTTCGGCGCGCTGTTGGGCCAGCAGGTCATCGTCGAGAATCGCGGCGGCGGCAACACCATCATCGGCATGGAAGTGGTTGCCAAGTCCAAGCCCGACGGCCACACGCTGCTGCTCGGCACGACGACGCTCGCGACCAACGCCGCGCTCGGGCTGAAGCAGCCGTTCGATCCGCTGAAGGATTTCCAGCCGATCTCGACCGTGGCCGACATCCCCGACATGTTCGCCATCAACAAGGATCTGCCGGTGAAGAACTATGCCGAGTTCGCCGACTGGGTGAACAAGCAGCCGGAGAGGGTGCGCTTCGCTACGTCCGGCATCGGCAATCAGCCCCATCTGTGGGGCGAGCTGTTCAAGGCGCGCAACAAGCTCAACATGGAGGTCGTGGGCTACAAGGGCTCGGCCGACGCGATCCGCGATGTCATGGGCGGCCATGTGCCGGTGGTGTGCGACGTCGTCCTGCCGACCGGCACGCACGTCAAGGGTGGTCGCCTGACCGGCATCGTCGTTGCCTCCGCCGAGCGCTCGCCGATGTGTCCGGACGTGCCGACGGTGGTCGAGCTCGGCATGCCCGACATGGTAAGTGCCGTGTTCTACGGCGTGGCAGGGCCGGCCGGCATTCCGCGGCCGGTGGTCGATCGCCTGAACGAGCTCTGCCGCGAGACGGTCAAGGATCCCGAGGTGCAGCGGAAGTTCGCCGAGCTCGGCTTCTTCACCACGGGCTCGACGCCCGAGGCCTATCTAGAGAAACTGAAGTTCGAGACCGAGCGCTGGACCAAGGTGGTCAAGGACAACGACATCAAGGTCGAAGGCTAGGGCATTCGCCCGGTTCCGGTCGGGTTGACGGAACGCGGATGGCGTCGGCTGCTGGCGGGCCTTAAGTTTCGCCAAATGACTTGACTTTCACTTAAGAAAAGCCATATCCTCTCCATCTGGCAGAAGGATCGCTCTCCCATGTCGTCGCTTGCACGTTTCCCAAGCATTGATGCGTCCTTTGGCCAAGCCTGCGCAGGCCGCCAAGCCGAAAACCACTGCCGCAAATACCGGAAATACCGGAAATACCGGAAATACCGAAAACGACATGCGAGAGTTTGCCGGCCGCTAGCGCTTGGTCGCGATGGCGCGGACCAGCAGCTTCTTCAGGTCCGCGGCACTCAACCTGTCGAGGCGCGCCAGCACCATCGGATAGCCGAGGTAATGGTCGGTGACGAAGAAGGTCTGCGGATCGGCCTGCAGCAGGTGATCGCGCGTTTGGTCGCCGACCTTGAGCACGATCGACTCACCGTCCTGGTGCAGTCGCGCCAGCAGTCTGCCGCGATGACGCCAGGCGGTCGTGCGGTAGGACGTGCCTTCCTCGACGTCGGGCAGCGCGCGCGCCACGCGCCGGATGGCCGGGAGGGAGAGCTTGCGTCGGGCCATGGCTCGCCCGCAGAGTGCGCGGCGAGAGCGAGAAGGGGAAGCACAATGCCGGCAGAGTCAGCCGTTCCGGTTCCGGCGTCGCACCTCGATGTCGCGCGCGATGCCGAGCCCGCGACCCGGTTGGCCAATGCGGCGATGGCGGCCACGCTGCCGTTCGGCGAGGTCGCCGACTTCGAGGCCGCCAAGCGCGGGCTGATCGCGCCGGTTCCCGACGGCATGGTGCGCGCGGCCAACGGGACGGTGCTGTGGAATCTGGGCGAATACGCCTTCATCGACGGCGCGCTCGCGCCGGCCACGGTCAATCCCAGCCTGTGGCGCATGGCCCGTCTCAACCTCGCCAACGGCCTGTTCAAGGTCACCGAGCGGCTCTACCAGCTGCGCGGCTTCGACATCTCCAACATGACGGTGATCGAGGGCGACAGCGGCCTGATCCTGATCGATCCGCTCACCACCGCCGAAGTCTCGCGCGCCGCGCTCGCGCACTATTATGCGCATCGACCGAAGAAGCCGGTGGTGGCCGTCATCTACACGCACAGCCATGTCGACCACTATGGCGGCGTGCGCGGCGTCTTCGACGAAGCCGATGTCAAAGCGGGCAAGGTCGCCGTCATCGCGCCCGCGGGCTTCATGGAAGCGGTTTCCGGCGAGAACGTGCTGGCCGGCCTGCCGATGGGCCGCCGCGCCCAGTTCCAGTTCGGCACCATGCTGCCGCGCGGCCCGCGCGGCCAGGTCGATGCCGGCCTGGGCAAGGGCATCGCGCGCGGCACGCCCGGCCTGATCGCGCCGACCAAAAGCATCACGCAGCCGGTCGAGGAGCACACGATCGACGGTGTGAGGATCATCTTCCAGCTGGCACCCGAGACCGAGGCGCCGGCCGAGATGCACATGTTCTATCCCGAGCTCGGCGTGCTCAACATGGCCGAGAACGCCTGTCCGCTGTTGCACAATTTCATCCCGCTGCGCGGCGCCGTGGCGCGCGATCCTCGCATCTGGGCGAAGTACATCGGCGACGCCATCGCGCTCTACGCACCCGCCACCGAGATCCTGATCGGCCAGCACCATTGGCCGACCTGGGGCAGCGACGCCGTGCTCGATCACCTCGAATCACAGCGCGATCTCTACAAGCACATCCACGACCAGACCCTGCGCCTGCATGAACAAGGGCTGGCGGCCGGCCGAGATCGCCGAGGCGATCGACCTGCCGCCGGGCCTGGCCGAGCGCTGGTCGGCGCGCGGCTACTACGGCACGGTCAATCACAACGTGAAGGCGGTCTATCAGCGCTATCTGAGCTGGTACGACGGCAACCCCTGCAATCTCCACCCGCTGCCGCCGGCGTGCGCGGCCGCCAAGCTCGTCGACTACATGGGCGGCGCGGCGGCGGCGATCGCGCGCGCCAGGGCCGACTTCGCCAAGGGCGAGTACCGCTGGGTCGCCCAGGTCATGAAGGAGGTCGTCTACGCCGAGCCCGACAACATCGAGGCCCGCGCCCTCTGCGCCGACGCGCTGGAGCAGATGGGCTACCAGGCCGAGTCGGCCACCTGGCGCAACGCCTTCCTGTACGGCGCCCAGGAGCTGCGCCACGGCGTGTTCGCGCTGCCGGCGCGCGGCAGCATGGGGGCCGACACGCTGGCCGGCCTAACCAGCGACGTTTTCTTCGACATGATGGCGATCCGTCTCGATCCGGCGAAGGCCGCCGGCCGGTCGATGGTGATCAACTGGCATTTCACCGACCGTGACGAGAAAATATCGCTCACCCTTAGCAATTGCACCCTCAGTCATCGTCTGGGCGTGTGGTCGGACGCGGCGGCGGCGTCGATCATTACGACGCGCGGCACGCTCGACACCATCGTGCTGGGCAAGCTCACCGCGCCGGACGCGCTGGCGTCGGGCGCCCTCAAGATCGTGGGCGATCCGTCTCGTCTGGCTGCGCTGTTCGCCATGTTCGAACAACCGGCGGGCCTCATGTTCGACATCCTCACTCCGGGTGAAGGCAGGCCCTGAAGAGCCCCAGTGCTTGACATCCGTCGGGCCGCCCCGTGTGATGGCGGCAATAAGACGCATAAGCGCTTAACGGTTCTCAGGGAGGACTTGATGTCCAAGAGCAAGATCGCCCGCATTGCGGGCGGGACACTCGCTGCCGTGGCCGCGTTGGCATTGGCGGCGTCCGCGCAGGCACAGGAAAAGAAGATCAAGATCGGCGTCGTCTACGACCTGACCGGCCCGCTGGCCGGCGGCGGCTCGGAGCTGCAGTACATCGGCGCCAAGATCATGATGGACTACTTCATCAAGCAGGGCGGTGTCGAAGGCTATCAGATCGAGCCGGTCTATGCCGATGCCCAGAGCAAGCCCGACGTCGCCATCAACGAGGCGGTGCGCCTGATCGAGCAGGAAAAGGTCGACATGGTGCTGGGCTTCTATTCGTCGGCGCAATGCGTGCCGGTGGCGGCGCGAAGTCGAAGCAACTCAAGAAGTTCATGTGGATCACCACCTGCATCTCGACCGCGGTGCTGGAGGAGCGCCACCTGCATTACGTCTTCCGTCCGCAGACCAGCGGCCAGCTCTACGGCAAGCAGGCGACCGACTTCATCGCCAACTATGCCAAGGAGAAGTTCGGCAAGGACCCCAAGGACCTGCGCGTGGCCATCATCCACGAGGACGGCGCCTACGGTGTCGACGTCGCCAAGGGCGACGAGCTCGGCTCCAAGAAGCACGGCTTCAACATCGTGCTGAAGGAAGGCTACTCGGTCACCGCACCCGATCTCTCCGCCCTGGTCACCAAGCTGAAGCGCGCGCGGCCGGACGTCGTCTTCCACACCGGCTACAATCCCGACATCACGCTGTTGCTGCGTCAGGCGCGCGAGCAGGGGCTGAAGTTCGGCGCCCTGGTCGGGCAGGGCGCAGGCTACGGCGTCTACGAGAAGCTGAAGGAGAGCCTGGGCGCCGACGCCAACTACCTGTTCAACATCGATCCGATCTCGATCTGGCTCACCAACCCCAAGACCCTCGATCCCAAGCTGCCGCCGATGATCGAAATGGTGGGCAAGGAGTTCGACAAGGCCAAACCCGGCGTCGCCATCCGCTCGGCGCATGTCGGCATGGCTGCCTCCAACACCTATCTGTTCATGACCGAGGTGCTGCCGCGCGCCATCAAGAAGTATGGCGGCATCAGCGCCGATGCACTGCGCCAGGCGGCGACTCGATGTCGATCTGCCCGAGGGCGGCACAATGCTGGGCTTCGGCGTCAAGTTCGAAGGGCCCGACGATCCGGTCGCCGGCCAGAACGACCGCGCCTTCCCGGTCATCATCCAGTACATCGACGACAAGCCCGTACGTGGTGTGGCCCAAGAGCCAGCAAATGCGCGAGCCGGTGCTGCCGCTGCCGGCCGGCATGACCTACAGCTACAAGTAGGTGCGGCGCGCGGGCGCGAGGGCGGGCCGATGCTCGTCGTTGACGGCTTGATCAAGCGCTTCGGCGGCTTCACCGCCGTCAGTGGCGTGTCGTTCAAGGTCGATCAGGGCGAGATTCTCGGCCTGATCGGGCCCAACGGCTCGGGCAAGAGCACCATCTTCAACATGCTGTCGGGCACGTTTCCGCCCTCGGCGGGCTCGATCAGGTTCGAGGGCCACGAGCTCTCGGGCCTTCCGCCGCACAGGATCATCAATCGCGGCATCGGCCGCACCTTCCAGATCCCGCGGCCCTTTCGACGCCTCTCGATCTTCGAGAACGTGGCGCTGGCGGGCTACTACGGCCAGAACCGCCACAGCGAGGCCAAGGCGTACGACTCGGCGGAGCGTGCGCTCGCCATCGTTGGCCTGCCCACGGACCGCGCCGCGCGTGTCGATGGGCTGGGCGCCGCCGGGCTGAAGAAGCTCGAGCTCGCCAAGGCGCTGGCGACCGGACCGAAGCTCCTGCTGGCCGACGAAAGCCTGGGCGGACTCGACGAGAGCGAGATGGACCAGGCGGCGGCCATGCTGCGCAAGATCCGCGACGAGTTCGGCGTCACCATCATCTGGGTCGAGCACATCATGGGCGTGCTGATGCGCGTGGTCGACCGCGTCATGGTTCTCGATCACGGCGAGAAGATCTCCGAGGGCCTGCCGAGCGAGGTGGCGAGCGACCCAAGGGTGATCGAGGTCTATCTGGGCACCGATGCGCTGGCGACGCAGGCCGCGGCGGTGCGCGCGTGAGCCGGCCCGTGCGAAGGAGCGGCGCGTGCTGGAACTGAGGTCGATCGATGCGGGCTACGGCACTTTCCAAGCGCTGTTCGACGTCAGCCTCGAGGTCAAGGCGGGCGAGGCGGTGGGCGTCATCGGCCCCAACGGCGCGGGCAAGACGACCTTGATGCGGGTGATCTCAGGCCTGATCCGGCCGCGGGCCGGCGCGATCAGCATGGAGGGCAAGGACGTCCTGGCGACGGCGCCGCACCGCATCGTCAGCCTTGGCATCGCCCACGTGCCGGAAAACCGCCGCCTGTTTCCGCGCCTTACCGTCGAGGACAACCTCAAGATGGGCGCCTTCATGCCCGAGGCGCGCGCCCGCCCGACGAGCGGCTCGACTTCGTCTTCGAGCCTGTTCCCGCGCCTGAAGGAGCGCCGCCACCAGCTGGCCGGCACCATGTCGGGCGGCGAGCAGCAGATGTGCGCCATCGGCCGCGCGCTGATGAGCGATCCCAAGCTCCTGCTGCTCGATGAGCCATCGGCCGGCCTCGCCCCGGTGGTGGTGCAGCAGGTGTTCGAGCTGGTGAAGCGCATCCGCGCCAGCGGCCTCACGGTGCTGATCGTCGAGCAGAACGTGCAGCAGGTGCTGCACGTCGTCGACCGCGCCTATCTCCTGGAAGCCGGCACCATCCGCGCCTCCGGCGGCGCCGCCGAGATGCTGGCGAGCGACACCATCAAGCAGGCGTATCTCGGTGTGTGATGTTCAAGCGGAGCGCGGACCTCCAGGTCCGCTCATGAGCCATGAAGCGGACCTGGAGGTCCGCGCTCCGGCGGGGAGACTCTGATGGACTCATTCCTCGACATCTTCGACATCTACCTGCTCGAGGCGGTGATCAACGGCATCCTGTTGGGCGGCGTCCTGGCGCTTGCTGGCGCTCGGCCTCAACCTGATCTTCGGCGTCATCGACGTCACCTGGATCTGCTACGCCGAGCTGATCATGATCGGCATGTACGGCATGTACTATCTCGTCGCCGTCTATCACCTGCCGTACTGGGTGGCGGCGCCGACTCTGCATCCTGCTGGTCGCCGGCTTGGGCGCGCTGCTACATGTGCTGGTGATCGAACCGCTCCTGTCGGCGCCGCCGATCAACCAGCTGCTGGCAACCGGCGGCGTGCTGTTCTTCCTGCAAAGCTTCGCCACGGTGGCCTTCGGCATCGACTTCCGCAACATCGGCATCCGCCTGCCGGTGCTGGCGCTGGGCGAGATGAACTTCAGCTACGCCCGCCTGCTGGCCTTTGTCGCCGCCGCCATCGGCATGGTCACGGTCTATGTCTTCATGAAGAAGACCTATGTCGGCACCGCCATCCGCGCCATCGCCCAGGACCGACAGATCATGGTCGCTGATGGGCGTCGACACGCGCCGGCTCTACGTCATCACCTCGGCGCTGGGCGGCGCGCTGGCCGGGCTCGCCTCCTGCCTGCTGGTGCTGATGTACGACATCCATCCTTTCATCGGCCTGTCGATCGGGCCGATCACCTTCCTGATCTGCGTGCTGGGCGGCCTGGGCAACTTCGTCGGCGGCTTCGTTGCCGCCTTCGTGTTCGCCGAGATCATCTCCCTGGGCGGCATGTTCTCCAACCTCGAATGGGGCTACGTGCTGGCCTTCGCCTTCTTCATCATCATGATGTTCATACGGCCCGGCGGGCTGCTGGCGAGGCGATCGTGAAACTCGAAGCCCGCCATATCGCCTGGGCCGCCGCCGCCGTGGTGCTGATCGCGCTGCCGTTTGCCCATCGCGACCCTACCACCTGCACATCTTGTCCTGATCCTGATCTGGTCGTTCGCCTACACCTCGTGGTCGATGATGGGCCGCTTCGGGCTGACCTCGCTCGGCCACGGCGGCTTCATGGGCGTCGGCGCCTATGTGACGGCGTTGCTGTGGAACCATCTCGGCCTCTCGCCCTGGCTCGGCATTCCCGTCGCGCTCGCCTGTGCCGGCGCGCTCGCCGTCGTGGTCGGCCTATCCCTGCTTTCGCTTCCGCATCACCGGCCACTATTTCGCGCTGGTGACGCTCGCCCTCTCCGGCATCGTGCTGCAGATCATCACGGCGACACGCGACTATACGGGTGGCTCGCTGGGCTACACGCCGGAGGTCACCAAGGGCAGCAAGCTCCTGGCGATGCAGTCCTCCGACAAGGTCGTTTGGTACCTGACGGCGCTCGCCGTGTGGGCGGGAGGCCTGGTGATCTGGCGCTGGGTCGATCGCAGCATGGACGCGTTCGGCGCTGGAGGCGATCTCGGAAGACGAGGACGCGGCGGCGGCAGCCGGGCGTCAACGTGACCGCCGAGAAGCTCAAGATCACCGTCATCAGCGCGCTGATGACGGCGCTTCGCCGGCGCGGCTCTACTGCCAGTATCAGATGTTCATTTCGCCCGACACCGTGAGCGGCATCGCGCGTGTCGCTGCAGATGGTGTTCGCCGCCGTCGTCGGCGGCCTCTATGTCGCGCTCGGCCCGACGGTGGGCGCCATCATCACCATCCTGATGGCCGAGATCCTGCGCATCGGCTTCGGCACCAAGGCGGTCGGCTGGGACAATCTCATCTACGGCGTGCTGCTGGTGCTGTTCATCATCTTCCTGCCCAAGGGCATTTTAGGCAGCGTGCTCGACGCGATCAGGAACTGGCGCCGACCCGCCGCAGCGCCGCAATCCCGAGCGGCGCCGCTCGGCCGCGCACCGTGAGGGTCGGCAGCGGCTCGGCCTTGATGCCGGGAGGCAAGCTGGCGCGCTCTAGCAGGTCGGCCGAGACCAGCACGTCATGACCCAACGTCTTGGCTGCATCGAGAAGGCGCGCTGCCACATTCAGTGTGTCGCCGACATAGGCGATCTCGCGGCGCACATCGCCGATTTCACCGGCGACGATCTCGCCGCAATGCAGCGCGGCACGGAATGCGGGCAGGGCGCCGAAGCGCTTGCGGTATTGTTCACGCTTGGCCGCGATGATGTCGCGGGCGATGAACGCGCAGACCAGGCAGGCGCCGTCGGCCAGGGCCTTTTCGTCGGACCAGGTCAGGATCGCTTCGTCGCCCACGTATTTGTGGATCTCCGCCTCGCACTCCAGGGCTGCGTCCGCCACGTCGCGAAAGAATGCGTTCAGCAGTTCATGGAAGAGGATCGGACCCAGCCGCTCGGCGAGCCCGGTCGAATCCTTCATGTCGATCAGCAGGAACGCTCTTCGTTCGCGTTTGGGCTGTACATAACGGCCGGTGATCAGGTTCTTGAGCGTGCCGAAGCCCAGGAGACCGCCCATCTCGAAAGCCAAGTTGCTGACCACCGACATGGCGATCGCGAAGACCAGAGAAGCCTGGAAGAGAGAGCCCAGATTGAAGCCATCCGGCATCAACGGCATGAAAAGCACGCGGACCAGTAACAGCCCGCCGACGATCACCGCGAAGTAGAACAGCACCTTGATGGCGAAGTAGAGCGCGAGCGGCAGCCGCCGCAGGCGGCGCAGGGCGCCCTGGCGGGCGGAGCGTGTTTCGATAAGGACGATCGGGGTGGCGATGATCGTCGATGTGGCGAAGCCGAACAGCGCTGATATCCACGGACTCGCGCCCACGGGAGCCGCGAGGACGCCGAAGCACGCACTGACGATGCCGGACACCAGGTTTATCCCGAGAAGGATTCGCCAATCCCGGCGGTCACGGCGCGTGAGGCTCATGCGGCGTGGGGGCCGAGGGCGCGCTGGAACGTCGCGTGATCGACATTGCCGCCGGAGCAGACCACGGCCACGGCACGACCCCGAACCGGCAGCTTGCCGGTCAGTGCCGCGGCCAGCGCCACCGCGCCGCCCGGCTCGACCACCAACTTGAATTCGCGGAAGGCCACCTCCATGGCATCGAGCACTTCATCGTCGGTGACGACGAGGCCCGGCCCCAGGAGCTCCAGGGCGAGCGGGAAGGTGACGTCGCCCGGCGTCGGCGCCAGCAGCGCGTCGCAGATCGAGCCCGAGAGCTTGTCGTTCTTCTGCTTCGTCCCGGTCGCCAGCGAGCGCGCGAGGTCGTCGAAACCCGCCGGTTCGCCGGCATGCACGCTGGTCGACGGGCTGAGGCCTTTGACGGCGAGCGCGATGCCGGTCGACAGCCCGCCGCCCGAGCAGGGTGCCGCGACGGCATCGAGTGTAACGCCTGCAGCCTCGGCCTGTTCGACGATCTCCAGCCCCACCGTGCCCTGGCCGGTCAGGATCCAGGGATGGTCATAGGGCGGCACGACCGTGGCGCCGGTCTTCTGGGCGATGCCGAGGCCGATCTCCTCGCGGCTGTCCTTCACGCGGTCGTAGAGCACGACCTCTGCGCCCGAGGCGCGCGTGTTGGCGACCTTCAGCGCCGGCGCATCGGCCGGCATCACGATGGTGGCCTTCATGCCCATCAGCCGAGCGGCTTCGGCGAGGCCCTGCGCATGGTTGCCCGACGACCAGCCGACCGCGCCCTTCCTGCGGTCGGCCTCGCTCATCTGGCTGAGGAAATTGTAGGCCCCGCGCAGCTTGAACGACCCGGTGCGCTGCAGGCACTCGGCCTTGATGAAAAGGCGTCCGCCCAGCTGGGCGTTGACCCTCGCATTCTCCAGCAGCGGCGTGCGCAAGGTGACGCCGTCGAGGCGCCGGGCGGCGGCTTGGACATCGGCAAAGGTCGGCGTCGAAGACATCAGGAAACACCAAGCAGGGCAGGGAGCTGGGAGAGATCGCGGATCCGGCCCGCAAGCGTGCCGGGCAGGTTGTCGTCGGGCGCGCCGGCTCGATTCACCCATACGGTGGAAAAACCGAAATGGGCCGCGCCATGGGCGTCCCAGCAATTCGATGAGAGAAAGCAGACCTTGTCCGGCTTCACGCCGCACCGCGCCTCGACCAGCCGGTATACAGTGGGGTCGGGCTTGAAAACCTTCGCTGCATCGACGCTCAGCACCGCCTCGAAGCGATCGCCGAGCTTCGACGCCGCGACCATCGGGTCGAGCATCTCGGGATTGCCGTTGGACAGGATGGCGAGCCGCACCCCGGCGCGTTTCAGCATGTCGAGCATCGCCGGCACTTCGGGGAAGGGATCGAGCGCCAGGTAGGCGCTCAGCAGCTTGTCGCGGACGCCCGGGTCCTCGATGCCGTGAGCGGCAAGGCAATGGTCGAGCGCCTCGCCCGTCACCTGCCAGAACTTGGCGTAGGCGCCCATGCTGTTGCGCAGCCAGGTGTACTGGATCTGCTTGGAGCGCCACATGTCGGACAGCGAGTCGGCCTTCGGACCGATAGCGCCGCGATGACGGGCGACCGCGGAATTGAAGTCGAACAATGTGCCGTAGGCGTCGAACACGCAGATCTCCGTGCCAGCGAGGGTGCCGCTCATGAATTGCTCCAACCAGCCGATGACCGTAGGCTAACAAGCATGTTCATCGCCATCGTTCAAATCCCCATGACCAAGCGCCCGCGCGACGCCGCCGTCGAGGCGGCGCGCAAATCGGCGCCGACCTACACGGCGCTCGGCGCCAAGGGTCTCGTGCGGAAATATTACCTTAACGGCGAGGCCGGCGGCGGCGGGGTCTATCTCTGGGAATCGGAAGCGGCGGCCCGTGCCTGGTACACGGCAGAATGGGAAAAGCGCATGGAAGCCGCGTTCGGCGCCAAGCCGACGGTGACCTATTACGACAATCATGTCGTGGTCGACAACGAAGCGGGCAGGGTCCGCGTCGAAGGCGAGAGTTAGTCAACTTCCCCTGCGCGATGCCGCGCAGGGAGGTGTCGGCGTCTTACGCCGACGGAGGGGTCATGAGTCAGGTCTGAGGCTTCCGACCCCTCCGTCGGCCTCTGAGGCCGACACCTCCCCAGCGAAGCTGGGGAGGGATTTGAAAGAAATTGGGAGGATGCATATGCAAAAGCGCAGGCTGGGCCGCACGGGCCTCGAGGTTTCGATTCTCGGCTACGGCGCCGGCGCCGTCGGCGGGCTGTTCACCAAGGGCGCGGCCGCCGACCAGGAGCGCGCCGTGGCGCGCGCCATCGACGCCGGCATCAACTACTTCGACACGGCGGCGCTCTACGGCAACGGCGAGTTCGAGCGCAATCTCGGCCGCGTGCTGAAAGCGCTCAAGGCCGACGTCGTCGTCGGCACCAAGGTCCGGCTGTCGGCCGAACACCGCACCGACGTCGGCAAGGCGATCGCGCAGGGCATGGACGACAGCCTGAAGCGCATGGGCCGCGACCATGTCGACCTGTTCCAGTTGCACAATCCGCTGGTCGCCAAGGACGGCGGCGACCATCTCGCCATCGACATCGCCCTCGAGCGAGGTGGCGCCGGCGCTGGAGAAACTGAAGAAGGCCGGCAAGACGCGCTTCATCGGCTTCAGTGGCGTCGGCGAGACGGCGGCGCTGCACCGTGCGATCGACTCCAAGTTCTTCGACACGATCCAGGTCGTCTACAACGCCCTCAATCCCAGCGCCGGCGGGCCGTTGCCCAAAGGAGCACCCGGCCAGGATTACGGTCGGCTGCTCGATCGGGCGAAGGCTGCCGACATGGGCACGATCATCATCCGCGCCTTGGCCGGCGGCGCCCTCTCCGGGACCACCGAGCGCCATCCGCTGGCGATGCAGGCGGTCGATCCGATCGGCTCGGCGCCGGACTTCACCGGCGACGTCGCCCGGGCGAAGGCGCTCGAGCCGCTGGTGCGCGAAGGTATCGCCGGCAGCCTGACCGAACTCGCCGAGCGTTTCGTCATCGCCCATCCTGCCGTGTCGACCATGCTGATCGGCTACTCGACGCTCGACCATCTCGAAGCGGCCATCGCTGCCGTGAACAAGGGACCGCTGCCGGAAGCGGCGCTCAAGCGGATCGCGTCCTGAGCGCGATCCCTCTGAAACATCCGGCAACAAAGTGTAACACCGGGCAATGAATTGTTATTTCCCATCGACTCTCCGCGGGTGCCTGATGTGGTCCCCTTCTTTTGCATTCAGCGGAGAGTGCCTTGCAGACCGCACGCAACCTGACCCCCGAAACACGGGGTGCAATCAACGTCCTTGAACGTGAACGCATAACGCTTCGCGACGACGTCATGTACGAGGTCTGTCGTCAGCTCGCAGCCTACCGGGTGGACGACAAGCCGATCACCGGGCAGACCGTGATCTACGACGATCTGTCCATCGATTCCCTGGCGGTCATGGACATCGTCGTGGAGCTCGAGGATCGCTTCGACATCGCCATCCCGATCAACACCGTGGCGGAAATCCGCACGGTCAGGGAATTGACCGACGCGATCCTGGCGTTGGCCCGGCGCTGATCGCGGCTCAGGATCTCCCGAGCGCCGGCGGCATCGTGCGGAACGGGCCGTTCAGGCGGTCGCGGTAGACGGCGACGCCTTCCATGATGCGCTGCACGTAGTTGCGCGTCTCGCGGTACGGGATCATCTCGATCCAGTCGACCATGTCGATCTTGCCGGCACGCGGATCGCCGACCGATTCCAGCCAGCGCGCCACCCGGCCGGGACCGGCATTGTAGGCGGCGAGCGCCAGCTCGTAGGAACCGCCGAAGCGCTGCAGCATCTCCGCCAGGTACTGGCTGCCAAGCTGCACGTTGTAGCCTGGATCGCGCGTCAGCTTGTCCTGGATGAACGGCACGCCCAGCCGTCCGGCGACGTCGCGCGCCGTGCCGGGCATAAGTTGCATCAGGCCGAGCGCGCCGGAGGGCGAAACAGCGGCGGCGTTGAACGAGCTCTCCTGGCGCGTCACCGCGAGCGCCAACGCCCGCTCGATCGATCCCGTGGTGCCAAGGTCGACCACCGGGAAGGCGGTGTCGAACAACACCACGCCGTTCTCGGTGGCGCGACGCGCGACGGTCAGCGCCACGTCGGGCCGCTTCAGCTCGATGGCGAGCTGCGCCAGCAGGGCGGTCTCGCCGGGCGTCGTGACCATGCGGGCGAGCCGCAGCAGGAAGGGGCGCGCGCGCTCGAAGTCGCCGGCCTGGCCAAGATAGCGCGCCATGGTCACCAGCTCGCGGCCGCTGAGCGTCTGCTGGTCGGCGGGCAACGCCACGGGATCGCTCGGCAGGCGCGGGGCGCTGGCGGGCAGTTTGCGCGCGGCAAGCTGGCCGTAGAAGGTCTGGCCGAAGCTCGCGGCTCGGCCATACCATTCGCTCGCTTCCTTGCCGCGGCCGGCCGTTTCGTGCGTGCGACCCAGCCAATAGGCGGCGCGGCTCTTGGAGACATCGGTCGCCACGCCGTCATAGAGCGTCTGGAAATGCTTTTGTGCGTCCGACGCGCGCTTGAGATGGCGGAGCGCGATCCAGCCGGCAAGGAACTCGGCCTCGGCGAAGGCCACGCCCTTGGTGAGGCCGTGCGGCACAGCGACGGCATAGGCGTCGGCAGCGCGGCCCGCCGCCAGCAGGTCGCGCGCGAGCTGCTGGCGTTCGTTCCACCACGCGTCGGTCTGGTTGGCGGCAGGGCCGGTCAGCAGCGTCTTGGCATCGTCGAGGCTGCCGGTGCGGCGCATCCATTGGGCGCGCTCGAGCTTTATCGCGGGCTCGTCCAGCCGCGCGGCCGAGACGCCGCGCAGCACCGTCGGCGCATCGGCAGCGCGCGTCGCCATCGCCAGCCGCGCATTGGCGAGGGGTTGGTAGTCCGGTGGCAACTTGGGCAGCAGGTCGCGCGCCACCTGGGCGCGGCCGTCGCGCATGATGCGATCGAAGCGCGCGATCTGGTCCTGCGGCGTCAGGAGCTGGCCATAGCGATTCAGGAAATCGTTCTCGTCGGAATTGCGGAACGTCGCGGTCCGCCAGCTGTCGCTCGCGAACTTCTGGACGTCGCCCGGGCTTGCCGCCTGGGCCGCGTCGAGGCGCCGCATGTGACCGGCGCTGGTGAGCGGCGGGAAGGCGGTGAAATAGCGGACGACGTCGCCCGGCGGCGTCTCCGGTCCGATTCGGTCCTCCGCCTGCCGGCGCAGCACCTCGGGCTCCGGCCAGTCGGGATTGTCGCGCAGGAAGCGCCAGGTCGAGGCGAAGTCGGCGTCAGTCTTGGATGCGGCCCGCAGGATGTTCCAGTCGACGTAGCGTGACAGCAGCGGATTGCGGAAGTTCGCCACCATCGGGCGCGCGTCGGCGTAACGGCCCTCGTCGATCGCCTTGAGGGCGGCGGCAAAGGATGCGGCCTCGGCGTCGCTCAGCGGCTTCGACGAGGCAATGGCCTGCGCCATGTCGCTCGGGGGCGGCGGCAGGACGCCGCCCGATGTGCCGTCGTTGCCGATCGGCAGCGCCGGGCTGCTCGATCCGACGATAGGCTGGGGGGCCGGGGGCTGAGCGGCTTGCGGCGAGGACGGGGCCGGCGCCACTGGCTTGGGTGCGGTGGGCGCACGCTCGACCGGCACGCGCCGGACGCCGGTATCGGGCGTGGCTTGTGTCGGCTGATCGCCGCTCTGGCCGCGCAGGATGGTGACGCCGCCCTGCTGGGCCAGGACGGGTTCGCCTGCCAGCAGGCCGGCGAGCAAGATGAGGGGGGATCGGACGGATTTCACTCTAGGAATCGTAGGCAGGGACTTGCGGCATCACAATGGCAAGTTGCTAACCTTGCGGCGATAGGGGGTGGGGCCTAGACTGATTTCCCCCATAAGAAATCGGAGGAAGCCATGTTCACCGGGTCGCTTGTCGCGCTGATCACCCCGTTCAAGAACGGATCGGTCGACGAGAAAGGCTTCGAGAAGTTCGTGGCCTGGCAGATCAAGGAGGGGACCGACGGCCTGGTGCCGTGCGGCACCACCGGCGAATCGCCCACGCTCTCCATGGAGGAGCACAAGCGGGTCATCGAAATCTGCATCGCCGCCGCCAAGGGCACCGGCGTGCCGGTGATCGCGGGCACTGGCTCCAACTCGACCGAGGAGGCGATCGACCTCACGCGCCACGCCAAGAAGGCCGGCGCCGACGCTGCCATGCTGGTCGTGCCCTACTACAACAAGCCGACCCAGGAAGGGCTGTTCCAGCACTTCAAGACGGTGGCCGAGGCGGTCGACATTCCGATCCTGCTCTACAACGTGCCGCCCAGGACCGGCGGCGACATGCAGGTCGACACGGTCGTGCGGCTCTCCCAGGTGTCCAACATCATCGGCATCAAGGACGCAAGCTACGACATGGCGCGGCCGACCTTGACCAAGCTCCGGGCCAAGAAGGGCTTCTTGCAGCTCTCGGGCGAGGATGCGAGCGCCGTGGGCTTCCTGGCGCAAGGCGGTGACGGCTGCATCTCGGTGACGGCCAACATTGCGCCACGCCTGTGCGGCGACATGCACGATGCCTGGAAGAAGCGCGACCTCGACAAGGTGTTCGAGATCCAGGACCGCCTGATGCCGCTGCACAAGGCGCTGTTCGTCGAGACCAGCCCGGCGCCGGTGAAATACGGCGCCGAGCTTTTGGGCCAGGCGAGCGCCAAGCTGCGCCTGCCGCTGGTCGAATGCACGGACGCCACCAAGAAGCAGGTGCGCGACGCCATGGTGCATGCGGGACTGATCAACTAGCTTCTTGTCGTCCTGAGCGCAGCGAAGGACCTCATGGCGCGAGCGCAGGCACACCGCTTGCAATCGCCGTGAGATCCTTCGCTTCGCTCAGGATGACTGTTTGAAGGACACTGCAGTGGCGAAGAAACCGGACCTGGACCGCACCGTGGTGGCCCAGAACCGCAAGGCGCGGCACAACTACTTCATCGAGGAGACCTTCGAGGCCGGCCTGGCGCTGACCGGCACCGAGGTCAAGTCGCTGCGTGGCGGGCGCAGCACGATCGCCGAATCCTATGTCACCGAGGAAGGCGGCGAGGCCTGGCTGGTCAATGCCAACATCCCCGAATATGCCTCGGGCAACCGCTTCAATCATGAGCCGCGCCGACCGCGCAAGCTGCTCCTGCACCGCAAGCAGATCAACAAGCTGGTCGGCGCCATCCAGCGCGAGGGCCGCACCGTTGTGCCGCTGCAGCTCTATTTCAATCCGCGCGGCCGCGCCAAGATCGAAATTGCGCTGGTCACCGGCAAGCAGGCCCACGACAAGCGCCAGTCGATCAAGGATCGCGACTGGCAGCGCCAGCGCGCCCGCCTGCTTAGCCACCGTTAGGCCATTGGGGGAACGACATGCCGACCGTCCTGATTACCGGCACGAGCCGCGGGCTAGGCCTCGACTTCGTCAAGCAGTATGCGGCCAAGGGCTGGAAGGTCCATGCCTGCGCCCGCGATCCCGCGGCCGCCTCCCTTAAGGCCATCAAGGGCGACGTGCATATCCACAAGCTTGAAGTGACCGACTACAAGGCGGTGGCCGAGCTGGCGAACAAGCTCTCGGGCGAGGCGATCGACGTGCTGATCAACAATGCCGGCGTCGGCGGCCGCGATGTGGTCACGCTGGGTTCGATCGACCCTGCGGTCTGGCGCAACACCTTGGAAACCAACGCGCTCGCCCCGCTGAAAATGGCCGAAGCCTTTCTCGAGCATGTCGCACGATCGAAGGATCGCAAGATGATTGCGATCTCGAGCGTGCTTGGCAGCATTGGGCTGAACGAAGGTGGTCGCTACGCCTATCGCGCCAGCAAGGCTGCCCTCAACATGCACTGGACCGGCTTGGCGAAGGACACCGCCGGCAAGGGCCTGATCTGCGTGGTGCTGCATCCCGGCTGGGTGAAGACGGACATGGGTGGCGAGGCCGCGCCGGTCACCATCGAGCAGAGCGTGCCGGCTATGGTGAAGGTGATCGACGGGCTGAAATCCGCCGACAGTGGCCGCTTCATCAGTTACGACGGCAAGCCGATCGTCTGGTAGGTCGATGCTGCTCAGCGACGAACAGACCCTGATCCGCGATACCGCGCGCGCCTTCGCGCGGGAGAAGATCGCGCCGCATGTCCGCGCCTGGGAGGCAGCGGGCGAGATCCCGCGGCCGCTGCTGGCCGAGATGGGCCGCCTGGGGTTCATGGGCATGTGCGTACCCGGCGAATGGGGCGGCAGCGGCGCCGACATGGTGTCGTATGTCGTGGCGCTGGAGGAGATCGCGGCGGCCGACGGCGGGCTGTCGACGGTGATGAGCGTCAACAACTCGCCGGACTGTGCGGCGCTGCTGGCCTACGGCTCGCCCGAGCAGAAGGAGCGCTGGTTGAAACCGCTGGCGCGCGGCGAGGTGCTGGGCGCCTTCTGCCTCACCGAACCGCAAGCTGGCTCGGATGCCTCGAACCTCCGGACCCGGGCCGAGCGGCGCGGCAATGGCTGGGTGCTGAACGGCGTGAAGCAGTTCATCACCTCGGGCCGCTCCGCCGACTTGGCGCTGGTCTTCGCTGTCACCGACCCGGCTGCCGCCAAGCGCGGCATCTCCTGCTTCATCGTGCCGACCAAAACGCCGGGCTATCGCGTAGCGTCGATCGAGAAGAAATTGGGGCAGAGATCGTCCGATACCTGCCAGATCGCCTTCGAGGACTGCGCCGTCGGCGCAGACGCCCTGCTGGGCGCCGAGGGCGAGGGCTATCGCATCGCACTCGCCAACCTGGAAGCCGGGCGCATCGGCATCGCAGCCCAGGCCGTGGGCATGGCGCGGGCCGCGTTCGAGGCCGCCCACGCCTACGCCAACGACCGCGAGGCCTTCGGCACCAAGATCGTCAACCACCAGGCCGTCCAGTTCCGCCTGGCCGACATGGCGACCAAGATCGCGGTGGCGCGGCAGATGGTCCTGCATGCGGCAACATTGCGCGACGCCCGCCGGCCATGCCTCACGGAGGCCGCAATGGCCAAGCTATATGCGTCCGAAATGGCCGAGGAAGTCTGCTCGGCCGCAATTCAGATCCACGGCGGTTACGGCTACGTTTCGGACTACCTGGTGGAGAAGATCTGGCGCGACGTTCGCGTCTGCCAGATCTACGAAGGTACCAGCGACGTCCAGCGCATCCTGATCGGTCGTGGGCTGGCAGCTTTATAGCGCCTGTCTTTTGCTTGTTCCCGTGCCGGCCGCGTGCAAACATCACCGGTGTGAAAAACGCCGCAAAAGCGGTTTGGGGACAGGGGGAGCTCGGGCGACGGATGGTCGGTCGTGCGCCGTAAGAAGTTCATCGCCGCAACAATCGTCGCAGGAGTGCTTGCGGCGACTGGTATCGCTGTCGCCGGGGACAAGGACAAGCCCGCCGACAAGCCTGCCGATCTCGGGCCCGCGCCCGGTCGCATCATCGCCATGCAGACCGCCTTCAATCCGGCATTGCCGGGGTCGGGCGAGGGCGTTCGGGTCTTCACGCGCACCGTGAAACACATGTCGGGCGGCGCGCTGGCCATCAAGATCATCGAGCCGGGCCGCGTGGCGCCGACCGCCGACATGCTCGACGCCGTGGTCGCAGGCGACCTCGAAGCCGCCTTCACCTGGTCGGGCTATGCCGCCGCCAAGGCGCCGGTCTTCGGCGTGTTCGCGACCGTGCCGTTCGGCCTGGGGCCCGAGGACATGACGTCCTGGATGCTGGAGGGCGACGGCAGCCGCATTCACCGCGAGGCCTACGAGAAGCTGGGCATCACCGGCATTCCCTGCGGCATCCAGGGGGCCAAGGGCGGCGGCTGGTTCCGCAGCGATCTCAACACCGTGGAGGATTTCAAGGGGCAGCGCCTGCGCTTCGGGCGCTACGCCGGCGAGATCGTGTCGCGGATGGGCGCCACCCTGGTGCCGCTTCCGCCCGGCGAATTCTTCTACCAGCTGCAGCAGGGCAAGGTGGACGGCGGCGAGATGTCGACGCCGGCCATCGACGCCGCGCTGGGCTTCGACAAGCTTGGCCTGCCGTACTACATGCCGGGCTGGCAGCAGCCGTCCGCGGTGCTCGACTTCCTGATGCGCCACGACAAGTGGAACGCCCTGCCGGCGACCATGCGCGCGCAGATCGAAACGGCCTGCCGCGCCAACATCGCCTGGATGCTGAGCCGCTCGCCGCACATGCAGGGTCTGGCGCTGGAGAAGCTCAAGGCCTCGGGTGTGGTCATCAAGCAATGGTCGCCCGAGATCATGAAGGCGTTCCGCACCAACGCCGATATCGTGATCAAGGAGCAGGCCGATCACGACCCGGAGTTCGCCGCAGCGCTTGCCAACCAGCGCGCCTTTGTCAGCCAAAGCGTCTCCTGGCGCACGCTGTCCCGGCTGCCCTAGAGTTCTCGTACCGAAAACAGACCTCACCCTGAGGAGCGGCCCAAAGGGCCGCGTCTCGAAGGGTGGGCTACAGACCTCGTGCTTTGCCCATCCTTCGAGACGGCGCTGCGCGCTTCCTCAGGATGAGGCGATTTGGTTGTTCGAGAAGTGCCTCTACCGGCCTTGCACGCGTCGCATCCTCCGGGCAGTTTGGCCCGGACATGACGATCCTCTCCTCGCAAGTCGATACCCGTTCCGACCTCTTCAAGCGCAATGCCGAGGCCATGCGCGGCCTGGTCGATGATCTGCGCCGCCGTACCGAACAGGTGCGGCTGGGCGGCGGCGCGGAGCTCGCGCAAGCGCCACGTCGCGCGCGGCAAGCTACTGCCGCGCGAGCGGGTGCGTGCGCTGCTCGATCCCGGCTCGCCGTTTCTCGAACTGTCGCCGCTGGCCGCGCTCGACATGTACGACAACGAGGCGCCGGGCTCGGGCGTGATCACCGGCGTCGGTCGGGTGAGCGGCGTGGAATGCGTGATCGTCTGCAACGACGCCACGGTGAAGGGCGGCACCTATTATCCGATGACGGTGAAGAAGCATCTCCGCGCCCAGGAAGTGGCCATGGAGAACCGGCTTCCCTGCCTCTATCTCGTCGATTCCGGCGGCGCCAACCTGCCGCAATGGCCCGAGGTATTCCCGGACAAGAACCATTTCGGCCGCATCTTCTACAATCAGGCCAACATGTCGGCGCAGGGCATCCCGCAGATCGCCGTGGTCATGGGCTCGTGCACGGCGGGCGGCGCCTATGTGCCGGCGATGAGCGACGAGACCGTGATCGTGCGCAAGCAGGGCACGATCTTCCTCGCCGGCCCGCCGCTGGTGAAGGCCGCCATCGGCGAAATCGTGAGCGCCGAGGATCTGGGCGGCGCCGACGTCCATGCCCGCACCTCGGGCGTGGCCGACCACTATGCCCAGAACGACAGCCATGCGCTGGGCATGGCGCGCCGCATCGTGGCCAACCTCAACTGGCGGAAATCGCCGTCGGCATCGCTGCTCGAGCCGCGCGAGCCGAAATACGCCGCCGAGGAGCTTTACGGAGTCGTGCCGCCCGACAGCCGCACGCCTTACGACATGCGCGAGGTCATCGCCCGGCTGGTCGACGGCAGCGAGCTCGACGAATTCAAGCACCTCTACGGCACGACCATCGTCACCGGCTTCGCCCGCATCTGGGGCTATCCAATCGGCATCGTCGCCAACAACGGCATCCTGTTCAACGAATTGGCGCTGAAGGCCTCGCACTTCATCGAATTGTGCGGCCAGCGCGGCATCCCGCTACTCTTCCTGCAGAACATCACGGGCTTCATGGTCGGCCGCAAGTACGAGGCGGGCGGCATCGCCCGCGACGGCGCCAAGATGGTGACCGCGGTCTCGACCGTCGGCGTGCCGAAGTTCACGGTGATCGTCGGCGGCAGCTACGGCGCGGGCAACTACGGCATGTGCGGCCGCGCCTACGGACCGCGCTTCCTGTGGATGTGGCCCAGCGCACGGATCTCGGTGATGGGCGGCGAGCAGGCGGCGAGCGTGCTCGCCACCGTGCGGCGCGACAATATCGAGGCGCGCGGCGGCGCTTGGCCGAAGGAAGAGGAAGACGCCTTCAAGCAGCCGATCCGCGAGCAGTACGAGCGCGAGGGCCATCCCTATTATGCCACGGCGCGCCTGTGGGACGACGGCATCCTCGACCCGGTCGACACGCGCATGGCGCTGGCGCTTGCCCTGTCGGCGTCGATGAACCAGCCGATCGGTCCGACGAAGTTCGGCGTCTTCCGGATGTGATGGAAATGAGCTCCAGCGTATTGACGCGCGTCGACGACGGCGTGGCGACCTTGACCCTCAACCGGCCGAAAGCGATGAACGCCTTCGATGCCGACGACGCACGCGCCATCGTCGAGGCGACGGAGGTGTTCGCCGCCGACCCCGACGTACGGGTGATGGTCCTGGGCGGCGCCGGGCGGAGCTTTTCGGCCGGCGGCGATTTCAACTGGGTGCTGACCTGGCCCAACCTCGATGCCATCACGCGGCGGGTCGGCGCCGATGCCATGATGGGCGCCGTGCAGGCGATCTACGACTTCCCCAAGCCCTCGATCGCCCGCGTCCATGGCGCCGCGGTGGGCGGTGGCGTCGGCCTGATGCTGGCCTGCGACTTCGCCATCGCCGCCTCCCCGGCACGCTTCGGGCTGACATCGGTGCGCAACGGGCTTCTGGCGGGCATCGCCATCCCGGTGCTGATCGAGGCGGTCGGTCCACGGGTGGCGCGCCAACTCATGATGCATGGCGGCATTTTCGACGCCGCGACGGCGCTCAGGATCGGCCTCGTCGACCAGGTCGTCGAGGCCGCCGCGCTCGACGCGACGGTGGCGGCGCTGGCCGACGAGTTGAAGCTCGGCGCACCCTCGGTCCAGACCACGGTGAAGAAGCTCATAACCGAGATCGATGCCCTGGCGCACGACACCGACGTGGCCGCCATCGTGGGCGAGCATGTCGCCAACCAGTGCGTCACCGACGAGGCGCTCGAGGGCATGAGTGCGTTCCTCGACAAGCGCAAGCCCCGGTGGGCGCCCTGATGTTCGTCAAGATCCTCATCGCCAACCGCGGCGAGATCGCCTGCCGCGTCATCAAGACGGCGCGGCGGCTGGGCATCAAGACCGTCGCGGTCTATTCCGATGCCGACCGCGGCGCGCGTCATGTCGCAATGGCCGACGAGGCGGTCCATATCGGCGCCTCGCCGGCGCGCGAGAGCTACCTGGTCGCCGACAAGATCATCGCGGCGGCCCGGCACACCGGCGCGGAGGCGATCCATCCAGGCTACGGCTTCCTGTCGGAGAATGCCGGCTTCGCCGAGGCCTGCGCCAAGGCCGGGCTGGTCTTCATCGGCCCGCCGCCCGCCGCCATCCGCGCCATGGGCTCCAAGAGCGAAGCCAAGAAGATCATGGAAAAGGCCCGCGTGCCGCTGGTGCCGGGCTATCACGGCGACGATCAGGCGCCCGAGCTGCTCGCGCGCGAGGCGGCCCGCATCGGCTTTCCCGTGCTGATCAAGGCCTCGGCCGGCGGCGGCGGCAAGGGCATGCGGGTGGTCGAGAGCGCGGACAAGTTCGCCGACGCGCTGGCCGGCGCCAAGCGCGAGGCCAAGGCCTCGTTCGCCGACGATCACGTGCTGGTCGAGAAGTACCTGACGCGACCGCGCCATATCGAGATCCAGGTCTTCGCCGACACCCATGGCAACTGCCTCTACCTGTTCGAGCGCGACTGCTCGATCCAGCGCCGCCACCAGAAGGTGATCGAGGAAGCGCCGGCGCCCGCCATGGACCCGGCGCGGCGCAGGGCAATGGGCGAGGCGGCGGTCGCCGCCGCCCGGGCGATCGGCTATCGTCGGCGCCGGCACCGTCGAGTTCATCGCCGACCAGGAAGGCACCTTCTTCTTCATGGAGATGAACACCCGCCTGCAGGTCGAGCACCCCGTCACCGAAGCGATCACCGGCCAGGACCTGGTCGAATGGCAGCTCGTCGTCGCGGCCGGCGGGAAGATGCCGCTTGCCCAGGATGAGCTTCGCATCGACGGCCACGCCGTCGAGGTCCGGCTCTATGCCGAGGATCCGAACCGCAACTTCCTGCCGTCGACCGGGACTCTGGTTCATCTGCGCTTGCCGGCCGAAGGCCCGCACGTGCGCGTCGATACCGGCGTGCGGCAGGGCGACACGGTGACGCCGTTCTACGATCCGATGATCGCCAAGGTCATCGTCCACGACCGCGACCGCGCCTCGGCCATGCGCCGCATGGCGGCGCTGATGGGCGAGACCGAGGTGGTGGGCGTCACCACCAATGCCGCGCTCCTGAAGGCGCTGTGTTCACATCCAGCCTTCGTCGGCGGGGAGATCGACACCGGCTTCATCGAGCGCCATCGCGACGAGCTGTTCGCCAAGCCGGCAGCCGCCGGCGACCGCATCTTCGCCATTGCCACCCTGGCGCGGCTGGTCGAATGGCAGGAGGCGGCCGAAGCCGCGGCGCGCACTTCCGGCGACCCCTGGTCGCCGTGGAATGGACAGAGGAGCTTCCGGCTGCTCGATGAAGGCCATGACGCCGTGCGCTGGAAGGACGGCGATCGCGAGGCGACGGTGATCGCCCACCGACGGCGCGACGGCGGCATCGGCCTGGAGCTGCCCGGCGGTCCTCTCGAGGCCAGTGTTCAGCGCGTCGACGATGGCAGGCTGCTCGATTCGTCTGGGCGACGACATGTTCACGGCCACGGTGGTGCGCCGGCAGACGGCCGACGGTGTCGATTACACGGTGTTCGCCGACGGCGCGAACCGGAGGCTGCGCCTGGTCGACCCGCTCGACGTCACGCAATACGAGGCGGCCGGCACGGCCGAAGCCGCCGTGCGCGCGCCGCTGCCCGGAAAGATCATCGATCTTCGGGTCAAGCCCGGCGACACGGTGAGCAAGGGCCAGCCCCTGCTGGTGCTCGAAGCGATGAAGATGGAACACACGCTGACCGCTCCGGCCGACGGCACGGTCAAGAGCGTGCGCTATGCCGTGGGCGAGCAGGTGCCCGAAGGCGCGGAGCTGGTGGAGTTCGAGGCAGAGCCCTGAGGAAGCGCAACGCTTCTTTCATGCTCTTCCGGACCGCGAGCCTCCGGCTCGCTCATGAATCATGAGCGGCGGGCGCCCGCGGTCCGAAAGATCATGACGCCGGCAAGACTTGAATTCGAACGATCCGCACATGCTCTGGTGACGCCCGGGGCAAGCTGGTAAAAACAGCCTTCACGCGCGGGAGGAAGCCCTATGGGCAAATTCATCGTCGAGCCGCACTTTCGCTTGCAGGAGTGGGTGGCCGAAGAGAAGGGCTATTTCCGCGCCGAGGGGCTCGACTACGAGTTCCGCGAGCTGATCCGGTCGAGCGACGGGCAGCATCATAACAAGGGCGCCAAAGGCGCTTTCCAGAGCATCGAGCAGGGCCGTGAAGCCCAAGTGAGCTGCGCCTGCCATTGGACGGTGAACGTCGCGGCCTCGAACGGCCATGCCAGGCTCTATGCCGACGCCTATTCGATCGCGCCTTCGGGCATTTTCGTTCCCGCCAATTCGCCCATCCGCGCGCCGGCCGACCTCGCCGGGGTGCCGATCTCCGTGGGCTTCCAGTCGGGCAGCCACTATTCGACGATCCAGGCGCTGGAGCAGTACCTCCCGGCCGACCAGATCAATCTCAACTTCGAGGACGGCATGCTGTTTCGCCGCCTCGAGCTCCTGATCGAGGGCAGGAGCCGGGCGGCGGCGCTGTTCAGCGGTCCCTATTACCTCGTCGAGCAGCTTGGCTTCCGCAAGGTGATCGACACCACCTTCATGATCGCCGCCATGATCAACGGTTCGCCCGATCCCGCGGACGTCCGTCGCTATTTTGCCGCCCTGAAGCGCGCCCAGCGCGACATCGACCTGCGCCCCGAACTCTACACGCGCTACTACAGGAATGAATTTCCCGAGCGTTATCACGCCATGATGGACACCAGGCGCTGGGGTCCGGGCGAGCGCATCGTCTTCGAGACCTATTCGAGAGAGGTGTTCGAGCAATCGTTCAACTGGATTGCCGAGCACGAGATCTTTGCCGAAGGCCGCATGGGCTCCGGCGACTACGACAAGGCCGCCGTCTCCTTCGCCGTCAGATAGGACGGCGCCGTCCCGCCCCCAGCACCGCGTTCAGGACGATGGCGCCGAACGTCGCCGTGCCGATGCCGCCTATGGCGAAGCCGCCGAATTTGAGGGTGAAGTCGCCGGTGCCCAGCACCAGGGCGATGGCGGCCACCATCATGTTGCGGCCGTCGGTGAAGTCGATCTTGTTGTCGACCCAGATGCGGGCGCCCGCGATGGCGATCAGGCCGAAGATCACGATGCTGACGCCGCCCATGGCCGGCAGCGGGATGGTGTGGATCAGCGCGCCGAACTTGGGCGAGAAGCCCAGCAGGATGGCGAACAGGGCGGCAACGACGAACAGCGCCGTCGAATAGATGCGGGTCGCCGCCATCACGCCGATGTTCTCGGCATAGGTCGTGACACCGGTGCCGCCGACGCTGGCCGATACCATGGTGGCGAGGCCATCGCCCAGGAAGGCGCGCCCGATATAGGGACCCATGTCGCGGCCGGTCATGGCGCCGACCGCCTTCAGATGCCCGAGATTCTCCGCCACCAGGATCAGCGCGACCGGCACGATCAACGCGATCGCCCGGCCCTCGAACACCGGCGCGGTGAAATGCGGGGCGCCCAGCCACGCGGCGTTCTCGATCAAGGTGAAGTCGATCGGCTTGCCCCAGCCCAATCCATTCGTCAGGACGGCGTAGGTGAGGCTGGCGACGATCAGCCCGACCAGGATCAGCAGCCGGCGGACCATGCCGGACGCGAATACGGCGGTCAGGGCGATGGTGACGAAGGTTACGGCCTGCAGCCACGCATCGAAGGATGTCGGCGCCATGGTCTTGATCGGAAGCGACGCGAGGTTGAGCCCGATCACCGCCACCACCGAGCCGGTGACGACCGGCGGCATCAGCCGCTCGACCCAGCCGGTGCCAGTCGACATCACCACCAAGCCGATCACAGCATAGACGGCGCCGCAGACGATGATGCCGCCCAGCGCCACGTCCATGTTGGCGTTGAGACCTTGGCCGGCATAGCCGGTGGCGGCGACCACGACCGAGATGAAAGAGAAGGACGAGCCCAGGTAGCTCGGTACCTTGCCGCCGACGGCTGCGAAGAAGATCAGCGTGCCGACGCCGCTCATCAGCACCGCGACGTTGGGGTCGAAGCCCATCAGCAGCGGCCCCAGCACGGTAGCACCGAACATCGCCACCACGTGCTGGACGCCAAGCGCAACCGTCTGCGGCCAGGGCAGCCGCTGGTCCGGCGCGACGACAATGCCGTCAGCCGGCTGTCTTATCGTCCAGAAAGACACCCCCACCCCCTCCGGCCCCGTTGCGGGCGCCTCTTGTCTAAGATGGAAGAGGAAAGGGGTCGGGAGGCAACCAAAATTATTCCGTCATCCCGAGCGAGCCGCCCAACGGGCGGCGTAGTCGAGGGACCTCTTCTTGTCGCGGAGGCAACAGAAAAGGTCCCTCCACTTCGCCTCGCTACGCTCGGCTCCGGTCGGGATGACGGAGTTTTTTGTTCGATCGGCCTGCCCGGTCTTCCAGGGGAGGAGCCGGAGGCCGGAGAGGCTCAGTACACGACCACCTTGCGGTAGAGATGCCAGGTGGCATGCCCCAAGATGGGCAGGACGATGGCGAGGCCGATCAGCAACGGGATCGTGCCGATGACGAGCCCCGCGGCGATGATCAGCCCCCAGACCGCCATCGGCCCGGGATTCATGCGCACGGCCTTCACCGACGTGGCCACCGCGCAGTAGACGCCGACATTGCGGTCGAGCAGCAGCGGGAACGACACCACGCTGATCACCAGCGCCGCCAGCGCGAACAGGAAGCCGACGCCCATGCCGACGACGATCATCGTCCAGCCCTGCTGCGTCGTGAGGACGTCGCGGGCGAAACCGGCTGCCGAGATCGGCAGATTCGGGCCGAGCGTCAGGGTGTAGATGAAGCTCGCCGCAAACAGCCACAGCGCGAACAGCGCCAGCAGCAGCAGGCCCATCACCACAACCGACCCGATGGCGGGCGAACGCAGCACCGCGAAGGCGTCTGCCCAACCGATGGCGATGCCCTGCTCACGCCGCTTGCTCATCTCGTAGAGGCCGACGCCGAACAGCGGCGCAATCAGCGCGAAGCCCGCGATCAGGGGGAAGATCAGCGGCAGCAGGCCGTAGTTGAAGGCGACTCGCGAGATGATGATGCCGGCGATGGGATAGAGCAGGCAGAGGAAGATGACGTCCGTCCGGCAGGCCGCGAAATCGCGGGCGCCTTCGGCCAAGGCGTGCCTGAGGTCGGCGAGGCCGATCTTGCGGACGACCGGTGGCGCGAGGTCATGGGCCTCCCAGGCGCCGTCCATCGTGTTGGCGGCCGATCCCAAGGCGTGTCCCGTTTCCTTGATGGTTTCCCATCCCCATTCGATGGGGTTCCTGACATGGGGTTGCGTGGCCATGGTGCTTCCTCCCGAACAAAAGTTCGAAGAGCGCGGCCTCGTCGTGCCTATAAGCCCGTGGCAGCCAGTCGTGGCATTGACGTCCAGTCCAGTTCGCCGGCCACGAAGAGCCGCGATCTGCCACCCCTAAAGTCTACGCTCAAAAGGGGCAGAAGTAAGCCCCCAAGCGCCCTAAGGACGATTGATTGCCGCCTTGAGTTTTCCTCCCTTCGCGGAGTCCGCGAACGGGAGGTGCCCGCGGAGCGGGCGGAGGGGTCACGAGCGCCACGACTGATGCTCATGACCCGTCCGTCGGCGTAGGACGCCGACACCTCCCCAGCTCCGCTGTTACGGTCTGGACACAACTCAAATTCCTCTCCCCCGCTAGGGGGAGAGGCTGGGAGAGGGGGCAACGACGTGCGTATCCCCCCTCACCCAACCTCTCCCCCTAGCGGGGGAGAGGAGCCTGATTCGGTGATGTGTCCACACCTTGGCAGCTCCGCTGGGGAGGTGTCGGTATGAGGTAGTAAAAATGCCGGACGTTCGGATCGGCAGGGCGATGCGAGTCTTACTGCAAGAACTTCAGGTACTGCCCGACGAAGTCGCAGCCCACGCTCTTGGAGTAGGCGTCGATCAGCTTTTTCGTGATCGGACCCGGCGTCTTGCCGTCGGCGACCGGGCCGCCGTTGAAGCTCTTCACCGGCAGGATGCAGAGGCTGGTCGAGGTCAGGAACATCTCCTCGGCGTTGGCCGCGTCGAACAGGTCGATGTCGCCCGCGGTGCAGGGGATGCCGAGCTGCTTGGCCATGTCGATGGTCATCTGCCGGCTGACGCCCGGCAGCACATAGCGCTCCGATGGCGTGAAGAGCTCGCCCTCGCGCACGATGAAGATGTTGCTGCCCAGCCCCTCGGCCAGGTTGCCGTTCTCGTCGAGCAGGATCGCCCAGGCGTCGGGCGCGAGCGCCTTCACCGGCTTCTCGGCCATGATCATGTTGAGATAGTTGTGCGTCTTGGCGCGCGGGCTCAGCATCGAGGGCGCGGTGCGGCGCACCGTGGTGGTGATGACCTGGGCGCCGTCGCGGTAGAGAGGCGCGCGCTTGGCGAGCGGCAGCGGCAGGACTTCGATCACGACATTGGGGCCGGTATGGTCCCAGCCCTCGTCGCCCACGGCGTCGACGCCGCGGCTGACCCGCTGGCCCACCCACCAGTCGCCGACTGCGGGCCGCAGGTGCTCGTTCCGGGCAACGACCTCCTCGCTGTTGGCCACCATCTCCTTGGGTCCGATGCCGGGATCGATCTGCAGGTAGCGCAGCGAGCGGTAGAAGCGGTCGATATGCTCCTTGAGGCGGAAGGGCTGGCCCTCGAAGGTGCGCGTCATGTCGAAGGCGCCGTCGCCGTACTTCCAGCTCCGGTCACGGAAGGGGATCATGACCTGGCCTTCCGGCATGAACTTGCCGTTGAACCAGGCGATGCGTTGGTTGCTGAGCTGCTGAGCCATGACTTTCTCCGTAACCTGAGCTTAGTAGAGTTCTATCGCTATCGCTGCCTTCGAGCCACCGCGTCGCCTCTTGGCAGCCATCGGCGAAGCGGGGGCGATATTTCCCGAATCGTCCGCCAGATCGCCGACATAGGAAAGGGCCTGCCGGACATCGTTCTCAATTTCCCGGCGCGCCGCAACCGCGTCGTGCGACTGCAGGGCGCGGATGATGCGTGCGCGCGTCTCCGGCCCATGCGGCAGGCTGATGAATTCGGGATACAGAAGGTTCATGTATGGGCCGGTCTGCAGCCACAGTCCCTCGATCACGCGTAGCAGGGTCGGCTGGTCGGCGATGGCATAAAGGGCAAAATGGAACTCGCGCACCTTCAGGCGGTCCGTCACGCTGTCCCCGGCGCTGCGGGCGGTGGCGATTTCGAGGGCGATCCGGCGCAAGCTAGCGACGTGCTGCTTGGTTGCCCGATTGGCGGCCTTTTCGGTCGCCAATCCCTCGAGCGCTATCCTGATGTCGCGCAATTCAAGGATCTTCGCCCGCGTCATGAGCGGCACGCGGACCGACCGGTTGGGCTGCATCTCGAAAGCGCCCTCGGCCACCAGGCGCCGCATCGCCTCGCGCACCGGTGTGAGGCTGACGCCCAGCGCGCCGGCGACGAAGCGGAAGGTGAGCTTTTGCCCGGGGACGAACCGCCCCGCCGTGAGCGCCTCGCGCAGCGAATCGTAGACCTGGTTGCGCAGCGACATATCAGCGGGATTGCTGGAAGGGGCGGCGGTCGGCATCGTGTGACCATAACCGATCGAGGTCTGTTTGTGATCACAAAATTTGTTGCTGGCCAGAATCAGCGGCTATACAGTCATTTGTGATCACAGAATCCAGGTCATCCCGCCCGTCGGAATGGGCACTGTTCTTGCTGGATGAGGGCCATGCGTAGCTACGCCAAGTCAATCGAGCTCTATGAACGGACGAAGAAGCACCTGGCCGGCGGCGTCAGCAGCAATGTGCGCTATGCCAGCACGCCGGTGCCGCTGTTCTTCGAGCGCGGCGAGGGCGCCCGGCTCCACGACGTCGATGGCAACGTCCATATCGACTATGTGCTGGGCAATGGCCCGGCGATCCTGGGCCATGCGCCCAAGCCGGTGATCGAGGCGGTCGCCCGTTCGCTGGCGGACGGCCAGGTCTATGCCGGCCAGCATCCGCGCGAGACCGAGCTGGCCGAGCGCCTGTGCCGCCTGCTGCCAGGCGCCGAGGTCGTGCGCTTCGCCACCTCGGGCACCGAGGCGGTGCTGATGGCCATGCGGCTCGCCCGCGCCTTCACCGGCCGCACCAGGATCCTGAAGTTCGAGGGCCACTATCATGGCTGGAGCGACCAGACCTATATCAGCGCGCGGCCGCCGCTCAACGAGGCCGGTCCGGCCGAATCGCCGGTTCCGGTCGCCGGCTCGCCGGGTATGCCCAAGAGCGTGCTCGACGATGTCGTGGTCGCGGGCTGGAACGATCTCGAGGCGCTCACCGCCGCCTTCGAGCGTCACCCCGGCGAGATTGCCGCCGTCATCATGGAGCCCGTGATGGTGAATGGCGGCGCGATCCCGCCGCGCGACGGTTATCTCGCGGGCGTGCGCGATCTCTGTCGCGCCCAGGGGGCATTGTTCATCTGCGACGAGGTCATCGCGGGTTTCCGGGTCGGTCTGCGCGGCGCTCAGCACCGCTTCGGCGTCACGGCGGATCTCGCGATCTACGCCAAGGCGGTCGCCGCGGGGTTTCCGCTGGCGATGGTCTCGGGACGCCGCGATGTCATGGACACGCTGCTCGACAAGGGCGTGATGCATGGCGGCACCTACAACGGCAACGTCCAGAGCATGGCGGCGGCGCTTGCCGCGCTCGACGAACTGGAGCGCGACGATGGCGCGGTCTATCAGGACCTCGAGCAACGGGGCACGCGGCTGATGCAAGGGCTTTCGGCACTGGGGGCAAAGCACAAGCTGCCTGTCCTGGTGCAGGGCCTGCCCCCGATCTTCCAGACGTTCTTCACGAAGGGCCCGGCGCCCAGGAACTATCGCGACTCGGCGGCATGTGATCGCGACATGGCGCTGGCGTTCCACACGGCGTTGCAGGAGCAGGGCATCCGGGTCAACCAGCGCACGGCGTGGTTTCTCTCGACCGCGCACGATGACGCCATCATCGACGAGACCCTGGCGGCGGCCGATCGCGCCATGGCGACGCTCGCGTGAGCGACATCCGCCTCGAGGGCGTGAGCAGGCGCTACGGGCTCGTTGCGGCGGCGGACGAGGTCGATCTCGCGGTCGCGCAGGGCGAGTTCGTCACCATCCTGGGGCCGAGCGGCTCGGGCAAGACGACCTTGCTGTCGCTGATCGCCGGGCTGAACCGGCCGACGGCGGGCCGCATCTTCATCGGCGGCCGCGACGTCACCGACGCGCCGGCGCAGCAGCGCAACATCGGACTGGTTTTCCAGTCCTACGCGCTGTTCCCGCACATGACCGTGCTGGAAAATGTGCTGTTTCCCCTGGGCGTCCGCAAGATCGGCGGTGCTGTGGCGCGCAGCCAGGCGCTCGACGCGTTGAAGCTGGTGCGCCTGGAAGGCCTGCAGGACCGCCGGCCGTCGCAGCTTTCGGGCGGCCAGCAGCAGCGCGTCGCACTTGCCCGCGCCATCGTCTTCAAGCCCGACATTCTGCTGCTCGACGAACCGCTGGGCGCGCTCGACCGCAAGCTGCGCGAAGAGCTGCAGGTCGAACTGAAGCAGCTCCAGCGCACGCTGGGCGTGACCACGATCCTGGTGACGCACGACCAGGAAGAAGCGCTGTCGCTGTCTGATCGCATCATGGTGCTGGACAAGGGCCGCACCCAGCAGGTGGCGGCGCCCGCCGAGGCCTATCTCCGGCCGGCCAACCGCTTCGTTGCGGAGTTCCTGGGCATCGCCAATTTCGTCGGGCTCGAGGATGGCCGTACCGGCCTGGTGCGGCCGGAGCGGGTGCGCATTGGCGCCGTCGGCTCTGTGGGCAAGACGGCGCGCGTGGTCGAGGCGATCTATCTCGGGCAGATGGTGCGCTATCATCTGGCCCTGGAGAATGGTGCGGCCGGCGCGCCGATGGTCGCTGCGGTTCCGTTCGTGGGGCGCGCTTTCGCCACGGGCGAACGCGTCGCCGTATCGTGGGAGGCGGCCGACATATGGCCGGTTTGAACAGAAGGGGGTTTTAGATGAAGAGACGCACTTTCGTGGGAGCGGCGGCGGCGAGCCTGCCGGCTTTCAGCATCCTGACGGCTGGCGGCGCGCGCGCGCAGTCGAAGGAAATCCGTATGGTCGAATTGGGCGGGCTGTCCGGCGATTCGATCCAGGTGGGCTACATCGAGCCGCTGAAGGCCAAGACCGGCATCAACGTCATCCGCGAAAGCCCGAGCTCGCTCGGCAAGCTGCGCGCGCTGGTCGAGAGCGGCCAGACCAGCGCCACGATGTTCGAACTGGGCTCGGGCGTCGTGCTGCAGGCCAAGAAGCTCGGCCTGATCGAGCCGATCGACTGGTCCGCGGTCGCTCCGGCAGCGATGTTTCCCGAGGCCAAGGCCGAGTACGGCTTCGGCTACCAGTATTTCTCGACCATCATGGCGTGGCGCGCGGGCGCGAAGGAGCCGAAAAACTTCACCGAGTTCTTCGACATCAAGGCGTTCCCGGGCAAGCGCTGCCTGCCCGACTATCCGCACTACTGCCTGCCGTTCGCCGTGCAGGCGGCGGGCGTGCCGATCGACAAGCTGTTCCCGCTCGATGTCGACCTCGCCTTCAAGAAGCTCGACGAGATCAAGAAGGAGGTCGCGGTGTGGTGGAAGGCCGGCGCCCAGCCGCCGCAGCTGATGAAGGACAACGAGGTGCAGTACTCGATCTGCTGGTCGGGCAGGGTCGTCGGCGATCCGGCGTTCGGCCTCAACTTCGCCGGCGGCAAGGCGGACCTTTCCTTCTTCGGCATCGTCAAGGGCTCCAAGCCCGAGGACAAGGCGGCGGCCTACAAGCTCATGCACGAGATGTCGCTGCCGGAGAACCAGGCCAAGGCCGCCGGGGTGATCTCCTACACCGGCCCCAGCCCAGACCTCGATGCGCTGCTGCCCAAGGACAAACTGTGGCAGTTCCCGACCAGCAAGCAGAACAAGGCCGTGCAGTACTTCGAGAACGCCGAATGGTGGGCCGAGAACGGCGAGGCCGTGAACAAGAAGTGGGAAGCCTTCAAGCTCAATCTGTAAGAGGGATCACGACTAGACAACCAAACCTTGCCTCCCCCGTCATACGGGGGAGGTGGCCCGCAGGGCCGGAGGGGGAAAGCCCCAATCGAGGTATCTGCACGTTTCAGATCTGAAATTACCGGAGATCGCCTGTATGGCTTTCCCCCTCCGCCCCCTTCGGGGGCACCTCCCCCGTAAGACGGGGGAGGCATGACTTTCGAGTCATGCCCATGCCGTAGCTGCTTCGCCGGCGAGGCCTCGTAATGAACCGCTCCACGGGCTTCGGCTTCGTCGCGCCGCTGCTGGTGCTGATGGTCGTCGCTTTCAACGCGCCCATCGCATACATGCTGGGCCTCGCCTTTTGGGACAAGGGGCAGGGCTTCACGCTCGAACACTATCAGGGCCTGCTCGAGGCGCCGGTCTATCTGCGCGTGCTGGGCAACACGATGCGCATCGCGCTGATCGCCACCGTGGCCAATGTGCTGATCGGCTATCCGCTGGCGCACTGGATGCGCGGCCTGCAGAACCGCGCCCGTCTGGTCGCCATCGCCCTGGTCGTGCTGCCGTTCTGGGTCAGCATCCTCGTCCGCACCTACGCCTGGATCGTGGTGCTGGGCAACGGCGGGCTGGTGAACCGTGCCCTGCAGTGGAGCGGGCTCACCGACCAGCCCGTGCAGTTCCTCTACAACGAACTCGGCGTCACCATCGGCATGGCCAACGTGCTGCTGCCGTTCCTGGTCCTGCCGCTGTTCGCCGCCATGATCCGCATCGACGATCGGCTGCTGCAGGCCGCCGCTTCGCTGGGCGCGCCGCCGCGCACCATCTTCTGGCAGGTCTATTTCCCGCTCACCTTGCCGGCGCTGGCGGCCGGCACCTTGCTGGTCTTCATCCTGTGCCTGGGTTTCTATATCACGCCCGCGATCCTGGGCGGCGGCCGGGTACCAATGATCTCCAACCTGCTCGATACGCTGATCAACCAGATCCCGCGCTGGGAACAGGCCTCGGCGATTTCCACCATCCTGCTGATCGTGTCGCTGCTGATCTTCGCCGCCTATCGGCGGCTCGATCGCAAGGCGTCGCTGTGAGGCTAGGGGCATGACCGGCGGTTCGCCCTGGAGCCGCCGCGCGCTCGCGGCCGTCGGCATCTTCGGCCTCGTCTTCCTGACGGTGCCGTTGCTGATCGTCGTGCCGATGTCGTTCTCCTCGGCGCGGGCGCTCACCTTTCCGCCGCCGGGCTTTTCGTTGCGCTGGTACGAGGCGTTCTTCGGCGACCCGCGCTGGATGGATGCCATGTGGACGTCGGCCGCGCTGGCCGCGCTGTCGTCCGTCGCCGCCCTCGTGCTGGGCAGCTTGGCGGCCTATGGCCTTCGACGCGGCTCGTTCGCCGGGCGCGACTGGGCCGAGGGCAACTTCATGGCGCCGCTGATCGTGCCCACCATCATCGCCGCGATCGCGCTCTATCTCGGGCTGGCCAAGGTCGGCTTGCTGGGATCCTTCGTCGGCCTGGTGGTGGCGCACACCGTGCTCAACGTGCCGCTGGTCATGATGGTGATGGGGGTGGCCATCCGCGAATTCGACCTGCGAATCGAGCAGGTGGCCTGGAGCCTGGGCGCGTCGTGGCGCTACACGGTCGTCAAGATTGTGCTGCCCAACCTGGCACCCAGCGTCTTCGCGGCCTGGATCTTCGCCTTCATCGGCAGTTTCGACGAGGTGATCGTGACCTCGTTCATCGCCGGCCGCTACGAGACCGTGCCGAAGAAGATGTTCAACGAGCTGATCCTCGAGGTCAATCCGACCATCACCGCTGTTGCAACCCTGCTGATCGGCCTCACGGTCTTGGCGCTGGCCGCCGTTACGGTCATCCTCGGCCGTGCCGGCAAGCTTCAGCAGACGCTGGCGTAAGGGCGGACACATGATCTATCCGAAGAAGGTGCGGCTGGTCGAAGTGGGGCCGCGCGACGGTCTGCAGAACGAGGCGAGGCCGGTTCCGGTCGACGCCAAGGTCGCGCTGATCGATGCGCTGTCGGCGGCCGGCCATTCGGCCATCGAGGCCGGCAGCTTCGTGTCGCCCAAGTGGGTGCCGCAGATGGCCAACACCGACGAGGTGATGGGACGTATCCAACGCAAGCCGGGCGTGGCCTATCCCGTGCTGGTGCCCAACAAGCAGGGCATGAATGGCGCGGTCGAGGCCAGGTGCGGGGAGATTGCGATATTCACCGCGGCCTCGGAGGCTTTCTGCCGCAAGAACACCAACTGCTCGATCGACGAGAGCTTCGAGCGCTTCGCGCCGGTGATGGAAGCGGCGCAGAAGCACGGCATGAAGGTGCGCGGCTACGTCTCGACAGCGATCGCCTGCCCCTATGACGGCAAGGTGGCGCCGGCCAAGGTGGCGGAGGTGGCGGAGCGGCTGTCCCGCATGGGCTGCTACGAGATCTCGCTGGGCGACACGATCGGCGTCGGCACGCCCGCCGAATGCGTCGCCATGGTCGATGCCGTGGCAGCCAGGGTGCCGCGCGAGAAATTGGCGGCGCATTTCCACGACACCTACGGCCAGTCGCTGGCGAATATCATGGCGGTGATGGAACGCGGCATCACCGTGTTCGATACCGCCGTCGCGGGCCTCGGCGGCTGTCCCTACGCCAAGGGCGCCTCGGGCAACGTCGGCACCGAGGACGTGATCTATCTTATGAACGGCCTCGGCATCGAGCATGGCGTCGATCTCGACGCCATCGCCAGGGCGGGCCGCGACATCTGCACGGCGCTCGGCCGCGAGCCGGCATCGAAGGTGGCGCAGGCGCTGAAGGCGAAGGCAGCGGCATGAGGCACGCGACGGCGTCCGCGCTCGACCGGCTGGAACCGTTGCTGGCGAAGGTGCGCCGGCACGACAGGCTGAAGGAGAAGTCGCGCGGCGTGTTCTATTTCAAGTCCAAGGCCGTCCTTCATTTCCACGAGGACCCTGCGGGACTCTTCGCGGACTTCAGGGCGAAGGCCGATTGGCAGCGCTTTGCGGTGAACACGACCGACGAGCGGGCAGCGTTCCTACGGGTCGTTGCAGCGTTCCTGGTGCCAAGGTGAACCAATTCGGCTTGCTCCCATGCGCACGAACGTTCAAGACGCAAGGCACGTGCGCGGCCATATCGGGGCGGTGGAAGCACTACCCGGCTTCGTCCTTGCAGCGGTCGCCCTGGCCGGCAGCCCCGGCCCGGCGACCCTGAGCCTGACCGCGACCGGCGCCGCCTTCGGTGCGCGCCGAGGGGCCGCCTATCTTGCCGGCATCGTTGTCGGCATGGTGGCGGTGATGGCGATCGTGGCGAGCGGCCTGGTCGGGCTGCTCCTGGCGGTGCCTGGCGCGACGCCGGTCGTGACCGTGCTGGCCGCGGCCTACTTCCTCTATCTTGCCTGGCGCATCGCCACGGCGCCGCCGCTGGCCGACGATGGCGGGCAGCGGCGCGCGCCCACCTTCGCGGGCGGGCTGTTGCTGTCGCTGGTCAATCCCAAGGGTTATGCCGCGATGGCGGCGCTGTTTTCGGGCTTCGTGCTGATGCAGGAGCGGCTCGTGCTCGACGTCGCCGTCAAGATGGCCGCTGCTTTTCGTGATCATCACGGCCGTCAACGTCGCGTGGCTGCTGGCCGGCGCGGTGCTGACGCGCTTCTTCCGCGAGCCGCGCACCAACCGGGCGATCAACGTGACGTTCGCCGTGCTGCTCGTGGTCTCGGTGATATTCGCGCTGGTGCTCTGAGACGGTACGTCAGGGGCGTTCGACGATGCGCACCGTGACGGCGCTCGAATGGCCGGCCTCGTCGACCACCGCGACGCGCACGGTGCCGGGCCCGTCGGGCACCCATCTGGTGCCGTCGAGCGGACGGCCGTCGACCAGCCAGCGCAGCCGGCCCTCGCCGCCCAGGGCGGAAAGCGGCACCGCTTCGCGGGAGCCGAGCTCGATCCGGGCATCGGGCGGCGGATAGGCGATGCGCGGCGCGCCATGGCCGTCGGCCACCGGCCCCAGGGTGCGCATGCGCAACGGCAGTTCCTGATACGAGGCGACATGCAGCACGTCGGCGGCGAGCCGGCGGCGCGCGATTGTCCTCGGCGGGCAGGCGGCCGAAGGCCTTGAACACGATGGGCAGCGCCGACAGGCGGCCGAGCTGGCCGGGCCGCGGCGTGCCGTCGGCATGGCCGACCCAGACCACGACCGTCCAGTTGGCGCTGTAGCCCGCGGCCCAGGCGTCGCGGAAGCCCGCCGATGTGCCGGTCTTGAAGGCGATCCGCCGATCGCGCAGTGCCACCGGCAACGATGCGAAGCCTTCGGGCAGCGGCGCGTCGGCCAGCATGTCGGCGACATACCAGGCGGCGGTCGGGCCGATCAGCTGCACCGGTTCCGGTTTCGGGCGATCGCGGCGCACGACCGGCGGCGCAAACTTGCCGCCATTGGCGAGACCGGCATAGAGCCCCGCCATCTCGAGCGGCGAGACCGTGGCGCTGCCCAGCGCCACGCCGAGCTTGCCCCGGCCTCGCCCGGCGGCAGGCCCGGCGCGACGCCGGCATTGCGCAGGGTCGAGATGAAGCGCTGCGGGCCCGACCTTCTCCAGCGCCAGCACGGCCGGTACGTTCAGCGATTGCTGCAGGGCCCGGCGCACGGTGACGGCGCCGACATGCTCGCGGTCGAAGTTGCGCGGCAGCCAGTCGCGGAAGCGCACCGGCACGTCCTCGACCAGCGACTCCGGATGGAGCGTCCGGTCGTCGAACGCCATGGCGTAGATCAAGGGCTTCAGCGCCGAGCCGGGCGAGCGGTGGGAACGCACCAGGTCGACCTGGCCGGCGCGGCCGAAGAAGTCGCGAGCCGCCCAGCCAGGCCACGACGCCGCCGGTGCGATTGTCGATCGCGACCAGGGCGATCTGCGCCTGGTCGGCGAACTGGCCGCGCTCGTCGGCGACGAGCTGGCCGAGCGCGCTCTGCAGCTCGAAGCGCAAGGTCGTCGGAACGATCGCGCCGGGCGACTGGCCGGCCAGCCACGCCGCCAGATGCGGCGCCTGCATCGGCATGGCGAGCGCTGCGATCGGGCACCGGCCGGCTGACCGCCTTGTCGAACAGCACCTGGTCGATGATGGCGTGCTCCAACCCGCGCATCAGCACGCGATCGCGTGCGGCCTGTGCCGATTTGCCGGCGCGCTCGGGCCGGCGACGGCTCGGGCGATTGCGGAATGGCGACCAGCAGGGCCGCCTCGGCGGCGGAGAGCTGCTTGCGGCTCCTTGCCGAAATAGGCGAAGGAGGCGGCGCGCACGCCTTCGAGATTGCCGCCCATCGGCGCCAGGGTCAGGTAGATCGCCAGCACCTCGCGCTTGGAGTAGCGCCATTCGAGCTGCAGCGCGCGCGCCGACTCGATCGCCTTGGTGAGAAGCCGCGCGAGGTCGCGGCTCGAGCAGGCGGGCGGCCTGCATGGAGATCGTCGAGGCGCCCGACACGATGCGGCCGCGCGCGATCCATTGCCCCGCGGCGCGCGCCGCCGCCAGCGGGTCGATGCCCCAGTGATCGTCGAAGCGTCGGTCCTCATAGGCCTTGAGCAGGGCGAGATAGACCGGATCGACGTCGTCGATCGTGGTCTTGAGCCGCCATTTGCCGTCGGCGGTCGTGAAGGCGCGCAGCAGGCGGCCATTGGCATCGACTACCTCGCTCGACCGCTCATGGTAACGCGAGAGGTCGGGCGGGAAGAAGCGGTCGAGCGCCAGCGTCCGCCGCCGCCAGGCTGGTGACGGCAAGAGCAGCGACCGCGAGGACGCGCCGGACGTTCATCGCAACGCGGTCGTGCTACCGCGGCGCGATCGCGACGTTGCCCATGTCGCTTCGGGCATAGACGCGCGGCGCGTACATGTCGGAGACGTTCACCGCCGGCAGCACGAAGCTGCCCGGCGTCACGGCACGTACGATGTAGGCGACATGGAACGAGTTGGCGTAGGTATCCGCCGGGTCATCCCACCAGCTGCGATAGGTCTGCCGACCGAGGTTGAACGAGGCGAAGAAGCGGTCGTCGCGCGCCTCGGCGATGCGCGTATCGGATGAGCTTGGCCAGGAACGGGAACGATTTCACCGTGTCGTCGGTCAGCACCAATTCGATCTCGAAGCCGGCCGGCAGCAGGTCGAGCAGCGCCACCTCGTGGTAGCCGCCTTCCAAGTTGCGGCCGTCGATCGACACGATCACCCGGTCGTTCTGGCGCAGCCGCGCGAGATTGGCGGGCTCGCCGGTCGAGCGTCAGGAACTGCCGCCGGACGCTCAGCCCCTCCGAGGCGGCGGGCAGCGGCATCGAGCGGCACGCCGCGCGCCGTCACCTGCAGCCAGACCGGGCGTTCGCCGTCGTTGGTCACGTGCATGCCGCGCGCGACGGCGGCCTGGTCGGGATTGAGGACGACCGGTTCGGTAGCCGCCTTGCGCTTGTCGCCGTCGACCGAATAGGCGAGCTCGCCACCGGCGCTCATCGCCCGCGCCGCCAGCAGCAGCCAGGCCTCCTCCTGCGTCGTTGTCTGGTCGATCTTGGCGACCAGCTTCTCGCGCACCGCATTCACGACTTCGGTGAGCGCCTCGCGGCCGCCGGCTTCAGTCGCCAGCGCAATCAGGGCGGCGCGGTTGCGCAGCGGCGACCCGTAATATTCGTGGGGATCGCGTTGGTCGATGTGCTGGCGGGCGAGCGCAAAGGCCAGCCGCGCGCGGCCGGGTTCGGCGACATGGTTCAGCGCCGCGGCGAGCTGCGCCCAGGCCAGCCCGCCCTCGATATCGGAGGCCTTCGTGTCCTGGAAGTAGCGGATCGCGTCCGGGATCGGCGAGGCCGCCCTTGGCCAGCACGTACCAGCCATAGGCCTGCGCGTTGGGCGACATCTTCTCGACATTGCGGTTGAGCCAGGTGAGGCCGCGCTGCAGCGAGGCGGCGGGCACCGCCATCGATTGGTCGCGGGCGCGCAGCAGGAAGTCGAGCGCATAGCTCTGCAGCCACTCCGCCGCCGGCGCATAGGGCCCCCACATGCCGAACGAACCATCGGGCAGCTGCATGTCGACGACGCGATAGACGGCATCCTGCACGCGATCCGGAATGCGCGGATCGGACGGCCCGTAACCCAGCAGCGCCACGTCGTTGTAGTAGAGCAAGGGGCAGCGCGCGGCTGGTCGTCTGCTCGATGCAGCCGTACGGGTACTTGTCCGAGCGCGCGCAGCAGGCCGGGCACGTCGATGCCCGGGATGCGCGAGAGCGCCACGCTCACCTGCGAGGTGCCGGGCGCGAAGCTGGCCGTCAGGTTGCGGTCGACCATCAGCTCGCGCTGCGGATCGAGCTGCGAGACGGTGTCGATGGCGGTTGGCGTCTGGGCCGAGCGCACCTGGATGTCCCATTCGCGGCGCACCGCGAAGTTGCCGGGCCCCTCGACGGCGACGGCGACCTTGCCGAATCCGGCGTCGCCTGCCTTGAGATCCCAGGTCAAAAGCTCGCGCTGGTTGGCCGCCAGCTTGCGCGTCTCGGCGACCGGCCGGTCGAGCGCGACCGCGCCCGTCGCCTCCAGGGTGACTGCGATAGTCGCCGGCCTGGCCGTCGACATTGTGCAGCGACAGCGCCACGCGGCCGCGATCCTTGGGCGCCAGGAAGCGCGGCAGAACGACGTCGGCGGTGACCGCATCGCGCACGAACATGCGTGTCTCGGCCGAGCCGACGCTTGCGTCTTGTCGTAGGCGACCGTCATCAGCCGGAGCTGGCCGATGAAGTCGGGAATATCGAGCGCGATCTTGGCCTCGCCCTTGTCGTCGAGCTTCACCGGTCCGCTGAACAGGGCGACGGTGCGGGTCGGCACCACGTCGAGGCCGCCGATATCGCCCGAATCGCCGCCGGTGCGGATGCGGCCGAGATCGTCGACATTGGCGTCGAGCAGGCGGCCGTAGTCGTCGCGCATCGCGACGCCCAGCTTGCGCTTGCCGAAGTAATAGTCGGCAGGATTGGGCAGCTTGAAACGCGTGAGCTGCAAGATGCCCTCGTCGACCGCGGCGAGGGTGACGTACGCCTCTTCGTTCTGCAGGTTGGCGACCTTGATCGGCACCTCGATGCGCTGGCGTGGCGTCACCTTCTCGGGTGCGCGCGATCTGCGATGCCGAGGGTGCGCAGGGCCGGATCGATGCCGAGCCATGCCGCGCCGATGGCGCGGGTCGGCGTCCGGTCGGCCGGGCGCCGAGAGCGGCCGCCAGGCGGTGACCAGCGCATAGGCGCCGGCGCCCCATTCGGCCTTGATCGGGACCTCGAAGGTGGTGCCGCCGGCGGGAACCTGCACGGGGTAGGTGGCGACGATGCGATCGGTGGCGATGGCGACCAGCGCCTCGCCGGCGAAGGGCGGCTCGATGCGCAGCCGGGCGCTTTCGCCCGGCGTGTAGTTCTGCTTGTCGCTCGCCACGCGCAGCGTGTCGGGCGTCTCCTCGGTGTCGGTGCCGCCGTACCAGCCGACATAGAACGACAGGCTGCTCGAGAGCCTTCTTCTCGCTGTCGACGATCGTGAGCTTATATTGGCCCCAGTCGAGCTGGCGCGACAGACGGACCGGCTGCATCGGCCTTGAGCGCGATCGATATCGGCGGTGAGCAGCCGTTCGCTCTGCGTCGACTGCCAGCGCCATTTCCCGTCGACCTGGTACCACTGGTAATTATAGTCGATGCGCTCGATGCGGTACTCGACCGCCGGCCGCGCGACCTGCTTGCCGGTCGGCGTCGACGGCCACGATGTCGAACTCCGTGTCAGCGCCTTCGGCGGCATAGCGGCCCTCGAAGGTCGGACGGATGCCGAGATAGACCTCGCGGGTGCGCATCGGCACCGTCTTGTCGGCGCGCGTGGCGCGGCCGTCGCCGGGCTCGAACACGCGGGCCTGCAGCTGGGCGCGCAGCGGCAACGCCGTGTCCTTGACCTGGTCGCCGCCCCATTCCAGGCGCGACTTGCCGGCCTGGTCGGTATCGGGCGCGGTCAGCGTGATGAAGGGCGGCTCGAACTTCTTGCGCTCGTTCTCCGAGCCGAACGAATACTTGCCGAAGTCGGCGAACGGCTGGTCGTCGATGGTGACGCGCATGTCGGCCTCGACGGTGAGGCCGGACGCCGGCGCGCCGTACAGGAAGTCGGCGGCAACGGCAAAGCTGTTGACCTGGCCGGGATGCAGGATCGGCTGGTCGGGCGTGAGCTCGACCTTGAGCTTCTCCGGCACGAAATCCTCGACCGAGAATTCGACCCGGCCGACCGGGGAGCCCTTGGGATCGATATAGGCGTTCACCGACCAGCGCCCGCGACGCGAGGATTTCGGCAGCTCGATCTGCTGGTAAAGCGCCCCCGAGCCCTGCAGGGCGTGGGTAAAGCGCGTGAACTCGGTGCCGTCCGGCCGCTTGACGATCAGCGTCACCGGCATGTTGGCAAGCGCAATGGCGGCGTTGTCGCGCAGCATGGCCATGAGCTGCACGGTCTCGCCGGGGCGGTAGACGCCACGTTCGGTGTAGAGGAAGGCGTCGACCGGGCCGGGCTGTTCGCGGCCGGAGATGCCGCGATCGGAAAAGTCGAACGCCGCCTTGGTGAGCTCGAGGCGGGCGAACTCCTGCTTGCTGGCGTCCGACGCCATCACCGCGAAGGCCTCCGCGGCGCCACGGCCCTTCAGGAGCCCGGCGGCGAAATTGACGCGACCGTCGGCGGCGGTGATCGCCTTGGCGACCGGCTCGTTGCCGCGCGTCAGCAGCACGACCTCGAGGCCGGCCAGTGCCTGGGCGCTTTGCAGGGAGCGCGCGAAGACATTGAGACCGTCCTGGCCGGTGAAGCTGGTCAGGGCGATGTCGGTGTCCATCACCCACATGCCGGCCGCCGAGCCGCCCGAGGAATTGTCATCGTCATCGTCGAAGCTGCGTGACGGCGGCTTGGCGGCGTTCCACACCACGACGAAATAGGCGCCGGGCTTCCAGTCCTTGATCGTCTCGCGGATCGGGAAGGCCGTGACCACCGGCTGGTTGGGCGGGCTGCGCACGTCCATCGTGCCGCGCCACTGGCGGACGCCGTTGGTGCCGTTCAGCCAACTGCGCAGCGACCATGACTTGGTGACCGGCGCGGACCCGGGAAAGCTTGCGTCGTAGCGATCGCTGGCGAAACTGTCGATCGCGCGCTCGTTGACCCGATAGACCTCGATGCCGACCTTGGAGACGTTGATGGTGGTGATCGGCAGGCCGACCGTCGTGCCGCGCGGCAGGATGAAGCCCTTGCCCGGGAGGGTGACGACCGCCGGGCGGGCGCCCAGCGCCACATCGACCTTCACTTCGTCGTTGAGCTTGGCGCCGTTGCTGCCCGGGAAGCCCGCCAGCATCCGCACCGTGTAGTCCTGGCCGTAGGAGAGGCCGCCAATGCAGAGGCGATCGTCGACCACGCGCAACGCCGACTTCACTTCCGGGGTGATGCGCACAAAGTCGGCATATTTCACGTCGCCGGTCGCCAGCGGTTTGTTGAAGGCAAGGCAGGCCTCGGCCTCGGGCCGGCTGCTGTCGATGGCAACCCGGCGATAGGCGAAGGGTTCATTGGGGGCCGCTGCCGGCTGGGCGACCGGCGTGGGCGCCATCGATCGCGGCGGCGTTGGGGTCGCCGCTGGGGCTGCGGGAGGAGCCGGCGACGCGGGTGGGGTAGCCGCCGGTGCGGCCGCTGGCGGTACTGCGACGGCCGTTCGCGGGGCTGGCGGTATCTGATCGACCGAGTCGCTGGGCTTGCCGATGAGGTAGCCGGTGATACCCGATCCCAGCATGAGAGCCACGATCAGGGCAGACAGCGTCGACCTATTCATGAGCACCCCCGGACAAAGCGACGAACACTATACTTGAGATTGTGTAAACACTGTGGTGTCTGACGGATGAGTTGAGAATCCGCCACGGCTGTTGCGCGCGTACCACGCCGTTCGAGGTGTTGTGGATAGGCGCCGCTTGAGTGGCGACGCGGCGCGTACTAAGCGCGAACGATGGCGTTGCATTTGATCAAGCTGGCGGTCGGCGTGGACGACCTCGCCCACATGAAGACGGTCCAGGCGGCGCGGCGCAAGCAGCGCCGCCAAAGTCCCCGATCCCCGCACTGGGTCTATACCCGGAACACGCCGCGGCGGGCGGAGGAATTGCTGGCCGGCGGCTCGCTCTATTGGGTGGTGCGCGGCGTCATCCGCTGCCGCCAGGAACTGGTCGGCTTCGAGGAGGATTTCGACGAGGACAACGGCAAGAAATTCTGTCGAATCAAGGTCAAGCGCCCCCTGGTGCCGACCGCGCCGCGCACCTGTAAGGCGTTCCAGGGCTGGCGCTACTTCGACGAGGAGCGCGTTCCGCCCGACCTTTCGACGGGCGACACTGCCGACATGCCGGCGGAAATGGCAGCCGAATTGAAGCGACTCGGGCTTCTGTAAGGATGCGGCAGCAGCGTTATACAGGCGCGGTTCGAAGCTCGACATGGTGCCTGCGTTCCTGAAAGAGTTGGGAAGCATTCGCCACAATATTGGCCAGCGCTGTCAACACCGCGCGATACAGGCGAAACAGATTTTACCGGCTGGTCAGCTTGAGCTCGATGCGCCGGTTGCGGGCGGTATCCATGGTCGACAGCGGCTGGTATTCGCCGTAGCCCGCGGCGACCAGGCGCTCGTTGGGAATGCCCTCGCTGTGCAGGAACTTCACGACAGCGATGGCGCGTGCGGCAGACAGCTCCCAGTTCGACGGGTAGAGCACGTTGCTGATCGGCTTGTCGTCGGTGTGGCCGTCGACCTGAAGGACCCAGTTGATGTCCTTGGGAATCCGTGAGGCGATGTCCATCAGCCGCTGCGCAACGCTGGCGAGTTGCTTCTCGCCGCCCGGCTGCAATTGCGCCGAGCCGGAAGGAAACAGCACTTCGGACTGGAAGACGAAGCGGTCGCCGACGATCTGCACGTCGCGCTGGCCGGCCAGGGCCTCGCGCAGCTTGCCGAAGAATTCCGAGCGGTAGCGCGCCAGCTCCTCGACCTTGCTGGCGAGCGCCCGATTGAGCTTCTGGCCGAGATCGACAATCTGGGCGTTCTGTTCCTTGGCCTTGGCATCGGCGGCGTCGAGGGCGGCATTGAGGCGGCCGAGTTCGTCCTTGAGCCCGGCCAGCTCGGCGGTGAGCCGCACCACCGCGGCTTTCTGCTCGGCCGTGAGCTTCTCCTGTTCGGTAAGATCGCCGAACAGCTTGCCCTTCTCGTTGTTCGCTGCGGCAAGCGAGGCGGCGAGCCGGGTGAGTTCGACGCGCTGCCGCTCGATCTCCTTCTGCAGGTCGGCCGCCTTGGCCTCCGATTCCTTGGCCGCCCCCTGCAGCGCCGTCGAGAGCTTGTCCCGTTCGGCGATCATCGAGGTCAGACGCTCCGTGAGCTGGTCGCGCTCGATCTTGAGCGCATCGGCCGACTGGCGTTGTGCGGCAAGGTCGGCGTTCAGCCTGTCGCGCTCGCTTCGTTCCTGGCGAAGCTGCAGGGTGAGCTGTTCGAGATCCTTCTGCAGGCTCGTGGTCGCCTTCTTCTCGATCGACAGCTGGCTGGCGAGGTCGCCGATCTGCTTGCCGAGCTGGTCGATCGCGCTGTCGCGGCTGCTGAGCGCACTGGACAGCGTGAACTGCGCGACGCTCAGCAGCGACAGCAGGAAGATCATCACCATCAGGAGCGTGGTGAGCGCGTCGACATAGCCCGGCCAGGTGTAGTCGGGCGAGCCGCCGCGGCGATGGGAAATGGCCGCCATTCGGTCAGCCCTCGCCGGCCGGGCTGCCGACGCCGCGTGTCGAGGCGATGGTGCGGGCCAGCAGCCTGAACTCGCCACGCAGTTCGTCGGCGAGCGCCGTGCGGTTGCGCACGTTCTCCTCGACGAGGCGGGCAAGGTGGGCCTCGATGGCGCGCTGATGTGTGATCAACGCTTCTCGATCGGAGTCAGGCGCGCGCTCCGCCATGCGGTTGATCGCGCCGCGCAGCTCGATCGACTGCTCGGCCATGCGCGCCAGCAAGGTCTGCTGGCCGCGCATGGCCTCGGCGAGAGAAGACAGCCGTTCGACCAGGACGGAGCTCGACGCCGCCGACGCTTCGCGGCCTTCCTCGGTGCGCCGCAGCATGCGGGTCAGTTCGTCGAGGCCGTCGGCGGTGCGTTCGAGCAGGGCTTCGACATAGGCCGACACGCCCTGGTCGCCCTCGACCTGCACGCCGCTCGAGAGCCGCGTGGCGCCCGCCAGCCATTCCTCGAGCTCGATGTGAAAGCGGCCTTGGGCCTGGCTCGCCTGGAGCTCCAGAAAGCCCAGCACCAGCGATCCCGAGAGGCCGAACAGCGAGGCGCCGAACGCCGTTGCCATGCCCTTGAGCGGGCCTTCGATGCTTTCCTTGAGTTTGGCGAACATCTGGATGGCATCGCCGCTGGCGACCTGCAGGCCCGAGATGGCGTCGGCGACGGCGCCGATGGTTTCCAGCAGCCCCCAGAAGGTGCCGAGCAGGCCGAGAAAGATCAGCAGGCCGATCAGGTAACGCGTGAGCTCGCGGCGCTCATCGAGGCGGGTGGCGATGCCGTCGAGCACCGCGCGCGTGACCGTGGGCTGCAGGCGGAAATGGTCTTGCCGGTCGCCGACCATAGCGGCCAGCGGCACCAGCAGGTTGATCGAATGCGTCTCGAGGGGCGGCGCGCCTTCCTCGCGGTGCTGGAAGCGGCGGAGCCAGCGCACCTCCGGCCACAGCGAGATCACCTGGCGCATGACGAAGAAGATGCCGATCAGCAGCACGGCCACGATCACGCTGTTCAGGATCGGCGTGTTCATGAACACGCGCAGCAGATCGTGGTGGAGCAGGTAGGCGAGCCCGATGACGGCCGCCAGGAACAGCAGCATGCGGACGAGATAGGGTAAGGGGCTGCTCATCCGGTCAGCCGTTGCTGATTGCGTGGAGGTGCGGTCACGTGTTGGGCACCAGGATGTCGACGCGCTCGTCGTCGCCCAGGAAGGCGCCGACGTCGATGCGGGACTTGACGCCGCGGTCGATCAGATAGGCGCGCACGACCAGTGCGCGGGCCAGCGAGATCTGTCGGCTCACGATGTCATCGCCGGTCGCGAAGGCGCGCACCTCGACCAGCCGCGGCCTCTTGTCGGCAAGGGTCTTGCCAACGCCGTCGAGCGTCGTCCGGGTCGCATCGGTGAGGTCCGGCGATCGTCCGATGAACGGGATCGAGGCGGCGAGGGGTGCCTTGGTGGGCGGCGGCGTCGCCGGGCCGAGGTCCGGGGCAATGGCCGCCACCGTCTTTTCGGGCGGCGCGGAGGGGTCGTCGGGCTCCGGCGCCGGCCTCCCGAAGGGGGCGGGGTTAATCGTGATGACGAGCCCGGTTTCCGTTCCCGTGCCCGGCGCCGCAGAATTTCCCTTTGTTTTCCGGCGATCGATAACGGTTATCACCGGCAGCGCGCCGGCAAACAGCGGCGGCGGAGCGGCCTCGGATATCGGCTGGCCGTCGGCGCGCAGGGGGATCGTGAGGAGTTGGCTTTCGATCGGTCCCGGGGGAGGCGAGGGCAGCGCGACCGCCGGGCGGGCGGCATCCTGGCGGTCGCCGACGGCCGCAACGGCCGGTCCCTGGGCAAACGCCGGCAGCGCGCCCAGGCCGAGCACGGCAAGGGCGAGGCTGCTCACGGCGGCCGAGGACGTTGGCATAACCGATTGCCTTTCAACGGGATTTGCCGCTCGACAATAGCCAATGGCCGACCCCCGCTCAACCGCGGGCCCTGGGACGCTCTCCGGGCGCCGTTAGGCCTTGGACAGGATCTCCACCATCGAATCGCGCAGTCCGAAATTGCTGGCGAGAAGGGACGGGCCGCCCAGCTCGTAAGGTTTGCCCGAAATGTCGCCAATCACCCCGCCGGCCTCGCGTACCAGCAGGAGGCCCGCCGCGACGTCCCAGGGCGCGAGCCCGAACTCGAAGAACGCGTCGTACCGGCCGGCCGCCACGAAAGCGAGATCGAGCGAGGCAGCGCCCCAGCGGCGGATGCCTGCCGTGCGCTCGGTCACCGCCGCGAGCTTGGCGAAGTAGGCGGCATGGCCACCCTTGCCGATATGGGGGATGCCGGTGGCGACCAGGCCGCGCGCCGGATCCTTGCGGCCCGACACGCGCAGGCGGCGCGAGCGCGCATTGGGCGTGTCGACGAAGGCGCCGTTGCCTTTCTCCGCCCAGAACAGCTCGTCGGAGATCGGCTGGTAGATGACACCGGCAATGATCTCGCCCTCGCGCTCCAGGCCGATCGAGATGGCGAAATGCGGTACGCCATGCAGGAAGTTGGTGGTGCCGTCGAGCGGGTCGACGATCCAGCGATTGCGGCCGTCGCCCTTGGTCTCGCCGCCTTCCTCGCCCAGGAAGCCGTATTCCGGTCGCGTGCGCGAAAGTTCGGCGCGCAAGGTGCGCTCGGCCTTGATGTCGGCGTGGCTGACGAAGTCGCCCGGGCCCTTCTCGGAGACCTGCAGCTGCTCGACCTCGCCGAAGTCGCGCTTGAGGTTCTTGGCGGCGGCGAAGGCGGCACGGATCATCACGGTGATGGTGGCCGAGCGCACCGCGAGCGAACGGCGCTCGGGCGGCCCGGAGCGCTCGCGGCCGGGCGCCATCGGCGCGCGACCGACACGCGCGACCGGGCGATCGCTCGTGCGGTCACCGGGACGACGATCGGTGGGGACGGCCACGGGTCTATCAATCCTTCGCGCGTTCCATGTAGCTGCCGTCTTCGGTGTTGATCACCAGCCGCGTGCCCACGCCGATATGCGGCGGCACCATGACGCGCACGCCACCCTCGACGATGGCGGGCTTGTAGGAAGACGAGGCGGTCTGGCCCTTCACCACGGCGTCGGCCTCGGTGACGGCGAGAACGACGGTCTTGGGCAGTTCGGCGCCGACAGGGGTGCCCTCGTAGAGGGACACCACCACTTCCATGCCGTCCTGCAGGAAGCGGGCCTGGTCCTCGTCGAGGACGTCGGCGCCGACGGTGAGCTGCTCGAAGGTCTCCTTGTCCATGAACGTGTAGCCGTTGTCGTCCTTGAACAGGTAGGTGCAGTCGCGCTCGTCGATATGGACCCGGTCGATGGTCTCGCCCGAGCGGAAGCGCTCCTGCAGCTTGTTGCCCTCGCGCAGCGCCTTGGCCTCGATGGCCACGAACGCGCCGCCCTTGCCGGGGCTGATATGCTGCACCTTGGAGGCCACCCAGAGCTTGCCGTTGTATTCGATGACATTGCCGGCGCGGATGGAATTGACGGGAACTTTCATGGGATTACCGGGGCTTGCCGCAGGGTTTGGATGAATGGAATGCGGCCTCGCCCGCAGGGGCGGGGCGAGGCCGGCGGCGCCTTCTATCAAAGGCCGCCAAGGGCCGCAACAGGCGCCCTTACAGGCCCAATGCCGCCTGCTTCTTCTTGGGCAGGCCGGCGGCGATTACGGCATGGGCGCGCTTGATGTAGGCGCGGATCTCGGCCGCCGTCAGGATCCCGGGATCGTCGAGCGCCACCCACTTGGCGCGCGCCAGATAAGGCGCGGGGCGGAACCCCGGCGAATGCGACAGCGCCTCGTAGTGCTCCGGCGGGCACTTGAAGCAGACGCGGCCCACCGAATGATCGCGTGGCGCGATCAGACAGAACATCTTGCCGCCGACCTTGAAGACGACCACGCCTTCCCACTGCACGGTCCGCGTCGCGGCGGGCAGCATGCTGCAGAAGGAATCGATTTGCTTCGGCGTCATGGCGCCACCCTACACGGCGCCTGAATTGCGTGCGATGGTCGGGCATGACTGACTGGAGGCCGGACAAGCTCGGCAAGCGCCTGCCTAATCTTCAGGCGCGTGCGCGACTGCAGGCGGCGATGCGGCAGTGGTTCGCGGCCGAAAGTTTCGTCGAGGTCGAGACGCCGATCCTGCAGGTAGCGCCTGGCGCCGAGGTGCATCTCTCGGGATTTGTCACGGACTGGGAGCTGCCCGACGGTGAGGAGCGCGAGCGCTGGCTGCACACCTCGCCCGAGTTCGCGATGAAGAAGCTCTTGGCCGGCGGCGTGCCCAGGCTGTTCCAGTTCGCGCGCGTCTTCCGCAACGCCGAGGGCTCGGCGTTGCATCATCCCGAGTTCACCATGCTCGAATGGTATCGCGCGGGCGCCGGCTACGAGGCGATCATGAAGGATTGCGCGGCGCTGCTCGCGCTCACCGGCGTGAAGGAGCTGCGCTGGGATGGGCATGTCTGCGATCCCGGAGCGGAGCCGGAGCGGCTGACCGTGGCCGAAGCGTTCCAGCGTCATGCCGGCGTCGACCTGTTGGCGACGGTCGGCAATGCCCAGCAGCTCGCCCACGCCTCGGGCGTGGCGATGCATGCCGGCGACACCTGGGAGGACGTCTTCTTCCGCATCATGTTCGACAGGATCGAGCACCGGCTCGGCATGGGACGGCCGACGATCCTCTGCGAATATCCGATCGCGATGGCGGCCCTTGCGCGCGCCAAGCCCGGCGATCCCCGGGTGGCCGAGCGCTTCGAGCTCTATGTCTGCGGCGTCGAACTCGCCAACGCCTTCGGCGAGCTCACTGATCCCGCCATTCAGCGCGTCCGCCTGCAGGCCGACATGGACGAAAAGGAACGGCTCTACGGCGTGCGTTGGCCGGTCGATGCGGATTTTCTCGCCGCTCTCGACCACGGCCTGCCGGACTGCGCCGGCATGGCGCTGGGCTTCGACCGGCTGGTGATGCTGGCGACGGGTGCGCGGCACATCGAGGACGTGCTGTGGCTACCGGTGCGCTGAGTTGAATCTTAACGAGCCGAGAAGATCTCGTTGAAGGCGCGGACGGCCGCCTCAGCCCCGTCCTTGTAGTTCCACACGCCGCCGGCAACGGCCAGAAAATCGGCGCCGGCTTCGATCACCGGCTTGCAGTTCTCGACCGTGATGCCGCCGATCGCCACGCAGGGAATCTCGAACAGCTCGCTCCACCATTCGATGATTTCCAGGGACGCTGGCGTCGTGACGGCCTTGGTGGTGGACGGGAAGAACGCGCCGAAGGCCACGTAGTCGGCGCCGGCTTCGGCCGCTTCCATCGCGAGGTGGCGCGAGGCCTTGCAGGTGACGCCGATCTGTCGATCGGGCCCGACGATGCGTCGCGCTTCGGCGTAGGGCATGTCGTCCTGGCCGACATGCACGCCATCGCAGTCGAGCTTCACGGCGAGATCGGGCCGGTCGTTCATGATGAAGGCGACGCCGCGCTGCTGGCAGACCGGCCGCAGCGTGTCGGCGGCGCGCGCGATGCCGCGTCGTCGACGTCCTTCAGTCGCAGCTGGAAGGCGGCGACGTCGCCGCCGTCGAGCGCCGCCCGCAGCGCGTCGGCGAAGATCGCCGGATGATCGATGCGTTCCGGCGAGATCAGGTAGAGGCGGCAGCTTTCGGCGAGCGGCACGCCCTACATCTTGCCCT
>CAVXWG010000003.1:0-46625 GCA_963765385.1 uncultured Alphaproteobacteria bacterium | reverse complement strand
CGCTGTCGAGCGAATTCCGTGCCAGATCCTCCAGGCCATGGGGTTCCGCGTGGGGCGAGTTTTCGCCGCGATATGGTGCCCCAAAACTCCCGGCTTGATGCAGCCAGAGTAATGCTTGACTTAAATAGTAGTGTTACTTATATAGGGTGGGACGACCATCGGAGAACACCCTCATGCCCGGCGGACGACCCAGCGTCTACAAACCAGAATACGCCGAAGCAGCCCGTTCATTATGCGCAATGGGCGCGATCCAACGAGACCCTCGCCGCGCGGTTCGAGGTATCGCGCAGCACCATCGATCGATGGATCGCCGCGATCCCGGACTTTAGAGAAGCTGTACTACAGGGCCGCGAGGCCGCCGATGGCGCCGTGGTGTCCGCCCTGTTTGCGCGCGCCACGGGCATGCAGCGGAAGATGACCAGGGTCTTCTGCCACAACGGCCAGCCGATCACGGTGGACTACATGGTCGAGCAGCCGCCCGACGTGCGCGCCTGCATGTTCTGGCTGCGCAACCGGCAGCCCCGGCAGTGGCGCGAAAGCCGCCCGCCGGCAGATGCGGCAGCCGACCTGGATGTCAGCGAGCCGGCGGAGTCCCGGTCGAAGCGCGCAGGCCGAGGTCGTTGAAGGCGCGGCCGCACCCGAAGATCAAGGCGAAGCCGACGCGGCTCTGCTGATTGGCGGACCACTAGCGGAAATTGCGGAAATTGCGCAAATTGCCGAAACCCCTCCTTCGGCCGCCCCCGAATTTGGCTCTGATTGGCAAAACGCTAGCGGGAACTGCGGGAACTGCGGAAACCCCCTCGCTCGGGCGCGCGCCACTCGCGTGGCGCGTCATCATCTGGAGCGCGGACCTCCAGGTCCGCATCATGATTTCGCGCGGACCTTGAGGTCCGTGCGCTGCATGAATGCGCCACGGGAGTGGCGCGCCCCCAGCGAAGAGGCGCCCGCTAGCTGCTCTCGCTCGACAGCACGTCGCCGAACAGCTTCCAGGTCTCGCCGTCGAAGCGCGCCAGCTGGACCGACTGGATGGGATAGAAGTCGGTCGGGCTGGTGTTGATCTTGATGCCGGGCAGCAGGATCGGCACCACGAGGTCGTGCATGCTGGCCGCCTGCTTCATCAGGTTGGCGCGCGTGAGGTTGTCGCCGCACTGGGTCAGCACGTGGCGCATCGTGCCGACACCGAGTAGGCATAGGTGTAGGAGGCGTCCGACATGTTGCCCTGCGGCATGTATTTCTCCATCCACGCCTTCCATTCGAGGAAGTCGGGCGCATTGGCCCATTGCGGGTCGGTCGGATCCTTGAGATAGGCCGCGGTGATGATGCCCTTGCTGTTGTCGAGGCCCGCCGGCTTCAAGGTCGAGGCGACCGAGGCCGAGACGTTGGCGAGGTAATGTGCGGGCTTCCAGCCGAGATCGGCGACCTTGCGGATCGCCTGCGCCGCGGCCTTGGGCGCCGCGTCGTTGAAGAAGACGTTGGCGCCGGAATCCTTGAGCTGGATGACCTGGCTGTCGACGGTGGGATCGGTGACCTCGTAGCTCGCCGTCTTGATCAGGAACTTGTCCTTGGTCCTTGCCGAAGCCCGCGTTGAAGCCGTTGAGATAGTCCTTACCCGAATCGTCGTTCTGGTAGAGCATGCCGACCTTGCCGCCCTTGTGGTTCGCCATGATGTGCTTGGCGTAGATCGCGGCCTCGGTGGCGTAGTCGGGCTGCCAGCCCATGGTCCACGGGAACTCCTTGGGGTTGCCCCACTTCGAGGCGCCGGTCGCGACGAAGAGCTGCGGCACCTTCTTCTGGTTGAGGTACTTCTGCACCACCGTGTTGGTCGGCGTGCCGAGCAGCTGGTAGATCGCGAAGACCTGGTCGTCCTCGACCAGCTTGCGCACCATCTCGACGGTCTTGGGCGGCTGGAAGCCGTCGTCGTAGGTGATGAAGTTGATCTTGCGGCCGTTGATGCCGCCCTGGTCGTTGACCATCTGCCAGAACGCCGTGATGCCCTTGCCGATCACGCCATAGGCCGACAGCGGCCCGCTGTAGGGATTGGTGTGGCCGAGCTTGATCTCCTTGTCGGTGACGCCGGGATCGTACTTCTTCTGGGCGCGGACGATGGCGGGCGCGAGCGCGAAGGCGGCGCCCGTGGCGACGAGCGCACGGCGTTTGAAGTCTCGACATGGTGTTTCCTCCTGCGTCGCCCCGTTTATCGGGGTCGTGTCGGGAGTTTAGCGGCTTGGTGTGGCCAAAAAAGGCCGCCGGGTGCGGCTGAGCCGCTACGCGGCCAGCGCCTCGGGCGGCGTGAAGGGGAGGCCCAGCGCCTCGGCGACCGGGCGGCAGGTGAGCTGGCCGGCATGCACGTTCAACCCGTTGCGCAGATGCGGATCCTCGGCGATCGCCTTGCGCCAGCCCTTGTCGGCCAGCGCCAGCACGAACGGCAGGGTGGCGTTGTTCAGCGCGAAGGTCGAGGTGCGCGCCACCGCGCCCGGCATGTTGGTGACGCAGTAATGCGTCACGCCTTCCTCGACATAGGTCGGATGCGAATGCGACGTCGGCTGCGACGTCTCGAAGCAGCCGCCCTGGTCGATGGCGATGTCGACGATCACGCTGGCGGGCTTCATCGACGCCACCATCGCGCGGGTGACCAGCTTGGGCGCCGCGGCGCCCGGCACCAGCACGGCGCCGATCACCAGGTCGGCGCGGCGCAGGATGTGGCTCAGCGCATCGCGCGTCGAGAAGATCGTGCGCAGGCCGGGCATCTGCGCCGCCAGCCGGCGCAGCGCCTCGGCCGAGCGGTCGACCACGAACACCGTGGCGCCCATGCCGAGCGCGATGGTGGCGGCATGCGTGCCCGACACGCCGCCGCCCAGCACCACGACCTCGGCTGGCGGCACGCCCGGCACGCCGCCCAGAAGCACGCCGCGTCCGCCCGACGTGCGCTCGAGGTAGCGCGCGCCGACCTGCGGCGCGAGGCGGCCGGCGATCTCCGACATCGGCGTCAGCAGCGGCAGGGTGCCGAACGGCGAGGTGACCGTCTCGTAGGCGATGGCGGTGACGCCGCTCTTCAGCAGGTCGTGCGTCTGTTCCGGGTCGGGCGCCAGGTGCAGGTAGGTGAAGAGCACCTGGCCGGCCCGCAGCCGCTTGCGCTCGGGCGCGAGCGGCTCCTTCACCTTCACGATCAGCTCGCTCGCCGAAAAGATCTCGGTGGCGTCGGCCGCGATCCGCGCGCCGGCCGCCAGGTACTGATCGTCGCCCAGCCCGGCGCCCTGGCCGGCGCCGCGCTCGACCAGCACCTCATGGCCGTGATGCACCAGCTCGGCCACCGACGACGGCACCAGTCCGACGCGATCCTCGTGGTCCTTGATTTCCTTGGGAACGCCGACACGCATGGTTTTGCTCAGAGCAGATGGCCGGCGCGCTCGGCCTTGGTGCGCAGGTAATTCTCGTTGTGCCCGTTGGCCGGAAAGGAATGCGCCACCCGCTCGGTGACCTCGATGCCGTAGCGCTCGAGCTGGGCGATCTTCTGCGGATTGTTGGTCATCAGCCGCACGCGCTTGATGCCCATGCGCGTCAGCATGGTGGCGGCCGGCGCGTAGATGCGCTCGTCGGCGTCGAAGCCCAGCTGCTCGTTGGCGTCGATCGTGTCGAAGCCGTCGTCCTGCAGCTCGTAGGCGCGCAGCTTGTTGACCAGGCCGATGCCGCGGCCTTCCTGGGCGAGATAGAGCAGCACGCCCGAGCCCTGCTTGGCGAGCTCGGTGATGGCGCCGCGCAGCTGCAGGCCGCAGTCGCAGCGCAGCGAGCCCAAAAGGTCGCCGGTGAAGCATTCCGAATGGAGGCGGATCAGGACCGGCTCGGTCGGGTCGATCTCGCCGACCACGATGGCGAGATGCTCCTTGCCGCCGTCGCTCGGTCGCCAGGCGAGGATGCGGGCATTCTCCGCGCCCTCGAGCGGCACGTGCGCCTGCGCCACCTGCTGCAGGTTCTTCGAGGCGGTCTCCTCGTAGCCCAGCACGTCGTTGGCATCGACGTAGATCAGGTCCTGGTCGCGCGCCCAGGCGCGCCGCTTGTTGCCCTGGTCGCGGCTGAGCGGTCCCAGCACGACGGCGGGCAGCAGGCGGGCGAGCTTGGCGAGCTCGATCGCTGTCTGGGCGATACGTGGCGCGTGGCTCACCACCGGCCGCGACAGCGAGCGCAGGGCGACGTGGCGGCTTGCCCCCGCGGTTTCGTGCGGCCGCAGGATGACGTCGACCGGCACGCCCTCGGGCAGGTCCAAGGTGATCGGCTTGTTGGTCTCGCCCATGCCGCCGGCGATATGCGGCGGGATCTCCATGCCGATCGCCTCGGCGCGGCGGCGCGTGGTGATCAGCACCGGTGCGTCCTGGGCCAGGCCCTGCAGGCGTTGCAGGGCGATGGGACCGCAGGCTTCGGCCGCGACCACCAGGCCGCCGGCGCCGTCCTCGTCGCGCAGGACGACGATGCCGCCGCGGCGCAGCTCGGCCAAGGCGCGTTCGACGGCGGCTAGTGCAGTGGCGGTGCGAGAATGTACCTGACTCGTGGGCATACTTTACCTTTAGCACCTTTAGCATGGCGCGGCTTTTTGCCGAAGTGAACCGCTTTTGCCGCCGCGGCGTACCAGATAAGGTAGCGGCGGACGTCCGCAGGTAGCAGCAGCATGTCAGTGAACAATCGTGGGAAGAAGATTCTGCTCGTCGATGACGATCAGGCGCTGCGAACCGTGCTCGCCGAGCAGCTCGACCTCTATGACGGCTTCAACACCATCCAGGTCGGGACGGCCGCCGAGGGGCTGGAAAAGGCCAAGCTGGCGCATTACGACGCCATCCTGCTCGATATCGGCCTGCCCGACATGGACGGCCGCGAGCTCTGCAAGCTGATGCGCCGCCAGGGCGTGCGCTCGCCGGTCATCATGCTGACCGCGGCCGATTCGGACGCCGATACCATCCTGGGCCTCGAATTGGGCGCCAACGACTACGTCACCAAGCCGTTTCGCATCAATGTCCTGCTCGCCCGGCTGCGCGCCCATCTGCGCCAGCACGAGCGCAGCGAGGACGCGGTGATGACCATCGGCCCCTACGAATTCCATCCGGCGGCCAAGATGCTGGTGGAGAAGGGCGGCAAGAAGAAGATCCGCCTGACCGACAAGGAAGCCTCCATCCTGAAATACCTGTTCCGGGCCGGCGACCGGCCGGTCGCGCGCGACGTCCTGCTGAACGAGGTGTGGGGCTACAATGCCGGGGTCACTACGCACACCCTGGAAACCCACATCTATCGCCTGCGCCAGAAGATCGAGAAGGATCCGGCGAGTGCGGCCATCCTGATCACCGACCGCGGCGGCTACCGGCTGCAGCCTTAGGAACACCCGGCCTCACCCTGAGGAGCGGCCCTTAGGGCCGCGTCTCGAATTGCGCGGAGTAACCTCCGCGCTTTGGTGCGAACCAGTCGTGGTGTTGCCCACCCTTCGAGACGGCGCTCCGCGCCTCCTCAGGGTGAGGGCAAACGGCGGGTTCGACTTGGGATGGGTTGCCAGAAGGTGATCGAAGCGCCACCTTTTCCATGACCATCCGAAATTTCTGCCAAGAAGGCCCGCCCATGAGCACCCAGCGCATCTACGCTCTGCCCGTCGAGGTGACGGACTGGAAATTCGACGGTGCGAGCGAGATCCAGTTCAACTGGGAATATGACGACGGCTCGGCCGCGCTGCTCGAGCTCTACGAGAAGGGCAAGAAGCAGCAGTGGGACGCCAGCACGCGCCTCGACTGGTCGCTCGAGCTCAACCCCGACAATCCGATGGAGCTCAAGGACGAGGCGATCTCGATCTACGACACCGATTACTGGCGCAGGATGACCGACAAGGAGAGGTCGTGGCTGCGGCGCAATCTGCAGGCCAACTCGATCTCGCAGTTCACGCACGGCGAGCAGGGCGCCCTGATCGCCACCGCCAAGATCGTGGCCACCGTGCCGGACATGAACGCCAAGTTCTATGCCGCGACCCAGGTGATGGACGAGGCGCGCCACGTCGAGGCCTACAAGCGCCTGCTGCACGAGAAGTTCGAGCTCGCCTACCCGATCAACCCGGCACTCAAGAAGCTGCTCGAGCAGACGCTCTCCGACCGCCGCTGGGACATGACCTACCTCGGCATGCAGGTGCTGATCGAAGGGCTGGCGCTGGCCGCCTTCCAGGCGATCCGCGACAAGTCGGGCAACACGCTGGCCGGCGCGGTCAACGCCTATGTCATGCAGGACGAGGCGCGGCACGTCTCGTTCGGCCGCCTGGCGCTGCGCGACTACTATCCGCAGCTCTCCCAGGCCGAGCGCGACGAGCGCGAGGAATTCGTGGTCGAGGCGCTCTATTTCATGCGCGACCGCTTCAACCAGTCGGAAGTCTGGGAGCGGCTCGGCCTGCCGGCCAAGGTGCTGGACGAGGTCCACTATAATTCCAAGCAGATGAACTCGTTCCGCGGCCGGCTGTTCAGCCGGGTCGTGCCCACGGTCAAGGATATCGGCCTGTGGGGCGAGCGGGTGCAGAAGGCGTTCACCGAGATGGGCGCCATGGACTACGCCAGGATCGACGTCGTCGAGCAGCTCGCCAATGACGGCAAGGTCGCCGACGACTTCGACAAGAAGATGTTCGTCGACAAGGCGATCGCGGCGGAGTGACAGGTGCGGAGCACTCGTCATCCTGAGGCCGAAGGCCGAAGGATCTTTGAAGCACCATGAAAGCTCCCTCTCTCGCCCGGGATGACGGCACCTTCACAATCGCGTGCGGCGGCTCATTTGCGGACGGTATGATTCGGCCTCGGTGATAGAAGACTGTCTTCGATCGCCGAGGAGAATTCCCATGCAGAAGATCGTGCGGCGCGCCCTCGTCGCTTCCGGCCTGGCCTTGCTCTGTCTTGCCGCGCCGGCCTGGGCGCAGGAACCCACGCGCATACGCGGCACGGTCGAGGGCATGGATGGCGATCTGTATGTCGTCAAGACGCGCAGCGGCGACACGGTGAAGGTGGCGCTTACCGACAAGCCGCTGTTCGTGGCGATGGTCAGGGCGAGCATGGCGGACATCAAGCCTGGCGTGTTCGTGGGCTCGACGGCGATGCCGGCCGCCGACGGTAGCCTGCAGGCGGTTGAGGTGCATATCTTCCCCGAGGCGATGCGCGGCACCGGCGAGGGCCACCGTCCGTGGGATCTCAAGCCGCAATCCACCATGACCAACGCCAATGTCGAGGCGGCAGTGACCGGCGCGAACAGCCAGACGCTGACGGTGAAATACAAGGGCGGCGAGAAGACGCTCGTCATCACGCCCGAGACCGTCGTCGTGACCTATGCGCCGGGCGACAAGGCCGAGGTCAAGGCCGGCACCGGCATCTTCATCACGACGGCCGAAAAGAAGCCCGACGGGACCCTGGTGACGCCGCGCATCACCTACGGCAAGGACGGCCTCATTCCGCCGATGTAGGTCCTCGCGCGACTCTGCCGAGGTCAGAGAAACAGCAGCAGCGCCAGCAGGGCGACCGGCACCAGCAGCGGATAGGGCATCACGCCGAGCAGCAACGCGCCCGTCACGGCGCCGACGAGATAGCCCATCCAGGTGAGTCCCAGCAGCGGCAGGTTGGGCGCGGTGGGAAGATCCTTCTTCTCGCCGGGCCACAGCCAGTCGAGCAGGGAATCTGCGGTGCGCGCCAGGGTGCTGGTCACCACGACGGTGCTGACGGCGCTGCCGGCGAAATGGGTGATCGCCGAGGCCTGCACGCCCATCGCCAGCGCCACGATCAATACCGCCAGTTCGCGGTCTATGGCGAGGAAGCCGACGATGGCGAGCAATGCGGCCTCCACCGCCAGGCAGGCGTTGGGCTGGTGCCACAGCCGCAGCAGCAGGCGCGACAGCATGGCGCCCGCGAAGAAGGCGAGCAGCGGGGCGAGGTGGTGCCAGGCGTCGGTGTGATTGCGCTGGGCGGCGGCGATGCCCGCCAGCACCGTGTTGCCCGTCATGTTGGCGGCGAACACGCCGCCCATGGTGATGTAGCCCACCGCGTCGGCGATGCCGGCGATGATCGTCAGGGTCGTCGCCCGCACCGTGTCGCGGGCGGGGATCGCGAGAAGGCTCACACCACGTCGTAGGTGATCTCGACCTCCGGACCGAAGCAATGGCCCTGGCAGGTCAGGATCCAGTTGTTGGCGAGATCGTCGGGCGTATAGATGTCGTTCTTCGCCAGCACGACCTTGCCCTTGATGCGCTTGGCCGCGCACGAGGCGCAGAAGCCTTCCTCGCAGGACGACAGCGGGTTGAGGCCTCCGGCGCGCGCCGCCTCGAGGATGCTGAGGCCCTTGCGGTACGGCACCTTGTGCGCCTTGCCCTCGAAATGGATGGTGATCTCGCTGGGGATCACGTCGCCTTCGTCGGGCTCGATCGGCACGGCGTCGTTGCCCGACGCCTCGAAGCGCTCGAGGCGCACCTTCTCGCGCGGCATGCCGGCGCCCAGCAGCGTGTTCTCGACCAGGGTCATGAACGGCCCGGGCCCGCAGAGATAGGCCTCGGCATTCTCGAAGCCTTTCAGCGCCGCGATGATCTCTTGCGGTTGGGTGAGACCCTGCTCGGCATCGAGATGATGGATTACCTCCAGCCGGCTGTCGTGCTGGGCGAGCAGCGAGACCAGTTCGGCGTCGAAGATGATCGAGGGCTTGTCGCGGTTGGCGTAGAAGAGACGGATGCGGCGCTGACCGGCCTTCAGGGCCGACTTGATCAGCGACATCATCGGCGTGATGCCGCTGCCGCCGCCGAACAGCAGCAGGGGCGCGTCGCCCTCGCCCAGCACGAAGCGGCCGGCCGGCGGCAGCACCTCGAGCGTGAGGCCTTCCTTCAGCGCGTCGTGGAACCAGTTGGAGCCCTTGCCGCCCTCGACTCGTTTCACCGTCACCTTGGGCAGGCCGTCGGTTTCCGGCGCACTCGACAGCGAGTAGCAGCGGTTGAAGGCGCCCTCGGGGTGCGGCACCCGGAAGGTCAGGAACTGTCCCGCGCGGTAGCGGTACTTCTCGGCCAGGTCGGGCGGAATTTCGAGGACGAAGGAGCGCGCATCCGGCGTTTCCTCGACGATTTTGGCGATGCGCAACTTGTTGTAAGACATTGATAAATCCGAGTTCAAGGGCCGTGCCATTTTCCCTGCGGACACTCCTAGCAGAGTGTGATAGCGTCCGCCGAGAAAAATGAACGGAGCGTCATGTTTATCGCTCCGTCTTGGGAATGGGACCGCTTTCAGTGCCAGGAGGCAAGAGCCGATGACGACGCAGAAGATTTACCAGCTGCCGGTCGAGGTCACGAACTGGAAGTTCGATGGCGCCACCGAAATCGCCTTCAACTGGGAATATGACGCCGGTTCGTCCGACCTGCTGAATCTCTACGAGAAGGGCAAGCAGCAGCAGTGGGACACCAGCACCCGTCTCGACTGGAGCCAGGAGCTGTTCGAGGGCAACCCGATGGGCATGGCCGACGAGACCATCCCGATCTACGGCTCGCCGTTCTGGGACAAGATGACGGAGAAGGAGCGCGACTGGCTGCGCTTCAACCTGCAGTGCCATTCGATCTGCCAGTTCATGCACGGCGAGCAGGGCGCGCTGATCGCGACCGCCAAGATCGTCAACACCGTGCCGGACATGAACGCCAAGTTCTACGCCGCGACCCAGGTGATGGACGAGGCGCGCCACGTCGAGACCTACAAGCGGCTGATCCACGAGAAGTTCAAGGCCGCCTATCCGATCACCGAGTCGCTGAAGAACCTGCTCGAGCAGACGCTGTCCGACCGGCGCTGGGACATGACCTATCTCGGCATGCAGGTGCTGATCGAGGGCCTGGCGCTGGCCGCCTTCCAGCGCATCCGCGACAGTGCCAAGAACAACCTGGCCGCCGCGGTCAATGCCTACGTCATGCAGGACGAGGCGCGCCACGTCACCTTCGGCCGCATGGCGCTGCGCGAATACTATCCGCACCTGTCCGACCACGAACGGGCCGAGCGCGAGGAGTTCACGGTCGAGGCGCTCTACTTCATGCGCGATCGCTTCAACCAGGCCGAGGTCTGGATGCGTTCGGGCCTGCCGGTCGATAAGCTGATGGAGCACGCCTACAACTCAGGCGCCATGCAGTCGTTCCGCACGCGCCTGTTCACCCGCATCGTGCCGATCCTGAAGGAGATCGGCCTGTTCGGGCCCAAAGTGCAGAAGGCGCTGGGCGACATGGGCGTGATGGAATACGCCAAGATCGACGTCGAGAAGCTTTTGGGCAACGACCTCAAGGTCGCCGAGGACTTCGACGCCAAGAAGTTCGTCCAGGATGCCATCGCCGCGGAATAAGTCCTCTTCTCGTCCCCCGCCATACGTCCTCTCCGCCGCGCAGCGGGGGAGAGGAGGGGGCCCCATTGCGAAGCAATGGGGTAGGTGAGGTGGTGCTTCGACAAATCGGACGTTGATCGGGAGAGAGGCCGCGCCCACCTCTCCCTCCCCGCGCGTCCGCGCGGGTCCCCTCCCTCTCCCCCCGCTGCGCGGGCGGAGAGGGCCTAAGACGTCGTGGACGAAGTGATCAGAGCGGCTTATCGCCCTTGATCGTCACGCGATGGCCGTGGCGCACGTGCGGGTGATAGTCGAACGTGGCGCGGTGCATGGCGCAGCGATTGTCCCAGAAGGCGACGGAGTGCCTGTCCCAGCGGAAGCGGCACTGGAATTCCGGTGTCTCGGCGTGGCGCACCAGCATCTCCAGCAGCGCGTCGCTCTCGTGTTTCTTCAGCCCCTCGATACGCTTGGTGAAGCCCCGGTTGATGAACAGGCATTTCCGCCCCGTCACCGGGTGGCGGCGCACGATCGGATGCACCGCCTCGGGAAATCTCTTGTCGCTGCGTTCGTAGGCGCCACGCGAGTAGACGTGGGCGCTGGTGTGGAAGGCGCTCAGCCCCTCGACCAGGCGCTTGATCGGCTCCGACAGCGTCTCGTAGGCGAGATACATGTTGGCGAAGGCGGTATCGCCGCCGACCGGCGGCGACTGGTGCAGGTAGAGGATCGAGCCCATCGGCGGCTCGGGCTCGCACGACATGTCGGAGTGCCAGACCTCGCCGGTCGCCACCTCGGTCTTCTCATCGGCATGGACGACGCGGATCTCGGGATGGCCCTCGACCTCGGCCCGCGCCGCGGGATGGATCAGGAGTTCGCCGAACAGCCGGCCGAACGCCTTGTGCTGGTCGACGCTGATCTGCTGGTCGCGGAAGAAGATCACCTGATGCGCCATCAGCGCATCGTGCAGTTCGCTCACCTGGCGGTTGGACAGCGGACCGGCGAGATCGACGCCGGAAATTTCCGCGCCGATGGCCGGCGTGACCTTGCGAACCGCGATCGTGTCGTAGGGCATGACCCGATGATCTTCCTCCGGCGGCCGATTGGCAAATCCGGCTATCGGCAAGCCTCGATGCGCGGCGGGGCGTCGAGCACCATGGCAACCCTGGAAATGTCGAGGCAGCGCGCACCGATCCAGCCCCGGCCCTGCACGAACAGCGCGAACCGGGCGAACGTGGCGGCCTGCTCGGCGGGCGTCGGCTGGGCGCGCGCCAGCAGCCAGGCCAGCGCATAGAGGTTGCCGGTGGCGAAATCGGCCGCCGCCGCGTCGAGGTCCTTGCCCCACAGGTCGGCGTTTTTGCGGGCGGCGCCCGTGGGATCGGGCAGGTTCGCCAGCCAGGCGTGAGCATTGGCGGCCAGCGCATAGGGTCCGCCGTGCTCGGCGCGCAGCGCCTTCATCTGCTCGGCCACCGTTCGATAATCCTGGCCCTCGATCGTATGGCCGACGCAGCCCTGGCGGCACAGCGCCACGAAGGTGAGATATTCCGCCAGGATGATCTCGCTGTTGCGGTTGTTGTAGCGACGCCAGAGGCGCGCCAGGTTCCACCCGTCCGTGAGTTCGCTGCCCCACGGCCTGGCGGCTTGCGGCGTGGCACGCTCCAGTTCGCCGATCACCGCCTGCGCCGCGGACTGCCATTCGGGTGGGATCTGCGAGGCGCTGGCGGGTGCGACGGTCAGCAGCGAGGTGAGCAGGAACGCGACGAGGGATTTCATTACGAGGACTCTCAGTACAGGCGAGCGCGCTTGCGGTCGGTGCTTTCATATTGCACCAGGTCATCGGCGCGCCGTTCGAGCGCATCGCGCGGCATCAGCTGGCGGGCCTGCGCCGGCGTGATCAGCCGGTAGTGGCGCGAATCGTCGAGGGCGGCGCCGACCTCCCAGCAATCCCCGTCGTTGGTGATCCACAGGCCGGTCGGAAAGCGGTCGAGGCCGAGCGGCCTCGAATAGGTCCGCAACGTCTTGCGATGCTTGTTGGTGTATTCGTGGAAGTACGACATCGCCAGTTCACGCAGGCTTCGATAGACCGGGTCGCGCCAGCGCAACGAGCTGTGGTTGGTTTTTGAGATGGCGCCCCAGCAGCCATTGCGCTGAAAAATGGCAACGACATGGTCGGTGTCGCCCTTGGCGGCGGTCAGGTCCATGATCAGCGGCGGATCGCCCTGCAGCCAAAGCGCGCAGGCGGCGAGCAGGGCCGCCTCGATGCAATGGGCGCGGCGATGGCGCAGCACGCCGCGGACCGAGCGCAGGCAGTCGCCGTCCTCCTCGAAATTGGTCGGCAGGCCGTAGATGAATTTCTGGATTTGCTGCGGCGTGGTGAGCGCGCGCAGCACGCGTCCCTCCTCGGGCGTCAGGCCGAGGTCGGCAGGCGTGGGTTGGCGTTTGCGAATGCGCATGGGACCCCCAAGGTCCCCCGGCGCGCTCGGGAACACAACAGTCCGGTTGGTGGAGCTGAGGGGGATCGAACCCCTGACCTCCTCATTGCGAACGAGGCGCTCTCCCAGCTGAGCTACAGCCCCCTAACAACCGGAAAAAGGGCCCGAGGACCGCGCGGATAATGGTTGGCGGGTCACCTGTCAAGCAAACCGGCCTGTGTTAGCGTCCTGCCTCACGATTAAGTCCAGGCTCAGGAGAGACAAACAGTGGCAGCCAGCAACAAGAAGGCCGTCCAGACGGCCGCCGCCCCCAAGGCGCTCGGTCCCTATGCGCAGGCCATCGTGGCCAACGGCATGGTGTTCTGTGCCGGCCAGATCCCGCTCGACCCGGCGACGGGCGATCTCGTCGCAGGCGGCATCGCCGAGCAGACGCACCAGGTGCTGAAGAACCTGCGGGCCGTCCTCAAGGCGGCCGGCAGCGACCTCGACCAGGCGGTCAAGACCACGGTGTTCCTGAAGAGCATGGACAGTTTCGTCGCCATGAACGAGGTCTATGGCCGACCGGAATATTTCGGCAGCACCCCGCCGGCGCGCTCGACAGTGGAAGTCGCGCGCCTGCCGCGCGACGTACTGGTCGAGATCGAAGTTTTGGCCCTGGTCTAGCCGATGACCTACATCATCGCCTGGGTCCTGGGTCTCGGCACACTCGCCCTGCTCTTCCTGGCGGCGGCGCACCTGGTGGTCGCCCTGGTGCTCATCATCCCGACCTGGCGCATCTGCACCCGCGCCGGCTTCTCCGGCGCGCTGTCGCTGTTTCACCTCGTGCCGGTGATCGGCTCATTCATCGTCATGGCGGTGCTGGCGTTCAGCGACTGGCCGGCCGGCGAAGCCTCACCGGCGGGGCGCTAGCATGGGCGTGGAGATCGCGGCCCTGATGGGCTTCTTCGGATTGACCAGCGCCTTCGCGCTGGTCGCCACCATCCTCGCCGCCTGGATGGCGTGGCGGATCGTGGAGAAGACCGGCCTGCCGGGCTGGGCGGGGCTGGGCGCGATCCTGCTGACGCTGACGGGGATCGGCTCGATCGTACCGCTGGTTCTGTTGTGGGTGTTCGCCTTCATGCGCTGGCCGCGCGACGAACCGGGCCGCGCAACGCTCGTCTATGGCGCGGCGCCGGCGGGTGGACCGGCCCGGCCCGCACCGCCGCGCGCGTTGGCAGCGCCTGCCGCGGCCTTGGCCGATCGGCGGGGATGGAAGCTCACGGGCAGCCTGCCCGGCGGCGCTGTCGCGCTCGCCGTCGACGGATCGGTTGCAGGCTATGTGCTGACCGGCGCGCCGGCGGCGCAGCCCGGCGAGCTCTCGCTGCCGGACCCCTCGGTCGGTCGCCCGCATGCCAGGCTGATGATCGCCTCCGGTCGCCTCGGGCTGGAGGATCTCGGAACCGCCGGGGGCACCTTCATCGACGGGGCGCGCCTGCTGCCCGAGCACGGTCCGCGCGACATCAGCGCGGCCCGCTCGATCCGTCTCGGCACCGTCGAACTCGCCCTGTCGAGGGCCTGAACGGGGCCTGAAATAGGCTTGTGATCGGCAATCCCCGCCGAGTAGGGTGCGCGGCCGGCGGACTGCCGGGGGTCGAGGGACAACAAGCCGATGTGGTCGCTGCTATCGCTGATCAGACTTATTCTGCAGATCTATTCGTGGATCATCATCGCGGCCGCCGTCATGAGCTGGCTGGTGGCGTTCGGCGTGCTCAATGTCCGCAACCAGTTCATCCGCATGGTGGTCGACGTGCTCTACCGCCTGACCGAGCCGGTGCTGCGCCCCATCCGGCGCATGCTGCCCAACCTCGGCGGAGTCGATATCTCGCCGGTTGTCGTCCTGTTGATCATTTTCCTGCTGGATCATTTGATCGTCGAGTACGGATTCGGATTCGGACGGTAGTCGGATTGAGCGGCGATCCGATGTTTTTGCGCCGCAACGATACGGGCGTGACGGTCGAACTGCGCGCCCAGCCGCGGGCCCGCCGCAGCACGCTCGCCTGCAGCCCGGAGGGCACGCTCAAGGCCGCGGTGACGGCGCCCGCCGAGGACGGCAAAGCCAACAGAGCCGTGATCGAGCTGCTCGCCGACGAATGGCGGCTGCCGAAATCCGCCTTCGAGGTCATGCGCGGGGCAACAGCCCGCGACAAGACGGTGAGCATTGCGGGCGAGCCCGCTTCGCTTGCCGCCCGGATCGGCGAATGGATGCGCGAACAGGCGAGGGGTGATGGCTGAGGCGAAACTGATCGATGGCAAGACGATCGCCGCCGGCCTGCGCCAGCGCGTGGGTGCGGGCGTCGGCCAGCTGGTCGCCAAGCGCGGGGTGAAGCCCGGCCTGGCGACGATCCTGGTCGGCGCGGATCCCGCCAGCCAGGTCTATGTCCGCAGCAAGGGCAAGATCGCGGCCGAACTCGGCATGACGAACTTCGATCACCGCCTGCCGGCCGAGACGACGGAAGCGGACCTGCTGGCGCTGATTGCGAAGCTCAACGCCGATGCCCTCGTGCACGGCATCCTGGTGCAGCTGCCGCTGCCCCGGCACATCGACACCGCGCACGTGCTGCTGGCCGTCGATCCGGCCAAGGATGTCGACGGCTTCCATCCCTTCAATGTCGGGCGGCTGGGCTCGAGCGCGCCCGGCGCGCCGCTCGACTTTCCCGTGCCGTGCACGCCGCTCGGCGTATCGATGCTGCTGCACGAGGCGCTGGGATCGATCACCGGATGCAACGCCGTGGTGATCGGCCGCTCGAACCTGGTCGGCCGCCCGGTGGCGCAGCTGCTGCTGCGCGCCGACTGCACGGTCACCATCGCCCATTCGCGCACGCGCGACCTGCCGGCGCTGAGCCGCCAGGCCGATATCCTCGTGGTGGCGATCGGCAAGCAGGAATTCGTGCGCGGCGACTGGATCAAGCCGGGCGCGGCGGTGATCGATGTCGGCATCAACCGCATTCCGACCGACGACGGCAAGACCAGGCTGGTGGGCGACGTCGCCTTCGCCGAGGCGCTGCCGGTCGCGGGCCATCTCACGCCGGTGCCGGGCGGCGTTGGCCCGATGACCGTGGCGTGCCTGATGTTCAATACCTGGCAGGCCGCGCGCCGCGCCGTGGGCCTGGCCGTCGCCGCGGCCGACTAGTTCTTCAGCATCCCAGCGACCAGCGCCGTCACGTTGTGGCGCATCATCGCCTCGTAGGTCGGCGCCGGGCCGCCGGGCGCCGACAGCGCGTCGCTGTAGAGACGCGGTCCGACCACGGCGCCCGATTCGCGGGCGATCTGCTCGACCAGGCCGGGATTGGTCATGTTCTCGACGAACAGCGCCTTGATCTTCTGCTCGCGCACCAGGCGGATCAGCGCCGCCACGTCCCGGGCCGACGGTTCGCTGTTGGTGTTGTAGCCGCGCGGCGCCTGGAACTGCACGCCATAGGCTTCGGCGAAGTAGCGAAACGAGTCGTGGCCGGTGATGGCCTTGCGCTGGACGGCCGGCACCTTGGCGATCTCCGCCTTGATCCAGAGATCGAGCTCGGCGAGGCGCTGGTCGTAGGACCGGGCGCGCTCGCGATAGTCCGCGGCGTGCGCCGGATCGGCCTCACCCAGGCCCGCGGCGATATTGGCGACGTAGCGGCGGACTCGGCCGACATCCTGCCAGCAATGCGGGTCGGGACCGGGCGCGTGGCCATGGCCAAGCGAGGACGCCTCCAGGGTGGGCACGCCCGTCGTCGCCACGATAGGACGGCCCTTGAAGGGTGCCGCCTCGGCAAGGCGGTCGATCCAGCCTTCGAAGCCCAGACCGTTGCTCACCATGGCCTGCGCCGCGGCGAGCGTGCGCGCGTCGGTCGGCTTGGGCTGGTAGGTGTGGGCGTCGGTGTCGGCGCCGACCAGCACGGCGAGGTCGACGTGATCGCCGGCCACCTGGGCCACCAGGTCGCCCAGGACGGAGAACGTCGCCACGACCTTGGGCCTGGTTTGGGCGGAGGCAGGCAGAACGGCGAACGACAGCGCCGCCGCGAGCAGGAGGCGGCCGAACATCATCATGTTACAATATAACACAATATAGGATCAGAGCGGAAAGTCGAGCCAGCGTGGTTCATGGCCGGTGGCCGCGAAGAAGCGCAGCAGATCGGCGCCGGTCATCGCCGTCGTCATGGTGTTGATCAGCGGATGGACATTGACCGGCGCCCCGTCGCCCAGGCCGCGGTCAAGCGCCAGCCGCACGGCGCGCACCTCGTCGTTGATCAGCGCCAGCGGCGTCACCGATCCCGGCTCGACGCCGAGATGGCGTTTCAGGCGCTCGGCGCTGCCGAAGGAGAGCCGGCCCGCGCCCAGCACCTCGCCCAGCCGCTTGAGGTCGATGGCGCGATCCTCGAGCGCCACCACCAGCCACATCTCCTCCTTCTTGTTGCGCAGGAAGAGATTCTTGACGTGGTGCCCCGGCAGATCGCCGCGCAGCGCCTTGGCCTCTTCGACGGTGAACACGGCCGGATGCTCGACGGTGCGTTGGGCAATGCCGAGTTGCTCCAGTCGGGCGAAGAGTTGTTGAGGGCTCTGCATCGGGTTACATCATTTGCATGAAGGGTATCGTTTTATCCGGCGGCAGCGGTACGCGGCTTTACCCGATGACGCGGGCGGCCAACAAGCAGCTCCTGCCGGTCTACAACAAGCCGATGGTCTATTACCCGCTCACGACGCTGATGCTGGCGGGTTGTCGTGAGATCCTGCTGGTCGTCAATCCGGACGACGAGAAAGCCTATCGCCGCCTGTTCGCCGACGGTCGGCAATGGGGCCTCGAGATCAGCTATGCCGTGCAGCCCAAGCCCGGCGGCATCGCCGAAGTGTTCGTGGTCGGGCGCAATTTCGTGGGCTCGGACAGGGTCGGCCTGATCCTGGGCGACAATCTCTTCTACGGCGATTCGCTGCCGGCGGTGGCCGAGCGCGGCGCGACGGGAAGCGGCGCGGTGATCTATGCCTATTGGGTGTCCGATCCTCAGTCCTACGGCGTGGTCGAATTCGATTCGCAGGGCGAGGCGGTCAGCATCGTCGAGAAGCCGAAGGCGCCCAAGTCGAACTGGGCGGTGACCGGGCTCTATTTCTACGATGCCGACGTTTGCGACGTCGCCGCGCAGATCCCGCGCTCGGCGCGCGGCGAACTCGAAATCTCCGACGTCAATGCGCACTACCTCAGGCAGGGCCGCCTGACCGTCGAGAAACTGGGCCGCGGCTACGCCTGGCTCGACACCGGCACGCCATCCAGCCTGCTGCGCGCCGCCCAGTTCGTCGAGACCGTCGAGGATCGCCAGGGCCTGCAGATCGGCAGCCCCGAGGAGGTCGCCTGGCGCAAGGGCTATATCGACGATGCGGGCCTCGCCCGGCTGATCGAGCCGATCCGCGAAAGCGAATACGGCAAGTATCTGCAGCGCCTTCTGGCCCGCGGCTGATCGAGGTCCTCCGACTCGGCCCTTCGGACCCTGCCCGCGGCGGCAGAAGCCGCGGTTTCCGCCGCTTGCAAAGAGGGCTGAAAACCCCTATCAACCCCACCTTCCGGCACCTACCCGGCCGGATCGGAGCGCGGGCGTAGCTCAGGGGTAGAGCACGACCTTGCCAAGGTCGGGGTCGAGGGTTCGAATCCCTTCGCCCGCTCCAATTTTCCGCACAGCATGGGTGTAGCGTCCAGGGACGGACGGCATGAATGCTCTTACCGTCGTGCGAACCGTGGCCGATTTGCGTCGCGCGGTCGGCGAATTCCGCTCTGCCGGCCGCACCATCGGCATGATTGCGACCATGGGTGCGCTGCATCAGGGCCATGTCAGCCTGGTGCAGGGCGCGCTCGATCGCGGCGATGTGCCGGTGGCCTCGATCTTCGTCAATCCCAGCCAGTTCGGACCCAACGAGGATTTAACGGCCTACCCGCGCGATGAAGCGGGCGACTTCGCCAAGCTCGAGGCTGCCGGCTGCCGCATCGTCTATGCGCCCGGCAACGAAGAGATGTATCCCGGCCCGCAGCTCACGACCGTGACGGTGGCGAAGCTGACCGACGGGCTGTGCGGTCCTTTCAGGCCGGGGCACTTCCAGGGCGTTGCCACGGTCGTATGCAAGCTCCTGATGATGGCGATGCCCGACCGGGCCTATTTCGGCGAAAAGGACTATCAGCAGCTGCAGGTGCTGAAGCGCGTGGCGCGCGATCTCGCCATGCCCGTCGAGATCGTCGGCATGCCAACCATCCGCGAGCCCGATGGGCTCGCTTTGTCGTCGCGCAACCGCTACCTCTCGCCGGACGAGCGCAAGACCGCGGCCGCGATCCATCGCGAGCTCATGGCGCTTGCCGGGAAAGTGGGCGACGGCTGCCTGTCCTGTTCCAAGGCGGCGGCCGATGCGGCACAAGCCCTGCTCGCCGCCGGCTTCGACAAGGTCGAGTATCTCGATGTGGTGGATGCCGAAAGTCTCGCACCGATCGAGCATGTCGGCGGTCCGGCAAGGATCGCGGTGGCGGCACGGCTCGGCCGCACGCGGCTGATCGACAACGTCGCGGTCTGAATCCACTCTATCGGCGGCCTATCGCGGCTCGGTCCCTGTCGGGATGATGGAATAGCAAGACAACGAGCACCGACGAGAGCGCGAGCCCCGTCATCAGCAGGAAGCCGTCGACGAAAGAGCCGCGCAAACTGAGCACCCAGCCGGTGATGGCGGGCGCCAGGAAGCCCGCGATGGCGAAGGCGAAATCCATGATGCCGAGCGCCGTCGCCGCGCGCGCGGGAACGATATCGACATTCACCGCATAGTAGGCCGCGTTGGCGCCCATCGAGGCCGCCACCGCCACCGTGATCCCGGCGATCGCCACCGTCAGGTCATGGGTCAGGGCGACGGGAACGACCGCCAGTGCGGCAACGAACTGGCTGCCGGCGATGAGATAGGAGCGGGAGATCCGCAGGCTGCCCGTCATCTTCAGAAGATGGTCCGACCAGCGGCCCAGCACCGACATCATGACCACGGCCGCCAGCCAGGGCAGCACCGTGAAGAGACCCACGGTCTGCAGCTTGAGGCCATAGGCCCGCTCCAGGTAGCTCGGCAGCCAGGTCATGAAGAAGAAGAGAAAGTAGCCGAAGACGAAGAAGGACCAGTAATTGGCCAGCAGCGTCTTGTTGGTGAGCAGCAGCTTCAGCACGCCGGGCTCGGGCCACGACTTCAGGACGGCATGGGGCGCCGCGGACACCGAGGCATCGCTGGCGCGGATATGGGTGAGTTCGGCGGCGTTCACGAAACGGGAATCCGCCGGATCGTCGCGGAACAGGAAATACCACAGCGGCACCCAGGCGATGGAGAGGATGAACAAGGCCACGAAGGTGAGACGCCAGTCGAGCCAGCCCAGGAGCTCCGTGCAGATCGGGCCGCCGACCGCAAGCGCCAGCGGCACGGCCAGCAGGGCGTTGCTGAGCGCGGTCGTCCGCTCGTGCGGCGAAAGCCAATGGCTGACCGAGCCGGCGAGGGCCGGGAAGTTGGGCCCTTCCGAGACGCCCAGCAGAACGCGCGCGGCGTAGAGCACGGCGAAGCTGCCGGCGAGCGCCGTGGCGCCGATCGAGAGGCTCCACAGGAGGGCGGCGACGGCCAGCACCACGCGCGCGCCATAGCGGTCGACGGCGAAGCCACCGATCAAGGTGGTGAAGGCGTAGCCCAGGCCGAACGCGCCCAGGATCACGCCGGTATCCGCGGGCGAGAGGCCGAGGTCCCGTTGTATTGCGGGAATGGCGTAGGCGATGGCGGAGCGATCGATATAGTTGACGGCGGTGATCGCAAACAACAGGAAGACGATGAACCAGCGATACTTGGTGCGCGTCATTCCCTCTCCGCTTGGCTGATCAATGCCATCGCATCAGCGGTCGGCGAACGCAAGCTTGGCGCCCAAGAGCGCGAAGGCGCCGGCGAAGGTGCGCCGCATCCAGACCAGCACCTTCGGACGCGAGATCACGTGGTTGCGGATCGCGGCGGCGAACAGGCCGTAACCCACGAAAACCACGAAGGTCAGCGCCATGAAGACGCCGCTCAGCTCCGACATGCGCAGCAGCGGGTCGGGCTCGGCGGGGCTCACGAATTGCGGCAGGAAGGCGAAGAAGAAGATCGAGAGCTTGGGATTGAGGATGTTGATCAGGATGGCCGAGACGATCACCTGGGTGGCCGAGCGGGGACCGATCTCTTTCTCGATCTTGAGCGCGCCGTGCTCCTTCAGGGTCATCCACGCCATGTAGAGAAGGTAGGCCACGCCGAGGTACTTGAAAGTCTGGAAGGCCAGCGCGCTGGTGTGCAGCAGCGCCGCCAGCCCCAGGATCGCCGCCGCCATGTGCGGCACGATGCCCAGCGTGCAGCCGAAGGCGGCGACCACGCTGGCGCGCGAGCCGCGCGACAGGCCGGTCGCCATGGTGAACAGCACGCCGGTGCCGGGCGAGACGACGATGATCAAGGTCGTGAGCAGGAAATCGATGCTCATCATGCGGCCTCCAGCAGCATCACGCTGCCCTGGCCGCCGTCGGCGCAGATGCTGACGATGGCACGTTGTCCTTTGGGCATGGCGGCAAGCTCCTTCACGGTCTGGCTGATGATGCGGGCGCCGGTGGCGCCGAACGGATGGCCGATGGCGGTGCTGCCGCCATTGGGATTCAGGCGCTCCCTGGGAAAGGCGCCGAAGTCGCGCGGCACCTTGGCCTTGTCGCGCAGGAAGCGGGCGTCCTGCAGCGCCTTCAGGTGGAACGCCACCTGGGCCGCGAACGCCTCGTGGATCTCCCACAAATGGATGTCGGCATAGGTGAGGTCGTGGCGCGCCAGCAGGCGCGGAATGGCGAAGGCCGGCGCCATCAGGAGCCCTTCGACGCGGAAATCGACCGAGCCGATCTCCCAATCGACCAGCTTCACCCGCGGCGTCGTTGAGGGAAGCCGCTCCAGCCCCTTCGACGAAGCCACCCAGACCGCGGCCGCGCCGTCGGTGAGCGGTGAGGAGTTGCCCGCCGTCAGGCTGCCCTGGCCGCTGGTGCGATCGAACGTCGGCGGCAGGCGTGCGAGCTTTTCCAGCGACGTGTCCTCGCGCGGAATGGTGTCGCGCTTGACGCCGCCCATCGGGATCACGAGGTCGTCGAAGAAGCCTTTTTCCCAGCCGGCAATCGCATGCTGGTGGCTGGCGAGCGCGATCTCGTCCTGTTCAGCGCGACCGATCTGCCACTCCTTGGCGGTGATCTCGGTATGCTCGCCCATGCTGAGGCCGGTCGTGCGGTTGACGATGGCCGGGATGAACAGCCGGATGTCCTTCAGCTGGACGTGCGTCACCTGGTCGATCTTCTGGCCGAGCGAGCGCGCCTGCTGGAACTTGCGCAGCCAGTCCGACAGGCGCTGGCCCAGCCCGATCTGGATGCGGCTGAGACTGTCGACGCCGCCCACCAGCGCGAGATTGTAGCTCTCGCCATCGATCATGCCGGCCGCCTCGATGGCGCCCATCATGCTGGTCGAGCAGGCCATGACGGTGGAGAAGGCCGGCACCGTGGCGTCGATGCCGGCATCCATCAGCACCTCGCGGGCGATGTTGCTGAAGGTGAGGCTGGGCACCACGACGCCCCACACCGCGAAGTCGGGCTTGCCGCCCTTGAGCTCGCCCACCATGTGGCGAGCCACCGGCACCGAGAGCTCGATGGCGTCGAAGGCCGCCAGCGCGCCATCGACCTTGGCGAAGGGCGTGCGCACGCCGGCGGCCAGCCAGATGTCGACGGGTCGGGGCATTCGGGCGCTCGCTGTTGCCTATCAAGCCGCCAGGCAGCAGCGCTTGGCCTTCTTGCCGCTGCCGCAGGGACATGGATCGTTGCGTCCGACGTGGCGGCAGGGATTGACGACAGGTTGCCCCGGCAAATTGAGCGGCAAGCCCTCGCCCGTTGGAGTGCCCGGATCGTCGAGCACATCGATCGTCGGGGACGTCATCATCGACATAAATGGTCGCCCAGGATCCAATCTTCCAAGGCGACGACCACGTCGTCGATGTAGCCGAGATGGGCATCCTTAAAGCGCGGATGTCCTCGGGATCGCTCGCTCGGCGCGTTCCAGGTCCTCGATTAACTCGCGACGCTCGAGGACCTTGGGCGCGTCAATCGATGCCGCGTCCCAGGCCTGCCATCACTGCGGGCTCGAGTTCGCGGAGGCCCAACAGGGCTATCGGCTTGCAGCCAGCCTACCAGATCGAACTTCGTCATCAGGTGCCAGGCGTTCCGCATCGAAGCGCCGAGGAAAGCGATCATGCGCGCGCGATCGATGCGGCCTTCCCAGGTGAGAAAGGTGGCGGCGCCGAAGCAGCGAAGTCGCGGGCGTACTCGTCGATCCGCTGATCCGTGATCGCCTCGAACAAGGCCATCACATCTCCATCGAAGATTCCCGTCGGATCCGCGGCAATGTTCGGGATCGCGTCTCCGAGCAGCCAACCGACCTCTTCGCGGATCGCGACCGAGCAGGCGGAGCAGTGGCGCGCAGGCCTAGGGAGTCACGCCTGTCCCCCGATGATGATGCAAGGCGCGGAACAAGCCCTGCGCCATTCTCGTTCGTCTCTCTCCCGCCAGCCGCAAATCGCCTCCAGAGCCGCTGCGCAAGTGAGGAGCCGCTTCGGGGTAGCGCTGCAGGCAGGCAGTCACCGCGCTTTCCGACACTTGGGGTAATAGCGCAAGGTCGAGGACGTGGTATCGATCGAAGCGTCTGGTCCACAGTCCGCAGCCGGATCCACGGCCATGGCAGCCTCCTAGGCGGCTTGTTCGAGCGTCGAGGCGACGTCGCGGGTGGTGACGCGGCGCAAGTCGCGCACCTTGGTCGTGTCGAACGGCCGGGCGCGATGCATGGTGCAGCGATTGTCCCAGATCACCAGGTCGCCCTGCTTCCAGGTATGAGCGTGCACGAAGCGGGGCTGCGTGGCGTGCTCGATCAGGTCCATCAGCAGCAGCCGGCCGTCGGCGATCGGCATGCCGATGATGTGCGAGGCGTGCGCGGCGACATAGAGCGTCTTGCGTCCCGAACCGGGATGGGTGCGCACCACCCGCTGCGGCACCGGCGGCAGGGCTCGCGCGCTCCTCCGGCGTGTAGGTGGTGACGGCGAGCTGGCCGCGTGAATGCCAGATCGAATGCTCGGCGATCAGCCCTTCGAGCTGCGTCTTGGTCTTGTCCGGCAGCGCGTCGTAGGCCGCGCGCAGGTCGGCGAATTCCGTCTCGCCGCCCTCGTCGGGCACGACGTGGGCATAGAGCATCGACAGCGCGCCCGGCACGGCGCGGAACGAGGCGTCGGTGTGCCACAGGCGATTGGCCAGCCAGTCGAGCCGGCGCTTGCTGTCGGGCTAGAGCACGTTGCCGTCGCCGTCGAGATTGGAGATGTCGGCGATGTCGTTCGAGGCGATGCGATGCTTGATGCCGGTGTGTCGCGCCTTCTGCGCCGAGGAAGCGATCGGGCCGAAATTCCGCGCGAAGTCGATCTGCTGATCGTCCGTGAGGGTCTGGTCGTGAAAGACCACGATGGCATAGCGGTTGATCGCGGCCTCGATGGCGTCGCGGTCGGCGGGGCTCAGGGGGCGGGCGAGGTCGATGCCGGAAATCTCGGTCACGAAATCGGGATGCGTCGGCTTGACGGTGATGCTCATAACCGCCTCCTGCGGCTATAGTATCGGACCAACCATTGTCTCCCAGGAAACGCCATGCCGCAAACCCATCAAGCTCGCCCTGCTCGACGATTACCAGAAGGTAGCCATGCGCATGGCCGACTGGGACCGCCTCAAGAAACGCGGCGTCGAGATCACCGTCTTTCACGAACCGTTCTCGTCGGTCGAGGACACCGCCAAAAAGCTCGCGCCGTTCGACATGCTGGGCCTGCTGCGCGAGCGGACGGCCTTCCCGCGCGCGCTGATCGAAAAGCTGCCCAACCTCAAATTCATGGTCCTGACCGGCGCCCGCGCCTCGAGCCTTGACGACAAGGCGGCGACCGAGCGCGGCATCCCGATCAGCAACACGCCGGGCGGCGGCTCCAATGCCTCGACCGCCGAGCTCTGCTGGGCGCTGCTGATGTCCTGCGCGCGCGACCTCGCCAAGGGCGAGCGCCTGATGCGGAGCGGCGGCTGGCACGACGGCATCCAGCAGATGCAGGTCCTCGAAGGCAAGCGGCTGGGCGTCCTCGGCCTGGGCAAGCTCGGCAGCCGTGTCGCGGGCTATGCCAAGGCCTTCGGCATGGATGTCGTGGCGTGGAGCCAGAACCTCACCGAGGAGAAGGCCGCCCAGGGCGGCGCAAAGCTCGTCACAAAGGACGAGCTTTTGAAGACCTCCGACTTCATCACCATCCATCTCGTGCTGTCGGAGCGCACGCGTGGGCTTTTGGGCGCGGCCGACCTCGCCAAGATGAAGAAGAGCGCGATCCTGGTGAACACTTCGCGCGGGCCGATCGTCGACGAGGCCGCCCTGATCGCCGCCCTCAAGAACGGCACGATCGCCCATGCCGGCCTCGACGTGTACGACAAGGAGCCGCTGCCCAACGGCCATCCGCTGACCAAGCTGGAAAACGTCACCCTGGTGCCGCACCTGGGCTACGTCGTCGAGGGCAGCTACCGCCATTTCTACGCCGGCACGATCGAGGACATCGAGGCGTGGCTCGACGGCAAGCCGATCAATCTCATCAATCCGGAGGCGCTGAAGAAGGTGGCATGACGAGTCGTCGACTCATGTTCTTCTTACCGCTCATTTCCTCTCCCCCACGCTCATGTTCCTCTCCCCCTTGGGGGAGAGGCTAGGTGAGGGGGTGCAACACGAAGACTACCTCCTGCATCACCCCCTCACCCAACCTCTCCCCCAAGGGGGAGAGGAGCATGAGTGAACGTGTTCGAAGGATGTCGATTCGGCGCGGCGCCGAACGTCCATGAGGTGACGGACATCCGTCATCACCTGAGGAGATCGACATGACACAATATATGCTGCTGCTGCACCAGACTCCCAGCTACAACGTGGATCTGCCGCGCGAGAAGATGATGGAAATGACCAAGCGCTACATGGTTTGGGCCGACGGCCTGCGCCAGAAGGGCAAGCTGGCGGGCGGCGAGAAGCTGGCGGCCGGCGGGGTGCGCCACATCAAGGTCAAGGACGGCAAGCCGATGGCGAGCGACGGCCCCTACGCCGAGGCCAAGGACGTGATCGGCGGCTACTTCGTGATCGAGGCCAAGGATGCGGCCGAGGCCGAAGCGATCGCGCGCGATTGCCCGCATCTCACCCTCGCCGCCACCAACTGGGTCGAGATCCGTCCGATCGAGGACATGGCCCAGGTCAGGGCGGCCGCGAGCTGAGCGTCCCCCTCCATCGGGCGCCGGTCGAGAAACTCGTCGATTCGCTCGCTCGCGATTCGGCGAGTCGCCTGGTCGCCGCGCTGGCGCGGCGGCTGGGCGCCGGCCGCATCCCCGTCGCCGAGGATGCCGTCCAGCATGCGCTGCTGCAGGCGTTGTCGTCGTGGCCGTTCAAGGGCGTGCCGGCCAGGCCCGAAGCCTGGCTCGCCGTCGTCGCCAGGAACCGCGCGCTCGACCTGCTGCGGCACGAGGCGCGGGGACTGGCGCTGGTCGATGAGCTGCTGCCGTTCGAGCCGCGCGCGGCCGAGAGCCATGGCCACTTCGATCGCGAGCTGAGCGACGACGAGCTGGCGCTGCTGTTCGCGGTTTGCCACCCGCTGCTGTCGCCGGAGATGCGCGTAACCTTTGCGCTGAAGACGGTGTGCGGCCTCACCGTGGCGCAGATCGCGTCGGGCCTGCTGAGCGAGCCCACGACCATCGCCCAGCGCCTGGTGCGCGCCCGTCGCCAGCTCGAGTCCGCCGGCATCGCCATCGAGGCGCCGCCGCCCGAGGCCCTGCCCGAGCGCGCCGAATCGGTACGCACCGCCCTCTACCTCATGTTCAACGAAGGCTACTCGGCGTCGTCGGGCGAGGCGCTGGTGCAGCCGGCGTTCTGCGTCGAGGCGGTGCGGCTGGCGCGTGCGCTGGCGCAGCATCCCATGACGATGGGCCCGGCGAGCGACGCCTTGGCAGCGCTGCTGGCGCTCACCGCGGCCCGCCTGCCCACCCGTGTTGGTCCCGACGGCGTGGCGCAGCTGCTGGAAGACCAGCCGCGCGATCGATGGGACCGCGGCCTGATCGCGCTGGGCCTTGCCCATCTGGAACGCTCCGCCCGCGGCGCCGAGCTCACGGTGTGGCATCTGCGGGCCGAGATCGCTTCATTGCACGGCATGGCGCCGAGTGCGGCGGAGACCGACTGGCCGCGCATCGCGGCGATCTATGACCACCTGCTCGAGCTCGATCGTTCGCCGGTGGTCGAGCTCGCGCGCGCCGTCGCGATCGGGCGCGCCCAGGGCGCGGCGGCCGGGCTGGCGGCGCTGCCGTCGATCGAGGGCAATCCCTACAGCGAAGCCGCGCGCGGCGTGTTCCTGTCCGAGCTCGGCCGGGCCGACGAGGCGCGCCGGCATTTCGAGAAAGCGAGGGCGCTCGCGCGCACCGAGCCCGAGCGCCGCCTGATGGCGCGGCGTCTCATGAGCCGGCACGAATAGTTCGGGATTCATTGAAATCGGGATGCTAGCGTTGGCATTCGATTTGGCCACGACAGCTTGCGCGACGAAAGGCTGAAAAAAACAATCAAAATGACAGCACTCCGCATGATCGTGCTGGCAACGATCCTGATCGTTGGACACATCGTCGAGGCGAGCGGACAAACGCCTTCGTCTCCGCCGCCCGGCATGACGCAGGCTCAGTTCGATGCAATGGTCGATGCGATCAGCAAGGCCGTGGCCGACAAGCTGAAGAAAGAAGGAGCGATCGCGACACCGCCGCCGGAGCCTGCTGCGCCTCCGCCCGCAGGCAATGTGGTTGCTGACCAACTGGCTGCTTTTGTCGACAAGGCCGAGCATGTCTTTGAGGGCGCTCCCGTCCTCGGCTCCAATCTCGCTGCCATCACCAGTCTTCTCGACGAGAGCGGCCGGGGTGGACGAAGCGTACGCCAATTTTTCCTGCTGCTGGCGGTCGCGGCGGGCGTGTCCCTCGCCGCGGAACCGATCTTGCGCAAGACGCTGAGCGTTTTCCGTCGTCGGCTCGCATCGGGAACGGCTCCCGAGCGCGGACTCGCCTCGCTGGTCAATCTTGGCCTCCTCGTCATGCTCGATGGCCTCGGCGTGCTTGCCGTCTGGATCATCGTCACCGCCGCGCTGGGCGTGCTGTTTCCCGGCAACACCGGACAGGATCGATTGGCAGCAGCGGTGCTGACGGGTCTCTTCCGATGGCGCCTCTTCGTCCTTGGGTTTCGTGTCCTGCTGCAGCCCGATCTGCCGGCGGCGCGTCTTTGCAGCGTCCCCGATCGCGATGCGCGGGTGATGTATCGTTGGCTGTCGGCCGTTGTGTTCGTGATGATCCTGGCCACGATCCTGACCGGTGTGCTGGCGGCGATCCACACGCCGCCCGACGGTGTGTCGATGGCGCGCGTGATCATGGCGCCCCTCGTCGTCGTGGTATTTCTGTGGTTCGTGGTTCAGTCCGAGAGTGCCGTACGGCACTGGTGCAACGGCCTCATCGGCGCGCCACGCCTGTACCGCTTCATTGGCGATCATTGGATCGCCGTCGCCGCACCATTCTTCCTCTTCATGGGAGCAGCGCTCATCTTTGGCGCCGTCTCGGAGCTGGCGGACGTCGGAGCCGCACTGCGCCTGACGGTCGGTTTGATCGTCGGTCTTTTGATCTTCGAGACCTTGCTCGGAGCGCTGGTGCAGCGCGTCGATTCGGCTCTGCCCGGATGGACGCCCGCAAGCGAGTTGGCCAAACTTCCGGATGTCCTCGCCCGCTGTCTGCGGGTCGCCGTTCTGATCGGCGTGGGCGTCGTATTGGCGAATGCCTGGGCCGTCAATGTGCTGGGCCTGGTCGATGCAAGCCAGTGGAATACCCTCAGTCTCGAAATGCGCACCGCGGGCGCGACTGTATTCGTGGGCTTCGTCATCTGGGAGTTGCTCAAGTTCGTCACCGACCCGTACGTCGTGCCAAAAGCCGGTACGTCCACGGCAGGCAGCGGCGTGGCGATAGCCCCGCATGCCTCGCGCCTCTCCACCCTGGTGCCGCTGCTGCGCGCCGCGCTGGGCATCGTGATTGCGCTGGTCGCGGTGCTGATCGTGCTGGCCGACCTCGGCGTCAACATCACGCCGCTGCTGGCCGGCGCCTCCATTCTCGGTCTCGCCGTCTCCTTCGGCAGCCAGGCCCTCGTGAAGGACATTGTGTCGGGTATCTTCTACCTGACCGACGATGCGTTCCGTGTTGGCGAATACATCGAATGCGGCCAGACCAGAGGCATCGTCGAAGGCTTCACCTTGCGCTCGATCAGGCTCCGCCATCCGAGCGGCCAGCTCCATACGATCCCTTTCGGCGATCTCGGCAAGATTGCGAACTTCAGCCGGGACTGGGCGATCGTGAAATACGATTTCAGCTTTCCGCGCGACGCGGACATCGAGAAGGTGCGCTCGGCCGTGGATGGCATCGACAACGAACTGAGGCGCGACCCGGACTTTGGCCGCAAGATCCTGGAACCGCTCAAGACGCAGGGTGTCGTGGGCATAACCGACAATGCGCTCGTCATCCAGTTCAGGTTCGCGGCCGAGCCCGGCAATCCGGAAGTCATCCAGCGCGAGGTCATGCATCGCCTGATGCATGCATTTCAGGACCAGAATATCGAGTTCGGCAGCGCAACCGCGGTGTCCTAGGGCGGGATGATTCTTAGACTGGCTTGAACACACATGCCTCACCCTGAGGAGCATCGCGCAGCGATGCGTCTCGATGAGCGCAGAGTAACCTCCGCGCCTTGGTCGGCAACATCGAGGTGGTTGCCACCCTTCGAGACGCGGCAAAGCGCGGGGGGTTAGCCCGCGCGATGCGGCCGCTCCTCAGGGTGAGGTGAATCGACTTGAACGCATATTGCTCCAGGCCGAGAGGAACGTGCTCCAGGGACGCCGATGAGGTGTATCTACGTCCTGAAGCGCAGCAGCAGGTGGTTGACGCCGTTCAGCTTGACGTAGAGATCCTCGAACTGCGCGTAGAAATCCTCCCACTGCGGCAGGCCGCCCTGCGCACCCAGCGAGGTGTAGATCTCGGCCACGGTCTTGCGGCCGTCGATCTGCGAGATGATGCGCGGCGCCAGCGCCGGCAGCTGCGCGCGCCACGGGAAGCCGTCGAGGTTGGCGATCAGCGGCGCGCCGGGCTGCAGGCCGGCGGCGAGCTTCTGCGCATCCATCTCGCGCAGCACCGGAATGGCCGAGGTGTCCTCCGGCCGGGCCACCGTGTCGAAGCCGGCGCGCGTGGCGTAGAAGATGTGGGTGCGGAGATTGCCGGCCAGCCGCTCGGCGAAGGCCGCGCGCTCGAGCAGGGGCAGCGAGCTCGCCTGGCGGGCAATGATCGGGTCGCTCATGTAGGTGGCGGGCTCGTAGCGCACCGGCTCGAGGAAGGCCACGACCCGGAGGCCCGAGTTCGGCGGCCATCGTGCCGATATCGGGCACGGTGAAGGCGCGGTCGCAGCTGTGCAGCAGCAGGTCGTAGAGGCCGGCGTCACCGCCGGTGACGTGGTCGTTGAGATAGGGATTGCGGCGGAACAGGTTGGTGGTCGGCAGGAAGCGGATCAGCCGCTTGGACATTGCCAGCCGGTCTTCCAGCGCCATCGAGGGCGGCGCCAGCGTGCGCAACAGCTCCTGCAATGGATAGACGCCGCTCCGGCCATATTCGCCGTAGAGCATGACGCCCATGCCGCCGTCGGACTGCAGGACGCTCGCCAGCGCGCGCATGCCGGCGGCCGGATGGGGCAGGTGGTGCAGCACGCCGGTGCAGTCGATGTAGTCGAACTCGCCGATCGGCATCGACGGCAGGTCGAGCAGCGAACCGGTCAGGAACTGGATGTTGCGCAGCCCGCGCGCCTTGGCGCGGCTTTCGCAGATCTGCCGCGAGGCGGTCGAGAGGTCGAGATAGACGACCTCGCCCGGGCAGCGCCGATCGACCATCTGCTGGGCCATCATGATGCAGGCGTCGCCCGTACCGCCGCCCGCCACGAGGGCGCGGAACGGCCGCGCGAAATTGAGCCGCCCGGAGAACAGGTAGTGGTTGACCTCGAGAAGGTGGCTCGGCGTGCCGGTGATCAGGCGGGTCGCTTCGTCGCGCGGGTCGCGCGGCGGATAGGGCAGCGCCTCGTATTGGGCGCGAACATTATCCAACGACGAAGAAACGGACATTCTGGCCTTGTTTCACGGTGGGCAGGGGGCTACCCGGGGGATTAGTGCAACAAATCGAAGGGCCATGAAAGGTTATTTCGGTGTCGGTGTGGAAGGCGTCAGCAAGGCCATCAACGTTGGCACCTTGTTCCGCACCGCCCATGCCTTCGGCGCCGCCTTCGTGTTCACGCTCAAGGCCCAGTACGACAGCCGCGAGGGCTTCTTGAGCGACACCTCCGACACGCCGCGCTCAGTCCCGACCTACAATTTCGCCGACCTCGAGTCCTTCCGCCTGCCGCAAGGCTGCCGGCTGGTGGGTGTGGAGATCACCGACCAGGCGATCGAGCTGCCGAGCTTCCGCCATCCCCGCCAGGCGGCCTACATCCTGGGCGCCGAGCGCGAGGGCCTCTCAGCCGAAGTGCAGTCCCTGTGCGATTACGTCGTAAAGATCCCGACCCGCTTCTCGGTCAATCTCGGCGTCGCCGGCGCCCTCATCCTGTACGACCGGCTGATAAGCCTCGGTCGCCACGCCCCGCGCCCGGTCGCCGAGGGCGGGCCGACCGAGGCCATCGAACTGCCCGTGTTCGGCGAGCCGATGTACAAGCGCCGCCAGCGGGTTCGGCAAAAAGCGCAGGCGAAATAGCCTCGTTCCCTCCCCCGTCATACGGGGGAGGTGGCCCGTAGGGCCGGAGGGGGAAGGCCCCAAAATCGACCTCGCCACGGAAGAGATCGTTCCGATCTGAAACTGGCCGACACTGGGCCTGCGGCTCACCCCCTCCTGTCTCCTCCCCCGCAAGAGGGGAGGAGAAGAGGGGGTCTGGCGGGGGAGAGGAGCATGACTTATGTGGTGCCCATCATGTCCGTCCTGCCCGCCGAGCCCCTGCAGATTGTCGAGCCGTTCCGCGGCCGCAATGATCTGCGCCGCAACCTGGTCGGCCTGTCCCGTGACGACCTGAAGACCACCCTGGTCGAGGCCGGCCTGGAACCGTTCCGCGCCCGCCAGGTCTGGCAGTGGATCTACTGGCACGGCGTCACCGACTTCGGCCGCATGACCAATATCGCGAAGAAGACGCGCGATCGCCTGGCCGAGCTCTTCGTCGTCGAGCGGCCCGAGATCGTGACCGAGCAGCGCTCGACCGACGGCACGCGCAAATGGCTGCTGCGCTTCCCCGACGGCAACGAGGCCGAGACCGTCAACATTCCCGAGGAGGATCGCGGCTCGGTCTGCATCTCGAGCCAGGTCGGCTGCACGCTCACCTGCAGCTTCTGCCACACCGGCACCCAGCCGCTGGTGCGCAACCTCGCGCCCGCCGAGATCGTCGGCCAGTTCATGGTGGCGCGCGACAGCTATGGCGAATGGCCGACGCCCACCGAGACCACGCGCATGCTCTCCAACATCGTCATGATGGGCATGGGCGAACCGCTCTACAATTTCGACAATGTGGCGACCGCGCTCAGGATCGTCATGGACGAGCAGGGCATTGCCCTCAGCCGTCGCCGCATCACGCTCTCGACCTCGGGCGTCGTGCCGATGATTCCCAAGGTGGGCGAGGTGCTCGACGTCAACCTGGCGGTGTCGCTGCATGCCGTGACCGACGCCGTGCGCGACACGCTGGTGCCGATCAACCGCAAATGGCCGATCGCCGAGCTCCTGGCGGCCTGCGCCGACTATCCCGGCGCCCGCAACAGCCGGCGCATCACCTTCGAATACGCCATGCTGAAGGGCGTCAACGACAGCGACGCCGACGCGCGCGAGCTGGTGCGCCTGCTGAGCCCGCTGCACGCCAAGGTGAACCTGATCCCGTTCAACCCGTGGCCGGGCGCGCCCTACGAGTGCAGCTCCAACAACCGCATGCACCGCTTCGCCGAGATCGTGAACGACGGCGGCCTGAGCGCGCCCATCCGCACGCCGCGCGGCCGCGACATCTTCGCCGCCTGCGGCCAGCTCAAGAGCGCCAGTCTGCGTGGCAGGGGCGAGCGCGTGCGGGATATCGAGGCGAAGGCGGGCATTTGACCCTCTATCCGTCTTACCGGTAAGATGCTAGGCGATGCAGACTAGGATTTCGACGAAGGGACAAGTCGTGTTGCCGAAGGCGATCCGTGAAAAGCGGCGCTGGAAGGCCGGTACGCTCTTGACCGTGGAAGACCGACCGGAAGGTCTGCTGCTGAAGCCAGTCGAAAAGAAAAAGAAGTTCACCATCGACGACTGGGCCGGCATCGTGAAGTACAAAGGTCCGCCGCTCACCGTCGACGACATGAACGCCGCGATCGATAAGGAATTCAGGCGACGGTATGCGCGCGGTCGATACTAACGTCCTCGCTCGGCTCTTTGTTATGGACGATGCAGGACAGCTGGTTGCTGCACGGCAGGCCATGGCGGAAGATTCGATCTTTGTGCCCAAGACCGTGATGATCGAGCTCGAATGGGTCTTGCGGGGCGGTTATGGGCAGTCCAGGACAACGATTGCCGCGGCGATAGAGACGATCTTGGCCACCGCGAATGTGGAAGTCGAGGACGCACCGGCGGTCGCGCGGGCGGCCGATTGGTTCAGACGTGGCATGGACTTTGCCGACGCGCTTCATCTCGCTTCAAGCCGTCATGCCGATGCCTTTGTGTCATTCGATGCGGCCCTGCGCCGTCGAACGTCGACGTTGGGCGTCAAACCGCCGATCGTCACGCCATAGCTATTTGGCGAACGCCGTCACCTTCGACAGGAAGGCGCGCTCGCTGGCGATGGGTTTGAGCCCGGCGGCTTCACCCCACGCCTCGAGGCTGCCGTTGGCGTACTCGGCATAATACGGTTCGTGGAAATAATGCGGGAAGAGGTCGAGCAGGCCGTCCCAGCCGGGCTGGTCGCCCCTCTGCATCGAATCGACGATTACCACGAGCCCGTCCGGCCTGACGACCCGCGCCATCTCGGCGATCGCCTGCTCGCGAATCGCCTGAGGCAGCTCGTGCATCAGGAACGACGAGACCACGAAGATCGAGGCTGGCATCCTCGAACGGCAGCGCCTCGGCCTTGCCCTCGACCAGCTTCACGCGCGCCGTGCGGCCGATCAGGCGGCGCGCCTCGGCGAGATAGGGCGCGCTGAGATCGAGGCCGGTGAGCCTGAGGCCGGGCCAGGCATCGTGCAGGAAGGCGAGCAGGCGACCGGTGCCGCAGCCGACGTCGAGGCCCGTGAGGCCGCGCTGGTTGCGACCGGCCATCCAGTCGGCGATTGGCCTGAAGGCGCGGCGGCGCATGGCGTCGGCGGCGCCGGTGAACAGCACCTCGACCTGGGTGTCGTAGATCGCCGCCGAATGCTCGCTGAGCCAGCCGTCGCTCTGGAAGTGGAAGTTCTGCCGGTAGTAGTCGGGCAGGCCGTCGCCCTGCTCCCCCGGCGGCAGGTCTTCGCTCTGGCCGTGCCGGCGCGCGTCGACCTGCGGCAGGTCGCGAAAGTAGCGAAAGCTGCGGCGCAGGAACTCGGCAGGCTCCGGTCCGCGCGCGCGGGGTGCGGGAAACAGCCCGGCTTCGATGTCCTGCCATTCGCGCTCGAACAGCGCGCGCATGTCGGCCGTCATCTCGGCGCGCGACGGCGTCGGCCCGATGGGGAACGCGGGCTTGGGCATCGGTTTCAGGAGACGCCGGCCCGCCGCGTAGTGGCCGGCATACCAGGCGACCCGCGCGGTCTGGCGCGCGGCATAGGTGAGACGATCTAGGGGAGAAACCATGTCTTATGTACTTGAGAATTGATTATAGCAGCTTTGCGGCAGCTTGCCCGGCCGGGGTCGGCCGCTATATTCGCGCGCCTTTACCGAACCGTCATGAAAGCCGCCAGCCATGAGCATTACTTATACCGGGCCCTACAAGAAGGGCGACATCAAGAAGGTCGTCCTGGCCTATTCCGGCGGCCTCGACACCTCGGTCATCCTGAAGTGGCTGCAGACGGCCTATGGCTGCGAGGTCGTGACCTTCACCGCCGATCTCGGCCAGGGCGAGGAGCTCGGGCCGGCGCGCAAGAAGGCCGAGATGTTCGGCGTCAAGCCCGAGAACATCCATATCGACGACGTGCGCGAGGAATTCGTGAAGGACTTCGTCTTCCCGATGTTCCGCGCCAACGCGCTCTATGAGGGCGAGTACCTGCTGGGCACCTCGATCGCCCGGCCGCTGATCGCCAAGCGCCAGATCGAGATCGCCCGCGAGGTCGGCGCCGACGCCGTCTGTCATGGCGCCACCGGCAAAGGCAACGACCAGGTGCGCTTCGAGCTCAGCTACTATGCGCTCAAGCCCGACATCAAGGTGATCGCGCCGTGGCGCGAATGGGATCTCACCTCGCGCACCAAGCTTCTGGAGTTCGCCGAGAAGCACCAGATCCCGATCGCCAAGGACAAGCGCGGCGAGGCGCCGTTCTCGGTCGACGCCAACCTCCTGCACTCCTCGAGCGAGGGCAAGATCCTGGAGGATCCCTGGGAGGAGGCCGACGAGAGCGTCTACCAGCGCACCATCTCGCCCGAGGCGGCGCCCGACAAGGCGACCTACATCACGGTCGACTTCGAGAAGGGCGATGCGGTGGCCGTCGACGGCGTGAAGATGTCGCCCGCGACGCTTCTCACGAAGCTGAACGAGCTCGGCAAGAAGAACGGCATCGGCCGCCTCGACCTGGTCGAGAACCGTTTCGTCGGCATGAAGAGCCGCGGCATCTACGAGACTCCGGGCGGCACGATCCTGCATGCGGCCCATCGCGGCATCGAGCAGATCACCCTCGACCGCGGCGCCGGCCATCTCAAGGACGAGCTGATGCCGAAATACGCCGAGCTGATCTATTTCGGCTTCTGGTATTCGCCCGAGCGCGAGATGCTGCAGGCGCTCATCGACAAGAGCCAGGAGAACGTGACCGGCACGGTGCGGCTGAAGCTCTACAAGGGCAACACCACGGTGGTCGGCCGCAAGTCGCCCAAGTCGCTCTACTCCATGCAGCACGTCACCTTCGAGGAAGACGCCGGCGCCTACAACCAGCGCGACGCCGAAGGCTTCATCAAGCTGAACGCACTCAGGCTCCGCCTGCGCGGCTTGGGCCAGGGCGGGCCGAAGACGTAAACGCTTTTCCTCCCCGCGCTCACGCGCGGGGAGGTGTCCGCGCAGCGGACGGAGGGGTCATGGACCTGCGACGAAAGAGGATGACCCCTCCGTCGCCGTGTGACGGCGACACCTCCCCAACTTCGTTGGGGAGGAAGCAAATGACCTGCTTCGCTACGCCCACGCCGTGGCCAGGGTAGCCAAAGAAGATAAGAGTCAGCGCTGGGGGCGCGCCACTCCAGTGGCGCGTCTTGGAGCGCGGACCTCCTCAGGCCGGGGGGTACCCCGGCCGAGTCCGCTCATGAGCACGATGCGGACCTGGAGGTCCGCGCTCCCGATGAGATGACGCGCCACTGGAGTGGCGCGCCCCCAGCGCTATACTTTGGCTTGGTGGCGCGTCCTTACAGAATCCGTGGATGACGAAGACACTGTCATCCCGAGCGCAACGAGGGACCTTTGATCGGACATCGCGAAAGGTCCCTCGCTTCGCTCGGGATGACAGCATTGGCGTAACGTAGGTCTCATCGCCATGACCTACTTCGGCCTGCCCTATATCCACGCCGTCTTCGACGTCGCGGCGTGGTGCGCCTCGATGACGGTGTTCTGGCTCACCACCCGCCATCTGCTGCCGGCCGAGGCGCTGCCCGCCAACCGCGTGCCGTATCCCGGGGCCTACGCCATCGCGGCGGGGATGGGCGCGCTGTGCGGCGCCATGTTCTTCGGCACGGCGAACGCGCTCTTGTCCGGCGTACATGCGCTGGGCTTCTCCATGGTGGGCGGCATCGCGGGCGCCATCGCGTCGATCGAAGCCTTCAAGCGCTTCACCGGTGTGAGGGGCTCGACCGGCATCGTCTTCGCCGCGCCCTTCGCCGCCACGGTGGCGGTGGGCCGCTGGGGCTGCTTTTTCTCCGGCCTTGCCGACTTCACCTACGGCACGCCGACCAACCTGCCGTGGGGTGTCGATTTCGGCGACGGCATCGCCCGCCACCCGGTGCAGCTCTACGAATCGTTTGCGATGGCTGCGATGTTCGTCGTGCTGATCCTGCGTTTCCGGGCGCGCGATCCCTTCTGGCTCAGGAACGGCTTCTACCTCACAGTCGGCTGGTACGCCCTGCAGCGCTTCGTGTGGGAGTTCTTCAAGCCTTATGCAACCGTGATCGGCCCGTTCAACCTCTTCCATGTGGTTTGCCTCGGGCTGGTCCTGTACGCTGCCGCCATGATCCGCAGCGGGGGCCGCGATGTACGATGGCATAGCGCGTAAGTCGGCGCCGTATCTCTTCCTCGGGCAGACCACCTCCCTGTGCGAGACCTGCCTCGGCCTGGTGCCGGCCAAGATCGTCGAGGAAGAGGGCGGCATCTACTATTCCAAGCGCTGTCCCGACCACGGCGTGATGAAGACCCTGGTATCGGACGACCCGGTCTACTGGCGACGCACGCTGGAATACCTGAAGCCGGGCGACCGCCCGCTGGCGCCGCACACCCGCACCGAACGCGGCTGCCCGTGGGATTGCGGCCTCTGTCCCGACCACGAGCAGCATTCCTGCCTGGCGATCGTCGAGATCAACGAGGCCTGCAACCTCGCCTGTCCGGTGTGCTTCGCGGACTCGTCGCCCAAGCGCAACACGCACCGCAGCCTGGCCGAGGTCGAGCGCATGTTCGATGCGCTGGTGCTGAGCGAAGGCGAGCCCGACCTGGTGCAGATCTCGGGCGGCGAGCCCACCATCCATCCCGAGATCCTCGAGATCATCGCGGCGGCGCGGCGGCGGCCGATCAAGCACGTGATGCTGAACACCAACGGCATCCGCATCGCCGAGGATCGGGCCTTCGTCGATGCGCTGGCCGAGTTCCGCCCGGGCTTCGAGGTCTACCTGCAGTTCGATTCGCTGAACGACGCGGCGCTCAAGAATCTCCGCGGCGCTGCGCTGTCGCGCATCCGCCGCCAGGCGCTGGCCAATCTCGAGGCGCGCGGCATCTCGACGACGCTGGTGTGCACGGTCAAGCGCGGCGTCAACGACGACGAGATCGGCGCCATCGTGCGCCATGCGCTCACCTACAAGTGCGTGCGCGGCGTCAACTTCCAGCCGGTCCAGGATGCCGGCCGCAACGAGGGTTTTGATCCCAAGCTGAACCGCATCGTGCTGTCGGAGATCCGCCGCCGCATCGTCGAGGACTCGGGCGTCTTCGCCGACGGCGACATGATCCCGCTGCCCTGCAATCCGGCGTCGATCTCGATCGGCTACGGCCTGCGCAACGGCGAGCAGGTGATCCCGCTCACCTCGCTGGTGCCGCGCGAGGCGCTCCTGCCCGCCATGCCCAACGCCATCTCGTTCGAGAAATATCCCGAGCTGCGCCGGCGCTTCGTCGATCTGCTGTCGCTGTCGACCGCCGACACCAACACGACGGAGCGGCTGGGCTCGCTGCTGTGCTGCCTGCCCGACATGCCGATGCCCGAGGGCTCGGGCTACGAGAACGTCTTTCGCGTCACGATCGTGGAGTTCCTCGATCGCTTCAATTTCTGCCTGGCCAACGTCAAGCGCTCCTGTGTCCATTTCGTGACGCCCGAGGGCAGCATCATCCCGTTCGACACCTACAACACCTTCTATCGCCCGGGCGCCGCCGGGAACGCGCGCCTGGCCGAGGCGCGCCGTGCCGAGGTCCGCCGATGAGCGATCCTTCCGGCGCGCCGCCGCTGCCTCCGCCCCTGCCGCCCCAGCAGCCGCCCAAGAACCGCGGTCTCGGCTGGTTTTTCGCCGTGCTGGGCGCGGTCATCCTGTTGCTCACCCTGGCCTGCATGATTTCCCTGACCGACGGTCATCTGTGGGGCGAGGACGGCGAGCTTGCCCTCCTCTGCGGCTCGCCGACGCTGATCCTGGGCGCCGTCTTTCTCTGGCTGGGCTCGCGCCGCCTGAAGCGCTGAGCATACCGATGAGCGATCCGTCCGGCGCGCTGCCGCCCCCGCTGCCGCCCCCTCTGTCGCCGCAACCGCCGCCCAACCGGGCGCTCGGATGGTTCTTCGCCGTTTCGGGCGTGGTCGTGCTGCTGCTCACCCTGGGCTGCATGCTGGCCGTGATCGACGGCAATTCGCTCGGTGAGGATGGCGGCGTGGCCGTTCTCTGCGCCTCGCCGACGCTGATCCTGGGCGGCGTCTTTCTTTGGCTGGGCTCGCGCCGCCTAAAGCGCTAAGCAGTCGGCAGCATAGCGTCAGCTTCAACGGGGTTCTGGATGCCTTTCGACAACGCTCAACGCCCGGGGCCAGGACGTGGCACGGGCGAGCGGGCCATCAATCTGCCGCCGGCGGTGCTGTGGCTGATCGGCATCAATGTCGCCGTCCATCTGGTGCGCAGCCTGCTGCTGGGCGACGAGGCCGATTCGGCCATCATCCTGCAATTCGGCCTGATCCCGGCCAACTACACCGGCGGCGGCCACGATCTCGTCTCGCAGGTCCTGGCGCCGATCACCTATCAGTTCCTGCATGGCGGGTGGATGCATCTCGGCATCAACATGGTCACGCTCGCCGCCTTCGGCGCCCCGGTCGAGCGCCTGCTGGGCGTGCGCCGCTTCGTGCTGTTCTATCTCTCGGCCGGCATCGTGGCGGGCATCGTCCATATCGTGTTCTTCCCGGCCTCGACCGATCCGGTGATCGGCGCCTCCGGCGCCATCAGCGGCGTGTTCGGCGGCGTGCTGATGCTGATGCGCTATGTCGGCAGCCTGACCTCGCTGCTGCCGGTGGCCGGCATCTGGATCGCCCTCAATGTCTTCTTCGGCATCTTCGGCGGCACGCCGGGGGCGGCCGGCGAGCAGGTCGCCTGGGTCGCCCATATCGGCGGCTTCGTCTACGGGCTTCTGGCCATCCGTTTCTTCATGCCGCGGCGGACATGAGGGAGGGTCGTGATTTCATGCGCCGTCGAATCGGACTCCTCTCCTCCGCTAGGGGGAGAGGACGGGTGAGGGGGATACGCACGTCGTTGCCCCCTCACCTAGCCTCTCCCCCTAACGGGGGAGAGGAATTTGAGTTGTGTCGACGGCTCCCTCGTCCTCCAGGGGAGGATTGAGTGGATGGCCGAGCCGGTCCCCACGCGCCGTTATCTCGCGGCCAACGCGGTGGCGCTGGCGCCGTCCTTCACCGCGCTCGCCGCGCTCTACTGGTCGGGCAACCTGGCGGGCCGGCCGGCGCTGATCGCCATGGCCGCGATCGCGGCGGTGACCATCTTTCTGGTGCAGCGCTATCTCGGTTCGCTTGCCCGCTTCGCGCGCTTCGTCGGTGAGCTGTCGGACGAGCGCGAGCCGATGATGCCGCGGCTCTCCTTCGCGCCCGCCACCGAGGAACTGGCGACGGCGGCGGCGATGCTCTCCGCCGGCTGGCGCCGCCAGCGCGCCTCGATCGACAATCTCGCGGCTTCCGCGCAGGCCATCGTCGACGGCCTGCCCGATCCGCTGATCGCCGTCGACCGCCAGCGCCGCATCGTGCGCACCAACCTCGCGGCGCGCGCGCTCCTGGGGCCGGTCGGCGCCGAGCGCGACCTGTCGACGGCGTTCCGCCAGCCCCTGCTGCTGGCCGCCATCGACGGGCTGCTGGAGACCGGCGCCGACGGCAACTACGCCGGCCCCGACCAGACCGCCGTCGAGCTCGTGCTGACCGGCCCGCCCGAGCTCGACATGATCGCCCATCTCCGCCGCCTGCCGCGCGCCGCGGCCGACGGCTCGCTGGCGCTGGTCGTGCTGCACGACACGACGGCGCTCCGGCGCGCCGAGCGCATGCGCGCCGATTTCGTGGCCAATGCCAGCCACGAGCTCAAGACGCCGATCGCGGGCCTCGCCGGCTTCATCGAGACCCTGCGCGGCCCGGCGCGCGACGATGTGAGCGCGCGCGAGCGCTTCCTCGGCATCATGGCCGAGCAGGCCGACCGCATGCGCCGCCTGGTCGACGATCTGCTGATGCTGTCGCGCATCGAGCAGCACGAGCATGCCCGCCCCGACACCGCGATCGACCTTGCGAGCGTGCTGAAGGGCGTGCTCGACCTGCTGCAGCTCAAGGCTTCGTCGCGCAAGGTGGCGCTCGAGCTCAGCCTGGCGCCGGCGCTGCCGCGCGCCATCGGCGACTACGACGAGCTCACCATCGTGTTCCAGAACCTGGTCGACAACGCGCTGAAATACGCCAAGCCCGCGACCACGGTGCGCGTGGCGGCACGGCCGACCGGCGAGGGCAGGGTGGCCGTTGCGGTGAGCGACGAGGGCGACGGCATTCCCGCCAACCATCTGCCGCGGCTCACCGAGCGCTTCTATCGCGTCGACGCCGCGCGCTCGCGCCAGCTGGGCGGCACCGGCTTGGGCCTCGCCATCGTCAAGCACGTCGTCAACCGTCACCGCGGCCGCCTCGACATCCAGAGCACCCCTGGCAAGGGGTCCACTTTCACGGTGACCTTGCCGGCGGCTGGCTAACGTGGAAGCGCGGACTATCGCATAGCGCCTTTCCGTCGTCTCGAGCGGAGCCGCCCGGAGGGCGGCGCAGTCGAGAGACCTTCTCTCGACGACAGGTCGCTTATTGTTGAGAGAAGGTCTCTCCGCTCCGCGCTTCGCGCTCCGGTCGAGACGACGGAAGCCTACTTCGCCTTGTCAAAAGCCAGCGCGAACCCCAGCAGCGGCACGTCGATGTTGATGGTCCGCTTGTTGGTGTCCTGGATCGAGATCTTCAGCAGCGTGCCGGCGCGCATCGCCGCCATCAGCGGCTCCTTCAGCGGCACGCTCACGATGCATCCCACGTTGGTGCAGGTCTGCACCGGGTAGCGCTCGGCCGTACCATTGTCGACCTTGAGCTGGACCGGCTCTGTGAGGCTGATGCCGAGCGGCAGCTGGATCAGAAGGACCGCCGACTTGTCGGGCAGGACGCGGGCGGCGAGCTGGGCCACCAGCTGCTTGTCCTCGCGGTTGATCATCTGCTGGATGGCGCGGCAGTCCAGGCTCTTGCCGTCGCCGGTGCATTCGACCCGCCAGGCCGACGGCCCGGCATCCTGCGCCAGGGCCGGTGGTGTGAGGCCGAACATCGAGGCCAGCAAGAGGCCCAACATCGGACCCTGCGTCATCAAACGGCTGCGGACGGAAATCTCTGACGCCATGCTCACCCTGCCCTTGCAAATCGACGGTTCGGCCGATCCGATAAAGGCCGCACTTCAGACCGTCTGACAAGGGGCCCGTCGGTCGATCAGCCGGAGACACCGCCGCGCCGTAGCCTCCGTGGTGGCAGTAATGGAATCGGTGACGTGGTTGTAGCGAGCCGGCGCAGGGCGACCTCCGTCAGCGGCGTCGCTTCCGATTACACGACAATCCGCCCGTGCCCGCGCGTGTGAGGTCAAGGCTTCACCGCCGCTGAAGACTCATTGTACTTGCCTTCGGCGTGCTTGAAGTTTTTGAATCCACGGCAGGGCGGAGACTTGGGGAAGACACCAAATGCACGACGATGTCGCCGAAAGGCAGCAGGCGACTGGCCTTGCGGCGAGACCGCGTTCGACGCTCGGCGGCCGCTTCGCCGCGCTTTTGCTGGTGAGCACCTGCCTTGCCGGCGTCGCGGCGCCGGCCTGGGCCGCCGGCGGCGGCGGTGCCGGTGAGATCGGCGGTAATCTGGCGGAGAAAAAGAAAATCGTATGTGCGCATTGGGGGGCAGCATGAAGCATAGGATCGACCGTTCGCGGATCGCGGGCCGCCTCTCGGCGGCCCTGCTGGCTGGAACCTGTCTCAGTCCGCTCGCCGCTGCAGCGACGGATTTCAACGTCAACAGCGACGCCACCCTGCGCTCAGCGATCACCAGCGCGGGGAGCGGCGACAGGATCGTCTTCACCGGCAACATCACCCTCGCCGCCGACCTGCCGGCGGTGCAGAGCAGCGTCACCATCGTCGGCAACGGCAATTCGCTCTCGGGCAACAACCAGTTCCGCGGCCTGTTCGTCGGCGCCTTCTCCGGCGCGACCCAGGTGCCCGTGACCGTCGCCGTCCAGGATCTCACTATCACCAACACCCGCGCGCGGGGCGGCACGGGAGGCCAAAGGGGTGGCGGCGGCGCCGGGTTGGGCGGCGCCATTTTCGTGGCCAACCAGGCCACCCTGACGGTGAGCAACGTGAATCTCACTGGCAACTCCGCCGTCGGCGGCAACGGCGGTGTCGCGGTCAGCGGCCTGGGCGGCGGCGGCGGGATGGGGGGCAACGGTGGAACCCAGGTCGGTGGCGGTGGCGGCCTCGGCGCCGGCGCCACGGGCGGGAACAACAACACCTCCGCCCAGGGCGGAATCGCCACGGGGGCGAGCAGCGGCGGCGCCGCCGGCAGCCCCGGTGCGACAGGGGTCGGCGCCAACGGCGGCGGCGGCGGAGGCAACAACTCCGGCGGGGCTCCTCCCCAAGGCGCTGCCGGCGGCGGCGGCGTCGGTGGCGGCGCTGGCGGCGGTGTGGGTGGAGCCGGTGGTGCGGGTGGCTTCGGCGGCGGCGGCGGCAGCGCTTCTGCTTCCGGCGGTGCCGGCGGTACGGGCGGCTTCGGCGGCGGCGGCGCTGGTTCCGGTGGTCTTGGTGCAACCGCTGGGGCAGGCGGCTTCGGCGGCGGCGGTGGCAGTGGCAGCGGCGCCGGTGCCGGCGGCTTCGGCGGCGGCAATGGCATCACCGGCGGGGCTGGCGGCGGCGGCGGCGCCGGCATGGGCGGCGCGGTCTTCGTCCAGCAGGGCGGCACTTTCAACATCGCCGGCGCCTTCACCGTCAGCGGCAACAGCGTCACCGCCGGCAGCGGTACCACGGGCGGCGGCAACGGCTCGGCGTTCGGCGCGGGCATCTTCCTGCAGGGCAACGGTACGGTGAACTTCGCGCCCGGGGCGGGACAGACCCAGACCATGTCCAACGCCATCGCCGACCAGACCGGGTCGGGCGGCACCGGCGCCAATGCCGGCAGCTACAGCCTCGTCATGAACGGCGCCGGCACGCTCGTGTTTCAGACGGCCAACACCTATTCCGGCGGCACGATGGTGAGCGGCGGCGGCCTGATCAACTTCGCCGCCGCCAACAATTTCGGCAGCGGCGCGATCACCCTGAACGGCGGCGGCCTGCAATGGGCCACCGGCAACACGCCGACATCTCCGCGCAGCTCGCGGCGCTGGGCGCGGGCGGCGGCACCTTCGACACCAACGGCAACAACGTCACCTTCGCGACCGGGCTCGGCGGCAGCGGCGGCCTCACCAAGCAGGGCAACGGCATGCTGACCCTGGCCAGCGCCAGCAACAGCTACGGCGGCGCCACCTTGGTCAACATGGGCACCTTGCAGGCGGGCGCCACCAACGCCTTCGCGTCGTCGAGCGCCTTCACCGTCGCGTCGGGGGCCGTGCTCGATCTCAACAACTTCAACCAGTCCATCGGCTCGCTCGCCGGCGCCGGCACCGTGACCCTTGGCACGGCGACCCTGACCACGGGCAGCAACAACACCAACACGGCCTTCTCGGGCGCCATCTCGGGCGCCGGCGGCGTGACCAAGGTCGGCGCCGGCATCCTGACGCTCGCCACCACCAACACCTACTCGGGCGGCACGACGATCGCTGGCGGCCTGATCAACTTCAACGCGCTCAACAATTTCGGCAGCGGCATGATCACGCTGGCCGGCGGCGGCCTGCAATGGGCCGCCGGCACCACGACCGACATCTCCTCGCGGCTGGCGCCGCTCGGCGCCGCCGGCGGCACCTTCGACACCAACGGCAACAGCATCACCTTCGCCAGCGGGCTCGGCGGCACGGGCGGATTGAACAAGCAGGGCGCCGGCCTGCTGAACCTGGCGGGCACCAACACCTACACCGGCGGCACCGTCGTGACGGCCGGCACCCTTGCGGTGAACGGCAGCATCGTGGGCAACGTCGCCGTGGGCGCGGCGGGCACGCTGGGCGGCAACGGCACGATCGGCGGCAGTGTCGCGACCGTGGGGACCGTGGCGCCGGGCAACTCGATCGGCATGCTGAACGTCAGCGGCCACTTCGCCCAGCAGGGCGGCGTCTATCAGGTCGAGGCCAACGCCCAGGGCCAGGCCGACCGCGTCAATGTCGGCGGCACGGCGGCCATCGAGGGCAACAGCACGGTGCAGGTGCTGGCGCAACCGGGCAGCTACGGCCGCAGCACCACCTATACCATCCTGCGCGCCACAGGCGGCGTAGCGGGCGCTTACTCCGGCGTCAGCAGCAACTTCGCCTTCCTTACGCCCTCGCTTTCCTACGACGCCAACGACGTTTTCCTGACTCTCACCTTGAACAGCTTCGACTTCGGCGGGCGCACCTACAACCAGCGCCAGGTCGGCCGCACGCTGGACCAGACCTTCAACCAGGCGAGCGGCGACTATGCCACGGTGCTGAGCGCCATCGTCGGGCTGGGCACGTCGAACGGCCCGCAAACTCTCGATATGATCAGCGGCCAGCAATATGCCGGCTTCCAGAACGCCATGGTGCAGGGCGCGCAACTCTTCATGTCCAACTTCGCCAACCGCGCCGGCAGCGCCGGCAGCCGCGGCACGAAGATCGCCCTGGCCGAAGCCTGCGACGTCGCCTGCGACACGACGACTCCTGCGGTGTGGGGTGCGTGGGGTGGCGCGGTCGGCGGCACCGGCACCATCGCCGGCAACGACAATGCCGGCACCTTCACCTACTCGGTCGGCGGCTTTTCGGGCGGCCTCGACCGCAAGATCACTGACAACTTCCTGGCGGGCGTCACCGTCGGCTACCAGACCGGCGGGCAATGGACCGGCGGCTTCGACGGCCGCAGCGTCACCGACACCGTCCAGGCCGGCCTCTACGGCAGCTTCATCCAGGGTCCGGTCTACGTCGATGCGCTGGCGGCCTACGCCTACAACGCCAACCAGATGTGGCGGCCGATCAACATCCCCGGCCTGCAGCCGCGCACCGCCTACGGCCAGGCCGGGGCCAACCAGTTCCTGGGCCAGCTCGAGGCGGGCTACAGGTTCGACCTCGGCGGGGCGCCGGGTTACTTCGCGACGCCGTTTGCGCTGCTGCAGGGATCGACGGCGACCCAGAACGGCTTCACCGAGACCGGTGCACAGTCGCTCAACCTCAACGTGACGCAGCAGACCAGCGGGTCCTTGCGCAGCATCCTGGGTGCGCAGCTCGGTGCGGCGATGGATCTCGGCCTGCGCGACCGGATCGCGGCGCAGCTTCGTCTCGGCTGGAGCCATGAATACGCCGACACCGCGCGTCCGGTGACGGCCTCGTTCGCGGGCGCTCCTTCGGTGCCGTTCACGGTATTCGGCGCCGCGCCGACGCGCGACGGTGCGGTGGTGGGCTTTTCGGTCAGCACCGCCCTCACCGAGGCGATGGGCGTCTACGTGCGCTACGAGGGCACCATCGCCGGCCAGGACTCCAGCCACGCGCTGACCGCCGGCCTGCGCATGACCTGGTTACAGCTCGGCCAACGGGCCGGCCTCGCCATTGTCGTCAACCGCCATCGCCGCGGCCGGCTCGACCTTCATGGGTGATGGATCTTGCCCAGGAAGCTGAAGCGCGAAAGACAAACGACACCGGTTCGCCT
>CAVXWG010000002.1:0-179423 GCA_963765385.1 uncultured Alphaproteobacteria bacterium | reverse complement strand
GCCAGCCCAACTTCTTACACGGTTGAGTTCCCGGATGGCACCATCGGGACGTTCAATCACGCGTATGCTCCGCCGACGTCGAGCCCGGCCTCGCTCGACTTCAGCAATCTCGACCATAACGAGGGCGCGCTGAGCCGCTACGGCCTGACGAGCATGCAAGACCGGTTTGGCAACTCGCTCTTTACCGTCTCGTGGGGATCCGGGATGACGGCGGCCGAGGTATCGACGATCACACTCGTGCCCTTCAACTCGACGATCACCTTCACGTGGACGACCTACCTGGGCGGTACCGGAATCACACGCCCGGTCCTCGACAATATTCTCTTCCCGGCGGCGTCCGGCAAGCAGCTCAAAGTCAAGTTCAACTTTCAGGACGGCATCTTCAACCGTAACTCGTTCGACAACTCGGTGATTACCGGCGGCTGCCCTCCCGCTTCGCCCACCCAGGTCAAGGTCCCCGAGCTCTCGTCGATCGCGTTCTCGGACCCGGGCAGCCCGGCGACGATCATTCCTTTTTCGTATTCCATGTCCTATCTCGGCACGGCCGGCATGGCCGTCCAGAAGCAGGGCGCTATCAACGTGATGACGCTTCCGAACGGCGGCACGGTCACCTACGGGTACTGCGTGGTTGGACCGATGCCGTGCGTCGTGGGGGCGAACTGCAACCCCTCCGCTGCCCGAACTCAAAATAACTGCGACGTTTACACGCCCGAGGATCCGGAGCCGCCTCCGCCCGGCACGCCGGACTCTCCCGACGATTTCCATCCTCCGGGCCAGGTCTTCTTCGACGCGTCGCCCGCCGTTGGCTCCCGGGCGGAATTCGACCCCTATGCGAACCGCACGAACACGATCACCTACGATCGCGACCAGTTCAAAGGCCTGATCGACGGAGTTGCCCAGGACTCGTTGGTGATTCGCCGGACCGCCGTGACTGTCTCGGGCAACGACGACATGCCGACCCCACTCGGAACTCCCTCGTTCGTGCGCCGCTACTACTTCAAAGTCGATAGCGGCGATCCGAACAACCCTCGCGGGGCAGCGGGCATCGAGCTCGACCGCCGATACTTCAACGGCACGGACGTGACGCAACCTCCCGTTCGGACCCTGATCACTTGCTACTCAGGCGACTCAGGCGGCTGCGGCTATGGCAGCGACGACGGCGAATTCATCGATTACGACTTCACGACGTCAGGACGTACGCCGCCGACCTCGAGAGTGACGTGGTACGGCGCCGCGTCGTCGACGAGCCCCGGAATCTGCGCTAGCGCCACAACCAAGTGCAGCGCCGTCGTCAATACCAACTACAACCCCGTCGCCGGACAGTACAAGACGGTTCAGATGACCAGTACGCTCCCGAATACGGACATTCGGACCGTCGAGACGAATTGGACGTACAACACGAACCTTCCCCCGACCGGGCACTGGGTCCTCGGGCTCTTCGACCACCGTTACACGTGGGACGGCGGGGGCTCGGTTCCGTCCGGCTCGAATGGCGACACGGTCGTCCGCCAGCACTTCGACTTCGATGTGGACGGCTTCTTGAACGAGATCGACACCTGGGACTCGCCGTCGGGCAAGGCGATCGGTCAGTGCTTCTACCAGAGCACACCCGCCCTGGATGGCACCGTCGCGGACGAGTATTCGCAGACCTTCTCCTCGCCATCGGAACCGACCGGTACGCTCTGTGCGGCGTCGATTCCTTCGACGGGCAGCGGGGGCGACGTTTTTGGCCAGCACCACACGTACGCCAGTCTGCTTCCGGCCCAGACGTACTGGCGCAACGGGACCGGCTCGATCGGCTGGAACTCGCTCGACGTCATGCGAGACGGGACGACCGGTTTCATCACCGACAACCGCGACCCGAACTACACTTCGACGAACAACTTGAAGACGAGCTACACCTACGACGTGATGGGCCGCGTCATCCAGATCCAGCCCCCGGGCGGCTCGGCCGTCGAGTGGCCGACGACGTTTTGTTACATCCCGAAGCTCTCGACCTCCACCGGCCTCGTCCTCATCAAGAAAATCAAGCAGGCCCCGACCCTCGATCCCAACTCGACCACGGGTATCTGCCAGCGGGACGACGCTTCGGTAACCGGCCCGATCCTGGGCCAGCAACTGGACGGCTTCGGCCGGAGCGTCCGGGAGTTGCGCCGCAACAACAAGGCCCTGTCGACCACCTCGTATTTCGAAACGCGAGACACCTGGTTCGACACGGCCGGGCACCTCAAGTTCTCAGGCGACTGGCGACCCTGCGGAACGGGATCCGGGGTGACCAATGTCGGCAGCTGCGCCGTCAACCAGTCTGCCTTTACGGGCCCCGGCAAGTTCTTCGCCTACTTCGACGCCTTCGGCAGGGCAGGGGGCTTTGCGGACGTGAACGGGGCGAACTACGCCAGCGAGGTGTTACTCGATCGAACCGATACACGCGTGTCGCCCTCCATTCCGTTCAGCGATTCCTACGAGCAGGCACAGACGATGTGCGTCAACGGCACCTGGTCGGGCAGCACGTGCTCGGGGGCGATCGGCGGTAACAGCGGCGCCTACAGCGCCACAGAGCTCGACAACCTCGGGCGAATCACCAAGGAGACTGAACCTAACACCACCAGCGGCGTTCTCTCCTCGGACACGACGACCTACAGCTACAACGTTCTCGACCAGTCCGACCAGGTCGTCCAGTTGACGTCAGGCTCGTCGCAGACGCGCACTTTTACCTACTCGGCCTTCGGCTTTCTGAAGTCCGAGCAGACGCCCGAGAATGGGCAGTCGGGCAACGCAACGACGACCTACAGTTCCTACGGGAGTCTCGGCAACCTGCTGGCCAAGTCGGACGGCAACCCGACCTCGACAACCTATGCGTACTCGTACGACGCGGCCGGTCGTCTGACTCTGGTCAACGCCGGCGGGGCCAAGTTTCTGAGCAATTGCTACGACGGAACCGGCATTTGCGGAGACACCTCCGTGCCCAACTTCGCCGGCGGCAGCTTTCCCAAGGGCCGCCTGAGCCGCCGTGAGGGCCTGAACCAGATTCCCTTCCAGGCGGCGTTGGTCTTCGATGACTTCTCATATTCCGACTCGAGCGGCCGGCTGAGCGCGATGACGACGTCGGTCGGCTCAAAAGCGACGGATCTGACCAAGAACGGATTTGGCTTTCCGGTGACGCAAAGTTGGACGTACAACACGCTCGGCGCGATCGCCACGCACGTCCATCCGAGGCCGTCGAGCTCTACGACGACCCTGACCGTCAACGACTCGACCTACACGGCCGGGTTTCTGACGAACATCACGGCGACGAAGCAAATGGGTAGCCCCGTCCAGATCGTCTCCGCCAACTACCACGAGAGCGGCAGGCTTTCGGATTACACGGTGGGCAACTCGCCGGCCGTGACGACGACGATTTCGGCGGATTCGGTGATTCCGTCGCGTCCGTCGAGGTTCCTCGCCAAGACTCCGAGCACGACGTTGTGGGACAGCGGGAGCTATGTGTATGACGGGGGCAGCAGCGTCAAGAAGATCGGGACGACCGACACTTTTGTCTATGATGGCCGCTCGCGGATCACCTCGGCCGCGTACACGGGCACGGGCGGGGGAACGCAGGGGTTCACCTTCGATCGTTACGGTAACCTGACGTCGAAGACGGGGATCAACGCGGTGCCTCTGACGACGACGGCGACGACGAATCACCTGATCGGGACGATCGGGACGTACGACGACCGCGGCAACCTCGCGACGTTTACGAGCGGGGCCGGGACGCAGACCGTGTTTCACGACCTCCTGAACCGGATGTACCGTACGGTCGATACGTCGGGATCGGACATGGTCTACCTCTACGACGGCGGTGGCGAGCGCATCGCGAAGTTTCCGACGGATCTCGGGGCGACGCGGCGGGAGTTCGCGCGGGTGATCATCGAGGGGCGAGGGGACACGGGGCTGACGTGCACGGCGCACACGAATGCGGGCGGTTTCGGGGACGTGCCGTGCGACACGAATCCGAACGACGGGCCCTATATCAACCAGATGGGGGTGGTGGGGATCACGGGCGGGTGCGGGGGCGGGAACTACTGTCCGAATGACCCGACCACGAGGCAACAGGCCGCGGTGTTCTTCCTGAAGGGGGAGGCGAGCCACTGCCCGCTGGGAACGACTAATTGTACCTGGACGCCTCCGGCGTGCACGCCGCCCCCGAATCAGCGATTTGCGGACGTGCCGTGTCCGAGTCAGTATGCGGACTGGATCGAGGAGCTGGCGGATGAGGGGATCACGGCCGGATGCGGGAGCGGCAACTTCTGCCCGACGCAGGTGTTGGGATCGTGGCAGATGCTGGCGTGGGCGCAGAAGGTCTGGCCGGGATACTGCCCGCTGCCGCGGACGTCGGTGCTAACGTACCGGGACGAAGGAGCGCGGGTGATCACGGAGGCCAACCAGCTCACCTCTGGCGACGACACTTCGGAGACGATCACGTATCCGCGGGACAACGTGTTCCTGGGGAGCCAGCTGGTCTCCTCGGCGGTGTGGACGGGGACGACGCCGAGCTATCAGTTCTTCGCGGTGGACCATCTGGGGTCGACGCGGCTGGCGACGGACGCGGCAGGGCTGATCGTGGAGTCGTACAAGTACTGGCCGTACGGGGACGACGGTCCGGGGACGGGCACGGCGAACCAGAGGCTGACGTTTGCGGGGATGGAGCGGGACACGGAGAACAAGCACTACTTCGACCACGCACGGACCCAGGACTTCAACATCGGGAGGTTTCTGGCTCTCGACCCAGTTTCAGGCTGGCGTGGCAGCCCGCAGAGCTGGAATCGATATTCCTATGTCCAGGGAAACCCGATGTCTCTTGTCGATCCGACAGGACTTCTTACAAGCGTCATCACAATTTGCGTAACGACCACGACCTGGTCCGGCGCCACGGCATCGATAGATGTTCACTGTACGAATTCCGTCTATACTGACCCCGACGTCGCATCAAGTGGCTCCGATATTACCGATACCCACGGCGTTCCCCTCGTACCACGCTATCTGCTGCCTCATTCGCCGCAGCAGTCATTCTTTGGATGCGTCCAGGAGAGGGCCGAGAGTGCTAGTGTGCGCCAGGCTTTCAGTCTTGGCGACTCTTTTGCGGCGCGCGCGTTTGGCGACAATACGCCCGCGACGCTTATTGGTGTGTTTCGGACGTTTTCAGGCGGCGACGGAAGCGACAATGTGTTTCGCGACATGGGCGGCGAGGTAGTGAGCGAGGGTGTGCCGAGGGTAGCCAATAGGATCGCGAGAAGTATTCCGAATCTGAGCTATGCATCGGTCACTGCGCGACTCACTGCTGCTCGGAACGCAGGCTCTTCAGCCTTTAGTTTGAACATATCTAGCTTCTCCGCCGAGCTTCCGATCGGGAGCGCGGCGATCAGCGCGGCTGCAACCGCGGAGGCGCTGGGGCAGGCAAAGCTTGGCTACGACGTAGCCGTCGCGATTGCGGCAGCTGGGTCGTGCGCTAGGTCCCGATGAGGGCCGAGCGCCGGCGATGGCGGGCACTAGGCGTAATCATCGCCAGTGATCCTACAGAAGCTTGTCGGCGAGAGCGTTGGTTGGCACAGTGGCCGACTCTAGGAGCAGGGCGATTCGCCAAGTTCGGCGTGCTTCGCGATTGGGAGTGTGGTCGGTGAGCCTCGTGCCGATAATACGGTGGCCGGCGAACTACTTCGATCGGAAGGGCTACAAGGGTTGATGGGTTGATGAGCGTGCTCGACCCGTGGTTTGATGCACCTAGATTTTGGGTTTACGCAGGAGCCACGTGGTTTGCCAGTCTCAATCTGACGTGGCCGCTATGGGGCCTTCGTCGGCGACGCAATTTGGACCTTCCGTCAGACGAAACCACAAGACTGGTCCGGTGGGGCGGGTTCCTGGTGTGCCTCGTTGTGTCGTCATTACCGATAAGGCATACCGGTCTTCTTCGCCTTCCCATAGCGCTTCTGGCGATTGGCTTTCATTGCTGGCCCAATTTGAGCGTCCACGTTGTTCGTTGGTGGCGGCACAGACAGAACCGTCAGGCCAACGACCTCCGGTAGGCTCTTGGTGTTCGGTGTGTGCTGGAGCCACGGGGGCAGCAGCGTCAAGAAGATCGGGACGACCGACACTTTTGTCGTATGATGGCCGCTCGCGGATCACCTCGGCCGCGTACACGGGCACGGGCGGGGGAACGCAGGGGTTCACCTTCGATCGTTACGGTAACCTGACGTCGAAGACGGGGATCAACGCGGTGCCTCTGACGACGACGGCGACGACGAATCACCTGATCGGGACGATCGGGACGTACGACGACCGCGGCAACCTCGCGACGTTTACGAGCGGGGCCGGGACCCAGACCGTGTTCCACGACCTGCTGAACCGGATGTACCGTACGGTCGATCCGTCGGGATCGGACATGGTCTACCTCTACGACGGCGGTGGCGAGCGCATCGCGAAGTTTCCGACGGATCTCGGGGCGACGCGGCGGGAGTTCGCGCGGGTGATCATCGAGGGACGAGGCGACACTGGGCTGACGTGCCCGGCGCACACGAACGCGGGCGGGTTTGTGGACGTGCCGTGCGACACGAATCCGAACGACGGGCCCTATATCAACCAGATGGGGGTGGTGGGGATCACGGGCGGGTGCGGGGGCGGGGACTACTGTCCGAATGACCCGACCACGAGGCAACAGGCCGCGGTGTTCTTCCTGAAGGGGGAGGCGATCCACTGCCCGCTGGGGACGGTGGGTTGTACCTGGACGCCTCCGGCGTGCACGCCGCCCCCGAATCAGCGATTTGCGGACGTGCCGTGTCCGAGTCAGTATGCGGACTGGATCGAGGAGCTGGCGGATGAGGGGATCACGGCCGGATGCGGGAGCGGCAACTTCTGCCCGACGCAGGTGTTGGGATCGTGGCAGATGCTGGCGTGGGCGCAGAAGGTCTGGCCGGGATACTGCCCGCTGCCGCGGACGTCGGTGCTAACGTACCGGGACGAAGGAGCGCGGGTGATCACGGAGGCCAACCAGCTCACCTCTGGCGACGACACTTCGGAGACGATCACGTATCCGCGGGACAACGTGTTCCTGGGGAGCCAGCTGGTCTCCTCGGCGGTGTGGACGGGGACGACGCCGAGCTATCAGTTCTTCGCGGTGGACCATCTGGGGTCGACGCGGCTGGCGACGGACGTGGCAGGGCTGATCGTGGAGTCGTACAAGTACTGGCCGTACGGGGACGACGGTCCGGGGACGGGCACGGCGAACCAGAGGCTGACGTTTGCGGGGATGGAGCGGGACACGGAGAACAAGCACTACTTCGACCACGCACGGACCCAGGACTTCAACATCGGGAGGTTTGTGTCGGCGGACCCGATGTGGGGGGGGCAGGGGGCGCCGCAGAGCTGGAATCGGTATAGCTATGTGATGAACCAGCCGACGGCACTTACCGACCCGTTGGGCTACGCAGCTCCTGCGAATGATTGTTCGGTGGCCCAGGGCGACTGCTCCTTGGCAATGCTTGACTTCGGCTTTGGGCCTGACGGTGGAGGCTCCACTGGGTACGGGGAGGGGGCGCGGAGCCAATGGGGCCCGAGGGATGTCACGAATTCGTTCAGTCACGGTCGCTTTCCTTGTGCTGCCGGGGCAACGGCCGCTGTCGGAGCGTTGAAGAGTGACTTCAGCGCCTTCGCGAACTTTAGTGGCGCCTTCGGACCTGCAGGTCTAGATGTTTCCAGAGCCGATGTCCAGTTTACCGGCAGTGTCGTGCTGGGTAATAATATTCAGATTGCCGATACGAACAGTCCTGGACCCGACTTTCATGTAGCCGTTAACGTCAGGTCGAGCTCTAACGCTCGTTTCGCTTTCGAGACGCTTCCCGGGCACGTACTGTATCCGGCCTCAATTACTTTTGCGGCCAACGACGTGGGAGCCGGCCGGATTGGCTTCGCGGTCGTCGTCGCCGGCGACTTTGCTGGGCCAACTGAGCACTTGGGTTACAACCTCGGCGGCAAGGATCTCGAGGCGAAGATCTGGAATAACTTGATCAGCAACGTTCAAGCGTGGTGCAAACCATGATCCGCTCGTTACTTGGCTTCGACCAATCAAAGTCGGCCGGACACGCCATCGTACGCGCCGCTGTGCTTGTTAGCTTCGGCCTACTTCTAATCGATCTGTTGTCGTCACAGGGGAACAGCCCTTTGAGGGAATGGGAACGCCCGGTGTTGTATTGGTGGACGATCGTGGCAATCTCGGCGCTTCCTTTCGTGGCGATCCTTGCTTGGGCGCTGCGAGGGCGTGCGAACGAGAGGTTGGCGTTGGTTGTTGATGCCTGTTTCGCGTTGGCTTGGACCGGCGCTTATGTTCTGGTGGGCCTCTATGTTGCCCATCGGTTCGTACTGTAACCGTGCGAGGATCAATCGTAGGATCAATCGGGTCAATCGTGCATTCCTGTTATTCGCGCCCGCGCGAGTGATCATCGAGGGTCGAGGGGACGGCGGGCTGACGTGCACGGCGCACACGAGCGCGGGAGGGTTTGCGGACGTGCGGGGTCAATCGGGGTCAATCGTGCATTCCTGCATTCCTGTATTCGCGCCCGCGCGAGTGAGCATCCGGGTGAGCTGGGGTCAGTCTTCCTGTGTCTACCTCTACGACGGTGGGGGCGAGCGCATCGCGAAGTTTCCGACGGATCTCGGGGCGACGCGGCGGGAGTTCGCGCGAGTGATCATCGAGGGGCGAGGGGACGGCGGCGCTGACGTGCCCGGCGCACACGAACGCGGCGGTTTGTGGACGTGCCGTGCGACACGAATCCGAACGACGGGAAATATGTCAACCAGATGGGCGTGGTGGGGATCACGCGGCTGCGGGGGCGGGAACTACTGTCCGAATGACCCGACCACGAGGCAACAGGCCGCGGTGTTCTTCCTGAAGGGGGAGGCGATCCACTGTCCGCTGGGGACGGTGGGTTGCACCTGGACGCCTCCGGCGTGCACGCCGCCCCCGAATCAGCGATTTGCGGACGTGCCGTGTCCGAGTCAGTATGCGGACTGGATCGAGGAGCTGGCGGACGAGGGGATCACGGCCGGATGCGGAAGCGGCAACTTCTGCCCGACGCAGGTGTTGGGGTCGTGGCAGATGCTGGCGTGGGCGCAGAAGATCTGGCCGGGATACTGCCCTCTGCCGCGGACCTCGGTGCTAACGTACCGGGACGAAGGGGCGCGCGTGATCACGGAGGCCAACCAGCTCACCTCTGGCGACGACACTTCGGAGACGGATCACGTACCCGAGGGACAACGTGTTCCTGGGGAGCCAGCTCGTCTCCTCGGCGGTGTGGTCGGGGTCGACGCCGAGCTATCAGTTCTTCGCGGTAGACCATCTGGGCTCGACGCGGCTGGCGACGGACATGGCAGGGACGGTGCGTGGAGACCTACAAGTACTGGCCGTACGGGGATGACGGGCCGGGGACGGGCACGGCGAACCAGAGGCTGACATTCGCGGGGATGGAGCGGGACACGGAGAACAAGCACTACTTCGACCACGCGCGGACACAGGACTTCAATATCGGGAGGTTCGTTTCGGCGGATCGGACGTGGGGGGGACAGGGGGCGCCGCAGAGCTGGAATCGGTACAGCCTACGTGATGAACCAGCCGACCAGCCTGACGGACCCGTGGGGTTTCGCGCCGCCCTTCTGCTACGACGTGCCGAACGCTGACCACGACGGCACTCATATTGAGTGCCGGCCAGCTAGCTACGGGCCATCAAGCTCGACTGGCAATACCGGAACTGATGACGAGGGCGGGGACGGGCTTCTTGCGTGCGTGGCGAGAACGGCTGAAGCTCACAGCATGCAACACTACCATACAGACGTTCAGCGGCGGCCGGTTAGGTAATTCCAGTTTGTCAGGTGCATTATTTGGGAATTCGTTTGCCGCCCTCATTAATGTCTTCGAGCAGCACAGTAACGACGTGGTGGGCGCTGTAAAGGCTCACCGCGCCGGAGTTGGGGACGATCGCGGGAGCAAACGCTCTCGAGCGAGGCGCACATATTTGGTCTAGCTTCCGCGTGGTTACGGATACGACCACCACGTTAGCCGTCGTGACGCCCGCAGGCGTCTCTCTGGCAAGCATCACGACCACGGCGGTGGACCCCTTACCGATGACAGACGCGTTCAAGGCGACCGCAGGGATAGTTTCTGATTTCCTTGAGTTCAAGGGTTGGTTCGACCTTGGCGTTGCGGCTTTATCGGCTGTCGACTGCATGCAGAAGCGATAGGCGAGAAATGCTGACGGTTCAATTTCTAGATAACGCGAGGGTCCTTGCCCAGGCGGCGATATCGTGCCTTTTTGCCCGTGTGGGCGTTCCGCTACCGCCGTCACCTTGACCTACCGCGGACGGTTGGTGCAAGTCTTCTCAGATGGTTAATCGTATTGATTTGTCTGGCTTCTTGCAGCAAGGTTCAGCGGCATACAAGTGGTACGCAATGGTGCGTTTGACCCTAGTCGGCTTCGGGTTTTTCTGCTGGCCGAACTTTGCGGTGCGCCTCTGTCGCGCTTTGCTCAGGGAGCGCGCACATCAGTCACATGTCTAGTCGGAGTCGCATGTGTTCTAGGATCAATCGGGGAATCCATCGGGGTCAATCGTGCATTCCTGTATTCCCGCCCGCGCGAGTGAGCATCCGGGTGAGCTGGGGTCAGTCTTCCTACGTCTACCTCTACGACGGCGGGGGCGAGCGCATCGCGAAGTTCCCGACGGATCTCGGTGCGACGCGTCGGGAGTTCGCGCGAGTGATCATCGAGGGGCGAGGGGATCCTGGGCTGACGTGCACGGCGCACACGAATGCGGGCGGTTTGACGTGCCGTGCGACACGAATCCGAACGACGGGCCATATATTAACCAGATGGGCGTGGTTGGGATCACGTCGGGTTGCGGGAGCGGGAACTACTGTCCGAATGATCCGACCACGAGGCAACAGGCCGCGGTGCTCTTCCTGAACGGGGAGTTGATCCACTGTCCGCTGGGAACGACTAATTGTACCTGGACGCCTCCGGCGTGCACGCCGCCCCCGAATCAGCGATTTGCGGACGTGCCGTGTCCGAGTCAGTACGCGGACTGGATCGAGGAGCTGGCGGATGAGGGGATCACGGCCGGATGCGGGAGCGGCAACTTCTGCCCGACGCAGGTGTTGGGATCGTGGCAGATGCTGGCGTGGGCGCAGAAGATCTGGCCGGGATACTGCCCGCTGCCGCGGACGTCGGTGCTAACGTATCGGGACGAAGGAGCGCGCGTGATCACGGAGGCCAACCAGCTCACCTCTAGCGACGACACTTCGGAGACGATCACGTACCCGCGGGACAACGTGTTCCTGGGGAGCCAGCTGGTCTCCTCGGCGGTGTGGACGGGGACGACGCCGAGCTATCAGTTCTTCGCGGTGGACCATCTGGGGTCGACGCGGCTGGCGACGGACATGGCGGGGCTGATCGTGGAGTCGTACAAGTACTGGCCGTACGGGGACGACGGTCCGGGGACGGGCACGGCGAACCAGAGGCTGACGTTTGCGGGGATGGAGAGGGACACGGAGAACAAGCACTACTTCGACCATGCACGAACGCAGGACTTCAACATCGGGAGGTTTGTGTCGGCGGATCGGGCGTGGGGGGGACAGGGGGCGCCGCAGAGCTGGAATCGGTATGCGTACGCGCTGAACCAGCCGACCAGGCTCACGGATCCATGGGGTTATGCGGCACCGGCGGATGACTGTTCAGTAATCGAGGGAAATTGCCCTTGGCAGTATTACGACTTCGGTTTCGGACCTACTGACGGCGGTGGAAACACCGGGAGCGAAGGTGGAAATGGAAGTAAGGGAGAACCCCCGACGAAACCGCTGTTGCCGTGCTTTTTCAAGGGACTAAAAGCCGGCGCCGTAGGCTCAGTGGTAGTCGCAGGCGCTGCTGCCGTGGCAGGGTTGGTGGCCGCGCCGGAAGTCGTAACAGCCGGCCTGGTTCTGACGGCGGGGGCGGGCGTCTTTGCGCTGGGTGCTTCAGTAGGCGTTCATTATTCTGAAGGTAACGCGGCGGGCCTAGCATTCGATGGTGGATCGGCCCTTGGGGGCCTCCTCGGCGGTTCGTTCACTGCCTTCGGAGTACGAGCCTCCATCACGGGCGAAACCAATTTGCCCTCAAGTGTTTCCGACTTCTTCGGGAGGGGCAAGATGATCGAGCTTCGGCCTGGGCAGACAAAGCTCGAGGCGCTTCAAAGTGCATTCTCCAAAGGGCCCGATCTGGGTGGGGCCGGATTGAGCGTCGCAGTTGCGGGTGCGGGGGCCGGCGCAACTGGCGGGTGTAACTAAAATGACAATATGGGACGTGATGGTATTAGTGTGTTTCACGACGCCTCTTGGCGCCGCAATCGGAGTGCTGCACTCGTCGCATGCCGGTCTTCGAGTCGGCGCTATGGTAGTGGGCATCGCGTTGTGTATCGGCTTTGCCTTCGCCTACTCGATGCGAACCTTTCACAGACAGTCGGTTCGGGGCGCCTCGAGTGCACCCGACCGATCGTTGGGGAGGCTATTGATAGTGGCTCTACTGGTAGAGGCAATCTGGATCGTGATAGCTGGTCTCGTGGGTTGGTGGTCGGCTATGGGCCTGACAGGGCCGCTCGTTTAGAGCAAGAGGGCTGCATGTGCCCAAGCGATGAGGACGCGCTGATCTACGGGTCGGAGATGTGGTCAGTCCTTCTCTAAAGCGGCGGTGACTCGCCAAGCCTCCTCGTGAGCTCGAGCCTCTTTTCTTCTTCCGTGGCCGCGGCGAGCCAAAGAGAAGGCACAAAGAGGGGGCACGCCGCCCCCGAATCAGCGATTTGCGGACGTGCCGTGTCCGAGTCAGTATGCGGATTGGATCGAGGAGCTGGCGGACGAGGGAGTGACGGCCGGATGCGGAGGCGGGAACTTCTGCCCGACGCAGGTGCTGGGGTCGTGGCAGATGCTGGCGGGGGTCAATCGGGGTCAATCGCAGGGTCGTCGGGGTCAGTCGTGCATTCCTGTATTCGCGCGCGCGCGGGTGATGGGATGCGGGCATCCGGGCATCCGGGCATCGGGGGTCAATCGTGCATTCCTGTATTCGCGCTGGCGCGAGTGATCATCGAGGGGCGAGGGGATCCGGGCCTGACGTGCACGGCGCACACGAACGCGGGCGGGTTTGTGGACGTGCCGTGCGACACGAATCCGAACGACGGGCCCTATATCAACCAGATGGGGGTGGTGGGGATCACGGGCGGGTGCGGGGGCGGGGACTACTGTCCGAACGATCAGACCACGAGGCAACAGGCCGCGGTGTTCGTCCTGAAGGGGGAGGCGAGCCACTGCCCGCTGGGGACGGTGGGTTGTACCTGGACGCCTCCGGCGTGCACGCCGCCCCCGAATCAGCGATTTGCGGACGTGCCGTGCCCGAGTCAGTATGCGGACTGGATCGAGGAGCTGGCGGATGAGGGGATCACGGCCGGATGCGGGAGCGAACGACCCGATCATCAAGACCTACCAGCGCATCTTCCCGGGCCTGTTCAAGCCGCTGGCGGCCATGCCGGCCGACCTGCAGCAGCACATCCGCTATCCCGAGGATCTCTTCCTCGTCCAGGCGCAGCTCTACCGCACCTATCACATGGACAGGGCGGAGGTTTTATAACCGCGAGGACCTCTGGCAGTTCCCGCGTCAGCCCGCCGACAGCGACGCCCTTCTGGGCCGCGACGCCCAGCGCATGGCGCCCTACTATATGATCATGCGGCTGCCCGGCGAGCCGCGCGCCGAATTCGTCCTCATGCTGCCGATGGTGCCGAGCCAGCGCGAGAACATGATCGCCTGGCTGGCGGCGCGCTGCGATCCGCCCGACTACGGCAAGCTCGTGGTCTACGAATTCCCCAAGGACAAGCAGGTCTTCGGTCCGTTCCAGATCGAGGCGCGCATCCAGCAGAACACCGACATCTCGCAGCAGATCTCACTGTGGAACCAGATGGGCTCGCGGGTCATCCGCGGCCATCTCCTGGTGGTGCCGATCGAGAACTCGATCCTCTACGTCTCGCCGCTCTACCTGCGCGCCGCGACCGGCCAGCTGCCCGAGCTGAAGCGCGTGATCGCCGCCTACGGCGATCGCGTGGTGATGGAGGAAACGCTGGGCGCGGCGCTGGCGGCGCTCTTCAAGGACACCGCGCCACCGGCCGGCGCCCTGCCGAGACGCCTGCGGCGACGGCCGCCGGCCCGGCGGGTCCGGCAGATGCGCGCGCCCGCGAGGCGCTGGTCCACTACGATCGCGCCATCGAGCGCCTGAAGGCGGGAGACTTTGCCGGTTTCGGCACCGAGCTCGATGCGCTCCGGCCGTTGCTCGAGGCGCTCGGCCGGCCGGTCGGAGGGCATTGACACGTGTTGCGTTTCGCCAAATCACCTCACCCTGAGGAGGGCGCCCCTCGAATACCTCGGGGTAAACTCCGCGCCCGTCTCGAAGGGTCGGCAACACCACGACGGCGTCCCACCCGTCGAGACGGCGCTGCGCGCCTCCTCGGGGTGAGGTGGTATGGTCACGGTATCGACGGCGCCCCGCCACGGCGCCGCAGGAGGCAAGCGTTGAGTGTTATCGAGACAAGGCACGACCAGATGTTCCCGGTGCTGTCGGCGGCGCAGATCGAGGTCGCGCGCCGCTTCGCCAGCGGGCCGCCGCGCCGCTTCGAGCCGGGCGCCGTTCTGGTCGAGGTCGGCGAGCTGGCTGCGCCGATCTGGCTGGTGCTGGCCGGATCGATCGAGGCCTCGTGGCGCGACGGGCTCGGTCATGAAACCCTGATCAGCAGCGAAGGACCGGGGCAATTCTCCGGCGAGATCAGCCAGCTCGCCGGTCATACCTCGCTCGTGGTGGCACGCGCGGGTCCGGAGGGCTGCACCGCCATTCCGTTCGACCCGGCCCATCTCAGGGCGCTCATCATCGGCTCGGCGGATATCGGCGAGATCGTGATGCGCGCCTTCATCCTGCGCCGCGTCGGGCTGATCGAGACCGACCGGTCCGGCTCGATCCTGATCGGCCACGCCGACATGCCGGACGTCGTGCGTCTGCAAGGGTTCCTGACGCGCAACGGCTTTCCCGTGTCCGTCCTCGACGCCGCCGGCGATCCCGAAGCGCGCGCGCTGGTCGAGCGGCTGGGCATTCACGATGACGAGCTGCCGCTGCTGCTCTGCCCGAACGGCACCGTCCTGCGCCGGCCCACCGACGAAGAGGCCGGCCGGTGCCTGGGCCTCACGCCCACGCTCGATCCCAGCCGGCTTTACGACGTCGCCGTGGTGGGTGCGGGCCCGGCCGGGCTCGCCACCGCCGTCTACGCCGCCTCCGAAGGCCTTTCGGTGCTGGTGCTCGACCAGCGCGCCATCGGCGGCCAGGCCGGCGCCTCGGCCCGCATCGAGAACTATCTGGGATTTCCCACCGGCATCTCGGGGCAGGCGCTTGCCGGCCGCGCCTATATCCAGGCGCAGAAGTTCGGCACGGAGCTCGCCATTCCGCTCGAGGCCCAGTGCCTCGAGTGCGACGACCGCGAAGGCCCGCTGCGCCTGAAGCTCAGCAGCGGCGAGCTGATGCAGGCGCGCACCGTCGTCATCGCCTCGGGCGCGCGCTACCGCCGGCCCGACATTGCGAACCTCGCCACCTTCGAAGGCGCGGGGGTCTCCTACTGGGCCTCGCCCATCGAGGCCAAGCTGTGCGAGGGCGAGGAGATCGCTTTGGTAGGCGGCGGCAATTCCGCGGGCCAGGCCGTCGTCTTCCTGGCCGCGAAAGTGAAGCAGCTCCACCTGGTCATCCGCGGCAAGAGCCTCGAAGCCTCGATGTCGCACTACCTGGTCGAGCGGATCGCGGCCCTGCCCAACGTGACGCTCCATGGCGGCACGGAAGTGGTGGGCCTGGAGGGCGACCGCGCCACCGGTCTCTCCGGCGCCATCTTCCGCGACCGCGCCACGGGCGAGCGGCATCGCTGCGAGCTGCGCCATCTGTTCCTGTTCGTCGGCGCCGATCCCAACACCGCCTGGCTGCACGGCTGCGTCGAGCTCGACCAGAAAGGCTTCGTCCTCACCGGCCGGGACGCCGCCGGCGGCCCGGTGACCCTGCCGCTCGAAACCAGCCGCCCGCGTGTATTCGCCGTGGGTGACGTGCGCGGCGGCTCGACCAAGCGCGTCGCCGCCGCGGTCGGCGAAGGCGCGGCGGTCGTGGCGCAGATCCATGCCTCGCTCGCGGAATGACCGAGGGAGAGCGAAGGTCAGGTCGACGTTTGCAGAGCCGGCAGGACATCGCGTCCCGCCATCCGGCCGAGCTCGCCCGTCATCACCAAGTCCGTGGCACTCGCGATGTCGGCGGCGAAGTAGCGATCGTCGGACAGGCCGGGTACCCGACTGCGCAACAGGGACCGCACCGTCTCGAGGGGCGCGCTGGAGGCGAGCGGCGCAAGGAAATCGCAGGCCTGCGCCGCCGCCAGCAGCTCGATGCCGATCACATGGCCGGCATTGGCCGCCATCTCGAGGAGACGGCGCGCACCGTGCGCCGCCATCGACACATGGTCTTCCTGGTTGGCCGATGTCGGGATGGAATCGACGCTGGCCGGATGGGCGCGCTGCTTGTTCTCGGCGACCAGGGCGGCCGCCGTCACCTGCGGGATCATGAAGCCCGAGTTCAGCCCGGGCTTGGGCGTCAGGAACGCCGGCAGCCCTGACAGGGCCGGGTCGACGAGCATGGCGATGCGCCGCTCCGCCAGGGAGCCGATCTCGCAGAGCGCCAGGGCCATCATGTCGGCGGCGAAGGCGACCGGCTCGGCGTGGAAGTTGCCGCCCGACAGCGCTTGATCTGAGTCGGCGAACACCAGCGGATTGTCGGTGACGCTGTTGGCCTCGGTCGAAAGCACCCCGGCAGCATGACGCAGCGTATCGAGGCAGGCGCCCATCACCTGGGGCTGGCAGCGCAGGCAATAGGGATCCTGGATCCTCTCGTCGCCGATGCGATGGCTTTCCCGGATGGCGCTTCCCGCCAGCAGCGCGCGTAAGCTCGCCGCGACGGCGATCTGCCCCGGATGCCGGCGCAGTGCGTGGATCCGCGGGTCGAAGGGCGTATCCGACCCTTTGGCCGCGTCGGTCGACAGCGCACCGGTGACCAGGGCCGCCTGGAAGACGCGCTCGGCATCGAACAGGCCGGCCAGGGCATAGGCCGTGGAAAATTGCGTCCCGTTCAGCAACGCAAGGCCTTCCTTGGGCGCCAGCGTGACGGGCCGCAGCCCGACCCTGGCGAGGCCGACTGCGGCCGGCATGATCTCATCGCCCAGTGTCACCTGGCCGACGCCGATCATCGCCGCCGACATGTGGGCGAGCGGCGCCAGATCACCCGATGCCCCGACCGATCCTTGCGCCGGCACGACGGGCAAAAGATCGCGGTCGAGCATGGCCGACAGAAGCTGCACCGTCGCGCTCGCGATGCCGGAATAGCCCTGCGCCAGGGATGCGAGCTTCAGCGCCATCATCAGGCGCACGACGGGCGCCGGCGTCGCGGGCCCGACACCCGCGGCATGCGACAGCACGATGTTGCGCTGGAGGATCCCGAGATCGGCCGCCTCGATGCGAATGTTGGCGAGTTTCCCGAAGCCGGTGTTGATGCCGTAAACCGGCTCGCCCCGTTCGACGATCCGCGCGACGGACGCAGCGCTTGCCGCGATCCTGTCCCGGCAGGACGGGTCGAGCGCCGCCGATGCGCCGCGATAGATCTCCGCCCATGTCGAAAGCGCAACGTTGCCGGCTTTCAATTCGAGCTTCATCGCCCTCTCCGCAGCAGCCGCTCCATGTTACAGCTACCATCATGACAGTTGATCGGATCTGGCAGGGCACTCCCATGGAACGGACATCATGACACGCATCGACAACATGCGCGTGATCCGCGCGGCGCGCGGCACGGATCTCACCGCCAAAAGCTGGCTGACCGAGGCGCCGATGCGCATGCTGATGAACAACCTCGATCCCGACGTCGCCGAGAAACCGGGCGAGCTCGTGGTCTATGGCGGCATCGGCCGGGCGGCGCGCGACTGGGAGAGCTTCGATCGCATCGTGGCGACGCTCCGGCGTCTCGAGGGCGACCAGACGCTGCTCGTGCAGTCGGGCAAGCCGGTCGGCGTGTTCCGCACCCATGGCGATGCGCCGCGCGTGCTGATCGCCAATTCCAACATCGTGCCGCACTGGGCGACCTGGGCGCATTTCAACGAGCTCGACCGCAAGGGCCTGATGATGTTCGGCCAGATGACGGCGGGCTCGTGGATCTATATCGGCAGCCAGGGCATCGTCCAGGGCACCTACGAGACCTTCGCCGAACTCGGCCGCCGGCACTATGGCGGCAGCCTCGCCGGCCGCTGGATCCTGACGGCCGGCCTGGGCGGCATGGGCGGCGCGCAGCCGCTCGCCGCGGTGATGGCCGGCGCCTCCTGCCTCGCCGTCGAGTGCCAGCCCTCGCGCATCGAGATGCGCCTGCGCACGCGCTATCTCGACAAACAGGCCGGCAGCCTCGACGAGGCGCTGGCGATGATCGAGCAGGCCAACAAGGCGCACAAGCCCGTATCGGTCGGGCTGCTGGGCAATGCCGTCGACATCTTCCCCGAGCTGGTGCGGCGCGGCGTGCGGCCCGACGCCGTCACCGACCAGACCTCGGCGCACGATCCGATCAACGGCTACCTGCCCAAGGGCTGGACCATCGCCCAATGGGAGCAGCGCCGCGAGTCCGACCCCAAGGCCGTGGACCGCGCCGCACGCGTCTCGATGGCCGAGCACGTGCGCGCCATGCTCGCCTTCCACCGCATGGGAATCCCCGTCGTCGACTACGGCAACAACATCCGCCAGATGGCGTTCGAGGAAGGCGTGGCCGACGCCTTCGACTTCCCGGGCTTCGTGCCGGCTTACATCCGGCCGCTGTTCTGCCGCGGCATCGGGCCGTTCCGCTGGGCCGCGCTGTCGGGCGATCCGGAAGACATCTACCGCACCGACGCCAAGGTGAAGGAGCTGCTGCCCGACAACAGCGCGCTGCATCATTGGCTCGACATGGCGCGCGCGCGCATCGCCTTCCAGGGCCTGCCGGCCCGCATCTGCTGGGTCGGGCTGGGCGACCGCCATCGCCTGGGCGCGGCCTTCAACGAGATGGTGGCCAAAGGCGAGCTCAAGGCGCCGGTCGTGATCGGCCGCGACCATCTCGATTCCGGCTCGGTCGCCTCGCCCAACCGCGAAACCGAATCGATGAAGGACGGCTCGGACGCCGTGTCCGACTGGCCGATGCTGAATGCGCTGCTGAACTGCGCCAGCGGCGCCACCTGGGTGTCGCTGCACCACGGCGGCGGCGTCGGCATCGGCTTCTCGCAGCATGCCGGCATGGTGATCGTGTGCGACGGCACGCAAGAGGCCGCGCGGCGCATCGAGCGCGTGCTGTGGAACGATCCCGCCACCGGCGTCATGCGCCACGCCGACGCCGGCTACGAGACCGCGATCGACTGCGCCCGCGAGAAGGGCCTCGATCTGCCGGGCCTCGCGTGACGCCTGGCCCTGCGGCGAGGGGAAATTCGCCCGAGACGCGAGGCATCAGCCCGCGAGGATCGCATGTGATCCAAAAAGACACGGGCAGCCTGCCAGTGCAACATTGGGCCTCTCTCGACGTTGATTCGATAGGCCGTATCCCTCTCCAGCGTGAAACACCGTGATCGACGCCAAATCCTCGAGCCAATCGAAGAGCGCGACCCTGCCCTCGCACTTTGCCGAAACAGTCGATGCGGTCGCGCAGATCCATTCCGACCATCACCTGAAGCGCACGCCGGTCGAGAAATTCATGGACAGCTGGACCGCCCGGCTGGCTCGGCCGGTGGTCCTGGCCGGTATCGTCTGTGGCGTCGTCTTGTGGATCGCCCTCAACCTGCTGGCGCCGCTCGCCGGTTACGCCATCATCGATGCGCCGCCGTTTCCCTGGCTGTTCGAGCTCCTCACCTTCCTGGGCCTGGTCATGGGGATTCTCATCCTGTCGACGCAGCGGCGCGCCGACCAGCTGGCCGAGCTGCGCGAGCAGATGACCCTGGAACTGGCCAGCGTGACCGAGCGCAAGGTCGCCAAGGTCATCGAGCTCATCGAGGAGCTCCGGCGCGACAGTCCGACGCTGAAGAACAGGACCGACCAGGAAGCCCGGCAGATGTCCGTGCGCACGAGTCCCGGCGAAGTGCTGATCGCCATCAAGGATTCGCACGAGGAAATGACCGCGCGGTCGAACGATATCGCCGCTGCCGCGGCGCCCAAGGCCGGAACCGCCGCCGACGCGGCCGAATGAGCCTTGCGGACGACGCCGAACGCGGCCGTTCGCCTGTGCTACAACATGCCATCGAGACAAGCTGCCATTGCGGTGAGCGCGGCTCGCTGCAATGCTCGAGGATCAGATTTGGCCGCCGAAGCAATCTCCGTCGCCGTCTTCGTCATCATGCTGGCCGGCGCCGCCGCCGGCATCGCGCTGCGCCGTACCCTGCCGCCGCATCATCTGAACGACCATTCGAAGGATGTCGTCCGCCTGGGCTCGGCCCTGGTGGCGACGATGTCGGCGCTGGTGCTCGGTCTGCTGATCACGTCGGCCAAAACCACTTATGAAACCCAACGCAACGAGGTCAGGCGGATCGCGGCGAAGCTGGTGCTGCTCGACAGCCAGCTCCAGCGCTACGGACCGGAGGCGCGGCGCGCCCGCGAATTGCAGCGCCAGTCGATGGGCCCGCTGGTTGACCGGATCTGGGGTGAGCATGCCGTGAAGGCCGCGACGGGCGCCCCCTTCCAGCCGACCGCGGAAGGCCAGGAGGTCTATGAGGCGATCGAGGCGCTGTCGCCGAAGAACGACGTCCAGCGCAACCTCAAGTTCCAGGCCCTTCAGACCACGACCAACATCACCGAGCAGCGCGTGCTGCTGGCCGAACAGTCGGATGCCGGCCTGCCATGGCCTCTTCTCGTGATGCTGGTGTTTTGGCTCACCATCCTGCTGGCGAGCTTCACGCTGTTTTCCGAGATCAATCCGACAAGCGGCGTCGTCCTGGTGATCATCGCCCTGTCGGCCTCCAGCGCGATCTTCCTGATCCTGGAGATGACCAGCCCGTTCACGGGCATCATGCAGATCCCGAGCGATTCGCTCCGCAACGCGCTGGGCGTGCTCGGGTCCTGATTCCCGTCGTCTCGACCGAGGCCGCAGGCCGAGCGGAGAGACCTTCTCTCAACGACAAGCCGCTTATCGCCGAGAGGAGGTCTCTCCGCTCCGCGCTTCGCGCTCCGGTCGAGACGACGGAAATAAGGTATGATTGATCGCTGGAGCCGCCCCCAGCCCCGATCAGCTCGGCAGCACGAAGCGCACGCCGGCCCGCGCCAGGCCGCCGCCCTGAGCGACTGCCGAGCCGTCGGCGCGCCAGCAGGCGGCGCCGGTCATGGTGCCGTCCTCGTGGAACTGGATGGCGTTCATGCCGCCCGCCACCGTGGGCATCACCTGCAGCGTGTGGCCGCGCGCCTCCAGGCCGTCGCGCACGTCTTGGGGGATACCGTGCTCGACCTCCAGCACGGGTCCTTCGGTCCAGACGCGCGGCGCCTCGACCGCCTCCTGGAGCGTCATGCCGTGGTCGATCAGGTTGATCAGCGCCTGCATCGCGGCGGGGAAGATCTTGCGGCCGCCCGGCAGGCCCAGCGCATAGGCGAGCCGGCCGTCGCGCACCGCCATCATCGGCGACATCGAGGTCGTCACCCTCTTGCCCGGCATGATCGACAGCGCATTGCCCGGCCGGGGATCGAAGTTCGACATGTAGTTGTTGGGCACCATGCCGGTGCCGGGCACGATGAAGCGGGCGCCGAACAGGCTGTTGATGGTCTGCGTGGTGGTGACGGCGTTGCCCACGCCGTCGGCCGCGGTGAGATGCGTCGTGTCCGCCCCCTCCATTGCCCGTAGAGCGCCGGTCCAGCGCTTCGCGCGGGCAAGGTCGATGCCGGCGCGCCGCTCGTCGGCGTAAGCCTTGGAGGTGATGCGCTCGACCGGCACCTTGACGAAAGCCGGGTCGCCGCTCGCCTCGGCCCGGTCGGCGAAGGCGATCTTCAGCACCTCGGCCAGCAGATGGATGGTGTCCACCGTGCCGAAGCCCAGGGCGGCGATATCGTAGCCTTCGAGAATGTTCAGCATCTGCGTGATGTGCACGCCCGAGGCGGCCGGCGGCGGCGGGCCGATGATCTCCCAGCCGCGATAGCGGCCGCGAATCGGCGCGCGCTCGACGACCTCGTAGCCGGCGAGGTCCTCGGGCGAGACGAAGCCGCCCGTCTTCTCCATGCACTCGACCAGAAGGTCGCCGAGCGGGCCGTCATGCAGCGCCGCCTCGCCCTGCTGGGAGATCAGGGTCAGCGCCTCGGCGTAGTCGCCTTGCACGAGGCGCGTGCCGGCCTTGAGCGGGCTGCCGTCCGGCATGAGGCGGGCGGCTATGAGATCGTCTTTCACGAGGTCGGGGGCCGCGCTCACGATGCAGTCGGAAAGATAGGGCGTGACCGCAAAGCCGCGCGTGGCGTGGCGGATCGCCGGCTGCATCACGTCGGCCAGCGACATGGTTCCATAGCGCCGCAAGGCCAGGCACCAGGCGCGCAGCGATCCCGGCGCGGCCACCGACTTCGGGCCGACCAGGTTCTCCTGGCCCTCGACGTCGTAGATTTCCGGCGCGGCGCCGGGGACCGGACGATACATGTTCGGGCGGCCGGCGCGCGGCACCGCGCTCATGCCGTCGATGATGGTGTGGCTGCCGTCGGCCAGGCGGATATGGCAGGTCGTCCCGCCGATCACCCCCACCATCATCGGCTCGACCACCGTGAGCGCGAACTGGGTGGCGACGGCTGCATCGACGGCATTGCCGCCGGCGGCCAGCATCTCCATGCCGGCAGCGGAGGCCAACGGATGGTTGGAGACCACCATGCCGCTCCGCCCCTGCGCCGGCTGCTTCTCACAGCTGAACTGTGTGCCCGCGCGCTCCCGCCAATTCTTGGTCATGCCGTACTCCCCTTTTTGCTCGGCTATCGCGTACGGCGATTCCGTCGTCTCGACCGGAGCGCGAAGCGCGGAGCGGAGAGACGTTCCGTCCACGATAAGTGGCTTTTCGTGGAGAGAAGGTCTCTCCGCTCGGGCCTCCGGCCCTCGGTCGAGACGACGAGCTGTCCGACATGCGATAGCCCTGCCGTTTGGCTCCTCGTGGCCAAATCTCGCACGCCGTCGGCAACGGCGCCACTTTGGCAAGGCCGCTACGCGGCTCAGGTGAGCGGAAATTCCGCTGATGCGACGCGACCCAGCATGGCACGCAACGTCGCCGACATGTCCGCGCCCAGCTCGGCCTCGAATGCACGCTGCGCCTGCCGCCAGTATTTGCGCGCCCGCGCGAGGGTCGCGCGGCCCGCCCGGGTGATGGAAACCTCGCGGCTCCGGCGGTCCTTGCCGACCGCCAGCCGGACCAGGCCGCGGGCTTCGAGCGGCCGCACGTTGTGGCCGAGCGTCGCGCGGTCCAGCACCATCTCCTCGGCCAGGGGATTGAGCGCGATCGGCCCGCGCCGCTCGATCGCGCGCAGCAGCGCGAACTGGGTGGCGCGCAGGTCGAGCGGCGCCAGCGCCTGGTCGTAGAGCTGCGTCACCCTCCGGCTCGCCTGCCGCAGCGACAGGCAATTGCATGCGGCTTCCATAGGTCCTCCTTAATCCGCTTATATGAGCGCAATAGCTTTTCGGCGGCCTGCCGGCAAGAAAACTCGGGCGATACAGCGTTGTGAATAGGCGCATATGCGCCTAATTCGAAGCAGCATCATCGCCACCCGAGGGGGAAGCATATGAGTGAAGCCGTAAAGGTCGCGAAGCCAGCGCATGTCCTGGCCATCGTGTGCGCCGGAATCTGCCTGGCCAACCTCGACCTCTTCATCGTCAACGTCGCCCTGCCCAACATCGCGCACGATTTCGGCGACGCCGGCCTCGACGATCTGTCGTGGATCCTGAACGGCTACGCCATCGTCTACGCCTCCCTGCTGGTCTTCCTCGGCCGGCTGGCCGAACGCCATCGCCGCGACCTCAGCTTCCTGCTGGGCATCGCCATCTTCACGGCGGCCTCGGCAGCCTGCGCCATCGCCGACGGCGTCTGGACCCTGGTCGGCTTCCGCCTCGTGCAGGCGGCAGGTGCGGCGCTGATGACGCCGACGTCGCTCGGCCTGCTGCTTGCCTCCTACCCTGCGGAGCGCCGGGCGGGCGCGGTGCGCACCTGGACCGCGATCGGCGGCCTGGCCGCGGCCCTCGGGCCGGTTGTCGGCGGCGTGCTGCTGACGGCGAGCTGGCGCTGGATCTTCATCGTCAACGTGCCGATCGGCCTCGCCGCCCTCGTGGTGGGCTGGCGCCTGCTGCCGCGCGTCGCGGGACACGACGTGCCGCGGCCCGACGCCTGGGGTGCCGCCCTGGTGACCGTAGGTGTGGCCGCGCTCACCTTCGCGCTGGTCAAGGTCAACGACTGGGGTGTCAGCTCGCCCGGTATCGGCCTCAGCTTCGCGGTCGCCGTCATCTTCCTCGGATCGTTCGTCGTGCACTGCCTGCGGGCGAAGAACCCGCTGGTCGAGCCGGGGCTGTTCCGCATCCGCCCCTTCGTCGGCGCATCGTTGGCGATGCTGCCCTTTGCCGTGGCCTTCGGCGCCATGCTGCTGTCGATCGTGCTGTGGGAGCAGGGCACCTGGGGATGGTCTCCGCTGAAGAGCGGGCTGGCGATCGCGCCGGGGCCGTTGCTCGTGCCCACCGTGTCGCTGCTGATCGCCGGCCGCCTGATCCAGCGCTTCGGTCCTGCCCCGGTGGTTGCCGCGGGACTTCTCTCCTTCGCCGCCGGCGGCGTGTGGTGGGCGATCGCCGCCAGCCTCGAGCCGAGCTACGCCACCGTGATCGGCGGCATGGCGCTGATCGGCGCCGGCACCGGGCTCGCCTTGCCGACGATGATGGGGACGGCGACGGGCGCGCTCCCTGCCTCCGCCTTCGCCACCGGGTCCGGCGTCGTCAACATGATCCGTCAGACCGGAATGGCCTTGGGTGTCGCAGCCCTTGTCGCCGTCATCGGCACGCCGGGGTCGCCCGTGGAGCAGCTCGTGGCCTTCCGTCATGCGTGGTGGGCGATGGCCGCCATCGTGGCGCTCGGCCTGATCCCGGCGCTGCTGCTGCGCCGGCCAAGCGCACGGGCCGCGATTGCCTCTCCGCTGGCCGCAAATCCCCAGCCGTCCTGACGGCACTTGGCGCACCGCGGGCCTCCAGGCCCGCTCATGTGCTTTGATGACGGCGTATATTATGAGTATGAGCGGGCCTGGAGGCCTAAGGCGCATGTGAATGCGCCGAGTCCGGCAAGACGCTCTAAGCGAGCACCTGCACACCCGATCGGGCGACAATCGGGATTTCGCCGCCAAGCGTGGTGCGGCGCATGTCGCGCACCTCGTTGCGATCGAACCGGCGGGCGCGGTGCATCAAGGTGCGGTTGTCCCACACCACCAGATCGTGCCGTTGCCAGGAATGCGCATAGACGAACTCGCGGCTGGTCGCATGCTCCGTAAGGTCGCGCAGGAAGGCGCGCGCCTCGGGAATCGACCAGCCGACGATGGTGCCGGCATGGGCCGACAGGAACAGGGATTTGCGGCCGGTCGCCTTCTGCACGCGCACCAGGGGATGCCGGACGGGCTGGAAATTGGCGATCTCTTCCGGCGTGAACTCCGTGAACCCGACGGCCTGGCGCGAATAGAGCAGAGAGTGCTCGCAGACCAGCGTCTCCACCTCTTCCTTGGTCCGCGGGTCCATGGCTTCATACGCCGCGCGCATGTCGGCGAACTCGGTATTGCCGCCCCAACTGGGCACGGTGCGCCCGGACAGCAGCGAGTACTTGGCCGGGACCGGCCGAAACGAGCTGTCCGAGTGCCACAGCCGGTCGCCCAGCTTGAAGAACCACACGCGATCCTCGGCGGAGATGATCTTGCCGTCCTTGGTCAGGTTCGAGAGGTCGGCCATGCCGGGGCCCAACCGGTTGTCCTCGCGCTTCCGGACGGTGCCTGACGTATTGTAGCTCTCGAGCTCACCGAAGTTCCGAGTGAAGGCGATCTGCTGCTCGTCCGAGAGGGCCTGGCCGCGGAACACCAGCACCCCGTAGCGATCCATGCCCGCCTCGATCGTTGCCGCCTCTTCGCGGCTGATCGGCTTGGTGAGGTCGATGCCCGTCACTTCGCCGGCGAAGACGGGATGAAGTCCGCTGATCGTAAGGGCCACGGTCGTAATCTCCTGATCACATGAGACTAGGTCAGGAATCGGCGCCCTGTCGACGTTGCCCGTTCCGCGGAAGAAAGTACCGGGAGTGCTGGCCTATTGGTACCACAAGCCAAACACGAACCAGACATACTGTCGCCCTGGCGACACCGCAGAAATAACGCGATTTCCGCAGAACGCGACATCATTGTGGCCGCTGCACCACATGCCTCCGCGGCATGATTGATAATACAAAATAAAGGCTGGCCATTCGCCGTGGCCTGCCTATCTCGGCGGGAGTTGGCCGCTTGGCCGCACCCCTTTCCCGAGAGGCATTTTGTCGACCCGGATCCTGTCGATCGGCCGCGTTGTCGCGGCCAGCATTCGACATCCCTTGATTGTGCTGTTCTCGGTCGCAGGCCTCACGCTCGCGGCGCTGCTCTTCATTGCCCAGAATTTTGCGATGACGGCCGATACCTCCCAGCTGATCTCGCAACGGCTGGAATGGCGGCAAAGAGAGCTCGCCTTCGAAGCGGCCTTTCCTCAATTCAACAACCTCACCATGGTTGTGGTCGATGGCGCCACGCCCGAACTCGCCGATGGCGCCGCGAAGCGTCTGGCGGCCGCCCTGAAGGAGAGGCCGGATCTTTTCCAGACCGTGCGCTGGCCCGACGGCGGCCCTTTCTTTGAACGCGAGGGGTTGCTGTACCTGCCGGCGGCTGACGTGGAGAAGGCGACGAGCGGCCTGGTGCGCGGAGCGCCGCTGCTGGGACGTCTGACCGGCGATCCGAGCCTGCGCGGTGCCCTCGCTGTCGTGACCGACATGCTGCAAGGCCTCAAGCAGGGCGATGTTTCGCTGCAGGACATCCAGCCGACGCTGACGGCCTTTTCCAAGACGTTCGAGGACGCCGTGGCCGGGCGGCCGGCCTTCTTTTCCTGGCGGACGTTCTTCGCCGGCGAGAAAACGCCCGACCTGCGCGAGCTCCGGCATGTCCTGCTGGTCCAGCCGGTGATGGACTATGCGGCGTTGGAGCCGGGCGCCGCGGCGAGCGACGCGATCCGCACCATCGCACAGTCCCTCGGCCTTGATGCGGCGCATGGCGTGACCGTTCGCCTGACGGGACCCGTCCCGTTGGCGGACGAAGAATTCGGCTCGCTTGCCCAGGATGCTCATCTCGTCCTCGGGGCGATGCTTGTCGCGTTGTTCGGGATCCTGTGGCTGGCGGTCCGCTCCGTGCGCGTCGTTCTTGCGATCACGCTGACGACGCTGACAGGCCTCGTCCTGACGGCCGCCCTCGGCCTGCTGGTCACCGGCCGCTTCAATCTCCTGTCGATGGCCTTCATTCCGCTTTTCGTGGGCCTTGGCGTCGATTTCAGCATCCAGTTTAGCGTCCGGGCGCTCGCCAACCGGCTGGTCCAACCCAGCCGCGAGATCGCGCTCGCCGAGACGGGAGCCAGCATCGGACGGCCGCTGGCGCTGTCGGCAGCGGCGATCGGCGCGGGCTTCTTTGCCTTCCTTCCGACCAGCTATATCGGCGTGGCCGAACTCGGAACCATTGCCGGGCTCGGCATGATCGTGGCGTTCGCTCTCAGCCTGGTGTTCCTGCCGGCGCTCCTGATCCAGCTCCGCTTCCCGGCGGCGCGGAAGGCGGAGGTCGGAATCCCTCTGCTGGCCCCCGTCGATCGTTTCGTGGCTCGCCATCGTGTCGGCGTGCTGGCCTGGGCGCTCGTGGCGGCCGTCGGATCGACGGCGCTGTTGCCGCTGGTGCGCTTCGACTTCGATCCGCTGAACCTCAAGAGTCCCACGGTGGAATCGATGACCACCCTGCGGGCGCTCGCCGCCGACCCTGACCGGACGCCCTACGCGATCAACGTTCTCGCACCGTCATCCGGGGAAGCGCAGGCGCTGGCGCAGCGTCTCGGCGCGCTGCCCGAGGTTTCCCACGTCGTCACCTTGCAGAGCCTGCTGCCCTCCCAGCAGACGCAGAAGCTCGAGGCCATTGCCGACGCTGCTTCAGTCATCGAACCCGCTTTCCAGGATGCGGCCCGTCGCCCGGCGCCCACCGACGCGGAGCTCCAGACCAAGCTGGCAGAAACCCAGGCGGCATTGCAGAGCGCCGTCTACGAAGCCCGGGAGGAACCGGCATCGCTCGCGGTGCTGCGGCTGGCGACGGCCCTGGCGGCGCTGAACGCGGCCACGCCGGACGTCCGCGCGCGGGCGCAGGCGGCGGTGGCGGTTCCGCTGCAAGCCACGCTCGATCAAATCCGCAGCGAGCTCAAGGCAAGCCCGCTCACGATCAGCGCCCTGCCGGCCGACCTCGTCGCCGACTGGATGACCAAGGACGGTCGCGTCCGCCTTCAGGTGCTGCCGCAGGCCGGCCGAACCGACAATGAATCACTTCGCCGCTTCGCCGCCGCCGTTCAGGAAGTGGCGCCGAACGCCACCGGAGCCCCGATCTCGACCAGCGCGTCGGCCGACACCGTCGTCGAAGCCTTCCTGCAGGCCGGCGCCTATTCCGCCGTCGTCATCATCCTGCTGCTGGCCGTGGTGCTGCGACGCGCCCGTGACGTGGTGCTCGCCATGCTGCCGGCGCTGCTGAGCGGGCTGCTTACTTTCGCGACCTGCGGACTCCTCGACCTGCCGCTCAATTTCACCAACATCATCGCCCTGCCTCTTCTGTTCGGCGTGGGCGTGGCTTTCAACATCTACTTCGTCATGGCCTGGCGCGCGGGCGAGACGGGGATGCTGACGTCGAGCCTGATGCGCGCGGTGATCTTCAGCGCGCTCGCCACCGCCAATGCCTTCGGCGCTCTCTGGCTGTCCACTCATCCGGGCACGGCCAGCATGGGCCGGCTGCTGATGATCGCGCTCGGCTGGGAGCTTCTCGTCACCCTCTTGTTCCGGCCGGCCCTGCTCGCGCGCTCGCCGCACGGCAACCTTGGTCTTCAGGGTTGGCGATGGGTGCGCCCGCTGTGGCCGACCCGACCGTCGATCGCGCGCTCCCCAAATACCGCGCCCGCAAGGGCCACCCTCAACTGACTCAGGAGAGACCAATGTCATCGTTCATCCGTCGTCGAAGCCTGTCGCGTCTGGCCGCCGGTGCCGCCGCCATCGCCCTCATGGGCTCCGTTACCCTGATGTCCGGCCAGGCCGTGGCGGCCGACCAGGATCCCGCCGCGCAGGTCATCCAGCGGACGGCCGACGAGCTGATCAGGATCAAGGCCGACGCCTCGCGCGAGGCCGCGATCCTGCGACTGCTGCAGGCCGAATTCGACCTCAACTACATGGGCCGCTCGGCGCTCGCCACCCATTGGGACCAGGCCACGCCCGAGCAACGCGAGCGCTTCCTCAAGGTGCAGACGAGTGCGGAGGCTCATGCCTATGCGAAGCGTTTCGCGGAATATGCCGGCCAGAAGCTGACCGTGACCCGCGTCACCCCCCGGGGCAACGGCGTGTCCATTGTCGACAGCACGCTCGACCAGAGCAACGGCGAGCCGGTCGCGATCCAGTGGGAGGTGCACAACGATGGCCAGCGCCCGCGCGTTGTCGACGTCAAGGTGGGCGGCGTCAGCATGGTCCTGACCAGGCGCGCGGAATACAATTCCTTCATTCGCAATCACGGCGGCCAGGTCGAGCCGCTGATCGACGAGCTGGAAGCCCGCGCCAGGCAGTGATTGCGACGGGCGGCCCCTCACTCGCCCAGCACGAACTGCACGCGATCCCCGGCAAAGCGGGTCTCGTGCAAAGTGATCGGTGTGCCCGCGAGGTCCACGTCGATACTGTCGATCGACAGGACCGGCGTCAGGCGCGGCTGGCGCAGGTGCCGGGCATCGTCCTCGCTCGGCAGGGCGGCGACGATGCGGGTGACCTTCCGCTTGTAGTCGTCGATGCCATAGCGCTTCAGCACGCGCGTCGTCGACATCTCCTCGCGATAGGCGTCGAGGAAACCCGGGAAGCGGGCGGCGGGGAAGTAGTGCTGCCCGACGCTGATCGGCACGCCGTCGGCCTCGCCGATCGTGACCAGGAACGCAACCGGGGCGCCGACGCCAAGCGCCAGGACGCGCGCGACGCGCTCGGACGCGACGGTTTCGCGGCTCTCGACGATGCGATGACCGGGCTCGCGGTTCTGCAGCAACAGGTTGGCGCTGAAGCGGGTGCGCGCGCCGATGGCGTAGTCGATGAAGCCCGGCACGAGGTACGAGCCCCCGCCCTTGCGCTTGAAGACGATGCCGCGCTCGACCAGCCCCGCCAGCGCCTGGCGCACGGTGTGACGGTTCACGCCGAAGCGGGCCGCCAGTTCGTGCTCGCCCGGCAACCGCTCGGGCACGCGATAGAGACCGTCACGAATTTGGGCGAAAAGGACGGCCTCGACCTGCCGCCATAACGGATCCGGGGGACCGGTCGACACGACCTGCGAGGACGGCGGCTCAGGCATTCGCAAACGTTTCCACCATTCCGGCCGCCCTCGACAGGGACCGCGGACACTTTTCCGGTGAGGCGCTGCGCATCGTCATATCAGGGCAACAAAATCTGTCTAGACAGATTTTGTTGCCCTCCAAAAGCTGATCCCAACGCCCAGTCATGGCCGACCTCGCGATCGATCGCCTCTCCAAGTCCTTTGGCCGCACGCAGGTCCTGCGCGATGTGTCGCTTGCCGTACACGACGGCGAATTCGTGTCGCTGCTGGGCCCCTCGGGCTGTGGCAAGTCGACACTTCTCCGGATCATCGCCGGCCTCGAGACGAAAGACACGGGCTCGATCGCGATCGCCGGGCGGACTGTCGACGCACTGCGGCCCAAGGCGCGCGACGTGGCCATGGTGTTCCAGAGCTACGCGCTTTATCCGCACTACACGGTCGAGCGAAACATCGCGCTGCCCTTGCGCATGCGCCGGCTGGACCGCTGGCAGCGCCTGCCGTTGATCGGCCGTCTTCTCCCCGGCACGGCGCGGATCCGTGCGGACATCGCCGCCGATGTCCTGGGCGTGGCGCGGGCGCTGGAGATCGAAGCCCTGCTCGGCCGCAAGCCCGGCCAGCTGTCGGGCGGCCAGCGCCAGCGCGTGGCGCTCGGCCGCGCCATGGTCCGCCGGCCCGCCGTCTTCCTGATGGACGAGCCGCTGTCCAACCTCGACACCAAGCTGCGCGCCCAGATGCGGGTCGAAATCAAGGAGCTGCATCAGCGGCTCGGGGCGACCATCGTGTACGTGACCCATGACCAGTCCGAAGCGATGACGATGTCGGACCGGATCGCGGTGATGATGGCCGGCGAAATCCTCCAGGTCGGCACGCCGCACGGTCTTTACATGTCTCCGGCGGATCGCCGTGTCGCCGAGTTCGTCGGCTCCCCGCAGACTCAACATCGTGCAGGCCACACTTGCCGGCTCGGGCGATGTGATCGTTTCAGGACACCGCATCGGCGCGATCGATCACGCGGGCCGCGGCACGGGCGCGGCCCGGCAGGTGACGCTGGGCGTTCGGCCCGAGGCCATCGCCGTCACGCAGCCCGCCCCCGGACGCCTGACAGGGCGCGTCCGTCTCATCGAACATCTGGGATCGGATATCCTTGTGCACGCGGCCATCGACGGCCAAGCCGCCCCCGTCATCGCGCGCATTGCCTGCGAGGCCGGCAACGGTGTGAACGCCGGCCAGGCCATCGGCCTCGACATCCCAACCGCACGGATTCTCCTGTTCGAGGCGGACGGACGGCGCCTCGATGTTGGCTGGCGTGGCGCCGCACAGCCGCACCCGCTGGAACGTGTGTCGTGAGCGCGGTCGTCCCAGGCGATGCGGCACCGCGCCAGGCGTGGCGAACCGGCTTCGGCGAACGCGCGGCCGAGGCGATGGCGGCGGCGGCGCTGGCCGGGCCCGCCTTTCTGCTGCTGTTCGCGCTCGTGCTCCTGCCGTGCGCGGCCGTTCTGGTCATATCGCTGACCGACTGGCAACTCGGCGCGCGAACGCTGCAGTTCGTCGGCTTCGACAATTTCTTCGAGCTCGCGCGCGATCCGGTCTTCGGCCGCTCGTTCCGCAACACGCTCCTCTTCGCCGGCATCGTCGTTCCTGCGACCCTGGGACTGGGTCTCCTCACCGCCCTCCTGATCGAGGCCGGGAATTCGGCCCGCAGCCTTTACCGGGCGATTCATTTCCTGCCGTTCATGGCCACGCTCGCCGCCATGGCCGTGGTCTGGGAAGCGCTGCTCCATCCGACGATCGGCCTCGTCAACCAGACGCTGCAGGCCGTGGGACTTCCCACCGCGAACTGGCTGCGCGACGAGGACACGGTGCTGGGCACCTTGGCCGTCATCAGCATCTGGCAGAATCTCGGCCTCGCCATGGTTCTCTTCCTGGCGGGATTGAAGGCCATTCCGCAGGACCTCTACGACGCCGCCGACATCGACGGCGCCGACGGGCCGATCGATCGCGCCACGACCGTGACCCTGCCGATGCTGGGGCCGGTCGGGCTGTTCGTGCTGGTGGTCGTCGCGCTGCGCGTCATCGCCACCTTCGACACCGTGCGCATCCTGACCGAAGGCGGGCCGGCCCACGCATCGGAGCTGCTTCTGCACACGCTCTATGTCGAGAGCTTCGACTTCCTGCGCACCGGCTACGGCGCGGCCATGGCCGTCGTGTTCCTGGCCATCGTCACCGTCCTCACCCTGCTGCAGGCGCGGCTCCTCGATCGGCGGACGCATTATCAATGAGACCGCCCCGCCTCTCCTGGACTGGGGCGGGCGCCCGTCATGCCGCCCTTCTTGTCACCTCGCTCTTCATGCTGGTTCCGCTGATCTGGATGCTCAGCCTTTCGGTGAAACCGCCCGGCGAGATTTTCACCGCCACTTTCGCGCTCCTGCCGAGCCATTGGAGTTTCGCCAACTATGGCCGTGCCCTCACCGAAAGCGCGATCCCGCGCTTTCTGCTGAATGGCGTCATCGTCTGCAGCGCCATCCTGGCGCTGCAGATCGTGACCTGCGCGCCGGCAGCCTACGTGCTCGCCAAGCTGCGCTTTCCCGGACGGGAGGGCCTGTTCGCCGTCGTCCTGGTGGCCCTGCTGGTGCCGCACCAGGTCCTGGCCCTGCCGCTGTTCGTGCTCTGCCACTGGTTCGGCCTTCTCGACACCTACGGCGCCCTCATCGTGCCGTTCGCCGTCTCGCCCTTCGGCATCTTCCTGTTTCGCCAGTTCTTCAAGTCGATCCCCGACGACGTCGTGCACGCCGCCCGGCTCGACGGCGTGTCGGAGGCCGGCATCGTCTTCACCATCATGCTGCCCATGGCGCTGCCGGCCGTGATCGCCTTTGCGACGATCTCCATCGCCGCGCACTGGAACGACCTGTTCTGGCCGCTCATTGCCGTCAACAGCGAGCATCTGATGCCGCCGCCGCTGGGCGTGATGGCCTTCCGCAACGACGAGCGCGGCTCGGACTTCGGGCCGCTGATGGCGGGCGCCACCGTCATCATCGCCCCGCTCGTGCTCGCCTTCCTCGCTGCCCAGCGCTGGTTCATCGACGGCCTGACGATGGGCGCCACGAAATGACCCGTCCCCGAGGAATATCGCCATGAACTCCCCCAAGCGCCGCACCCTCCTCCTCGGCTCGCTCGCCGCGGCCGCACTGCCTTCCCCCGCCGTGCTTGCCCAAGGCACCACCACCCTCGACGTCCAGTTCCCTTTCCCGGGCGGCAACAATCGCGACATCCACCAAGGTATTGCCGACCGCTTCATGAAGGCCAATCCCGACATCCGGATCACCTTCCGCAACGCGGCGCAAAACTATGAGGACGCGTCGCAGCAGATCCTGCGCGCGTCCCTGGTGAACCGGATGCCGGATCTCAGCTTCCAGGGGCTGAACCTGCTGCGCGTGCTCGTCGAAAAGGAACTGGCCCGCCCGCTGGCAGGCTTCATTGCCCACGATGGCGGCGCGGAAGCGCTCGGCTATGCGCCGGCCGTCATGGATACCGTTCGCCAGCACGACACGATCTACGGCGTCCCGTTCTTCATCTCGACGCCGGTGATCTACCTCAACGAGGCGCTGGTGCGCGAGGCCGGCGGCAGCGTCGAGGCGTTTCCAAAGGACTGGGCTGAAATCGCAGCCCTTGGCGGAGGCATCGACAACAAGGCGCAAAATCGCACCGGCTTCTATTTCCAGTGGGACGTCACCGGCAACTGGATGTGGCAGGCGCTTCTGTTCAGCCGCGGCGGCCGCATCCTGAGCGAGGATGAGCGCCATGTCGCCTTCGACGGGGCCGAGGGGCTTTGGGCGCTGGAGCAATTCGAGCAGTTCGCCCGCGCCGGCATGCCGAACCTGCGGTCGGCCCAGTCGCGGCCGGCCTTCGCCGCCGGCACCCTGGGCATTTTCGCGGATTCGAGCTCCAACATCGCCTTTGCCGAGCAGCAGGTGGCCGACCGGTTCCCGCTGCGGGTCCTGCCCTTCCCGCTGGCGGCGGCGGGCGGCCGCGTGCCGGCCGGCGGCGCGCTCGGCGTGATCCATGCCGTCGATCCGCGCCGCCAGGAGGCGGCCTGGCGGTATCTGCGCTTCTGCACGAATCCCGAAAGCCAGGCCTTCATGGTGCGACTCACCGGCTACATGCCCAGCAACGCGCGGGCGATCACCGACCCCGACCTGCTGGGCGCCTTCTACGAGCAGCACCCGAACCAGAAGGCGAGCACGGATCAACTTTCCCGGATGACGGCGTGGTATGCGTTCCCGGGCGCCAATGCCGTGCGCATCATCGACACGATCCGCAATCACACGGAGAGCGTGGTGACCGGACGGCGCACCGCCCGCGCGGTGCTGCCCGACATGGCCAACGACGTGCAGCGTCTTCTTCCCGCCGCTTGACCTAACACGGACATCGATCATGGTTCTTAGAATTGCCCAAATATCCGACGTGCACCTGAGCGCGCGCCGGCCCTTTTTCCAGCACAACTGGGAGGTCCTGCTGGATCATCTTGCCCAGGCCGCGCCCGACCTGGTCGTGTCCACCGGCGACATGACGATCGATGGCTCGGACCATGAGAGCGAGCTCGACTTCGCGGCCAACCAGTTCCGGCGCCTCGGACGCGAGGTGCTGTTCGTGCCGGGCAACCATGACATCGGCAACAGCCGGCCCGATGTGCGCGGCGGCGAGACCCTGATCACGGAGGAGCGGCGCACGGCCTATTGCCGGAAGATTCGGTGCCGACTTCTGGGTGCGCGATCTCGATCGCTGGCGGCTGGTCGGCCTGAACTCCATGCTGCCGGGCAGCGGGCTCGCTGCCGAGAGCGAGCAGGACGCGTTCCTGCAGGACGCCGTCGCCACCGCCGGCGCGCGCAAGCTCATGGTATTCGCGCACAAGCCGCTCTATCTCACCCAGCCGCAGGACACGACGGCCACCCAGGGCGCCCTTTACCCCGAGCATCGCGCACGCTGGCAGGCGCTGCTCGAGCCGGCAGGCGGTGTGCTTATGCTGAGCGGCCATATCCACGAGGTCAGGACGGCAAGCTGGGGGCGCATCCGGCAGATCTGGGCGCCGTCGACGGCCTTCGTCATGGATGCCGCGGGCCGGAGCCGCAAGCGCTACGGCATCAAGCGGCCGGGTTATCTCCTGCACGGCCTCGAGGGCCGGCGGCACACCTACGAATTCATCGAGCCCGACAGCTTCCTGATCACCGATCTCGGCAACTGGTTTCGCGACCAAGCCGGCTTCCATGCCCGCTACGCGGTCGAGCCGCTGCGCGGCCTCGAGCTCGCCGTCCGATGAGCGGCGCCCCAGCCGGTTCGGCCTATGACGGCCTGGCCGATCTCTATGACCGGCGGCGGCCGAGCTACCCGGCCGATGCCGTCCGCGCCGTCGCTGCCCTCGCCTCGGCGGCTTCACCTTCCGGCAACGTCCTCGATGTCGGCTGCGGCACCGGGATTTTCACGCGCCTGCTGGCCGCGGCGCTGCCCGATGCCTTCTCGGTCACCGGCGTCGAGCCCGGCGCCGACATGCGCGCGACCGCCGCCGCGCGCAGCGAGGCCGGCGGGCGCATCCGCTTCGTCGCCGGCTCGGCCGAGGCTCTCCCCGCCGCCAGCCAAAGCATCGCCCTGGTGACCGCGGCCACGGCCGCCCATTGGTTCGACCGGCCGAAATTCTACGCCGAAGCCGCGCGCGTCCTGGCGCCGGGCGCATCGCTGGCGCTCGTGCAGAACGAACGGCGCTGGTGGGACAGCGCGGCGCTCGCCGAATACGAGACAATCCTCGAGGGCCTCGTGCCGGGCTATCGACGCGGAATGCATCCGGCCGCCGGCGGCGGCTACGCGGTCGCGGACTATGCCGCCGAGCTGTCGGCGAAAGCCTTGTTCGCGGCCCCGGAGTCGCGAGATCTGGAACTGGGAGATGCGCTTCGAGGGTGACGGATTCTTCGAGTTCAGCCAGTCCTCGAGCATCGTGCAGCGGGCCATCGCGCTCACCTCACGCGACACGCTCCGCCGGGCCTTGGACGACCTGCTCGGGCGGCACGCGCCGAACGGCTCTTTCATCGTTCAGTACCGCACGACAGTCGTCACGGCGGTCTGCGCACATCCTGCTGGCGACTGAATCATTTGCGGATGACGACACGCAACCTATTTTCGTACATGACTGCGTGAGCAGCAGGTCGACTTCCCGCCTAATCATGCATCGCGGTCGAGCTGGCTCATGGCCACAGAGGATCCCAATGTTCCAACCCAGCGGCAGTTCTGACAATTTTGTCCAGTGCCCAAACGAGAGCTGAATTCCCCGCGAAAGCTCGCTTCAGCAAATTTTTCCGCGACATCGGCCCCGCGTCTTTCGGTCAAAGCGACCATGGCATTGAAGACGATGCCATTGTGGTAGGGGTTCCACTTTTCTGACGCGACAAGCTGCCCAAGAGCATCCGCTCGCTGAAACGAGTGGACATCACCATGTCTCGCGGCATTTCCCAGAATAAGGAATGCCGCCATTCGGCAATATTCCTTGCGTTCAAGATCCTCGATGTGGCGTATATCGCCATATCGAACTGACATTGATATCTCTCCGCTTGGCTTGATCACGGTCGTCGTTCCAGGCTCGGCATCGGTCGTAAGCGCTCCGCTTTGGAGGGCTTGAATGTTGGCGAAGGCCGCATCAAACGATCCGCGATCGGAATATCCGCGGATGATGTTCACGAGAACTTCTGCCTGGTTCGCTCGATATTCTCCGAGCAAGGCAAGAGCTTCCTCGTCCAATCCAACCCAGGCCAGAAGGTGCGCAAGGTCGCCTCGCGCCTTGGCCCATCGCTCCGATTTCGGCAAGAGCAGTACGCCACGCAAGGTTGCAGCAGCGCCGCCGATGTCACCGGCACCAATTTGATATCGAGCAACCTACAGTGGCTCAGATCTATATCCCGAGAGAGAAAATTTCGGATAGTGCGATGCCTTCGACAGAGAGCCCTTTGCGGCTTCGCGGAACGCCCGTATGGCATCGGGCGCAGCTCCCAATGCCCACATCGCTTGACCCAAGATGTGAAGGTCATGAAAGCTGTTGGAATTTCCCCGCGTCGGGCACAGAATCTTCAGGAAATCTCAGTGCGTCGTCCCGATGTCCCTGCTTCGCCATCACTTCTGCGAACCGAGCCGCTGTGTGACCGCGCGCAGCCTCGCCCGCAAGGGAGTCCCAATCAGTCACATAGAACAGATCCTGAGCGGCGTGGACTTGAGCACCTTCGACCATCCACCGCAGGAAGCAGGTTCGAGCGCCAAGTGAGCCCCATTTCTCATGCAAGTCGCGCAAATCTTCTGCGCTCAGATACACTTGTTCTGCCTCTTCGAGTTGGCCAGACAAGAGGAGGTCTCTGGATCTTTTTTCTATAGCGTCACGGCGTTCCTGTTGGTCTTGGATCTGCTGCACATACCATTCAGGAAGTGGGTGACGGCTTAGCTCAGCTTCCCGGAGCATGAGAGCCCTTGCCACGTAGTCGCCGAATGCAGCTTCCTTACCGATATCGCGTATGGTCTTTGCGACGCGGGCGTTGAGGTGGGTTCGTTGGCTGCTTTCGGCACGCTCCGCCAGCTCTCTCGCCTTGGCGAGAAGGCGCGTCAGCATTTGCTTCCGCGATTCAGTCGTTCGAAGCAATTTCTCGCTCCATTTCAGCAACTAGCAGCGGCACGATCACCGAAGCGTCCCAATAAATCACCGCCCTTCGCGGCGCTCCTCGATGAGGGTGTCGACAGCCGATGCGCCGGCATTGGCGCGCGGCGGTTCGCTGCTGAACAGGGCGTGAGGGGGTCGGGCGCGCCGGGGCCGCACACGGCCCTCCTGGATGAGCCGCGCCACCCTTCCATCCCGGCCGCCTTCGGAATAGTCCCTCACGGCCTCGAGCCGCGCGACGGGGCGTCCCCTATCCACGATAAGCACCGGCGAGCCGCCCTTGAGGCCGTTAATCAAGGCGCTCAAGTTTTTCTTGGCCTCGGCTATCGTCGCCTTCTTCATGGGACAAGCCTAGCGACATCAAGAAGGCTTGCCCAACAGTCGCTTACTTGAAACGCGGCATGACCTCTTTGCACAGAAGCTCCAGGGCCCGCATCACCTGCGCATGCGGGATCAGGCTGCCGGGGTTGAGCTCCGCCAGGATGCCGTCGAGGCCGAGCTCGTCCTGCAGGTCTTTCAGCTTGTCGACCACGCGGTCGGGCGTGCCCACGATCATGCGTTCGCGCAGCACCTCGTCGTAGTCGATCGTCAGGTTCTTCCGCCCGCGCTCCGCACGGTTCTCGATCTCGCGCGCGCCTGACGAGGTCGCGGAGGCGGCCAGCCGTTCGCCGATATAGCGCAGCAGATGCATGATGCTTTCCCGTGGCTCCTCGCGCGCCGCCTCCTCGGTGTCGGCGACGTAGACCGGCACGCGGAGGAAGACCTCGCCCTTGCCGGGATGGCCCGCGTCCTTCCAGGCCGCGCGGTAGCTTTTCACCAGGGGCGCCAGCTCGGAGAGGTTGCCGGTGCGGGCGGCGACGAAGATCGCATGGCCCTGCGCGCCGATGGCGGGAAACGTGTCGGGGCTGGCCGCGGCGACGCGGATCTCGGGCCACGGCTGCTGCAGCGACTTGGGCGCCAGCCGGACATTGTTGAAGGTGAAGTACTTGCCGCTGTAGGAGAAGCGCTCCTCCTTGAAGGCGAGCTTCACGATCTCCAGGGTCTCGGCGAAGCGTTCGCGGCTTTCGCCGTAGTCGACGCCGTAGGTCGCGTAGGTATGGGCGAAGCCCGAGCGGCCGACGCCGAAGATCAGCCGGCCATCGCTGATCTGGTCGATGGTGGCGACCTCCTCGGCCAGCCGCAGCGGATGGCAGAGCGGCAGAACCTGCACCGCCGTGCCGATCTTCATGCGCTTGGTGCGCTGGGCGATGGCCGCGGCCAGGATCAGCGGCGAGGCCAGCACCGAGCGTTCGGGCGCGAAATGCAGCTCGGCCAGCCACATGGCGTCGAGGCCCCAGCGCTCGGCCGCGTCGACCTGCTCGAAGGACTGCTTAAACGCTTCCGCCGCGCTCGCGCCGGGCGGGCACTGAAACTCGTGGAACATGCCGAATTCCATCGGTCCTCCTCCAGGACGCATTTTGGATAGTGTCTGTTTCTTGGGCTTGAAAGCCGTGCGACCTCGCCAAAGCATAGACCGGGCCATCGCCGCCTCACAGCCCATTGACGACAGGCACCCTTGCGCCTGCTGCCTATCCGCCGGCCGGTCGGGCCGGAGTCACATGCTCTGCGTATTGGGGCAGGTCGTCGGTGATGGTGAACCACGGGGCCTTGGAGCCGACGAAGATGTGCCGGCTCGGGCGGATGCCGGGCGCGTCCACAAGGCTGCCCAGGGCGACGTGGACGAAGGCGCCGTCGCGCACCACCGAATAGAGCAGCGAGCCGCAGCGCCTGCAGTGCGTGTCGTTGGCCTTGTCGGTGCCGTAGATCAGGAGATCGTCCTCGCCCTGGGTGAGGCTGAGCTTGGCACGCTCGATGCCGGCGAACGGCTTGAAGGCCGACCCCGTCGTCCGCCGGCAATTCGAGCAGTGGCAGTTCATGGCGTAGAGGAATTCGTCCGCCACCGTGTAGGCGACGGCGCCGCAAAAGCACTTTCCGGAAAGCATGTTCGTCATGAGAAGCAGGTGTGGTTGATGGGATCTAACGCCTGACAGCACTGCTGTCATCGCGGGTGGAGCGTGGCACTTCTAATTGTGGTCGGCGCCTCCCTCGCGCGCTCTATGCCAGTGCGCAGCGTTATTCTGCCCGTCGGCGACACTTTCCTCTTGACGTTCCTGAGCAATGTTGTGGCGTATGGGGGCCGACCTTCTCCATCAGAGGTTCGGCACCATGGCTTTCTCTGGATACTCCCCGCCGGCGACCAACGTTTGGGCCACCAGTGTTTTCCGCCGGGCAAAAAGCATCGGCGCGCCCGCCCGCCGCAGCCCCTTCGCGGGCCCGCCGACGAAAAACGACTACCGGAAATACCGGAAATACCGGAAATTCCTGTCGCCGCCCGTCACGCCGCACCGCGCGCCGGCCAGACCGGGCGATGGTAGCCCAGCGGCACCGACGGTCGCGCCCAAAAGGGCTCGGTCTCCGACATCTGCACGACGGGCTTGAGATGGCGCAGCGGCCCGGACGGCGTCTGGCTCACGGTCGACCAGCTGTCGAGCTCGGCCTTGTCGAATTCGGCCGGCACCTGGGCGAGCGACGCTGCCGGCACCTCGCCGAGATCGGCCAGCCATCTGCCGACCTGGGCGAGGGAGATGCGCACCAGCCAGCTGCCGCCCTGCTCGGCGCGCCGCGCCAGCGCCACCATGGCGCCGAACGCCATCAGGTAGCCGGTGCAATAGTCGATCGCCGACACGGGATAGAATTGCGGGCCTTCCGTCTTGCCCGGAACGACTTCGGCCTGGCGGCTGGTCATGCCGCTCACGGTCTGCACCACCGTGTCGAAGCCGCGCCGCCCCGCCCACGGCCCGCTATGGCCGAAGGCCGAGAGCGAGACATAGACGAGGCCGGGCCTGAGCGCCGCCAGTTCCTCGGGCGCCAGGCCGCGGCCGGCCAGGCTGCCGGGGCGGTAGCCCTGCGAGAACACATCGGTCTCGCGCACCAGCCCGCGCAGGGTTTCGAGATCGGCCGGTTGGCGGAGGTCGAGCTGGGCCGAGAGCTTGCCATGCCCGGTGTCCCATTCCTGGTAGCCGAGGTTGGGCAAATGGGCGGCGCTGATCTTCATGACGTCGGCGCCATGCTCGGCCAGAGTGCGCGCGCAGGTCGGTCCGGCCAGCACGCGCGTGAGGTCGAGCACGCGGATGCCCGAAAGCGGCCGGTCTCCGGCCGGCAACGGCTCGGTTGGGCTGTCGCCGATGCGCACGATCTCCATCAGCGGAAGGTCGGCGATGGCGGCGGCCTGCGGATGCTGCTTCCATTCGGCCTGCGTCCGCACCATACCGCCCGCGCCCTCGGCGGCGATGATCGCCTCCTCGAGATCGGCGGCGTCCCACTTTGCCACTGCGGCCGCGACCGCGGCGCGATCCTCGGCCACGCCCAGCACGCCCAGCGCCGCCGCGCGATGGTTGGGGAAATTGCAATGCAGGTAACTCCAGCGCCCGTCGCGGGTGCGATAGCAGCCCATGATGTCGTTGCGCTTGGGCGACAGATGTCCCTCGCCCAGCTTCATGTAGTGGCCGCTGCGCAGCGACGCCGTGGCCCGGCGCAGGTCGACGGTGATCTGCTGGCTGCGGCCGGTCCGCGCCTGCCACAGCCCGGCGGCGCCCAGCCCGGCCGCCGCCACGGTCGCGGCCCCCGCCAGGCCGATGCGAAACGGCGTCGGCAGCACGGGATCGCTGCCGCCGGTGAAGGTGACAGCCCTGGCCTGGTCCTCGGACAATCCGACGACCGGCAGGATCTTGCGCAGGACCTCGTGCGGCATGGCCGTGACCTCTCTCTTTCAGGCTTTCCCGAACGCGCATGGTGCTTGATCTTGCGGTCCCGACAAGCTCTGATTGACCGACGATTTTGCAAGCCTCACCGAACGGGACAGGACCAACACCATGACCGCTGAAAATCCGGACAACAAATGGATCGGCAAGCGCACCCCCCGGCCTGACGGCGCCGACAAGGTCACGGGACGGGCGGCCTACGCCGCCGACACCACCATGCCCGGCATGATCTGGGGCAAGGTGCTGCGCAGCCCGCATGCCCATGCCCGCATCAAGTCGATCGACACCTCGAAGGCCGAGGCGCTGCCGGGCGTCGAGGCCGTGATCACGTCGAAGGACATCGTCGATTTCCCGGTCGACAAGGGACCGGTGATGCTGGGCATCCAGGACATGCGCTGGATGTGCCGCAACGTCATGGCGCGCGACAAGGCGCTTGTTCCACGGCCATCCGGTGGCCGCCGTCGCCGCGATCAACCAGGCCATCGCGGCCGAGGCGCTGAAGCTGATCAAGGTCGACTACGAGGTGCTGCCCTGGGCGATCGACGTCGAGGACGCGATGAAGCCAGGCGCCGCCATCCTGCACGACCACGTCAAGTTCGACGGCAAGCCGTCCAACATCGCCGGCACGCTCGAGCACAAGAAGGGCGACGTCGAGGCGGGCTTCAAGCAGGCCGACGTGATCGTCGAGCGCAGCTTCAAGACCGAGGCCGTGCATCAGGGCTATATCGAGCCGCATGCCTGCCTGGTCAGCGTCGTCGACGGCAAGGCCACGATCTGGAGCTCGAGCCAGGGCCAGTTCATGGTCCGCGCCATGTCGGCCCTGCTGACGGGCATGCAGCAGAGCGACATCCGCGCCATCCCGGCCGAGATCGGCGGCGGCTTCGGCGGCAAGACCATCATCTACCTCGAGCCGCTGGCGCTGGTGCTGGCGCGCAAGACCGGCAAGCCGGTCAAGATGGTGATGTCGCGCGAGGAGGTGTTCCGCGCCTCCGGCCCGACCTCGGGCTCGATCGAGCAAAGTCAAGATCGGCGCCAAGAAGGACGGCACGATCGTGGCCGGCCAGGGCACCTACTGGCTGCAGGCCGGCGCCTTTCCCGGCTCGCCGATCCGAGGCGCCGCGGGCTGCGCCTTCGGCGCCCTACGACATCGCGAACTGCCCACACGGTGGGCTACGACGTCGTCTCCAACCGCTCGAAGGTCGCGGCCTACCGCGCGCCCGGCGCGCCGATCGGCGCCTACGCCGTCGAGTGCGTGCTGGACGAGCTGGCCGAGAAGCTCGGCATGGATCCGCTCGAGCTGCGCCTCAAGAACTCCGCCAAGCAGGGCACCAAGGCGGTGCACGGCCCGGTCTATCCGGTGATGGGCTACCAGGAGACGCTGAAGCAGGCGATGGCCCATCCGCACTACAAGGCGCCGCTCAAGCCCAACCAGGGCCGCGGCGTGGCCAGCGGCTACTGGTTCAACGCCGGCGGCGAATCGAGCGCCCAGATGAGCGTCAACGAGGACGGCTCGATCGTGGTGATGACCGGCCATCCCGACATCGGCGGCTCGCCGTGCCTCGACGGCCAACATCGCCGCCGAGCTTCTGGGCATCGACCACAGCAAGATCCAGGTGCTGATCGGCGACACCAGCGAGCGATCGGCTTCTCGAACCTGACCGGCGGCAGCCGCGTCACCTTCGCCTCGGCGATGGTGGTCACGCAGTCGGCCGAGAAGGTCATCAAGACCCTGTGCGAGCGCGCGGCCAAGATCTGGAAGATCGACGCCGACGCCGTCACCTGGGAGAACGGCTATGCCAAGCCGGCCGGCGACAATGCCGGCAAGTTCGAGCCGCTGTCGCTGGCCCAGATCGCCGCCCGGGCGACCGAGACCGGCGGTCCGATCGGCGCCGGCTCCTCGACCAACACCGCCGGCGCCGAGGGCGGCTTCAGCACGCACATCTGCGACGTCGAGGTCGACCGCGACACCGGCCGCGTCTGGGTGACGCGCTATACCGCCTTCCAGGATGTCGGCCGGGCGATCCATCCCGACTATGTCGAGGGCCAGATGCAGGGCGGCGTCGCCCAGGGCATCGGCTGGGCGCTGAGCGAAGAGTACATCTACGACAAGAACGGCAAGCTCGATAACGCGGGCTTCCTCGACTATCGCATGCCCGTCACCTCCGACCTGCCGAAGCTCGACACGGTCATGATCGAGATCCCCAACCCCAAGCATCCGCAGGGCGTTCGCGGCGTCGGCGAGGTGCCGCTGGTGCCGGTCATGGCGGCGGTCGCCAACGCCGTGCACGGCGCCCTGGGGCTTCGCCTCGACAGCCTGCCCATGTCGCCGCCCAAGGTGCTGGACGCGCTGGATCCGGAGCCGTGGGCGAAGGCGGCCGACTGACGGTCGGGAACCTGGAACAGGCCGTGGGTCACTTTACCAGACCGAGACTGCGCGGCAGCCACATGTAGACTTCCGGCACATAGGTGACGAACAGCAGCACGACGCACATGCAGGCGAGCAACGGCAGCAGCGGCGGGATGATCTTGTCCATCGAGATCCGCCCGACCTTGAGCGCCACGAACAACGCGGTGCCAACCGGCGGCGTGGTCAGCCCGAAGGACAGGTTGATCACCATGATCAGGCCGAGATGGACGAGGCTGATGTCGAACTTTGCCGCCAGCGGCAGCAGCATCGGCACCAGCATGATGAGCGCGGGCGTCATGTCGACGAACATGCCAACGACCAGCAGGAAGCCGTTGAGGATGAGCAGGAAGGCGAGCTTGCTCTGGATCAGGTTGAAGAAGTTCTCTGCCAGCATGTTGGGCAGATTCTCGTAAGTCAGGATCCAGGCGTAGACCGAGCAGGTCGCGATCAGCAGCATGACGACCGAATTGGTGATGCAGCAATCCCAGATGATGCCGGGCAGCTCGCGGAGCCTGATCTCGCGGTAGACGAAGACCGCGAGGAACAATGCATAGACCGCGGCGGCTGCGCCCGCTTCGGTCGCGGTGAAGATGCCACTGATGATGCCGCCCAGGATGATCACCATGGTGAACACCCCGGCCATGCCGTCGACGATGCGGCGCAGCTTCTCGCGCGGCGGGATCTTCGGCAGGACCTTGCGATGATAGAGCTTGCCGTGCACGAACGAGGCGATCATCAGCGACAGGCCGATCATTACGCCAGGGATGACGCCGGCCAGGAACAACGCCGCGATCGACACGTTGCCGGCGACGTGGGCGAACACGATCATGCCGATCGACGGCGGGATGATCGGGCCCATGGTGGCGGCGGTGAGCACGATGGCGGTGGCGAAGCGGCGGCTGTAGCCGTCCTTCTCCATGGCCGGGATCATCATCGCGCCGATCGAAGAGACTTCGGCCACCGCCGATCCGGTGACGCCGCCGAAGAACATCGAGGCGACGCAGACGATCTGCGCCAGGCTGCCGGGCAGCCAGCCGACCAGAACCTCGGCCATCATCACGAGGCGCTTGGCGATGCCGCCGCGCGCCATCAGGGTTCCGGCGAAGACGAAGAAAATCACCGCCAGCAGCGGGAAGGTGTTGATCGAGGTCAGCATGCGCTGGACGATCGTGGCGTTGTCGACGCCCGGCAGCAGCAAGGTGGCGATCACGCTGGCGACGCCGACCGCAAAGGCGATCGGCATGCCGAGCGCCGTCAGCACGATGAAAGCCAGGCCCAGGATGGCAAGGGTCATGGCCTAGTCCACGCTGGTGCCGGTGATGGCAGCCGCTTCCGGCCGCACGATCTCGTCGACCATGAGCTTGAAGGCGAACACCATGATCAGGAAACCGGAGATCGGCATCGCCGGGTAGTACCAGTAGTTGGTGAAGGGGATCGTCTCCATCAGGTCACTGCCGAAATCCTCGGTGAAGGTGATGCCGTAGCGGAACACGATCCACCCGAAGCCGAAGATCAGCGCGGTCAGGACGACGCCCAGGGCGCGGCGCAGCGGCCTCGGCAGCGCGTTGAACAGAACGTCGAAGCCGACATGATCGCGCTGCAGCACGCCGACGGCGGCCGCCAGGAAGGATATCCAGATCAGCAGGTAGCGCGGCACCTCCTCGGTCCAGGAAACCGCCTGGCCGAAGCCATAGCGGGCTATGACCGCCACAACCACGATGAGGAAGAGCGCCGTGGCGAGAACGATGCAAACCCAGCGCACGACGGCGACCAGCAGACTTGCGAAGCGATCCAGCAGGTCGAGAAAGGCCACGATGTCGCCGGATCAGAAATTCTTCTGCGAATCGAGGATGAAGGCGACGGTCTTCTCGACGCCCAGCCGCTTGGCTTCCTCGTCGACCAGGCCGGAGACGGCCTTCACGAACGGCGCCTTGTCCGGCACGATGATTTCGGTGAAGTTACTTTTCAGCGCCTGCAGGTCCTTCACTTCCGAGACGTGCCAGGCGCCCCGCATGTAGGCCTGGGCGCGCGCGCCGGCCTCGCTCACCGCCTGCTTCTGCTCGTCGTTGAGCTGATTCCACAACTTCATCGACATGATCAGGACGTCGGGAATGCGCATGTGCTCGTCGAGCGTGTAGAACTTCGAAACCTCGAAGAACTTCTTGGCGACGACCGACGGGTGATTGTTCTCCGCGCCGTCGACCACGCCGGTCTGCAGCGCGGTGTAGAGCTCGGCCCATGCGACCGGCACGCCGGTCGCGCCCAGGGACTTCATGGTGTTGACCATCACTGGCGAGGCCATGACGCGGATCTTTTGGCCCTTGAGGTCGTCGGGCGTGCGCACCGCCTTCTGGGTGAAGAAGTTGCGCGAGCCGGAATCGAAATAGCCCAGAACCTTGATGCCCTTGGCCTCGAGCGGCTTGGCGAGTTCGGCGGCTTGCGGCTGGGCCAGGAACCACCAGAACTGCGCCTCGTTCTTGAACAGGAACGGCAGCGAATACATGTCCATCGCCGGCACAACCTGGTTGAGGTTCGAGGCCGAGACGGTGCTGAATCCGATGGTGCCGTTACGCACGCTCTGCACATTGGCGACAGCGTCACCGAGCTGGGTGTTGGCGTAGACCTCGACCTTGACCGTGCCCTTGGTCAGGATTCCCACTTCTTCGCCGAAATACTTTTCGGCATAGCTCGATGGATGCTCGATCGGCTGGATGCCGGCGTATTTGGTGACGATCTGCGCGCCAGCCGGCGCGGCGGCAACCGACAGCATGGCGCCGGCGAAGGCGAGAATCTTCGCAGTCTTCATGGCGTTTCCTCCGTTTATCGTTGTCGAAACGGTAAATCGGGCGCGACTCAAATGATAGCGCTTTGTTCGGTCTTTCTTGGAAGCGCCGGCGTTGATCGAGCTGGCCACGGGCTCTACAACGACGACGTGGAGCCGGCATGGGGGCCGTCATGAGTAAGCGCGCTTCGCTACGCGAGCAAGGTGAGGCCATGCGCCGGCGCCTTTTTGGCGACGACGACGGCGCGCCGGCGATCATGCGGACGCTCAACACCGAAGCGAGCTATGGCGCCATCTGGAGCCGGCCCGGCCTCGCGCTCGACGACCGCATGGTCTGCGCGCTGGCCGCCCTCGGCGCCGTCCAGCGCCTGCCCAAGCTCGGCCGCCATGTCGGCGCCGCGCTCGATCTCGGCCTGTCGGCGCGGGCGATCGTCGAGATCCTGATCCAGATCGGCATCTATGCCGGCTTCGCCGCATCGGAGGAGGCCGTCGAGGCGGCCGGGGCGGTGTTCGCGGCGCGCGGTGTGGCGATGCCGGAGGAGCCCGCGCGCGAGGATTTGCTCGAGGCGCTGAGCGCGCGCGGCCACGAGCTGATGCAGAAGTTGCACGGCGATCGCGCGACGCAGGGCTATGCCGCGCCCGGCAATGCGGTGACGGGCGCGCTCTATCCGCTGGCGATCCAATACGGCTATGGCGAGATCTGGTTCCGGCCCGGCCTCGACCTGCGCCGACGGGCGCTGGTCGCGGTGGCGGCGTTCACGGCGCTCAAGCTCGACGGCCAGGTGAAGAAGTTCGGCCAGTCGGCGCTCAACATGGGCCTCAGCCGCACCGAGGTGATCGAGGCGGTGATCCAGACCGCCCCGCTCAGCGGCTTCGCCCCGGCCCTGAACGCGCTCGGCGGCCTGAGCGAGGCGCTGGGCGGACCTAGCTCACCGCTCGCGCAGCTTGGGGTCGATGGCGTCGCGCAGCGCATCGCCGAACAGGCTGAAGCCGAACACGGTGAGCGCGATCGCGAGGCCGGGGAAGACCGCGATCCACGGCGCGGTCGAGGCGTATTCCTCGGCGCCGCCCTGCAGCATCAGGCCCCAGGCCGGCGTCGGCTCCTGCACGCCGAGCCCGAGATAGGACAGCGACGCCTCGGCCAGGATCGCCTGGCCCACGAAGGCGGTCAGCATGATCAGGAACGGCGCCACCACGTTGGGCACCATGTGGCGCAGGATGATGCGGGCATGGCCGAAGCCGCAGGTCCGCGCGGCGTCGATGTAAGGCACCTCGCGGATCGACAGCGCACTCGCCCGCACCACCCGCGCGCAGCGCGGCACCAGCGGCACGGTGATGGCGACGATCACGTTCTGCACGCCGGTGCCGAAGATCGCCACCACGGCCAGCGCCATGATGATCAGCGGGAAGGCCATCAGCACGTCCATCACGCGCTGCAGGATGAGGTCGATCACGCCGCCGAAATAGGCGCTGCCGACGCCCAGCACCAGGCCGGCGAAGCCGCCGACGAAGGCCGAGACGAAACCGATGATGAGCGCGGTCCGTGCGCCGTAGATGATGCGCGACAGCAGGTCCCGGCCGAACTGGTCGGTGCCCAGCCAATGGGCGGCGCTCGGCGGCTCGGTCATGGCGGCGAAGTCGTTGGCGGTCGGGCTGTAGGGGGCGATCCATTCGGCCGACAGGCCGGCGATCGCGGCGATTATGACGACGACCAGGCCGACGGTGCCGAGCGGCTGGCGGCGGGCGAAGGTGAGCGCCGAATCGAGCCACGAGCGGCGGAAAGCGGGAGCCTCTTGGGTCAGGACTGTCATCGCGAAACTCCCCTCACCCGAACCTGATCCTGGGATCGAGCCACGCATAGAGAACATCAACCGCCAGGTTGGTGACGACGAAGATGGCCACGGTCAGCATCACCAGCGCCTGGGTGAGCGTGTAATCCTGGTTCTGCACCGCCAGCACGAACAGCCGGCCGATGCCGTTCAGGTTGAACACCTGCTCGGTGACCACGAGGCCGCCGATCAGGAAGGCGAACTCGATGCCGATCAGGGTCACCACGGGAAGCAGCGCATTCTGCAGCGCGTGCCGATTGATGACGATGTGCTCGAACAGGCCCTTGGAACGGGCGGTGCGGATATAGTCCTCGCGCAGCACTTCCAGCATGGCCGAGCGGGTCATCCGCATGGTCACCGCCGAATAGCGGTAGCCGATGGTGAGCGCGGGCAGGATCACGATCGACAGGTTGCGCAGCGGATCGTCCCACAGCGAGACATAGTCGATCGGCGGCATCCAGGGCGAGCCGAACACGAGATGCGAGACCTCGAGCACCACCAGGATCGACATGATGCCGAGCCAGAACGACGGCGTGGCGATGCCCGCGATCGCCACCGTGCGCACGATATGATCGAGCCAGCTGTTCTGGTGCAGTGCCGAGATCGTGCCCAGCGGGATGGCGATCAGCACCGCCACCAGGGTCGCCAGCAGGGCGATCTCCAGCGAAACCGGGATGCGCGTGATGATCTCCTCGCTGACCGGCTTGCCCGACCACATCGACGTGCCGAAATCGCCGCGCGCAAATCCCGCAATGAAGTCGAAGAACTGCAGCACCAGCGGGCGGTCGAGGCCGAGCTGGGCATGGCAGTTGGCGACCGCCGTCGGGTTGATCGATCCGCCCGACCCCAGCCGCACCACGCAGATGTCGCCGGGAATGAGACGCATCAGGATGAACACCAGTGCTGCCGCCCCGATCAGGGTCGGGATCGACAGCAGCAGGCGGTTCAGGATGTAGCGATACATCGGCGAGCCCCGGCCTCGCCCTGCCCTATTTGTCCAGCCAGATATTGGCCAGGTTGAGGTTGAGGTAATGGCTCGGGCTGATCTTCCAGCCCTTCATGTAGGCCCGCTGGACGATGATGCGGTTCCACCACGGCGTCATGATGGTGTCGACCTGGGTGTCGAGCGCATAGGTCTCGAACTCGCGCATCTTGGCGCGCTGCTTGGCCGGATCGGTCTCGCGAAGCATCGAATTGTAGATCTCGATCAGCTTCGGGTCCTCGTAGCCGCCGTAATTCTCGGGATAGACCGAGCGCGGCAGGACCTTGGCGACATCGAGCAGCGGATTGACCATGTTCTGGCAGTTGAACTCAACGGCGACCTCGAAGTTGCCGCTGCGCAGCGCCTCGTAGAACGGCCCGGTCGGCAGCACTTTCTGGGTCACCTTGAGCCCGATCTTGCTCCATTCGTCGATCGCCCAGGTGGCGACGAACTTGTAGGGCTGGTCGACGTTGCGGTTCATCAGCTCGAACTTGAGCCCGCTGGCGCCGGCCTCCTCGAGGAGTTTCTTGGCCTCGGCGCGGTTCTTCTCGATATCGGGCCCGAAGCCCGCGATCTTCTGCAGCTCTTCCTTGGTCGCCGCCAGCGGCGAGCCCGGGAAGACCAGGCCGCCCACCGTGTGGACAGTGGCGATCTTGGACAGCGCCGGCGCACCCTTCCACGGGTCGATCGCCAGCGCCATGGCGCGGCGCACCCGGACGTCATCGAACGGCTTCTTCTTCTGGTTGGGCGTGAGCAGGTTCACGCAGTTCCAGTCGCTGGTCTGCACCGTGACCTTGTCGCCCAGTTCCTTGACCAGCTCATCGCGCGCCGACGGCGGCATGCCGCGGAACTCCGTGGCGGCGCGGTCGGCGCGAATGGCATCGACGCGCACCGACTGCTTGGCGGCGAAGATGGCGATGAAGCCGTCGAGATAGGGCTGACCCTCGTGGTAGTAGTCGGGATTGCGCGTGCCCTTGATCGACTGGCCGGTCTCATAGGACACGAACTTGAAGGGCCCCGACCCCAGGATGTTCTTCTCGAACCAGGTCGGGTCCTTCTCCAGGGTCTCCTTCTTGTAGATATAGGCGAAGGGATCGGCCAGCGCGGGCAGGAACGCCCCGGTGGCGAACTTCAGCTTGAACACCACGGTCTCGGGATCGGGACTCTCCACCGAGTTGACCATCACCATGTAGCTTTCGCGCGCGCTCGACACCCCCTTGGGCGGATGCACGATGTACTGCCAGCTCGTCGCCACGTCGGCGGCCGTGAGCGGCGTGCCGTCATGGAACTTCACGCCCTTGCGGATCTTGAAGGTGTAGGTCTTGCCGTCGTCGGTGGCGATCGGCATCTCGGTGCAGAGATCGCAGACGAAATCCGTCGACGACGCCGGATTGTCGGGATTGATGGCGATCAGCGTGCTGTAGAACGGCGCCGTGGCATGGAGGGTGGCGTAGGTGTTTTCCTTGTGCCCGTCGAAGCTCGGCGGCGCATCGGCCGGGATCATGTAGGTGAGGATGCCGCCGCGCTTGATGGTTTGCGCGGCGGCCGGCGTCGCCGCAAGCGCTGCCGAAAGGGCAATGGAAAGACTTGCCGCCAGCCACCCGGTTCGGATCTTCATGTCAGCCTCCCTTTTCGCTCGTTCTTCTTGGTCATTCCGTTTCAATTCACTTCGCTGCAGGCCACCCAATGGCCGGGCCGCAGTTCGCGCAGCTCGGGCCGCGACCGCCGGCAGCTCTCGACTGCCATTGTGCAGCGCGGATGGAAGACGCAGCCGGAAGGCGGATTGATCGGGCTCGGCACCTCGCCGCGCACCGGCTGGAACGGGCGGCCAGCCTCGATCGTCGGATCGGGCACCGGCACCGCGGCGAGCAGGGCGCGGGTATAGGGGTGCAAGGGCTCGTCGAACAGCGCATCGCAGTCGGCCAGCTCGACGATGCGGCCGAGATACATCACCGCCACCCTCTGGCACAGATGGCGTACCACCGAGAGGTCGTGGGCGATGAACAGATAGGTGAGCCCCAGGCGCTCGCGCAGATCCTCCAGGAGGTTGATCACCTGGGCCTGGATCGACACGTCGAGCGCCGACACCGCCTCGTCGCAGACGATGAACTCCGGTTCCAGCGCCAGCGCCCGCGCGATGCCGACCCGTTGGCGCTGGCCACCCGACATCTCGTGCGGGTAGCGGTCGGCGAAGTTGGGATCGAGGCCGCAGACCGACAGCAGCTCCCGCACGCGGGCCGTGCGGCGCGCCGCGTCGGGCGCCAGGCCGTGCACATGGATCGGCTCGCCGATGATGTCGCCCACCTTCATGCGCGGATTGAGCGAACTGTAGGGATCCTGGTAGATCACCTGGATACGCCGCCGGAGCGCCAGCTGCTCGCGGCGCGGCAGGGTGTTGATGTCGACGCCGTCATACAGGATGGCACCCGATGTGGGGCGCTCGAGCTGCAGGATGCATCGACCCGTCGTCGTCTTGCCGCAGCCGCTCTCTCCCACCAGGCCGAGCGTCTCGCCGCGCCGCACGCTGAAGCGGATGCCGTCGACCGCCTTCACTTCGCCGATCTGGCGTCGCCTCAACACGCCCTCGGAGATTGGGAAATGCATGCGCAAATCCCTGACCTCGAGCAGCGGCGGCGCCTCGGTCATGCGGCAACCGGGGCGGCCGCGATCTCGTCGCGGCGGAAGCAGGCCGACAGATGTCCGGCCGCTCCAGCCTGCTCGAGCGCCGGCCGAGACACTGCGCATTTCGCGACCGCGTACCGGCAGCGCGGGCGGAAGGCGCAGCCGCCGTCGAGCTGCGTCAGGTCAGGCGGCTGGCCCTCGACCGGATCGAGCCGCGCCTGACGCGGCCGGTCGAGTCGCGGCACCGAGCGCAGCAGCGCCATGGTGTAGGGGTGGCGCGGATCGTGATAGACCGCGGCGGCCGGGCCACTCTCGACCAGCCGGCCGGCATACATGACGTTGACCCGCCGCGCGTAGCGCGCCACGACGCCGAGATTGTGCGTGATGATGATCAGCGCGACGTTGAGGCGGCGCGTCAGCCCGGTCATCAGCTCCAGGATCTGCGCCTGGATCGTGACGTCGAGCGCCGTGGTCGGCTCGTCGGCGATGATCAGCCGCGGCTCGCAGGTGAGCGCCACCGCGATCATGACGCGCTGGCGCATGCCGCCGGAAAGCTGGTGGGGGTACTGCCGCAGGCGGCGCTCGGGATCGGCGATGCCGACCAGGGCAAGCAGCTCGAGGGCGCGCCGGTCCGCCGTCGCCCGGTCGGCGCCGCGATGCTGCTGCAGCGTCTCGGTGATCTGTCGGCCTATGGTCAGCACCGGATTGAGCGAGGTCATCGGTTCCTGGAACACCATGCCGATCTCGCTGCCGCGCACCGCCCGTATCTCCTCGGCGGAAAGGCCCAGCAGGTCGCGGCCGGCGAAGAGGATCTGGCCCTGGGTGATCCGTCCCGGTGGATCGGGAATAAGGCGCAGAATCGACATCGCGCCCACCGACTTGCCCGAGCCGCTCTCGCCCACGATGGCGACCGTCTCGCCAGGATCGACGGTGTAGGACACGCCATCGACGGCGCGCACCAATCCGGCACCGGTCCGGAACTCGGTATGCAAATTCCTCACGTCGAGGAGTGCCGACATAGGCCCTCGCAGCGTTTCCCTATCCCACACACCATTGCCGGCGCGCGACGCGCTACCGGTGTCCGCCCTTATGACCGGGCGTATTCAGCTTATTGTAAGCATACCAGCGAGCGCCGCGCAGACAATGGTCCGGGGGCAGTCACAAGGCCGCAGGCCCGCAGTTAGAACCTTCAGGCGAGATTCTTCTTGAAGAAGGCGACCGTGCGCTCCCACGCGATCTTGGCCTGCGCCTCGTTGTAGCGCGGCGTCGAATTGTTGTGAAAGCCGTGCTGGGTGCCCGGATAGATATACATCTCGTACGGCACGTTCGCGGCCTTGAGCGCTGCTTCGTAGGCGGGCCACATGGCGTCGATGCGCTCGTCGTTCTCGGCGTATTGAACCAGCAGCGGCGCCTTGATGGCCGCCACGGCGGCGGTCTCGGGCGCCGCGCCGTAGTACGGCACCCCCGCTTTCATGTCGGCGCCGAGCGCGGTGGCCAGGAAATTGGTCGCGCCACCGCCCCAGCAGAAGCCGGTGACGCCGAGCTTGCCCGACGACAGCGCGTGCGCCTTGAGGTAGTGCGCGCTGTTCAGCATGTCGGTGCGCAGCTTGCCCTGATCGAGTCCGGACTGCAGCGTGCGGCCGTCATCGTCGTTGCCGGGATAGCCACCGACCGGAAACAATCCATCGGGCGCCAGCGCCAGAAATCCGTCGGTCGCGACGCGCCGAGCCACGTCCTCAATATAGGGATTGAGCCCGCGATTCTCGTGGATCACCAGCACGACGGGGAACGGCCCACTGCCCTTGGGCTGCACGAGGTATCCGCGCATGGTGCCGGAGTTGCCGCCCGGCGATGGATAGGTGACGTAGTTGGCCTTGATGCGCTCGTCGGTGAAGGAGATCGTCTGGGCCTGCGCATAGCGCGGCAGCAGTGCCTGCGCCATGGCGAGGCCGCCTATCGCCACGACGGCCGCCCGCTGCAGGAAGGCGCGGCGATCGATGCGGCCGTGGCAATACTCGTCGTAGAGATCGAACACACGCTGGTCGATCTCGCGCTGGGTCAAGGGTTCGGCGATTCCCTCTTCGGCTTTCATTTTGGCTTCTCTGGCCTAGAGCATTCCGCCGGCGATCATGTCGTAGCGCGACCTGAGTTCCTCGACGGTCGGTACCTTGTCGGCTTCGAGCTCGGGATATTCCCGTGCCAGTTCGGCCCTGTCGAATTCATCGAGATGCAGATCGGCGGCGGCATGATCGTCCTTGAGGGCCTGCAGCGCGTTGTGCAGGTGAAACCGCTTCCAGTATGCCGGCGGGGCGTGAACCCCGGATTCAAGGTGAGCCAGCCGCTCCTCGAAGCGCCGAAGCACCTTGGTCAACTCGTTCGACATGAGCGCCCTCCCACTGCTTTTTCCGAACCGCCATGGTGCCCGCGCGACCTGGTGGCCGCAAGCCGCCCGTCCCGGGCGCTATTTCACCGGCGGTCGCGCCAGCAAGGCAGGCCGGAACAGCAAGGTGACAAGAAGCTCCCAACCCAGGGAGATCATCAGCAACCTGCCCATGCTGGCCGTGCCGGGATGGCTCGACAGCCACAGCGCGCCGAACGCCGTGGCGGTCGTCAGCGCGCTGAAGACGACGGCGCGCATCAGGCTCGACTGCAGCATGCCTGTCTCGCCCGCCCGCCACGCCAGCACGAAGTAGATGTTGAAGGCGACGCCGACACCGAACAGGAGGGGAAGTGCGATGATGTTGGTGAAATTGAGCGGCAAATCGAGCGCCGCACAGGTGGCGAACGTCAGCAGTCCGCTCAGCAGCACCGGCAGCATCGTCAAGATCACATCGCGGGCCCGGCGCAGCACCACCACCAGGAGCAGGATGATGGCGAGGAGCGAATAAAGCCCGGCCTGCAGGAACGCCTCGACGACGGTGTCGCCGGACGCGCTGATGGAAATCGGCCGGCCGGTCGCATCCGGCGCAATGGCGAGGATCGCGTCCGCGAAATGCCGCAATGCTGCATTGTCTTCCGCACTGCCCCGCGGCAGGACCTGGATGCGGGCGCGACCATCTTTTGCGACCCAGTCGGCAACAAGCTCGGGCGGCAGGGTCTCCACCGTCACCGGACCGGCCTGCAACAGCGCGCGGGTCTGATCGAGCATGATCCGGAGCGGGGTGACGACGACAAGAGCCGCCGCAGCTCGAACATCCGGTGCGTCGGCGTTCAGACGCTCCAGGGCAGCCGCGAGGCGGCGCGCCGAAACCGCAGCGGAATCCGTTGCGTCGGCCGCTACCCGACGCAACGAAGCGGCCGTTGCAGCCAGGCTCTGCTGCAGCTCAGGGTCCGACGGCGGCTCGAGCGGGGCGACATCGAGAACGGGCTTGAGGACCGCTGCGGCGTTGCCGATCAGCGCAAGTTTCTCCTTTTGTTGCGCCGGCACGAAACTGTTGAGGGTGACGGTGCGGGAGACGGCCGGCAGGGCATCGAGGCGGTGCACAAGTGGCTCGGAGGCGACCAGGGACGGCGTAAGAATATTGATCGCATCGGGCGTCCAATCGGGATCGGACGACAGTGACTGCAGGGTCGCCATCGATTCCACTTTTGAACTCTTGAGGTTAAGCGGGTCGAAGTCGAAACGCACCAGCGGCAGCAGCGCGCCCGAGCCGATCGCCACGGCAAGCGCGCCCGCGAGCACCAGCCGGCGGTGCCGACGCACAAGGTTGTCGACGGGCGCAAGCATCGTGAAGCCGACCTCGGCGAGCCGGCCTGCCGGAGGACGCAGAAGCATCAAGAGCGCGGGCAGCAACACGACGCTCAAGGTGAAGGCCACGATCATGCCGAGGCCGGCGATGGTCCCGAGTTCGGCCACGCCGACATAGTTGGTCGGCAGAAAGGCGAAAAAACCGGCGCCTATGGCGGCGGCCGAGAGGGCCAGCGCCCTTCCAATGGCCGTGCCGGTGGCGATGAGCGCCGCCCGCAAATTGGGATGGATCAGGCGTTCGGCCAGGCTGCGGACGCTGAACTGGATGCTGAAGTCGACGCCGAGCCCGACGAACAGCGGAATGAAGGCAACCGAGATGAGGTTGAAGCGGCCGATCGCCAGCAAGCCGATCGCGGCCGTCATGATCAGGCCGACGATCGTGGTGGCGAGGATCGCGATCACGACGCGCGCGGAACGTACCGCCAGCCCCAGGATTCCCAAAAGGGCGGCAAACATCGCGCCTAGCAGCAGGTGCGCATCCTGGGCCAGGGTCGCGAATTCCTCGTCTGCCAGCGGCACCGAGCCGGTCAGGCGCACGGTCACGCCATGCGCTGCATCGAGGCCAAGGGAGCGGGCCGTCGTCCGGATAGCCTCGCTCGCGGCCGCTCCGGGCTCCAGCGCCGCATAGTCCATGACCGGCTGGACCAGAACGATGTGCCGCGTCTCGCGCGGCTTGGCGGGCTGCCCGGCGATCAGCGTGCGCCAGGAAAAGAAGGCCGGCTGGCCGGCCACCGATTTTTCAAACGCATCTGCCAGCGCCGACATCGCGGGTTCGATGTCATGCAGCGTGGCCTGTCCGTGTTTGATGCCTTCCAAAGTGGTCGAGATGATGCCGAGGACGCCGCGCAGACTGGGATCGGCGGCGAGCGAAGCCAGCATGGGGCGTGCCCGCATGAGGCCTTGCGTGGTCGCCGCGACCTCATCCAGGGACAGCAGCATCAGCCCGTTACGCTCGAAAAACGCGCCGCCGTCGGGACGTCGCACGGCCTTGAAAAGTTCGGGCTTTCCCTGCAGCGCCGCGGTGAGCTTTGCCGCGGCAGCATCGGCCAGTTCAGGTGTCGCGCCGTCCATCACAATGATGGTGAGATTGCTGAACTGCGGGAACGCCCGTTCAAACGCCAGCTCGTGTTGCCGCCATTCCAGCTTGGTCGAGATCAGTTCGGAAGTGTCCGCGGTCATGGCAAAATGCCGGGCCGCGTAGACCAGCGCCGTCGCGGTCAATAGGACGACAAGGAGGAGCACGATCAGCGGATGCCGGGTGCTGGCCGCGACGACACGACCGATCAACGAAGCCCTGATAGACACAAAACGCCTCAAGAATAGGTGCGGAGACGGTCGCCGGGAGGGTGGAAGCCGGGAATGGACAAGACGGGATCGGTGGCTTTGAATAGGCGCGAGCGAAGGGGCGAGTAGCATGAAAATAGGGTCGCTAGAACATCGCGATGCCTTCTGTCGGCAGTTTACGCAGAGCTACAGCGAATACGATCCAACGACCCTGCCCTGGCCCGTGCTGGACGACGAGGCCCTGCACCGGCTGCGGTCCGTGCCCTTCTGGGAAGAGGTCTTTTACACCGAGCGCCGGGCCGGAGCGATCGTAGCCGCCTTCACCGAAACGGTGACCGATCCGGTCCTGCGCGAAGCGCTTGCCCTGCAGGGCCTCGAGGAGACCCGGCATGCCCGGTTGATCCGCGTGATGATCGAGAAATACGGCCTGGATGCCCCCGAGCGACCGATGGAGGATATCAGCAAGGATATCGAAACGCGGTTCAAGGATTTCGGCTTCGGCGAATGCCTGGACTCGTTCCTGGGGTTCGGCCTGTTCAAGATCGCCTTGCAGTCCGAGTTTCTCCCCAAGGAAATGCTGCAGATCTTCGAGACCCTGATGTACGAGGAAACCCGTCACATCGTCTTCTTCGTCAACTGGATGGCCTATACCGAGGCGCGCCGAGGATGGGTCGCCAGGACGATTTTGCCGCTCACCAGCCTGCGCTATTACCTGCGCGCCGCAGGCCGCATGGCTGGCCTGGCGAAGCGCAGCAAGGACATGAACGACGGCAAGAATTTTGCCGCCACCCAGGTCAGCATGTTCCTCGATGGGTTCAATTTTCGCCGCTTCCTAGAGGACTGCTACTCGGAGAATAGCCGTCGGATGAGCGCCTTCGAGCCGGAATTGCTGCGCCCGAGCTTTCTGCCTCAACTGGCCGAGGCGGCCCTGAAGGCGCTGCGTCTTTGGAACTCACGGGCCAAGGAGGTCGGTTCGGCGGCTTACAGGTACCAAGGCAAAGGCCCCTAAAATCGCAGGGATTGCAATCATGCGCCGCGTGATTGGCGTCGCAACAATCAAACCGCTTTGCTGATTCACATGGCAGTATCTTGCCGATTACAGGTGCCGCCCTTTTCCGGAGGCATTGCAGCGCACCCGCCCACGCACCACTTGTAACCGGAGCAATGGTGTCGGAAAATGTTGCTGATTTGCAAACGGCCTGGCTGACAGGCATGAGCTACCCTGGTCGCTCACCGGCGACGCCCCTTTGACGCGACCGTGCTGCCAATCCTGCTTTTGCGCTTGCGGCAATCCACGATTGCAAATGTCCGATCGCGACGACGCTGATGGAAGGAATTGATCTGGATGCGCGTACTTATGGCTCAGCCTCGGGGGTTTTGCGCGGGGGTGGTCCGGGCAATCGAGATCGTCGAGCGGTCCCTCGAGAAGTTCGGCGCGCCGGTCTATGTCCGCCATGAAATCGTCCACAACCGTCATGTGGTCGAGAAGCTCGAGCGCATGGGGGCTGTCTTCGTCGAGACGCTGGATGAGATCCCCGACGGCGCCGTGACGATTTTCAGCGCTCACGGCGTGGCCCAATCGATCATCGACGAGGCGAAGTCGCGCGGCCTGCCGGTCCTCGATGCCACATGCCCCCTGGTCTCCAAGGTCCACATTCAGGGCAAGCGATACGTGGCGCGCGGCCGCCATCTGATCCTGATCGGCCATGCCGGTCATCCCGAGGTCGAGGGCACCATCGGACAGGTCGGCGCGCCGGTGCACCTCGTCTCCACGGTCGAGGATGTCGCCCGCCTCGACCTTCCCAACGATTCGCTCGTTGCCTACGTGACCCAGACCACACTGAGCGTGGACGATACGCGGGGCGTGATCGCGGCCCTTCAAGCGCGGTTCGCCCATCTCGAGGGCCCGGACGTGTCGGATATCTGCTACGCGACCCAGCATCGCCAGTCGGCGGTGCGGGAGCTCTGCGAAGTCGTGGATCTGTTGCTGGTGGTCGGCAGCCGTAACAGCTCCAACTCGAATCGACTGCGCGAGATCGGCGTCGAGCAGGGACTGCCGAGCCACCTGGTCGCCGACGGCAGCGAGATCGATCCGGCATGGTTGGCCGGGGTAGAGACCGTCGGCCTGACGGCGGGCGCGTCGGCTCCCGAAGAACTGGTTCTCGATGTCATCGAGGCCCTGCGCCGGCATGGCAAGGTCGAGGTCGAGCAGATGGACGGCGTCCGCGAAAACATCGAGTTCAGGCTGCCCAATGAGCTCAGGACGCCGTCGGGCAAAACCGTTGTACCGTCGGTAGGGTAGAGGAGCGTCGTCGTGGGAATTCCTCTGCTGCAGGCGGCCCGCATCGGGGCCTATGTGGTCGGTCAGCACCTGGCCGGGCGCAAGCGCTACCCTCTCGTGCTGATGCTCGAGCCGTTGTTCCGCTGCAACCTGGCCTGCGCCGGCTGCGGCAAGATCGACTATCCGGACGAGATCCTGAACCAGCGCCTGTCGTACGACGAATGCATGACGGCGATCGACGAGTGCGGCGCGCCGGTGGTCTCGATCGCCGGCGGCGAGCCGCTGCTGCATCGCGAGATGCCGGCTATCGTCAAAGGCTACCTTGCCCGCAAGAAGTTCGTGATCCTGTGCACCAACGCGCTTCTGCTGGCCAAGAAGATCGACGACTTCGAGCCACATTCCTCCTTCACCTGGTCCATTCATCTCGACGGCAACCAGGCCATGCACGACAAGTCGGTCTGCCAGCGCGGCGTCTACGACAAGGCGGTGGAAGCGATTAAGCTCGCCAAGTCAAAGGGCTTTCGCGTCAGCATCAATTGCACGCTGTTCAACGACGCCGATCCCGCGCAGGTCGCGGGCTTCTTCGACGACATGAAGGAGCTCGGGCTGGATGGCATCACCGTCTCGCCGGGCTATGCCTATGAGCGCGCGCCCGGACCAGCAGCATTTCCTCAATCGCACCAAGACCAAGGAACTGTTCCGCGGCATCCTGAGCCGCGGCAATGGCGGACGGAAATGGCCGTTCAGCCAATCGGTCATGTTCCTGAACTTCCTCGCCGGGAACGAGGCCTATCACTGCACGCCGTGGGGCAACCCGACACGGACGGTCTTCGGCTGGCAGAAGCCCTGCTACCTGCTGGGCGAGGGTTACGCCAAGACGTTCCGCGAGCTCATGGACGATACCGAATGGGACAAATACGGCGTCGGCAATTACGAAAAGTGCGCCGATTGCATGGTCCATTCAGGCTTCGAAGCGTCGGCGGTGACGGACATGATCCGCCATCCTCTGAAGGCGCTATCCGTCGCCGCACGCGGCGTCCGCACCGACGGCGCGATGGCCAAGGACATCTCGCTGGAACACCAGCGTCCGGCGGATTTCGTCTTTTCCGGCCATGTCGAGCAACGGCTAACCGAGATCCGGGGCGCCGAGTCTCGGGGCCAAGACGGCGGTGGCCGCGGAGTAGCGACTGGAATCCCCGCTCCGCCTCGAGGCCTGTCCGGATCAGGGCGGGAAGCTGGCCCGGGTTCGCCAGCAGCGAGCGCAGGACGGCCGGCAGATCCATCGTACCATTCAACTTCATGCCCACGCGCGCGGCAGGCGGCAGACGTGTGGTGCGCGGCATCGGAGACGACGCGAGCCACGACAAAGGGCAGGCCGTGCCGCCGAGCCACCCGCGCCACGATGTGCGATTCCATGTCGACGGCGATGGCGCCGGTCGTACTGTGCAGCGCAGCCTTTTGCGTCGCCTCCATCACCATGGTGTTCGCGCCGAGAAAGAGTCCCCTCGCCGCCTCCGGCAAGCAGGCGGCCAGCCGGCTCGTCCAGGCCGGGTCGGTCGGCAGCGACTCACCGTCGACGATAACGGCATCAGCCACGACCCACTGGCCAACCGGCAAGCCCGGCGCCAGTGCCCCGGCGATGCCGATGCTGATGATGCCGCGGGCGCTCCCGGCGCGCCGGTCGAGCACTGCTTCCAGTTGCGCGACATCGCCGCCGCTTGCGATGGCCTCGATGTCCGGACCGGCGACGATGCGCCGTTCCCGCTGCAGGCCGGTGGCGGCGAGGATCATCACATGCCTTGGCGCACGCGCCGGACGTTGCCGCGCTTGAGATTGCGGTAGCGCGCCAGGGCCCATAGCGGAAAGAACGCCGGATAGCCGTAATAGCGGAGATAGAAGACGCGCGGGAATCCGCCGCCGGTATAGGCGTCCTGCGCCCACAAACCCGTCGTGTCCTGGGTCCGCTGCAGATACGCGATGCCGCGCGCCACCGCGGCATGGTCCACTTCTCCCGCCGCCATCAACCCGAGCAGCGCCCAGGCCGTCTGCGACGCATTGGACGGCGCCGGCTCGTAGCCGCGATAGTCGAGCTTGTAGCTGGTGCAGTCCTCGCCCCAGCCGCCGTCCGCGTTCTGGATGGCGATCAGCCAGTCGGCCGCCTTGCGCACACAAGGATCGGTCGCGTCGAGGCCGGCCGCGTTCAGCGCGCAGAGCGCCGACCACGTGCCGTAGACATAGTTGACGCCCCAGCGGCCGAACCAGCTGCCGTCCGTCATCTGCTCGCGTCGGAGATAATCCAGCCCGGCGCCCATAGCGGCACTCTCCACCGTGTCGCCAAGCTGGGCCATCATGCTGACGCAGCGGGCGCTGACATCCGCGGTCGGTGGATCGAGCAGCGCGCCGTGATCGGCAAAGGGAATGTTGTTGAGGTAGTGATCGACGTTGTCGGCGTCGAAGGCGCCCCAGCCGCCATTTCGACTTTGCAGTCCCATGGTCCACTCGGCGCCGCGTGCCATCGCCTCGTCATAGCGATCGCCCGCGCCGAACTCGCGCCGCGCGCGATCCATGGCCATGACGACGACCGCCGTATCGTCCAGATCCGGATAATGGCCGTTGCGATACTGGAACGCCCAGCCGCCGGGCCGCACCTCTGGGCGCCGCTCGGCCCAGTCGCCCTTCACCTCCAGCTCCTGCAGCGGCTGCAGCCAGGCGAGCCCACGCCGCGCGGCGGCCACGGCCTCCTCGGAGCCCACCTCCATCATGGCTTGGGCGACCAGCGCGGTGTCCCAGACCGGCGAGACGCAGGGTTGGCAGTAGGCCTCGTCCTCGCGGATCACCAGAAGCCTTTCGATGGCGCGACGGGCGGTGGCACGGCGAGGATGCTCCGGCGGATAGCCCAAGGCGTCGAACATCATCACGGAATTCGCCATGGCCGGGTAGATCGCCCCCAGCCCGTCCTCGCCGTTCAACCGCTCCGTCACGAAGGCCTCGCAGTGCGCCAGGGCGCGGCGGCGAAGGGATTTCGGCCAGAACGACTCGACCACCTTCAATACGCGGTCCAGCCCTTTGAAGAAGAGCGCCCATCCGCGCTTCTGATGGGTGGGCGCCTTCGGCGGCGCCTTGCCGGTCGTGTCGAACAGTTCCTGGATGCGGACGCCGCGCGGGTTGCGCGCCCGCACCCGAAGCGCCGCCAGCACCAGCATTGGCACGATGCAGGTTCGCGCCCAGTACGACATGCGGGAGAGATGGATCGGGAACCATCGGGGCAGCAACACCAGCTCGACCGGCATGGTCGGCACATGGCGCCACGACAGCTCGCCGAATTGCGCCAGCAGGATACGCGTGAAGACATTGGCCCGCAGGGCCCCGCCATGCGTCAGGATCGCCGCCCGGGCCCGCGCCATGTGCGGCGCCTCCGGGCTGTCGCCGATCATCTTCAGGCAGAAATAGGCCTTCACCGACGCGCTGATATCGAATGCCCCGCCGTGGAAGAGCGGCCAGCCGCCATGCTCGGCCTGGATGCGGCGCAGATAGGCGCCGATCTTGCGCTCGAGCTCGCGATCGTCCGACTCACCCAGATACTGGCGAAACAGGACGTACTCGGCCGGAATCGTCGCGTCCGCCTCGAGCTCGAAAACCCAATGCCCGTCGCTCCGCTGCTGGCGCAGCAGCGCCTGCGCCGCCCGGCGGATCTCGGCCTCGATTGCCATCAGGTCGTCGACTGCGTCGTTCATCGGACGAGTGCCGCGGCTTTTTCGCCGGATCGCAGCGCGCCCTCGATCGTCGCCGGCAGCCCGGTAGCCGTCCAATCACCGGCGAGAAACAGGTTCCTCCAGCGCGTCGCGCATGCGGGACGCCGTGCATCCTGCGCCGGCGTGGCCGCGAAGGTCGCCCGTTTCTCCTTCACGATCCGGCAAGGCGGAGCCGGCCCCTCAAGCCGGTGGACCGCCGCGACGTCCCGCCAGAGCAAGGCCACCAGCTCCTGCGTGTCCATATCCACAAGACGATCGGCGGCGCTCACCGTGACGGACAGCCGATCGGGAAAGGCGAACACCCATTCCGCGGTGCCGCCGACCAGTCCCACCAGCAGGGGCGCGCCGGCGGGCGGCGCGATCTTGAAATGCGCGTTGACGATGGCGCGGAACGTGTCGGGCACGACAAGATCGGGCAGCAGCTCCTGCGCCGTCCAGGGCGGAACGGCGAGAATCACCTTTTCGTCTGGCCCGAGGCGTTCCTCGCCGTCCGTGAAGGTGAGCCCGCTCACTCTGCCGTCTTCCAGCTTCAGGGCGGTCAGCCGACGCCCGAGGTGAATTTCCGCGCCGCACTGGCGCAAGCGCTGCAGTGCCGGATCGACGAAAGCGCCGGTCAGGCTGGGCATCGCGACTCGGGGACGGATGCTGCTGCCGCCCTTGGCGAAGGTCTCCCGCATCACCGCGCCCGCAAGATCGGCGGATCCCTCCTCCGGCGCGGTATTGAGAGCCGAGACCAGCACGGGTCGCAGGAATTTTTCCCAGAGCAGGCCATGACAGGGCAGCACCTCGTCGATTCGCCGCTCGGGGTGTCGCCGCATGAGGGTCGCCACGGCGAGATAGTCGCCCAGCTGCGTGCCCGGCACGCGCCGTCCCGCGACCAGTGCCCACCACGGAACAGGCCCCTCATTGGGACGAAGTGTCCAGGAACGGCCGGTGGCGACGTCGAAGAACGGGAACTCCGCCCGCGCCGGCCCGACCACTCGATCCTCGGCGCCAATGGCGCGGAGGTAGCGAGCGACGGCCTGGTTGCCGGACAGCACGAGGTGATTGCCGTTGTCGATCTCCATGTCCAAAACGCCGTCATGGTAGGAGCGGCAGCGACCGCCGGCCTGACGGGCGGCATCCGACAGCACGACCGGCACGCCGCGGCCCACCAGGGTCACGGCCGCCGACAATCCGGCCAGTCCGGCTCCGACGACGTGGACGCGTGTCATCCGAAGACGCTGCAGCGTGCGACGAGCCACAGCAATCGCGCCTTGCCGATGCGGACCCTCCGGCGCGGCGCCGCCCAGCCCTCCACAAGCATCTGCTGCAGGATGGTGCGATAGACCGCCGACATCAGCCGCGGCGCCAGCAGGCGTCCGCCCGGCCGGGCGCGCATCACGCGATCGGCGGCGGCGAAGTGCTCGAGCGCCAGCGCGGCCAGGTCGCGGCAGGCGCCGTCCACCCGCGGATCGGCGATCGCCTCATTGGGATCGCTGGTGGCGATGCCGGCCTTGGTCAGCAACTCCCGCGGCAGATAAAGGCGGCCGATCGCGGCATCCTCATCGAGATCGCGCAGGATATTGGTGAGCTGCAGGGCCCGGCCCAGTCGGTGCGCGAGCTTCAGCCCAGGACCCTCCGCCATGCCGAAAATGCGAATCGACAGGCGGCCGACCGCAACCGCCACCCGGTCGCAGTAGAGATTGAGCGTTTCGAGATCGGGCGCGCGGATGTCGGCGTCGACATCCATCTGCATGCCATCGATCACGGCCAGGAAATCCGCCTGCCGCAGGCCGAAGTCATGGACCGGGTCCTTCAGGAAGCTGGCCTGGCCCGCCGGCCGGCCGGCGTAAAGGGCGGCAAGATCGCCACGCCACCGGTCGAGCGCCGTGGCCCGCTGCGCGCGCGGGCGCGTGCCGTCGTCGGCGATGTCGTCGACCATCCGGCAGAAGCTGTAGATGGCGAACATGGCCGCCCGCTCCGCCTTCGGCATGACGCGCATCGCCGCGTAGAAGGAGCTGCCGGAAACCTGCGCCTGAAGCGCCGCCGGATCGGCCGCGGCCTGGGGTTCGGTCGTCATCCCTGCCTGTCGCCCAGCCGGGGCTGCTTGTGACGGCCGATGCGCCCGAGCCAGCCCGCAGCGACGCCGAGCCCGCCGCGCAACGCCAGGCCGATCGCCTCCACCGCATGGTGATGGACGCGCTCCGACAACGGATCGCGGCGCGTGAGTCGCGCCGCAAGGCTTTCCGCCAGGGTCTGGATGACGCCGACCTCCAGCGCCAGGCGGCGGTCGGCGATCTCTGCAGCGAAGGGTCGTGATTGTTCGAGCAGGGTTTGCGTGCGCTGGGCCAGCTGCTCGATCGTCTTGCGCAAGCCCGGTGAGGCTCGGGTTGCCGCCAAGGCTTCGACGGACGTTCCGTTGGCTTCGAGCACATCGAGCGGGATGTAAACCCGGTCGATGGACCGGTAGTCCTTGGCGCAATCCTGCAGATGGTTGATCACCTGCAGCGCGCTGCAGAGCGCGTCGTTGGCGGGCCAGAGCGTCGGGGACTCACCGTGGGCGTCGAGCACGAAGCGACCGACCGGGGCCGCGGAATAGCGGCAGTAGTCCATGAGGTCCGCCCAGTCGGCGTAGCGCAGCTTGGTGACATCGCGACGGAAGGCTTCCAGCAGATCGAGCGCATGGCGATCCGAGAGGCCACGGACCTGCAGGATGGTCCGCAACGAATCTGCTTCCGGGCTTGCGCCGGCCTGGCCGCGCAGCCCGGCCTCCATGCGCGCGAGCTGCTCCAGCTTTTCCTTCGGTGCCGCATCGGCATGATCGGCGACATCGTCCGCGGCGCGCACGAAGCGGTAGAAGGCCAGGATCGCCGGCCGCAGCTCCGGGCGAATCAGGCGCGAGGCGACGGGAAAGTTTTCATCCCGATGGCCTTTGCCCGACGCGAAGTCGGCCGCGTCCGTCATTGTTCGCCCGCCATGGCCTGGCTGCGCCCCTTCCACATTCCGCCGCGGCCGCGCCAGACTTCGACGGCGGACTGCACGGTGAACAGCGTGTAGGCCGCCGCCATCGCCGGCAGGGCGAGCCCCCACAGGGGCGAGAGGCGGTAGAAGCGGAGCATCGGCTGGAAGGCGAAGGCCATCAGCAGCCAGGCGCCCAGTCCCGCCGCCTGCGCAAGGCCGCCGCCGAAAAGCGTGACGATCGAGGCCATCAGGAACGTCAACACCATGCCGGCGACGGTTCCGGCCAGCAGCAGCGGCGAATAGCCGAGTTGCGCGTAGGCCGAGCGCGACACCATGCGGCCAATTTCCCGGAACCCGCCATAGGGCCGCAGGCTTTTGGCGCGGCGAGTGAGACCGAGCCAGATCGGCCCCTCGGCCTTGAGGCGGCGGGCGAGCGCGCAATCGTCGATGATCTCGGACCGGATCGAGGCGATTCCGCCCGCCCGCTCCAACACGCCCCGCTGGACCAGCATGCAGCCGCCGGCCGCCGCCGCGAGCTTGCGCTCCTTCTGAGCGACCCAGGCGAATGGATAGAGCATCTGAAAGAAGAAGACGAAGGCCGGGACGAGAAAACGCTCCGCCCAGCTCTGGCACGACAGTTGCGCCATCAGCGAGACCAGCACGTAGCCTTGGCGTTCGGCGCGCGGGACGAGCGTGCGGAGGTTGTCCGGCGCATGGCCGATATCCGCGTCGGTCAACAGGAGGTAGTCGGGTGCCGCGCCCGTCGACGCGTGCTGGATGCCCTGATGCTGAGCCCAAAGCTTGCCGGTCCAGCCCGGCGGCAAGGCCTTTCCGCGCAGGACCTCGAGACGCTCGGAGGCGCCCAGCGCCGCGGCGGCCTGCCGGGCCGTCTCCGCCGTGCCGTCGTCGCTGTCGTCGTCCACCAGGACGACGCGGAAGCGGCCTGGATAATCCTGCTGCAGCAGGCTCTTGACGGAGTGGCCGATGACGTCAGCCTCGTTGCGCGCGGGCACGACGGCCACCACGCTCGGCCAGCGGGTGGGCTCGGTTGGTGCTTCGACATCATCGCGCTCGCGCGTCATCCAGAATCCGCCGCGACCCACCAGCAGGTAAAGCCAGATCGCCAGCGCCAGGATACCCAGGGCTGTTGTGAGGCTCATGTCAGGTAACCCGCCTTCCTGAACCACGCGAGCGCATCGGCCACGCCTTCCTGGTAGGGGCGGCTGCGGTAGCCGAGCTCGCGTTCTGCCTTGGCGGAGGTGAAGAACATGCGGTAGCGCGACATGCGCAGGCCATCGAGCGTGAGCAGGGGCTCCTTGCCGGTCAGGCGTGCGATCGCCTCGGCGCCGAACGCCAGGGGGTAGAGCGGCATGCGCGGCAGGCTGAGGCGCGGTGCGCGACGGCCGGTGAGGCCGGCAATGCCGGCGAGCAAGTCGCGCAGCAGCACGTTTTCGCCGCCCAGAATGTAGCGTTCGCCGATCCGCCCGTGCTCGAAGGCGAGGAGATGACCCTCGGCGATGTCGTCGACATGCGCAAAGTTCAATCCGGTGTCGACGAAGGCCGGGATCCTGCCCCGCGCCGCGTCGAGCAGGATGCGTCCGGTCGGGGTCGGCTTGATGTCGCGCGGCCCGATCGGCGTCGTCGGATTTACGATGATGGCCGGCAGCTTCTCGCGCGCGATCATTTCCTCGACCACCCGCTCGGCCAGGGTCTTGCTGCGCTTGTAGGCCCCGATGGCCTCGTCCGACGGCAGCAGCGCCGTCTCGTCGACCGGAGCAAGCGCGCCCGCCACCTTCAGCGCCGCGACGCTGCTCGTATAGACGATCCGCTCGACGCCGGCCGAGAGCGCTTCCTGCATAAGGCTGCGCGTGCCCTCGACATTCACGCGCAGGATGACCGAAGGGTCGCGCGCCCAGAAGCGATAGTCCGCCGCGACATGGAACAGGGAGCGGACGCCGCGCAGCGCGGCCGCCAAGGATTGCCGATCGGTGAGGTCGCCGGTCACGATCTCGCAGCCCAGGCCCGCGAGATTGTCGGGCGGGCTGCTGGACCGGACGATGGCCCGCACGCGCGATCCGCGGGCGATCAGGGCGCGCACGACTGCCGACCCGAGAAAGCCCGAGCCACCCGTCACGAGGACCAGATCGTCCGGCCGCAGGGCTACACTCATCGTTCGACCTTGTGGCAATTCGCCGCCCGCAGACTCAGATCGGACATCGATTTCATGCAGGACGTTATAGCGGCATCGCGGGCGGTCGCCCATGTCCGGGCGAGGGCCGGCCCTGCCGTTTCGCGCAGGCACTCTGCCGAATCGCTGCCCTCAGTTCTGGGCCTGAACCGACGGAGTGGGTTTTTTCCGGGTCCAGGGCTTGGTGATCAGGAGCGTGAACCGGACCAGCCTCGGCACGGTCGTCGGGCGCAGGAGCCGCGGATCGTATCCCGCGAAGCGGCGATCGTTCTCCTTCAGGCAAAGCGCCATGAGATCGCGAACATCGATCTCGACCGGGCCGATGGCGGTGGCGCTGCTGGCGGTGAAGGTGCTGTCGAGCTGCGCCTTGTCGCCCTTGGCATCCATGCTGCGCGCCAACACGATGCGTTCCCAGGCAATGACCGCCCACACGGCCGCGACGCGAAGCTCGAAGTAGATGCGCCGCCACCACGGCAGGTTCGCCCGCTGCCATGCCACCAGATTGGTGAACAGAAGGATGTGGCGGCATTCCTCCTGGACGACGGGCTCGAACGTCTCGACCAGCTCGGCTGGAAAGAATCCGGATTGCCGGGCAAGCTCGAACAGGCCGAAGGCGAAGAAGCTGTCGATGCATTCGCAATAGCCGGTCAGCAGGAAGGCCCAGTGCGGATCGCGAGGAGGTTCAAATGGCGGTTCGGTTGCCAGTTCGATTCCGTAAGCCTGGACAAGGTTGGCGAGCACGTCCTTATGCCGGCCTTCTTCCCAGGCATTGAGCGCGATGGCCGCTCGCACCTCCGGATCGTCGATGGAATTCGCATAAGTGGCGAAGCGCAGGCGCGCCCGGCTCTCGGTATGCACGGCGACATCCCAGATCGGCAGCGACGTCACCCGCTGCAGCGCCTCCGGGTTGAGCTTGGGCCAGGCGATGATGGATGGCCGGTACGGATTGAACGTCTCCTGGAACATCCGGCACACTTCACGCTTGTGGGCCTCGGAGCCCGGAACCAGCGCGCCCACATGCGGGCTCGTCCAATAGCGCGAGACGCGGTCAGCCGCTGCCATGGCAGCGGGGCTCGGAGGCTCCGCCGGCAGTTCGGGGGAACTGAATCCCAGGTCACGCATCTGGGTTGTGAAGAGATCATCGTGATCAATCATGCCCTTTAACTTCCCCGCCTCCTCGAGCACCACGCAAGTTTGAACCATCGGCAGGCAAGACGTCTACCTCGCCGTTGGCGCGGACGGCGATGCCTGAGACAAAGCGGCAATTGACCTCGTTGTCAGCACTCCCCAAGGTGCATCAATGCGCGCGTTGATGTGCTTCCTCCCGGTTGTCGCCTTTCTGTTGCCGCAATCGGCCTTCGCCCAAATACAACCGTACCGCGCGGAATACGCCCTGCGACTGGGTGCGGCGGCGAATGCGGCGCGCGTCGGCAGCGCCGTGCAGGACCTCACGCTCACCTGCGACGGCTGGCGACTCAAGCGCGACGTCAAGGGCGAGATCGCCCTGTCGGCAACATGGAAAATGAATCTCGCCTCCAGGCTCGACGGCGAGGAGCCGCGCGCCGGCGATGCCTTCCGCTTCAGCACCCTGCAGGTCCAAAACGGTGCCGCGCGCGAGACGCATGGCAAAGTGCAGCGTGCCGGCAATGAACTGACGGCGCAAATCGTCTCGCCCAACGGCCAGGCGCAAGTCGTGCTGCCTCTGCGCACATTGATGCCAGTGGCCATGATCGATCACGTGGTCGAACGGCTGCGGGGTGGCGCCGCGAGATTTCCAGCCTTGGTCTTCGATGCCGAAGGGACCGGCGATACCTTCCTGGTCGACGTGAAGCCGGCGGCTGCCGGCACGATCCGCGGGCGGCGGCCGGCCGACAAGCCGGTGGCTGTGCCCGGGAAGTCGTGGCCGGTGTTCATGAGCTTCACGCGCAGCCACGACGAGCCGCACCAGCCCAAACCTCTGTTCACCATCAGCGCGCAGCTCTTCGATTCAGGCGTCCTCGATCGCCTGACCGTCGAGACGCCGATGGCCACCCTCACCGCCGATCTGCAGGCGCTGGAGATGCACAAGCCGCCGGCCTGCCCGCAATCCGCAGCGCCGACGAAGGCTTTTTAGGCGGATCCGGTCGTCGTGAGGCAAACGCCCCGACACTTACATCCGAGGTAATTGATCCCCGTCGGACGAAGTCTAGTCTGCGTCCCATGGATACGACGAAAGTCCTCGTCCGCCACGATGTCCCGGCGCGCGACTTTGGCAGCCTGTTGCGTCACTGGCGGCAGATGCGCCGGCTGAGCCAGCTCGAGCTCGCGGCCGAAGCAGCGGTATCGGCACGGCATCTTTGCTTCCTCGAGACCGGGCGCTCGCAGCCGAGCCGCGACATGGTCCAGCTGCTGGGCAATACGCTGGACCTCCCGCTCAACGAGCAGAACGCCCTGCATCTCGCGGCAGGCTATGCCCCGCCTTTCGGCGAGCGCGACCTCAGCGCCCTAGACCTGGAGCACGTCCAGAGGGCGCTGGAGTTCATTCTCCGCCAGCAGGAACCCTATCCCGGGATCGTCATCGACGGACGATGGGACATCCGGATGCGGAACGACGCCTCCCGACGGCTGTTCCGTCCCTTCCACAAGGCCTACGAGATGGACGATGCGCGCGCCGGAAACGCCATGCATGTCGTGTTTCATCCCAGGGGCCTGCGGCAGTTCATCGTCAATTGGGAAGAGTTTGCGGGCAGCCTGATCCAGCTCCTCCATCGTGAAGTCGCTCAAGGCGGCAACAGCGCGGCATCACAGCTGCGCGACGAGATCCTCGCCTACCCTGGCCTGCCGTCGGGCTGGAAGGTCCCGCATGGCCCGGCGCACACCTCGCCGGTGCTACCCATGCACCTGCGCAAAGGCGAGCTGGACCTCGCCTTCTTCTCGACGCTCACGATGTTCGCCATGCCGCTCGACGTGTCGCTGCAGCAATTGAAGATCGAGTGTTTCTATCCGGCCGACACCGCGACGGCCGAGGTGGCCCGTCGGCTGGCCACGGCTGCCACCGTCTAGATCAAGGAAAGGAAATGCCATGCAAACCGCAACGTCCTGTCTCCCGAACGACGATCTTGTGGACGAGCTCAAGGCGCTGAACGCCCGCTTCATCCACAACTACGTCACCAACGACGTCGCGTCGCACGACGCCATGATGCATCCGGATTTCATTTGCATCGGGCCGCAGGGGACACGCCAGAACCGGGCCGACTATCTCCGGCAATGGGCGACGCAGTTCGACCCGGAGGTCGTCGTCTACTGGGACGTCCGCGACGAGGTCATCACGATCATCGACAATGTCGCTCTCGTCCGTTCGACCAACAAACGCACGATCCGCCGCGACGGCAGGGACACGACCAGCATGTCGACCTACACGGACACCTACCTGCTCCAGAAGGGCGGATGGAAGTGCATCCAGGCGCAGATCCAGACCCTGCCGCCAGAAAGCTACCCGGGGGACGACACGATCGTCAGCGTTTACCTTAAAGGGAAGCGTCAGTAGCAAGCCCCTTGTCGTTCCCCCAAGGATCCAAAGGTCGGAATGTGCGGCGGGCGCTCCTGCCCGAAGGCCTGCATGCCATCGCTGTGCGCGCCTGACGAATCGACGAAGCTTCTGGACGCCGCCTGCGCCGGCAAGCACCCTGATCCGGACTGAAAAGCCGAGGAGGAGTGCTGATGGCCGGGCTGTGGTTCGAGGAATTCAAGGACGGGATGGTGTTCAATCATGAATGGTCCCGCACCATCACCGAGACCGACAATGTGTGGTTCTCGCTGCTGACCATGAACGTGCAGCCGCTGCACATCGACGCGCACTACGCGGCGAAGTCCGAATGGGGCAAGCCGCTGGTCAACAGCCTGTTCACGCTGGGTCTGATGATCGGCATGTCGGTGAACGACACGACCTTCAATACGACGCTCGCCAATCTCGGCATGAAGGAAGTCAACTTTCCCAAGCCGCTGTTCCACGGCAATTCGGTCAAGACGCGCACCACGGTGCTGTCGAAGCGCGAGAGCAAGTCGCGCCCCAACGAGGGCATCGTCACCTTCTTCCATGAAATGACCAATCAGAACGGCGAGGTGGTCGCGACCTGCGAGCGCACCGCGCTCATGCGCAAGCGGCCCGCCGCCGCCTGATGCGGTCGCGGCCGGCCCCGCCGGGCAACTCGCCCAGGATGCGGCTGGCCGGCCCTCCGCCGGGGGGCGAGGATCTGTCAACCGCCATAGGCGCCCCGGCCAATCGTGACGACAGCGGTCGCTACACCGCGCCATTTTCGCTGGCGCGCGGCCTTTGCCGGATGCACCGAACCTGGTCCGGGCGCGGCGCACGATGGCGGCGTTGCAAAGCACTCCCGCGACGAGCCAGCCCATTCCTGGTCGAAACAACATGCCATACATCGCAGGAACGTGATCCGTTTCCCCCGATTCGACGTAGGCGGGTAGTACAAGCCACCCGCGCAAGCGCCAGGGGAGAACATGCGGAACATCGCCATTACCTACCTGACGGTCCTCGTCGTCCTGGCGGCGGTCGATTTCCTGTGGCTCGGGCTGGTCGCGCTCGATTTCTACAAGAAGGAAATCGGCTCGCTGATGCTGGAGAAGCCGCGTCTCGAGGTCGCGGCGCTGTTCTACGTCCTTTGCGCCGCGGGTATCACGTTCCTGGCGGTGCAGCCTGCCCTCACTGCCGGTGAATGGCACAAGGCTGTCCTCTTCGGCGCCCTGTTCGGATTGTGCGCCTACGGAACCTACGACCTCACCAACCTGGCGACCCTCCAGCGCTGGTCGTTTCGCCTGGCCGTCGTCGACATGGCATGGGGAACCTTCCTGACCGCGATTGCCTCGCTGGCCGGCTTCCTCGTCGGACGGTGGATCGGGCCCTGAAGGGCGAACTTGACGGCAAATGCCCGGAGAAATCCGTGGCACGAACGTTGCTCGGCGACACGAACGCTGCTCATTGAACCGTCTGCCGCGACGACGGCCGCAACGCGATCAGCAGCGAGGGTATAAACCTGGCGACAGTACGCGGTTGAGGTCGACATGGCGAAGCAGGTCGTATTGATCACGGGTGGCGGCATTGGCATCGGGCGCGCGACAGCCCTTGCCTTCGCCGACGCCGGCAGTCACGTCATCGTCACCGACGTGCTCGAATCGGAAGGCAATGCCGTCGTCGAGGCGATCCGCAGCAAGGGCGGCAGCGCCGATTTCCGGCACCTCGATGTCACCGACACGACGGCGGCAAATGCGGTCGTCGGCGAAACGGAAGGCCGCCTTGGAGCGATCGACGTCGTCGTTGCCAACGCCGGCATCGCCCATCGCGTGCCGTTCTCCGCCATGACCGACGAGAAGTGGGATCACACCTTCGACGTAGACCTCAAGGGCATCCTGCGGATCGTACGGCCAGCTGTGCCGGGCATGGTCAAGCGCGGCTCGGGCGCAATCGTGGCGCTTTCCTCGGTCATGGGTGTCGCCTACGGCTGGGACGAGCATGTGCATTATTCGTCGGCTAAAGCGGGCGTCGTGGGCCTGGTCCGCGGTCTTGCCGTCGAGCTTGCCCGCAGCGGGGTGCGTGTGAACGGCGTGGCGCCGGGCTACATCCGCACGGCGCAACTTCTGTCGAAGGAGCATTCGCTCGGTCCCGAAGCCGCGGAGGCGGCGGCCGCCTTCATCCCCATGGGCCGGCTCGGCGAACCGCAGGACATCGCCGACGTCATCGTCTTTCTCGCCTCGCCGGGCGCGCGCTACGTCACCGGCCAGACGATCGCCGTCGATGGCGAACTCCTGGTCGGAAGGTACTAGGTCGCCCGGGCCGGCTGCAGCGCTTCGTGGACCGCCTTGGCCACCGCAAGCGCGCCCGGTGTATCGGAATGCACGCATACCGACTGCGCGCGCACCGGAAAGTCCTGGCCGTTGGTGGCGCGCACCTTGCCCTCGTTCATGGCACGCAACACGCGCGCCGCCGCCTCGGCCGGCTCGACGGCATGGTGCTCGCGGGTGATGATCAGGAAGCCGTCGGGCCCGTAATCGAGATCGGCATAGAATTCGCCGACAAATCCGGCGCCGCCCGCGGCATAGTGGGTCTCATGGTGGGTACCGCTCATGCCGTAGAGCGGCACCCCGAAGACCGATGCGGCCTCGGCGATGGCCGTGGCGACCACGGGGTCCTTCGCCGACATGCCGTAGAGCGAGCCATGCGGCTTGATATGGTTCAGCGGCAGTCCCTCCGCCTCGAGGAAGCCTTTGAGCGCGCCGACCTGATAGATGACGGCGTTGGTGATCTCCTCGGGCCGCATCTTCATCTCGCGACGACCGAAGCCTTCACGGTCCGGCAGGGACGGATGCGCCCCCACCTTCACGCCGAAGCGGTTTGCCAGCTGCACGGTGCGGCGCATCACCATAGGATCGGCGGCGTGGAAGCCGCAGGCGACATTGGCAGCCGTGATGAAGGGCATGATGCCTTCGTCATCGCCCATCTCGTAGAGGCCGTAGGCCTCCCCCATGTCGCAGTTGATTTCCCACGCCATGACTGCCTCGCAATCTGTCGGGTGTCTCTGGGCGGGCCAACCCTTGGAACCGTGCAAAAGCGAGACCAGCGGTCTCGTCTTCAGGTCAAACCATCTCCTGGCCGCGCGTCGAGGAACGCACCAGCGGTTCTCCTAACATGACAGCGTTCTCGCCCGCGAGGCATAAGCGAACGGATCGTCGGAATCAGCCTCGACGCTGGCCATACGGGATCACGCCCAGGACGCGGCACGCTCCAGCAACCGCCGCGCCCGGATGACGACGGGCAGGTCGATCATGCTGCCTTCGAACGCCACCGCTCCGGAGCCCTCGGCCTCAGCGGCGTCGAAGGCCGCCAGCAGCCTACGCGCGCGATCCAGCTCGGCGGGCGAGGCGCCGTACTCCTCATTGATGATGGGCACATGCGCCGGGTGGATGCAGGAGGCCGTGGTGAAGCCCAGCGCCTTGCCGCGCTTGAGGCCGGCCCGATAGGAATCGAGGTCGTTGATGTTCGCAAGCTGCCCCATCGACCCCATGGGCAGGATGCCGGCCGTGCGCGCCGCCGCCAGGCCCTGCATGGCGAAGACGTACATGCTGTCGGCCGAAGGGATGGCGCCGAGTTCGGTCGCCATGTCCTCGCCGCCCACCGACATGCCGGCCATGCGCGGCTCGGCCGCGATGGCGAACAGGTGCGGCAGCGCCGCCGGCGATTCGATCAAGGCGAGGAAGCGCGTGTGGCCGACCGGCATCCCGAGCGCCGCCTCGCGGTCGGTCACCAGCTCGGCGAGCAGGCGGACATGCTCGGGTCCCATGACTTTCGGCAGCATGAGGGCGGCAACGCTTGGCATGACGGACGCCGCGATGTCGGCGACGGCAAGGTCGAGCGGCCGATTGATGCGCACCACGACATCGGCGCCGCCCTGGGCAACGCGCGGCACGGCAGCCGGCAGGGCAGCGCGCGCGACCGCCTTGTGCGTGGGCAGGACGGAATCCTCGAGGTCGAGGATGATGGCATCGGCGCCGCGCGTATGGGCCTTCGACAGGAAGCGCTCGGAGGTCACCGGCACGAACAGCAGCGATCGCCAGGTCGGTTGGGGCTGAGTCATCGGCGCACCTCTCTAGTCGCTCTAATGGTTCGCGGCCAGCGCCGCCTCGATGGCGCGGTCGACCTTCCGGCCGGTGCCGCCGAGCGCGGAGAACCAGTCGATGAGCCGACCGTCGCGGCCGATCAGGATCTTGTGGAAATTCCAGTTCGGCGTGCCGAGGGTCCCCGTGCGGGCCGCGGCCCAGCGGTAGAGCGGATGCGCACCGGGGCCGGAGACGACCTGCTTGTCGGCCAGGGGAAAGGTGACATCGAAGGTCGCTTGGCAGAAGCGGCTGATCTCGTCGTTGCTGCCCGGCTCCTGGCTGCCGAAATCGTTCGACGGCACTCCCAGCACGACGAGGCCCTTGTCCCTGTAACGACGCCACAAGGCTTCGAGGCTGCGATACTGGCCGGTGAAGCCACAGCGGGATGCCGTGTTGACCAGCAGGACCACGCGCCCCTTATAGTCGGCGGTCGGCAGCGGTCTGCCGCCGATCGAGTCGAGGGCCACCGTCGACCAATCGAGCGGTGGGCGAGCGGCCTGCGCCCTGGCGCCGCCGGTCGCCGACGCCAGGGCGCCCAGAGCGGCGAACAGCGGCAGGCGTACGATCCTCATGTCCGCCCCATCCTCACGCCCTCAGGGAAAGATGTAAATCGGGCTCGACCAGATCAGGTGGCCATCCTCCTGGGTCAGGCAGACATAGAGAGCGTTGTCGCCTTTTTCCTTGAGCGCGATGCGGCGGGACAGTTGCACGTACCGATGCGTATTCTCTTCGGGCAGGCGGAAGATCCGGATCCGGCGCTTGATGCCGCCGGCGTCGAACACGAGATCGTCGCGGCCGATGTCGGCAACCGCGATGTTGCATTTCACCAAAGCCGTATCGATGCGCAGCCGGCCTGATCGCGGATCGCCAAGCCACGCATCGAAGCCGCCGAAGCCGCCGGTCGTGAGCGCGGTCCAGGACAGCGTCCCGGGGCCGGTCTGCTCGATCTTCTTGTCGAGATTCCACATGTTGATCGGCGCGATGCGCTCGAAGCCGTTGCCCTCCAAGATGCAGCCGCCGTCCCAGACGGTCTGCCGTCCGCGGCCGCGATATTCGGAGCCTTCCCAGATCACCCGGATGCGCCGGCCGAGCGCCGCGTCGTCGTAGGGCCGCCAGGTTTCCAGCACGTCGAGGCCGTTGCGGATCTCCAGCCGTTCGATCGGCGCCGCGGCATGCGCGTCGATGCTGAACGCCACGGTCTTGTCGGAGGACTGCACGATGTCGCCCATAATCGCCTGCCGGACGGACGTGTGCATTGCCGCGCCGAGATTCGGATCGTCGGCATAGAGCTTCGCCTCGCTATCGAAACTGGCGCGCGTCTCGAGCACCATGCGGCAGCCCGTGGTGGCGTAGTGATGGCGACGCCGCAAGGCGTCGAACAGCCCGGAGCGGGACAGCTCGCCGGCGAGCAGGCACGACAGCCCGCCATAGGCGCCGAACAGCGAGGCGCCGGGATGGCTGGCACCATGGCGGCCCTTGTGGCCGTCCGAGTTGGCGAGGATGCCGATGCGATAGCCCTGCTCCAGCGCGTCCTGGATCAGCCATTCGAACGTGCCCCAGTCGGAATGAACCTCGACCGAGCGCTCGATCCGCGCGTCGTGCGCCATCTTGATGTCGGCGTAGCGACCGCCGATATGGGCGAACACGACGCAATCCTCGTCCTTCAGCGCCTGAAAAGACTCTCGGCACTGTTGGCGTCGCTCCAGACGTCGGCCTGGTCGTCGACCAGGGCGTGCGACGAGCGATGGATCTGCCGGCCCTCCTGCATGAACATCACGTTGCGATCGCCGCCCAGGCCGGTATTGCCCGACCATTCGTAGCCCGGAAAGATGATGAAACGCCCATCTTTGTTGTACTCGCGCGTGAGCTTGTTCAGTTCGTTCCAGAACGGCGTGGTGACCTGGAAGTCGTTGCCCTGGTGGCTCATGCCGTCGAGGAAGGCCTTGTCGCGCGCGAACTCGATCAGCTCGCGTGCCGAATTGGTGCCGATCGTCTCCTCCGACTGGCCATGCAGGTCGCACCAATAGGAACGAAGCGGCGCGTCGGGCACGAGGCGCAGCGGATTGGTCTGGCAGACGACGCGGCCGTTCGCGTCGAGCACGTCGATCAGCAGGTCTCCCGGTTCGGCCACCGACAGTCCCTCGATCGAGGTCGCAGCCGTTCCGCGCAGTACGGAAAAAGTCGCGGGCAACCCGGCGACCGGAAGATTGGCGCGCAGCGCGAAGGTTCCCTCGAACTGGTCGCTCGGATTGCCCCATTTGTCCTCGCCCTTGAAGCCCAGCCGGAAAGGCTCGCCGCATGGGCGCAAGGTAGGCAGCACGGCCTTCCACAGCACCGCGGGGCCAGCGACGACCGGGAAGGTCGGCTGCTTAGGCAGCTCGACGTAGTTATAGGTGGCGAAGGGATCGGCCAGGACGCGGAACTCGAAAGTCGATTCGACGAAGGTCTGCATGCGCATGCCGGGCGAGCCCTGCCGGCGGTCGCCGAAGCGCACGGTGATCGTGTCGCCCTCGTTCAGGAAGCCGCGGACGACCCGGATGAACAGGGTCTTGTCCCACGGCCGGATGTTCATCTTCGGGTCGTAGCGCACGTCAAGCACCGCGCCGTTCGAGGCCTCGACCGTGGTGTAGTTCGGAGCCTTGGGGTCACTCCACTGCGGCCGTCCCATGTCGCCCGCGAAGCGCTGCACGATCTTGATCGAGCCGGTGTCGTCGATGCCGAAATAGCCCGCCGTGTAGACCAGCGTGAACGACTGGAAGCTGCCGGCCTCGACGGGGTCGGCGGGCGAGAGGGCGGCGGTGCCCATGCGCTCGGGCAGGTAGGTCGAATGCGGCACGTTGAACCTTTGCAGTGGCGGTAGAGAAAACGGCTAGTTCGTCGATGCACCGGAGGCCTTGACGATCGGCACCCACTTGGCGATGTCGGCCTTGATCTGCGCGGCATAATCTTCGGGCGAGCCGATGGGCAGCAGGTCGAAACCCTGGGCTTGCAGCCTCGCCTGCAATTTCCTGTCTGAAAGCACCCTGGCGGCCGCGTCGTGCAGGCGAGCGACGATGGCCGGGGGCGTGCCGGCCGGCGCGATCAGGCCGAACGACACCGTGGTCTCGTAGCCTTCGAGGCCGGCTTCCGACATCGTCGGCAGGTTGGGCAGCAGGGGTGAGCGCTGCAGGCTGGTGACGGCCAGGCCTTTCAGCGCGCCGTCGCGCACCAGGCTGACCACGTTCGGCGTGTTGAAGAAGCCGAAGGTCACCTCGTCGCTCACCACGGCATTGATGCCCTGCGGCGCGCCACGATAAGGCACATGAGTCGAATTGAGCCCCGCCATCTTGGCCATCAGCGCGCCGGACAGATGATGTGTCGTGCCGTTGCCGCCGGACGAATAGGTCGACCCATCGCCTTTTTCGCGCGTGTAGGCGATCAGCTCCTTGAGCGAATTGACCGGGCTCTTGTTCGAGACGACCAGCACGTTCGAGCTGGTCGCGATGTTGACGATGGGCGCCACGTCCTTGACGGGATCGTAGCCGAGGTCCGGGTAGAGTCCGACGTTGATCGCAAGCGTCGCATTCGTCCCCATGGCCAGGGTGTAGCCGTCGGGTGCGGCCTTGGCGAGCTGGCGCATGGCGATGGTGCCGCCGGCGCCGGGACGATCGTCGACGATGACGGTCTGGCCCAGCTCGCGCGACAGCCCCTCGGCGAGCACGCGCGCCAGGATATCGGTCGTGCTGCCCGCGGCCAACGGGCAGATCAGCGTGATCGGCCGCGTCGGGTAACCCTGGGCATGGGCGCCGGACGCCACCGCGCACAAGGCGACGGCAAGCGCCGAATGAATCAGCCGCTGGATGATGGGCATTGAAACCACTCCATAAGAGGTGGAGCGTTTCCCCTCGCGCACATTTCTTGTTTGGACGTCGTCACTCAGTAGAGTCGCTCGCGGTAGCTCTGCTCGACATAGGCTTCCGATTCCTCGACCGACACGACCTTGGTCTGCTCTGCCAGGATTCGGCCGTGCGTCGGAAATGTCCGGCGATCACGCTGCACCGAGGGGTCCCACAGGCGCGAGCGCTTCAGCGCCTTGCCGCAGTGGAAGTAGACCTCGTCCACCGTCACCTGCACGACGGCCAGGGCGGGCTTGCCATTGACGGCAAATCGGTCGCGCAAGGCCGCATCATGGGAGATGCCGGCGATGCCGTTGATGCGCAGCGATTCGTCGAAGCCGGGAATGAAGAACAGCATGCCGACCCCGCCGTTGGTCAGCAGGTTGGTCATGGTATCGAGGCGATTGTTGCCCGGCCGATCCGGGAACTGCAGCGTTTTGTCGTCCACGACCTCGACGAAACCCGGCTGATCGCCGCGCGGAGAGGCGTCGCAGCGGCCTTCGGCATTCGACGAGGCCAGCACGAAGAAAGGCGACCAGGCGATGAAAAGCCGCGAGAACTCATCGAGCCGGTCGAGGCATTTCAGCTTGGCGGCGTTGCGCGGCCCGGCGTAGACGACGCGAAGCTTCTCGAGCGTATCGATCCTTGCCGGGTTCTCGGCATCCACAGCGGCCTCCCCATCAGGCGCTTGCTGTCCGGCGGACAACACGTATTATGTCGTCTTACTATGATCCGCGAGTCAAGGAGAAACGGTGCGCCCCTCGCAAGCCACTCAGCTGCCCTGGATCAAGCCCGAACGGAACAGTCCCGTGTCGCTCCAGCTCCAGATCGCCCGTTGGCTGGAGGAGCTCATCGTCTCGGGCAAGCTCGGACCGGCCGAACGACTGCCGTCCGAGGCGGCCCTGGTGCAGCGCCTGGGCGTCAGTCGCGTGACCGTGCGATTGGCGATCGACGATCTGGTGGCGCGCGACCTGATCACCCGGTCGCACGGCAAGGGAAGCTTCGTGTCGTCGCCCATGGTGCGGCACGACATCCTGTCCGAGCAGGGCTTCTTCGACATCGTCCTGGCGAAGGCCCCCAAGCCCGAGGTGCGGCTGCTGTCGTTTGCGCCCGTCGTGCCGCCGGCGAGGGTCGCGGAGCTGTTCGGACTGACGCGCGGGCAGAAGGCCATGCGGCTCGATCGGCTGTTTCTTTCGGCCGGCCGGCCGGTCGCCTTCGGTGAAAACTGGCTCACGCCCGACGCTGCAGTCCTCTCGCCGGTCGACATCCAGGGGATGTCGACGGCCGCCGTGCACAGGCTGATTCTGCGCCATCCGATCGCCTCCTCGACGAACGCCATCAGCGCGGAGATCGCCGGCGCCACCGTTGGCCGCCGCTTGGGGATCGGCGCCAGGAGCGCCGTGCTCGTGCTGACGCGCACGCGCTTCGACATTCAGGGCCACGTGCGTGAACACAACCGCTTCACGGTCGACCCGTCGGCTTACGCGTTCACCTTCTCGACCAGGGGCGATGTAGCCGCCGCGGCCGTGTTGCGGTCCGTCGCGGCTTAGTCGAAGGCGCAAAGCTCGTTCGCGTTCTCGCGATGGTGCCCCGGTAGGATACCAAGCACCGGTACGACTCCCGGGATCGAGAAGACGCTCAGCCAGCGAAGGCCAATCCGCTGATTGACACGCTCCCGCGCGGCCCCGCACAGTCCGTGCATGACCCTTTCCCTCCTGCTCACCGGCGATTCGATCCTGCAGCGCCGGCTCAACAGCCGCGACGACGCCGAGCTCCGCCCGCTGTTCGACAAGGTGCGGGCAGCCGACGTCGCCTTCACCAATCTCGAGGGGCTGGCCAACGATTATCGCGGCGATCCGGCGCTGGAAAGCGGTGGCTCGCATTTCGGCGCGCCGGCCTGGGTGCTGGATGAGCTGGTGGCGGCGGGCTTCGATCTTTTCGCCACCGCGACCAACCACGCGCTCGACTACTCGATCCAGGGCCTGGTGCACACCATCGAGGCGCTGGAGGCGCGCGGGCTCTCCTTCGCCGGCGTCGGCCGCACCCTCGAGGATGCGCGCCGGCCCTGCTATCACACCGCGCCCGCCGGCACGGTGGCGATGATCTCGTGCTGCTCGACCTTCGCCAAGGGCAACGAGGCCGGCGCGCAGCGGCCCGACCTGCCGGGGCGTCCCGGGCTGAACCCGATACACGTCGAGACGGTGCACGAGGTCACCGAGCCGCAGCTCGCGGCGCTGCGCGAGATCGCGGGCGAGCTCGGACTCGAAGCGGAGCGCCAGCAGAAGATCAAGATGGGCTTCGCTTACCCGCTCGCCGATCCGGCGCTCTTTCCGTTGGGCGACCTCAAGTTCAAGTCGGCCAACCGTGCGCAGGTGCGCACGACGCCCAACGCCAAGGACGTCGCGGCGCTGGGGCGCTGGGTCAAGGAGGCGCGCGGCCTCGCCGACCTCGTGCTGGTGAGCCTGCATGCGCATGAGCAGGCGGCCAGCAAGGAGATACCCGCCGAGTTCATCCCGGCCTTCGCCCGCGCGATGATCGATGCAGGCGCCGATCTCGTGGCCGGCCACGGTCCCCATCTGCTGCGCGGGCTCGAGCTCTACAAGGGCAAGCCGATCTTCTACAGCCTGGGCAATTTCATCGGCCAGAACGAACTGGTGGCCAAGATCCCGGCGGATGGCTACGAGCGCTTCCGCGCCGAACCGGATCTGACGCCGGGGCAGGTCTATCAGAAGCGCACGCAGGGCGACCAGGCGGGCTTCCCCGCCGACCGGCGCTATTGGGAGTCGGTCGTGCCGACGCTTTCCTTTGAAGGCGGCGAGTTGCGGAGCATCGAGCTCACGCCGATCTCGCTCGGCTGGAAGGACGCCCGTCACCGCCGCGGCCGGCCGCGCCTCGCCGGCGCCGAGGAGGGCCGCGCGATCCTCGACCGCTTCGCCGATCTCAGCCGCCCGTTCGGCACCGAGTTCGTGAACGAGGCGCGATCGGTCCGGCTCGGGTAGAACAACCCAAAACGGCATCGCATAAGACACGACGTACCGAATAGTGCCCCCAGGCTCGCGTTGTGCAGTTGAAGCCGCTGCGCGCTTCGCTCTGTCTCCCTATCATTCTAGGACAAGCGACATCCCTCGGGTCGCGGCGAATTCGCATCGAGTCCGAGGAATGCGCGCTCGGTGGTGTTGCCGAACGTCGCCGCTCAGGGGGTCAGTTCGAGGATCAGGTTGACCGGCGTCTGGGCGGCGCGTCGCAGGTTGGAAAACCCGGCTTCCTGCGCCACCTTGCGCAGGCGCTCTTCGCCCGCCTGCGCACCGAGGCCGAGCCCGACCTCCTGCGACAGCGAGTTCGGCGTGCACGCCATGGCCGACGCGGCGTAGTACATGCGGCCGATCGGGTTCAGGTTCTCCTCGAGCCGGTCGCCGGCATAGGGCTCGACCAGCAGCACCTTGCCGTCGGGCTTGAGCGCCGTGCGGCAGCGCGCAAGCGCGCCGACCGGATCGCCGAGATCGTGCAGGCAGTCCATGAAGCAGACGAGGTCGAAGTCGCGGCCCTCGAACTCGGTCGCGGCCTTGACCTCGAACGCGATGTTGCCGGTCACGCCCTGCTCGGCGGCGCGCGCGGCGGCGGTCGCGATCGACGCGTCGTGATAATCCAGGCCGACGAAGCTCGACTTGGGGAACGCCTGCGCCATCAGGATGGTGGAGGCGCCGTGTCCGCAGCCGATGTCGGCGACCCGGGCGCCGCGCTTCAGGCGCTCGACCACGCCGTCGAGCGCCGGCAGCCACTCGCTCACCAGATGCGCGCGATAGCCGGTGCGGAAGAAGCTCTCGGTGCCGCAGAACAGGCGATGGTTATGGGCGTGCCAGCCCAGGCCTTCGCCCGAGCGGAAGGTTTCGACGATCTGGTCTTCATCGAGCCAGAACGAGGCCGCGACCTCGAAAGCAGGCGCCATGAAAACAGGGCTCTGGTCGAGCACCAGGACCATCGCCTGCGCCGGCGGCAGGATGAAAGTCTGCTTCGCGGGGTCGTAGGTGACATAGCCGCCGGCCGCCTGGTTGGCGAGCCACTCGCGGACATAGCGCTCGCGAATGCCGGTTGCTTCGGCGAGCGCCGCTGACGTACAGGCGCCGAGGTCGGCCATCGCCTTATAGAGGCCGAGCTTCCGCCCGACATTGACCAGCACGCCGGAAAAAGCGGCGCTCAGGTCGGTGACGACCTGGCCGATGAAAGCTTCGACCTCGCCCGAAGCGAGGGGTGGTGTAAATTGGGTCATGATCCGGTTCCTTTGCGTTCGCGGGCACGGCCGGAAGCGGCCGTGTTCTGTGCCGCTTGAGGTAGCCGGCAACGGGAAAAATGGTCTTGATAGACCCCGCCAAAGCCTTGTGAGATCGCGCCAATGATGACGGAACAACGCGCCGCGGCCAAGCTCGCCGCGCCGACCATCAATCTGGCCAGCGTCGTCTACGGCCTCGACGCCTACTTGCGCGCGCGCGGGGCCGACGCGGGTGACGCCTTGCGCCGTGCCGGTCTCGAGCCGGGCGACCTCGGCGATCCCGATCGGCGCGTGCCGCTCATCCGCTATCTGGAGCTCCTGGAGATCTGCGCCGATCTCCTCGCCGATCGCCAATTCGGCCTGAAGTTCGGCGCCCAGTACGAGCCCCGGCACGTCGGCGTCGTCGGCAATGTCGCCCTGGCCTCGCGCACGGTGGGCGATGCCTTTGCCATGATCGGGCGCTATTTGCCGACCATGGTCGACGCCACCGTGCACGGCGTGGAAGCGAGCGACGGCACCGTGTTCGTGTATTCCTACTATATCGATCCGCTGATGATGTCGTACCGGCAGAAGGGCGACTGGGCGATCGCCTTCGCGTGCAACCTGATGCGCGTCGGGCTGGGCGATCCGCATTGGACTCCGCAGGAGGTCCTGCTGCCGCAGTTGGCGGCCGAAACGCCGGCCGAACGCCGCACCCGCGCGAAGATCATGGGCGGCAACATCCGGGTCGGCCATCCCTGGGCCGGCATCCGGTTCGACGCCGGCCTGCTCGAGCGGCCGATGGCGACAGCCGATGCCATGATCGAGAGCCTGATGCGCCACTACGGCGATCTCCGGCTCGCCGCCTTGCCGGAGCCGCTGGGCGAGATCGAGCAATTGCGCCGTGAGATCGCCCGGGTGCTGGTCAAGGGCGAGAGCGGCATCGAGCACCTCGCCAAGGCTGCCGGCACCTCGGTGCGGACGCTGCAACGGCGGCTGAAGGATGCCGGCGTGAACTACTCCGACCTGCAGGACGACGTGCGCAAGACGCTGGCGCTGAACCTTTTGGAAAACGAGACCCTGGCACTGTCGGAAATCGCCTTTTCGCTCGGCTACTCCGAGGTCAGCGCGTTCAATCACGCCTTCCGACGCTGGGTCGGCCACTCGCCGGGCCACTATCGGCGACTGCGCGCGGCCGGTTCAGTCCGCCGCAGCGAAGGAGTCGGAGCCGCCTGCGTGGGGATCGATTTGAATGACTCCGCGCGGAAGGCCTCAACGGCATCAACTCGAGGCGCGCCGAAGTCCTGAAACGACCCAAGCGGCCATACACTTCCTTGAAAGCGGTACCTCCAATAGCTTGGCGAACTCGATCAGCCCGCTCAAGCCGCAACGGTTCGACCCCCCAACTCCAGGTTTTCCATCGGCTCGCGCCTGAGTTGTATCGATGCTGACATCCGGACGTCACACACTCATGGCAACTTTAGGTTACTTCACGCTAGGGTTGCAATTTCCTCCAGATTTTATATAAGCTTTGACTCGCTTGGGTTGATCCTCAGAAGAAAGAGTCTAGCCGTGTTCGTAAACGAACGCGCCGGCTTTTCGTGGAGATTTATGCATATGTGAAGCCATCTAGGCATCACTGGAGCACAAAGGATACGGCTCTATGTCCGCAACGGTTGTTAAGCCGAGCCAACCCGTTTTCATCGCTAGGGACGGTCAACTTTGGCTCGGCGACGATCCGCAGGGTTTTGAGCCCGTTGCGCTCAACATCGCTTCCTTGCTCCGGAAAGGCCGGAGAATCGTCGACTGCGACCAGGCGTCCGACCTCCAGGCGCCTTCGATCAGGCTCTGCATAACGGTCGCGAACGAAGATTCCCACGAAGTCTTAACGGCGCTCATCCCGGATGTGCAGCGGGTACTCGAAATCGGCGCGATGGATTTGCGCCTGTTCAGGCGGGTGCTTTCTTCCCGGACGCCGATCTCGAAGATATCGGCGATCAAGGATGGGGTATTTGCGAGCGCCGAGGACGGCGCGCTCTACTACAGCGACGCCGTGGGGCCCAGCCCGAAGGTCCATACGCTTATGGGCGCCGCGCCGGCGAGCCTGGCAGGAAGCCCTTCGGGGCCGATGGCGGACATCATCGCCGCCAAGGAAGGTATCGCGAAATTCCTGTCAAACCTGATCGACGCGCTGCCGAAGATGGTCGCAGCCGTCGAACGAAGGGTCGGTCAGGAGTTGCTCGATGCTTTCGCGGCCGAGATCAAGTCGCAGCAGAAAAACCTCGGCAGCGTGTTCAATAAACCGCTGTCGTCGCTCATCCAGCAGGGCCCCCAGGCCTCTCCGAAAAGCGCACTCGCCGCGGTCAGCGCGTCGCCTGGAGAACCGGCGGAGCATGCCGTCCGGCGGCTTTTTGTGAACAAGCTCGAGTTGGGCCGATATCTGAACCCTTTCTCGACACACCAGGTCACAGCCGAGATCCCGGCGGCGGCGCCCGCCGCCGCGGCTGTGGCCGGGACCGATCCGATGGAAGCCCTGGGCAAGCTGTTCCAGCCCCTGAGCTCAATGCTGGACGCCAAGAACATGCAAAGCCTTCTGGCCATGGGCACCGAGGATTTGCTGGCGGCTATCGGCGGCGCCAAGCCCGTTTCCGACGTGCTGAACGATCTGTTCAACCTCTTCAAGATCGACGAGACGATGAAGGCCCTCCATTCGATATTGAGTGGCGGGCAATGTTCGGTGCTTATCGGCCAGGTGCCGCTGAAAGACTACCTGAGCAAACCCGTCGACAACGCGTTCTTCAACGCCCTCTACGATCACTATTTTCCGGGCAAGACATTCACGTTTCTCGATCTTGCCGCGTTCATGGGCGCGCTCTTCGGCTATGTCGCGTTCGCGGCCCGGGGGAAAACCGCGGATTTCCACTCGGTGTTCAGCGATCAGCAGAGTCTCAACGAACTGACCTCCTGCCCCGGTAAATTGGTGCAGGCGATCAGCGGAACTTCCGCGCCGCCGCCCGCCGCAATGCGCGCGTCAGTCGCCGCTTCGATGCCGCGACGTGCAGCGTCGGGCGGCGCGGAGGCCGAGCGATTTGCGCTCACGGAAACCCCGCCGCCGCCGCCATTGTCGGCCGCAGAAGAGCCGCCTCCTGAAGGGCGCGTGGCCGTCGCCTGTACGATTTCGGCTTTGATGACGCTGCTGCTCGGCACGGCTGGCGCGGTCAGCTTTGGCACCGGCTTGATCGCCTCGCCGATGACCGGGGCGGTTGCGGCGGGAATCTTTCAATGCCTCGGCGGCATCATCCAGAACGGCGATACCAGAGACGCGAAAGCGGACCTTCTGGGGGGATTTTTCGGCGCCTTTACCGGGGCCTTTCTGGCCACGGTGGTCGGCAACAGGCTTTTTGCTAACTGGGCACAGGATGGCGCCACGCCCACCGCCCGCGTTCAGAAGCTCAAGCTGATCATGATCGGGTTCACGCTCACCCTGGGCGGCGGAGGCGGCGCGATCGTCTCGTCGCTGCTGAAAAGCAACGCGAAAAGCGGGACGCCCGTTTTCGACGATCCGCTGGCTTTGACGACGGGCGCGATCGGGGGAGCGGGCGGGGGCGCCATGGGATGCGGCTTGCATTTCATGGGCGGCATCAGCGGGTCAATGTGCCTGCCGGTCGAGTTGTCGGAAATGGACGCGACCGGGATCGCGATGAGCGCGATTGCGCCTCCGATACCGGTAATGAACAATGCCACGGCTATGCCCGGGGCGAACCCGGCGTTTCCGCCGCTCCTGGCTGCGCCCACGAATATCGCGCTCGGTCTTTATCGCACCCAGTTTGCCGACGGCGCCTTTGTGCCGGCGAGCGGCCGATCCCTTGCATTCGTCAAGATGGACGAGTTCCTCGACATGGACGGGCGGACGCATCCGCCGGGGCGGCTGCGGGGGCCGACCACCTATTTCGGCAAGCGCCAAAAACTTTTCTGGCTCGAGGCCACCCCGGCTGGCGGGGCACCGCCGGTCAATCGGCAGGCCGACCTCGTGATCGGCGTGCATGGCATCGGACGATATATGTTTCCTTGCATTACCCATAGAGACCTGGGCGGTGCCTGGGTGAATTTTACAAGACCCATGTACAAAGACGAATTTGTCGAGTTCTTGGCGAACAATCCCTTGATCGCTGGTTTCCTGCCCCAGATTGCCGGCAGGCTTCCGATCATCAAGCTGGCCGTTTGCTTCAGCGCGCTTCCACTCGGTTGCTGCAGCCTGTCGCAGGAATTGGCGAACAGGCTACTCGCAACCGTCTATGGCGGAAGACCGCCGGTCTTTCCCTGGCTCGACGATAACAGCAGACCCGAAGTGCCCGCTTTGGGCGGGTGGATTCGGTACGACCCAGCATGACTTTTTGATCTGAACTGCTTTGTTCCCCGCAGCAGAGGCTTGAGTGATGGCGCTACCTCCCCAAGACGCTTCGACTGGCGAAAAAAGCGCCACGAAGATCGCGGTCTGCGAGCTTTCGCCCCTCATCATTCCGGGCACTTTCTTCTTCGGCCTTTACGACGACCAGGGCCTGAAGGTCGAAGGCGGGTTCGAGGTCGAGAATTTCGTCCTGTCGAAGCACATGCCCCTGGTCAGCCAGGACTTTGCCGACAAGGCCGTCGTCATCCAGAATTTCAAGCTGGCTTTCGAACATGCCGTCGGCGGCGCGGCGGGCGCCAACGACCAGTTCGTTCTCGAGCTGACGCTGATGCTCGACGGGCACACGCTCAGCAGTCTCAAGCTGCCCCTCGCCGCCGCCACGACCCAGAGCACCTCGCCCGCCGCGGCGCTCGCCACGCCCGGCGGCACCGGGCTCGTCGCCAACCCCAGTGACGACGCCGCGCCCACCACCGCGCCGCCGGGATCGATATTCTGGATCAACGTCCAGAAATCGATCGGCCCCGTTCACATCGAGAAGATCGGCTTCAACTGCGTCGGCGACGATATGCAGGTCCTGCTGAACGCAGGGTTGGCGACGTCTTCGTTCAGCATCGAGCTCACCGGCCTTTCGGCGACCGTCCCGATTTTCGACCTGAGCAACATCGACGATATCAAGATGGGCCTCACGGGGCTCGATGTCTCCTTCTCCACCCCGGCGCTCAGCATCGAAGGCGGCTTGCTTCGCACCGAGTATCAGGGCGAGGCCGAATATGATGGCGCGCTGCTGATCAAGACCGCCGATTTCCTGGTCGCGGCGCTGGGGTCCTTCACCTCGATCAAATCGGCCGGCGGGACTGAGAATTCGCTGTTCGGCTTTGCCTTCCTGGACCATGAGATCGGCGGCCCGCCCTGCTTCTTCGTCACCGGCCTCTCTGCGGGCTTCGGCTACAACCGCTCGGTCAAGGCGCCTTCGATTTCCGACGTCGGCACATTCCCGCTGCTGTCGGGATTGAACAATCCTTCGCAACTGGGGTTGTCCGGCGGCGGGCTGCCGAAGGCGTCCGATCTGGCCAATGTGCTGGCCACGATGGACAGCTACATCGCGCCGGACCTCGGCGAATACTGGTTCGCCGCGGGAGTCCAGTTCACCTCCTTCGAGCTGATCCATTCCAACGTGGTCGCCATTGTGGAGGTCGGCAAAGAATTCGACATCCTGGTGCTGGGCAAATCCTATGGCTCGTTCCCGCCCACCGGTACGACCTACGCTTATGTCGAGCTCGACATCGAGGTCGTGGTTCTGCCCGACGAGGGGCTCTTCATGGCGGAGGCGATCCTCGCGCCAAACTCCTATGTGCTGGATCGCGCCTGCCAGCTGACGGGCGGGTTCGCCTTCTATTCGTGGTTCGGATCCAATCCGCATGCCGGCGATTTCGTGTTCACCGTGGGCGGCTATCACCCCGCCTTCAAGCCGCCGAGCTACTATCCCGCGGTGCAGCGCCTAGGCTTCAACTGGCCGGTGTCCGGAGAGGTGCTGATCAAAGGCGGCGCGTATTTCGCGCTCACCCCCTCCTGCATCATGGCGGGGGGATCGCTGGAAGCCGTGTATCAATCGGGCAATCTGCGCGCCTGGTTCACTGCCTACGCGGACATCCTGATCTACTGGAAGCCGTTCTATTTCACCGCATCGATCGGGATCGATATCGGCGTCTCGTACCATGTGCATTTCCTGTTCGTCAGCACGACGCTGAAATTCGAGCTCGGCGCGACGGTCGACCTTCACGGGCCGCCGACCGGAGGCGAAGTTCATGTCCATTTGTGGGTCGTCTCCTTCACCGTGTCCTTCGGCGCCGACGAAGGCGCGGGCGATCAGCAGCTCGACTGGACGCAGTTCCAGGAAATGGTGGCCAAGCCACGCCAGCAGGGCGCCGCAAACGCGCTCGCGGCAACCGCGGCAACCCCGGACAGCGTGCTTTGCCACATAACGGCTAGCGACGGGCTGTTGAATCAGGTGCAGGACGCCGACGGCAGCGTGCGCTGGCTCGTCAGGGCCGATGAGTTCACCTTCGGCGCGACATCAGCCGTTCCGATGACCGAGGTCAGCCTGAACGGCGCGACCGTGAAATCGACGGCGGGCGCGCTTGCCATCCGGCCGATGAAGGTCGCGGCGATCAAATCCTCCATCGGCACTGTTTCCATTACCTCCGGCGACGGCAATCCGATGACCTGGAAGGCCCCGCAGGCCGTTGCCCGGTCCCTGCCGCAGGCCCTGTGGGGCGCACCGGCCGCGCATCCCTCCGAGCTCGATCCCAATCAGGATCTCATCCAGGATTGCCTGATCGGTCTGACCGGCATCTCCGCCGCACCGGCCGCACAGCCCGAGCACACGGGCCAGATCGATGTCGCCAAGGCGTTCACCTATTTTCTGCTTTACCCGGACGGCAGCACAAAGCTGCCGCATCTCCCGATTTCGGCGCAGGCGGCCGCCGTTCCGACCGATGCCAAGCCCGTCGCGAACGCAAGGGCGTCGGTGATCAACACAGCCATAGCCTCCACGGCTGCCGAGCGAACGCAGATCGTATCGGCGCTGAACGCCATGATCTGCTTTCCGGAAATGGCGGAGGCGATGGCCGGATTTGACGCCGTCTCGAATTTTGAAACCGACCCGCTGGTCGGAAAGCTTGCGGCCTGAACAGCGGGGAGGAGTGGGTCATGGCAACAACAGCAACGGCTTCCCAAGCCACCGGCATTCCGGTCGGAGATATCGAGTTCTTCGACAAGATGATCCCGCCGCTGCTGGCCGGAGACTATAGCGCGACGATCTCGCAGGCGCTGACGTTCGGGTCCACGACCGAAACCTTTCAAAGAACCCAGAATTTCTCCGTCCAGGCCCCGCGGTTCAGCCTCAACCCCGCCGATGTTCAGTCGGTCTTTCCGGCCGCCGGCAGCACCGGAAAGTTCGAAAATATCCTGCCGCAGATCGTGCTGAACAAGCGGACGCTGCCGTGGGAGCATGTGCTGGAAAAGGGCGATTCCCCCGGCACGCCGTGGTTGGCCCTGCTGGTGCTCGACGGCGAGCAGATCATGGTGCCCGCGGGCAGCTTGAGCGCTCCGACCGCCACCCAGGCCGCCTCGTTCCAGCTGGGCGATGTGGCCAACCTGGATTCGGCAGGGGTATTGGGCCCGGTCATATCGCATCTCGACTATGGCCAGGCCAATACGGACGTCGTCCGCACGATCGACTTGTCGATCGATACTTTCAAAGCGCTTGTCCCGCACGAGAGCGAGTTGCCCCTATTGGCCCATTGCCGCGAGGTCAACATGGAGCACAAGGAAATCCTGAATATGAAGTATTCGGGATGGTTTTCCTTGGTGGTTGCCAACCGATTTCCAATAAATCCGGACAAGCCGACCAAGCAATCGGTGCATCTGGTGTCGCTGGAAGGGTTCAAGCCCTATCTGACCGCGAACCCGAGCTTCCCCGCCGGCGTCTCCGTCGTTCGACTGGTGTCGCTATACAGCTGGTCGTTCACCTGCCTCAGCGACCATGGCGAATCCTTCAGCAGTTTCATGCTGCATCTGGTGTCGGACACCAGCGAGCAGAACACCGATCTCCTGTTCAAGATGCCCCTGCCGCCGGATGCGGCGGCCAAGGACACTTCTCCTGACAAGATCGCCAGCAGAGCCTTGCAGAATGGCTTTGTGCCGATGGCCTATCGTACGCGCTTCGGCGACCAAACATTGTCGTGGTACCGCGGTCCGCTATCCCCCGTGAAACCTGACGAGTTCACCAGGAACCCGGGCGTTTCCCACTTCGCGGCGGCATCGGATGCCGTGATGTTCGACCCTGGCATGGGGCTTTTCGACCTGTCCTATTCGGTGGCGTGGCAGACCGGGCGATTGATGGCCCTCGCCGATGGCGGGTTCAGCACCAACCTGATGGACTGGCGCCGCAAGATCAATCGCATCATCGATCTGCTCGCGAACCTGGCACTGGAAGACAAGCTGGTCGACTTCCTCGATAATTTCGAAGGGTCGATCAACCAGTGGTTCCATGACCAGCTGATCACCAACAGCTTCATGGATTTCATCCTGAACGATTTTTCGACGCAGATCGCACCGAAGCTGTCGGGAAGCCCCGCCGCGCCGCCGGCGAGCGCAAATGCCGGCACAGCCGCCGGCGCCACCGATGGCGATTTGCCGCCCGAGCTGGTGGCCGAGCTGAAAAAGCTGCTTCAGGACGACCAGGTCCAGAGCCTGCTGGGCGATGTCGAGGGCCGCGAGTTCACGAATATCGTCGAATGGCTGGCGCGAACCTCGCTGCTCTACAACGTGCCTTTCGACCATATCGTCCCCGACCCGCGGCTTTTGCCGATCGAGTCGATCCGCTTCTTCTATTTCGACCGCAGCTGGATCGACAGTCTGGTGGACGGCGCGATGAGCATCGGCGTGCAATCGTCGAAAGACAGCCACTACTACAAGATCACCAAGGACATCATTCGCGATGCCGTGGCAAAGCTGATCCTGCAGGTTCGTGAAAAGCTGCTGGGCTTCCCGGCGAGCGATACCGACCCGACCGATGGCGTCATCGCCGGCTTTCTGCTGCGGTCCGCGGTTCTCACCCAGTTCCCCGGCATCGAGATCAAGGGCTACCGGACCATCAGCCAAAACGACGAAGGCACGCTCGAAGGAGCGGATCGGATGCAGCTGCTGCGCCTGGAACGCCTGTCCCCGAACGTCCTCATTTGCCTGTTCCCCGATACGCCCGCCTGGATCGAGTTCGACGAGCCCAAGGAGGGCCTGTGCTTCGGCGTCGAGCCTGTCGAAGCCAAGCTCGAGATTGCCATCCGCGATCCTGCGAACGGAGAGCCGATGCATGACGATATCTATACCTTGGACGACACGGCCGACTTTCGCGGGAACAAGTCTAACCGGGTGCTCGACATTTCGCACCTGAACACGGCGCTCGCGCAGAAGCTCAGCATGGCCAGCCTGAACTCGGCCGACTTCGCCCTCCAATTGGTGAAAGTGCCGGAGCAGATGGTCTTTCAGAACAAAGAGTGAGCTTGGGGAACAGGATGGCCGATTCAACGCAGATAGTCGTCCCGATCGAGCTGAGGGCCCTGTTGGTCAATCAACCGGTCATCAACGGCACCACGTTCCGCCGCTGGACCAACCGCTACGACTACCTTGTCAACAACATGCAAAGCCCCACGCCCGCGCCGTTCCAGAATGGCGGGCAGGACGCGAAACCCGGGATTCATCTGCACTGGCGGTTGCCGAAGGCCCTGACGCACGGGCAGCAGCAGGCCCTGCTGTTCGCTGTGTACCAGGGTGTCCAGGCCATCGTCACCGGCTTGCAGCAGGCTGCGATCGCGCCCGAACTGGCCTCGGCCTTCACGGCGAACGGCCTCCCTCAGCCTGCCGCGTCGATCTCGGTCGGCCCCGCTACGAATGGCGACACGTCGAACTGGTTGATCGTCGATTGGCCCAATGCCCGGAGATATCTCGTTGGCATCAAGCTGGACGGCCAGGGACGGGAATATCTCTCCGTCGCCGACGCGAACCTCGCCTTTCCGGAAGTACCCAATCGCTGGCTGGTGACCCGCTTCCAGCCCGGCATGACGAAGGTCGATGCGAAGAGCTGGATCATCGAAAGCGACGTCATCAACGCTGCCAACAGCGTGGCGTCCTACCTCGATCCGAAGTCGCAGAATCTCAGCAGCTCCGGTGTCGTCTGCAAGATCGGCAATGTCGAAGTCTTGACGGCGAGCTGGAGCGACGCGGGCACCGGCAAGGCCATGTTCCTCCGGGCGATCGGCCCCGGCGACGTCACCTTTTCCGCTTACGCGCCCGCCGTGGAGAATGTGTTCAGCTTCGTCGACACCGATGCCACGCAATTGCCCGACAACACGCCCCTCACCTATGTCATCGCAGGCTGGTACGCCAATGCCGCCTTCGACCCGCTGAACAATCCGTTGCCCGAGGTCGCCACGCAGGAATTTCTGGCGCTCATGAAGGCGCTGAATTGGGACATCGCCGGCATCGACGATATCGATGACTACACGGGCCCCATCGCCACCCAGTCCGTCTATCACGGCATGGTTCATTCGCTGGTCTGGCAAACTCGAACCATGCCGACCGGGCAAGACACTGAAATACCCCAGGACATTGCCAATACGGTCAAGGTGGCGATCGGCAACACCTCGGTGGAGGCGCTGACGGCGCTGATCGGGGCGACCTCGGGAAACCAGGCGATCGACCTCACGCTGCTCGAGGCGTTGCAATATGGCGTTCTGGATGCGGTCGACCAGGTAGCCGGCAGGACGCTTGTGGCCGACAAGATGCGCCAGGCTCGATATGGGACCAAGTCGGGCGGCCTCAGCTGGGAAATCGTCGCAAGCGAACAACAGGGCGGCGCCCTGGCCGCCACCGCTCCGCCGGACCTGACCGCCTATGCCGAGGGCCTGGCGACGCTCAATCAGCAGCAACAGGCGCTCGATGAAAAGCAGCGCGAACTGATGGCGCTGCAATGGACGCTCTACGCGCGCTGGTGGAAGAACCAGAATTACAATGTGCTGGGTCTTGGGCCCACCGCGCCGCCCGACAACATGGACACGATTGCGCTCGCGCTCCAGGAGCAATCCAGCGAATACCAGGATCTGGTGGCGAGCATTCAAAAGCTGCAGCAGGAAATCGCCGCGGCCTATTCGAACGGGAGTGTTCCTCTCCCCACCAGCGCCACTGCAATCAATCAGTTCGCCACGAACGTTCTGAAACTGCCCGGTTCGCTCGTTCTGAAGGCTGTCAACGCGCCGCGGTACTGGCAGCCGCGCGATCCGGTGGTACTTGTCTCGGGCGTGACCGGCGCCCAGGACAGCTCGGTGCAGTTGCGGTGCCGAACAGCGGGGCAGCTCGTCAGCGGGCTGAAGATCAACAACATCACCGTGACGGCCGCGGGCGAGGCGTCCTTCATACCGCTCCCGATCGCGAACCCGAACATTCCCGGTCTCGTCGCGGCGTTGTGCCAGGAGGCGTATTTCCTCGATCCGGCGAATGCCGAAAACATCGCCAAGAACCTGTTCAAGGGCAACGTCCAGCAAGCGGACGTCATCAAGGCGGTCGCCGCCAGCGGATGGGCCGATGCGACGAGCTTTGGTCCGGTGCCCGTCGCCGTCACGAGCTGGAAGCAGCCCTGGATGCCGCTGTTCCTGGAATGGAGCATCAAGTGGTTCCCGACCTATGCGCAGAACGGTCAGAATTCCCCCTGGATATTCAATCGCGACGAATGGAAATTCGATGGCGATGATTATGATTGGAATGGCACGTCCCTGGATGAAAGCATCCTGATTGGCTATTCGGGCCGAACCATTCTGTCGTCCCATGCCATCATCAACTTCGAAAGCCGGCTGCGGGACTTCATCAACAAATCCAAGCCGCCCCGGCTCGATCTGGAAAAGCTCGATGCCCTGGTGAAGGCGATGCAATCCTGGGGCATCCTGTCGCAAAGCCTCAGCGGCCTGCACGAGCAGTTCGTCACCCGCAGCGTCAGCCAATCCTGGCCGCCCATCGGCGACGTGGCGGCGCTGATACAAGCCCAGTACGACGTTTCGCCCGACCCCACCAAGAGCGACAAAGACACCGACTATGGGCCGGTGCCCCCGACATTCTTCCCGCAGATGGGCGGGTTCTTCGTCATCGACGATATCGGGATCGTCGACGCGTTCGGCCAAAGCATCAGCCTGATGCCCGCCAACAACAACCCGACGGGCGGCGTGTCATCCGCCTTCACGCCGATCCGCTCGCAACAGGTCACGCCCACGAAGGCTAACATCGCCGTCGGCGATTACACGCCCGCGCAATTCGTCAAGCAGGCCTTCGGTCTGGTGCAGCCCGCGAAGCTGGAAATGCGCTGGGTCGATGCCGCCCGGGATGACGCCGAGGTGGGACTGGCGGCGGGAGCCAATCCGGTTTGCGGATGGCTTCTGCCCAATCATCTGGACGAGGCCATTTCATTCTACGATCAAGCCGGGAAATTGCTCGGGGAACTGCGCGCCTCTGCCGACAACAGCGGGACCACCTGGTATCCCGCGCCCGACAGCCAGACGCCGATCACGGATCCCGCCGACATCCCCAATGCCCATCTCAGCAAGATGGTCACCGGCCTGATGGCGGCGCAAAGGGCGTCTTCCGCGACGTTGGACAACTTCATGAAGGTGATCGACGAGACCTTGTGGCTGGTGGATCCGATCGGCGCGAGGTCGGACTCGGACATGTCGGTCCTGATCGGCCGGCCGCTCGCCGTCGTGCGCCTGAAATTCGGCCTCGACCTCGAGGGCCCGGCCTATTCCAATCAAAGCTGGGCCGACACCTTCACCGCCGATGACAACGGCGTGACCAGCACCGGGTTCGCCCTCAGGCTCGGCAGCCAGGCGGTGCGCGAAGACGAACTCATCGGATATTTCAGCGACGAAACCTACCAGACGTTCAACTCCGTCTATTACCCGGCCGGTCTCGACCAGGCTTCCAACTATGTGCAGGAAGTCGGCGGCGGGGCCGCCAATTACCTCTCGGTCGTGCCCCAAGGCGCGGACAAGTTCGTGACGCTTCTCATGGACCCCCGAGGCAGCGTCCACGGCTCGACGGGCATCTTGCCCGTAAAGGCGATTTCGCTCGCGCCGCGTTTCGTCGATCCGGCATTGAAGAGCATGGAGGTGACGTTCCAGGTGGGCTCGTTGCTCACATCGCAACAGGCAATTCTGATTCCGCGGCTGTCCGAACAGAACGGCCAATGGTCCTGGATCGATCACAGCAACACGACCGACTTCCAGATCGAGCCCATCCAGTTCGCTTCGCCGAATGCGAAGCTTTCCACGCCCGCGATGATGATCCGCGATGGCTGGCTCAAATTCGTGTCCGACCTCGAAGGGGATGGATGATGGCGGGTCTGCAACTATCCTACTCCTTCATGACCGTCCCCGATGTGCTTCAGGCCGGGGCCGGCGCACTGCTCACCATCGTGGTCTCGAATGCCGGCGCGCCCGTCACCGTCAACGGAATCGATTTCACCCTGCGGGACGGAACGGGCGCGCGAGACATCGTCAATGGCATGACGCCCACGACGCAGAACATGCCGGACGGCTGGAGCCATCCCAATCCGAGCGGCGGCAAGTTTTCCATGACTCCCGCCGAACCGGTTGTGATTTCCCGCCAGGGCCTCCTCTTCACCTTCAACCTGATCGTCAACACGGTGGTTGGAACGGCCATCATCGACATTACGGAACATCTGCAGGTCGGTGGCTCACCCCGCTCCAATCGCGGCACGCTTTCGGTCCCCAAGTTTCCACAGAGCTTCAAGCTCAGCGGATTTTACAGCACGACGCCGATCATCAATCAGGGCGACAGCGTCACGCTCGTCTGGACCGGGGAGAATCTCCACCTCGCCAATTATCGGCTGTCCTACTCGACCGCCAGCGGCAAGAAAGTCGTCGACATTCCGGCCACGACCTACAGCTACACGATCGATGACGTCGAAAGCACGAGCGTCTTCTACCTGCACGTCACGGCGGACCAGAGCGAAGACACGGCCTTCACCTTCCAGGCGAGCGACTATCCGATCACCATCGACCCGGCGATCATGGAATTCCTGTCGGACTCGAGCTTCGCGCCGCCGGGGGGAAAGGTGACGCTGAGCTGGAAGGTCTCCGATACGGTTACGGAAGGCGCGGTCACCTGCCTGCAGAGTGGCCAGATCTGGAACCTCGATGTCGCCGCGCTGGCAGAGGGGCAAATCACGATCACGACGCCTGCCATTTCGATGATCTCCGACTATGTTCTGGACGTCTTCGAAGATGCCGGCGGCAGCGGCGGCCTGGTAAACGTCGCCTCCCGGGCGTTGCAAATACAGATTTCCGCCACTATCCCGCGACCTCCGGGATTATCTGGTCAATTCTTCACCGACGCCCAGGCCAAGGATCTGGCGTCGACGCCCGGCCGGCCAACCACGGATGACGTGATCCCGCGGCTGATCGACCAGATCTTCGCCCAATTCAAGATCTACTATCCGGATGTCGATTTCTATCTCGACTGGTCGAACAATACGGTCAACACCCAGAGCTTCGTGTTCTTCGACGGGCGAAAGAAGATCGTTTTGTTCGGCGGCCTCGTCAGACGATCCTGCCTCTACTATGAAGGTCTTTGCTTTATCGTCGCTCAGTGCGTCGCTCGCCTGTCCGGTCTGGCACCCCTCACTCCACAGGGCATAACCTATGTCGGCGCTGCCGACTTTTACGCGACCTCCGATGGTATCAGGCTGGTGTTTTACGCAATCACCGGCAACAGCGACCTGATCAGCGGCATATCCACGCAAATCCAAGCGCTTTTCAACGGCGTCTCTGGCGAAAACCAACAGGGCGATCCCAATGATCTCCCGAATTATCCTGCGATCGGCTGCAGGATAGCAGCGATGGAGAACGGAATATTCGGCGGCAGCGTGCCGGCATGCGCGGGGGGCCCCGGCCCCTGAGCGAGCCAATTGTAGTCAGTGATTGATCCGCCTCCGTGAAGGAGGGGGTGCGAAATACACTCAACCACAGGGAGTATTGAAATGGCTAATGCATTTCCCGGCTGCGAGGCTTCGGTTCATAACCAAAATCCAACGGCGATCGTCTGTTCCGATCAGCACTGCACCAACTTCAGTGAGAGCGACACCTTCCACGGGCAGTGCGCGACTTTCGGAAAGGGCAACACGCTTTACCCTGTCTCCACTGCGCAATGTCTCAACCTGCAAACCGGTGCGCTTTCCGAGCCGACCTACCACACCGAGTACGGCGGCTATTACACCTGCGAACAGCCCCTGGCCGTGCAGACCTGTTATTGCTGTTGTTCCTGCCTGGCTTTCGGGACGCCGATCGCGACGCCGCAAGGGGTGAAGGCGATCGAGCTGTTCGATATCGGCGACAGCGTTTCTGTCGGCAGCTGGGACAAGTCAAAGCTGGGATGGGCCGACGGCTCGGTTAAATTCAGCAGCGGCACCGATCCGGGATCGATCAACACGATGATCTTCATCGAGTTCGCCGAGCAGCGTCAGGTCATTGCGACGCCCGACAATCTGTTCCTGATGTCCGACGGCAAGCTCAAGCGGGCGGACAGGCTGGTGCCTCGCAAGGACCAGATCCTCACAGCCGAGGGCAGCGCCCTCGCCATCACCGCCGTGATTGCCGGCCAGTGGACGAAGGGGCTGCACCACATCGCCACCGGGCTCGAGTTCACCGGCACGCTCGACGGGCACCTGATCAATGCCAATGGCATCGTCACGGGAGACTATTGCCTTCAGATCAATCAGCACGAATTGGTCAAGATGGGCCTGATGGATGACCCGGCCAACGAGCCCGCGCTGGGCAGCCGCGAGTACGCGGCAATGAACAGCCATCTGATGACCAATCGGATGCTGGCACAGGGTCGGGAAGAGGTCGGTGTGCCTCCCGGCTTCAAGCCCTTCACGCTGATCGACAATGCCTACATTCCTGAAAATGCAGCGAAGCTGTTCACCGACGCGCAAGCACAGGACATCGTCAGCAATCCCGAAATCGACGTTCAGGGCCGTGTATGACGATGCGGGATTCGAATCGATGAGCTACCTCATCCGGCTGTTCAAGGGATTCTATCCCGACATCAACATCAGCGTCGACAAGACGAACTCGGAGTTCAACACCTACGCGTTCGAGATGTATGGCACGAAGCATCTCATCGTATCGGGCGAGATCCTGCGGATGGACGGGCTGTTCCAGGAGGCGTACCAATTCATCCTGGCCCAGGGCGTCGCCCGCCTGCTCGGCGAAAAGCCGGTGGCGGAGGACGGCATCACCTATGTCGCGGCAGCCGATTTCTTCGCGATCTCCAGCGTTCTCAGAACCGTCAACTACCTGTCCCCGCCCGATTTCTACAATAAGGTGCTCCAGCAGATCACGATGCTGTTCGGCCGTATCTCGGCGGGAAATGCCGGCGGCGATCCCGCCGATCTGGAAAATGACCCTGCTGTGGGCTGCCGCATCGCGTGCCTGAATACCGGCATATTCGGCGGCAACGTCCTGCCGTGCGCCTGCGCGGATCTGGCGCTGGTGAGCGCGTTTTCCGATAGCGCCGAACCCGACAAGCTGCTGCTTCAGCTGATTTTCGGCCAGCCGGTCGATCCGGCAAGCGTGACGGATCTCTACAATTTCAAGTTTCAGAGCACGGATGCGTCCGCGACCCTGCCGAAGGTCCTGTCGGCCGGCGTGAGCGGGCAAAACAGCCGGGAGGTCGTGCTCCAGGTGCAATCGCCCCTGGACCAGGAATTCACCGTCGCGGTCCAGGACATCGTCTCAGTGGGCGGCTCGCAGCTCGGTGACAAGAACAGCGCGACCTTCACCTTCTCCGGGAAGAAGGAGCGCTGATTTGGCAACCCACATCCCGGCCCCGGTCGGCCCGGGCGCCAGGATGTGGCCTGTCTGGAGGAAAATCATGGCGACAATTCAAGTTCTGGCAGAGGTCAAACTGAATTCCATCGACGAGGGTTGCCGTCATCTCGGCCGGGTTCTCGGTCTCGACGAGCCCGTCTCTCCGGCCGTTCTGATGTCGGCCCTCTCGTCGGAGGAATATGCGAGAAACCTGCTGACCTGCCGCAAGGAACCCGCCTTCCTCCGATCCCTTCTCGACAATCCGGTCAGGACCACGCCGAAGACGGAGGAGACAAGAGCGCGGCCCGTCGAGATGTTGAAAACGGCTTCCATTGCTCTCGCAAGGTGGAGCAAGGTTGGATTTTCCATCGCGAGCGAAGAAGTTTTCGAAACGCGGCTGCGAGCCTGCCTTGGCTGCCCCAATATCCGGCAGACCTCTTCCACCGAGGCTGCCTACAAGCTCCTGAAAACACGGGCGACCTGTGGATTGTGCGGATGCGATGTCGAGAAGAAAGCACGCATGAATTCGGAAAAATGCCCCGGTGGGGACCCGAAAGCCGCGGGATACAATAGGTGGGGCCAGCCGATATAACTATCGCCCGGTGGCGCACGACCGCGTTTGAAGTCCTTGATGATGATCATTGCTTAACTTTGAGGAGTGGTACCCCCCGGTCGGACTCGAACCAACACTTCCGTGAGGAAACTTGATTTTGAGACAGGCACGAGCACAGCCTTAAGCCGAGCGCTATCGACGCAAGGCCATCGCCGGGGTGCCGATGTCAGAACGCTCGCCCGATGATCATCTTGGTGAGGATGGCGTCGACGTCTCATCAACTCGCTTGCCATCCCCGTCTTCTACCCAGACCTGACACCCCAACGCCCTTTGCTCCCTTGCATTCTCAGGCACCTGGCTGACGTCAGTACAAAGGATGGAGAAAATCGGCTCGCCTCGCTGGCGAGCCCTTACGTACCACACCATTTCGTATCCCCTCACCACACCGACCCCTCGGTGCGCTTCCCGCAGCAAGCATCGTATCCTAAGGTCCTTCAGGGTGTGCTGGCTTCGCTGATGCCTCACCGGGGGCGGTCGCCCGACATCCATAGTCAATCGTCACGCCAACTGCCAGGATCAGAGCCCACGACAACTATTCGAGATGCTCACAGTTTAGGTAGGGCAGTACCTTGTCGATAGCCTTCGTGGGAGAGATCGTTACAGGTCCGCACGCAATTCCGTACGGCCGGTTCCGGCATAAAGAATGTTCTTCTGACGCTCGGCGGCCTGCTCGCGCAGAGTGATGAATTCCGGGTCCATGTCGCGCGTCGGACGCGGCTCGTGTCGGAAATGATTGTAGGTGTCCACGCCCCGCACCAGCGCGGCACTGTCGTCGGTGATTGCCACCTGGCGTACATGCGTCGGAATGTAACGCACCGCTAGACCAATTCGACGATCCTGCGCGCAATTGGCGGGCGAAGCGTGGAAGATCTTGTGATGGTGCAGCGACATCTCACCGGCCGCAAGTTCGATATTGATTGCGGAGGCTTCATCGACGTCGACGGAAATCTCCTGTCCACGAGTGAGCATCGCACCCTGTTTCCAGGTGTCGGTGTGCGCTACGACCTCGCGCCGGTGGGTGCCCGGCACCATGCGCATCGCACCGCTTTCGACCGTTGCCGGCGACAGCGCAATCCAGGCGGTAATGGCCTCATCCGGTTCGAGATGCCAATAGGCCAGGTCCTGGTGCCAACCCACATAGCGCCCATCGCCTGGCTCCTTGATGAACCAATGCGTGTTCCAGGCGAGCAGGTTGGGACCGAGAATCAATTCCACCACGTCGAGTATTTTCGGATGGCGGATCAGCTCGTCGACCCAGGTGAAGACGAGATGTGTCTTGAACATCATGGAGCCCCGCAGTGGGCTACCTTGCGCGCGCTCGAACGCCTCCAGAGCATTGCGATAGCGCGATACTTCGGCTGGCCCGAGCACGGAAACGGGCCAGTGGACGCCGTTCTCCCGATAGCGGGCGACGGAATCAGCAGTTAGCGTACCCGGCATTTTGTTCCTCCCTTTCATCGTTTTTCAGCGCTTTGGTCCTCGACGACGGCGATCAGGCGACCCGACGATCCTGCACCCCGGGATCGAGGTCCTGGATCGTGGCGCGACGCATATCACGGCGATAAATGGCCTCCTCGTAGGGCCGGCCGCGATGCATGGTGCAGCGATTGTCCCAGATGACCAGATCGCCTACCGACCAGCGATGGGTGTAGACGAACTGTGGCTGCGTCGCGTGCTCCATGAGGTCTCGGATCAGCATACGGCCGTCGGGTACCGGCCAGCCGACGATATGCGAGGCGTGTGAGGCAAGATAAAGCGTCTTGCGGCCGGAGCCGGCATGGATGCGCACGAGGCCGCGATGGACCGGCGGCATCGCGCGGCGTTCCTCGTCGGAGAACTCGGTGAAGCCGAGCGTGGCGCGCGAATTAAAGATCGAATGCTCGGCCACGAGGGTTTCGATCCGGGCCTTCATTTTCGGCGACAGCGCATCGTAAGCGGCGCGCATGTCGGTAAATTGCGTCTCGCCGCCCTCGGGCGTCACCGAATGGGCATGGAGCAGGGAGTATTTCGCCGGCGTCCGCTTGAAGGATAAATCGGTGTGCCAAAGCTGGTTGCCCAGCGAAAACATGCGCCGGCGATCCTGCTGGGCCAGCAGCGCATTGCTCTCGTCGAGGTTGGAGATATCGACCAGCCGCCGGCTGATCCTGGCTTTGATGCCGGTGGTCAGCACGCCGTTCTGCTGCTCGAGTGTCCCGAACCGCCCGGCGAAGCCGATCTGCGCTTCCTCGTCAAGGCGCGGGCCCGCAAACACTCCGACAGCGTGTTCATCCATGGTCGCCTGGATGTGCCTGAAAGTGGGCTCGTCGATCGGCTGGGAAATGTCGACGCCCTTGAACTTCGCAACAAACAGCGGATGCAACTTGGCGATGGTCATCGATCAGGCTCCTTCGGGCGAGAGTTGACAGACAACCCGATATAAATGCCAATATGAAATATTAGGTGCCGATAACAAAACGTTATGCCGTGATGCGAATCAACCTTCGGCAGGTCGAAGCTTTCCGAGCGGTGTTTCAGACCGGCAGCATGACCGCAGCCGGGGCGCTCATGGGAATCACCCAGCCAGCGGTGAGCCGGCTGATCCGCGATCTCGAAGCCGAGATTCGGTTGCCGCTCTTCGACCGCAGGTCCGGGAAGGTGACAGCCACGCCGGACGCCGTGGCTCTCTATCGCGAGGTTCAACGGAGTTTTCACGGCCTCGACCGCATTGTACGCGTAGCCGCCGAACTAGGCGGCAGACGCGAGGGAGACTTGCGGATTGCCGCTTCTTTCGCGCCTTCCTTTTATGGGCTGCCGACCGTCTTGAGTCGCTTCCGTCGGGACTGGCCCGGCGTTCGCCTTTCGCTCAAGACCTGCTCTTCTCCAGAAGTCCTTGACGCCGTCTCGATGCGGCAGTTCGATATCGGTGTCGCCGTCGTCCCGGCCGAAGCGCCCGGCGTGGAAATCGAGGCGGTGCCAGCGCCGAATGCTGTCTGCGTCCTCCCGGCCGGCCATTCGCTTGGCGCCCGACGGGTTATCCGGCCACGTCACCTGGTCGGCGTGCCGCTGCTGATGATCTCCGACTACAGCCTGTTCCAGCAGCGCATCAGGCAGCGCCTCTTGGATGCGAATGTGAAGGCCGACATTATCTTCGAATCGTCGTTTTCGGCACCCATTTGCGCCCTCGTCGCGAAGGGTGTCGGCGTCTCCGTCCTCGATGCGCTGACAGCTTCGGCTTACGAAGGCAACGGGGTGATCGTGCGCCCGTTCGAACCCGTCATCCCCTACGAACTGAAGATCGTCTTTCCGGCCATCGAGCCGCGGACCGACCGCGCCAAAGCCTTTTCCTTTCTGCTGCGTCAACATATGCAAAACCTTCGTCGGCGAGTATCAGCGGCTTGAGCGTCACCGCTGAAGGCTCGGATACTCCGCGCGCGGTAAACTTCCACGCAATAGCGACCGCAGTCTTCGCGCGACATGTAGGCCCGCTGCTGGGGAGCGGCTTTGGCGGTATTGCCAAACTCACGCTGATTCGCGGTGATCGCCGCGATTGTCCCTGACTTCGCGTTCGTAGATCGGCACAGCCCGCGGAGGGGTTCTGCGCAAGATCACCCAACTTCGCGCGCCGAGCCGACCACCTGCCGCTGGCGCATGACCGCGCTCTTCGTCTCGATGCCGTTCACAATATGATCGAGAACGACCTGCTGCGGCTGAACCTGGTCACCCAAGGCAAGCTTGAGACCGCCATATAATGCGGTCTCGAGCGTCAGCCGTAACGTTCGCGTAGGGCGTTGCCAACGTCAGCGCGGCGCAGCGACACGCCTAGACTGCCCGCAGGAACAACACCAGGTCCTGCTTCTCCTGCGGTGCGAGCTTGGGGCCCAGCACGAGATTGAAGAATTCGACGGTATCGTCGAGCGTCAGCAGGCGCCCATCGTGCAGGTAGGGCGGCGAATCCTTGATGCCGCGCAGCGGGAAGGTCTTGATGGCGCCGTCGCTGGTCGCCTGCATGCCGTTGATCATCACCGGCTTGAAGAAGCGCTCGGCGTGCAGATCGTGCATCAGGTTGTCGGTGTAGTAGGGCGCCGCATGGCAGGTGGCGCATTGCCCCTTGCCGAAGAAGATCTCCTGGCCGCGCAACTCGGCAGGGCTGGCCTTCGCCGGGTCGAGCTTGCCGAAGACGTCGAGCTTCGGCGCCGGCGGGAAACCCAGCTCCTCCTGGAATTCCGCCATCAGGTCGACCTGGTTCAGTCGATCGAGGGGATTCATGCCCTTCTTGGCGGCGATCACGTGGTCGCCGTCGAAATACGCCCCGGCCTGCTCGAACTGGGTGAAGTCCTCGATTGTCTTGAGGGCGCGCTGCGAGCCGAACAGCTGCTGGATTTGCACGCCGCGGAGCGGCGGGGTGACGATGCGATGGCGGGATTCCTGGGGGCGGGCATCGGGCGCAAGGTGGGTTGCCTTGTTGGTATGGCCGTGTTGGTATGGCCGTTCGAATGGCAATCGAAACAGGCCGCACCGCGGCTCGGCTTCGCCGTGCGGCGATCCTCGGTCTGGTTGTACTGCTGTTGCGGGAACGGTGTCACCAGGAGGCGCAAACCCTCGATCTGCTTCGGCGGCAGAATGCCGTTGAACAATTCGTAGTAGTTGTTGATCGTTACGAGCTTGCCCTGCGAGACGTCGCCGAGATCGGTGCGTTGATTGAGATACATGGCCGGCGGGAATTCGGGCAGGAAGTGATCCGGGATATCGTAATCGACGTCGAAGCGCGTCAGATCGCGCGCTCCCTGCTTGTTGATCTCGTCGATCACGAAGCGCGGAAACACGAAGCCGCCTTCCTTATGCTTCGGGTGCGGCAACGGATAGAAGCCAGGCGGGAATAGATTGCGGTCGCGAATCTGCTCCGGTGTCATACCGGCGAGGCTGTCCCACGTCGTTCCCGCGGCGAGTTTGATCCGGACTCCTTCCTGAACCGGCTTTGTGCGATCCATCGTGACGCCGACGGCGGGGCGGTTGCCGAGATCGTAGCGCTCATTGAGAACCGCCATGTGCTCCCGTTCGACCTCCGGCTTCTCCCCCGACAGCCGCGACATGATCGTCGAGAACGGCTCGGTGATGTCGACCGGCATGTAGCTCGACTTGCCGCGCGGCGCTTGCTGGGCATGGGCAAGCGTGAGGCTGACCAACGCCGCGGCGGTCGTCAGCACGATCCAGGTCCCTTTGCGCTTGGGCAGGCTCATGGAAACTCCCCTCTTGAAGGACATCCCCCACGCAACCCTCGATCCCGAACATCAGGATACTTTGGGACACACGATGACAGTCGACGATGCCATGATGACTGGGCCACAAAAGCCGAGTTTATTGGACTGCACGCGCCGAAAGGCTACTGGGCAATCCGGGTCGATGCTTGTTCAGGATTGCTCAATTTTGATTGCTGTTGCCCCAACCGCCGTCACTCCGCCAAGCGAGACGCGGGCGGCAATGCATTCTTCCCGTCCGGCGCGCGCGAACGGAACCGTCTGCTGAGCCGGTCGAGATACAGAAAGACGACCGGCGTCGTGTAAAGCGTGAGAACCTGGGACAGCACGAGGCCGCCCACGATCGCATAGCCGAGCGGCTGGCGGATCTCCGAGCCCGTCCCCGTGCCCAGCATCAGCGGCACGCCGCCCAGCAGCGCCGCCATGGTGGTCATCAGGATCGGGCGGAAACGCATGATGCAGGCGCGATAGATGGACTCTTCGGGACCCAGTCCCTCGCTCCGTTCGACCTCGAGAGCGAAGTCGACCAGCATGATGCCGTTCTTCTTGACGATGCCGATCAGCAGGATGATGCCGATCATGGCGATCACGCTCAGGTCCATATGCACCGCCATCAGCAGCAGCAAGGCACCGATGCCGGCCGACGGCAGAGTGGACAGGATCGTGATCGGATGGATCGCGCTCTCGTAGAGAACCCCCAGGATGATGTAGATCACCACCAGCGCCGCGCCGATCAGCAGCGGCATTCCCGAGAGCGACGCCTGGAAGGCCTGGGCGTTGCCCTGGAAGGAGGTGGCGAGCGAGGCAGGCTTGCCGGTCTGCTTCTCGATCTGCTGGATGGCCGCGACCGCATCGCCCAGCGCCATGCCCGGCCGAAGGTTGAACGTGATGGTGACCGACGGGAACAGCCCCTGATGGTTGACGACGATCGGCGCCGGCCTGATGTCGCTGTTGACCAGCGTGCTGAGCGGCACCTGCTGGCCGGCCGACGAGTTCAGGTAGATGTCGCGCAGCGCCTGCGGGCTGTACTGGAAGCGCGGATCGACCTCGAGCACGACGTGATACTGGTTGAGCGGGGTGAAGATGGTCGAGACGATGCGCTGGCCGAAGGCGTCGTCCAGCACGTTGTCGATCGTCGAGGGCAGGATGCCGAAGCTCGAGGCGACCTCGCGATTGACGGTGACGTTGAGCATCGGGCCGCCATTGGCCTGGTCGCTGGCGACATCGATGACGCCCGGGATGCTTCTCATCTTTTCGACGAAGATCGCCGACCAGTGGGCAAGCTCGGTCGAAATCGGCGTCGGTTAGCGTGTATTGGTACTGGGTCTTTGTGAGGCGCGCACCGATAGTGATGTCCTGCGCCGCCTGCATGTACAGGGTGATGCCCTGGATCCTGGCGAGTTGTGGCCGCAGTCGGTTAATGACCTGGTCGGCGCTCGCATCGCGCTGGTTGCCGGGCTTGAGGACGATGAAGACACGTCCCTGGTTCAGGGTCGCGGTCGGGCCGCCCGGGCCGATGTAGTTGCTGACCAATTCGATCGCCGGATCTTTCAGCAGGATGTCGACCAGCGCCTGCTGGCGCTGGGCCATCGCAGGAAACGAGATATCCTCCGCCGCCTCCGTGATGCCGACGATCTGCCCGGTATCCTGCTGTGGGAAGAAGCCCTTCGGAATAACGACATAGAGATAACCCGTCAGGGCAACGGTGCCGAGCATCACCATTAGAGTGATGAAACGATGGCGCAAGACGATCTTGAGCCCGTGCTCGTAGAGCGTCAGAAGTCCGTCGAAGCCCCGTTCGAAGAGTCGATAGAGCCGTCCGTGCTGCTTGTGGACTTCGTTCTTCAGCAGGCGCGCGCACATCATCGGCGTCAGGGTCAGCGAGACGACGAGCGATATGAGCAAGGAGACGGAGATCGTGACGGCGAACTCCTGGAACAGCTTGCCGACATAGCCGCCCATCAGGAACAACGGGATGAAGACGGCGATCAGCGACAGGGTAATGGAAATGATGGTGAAGCCGATTTCCCGCGAACCCTGGAGGGCGGCTTCCATCGGGCTGAGGCCCTGTTCGAGATGGCGCACGATGTTCTCGATGACGACGACCGCGTCGTCGACCACAAAGCCCACGGCGATCGACAAAGCCATGAGCGAGAGGTTGTCCAAGCTGTAGCCCAGGGCATACAGCACCGCGAAGGTGCCCACCAGCGACAGCGGCACGGTCACCGCGGGAATGACGGTCGCCCAGAGATTGCGCAGGAACAGGAAAATCACCATCACCACCAGGGCGACGGTCAGCAGGAGGGTGAACTGCACATCAGCGACGGCGGCGCGGATGGTGGTCGTCCGGTCGGCCGCGATGGTGACCTTGATCGCCGGCGGCAGCGAGGCCTCGAGCTGGGGAAGCAAAGCCTTGACGCGATCGACGGTGGCGATGACGTTGGCGCCAGGAACGCGCTGGATGGCGAGAATGACGGCGCGCTGCTTGTTGTACCAGCCGGCCAGCAGATCGTTCTCGGGACCTTCGATCGCCTTGCCGATATCGCGGATGCGCACCGGCGAGCCGTTGCGGTAGGCGACGATCAGCGCGTCGTAGGCGTCGGGCTTCAGCAATTGATCGTTGGTGTTCAGCGTATAGGTCTGGCGCGGGCTGTTGAGCGTGCCCTTCGGCAGATCGACGTTGGCCTGAGCGATGACGCTGCGGACGTCCTCGAGACCGATACCACGGGCCGCCAGCGCCTGGGGATTCACCTGGACACGGATCGCCGGCTTTACCTGTCCGCCGATGCCGACCAGGCCGACGCCGGAGATCTGCGAGATCTTGGGCAGAAGAATATTCTCCGCGTAGGCGTCGATGGTGGTCAGCGGCAGGGTGTCGGAGGTGAGCGCGAGAAGCAGGACCGGCGTCTCCGCCGGATTCACCTTCCGGATCGTCGGCGGATACGGGATGTTGGTCGGCAGATAGGGGCTTGCCGCGTTGATCGCCGCCAAGACGTCGACTGCGGCACTGTCGACGGTGCGGGAGAGCTCGAACTGGACGGTGACCGAGGTAACGCCCAACGCGCTGGTCGAGGTGAGCTGGGTGACCCCGGGAATCTGGCCCATCTGCTGCTCGAGCGGAGTCGCCACGGTCGAGGCCATGGTTTGCGGATCCGCGCCGGGCAGCTGGGCGGTGATCAGGATCGTCGGGTAGTTGACGTTGGGCAGCGCCGCCACCGGCAACAAGGGATAGGTCGCAAGGCCGCCCAGTAGCAACCCCGCCATGAGCAGGATCGTGGCGATCGGCCGGCGGATGAACGGCGCCGAGAAGTTCATGGGATTGCCTTCTCGACCGCGCTCTGCAGGTCGGCTTGCTGCGCCGCCTTGCCGTGCAGCACTCGCACAAGGCTGTCCTGCCGCAGCCGATACTGGCCGTCGACGACGACGGTCTCGTTGGCCTGGAGGCCCGAAATCGATCAGGGCCTGTCCCTCGCTGATCTGCCCCACGGTGACGGGGCGCACCTGCGCCTTGCCCTCGGGCGAGACCACGTAGACGTAGGCTCCGCTCTGGCCCTGCTGCACCGCCGGCGCGGCGATGGTGAGCCCATCCTTTCGCGTGTCGATGAGCAGCCGGGCATTGACCAGCTGGCCCGGCCACAGCAGATGTGCGCTGTTGGGAAAGGTCGCCTTGAGCTGAATGGTGCCCGTCGTCTGGGCAATCTGATTGTTGACCAGGAGAAGCTTGCCCTCATCCAGCTTGATCCTGTCGTCCTGGCTGTAGGCGAGCACGCTGAGCGGCCCTTTGGCCATTTGCGTCTGAATCTGCGGCAATTCCGATTGCGGCAGCGTGAAGATCAGCGAGATGGGTTCGACCTGCGTGACCACTACCAGGCCGTTGGGGTCGGTCGGATGGATGATGTTGCCGACGTCGATCTGCCGCACGCCGGTGACGCCCGGAATCGGCGAGGTCAACCTTGTATAGCCGAGCTGGACCTCGGCCTGCTCGATCAGCGCCTCGTCGGCCTTGATCGCCGCTTGCAGCTGGGCCACCTGCGCCTTCTGCGTGTCGGACAATTGCGGCGTGGCGTAGCCCTTGTGCTCCAGCTCCGTGTAACGGCCGAGATTGGCGACGGCATTGGCAAGTTGCGCCTGGTCCCGATCGCGGTTGGCGGTCATCTGGTCGAGCTGCGCCTGGTAGGGGCGCGGATCGATCTGCGCCAGGAGGTCGCCCGCCTTGACGGTCTGCCCTTCGGTGAACGTGATCTGGGTGAGCTGGCCCTGGATCTGGCTGCGTACCACGTCGGTGTTGTAGGCGATCACCGTGCCGACGCCGAGCAGATAGAGGGGAACATCGTGACTTCGCACAACGCCGGCAACCACCGGTACCGCTGGCGACACGACCGACGTCGTAGCCGCCTTTTCAAGGGCAGGAGCGAGCGTCAGGTAGAGGGCGCCTGCGATCGCCAACACGGTCGTCGGCAAGGCGGTAAGGAGAATGATCTTCCAATTCATTTGCGACCTTGCTCATGCTGGAGAACTGGCTCAGCAGCCGGGAACGCCCGTTGTCGCTGCCGAAGAGGAGGAGGTGGATCTCACCTGTCTCGTTGTGGATCCGTCGGGGAATGTTCCAGTAACCGCGCACGGTGGCGTAGCTGTCGTCGATGGCGGGCTACTCATCGTCGATAGCGGAGCCACCGTCGATGGGCCGATGGGCGATACGAACATCGTCGAGACAGGTGGCGGAGGACTGAGCCCCGCGCTACCCAGCTCGGTAGACCCCAACGGAATGCCGACGCGTCCGACCTGCAACGTCGATAGAAACGGCATCGACGAGCCAGTGTTGCTCGCTCCCGCACTGCCCGTGGTCGCGCAAGCGCTCGACGCCGCTCCGGGCGCGCCGCCACCATCGAACAGGGGAGTGGCCGTTTGAGACATCGGCGATCCCGCAGCGGAACAGCCCGTCGCGCCCATGGTGGGCAGCGGCGCCGGACTGATTCCCGGCGCCGCCATCTCGGTGGCACCGAGCGGGATGCCGACAGGCCCAAGGGGCGAAGCTGAACTTGTGGCAAGGGGTGACGCCGCACCAATTGGCGAAGCGCCCGCCCCGCCCACTTGCGCCAAGACCGAACTGCAGCCCAGGAGCGAGACGGCTATGGCGGCGATCGCGAAATCCATCTTCATAGGTTCGACCTTCCCTAACGCTTGAATTCGCCGCGCTGGCCAGGAAGCCTCGCGCTTCAGCGGCCTTATGGGAAAGTCCGTCGATAGGTGGTCGGCGTAACGCCCGTGGTCTTGTGGAACGCCGCGGTGAACGAGCTGGTTTCGCTGTAGCCAACGGTCAATCCGATGTCGGTCACCGAGGGCGCCGGCTTGGCCAACAAGATCTTGGCGCGTTCGATGCGACGGCTGTTGTGATAGCGAGGCGGCGGCATGCCGAGCGACTGCTTGAAGGCCCGGCAGAAATAGTACGGACTGAGGTCAACCAGCCCGGCGAGAGTCGCGAGGGAAATTTGTTCGGCCAGATGTTCTTCGATGTAGGCCGTGACGATGCGCTGTTGCCAGGCAGCGAGGCCACCCTTCGCAGGAGTTTCGACGCGTGACGCCCCGGCATCGAGGCGAACGAGCTCATGCGCCAGGACGGTACCGAGGGCTTCGAAGTAGGGACTGCTGTCGGAGCCTGCATCCTCGACCAGGCGCTTGAGCTTGAGCGCCGTGTCCGACAGGGTGGCGTCATCGAAGAACAGCCGAGGGGCCAAAGGCGCAGGCTTGATGCCCGGGTCAGAATGCAACGGCATCCTGGCCGGATCGAAATAGAAGTACACGATGCGCGTCAGAACGCGCGGCTCATGCCACTCGTGATAGGCGTGGCCAGCCGGCGCGAAGGTGAGCTTCCGGGCAACGTCCCGCAGCCTCGATCGCGGCAGCCCCTCGACGAACGTGTCGCCGTCGCTTCGCATACCCTGGTCGCATACGGCAAGAAGGTGGAGCGGAGCGCAAAAGCGGAACTCCAGCTTCTCACGCCTCGTGGCTTGGACGACCTCGGCTGCCATGCCGTCCCACCTCACGGTCCGGCGCTTCACGACATCGGCTGGAGATACCTGCACGCCATGATTGGTCTCGTCGACCATGGCCCGGTCGAGCAGCCGGTAAGCTTGCCGGTCGGAGTGCTCGCGATGCTGCTCGACAGAGCAGGTGCGCCCGCCCAGCGACGACAGTATGGCAGCCTGGCACGGTTTCGACGTCTGTCGGTGGAGGGTACGATATTGCGCCACATCCACGCTCGGCGAGTTCATTAGCATGGCTTCGACCTCTGACGTCCAGGGTGGTTCGCTTGCATGTCCCAAGTCACTTGCAATTCTTCACATGGCTAGGATGCTGCCAACTTAGTCCCGTCACGACAGGCCGCTCTATCGCGCGGAGGTTGCTTTTAATGCCGTGTTGGTATGAAGGGCTCATACTTTGGTTTGAGCGACGTGCGGCCATAGCAGCGCGTATGCTGCGGACAGGGTTTGATGGGCGTAGTGGGGTCGATTGCGCACAGCGCCAAGCACCGAGGGCAGGCTGTCCGATGCACCACGTCACCCAAAAGGAGCCCGCGGGTTCACGCAGCGAATTGTTGTCGCTAGAGGCGTGACGGCGGTCGCTGGACAGCAAAGCCCAGCGGACCGCTTCCCGGCTTTGGACAACATTTGGGCATGGGCCGACTGCCCATCGCGATGTCACCGTCTAGAGTGGTTGTACGGGAATTGCCGAAACCAATGGCGGCGCCCGCACTCCCCCCGCATGGCCACGCGCAAGAACCTCGGCATCGTGCATGGCGATGCCCCTGTGTGGAACGTGTTCCCGCCCAACGAGGACAGCACGGGTTGCGAGCGGTTGTTCGCGCGGTGCGGACGCTGCAGCGGCGACTGAAGGATGCCGGCGTGAACTACTCAGACCTGCAGAACGACGTGCGCAAGACGCTGGCGCTGAACCTTCTGGAGAACGAGACACTGGCGCTGACGCAAATCGCCTTTTCGCTCGGCTACTCCGACGTGAGCGCGTTCAATCACGCCTTCCGACGCTGGGTCGGCCACTCGCCGGGTCAATATCGTCGACTGCGCGCGGTCCATTCAGCCCGCCGCGGCGCAGAAGTCGGGGCGCCCCGCTCGGGGATCGACTTGAATGACTCCGCGCGGCAAGCCTCAACTGCATCAACTCGATGCGCGCCGAAGTCCTGAACGCCCAAACTGTCCGCCAACTGCCAGGTGATCCTCCGCTCCTGGGAAGCGATTCGCGATTACCGATCCTATGCCGGTTCAGTCGATATATTCTTCAGTTCCAGTGACCGGCTCGATGATAGCAAGTGGCGTGCAGGGGCCAGCGCTCACCGGATGCATAGCTTCGCGTTCGATGTCCATGAACTCAGGTCTGGACCACACGTGAAAATCCTCGCGGCGTCGCTACAACAAGGCTTGAACGAGGCGGCAGCCATCACCTACCAGCGCTCAAACTGCAACGATTGACGGGCCAATGCGCAAGCCGTGCCCCAGATCCCTGTGGCTCGGTGAGAATGAGCGCCGCCCAAAACTCGCCCGCACGATCTGAAAGATAACATGGTTATCACAGAGGTCCGACTTTCGGCGTCCTACTATCGCAACGATCCGACAGAGGGTGAGGCCGGTGCATCTACCGACAATTTCACGAGAACTGCCGCTTCCGGCAATCCCGCAACGGCACGGAGGAATGGCCCGGTTCATCCGCGAGCTTGGGCGCTGGGGCTATGATACGGCAAACTGCGCGAAGCGCCTCGGCGTGTTCCCTCGCCTGGCAGTGAATTCTGGCAAGTGATGCGGCCCAATTGGATTGCTCGACCGGAAGACGCGGTCGACAACCTGATCAGGCTGTTCGTCGAAGGTGCCACGCTATCAGGACCACGTCTCCGACGAGCCTTACGGCGGCGACAAGAGTGCCTGGCGCTTTGGCGTGGTGATTTTGCGGCGTTCGCCGAGCAATCAAGGTTGGTGGAAAGAAGTACCGGGCAGGTGCTTGTTCTTCCGACCCGACGGCAGCTGCGGCGTCTTTGCTGACCACGATCAAAACGAGCGCCGCTTGCGCCGCTTGTTGCGGGTCGTCGTGGCGTCTCTGACTTTGCATGATTGGCAGCTTGGATTGCAAACCTGGCGCCTGGAGATATCTTGACGCAACCAAGGTAGGAGGAAACGATGTCGGATGGGAAGAGACGACGTGATCTGCTACACTCACAGAATGTTTTCATGACCCCTCGTCTGATATTGTCTGGCCTGGCGATCGGCGGCCTGCTGGTCGCAGGCGCCAGCCGCCAGGCAGGCGCGCAGAGCGGCGTGTTCCTCTACACGCCCAACTTCGGCAGCGGCAACACATCGCTTTACACGACCAACCCGAACGGCACGCTGACATCTTCCGCGCCCCTGACCGCAACCGGCGCCACGCCGAACACCGTGGCCGTGCGCGGCGACCAGGCATTCGCCTATGTGACGGACACGACCAGCAACCAGCTTTTCGTCATCAATACCGCAACGCAGGGAGTTGTCCAGGCTATCGCTACGGGGCCTGATCCTTTCGGCATCGCCATCAACCCCACCGGGACGACCGTGTACGTCGCCAACAACATCGGTGGCAACAGCGTGTCGGTCTATTCCGCGAATGCCAGCACAGGCCAGCTCACGCAGACGACAACCATCGCCCTCGCCGCTGGCGCGGGTCCGCGAGGCATCGCTTTCAGTCCCGACGGCACCCGTGCCTATATCACGGAGCAAAACGCCAACACCGTGGTCGTGGTCAATACGGCGACCAACGCCGTGGTTGGCGCAGTCGCTGTGGGAGGCCAGCCGGCCACCGTCGCCTTGAGCCCGGACGGAACCCGCGCCTACGTGACCAACTTCGCCTCCAACACCGTGTCAGTCATCAACACCGCGACCAACACCGTGGTGGCGACGGCAGCCACCGGGTCGGGTCCGATCGGTGTGGTCGTCAGCCAGGACGGCAAGTACTTCTATATCGGCAATTTCAACGACGGCACCGTCACCCAGTTCAGCGCAACAACCAATACTGTGCTGGGCTCGATCGCCAGCGGCACTCAGACGGGCGGCCTTGCGATCAGCCCGGACGGCACCGCCCTGTATGCGAGCAATTTTGGCAGCAACAACGTCGCGATGTTTTCAATCGGCACCGGCACCGGGGCCCTCACCTCCCTGGGTATCATCGCCGCCGGGACTCAGCCGTTGGGCCCAGGCATGTGCGGCAACGGCAACGCGATGCTGGGGAGTGGTGGAATTTTCATCGCCAACACCGCGGGCGCCGTAAACTGCGCCGGCGCCACGGCCACCTTCACCGGCGGCACGCTCCTGATCAACGGCGCCAACGAAGCGATCACGACGCCGATGGTGCTCGCTGCCCAGGGCGGCACCATCAATACCAACGGCAACAGCGCAACGCTCACGGGCGCCATCAGCGGCAGCGGCGGTCTCACCAAGACTGGCCTCGGCACGTTGACCTTGGCGGCCAACAGCACCTATTCCGGCGCCACCTCGGTCAGCATGGGCACTTTGCAGGCCGGAATCGCCAATGCGTTCTCGCCGTTCAGCGCGTTCAGCGTCGCATCGGGGGCCACGCTCAACCTCAACGGATTCAACCAGGTCGTTGGCTCTGTTGCCGGCACCGGCAACGTGACGTTGGGTTCGGCGGTCCTGACGACCGGCAACGACAATACCAGCACGACCTTCTCGGGCGTCATGTCGGGAACCGGCGGCCTTTCCAAGATCGGAACCGGCACACTTACGCTCACCGGCGCCAACAGCTTCACCGGCGGCACAGCCCTCAATGCCGGCGGGCTTGTCGTGAACGGCAGCTTGGCGAGCGGCGTCACCGTGAATGGCGGCACCCTGAGCGGCGGCGGCACCATCGGCGGCCTGACGATGAACGGCGGCATCGTGGCGCCCGGCAACTCGATCGGCACGCTCACCGTCAACGGCAACTTGGTACAGAACGGCGGTACCTATCAGGTCGAAGTGAATGCCGCAGGCCAGGGCGATCGCATCAACGCCAGCGGCACAGCCGCCATCAACGGCGGCACGGTGCAGGTGCTGGCGCAATCGGGCACCTATGCCCGCAACACAACCTACACTATCCTCAATGCGACTGGCGGCGTCTCGGGCGCCTATTCAAGCGTCAGCAGCAACTTCGCCTTCCTGACGCCTTCGCTCAGCTATGATCCCAACAACGTCTATCTGCTGCTGTTTCAGAACAACAGCGCCTTTGCCGCCGGCGCGCAGACGCGCAACCAGTACGCCGTCGGTGTGGCCCTCGATCAGGCCAACGCGGCAGCGACAGGCGACTTCAATACGGTGCTGAATGCGTTGAGCGTGCTCAGCAACACGCAGGGACCGGCGGCGCTCAACGCCATCAGCGGGCAGCAATATGCCGATTTCGGCACGCTGAATGTGCAGGATAGCATGCTGTTCATGAACGCGGTCGGCCAGCAGATGGCCCTGGCGCGCGGCAACGCCGCGGTTGGCGGGCAGCGCCAGGCCCTGGCCCAGGCCTGCGAGATCGAAAGCTGCGATGGGGTGAGCCCGTGGGGCGCCTGGGCGAGCGCGCTGGGCGGCCTGGGCAGCGTCGCCGGCAACGGCAACTCCTCGACGCTCACCTACAATTTCGGCGGCGCCGCCGTCGGCATCGACTACCGCCTCGACCCGCGCTTCCTCGTCGGCCTCGGCGTGGGCTACACCTCGGCCACCCAATGGGTCGACAGCTTCATGGGCCGCGGCTGGTCGGACAGCGTGAGCGTCACGGCCTATGGATCTTTCACGCAGGCCGGCTTCTACACCGACGCACTCGCCGGCTACGCCTATTCGGGCAACCAGATGCAGCGCCAGATCCTGATTCCGGGCCTGCAGCAGCGCACCGCCAACGGCAGCACCGGCGCCAACCAGTTCCTCGGCCAGGTCGAGAGCGGCTACAAGTTCGGCATCTATGCGCCGGCTCTGGCGACGCTGACGCCCTTTGGCCGCTTTCAGGTCGCGACCGTGAACCAGAACGGCTTCAGCGAATGGGGCAACGCCAATTCGCTCAACCTCAATGTGGCGCAACAGTCGACCACCTCGCTGCGCAGCACGTTTGGCGCCGAACTGGCCGGCGCCATCGGGCTGGGCGACACCAGAACTTTCGATCTGGCGCTTCGGCTGGGCTGGATGCACGAGTATGCCGACACCGGCCGGCCAATCACCGCGGCCTTCGCCGGCGCGCCGTCCAATGCGTTCACTGTCTACGGCGCCACGCCGCAGCGCGACGCGGCCACCATCGGCCTCTCGGCCAGTACCACCATTGCCGCGGCGACACAGATTTATCTCCGCTACGACGGCGCGATCGGCAACGGCAACGACAACCACACCCTCAATGTCGGGTTTCGGGTTGTCTGGTAACGACTGAGGCTGCGTAAAAATCTTATTGAAGCGGAATTCTGAGCAGACTGTTTCGGGGTTGGAGAAGAAGCGTTTCGTGGAGGGCTATGTCGGCAGGGTGTCTCCGAAACTTCTGGATGAAACGTATCGGACGAGAACCCGGTAGGGTGATTGGATCTGGCGGTTTGGGGGTTCGCGGGCGTCGTGTCCGAAGCGAGGGGACGGCCGTCCTATCACCCCAGCGTGCGCTGAAGACTACGTCGATTGCCATCTGAAACAGATCGCTTCGAGCCGTAGGCTGGCGCGGATGGAGCAGGTAAAGACCAGCATAGCGCCACGCCGCAGCTTTGGAAGCAGCCGCTCGTCAGGAGCGCGTTGGTGCCGGCAAAATCCGCCCGGCCAAAGGACAAGATCGACGCGCTTCACGATCAGATGCGGGCGTTCAAAGCCCTTGAGCTGGTGATGCAGGCCGCGCCGGACCACCAGGTGTCGCTGACGGACCGGATGGGCAGTCAATGCCAACCAGCGGGTGGGGCGGCGGGATGGTCGGCTACGACGTCGAGGTCGCCATGTGCAGCATCACCTGAGCGTTGCCCACGAGGTCACCAATGTTGGCAACAATCGCGCTCAACTGGTGAACATGGCCGGCAAGGCCAAGGAATGGGCACCGACACGCTCGATGTGTCATGGCCGACCACGGCTCGTTCAGCGGCGCGGGAAGTCCCGGCCGCCAACCAAAGGAGCGACCGGATCGAATTCCATGTGCATCCGCCGCGCAACCGTCGGACACTCTGCGGGACGCAACGCGACGCAGCAATCGGAGGACCGGAAGCTGCGTGGTTCTGGCCTGGACCTTAAAGATGACACACGACTTGCTGCATCAAGTCTCAAAAGATGCGCTCACAAGCCTCGCGTCAACCACGACCGCAGGAATCGTTGGACTGAGATGAAGTCATGGCGGCTGGACAGCAAATGCAGGCCACACAACGATTTGCGGCAATCGATCTCTTGCGCATTCTGGCGGCCGCTGCCGTTGTGGCGTTCCACCACCTGTTCTACTACCGCAGCCACGCTGCTGCGTTTGCGCCTGATATCCAGACTGTCGCGTCCTATGGATATCTGGGCGTGCCGCTTTTTTTCATGATCAGTGGCTACGTCATAACGCACTCTGCGGCAGGTCTCACACGCAAGCAGTTTGCATTTGCGCGGTTCGTGCGGCTCTGGCCGGCGTTCGTGATCTGCCTCGCCATCACCGTTGTCGTCCGGCAATGGGCAGGGCAAGCACTCGGTGGCTGGGTGGTCCTGGGAAACCTCACGATGGTGCCAAACTTGTTGGGCATGCCTTACGTCGACGAAGTGTACTGGTCACTCATGTACGAGATCTTCTTCTATGTCGGCGTGACGCTAGTACTGGCCGGGAGCATCAACTTCGTCCAGCGCTTGCGGATCTTTGTAGCTTTATGGCTGGGCCTTGCCCTCCTCGGCCTGTTCGTGACGTTGCCGAAGCTCCATACCCTGCTGGCGTTGGACTTCGCGCCGTACTTCGCGGTCGGCATGGCGATATTTCTCGTTCGACGCGAAAGAAGTACCGTCGCAGATCTCGGGCTGCTGACCGCTGCGCTCTCACTTGCCTTCGTCTTCGCGGCAATTCGCGCGTCGGTCGACTCGGATGTTTTCGCCAATCGCGTTCGACCTGACACATGGTTGACCGGAGCCATCGTCCTTGCAGGGGCCGGTGCAATCTACGCAAGCACCATCATACCGACGGGACCACGCCTTAGCCGTGCAGCATTGGCCCTGGGCGGAATTTCCTACCCGCTGTACCTGATCCACAATTCCTTCGGATCTGTCCTGATCAACTCCCTGCCGCCCGGCAACCTCGCGCTATCGATCTTTGTGGCGATGAGCGCCGTCGTAGCGATCTGCTACGGCATATGGCGGATAGAGGTGCCGGTCCGCCGCCGCCTGAGGCGCGCCGGCAGGTCCACCCACCTGAAGGGCCATGGCGGCTTGCCGGTGAGGGGATTTAGGCCCCAGCTTCCAGGATGACAACCCAGGTCATATGCATCCCGGCGGCACGCTGGACGCCATTCCAGGCGATGGTGCCCGCGGTCGAGACCACACCGACGCGCTGGTTATCAATAAATGCGAGCACTCTTGTGTTAGCGCCGATTTCGATACCCCCAACAGTACCCCCGAATGAAAGAGCCTTAAGGAGGAGGCTCAATGTGGAATAGGGATGAAGGCGAGGCGCTGGGCGATAGGGATCATGTCCACCGGCGTGCGCTCTAACTGAAACGCATATGGGATTTGCCGACAGCCTTACTACTGCGCGGTAGGTTCAAATCCCGGGCCCGCAACCACCGAGACCGACACTCGCTTCAAGCGGCAATTTAGATCGCTCAGATTACCAGAGGTCCGCGATCCTCTGACTTCGATAGCTCGGATCGCGGCCCAGGGCATGGAGAAGTCTCTCAGAGGGTCGATCATGGCAATAGAGTTTTTTGGATCGCTCTTTATTTCGCGACCGCGCTTTGCTCGATAGTTTCTGCATCAAGAGAGGCGAGAATTGATACCACGGCCGTTGGTTGTCGCCGTCAACGTTCGTCGTAAGCAACTCGAAACGCCAATCCGCGCGGCATCGTGCCGTCTCACGCAGTCCAGCTCACCCCGGAGCCTTCGGCGCGGCCCGACGCTATAGTTGCGCATCGACCAAAGACGGAGCCTCAAAATGCGCAAACCCCGCGATAACGATGCGGCGCTGAAGGCACTCACCGACAAGGCCAAAACGTGCCGTCCAGTTTCCCGAAGCCCGCGCCGGCGCTGATCGTCGCTCGATTTATGGACGGACACGAATCTAGTTCGCCCGATTTACTGACCGCACATTGACGACCGCGGCTTTATGGCGTGCGCGAACTGCTTGTGAGCGATGTCTCCATAACGCGCTGCGGGCTTGCGGTACCCGAAACAGTTCCTTGCAATTTTTCTTTGCAATTATTGACGCTCGTCAACATGCGCAAAAGAAAACTTCCGTATGGTCCGACAGCGGGCAAGAGCGACAGACATGCCAGCTGACGTCAACGGAAACGACGCAAACTATGGCCGGTATTCGCGTTCTGACATCTCAGGGGCCTATGAAGCTCGGGGTCAAAACCATCGACTATCCGAAGCTCGAGGACCCGCACGGCAGAAAGTTCGAACACGGCGTGATCGTCAAGCTGGTGTCGACCGATATCTGCGGAAGCGACCAGCACATCTATCACGGTCGCTTTGTGTGGGACGCTGCCCTATCTGCGAGAAGTGGCAAACACCGAATTTATTTCGCTGGAAGACGCTCCGGCAGCCCACAAGACCTTCAGCGACGGTTCGCCCAAGAAGCTCGTCATCGATCCGCACAACATGCTGAACCGCGCGACGCGCAGCAACATCGACGAGGGCCCGGGATATCGGGCACCGCTCCTAAGAGTTGGCGAGCGCGCAATAGCATACGTTATCTGCGGCTTTCGGAAGGGAAATGCAGATGAGTGTTCATGCCACGAGATTGGCGACACATGATATCCCAAGGACGATGCGCGCGATTGCGATTGATCATCCCGGCGGCCCGGAGGTGCTATCGATCCATTCGTTGCCAGTGCCCGAACTTGAGGCCGGCGAAGTGCTCATCGCGGTCGACACCGCGGGTGTCGGCGGCTGGGACGCCGACATGCGGGAAGGGTGGTCGCCGAGCGGCCGCCCGCGATATCCGCTGGTGTTGGGCAGCGACGGCGCGGGCATTGTCGCCGCGGTGGGATCGCGGGTCCGCCGGTTCCAGACCGGCGATGAAGTCTATGCCTATGGCTGGGACAATCCCAAGGGCGGCTTCTATGCCGAATACGTCGCTATCTCGGCCGAAACCGTCGCTCACATACCAGCGCAACTCGATCTAAAACATGCGGGCGCGATTGCCGTCACCGGGCTCACGGCGTTGCAGGGTATCGACGACGCTCTGCATGTGAAGACGGGACAAGCCCTCATCGTTCACGGCGCTACCGGGGGCGTCGGAAGCCTGGCGCTCCAGTTCGCGAAGCTGCGCGGTGCGCGTGTTCTCGCCACCGCATCCGGCGAGGACGGCATGGCCCTGGTCCGCCGGCTTGGCGCCGACATGGCGATGGACAGCCGGCGCGACGATGTCATCGAGATCGCGCGCCGCTTCGCGACGGATGGCGTCGACGCCGTGCTCGCGCTCGCCGGGGGCGATGCGCTCGCACGCTGCCTCGAAACGATTCGCGACGGCGGCAGGGTCGCCTATCCAAACGGCGTCGAGCCCGAGCCGAAGATGCGGCGCGGCATTGAGATCATTCCCTATGATGGAAGGGCTGGACTTCGCGAGTTCGAGCATCTCAACCGCGCCGTGGAGATGGCGAGGCCTCAGATTGTGATCGCCGCGACCTACAAGCTGGCCGAAGCCGCCAAGGCCCACGAGCGCCTCTCGGCCGGGCACGTGCTGGGCAAGATCGTGCTCCGGATGCATTGAACGATTTTTTGAATCCCTTTTGCCGGACGCCTGCGTCCCTTCCCGGCATTGGACCAGAACGTGCGAGATGATCGATTGGCGTCTGAAATCGGTCCCGCGATACCACACGCCGAGCGCTACGCTTTCACAAAGGGAGTTGGATCATGGCAAGTGAGACACTCAACGGCCTGAAGGTTGCGATCCTGATCGAAGATGGATTCGAACAGGTCGAAATGGTGGAGCCGCGCAAGGCGCTCGACCAAGCCGGTGCCAAAACCAGCATCGTGTCGCCGAAAGACCAGCGCGTCCGTGCCTGGAAGTTCACGGAGTGGGGCGACGAGTTCCCAGTGGATGTTCCCCTCAATCAAGCCAAGCCAGAGGACTTCGACGCGCTGTTGCTGCCGGGTGGCGTCCTCAATCCCGACGCGCTTCGTATCGAGCCCAAGGCGGTTGCCTTCGCGAAAGCTTTCTTCGATGCCGGCAAACCGGTCGCCTCGATCTGCCACGGACCATGGACCATCATCGAGACCGGCGCGGCACGGGGACGCCGCATGACTTCTTGGCCTTCACTCAGGACCGACCTAAAAAATGCCGGCGCGGATTGGGTGGATCAGGAAGCGGTGGTGGACCGAGGCCTGGTCACGAGCCGCAAGCCCGATGATATCCCGACGGCTTTCAACAAAGAGATGATCAAGCTCTTCGCCGAAGCGCGAGAACGCCGTCATGCTGCGTGACGCCACACGCAGGGGGGCCTCGCGCAGCGTCGTTTTGGTCCCGTCCGACGCGAGGTCGCGGTGATCGGCCAAGGAACTTGGTATATCAAGGAGGGAGACCCCGGAGATCGGATATTCCATGACTGACAAGCCAATCAAAATTCTTCTCCAGACGACCATTCCAACAACCGAGGACGATTGGTCGATCGCTCGATTTGGCATGCTCGGCGCCTTTCTCGGCGGCCAGCGCGGTGCCGATGACAGCGCGATATTCGACGTTACGATGCGTGATAGAGACCCGCTTGGGCAGCCAGATACCGTGCTCTCAACACTCGATCGCAGCGATTTCGACGAGCTTTGGCTTTTTGCCGTCGATATCGGCAACGGGCTGACCACGGAAGATTGCGAGGCGATCTCGAGGTTTCGCTGCAACGGCCGGGGGCTGTTGGTGACGCGCGACCATATGGACCTTGGATCCTCGGTCTGCAATCTCGCCGGCGTCGGCAAGGCTCATTATTTCCATTCGCGAAACCAGGACCCCGATCCGAACAACCACGCTGTCGATGATCCCTATACGACCTCCATCTCCTGGCCGAATTTCCATTCGGGTGCCAACGGAGATTATCAGGAGATCGGAATAGCTGGTCCTGCCCATCCCGTTTTAGCCAATCCGGGCTCGCCGACCGGTACGATACGATACTTGCCCTCCCACCCGCATGAGGGCGCCGTTGGCGTGCCGGAAAATGAATCGGCCAGGGTGATTGCGACCGGCATCAGCAAGGTGACGGGTAGGCGCTTCAATATTGCCGTGGCTTTCGAACCTGCGTCCGATCGCGGGCCCGCCATCGCCCAGAGCACGTTCCACCACTTCGCCGACTACAACTGGGATAGGCGTAGCGGCTGCCCGAGCTTCGTTGACGAACCGCCAGGGGACGGAATGGTGAGAACGCCGCATGCCATCGCCGACACCCACCGCTACGTCAGTAACGTTACGCTGTGGCTTGCTGGGAGATTGGCCTAGCCGCCGAGCGTTCGTCTTGATGCGATCCGCTTTTGTCGACGAGTAAAGGAGCAAGGCTTGAGCTGCTGCCGGTTTGATGGGCACCGAGATAGGGTGTCTTCATTAAGCCGGAGGCTGGGATGGATGGCGCAATCGGCGAACCAGATTCGGGAAGCGAGGATCCACCTGAAGATTAGTTCTCAATCCGGTGTTCCCACGGCACTCGACGGCACCACCCCGGCTCGACGCCGGTCGCTGACCATACGCCGAAGCCAGGCCGTCATGGGCGCCTCTAGCCACTTGAAGATGATTAGGGACATCACGGTGCTCAGGATCAAAGTGGTCGAAACAATCACAATGCCGAGCGCCGGGCCCGTGATCCCGGACTTGGCAGCCGCGACACCGATCACCGGCAACACGAAACCGTGCGTAAGGTACATCGAATAGGACGCCTCGCCGATCCTGACAAACAGATCGGGCAGTTGGCGGCCCAACCAGCGCTCACAAGCCACGCTCCCACAGAGCGCTGCGGAAGCGGCGAGACCCCAGAACGCGACCCGCTCCCAGGGCCCGTCGACCGGAACAACGGCAAGACCGACCAGTCCGGCGGCAGCCATCGGAACCGCCCATGCGGGCGAGGCCTCTTGAAGCCGCCGCGCCACAAATGCGCGACCGATGACGAGGCCAAAGACGAATTCCAGCACGAACGGGCTGGCGAGCGTGGTAACGGCGGGCCAATCAGGCTGAGCGACGAGAGAGACCAGGGCGAGGCCTGTCATTGCCACACCGACCACGATCAGCGGATCAAGCGCGAAGAACAGTGCAGCGGCGAACACGAGGTAGAAAAGCATCTCGAAAGACAATGTCCAACCGACAGCCAGCACCGGCTTGACCAACCCCGCCCCGTCGGCCGAGGGCAGGAACAAGAATGAGGCAATGGTGTTCCACGTGGTCAAATAGGTATGCCGCGTGAGCTCGGGGACTGCTGCAATCGACAGAAGCTTGGCTATGGTGGTGAGCCAGTACATGGGCACGATACGCACCATGCGGTGCACGATGAAGCGACGCCAGCCGTCGGCTAGGCCGAGAAGCTGCCGGGATGAAACCATCATGATGAAGCCGCTAATGACGAAGAACAGGTCGACACCGGAGTTGCCGTTGTCCCAGGGCTTCACGCTGTGCAGGAAGTTGTCGTGCCAAAGAAGAGTGCCGTGGAAGCCGACAACGAACAGTGCGGCGACGGCCCTCAGGCATTGAACAGATCGAAGCTGTTCCGAGGCCGATTTCTTCTTCGTAATGCTTGTCGGATTCAAATGGGATTCCCGCTGTGGAAGTGCCGTATGCGCCAACAAGTACACGTACACGGGATGGCGGGGCCATATTGCCGCAAGGGCGTGGGCACGGCCTTGGCCATTACACGGCCGTGGCCATTACAGTCGGCCTGTAAGCGTTGCTGAGTCAATGCCGTGGTTAGCCGATCCAGCGATCCCGCAAATGCTCAATCGTCCCGTCCGGGAAAATCCGTACCTTCGACAGAATCCCGGACATCCACTCTATAAGGCTTATTTCTATTAGAGGGGCCGGCCGCCGCCCTTTGCATTCGTACCGCCGACTTCCGTTGTTGGCACTTAGCTGAAGCCGCCCAAACACAAGACGACGTCCGCTTTCACGGGTGAAGCAGTCATTTCGCTGGATGAGTTTTTAGTCTCTGACTGACCCGCAGAGGATGAAAAACGGTGTGGCGGCTCCTACAACCTCGGCCCGCGCAGATTGGCGATAGGCGTTGGTCGCATCATTCCTCGCAATTGTCGCTCGCCGAGGTCCTCGACTTCCGCGACGTCGCCGATCGACGACGCCAGTCGTCCGCTCACCAGGATCTGGCCATCCGTCGCCTCGGCGCCAACGGCCCGGTGAATCCTTTCCCACGGACAGATGCGTTCGCAGTTCGTTGTAATAGCGGCGTAGGCCGCCAGGATCCCGCGCAGATGCCTCGCCGAAGACGACGATGTGATCGAGGCATTCCCGGCGGATCGAGCCGATCAGTCTCTCCGCATGCCCGTCCTGCCAGGGTGACCTCGGGGCTATCGGGTGATCGCGTATGCCCATGGCCGCCAGACGCCTGGTGACCGCGTCACCGTAGGACGCGTCACGGCCTCTGATCATGTAGTCTGGTGCTTCATCCCACGGGAAGGCATCGGTAATCTGACGGGCGATCCCCTCCGCCGTCGGGGCCGTCACCGACAGTGATATCAGCCGCCGTCGTTCGTGCCTGAGAATAACCAGAATGAAAAGCAACCGAAAGCCGACCGTCGGCACAATCAGGAAGTCCATCGCGCCGATGCCTGACGCATGGTTGTGCAGAAAGGTCTTCCAGGTCTGCGACCGCCCTCGCCCACCCCTCGCCATGTATTTGGCTACCGTCAACCGTCGACTGCGCGACCTCGATGCCGAGCTTGAGAAGTTCGTTGTGGATGCGAGGCGCACCCCACAGCCGATTGGCCAGGCTCATCTCCCGGATGAGGCCGCGGACCTTCCCTGGTATCTTTGGTCGACCGCCCCGAGTGCGCGACTTCCAGTGCCAATACAGTCGGAAACCCGTCCGATGCCACCGGATAACCGTCTCCGGTTGGACAATCGTCACGACGTTCAACACCGACGCAAACAGCCGATAGAGCCCGACGAAGAGCAGTCGGTCCGCCACCGTCAGCTTCGGCCTCGACGGTACGCACTGACGCAGCACACTCAATTGGTGTCGCAGCAGTACGATCTCGGCTTCCAGTCGCGCCTGCGTCTTGAATGGCGAGACCAGGACGTGGACGAGCAGGATCAAGGAACGCGATCATTGCGCAATCAGCCTAGCTGATCTCGCTACTCATGCCAGCCCGGACGAGGTTCTCGGTATGGACAGCCGCTCCGGCGTCGTGGATCCTACGGACCTAACGGCTCCCCAATAACCATGGCGCCGCTGCTGCAGCGGAAGCGGCCAAAGCCTCGCCCCGTGTTCGGAAGGTCTTTGTCGAAGATGCAAGCTTCACGAAATCGTCTTGTTGGTACAATTCCCAGCCGAATGGTCGGCACGGCGCTCCTCGGCGAGTGATGCAGATCGCATAACCGCTGGGTTTGCTCCTTTCTTCATCATCGAACCTCACGGTTCTTCGGGCGTGGATATCAACCCTTGTTGGGCGTTCCAAATCAATTGCGACATGCACCAGTAAAGATGCAATTAGGAACGTGAGTGCGACGACACCGGTAGCGAGCAGGACGCCCGCGTCCGAAACTGTGGGATCTACGAGGGGGCTCACGCTTCAGTCCTAAAACTGTCGCCAATGCAGCCAAAAAAATTGATGAGCATCTCAGTGGCCGGCGAGACCCCTATCCAGCCACTGGAGTAGCCTGACGAACGCACATAGATGTTCATGACCTCGGTCTCGACAAAGGGCTCTCCCGTCAGGATTTTTTTACCAGCGATTGCCTCACCCAGGAGGTGACAACATTATAACCGCGCGGCCAACACTCTGGCGATCGTTCGACGGAACTACTGGTTGAAAGCGCTTGCTCCAACGGCGACGGCCGCCACTAGGAGCAAAATTGCTCCCCAAACCAGCGGTCTCTTGCCTTGCTGCGGGCGGGCCCCTTAGCGCCTAAGCAGCCGCGTCAGGCAGCGACGTTCGTCTTAGCCGTCTGACTAGTGGCGAAGCACAGAAATCCTGTTATACGCGCCGGCGCGTTCGCGGTGGCTGTCGAAGATCCAGCAGCCGGTCCCCGCCCCAGAAGACGATACGGGGAAGCGAGGCCAGATGATGCCGAGAAACGCCAAACAGGTCTCCTGGCTGCTGGCCGCCTAGAGCGGACGCTGGCCCTTCTACCCCCTTCACCGTAGGCTTCCCGAAGCCGCTCGCCTTCGTCTCCCCAAGATGCGTCCGGCGGACGGTCCGGCCCTGCATCCACCCCAATCCAGCGTCCGTCAGACACTGCCAAAGCAGCCTGTCGGCTATCGACTTATGGTAATATGAAAGCGCTGCAGGGACGTCAGCGCTATTGTGATCAGGAAATGAGCAAGCCAACTGGCTATACGATCCGCATCACGCGTCGTGGACCGCCATCCCGACCGTTCGGTTGGGAAGTCCGTCGACAAGACGACGCCGTGAAGCTTGCATCCTCGACAAAGACCTTCCGCACACGGGGTGAAGCGCTAGCCGATTCTTCTCGGGCGGCCGCGCCTTGGGTGTTGGGATTAAAGGTCAAGAGTCCCGACTAAGCTTCTCAAATTCACTGACTGCCGAAGGCGGACCTACCCTCCGAATGCTGGGCGAGATCCAATCGCTGGCGAAGCTCCTCTTCGGTGCCCTCGCCATATTGCGCTTCGGCAATAACACAATGTTAACACGCAATTGCAGGGCGCGCTTTAGGTACACGAAGCAAGGGTGTGATTGGGAATGATACGCTTCTAGAAGGGCGGACTACTTTGCAACCCGGTCGGGGATGATTGCGTTCGCACCACGCCGACGCAGCAGAGGGGCTATTGGCCGTGAACAACCACGCCGAACCAAGGAGCTTGGCAAGCGAAACGGCCTTCTTGGCGACCCTTCGCCGTATCGAGGCGAGCAACCGTGAGCCCACGCCGTGGGAAGCAGGATGTCTGTACGCGGCCTTGTGTGCGCTGGCGGTCGGAAACCATCGCATAGCCGAGCAAAAAATCGCGCTGGGTATGCTAAGCGAGATCGACCAGCCGCCGCCTGTGCAGCTGCCCCCACTCACGGTCGATGATCTGAGGGAAGCGTTTGCCGCGCTGAGAGATCCGACCGACACGCAGTGATATGAGATCTGCACTTGGCAGCCGACGCCTCTTGATGCGCGCCTGCAAAAAGCAAACATACTCGGACTAACTTGGACTCGGGCGAGCCAACGGTTTTCATCGGGTGGCGTGTAGGTTCTCCCACCTTTCCAGAAGCTACAGCGAGACCAGAGCATTGCATGGCGCTCGCCGCGCTTGCGTCAATCTACGTGAACGCGGCAGACAACTTTGTTCAACGCACCTGTGTGTGGCTGCTTTTTTGTCCTAGCTTAACCCCCATCATGTTCGTGATGCTGGGCTTCGCCGGAGGACTCGTCCTATTTGCTTGGCAGATCTACCAGTATCTTCGGTTCGGCAACTGGCCAGGTTGGAACGTAGCGCACCAAGGCGGCGCTGCTCGGTCATTCGGGCAATCCTGCCAGCCGCCAGTCGCCTGCTTTCCCCGGGCAAATGACCCGCTCTCGCTTTATATGCGAGAGTAGTTGATAAGGATATTGGAGGAGAATGGAGGCGATGGTCCAATTGGCGCGCGCTGGGATTCTCGGTGACACCTGACTATTACAAGGTGCTTTGTGTCGACTCTGACGCCGATCAGGAATTAATCCGATCGGCATATCTAGCGCTCGCGAAGCGATACCACCCGGATTCTGCGACCGGCGCTTCTCCGAACAATGATGAGAAGTTCCGCTCCGTCACAGAGGCATACGAAAACCTGCGCGACCCCAATCGTCGCCTACAATACGATATGCGGCGGGTTCGTGAGGAGCAAGAGCGTAAGGAAGCACGCGCACGCGCCCGCTACTCACAGCTTTACAAACCAAGTGCATCCGCAAGTCGTAGTTCTCACACGAAAAGTCAAAGTGAAGAAATCCGCGCGGCTGAAGGAAATGCGGTGCACCCGCAGGCCAGGTCACCAAATCCGGTACCTAACTCTCTAGTCTTCTCAGGTGGCGCATTTGCGGTGGCTGCTCTTGTTTTGAGCCTGCTTGCTCTAGCCTCCAAGAATCCCCTCAACGTCGCACTACAGACCGATGCTGCCAGAGAACGGGATTCCACAACGACCGCGCCGGTCGATCGTAGCAGTGCATCCAATGCCGCCGAAGTGGCCGGCCGCAATGCGGATTGTGTTGCGGCGGACGGAACTAAGTTTGCAATCACTAACCGCGGTAGCGTTATCACGGTCGCCTTCAATGGAGCCACGCCGAAGCGCGCCCGCGCAGATGCAAAAGGTCCGAACATCGTGCTGCTGTCAAAGTTTGAGCCCTTTGATAGATTAGCAATCTCCGTCGTAAAAGGTGATAGAGACGGTACCCGGATTATTGTCGCAGACGCCGACGGCAACACTATTCAGACTATAGAAGCCAAATGTTCAGACGTCGCGTTTTGATGATCGGCACAGTGTCGTAGCAAAAGTGCCGTCCAGGAAGCGATCCGACATGATCCCCTGATCAAAACATCTACGTTGCCACCAACCGCGTGACCCGCGGCTCGGGCGGCATGATCTCGCCGTTCGCTCGACCGCAAGGAACTGGCCACGATCGGCTTGCGCTTGATGGTGTCAGAGATGCCGCAAGTGATCGATGGTCATGGTTTTACGACCGGCGTCGTGCCGCGAAAGAGCATCGAAAGAGTTCTCCCCCAATTCGCAGGTCGTGTTCTGCGTTGGCGACGGCGCCGGTTGTGATTCGGCACACTACGCCGACCACCATTTCACCGAGGCCGAGTTGTCCGGCCAGCCGCAGCCCGACCAGCAGCACCGGTTCGGTTCTCGACCACGATCGGCTGTCCCAAGGCCGGCGACAGGTGCTCGGCCAGCCAGCGCGCACGGATGTCGGTGACGCCACCGGGACCGCCGGGGACGATGATGTGGATGGGTTTGCTCGGCCAGCCGGTGTTCTGCGCGCTGGCCGAAGTGACAGAGCCTGCAACAGTAAGCGCACCGGCTGATCCAAGGAGCCGTCGGCGTGTAGGCTGCATTTTCACCTGTCGTCTACGACCTCGAAAGAGTAGCCCCTAGAAGTCATGGTTGTCGCGAATGGTTATTGGGATTGTGGTGATTGAGCTGCTGCTCGCCGGCGGTTGGGTATGGTTGCACAATCTGGCGATGACTTCACCGCATGCGTCTCTCGATAGCACACGAGTGATGCAGTGGTGGTAAGCACCATCTGAGGGACGATCACCGGGCACACGATCGCCAGCATCAACGAGGTGCTCGACCGCTACACGAAGCTCACGGCTGACCAGGCTGGGGCCGCGCTCGAACGACGCCTGGCGCACGAGAAGGGCACCGTGCGGAAGCTCTTTGATCGCTCCACAGCCATCAACGAAGAGCGAACGAAACGTTAGTCGAAAGGGCAGAAACGTTAGTCGAGAACAGTTCTAAAAGAACCAACAATGACCGCGATAAATCGCTGGCCTGCTTGCATTTTAGGCGATGGTGCCCCCGGTCGGACTCGAACCAACACTTCCGTGAGGAAACCTGATTTTGAGGGGCGATGGACGGCCTAACCTATCTCTAGCCGGCAGTACGCCACAATACGATAAGTGCCAGATCTATCTGGCATTTCCACTTCGTATCGTGATCCAGTCCTAGCCGGTCGTACGCTATAGCTGGCTTTCTGGCTGCACCTATTCTGCACCTGAAGTCTGGCCTCGCCGGAGGATAGAAATGTCAAGGCTCAAACTCACCAAGACCGTCGTGGACGCCGCTCAGCCAGAGAAGGCTCCTTACGAACTCCGCGACGCAGCGATACCGGGTTTCCTACTTAAGGTCACGCCGACTGGCCGCAAGGTCTTCATGGTCGCCTATGTCGCCAACAATGGTCAGCGCCGCAAGCCAGCGATCGGCCGCTTTGGCGAGATCACGGTTGAGCAAGCCCGGGCCATCGCCCAGGACTGGTTGGCCGACGTCCGCAAGGGCAAGGATCCGAGTGCCGAGAAGAGCGCCTCGCGCCGGGCGCCTACAGTGAATGAGCTCTTTGAGCGCTTCATCGCCGACTACTCCGAGCCGCGCAACAAGCCCACTACGGTCGACGCCAACCGTGGCTACGGCAGGCTCTACATCGTCCCCCAACTCGGCCAGATCAAGGTCGCTGACGTCACGCGCGCGGACATCTCGAGCCTCATGAAGAAGATGTCGAAGTTCCCGACGAACGCAAATCGGGTGCTCTCAGCGGTCCGCAAGATGTTCAATATGGCAGAGGTCTGGGGCATGCGCCCAGACGGATCGAACCCCTGCCGCCATGTTCCAAAGTTCCCCGAACGAGGAAAGACCCGGCTAATCACCGATGCAGAGTTGAAGCGGTTGTACGCCTATCTGGGCAAGGCGGAGGCCGAGGGCCTGGAACACCCGTTCATCCTCCTCGCCGTCCGGCTACAATTCGAGTTTGCGGCTCGGATGTCCGAGATCCTCAAGCTCGAATGGGCCTGGGTCGATCTCGACAACCGCCGCGTCGAATGGCCCGACAGCAAGACCGGCGGCATGTCGAAGCCGATGAGCGCCGAGGTAGTTCGCCTGCTCGGGGCGGCACCGCGTTTGGAAAAGTCACCCTACGTCTGCCCCTCCATCTTCGATCCCAACCGGCCGATGTCGAAGCACACCTACTACAAGGGCTGGCGGCGCATCCTCGGGCGCGCCGGGCTGCCGTGCATCGGCACCCACGGCATCCGGCATCGCTCGGCGACCGATATCGCAAATTCCGGAATCCCCGTAAGGGTCGGCATGGCGCTCACGGCACACAAGACCGTCACGATGTTCATGCGCTACGTCCATATCGAGGATGATCCGGTGCGGGCAGCGGCCGACGCCGTGGCGTTCCGACGTCAGGGTCTGATCGGCGATGCGGTGGCAGCCGCTGCCACAGAGTCAGCTCCCGTGCCGATCGTCGCGTCCGAGACGGTGGCGGAAACGACGGCACAAGGAGACAAGCCGCTCGGCTTTGACGATGTCAGCTACAGATCTCGGACCAAGCTCGGAAACTATCGACCGTTTCGTCACCGTCGCAGCCGCAACAGGGCTGTTCCCCCTGGCACCAGGAGGCGAACCACAGATGAGGCGAAGAAGGCGCCCGATGCCCGATAGGTCTGGACTTTCTGTGAAGTGAGTTTCTAACGGCCGCCCCGCTGATCCTGGTCCAAAACCATCCCGCTCGCTACCTATTCTGCATGATTGATCATGCACAGTCGGCATGGACCCATGAGCAAGCGTGATCTAACGCAATCGATCCTAAGGGTTACAGATATGGTGCAAGCGACTCCGAGCAATTCCGCCTCGGACCAATCGGCAGGCAACCACGTCGCCCAAGGGCAGAGTTGAACCACCGACGCGCGATTTTCAGAAGCGGTCTTAGTCAACCAGTTCAAGGGGTTAGCGTGCCCGCCTTCTGCAAAACTTCCTCTGTATAACTCAGATTTGCAAAACATTCAGGGCATCCCAGAGCCTGGTTAGTCATCAAGTGCGGACGCGGCCCTGCCAAAGGCAGAGGTCGTGAGTTCGAATCTCGCCGGGATCGACGCCGGCATTGTCGCTGCTGGATTCTCGGCCACTCCCGATCTGCCGGTGCAGGTGGCAATGATCCCTACGTTGCATGCCCGCACAATTCGTTCGCGGCGCATAGAGCTACCGCCCGCTGCGTTTGTCGTTGTCGATGAAGCGCACCATGCAACTGCACGAAGCTGGCGGCTGATTATCGAGGCCTATCCGGCCGCGCGCGTTGTGGGTATGACGGCGACGCCCTGCCGCAAGAACGGCAGTGGGCTCGGTGTGCTCTTTCAGGACATTGTCGAGACACCGCAAATTACCGAGCTAATCGAACAGGGTTGGCTGGTGCCGCCCAAGGTCTACTCCGCCCCCGGTCTTGACCTCACCGGCCTGCGCAGCCAGGGCGGCGATTACATCGAGAAGGAGCTTGCGGCGTGCGTCGACACCGGCAAGCTGGTCGGCGACATCGTCTCCCACTGGTGGCGCCACGCCGCGGGACTGAAGACTATCGCCTTCGCCGTTAACGTCGGCCACAGCCGCCATCTAGCCGAAGAGTTCAACCGCTCGGGGGCGGTGGCCGAGCACCTCGATGGGACCACGCAGGCTGAGGAACGCGAAGCCATTCTAAAGCGCCTCGCAAACGGCACGACCGACATCGTCTGCAACTGCGCAGTTCTAACTGAAGGCTTCGACCTGCCGACGATCCGAGCCATCGTCTTGGCACGGCCGACCCACTCCTTTGCCTTGTACAGGCAAATGGGAGGCAGAGGTCTGCGGCGGGCCTCAGGCAAAAACGATTGCGTAATCCTTGATCACGCCGGCTGCCTGATGCGGCACGGTTGGCTGCAGGACCCAGTCCTCTGGACGCTGGACCCGCGCGAGCGCGTCGTAAACCGGGCACACGAGGCGCGGATGTCCTCTTATCACCGCAAGCTCGTCGAGTGTCCCGAGTGCGGTGCGAGCCGGTTTCAAGGCAAGGGTTGCCCGAGCTGCGGCTGGCGTCCGCGGACCAAGGGCCAGCTTGTGAAAGTAATCGACGAGGACCTGGTGCTGCGCGAGCGCGGACGTGAGGCAAAGCCACACGAATGGACCAACGAAGAGCGGCGCGAATTCTATGCCGAGCTGCTTGGCCTATGTGATGAGCTAAACCGCGGACGCCGTCGCCGTGGCAAACCAGACTTTAAGCCAGGCTGGGTCGATATCCAATACCGCGAAAAATTCAAAGGCCATTGGCCATCGGGAGAATGGGCAGGCGACCCTGCCCGCGCGCCAAGTTCAGCCACGAGAGGTTGGGTGCGCAGTCGTTTCATTGCTTGGGCGCGGGGGCATTGATGGCACCCGACATCCTGACGCGTGCGCCGTCCGAACTGCTAAACCGCACCGTCGGCCGCTGGTCCGAGATCCTGTTGCACTTCGGACTGGACGCAAGCTTCCTACGGCCAGGAAGGAATGGACCGTGTCCCTTCTGTGGCGGCACTGACCGTTACCATTTCGCCAATTCGCACGATTGCGGCTCGTACTACTGCCGGCAATGCGGCGGCGGCAACGGCTTAACTTTCCTGCGCAAGCTCACAAGCTGGGATGCGGCGAAGGCGATGGGGGAAATTGACGCCTACCTCATGAGCCACGTCGCTCCAGCCCCGAAGCCAAAACCCCCAGGCAAGAGCAGCGGCCAGAGGCTGGCTGACATCAAAGCGCTGCTCGCCGCCTGTACAGAACCGTCGATCGCCGCGAGATACCTTGCCGAACGCGGGGTGCGCCAAGGCTCGACGGTGCTGCTTGGCCATGCAGCATGCCCGTTCTTCGACAAGAAGCTGCCCGAGCTTAGCGGCCGGTGCTTCCCGGCCATGGTAGCGCCAATAGTGGGGCCCCTCGGTGGCATTGTCACAGCCGCCAGACAGTACTGCGACGAGTGTGTTGAGATACCGTCTGAAGCTCGCAAGAAGTTTATGCCGATTCCGTGGGAGCATGCACTCAAAGGCGCTGCTTGCCGCCTCCATGCCCCAACCGATGGCAAGCTGCTGGTGGCAGAGGGCATTATTACCGCTCTGTCGGCAGCAGAGCTATTCAAACTACCCTGCTGGGCTGCCATGTCGAGCTGGGGGATCGAGCACTTCGTGCCGCCGCCGGACGTAAGCGAGCTGTTCGTTGCGGCTGACAACGACTTGAGCTGGGCGGGTCAAGCTGCCGCCACCGCGCTTGCCATGCGCCTAAGCCGCGATCGACCGGAAATCACCTTGCATGTTGAGTGGCCGCTAGGAGACGACACTGACTGGAACGACGTCCTTCGCCAGGTGCGGCGTTGAAGAGCCGTGGTCGCGAGCAGTTCATCATGCTGCCACGAAGCGTGCTCGCCCGCATGCGCACCCTAGACGCTCCTGCGCGGCGCTTCCTCGACCTGGTCATGGAGGAGCACTTGCGTCACGGCGGGAAGGCCAACGGCTACTTGGTGGTGCCTCATCGACAGATCGTGGCAGCGGGCGTCACACCGCGCCTTGTCGCCCGATGTATCCGCAGGGCCGAAGCCAGCGGCCTTATCAGAGCTCACCGCGGCGGCATGCGTGTAATGACACTTTTCACCCTGACTTGGCTTCCTGTCGTCGACACCGAGCCATCCCGAAGAGGACACAAACGGCACAAGCCGGGCAAGCGCCGTACCGCAAACAATACGAAAATTCCGATTTCTGCCTTCCCTACGGAAAGGCAGATAGCGCGAGACCTGCCTTCCCGATGGAAGGCAGATGCCTGATTTTGGCGGCGATTCTCTGCTATCCCGAGGGAAGGCGCTATCTAGAAAGAGAGTCTATCTTCTTATAATGAGCACCCTCTCTCCCGGAATCGAAGGCAGGGAAAAAGAGGGCCTGCAGCAAGCGGGCGTGGGCGGCCAGACAAGCGTAAGGTTGGCACTCGAGAGAGGAGATCGTCCATCGTCGACGCCGCCACGCTTCAGCGGAACTCTTCAAACGGGTTCACGTCGCCGTCGCGGGAGGGCTCCAGTCGAACACGCGACCGGGCGACGGGGGAGAATCCGAGTTGGTCGCCTGCCCTTTGCATGACGCTCGCTTGGCCGCCGAGGATCGAAACGGTGGGGTGCTTCTTGATCGCGCCCTTGCGGTTTCCGGCAGCCGTCACTGTTCCCGCCTGTGCGAGTTCGTTGGCGGCCATACTATGAAGCCATGCGGCCACAGACCAAACGAATAGCGCTCGCTCGTCAGAGCGTTTCAACAAGCCACGCGGCGCGTCGGCTATCGCTTGCGTCCAAAATGGCCGAGCTGCCTCAGGCAGATCGGCCGGCGGTTGGGCGAGATCACCGATCGGACGCGGCGCAGCGGGGTTTGGGCGGCGGCGGTCACGGTTACCTTCTAGGACTTTGAGAAAGGGAGGCTTAGGCGGCGGACCTTTCATGGAAACCTCTCCGGCTGCGAACTTGCACTATACCGCGACACCCTACCGCTTGAACATCGGCCTCACAGCGCGGTCCGGAGTCAATTGGGAGGATTTTTCTATGGCCCCCGCGTCGGTCGCCGGCGGCGACCGCCTGATGTTGCGCCGGCTTGATAGGGCTCGTTTGCCAATGTGTCGGAACGAGACCTGTAGGAGTATAATCGACGCTCCTGTGCGGTCATCGGTTCATTTTCGTCGCGGAGTGAACCCAAAGGCCTCGCCCTTGCGGAGGCCCATCCCGAGCGTCAATCTCATCCCAAACAAGCCTGCCATTCGGTGGATGGCGGCTAAGTGCGACCAAGGGGAGGATTACTCATGCTTCAGCTGTATCTCGACCCGTGCACCGTCAACTGCCGCAAGGTTCTGGCAGGGCTTGAACTGCTCGGTACGCCCTATGAGATCAACCACGTCGACTACTTCACGGGGGCTCACAAGAAGCCAGAATTCCTCGCGATCAATCCCAATGGCGCCCTACCAGCCGCGAAGGATGGCGATTTCGCGCTGTCTGAATCCAATGCGATCCTGCAATACGCCGCCGACTTGAGCGGCTCCGACGATTACTATCCAAAGGACCTCAAGCGGCGCGCCGACGTCAACCGCTGGCTCTTGTGGGAGGGCTCTACCTGGTTCCCGAGCTGCTATGTCTATCTCGTCGAATACGTCGTTAAGCCGCTCCTGAAGGCTGAGCCGGACCAGGCGGTGATCGCCAAGGAAGCTCCCAACTGGCACCGGCTCGCCGACATACTCGACCAGCGGCTAGCGACTTCCAAGTGGCTAGTCGGCGAGCAGCCGACCATCGCGGATATCGCGGTGGCGGCCCCGATGCATATCCACAAGTCGCAGCGCCTGCCGCTCGACGAGCATCCGAACCTCAAACGCTGGATGGCTGACATCGAGCAACTGCCGTGCTGGAAGAAGACGCAAGCTGCTGTCGACCGGGCATTGCAAATCAGCTGAGCGACCACTGCGGGAGAAGGAGGAGATGACCAGCCAGGCCAGCGTCAGATCGACCTTCCACTACACGCGCGACACCGGCGTGACGCCGGAGATCTACTTCTACGAGCCGCTGCCGGGCACCCAGACCCACCAACCCGGCGACGACCCGCGCGAAATGACGGTGCACGACGGATGGGATCGCGCGAAGTCCTTTTCACTGAACCGCGAGGGCTTTGCGCTGCGCGAATTCCACTCTTCATTTCAGGACTGGGAAAGCGACGACGCCATCAAGGCTCGGTTTTACGGCGAGGTGAGCGAGTTCGTAAGAAGAGAGGTCGGCGCCAAGCGCGTGGTTATGTTCGACCACACCATCCGCGCCAAGTCCAATGAGGCGCAGCAGACGAATGAGCATACGACCTCGCAGCGCGCACCGGTCATGCTGGTGCATTGCGACTACACGCCGAATTCGGGTCCACTGCGCGTGCGCCAGCTACTGCCGGACGAGGCCGACAAGCTCCTAAAGCACCGTGTCGCGTTCTACAATTTCTGGAAGCCGTTAAAGCGCCGGGTAGAGGAGCGGCCGCTGGCGATGTGCGACGTTACTTCGTCAACACCCGAGGATTTCATCACCACGAAGCTTCGCTACCGAGACCGCGATGGCGAGATCTTCGTGCTGCGGCATTCGCCCCAGCACAAATGGTGGTACTTTCCGCACATGAAGCCGGACCAGGCGATTCTGCTGAAAACGTTCGATTCGGAGACCGATGGGCGCGCGCGCTTCATCGGTCATAGCGCCTTCGAAGATCCCAACACCCCATCCGACGCACCGATGCGGGAAAGCATCGAGATGAGAACCATCGCGTTCTTTTGATCATCGGCCATGTCCGCCCCGCAGTTCTCCCTCGACGGCAAGGTGGCCCTCGTCACCGGCGCGAACAGCGGTCTGGGGTGCGCCGTGGCGCTGGCGCTCAATGCCGCCGGGGCGTCGGTGGCGATCGGTGGCCGACGCGCCGAGCGCAACGCCCGCGTCCGGGAGCAGCTCGGGCCTTCTGCAGCCGCGTTCGAGCTCGACATCACCGATGAGCAGTCGGTCGAACGAGCGGTGGCTGGCACTGTCGAGCGCTACGGCCGCATCGACGTTCTGGTCAACAATGCAGGCGTCGGCCAGCGTGCGTCGGTGATGGAGCTCGACCTGAAAACGTGGCGGCACGTCATCGACACCAATCTTACCGGCGCGTTCCTGTGCACGAAGTACGCGGCTCGGCACATGAAGCAGCAAGGCGCCGGCAAGATCGTCAACGTGTCATCGATCTATGGCGTCCTAGCGCCCAGCAAAGGCCTGCAGGTCGCTTACACGGTAGCAAAGCACGCAGTGATTGGGCTCACCAAGGTCAACGCCGTCGAACTGGCGCCGCTCGGCATCCAGGTTAACGCCATCGTGCCAGGTTGGTATTTCACCGAGATGACCGGGGAGTTGCACGGGACTGCCTTTGAGCAGGCAGTCGTGCGTCGCACCCCCGCAGGCCGCTGGGGAAAGTCGTCGGATCTGGTGGGCACGTGTGTCTATCTCTCCTCCGCTGCCTCCGACTTTGTGAACGGCGCGGTAATCACCGTGGACGGAGGCTATGCCGTGAGCGACGGGCTGGAGAGGACTTGAAGATCACAATGCCGGTGGTCGCTCGCGGACTAGAAACCGGAACAGCACCAACGGCGGTAAACCTCCGGAAACTGCCAACACATTGTCGACCGCCGAGATTGACGCCATCCTCGCGAAGTTGGTATCGCGCCGCGCCCTACCGAGCAGCAGCGTGAGTGTACCAAGCGCCCCTGCCCGTGCCACCGACCTGGTTTGTGTTCGAGTGCCCTTTACCACTCGCAAGCACGGCTGCCGGAAGCTCATCATGGCACCTGTTGGAGCTACTCCGGCCGCAGATCGGCCGCGCGTGGACAACGCCATGAACAAGGGCGTCGCCCGCGGCTTCCGGTGGCGGAAGCTGTTGGAGACGGGCGCCTACGGAACGATTGAGGAAGTCGCCGCCGCCGAGAAGATCAACTCGTCCTACGTTGGCCGGATCCTGCGCTTGATCCTACTGGCGCCGCACATCGTTGAGGCAATCATCGACGGGCGACAGCCAGTAGAGATGACCCTGGCAATGTTAATGCGGCCGTTTCCGGTCGAGTGGCGACATCAACGATGCTTACCCATGGTCATCTATACTGCAGCAACTAAGTCATGCTCCCATGGGCTTAGTAGGCCGAGCAGCTGAACTCTTGATATCGTTCCAGCTTCTGCGAAGGTCCACGGTAACGACCCGCAAGCTGTGCCCGTGCGTAACAAAAAGAAGGTCAATGGCTTCGGTCGCAGTTGGATAAAGCAGTAAGGCTGCCCTCGCGTGGTCGAGTTCAGAGTATCGAATGCTTTCGCAGCCGAAGATCCACAATCCTCTGCCAAGTGGCCTTTGCCCACTGTTGATGGCATCGATCAGCACATTCCACGGCATTGAATATTCGGGACATATGGCCAAGTCGGCGCGGGTCTCATTCGCGACTCTGAGAAAGCCGCCGAACTGTGCAACAGCCAGGTCACGGTTCCGATGTCGCACACCAGAAGCGCTGACTTCGATGTCGCCATGAGGCTGGAACAGGATAGCCTTGTAGGAGGACACGTCTGGCTTCAGGGCAGCAAGGTCGGGTGTCCCAAATCCCGCGGGATCAAGCACGCTTGCAGTGGACGAGATTATCATGGCGTGGGCAATCGGGCTCCGTCAGCCGCCGATCTATGAGGCATTCCCAAACTCCCCCCTTGTATTGTGCAGTTCTCACATTTTGCCGAAACGAGCGTCGACCATACTTATGGTTCAGGATGACTCCAACTGCTACCGCATCCTGATAACATTCTACTGAGTCGGCGCCAGAGGTGGCTTTGCCAGTTGTCTTTTGGATTGGATGGTTCGACTGCGCTCAAGCGGCCGAGTTTGCCGCCTTCGTTTCCCACACTAGCTAAGGGGCGATAAGGCTGGCACCGACGGCGCAACCTCGGCCATTTTGCAAGTCCATGCCGCATGACTTGTTGGAGCGCGTCTCGCCCACGCGCTTATTGGGATCTGATTTCCATCCCGCGCAAAAGGCGGTCGCAACCGCCTAACTTCCGAGAGCTCAACTTTTCAGTTGCCTGTGAATTCCGTACCGTTTCTGCAGAGTCATGAGCTTTGGAGAGAAACGGTCTAGAGAGACCGAAGAGGCCCTATGACGGCAGGCGGCAGTCAGGAGCTTTGTGGAAAAGGCCTGCCGTTACTGGGCGTTTTCGGGTCCGGCCGGAGCCGGCGAGACTGTTTGCGACTGGGGTAATGGCGGAGCAAACGAACCTGAAATCCAATGGTCTCCACCCGCAGCCAGCACGGGGCCAAACTGGACCATTTTGAAGCGCGTGCCGGAGCCTTCACACCTCCCGGGGCAGCTACTCCACAATCACGTCCGCTCGCGCGACCAGCGCCCGCGGGAGGGTGATGCCGAGCCGCCGGGCGGTTCCAATATTTAGGGCTAAGAAGTACTCGGTCGGCTGCTCGACCGGGATATCGGAGGGCGGTGTTCCGGCGATGATCTTCGCGACCATCCGCGCGCCTACTCGCTCCCGGGCTGGCACGATCGCGCGGTCGGCGTCCGGCGCGGAGTTCGTATCGGCGGTTATCGACGAGCGCGCCCGTGTCTGCGCTGCCGAAGGCTTTTCCGTACCGACGCAGATCGAAGGTCTAGTTCGTGGCATGTACGCCCAGGTCGGCTCGACCTACGGTCCGTCCATCCTGATCGACGTGGAGGAAGGACGCGCGACCGAAGAGGAGCACACAATCGGGGAACTGGTCGAGCGCGCGGGCCTGCAACATATTCAAGTGCAGGGTGTCAAACTTCGAGACTTATACCAGCCGACGAATATCCTGACTCTCAGTGAGATCTAAATTCCCCTTTGCTGGAATGTCCGATTCGATGTCGCCGTCGACAACATGTTGCGGCGGAGAACGGCATGGGTCTCAAGATCGAGGTGACGCGGCTGGAGCTGTCGTCGGGCCAACTTCGGCGGTTGGCGTCGCGCAGCGAGGATGGTCGGTTGGCTTGCCGGATCCCGGCGATAGCGCTTGTGCTTGAAGGATGGTCGCGAGCCGAAGCAGCAGAAGCCTGCGGCATGGATCGCCAGACGCTGCGCGACTCGGTTCATCGCTATAACCACGGTGGCGTCGGCGGGCTGAGCGATGCCGAGCGCAGCGGCCGTCCTCCGGCGCTGTCGGCGGAGCAGATGGAGGAGCTGAAGGCCGTGGTGCTTGCCGGCCCCGACCTGGCGATCCACGGGGTAACCCGTTGGCGTTGCCTCGACCTGAGTGCCGCGATCGCCGAACGCTATCGACACGCCTAAAATCGCGCCTATGCAATGGTCCTCAATATGGCATCCATCCCTTCCCCGTCGTTCCAAAGCGATCAGCGCCGTGCTCGAACGGGCTCTTCGGGCCAAAGGCGCCACCGGCGAAGAGATAGGCAAAGAAGAAGAACGGGCCGAGCAACTGATACTGATAGGTATGGCCTTCCTCGTGCTGGCCGACCGGTTCGGTGCCGGTGCCGTCATAGGTCGGCGCCCTGTCGGTCGCGGCGTCCGGACCCGGATTGAACACCACATTGCCCATCGTGAAGGCACGGTGATTGCCGAAATCAACCTTGTTGAAGGTGATCGCATTGCCCTGCAACGAGACCTTGGCGCCCTTGAACAGCCACACCACGCCAATCAGCAGCGCGATGATGGTGTTGGGCGAGGCCCAGATCTTGCCGATCTTGTCCAACGTCCACAGCCCCGCCGTCGCCAGGGCCGAGCCCGTCGCCTTGGCGGCCTTGACCACCGCGGTCTTGGTCTTGTTCCAGGCCAGTGGAATATTGGTCTTGATCCATTTCCCCGCCGCCGACACGCCGCGCTGCACCTTGTCCGCCACCCAGGTGGCGGCGTGCTTGGTCCAGTTGGCCACCGTCGCTGCCGCCTTCTTGAACCAGTTGCCCACCGATGTGGCGGTCTGCTTGAACCATTTGCCCACAGAGGAAGCGGTCGACTTGGCCCAATCGGCCACCGCCGAAGCGGTGCGCTTGACCCAATCGCCGATCGCCGAGGCAGTGTGTTTCACCCAATCGCCAACCGCCGATGCCGCCTTCTTCACCCCTTCGACAACCGCCGACGCAGCGTCCTTGATCACGCGTCCGACCGTCGAGACGGCATCCTTGATCGCTGTCCCAATCGTCTTCAGCGCCTTGGAGATCGCGTTCACGCCGGCGTTGATCGCGCCCTTGATCCGGTCCCACAGCGAGGGGCCGGCGTCATGGCTGGATTTTTTCGACGACTTCTCTTTGTATTGCTCGGGGTCGCCGAGCTTGTCGGCGTCGTCCTTCGGCCAGGTCTGATAAATGTCGGTGTCCTCGGGATGCGCGTTCGACGCCTGCATGCCGTTGCGGTCCACCAGGCAGACCGGTGCGGCCGCCGCGTAGAGATACACGTTCATCCCCTCGCCGATGCCCAGCGGATCGCAGGCCGTCCATCGCCCCAGCCAGGGCGCGTAATAACGGGCGCCGTGGTAGTAAAGATCACTCTCGCTGTCCCGCTCTTTGCCGGTGAAGCGATAGCGCCGGGGCAGATCGGTCTGGCTGGTCACCGCCTGATAGGAGGTGCCGCCATAGGGGAAATACTCCTCGTAGGAGATGATGTTGCTCTGATCGTCGAGTTCGAGCGTCGCCGAGTTCGAGATGGTTGCCGAATCGATAGCGAACCTGCTGCGCCGGTGCGGTGTCGTTGCCGGCGGTGCGGGTCTCGACACTGGCGATCGGGCGGTCGCCGGCGACGATCTGGAAAGTTTCGCGTTCCAGCGCCACGGTGGCGCCGTCGGCTTGGTATTCGCGATAGATCTCGATCCCGCCGAGATAAATCCGCTCGGACTGCCGGACGGCGTTCTGACCGGCGGAGGCCTGCCCGTCGGAGAGCTTGCGAACTCGTTCGCCGCCTGAGCCGTAGACGAAAAAGCTGGTGGCCGGCGTCCCGGCATTGACCACCTGCCGCGAGGTCGAACGCAGATGGTCGTCTTCGTCCCAGACCATCGCCGGCAGATGCGGCATGCGCGTCATGTTCCCGTGCGCGTCGTGGGCATAGGTCGCGGTGAAGGGGCCGGCGGCGGGATCGCCCGGCAGGCTGGTCGATGACAGCCGATTGCCGGTCTCACCGGCGGCGATCAGCGAGGCCTCGGCATAGGAGTAGCGCCGCGTCCAGTTCCGCGCACCGACCTGATGGCCCATGCTCAGCAGATTGCCGACCGCGTCATAGGCGTAGCTCTCGGTATAGACCCCCATCGCACTGCCGTCGCCGGGCTGGGGCAGCATCATGCGCAAGGAATTGTCGTTGGTGACCTGCTGCGGGGCGTTCAATGCGCCGCCGGTCTGGCCGAGATGCTCGCGACCAGTTGCGCCAATCAGTCTGTAGGCGGCGTCGTAGGTGTAGTCGGCGGAGGGCTCGACGCGCTGGTTGTTGAAATAGACCACATTCTGGGTGTCGGCGGAATCCACGATCCGGGTGACATTGCCTACCGGATCGTAGAAATAGGCCAGCGCCTGCACGATCTGCGCGTTGGCGGCGAAGCTCGCCGGCCGCGTGCTGGTCAGATGGGTCAGGCGGAAAGTCTGTGCGTCGTAATCATAGACGGTGGTGGTGCCGTTGCCGAATGCCACCGACATCCGTTGGTTGCGGGCGTTGTATGCGATGTTGGTGACGGTATGGCGGTCGGCCGTGGTGGGGTCGAGCAGGCCGGCGGGCGCTGTGGCCTGCTGCAACCAGGCATCCGCGGTGACAAGGTGACCGCCGGCATCGTAGCCGTGGCGGGTCACGTCGGGCTTCATCGTCGGGTTGTGCGGGGTGACGGTCTGGATCGGCCGGTTGAGCGCGTCATAGCTCGCCGAGCCGACAAAGCGGTCGCGCCCGCCATCGCCGCTCGGGATCAGATCGACGGCGATGGCGGCGGCGTCGAGGGCAGCGGCGGTGGTGAGGCCAATCAGTTTCGTCCAGTCGATCGCCTGACGATACTCCACCGCGATCTGACGGGCGGAGGTCAGCAGATTGCCCTTGAAGTCGAATTGGCTGTTCTCGATGAAGCCAGCCATGTCGTAATGGCGAAACACTCGGCCGCAAAGATTGGCGGCTGGCTGACCCTCGCCGTAGATCGTCAGTTCGATCACGGTCTCGGCCGCATCGTTGAGGCTGACCAGGCGCTGGGTCAGACGTTGGGCGGCATCGTAGACCATACGAAACGCGTGGCCGCGCGCGTCCCAGTTGCGGATCGGCTTGGCGGCGACGTTGTTGAGGCTGCGTCTCGCCCCCGCGTCGGCGTTGACGTGATAGAGGGGACTGCCCGCCATGTCGTTGCCCGCGACATACTGGCCCAGAGGCATGGCCAGGCAGAACTCCTGCGCGCGGCGGCCGAGCGCGTCGAAGACGGCGAGTGGCTTGCCCTCGGTGTCAAGGGCGGTGCGGGTGGCATAGCGACCGCTGGCGCCGTTGTCGGCGACCGCCAGACAGAGCCGGCCCATCGAGTCGAAATGTGCTGTCGATGGCGTGCCCGCATAGGCAGCGGATTTCTGAGCGGCGGCCTTCTGTGCTGCCTGATCGGCCGCGCTCGCGCCGAAATTGCCGGCGATCCGTAGCGCATACCAGGAGGTGAAGCCGCCCGCGCCGAGTGCGCGCTGAAAGTGGATACCGACATCGGCATCGGTGCGCGGGTCGGCAATCAGTGCAGTGTCGCCGCCATCCCAACCCTGCTGACGCCAGGCGTCCAAGACCACCTTCTCCCAGGTGTTGTCGGGATAAAGCACCGCGATCACCCGGCCGGGCGGATCGTACAGCGTCACCGTGCTCACCCCGGTCTGGGCGGCAAACTCGAATTCGTTGGTGGTGGAGAAAAACGGCTCGTAGGTGCGGACCGGCCTGCCCTTGTTGTCGAAGATCGTCCAGCCCGACCCCACCCAGCGCGGCGAGACCACCGCGCCACCGGCTGTCACGAGACCCTCGGCGACCAGGGATTTGCGCTGGATCTCACGCTCGAAACCGTCGCTATAGGCGAAGGCATGCTGGAATTTTGTCGTGGCTCCGGGCGTGGCCTGGAGATCGGCGGAATGGGTCTCGCGCGCCAATGTGTAGATCGACGGCGGCGAGGGCTGTGCCTGGCCGCTGGTGCGCTGATAGGCGTCGATATCGTAGACCACCCGTGTCGTCGCATTGCCCAGCAGAGCGGCCGGATCGGCCAGCGGATTGGCCCATTGGGCGAGCAAGGTCGGCGCGTCGAGATCGACGGTGAACCCCGTCAGCGTGTCGCCAACCTTTTCACCGGTCTTGCCCGCCACCGCCATCGCGGTGACCAGGCCGAGCGCATCATAAGTGGCGGACGAGGAATTGCCGTTGGAATCAGTGACCATCGCCGGCGCCAGCACGCGATAGTCGTTGACCACAACAGTGACATTGCCGACCGCGTCGGCGGCCGACCTGGGCAGCAGGGCATAGTCATCATAGGCGAAGCGGCTGATTGCGCCAAAGGGATCCACGGCGCGGCAAGGCTGGAAGAACTGCGCGATCGCGTTGGCGAGTTCTTGCGCCGGGGTGTCGCTGTCGCCGGGCGAGAGATAGACCCGGGAGGTCGGCATCCACCAGCTGGCGTCGCTCGGCAGCTGCACATAGCCGCCCTCGGCGAGCGTGGCGGCGGGCACCGTCGCACCGAAAATCGCCGCAAGCTGGCCAGGGGTGAGCGCGGCCTGATAGGCCTGCCCGGGGATCGCGCGGGGATCGACAGTGCCGAGGGGCAGCAAAGTGCTGAGATCGTCGCTGCGGTAAAGCGTCCTGCTCTGGGCGACGATGCGGCGGGTCAGCATGGCGGCGGGGCTGCCGGCCCCGTCAATGTCGGAGGCAGGGACGGCCTCGTACGGAATATCGTGCGCGCCGGTCCAGGCGTTCTGCCAGATGCCGAGTATAGCCGGTGTGCCGTCGAGTTCCTCGAAGCTGAACCTGTTGGTGATGCTCTGGCCCTTCGCCGAGGGCGTGACACCGGTGATTTCGGCGGCAATGCTGGCCGAGGGAAGTGGCGTGCGATAGGCATCCGGCCACTTGGCCAGATCGTCGATGGCGTTTGTGGTGACGAGTTGGTTGGCGCGCAGATGCAGACGGGTCTGATCGTAAGCGAGCGCCGCCTGTGTCGCCGCCAGCAAGCTGGGTTCCGGTGGCAGGTAGCCCGGCCTGCGCGGATAGCCGATCACCATGCCGCGCGTAACGTTGCCGTAGGCATCGACCTCCAGCGTAACCTCATGCGCTACCCGAGGATCGCCCTCGCCACGCTCGTAGTAGCAGGACAGGGTCTCGCGCGGACTGACGAAGAACACCGCATGGCGGTTCCCGTTGATCTTCTGCAGGCATTGGATGGTGAAATTGTGCTCGACCACGCTGTAGGGGTTCTGGGCCGCGGCGGCGCCGTCCTCCGCGTAGGTTTCCACCCGCAGCGTCTGGCCCTTCAGCGCCCGGCAGGCTTCCTGGATCTCGTAAGCGTTCAGGCCATCCGGAATTGCGGTGTCGGGCAGACGCATCGCGGCGGCATCGGCGGCACGGTTGGCCGGACGCAGGGCGGGCTCGACCCAGTATTCGCCTTGAAATTGCTGCGTCACCTCCTCCGCCTGGGAGAAGACGCCGGTGTGGAACCAAGTGCGGGTTAGCGCCGGCGGCGACCAGGATTGCGCCTTCCAGTTGACGAATTCGCCATCGTTGAACGTGGTGTCAGCGCGGAATTCCTCGGTGTCCCATTGCTCGACCATGCCGAAACCACGGAACTCGCGCTCGTAGCCGTCGAAATAGCCGTGGTGATAGGCAAAGCGGCTGACCAGCCGGTTGCGGCCGATCCAGTCGATGGTCTCGGTGCGCTCGACCACCTGCACCGGAAAGGGCAGCCTGGTGACCCAGGGATGGCCCATCGTTGCGTCGTCGAGATAGAATCGGGTGGATGGCGCGTAGCTGACGCGGGTCTCCGCCCCCAGACCGTTGGTGGAACCGATCATCAGATGCGGCTTTTTCCCGCCCATCAGATCGACATAGAGAAGCGGCGTGCCGGATAAGGCCGGCAACGGCGAGGACCAGACCAGACAAGCGGTGCCGGTGCCGAGCAGGTCGAGCGCCTGTACATTGTTCAGTCGGTCGGCGGCTGGGAACACCGCAATCGTGGTCGGCGCCGACCAGGCGTTGCCCGACTGGTTGAACCAGACGCGAACACCCTCCGCGCCGATGTAGAGGATGTCTGCTGACCCGCTGCCATCGATATCGGCAAGTCGGATACGATTCGCCTCAAATCGCTCGTCATCGTCGAAGCGCGGCGCCAGATCCATCGTCACCTTGGCGCCGAAGCGGCCATAGCCGGTATTGGGCCAATAGCAGGTCTCGCCATTGCGGACGCGCACGATGTCGTTCAGCCCGTCGCCGGACATATCGGCGACGAAGATCGTCCCGGTGCCGTCGGACAGCACCACCTTTGGCCCGCGCTCCTCGTCCCACGGCGTGCGCACCAATCGGGCAATGTCGAAGCCAGCCTCGCCGAGCGAGCCGTACCAGGTGAACAGACCATCCTCGGTCATCAGGATGTCGGGTAACCCGTCGCCGGTCAGATCGATGAATGCCAGGCTGGGATCGGCCCAATCGATCTGCGGCAACGAGGTGAAACGTTTGAAGGGCTCGAAATCCTCTTCGCTGCCGCGTTTGAAAAAGCCCGCCTCCGGATCGGCCAGCGCCACCACGTCGAGTTGGCCGCCGCCAGAAAGGTCGAGGAAATGCTGGCCGACGAGGTCCGACCGACCCGGCAATGCGGCGATCTGCGTCGTCGGGCCGAACTTCGCACGGGTCAGTTGGCTGCCATCGCTCTGTTGACTGATATTGTTCGCACTGAGATTGCGCGCGTAGTACCAGCCGCCCGCCGCCTCGCTGAGCAGGCCCGACAGGCCCTCGCCATCGAGATCGAGCCAGCGGAAGCGCTCCCCGTCGATGCCTTCGGGCAGATTGCCCAGGCTATCGCGATCCAGGCGTTGAATCGTCGGTTCAATCTGCGGCTGGCTGTAGGTGAAGGTCAGCGCCGGCAAGGTGCGGTTGACCAGATGGGCGCCATCCTGGCGATATCCGGTTTCGGTCAGCGCCACCGGAAGCGAGTATATCGGATTGCGTGGATCGGCCGGCGCCTGTTGATCCGAATAGGTCAGGGTCAACGAACGGACCAGGCAATTGGCGCCCGCCGAGGCTTCCTTCGGAAAGTTGTTGAAAAACAGCAGGCGCTGAACCCGTCGGTAGGTGCGGATTTCGAATGCGCTGCGGTAGCTGGAGAACGGATCGGGCCGTACCGGCCAGACGCCATCCGGGGCGATAAGCGGCGGCGAGGCGGTGTGATCGCCGTAATCGAGGACGACGGTGAACATCCAATCGGTCGGCAGGGCGGTTTCCGCAACCGCGGTCCAATCCGGGCGATAGGGCTGCAGATTGCCGTATTGAACGTTGCGCAGATAGGTCTGCACCTTGCGACCGTCCGCGCTCCGATTGGCCTCATGCGCTCCGGAAAGATCGAGCCCCGCGCCATTCTCGTGGTCGTAATGCCAGCATATGACATTGCCCTTGTCGTCCCAGGATCGGGAGATCTTCCAGGAGAACACCCGACGGGCATCGTTCGGATCGAAGACGCGACTGTCAGTGTTGCAACCGTAAAGCGCGGTGACGTTGTCGCTCGAAATCGTGCGCCAATGGCTGATGCCGCTGTCCAGCGCCATCCAACGTTCAATGCGGGCGAACAGACCTTCGATGCGCGGTCGATATCGGGTGATCTGATACCCAACACCCCAAACTGTGCGGTGCTGCGGCGTGATCTTGCCGGTGCCATCGAGGATCGGCACCAGATCCTCGTGGCCGGAGAGGATGAAAACATCGGACTCGCCCTGGTCGTCGTAGCGCGGCAGGCCCTTGTCGGTCTTGCGGGTGATCTCCGGCGCATCGAGGCTCCAGCCGAAGCCGAACTCCCCATTGCCGACGCCGGAATCGTAGGCCAACTGCAACTGCGGCGTCATTCGCGCAGCACTCAACGGCAGCGGCACGGCCAAGCTCGCGGTTCCAGTCGCCGCGCTGACCGAGAACTTCTCCCCCAGCCCTCTGATCGCACCGCCCGATTTGGGCAGCGAGACCTTCGGCAATGGCGAGGAGAGCGCCTTCGTCGTCGAAGCGTTCGTCAGACGAGTGGCCGCCGGCCGAGACTGACCCTGGCGACGATCCGACTTATGCTGCTGACCAGCCCCCCAGTCCATTCGGGTGCTTCCCTTGCAGGCACGAGGATTCGGCTGACGTCCAAATACTTCGGCGGGTATTCTATAAAAAATACACGCAAGTCGCCATTGATTCTATGATAGATACAGGTGGCAATACTTCGGTTGGTTTTGAGCCTATGGCCAGCACGAATCCTTGCCCAACATCGCTACGCAAGGTGAAACCAATGGTTTCAGCGATGGCGCATGAACTTTCGGCGTGAAGGTCGAATTCACCCGTTTCAACACGCCAACGACCGGTCAGCAGCGGTACGGCGAGGACGGCGTCGAGGGGCTTCTTCGCGACAAGACGCGCAAGCCCGGGACGCCGCCCATCGCCAAGGCGGTCGTTGAACGCGTCGTCGCGCTGACCTGCATGGAGCCGCCCGGCGCCTTGACCCATTGGACGGGGCGGGCAATGGCCGAGAGGCGTCGGCGTTTCGCTGACGTCCGTCCAGCGCATCTGGACCGCCCATCGCCTTCAGCCCCATCGCCTGCGGACCTTCAAGACGTCGAACGATCCGCAATTCGCCGCCAAGGTCGCAGACATCGTCGGCCTCTACATGAACCCGCCCGCCCATGCCGCTGTCGTCTCGATCGACGAGAAGTCGCCAGATCCAGGCGCTCGACCGCACTCAGCCGGGCCTGCCTCTCAAGCCCGGCAAATGCGGGACGATGACCCACGATTACAAACGCAACGGCACGACCACCTTGTTCGCCGCGCTCAACGTCCTCGACGGCACGGTCGTCGGGCGTTGCATGCCGCATCACCGCCACCAGGAGTTCATCAAGTTCCTCGCGGCCGTCGAGCGCGCCGTCCCCGCTGGCAAAGTCATCCACGCCGTCCTCGACAACTACGCCACTCACAAACATCCCGAAGCGCTCGTATGGCTCGCCGAACATCCGCGCTGGACGTTCCATTTCACGCCGACCTCGGGCTCCTGGCTCAATGCGGTCGAGAACTTCTTCTCCGTCATCACCCGAAGAGCGCATCCGCCGCGGCGTCTTCACCTCCGTCGCCGATCTCCAAAAAGCGATCCGCGACTACATCCGGCAGCACAACGCCGATCCGAAACCGTTCGTTTGGACAAAGCCCGTCGAGACAATCCTCGAAAAGCTCAGGCGATTGCCTGTACCTTCTGACTAACTCGGTGCATTAGCGGAATGGGGATTGGGGGGTCTCGGTAGGATGTGATTCCAACGGGTCGTCGAGACCGAGTTGGATGAACGCACCGATGTGGATCGCAACCACCCGTGCGTAGCATGTGCCCGATGGGCTTCGCTTCGCCAGTGGAACCGCTCCTGCCCGCTCTTCCAGTAGTGGGCGGCCGCCCGCATGGCCCTTGGCCGCCTGTGCCGGCGAACGTGTCCGCGACGCGACCAGCATCGCCATCGATATCGTCCGCAAGATCCCAGGGCAGGTCGGGTTCGAGGTTCATCCACGTCGGCGGGGTGTCGAACGTCGCTTCGCCTGGAATCGCTGCTTGGCCAGGGACTTCGAGGCTACCGTCGCCTCCGCGACCGCCTTTCTCTACCGGTCGTTCCACTTGAGTTCGGAGTCGAGACTTTAAGAATTACATATTGTATACCGCTATTGGATTCTTTTTGCGGAAAATGTGTGTGCTGAGTTATTGTGTATTTATGTAATTCTGACTATTTTTAAAGAACGGCGTCACCGTGCTGTCTCTGGCCCAGGCGACCGGCGTGTTCAATCCCGCTTTCAACGACGTCCCGTCGGCCAATTGGCAGCTCAACGTCGAAGCGGCGGTGACGGCCAATGTCGGCCTGGGCGGGGTTGCTCCGGGCAGTACGCCCCCCGTCACCGGGTCGGGTGCGACCGGCGTTCCGCTCTCGCTCACCGAGACTCCCGGGTTTGGATTTTCCACGCAAGTGGCGACACTTCGGTTGGCTTTGAGCCTTATGGCCAGCAGGAAATCCTTCCCCAACGTGCTACGCAAGGTGGAACCGGTGGTTTCAGCGACGGAGCATGGACTTTCGGGGTGAAGGTCGATTTCACCATTTCAACACGCCCAACGACCGGTCGCCGCTTCGCTTTCTGTTCTGAATCACTGCAGCCAACCGAGGCCGGCGCGCAAGATCGCAAGGAGCACTCGTCATGATCCTGCAAGGTCGCAATCTCACGCAAGGGCTCACCGGCTCCGATGTCGCCACCCTCCAAACCGAACTTACCCAGCTCGGTTACACCGTCCCGCCGACGGAAATTCAGGCCAATCAGTTCGGCGCCGGCACCCTGGCGGCAGTCCAGCAGGCGCAGGCTGCGGCGGGAGTGGCCACGAGCGGCACTGTCGACACCGGCACCGCAAGCGCTTTGGACCTGCTGATCCGAACCAGCACCTTCGCGGTCAGCGGACTGGTCGCCAGCGCGGTCTCCGCCGGGGTTGGCGGGCTGTCGGTACGGCTGGTGGACAAGAATGTCGGCGGCGACGTCGTGCTGGCTAGCGCGACCACCGACAGCACGGGCGCCTTCAGCTTGTCCGTGGTGATCGGCGCGCCGACGCTGCGATCGCGCCTCAAGGCCGCTCCCGATTTGCAGACCCAGGTGATCCAGTCCGGCGCCAATGCGGCCGTGACCATCGTCGCGGTTTCAGCGGTTGCGATCGGCGCGAAATCGCCGCTGGAGCTCGACATCGCCCTGCCCGCCGCCACGACCGGGCTAACCAGCGAATATGAGACGCTCACCGCCAGTCTCGCGCGCCTCTACGCTGGACGGCTGAAGGATCTGAAAGAAAACGACGCCACCCAGGATGTCACCTATCTCGGCGCCAAATCGGGCTGGGACGCCCGCGCGGTGGCAATGGCCTCATTGGCCGATCAGTATTCCACACTGACCCCGCCCCGCCCCCGCCGCCGTCGTCGTCCCCCAGCGCGCCAGTAGCCGGCGTGCCGGGAGCAAGCGTGCCTGGCGCCATGACGACGAGAGTGGCGGTTGCCGCCACCGGCGTCACGCCACCGACCGCACCCGCCGCACCGACCTCGCCCACCGCAACGGCGACACCGCCCGGTCTGCGCGCCGAATTCTACTACGCGCTGTTGCGGGCTGGCGTGCCCGGCGATGCCGACGCGCTGTTCCAGACCCCCTCCTCCACGGTCTCGGCGATCTGGACGCAGGCCGCTGCCCAAGGTGTCATTCCCCGGTCGCTCACCGCCCAGATTCCGCAAGCCGTGCAGACCTACCAGGCGCTTGCCGGCAGCCATCTGCTCACCATGCCGCCCAAGCTCGGCCTGTCGACGATCCATGACCTCGTGACGCCGATTCTGAGCAGCACCGCCCAAGCGACACAATTCGCCTCGCTGCTCGCCGCCCATGCCGGCGACTGGACGGCGCTGTGGTCGGCGGTCGACACCGCCTTCGGCACCGCGACACGGCAAAAGCTCCAGCTCGTCGGCCAGATTTCCTACCTCACGCTTGACAACGCGCCGCTGCTTACCGCCCTGACCAAAGCCGAGACGCTGACCGCCCCGATCGATCTCGCTGCCAAGGGCTACTGGGATCCTGCGAAATGGACGCCGCTGATCGGCCAGTCGATGCCCGCCGCCGTGCCGGGCGCCTCGGCGCAGGAGAAGACGACCAACTACGCCGCCTGGCTGGGGGCGCAGGTCAAGCTGTCCTTCCCGACCGCCACGCTCGCCCAGCAGGTCCAATCCGGCACCGTCCCGCTGGCCAGCACGCCAGCGGCGGCGCGCGAGGCGTCGAATTTCCTCGCCACCCATCAGGCCGACTTCGCCTTCGGCGTCGAGCCGGTCGAGAGCTATATCGCGCGCAACAAGCTGACGCCGTCCAAGACCGCAATCTTCCATCTCAAGCGGTTGCAGCGGGTCTATCAGATGACGAATTCCGATCAGGCGATGTCGGCGCTGCTGACCGGCGGCGTCGATTCGGCCTTTGCGATCACCCGCTACGACGAAGCCGGTTTCGTGCGTGCCTTCTCGGCCAAGGTCGGCGGCGACGACGTGGCGCGCGGTATTCACGCCCGCGCCAGGCAGATTCACGGCGTCACGCTCAATGTCGCGATGAGCTACGCCACGCAGCGGGTCGCGCCCGGGCTCGGCGGTGGGCAAGGAATGATCTGGCCCTATCCGCCGAGCACCGGCAGCAGCGGGCAGACCGTGGCGGCGGCGACGCTGGAGGGCCTGTTCGGCTCGCTCGACACCTGCGGCTGCGACGATTGCGAATCCATGCTCAGTCCTTCGGCCTATCTGGTCGATCTGCTGCACTACATCGACCAGCCCAACACGCCAAGCGGTGCCAATCCGCAGACCGTCCTGTTCGGACGGCGCCCCGACCTGCAATTCCTGCCGCTGACCTGCGAGAACACCGAAACCGCCCTGCCCTATATCGACGTCGCCAATGAGCTGCTGGAGTATTTCGTCGCCAACGGACTGAAGATCGAGGGCTTCCAGGGCTTCGACACCGGCGATCTGGTCACCTCGGCCGAGCTGATCGCCGCCCCCCAGAACGTCAACAACGCCGCCTATACCGCCCTGCAGGGCGCGTTCTTCCCCGCCCCTCTGCCGTTCAACCGCCCGCTGGCGTTGTTGCGCGGGCAAATGGGCGCCCTCAATGTATCCCCGCCCGATGCCATGGAGTTGCTGCGCAAGGGCAATGCCACCGCGGTCTCGCCGGTCAACGGGTCGGATTACGGCTGGAACGACATCCTGATCGAACGGCTCGGTCTGTCGCGCGATGAATTGCGCATCTTCACCGATGCCACGCTGCATCTCGGCGACCTCACCGGCCTGCCCAACGCCACAGCGCTGGCAACGCTGCAGACCATGAACATTCACGATCTGATCCGCCGTTTCCAGATCGGCTATGACGATCTGATCGCCATCCTGCGGACCCAGTTCGTCAATCCCAACGCCAACCTGATCCCCAAGCTCGAGCGGCTGGGGGCGCCCTTCGCAACCATCAAGGCGCTGCACGACAATCCGGCCTCGGTCGGGCCGATGTTCATCGCCGCCCTGCCGCCCAATCTGGACTATTCGCAATATGGCGGCCCGGCATCGACCACCGGGCAGGATGTGGTCAACTGGCTGATCAGCCCTGCGGTCTATTCTGCCGCGATCAACCTGATCACGATTTCCAACCCGACCAGCGGCGCGATTGACTGCACCGGGACCCTGCTCCAACTGCGCTACGCCAATCCGGACAACACCGCCAACAAGCTGAGTGGGACGGACTGGCTCAAGCTGGTGCGCTTCGTCCGGCTGTGGCGCAAAGTCCAGACGCTGCTCGGCGGCGACAATCCGACGACGATCCAGCAAACCGACGCCATCCTTGCCGCACTCTATCCGGCCGCCGACCTGCCCGCCACGCCGTGGAATGCCGCGACGGATGCCGCCAACCGGCCACTGCTCGATGCCGGGTTCCTTGCCGCCATCCAGCGCGCCGGGTTCATCTTCCGGGCCATCGGGCTGCTAGGGGCCGACGTCAACGGCGCGCTGAACGCGATGCTGGCCTGTGCCGCGCCGATCGGCACCACCGGCACGCCGTCCTTCTACCAGAGCTTGTTTGACACGCCGACGCTGAGTTCGGTCGATCCGGGCGCGCAGACCGCCACCTTAACCGGCACGCTGTTCGCCGGCGACATTCTGCGCACCACCATCGACGGAGCGAATGTCGATCATGTCGTGGCCGCCGGTGAAACCCCCGCCGCTGCCGCCGCCGCCATCGCCGCCGCGATCAACGCCAGCGCCACCGTCGATCCGGTCTCCAGCCTGCCGATCGGCCAGCGCTTCTATGCCACCGTGCAGGGATCCTCGATCGTCATCGATGCCGGTTTTGCGGTCACCGTGCCGGCCCCGGCGGCAGGTCAGACCGAGACGCTGGCGCTGGCCACCGCCCATCCCACCGCGCAGACCCTGACCCTTGGCGGCACGGTCACGGCGGGCGACGTGGTGCAGTTCGACATCGACAGCGTGCCGATATCCTACGTTGTCGCGGCGGGCGACACGCTGGCCTCGATCGCCGACGCCTTGCGCGATGTGGTCAACGCCACCACCTCGGCCGATCCCTATAGCGCCCAGGCGCTGAACACCATCGTCGCGGCATCGAGCGCCGCCGGCGTGCTGACGCTGATCTCGGCGGGGTCGGGCGCTGGCTTCGCCCTGAATTGCTCGCTGCAATCGACCTTCAACGGCAGCTACACCGACTCGATCGATACGACAACGTCGCAGTGGAGCGTGCTGGTCACCGGCAAATTCCAGACCGGCGCGGTGCTGACCACCACGATCAATGCCGCGCCGCTGACCTACGCCACCACCGCCGCCGACACCGATCTGACAATTGCCGCGGCGATTGTGGCGGCGGTTAACGGGTCGGCCATTGTCGATCCGCTCTCCGGGCTCGCGGTCAACGCGCTGGTTACGGCAGCACTGGACAGCGTGACCAAATCGAAAGTGGTGTTCACCCCGGTCAACCCGACCGTCGGCGCCTCGGTCGCGGCCAGCGTGACGGCGACCTCCTATGTCGCCGGTCAGGCGGTCTTGCCCTTCGCCGACAACGGCTATGGCGTGATCTTCGCCGATTCCGAGCCAGAAGCTGCTTGTGCATGAGCCCTTCCTGTGTGCCGCGTGCAATCTGACCGGGGCCGAGTTCGCCCAGATTGTCCAGGCGCTGGGCTTCGACCTCACCACCCCACTCAATTTGGCCAATGTCAGCGCGCTGTTCCGCAATGGCTGGCTGGCGCATGCGCTCGGGCTGAGCGTGCTCGAATTCCTGCGCCTGAAGGAGTGCTCCGGCCTCGACCCGTTCGCCTCGCTCGATCTCGGCACGGCCCCCCAGGTCTCGCCGCCGATGATCCGGTTCGTCCGGATGGTCCAGGCGATGACCAATGGCGGGCTGGATCCGGTGCAGGCGCTCTATCTGGCGTGGAACGAGGACATCAGCGGCACGCTCGCCCCCCAACCCACCGACATCGCTGCCCTCGCCCGACAATTGCGCAAGGATTTCGCCGCCGTCGAAGCCACCTTCGCCCGCCGGGACGACCCAAGCGGCGCAATCGCCCAGTCCCTGATGGCGCTGGTCTACGGCGCGTCGGACACTGCGTTCTTCTTCAGCCTGATCTCGGGCACCTACACCGCCCGTGTCGCTTTCGCCGATTCCTCGCCGGTGCTGCCGCAGAACGTGTTGACCACCTATGGCGGCCAACTGAGCTACGACGACCAGAACAAGCTGCTCACCGCCACCGGCTATCTCGACCCCACCACCCAGGCGGCGATCAAGGCCGCACTTGCGGTGGGCACCACCGACACGATCGACAAGGTCGGACCGGGCGCCGGGCTAGCTCTGACGCCGCTCAGCATGACCAATATCGTGCCCGGCGCGGTGCTGCTGATCGACAGCGGCGCCAATGCCGAGCTGATCGTGGTGTCCGCCGTCACCGCCAACAGCTTCACAGCCGATCTCGCCTTCGCGCATGACGGCACCGGCACGCCGTTCGCCATCGTTAACGATCCCGGCCTGCCGGCGGCGATTGACGCGCTCGGATTGGCCAACCAGCAGGTGGTCGGGCCGTTCTTCGCCCAGTATCCCGAGCTTCTGCCGCTCTACACCGGCTTCGTCGCCACCAAGGAGCCGTTGACGCAGCGCTACACCGATCTGCTCGCCAGTTTCCTGCCGATCCTCAAGCGCGAGCGCAAGGTTCAGCAGGCGCTGAGCGACATCTCGGCAGCAATCGGCCAGGATGCCAGCTTCGCCGCGGCGTTGTTGCAGGATGCCAATGTCATCCATGCCTCGGGTGATCCAAATTCGGCGGCGGTGGCCGACCTGACCGGCGTCGAGGCTGGCGGCCTGTCGGCGCGCATCCATCTCGACGGCAATCCGGCGAGTGGCAATCCGCAGACCGGCGATATCTCGGGCGCCCTCCAGTTCGCCCAGATCGCAGTGCTCTCTGGCGCGCTCACGGTGGGGACGACGGTGACCACGACGATCGACGGCGTCGCGGTGCCCTATGTCGTTGCCGCCACGGATGTCGATTTGCCAACGCTGGCGGGCAGCGTCGCGCGGGCAATCAACGCCGCGACCGCGATCGATCCCAAGACCGGCACGCCAATCGGCAGCGTGGTCGCCGCAGGCGCCGCCGGGCCCGCGGTGGTGCTGACCTCGCGCTCCCCAGCCAACGCACTGGGCGCCTTCACCCTGGCCTGCAATTCGTCAAATGCCGGGCTGGTCTATGCGCCGACGCAAGGACCGTTGCCCGCCACGATCTCCTCGCAACTGGCGACCGGGGTGGCGGGCGTCCTGCCGGCGGGCAATGGTGGCGGACCGCTCGCGGTGTCGCTAACCGGCTATGTCGTCGCCCCGCAGGACGGGATGTATAATTTCAGCGTCGTGGTCGATGCCGGCGCGCAGGCGAGCCTGACGCTGGGCGGCGTGGCCGCGCCGCTCTCCTTCGGCGCTGGGGCAACTCCCAACCTGTCGGTCAAGCTCAGCGCCGGCGCCTTGACCGCGATCAGCCTGACCGCCACCGGGATCAAAGACACCCTCACCCTGAGCTGGCAGAGCGCCTCGGGCGTGGGATGGCAACCGATCCCGGGCCAGTATTTGTTCGCGCAAAGCCAGATCGACCGGCTGCGCGACAGCTATTCGCGCTTCCTCAAGGCGGCTTCGCTGGCCAGCGCGCTGTCGCTCGACGCCAACGAGATCGCCTATCTCGCCTACGATCCGTCCCGCGCGATCTCGACCGCGGCGAAGGACAAGACTGTCGCCGGACCGGTGACGCTGCATCCCGCCGCGATGGCCAATATCGTGGTGGGCTCGCGGCTGCAGATCGACAGCGGCGTGGCGCAGGAGGTGGTGGAGGTCACGGCCGTCGCCGCGACCAGCTTCAACGCGGTGACGACGCACGCGCATGACGGCTCGTTGACGGCTTTTCCGATCGTCAACGCGCCTTCGCCGGATGTCGGACGGGGCTGGCTCAACCTGTTGCCGGGCTCGCCCTACACCGACGCCCTGGGCAGCGCCTATCCGGGCGGCGCGGATGGAGCCAGGTTGCGCGACACTCTGCAGTCGGTGCTCGACTTCGCCCGGCTCAAGAAGGCGTTGTCGTCGAACGACGAGCGGGTGCTGGAGACCTTCCAGGCGCCCGGTGCGATCCTGCCCAACGGGCAGACCGCGCTGGCCAATCTCACCGGCTGGCAACCCGCCTCGCTCAATGCGCTGCTGATGCGTTTCACCGGGACGACCTCCCTTGCCGTCTTGCGCGATATCGAGGTTTTCGCCCGGGTCAACGATGCGCTCGCCATCGTCGCCGCCTGCCGGGTGTCGGCAGCCGCCCTGCTCGGGGCGCTGAGCAACGCACCGACAGGGGCGAGCGTCGCCTCGCTGCAATCGGCACTGCGCGCGCAATACGCCGCCGCCGATTGGCTCGCGGTGGTCAAGCCGATCAACGATCCGCTGCGCATCGCCCAGCGCGACGCCCTGGTTGCCTTTATCCTGCAAGGCTTCAAAGCCAAACCGCCGCCGCCGCCCTATGACGGCGTCGATACGTCGGACAAGCTGTTCGAATTCTTCCTGATGGATGTCGAGAACCAGCCGGCGGTGCTGACCTCGCGCATACGCCTGGCGCTGTCCTCGGTGCAGTTGTTCATCGAGCGCGTCCAGCGCGGCATCGAGACCCAGACCACGCCGGGCGACATCGACGCCCAGCAATGGACCTGGATGAAGCGCTACCGGGTCTGGCAGGCCAACCGCGAGGTCTTCCTGTGGCCGGAAAACTGGCTCTATCCCGAGCTGCGCGACGATCAGACCGAGATGTTCAAGAAAACCCTCAGCGCCCTGCTGCAGAGCGACATCACCGGCGATGCGGCGACGGCGGCCTATCTCGACTACCTCTCCGCTCTCGAACTGGTCGCCAAACTGGAACCCTGCGGCATCTACTACGTGCCGGCGAGCGACGGCAGCGCGGGGGGCGGGGCAAGCGACGAGATCGCCTATGTCATCGCCCGCACGTCGGGCGCCCATCGCAAGCATTATTTCCGCCAGCTCACGGGCGGCGCCTGGACGCCGTGGGAAGAGATCAAGATCGACTGCGAGCACATGCCGCTGACGCCGATCCTCTGGAACAACCGGCTGATGCTGTTCTGGCTGCGGGTCCAAAGGGTGCAGAAGCCACAGCCCGCTGTCGGCCAGCCCAGCAACGGCCCCAGCGGCCAGGGGGCGATCTCGGGATGGAAGATGGACGATATCAACTCCTACACCAGCAGCGCCGGCAACGGTGCGTCCGCCATCACCATCAAGGCAGTGCTGTGCTGGAGCGAGTTCTACAACGGCAAATGGCAGGACATGAAAACCTCGGATGTCGACGATCCGGTGACACTGAACATCCCCAATGCCATGGCCCTGGACCGCGGTTTCGAACTCGACCGCAACCGCATCCGCATCGTCGTCCAACCCTATCTGGAAAGCGTGCCGCCGGACGCCCTGGTTCTCGCCATCCTGCCGCCCCAGGACGGGTCGGGGCCGACGATCCCGTTCTCACAAGGCTTCGTGATGCACAACACGCACAGCTTGCCGACCAATACCGAGAACATCCAGGTCGATTTCGGCCAGTTGTTCGGCGCTCTGGCGGCGTTGCCGGTGCCGCTGCGGACGCTGACCCCGGCGGCGCGCTATCTCGGCGATCAGAATTCCGGCACGTTTTCGGTCAAGCGCTTCAATTCGCTGCAGAGCGTCATCAACAACAAGGCCGACGTGACACAGGCCATCCTCGGATTTCCCGGCTCGCCACGCTATGTCGAGCCGCAGATCGGGCCGGGCGATACGGCCGGCTCGCCGTTGACCAACTGGCCGTTCTTCTACGAGGACAAGCGCAACCAGTTCTACGTCTCGGTTCAGGCCAATTTCGTGCCCTACAATTACTGGCAAGGGTTTGGCGGGATAACCGCGGTCTCACCGTCGGTGTCGCAAATTCCGCATATCCCGCCGCTGACCACGACGCAGTTCCCGACCCATGTCGGGCCGGATCCGGCGCTGCTGGGTCTGGCGGCCACGCAAAAGCCGGCGGTGGATTGGACTTATGCCGGGGCGGGGCGAAACCTGGTGGCGGGCATCGCCAATCAGGCAACCTTCTCGTTCCAGGGACGCACCATTGGCCTCACCGGAGGCGCGCCGAGCGCCGCGCTTCCGAATGCCGCGCTCCGCAACACCACGCCCCAGAATCAGGGAGGCTGATCATGGCCCGGAACTATGGCGGTTTCGCGCAATACCATCAGGCCACCGACATCGCGACGGTCATGGGCCAGAGCAAGCAGGCACAATCCTCCCCCAGCCGATGGCCGCCGATCTGGAACTGGGGGTATTGGACCTACAGTTACAATTTCGAGAACTTCTTCCACCCCTATGTCGGCGCGCTGATCAAGCAGCTCAATCAGACCGACGTGCCGGGCATGCTCAGCTCGACCTTCCTTAAAGGGCTGAACAACCCCTACACGGCGAAGGAATACCAGCCCAACCCTGACCCACGATTCGTCGCTGACCGTCACCCTCGAACCGCGCGACATCGAGACCATCTCCGGTGGTCCTTATGCAGGGTACAACTGGGAATTGCTCTACCACCTGCCGGTCTCCGTCGCAGTCCATCTGAGCAACAACCAGCGCTTCGCTGAGGCGCAGGAATGGTTCCATCTGATCTTCAACCCGACCAACACCGACCTGACCGTTGCGGCACCGCAGCGCTTCTGGACATCGTTCGTCTTCAACGACCCGAACAATCCGATCTCGGCCGCCAGCATCCAATCCCTGCTCGCCCTGCTCGATTCCACCGACCCCACCCAGGCGGCGGCCAAGCAGGCGGTGATCTCGGGCTACGACGCGATCATGAAGCAGCCCTTCGATCCGTTCGTTGTCGCGCGCAACCGACCGAGCGCGTTTCAGTGGTATGTCGTGATGAAATACCTCGACAATCTGATCGCCTGGGGAGACAGCCTGTTCCTGCAGGACACCATCGAGACCATCAACGAGGCCACGCTGTGCTACGTGCTCGCCGCCAATCTGCTCGGTGAGAAGCCGCAGAGCATGCCGCAGCCCGGCCAGACCAGCACCCGCAACTTCCTCCAGCTCAAGCAGGCCGGGCTGGATGCGATGTCCAACGCGCTGATCGACCTGGAGGCGCAGTTTCCCTTCAACCTCAGCCCCGCCCCGGTCCCCACCGGCGCCGATATGAGCGGCGCGTTGTTCGGCATCGGCCGCGCGCTGTACTTCTGCGTGCCGCAGAACCAGACCCTGCTGGCCTATTGGAGCACCGTGGCGGATCGTCTGTTCAAGATCCGCAACAGCGAGAACATCCAGGGCGTCTTCCAGCAATTGCCGCTGTTCGATCCGCCGCTCGACCCCGGCATGTTGGTCAAGGCGGCGGCGGCGGGGATCGACATCTCCAGCGTCGTCGCCGGCCTCAATCAACCGCTTGGGCCGATGCGCGCACCCTATCTGGTGCAAAAGGCGCTGGAACTGGCTTCTGAGGTGCGCTCGCTGGGCTCCTCCCTGCTCTCGGCGATCGAAAAGGGCGAGAGCGAGCAGCTCGCCTTGCTGCGCCAGACCCATGAGATCGCGTTGCAGACCTTGGTGCAGAACGTCCGCTTCCTGCAATGGAAGCACACCCAGGAGGCCACCAACGCGCTGCTCAAATCCCGCTCCAGCGTGCTTGAGCGTTACAAGAACTATCTCCGTCTGCTCGGCCAGACCCCGGACGGCACCAACGCGCCGGACAATCTATCGCTCAATCGCTCCGAGATCACCGAGGCGACCTTCAGCGATCTCTACGCCACCCTGGTCACCGCCTACGACCTGCCGGTGCCCACCGAGACGCTTGGGCCGCTGCAACTGGCGCAGAGCTCCTCGCCTTCGAGCAGCTCGGGCGCCTCGGGCACCGGGCTGCTCTATCTGAACAAGAACGAGGATGTTGAGCTCAACACCCATCTTCCCACCGCGCGCGATACCCGTGTCGGCAGCGGGGTCGCCAACACCGTCGCCGGCGCGTTGCAGCCGATCCCGAGTGCCGAGGCGCATATCGCCTTCTGGGGGATCGGCATCCATTCCAACCTGATATCCGGCGCCACGCTGGCCGCGGTCGCCCGCACCGCCGGCGAGGTGATGCAAATCGCCGCCTCGTATGAGAGCGATCAGGCCCTAATTGCGTCCAAGACCTCGTCCTATCAGCGTCGCGCCGATGAATGGATGCATCAGGTCAATCTCGCCGCGCGCGACCTGATGGCGATCGGCCGGCAGATTATCGGCTCGCTGATCGCCGAACAGGTCGCTTATCACGATTATCAGAACGTCAAGATCCAGGTCCAACAGGCGCAGGACATCCAGGCATTCCTGCAGAACAAGTTCGCCAACGCGCAATTCTACGACTGGATGGGCAGCCAGCTTTCGGGGCTCTACTATCAGTATTACCGTTTCGCCTGCGACACTGCCCGCCGCGCCGAGACGACCATGAAGCGCGAGTTGATGCGCCCGGAACTCGACGACACCCAGTTCATCCAGTTCAACTACTGGGATGCCGGCCACCAGGGCCTGCTCTCCGGCGAGGCGCTGCATTTCGACCTCAAACGGCTCGAAATGGCCTATCACGACAACAACAAGCGCGAATTGGAAATGACGCGGCACGTCTCGCTGCGCCAACTCGACCCGATGGCGCTGATTCAGTTTCGTGTCGCCGGCACCTGCACCGTCACTATCCCGGAATGGCTCTACGACCGCGACTGTCCGGGCCACTACATGCGGCGGATCAAATCGGTGGCGGTGTCGATCCCCTCGGTGGTCGGGCCCTATGCCAGCGTCAACTGCACGCTCAGCCTGCAGGCCAGTTCGCTGCGCACCTCGCCGCTGCTCGCCAACGGGGTCTACGGGCGCGACCCGTCGCAGGACGACATCCGCTTTGTCGATTATTTCGGCGCGACGGACGTGATTGTCACCAGTGGCGCGTCAAACGATTCCGGCATGTTCGAGACCAACCTGCATGACGAACGCTTCCTGCCTTTCGAAGGTGCGGGGGCGATCGGCACCTGGATCCTGACATTGCCGAGCGATCTGCGGGCGTTCGATTATTCGACAATCTCGGACGTGATCTTCCATGTCCGCTACACCGCCCGCGAGGCCGGGGGCTTGCTGGGCCTGACGGCGACCAAGGAGTTGAAAAAGATCTTCGCCAACGCCGCGAAGTCACCCCAGGCGTTGATCCTCAACCTGAGATACGACTTCCCAACCGAGTGGGCGGCCTTTGTCAACGGCGCAGGCACCACACCGTTCACCGCGCAGATCGACTCCTCGTTCCTGCCCTATTACGTGCAGAGCATGACCAAGACCGCGGTGATCGGCGCGGTGCGGGCGTTCTGCGACAACGGCAAGGGCAGTCTCGCCCAGGTCAGCATTCCGGGCGCCACTGCGGTGACTGGCTCGCTCTCGGCGGCAGGAGGCGCCACGTTGACGCTTCACACCGACAATACCGTGCTGACCCGAACGGCGTCGAAACAAGTTTATGTGGTGATTGGTTACACCTGCACCTGATTACTTGGCATCCGAAAGAGAATGCGTGACGATGCCATCTTTATACCAACCGCCTGGATGAATGACCTTTTTCCTCACGTTCTCGTCATTGCGAGGAAGCGAAGCCGATGTGGCAACCTAGAGCACCGAAGAAGAAATAAGAATCGGAATGGGAATTCCCAAGGTATCAGAAGTCTGATTCAAGATGCTGGCTGGGAGACGGAGGCCAGCATGGATGGGCAACACGCCAGCCGAGCTCGCGGCCCTGATCAAGAATGATGCGGCAATTTGGGGCCCGATCATCCGCTCTACGGGCTTCAAGCCGCTGGAATAAATACTACGTCTGCCAGGCCGCGCTCCACGCCCTAGATGACAAATATGCTCGGCCGCGACGACCACGGGTTCGTCGACATCAACGCAATGGCGTTGAATGCCGCCATTAGCGGGTCGATCTTTGCGGAGCCGGACGCCTGCTTGGTGATGATGATAGCATTGCCCTTCGGCTCCACCCGCGCATTGGCCACCGCCCACGCCATCAGTCCCTGACCGCTGTGCCGCAGCGATCCATCGGCCAGCTTACGTTCGGCAGTTTTGATAGCGGCCCGTTAGCTTCCATCCTTGGGAAATGCCGACGATTCGATCCTGGCCGCTGATGTTCACCTCGTCCAACGCATCGACGATGGCACCGACACCGTACGGGTCGAGTGCCACGGCATGAAGCAGCCCCTGCTCGTCAATGCGTTTGGCCAAGGCGGCTATGTCGGAAATGTCGTCTCCGAACCGATCGCAGATCACGAGATCGCCGGCCTCTTCGAAGTCACGTAGGATCGACGCTTCACTCTTGCGCCGTTCCAATACCGACTGATGCGCCCACGCTTTCGACCACAGAAGCCACTGCCGCGTCTTCTCTTCTCGGCCAAGCACAGCTAAGCCCAGAAGATCGTCGAGGCCACCGCCGTCCACGCCCATCACAACGGTCTCGCTCCGGCCTAGCAATTCGTCGAGTGTCAGGGTCCTGTCGGCAGCCTGCTCCCAGTAATCGGCACCCACCCAATGGTCTGACCTGAGCGCGAGGCCGATCTCCATGTTGAGGTGTTGCGACGCCCAACGGACCACCTCTCCCTACCCCTTGAGCTTATGGAGCGCCGCGCAACATCGCCCATTGGGAAGGCGCTTGGCCGGACTCGACCACAAGCTCGCACCGAAAGGCCCCGCGGTTCGTCCAACTGCGTTGTGGCTCATCGCGGCGGCTCGCCGCCGATACCACTTACTTTCCGCCGAGTTCCAGACAAAGGGGGTACCGAAGGGGGGACTAGCAAAGTGGATTGCGCGAATAGCTCCGCAGCGTCGCGCTTTTCGCGCCTCGCTATGCTTCCGCCGGGTCCGCCAACCGCGTACAAAACCGCGAACATTTGGAGCGCTGGCATTCCCGGAGGTAGCCGCCGCAGCAAGCGCGGTCTTGTCGCTGAATACTCTGATCTTTCCGTCTCCAACTTCGATCTGGGCAATCACCGACCGCAGATAGGCCTTGCGCGCCTGAACATCGGCGGTGTCGAGTTTCTCGCACATGAGTTTCGAAAAGGCCTCCAGCCGGGCGGGCGTGATGGCCGCCCTGGTGCGGGCCTGAATGGCTCAGGCGGTCGAGAGCGGCCTGCGCCACTTCCCGCTCCTGTTTCAGCGCCTGGATCCGCTGCTTGAGGTCGCCGTCGAGGTCGACGATGCCCTCCTCGATCGCCCTGTAGAGGCGCTTGAGCCGATCGTCGCGGCTAGCGATCTCTGCCTCCACGGCCGTCCGGCGCACCTCCACGGCCTGATCCTTGGCGCATTGGCGTTCGACCAGGGCATCTAGGACGCGGGCAAGCCGGGCTCCGCCAAACAGATGCTCCTTCACATTGTCGACGATCAGCGCGTCGAGCCTGGCCATAGGCACGTGGCGGCCGCGGCATACTGACTTACCCTTTTGCTGGCTGCCGCCGCAGCTGTAATAGCTGTACTCGCGGCCGCCTCGCCGGGTGCCTGTACGGGTCATCCCCGCGCCGCAGGAGGCACAGACAGCGAGCCCGCCAGCAGGGTCGGACCATTGACGATGCGCGGTGCAGTTACCCGTGGGCTGTTACTGGCCAGTTGCTCCTGGACCCGCTCATGCAGTCCAAGAGAGAGAATGGTTGGAACGTCAATCTCAACGACGGATGAAGGGTCATGCAGCGTTCCGGTCCGGCTGTTGCGGATACCGTATCGCCACTTGCCAGCGGCATAGCACGCGTTCTTCAGGATGCGATGCAGGGGCCCTACCCCGAAGTGGGCACCAAGCCGCGTCCGATAGCCATGGCGATTAAGCCAGCTCGTAGTCTCCTTGACGCCGAGCGGCCCTGAACTGCCATCGCCCTCGGAGTAGAGCTTGTAGATTAGCCGGACGGTCTCCGCCTCAACGGGATCGACCTCCAGACGCTTCTTAACCTTGGCACCCCTGCGCTCCGCCTCAACCACCCGATATCCTTCACAAGCGTTGCCTCATCCACATGCTCTACGAATGACCAGGTGCGATCTGCCCGTACGCAGACCTTGACGACATCTCCCAAAACACCAATGACCAGCACTAAGGCCTCATCCGGCAGAAGGTTTCGCTTTACAGTGGCGAGCGTTGCCACTGTATCTGCTCCCGCTCCACCATCAGTGTTCAAGAGCGCTTCGCGCATGCGTCGCTGTCGCGTAACAAACTCGCTCGCGTTACTAAGAACGTCGATTCTTTCCTGCTTGACCGAATTATCGTTCACACTGCCAGAGGGCCAAAGGCGTTTCTCGAGATTTGCAAACTGGCCGGTCTCCCAGACAATCCGCTGATGCTCCATCGTCTGCAGGGTTTGCGCGATACGCCGTTTTTCATCAGAGTCCTGGACCGCTTGGATTGTTAGCGCATCATCGGCGCTCGTTTGGAGACTGCGGTTAAGGATTGCATACGCGCCCAAGACGAAATCTTAGTCGGGCGTGTCTGACATCGCCGCGCCTATGGACAGCTCAAAGAGCACTCGATCAGACCAAAACGGAAGCGGCGAACCTCACAGACGAGCAAGTGGCAAACGCTCGAGCGTTCTTCGCCATATTCGGCGCGGGCATCGTCTCGTTCACTGGCACTGCGGCGGCTCTAATTCACTATTGGCCGAAACACGGCTCATCGAAGCTGGCATGGGCGCTCCGTGCGTACATTGCCCGCTTGCGGCGGAAAGTCGTGCGCATCGAGAAGGTCGAAGTACCGGTCGAGAGGATCGTCGAGAAGATCGTCGCAGAAGTTGAAACGCCGGTTCTCATCGAAAAGACCATCGTGCGTTTTATTCCCTATACCGGCGAAGGTCCGCTTCCCAGTGACGAAACCACCATCAAGCGGGTGGAAGGTCACCCTGCCGAGGAGGCCCTCACTACCGCGCGCACCAATAACGCTAGTCATCTGCGCATCTTCAAGTAGGAGGCCAACATGCAAACCATTAGCTCGATCCAGGAAATCGACACCTCGGCGATCGACCGCCTCGAGGTAGACCGGGCCAAGCAGAGGCAAGAGGTTATCGATGCGGCCAATACAGCCACTAGACGGGCGGCGCTGCTGAAAAGCGGGGCCGGGATCGGTGCCGCAGCAGTCGGCGTCGGGCTCGGAGCTCTCCTGCTCCTGTACGGAGTCTCGCTGTTGATGAACCGTCCTACACTGGGAGAAGTGACAACGGCCATGCGCGCCCAAGCCGCGACTTTCGAAAGGCTTGTTAACGAGAGGGTCAAGACAAGCGAGACCGAGGCGGCCAACAAAATCGCCGCGGTCGAAAGCGCCGCCGCCGCCAAGGCTTCAGAAGCAGACAAGGTGGTGGCCCAGGCGCGAGCCGTGACCGAAAAGTTCACGTCGTCTTCTTCAGGCCAGACAGTCGTGGATTTCTCAATCTTCCGCACGCAGACAATTGATGGGCTAGTCGTAAAGACAGGTTGGAAATACCAGAAGGCAGACGACCCGGCCCCGTCGTCGCAGTGGTGCTACATCGAAAAGACGTCTGTGCCCGACGGACTAAACCTTCCGATCGCCACTGATGGGATCGCGCACCCTTTCAACGCTGGGAAGGCCGCAAAAGCTGGCGTTACATGGAGCGAAGTTCAGAAGGCTTTGCCGTACTGCGACTGGTTCAAGGGTGCCAACCCGAACATTCGCGAGAAGGGTGCAGGTAGGTTATAGAGTTGTGTGAGTCGAATTCGTTCGTGGCAACTGAGCGACTTATCCTAGCGAAAGAGCGGCTCGCCTTCGTCTCGTGACGGCAATGGCGCTCCCTCAAGTAGATCGGGGATCAGGCGCGCGCTGAATCCGCGCAACTCGATCCGTTGATCATGTCCTGCGACCGAACGGCTCTCGAACAATCCGCCCCCGTCGAGCCCTTTGACGCGGTCCTGCAGGTCCTTGGCCACGATGGCTCGGATCGCCGCCTTGTCCGGCCTGGTGAGGTCGTCGATTCCTTTGAGGTCCGTCTCAAAGACGACGAAGGCCTTGTCCAGCTTCGTTTTGAGATCCGCCATTGCAGCTTCGCTCTTGAAAAGACCGTCGAACACAGCTGAATGCGGCCCCAACTTGGGAAGGGTCGCCCAATTCGGGGCACGGCTTGGACCGCGGTGCAGTTCGAACAGCATCATGTCGTGGGAATCGAAGGGCCGCGCAGCGACCGGGTTGTCGCCTTCGTACAGGCGACCAGCCTTGACCCACAGGCGCTCCGGCTTGATCGAATCCGACGGCGCATTGATCGCCACGACAAAGCCCGGGAGTGCCGCCCTTGCGCCAGCCGGGACGTGCGAACGCAGGACATCATGGATGCCGAGCGTCAGCCGCGTTCCGGCAATACCGAGCAGCCCCTCAACCCCGCCTTTGACGATATTGGCCACGTCGGTTGCCTGCTTAAGCGCGGGGACCAGGCCGGAAAGCTGAGCCAGCGTGTCGATCAGCACCTTGGCGCCGTCGGCGGCGGGAACCGAATAAAGTCCGGCCAGCAATTCGATGTCCTGGCCATCGTAGACCATGGGCCCCGCCAGCCGGTAGGCGAGTCCAATCAGCCGGTCGAGGTTGTCGGTGCCCAATTCCTTGAGCTGGCCGGGGCCGGCAATGGCGGCCACGCTGCGTGGCGCCGCGGGATCGCCATAGCCGACAAAGGAGTGGACCAACGGGTAGAACTCCTTCCACAAAACGCGCGTCGTCTTGAGGTACATCTCCGCCAGCCGCAGTACGACGTAGTCGTCGCTGACGACGAAAGGCGGCTCGACGGGCTGCGGCGCATTGGTAGCCGAAACGCTATGCCCGTCAGGAACCCACACCCAACCCAGCACCACGGCTTGGCGCTCGAACAGCTTCAAGATGAAATCCGGAACGATGCTCATGGTCGTTGTCCTTTCATCTTCGGTGGGAAGGGGTACGCGACAATACCGAGTTGAACACCGCTTCCGGCGCCAGGAGCTGGAAGCGGGCGACCGACCAGTGATCGAGTTGCTCGCGGACGATGGCCCGACGCGCCAGGGTCGACAATGCATCCGCCAGCACCGGCTGCCCTATCGCTTGGTCATCAAGCAGACGATCCAGTGCGTAGTCCGGGTTGGGAGCGCTCAACGCGTTGATGACACGGCCGTCCGCGAAGTCAGGCACCGCATTGCGCAGAAACATAGCGATCGCGCCCTGCCGGGCCTGAAGCTTGGCCCGCTCGGCGGGAGAAAGTTCACGATCGTCCCTCAGTTTGCGAGCGCGCATGAACCACGCCACCGCGCCCAGCGTCGGATCGCCGTAACTGCCGCTCGATATCAGCGAAAATACGTCGTAATCGACGTCGTCCGTGCTACGACCGCTGCGATAGAGGCGTGTCGCGATCGCCAGGCTGCGCGACAACCTGCCGGGGCGGACCAATTGATCGACACCCGGCGGAAGCATGAACAGGCTGACCGAGATGTCATGGCGGCCGTCAGGCCACAGCGTTATAGCCGCGGTCGTGCAGTACTTTGGCACCTTCGGAACGGCGACACTGATCTCGCCCCAACCTCCCGGCACCGTCACGAGTAGAAGGTCACCACGCGGCAGATCGTCGTCGATCAGAAGAAGCGAAATCCGCGACGAGGCATCGCGCCAGACGACATAGTCCTGGTCACCATCAGCGCGTCCAGGGCGAACACTCACAAGGGCCGCGCGTTCGCGCACGTCATCGTCAACCCATGGTCCGTCGAATGCCAGCGCCACCGCGAGCGGCGACGGCGTTCGTTGTTCGAAGATAGGAATACCGAGCCGCGAAGAAAAGCCTTGCAGCACCGCATTGTTGCGGTCGAGCGGCTTGAGCGCCAGCAACGGCAGCAAGGTCGGCAGAATGGCGCCTTGCATGCTTCCGATCGTCTCAGACGGCGTCAGCGCCGTGTGCGGCGATTGTACTGCCTGGAGCGCTTCCGCGGCGGGATCGGACATCAACGCCGCCAAGGCCGGCGTCACCTGCGCCGTGGCCGAGATCGCATAGCGCTGGGCGTCGGCGAAATAGTCTTCAACAACCCCGATCACGTCGCTGCCGATCTTGATTTCGATGCGCCACAAACCCTCCGACAAAGTGATCGGCACCCCCGGTCGTTCATCGCGTTCTTCCTTGCCCCCTGCCAAGCGAGTGAGATGCAAGGTGACGCCGGGATCGATAGCGTTGACCGTGATAACAGGTGACGTCACTTCGTAATGAGCATCCTCCGGTGTGTCGATGTATTTGGCGTGATCAACGACACCCCCACGAACCAGGATCGGAGGGACGAACTCCACGCCAACGGAGGGCGACGGCGTGGGCGGAGCCATTCCACGGCTCCGGGCAGCATCGATGCCATCGAGCGGCGGCGGCGCCAGCGGAATGTCAAGATGTCCCACGTCGCGGACGTCGATGAGGGGTGGATTGGGGAGCTGCGGCAGGGACCACTGCTGTGCGCCGGCAAGGCGCACGTCGAGGCGGTACCGCTCCGGCAGTAGCTTGACGGCCGTTCCGTTGGCGTTTGGTGGCCACGACGCGACCTGCTGCTTCTTTACCTTCAACGCGACGGAAACCGCGCCGGCCGCTTCTGGCGGAATCACCGAGACGCTGAAGGGACGATCGACTATCGCCTTCGTCAAGAGCGGATCGGGCTTCTTTTCCCCGTTCCAGCATTGCGGCAGGAAGTACTGGGCCTGCCAGTCGCCACCCACCAAGGTCGGAAGTATGCGCCGACGCGCATAATCGGCCAGAGAGTCCAAGTCGAAGAGAAAGGTATCCTGACCTTCATCGTACCAGCCGCCGCCGCCCCATTCGGCCTCATTGCGACAATTGAGGGCGTCGAGCAGATGGCTGGTCACGCGACCGTGCCCGCCACGCGTAGCTTGGGCCTGCCCCAGAGGCGCGACGGCATAGAGGACACTTTGCGCCATCTCGAATGCCTCGCGCGGATCCCCAATGACGGGATCGTCCCAACCGATTATGCCGACTTTCGGCGGTGGACCTTCAAGTTCGTTTCGACAGGCATCGATGATCCAGTACTGGTTCTTCGCGCCACGGCGACGGAAGCGGCCAACCAGCTCGTCGAGATCGATCATCTGGTCGCCCGAGTTCTTGAGCTGCTTGACGCCGGCCGGCACAAGGATCGTCGCAAGCCGGTCGGCGGCGCGCCCAAGGCGCGCGGACAGTCCGTGCCCCGCGTAGAAAACGGTCAGTGCATCGAGGGGCGCTGCGCTATCATAGAAACGCAATAAGAAGTCGAGAATCGCCTTGCGCGTCGGCTCGGCGACGCTGTCCGGATGCGGCGGCGAGGTCATAAGGGTACAGTCGGGTGGCTGCGCGAAGCCCATCATGCAGTCGCGCATCGACACTGCATCGTTGACACTCGCAGTCAGTGGCGCAAAGTCGTAATCGTCGATGCCGATGAATAGCGCGTGGTGGCGCATATCGAACGCTACCTCTGGCGGAAAGAAAGGATAATCCCCGCGATTCCCGACCCCATCCAATCAAAGCGCCATGGTCTTAGCAAGTAGTTGAACCCCTCGTGATGATACTCGGGTAAGACGAATGCCGACGAGGGATCGCAGAGCTCGGGACTGGAAGGCCAAAGGTTCGTGGGTCATAGTGCTTTTTTTTCGGTCATCACCATCTGCGGCATCCCGGAACTCGGCGAGCATTCCGCCGCCGGGGTGACGCATGTCCTGTCGATCTTGGGCCTGAAGACGCCCGACCCGCCCGAGATCGCGAAGTGGCGCGCCGCACCGGCGGCTGGTCTTGCGCTGGCGATCGAGGCTGCCGGCCATCGCCTCAAGCGTGCGGGAGCTCCGCCGCACAGTGTCAGCCTGATCTATGGTTGGAATGAGAGCTAAGTCTAGGGGGATTCGACCCGCATCACGCCGTTCGCTCCCTTGACTACTCGCGATTGGAGAGGCACCAATTCGCGCCCTTTCGCGGTCTCGACGGTCAACGGCTCACCGTATGGCCACAACGCCACCGTCTCCAGGCCAGCCTGGAGAGCGACAATCTCAAGCCAAAATTCGTAGGTGCCCTGCCAGCGGACGGCACGATCAGCGGTCATCGTGTAATTTCCCCATCGGTGGTTCAATCCTCGCGGTTTCCCTCTGAAAAAATGACCAAGCTGGGCCCGACCGTGGATAAGTTGTGTCGTGTGCCAAATTGAACAGACGGGGCATGCAGATATTTGAGAGCATCGCGCCGCTTAAAAAGACAAGGTGGCATGTGCACGGATTTCTTCACCAGACGACGGACGACTATCGCGAAGAACTTGCCAAGGAACGATCCGAAACAGAACGCATGTTCATTCTAACAGTGCTGGCGAGGAAAGAGGCGGAGGGCCGCCGCCGTTCAGCGCGAGAATGGATGGTCGTTAAAGGCCGCGCAGAGGAACATGTCGAACTCCGACCCTGATCTACATCGACTAGAAGAAGCTCTGCGGCGGGCGCAGAAGCGCTTGGCGTGGATGAATCGGTCCGTCCTCGATGCTGCCGCGCTCAAGGCGTGACTTCGGCCGGGAACCGGTTGGTGCGCAGCGGGAAGCCAAAGCTTGAGACAGGAAGCCGTCCGCGAATGAAGGAAAGTGAGAGCCGGCTCTAGCGTCGAAGTCGCCGCGACCCCGTCAGGCGCTTCACCGCGGCCGGATGGTGCTGCGGGTCAACGCGCTAGTCGAGCCGATAGTCTTCCACCCCGGTGTCCTTGCAGGGTTCATCGAGTGCCATCGCGCCGTCGCTGCCGCAAATCGAGCAACCGAAGGTCTTTGACCGGTAGTCCACATCGCGCAGCTCGCGGACGTGCAGCCGGGCATAGCGCCGGCAGACATCACATCGGATCCAGAGAGGCCCGAAGACCTGGCGCAGCGCGCCGAAGCTGTAGGGTACGCCACGGAAGGGACCGACCAGGGCAGGGAGGCTAGAGGCGATTGGCGCTCAGTGGCGAATCAACTTTTTGCCTGCAGTGCTGGCATGTCGCTGCACTACGAAGAACGGGCGTGTTCAAGGTTTGCCACGCCAACGCTGACCGTCACCGGTATCGGCTGCTGGTCGATCGGCACATGGGTTGATCTCCCACGAGCAGCACGGATGGCTTGATCTCGACCGACCCTGGGCAGCCGCAGACATCGCCAGTGTAGCGGACCTCGCAGCAGCGAAAAATGCAGCGCGTGGCTGACCAACCGGCGCGGTTGGATCATTGCGCAGGCCGCTTTTCAGTCTCTTGGCCACGGGATACGCTCGCTAAGGCCCGCGAATAGGGATCGACACCATGACACGTTGGGTCAGTGCACTATCGCTTTTGTCACTTGCATTGTTTTGGACGAACCTGGGAAGAGCGGATCCGCTGGAATATATCGGCAAACCAGTTCGCGGAATTCCAGTCTCGAGCGCGGTCAAGGTTGGTAAATCATTATTTGTCTCCGGCATGCCGGCATTCGATGCAAGCGGCAAATTGGCGATCGGTGACTTTCCGGCTCAAATGAAACAGGTCATGGACAATTTGACCGGACTCCTTAAGGACGCGGGAGCCGACTGGAGCCGCGTGGTAAAAACCAATGTGCTTCTGACGAGGGCCAGCGACTTTGCCGAAATGAACCGTATCTTTCCCGGATGGAAAGTATCCAGCTCGCACAACGGTGATCGTCGCGGGGCTGCCACATCCGGATTTCCTTCTAGAGATCGAATGCGAGGCGCTCCTGCAATAGTGAGGTCGTCTCACCGGATCCACCTATTAGGCCTGAGCAGCCCTTCCTCGAACCGCCGCTTCTCGGCCCAGTCGCGCTTGGCGAACCTGAGCGCCAGCGTCGAGAACGCTTGCCCGTGGTCTATTCTTTGTGGGATCGAACGAGTTGTAGTAGCCTAGGATATTCACAACCGACGGGAACTCCGAAGTGCCGGCCATTGGAGTGGAGAGATCAGCAATTCTCCACGCCACGTCCCGCAATGGTGTTGCCACTGCGTCCGCGTCTTCAGCAGGAAAAGCACATGACCGCCAGACCGCCGCTCGACGTCCTTTCCTGGCACGACTATTCCGGCACCGATCACTACGACCGGACCCAGACCCACGACAATGAAGGCTATCGTACCCTGTCGCTCAGCATCTACGGGCCTCCGGAAAAGCCGCTCTACGCCGCGGTCATGGTCAAGCGGCCGGTGCTAGTGGCCGAGACCCAGTATCACTTCATGCCCGAGGCCAATTTCCAGCAGAACTTCAACGACATGGCGGCCAAGGGCTACGGTCCGACCATCGTCAGCGCGACGGGTCCCACCAACAACGCAGTGTACGCGATCGTCTATTCGCCGATGTCGCCGATCCCCTTCACGCGCGGCCACATCACGCGCGCCGAGTTCGTGCAGTTCAACAAGGACATGCAGGCCGGCGGCATGATGCTGAAATCGGCCGATGCCTATGGCGACAAGACCGATATCCGCTATGTGGCGGTGTGGCATCCCAACCCCGCACGGACGGCGTGGAACTGCGACAGCACCGACGAGGCCGACGACGCCTATCACCAGCGCTTCAAGGCGCTCCAGACGCAATGGACGCGGCCGACGCTGCTCGCGCTCACGCCGACTCCGGGCTACGGCCGCGTCGCCGCCTTCAAGGACGAGCTGATCGGCCCGTGGAGCGCCTTCACCGGGATGACCAGCACGGCGTACCGCGACAAGTCCGACAACATGTCCGGCCAGGGCATGTACCCGGTCCATGTCGCGGCCCAGGCCTCGACCGGCGGCAACGCGCTGTTCTCGGCAATCTACGCCACGACGGAAAATCCCGATGCCCGGACCTTCCATGCAAGCGAGCCCAACGGCCACGCTTCGTTCGACGATGCCATGCACACGTTCATGAGCAACAACGGCCTGCGCGGGGCGGCGCTCGCCATCGTGCAGGACCGCCGGCTGGTCTATGCCCAGGGCTATACCCTGGCCGAGCCCGACTATCCCAAGATCACGGCCAACACGCCATTCCGCCAGGCCAGCGTCAGCAAGTTCATCCTTGCACTCGCGCTCTATCAGTACATGCAGGACAATCCGGCCATCACGCAGGACACGACACTGCAGTCGATCCTGCACCTCTCGACGCCGGGCGGCGCGCTGCCCAAGGATCCGCGCTTCGCCACGATCACGCTGAAGCACCTGCTCGAGAGCACGTCCGGCCTGGATTCCACCATCCTGTGGTCGGATTTCGATGCCGCGAAGGCGTTCAACACGACGGTGCCGGTGACGGCGCTGCAGAAGGCGCGCTACTGCGCGTCGCTCAAGATGAAGCGCGATCCCGGCGACACCCAGCACGTCGTCTACGGCAACACGGATTACTTCCTGCTGTCGCTCGTCCTCATGAAGCTGCGGTCGGCCGCAACGCTGGATGCGGCCCTGGCCCCGCTGCTGGGGCCGCTCGACATCACGGGAATCCACGGCTCGAAGACCCTGATCGGCGACCAGCCGGCCGACGAGGCCTACACCCACATGGACCAGCCCAATCAAAATATGCCGTGCCACGGCAGCTGGCGCAGCGCCGACAGGCCGGTGGTGGCTGACCAGTACGGCGGCAATGGCTGCTACGAGAACATCCTCGCTGCCGGCGGCCTCTCAGCCTCGATCGTCGATCTCGCCCGCCTGTGCGCGACGCTCAGCGCGCGCGACGGCAACCCGGTGCTGAAACCCGAGACGATCGACAAGCTGCTGGCCAATGCGGCCTATTGCACCGCCAATTACGCGGCACCGGGCGATCATGGCTGCTATCACGGCTTCGATCTGATGCACGGCGTCGATTCCTCGATTCATCTCTACAGCGGCCAGAAGGGCGGCTACCTGCCCAGCCACCAAGGCGTCGTCGAAGTCGTCACCGGCGGCCTCTCGATCGCCATGGTGATCAACGGTAACCTGCGCAAGGGCGCCGACCAGGACTGGGAGACGGCGATCCGCAACCAGACCGGCGCGCTGGTCAGCAAATGGCTCCAGACGGATCTCTTCCCCGCCTACGGCATGATGGCTTTCCGGCAGCCGAGCCAGCCCTTTCCCAGGCTGCGCCGCGAACCTGGCAAACCGTCCCGGCCGACATTGAACGAGGCCATGGAGCGGGTCGCCGCCGCCATGCGGCGCCAGCAGCCGCAACTCCACGTGGGGTAATGCCATGGCGCTGAAGATTGGCGACACGGTGACCGACGATCCCGTGCGTGACGAAATCGTACGGGCAATCGATCTCGGGCCACACGGCACCGGCTGGCGCCTGGCGCTCGACAATGGCCAGGACGACCATATCGAGGCGATCGCCGCGGGTGACGGCAGATTCAAGATGACATTTGTCGATCGCGGGCGGCGTCTCGAGGCCGAAGCGCCGATCGACGCCCAGACCCTCAAATCCGTGCTGATCAACTATCTCGACGGCGACACCGATTGGCGTGACGAGGTAGGCCTGACCGCATCAGACTCACCCGGCGACCGCACGCGCGCCGCCCGGCGCATCAGCTCCAAACCGCCGGTCTGGGCGATCGCCCTCGTCGCCATTGCCTTCTTCGGTTCGCCGCTCATCTTCTATCTCTTTCCGGCGACCGGATCGGGCGGCTCACGCATTCTGCCTGTCGCCTGGATCATCGGTGGACCGATCAGCGTCATGCTGATCGCCATGATCGCCAACAAGGCGCTGCAGCTCCGGCGTGCGCAGCAATGGCCATCAGTAGCCGGGCGAATCACCAAATCCACCGTGTCGGCCAGCCATCAGCAGACGCCGGATCAGCCGACCCGGATCGTCAATCTCCCCACGATCGAATACGAATTCTCGTTCAACGGCCAGAACTACACCGGGCGCCGGATCAGCATCGGCGAAGACACCGCCGGCTCAAATATCGAGGCGACATTGGCGCGCTATCCGCTCGGGGCGATCGTGACGGTTTACTGCGACCCGAATGACCCCGAGAATTGCGTGCTCGAACGCAATGTGCCGAGCGTCGCGCCGCTTCAGGGTTGCGCGACCACCTTGGCGAGTCTCGCTTGCATCGCCTATGTCGCCTACTGGCTCACAACTCACTACGACGCCGTCATCGCGCCGCTTTGGGCCACCGGCCACGGCCGTGTCGTCGTGATCGCCTCGGGCATCGGCGTGGTTTCCCTGATGGCTTATGTCGGCTCGCTGATCATGGCGAAGCAACAAAGCGCGCCGTGGCCGATTGTCGACGGAATTATCGTCGACAGTCGAGTCCAAACTTCAAAACGTCGAGGCGGCCGGTCGAAACGCCCGATCTACATGCCGGTTATCGAATATTCCTATCGCGTGAATGGCCAGGAATTTCGCGGCCGCCAGATTGGGCCCGACGATCAGGCCCAG
>CAVXWG010000001.1:0-428648 GCA_963765385.1 uncultured Alphaproteobacteria bacterium | reverse complement strand
CACTTCGTCTTCACCGGTCTCGGCAGCGTCAACGTCCGCGGCCGCAGCGATGCCGTCGCCATCTTCAGCGTCGACCCCAAGGGTCAGGGAACGACTTCATGAACGCCTTCGGATTGTCGTCCGACCAGTTGAAGCTGCAGGCCCGCGCCCGCGAGCTGGCTGCCGGTCCCGTGACCAAGCGGGCCGCCGAGGTCGACCGCACCGAGCAGTATCCTTGGGACAATGTCGAGCTGCTGAAGGATGCCAGGCTGATCGGCATGACGATCCCCCAGCAGTACGGCGGCCAGGGCAAGGGCTGGCTCGACGCCGTGCTCGCCATCGAGGCGCTGTCGGCCGCCTGCGCCGTCACCGGCCGCATCGCCGTCGAGACCAACATGGGCGCCATCAGCGCGGTCATGGCCTACGGCTCGGAAGAGCAGAAGAAGATGGCGGCCGACATGGTGCTGGCCGGCGACAAGCCCGCGATCTGCATCACCGAACCCGACGCGGGCTCCGACGCCAACGGCATGACCACGCGCGCCGACAAGAAGGGCAACCGCTATGTCGTGAACGGCCGCAAGCACTGGATCACCGGCGGCGGCGTCTCGCGCCTGCACCTGATCTTCGCCAAGGTCTTCGACGAGAAGGGCAACGAGGAAGGCATCGGCGGCTTTCTGGCCATCCGGGACGAGACCGTGGGGCTAAAGATCACAAAGCGCGAGCCGACCATGGGTCTGCGCGGCATTCCCGAGGCGGTGATCGACTTCGAGGAGATGGAGCTGCCGCCCTCGGCCCTGGTGATCCCGCCGCGCGGCCTGAAGAAGGGCTTTGCCGACCTGATGACGGCCTACAACAGCCAGCGGGTGGGTGCGGCCACGGTGGCGCTGGGCATCGCCCAGGGCGCCTACCAGCTGGCGCTCGCTTGGTCGGAGGAGCGCCACCAGTTCGGCCGGCCGATCAACGAGTTCCAGGGCCTGCAATGGAAGCTGGCCGACATGTCGATAAAACTCTCGGCGGCGCAGGCGCTGGTCTACAACGCCGCGCGCAGCGGCGAAGGCGGCTTCCCCGACATGCTGCTGGCGGCGCAGGCCAAGGTATTCACTTCGGAGAACGCCATCCAGGTCGTGAACGATGCGCTGCAGTTCTTCGGCGCCCGCGGCTATTCACGCGAGCTGCCGCTCGAGCGCATGGCGCGCGACGTCCGCATGTTCACCATCGGCGGCGGCACCGCCGAGGTGCTGCGCACCGTCGTGGCAGGGGCGCTGCTGAAGAAGAAGCTGCCGCAGACGCGGGACGGCTGGGGCAAGTCTTAGTCTTGCCGGACCGCGGGCCTCCAGGCCCGCCTCATACTCTTGATCAAGGAAGACATGAGCGGGCCTGGAGGCCCGCGGTCCGGCAAGAGAGTCAGCGCCCGAACCGTTTCCACGTGCCGTCGTTGCCGCGGATGATGACGAACTCCGTGCCTTTCCTGCCGACCTCGCGTGGCGTGCACGTCACGGCGATCCATGCCGGGTGATCCCAGCGCGCCGAACAGCTCTCCGTCTCGCAGGGCAGGGCGATCTCGCCTTCCGTCTTGAGCCCGTCGTCCACCGGCGCCTGGATGGCAAGGTTGCCGCGCGGCGGCAGCAGTGAACAGGCCACGGTCAAAAACCTCGACTTGTCGGAGGCCCAGACCGGCGCGCCATAGACGGTGAACTGCCGGCCGGTGCGCATCATCACCAGCGTGTAGGAGAAGTCATCGCGCGCGGGCGTGCGGATCACATAGAAGCGGCCGGGCTGGTCGTAGCGCTCGTAGAGATATTGGTAGGCGCCGGAGCCGTATGGACAATCCACCAGCTCGACCGTCTTGCCGCCGTCCAGCGCCAGACGCAGGCGATCGCGGTGGCGCGACACCATCTGCTCGTTACTCTTGAAGCGCTGGGCTTCCTGCGGCCACTCCTTGACGCCGTCCTGCCGGTAGTCCTCGCTGGCCGCGCCGTCCTGCACGCACGCGCGCGGCGGCTCGCCGGTCTGCGCTTGCGCAGAGGGGCTGCAGGCGATCACCGCGCACAGGACGAGAAGATTGAACCTCATCGCGCAGGTTTCAGCATCGTCTCCAGACTGATCGACCGCAAGGTCGCCTCGGCGATCTCGTCGATCTCGGTCAGCACGCGCTGCAGCGCGCCGCCGATGTCGGTGTCCTCGCCCGGTTCCTTGGCGCCGCTGTCCCGGCGCCGGCTCGAACAGGGCGACGATATCCATCAGGGTCGTGCGGCGGCGATTGCCGGTGAAGCGGTAGCCGCCGGTCGCGCCGCGCCCGCCGTGCACCAGGCCCGCGGCGGACAGCGTGCCGCAGCACCTTGGCGAGGTGATGGCTCGACACGCCGAAGCGCTCGGCGAGGTCGGCGGACGACAAGCGTGCGATCGGGCTCGCGCGCCAGCTCGAGCGTGGCGTAGAGGCCGAGTCGCGTCGCCGTCTGCAGCTTCACGCACCAGGTCCTTGTCGAGCTGCAGCGACGGTCCCGCGACCATGCCCTGTGCCCGGAAGAAGGAGAGGATCAGGTGATCCTTGCGATCGACCAGGGTGCGCACGCGTGTGACGCCTTCGTCCTTGAAGCGCGCGACCAGCGCATCGAACAGCGCGCTGCCGACGCCGCGCTGGCGCAGCCTGGGATCGATCTGGATGGCGAACACCCAGCCCGCCGCCGGCTGGCCGAATTCCCAGGCGCGTACCTCGCCGGCGATGAAGCCTGCCAGCGCACCTTTGTCGCGTCTCGGCCACCAGGAAATGCCGCTCCGGCGCCAGCATCTCCTGCCAGTAGGTCGGCTTGGCTCGAACCGGTCAGCCGCGCATCGAGGGCTGAAATCGCTTTCAGATCAGAGGCTTGAGCGGGGCGGATTGCGACCATGTCTGTTGACTAGAATGCGCTTGCAGCGGGCAAAGTAAATAGGTATTTCAGTACCGAATTACGGAAATAGGAAACGCCATGGCCGAAGCCGCCCCGATCGACTTCCGCACCGAGCCCGACCGCTACCGGCACTGGAAGCTCGCACCGAGGCGGGCGTCGCCTATCTCACCATGGACGTGAACGAGGATGGCGGCCTCAAGCCCGGCTACAAGCTGAAGCTCAATTCCTACGATCTCGGCGTCGACATCGAACTGGCGGACGCCGTGCAGCGCCTGCGCTTCGAGCATCCCGAGGTCGGCGCCGTGGTGATCCGCTCGCAGCGCGACCGCATCTTCTGCTCCGGCGCCAACATCAACATGCTTGGTCTCAGCACGCACGACCACAAGGTGAACTTCTGCAAGTTCACCAACGAGACGCGTCTGGCCATCGAGGACGCGACCGAGCATTCCGGCCAAAGCTACATCTGCTCGATCAACGGCATCGCCGCCGGCGGCGGCTACGAGCTGGCGCTGGCCTGCGACCAGATCCTGCTGGCCGACGACGGCTCGAGCGCGGTGTCGCTGCCCGAGCTGCCGCTGCTCGCCGTGCTGCCCGGCACCGGCGGCCTGACGCGGCTGGTCGACAAGCGGCATGGTGCGGCGCGACCACGCCGACTTCTTCTGCACCACCGCCGAGGGCGTGCGCGGCAAGCGGGCGCGCGAATGGCGGCTGGTCGACAAGCTGATCCCGCCCAGCAAGCTCGCCGAGGAGACGAAGAAGATCGCCGAGGAGGTCGCCGCCAAGTCGAGTCGCCCGAAGGACGCCAAGGGCATCGCCCTGCCGCCGGTCGAGCGCAGCATCGAGGGCGACACGATCCGCTACGGCACGCTCACCGTCGAGATCGACCGCGAGCGCCGCGCCGCGCGCCTGCGCGTGAACGGCCCCGGCGCCGCGCCGCCGGCCGATGCCGCCGCTATCCATGCGCAAGGCGCCGCGTTCTGGCCGCTGGCGCTCGCGCGCGACCTCGACGACGCCATGATGCATCTTCGCCTCAACGAGACCGAGATCGGCACCTGGGTGCTGCAGAGCCAGGGCGATGCGGCGCTGGTCGAGGCCTACGACGCGCTGCTCGCCAAGGAAGCGGCGAACTGGCTGGTGCGCGAGATCGTGCTCTACTGGAAGCGCACCCTGAAGCGGCTCGATGTCAGCTCGCGCAGCCTGATCGCGCTGGTCGAGCCGGGCTCCTGCTTCGCCGGCACGCTGTTCGAGCTCGTGCTGGCCGCCGACCGCTCCTACATGCTGGACGGCGTGTTCGAGGGCTCGAACCTGCCGGCCGCCGCTGTGAAGCTCACGGCGATGAATTTCGGTCCCTACCCCATGGGCAACGGCCTGACCCGGCTGGCCAGCCGCTTCCTCGCCGAACCCAAGCATGTCGACGCACTCAAGGACGAGATCGGCGAGGCGATCGACGCCGAGGCGGCCGATGGGCTCGGCCTCGTCACCTTCACGCCCGACGACATCGACTGGGAAGACGAGGTGCGGCTCGTCCTCGAGGAGCGCGCCGGCTTCTCGCCCGACGGGCTGATCGGCATGGAAGCCAACCTGCGCTTCGCCGGACCGGAGACCATGGAGACCAAGATCTTCGCCCGCCTGTCGGCCTGGCAGAACTGGATCTTCCAGCGCCCCAACGCGACCGGCCCGGAGGGCGCGCTGAAGCTCTACGGCACGGGCAAGCAGAGCAAATACGACCGCAAGCGGGCTTAAGGAGGCAATCATGGCCATCGACTACAGCCAGCTCATCCCCAACAACGTCGATCTCTCGAGCGACCGCCGCCTGCAGCGCGCGCTGGAGAACTGGCAGCCGCGCTTCCTCGACTGGTGGAAGGACATGGGGCCGGACGGCACCTCGGCGTTCGACGTCTACCTGCGCACCGCCATCTCCGCCGACGCCAACGGCTGGGCCAATTTCGGCTACGTGAAGATGCCGGACTATCGCTGGGGCATCTTCCTCGCCAGCCAGGACCCCAACCGGCATGATCGCCTACGGCGACAACAAGGGCAAGCCCGCCTGGCAGGACGTGCCGGGCGAGCTGCGCTCGACCTTGCGCCGCCTGATCGTGACGCAGGGCGACACCGAGCCCGCGAGCGGTCGAGCAGCAGCGCCTTCTGGGCAAGACGGCGCCCTCGCTCTACGACCTGCGCAACCTCTTCCAGATCAATGTCGAGGAAGGCCGGCACCTGTGGGCCATGGTCTACCTGCTGCACGCCTATTTCGGCCGCGACGGCCGCGAGGAGGCCGAGGCGCATGCTGGAGCGCCACTCGGGCGATCCCGACAAGCCGCGCATCCTGGGCGCCTTCAACGAGAAGACGCCGGACTGGCTGTCCTTCTTCATGTTCACCTACTTCACCGACCGCGACGGCAAGTACCAGCTCGCCTCGCTGGCCGAATCGGGCTTCGATCCGCTGTCGCGCTCCTGCCGCTTCATGCTGACCGAGGAAGCGCACCACATGTTCGTTGGCGAGATCGGCGTCAGCCGCATCATCCAGCGCACCTGCGAGCTGATGAAGGAGCACAAGACCGACGACGTGCGGGCGCTGGGCGCCATCGACCTCGCGACCATGCAGAAGTACCTCAACTTCCACTTCTCGGTGTCGCTCGACCTGTTCGGCCAGGAAGCCTCCACCAACGCCGCCAACTACTACACGATGGGCGTGAAGGGCCGCTTACCTCGAGACCCGCATCGAGGACGACCATCTGCTCACCAATGCGAGCTACGACATCGACACCGTCGAGGACGGCCGCATCGTGCAGAAGACGGTGCCGGCGCTTGCGGCGCTGAACGAGCGGCTGCGCCAGGACTACATCGAGGACTGCGCGCGCGGCCTGCTGCGCTGGAACAAGATCATCGAGAAGGCCGGCATCGACTTCGAGCTGAAGCTGCCGCACCGCGGCTTCAACCGCCGCATCGGCGCCTTCGCCGGCTCGCGCGTCTCGCCCGACGGCAAGGTGCTGAGCGAGGCCGAGTGGAAGGCCAACGAGAGCAAATGGCTGCCGACCGCCGAGGACCGCGCCTACGTCACCTCGCTGATGGGCCCGGCCGTGGTCGCAGCCCGGCAAGTTCGCCCACTGGATCGCCCCGCCTGCGCGCGGCATCAACGGCCAGCCAGCGATTTCGAGTATGTCCGGTTCAATTGATGGCAGGGGTGAAGGTACCAGCCACCAAGCCTTGTGCTGACGACACGGATACGTAACGCGTTGTCCACAGTCCCCCTGTTCATGAATCGAGGGACCGACTCGCAACCGACGCGGAAACGTCGTTTGCGGTTCAAGCTACCGCAAAGTTCCGGCTGCTAGTAACCGCAGGAGGCGGGCCGAGGAGCATTCCCTGCCGCCATAGTGAAGGGACAGCAGCATGGACAACACGACACTTTCCGACGCGGCGACCGGCATTTTCCGGTTGCGCAGTGACGACCCCCACATGGCCGACAGCACGATCGTCGACCTGAACGACGACGCCTACACGACCCTGACGACCGTCGAGGTCCGCAGCGGCGCGGTCGTCCTGCATTGCTTCACCTCCCTGGAAGCCGCCGAGCTCGCGGCCGAGGAAGAGGAGGAGGAGGAAGAAGAAGAGGAATCCGAAGAGCAATCGGAGGAGAAAGAAGACTCCGACGATGAAGACGAGGAAGAAGACGAGGACGAGGAAGAAGACGACGACGACAAGCAGGCCAGGACCTACACCATCGCCAGCGGCAACAGCGTTACCGTGCGCGCAACGGTCGTCCGGCTGAAGCCGGTCGGCATGGAAACGGCAGAGGGCGTCTACCGGGTCCAGATGATGAAATCGGCCGACTGAGGTCGGTCAGGCCGCGATCGGCAGCCGCCCTGCGCCGGGGCGGCTGCTGTGCGCCGTCTTCAACTCACCGCGGGAGGCGCGCCTTCGAGGTAGGTGCTCTTGCCCGGCGCAAACGGCTCCACCACCGGCCAGATGAAGAGCACGCGCGCCGTGCCCGGCCCCGTGGCTCCCCAGGCATGGGGCGTGTGCGGCGGGATGATGACGCATTGGCCGGGAGTGGCGGTCTGCCGCACCTTGTCCAGCTCGACCCAGATCTCGCCCGCCTCGACGAGAACAATCTCTTCGTATTCATGAAAATGGCGCGGGACACCCACGCCCGGCTCCACGGTGTTGGAGAGCACGCTTGTCGATGTCGAGCCGTGCTCGTGCCCGGCGATCCACTTGCCGGTGATCCCGGCCCGCATGGGGAATTCCTGCATCTTCGCGTAGTCGATGACCGGCATTTTCGCTCCCTTTCCTGATGTACCGCGATCCGAACACTCTGCCACTAAGCACCGACGTGGGCGACACGAGCCCCCGCAACTTCACGTCCGGGCGTCGTGGGCCAAGCTCAACCGACCGTGGCTGGCCGTTCCAAAGGGACGCGATTAGAATAGAGCCATGGCCGCCACCGATTTCGACCCCAACAGCTTGAGCGTCGAAGAGCGCCTGGCACTTATCGATCGTCTCTGGATCAGCATTGCGGAAGCTGCCGGTCGCGGCGACGCGTTGGCAGCACAAGCCCTCGATATGGGTCAAGGCCTCGACCCCGAGGTGATCGCGGAACTGGAACGACGCGCCGATGAGCTCGAGCGGGATCCTTCGAAAGGCATTCCCTGGGAGGATTTTCTCGAGGAGCTTCGTCGCAAGCGCGGGTGAAGCGCGCAATCATCCTCGGCAAAGCGGCGGGCCGCGAACTAGAGGAGCGCCTGTCGTATCTGCGCGATACCAGGCCAGGTGCAGAAGAGCGACTTGCCGTCGACTTGGCGCGTCTGTTGAACTTGATCTCCGAGTTTCCCCAGCTGCACGCGCCTTTGGGGCGCACACTTCGAAAGGCGGTGCTGGAGCAGTGGTCTCTTGGCGTTTTCTATCGGTCGAATGCTCGATACGTCTTCGTCACTGCAATCCTCGATCTCCGGCGCGATCCGACTGCCATCCGGCGCCGGCTTGGGCTACATGAGGGTTCGACAGAATTCGTGGCAGGTCCGCCTATGGCACTCCCCTCCGGTATCTCCTTCAGCACCGACCTCCGGGTCAAGCTACCCGACCGTTTCAACGTCGCGGCGCCGTTTATCGACCGACACATCGGTGAGGGTCGCGGCGCCAAGGCCGCGATCCGCACTGCTCACGAGACCGTCACCTATGCCGAGCTTGCCGAGCGCGTGAACCGCGCCGGCCATGCGCTGCTGGCGCTCGGGCTGAAGCCCGGCGATCGGCTGCTGATGGTGGTCAAGGACTGCCCGGCCTTCTTCTATCTGTTCTGGGGTGCCATCAAGGCCGGCATCGTGGCGGTGCCGCCCAACACCCTGCTGCGCGCGCCAGACTACGCCTACATGTTCGAGGATTCGGGCTGCAGGCTCGTCGTCTATTCCGCTGAGTTCGCAGGCGAGATCGAACCCGCGCTGAAGCAGGTTCCGCGTCAAGGCGCTGACGGTCGACGCCTTCCTCGCCGACATGGCGAAGGCTTCCGACAAGCTCGATCCGCATCCCGCCGCGCCCACCGACGATTGCTTCTGGCTGTACTCCTCCGGCTCGACCGGCCGGCCCAAGGGAGCCGTCCATGCCCATCGCGACATGGTGGTGACCAGCGAGCTCTATGGCGTGCGCGTGCTGGGCGTCACCGAGCAGCGACATCTGCTACTCGGCCGCCAAGCTCTTCTTCGCCTACGGCATGGGCAACGCCATGACCTTCCCGCTGTGGACAGGCGGCACCGCCATCCTCGACGACCGCCGGCCGACGCCCGACACGACCTTCGAGAACATCGAGCAGCTTCAAGCCGACGATCTACTACGGCGTGCCGACGCTCTACGCTGCGCTGCTGGTGGCGCTCGATGCCAAGCCGCGCAAACTCGACAGCGTCCGCGCCTGCGTCTCGGCGGGCGAAGCGCTGCCGGCCGACATGTTCCGGCGCTGGAAGGAGAAGACCGGCACGGTGATCCTGGACGGCATCGGCTCGACCGAATGCCTGCACATCTTCATCGGCAACAGCCTCGACGGATCATCGGCCCGGCACCAGCGGCAAGCCGGTGCCCGGGCTACGAGGTGAAGATCCTCGACGATGCCGGCCAGCCGGTGGCGTCGGGCGAGCAGCGGCCGGCTGTGGATCCGCTCGGAGTCGGCCGCCAAATACTACTGGAACAAGCCGGAGAAGACCGCCGAGACCATGGTCGATGGCTGGCTCAACACCGGCGACACCTACCGCGAGGACGCCGACGGCTACCTGATCTATGACGGCCGCAGCGACGACATGCTGAAGGTGGGCGGCATCTGGTGCTCGCCGGTCGAGATCGAGAGCTGCCTGATCGGCCACCCCGCCGTGCTCGAGGCCGCCGTCGTCGGCCACGCCGACGCCGATTCGCTGATCAAGCCCAAGGCGATCGTCGTGCTGAAGCAGGCGGGCGGCGGCGGCGCGGCGCTGACCGACGAACTGATGGCGCTCTGCAAGAAGACGCTGGCGCCCTACAAGTACCCGCGCTGGGTCGAATACGTGACCGAGCTGCCCAAGACCGCGACCGGCAAGATCCAGCGCTTCAAGCTCCGCTCATAGCTCCCCCTCCCCTGCGTGGATGCCGCGCAGGGGAGGCGTCGCGGTCCTACCGCGACGGAGGGGTCATGAGCGCCAACTCGCGCCTCCGACCCCTCCGCCGCTTCGCTGCACCTCCCCTTCGCGGGCTCCGCGAAGGGGAGGAGAAGATGTTGTTGCACGCGGTTTTTTCGGCTCTTATGGCGGCCAAGCAGACAACAGGGATGAGGCAGGGAACAACCCATGAAAAGCAAATTGTTTGGGGCCGCAACAATCGCCGCGGTGGCCTTCAGCCTGCAGCCGGCCGCGGCGCAGAGCCCGATCAAGATCGGCTTCATCAGCACCTTCTCCGGCCCGCAGGCCGCGATCGGCGAGGACATGCGCCGCTCGGTCGAGCTCGCCAAGGAGCATCTCGGCGGCAAGATGGGCGGCGTGCCGTTCGAGATCGTCTACGAGGACGACCAGTTCAAGCCCGATGTCGGCAAGCAGAAGTCCGAGAAGCTGGTGCAGCAGGACAAGGTGGCCGTCGTCGCGGGCTACATCTGGTCGAACGTGCTGCTGGCCTCGCTCAAGACCGTGACCGACGAGGGCGACACCATCCTGATCTCGGCCAATGCCGGGCCGTCGCAGATCGCGGGCGAGCTCTGCAACAAGAACTTCTTCTCGACCTCGTGGCAGAACGACCAGACGCCGATGGCGATGGGCGAGTACCTCAACACCAAGGGCGTCAAGAGCCTCTACCTGATGGGCCCCAACTACGCCGCCGGCAAGGACATGATCGCGGGCGTCAAGCGCACCTACAAGGGCGAGATCAAGGGCGAGGACTACACCAAGTGGCCCGACCAGCTCGACTTCTCGGCCGAGCTCGCCAAGATCGCCGCCGCCAAGCCCGACGGCCTCTTCGTCTTCTATCCCGGCGCGCACGGCGTTCAGCTCGTCAAGCAGTGGGCGCAGTCGGGCCTCAACAAGACCGTGCCGCTCTACCAGGTGTTCTCGATCGACGCGATCACCCTGCCGCAACAGGGCGACCTCGCGCTCGGCACCCTGGGCGCGCAGGAGTGGGTCAACGACCAGCCCAACGAGCAGAACAAGCGTTACGTCGCCGACTTCAAGAAGAAGCACAACGTCTACCCGTCCTACTACGGCGCGCAGAGCTACGACGCGATCATGCTGATCGCCTCGGCCGCCGAAGCGCTGAAGGGCGACCTCTCGAACAAGGACAAGGTCCGCGCCGAGATGAAGAAGGCCAACTTCAAGTCGCTGCGCGGCGACTTCAAGTTCAACACCAACCAGTTCCCGATCGAGACTTTCTACATCCAGGAGGCGGTCAAGGATCCCCAGGGCATGATGACGGTGAAGACCATCGCCACGGCGGTGAAGGACGCCAAGGATCCGTTCTACGAAAAGTGCCCGATGAAATGAGATCGGGGAGCGACGGTGACGGGAGCGCGGGTGACGCGCTCCCGTTTCGTTTGTCTTGGTCCTCTCCGCCGCGCAGCGGGGGAGAGGAAGGGGCCCATCGCGCAGCGATGGGAAGGTGAGGTGGTGTCCGAGACGACGGCGATATCCAGTTCGAAAAGCAAGAAGCCCACCTCACCCTCCCCGCGCCGCGCGCGGGTCCCCTCCCTCTCCCCCCGCGAAGACGCGGGCGGAGAGGGCGTCTGAGCGGGGAACTTGACGTTGGACTATCTCCTGCTCCAGGTGCTGAACGGCGTGCAGCTCGGCCTGCTGATGTTCCTGCTCGCCGCCGGGCTCACGCTAACCTTCGGCATCATGGACCTCGTGAACCTGGCGCACGGCTCGCTCTACATGATGGGCGCCTACATCGCCTGGACGCTGATCGGCTGGACCGATTCCTTCGTCCTGGGCGCCCTGCTGGCGCTGCCCGCCACCTTCCTGCTGGGCGTCGTGGTCGAGGCCACCGTCATGCGCCGGCTCTATGCGCGCGATCATCTCGACCAGGTGCTGGCGACCTTCGGCCTGATCCTGTTCTTCAACGAGCTGGTGCGCGCGGTCTGGGGGCCGGCCGGCAAGAGCATCGCCGTGCCGCCGTTCCTCGGCCACACCGTCGAAATCCTGCCCGGCGTGCCCTACCCCGCCTACCGCTTCGCCATCATCGTGGCCGGCGCCACCGTCGCGGCCCTGCTCGCCTGGCTGGTGGCACGCACCCGGCTCGGCATGCTGATCCGCGCCGGTGCCTCCAACCGGCGCATGATCGGGGCGCTGGGCGTCAATATCGAGCTGCTGTTCAGCCTGGTGTTCGGCCTGGGCGCGGTATTCGCCGGCCTCGCCGGCCTGATGGCCGCCCCCCTGAGCTCGGTCAAGATCGGCATGGGCGACGACATCCTGATCGTGGCCTTCGTCGTCATCGTCATCGGCGGCATCGGCTCGATCAAGGGCGCCTTCGTGGCCGCCATGGTGGTGGGCCAGATCGACATCATCGGCCGCGCCTTCCTGCCCGACCTGCTGAAGACCTTCCTCAGCAACTCCGCCGCCTCGAGCGCCGCGCCCGCCATCTCCCAGGTGCTGGTCTATGTCGTCATGGCGGGCGTGCTGGTGTGGCGGCCGACCGGCCTGTTCGGGCAACGGAGCTGAGGCGTGGCGCAACATTCATGCTCTTGGAGCGCGGGCGTCCCGCCCGCTCATGATCGTGAGCGGGCGGGACGCCCGCGCTCCGGAAGAATGACTAGCTTGCTTTCCTTTCTTCGCACGCCCCGGGGCCTCATCACCGTCCTGTTTCTGCTGCTCCTGGCCATCCTGCCCCTGCTGACGCAGGCCTTCGACCAGCGCTATCTGCTGTCGATCGGCACGCGCATCGTCATCTGGGCGATCGCCGCCATCAGCCTCAACATGATCCTGGGCTATGGCGGGATGGTGAGCTTCGGCCACGCCATGTTCTTCGGCATCGGCGGCTATGCCGTGGGCATCCTGGCGCATCACGGCATCGCCAGCGGCTGGATTCAGTGGCCGGCAGGCATCGCAGCCGCTGCCGTGTGGGCCGCCGTGATCGGCGCGCTGTCGCTGCGCACGCGCGGCCTCTATTTCATCATGATCACCTTGGCCTTCGCCCAGCTCGTCTACTATCTGGGGGCGGGCCTCGAGGCCTATGGCGGCGACGACGGCCTCAACATCAGCCGCAGCCGCTTCGCCGGTCTTCTGGACCTGCGCGACAAGGCGTCGTTCTACTGGCTGTGCTTCGCGCTGCTCTGCGCCACCCTGTGGTTCTGCAGCCGCTTTGCCAACTCGCGCTTCGGCCTGCGTGATCCGCGGCGCCAAGTCGAACGATCTTCGCATGACGGCGCTCGGCTTCCCGGTGTTCCGCTATCGGCTGGCGGCGTTCGTCCTGTCGGGCGCCTTCGGCGGGCTGGCCGGCATCCTGCTCGCCAACGAGGGCGCCTATATCTCGCCCGCCATGATGTCGTGGGTGAAGTCGGGCGACCTCATCGTCATCGTGGTGCTGGGCGGCATGGGCACGCTGTTCGGCCCGCTCTACGGCGCCATCGCCTTCTTCGCGCTGGAGGAGTCGCTGCCGCCGCTGCTCGATCTCGGCCGCAAGGGCTGGGGCGAATACTGGCAGATCGTGTTCGGCCCCATGCTGGTGCTGGTGGCACTCTACGCCAGGGGCGGCATCGACTCCCTGTTTGGTCGCCGCCATGGCTGAGCCGCTGCTCTCCACCGATCGCCTGATCAAGCGCTTCGGCGGCCTGCTCGCCACCGACTCTGTCTCGATCGACGTGCGGCCGGGCGAGATCCACGCCCTGATCGGTCCCAACGGCGCGGGCAAGACCACGCTGGTGGGCCAGCTCACCGGCAACCTCGAGCCCGACTCCGGCACCATCCATTTCGCCGGCCGCGACGTCACGCACCTGCCCACGCATGCCCGGGTGCGGCTGGGCCTTGCGCGCTCCTTCCAGATCACCTGCGGTGCTGCGCGAGTTCACCGCCCTCGACAACGTGGCGCTGGCCGTGCAGGCCCATGCTGGCCATTCCTTCCGCTTCCTGGCCGATGCGCGCCGCGACGAAAGCCTGCGCGAGCCGGCGCGTCAGGGACTCGCCGAAGTCGGGACTCGCCGCCCGCGCCGACACGCTTGCCTCCGCCCTCAGTCACGGCGAGCAGCGCCAGCTCGAGATCGCCATGGCGCTGGCCGGCGATCCCCGCCTGCTGCTGCTCGACGAACCGATGGCCGGCATGGGCGCGGAGGAAAGCCAGCGCATGATCGGCTTCCTGCGCGGGCTCAAGGGCAGGCGCGCCATGCTGCTGATCGAGCACGACATGGACGCCGTGTTCCAGCTCGCCGACCGCATCACCGTGCTGGTCTACGGCCGCGCCATCGCCAGCGGCACGCCCGAGGAGATCCGCGCCAATGCCGACGTGCGCCAGGCCTATCTCGGCGAGGAGACGGCGTGATGCTGCGCGTGCGCGAGCTCACGGCTTTCTACGGCGCGAGCCAGGCCCTGTTCGGCATGGAGCTCGCCGTCGACGCCGGCGAGGTCGTGACCCTGATGGGGCGCAACGGCATGGGCAAGACGACGACCGTGAACGCCATCATGGGCCTGTTGCCGGCGCAGGACGGCGTCGTCGAGTTCGAGGGCGCGCCGGGTCGACCGCCTGCCCTCCTTCCGCATCGCCCGCCTCGGCCTGGGGCTGGTGCCCGAGGGCCGCCAGATCTTCCCCAACCTCTACGGTGCGCGAGAACCTTTTGGCGTCGGCGGCGAACCGCACGTCGCGCGGCAATCCCTGGACGCTCGAGCGCGCCTTCGACTTCTTCCCGCGCCTGGCCGAGCGCCAGCGCAACATGGGCAACCAGCTCTCCGGCGGCGAGCAGCAGATGCTGGCGATCGGCCGGGCGCTGATGACCAATCCCAAGCTGCTGATCCTCGACGAGGCGACCGAGGGGCTGGCGCCGCTGATCCGCCAGGAGATCTGGTCATGCCTCGACCGGCTGAAGCGCGAGGGCCAGGCCATCCTGGTGATCGACAAGAGCGTCGGTGCGCTGATCGGCCTGGCCGACCGCCATCACATCGTCGAGAAGGGCCGCGTGGTATGGACCGGCACGTCCGACGCGCTGGCCCGCGACAGCGCACTGCAGCACAGATATCTTGGCGTCTGATCCACCGGAGTTGTCGATGCGTCTGCCTGTCCTCGCCGCCCTTCTCGTCCTGGCCGCCGTGCCTGCTTTCGGCCAGGGACAGGTCAACGTCTACAACTGGTCGGACTATATCGCCGAGGCCGAGCTCAAGAATTTCCAAAAGGACACCGGCATCAAGGTCAATTACACGACCTACGATTCCAACGAGATCCTCGACGCCAAGCTCAAGACCGGCCGCTCGGGCTACGACGTCGTGGTGCCGACCGCCTCGCCGTTCTTCGTGCGCCAGCTCGCCGCCAAGCTGTTCCTGCCGCTCGACCGCGCCAAGCTCAAGAATTGGAACAACCTCGATCCCGACATCATGGCGGCGCTCGCCAAGTACGATCCCGGCAACGCCCACGCCATCCCCTGGATGTGGGGCACCACCGGCATCGGCTACAACGTCGCCGAGATCAGGAAGCGCATGCCCGACGCGCCGGTCGATTCGCTGAAGATGGTGTTCGATCCGGCGGTCGTCGCCAGGTTCAAGGACTGCGGCGTGATGATGCTCGACAGCGCGACCGACGTCCTGCCGGCGGCGCTCAACTATCTCGGCCTCGATCCCGATTCCAAGAAGCCCGAGGACCTCGCCAAGGCGGCCGACGTCGTGAAGGCGGTGCGGCCGTTCATCCGCAAGTTCCATTCGTCGGAGTACATCAACGCGCTGGCCGGCGGGAACGTCTGCCTGGTCTTCGGCTATTCCGGCGACATCTTCCAGGCGCGCGACCGCGCCGCCAAGGCCAAGGACCGGCGGGACATCGCCTATGCCATCCCCAAGGAAGGCTCGATGCTGTGGATCGACGTAGCGGCGATCCCCAAGGATGCGCCCGATCCCGCGCAGGCGCTGCGCTTCCTCGATTTCATGATGGAGCCCAAGGTCGCCGCCGCGTCGAGCGAGCTCACCGGCTATGCCAACGCCAACAAGGCGGCGACGGCTCTGATGCCCAAGAGCATCACGGACAATCAGCTGATCTACCCGCCGGCGGACGTGCGCGCGCGCTTCTACACCATCACCGCCGGCACCGCCGAGCAGGTGCGCGAGCGCACGCGGCTGTGGACCACCATCAAGACGGGCCGATGAGCGACGTTGCCGCCCCGGCGAGAAGCGATTGGCTTCGAGCTTTATGGGCGGGCCTTCTGTCCCTGATCCTGCCCGGTCTCGGCCAGATCTATGCCGGCGCCTGGCGTCTGGGAGTCATCTTGTTCCTCGCGACGACCGCGCTGGACCTTTCGTGGATCGGCGTGACACGGTTCGCGTCACCGACGCCCGTCGTCGTGGCAACATCTGCTGGCGTCATCGTCATTTTCCATCTGATCGTCGCAATCGATGCGGTTCGCCGCATGCGTGCGCGAGTGGTGACAGCATCCAGGCTCTGGTACCGGTCGACCTGGGTTGCAGCGATCGCCATGATCGCCATCAATGTCGCCAAGCAGCTGCCCGAAGAGTCCTACTATTCGCCCGGTTGGCGCAGCTTCCAGGTGGCATCGGGCTCGAACATGCCGACGCTGCAGACGACCGATTACGTCCTCGTCGACACTCGCCATCAAGGTTCGGCGCCGGGCTACGGCGACATGATCGTGTTCCGACACCCTCGCGACCCGAAGCTTGATTACCTCAAGCGCGTCATCGGGTTGCCGGGTGATCGCGTGCAGTTGCGCGAAGGCATCCTCTATCTCGATGGCAAGCCCGTCCCGCGCGAGCCCCAGGCCGGCGTACCCGGCGATCCGGCTTTCAAGCAGTACCGTGAAACGTTGCCCAATGGCCGCGCCTACAGCGTCCTTGAAACGCCGGAGAGTACATCGCAGACCACCGAGGAATTCAAGGTGCCGCCCGGCTTCATCTTCGTTCTCGGAGACAATCGCGGCAACAGCCTCGACAGCCGCTACGAGAATTTCGGCTACGTTCCGGTCGCGAACCTGATCGGTACCGTCGGCACTATCTACTGGTCGGCGGAGCCAGCGCGTCTTTTGTCGCGCGTGCAATAGGGTGCCGCCCGTGACGATGACCGATACGTCGATTGTCCGCATCGAAGGCGTCAGCAAGCGCTTCGGCGCGATCACGGCCGTCGACAACGTCGATCTCGTCATCGAGCGCGGCGAGCTGTTTGCGCTCCTGGGCAGCTCGGGCTGCGGCAAGACCACGCTGCTCCGCCTGCTGGCGGGCTTCGAGACGCCCGACGCGGGCCGGCTCATCATCGACGGCGAGGACATGACCGGCGTGCCGCCGCATCGCCGGCCGATCAACATGATGTTCCAGTCCTACGCCCTCTTCCCGCACATGAACGTGGCGGAGAATGTGGGTTACGGGCTGCGCCGCGAAGGCCTGCCCAAGCCCGAGATTGCGACACGCGTCGCCGACGCTTTGGAGCAGGTGCGGCTGTCGGATTACGCCGCGCGCCGGCCGGCGCAGCTTTCCGGCGGCCAGCGCCAGCGCGTGGCGCTCGCCCGTGCGCTGGTCAAGCGGCCCAAGCTCCTGCTGCTCGACGAGCCACTGGCCGCCCTCGACCGCAAGCTGCGCGAGGGCACGCGCTTCGAGCTGGTGCGCCTGCAGGAGGAGCTCGGCCTCACCTTCATCATGGTGACCCACGACCAGGAGGAGGCAATGTCCATGGCGAGTCGCCTCGCCGTCATGGATCGCGGTCGGATCGTGCAGGTTGGCACGCCGCACGAGGTCTACGAGCGCCCGCGCTCGCGCTTCGTCGCCGACTTCATCGGCATCGCCAACATCCTGCCGCGGGGCGACGGCAGCCGCTGGCTGGCGCTGCGGCCCGAGAAGATCGCGCTCGGCGTGGTGCGGCCGGATATCGCGCACGCCGTCGCCGGCAAGATCGTCGACGCGGCCTACGAGGGCGATCGCTCCCTCTATCGCGTCGTCATCGATGACGGCTCCGTGCTCCTGGTCTCGACCGCCAACGTCGCGCGCACGGCGGAGACGTTCCGGCGCGGCGAAAGCGTGTGGCTGGGCTGGGCCGCCGACGCCGGGCATGAGCTCGATGAGTAGACGAGTGCATTCATGGCTGGGGGCGCGCCACTCCAGTGGCGCGGTCATTGTTGACGCCAGCGAAGACGCGCGACTGGAGTCGCGCGCCCCCAGCTAAGGCCATGCGCTTCGTCATCGCCCTGCCGTTCGCCTGGCTGATCGTCTTCTTCCTGCTGCCGTTCGCGCTGGTGCTGGGCATCGCCTTCGGCACCAACGCGCCCGATTCGGCGCCGCCGGTCGCTCTGGGGCTCAGCCTGGAAAACTTCAAGCTGCTCTTCACCGACGACCTCTACATCGCGGCCTGGCTCTCCTCGCTCCGCATCGCCGCCACTGCGACCCTGGCCTGCCTGCTGCTGGGCTATCCCATGGCCTACGCCATCGCGCGCGCAGCGCCCGGACGGCGGCCGCTGCTGCTGATGCTGGTCGTCCTGCCCTTCTGGACGTCCTTCCTGATCCGCGTCTACGCCTGGATCGGGCTTTTAGCCGAGAACGGCATTCTCAATCAGTTCCTGCGCTGGACCGGCCTCGCTTCCGATCCCGGCACGATCCTGGGCACCGAATGGGCGGTGCAGCTCGGCATCGTCTACGCCTACCTGCCCTTCATGGTGCTGCCGCTCTACGCCTCGCTGGAAAAGCTCGATATGAGCCTGCTCGAGGCAGCGGCCGATCTCGGCGCAAAACCGTTCGCCGCTTTCCTCACCATCACCCTGCCGCTGTCGCTGCCCGGCATCGTGGCCGGCTGCCTGCTGGTGTTCATCCCGGCGGTCGGCGAGTTCGTGATCCCCGACCTTTTAGGCGGCACCGACACCTTGATGATCGGCAAGGTGCTGTGGGACGAGTTCTTCACCAATTCGGACTGGCCGCTCGCTTCGGCGGTGGCGATCTGCCTGCTGGTGCTGCTGGTCGGGCCGATCGTCCTCTTCCAGCGCCAGCAGGCCAGAAGCCTGGAGCGCCGCTGATGGCCCGCGCCCGCTTCGCCTTCGCCGTGCTGGCCTTCGGCTACGCCTTCCTCTACCTGCCGATCGCGCTGGTGATGGCCTACTCTTTCAACGAATCGCGCATGGTCACGGTGTGGGCGGGCTTCTCGACCAAATGGTGGAGCGCCCTGTTCGCCAACGAGGCGATGCTCTCGGCCGCCTGGCTGTCGCTCCGCATCGGCCTGGTGAGCGCCACGGCGGCGGCGATCATCGGCCTCGCCGCCGGCTACGTGCTGGCGCGGGTGCCGTCCTTCTTCGGCCGCACCCTGTTCGGCAGCCTGGTGATCGCCCCCATGGTGATGCCCGAGGTGGTGATGGGCATCTCCATGCTGCTGCTGTTCGTGGGCTCCGAGCGCCTGTTCGGCGGCCCCGATCGCGGCTTCCTCACCATCGCGATCGCCCACATCACCTTCTCGATCTCCTTCGTCGCCATCGTGGTGCAGGCCCGCCTCGCCGATTTCGACCGCTCGCTCGAGGAGGCGGCGATGGATCTCGGCGCCACGCCCTGGGTCACGTTCCTCACGGTGACGCTGCCGCTGATCGCACCGGCGGTCGGCTCCGGCTGGCTGCTCGCCTTCACCCTCTCGCTCGACGACCTGATCCTGACCCAGTTCGTCGCCGGCGCGCAGTCGCAGACCCTGCCGATGCGCGTCTACTCCAGCGTGCGGCTGGGCGTCGATCCGCAGATCAACGTGCTGGCCACGATCATCGTCGTGATCGCTGCGTGTGCACTAATTGTCTCGGGCAGGCTGACGCGGCGGAGGGCCTAGGCTATCTTCCAGGCGTTGTCCAAAAATGGAATAACCCTCGGAGGAAATCATGATCGACAGGAGAGCCCTGCTGAAGCAGTCCGGCGCCGTCATGGCCGCGTTGGGCACCGCCACCGTCTTCGATCCGCTGCGCGCCTTCGCCGACACGGTCACCTTGCCGTTCGGCAACGGCGAGCGGCCGATGGTGAAGTATCCGCAGAAGCGGCCGATGATCGGCATGACCAGCCGGCCGCCGCAGCTCGAGACGCCGTTCGCGGTCTTCAACGACGGCCCGATCACGCCCAACGATGCCTTCTTCGTGCGCTACCACCTGGCCGGCATCCCGCTCGAGATCGATCCCGACACTTTCAGGGTCGAGGTCAAGGGCAAGGTCGACAAGCCGCTGAAGCTCTCGCTGGCCGAGCTCAAGGCCATGCCGTCGGTCGAGATCGTCGCGGTCAATCAGTGCTCGGGCAACAGCCGCGGTTTTTTCGAGCCGCGCGTGGCCGGCGGGCAGCTCGGCAACGGCGCCATGGGCAATGCGCGCTGGAAGGGCGTGTCGCTCAAGGCGGTGCTCGACCGTGCGGGCGTGCAGAAGGGTGCCAAACAGGTGACGTTCGGCGGCCTCGACGGGCCGATCGTCGACAAGACGCCGGATTTCGTGAAGGCGCTCGACATCGACCAGGCGCGCAACGGCGAGGTCATGCTGGCCTATTCCATGAACGGCCAGGACCTGCCCTTCCTCAACGGCTTTCCGCTCCGCCTCGTCGTGCCGGGCTACTACGGCACCTACTGGGTCAAGCATCTCAACGAGATCACGGTCATCGACACGGTGTTCGACGGCTTCTGGATGAAGGGCGCCTATCGCATCCCCGACAATGACTGCAACTGCACCGAGCCCGGCACGCCGCCCAAGACGACGATCCCGATCGGCCGCTTCACCGTGCGCTCGTTCATCACCAGCCTTGCCAACGATGCCAAGGTGGCGGCCGGCCAGCCGATCACGCTCAGGGGCATCGCCTTCGACGGCGGCACCGGCATCAAGGAGGTCGCCGTGTCGACCGACGACGGCCAGACCTGGATGCCAACCAAGCTTGGCCAGGATCTCGGCAAATACTCGTTCCGCGAATGGCAGCTGCCGGTCACGCTGGCGGCCGGCAAGCATGCGCTCAAGGTTCGCGCGACCAGCAACGGCGGGCAGATCCAGCCGATGAAGCCGCTGTGGAATCCGGCCGGCTACCTGCGCAACGTCGTCGAAACCGTCACCGTCACCGCCGCGTGAGGAGAAGAACGATGAAACGCTCGATCCTCCTGCCGCTCGCAGCCCTTGCCGTGTCGACCCTGGGCCTGGGCATCGCCGCCGTCAGCGCCAAGCCGGTGACCTACGAGCTGCCCGACGAAACCGCCGCCTTCAAGCCCGGCCCCAATCTCGAAACCGTCCAGGGCAATTGCGGCGCCTGCCATTCGGCTGACTACATCGCCACGCAGCCTGAGGGCCCCGCCTTCAAGAAGGCCTTCTGGGAAGCCGAGGTCACCAAGATGATCAAGGTCTACGGCGCGCCGATCGACGAGGCCGACGTGCCCAAGATCGTCGACTACCTGACGCAAACCTACTGACGCGCCTCACGGGACAAGGGCTGACGCGCCTCGCGGCGCGATGGCCTTCGCCCACTTCTCCGACCACAGGTGCAGCGGCAGGAAGAGCCGCAGCAGCTCCTGTCCCAGCGACGTGAGACGGTAGCCCGTCTCATCGTCGAGCTCGACCAGCTGGGCCGTGCGCAGCTCGGCCAGCCGTGAATTGACGATGGTCGGGCTGGCACCGATCGCATCCTGCAGCGCGCGGAAGCGCAGCGGCCTGTCGCGCAACTCCCAGACGATCCGCAGGGTCCAGCGGCGGCCCAGCAGGTCGAGCAGCGCCATGATCGGCCGGCCGCTCTTCGAGCCGCGGGCCGGGCGTCCGGGCAGGACGGTCTTCACCATCTATTTCACTCCGTTACTACAATTTTTGTAGCGCCAATACTACAGAAGATGTAGCACCAAAACGCATGTCATCCCGAGCGAAGCGAGGGACCTTGAGGCCGCAGGAAAGGTCCCTCGCGTCGCTCGGGATGACAGATTTACCGGAGCGCAGCCATGACCCGCATCACCCCTGCCGAACCGCCCTATGAGCCCGCCATCGCCGCCGAACTGGAGCGCATCATGCCGCCCGGCGTGCCGCCCCTGATGCTTTTCCGCACCATGGCCCGAAGCCCGCGCGTCTTCGCCAGGATGTTCGCCGGCGGCCTTCTGGACAAAGGCCCGCTGGGGCTCCGGCACCGCGAGATCGTGATCGACCGCACGACGGCCCGGCTCGGCTGCGAATACGAATGGGGCGTCCACATCGCCTTCTTCGCCGAGCGGGCCGGCTTCACGGCCGAGCACGTGGCCGCGACCGTGGCGCGACCGGGCGACGCCGCCTGCTGGACGCCCGAGGAGCAGGCGTTGATCGTCCTGGTCGACGACCTGGTCGACCGGCGGGCCATCAGTCCGGATACCTGGTCACGGCTCGCCACGCATTTCGACAAGACGCAGATCCTCGAGGCGATCGCCCTCGTGGGCTACTACCACACGATCAGCTTCCTCTGCGTCGGCCTCGAATTGCCGCTGGAGAGCTACGCGGCGCGCTTCCCCACTCGTTAGGTCTTTGCTGGGAGTTATTGTGTCGCCGCGATCTCGGCGAGCCGTCCCATGATGCGACTCCAGCCGGGGCTCATGGCGTCGTAGGCGAAGTCGTTTTGCGGCGAACGGAATCCCGTGTGGACAAGGCGGAGCCGGGTGCCGCGCCCCTCGGGCTGCAAGGTCCAGCTGACGACGCTGTCGAGCTTCGAGCCGTAGTTGGATCCGGAATCATTGGAATCGGCCCCGCCCTTCCACGAGTAGACCAGCCGGCGGTGCGGTACGACCTCCAGCACCTCGCACTGCACGACGCCGTCCCAGTCACCGATCGGCCGTGTCTTGAAAGTGAAGCGCTTGCCGACCACGGGCTCGAAGTCGTTGGGCATCAGCCACTGGCCGATCAGCTCGGCCGTGGTCAGCGCCTTCCACACTTTCTCAGGCGGCTGCGGGACCACGTCCTCGACGACGATGTCGCGCGTGGCGGCGGACCTGGCGGGGCTGCTGGCTCGGCTCGTCATCATCCATCTCCTTCAACACGCTCTTGAGGTTGGCGAACCGCTCACGCCAGAAGACGCCGTAATGGCCGATCCAGTCGATTAGTGGGCTGAGCCCGCGCGGTTCGCAGCGATAGTGGATCTGCCGCCCGGCCCGCCGCTCGCCCAGCAGGCCGGCCTCCTTCAGCGCACGCACGTGCTGGGAGATCGCCGGCTGCGAGACGTCGTTGCGCTCGGTGAGCGCGCCCACGGTGATCTCGCCTGCCGCAGCGATCTGCTCGAACACGGCGCGCCGGGTCGGATCGGCCAGCACGCGCATGACGGTGGCGATGTCGGTGGCGGGCGTCATGGAAAGATACATAAGTATACACTTATACGTTGGCAAGCCAAAAAGACGACCTCACCCTGAGGAGCGCCCGAAGGGCGCGTCTCGAAGGGTGGGCAACACGCACGATTCTGGGGCCCGCCCTTCGAGACGGCGCTTCGCGCCTCCTCAGGGTGTCGGTTTGCCCGGATGAGCCGCTATGCTTGTACTGACGACGACTACTGGTTCGGCCGGCGCGTCTCCTGGACGAGGCGGTACATGCCCTCGATATTGAGCTGGCCCATCTGCTCGTAGCCCGCCCAGTCCTTGTACTTGGAGAGGTCGACCAGCTTCTTGGTCTCCTCGAGCGACTTGCCGGCGCGTGCCGCGGCCAGCACCTGGGCCCGCAGATCCTCGAGGTAGCCGCGGAAGGCCGCCACGTCGGCCTTGGTGCCGAGCGGTCCGTGGCCCGGCGCCAGGATGTCGAACTCCATGGCCTCGACCCTGCGCAGCGAGTCGATCCACTCGTCGAGATAGGCGTCGGGGAAGTCGCGGAACGCCACGCCCTTCACCGGGATGAAGTCGACCGCGAAGGCGATCTTCTCCCTGGGGAAGCGCATCACCAGCGAATTGTTGGAATGGTTGCGGCCGACATAGAGGAGCTCCACGACCGTGCCGCCCAGCTCGATCGTCGCGCGGTCGCTGAAGGTGATCTGCGGCACCGCCGTCGGCCGCTTCTCGCCGATGATGGCCGCCTTGGCGTTTTCGTGCGCGATCACCGTCGCGGTGTCGGCCCACACCTCGCCGCCCGAGATGTGATCGGCATGATCGTGGCTGTAGACCACGAACTTGATGGCCTTGTCCGGCCAGCGCTTCTTCATCTCGTCCTTGAGCCAGGTCGCGGCCTCCGCATTGATCGGATCGCTGGCGATGATGCCGGCCGGCGTCACGGCGAACACCGAGAAGTGGCCATTGTTGCGGAAGCGATAGACCTCGCCCGCGATCTTGGTGATCTCGCGCACCGGGGCCTGCGCTGCAGGCGCCGCCGCCGGAGTCTGCGCCTGCACGGCGCCACAGATCGCCAGAGCGAAGGCCGCCAAAGCGGCCAGCATCAAATATCTCACGACGGCCTCCCCCGGTTGTCCGCCGGCAGCCTGCCGTTGCCGCGGCGCGGCCGCGACACACGTTTGCGTTAGCGGCGCAGCACGCGGTCTCCGGCCAGCACCAGCAGACCGAAGCAGAGGCCCCAGAAGGCCGAGCCGACGCCCAGCAGGGTGATGCCGGAGGCGGTGACGGCGAGCGTTCCGGCGGCGGCGAAACGGTCCTGGTCGGCGGCCAGCGCACTGCCCATGGCGCCGGCCATCGAGCCCAGCAGCGCCGTGCCGGCGACGGTGGCCAGCAGCGCCGGCGGCAGCGCGCCGAACAGGCCGACCAGCGAGGCGCCGAACAGCGCGATCAGGCCCCACCACAAGGCATAGAAGACCCCGGCCTTCCAGCGCTGGGCCGGATCGGGGTGAGCCTCGGGACCGGTGCAGAGCGCGGCCGAGATCGCCGCAAGATTGGAGGTATGCGCGCCCAGGAATGCCGTGCCCAGCGAGAGCGCGCCGGTCACCGCCAGCACCGGCTGGGTCGGCGGCTGGTAACCCGAGGCGCGCAGCACGGCAAAGCCCGGCAGGTTCTGCGACGCCATGGTCACGAGATAGAGCGGCACGCCCAGCCCGATCGAGGGTCGCGAGGTCCCAGGCCGGAGTCACCAGCTCGAGATGGGAGAAGCCGAGCGGCGGGATCGGCTTCACCAGGCCCAGGGACCAGGCGAGCAGCGCCCCCGCCGCCAGCACGATCAACGAGGCCAGCGTCGGCATCACCGCCCGCGCCACCAGGAACAGCACGATCAGGGGCAGCACCAGCAGCGGCGCGCCGGGCACATGCTCGAACATCACCACCACGAGATGCAGCAGGATGCCGCCCAGCATGGCGGCGGCGATGCTGGCCGGGATCCGCTCGATCAGCCGGCCGAGCGGCCGGATCGCGGCGGTCAGCAGGATCAGCACCGCCGCCAGCACGAAGGCGCCGACGGCGGCGCGGATACCCGGCACGCCCGACGTCGAGGCGATCAGGGCGGCACCGGGAGTCGACCAGGCGGTGATGATCGGCATGCGATAGCGCAGGCTGAGGACGAGCGCGCTCAGCGCCGTGGCGATGCCGAGGCCCGAGACCCAGGAGCTCGCCTGTTCCGGCGTGGCGCCGACCGCCTGCGCGGCCGCCAGCACGACGGGCAGGGTACCGCCGACCCCCGCCACCGTCGCGACCAGGGCGGCGGTCGCGACCGAAAGAAGTCCCGATCTCACCCGCCGGCTCTTAGGCGTTGGCTCGCTCGACCATCGCCTGCAGCAGGATCTGGCAGCCCGCGCCGATATCGGCCTTGGTCGCGTCCTCGATCTCGTTGTGGCTGATGCCGTCCTTGCACGGCACGAAGACCATGGCGGTCGGCGCCACGCGCGAGACGTAGCAGGCGTCGTGGCCTGCTCCGCTCACGATATCCATGTGTGGGTAGCCCGCCTGCTCCGCCGCGCGTCGCACGGCCTCCACGAGCTCCTTGGCGAAGGGCGACGGCGGGAAGTACCAGATCTGCTCGATCTTCACCTCGAGACGGTGGCGCTTGGCGATGTCGGCCGCCGCGGCCCGCATATCGGCATCCATCCGGGTGAGTTCGTCATTGTCGGGATGACGGAAGTCGACGGTCATGAACACGCGGCCGGGAATCGTGTTGCGCGACTGCGGCTGGCTTTCGATCACCCCGATCGTCGAGCGCCCGTTGGGACGGTTGCCGATCTTGCGGCATTCGACGATCAGCTCCGCAGCGCCGACCAGCGCGTCGCGACGGCCCTCCATGGGCGTGGTGCCGGCATGGCTTTCCATGCCGGTCCACGAGACCTCGTACCAGCGCTGGCCCTGCGCGCCGGTGACGACGCCGATCGTCTTCTTCTCGCGCTCGAGGATCGGCCCCTGCTCGATATGCGCCTCGAAGAAGGCGCCGACCGGCCGGCCGCCCACCGGCTCCTGGCCGTCGTAGCCGATCTTCTTCAGCGCCTCGCCGAAGCTCACGCCGTCGCGGTCCTTGATGCTGAGCGCATGGTCGAGCGTGAAGGCGCCGCCGAACACGCCCGAGGCCACCATGGCCGGAGCGAAGCGGCAGCCTTCCTCGTTGGTCCACACAGCCACTTCGATCGGCGCCTCGGTGACGTAGCCCGAATCGTGCAGCACGCGCAGCACTTCGAGGCCCGCCATCACGCCATAGGCGCCGTCGAACTTGCCGCCCGTCGGCTGGGTATCGAGATGGCTGCCGGTCATCACCGGCGGTTTGCCCGGATCGCGCCCCTCGCGGCGGGCAAAGATGTTGCCGAGCTGGTCGACCTTGATGGTGCAGCCGGCCGCCTTGGCCCAGCGCACGAACAGATCGCGGCCCTGGCGGTCGAGGTCGGTCAGCGCGATGCGGCAGACGCCGCCCTTCTCCGTGCCGCCGATCTGGGCCAGCTCCATCAGGCTCGACCACAGCCGGTCGGAGTCGACTTTCAGATTGGGGCGATCGGCAGCTTTCATGGCTCGGGCTCCAGTTGAAGATGGACTGTTAAAGGACTAAATTCAGTCCATAGTCGGAAAGACCCTAACATGAAATATAGCAGTCGAATCAAGCCGATCAGCTACCTCAAGGCCAATGCCGCGAAAGTCGTTCGTGGCCTGGCCGAAAGCGGCGAACCGATGATCATCACGCAAAACGGCGAAGCGACCGCCGTCATCCAGGATATCGCATCCTACGAGCAGACGCAGGAGACGTTGTCGCTCCTCAAGATCCTCGCTCTCGGTGACCAACAGGCAAAAGAAGGCAAGACGGTCACCGCCCCTATGGCAATGCGAGGTTTTCGGGAGCGCGTTAAGCGGACAAGAGACGGCGAATGAAGCGTTACGAGGTCATTTTGACCGAGCACGCCCTGCTCGACCTCGACGATATCGCCCACTACATCTCACGGCACAATACACCGGAAAAAGCGGAACATGTCGCTCGTCACCTCGAGAAGGCGTTTGCCGCGCTGGCAGCTCTGCCCAACCGTGGCAATCACCCTCGAGAACTCCTGGCGATGGGCAATCGCTCGTTCAGGGAAGTTCACTACAAACCCTACTGCATCATCTATCGCGTTCTTGATCGAGAGGTCCTCGTTCTGATCATCGCCGACGGTCGGCGCGATATGCGCGCTCTGCTGGCCAGACGCCTGTTGGGCGCCTAAGCGGAGGCTGGTCGAACAGCGCCTGCCCGGCTATGGGTCGAAGGCCATCCGTCACAAGGACATCGATCCGAAAAATGCTTCCGCTCTCCGACACCCTCGTCCTCGACCTCACGCAAGTCATCGCCGGCCCGACTGCCGGCCAGATCCTGGGCGACATGGGCGCCGACGTAATCAAAGTCGAGCCGCTGCACGGCGAGCATTTCCGGCCGCATTTCGGCGGCGCCTGGGTGCCGTCGATGAACAGGAACAAGCGCGGTCTCGCTCTCGACCTGCGCACCGCGGGCGGACGCGACGTGCTGATGCGGCTGGTGCGCAAGGCCGACGTCTTCATGGAGGCCTTCACGCCGGGCGTCATCGACAAATTGGGCTTCGGCTGGCCGACCGTGTCGGCGGAAAATCCGCGGCTGGTCTATGCCTCGATCTCGGGATACGGCCAGACCGGCCCCTACTCGAGCCGCGCCGGCTACGATCCCTGCATCCAGGCGGAGGTCGGGCTGATCGAGGCGACCGGTCCCCAGGGCGGCGAGATGTGCCGCGTCGGCACGGCGCCGATCGACTACTGCACCGGCTCGTTCTGCGCCGCCGGCATCGCCTTCGCCCTGCTCGGCCGGCACAAGACCGGCCGCGGCCAGCGGCTCGACCTCTCGCTGTTCGATGTCGGCATGCACATGATGAGCCACTGGATCACCAACCATGGCCTCACCGGCGAGAACCCGGTGCGCATGGGCACCGGCAATTCGCTGATCTTCCCCTTGCGCGTCTTCCCGACGAAGACGCTCTCGGTCTTCGTCGCCGGCACCAACGATCCTTTCTGGCGGGTGTTCTGCACGGCGCTCGACCAGCCCGACTGGCTGGCCGACCCGCGCTTCGCCACCAACGAGGGCCGTGTCGCCAATCGCGCGATCCTGGAGCCGATGATCGAGCAGTACTTCGCCGAGCGCACCGCCGAGGAGCTTCTGGACAAGCTGATTCCCGCCGGCATGCCGTGCTCGGCCGCCTACAAGGTGAGCGACGTCATGGAAAGCCCGCACGCCAGGGCGCGCGGCAGCGTCATGGAGATCGACTATCCCGGGATCGGCCCGGTGAAGTCGGCCGGCAATCCCATAAAACTCTCCGAGGCGCCGGTCGAGACGCGACGCAAGTCGCCCATGGTGGGCGAGCACACGGTCGAGATCATGCACGAGGTGGGCTTCAGCGACGCCGAGATCGCCGCGCTGCGCGACGCCAAGGCGATCGCCGCTCCGTAGGGCATCGCCATGAAGATCGTCTACTCCGGCAAGCACGCGCAGCACGACCCGCAGACCTTCTTCATTCGCGGCGTGAAGCAGCGGAGCGCCGAACAGCCCGAGCGCGCCACGCGCCTGCTTGCCGCCGCGACCGCCGCCGGACACGCGATCGTCGGACCGAAAGCCTGCGGCGTCGCGCCCGCGGCGAGCGTGCACACGGCCGATTACATCGATTTCCTGCAGACCGCCTCGCGCGACTGGGCAAAGCTTCCCGGCGCGTCGGCGGAAGTCGTGCCCAACGTCCATCCCGCGCGCTATCCGGCGACCTATCCCAAGGCCCTGGCCGGGCGCGCCGGCTGGCACCAGGTCGATCTCGCCTGCCCGATCGGGCCGCACACCTGGGACGCCGCGCTCGCCTCGAGCGAGGTCGCGGTGAGCGCGGCCGACCTTGTGCTCGAGGGTGCGGCCCACGCCTACGCCCTCTGCCGGCCGCCCGGCCATCACGCCTACGCCGACATGGCGGGCGGCTTCTGCTTCCTGAACAACACGGCCATCGCCGTCCCAACGGCTGCGCGGCCGGCATCCCCGCGTCGCAGTGCTCGACGTCGATGTCCATCACGGCAACGGCACGCAGGCATCTTCTTCGAGCGCGACGACGTGCTCACCGTGTCGATCCACGCCGATCCGAGCCACTACTATCCCTACTTCTGGGGCCATGCGCACGAGACCGGCGCGGGCAAGGGCCAGGGCTGCAACCTCAACCTGCCGCTGCCGCTGGGCTCGCCCGACGCGCCGTGGCTCGAGGCCGGCGACCAGGCGCTGACGCGCATCCGCGCCTTCGCACCGACCGCGCTGGTCGTGGCGCTGGGCCTCGACGCCAGCGAAAGCGATCCGCTGCAAGGCTTGAAAGTGACCGGTGCCGGCTTCCACGCCATGGCCGCCAAGATCGCGAGCCTCGGCCTGCCGACGGTGCTGGTCCAGGAGGGCGGCTACCTCAGCGACGATCTCGGCCGCAATCTCGTGCAGTTCCTGTCCGGCTTCGAGAAAGCCCGCCGCTAGCGACCTTGATCGGGATAGGCCGCGATCGCGGCGGCGGTGTCGATCATCGGCTGTTGACTGACTCTGATGAAGCCAGCGCCGGGCCGGTCGAGGTCCTGAATGAGGAGGATCATGGCGGCGACGAGTATCCCGGTTATGTAGACGGGAAGCCGTGAATGCCGGGCCTGCAGCCCGCTCGCGTAGCCGGCAAAGCCAAGGGCGACGACCGCGACGCCATACAACGCGATCAGGATGATGAACGGCAATCGGTTGTACAGCGCCGTCAGACGCTTCTCCTGATCGTCGATCATTTCATTCAGCGCCTGGATGAAGATCCCTGTCGGCACCATGGCGTTGTCCTTCGCCGCCACGGCCTGCGCCTGCTGCCATAGCGCTTCCTGGAGCCCGTTGGATCTGGCGATCACATCCCGCAAATCCTGCGCGGAAGCGGGACGACTGGTGACGTCGAGCCGGCGTTGCACATACTCCCGCAACAGCTTCACGCTCTCGGTGTTGTGCGGCGCCGGCAACAGGCGGGCACGCAATGCGGTGGTGCCGATCGCATTTGCTTCGTTCAGCAGGGCATCGCGCCGCGCTTCGAAGCGCGACAGGGCCATGGCGAAGGTGAATCCGATCATCAGCGCCAGCAGCCCCAGGATGGCGCCTTCCAGCGTCGCAACGCTGTCCTGGCTGTGCATTGCAGAGCGCACGCCGAGCCAGCGTCCAATCTCGCTCGCGCCCAGGATCACGACGAAGCTCACCGCGAGTATCACCGGAAGAGGATAGTCATTCAGCTCAATAATCATCGAAAGAAACCTAGCTCTGGGTTGGGCTCATTCCCTTGATCGAGGTCAAAGTGTAGACGGTATCCGCACGACGCGCGCTCGGCTGGGCATCAAGCCCAGTCCGATCAGGGACGCTGCGGGAAAGCCCGGCGCCTCCAAAATGATCACGCGCTGCGGCTTTTGCCGCGGCAGCGGCGCATGGCATAGTCCCGCGCACCCCATCCCCATAAGACGGAGCCCCGCATGCCGCGCACGATCGCCGACCTGATGGCCGAAACGCTGAACGTCGCCGGTGTGAAGCGGATCTATGGCGTGGTCGGCGATTCGCTGAACGGCTTCACCAATTCGCTGCGCCGACAGAAGAAGATCGACTGGATCCACATGCGCCACGAGGAGGCAGCCGCCTTCGCGGCCGGGGCCGAGGCGCATCTCACCGGCGAGCTCGCCGTCTGCGCCGGAAGCTGCGGGCCCGGCAACCTGCATCTGATCAACGGCCTGTTCGACTGCCATCGCAGCCGCGTGCCGGTGCTGGCGATCGCCGCCCACATCCCGAGTGCCGAGATCGGCGGCTCCTACTTCCAGGAGACGCATCCCGAGCAGCTCTTCGCCGAGTGCGCGCACTATGTCGAGCTCGTCTCCAACGCCGACCAGATGCCGCGCGTCCTCGAAAAGGCGATCCGTATCGCCATCGCCCGGCGCGGCGTGTCGGTGGTGGTCATCCCGGGCGACATCGCGCTGCTCGCCGACCGACGCCAAGGCGGCAAGCTGGCTGGCGCCCAAGCCGCCGGTCGTGCGGCCGGCCGACGCCGACGTCGACGCCCTGGCGGCGCTGCTGAACGGCGGCGAGCGCATCACCATGATGTGCGGCGCGGGCTGCGCCGGCGTCCATGGCGAGGTGGTCGGCCCTGGCGGGAGCGCTCAACGCGCCCATCGTGCATTCGCTGCGCGGCAAGGAATACGTCGAGTACGACAACCCGTTCGACGTCGGCATGACCGGCTTCATCGGCTTCACCTCGGGCTACGCGGCGATGAAGAACTGCGACACGCTCGTTCTGCTCGGCACCGACTTCCCCTACCGCCAGTTCTATCCCGAGGGCGCCAAGATCGTGCAGATCGACATCCGGCCGGAGAGCCTCGGCAATCGCTGCCACCTGGCGCTCGGCGTCGTCGGCGACGTCGGCGCCACGGTGACGGCGCTGCTGCCCAAGCTCAAGAAGCGGACCGACGCGCAAGTTCCTCGATGGCGCGCTCGCGCCACTACAAGAAGGCGCGCGAGGACCTCGACAAGCTGGCCGAGGGCAAGCCCGGCGGCAAGATCATCCACCCGCAATATGTCGCCCGCCTGCTGAGCGAAGCTCGCGGCGGATGACGCGATCTTCACCTGCGACGTCGGCACGCCAGACCGTGTGGGCGGCGCGTTACGTCAAGATGAACGGCAAGCGCCGCCTGATCGGCTCGTTCAACCACGGCTCGATGGCCAACGCCATGCTGCAGGCGATCGGCGCCCAGGCGGCCTACCCGGCGCGGCAGGTCATCTCGATGTCGGGCGATGGCGGTTTCACCATGATGATGGGCGACTTCATCAGCCTGGCGCCAGCTCGGCCTGCCGGTGAAGGTGATCGTGCTCAACAACGGCACGCTGGGCTTCGTCGAGATGGAAATGAAGGCGAGCGGCTTCCTCGATACCGGCTGCGACCTCAAGAACCCCGACTTCGCCGCCATGGCCAATGCGATGGGCATTCACGGCATCCGGGTCGAGGATCCGCAGCAGCTCGAAGGCGCGCTGCGCGAGGCGCTGGCGCACGACGGGCCGGCGCTGGTCGATGTGGTGAGCGCGCGGCAGGAGCTCGTCATGCCGCCCAAGGCCACGTTCGACCAGGCCCTGCATTTCAGCCTGTTCATGGCCAAGGCGGTGATGGACGGCCGGGCGACCCAGGTGATCGACCTGGCGCGCACCAATCTCAGGATCTGAGCGCGGGGGCGGTCTGGCATCGGCCTTGCAGACCGAGGAGCAGCGCTGGAGCACCCCTATGACCGATACACCCACCGACGACGAAATCGTCCAACTCGCCCGCCAGGCAGGTCTCGTCCTGCCGGCAGAGTATGTGCCCGAGCTGATCGAGGCCTATGGCCATGTCCGCCGGATGATCGGCCGTATTTCCACGGCGCGGCCGCACGGCGACGAGCCGGCGCATGTGTTCGTGCCGTCGGTTTTCCTGCCGGCGAAAGAATAGACCATGACGGAGCTCGCCTTCCTGGGCATCGCCGAGGCGTCCCGGCTGATCGCCGCGCACAAGCTGTCTCCGGTCGAACTCACCGAAGCCTGTCTCGGACGGATCGCCGGCCTTCGACAGCCAGCTCGACAGCTTCGTCACGCTGACCGCCGATCGCGCCCGAGCGGAAGCGAAGGCGGCGGAAGCGGCCATCATGGCAGCCGGCCCGGTCAGCCGCCTGCACGGCATCCCCTACTGTCTAAAAGACATCTTCGACACCGCGGGCATCCGCACGACGGCCATGTCGAAGCTGCTGGCGGACAATGTCCCGGCGCGGGATGCCCACTGCCAGGAGAAGCTCGCCGCGGCCGGCGGTGTGCTGCTGGGCAAGAACGCGACGTGGGAGTTCGCCCATGGCGGTCCGTCGTGGGACATCCTGTTCCCGCCGGCGCGCAACCCGTGGGATCGCACCTGTTCGCCGGCCGGCTCGTCCTCGGGTTCCGCCGCCGCCGTCGCGGCGGGCTTTGCGCCGGCGACCTTGGGCAGCGATACCGGCGGTTCGATCCGCGGGCCGGCCGCCGCCTGCGGCATCGCCGGCCTCAAGCCGACCTATGGCCTGGTCAGTCGCCGCGGCGTCATTCCGAACTGCTTCAGCCATGACCACGTGGGCCCGCTCGCCTGGACGACCGAGGATGTGGCGATCCTGCTGCAGGTCATCGCGGGTCACGATCCGGAAGATCCGGGCTCCGCCCAGGTGGCGATCCCCGACTATTCGGCGGCGCTGACCGGCGACCTCAAGGGCCTGGTGATCGGCGTGCCCACGAAGTGGCTGCAGGACGAAGCGCCACCGACAGCCGCCACCATGGCGGCCTTCGAGGCGGCGCTCGACGTGTGCCGCGGCCTGGGCGCCAGCGTGCGTCCCGTGACGTTGCCGCCGCTTCAGCAGTACGACGATTCGAAGAAGGTCATCGCGGTCGCCGAACTGTTCACGATCCACGGCGCGGATCTGCGCAAGCGCCCCGAGCTTTTCGGCGCCAGCCTGCGCTACCGCATCATCGCCGGCGGCCTGGTGCGCGCCGAGGACTACATCCAGGCGATGCGGCTCCGGACCGAGCTGGCGCGCAGCCTGCAGGCAGTCATGTCGACGGTCGACCTGCTGATGCTGCCGACCAGCGAGCCGGCCGGAAAGCTCGAGCCGGTCCCGCCCTCGAGCCTGTTCACGCGGGCATCGTTCACCACGCCGTTCAATGTCGGCGGCAATCCCGCCTTGTCGGTCTGCAGCGGCTTCGACGCGCGCGGCCTGCCGTTTTCGCTGCAGATCGTCGGCAAGCTGTTCGATGAGGCGACGGTCCTGCGCGCCGGCGACGCCTACGAAAAAGCGACGCCGTGGCGCGACAAGCGTCCGGCATTGTCGCCCGTCAAGCCGCCGGCTTGAGCTCCGTCGGTGCTGACGGGACAGATTCGGCCTGCCCGCAGCAACGGCTCGAGTTCCTCCGCCCGACAGCGGCTTGGCGAAGAAGTAGCCCTTGCACCTCGTCGCAACCCCAGGACTTGACGAGGCGCAGCTGCTCTGCCGTCTCGACGCCTTCGGCGATGACATCGATCTCCGAGCTCACGGGCGAGCCCGATCGTTGCTTTCACGACCGCCGCGCTGCCTGCCGCCGTAGCTCGCCGCGGTGCCGAGTTCCAGCACGAAGTTCTGCGCGATCTTGATGCGATCCATCGGGAAACTGGCGCAGGTAGTCGAGCGAGGAAAAACCCGTCCCGAAATCATCGATCGCCAGTTTGACGCCGCTTGCGCGCAGCCGCACGCAGAAGCTCGTTGTTGTCCGGACGATGCGGACATCAGAAGGGATTCCGTGATCTCGAGCTCGAGCATGCCCGGCGGAAGACCGGACGCCTCCAGGGCGCCGACGACGTCCTTCTCGAGCTCCAGCGGAGTCTTGAACTGCAGCGCCGACAGGTTCACCGCCACGACGCCAGGCGCGATGCCGGCCTCGCGCCATTTTCCGGCCTGCCGGCAGGCTTCCCACAGGACCCAACGGCCGAGGGCGCCGATCAGGCCGCTTCGTCTCGGCCGCCGGAATGAATTCGGCCGGAGAAATCATGACCGCGCATGGGATGACGCCAGCGGGCCAGGGCCTCGACGCCGACGATGCGGCCGGTGGAGGCGTCGACCTGCGGCTGGTAGACGAGGAATATCTGCGGTGAGCCGATGGCGTCGCGCAAGTCGTGCCCGAGGGCGACCCGGGTGCGCACGTCGGCATCCATCGCCTCGGTGAAGAACCGGTAGGTGCCGCGGCCCTCGGCCTTCGCGCGGTAGAGCGCCACGTCGGCGCGCGACAGCAGCATCTCCGCGCCCGTGGCGTCGACGCCGTAGACGGCGATGCCGATGCTGGCGCCGCTGCGGATCCGGTGTTCCGCCGACGGAGAATGGCTCGCTGAAGATCTCCAGCAGCTCCTGCCGCCAGGACGCCGGCGTCCGCCGGCTCCTTGATCTCGGTCGCGAGGATGGCGAACTCGTCGCCGCCGAAACGGGCCGACCGTGTCGGTTTCCCGCACGTTGGCTTCCAGACGTTTGGCGACTTCTTTCAGCAGCGCGTCGCCCTCGGGATGTCCCAGCGTGTCGTTGACGTCCTTGAAATGGTCGAGGTCCAGGTAGAACACGGCGAAGCCCGGGCCGTCGTTTCGCGCCCAGGCGATCGCTTTCTGGACCGCCGCGGCAAACACGGCGCGGTTGGGCAGCCCGGTCAGGAGGTCGAGCCGCGCCAGTTCGAGGAGCTTTGCCTCGTTGCGATTGTGCACGCGTGATATCGCGAATCGCAGCCGTGACCAGGACGCCCTCGTCGCTCGCCAGAGGGACTCAGCATGATCTCGATGGGAAACTCGCTGCCGTCCTTGCGCTTTGCCGGACAACTCGATCCCCGTGCCGATCTGCTGGGCCAGCGCCTCGGCGGCACTGCGCGTGCCGTCGGCGATCAGCCGCTCCGCAAATCCCCGCGGAATCAGCTCGGTCACCTGTCGGCCCAGCAGTTCACCGCTGTCGTAGCCGAACTGCTTGCTCGGCCTGAAGGTTCGACAGCACGATCTCCCCGCCCTGGTTCACCACGACCATGGCGTCCGGGGCCGCCTCCAGCAGGCCGCGGTACCGGCCCTCGACCTGCGCGACCTGCCGTTCGGCGGCCTTGCGCACCGCCAGCCGTCGCGCCGCGCGCTCCAGGCTGCCGCAGAAACGATCAACAGGCCCAGGACGGAGCCGAAGATGCGCCGCCCGCTCGAGACCTCTTCCTCGCTCCGGCTCGACGCCGCTCGACGCAGCTCCAGCAACCGTAACTCTTCGTTCTGCATATCGTGAACGATCGCTTGAACCCCATCCGAAAGCCGCTGGCCCTCTCCGCCGGCAAAGGCATCGGCCACCCCCTGCAAACCCTCGGTCCGCCGCAGGCCAATGACGACTTCTGCTCGCTTGACCTTCGCCGTAGCCAACGATTCGAGGGCTGTAAGACGGACCTGCTGCACGGGATTGTCCCGTTGTCAGTTTGCGAATGGCGGCTTCGGCCTGATCGGCGCGCAGTGCACGCTGGCCTGATAGGAGGCGAGATAGGAATCGTTGCCGCTCAGGGCAAAGCCCCGGATGTTTGAAATCGATGCTCGCCTCCGCGGCAGAGCAGACTATCAAGAGTGCCGAGCGTCTCCCTTGTATGCTGCACCCACTGGACGTCTTCCTCGGACCCCACCATGTAACGATAGGAGATTCCGCCCACGACGAGCAGGGTCAAAAGGGCGGCACCAAACGCGACGACCAGTTTCCAATTCGATCGAGGTCTTGATTTTCACTGCATGCCGCCGCGTGCCGTTCCGGCATGGCCGGCAAGCCGTCGAGGCGCCGGCCGAACGGCCGCGACGGGACGCATAGGGTCGCCGGCCCTCATTTCATTGTCCTTTTGCGCGGATCCGTACTCCGCATCTGGGAGGAGAGCCAGGTCGTTTCCCGCGCGCTGTGGCAAACGGCTAACGAGCGCTAAACGGCGCTACCTAGTAAAGGTTGCAAGGTTTCTCTCCCTCTTCAATTTGCGATGAATCGGGCCTTGGCTCTCTCATAGGCAACGCGCATGGCCGCATTCCAGGCAGTTGCTGACGATAGGGCGCACAAGTCCAAGCCGGCTCGCATTTCAAGCTCCCGAGATGCATGGCCACCGGGTGGTGCTTCACATCAGGAAAACACCTTTGCCGTCCGATTGCTTGTCGAACAGCCTATAAGCCTCCTCCGCCTGGTCGAGCGACCAGCGGTGCGTGAACAGCCTGTCGACATCGACCTTGCGCTCGATGCAGAACTGGGCGCACTCGGCCTGGATGACGGTGGAGAAGGTCCAGGACGCGATCAGCGTCATCTGGCGCCTGAGCAGGTGCGGGCTGACGTCGATCGTCACGTCGCCGCCCTCGCCCACGAAACACATGGTGCCCCATACCTTGGTGCTGCGAATGGCATTGAGCCGCGCCTCGCGGTTGCTCGACGTGTCGAGCGACAGGTCGGCGTACTTGCCGTGCGTCAGCTCCTTGATCGCCTCGACGGGATCGTTGGAGCCCGGATCGACCAGCTCGTCGGCGCCGAACTCGCGGGCGCGCTCCAGCCGCTGCGGGTTGGTGTCGAGCGCGATCACCCGCGCGCCCATCGCCTTGGCGAACTGGGTGCCGGCGAGGCCGACCGGCCCCTGGCCGAAGATGGCGATCGTGTCGCGGCCGGAGACGTTCATGCGCCTGAGCGCGCCATAGGCGGTGCCGGAGCCGCAGGAGATGGCGGCGCCCGCCGTGAAGCTCAGGCCCTCGTGCAGCGGCACCATCGTGTTGGCCGGCACCTTCAGGTACTTGGCATGCCCGCCGTGGGCGTTGTTGCCATAGACCTTCACGGGCACCTCCTGGCAGAGCTGCTGCCAGCCGGAGCGGCAATGGCTGCACTGCGTGCAGCCCTGGTAGTGATGCACCATCATGCGATCGCCGACCTTGGCTTCCGCCGCGGCGACCCCGACACCGACCGCCACGACGACGCCGCACGGCTCATGCCCGGCAATGACCGGCTCGGCGCTGGCCGGTATGCCGGTGCCGGCCCGCGGCAGGTTCTTGGGACGGCGGTATTGATGCAGGTCGGACCCGCACATGCCGGAGGCCTTCATCTCGAGCACCACTTCGCCCGGTCCCGGCGTGGGATCGGGGAAGGTCATGATCTCGACAGCACGTTCGCCGGGAAACACGACGCCACGCATGGCTTCCTCCATCCGTTGTTCGTTGCAACGAATCTAGCGAGGTTTGCCGCCGCGCCCTACCCGGAAATCGGGAATCGGCTTCGCCAGCGCCGCCTCAGCGAAATTGCGAAGCTCGCCAGCAGCTTCAGGCGCTAAGGGCCGCGGCAGCGAGGCCTGCGACCGCGATGTCGAGATCGGCCGGCTCATTGTCCGCAAGATGCCAGGCTGCCGACAGGCCGGCGAAGGCCAGCGTCCATTGAAGCAATCGCCGCCGGTCGAGCGCGGCGATGTCGGCCAGCAGGTCGACCTGACGGCCGAACCGTCCCGCCGCCAACGCCGTCGCGGCGTCGGGATTGCGCAGGACGTTGACGAAATCGAAGGTGCGATCGCCTAAAAGACCCTTGGGATCGATGGCGACCCAGCCGCGCGCCGCCGGTATCCAGCACATTGCCGTGATGGATGTCGCCGTGCAGCGGCACGACTTCGCACGGCATGGCGAGCAGGTCGCGCGCCGCCGTATCGGCCTGGGCAAGAAGTCCGCCATGGATGCTGGCGGCCGGCGCGAGCGCCTCGAACCAGCGTGACAGCGGCATGAGCTCCGGCGGCGGCGCGCGCCGCGGCGCATGCAGGCGCGCGGCGACCGAACACAGGATACGGCTCGCCTCGTCGTCATCACCGGCCGCGACCATCGCCGCCAGGCTGCGCGGGCCGATGGCGCGTTCCAGCAGGAGTGCATGATCGTCCTGCGCCAGGACGCGCGCCGCGCCATCGCCATCCCACCACGCCATCAGCCGGCCGCCGCGACGCTCCTCTTCCGCGCGGGCGATCTTCAGCATGGCAGGTTGGCCGTGGTGCCGGACGGGCACAAGCAGGCCTGACGGCGTGGCGATCGCCTCGCCGTCCGGGACGAGATCCCAGCGGGCGAGCCAGGTTCTGGCGTCAATCTCCGGCGTCAATCGCCGCCGTTGCCGCCCAGCACGATGACCGTGAGCTTCTCCGGCAGCTCCTCGCGCGCGACCTCGAGAGTCGTCTGGTCGGGCCACACGAAGTCGGCGTCGAGCGGCTGCATCAGGCCCTGGAAGCGCTCGACCTGGGAGCGGCCCCAGTAATGCATGGGCAGCACGACCCTGGGCTGGATCTGCTTGATGACGTCGACCATCAGCGGCACGCCCATCGTGAAGGAGCCGTCGATCGGCACCATCAGCACGTCGATGCGGCCCAGCTCATCGAGATGCTCCTTGGTCAGCCGGTGGTGCAGGTGGCCCAGATGGGCGATGCAGAGGTCGCCGATGGCGAAGATGAAGATCGAGTTGCCGTTGATGCGCACCGCGTTGGAGCCCCAGTCGCGCGCGTTGGTCGGCACGTTCCACACCTTCATGTCCTTCAGCGTGACGTCGTGCTTGGCCTCGGTCTCGCCGGGCTTGGAGGGCCAGCCGCGCAGCGCGTAGGTGATGCCGTCCTCGGGATCGTCGGTGAAGTGCGTGGAATGGGCGTTGTTCATGGTCACGATGTCGGGCTTGCGGCCGAAGCCGTTGACGCCGTTGTAGTCGGTGATCGCCCGCACGCCCTGCGGCGTGTCGATCTGGTAGCTGGCATGGCCGAGGAAGGTGATGGTGGCGCGATTGGGCGAGTTGCCGTTCGCCAGGAACAGGCCGTCGAGCGACGCCACCTGCACGCCCGGCGATCGCCGGCCACGTTCTGCGAGCAGCGCGCCAGCACCGGGCCCGCCAGCAGCGAAAAGGCGGCGGCGAGCAGGGCGGCGAAGGAAAGTCGAAGGGTCATCCAAGCCTCCACACGGCATGATGCGTTCGGCCTTCGATGCTTCGCAAGCATCATGCCGGAAGTGGAGGTCAGAGAATGTCGACGATTCCGGTTTCGTCCGTCACCACTGCTCTTATGGCTTGGACGCGAGATCGGAGAGCCTGCTCGATGGCATTCGTGGAACCGTTCCCCGATCTGATCCATATGACACGGGAGGCACTTTGGCCAAAGGTCAGCCTTAGAGCGCGGAAGTCAGCGTCCTTGGTAACCACGACGTAGTCGTGCTCGCGTGCGAACTTCGAGATCGCATTGTCATCGGCGCTGCCCAATCCGAGCTGATGGACATGAGCTGACTCGGGAAAGACGTCGGCCAATCGCCGGACCAAGGAAGGGCTGAGATTCTCATCGAACAGGAGCTTCACGCGGGCTGTGGCGTTGCCCCTCGTTCACGCTCTCGTTCCGCTGCATAGGCAAGGCAGGCGAGGATGTCTTCCCGTTCCAGGTAAGGGAAATCGGCAAGAATTTCCTCGATGCTCATGTCGGCGGCCAGATATTCCAGCACGTCGGCCACCGAGATGCGCATGCCGCGCACACACGGCTTTCCGCCGAGCTTGCCCGGTTCGATGGTAATGCGGGATCGCCAGTCGGACATGGTCTGAACTTAGGACAGGAGGAGCAATTTAACACCCTTCCATCCCAATGACTCCGTCATTGATGACGGTGATGAAGGTCCCCCACGGCACTGCATCAGTTGATGGCCTAGCAGGGCCACGGCCAGGGACACCATGAATTGTGTCATGGCGTCCGCTGCCCACTATCTGGAGGCCTCTACGGAGCGCAATAAGTGATGAGTTCCTCCCGAGATCCTATCGCCGCCTCCACTGACTCTCGTTGACTCCGAGCCTTGGGCTGATTAGAACAAAACTAGAACATTTAATCCCCAACGCGTTCCATCAGGCTTTCTGGAGGGGGCGATGCCCGTCATTTCCCCAAACGCTTTTGCTCCCCCCGTCGCTTCCCGGGCCGCCAACGATGCAGCCCCGGTCCCGGCGGATCTGCGCGAGCGGATTCGCCGGCTGGAGCGCGCCCATAGCGCCCAGCGGGCCGGCCAGGCCGCCGTGCCGCTCGGCGTGCCGGCGATCGACGCCCTGCTGCCCGAAGGCGGCCTGCTGACCGGCGCCCTGCACGAGATCGAGGCGGGGCCCGCGCCCTCCGGCCGAGTCGCCTCCCACGATGGCGCGGCGCTGGGCTTCGCCGCCCATCTGCTGGGCCGCTTCGGGGCGAAGTTCCGCGGCACCCTGCTGTGGTGCCGCCGCCCGTCGGGCACGTTCGATGCGCCGCCTTATGCGGCCGGCGCTCTCCGCCTGGTTCGATCCGGCGCGCCTGCTGATGGTCACGGCGCGGCGCGACGAGGATCTGTTCTGGGCGATGGAAGAGGGCCTGCGCTGCCCCGGCATCGCCGCCGTCCTGGGCGAGACGCGCGCGGCCGATCCCACCGCCGGCCGCCGCCTGTCGCTCGCCGCCGAGAAGAGCGGCGTGCCCGCCCTGCTGCTGCGCTCCCAGCCGGCGCCACCGCAAAGCGTCTGCACGACGCGCTGGCGCATCGCCTCGGCGCCGTCGCACTCGACGCCCGGCCTCACCGACCTCGGCGCCGCGCGCTGGCGCCTCGAGCTCAGACGCAACCGCTTCGGCGCGCCGTCCGCCGCCGAGATCCCATCCTGGCTCGTGGAGTGGAACGATGAAACGCATTGTCTCGCTGTGGTTCCCCAAGCTTTCCACGGATCGACTGAGCCGAGCTGGACGAGTCCGACGCCGCGCGACTGGTCGGTTAGGGCGGCCGCCACCGTCGTCTGGCGCGACGGCTGTCCGCGCCTCGTCGCGATCAACGCCGCATGCCCGCGCCGCCGGCCTGCGCGCCCATATGCGCCTGGCCGATGCCCGTGCCCTGGTGCCCGACCTGATCACGACGGCAGGCGAGCCGCAGGCCGACCGCCGCCTGATCGAGACGATCGCCAACTGGTGCGACCGCTACACGCCCTGGGTCGCGGTCGATCCGCTGGGCGGCGCCATCGCCGAGGAAGGAACCGAGGCCTGCAGCGCCGGCGGCTTCGGCGGCGATGCCGGCCTGCTGCTCGACGTCACCGGCTGCGCCCATCTCTTCGGCAAGGACGAGGCAGGCGAACGCGCGCTGCTGGCCGACCTGGTCGAGCGCCTCGCGCGCCACGACCTCACCTGCCGCGCCGCCATGGCCGACACCGCGGGCGCCGCCTGGGCGCTGGCGCGCTTCGCCGAGACGCCAGGCCGATCTCTTCTGCCCCGCGCACGGCCAGCGCGCCGCGCTCGCCCAGCTGCCGGTCGAAGGGCTGCGGGTCGACGCGCCGATCCTGGAAACCTTCCTGAAGCTCGGCCTGCGCCGCATCGGCGATCTCTATCCCCTGCCGCGCGCGCCGCTGGCGCGCCGCTTCGGCGAGCAGCCGCTCATCCGCCTCGACCAGGCGCTGGGCACCCTCGACGAGCCCATCGAGCCGCGCCGGCCCGCCGCCCGCCTTCCGCACGCGCCTGGCCTTCGCCGAGCCGATCGGCCGGCTCCGAGGACATCGCCGCCGCGCACCAGCCGCCTGCTGGCCGCCCTCTGCCGGCAGTTCGAGCAGGCGGGCGTCGGCGCCCGCAAGCTCGAGATCGCGCTCTACCGGGTCGACGGCTCGGTCGACCGCACCGCGATCGGCACCAGCCGGCCCAACCGCGACAATCCCAAGCTGATGAAACTGTTCGAGGAGAAGCTGGGCGAGCTCGATCCCGGCTTCGGCGTCGAGCTGATGATCCTGGCCGCGCCCGAGGTCGAGGCGTGGACCGGCACGCAGGATGCGCTGCCCGAGATCGGGCGCGCTCGCCGCCTCGCTGGGCGAGGACGGCACGATCGACCTCGCCGACCGGCTGGCGCTCAGGCTGGGCGCGGAGAACGTGGTGCGGCTGCTGCCGCGCGACAGCCACCTGCCCGAGCGCGTGCAGACGACGGCCGCCGTCTCGGCCAAGCCCGCTGCGCTGAGGGGGCGGGCGCCTGGGCGCGCGTGGCGAACCTGAAGGGCGCGCGGCCGACGCGGCTGCTGCAGCGGCCCGAGCCGGTCGATGTCACCGCGCCCGTGCCCGACGATCCGCCGCGCCATTTCCAGTGGCGCCAGCACACCCATCGCATCGTGCGCGCCGAGGGGCCGGAGCGGCTGGCCGACGAATGGTGGCGGCCGCGGCCCGACGGCAGCCGGCCGCCGGCCAACATCGTGCCGCCGTTCCGCGACTACTACCGCGTCGAGGACGACGATGGCGGCCGCTTCTGGCTGTTCCGCGACGGGCCCTATACGGCGGCCGCCAACGGCCGGCCGACGGCCCGCTGGTTTCTCCACGGTTTCTGCGCCTGAGAGGGAGACAGACATGGGCACCCTGACGATTCGCAAGCTCGATGACGGCACCATCGCCCGGCTGAAAGAGCGCGCCCGCCGGCGCGGTCGCTCGCTCGAGTCCGACCTGCGCGAGCTGTTGGCCCAGTCCTCGCGTCAGCCGCTCATCCTCGACGCCTTGGCCGAGGCCGACCGCATCGCCGCCATGACGCCCAGCGACGTGCCGCCCGGGCCCATTGCCCATCAGGCTCCTCTCCCCCGCTAGGGGGAGAGGTTGGGTGAGGGGGATGCGCACGTCATTGCCCCCTCACCTGGCCTCTCCCCCTAGCGGGGGAGAGGAATTTGAATTGTGTCTAAGGAGAAAACGATGATCGTGGTGATCGAGCCCGGCGTCGCCATAAAATGGTTCGTCGAGGAGCCGCTGCGCCCGCAGGCGCGCTCGCTGCTGGTGGACGGCCATGAGCTGATCGCGCCCGACATCCTGATCGCCGGCGTGGCCGAACTGGCCTGGAAGAAGGCGGCCAGCGGCGAGATCGCGCCCGACCAGGCCGTCCCCATCGTGCGCAGCATCGGCCTGCCCTCCTTCATCTCGGCCTTCGTCGAATCGACCCGGCTGCGCAACCGCGCCCTGGCGCTGGCCCTGCAGTGTGGCTGGCCGGTGCACGACTGCTTCTATGCCGCCTGTGCCGAGGCCACCTCGGCGACCCTGGTCAGCACCGACGAGACCTTCCTGCAGGCGTTGAAGGCCGAAGGCGTCGCCATCCGCAGCCGGCCGCTGGCGCGCATCCACGAGCTTGCCGTCGCCTGACCATGTACGCCGAGCTGCAGGTCACGACCAACTACAGCTTCCTGCGCAGCGGCTCGCATCCGGGCGAGCTGGCGCTGCAGGCGCTGAAGCTCGGCCACAGCGCCATCGGCATCGCCGACCGCAACACCCTGGCCGGCGTCGTGCGGGCCTATGCGGCGATCGAGGAATATTACGAGGAGTTTCCGGCTCCCCGGGAAGAGCGGTTCAAGCTGCTGGTCGGCGCCCGTCTCGAGACGCGCGACGGCTACTCGCTGATCGCCTATCCCACCGACCTCGAAGCCTACAAGCGGCTCTCCCGCCTGCTGACGGTCGGCAACCGCCGGGCCGCCAAGGGCGAGTGCGATCTCACCTTCGACGACCTCGCTTCGCACGCCGAGGGCATTCTAGCCATCGTCCTGCCGCCGCGCCGGCCCGAGGATCCCGCCTTCCGCGAACGCCTGCGCGCCCTCGCCCGCCTGTTCGGCGATCGCTGCTACCTCGCCGGCACCATGCTGTTCCGCGGCGACGATGCGCGGCGCCTGGCGCTGCTCGACAATCTCGCCGCCACGATGGGGATAGGCCTGGTCGCCACCAACGACGTGCACTATCACGTGCCCGAGCGGCGGGCCTTGCACGACGTGGTGACGGCCATTCGCCTGGGCTGCACCGTCGACGAACTGGGCTTCCGCCGCTTCGCCAGCGCCGAGCGCCATCTCAAGGAACCCGTGGAGATGGCGCGGCTGTTCCGCCGCCATCCGCACGCCATTGCACGCACGCAGGAGATCGTCGAACGCTGCCGCTTCTCGCTCGATCAGCTCACTTATCAATATCCCGTCATGTACGAAGGCGGCGAGACTCCCATGGACAAGCTCGCTCGCCTCACCTGGGAGGGAGCCGCCTGGCGTTATCCCGAGGGAGTCCCGGAGAAGGTCGCCAAGACGATCCGGCACGAATTCGAGCTGATCGATCGCAAGCAGATCGCGCCCTACTTCCTGACCGTGCACGAGATCGTCCGGCAGGCCCGCGAGATGGACATTCTTTGCCAGGGCCGCGGCTCGGCCGCCAATTCCGCCGTGTGCTATTGCCTTGGCATCACTTCAGTGGATCCGGGCAAGACCGACGTCCTGTTCGAGCGCTTCCTGTCCAACGAGCGCAACGAGCCGCCCGACATCGACGTCGATTTCGAGCACGAGCGGCGCGAAGACATCATCCAGTGGATCTACGGGGAGAAAGGCCGCCATCGCGCCGCGCTGGCGGCCACGGTGATCGCCTATCAGAAGCCGCAGTGCCATTCGCGAGGTCGGCAAGGCCCTTGGCCTCTCGCCCGACACGGTGGGCGCCATGGCCGATACTGTATGGGGCATGGGATCGGGCGGGGTCGACACCGGCCATGTGCGCGAAGCGGGCCTCGACCCCACCGATCCGCGGCTGATGCTGGCGCTGGAGCTGTCGGCAACCCTGTGCGGATTCCCGCGTCATCTTTCGCAGCATGTCGGCGGCTTCGTGCTCACCGAAGGGCGGCTCGACGAGCTGGTACCCATCCAGAACGCGGCCATGGAGGACCGCACCGTCATCGAATGGGACAAGGACGATCTCGACGCGCTCAAGATCTACAAGGTCGACGTGCTGGGTCTCGGCATGCTGACCTGCCTGCGCAAGAGCTTCGACCTGATCGAGAAGCATTACGGCGAGCGGCCGAGCCTCGGCATGAAGGACGAGGACCCGAACGTCTACGACATGCTGTGCAGGGCCGATTCCATCGGCGTGTTCCAGGTCGAAAGCCGGGCGCAGATGTCGATGCTGCCGAGGCTCAAGCCGCGCAAGTATTACGACCTCGTCGTCGAGGTGGCGATCGTGCGGCCCGGCCCCATCCAGGGCGGCATGGTGCATCCCTATCTGAAGAACCGGGCGGCTCCCGACAAGGTCATCTATCCCAAGCCCGAACTCGAGAACATTCTGAAGAGAACCCTGGGCGTGCCCTTGTTCCAGGAACAGGCGATGCAGATCGCCATCGATGCGGCAGGCTTCAAGCCGGAGAAAGCCGACAAGCTGCGCCGTGCCATGGCGACGTTTCGTCGGGCCGGCACGATCCACAAACTCAAGAACGACTTCATCGAAGGCATGACCGGCAACGGCTACGAGCGCGACTTCGCCGAGCGATGCTTCAAGCAGATCGAGGGCTTCGGCGAGTACGGCTTTCCGGAGAGTCATGCCGCGAGCTTTGCGATCCTGGTCTACGATTCCTCGTGGGTGAAACATTACTACCCCGAGGTCTTCGCCGCCGCCCTGCTCAACTCCCAGCCGATGGGCTTCTACGCGCCGGCTCAGCTCGTGCGCGACGCGCGCGAGCACGAGGTCGAGGTGCGACCGCCCGACATCAATGCCAGCGACTGGGATTGCACCCTGGAGCCTGGCCGCAGCAATCGCTGCGCCCTGCGCCTGGGCTTGCGCCAGGTCTCGGGCCTCGCCGAGGCCGACGGCAAGCGCCTGGTCGAGCGCCGCAGCGAGCCCTATCGCGACCCGGCCGACCTGTGGCGACGCTCCGGCCTCACCAAGCGCCAGATCGTGGCGCTGGCGCGGGCCGATGCCTTCGCCTCGCTGGGACTCTCGCGGCGGGATGTCCTATGGGCGGTGCGCGGTTTCTCCGATGTGCCTCTGCCGCTGCTCGATGAGCCGACCAAGGTACGCGACCTCGAGCCCGCCGTTACCCTGCCCACGCTCACCCTGGGCGAGCAGGTGGTGGACGACTACGCCGCCATCTCGATGTCGCTGCGTTCCCATCCGCTGGCGCTGCTGCGGCAGCGGTTCTCCGACCGGGGCGTGGCGCCGACTGAAGTTCTGAAAACCGCCAGGAACGACGATTTCTTCACCTTGGCCGGACTTGTCCTGGTCCGTCAGCGTCCGGGCACCGCCTCGGGCGTGGTGTTCGTCACCATCGAGGATGAAGGCGGCATCGCCAACCTCGTGGTCTGGCCAAGGGTCTTCGACGCACATCGCCGCATCGTCATGGGCTCGCGCCTGCTCGCCGTGCGCGGCCGCGTGCAGCGCGAGGGGCTGGTGATCCATCTCGTCGCCGAGCAGCTGTGGGACTGGTCGACCGAGCTCGATTCCATCACCGACATCGACGACTTCCCCCTGACCCGCGGCCGCGGCGACGAGGTCCGCAGCGATCCGGGCGACCGCCGCGCGCCTGCTCGTCTGCCCGTGCCTGAAGCCAACGCGACCCGCCATCGTGCAGGCAAAGGCCCACCCGCCAAGTCGGGTTATGACCGCAGCCGCATCGTGCTCGACCGGCCCAAGATCAAGATCGCCTCGCGGGATTTCCACTGAGTTTGATCCAGGTCAACGCAGCGCTCCTGCCGGCCGGTCACGCTTGGATCGTTCTCAACGGAGCGGTCAATGCAAAGCAACGAGTTCTACTATCTGGTGATGGTGTGCGGCACCTTCGTCATCTTCGCCGCAAGCCTTGCTGTAAGCTACATTCAGTACCGGCGCTGGCTGAAGCAGCCGACCAGCCGCAGTATGGCCACCTCGACGTCCTCGCTCGGCATGTCCCCGTCGAACAGCCTAGCGAGCCATGCCTTGGTCGCCGGCCGCAAACCCCAGAAGCCCAGCACCTAGTCGCTGACGACAAGGTCCGCGCCCCTGACTCAGTAAGACCAGGGGATTCTTCAGGACAGTCTTGTCGCCTCGTCGATCAGCTCCTGGGCGGCGATGTCCAGCAGCTCGTCTTCCGCGGTGCCGTCGAGCACGCGCTCCTTGCCGATCTCCAGCAGGATCGGCACGGCGAGCGGCGAGATGCGCTCGAGCCGGCGGTATTCGATGCGGCCGCGGGCGCGGCGCAGCAGGTCGCCCAGTCGCTTGAGGTCGGCCAGCTGCCAGGCCGCGTCCTGGCGGGTGGCGCGCAGCAGGATGTGGTCGGGTTCGTGCTTGCGCAGCGCGTCGTAGATCAGGTCGGAGCTGAAGGTGACCTGGCGGCGCGATTTCTCCTCGCCGGGAAAGCGCCGCTCGATCAGGCCGGCGATCACCGCGACGTTGCGGAACGAGCGGCGCAGCATGGACAATTCGTCCATCCAGGCCTCGAGATCGTCGCCCAGCATGTCCTCGTCGAACAGCTGGTCGAGCTGGGCCTTGGTCGGCGGCCGCAGGCCCCAGATGCCGAGCACGTAATCGGTGGCGACGAAGCCCAGCGGCTTCAGCCCCATGCGCTCCATGCGGCGCGTCAGCAGCATGCCGAGCGTCTGGTGCGCGTTCCGGCCCTCGAAGCAGTAGGCGACGATGAACTGCCTGCTGCCGCGCGGAAATCCTTCGACCAGGAGCCTGTCGCTCTGGGGCAAGGTCGAGCGGATGCGCTGGATGCGCAGCCATTCGCGCACCTCCGCCGGCAGCTTGGGGTGCCGCGACGGATCCTGCAGGATGCCGCGCACGCGCGCGGCGAGGAAGGTCGAGAGCGGCAGGCGGCCGCCGCCATAGGCCGGCACCTTGGGATCGCCGCCGGTCGCGGGCGAGCATTGCGCCATCAGCTCCTTCACGCCCTCGAAGCGCAGCAGCCGCCCGGCGAAGACGAACGTATCGCCCGCCACCAGACCCTGGATGAACGCCTCCTCGACTTCGCCCAGCACCGGCCCGCGCCGCATCTTCACCTTGATCAGCGGCAGCTCGACGATGGTGCCGACATTCATGCGGAACTGCCGCGCCACCAGCGGCGAGGCCAGCATCCAGCGGCCGTCGGGCAGCTTCTTCAGGCGATGCCAGCGCTCGTAGGCCGCCAGCGCATAGCCGCCGGTCGCCACGAAGTCGAACGTGTCGTCGAAATCCTGGCGCGGCAGGTCGCGATAGGGCTGGGCGCTCCGCACCTCTTCGTAGAAGGCTTCGCGGTCGATCGGCTGGGCGCAGGCGGTGCCGATGATGTGCTGCGCCAACACGTCCAGGCAGGGCGGGCGTGGCGGGTCGCCGTCGAGCTCGCGTGCCTCGATGGCCTCGAGCGCCGCCAGGGACTCCAGTACCTCGAAGCGGTTGGCCGGCGCGATCATGGCGCGGCTCGGCTCATCGAGCCGATGGTTGGCGCGGCCGATCCTCTGCATCAGCCGGCTCACTCCCTTGGGCGCGCCCATCTGGATCACCAGGTCGACGTCGCCCCAGTCGATGCCGAGATCGAGCGAGGAGGTGGCGATCACGGCACGCAGCTTGCCCGCCGCCATCGCCGCCTCGACCTTGCGCCGCTGCTCGACGGCCAGCGAGCCGTGATGCAGGCCGATCGGCAGATTGTCCTCGTTGATGCGCCACAGCCGGTCGAACACCAGCTCGGCCTGCGCCCTTGTGTTCACGAACACGATCGAGGTCTTGTGCTGGCGGATGATGTTGTAGACCTCGGGCACGGCGTGATGGCCCATATGGCCGCCCCACGGCAGGCGCTCCTGGGCATCGATGATGCTCACCACCGGCTGCGCGCCGGGCTCGCCCCGCACGATCTCGACCTCGTCCTTGACCGCGAGGAACTCCGCCAGCTCGGGCGGGTCGGCGACCGTGGCCGACAGGCCGACGAAGCGCACATGGGGTGCCAGCGAGGCCACGCGCGCCAGGCAAAGCGCCAGATGATGGCCGCGCTTGCTGGTGGCGAAGGAATGCAGCTCGTCCACGATCAGGCATTTCAGGCTGGCGAAGAACTGCGCCGCGTCGGGATAGGAGAGCAGCAGCGCCAGCGATTCCGGCGTGGTCATCAAGAGGTCCGGCGGCCGCTCGCGCTGGCGCAGCCGGCGGCTCTGCGGCGTGTCGCCGGTCCGGCTCTCCGCCCGTACCGGCAGCTGCATCTCGGCGATCGGCAGCTCGAGATTGCGGCGGATGTCGGTGGCCAGCGCCTTCAAGGGCGAGATGTAGAGCGTGTGCAGCTCGCCCTTGCCCTTCTTGTGGGCGAGGTCCTGGCCTTTGAGGCGCCGCTCCGTGAGCTCGATCAATGACGGCAGGAAGCCCGCCAGGGTCTTGCCGCCGCCGGTCGGCGCGATCAGCAGGGCGCTCTTGCCCTGCTGGGCGAGCCCGATCAGGGCAAGCTGGTGCGGCCGCGGCGTCCATCCGCGACTTTCGAACCAGCGTGAAAACAGGTCGGGAAGCCCCATATCAGCCGGGTAGGAATCAGCAAGGTCAATGGCCGTCGACACCCTAAATCCCCGCTCCTGGCTCTATCCGACGCCGCGCGGCCTCTATTGCAAGCCCGGCGACTTCTACGTCGATCCGGCCTTTGCCGTGCCGCGCGCCGTGATCACGCACGGCCATGGCGATCATGCCCGGCCGGGCCATCGTTCGGCGCTGGCCACCCCAGAGACGCTCGCCATCATGCGCACGCGCTTCGAGGATATGCCCGACACAGATCAGCAGCCGCTGAAATATGGCGAAAGCGTGCGGGTGGGCGACGTTGATGTGCGGTTTGCGCCAGCCGGCCACATCCTTGGATCGGCGCAGGCCGTGCTGTCCTACCAGGGCCAGCGCATCGTGGTCTCGGGCGACTTCAAGCGGCGGCCCGACCCGACCTGCCCGCCCTTCGAGCCGGTGCCCTGCGACGTCTTCATCACCGAGGCGACGTTCGCCCTGCCGGTGTTCCATCATCCCTCCGATGCCGGCGAGATCGGCAAGCTCTTGCGCTCCGTCGCCACCTTTCCCGAACGCACTCATCTGGTGGGAGTCTACGCGCTCGGCAAGTGCCAGAGGGTGATCAAGCTCTTGCGCGCCGCCGGCTGGGACAAGCGCATCTGGCTGCATGGCGCCCTGCTGGCATTGTGCAAGCTCTATCAGGAGCAGGGCGTCGACCTCGGCGACATCGCCCATGTCTCGGAGGCGATCCTGGAACCCTTCAAGGGCGCCATCGTGCTCTGCCCGCCTTCGGCCATCGCCGACCGCTGGTCGCGGCGCTTCGCCGATCCGCTGCCGGCGGTCTGCTCGGGCTGGATGCGGGTGCGCGCCCGCGCCCGGCAGAGCGACGCCGAGCTGCCGCTGGTCATCTCCGACCATGCCGATTGGCCGGAGCTCACTCAGACCCTGAAGGACGTCGGTGCGCCCAAAGTGTGGGTGACGCACGGCCGCGAGGAGGCGCTGGTGCACTATGCGCGCTCGATCGGCATCGACGCCGAGGCGCTGCATCTCGCCGGCCGCGAGGAAGAAGGCGCCTAGTGCAGGCCTTCGCCGCCCTTCTCGATGCCTTGTCCTTCCAGCCGGCTCGCAACGCCAAGCTGCGGCTGATCGAGACCTATCTGCGCGAGACGCCCGATCCCGACCGCGGCTGGGCGCTTGCCGCCTTGACCGGCGGGCTCGACTTTCCGGCTGCCAAGCCCGCGCTGCTGCGCAGTTTCGGCGAAGCCAAGATCGGCGCCGAGCTGTTTCACCTTTCCCACGACTATGTCGGCGACCTTGCCGAAACGCTGGCGCTGATCTGGGAGACCGACCCGTCCGCCGGCCCGCCGCCGACGCTCGGCGAGGTCGTGGAGACGCTCCAGCGCGCCACGAAAATGCAGACGCCGGCGATCCTGAAGCGCTGGCTTGACGCGCTCGATTCGACAGGGCGCTGGGCGCTCCTGAAACTCCTGACCGGCGCGCTCCGCGTCGGAGTGTCGGCGCGACTCGCCAAGCAGGCGGTTGCCAATATCGGCGGACAGCCGGTCAATGAAGTCGAGGAGATCTGGCACGGCCTCTCCGCGCCGTACCGGCCTTTGTTCGACTGGCTGCTCGCGGGCGCGCCCAGGCCCAGCAGCAATGCCGGCGGCGCCTTCCTGCCGCCGATGCTGGCCCACCCGATCGACCGCGCCGAACTCGACACGCTCGATCCCGCGCATTTCCGCGCCGAATGGAAATGGGACGGCATCCGCGTGCAGGTCGCCTCCTCGGACGGCGTGAAGCGGCTCTACAGCCGCGCCGGCGAGGATGTCTCGGGCGCCTTTCCCGACATCGTCGAGGCGATCGACTTCGACGGCGTGTTCGACGGCGAGCTTCTGGTGCGCCGCGACGAGGCAGTGGCGCCGTTCAACGACCTGCAGCAGCGGCTCAACCGCAAGACCGTGACGCCCAAGATGCTGAAGGAGCATCCCGCGCATGTCCGCCTGTATGACGTGCTGTGGCTCGAGGGCGAGGACCTGCGCACGCTTTCCTTCGACCAGCGACGCGCCCGGCTCGAAGCCTGGATGGCCGAAAAGCCGCGCCAGCGCTTCGACCTCTCGCCCTTGGTGACGTTCCGCGACTGGCCGCATCTCGCCGAGCTCCGCGAGGCGATGACGAGCGACGGCATCGAGGGGCTGATGCTGAAGCGCGGCGACAGCGCCTATCTCGCCGGCCGGCCCAAGGGTCCGTGGTTCAAGTGGAAGCGCGATCCCATGCTGGCCGACTGCGTGCTGATGTACGCCCAGCGCGGCCACGGCAAACGCAGCTCGTTCTATTCCGACTTCACCTTCGGCTGCTGGCGCGAGGCCGAAGGCAAGCGCGAGCTGGCGCCGGTCGGCAAGGCCTATTTCGGCTTCACCGACGAGGAGCTGCGCTGGCTCGACAAATGGGTGCGCGACCACACCACCAACCGCTTCGGCCCGGTGCGCGAGGTCTCAACCGAACTGGTGCTGGAGATCGCCTTCGACGGCATCGCCCGCTCGACCCGCCACAAGTCGGGCCTCGCCATGCGCTTCCCGCGCATCAATCGCATAAGGACTGACAAACCGGCAGCCGAAGCCGACACTATCGACAACCTGCTGCGCCTCGTGGCATGATCAACCCATGGTTGAAGCATTCCCCGGCGCTCCTGCCGCCGCAAACCCACACCCTGCCCGTCCAGGAACGCATCGAACGTGGCCGGGCCCTGCGCGATCACGCGGCGCGCCGGCACCATGGCGTGTGGAAACCGCCGTCCGACCGGCGCGATCCCATCGAAATCCTGATCGAGCAGGGCGAATCGCGCCTGCCCGACCTGCTGCCGCGTGCGCTATGCGCGCATGAAGCCGACACCCTTCACCTTCCTGCGCGGCGCCGCCGCCGTGATGGCCGCCGATCTTGCGGACACGCCGAACAGCAGCCTCACGGTGCAGGCCGCCGGCGACTGCCACTGCCTCAACTTCGGCGGCTTCGCCACGCCCGAGCGCCGGCTTGCCTTCGACATCAACGATTTCGACGAGACCGCGGTGGCGCCCTGGGAATGGGACGTCAAGCGCCTCGCCGCAAGCTTCGTCGTCGCCACGCTCGATGTCATGCCCAAGGACGCGCGCAGCGAGCTTGCCCAGATCGTGGCACGGAGCTACCGCGCCACCATGGCCGAGATCGCCGACCGAGCCGGTGCTCGACGCCTGGTATCGCGTGTTGAACCTCGACGACGCGAACACCACGGAGGAGACGGGCATCACGCCGCGTGCGCTCCGCAAGGCAGACACCGCGCGCACCCATCCCGTCGAGATCGCCGCGATCGGCCATCGCAAGCGGCGCCGCGCCGCGCATCGAGGACACCCCGACCGCACGGTCTTCCATCCCGCGCCCGCCGACGCGCCCGCCTTCCGCGCCGCCGTCGACGCGGCGCTGGTCGACTACGCCGAGTCGCTCACCCCCGAACGCCGCACGCTCCTGCAGCGCTACCGCCTGGCCGACGTGGCCTACAAGGTGGTGGGCGTCGGCGCGGTCGGCACGCTGTGCGGCGTCCTGCTGATGGTCTCGGGCGACGGCGAGGCGCTTTACCTGCAGTTCAAGGAGGCCACCCGCTCGGTGCTCGAGGCCTATGCCGGCGCCAGCCCCTACGCCCATCACGGCGAGCGCGTGGTCCGCGGCCAGCGCCTGCTGCAGGCGGCGAGCGACATGCTGCTGGGCTTCGCCACCGGCCCGACCGGTCGTCATCTGTATGTGCGCCAGCTGCGCGACGCCAAGATCAAGCCGGCGCTCGAGCTCATGTCGCCGCGCAATTTCCGGCGCTATGCCGCGACCTGCGGCGAGGTGCTGGCGCGCGCCCATGCCCGCACGGCCGACGCCGTCGTCCTGTCGGCCTATCTGGGCCGCAGCACGGCCTTCGACGAGGCGATCGGCGACCTTTGCCACCGCCTACGCCAAGCAGACCGAACGCGACCATGAGGCGATGCTCAAGGCCTTGAAAAACGGCCGTCTTCCCAGCGTCAGCGGGGATTCATAGGGCTGCGCACACCGATGTTTGGTGATGACCAGATCGACCAAGAAGACGCCTTAGCTGGAACCGGGCACCGCGCCAGTGCCCGCCGCTATCGTGAGCGCATGCATTCGGAAGGGCTTCGCCAAGTGAGTTTGTGGCTCTATGACCGGAGCTCTCCTGCCTTCGCGCGCGAATGCCGCCGGCAATCCCTTCTGGCACCTCGCAGGCATAGCGGGCCAGGCATCGACCGATTGATCGACGAAAGCTGTCGCCGAAATCGACGGCTGGACCGCTTGAACCGCGGCGATATCGTGACCGTGGCCCTCCAAGGGGAGCTCGGAAAACCGCGACCGGCCGTGATCGTCCAATCAGATTCTTTCATGCGTCGCATGCGACCGTCTCGATTCTGCCGATCACGAGCACGATTGTAGGCGCTCCGCTTTTTCGCATTACAATCGAGCCCTCGCCCGCAAATGGGTTGCGGAGCGTTTCGCAGGTCATGGCCGACAAGGTCGTCAGTGTTCGCCGGGAGCGACTGCGACCCCGGATCGGCAGTCTCGACCGTGAGACCCTGGCACGTATCGGCCGCTCGCTGGCCGTGGCTGGAACTCGCCTGATCGTCAAACCGGCCAATTCCCCTATTCCTTTAGGGTCGAAATACGGGCCAAGGCGACCTACATTGGAGACATGATCGACCCCTTCGGCCGGCATATTTCCTACCTGCGCGTCTCGGTGACGGATCGCTGCGACTTCCGCTGCGTCTATTGCATGGCCGAGGACATGACCTTCCTGCCCAAGGCCGAGGTGCTCTCGCTCGAGGAGCTGGAGCGACTGTGCTCGGCCTTCATCCGGCGCGGCGTCCGGAAGCTCCGGCTGACCGGCGGCGAGCCGCTGGTGCGCAAGAACGTGATGTCGCTGTTCCGCGGGCTGGGCCGGCATCTCGACAGCGGCGCGCTGGACGAGCTCACGCTCACCACCAACGGCAGCCAGCTCGCGAAGTACGCCAAGGAACTGGCCGCCATCGGCGTGCGCCGCGTGAACGTGTCGATGGACACGCTGGACCGCGACCAAGTTCCGCGAGCTCACGCGCTGGGGCGACCTCGACCAGGTGATGCGCGGTCTCGACGCCGCCCAGCAGGCGGGCCTCCACGTCAAGATCAACGCCGTGGCGCTGCGCGGCGTCAACGACATGGAATTCGACGAGCTGATCCGCTGCAGCCACGGCCGCGGCATGGACCTCGTGCTGATCGAGGTCATGCCGATGGGCGAGATCGGCAGCGAGGCGCGCCTCGACCAGTACCTGCCGCTGTCGCTGGCGCGCGCCGACGATTGCCAAGCACTTCACCCTGACCGAGACCGACTATCGCACCGGCGGCCCGGCGCGCTACTTCACGGTCGAGGAGACCGGCGGGCGGCTGGGCTTCATCACGCCGCTCACCCACAATTTCTGCGAAAGCTGCAATCGCGTGCGGCTGACCTGCACCGGCACGCTCTATATGTGCCTGGGCCAGGAAGACGCCGCCGACCTGCGCGCCCCGTTGCGCGCCTCCGAGAGCGACGAGTTGCTCGACCAGGCGATCACCGAGGCGATCGCGCGCAAGCCCAAGGGCCACGACTTCATCATCGACCGCCGCCACAGCGGCCCGGCCGTGCGCCGCCACATGAGCGTCACCGGCGGCTGAGCCGGCCGGTGCGCGTCAGGCCGCAGGCCCGGCCGGCGAATCGCGCCGTCTTGATCTTCGCCCGCCGCACCGCCTCGCGGTGCGAGATGTACATGGCGCTGCCGAAGATCACCGCCGCGCCGACGAAGGTCCAGACGTCGGGCTGCTGGAAGAACAGGAAGATAGCCCAGCAGCGTGTTCCAGATCAGCGACAGGAAGCCGATCGGCTGCAGCAGGGTGATGTCGGCGAGCTGGTAGCCGCGCTGCTGGCTGAGATGGCCGAGCGTGCCGCAGAGACCCGCCGCCACGAACCACAGCGAGGTCGGTCCGGGTCCGGCGTCTGCCAGAACCACAGCGCGAACGGGCGCGGCGCAGGCCACGATCACGATGTTCTGCCAGATCACGATGGTGTTGGCCGAATCGGTGCGCGCCAGCGCCTTGGAGATCAGGTTCGAGGCCGAGAAGATCGGCGTCGATGATCAGGATGCAGATCACGCCGAGATGAAGCGCGGAGAAGCCCGGCCGGATGATGATCATGGCGCCGCGCGAAACCCACCAGCACGGCCATCCAGCGCCGCAGCCGCACGTCCTCGCCCAGGAACAGCGCCGCGCCGATGGTGACGAAGATCGGACCGGTGAAGCCCAGCGCCGTGATGCTCGGCCAGGGTGGTGAGCGGCAAGGCGACGAACCACAGCATCATGCCCGCAGGTATGGATGGCGCCGCGGAAGAGATGCAGGGGCAAGCCGCCTGGTGTGCAGCGAGCGGTAGAGGCCCAAGCCGGAACACGATCGGCAGCAGGAACAGCGAGCCGAAGAAATAGCGCAGGAACGCCATCACGTAGGAATTGAGATGCTGCGCCGGAATGAGCGTGAAGACGTTCAGCAGCGCGAACAGCAAAGCCCGACATACCGACCCAAAGGATGCCGCGCAAATTGGGCGGCAGGCTGAGCCAGCGGGCGACGAGACGAGACACGCCGCGACTATCTCATGGCGACTGCAGCGCCGCACCTTCGCTGGCGACCGCCCTTTCGGAGCGCGAAGCTAGGCCTCGCCGACCGCCTCTGCGTGACGGCAGCACCGTCGGAATGACATACTCGCCGCGCAGTCCGGCAACGCGTTGCACCAGCTCCTCGATGTAGGGATCGTGGATCCCCAGAGCGCGCGCATGGGCGGCGGTGTTGGCGAGATAGTCGCGACAGGCGCCGCGGCGGCCCTCGGCGAAGGCGATGTGGTGCGCCGCGCGCTCGATCGGCAGATCGCCGCAATACTGGCAGTGCGCGGGGTCGACGACGAAAGTGACGGCGGTGACGGTGCGCCCGTCGCGCAGCCGGGTCGGCACCCAGCGCGGCTGGTAGACGCCGGCCAGCATCTCGCGGTTCCACAGGATGCCGAGCTCGCTGCTGCACCTGCTCCGGCGCCAGCCGATAGGCGATGCCCTCGCAATCGCCGCCGCGTTCCAGCGCCAGCATCAGGCCGGGCAACTCGGGCGTGCCGCGCCCGAGCGGTACCCAGAAGCAGAAGGAACGGCGCCAGCCGTCGACCTTGCAGGGCTGCGCTTCGGCGAATTCGATGGCCGGGTTCCACATCAGCGAGCCGTAGGCGAACACCCAGGCCTCGTCGCCGGGCTGCATAGCGCGCCAGCGCCTCCTTGAGGCTCGCCGCGCGCTCCTCGGCAGTGAGGAAGAAGTCGTAGCCGGCCTTGCGGGCGTCCGCGACGATCTGCTTCGATACGCTCGGCCGTCAGTTCTTCGCGTTTGAGCAAACTCCGACTCCCTCAGGTGCCGTAGACGATGGACATGGTCTCGGCGACGCAGGCCGGACGCTCCTGTCCCTCGATCTCGACCGTGACCTGGTTGGTGAGCCGCACGCCGCCGCCGCTCATCGGATCGGCGGCAATCAGCTTGGCCCGCGCCCGCACCTTGGCGCCGGCCGGCACCGGGCTGGTGAAGCGCACCTTGTTGCAGCCGTAGTTGATGCCGTTGCGGACGTTGTTGATGTGCGAGATCTGGTGATTGAGCATCGGGATCAGCGAGAGCGTCAGGAACCCGTGGGCGATGGTCTTGCCGCCCGGCATGTCCTTCTTCGCGCGCTCGACGTCGACATGGATCCATTGGTGATCGCCGGTCGCCTCGGCGAACTGGTTGATACGATCCTGCGAAACCTCGACCCAATCACTGACCCCGATTTCCTGGCCCACGTATTTGTGCATTTCATTCGGGTGGGCGAATTCCCTTTTTGCCATTTCCTACCTCGGAACTGTTTATTGCCTTGCCCCTGCAATATATCACTAAATCAATCGCTTGCGGCAACTCTCTCGCGTGAGAAGCCCCCCTTCGTCCGCGCCGCGATCATAATCGAGGGTCCCCTCTCGCCGGTCTCCAATTGGGTGCCATTTGTAGCGATCGAGTCCCATTTGTATGGTCGCTTCATTTTCCTCATCATGCCATCCACAAGAATGCACATGAGGGAACCCCGGATGGCGTACGAAACGGTTCTGTACGACGTGGCCGATTGCATCTGCACCATTGCGCTCAACCGTCCCGAGAAACTCAATGCGTGGACGCACCAGATGCATCTCGACCTCAAGCACGCCATGCACGAAGCAGGCCGCGATCCCGACGTTCGCGCCATTATTCTGACAGGCGCCGGTCGCGGCTTCTGTGCCGGTGCCGACATGAGCGGCCTGCAGGCGATCGGCGCGGGCGCTGGTCCGGATCGCTCGAGCAAGGTGGAAAGCAGCCTGCCAGGAGGCAGCACGCTGCCTGAGTTCCGGATGAACTACTCTTATTTTCCGGCAATTCCGAAATTCATCATCGCTGCGATCAACGGGCCCGCGGCCGGCTTGGGATTCGTCATTCCGCTCTACGCCGATCTGCGCTTCGCCGCTGAATTCGGCGGTGTTCACCACCGCCTTCGCCCAGCGCGGGCTGATCGCCGAGCATGGCGTGAGCTGGCTGCTGCCGCGCCTCGTGGGGCTGCCGGCGGCGATGGATCTGCTGTGCTCGGCCCGCAAATTTCGCGCGCCCGAGGCGCTGAGCGCTGGGCCTCGTGAGCCGAGTCATTGCCGACGACAAGCTGATGGCCGAGACCAGGGCCTACGCCACGCTGCTGGCAAACACCGTCTCGCCGCGCTCGGTCGCGGTGATAAAGCGGCAGATCTGGGAGGCCGAATTCCAGACCCTGGCCCAGGCCACGACCCAGGCGAACTACGAGATGGACCTCTCCTTCCAGACAGGGGACTTCAAGGAGGGGGTCGCGCACTTCCTGGAGAAGCGGGCGGCAAGGTTTACCGGACGCTGACTTTGTCATCCCGAACGCAGCGAAGGACCTTTCCTGTCGCCTCAAAGGTTCCTCAGCCTGCGGCCTCGAGATGACGGCTTTCGCTCAAACCTTCTCGGTCTCGCTGGTACGCGGCTGCCAGGTCATCAGCCGGCGCTCGACGCTGCCGACCGCCGCATCGAGCAGCAGGGCAAAGGCGGTGAGCACGAGGATGCCGGCGAACACGGTGTTGATATCGAAGGTACCCTCGGCCTGCAGGATCAGGTAGCCGACGCCGCGCGAGGAGCCGAGATATTCGCCGACCACGGCGCCCACGAAGGCCAGGCCCACGGCGTTGTGCAGGCTGGCGAACACCCAGCTCATGGCCGACGGCAGGTAGATCGAGCGCAGCAACTGGCGGGGCGAGGCGCCCAGCATGCGGGCGTTGGCGATCAGGTTGGGGCTGACCTCACGCACGCCCTGGTAGACGTTGAAGAACACCACGAAGAACACCAGGGTGACGCCCAGAGCCACCTTCGACCAGATGCCGAGCCCGAACCACACCGCGAAGATCGGCGCCAGCACGACGCGCGGCATCGAGTTGAAGCCCTTGATGTAGGGATCCATCACCGCCGACGCCGTGGGCGAAAGCGCCAGCCACAGGCCGATCCCCAGTCCGAAGGCCGAGCCGATGGCGAAGCCCAGCGCTGTCTCGATCAGGGTGACGGCGAGATGGATGAAGATCTCGCCTGTCCGAACCAGTCGACGATGACCCAGAACACCTTTTGCGGCTCGCCGAAGAAGAAGGCGGCGCGGTTATCCTGCTCGAAATAGAACGGCGGGATCAGGCCGGGCGCGGTCAGCACGTACCAGGCCACGACCAGCAGGCCGAGCACCAGGAGCTGCAGGATGCGCAGCCTCATCTCAGGCCACCTTCTGCCGTGCGTAGGCCTTCAGGACTTCTTCCTTCATGACGCCCCAGATCTCGCGATGAAGATCGAGGAAGGCCGGCGTCATGCGGATCTCCGAGACGTCGCGCGGCCGCGGCAGGTCGACCTTGAAGTCGCCGATCGGCCGCGTGCCCGGGCCGGCCGACAGCACGACGACCCGGTCGGAGAGCGCGATCGCCTCCTCGAGGTCATGGGTGATGAACAGCACCGATTTCCGGTCCTCGGCCCACAGCGCCAGGAGCTCGTTCTCCATGAGCTGCCGCGTCTGCACGTCGAGGGCGGAGAACGGCTCGTCCATCAGCAGGATGTCAGGGCTCAGGATCAGAGTCTGCGCCAGCGCCAGGCGCTTGCGCATGCCGCCCGACATCTGGTGCGGATAGCGGTCGCCGAAACCCGCCAGGCCGACCCGACGCAGCCATTCCTCGCCCCGCGCGGCGGCTTCGGCAGCCGGCACGCCGCGAAACTCGAGACCTGCGACCACGTTGCCGATGCCGGTCCGCCACGGCATCAACGCATCGGCCTGGAACATGTAGCCGGCGCGCCGGTTGACGCCGTCGGTTGCTCTCAGGCGCTCGCCGAACACCTCGACGGTGCCCGACGATGGTGCGAGCAGACCCGCCGCCACGTTGAGCAGAGTCGACTTGCCGCAACCGGTTGGGCCGACCACGGAAACGAACTCGCCGCGGCCGATCACGAGATTGGCGTTGGCAACCGCTACGTAGGCGTCGCTTCGCTCGTCACGGGAAGCGAAGCGACAAGTGATGTCGGCCAGCGCAAGCGCCGGCGTTCCGTCGATCGACACGCCGGATCAGGAGTGTTTCTTGGCGCGTTCCGCGAACTCGTTGGTCCACGTCGCGTCAAACTTCACGCTATCCGGCTTGATTGCAGGATCGGTCTCGGCCAGGAACTTCAGGCAGTTTTCCATTGCGCCTGCCGGCATGAGACCGTCCGGCGAAATGGTTTCGCGCACGCCAGCGAACGATTTCTCGTAGACCGGTTTGTCGCCCAGCAGGTAGCCCTCCGGCACCGTCGCCGCGACATCGGCCGGCGATGCGGTTTGCAGCCATTCGTCGGCGCGCACGATGGCGGTGGCCAGGGCCTGAGCGGTATTGGGAGTCTTCTTCAAGAGATCGGGCTGGGCATAAAGGCAGGCCGCCGGAAAGGCACCGCCAAACACCTCTTGGTTGCCCTTCATCGTGCGGGTATCGACCACGATCTTGATCAGGTTCTTATCCTGCAGAATGGTGAGCGCCGGATCGGTCTGTGAGATGCCGTCGATCTCGCCCTTCTCGATCGCCGCCACCACCGTGGCGCCCGCGCCAACGCCGATCGCGACCACGTCGGTGGCTTTCAGTCCGCCCTTGGCCGCCCAATTGAGCAACAGCATATGGGTCGACGAACCCGGCGCGCTGACGCCGAACTTCATGCCCTTGATATCAGCCGGCCCTTTGACCTTGGCGGCAATGTCGTTGCGCAGCCCGATGGCGATCTGCATGCCACGGCCCATCAGCACGAAACCCGTGATCGGCTGACCACGCTGTTGCATTCGGATGGTATGCTCATAGGCGCCGGCCACCACGTCGGCACTGCCGCCCATCAGCGCCTGCAGCGACTTGGCGCCGCCCTGGAAGTCGTTGATCTCGACCTCGAGGCCGGCATCCTTGAAGTAGCCCTTCCTCTCCGCGATCGTGAGCGGCAGGTAATAGAGCGCCGACTTGCCGCCGACAGCGAGCACGACCTTGGTCTTCTCGGGCTTGCCCGTCTGGGCCCGCGCCGCATAGGGCGCGACCACCAGGGCCGGGGTCGCTGCCAAAATCGTACGGCGCCGCATCTGCAGCTTGGTCATTGTTTCCTCCCAGAAACGCGTGTGGGCCGGAGAGTGCCGCAAGGTCCGGCGGCCGGCAACCGCGCCAAATCAGCCCATCCGCGCTGCTACTTGAACGTCCGTTCTTGCCACCAGGGGAAATAGGACGGCATCCCGTCGCTCACTTTCATCGGGAACCGGGCGGGGCGCTTCTCCAGGAAGGCCGTCACGCCCTCCTTCACGTCGGCCGACTTGCCGCGCGCATAGATGCCCTTGGAATCGACCTTGTGCGCTTCCATCGGATGGTCGGCGCCCAGCATCTTCCAGATCATCTGGCGATTGAGCGCCACCGAGACCGGCGCGGTGTTGTCGGCGATCTCGCGGGCGAGCGCATAGGCTGCCGGCAGGAGCTCGTCGGGCTTGTGCACCGAGCGCACGAGCCGGCCTTTCAGTGCCTCATCGGCCGGAAAGACCCGGCCTGTCATCACCCACTCCAGAGCCTGCTGCGGCCCCACGAGGCGCGGCAGGAACCAGCTCGAGCAAGCTTCCATGACGATGGCGCGGCGGGTGAACACGAAGCCGTAGCGCGCCGCCTCCGAGGCGAGCCGAACGTCCATGGCGAGCTGCATGGTGATGCCGACGCCGACCGCCGGGCCGTTGCAGGCGGCGATGGTGGGCTTCAGCGCATCGTAGAGGCGGAGCGTGAACAGGCCGCCGCCGTCGCGATGACCGTCGAGACCGGGATCGACCGGTCCGCGATTCTCGGCATTGAAGGTGTTGGCGCCACCGGAAAGATCGGCGCCGGCGCAGAAGCCGCGGCCGGCCCCGGTGAACACCACCGCGCGCACGTCGTCGTCGCGATCAGCACGGTCCATCGCATCCAGAAGCTCCGACAGCATCTTGCCCGTGAAGGCGTTGAGCTTTTCCGGTCGGTTGAGCGTGATCGTGAGGATGCCGTCTCTGGTCTCGTACTTGATCTGCTCGTAGGTCACGACGCTCTCCCCTCAGCCCTGATTGATCAACACCACGCCGCCCATGATGAGCGCGATGCCGCCGATCTGCTTGATTCCGAACGGCTCGCCGAAAAGGAAGTGGCCGAGCACCGCCACGATCGCATAGGAGAGAGACACGCTGGGAAAGGCGACCGAGACCGGGATCTTGCGCAGCACGATGAGGTAGAGGAAGGCGGCCGAAGCGTAGAGCGCCAGTCCACAGATCGTCGAGGGTCGCAGGAGCTGGTCCACGAAGGCCGGCGAGTTGGCCCCGGTCTTGAGCAGGATCTGGCCCCCGATGCCGGCGAAGATGCCGAGGCCCAGGAGCACATAATAGATCATCATCGTTCGGCACTCCCTGGAGACGGTTCGCGGTGCGGCTGGCCTGCAGCGCGCGTATCGACCTTCGGCCGCTCGACCTCGAGCCCGGCAGGCCCGCGCTGGAAGACCTCGCGCACCAGATACTGCGGCTTGCGGTTCACGGCGAGGAACATGCGGCCGACATACTCGCCGATCAGGCCCACCACCACGAGCTGCACGCCGGCCAGCACCAGCACCGCGACCATCAGCGACGCCCACCCCTGCGGCGGCTTGTCCGAGATGATCGCCTCCAGAATGACGATAACCGCCGCGATCGCGCCCAGCGCACCGAAGCCCACCCCGAACAGGGTGGCGAGCCGCAGCGGCATGACGGAGAAGTTCAGGAACATCGAGAGCCACAGCCGCAGCAGCCGGCGCAGCGTGTAGTTCGACCGCCCCTCGTTGCGCGGCAGGTGGTGGACCTGCAGCCGGCCGACATTCTGGGTGACCTGGAAGATCAGGCCATCGACATAGGGATCCGGTCCCTCGTAGCTCGACACGATGCGCTCGCGCAGGAAGGCCGAGATGCAGCGAAAGCTCGAGAGATAGAGGCCGGGCGGCTTGTCGATCAGCCGGTCGGCGCACCAGTTGGTGAAACGACTGCCCCAGTTGCGCCAGGCCGCGTGCTGTTTTTCGGCATAGTAGGTATAGACCGCGTCGTAATTGCCGTCGCGCGCGTGCTCGAACAGGCGCGTGACCTCGCCCGGCGGGTTCTGGAGATCGTCGTCCATGGTGATGGCGTAGGCGCCGCGCGCCCGGGCGAGCCCCGCCATGACCGCGTTATGCTCGCCGAAATTGCGGCTGAGGCTCAGCACCGTGACCGGCGCGCCCGGCTCGACGGCGAGCTGCTTGCAGATTTCGAGGCTGTTGTCGGGGCTGTTGTCGACCACCAGGACGATCTCGAGACCGCCTTCGATTTCGAGGCCGCGCAATGCCTGCACCAGGTCGCCGACAGTGGCCGCACCATTGTAGACGGGGACGACGACGGAGAGCGCCGGCGCGTCGGCAAGACACTCAGCCATCGCGCGCCGCCACGACCATCAAGGAGCCACCGAACGGCAGGCCGATGCCGATCGCGATCGCCGCCCGTTCGACGGCCAGCGCGGCGGAGAACAGGGCATCGAGCCAAGCCGGGTAGTCGCGCACGTCGCTTTCGGCATCGTCGCGTCCGACCAGTCGGTGAAGCAGCATCAGGGGAAACAGCAAGGTATTCCAGTAGCTGGATCTGAGGACGCGAAAGCCACGGCCGGCGAGCAGCGCGCGCACCTGCCCGCCGGTGAAACGGCGGACATTGTGCACGCGCCGGTCGTGCGCCGACAACAGCCAGCCATAAGCAGGCAAATTTAACACGATGATGCCACCAACCCCGAGGCAGCGGTGCGCCTCTTTCAGGGCGTGGACAGGGTCGACACCCTCATGGCAGAGCACGTCGAGCGAAAGGTAGGCGCCAAGCGTGCCGCCGCCGAGCGGCATTTCGTTGACCGAACCTGCCGCCACCGGACGGCCTGCCTTGGCCGCCGCAAGCGCCGCCGCAAGGGCGTCGTACTCCAAGCCGAGCGTAGCGCGGCCCGCCACCGCGGGACCCAGCTTCAGCAGCATGCCGCCGGTGCCACAGCCCGCGTCGAGTATGGGGCCTGCCGTCGACGAAGCGGCCAGCGCCCGAGCGAGAAGTTGCGCGGTGAGCGCGCGTAGGCCGCGATACCACCACATCCGGTCCTCGACCGCGTGCATGCGCTCGTATTCAGCCCGCTCCACGCCGCGCCTGCTCCTGCCAAGTGTCTTCTTCCCGCCTGCTTATGATATCTTCGCTGCGCCTTGCCAACCGTCACGACCAAACCCCCGATCATTCCGCCGCGCGTCGAACGCCTGCTGCTGGTGCCGCTCTTCGCCCTGCCCGTCCTGTGGCTGGCTGGCTACTTCTTCCCGCCCATCAATCACGACGTGGCCGCGATCCTCGACGTCTCGGGGCGCTGGGTCGGCGGGGAGAGGCTCTATGTCGAGATCATCGACGAGAATCTGCCGCTTACCTTCGTGGTGCACGCGCTGCCGGTCCTGACCGCCAAGCTCCTGCCGGGCAGCGTCACGTTCTGGTTCACTGCCTGGGTGGTGGCCGGCATCTTCGCCTCCTTCTGGGCCTGCCGGCGGCTGGTGCGACTTGTCCCCTCGGCCGACCACGCGCTGACAGAGGCGCTGCTGCCGCCCGTGCTGCTGTTCCTGTTCACCGTCCTGCCCAACGAGCATTTTGGCCAGCGCGAGCACATCATGTTCGTGGCCTGCGCGCCCTATCTGATCGCCTCGATGGCGCGCGCCGAAGGCGTCGCACTGAGCCGCGGGGCAGCGATCGCCATCGGACTGGTGGCCGGCGTGGCGTTCGCCATGAAGCCGCATTACCTCGCGATTCCCGCCGCGGTCGAACTCTACCTGCTGGTCCGCCGCGGCTGGCGGCCGACGCTGGGCGATCCCATCCCCTGGTCGATCGGGCTCGTCGCCGTGGCGCATGTCGCGTCGATGTATACGATCTTTGCGGACTACGGACGGTTCGTGCTGCCGCTCGCGGTCGAGGCCTATGCACCGATCGGCGACGAGGGCTGGCGGGGCGTGCTTACCAGCAATGTGCTGGCGCCCACGCTGATCGCCCTGGTGATCTTCGGCGTAATCGCCGTGGTGTTCACCAAGACGATCTCGGCGCGCGTGCTCGTGGTGTTCGGCATTGGCGCGGCGATCTCGGCCATCGCCCAGGCCAAGGGCTGGCCCTATCACGTGCTGCCCGCCCTTTCTGCAGTGATCCTGCTGGCCGCGCTCACCGTGTCGCAGACCGTCGACCGCTACCTGCCGATCAGCCGCAGCGGCCATCACCTGCCCGTGGCGGTGATCTCCGCGACCCTGATGGTGCTGCTCTACTTCCAGGCGGCGCTCTATACGCCGCCCTTCTACAAGCAGCGCCAGTTCGAGAATTCGATCGGCGGCCGTCTGCAGCACATCATCGAGCAGAACGCCCCCCACCGCACGCTGCTGGCGCTGTCGCCGGGAATCTATCCGCTGTGGCCGCTGATCAACTATATCGGCGGGCGCATGACCATGCGCTTCCTCAGCATGTGGGTGCTGCAGGGCGTGTACGCGACCTGCGACGACTTCCCCGCGCTCTACAATCCGCCCGACACGATGGGCGATTCGGAGAAATTCGTGTTCGAGGCGGTGAGCGAGGATTTCGCCCGCGAGCAGCCCGATCTCGTGATCGTCGATCGCGTCCCCGGCATCCCGCGCTGCCAGGGCAAGGAATTCGACTACCTCGAATACTTCATGCAGAATCGTGTATTTGCCGATGCGTTCGAGAACTACGAACACTTCATGGATTTCGACCGCTATCGGATCTACCGGCACAAGAAGAAGTGACGCACGCTGTCATCCCGAGCGAAGCGAGGGACCTTAAGGGCCGCAGGAAAGGTCCCTCGCTTCGCTCGGGATGACAATTTACCGTCACGCCCCCTTGTCTCACCGTCACTCCCACTTGCCCATCACCTTGGCGCGCAGCGCCTCCGGGATCTTGTCGATATCCGGCACCTTGAAGACACCCGACGCCACCAGGACGATCTCGCCGCAACACACAAGGTCGCAGCTGCAGAAGCAGAAATTGATGGTCCGCCGGGCGATGCGCGCGGTGCCCTCGAGCCACTGTCCCAGTTTGGCGCCGCGCACGAACTCGGTGCTGAGCGAGATCGTCGGATGAGGCCAGCGGATACCGGTGACGTGGCCCGAGCCTGCCCCCATCACCATGTCGGCCACGGTAACCAGCAGCCCACCATGCGCCCAGCCCATCGGATTGCCGTGGCGGGCCTCGAGCGGCAGGCCGACCCGCAGCCGCTCGCCTTCGGCCTTGAACCAGAGCGGTCCGATCAGGCCGACGAAGTCGTCGCTGACATCGAGCTTGCGGAAGCCTTCGGGGATAAGCTTGTCGGTCATGTCGGAAGTCCGTCCTTGGAGGCGGCGAATTTCTCGAGCGCGGCGCGCACCACGGGATCGAACGGCACGCTGCGATGGGTTTCTTCGTTCAAGCGACACCATGATCGCCTTCAGCACGGCCGTGCAATGGCCCTCGCCGTCGAACAGGCCATGGCCGATCACGCACTTGCGCTCGTGCACCTCGAGCAGGCGAGCGCCGGCCGTGGCGCGGCCGGGATAGAACATCTGGCGCTTGAAATCGATCTCGAGCCTGCCGACCACGACACGAAAGCGCGGCAGGCCTGTGCGCACGATCTGGCGCATATACGAGACCCGTGCATTTTCCAGGAGCTGCAGGAAGGCGCCGTTGTTGATGTGGCCGTTGGCGTCGACATCGGCGAAACGCAGATGCTCCTCGGTGACGAATCCGTAGATCCGCCGATCCATCAGGTCAGCACTCACTGTATCAGCGCTCCCGGAATTCCACGGTGAGGTGGGCGGCTTCCGCGGGTGGCACGATGCAGCCGGCGGGCATCGGGCTTGACCAGCCCGACACCGTTCTTCTCCAGCAACGCCGCACAGGCGGAGAGGCTGTCGACTGCGCACCGACAGGAGCGCCGGATGATCGCCCGGCCGCATCGGCACCACGCCGGGATAGCGCTCGGCATAGGCCTTGCGGGTCAGGTAGCGGATCGGCTGGGTGCCGGTATCGACCACCAGCCCGTCGCCCTCGCGCTTCACCGAGCCCGTGCCGAAATACTTCTCGAGCTCGGCGATCCATCGGGCCGGCTGCTCGGCGATCACCGTCACGCCCAGGATGCCGCGCGCGCCATTGGGGTGCCGGGCCCATTCGTCGCGATAGACGAACTGCGGCGTCAGGTGCTCGCAGACGAAGAAGCCGACCACCGGCATGTGCGTCTTGGGGATGCGCACGGTGCGGAACTGCGCATGCTCGGTCTTGCCCGCGACCTCGACGGCGCGATCGAAGAACAGCGGCGCATCGGGCTCCAGGCCCGCCGCCTTGAAGGCGTCGAAGGCGATGTCGGCGCCATCGGTGGCGAGCGCCACGTTGGCGAGCCCGCCACCCGCCTTCAGCCACTCGCGCCGCTCGGCGTTGAACGGCGTGTCCTCGACGATGCCCAGGATCTCGAAATAGTCCTGGTCGAAGATCATCAGGTGGTTGGCGGTGCCGAGCTTCTTGTGGAAGCCGCGCGGCTGCACCTGGAAGCCGAGCTTCCGGTAGGCCGCTTCGGCGGCATCGATGCCGTCGACCATGACCACGACATGGTCGAGTCCGCGACGGCGCGCGTCATGCCGGCTTCCTCCGCACCATGTTGATGCCCTTGGTCGTCATCACCAGCTCGCCCTTCTGATTGGTGGCGCTCCAATGCTCGTGAATGACGCCCATCTCGGGCCGTGCTTTTGGACGGCACCTTGTCCGCGCACTCGACCCAGGCGGTCAGCGTGTCGCCCGGCCGCACCGGCTTCAGCCAGCGCAGCTCGTCGAGCCCAGGCGAGCCCAGCGCGGTACGCTTGTCGATATAGTTGTCGACGAACAGCCGCATCAGCTTGGCGGCGATGTGCCAGCCCGAGGCGATCAGGCCGCCGAACATCGATTCCCTGGCCGCCTCGGCATCGACGTGAAAGCTCTGAGGATCGAACTGCCGGGCGAACGTCGACGATCTCATCGGCAGTGAAGCTGGTCGAGCCCAGCGGGTATTTCGTGCCCGACCTGATAGTCTTCCCAGTAACGCGGGGTCTCGGATTGCATGGTCTGGGTCATCGCAGAGCATGGCCCGGGAAGCAAGGAGGTCCTATGGCCCGCCGCACACCCGTCAGCTAGCCTGTGGTCATGGATGAACCCGCCTTGGTCAGGCGCCTGACCACGATCATTTCCGTCGACGTCGTCGGGTTCAGCACCATGTCCGCGCGCAACGAGGAGCATGCGCTCGATCTGCTGGGCGCCCGCATGGCCACGACCGAGACGATCGTGAAGCACCATCGCGGGCGCGTCTTCAAGCTGACGGGCGACGGCATGCTCGCGGAGTTCGTGAGCCCGGTCGAAGCGGTGCGCGCCGCGCTCGAGGTCCAGGAGTCGATGCGCTCGGCCAATGCCACGGCCGACCAGGACAACCAGCTCATCCTGCGCATCGGCATCAACCTCGGCGACGTCGTCGAAAGCGGCGACGACCTGATGGGCGATGCCGTGAACGTCGCGGTACGGCTGGAGTCTATCGCCCCACACGGCGGCATCTGCGTGTCGGCCTCGATCTACGAGCAGATCGTCGGCAAGCTCACCCTGGGCGCCGAGGACATGGGCGAGCAGCACGTCAAGAACATCCCCCGTCCCATCCATGCCTACCGGCTCACGCCGGGCGGCAAGACACCGATCGTCACCGCGCCGATTCCGCCGCCGCCGCGCAAGGGACCGTCACGCCTCGTCGCCATTGCCGGCGGCGTCGCCGTCGTGGCTGCCGTGGCAATCGCCGGCGCCTGGCTGCTCCACGAAAAGTCGGAACCCGTGGCCCCGGCTGCCCAAGTGGCGACTTCGGTGCCAGCAATCCCGGCGACGCCGCCTGCTCCCATCGCCGCGCCATCCGCCGCGTCGACCGTTCCCGCCGCGCCACCCGCTTCCGATCCCAACGAGATGCCGGCCCCGACCCTGGACCCCGCAGCCATCGGCCCGCGGATCTATGAGGCCGCCGATGTCCCGTTTGTGCCCGACCTTCGCCGGCGGGCGCTCGAGAATTACGCCCAGGCCGAAGGCTCCAAGGCGATGGCGATCAATGTGCGCGGGTTCTTCTCCGTCGCGACGCGTCGTGTCGACGATCCGACGGCCCGCCGCATCGCCCTCGAGGAATGCACCAAGCTCGTGCGTCGCGAGGTGCCGGTCGTCCGGCCGATCGACCGCTGCATGACATACGCCGTCGGCAACAACGTCGTCTGGTCGTACCGCCCGCCCCCCTTGCCGTCGCCGCCCTACGTTCCGGCCGCGCGGCCGACGCCCGCCATCCCGTTCGATCCGGCCACTGTACCCCTGTTGATGGGGGAGACTGCGCGCAAGAATCTCGCCGACCACTACGCGACATCCGACCGCAAACGGGCGCTGGTGCTGGGCCGCGATCATTTCGACTGGTGGTCGCCCAGCGAAACCGAAGCCGACGCCATCAAGCGCAACCTGCAGGTTTGCGGTCACCTGACCGGGAGGCCCTGCGTCGTCTATGCCGTCGAGGATCAGGTGCTCCTGCAAACGCCGAAGCTCCATAAGCCCATCAACATCCTCACGCCGCAGTCGATGACCGGTCTCGACGCCCGCCAGCAGGAGGCGGTTGACCGCTATCTGGTGGCCAACGATTGGCGGGCGCTCGCGCTGGCGCGGAACGGTCGCCTGGGCATCGTTTCCGGCCGCACCAGTGAGGGCGCCGCAGCAAACGACGCGGTCAGCGAATGCGCGCGGGCGGGCGGCACAGAGTGCGCCGTCCTGGCCATCGGCCCGTTCGTGGTCGCGCCGAAATAGACGCCGTCAGTCGGCCAGCGCCGCCCCGAAGCGCTTGGCGACCTCCTCCAGCATGACTTCCGAGGCGCCGCCGCCGATCGACTGGACGCGCGCATCCCGCGCCATGCGCTCGACCGCGGTCTCGCGCACGAAGCCCATGCCGCCGTGGAACTGCACGCAGTCGTAAAGCACCTGGTTCACAAGGTCGCCGGCCAGCGCCTTCACCATCGAGACCTGGGCCACGCAATCCGTCCCCTGGGCGTCGAGCCACGCCGTGTGGTGCACGAGCTGGCGCGCCGCCTCGACTTCCGCCAGCCGGCGCGACAGCCGCTGGCGGATCGCCTGCTTGTCCCACAGCGGCTGCCCGAATGCCTTGCGGTCGTTCACATGCTCGAAGGTGAGCCTCAGGGCCTCGCGCGCCTCGGCCATCGCCATCGCGCCGATCACCAGCCGCTCGGTCTGGAAGTTGGCCATGATGGAATAGAAGCCGCGATTGGGCTCGCCCAGCACGTTCTCGGCGGGCACGCGGCAATCCTCGAAGATCAGCTCGGCCGTATCCGATGACCGCCAGCCGGTCTTGTCGAGCGCGCGGCCGACCTTGAAGCCGGCAGTGCCCTTCTCGACGATGAACATGGTGATGGCGCGGCTGCCCTTGGCCTCGGGATCGGTGCGCGCGGCGATGAAGTAGAGATCGCCGTACACGCCGTTGGTGATGAACATCTTGGTGCCGTTCAGCACATAGTCGTTACCGTCGCGCACCGCGCGCGTGCGGATGCCGGCCACGTCGGAGCCCGCGCCGGGCTCCGTGACCCCGACGGCGGTGATGGTTTCTCCCGCCATCACCCCCGGCAGGTACTTCTCGAGCTGGCGCCTGGTGCCGAAGCGCACGAGATGGGGACTCGCCATGTCGGTATGCACCAGCACCGTGATGGCAAAGCCGCCATGGGTCGAGCGGCCGACCTCCTCGGCCAGCACGACCGAGGCGCGCGCATCGAGTCCGGAGCCGCCCAGCACCTCGGGCACGCGCAGCGACAAGAAGCCGAGACTGCCCATCTGGCGCAGCACAGCGCGCGGCACGAAGCCCTCCTCTTCCCATTTGGGACCGTGCGGCTTCACCTCTTCGTCGACGAAGCGGCGGAGCTGGCTGCGGATGAGATCGTGGTCTTCGGTGAAGATGGGGTGTGTCATTGGGGCGGGATGCTACACTCCGCCGATGTCACGCGACAAACGCCTACAGGATCGCTCGATTTATCCGCACTGGTGCACCGACACGGTGCGCTTTTCCGACCAGGATGCCGCCGGCCACGTCAACAACGTGGCGCTCTGTGCCTATCTCGAGACCGCACGCCTCACCTTCATCCGCGACATGGGCATGATGGCCGATGCCGCCCAGGGGGTGCGCGGCATCTCGGCCGGGATGACCGTGAGCTTCCTGGCCGAATTGCATTGGCCGGGCCAGGTCGAGCTGGGCAGCGGCGTCATGCGCATCGGCACGACTTCCATCACCGTGGGCTCGGCCGCCTTCAAGAACGGCGTCTGCATCGCCGCGGCCGAGATGACCGTCGTGCGCGTCAAGGGCAAAACACCGCATCCGATCAATGCAGCCCTGCGGACGAAGCTGGAAAAGCATTTATTGTCAGGGTTCTAGCCGCCGCTTGACCGGGCGGGGTCTGCCCCCTATCTTGCGCCTGCGAGTAAGTCGCATCTGCATAGACCAGGGTCGAAACGTCCATGTATGTCTGCATCTGTCGGGCCATCCGGGAACGTGAAGTAGACGCCGCCGTGCGCGCCGGGGCGCGCCGACCGTCCGACGTATTCCGGGCCTGCGGCACCAGCCCTCAATGCGGCACCTGCGCCTGCGACATGCGCCAGCGGATCGCCGAAACGACCGCGCGCGAACGCAACATCCAACAGACGGTCATGGCCGCCGACTGACGGAGACGTCTTCTCCAGTCGGGGCGCGGACCCGCATCATCTTCATAAACGGACCAGGAGGTCCGCGCTCCATGAACGATCGGTGGAGTGGCGTCGCCCAGCGAAGCGGCGAATCAGTCAGGCTCCTTGCCCTCGCCGATCTGGGTCTGCAGGTAGTTCTGCACGCCCACCTTGTCGATCAACGCAATCTCGGTTTCGAGGAAGTCGATGTGCGCCTCGGCGTCTTCCAGGATGTGGACGACGATCTCGCGGCTCACGAAATCCTTGGCTGTCTCGCAATGGGCCACTGCCGCAACCAGCGCCGTGCGCGCCGCGCTCTCGAGCTTGAGGTCGGCGGCCAGGCATTCCGGGACGGTCTCGCCGACCGCCAGCCTGCCCAGGTCCTGCAGGTTGGGCAGGCCGTCCAGCAACAGGATGCGCATGATCAGTTTGTCGGCGTGCTTCATCTCGCCGATCGACTCTTCATAGACTTTCTCGCCCAGCCGCTCGAAGCCCCAGTGCTTCATCATGCGCGCGTGCAGGAAGTACTGGTTGATGGCCGTGAGCTCGTTCTTCAGGAGCTTGTTCAGCTCCGCAATGATCTGCGGATTGCCCTTCATGATGCCTCTCCTGACGATGCGTTGCCTAGAAATACCCCGCAGGCAGCGGCATGCAACCACGGAGTGCGCGAGTGAGAACCGTTCGCTGAGAAAGCTGAGGACGGCGGCTGGCCGTGGGACTGTCGTTGCCTGCTCGCGATCGTCAGAGTACTTGGCCCCGAAGAGGGCGGTCTCCCTCGCGATTGGCGGCGACGGTGACCCGTCTGGCCGCGGCGTCGCTAATGTCGAAAGTGCAGACGGCAATTGCGAGCAGCGACGCGCGCCTAATCGGCCGCGGCACCAACCACCCTGCCCTCGGCGTCCTTGGCTTCCAGAAGCTTGGTCGACGCGCTTCTCGGCTTCGGCCGGTGACAGGCGCGTGCCTCGACACGCGCAACTACGGAGACAGGCCGGCGTTAGATGGCGAACGGCACTCGATCGCGAGCCGAAAGACAGGAGACGAAGGAAGCGGCAGCGTCTTGGCCACGCCGGGGTCAGCGCAGGCCGAAGAACGACGGGACCGCCATGACGACCACGACCAGCCCGGCCAGATAGATGATTGCATCCATGTGACTGCCTCCGCGTCAGAAAGCGGCGGTCCCTGATCGTCACCTTTCTGCCAAGTTCCGATCGCGTTCAAGGCACCTCGCAACGTCGCCGTGCGTTGAGCGTTAACGTCAGCAACCGCCCCACGACTTCAAGTTCGGGCTAGCCTAAGGAATATGCGTCATGCCTTTGGACAAAGGAAAGAACGGTTTCACCCTTCCCAAGCTCCCCTATGCCGAGGACGCACTCGCCCCGGTCATTTCCGCCAACACCATATCGTTCCACTACGGCAAGCATCACAAAGCCTACGTCGACAAGCTTAACGAGCTGATCGAGGGCACGCCGTATGCCGAGATGTCGCTCGAGGACATCATCAAGAAGTCGGCCAAGGACGAGAAAGCCAAGAAGATATTCAACAACGCCGCCCAGGCGTGGAATCACGACTTCTACTGGCACAGCATGACGGCCAAGGCCGATGCGCCGGCCGGCAAGATCAAGAAGGCGCTGGAAGACAGCTTCGGCGGCCTCGACGACTTCAAGAAGGCCTTCAAGACGGCCGCCGTCGACCAGTTCGGCAGCGGCTGGGCGTGGCTGGTCAGCAAGGGTGGCAAGCTCGCGATCGAGTCGACCTCCAATGCCGACACGCCGCTCGCCCATGGTGGCACGCCGCTTCTCGTGGCCGACGTGTGGGAGCACGCCTACTACCTCGACTATCAGAACCGCCGCCCGGACCATGTCCAGGCCTGGCTCGACAAGCTGCCCGAACTGGTCGTTCGCCGAGAAGAACCTCGGCTAATCAAGAGGAGATATCATGCTTGGCACCATTCTTCTGATCATCCTTATCCTGATCCTGATCGGTGCCTTGCCGACCTGGCCGTACAGCAGCGGCTGGGGCTACTACCCCAGCGGCGGCATCGGCCTGATCCTGATCATCATCGTCGTCTTGCTCCTGTTAGGCCGCATCTGACGTGCCTCAGTAGCGAAACGTCACGTTGATCGAGCCGAACTGCGTGTAGCGGTTCTGCTCATAGAACTCCGGCGTGCGCAGCACCTGCGTGTAGGTGAAGCGCACGCCGCGATACGTCAAGGCGAGGCCCGCCTGGGCTTCTGCGACAAACGGACGGTGTGACACCCGCAGGCTGTTGCCGTCGGTGTTGCCGTCCAGGAAAATGTTGCGACCCACTGCTTGTCCGTCGATGCCGGCGAACAGGTACCAACCGAAGCTGCCGTCGCCGATGAAGGCCTCCGAACCTGGCAGCGCCGGCCGCGCGCGCGTCGGTCCGAAATCGTCGCGCAGGTTCTTGCCGATGCGCGCCGTGCCACCGACCTCGCCATAGATCGCGACATTGCCCAGCGCGCCGCCGATGCGCGGAATGAAGTCGACCTCGAGCTTGGGATCATCGATCACCACGGTGCGGGCGGTTCGCCAGCGGCGCTCGAAGGTAAGGCCCAACGTCGGCTCGTTGTGGAGCTGGTTGGCCCAGCCATTGGCCTGGGCGACGCCGATCAACCGATGGAAGTTGTTCTGCACGAACTCGCCGGCTGCTGCCGGCCCGATCACGCCCAGATCGAGTTCCAGCGTATCGAGCCGCACCGGCTCGTCGGTGCCAGTCTTCGGGTCGTGACGCTTGTAGGTGTACTGCAGCGCCAGGCTCGCATAGAGCCAGGCGGCATACGGCCGGTCGTTGTAGATCGGCGCGCTGGTCGTTATGTCGTTGGGCGTATAGAGATTCTGGCCGAACGACAGTCCGAAGCGCCGGACCACCGCATCCGACGGCCGCTCGCCCAGAAAGGTGGGCACCGTGGTGAGCGCCACCCATCCTGCGGGCATGTCGGTGATTGCCGGCGACAACCAGCCGAAGCGGACGCCGTTGGTATAGTCGCGATCGGTCGGGCTGATGCGGTTGAAGACGTCGTTTTCAACCTGGAACGTGAAGATATTCCGCCGCTCGTCGTCGGTGGCCGACGGCGGCGGCTGGTCGCGCGTCTGCCCGAGTGCAGCGGCGGCACTCACCAAAAGGGTCGTCATCGCCATAAAGGCGGACCTGGCGATGCCTTGCATTGCATTGCAACGCTGCCGCCTCGGTCAGGTTGCGCCTAGCGAACGTTGGCGGCGGCGGCGGGGTGCCAGAGATGAGCACGCCAGCAGACCGCGATCACTAGGGTGAAGACGATTCCCAGCAGGCTATAGAGCGAACCCGTGAGGGAAAATCCAACTCGCTCGACCAACGGCCCCGACAGCAGGAGCCCGATCGGCAGGCCGTAGACCGCCAGCATGCGCACGCCCATGACCCGGCCGCGAAACTTCGGATCGGCCACGCGCAACAACAACACGGCCATCGGGATCATGCAGAAGCTCTGGACGAAGCCCGCCAGGAACAGAACGACCTCGCCCCAGAACGGCGTGGCAATCCAGGAGAAGGCGAAATTGAGGGTGAACCAGGCGATCGCCCCGGCGAGCATCGTACGGGCCGGCCGGATGCGCGCGCCATGGACGGAAATGGCGATCGAGCCCAGAAGCGCGCCGCCCGCGAAACAGGCGATCAGCCAGCCCAGGCCGGTCTGGTCGAGGCTGTAGATATCCTTGGCGACGTAGGCCAGCAGGGATCCGACCAGCGGATAAGCCGCGAAATTCATCAGAAACGCCATGAGCATCAACGCCCGCATATCGGGCGTCGACCAGATGTAGACAAAGGCCTGCCGTAACGCGCGCATGGGCGATGCATGCAACATATCTTCGCCGACGACGCGCACGCGCCGGACGCCGACATTGAACGTGAGCGCAAGGCTTGCGGCGTAGACGGCACACACGACCACGTAGGCCAAACCCGAACCCAGGGCCGCGACGAGGCCCGCACCCGACAGGGCGCCCACCACGCGTGCCGAATCGGCCGTGGTGCGCGACACCCCCATGGCCCGCATCAGGTAGCTGGCCGGCATGGTCTCGCCCACCAGCAGGTTGCGCAGCGTGATGTCGGAGGGCCGCACCAGGCCCATGACGATGGCCAGGGCGAATACCGGGACCGGCGCGGCAAGGCCGGCCAGAAACAGCACCGCGAGCGCCGTCGCCACGACCACGTAGATGCCCCGCATCAGGCATAGCAGGCTGCGATTGCCGATCCTGTCGCCCGCCATGCCGAACAGCGGCGAGATCAGAGTGCCCAGAAACTGCAGGGAGCCGAATACGGCGAGCGCCAGCACCGACCCGGTCGACACCAGCACGAACCAGCCCAGGATCACGCCTTCCATCTCGAACGCCCAGGACGCCAGCAAATCGGCCGGCCACTGGAAGCGGAAACTGCGGATCTGAAACGGCGCCAGCGCCGGCACACGCGTGGTGAGACTCACGTCTTGTTCGTTCCCTCCCCCGTCGAGCGTCTTTTGATGCGCCTCGGGGCTCGGGGACGGTGCGCGTTCCCGACGCGTACTGCAATTACCGTGTCGTCATGGCCGCCTCGCCAATCGCGGGGCACTGCGGAGCAAAGCCCTACATCTTGTAGTCCTATTACCGTCCAGAAATTGTGAATAGGCTTCTACTTTGGTTGCGTTACAGGGCCTCTCAGAGCATTGTGGCCGGGGGATGCCGCCACGTGGCAAATAACGAAGACCTAGCCGCACGCGGGTTTTGCTTGATGGAGAAGTCCGCGATGGGGGCAGCATTTTGAAGCGTACTATTTTCCACCTCGTCCTCATCAAGCCGACGCATTACGACGACGATGGCTATCCCATCACGTGGCTGCGCTCCCATATCCCGTCCAATACCCTGGCTGCGCTCTATGGCCTGGGGGAGGACTGCCGCCAGCGCGGCGTCTTCGGGCCGGACGTCGATATCCGGATCAAGCCGTTCGACGAGACCAATACGCGGGTCCGTTCCGACCGCATCATCGCCGACATCAGGCGCAGCGGCGGCAAGGCGCTGATCTGCCTGGTCGGCGTTCAGAGCAACCAGTTCCCGCGCGCCGTCGACCTCGCCCGCCAGTTCCTCAAGGCCGGCCTGCCGGTGGCGATGGGCGGGTTCCATGCCGCCGGGTGCCTGTCGATGCTGCCGGTGATCCCGCCCGAGATCCAGGCGGCCATGGACATGGGCATCTCGATCTTCGCCGGCGAGGCCGAGGAAGGCCGGCTCGACACGATCCTGCTCGACGCCTGGAACGGCACGCTGAAGCCGCTCTACAACTACATGGACGATCTGCCGGGCATCGAAGGCGCGCCGACGCCCAGCCTGCCGCCGGCCGCCCTGGCCCGTAACGAAGGCCGCAAGTCGAGCTTCGATCTCGGCCGCGGCTGCCCGTTCCAGTGCTCGTTCTGCACCATCATCAACGTGCAGGGCCGCAAGAGCCGCTTCCGCAGCGCCGACGACCTCGAGGCGATCGTGCGCGAGAACTACAGGCAGGGCATCACGTCGTTCTTCATCACCGACGACAACATGGCCCGCAACAAGCACTGGGAGGACTTCTTCGACCGGCTGATCGAGCTCAAGGAGAACGAGGGCATCGAGGTGTCCCTGATCATCCAGGTCGACACCCAGTGCCATCGCATCCCGAACTTCATCCACAAGGCGCGCTGGGCCGGCGTCTACCGCGTCTTCATCGGCCTGGAGAACGTCAACCCGGACAACCTGCTGGCCGCCAAGAAGCGCCAGAACAAGATCACCGAATACCGCAAGATGCTGCAGGCCTGGCACACCAGCGGGGCCTCGACCTGGGCGGGCTACATCCTGGGATTCCCCGGCGATACGCGCGAGTCGATCCTGCGCGACATGGAGATCATCAAGAAGGAGCTGCCGCTCGACATCCTCGAGCTGTTCATGCTGACGCCGCTGCCCGGCTCGGAGGATCACCAGACGCTGTGGAAGCAGGGCGTGTGGATGGACCCCGACCTCAACAAGTACGACCTGCATCACCGCGTCGTCCATCATCCCAAGATGAGCGACGCCGAATACGAGCAGACCTATCGCGACGCCTGGAAGACCTACTACACGCCCGAGCACATCCGGACGGTGGCGCTGCGCCACGGCGCGATTCCCGGCCGCAATCCCGCCGAGCCCGCGCAGTTCATGACCATGTTCAAGATCATGTTCGAGGCCGAGGGCGTTCATCCGCTCGAAGGCGGCATCGTGCGCATGAAATATCGCCGCGACCGCCGCTATGGCATGAAGATCGAGCCGTTCGGCGTCTTCCACTACAAGCTCGCGCTCGAAAGCTGGAAGAAGATCAAGATCTATGCGCGGCTCGCCTGGCAGGGCTGGCGCATCGGCCAGACGGTCAAGAACGATCCCAAGCGCCACGAGTACACGGACCTGGCGCTGTCGCCGGTGGTCGAGGAGGATCTCGACAAGCTCGCCTTGTTCGCCGAGACGGCGGGCGGCGGGGCCGCGCTCAGCAAGCGCCGCGGCGAGGACTTGGCCCGCGCCAAGGTCGCCGCCGCGCAGAACCTGCGCCTCGAGGCCGCCGAATAACCTCGCCGACCGGCGCGCCGGCTGAGCCCGCGCGCGCTATGATCCGGTCATGGACGACGAGATCCCGAACCGTGTCTACGGCGATCCGCTGGCGCGCTGGTTCGTCACCGAAGCCTATCGCATCGCCGACACCGGCCAGCTGATCGCGGCGGCCGGCGAGCAGCTCGTCGCCGCCGGCATCCCGCTCTTCCGGCTGGCCTACTTTCAGCTCACGCTCCATCCCGAGTTCGCCGGCAAAGCCTACGTCTGGCGGCGCGGCCGCGGCGTGGAGGTTGGCGAAGCCGCGCACGGACTGCTGCAGGGCCCTCAATACCTCGACAACCCGTTGCCGCCGGTGTTCGAGCAGCGCCGCACCGTTCGCGTGCGCGTCGAGAACGTGGAGCCGCAGGCGCCGGTCCTGAGGGAACTCAAGGCCGAAGGCGCGACCGACTATGTCGCGTTGCCGCTGCTGTTCACGACCGGCCATGTCGATGCGCTGAGCGTGGTGTCGGACAGGCCGGGCGGTTTCTCGGCAGTCGACCTCGACCGCATGTTCCAGCTGCAGTTTGCCTTCACACGCATCGTCGAGACGCACTCGCTGCGCGACACCGCGGTGAACCTGCTCGACGCCTATGTCGGGCGCGCCGCCGGGCAGCGCATCCTGGCGGGCGAGGTCAAGCGCGGCGATGGCCAGACCATCGAGGCGGTGCTGTGGTACTGCGACCTGCGCGGCTTCACCCGCGCCTCCGACCGCCTGCCGCGCGACGCCATCATCGGCCTGCTGAACGACTACTTCAGCATCATGGGCGGCGCCGTCACCAACGCGGGCGGCGAGATCCTGAAATTCATGGGCGACGGCATGCTGGCCATGCTGCCCATCGCCTCGCCGGCCGAGCGGTCGGCGACGGCGGCGCGCGCCACCGAGGCGGCCGTCGCCGCCTTCCGCATGATCGCTGCCTTGAACCTCATGCGCACCACGGTCGACGAGCCCGCGGTGCGCTTCGGCCTGGCGTTGCATGTCGGAGAGGTCATGTTCGGCAACATCGGCGCCAGCGCCCGGCTCGACTTCACCGTGATCGGCCCCGCCGTCAACCACGCGGCACGCCTGGAAAAGCTGTGTGGCCAGCTCGACCGGCCGATCGTCGTCTCCCACGCGCTGGCCGCGTTGCTGCCCGAGCGCGACGTCGTGCCGCTCGGGCGTCACCTTCTCAAGGACATCGACGAACCGCAGCCCGTCTACAGCCTCAGCAACGTCTCGCCGGGCTGACCAGGCGTTACGGGAGAGATCATCTCTCGCGCAGGCTTTCCTGCTTGTAGCGCGCGAGCGGCGACAGCAGGTAGCTGATGATGCTGCGCGAACCGGTCTTGATCTCGACGGTGACGGCCATACCGGGCGAGAGATTCACCGACTTGCCCTCGACCTGCATGCGGGTGCGGTCGAGCGACACGCGCGCGGCGTAGGTCAACTCCTGACCCTTCGGCTCGCTGCTGCTTGCCTCGGCGCCCTGTGGTTTGTCGGTCGGCTTGTCCTGCGGCTTGTCGCGCGAGATGGCGTCCGGCGAGACGGACAGGACCTTGCCCTGGAGCAGGCCGTAGCGCGTGAAATTGAACGCATCGACCTTGATCGCCGCGTCCTGGCCCACTTCGACGAAGCCGATGTCGCGGTTGGAAACCATCGCCTCGATCTCCAGCCGGCTCTCGGCCGGGACGATGACCATGAGCGCCTGGGCCGGCGTCACGACACCGCCGATCGTGTGCATGGCGAGCTGCTGCACCACGCCTTCCACCGGCGCCGTCAGGTTCTGCAGGCTGGTGCGCTGTTCGGCCTTGATGATGTCCTGGCCCAAACCTGAGATCTTCTGCTCGGCCTTGGAAAGATCGTCGAACAGGCTGCGTTCGTACTCGGCCACGGTCTTGAGTCGCGTCTCGGCCAGGGCGGCAATCGCCAACTCGGTCTCGCTGAGCCGGCTTTCCTGCACGAGGATCTCCTTTTGCTGGCCCAGCAGGTCCTGCAGTTCGGTCAGGTAGACGAGCTTCGAGCCCAGTTCCTTGTTGAACATGTGCTTGCGGATCTCGACCCGCTCTTCGAGCGGCGGGATGACCGCCTTGAGCTTATCGATCGATGCCCTGATGGTGGCGTGCTCGGCTTCCTTCTGGGCAACCTGCCCGTCGATGGCGGCAAGCTTGGCATTCTGTTCGGCGGTCTGGCTGACCAGGAAACGGCGATGCATCTCGACCATCGTCGACGGCGCATCCGGCGGCGGCTTGAGCGCCACAGCCGGGTCGTCCTTCGCCGCCAACGCTGCACGCAGCCGGGCGACGTCGAGTTGAGCGGCGAGCAGGTCGCTCCTGAAATGTCCGAGCTCCGCGCCGGTCATGGTCGGATCGAGCTCGATCAGCACGTCGCCCGCCTTCACGGCCTGGCCGTCGCGGACATGGATCGCCCGCACGACGCCGGTCTCGAACGGCTGGATGATCTTGGTGCGGCCGCTGGGAATGATCTTGCCGGGCGCCACGGCAACGATGTCGACCGTACCGACGCACGCCCAGGCCAGCGCAACCGCGAATACGGCGATGATGGTGAAAGCGACGGCGCGCCCGGCTGGCGAGGGAGGCGTCTCGACGATCTCCAGCGCCGCGGGCAGAAACGCCAGCTCGTCCTTTCGCCGCTCCGCGCGGTTGGTCGGGAAGGCCACGATATTCCTAGCGAATTTCATGCAAGCCTGCCTGGAGCCGATAGAGCGTTGCATAACGGCCGCCGGTCTTGATCAGATCGTCATGGGTGCCGTCCTCGACCAGACGGCCGCGATCGATGGTGATGATCCGATCGGCCAGGCGCAGCGCCGAGAGCCGGTGGGCGATGACCAGCACCGTCCGGCCGCGGGAGATCTGGGCCATGTTCTGCTGCACGATCCGCTCGCTCTCGTAATCGAGGGCGCTCGTTGCCTCGTCGAAGATCAGGATGCGCGGGTCGGCGATCAGCGCACGGGCAATGGCGATACGCTGCCGCTGGCCCCCAGACAGGCTGCTGCCGCGCTCGCCCACGATCGTGTCGTAGCCTTCGGGCAGTTCGAGGATGAAGTCGTGGGCGCCGGCAAGCTTCGCCGCGGCCACGACACGCTCGACCGGCAGGGCGGGATCGGCCAGCGCGATGTTTTCCCGGATCGAGCTGTTGAACAGCACGTTTTCCTGGAGCACGACGCCGATCTGGCGGCGCAGCCAGGCCGGATCGACCTGCGCGAGATCGACGCCGTCGACCAGCACGCGGCCGCTCTCGGGGACATAAAGGCGCTGGGCGAGCTTGGCGAGCGTGCTCTTGCCCGAGCCGGACGGTCCGACGATGCCGACCAGCTGGCCGGCCGGAACGGTCAGGCTGACGTCATGCAGCACTTCCGGGCCATCGACGCGGTAGCGGAAGGTGACGTGCTCGAACGTGATGTCGCCGCGGATCGCGGGGAGCGACGTGCGGCCCGGGTTGTAGATCGGCTCGGCCGGGGTGTTGAGGATATCGCCCAGCCGTTGCACCGACAGGCGCGCCTGGTGGAAGTCCTGCCAGATCTGGGCAAGGCGCAGTACCGGCGCGCTGACGCGGCCGGCCAGGAGGTTGAAGGCGACCAGTTCGCCGACGGTGAGGTCGCCGTCGATCACGAGCCTCGCCCCGAAATAAAGAATGCCGGCCACGACCAGCTTGTTGATGAGCTGCACGATCTGGCTTGTCGTGTTGCCGAGGCTGAGGACGCGGAAGCTGGCGGCGACGTAGCCGGCGAGCTGCTCCTCCCATCGGCGCTGCACCTGCGGCTCGACCGCCATCGCCTTCAGCGTCTCCGCACCGGCGACGCATTCGACGAGAAACGCCTGGTTTTCCGCGCCGCGCTGGAACTTCTCGTCGAGCCGTCGCCGGAACAGCGGGGTCGCCCCGGCCGAGATTGCGACATAGAGCGGCAGCGAGGCGATCACGATCCAGGTCAGGAGCGGCGAGTAGAAGAACATGACGGCGAGAAAGACGAAGGTGAAAAACAGGTCGATCACGAGCGTGAGCGCCGAGCTCGTCAGGAAGTTGCGGATGTTCTCGAGCTCGCGCACGCGGGCGACGGAATTGCCCACCCGGCGCGCCTGGAAATAGGCGACCGGCAGCGCCAGGAGATGGCGGAACAGCCGCGCCCCGAGCTCCACGTCGATGCGGTTGGTCGTGTGGGAGAACACATAGGTCCGCAGGATGCCGAGAACGGTCTCGAAGACGCCGATCGCGACCAGGCCGATCACCAGGACGTCGAGCGTGCTCATGCTGCGATGCACCAGCACCTTGTCGATGACGACCTGGAAGAACACCGGCGAGATCAGCGCAAAGAGCTGGAGAAAGAACGAGGCGACCAGCACTTCGCTGAACAGTCCGCGATATTTTTGGATCGCGCCCAGGAACCAGGTGACATCAAACCGTCTCTCGAGGTCGGTCAGCCTGGCGCGCCGCGTCATCAGGACGAGGCGGCCATCCCACGCGGCTTCCAGCTCGGCTCGCGTCATCAACGCAGGCCGCGGCGAATCCGGCGCCTGGACGAGGATCTTGTCCTCGCTAACCTTGCCGAGCAGCAGAAACCCGCCGTCGCGCAAAGCAGCGATTGCGGGCAGCGGCGTACGGGCCAGCCGGTCCCATCGTGTCCGGGACTCGCTTGCCTTCAAGCCGAGCTGCCGGGCGCAGCGCAGCATCTCGGGAACACCGATCGCGTCGGTGCCGAACTGATGGCGGATCTGCGCCGGATCGATGCTGAGCCCATGAAAGCGCAGCAGCATCACGAGCGCAGCGAGCCCCCGATGGTCCGAAATGCCGTCGCCAGTCTGGCTTGTCATGTCATGTTCACGCGCAGTACGCCGCCTGTGCTGAGACCTCGAACAGGCGGCCAATCGGTTGCACGACCAAGACTACGACAGTTAGTCGCCAAGCGACATCGGTCCATGTAACCATGGACACACACACTGCAATACGCGTTCGGCCAGCGAAGATCGGACGAGCAGCTTGGCCAGGTACCTTTAGTCGGCTGACTGCATCGTCCTAATGCACCACCTGGCGGGCGCACTTCCGCCAGGCCGTCGGCGTCCGTCGCCGAGATGGTGGTGCGGACCATCGAGCGTTCCTTGCTGTAGTCCCACGGCCGGCCGCGATGGAGCATGGCGCGGTTGTCCCACATCACCGCGTCGCCCTGGCGCCATTGGTGGGTGTAGACGAACTCGCGCCGCGTTGCCTCGTCGAGCAGCTGGGCGAGGAGCTGGCGGGCATCGCGGTCGTCCATGCCGTCGATGGCGTAGGCATGGCTCGCGACATAGAGCGCGCGCCGGTCGTTCGTGGGGTTGCGCCAGTTGAGCCGCCAGCGCACCGGTGGCAGCGCCTTGCGCTCCTCGGCGTTGGCGAGGTCGGGATGGATCTGGTCGCGGCTGTTGGCGTAGGAATGCGTCGCGACGGCGTCCTTGAGCCTTGCCTGCAGGTCGGCCGGCAGGCGCTCCCAGGCCAGCCGAGTCGAAGTGAATTCGGTGTCGCCGTCCTCGCCCGGCAGCACGCGCGCGGTGAGCACGGAGGCGAGCGCCGGCGTTTTCTTGAACGAGGAATCGGTGTGCCAGAGCGCATTGGCCTGGGCGACCAGCACCTGGCGGTCGGTGGCCGGCACGATCTCGCCGTTCTCGCCCAGGTTGGTGAGCCGGGAGTAGAAGCCGCCGGCGCCCAGCGAGGCCACCTTGGTGAGCTCGAGCGGCCCGAAGGCGCGGCTGTAGGCGACCTGGATGTCATCGGCGATCGGCTGGTCGCGGAACACCAGGAGCGAGTGGGTCTCGAAGGCCGCGCGCACGGCCTTGTAGGCCTCCGCGTCGGAGGCGACGTCGAGCAGGGTGACGCCCTTCACCTCGACCCCAAATCCAGGTCCCAGCGGAACCAGCTCCATCTCGTTCCTCCTCGCGGTTTCTTGTGTGGGGGGATTTTATCGCACGGCGGCGGCAGGCGGCTATAGTACGAATCTTGCATTGAAGGCATTACCGACATCCGATGGCATCCCCCTCCTCGTCCACGCCGAGCCTGGCGTTCGTTTCGGCCGCCACGCCCACCGCCCGTGTCGTGCGCGCCCGGCTGGAAAAGCGCTATGGCGCGGTGAAACCGGCCCAGGCCGACATCATCGTGGCCCTGGGCGGCGACGGGCTGATGCTGCAGACGCTCCATCGCAACATGCGCCGCGGCACGCCGATCTACGGCATGAATCTCGGCACCGTCGGCTTCCTGATGAACACCTACAAGGAGGGCGGGCTGCTGCAGCGCCTCAAGAAGGCCCGCCAGGTCAGGCTGACGCCGCTGCGCATGCTGGCGATCAACACCCGCGGCCGCGCCTACGAGGTGACGGCGATCAACGAGGTGTCGCTGCTGCGCTCGAGCCGCCAGACCGCGCGCATCGCCGTGTCGGTCGACGGCATGAAGCGCCTGCCCGATCTCTACTGCGACGGCGTGCTGGTCGCCACGCCGGCGGGCTCGACCGCCTACAACCTGTCCGCCCACGGGCCGATCCTGCCGCTGGGCGCGGGCCTGCTGGCCCTGACCCCGATCAACGCCTTCCGGCCGCGGCGCTGGCGCGGCGCGCTGCTGCCGCGCGATGCCAAGGTCGAGTTCACCATCCTCGATCCGCGCAAGCGCCCGGTGGCCGCCGCCGCCAATTCCGTGGAGATCGCCAACGTCGCCAAGGTGACGGTGACCGAGGCGGCCGACATCGACCTCACCCTGCTGTTCGATCCCGAGCACGATCTCGAGGAGCGGATATTGAAAGAGCAATTCGACCCTTGATCATCCTTTGCATCATCCCGACCGGGCGGAGGACCCCTCGCTTCCATGGCCGCCGAATATGAACAGGCCCCTCGGCTTCGCTCGGAGTGACGCGTGTCGTGAGTAGCAAGACACTGCCCTTCAAGCCCGAGAAGAAGCACATCATCGGCCACGAGGGCCTGAAGCCGCTGCTGCTCGCCATCGTGATCGGCACGGTGGGCGGCTTCGTCTTCAACTGGCTGAAGATGCCGCTTGCCTGGATGCTGGGCGCCTGCGTCTTCTCCACCATCGCCGCCTTCGCCGGTCTGCGCATCGGCATGCGGGTGCAGCTGCGCCAAGGCATGATCATCGTCATGGGCGTGCTGCTGGGCTCGGGCTTCACGCCCGACCTGCTGCAGCAGCTCGGCAAATGGGGCGTGAGCCTCTGCGTGATGACCGGCATGACCATGACCGGCGCGACCCTGGGCTATTTCTGGTTCCGCCGCTTCACCAGCTGGGACAAGGTCACCTGCTACTTCGCCGCCATGCCGGGCGGGCTGAACGACATGACCATCATGGGCGGCGCCATGGGCGGCCAGGAGCGCAGCATCGCCCTTGCCCATGCCCTCAGGATCCTCACCGTCGTGCTCACCATTCCAGTCTGGTACCGACTGGTGAACGGCGCGCAGACCAGCGTGCTCACCATGGTGCACGGGCCGACCAACAACGACTGGAAGGACTACGCGGTGCTGATCGGCTGCGGCGTGATCGGCGCGGTGGTCGGCCGCCTGCTGCGCCTGCCGGCCAGCTTCATGATGGGCCCGATGCTGATGAGCGCCATCGCCCACCTGGCGGGCTTCACCAGCTCCAAGCCGCCCGGCGAGCTGGTGGCTGCGGCCCAGATCGTGATGGGCGCGGGCATCGGCTGTCGTTTCGTCGGTGCGGCGCTCGACCAGCTCCACAAGGAGCTGAGTGCTTCGGTCGGCGCGGCGGTGCTCCTGATCGGCTGCGCGGTGATCTTCGCCAAGGTCACGGTGGCGATCACCGGCCTCAACCTCGACGCGACGGTCCTCAGCTACGCGCCGGGCGGCTTCGCCGAGATGAGCCTGATCGGCCTGGCGCTCGGCATCGAGGTGGCGATGGTGGCGACCCATCATCTCTTCCGCCTGTTCCTGATCGTGCTGACAAGCCCGTTCATCTCCCGCTTCGTGCTCACGCGCGGACGGTGATGCCGCCATCGACCACCAGCAGGTGGCCGTTGATGTACGCCGCTTCGTCGGAGGCCAGGAACAGGGCGGCATTGGCGGTGTCCCAGCCGGTGCCCATCTTGCCGGTCGGCGAGGCGCGGTCGCGGATGGCGATCATCTTGTCGTAGGCCTGGTTGTGATCATTCTCTCCCTTGGCGTACTGCTCGGCTAGGAAGTCGATCATCGGCGTGTGCATCAGGCCAGGCAGGATGGCATTGCAGCGGATGCCCTTGTCGGCGTACTGCGAGGCGATCGCCAGGGTGAGCGAGTTCACCGCGCCCTTGCTGGCATTGTAGGCGATGTAGGAAACGCCTTTGGGCGAGCGGATCGAGGCGATCGAGCTCACATTGACGATGGCGCCCTTGCCCTGCTTCTCCATGACCGGCAGCACATGCTTGGCGGTGAGAAAGAAGCTCTTCACGTTGACGTCGAACACCAGGTGCCATTCGTCCTCGCTCAGTTCGACCGGCCCGCCGGTCGAGCCAATGCCGACATTGTTGTCGAGCACGTCGATCCTTCCCCATTTGGCCAGGCAGGCATCGACCATCGCCTTGACGTCGGCATTCTTCGAGGAATCGGCCTCGAACGTCGTGGCCTCGCCGCCTTCCTTCGCGATCAGGGCCGCCGTCTCCTCGGCCGCCGCGCGCTTGCGATCGACGCACATCACCCGGGCGCCTTCGCGCGCAAAGGTGATGGCCGTGCACTTGCCGTTGCCCCAGCCCGGACCGCTCGAGCCCGCGCCGACCACGATCGCCACCTTGTCCTTCAACCTGCCCGCCATGTCGCTGCCTGCGCTTCTCTCATATCGAGGAACGGTAATGTAGCACGCGCCGCGCCGTCATGACGACTTTGCACGAAGTGCCGATGGAGAACCGATCCGAGCCCTCTTTCGCGAGCGCCCGTTGGAATTCGCATTCCACCTCCGCCCAGGCCTGCCACGCACGGTGCGCGGCCTCGAACAGCGGAAGGGCGGCCTCCGGTGTCGGCTGCTGACGATCGAGCGTCGAGAGCTTGTCGACCGCCGCATCATAGGCTTCCTTCAAGAGCTGTTCCCAGTGATTGCTGCCAAAGCTCAATCCGGAGTAGTTTCCGCGAAATTGCTTGCCCAGAATGTCGTCCGGAACAGCGCAGCTCGCCGCAAAAACCTTGCTGGGTCTGTTGCCTGTTTCGGTACCGTAGAGAACGCTCTTGATTTGATCGATGGTGGCCATCGTTGCGTCCGTCGCTGCTGCACGTTCAGAACGCCAACTTATGCGGTACTTAAGTATAAGTCAAGATACACTTGGCCGGTACAGCAGGGTATGTGCCGAAATTCGCAATCGTTCGGTTCTCGAGGTCAAAGCTCAACCCGCGAATAAGTAAGCACCAGTCGACGGGTAAACGGGCTTTGCCGCATTGAAATCGCTAGATAATTTTCCCCGACCGCGGCGCGCCTGCGGTCGACGCAAAGCGCTCGGACGCCCTCGCCCGCAAACCCGTGGCCCTGCCTTGCCGCTGCCACAACGCGGGCCGATCGAGCCGGCCTCCCCTACTGCGACGTCTGCCTGCGCAGCGTCGCCACGTCCTGCTCGGTGATCTGCGATCCCTTGCTGCCGAAGCGCGCGGTGACGTAGTTGGCGACGGCTGCGATCTCCGCATCGGAATAGGCGCTGCCGAAGGCCGGCATGGAGAGCGCGCCGGGCGGCGTCTGCCGCCTGGTCCCGGAAATCACGATCTGCGCCACATTGATCGCGCCGGGATCGTTGACCGCCCGCGCACCGGTCAGGGTGGCGAAGGGCGTGAGGGGACTCTCGCCTGTCCAGCCGTGGCAACTGACGCAGGCGCCCTGGAAGACCCTCTTGCCCTCTGCATCCGCGGTGCCGCCGGTCTTGGGCGATTGAGAGGCGGGCGGCGCCAAGGTCGCCGGCTCGCGCGAGGCGACGGGCGGCACGCTGCGAAGATAGGCCACCAGCGCGCGGATATCCTCGGGCGCCATCCGGCTGAAACTCTCGTCCACGGCCTCGCCCATCGGCCCCGAGGCGGTACCGCGACCCGCGGCGTGGCCGGTCGACAGATAGGAGACCAGCTGCTCGTCGGACCAGGCGCCGACGCCGGTGCCCTTGTCCGAGCTGATGTTGTAGGCCCGCCAGCCCGCCGCCACCGCGCCGGCGAACTTGTCGCGGTTATCGAGGGCGAACGCCAGGTTCCGCGGCGTATGGCACTCGCCGCAATGGGCCAGCGCCTCGGCGAGATAGGCGCCCCTGTTCCATTCGGGGCTCTTGTCGGTGTAGGGCTCGAAGCGCCTGTCGCGATTGAACAGGAGGGACCAGAAGGTCATGGCCCAGCGCTGATCGAAAGGAAACATCAGCGTGTTCGCCGGCGCCGGCGCCTTTAGCGGCGCGAGGCTGAACAGATAGGCCTTGATCGCCAGCGCATCGGCATCGCTGATATAGGTGTAGGACACGAAGGGCATCGCCGGATAAAGCCGCGCACCGTCCCGCCGCACGCCGCGATGCATCGCGTCCAAAAATTCCTGGTCGCTGTAGTTGCCGATGCCGGTCTCCTTGTCCGGCGTGATGTTGGTCGAATAGAGCGTGCCGAAGGGCAGCTTGAACGCCAGGCCGCCGGCATAGGGTTTGCCGCCCGGCGCCGTATGGCACACCATGCAGTCGGCGGCCCTCGCGAGATATTCGCCCCGCTCGACGACGCTCGCCTTGGCAAGCGCCGCCGGAACGCCGGTCGGGTCAGTCCCGTGATAGTCCGCCAGCGCCACCTTCGGGCCGCCGGCGAAAGCCATGGGACCGGGCCCGCGCAGGAACCACAGGCCAGCCACCACCACGACCGCCACGATCGCGGCGCCACCCATGAGATTGCGACGTGTCGCCGGCCTCATGACCGTTTCCTCACCGCCAGCAGGTCGCGGTCGATGGGCAGCCGGCGCAAGGCGACCCCGGTCGCGGCATAGATGGCATTCCTGAGCGCCGGCGGCCCCGCCGTCGTGCCGGTCTCGCCGATGCCGCCGGGAGCCTCGCCACTTCTGATGACATGAACGTCGATCGGCGGCACCTCATCGATGCGCAGCATGCGGTAGTTGTTGAAGTTGGATTGCTGGACCCGGCCCTTCTCTATGGTGACTTCGCCCCAGAGCGCGGCCGTCAGGCCGAAGATCAGGCCGCCTTCCAGCTGCGCCGCGATCGTATCGGGGTTGACGGCGATGCCGGTATCGACGGCCGAGGTGACGCGACGCAGGCGCACCTCGCCCTGCTCGTCGACTTCGGCCTCGACGACGGTGGCGATGAAGCTGCCGAAAGCAGATTGAACGCACACGCCGCGGCCGACACGGGCGCGCAGCGTCGGGCCCCAGTTGGATTTCTCGACCACGAGATCGAGCGCCGCCTGGAGACGAGGCGTCTTTCCGAGCATGTCGCGGCGAAAGGCGATCGGATCCTTGCCCGCCTTGCGCGCGAGCTCGTCCATGAAGCTTTCGATGGCGAAGACATTGTTGTTGGGGCCGACGCCGCGCCACCATCCGGTCGGCACGGCGCGCGGCTCGGCGCGCACATATTCGACCAGGAAGTTGGGAATGTCGTAGGGCATGTCGACGGCGGCATCGACGGCATCGATGTCGATGCCCTTCTGGAACGCCGGCGGCAGCCAACGCGCGATGATCGACGCACCGGCGACACGATATTTCCAGCCGACGATCTTGCCGCCCGACAGGCTGGCGGAAATCGTATCGCGATAAACCGGGCGATAGATATCGTGCTGGATGTCTTCTTCGCGGGTCCACACGACCTTCACCGGGCCGTCGACCTCTTTGGCGATGCGAACCGCTGCGACGACCATGTCGGGCTCAAGCCGGCGTCCGAAGCCGCCGCCGATCAGATGGTTGTTCACGCTTACTTTTTCGACCGGCAGGCCGGCGGCCTTGGCCGCCTCCGACTGAACCCGCGCCATGATCTGGGTGCCGGTCCAGATCTCGCAGCCGTCGGGCTTGAAATGAACCGTGCAGTTCAATGGCTCCATCGTCGCATGGGCGAGAAACGGCAGCTCGTAGGAGGCGTCGACCCGGTCGCCCGCAGCCAGGCCCTTGGCGATGTCGCCGGTGGATTTCGCGACGGCGCCGTCCTTTGCGCTCGCGACGCGCAGATCCTCCCAGATGTCCTTCGAACTGAGGTTGGCGTTCGGTCCTTCGTTCCAGGTCACGACCAGGGCATCGAGCCCCTTCTTCGCCGCCCACATGTGATCGCCGATGACCGCGACAAGATCGTCGAGGACGACCACCTTCTGCACGCCCGGGACTTTCCTGGCCGCGCTGTCGTCGACCTTGCCGACCTTGCCGCCGAACACGGGAGACTGCGCCAGGGTCGCGAACTTCATGCCGGGAAGCATCGCGTCGATGCCGTAGACGACCTTGCCGTTGGTCTTGTCCGGCGTGTCGAGGCGTTTCAGGGGCTTGCCGATCAAGGTGAAGTTCTTCGGATCCTTGAGCGGCACGTCGGCCGGTGGCGCGAGCTTGCCGGCGGCCTCGGCCAGGGCGCCGTAGGCGAGCTTGCGGTCACTGGCCGCGTGGATCACCTGCCCGTTCGACGCCGTGCAGCTCGCCGGCTCGACCTGCCACTGTTGCGCCGCCGCCTGCACCAGCATGGCGCGCGCGCCGGCGCCCGCCTTGCGCAGCGGAAGCCAGAACGCGCGAACGGACGTGGAGCCGCCCGTGGCTTGAATCCCCAGGAGGGGATTGGCGTAAAGCTTCTCGTCAGGCGGTGCGTGCTGCAGCGCGACTTGCGCGAAGTCCGCGTCGAGCTCCTCGGCGAGAATCATGGCCACCGCCGTATAGATGCCTTGGCCCATCTCGACTTGCGGCATGACGAGCGTGGTCTTGCCGGCCGTGTCTATGCGGATGAAGGCGTTGGGCGCGAACGGACCTTCGGGCGCGTACGCCATGGGCACCGGCTCGTTGGCCGCGCGGACGGGTACATGGAAGGCGAGCAGGAAACCGCCCGCCAGGCCGCCGGTCAGCAGGCCACGACGCGAAGGTCCGCCGACGCGTTTGGTCGCAACACCCATGATCGCCTCCTACGACTGTTCGGAAGCCGCGCGCTTGATGGCGGCGCGAATGCGCACGTAGGTGCCGCAACGGCAGATATTCCCTGCCATGGCGGCATCGATGTCCGAATTATCCGGATTGGGCGTGGCCGCCAGCAGCGCGGCGGCCGACATGATCTGGCCCGACTGGCAGTAGCCGCACTGGATCACTTCCAGGTCGAGCCAGGCCTTCTGCACCTTGGCGCCGGCGGGGCTGGCGCCGACGCCTTCGATGGTCGTGACGACGCGGTCGCGCACCGCACCCACGGGCAGCAGGCACGAGCGCACCGGCTTGCCGTCGATATGCACCGTGCAGGCGCCGCACTGGGCGATGCCGCAACCGAATTTCGTGCCGGTCATGCCCAGCACGTCACGCAGGACCCAGAGCAGCGGCATGTCATCTGGCGCGTCGAAGGTCTTCTGTTCACCGTTGATCTTGAGCGTTGCCATGGGAGCCTTCCAATCCGGTGGAGCGAGCGGACAACCCTTTTTCGGCCCCCAACGTTAAGCGTCGATTCGGCCAGGCTGCAAGTGCTCACCTCAGACTTGAACCACATAGTTGTCCCGCCACGCGGCGAGCTACCGACGAATTCTCTGGCTAAGCCTACATCTTCTTTCGAGACACGCCCGTTAAGAACGCAAAGGCTTTGTTAAATGCCTTGAGCGAGGCGGCTCATCCCAGGAAACCCAGCATGGGCTTCAAGCCCAGCAGCACCAGACGCGACGCGGCGTCATCATGCCAGGGTCCACCGTCGATGACGTCGATTCGGCGGCCCACGAGATGGATCACCGAGCGGCGGCCCGCGGAGTCAGCGAAGCGCACGATGCCCTTGGCGCGCAGCACGCCGGCTGCGTCCCGCAGCATCGCCAGCACGGTTTCGCGCTCTACCGGCTCCGGCCATTCGTAGGACCAGCTCGTGAAGTTGTCCATCGTGCCCTCGCCGGCGGGCCCTCCGTAACGATCCAACCCGAACAGCAGGTCGAGGGAAACATCGGCATGGCAGGTCTCGAGGATGGGCGCGCCCGATTGCGTCGGCAGCCAGTCGCGGAGACCCGCGAGGTCCTGGGCAAGATCGACCTTGTTCAGGACCAGCAGGTCGGCGACACCGAGCTGGCGCGTCACCGTATCGCCGACGCGACGGTCGGCGCCGCGCTCGCGGACCTGGGCGGCATCGACCACGACGATCACGCCGTCGCGGGAAAGCCGCGGCTCCAGCACGGCGAGATCGGCGATGCGGCCGGGATCGGCCACGCCCGACGCCTCGACCACGATATGATCGAAGCGTTCCGGGCGTTCCAGCAGGGACAAGAGCGTGGTCACCAGCGAATCGCCGATCGTGCAGCAGAGGCAGCCGTTGGCGAGCGCGATCGTGTCGCCGGCGTGGTCGGCCACGAGCCGCCCGTCGATGTCGAGGGCGCCGAAGTCGTTCACCAGCACCGCGAAGCGCCGTCCGGTGGCGCCGCGCAGCAGACGATTGAGCAACGTCGTCTTGCCGGCGCCCAGGAAGCCGCCGATCACGGTGAGGGGAATCGGATCGCTGGTCATACGAACGATAGGCCACAACATTGCTCGGTTCTGTCAAGCAATGAGTGTACTAAGGCCTCGCCGATTCCGCGTCAGGGCCCTCTCCGCCCGCGTCATCGCGGGGGGAGAGGGAGGGGACCCGCGCTTGCGCGGGGAGGGAGAGGTGGGTAGCGGCGTCTGCAAGCGATGGCATCTCGCCCCTTATGAAGTACCACCTCACCCTCCCATTGCTTCGCAATGGGCCCCACCCTCTCCCCCGCTGCGCGGCGGAGAGGGAGTTCTGAGAGGGGGGAGGCGTGACGCCTGTCAGCCTGCCGGCGCGGCAAAAATCCGGCCGCCCAGGACAGTGCCCCAAACGCCCACATCCTTCAGTTTCTCGGGCGGCACCGACAGCGGGTCGTCTTCGAGGATGGCGAAGTCGGCGCGCTTGCCGACATCGATACTGCCCAGCTCCTCGTCGAGCTTCAGCGTGTAGGCGGCGCCCAAGGTGATGGCGCGCAGCGCGTCGGCGACGGAGATCTTTTCCGTCTCGCCCAGGGTGCGGCCCGACGCGGTCAAGCGGTTGACGGCGCACCAGGCGGTGAAAAGCGGCCCGATCGGCGTCACCGGCGCGTCGCAATGGATGGCGAAGGGCACACCGCTGGCGAGCGCCGTGCCGCAGGCATCCATGCGCTCGGCCCGTTCGGGCCCCAGCGTCTTGGCGTAGTGGACATCACCCCAGTAGAAGAGATGGTTGGCAAAGAGATTGGCGCACATGCCCAGCGCCTTCATGCGCCGGAACTGGCCGGCATCGGCCATCTGCGCATGCTGCAGCGTGTGCCGATGGTCCCAGCGCGGCGCGACCGCGAGGGCGCGTTCGACCGCCTCGATCGCCACCTCCGAGGCCTCGTCGCCATTGGTGTGGATGTGCACCTGGAAGCCCGCGCGATGCCAGGCGAGCAGGATGCGGTCGATATCGTCGGGCCCGACGTTCCATACGCCGTTGGGCGTGCCGTCGTAATAGCCCGGCCAACGCATGCGCGCCGACAGACCCTGGATCGAGCCGTCGGTCACGATCTTCACGAGCTGGAAGCGCAGGCGCTCGTTGTTCCGCTTCATCAGCGCCTGCAGGCGCGGGATGCCCTGCTCCGGCGGCACCGATGCCGCGGCGAAGGCGGGCAGCAGACGGAGCGGGAAGTCGTCGGCGGCGCTGGCCTGGAGATAGCCCTCGACGGTGCTCTCCGGCAGCTCGTTGTGCAGGTCGGTGGCCGTGGTGACGCCGGCCAGCTGCGCTACCCGGGCGAAGCGCCACACCGCCTGCTCGTCGGACAGCACGGCCGCCAGCTCCACGCCGGCGGCGCGATAGGCCATGTATTTCGCCGCCATCTCCTGCAGCTCGCCGGTCGGCTCGCCTTTGGCGTCCTTGACGATGCCGTGCACGTTGGTGGTGCGCGTGATCCCTGCCTTGGCCAGCACGGGCGTATTGGCGTTGGCGACATGGAAGTTGGAATGAATCACCACGACCGGCCGATCGGTCGAGACCTTGTCGAGGTCAGCGAGATCCATGCGCCGGCCGCCGAAATAGATCGGATCGAAACCCCAGGCGAGCAGCGACGCGCCGGCCGGCAGGGTGTTCTCGAAGGTGCGCAACGCCGCCACGACCTCGTCGATGTTCTTCAGCCCCTTGAAGCGCTGGCCCTCCGGGCTGATGCGGTCGAAGTAGCCGACATAGGGAAACTTCCACACGCCGCCCTCGAAGGCGTGGCTATGGCCTTCGACGAAGCCCGGCAGGATCACCTTGTCCGCGAAGCGCTCATCGAGCTCGAGTTTGCCCCAGCCTTTCAGTTCGTCGAGCGTCCCGGCGCCCAGGATGCGACCGTCGCGCACCGCCACGTGGGTGGCGAACGGACGATTGGGGTTCATGGTCAGGATGCGGCGGGCGGAATAGACAACGGTGCTCATAGCGAAAGCGTAGCACATTATGCCCGGCACTCAGGTTTACGCTCTTGGCGCCTCGAGGACAGGATCTTGAGCAAACTTGTGCTCAACTGCGAAAAGCGGCGGGCGTTTCTCGTGCGGTCTCCCTGCGTCGCTTGGGCAACCCGGACTACAGCGCTCTGGTGTTTTGGGCGGGGCTGAAATACCTTGGTCAAATTGCAAATCGGAATCGGACAGTTGCGATCGATATCGATAGCGTCGAGAAGGGCCGATGTCCGCGGTAATTCGTTCACGATAATCTGGGTCCGTTTCGGACTTTGCTTCCGGCATCGGAATAGTGATAACCGTTGAGTTCACAAAGATCGGGTTCCGTGGCGGAAGAAACCCAACAAGGTCACAGCAGCCTTATCGCAACTGTGTTTAGAAACACCATCGGACTACCCGTCAGACGCGTATATCCCAAGATAATGCCGCAGTTTCGTTTGCTTGCACTTATGTGCGCTGGAGAATAGACCCGCTCGCGGGGATCACGGGGTGACGCTCTGTTAACTTCATGGTTTGGTGATGAAACAACTTGATGCAATTAAACTGATCAGCTCGATGAATTTCGATGAGTTGTTGGCAGTAAAGGCTAAAGTCGAAGCGGCGATCGAGGCGCGGATTTCGGAGGAGCGCCGGCGATTGACTGCCTCCCTGGAGCGACTGGAGTCGCTCTCGCAAACGACTAAAGGTTCAAAAGGTATTCGTGGCAGGGCTGGAAGTAACGGCCACGCGAAGCGAACCTTGGCCGCCAAATACCGTAACCCTGCAAATCCTAAAGAGACCTGGGCCGGGCGAGGTCTCAGGCCGCGATGGTTGGTTGCAGCCCTTAAGGGCGGCAAAAAGCAGCTCGCCGACTTCGCCGTCGATCGCAAGCGCTAACGCTCTCAGCTGTTTGGCGTCGGTCGACTCATTTTGCCGTGAAAACTCACGGTTTCGACTTCTTCCTGGAGTGATGGGTCAACGCCAACGCGATGCAGTGGCGGAGTTCCCTCGCTGGCACGCGGTCATCCGAAGCGAACAGGATGGCGCGCTTGCCCTGATACTTGAACGTGTCGGGATAGAGTTCGCGGAACTGCCCGACCAAGCCGCTCTGACAATGAAAGTAGATGGCATAACCGTTATCTGCCTTCAGACGATCGATGCGCACCGTCGTGCCGCTGCCGGTTTGTTCGGTGAGATAGCTCGGCTGGCCCCATTTCAGGGTTTCGGTGAGGCGGCCGACGCCCGTCGTCTTGTCGGCGGTGTCGAGCACGAGCTCGCGCAACGCCATGAGCTTGGCGCGGATTCCAGGCGGGTACGCCTTGAAGACGGACGCCACGCCAGCGTCGGAAATTCGTCTCATCGTTGCGAAACTATCATGTCATCGGACCGCGAACCGCCCCTTCGTCTTCGCTGGGAGCGCGCCACTCCGTGGCGCTCATGCTCTTCGGAGCGCGGACCTCCACGTCCGCTCAAGCTCATGATGCGGACCTGGAGGTCCGCGCTCCGTAAGAGCGGACCCGAGGCCCACGGCCCTCCGACATGACGCTGGCGGCTTGGCGCGACCCGTGAAATGCTCCCGGCCGAAAAGTCGTCTGGGGGTCTTCTGGTCATGTTTCGTCGTACGTTCGCGGCTGCTCTGCCGCTTGCCTTGTTCGCGCCGTCAGCCCGCGCCCAGGCGCCTAAGAAGCTCGTCGTCTACACCTCCAACGACAGCACACTGAACGATCTGGTGTTCGGCGCCTTCAAGGCCGAGACCGGCATCGAGGTCGAGCCGGTGGCGGCGGGCTCGGGCGTCGTCATGCGTCGCCTGCAGGCCGAGAAGGCGCGCCCGCTGGGCGACATCGTGTGGGGCGTGAGCCGCTCGCTGCTGCAGACCAACAAGGCGCTGTTCGAACCCTACGTTTCCAAGAATCATGACGCCACGCCGGCGGAATACCGCGACCCCGACAATCTGTGGATCGGCAACAACCTCCATCTGCTGGTGATCCTGCAGAACACCAAGATCGTGCCCGACGCCGACGCGCCGAAGAGCTGGGCCGACCTGCTCGATCCCAAATGGAAGGGCAAGATCGCCTTCACCGATCCGGCCAACTCCGGCTCGGCCTATACCACCGTGACCATGCTGGTCGATTTGTGGGGCGGCGGCGAGGCAGGCTGGAAGAAGGTCGGTCAGCTGTTCAGGAACATGAAGGTGCTGAACCGTTCCTCGCTGGTCTTCCAGGGCGTCGGCAACGGCGAGTATCCGCTCGGCATCTCGCTCGAATATGCCGGGCCGATGTGGGCCCACGGCGGGGCGCCGGTGAAGGTGATCTACCCGAGCGACGGCACGTTCGCGGCGATGGAAGGCGTCGCCATCATCAAGGCCGGACCCAACATGGAGAACGCCAAGGTCTATGTCGACTACATCAACCGCAAGGACGTCCGCGAGATGATCCTCAAGGCAACCTTCCGGCGGCCGACGCGCAGCGACGTCGACCTCACCGCCTTGCCCGGTGGCATGCCGCCGCTCTCCAAGGTCAAGCTCCTCAACTACGACGAGGAAGGCTGGACCGAGAAGCGCACCAAGACCCTGGAGCAGATCAAGGACGTCCTCCAGGACTCGCGCTAAAATCTTGTCGACGCGACTTTCATATTCCTCCCCGCGCTCCGCGCGGGGAGGCGTCCGCGAAGCGGGCGAAGGGGTCATGAGCGCCACGCTGCAGACTTTGACCCCTGCGGCCCTGCGGGCCACCTTCCCATCGTATGACGATGGGGAGGAGATGTAGCGTGGCCGGAATCGTCATTTCCGGCGTCAGCCGGAGCTTCGGCACTTCTTCCAACCGTGTGCGCGCCGTCGACGGTGTCGACCTCGAGGTGGGCGACGGCGAGTTCTTCACCCTGCTGGGCCCGTCCGGCTGCGGCAAGACCACGCTCTTACGCATGATCGCGGGCTTCTGCGCGCTCGACAGCGGCGAGATCCGCTTCGGCTCGGCGCGTATCGACCGGCTGCCCGCCCATGTCCGCGACATCGGCATGGTGTTCCAGAACTATGCCGTGTTCCCCAACCTCTCCGTCGCCGGCAACGTCGCGTACGGCTTGAAGGCCCGCAAGGTCGCGGCATCGGAGATCAGCGGCCGGGTCGAGCAGGCGCTGGCCCTGGTCCAGCTCAGCGGCTATGGCGGGCGCTGGCCGCACCAGCTCTCGGGCGGCCAGCTGCAGAGGGTCGCCATCGCCCGTGCGCTGGTCATCCGCCCGCAGGTCCTGCTGTTCGACGAGCCGCTCTCCAATCTCGACGCGCGTCTGCGGGTCAGCATGCGAACCGAGATCCGCGAGCTGCAGAAGTCGCTCGGCATCACCGCGATCTACGTCACCCACGACCAAGAGGAGGCGATGTCGGTGTCCGACCGCATCGCCCTGATGAATGCCGGCCGCCTCGAGCAGATCGGTGTGCCCGTAGACATCTACCGCCATCCCGTCTCGCGCTTTGCCGCGGAGTTCATGGGCACGACCAACCTCGTGCCCGCAAGCGTGCTTGGCCGGAGCGACGGCGCGCTGGTGTCGCTCAGGCCCGAGGCGTTGCGCTTTGCCGCCGACGCACCGGCTGGCTGGCCGGTCCTGTCGGGACTGGTGGCGCGGGTCGAGCTCCTGGGGCCGATCGTGCGGCTCGACGTCCGGCTGGGCGACGGCACGATCCTCAAGGCCGCGCTGCTCGATGCGCCGGAGTATCAGGTGCAGGCGGGCGCCGCGGTGAGGCTCGCCTACGATCCGGCGCGCCTGACGGTGCTGCCGTGACGCTTTCGGTTCCCCATGGTCAGCGCCTGCCGCTCGCCATCGCGGCCCTGGGCTTCCTCTTCCTGGGGCTCTTCCTGCTCTACCCGCTGTTCAACGTCTTCAGCGCCAGCCTGCTCGATGCCGAGGGCGAGAAGCTCACGCTGGCCAACTACACGAAAATGCTGGGGCGGCCTTTCTACCGCACCGCCATCCTGAACACGCTGGGCATCGGCCTCGCGGCGACAGCGATCACCACGCTGCTCGCCGTGCCCTTCGCCTTTGCGCTGGCCCGCTTGGCCATCCCCGGCAAGGCCGCGATCCTGGCGCTGGCCGCCCTGCCGCTCGTGCTGCCGTCCTTCGTCAGCGCCTATGCCATCGTCCTGCTGCTCGGCCGCTCGCGGCATCGTCACCCAATGGCTTCAGTCGTGGGGCGTGGGCTTCGGCTCGATCTACGGCGCGGGCGGCATCGTGCTGGTCTATACGCTCACGCTCTATCCCTACGTGCTGCTGCCCACCATCGCCGCCTTCAAGGCAGTCGACGTCTCGATGGAGGAGGCGGCGCAGGGGCTGGGCTCCTCGCCGCGCCGCACCGTGTGGACCGTGACCCTGCCCATCGTGCTGCCCGCGGTGCTGGCCGGCGCGCTGCTGGTGTTCATCGAGACCCTGGAGAATTTCGGCGTGCCCTTCGTGCTGGCCGAGGACATGCCGATCTTCGCCGTCGAGGCCTTCAAGCTCTTCATCGGCGAGACCGCGCCCAACCCCGCCTCGGCCGGCGTGCTGGGCGTGCTGCTGATCCTGATGACGGCAGGAGTCCTGCTGGTGCAGCGCCGTTTCCTGTCGCGGCGCCGCTTCGCCACCAACGCCCGCCAGGCGCCACCGATCCTGAGCGTGGGGCGTGGCCTGCAGGCGGCGGCAACGCTCTATTGCTGGGCCATCGTCCTCCTGGCGCTGGTGCCGTTCTTCGCCATCGTCGTGTTGTCCTTCCTGGAATTCCGCGGGCCCGTGCTGCATCCCAATTTCAGCCTGGCCAATTTCACCGGACTTTTCGACCGCTCGCTGCGTCCGCTCGCCAACACGCTGATCTTCGCCACCCTGGCCGCGGCCTGCGTCACCCTGGTCGGCGTGCCGATCGGCTATGTCGTGACGCGCTTCCGCTCGGGCGTCGCCAGCCTGCTCGATGTCGTGGCCACCCTGCCGTTCGCCGTCGCCGGCACCGTGCTCGCCATCGGCTTCATCGTGTCGTTCAACAGCGGCATGCTGGTCCTGACCGGCGGTCCGCTGATCATGGTGCTGGCCTACACGGTGCGCAAAGTGCCGTTCGCCGTGCGCTCGGCCAGCGCCATCGTCCACCAGATCGACGCCTCGCTCGAGGAAGCCTCGATCAGCCTCGGCCGCTCGCCGCTGCAGACCTTCCTGCGCATCGTCGTCCCCCTGATGCTGGGCGGCATTTTGAGCGGCGTGGTGCTGACCTGGGTCACGGTAGCCTCGGAACTGAGCGCCACCGTCGTGCTCTACAGCGGCCCGTGGCGCACCATGACCGTGGTCATGTTCCAGGCGCTCGAAGGCAGCGGCGCCGGCATCGCCACCGCCGCGGCCTCGACCCTGATCGTGGTCACCCTGCTGCCGATCGTGCTGCTCTATCGCCTGGTTCGTCGCTACGAATTGTCGATGCTGTAGCTCAGAGAATCGGCGCTTGATACGCCATTGACGTATATACGCCAATGGCGTATCTAGATTGCTGGATGACGAAGCTGCTTGTCGGTCGTCGCGACGCCTGCCTATCTGATCAAAGCCTCGAAGCTGCTGATGATAGAGAGCGCGCGGCCGTGGTGGACATGGTCGCGGCGGCTCCCAATCTCGGGGTCGTGATGCGAGGGACGGGCGGTCTGCGAAAGATGCGCATCCCTTTGATGGGGCGCGGCAAGCGCGGCGGCGGACGCATCATCTACTGGTTTCATTCCGACGGTTTTCCGGCAGTTTTGCTCTGGGTGTTCGCCAAGAACGAGGCAGCCGACCTGACCAACGAACAACGCACCCGATTGGCCGCTATCGCAAACGCACTCCTGACGGATTTTGGAGGACGAAGGTGAAGAAGAAGGATTTCGATGGTTTGATGCGCGGCCTTCGGGAAGCCCGGGCCTATGCGCGGGGAAAGCCTGCTGCCGGGACGAAAGTCCATGTACGGCGGCGCGTCGACGTGGCGGCCGTCAGGGCCCAGACCGGCCTGTCACAAGACGCATTCGCACGACGGATCGGCGTTTCCGTCGGCACTCTGCGCAATTGGGAGCAGGGGCGGCGCAAGCCGGATGGTCCGGCAATGATCCTGCTGTCCATGCTGGAGCGTGATCCTCAGATCGTCGAGCGCACACTGGCCAAAGCTGCTTAGATCAGGACGAGTCGGAAGTTTCATGCTCATTGGACCGCGGGCGTCCCGCCCGCTCATGCGACCATGAGCGGGCGGGACGCCCGCGGTCCTGAAGATGATGCCCCTAGCCCACGAGCAGCAACGGGTTCGGCGCGTGGCGCGACCAGCCTGCCTCGGCGACCAAGATGTCGAGGCCCAGCGATGCCAGGTCGTCCGCGAACGGGTCGACCTCCATGTCGCGCGGCTGGTAAAGCATCTTCGAGTAGGTGTGGCAATCGTCGCACGTCTCCGCCTTGACCGCGCCCGAATCGCCCTCGATTTCCTTCAGCGCCACCGAGCGCGACTGGCCGCAGGTGATGCAGACGGCGCGGACGTGGTTCCAGGCGGTGGCGCAGAGCGAGCAATGCAGGTAGCGCGCGCCCTGCATCCGGCTGCGCTCGGTGATCACGCCGGATACCGGCGTCGAGCCGCAACAGGGGCACAGCCCGCGCTGGGGCAGCAGGCGCAGGGAGGGAGCGGACAAGGACGCGGCCAGACGCGTGAAATAGACCTGCAGCGCCGCCGCCACGTAGAGCGCGGCCGCCGCATCGGCCACGTCCACGCCGCCTCGGAGAAAGTCGTCGGCCAGCGCTTCCAGCCCTTCGACCTCACGGTCGCGCAGGCTCGCCAGGGCCGCCTGCGCCGGGGCCGGGAGCGTGCCGACGCCGGCGCGGTCGATCAACAGCGCGAGACCCTCGCGCCATATCGGGTCTCGCCGATGCAAGTCCGCCGCCAGCACCGGCACGCGCGCGTCCACCGCCCGCTCGACGGCGGCCTGGGTCGGACCAGCAATGGGACCCATCGCGACGGCGACGGCATGCTGGGCTTCCGCCAGCCCCGCCATGAAACGCAGCCACTCGGCCATCGGATGAGCGGCCGACAAGGCGTTCAATCGCGCGGCCGTATGGGCAAACCGCGAGGCCGGATCGGGCAGGATCAGCGCCTCCGGTGCCTTCACGCCACCCTGCTGGTTGCCCGTCCACTTGCCCTGCGGCGCGACCTGGCCCTGCCTCATGCGTGGCGCCCGTCGTCGCCGGCACGCGGCCGCGGTCCGACCGAGCCGGTCGCCGCCAGCCTGCGCAGCCACTTGCGATGATGCCGCCAGGCCCAGCCCGGCGTCACGTAGCCCTGGGTCATCGAGCGGACCGAGCCGCGGACCCAGATCGCGGCATAGACATGGATGATCCAGATGATGATCGCAGCCGTTGCCGCCAGGCAATGGATCAGCACGGCGATCCTCTGCTGTTCGATCGTCGTGTAGGACGCGAAATAGGCCTCCCAGATCACGATGCCGGTGAAGAACAGCACCGGGACCAGGAGCGCCATCGACCAGAAGACGAACTTCTGGCCGGCATTGAAGCGGCCGAGCTCGGGAACGCCCTCCTCCTCGTTCACCAGCACGCGGTCGATGACGCGCATCCAGGCGATGTCATCCCTGTTCCACAGGTTGTCGCGCCAGAACTGCACGATCATGCCGAGATAGCTCAGCAGCAGCACGACCCCGATCCAGGGATGGACCGCCCGCGTCCACTGGCCTCCACCGAACAATTCGGAGAGCCAGAACAGCAGGGGATGGAACATCGACAGGCCGGACAGCAGCAGCAGCACGAAGCAGCCGGCCGTGATCCAGTGGTTGAGGCGGGTCGCGGTGCTGTTGCGGACCAGCGTTCCCCTGGGGCGCGTCATCGCCGATCCCCCGCCTCGCGCAGGAGGCGTTGGGCTTCCGCTTCATCCTCCACTGCACCTCGTTGGGCCCGACGACGACCCAGTGGAAGAACCCGGCGAGCGCCGTGACGGCGATGCCGGCCAGCGCCAGCGGCTTCAGGATCCCCTTCCACGCCTCGACGAAGGGACTGATGCGCGGTTTGTCCGGCAGGCCGGCATAGAGGGACGGCCGGTCGGCATGGTGCAGGACATACATCACATGCGTGCCGCCGACGCCCGCCGGGTCGTACAGCCCGGCATTCTTGAAGCCGCGCGACTGGAGGTCGACGACGCGCTCGCCCGCCCACGCCGTCATGTCGGCCTTCGAGCCGAACATGATCGCCCCGGTCGGGCACGCCTTGACGCAGGCCGGCTCCAGCCCGACGCCGACCCGGTCCGAGCACAAGGTGCATTTGTACGATTTGTGATCGACCGGGCTGATGCGCGGGATGTCGAACGGACAGCCTTTGACGCAGTAGCCGCAGCCGATGCAGTTCTCGCTGATGAAGTCGACGATGCCGCTGGCGTACTGCACGATCGCGCCCGGCGCCGGGCAGGCCTTGAGGCAGCCGGGATCCTCGCAGTGCATGCAGCCGTCCTTGCGGATCAGCCATTCCAGGTTGCCCTGCTCGTTCTCCCATTCGCTGAAGCGCATCAGGGTCCAGGTGTTCTGATCGAGGTCCATGGGATTGTCGTAGGATCCCTCGAAATACCCGACCTCGCCCCGCAGGTTGTTCCATTCCATGCAGGCGGACTGGCAGGCCTTGCAGCCGATGCAGCGGCTGACGTCGATCAGCTTCGCCACCTCCTGCTCGTGATTGCGGGCCGACGGCGGCGTCAGGGTCGAGGCCGACCGGCGGATGTAATCCTGGGACTGCAGGTCAGACATGGGTCGCTCTCTCGGGCGCGGGCGCGCCGGTCTTCTCGACATTGACCAGGAATGCCTTGAACTCCGGCGTCTGGGTGTTGGCGTCGCCCACGGACGGGGTCAGGGTGTTGGCGCCGTAGCCCTTGCGCGCCTGGCCGGTGAAGCCCCAGTGGAGCGGCACGCCGATCACATGCGTGGGCTTGCCGTCGACCGTGAGCGGCCGGATGCGCTTGGTGACGTAGGCCTTGCACACGATGACGCCTCGCTTGGAGGACAGCCGCACCCATGCAGCCTGCTCGATCCCCTTCTCTCTCGCCAGCACCTCGCCGATCTCGATGAATTCCTCGGGCTGCAGGATCGCGTTGATGCGCGCGTGCTTGGTCCAGAAGTGGAAATGCTCGGTCAGGCGGTAGGTGGTCGCGACATACGGGAAGTCCTGCGCGGTCCCCAACGCCGCCCGGTCGTCGGCGAACACCCGCGCCACCGGATTGGTCGGGACCTTGGGATGCAGGACGTTCGGCACCGGCGATTCGAACGGCTCGTAATGCTCCGGGAACGGACCTTCCGCCATCTGGTCGCGGGCGAACAGGCGCCCGACGCCTTCGGCGTTCATGATGAACGGACCCACCGCGTCGGAAGGCTTGGTGGTCGGCGCATAGTCGGGGACGTCGATGCCGACCCACCGGCTGCCGTTCCATTGAATGATGGGCTTGGCCGGGTTCCAGGGATTGCCGGCCGGGTCGGCGCTGGCGCGGTTGTACAGGATCCGCCGGTTGGCGGGCCACGCCCACGCCCAGTTCGGCGCGATCCCCTGCTCGCGCGGGTCCGTCGCATCGCGCCGCGCCATCTGGTTGCCCTGCTCGGTGTAGCAGCCCGAGAAGATCCAGCAGCCCGACGAGGTCGTGCCGTCGTCGCGCAACTGGGCGAAACCGTCGAGCAGCTGGCCGGCGCGCAAGGTGACCGCCCCGCTTTCGTCCTTGAGGTCGGCGAGCGCGCGGCCGTTCATGTCCTTGGCCAGCTCTTCCGGATCCGGCGCGGTCGGGTCCGTATAGTTCCAGGCGAGGTTCAGGATCGGATCGGGAAAGGCGCCGCCTTGCTTGCGGTACATCTCGCGCAGGCGATGGAAGAGCCCCGACATGATCCAGATATCCGAGCGCGCTTCGCCCGGCCCCTCGGCCGCCTTCCAGTGCCATTGCAGCCAGCGCGAGGAGTTGACCAGCGAGCCGTTCTCCTCGGCGAAGCATGTCGTCGGCAGCTGGAAGACTTCGGTCTGGATCGCCGCCGGATCGGACGGATTCTGGGGCCCGAAATCCTGCCAGAAGCGCGAGGTCTCGGTGTCGAGTGGATCCATCGTGACCAGGAATTTCAGCTTGCTGAGCGCGCGGCGGATCTTGCCCCTGTCGGGAAACGCCTGCTGCGGGTTGAAGCCCTGGCAGATGTAGCCGTTTATCTCGCCGTTCAGCATCATCTCGAAGGCGCGCAGGATGTCGTAGCCGTCATTGTCGAGCTTGGGCAGCCAGTCATAGGCCCAGTCGTTGTCGGCGCGCGCCGCGTCGCCGTAGATCGCCTTCTGGAAGCTGACGATGAACTTCCGATAGTTCTGCCAGTAGCTCGTCTGGCCGGGGCGCAGCGGCTTGTACTGCCGCGTCTTCATGTATTCCTCGAAGGTCGTCTCGCCGTCCTTCGGCAGCGTCAGATAACCGGGGATCTGGGCCGACAGCAGGCCGACATCGGTCAGGCCCTGGATGTTGGAATGGCCGCGCAGCGCATTCATGCCGCCACCCGCCACGCCGATATTGCCCAGCAGGAGCTGCACCATCGCCATGGTGCGAATGTTCTGCGAACCCACCGAATGCTGCGTCCAGCCCAGCGCAAACAGGCTGGCCAGGGCCTTGTCGGGCGCCGCGGTGGTGGCGATCAGGGCGCAGACCTCGAGGTACTTGTCCTGCGGCGTGCCGCAAATGCGCGACACCGTCTCCGGCGTGTAACGCTCGACGTGCCTGCGCAGGAGGTTGATGACGCAGCGCGGGTGCTGCCACGTGTCGTCGATCCGGGCGTGGCCCTGCTCGTCGAGCTCGTAGTCCCAACTCGACTTGTCGTAGGTGCGGGCCTGCTCGTCGTAGCCGCTGAACAAGCCGTCGTCGAAGCCGAAGCTTTCCTTCACGATCAGGCTGGCGCTGGTATAGGCCCGCACATACTCGTGCTGGATCGCGTCCTTCTCCAGCAGGAAGCGGATCAGGCCGCTCAGGAAAGCGATGTCCGTGCCGGGGCGGATCGGGGCATAGAGGTCGGCGACCGACGCGGTGCGGGTGAAGCGCGGGTCGACCACCACCAGTTTCGCCTGGTTCTCGATCTTGGCTTCGATCACCCACTTGAAGCCGCAGGGATGCGCCTCGGCGGCATTGCCGCCCATGCACAGCACGACATTGGCGTTCCTGGTGTCCTGCCAGGTGTTGGTCATCGCGCCGCGGCCGAAGGTTGGGGCCAGACTGGCCACCGTGGGTCCGTGTCAAACCCTGGCCTGATTGTCGAAGACCAGCAGGCCCAGGGCACGCGCGACCTTCCAGGTCAGGAACGCGGTCTCGCTGGACGACGCGGAGGCCGCGAGCATGCCGGTGCTGATCCAGCGGTTGACGGTGGTTCCGGCGGAATTCTTGGCGATGAAGTGCGCGTCGCGGTCCTGCTTCATCAGCGTGGCGATACGGTCGAGCGCGAAGTCCCAGGAGACCTGCTTGAACTGGTTGCTGCCGGGCGCCCGGTACATCGGCGCCTTCAGCCGGGTCGGTGCATGGACGATGTCGAGCAATGCCGAGCCCTTCGGGCAGAGCGTGCCGCGGTTCACCGGATGATCCGGATCGCCCTCGATGTGAATGATGTCGGAGCGGGCGTTCTTGGCGCGATCGCCAAGGCTGTGAATGATGATGCCGCAGGCGACGGAACAGTAGGTGCAGGTATTGCGCGTCTCGGTCGTGGCCGCGAGCTTGAACGGCCGGACGTCGGCCGCCAGCGCTTCGCCGGACAAACCAAATCCGAGGGCACCCAGCGTCGATCCCGCCAGGCCGGCGCCGGTAAGCTTGATAAAGCCGCGACGCTTCAGTTCCAACGCTACGCCCTCCCTCGAGAAGTCGCCGCCAAGCCGCGCAGTTTACACCGCAAGTGGTGACAGGGTGGCACCGCTCGCCCACGCGGTTCAAGTTACGATTTCGCATGGGAATCGATTGTGAAGGGCTACTACTACGTCGTTAGACGTCGTGAAATTGCGGCTCCTGTCAGGCAGCCAAAGCGGTCTCGCCGTTCGGCGCCATCGCCTCGGTCGCCGCCGACCGCCGGCAATGCTACAAGCAGCAAAACAAAGTCCCGGGAGGACATCATGCGTCGCCGTGCTTTCACCGCCGCTGCCCTGGCGGCATTCGCCACGCCCGCCGTCGCGCAGGACTGGCCGACCAAGCCGCTGCGCATGGTGATCCCCTATCCGCCCGGCGGACCGTCCGACGTCTCGACCCGCATCGTCATGGCAAGCGCAGCGCCTGGCCTCGGCCAGCCCGTGATCTTCGACAACAAGGCCGGCGCCTCGGGCATGATCGGTGCGGAGTTCGTCAAGAACCAGGCGATCGACAATCATACCTTCCTCACCACGACGACGGCGATGCAATGCATCACCCGCCACCTCCAGCCGATCCCGTTCGATCCGGAAAAGGACTTCATCCCGGTATCGCGCATGTGCACGTCGTGGGGCGTCTTCGCCATCCATCCCTCGGTGCCGGCGCGGACGGTCGCGGAGTTCGTGACCTACGCCCGCGCCAATCCCGGCAAGATCAACTACGGCTCGTCGGGCCTCGCCACCATCACCCACCTGTTCGCCGAGATGCTGAGCCTCGAGGCCGGCATCCGGATGACCCACGTGCCCTATCGCGGCAGCGCGCCGGCCACCAACGCCCTGGTGGCGGGCGAGGTGCAGGCGCAGTTCGACCAGACCGCCCTGCCGCACGTCAAATCGGGCGCGGTCATTGGACTCGCCATGCTGGCCGAGGTCCGCCATCCGGATTTCCCCGACATCCCGACCCTGCGCGAGCAGGGTTACGGCAAGGACGGTGGCGATTCGTGGTTCGGCATCCTGGCCCCCACCGGCACGCCGCTGTCGATCGTCGCGCGGCTCGACAAGGCGATCGCCGAAGCGCTGCGTTCGCCCGAGGTGATCGCCAAGCTGCATGGCGGCGGCGCGCGCGTCACCTATCTCAATCCGACCGATTTCCGCACCCGCATCAACGCCGAGACCCAGATGTTCGGCGACATCATCCGCAAGGGCGACATCAAGCTGCCCTGAGCCGAACCGGCGCCGTTTCGAGGGTAGGCAGGAGACCGGTGCTTCAGTTCCTGCCTTCGACCCTGAGGCTGGGCGGCGAGATTTCGTCGGCCGTACGGCCGCGAAAGTCGACATAGGGCGCATTTCGAATGAAGGCCTGCTGCGACTGCTGCAGGGATGCCGAAAGACCGGCCCGGTCGATGGTCAGCACCTGCCCCTCCTTCACGACCTGCCGTCCGTCGACGAAGACGTGATGGACGGCGCGGTCGGCCGCGCTGAAGAAGAAACTTCGCAGCGGGTCGCGCACCGGCCGCATGCCCGGCGCGTCGAGGTCGAGCAACACCAGGTCGGCCTTGGCGCCCACCGCAAGCCGGCCAAGGTCCTCGCGGCCCAAGGCTGTCGCGCCACCGATCGTGGCCGCGTGGAACAGTTCCGACAGCCAGACGCCCCGCACGCTGCGGGCCGCCGCGCGGCCCAAGGTCGAGGCCATGCGGACTTCCTCGGCCATGTTCTGCGGCTCGGTATCGGTGCCGAAGGCGACGTTGACGCCCTTGCGGATGTAGCTGCCGACATCCTCCATCATCTGTCCGTAGCGGGAAAACACGACCGGGCAATGCGCGACTGAGGTGCCGGTCTGGGCGAGAATGTCGAGATCGAGACGGGTCCACCATTGCACCAGGGAATGGTGATCCAGGAAGAGCGCATGCCCGAGCAGCGTATCCTGCCCCAGCAGACCATTTTGATGAAGCCACTGCACCGGCGTCACCCCGTGCCGGCGGACCATCTCCTGGAATTCCGGGATGTGCTGCGAGCAGTGCACCGTCATCTTGAGGCCGCGCGCACGGGCGGCGGCGAGGCTGTCGCGCAGCAACTCCAGACTGCAGGTGTCCACTTGCATGGGGGCGACCATGCCGCCCAGCCGCCCGGAGGGATGACGCTCTGCCCGGTCGACGACGGCGAGCGCGTCGGCAAAGTCGCGCCGCCCCTTCTCGAGGTTCCAGTCGTAGTCCAGGCGGTGTCCGGTCGGCACCGTCCACTTTGCATCGCGATACATCGGGGCCGCGACCGCGCGGATGCCCGTGTCAGCCAGCAAGTCGAGCCAGCCGTCGTAAGCCACGGCGAGGTCGACGACGGTCGTCGCGCCGCTCTTCAGGAGTTCGGCAATGGCGTTCTGGGTCGATGCCCGATTGGCAATCAACTGTGCCGGCGCGCCGCCCGCCTGTTCGCCAAGGCCCGAGGTCACGAAAACCGACTTCTCGTCGAGAATACCGGTCATGTAGAGGTTTGGATTGCCCAACTCCTCGATCAGACCTCGACCAATACTCTCCGATTGGAGATGCGTGTGGACATTCACCATACCCGGCATGACGCAGAAGATGCTGCCATCCAGCAGATGGTCGGAGTGTCCCGCGTAACCCGGATCGAGATGGACAATGACATTGTCCTCGAACACGACGTCGACATCGTTGCGGAAATAGTGCTGACGCCGGTCGGCGTCCCAGGCCACCACCCACGGTGCGTTACGGATGCAGGTGACGGTCATGGCTTCTCCTGTGGCGGCCTAAAACGCTGCGTCTTGAGATCATCGGCTCAACTCTCCATCCGGCTGGTTCACGAAGATGCCGACCGCCAGCAGCGTCATATAGAACCAGAAGGCGGCCTGCTGGCCGTTCCACGCCTTGGACTGCCACATCGCGAACCACTCGCCGCCCAGGACCATGAAGCCGGTGAACCACAGCAGGAAGCCCAGGCCGACGCCGACGACGACCAGCGTCTTGGCTGCATTGAAGCGGGCGGCGCCCGCCCGGAGGTTGATGGCAAGGCGGAACGCGCCAAAGGCCAGCACGATGCCGGTCGCTGCTTCTGTCAGAATGATGGCCCAGTAGCCGACGTTCCAGGCGGCAGGACTGGTGATGGCGCGTCCCCGCAGCGCGTTGCCGGGAAAGGTCGTGTCCATGCTGAGGGTGTGGCGGACGAATTCGTAGTTCGAATCGTAGTCGACGACGTTGTCGAAGGCCACGAGCAGGGCAAACAGGGCGATCGACGCAACCATCGACGTCTTCACCAGGCGGACGGCGAGCATAGCGTCACATCCTCCGCGCCCAGGCGCGTGGCACCAGCAACGAGACTGCCAGCGCCAACAGCAAGCCGCCGCCGGCGGCGAGGAAAGCATAGCGGTAGCCGGCGAGGAATCCTTCCAGCCCGGCAAGGTCGCCCGCGCCGCGTGCCTGCAGCGCCGTCAGCACCGAAGCACCGCTCACGATGCCAAAGGTGCGCGTGAGCAAGGCGAGGCTGCCGGCGACGCCGCGATCGCGCGGCGAGAGCGTGGCCGTCACGATGTCGGTGTAGGCAACCGTGAGCAGGCCCTGCCCCGCGCCCTCGACGATCAGCAGCAGCGCCACCGCTACAAGCGGCGTCCCGGCGCCGGTGAACGCGAGCGGCAGCAGGCCGAGGCCGACCAGCGCCACGCCGGCGAACGCCGTCGGCCGCTGGCCGATGCGGCGCACGAAGAAGGCCGCGAGCGGCGCACCGGTCAGGCTGCCGGCGAAGGCCAGGGCCAGCACCAGTCCGCTCATGAGGGCCGACAGGTGGAGCACGTTCACCAGGTAGTAGGGCGTGAGCAGCAGGATGGAAAAGCCCGCCAGGTTGGCCAGCACATTCATGATGTTGGGCACGACGAAGGCTGCATCGGCGAACAGGGCGGGCCGGATGATCGGCTCGGGCACTTGATTGGCGCGGCGGACATAGACGAACAGCACCGCGAGTGCCATCGCGAACAAGGTGGCCGCCCAGATACCGGCGACGTCGCGGCGCTGCGACAGCACCAGCGACAGCAGGAGCGTGCTCATGCAGAGGGCGAGCAGGACCGCACCGGGCGCATCGAACGGCCGCGAGTCCGGTTTGGGTGACGGCAACAGGCCCGACGAGGCAAGCGTGGCCAGCGCGATCGGCACCCGGATCCAGTAGACCGCGGGCCAGCCCCACAGCTCGACCAGGGCGCCGCCCAGCAACGGGCCGACCGCGGCGGCGATCGCCATGGTGCTGGCGAAGCCGGCCAGCGCCCGCGTCCGCGCACTCTCGGGAAACAGCGACGTGGCCAGCGCCGGCGTGCAGGAGAGCGCCAGGGCCGTCCCAATGCCCTGGCTCGCGCGCGCCCACAGGAAGAGCGGCCAGTCGGGCGCGGCGGCGCAGGCGGCGCAGCCGATCGCCGACACGACGAGGCCGATGCGGAAGATCAGGCGATGGCCGAACAGATCGCCCAGCTTGCCGCACACCAGCATCAGCGAGCCGTAGACCAGCACGTAGCAGATGACGAGCCACTGCACGTCGCCCAGCGCCAGGCCGAAATGCGCGGTGATTGCCGGCAACGCCACGTTGACGGCAATGTCGAGCGGGGCGAGCGACGCGCCCAGGCCGACGATGACGAGGCCGATGGCCGGACGCCTCATGCGGAGCGCGGGCGTCCCGCCCGCTCAGAATCATGATGCGGGCGGGACGCCCGCGCTCCGGACGAGCTCAGAGGTGCTTGCCCAGGAAGCTCATCATGCGTTCCCAGGCCTGCTTGGCCGAGGCCGCATCGTAGGCCGGGCTCTTCTCGTTGGCGAAGGCGTGGGCGGCGTCGTAGCGGTAGATTTCCGGCTTGTTGCCGCCGGCCGCCATGGCCTTTTCGAAGTCGTTCACGACCTCAGGCGTGCACCAGTCATCCTTGTTGGCGAAATGGCCCTGGATGGGAATCCTGATTTTCGCCGGATCGGCGAGCTGGCCCGGCGGCACGCCATAGAACGGCACGCCGCAGGCGATGCCCGGCACCCGCGCGGCGGCGGCGATGGTGAGGGCGCCGCCCATGCAGAAGCCCATCACGCCCACCTTGCGGCTCATGCCGGCCAGGTGCTTCACCGCGCCGGCGAGGTCCTGGTCGGAGGCGCCGACGAAATCGAGCCCGCTCATCATGTGATTGGCCTCGTCCGGCTTCTGCGTCACGCGGCCCTTGTAGAGGTCGGGCGCCAGCGCGTTGTAGCCCGCCGATGCGAAGCGGTCGGCCACGCCCTTGATCTGGTCGTTCAGCCCCCACCATTCCTGGATCACGACGATGCCCGGCCTGTCCTTGCCCTCCCCGGCGAGGTAGCCCCGGCAGGTCGAGCCGTCGGGACGCTTGAAGTCGATCATGCTGGCCATGTCTTTTCCTCCTCCTTCTGTCGTCACCCTGCACCACACTACCTCACCCTGAGGAGCATCGCGAAGCGATGCGTCTCGTCGCGCGGAGTAATCTCCGCGCTGAGGTGGCAACACACACGGTGCTCGTGCCCATGCTTCGAGACGCTCGCGGCGCTCGCTCCTCAGCATGAGGTTTGTGGGTCTTCCTCACGGGCCTCTAAAGCAGCTTCCTGAGCTCCGTCTTGAGGATCTTGCCGTAATTGTTCTTGGGCAGCGCGTCGACGAACCTGTAGTCCTTGGGCCGCTTGAAGCGGGCGACGTTGTCGAGGCAGAGCTGGTCGAGTTCGGCCGGCGCCAGCGTCCGGCCCGCGCGCGCCACCACGAAGGCCACGACCTCCTCGCCCCATTCCGGATGCGGGCGGCCTACCACCGAGCATTCGGCGACCGCGGGATGGAGGTTCAGCACGTCCTCGATCTCGCGCGGATAGATGTTCGAGCCGCCCGAAATGATCATGTCCTTGGAGCGGTCCTTCAGGGTGAGCAACCCCTCCTCGTCGAAGGCCCCGACATCGCCGGTCCACAGCCAGCCGTCGCGCAGCGACTTCGCCGTGGCCTCGGGGTTGTTCCAGTAGCCGGACATCACCGTGTCGCCCTTGACGATGATCTCGCCGACTTCGTCCGTGCCGAGCGAACGGCCTTCCTCGTCGACCACGCGCACCGCCACGCAGGAATCGGGGCGGCCGGCCGACGCCAGCCGCTGCTCCCAGCGCGGATGGCTTGCGATCGGCATGCATCTCGCGGCTGAGATGGGTGATGGTCATCGGGCTCTCGCCCTGGCCATAGATCTGCACCAGCTTGTTGCCCAAAAGATCGAGGGCGTGCTTGAGGTCGCTGACATACATCGGTGCGCCGCCATAGGTGACCAGCCGCAACGAATCGGGCTCGCAGCTCCGACGCGCTGCCGTGCTCGATCAGGCGCTTCACCATGGTGGGCGCCAGGAAGATGCTGCAGTCGGGCCAGCAGTTCATCAGCTCGACGGTCTCGGGCACCTCGTACTTGCCGCTCTCGGGGAAGACCTGCACCGCGCCACGCGCCAGCAGGGCGAAGTTCCACAAGCCCGAGCCGTGGCTGATCGGCGCGGCATGCACGATCGAGCCGCCGGGCGACGGACGGTCGACATCGGCGAAGTAGTTGAGCGTCATCGCCAGAAGATTGCGATGCGTCAGCATGGCGCCCTTGGGGCGGCCGGTGGTGCCCGACGTGTAGAAGAGCCACGCCAGGTCGGTCGGCTCCGCCTCGACGAGCACCATGGGATCGCCGACTTCCATGAAGCTGTAGGAGCGCGTCGTGACGTCGACGATCTCCTTAAGCTCGGGTGCATCTTTCGCCGCCTCAGCGATGGTCGCCGCGAGATCGGGCGTGACGAAGCAGAGCCTGGCGCCGGAGTTCTCCAGGATGAAGGCGAACTCCCGCGCGTGCAGCTTGGCGTTCATCGGCACCGCGCAGAGGCCGGCATGCCAGATCGCGTACATCACCTCGATCGCCTCGACGCCGTTGGACATGGCGAAAGCGACGCGATCGCCGCGTTCCAGCCCGAAGCGCCCGCGCAGATGCATGCTCATCACCGAGACCTTGCGCCACAGGTCGCGGTAGGTGAGATGGGTTGCCGTGCCGCGGGCGAGCGCCGGCAGGTCGCGGAATTCCCGGGCCGATCCCAGCAGCAGATGGGCGATGTTCATGGCGGCCTCGACTATTGCAGGCCGGCAGTCGACCTTGCAATGTGCCGGCCATGCAGGATTTCGATTTCGCCATCATCGGCGCCGGCATCGCCGGGGTTTCCGCCGCCTACCATCTCGCGCCCCACGCCAGGGTGATCGTGCTGGAGCGCGAGCACGTCGCGGCCTATCACACGACCGGCCGCTCGGCGGCGCTGCACTCGGAGACCTACGGCAGCGCGGAGATTCGCGCCATCACCGTGTCGTCGGGCCGCTTCTACCGCAAGCCGCCCGCGGGCTTCGCCGATCATCCCCTGCTGACGCCGCGCGGCGCGCTGATCGCCGGCCGGGCCGAGCAGCAGCCGGCGCTGCAGAAGGCCGCCGCCGAGTATGCGCGCCTGGTGCCGAGCGTGCGTTGGCTCGATCCCGACGAGACGCTCCGACGACAGCCTTTGCTCAAGCCCGAAACGGCGGGGGGCGGCGCGATCTTCGAGCCCGAGGCCGACGACATGGACGTGGCGGCGATCCATGGCGGCTTCCTGCGCGGGGCGCGGGCCGCCGGCGCCGTGCTGCGCCTCGAGGCCGAGATCACGACGCTCGAGCGCAAGGACGGCCCGTGGAGGATCGGCCTGCGCGACGGCGAGAGCCTTGCGGCAAGGACCGTCGTCAATGCCGCGGGCGCGTGGGCCGACGTCGTGGCCGGGCTGGCCGGCGCCCGGCCGGTCGGTTTGGTGCCCAAGCGCCGCACCGCCTTCACCTTCGACGCGCCGGCCGGTCTCGATCTGGTGCACCTGCCGATGGTGATCGACTTCGACGAGAGCTGGTATTTCAAGCCCGAGGTCGGCCAGTTCCTGGCCTCGCCGGCCGACGAGACGTCGTCGCCGCCCTGCGACGCCCAGCCGGAGGAGATCGACATCGCCATCGCCGTCGAGCGCATCGAGACGGCGACGACGCTGCAGATCCGGCGCATCAAGAACAAGTGGGCGGGCCTCAGGAGCTTCGTTGCCGACAAGAACCTGGTCGTGGGCTACGACCAAGCGGTCGAGGGCTTTTTCTGGCTGGCAGGCCAGGGCGGTTATGGCATCCAGACGGGCGAGTCCGCAGGGCGGCTCGCGGCGAGCCTGGCGCTGGGCCGCGGCATGCCCGACGACATTGCTGGCTTGGGCGTGAGCGAGGCGGCTCTTTCGTCGGCCCGCTTCACGCAGCGGTGATCGAAAGTTCCCGCTTCATCGCCGGCAGCGGCTTCCCGGCGATCGGGACAGGAGTCATGCTTCGCCCGTGGGGTGTCCCCACTTGGGATCCATTTTGGGAGAGACGAATGACCAGGAAAAACCTCATCGCCACAGCGACCGCGATCTTCGCCGCCGGCTCGTTCGCCAGCGCAGCGCACGCCGACGGCGTGAAGTGCAGCGGCGCCAATTCGTGCAAGGGCACGAGCGCCTGCAAGACCGCTTCGTCGTCCTGCAAGGGCCAGAACGCCTGCAAGGGCCAGGGTTGGACCGAGACCACCGACGTCGCGAGCTGCACCGCGCAGGGCGGCAAGGTCGTGCAGTAGGCTCCGCGATCCATCGAAGGGTCAGGAAGGGCGTTGCGCGTCCGCGAGTGATCGCAGCCAATCGCGGCGCCCTTTTCATTTGTGTCGACCGGGCCCACGGACGTCGCGAGCTGCACGGCCCAGGGCGGCAAGGTCCTGTAGGATTTCAGCAGGCCAAAAGAGTTCGGGCGCCGCGATGGCTCGCGGCGCCCGATCCTTTTGGTCTTTCGATTCTAGCTACTTGGTCGGGCAGGGAACGCCGACGTACTTCTGCTCGGCCACCGAGTAGGCGACCGCGCCGCAGGGCTTGCCGTCCGAGGTCTGCTGCGCCGGCGCATTGCAGGGAATGCCGACATACTTCTGCTCAGCCACCGAATAGGCGACGGGCCCGCAGGGCTTGCCGTCCGAGGTCTGCGTCGGCGGTGCATTGCAGGGAATGCCGACGTACTTCTGCTCGGCCACCGAATAGGCGACCGCACCGCAGGGCTTGCCGTCCGAGGTCATCTGCTGAGCCGGCGCTGCCGCCGGGGGTGTCTGGGCGATCGCTGACGAGATGGCGAACGAGGCGCCACACAGTGCGGCTGCTGCCGCCAACGCTGACAAAGAAAGACGCATCATGTTTATCCCCTTTTAGTGAAACTCCCAGCGAGCGGCAGCTGCCTGCTCGCCCGTGCCGGGATGCTAGACGCACTTTCCGCGCCACTTCAAGGATGATCGGATAAAGCCGACCGAACGGCGGGGATTCTTTTCATGAAGAATGTCATTCCCACCAATTTGCACATGGCGCGCGCCTGCCTAGTACCGGCGACCCTCCTGTTTTTCAGGAATGAAATCGAGGTGTGATAACACTCTCTTCACCTCTCACATTTGGTGAAGCTGGATTCCCAGATATTCCGTACTACGGCTTTATATTCCTCAGTGCGGTGTGACCGGCAGTGGAAAGTGCGGTTCATTCTCAGTGCATTTGCGCCGAATATGCATAAAGTCGCCTTTGCTTCGGAGTTTGTCGGCATATGCCGCCGACGCACGCACCCGGGCGCAGGTTGGGCCAAGGTCACGACGTCGGGAGCGGCGCCGCGGCAGATTATTCGCCTCTCCAAAAGCCCAAAAAAAGTTCGGGCGCCGCGATGGCTCGCGACGCCCGATCCTGTTCTAGAGATCTCGAGCTACTGGTGCGCGCAGGGCACGCCGACGTACTTCTGCTCCGCCACCGAATAGGTCTCGACGCCACAGGGCGCCGCCTGGCCGGACGCGGTTTGCGGTACCGGCGCCGTGCAGGGGACGCCGACATACTTCTGCTCCGCCACCGAATAGGTTTCGACGCCGCAGGGCGAGGCCGTCGTCTGGCCGGCGGCAGCCTTGGGCGTGCACGGCACGCCGACATACTTCTGGTCCGCCACCGAGTAGGTTTCGACGCCGCAGCCAGGAGCAGGCGCCGGCGTCTGCGCGCTGGCGGATGTGATCGCGAGCGCGGCGCCGCACAATGCAGTCGCCGCGAGCGCTGTTAAAGAAAGCATGCGCATCATGATCGTTCCCCTTTGTGAGATTCCCAACGAACCTGCAGTGATCTGCTAGGCTCTGATGCGATGCTAGACGTACTGTCCGAAGCTGTTCAAGGATGAACGGAAACAGTCGAAGTGAGAAATGCGATTCTTTTCAGCGCGAATGTTCTTCGCAAAAATCTGCACCTGATCCGAGTCTCAATGAAAATAAATCGCGTCGCGTTTGTTAAGCATCGGAACTCTCTGGTGAATTGGTCTGCATCATTTATGCATTTGCATATCTCCTGTAGATCGCTGTTGGGAATTTCGATTCGCCGCGCGTCGTTTTTCGCCGGAAGTGCATTTTCACGATCGCCGTATTTGCTTTCACGATGAGATGCGCAAGGCGTCCCGCAGGCAAACCGATAAATCGATCGATCGCACGGAGAGAGAGTAGGGTCGATTGCATGGGCGACAACGAAATCGACTTCGGGCTGGGCCTGCGGCCCGAGCATTACGAAGAGATCGCCGCTAACCCCGGAAAGGTGAGCTGGTTCGAAGCGCTGTCGGAGAACTACATGGTGCCGGGCGGTGGCCCGCTGCACTGGCTCGACCGCATCCGCCGCGACTATCCGATGGCGCTGCATGGCGTGTCGCTGTCGATCGGTTCGATCGATCCGCTTGACCGAAACTACCTCGACGATCTCTCGGCGCTGGTTGAAAGGGTGCAGCCGCTCTGGGTCTCCGACCATCTCTGCTTCACCGGCCTGCGCGGGCAGAACATGCACGACCTGCTGCCGCTGCCCTACACCGAGGAGGCGCTCGACCATACCGCCGAACGCGTGCTGGCCGTGCAGGATCATCTCGGCCGGAGACTGGTGCTGGAAAACGTGTCGAGCTACGTCACCTACGCCGCCTCCGAGCTCAGCGAATGGGAATTCATCGCCGAGCTCGCCCGCCGCGCCGATTGCGACATCCTGCTCGACGTCAACAACGTCTATGTCAGCGCCTTCAACCACGAGTTCGACGCCTTGGCGTTCCTGCGCGGCATGCCGCGCGAGCGCGTGCGGCAGTTCCACCTCGCCGGCCACACCCACAAGGGCAGCCACATCATCGATACCCACGACCACGCCATCGTGCCCGACGTGTGGGCGCTCTACGCAGAAGCGCTAAAGCTGTTCCCGGGTGTGCCGACCATGATCGAGCGCGACGCCGATATCCCGCCCTACGAGGCGTTGCTGGCCGAACTCGATGTCGCGCGCCGCATCGCCGCCTGCATCACGCGCCAGGCCGCCTGAGGATCGATCGATGAGCGCCAACGCCGGATCCCTGGGCGACCTGCAGCGGGCTTTTCAGGATTTCGTGCTGGCGCGCAGTGACGTCGTTCCAGGCCGCCGTGCGCGACACAAGCAAGGCCCGCCGCGGCACGCTGCTCGACGTCTATCGCGACGGCTATGCGCTGCGCCTGATCGAGGCGCTGACCACCGACTATCCCGGCCTGATGGCGATGGCGGGTCCGGCCGATTTCGATCACATGGCGCGAGCCTATATTGCCAACCATCCGTCGCGCCATCCCTCGATACGCTGGTACGGCAAGGACCTGGCCGATTTCCTGGGTGCGACGCCGCCCTACAGCCGCACGCCGGCGGCAGCGGAGATGGCGCGCTTCGAATGGGCGCTGGGCGAGGCGTTCGATTCGCCCGACGTGACACCCGTGGGCGCCGACGCGCTGATGGCGCTGCCAACCGACGCGTGGGAGACGATTTCCTTCACCCCCCTGCCCTCGCTCCGGCGACTGACGCTCGAATTCGACGTGCCGCAGGCCTGGCAGCACCGAGAAGAGGTCGAGCCGGGCAATCTCGAGGTCGAACGCGCCACCCGGCCGGTGCGTTGGGCGATCTGGCGGCCCAAGCTGGTCTCCAACTTTCGTTCCCTCGACGACGACGATGCCGCCTTGCTCGATGCGCTAGCCGACGGCCGGACCTTCCCCGAGTTGTGTGAAGCGATCGCGCCCTTCACCGGCGAGGAGCAAGCGCCCGCCCGCGCCGCCAGCCTGTTACGCGCCTGGGTCGAAGGCGGCCTGATCGCGGGGTTCGGGCATTAGCTTGTAGGCTTTCCTGTCCGCCGAGAAACTCAAGTCCCTCTCCGCCGCGCGGCGGGGGATAGGGTGGGGCCCATTGCAAAGCAATGCAAGGGTGAGGTGGTGCCCGTTAAGAAAATGCTGTCGCGGGGTGAGTGATGACCCACCTCACCCTCCCCGCGCTCGCGCGCGGGTCCCCTCCCTCTCCCCCCGCTTCGCGGGCGGAGAGGGCGTGCCATCGGCGGAGAAAACGTGTCGTCGCTTTTCTTCTCGTCGCCTCGCCCCTAAGGTCGCCGCCGCGCGCCCGCTTGATGGAATGGTAGACATACGGGACTTAAAATCCCGAGGCCCGAGAGGGCCGTGCTGGTTCGAGTCCAGCAGCGGGCACCATCCCCTCATCGACAGAAGCGCTGCGTCTTCTTCATTCGGCGGGCTTGGCGGCAGGATCACCGTGGCCGTGCATGCGCGACGCCTCGCCCGGCAGCGGCGCCAGGCCGGCGTACTTGCTGCACGCCAGCAGGATGACGGCGATACCGAGATAGCTGATCACCATCGACGGCGTGCGGCCGATGCCCAGCGCCTCGGCATGGATGAGGCCGAAGAAGGTGAACACCGCGCCCGCAGCGGCAAACGCCGCCGCCTTGACGAAATCGCGCTCGATGATGAACACCGTGATCGAGGCCAGCACGATGCCGGCCAGGGTGGCGCCGCCGCCCAGGACCTCCAGACCCTGATAGAGCACGCCGGTCTGGTCGAGTTTGTCGAAGCCCACCGCCGCGGCATTGGTGCCCGCCGCGCCGAGCGCGCTGTCGATCTGCGTCTTGCCCCAGGCCGCGATCTGCGGCACCAGCGCCAGCACGATCGCCGGGGCATGGCGCATCGGCGTTTCCTGGAACGCCTGCGAGCCGATCAGCATGCCGATATAGAGCAGGATCGGCAGGATCGCGACGACCGGGATGAGCGCCATCATCAGCGCGATGACGCCGAACCAGGCGAGCACGATCACCAGCGCGCCGGTGGCCGCCGAGTAGCCGATGCGGCCGCCCATCGCCTTCCAGCCGGGATGGCCGATATAGACGGCGTTGATGAACGGGTTGCCCATCAGGCAGCCGATCAGGCTGACGACGCCGTCGGCGGTCAGCACGCGCGTCGTCGGGAAGGAATCGCCCGCGGCCGCCGCGCTCTCGACATTGTCCATCGCCTCGACGAGGTCGTAGATGCCGAAGGGAATCGCCGTCACCAGGATGACGCCGATGAACTGGAAGCCGCCGAAGACGTGGCCGACCGCCGGCATCGGATAAGAAAAGCCGAAGCTCGACAACGCGCCCTTCAACCCCTCGACGGTGAGGCCGCCATAGTTGAAGCCGAACAGGGTCGAGCCCCAGGCGATGATGGCGCCGACGATGATGGCCACCAGGCCGCCCGGTATGCCCTTGAAGTAGCGCACGCCGCCGAACCAGTCGACCATGATGACGGCGAAGCAGATCAGGCCGATGACGGGCGTCATCGCCATCTGCGCACCCGGGCGCATCGAGATGAAGGTGATCGAGATGCCGGCCAGCGAACCCAGCAGGGCGGCGCGCGGCGTGATCTTGCGGATGCAGGGTGCGATGAAGCCGCCGCCCATCAGGACGAAGCTCTGCACGAACACCCAGGTAAGCCCCGCTTCCCAGGCCTGCACCGGATCCTTGGTGGCGATCAGGATCGGCAGCATGATCACGAACACGACGACGAACATGTGCGGCACGCTGATGCCCGAGGGCAGCGCGCAGACATCGGTGCGGCCGGTCTCCTTGGCCAGGCGATAGGCGAGCCAGGCGTAGTACACCGTGCTCAGGCACAGCATCAGGCCGGTGGCGGGCAGGATGCGGCCGAACACCAGCTCGTCGGGCATCTTGAGCACGAAGCGCAGCAGGCCGGTGAGCACCAGCATGTTGACCAGGATGTTGGTGCCGAAGCCGAAGAACGCATTCCAGTCGCCTGGAACCCAAAGCTTTGGCTTGAAGTCCGCGGTCGTCACAGCCATGTCGCTCTCCTCTGACTCTATGCAGTTTCGTGCAGTGCCTCGCTCAGCCCTTGCCGATCGCCGCGACGATATCGGCCGAGCTGCCCACCCAGCCGAAAATGCCGCCCTGCGCCTTGATCATTTTCAGGCCCATGTCCTGGAATTCGGGGAAGTACGAGCCGACGCAATCCTCGGGCACGAGGCAGTCGTAGCCGCGGTCGTTGGCCTCGCGGACCGTGGTGTTGACGCACACTTCGGTGGTGACGCCGGTGACGACGAGCTGGGTGATGCCGCGATGCTGCAGGATCGAGTGCAGGTCGGTGGCGTAGAAGGCGCCCTTGCCGGGCTTGTCGATGACCGGCTCGCCCGACAGCGGGATAGAGCTCGGGAATGATGTCGTGGCCCGCCTCGCCGCGCACCAGGATGCGGCCCATCGGGCCCTTGTCGCCGATCGAGGTCTTGCTGCGGCCGCGCACCTTCTTGGCCGGCGGCAGGTCGGAGAGATCGGGCCGATGGCCCTCGCGGGTATGCATCGCCAGCAGGCCGGCGGCGCGCCAGGCGGCCAGCAGCCGGCGGTTGGGCTCGATCGTGCGGCGCAGCTGCGAGACGTCGTTGCCCAGCATCTCGCCGAAGCCGCCGGGCTCGAGAAAGTCGCGCTGCATGTCGATGATGAGCAGGCCGCACTCGGCCGGCCGCAGGTCGAACGGATAGGGCTCGGCTGGGACGGTCGACGACTTCGCCTGCACTGCAACTCTCCCCGCACAGCCGCGTCGGGGCGTACCGCCGCGGCCACGGCACGCGATGCAATCACTGCGCCAACGGCGGACGCGGCAGGGAGGCGTGGCAAGGGGCTTGCACTAGAAGACTGCGAAAACACGGGAGGAGCGTTTCCATGTCAGCCCGACTGCGACGCCAATGGGTCGAGATGACCACCGAGGACTTCCAGCAGTCGGACATGGCGGGCGCCATCGCCATCCTGCCGGTGGCGGCGATCGAGCAGCACGGTCCGCACCTGCCGGTCGAGGTCGATACCGCGATCAATCGCGGGATCCTGGCGCGCGCAATGGCGCTGGTGCCGGCTGATCTGCCGGTGACGGTGCTGCCGGCCATGCCGATCGGCAAGTCGAACGAGCATATCTCCTACCCTGGAACCCTCACGCTCTCGGCCGAGACGCTGATCCGGCTGTGGACCGAGATCGGCGAGAGCGTGGCGCGCGCCGGCGTGCGCAAGCTCGTGCTGTTCAACAGCCATGGCGGCCAGCCGCAGATCGCCGATATCGTGGCGCGCGACCTGCGCGTACGCCGCGCCATGTTCGTCGTCACGGCCAGCACCTATGCGCTCGGCCGGCCGCCCGGCCTGTTTCCTGCCGCCGAACTCAAGCACGGCATCCATGGCGGGTCGGTCGAGACCTCGATCATGATGCATCTCCATCCCGACCTGGTGCGCCGCGACAAGCTCGCCAATTTCCGCCCGCGCTCGCTCGACATGGAGGGCGACTACGAGATCCTGACGCCCGAGGGCAGCATCGGCTTCGGCTGGGAGACCCAGGATCTCAGCCTGCCCGGGGCGTGCGGCGATGCCTCCGACGCCGATGCCGAACGCGGCAAGCTTCTGGTCGAGCACGCCGCCAACCGCTTCGTGAAGCTGCTCGACGAAATCCACCGCTACCCGCTCAGTGCCCTGCGGGATGGGCCCTTGCACAAGAAATAGGCATGCCCGGATGTGCACACAGCCAGGAAGGCGGGTGGCATAGCAATTGCGTTTTTGAGCGGCAGAGCCGTGCAAGTGCCAGCCCGAAGGATGAGACCCAGAATGGCAATGACCCGATATCGACTGTCCCGCCGGGCCACCTTGGGCTTGGCCGGCGCCACCGCGGCGTCGGTCCTGGTGAAGCTGCCGGGCCGGAGCGCCAGCGCCCAAGTCCTCGACAAGGTGAGCTACCTTACCAGCTGGCGCGCGCAGGCCGAGCATGGCGGCTTCTATCAGGCGGTCGCCGCCGGGATTTACAAGAAATACGGGATCGAGTGCGACCTGCGCCAGGGCGGGCCGCAGGTCGGCGGCTCGCAGCTCCTGATGGGCGGCCGGGTCGACATGATCATGTCGAGCGGTCTGGAGGCGCTCAATTACGCCAAGGAGGACCTGCCGTTCCTCTGCATCGGCGCCATCTTCCAGAAGGACCCGCAGGTGCTGATCGCCCATGCCGGCTCGGGCAACGACAGCTTCGAGAAGCTCAAGGGCAAGACCATCCTGGTGGGCGCCAGCGGCAGGGTCACCTACTGGCCCTTCCTGAAGGCCAAGTACGGCTATAGCGACGATCAGTTGAAGCCCTACACGTTCAACCTGGCGCCGTTCCTGGCTGACAAGAACCTGGTGCAGCAGGGCTTCATCTCGTCGGAGCCCTACGCCATGCGCCAAGCCGGCGCCGATCCGGTGCCGCTGCTGATCGCCGATGCCGGCTACGACAACTACAACACCACCTTCTCGACCTCGAAGAAGCTCGTCACCGAGAAGAAGGACCTCGTCCAGCGCTTCATCACCGCCAGCCTTGAAGGCTGGGCGCAATACCTCAAGGGCGGCGCCGCGATCGACGGCGCCAATGCGCTGATCAAGAAGGACAACCCCGAGATGACCGACGACAAGATCGCCTATGCGATCAAGGTCATGAACGAAAGCGGCATGGTTCTGTCAGGCGATGCGCTCACCCTCGGCATCGGCGCGATGACCGATGCCCGCTGGCAGCGCTTCTACGAGTTCGATGGCCGATGTCGGCATCGTGCCCAAGGGCCTGGATCCCAAGAAGGGATACAGCCTGGAATTCGTCAACAAGGGCGTCGGGAAGGCGTGATGGCCTGGGCGGCGAGCAATGCGGCGAAGACCGTGGCCGCAACCGCCACCCTTCCGCTGATTTCCCTGCGCGGCATCGCCAAGCGCTATGCCAACGGCACGACCGCCGTCACCGGCCTCGACCTCGACCTGCACGCCGGCGAGTTCGTCAGCCTGCTGGGGCCGTCGGGCTGCGGCAAGTCCACGGTGCTGCGCATGATCGCGGGCCTGGGCGAGCCCACCGCGGGCAGTGTCGAATGGTCGACCTCCGCGCACGCCACGCACGGCCGTTCGTTGCACGACGTGGGCTTCGTCTTCCAGGAGGCGACCCTCATGCCCTGGGCGACAGCGCACCAGAACGTCATGCTGCCTCTGACATTGAAGAAGGTCGCGAAGCGGGAAGCGGCGAGGCTTGCCGAAGCGGCACTGGCCGCGGTCGGACTGGACTCTTTCCGGCGCGCCTATCCGCGCGAGTTGTCGGGTGGCATGAAGATGCGCGTCTCGATCGCGCGCGCCTTGGTGACCGAGCCCAAGGTTCTGCTACTGGACGAACCCTTTGCCGCGCTCGACGAGATCACACGGCAGAAACTGAACGACGACCTACTGGCGCTGTGGGCGAAGGCGGCCTTCACCGTGGTGTTCGTCACGCATTCGGTGTTCGAATCGGTCTACCTGTCGCAGCGTGTCGTGGTGATGGCGGCGCGGCCCGGCCGTGTCATCGCTGACATGGCCATCGATGCGCCGGCGGTGCGCGATTCGGCCTTCCGCACCTCGCCGCACTATGCTGCGTCCTGCCGCGCCGTCTCGGCAAAGCTCGTGGAGGCAATCGCCGCGTGACCGACACGATCGTCCCCACGCCCCTGCGGCCGGCCGCGACGCTCACCCAAGGCACGGACGCCGAGGCCCGTCCGGTGTTTGCCGAGGAGCGGCGCTGGCTCGGCCTCACTGTCGACGGCTGGCAGAAGATCCTGGCGCCGATCGTGATCGGCTTCGTCTTCCTGGGCCTGTGGGAATTCACCGTGCGGCAGGCCGGCATCCCCTACTACATCCTGCCCGGGCCGTTGCGCATCTCCACCACCCTGATCGCCGACTGGAGGACCTTGTCGGGCTCGCTCTGGATCACGCTGCAGATCACGGGCCTCGCACTGCTGGCCGCCGTGCTGGTAGGCGGGGCGCTGTCGATCCTGTTTACCCAGTCGAAGTGGCTGGAATATTCGCTATTCCCCTACGCCATCATCCTGCAGGTGACGCCGATCGTGGCCATCGCGCCCCTGATCATCATCTGGGTCAACGACACGCTGCTCTCGCTGCTGATTTGCGCCTGGATCGTCGCCTTCTTCCCGATCCTGTCGAATACCATCCTCGGGCTGAATTCCGCCGACCACAATCTGATCAATCTCTTCCAGCTCTATGGCGCGAGCCGCTGGCAGACGCTGCGCTACCTGCGCCTGCCGGCGGCCCTGCCCTATTTCTTGGGCGGCCTGCGCATCTCCGGCGGCCTGGCGCTGATTGGCGCGGTGGTCGCCGAATTCGTCGCCGGCTCGGGCGGCACCGCCTCGGGCTTGGCGTTCCGCATCCTCGAAGCGGGCTACCAGCTCAAGATCCCGCGCATGTTTGCCGCACTCGCGATGGTATCAGGCGCTGGCATCGTCATCTTCCTGGTGTTGAGCCTGATCTCCCACCTCTTACTGCGGCGCTGGCACGAGAGCGCCATTCGCCGGGAGAACTGACATGAAGCGCATGGGCTTCACCGAGATTGCCGACCGACCACACTATTGGCTGGCCGACGCGCGCGCGCAGGTCTGCCTGATCGAGGACAGCCTGCCGGGCAAACCCGATTTCGAGGGCCTGGTCCGCTGCGATATCGAGATCAGGGACGGCCGCATCGCCGCCATCGCGCCACTGGGCACGGCGCCAGCCGGCGCTGTCGACCTCAGAGGTGGCCTGGTGTGGCCGGGCTTCGTCGATGTGCACACCCATCTCGACAAGGGCCATATCTGGCCACGCTCACCCAATCCGGACGGCAGCTTTTTGGGCGCCGCCGGGACCACCTTGAGCGACCGCTCGACGCGCTGGTCGGCCGAGGACGTGCGCCGACGCATGGAGTTCGGCCTCGAATGTGCCCGCGCGCAGGGCACGGTGGCCGTCCGCACGCACGTCGATTCCCTGGCACCCCAAGCCGAGATCTCGTGGCCGATCTTCAAGGCGATGCGCGATGCCTGGGCGGGACGGATCGAGCTGCAGGGCAGCTGCCTCATGCCGATGGACGCCTTTGCCGAACCCCAGGGCGACCGGCTTGCCGACATCGTGGCCGATGCCGGCGGCATTCTGGGTTGCGGCACCCGGCTGAACGGCGGCGCCCACGAGGCACTGCCCCCGGGATTCCGCGAGCTGCTCGAGCGCATCTTCCGGCTGGCGATGGATCGTGGCCTCGACATGGACCTGCATGTCGACGAAAGCGGCGATCTGGGCGCCAAGGCGCTGATCGAGATCGCCCGCATGGCGGAGCGCCTGGGCTTCAACGGCCGCTTGCAATGCGGCCATTGCTGTTCGCTCGCCATGCAGCCCGACGAATTCGTGGCCGAGACCCTGCGCGCCGTCGCCCAGGCCGGCATCGCCATCGTCAGCCTGCCAATGTGCAACATGTACCTGCAGGGCCGCACCAGTGGGCGAACGCCGCGCTGGCGCGGCATCACCTTGCTGCACGAGTTGCGCGGCGAGGGCATTCCCGTGTCGATCGCCTCTGACAATTGCCGCGACCCGTTCTATGCCTTCGGCGATCACGACATGCTCGAGGTCATGACCCAGGCCACGCGCATCGCCCATCTCGACCATCCGTTCGGCGACTGGCCGACGTCGTTCACGTCCGTGCCCGCCGACGTCATGGGCCTTGCCGAGCACGGCCGCCTGAAGGTGGGGGCGCCGGCCGACCTGGTGCTGCTGTCGGCCCGCTTCATGTCGGAGATGCTGTCGCGCAGCCAGGCCGACCGCGTCGTGCTGCGCGGCGGCCGGGCCATCGACACGTCGCTGCCCGACTATCGCGAGCTCGACGGGCTTCTGGGCGCACCGGCGTGATCCCGGCCGCCGAGCCTGCCTTTCGCGCCGCGCTCGACGGGCTGGAGCTGATCGACCATCCCGTGCAATTGCGCCTGCGCAGCCGCGATTTCTACTGGTATTCGCCGATCCTGAAGGCCGAGCTCGACGGCAAGGCAGCCGACCTGATCGTCGTGCCGCACACGATCGACGAGGTCGTGCGCGTGGCCGCCGCCTGTGCCCGCTTCGGCGTTCCGCTGGTGGTCCGCGGCGGCGCCACCGGCAATTACGGCCAGATGGTGCCGCTGCAGGGTGGCGTGCTGCTCGATATGGCGCGACTGGATCGCACGCTCTGGGTCGAACGGGGCCGTGGCCGCTTCGAGGCCGGCGTGCGCCTGGGCGACGCCGACGTGCTGTGCCAGAAGCAGGGCTGGGAACTGCGCATGTTCCCCTCGACGCGCCGGCAGGCGACCGTCGGCGGGTATGTCTGCGGCGGCGCTGCCGGCGTGGGCTCGATCCGCTACGGGCAGCTCCGCGATGCGGGTTCTGTGCTGGCCCTGAAGGTCGTCACCTGCGAGCCCGTCCCGCGTCTGATCGAGCTACGCGGCGCCGATATCGGCAAGGCGCTGCATGCCTACGGGACCACCAGCATCGTCGTCGAGGTCGAGCTTGCGCTGGCGCCCGCCTATCCCTGGATCGAGATGGTGGCCGCATTCGACGACTTCGCCGCGGCGGCCCATTTCGCCCAGGCGCTGGGCGAGTCGGACGGCATCTTCCTCAAGCTCGACAGCCTTTTAGCGTGGCCCCTGCCGCGCTATTTCCGCGGCCTGGAAGACGGCGTGCTCCCCGAAGGGCGTCACATCGTCATGATCATGGTCGCGGCGGGCAACGCGGGTTCGGTGCGCGACCTCGTCCGCGAGCGGCGCGGCGCGATCACGCTCGAGCGGCGCCACGTCGAGGATCGGGCCATCACGCCGCTTTACGAATACACCTGGAACCACACGACCCTGCAGGCGCTCAAGCTCGACAAGACCGTCACCTACCTGCAGACCATCTTTCCATTGGGCGCCAACGTCGAAGCCCTGATCGCCTCGCACGAGATGTTCGGTGAGGAGGTCATGGCGCACGCCGAATTCCAGCGCCGGCAGGGCCGCACCAACTGCTCGTCGCTGCAGGTCGTGCGCTACAGCGACGAGGCACGGCTGTGGGACATCGTGCAGGGCATGGAGACGCTCGGCATCCGGCTGTCCAACCCGCACAGCTACATCCTGGAGGACAAGGGCGCGCGCGTGCTGTCGGCCGACCTGCAGCTCGCCTTCAAGCGCGAGGCCGATCCCCAAGGCCTGCTCAATCCCGGAAAGATGAGTCGATGGACGGCGGGGTGAAGGCGATCGACTGGTCGGGCGTCGCGGCCGACCTCGCGCCGATTGAGTGCATCACCGATCGCGCGCTGGTGCGCCAGAAGAGCCGCGATTTCTTCTGGTATTCGCCGGTGCTGAACGAGCGGCTGAAGGGCGTGCGCGGTGATCTTTTAGTCTGTCCGGCCAACGAGGACGAGGTTGTGCGCACCCTCGCCTATTGCCACGCCCGCCGCATTCCCATAACGCCGCGCGGCGCCGGCACCGGCAATTATGGCCAGGCGATGCCGATCGAAGGCGGCGTCGTGCTCGATCTCGGCCGCCTCGATCGCTTCCTGTCGCTGGAGGATGGCGTGGCCCGCGTGCAGGCCGGCCTCAAGCTCGGCGACCTCGAAGCCCATAGCCTGCCGAAGGGTTGGGAGCTCCGCTTCCATCCCTCGACGCGGCGCACGGCGACCATCGGCGGCTTCATCGCCGGCGGTTCGGGTGGCGTGGGCTCGATCCAGTTCGGCGGCCTGCGCAGCCGCGGCAACGTCTTGGGGCTGCGCGTCATCACCATGGAGGCAAAACCGCGGGTCCTCGAGCTGCGCGGCAACGAAGTCATGCAGGCGATCCACGCCTACGGCACCAACGGCATCATCACCGAGCTGGAAATCCCACTGGCACGCGCCTGGCCGTGGCACGAGGTGATCGTGGCCTTCGATGATACCGGCCGCGCCGCTGCCTTCGGCAATGCGCTGGGCGAGGCGGATGGCGTCACCAAGAAGCTGATCTCCGTCTTCGACTGGGGCGCGGCCCAGTATTTCAAGCCGTTGCTGCCGCATCTTCCGGCCGGCCAGGCCATCGCGCTCTGCCTGATCGCCGATCCCTCGCGCGAGGCGTTCGCGCTGCTGGCCAAAGACGGCGGCGGCACGATCGTGTTCGAGCGCGCGGCTGGCGGCGATGGCGAGGAGATTCCGCCGCTCTACGAATTCACCTGGAACCACACGACGCTGTGGGCCCTGAAATCCGACCGCACGATTACCTACCTGCAGTGCCTGTTCGACGGGCCGGACTATCTCGACAAGATCGCCCGCGCGGTCACCGCCTTCGGCGATGAAGCGCCCATGCATCTGGAGTTCACCCGCGTCGAGGGCCATGTTGCGGCGTTCGGCCTGCAGCTCGTGCGCTTCACCAGCGAGCAACGACTCTATGAGATCATCGCCTGGCTGGAGGCGGCGGGCTGCCCGGTGGCCGATCCGCACACCTTCATCCTGGAGGATGGCGGTATGAAAACCATCGACGCGGCGCAGCTTGCCTTCAAACGGCAGAACGACCCGCTCGGCTTGCTGAACCCCGGAAAGATGAAGGCCTTCACGTCCGTGGCCTGCCCGGCGGCCGAGCGTCCTGCCTAAATCATGGGCAGGGACAAATTCTCATCGATGCTGGCGCAAGAGCCCGTTCGAATGGCACGCTTCCGGCACGGCTAAAACGCCAGGAGACACGATGCTCGTCACCCAGCAGAAGGTCCTTCGCCGCTTCTGGTACCCGGTTATCCCTGCGGACCGGCTGACCGACGCGCCGGTGCCCTTCACCCTGCTGGGCACGAAGCTGGTCCTGTTCCGCGATGGCAAGGGCAAGGCCGCGGCGCTGATCGACCGCTGCTGCCATCGCACCGCCCGGCTGAGCCAGGGCTGGCTCGACGGCGGCAACATCGTCTGCCCCTATCATGGCTGGACCTATGCCGGCGACGGGCGCTGCATGCGCATCCCGCAGCGGCCGGATGGCGATCCCGGCAAGGGCATCGGCGTCGAGTCGTTCCGCTGCAGCGAGCGCCATGGCGTGGTGTGGGTGGCCCTCCAGGAGCCGTTGCGCGACATCCCCGAGCTGCCCGAGTACGACGACCCGGCTTATCGCCGCGTCTTCGAGTTCTATGAGCCGTGGGACGCACCCGGGCTGCGCATCATGGAGAACAGTTTCGACAACGCCCATTTTGCCTTCGTGCACAAAGCGAGCTTCGGCATCGTCGACGAGCCCGAACCGGTGCAGCCGCGACTGGAACCGCATCCGGCAGGCTTCGTCATGTATGCCGACGTGCCGGTGAAGAATCCCGAGATCCAGAAGGCCAATCTCGGCATCGCCTCGGACCGCACCATCCGGCAGTACGAGAAGACCTGGTGGATGCCCTTCTCGCGCAAGATGAAGGTGACCTACCCCAACGGGCTCGTCCACATCATCATGACCCTGACCGCGCCGATCGACGACCGACGCTCACAGGTCATCCAGTTCCTGCTGCGCAGCGACAGCGAAGCCGAGGCACCGGCGGAGAACCTGATCAAGTTCGACCGCCAGGTCACGCACGAGGACATGGCCATCCTGGCGGTCTGCGACGATGACGTGCCGCTGTCGATGAATGGCGAGTTGCACATGCCGACCGATCGGCCCGGCCTGGAGATGCGCCGCATGCTGTCGACGCTGCTGACCGAGCATGGCGAGACGGAGGTGCGGCGCGACGGGCCGGTCGCGCGGCCGCTCGCGTCGGCGGCAGAGTAGAAGGAAACCATCGATGCTCGCCACAAGACAACCCGTCCTGCGCCGCTTCTGGTATCCCGTGATGCCGGCGGCCCTGGTCGACCAGGGGCCGCAACCCTTCACCCTGCTCGACGAGAGGATCGTCCTGTGGAAGGACGACAGCGGCCGTTACGCCGCCATGGCCGACCGCTGTCCGCACCGCTCGGCGCAGCTCAGCAAGGGCTGGGTCGATGGCAACGCCCTTGTCTGCCCCTATCACGGCTGGGCCTATGACGGCCGTGGCACCTGCGTGCGCGTGCCACAACGGCCCGACTCCGGCGGATTGAAAGGCACGGCCGTTGAAAGCTTCGCCTGCACCGAACGCTATGGTCACCTCTGGGTCGCGCTCGACGAGCCGCTGGCGCCGATTCCCGATTGGCCCGAGGAGACCGATCCCGCCTATCGCCGCATCGACCAGTTCTACGAGCCGTGGAACTGCGCGGGTTTCCGGTTGATGGAGAACAGCTTCGATAACGCGCATATCCATTTCGTCCATCGCCGAACGTTCGGCGACATCAACGACCCCAATCCGCCGCAGCCCACCATCGAGCGCTTCGATCACGGCTTCGTCGCCCGCTCCGACGTCCCCGTCTTCAACACCGAGCTGCAGAAGAAGAACCTGCGCGACGACAGCGCCTTCACTGTCCGCCACATCACGGCGCACTGGTACATGCCCTTTCTGCGCCGCCTGCAGATCCGCTATCCCAACGGCCTCGACCACATCATCGTCACCGCGGCGACGCCGATCGGCGACGGATCGTGCCAAGTGGTGCAGTTCTGCTTCCGCAACGACACCGAGGCACAGGCCACGGCAACCGACATCATCGCCTTCGACCGGCGGGTGACCGAGGAAGACCGCGCGGTGCTGGAAGGCACCGACTTCGACGCCCCGCTCGACATGAATTCGGGAGTCGAGCGCCACATGCCGTCCGATCAGCCCGGCCTTTTGATGCGCCGCATGCTCCTCGAGCTTTTGGCCGCGCACGGTGAGACCGAGCAGACCCGCCATTACGCGAGCCGGCGGGCGGCCGAGTAGCGCTGGGGGGCGCGCCACTCCAGTGGCGCGTCATGCTCTTCCGGACCGCGAGCCTCCGGCTCGCTCATGGGCGAGCGAGACGCTCGCGGTCCGAATGAATATGAGAGACGCGCCACTGGAGTGGCGTGCCCCCCGCCTCTACCAGGTTGAATAGGCCGCGCGCACGCGCTCGAGAAAGGCCTTCAATCGCATCTCGTCGTTGCGGTTCATGTCGTAACAGCCCAGGAACGACACCGGCACGCCGGGCCCGACATAGGCGCGCAGCATGCGGGTGAAGAGCTTGCGCGGCGGATCGCCGGCCAGGAAGGCGCGCCAGCGCGTGCCGCCGTAGGTCGAGACGCCGCCCACCCGCCGAAGATGGCGCATGACGCCGCGCACCTTGCCGTCGACCAGGTCGAAGGCCACGCCCGGCAAAAAGACCTTCTCGCAAAAGCCCTTCAGGATGGCGGGTGGCGCGAAGACCCAGGTCGGGAAGACCAGAACCAACGCGTCCGCCGCCTCGAGCCGCTCGATCCACGGCGCCGCCAGGGCGCGGTTCGCCGGGATCGTGTGATAAAGTAGCCGGTCCTCACGACTCATGATGGCCGGAAAGTTCTCGGCATAGAGGTCGCATGCGTCGACATCGTGGCCGCGTTTGCGCAGCGTCTCGGTGACGACGCCGTAGATCGCCGCGTTAAAGCTCGTCTCGACCGGATGGGCGTAGACAACCATCACACGCATCACGCCCTCTCAACCGGCAGCATCACTCTTGAAGCCCTCGCCGCGCCGCCGTGCAGAGTCAGCGTTATGACGCGCGAGTCGAACGGCCGTGCATCGGCGTCGCCGGCGCCCGTGCCTGGGTTCACGACAAACGCGGGGAAGGATGAGGGCTGCAGGGACAGGCGCAGCGCCGCGCCAGCCGGCACAGTGGCACAAAGCGCCCGCATGGTGACGATCCTCGGGCCGGGCGCGCGGGAATCGGCCACGCGCAGATAGCCTTGCGTCAGGGTGATGGCGCGGCCATCCGGCGTCACTTGCGACAGCACCGCGCAAAGGTCGTGCGTGGGCGCGTCGGCATCGACATGGATCTCGGCCCGGACGCAGCCCGCGAGAAACAAGGGAGCCGCCAGCGGCGCCGATGTGTAGCAGGCGACATCGGTGCGGCCGTCGAGGGCACTGCGATCCTGCGGCCCCGGCGGCTGGCCGTCATGGCCGCCCAGCGACGGCACCGGCCGCCACGGATCGTGAACCACGACGTCGATGCTGGGCCGCGCCGGCAGCTCGGAGCTCAAGCGCCCATCCTCGGTCCGCGCGGTGGCCAGCCCGCTGCTGCTGAGGTGCCAGGCCTGGGCGGATGGTTCGGGCCACACCGGGAAATCCCGCCATGACCGCGCACCTGTATCGAACAGCCGTACCGGCGGCTCGCGCTCGACACCGTTGTCTGCGTCCTTCAGGAAATGGTCGAACCAGCGCAGTTGCTCGGTATCGATCGGGCTCGAGGCTTCGGGGCCGAAATCCATTATGCCCGTGCGACGTCCCCACGGGATGTGACCCCAGGGTCCAACCACCAGCCGCTGCGACGCGCGCGACACCGCCATGGCGCGAAAGGCGGCGAGCGTGCCGTCGAGCATTGGGTCGTACCAGCCACCGACATGCAGCATGGGCACATCGCCGGTGCGGCCGGCGAGCGCCGCCGCCGGCGAAATGCGATCCCAATAGCCGCCCGGCGCCGGGTTGCCGATCCAGTCGGCGTAGTGGGTGTAGGCCCCGTGGCGTTGAAGCACGGCGGGCCACGCCGTGCGTTCCTCGTTGAGCGGCAGATTGCGGGCGGCCGCACGCAGCGCCGTGAAGGCCAAAACATCGCCGGCCAGGCGGGCGCGTTCGGCGCCCATCTGCAGCGCCCACGACAGGCCGCCCTGCAGGCAGAAGGCGCCGCCCTCGTAGGCCCAGTCGGAGAACACGTCCCAGCCCATCATCGCCGGACAGAGCGCGGCGGGCCTGGGGCCGCCCGTATCGAGCGCGCCGGCTAGCGCCAGAAGCTGCGTCGCCGCCTGATAGGAGAAGCCGTACATGCCGACCCGGCCGTTGCTGCCCTCGAGCGTGGCGGCCCAGGCAAGCGCATCGGCGCCGTCGTTGCGCTCGTTCTCGAACAGCTTGAACGTGCCTTCGGAGGTTCCCGACCCGCGCACATCCTGGATGGCGACGAGATAGCCGTGCCGGGCGTACCATTGCGGATGGGCATAGACGACGGTCGAGGCGATCTTGCGGCCGTAGGGCTGGCGCATCAGCAACACCGGAAATGGACCCCTGCCCATCGGCCGATAGACATCGGCATCCAGCCGCACGCCGTCGCGCGTCCGCATGGAGACGGTCTTGGTTGGCGCGACGTCGCAGGTCATCGTGCCGGCGCCAAGGCCTCTAGGATTGCCGGCGACTGCACGACGAAGCCGAAGATCTGCTTCACGTTGTAGAGGGTCGCCTCCCAGCAGAAAGCCGGCGAGGTGGTGGCCGTGCAATCGCCCACCATCAGGGTGTCGTAGCCCAGGAAGTTCGCATCGGCCAAGGTATGCAGCACGCATTGGTCGGCGTTGACGCCGCCGAACAGCAAGGTCGTCACCCCGAGATTGCGCAGGATGCTGTCGAGCGGCGTATCCCAGAAGCCCGACATGCGGCACTTGTCGACCTGGATGTCGGAGGGCGCGGGTGGCAGCTCGTCGACGATGCCAGCCGACCAGCTGTCCTTCTCCAGCACCGCCGCTCCGGTGCTCGGCACGCGATCGCCCAGGCCGACGCCGCTGCCCGTCGGATTGTAGACATGCAGGAGGGCCGGACTGAGATTGAGGCGGTCCGGCCGATTGCCCCAATTGACCCAGACGACCGGCACCTTCGCCGATCGCAGCGCCGGCAGCAGGCGGGCCAGCGGCGCGATCGGGGCGCGGGCCGGAGTCGACATCGACGCCGATCGAGGCTAGCCAGCCGTCGGGGTGACAAAAGTCGTTCTGCATGTCGACGACGACCATCGCCGTGCGGGCGAGATCGATGACGCAGTCCTTGGGCTCGGCCTGCAGCCGGATAGGCAATGCCGGGGCCGGCCGGCGCACCAAGTCGGCCTCAGCGCCGCTCACCCGCCAGGCGTTGCGTTCGCTCGGTCCCAGCACGACCGGCTCGGTATCTTCCGTCACGCTTCCTCTCCTATCGAGGGCCCCCGTCTTATTGGAGCCACCGCAGCATGATCCATGCCACGGACTTTTGCCCGGCCAACTGGCATGTTGGTTGCTGCCCATCCCTCCGAACGCCATCCAAGCCAGCCGACCGGGAGTCATCATGGATCAGCCTCTGCTCCGCCGCGCCCGCGATTGCCGGGTCTCGCGCATCTCGCCGTCCGACACCAACAAGTTCGTGATGATGGTCGATCCCGTGGTCGACAAGACCCCCTTCATCTCCGTGGTGGAGATCTTCGAGGTCGGCGGCAAGACCCCGCCCAACGCCCACCAGGATGCCCACGAGATGTTCTACGTGCTGAGCGGTCGCGGCCGCGCCTACTGCGACGGCAAGACCTACGATGTCGCCAAGGGCGATACGCTGGTGCTGCCGCCGCGCATGGAGCACGTGGTCGAGAATACCGGGCCGGACCGGCTCTATTGCCTCACGGTAATGGTGCCCAACGAAGGCTTTGCCGAACTGATCCGGGCCGGCGCGACCCAGGCGCTCGACGCGGCTGACCAGGCCGCGATCGTCGATACGCCCTAACCGACGATGGCGCGTCGCGCCTTGTCGAGGCTCTCGGCCTGGATGGTCCGGGCGAGCTCGCGCAGGCGTTCCTTGTCGGCCGCGGCCTTCACCGGGATCGAAAATTCGCAATGGGTGACGACCCCAGCATAGCGATCGCTCAGTTTGCGCGCGATCGTGTCGTAGGTGCCGACGGTCACGAAGGTGTGGAGGATGTCGTCGGTGATGTGTTGGGGCATCTCCTCCCAGCGCTGAGCGCGCGACAGGAGCTTTAGCCGGTCGGCGAGATCACCCAGTCCGTGATGATCGAAAGCGGCGCGGTACTGCGGCGTCGAGGCGTAGAAGGAAACCCGCGCGCGGACATCGCGGATCTTGGCGGAAAGTTCTTCCTCTGTAGCGGCGGCGGCGACCAGCGGCTTCATGCACACCTGGAAGTCGGCCAGCGACCGGCCAGCCTTCGCCGCGCCGGCGCGGACCGCGGGCAGCATCACCTGCTCGATGTAGGACGGCGTGCAGACCGGATGGGCGCGCAGGCCGTCGGCGACTTCGCCCACGACCTGGCTCATGAAGGCATTGACCGCGGCGAGCTGGATCGGGATTCGCGGATGCTCGATGGGCCCGGGATTGAACAGCGGCACCGTGAGATTGATGTTGTAGTGCGGACCGTGAACATCGAGTGGCGTGCCGTTCTGCCAGCAATCCCACACGGCGCGGACGGCGCCGACATATTCGCGGATCCACGGCCCCGCCGGCGACCACGCCATGCCGTAGCGGCGCTCGATGTGCGCCTTGACCTGCGTGCCGAGTCCCAGCGTGAAACGTCCGCGCGACAGCTTCTGCAAGGTCCAGGCGCTCATGGCAGTCACGGTCGGGCTGCGCGGGAAGGCGATGGCGACCGACGTCGCCAGTTTCAGTCTGGTGGTGGCCTGCGCCGCCAGCGCCATGATGATGAAGGGATCGTCCTTGGTCTCCTCGACGACCATGCCGTCATAGCCGATCTCCTCCAGCAGCCGCGCGTCGCCGCCGATGCTGGCGAGGTCGAGGGGGATTTCGGGCGCGCGCAGGCCAGGATCGACCTTGCCGAGCGGCAGGAGAGTTTCTAGGAGCACGGGACAAGGATAGAAGCGGCAGATGCGCCGCCACAAGGGCGGATGTCGCAGGGGGGAACAACGACATGAAGGATCTTGCGGGACGGATTGCCGTCATCACCGGCGGCGGCACCGGCATGGGCCGCGAACTGGCACGCCAGCTCGTGGCCGAAGGCTGCAACGTCGCAATGTGCGACGTCTCGGCGGCGGCAATGGCGGAGACCAAACGGCTCTGCGAGGTCGATCGCCTGCCGCAGGGCCTGCGCATCACCACGCACGTGGCCGACGTCTCGGACGAGGAGCAGGTCAAGCGCTTCGCCGACGAGGTCGCCCGCGACCAGGACACCGACAAGATCCATCTGCTGTTCAACAATGCCGGAATCGGCGGCGGCGGCAGCATGATCGTGCATGGCCGCGACGAATGGGAGCGCACCTTCAACGTCTGCTGGTTCGGCGTCTACTACTGCACGCGCGCCTTCCTGCCGATGCTGCTCAAGGCCGACCGCGGTCACATCATCAACACCAGCAGCGTCAACGGCTTCTGGGCCTCCGTCGGTCCGACGATCCCGCACACCGCGTACAGCGCCGCCAAGTTCGCAGTGAAGGGCTTCAGCGAGGCGCTGCAGACCGACCTCCGGATCAATGCGCCGCACATCAAGTGCTCGGTCGTCATGCCGGGCCATATCGGCACCTCGATCGTCAAGAACTCGCGCAAGGTCCAGAGCGGCAATGACTCGGACACGATGAGCGCCAAGGAAATCGCCCAGATGCGCGCGCGTGTAGCCTCGATGGGCATAGATGTGACGAACCTGTCGGACGACGACATCGCCAGGCTGGCCGAAGAGCGGGCACGACGCTTCCTCGAGGATGCGCCGACCAGCGCGACCCAGGCGGCCAGGATCATCCTCAACGGCGTCAAGGCCGATCGCTGGCGCATCCTGGTCGGCGCAGACGCCGAACGGATCGATCAGCGGGTCCGCGAGACGCCGGAACAGGCCTACGACCTCGATTTCTTCGACAGTTTCGCCAAGGAAGTTGCCTGGAAAGTGGGCCGCTGACCCCGCCGGACGGGGGAACCACCCCTTCTCCCACTCGTTTTCCTGTTCCGATCTCGGAAAAGGAGTGGCGTCATGAACAAGGCAACATCGCGACGCGCGCTTTTGCATGTGGGCGCCCTGTCGGGCGTGGTCGCGGCCAGCGGGATGGCATTGCCCGCCCTCGCCCGCGACACCAAGAAAACCGGCGCGGAGGAGACCATCTCGCCGCCGGAGGATTTGATGCGCGAGCATGCCGTTCTCGACCGCATCCTGCTGGTCTACGAGGCGGGCATGCGGCGGGCCGGCCAAGGTGAAGATATCGACCCGGCGGTTTTCGAACATTCCGCCGGCATCGTGCGCGACTTCATCCACGATTATCACGAGAAGTCTGAAGAGGAGCTGATCTTCCCGCGCTTCAAGACCGCCGGGCGCATGGTCGAGCTGGTCAATGTGCTGGTCGTCCAGCACGCGGCCGGGCGCAAGCTCACCGAGCGTATCCTGGCGGCGGCGCCACAGACCCGCAATCGCGAGCCGCGCGAGGCGATGGGTCGCGACATCCAGGCCTTCGTCGCCATGTATCGCCCGCATGCCGCGCGCGAGGAGACAGACCTGTTTCCGACCTTGCGCCAGCTTCTCACGAGCGACGAATACGAAGGCATGGCCGACGAGATGGAGAAGCGCGAGCGCCAGGCCTTCGGCGCCGACGGCTTCGAGAAGATCGCCAAGAAGGTCGCCGAGATCGAGACAGTGATCGGCATCCACGACCTCGACGTGTTCACGCCGAAGAGCTGATGCTGGGGGCAGCCACTCCAGTGGCGCGGTCATTTAGGAATCGACGAAGACGCGCGACACAAGGCGAAGGTTACTTTGCCTGAGGAATCGCGCGCCCCCAGCCTAACCCCTGTAGTGGCAGGACACCCAGTGGCCCGGGCGGCTTTCGCGCAGCTCGGGCACGCGCTGGGCGCAGTCGGGCCGGGCGATCGGGCAGCGCGTGTGGAAGTGGCAACCCGACGGCGGGCGGATCGGGTTGGGCACGTCGCCCTGCAGCATGATGCGCTTGCGCTTCACCGTCGGATCGGGGATCGGCACGGCCGAGAGCAGCGCCTCGCGTGTAGGGATGCAGCGGGGTGTCGTAGAGATCGCGCGCCGGCGCGATCTCGACGATGCGGCCGAGATACATCACCGCGACGCGGGTCGCTGATGTGCTCGACCACCGACAGATCGTGGGCGATGAAGAGGTAGGTGAGGCCGAACTGCTCCTGCAGATCCTCCAGCAGGTTGATCACCTGCGCCTGGATCGACACGTCGAGCGCCGAGACCGGCTCGTCGCAGACGATCAGCTTGGGCTCGACCGCGAGCGCGCGGGCGATGCCGATGCGCTGGCGCTGGCCGCCCGAGAATTCGTGCGGGAAGCGGCGCATGTGGTCGGCCTGCAGGCCGACCGTCTCGAGCAGCTGCGACGACGCGTTCCTCGAGCGCGCGCTGCGACTTCGCCAGATCGTGGATGATCAGCGCCTCGCCGATGATCGCGCCCACGGTCATGCGCGGGTTGAGCGAGGCGTACGGATCCTGGAAGATGATCTGCATGTCGCGCGCGCAGCGCGCGCAGCGCCGTGCCGTTCAGCTGCCGTGACGTCGGCGCCCTTGAACCAGACCTCGCCCGAGCTGGGCTCGATCAGCCGCAGGATGCAGCGGCCGGTCGTCGACTTGCCGCAGCCCGATTCGCCGACCAGGCCCAGCGTCTCGCCGGCGCCGATGTCGAAGCTGACGCCGTCGACGGCGTGCACCTTGTCGACCGTCGCGCGAGAGCATGCCGCCCTTGATCGGGAAGTGCTTGCGCAGGTCGCGCACGGACAGAGGAGCTCGGTCCCGCTCACAGCACGCACCTCACGAAGTGGCCGGGCGCCGACTTCCTTCAGGGGCGGCATGCCGCGCACGCAGATATCGGTGACGTACTTGCAGCGCGGCGCGAAGCGGCAGCCCGGCGGCGGCTCGAGCAGGCTGGGCACCGTGCCGGGGATCGCCTCCAGCCGCTGCTTCGTGCTCGGCCGCGCGGTCGATGCGCGGGATCGAGCGGATCAGGCCCTGCGTGTAGGGATGGCGCGGATCGCCGAACAGCGCCTCGACCGGCGCCTCCTCGACCACCTTGCCGGCATACATCACGACGACGCGCTGGCAGGTCTCGGCGACCACGCCCATCGCGTGGGTGATCAGCATGATCGCCATGCCGAAGCGCTCCTTCATCTCCTGCAGCAGCTCGAGGATCTGCGCCTGGATGGTGACGTCGAGCGCGGTCGTCGGCTCGTCGGCGATCAGGAGCTTCGGCTTGCAGGAGAGCGCCATGGCGATCATCACGCGCTGGCGCATGCCGCCGGAGAACTGGTGCGGATAGTCGTGCACGCGGCGCTGCGGCGTTGGGGATGTGGACCAGCCGCAGCATCTCGACCGCGCGCGTCCATCGCCTGCTTTGCGACTGAGCTTCTCGTGCAGCGCGCAGCGACTTCGGCGATCTGCTCGCCGACCGTGTAGACCGGGTTGAGCGAGGTCATCGGCTCCTGGAAGACGATGGCGATCTCGCGGGCGCGGATCTTGTTCATCTCGTCCTGGTCGAGCGGAACGAGGTCGCGGCCCTGCCACAGGATCTGGCCGCCGTCGATGCGGCCGGGCGGCATGTCGATGAGCTTCAGCACCGAGCGCGCGGTCACCGTCTTGCCGCAGCCCGACTCGCCGACCACGCCCACGGTCTCGCCGCGGTCGATCGTGCAGGTCGACGCCGTCGACGGCGCGCACCATGCCGTCGTCGGTCTTGAACCAGGTCTTCAGGCCGCGAATGTCGAGCAGCGTATCGGCCACTGTCCCCTCAGATCACGCGGCGCGGATCGAGCGCGTCGCGCAGCCCGTCGCCGATGAAGTTGATGGACAGCACGGTGAGGAAGATCGCCGCGCCCGGGAACAGCGCCCAGTGCGGCGCGATGTCGAGATAGTCCTTGGCGTCGAACAGCATGCGGCCCCAGGTCGGGATGTCGGGCGGGAAGCCGAGGCCCAGGAACGACAGGGTCGATTCGGCGATGATGGCGGCGGCGACGTCGATGGTGCCGGCCACGATCACCGGCCCGAGCGCGTTGGGCAGGATGTGGCGCATGACCTGGCGCGGCTTGCGAGGCGCCGAGCGCGCGCGCCGCCTCGACGAACTCCTTCTCGCGCAGCGACAGGAACTGCGCGCGCACCAGCCGTGCCACCGGCATCCAGCGCAGGCCGCCGATCACCACCACGATCAGGACGAAGACGCCGCCCTCGGGGCCGAAAGCGGTCTTCAGCGCGTCGCGGAACAGGTAGATCAGCAGCAGCAGCAGCGGCAGCTGCGGCAGCGACAGGAAGAGATCGGTGAGCCACATCAGCGCGGCGTCGACGGTGCCGCGCGACATGCCGGCGACGGCGCCGACCAGCACGCCGACGATGCATCGCGACCAGCATGGCCGCAAAGCCCGACCGCGAGCGAGATGCGCCCGCCGTAGAGCAGGCGCGCCAGCACGTCCTGGCCGAGATCGTCGGTGCCGAACGGATGGGCCAGCGACGGGCCCTCGAGCTTGGGCGCCGAAGTCGATGTCGTTGATCGGCAGCCGCCAGAGCAGCGGGCCCGAGCAGGATGGCCGCCACGATCAGCAGCAGCACGATGCCGCTCACCACCGCGAGCCGGTGGCGGCGGAAGCGTCGCCAGGCCTCGTGCGCACGGCGAGAAGCGCGCGCTTCTTGCGTGTCTCGACGACGGCCGCGGGCGCGACGGGCGCCTCAGCGGAAAGCGATGCGGGGGTCGAGCCAGCCATAGAGGATGTCGGCGATGAGGTTGAACAGGACGACGAGGCAGGCGAACACGAAGGTCACGGCCATGACGACCGGCGTGTCGTTGGCGCAGGATCGCGACGATCAGCAGCGAGCCGATGCCGGGCACGCGGAAGATCTGCTCGGTGACGATGGCGCCGCCGAACACGATCGGCATCTGCAGCGCGACCAGCGTGACCACCGGGATCAGCGCGTTGCGCACCACGTGCTTGATGATCACCTTGCGCTCGCCGAGGCCCTTGGAGCGCGCCGTGGTGACGTAGTCGAGCCGGATCACGTCGAGCACCGCGGAGCGCACGTAGCGCGTCCAGCGAGGCGCCCTGGAACAGGCCGAGCACCATCACCGGCATGATCGACTGCTTGATCTGCTCCCAGTACCACTGCCAGCCGGTGGCGGCGATGTCGGCGCGATAGACGAAGGGCAGCCAGTCGAGCTGGATCGAGAACACCAGGATCAGCAGCAGGCCGGTGAAGAAGGTCGGCAGCGAGAAGCCGACGAAGGCGAGCGTGCTGGCGATCTGGTCGAACAGCGAGTAGGGCCGCGTCGCCGGCCAGCACGCCGACCGGCAGCGCGATCAGCGAGGGCGAGGACCTGCGAGGAGCCGATCACGACCAGCGTCGTCGGCAGGCGCTGCAGGATCAGCGTGTCGACGTCGATGCGGCTGACGAAGGAGAAGCCCCAGTCGCCCTGCAGCATCGCGAACAGCCAGTGGAGGTAGCGCAGCCAGATCGGATCGTCGAGGCCGAACTTGGCGCGCAGCGCCAGCGCGCACCTCGGGCGGCATGTTGGGGTTGGTCGCGAGCTCGCCGAACGGATCGCCCGGCGCCAGCGCCAGCACCGTGAACAGCACGACGCTGATGCCGAGCAGGCTCGGCAGCGCGATCAGCAGGCGCCGCAGCAGGTAGTGCCCCATCGACCGCTCGCGCTCCGCCGGAATGCGCCGGCGGCTCAGGCGACGTCATGCCTCGCGGTACCAGTTCTGCAGGGCCCAGAAGTCGTTGTCCCAGCCGCTCAGCGCGGCGACGAGCTTGTTGGCGACGCCGCGGACGCCGCGGCCGGTAGACGACCGGGATGACCGACCTGGTCGTTGATGACCAGGTCGTTCATCTTGATGAACGAGCGCGGCGCGCTTGACCGGATCGAGCTCGCCCTGGGCCGCCTTGAAGGCGTCGTCGTACTCCTTGCTCTGCCAGCGCGTGATGTTGCGGCCCTGCCACTTGTTGGCCTTGCTGCGCGACCTCCCACGAGCATGAACTGGTTCATGAAGACGCTCGGGATCGGGCTGCGTCATGGTCGTCGTGTACATCTGCAGGTCGGCATAGAACTTGCGGATAGGTGTCGGGGTTGGCGACGTCGGACGAGAAGAACACCGAGGCCGTCACCGACTTCAGCTCGATCTCGATGCCGGCCTTCTGGCAGGCCTGCTTGACGATCGCCTGCGTCCTTCTGGCGCGGCTGGTTGATCGAGGTCTGGAAGACGAACTTCAGCTTCTTGCCGTCCTTCTCGCGGATGCCGTCGGAGCCCTGCTTCCAGCCGGCCTCGTCGAGCATGGCGTTGGCCTTGTCGATGTTGAACTCGCACTTGGTGTTCTTGCGAGCGGAACTGCGCCGGGTTGTTGAGGAAGTTGCGCGGTCGCGGTGCCGGTGCGGCCGTAGATGAACTCCTGACGATGCTCTTCGGTCGAGCAGCAGCGACAGCGCCTCGCGCACCGCCGGGTCGCGACAGGTCGAATGCTTGGTCTTGAGGCTGGCGCGCTCGCCGTCGACCTCGGTCCACGGGTCGGTGATGTTGAGCTGGATGATGCTCGATGTTGCCGCCGGGCGACGATGCGACCTGTGGCCCTTGCCGCCCTTCTCCAGGCGCTTCAGCACCTCGTCCTCGACCTGCAGGTTCCAGGCGAAGTCGTACTCGCCGGTCTGCAGCACGGCGCGCGCCGCCGAGATCGCGTCGCCGCCGCCCTTCATCTCGATGCGTGTCGAAATAGGGCCGGTTCGGCATGTGGTAGTTGGTGTTGATCTCGCCGCGCGACCATGTCGCCCGGCTTGAAGTCGACGAACTTGTACGGGCCGGTGCCGACCGGCTTGAGGTTGGTCGGGCGCCTCGCGCGACTTGGCGCCGATGTAGTCGGCCGAACAGGTGCTTGGGGATGATCATGCCGCGGCGTGCCGACGAAGGCGTCGGCCCAGAACGGCGTCGGCTTGTCGAACGATGACCTTGACCGTGTAGGTCGTCGACCTTCTCGACCGTGATGTCCTTGTAGGTGCCGATGGTCATCGCGCGGTCGCCGGATCGTCGGCGTATTCCCAGTTGAAGACGACGTCGTCGGCGGTGAACGGCTTGCCGTCGTGCCAGGTGACGCCCTGCTTCAGCTTCCAGGTCACCGACTTGCCGTCGGCCGCGAGGCCGCCGTTCTCGCGGCTCGGGATCTCGGCGGCCAGCATCGGCACGAGGTTGCCGTCGTCGTCCCAGCCGGCCAGCGGCTCGTAGAAGACGCGCGAGCCGTCCTGGTCCTTGGTGCCGATCGGCGAAATGCGGATTGAGCAGCGTCGGCCCCTGCCACCACAGGACCTTGCAGCGGCCCGCCGCCGCCGCGCTTGGTCGGCTTGTAGACCGGCTGCGACTGCGCCATCGCCACACCCGAGTAGACCAGCAGCTGGGTCGCCATCGGCGCCGTCAAGCCCCACCGCCATCAGGCGCTGCACGAAACCACGTCGCGACAGCCTGCCTTTCTTCACGTCGCCGATCAGGCGGCGCAGTTCACGTTCGTCCATGAAACGCTCCCGTCACCCTGTTGAGTCCATTCCCATCTGACGCTCTCGCTATCCTGCAAGATGCGTGCAAGTCTCAATCAGAACAGGCCGCTAGGCCGTCGTCAACGACGGCACGGTGGCGCAGGACGGAGGGGGAGAATGGCCTGGCTTTATCTTGTATTGGCGGGAATTTGCGAGATCGGCTGGCCAGTCGGCCTGAAGCTCGGCTGGACCGACCAGGGCGCCCGGCCGCTGTGGATCCTGTTCGCCATTATCTCGATGTCCGCGAGCGGCGCGCTGCTTTTGTGGGCACAGCGCTTCATTCCCATGGGCACGGCCTATGCGGTGTGGACCGGCATCGGCGCGGTCGGCGCCTTCACGCTCGGCATCCTGGTGTTCGGCGATTCCGCCTCGACCGTGCGCATGGTCTCGATCGCCCTGATCGTGGCCGGTATCGTCGGCCTCAAAATCGCCTGAGAAAGGAGCATCCATCATGCGCATGAAGAACAAAGTCGCCCTGATCAGCGGCGCGGCGAGCGGCATGGGTGCCGCCACCGCCCGCCTGCTCGCCCGCGAGGGCGCCAAGGCCGTGGTCGTTGCCGACCTTCTGGACAAGGAAGGCGAGGCCGTCGTCGCCGACATCAAGAAGGCCGGCGGCCAGGCGACATACATCCATCTCAACGTCACCGACGAGGCCAACTGGAAGGCGGCCGTCGACAAGACGGTGGCCGATCACGGCGGCCTCGACGTGCTGGTGAACAATGCCGGCATCTCGGGCTCGGCCGAGCAGGACCTCTATGACACCGCCGCCTGGAACCGCCTGATGGGCATCAATGCCACCGGCGTCTTCCTCGGCATGAAGCACGGCATCGCCGCCATGAAAAAGGCCGGCACCCGCGGCTCGGTGATCAACCTGTCGTCGATCTCCGGCATCGTCGGCCAGGGCAACATCCATGTCGGCTACAACGCCTCCAAGGGCGCCGTGCGCCTGATCACCAAGGCGGCGGCGGCGCAGCACGGCCGCGACGGCATTCGCATCAACTCAGTGCATCCCGGCCTGATGCCGCCGATGCGCACCTCCGGCCGCACCGCCGATCCGGCGACGCGCGCCAAGACCCTGAAGGGCGTGCCGCTGGGCCGCGCCGGCGAGGTCGACGAGGTGGCCTACGCCATCCTGTTCCTGGCGTCGGACGAATCCTCCTACGTCACCGGCGCCGAGTTGGTGGTCGATGGCGGCTGGACCGCCGTCTGATGGCGGATGCGAAAAAGCCTGCGGACGCGATCGAGCCGTGGCAGGTGCTCGAGTCCAAATACTCCTACCGCGACCGCTGGCTGGCGGTACGCAGCGACACGGTGCGCGTGCCCAACGGCACGATCCTGTCGCCCTACCACACGATCGAGTTCCCCGAATGGGTGTGCGCCATCGCGCTCACGCCCGAACGCGAGATCGTACTGATCGAGGAATATCGCCATGGCGTCGAGCGTCTCTCCGTCGAGCTGCCCTGCGGCACGCCCGAGGATGACGGCGAGGACATGCTCGAGGCGATGCAGCGCGAACTCCTGGAGGAGACCGGCTACGGCTCCGAGGAGTGGCACAGCCTGGGCTCGTCGACCGCCAACACCGCGCGCCAGAACAATCGGGTGCATGCCTTCCTCGCCCTGGACGCGCACAAGGTTTCCGACCAGAAGCTCGATCCGGGCGAGATGATCCGCGCCCACGTCATCCCCTGGCAGAAGTTCATCGACGATCTCGCCCAGGGACGGCTGGAGATACCGGGCCTGCACCTGGCCGCGCTGTGGCAGCTCAGGGTGTTCGCCAGGAAGACACGCGATTCGCGCCTGCTCGCGCTCGACCTCATCTAGGGCGCGATGATTTCAAGTTCGGCCTCCCTGCGCCATAGCCCCGGCAAATTGTTCATCGGCTTTCCCAACAGTCAGCAGGTCGACGGTCCCAGGCGGAGCTTGCCTCATGCCGCTCACCGCAGGATTGAGCGCAGCAAACCAGTCCGCTGTTTTGCTGTCTCACTCAAGGGGTGCAGTCCAATGGCGAATTTCCGCAATTTCCGCTAGCGCTATGCCAATCAGCGCCGAGATCCCGAGGACGCAGATATACGGATCGCCTCACGGTCCGGGAGTTTCCGCAGTTTCCGCAGTTTCCGCTAGTGATTCGCCAATCAGCGACTTGGAATGCACCCCCTGGCTGAGACAGTAAAAATCGCGCCGGACCGTGACCGATCATTGAGCACGGCTCCTGCCTAAGGAAACACGTACATAATCAACGCTACCACAAAGGTCAAGCTTTACTTTTGACCACTAAAGCCGTCTCATCTGCACCTCTCCCGTGAGGCAGTTCCAGGGCTTCTGAGTTTCTGCGCACCATCCTGCGCAGAAACTCACGCATCGTGGCGGGCGGGCGTCAACCGGCGGTCATCCTGTGTCCTGATGCGGACGTTCGTGTGATCCGCACTTGGAGGTTGACCTCACCGTTGTCATCCGAGCCAGCGAGGGACCTTTGACCGCCGCTGGTCAAAGGTCGCTCGCTGCCCTTGGGATAACGCCGGGTTCGGGCGATACGCCTCTCAATTCATCGGACGACCGTCAAAACCGGACACGAGCGGGAAACCGCGCTTCTGGGTGAACGCGCCCTGGCATCGTTTGCCAGGAGATCTCGTCAGTCGCGCTGCCAGTTTGCGGCCAAGGCCGGAGCCGGGCTGGTGGCCGAATTCATGCGCGCTTTTCGACATCGCATCCGCACAATCCCCAGGTCGCCGTGTTTTCAGGAGCTTGTAGGCGGCCTCGGTGGAAGAGGTTTGTTGAATGATTGTTCCCTACGTCGCCGCCGGTCCGTTGTCGGCCAAGTTGCTGAAGAACGGCACGCTCAAGACCTACAAGGATTTCCCGCACGGCATGCCCACGACGCAGGCGGACACGATCAACGCCGATCTGCCGGCGTTCATCAAGCGCTGACGATGAACGGCGCCGCAAGCTGATACTCGCTAAGCGGTTCCGGGGCGCTTGGACAGGATCGGTGCCGCTCCCATATCGTGGCTCTCGCCTAGCACGCAGAGAGGACAAAGGCACCGGCATGTCGCGCATCGCCACCGAGATCGATTTCGACCGCGACGGGCGGCATACGGGCTTTCTGCGCCTGCCGCATTCCGTCGACCGCTCCGCCTATGGCTGGATTCCAATCCCGCTGGTCTGCCTGCGCAACGGGCCAGGTCCGCGCGTCCTGCTGATGGCCGGCAACCATGGCGACGAATTCGAGGGCCAGGTGGCGCTGAGCAAGCTCGCCCACAGCCTGCGGCCCGAACAAATCACCGGACGGGTCATCATCCTTCCCATCGCCAACGCGCCGGCGGCGCGCGCGGGCCGGCGCAATTCGCCCATCGACGGCCTGAACCTCAACCGCTGCTTTCCAGGTGATGCCAATGGCAGCCCGACGGCGATGATCGCCCACTACATCGAAACCGTGCTGCTGCCGCAATCCGACGCGGTGATCGACGTGCATTCCGGCGGCCAGTCGCTGCAATACGTGCCCAGCACGCATATCCGCCGCTCGCCCGATCCCGACCGATTCGCCCGCGCCAGCGCGCTGATGGAAGCGTTCAATGCGCCGTTCAGCTGGGTCTTCGAGGGCGCGCGCGAGACGCGGGCGCTGAACGCCGCGGCCGAGCGGTGCGGCATCATCGCGCTGGGCACCGAGCTCAGCGGCGGCGGCACCGTGACGCCGCGGGCGCTGCGCATCGCCGAGCGCGGTCTGCGCCGCGCGCTGGCGCATCTCGGCGTGATGCGCCCCGACCCGGCAGATGCCGAGGTGTTGCCGTCGCGGCGCATGCAGGTCGGCGGTTACCCGTTCTACGTCTATGCCACGGACGATGGCGTGTTCGAGCCGCTGGTCGCGCTGGAGGACGTCGTGGCGGCGGGCCAGCCCGCGGCGCTGATCCATCCGGTCGAGACGCCGTGGCGCCCGCCCTATGAGGCGCATTTTGCGCAAGCCGGCACCGTCGTCTGTGCCCGCGTGCCCGGCCGGGTCGAGCGCGGCGACTGCCTGTTCCATCTTGCCGCCGATTGACCGGCGCCATCGACCCTGCCCGGCCTCGACGCCGCCCCTGGAGTTCCCGGCGACAACCTGCCTCTTCCGTTCGGGGCGTATTCGTGCGTAGGTTGAGCATGGATCGCAGACGCCCTGCTTCGAGTTGGCGCGCGGCAGCATTCGCCGCGGCGCTGTTTGCGATCACCCTCAATTTTCTGCAGCCGCTTGCTCAGGCTGCGCTGATGCGCGAAGGCGGCGTCATTGCGTCATCGCTGTGGGCGTCGATGTGCCTGCCCTCGCACGGGCAGGCCGATACTCAGGATTCGGTGCCCGTCGGCACGCAGCACGAATGTTGCCTGGGCCTCACCCACGCGCCTGTCCTGGCAGCGCCGTCGGCGGTGTTCGTCGCCATCGATCTTCCCGTCACGATCGTCGGCCCGCTTGCGGCAGCCCCCTTGCTCGCGGTCGTCGGGATTCGCGACGGGCCCAGCCAACCCCGCGCGCCGCCCTCCTTCGCCTGATCATCGAGCTGGTCGCGTGCGCGCCATTGCGGCGCGCGCGCTCCGTCGTGTCAGTCGAAAAGGGGCGTTCCATGTTCTCTATTCTCAAGGCGACCGCCATCGCCTTTACGGGCCTGGCGGCCAGGCCGGCGATGCGTCCGATCAATCTCGCGGCGATGTTGCTGGGCATGGCGGGGCCCGTTTATGCGCAAACCACGCTGCTTGCTCCGGTGATGAGCGAAACGCTCATGGAGCGATTGATCAAGCGCACATTGGCTTCCACCGTGGACACGACTCTCAACAAGGAGATCGCCCGGTTCTTCGGCCTCGGCGACGGCAAGGCCAATCTGCCGGTCAAGAGCATCGAAAACCGTGGGCCGGTTTGTCTGCACACCCTCATGATCCCCGTCCGAGACAGCAAAGACATTCTCATCAGCTGCGCACGCGAGGACAGTAAATATTTCTATCTGACCGACAAGAGCGGGACGCTCCGAGCCGCCGCGATCAGCACGGACTCGAGTTCCCTCGCTCGCCCCGCTCTCCAACGAACAGGTCGACGACGAATACAAGGTCACCTTGACGCAACTCGCTTACCTGGCGGCACAACTGCCTGTCCAATGAGAAGGTCGCAGGCCCGGTCGTCGAGGCGCCGTCCATGACCGCGGCGTCGCGTTCGCCCGAGCATCGAGCGTTCGTCGAAACAGCAAGTGGGAGGGCTCAATGCCGGCCGAATTGCCCCGTGTCATAAGCTTGCTGGCCACGCACGTGGACCACGACACCAACGACGTTTTGCTTACAGTCAGGATAGAGGGCGAAACCTCGGTGAATATTCGCATCCATCCCGGCGTGGTTGGAGGCCTCGGGGCGTCACTGATGGGAATGGCGGCGTCCACCGCACCGACGGGACCAGGACAGTTTGTCGGTCAGGTCATGTATTTGACCGCCGCCATTCCGGCGATCGGTCCACAGGGGCAGAAGATTCTCGATCTTGTGCTCGAAGGGGGGATGCATTTTCCCGTGTCGTTTCCCGATCACGCCATCCCGATCCTGCGACAAGCGCTCGCAGAACTCGAGAAGCCGACCACCACGCGCATTGTGAGACCGGCGCGACACTAAGGCCGCCGATCTCACCGATGACGGAGACTGTCCTTGGGCCTTGGCGGGAGAGCAGAGCGATGAGATCGGCCGGATTATGCTTTCTGGCGATAGGGATCTTCGCGTCTGCGCCGGCGGTCCTTGCCAAGAGCAGCACCCTGAAATGCAAGGTGCTGGATTTTCATGCTCATGGACCGCCGAACGCGAATATGACGCCTCTCATCGGGAAGGAGGTCATTCTGGACGACCAGGAGAAGACAATCATCGTGAGAATTCCAGATCGCGGTCCGGAGGCCTTCTCCGTTCTCAGTCGCCGCAATGACTGGCTTCTGAGAGCGCAAAACGAGAGCGAAACCATCCTGAGCGTCCTGAACTTGCCCGAGTATGAAGGCCTGACGATGCTCCTTGTCTTTTCGGGGTCAGCCGGCAGAGAGATTACGGTTACATTGAAGGGGCACTGCACAGAGAACTAGTGGCAACGCGCGCCTCGTCCGCACGGATTTTCCAATCAAACCGGCCCTCACACACTGGCAACTGCCATCCATGGTTCACCCGGAGGTACGTCGGTTGTCGGCAGCAAACGCACGAAAATTTTTCTGCCCCGCGGCTCGCGGATTTGGGCTTCACAATTTCTGGACCCGTCGAACCCAGAAATCACGCTCAAAGAAGGCTTAGACGCACCCGCGCCGACAGGTGATCGAATGAGAATGAAAAGCGCTACGTAATCGGGACGGTGAGCAATTCGGTCGCGTTGCCAAGACTTCATCGCGCGTCGCAACTCCGTCCAAGCGTTGAGTTCCTTCTGGATCTCAGGAATCACATGAACGGATGCAGGTGCAAGTTTGGGTCGTTTGTCACGATGACCCTCAAGTGCCTCGGCGGAGCTGCGATTGCCTTTCATTACCCTGCCATCCCCGCTTACGCGGTCGACGAAATCCAGGTCTACAACGCCGACATTGCCGCGCCGGGAACGTTCACTCTTCAGCAACATCTGAACTACGTCTGGAGCGGCAGCGCGAACTCCGGACTTTCCCGGTGGCTTCGCCTCCAACCGGACGCTCAACGGCACGCCTGAGCTGGCCTACGGTGTGACCGACTGGTACGAACTGGGCCTCTACCTGCCGTTCGCCTTCGACAACAGCGGCACTTTCCTGCCAGGCGGCTTCAAGTTCCGACAGCTTTTCGTATCGCCTCATGCGGAAGAGCGTAAGTTCTTCTACGGGGTCAATTTCGAGCTGAGCTATCAATCGCCCCGCTTCTCTCAAAGCGCCATCGGCCTGGAAATCCGCCCGATCGTTGGCGTGCGCGATCTGGGTTGGGAATTCATCGTCAATCCGATCGTCGACTTGAGCTTCGCGCCCGACGGGGCTCCGGCATTCGCACCTGCCGCCAGGCTGGCCCGCAACGTCAGCGGCGATACCTGGGTCGGCGTCGAATACTATTCGAACTACAGCCCGATCGGCGCCATCCCACCCGCGGACCAGCAGCAGTATACCCTTTTCGGGGTCGTCGACTTCAAGGTGTTCGGTTTGGACGTGAATCTCGGCATGGGCTTCGGCCTGACCAATGCCTCGGACTCCATCGTCACGAAGATTATCATCGGGCGAGCGTTCTGAGATCGGCGCTCCGAGTGAGGCGCTTTACGCGTTTGCGTTACGCTTTGGGAGTCATGGAAAATGTTTTCCCGTCATAGAGAGCGTCATCGTACGGAGCACATCGGGTGGTTGCGTGCGGCGGTCCTGGGCGCGAACGATGGTATCGTGTCGACCGCGAGCCTGGTGTTGGGCGTTGCTGCCGCAGATGGAACACATAGCAGTGTCCTGGTCGCTGGAGTCGCCGGCCTCGTCGCCGGAGCCATGTCGATGGCAGCAGGTGAGTATGTTTCGGTGCACTCACAGGCAGATACCGAACGGGCCGACCTGGAGCGGGAGCGCACCGAGCTCAGGGCCGACAATGAAGCCGAGCACCATGAACTGACGGCGATCTACGAAGGTCGTGGCCTGGATCCTTCGCTCGCAAGACAGGTGGCCGGCCAACTCATGGCACATGACGCCTTGGGCGCGCATGCTCGAGACGAACTCGGAATCTCCGAGCAATTTCAGGCGAGACCTGTTCAGGCTGCGCTCGCATCGGCAGGCAGCTTTGCTTGTGGTGCAGCCATGCCCCTTTTGGTCAGCGCTGCAGTTCCTGGGGTGAATTTTATTCCGGTCGTGGCAGGCACTTCCCTGGTCTTCCTTGCCTGCCTGGGTTTGCTGGCTGCACGTGTCGGCGGCGCAAATATGCTGCGAGGTGCGATACGCGTTACCTTTTGGAGAGCCCTGGCGATGGGAATAACGATGGGCGCGGGAGCGCTGTTCGGGACTGTTGTATGAGACGACCTGGAGGTTTGCGGAGCCTGAGACCGTGCGACACTATGTGAGAAGTGCGGCCTTGAGAGAGAGTCCGGGGTCTGCCTAATGTTGACCATAATTCGCAACCGTCCCGAGCCGGGTTGGCGCGCGGCGACATTCGCCGCGGCGCTGTTTGCGATCACTCTCAATTTCCTGCAGCCGCTCGCCCATGCCGCGATGATGCGCGACGGCGGCCCGATGGCGGTCTCGCTCTGGACGTCGATGTGCACGCCCAGCGCCGGCGAGGACAATGCCCAGGAACTCTAGGCCGGCGTCCGGCAAGATGCACGAATGCTGCCTGGGTCTTGCCCATGCGCCGACCCTGGCTGCGTCGCCGACGGCGTTCGTCGTCGTCCAGCCCGTCGTCGTCAGCGTCGAGCGCCCGTTCGTCGCCCTCGACGCCCTGGCGCCCGTCGGTATCCGTGACGGTCCCAGCCAACCCCACGGACCGCCCTCCCTCGTCTGACCTGTGAAGCTGCAGCGTGTCCCCGTTAAGGGGGCGTTCGACAGCTTCTTCGTCGTCGATGCCCACGCCCGCTATCAGTTAAACAAGGCGATATCGGCCGAGCGGGCGTCGAAATCTCAACGACGGCTACTTCCCGTTCCACCCGTTTCCCGGGCGGACCCTCATCGCCAGCCTCAGGGTCAAACTCCAGCGTCACGGAGGACTCCATGATCTATCGCCGCATTCTGCATCCGCTGCTGCTTCTATTCCTCTGGGCGGGCAGCGCCCTTGCGCTCGACTACAAACTAGCCGCGCTCGAGATCGGTCAGCCCTGGGCGCGCGCCACGGCGCCCAGCGCCGAATCGGGCGGCGGCTACCTCGTGATCAGAAATACCGGAACGGCGCCTGACAGGCTGATCGCCGTCAAAAGCCCGGCGGCCGACAAGGTCGAAGTCCACGAGATGAAGATGGAGGGCAACATCATGCGCATGCGCGCCGTCGAAAACGGCATCGAGATCCCGCCCGGCGCCACGGTCGAGCTCAAGCCTGGCGGCTTCCACATCATGTTCATGGGCCTGAAGGCACCGTTCGCCAAGGACGCCAAGGTGCGGCGACCCTGGTGTTCGAGAAAGCGGGCAGCATCGACGTCGAGTTCAGCGTCCAGGCAATGGGGGCGCAGGCCCCGCCCCATCAGCACTGAGGAAGGCATCATAAATCGCCGACACCTCAGTGCAGCCAGGGCGGCCGCCGGGCGGGTCGCTGCTCGCCAGGGATGCGGTTTGCCAGGAATGCACCATGAAGCCTGATCACTGGTTAGCTGAAGTTCCCCTCTTGATTGCCATCGCCGTCAATGGCGTGCTCGGCGCGGTGCTTGGCGCACTGTTGGCCGGCCTGCGCGGTGGGCAGGTGGGCCTGGTGGCAGGCATCGGGCTAGCCCTCGCGCCATCTGCCGTCCGCACTGTCGGCTCATACTTCGCGCGGCCGAACTGCTTGCCGCGGTTCGTCGGCCGCGAGATCGGCGCGGTGGTGTTGCGCATCGCCTCGTCGATCATCGGCCTGATTGGCCTTGTCCTCGAGCCCGTCGTGGCGGCGTTGCGTATCCCGGTGGTGCTGGTGGGAGTCGTGGCATACCTGGCGGCGAGCCTGATCACGGCTTTGTTGACGACGGCGGGCCGTACGCTCGGCACGCCGCTGGGGCTCGGCAATCTCGCCGCGCTGCTGATCATCGCGGGCGATCTCGCGCATCTCGAGATCGCCTCGGTGGCCGTCTTCCTGGGATTCGTCGTGATGATCATTCTGCTGTTTGTCAGCGAGTTCGAGGCTCGGATGGCATCGCCTCCGTCGCCATAGAGCAGCAGAAGCAAGATCGCGATCATGCCGACCACGAGCGACCATCGAATATTTCTGAGCATTCCTGGAGGCGTGTCCAGGGAGCCGCTGCCCCCCACGGCGAAACGCGCACTGCTGGCGCTGGTGATCTTCTTCCATGTCGGCGGCGGCTGGGCGCTGACCCAGGTCGAGCCGGTGAAGCTGGTGGTGGGCGACATCGCGCCGATGGAAGTCCGCATGGTGACGGCCGAACCGCCAGCCCAGCCCGAAATCGAGAACGCGGAGCCGCCGCCGCCGGTCGAGCTGAAGCCGCCGCCGCCCGACCTCGCGACCATCGTCGATCCGCCGCCGCCCGACCTGCCGCCGCCGGAATTCCCGATCGCCAAGATCGACATTCCGCCACCACCCGAGATGCCGGTGCCGGAGATGCCAAAGCCGCCCGAACCGCCGAAGCCCAAACCGCCAACTCCAAAGCCGGTGCAGAAGCGGCCGCCTGCGCCGGTCGCACCCGCCGATAGCCAACCGCAGCAGGCAGCGACCGCCGCCCCAGTGGCCCCGGCCGCACCCAAGGCGGTGTCGGCTTCGCAGCTGGGCTATCTCGTGCCACCCAACCCGATCTATCCGGCGCGGTCGCGCAAGTCGGGCGAGCAGGGCAATGCGGTGGTGCGTGTGCTGGTCGACGGCACCGGCCGGCCGGCGCAGGTCTCGCTGCAGACTTCGTCGGGCCATCCCGAGCTCGACCAGTCGGCGCTGAGCGCCGTGCGCGCCGCGCAGTTCCGGCCCTATGCCGAAGGCGGCCTGACGCAGGCGGTGTGGGTCCTGGTCCCGATTAGTTTTGTGTTGCGGTAGGAGAGTTAAGTCATGGGCGACGCATCATCCCTGGGCTTCGGCCACTTCCTCCAGCAGTCCGACATCGTCGCACGGGTGCTGCTGGTCGTTCTCGCCTTCATGTCGGCAATCTCGTGGTATCTGATCGTCTACAAGGGCATCAGCCAGATCGTGCGCCAGAAGCGCAGCCGCAAGTTCCTGGCCTTTTTCTGGAGCGCCACCTCATTGGAGGAGGTGCAGAACGAGCTGAACCTGCACGGCGTGCGTGAGCCGTTCGGCCGACTGACGGCCCATTCGCTGCACGCCCAGGCGCATCACGCCAAGTTCGGCGCCGCCAAGCTCGAGGAGACCGGCAGCGAGCAGGAGTTCCTGACGCGCACCATCAAGAAGGTGCTCGACGAGGAGACGACGTCGCTCGAGAACGGCCTCACCATGCTGGCCACCATCGGCGCCACGGCGCCGTTCGTCGGCCTGTTCGGCACGGTGTGGGGTGTCTATCACGCGCTGGTGGCGATCGGCATGTCGGGCTCGGGCATGCTCGACAAGGTGGCGGGCCCGGTCGGCGAGGCGCTGATCATGACCGGTATCGGGCTTGCCGTCGCCCTGCCGGCGGTCATGGGCTACAACTGGCTGACCCGCTCCAACCGCGTGCTGACCGCCAAGCTCGACGCCTTCGCCTTCGAGCTCTTGACCTTCCTGTCGATGGGCCGCGCCCTGCAGGCTTCGGGACGCGGCGGCAAGCCGGGCAGCGTGCCGCTCGCCGCCGTCAACTACTAGCCCGGGAGAACGATCATGGCGTTTGGAAGCTTCGACCGGAAAACCTCGTCCCAGCCCATGGCCGAGATCAACATGGTGCCGTTGATCGACGTCGTCCTGGTGCTGCTGGTGATCTTCATCGTGACGGCGCCGCTGTTGACCAACGCCGTCAAGCTCGACCTGCCCAAGGCGACGTCGAACGCCGATATCCAGAAACCGGAGAAGGTCGAGTTCGCCATCGACGCCAGCGGTTCGCTGTTCTGGAACGGCGAGCGCATCAGTCGCGAGGACGCGGTCACGCGCTTCACCGAGGCGGGCACCAGGCGGCCGCAGCCCGAAATCTACCTGCGCGCCGACCAGAACGTCGCTTACCGCTATGTCGCCGAGATGCTGGCCGACGCCTCCAAGGCGGGCCTGAGCAAGATCGCCTTCGTGAGTGAGCCGGCGCGATGAGCGCGCAAGCCGGATTTTCCGACGAGGTTGCCGCGCCGACGGTGTCCCTCCGGGCAGCCGGCCGGTACGCCGTCGTCTGGCGCCTGCATTTCTATGCCGGGCTACTTTGCATCCCCTTCGTGCTATGGCTCGCGCTCACGGGCTCGCTTTACCTGTTCACACCCCAGATCAATTCCTGGATCGATCGCCGGTTCGACAGGCTCGAAGTCGGCGGCCCGCCGGCTGCACCTTCGGCCCAGGTCAAGGCTGCGCTCGCGGCAGTCGAGGGTTCGGTCCTCAACGCCTACGAGGTGCCGGCCGGGCCCCAGTCGGCAGTCCGGGTCCTGCTCGGACGGGGCAAGGAACTTTTTCGCGTCTATGTGCATCCTCGCACCCTCGACGTATTGAAAGTCACCTCCGAAGACTCGCGGCTGACCAGGCTCCTCTTCTATCTGCATGGCGAGCTCCTGCTGGGAAGGCCCGGATCGATGATGGTGGAGTTCGCGGCCTCCTGGGCCGTCGTGATGATCCTGACCGGCTACTATCTCTGGTGGCCGCGCGCGGGGCGCGGCGTGGCGGGCCTCCTGTACCCGAGGCTCTCCCTCAGGGGCCGCCTGTTCTGGCGTGACCTGCACGCCGTGGCCGGCACCTGGGTTTCGCTGTTCACGCTGTTCCTGCTGATCTCCGGCCTTCCCTGGGCAACCTCGTGGGGCGGCATGCTCAAGGATCTCCGCCAGGCGGGTTCCCAGGTCGTCGTGCGCCAGGACTGGACGATCGGCAGCAACTCGGAGGAGGCCGAGCGGATCGAGGCCAGCAAGCAGGCCGGTCACGCCCATCACGGCGGCGGCGGCGGCGGAGCCGCACTGTCGGCGTCCGGCTATGGCGCGCTCGATCGCCTGTTGCCCGTCGTTGCGCCGTTGGACCTGGCTGCACCGGCGCTGATCTCGCCGCCTTCCGCCCTCAATGCTTCGTGGACCGCGCGCTCGGAAGCCCGGAACCGGCCGTTGCGCCAGACGCTGGAGCTGGATGGAGCAACCGGGACCGTCACCAGCCGGAAGATATTCGCCGAGTGGCCGCTCATCGACCGGCTCGTGGGGTACGGCGTTGCCATCCATGAAGGCCAGATGTTCGGCTGGATCAATCAGGCACTGGGCGTCTTCACCGCCCTCGGCCTCATCGTGGTCAGCGTCAGCGGGTTCGTCATGTGGCGCAAGCGCCGGCCCGCGGGGCGGCTCGGCGCCCCGCCCGCGCGCCAGGGCCTGACATCGATGCCGCTGCTTGTCATAGGCCTCTTGGCCCTGGGCATCCTGCTGCCGCTGCTGGGCGCGTCGATGCTGATCGTGCTCGCGTTCGATCGCTGGATTCTGCCGCGCCTTCCGACGCTGGCGCGTTACCTGGGCACGGACGAACGGGCGGCGTAGACCGGAATGTTCCCGGCGACAACCTGCCTCTTCCGTTCGGGCTGCGTTAGGGCGTAGCTTAGGGCATGGATCGCAGACGACCTGCCTCGGGTTGGCGCGCGGCAACGTTCGCCGCGGCGCTGTTTGCGATCACCCTCAATTTCCTGCAGCCACTGGCCCATGCCGCGCTGATGCGCGACGGCGGGCCGATGGCGGTCTCGCTCTGGACGTCGATGTGCACGGCCGGCACCGGCGAGGACAATGCGCAGGACCCGATGCCGACGGCCGGCAAGATGCACGAATGCTGCCTGGGACTCGCCCATACGCCGACCCTGGCCGCGCCCTCCGCTTCGTTCGTCCCGGCACCACTCCTCGCCGTCCTCGTCGACCGCCCGCCGCTGGCGCTCGATGCCCTCGCACCCGTCGGCATCCGCGACGGGCCCAACCAGCCGCGCGCACCACCCGCCCCTGTCTGACATTTGAAGCCGCGACGCGCCGCAACGCGCGTCGCCATCGTTTGTCTTTCGTGGGGAGAATTTCATGCTATCCGTTCGCGCGGCGACGGTTGCCGCATTCGTGGGCCTTGTGCTGATTCCGGCGCTGGCCAAGGCACAAGACACACCGCCGGCAACGACGTCACCGGCAACCACCGCAACGATAACGCCGGCAACGGCGCCGCCCATCAGCCTACCCCCGGTTACGGTCACCGCCGGACGCGGGTCCAGCCTGGAAAACCTCGACGTCAGCACCACGGTGCTGACGCGCAAGGAGGTCGAGGCAATGCCCGAGTCCGGCATCGACCAGGTCGTCAATCGCATCCCCGGTATCTGGACCTACACGATCCCGAGCGGACAACTGCACCCGACCGGACAGCCGGTCAGCATCCGCGGCTTCGGCTCGAGCACCACCATCAACACGCTGGTGATGTTGGACGGCGTGCCGATCAACGATCCCTACTTCCGTACGGTCGACTGGACCCAGGTCTCGAAGAACAACATCGAGCGCGTCGAAGTGATCCGCGGCGGCGGCGCCACCAGCCTGTGGGGCAACATGGCGATGGGCGGCGTCATCAACATCGTCACCCGCCAGCCCACCCGGACCGGCGTGCAGGCCGATGTCAGCTACGGCATGTACAACACGGCCAACGCCAACCTCGGGGCCAGCGCCCTGGTCAACGACAAGCTCAGTGTCGGCGTCAACTACAACCACTTCCAGAGCTCGGGCTATAACCTGACGCCCGCGCAATACCAGAACGTCAACCTGGTGCCGACCGCCAACAAGTCGGACAATCTCGATGCCTCGGCCTACTTCAATTCCGGCGAGAACCTCAAGCTGTTCGCCAAGGCCTATTTCCACCAGGCGTACGAGGACGGCCTCGTCTGGAGCCTGTCGCACAACAACTGGTCGAACTACCGCCTGCTGCTGGGCGGCAGCTACACCCTCGACGAGCAGTCGTCGATCGCCTTCAACGCCTGGGGCGCCGGCGGCACCTTCGGCACAATAAACACGGCCAGCGGCAGCTACACGCTCAATACTCCTGGCTTCACCAACCAGTTCGTTAGCCAGATCGAGTCCTCACCCTACTCCGACATCGGCGGATCGGCCTTCTACCAGCTCGAAGCCGGATCATTGCGGGACGTCAAGATCGGCATCGACGGCCGCCGCACCACGATCAGCGACTACAACAACCTCTACGCCAGTGTGACGGCAGCCCCGTCGACCTTCATCGCCAACGGCGAGCACCGGTTTCAGGGCCTGTTCGCCCAGGGCACGTACCGCTTCACCACGGTGCCGGTCGATGTCACGATCGGCCTGCGCGGCGACTTCTGGCAGGCGCTGAACGCCAGCGTCTTCACCGTCAACTCGGCCACCAACAACGTGGTCCCCAACACCAGCGCCTCGAGCTTCGATCCGCGCATTGGCCTGAAGTTCTACGCCAGCGACGAGGTGACGGTGCGGGCCGCGATCTACCGCAACTTCTCCGCTCCCGGCATGAACCAGATGTACCGCAGCTTCGCCAGCGGCACGTCCTACACGGCGATCAACCCCAGCCTGCAGCCGATGACGAACTTCGGCCAGGAAGTCGGCATGGACTTCAACTGGAAGGGCTTCTCGCTGTCGGGCACCTACTTCAACAACAACCTCAACAACTTCATCGACTTCGTCACGATCTGCAACACCAATGCCGCCTGTGCCGCGCCATTCGTCTCCGCCGCGGGCCTCAGCCCGTCCTTCACGACGGTCAACCAGTACAACAACGTCGGCAACGCCACCTTCCAAGGCTTCGAGCTGATCGGCAGCTGGCAGGCGCTGGAGCAGCTCAAGCTGACGGCGGGCTACGTCAACACCGTCGCCTATCTCACCAGCTCGTTGTATCCGACACTCGAACGGACCGGTGTTCAGCTCGGCCAGGTGCCCAACTGGACGGTCACCGCCGGCGCCGAATGGCGGCCCCTCCCGGAACTGGCCCTCACCGCGACCTTGCGGTCGTTCCCGGCCTACTGGAACAACACGGGCCATACCCAGCTGAACGACGCTGCCTCGATCGTCGACCTCGGCGCGACATATTCGCCGGCGAAGGCGGTGGACATCTATGCCAGCGTGCAGAACCTTACGAACTTCCAGTACCTCGCCATGGGCTACTCCACGACGTCGTTCGAGGGCACGACGGTCAGCACCACCTCCATCCCGGCCCTGGGAATGCCTCTCACAGTCATCGTCGGTCTCAGGGCGAGGTTCTGAAAGGAAGGACAAGATGCGTAAACTGCTGATCTGTCTTGCAGCGCTGCTGGCGGGTGGCACCGCCGCCGCCCAGCATCAGCACGGCAAGCCCGGCACCGGCGCGCCGGAGGCCTTCACTGCCTCACCGGCCTTCGGCCCGGACGGCACCCTGTGGCTGGTGCGTCCGATGGTCGACCGCATCGTGGTGACGCATTCGCGCGACCTCGGGAAGACCTTCTCCCAGCCGGTAATGGTGACGCCCGAGCCCATGAATCTCGACTGGGGGCCCGATGCCCGGGCGCGCATCGTGGTCGACGACAAGGGCGGCCTGGTCGTCACCTTCGGAACCTTCCAGGACAAGAACTTCAACGGCCGCGCCTACTTCGCGCGGTCGACCGACAACGGCGCCAGCTTCACCAAGCCGCGCCCCATCACGGCCGACACGACCAGCCAGCGTTTCGAGGTCGCCGGGGTGGATCCGTCGGGCCGGGTCTTCGCCGCCTGGCTCGACAAGCGCAATGTCGCCAGCGCGCGTGCGGCAGGACGGGCCTATCCGGGCGCAGCCCTCGCCTATGCCTGGGAAGACGGCCAGGCGGCCTTTGGTGATACGGCCGTCGCTCTCGACAACACCTGCGAGTGTTGCCGCATCGGTCTCGCCTTCGCCGGAGCCGGCCGTCCGGCCGTGGCGTTCCGCAACATCTTCCCAGGCTCGGTGCGCGATCACGCGGTCATCACGTTCCAGGACGAGAAAACACCGGGACCGGTTCGTCGTGTGAGCGTCGACGACTGGAAGATCGAGGCCTGTCCGCATCAGGGGCCCAGCCTCGCCATCGCCCCGGACGGGTCCTATCACGTCACCTGGTTCACCGACGGCGCCAACCGCAAGGGCGTCTTCTACGCTCGCGCCGATTCCGCCGATGCGCCCTTTTCCATGCCGCGGGCCTTGTCGAAGCCGGATCGCCAGCCGGCGCGGCCCTATCTGCTCGCGAGCGGCTCCGCACTGCATCTCGTGTGGAAGGAGTTCGACGGCACGAAAGCCCTCGTGCGCTGGCAGGTCTCCCACGACAGCGGCCGGCAGTGGACCGAGGCCCGCACCGTCGCCGACACCGAGGATGCCTCGGACCATCCGCTACTCGTCGCCGACGGTCAGCGCGTCTACCTGTCGTGGCTCACCAAGATCGAGGGCTACCGCCTGATCGCGCTGGAGGACCAACCGTGAGACTCGCTATCCTTCTTGCCCTGCTGCTGGGCCTCGCTTCCTTGACCGGCGCGGAGGCCGCCGGTCCGCTGTCTTTTGAGCGCGGAAGCTGGGCAAAGCTCCGCGCCGCCCATGCCGGCGAGCCGACCGTCGTCCATCTCTGGGGGCTCACCTGTGGACCCTGCCTCGTCGAGCTGCCGCAATGGGGTAAACTGCAGGCGGAGCGTTCCGACCTGAAGCTCGTCCTGATCGCCGCAGATCCCCTGCCGCAGGAGCCCGATCGCGTGGCGGCGACCTTGGCGAAGGCCGGCCTCGGCGGCAGCGAGAGCTGGAGCTTCACCGATCGCTTCTACGAACGCCTGCGCTACGAGATCGACCCGGCCTGGGCCGGCGAACTGCCGCGCACGGTGATGATCGACGCCGACGGCAAGACCACCGTGCTGCCGGGTGTCGCCGACCTCGCCCAAGTGCGGGCCTGGCTGGATGCCCGGTCCAAACCCCATCTCTGAGGAGCTGTCTCCATGGTCCCCTATCGCCTCGTGCTGGCTGCCTTATGCGCTGTTCTTGCCCTTCCCGCCTTTGCGCTCGACTACAAGCTCGGCGCCATCGAGATCGGCCAACCGTGGACGCGCGCCACGCCGGCCACCGCCGAATCGGGCGGCGGCTACCTGCTGCTCAAGAACACCGGCACGACACCCGACCGGCTGATCGCCGTCAAAAGCGCGGCCGCCAACAAGGTCGAGATCCACGAGATGAAGATGGACGGCAGCATCATGCGGATGCGCGAGGTCGAGAAGGGCATCGAGATCCCGCCGGGCGCCACCGTCGAGCTCAAGCCCGGCGGCTTTCACGTCATGTTCATGGGGCTGAAGGCGCCGTTCGCCAAGGACACCAAGGTGCCGCTTACCCTGGTGTTCGAGAAAGCCGGCAGCATCGACGTCGAGCTCGCGGTCCAGGCGATGGGTGCACAGCCGCCGCCCATGCCTAAGCAATAGGCGCTGCTACAGCGCCAGCAGCAGCACCCAGGCGAGCATGACCATGCCGATCACGCTTACCGCCCAGGTAAGCGTGCGCAGCCAGGGGATGCCGATCAGGTAGATCACGGCATAGGCGAGGCGCGCCCAGAAGAAGATCATGGCGCCCATCGCCGTCGTGGCATTGGCCTTGCCGGAAATGGCCGTGATCAGCACCAGGGCCGTGAACAGCACCAGGTTCTCGATCATGTTGAGATGGGCGCGCCGCGCACGGCCGGCCCAGCCCGTCATCTCGGGCAGGCCCTCGCGGTTGCCGGCCAGCGTCGGCAAGCCGACCCGGGTGTTGGCGCCGCACGCCGCAATCAGCATTTGCACGAAGCACAGGATGACCGAGAGCAGAAGATAGAACAAAAGAGCATGCAGATCCGCGCTCATGGCTTCCCCCTGATTATGCGGCTCGTTATTTGGTCCCGAACAGGCGGTCGCCCGCATCGCCCAGGCCGGGGACAATATACCCGTGATCGTTGAGTTTCGCATCGATGGCTGCCGTGAAGACCTGCACATCCGGATGCACTTCCGCGAAGGCACGCGCGCCCTGCTCCGAGCCCAGGACGCAGATGAACTTGATCCGCTTGGCGCCCAACTCCTTCAGACGATCGACCGCGGCGATGGCCGAATGCGCCGTCGCCAGCATGGGATCGCAGACGATGACGTCGCGATCGGAGATGTCCTGCGGGATCCTGAAATAATACTCGACAGCCTGCAGCGTGCGCGGATCGCGGTAGAGGCCGACATGGCCCATGCGGGCGAGAGGCACGAGATCGATGATGCCTTCGGCCAGCCCGAGACCGGCGCGCAGGATCGGCACGATCACCAGCTTCTTGCCCTCGAGCAGCGGCGCCTTCGTCGTCGCAATGGGCGTGGAAATCTCGCGCTCCACCAGCGGCAGGTCGCGCGTGGCGTCGTAGCCCAGCAGCAGCCCCATCTCGCGCAGCAGGCGGCGGAAATTCGTGCTCGAGGTCTCCTTGTCGCGCATCTTGGTGAGCTTGTGCTGGACCAACGGATGGCTGACGACGTGGATCGAGTGCGGCAAGGACATCAGTTTCTCCCCAAAAACAACTGTCATCCCGAGGCCGAAGGCCGAGGGACCTTTAAGGCCTCAGGAAAGGTCCCTCGCTACGCTCGGGATGACAAGCTTGCTCGTGCTGACGAGCGTGACTCAAAACACCGTCCCGTCGCTCGCAATGGCGATCGGCGGTCCGCCGCCTGGCCGGCGCTCCGCGGCCAGCGCGCGGCCAGCGAACCAGGTGCCCGCCTCCAATACCTTGACCAGCGGCAGCCGCGCCGCGTCCATCCCGAGATGGACACGCACATGCTGGGCGATCCGGTCGAGCAGCGCCACCGTCAGCGCCCGCCATTCGACGATGGCCTCGTCGCCCACGGCGAAGGTCTTTTCGAGCAGCGCCCGCTGCTTGGGCCGAAGCGCGCCGGCATCGACCAGCAGCCCGCCGTTGCGGTACTCGGGCAGGCCGGTGAGCTGGTCGAGCTCGACGACTTTGAGGCCCGCGTCCTCGAGCGGCTCGACCAGCGAGTAGGACAGCCACTGCGAGAGCTTGTGGAACGGCACAAGGCCGATCGCCGCGTGCGGCCACACATCGCCCATCGGCAGCGGCCAGATCGGCGACAGCTTGTCGAGCACGGCGGCGAGAATGGACGCGGCCTTCACGTCGCTGCTGCTGCCCCCGGAGCCTGGCGCCACGATGTCGAACAGCGCGCCCGGTCGATCGAGGCCGACACCACCCAACTTGCGCAACAGCTCGGCGCGGCCTTCCAGCCCGGTCAGCGGATTGTGCGCCTTCACCTGGAAGCCCATGGCGATGTCCAACGGCGTCAACGCGGCCAGCCGCCCGGCGTCGACGCGTAGCGGATCGCCCTTGGCGTCGCGGCTGAACGCGCCGTCGGCGAACATGTGGAAGCTCGCGACGCCCAGCCCCTCGGAGCGTGCGTACGTCTCACCGGTGCCGGGCTCGCGGTAGGACCAGGCCGGGCCCGCGCCGGCGTCGAGCAGGACCGACACGACGGCGAGATCCATGCGGCGACGCGCAATCTCCTCCTTCGGCAATCCCGCGAGGCGCTCGGCGAGTGCTGCCCAGCGGTCGCGACCGCCCGCCTCGAAATGTCGCCAGCGCGAATGGAAGGGAATGTCGGCAGGATTGGGGAAGCGCTTGTGCGCGACCTCGAGCGTGGCCTGGACGGCCGCCTCGAGCCCATTGCCGTCGAAGGCGAACCACGCCGACTTTCCGTCCTCGACATAGGTCAGCATCTTCTCCGCCCGCGCGCGGATCGCGACGGGCGTGCGGAGGTAGGCCAAATCCTCGGTCATGGCTGGGAGCGCGCCACTCCAGTGGCGCGATCATGCCCTTCCGGACCGCGAGCCTCCGGCTCGCTCAGGATCTTGAGCGAGCGGGAGGCTCGCGGTCGAAAAAGGCATGAGAAGACGCGCCACTGGAGTGGCGCGCCCCCAGCGCTACTCATTCAAACCCCGCCCCTTGGGCTTCACGAGATCCGTCGTCCCGGGCTTGGTCGTGCTGAAATAGCCAGCCGCCTTCTTGGCATCCATCTCGACCTGGGCGTCGGCGGGTATGAGTTCGTCTGGAATCGCCACCTGCTCGACGATCTCGATGCCCTGTTCCCGCAGCGCATCGGACTTCATGTTGCTCATCGAGGCGAAGCGGTCGATGCGCGCGATGCCCAGCCAGTGGAACACGTCGGGCATCAGCTCCTGAAGGCGCATGTCCTGCACGCCCGCCACGCATTCGGTGCGATTGAAGTACTGCGCCGCCGAATCGCCGCCGGGCTGGCGCTTGCGTGCATTGTAGACCAGGAACTTGGTGACCTCGCCCAGGGCGCGGCCTTCCTTGCGATTGTAGATGACCACGCCGACGCCGCCCTTCTGCGCCATCTCGATGCAGATCTCGATGCCGTGCGCCAGATAGGGGCGGCAGGTGCAGATGTCGGAGCCGAACACGTCGGAACCGTTGCACTCGTCGTGGAGGCGGCAGGCGATCTTGGTCTCGGGCTTGCCGAGCTTCGACACGTCGCCGAAGAAATAGATCGTCGAGCCGCCGATCGGCGGCAGGAAGAGCTCGAGGTCGGGCCGCGTCACCAGCTCGGTATACATGCCGCCGGTCTGCTCGAAGAGCGTGCGGCGAAGATCGACTTCCTTGACGCCGAATCGCTCGGCGATGCCGGGCAGCCACCACACCGGCTCGATCGCCGCCTTGGTCACCCTGACGTCGCCCGATCCGCTCAGGATGTCGTTGTCGGGTTTCAGCCGACCGGCGGCCATGGCGTCCATGATCTCCGGCATGTTCACATGCGCCTTGGTGACGGCGATGGTCGGGCGGATGTCCCAGCCGGCGGCCATCTTGTCGGCGAAGACCTCGGCCACGAGGTGGCCCCAGGGATCGAGCGAGACGATCTTCTTGGGATCGAACCAGCTTTCGAACGGGCCGATCCGCTCGGCTGGCGAGGTGTTGGTGAAGTCGGGCCGGTGATCGGCCTTGAGCTCGTTTGCGGCGACGGCGAGCGCGCGATAGATGCCGTAGCTGCCCGAATGCACGCCGATGGCGTTGCGCTTGGAAGGATCGCCGACGGTGCCCACGACGGGACCGCGAAATCTTGGGATCGCGCGCACCCCAGATCACCGGGGGAGCCGCCTGGCCGCCCTGGGACGGGTGAGTGTTCAGTCTGATGTGAGCCATGTGCTTTCCGGTGCGCAACGAGCGGGAAAGCGATGCATTTTAAGGCTTGTGAATGAAGAAAGAAAGACGCGGAAAGAGGCCATTTCAAGCCGGAATCACGCTGCTTTTGGCTTGCCGCGACTGCCTTTGAGGCTCTGGGCGAACATTTCCTTCGTCGTCCCCGGCCGGCGGTGCTTCCTCAGCAGATCGCCGATCGCCTCATCGACGAGATTCTGCAGGCCCACCGTGCGGCCCGCAGCCAGCAAGTTCAGTGCCTTCAGGAACGCGGTATCGATCTTGACCATCTTGGTCATGGCACACCTCGCAGGAATCTGCTCAGTCGTCGATCCTCGAATCAACCCGCGTGCTTGGCGACGATGCGCGCCAGCAATTCGGCCTGCGCCACCGGCGACTTCGATTTCTTCGTGTTCTTGAGGGCGCCCGCCTCGAAGGCCGCGACCACGGCGTTGTGGACGTAGGATGTCCGGCAAACCGTCGGCGTGTTGGAGAGCTCCTCGGCCATTTCGACCACGGCATCGCGCACCTGGCGCCGGCGCTTGACGGCGCTGTCGGCCGGCTCCATCGCTGCCAGCGCCTGCAGTGCACCCGCCGAGGCGACCAGCGTGCGGAAGTCTTTCAGCGAAATGCGCCGGCCGGCGATCTCCTTCAGGAAAGCGTTGACCTCGCCGGCGCGCACGGTCCGGAGCTCGCCCGAAGGGTCGGGATGCTGGAACAGGCGACGGCCCGGCAGTTCGAGCAGGCGCGCGATCGCGGCATGGAAGCGCGGGCTTTTCACCTCCTTGGTGATGGATATGCCGCCCTTGGCCTTGAAGGAGAAGGTGACGATGCCGTTGGCCGCCAGTTTGACGTGGGATTTGAGCAGGGTCGTGGCGCCGCGCGTGCCATGTTCGCGCGCGTATTCGTCGCTGCCGGCGCGGATCGCCGTAAGGCAGACCAACTCGATCACGCAGGCCGCGACAAAACGACGATCGAGCTCGTCGGAGGAAAGCCCGCGACCGACCGCACGGCGAATCGCCGGCAGTGCCTTGGCGAGACCGGCAAGGCGGCGGGCCTTCAGCACCTCGCGCACCTCGGTCCATTTGGGATGATAGCGATACTGCAGCCGGCCGGCCGCGTCCTCGCCAACCGCCTGCAAATGCGCGGTGTCATCGGCCGCGAAGCGCACGTTGATATAGGCGGGCGGCACGGCCAGCGCCTTGAGGCGCTTGATTTCGCCGGCATCGCGCAACACAGCGCCGGTCCTGGTCAGGAACGCGAATCCCTTGCCGCAGCGTTGACGGCGCAGCGTCAGCGCTTCTGGGCTGACGATCACGAGGCCTCTTTCCTCGGCCAGCCGGGCGACGACGGAACGTTGCGACATGGCGGGGCAACGCCTGGAACCGGTTGCCGTTCCATCGGGCTGCAACCACGCAACGCCGCCTGCGTTGAAGGTTGCGCGGCACCTCGTGGAGCGATGCCGCGCCGGCAAGTGAAGCATCGTCAACCACCTCGGTCCCAACTCTTTCGATAAAGATGGGCTGCGACCGTCCTTCGAATATCGTTCACTCGGTTTAAAAGAGCTGACGGGCGGCAAGGCAAACTCGTCACCGGCTCGACCGTGTATCAGCCCCCCGGGATCGCGCACAAGGAGATCGACCGTTCCGAAGATGTCGGCGCCATGAAGTGCAATTCTGGCGCATGAGAAATCTCCTGGCGCTTGTCGCGCTCCTGCCGCTTGCCGCTTTCGCCCAGGCCGTCACGGCCCTGCCGCCGATGTCGGCCATCACCTTCGCTCCGGGCTCGAGTACGGCGACGATGAACGGCCAGATGGTACCGGACGGCCGCGACCTGTTTTACGTCGAGGCCAAGGCCGGACAGACGATGAACGTCTCCCTCTCTTCGGCGGCGCCCCTCACCTTCCAAGTCTAAAATTCCGAGACCGCCGTCGCCCGCGCCGCCGACGGCAGCCCATTGATCACCGGCAAGACGCTGCCCGATGCCGGCCCGAGCGACAGCGCGCGGGCACGGCGCGGCCTGCTCGCCTGGCCGCGCCGCGTGCGCCGGATAACCGCACGGACGGCGGATCTTTGGATTGGCGCCATTCCGCGCGACGGCAAGTACCTGATTGCGGTGGGCGGCGGACTCGCCCCACCGGCCCCTTCCAGCCTGACGGTGTCCCTGCAGTAGCCTGCGGCAAAAATGTGATTGCGTCTCGAATGCAATTAATTCATAACCGCCCCCGTCGCACGATCCCGCCGGAGCGGACACCTGTCTTGGGGGGAGATGTTCGCCCCGCGCGATCGCGGACAAGCGTTAAGTAGCGTGTGTGGAGTGCCGGCCGGCCAGGGGTGGGTGGCCGGCACATCCCTTCCGCCGTCCCCATACTGTCGGTTGCGGTGCTGACGCGAACGCGCCAGCCTCGTGCCGTGCGACGCGTCCTCCTCCTCGCGGCCTGCCTTGCCTTGCCGGCGCGCGGCGCCAACGCTGCGAGTTTCGACTGCGCCAAGGCCTCGACCACCGTCGAGAATGAGATCTGCTCTGATCCCGCTTTGTCGCAAGCCGACGAACACATGGCCCAAGCCTACAGCAAGGCAATGGGAGCCACCCTCGCGCCGCGCGCTCTGCGTGGCGACCAGATGCACTGGCTCGCCAGCCGGGAGGCGGTGGGCACGCTCGACGATCTCCGCGGCAGCTATGACCGGCGCATCGCCGAACTCCTGGCCCAGTCGGACAAGTGGCAGAGCGTGCGCCACGAGGTCGGCGAGGCGGAGGCGCGCCGCGTCTGCGTCGCGATCCCCGATGCGCCGGACGATCCCTGCACGGTCGATGCCTTTGGCTCCGTCGCAGGCTCGGGCGACGCTCTTGCCTTCCAGCTGCAGAGCTACACCAACCCGAAATACCGCAGCGGCGGCGGCGTGGTGGTGTTTCGCCGCCATGGCACGATGCTCGCGCCCGTCATTGCCACCGCCGTCGAGGACGTCACGTTCGGCACGCCCGTCGTGGTGCAATCGGCTGCCGGAAAGCTGCTCAACCTGCCGGGCATGATGGCGGGCACCGGCGCGTTCAACGCGGGCGCGCTCTATCTCATGGACGGCGAGAAGATGAGCGAGATCGACATCGAGAGCTGGCTGGTCGATCTCGGCAAGCGACTGCCCAAGGGCTGGGGTGCCTGGAAGGGCATCTTCCCCGACTACGCCAAGCTCACCGCCGCTACGCCGCTGTGGAAGAGCGGAGACGGCAATTGCTGTGCGACCGCCGGCCGCGCCACGCTCCGACTCGGCATCCGGAACGGCCGGCTGGTGATCCTCGACATGACGATCCGCAACGGCAAAGCCGCCGCGCAGGAGGATTGATTCGAGAATCGCGGTTCAAAGCTCTCCTCACCCTGAGGAGCGCGCGCAGCGCGCGTCTCGAAGGGCGGGCAACACCGCGACTGGTCCCCGCCCTTCGAGACGCGGCCCTGCGGGCCGCTCCTCAGGGTGAGGTCTTGTGTGAAGCGGGCTTCAAGGTCCGCGGTCTTGCTAAAACCGCTTGCAGTCGAACGTGATAGCGCGCGGCTCGAACACCGGCGGCGGCTCCGTCGACGGCGCCAGCGTGCGCGGCCAGGCGCCGCTCTTCAAGTGAGCCTGCACGATCGGCACCAGCAACTGGAAGAACACCCAGCCGCGCATGCGCTCGCCGGCATAGGTCGTGTGAATGGCATCGACGAAAAGATCGGGATCGAACGGCGTGCGGCCCGCCACGTCGATGAAATCGAGATCATGCACCCGCGCATACTTGGCGAACACACGGTTCTGGAAGGCGGCCAGGCGCTCCAGGTCGCGATAGCGGAACGGCGCGTAACCCTGGTTGAGATACTCCAGGATCGCCCGGTGACGAACCGGGTCCAGCACCATGCCGTCCTTCACCAGCCAGAAGAATGATGCCAGGACCAGCTCGGCGCCCGATTGGCGCGCGGCGCTGCGCATGGCGTCGAGATCGCCCAGGATGGTCGAAAGATTGATCGGCAGATCGGGGCGTCCCACATCGGGATCGCGTTCGTCGAGACCGGCCGGCCAGGCGAGCTTGTAGTCGGGCTTGGGCCATTCGGCGCCACCCGCAGGCATCTCGTGCGCAACGAACAGCGCGCGCACCCGGCGCACCAATGCGAATTCGTAGACGAGGCTCTGACCGAACCGCTCGAGCCAGGCCGGACCGGCGGCCGTGCTGTGTCCGCTGCCGGCCGCGCCGCCATTCGCGTTCGCCGGAGCAGCCACGGCCGCGGGCGTCGGCGTCAGGGCGGGGCAGCTCTGGTCCGGCGCGAGCAGCATGTGGCTCACCGGCTTCTGCGTCGCGCCCGGCAACATGGTACTCAACTGGAACTGGTTGGCGCCTTCGTAATAGACGATCAGGTCGGGCTTCAGCGGCAGTACCTCTTCGCGCACGACGTTGACGTTGTCGGTCGAGGTGATGCTCTCGCGGCCGGCATTCAGCACCTCGAACCTGACGTCGAACTTGTTGTGGGCGGCCCACAGGTTGAGCCAGTTGCCGACGAACTCCGGGAACGAATACGGGAAGAAATGACTGCTGACGGTGGTCGAGGCGCCGATGAAGGCGATTCGTATTGTCTTGGGTTGGCGTTGAAACGGCACAGGCGGTCCGCGAAAGCCGTAAGCGTTGGTGGTGAGCCGGACCGGCGTCGTGGCGTTGGGCAAGAAGCGGTAAGGCGGGCGGTTTTCGCCGGTCCCGCCGGCATCCTTCGGCGGGTCATAGACAAAGAGGTGGCCCGGCGCGCCGCACAGATAGGCGTGCCGGCAGGGATCGCCCACGAACGCCGAGTTCCAAGCCTTGAACATGTCGGCCCGCCGCGTGCCTTCGGTGATGCCGCTTTTCTCCACGTCGCGCACCAGTTCGCGCCATGCCTCGGGCACCTCCTTGCGGTTGGGAAGCGGCGGCGGTGTCTCGAAGAACCAGGCCCGCTCGACCCCGGGCGCCAGCGGGATTTGGTCGAGATGCCGGGCGGCCGACCCGACCTCCCCATCCTTGTCCAGCCAACGCACCAGAAACTCGGCGGCCACGGCGGTCAGGGCGACGGAGCCAACGACCAGAAGGACGTTCAACCAGCTTTTTTGCACGGCAGAGTTTCTACAGGATTCATCGATTCATAACCAACGAAGCGTAAAATAACGGCCGATAAAGAGCGTTAAAATGGGTATAGTGAGACGCGTATCTAGCCATGGTGAAGACTCCGAAACCGGGCAAGAGAGTGATTGTCACACCGCGCATGCTGCGTGCGGGGGCATTGGCGCTTGCCACCATGGGCGCCGACACCAGCGAGTATGAGCTTGTGGGCCTTGTCTACCGGGCCATGGCGTCCGTTGCTCCACAGACAAAGTCGCAAGACCACACACCGCCCGCCAACTTCCTGGAAGTCATGCGGATCATGCGGTCAGGCCGTCGCGACGTCTGACCGCGCGACCTCGCGCAGGTCGTCGATCACAAATGTTTGATGCGCGCCCGCTGTCATTGCGAGCGCAGCGCCTTCCCGTTGGCTGCCGGACCGCGGACCTCCACGTCCGAGGTCCGGCGAGACACGTGATCGGGACGGGCTCTACTCAACGAAATCCCAGCTCTTGCCGTTGAAGCGCTGCAGCTTCATGTAGCGGATGACGCGGTAGTCGGTCGGGCTGGTGTTGATCAGGCTGCCGGGCAGCAGCAGGCCCAACCGGAAGTCCGTCAGATTCGCGGCCTGCCTCATGATGTTCTCACGCGTGAGATCGTCACCGGCCTGGCGCAGTACTTGCTCCAGCGTCTTGGCGTAGGCGTAGCCCGCGACATTCAGGCTGTCGTTGATGTCGGCCATCGGCAGGTTGTCCTTCATCCAGGCAAGCCAGGTCTTGACGTCCGGATCGTCGGCCCATTTGGGATCGGTCACGTCCTTCATGAAGCCTGCAGACATGATGCCCTTCGACTTGTCGAGGCCCGCCGGCTTGAAGGTGGCGCCAACCGACGCCGCGCCGAGATGCAAGTAGGTCACGGGCTTCCACGCAAGGTCGTCCATCTTGCCGATCGCCTGCGCGGCCTGCTTGGCATAGGTGAACAGGAACAGGGTGTCGGCGCCCGAGTTCTTGAGCGTGATCATCTGGCTGTCGATCGTGGGATCGGTGGCCTGGAAGTTCTGGGCGTCGACGATCATCGTCTTGGCCTTGTCGCCCAGCGCTGTGATCAGGCCATTGAGCAGGTCCTTGCCGAAATCGTCGTTCTGGTAGAGCACCGCCACCTTGGCGTCGGGTTTGCTCTTCAGCAGATGCTGGGCATAGAAGGTCGCCTCGGCCTGAAGGTTGGGTTGCCATCCCATGGTCCAGGGAAAATGCTGGGGATCGTTGAAGGTCGTGGCGCCGGCGGCGATGAAGAGCTGCGGCACTTTCTTCTGGTTCATGTACGGACGGATCGCCGTATTGAGCGGCGTGCCCAGCACGTTGAACACGACGGCGACCTGGTCGCTCTCGACCAGCTTGCGCGCATTCTCGACCGCCTTGGGCGGCGAATAGCCGTCGTCCAGGCTGATGAAATTGATCTTGCGGCCGTTGATGCCGCCCTTGGCGTTCAGCCACTTGAAATAGGCGTCCTCGGCCTTGCCGAGCTGGCCATAGGCGGAGGCCGGGCCCGAATAGGCGATGGTCTGGCCGACCTTGATCTCCGTGGCCGAGGTACCCGGCCCGTATTTGGGCTGGGCGATCGCCGACGTCGACAGGATCGAGAGCGCGATCAGCGCCCCCGTAGCAACAAGCCGCATTGCGCTTCCTCCACTTCTTTTATCGAGAAAGCCTAGGCTCGCCTGTCCGATGGCGCGAGGCACGAATTTCGCAAATCAGACTGCTGGGAGACCAACAAAACCTCACCCTGAGGAGCGGCCGCAGGCCGCGTCTCGAAGGGTGGGCTGCAAAGCACGTCGGTTGCCCACCCTTCGAGACGCATCGCTTCGCGATGCTCCTCAGGGTGAGGCGTGTGTGCCAGTAGCGTCGGGGCACCCCACACCGCTATGGTGCATCATGAAATTCGGTTGGCTTACCCTCGCCATGTCGCCCTCGCCTGACGAGGACTGTCAGCGCATCGACCAGATCATCGACCAAGCCTGCGCCGCCGAGCGCATGGGCTTTTCCGACGTCTGGCTCACCGAGCACTATTTCACCGGCGAGAGCGTCTACAACGACTCGCTGATGTTTGCCGCCGCACTTGCCATGAAGACCGAGAAGATCCGCATCGGCTTCGCCGTGGTGCAGATGCCCTTCCACCATCCGGTGCGGCTCGCCGTGCAGCTGGCACTGCTCGACAATCTCAGCAAGGGCCGCATCGATGTCGGCATCGGCAAGGGCACGGTCTACAACGAATACGAATTCGTGGGCCACGGGTTGCGCAGCCACGACAGCCGCGAGCGCATGGAGGAAGCCGTCTACATCATCGAGCGGGCATGGCGCGAGGCACCGCTCACCTACGACGGCAAGTTCCACAAGGTCCACATCCCGGCGCTCAGGCCCAAGCCGGTGCAGCAGCCCGGCCCGCCGCTGTGGCGCAGCGTGATCTCGCCCGGCTCGTTCACCGAATGCGGCCGGCTGGGCGTGCCCATCCTGACCGCGCGGCTGCCCGTGGCGCGCATCAAGGAGCGTTGGGCGACCTATGCCGCGGGAATCGACGCGGGCGGCCACGATGCGAAGACCAAGGCGCGCCTGCTGGCGCAAAGCGCGCTGTGGCGGAACGTCTATGTCGCGGAGTCAGACGCCCAGGCCGAGGACGAGCTCTCGGCCCTTCTCGTCGAGACACGCACCCACATGATGCATGTGCGCGAGGCCTACAATCCGTCCGACTTCCAGCCCGAGCCGGCAACGCTGAACGCCTGGACCGATCCCAAGGTCGGCGATGCCGAGGCTATTCCCTTCGTGCTCGAGACCGGCTCGCTCTACGGCTCGCCGGCGCGGGTGCGCGAGCAGGTGGCCGAGCTCAGGGATGTAGGCGTGCAGCACCTGCTCTGCCAGACCGGCTTCGGCGCCATGAGCCACGAGCAGAACATGGCCTCGATGCGCCGCTTCGGCGAACAGGTGATGCCCGCGTTCGGCGACTAAGGGCGGGGCCGACCGTCGTTCAGCCCCGGGCCAAAGCACCAGTTGAGCTGGTTGAGCGGCAGGCGCTGCGCCGCCGCGACCAAGGCAACGGCGTTGCGGTCGATGCAATGGCCGTTGGTGGGGTCGTAGACCGGCCGCATCAGGTGTCCATTCGGATCGTGGATGGCGCCCAGCACGTGACCGAGCTCGTGCAGCATCACGTAAGTGAGATCGCGCCTGCCGAGGCGGTCGCCGACAACGTAGACGAAGCCGCCGTTGCGACTCTTCGTCCACACTGCTGCCCCCAACAACTGGGGCTCGCGGGCGACGTCATGGTAGTGGTCGACCTTGGTCACAATCCAGGCGCCGGACCGATAGAGCTGCGTCAGGCTCTCATCCGAAGCAGCGCCCGGCAGCGCCAGGACGCGGAAGCGCACGTAGCCGTTCAGCGCGTGGTTCCATTGCTGCAAGGCGAGCCCGATGCGCTCCCGCTCGGCCGCATCGAATTGCTCGTCGACGATGTAGATGTCGATCGTGCGGCCGACCGTGGCAGCTGCGGCCGATTTGTTGGTATAACGGAATTCCGACGTATCGTATTCCGGCAGGGGCGTGCGGACCGTCGCGCGGGCCGGCGTGACGGACAGCACGAGGCCCGTCGCCAGGAGGGCCACGCCGGATATCACCAGATTTGTCAAAAGACGCGCCACGGGCACCGCAATCCCCACCTTCTACGGCGGCTATACGGACGCTGGGCCGGCGCTGTCTCGTGCCGTAGTCGGCAATTAAGGCGTTCTGAAGGCCGTGGGCGGGTCCCGACCCTTAAATCGCGCTCGCTCGAGCAGGGCTTCCGTTGGCTACCGGCTGCTGGTGCGGCCCTCGTCCAGGCCCGGACCGACGCACCAATTGAGCTGGTTGAGCGGCAAATGTTGCGCCGAGGCGACCATGGCGACGGCGCCGCGGTCGATGCAATGGCCGTTGCTGCGGTCATAGACCGGCGCCATCAGGTGGCCGTGCGGATCGTGGCCGGCGCCCAGCACATGGCCGAGTTCGTGCAGCAACACGGCGGTGAGGTCGCGCGTGCCGAAGCGGTCGGCGATCACATAGACGAAGCCGCCGCCGCGGCCGCCCACGGTCATGGCGAGCGCCATGCGCTCGCGCGCGGCGGGATGGCGGCTGTCGACCTTGGCCACGATCCAGGCACCGGTTCGCCGGATCTGCGTCAAGGTCTGCTCGGAGGGATCAGGCGGCAGCAGGCTGGCGCGGAAACGCACAAGCCCGTTCAGCACGTGATTCCATTGCTTGAGCGCCAAACCGATGTGCTCACGCTCGGCGGGATCGAAATCGCGGTCGACATAGACGGTGAGCGTGCGGCTGCCGGCAGAAAGAGCGGCGGGCGCCGGCTTGTCGGTATAGCGGTAGGTGGAGGTATCGTAATCGCGCCCATAGTCCCGCGACGCGGGACCGGTCGCCGCCCGCGCAGGCGTGAACGAAAGAACGATGGCCGCCACCAAGAGGGTCAGGCCCGAAATCACCAGACTCGCGACGAGGCGCAGTGGCAGCACCGAGATCTCCGATATCTACGGTGGCTATACGGAGGCCCGGACGGCGCTATCCCCGCCCAATCAAGGCGCTATCAAGGCTAGGGGCAATCGCCGACCCGCTTCCCGTTCAGCACCGAGTTGCCCTTGACCGTCGTGCCATCCTTGCCCTTGACCGTGAGTTGGCCAAGACCCGCGTAGCTGGTCGGCGTGTAGCTGATCTCGGCCTCGGCGGTGACGCCCGGCGTCTGGTCGGTCGCGGGGCATGAGGTGGTCGCCTTGAAGATCCCGTCCTGCTTCGGCCCTGGCGCGAAGGTGCAGCCGTGCTTGGCGAAGTCGTCGGGAGTCGGATAGATCAGCCGCTCGAGGGTGGCCTCGTTGGGCTTGACGCAGATCTGGCGGGAAGTCGACGGCATCGGCTGCACGCCCTCCATGGTGGTCTTGTCCGAGACCTCCCACAGGCCGGGCTGGATGGCGGTCTGCGCGTGGGCTGAACCGGCGGCCAGCGACAGGCCGACGGCAGCCGCCATGACGAACGACTTCATCGATGCTCCTCGAATTCCCCCCTCAACGGGTGGCCGCTGGTTAGCACGATCCTCAGCAAAAAGCCCGCGGGGGACGATCACCGTCCCACGCGGGCCAATCGAGGTGAAATGCGGAAGGCTTACCAGTAGGTCGGCGCGTTGTAGTACTTGTCGACCTGGCGGCCGTAATCCGGCGTCCAGCGGAAATCCTCGTCCATGTCGTAGGTCGGCGCGTTCTCGAGCATGCGCTTGTCGAGGTTCACGATGTAGCCGCCCTTGCGATCGTCGTACTTCAGCGTCGACCACGGCAGGGGATGATACTTCTCGCCAATGCCAAGGAAGCCACCGAACGACATGAGCGCATAGATTGCCTTGCCGCTCACCTTGTCGATCATGATGTCGTCGACGGTACCGAGCTTCTCGCCCTGCAGGTTATAGACGTCGGTGCCTTCGACCTTCTCGGCGGCGATCAAGGTTCCGGACGTGATCTTCGTGATGTCGGCCATGGTTTGGCTCCTTGAAAAAATGGTGAGTGGGGTGCGTCGCTTCGGGCTGGAAGCAAGCGAGCGCTGAAGGAACGTCGGCTCCGTTCGAACGGTTGCGGCGCCGGTGTATTCTCAGATTGCCTGCTCATTCGGCGGCCAGCTTCCGCGTCTCGAGGGCGCCCGAGTCAGCCTGGTTTCGGCCGACGGCTCGCAGGGAGCGACGGCAGAGCGCAGCCTGGTTGTGCGGTCGCGGTTTCTCGATCCGGAAGGGCGACTCGAATGGGTAGTTGCCAATCCGGTGGTGCCGACCTCACGGTCGCCCAGGTCGGATCACGCGCGCAGACCGATCGATGCCGCTTCCTGTCCGGGATCGCACAACATGGCAGAAGCCGCGGTCGCGCAGCGAACTCTCGCGCGCCAGTGCGCTCCTTGCCCGTTTGCATCATCACAAGTCGCCATGCCGACACGGCCGGCCCGCTGACCGGAAACGAGCTGAATGCTGCGCAGCATTTCCCTCGTCTGTCGCTAAAGTCGCGCAGGGCCGGCAGACGCAGCGCGCCCGACGGGGATAAATTGCGGGCAACCGCAGTCCATGCTTCAGCGTTGTAGTTTAAATGCCGGCTCAGCTTCGCCCTCTCCAGGGGCGCAAAATCTTGATCCTCGAGGACGAGGCCCCGATCGCCCTCAGTCTCGCGTCCGCCGTCGCTCAAGCGGGTGGCTTCGCGATCGGGCCGGCGGCCACGGTCGCCGCGTCGTTCGCCCTGATGGCCGACCACACACTCGACGGTGCCTTGCTGGATATTCGCCTGCGCGGCGAGACGTCCTTTCCGCTGGCCGACGTGCTGGCGGTGCTGGGCATTCCTTTCGTGTTCGTGAGCGGCCTGTCGAGCGCGCTGATGCCTTATACGCATCGCGATCGGCCGCTGTTCGACAAGCCTTATAACGTGCGTGACGTGATCGCCGCCCTGGCGCGCCTGCTCCAGCCCGCCGCGCGAGCAGCTCCGACAAGGCCCGGCGCAACCGCCGGCGAGAGCCCGCGTTGACCGGCCAGAGAGGTCCATCCATCCCTCTCCGCAACCGGCCTCGGCAAAGCTGACGACCGGTTGGGTGCCGCCCGCCTGACCCTCCCCCGTTGGGCGGGCGTTTTTTCCGCCGCGTTAGGTTGGTCGGTCATGAACGGAAGAAAAAGAGAACTACAACTCAGCGCCCAGGAACACGAGATCCTGCGCGCCGTCGCCAGCGCTCCGTCGTCTCCCCCACCGATCTCCTCGATGCAGCGCCTGCGCTTCGAGATGCTGGGCCTGATCGAGGATCGCGCGAAGGGTGTTCGCCTCACCGAGCGCGGACGCGAGGTCGCCCATGGACCATTTCGCGCCGCCCCCCCGCCACCAGCCGCCGAGGATATCCATCGTCGGGCATCACGCGACAAAAGAGGCCGGCGCCTCGGCCACCAGCGACAGAGCCCTTTTTAGAGCAGACACGGCGACGAACCCTCCGTTGTCGCTTGAGAAGTCCTGAGCAATGTTGTGGCGTATGGGTGTCGGCTTTTGTCGAGAAAGAACCGGCATCATGTTCATCGACAACGACGCTTTGAGCGTAGCAGCGCCAGCGCCCTCGCCCGGCCGGCAATCGGCTCGCCGGTCGCCGCCAACAAGCGGCGGGCGGAAGGGCGGAAACCCCGTTCCGGGCCTCTAAGGGGCACGAAAGAATTACCGGTCGGGCGACCCGTACAGGCGCACGATTATTTCATTGCACTATCGAAAGAGCCGATCAAGCGGATGGCGGTCGGCGAAACCGGCAGCGGGAATTGCGGAAATTGGCACCTCATCCAGAGGATGCAGTCCCTATTCCAATCGCCCCCAGGTAGCGGGAATTGCGGAAACGCGCGGCAGGGGATAACGCCGCCGCTGTCACAATAACTTCACGCATTACCCTCGGATCGGTAACCTGACCTTCCGATGGTGCGCCGCGAAGCGTACCCATCATGTCCCCCCCATCGACTCCATCCGACGCCGATACCAGCCGTCGCCAGCGATGGCTTTCGCTGCTGGCGAAGGCCCCGGCGGCGCGCCTCGAGAGCCTGTGGCAAGGGTTCGGCCCGGTGCCGGCCCATAGCTTGCTGCGCCGGCCGGAGATCGGGCTGGTCATGGTGCGGGGACGCATTTCGGGCAGCGGCGCGGCCTTCTGTGCCGGCGAGATGACCGCGACCCGCATCGCCATCCGGCTGGAAAGCGGCGAGATCGGCATCGGCTATGTCGGCGGCCGCGCAACCCGCCACGCCGAGATCGCCGCCGTGATCGACGCGCTCGGCCAACGCGCTGAATGGCGCGACGCCCTGGAGACCCGGATCGTGGCGCCGCTCGCCGCTGAGGCCGAGGCGCGACGACGCCTGACGGCGGCCCGTGCCGCCGCCACCAAGGTCGATTTCTTCACGGTGGCGCGCGAGGCCGGAACATGAACCAGCCCGTGAGCGACCTCGCCCCGGGCCTCGCCGATCCCGGCCATGACGCGCAGCGCCTGTTCCGCGCCGTGCTCGATGCCTTCGCCCATCCCGGCCGCATTGCATGCTTGCCTGATCCACCCGCCGGTCCGGGCACGATCTCGCCTGCGGCCGCCGCATATCTCCTGACCCTGGTCGATCGCGATACGCCGCTCTGGCTGGCGCCGGCATTCGACTTGCCGGCTGTGCGCGACTTTGTGCGCTTCCATACCGGCGCGCCGATCGTGGCCGGGCGAGCTGATGCAGTCTTCGCGGTCCTGGCGCACGACAGCCCATCGCTCGACGGCTTCGCCATCGGCACCGACCCCTATCCCGACCGCTCCGCCACCCTGGTGATCGAGGTCCCCGTTCTAGGCGCCGGCACGACCCGGCGTTGGCGCGGGCCCGGGATCGACGGAGAGAAGGCCGTCGCGGTGGGCGGACTCGGCGCGGATTTCTGGCAGGCGTGGGCCGACAACCACGCGCTCTTTCCCTGCGGAGTCGACATCGTGTTCACCGCCGGCTCGCAACTTTTGGCGCTGCCGCGCAGCGTCGCCGTGGAGGGCTGACCATGTATGTCGCGGTCAAGGGGGGCGAGACCGCCATCGCCCATTCGCTCGATCTCATAGCCGACAAGCGCCGCGGCGATCGTGGCGTGGCCGAACTCTCGCTCGAGCAGATCGACCAGCAGCTCGGGCTGGCGGTCGACCGCGTGATGACCGAAGGCTCGTGCTACGACCGCGCGCTGGCGGCGCTCGCCATCAAGCAGGCGCGCGGCGATCTGGTCGAGGCGATCTTCCTGCTGCGCGCCTATCGCACGACCTTGCCCCGGTTCGGCGACAGCGTGCCGCTCGACACCACGTCCATGGTCGTGGAGCGACGCATCTCGAGCACCTTCAAGGACATACCAGGCGGCCAGGTGCTGGGCCCGACCTACGACTACACCCATCGGCTGCTCGATTTTTCGCTGGCCGCGTCCGGCGAGCGCCCGCACGCACCGTCCGCCCCGGTCGACAGCACCCAGTCCCTGCCGCGGGTCGGCGACATCCTGGAGCGCGACGGCCTGCTCGAGCCGCCGCCGCCAGGAAAGTCGGAGAGCGAGAAGTCGGACGATCTGACCCGCCAGCCGCTCACCCTGCCCGCCTCGCGGCCGCTCCGCCTGCAGAACCTGGCGCGCGGCGACGAGGGCTTCCTGCTGGCGCTGGGCTATTCCACCCAGCGCGGCTACGGCAACAACCATCCCTTCGTGGGCGAGATCCGCTTCGGCCGCGTGCCCGTGTCCTTCGTCCCGGAGGAGCTGGGCTTTGCCATCGAGATCGCCGAAATCGACGTGACCGAGTGCGACATGGTCAACCAGTTCGCGGGCTCGCACGACGTGCCGCCGCAGTTCACCCGCGGCTATGGCCTGGCCTTCGGCCATGCCGAGCGCAAGGCGATGGCCATGGCCCTGGTCGACCGCGCACTGCGGGCGGAGGAACTCTCGGAAGGCGCCGACTCGCCGGCGCAGGACGAGGAATTCGTGCTGGCGCATTCCGACAACGTCGAGGCGTCGGGCTTCGTGCAGCATCTCAAGCTGCCGCACTATGTCGATTTCCAGTCCGAGCTGGTGACGGTGCGCGCGCTTCGCGAGGAGGTCGAGAAGCGCAACCGCCGCGCGGCACTCGACCAGGCGGCGGAATGAGCGATGCCTGACACCCACGTCCCCGACGGCGCCTACAACTACGCTTACCTCGACGAGCAGACCAAGCGCATGATCCGCCGCGCCATCCTGAAGGCCGTGGCGGTGCCGGGCTACCAGGTGCCGTTCGGCGGCCGCGAGATGCCGCTGCCCTATGGCTGGGGCACCGGCGGCATCCAGGTGACGGCCGCCATCATCGGCCAGGAAGACACGCTGAAGGTGATCGACCAGGGCGCCGACGACACGACCAACGCGGTCTCGATCCGCCGCTTCTTCGCCAAGGTGGCCGACGTTGCCACCACCACCAGCACCGAGGAAGCCACCATCATCCAGACGCGCCATCGCGTGCCGGAAACTCCGTTGCGCGAAGGCCAGATCCTGGTCTTCCAGGTGCCGATCCCCGAACCGCTGCGCATGCTCGAGCCGCGCGAGACCGAGACGCGCACCCTGCACGCGCTTTCCGAATACGGCGTCATGCAGGTCAGCCTCTACGAAAGCATCGCCCGCCACGGCCGCATCGCCAAGACCTACAACTACCCGGTGATGGTGAACGACCGCTACATCATGAGTCCCTCGCCCATCCCCAAGTTCGACAATCCCAAGCTCGACCGCAGCCCCGCCCTGCAGCTCTATGGCGCGGGCCGCGAGAAGCGCATCTATGCCGTGCCGCCTTATACGCCGGTCAAGAGCCTCGACTTCGACGACCATCCGTTCGAGGTCGAAAGCTGGACCGAATGCTGTGCGCTCTGCGGCTCGCGCGAGAGTTTTCTCGACGAGATGATCGTCGACGACGCCGGCAAGCGGATGTTCATCTGCTCCGACACCGACTGGTGCGAGCGGCGGCGATGAGCGCACCTCTCTCATCCGCGCCCATCCTCTCTGCAAGGGGCCTCAGCAAGCGGTTCGGCGGCCGCATCGCCTGCCGCGACATCGGCTTCGACTTGTGGCCCGGCGAAGTGCTGGGTGTGGTGGGCGAATCGGGCTCGGGCAAGACCACCCTGCTCAACTGTCTTGCCGGCCGGCTCGAACCCGAGGCCGGTGCGATTACCTATGACTCCGCGGCCTACGGCCCGGTCGATGTGCACGGCCTCTCCGAGGCACGCCGGCGGCTGCTGTCGCGCACCGAATGGGGCTTCGTGAACCAGGATGCGCGTGACGGGCTGCGCATGGGCGTGAGCGCCGGCGCCAATATCGGCGAGCGGCTGATGGCGGTGGGCGCGCGCCACTATGGCGACATCCGCCGCACCGCCGCCGACTGGCTGGAGCGGGTCGAGATCGAGCAGGACCGGCTCGACGACCGGCCGACGACCTACTCGGGCGGCATGCGCCAGCGCCTGCAGATCGCGCGCAACCTGGTCAGCAAGCCCCGCCTGGTCTTTATGGACGAGCCGACCGGCGGTCTCGACGTCTCGGTGCAGGCGCGCATCCTCGACCTGCTGCGCGGCCTGGTCGGCACTCTCAATCTGTCGGCGGTTCTGGTGACGCACGATCTCGGCGTCGCCCGGCTGCTCACCCATCGGCTGATGGTCATGCAGGGCGGCCGCGTCGTCGAGGACGGCCTCACCGACCAGGTGCTGGACGATCCGCAGCACGCCTACACCCAGATGCTCGTCGCCTCGATCCTTCCGGTATGACGATGCCCGCGCTCCGCGTCTCAGGCCTCACCAAGTCCTTCGTCGTGCACGCCCAAGGCGACCTGGCGCTGCCCGTGCTGCGCGACGTGACGCTGGCTGTCTCGCCTGGCGAATGCCTGGCGCTGGTCGGTCCCTCGGGCTCCGGGCAAGAGCACGCTGCTGCGCTCGCTCTACGGCAACTATCGCGCCGATGCGGGCTCGATCCGTGTCCGCCACGACGGCGAGTCGGTCGAGCTGGTGCGGGCCGAGCCGCGCACCGTCCTCGACGTGCGCCGCCGCACCCTGGGCTTCGTCAGCCAGTTCCTGCGCGTGATCCCGCGGGTCGCCACCATCGACGTCGTTGCCGAGCCCGCGATCCGTCTCGGCATGGGCGCCGAGGAGGCGCGCCGGCGGGCTGAATTCCTGCTGGGCGTGCTCGGCATTCCGGCCAAGCTGTGGTCGCTGCCGCCCGCGACCTTCTCGGGCGGCGAGCAGCAGCGCGTCAACATCGCGCGCTCGCTCATGCATCGACTATCCCATCCTGCTGCTCGACGAACCCACGGCGTCGCTCGATTCGGCCAATCGCGACGGCGTGGTCGAGCTGCTCCATCAGCGCCGCGAGGCCGGCGCGGCAATCGTCGGCATCTTCCACGACGTGTCGGTGCGTGATGCGCTCGCCACCCGCATCCACGACGTCGCCCTTTCCGGAAATTCAGTTGGAGTACCCGCATGAGCGCCGAGGTGATCCTGACCAACGCCCGCATCGTCACCTCCGATTCGGAGTTCGACGGCACGGTGGTCGTCCGCGACGGGCTGATCGCCGAAATCGCCGACTGCCGGTCGCATGTTGCCGACGCTATCGACCTCGAGGGCGACTACCTCGTGCCCGGCCTGGTCGAGCTGCACACCGACAACATGGAGAAGCACTTCGCGCCGCGCCCCGGCGTCAAGTGGCCCAGCCTGTCGGCGGTGATGGCGCACGACACCCAGATCGCCGCCGCCGGCATCACCACGGTGTTCGATTCCCTGGCGCTGGGCGACGTGCGCGGCGACACCGACCGGGTGCTGAACCGCGAACGCATGATCGACGCAGTGTTGGCCGCAAGCGAACGCGGCCTCTTCCGCGCCGACCATCGCCTGCATCTGCGGTGTGAGATCGTGGCCGAGGATGCTGTCGACGCGGTGGATCGCTGGATCGACCTGCCGCTGGTCGGGCTGCTGTCGATCAACGACCATACGCCGGGCCAGCGCCAGTTCCTCGATCCGGAGAAGCTACGGCTCTACCACACCAAGAAATACGGCATGACCAACGACGAGTTCGAAGTGTTCAGCGCCCGCGCGACGGCGCTGCATCACAAGAACGCCGCCCGCCATCGCCGGGAGATCGTGGCCCGCGCCCAGGCCCGCGCGCTGCCGCTGGCCAGCCACGACGATGCCACCAACGAGCATGTGCAGGAGGCGGTAGAGAACGGCATGACCATCGCCGAGTTCCCGACCACGCGGGAAGCCGCACAGGCATCGCGCGAGGCGGGTCTCGCCGTTCTGGTCGGCGCGCCTAACCTCGTGATGGGCGGCTCGCACTCGGGCAACATCGCCGCCATCGACCTGTTGCGCGACGGCGATGCCGACATCCTGTCTTCTGACTATGTGCCGGCGAGCCTGATGGAAGGTGTCTTCAAGCTGCGCGATGCCGACGTCGGCATCTCGTTGCCCCAGGCGGTGCGCGCGGCCTCGCGGACCCCGGCGCGCGCCGTGGGCCTGGGCGATCGCGGCGAGATCGCAGCCGGGCGTCGCGCCGACCTCGTGCGGGTGCGCGAGTCCGAGGGCGCCCCCGTGGTACGGGCGGTGTGGCGCGCCGGAGAACGCGTCGTCTGACATGGCCGGCGCCCTGGTCTACGTGATGGGGCCGTCCGGTGCCGGCAAGGACTCCGTGCTCGAGCGTGCCCGGGCGATGCTCTCGACCGACTCGCCCATCGTCTTCGCCCACCGCTACATCACCCGTCCGGCCAACAGCGGCGGCGAGAATCACGTGGCGCTGAGTCCCGCCGAGTTTGCGCTGCGCCGCGCCCACAGGCTGTTCGCCTTCCACTGGCAGGCCCACGGCAACGACTACGGCATCGGCCAGGAGATCCATGCCTGGCGTCGCGCCGGCCTCACCGTCGTGGTGAGCGGCTCGCGCGAGCATTTCCGGCAAATTGAAGACATCGACAAGGACACGGTGCCGGTGCTGATCACCGCACCCGCCGAACGGCTTCAGGAGCGCCTGCAAAGGCGCGGCCGCGAGGATGCCGCCGCGACGGCCGAACGGCTGCAACGCGCAGCGACGCAGGACCTCGATCTCGCCGGCATGATCACGATCGTCAACGACGGTGCGCTCGATGAAGCGGCCGAAACCTTCGTCAGGCTGCTCGCCACGCTTCGGCGCTCACCCGTCGTCCGCCGCCGAGCCTGAAGCGGGCCAGCACGACGAACGGTCGGCCCGGAGCGGGCTGGCGGAAGACACAGAGGTCGTTGACCGGCAGCGGCCGGTCGGTGAAACCGCCAAAGCGCTGGCGCAGCAGGGCCGCCATCGCCCCGCGTTCGGCCGCGTCAGGCAACCGAGCGGTCAAGGTGAGATGGAAGCGCCACTGCTCCAGCACATAAGGATAGCCCCAACGCAGCAGCAGCTCGTCCTGCCGCGGCGTCAGGCCGGCGCCGCGCCGGCGCGCCAGTTCGGCCTCGTCGGCAGGCCGGCGAAATTCATCGAACTCGACGACGCAGCGGTCGGCCAGGTCCTGCAGCTCGGCGCAGCGCGCCGCCGGCACGAGGGCGAGAAAGCCCGAGATTTCGGCAATCTCGAGCGCGGAAATCGCGAACGTACGGTCGCTTGCGGCGAATCGACCGACGGCGTCGAGGAAGTCACGCTCCGTGGCTTCGTCGACCAGCGCGATCGGGGCCTTCAAGGTGCCATGGAAGCCGTAGAGCCGCGGCTCGGCCGTGATCTCGACCAGCCGATCCATGGCGATGCCGGGAACCGGCCGCAACGCGCGCGTCTGACCGGATTCGGGATCGCGTCCAAGCCACTGGCTGGCCGTGACCGCCAGCCCTTCGCCGGGCCGCGGCGCATAATAGAGCGCGTAGCGCGGCGCCCCTGCGCCCTCGCCGTTCAAGCCATGGCTCCGCGCCGGCCTATCATGGCGAAGCGCAGCTTGCTGGAGACGAAATCGATGAGGGCGACGGCGATCAAGATGAGCACGATGATAAACGAGGTTTGTTGCAGTTCGAGGGTGCGGATGGCCTCGGCGAGATGCAGGCCGATGCCACCGGCGCCGACGATGCCGATGATGCTGGCCGAGCGCGTGTTCGATTCGAAGTAGTACAGCACCTGGCTTGCCATCACGGGAAAGATCTCGGGCAGGATCCCGAAGCGGATGCCGAGGGCGTGGCTGCCGCCGGTCGAGACGATGCCTTCGACCGGCTTGCGATCGGCCGCCTCCATCGCCTCGGAGAACAGCTTGCCGAACGAGCCGATGTCGGCGGTCATGATAGCGAGCGCGCCGGCGAACGGCCCCAGCCCGACGACGTTGATCCAGATCAGCGCCCATACCAGGATGTCGACGCTGCGGATGGTGTCGAGCGAGCGGCGTGCGAAGAAACGTATCACGCGCTGGGCGGTGACGTTGCGCGCGGCCAGCAAGGCCAGCGGCAGACCAAATACCGCCGCGGACAGCGTGCCCAGGAAGGCGATGGCGACGGTCTCGAGCAGGGCTATGCCAAACGTCCGCGCGTGCGCCCAGCTACCCGGGTCGGGCGGCAGCATCAACCCGACGATCTCGACCAGGCGCGCGCTGCCGGCGATCAGCGTGCCGCCGAAGAAGCCGAGCTGGGCCATGCCGAACAGCAACAGGGCGAAGGCCGCGACACCGGTCAGGAGGGTGAGCACCCGCTGGCGATCGAAGCGGGCGAAATGCTGCGGATGGCGGTCGCGGATGGCCAGAAGATCGACCGTGGGACGGCGTTGCATCAGCGCCTCTCCTCCCGCCCGATCAGCTGATGGCGGACCTTGGAGGTGAGTGTGTCGATGATAGCCACCGTGACCAGGATGAGCAGCAGGATGGCCGACACGTCGGAATAGTAGAACTTGCGGATCGCTTCGATCAGGTCCTGGCCGATGCCGCCCGCGCCGACGAAGCCCATGACCGCCGATTCGCGCACGTTGATCTCGAAGCGCAGCAAGGTGTAGCTCACGAAGTTCGACATGACCTGCGGCAGGGCGCCGTAGCGCATGGCGACCTGCCACGGCGCGCCGGTCGACGACACGCCCTCGACCGGCTTCATGTCGATGTTCTCGACGACTTCGGCGAACTGCTTGGTGAGGGCGCCCAGCGTATGGATGATGACGGCCAGCACGCCGGCCATCGGGCCCAACCCGAAGGCGATCACGAACAGCAGCGCGAAGACCAACAGCGGCACGGTGCGGCAAAGCTCGCAGACGCGGCGCACGGCGAAGCGCAGCCAGCGGCTGGGGCCGACATTGGCCGCGGCCAGGAAGGACAGGCCAAAGGCGCCGATCGCGCCCAGCAGCGTGCCGACATACGCCATCATCAAGGTCTCGCCCAGGAGGCGCAGCCAGCGCGGCAGGCCCCAGAACCACTCGGTGAAGTCCGTCCAGGCGGGCTGGCCATTCTCGAGCTGGAACAGGCGGATGATGTAGCTCGGGAAGCGGCCAATATTCTCGACCAGGCGCGCCGGCGAGACCTCGGCCGACACCGACGCCAGCAGCATCGCGGCCACGATGCAGCCGAGCACGATCAATGTGTGCAAACGACGCGTCCGGACCGACGCGTCGTAGGCCGCGAGCAGCGGCCGGAGTTGCGCCTCCGGCAGCTGGACGACGGGCGAGCTCAAGTCAGCTTCGCCGCTTGCGGATTTCAGCTCTTCTGCTTGCGCAGCGAGTCGATGAACTTGATCAGCTCGACGACGGGCTCGTAGGCCTTGGCATCGACCTTGACGAACTCGCGGTCCTTGCCGTCCGACAGCTTGTCGAACGCGGCCTTGGCCTTGGTCGGCGCGTCGGCGAAGGCCTTGGCGATGGCGGCCTTCAGATCGGGCGGAAGATCGGCGAGATAGGCGTAGGGCGAGTTGGGGATCAGGTCGGACTTCGAGATGATGCGGAAGTCTTCCTTCTTGGCCAGGCCCTTGGACGCCATGCGCGTCAGATTCGAATCATTCTCGGCGTTCCACCAGTTGGCGGCGACATCGACGGTCTTCTGCTGCAGCGCCAAAACGGCATTCTCGTGGCTGCCGGTGTAGGTCACGTGCGCGAAGTAGCTTTCCGGCACGATCTTCTGCTTGTTCAGGATGAAGCGCGGCACGTTGTTGCCCGAGGTCGAGTTGGGATCGACCAGGCCCAGGTTCTTGCCCTTGAGATCCTCGATCGACTTGTAGGGGCTGTCGGCGAGGACATAGAAGACCGAGTAGTAGCCGATGGTGCCGTCGTTGTTCACGGTGGTGCAGAACGGCTCGACCTTGACGCCGGTGACGACGGCGCGGGCGTAAGACGCCGGGCCGTAGCCCGCAATCTGGATGCTGCCGTTGCGCTGGCCCTCGATGACGGCGGCATAGTCGTTGGCCACGCGCAGGGTGACCTTGGTGCCGAGTTCCTTGGACAGATATTCGACGAACGGCGCGTAGCGTTCGGTCACGCCGGAAGCATTCTCGGCCGGAACCACGGCCATCACCAGTTCAGGATACTTGGCTTTCCAGTCCTGTGCGTGAGCCGCGGCGGCAAGAGCGAGCGTGCCGACGGCGAGCGTCGTTCCGAGGATCAGGCGACGGGTGAACATAAAGGGATCTCCTTGTTGCGAGGGGGCGATGACGATCAGGAGCCGGCCAGGGCCAGGCCGGGCTGGGCGCCGGGAACGAAATCGGGCTGAGCCGCCTGGCCCAGCACATCGGCCGATTCCAGGCCGTAGAGGTCGCGCGCCACGTGATCGGTGAGGGCCGCCGGCGCGCCGTCGAACACCACCTTGCCGGCGGCGAGGCCGACCAGGCGGTCGCAGTATTTGCGGGCGAGATCGAGGCTGTGCAGGTTGCAGATCACGGTGATGCCGAAGTGGCGGTTGATGTGCAGCAGCGCGTCCATCACCACCTGGGTGTTGCGCGGATCGAGCGAGGCGATCGGCTCGTCGGCCAGGATGATCTCGGGCTCCTGTACCAAGGCGCGGGCGATGGCGACCCGCTGCTGCTGGCCCCCTGACAGCGTGTCGGCGCGCTGGCCAGCCAGGCGCGCCATGTCGAGGCCCTCCAGCGCCGAGAGGCCCATCGCCTTTTCCGCGTCGGTCCACAATTTCAACAGCGCCCGGGTCGGCGGCACATGGAAGGCGCGACCCATCATCACGTTGGTCAGCACGTCGAGGCGGCCGGCCAGGTTGAACTGCTGAAAGATCATGGCGCAGCGCGCCCGCCATTGCCGCAGCGCCCGGCCGCGCAAGGCCGTGACGTCGGTGTCGCCGAAGCGGATCTGGCCGGCAGTCGGATCGCCCAGGCGGTTGATCATGCGCAAGAGCGTCGACTTGCCGGAGCCCGACTGGCCGATCACCCCGAGGAGCTGGCCTGCCGGCACGACGAGCGACACATGGTCGACGGCATGCTTGCCGCCAAAGCTTTTTACAACGCCCTCCAACCGCAGCATCGAGCCCCTCGACGGTTCGCCAGCTTGGGCAGTACCGGTGGGCTGCTGCGGAAAGGAGACTCTTTGGTTACAGAATCAAGACGTGCTGTGGGGGATTGCGAAAGGCCCTAGTCCGGCCAGCGCCTGGTGATCGCGGCCACCATGTCGTCGACCCGCGCCGCCAATATGCGCTCACCCTTGAAGGCGCCCGCCCGCGTCGGATCGCCGGTGGCGCCGGTTTTCTCGAAAGGACCATCGAGCACGAGGCGGTTCATGCGCACGCTCCGGGGCTCCAGCGCCAGCATGACCGAAGTCTCGCGCTCGTCGGCGTGGCCGCCCTCGGGCGCGTCGAGGAGGCGGTCGGCCGCCGCACCCAGGCCACGCATGTGCAGGACCAAAAGGTCTGTCGCGCCCGCGGCCAATTCGTCGATCGGCTTTTCGGTCGAGACCCCGGTGTTGAGCAGCACGATGCGTTTGACGCCATGGCCGCGCAGATTGCCCAAGAGCTCTCCGAGCAATGCCTTGAATGTCGCCGCCGAAAGATGCTGGCTGCCGGCAAACGACGTGAAGACCGGATAGAAGCCGAAGCCGACGACGGGCGCTGCAATCACGGGAAGGCGCTCGATCAGCTTCTGAGCGAGCGCGCGGGCGGTGAGCGCGTCGGTCTTGAGCGGCAGATGCGGCCCATGCGCCTTGGACGCGGCGCCGATCGGGATCACGACGGGCATGCTGGCCTCAAAATGGACCTTCGCCTCGGGCCAAGTCAGATCTTCCAGCCAAACACCGGTATTCGCGCTCATGCGCGAAGGCTAGCATGCCCGGGGATGCCAAGGAGACTGTGATGAAAAGCCTCGCTCTCGTGCTCTCCCTGCTGGTGGTGGGCCCCCTGTCCGCTCACGCCGATCCGGAGGCCAACAAAAAGGCCGTGCTCGAATTCTACGACAAGGCGCTGAACCAGAAGGATTTCGACGCGGCGTCGAAATATTTCGCCCCGCACTACATCCAGCACAATCCCGGCGCCCCCGACGGCATCGAAGGCTTCAAGGCCCTGATCGCCATGCGCAAGGAGAAGTTTCCCAGCTCCAAGAGCGAGATCAAGCGGGCCTTTGCCGAGGGCGACTACGTGATCCTGCACGTGCACGGCATGCGCGAGCCGGGCGATCGCGGCGTGGCCATTGTCGATATCTTCCGGCTGGAGAATGGCAAGATCGTCGAGCATTGGGACGTCATTCAGCCGATCCCCGAGAAGATGGCGAACGGCAACGGGATGTTTTGATAGCGCAGCGTCAGGCGGCGCTTCGCGGCCGATCCCCCAGGCGTTCGAACTCGACCACCTCGGCCCGCTGCTTGGGCAAAGCGGCGGGATAGTTTTCCTGCAGGAAGGTGATCAGCTTCTCGCGAACTTCGCAGCGTAGATCCCACGTCTGCTCCGACGTGCGTGCGCTAACAAGGGCGCGCAGCTGAAGGGCGTGCTCGTTTGAGTCGACGACCTGCAGGTTGACCACCTCTCCGCTCCACAGCCCGGTCGCGCCGACGATTTCCTGGAGCTTGGCCCGAATTTGCGTGACTGGAACCGTGTAGTCGACCCACAGCAAGACCGATCCGATCAGCTCGGTACCCTGCAGCGTCCAGTTCTGGAAGGGCTTCTCGAGGAAATACGACAACGGCACGATCAACCGTCTCCAGTCCCACACCTTGATGACGACGTAGGTGCCGGTGATCTCCTCGACCCAGCCCCACTCGTTCTCCACGATCACGGCGTCGCCGATGCGGATGGGCTGGGTGATGGCGAGCTGGATGCCGGCGATGAGGTTGGTGAGCAGAGGCCGCGCCGCCAGGCCGGCGATGATGCCGACAGCGCCGGCCGAGGCGATCAGGCTCACGCCGTACTGCCTAACCGAATCGAAGGTCATGAGTGCCGCAGCAATGGTGACGATGATCACCAGTGTCGTGCTCACGCGGCGTAGCACCCGCACCTGGGTCAGATGCTTGCGCGCCAACGGATTCGCGGCATTCGCCACGTTCGACCGCCTGAGGTAAAAATCCGATGCCAAAGAAATGACGGTCGTCGCGCTCCAGCCGAGCAAAACGACGAAGGCCACCACGAGCGCGCGACCGACCGCCGCTTGCGCTTCCCGCTCCAGCGGCACCACCGGCAGCGCGATGGCAATCGCGACGATAACCAACGCCATGCGAATGAGACCATCGGTCGCGGAGATCAGCGAGTGAAGGAACGCATGGTTGGACGGGATGAGCCGGCGCGCCAGGCGCACGGTGCCGCGGTGCAGCAGCAGCGCCAATCCGGCCGCCACGGCCAGTATCGACGCCGCCAGCAACCCGTCCGGAATCCAGGTCATATAAGTGTGGAATTCGTTCAGGAGGTCGCGCAGGAACATGGCGACCAAACGATGCCAGTCCGTCCGGAGTTGCCGCAGTCATGTGCTTGTAACAGCGGCCAACAGCCGCCTAGCTCTCCCAGGGCAGCTTCACCCGCTTGGGCGGATGGCCGCCCGGCACGATCATCTTGCGCCATTGCGCTGAGGGCGCAGAATCGTCGAGGACGATGCGGCTGCCGACCATCGACACGCCGAGTTCCCTCCACAGGGCGGCGAGATCGATGGGCTCGGCCTTGGTGAAATGGCGGTCGACCAGGGTGCTCATGGCGGGGGTCCCGGTGACGCGGTCACAGGCGGCGGCATAATCGGCGACGCTGGCGCGCTGCCCGCCGTCGAGCCCGCTCCACAGCACGCCGCCCAGGCAATCGTCGAGACCCTTCGCACCGCCGCTGGCGCGGCGGATGGCGAGGTCGGCCAGCAGCATGAAGGTGGCGCCGGCCCAGTAGTTCTGCCGCCCCGAGGCGTTGGCCAGGCCGGTCGATAAGGCCGCTATGCCTTGTGGCATGTTGTCGACCCACTCGTGCCAGACCTGCTCTTCGGTCTTCCAGCCGGCGCGGGCGCGAATGATCGGCTCGACGTAGGTCGCGGCGCCTTCCATGAGCCAGGTGCCGCGCCCGCGGATGTAGGGCATGCCGGTGTGTATCAGCTCGTGTGTCAGCACCCAGTCGTTGAACAGCAGACGTCGATCGACCTCGCGGCCGACCTCGACCATCACCGTGGCGCCGCCGCCTGAGACAGTGCGGCCGTAGCCCACGCCGCGCTTGTTGGCGACCGGCACGATCCCGAGCAGCGCCTGCGTGGCCGTAAAGCCCTGCCAGTAGTTGGCTTCGGCCTCGGCGGTGCGCTCCACCCAGTCGAACAGGTCGGCGCGGCCCCCCTCGCTGACACCGTCGAGGATCGCCACCCGGAGAACAGCATCCGTCCTGGGTTGGCCGGGACGCAACGAACCCGGCGCGGGCACCGCCAGCTCGCGGTAGGCCACGCGGCCGAGCGCGGTGTAGCCGGCGAAGCGCACGGAGGTACCGATCAGTCGCCAGGCGTCGCCGACCTTGGGCAGGCCGGTGGCGAAGACCAGGCCGGGACCGCTGGTCATGCGGATGTCGATCGCAGGCACACGATCGTAGCCGCGCGGCTCGAGCAGCCAGCTGCCCAGGGTCGCCAGCACGCTGTTGCCGCGCAGGACGGCGACCGACGTCGAATTGACGGAGCGGGCAAAGCCTGAGAGATCGAAGCGATAGTGGGCTTCGGCCACGCCGTCCCGCTGCTCGACCTTGAGATCGGAGACATGCTGCGCGGCGCGATCTTCGGTCGGCTGGAAGGAGAGCGGCTGGCTCGCGCGGCAGTGATAGGTGACGTCGAGCTTGAGCCCCTCGCTCTCGCTCAGCACGGCGTCCGCGGTGCAATCGGGCACAGCGACAGGCTGGGCGAACGCGGGGCTCGTCGCCAGCAAGGCAGCGATGAGGGCTCGCCGGAACATACCGGACGCTACCATGTGCTAGGTTGGCTTCAATGAATCCCGTCGTTCACGTTTTGCGGCGCATGGGAGGCCGCGCCACCACGCTCCTGCCTGTTTCGCTGGCGATCGGGCTTCTGTTCCAGAATCTCTCGGCTGCGGCGCGACCCCTGCTGTGGCCGCTCGCGGTCGTGCTCCTGATGCTGACCCTGGCCCGCATGGACTGGACACGGCTTAAGACGCTGCTGCGCCGCCCCGGCCTCGCCGTCGTGCTGTCGCTGGTCAACCTGATCGTGGTGCCGCTGGTGGCATGGCCGGTGTGGCAGGCGCTCGGCTTGTGGCCCGGCCTGATCGCCGCCCTTTGCTTGAGCGCCATGGCGCCGGGCATCATCTCGGCGGCAACCACGGCCTCGTTCCTGCGACTCGATTCCTCGCTCGCCTTGCTGCTGACCCTGTTCACCAATTTCCTCGTGCCCTTCACCCTGCCGCCGCTGGCACTCTGGCTGCTGGGCCTCGACCTCCGGATCAGCGCCCTCGACCTCAGCCTCCGCCTCGCCCTGATCGTGGTACTGGCGCTGGTGGGCGCGCTCGCCATCCGACGCTTCCTGGGGCCACGCCTGGTCGAGCACGGCGCCGCGCTCGACGGTCTCTCCGTGGTCGTGCTGATGATCTTCGCCATCCCGCTGATGGACGGTGTCGTGGCGCGCGCCCTGGCCGATCCCTTCAAACTCGTGGGATTCATTGGCGGCGCTTTCGCCGGCATGCTGCTGTGCAATCTCGTGATGACGGCAAGCACCTGGCCATTCCTCGACCGGCGCGACGCGCTCACCGCCGGCTACTGCTCGGGCGGGCGGCACAATGCACTGCTGATGGCGGTGTTGCCGGCCTCGGCCGACGCCGACATCTTCCTGTTCATCGCCGCCGTGCAGTTCCCGCTCTACTTCATGCCGATGCTGCTCCAGCCGCTCTATCGCCGGCTGCTGCCACGCTGATTCAGCGGGGCGGGTCCGGCCATTTCTTCTGCGGCCCGCGCACCGTCTCGAGCCAACGCGCGATCCGCATCACGCCGAGATCGTCGAAGCGGCGGCCCGCGACCTGCACACCGATCGGCTTGCCCTCCTGGCTGTAGGCGCAGTTGATCGAGGCGGCCGGCTGCTCACTCATGTTGTACGGCATGGTGAAGGAGATGTGCTCGAGCGGACGGTGCACGTCGTTGGTCGGCGTCTCCCATTCGGCGCGATAGGTCGGCACCGGCGATACCGGCGAGAGCACGTAGTCGAAGCCGTGCGTGGCCTTCACCGTCGCGGCGCGGATCGCCATGTAATTGTTGACCGCCTTGATGACGGTGGCGCCCGAGACATCGGCGCCGCCGCGGCACCAGTCGGCGATGAAGGGCAGCACGCTCGCCTGGCGGGCGTGGCTCAGCGCCGAGAAATCGACCCAACTGCGGACCCGCCAGAAGAGATCCTGCAGGTGCAGCATGTCGGGCGACAGGAACGGCGCCACTGGCTCGATATGGGCGCCCGCCTTCTCGAACAGCTTGGCCACCGCTTCGACCGCGGCTTTCACCTCGGCCTCGACCGGCAGGCCGGAACCGGCATCGAGATGCAGGCCGATCTTCAGGCCCTTGGGCTCGAGCGGGCCGGCGTTCCAGTCGATCGCGGAAGCGGGCAGGCTCATATGGTCGCGCGCGTCGGGCTTGGCGATCTCGGCCATCAGGAGCGCCGAATCGGCCACGCTGCGCGTCATAGGGCCCACCACCCGGCCGAAATAGGGCGGATCGACCGGGACGCGGCCGAGACTGGGTTTCAAGGTGAAGATGCCGTTCCAGCTGGCCGGCAGGCGCACCGAGCCGCCGATGTCGGTGCCGAGATGCAGCGGGCCGTAGCCGGCCGCCGCCGCCGCGCCGGCGCCGGCGCTCGAGCCGCCAGGATTCCAGGCGAGATTCCACGGATTGCGCGTCAGCGGATGGAAAGAGCTTCGCCCCGAAGACAGCATGCCGTAGTCGGGCATGGTGGTCTTGGCCAGGATGATCGCGCCCGCTTCGCGCACGCGTGCGGCGGCCGGCGCATCGGCGGCGGCCGGCACAAGCTGGGTCGCCGCCGTGCCCAACGGCACCGGCACGCCCTTGGTGGCAACGTTCTCCTTGATGGTGATGGGCACGCCGTCCAGCGCACCCTGCGGCTTGCCCTCCTGCCAGCGCTTCTCTGCGGCCTGGGCCTGCTTGCGGGCCTCGCCGAAGTCTGGCGCGTAGAGCGCCTTCAACTTGGGCTCCCAGGCCTCGATTCGGGCGATGACGGCGTCGACGGCTTCGACGGGCGAGAGTTTCTTGGCCTTGTAGGCAGCGAGCAGTTCACCCGCGGACATGTCATGGATAGAGGTCATCGGTTCAACTTACAACGCAGCGCCGGCGGATGCATTGATCCGTTTGGCAAGGAATCGGGTGAGCACGGGCGCGAGGAACATGACGGTGATCATGCGAAACGTCTGCATGGCCATCACAAAGGATACGTCGACGTTGGTCGACGCCGCGATGATGGCGATCGAATCGGAACCGCCCGGACTGGTGGCGAGGTAGGCAGTCAAGGGATCGATCCCGGCTGTCACCACCATCAGGGCGGCGACGGCGCCGCAAATCACGATCAGCACCAGCGTGCAGCCGACGATGAGCGGCAAGGCGCGCGCGGCATGCAGGAGCAGCGGACGCGTGAAGCGCAGGCCGACGTTCCAGCCGACGAAGGCGTAGCTCGCCGCCAGAAGCCAGGTCGGCAGTTCGATCACAAGCCAGCCGACATGGGACAGCACGGCGCCGCCCACCAGTGGCACCAGGAAGGCGCCGGCGGGAATGCGCAACCAGCGGGCAACGATCGGCCCCACGATCGCGAGAGCCAGCGTCTCGGCCAGTGGCCACCAGGCGACCGGCGGGAACCAGACGATGGCGGCGGGTCCATGCGATGCGCTGACACCGAACATCCTGGCGACCAGCGCGGCCACGGCCGCGACGCCCACGACCCGCAGATACTGCATGAAGGCCACGAGGCGGATATCGGCGCCATAGGACTCGGCCATGATGGTCATCACCGAAGCCGCGCCCGGGCTCATTCCCCACAGCGCGGTGGTGCCGGGCAAGACCCGCAGGCGGGTCATCAGCCAGCCGATCAGGCTGCAGGCGATCACGACCGACAGGATGCCGGCGGTGAAGAGCATCCAGTGGCTCAGGATGTCGCCCAGGATCGACAGCGGCATCATGCGGGCGATCATGCAGCCGATGATGCCCTGCGCCAGGACGAAGGCCGGCAAGGGGAAGCGGACCTTGCCGCCGCCGGAGGCAACGACGATGCCGGCGATCAGGGGACCGAGCATCAGGGCGGCCGGCGCATGCATCCACAGCAGAACGGCGCCGATGCCGACCGACAGGACGATGAGCGCCGTCCAGTGTGACGCGGGCGCGAGCCGGCTCATGGATTACTGGGAAAACTCCTCCGCCTCGCCGTTCATCTTGCGGATGGTATCCATCAACTCGACCGCGGCCTTCGCCAGCCGTGCATCATCCGTGCCGCGCAGCACCAGCGAGACGCTGGGCTTGCCGTTGCGGAAGGCGGGGTAGCTGCCGATATCGAGATCCTCGAAGCGCTTCTGCAGGGCGCCCAGCGGTTCGGCGATGATGCCCTCGGGCAGGTTGGTGCGCACGGTGCGCGACAATACCGGATCGCCGCCGACCAGCCGGTGCTTCATCGACTGGAACATCGCCTCGGCGACCTTGGGGATGCCGGCGAAGGTGAAGACATTCTCCAGCTGGAAGCCGGGCGCCACTGACACCGGATTGTCGACCAGGATGCCGCCATGCGGGACGCGCGCCATGCGCCGACGCGCCGGCGTGAACAGCGCCGGATCGCCATAATGCTTGGTCATGCGCGCCACGGCCTCGGGATGCTCGGAGATGCCGACGCCGAAGGCCTTGGCGATGCAATCCGCCGTGATGTCGTCATGCGTGGGGCCGATGCCGCCCGTGGTGAAGACGTAGTCGAACTTCTTCCGCACCTCGTTGATGGTGGCCACGACCGTCGCCTCGACATCGGGGATGATGCGGCACTCCCGGACCTGCACGCCCAGCACGCCGAGCCCGGTGGCGAGATACTGGATGTTGGAGTCCCGCGTCCGTCCGCTCAGGATCTCGTTGCCGATGACCACGATGCACGCGGTCACAGTTTTTGCCTGCTGGGACATGTAGCGCTCTTTTTCCTTGTCTTTCAGGACACTAGCGGAGGGGACCCGGCCGGCCAAGCAGCCGCATGGTCTTGTTACCGCCGATATCGCATGCCAAATATGGGCCATGAGCAGCCCCCGCGATTTCATCGACGACAGCGACGACTATTGGCGGCGCGACGAGCGCACGATCAAGATCCACGGCCCCGAAGGCTTTGCCGGCATGCGCCTGGCCGGCCGGCTGGCGGCCGAGACGCTCGATTTCATCACGCCGCACGTCCAGCCCGGCATCAGCACCGGCGAGCTCGACAAGCTCTGTCACGACTACATCCTCGACCACAAGGCTATCCCCGCCCCGCTCGGCTATCGCGGCTATCCGAAGTCGATCTGCACCTCGATCAACCACGTGGTCTGCCACGGCATTCCGTCCGACAAGCGCCTGCAGTCGGGCGACATCGTCAATATCGACGTCACCGTCATCCTCGACGGCTGGTACGGCGACACCAGCCGGATGTATTTCGCCGGCGACGTCGGCGTGAAGGCGCGCCGCCTGTGCGACGTCACCTACGAGGCGATGATGCGCGGCATCGCCGCCGCCAAGCCGGGCGGCCGGGTGGGCGATATCGGCGCCGCCATCCAGAGCTATGTCGAGGCGCAGCGCTTCTCCGTGGTGCGTGACTTCTCGGGCCACGGGCTCGGCCGCATCTTCCACGACGCGCCGAACATCCTGCACTATGGCAAGGCCGGCACCGGGCCGGTGCTGAAGCCTGGCATGTTCTTCACCGTCGAGCCGATGGTGAATGCCGGCACCTGGCAGGTGAAGGTTCTAAGCGACGGCTGGACGGCGGTGACGCGCGACAAGCAGCTCTCCGCCCAGTTCGAGCACTCCGTCGGCATCACGGAAACCGGCGTCGAGTTCTTCACGCTCTCGCCCAAGGAGCTGGCCAAGCCGCCCTACGATCTCGGTGCGGCAGCCGAAGAGCCGCGCAAGGCCGTCTCGGCCTGAAGCCCCGTCAAGTCTCCCTGTAACGGTCGGCCCTGTCGGTCCGTCCTCCAGGATGTGGATGGACGTTCCGAAGCCAAAAGCAGGCGTGCCATAAGGGCCGTCGCCGCTGCCAGCGACGACGCGCTGTGCACGCTTCTGTCGGCGGGTTTGCGGGTCCAGGCCGGGGAGGATCGCTGGCGTGTCATCGGCAATACCCTTGTTTATCGCCTGCTGCTGCGCGAGGCGGGCGGCACCTGGAACAAGCTCGACCAGTGCTGGGATTTCTCCGGCGGCGATCCGACTGCCCGCCTCGCCTCGGCGCTGGAAGCGCGGCCGGCCGGCGCCGGACACAATGCCGCCGTGGCCGAACCGCAGCCTCATTATCACGGCCATCGCAGCCGCCTGCGGGCGCGCGTCATGAGGGCGGGTGCGGAGTTGCTCGAGGACTACGAGCTGCTCGAGCTGCTGCTCTTCTATTCGATCGAACGCATCGACACCAAGCCGCTCGCCAAGCGGCTGCTCGATCGCTTCGGCACGCTGGGCGACGTCTTCGCCGCCGAACCCGTTCAATTGCGCGAATTCGACATCGACCAGCGCACGCTCGTGCTGTTCAAGGCTTCGCGCGAGGCCGGCCGGCGGCTGGCCGAACGCAAAGTCAAGGACATGCCGATACTGACCAACTGGCAGCAGCTCATCGATTACTGCCACACCGCCCTGGCGCACGAAAAGACCGAGCAGTTCCGCATCCTCTTCCTCGACCGCAAGAACGTGCTCATCGCCGACGAGGTGCAGCAGCGCGGCACGATCGACCACACGCCGGTCTATCCGCGCGAGGTCGTCAAGCGCGCGCTGGCGCTCAATGCCGCTGCGCTGATCCTGGTGCACAACCATCCGTCGGGCGATCCCAAGCCCTCGCGCGACGACATCGATATGACCAAGGAGGTCGCCAAGGCCGCCGATGCATTGGGCATCGCCATCCACGATCACCTGGTGATCGGCCGCAAGGGGCATGCCAGCTTCAGGAGTCTGGGACTGCTCACGTAACGCGTCCCACAGTTTGCGTTCTGTAGAGGTGCTGGCCAGAATTGACCCGCTTTCTGCCACTGTGTCGCGGTTCAGGACGAAAGGACGACAGAAATGCCGGTCTTCAATATCGGCTTTGTCATCTTCCCCGATTTGACGCAGCTCGATTTCACGGGACCGCTACAGGTGCTCTCGCGGCTTCCCCAATCGGCGACTCATATCGTCGCGAAGTCCGAGGCGCCCGTGCCGAGCGATTGCGGGCTCGGCCTCGTGCCGACACACACCTTTGCAAACTGTCCGCCCCTCGACTTGATCTGCGTCCCCGGGGGAAACCTGGGCGTGGTCGATGCTTTCTGCGATCGCGACACCATAGAGTTCGTCGCCCGCTAGGCGCGCACCGCGAGGCATGTCGCCTCGGTCTGCACCGGCGCATTCATCCTGGGTGTCGCCGGATTGCTCAAGGGACGGCGGGCCACGACGCATTGGGCTTTTGTCGATCTGCTGCCACTCGTCGGGGCGACGCACGAGAAAGCCAGGGTCGTCCAGGACGGCAACGTGGTCACTGCCGGCGGCGTCTCCTCGGGCATCGACCTCGCGTTCACTGTTGCTGCCGAAATCGCCGGCGAGACAGCTGCCCGGACAATTCAGCTCGGCATCGAATACGACCCGGCGCCGCCCTTCGATTCCGGCAGTCCGGATAAGGCATCGCCTGCCATCAAATCAGCGGTCCTCTCTGATGGCTACGACAAGTCCCTGTCGGCGTATCGCGCAGGCCTCGACGAGGCCATCCGGCCTTGATCAACTTGTGTGTGCCCCTCGCCTGTGCGGGATATCGACGAGTTCCGTGCCGGGCACGACATCGCAACGACATCAAGATGAACAGGGAGATCCGGCAGGGCCGCCCCAGCCGCCGTTTCCTCAAAGCTTCATTTGCGCTTTCGTTGGCGATACGCAAAACTTCGCGCAACCGAGAGTGCAGGAGGATATGGCATGTCAACCGCTGCAGCCTTTGCAGACGTGCACCGCGACGCCGAATATTTCGAGTATAGCAAGGCTGCAGATCCGATTGGTCTGAAGCTCATCTCGCGGGTGCCGTACCACGATTTCCCGGCATCGCTTTACCAGGACGGGCCGACGCGAATCGTTGCACTCGACCTCTCGAAGGAGCTGGGCGTCGATTACCCGGCGACCGGCCCTGGCCTGCTCGCCCATTTCGTGCGCGTCGTGCGCGGCGAGCAGCAGAACCTCAATCCGCTGGCGACTTCGCAGCTGCTCTATGTCCTTGCCGGCAACGGCACGGTGACGCAGGGCGCCCATGAGATCGAGTTCACCCAAGGGGCCTTCGTGGCCCTGCCCGGCGGCATACCCGCGATCGTCCGGGCGGAGACCGACACGGCGCTGTACTACGTAAACGACGCGCCGCTGCTCTCCTATCTCGGCGTCGGTGCTGTAAGTCCGCGCTTCGAGCCGACGCTCTATCCCGCGCGGGAAGCAAACGCGAAGCTCGAGGAGGTCGAGCACGCCCCGGACGCCGCGAAGCACAATCGCATCTCGGTGCTGCTCGGCAACAAGCACTTCCCGCAGACTCGCACCGTCACCCACACCATGTGGGCGATGTTCGGCATCATCGAGCCGCATTCTTTCCAGAAGCCCCACCGGCACCAGTCGATCGCGCTCGACCTCATCGTCGACTGCAAGAAGGGCTGTTACACGCTGGTCGGTACCGAACTCGATGAGAAGAACGAGATCGCCAAGCCGGTGCGGGTCGACTGGGAGCCCGGCCTCTCCTTCGTGACCCCACCGGGCTATTGGCACGCCCACTTCAACGAAACGGACGCGCCGGCGCATGTGATCCCGCTGCAGGACGCCGGCCTGCACAGCTACCTGAGAACGCTCGACATCCGCTTCACATGACGGCTGACGTCGCGGCGTCCGCTGCCTCGGCGGCACGCCGCTTCAGCAGATCCCGTTCGCGCCTGTTGCCCGCCATCGCCGCGGCCGCTTCGAACTGGGCGCGCGCCTCTTCGTAACGGCCGAGCTTGTGAAGCAGGTCGCCGCGAACGCTCGGCAGCAGGTGATACGCCTTGAGGGCGGGCTCGTGCAGCAGGCGATCCACGATCGACAGCCCCGCTGCCGGGCCCTCGGCCATGCCGACGGCAACGGCGCGGTTGAGTTCGACGACCGGCGATCGCACGACCGCCGCCAGCTCCGCATAGAGCCGGGCGATGTGCAGCCAATCCGTCTCGCCCGCCGTCTTCGCTACGGAGTGGCAGGCGATAATGGCCGCCTGGAGGGCGTAAAAGCCGCCCGCTCCGCCAAGCTCGCGCGCCCGCCCGAGCGCCCGCAGTCCCCGCCGAATCTGGAACTGATCCCAGCGTGCACGGTTCTGGTCGAGCAGCAGGACGGGCTCGCCCGCCGCGTCGGTACGCGCCGCCGTGCGCGAGGCGTTCAGCTCCATCAGGGCGAGCAGCCCGTGGGCTTCGGGCTCGTGCGGTACGATGGAGGTGAGCACGCGGCCTAGGCGAAGCGCCTCATGGCAGAGCTGGGGCCGGAGCCAGTCCTCGCCGCGCGCCGCCGCATAGCCTTCATTGAAAATGAGGTAAACGACCTGCAGCACCGAGGAGAGCCTTTCCGAGAGCTCCTTACCGTGCGGCGTTTCATAGGCCAGCCCCGAGTCTGAGAGCGTCCGCTTGGCGCGCACGATGCGCTGGGCGATCGTCGCGTCCGGCAGCAGGAAGGCCCGGGCGATCTCTTCGGTCGTCAGGCCGCAAATCATCCGCAGCGCCAGTGCCGTGCGGGCCTCGCGCGACAGCAGCGGATGACAGGCGGTAAAGATTAGCCGCAGCATCTCATCGCCGATGTCGTCGTCCAGCGCGGAGTCCCAGTCGGGCATGGACTGCTGCTGCTCCAGGTCCAACGCAAGCATCTCGTGCTTGCGTTGGAGCATCGGACCGCGGCGCAAGTGGTCCACCGCCCGCCGCCGGGCGGTCGTCATCAGCCAGGCGCCAGGTTTTTCAGGCACGCCTGTCGCGGGCCACTGCTCGAGGGCGGCCAAAAGGGCCTCCTGCGTCAGTTCCTCGGCCAGTGGTACGTCGCGCAGCATCCTCGCCAGGCTGGTGATCAGCCGCGGCTGCTCGATCCGCCAAGCGGCCAGAATCGCGCGATGGGTGTCGGCGACCGTCATGGCCGCCGACCGGGTGCGGTGACTCGTCGCCTCAAGGGCCGGCGAAAGCGCGCAGCTCGCACGTCCCTTCCCAGCCCGGCATGAAGTCCTTGTGGAGCTGCATGAACTCCTTCGCGCTCGCCAGAGCCTCTTCCTTGCCTGGCAACTCGAAGATGGCATAACCGCCGATGACTTCCTTGGCCTCCACGAACGGGCCGTCGACGACGCTGAGCTTGCTGTCGACGATGCGCACCTGGGCGCCGGTGGCGAGCGGCATCAGTCCGCCGCTGTCCAGCATGCGGCCGGCCTTGATCTCCCGATTGGCGAGCTTGTGCATGGCCTCCATGAGTTCCGGCGTCGGGGCTGTCGGGTGGGCGGATGTGACGATGAACATGAAGCGCATCTGAGAACTCCTTTTGGGGCGAGCCGCCGGCGCCATCGCCGCGGAACTGTCTCGCTAATTGGATCGACGAACCAGCCCGCGGCAGATCGACGAACTCTTCGTATAAATCGCGCCTCTCCGCCATCCGATCACCGACAGGCTCACGCGGCTTGACAATGGATCGCCGATGTTCTCTGTTTGTTCCCCTGAATGGTCGGATTGAATATGACGGCCACCATCCTTCATGCGGACCTGGACGCGTTCTATGCCTCGGTCGAGCAACTGCTCGACCCGTCCTTGCGTGGCAAGCCGATCGCGGTCGGCGGCGGGGTCGTGCTGGCCGCTTCCTACGAGGCCAAGGCCTTCGGGGTCCGCGGCGGCATGCCCGGACGGCGGGCGCGCGAGCTCTGTCCGCAGCTCATCTTTGTCGGCGGCCATTTCAGGGATTACCAGCGGCTGGGCGACGCCGCCATCAAGGTGCTCGGCGACTTCACGCCCCTCGTCGAACGAATTTCGATCGATGAAGCCTTTGCCGACGTGGCGGGATGCACGCATCTTTTCGGCTCGCCGGCCGACATCGCGCGGACGATCCGGCAGCGGGTGCAGACGGAGCTCGGTCTGCCGATCTCGGTCGGCGTGGCGCGCACGAAACACCTGGCAAAGATCGCATCGCAGGTGGCCAAGCCCGACGGGCTGGTCGTCGTCGATCCCGACACCGAACTGGAATTCCTGCACGACCTGCCGGTCGAGCTGATGTGGGGCGTGGGGCCAGTCACCAGGGCGCGATTGGCCGAGATCGGCGTGCTGACCATTGGACAGTTGGCAAAGATGCCGGGTCGCTCGCTCGAGCAACTGCTCGGTCCCGCGGCGGGAGAGAAACTCACCGCGCTGGCGTGGAATCGCGATCCACGGGAGATCAGGACGCATCATCGGGCGCGATCGGCGGGCGCGCAGTCGGCGATCGGCAGGAAGCCTGCCGAAGAGCATGTTTTCCGGCCCACGCTGGCCCATCTTGCCGACAGGATCGGCGCCCGCCTTCGGGCCAAATCCCTGGCCGGTCGAACCGTGACGGCCCGCGTTCGCTTCGCCGATCTGCGTGCGGTCACACGCTCGGTAACGCTCGACACGCCGATTTCGGCAACGGTGAGCCTTGCCGAGATCGCCGAGGAGCTCGTGCGCGCGGTCCTCGCCCGTCACCCTCGCGAAAAGTACATCTCGCTCCTGGCGATATCCGTGTCGCATCTGGAGAAGGATCCGGAACTGCAACTGGAGTTTTCGCTCGGGCTCGACAACGAGGCGCGCCGTCCCGGCACCAGAAGAGGCCTGGCGCGCCGCACGGCAGATCGCGCGATCGACACGATCCGCGATCGCTTCGGATGGGACGCGATCGGATACGGGTCGGTGGCACTGGGAAATTTCAGCTCCGTGCCCGACGAGTTTCGCGAACTCGCCGAAAAGGACCTGTGACCGACGCCGCTGCCGACAAGACCGGTCAGAGAAGACCGGCAATCCTTCGCCGCCTCTTCCGGGCCGGGCGCTCCCACACGACGCCGGGAAAGCCCTTCAGCGGAACCAGCGGTTCGCCCAGATAGGTCCAGTCTTGCAGCTCTTGTATGGCGATGTGATAGCGCGGTTCCCGACCCGTGCGGCTCGTGAAAAGAGCGCGAGGTATGTTGACCATGTGCGCCGACCGCGCCCGCTCATAGATCAGCGGCGTTCCGCATCGGCTGCAGAAGCTCCTCGCTGTCCCGGTGGCATCGTCGTGAAAGCGTGTGATTTTTGCCCGTCCCTTGGTCACCCGAAAGCGCCTGCGCCAACTGCCGATGTACGTCGCGTAGGCCGAGCCATGAGCACGCCGGGTCGCGCTGGAATGATCGTGCCAGGCCCATCGAGCAGGAAAGTCGATCTCGATCTGCACTGAGCCGCAAAGACATTGGCCCGTCACCGATGCGGCCGATGCTCCTCGTGTCTTCGCTGCAATTACTGCCTTGGTCACGCGAGACCTCGGATCAGGTCCGCGATCTCGCGCGCCTGGTTCATGACCCCTTAAAGGCTCACGCGGTCTGTCGCGCCTTCGCACGGACCGGAAGCTTCCACTCTGGACGAATGAAGTGGCAGGTGTAGCCGTTGGGATAGCGCTCGAGGTAGTCCTGGTGCTCGGGCTCGGCCTGCCAGAAGTCTCCGGCCGGCGCCACTTCGGTCACCACCTTGCCGGGCCACAGGCCGGAGGCATCGACGTCCGCGATGGTATCCTCGGCGACCCGCTTCTGCTCGTCGCTGGTATAGAAGATGGCGGAGCGATAGCTGGTGCCGATATCGTTGCCCTGACGATTGCGGGTGCTCGGATCGTGGATCTGGAAGAACAGCTCGAGAAGCCTGCGATAGCTGATCTTTTGCGGATCGAAGATGATCTCGATCGCCTCGGCATGGGTGCCGTGGTTGCGGTAGGTCGCGTTGGGGACGTCGCCGCCGGAATAGCCGACCCGGGTGGAAATCACGCCGTCATAACGGCGCAGCAGATCCTGCACCCCCCAAAAGCAGCCGCCGGCAAGGATCGCGCGTTCGGTCGTGGCCATCTCGCTATTCCTTTTCCTGGAGTTCAAAGAGCTTGCGCTGGATATCGTGTGCGGAATGGGTTCTGACAACCCTCGTTCCACGTCTCGCGCAAGTCAATATGCCCCTGGAAATCTGATCGCCTGGCGCTATTGACGACACGCCTGGGCAGGGCGCGGTGCCGTGCCGGCGCTTTCGACGCCGGCAATGTGGCGGGCAATCGCGCCGGCAACGTCCTGGGCATGCGTCGAAATCATGAAATGCGCCGCGCCGGGGATGGCGGCGACGGAGGCCTTGGCGACGGATTGCGCCAGAAGCTCATTGGCGCGCCGCATGGCCGGATGGCTGGCCCCACCCCACAGGACGACGGTCGGGACATCGATGTTCGCAAGGCAGGCGGGCGTCAGCTGGAAATCGTATGCGGCCGCCCAATCCAGGATATTCACCGGCGTCGTGTCGATCGCATAGCGGCGGACGCGTTCCGGCCAAGCGGCGAAGGTCCCGGCGCCGCCATAGAAATCGATCATCCTTTCGATCGCCGTCGCCTTGCCGGCCCGGAAGGCGTCGAAATAGGCGTCGGTCATCTCCCGAAAGGTACGATAGTGCCAGTGCTCTCCGGCGTGGCGCAGCAACTCCGGCACCGGCGCCTCGATGACGACGAGGCTCCGCACCGGCACCCGCTTCCGGAGCGCCACCGTAAGGGCCACCGCGCCGCCGAAGGAGTGGCCGACGAGATGCACCGGCGCGGCCGCGCGCCGGATGACGGCTTCGAGGATCTCGGCTTCGCGAGAAATATCGGCATCCCGCAGCGTGCGGCGTTCGGCGGTTCCGCCATAACCGAGCAGGCTTGTCGTCACCATGCGCAGGCCGTTGCCCAGCTCGGCGATGACGGGCCGCCACGCCGCGCCCGTGCTGCAGGAGCCCGGCACCAGCACGACGGTCGGTCCCGCGCCGCTCTCGGCATAGTCGATGGCGCCGCGATCGTCTTCGATCATGGCTAGGCGTCCTCGCCATCGGCAAGCCTGCGGCCGGGCAGCGGCACCAGCATGGCGACACGCGCGCGGTATCGGCGATACTGATCGCCGAACAGGCGGATGAGATCGCGCTCTTCCAACTGGATGGCGATCAGGATGTAGACGGTGGTCGCCAGCGCGAACAGCAGGTGGCCGGCCGTCATCGACGGCGTCGCCCAGAAGGCCAGCAGGAAGCTGAGATAGATCGGATGCCGGACGTGCCGGTAGAGCATCGGCGCGCTGAACTTCGGCGCCGGCAGCTCGCGGCCGAGCAGGCGCGCGAAGACCTGGCTGAGGCCAAAAAGATGGAAATGGCTGATCAGGCAGGTGCTGACGAACAGCAGACCCCAGCCGAACCAGAAGATCCCATTGAGCAGCGCCGCGGCGAGCGGCGTCTGCACCGTCCAGACGACCGGCGCGGGGACCGGCCGCCACTGCCAGTACAGGAGCAGCAACGCGAGGCTGGACAGAAGCACGTAGGTGCTGCGCTCGACCGAGGGCGGCACGAGGCGCGTCCACCAGCGCTTGAAGCCTTCCCGCGCCATCACGCTGTGCTGGACGGCGAACAGCCCGAGCAGCAGCGTGTTGACGAGCAGGCTTTCGAGGAGCGGACCCGCCGTGCCCGAGTTCGATCGACTTCGGCACGACGAAATTGCCGACAAAGCCGATGGCATAGAGCAGGGAGAAGAGAAAGGCGCCGTAGGCGCCGATGCCGTAGAGAACCGCGAAAACGCCGGCCATTGTTGCTCCTGACTGATTCGGACATCCGAATTGCCGGCAAGCTAGGGAGGGTGGCGTTCGTTTCTTATCCAATTCGCGCCACAGCTATCCCGTGCACGAAATTTTGAGCCGCAATCGTGCCTTGAAATCTGTATATACCGCCCGCCATGCACAGCCGCCCTCAACCCCCCTCGAAGACGAACCTGCTGCCGCGCGGCGTCCGGCGCGCGCTCGATGCCATGCGCGCTAACGTCGGCCGCGACTGGACCGTAGTCGATCTGGCGACGGCGGCCGGCGTGTCGAGCAGAACACTTCAGCGCCAGTTCAAGATGTTTCTCGGCAAGACTCCTCATGCCGCGCTTCGCGACATCCGGTTCGAGTGCGCGCGCCGCGAGCTGCTGCAGAGCCTGCCCGATGAGAAGGTGATGGATCTCGCGTTGCGCAGCGGCTTTGCGCATTGCGGGCGGTTTTCCATCGAGTACCGCCGCCGCTACGGCGAAACGCCGTCGCAGACCTTGAAGCGCCAGGCCGTGTTCACCGGCGTGCTGGCGTCGATGCCGTCCTTCTTCACGTCCGGCCGTGATCGCCTGACGATTGTCCTGGAGCCGATCGAATCCAGCCCGGAGAACGCCGAGATCGCCCGCCTCGTGGCCGACGAACTCGCCACCGCCTTGGCACGGGCCGGTGTCGCCGTCGCGCGACAGCCTCGAGCGGCACGCTACCGCCTGACCGGCGTCATGCGGGGATGGAGTTGGCAAACCCGCCTCACCCTGCGGCTGATCGAGGTCGATACGGGCCGTCACCTGTGGGCGCACTGCGCCGACGGCGCGATCGGCGAGGACTCGGCTCCCCGGGAACATCTGGCGACGCGCATCGCGGCAGCCCTTCAGCCCTGCCTGCGCCTCGCCGAGATCGATCGCGCGCAGCAGAAGCCGGATGGCCAGCTCGGCGCGCACGATCTGGCGCTGCGGGCCATGCCCGGCGTCCTGTCGCTCGACGCCGAGGGAAATGCGCGCGCGCTCGACCTCTTGGAGCGGGCGATGGCATTGGATCCCGGCCATGCGTTGGCGACCTCGCTCGCCGCCTGGGCACACGTCCAGCGCGTTGTCTATCATTTCACCGCGACTCCCGATGAGGAGCGTACGCGCAGCGCCGATCTGGCGCGCAAGGCGCAGACCCTCGCAGGCGACGCGACCGGACTGGCGGTCTTGGGCAACGCCCTCACCTTGCTGCACGACCTCGAGACGGCCGACCTCGTCATCCGCCGGGCACTCTCGGTCGACGGCGGCTCGGCCTGGGCCTGGAGTCGCCACGGCTGGATCGACCTCTACAAGGGCGACGCCGAATTGGCCATCGAGCGGTTCAAGATCGCGCTCGACCTGGCGCCGCACGACAGCTTTGCCTTCAACAACCTGGTCGGCATCGGCTGCGCGCATTTCGAGGCCGGCAATTATCGCGAATCCGCCCAGTGGCAGGAGCGCGCCCTCGCCGAGCATCCGTCGGCGACCTGGATACACCGGACTCTCTGCCCCGCCTACGTGCAGGGTGGCGCCCAGCCGGAGGCGCAGCGCAGCCTGGCGGCCCTGCAGGACCGCTATCCCGGGCTCACGGTCTCCGAGGTGCAGCAAGGCCTGCCGCCCTTGTCGGCAAGCTATTGCAATCGCTTCTTCGACGCTCTGCACACCGTCGGACTGCCCGCCTAGCACCCGTTGGAAGCATGTCATCGCTGGGGGCGCCCCTCCAGTGGCGCGTCTTCTCATGCTTGTGGACCGCGAGCCTGCGGCTCGCATCATGATCATAAGCGAGCCGGAGGCTCGCGGTCCGGAAGAGCATGACGCGCCACGGATGGGGCGAGCCCCCAGCTACGGTCATGTCCCACGCATGGCTCGCAATCGAACGGCTCTGGACCTTGCATCGTCGTCCACGGCAGGATGGTCACCGCCCGCACCATTGAAGACGGCGCGGCTGACCATACGTCTTCGTGTGCAATCCAACGCCTCGAGGTGCCATGTCGACCGACCAGGCCTTGCCCGCAACGACTGCCCCCGACGATGCCGTCGCCGAGACGCCGTTCTACATTCCGGCGACAGGAACGGCGACGCGGCCGCGCCGGACGCTGAAGTACGGCAATACTTTCGCCGTGGTGGACACTTACGGCGATATCGGGGCCTCATCGGGCGATGCTGACGGTCTTTTCCACAACGACACCCGTTTTCTGTCGTACCTCGAACTTCTGGTGAACGGCGAGCAGCCCTTGCTGCTGGGCTCGAATCTGCGCGACGACAACACCCTGCTGTCGATCGACCTCACCAATCCCGACTTCTTCGTCGATGGACGGATTGTGCTGCAGAAGGATCTTCTGCATATCTCGCGGACGATCTTCCTGTGGCGCGGCCGGGCCTACCAGCGGCTGGCGGTGCGCAATCACAGCGATCACAGTATCAACCTGTCGCTCACCCTGCTTTTCCGCAGCGACTTCGCCGACCTGTTCGAGGTGCGCGGACTGCATCGGGCGCGGCGCGGCAGCGCCACCAATCGCGCGATCGCCGCGGACCGCGCCGTGCTGTCCTATGTCGGACTGGACGGCGTCACGCGCACCACGACGCTCGCCTTCGATCCGCGGCCCGACGAGCTCGGCGCCGGCAAGGCCGTCTACCACCTCGAGCTCGCCCCCGGCGAGATGAGGCCGATTTTCCTAATCGTCGGCTGCAATCAGCCGGCCGAGCAGCAATCCGTGGGTTTCATCAAGGGATTGCTCTCCGCCCGGCGCGAGCTGCGCGACGCCACGCGCGATGCCACCACGGTCGAGACGTCCAACGAGCTGCTGAACGAAATCCTGTGCCGGTCGGCGGCCGATCTGCAGATGCTGATGACCGACACGCCCGAGGGCCGCTACCCCTATGCCGGCATCCCCTGGTACTCCACGACCTTCGGCCGCGACGGGCTGATCACGGCCATGCAGATGCTGTGGTGCGATCCCGGCGTCGCGCGCGGCGTGCTGCGCCGCCTGGCCGCGCATCAGGCGAAGAAGACCGATCCGCGCTCCGACGCCCAGCCCGGCAAGATCATCCACGAGATGCGCGACGGCGAAATGGCCGCCCTGCACGAGGTGCCGTTCGGCCAGTACTACGGCAGCGTCGACGCCACGCCGCTGTTCGTGCTGCTGGCCGGCCTCTACGCCGAGCGCACCGACGACCAGGAAACCCTGGCCTCCCTGTGGCCCGCCATCGAGGCGGCGCTCGGCTGGATCGACGGGCTGGGCGATCCCGATGGCGACGGCTTCGTCGAATATCGCCGCGCCAGCGAGCTCGGCCTCGCCAACCAGGGATGGAAGGACTCCCAGGACGCGATCTTCCACGCCGACGGCCGCCTGGCCGAAGGCAACATCGCCCTGGCCGAAGTCCAGGGCTACGTCTTTGCGGCAAAGACGGTGATCGCGCGCAGCGCGCGGCGCATGGGTCGGGTCGCCGACGCGCGCCGCCTCGAAGCGGATGCCGAGCGCCTCGCCAAGCGCTTCGAAGCAGCCTTCTGGTGCCCCGACCTCGGCACCTACGCGCTGGCGCTCGACGGAGAGAAGCAGCCGTGCCGCGTGCGCACGTCGAATGCCGGCCAGCTCCTGTTCACGGGCATCGTATCGCCCGAACGCGCCACGCTGGTCGGTGAAGGACTTCTGGCGCCGCGATTCTTTTCGGGCTGGGGCATCCGCACCGTCGCCAAGGGCGAGGCGCGCTACAATCCGATGTCCTATCACGACGGATCGGTCTGGCCGCACGACAACGCCCTGATCGCGCTCGGTCTGGCGCGCTACGGCCTGAAACGATCGGTTGGGCAGTTGTTCAAGGGCCTGTTCGACGCAGCGACCTACATGGACCTGCGGCGATTGCCGGAACTCTTCTGCGGCTTCCAGCGCCAGCGCAATCGCGGCCCGACGCTCTACCCTGTCGCCTGCTCGCCGCAGGCCTGGGCGAGCGCCACGCCGTTCTCGCTGATCGAGGCGTCCCTGGGGTTGGAGCTCGATCCGCGGCACCACGAGGTGCGGTTCCGCAACCCCGGACTGCCGCCGTTCCTCGACGAGGTGACCTTGCGCAATCTGCAGCTCGGCGGCTCGAGCGTCGACATCAAGGTCCGCCGCCACCGCGACGACGTTTCGCTGGAAATCCTGCGGACACGCGGCACCAGGCTGCAGATTTCGCTCTTGTCCTCGCGCTGAGACCTCGCCGGCGCGCCGGGCGCAACCCGACCGGCGGCCACGAGTTGTTGCAACGGCTCCTCGGAGCCTTTCGCCGGAGGCGACCAATGGGGGACAGGTTTGCAATCGTCTTTCTGGCGAGCGTGCTGGTCGCGCTCGGCGCGGCAGCCCAGCCCGACAGTTCCGCCTCGCCCTCCGTCACCATCCTCGAAACCCAGGAGGCGCAGGGCATTCTCGGCCGCGATGTGCGCAGCCTGACCGACGAGGATATGGGGCGGATCGTCGACATCCTGGTCGACGGCGAAGGCCGGGTGCGCGCCGCCATCATCGACTTCGGCGGCTTTCTCGGCGTCGGCAGCCGCAAGATCGCCGTCGACTGGAAGGCGCTGCATTTCGTCCCCACCGCGGACAAGCGCTACGGCGTCGTCCTCGAGCTCACGCGCGATCAGGTGAAACCGGCGCCGGAATACAAGGAGGGCAAGCCGACCATCGTGCTCGGCGCCTCGGGCCGTCTCGAGCCGCTGCCCTGACGGACGGCCGGTGAAAAATGCTCCTTCTGTCGCCGCCCCGTCCCTCGCAGCGCAGCCTGCGGAGACTCGACTGGTTCATCTTCCTGGTCGCCGACGTGCAGACCGGCTTCGGTCCGTTCGTCTCGGTCTACCTGACGACGCAGCAATGGACCCAGGTCGAGATCGGTCTCGTCCTGTCGGTCTCCGGCATCGTCTCGCTGGTAGGCCAGGTGCCGGGCGGCGCCCTGGTCGATGCCGTCCGGTCGGTGCGATCCGTCGCGGGCGTCGCCGTCTCGCTGATCGCCGCCAGCGCCCTCATCTACGCGACCTGGCCGATCTTCCCGGCCGTGCTGGCGGCCTCGATCCTGCATGCCGCCGCGAGCTGCGTCCTGGGCCCGGCGATCGCCGCGATCAGCCTCGGACTCGTGGGCTACGCCGCGATCGGCGAGCGGTTCGGGCGCAATGCGCGTTTTGCCTCCATCGGCGCGGGGCTGGCCGCCGCGGTGATGGGCGCCTTCGGCTATTTATTGTCGGCGCAGGCGGTCTTTTTCGTCACCGCGGCGCTCCTCATCCCCGCCCTGCTGGTGCTGCGCGGCATATCCTCGGCGGAGATCGATCCCGAACGGGCGCACGGCAAGATGTCCGAGCAGCAGGCCGACACGTCGCCCGAGGGTCTTTTGAGCTTGCTCAGCAAGCGGCCGCTGCAGGTGTTCGGCGCTTCCATCCTGCTGTTCCACCTGGCCAACGCCGCCATGCTTCCCCTCATGGCGAGCGTGCTCACGATGCGCCTGGGCAAATGGGCGACGATCCTGATCGCGGCCTGCATCGTGGGGCCGCAGCTCATCGTGGCACTATTCTCGCCCTGGGTCGGCCAGCAGGCCGAGCGCTGGGGACGCCGGCCATTGCTGCTGGCCGGCTTCGCCGCCCTGCCGATCCGCGGCTTCCTGCTGGCCACGGTGACGGACCCCTACCTGCTGGTGGCCGTCCAGCTTCTCGACGGGCTGACGGCCGCCGTGTTCAGCGTGATGGTGCCGCTCACGGTCGCCGACCTCACGCGCGGCACCGGGCGCTTCAACCTGACCCAGGGCATCGTCGGCACCGCCATGGGCATCGGCGCATCGCTCAGCCCGACGCTTGCCGGCTACATCAGCGACACATTCAGCAGCAGGATCGCCTTCCTCGGGCTGGCGAGCATTGCCGTGCTCGGCCTCGCGACGGTGTGGCTGCTGATGCCGGAAACGCGTTCGCCGGCGCGTGCTCCCTCGCAGAATCGACAGGCGGTCATGGGACCCTTACCGTGAGCCCTGGCGAACAACTCGGTGTGCAAACATGGCCACGCTGCTGGCGAAAAATGCGGACGTCCTTGTCACCATGGACGGCCAGCGCCGGGAATTGAAGAACGCCGGCCTGTACGCCGAAGACGGCATCATCAAGCAAGTCGGTCCCACCGCAGAATTGCCCGCGACGGCCGATACGGTGATCGACCTCACCGGCCAGATCGCCCTGCCCGGCTTCGTCAACGCCCACCATCATCTCAACCAGACCCTGACACGCAACTTTCCCGGCGCGCAGGACAACAACCTCTTCGTCTGGCTCAAGGCGCTCTATCGCGTATGGGCGCGCACCGACGCCGAGGCCTCGCGCGCCAGCACGCTGGTCGGCCTGGCCGAGCTGGCGCTCTCGGGCTGCACCACCGTCTTCGACCACACCTATGTCTTCAAGAACGGCAACAACGTCGACTGCCAGATCGAGGCGGCGCGCGATTTGGGCATGCGCTTCCACGCCAGCCGGGGCTCGATGTCGCTCGGCGAATCCAAGGGCGGCCTGCCGCCCGACGATTGCGTCGAGGACGAGCCCGCGATCCTCAAGGACAGCCAGCGGGTCATCGAGAAATTTCACGACCCTTCCATCGGCTCGATGACCCAGATCGTGCTCGCGCCCTGCTCGCCCTTCTCCGTCACGACCTCGCTGCTGAAGGAATTGGCGGCGATGGCGCGACACTACAAGGTCAGGCTTCACACCCATCTCTGCGAGACCCTCGACGAGGAACGCTACACGCTCGAACGGTTCCAGCTCCGCCCGGTCGACTGGATGGAGAGCCTGGGCTGGCTGGGCGACGATGTCTGGTTCGCGCATGCCATCCATGTCGACGACGACGAGATCCGGAAATTCGCCGCGACGGGATGCGGCGCCGCGCACTGCCCCTGCTCCAACATGCGGCTGGCCTCCGGAATCGCCCCGATCAAGAAATACATGGCCGCCGGCGTGAAGGTGGGCCTGGGCGTCGACGGTTCGGCCAGCAACGATTCCTCGAACATCCTGATGGAGGCGCGCCAGGCGATGCTGCTGGCGCGCCTGCGGCTGGGCCTCCTGCCGCCGGAAGGCCCGCGCAAGCACATGCTGCTATCGCAATCTCACCCGGCGCGTGCGCACGAATGGATGACCGCCCGCGAAGCCCTCGAGCTCGCCACCCTGGGCGGCGCGGCCGTCCTCGGGCGAACTGATATCGGCGCGCTCGAAGCCGGCAAGTGCGCCGACTTCTTCTCCCTCGATCTGCACACGATCGGCTATGCCGGCGCCCTGCACGATCCCGTAGCGGCGGTCCTGTTCTGCGCGCCGCAACAGGCCCGCACCACCGTCATCAACGGCAGGATCGTGGTCAAGGACGGCGAAATCGCCACCCTGGACATGCGGCCCGTCGTGGCGACGCACAATCGCTGCGCCGCCCGCATGGCCGAGGGCTGAGCGGGATGATCTTAGGCTGCCTTGAACACACACGCCTCACCCCGAGGAGCATCGCGTAGCGATGCGTCTCGATTAGCGCGGAGTAACCTCCGCGCCTTGGTCGGCAACATCGAGGTGGTTGCCACCCTTCGAGACGCAGCAAAGCGCGGGGTTATCCCGCGCGACGCGGCCGCTCCTCAGGGTGAGGTCGATTCGATTTGAACGCATATTGCTCTAGGCTTGCGGGGGTGACTATGCCGGACGATCGCCGCGTGCTACGTCGCCCGGGTTCGTGCGAGGAGCAGGCATGGCGGGCAAGATCTATGTCGGAGTCGGTGGCTGGACCTTCGAACCGTGGCGCGGCGTCTTCTATCCCGAAGGCCTGACCCACAAGCGCGAGCTGGAATATGCCAGCCGCAAGCTCACCTCGATCGAGATTAACGGCACCTACTATTCGAGCTTCAAGCCCGCGAGCTGGGCCAAGTGGCGCGCCGAGACGCCCGACGGCTTCGTCTTCGCCATGAAGGCCTCGCGCTTCTGCACCAACCGGCGCCAGCTCTCCGAGGCGGGCGAATCGGTGCAGCGCTTCGTCAGCCAGGGCCTGGTCGAGCTGGGCGACCGGCTGGGGCCGATCAACTGGCAGTTCATGGGCACCAAGAAATTCGATCCCGAGGACATCGAGGCGTTCCTCAAGCTCCTGCCGCGCGAGGCCGGCAAGCTGCCGCTGCGCCATGCGCTGGAGGTGCGCCATCCGAGCTTCAAGGATCCGCGCTTCTACGATCTCGCGCGCAAGCACAATGCCGCGATCGTCTATGCCCATGACGAGGATTTCCCCGAGATCGACGAGCCCACCGCCGATTTCACCTATGCCCGCCTGATGGGCGCCCAGGAGAAGGTGAAGACGGGTTACAAGCCCGCCGACATCGACAAATGGGTCAAGCGCGCCAAGGCCTGGGCCAAGAAGGGCGATGCCTTCGTCTACTTCATCTCCGGCGACAAGGTGCGCAATCCGGCCGCCGCGCAGGCGCTGATCGCCAAGCTCTAGGATCGCAAGGAGTAGCGTTGATGGTGCAGCCTTTCCCGGCCGGCATGCGCGTCGAGGAGATCGAAACCGAGGGTGCGGTGATCCACACGCGGGTGGGCGGCCAGGGGCCGGCCGTGGTCATGCTGCACGGCTTCGGCGACACCGGCGACATGTGGGCGTCGCTTGCCGGCGCCCTCATTGCCAACCGCACGCTCGTCGTGCCCGATCTGCGCGGCATGGGCCTGTCGTCCCATCCTGCGGGCGGCTACGACAAGAAAACCCAGGGCCAGGACGTGGCGCGCCTTCTCGACAGGCTCGGGATCGACGCGGCCCAACTCGTCACCCACGACATCGGCAACATGGTGGGCTACGCCTTCGCCGCACAATATCCGGCCCGGGTCACGCGCTGGGTGGTGATGGACGCGCCGCTGCCCGGCATCGGCTCGTGGGACGAGCTCCTGAAAAGCCCGGCCTTGTGGCACTTCAACTTCCGCGGCCCCGACGTCGAGCGCCTGGTGCAGGGCCGCGAGCGCATCTATCTCGACCGCTTCTGGAACGAGTTGTCGGTCACGCCTGCCGCGATCGACGAGGAAACGCGCCGCCACTATGCCGCGCTCTACGCGCGGCCCGGCGCCATGCACTCGGCGTTCGAGCAGTTCGCGGCCTTCGCCCAGGACGCGGTCGACAACAAGGTATTCGCGGCCAAGGGCAAGCTTGCCATGCCGGTGCTGGCGATCGGCGCCGACAAGTCCTTCGGCACGGCGATGGCCGACGCCCTGCGCTTCGTGGCAAGCAACGTTACCGGCCAGGTGATCGCCCATTCCGGCCATTGGCTGATGGAAGAACAGCCGGCGACGACCGTGGCGGCGATTACGGGCTTCCTCAAATAGCCTCCTTCGTCTCCCTCTTTGCTTGCCTCCCCCGTCATACGGGGGAGGTGGCCCGCAGGGCCGGAGGGGGAAGCCTCAGTCGAGATGCCTGCAAATTTCAGATCTGAAATTTGCAGATATTGCCCGTGTGGCCTTCCCCCTCCGCCCCCTTCGGGGGCACCTCCCCCGTGAGACGGGGGAGGCAACGAATCCGGGTGCGAATTGAAGCTAACCCGACTTGCCCCCGCCGGGCGAGCGGCGGAAGCCGATGGAGAGGCGGTTATAAGTGTTGATCACGCCGATCGCGAGGGTGAGGTCGGAGATTTCCTTGGGCTGGAACTGGGCCGACACCGCGGCGAAATCCTCGTCGGGCGCGTGGGTCTGCGAGATCAACGTCACCGACTCGGCCCACTGCAGCGCGGCCTTCTCCTTGTCGGTGAAGATGTCGCCCGCCTCGCGCCACGCCGACACCAGCATCATCTTTTCCACCGCCACGCCGCCCTTCAGGAGGTCGCGCGAATGCAAGTCGATGCAGTAGGCGCAGCCGTTGATCTGGGAGGCCCGCAGGAACACCAGGTCGATCAGAGTCTTGGGCAGGCCCGAGTTCTCGATGTACACGTAGACGCCGCCCAAGGCGCGCAGGCCGGCCGCCGAAAGCTTCTGGTAGTCGACACGCTGAGTCACCGGCTGTCCTTCAATGACTGTCGGGGGTGGTGAGCGGGGTGTCGTTCGAATCGACCACGAACACCGCCAGCAGCCGCGCCGGCTCGCTGGCGCTCGCGTTCTCGCTCACCCTGTGGTGGGCGCCCGGCATTTCGTAGAAGGCTTCGCCCGCCCGGTAGACCTTGGCCGGCTGGTCGTCGACCTGGCTCCTGATCGCGCCCGACACGATGTAGCCGTAGATGAACGCCGACTTGGCGTGGGTGTGCGGCCCCGACTTCGCCCCTGGCGGATAGTCGACGGTCACGGCGATCAGCGACTTGCCCGGCGCGTTGGGCAGCGCGTGGTTGAATTGCGGCGTGACCGTCTCCCGCGGCTGGGCGCGCGCCAGATCCGGCAGGAGCACGGCCGGGAGAAGCAGGCCAGCGGCGCAAAGAGCCAACGTTCTTGTGAGCGTTTCCATGTCCACTCCCTCATCCATCGAAGAGGTTTCAGCATCATGATGCCCCTTGACGAAGGCCACGCCAATTCTTAAAACTTAACTCTATGGTTAACTATCAGAACGCTGTCCTCGATCGCACTTTCGCTGCCCTGGCCGATCCGACGCGCCGCGCCCTGCTGGCGCGGCTCGACGAGGAGGACGGCATTTCGGTGAGCGAGCTCGCCCGGCCCTTCCCGGTGTCGCTGCCGGCCATCATGAAACATCTCGACGTGCTGTCCGACGCAGGGCTGATCGCGCGCACCAAGTCGGGCCGGACCGTGACCTGCCAACTCAAGGCCGCCCCGATGGAGCAAGCGATGAACTGGCTCGCCCGCTACGAACGCTACTGGACCGAGCAGCTCGACCGCCTTGCCGCCTTTCTGGAGGAAGATTCATGGCAACCAAGCCCAGCCTCGCCCTCAAGCGCCGCTTCAAAGCGCCGCCGGCGCAGCTCTACGAAGCCTGGACGCAGCCGGAAAAAATGATCCGCTGGTGGGGCGTCACCGGCCACGAGAAGACGCCCATCGCCAAGACCGACCTCAGGGTCGGCGGCCGCTTCAATGTGCAGTTCTGGACGCCCAATGGCGAGCACCAGAGCGTAAGCGGCGTCTATCGCGAGCTCGTGCCCGACCGCAAGCTGGTCTTTTCGTGGGCCTGGCAAAGCACGCCCGAGCGCGAATCGCAGGTCACGGTCGACCTCAAGCCGGACGATGACGGCACGATCCTGACGCTGACGCACGAGCAGTTCTTCAACGAGAAGGCATGCGACGACCACCGTCGCGGCTGGACCATGGCGCTCGACAATCTGGAGAAGATCTACGGATGACCGCTCTCGACCCCTATCGCACGCCGGTCGCCATGAGCGACGCCGGCCGCCAGGCGCGGCTGTTCGACGGCTTGCCGCACGATGTCGGCGGGCTGGCCGAGGTCGTCCAGGGGCTGCTGGTGCACGAGCACATCGCGCCCGCTTACGGTCTCACCCTCACCCCCGAGCAGCATGCCCAGGCCCATCTCCGTCCGGTCGAGAAGATCCTCGAGACGATCGCCGCTCAGGACATGAAACCATTGCTGCTCGCGCGGCCGGCGGGCGAGCGGGTCGTCGGCGTCTGCCGGCACTTCACCTTGCTGCACGTCGCCATGCTGCGCGCCCACGGCGTGGCTGCGCGGGCGCGCTGCGGCTTCGGCACCTATTTCGAGAAGGGCAAGTTCGTCGACCATTGGGTAACGGAATACTGGAACGAGTCGCAGGATCGCTGGGTGCTGGTCGATTCACAGCTCGACGCCCGCCAGCGCGAGCTCTTCAAGGTGTCGTTCGACCCGCTCGACGTGCCGCGCGATCGCTTCCTGGTGGCCGGCGATGCCTGGAAACGCTGCCGCGACGGCAGAGCCGATCCCGACGCGTTCGGTATCCTCGACATGCACGGGCTGTGGTTCATCGCCGGCAACGTCATCCGCGACGTGGCCGCCCTCAACAACCACGAAATGCTGCCGTGGGATGTCTGGGGCGCCATGGCGCAGAGCGATGCCGCGCTCGATCTGCCCTTCTTCGATCGACTGGCCGGCCTCTCGCACGCGCCCGACGAACATCCCGATGAACTCCGCGCCATCTATCAGGACAAGCGCATCGCCGTTCCCGGCACGGTAATCAATGCCGTGCTCAACCGTTCAGACCCGGTCCCTTGAGGGCCGGTCCTGCGTTCACTGAAAGGAGCCGACCATGCAAGCGCACACCACCGTCTCCCGCGAGGAGTGGATAAAGGCCCGCCGCGATCTCCTCGCCAAGGAAAAGGCTCATCTCAAGGCGCACGACGCTCTCGCTCGCGAGCGCCGCGCCCTGCCCTGGGTCAAGGTCGACAAGAATTACGTGTTCGATGGGCCGAACGGCAAGGAGACGCTCAGCGACCTGTTCGCCGGACGCAGCCAGCTCATCGTCAAGCACTTCATGCTGGGTCCGGACTGGGAGCAAGGCTGCGTCGGCTGTTCGTTCGGCGCCGACCAGCTCGAAGGCTCGCTGGTGCACCTCGTCAACCACGACGTGATGCTGGTCGCGATCTCGCGGGCGCCGTACCCCAAGATCGCGGCCTTCCACAAGCGCATGGGCTGGCCCTTCAAGTGGGTGTCGTCCGGCGGCTGCGACTTCAACTTCGACTACAACGTCTCCTTCACCGAGACCGACAAGGCCCGGGGCAAGGTGTTCTACAATTTCGAGGAGCAGCCCTATATGAGCGACGAGCTGCCCGGATACAGCGTTTTCACCAAGGATGAGGCGGGCCAGATTTTTCATACATATTCGGTGTTTGCCCGCGGCACCGAGGACGTCGGCACGGTCTACGGTTTTCTCGACATCACGCCCAAGGGCCGCAACGAGCCGCCCGGCACCAACCTGTCCGACTGGGTCCGCCATCACGACAAGTATGACGAAAAGGTGGGAGATTCCTGCAGCCACGGTTGACGGGGCGGCCCGGGAAGGCTGGAATCAGGGGCCAGACCATACCCCGCACGCCGCTTCGGTCGGGGTGACGGACTTTTAAGGAGGAACCGATGCCCGCACTCTCGCTCGACCACTGGAACGTCTACTGCAAGGACCTCAAGGCCACCGTGCGCTTCTACGAGCGTTATGTCGGCCTGAAGGACGGCGACCGTCCGCCCTTCAACTTTCCCGGCGCCTGGCTCTATGCCGGCGAGAAGCCGATCCTTCACCTGGTGTCGGAGACCGGCCGCAAAGATCACGGCGGCGGCGCCATCGATCATGTCGCCATCAACTGCGCCGACATCCGCGGCACCATCGACCAGCTCAAGAAGGACAAGATGCCGTTCGAGGTCCGCAAGGTCCCGGCGCGGCCCTTGCAGCAGGTCTTCGTGCACGACCCCGACGGCATCATGATCGAGCTCAATTTCTGGCACGAAGCCGATGTGCCGGAAATCGACAAGTCGGATGCCTTGCCGGGCGCCAAGGTCAAGAAGAAGGCCGCCCCGGCGAAGAAGCAACTGGTCGGCGCGAAGTAGTCGCTGGAAGCCAGCTCACGTTTCAAGATTTCCTCCCCTTCGCGGAGCCCGCGAAGGGGAGGTGCCCGCGCAGCCGACGGAGGGGTCATGAGCGCCATCACTGACGCTCATGACCCCTCCGTCGGCGAAAGACGCCGACACCACCCCAGCTTCGCTGAGGAGGAACCGGTGATCGTCAGTCGATCGTCTTCGTGGCGCCGAGCCACGCAGAGTACTCATCCGGCAGAAGATCGCGACCGGCCAGCAGATGGCCGAGATAATCGCGCGTCGGCCGCAGCTCCTCGCCGACCAGCAGCGCCACATAGGTGACGGCGTCGACCGTCTCGCCCGTGTCAGCACGCACGACCGGCACGATGCGCCGCTCATAGTGCCCGCCCGCCACACCCTCATAGCGATCGAGGATCTCGAAGCCCTGCGCCGGCAGCAGATTCAGCGTGCCATGCACCACCTCGCCCGCGGCCGGCACGATATTGCCGGCGCCCGCGCCGACCGGCACACGGGCGCGCTTGTTGAAGGCGAGGCGCCAGCCGTCGAGCCGGCCGGCAACGCGCTCGCCCCTGGCGATTCCCTCGGGTTTCAGCCTTTCCTCGAACAGGCGCACGGCATTCATGTTGGAGCCATAGGCGAAGTACCAGTTCATGCCACCCGCCAGACCCGCACCGCCTGGTCGTAGCCGCGGATCGCCAGCGGCCCGAGGTCGGTCGCACCGTCCAGGCCCATCGTCGCCTCATGCATGGAGCTCGAGATGAGAAGCCTGGCGCCGGTCTCCTTGGTCAGTTGCTCGAGTCGCGCCGCCAGGTTCACGGTGTCGCCGATCACCGTGTATTCCTTGCGTTGCGGCGAGCCCACGGTGCCGGTCACGGCATCGCCGATATGGATGCCGATGCCGACGCGCAGGAAATTGTCGGGCCGCGCCTTGTTCCAGGCGTCGACCGCATCCAGCATGCCGCGCGCCGCGGCCAGCGCATGCACCGCGGCCTTCGAATCCTCGAGCGGCGCGCCGAACAGGGCGAGGAAGCCGTCACCCAGGAACTTGTTGATGATGCCGTTGTGCCGGTCGACGATCTCGATCATGTCGGCAAAGAAGTCGTTCAGCAGCGCCACCGTCGCGTCGGCGGCGCGCACGCGCGACATGGCGGTGAATCCCCTGATGTCGAGGAACAGCACGCATACCCGGCGCATCTCGCTCGGCGGATCGGTCAGGGTGGCCAGCAGCTGGTCGACCACGGCGGGCGAGACATGCTGGCCGAACAGGTTGGTAACCCTGTCGCGCGCCGCCGCCGCCCGCACCGACGCCTCGAACTGACGGCGCAGGCTGCCGGCCACGATGCCCGCGATGATGCCGCACGCCAGCACCACCATGCTGCGGCTGAGATTGTAGGTCAGCGCCTGCGCCGGCACGTCGGAAAAGGGCTCGATCGGCAACAGCCAGGCGGCGAGCGCCAGCAGCTGCACGGCGGCGACCGCCCCGGTCCACAGCGACAGCCAGAAATCGAGCCGCAAGGTCGACAGCAGGATGAACACGAAATAGAGCATGGGTGGCCAGAAGCCCAGCACCGTCGGCATGTCCATGTGATGGCTGAGCTCGAAGATGATCGCGCTCGGCAGGCTGGTCTCGATCAGGGCGTTGGCGAAACGCGCGATGCGCGGAAAATCCGTGCCCTTGGCGGAGCGCCAGCGCAGTACGAACAGCACCACCCATTCGTACAGGACAAAGGGACCGATGGCGGCCAGCGGCTCCCAGCCGGCGATGCCGCCGCGGAACATGCGCTGGGTGAATTCGGGAAAGAAATTGGCAGTGATCAGGGTGGCGGTGAGCAGGACGGAAAGAACGATGGCCAGCATCCGGACGCGCTGGATTTCGCTCCGCATGATCTCGCGTCGCAGTTCATTGGCGTAGCCGTCGGGGGGCGCTTCAGCCATCGCAACCGCAGCCTAGAGCGATTTCCAACCGGAGGGAACCGCTCGCGGGTTTCCTCCGGTCGCAAGCGCGCGCACGAGCGATCGTGATTTCAAAGCAGCCGGCACAGGCTCCACAACGCCCGGGAGGGGTGCTAGGAACACGCCATGCCGCTCAAAGAGATCGCGCGCGAACTGCAGGGCAAGGCCGCCAACCTCGCGCTCCGCATGCCGATTGCCTGGGTCAACATCCTGGCCGGGCCGCCCGTGACGGTGGATGGCCGCACGCTGGATGGCCGCTCGCAATGGCTCCTGCAATTGCTGGCACGCAGCGGCCGGCGGCCGGTCGAGACCAAGAGCGTGGCCGAGGCGCGCGCCGAGATCGACGCCTTCCTGCCGCTGATGGCGGGCAAGCCGATGCCGGTCGGCGAGATCGTCGATCGCATGATCGAAGGGCCGGCCGGCCGGCTACGCATCCGCCTCTACCGCCCGGCCGGCAGCGTGGCGCGGCTGTTGCCGACCATCCTCTATTTCCACGGCGGCGGCTGGACGATCGGCAGCCTCGAAGCCTACGACCTGCCTTGCCGCTTCTTCTCGGCACGCACCGGCTGCGCGGTGGTCGCCATCGACTATCGACTGGCGCCCGAGCACAAGTTCCCGGCCGCCATCGACGACGCCGTCGCCGCCTATCGCTGGCTGGCAGCCGAGGCGATCGGATTGGGCATCGACCCGGCACGCATCGTGGTCGCGGGCGATTCGGCCGGCGGCAATATCGCCGCCGTCGCCGCCCGGCTGCTGCGCGAGGAGGCTCGGCCGCCCTGCCTGCAATGGCTCATCTATCCCGTGACCGACCTCGGCATGGCCAGTCCCTCCTACACGAGCTGCGGCAAGGGCTTCCTGCTCACCCGCGCCGGCATGGAATGGGCACGCCGCCACTATCTCAACGATGCCAGCGAAGCCGACGACCCCAGGGCCTCTCCGCTGCGCGCCAACGACCTCGCCGGACTGGCGCCGGCCCTCATCTATACGGCGGGATTCGATCCGCTGCGCGACGAGGGCCAGGCCTATGCCGATCGCTTGGCCGCAGCCGGCGTGAAAACCATCCATCGCGAGTTCGACTCGCTGATCCATGGCTTTGCCGGGATGCGCGGCGCTCTGCAGGCGGCGGCACGGGCAATGGACGAGATGGTAACGGGCCTGCGCCACGAACTGGCCCAACTGGGACGCTGAACATGGACGACGAAGCGCAAGTCACCACGGAGCAACGCGAGCGGTCAGGCCGGCGCGAGCAGAACAAGGCGGAGAACCGCACGGCGCTCCTGAAGGCGGCGCGCGCGGTATTCGCCGAGATGGGCTATGGCGCGGCCAGCGTGCGCGACATCGTGCGCCGCACCGATCTCGCGTCGGGCACCTTCTACAACTACTTCAAGGACAAGGACGAGATCTTCGAGGCCGTGGTCGGCGAGCTGACCGGCGAGCTCCTGAAGCGTCATCGCGCGGGGCGGGCCAAGGCGGCGACGGCGGAAGAGTTCTTCCGCCGCCATTACACCGTCTATTTCGAGTTCGTCGTCGAGGACGCCGAGCTGCTGGCGCTGGCGCGCAAGAACTTCACCGCCATCCGCACGCTATTCGACAAGCCCGACGTGCGCGCCCTGGCCCTGGCGCTGAACGAGGACATCCGCGCCGCCCGCGCAGCGGGCATCCTGCCCCATGTCGACGTGTCCTACCTCGCCGCCTCGATGGCAGGCATCGCCTTCGAGATCTCGATGGTCATGGTCGCGCGCGATCCGGTCGATCCCGCCGCCGCCGCCGAATTCGCCACCCGCCTGATGATGGGCGGCCTCGACCACGTGCCCAAGCGATAGTCCCTCCCCAGCGAAGCTGGGGAGGTGTCGCGAAGCGACGGAGGGGTCATGAGCAACATTGCCGCTGCTCATGACCCTCCGTCGCCGTATGACGGCGACACCTCCCCTTCGCGGACTCCGCGAAGGGGAGGAAATGAAACCGCTACGCGCCCTGGACGATCGGGTTGCGCAGCACGCCGATCTTCTCGATCTCGACCTCGCAGACGTCGCCCGGCTTCAGCCAGGGCTGTGGCTTGCGCGCCACGGCCACGCCCGAGGGCGTGCCGGTGATGATGATGTCGCCGGGATCCAGGGTCATGGCCTTGCTGAGCTCGTGCACCAGGGTCGGCACGTCGAAGATCAGGTCGTCGGTGTTGCTGTCCTGCATGACCTCGCCGTTGACGCGCGTCATGATGCGCAGCGGCGTGGCACCCGGCGGCAGCTCGTCGGACGTTACGATGTCGGGGCCGAAGCCGCCGGTGCCATCGAAGTTCTTGCCGAGCGTCCACTGGCTGCCTGACTTGCACTGCCAGTCGCGCATCGAGCCGTCGTTGAAGCAGGCATAGCCCGCGATCACGCTGAGCGCCTTTTCCTTCGGCACGTTGCGGCACTTCTTGCCGATCACGATGGTGAGCTCGGCTTCCCAGTCGAGCTGCTCGGAGTGCGGCGGGACGCGGCATCTTGCCGTTGTGCGGCACCAGGGTGTTGTCGAAGCGGCAGAACACCACCGGATAGGACGGGATCGGGCTGCCGGTCTCCTCGGCATGCTTGCGGTAGTTGAGGCCGATGCACAGGATCTTGCCCGGGTTGGGGATCGGCGGCAGGTACTTGGCCGACTTCTCCGACACCGTGGCGCCGGCCTTGGGCTTGGCGCAGGCCTTGGCGACTTCCGCCTGGACCTTCTTGCCGCCGGCCAGGATCTCCACGACGGACTTCGGTCCGCGCGGCATCTGCTTGGAGAGATCGATGATCTTGCCGTTGCCCGTTTTGACGCCGACCGCCGGCTTGCCGCCGCTCATGATTGTGCAAAGACGCATTTTATTCCCCCCTGAAAGTCGCCAAAAATGGCCGCGCGTAAACTCCTCCGTTCGCATCGGGCGGTCAAGCGCGACACGCTCGGGCGGTTTCCGATCGGATGGAACCGCTCGCGGTTCGATCCGATCGGAAACGCGCGCGCTGGCGATCGTGGTTACCAAGGCATCTTCCGTCGGGCGCCGATTACAGCCGGGCGGAAGATGCTCTAGAACGGGCTTTGTTGCGATCCTGAGGCTAGTATCCCGGCATGCGCCTCCCCTTCGCCTTCGCACTCGCTGTGCTCCTCCTCGCCTCGCCGGCCTATGCCCAGCTCGTGGTGCCGCTCACCACGGCCGATGGCCGGGTCGCCTGCACCCAGGGCCTGACCGGCATCGGCCGGCCGCCGGACTGGCAGGCCGTCGCCGATCCCGACGGCCCGGACGGCTGGGCGCTGGCGGAAATGGCCCGCGATCCGACCGATCTGCGCTTCCCGCTGTGCATTTCGGAGCAGGCGGTGACGCGGGACGTCGACGCCACCCTGCGCTTCAAGCCGCTTTCCGGCACCCGGGCGCGGGTCGGCGGCCTCTTGTTCCGGGCACAGAGCGCCAACGATTATTACGTCGTGCGCGCCAACGCGCTCGACAACTCGGTGCGCTTCTATCGCGTTGAAAAGGGCAAGCGCAGTCAGATCGCCGGCAAGGAAGTGCCGGTCGAGTCGGAGAAATGGCATTCGCTGCGGGTGATCGCCTCCAACGAGAGCTTCGAGGTGTCGCTCGACGGCAAGGTGCTGTTCAGCGCCAACGACCGCTCCCTGCCCCAGCCCGGCGCCATGGGCGTCTGGAGCCAGGCCGACAGCGTCACCCGCTACGGCTCGCTGCTGGTCGGCCCGGTGATGCGTTAGCGAAGGTGTGATGGCGTCACGCCTTCCTCCCCAGCGAAGCTGGGGAGGTGTCGGCGTCTCACGCCGACGGAGGGGTCATGAGCGCCCTTGGTGATTCTCATGACCCCTCCGCCCGCTGCGCGGGCACCTCCCCTTCGCGGAATCCGCGAAGGGGAGGAAAGCGAAAATCGATCAGCCGTTGATACGCGCTACCCGCGCGCCGCGATCAGCGCGCGCGCGAGCTCCACGAAGCCCGCGCCCGAGCGCGCCGCGGTGATCCAGTGCGGCAAGTGGTCCATGTCGGCCGCGAAGTCGCGCACGTTGGCCACGCCCACGCGCATTGGGAAAGAAGCCGAACATCGGGGCATCGTTGGGCGAATCGCCGGAGAAGACGTAGCGCGTCGCGCGCCGCCTCGAGATCGACCGCCGAACAGCTCGCGCATCATCAGTCGGCTGGTGGTGAGCTTGTCGTAGTCGCCGAACCAGCCGTTGACGTGGATCGAGCTCACCTTGGCGTGTGCACCGTGCGCCTCGAAAATCTTCACGATGTGGACGATCTCGGCATGCGGCAGCGCCGGCACGTCCTCGCAGAAATCGATGGCGAGATCGGCCGCGCGATAGGGCTGGTCGGAGGCGATGCCCGCGCCCGGCACGTCGCGCAGCACCTGGGCGCGCACCGCCTCCAGCCGACGCCGGCCGTCGGCGCGCTGGGCCTCGCTCTGCACGAAGCGCGTCCGCAGCCTCTTCGCCTTGTCGTCATGCCACATCCAGAAGGCGCCGTTCTCGCCCACCACGGCGTCGACCGGCCAGAAGCGGGCGATGTGATCGCACCAGCCGGCCGGCCGGCCGGTCACCGGCACGACGCGCAAGCCCGCCTTTTTCAGCGCCTCCATGGCCGCGTAGGCCTCGGCGGTGAGCCGGCCGTCGGTGGAAACCGTCTCGTCGATATCGGTCAGCACGCCTTCGATGGCGGCCAGGGTCTCGCGCGGGCAATCGGCCAGCGGCATCATCGTGCGGTGCATGGTGAGACACTTCTAACATGGCGTCGAAGGCCCTTCGGGGCTAAAAGCCCGCCCATGATTCCCCGCTATTCCCGGCCCGCCATGGCGGCCATCTGGGCGCCCGAAAACCGCTTTCGCATCTGGTTCGAGATCGAGGCGCACGCCTGCGACGCCATGGCCGAGCTGGGGATCATTCCCAAGGACGCCGCGCAGGCGATCCGGGAGGGCGGCAAGCAGGCGATGGCGGCGCTCGAGGCCGAGCCCGCCGCCAACGTCGAGAAGATCGACGCCATCGAGCGCGTGACCAAGCACGACGTGATCGCCTTCCTGACCTGGCTGGGCGAATTCATCGGGCCGCAGTCGCGCTTCGTGCACCAGGGCATGACCTCGTCGGACGTGCTCGACACCAGCTTCGCCGTCCAGCTCACCCAGGCGGCCGGACATCCTGATTGCCGACGTCGACCGGCTGCTGTCGGCGCTGAAGAAGCGCGCGCTGCGAGCACAAGGACACGCTCACCATCGGCCGCAGCCACGGCATCCACGCCGAGCCCACGACCTTCGGCGTCAAGCTGGCCGGCCACTACGCCGCCTTCACCCGCAACCGCGCCCGGCTGGTGGCGGCGCGCGCCGAGATCGCGACCTGCGCCATCTCGGGCCCTGTCGGCACCTTCGCCAACGTCGATCCGCGGGTCGAGGAGCATGTCGCGCGCAAGCTCGGGCTGGCGGTCGAGCCGGTCTCGACGCAGGTCATCCCGCGCGACCGCCACGCCGCCTTCTTCGCGGCGCTTGCCGTCGTCGCCTCCTCGATCGAGAACCTCGCCACCGAGATCCGCCACCTGCAGCGCACCGAAGTGCGCGAGGCCGAGGAGTTCTTCTCCGCAGGGCCAGAAAGGCAGCTCCTCGATGCCGCACAAGCGCAACCCGGTGCTGACCGAGAACCTGACCGGCCTCGCGCGCGTGGTGCGCAGCGCCGTCGTGCCGGCGCTGGAGAACGTGACGCTGTGGCACGAGCGCGACATCTCGCACTCTTCGGTCGAGCGCTACATCGCGCCCGATTCGACCGTGACGCTCGATTTCGCGCTCAACCGCCTGACGTCGGTGGTCGAGCAGCTCGTGGTCTATGGCGAGCGCATGCAGGCCAATCTCGATTCGCTGGGCGGGCTCGTCTTCTCGCAGCGCGTGCTGCTGGCGCTCACCCAAAAAGGCATGAGCCGCGAGGAGTCCTACGCCGCCGTCCAGCGCAACGCGATGGACGCCTGGCGCGGCAACGCCTCCCTCCTGGCGCTCGCGCGCGCCGACAAGGAGATCCGGCAGTTCCTGTCCGACGACGAATTGGTGGCGCTGTTCGACATGGGCTATCACACCAAGCACGTCGACACGATCTTCAAGCGGGTGTTTGGCTAGCGAGCCGCGACTTCATGTGGAGCGCGGACCTCGAGGTCCGCTCATCTGCTGGGCGCGCACCACTCCGTGGCGCTCATGTGCTCCCGGTTCAAGTAAAGACGAAGAAGCGGACCTGGAGGTCCGCGCTCCACCAAGACGCGCCACTTCAGCGCGGAGTTTACTCCGCGCGCAGTGGCGCGCCCCAGCAAGCCTAGTTCTTGACCTCGGTCATGACCTGCCGCTTGGCCTCGTCGAAGAACCGCAGGGCCTGGCGGCGGATGGTGTGCTCCTCGGCCGGCTTTCCGGCCGCGGCGAGGTCGTGCATCAGCGTGTGGACCACGTCGTGGTCGCCGGGCTTCTCGAAGTCGGCCATGACGATGTCGCGGGCATAGGCTTCGGCCGCCTCGCCCGACTTGCCCAGCAGGCCCGGCCGCCCACAGGCCCAAAAGCTTGTTGCTGCGGGCGCGCGCCTTGAACTGCAGTTCCATGTCGTGCTGGAACTTGTGTTCAAAGGCCTTTTCGCGGTCGTCGAACGTCGTCATTTTCACCCGCTCCGGTTTGGGCTCGTCGCGCGGGGTTATAGCGGCCGCTTCCCGGTCTTTCCACCCCGCGTTGGCAGTGGCAAAGTCGCAGGCGAAATCGAGGAAATGCCCTTATGTCCCTGGAAAAGCTGCGCGAATGGGTCGGCCGCACGCAGGTCGTCGAGGATTTTGCCGCCCCCTTCCCGGTGCGCGCGCTCACCGCCACCTTCGACGAGAAGGATCCCGATCCCAGAAACGGCGATCCGCTGCCGCCGCTCTGGCACTGGCTTTATTTCCTGGATGCCGCGCCGCAATCCAAGATCGGGCCGGACGGCCATGCCGAGCGCGGCGACTTCCTGCCGCCGGTGCCGCTGCCCCGGCGCATGTGGGCGGGCAGCCGTTTTGCCTTCGACGGCGAGCCGCTCAGGGTCGGCGACGCGATCAGGCGGGCCTCCAGGATCAAGTCGGTGGAACCCAAGAGCGGCTCGACCGGATCGATGGTGTTCGTCACCGTGGAACACACCGTGTCGGGCGCGCGCGGCACCTCGTTCGTCGAGGAGCACGACATCGTCTACCGCGAGGCAGCCAAGCCCGGCGAGAAGCAGCGCGAGCCCAAGCCGGCGCCGACCGACGCCACCTGGTCAAAAAAGATCATGGCCGATCCCGTCCTGCTGTTCCGCTTCTCCGCCCTCACCTTCAATGGCCACCGCATCCACTACGACCAGCCCTATGTCACGGGGACCGAAGGTTACCCGGGCCTGATCGTGCATGGCCCGCTGATGGGCATGCTGCAGATCGAACTGGCGCGTCGCTCCAACCCCGGCAGGAGCGCAAGAAGCTTCGAGTTTCGCGCCCTCTCGCCGGTCTATGCCGGCGGCCCCTTCTCGGTGCACGGACGTCGCGAAGCCGACGGCTCGGTCACGACCTGGATCGCCGACGGCAAGGGCGGTCTTGCCCAGCAGGGCAAGGCCACGTTTGAGACGAAATAGGGCTTGCCTCGCCCCGCCGATTTTGATTCCTTGAGGGTCGGGGAACGAGGGGTCATAGAGGTTGACGGAACCTTCGTTCGTGCCCGAATCGATTCTCCCTCCTTCCCATACCTACGGCAGCGCGCTGGAGCGCCAGCTTGCCGGCCCAGCGCGCTCGGCGGCCGGCCGATCCGCTGCTGTCGCTGGTCGTGCCGGTGTTCAACGAGGAGGAGTCGATCGACATTTTCCTCGATGCGGTGGCGCTGCAGATGGCACGCGACGGCTTCCGCTTCGAGATCGTGATCGTGAACGACGGCTCGCGCGACAATACGCTGGGTCGTCTGCTCGACCGCAGCGCCCGCGATCGGCGGCTGCGGATCGTCAACTTCTCGCGCAACTTCGGCAAGGAAGCGGCGCTCACCGCCGGCATCGACCACGCCAAGGGCGATGTCATCGTGCCGATGGACATCGACCTGCAGGACCCGCCGGCGCTGATCGGCACCTTCATGACGCGCTGGCGCGAGGGCTACGACGTCGTCTACGGGGTGCGCAGCCAGCGCGCCTCGGACACGGCCGCCAAGCGCGTCTCGGCGGGCTGGTTCTACCGGGTGTTCAATTCGATGTCGCCGGTGCGCATTCCGGAGAATGTCGGCGACTTTCGCCTGGTCGACCGGCGCGCGGTCGAGGTGCTGCGCCAGCTTCCCGAGCGCAACCGGTTCATGAAAGGCCTGTTCGCCTGGGTAGGCTTCAATTCCATTGGCGTGCCTTACGAGCGGCCGCCGCGCGCCGCGGGCTCGAGCAAGTTCAATCTGTGGCGGCTGTGGAACTTCGCCCTCGACGGTCTGGTGAGCTTCTCCACGGCGCCGCTGCGCGCCTGGTTCTATGTCGGCGTGGTGATCGCCGCCGTCGCCGTGCTCTACGCCCTGTTCATCATCACCCGCGTGCTGATCTTCGGCATCGACACGCCGGGCTATGCCTCGCTGCTGATCGTCGTCCTGCTGATGGGCGCCATCCAGCTGCTGTCGCTCGGCATCATCGGCGAATATCTCGGGCGTCTCTTCCTCGAGGTGAAGAGCCGGCCGATCTACGTCATCGAGGGCGTCTACGAGGACGGGACGGTCCAGCCGCCCCCCTCGTGACGCACAAATCCTGACCGCATGGACCTCAAGGAAGAGGACATACTGGGCGCCGATATCGGCCGGCACTGGTATTACCGCGCCAAGGCGGCCGCGTTGCGCCGCGCCGTCGGCGGCCTGGCGCCCCGCGCGGATCCTCGATGTCGGCGCGGGCTCGGGCTTCTTCTCGCGCTACCTGCTGGCCGAGACCGCCGCGCAATCCGCGCTCTGCGTCGATACCGGCTACTCGAGCGAACGCGACGACAGCGTCGCCGGCAAGCCCGTGCGCTACCGCCGCGACACCGGCCCGACCGACTGCGACCTCGTGCTGATGATGGACGTGCTGGAACATGTCGACGACGACCGCGCGCTCTTGCGCCACTACGCCGCCAAGGTGCCGCCGGGTGCCCATTTCCTGGTGACGGTGCCCGCCTTCGCCTTCCTGTGGAGCGGCCACGACGTGTTCCTGGAGCACAAAAGGCGCTATCGCCTGACCGAGATCGAGACGGCGATGCGCGACGCCGGCCTCGCGGTGGTGCGCGGTTCCTATTATTTCGGCCTGGTGTTCCCGCTCGCCGCCGCGGTGCGCTTGACCTCGCGCCATGCGACCGAGCCCAGAAGCAGCCTCAAGAAGCACGGCGCGATCACCAACGGCCTCCTGGGCGCCCTATGCGCGGCCGAGCTCCCGCTGTTCCCGCGGAACCGTCTGGCCGGCCTGTCGGCTTTCGTGCTGGCGAAGAAGCCTTAAGCCATCAATCATCTCCTCCCCCGTCATACGGGGGAGGTGGCCCGAAGGGCCGGAGGGGGAAAGCCACAATGAGATGTCCGCCAATTTCAGATCTGAAATTCGCGGAGATCATCGGTGGGGCCTTCCCCCTCCGCCCCCTACGGGGGCACCTCCCCCGATGACGGGGGAGGGAGATTTATTCGAGGAGGAAACCCATGCCGCTTCTCTACACAAAGCAGGGCCATACCGGCATCCTGACGCTGAGCCGTCCCGGCGCCCGCAACTGCTGGGGCCAGGACTACGCCGAAGGCCTGATCCGTCATCTCGACGAGGCGGCGGAGGACGACGACGTCCGCTCCGTCATCCTGACCGGCGACGAGGCGGGCGGCGCTTTCTCGGCCGGCGCCAACCTCCGGGATCCCAAGACCCACAACACGCGCTCGGCCGAGGCCTTCATCAAGCGCGTCGGCCGCGCGCGCAATTTCCCTTCCAACCTGGTGAGCGACTTCCCCAAGCCGGTGATCGCCGCCGTCAACGGCTATGCCATCGGCATCGGCTGCATCATCACCTTCTGCTGCGACCTGATCGTGGCGTCGGAGCGGGCCGAGTGGCGGCTGCCGCAGGTGGCGCTCGGCATCCTGCCGAACTATGGCGGCGCGACGCGGCTCGCCCGCATCATCGGCAAGGGGCAGGCGATGCGCGTCGCAATGGGCTTCCCGCTCAAGGCCGACGAGGCCCATCGCATCGGGCTCGCCCAGTGGCTGGTGCCGCACGCCAAGCTGATGGAACAGGCGCACGCGGTCGCCGACCACATCGCGGGCCTGCCGCCGCTCGCCGTGCGCATGGTCAAGGAGTCCATGAACCGCGGCCAGGACATCCCCAACATCGCCGACGCCTCGCTGGTCGATGCCTACCGCTTCATGGTGCTGGAGCTGAGCGAGGACAAGGCCGAGGCGCACGAGGCCTGGCGGGAGCGCCGCAAGCCCAGCTTCCGCGGTCGATAGAACTCATGCCGGACCGCGGGGCCCCAGGCCTCTTCGTCTTCGCCTGCCAGAGATGAGCGGGCCTGGAGGCTCGCATACGGCATGGCGTCTGTCGTGCAGGCACCGTGACTCGATCGTGGTTGACGGTCCTGAGCAATGTTGTGGCGTATGTCGGCCGACCTTCGTCGACGAGGAATTGGCATGACCTTCATCCACTCCGGCGCTTCGGTGCCAGCGGCAGCCAGGTCGTCGGCCGCGTGCGCGACGGGCGCCGCCGGGAATCGCATGAGGGGCGGAAAGGGCGGAAACCCCTTTCCGGGGCCCCATGGCGGTTTACAAAAATTCCCGGTCGTTCCGGCTGGCTCTCGCGCAAGATCGTGTCGTGGACCGTTGCGGCGGGGCACTAGCGGGGTAGCGGAAAATGCGGAAATTCCCGCGAGCCTGCCCCTAGGGCCAAGATCGTGTCGTGGACCCTTGTGGCGGGGCACTAGCGGGGTAGCGGAAAATGCGGAAATTCCCGCGAGCCTGCCCCTAGGGCGCGGCCGGCGCCGCCTCCTTCGCCCCGATTCGCTTCCTCTTGGCATTGATCTCGCGCAGCACCACCAGCATCTCCTCGGCGACGATGTCGCCCGGAATGCCCTCGCCCTCGGCCTCGAGCTCCTTCATGTCGACCCACACCGCGTAGAGCGGCGCCGTGCGGCCGGTGATGATGCCGGCATGGAGCAGCGTCTTGATCAGCACGCGGAAGATATTGTTGCCTTCCTTGAGCTGGGCGCGGCGGTCCTCGTCGCTGAAGACCTCCTTCACCGCATCGCGCACCCATTGCCAGTCGAGCCCGTACTTGGCGTAGATGACCTGCTTCTGCTCGGTGTTGATCAGGTTGAAGAGCAGCATCTGAAAGATCTGGGCCGCCCAGTCCTCGACCTTGCGGTGCTCGTCCTGGCTGAGATGGCGGATGGTCCTGGAGGCCCAGATGCGGCCGAAGCGATGATGGAACGCCTCGTCGCTCATCACCAGCTGGACCAGGCGGCGCAGCACGGGATCGTTGGTCTTGGCGTTCAGCGTCGCGAACGAGCCCATCGCCAGGCCTTCGATCAGCATCTGCATGCCGACGATCTTCTTGTAGACCTCCGGTGTGCTCACCAGGTCGGCCAGCACCGTGGCGATGGTCTTGCCGACCGGCAGCGGCGCGCCCCAGCGCTTGGCGATGTAGCGCGTGAAGCCCGCGACGTGGCGGGCTTCCTCGCGTGCCTGGTTGGCGGCATATTCCTGCGCGCCCGGGTCGACCAGGATGTGGCAGAGGCTGGCCGACAGCGACAGTGCGCCCTGCTCGCCATGCAGCAGGTTCGAGATCGACCAGTGCATGACGTCGTTGCCGAGCTGTATCTTCTGCCGGTCATCCAGCCGGTCGGCGACGGCGCTGCGGAGCTCGACCACCGTCTCGAGCGGCATGACCGGCGTCAGGGCCATGTCGAACGGCTGGTCGAAGTCGATATAGTTCTTGTCGAGCGGGTCCCAGAAATGGTCGTGCGTGGCAGATATGATGCTGTCGAAGGCATCGGTTCGCCGGCCGTAGCGCGGCACTTCGAGCATCGCCGGGAAATCCCCCGGGGCCACGGTATCGTAAGCCTTGTCGTAGGTAATTTGCTGGGCCATGGGGCCTCCGTTCAGCGGGCTAATATGACGCTAGAGTCACCTTTTTCAATGGATTTTTCCCCAGTCCCGGCGCATGGGACTTCCGCCATATTCCGGCCGATTGGCGGGCGTCGTACGTTGCCCGTACAGGAGTAGAAACACATGTCCCGCCGCCGCCGCATCTACGAGGGCAAGGCCAAGACCTTGTTCGAGGGGCCCGAGCCCGGGACGATCGTCCAGTACTTCAAGGACGACGCAACCGCGTTCAACAACCAGAAGAAGGGCACGATCACCGGCAAGGGTGTGATCAACAACCGCATCTCCGAGTTCCTGATGACCAAGCTCGGCGAGATCGGCGTGCCGACCCATTTCATTCGCCGGCTGAACATGCGCGAGCAGCTCATCCGGCAGGTCGAGATCATCCCGCTCGAAGTGGTGGTGCGCAACGTCGCCGCCGGCTCCTTCGCCAAGCGCTTCGGCGTCGAGGAAGGCACCCAGCTGCCGCGCTCGATCATGGAGTTCTTCTACAAGAACGACGCCCTGGGCGATCCCATGGTGACCGAGGAGCACATCACGGCCTTCGGCTGGGCGACGCCGCAGGACCTCGACGACATCGTGGCGTTGACGCTTCGGGTGAACGACTTCCTGTTCGGCCTGTTTCTGGGCTGCGGCATCAAGCTGATCGACTTCAAAGTCGAGTTCGGCCGCCTATATGAGGACGACATGGTCCGCATCGTGCTGGCCGACGAGATCAGCCCCGATTCCTGCCGGCTGTGGGATCTCAGGACCAACGAGAAGATGGACAAGGACCGTTTCCGCCGCGACCTCGGCAAGGTCGAGGAAGCCTACCAGGAGGTGGCGCGGCGGCTCGGCATCCTGATCGACCAGGGGCCGGGCGACGTGCGCGGCCCGACCACCCTGCAATAGCCACGCTCAACAAGAGGCGAAATGAAAGCCAGAGTTCACGTGACCCTCAAGAACGGCGTGCTCGACCCCCAGGGCAAGGCCATCGGACATTCCCTCAACCGCCTGGGCTTTCCCGAGGTGGGCGACGTCCGCCAGGGCAAGTTCATCGAGCTCGAGCTCGCCGAAACCGACCAGGCCAAGGCCCGCGCGCGGCTCGACGAGATGTGCCGCAAGCTTCTGGCCAACACGGTGATCGAGAACTACTCGATCGAGCTGGTCGGCTGATGGTCCGGACCAATCTCATCCTCTTCGGTTTCATGTTCCTCTCCCCCTTGGGGGAGAGGTTAGGTGAGGGGGTTCAATGCGAAAGCCGCCTCCTGCATCACCCCCTCACCCAGCCTCTCCCCCAAGGGGGAGAGGAGCATGAGGACGGAGTTGCATCGCCATGAAAGCCTCCGTCCTCGTCTTCCCCGGCTCCAATCGCGAGGTCGACGTCGCCCAGGCGATCGAGCTGGTCACCGGCCGCAGACCCCACATGATCTGGCACGGCGACGGCGACTTCGAGAAGACCGACCTGATCGTGGTGCCGGGCGGCTTCTCCTACGGCGACTACCTGCGCTGCGGCGCCATGGCGGCCCAGTCGCCGGTGATGGCCGAGGTCAAGCGCCGGGCGGCCCAGGGCGTGCCGGTCCTGGCGATCTGCAACGGCTTCCAGATCGCCGCCGAAGCGGGCCTGCTGCCCGGCGTGCTGATGCGCAATGCCCACCTGAAGTTCGTGTGCGCCGACGTGCACCTCAAGGTCGAGACCAGCCAGAGCCTGTTCACCAACCGCTATCAGGAAGGCCAGGTGATCCGCGTGCCGGTGGCCCATGCCGAGGGCAACTATTTCGCCGACGAGGCCACCCTGCAGCGCCTCGAGGATCGCGGCCAGGTGGCGTTCCGCTACTGCGCGCCTGACGGCACGGTCGACGGCACCGGCAATCCCAACGGCTCGATCAGGAACATCGCCGGCGTCTTCAATGAGAGCAAGACGGTGATGGGGCTGATGCCGCATCCGGAGAACGCCGTCGAGCCGATGTTCGGCGGCACCGACGGCAAGGCGCTGTTCGAGGGCCTGGTCGAGGCCCTGACATGAGCAGCCCCGCCGTGAGCGCCGTCGAGAAGAATCCCCCCGTCAAGCTGCCGAACGAGCCCGCGATCACGCCGCAGATCGTGGCCGAGCACGGCCTGTCGCCCGACGAATACCAGCGCGTGCTCGCCATCATGGGCCGCACGCCCACCATGGTCGAGCTCGGCATCTTCTCGGCCATGTGGAGCGAGCACTGCTCCTACAAGTCGTCCAAGGTGTGGCTCAAGAAGCTGCCGACCAAGGCGCCGTGGGTGATCCAGGGGCCGGGCGAGAATGCCGGCGTGATCGATATCGGCGACGGCCAGGCCGCCATCTTCAAGATGGAGAGCCACAACCACCCCTCCTACATCGAGCCCTACCAGGGCGCGGCGACAGGCGTCGGCGGCATCCTGCGCGACGTCTTCACCATGGGCGCGCGGCCGGTGGCCAATCTCAACGCGCTGCGCTTCGGCGACCCCAAGCATCCCAAGACCCGGCACCTGGTGTCGGGCGTGGTCGCGGGCATCGGCGGCTACGGCAATTGCATGGGCATCCCGACGGTGGGCGGCGAGACCAACTTCCATGCCTCCTACAACGGCAACATCCTGGTCAACGCCATGACCGTGGGCATCGCGCCGTCGGACCGCATCTTCTATGCGGCCGCCGCGGGCGTCGGCAATCCGCTGGTCTATGTCGGCTCCAAGACGGGTCGCGACGGCATCCACGGCGCCACCATGGCCTCGACCGAGTTCAACGAGGACAGCGAGGAGAAGCGCCCGACCGTGCAGGTCGGCGATCCCTTCGTCGAGAAGCTGCTGCTGGAAGCCTGCCTCGAGCTGATGGCGACCGACGCCATCGTCGCCATCCAGGACATGGGCGCGGCTGGGCTCACCTCGTCGTCGTTCGAGATGGCGGCCAAGGGCGGGCTGGGCCTCATCGTCGAACTCGACAAGGTGCCGATGCGCGAGACCGGCATGAACCCGTACGAGCTTATGCTCTCCGAGAGCCAGGAGCGGATGCTGATCGTGCTGAAGCCCGGCCGCGAAGAGCAGGCGCGCAGGATCTTCGAGAAGTGGGAGCTCGATTTCGCCGTCATCGGCCATCTCACAGACACCGAGCGCATGGTGCTCAGCTGGCACGGCGACATCGTGGGCAACATCCCGATCCCGCCCCTGGTCACCGAGGCGCCGGTCTATGAGCGGCCCTGGACCTTGACGCCGCTGCCGGCCGTGATCGACGCCGCGACCGTCCCGGCGCCCAAGGACTGGCGCACCTCGCTGATCACCCTGATGAGCTGCCCCGACCTCGCCAGCAAGGCGTGGATCTGGCACCAGTACGATCACCTGATCATGGGCAACACCGCGATCCGCCCGCAGGACGGCGATGCCGCCCTGGTGCGCGTCGCCGGCAGCCACAAGGGCCTCGCCATGACGTCGGACTGCACGCCGCGCTACGTGCAGGCCCATCCCGAGACGGGCGGCCGCCAGGCCGTGGCCGAGGCGTGGCGCAACATCACCGCCGTGGGCGCGCGGCCGCTCGCCGTCACCGACAACATGAATTTCGGCAATCCGCAGAAGCCCGAGATCATGGGCCAGTTCGCCGGCGCCATCATGGGCATGGCCGAGGCCTGCACCGCGCTCGACTTCCCCGTCGTGTCGGGCAACGTCTCGCTCTACAACGAGACCGAGGGGCGGCCGATCCTGCCGACGCCGACCATCGGCGCGGTCGGCGTGATCGAAGATGTCAGCCATGCCGTCGGTTCTCGGATCACGCAGGCCGGCCTTGCCATCGTGCTGCTGGGCGCAGACTGTGGGCTGGCTCGGCCAGTCGCTCTATCTGCGCGAAACGCTGGGCCGCGAGGAAGGCGCGCCACCGCCCGTCGACCTTGCGGTCGAACGGCGCAACGGCGACTTCGTGCGCGGCCAGATCGTCGGCCGCCGCATCGCTGCCTGCCACGACCTGTCCGACGGCGGCCTGCTGGTCGGCCTCGCGGAGATGTGCCTGGCCGGTGGCACGGGCGTGACGGTGAAGCTGCCCGAAGGGGTCGCCCTGCCGCACGCCTTCCTCTATGGCGAGGATCAGGCGCGTTACCTGGTCGCGACCGACGATGGCGGCGCGTTGCTGGCCGCGGCCCAGGCAGTCGGGGTGCCGGCGGTCCAGCTGGGCTATTCGGGCGGACCCGACCTCACCGTCGAAGGCCTGCTGTCGATGCCGCTCAGCGAGCTGCGCGCGGCCCACGAAGCCTGGCTTCCCACTTACATGAACAGCGCTGCCTAGGAGCGGAACACACCATGGCGATGGCTGCCCAAGACATCATCCGGCTGATCCAGGAAGGCATTCCCGGGGCCGAGGTCGAGATCGAGGATATGGTCGGCGACGGTGACCACTATGCGGCTACGGTTATTTCCGCAGCCTTTGCCGGAAAATCCAAGGTACAGCAGCACCAGATGGTCTATGGCGCCCTGGGCGGCCGCATGGGGGGCGTTCTGCATGCCCTCAAATTGACCACCATGGCGCAACGGCCCTGACAGCCCTATATTGAAGCCAGACCCGCGCCCCCTCCGGCGCTCCTAGGAGAGATCGATATGAGCGAACCCCAGGTGTTCGATCGCATCCGCGACGAGATCGGCAAGAACGACGTGCTGCTGTTCATGAAGGGCACGCCGGTATTCCCGCAATGTGGCTTCTCGGCCGCCGTCGTCGAGGTGCTGAGCGAGCTCGGCGTGAAGTTCCACGGCATCAACATCCTGGTCGATCCGGAACTGCGCGACGGCATCAAGCAATTCAGCCAGTGGCCGACCATTCCCCAGCTCTACGTCAAGGGCGAGTTCGTCGGCGGCTGCGACATCGTCCGCGAGATGGTCGAGACCGGCGAGCTCGAGCAGCTCCTGAAGGACAAGGGCGTCACGCTGGCCAACGCCGCGTGAGACCCGCGTCCTACGCGAACGCGTAGGACGCCATCGACAGATTTCCCAGGGTGAAGCTGCGATGGAGCGCACGTCCCTGCGCGCCTTGCCCTGCCGCGCCAAAGGCGACATGCAGCGGCAGGAAATGCTCGTCCGTCGGATGGGCGTCGCGGGCATGGGGCGCCCGCGCGCGATAGTCGGCCAGGGCCTGCTCGTCGCCCTTCTCCAAAGTCTCCGCCAGCCAGTCGTCGAACTCTTGTGCCCACGGCTCGGGCTCGCAGTCGCCGCTGCGCACCAGGGCGCGCAGATTGTGGGTCGCACTGCCCGAGCCCATCACCAGGATGCCTTCATCGCGCAACGACGCGAGCTTGCGTCCGAGGGCAATGTGATGCGCCGGGCTTTCTTGCGGCTGGACCGAGAGCTGGAAGATCGGGATGTCGGCGTCGGGCCAGCCCAGCATGGCCGGCACCCAGGCGCCGTGATCGAGTCCGCGGTGAGGGTCGTGGGCGGCGCCGGTGAGCTTGGCCACGCGCTCGGCGAGCTCCGGCGCGCCGGGTGCGGGATAGCGCAGGCGGTAGAGCGCTTCGGGAAAGCCGTAGAAGTCGTGGATGGTCTCGGGCTTGCGCGCCAGCGATACCGCCGGCATGTCGGTATCCCAGTGCGCCGACACCGCGACGATCGCCTTGGGCCTGGGCAGTTGCCGGCCGAGCGACGCCAGGAAGGCGCGCGCCGGCACGTCCTCCAGGATCAGGGTGGGAGAGCCGTGCGAGACGAAGATCGTTGGCATGGACATCGCTTTATTCCTCGTGCGGCTCGTGTCAGCTTGGCTGCAGTGGATGAGGTGAGTCTAGCATGGGAAGGGTTCGCGTATGGTGCGTTTGAGGAAGTGGCTGGCGGTGGCGGCCACGGCGATCGGCTTGGCGATGGCGGCCGCGCCGGCGACTGCACAGACCCTGCGCATGGTGTCGCACGCCGACATCAAGATCCTCGACCCGATCTGGACCACGGCGCTGATCACGCGCAACCACGGCTACATGATCTATGACGTCCTGTTCGCCAAGGACGCCGATCTCAGGATCCAGCCCCAGATGGCGGAAAAGTACGCCGTTTCCGACGACAAGCTGACCTGGACGATCACGCTGCGCGACGGACTGGAATGGAGCGACGGCACCCCGGTCACCGCCGAGGATTGCATCGCGTCGATCAAGCGCTGGGGCGCACGCGACGGGTTCGGGCAGATTCTGCTCAAGGCCACCAGCGACATCAAGGCGATCGACGCCAAGACCTTCGCCATCATCCTCAAGGAGCCGTTCGGCCTGGTGCTGGAGGCGCTGGGCAAGCCGTCGTCGAACGTCCCCTTCATGATGCCCAAGCGGGTCGCCGACACCGACCCGAACAAGCAGATCGACGACTACACCGGCTCCGGCCCCTTCATGCTGAAGAAGGACGAATGGAAGCCGGGCGAGAAGATCGTCTACGTGAAGAACCCGCGCTACAAGCCGCGCAGCGAGCCGCCCTCGATGCTGGCCGGTGGCAAGATCGCCAAGGTCGATCGCGTCGAATGGCTCGCCATCGCCGATCCCGCCACCGCCGCGAACGCGCTGCTGGCCGGCGAGATCGATCTGATCGAAGCCCCGCCGCCCGACCTCTTCCCGCTGCTGAAGGCCGACAAGAACATCGCGCTGTTCGGCTGGAACGCGCTGGGCAGCCAGATCATCATGCGCTTCAACACGCTGCATCCGCCTTTCAACAACGTTAAGGCGCGGCAGGCGGCGATGTGGGCGCTCGCACAGGAAGACATGATGCGCGCCCAGGTCGGCGACCCCGAGATCTACAAGGTCTGCAATGCGCCCTTCGTCTGCGGCACCAAGTACGGCAAGGAGTACGGCGACCTCCTCATCAAGCCCGACCTCGAGAAGGCGCGGCGACTCCTCAAGGAGAGCGGCTACGACGGCACACCGGTCGCGATGCTGCAGCAGACCGATCTGGCGTCCTCCAACCAGGTCCAGGCCGTCGCCAAGCAGCAACTGGAGAAGGCCGGCTTCAAGATCGACCTGTTGCCGATGGACTGGCAGACGGTCGTGTCGCGACGCGCCCGCCGCGAGGCGCCGGCGCAGGGCGGCTGGAACCTCTTCTTCACGACCAACATCACGCTCGACCTCGACAATCCCGGCACCAACGCCTACGCCGCCGGCACCTGCGAGAAGGCGTGGTTCGGCTGGCCGTGCGATCCCGAGATCGAAGTGCTGCGCGCCGCGTTCATCAGGGAGAGCGACCCGATCAAGCAAAAGGAGATCGGCGATGCGATCTCCGATCGCCTGGTCGACCAGGGCTTCTATGCGCCGGTCGGCCAGTACAAGGCCTTCGGCGCGTACCGCAAGGACCGCCTTTCGGGCTGGCTGGCGGGCCCGGTCCCGGTGATGTGGAACATCGCCAAGAAGGATTGACGCTCCCTCCCCTCGGGAGCGAGCGTCGGTTTCCTTCCGGGGCAGGATCACGCCGCCTGGGCGAGCGGCGCTGCCTGCCAGCGCACGGCGGCTTCGGCGACGCGCTTGCCGAGCGACTCCATGGTGCGGAAGTCGCTGGCGGCGATGCCTTCGATGCCCTGGTCGGCATTGGCCTGCGCCATCGCGCCGACCGACGCACCCAGGCGATTGAGATCGTCAGCCGAGCCCTTGGAGTGATTGAAGCCCGGCGCCAGCCCGAGGCCGACCCACACCATGCCGTGCTGCAGGGCCAAGGTGAGAAGCTGGTAGAGCGTGTTGTGCTTGTCGCCGTTCCAAGACGCCGAGGCGGTGAAGCCCGCGGCGAGCTTGTTGCGCCACGTGCCTTCCATCCAGCGCTTGGACGTCCAGTCCTTGAACTTGGCGAACTCGGCGGAGACGCCGCCCATGTAGGTCGGGCTGCCGAAGATGATCGCGTCGGCTGCGTCCAGCTCGGCCGCGCGGGCCTCGGCTTCCGCGACCGGAATGAGGCTGACCATGGCGCCGGAAACGGCCTTGGCCCCCTTGGCGACGGCTTCGGCGAGGGCTTGGGTATGGCCAAAACCCGAATGATAGACGATAGCGACCTTGCTCATGATGTACTCCAATCCTTTGATTTGTCTTGAGAAAATGCCGATCTGTTTCCCAAGATGCGTTGCTTTCCCAAAGTGACTGGAAAGATTTAGGGAGAACACTATGTATTCACCAGTAGGTACCAATTCGTAACTTAAAGGTCAGCCCATGAACCCCACCCAAACTCATGGCAAGGAGAGCGTCTCCTGCCCCATGGATTTCATCCTGCGCATGCTGATGGGACCGTGGACCACGTACATCCTCTACAACCTCAAGACCCATGGTCCGCAGCGCTTCGGCGAGCTGAAGCGGCGCGTGGCGGGCGTCTCGGCCAAGATGCTGACCGAGCGGCTGCGCACGCTCGAGGGCGCGTCCCTGGTGCGCCGCGACTACGAGGCGACGATCCCGCCCAAGGTCACCTATTCGCTGACCCAACGCGGCCATGAGCTCGACGACGTGCTGGGCAAGCTGGCCGAGATCGGCATGCGCTGGGAGGCCGAGGACGCCGCCCGCCGTGCCGTACGAGCGACCGAGCTCAAGGCGGCAGAATGACGGCGAAGCCGTCATCCTGAGGCCAGCGGCCGAAGGATCTTTGAGGTCCCAGAGATCCTTCGCTTCGCGCAGGATGACAGCAGGCCTAAAGGCCCGCTGTCACTTCGGTACGTTGAAATGGCCCTGCACGAAACTGAGGTCGATGAACGACTTGGGATCGGCGTCGCGCGACACCTGGCCGGTCGATTGCCAGAACGCGACCTGCTTATAAATGTCGCCGACGTCCAGCCGGCCCTCGGGATCGATGAAGGGCAGGCCTGACGCCACAAGCGCCGGCGGCTGCTTGAGCGCGCTGCTCAGGATTCCGATCATCTCCTCGTAGTTCGGCCCCGGCACCAGCTTGCCGCTGTCGCGCTTCCCGAACGCTTCGTGATAGGCGGCCGCACCCCGGCGGTAGCCCGCGAGGAATTTCTCGACCAGCGGCCGTCGCTCGAGGATGGTCCTGGGCGAGGTGAAGACCGCACCCAGCTGCCACGGCACCTCGTCGCCGACATAGGCGATCGGCTTGCCGCTGCCCTCCGACTCGACCTGGCGGAAGGTGGTGATGGGAAACACCGCGGCGTCGACCTGGCCGCCCTTGAAGGCCGCCACCATGTTGGGGATCGACTGCAGCGCCACGATGGTGAGGTTCTTGGTGTCGACGCCGTACTTGCGCGCCACCACCTCGAGCGAATAGTGCACCGAGGAGCCGACCGTGGTGACGGCCACCCGCTTGCCGGCGAGATCCTTGACCGAGCGCACGCCCTGCTCCCACGCCGCGTTGGTGACGGCGATCACGTTGAGCTGATAGCCCGGCCGCTCCGCGCTCTGCGCCGCCACGACCTTCAAGCCGCCCTTGGCCGCGAGATTGAAGAAGCCGGCGGTGAAGGCGGTGACGCCGAGATCGGCGTCGCCCGACACGACCGCCAGCGGCACCTGCGCGGCCGACTGGAAATCCTTCAAGGTGAGATCGAGACCCGCTTCCTTGAACCAGCCCTTCTCCTGGGCGATGAAGATCGGGCCGGACGAAGAGAGCCGCAGCAGCGCGATCGACGCCTTGGTCAGGTCCTCCGCCGAGGCGGCGCGCGCGAACGGCAGCGCCGACATTCCGCCAAGCGCGGCGCGGCGCGTCAAAGCCTGCTGAACCACCAATGCCTCCCGGTTTTCCTTGGCCCGGAGTATGGTCGGATTCGAAAGCGAACAAAAATGAATCCCATGGACTGCGACGTGTTGGCGAGCGGCGGCGGCATGGCGGGCACCGTCGCCGCCATCGCAGCGGCACGCCAGGGCGCGCGCACCGTGCTGTTCGAGCGCCACGGCTTTCTGGGCGGTGCGGCGACGGCCGGCGCCGTCGGCCAGTTCGTCGGCTGGGAGACAAGCGCCGGCCGCCGCGTGATCGCGGGCATCGCCGAGGAGATCGTTGACCGTCTCGGGGCCATGGGCGGCAGCGCGGGACACGGCCATTTCGTCATGTCGACCGGCCATCGCATGGACAGGGTCGAATACGACACCGAGATCCTGAAGGTGGTGCTGGACGAGATGGCGCACGAGGCGGGCGTGCGGGTGCTGCTCCACAGCCAGCTGGCCCAGGTCGCGCGACGCGGCCGGACCATCACATCCGCCACTCTGCTGACCAAGGGCGGCATGCTCGAGGTGCGGGCGCGCCTGTTCATCGACAGCTCGGGCGATCTCGACCTGATGGCCCGCGCCGGCGCGCCCTTTCTCGGCCTCGACGAGGGCGAAAGTCTGCAGCCCGCCACCATGATGTTCCGGCTGGGCCCGATCGATTTCGCCGCCTTCGACGGCATGAGCGCCCAGACTAAGGCGGCGCTTGCGGCGCGCGGCGTCGCCGAGGGCGCCCTGCCGCGTGCGGCGCTGCATTGCAGCCGCGTGCCGGGCTCGGACGACGGCTGGTTCAACGTCACGCGGATCTCGATCGATGCCAGCGATCCGTTCGCGCTGAGCGACGGCGAGCGCGAGGGCCGCCGCCAGGCGCTTGGCGCCGCGCGCTTCATCGCGGCCAACGTATCCGGCTGCAACCGCGCCCGGCTGGTGTCGTTCGCGCCGCAGCTCGGCATCCGCGAGACGCGCCGCATCGCGGGTCTCCTGACGCTCACAGCCGACGACCTGCGCCAGGGTGCGGAGTTCATCGACACCATGGCGCTCGGCGCCTACCCGATCGATGTGCACCATACCGGCGACGGCAACATCACCTTCGAGGAACTGGGTCGCCGACCACGTCTACGCCCTGCCCTACCGCATGGCCGTGCCGCAGGGCCTCGACAATGCGTTGGTGGCCGGACGCGGCCTGTCGGCCACCCACGAGGCGCACGGCGCCATCCGGGTGATGCCGACGGCCATGGCGGTGGCGCAAGCCGTCGGCACCGCCGCTGCCCTGCTCGTCGGCACCAACCAGCCAGCGGCGCAGCTCGATCCTGCGACACTGCGCGAAAAGCTCCGAGACGCGAGCGCAATTCTCTAGCCGCAGCGCGCTCGCGCGCTCACATCTTCGTCATGCCCCAGAACACGGTAATCGGCGGCGGCACTTTCATGGTGCCGATATTGGCCCGCACGGCGCCGACGCCGTACCACTCGCCGAGCGGCACGTGGGTCACGATCTGCATGGCGTAGGTCTGCACTTCCTCGGCCACTGCCTTCCTTCTCCGCAAGCGTGGTTGCGGACGCGAACTTGTCGCGCAGCTTCTCCATGCCCTCGTCGCACGGCCAGCCGGCACGCGCCTTGTCGCAGGTCGTCGCGAGGTTGGGCGTCATCAGCGGGTCGAGGATGTCGAGCTGCACCCAGCTCGTGCCGAAAGCGTTCCAGCCGCCTTCCGACGGCGGTCCTTTCTTGCCGGTGAGGCGGGTCACCATGCTCTGCCAATCCATCGGTTGGACCTCGACCTTGAAACCGGCCTTCTCGAGCTGCGACTTGGCGACGGGCGCGAGCTGCTTGATGACGCCGAGATCGGTCGGTTGCGGGATAACGACAACCGTGCCGTCGTACCCCGCCTCCTGCAGGAGCTGCCGCGCCTTGGCGGCGTTGCCCTCGATCAGGCCGTCCATGCCGGCGGTCGTGGCGAGCGGCGAGTCACAGGTGAACATCGCCTTGCACACGCGATAGAATCGCTTGTCGCCGATATTGGCCTGCAGGAATTCTTCCTGGTCGAGCGCGTAGGCCGCGGCCTGACGGATCTTCACATTGTTAAACGGCGGCTGCAGCCAGTTCATGCGGAACACATACTGGTTGGACGTCGTGCTCGTGATGACCCGGATGTTCTTGTCCTTCTCCAGCACCGCGAGGTGGTCGTAGCTCACGCCCTCGATCATGTCGATTTCGCCGTTCACCAGCGCGTTGAGCTGGGTCTCGGCGTCGGGAATCCACACCCACTCGACCCGGTCGACGCTCACCACCTTGCCGCCGGCAAGCCCCGACATCGGCTCGGCGCGCGGCTTGTATTTGGGGTTCTTGACGTAGACCAGCTTCTCGCCTGGCTTCCATTCCTCTTTCTTGAAGATGAACGGACCGGAGCCGATGTAGTTATCTATCTGAGTGAAGGCGTCGGTCTCCGCGATTTTCTTCGGCATCATAAAGGGCACCGTCACCGACGGCTTGCCGATGGCGTCGAGCAAAGGCCCGAACTTGTGCTTGAGCACGATCTGGAAAGTCTTGGGATCGACGATCTTGTAGTCCTGAATCGACAGGGCGAGCTTCTGGCCCATCGAATCGCGCGCCGACCAGCGCTTGAGCGAGGCCACGCAATCGTCCGACGTGACCGGCGTGCCGTCGTGCCATTCGAGGCCATCGCGCAGCTTGAAGGTCCAGGTGAGCCCGTCGTCGCTGGTCGTCCAGCTGTCAACCATCTGCGGCTTGACCTGCAACTTCTCATCCACCGCAAACAGCGTGTCGTATATCATGTAGGCGTGGTTGCGCGTGATGTAGGCGCCGCTCCACACCGGATCGAGCGCCTTCACGTCGGAATGCATCACGACCTTGATCGTCTGCGCCGAAGCTAGCGACGATGCGAAGATGGCCGCGAGAGTCGCGACGGACGCGAGCAGAAAACGACGCATGATTGGACCCCGGCAATGACTACGAAGAGCTTAGGTCGCCCCACCACACAATGTCATCCCGAGGCCGCAGGCCGAGGGACCTTTATTGATCGGACGTAGCCAAGTCCAACTTGTAAACGCGCGCCGCCGTGCCTGAAAACAGGGCAGTCTTCTCCGCCGCCGACGCCTTGGCGGCCAGCCGTTTGAACGCATTCCACAGCACGCCGTAGCCGGAGGTGATCTTGTCGACCGGGAAGTTGCTCTCGAACATGCAGCGCTCGGCGCCGAACAGCTCGATGCAGGTCTCGACCCAGGGCCTGAAGGCCTGGGCCAGCATCTGCGAGCTGGGCGGCGACGGCTGCTGGTAGAAATCGAACCAGCCCATCGCCATGCCGAGCCCGCCCACCTTGACGGTGACGTTGGGTCGGCGCGCCAGCTCGGCCATCGACGTCTTCCAGGTGGCGAAGACTTCGTCATGGCGGCTGGCATAGGAGGCGTAGCCCAGCGGGCCGCCGACATGGTCGAGCACGATCTGGGTGTCGGGAAAGGCCGCCGCCAGGTCGCCGACCTCGGCGAGCTGCGGATGGTAGGCCCAGGCATCGAAGGTGAGGCCGCGCCGGGCGAGCTCGCGCGAAGCCTTCGCGCCAGGTCTTGTCGGCCATCAGGCCGGGCGTCGGGTTGGTGCGGGTCGCGCGGATGCCAGGGTCGTTGTCGAGGCCGGTCTGGTAGCGGATGCCGATAAAGCGGCCGTTGCCGGCGGCGATCTGGGCGTCGAACACCGCGCCGGCCTTGGCGCCCAGCCGCAGGTCGACATGGCTCACGATGGCAGCACAGGCGCGCAGATTACCGTAGATGCCGCTGGCCGACATCGCCGCCACGCCATTGGCGAACTCGGTCTCGCCGATGCAGCGCAGCTCTGCGGGGCCGGCCTTGCGGTACATCGAATGGCAGTCGACGAACACCGTGGCCACGATGTTGTGGCCGGTCTGCGTGTCGGCCAGCAGGTCGTGGAACATGTAATCGTTGCCGGCTCGCTGCCAGAGGTGGTGATGCGGATCGACGATCGGCAGCGCGGGTTCGAGCGCCTCCTCCGTCACCTTGGCGACCCAGGCATTGTCGACGGCGATGACGTTGCCCAGCGTCGGTGTCGGCGTGTTCATGGTTTCCTCACAGGATTGGCTCCTTGTCTATCATCGAGACGTGGGCCGCGATCACCTTCCAGCCGGCGTCGGGAAAGCGCACCCAGGTCTGGCTCTGGCGCCCGACGAGGTCCTTGTCGCGCACCTTGTAGACCAGGTTCACCGTGGCAATGTCCCGGCCCAGCGTCAGTATGTCGAGGCGGTAGCGCTTTTCCTTGGTCCCCGGGCCGGGTGGCCGGGCAACGCGATGAGCGTGGATCCTGTCGAAGCCGTAGCCGTGCTCGTAGTTGGCGAGCCGGATCGTGTGCGGGCTGTTCCAGAAGGTGGCGTCGAGCACGTCGACGTTCTTGTCGATCAGCGCCTGTTCGTAACGTTCGAACATTCCGCCGACCTCGGCCACGACTTCGGGGATGTTGGGAGACAGATCGTTCACGCTTTCCTCTCTCTTGCCGGATTGCCCACTACCGTGGCACCCGGCCGCACATCGCGAGTAACGATGGCTCCGGCGCCGACGATGGTATCGTCGCCCACCGTCACGCCCGGCAGGATGATCGCGGCGGCCCCGATCCAGACGTTGGCGCCGATGCTCACCGGCCGGCCGAACTCCAGCCCGGCGCGCCGCTGCGCGGGATCACGCGGATGATCGGCGGTGAGGATCTGCACGCCCGGACCGATCTGCGTTCCGTCGCCGATCGCCACCTTCACGACATCGAGGATGACGCAGTTGAAGTTGAGGAAGACGCGTTTGCCCAGGCTGATGTTGTAGCCGTAGTCGCAGTGGAACGGCGGGCGGATGTACGAGCCTTCTCCACCTCCGCCAGCATCTCACGCAGCAGCGTCTTGTACTCCCGCTGTGTCCTGGCGATGGAGGCATTGTAACGATCCATCCACGCCGCGACGCGCCGCGCATCGGCCGCCAGTTCCTCGCCGGTGGCGACATAGAGCTCGCCGGCCAGCATCTTCTGCTTTTCGGTCGCCACGATGCCTCCTCGCCGAGATACGATCAGTCTCGCCGTGCCGCCAGGGCCCGGGCCACCGCGACCAACGTCGCATCGCTGCCGCGCGGCCCGATGATGGACAGGCCGACCGGCAGCCCGTCAACCGTCGCCCCCGGGATGCTGACCTGCGGATGGCCGGTCAGCCCGCCCTGGGCGCACAGGCAGGTGATGCGATCGCGCAGCGGATCGAGCACCGACAGTCTCTGGCCGCGCAGCGGCGCGGGAAACGGGGTCGTCGGCAGGCACAGGATGGTGCGGGGGGACAACAGATAAGCCATGCGCCCGCGCGCTTCCTGGCGCATCAGGTTGGCCCAGTTGCGCTCGCTCTCGGGGATCAGCGCACCCATCACCAGGTTCTTGGCGACCGAGAAGGCAAAGCGCGGATTGCGCTCGTCGAGCCAATCCTTGAACGTCGTGTAGGCTTCGAAGGGCTGCAGCGTACGTTGCGCCCGCGCCCAGACCGACAAGCCGGGCGGCGCCATCACCTCCTCGCGCATGTCGCCCAGCAGGCCGCCCAGCCTGTCCACCATCGGCTTCAGGGCGGCGGCGACATCGGCATCGGCAAAGCCCATGGCATCCACGGCCACGATCAAGCGGGTCGGCAGCGCCGTCGGGATGGCCTCGCCCAGCATGGCCGCGGAGACCCGCGCGAAGGTCTCGGCGTCGCGCGCGAACCAGCCGGTCGTGTCCGAGGTCGGCGCCTGCGGCAGCATGCCGGTGACGTCGAGGCGGCCGTGGGTCGGCCGGATGCCGTAGAGGCCGCAGAAGCTCGCCGGCACGCGCACCGAGCCGCCGGTGTCGGTGCCCAGCGCGGTGTCGCAGATGCCGGCCGCCACGGCGGCGGCCGAGCCCGACGAGGAGCCGCCGGGCACGCGGCCAGGCGCGCGCACGTTCACCGGCGTGCCGTCGAAGGCGTTCTCGCCCAGGATGCCGAGCGAGACCTCGTCGGTGATGGTCTTGCCGATCAGCGTGGCGCCGGCATCGAGCAAGGTCTGGACGGCCCAGGCGTGCCGTGTCGGAACCGGACGGCCGGTCGGCCAGTCGTGATTGCCGCCGCCGGTCGGCACGCCCGCGACGTCGAACAGATCCTTGGCGGCGAAGGTGAGGCCCGCGAGCGGGCCGCCGGGCCGGCCCTCGATGCGCACGCGCGGGCCGGGCACGAAGGCGCCGATGTCGTCGGTCATGGCCAGCAGCGGCTATTCAGCGGGATGGGGAGCCGTCTTGTCGCGCCGGCGGCGGAAAATCCGCAGTTCGCCGAACTTCACGCCGAGCAGACGGTCGAACCAGATATAGACCACCGGCGTGATGAACAGCGTCAGGACCTGCGACACCATGAGGCCGCCGACCACGGTGACGCCGAGCGGCTGGCGCAGCTCGGCGCCGGCGCCGGCGCCCAGCGCGATCGGCAGCGAGCCGAGCAGCGCGCAGGTCGTGGTCATCATGATGGGGCGGAAGCGCAGCAGCGCCGCATCGACGATCGCCACCTCCGCCGGCGCGCCCTGGGCACGGCGCACCAGGGCGAAGTCGACCATCATGATGGCGTTCTTCTTGACGATGCCGATCAGCATGATGACGCCGATCATGGCGATGACGCTCAGATCCATGCCGAACAGCATCAGGGTGATCAGCGCCCCGATGCCGGCCGATGGCAGGCCCGACAGGATGGTGAGCGGATGGATGAAATTTTCGTAGAGGATGCCCAGGATGATGTAGATGACCAGCACGGCGGCAAACAGCAGCATGCCCTGGTTGGCGACGGCCTGCTGGAAGACCTGGGCGCTGCCCTCGAAGCTGGTGGCGATCTGGGCCGGCAGGCCCACTTCGGCCGCCACTTCCTGGATCGATTTAACCGCCTCGCCGAGCGCCACGCCGGGCGCCAGGTTGAACGAGATCATCACGGCCGGAAGCTGGGCGATGTGGTTGACCGTGAGCGATGTCGGCTTGTCGGACCGCTTGGCCACGGTGTCGAGCGGCACCAGCCCGCCGGAGGGCGTGCGCACCTGCATGCGCCGCAGCACCTCGTTGGTGTCGGCGTACTTCGGATCGACCTCGAGGATCACCTGGTAGGTGTCGTCGGGCGCGTAGATGGTGGAGACCTGGCGCACGCCGTAGGCCGAGTAGAGCAACAGGCGGATCTGGTCGATCGACAGGCCAAGGCGGGAGGCGGTGTCGCGATCGATGTCGATGACCGTCGAGCGCGCCCGCACCTGGAGGTCGGAATTGACGTCCACGATGTCGGTCAGGCGCTTCATGCGCTCTTCCATCTGTGGTGCATAGGTGCGCAGAGCGGCGAGGTCGCTGGAGCGCATGCCGAACTGGTACTGGGCGCGGGTCTGCGTCGTGGCGATGTTGATCGACAGCACGGGCTGGAAGAAGATGTTGATGCCCGGCACGTTCGCGGTAGCCCGGCGCAGGCGGGCCATGACCTCGAGCGCCGTGGCCTTGCGCTCCGGCTTCTGGCGCAACGAGACGAAGATGCGGCCTGAGTTGACCGTGTTCGCAGCATTGCCGCCGCCCACGGTGGACATCACGGAGACGACGTCGGGATCGCGCTTGATGATCTCCGCCACCGCGCTCTGGCGCGCCACCATGGCGTCGAAGGACGCATCGTCCGGCCCCACGGTCGAGCCGCTCAGCTGGCCGATATCCTCGGACGGGAAGAAGCCCTTGGGGATGGCCTGGAACAAGATGACGGTCAGCACGAACGTGCCGAGCGTGATGGCCAGCACCAGGCGCGGCATGCGGACGGTCCGCCTCAGGGCCCAGCCGTAGCCGGCGGTCACCCGGTTGAAGCTCCACTCGAAAAGCCGCAGCAGGAAATTGTGCTTCTCGTGGTGGTCGATCGGCTTCAGGAGCCGCGAGCACAGCATGGGCGTGAGCGTCAGCGACACGATGCCCGAGATCAGGATGGCCATGCTGATGACCATGCCGAACTCGTTGAACATGCGGCCGACGACGCCGCCCATGAACAGCACGGGAATGAACACGGCAACCAGGGAGAGCGTCATCGAGACGATGGTGAAGCCGACTTCCTTCGAGCCCTTGAAGGCAGCGTCCATCGGCTTCTCGCCCGCCTCGATATGGCGGACGATGTTCTCCAGCATGACGATGGCATCGTCGACCACGAAGCCCACGGCAAGCGTCAGGGCCAGCAGCGAGATGTTGTCGATCGAATGGCCGCACAGATACATGCCGGCGAAGGTGCCGATGACGGAGATCGGCAATGCGATGGCGGGAATCAGGGTGGCGCGGAAGCTGCGCAGGAAGAAGTAGATGGCGATGATGACCAGGACACCGGAGAGGCAGAGCGTAAACTGCACATCCTCGATGGCGTCGCGGATCGACACCGAGCGGTCGTTGAGCACGGCGATCTCGACGCCGCTCGGCAGCTCGACCTGGATGGCCGGCAGCATCGCCTTCACCCGGTCGACCACCTCGACGGTGTTGGCGTCGGGCTGGCGGTAGACGGCCAGCAGGATGGCGCGGGTGCCGTCGAGCCAGCTCGCGATCTTGTCGTTCTCGACGCTGTCGATCGCCGTGGCGACGTCGGAGATGCGCACCGGCGCGCCGTTCTGGAACGCCACGACCACCGGCATGTAGTCGACCGCCTTGGTGAGCGGGCCGGTGGCGTCGAGGATGGCGTTCTGGCGCGAATCGGCGATGGCGCCCAGCGGCTTGGTCGAGTTGGCGTTGACGATGGCGTTCTGCAGCTCGTTCAGCGTCAGGCCGCGCACCGACAGCTGGTCGAGGTTGGCACGCACGCGCACGGCGTATTTCTGCGAACCGAAGATCAGCACCTGGGCGACGCCGGGCAGGGTCGAGATGCGCGGCAGGATGGCGCGATTGGAGAAGGCGTCGATGTCCGACAGCCGGACCTGCGAGGATTTGAGCGACAGGAAGAGGATCGGGAAGTCGGCGGGGTTGACCTTGCGGAAGCTGGGCGGCGTCGGCAACTCGACCGGCAGGCGTCGCATGGCGGCCGAGATCTGCGACTGCACGTCGAGCGCGGCGCCGTCGATGTTACGGTTGAGGTCGAACTGCAGGACGATCGAGGTGTTCCCGAGCGACGAGGTCGAGGTCATCGTCGTGACGCCGGCGATGGCCGAGAACTGCCGTTCGAGGATAGAAGCGACCGAGGCCGCCATCGTCTCGGGGCTGGCGCCGGGAAGCTGGGCCGTCACCTGGATCGTCGGAAAGTCGACCCGCGGCACCGCGGCGACTGGCAGGTTCTTGTAGCCGAAGATGCCGGCGATGATGAACGACGCCATCAACAGGATGGTCATCACCGGACGGCGGATGCAAAGCGCGGACATGGTCGAGAATCCCGATTACGGGTTAGCCGCGGGGCGGCGCGGGCTTGGGCGGCTCGTTTGCTGCAGGCGCCGGCTTGGCGACCTCGGGTTGGCGAACGGCGACGGAAGCGCCGTTGACCAGACGCAACTGGCCGTCGATCACGACCGATTCGCCGGCCTTGAGCCCGCTGCCGATCACCGACTCGCCGTACTGCGTGCGCTTGATGGTGATCGGGCGGACTTCGGCCGTGTTGCCGTCCTTGATGACGAAGACGTAGGGACCCTGCGTCCCGAGCTGGACCGCGGCCGCCGGGACCGAGAGAGCGTCAGGCTCGATGCCGAGGACCACTTCGACCTTCACGAACTGGCCGGGCCACAGGCCCTCGTTGGCGTTCGCGATGCGCGCCTTGGCCGTCACGGTGCCGGTGTTGGCGTCGACCGTGTTCTCGAGGAACGCGATCACGCCCGATTGCTTGTGATCCTCGTCGATCACCGCGTTGACCTTGACGCCACCCTTGGCCATCGCCGCACGCAGGTCGGTCAGGAAGACCTGCGGCATGGCGAAGGAGACGTAGATCGGGTCGACCTGGTTGATGGTGGCGAGCACCGCCGTGGCGGTGTTGTCGCCGACGCGCAGGGTGGTGCCGGCCTTGTAGGGGATCGAGCTGATGCGGCCGGATACCGGCGCGCGGATTTCACTGTAGGTGATCTGGGTCTGGATATTCTGGCGCATGGCCTCGTCCGCCTCGAGCTGCGCCTCGGCCGCCTTCTGCGTCGTGAAGTTGGTGTCGCGCGCCACCACAGTACCGGCCCCCTTGGTCAGCAGGTCGCCGGCGCGCACCGTGTCGCGCTTGGCCTGTTCGAGCTGGGCCTGATCCTTGCGAATCTGCGCTTCGACCTGGGAGAGCTGTGCCTTCAGGGTGCGTGCATCGAGCTCGAACAGCAGGTCGCCTTCCTTGACCAGCGCGCCTTCCTCGACATTGACCTTCATGATCTGGCTGTCGAGACGCGACTTGAGCTGGACCGAGGAGATCGACTGCACCGTGCCGACGGCCTCGATGACGATCGGCATGGCCTTCGGCTCGACCGAGGTGACGACCACCGGCACCGCCCCTGCCGGATTGGCTCGTCCCCGGCGCCCCTGTGGCTGCGCCATGGCAGCCGGGCTGGACCCTTTTTCGGCAGCGCTTGCCGACGCGCCCAGGCCCAGCCGTTGGGCAACCTCACCCCGATAAACATAAGCCGCCCCGCCGACCGCAACCGCGATCACTGCGAAGACCGCCACCCGGACCATGCTCATCCCAGATTCTCCAGTGCCCCTACCCCTAGAAAGAATTATATGCCTAGCGCCCCCTGCCGGACAGTCGGAACGAGCATCTAATCCGTGAATTCTTATGCAAAAAACCCGCCACAAGAGGGCGGGTTTTTCGTCTTTGCATCGATGCGGTCGCTCCGTCAGCGGCTGTAGTACTCGACCACCAGCGACGGCTCCATCTGGACCGGATAGGGCACATCGGCGAGCTTGGGCCCGCGCACGTAGGTGCCCTTCATGTCCTTGTGGTCGGCGGTGACGTATTCCGGCACGTCGCGCTCGGCCGTCTGCGTGGCCTCGAGCACCCGCTCCATCTCCTTGGCCTTCGAGGTGAGCTCGATCACGTCGTTGTCCTTGACAAGGTAAGACGCGATGTTGACCCGCTTGCCGTTCACCTTGACGTGGCCATGGCTCACCAGCTGGCGGCTGGCGAACACGGTAATGGCGAATTTCATGCGATAGATGACGGCGTCCAGCCGGCGCTCGAGCAGCTCGACCAGGTTCTCGCCGGTGTCGCCCTTGCGGCGCACGGCCTCGAGATAATAGCGGCGCAGCTGGCGTTCGGAGACCGAGCCGTAATAGCCCTTGAGCCGCTGCTTGGCCATGAGCTGCAGGCGGTAGTCGGTCGGCTTCTGGCGGCCCTGGCCATGCTGGCCGGGACCGTATTCACGCTTGTTGATCGGGCTCTTGGGACGGCCCCACAGGTTCACCCTGAGGCGGCGGTCGATCTTGTACTTCGCTTGCGCGCGTTTGCTCACGCGGATACTCCGTCGTTATGCGTCATGTGACGCTGTTGTCCGGATAGGCCTGGATCCGACGACCCGCTGGTTACAGGGGGCTTGTCGGGGCGGGATGAGGGCCTGAAAAGGTCCGCAGCCACGTTCTCCGGAGAAGGGCGGAACATACTTTCGGCCGCAGCTTAGTCAAGCAGGCGTTCTTCGTTTGATCTCAAGGACTTAGATCTCGATCAGGACCACCTCGTGACTGACATCGGCCGATTTCTTGATCATGGCCGTGGCCGAGCAGTACTTCTCGTCGCTGAGGCTCACCGCCCGCTCGATCAGCGCCTTGCTCAGTTTGCGCCCGCGCACCGTGTAGACGAGCTTCACCGACGTGAAGACCTTGGGATGGTCATCGGCTCGTTCGGCGACCAGGGAGACCTCGACGCCCTCGATATCCTGGCGTTGCTTCTTCAACATCGCCACGACATCGATGGCGGTGCAGCCGCCCATGCCCATCAGCACGACCTCCATCGGCCGCGACGCGAGGTTGCGGCCACCGATGTCGGGCGCGCCGTCCATGGTCAGGGTGTGGCCGCTGCCACCCTCGGCGACGAACAGGGCGCCGTCGACCCAGGAGACCTTGGCGGTGGTGGACATGCTCACTCCTCGCTGTGCTTGTGTTTGGCCAGGTACTTGATGATGCCATGGAAGGAGCGCACCTCCTGCTCGGTCATCGCCGCGCGCTGCAGGAAGGCGCGCAGATTGTGCACCATGGCCGGCCGCATCGCCTTGTTGCGCAGGAAGCCCGACTGGTCGAGCGCGCGCTCGAGATGGGCGAAGAGGTTCAGCATCTCATCCTTGGTCGCCGGACGGGTCGCGTGCTCGGACATGCGCTCGGCAGCCGTGCCCTCGCCCGCCGCCGCCCATTCGTAGGCCACCAGCAGCACCGCCTGGGCGATGTTGAGCGAGGAGAATTGCGGGTTGAGCGGAATCGAAAGGGCCGTGTCGGCGTGCACCATGTCGTCGTTGGTGAGCCCGGTACGCTCCGGCCCAAAGAGGATGCCGACCTTTTCGCCCTCGCCGATCCAGCCGCGCATCTCCGAAGCCGCGCGGCGCGGCGTCAGGATGCGCTGGGTGAGCTCGCGGTTGCGCGCGGTCGTGGCCACGACGCGCTCGAGGTCCGCCACCGCTTCCTCCACCGTCTCGAACAGCACGGCCTCCTCCAGCACGACATCGGCGCCCGACGCGGCGCGCTGGGCCTTGGGATTGGGCCAACCGTCGCGCGGACTTACCAGACGCAGGCTCGACAGGCTGCAATTCAGCATGGCGCGCGCCGCCATGCCGATATTCTCGCCAAGCTGCGGGCGCACCAGAATGATCGTGGGCGCGACGGCGGCTATCGCGCGGCCTTTCGAAGCTCGTCCCATGTCGCCTTATATCAGCGTCGCCGGCTCCATGCCTCGGTACATGCGGACGTCCCGGATCAGCGGCGCGACGGCCGCGCATATTGCGCCTGGCGGCGCATGAAGAAGAGCAGCGGGATGACGATCACCGCCGCGACCGCGAGCACGCGGAAATCGTTTAGGTAGGCGATCATCGACGCCTGGCGGTTGAGTTCCTCGCCCCACATGCCGATCAGCTTCGAGGGGTCGTCGACCGGCACCGAGCCGTACGGCCAGCCGCCGCCGAACGGCGTCATGTGCGAGGTGAGCCTGGCGCGGTCGACCAGCACGCCGTTCTCGACCGGCGTGGTGCCGTAGCGCCACAGCGGGCTGAACGGCGTCAGGTGCTCGGCGAGAGCGGAGCGGTTGATCTGGGTGTTGCGGTCGAGCATCGCCACCAGTACCGCCACGCCGATCGAGGCGCCCAGGTTGCGCATCAGGGCGTTGATCGCCGCACCCTCGGTGCGGATGCGGGCGGGGACGGTGGCGAAGGCCAGCGTGGTGAGCGGCGGGAACACCAGGCCAAGCCCAATGCCCTGCAGGAAGCCGTTCCAGATCACCTGTCCTTCGCTGACGTCGATCGAGAACTGCGTCATGTCGTACAACGAGAGGCCGCACAGGCTGAGCCCGATCGCGATCAGCCATCGCGCGTCGACCTTGCCGATCAGGCGCGACACCATGAACATCGAAATCATCGTGCCGATGCCGCGCGGCGCCATGACGACGCCCGTGGTGAAGACCGGATAGCCCTTCAACTGCTGCAGGAAGGGCGGCAGCAAGGTCGCGGTCACGATCATCAGGAGGCCGGTGATGGCCGTGAAGATGATGCCCAGCATCAGGTTGCGGTCGCGGAACAGGTCGCGCGGCAGGAACGGATGATCGCTCGACAGCATGTGGATCACGAACATGACGGCGGCCACGCCGGCCACCACCGCCTCGATGACGATCTCCCGCGAGCCGAACCAGTCGATCTGCTCGCCGCGGTCGAGCATGAGCTGGAATGTGCCGATGGCGATCGACAGCAGCGTGAAGCCCAGGAGGTCGAACGGCCGCGGATTGTCGCTCGCCTTGTTCTTGATCAGGATCATCAGCCCGACCGCGCACAGGATGCCGACCGGCAGGTTGATGTAGAACACCCAGCGCCAGCTGTATTCGTCGGTCAGCCAGCCGCCCAGCGTCGGGCCGGTGATCGGGCCCAGCATCGTGCCGACGCCCCACATCGCCATCGCCTTGCCCTGCTCCTCGCGCGGATAGGCCTCCATCATCAGCGTCTGGCTGAGCGGCACCAGCGCGGCGCCGCAGACGCCCTGCATGGTGCGGAAGACCACGAGCTGCGGCAGCGTCTGGGCGGCGCCGCACAGCATCGAGGCGATGGTGAAGCCGATCACCGAGCTCACCAGGATGCGCCGCACGCCGAAGCGCACGGCGCAGAAGCCGGCGAGCGGCGTGGCGATGGCCGCCGACACGATATAGGAAGTGATTACCCAGGCGACCTGCTCCTGGGTCGCCGACAGCGATCCCTGGATGTTGGGCAGCGCCACGTTGGCGATGGTGCCGTCGAGCGCCTGCATGATCGTGGCCATCATCACCACGACGGTGAGCCAGCGACGACGGCGAAGCGCGTCGGGATCCATCAGGCCGTCAGGCGCCGAAGACGATCACAGGCCGAAGCTCTTCAGCAGCTCGCCGAACGAGCGGCGATGGCCGGTGTCGATCTCGATGGTCACGCTCATGCCGACGCGCAGCGGCGGATCGCCTTCCTTGCAGATGACGGAGGTGCGGACCGGGATGCGCTGCACCACCTTGACCCAGTTGCCGGTGGCGTTCTGCGGCGGCAGCACGGCGAACTCCGCGCCGGTCGACTGGGCGAGCGACGTCACCTTGCCGGTGCATTGCATGTCGGGATAGGTGTCGACGGTGATGGTGACCGGCTGGCCGACGCGCACGCGCGTGAGCTCGGTTTCCTTGAAGTTGGCCTCGATCCACAGATCCTTGTTGGCGACCACGGCGATCGACGGCACGCCCATGACGGCGTAGCTGCCCGGCACCAGCACCTTGGAGACGACACCGTCGAGCGGCGCCTCGATGGTGGTGCGGCGCAGGTTGTGCAGGGCCTCGTCGCGCGCGGCCAGCATCTGCTTGACCTTGGGATGATCGTCGACCTTGATCTTGGGATCGCCGGCCAGCGCCGCCTCGATGCGCTGCAGGTCCTCCTCCAGCGAGGCGATGCGCTGGCGCGCCACGTCGAGTCCCATGCGCGATTCTTCCATCTTCGCCGCCGGCGCGAACTTGCGGTCGGCGAGATCCTTCTGGCGGTCGTAGTCGGCCTGGGCGTAGTTCTGCTGGCTTTGCGCGGCCTTGATGTCCTCGCGCTTGGTGCGCCACTGGGCACGCAGGCCGCGGATCTCGGCGCGCTGGATCTCGATCTCCGCCTCGATCTTGGCCAGCGCCGTGCGGTAGGGCTGGTCGTCGAGCCGGAACAGGAGCTGGCCGCGCGACACGCTGCTGGTTCTCGGTCACGGCCACCTCGACGATGGGGCCGCTGATCTCGGTGGCGATATAGACTCGGTCGCCTTTCACATAGGCGTTGTCGGTGCCGATGAAGCGGCCGCCGCCCAGCCAGGCGAACAGCGCAACGGCAATCGCAACCAACGGCAGCGACCACATGATGGCGCGCCACAGCATGCGCCCGCCCCGCCTCGGGCGACGCGTTGCAGCCACCGCAATCGGCGGCTGTGTCGTCGCAATCGGAATTTCGCCGTCCACGCTATATATGGTCGTCTGGGCGGCCTCGACCGTCAACTAGGAGGCGGACATGGCCAGCTAACCCGGTTGCGCCGGCTTTGCCCCGTCGCGGAACAGCTTGTAGGTGAGGGCGTCGTACAAGGCGTTGTAGGAAGCATCGACGATGTTGGGCGAGACGCCGATGGTCGACCACCGCCTGCCCTTCGCATCTGCACTCTCGATCATCACCCGGGTGGTGGCGGCGGTGCCGCCGGCGGAGTCCAGGATGCGCACCTTGAAGTCGACCAGCCGCATGTCCGCGAGTTCCGGATAGACCGGGATCAGCGCCTTTCGCAATGCAGCATCGAGAGCGTTCACCGGGCCATTGCCCTCACCCACTTCCATCGCGCGTCGGCCGGCGACATCGAGCTTCACGGTGGCTTCGGACAGGGCGATCAGCTGGCCGCGTGCATTGACGCGTCGTTCAGCCAGCACGCGAAAACTCTGCAAGGCGAAGTAGTCGGGCACGGTGTGCAGCTCATGCCGCGCCAAAAGCTCGAATGACGCGTCGGCGCCGTCATAGGCGTAACCCTCGGCCTCGCGTTCCTTGACGATCTCCAGCAGCCGCGCGACGCCCGGATCCTTGGGATCGACATCGAGGCCGATCTGGCGGAAGCGCGCCATGATGTTGGAACGGCCGGCCTGGTCGCTGACCACGATCATGCGCTGGTTGCCAACGACTTCCGGATCGACATGCTCGTAGGTCCTGGGGTCCTTCTCGACAGCCGAGACGTGCAGGCCGCCTTTGTGAGCGAAGGCGCGCGTGCCGACATAGGCGGCGCTGCGATTGGGCACGACGTTCAACCGATCGTCGAGCAGGCGCGACAGGTGCGTCAGCCGCTGCAGCGCGCCGTCCTTCAGGCCGGTGTCGAAGCCCATCTTGAGGACGAGATTGGGGATGAGCGCGATCATGTTGGCATTGCCGCAGCGTTCGCCCAGCCCGTTGATCGTGCCCTGCACCTGGCGCACGCCGGCGCGTACGGCGGCGAGCGTGTTGGCGACGGCGTTCTCGGTGTCGTTGTGGGTGTGTATGCCGAGGCGGTCGCCGGGAATCTTCCGGGTCACTTCGCCGACAATGCGTTCGATCTCGTGCGGCAAGGTTCCGCCATTGGTGTCGCACAACACCAGCCAGCGCGCGCCGGCCTTCTCCGCCGCGGCGAGGCAGGCCATCGCATAATCCGGGTTGGCCTTGTAGCCGTCGAAGAAATGCTCGGCGTCGAACATCACCTCGTCCATCCTGCGTCTTCGCGTAGGCCAGCGAATCGGAGATCATCTCGAGATATTCGCTGCGGTCGACCTCCAGCGCCACGTCGACATGGAAGTCCCAGGTCTTGCCGACCATGCAGACATTGCGCGCCTTGGTCTGCAGGATGGCGGCGAGGCCCGGGTCATTCGCCGCACTGCGGCCGGCGCGGCGCGTCATGCCGAAGGCCACGAACCTGGCGTTCTTGAACTCCGGCGGATCGGCGAAGAAGCGGTCGTCGGTCGGGTTGGCGCCGGGCCAGCCGCCTTCGATGTAGTCGATGCCCAGGAGGTCGAGCTCGCGCGCGATCGCGGCCTTGTCGGCCACGGTGAAATCCACGCCCTGGGTCTGCGCGCCGTCTCGCAGTGTGGTGTCGAAGAGATAGACGCGGTTGGACGAGGTCATGACGGCCGCATCATAGTTGGGCAAAGGACTCTTAGATAGGACAAGGGGAAACACGCTCATGACCACGCCCACCACCATCGTCGAGCTCCGTTCCACGCTGTTGCAGGTGCCATGGCGCGGCAAGCCGCCGGCGGCCGGCATCCTCTCCGCGCCCTTCCGCGACATCTACGTGCTGGAGATCGAAACCCAGGGTGGTCTTGTCGGCATGAGCTACCTGATGCCGCTGCGCGGCGGACTGCACACGCTCGATGCCTGCATGGCGGAGCTCATAGCCCCCCACGTGATCGGCCGCGACGCCACCGAGGTCGAGGCGATCTGGCAGACGCTCTACCGGAGCAACTTCTGGCTGGGTCGCATGGGCGTCACCGTGTTCGCCCAGAGCGCCGTCGACATGGCCCTGTGGGACATCGTCGGAAAACGCGCCGGCCTGCCGCTGTTCCGCCTGTGGGGAGCCGCCCGGACCGAGATTCCCGCCTATGGCTCCGGCTGCTTCCGTGGCCTGGGCCGCGACGGCATGATCGCCCGCGCCAAGGAGTTCACGGCCCAGGGGCTGAAGGCCATCAAGATGCAGGTGGCGCACATCAGGCCGTGGCGCGAGGACGTGCAGAACGTCAAGGCGATGCGCGAGGCGATGGGTGGCGGCATTGAAATCATGATCGACGTCAACATGGGCTGGGACGCCGACACCGCCATCCAGGCCGGCCACCGCCTCGACGAATTCGATCCCTACTGGCTCGAGGAGCCCGTGGTCGCCGAGGATTTCGCCGGCTACCGCCGCATCGCCGCCGCGCTCAAGACGCGCATCGTGGGCGGCGAGAGCCACTTCACACGCAACGACCTGCGGCCGTTCTTCGAGACGCCCTGCGTGCCCATCCTGCAGCCCGATCCGATGCGCGGCGGCTTCAGCGAGCTGCGCAAGATCGCCGCCGCGGCCGAGCCGTGGGGCATCCGCCTCGCGCCCCACCTTTTTCATGAGACCATGGTGCACGTGCTGGCCGCGATCCCCAACGCCAGCTACCTCGAATACATGGACTGGAACGACGATCTGTGGATCGAGCCGGTGCTGCCCTCGAAGGACGGCATGATGAGCCCGCCCGAACGGCCCGGCCATGGCCTCGCCTTCCGTCCGGAGATCCTAAAGGACTGCCGCAAGGGCGGCCAGCGCTTCACGGGCTGATCGCCCGCGCAGCACGATCGGCCATCAACCGCCGGGCTGGAGGACGGCACAGGCCTGTTCGACTGTCGCCAAGGGCGGGCCGGGTCGTGCATTGACCGCCGTCAGGACCTTGGGGAAGTCGGGATTCTGCGCCAGCAAGGCCTCGCCCATGACGTTCAGGCCGTCGAGCTGGTTGTCCGGCAGCGCCCAGCTCGTGCCGATGCTGTGAAACGTCTTGCGGCAGCGCTGGTCTGCGATGGCGTCGAAATCGACGGCGAGGAACTGCGTGTTGTTGGCGACGGTCCTGAAATTGGCGCCGATCTCGCGCAGCTTGTCGCGCATCGGCCCCGGTTTCTTGGCTTCGCGGTCGATGTCGTCGGCCATGCCGCGGAAGCGTTCGATCAGCAGGTTGCGAATGCGTTCGGCGGTGCTGAACGTCGCCCGGTCGATCGACGAGCCGATCGATGCCGTCAGCATGTCAAGCATTCCCGGCGTCGCCTGGCTGTTGTCGAGGTCGGATCCGGCGAACGACCGGGCGTTGATCATGATGAAGACGATCTTCTTGATCTTGCCCGCAGCGATGTCCTGCTTGAGCGACACCGGGACATCGTCGCTGGTCAGCAGGCGGTAGGGTTCGCTGACGCCGAGATTGTCGGCAATGCCGCCATCCAGCAGGTGGATGTATTTCTTCTGCCCATCGGCATAGGCCGAGGCCGTGCGCTGCCACGCCACGCGCGGCGGGTCGAGGTACCAGCTCGTCTGCCCCGCCGCCCGCAACCAGACCGGCTTGGCGATCGCGTCACAGGGCCGGTAATTCTTGAGCGTGATCGGCGAGAGGGCGACCGGGAAAGCCGCGGAGGCGGCGACGGCGGTCGAGAGCTTCACCTTGCTGAGGTCGCTGCACAGAAGATCCATGGTGTATTGCGTGAAGGGGAACGGCGTTCCCTCGACCATGTCGGCGGCGTTGAGGATCAGGTAAGGGCGTCGCTTTCGCTCGACCAGCTTCTCGAAGGTGACGTCGTGGAACAGCTGCCGGTCAAGATAATTTACCAACAGGTCGATTCGCTCTTTCGACGGCGTCGCCAGCTGGGCGAGCCCGACCGGGTTCAGTCCCTCGACGATGATGGCGCGCATGCCGTCCTGGCGGACGAAGTCCTTCTCCAGAGTCGTCAGGCCGGCCGCGCCGTAGAGAGCGAAGTAGCCCGCGGTGACGCTGCCGCCGGATACCGATGACACGATGTCGATCTCGTCGGCCAGGCTCGCGCCGGAGGCAAGCTTGATCTTGTCCATGGCGCGCAGCACCGACATCGCCAACGCCGTCGCCCGCGTGCCTCCGCCGGACATGGTGACGATCACCAGCGTATCTTGAAGTTGGCCGGGCGCCAGGGATTTCCATTCGTAGGCGGGAGGACGTGTTTCGACGATGGCGTCGTTGCGGATCGGATACGCGCAGCCCGCGAGGACCGTCCCCACCGACAGCACGGCGAGATACGCCAGTAGTCGCTTCACGGTCGGCCTCCCTGCCAGTCGTTCAGCTGCCCTTCTTCTTGGGCGGAACGACGGGCTGTAAATCGATCGTCTCGCTGCCCAATTCCGGCACGTTGTAGACGTTGCCGGTAAAGTCGACGAGCTTCGACCCCGACGTCAATGTCTCGAAAATATGCGAGCCCGCATTGAGGGTAACCAAGGTCGGTGTTGGGCCGAGAGGGTCGTCGTAGACGCCGTTGACGTAGATTTTCCGGTTCCTGGGCTCAATTACTGTGACGAAGATCATGGAAGACTCCCCGAATGAAACCACCCGTTTCGGGTGTATTACCATACAGGGAGACAATCTCTCCGTCTAGTCGTCGGGTCGGTCCGCGATCCGCCGCAGCGTCGCCTCGGCAAAACGGTCAGCCGAGGCCGGATCCAATTCCATGAACAGCGCCGGCTCCAGCACCTCGACCTCGATCACGATCAGCGCGCCGTCACGCACGACGCCATCGACCCGCGCATAGAGCGGCAACTCGGGCAGCGTGCCCAGGGCGGCGCCGCCCTGCTCCGTCACCGCGCGCGACGGCGTCTCGGCGCTGTACGTCGCGCCGAAGCGGGAGTTGACCCTGAATTCGCCCTGCGGCGGACGCTTGCGCACGGCGTGGCTGAAGATCCCATCGAAATAGACCAGCGACAGCTCGCCGTCTGCGATCTCGGGAAGGAATTCCTGCACCAGCACGCCGCTCGCGCGTGCCTCGGCGGCGAGCCGCGACACCGCGCCGGCAACCCCCTCGCACGCCACCAGTTCGACCGAATAGCCCGACGCACCGGTCAAGGGCTTGACCACGGCGCGGCTCCAGCCGGTTTCGGCGAACACCTTGGCGATCGCTTCGACCTCGCAGGCCACGACGTGCGTTTGCGGCACGCGCACAGAAGCCGCGGCGAGCCTGCCGATATAGTCCTTGCGCAAGTTCCAGCGCACCAGACCGATCGGATTGAACAGGCGGCTCCCCACGGCCATGGCCTCCGTCCAGTCGCGGAAGGCGTCGCTGGCGCGGTAGTAGCCCCAGGTCGAGCGGATCACGACGGCCGCCGCCCCGTCGAACGCCGCGCGCGGTCCGTCCCAGGGCGCCCCCACGACCGAAAAGCCGTGTCGCCCCAGCGCGTCGGCATAGAGCCTGTCGGACGCAGTGATGTCGGGCTGATCGGACGCGGTGGCGAGGACGATTGCCCTAGTGCGGCTGGGCATCGAGCCAGCGTCGCGCCTCGTCGGCGGTCTGGAAGATATTCACCGGGCGCGGCGCCGCCGTGAGATTGAGATAGCGGTCGACGAATTCGCGCGCGACCCGCGTCGTCACCACGAAGGCGAGCGGGCCACCGGGCAGCGTCTTGACATAGGCGCTCATGCGGGCGCCCAGCATGAGGACGTCATGATCGGTCGCCTGGGGTTCGATGTTGCTCGCATCGAACAATTTGGCATAGGGCATGGCGTCGGCGACGACCAGGGCATCGAGGTAGGCCTCGACGTCCTTGAGGGTCACCACCCCCTCGGTCGTGGCAACGACCAGGCGCTGCTCGGGCGAGATCGTCCAACGAATAGGCATTGGGAAGACTATGGGGAGCGAGCCAGTTGCGGACAAGCATCGTGTCCGCGGTGCGGCTCGCGGCCAATCACAAAATCGGGATTTGACGCCAAGGTCACCAGCGAGGGTTGTTGCCACGAGACGGCGCGCATCTTGCACCAGCGAGGACCATGACCCAACCTCTTGCTGTCACATTCACGGCCGGCCCGCGCGGCGACTGGCGCATCGAGCGAATTACGGCCGTTGCGGGCGAATCGCTGCCGGCCGCTACGCATCTGTCATTGAGAAATGAAACGCCGGATCGGGGGCAAAGTTGCTGGCGGTTGCGCGGCGTGGTGAGCCACACGCGCTACACGACGGCCGGCGAACTCAGGTGCCTCAATGCGGTCTCGCCGCCGTTGGGCCGCCCCGAGGCGCTGTGCGCCGCACTGGTCCCGATCCGCAAGTCCGCGGCCTGGTGGTCGATGGCGCAGGACGAGCGGCGCGCCCTGTTCGAGGAAAGATCGGGCCACATCGCCAAGTCGATGCCCTACCTGCCGGCCATCGCCCGCCGCCTGCACCACGCCCGCGACCTCGGCGAGCCGTTCGACTTCCTCACCTGGTTCGAATACGCGCCCGAGCATGCCGATGCCTTCGAGCGACTGGCGGCCGAGCTGCGCGCCAGCGAGGAATGGCGCCATGTCGAACGCGAGGTCGATATCAGGCTGCGTCGAGTCGTCTAAAGGGTCTCCGACCGAGCAAAGAATCACCCAACCCAGCCGACAACAAGAAAACCTCATGCTGAGGAGCACCGCGAAGCGGTGCGTCTCGAAGCATGGGCGTCAGGCAAAGTGCCTGTTGCCCACCCTTCGAGACGCGGCAAAGCGCGGGGGTTACCCCGCGCGACGCGGGCCGCTCCTCAGGGTGAGGCGGTTGGGCTTCTGCCAGTAAGACTCTAATCAGACGGACGTCGCTCACTTGCAGACGTTGCGCAGCGCCTTCCACTGGGCGTCGCTGAAGGCCGGCGTGCCGGTGGCCGGCCGCCGGGTCGCGGCGATGCGCTCGGCGGTCGGCGGATGGCTCGACCAGATGCCGGCGGCGGCGGCCATGTCCTTGGGCTCCTTCTCCATCATCTGCTCGAAGAAGCTCGCGATGCCGTCGGCGCGCAGGTCGAGCTTCTCCAGCAACGCGATGCCCGTGGCATCGGCGTCGCGCTCGAAGGCACGGCCGTTGCGCAGCGCCAGCAGGAGGTTGCCGCCGGAGGTGAGCGTGCTCAGAAGGTCCGAGTAGCCGCCGCTCACCAGCTTGACCATGAGGTCGATGCCGTACTGGCGCGCCAGGCCCTTCGTCGGATGGTAGTGCACGGTGTGGCCGATCTCGTGCGCCACCACGCCCGCCACCTGCGAGCTGTCCTTGGCCTGGTCTATAAGGTCGGAATAGACAACCAGGATGCCGCCCGGCAGCGTGAAGGCGTTGACCGGGCCGCCTTCGATGACATGCACCGTGATCTCGTGCGGAAAGTCGGCGGCGTGGGCCAGCCGGTTGGCGAGGCCGTTGATGGCGGCCAGGCCCGCCTTGCCGTGGCATTCGTCCTTGTCGGCCGTCAGCTCGTCGAACACGCTCTCGCCCAGCTTGGCCTGCAGGCTGTAGGGCAGCAAAGGGGCGGCATACTCGCTGCCATAATCGACGACGAGCCAGAACAGGCCGACCAGGGCCACCAAGGTTGCGCCGAGCGCCGCGACCCTGCGTCCGACCGAGCCCGGCACGGCGACCAGCGGCGCAAGCGTCGGCACCCAGGTCGCGAGCTGGCGGCGCAAGTCGGGATCGTCGACCAGCAGGCGCGCCTCGAAGCCCTTGCGCACCACCGGCGGAACGGCCTCGTGCGCGGTGTCGCCCAGCACGGCGAGCTCGGCCACCGGCCAGCGCGCCACGATGCCGGCATCGGCGAGACGGAAGATGACCAGCTCGGCCGCCGTCGGCCGCACACTCACCGCGTGCACCAGCGCACTCTCGCCGTCGTAGTAGCGGGCGTGCGAGGCCATCGTCAGATTCCGCTCACGTCGAACATGTCCAGGAGGCCCTCGCCGAAGGGCGGGCCGCGATCGGTCGGCTGGCGGATGGCGGCGCCGTCGGGCGCGCCGTAGAGCCACAGCTCGGCGGCGATCAGCTTCAACGTGCGGTGCAGGACCCAGGGCCAGCCGAGCCCAAGGGTCAGCACGACGATCAGGTAGTTCAGCACCAGGAAGCCCCACATCTGGCGGGTCGAGATCGCCGTGGCGAACAGCACCTCGCCGGCCCGGCTATGCGAGACCAGGTAGCGGAAGAGATAGGCCTGCCACCAGCAGCGCAGCGGCAGGATCAGCAGGCCGAACACGACATAGGCGCCCAGTGCCACCGCCGCCACGATCAGCACGGTGCGCAGGCTGAATTGAGAGAACAGCTTCAGCACTTCCTCGGACGTGATGCCGAGGCCGCCGATCGTGCCGCCGATCGCGGCGAAGGTGATGGTGAGCGCGGCCAGCCAGGCGATGATGTTCAGGAAATAGAAGCCGAGATAGCGGCCGTAGATGTCGCCCGACGTGCCGGCGAAAACGAACGGCAGGGTGCCGAAGCGCACGTTGGAGATGCGCGGCCGGGCGAGGTTCACCGATACGACCGGCGTCAGCAGCTGGGCGGTGAAGGCGTTGGTGAAGATGAGGAACGACGCCATTGCGCCGTAGCCCCACGCCGAGCCCGCCAGCGCGCAGCGGATGCCGCGCCAGCGCGTGCGCGAGAGCCGGTAGCGCAGGCCGGCATACTGGCCGACATAGGCGAGCGGAAATCCGATCAGCGCCACCGACAGCCAGAAGATGTCGAACAGGCCGAAATTCGCGAACGGCCGTTCGTGGAAGACGTAGATCCACACCAGCCACATCAGGCCGCCCCACACCGCCAGCATGACCACCGCCAGCAGGAAGCCGATCAGAAGTTCGCGGCCGCGGCCGCGATACTCGAAGCGATCGCCCAGGATGGCGAAATGATTCCACAGGTAGCGGCGGATGCGCGTGCGCCCCCAGAAGCGCGACCAGCCCAAGGTCAGCACCATCAGCACGAGATGGCGCAGGTAGATGGCGTAGAGCTCGCCCAGCCTGCCGTCGTAGAGCGGCCGGCTGGGCGTCAGGTCCCGTGCGGGCGGCGGCGCCTCGGGGACAGGTTGGGTGACGGCCTGGGCCCAAGGAGAGGTCGTATCGCTCACGGATGGCCGTTTTGGCTTGATTGCACCGCGAAATCTTTCATGCTGCGCTGCAACATCTATTGATGTAGGCAAGTCTACGCAACCCCGCTCGCAGCCGCCACCATGACCGAGAAACGTGACAAGTCAGCAGACGAACGGCCCCAGCGCGACCGGCCCTGGCTGATCCGCACCTATTCCGGTCATTCGACGGCGGCCAAGTCGAACGAACTCTATCGCACCAACCTGGCGCGCGGGCAGACCGGCCTGTCGGTCGCCTTCGATCTGCCGACCCAGACCGGCTACGACTCCGATCACGTGCTGGCCAAGGGCGAGGTCGGCAAGGTGGGCGTGCCGATCGGCCATCTCGGCGACATGCGGACCCTGTTCGACGGCATCCCGCTCGACCGCATGAACACGTCGATGACGATCAACGCGCCGGCGGCGTGGCTGCTCTCCTTATATATCGCCGCGGCCGAGGCGCAGGGCGTCGACCGGGCCAAGCTGCAGGGCACGACGCAGAACGACATCATCAAGGAATATCTCTCGCGCGGGACCTACATCTTCCCGCCCGAGCCCTCGCTCCGGCTGACGGCCGACACGATCGGCTTCACCTACCGCGAGGTTCCCAAGTGGAACCCGATGAACGTCTGCAGCTATCACCTGCAGGAAGCCGGCGCGACGGCGGTGCAGGAGCTGGCCTTCTCGCTCGCCAACGCCATCGCCGTGCTCGACGCGGTGCGCGCGCGCGGCCAGGTGCCCGAGGCCGATTTCCCGCAGGTCGTCGGCCGCATCTCCTTCTTCGTCAATGCCGGCATCCGCTTCGTCACCGAGATGTGCAAGATGCGGGCGTTCGCCGAGCTGTGGGAGGACCTCACGCTCAATCGCTATGGCGTGGCCGACCCCAAGCAGCGCCTGTTCCGCTACGGCGTGCAGGTGAATTCGCTCGGCCTCACCGAGCAGCAGCCGGAGAACAACGTCTACCGCATCCTGCTGGAAATGCTGGCCGTGGTGATGAGCAAGAACGCGCGGGCCCGTTCCGTGCAGCTGCCCGCCTGGAACGAGGCGCTCGGCCTGCCGCGACCGTGGGACCAGCAATGGTCGCTGCGCCTGCAGCAGATCGTGGCCTTCGAGACCGACCTCTTGGAATACGGCGACATCTTCGACGGCAGCAGCGAGATCGCGCGCAAGGTCGAGGAGCTGAAGGCCGAAGCCACGGCCGAGATGGCGCGCATCGCCGACATGGGCGGCGCGGTGGCGGCCATCGAGGCGGCCTACATGAAGCAGCGCCTGGTCGAATCGAACTTGAAGCGGCTCGCGGCCATCGAGTCGGGCGAGCAGACCGTGATCGGCGTCAACGCCTTCACCGAAGCCGAGCCCTCGCCGCTGTCGACCGGCGCCGGCGCCATCCTGACCGTCGATGCCTCGGTCGAGCGCGGCCAGATCGAAGGCCTGAAAGCCTGGCGCGCCCAGCGCGACGGCGCTGCCGTGAAGAAGGCGCTGGCGGGGCTCGCCGCGGCGGCCAAGGAAGACCGCAATATCATGCCGGCCTCGATCGACTGCGCCCGCGCGGGCGTCACGACCGGCGAATGGACCGACGCGCTGCGCGCCGTGTTCGGCGAATATCGCGCGCCGACCGGCGTGGCGCGCGCGGTGGGCGTGAGCGACGGCCGGCTGGACGCGGCGCGGCGCGAGGTCGAGACGGTCTCGCGGCGGCTCGGCCGGCGCATAAAGATCCTGGTCGGCAAGCCCGGGCTCGACGGCCATTCCAACGGCGCCGAGCAGATCGCGGTGCGCGCCCGCGATTGCGGCATGGAGGTCGTCTACGAGGGCATCCGCCTCACGCCCGAGCGCATCGTCAATGCCGCCCTCGAGGAGAGCGTGCACGTGGTCGGCCTCTCGATCCTGTCGGGCGGCCATGTCTCGCTGGTCGCCGAGGTGCTGGCAGGGCTGCGCGCCGCCGGCATCGGCGACGTGCCGGTGGTGGTGGGCGGCATCATCCCGCCGGCCGACGCCGAGGCGCTGATCAAGACCGGCGTGGCGCGCGTCTACACGCCCAAGGATTTCGACCTGACCCAGATCATGCGCGACATCGTGGTTGTCGTGGATCGCGCCTGGAAGGAAGCGGCTTAAGCGTCAGGGTCGTGGATCAAACAAAAACCTCATCCTGAGGAGCCACGCGCAGCGTGGCGTCTCGAAGGATGGGCAACCCGAGACTGCTACCCACCCTTCGAGACGCGGCCTGCGGCCGCTCCTCAGGGTGAGGTCGTTCGTTCAGGTCCGCACACGTTCTCACGCATGAATATGCTCATGCTCGTGCGGCCCGCCGCCATGTGAATGGCGCCCGCCGGCGCGCTCGGCGGGGACCAGATGCAGCTGGCCATGGCGCACGCCGCGCTGGCTCACCGTGTCGTCGGCCAATGCCCGCACCGCCTTGGCCGGGCCGCGCAGCACCGCCACCTCGAGGCAGGAATCGTGGTCGAGATGAACGTGCAAGGTCGCCACCTGCAGGTCGTGGTGCCTGTGCTGCGCCTGGTTGAGCCGCCGGCCGAGATCGCGCGTCTCGTGGTCGTAGACATAGGCCAGGGTGGCGACGCAGAAGCCGTCGGTCTTGTCGGCCGCGCTGCTGTCGAGCTGCTCGCGCGCGGCGGCCTCGCGCAGGATATCGCGCAGCGCCTCCGATCGGCTGGCATAGCGCCGCTTCTTCATGTGGCGGTCGAGCGCCGCGACCAGATCGTCGTCGACCGACAGGGTGATGCGCTGCATTGGAAAGCTCCTCCACTTGCCTTGGCCAAAATGAGTATGCACAATCCGCAAAAGATGCATACGAAAACCCTGCTCAGCATTACCGTGCTTGTCGCCGCAGGCGAGGCACGGGCGCAAACCGCCGACCCCTTCGGTCCCGGCACCGGCGCTTCTACCGCGTTACCGGCCATCACCGTCGTGGCGCCCCGGGATCTCGAATCCGAGCCGACTAACGCTGCCAGCGAAAAGCGCTTCTCCGGCGAGACACTGAACACCCGCCCGCTTCAGCGGCCGGGCGACATACTGGAAGCGACGCCCGGCCTGGCGGTGACCCAGCATAGTGGCGAGGGCAAAGCGAACCAGTACTTCCTGCGCGGCATGAACCTCGATCATGGCACCGACCTCGCCATCTGGCTCGACGGCATGCCGATCAACATGCGCACCCATGGCCACGGCCAGGGCTATGCCGACATCAACTTCCTGATCCCTGAGCTCGTTCAGCAGATGACTGTCAAGAAAGGGCCGTATTGGGCCGAGGAAGGCGACTTCGCCTCGGCCGGCTCGCTCAGGCTGGCCTACCTCGACCGCCTGGAGAGCAACGTCGTGCAGGGGACCGGCGGCAGCTTCGGCTATTGGCGCGGGCTCGCCGCCGGCACCATGCCGTTGGGCAACGGCTGGCTGACCGCTGCGGCCGAATCGGTATTCTACAACGGCGCCTGGGACATCCCCGACAACCTGCGCAAGTTCAACGGATTCCTGCGCTACAGCGAAGGCACGCCCGCCAACGGCTTTTCCGTCACGGCGCTCGCCTATACCAACTCCTGGCATTCGACCGACCAGAGTCCCGTGCGGGCCGTCGCCAATGGGAGCCTCGGTTTCTACGGCGGGGTGGATCCGACCGACGGCGGCGACACCCAGCGCTATTCGCTGTCCACGAGCTGGCGGCGGAGCGATGAGAAAAGCGCCGCCTTGATCGAGGCCTACGGCATCTACTCGACGCTCAACCTGTACAACAACTTCACCTATTTCCTGGACAATCCCGACCTCGGCGACCAGTTCCAGCAAAGCGACAAGCGCAAGGTGCTGGGCCTCAACGCCAGCTACCTGCGGCGGCACGATCTTCTGGGCTTCAAGTCCGAAACGACGGTCGGCACCCAGACCCGTTACGACGACATCGGCGTCGGCCTGTTCAACACCTTTCAGCGCACGGCCTACGGAACGGTGCGCTACGACCAGGTGAGCGAGACCAGCGTCGGCGTCTATGTGAGCAACATGACGCAATGGACGGACTGGATGAAGGTCACTTTGGGCGTGCGCGGCGACCTGTTCACGGCCTCGGTCGACAGCACCACCAATGCCGCCAACTCGGGCTTTGCCTCGGGCTTCCTGGCCAGCCCCAAGTTTGGCGCCGTTTTCGGCCCGTTCGACAAGACGGAATTCTATCTCAACGGAGGCTTCGGCTATCACAGCAACGATGCGCGCGGCGCCACCATCACGGTCAATCCGGCCGATCCGACGCAGCCTCTGGCGCAGGTGCCGCTGCTGGTGCAGTCGAAGGGTGCGGAAGTCGGCGTGCGGACGCAGGCCTTCCAGGGCTTCGACATGTCGCTTGCCCTGTTCGTCCTCGACTTCAATTCGGAGCTGCTGTTCGTGGGCGACGCCGGCACGACGGAACCCAGCCGGCCGAGCCAGCGCGTCGGCGTGGAGTTCACCGGCAACTACCGGCCGCGCCCCTGGGCCGCTTTCGACCTCGACTTTGCCTATACCAGGGCGCGTTTCACCGACTATTCGAGCGAGGGCGACCTTATCCCCGGTGCGCCGACCTATGTGCTGCAGACGGGCTTCGCCCTGGGGGCCGAGACCGGCTGGTTCGGAGGTTTGCGGGTACGCAGCCTCGGACCTCGGCCCTTGATCTCCGATGGCAGCGTCTGGTCGACGCCCACGACCACCGTGAACGCCCGCGTTGGCTACGTGTTCGACTCGGGCATCAAGCTCAACCTCGACGTCTTCAACCTTTTCAACAACTGGCAGGCGAGCCAGATCGACTACTTCTACGTCTCGCGCCTGCCGGGTGAACCGCTGGCCGGCGTCGCCGACCGGCATTTCCATCCGGTCGAGCCGCTCGCCTTCCGCCTCACCCTGGCGAAGGCCTTCTGAGAAGGCTTGCCGTCGCGTGCAGCATGGGCTCGACGACGGCATGGCTGAACAGCCACGTCTCGGCATGGACCGTCTCGCCGCTGCGCCGGATGACGCGCGACAAGGCGATCACGTCGGCCTCGTGCGGGGAGCGGAGCACCGTGACATTGAGATGCGAGAGCGCGGAGTCCATCCCCGCCGCGGCGCGGAGCGACGTGTCGGCCAGCGACAACAGGTTGGCGCTCGACCAGCTCTCGCCGGGCTTGAGGGAAAAGCGCAGCCGGATGTCCTGGTCCTGGCATTCCTCGACGAAGACGTCGTGCAGGTCGGCGGCCGGCAGGGCCGCCTCCAGGATTTTTTGCAGCTCGTCTTCGGTCATCTTGTTCACTGTCACAGGGCACATTCCGGATAAAGGTCCCTCGGTTCACTCGGGATGACAACCAGGTCTTTGCCGGCTATTTGCGAAGCCGATGTCGTTCCTCGATCATATAGAACGCTGCAACAACGCCCGGCTCGACGAGTTCGAGCCGTGGTTCATCGGAGCCGAGCGCGCGGGCTTCCTGCATCGCGACTTCGCACCCGTCGTGGGCGGGCGGCCGGACCTGTTCAGCCGCCGCGACAAGGCCTGGCATCTCGCCCCGGCGTTCGAACTCGCCGGACAAGCGTACGGCCGCGATGCGCGACTTTCTGCTCGAGCTGCGCGAGCAGGGCCACTTCAAGGGCCTGTGGCGCGAGGAAGCCTATCCCATCACCTGGGAATTCACCCGCGCGCCGCTGATGGCGATGGAGCGCGCCGCGGTACCGTGGTTCGGCGCGCGCGCCTTCGGGCCGCACATGACGGGTTATGTCCGGCGCAAGGACGGGCTGCATATCTGGGTGCCGCGGCGATCCTATGCCAAGCCCACCTTTCCTGGGCAGCTCGACAACACGGTCGCCGGCGGCCAGCCCGCGGGAATCGGCCTGCACGACAATCTGATCAAGGAATGTGCAGAAGAAGCCGCCATCCCGCGCGCGCTTGCCATGCAAGCCAAGGCGGTGAGCTTCGTGAGCTACCTCAATCAGTCGGGGCCGCAGCTCAAGCCCGACCTCATGACCTGCTTCGATCTCGAACTGCCCGAGGATTTCACACCCTACGCAAATGATGGCGAAGTGCATTCGTTCGAGCTGTGGCCGGTGCAGCGTGTGTTCGAAACGGTACGCGACAGCATTGAATTCAAATACAACTGCAACCTTGTGTTGATCGACTTCTTCGTGCGCCACGGACTGCTGTCGGCAGATGATCCACAGTTCGTCGCCATCGTTTCCGGACTCAAGATGATGTATGCTTTGCCCAACGGAATCGGTTGAGCGACGGCGCGTCGCGACGAATACGTAGCCGGCTCGGCTGACACTTCGAAAGGTGGCAGCCCTCATGCCACGATGCGTGCTTAGTGTGTTTGCCTTCGCCTGGATGTTCGCCGGCGCCGTGGCCTTTGCACAAGATGGTCACCACGGCCAAGGCCACGCCGAGAATCACGACTGGTACCAAGGGCTGAAACAGCCCGGCACGGGCTTCTCGTGCTGCAACGGCACCGCCAACGGCGTCGAGGGCGATTGCCGCCCGACCCGCGCCTATCTCAACGACGACGGCAACTGGTATGCGCTGCTCGACGGGAACTGGGTCCCGGTGCCGCCCCGGGTGGTGCTGAAGCAGCTGGCGCCCGACGGCTCCTCGCATATCTGCGCCAGCAAATCGGGCCTGATCTATTGCTTTTTGGGCGGGTCACCCAAGATCTAAGGCAGGAACCTGGCGGTTCCCTGCAACGTTTCCTCTTTTGATGCCGCCTCTCCGCCGCGGCAGAGGGAGACGAAGTCATGCGCCTGTCTGCGCCTGGTTTCTTGCTGGCGTGCGCGTTCGCAATCGTCGCCGCGCCGGGCGTGCGCGCCCAAGATGGCCACTACGGCCAGGGCCACGCCGAAAATCACGACTGGTACAAGGATCTGAAGCAGCCGCAGACCGGCTATTCCTGCTGCAATGGCCGCAGCAGCACCGGCGATGGCGACTGCCGCCCGACCCGCGCCTACCTCAACGATGACGGCATGTGGTATGCGCTGCTCGACGGGCGCTGGGTGCCGGTGCCCCCCAGGGTCGTGCTGAAGCAACTCGCGCCCGACGGGTCCTCGCACATCTGCGCCAGCAAGAGCGGCATGATCTATTGCTTCCTGGGCGGATCTCCAAAGATCTAGCCACGAGCCGACGATAGTCGGCTCGTGCGGGCGGCAGCGGCTGTAACCAGCCGCGAGAGCCTGCACCGTGCCGCTTGCGCACCCTACTGCATCACGCCGGCGCCGGAATCTTCGAACTCCTTGATCACCTTGCGCCACTTCGCGGTCTCTTCGGCCAGGCTCTGCGCGTAGAAAGCCGCAGTCCCGCCGATCGGGATGAAGCCCAGCTCCTGCAGCTTCCGGCGCACGCCTTCATCGCCCAGCGCCTCGTTCACCGCGGCATTCAACCCCTCGACCAGCGCGACAGGCGTGCCGCCGGTCGTCGAAATGCCGAACGGAACGGCGCCCTCCATGCCCGCGAGTCCCGCCTCGCCCACCGTCGGCACGTCGGGCAGCAACGCGCTCCGTTCGGCCATCGCCACGGCAAGCCCACGCAGCTTGCCCGCTCTCACCGGCGCGGCCGTCGGCATCAGCACGTCGGAGAACAGCGGCACATGGCCCGCCATCACGTCGCGCAGCGCCTCGGCGCTGCCCTTGTAGCCGACATGCTCGAGCGGCAGGCCGGTGCGCGCCTTGAGGTACTCGCCCCACAGATGCGGGATCGAGCCGATGCCGGCGGAAGCGTAGGCAATCGTGTTGCCGCTCTTCGGCCCGGCCAGAAGCTCGGCCACCGACTTGAAAGGCGCCTCGTTGTTGGCCGCCAGCAGGAGTGGCAGGTCGACGAAGCGGGCGACCGGCGCCAGGTCCTTGAACGAATCGTACGGCAGGCTGATGCCGAAAGCCGCGTTCACGGCGAGCGCGCCCGGCGTCAGCAGGATCGTGTGTCCGTCGGGCTTGGCCTTGGCGACGATCTCGGTGCCGATGATGGTGCCGCCGCCCGGCTTGTTGTCGATGATCACCTGCTGGCCGAACAGGACCGACAGGCGCTCGGCCAGGATGCGTGAGGACGTATCGGTCGAGCCGCCGGGCGCATAGGGCACGACGAAACGCACCGGTCGTTCCGGAAAAGCGTGGATGGGCAAAGCCTGGGCGTGGCCGAAGCGCGGAATGGCGGCGAGCCCCGCCGCGCCGAGGAACTGCCGGCGTTTCATTTTCCTCCCTTCCCTCGTCTTTTGCCCAACCTGCCACGCCATGCGAAGCTCGGGCAACGGAAACCGGGATCAGGTTAGCGGGGACAAGCGTGGCGCGGGACGGTCAGGGTCTGGAAGTGAGCAATGCCGGCGTGGAATCGATCGCCGCGCTCGATTTCCTCACCGGCGAGTGGCTGGGCTTCACCAACCGGCTGGCCGAGTTCATCACCGCCGCCGACAAGGAACAACGCTGCGCCCTGCTGCCGGTGATGGCGGCCAACCTCATGCTGTCGATGAATTCGGCCGAGGGCCACGCAGCCGCGCAACGCTATCTCGCCCGCGCCAAGCAATTGGGCGCCGACGCCAATCCGCGCGAGCGTGCGTGGATCGCCGCGACCGAGGCGTGGGCCGCCGGCGAGACCGACCGCAGTCTCCGGATCCACGAGGACATGGCGGCCCAATGGCCCCGCGATCTTCTGGCCGGCAAGCTCGGCCAGCTCCATGCCTTCAATCGCGGCGACTCCGAGGCGCTGCTGCGCATCGGCCAGCATCTGTTCGAGGCCAATCGCGACAACCGCTACGTCTATGCGATGTATGCGTTCGGCCTGGAGGAGTGCAATCGCCTCGACGAGGCCGAGTCCGTCGCGCGCCAGGCGCTCGCCCTGGATCGCCGCGATCCGTGGGCGCATCACGCGGTCGCCCATTGCCTGGAAGCGCGCGGCAAGATGCTGGAGGGCGTGGCCTTCCTGGAATCGGTGGCCGACACCTGGGTCGGCTGCAACTCCTTCATGTACACCCACAACTGGTGGCACCTCGCCCTCTTCCTGATCGATCTCGACCGCACCGACGAGGCGCTTGCCCTGTTCGACACGCGCGTGTGGGGCGTGTGGAAGGAATTCTCCGAGGACCAGATCAACGCCATCTCGCTGCTGGCGCGCCTCGAACTGCGCGGCGTCGATGTCGGCGGCCGCTGGGCCGACGTGGCGCACTATCTCAGGCCGCGCTTGCACGAGCACTTCGTGCCCTTCCTCGACCTGCAATATCTCTACGGCCTTGCCCGCGCCGGCGAGCAGAGCGCCGTCACCGAAATGCTGGCGAGCCTGGAAGAGCGCGCCGAAAACGCGCGGGCCCCCGACCGCGAAGCCTGGGCCGACGGCGCCGTGCCGGCCGCACACGGCCTTGCCGCCTATGCCAAGGGCGATCACGCCGAGGCCGCGCGTCTTTTGGGCCAGGCCATGCCGCACCTGCAGAAGATCGGCGGCAGCATCGCCCAACGCTCGCTGTTCGGCGCCATCCATCTCGACGCGCTGATGCGGTCGGGCTGGAACGATGCGGCGCTCGCCATCCTGCAGGCCGACGATCGCGAGCGGCCGACCGTGCCGTGGACCAAGCGCTCGCTGGGCGACCTCTATCGCCGGGTCGGACGCACCGAGCAGGCGCTGGCCGCCGAGTACCAGGCCGAGCAGCTGGCGCACCGATACAGCCAGTACGGCAAAGGGAAACCAACATGACCGACGACCTCACGCAGCAGAGCGCGGCGCGCCTCGCCACGCTCTACCGGAAGGGCAAGGCCTCGCCGGTCGAAACCATGAAGGCGGTGCTGGCGCGCGCCGAGAAGCTCCAGCCCGCCATCAACGCTTTCACGCGCGTCGACGGTCGCGAGGCGCTCAAGGCGGCGCGCGCCTCGGAGCGGCGCTGGAAGAAGGGCGAGCCGCTCTCGCCGCTGGACGGCGTGCCGGTCTCGATCAAGGAGCTGGTGCGGGCCAAGGGCTGGCCCGCCTCGATGGGCAGCAAGCTCACCGACAAGGCCCCGGCCGACGCCGATGCGCCCGCGGTGGCGCGGCTGCGCGAAGCGGGCGCCCTCGTCTTCGCCCAGAGCACCAGCTCGGAATACGGCCACAAGGGCGTGACCGATTCGCCCCTGAACGGCATCACGCGCAATCCCTGGAATCCCGAGCGCACGCCGGGCGGATCCTCGGGCGGCGCCGGCGCGGCGGTGGCGGCGGGGCTGGGGCCGATCGCCATCGGCACCGACGGCGGCGGCTCGGTGCGCATTCCGTCGAGCTTCAACGGCCTGGTCGGCCTCAAAGCCACGTTCGGCCGGGTGCCGGCCTGGCCGCCGTCGCTGACCGGCGATCTTTCCAACACCGGCCCGATGGCCCGCACGGCGCTCGATTGCGCGCTGATGATGAACGTCATCAGCCGGCCCGATGCGCGCGACGCCTATGCGCTGCCGCAAGACGACACCAACTACGCGAAGAAAATCGACGGCAAGCTCAAGAAGCTGAAAGTGGGCTTCGTGCTGCGCTTCGGCGACCACCCGCTCGACATCGAGGTGGCGGCGCTGGTCACCAAGGCCGCCCGCGCCTTCGAGAAGCTCGGCTGCAAGGTCGAGGAGGTCGAAGCGCCCTTCCCCTATGCCGATGCCGGCCGCGCCTTCGTCGTGCATTGGCTGACGGCGCTGCAGCGCCTGCTCGAGCTCTATCCCGAGAGCCGGCATGGCGAGTTCGATCCCAACCTGCTGGCGTCGGCCAAGGCGGGGTTGCGCTATTCGCTGCAGGACGTGGTGCATGCGCAGGTGGCGCGGCGCGAGCTCGCGATCGCCTGGAACCTGTTCTTCGCCAAGTACGATCTGCTGCTGTCGCCCACGGTCGCCGTGCAGCCCTTCGAGGCCGGCAAGAACCTGCCGATCGGCCCGGACGGCAAGGCCAACGTGTTGTGGTCGCCCTACACCTCGCAATTCAACCTCAGCCGCCATCCCGCCGCGTCCGTGCCCTGCGGCTTGAGCCGCGACGGGTTGCCGATCGGCCTGCAGATTGCATCGGGCCACTACAAGGACGCGCTCGTGCTGCGCGCGGCGGCGCGCTATGCCGAGGTCCATCCCCTGAAATTCCCCGTTCTGCCGGAGACCAAGCGATGACCGCCGATCTTGCGATGATGCCGGCCTACCAGCTGGTGAAGCTCTACAAGGACCGCAAGGCCTCGCCGGTCGAGGCCGTGCGGGCGGCGCTGGCGCGGGTCGAGGCGTTCAATCCGCAGCTCAACGCCTTCCAGCATCTCGATCCCGATGGCGCGCTGCGCGCGGCGCGCGCCTCGGAGAAGCGCTGGAAGAAGGGCGGCAAGCGGCTCAGCGACATCGACGGCGTGCCGCTCACCATCAAGGACATGGTGCTGACCAAGGGCATGCCGACGCGCATGGGCAGCCTCGCCACCGACGCCGACGGGCCGTGGACAGTCGACGCGCCGGCGGCGCAGCGCCTGCGCGAGGCGGGCACCGTGCTGCTAGGCAAGACGACCTCGCCGGAATATGGCTGGAAGGGCGTGACCGATTCGGGCCTGTTCGGCGCCACCCACAATCCGTGGAAGATCGACCGCACGCCGGGCGGCTCGTCCGGCGGCGGCGTGGCGGCCGAGGCGGTCGGCATGGGCAACCTCGCCGTCGGCACCGACGGCGCGGGCTCGGTGCGCATCCCCTGCGCCTTCACCGGCCTGTTCGGCCTGAAGCCGACCCAGGGTCGCGTGCCGCTCTATCCGCCGTCCGCGCAGGGCACGCTCTCCCACATCGGGCCGATGACGCGCACCGTGCGCGACGCGGCGATGATGATGAACGTCATGGCGCGACCCGACCCGCGCGACCTCTACAGCCGGCCCGACGACGAAGAGGATTACCTGAAAGGCTTCGACAAGGGCGTGAAGGGGCTGCGCATCGCCTACTCGCCCAACCTGGGCTTCGTCGAGCGCGACAAGATCGACCGCGACGTGGCGGTGGCGGTCGAGAACGCCATGAAGGTATTCAAGACCCTGGGCGCGCGCGTGGTCGAGGACTCGCCCGACCTGCAGGGCCTCGATCCGCGCCGGATCCTGAACGCGCATTGGCAGTCGAACGTCGTCATGCTGGTCAAGAGCTTCAGCGAGGAGAAGCGCGCGCTGATGGATCCCGGCCTTCTGAAGGCCGCCGAGTTCGGCGCCAGGCTCGGCCAGGACGCCGTGGTGACGGCGATCCACCAGCGCCAGCAGCTCGGCGTGATCATGAATCAGTTCATGGCCAGGTACGACCTGCTGCTGACGCCCACCATGCCGATGACCGCCTTCGCGGTGAACGAGAACGGCGCCTGGGGCGGCGACGGCGTCGACATCGGCTGGACGCCCTTCACGCTGACCTTCAACCTGACGCGCCAGCCCGCCGCCACCATCCCCTGCGGCCTCGACCGCGAGGGCCTGCCGATCGGCCTGCAGATCGTGGCCGGCCACGCGCGCGACGCCCTGGTCCTGCGCGCCGCCGCCGCCTACGAGCGCGTCCGCCCGATCCCCGCCCCGCCGCTGGCGCATCAGGTTTGATCTTTCCTCCCCACGAAGTGGGGAGGTGGCTGCAGGCCGGAGGGGTCATGCGCATCATCCGCCGAAAGGCATGACCCCTCCGTCCGCTGCGCGGACACCTCCCCGCGTTAAAACGCGGGGAGGTGAAGAGAATCAGTCCTTCGCGCCCAGCATCCGCCGGCACTCGGGCGTAAGCTGGTTGGTGTGCTGGTCGTCGCACGGCTTCTGGCGCTCGATCTGCAGCGCGACCGCGTAGAAGACCAGCGCGCCCAAAACCCAGATCACGAAGGACAGGCTGAGCGCCGTCTCGAAGCCGCGGCCGATCCTTTGCGCGAAGGCGCTGGCCGGCGACAACGACGCGGCATAACGCACCGCCACCAGCGTCAGGGGAAACGTCGCCGCGCCGCAGGCGAGGAAGAAGAGGACGAGATGCACCAGTGTCATCGCCCGCAAATTGGCGAAACAGGTTCGCAAATACAAGGACGCCATTTCATGCCTCCCCCGTCATACGGAGGCTATCGCGTTGGGCTGTTTTTTCCGTCATCCCGAGCGAAGCCGCCCAAAGGGCGGCGTAGTCGAGGGACCTCCTCTTGTCGAAGCAGCAGAACAGGTCCCTCCACTCCGCCTCGCTGCGCTCGGCTCCGGTCGGGATGACGGAGTTTCAGTGACATGCACCTCCCCCTCCGCCCCCTTCGGGGGCACCTCCCCCGTAAGACGGGGGAGGTGTGACTTTGGGTTGGGTCAGGCCTTGATCGCCGCCTTCACCGCCTCCGCCGTGATCGGCAGCGAGCGCACCCGGGCCCCCACCGCGTTGAAGATGGCGTTGGCGATCGCCGGCGCGATCACCGTGACGCCGGGCTCGCCGCAGCCCGACGCCGGGTCGTTGCTGGCGATGACGCTGATGTCGAGGTCCGGCATCTGGCTCATCCGCATCGGCGTGTAGTCGCCGAAGTTGGAGACCTGGAGCGCGCCGTTCTCGAGCGGCGCCTTCTCGAACAGCGCCAGCGACATGCCCCACAGCGCCGAGCCCTCGATCTGGGCCTTCACGCCGTCGGGATTGACCACCGTGCCGAGGTCCATGGCGAGCGTCAGGCGGTTGACCTTGAACTCGCCGCTGGCGGGATTGACCTCGACCTGCGCGGCGCACGCCGTCCAGGTCGCGGTGGCGCGTTCCTGCGAGGAGACGCAAGCCACGCCGATGCCGCTGTTCTTGGGCAGCGTCGCCGCGCCGTAGCCCGACCGGCCGACGGCCGTGCGCAGCGCGTTGGCGAGCTTCTTGGCGCCGCCCGCATTGTCGCCCGCGCCGTCGAGCAGCGCGAGACGGTAGTCGACCGGGTCCTTGCCCGACGCATGGGCAAGCTCGTCGATCATGCTTTCGACCGCCCAGAACGTCCAACCCGGCGCCACCGAGCGCAGCTGGCCGGAGGGCGTCGCCTTCTGCGCCAGCTCGTTCAGGATGGCGCGGACCTGGTGGTTGGGCACGGTGTACCAGAAGTCCGCGCCGTTCACCGTGAAGCTGTCGAGCGGTCCCTTCTTGTCGACCGACGGTGTCAGGAACGCCGGAATCCCCCAGCGCGCCGTCGGCCAGGCGCAGACCACGTCGTGCGCCAGCCCGACCAGCTTGCCGTCGGCATCCACGCCGGCCTTCACCTTCTGGTAGGTGAGCGGCCGGGTGAAATCCATCGCCATGTCGTCTTCGCGGGCATAGATCAGCTTCACGGGCTTGCCGACGGCCTTCGAGGCGAGCACCGCCGGCACCACCATGTCGCCATCGAGACGCCGGCCGAAGCCGCCGCCGATGAAATACTGGTGCAGCACCACGTTCTTGGGATCGATGCCCAGCGCACCGGCGGCGATGCCGCCGGTGCGGCTGGCGAACTGGTTGCCGGTGTGGATGTGCCACACCCCGTCCTTTTCGTAGGCCGTCGCGTTCATCGGCTCGAGCGGGGCGTGGATGTTGATGGAGGTGAGATACTCCGCCTCCAGCGTCTTGGCCGCGCCGGCGATCGCCGCCGCCGAATCGCCCTTCTTGACGAAGAGCTGGCCTAAATCCCCGGCCTGCTGCAGCCGCTTGGCTTCGTCGATCAGGGTCTGGTCGGAGACCTTGGCGTAGGGGCCATTGTCATAGGTGATCTTGAGCGCCTCGGCCGCCTGCTTCGCCGCGGGATAGGTCGTGGCCACCGCCACCACCCAGCCCGACGTCGTGGCGGTCTTGTCGTCGAGGGTGACCGCCTTGACGAAGCCCTTCACTTTCTTGGCCGCCGAATCGTCAACGGCTTTCACCGTGGCGCCGTAGCGCACCGGCGGCACGACCGGCTTGCCGTACAGCATGCCGGGCACCATGGCGTCGATGCCGTACTTGGCCGTGCCGTTGGTCTTGGGCGGGATGTCGAGCTGCGCCACCGACTGGCCGACCAGCGTGTACTGACCGGGGGTCTTGAGCTTGATCGCCTTCAGCTCGTCGGCAGTCCAGACTTTGCCAGCCTTGCCGTCCGCGACGATCTTGGCGTAGCTCACCTTCTTGCCGGTCTTGCTGTGGATGACCTGGCTGTTGCTGGCGCGGCATTCGCCGGCCGGCACGCCCATCATCGCAGCCCCCGCATCGATCAGCGTGAGGCGCCCGGCGGCGCCCGCCCGGCTCATCGCGTCGAAGTTCATGCGCACGCTCCACGAGCCGCCGGTGATCAGCGCCCCCAGCACGGGATCATTGAACTTCGGGTCGTTGTCGACGAGCTGGATGTTCATCATGCGCCAGTCGGCCTCGAGCTCTTCGGCCACGATCTGCGCCATGGCGGAGGACACGTGCTGGCCCATCTCGGCCTTGCCGACCATCACGGTGATCTTGCCGTCCGGCGCGATCGAGTACCATGCGGTGGGCGCGAAGTTGCCGGCCGCCAGCGCGTCGCTGACGCCGTGCAGGCCCGATACAGCGACATAGCCGAAGGCCAGGCCCGCGGCGCTGGAGCCGATCAGGAAATTCCGCCGCTTGAGGTCCGACGGCAAACCGATGCGATCCATCTTGGTCATGGCTCAGGCTCCCGACCTGGAGCGCATATCGGCAGCGGCGCGGACGATCGCGCGCTGGATACGGCCATAGGTCATGCAGCGACAGAGATTGCCGTCCATGTGGGCGACGATCTCCTGCTTGGTCGGATCGGGATTCTTCGCCAGCAGCGAGGCCGCCTGCATGATCTGACCGGACTGGCAGTAGCCGCATTGCGGGACCTGCTCGGCTTCCCACGCCACCTGCAGGGCATGCGGCTTGCCGCCGCCCAGCCCTTCGATGGTGGTGATCTTCTTGGCAACGGCGTCCTTGGCCGCGGTCTGGCACGAGCGCACCGCGACGCCGTCGAGATGCACGGTGCAGGCGCCGCACAGGCCGGCGCCGCAACCGAACTTGGTGCCGGTCATCTGCAGCTGCTCGCGGATGACCCAGAGCAGCGGCGTGTCGTCGGCCGAGTCGACCTGACGCGACTGACCGTTGATGGTGAGCGTGATCATGTTTCCTCCGTGGCTGTGGCTGGTGAGCTGAGCCGACGCGCGCATCTCTTTTGGATGCGTACTCTTTTTGCTTTTGCTTCTTCGTTGCGGAGATCGTGCTCCCCGCTTCTCGCGGCCGTCAATAAGCGTTATTCGATATCTGGAAAACGGCGGATGATCGCACCGCCGGTGAACCAACTCCTATTTCAGCGTATCCGCCGCCTTGTCGATGCCGGCCTTGGCGCAGACCTCGTCCTTCTCGCCGCCGGGCGCGCCCGAGACGCCGACCGCGCCGATCACGTCGTCGCCGACCTTGATCGGCAGGGCGCCCTGGGCGGCGACCACGTTGCTGAGATGGACGAAGGGCGCGGTCGGGTTGTCCTTGACCCGCTGCACGAGCTCGCCCGACGGGACGCGAAAGGTTCGCGCCGAATAGGCCTTGCGGAAGGAGTTCTCCATGGTGTGCGGCGGGGCGTTGTCGCCGCGCATCTGCAGGATGACCTCGCCGTTGCGCCCGACCACCGTCACCGAAACGGTATAGCCCTGGCTCTTGCAGAGATCGGCCGCGGTCGTGCCGATGGTGAGCGCCGCCGCGAGCGACAGATCCTTGCGCGCCAGCAGCTGCGCCTCGGCCGGTGCGGCGAAGGCAAGACCCATCCCGACCATGCCGAGGCCGGCAAGGAGCCCATTGTTCGACATTGCGTTTTCTCCCCGTGTTTGACGAACCCTATCAATCGGCGAGGACTCATCGAATCAAACAACCGTGAGGGTTCCCCGGTCATCGCCTCCAGGCTGTCGCCATTTTCCGTCATCCCGAGCGAAGCCGCCCATAGGGCGGCGTAGTCGAGGGACCTCGTCTTGTCGCCGAAGCAACAGAGCAGGTCCCTCCGCTGCGCCTCGCTGCGCTCGGCTCCGGTCGGGATGACAGAAGTTTTGGGCCGCATGCGATAGCTCTGGCATCGCGCCGGGAGGTCCCGGCTGGGCCATCGCATATGTGACAGCTTTGGGTGTCGCGCCAACGCGATGCTGTATAATCGCGGCAAAACCGGAGGAAATGCCATGACGCGTCAGTCTCTGCTCATCGTCGGTTTCCTGGTCGCCGCGGGTGCGGCCCACGCCCAGCAACAGAAGATCGGCGCGCCGCCGGAAGCCTCCAACATGCGGCTGGCCGGCTGGAGCGACCTGCAGGCCCGCAGCGCCTACCAGCCGACGATCCATCATCAGGGCGACCGCTGGATCGCCTATATCGGCCATCACGGCGGCACCGACGAGATTCCCAACCCGGTCAATCCCATGACCGGCAAGGCCGAGCCCAACGGCACGTCGATCGTCGACGTGACCGATCCCGCCAACCCCAAATATCTGCGCCACCTGCCCGGCGCACCGGGCACCTACGAGGCGGGCGGCGCGCAGATGGTGCGGGTGTGCGACGGCAGCCAGCTGCCGCGCGCCGACAAATCGGCCGTCTACATGCTGCGCACCTTCGGCGGCGAGGCGCATGAGATCTGGAACGTCGCCGATCCGGCCAACCCGGTGCTGGTCACGCGTCTGGACGGGCTGAAGGACACGCACAAGAGCTGGTGGGAGTGCGACACCGGCATCGCCTACCTCGTCTCGGGCGCCCCCGACTGGCGCACCCGGCGCATGACGCAGATCTACGATCTAAGCGACCCCGCCCATCCGCAGAAGATCCGCGACTTCGGCCTGCCCGGCCAGGAGCCGGGCGCCACCGGCGCCGTGCCGACCGAGCTGCACGGGCCGATCTCGACCGGCCCCCAGGGCAACCGCGTCTATTTCGGCTACGGCACCGACAAGGGCGGCGTCCTGCAGATCGTCGACCGCGAGAAATTGCTCAAGGGGCCGAAGGAGCCGACCCCGGACAATCTGCGCGCGCCCGAGATTTCCAGGCTCATGATGTCGGGCTGGAACGGCGCGCACACGACCTTCCCGATGCAGCAGATGCCGATCGCCGAGTTCGCCAAGGACAAGGACGGCGGCAAACGCGACATCGTCATGATCGTCGACGAGGCGATCCTGAACGAATGCCAGGAAGCGCGGCAGATGGTGTGGTTCGCCGACATCTCGATCGAGAACCGGCCGATGATGGTGTCGAACTGGACGGTGCCCGAGGCCAGCGGCAATTTCTGCCAGCGCGGCGGCCGCTTCGGCTCGCATTCCTCCAACGAGAGCATGGACCCCGTCTACTACAAGAAGATGGCGTTCATCGCCTTCTTCAATGCCGGCGTGCGCGCGCTCGACATCCGCGACCCCTTCAATCCCAAGGAGGTCGGCTACTTCATTCCGTCGATCACCGACAAGACCGACAAGCGCTGCATCAAGGTCGACGGCAAGGACCAATGCAAGACCGCCATCCAGACCAACAATGTCGAGACCGACGCGCGTGGCTACATCTACATCGTCGATCGCGCCAATACCGGCATGCACATCCTGGAGCTGAACGGCCCGGCGCGCACGGTGGCCGGGCTGAAGTAGGGAGCGAGGGGAGCCGATGCTGAACCGCCGCACGGTCATGCAGGCGTCGCTGGGCGGAGGGCTACTCGCCGTCCTGGCCGGCCTCGCGGCGGTCGGCCACGAGCGGGTGAGGCTGGGACCGACCGACGGTGCCGGCTGGCATCCCGTCGACTGGCCGTTCCCGCGCGACGGCTGGCCGCCGGGCCGCGGCTGGCGGCGCGACACGACCGACGTCTATGTCCGGCCCAAGTTGGGCTTCTGCGGCAATTGCGAGACCGGCGTGGTGAGCGACGACGAAGTCGACAGGGTCACCGACATCGACCTCCTGGACGAGCGGTTCCAGCCGGTGCAGGCGGGCAGCCGGATCCGCATCACCGATCTCGTGGGCCGCGCGCGCCTCTACAAGTACAGGCTCCGGAACGGCGCCCAACGCTACGCCGAAGGCATCGCGGTCGCCTACAAGTGCGACCTCGTGGTCGCGGTTGTCGTGGGCAACGTCGCCGACGAGCAGGAGCGCAAGAGGGCGCACCGCTTTCTCGAATCGAACACCGTCCAGGTCTGGGTGAACCAGCAGCTCGAGGGACGATAGTGTTTCCTCCCCACGCTGCGCCTCCGTTGAATTTGCACATCGCCTCAGAGGCCCTCTCCGCCCGCGTCATCGCGGGGGGAGAGGGAGGGGCCCGCGCGAAGCGCGGGAGGGTGAGGTGGGCCGCGGCGCTCGCACCTGAAACATCGCGTGTTTGGCAGACACCACCTCTCCTCCCCATTGCTTCGCAACGGGTCCCTTCCTCTCCCCCGCTGCGCGGCGGAGAGGACCCAAGAAAATTAGGCTCCCCAGGAGCGATCGGGGCAGCGCATCGGTCGCTGCATATGACTCCTCCGCCTTCCTAAGCGAAGCCGAAGCGGCTTCTCTTAGGCGAGGGCAGGTCGGAAGGCCGGTCCTGCTCAGCTGCGCTGGGGAGGAGCTGACCGTCCGGGCTAGCGAGTGGCGCCCGTCGAGTTCTCGTAGGAGGGTCCGGACACACAGGGCGTCCCGACATACATCATCTTCTCGGTCGACCAGGTTTCGATGCCGCAATTCGGCGCCTTCGTGGTGGCTGCAGCAGGCGTTGCAGAGCGCGGCGGCAGGCCGTACTTGGCGTCCTGGAGCGCCTTCTCGATGCCGGGGATGCCGGCCGGATCGCCCGCCTGGCACTTTTCGACGGCCGTCTTGGCCTCGAGGCTCTGCGGCTGCTGTCCTCTCTTGGAACTCATGTCGAGATACTGCTGGTACTTGCTGACGAGGGCTCCGCAGTACTGGGCGTCGCTCGACTGCGCGAACGCAACACCCGGCAAGGAGACGGCGACGACAGCCAGCAGGGCCTTCACGGAAGTATTCATGGTTTTCTCCATTGCTCGATCATCGAGCGATAAAGAATTGTGCGCCGAACGCGGCCGCAATCGGGCCCTCGCGTTACGCAGAACTGACTACGCGCGAGGACTCTTCCGCGTGCGAGCAATTGATGACGGGCGATCGAAAGAAGAGCGCACAGGAGACACAGCCGCGGAGAGCGCTCTCTGCGCGATGCGACATCGAAAGGCCTGTTGCATCTCCGCGATCGTCCTTGCGATCGCCTTACAAACTTCTTTCGCGCGGGCGGCCGCCCCCCAGCTCCCTTTCGCGGGTTCCGCGAAGGGGAGGAATCATGAAACCCGGCGAGCCCAGTCCACCGGAACACACTCATCGATTGATGCCGACATAAGAATCTTCGTTGGGATCGCCACGGCCCGCCGGGCGTCGCCGACAGGACTACGGGAGAGCGGTGACGACCCAGGTCGCCGCGTTCAACGCCACGGCGGCTGGGTTCCCTCGAGCCGCCAGGGCGGCACGGACGCGGGATTCCGCCGCCGGCCTCATGTTCGGATTCTCCCGAATGATCCTGCCAAGCGCCCCGACGCTCAGCAGCACCACGATCATGGCGTCCAAATCCCCGCTGGAGACCATTTCGTCATACGCCTCGATCGTGATCTGTCGGAAACCCGCTGTCTCAAGCGTGGTTCGGATGTAGCCGGAATCCGCGAAGCTGAAGGGCGCCGGATCGAGCTGCCCTTCAAGCCCGGCCGCTCGGACGGGAAGAAAATCCAGTTCATTCTCATCGAGCGACCGCCAGCAGACGAAGGCCAGTCGTCCCGAGGGTCTCATCATTCGCCGGAAGTTCGAGAACGCCGCGACGGGGTCCCGGAAAGCCATCACCCCGAAGCGCGAATAGACGCAATCGAAGCTGCGATCGGGAAGGGCGAGATTCAGCGCGTCGCATTCGATGAAGTTCATTTGGCTGCGGCCGGCTGCCCGGCGGCGTGCGACCTCCAGCCCCAGCGGAGCGATGTCGACTCCTGTGACCCGCCCTTCGGGCCCCACCCGGTCCGCGAGTTGCAGGACCGATTGGCCGGCCCCACAGCCCACATCAAGCACGGCGTCCCCAATCCGGGGCGACAGCGTCTCGATTGCCCGAAGTCCCAACGGCGACAGCTGGAGGTCCAGCAAGTCCGCAACTTCCGCCCGGGCTTTATCCGCAAGATCGTTCATTTTACGCGACGGCGTGTCAGCCTTGGACATTCTGCAGGAGTACCGGCCCGAAGCGCTGACGTCTGCTCCCGCGCAGGTGAGGCGCGCGCATCAGTACAAGACGGATGGCAGATAGGCTCCCTCAGGCTCCTGATAGAGACCGATGGTCATCAACGTCATCTGATAGACGAGCTTCAGGCCCGCCCTCAGGCACCCGTCGAAGACCTCGTGGTTGCGGGTCGGCAGCAGGAAGCCGGGTCCGCCGAATTCAGGCGCCGCGCCGATCAGGGCCATCAGGCCGTTGTTCGTGTCGGCGACGGTGTGGGCGAAAAAGGCGATGCCGGTCGTGTAGCCTGCGATCCGCCCGAGATGTTCGACGACCGATGCGGTCTTCTGATCGATGGCGTCGCGCAGCTCGGCGTCGCGATCGAAGCCATGGACCTGGCGGCAGATAAGATTGCAGGCAGCGACGTCGGCCGCCGTCGCGGGACGGACGTCATAGCCGGGGAATTTCAGCCCGAGCGGCTTGCCCTGGAGGATCGACACGGGCTCGCGGGTGCGAAAGCCAAGCTTGGTGTAAAGGCTGAGCGAGCGGTTGTGGAAGCCGGCCTGCAGCAGGCGCACGCCCGCGGCCTGCCGCCGCGCGCAGCGATCGATGGCGTCCTGCATCAGGCGCGCGCCGACACCGCGGTTCTGCAGCGTCGGATCGACGGTGATCGGGCCGAGGCCGGCAATGGGGGATCGCTCGTCGAGAAAATTGCTGCCGACGACCCGGCCCTCGGCCTCGGCGACGACCGAATAGAAGCGCGGATGGGCCAGCAGCATCGACATGAGCCCACGCGCCACATCCGCCGAGGGAAAGTCCGGCGGGAAATTGTGGGCGGTGCAGACGGCCGTGAAGGCCTCGTAGCAGATGGTGCCGCAGGCTGCGGCGTCGGCTGCTGTACCCGGACGAAGAACAATGGTCATGCTACCCCCCTGCTGCCGCGCGAGCGCTCCCGGCCAAGCGTTTCAAGCGCGCCGCGCGGCTCTCACGTCGTCCTGGGGCATCGTTTCCGAATGGAACAGGGCGCTCACCGACTTACCGCTGTTGATCCGGCGCATGGCTTCGGCCAGGGCCGGCGCGATCGACAATACCGTGAGCTTCGGCACCCGCTTTTCCGCCGCGATGGGAACCGTGTTCGTGCAGACGATTTCGAGTATGTCGCCCTCGGCGGCCAGGCGCTGGGTGGCGGAATTGGCGAAAATTCCGTGCGTGCAGGCGATCCGAATGGAACGGGCTTTATGCTCGCGCAAATGCCGAAGCAGTTCCAGAATTGATCCGCCGTTCACGATCTCGTCGTCGAGAACGATGACGTCACGGTCTCGGACATCGCCGATCAACATCGAAATCCTGACCTGCGTATCGCTCAATCGTTCCTTGGCGCCCGCCGCCACGGGGACGCCCAGTCTCCTGGCGAAGGCCGCCGCACCCTTGGCATTTCCCAGGTCGGGAGACACCACCACCCCGTTGCTGAGATCGTAGCGCTGGAAATACTGCGCGAGCTCGTCGAGCGCGTGGAGGTGATCGACCGGGACGCTGAAGAAGCCGTGAACCTGCGGCGAATGGAGCGTCATCGCGAGGACCCGATTGGCGCCCGCAGTGACAAGCAGGTCGGCGACCAGACGGCCACCGATCGAAATGCGCGGCGCGTCCTTCTTGTCGGATCTTGCATAGGCATAATGAGGAATCACCGCCGTGATCCGCGCGGCGGATGCGCCGCGGGCGGCATCGAGCATCAACAGGAGCTCGACCAGATGGTCCTGGACCGGCGAACTGAGCGGCTGGATGAGAAACACATCCTGCTCGCGGCAATTCGCCTGCAGCTGCACCTCCATGCAGTCGTTCGAGAATTGCTTGAGCTTCGTCGGCAAGAGCGGAACCTGAAGCTTCGCGCAGATCTCCTGGGCCAGTCCGGGATGAGCGCTACCACTGAAGATGGCAATCGGACTCAAACGAGGTGTCTCTCGCAAGGGCTGGGAACTGCGCGCGCAGTTTATGGCAGACGGAATATTGTCGATCAAGCTTGTGAGTGCGCAGCGCCGGGTTTGGCACGCTATTGGCTTCGGCTGGACCGCAGCCCGGTGATTGCCTCCGAAAAACACCGGCCCGAGAGGCCCGCACCCGAAGAGGAATTCGTGCACCATGGATCGTTCGCTGAAAGACGTCGTCGATAGCTTCCGGTGGAAACCATGGCCGGGGATCGACCGGATATTCGCGCGACGCGTGCTTTGCCGATTGACCGCGTTGGGCTTGCTGACGGCGCTGGGCAGCAGCCCGGCGCTGGCCCAGGGCACCTTGCGGATCGGCATGACGGCCGCCGACATTCCGCTCACCACCGGCCAGACCGACCAGGGCGGCGAAGGCATGCGCTTCATGGGCTACACGGTCTATGACGGGCTGCTCAACTGGGACCTGTCGTCAGCCGACAAGCCGTCGGGGCTGGTGCCGGGCCTGGCCACTTCGTGGAAGGTCGACGACGGCGACAAGACGCGCTGGGTGTTCACTTTGCGCGACGGCGTGAAGTTCCACGACGGCAGCGACTTCAAGGCCGACGCGGTGGTGTGGAACCTCGAAAAGCTTCTGAACGACAAGTCGCCGCAATATGATTCGAAGCAGGCGGCCCAGGGGCGCTCGCGCATTCCCAGCGTGAAGTCCTACAAGGCGCTCGACGACAAGACGGTGGAGATCCGCACCGCCACGCCGGACGCCTTCCTGCCCTACCAGATCGGCTGGGTGATGATGTCGAGCCCGGCGCAGTGGGAAAAGGTCGGCCGCGACTGGAACAAGTTCGCCCAGACGCCGTCGGGCACCGGGCCGTGGAAGCTCACCAGCTTCGTGCCGCAGACGCGCGCCGAGCTCGTGCCCAACAAGGACTACTGGGACACGGCGCGGATTCCCAAGCTCGACAAGCTGGTCCTGCTGCCGATCCCGGAAGCCGCGACCCGCACCGCGGCCCTGCGCTCGGGCCAGGTCGACTGGATCGAGGCGCCGTCGCCGGATGCCGTGCCGAGCCTCGAGAAGGCCGGCTTCAAGATCGTCACCAATGCCTATCCGCACAACTGGACCTGGCATCTCAGCCGCATCGAGGGCTCGCCGTGGAACGACATCCGCGTGCGCAAGGCGGCGAATCTCGCGATCGACCGCGCTGGGCTGAAGGTCCTGCTGAACGGGCTGATGATTCCCGCCAAGGGTTTCGTGCGTGCCCGGCAGCCCGTGGTTCGGCCATCCGACCTTCGACGTCAAATTCGATCCGGAAGCGGCCAAGAAGCTTCTGGCCGAAGCAGGTTATGGGCCGTCCAAGCCGGTCAACGTCAAGATCCTGATCTCGGCCTCGGGCTCGGGCCAGATGCAGCCGCTGCCGATGAACGAATACATCCAGCAGAACCTCGCCGAGGTCGGCATCAAGGTCGATTTCGACGTGGTCGAGTGGAACACCATGATCAACATGTGGCGCGCCGGCGCCAAGTCCGAGACCGTGCACGGCGCCAACGGCATCAACTTCACCTACTTCATCCAGGATCCCTTCACCGCCTTCATCCGCCATGTCGATTCCAAGCTGGTGGCGCCCAACGGCACCAACTGGGGCTTCTACATCGACCCGGCCATGGATGCGCTGCTCGACAAGGCGCGCACGACCTTCGATCCGGCGGCGCAGGACAAGGTCCTGCAGGAGATCCACGAGAAGATCGTCGACGAGGCGCTGTTCCTGTTCGTCACCCACGACGTCAATCCGCGCGCCATGTCGGCCAAGGTGACGGGCTTCGTCCAGGCCCAGAACTGGTTCCAGGATTTCTCGCCGATTACGATGAAGTAGCGCGATAAGCGTTCCTCGCCTGCGTCAGAAACCCTCTCCGCCCGCGTCATCGCGGGGGGAGAGGGAGGGGCCCGCGCGCAGCGCGGGAGGGTGAGGTGGGCTACGGTGCTCGCACCAGAAAAATCCCGTCCTGGTCAGCCACCACCTCACCTCCCCATTGCTTCGCAATGGGTCCCTTCCTCTCCCCCGCTGCGCGGCGGAGAGGACCCTGAGCACCTATCACGATGAAGTAGTGCTCCAGTGAAGGACCCCTCTCATGTCATCCTGAGCGAAGCGAAGGATCTCATCGCCGCTCGCCCCGCCATGAGATCCTTCGCCTCGCTCAGGATGACAGGTGGCACCTACCCCCACACCTCTTTCGCCACCTCGACGCAGCGGCCGAGCTTGGCCCACTGCTCGTCCTCGGCCAGCAGGTTGCCTTCCTCGGTGCTGGCGAAGCCGCATTGGGGCGACAGGCAGAGCTGGTCGAGGGCGGCAAACTTTGCCGCCTCGTCGATGCGGCGCTTGAGCTGGTCCTTGCTCTCCAGCGCGCCGGTCTTCGAGGTCATGACGCCCAGCACGACCTGCTTGCCCTTGGGCAGCAATCGCAGCGGCTCGAAGCCGCCGGCGCGGTCGGTGTCGTATTCCATGAAATAGGCGTCGACGCCCATCTTGTTGAACAGGATGTCGGCCACCCGCTCGTAGCCGCCCTGCGCCATCCAGGTGGAGCGGAAATTGCCGCGGCAGAGATGCATGGAGAGGGTCATGCCGGGCGTGCGGCCGGCGCAGGCGGCGTTCACCAGGTCGGCATAGACATCGAGCAGCCTGTCCGGATCGTCGCCGCGGCCGCGCAGGTAGTCGCGCTGCGCCTCGTCGCAGAGATAGGCAACGTAGACTTCGTCGAGCTGCAGGTAAGTACAGCCCGCGTCGCCGAAGGCGCGCACGGCCTTGGCATAGGCCTTTCCGAGGTCGGCGAAGAACGGCTCCATGTCGGGATAGACCGACTTTTCGATCGCCTGCCGGCCGCCGCGGTAATGCAGCGCCGTCGGCGACGGGATGGTCATCTTGGGCACCGCCTTGGCGACCGACTTCAGGTACTTGAAGTGCTCGATCATGGGATGCGAGGGCGAGAAGTCGATCTTGCCGTGGACGTGCAGTCCCTCGGCCTTGGTCTGCGTGCCCTTGAACTGCAGGCCCTGCGCCACGCTCACCAGCTCCACGCCGTCGAGATGGCTGAGGAAATCGTAGTGCCACCACGAGCGCCTGAACTCGCCATCGGTCACCGCCTGCAGGCCGATCGCCTCCTGCCGGGCGACGAGCTTGCTGATCTCGGCATCCTCGACCGCTTTCAGCCCGGCCGCCGTGATCTCACCGGTCGCGCGCTTGGTGCGCGCCGCCTTTACCGGCGCACTGCGCAGGAGGCTGCCGACCTGGTCGGCGCGGAACGGCGGCTTGGTGCGTTGCATGAAAAGTCCTCAATCGAGCGGGGGTCAAAGGCAATCCTGGGCAATCACCAGCCATGTTAGCGACCGGCAGCAGGGGCGCGCCAGCCCGGCAGAGCGTCATGCTCTTCCGGACCGCGAGCCTCCGGCTCGCTCAAGAGCTTAAGCGAAGCCGGAGGCTCGCGGTCTGGAAGAGCATGAAAGACGTGCCGCTATCCGCGATGATGGCAAATATTTGTTGCTTCAACCTCCGGTTGGAGCGACAGTCACTAAGCTCTTGAAAGATTGCGGGGAGACTCCGGCATGACATCAGGAGACCATCGGTCCAGCCGCGATCCTGTTGGCGGGGACCTGCTTCAAAATTTCAGACCAACAAATTGCTTTGCACCGGGGGGAGAACCGCGAGATGCACACACATTTGTTGACGACGACGGCGATTGCGGCATTGCTCGCAGCTGCATCATCCTCACATGCCCAGAGCAATTGGACCGGATTGGTCTCCAATGGCTGGTTTAACAGTGGCAATTGGATCGGCGGTGTTCCCAGCCAGACGACCGACGCTAATATTGACACCGTGACGCCAAATTCGACGGAAATCAGGGGCGCGGGCGCACAAGCCCAAAATCTGTCCGTCGGTTCAAACGGGACAGGAATGCTCGTCATCCTGCCCCCTGGGACATTGAACACTTCCTTCGGAACCATCGGCAATCTACCGGGCGGGCTGGGCACGGTGACGGTGAGCGGCGCCGGAGCCAACTGGTCGAATGCCGGTTCCATCGTGGTCGGCGGCCAAGGCACGGGCATGCTGACAATCCAAGACGGTGGCACGGTGAGTAGTGGCGGCGGCTCGGTCGGATTGGCTGCCGGTTCGACGGGCACGGTGACGGTGACCGGCCCGGGCTCCAGTTGGATCAACGGAGTAAGTGGCGGGCTCAATATCGGCGGTTTTGGCACGGGCTCGCTTACGATCACAAACGGTGGGACGGTCAATAATACCACCCTCGCGGTCGCCAACATCGGCAATGCTGCTGGCTCGCTGGGTACGGTGAGGGTGGCCGGCGCGGGCTCCAGTTGGACGAACATTTTGGGGTTGAACATTGGTAGTTCGGGCACGGGCACGCTCACGATTGCGGAGGGCGGCGTTGTCAACGGGCCGGTTAGGATCGCGACGAACCCCGGTGCCATTGGAACACTCAACATCGGCGCGGGCGCGGGCGCGCCGGCGGCGGCACCCGGCACGCTTACGGCGGCCAGCATCGCATTTGGCGCCGGCACCGGTGCGATCAACTTCAATCACACATCCGCCGACTACGTGTTTGCGCCAGCAATCACCGGCAACGGTACTGTCAACGTGCTCGCGGGCATCACTATCCTACCGGCGAACAACACTTACACCGGCGCCACCACGATCAATGGCGGGGACTTGTTGGTGAACGGCTCGATCGCGTCATCGAGCCTCACAACGGTGAACAGTGGGGGCGTGCTAAGCGGCAGCGGCACCGTGGGCACTACCATCGTGAGCGGCACGATCGCTCCCGGCAATTCGATGGGTCCCATCATTGGTACCCTCAAGGTCAACGGCAACTACACCCAGAACGTGGGCTCGACCTACCAGGTCAAGGTCGGTTCCCAAAGCGACCTCATAACCATCACCGGCATCGCCACCATCAACGGCGGCACGGTGGCCGTGACGCCCGTCGCCGGCGTGGCCCCCAAGACCTACACCATCGTCACGGCCACGGGCGGCGTCACCGGCACCTACTCGGGTCTCAATTTCCCCAACAACTTCGCCTTCGTGACACCGGTTCTCTCCTACGACCCGAACAACGTCTTCCTAACGCTGCAGACGTCCTTTGCCGGCGGCGGCGGGACCCGCGACGAGACTAATGTCGGCAAAGCGCTGGACCAGATCAGTGGATCGGCGAAGGGCGACCTCGGCACGGTCGTGACGGCGCTGGCCAACCTCGACAGGCAGCAAGGCCTGCCGGCGCTGGATGCGATCAGCGGCCAGCCCTGGGCCGACTTCGGCACCATGAACACGAACAACGGCATGATGTTCATGAATGCCTTGGGCCAGCAGATGTCCAACGCGCGCGGCGCTGCGAGCGCCGGTCAGCGCCAGGCGCTGGCGCAAGCCTGTGAGATCGCGGATTGCGATGGCACGGGCCCGTTGAGCGCCTGGGCCAGCGCACTGGGTGGGCTGGGCAGCGTGCTGGGCGACGGCAACGGTTCCACGCTGACCTACAACTTCGCCGGCGCCGCCACCGGCCTCGACTACAGGATCGACCCGCGCTTCCTGGTCGGCATGGGTGTCGGCTATACGCATGGCTGGGAGTGGGTGAATTCCTTCCCGGGTCAGGGTTATACCGACTCGGTCAGCGTCGCGGTCTACGGCTCGTACACGCAATCAGGCTTTTATGTCGATGCGCTGGCGGGCTACGCCTATTACGACAACCAGGTGCATCGCCAGATCTCGATCCCCGGCCTGGACCAGCGCACCGCCAGCGGCAGCACCGGCGCCAACCAGTTCCTCGGCCAGATCGAGGGCGGCTACAAGTTCGACGTCTATGCACCCGCCGCCGCGACCATCACGCCGTTCGGCCGCTTCCAGATCACGAGCGTGACGCAGAATGGGTTCACGGAGTTGGGCGCGCAGTCGCTCGACCTCAACGTGTTTCAGCAGACGACGAACTCGCAGCGCACCACCATCGGTGCTGATCTGGCCGGCGCCATCGGCATCGGCGATGACAGGAAGCTCAATCTCGATTTCAGGCTGGGCTGGATGCACGAGTTTGCCGATACCAGCCGGCCGCTCACCGCGGCCTTTGCCGGCGGACTGGGAAACGCTTTCACCGTGTTCGCCGCCTCGCCTGCGCGCAACTCGGCGGTGCTCGGCCTCTCGGCCATAGCCAACATCGCCGCGGCGACGCAGGTCTACCTGCGTTACGACGGCGAGATCGCCACTGGCACCGACAACCACGCCATCAACCTCGGCGTACGCTTCTCCTGGTGAGACGGCCGGCAACTCGCCGACCTTGGGTTGAGACGAAGGTCGCTGGGTCAAAGACGGTGGCGGGTCGGCGCATACCCAAAGTCTGCTTTGGAAGCCGACATCGGCGTGTTTATAAGTAACACGTCCTAATCAAAGCTCTGACAGTCTTGTTAGAGCACTGATACGTGTGCACGCGGGTCCTGTCCGACGGGGACACGCTTATACGCGGCAGACAGGCGCCCAAAACGCGCACCACGGACCAGCGAGAAGCCAGCTTCGCCGGCCGAAGGGTACCCCCTGTTGGCTCGCGCCGCCTGCCGGCCGGCCCGCCGAAAGGGCCTACGCCGCGACACCCAGTGCGTTGCGGATCGAGCTATGGAAATGGACCAGCGAGGGCTCGTTGCGGCCGTAGATCACCTCTTCGGTGCCGCCCGATTCGAAGCCGATCTGCATGCGCTCGCCCAGCGGGAAGTCCTCTTCCATCACCGTGCGGATGGCGATGTCGCGGTTCTTCTCCCAGTAGGCGTCGGGCCGCGCGGTGTCGGCGGGCTTGTAGATCGTCATCTCGACGTCGCAATGGCCGGGATCGTCGCGGCCGGGAAAGGCGCGCCAGATCTCGATATGGTCGACCTGCCAGATCAGGATGGTGTTGGGGAAGAGCTGGTAGATCGAGATGACATGCGGCCGGTAGTTGCGCTCGCCCTCGGGCACCGCGCGCACCCCCTCGATCGAGGTTCGCGCCACGCACATGCGACCATGCAGTCCCGCGCCGTCGAAGGTGCCGCAATTGCCGATGAAATATGGCGCGATGGTTTTCCGGTGCAGATGCGGGATGTGATAGCCCTCGAGGAAGGTGTCGATGGCGAATTTCCAGTTGATGCGGGGCGCAACGCGATCGGCCGAAAACATCGGATAGGTTTCCAGCCTGAGCGCCGCGAGGTCGGCCGCGAGCGGGCCGAGACCGGAGTCGACGTCGATCTCGACGCTCTCGCCTGGCCGCACGGGTTTGGGCCGCACGAACAACATGCCGTGGCGTTCGGCTGCCGGCAGCCGCACCAGGCCGTGGCTCGCAAGGTCGATGCCGGCGAAGCCCACCTTGTCGGTGGTGCCCAGCAGCTTTCCGGCAAGATCGTAGGTCCAGCCGTGATAGGGGCAGGTGAAGGCCCGCGCGTTGCCACAGCCTCGCGCCACCGGCGCGCCGCGATGGCGGCAGATATTGGCGAAGGCCATCACCCGGCCGTCGGCGCCGCGGGTCATCAGGACCGGCATGCCGGCCACGTCCTCGCTGAGATAGTCGCCGGGCTTGGCCAGCCGCGTGGCAAGGCCCATGAAGATCGGCTGGTCGCGGAACAGCCGCTCGCGCTCCAGGGCCGCGCGCTCGCGGCACGAATAGGCCGACACGCGATTGCGGAACATGTCGCCGGCCAGGTCCGTCGTGCGGCCATCGATATGCCCGAGCAGCCGCCTCCCGACGGCCAGTTCTTCTTGTCTTTCCATGGCCGAATCTTAGCCCTCCGCCGGGGGCGCGCAACTCCCGTTGCGCGTCTTCTTGCGCGGAGGTTACCGCGCGCGATCGAGACGCATCGCTGCTCCTCAGGATGAGGCGTTACTGTTCATTTTAAGGGAGTCCGCGCCCGCGCGCTTGGGCCGACATGTCTTGCGAAGGATTCGCCATACCCGCGGGCACGCGCCGCGAGCCCCCCGGAAGTCGAGTTTCTGCGCAAATGGTGCGCAGAAACTCTACATATGCTTAAATATACTTAAGAAACAGTTGACTTATGCGCCGCCATGCTTACATGATCTTTGAAGCCACCCGGAGGAGAGTCATGGCCGAGGACGACCGCTGTGCACGAACCGCCCGATCGAGGACGCGATTCCGGCGAGCCGGAAAGCGCTCGCCGCGTGTCGCCCAGCCTGAGCTTCAAACCGTGCGGAAGGGGCACTAGCGGGGTAGCGGAAATTGCGGAAAACAAATTTTATGTCGCGAGGAGCGCATTCCATGAAAGAGACGACAACGCGAGCATGAGCGAGCGGGTGGAGCGGACCCTCCTCTTCCGGACCGCAAGCGTTCCGCGCGCTCATGGATCCGAGCGAGCGGGACGCTCGCGGTCCGGAAGACCATGATCGAGCGCCCGCTGAAGAGCCAGCCGCACCACCTCCTCGGGCCTCATGCCGCTCTCCCGCATCGCCCGGATGGTCATGTCGCGGTCGCGCTTGGCGAAACGGCGGCCGGTCGAGTCGGTCAGAAGCCGGTGATGAGCGTAGCGCGGCACAGCATAGCCCAGCAGCGTCTGCAGCAGGACGTGCACGTGGGTCGAGGGCAGCACGTCGACGCCGCGCGTCACCAAGGTCACGCCCTGCAGGTGATCGTCGACCGTGACCGCGAGGTGATAGCTGGTCGGGGTGTCCTTGCGCGCGATCACGAAGTCGCCCATCAGAAGCGGCTCGCCCTCGATGCGGCCGAGCGACTCGTCGAAGAAGTGATAGGGCCCCGCCTCCTGGGCCGCGCGCTCGCAATCGAGCCGCAGGCAATGCTCGTGCCCCGCCGCGATGTGCCGGCGCCGCTCCGCCATCGACAGATGCCGGCAGGTGCCCGGATAAAGCGGTCCGTCCGGCCCCTGGAGCGGGCCGTGCGGCGCGTTGGCCGAGGCCGCCAGCTCACGCTCGATCGCGGCGCGGCTGCAGAAGCAGGGATAGACGAGGCCGCGCCGGTCGAGCTGGTCGAGCGCCTTGCCGTAGTCGGCGAAATGCTCGGACTGGCGACGCACGCAGCCATCCCAATGGAAGCCCAGCCACTTGAGGTCGGCGAGAATCGACGTCTCGTATTCGCGCCGGCAGCGGCGGATGTCGATGTCCTCGATCCGCACCAGGAACGTGCCGCCGGCCTCGCGCGCGCGATGCCACCCGGTCCAGGCCGAATAGGCGGAGCCGAGATGCAGCTCGCCGGTCGGGCTGGGGGCAAAACGCGTGACGACGCTTTGCAAGAGGGGACTCATCATCCGACGTTACAGCGGCCTCGCCGGGCGTGCTATGCCGGGCCCATCATGCCGACGAAAGCTCAAATCGTTCTCGATGCCGCCAATCTCAAGAAGGCGATGCGGCATCTGGCGAAGGTCGATCCCGATTTCGCGCGCATCCTGAAGGAGGTGGGCCACCCCGAGTTGCGCGAGATGCCGACCGGATTCGGCGGGCTGATGCGCTCGATCGTGGGCCAGCAGGTCTCGGTCCATGCCGCGCGCAGCATCTGGCTCAGACTCGAAGCGGCGGTGCCGAGCATGGAGCCGGCCGACTTTCTGGCGCGCTCCGACGAAGAGCTGCGCGCCGTGGGCCTTTCGGGCGCCAAGACGCGCTATGGCCGGAGCCTCGCCACCGACATCGTCGAGGGGCGCATCGACTTCGAGGCCCTGCACGCACTCGACGACGCGGCGGCGGTCGCCATGCTGTGCCAGGCCAAGGGGATCGGGCCGTGGACGGCCGAGATCTACCTGATGTTCGCCCATGGCCGGCCCGACATCATGCCCGGCCTCGATCTCGGTCTGGTGGTTGCGGCGCAGCATCTGAAGAAGCTGCGCAAGCGGCCCGACGCCAAGCGGCTGCTCAAAATCGCAGAGCAGTGGCGGCCCTGGCGCAGTGCCGCGGCGCTGCTGCTCTGGCACTATCGCCGCAGCATGCCCGACTGGGGTCCCAAGCCCCTCAAAGAGATCAAAGAGGAGGCCAAGGCCAAATGACCAAGCTCGAAGGCCCCAGCTACGGCCCGCATGACAAGGGCAAACCCGGCCACCTCGTCGTCCTGCTGCATGGCTACGGCGCCGACGGCAACGACCTGATCGGCCTCGCGCCCGTGCTGGCGCCGCTGATGCCCGACGTGCTGTTCGTGGCACCCAACGCTCCTCAACGTTGCGAGGGCAATCCCATGGGCTATCAGTGGTTTCCCGTCTCCCGCCTCGACCCGGCGCTGGCGCTCGCTGGTGCGCGCAGCGCGGCGCCGCTGGTCGATGCCTTCCTCGACGAGAAGTTCGCCGAATACGGCCTCGACGAGAGCAAGACCTGCCTGGTCGGCTTCTCGCAGGGCACCATGATGGCGCTGCATGTCGGCCTGCGCCGCGCCACGCCGCTGGCCGGCATCGTCGGCTTCTCCGGCATGCTGGCCGGGCCGGATATCCTGAAGGACGAGATCAAGTCGCGGCCGCCGATCCTGCTGGCCCATGGCGACAGCGACGAGATGCTGCCGCATGTGCTGAGCGAACGCGCCGCCGAGGCTCTGCAGCAGAACGGCGTCAAGGTCGGTCTCCATATCGCCGAGGGCGTCGGCCACGGCATCAACGACACGGCACTGTCGCACGCCGCGCGTTTCCTGCTCGAAGCCTTCAAGCTGCCAATGCCCAAGCAGGAGACGCGATGACCGACGGACTCTGCAAGCCGGGCTTCGAGCGCGTCGCCGAAGCCTTCCGGAAGAACTTCGACAGCAACGGCGAGGTCGGCGCGTCGGTCTGCCTGACGGTGGGCGGCGAGACGGTCGTCGATCTGTGGGGCGGCGATCGCCAATCCGCAAGACCGGCGCGGCGTGGACCCAGGACACGGTGAGCATCGTGTTCTCCTGCACCAAGGGCGCGACGGCGCTCTGCGCCCACGTGCTGGCGAGCCGCGGCAAGCTCGACCTCGATGCGCCGGTGATCGAGCTGTGGCCCGAGTTCGGCCAACACGGCAAGGAACACGTCACCACGCGCATGATGCTGGACCACTCCTCGGCCGTGCCGGCGCTTGCGCGCGCCGGTGAAGGACAGCGGACCCTTCGAATGGGACTACATGACCGCGCGCCTGGCCGACGAGGTGCCGTTCTGGCCGCCCGGCACGCGCAACGGCTATCACGGCTTCACCTTCGGCTGGACCGTGGGCGAGATGGTGCGGCGCGCCAGCGGCCAGTCGCTCGGCACGTTCTTCCGCGAGGAGGTGGCCAGGCCGCTGGGACTCGATTTCTGGATCGGCCTGCCCGAGGAGATCGAGCCGCGGGTCGCGCCGATCACGCCCTATGTCTACAAGGCGGCCGATGCCGTGACGCCCTTCATGCGCGATCTCGGCACCGACAAGCAGTCGATCGCCTCGCTGTTCTTCTTCAATGTCGGCGCCTGGCGCACCAAGGGCGCCAACGCCCGCGAATCGCACGCCGCCGAGATCGGCGCGGCCAACGGCGTCACCAATGCCCGCGGCCTGGCCGGCATGTACGCGCCGCTGGCCAATGGCGGCGGCCCTCTGGTCGACGGCAAGACGCTGGCGCGCATGGGCGAGGTTTCGATGGCCACGCACGACGACGCCACCTTGCGCATCCCGACGCGCTTTGCGCTGGGCTTCATGAAGTCGATGGACAACCGCCAGCGCAGCCTGGGCGCCCGGCTGTTCGGCCAGGATGTCGACAGCGTGATCCTGGGCTCGCGCCGCGTTCGGCCATGTCGGCGCCGGCGGCTCGCTGGGCTTCGCCGATCCCGCCGCCGGCCTTTCCTTCGGCTACACCATGAACCAGATGGGCCCGGGCCTGCTGATGAACGCGCGCGGCCAGGCCCTGGTCGACGCGGCGTACCTGTCGCTCGGCTACAGGAACAAGGATGCCGGGGTGTGGGTGAAGTGATCGCCGGGCACGCGCTGCTATCAACGCGCCCCTTATCAGCCCCTGCGCTATCGGCCGTCGTCTCGACCGGAGCGCGAAGCGCGGAGCGGAGAGACCTTCTCTCCCCGATAAGCTGCTTATCGTGGAGAGAAGGTCTCTCCGCTCGGGCCTGCGGCCCTCGGTCGAGACGACGGGAGGTGCCACGGGCGATACGCCTGCACTTCTCCGCGGCGCGCGCCTGATGCTCCCCGTCTTCCGCCCGCTCACCGACCGCGCCGTGCTGACCGTGTGGTCCGGCCTCTGCACCTCGACCATCGGCGAGGATCTGTTCCGCGTCGCCAGCGTGTGGCTGGCGGTCGAGGTGGCCGGCAACATGGCGGGCCTCGTCACCGGCGTGCAGTACGTCGCCATGCTGGTCGCCGGGCTGTTCGGCGGCGTGCTGTTCGACCGCTGGCGGCCCGACCGGGCGATGATCGGCTCGCGCGCCTGGAGTGCGGCCTTCGCCCTGCTGCCGGTCGTGGGCTTCTACGTCTCGGGCCTGTCGATCACGCTCCTGATCATCTCCTCGGTGGGCCTGGCGTCGCTCCGCATGGTGTTCTCGCCGGCGCTGCAATCGACCATTCCTACCCTGGTGCGCGACCGCGGCGCCCAGCAGGCGATCAACGGGCTGTTCGACGCCACCTACCGCATCGCCCGCCTGCTCGGCCCGATGGTGGCGGCGCTGCTGCACATCTTCCTGCCGGTCATCCACTTTCTCACCGCCACCGCGCTGGGTTTCCTGGTTTCGGGCTGGGCGCTTCATGCCGCGCGCGACCGGCTGATCGGCAGCCAGAGCGATCCGGTGCGCATGCGGCCCGGCTGGCGCGGCGCCTGGGAGGCGCTCACCGCGGGCTTCCGCCTGATGCTGAGCGAGCCCAGCATGGGCGCCATCCTGATCGTCAACGCGGTCCTGAACGGGCCGTGGATGGTGGCGCTCAGCCTCGCCATCGCGCTGATCGTCACCGAATACCAGCCGACCTTTCTGGGGTTCGGTGGCCTCGCCGCCTACGCGCTGGTCATGGGCGCCTATGGCGTGGGCGATGTCAGCGGCAACATCGTCGCCGCCAGCGTCCGCTTCCGCCGCCCGATGTCGACGATGTTCCTGGGCTACGTCGTCATGGGGATCGGTTTCTCCACGCTCGCCCTGGTGGTCTGGCTGCTGCCGCCGGATCGGCTGCTGCCGGCGATGATGGTGGGCGCGCTGCTGGCCGGGCTGGGCGGGCCGTTCTTCTTCGTGCCCATGATCACCCGCATGCAGACCGTGTTTCATGGCCACGACATTGCCCGCGTCTTCCGCCTCCGGCTCGTGGTCATGGCCGCCGCGATGATGGTGTCGAGCCTGGTCGCCACCTGGTTCTTCGAATTGATGGGCGCCGTGGCGACACAGCTCGGCTGCGGCCTGCTGATCCTGGCGACCGGCATCGTAGGCTTCCTCCTGTGCCGGCGTCTCGAGGAGCGCGAAGCGGCGGGCGCCGCGTTGCCCCGGCCCGCGCCCGGCGAATAAAGGTCAAAACCCTCTTGCGGGGAACGGTGTGTATTGATAGCGTCCTTGCGTACACAGCGTTACCGTTAACCAGCAGGAGCGCGCCATGGCCAAGGCCTTCCCGACCGACAATCCCTTCCTGCGCGGCTACTACGGTCCGGTGAACACCGAGGCCGACGCGGGTCACCTGCAGATCACCGGCGAGATGCCGAAGGAGCTCTTGGGCACGCTCTACCGCAACGGCCCCAACCCGCAATTCGCGCCGAGGGGCCCGTACCACTGGTTCGGCGGCGACGGCATGATCCACGCCTTCCACATCGAGAGCGGCAACGTCTCCTACAAGAATCGCTGGGTGCGCACGCCCAAATGGGAGATCGAGAACAAGGAAGGCGAAGGCCTTTCCGGCACCTTCGGCAATCCGCGCTACACCGATCCGCGCGTGATGGCGCTCAACTCGACCATCGCCAACACCAACATCGTCTGGCACGGCGGCAAGCTTCTGGCGCTCGAGGAGGCGCATGCCCCCTTCGCGCTCGATCCGGCGAGCCTGATGCCGAAAGGCTACGAGACCTACGGCGATAAGCTGTGCGGTCCCTTCACCGCCCATCCCAAGCTGGATCCCAAGACCGGCGAGATGGTGTTCTTCGGCTACTCGGCGAAAGGTCGCTTCACCAGGGAAGTGAGCATCCAGACCGTGTCCGTCGAAGGCAAGGTGACGCGCGCCGAGATCCTCGAAGGCCCCTTCCCCAGCATGATCCACGACTTCGCCGTTACGAAGAACTGGATCGTGGTGCCGATCTTCCCGCTCACCTCCTCGATGGAACGCGCCATGGCCGGCAAGCCGCCCTTCGCCTGGGAACCCGACAAGGGCACGCACATCGCCTTCATCCCGAGGAACGGCACCGTCGCCGATGCCAAGTGGGTGACGGCGCCCGCCTGCTACGTGTTCCATCCGATGAACCATTTCGAGACCGCCGACGGCAAAGTCGTGGTCGACGTCATGAAGTACGACGTGGCACCGCTCTTCCCCCTGCCCGACGGCTCGCCGTCGTCCAAGGAGACGCCGGCGGCGCGGCTGTTCCGCTGGACCTTCGATCTGAGCGGCCAGGCCAACACCTTCCACGAGGCGCAGCTCGACGACCGCCCCGGCGAGTTCCCGCGCTTCGACGACCGCTTCTGCATGAGCGACTATCGCCACGGCTGGACCGTTTCGGGCAACATCGCCGAAGCCGGCGTGCCGCGGCGTGAAGGCCTCACCCACTACGACCTCGTGGACGGCCGCAACGCCACCTGGAACGCGGGCGCCGACGATCGCTTCGGCGAGCCGGTGTTCGTGCCGCGCGGCCCCGATGCTGCCGAGGGCGACGGCTGGGTGCTGAGCGTGATCTACCGTTCGGAGGAGGCGCGCAGCGACCTCGCGGTGTTCGAGGCGACCGACATCGCCCGGGGCCCGGTGGCGCTCGCCCATTTGAGCAGCAAGGTGCCGGCGGGCTTTCACGGCAACTGGCGGCCGGGTTCGCTGTGATTTTGGCGCGAACAGGCTAAGCTCGCTCCAAAGGAGTGCCGTCATGCCAAACCCGATCACGCTCCCTCGACGGCATATGATGCAAGCCGTCGGCGCGGCCGGGCTGCTGTCGACGGCGGCGGCACGGCGTGCCGGGGCGGAGCTGCCCAAGCCCCCGCCGACCGACGATCCCTTCCTGCGCGGCTACTATGCGCCGATCCACAGCGAGAGCGACGAGCCCGACCTCAAGATCCAGGGCGACATGCCGAAGGCGCTGCACGGCACGCTTTACCGCAACGGCCCCAACCCGCAGTTCGCGCCGCGCGGCCCCTATCACTGGTTCGCCGGCGACGGCATGATCCACGCTTTCCATATTGAGAATGGCCGCGTCTCCTACAGGAACCGCTGGGTGCGGACGCCCAAGTGGCTGGTCGAGCACGCGGCGGGCGAGAGCCTGGTCGGCAGCTTCGGAAACCCGCGCCTTACCGATCCGCGCGCGGCCAACCTCAACTCGACGACCGCCAACACCAACATCGTCTGGCACGCCGGCAGGCTGATGGCGCTGGAGGAGGGCCACCCGCCTTTCCTGCTCGGGCCGGCTGCGCTCGAGCCCGAGGGATACGAGACCTATGGCGGCCAGCTGAAAGGCCCCTTCACCGCGCATCCGAAGGTCGATCCCGAGACCGGCGAGATGATCTTCTTCGGCTATTCGGCCAAGGGCGCCTTCACGCCGTTCGTGAGCCTTCACGTCGCCGACAGGGACGGCCGCATCACGCGCACCGAGATGCTCGAGATTCCCTTCGCCAGCATGATCCATGATTTCGCCGTAACGAAGAACTGGATCGTCGTGCCCGTCTTTCCGCTCACCGGATCGCTGGAACGCGCGAAACGCGGGCAACCGCCTTTTGCCTGGGAACCCGATAAGGGCACCCACATAGCCTTTGTGCCCCGCGACGGCACGGTGGCCGGCGTGCAGTGGGTGACGTTGCCGTCCTGCTATGTCTTTCATGCCATGAACCACTACGACACGGTCGACGGCAGGATCGTGATCGACGTGATGAAATACGATGTGGCGCCGCTCTTCCCGCTGCCCGATGGCAGGCCTTCGGCCAAGGCATCGCCGCCGTCGCGGCTGTTCCGCTGGACGTTCGACCTCAGCGGCAAGGGCAAGGCGTTCCATGAGTTGCAGCTCGACGAGCGCGTCGGCGAGTTCCCGCGCATCGACGACCGGCTGGCCATGGCGAGCTACCGCCATGGCTGGGCGGTGACAGCCAATGCCGCGGACCCGGCAAGCGACCGCGAGCAAGGCGACCAGCTTACGCATTACGACATCAAGAGCGGCAAGGACCAGGACTGGCGGCTGATCCGCGGCAATCGCATGAGCGAGCCGGTGTTCGTGCCGCGCGGCCCCGATGCGGCCGAGGGCGATGGCTGGGTGCTGAGCGTCGTCTACCGCGCCTCTGAAGACAGGAGCGACCTTGCGGTATTCGAGGCGACCGATATCGCCAAAGGCCCGGTGGCGCTCGCGCATTTGAGCGGCAGGGTGCCGGCGGGCTTCCACGGCAACTGGCGGGCAGGTCCCCTATGATAACGGTCCATCATCTCAACAACTCGCGCTCGCAGCGCATCCTGTGGATGCTGGAGGAGCTCGGCCTCGACTACGAGATCAAGCTCTATCAGCGCGAGCCTTCCATGCAGGCGCCGGCGTCGCTGCGCGCGGTCCACCCGCTCGGCAAGTCGCCGGTCATCACCGATGGCGACAAGACGCTGGCGGAGTCGGGCGCCATCCTCGAATATCTGGTCGAGGCCTACGGCAACGGCCGATTCGCACCGCCGCACGGCACGCCCGAGCGGCTGCGCTACACCTACTTCCTGCATTACGCGGAAGGCTCGCTGATGCCGCTTCTGTTCATGAAGCTGGTGTTCACCCGCCTGCCCGAGCGCGTGCCGTTGCTGATGCGGCCGGTCGCGCGCCTGATCTCGGCCGGCGCCGACAAGCAGCTGCTCGGCCCGCAGATCGCCAACCACTTCGCCTTCCTCGAAAGCGAGCTCGCCAGCCGCGACTGGTTCGCCGGCGCAGACTTCTCGGCCGCCGACATCCAGATGAGCTTCCCCCTCGAGGCCGCCGCCGCCCGCGCCGGTCTCGGCGCGCGGCTGCCGCGACTGAAAGCCTTCGTCGAGGCGATCCAGGCGCGGCCGGCCTACAAGCGCGCGCTTGCAAGAGGCGGCCCCTACTCGATGCTGAAATAGACGACGACCGCGGCGCTTCGTGCTAGGTCCGACCGAATCCTGCGACTAGGCCTTCCAAGGAGCGAAACCCATGGCCCTTCCGGCTCTGCTGCGCGACACCCTGTCGATTCCCGTGGTCGGCGCGCCGCTGTTCATCGTCTCGAACCCCGATCTGGTGATCGAGCAGTGCAAGGCGGGCATCGTCGGCGCCTTTCCGGCGCTGAACGCGCGCCCCAAGGAGATGCTCGAGACCTGGCTGCAGCGCATCACCACGGAGCTGCGCGAGTACAAGCAGAAATACCCGGACCGCAAGGTGGCGCCGTTCGCGGTCAACCAGATCGTGCACAGCTCCAACGACCGCCTGCAGCACGACGTCGAGCTCTGCGAGAAATACAAGGTGCCGATCCAGATCACCTCGCTGCGCGCGCCCGACGACGTGGTGAAGTCGGCCAAGCGCTACGGCTGCCTGGTGTTCCACGACGTGACCAACGTCACCCACGCCAAGCGGGCGCTGCAGGCGGGCGTCGACGGCCTGATCCTGGTCTGCGCCGGCGCGGGCGGCCACGCCGGCCGGCTGTCTCCCTTCGCGCTGGTTCCCGAAGTGCGCCAGTTCTACGACGGTTGCATCCTGCTCTCCGGCTCGATCTCGAACGGCGCGTCCGTGCTGGCCGCACAAGCGATGGGCGCCGACCTCGCCTATCTCGGCACGCGCTTCACCGCCAGCAAGGAAGCCAACGCCACCGACGGCAACAAGCAGTGCATCATCGATTCGACCGGCGAGGAGATCGTCTACACCAACCTCTTCACCGGCGTGCACGGCAATTACCTGAAGCGCAGCGTCGCCGCGGCCGGCCTCGATCCCGACGACCTGCCCGAAGCCGACAAGAGCAAGATGAACTTCGCCTCGGGCGGCAACTCCAAGGCCAAGGCGTGGCGCGACATCTGGGGCGCGGGCCAGGGCGTCGGCCAGATCTTCGACGCCCCGCCCGCCGCCGAGATCGTGGCCCGCCTCAAGGCCGAGTACGAGGCCGCGCGCGCCGCGCTGTTCGCCGGCGAGACCGTCCCCACGCGCCTGAAGCAGGCCGCCGAGTGACGCCGGGCGCGCCACTGGAGTGGCGTGCCCATAGGCCTAACTTTGACGATATTTCAGTCAACAACCTCATCCTGAGGAGCCGCGTAGCGGCCGTCTCGAATCGCGCGGAGTAAACTCCGCGCTGTGATGGGCCACGCACGGAATAGTGGAAGAGCCCGGTTCGAACCGCCTGCCCTGTTGCCGACCCTTCGAGACGCGGCAAAGCGCGGGGGTTACCCCGCGCGACGCGGGCCGCTCCTCAGGGTGAGGTTCGTATGTAAGTTGGCGCCTATTGAGTGGCGCGCCCCGGCCTTGAGCTGATCACAGCGGCTTTGCCAACCCTCGTTCCCGCCTGCTAGGGAACGCCCCGCATGCTCCGCCGCCTTTATGACTGGGTGATCCGCCTCGCGGGTCACCCGCGCGCGATTCCCATCCTGGGCGTCATTTCCTTCCTCGAAAGCTCGATCTTCCCCATCCCGCCGGACGTGATGCTGGTGCCCATGGTGCTGGCCAACCGCGACAAGGCCTTCCGCATCGCGCTGGTCTGCACCGTCTGCTCGGTGCTGGGTGGGCTCTTGGGCTACGCCATCGGCTACTATTTCTTCGAGACGCTCGGCGAATGGGTGGTCAAGACCTATGGCCTGCAGTCGGGCCTGGCGGCCTTCCGCGCCGGTTTCGCCGAGTACGGCATCTGGATCATCCTGATCAAGGGCCTGACGCCCATTCCTTACAAGCTGGTGACGATCGCCTCGGGCGCGGCGCATTTCGACCTGTTCACATTCGTGTGGGCGTCGATTGTGACGCGTGGCGTGCGTTTCTTCGTCGTGGCAGCGTTGCTGTGGAAGTTCGGCGAGCCGATCCGCGCCTTCATCGAGAAACGGCTGACGCTCGTCACCTGGTTGTTCCTGATCGCGCTGGTCGGCGGCTTCGTCGCCCTTCGCTATCTTTTCTGAGTGATCCCCGTGGCGATATCCGCAGCCCCGTCCCAGCGCCTGCCTCTGCCCAGCCAGCTCGGCCTGCTCGCCGCGCTGGGCAGCGGCGCGTTGCTGGGCGGCGCCTATTACTTCCAGTACGTCGTGGGCCTGCCGCCCTGCGACCTCTGCTACCTGCAGCGCTGGCCGCACATGGTCGCCATCGCGGCGGGCCTGGCGGCGCTCGCCTCCTTCGCCCGGCCGCGGCTCGGGCTCGTGCTGGTGCTGACCGCAATCACGGCGCTGCTGATCACGGCGGCCATCGGCGTCTTCCATGTCGGCGTCGAGTATCACTGGTGGGAGGGGCCGCAGGCCTGCTCGGGCAACGTGCCGCGCGGGCTCTCGCCCGAGCAGCTCAAGAAATACCTGTTCGGCGCCAAGATGGTGCGCTGCGACCAGGCGGCGTGGGTGATGTGGGGCATCTCGATGGCCGGCTGGAACGCCATCGCCTCGGCAGGCCTCGCCTTCGTGCTGGGCTCCGGCGTGGCCCGCTGGGTGAGGTCGCGCCCATGAAGACCGGCGAGGTCCGCAATCCCGGCGATCCCGAAGCGCGCGAACTGATCGAGCGCACCATCCGCGTCGACCAGGCGGGCGAATTCGGCGCCGTGCGCATCTATCAGGGCCAGCTCGCAGCACTCCGCTGGACCGGCCGCGCCAACGGCGAGGCCGGCCGCAAGATCGCCCTCATGGCGCGGGCCGAGCGCGAGCACAACAAGGTGTTCGACCGCCTGCTGGCCGAACGCCGCGTGCGACCCACCGTACTGTCGCCACTGTGGAACGTCGCGGGCTTCGCGCTGGGTGCTGCGACCGCGCTGATGGGCGACAAGGCGGCGATGGCCTGCACGGTGGCCGTCGAGGAGACGATCGACCAGCACTATGCCGACCAGGCCGCGGCGCTGGGCGACGACGAGGCCGAGCTGCGCGGCACCATCGAGAAGTTCCGCGCCGAGGAGATCGAGCACAAGGACACCGCGCTTGCCGCCGGCGCCGAGCAGGCCCCGGCCTACGAGGCGCTGACGGCCGCCATCAAGGCCGGCTCGCGGCTGGCGATCTGGCTCTCCACGCGGATCTGACGCCTGGCGCGCGCCATTCATAGGCGTTAACTTTGCCGATATTTCAAACGACAACCTCGTCCTGAGGAGGCCGCGAAGCGGCCGTCTCGAAGGATGGGCACCGCACGGGGTCGTGAATGGCCGGGTTGCAGCGCCCTGCTGGTAGCCGACCCTTCGAGACGCACCGCTCCGCGGTGCTCCTCAGGGTGAGGTCAAGGTGTAAGTTCGCGCCAATGGGCGCGCCACCCCTGTGGCGCGATCTTCACTGATCAGAGGAATGATGCGCGACTGGAGTCGCGCGTCCCCAGCGCTCAGTTCTGATCCAGCTCGCTGTCCCAGTACAGGAAGTCGCGCCAGCTCTCGTGCAGGTAGCCGGGCGGGAAGGCGCGGCCGTTTTCCTGCAGCTCCTGCGTCGTGGGCTCGATCGGCGCGCGCTGCAGGTGCATGCCGATCTCGCGCAGCAGCCGGTTGCCCTTCAGCAGATTGCACGGGCTGCAGGCGGTCACGACGTTGGCCCAGGCGGTGCGGCCGCCGCGCGACTTCGGCACCACGTGGTCGAAAGTGAGCTCGTTGGTCGCGAAGTCGCCGCCGCAATACTGGCAGTGGAAGCGATCGCGCAGGAAGACGTTGAACCGCGTGAAGGCCGGCCGCCGCGCCGCCGGCACGTATTCCTTGAGGGCGATGACGCTGGGCAGCCGCATCTCGCAGGACGGGCTGTGGATCTTGCGGTCGTACTCGGAAATGACGCTGACGCGATCGAGGAACACGGCCTTCACCGCATCCTGCCAGGACCAGATCGACAACGGGAAATAGGACAGCGGCCGAAAGTCGGCGTTGAGCACCAGCGCGTGGCAGAACTCAAGGCCCGGTGCCACGGCTAGCCTCGCGGCCGTTGAATGGGACTACTCGGGAAGTCGATACGATCAAGAATTCGGTTCGACATGGCGCGCATTGTGGCAAATTTTTCTGGAAACACAACATGTCGATGCGGGGTTCATCGACATGCCACCGAACGATAATATGATCGTCTCAGGAGGAACCCTCATCGTGGACACCATCACCGCCGCGCGCCCCCAAGCCGCCACAAACTTTCCCCTGCCCCAGGCCGATCTCGATTCGCTGGGCTTTCGCCGACAGCAGATCGACCGGCTGGTCGCGCTGATCGAGCGGCATGTCGCCGAGGGCCGTTATCCCGGCTGTCAGATCGCCCTCGCCCGCCACGGCAAGCTCGCGCTGTACAAAAGCTTCGGCAACGCCGTCACCGAGCCGAAACCGCAGGCGGCGGCGGACGACACGCTGTGGCTGCTCTACTCCAACACCAAGGTGGTGACCGCCATCGCGCTGTGGGCGCTGGCCGAGCGTGGCCTGTTCTCCTTCTCCGACCGCATCGCCGATCATGTTCCGGAGTTCCGCAAGAACGCCAAGGGCAACATCACGGTCCTGCAGACCATCACGCACCAGGCGGGGTTCCCCACCGCCGTCGTGGGCAAGGATGCGTGGGCCGACCACAAGCGGCTGCGCGAGGTGGTCTGTGACTTCCCGCTCGAATGGTCGCCCGGCTCCAAGGTGCACTATCACGGCCTGACCGCCCACTGGACCCTGGGCGTGCTGATCGAAGCGGTCACCGGCAAGGACTTCCGCGACGTCATCCGCGAAACCGTCGCCGAGCCGCTGGGCCTCGGCCGCGAACTCTATGTCGGCCTGCCCGAGACCGAGTTCGCTCGCGCCGCTTCCATGCACGAGCCGAAGCCCGCCGGCGACGGCTTCCGGCCCGACGCCGAGGCCAACTCGGCGGAGTGGCGCAAGGGCGGCGCGCCGGGCGGCGCAGGTTACGGCACGGCGCGCGCGATGGCGGCGCTCTATCAGATGATGCTTGCCGGCGGTGAGCTCAACGGCACGCGCATCGTGGGACCGCGCACCCTGCAATACGCCATCCGCAACCATACCGGCGATCGCGTCGACGAGTTCATGGGCATGCCCATGCATCGCGGCTTGGGCCCGCACCTCCGCGGCACGACGGAGAACATCCGCGGGCTGGGCGGTTTCGCCAATCCGCGCGTGTTCGGCCATGGCGGCGTCGGCACGTCCTACTGCTGGGGCGATCCCGAGTCGGGCGTATCGTTCGCCTACGTCACCAACAACCGCATCCCCGACCCGTGGCACAGCAAGCGCCTCGACCTGGTCGCCAACCTCGTGCACACGGCGATTCTGCCCTAGGCGCTGAGGCGCTCACGGGCGGAGGCTTCGGAGCCCAGCGACGCCGCGGCGAGCAGGAGCGCCGCGGCAGCGAGGATCATCACGGCGGCATAGCCATTGGTCCAATCGTGCAGCAGGCCGCCCAGCCAGGCGCCGAAGAAGCCGCCCAGGCCCATGCCGATGCTGATCAGGCCGTAGATGCGGCCGAAATGGACGCCGCGATAGCGCAAGGTGGCGAGCGTCGAGATCATCGGGCCGCGCGAGCCCATGCTGCCGCCGAACAGCAGCACGTAGGTCCATAGCCAGAAGTCGTCGCTGGGCCCGCGCACCAGGGCGAGCGCGCCGACGCCCAGGATGGAGCAGGCGTAGGCCAGGACCGCGGCCAGGCGCCGGCCGCCGCGATCGGCGAGCCAGCTGAAGCCGATCATGCCGAGCGGCGTCAGGAATCCGGCGACGGCGAGGGCGCGCGCGGCATAGGCGCCCTCGAGGCCGCGCTCCAGCAGGTAGACCATGACCTGCGGCACCAGCGAAAAGATCCCGATCGAAGTCAGGCCGAAGGAGAAGGTGAGCGCCCAGAACGGCCAGTCGCGCACCGCCTGGCCGACCGTCGGACCAGGACTGGTCGAGGCGCGCAGGCGCGCGTGGCCTGCATTGCCTTGTTCGATACGCCGCCAGGGCAGCACCAGGAGCAGCGGGATGAAGGCCGCGCTGATGATGGCGAACACGACGTAGGCATGTCGCCAGCCGTCGGTGGTGATGAGGTGCTGGGCGAGCGGCAGCATGACAATGGCGCCGACGCCCGAGGCCGACCAAGCGACGGCCAGCGCCACGCCCAGCCGCTGGGCGGGAAACCAGCGGCCGAGCAGTGTCGAACTCAGCACGCCGCTCAGCGACGCGCCGCCGAAGCCCATGACGACGCCCAGGCCAAGGTAGAGATGCCAGACCTCCGTCGCCATCGAGGCGCTGGCGGTGGCGAGCGTGGCCGCCGACACGCCGATGACGGTGAGGGCGCGCAGGCCGAAACGATCGACGATCCAGCCGGCAAGCGGCGCTCCGGTGCCGCCGACCAGCAAGGCGAAGCTGTAGACCACCGTGATGGCGCTGCGGCTGGCGTCGAAGGCGCTCTGCAGCGCCGGCACGAAGACGACGAAGGAATCGCTGATCGAGCGACTCGCCACGCCGAGCGCAAAGCATAGCGCCACCAGCGCCCAAGGCACGAACCGACTCATCGTCTTCACCCTGGGCGACGCATCGCACGGCAGGCAAGCAGTTTCGCGCACCGGCAGGCTTGCAATCCCCGCATGCACGCGCGAGGTTCCGCGCCGCGGAGGGTTTGAGTGGACGATACGATCATCATCGCGGCGGGCTTCAATGGCCCGCGGCTTTCGGGCAATGGCGGCTATGTCGGCGGCGTGATGGCCGGCAAGTTCACCGAGAAATTCGGCGGCGACGGCGCCGTCGAGGTCACGCTACGTGCGCCCATCCCCATCGAGCGGACGCTGCGGGTGGCGCGCGACGGCGAGGCGCTGATGCTGCGCGACGGGGAGACCCTGCTGTGCGAGGCGCGCGCCGGATCGGTCGCGCATCTCTCGCCGCCCCCGCCGCCCATTGACTGGGGCGACGTCATGCGCCGCGGCGAGGTGGGTGGCGCGCCCGACGACGGCGAGTTCAGCCGCTGCCTCGTCTGCGGGCGCGAGCGCGCTGTCGGCGATGGCCTGCGGGTGCTGGGGACCGCCGGACCGCAAGCCGGCTATTCGCTGTCCTGCTACGTGCCGCATCCCAACCACGCCGACGCGCATGGCCGCATCAGGCCGGAATTTGTCTGGGGCACGCTCGATTGCCCGGGCGCGTTTGCCGCCCAGGATCCTGACGATTTTCGACCCGCGCTGACCGGCCGCATGACCGCCCAGGTGATCGAGCCGCCGAGAGTCGGCGAACGTTGCGCCGTGGTCGGCTGGAAGATCGGCGAGGAGGGCCGCAAGCTCTATTCGGGCACCGCGCTCTACACCGAGTCCGGACGCCTCTGCGCCATCGGCACCTGCACCTGGATCCTGCTCAAGGCCTAGAGGACATGTGAACCCACGAGCGCCGGTGCGCGCGTTTCTGATCGGATGGCATCGCGCGCGGTCCCATCCGATCAGAAATCCGTTAGCGCTGGCGGACGAAGACGGTCGCGATGTCGTCGCCGTACACGCGCTTCCAGTTGGGCAGGTGTGCGAGGACATTGTTGGCGGCCTGATTCTTCTGGAGCAGCGTCCAGTCGATGCGGAATTCGTCGAGCGTCTCCTCGAGCGGCCGCGTGCCCCGCGCATTCACGATATCGACGTAGCGCTTGATGAAGTCGCCGCCATAGAGCTCGCCGCGGCCATCGATGAAGGTCTTGATGCCGGCATTGATCAGGAAGCCACCGAAGCCATAGTGGTTGAGCACGTTGCCCTGCAGGTTGGCCTCGCGGATGAAGTCCAGGGCCGCCACCGGCATCGTGTCGTCCATCGGGCGGACGCCGGCGAAGCGGATGACGCCGCCGGCATAGACCGCACCGAGAGCAACACAAAGCGCGATGGCATTGCGTCCGGCCGGGCGACCGAGCGCCGCCAGCCGCCGGCGCAGGAGCGAGGTGGTCGGCGCCTCGGCGGTGGGCCGCAGAGTTGGCCACTGACGGGCCAGGACCGGCGCCACGATCAGCGGCGCCAGCATGGCCAGCAGCTCGGCATTGCGCACGTATTTGAGGAACAGATGGACCAGGCCCAGCACGATCAGCAAGCGGACCAGGGGCAGCTTCAGGCCACGCGACAGGCAGACATAGAGCGCGATCAGCAGGACCAGCTCCTGCTGCGGCATGCTCTGGAAGTTGGGCGACTGCCATTCGCTGATCACGCTGAGCGCATCGCCGAGATTGAAGATGCGCAAGGTGACCAGCATCGATTCCGCCCCGTAGGGCGTGATGCAGGCGACCAGGACGGCGGCAATGCCGAACTTGGCCCACTCGACGAACAGGGTCTTTCGCTCCGATGCCTCGCGGGCCCCGACCAAGGCCTCGAGCGCGAAGGCGCCGCACAGCAGGAGGCCCAGGGTGAAACCGCCATGCAGGTTGGCCCACGCCAGCATGGCGAGCAGCAGAACCGGTCGCGGCGCGCGGCGTTCCTCGACGGCGCGCACCAGGCCCGCCACCCAGATCAGCATCACCGGGAAAGCCAGCACGTGCGGGCGCGCCAGAAGGTGAGGCGCCGTCATGACGACCGCGGCGACGGTGAACAGGAGGGCGGGCAGCGGACTGATGTCGCGCAGCAGCAGACGCATCATGAGTGCGAAGGCAAAGCCTGCCGAGGCGGCGCAGAGCACCGCCACGGCGCCCCAACCGCCGGCATCGTAGGCCAGCGCCAGCAGGACCTGCGACAGCCACTCCTTGGCGATCCACGGCTGGCCCGCGAAGGTGAAGGAGTAGACGTCGACCGTCGGCACCGCGCCGTGCGCCAGGATCCAATTGCCCACGGTGACGTGCCAGTGGCTGTCGGGGTCGGCCAGCAAGCCCGGTGATTTGGGCAGCCAGACGAACAGCACGAGGCCCACCGCCAGCGGCCAGGACAGCGCCCACGACGAGCGCGGCTGCTGCAGGACGGCGCTAGCGCCAAGATCGTGGGAAGAATCGCTGGAAACCGAGAGGCCGGAAATAACGGCCATGGGTAGCTCCAAAATAACTGCAAGAAATCGATATAATGCTCTGATATACAATATTTTCTGGAGGCGTACCAGTGCCCCGCCCGATCGGATATACGGGTCGCGATGCAGGCGGCGCCCCTCCTCAAGGACCTTGTGCTGGTTGGCGGGGGTCACACCCACGTCCACGTTCTGAGGAGTTTCGGCCTGAAGCCGATGCCCGGCGTGCGGCTCACCCTGATCGCGCGCGATGTCGAAACACCCTACTCCGGCATGATCCCGGGCTTCGTCGCCGGCCATTACAGCTTCGACGAATGCCATATCGACCTGGCATGGCTTTGCGCCTCGACCGGCGCGCGCCTGGTGCGGGATGAAGCCACGGGAATCGATCGCGCCCGCCGCCAGGTGCTGCTGAAGGACGGGCCGGCCGTCTCCTATGATCTTCTGTCGATCGATGTCGGCTCGGCGCCCAACCTCGAGACCATTGCGGGCGCCCGCGAATGGGCGACGCCGGTGAAGCCGATTGCCGAGCTCGCCCGGCACTGGACGGACTTCCTGGAGCGCATGAAGACCTGGCTGGGCCCGCTCGACGTCACGGTGATCGGCGGCGGCGCGGGCGGCGTCGAGCTCGCCCTGGCGATCGACCATCGCCTGCGCGCGGTCGCGAAGGGCGCCCAGGTCCAGGTCACGGTCGTCACCAAGGACGAGATCCTGACCGGGCAGGCCGCGGCGGCGCGGCGGCGGATGCGGACGATCTTCCAGCGCCGCGGGCTGCGATTGCTCGAAAAGGCGGCAACCGTCCGGATCGAACGCGGCGCCGTCCAGCTCGAGGGCGGCAAATGGCTGCATGCCGACGCCGTCTTCGTCGTCACCGAGGCGAGCGCCGCCCCATGGTTCGCCACGACCGGCCTGCCGCTCGATCAACGCGGCTTTCTCGCCGTCGAGGACACGCTGCGCTCGACGGACGACGAGCGCGTCTTCGCCGTGGGCGACTGCGCGACGGTGCTGAAGCACCCCCGGCCCAAGGCCGGCGTATTCGCGGTGCGCCAAGGACCGCCGCTTGTGGAGAACCTGCGCCGTGTCCTGGTCGGCCAGGCGCCCGAGCCGTTCGTGCCGCAGACCCGCTATCTCTCGATCATCGGCAGCGGCGACGGCCGCGCGCTCGCGACTCGCGGTTGGTGGGCGATCGAGGGCGCCTGGGTGTGGCGCTGGAAGGATCACGTCGATCGCAGGTGGATTCGACTCTATCAGCGATGCGTGTGACGACGCGCGACGCGACTTGCTGTATGCTGCGTTCGGGAACCTTCAGAACCGGCAAACGGGAGATCGCAATGGCAAAGAACACGATAGTCGACACGGTGGCGGATGCCGTCATCGGTGCCGAGGTGGCGGTCGTCAAGGCGGGGCGCCAAGCGGTCAAGGCGGTCCAGACCGGCGTGCGCAAGATCGCGAGCAAGAAGAAAGCCGCGAAGAAGGTCGTCAAGAAGGCCGCAAAGAAGGCCGCAAAGAAGGCCAAGAAGGCCGTCTCCAAGACCAAGCGCGCCGTCAAGAAAGTCGCGAAGAAAGCGGCGAAACGGGCCAAGCGCCGTTAGGCCCCGCCGCTAGACTGCAGCCGGCGCCAGGCCTGGCGCTGGGCAACGGAGGCGGCATGGCACGCGCGAAGGCAAGCATCGGCACGGTGAACTACGCGACGGCGATCACGACCGGGCACCACAAGCTCACGGCCGACGAGGGCCCTGAGCTCGGCGGCAAGGACGTGGGGCCCGCGCCCTACGATCTGCTGACCTCCGCGCTGGCGGCCTGCACCGTGATCACGCTTCGCATGTATGCCGAGCGCAAGCAGTGGCCGGTGACGGCCGTACATTCCGACGTGCACTACGTCCGCCACGGCGACAGGCAGCATATCGACCGCGTGCTCACCATCGAGGGCGCGGTCGACGATGAGCAGAAGAAGCGTATGGCCGACATCGCCGAGCGCACGCCCGTCACCCTCACGCTGAAGGGCGGGCTGGAGATCAGGACCAGTCTCCTCTAACACCTCCCCACGAAGTGGGGAGGTGGCCCGAAGGGCCGGAGGGGTCATGCGTTTTATCAAAGCCCCCAACCCCTCCGTCCGCTGCGCGGGCACCTCCCCAACTTCGTTGGGGAGGATCTAGGCTTTGCGCTTCTTCCACGCCTCGTAGTCGCGCTTGGCCTCCTCGCCCGCCACCGGGAACAGGCCCTTGAGCGAGCGGCCACGCGCCACTTCAGCCTCGGCGAACTCCTCGTAGTGATAGGTATTGAGCGCCTCCTCGGCGACCGCCTCGACGATGTCGGGCGGAATCACCAGGATGGCGTCGCGGTCGCCCACGACGATGTCGCCGGGATAGACCGCCACGCCGCCGCAAGCGATCGGCAGGTTGAGATCGACCGGCCGGTGGGCGATCGGGCTGGGCGGCGACGACGGCCGGCGGTGATAGGCCGGCAGGCCGGTCTTGAACACCCCGTCGGTGTCGCGAAAGCCGCCGTCGGTGACGATGCCCGCCGCCCCACGCGCCTTCAGGCGGCCGACATAGAGGTCGCCGGCCGAGGCGGCGCGCGAATCGCCGCGCGAATCGATCATCAGCACATGGCCCGGCGGGCATTCCTCCATGGCCTGCGGCTGCACGGTGCTGCGGTTCTTGGAAGACGGCCCATCCATGTCCTCGCGCGAGGGGATGAAGCGCATGGTGAAGGCGATGCCCACCATGCGGGGCTGCTCGGGCCGAAGCGGCCAGACGTCGTACAGCGTCATGCTGCGCAGGCCCCGGCGGTTCAGCACGCCGGTCAGGGTCGAAGTGCCGACCTTGGCCAGCGCGTCGCGCAGATCGGGTGATAAAGCGGTCATGAGCATCTCCCTCGATTTTGGGGCGACGTTAGCCGATAATCGGCGCAATGCGCGTGGAAATCCTCTGTACCGGCGACGAGATCCTCACCGGCAAAACCATCAACACCAACTATAGCCATATGGCCCGGCGCCTCGGCGATGTCGGGCTCACCGTCCATTGGGGCACCACGGTCGGCGACGACCGCGCGAGCCTGTTGCAGGCTTTCCGCCAGGCGGGCGAGCGCGCCGATGCGGTGATCGTCAATGGCGGGCTGGGACCCACGGTCGACGACCTCTCGCAGGAGGTGGCGGCCGAGGCCTGCGGCGTCCCGCTGGTGCTGAGCGAGTACTGGATGACCCGCATGACGGAGTCGTATGCAAGGCGCGGCCGGGTCATGCCGCCCAACAACCGCAAGCAGGCCATGCTGCCGGCCAATGCCGAGTTCATCGACAACCCGATCGGCACGGCCTGCGGCTTCGCCGTCACCATCGGCCGCGCGCGCTTCTTCTTCACGCCGGGCGTGCCGCGCGAGATGCGCCGCATGCTCGACGAGCAGCTGATCCCGCGCCTCCTGAAGCTGGGCGGCATCACCGGCGTCACGCGGCTAAAGCGCTTCCATTCCTTCGGCATCGGCGAATCGCGCGCCGACAACATGCTGGCCGACATGGAGGTCTTCAAGGACGGCGGCGACATCAAGCTGGGCTTCCAGGCGCACTATCCGCAGCTGGAAACCAAGCTTGCCGCCCACGGCGACAGCGAGGCCGACCTTCTGGCACGGCTGGCGCCGGTCGAAGCCGAGGTCCGCAAGCGGCTGGGCAACTTCATCGTCGCCGAAGACGACCAGACGCTGGAAGGCGTGATCCTCGCCACCCTCCTGGAGCGCGGCCACACGCTGTCGACGGCGGAGATGTTCAGCGGCGGCCATCTCGCGGCCCGCCTGGCGCCGCTCGCCGGCGCCGAGCGCGTATTCCGGCGCGGCGTCGTGGTGCGCGACCCCGGCGAGCTCGGTATCAACGGCGTGTCGACGGAAGCCGCCGAATCGGTCGGGCGGACCCTGCGCAAGGACAGTGGCGCCAGCCATGCGCTGGCGCTGCTGATCGAGCTCGACGAGGGCGCCGACCGTCCCGACTTCGGCGGCACGATCTGCGTCGGCATCGCCGACACCGAGGCCACCGTCTCGCGCCAGGCGAGGCTTATCGGCGGCCGCGACTGGGTGCGCGCCGGCGCGGTCGAGCTCGGGCTGGATTGCCTGCGCCGCCATCTGCTCGGCCTGCCCGTAGATGAGCGCATCGACTTCGAACGGCGCTAGTGTCTTGGGATTCTCAGTCAAGATTTTAGCGACGCACAGTCAAACGCGTCGCGCCCAATATTGCTAAGGAACCGGCTAACCAGCGGCTTCGCGACAGGCTCGGTTGACAGCGACATCGACATTGATTTGGCTGGGGGGAGTAGCGGGTCATGGCCAACGACGAACCGACATCCGGCATTGTCAGCACACCGAAGGGTGGCCTGTACGGCGCCTTCTTCGATCCCACGGGCCTCGGCATCGACCCCAACACCCTCGCCCTGCTTGTCGATGCGCGTTGGACCACGACGTTCCAAGGACCCATCCCCGCGACCACGATCCCGTACGCCTTTCCGGCCCAGGCATCTGACTACACCAGCGGCACCAACTACCCAAACCCGCAATATCTTACCGGCTTCGCTCAGCTGACGGCCGACCAGATGGCTGCGTCGAAGATATCATTCGACCTGGTGGCCTCCTACACGCACCTGGTCTTCGTCCCGGCCGCCTCCGGCTCCGCCAGCGACGCGGCGATCCGCGTCAGCCAGACCGGCTACATTGACCCGCAGCTTGGCGCAGCATCGTGGGGCTCCTTTCCCTACTACGGTGGTGCCGCCGCCGGCGATCTGTCTCTCGGCAGCAATGGCGGCGTGCCCAGCCAGTTTTTCGGAACTGACGGCTTCAACACCATCATGCACGAGCTTGGCCACACGCTCGGCCTCAAACACGGTCACGATCCCAGCCCGAACGGCACGCTCGCTCCGCAATACAACGACAACGAATTTTCGGTGATGACCTACGCGAGCTATCTGGGCGCCAATACCGCCGGCGCCACGGAAGCCTCGGTCGGCTCATCGCCGCAGAGCTACATGATGTTCGACATCGCCGCCCTGCAGGCCCTTTACGGCGCCAATTTCAGCAAGGTCGGTACCAACGCCACCTATACCTGGGATAACACCACCGGCCAGGAGTTCATCAACAACCGGATCGCGCCCGACACCGGCGTCACGGCGACCCACAAGATCTTCTCGACCGTATGGACGGACGGTGCGCATACGACCTACGACCTGAGCAACTTCGTCGACAACCAGGTGGACGACCTGCGGCCCGGCCACTGGCTCACCTTCTCGCATTCCCAGCTCGCCGACCTCAACAACCAGGCCCCGCCCGGGACGTCGCAGTTCCAGGCGCAGGGCAACGTCTACAACACGCTGCTCTACCACGGTAACACGAACTCGGAGATCACCACGCTCGTCACCGGCAGCGGTAACGACACGATCATCGGCAACGACCTCGACAACGTCCTCAATGCCGGCGCCGGCAGCGACACGATCATCGCCGGCACCGGCGACGACATCATGATCGGCGGCCCCGACGCCGACGCGATCTACTTCCATTTCGGCAACGGAATCCTCAGCAGCGGACACGACATCCTGCGCGACACGCCGCTCGACCTGAGCGGCGACCAGGTCCGGGGCTTTGGTTCAGGCTATACCAGCGCCCTCGATGTCCTGGGTGTTCAGTTCGGGCAGATCGGCCTCACGATCGCAGACAACCATCAGTCCACAATCCTCAATACTGGAAGTTCGACCGCGACGCTCTACGGCACGTTCACAAACGGCGAGTTCATGATCGATACCCGCGGCAGCGGCGACCAGGAGCACACGACCGTCAGCTTCGTGCAGTACATGCCCACCCTGACGGAAGGCAAGGCTGTCAATTCCGCCGCGCTCAACGGCGTTGGTGACCAGCCTTTCCTCACCGGTGACGGCAGCGTCCGGTTCACGCTCACCTTCAACCAGGCCGTTTCGGCGTACAACAACACCTTGGGCTATTACCAGGTCAGTGCCGACGGCACGATCCACGACGTGCGCCTGTTGTTCGGCAACACCCACAACGTGGCGGCCGGCCAGACCATCGATCTCGGCGTGCCCAACAACAATGAGAAGATCGGCTTCTTCCTGATCCAGAACGGCTTCGACCAATACGGCAACGTCCCCAATGACCTCTATTTCCTGTCGCCTTCGACCCATCTGTCGGCAAACCTGAACAGCAGCTCGACGCCCGTACTGCTGAGCGCGAGCCAGGGGACGCTTACGGCTGCACCAATCTTCCACTCCTTCGATTCCCTCAATCCCGGCGCCGCCCCGCAAGTCCTGTCGGGCGTGGCGCCGGGCTCGCACGACCTGCAGATCGGCTTCGAGGACCTGCAGAACGGCCGAGGCGACAACGACTTCCAGGACGTCGTCGTCAGCATCCACGCCTCGCACGGCTACCTGATCGGCTGAAGACAGGCCCTTCTGCGAAACCGGCGGAGCGCTACTCCCTCTTGTCGCGGCGCGCCTGGGCGACCCGGCCGGCCTGCGAGATGCTGCCGATCGCCGACGGCTGAACAATGTCGGCACCCTTGGGGTTCTCGATCGGCGTAGCGCCGATGCCCGCATGACGGCCGCTCGACGGATGGTGCACCTGCGCGCCGCGCTTGCGTTCGAGCGCGGCATGCATGCCGGCGCGCATCGCCGCCCGCTTTTCGCTGGCCAACACGCTGTCGAGGCGGCCGTTGACGCGCTTCAGGGCGCGGGCGAACACCTGCTTTTTGGCGGCCATCCCGCGTTCGCTCGCCTGTTCGGCTGCGGCGTTGCGCGCCTCGGCCTTGCCGCGCCGCACACGGCGGCGATGCTGGATCTGGCCGCGGAACTTGCCGCGCTGATCGCGCAGCCAGCGCACCAGCTCGAGAAGCTCCTCACGCTTGAGACCGGCCAGCGCCGGGTAGTGACTACGCGCAACAAGCTCGTATTCGTCGGCAGCGAGGAGTTGGCGTTCGTCGGCGATCGAGGTACTCATGTCGGTCCTCCGATCCACGTTCTCGATACGATGTCACCGTCAACTGCGGTGGCCCATCCTCGCGCGGACGAATGCTGGCCGCAACGAGCGTATTGGGTTCTTCCTGATCGGCGACGACGTCTATTTCTACGGCAAGCTGCCCCCCAACCACAGCTTCGCGAACCTCAATCCGGGGCACGCCGACCAGATCCTGGAGTAATATGTGGTCAAATCGAATTGACCTCACCCTGAGGAGCGGCCGCAGGCCGCGTCTCGAAGGGGTGGGAACAATCTTGATGTTGCCGACCCTTCGAGAAGCTCCTCAGGTTGAGGCATATGAGGTCAAGCCAGCCTAAGATCATCCCGCAATAGCCCGCAGGCGGTCATCAGCTCCAGATCGGCTTCGAGGGCATGTCGCGGGCAATTGGCTACAGCGACTCCAGGACGTGGTGATCGCCATCCACGTCACAGCCGACGACAATCGCATCATGTAAATCGGCATCCGACCGGATGGAACCGCAGGCGGTCCCATCCAGCCGGACCTAGGCTTTACGCGTATTCAGGTTCCGCGGGCTGGACGGCTGCGTCCGCCGGCTCGATACGGGTCTGCGGGAAGGCCACGATCACGGCCGTGAGGCCGCGGTCGAACCGCTGCAGCGAGATTTCCGTCCCGTTGGAAAACCTCACGGCATCCTTGTAGGGCCCGCCTTCGAGGCGGGTCATCACGACTTCTTCGACGGCCCCGACGCCGCAGGCCTGGCGAACGGTCTCGCCAATGCCTTCCAGCAACAAGTGGGTCTCCGTCGGGACACACACGGCCAGGTCACAGCTCGGCCCGGTCGTGAAGCCCTGGGAGCCACTTGGGAAACGCTCGAGGGTGAGCTTCTCTCCTTCTTCAGCAGGTCGGGATAGATACGCCTCCAGTGAGTAATCACACATTACGACCTCCTTTACTTGGATTGACTTTCGCGTTGACGGGCTTCGGTGCAGGGGAGCCGCATCAGCCCGTAAATCGCTACGCAAAAATCACACCATACTTATTCACCGCTGGAGCGCTCGCCGCGGGCAAGGCATTCCCTTGTCTTCGGCGACCCCGCATCCTGTGATCGGGGAAATCGGGAGGGGGAAGCCTTGGCCATCGTCATCCACAATGCCGCGATCGCCACCGTCGACGATCGCGACACGGTCCACTACCGCGCCGCGATCGCCATCGAAGCCGATCGCATCACCGCGATCGGGCCCAGCGCCGACATCCTGGCGCGCCATCCCGCCGCCGAGAGGATCGACGGGACGGGCAAGCTGGTCATGCCGGGCTTCGCCAACATCCACACGCACCTCACCATGACCCTGGCGCGCGGCGTGTTCGAGGATCTTTCGCCGCCCCACAAGCCGCCTTTCTCCGGCGGTCTGTCGCCGATCCCCCTGCCCGACATGACCCCCGACGAACGCCGCGTGATGGCGCAACTTGGTGCGCTGGAGGCACTGCGCAGCGGCACCACCCTGGCGCTCGAGGATTCCAACGACGTCGACGACTATGCCGGGGCGCTGGCCGACACCGGCATGCGCTTCCTGCTGGGCGAACGTGCCTACGACAGGACCGGCACCTCGATCGGCGATCCGGCGCCCTACCGGCTCGACCGCGCGATGGGCCAGCGCCATCTCAGGATCATCGAGGACACGTTCGGAAAATGGAACGGCAAAGCGGACGGGCGGCTGCGCATCGCCGTCTCGGCCTGGGCGCCCGACATGTGCTCGCCCGAGCTGCTCACCGATTTGCGCACCCTGCAGCAGCGGCTCGACACCTGGGCCACCATCCATCTCAACCAGATCTGGGGCGAGGTCGCGGCCGTCAAGGCGCACCGCAACCGGCTGCCCACGGAATACCTGGCGGACCTGGGCTTCCTGCACGACCGGCTGATCTGCGCCCATTGCCGCTGCATGGAGTCGGCTGAGGAGAAGATCCTGGGCGAGGCGGGCGTCACCGTTTCCTTCAACGCTGCCATCGCCGCTCGGCGCGGCCTCAGCCCGCGCATCGCCGACCTCGAGGCCCATGGCTGCACCATCGCCATGGGCAGCGACAACATGGCGGAGGACATGGTCGAGGTGCTGCGCACCGGCCTGTTCATGGAGCGCGTGAGGCGCGAGGACGGCCGCAACCCGACGCCCGAGCAGGCGCTGCGCTGGGCGACCCGCAACGGCTATCGCGCGCTGGGCGTGCCGGATGGCGGCTGGTTGGCGCCGGGCAACAAGGCCGACCTGATCGTGGTCGACCTGCAGCGCCCCCACTTGGTGCCGGTGCTGCGGGTCGTCGCCACCTTCGTGCACCAGGCCCAGGCGCGCGACATCCAGTCGGTCATGGTCGACGGGAAATGGCTGATGAAGGACGGCGTGGTCCTCACCATGGACGAGCCCACGATCCTGGCCGAGGCGCAGAAGGTCGCCAACGCGGCCTGGTCGCGGCAGTTCCGCGCCCGCATGGACCTCAAGGTACCGGCAGGCTTCGCGCCGGATGCGTTGCCCTGACGCTTCCGGACTGCTGCGTTTCGCCGACTCCTGAATCCGAGCGGGCGGGACGCCCGCGGTCACCCATTTTGAGCGCTTGGCGATGACCAGTCGGCCGCCTTGTTCGCCAAGGCGTCGGCAGGCACCCGTCCTAAGGTCGGGCCGCCCGCGAGACCGCGAAGCTGTCTTCCAGCATCTGGAACCGGGTGATCTTTCGGTCGGAGATCATCAGGATGATCGCAAAGGCCGTCTCGATGATCCTTCCGGTCGCGGAGACTTTCGAAGCCAGGGCGCCGAGAATGACCGCCCGGTTCTCGTCCGCCATGACGGCCTGGACGTCGAAGCGGACAGGCTGGGTGAGACGGCGCAGATCGCGAAAGAAGTCGGAGACTGCCTTGCGGCCCGCCTGTCGGCCGATCCAGGGCAGCGCCCCGACATCACCCGCTATCTCGAATTCGACATCGTGCCGGAAGAGTGCGGCGATCTCGTCCGGCTCGGCACCTCGGCCGATACAGGCAAGAAGCTTCTGGGCGATGTCGGCGTTTTCGTCTCGGCTCACGGCTGTTCTCCTGGGCAAGGGCGGCTTTCGCGATCTTCACTTGCTCCCGTGGTCGTCGGCAATGATAGCCAGCCCCGCACTCCGCTCATATTCCTCTCCCCCTTGGGGGAGAGGTTAGGTGAGGGGTCAACCCGGAGACTGTCTCCTGCATCACCCCCTCACCCAGCCTCTCCCCCAAGGGGGAGAGGAGAATGAAAGTGCGCGCCGGACGGAGCCGTCATGCCGCGCTGCGTTCGCTTGCGATGCGGTCGCGCACGTTCGCCGCGATCTCAAAGGAGCGGAGCCGGGCGACATGGTCGTAGATCTGTGCGGTCACCATCAGTTCGTCCGCCTTGGTCTCGGCGATGACTGCTTTCAGCCCCTCTTCGACGGCGTCGGGGGTGCCAACCACGGCATAAGCCAACGCTTGCTCCACTCCCGCGCGCTCCAGGGACGACCAATGGGCGTCCATGCTGTCGACCGGCGGCGGCAAGGGTCCGGGCGTGCCGCGGCGCAGGCTGATGAATTGCTGCTGCAGCGACGTGATGAGGCGGCGCGCCTCGGCGTCCGTGTCTGCAGCGAACACATTGACCCCAACCATGGCGTAAGGCCGCTGAAGCTGCTCCGACGGCCGGAACTGCGCGCGGTAGACAGTCAACGCCGCCATCAGGGCCGCCGGCGCAAAATGCGAGGCAAATGCGAAGGGCAAGCCCAGCGCGGCCGCCAGCTGCGCGCTGTAGGTGCTGGATCCGAGCAGCCAGATCGGAACATTCGATCCGGCCCCCGGCACCGCCCGCACGGCCTGGTTCGGATGCACCGGCCCCAACAGCGCCTGCAGCTCCAGGACATCGCGGGGAAAGTTCTCGGCCGTCGCCGCGAAATCGCGCCGCAGCGCCTGCGCCGTGCGCTGATCGGTGCCGGGCGCACGGCCAAGACCGAGATCGATGCGGTTGCCGTAAAGCGACTGCAGCGTGCCGAACTGCTCGGCGATGACCAATGGCGCGTGATTGGGTAGCATGACGCCGCCCGATCCGACGCGGATCGTCCGGGTGCCCGCGGCAATGGAGCCGATCACCACGGCGGTCGCGGCGCTGGCGATGCCCGGCATGTTGTGATGTTCGGCCAGCCAGAACCGCTTGTAGCCCCACCGTTCGGCATGCTGCGCGAGATCGAGCGAATTGCGGAAGGCTTGCGCCGCGTCGCTGCCCTGATTGATCGGCGACAGATCCAGAACCGAAAAAGGAATCACTTTGGTCTCCGGGAACACTGGGCCCGATGTGGTGCCTCGGCGCCCGTTCCGCCATACCCTGGGCAGGCGCCCCGTCGCGTCGGGACGATGCGCGTCAATCCCACTTGCGATCGAGAAAGAGCCGCACGTCCTCGGTGAACTGGCGCGGCGCCTGCAGCATCGAGAAGTGACTGACCTCCGGCTGCAGCAGCAGGCCGGCGTCAGGGATCTCCCGGGCCATGAACTCGGTGTTCTCGCGATGGATGGCCTCGTCGTGGTCGGCATCGACGATCCAGGTCCGCACCTTGATGGCGTTGAGATCCTTGGCGGTCCAGTGCGGCTGGGTCGCCCACATGGTGCTGATCTCGTCGACGAAGCTCTTGTACTGCCCAGGCGTCGCCGACAGCGATTCGTACTCCTTTTCCGCCCGTGCGATGAATTCCTGGAACACCGGGCTCTTGTCCACGTCCTTCACGCCGCTCGGGTCCGAATTGGCGGCAAAGGCGAAGAGCCGCGAGACGCGCTCGGGATGACTCATGGCGAGGCTTAAGCCGAGGATGGCGCCGTCGCTCCAGCCCACGATCGCCGCCTGGGGAATGCCCAGGAAATCCATCAGGCCGAGCACGTCGGACGCCATCAGTGCATAGCCGTAGGGCTGGGCGTTGCGCGTGCTGCGGCCGTGACCGCGGCTGTCCATGACGATGACGCGATGGGTCTCGGCCAGGGCCGGCACCTGGTTGCCCCAGTAGTTCGAATTGGCCAGCCCGCCATGCAACAGGATGACCGGCGGACCGCTGCCGAAGCTCGCGTACCAGATCGAGATGCCGTTGACGGGCGCCAGGCCGCTCGCCTGCGGCGTCGGCAACGAAGGCGTGGGCGGCAGCGTCATCCAGCGCGGCGCGGGTTGCGCCGATGCCGAGGCGACGAGCAGGACGAGGGAGAAGAGCAGGGCGTTGAGCGTGCGCAGCATGGACCGTCCGGAATTGAGCTGGGAGATGGTAGCCCAATTGCAAACAATAGGGAGTCGCCCCCACCCCCGACTCCGCCCTATGATGGCGGCCAAGAACGATACGCCTGGGGAGGCGACGCCGATGAAGACCGACCGGCCCTGCCGCCGGATAGGGCGTCATGTATAGCTACATCGCACGGCGGCTGGCCTTCGGCGCGCTGACGGTGATCGGCGTGTCGATCATGGTCTTCGTCATCATGCGCATCCTGCCCGGCGATCCGCTGGTCGCGATCTTCGGGCCCGAGGGCTTCACCAAGCTCAGCGAAAAGGAACGCGCGGGCTACATGGCCGAGCTCGGCCTCAGCGACCCGCTGTGGGTGCAGTACATCGCCTGGGTGAAGGACATCCTGCGCGGCAATTTCGGCCGCTCGTTCTTCCGCTCCGAGAGCGTCGGCGACATGATCCTGCGCCGCGGGCCGCTGACCGCCGAGATCGCGCTGATCTCGGTGGTGCTGTCGTGGCTGGTCGGCATCCCGGTGGCGATCGTGAGCGCGCTCAAGCCCAACACCGTCGTCGACTCGGCGGCGCGCTTCGTCAGCATCCTGTTCCTGGCGGTGCCGGGCTTCTGGGTCGGCATGCTGATCGTTCTGGGCCTGCTGTTCTGGTTCGGCTACCGCGCGCCGATGACCGGCGCCTCCTTGTTCGTCGATCCTCTGGCCAATCTGCAGCTCGTGATCGGCCCGGCGGTGGTGCTGGGCCTCGGCCAGGCCGCCTATATCGCCCGCATGGGCCGATCGAGCCTGCTGGAGGTGATCCGCGAGGACTATGTCCGCACGGCGCGCGCCAAGGGATTGAACAACCGCCTGGTCATCGCCCTGCACGCACTGCCCAATGCGCTGCTGCCCGTCATCACCCTGTCGGGCGTGCTGCTGGGCCTGGTGCTGGCGGGTTCGATCCCGGTCGAGCGTGCCTTTGCCACGCCAGGCCTGGGCTTCGCGATGTTCACCGCCGTCAGCGAACGCGATGTCTTCGTCATGCAGAACCTGGTGTTCCTCTATGCCGTCGTGTTCGTGCTGCTGAACATCGTGGTCGACGTCACGATCGCCCTGATCGATCCGAGGATCCGCTACCGATGACGGTGATCTCTCCCACCCGGCCCGCGTTGCCGACCATCGCGTCGCGCCGACGCTCGCTGCTGCGCGGCCTCGGCCTGTTCTTCCGGCGCGCGCCCTTCTCGGCCTTCTGGGGCTGCATTGCGGCCGCCATCATCGCCATGGCGATCGCAGCACCCGTCATCGTGCCCTACGAGCCCTTGAAATCGGATTTCCGCTCGATGCAGAAGCCGCCCAGCGAGAAGCACTGGTTCGGCACCGACCAGATCGGCCGCGACACGTTGAGCCGCGTGATCTACGGCAGCCGCGCCTCGCTCACCGTGGCGTTCGGCGCCGTCCTGTTCGGCACCACGGTCGGCGCGCTGTGGGGCCTGGCCTGCGGCTATTTCGGCGGGCGCTTCGACATGCTGAGCCAGCGCCTGATCGAGTTCCTGCAATCCTTTCCTGATCTCATCCTGGCCATGGCGATTGCCATGGCGCTGGGCGGCGGGCTGGGCACGGTGATCGTGGCCATCGCCATCACCCGCATCCCATTCGGCGGCCGCGTGATCCGCTCGGTCGTGCTGTCGCTGAAGGAGATCCAGTATGTCGAGGCCGCGCGCGGCCTCGGCGCCTCGCACAAGCGGCTGATGTTCCGCCACATCCTGCCGCAGTGCGTGGCGCCCTACATGATCCTCGCCACCACGCATCTGGGCGTCGCCATCGTCATCGAGGCTTCGCTGGGCTTCCTGGGCGTCGGCATCCCGCCGCCGTCGCCGACCTGGGGCAACATGCTGTCCGACGCCCTCAATGCCGGCCTGGTGCCGCCGTGGTGGCTGGTGCTCTTTCCCGGCGTGGCGATCACGATAACGGTGCTGGCCTTCAATCTTCTGGGCGACGGCATCCGCGACCTCCTCGATCCGCGGTTGCGAGGGTCGGTTTAGGCGACGCTCATCTCTCGGCGTTCGGGAATTTCCTCTACAGTCGGACGATGAGCATCGTCACGCGCCTCTGCATATCGGGCTACCGCTCCCTGCGCGATGTCCGCCTGGAACTCCAGGCGCTTACCGTCGTCACCGGCGCCAATGGCAGCGGCAAGTCGAGCCTCTATCGTGCGCTGCGGCTGTTGGCCGACATCGCCCAGGGCCGCATCATCCAGTCCCTTGCCATCGAAGGCGGACTCCCGTCGGCCTTGTGGGCAGGGCCGGAGACCCTCTCGCGCCGGATGAAGAGTGGCGAGCAGCCGGTGCAGGGCACCCGGCGCACGGGCCCGGTCAGCTTGAAATTGGGCTTTTCATCCGAGGACTACGGCTATGCCATCGACCTCGGCATCCCGGCTCCCCTGCCGCCGTCGCGGTTCAGCGCGGATCCGGAGATCAAGGCCGAAAGCCTGTGGACGGGCCTCGTCCTGCAACGGGCCAATGCTTTCGCCGAGCGGCGGGGCCCCTCCGTCAGCCTGCGCGACAAGGAGGGCATCCGGCGGCCGGTCTTCGACGACCTCAAGCCCTACGACAGCATGCTGACGCACTACGGCAATCCGCGCGACGGCGCCGAGTTGCTGCTCCTGCGGGAGCATATGCGGGCCTGGCGCTTCTACGATCACTTCCGCACCGACAGCGAAGCGCCGGCGCGTCGACGCCAGATCGGCACGCGCACGCCGGTGCTGAACAGCGACGGGTCCGACCTCGCGGCCGCCATCGCAACCATCCAGGAGAGCGGCAGGGATGATCATCTGGATGCGGCGATTGCGGATGCATTTCCCGGCGGCTCGATCGACGTTCAGGATGCCGATGGCTATTTCGAGCTCGAGATGCGCCAACATGGGCTGCTGCGGTCGCTCAAGACTTCCGAGCTCTCCGACGGCACGTTGCGCTATCTTCTCCTCGTTGCCGCCCTGCTGTCGCCCCGGCCGCCGCCCTTGATGATCCTCAATGAGCCCGAAACCAGCTTGCATCCCGACCTGCTGCCGCCCTTGGCGCGCCTGATCGCCCATGCATCCGAGGAGTCCCAGATCATCGTCGTCTCCCACGCCGCGGGCCTGGTGTCGGCATTGCACGATGCCGGCGCCCGGCAGATCGTCCTGACAAAGGAATTGGGCGAGACGGTCGTGCGCGATGCCGAACCGCCGCCGTGGAACTGGCCTTCACGGTAGAACCGCTGGCGATCCTTGCCGGCGTAGCTCAGCCCGATCGACCCCCTCACCTAGCCTCTGCCCCAAGGGGGAGAGGAATACGAGAAGGTCGTCGGTTGATAGGGGTTAGTCGTTACAACCACCTCGTAATTGTCCCAATCATCCCCTCAAATTCTTTCGTGTTCCTCTCCCCCTTGGGCCCCCTTGGGAGAGAGGTTAGGTGAGGGGGTTGTGGCCCGAGACGATTACGACAGCCAGCGAGCACGCGAACTCCGTCGCCACGGCAGCCGTGCCGAACGCAAGGTCTGGGAATTCCTGCGCGGTCGCGGCATCGGCGGGGCGAAATTCCGGCGCCAGTACCGATCGGCCACTACTTCGCGGATTTTGCCTGCCTATCGCGAAAGCTGGTGATCGAGATCGACGGCGATCACCACGCATTTCAGCTCGAGAGAGATGCACGCCGGACGGCAGCGATGGAGCGTGAAGGTTGGCGCGTGGTGCGCTTCTGGGCGAATGAGGTGGTGCAGAACCCCGAAGGAATATGGGCGGAGATCGAGCAGGTGGTTGGCGCCTGTCCCCCTCACCTAACCTCTCCCCCAAGGGGGGAGAGGAACATGAGGGGCTGATCAGGAGGCCAAGGGAAACTTCATCCCGCCGTCGTGCAGATGGCAGGCCGCCCAGTGTGCTGGACGGACCTCGCGCAGCGCCGGCACTTCCGTGCGGCAGCGTGGCATCGCGTAGGGGCAGCGGGCGTGGAAGTGGCAACCCGAGGGCGGGTTGATCGGGCTCGGGACGTCGCCCTTCAGGATCAACCGCTTGCGGCCCTTGGCGCTCGATTTCGGGATCGGCACGGCCGACAGCAGCGCCTCGGTGTAGGGATGCAGCGGCATCTCGAACAGGCTCTGCTTGTCGGTCATCTCGACGATGCGGCCGAGATACATCACGGCGACCCGGTGGCTGATGTGCTCGACCACCGCAAGATCGTGGGCGACGAACAGGTAGGAGAGTTTCAGCTCGTCCTGCAGGTCCATCAAGAGGTTGATGATCTGCGCCTGGATCGACACGTCGAGCGCCGAGACCGGCTCGTCGCCCACGATCAGGTCGGGGCTGAGCGCCAGCGCGCGGGCAATGCCGATGCGCTGGCGCTGGCCGCCGGAGAATTCGTGCGGATAGTTCAGCATCGCCTCGGGCCTGAGCCCCACCCGCTCGAACAGGGCGGCGACCCGCTCGCGACGCTCCTGCGGCACCCCGACATCGTGGATGGTGAGCGGCTCGCCCACGATCTCGCCCGCCGTCATGCGCGGGTTCAGCGACGCGTAGGGATCCTGGTAGATCATCTGCATGCGCCGCCGGTAGGGCAGCATGGCCTCGGCGCCGAGATGGGTGATGTCGTCGCCATCGACCCGGATCGTGCCGTCGGTCGGCTCCAGCAGCTTCAGCAGCGTGCGCCCCACAGTCGACTTGCCGCAGCCGCTTTCGCCCACCAGCCCCAGGGTTTCGCCGCGGCCGATCTCGAACGATACGCCGTCCACCGCATAGACCTGGCCGGACACGCGCGAGAAGACGCCCTTGTGGATCGGGAAGTGCTTCTTGAGGTTCTGGACCTCGAGCAGGGGTTGGTTCTGTCCGGGAGTCATGGCTGGGGGCGCGCCACTCCAGTGGCGCGTCTTTGTCGATGGAAGTGAAGATCGCGCCACTGGAGTGGCGCGCCCCCAGCAAAGACCCTCATGCCAGCAACCGGTCGGCATGCCAGCAGGCGATCCAGTGGCCGGGGCGCTGCTCCTGCAGCACCGGCGTGGCAGCCCGGCAGTGATCGGTGGCGAAGCTGCAGCGCGGCGCGAAGCTGCAGCCCGCCGGCAGGTTGAACAGCGACGGCACCATACCCTTGATCTCAGCGAGCCGCGTGCGCCGCATGGTGCGCGCGGCGGTGTCGAGATGCGGGATCGAGCCCAGCAGTCCCTTGGTGTAGGGATGGCCGGGATTGTCGAACAGCTCGGCCGCGGCCGCTTCCTCGACCTTGCGGCCGGCATACATCACCACGACGCGGTCGGCGTTCTCGGCGACCACGCCCATGTCGTGGGTGATCAGGATGATGGCGGTGCCGAACGTCTCCTGCAGCTCGCGCATCAGGTCGAGGATCTGCGCCTGGATGGTGACGTCGAGCGCCGTCGTCGGCTCGTCGGCAATCAGCACCTTGGGATTGCAGGACAGCGCCATGGCGATCATCACGCGCTGGCGCATGCCGCCGGACAGCTGGTGCGGATAGGCCTGGGCGCGCCGCTCAGCCTCGGGCATCTGGACCCGGCGCAGCATGTCGACCGCCTTGTCCATGGCGTCGCGGCGCGACAGCCCCTCGTGCAGCGCGATCGCCTCGCTGATCTGCCGGCCGACCGTGTAGAGCGGGTTGAGCGAGGTCATCGGCTCCTGGAAGATCATCGAGATGTCGTTGCCGCGGATGCGCTCCATCTCGCCTTCGCCGAGCTCGAGCAGGTTCCTGCCCTCGAAGCGGATCGCGCCGCTGACGATGCGGCCGGGCGGATTGGCGATCAGGCGCAGGATGGACAGCGCCGTCACGCTCTTGCCGCAGCCCGATTCGCCCACGACGCCCAAGGTCTCGCCGCTCTTCAGCGCATAGGACACGCCGTCGACGGCGCGTACGGTGCCGATCGCCGTGAAGAAATGCGTCTGCAGGTCGTCGATTTGCAGAATCGTCTGCGCCGGCATTGCCGCCGGTTCACCGACGGCACGGGGCGCCGGTTGTCCAGGATTTAAGCGATGACTCCCTGAGTTTTATCGTGTTATTTTGGCCTCACATAAGAGAGGCCCGCCATCAGAGCACACAGTGCTCGATAAGGAAAAGGGCCAATTGGGAGGAAACGCGATGCAAGACCACGAGTCGAAGCGTTCACGCGTAAACCGTCGCAGATTTCGTCAAGGGTGCAGCCGCCATGGGCGGCGCGTTCGCCTTCCCCTGGCATCTCGCCCGGGCGGAAGGCGTGCCAAACGAGTTCGACGGCTCGAAGTTCCAGCTCAAGGCGCCGGAGCCCAATCCGAAATCGGGCGGCGTGCTGCGCTACGCCATCACCTCGCGACCGCCGCACTTCGACGTGCACCAGTCGGGCACGATCAACAGCCTCGGCTCGCAGGGCTGCATGTTCGACAACCTGATCCGGCGCGACCCGCGCGACAGCGGCAAGACCATCATCCCCGATCTCGCCCATAGCTGGGAGATCGCCAAGGACGGCAAGACCTACACCTTCCATCTGCGCGAGGGCGTGCAGTTCCACGACGGCGCGGAGTTCACGTCGGAGGACGTGAAGGCGACCTACGACCGCATCGCCAAGCCGCCGTCGGGCGTCAGCATCCCGCGCAGCACGCTGTTCACCACGGTGAGCGAGATCACCGCGCCCGACAAGAAGACCGTCGTGTTCAAGCTCTCCGAGCCCCGGCCGGCCAGCTTCATGATGGCGGCCTTCGCCAGCGGCTGGAACGTGATCTTCCGCAAGAAGACCCTGGAGGACAACAACTACAACCTGCGCCGCGTGGTCGACATCCCCGGCACCGGACCGTTCAAGAGCGTGCGCCGCGTCGAGAACGAAGTCTGGGTGATGGAGAAGAACAAGGCCTACTGGAACAAGGGCCTGCCCTATCTCGACGGCATCGAATTCTACCACGCCCTGCCGTTCTCGCCCGAGCTCGGCTCGGCGCTGCTGTCCAACCGCGTCGACTACGGCCGCATCGTCGATCCGGTGACGGCGCGCAAGGCCAAGGCCACGCCCGGCATGTCGTCGACCAGCTTCTACCAGAGCGTCATCCAGGGCACCTGGGTGAACAACAAGAAGAAGCCGCTCGACGATCCGCGGGTGCGCCGCGCGCTGCACCTAGTGTTCGAGCGGCCGGTGCTGATCGACGTGGTCAAGGACGTGACGCCGATGATGGTCGGCGGGTTCATCTACCCGTTCTCCGAGTTCGCCACGCCGCCCAAGGAACTCGCCAAGCGCGTCGGCTACCAGGAAGACGCCAGCGCGGCGATCAAGGAAGCCAAGGCGCTGATGGCCGCCGCCGGCGTGACCGGCGCCAGCGTCAAGCCGCTGGACTTCCTGGTCCGCGAGGTCGCCTCGTTCAAGCTGTGGGCGCAGGCCATCCAGGCCATGCTGCAGCAGGCGCTGGGCATCCAGACCAACCTGCGCACCGTGGTCGAATCGGTGTGGTTCGACGACATCAAGTCCGGCAACTTCGATCTCGCGATCGGCGCCGTGGTGTCGACCCTGCTCGATCCGTCGGACTACTTCAACGCCTGGTACAAGAAGGACGGGCCGCAGAATTACGGCTTCTGGGACAACGCGAAGTTCAACGCGCTGCTGCCCCAGATCGACACCGAAGTCGACCCGCAGAAGCGCCTCGCCATCATCCGCGAGGCCGAGATGATCATGGAGCAGGATCCGCCGGTGCTGCCGGTCGCCTGGGAGAACATCAACGACGTCTGGTACAACTACGTGAAGGGCCACAATCCCTACGAATATTTCGGCATCTACGACTGCGTGCGCTTCGACACGTTCTGGCTCGACAAGTAGGAAAGCCTCCCTCCTCCGTCTTGCGGGGGAGGAAGATCGAGAGCGGGTACGGTGCTGTTTTCGTTTATCGAACGACGCTGGCTGGCTTTCATTGACTCGTGTGAGCTGAGCCGCCAAAGCTTTCTTGAATAAACGCTCATTCAAGAGGAAGCGCCATGGCCCACATCACGTTGGGACGACGTCAGTTCACGCTCGCAGCAACCGCGGGCGCCGCCTCTTGGGCCATGCCGGCGCTGGCACAGGGCGAGCCGATCAAGGTCGGCGTGATCGTGCCCCTCTCCGGCCCGGCCGGCCCCAACGGCCAGGCCGTGTTGCACGCCGTCCAGGTGATCGCCGATCGGGTGAACGCCAATGGCGGCGTCATGGGCCGCAAGATCACTGTCATCGGCAAGGACGACGAAAGCACGCCCGCCGTGGGCGTGACGCGCGCCAACGAGATGGTGGCCGAGAAGGTCGCCGTCGTCATCGAAGGCTGGAACAGTCCGGTGACGCTCGCCATGCAGCCGGTGCTGGCGCGCGCCGACATCCTCGACATCACGGCGGTCTCGAAGGCCGATCCGATCCTGGCAGGCCAGGTCAATCCCTATGCGATCCGTCTCAACAGCTCGAACGGCCAGGACGGCGCGGTGATCGCCGACATCCTGGCCAACCATCTTTCGGCCAAGCGAGTGGGCTTCCTGACGCAGAACGACGCCTACGGCAACGGCGCCCAGGCGGTGATCGAGGCCGAGCTGAAGACGATCGGCAAGCCGTGGGAAAAAGTCGTGGTCGAGCAGTTCCCGTTCAAGCAGACCGACTTCCGCGTCGGCCTCGCCAACGTGAAGCAGGCCAAGCCCGATGCGGTGGTCGCCATCAACGCCGCGGAATCCTCCGGCATGCCGGCGCTGATCCAGCAATATCGCCAGGCCGCGATCGACGGCACCTATGTCGGCGCCGTGGGCACCATCCTGCCGACGGTGTTCCGGATCGCGGGCGACGCGGCGACCGGCGTCATCTCGGCCGACGTCTATTTCCCCGACCTGCCGCCGTTCGACACCAACAAGGAAAACCTCACTTTCATCGAGGCCTTCCGCAAGGCGCACAACGAGACACCGGACAAGGGGGCCGCGCTCGGCGCCGCGGCGATGGAGGTGTGGGCGAGTGCCGCCAACGCCACCAAGAGCCTCGACCGCAAGACGGTGGCCGAGGCGATCCGCGGCAAGACCATCGCCGGGACGATCTTCGGCGACCTCGCCTTCGAGCCCAACGGCCAGGCCAGGCACAAGCACACGATCTTCAAGGTCGTCGATGGAAAGACCGGCAAGCTCGAGGCCTTGAAGTAGCTTGTCCGACGGAGGCGAACCGCTCCTCCGCGTCGCCGGCCTCACCGTCCGCTACGGCGCCCTGACGGCGCTCCGCGATATGAGCTGGCATGTCGCGGCGGGAGAGATTCTCGGCATCATCGGGCCCAACGGCGCGGGCAAGAGTTCATGCTTCGCCGCGGTCACCCATGCCGTGCCGCGCACCGGCGACGTCTGGCTGGCCGGCACGCGGATCACCGACCTGCCGACCCACCAGCTTGCCAGGCTCGGCCTGCGAAGGACCTTCCAGCAGAACGCCTTCTTCGGCGAGCTGACCTTGCTCGAGAACGCGATGGCGGCGATGCTGCGCGAGCATTCGACGTCGCTGCCGCGCTCGATCGTCCTGCCGTGGCGGGAGATGGCGACTCGCCGCCGCGCCGAAGCGGCGGCCGCCGAGCTGCTGTCGTCGTTCGGCATTGCGCGACAGGACCACGGCAAGCGGCCGGGCGACATCGCCTACGGCACGCAGCGCCTGCTCTCCGTCGTGCTGGCCTACGGCGCCGGCGCCCGCGCGTTGCTGATCGACGAGCCGGCCGCCGGCACGGGCGGCGCCGACATGCAGCGGCTGGTCGACCTCCTGGTCGAGCTGCGCCGGCGCGCTGTCGCCGTGGTGGTGATCGAGCATCACATGGACCTGATCATGGCGGTCGCCGATCGCATCGTGGTGATCGAGCAGGGACGCAAGCTGGCCGAGGGAACGCCGGCCGAGATCCAGCGCAACGAGGCCGTGCTGGAAGCCTATCTGGGACGCGCCGCATGACCGACGCGCTCGAGGCCACGGGCATTTCGGTGCGCTACGGCGGCAACACCGCGGTCGATGGCGTCGACGTCACGGTGCCGTCGGGCGGCATGGTCGGCATGGTGGGCGCCAACGGCGCGGGCAAGAGCACGCTGATCAACGCGCTGGCGGGCTGGTCGCGCGGCCGGCCCACGGTGCGCGGTTCCGTCCGTCTCGGCGGCGAGGCGTTGGACGGCCTGCCGCCGCATCGCCGCGCGCAGCGCGGCCTGGTGCTGGTGCCGGAGGGCAAGGGCATCTTCGCCGACCTCACCGTCACCGAGAACCTGGCGCTGGTGCGTCCGCCGGCCGATACCGCCGGCCGCCACGTCTTCTCGATGGACGAGATTTTTACCCTGTTCCCGCGGCTCGCCGAACGGCGCGGCCACAGGGGCGGCATGCTGTCGGGCGGCGAGCGACAGATGGTGGCGGTGAGCCGGGCGCTCCGCGCCGCGCCCAAGGTGCTGCTGCTCGACGAGCCGTCGGCCGGCCTGGCGCCGCGCCTGGTCTACGAGCTGCTGGCCACCATGCGCGCGCTGGTCGATCGCGGCCTGTCGCTGCTGCTGGTCGAGCAGAACGTGCGCGCGACCCTGGAGCTGGTGGACGAGCTCTATCTGCTCGAGCGCGGCAAGGTGGTCGCCCGCGGGCCGGCCGCCACCATGAAGGACGATCCGCGCATCCTCGAAGCCTATCTCGGAAGCCTGACCGCATGAATCTCGCGCAACAGATCATCAACGGCCTGGTGCTGGGATCGGGCTATGCCCTGATCGCCATCGGCTGGACGGTGCTGTTGGGCGCCGCGCGGCTGGTCAATTTCGCCCACGGCCAGCTCTACATGCTGGCGGCGTTCATTGCCTGGGCGGCGATGCAAAAGCTCGGGGTCAACTATTTCGTCGCCGTGCCGCTGGCCGTAATGGCGCTCGGGCTTCTGGGCGTCGCCCTGCAGGGCATGATGCTGCGCCTTGTCATGCAGCAGAACCTCACCAGCCTGATGATCGTCACCCTGGGCTTCGGCTATGTCCTGCAGGGCGGCGCGGCGCGTCTGTTCGGCGGCGATCCCGAGCGCTTCATCAGCCCCCTGCAGGACGCGAACATCCGCTTCGGCGAGATCTGGTTCACCTGGCAGGACGTGCTCACGCTCGTCGGCACCCTGGTCCTGTTCGGCGTGCTGTGGCTGGTGCTGAACCGCACGCGGCTGGGCGCCCTGGTGCGCTCGGTCGCCGAGGATCCCAAGCTCGCCCAGCTGTTCGGCATCAACGCCGCGCGGGTCTATATCGGCGTCTTCGTCTTCGAATGCGCAGCCGTTGCGCTGGGCGCGGGACTGGTCGCGCCGCGCAGCCCCATCCTCGCCAGCATGGGCTTCGACGAGGTGATCCTGACCTTCGTCGTCGTCGTGCTGGGCGGCATCGGCAGCGTCGGCGGCAGCCTTCTGGCCGGCTTCGGCCTCGGCATGTTCACCGCCCTGTTCGGCGCGCTGGTGTCGCCTGCGTATACGACGGCGGCGGCGTTCCTCGTGCTTCTCGCCGTGCTGGTGGTGCGGCCGCGCGGGCTGGGTGCAAGATGAAGAGGCTCGCCACACCGGCCGCGCTGCTGCTCGCAGCACTTGCCTATTTCGTGCCGGCCGTGGCGGGCGGCGCGCCCGTCGCCTACGCGGCGTGCACGACCATCGCCATCCTGGCCGTCATGGCCTACGGCGCCGACCTGATCCTGTCCTATCTCGGCGAAGTGAGCCTGGGCCACACCATCTTCTGGGCGGCCGGCGGCTATGCCGCCTCGATGCTGGCGGTCAATGCCGGCTGGAACGGCTGGCAGACGGCGGGAGCCGCGATCATCGTCTCCATCTTGCTGGCCGCCGTGCTGGGGCTGGTGACCCTGCGCACGCGCGAGTTCGTCTTCTCGCTGGTGACCTATGCCGCCGCGGTCGTCGCCATGGAGGTCGCCTTCAACTGGTCGTTCCTGGGCGGCTCCGACGGCATCGTGGGCGTGCCGCCGCTCGAGCTCACGCTGTTCGGCCGCGGCGTCAAAGGCGCGGGCAATGCCGAGCTGTGGCCGGTCGCCTGGGCGCTCCTGATGCTGACCCTGCTCTTCATCCAGCGCTTCCGCCATTCCAGGCTCGGCACCAGCGCGCTGATGGTACAGATGAACCCCGATCTCGCCACGGCGCTGGGCGTCGATGCCCGCGCCGTGCGCTTCCTGGTCTTCATCGCCTCGGCGCCGATCTCGGCGCTGGCCGGCTGGCTCTACGCCTACCAGCGCGCCTATGTCGGCCCCGACATGTTCGAGAGCTACTTCCTGGTGCTGATGCTGACGGCGATCGTGATCGTCGGCCGTCGCCTGCTGCTCGGGCCGCTGATCGGCACGGCGCTGATCATCGGGCAGCAGACCTTCTTCTCGATCGGCGGCGACGGCGACAAGATCGTGCTGGGCACCGTGCTGGCCGGGATCCTGCTGCTGTGGCCCAAGGGCCTTGTCGGCCTGTGGGATGTTCTGGCGGCGAAGACGGCGCGTCAGTGAATCATGGCTGGGGGCGCGCCACTCCAGTGGCGCGATCTTGTCTATGCGGCGACGAAGACGCGCCACTGGAGTGGCGCGCCCCCAGCATCAGAGAAGATCGGCTACCGCGGCCCGATAGCGCGTGATCGCGTCGAGATGGTCGGCGTAGCTCTTGCCGGCGATGCGCTTGTGATGGGCGCTCACGTAGCTGGTGTGGGCGTTGACATGGGTGACGCCGGCCTTCTTCCAGAAGCCGATCTCGCGGCGCCAGTCGTCCTCCTTGCCGATGCCCGGCGACACCCAGACTTCCAGGCCGACCGAGGCGGGATCGCGGCCGGCCGCGCGGATCATGGTGCGGAGCTTGTCGAAGGCTTTCAGCGCCTCGTCGCCGGCCGGATAGGCGAGCGGCATGAAGCCGTCGCCGTACTTCGCCGTCCGCCGGAAGGTCGCCTCGGCATGGCCGCCGAACCAGATCGGCACCTTGCCCGACTTGGGCCGCGGGTTGATGCCGCCGTCGTCGAGCTGGTGGAACTCGCCGGCGAACTTCACGTGCGGCTGGGCCCACAGCGCCTGCATGAAGCGCACCTGCTCCTCGGAGCGCTTGCCGCGGGTGTGGAAATCGGCGCCCAGCCCCTGGAACTCGATCTCGTTCCAGCCGACGCCGATGCCGAGGCGAAAGCGGCCCTCGCAGAGCGCGTCGAGGCAGGCGGCCTGCTTGGCGACCAGCGCCGCCTGGCGCTGCGCCAGGATCAGCACGCCCGCGGCAAAGCCCACCTTGCGCGTGACGCCGGCCAGGAAGGCGAACAGCACGAACGGATCGTGATAGGCCGTGGCCGTGGTACCCATGCGGCGCCCGCCATAGTCCTTGTTGGGATCGCCGCCCAGCACATGGTCGGGCGCCACGAGATAGTCGTAGCCGAGGCCTTCGGCCGCCTGCGCGTAGTCGCGCAGCACGGTGGGGCCGGTGCCGATGTCACCGACCGGTAGCGATGCGCCGAGTTGCATGCTTCTATCTCCTTCATCGCCATTCATATTCCTCTCCCCCTTGGGGGAGAGGTTAGGTGAGGGGGTGCAACACGAAGATTGTCTCCTGCATCACCCCCTCACCCAGCCTCTCCCCCAAGGGGGAGAGGAGCATGAAGGAGGATCACTCCGCGGCGGCCGCTTTGACCGGCTTGAGGTCGGTCGAATATTTCAGATGCACCGGCGCGTTGGCTTCGAACGGGCTCTTGAGGTCGAGGCTCTTGGCGATGTCGCGGATCGCCGGGAAGACCTCCTGGCCCATCAGCCGGATGCAGGTGAGCGAGTCCTCCTGGCTCACCCGGCCGTCATTGCCCCACAGCGCCAGGATGCCCGGCCGCGTCTCCTCGAGGATGCGCTTCAGCTTGGCCACCACCGTCTTGGGCGTGCCGGCGATGATGCGGAGGTCGGCCATCTGCTGCTCGAAGCTGGTGTTGCCGCGCGGGTTGATGGCGCGGCCGGCGGCGAACTCGACGAAGGCGCGGCGGTTGGTGGGCGAGCCGTAGCCCGACGGCGTGCTCCACACCGGATGGGCAAGGCCGGTGAACTCGCCCTGCATCCAGCGGAACTGCTTGGCGTTCTCGATCGCCTTCTCCTCGTTGTCGGAGATGTGGACCTGGATCAGGTAGCCGCGATTCTCCGGGCCGCCGACATAGCCCGCCTGCAGCGCCACCTGGTCGTAGAGCTCCCAGATCTTCTTGGTCTGCTCGATCGAGGTGTTGAGGGCGATGTAGGGATAGCGCTGCTGCGCCGCCCACACGATCGTCTCCTTGCTGATGACGCCCGGGATCCAGACCCGCGGATAGGGCTTCTGCAGCGGCACCGCCCACGGGTTCACCACGCGGTGCTGGTAGTGCGTGCCCTCGAAGCGGAACGGACCGGGCCGCGTCCAGGCCTGCACGACGAGCTCGTGCGCCTCCTCGAAGCGCTCGCGGTTGAAGGCGGGATTGACGCCGGTGGCGAGCTGCTCCTGGCCGCCGCCGCGCACGAAGCCCGAGACCAGGCGGCCCTTGGAGATCATGTCGATCATGGCGAGCTCTTCGGCCAGCCGGATCGGGTTCTCCGCCAGCGGCAGCGGATTGCCCAGCATGACGATCTTCGCCTTCTTGGTCATGCCGGCCAGGATGGCGGCGAAGATGTTGGCCTTGGCCTGCATGCAGAACGGCGCGTTGTGATGCTCGTTCAGCATGATGCCGTCGATGCCGACCTCCTCGGCCAGCATGTACTGCTCGATGTAGTTGTTGTAGAGCCGCGAGCCCGCCACGGGATCGAAGTTCTTGTTGGGGAACATCAGCGCGGTGGCGCCGAAGTCGCGGCCGGCCTCTTCGGAATAGGCCGACATCGGCTGCTCGGTGAAATACATCAGGTGCATGGCGTTTACTCCCGACCGATGAAGGTGGTGATGAGCTTGGCGAGCGCCTCGGGCTGCTCCATGTCGACGCAATGGCCGCACGCCTTGACGATTTCCAGCTTGGCGTTGGGCAGCGCCTTTGCATAGGCCTTGCCGGCGCTCTGCGGCACGACCTTGTCCTCGTCGCCCCACACGACCAACGACGGCGCGCGCACGGCGCCCAGAAGATGCGGCAGGGTCTGGCTGTACATGTAGGGCTTCCAGGCGATGCGGAAGCTCATCTCGCGGCAGATGTCCCACATTTCGAGCTGATCGACCGACGGCTCGGCGCCGTAGACGCGGTCGAACGCCTTCTGGTCGTGGAAGCCGGCGCGGGCGTAATCGACGTAGCCGGTGACGGCGAGGTCCAGGATGTCGCCGTGCGGCGGCTTGATGCCCATGGCGCCGACCAGCACCAGATGCGACAGATCGGCGGGCGCCATGCTGGCCATCTCCGCCGCGATCCAGCCGCCGAAACCCAGCCCGACCAGGGCCGCGTTGCCAACCTTGAGCTCGCTCAGGATGCCGCGATAGATCACGGCGATGTCGCGCGCACTGCGCATCCAGTCCGGCCGCTCCGAACGGCTGTAGCCGGGATGATGCGGCACCAGCACGTCGTAGTGCGCGGCCAGCGCGTCGTAGAACGGCAGGCGATCCAGGGTGCCGGTCTCATGGTGCAGGACCAGCACGGGACGGCCACGACCGGCGCGCGCGACATGAAGCTTGGTTCCTGCCGCCTTCATTGTGGACTCAGTCCAGTCTACGCCGGCCATACGCGTTCCTTCCCTGCTGAAGGAATGGTTGCAATCGGGCTTAGCTGAGTCAAACGAGCGACACTGCTGCTTTCGACTGGCGAAGGCTCTGTGCGAGACATTTCCGCAATTCGCGCAATTTCCGCAGGCGCTCCATCGATCGAGCGTTGGGATGCACCCCGCGTCGCCTTTCGGCATTTCCGGAATTATCGGTATTTCCGGTATTTCCGGCGGTCGTTTTCGGCTTTGAGTTTATAGGCTGCGGGCATGGCGGGCTCCTCGATGGATAGGCAAACATGGGCGGGGCGTTAGTGAAAGTCAAGTATGATATTAGCAACAATAAAGCAGCCGAGTTTCTGCGCACCATGCTGCGCAGAAACTCGACTTTCGCCGAACCCGAGTCACCGCTTGCCCCCGCCAATCGTTGCGAGCCATTTTGGGGCAAAAGGGGAAAGGGAAACGCATGAATTCGGGAATCGCCGCGGAAGACTGGATCGCCCATCACGCGCGCTTCGCGCCGCGCGCCGAAGCGGCGCACGATCTCGCTTCCGGCCGGCGCTTCACCTATGCCGCGTTCGACGAGCGCATCACCCGCGCCGCCCTGTGGCTGGCCCGCGCCTTCGGGGTCGCGCGCGGCGACCGGGTGGCGGTTCTCAGCATGAACGACACCGACGTCTTCGAGCTGCAGTTCGCCTGCCGGCGGCTGGGCGCCATCTTCCTGCCGCTCAACTGGCGGCTGGCGGTGCCCGAGCTCGAGTTCATCTGCAAGGACTCGGGGCCGGTGGTGCTGATCCACGGCGCGGAGTTCGCCGACGCCGCGCTGCAGACGGCGCGTCTCAGCGGCGTGCCCCACACCGCCGACATGGCCAACGGCGGGCCCAGCGCTTACGAGGCGGGGCTCGCGGCGGCACGCGGCACCCTCGATCCGCCGGCGCCGGATTTGGCCGACATCTGGACGATCATGTACACCTCGGGCACCACGGGTCGCCCGAAAGGCGCCGAGATCACCTACCGGATGGGCGTGTTCAACGCCATCCAGTGCGCCATGATGGTCGGGCTGACGGCCCAGAGCCGGAACCTGGTGTTCCTGCCGACCTTCCACACCGGCGGCCTCAACGTCTACGCCAACCCGACCTTCCATACCGGCGGCTGCAACGTGGTGATGCGGAGCTTCGACCCCGCGCTCTTCCTGCGGCTGCTGAGCGACCGCGCGCTCGGGCTCACCCATGCCCTGGGCGTGCCGACCAACTTCCTGATGCTGGCGCAGGAGCCGGGCTTTGGCGCCGCCGACCTCTCGCACATCGTTTCCCTCGGCATCGGCGGCGCGGCGGCGCCGCTGGCGCTGATCGAGGCGTACGGGCGCAAGGGCATCAAGCTGCAGCAGTGCTGGGGCATGACCGAGACCGGGCCGCTCGGCCTCTTGCTGTCAGGCGAGATGGCGCTCGCCAAGGTGGGCTCGTCCGGCCTGCCGCCGCTCTATGTGCGGCTCAGGATCTGCGACCCCGACGGCAACGAGGTAAAGCAAGGCGAGACCGGCGAGCTGATGATCAAGGGGCCGACCGTGACACGAGGCTACTGGAACCGGCCGGAGGCCAACCGCACCGCGTTCACGAAGGACGGCTGGTTCCACACCGGCGACGCGGCGCGGCAGGACGACGATGGCTACTACTATATCGTCGACCGCTGGAAGGACATGTTCATCTCCGGCGGCGAGAACGTCTACCCGGTCGAGATCGAGAACGTGATCTACCAGCTCGATGGCGTGCTGGAGAATGCCGTGGTCGGCGTGCCGCATGAGAAATGGGGCGAAGTCGGCCGCGCCTTCGTCGTCTTGAAGTCCGGCGCCAACCTCGACGAGGCGGCGGTGATCGAGCACTGCGGCGGCCAGCTCGCACGCTACAAGGTGCCGAAGGAGGTGCGTTTCATCGACGGCCTGCCGCACAACGCGACCGGCAAGGTGCTGAAGCACCAGCTGCCGCGGACGTAGTGCGATCCTAAGATGGCGCTTCCTCCCCAGCAAGGCTGGGGAGGTTTCGGCGTCTTAGGCCGACCTGCCTTCGCCGAAGCGAAGCCGCTTCGGCTTCGCGCAGGCAGGCGGAGGGGTCATGAGCATCCGTGCTGGTGCTCATGACCCCTCCGCCCGCTACGCGTGCATCTCCCCTTCGCGGACTCCGCGAAGGGGAGGCGCCGTGAGCGCGCCGGCAGACGTGAATCAGCCGTATCGGAATATCGTCTAGAGAGAGGCCGCCGCCTTTGCGATGAATTCCGCGACGACAGCGGGCTGCGAAAGCATCGGGACATGCGAGCTTTCAAGCACGAGCGTCTCGGCACCCATCCGTTTCGCGGAATCGCGCTCGACGTCGGGAGGAATGGTCTGGTCGTGAGCGGCGACGATGTACCATGAACGCTTGGAACGCCAGGCCGCCTCGGTAATCTTGTCGCCGAAGCATTTCACCGCCAGCGGACCCTGCGTGGCGAACACGATGTCGGCTTCGTCCGCCGGGAGGTCTTGCACGAAGTGTTTGCGAACGCCGTCGCGCGTCAGGGCGACATAGCCCTCACCATAAGGCTTGATTTCGGACGCGCCAGGCGCCTGCGGATAGGGCTTCCACCACTCGTCAAATGATTGCCCGCTGTCTGGCGCGCCGGCCGCGACGTAGACTAGGCCCTTCACCTGCGGATGGTTGCCGGCCTCGGTGATGACGGCCCCACCCCAGGAGTGGCCGACCATGAGAACCGGGCCTTCCTGCCGGTCTACGACCCGGTGGACGGCCGTGACATCGTCGGCCAGCGAACTCAGAGGATTTTGAACAGCGACGGCTGCCAGCCCTCGCTTCGTGAGGAAGGGGATGACCTTTGCCCAGCAAGAGCCGTCGGCAAAAGCTCCATGAACAAGCACCACCGTACCAATTGCCATGACGCCATTCCTTTCGCTGTTGATTCTCGCCAAATACTTGTCGACCTGCAGTGTAGTGGCCGTATGTGTTGGGATTATCAAACAGGATCCGTCGCCGGCGCAATTGAATGCGGTAGAACGTCACGAGCTCGCGCGGCAGCGCAGGAACCATTGCGTGGACAGCTCCCTCGGCACTTGAGCAGCAGGGGCTTAACGAACTGTTCGCGTGTGACCGTTGGGTGACGGCGCGTTGCAGGGCTGCCCGGTGGCGCCGTCTTACGCCGACCCGCCTTCGCCGAAGCGAAGCCGCTTCGGCTTCGCGCAGGCAGGCGGAAGGTCATGAGCGTCAGTATGGTACTCATACCCCTCCGCCCGCTTACGCGCCTGTGAAGGCGCTCACGCGGGCACCTCCCCTTCGCGGGCTCCGCGAAGGGGAGGCACGATGAGCAAGCGAGCCCATGAGCGGACTCGGTCGGGGTAACCCCCGACCTGAGGAGGTCCGCGCTCCGGCGAGAGATGCTAGGGGCGTTGGGCGACGCCCAATCGATCGGCGATTTCCCGGAAGATCTCTTCGGGCTCACCGCCGATATCGACGACGATCGCATTTTCGTCTGGCGAGGGTTCCTCAAGGGTCGCGAACTGGCTGCCCAGCAAGGTCGACGGGCGTTCGTCGTGCTGAAGCCGGGCGCCAATCTCGACCAGACCGCCGTGATCGATCACTGCGGATCACAACTCGCCCGCTACAAGGTGCCGAAGGAAGTCCGCTTCCTCGACGACCTGCCGCACAATGCCACCGGCAAGGTGCTGAAGCATCAGCTGCCGCGGACGTAGCGGCGGGGCGAAACGCGTCGGCGACAGTGAAGATTGGTGGTGGGACAGATGCTCCAGATCGCCGTCGGCAAGATCGGCGACATTCCGTGACGCGCGCGCTTCACTTCGTGTTCGCGACAAGGCAGGGAATATTTCTGGAAGCTTGTTCGAGGTCGGGCACGAACAAGCGGCCCGGTCAGGCGTCCCAGCGCCAGTTTTGAACCTCGGGCAGGTCCTGGCCATGCTCGCTGATGTAAAGCTTGTGCCGTTCCATGCTGGTCCAATAGCGCTGCCGGGCGATCTCGACCTGGTCGGCGAGGCGGGGAATCCGGCGGATGGCGTCGAAGGCAAGCTGGTAGCGGTCGAGATTGTTCAGCACGACCATGTCGAAGGGAGTCGTGGTGGTGCCCTCCTCCTTGTAGCCGCGGACATGGATGTTGTCGTGATTGTGCCGCCGGTAGGTCAGCTTGTGAATCATCGCGGGATAGCCGTGAAAGGCGAAGATCACCGGCCTGTCGGTGGTGAACAACTCGTCGAAATCCTGGTCTTCCAGACCGTGCGGATGCTCGGACTGCGGCTGCAGCACCATCAGGTCGACCACGTTGACGACGCGAATGCGGATGTCCGGAACGTACGCGCGCAGCAGCGTGACGGCCGGCCAGCGTCTCGAGCGTCGGCACATCGCCGGCGCAGGCCATGACGACGTCGGGATCACCGCCATCGTTGCTCGCCCATTGCCAGATGCCCGCGCCCGCGGTGCAATGGCGAATCGCCGAATCGATGTCGAGCCACTGCCATTCGGGCTGCTTGCCGGCGACGATCAGGTTGATGTAGTTGCGGCTGCGCAGGCAGTGATCGGCCACCGACAGGAGGCAGTTGGCATCGGGCGGCAGATAGATGCGCACGACGTCGGATTTCTTGTTGGCGACGTGATCGATGAAGCCGGGGTCCTGGTGGGAGAAGCCGTTGTGATCCTGGCGCCAGACATGGGAAGTGAGCAGGTAATTCAGCGAGGCGATCGGCTTGCGCCACGGAATGGTCCGGCTGACCTTCAGCCACTTGGCGTGCTGGTTGAACATCGAATCGATGATGTGGATGAAGGCCTCGTAGCACGAGAACAGGCCATGGCGTCCGGTCAGCAGGTATCCTTCGAGCCAGCCTTCGCACAGATGCTCGCTCAGCACCTCCATGACCCGGCCGTCGACGCTGAGATTGATGTCGACCTTCTCGACCTCGGCCATCCATTCCTTGCCGGTGACCTCGAAGACGGCCTCCAGCCGGTTCGACGCTGTTTCGTCCGGGCCGAACAGCCGGAAATTCTGTTTGGAGAGGTTGAGCTTCATCACGTCGCGCAGAATAGCTTCCCAGAACGCGCGTCGCCTCGGCTCTCACGGCGCCCGGCTTCGGCAGTTTCACGGCATAGTCGTGGAAATGCGGCATCGACAGCGGCTGCAGCAACTCGCCGCCGTTGGCGTGGGGATTGGAGCCCATGCGGCGATGGCCGGTCGGCGCGAGTTCGGCGAACTCCTCGCGGAACTTGCCCTGTTCGTCGAACAGTTCCTCCGGCTGGTAGCTCCTCATCCACTCTTCGAGTTGCCGCAGGTGTTCCGGCTTCTTGAAATCGGCGATCGGAACCTGATGGGCGCGCCAGGTGCCTTCGACCGGCAGGTCGTCGACGAATTTCGGTCCAGTCCAGCCCTTGGGCGTGCGGAAGACGATCATCGGCCAGCGCGGACGCTCCTGGCCTGCGGCTTCGTCAGGGGATCGCGCCGCACCCTGAATCTCGCGGATCCGCACCAGGATCGTATCGAGGCATGCGGCGAGGCTTTGATGCACCCGCGCAGGTTCGTCGCCTTCGACGAAATGCGGCTCGTAGCCATAGCCGCGCATCAGCTCGGTCAGCTCCTGGCGGCTGATGCGCGCCAGCACCGTGGGGTTGGCGATCTTGAAACCGTTGAGATGCAGGATTGGAAGAACCGCGCCATCGCGCGCCGGATTGAGGAATTTGTTGGAATGCCAGCTCGTGGCAAGCGCGCCCGTTTCGGCCTCGCCGTCGCCGACGATGCAGGCCACGATCAAATCCGGATTGTCGAAGGCCGCGCCGTAGGCATGGGTCAGCGAATAGCCCAGTTCCCCGCCCTCGTGGATCGATCCCGGCGTTTCCGGCGAAACGTGGCTGGGAATGCCGTACGGCCACGAGAACTGACGGAAAAGCCGGTGCAGTCCGGATCGGCTGCGTTCGATCGCCGGATAGCGTTCGGTATAGGAGCCTTCGAGATAGGTATGCGCCACCAGGCCAGGACCGCCATGCCCGGGGCCGATGACATACATCATGTTGAGATCGTTCTCCTTGATCAGCCGGTTGAGGTGAACATAGAGAAAGTTCAGTCCCGTCGTCGTGCCCCAGTGGCCCAACAGGCGCGGCTTGATGTGTTCGATCTTGAGCGGCGCCTCGAGCAGGGCATTGTCCTGCAGGTAGATCTGTCCGACCGAGAGGTAATTGGCCGCTCGCCAGTAGGCGTGCATTTTCCGCAGGAGATCGGGGGACAAGCAGTCGGACATTCGCGGTCTCCGGGTTCGACTCGGGTTACGCCTCGATGATCACCTTGAGCGCACGCGCGCTGGCGGCGTTGGCGAAGGTTTCATAGGCGTCGATGATGCGGTCGAGCTTGAAACGATGGGTGATCAGGCGCTTGGGGTCGATCTTGCGAGCACCCAGAATGCTGAGCAGCATCGGCGTGCTCACCGTGTCTACCAGCCGTGTGGTGATGGTGATGTTACGATCCCACAGCCGCTCCAGGTGAAGCGCCACCTTGGTGCCGTGCACCCCGATATTGGCGATGGTGCCGCCCGGCGCGATGATCTGCTCGCACAGTTCGAAGGTGGCGGGAATGCCGACGGCCTCGATGGCGGTGTCGACGCCGCGACCGCCGGTCAGCTTCAGGATCGCCTCGGCGGCCTTGCCGTCGCCGCTGTTGATCACCGCGGTGGCGCCGAAGCGTTTGGCCACCTCGAGGCGATTGTCGTCGAGATCGAGCATGATGATCTCAGCCGGCGCGTAGAACTGGGCGGTCAGCAGGGCCGCCAGCCCGATCGGACCGGCACCGACGATCGCCACCGACGAGCCGGGCGCCACCTTGCCGTTCAGCACGCCGCATTCGAAGCCGGTCGGCAGGATGTCGCTCAGCATCACCAGGGAGTCTTCGTCCGCACCGGCGGGAATCGGGTAAAGACTCGTGTCGGCATGCGGGATGCGCACATACTCGGCCTGCGTGCCGTCGATGGTGTTGCCGAGTATCCAGCCGCCGGTCGTGCAATGCGAATACATGCCGCGCCGGCAATAGTCGCACTTGGCGCAAGCCGAGATGCACGAGATCAGGACGCGGTCGCCAGCATGGAAGGCGGTCACGCCCGCACCCACGGCGTCGACGACGCCGACGCCCTCGTGCCCAAGGATGCGCCCGGCCGTGCAGGTCGGGACGTCACCCTTCAGGATGTGCAGATCCGTGCCGCAGATGGTCGTCTTGACGATCTTCACGATGGCGTCGCCAACGGCCTGGATCGCCGGCTTTGGACGGTCTTCGAGTCCCTTGAGACCCGGTCCGCCGTAAACGAATGCCTTCATCGATTTCCCCAAGATCCGAGCTGCGTCAGTGCGAGACGAGCGAACAGCACCCTGCGATCACTGTCGCGTCGATCATTGAGCGCGTCCTATGGAGTTGCGCTTAGAGCGGAGGATTCTGCCGGACACCGCCATAATAATTATGGAACTGTCGCTCGTAGGCTCGATCGACGGTCATCGACGCGTCGTAAGCCGGGCTGGCCTTGACCCTCTGACGGTCAACGTTGAGGTTGACCAGCTTTTTCGACCAATCGATGGTCTGCGCCGATCGGGGTGAGATCAGCACCTTCTTGCCGGGCCACCAGTTCCTGGTATCGACCACGAGATAATGGATGCTCCAGTCGGCGTCCTCGACGAAGAAATCCTCGACATGCCCGATCTCGCCGTCGAGCGCATGGATATGATAGCCGGTGACCGCGGCGATGCTGCGCAGGTGCGGATCGTCGTCGTCGCGCTGGGTATCGTAAACGCGCTCTTCGCGCCGCCGCGGGTCCGCGGGTGGAGCGTCCATCGCGCCATCCAGGCCACCCATATAGCCGTAACCGTAGCCGCCCATGAAAAGGCCGGTGCTCCAATAGGGATTCCAGCCGTAATAATCGTAGAGGTGGCTTTCCATCTGCCGCGACACCGGCCGATCGGCGTCGATGCCCGGGCTGTCCTTGATCTCCTGCCTGGTCAATCTCACCGAGAAGTTCTTCTGCTTTTCGTCGACGTGTCCCAAAACTGTCGGCGGCAGAAGGACCTTGCGGCCGGAAAGCCAGGTGCCGGTATCGACGACCAGCCAGCGGATCAACCAGCTGGCATCGTCGAACAGGAAGTCGCTGACAGTGCCCAGCCTGCCGTCGCTGGCCTCGATGGCGTAGCCATGGATCTTCGATGCGTTGTGCAACATCGCGCGCTCCTGCTGGTTTGTGCATCCCGCCAATCGTGGAGATGCCGAAATGTCATCGGCCGCCCGAGTCAGGTGTCGACTTTGTTCGTATCGTCGCCGTGTTTCAGGCGAGTGGGCTCGTCATGAGCGAGCGCCGACGCGACCGGCGGACGCAGACACTAGTGCTCGGCGAAGGGGAGAGCGTCTGTTCGATATTGACCACAACATCGAATTATTCGGGATCCGTCGAAGGCCATTGCGCTTCAGCCGTTGTGCGACCGAGGATTTGCGTTCTCATTTCGTAAGCCGAGCGCGGATCGCCAGCAATTCCTTGCGACGCGCCTCGGTCGTCTTGGGATACGTCATCTTGAGGTCCTCGAGCGTATCGAGGACGATCTGCGAGACGATCAGCCGGGCATTCTCCTTGTCGTCGGCGGGAACCACATACCAGGGCGCCGCCTTGGTGCTGGTCGCCCCGAGGCATTGCTCGTAGGCCTTCATGTAGTGCTTCCAGAATTTCCGTTCCTCGATGTCGGCCAGGCTGAATTTCCAGTTCTTTTCCGGCTGATCGATCCGTTCGAGAAACCTCTTGCGCTGTTCCTTCTTCGAAAGATGGAGGTAGAACTTCACGATCCGGGTTCCGTTGGCGTCGAGATGCCTCTCCAGATCCACGATCGAGCGATAGCGGCTGCGCCAGATCGCCTTCTCGTCGTGCGGGGCATCGGGCAAACCCTCGCCGCGAAGGATCTCCGGATGCACGCGGACGACCAGCACCTCTTCGTAGTACGACCGATTGAAAATGCCGATCCGGCCGCGTTCCGGCAGGTCGCGCGTCGTGCGCCAGAGAAAATCGTGCTGCAATTCGGTCGGGCTTGGATGCTTGAAGCTGAAGACCTGGCAGCCCTGCGGATTGACCCCCGACATGACGTGCTTGATGGCGCCGTCCTTGCCCGCCGCATCCATCGCCTGAAAGATCAGCAGGATGGCATGTTGGTTGGAGGCGTAGAGCAGCTCCTGTTGCGCGCTCAAACGGGCGACATGGTCCTCCAGGAGGGTGTGATACTGCTTCTTGGAGTTGTATGCCGGCTTCACCTTCGTCGGCCATTTCGAGAGATCGACGTCGGAGCCCTCGAGGACGCGAAAATCCTTGGAATCGATTTTCATCGTCATCCTTTCGTTAGTGCCCGCCCCCCGGCGCCGACCAGGGCCTCGAAGCCTGCGACGACATCGAAGAGTTCCTCGTCGATGCCGCTCTGGCGCAGCCGGTGGTAGGTGCCGCGAAGCTGCTCCAGCAACTCGTCGATGTTCCTGCTGGCCCGTTCCATCGCCGCGAGGCGGCTGGCATTTTCGCTCATCAGCGATTCGGCACAAGCCCGGAAGAGCGAGATGAAAAGATACTCGCGGATCAAGGCGCGCAGGACCGTGTCGCTGCCGTCGACGACCTCGGGCGGCGTGTTTGTCGGCCACACGACCTTGGCCGCGTCCTGCTGCCATTGGGCGTCCAGCGGCAACAAGCGCTGGCCGACCGGCTTGTAAAGCGCTCCGGGGTGCGGCTGGTTATGAAAGACGTAAACCCGGCTACGAGCGTGCTTTGCCCGATGGGCTTCGCTTTCGATCTGGATTCGTCCGACGAGCGGCGTGATCCCCTGCACGGAGTTCGGCACGGCAAAGAGCCCGCGCACCGGCAGGCCGGCGTCGGCCAGGCGGGCACGAACGCGTTCGCCGACCGCCCAGATTTGCGTTGTGCCGGTCAAGGCGGCGAGCGTCTCGATCGCGAAATCCGCCACCACGTCGTTGAACTGGCCGACCAGTCCCTGGTCGGAGCCGAAAACGATCGCGCTGATCGGATCCGCGGCTGATTGCTGTCCCGGCTGGCCCGACGACACGATGGGCCCGCTTGCCCGAAAGCACGCACCCAGGCCCAGCGCCACCGCGCGATCGTAGTCAGCCAGGGCGCGCACCGCGCGCTCATATTGTCCGATGCTCGAGGCGGCGAGGGCCTTCATCGACCGCACGACGGATTGCAGATCGCCCGCGCTGGCGATCTTGCGGCTGAGGCCGGCCTTGCTGTCGCTCACCGCTTTTCCTCGGTCGACGGCTTCGCCGCGGCGGCGGCTGCGGGCTTCGGCTCGAAATCCGCCAGCGCCCGGCGGGCGATTTCGATGATCTCCTTGCGATCCTCGTCGCCGAGCTTGTGGGCGCTCTCGAGGCGTGCGCAAACCTCCGCCGGAAGGCTCGCCGCCGCCACCTGCACCGCGTGTACGGCCTCGACCATCCGGTCGAGCGCCACGCGGTCGAAGAGCTGTGCGGTCAAGGCGAGCAGGACGGCGATTTGGGCGGGCATGGAGATCGGCGAGAGCTCCGGCTGCTTCAGGCAGGCGCGCATGCGCTGGCCATGATCGATGATCCTGCGGGTGGCGTCGTCGAGTCGCGCGCCGAACCGGGCGAACGTCTCGAGCTCGACGAACTGCGCGTAGGCGAGCTTGAGGTCGCCGGCGACGGCGCGGTAGGCCGCCAACTGCGCCTTGCCGCCGACCCGCGAGACCGACTTGCCGACATCGACCGCGGGCAGCACGCCCAGCTCGAACAGGGAAGGCGACAGGTAGATCTGTCCATCGGTGATGGAGATCAGGTTGGTCGGAATGTAGGCAGAGATGTCCTGCGCCTCGGTCTCGATGATGGGGAGCGCGGTGAGCGAGCCGCCGCCCAGCGCCTGGCTGAGGTGGGTCGCGCGTTCGAGCATGCGCGAATGGATGTAGAAGATGTCGCCCGGAAAGGCCTCGCGCCCGGGCGGACGCCGCAGCAGCAGGGAAAGCTCGCGATAGGCGCGGGCGTGATGGGTGAGATCGTCGTACACGATCAGCACGTCGCGGCCCGCTTCCATGAAATGCTCGGCGATGCTGGTCGCCGCGTAGGGCGCGATATAGGCGAGACCGGGCGCGTCGTTGCCTTCGGCGACGACGACGACGGTGTAATCCAGCGCGCCTTTTCCGCGGAGGTTGGCGATGGCCTTGGCCACTGCTGACGCGCGCTGGCCGATGGCGCAGTAGACGCACACGACATTGCGGCCGTGCTGGTTGAGGATGGTGTCGATCGCGATGGCCGTCTTGCCGGTCTGCCGGTCGCCCAGAATCAATTCGCGCTGGCCGCGGCCGATCGGAATGAGCGCATCGATGGCGATCAGCCCGGTCTGCAGGGGCACGGTCACGGGCGCGCGGTCCATGATGGGCGGGGCGGCGCGCTCGATGGGCAGGCGATCGCTTGCAGCGATCGGTCCCGCTTCATCGAGCGGCCGGCCGAGCGGGTCGATCACGCGGCCCAGGAGCCCTTCGCCGACGGCCACATCCACGACCCGGCCGGTGCGCTTCACCTCGTCGCCCGCCTGCAGGTGCCAGTAGTCGCCCAGCAGCACGACGCCGATTTCGTCCTCGTCGACATTGAAAGCAATGCCGAACACACCGCCGGGAAATTCGAGCAATTCCTCGGAGCCTGCACCGGGCAGCCCGGAGACCCTGGCAATGCCGGTGGACACGTTGATGATCGTGCCGACCTCATGCGGCGCCAGTTTCGGCGCAAAGGCGGCCCGCGCCCGGCTAATCCCGGAGAACGCGTCGTCGAAGACATCCTGCAGGTTTGGGGGCGCGCTCATGGGCTTTTTGCCGCGACCTTGGGTGCCTCGTCTGCGGGAGTGATCCTGGCTCCGGGCTTTGCCTTCTCTTTCAGCAGTTCGCCAACTGCCTCTTCCAGCGACGACAGATAATCGGCGATGCTCCACGCAAGTTTTTGCCCGTTGGTGGTGAGCTCGATGCCACTCACGAGGTTCGGCGCGGTCTCGAAGCACAGCGGGATATCGGCCGAAAAGGCCTCGTTGAGCGCCTTCTGCAGGACCGCGCGTTGCGTCGCCGGCAGGTCAAAAGCGCTGCGCACGACGGCGGGCTGCGATCCCGCCTTGAGGGAAGCCGAGAGGCCGGTTCTTGCCGCGGCGTCCAGGGCGTGCAGGCGTTCGACAAACACCGCGGTCATGCGCTCTTCCAGGCTTGCGTTGGCCAAGTCGGTGAGCGCCTTGCGCGCGATGGCGAACACTTCCTGTTCGGTCCGCAGCCGCAGCGCCTGGCTCAGGTTGCCGGCGTCGTCCCGCAGCGCCTGTTGGCGCTTGGCGCCGAGGGCATCGGCGGCCTTGCGGGCATCGTCGAGAAGGCGCCGACGTTCGGCCTTCGCCTCGTCTGTGGCCTTGCTCAGGAGACCGGCGCGTTGGCGGTCGAACGCCTCGTTCTTTTGCTCGAATGCGTCGCGCTCCTTCTCGGCTTCCGCCTTCTTGCCTTCGGCGTCCGCCAGTTCCCGGGCGATCAGTTTCTCGCGCGCGTCGACGGCGTTGAGGATGGGCTTGTAGAGAAAGCGCCTCAGCAGCCACACCAGGATGATGAAGTTGAGGGCCTGTGCACCGACGGTGAACCAATCGATGAGCATGGCCTACTTTCCGGCGGCCTGCGCAATGACGTGATTCCAGAACGGATTGGCGAACATCAGGATCATCGAGACGACGAAGCAGTAGATCGCGACGGATTCGATCATGGCGAGGCCCACGAACAAGGTCCGGGTGATTGTGGCGGCCGCATCGGGCTGCTGCGCCAGGGAACTCAACGCCGTGGCGACCGCGCGCCCTTCGCCGAGGGCGGGCCCGACGCTGCCCAGGGCGATCGTCAGGCCGGCGGTGACGATCGAAGCCATTGCGATCAGCGTCATGCTATCCATGGAATCTCCTGTTGATGGCGGTCTTCATCCGTCAAGCCTTCGCATCGGGGCTACGCTTGGGCGTGCGCTCGCGCGTGGCGGCCGCGATGTAGACCGCGGCCAGGATGCTGAAAATGTAGGCCTGCACCATGCCGGTGAGCAGGCCGAGGGCGCTCATGAAGATCGGGAAGACGAAGGGCGTGATGGTGAGCAGGATGGCGATGATCATCGTTCCGCTCATCATGTTGCCGAACAGACGGACCGCCAGGGCCAGGGTGCGGGAAAATTCACTGATGACGTTGAACGGCAGCATGATGAGGGTCGGTTCGATGTAGGACTTGAGGTAGCCGCGCAGCCCCTGCTCCTCGATGCCGAACAGCGGCACGGCGATGAAGACGCACAGCGCCAGCGCCGCGGTCGTCGAGAGCGACCCCGTCGGGGGCTCGTAGCCGGGAATGACGGTGCACAGGCTGGCCAGGGCGACGAAGAGAAAGAGCGTGCCGAGAAAGCCCATGTATTTCTGCGGATCGCGAAGCCCGACATCCTTGATCTGCGCTTCGATGCCGGTAACGACGATCTCCAGGAGGTTCTGCCAGCGGGCACGGCGGAGGTCGGTGGAAAGCCTGCGCGTGACCAGCCACGAGCCGACCGCCAGCACGACCATCAAAGCCCACGTGAAGGCGATCGTGCCGTTCAGTTTGGCGAACCCGTATTGCCAGAAAATCATGTCGTCCGGACTAAGGCGCATGACGGTCTCCGGGAGCGGATGAAGCCTGCTGTCCGGCCGCGCGCGTCAGCCACGTCACCACGAGGCGCGCCACGACAAAGCCCAGCAGGCACACGACCAGCCGTTGCCAGCTTCCGTCCGAAACGAAGTAGAAGCCGGCCAGGGCAATACCCATACGCGTCACGAGACTGCCGAAGAACCACAGCACCGGCGACCGCGACGAAACGCCCTGGCGCACCGTCAGGTAAAGGCCGCCGAAGAATATCGCGCCGAGCAGAAGGCCCGCGATCGCCGCGAGCACCAGGGCAAGCGCGTCACTCGGCGTCATCGCTGCGGTCCTCCCGCATGGCCTTGTCCTCGTTGGCGACCCAACGCCAGGCATTCAGGCAACCGATCGCCAGTCCGGCCACCAACAGAGCCAGCGTCCAGCTGTGCTGGCCCGGATAGCGATCGTCCAACCAAAGGCCAAGGGCTGCGCCCAGGAGCGTGGGAATGGCCACCGACCAGCCGATCAGGCCCATCATGCCCAGCCCGGACCAGACACCCGGCGCGCCGTTCCGGCGCGCCTTGAGCTTGCGGGCGGCCTTCGCGCCGACCTGGCCGGCAAGGCCCGGCGCGTCCTGCCGCGGCACTTTGGGCGGGTCACTCATCTTTCAGGGTCGCGAGACGGCGCAACAGCCCCGTTTCCAGTTTCGCCGTGAGGAGACGAACACTTTTCTCGTTCTCGTCCAGGGTCCGGAATTCCCGTTCCACGCCCTCGCGCAATTGGCCGAGATCGGTTCCGCCCAGCGCGCGACGGACCGACACCAGCACGACCGCGCCGGCTTTGATCAGCACTCCTTCATCCACCGCCACGAAAACCTCGCCGTCCGCCTCCGTCTCATAGGTGAGAATTCCGGGCGCCAGCGCCGCGACGCAGTCGAGCCGGTGCGGCAGGAGACCGAACGAACCCTGCGGCGTCTCGGCGACAATGCGCGTCACGTCGGCTTTCTCGGCGAAGACCTCGAAGGGCAGGAGGATCTTAAGATTCATGAGGAGCACCCCGCGGCTCGACACTCGGCTTGAACGGCACGGGATTCGACAGCGGCGCGGGCGTCGTCGAGCCCGGCTTTTCGGGCTTCTTTGCTTCGCCCGCCGCCCCGATCATGTAGAGGGCGCTCTCCGGGTAGTCCTTGAATTCGTCGTGCAGGATGCGCTCACAGCCGTCGAGCGAGTCCTCGAGGTTGACCAGCTTTCCCGCGTGGCCGGTGAACTGCTCGGTGGTGAAAAAGGGTTGCGTGAGGAAGCGCTCCAGGCGGCGCGCGCGTCCGACGACGTTGCGGTCGTCGGGCGAAAGCTGCTCCAGGCCAAGCATGGCAATGATGTCCTTGAGTTCGGCGTATTGCGCGAGCGTCTGGCGGATTTTCTGGGCCAGCGCATAGTGCCGTTCGCCGACGATGCCGGGTGTGGCCATCTTCGAACTGGATTGCAGCGGGTCGATGGCCGGGAAGAGCCCTTCGCTCGCGCGCTTGCGTGACAGGACGATCGAAGCGGAAAGATGCGAGAAGGTATGTACCGCCGCCGGATCCGTGAAATCGTCGGCCGGCACATAGACCGCCTGGATGGACGTGATGGCGCCGCTGTCGGTGTTGGCGATGCGCTCTTCCAGTCCCGACAGCTCGGTGCCCATCGTCGGCTGGTAGCCCAGGCGCGACGGCATCTGGCCCATCAGGCCCGAGATCTCCATGCCGGCCTGGATGAAGCGGAAGATATTGTCGATCAGCAGCAGCACGTCGCGATGCTCGTCGTCGCGAAAATATTCGGCCATCGTCAGCGCGGCATGGCCGACGCGGAAGCGGGCACCGGGCGGCTCGTTCATCTGACCGAAGATCATCACCATGTTCTGCAGCACGCCGGCCTGCTTCATCTCCTGATAAAGGTCCTGCCCTTCACGACTGCGCTCGCCGATGCCGCAGAAGATGCTGACGCCGTCATGGTGTCCGATCATGTTATGGATCATTTCCGTCAGCAGGACGGTCTTGCCGACCCCCGCGCCGCCGAAGAGACCGGCCTTGCCGCCGCGCTCCAGCGGCACCAGGACGTCGATGGCCTTGATGCCCGTCTCGAAGATCTCCGACTTGGTGGAACGCCGCGCCAGCGACGGCGGCGCCCGGTGTACCGAACGCCATTGGATGTCGGACAAGGCCGCCTCTCGATCTATGGTCTTGCCGAACACGTCGAACATCCGCGAGAGAAGGGCGTGGCCCACGGGGGCCTTCAAGGGGCCGCCCGTATCCTCGACCGCCATGCCACGCGCCAGTCCCTGCGTGGGCGTCAAGGCGATTCCCCGCACATGATGTGCATCCTGCTGCGCCAGGACCTCGAGGACGATCTGCTTGTCCGCCCCCGCAAGCAGCAGCGAATGGATCGGCGGGAGATGCGCCTCGAAGCGTATGTCCACGACACTGCCGCGGACTGAGACGATCACGCCGTGGTTTGTTGAAAGGGGCCTATAGTCCATCGTGTACTCGTCGAATCAGCCGGCTTGGCTCTGGTATGGACTTCGCGAGTGGCAGTGCGCTCACTCAATTCATTCTTGTCGATCGCCCCAACGGTGTTTTGACGGTGAACCCTGTCACCTGCGAGACCGGGCGTTGCCCCTTCACCTGCGGAAAATTTCCGACGCGCGGGCGCCACAGCGAGCCAGGAGAGACCTGATGCCGGGTCGCTGGCGCAATAGTCCTCGGAATGGACTGAATGCGGCATGGTTGACGTCCCCGCAAAACGCCGAACCGACAGAGGAGACACGTACCCCGACGCTGCAGATAACCAGTGATCGCCGAATCGGGGAGAGTCTGTTCGATATTGACCACAACATCGAATTAATCGGGGATCGCCGCAACTGTTTCTTCGAGGGAGCAGTGAATTCACTGATCTTTGGGCGAGCCGTTGCTGCGCGTGCGGAACAACGCGGCGTTCGCCCGCGTTGAACCAGCCAGACCAACGTGCGGAGCAGTTGAAATGACAGACAAGGTCACGAATCCCAAGGACGCCAAGAAGCCGGCCACGTCCAAGCCGGGCATGATGGGCGACGGCACGGAAGAGCAGAATCTTGATCAGCCCGGCAATCCCGCAGCGCGCATCAAGAAGGACGAAGTGGCCGACGCCTTCGGCAAGCAGCCGCCCAAGAAGTAGTTCCGCGCGGGGGCATTGCTCCTCTACCCGCCGGTCGACAACGCGCCCTCGAGTAAGTCCAGTAGCGTGGTCGCGCACACGATGGTCGCGGTCGGCATCGCCGGCGGGCGGCCCCCAGAGGCCTAGGAAGTTGGGGCGGCGTACAATCGCTCTGCAATTTCGCCGACGATCTCTTCGGGTTCACCGCCGATATCGACGACGATCGCATTTTCGTCTGGCGAGGGTTCCTCAAGGGTCGCGAACTGGCTGTCCAGCAAGGTAGACGGCATGAAGTGGCCGTGGCGTGCGGCCATGCGCTGGCGGATGAGGTCGTGCGATCCTTTTAGGTACACCAGCCGCACGTCCGGCCGATCGCCGACGATGATGTCGCGGTAGGACCGCTTCAGCGCCGAGCAGGTGATCACGCCCGATTCCCCGTGTGCCCGCCAGCCGTCGATGGTCTCGGCGATCTTGCGCAGCCAGGGCAGCCGGTCGGCGTCGGTCAAGGGGATGCCGGCACTCATCTTTTCCACGTTCGCGGGAGGATGTAGCGTGTCGCCCTCCTGGAACTGCCAGTCCAACCTCTCGGCCAGCAGCTTCGCGACCGTGGTCTTGCCGGAGCCCGAAACGCCCATGACGACGACGACCATCGGCCGGTTGTTAGCGGGATGCTGGTCCATTAAGACTTCGCCTGTCGGCACTCCGGTTCCACTGCCACGACAAGGAAAGCATCACCGTGCTCAAGCTCGGATACAAGGCGTCGGCCGAACAATTCGCGCCCACGAAGCTCCTGGACTTCGCGGTCCAGGCGGAGGCGGTCGGCTTCGATTCGGCCTTCGTCAGCGACCACTTCCAGCCGTGGAAGCATATCGACGGCCATGCCCCCTACTCGCTCGCCTGGCTGGGCGCACTGGGCGCCCGCACCTCGCGGCTGGTCATGGGCACCAGCGTGCTGACGCCCACCTTCCGCTACCATCCCTCGATCGTGGCGCAGGCCTTCGGCACCCTGGGCGCGATGTTCCCGGGACGGGTGATCCTGGGCATCGGCACCGGCGAATCGCTGAACGAGGTGCCGTCGACCGGCGCGCCCTGGCCCGAGTTCAAGGAGCGCTTCGCCCGCATGCGCGAGGCGGTGACCCTGATCCGCACCTTGTGGCGCGGCGAGCGCATCAGCTTCGAGGGCGAGTACTATCGCACCGAGAAGGCCACCATCTACGACCGCCCCGAGATCGAGGTGCCGATCTATGTCGCCGCGGCCGGCGCCCTCGTGGCGCGCTATGCCGGACGGACGGGCGACGGCTTCATCTGCACCAGCGGCAAGAAATGGGAGCTCTATACCGAGACCCTGCTGCCCAAGGTCGCCGAGGGGATCGCCGCGGCCACCGAGCCGAAGAAGCAGCCCTACGACTACATGATCGAGCTGAAAGTCTCCTTCGACACCGACGCGGCGCGCGCCAAGGAGGACACGCGGCACTGGGCGGCGCTCGCCCTCACGCCGGAGGAAAAGACCTCGGTCGAGGATCCGGTAGAGATGCAGCGCCTGGCCGATGCCCTGCCGCTCGACCGCGCGGCCAGCCGCTGGATCGTGTCGAGCGATCCCGACGAGCATGTCGAGAAGATCGGCGCCTATGTCGGGCTGGGCTTCCGCCATCTCGTGTTTCATGCGCCCGGGCCGGACCAGCAGCGCTTCCTGAAATTGTACGGCGAGCAGATTCTGCCGCGGCTGCGCAAGCGCTTCGGATGAGCCGAACCGGCGCCGTCGAGCTTCTGGCACTTCCCGGCATTCCCATGGTCAAGCCGGGTGACGACCTGGCGGCCCTCATTGCCGAGGGGCTGGCGCGGGGCGGCCTGCAACTGCGCGCCAACGATGTCCTCGTGCTGGCGCAGAAGATCGTGTCCAAGGCGGAGGGGCGCAGCGTCGATCTCGCGACGGTGAAGCCGTCGGCGCGGGCCACAGCGCTCGCGGCAGAGATCGAGAAGGATCCGCGGCTGGTCGAGCTGATCCTGTCGGAATCGGTGCGCGTCGTGCGCTCCCGGCCCAACGTGCTGATCGTCGAGCATCGGCTGGGCTTCGTCATGGCCAATGCCGGCATCGACCAGTCCAACGTCGCGCCGACGGACGGCGTCGAGCGCGCCCTGCTGCTGCCGGTCGATCCCGACGGCAGCGCCGAAGCGCTGCGCGCACGACTGAGCAAGGAGCATGGTGCGCCGATCGCGGTGATCATCACCGACAGTTTCGGGCGGGCGTGGCGGCGCGGCACGTCGGGCGTCGCCATCGGTGCGGCCGGGCTGCCGGCCCTGCTCGACCTGCGCGGCAATCCCGACCTGTTCGGGCGCATCCTGCAGGTGAGCATCTCGGGCTTTGCCGACGAGATCGCCGCCGCCGCTTCTCTTGTAATGGGCCAAGGCGACGAGGCGCAGCCCGTGGTGCTGGTGCGCGGCCTCACCTGGAACAAGCCGGCCAACCCGGCCGCCAACCTCGTCCGGCCGGCCAGCGAAGACATGTTTCGATGATGCGCTCCCAACCTCATCCTGAGGGGGCCCGCGGGGCCGTCTCGATCGCGCGGGGTACACCCCCGCGCTGCTCGTTGATGGGATACACCATCGTTGCTGCCCATCCTTCGAGACGCCGCGCGGAGTTTACCCCGAGTCGCCGAGGGGCGCGGCTCCTCAGGATGAAGTTGTCTGTGACTCAAAGATGACTGGCGGTCTTGTCGTCGCGCTGTCGGGCGGTGTCGGCGGCGCCAAGCTGGCGCTGGGCCTCAGCCGCGTGCTGCCGGCCGGCGAGTTGCTGGTCATCGCCAACACCGGCGACGATTTCGAGCATCTCGGCCTCAGCATCTCGCCCGACATCGACACGCTCACCTATGTGCTGGCTGGCCTCGACAATACCGAGCAGGGCTGGGGGCGCCGCGACGAGACCTGGTCGTTCATGGCCACGATCGGCAGCCTGGGCGGCGCGGACTGGTTCCGGCTCGGCGACCGCGACCTTGCGCTGCATGTCGAGCGCACGCGGCGGCTCAAGGAAGGCGAGACGCTGTCGCAGGTCACGGCAGACATCTGTCGCCGCCTCGGCATTGCGACCCGCATCCTGCCGATGACCGACGATCGCGTGCGCACGCGCGTGCGCTCGGACGACGGCTGGATCGATTTCCAGGACTACTTCGTGCGCCAGCAGTGCCGCCCGATCGTGCGCGAGCTGGCGTTCGACGGCGCCGACAAGGCGCGCGCGCAGCCCGACGTCATGGCGACGCTTCTCGGCGGCAAGGTGCGCGCCGTGGTGATCTGCCCGTCCAACCCCTTCATCAGCATCGAGCCCATCCTGGCCGTGCCGGGCCTGCGCGCCGCGCTTGCCGGCTGCGGCGCGCCGGTGGTCGCGGTCTCGCCGATCGTCGGCGGCCGCGCGGTCAAGGGACCGACCGCCAAGATGATGCAGGAACTCGGCCTGCCGGTGAGCGCCGCGTCGGCGGCCGCGCGGTATGGTGATCTGCTCGCGGGTTATGTCGTCGACACGGCCGATGCGGCGGGCGTTCGCGCCAAGGTGCACGTCGCGCCCACCCTGATGACGACGCTCGAGGACCGCGAGCGGCTGGCGCGCACCGTCCTCGGCTTTGCCGATTCGCTCGCGTGATCCCGTCTGCCGACATCTGGGCCGTCGTGCCCATCAAGGAGCTGGACGGCGCCAAGCAGCGGCTCGCCCCCCTGCTCTCGCCCGCGCAACGACGCGCGCTGATCGAGGTGATGATGGGCGAAGTGCTGGAGGCCGTCGCCGGCGCCAAAAGCCTGGCCGGCATCCTGGTCGTGACCTTGGCCCCCGAGGCGACGGCGATTGCGTCGCGCCTCGGCGCGCGCGTCGTGACCGACGGCGCGCGCGACGGCCATACCGGCAGCGTGACCGCAGGCCTGAGGCTGCTCGCCCGCGAAGGCCGCGGCGGCATGATGACGGTGCCGGCAGACATTCCCGCCGCCACCTCGGCGGAGTTCGACCGGGTGGTGGCGGCGCATCTCGCGGCACCCTCCTTCACGATCTCGCCGGCGCACGACGATCTCGGCTCCAACGCCGTCATCTGCTCGCCGCCCGATTCGGTGCCGCTGCGCTTCGGCGACAACAGCTATTTCCCCCATCTCGACGCGGCGCGGCGGAGCGGGATCGAACCGACGGTGATCCGCCAGCCCGGCATCGCCATGGACATCGACCATCCGGTCGACCTGGCGGCGTTCCTGCGCCTGCCGCAATCGCCGGCACGCGCACGCGGGCGTTTCTCGAGGAGATGGGCGTGCCGAAACTGCTGGAAGAAAACGGGATCAGATAAGGCTTTCCTCCCCAACGAAGTTGGGGAGGTGTCGGCGTCTTACGCCGACGGAGGGGTCGGGAGCATCCCTGCGGCTCATGACCCCTCCGGCGCTTCGCGCCACCTCCCCACGCGAAGCGTGGGGAGGAAATCAGGCGGCGAGCGCTTCTGGGCGGCGTGAGGACGATCGGTGCGATCTTCTCATGCTCTTCTGGACCGCGAGCGTCTCGCTCGCTCAGGATCATGAGCGAGCGGGACGCTCGCGGTCCCAAAGAGCATGACGCGCGACGGGAGCCGCGCGCGCCAGCTAAGCCGCGACGCGCTTGCGCGGCGGCGTGAGGACGATGGGTGCCAGCTCCTCGGCGACGAAGGAGGCGGCGCGGCGGTCTTCCGGCACGGGCCGGTAGAGCGTGTCGCGCTGCTGCGGTTCGCGGCCGATCGAGCGGATCAGGGCTTCCATGGCGTCGGGCGGAAATTCCTGCCCGTGCTGCGTGCCGGCGGCGCGCGAGATGCTCTCGTTCATCAGGGTGCCGCCGAGATCGTTGGCGCCGGCTTGCAGGCAGATCGCGGCGCCGGCCGGGCCCATCTTGACCCACGATGTCTGGATGTTGGGGATCGCCGGATGCAGCACCAGCCGCGCGACGGAATGCATGATCACCGCCTCGCGGAAGGTCGGGCCGCGGCGCGCGCGGCCCTGGCGGTACATCGGCGCTTCCATGTGCACGAACGGCAACGGCACGAACTCGGTGAAGCCGCCCGTCTCGACCTGCAGGTCGCGCAGCGCCAGCAGATGGCGCGACCAGGCGAGAGACGTCTCGACATGGCCGTACATGATCGTCGAGGTCGTGCGCAGGCCGAGGCCGTGCGCGGCGCGCTGCACGTCGAGCCATTCCCGGGTGTTGATCTTGTCCGGGCAGATGATGGCACGCACCTCGTCGTCGAGGATCTCGGCCGCCGTGCCCGGCAGGGTGCCGAGCCCGGCCTGCTTGAGCTGCGCCAGGAAGGACGCGATCGGCTTTTCCAGGGTGGCGGCGCCCTGCGTCACCTCGAGCGGCGAGAAGGCATGGATGTGCATGTCGGGCACCGCCGCCTTGATGGCGCGGCAAATCGCTTCATAGGTCTCGCCGGTATAGTCGGGATGGATGCCGCCCTGCAGGCAGACCTCGGTGGCGCCGCGGTTCCACGCCTCGACCGCGCGCCGCGACACTTCTTCCAAAGCGAGATCATAGGGCGCCCCGCGCAGGTCCTCGTGGGTGCGGCCCTTGGAGAAGGCGCAGAAGCGGCAGCGGAAGTAGCAGATGTTGGTGTAGTTGATGTTGCGGTTGACGACGTAGCGCACGACGTCGCCGCTCACCGCCTGACGCAATGCATTGGCGGCGCCGGTGACGTGGCGGTAGTCGGCATCGCGCGCCGCGAACAGGCGCATGATCTCCGGATGGTCGAGTCGCTGGCCGGCGCTCGCGCGATCGACGATGCGCACGATCTCCGGATCGACCTCGCGCGCCAGCACAAGCGGCGCCGGCGGCGGCTCGGTGTTGCCCGGCGCCCAGTCGTCGTCGCGCGCAAAGCCTTCGGCGTCGCTCATGCGCCGCACTTGCGTGGCGACCTCGGGCGCGAGCCAGGTGTCGGGCGCGCGGGCATAGGCCGGATAGATCGCCAGCCGGTTGACCAGCAGCTTGCCCATCTCCGCACTGGCCCGCGTCAGGTCATCGATCGCAGGCCACGGCGCCTCGGGATTCACATGGTCGGGCGTCACCGGCGAGATGCCGCCCCAGTCGTTCAGGCCGGCGCCGATCAGGCGCGGATAGACGCCGGGCGAGAGATTGGGCGGCGCCTGGATGTTCATGTCCGGCCCGAGGATCATCCGCGCGGTAGCGATGGTCCACAGAAGGTCGTCGAGGTCGGGTTCCTCGGCATCGGCGCGCTTGGTGTCGGGCTTGGCGCGGAAGTTCTGGACGATGACCTCTTGGATATGGCCGTGCGTGTCGTGCAGGTCGCGGATCGCCTCGAGCGTTTCGATACGCTCCTCGCGCGTCTCGCCGATGCCGATCAGGATGCCGGTAGTGAACGGCACTTTCAGCTGGCCGGCCAGGCGGATCGTCTCCAGCCGTACCGCCGGATGCTTGTCGGGCGAGCCGAAATGGACGCCGCCCTTCTCGCACAAGCGCTCGCTCGTGGACTCCAGCATGATGCCCTGGCTGGCGGTGACGGCGCGAAGCGCCGCGATCTCCTCGCGTGTCATGACGCCGGGATTGGCGTGCGGCAGCAGGCCGGTCTCGCGCAGCACCAGGCCGCACATCGCGGTCAGATACTCGATCGTGGTCGCGTAACCAAGCGCGGCCAGCGCCTCGCGCGCCGCCTGATAGCGCAGCTCCGGCTTGTCGCCCAACGTGAACAGCGCCTCGGTGCAGCCCGCCGCCTGGCCCGCGCGGGCGATGGCGAGGACCTGGTCGGGCGACAGGTAGGCCGGCTGGCCGGCGCGCGGCCGCTCGGCGAAGGTGCAGTAATGGCAGACGTCGCGGCACAGATGGGTCAGCGGGATGAAGACCTTGCGCGAATACGAGATCAGCCGGCCGTGGCCGCGATCGCGCAGCCGCGCCGCGTCCGCCATCCGCTGGGAAAGCTCCTTCATGACCAGATATCCTCTACGCAATGACGCCAGCCCTGCCGGACGATAGCGACAATCGCCCGCGGCCGCATCGTGTACTATGGCCCTCACAAGAAGGCTCTTTCCAGAGGGAGATGACACATGAAGTTCGGGTTCAACGCGCCGACCGCCGGGCCGCTGTCGGCGACAGTTCCTCTGACGAAACTGGTCACGGAAGGCGAAGCCATGGGCTTCGACTACGCCACGCTCAGCGACCATGTCGTGATTCCGACAGACATCCAGGCGATATATCCCTACAGCTCTTCGGGTGAATTTCCCGCCGGCGCCCGCGCCGAACGGCACGAGCAGCTGATCGAAGTGGCCTTCCTGGCCGCCAAGACGACGCGCCTGCAACTCATCACCTCGGTGATGGTCGTGCCGCATCGCCCGGCGGTACTGACGGCCAAGATGCTGGCGACCATCGACGTACTGTCGGGCGGACGGCTCACCCTGGGTATCGGCGCCGGCTGGCTGAAAGAAGAATTCGAGGCCATCGGGGCGCCGGATTTCGTAGCGCGCGGCAAGGTCACCGACGAATACATCATGGCCTTCCTCGAGCTCTGGAAGAACGGCAAGCCACGCTTCGCCGGCGAGCATGTCCGCTTCGACAACATCCTGTTCGAGCCCAAGCCGGTGCAGAAGCCGCATCCGCCGATCTGGGTGGGCGGCGAGAGCGGGCCGGCGCTGCGCCGCACCGCGAAGCTGGGCGACGCCTGGTACCCGATCGGCACCAATCCCGCCTTCCCGCTCGATTCGCTGGCGCGCTTCAAGGCGAGCGTCGCCCGCCTGCGCAAGATGACCGTGGACGCCGGACGCAAGGCCGACGCGGTCGAGCTCGCGTTGCGTTGCACGGCCTACGGCGAGAGCGTGCCGGCCAAGGCAGGCGACGGCGAGCGGCGGCTGTTCGCCGGCAAGCCGGCGGAGATCGCCAACGACATCAAGGCGCTGCGCGACATCGGCGTCGGCCATCTCGACATCGGCTTCGGCGGCACCACCGTCGAGGCGATGCTGGGCGAGATGCAGAAGTTCCGGAAGGACGTGCTGGCGCTGGTTTAGGCTGGGGGCGCGCCACTCCAGTGGCGCGGTCTTCTCTTGGATCGACGAAGACGCGCGACTGGAGTCGCGCGCCCCCAGCTATGCCACCTTCTTCACCAGCTTCGCCCAGCGGTCGAGCTCGGGCAGGATGGCGTCGGCCTTGGCCAATTCGAGGCTGATCACGACCCGCACCACGCCTTCGTCGCGGTCGCGCTTCAGCTGGTCCTCGTCTTCCTTGGCGCTCCAGATCGAGATCGGCACGGTGGCGAGATCGCGGTTGGCTTCCTTCGCCATCTCGCGGAACTTCGGAAACAGGTCGCGCACCTCGGCATAACCCTTGCGCGAGCGCAGCGGCATCCAGCCATCGCCGTAGCGCAGCGCGCGGCGCGCGCCGTAGGGAAAGGCGCCGCCGACCAGGATCGGCGGATGCGGCTTCTGCGCCGGCTTGGGCCACGCCATCATGGGATCGAACTTCACCATGTCGCCGTGATACTCGGCCTTGGACTTGGTCCAGATCGCCTTCATCGCCTCGATACGCTCGCGCACCAGCTTGTGGCGGGTCTCGAAGACCGTGCCGTGGTTTTCCATCTCGTCCTGGTTCCAGCCGTTGCCGACGCCAAAGAGAAAGCGCCCGCCGGACAGCTGGTCGATCGACGACACGAGCTTGGCGGTCTGGATCGGATCGCGCTGATTCACCAGGCAGACGCCGGTGCCGACCTTGAGGTTCTTCGTGGCCGCGGCGGCGGCCATCAGCGACACGAACGGGTCCATGGCGTCGTAGTATTTCTTGGGCAGCTCGCCGCCGCCGGGAAACGGCGACTTGCGCGTGAGCGGAATGTGCGAGTGCTCGGGCGCCCACACCAATTCGAAGCCGCGTTCCTCCAGCGCCTTGCCGAGCTCGCCGGGAGACATCGAGTAGTCGGTGAAGAACATTGCCGCGCCGATATGCATGATTTCCCCCTCTGCTGTGTTTTTCGATCATGTCTTGCCGGAGCGCGGACCTCCAGGTCCGCATCTTCGTCGTCGATACGATGACATGAGCGGACCTCGAGGTCCGCGCTCCATGACATGAGTCCTCACTACGCGGCCTTGGCTTTCTTCGGCCACCGCGCGTCGACCTGCGGCAGCACCTTTTCGATCAGTTTCCGGGTCTGGGCGATGATCGCATCGCCGTCCGGACCGACGGGGCGCAGGATGAACTTCTCGACGCCAGCGGCGGCGTATTCGGCGACGCGGCCCAGGATCACCGTCTCGTCGCCGACTGCGAAGTAGCCCGCGGGATCGCGGCCGGTGCGTTTCTGATAGGCCGCCATGGCGGCCGACAGGATGCCGTCGCCGGCGCTGCCGAAATAGAACGGGAAGGCCGCGCCGTAATGATCCTCGTCGATGGTGCGGCCGGCTTCGGCCACCGCCTTCTTGATGGCCGCAACGACCTTGCCGACATCGGCCGGCAGCTCGGCGCCCGACTGCCAGCCGGTGCCGTAGCGGGCCGTGCGCCGGATCGCGGCCTCCGACGAGCCGCCGATCCACATCGGCAGGTCGGGCTGCACCGGCTTGGGCGAGATCGACGCGCCCCTGAGCCGATAGTGCCTGCCTTCGAAGTCGACGCTGTCCTCGCGCCACAGCCGCGCGATGATCTCCAGCGATTCGTCGGTGCGCCGGCCGCGCGTCTTGGTATCGATGTCGAGCGCCTGCCACTCGGGCCCGAGCGGGCTGCCGATGCCGAAGGCGGGCAACAGGCGACCCTCCGACAGCACATCGATGGTGGCGCATTGCTTGGCCAGCAGCACCGGATCGCGCAGCGCCAGCGACACGACGTTCATGCCGAAGCGCAGCCGACGCGTGCGGCCGGCCAGTGCCGCCATCGTCGCCATGCATTCCAGGATCGGCTGGCGGCTCACCAGCCGGTCGGTCTGCCACAAGGAATCGACGCCGCCCGCCTCGCAGAGATCGACCCAGCGCCAGTAGTCGGCGGCGCCGGCGAAGGGAAACTCCATCAGGCCGAGGCCGATGGCGACGCTCACGCAGGAACTCCGACCCGGGCCAGCGGCGCGATCTTGTCGAGATAGCGCAGGATGTCGTCCGGGCTGTCGTCGGGAATCGCCAGCAGCGCGCTCTGGATGCCGGCCTTCTCGTAGCTCTCCAGCGCCTTGGCGTCGTTGGGCGCGCCGAACACGATGGTCGTCAGCGTGGCGGGATCGCGTCCCTTCTCGGTCGCCATGCGGCGCAGCCGCTCGACGCCCTGGACGACGTCGAAGCCGCCGCGCGGGCGCGGGAACCAGCCGTCGCAATAGTCGATCACGCGGCGCAGCGTATGGTCGCTCTCGCCGCCCAGGATGATGGGCGGGTGCGGGCGCTGCGCCGGCTTGGGCCACGACCATACCGGATCGAAGTTCACGAACTCGCCGTGATAGGACGCCTCGTCCTCGGTCCACAGCGCCTTCATGGCCAGCACGTACTCGCGCATGATCTTGAAGCGCGTCTCGTAGCGGGCGCCATGATTCTCCATCTCGTCGACGTTCCAGCCGCCGCCGATGCCGAAGACGAAGCGGCCGTTCGAGAGCTGGTCGAGCGTGGCGATGGCCTTGGCGGTGACGAGCGGCTCGTGCTGCGGCACCAGGCAGATGCCGGTGCCGACCAGAAGCTTCTTGGTTGCCGCCGCGACGAAGGCGAGGCCGACGAACGGATCGTGGGTGTGGGCGTAGCGTTTGGGCAGCTCGCCGCCGCCGGGGAACGGCGTGCGGCGGCCGACGGGGATATGGGTGTGCTCGGGAACGAACAGCGAATCGAAGCCGCGATCCTCGAGCGCGCGCCCGAGCTCGGCGAGGTTGATCCCGTAGTCGGTGGGAAAATAGAAAGCCCCTACGCGCATCGCACGTCTCCTCTGCATCTGCTATTGAGCCCGACGATATCGGCTACCTTAAACTGGCCCCGCCAAGGTCACAACGAACCCACCGGAGAGCATAGCCATGACGTTAGGACGCCTGGGCGTATGGTACGCGACCGACAAGCTGAACGGATCCCAGCTCGCCGATCTGGTCGGCGCCGTCGAGAAGGCCGGCTATTCGGCCCTGTGGTATCCCGAATCGCGTGGTTACGAATCGATGTCATTGGCGGGTTACCTGCTCTCGAAAAGCACGCGACTCACCATCGGCAGCTCGATCGCCAACATCTATGCGCGCGATTCCTTTACCGCGCGGCGGGCCATGGTTTCGCTGAACGATCTTTATGGCCAGCGCTTCATCCTCGGCCTCGGCGTCAGCCACATTCCGATGGTCGAGGGCCTGCGCGGGCATCGCTACGACAAGCCGCTGTCGGCCATGCGCGCCTATCTCGACGGCATCCACAAGGATCTGCCGTCGGGCCAGGAAGCGCCGGTGATGGTGGCAGCCCTCGGGCCCAAGATGCTGGCGCTGAGCGCCGAGAAATCGCTGGGCGCCGTTCCCTACAACGTGACGCCCAAGCACACCGCGCAGGCGGCCAAGATCCTCGGACCCAAGAAATGGCTGGCGGTCGAACAGAAGGTCACGCTCGAAACCGATCCCGCCCGTGCGCGCGCCCTCGGCCGCAAGGAGCTCGCCCGCTACATGGTGCTGCCGAACTACCGCAATAACTGGCTGCGCGAGGGTTTCAGCGAAGCCGAGCTTGCCGACGGCGGCAGCGACCGCTTCATCGACGCCATGGTGCTGTGGGGCGATGCGGCGGCGATCAAGAAGGGCCTGCGCGCCCACTTCGAGGCCGGCGCCACGCATGTCTGCCTGCAGCCCGTCCACGCCGACGGAGACTTCGCGGCGCGCGACAAGATGCTGGCCGCCCTGGCCGACACCTAGCCATCCCAACGTGCGCCGGGCTATCGCATGCGATTTAATTTTCCGTCATCCCGAGCGAAGCCGCCCAACGGGCGGCGTAGCCGAGGGACCTCTTCTTGTCTTCGAGCACAAGAACAGGTCCCTCCACTTCGCCTCGCTCGGCTCGGCTCCGGTCGGGATGACGGAGTTTTTTGACGTAAGAACGGATTAATGGTGCTCCCCGAAGCTCCGCCAGAGCGAAGGGACCAGGACGGAGGAAGACCATGGATTTCGGCATTGCCCTGCCGACGGCGGCGGATTCCTGGAAGCAGGTGCAACGGGCCGAGGAGCTGGGCTTCACCCACGCGTGGTTCTACGACACCCAGATGCTGAGCGCCGATTGCTTCGTCGCCATGGGCGCCGCGGCCGTCAATACGCGCCGCATCCGCCTCGGCACGGGCGTGCTGGTGCCGTCGAACCGCATCGCTCCGGTGACCGCGAACGCGCTGGCCACGCTCAACCAGCTGGCCCCCGGCCGCATCGATTTCGGCGTCGGCACGGGCTTCACGGCGCGGCGCGCCATGGGCTTTGGCGCGATCAAGGTCCGGGACATGGAGACCTACATCGCGCAGGTCTACGGGCTACTGCGGCGCGAGACCGTCGAGTTCGAGATGGAGGGACAGAAGCGCAAGATCCGCTTCCTCAATCCCGAGCTGCCGCTGTTCAACACCCAGGACCCGATCGCGCTCCACCTCTCGGCCTTCGGGCCGCGCACGCGGGCGCTCACGGCCAAGCTCAAGGCGGGATGGATCGACTTCGTCGGCAAGGTCGACAACGGCATCAAGGAAGTCGAGGCGATGCGCGAGGCCTGGAGCGAGGCGGGGCATGCGATGGGCGACCTGCAGGCCACGGCCTTTGCGCTTGGCTGCATACTGCAGGACGGCGAGCCTGCCGATTCCGAGCGCGCCATGGCGCAGGCCGGACCGCGCGCCGCGGTGATGCTGCATCGCGCCGCCGACGAGGCGCTGGCCGGACTGTCGCCGGGCGTGACCATGCTGTCCAAGACCACACCCGAGCTGCAGGCCTATATCGATCTCGCCCGCGGCTTCGAGCCCAAGGACGCGCCCTATCTGCAGAACCATCGCGGGCACCTGATGTTCGTCAAGCCCGAGGAGAAGCGCTTCGTGAGCGCCGACCTGATCCGCGCCACATCGTTCACGGCGGGCGAAGCCGAGATCAAGCAGCGCATCGAGGCGCTGCGCGGCGCCGGCTACACGCAGTTCACCATCCAGCTGGTGCCCGGCCAGGAAGCGGCGCTCGCCGACTGGGGCCGCATCCGCAAGGCGTTTGCCTAGTAGTAGCTATTGTAGATTGCTGGTTCACAACAACCTCATCCAGAGGAGCATCGCCCCTCGAATACCTCGGGGTAAACTCAGCGATGCGTCTCGATCGCGCGGGGTAACCCCCGCGCTGTGATGGGCAACAACGACAGTGTGTCCCACCCTTCGAGACGGCCCTGCGGGCCTCCTTAGGGTGAGGTTGGGCTGGTTCACGCGCCGCCCGCCTGCGCGCGCCGATGGAGGCCGAGGATCGTCACCAGCACGGCGGTGAGCACGCCGGGACCGCAGGCGAACAGCATGACCGTGGTCGGCGCCAGGCCGAGGCCCAGCAGCGCGCCGCCGATGATCGGGCCGGCGATGCCGCCCAAACGGCCGATGCCGAGCGCCCAGCCGATGCCGGTCGAGCGCGTGGCGGCGGGATAGATCGCGGCGGCAAAGCCGTTCAGGCCGAGCTGGCTGCCGACGAAGCCGCCGCCCGCACCGAACAGCACGATCATGATCCAGAGGTGCGGCATGCGCACCGTCGCCACGATGCCGATGCAGAGGGCGCCGAACAGCAGGCTGGTCGCCAGCACGCGCTCGGCGCCCAGGCGGGCGATGACCGGCCCCAGCAGCAGCGTGATCATGATGCCGCCCAACGAATAGATGCTGGCGGCAAAGGCTGCGTCGGCCGGGCTGAAACCTTCGAGGTTGAGCACCGTCGGCAGCCAGTAGCCGATCAGATACATGTTCAGGAGGTTGATCAGGAAGATCGCCCAGATCAGCAGCGTGCTCACCGCCAGCCCGTCGGCGAACAGGCCGCTCACCGGATTGGCCTCGGCACCGGCCGGCCGCGCGCCGCGCTGGAACTGCGGCGATTCCGGCAGAGCGAAGATCAGCACGACCAGCAAGACGAGCGGCACGATGCCGCCGACATAGAAGATGCCCTGCCAGCCCCAGCGCGGCAGGATCTGCGCCGCGATCTGGCCGGCGAAGAAGCCGCCGATGGTGTTGCCGGTGAACATGAACATGACCGCCGACGTGCGCCAGCGGTCGGGGGTGTAATCCGACGTGAGCGCCACCGTCGTCGGCATCGCGCCGCCGATGCCGATGCCGGTGAAGAAGCGCAGCGCCACCAGGATCGGCAGCGAGGGGGCCCAGGCCGAGAGCAGCGAGAACAGGCCGAACAGCGCGACCGAGAGCAGCAGCACGGGCTTGCGGCCAAAGCGATCGGCGATCGGACCGGCCAGCATGGCGCCCGCCATGATGCCCACACTGGAAAGGGCGAAGGCCTGGGTGAAGGCGGCCGGCGGCATCGACCAGGCCTTGGTGAGCGACGGCACCGCCAATCCGATGGCCGAGAGATCGTAGCCGTCGAGCGCCTGGATGAGGCCGCACAGCACGGCGACTCGCAACTGGAGGCCGCCGAAGGTCTGCGAGTCCGCGCCGGCGGAAGCCCTGTTCGTCATCACCATGGTCTCCTCCCCTTCTTTGCCTGCTGACGCTCTCCTACGAAGGCCGGGCACGGTCCCGAATTATGGCCTCTCACCACGCGCTTCGCAGCGCATCGGAGGTATCCCCTATTTTGCTGTGGCGCGTTCCCCTACTTCTGACGGAGAGACTCCAGTGCCCGGAATAGCAAAATCGTCGATGAGGCCCATCCTTCGAGACGGCCGCTCCGCGGCCTCCTCAGGATGAGGTCTAACGTGCTGAAACAAAAACACCTCATGCTGAGGAGCGCGCAGCGCGCGTCTCGAAGCATGGGCTGCAAGCGACTTCATGATTTCTCGTGGCTGGCACTAGGCGGGCACGGCTTCGGCGGCCGGCACGCGCTTGACCTGGTGCGCCTGCAGCGCCGGCAGCACGCCCTGGGCAAAGCGGCGGATCTGCTCGAGGAACATCTCCTGGGGCATGGCGCCCCGGTTGAGGCTGATCTGCACCATGTTGGCGCCGGCGCCCTCGGCCGCGGCGATGATGCGCTCGGTCACTTCCTGCGGCGTGCCCCACGGCAGGCTCTCGGCCTGGCGCTCGACATCAGCCAGGGTGAGGTTGCGGAAGTCCTCGCGCAGCAGCGCGGCGGCGCGCTGGTTCTCGGGCCGCACATAGTCGGTCGAGCTCGGGCTGGAGTAGCCCGCCTGGCGCTGCAGCGCGGTCTCGGTGAAGTTGCCGTGGCTGAACAGCGTGCGATTGAAATAGAGGTGATAGGGCGCCATTTCCTTGACCGCCTGGGCCTTCGAATCGGCGACATAGGCGTTGATGCCGAGCGACAGATGGTTGGGCGTGATGCGATGGCCGGCATTGGCGAGGCACTTGGCGTAATAGGCGATGATGTCGTTGCGCAGCCCGCCGCCGCCCAGCCCCGGCGTGATCGGGATGTCGTGCCTGCCGGCGAACTCGATCGATTCCTTGCTGCCGACGATCGGGATCCAGATCTCGGGACGGGGCTGCTGCACCGGACGCGGCCAGATCGCCACGTCCTTGTAGGACCAGAACTTGCCCTCGTAGGAGAAGACATCCTCGGTCCAGGCGCGGGTGACGATGTCGAAGGCCTCCTCGAAGCGGGCGCGCGATTCGGCCAGCGGCACGTTGTGCACCTGGTATTCGCGCGGGATGCCGCGCGCGAAGCCGGAGATCAGGCGGCCGTTCGACAGGCAATCGAGCATCGCCAGCTCCTCGGCCAGCCGCAGCGGCTCGTGTAGCGGCAGCAGATTGCCGTAGATCAGCAGTTTCAGCTTCCGGGTGCGCTGCGCGGCGGCCGACGCCATCAGGTTGGGCGAATTCATCAGCCCGTAGGGCGAGCAGTGATGCTCGTTGAAGCCGACGCCGTCGTAGCCCAGGCGGTCCATCTCCTCCCAGGCATCGAGATGCTCGGCATAGGTGCGGACCGCCACGTCGGCCTTGAAATGCCGCTTGCTCAGGGGATAGGGCAGCTCGGCGCCCGTCTTCAGATGGTCGAGGTTCTCGCCATACGCCAGAAGGTCGAAGACAAAGACTTTCATGATGTTCCTCGATCAGGCTGCGACGCGCGCCGGCGGCAAGGCGAGGCCGGCGACGTCGACCCGCGTGCGGAAGATGCTGCCGCAATTCTCCGACGGCCCGCCGCGCGAGCCGGTGACGATGTAGAGATCACGGAGATCGTCGCCGCCGAAGCACAGGCTGGTGACCATCGGCAACGGCACCGGCATGTCCTGCCGATGCGTGCCATCGGCGTTGAACACGACCACCCGCCCGCCATGAGCATCGGCCACCCAGACCGATCCGTCGCTCGCGACTTTCAGGCCGTCGGGCACGCCGTCGGCGCCCAGGTCGGCGAACTTGCGCCACGGCCCGACCGAACCGTCCGCCGCCACGTCGTAGATCCGCACCAGGGGCGCGCGAGCGTCGGAATGGTAGAGGCGCCTTCCGTCCGGCGAAAAGCCAAGACCGTTGGTCAGCAGGACGCCGTCCGACAGCGTGCGCATCGTGCCATCGAGATCGATCACATGAAGGTGGCCGGGCTTGGGCGGGTCGCCGCCGAAGACGCGGAAGGCGAGCGAACCGACATAGATCCGCCCTGCGCGATCGGTGGTGAGGTCGTTGAAGCCGGTGGCGCCGGGGATGGCATCGAGGGCAAGCAGCGAGCGCGTGTGACCGTCGGCCAGGCGCACGACGGCGATGTCGCGTCCGCCGACCACCAGCCCGTCCGATGCATGCAACGCCATGCCGCCGATGCCGCGTCGCTTGGCGATGACCGGCACGACGGTCCCGGCGCGATCCAGCAGAAAAACGCCGCCATTGATGACGTCGCTGAAATAGAGCCCGCGGGCCGGGTCCCAGACGGGACCTTCGATCAGGCCGTAGCCCATCGCTACGCGTTCCATCTTGTTTCCCCCGGGTGACCTTTTGGGGTCATTATAGGAGCGGCTTTGCACGGGAGGAACCGCGATGAAACTGGGTCTGGCGATCGGCTATTCCGGCGCGCATCTCGATATTCCGGTGAAGCTCGTGCAGCGCGCCGAGGAGCTTGGCTACGATTCGGTGTGGACGGCGGAAGCCTATGGCTCCGACGCGGTGACGCCGCTCGCCTTCCTGGCGGCGCATACCAGCCGCATCAAGCTCGGCACCGGCATCATGCAGCTGGCCGCCCGGACGCCGGCGAACGCCGCAATGTCTGCGGCGACGGTCGATGCTATGGCCGGCGGTGGCCGCTTCATCGTGGGCCTGGGCGTCTCGGGCCCGCAGATCGTCGAGGGCTGGTACGGCCAGCCGTGGGGCAAGCCCTACTGGCGCATCCGTGACTACGTCGCGATCATGCGCAAGATCTTCGCCCGCGAGGCGCCCGTGACGCATGATGGCCGCGAGATCGCGCTGCCCTATACAGGGCCGGGCGCCATGGGCATCGGCAAGCCGCTGAAATCGATCCTCCACATGAACCCGAACATCCCGATCTACCTGGCGACCGGCAACGAATCGACCGTCAAGCTCACGGCCGAGATCGCCGATGGATGGCTGCCGATGGGCTTCATGCCCGGCGTCATGGAAGAGTACCGGCCGTGGCTCGAAGAGGGCTTCCGCCGGGCCGGCAACGGCAAGAGCATGAAGGATTTTTCCGTCCACGCCTCGGTGCATGTCGAGGTCGACAACGACGTGGCCGGCGCGCTCGGCCGGCTGAAGCCGGAGGTGGCGCTTTACGTCGGCGGCATGGGCCACCGCAGCAAGAACTTCCACAACGACATCATGGTGCGACGCGGCTTCGGCGATGCCGCAAAGCGCATCCAGGAACTCTATTTGGCGGGCCGCAAGGATGAAGCCATTGCCGCGGTGCCCGACGAATGGGTCGACATGAAATCGCTAGTCGGACCGCCCGCCCGTATCCGCGAGCGCTACCGCGCGTGGGAAGAAAGCGGTGCCGATTCGCTCAACGTGCGTTCCCGCCAGCCCGAGGCGCTGGAAGCGATGGCGCAGGCCGCGCGACTCAACTGATGCGCCTCCGCCCATGAAAAAGGCGGCCCTCGCGAGGGCCGCCTTGATCTTTGGAAGGGTGGCAGGCGTTGCCGCCTGCCACCCGTCGAAGGCGATCGTTTAGCGCATCACGATCGGCTGACCGGGCCAGCGGAAGCCGGGCGCCGGGAGCGGGACCTTGTTGGAGATCAGGGAATCCTCGAGCACCGGGATGCCGGCCTGGTAGTCGCCTGCATCACACTTGGCGATCGCGGCCGCTTCGACGGTATCGACCTGCGAGGTGCGGAGCTGGCGGACCTTGTCGCTCAAGGCCTTGCAGTAGGAGCGCGGGTCAGAGAAGACGCTCGACACCATCGGAGCGGTTCCGCCGACCACGATCTCGACGCGGCGGTTCTGCGGTTCGCGCACGTTGTCACCGGTCGGTACCAGCAGCTGCGACTCGCCCTTGCCGACGACGGCAATGGCATCAGCCGGCACGCCTTGGCGGACCATCTCGTTCTTCACCGCATTCGCGCGGCGGAGCGACAGGGCCATGTTGTAGGTGTCCGAGCCGCTGGTGTCGGTGTGGCCGGTTGCCGTCACGCGGGCGTTGCCGGTCGACCGGAATGCCGTGACGGCCTGGGTGATCACGTTCAGAGAAGCAGGCGAGAGCCGCGAGCTGTCCCAATCGAAGAACACCATGAAGGTGGGCGCTTGCGCCACGGGAGGCGGCGGCGGCGGCGGCGGCGGAGGCGGCGGCTCGGAGGCGCACGCGCCTAATAGGAAAGTCGCCGCAAATACAACCAGTAGCTTCTTGAACATGATCATCCCCCATAGAGAGTTTCGGAACGCGGAGCGCGGTTCGAGGGACGGTGTCCGACAGGAGCGCCCCGACGTGAAACGCTGCAGTACCGAAGAGGTTCCCTGCTGTCGCGCAAATGTAACGCAACGCTGCCGACAACCACACGCAACTTATAGTCGAAGCGAAGGTCGCTGGGAAGCGCGGGCCGCGACGTGGGAGCTACCCGCTGTTGCGCAGGCCGGCGGCGATACCATTGATACTGAGATGTATGCCCTGCACGACGCCCGGGTCGGCGTCGCCCGCCCGGTGGCGCCGCAGCAACTCGATCTGCACGTGATTGAGCGGATCGATGTAGGGAAAGCGATTGCGGATCGATCGTGCCAACAAAGGATTGCTCTCCAGCAGCGTCTGCTGCCGCGTGATGGCGAGGACCGCGTCGATCGAGGCCTGCCATTCCTCGCGCAAGCGGCCGAAGATCGCTTGGCGAAGCGTGGCGTCGGCGACCAGCTCGGCGTAGCGCGAGGCGATGGCGATGTCGCTCTTGGACAGCACCATGTCCATGTTCGACAGCACGGTGCGAAAGAACGGCCAGTCGTCATGCATCGCCTGCAGCGTCGCCATTCCGTCGCCCGATTGCGCTTTCGTCCACGCCTTGACCGCCGCGCCGAAACCGTACCAGCCCGGCAGCATCAGGCGGCATTGCGCCCAGCTGAACACCCAGGGGATCGCGCGCAGATCCTCGATGCGCTGCCGACCCGAACGAGAGGCTGGACGGCTGCCGATATTGAGACTGGCGATCTCCTCCAGCACCGTCGATTCGCGGAAGAAGCGGTCGAAGCCTTCGGTCTCGTAGACCAGGTGGCGATAGGCACGGAAGGCGTGCCCGGACAGTTCTTCCATGATCGCGAGATAGGCGGCCGGGGGCGGCGCGCGGTTGCCCTCCAGCAGCGTCGCCTCGAGCGTGGCCGCCGCCAGGGTTTCGAGATTGCGCCGGCCGACTTCGGCGTTGGAATACTTGCCGGCGATCACTTCGCCCTGCTCGGTGATCCGGATCTGGCCCTGCACCGCTCCCGGCGGCTGCGCCAGGATGGCCTCGTAGCTCGGCCCGCCGCCCCGGCCGACCGAACCGCCGCGGCCGTGAAACAGGCGCAGCCCGACCTGGTGACGCCGGAAGATGTCGATCAGCGCCAGCTCGGCCTTGTAGAGCTCCCAGGTCGAGGTCAGGTAGCCGCCATCCTTGTTGCTGTCGGAGTAACCCAGCATCACCTCCTGGGTGCCGCCGCGCGAGGCGAGCAGCCGACGATAGGCGGGCAGGCCCAAGAGCTCGTCCATGATGCCGCCGCAGCGCTGCAAGTCGCCGATGGTCTCGAACAGCGGCGCGATGTCGACGTCGAGGCGGCCCTCGCGCGGGCGCAGCAGCCCCACTTCCTTGAGCAGCACCGCCACTTCCAGGATGTCGGAGACGCTGTCGGCCTTGGAGATCACGTAGGTCGGCATGGCGGCGGGGCCGTAACGGCGATGCGCATCCGCCGCCACGCGCAGCATCGCGAGCTCGCCGGCGGTCTCCTCGCCATACGATTGCTGCAGCGCCGCCAGCGGTCGCGGATTGGCCATCTCGCCCGCGAGCAGCGTCACGCGCGACTCCTCGGTCAGGCTGGCGTAGTCGGCACAGACTCCGACCGCTTCGACCAGCTCGGCCATGACTCGGGCGTGCACGTCGGAATTCTGCCGCAGGTCGAGCGAGGCGAGATGAAAACCGAAGACATCGACGGCGCGCCGCAACGACCGCAGGCGCCCTCGCGCCAGGCCTGCCGAACCGTTTTGCGTGAGCGATCGGTCGATCGTATCGAGATCCGCTTCCAGATCTTCCACTGCTTCATAGGCTGGCGCGGGCCCCACGGGCGGATGCGGCGCTTCGAGCTTGTCGAGCGACCAAGCGGTGGCAGCCAGCCGCGCGTAGATGCCGACGATGGCCCGCCGGTAGGGTTCCTCCTGGCGTTCCGAAGAATGGTCCGGAGAGCGCTCCGCCAACGCGCGCAAGGCCTCGGATACGCGCACGATGCGACCGTCGAGCGGCAATTCGGCGCCGAGCAGATGCAGCTCCTCGAGATAGAAACGCAATGCCCGCTGGCTTTGCATGGCGAGCGCCTGCGCTGTCACGTCTGCCGTGACGAAGGGATTGCCGTCGCGGTCGCCGCCGATCCAGCTCCCCATGCGCAGGAAGGACGGCACGTCGAGGTCGCGCCAGGTCGGGTCGATGCCGCCAAGGCGATCCTCCAGGTCGGCGTAGAAGACGGGCAGCGCGTACAGGAAGGTGTGGTCGTAGTAGGCCAGACCGTTGGCGACCTCGTCGATCACCCTGAGACGTTTGCCGCGCACCAGGCTGGTCTGCCACAGCGTGAGCACGGCGCGGCGCAGCGCCCTGCGGTTGGCGGCAAGCTCCTCCGGCGTGAACTGGACGCGGTCGCGCTCGTCGAGCAGCTGTGCAATCTCCATCTCGCGGTCGATCGAGCTCTTGCGGCGGACCTCCGTCGGATGCGCCGTCAGGACCGGGCTGCAGAGAGCGTGGGCGAAGAAAGCCTGCAATTGTCCGCGTGAGATGCCGGCATTGCGGGCGCGATCGAGCGCGTAGGCCATGGTGCCCTGGCGCGGCAGCGCCTTGGCCATGGCGTAGGCACGGGTGCGCCGGATGTGATGCTGGTCTTCGGCGAGGTTGGCGAGGTGCGAGAAATAGCCGAACGCCCGGATGATGCGCAGCGCCTGGTCGGTCGGCAGGCCGCTCATGATCGTCTGCAGTTCCTGCCGGGCGGCCTCGTCGGCGTCGCGGTGGAACTGGACTCCGGTGCGCCTTATGCGTTCGACGAGGTCGAACACCGCGTCGCCTTCCTGGGCCCGCACCGTGTCGCCCAGGATGCGCCCGAGCAACCGGATGTCGTAGCGCAGCGGGAGGTCCTTCTCGGGCGTTTCGCTGGGGGTCGGGGTTTCCATGGACCGCAGCATAATACGTCTTGCGCCTCCGGTTTTGACATTCGCGTCGACCCGCTTCGTTGGCATACTAACTGCATGCATTCGGGACAGTTCGCATGACGGTGATCCAATGACGATGGCCCGGCGCCAGCTGCGCTTCGGCGCCTTCTTCAGCGTTCCAGGCTGCCACCCCACGGGGTGGCGCCATCCCGATGCGGTCTGCGAGACCGACCTCGATTTTCGCTATCTCGCCGACATGGCGCGCATGGCCGAGCGCGGCAAGCTCGACTGCATGTTCTTCCAGGACAGCGTCGCCATCCCGGGCAGCACCGCGGTCTACGGCGCCAAGCCGTTCCGCGTGAAGAACGGCCGGCAGGCGCATATCGAACCGGTGAGCGCCATCGCCGCCCTCGCCGCGATCACCAGCCGGATCGGCCTGGTGTCGACCTGCACGACTTCCTACAACGAGCCCTACAACGTCGCGCGCCGCTTCCTCACCATCGACCATATCAGCGGCGGCCGCGCCGGCTGGAACCTCGTCACCTCGCAGGCCGAGGACGAGGCGGTGAATTTCGGCCGCGACCAGCATTTCGAGCACGGCATCCGCTACGACCGCGCCGCGGAGTTCCACGACGTCGTGATCGGCCTGTGGGACAGCTGGGAGGACGACGCCTTCCTGCGCGACAAGAAGAGCGGCATGTGGTTCGACTATGACAAGATGCACATCCTGCGGCACAAGGGGAAGCACTTCACGGTGCGCGGGCCCTTGAACGTCGCGCGCTCGCCGCAAGGCCGTCCGGTGGTGGCGCAGGCCGGCTCCTCGGATGTCGGCATGGAGCTTGCCGCCCGCACCGCCGACATGGTGTTCACGGCGCAGACCACCATCAAGGAAGGCCAGGATTTCTGCAACGACATGCGCTCGCGCGTCACGAAATACGGACGCGGGCCGGAAGATATCCGCATCTTTCCCGGCATCATGCCGATCGTCGGTCGCACGGAGACGGAAGCGCGCGAGAAATACGAGGAGCTGCGCTCGCTGGTCGATGACGGCGTCGGCATCGCTGGCGTGGCGCGGCTGGCGGGCGGCGTCGACATTTTCGCCTGCGATCCCGACGGACCGCTGCCCGCGCTGAAGCCCAGCAATGCCGCGCGGGCGCGCCAGGAGATGATCATCGCCATGGGCAAGCGCGGCATGACCATCCGCGAGATCGGCCGCGTGCTCGCCATGAGCCAGGCCCATCGCGTGCTCTATGGCACGCCCAGCCAGCTCGCCGACGACATGCAGGCCTGGCTCGAGGCCGGCGCCTGCGACGGCTTCAATCTGCTGTTCCCGCACTATCCCAAGCCGCTCGAGGAATGGGTGACCCTGGTCATCCCCGAGCTGCAGCGCCGCGGCATCTTCCGCACGGAGTACGAGGGCAAGACTTTCCGGGAGAATCTCGGCGTGCCGATTCCCGAGAACATCCACACGAAGAACCGCACGAGCGTTCAGGTGAGGGCTGCAGATGACTAGCCCTCGCTTTCGTACAATGTTGAGTTACAGACGACCTCATCCTGAGGAGCATCGCGTAGCGATGCGTCTCGAAGGATGGGCAACAACGCCAGTGTATCCCACCCTTCGAGACGGCCCTGCGGGCCTCCTCGTGAGGTTGGCGCTGTATCAGCACTCTATGAAAGCAACGAAGCGGGGGACCTTTCCTGTTACCTCAAAGGCCCCTCCCTTCGTCTTTGCTCAGGGCATGCGCTTCGCTAGGGGTGACCGTCATGTCTCATAAGCCCCGCATGCTCCGCCTCGGCGGCTTCTTCAGCGTGCCGGGCAACCATCTGGCGGGCTGGCGTCATCCCGATGCGGTGCCGACGGCCGATATGGATTTCAAGGAATACGCCCACATCACGCAGGTGGCGGAAGAAGCCAAGTTCGACACGATCTTCTTCCAAGACACGGTGGGCGTGGCCGGCAGCCGCGCCCTGGCGCGGGGCGAACGCATGCGCGCCAAGCTCTCGCGCACCGTCAAGCTCGAGCCGACGGCAACGCTTGCCGCACTCGCCATGGTGACCAGCCGGATCGGTTTGGTGGCGACGGCGACCACGACCTACAACGAGCCCTACAACATCGCCCGCCGCTTCGCCTCGATCGACCATATCAGCCGCGGCCGCGCCGGCTGGAACCTGGTGACCTCGCAGATCGAGGACGAGTCGGAGAATTTCGGCTTCGACGAGCACCTGGCGCACGCCGAGCGCTACGAGCGCGCCGCCGAATTCTACGAGGTCGTGATCGGACTGTGGGACAGCTGGGAAGACGGCGGCCTGCTGCGCGACAAGCAGAGCGGCGTCTATATGGACCGCGACAAGGTCCACTTCCTCGACCATGTCGGCAAGCATTTCAGGGTCAAGGGACCGCTCAACATCACGCGCTCGCCGCAGGGCTGGCCGGTGGTGGCGCAGGCCGGCTCTTCGGATGCCGGGCGCGAGCTCGCGGCGCGCACCGCCGACGTCGTGTTCACCGCCCAGACGAAAATCGACGAGGCCAAGGCTTTTTATGCCGACATCAAGAGCCGCGCCGGACGCTACGGCCGCGCTCCCGATGACATCAAGATCATGCCGGGCCTCACGCCGGTGCTCGGCCGCACCATGGAAGAGGCGCGCGAGAACTACGACTACCTGCAGTCGCTGATGCCCGACGACGTGGCGCTGCAGTCGCTGTCGCATATCTCGGGCGGCCTCGACCTCATCAAGTTCCCGCTCGATGGGCCGCTGCCCGAGCTGCCGCCCAGCAATGCCGCCAAGGCGCGCCAGGCGCTGGTGGTGCGCACCGCGCGCGAGGGCAACATGACCCTGCGCCAGATCGCCCGCCACACCGCCGCCGGCACCGGCCATCGCGTGCTGATCGGCACGCCCGAATACATGGCCGACGAGATGGAAGCGTGGCTGACGGAAGAGGCGGCCGACGGCTTCAACGTCGTGTGCAACCACTATCCCAGGCCGTTCGAGGATTTCTGCCGGCTGGTCGTGCCCGAGCTGCAGCGCCGCGGCCTCTTCCGCACCGAGTACGAAGGCACGACCCTGCGCGAGAATTTGGGCTTACGCGTTCCGGAAAACCGATACGCACGTCAGGCGCGGCTCACCCCGGCAAGGGAGGCATCATGAAGAAGCGTCAGAATTCATTGCCAGGAGCGCGCCACTCCAGTGGCGCTCATACGGTACGGCCGGCAACAAAGATGCGGCACTGGAGTGCCGCGCTCCCAGCAATGAAAAGACTGGCGGCTGCTGCGGCGGGACTCGCCGCGCTGGGGTTGGCGACGGCCGCCTTTGCACAGGGCCCCACCGAGAAGGTGCGCAAGATCAATCTTTACACCTGGCCGCAGGCAGCCCTGCCGCAGAGTTACCAGGCCTCCCAGCTGATCGCCCAGCAATGGCGCCTGCTCGGCCTCGACGTCGACGTCAAGCCCTTGCAGCGCCAGGCGCAGACCCAGCTCATCTGGTTCAGCCGCGACAAGTGGGACACCACGATGTGGCGCATGGTCGGCCGGCCCGAGCGCAGCGACCCCGACGAGTTCCTCTACAGCCTCTATCATTCGAGCTACGCCGAGAAAGGCTACAACTTCATCGGCTACATCAACCCCGAATACGACAAGCTGGCCGAGAAGCAGCGCACGCAGCTCGACCGCGAGGAGCGGCGCAAGACGGCGTTCGAAATGCAGGAGATCATCAACCGCGACCAGCCCCAGGCCTTCCTGGTCCATCCGAAATTTGCGCTGGCCTTCAACAAGGCGGTGTTCAAGGAGGATACCGTCATCAACCAGAGCGGCATCGGCATCCGCAACATCTGGACCTTCCTCAGGATCGAGCCGCTGGGCGCGCAGAAGGACCTGATCATCAACAGCAACGAGACGATCAACGCCACCAACCCGCTCTATATCGGCGGCGCGGTCGACAGCTGGATCACCGACCTGATCTGGGACCGCGTGATGCGCATCGGGCCCGACGGCATGCCGCAGCCCTGGGCGGCCGAGAGCGTGGCCTGGGTCGACGACAAGACCGTCGACGTCAAGCTGCGCCCCGGCATGAAATGGCACGACGGCAAGCCGGTCACGGTCGAGGACGTCATTTTCTCGTTCGAGGCGCCGGCCGGCGACAAGGCGCCGATGTACAAGCCCTTCGTCACCGACATCGCCAAGATCGAGAAAACCGGCGACATGAGCCTGCGCTTCACGCTCAAACAGCCGAACACTACCTTCTTCACCGCCTCGCTGGCCAAGATCAACCTCATCCCCAAGCACATCTGGGAGCCGGTGCTGAAGGACCTGGCGAGCAAGCCGGAGACCGCCGAGCAGCTCAAGGAAGTGTCCAAGATCGGCTCGGGTCCGTTCAAGCTGGTGCGCTGGGCGCCGACCGAGGAGATCCTGCTCGAGCGCAACGGCGAGCATTTCGCCGCGCCCAAGATCGAGCGCTGGATCATGCGCATCGTGCCCAATGCCGAGGCGACGCTCGGCATGCTGAAGCGCGGCGAGCTCAATTTCCTCGGCATCTTCGGCGGCGATCCCGAAGTGCTGGTGAACTTCGCCAAGGAGAATCCCGACATCGCCATCCGCAGCGAAGTCGATATCGGCTTCGAGTATGTCGCCTTCAACAATCGCCGCCCGCCGTTCGACGACGTGGCCTTCCGGCGCGCCCTGTCGCTGGCCATCGACCGCCGGCTGATGGTGAGCGCGGCCTGGCAGGACTATGCGATCCCGGCCAACAGCCACGTCTCGCCGGTGCTCACCTTCTGGCACGATCCCGCCGTCGACCAGCTCAAGACCGGAATCGCCGAGGCCAAGAAGATCCTGAAGGACGGCGGCTACCGCGTGGTCGGCGGCAAGCTCTACTACCCGGCCGGCAAGCAAGAAAAGCTGACGACCGAGTAGAGCGATGGATGTCCGGTCACTGCTCAAGTTCCTCTCCCCCGCTAGGGGGAGAGGCTAGGTGAGGGGGCAACGACGTGCGCCTCCCCCTCACCCAACCTCTCCCCCTAGCGGGGAGAGGAGCCTGAGTTGTGCGCGAAGAGGGTGACATGAAGCTCGTCCTCGAGCGCTTCGCCCACAACGCACTGGCGCTGCTCGCCGTCACGACGATCCTGTTCTTCATGTTCCGGCTGATGCCGGGCACGCCGCTCGCCGCCTTCATCAACGAGAACCTGAACGCCGACCAGCAGCAGGCGATGCTCGAGCAGTTCGGCCTCGACAAGCCGATGTGGCAGCAATACTTCATCTATCTCGGCAACCTGCTGCACGGCGAGTTCGGCCTCAGCTTCTTCCAGCGCCGGCCGGTGCTCGACATCCTGCTCGAAGTCCTGCCCAACTCGCTGATCCTGACGCTCGTCTCGCTGATCATCGCCTACCTCTTCGGCGTGCTGGCCGGCGCCTGGCTCGCCTGGAAGCGCGGCAGCTGGATCGAGCGGGTCGCGGTGCCGGCCGTGCTGGCGACGCGGGCCGCGCCCGAGTTCTGGATCGGCATGGTGCTGCTGGCGCTGCTGTCGTTCAATGCCGGCTGGTTCCCCTCGGGCGGCGCCAGCAGCCCGGGCCTGGCCTATACCAACAACTGGCAGCGCATCGCCTCGTGGGACTACCTCCACCATCTCGCTCTGCCCGTCCTGACGCTGGCGCTCTACCTGCAGGGCCTGCCGCTGCTGCTGATGCGCTCCAACATGCTGGAGGTGATGCACGAGGAGTTCGTCACCATGGCGCGCATGAAGGGCTTCTCCGAATGGCGCATCGTCATCCACCACGCGGCGCGCAACGCGCTGCTGCCCGTCGTCACCGCCTTCGCGCTGGGCGTCGGCCTGTCGATGGGCGGCAATGTCGTGATCGAGACGGTGTTCAGCTGGCCCGGCATCGGTCGCCTGCTGGTGCAGGCGGTCTCGGTCCACGACTATCCGCTGGCCCAGGGCGCCTTCCTGATGATCGCGCTGGTGCTGGCGCTGATGAACTTCGTCGCCGACCTTCTCTACATGGTCCTCGATCCGCGGGTGAGCCATGGCCGAAAGGGCTGAACCCGCCCTCCCCGTGCGGACCGGCCTTCGCCGCGCCGAAGCGGCTCCGGCCGCGCAGGCGGGCTGGCCGCTGCTGCCCGTGCTGCGGCGCCTGGCAGCGATGCCGCTTCGGGATCCCTTCGCCTTCACCGGCCTGCTGATCTACCTGCTGTTCGTGCTGGTGGCGCTGTTCGCCGATCAGCTGGCGCCGGTCGATCCGCTGGAGATCCTGTTCACCAAGGCGGGCAAGCTCGCGGCCAACGTGCCGCCCAGCCTCGACTTTCCGCTCGGCACGACCAATCTCGGCCGCGACATCTATGCCCAGCTCGTGCACGGCACGCGAAGCGCGCTCGCGGTCGGCCTGTCGGCAGCGATCATCGTCGCCATCGTCGGCACGGTCGTCGGCCTGGTGGCGGGCTACTTCGGCGGCATGGTCGACGCGGTGCTGATGCGCATCGCCGACATGGCGCTCAGCCTGCCCTTCCTGCCCTTCGTCATCGTGCTCACGGGCTTTCTGGGCGCCAGCACGTCGAACATCGTGCTGGCCGTCGCCCTGCTGCTGTGGCCCAACTCGGCGCGCGTCATCCGGAGCCAGGTGCTGACCTTGCGCGAACGCGCCTATGTCGAGGCGGCGCGCGTCACCGGCGCCAGCTCGTGGCGCATCCTGTTCGTGCACATCGCACCCAACATCCTGCCGCTCAGCTTCGTCTATGCCGCCATCGCCATCGGCTGGGCGATCATCACCGAGGCGAGCGTCAGCTTCCTAGGCTTCGGCGATTCCGACAAGCGTGTCGTGGGGCTACATGCTGCAGGACGCCTTCTCCTCGCAGGCCCTGTCGCGCGGCCAGTACGCCTGGTTCGTGCCGCCGGGCGTCTGCATCATCCTGGTGGTGGTGGCGGGCTTCTTCATCAGCCGCGGCTACGAAGAGGTCTTCATGCCGAGGCTGCGTGCGCGATGACGGTGGATGATGGCGGCGCGCCGATGATCCTCGAGATCGACGCCCTGCAGATCCATTACAGCACCCGCGCCGGCGCCGTGCGTGCCGTCGATGGCGCGTCGTTCGTGGTCCCCGAGGGCCGCATCGTCGGCCTGGTGGGCGAATCGGGCTGCGGCAAGACCACGGCGGTGCGCGCCATCATGGGCGTGCTGGCGGAGAACGGCAGGCGCGCGGGCGGCAGGGTCGTCTTCAAGGGCCAGGCGATCGACGAGGCCGCCACCCGCAAGCTCCTGTGGCGCGACATCGCCTATGTGCCGCAAAGCGCCATGAGCTCGCTCGATCCGGTCTACACCGTGGGCGCCCAGCTCGTGGAGGTGCTGACCAAGCGCGGCAACGCCTCGCGCAGCGCCGCCCGCGCCCGCGCGGCCGAACTGTTCGAGCTGGTGGGGCTGAGCGAAAGCCGCCTCGCCGACTATCCGCACCAGTTCTCCGGCGGCATGCGCCAACGCGCCGCGATCGCCATGGCGCTGGCGCTGAAACCCAGCCTGCTGCTGGCCGACGAGCCGGTGACGGCGCTCGACGTCATCGTGCAGCGCCAGATCCTCGACATGCTGCGCACCCTGCAGCAGCGCCTCGGGCTCTCGATGGTGCTGGTCACACACGACATCAGCGTCGTGGCCTATCTCTGCGACGACGTGGTCGTGATGTATGCCGGCCAGGTGATCGAGAGCGGCCCCGTGCGCGAGGTGCTGGCGCGGCCGCGCCATCCCTACACGATGGGCCTGCGCAACGCCTTCCCCGACCTGATGTCGGACGCGCTGGAGCTGGTGCCGATCGGCGGCAGCCCGCCCGACCTCGGTGATCCGCCGCCCGGCTGCCGCTTCGCGCCGCGCTGCCCCTTCGTCCTGGCTGCCTGCACGACAAGCGCGGCGCTGATTGGCAACGACGGCAGGCAAATCCACGCCTCGGCCTGCCTGCGCGACGACGAGGCCTCCTCCCTCCGCAAAGCCGCAATGGATCCTGCGACATGGCAGCGCTCGTCGAGCTACGCGAGGTCGTAAAGCACTTCCCCGTCGCGCGCTCGCTGGGCGAGGTCGTGCGCGGTGAGCATCCGGCGGTGCGCGCGCTCGACGGCGTGAGCTTCGACGTCGGTTCGGGCGATGCCGTGGCCATCGTGGGCGAGTCGGGCTGCGGCAAGACCACGCTCGGGCGCCTGATGCTGAAGCTGGTCGAGCCGACGGCGGGCTCGATCGCCTTCGACGGCGCCGCAGCTGGCCGGCCTCGGCGGCGAAGGCCTGCGCGCCTTCCGGCGCCAGGCCCAGCTCGTCTTCCAGAATCCGTTCGATGCGCTCAACCCGCGCTTCACCATCTACCGCGCCGTCGCCGAGCCGCTGCTCAATGCCGGCATCGACAAGGCCGAGCACATGGATCGCGTCGCGGCGGCCTTCCGGCGCGTCCACCTGCCCGACCTCGAGCGCTACCTCGACAAGTACCCGCATCAACTGAGCGGCGGCCAGCTGCAGCGCGTCGTGCTGGCGCGCGCGCTGGTCCTGACGCCGCGCTTCCTGGTCGCCGACGAGCCGGTGTCGATGCTCGATGTCAGCGTGCGCGCCGGCATCCTAGCCCTGATGCGCGAGGTGCGCGACAGCATGGGGCTGAGCGCCGTCTACATCTCGCACGATCTCGCCCTGGTGCGTTACCTCTGCGAGCGCACCTTGGTGATGTATCTCGGCCGCATCGTCGAGGATGGGCCGACCGACGAGATCGTGCGGCGGCCGCGGCATCCCTATACGCAGGCGCTGGTCGCGGCCGTCCCGGTGCCCGACGCCGACCAGTCGCGCGCGCCGCTGCCGATCAAGGGCAACGTGCCGGACGCGCGCGAGCCGCCCTCAGGCTGCAGCTTCCGCGATCGCTGCCCCCGCGCGATGGCCCGTTGTGCCACGGAGGCGCCCCTGCTGCGGCCGGCCGCCGAAGGCCATCGCGTGGCTTGTCATCTCGATCTTGCCTAGCTTGGATCATCTTGAGGCAAGGAGTGCGCGCCCGCGCCCTATGCCGCTCCCGTAGGCGCAGGATCCGGCGGCGTCGGCGGCAGGATGCGGTCGATGGCGGCGATCCAGACATCGCGCGCCGCCTCGACCGACAGGCCGTATCGTTCACGCAGCCGTCCCCAGCTCTCGAAGTCGGTCAGGGTCTCGAGGGCGAACAGCACCGCCTTGCGCTCGGTTTCCGGAAGGGTCGAAAGTTCCGGCCGATACATCAGCTGCAGCCTGCCGACGACGGCGTCGCGCATGCGCTCGATGCGAAAGGCCAGCTCCTGCAATTCATGCTGGTGGCGGAGAAGCGCACGCCAGAGCGGCAGCCAGCGCTCGCAGATCGCGGCGCGCGTCTCGACCTGGGATTTGAGCCGGGTCTGGCGGTCACCGTCGACATTGCGCGCCACGGCCTGGGCCATGCCTTGGGCAAAGGCGTAGTCGGCCGCCGCGAAGCTCAGCGTCAGAAGGTCGGAAAAGCGCTCGAAAACCGACCGAACGGAGCAACCGGCGCGCCGGGCGATGTCGCTTGCCGTCGGGATCTGCGGGTTTTCACGCAGCAGGTCGAGGTACGACTCGATCAGCACCTGCTTGGTGCGCTCGCTCCGCAGGAGTCGGCCGTCGGTGCGGCGGTGGGGAGGCGCTGACTGTTCCATTGGGCGCCGCCTTAATAGCCCTTCCAGCGTACAATGGAAAGAAAGCGGCTGACATACCCGTGGCCGCTCCCGAAACCACTGGAAGATCGCAGCCTCGGTGGATTTAGCCCGCCGTGGCCACCGCCGTCTGGGATACCGCCGGCTCGTGCGCGACGGGGCCGTCGTCCAGAAGCTTGATGTCGGAGGCCGACCAGCGCGCCACCACGCGGTCGCCGATGTCGAGCGGGTTGGCGAAGAAGGTCTCGTCCAGGAGATGGGCGACGAACTCTTCGTTTTGACCCAGCTCCAGCGTGACCTTCACGTAGGAGCCCTGGTTCTCGATCGTGTGGACTTCGCCCGCAATCGTATTGAGTCCGCCCGCGGACTTGCCCCCGGAAGGCACCTTCTCAAGCGCAATGCGGTCGCGGCGGATCGAGCCCCAGAGCTTCGAGCCGCGCAGCGGCCGGACGTCGCCCACCGGAAAGGCGAAACGGGCGCCGTTTTCGGCGGCGACCGCGGCCGTGCCGTTCATCGCGCTTTCGACAGTGCCCGACAGCACGTTCTGGCCGCCGACGAAGCGCGCCACATAGGCGTTGCGCGGAGCGATGAAGATGTCGCGGGCGCTGGCGGCCTGCTCGATGCGGCCATGCGCCATGACGACGACGGTGTCGGCAACCGCGATGGCCTCGAGCTGGGTATGGGTGACGTGGATGAAGGTGATGCCGAGCTCCTTCTGCACGCGGCGCAGCTCGCCGCGCATGCGCAGGCGCAGGTACTCGTCGAGGGCCGACAGCGGCTCGTCGAGCAGCAGCACGCGCGGATTGGTGATCAGCGCGCGCGCCAGCGCCACCCTCTGCTGCTGGCCGCCCGAGAGCTGGGCCGGCAGGCGGTCGGCGAAGTTCTCGAGCTGCACCTTGGTTAAAAGCTCGCGCGCCTTGGCATGGCGCTCGGCCAGGCCCGTGCCGCGCATCTTGAGCGCAAAGGCCACGTTGTCGAGGACGCTGCGATGAGGGAACAGGGCGTAGCTCTGGAACATCATCGCCGTGCCGCGCCGGACCTGCGGCAGCCCGACCACCGATTCGCCGCCGATGCGGATATCGCCGGTCGTGGGATTCTCGTGGCCCGCGATCATGCGCAGGATCGTGGTCTTGCCGCAGCCGCTGGGACCCAGCAGGCAGCAATAGGAGCCGTGCGGGATGGTCAGGCTGAGATCCTTGACCGCCGTGGTCTCGCCGAACCGCTTGGTGACGCCGACGACTGCGACCTCGCCGCTGCCGGTTGCCTCTGCCATTACGCTACTCCGTCGATACCAGGGTGGCGCGCCGGGCCCCCGCCGCGCGCCGGCGTTGCACGATCGCGATGGATGAGAGCGCCACGATGATCACCACGAACGACACGATGGTGGTGACCGCGCCGACCGCATAGAGCGCCGGCGACGTGACGTTGGTGGTCATCGCCCAGATTTCCAGCGGCAGGGTGTTTGCGCTGCCTGCGGTGAGCGCTGTGCGGGCGATCTCGTCGTAGCTGAGCGTGAAGCCGAACAGCGCGACCCCGATGATGCCGGGCAGCAGCATGGGCAAGGTGACCTCGGTAATTCGCTGCCACGGCGTGGCGCCGAGATCGGTCGCCGCCTCCTCGTATGACCGGTTGAAGCGTCCCAGCACCGCGAACATGATCAGGAGCCCGAACGGCAGGGTCCAGGTGAGCTGGGCGCCGAGGCCCGAGGTGAACCAATTGGTGCCCAAGCCGAGCAGCCGGAAGGTGAGCGCGATGCCCAGGCCGACGAACAGGCCGGGCATGATCAGGCTGGCGATCGCCAGATAGAAGGCGACGGCCGATCCGCGGAAGGGCCGCCGGAAGCCCAGCCCGGCGATCACCGACAGCAGCACCGTGACCAGAGCCACCGCGACGGCCAGACCGATGGAGCGCTGGAACGAGCCCGCGATATCGCCCACCCGCGTCTGGGAGAACAGCGCGTCGAACCAGTGCAGCGAGACGCCGTTCATCGGGAAGGTCATGCCGCCCTGCGGCCCCTGGAAGGACAGGATGTAGATCACTGTCATCGGCCCGTAGAGGAAGAGCACGAACAGCGTGAAGAAGGCTGCGAAGGCGTAGAACGTCCAGGGTCGGGAACCGTCGGCCGAATGCATGGAGCTTCCCTCTAGCGCGCCAATTCCTTGCGAACGTCGACCAGGCGCAGGATTCCCGCCACCATCAGGGTGACGATGATCACCATGATGACGGCGCTGGCCGCGGCCGGCGGATATTGCAGGGCGGCGACCTCGTTCTGCAGCGCCGAGACGACCGACGCGCTCTGGCCGCCGCTCATGGTGCGGACGACGAAGAAATCGCCCATGACCAGGGTCACCACGAAGATCGAGCCCAGCGCGATGCCGCTCTTGCTGAGCGGCAGCACGATCTCGGACACCACGCGGAAGCGGCTGGCGCCCGCGTCGTGCGCCGCCTCGAGCAGGCTCTTGTCGATGCGCGCCATAGAGTTGAAGATCGGCACCACCATGAACAGCGTGAACAGGTGGACATAGGCCACGATCACGGCGAAGTCGGAGAAAAGCAGGAACTCGACGGGCTGGTGGACCACGCCCGACCCGACCAGCGCCTGGTTGAAGATGCCGTTGCGCCCGAGGAACGGGATCCACGAGATCATGCGGATGATGTTCGAGGTCAGGAACGGCACTGTGCACAGCAGGAACAGGGCGATCTGCCACAGCACCGTGCGGACGTGGAACACCAGGAAATAGGCGATGTTGAAGCCCAGCACGAGCGTCACCGCCCAGACGATGAGGGCGAACTTGATCGAACTCGCGTACAGCCGCAGCGTGACTTCGGAGCGAAACAAGTCGACGTAGTTGTCGAAGATGAACGCCGGCACGATGTCGGTGCGGTCGAAATCGAAGAAGCTGACGGCCAGCACGACCAGCATCGGCAGGCCGAAGAACAGCGCCAGCACCACCACCAGAGGCGTGATCTGCAACCACGAGGCGCGCTCGCCGCCCGCATCGACGGCAAGGTGCTCCTTTGCCTCTTGCGGCGTCGCGGCGGACGCCGAGAAGGCGTCCGCCGTTTGATCAAGAATGGCCATGGCGGGTCGACGCGATCATCAGGACGATACGAACTCGTTCCAGCGCCTGGTCAGGTAGCGGTCCTCGTCCATCACCGTGTTCCAGCAGGCGATGTTGCCCATGCGGTCCCAGATCGCGCCGCCGTCGCGCGTCGCACCCTTCTTCTCCATCAGCGTACCGTAGGGATCCTTGATGTCGACCGCGGCCGGCTTGCCGTCGTACCAGTAGTCCCACTCGTCCTGGGTCAGGAACTTCTTGGCCGTCGTCGGCACGGCCGAATAGTAGCCCTGCTTGGCGATGAAACCGCCCTGCCAGCCTGCATTGAACCAGTTCATGTACTCGTAGGCGCAGTCGAGCTTGAGCCCGCTGAGATGCGCCATCGGCGCCAGGCCGACGAACCAGCCGCGATAGCCTTCCTTCAAAGGCACGTAGTAGCAGTCGATGCCGCGGGAACGCACCGCGGTCACGGCCGGCGACCACATCGACTGGATCACCACCTCGCCCGACGCCATCAGGTTCACCGACTGGTCGAAGGTGCTCCAGAAGGAACGGAAATGACCGGCCTTCTTCATGTCGATCATGATCTTGATGGTCTTGTCGATCTCGTCCTTGGTCATGTTGCCCTTGTCGGCGTACTTGAAGTCGCCGCGCGATTCGAGCGCCATGGCGACGTCCATCACGCCGACCGGCGCATAATCGACCAGGGCGGTCTTGCCCTTGTATTTCGGATCGAGCAGGTCCTTCCACGCCGTCACCTTGTCGCGTCCGCCGACCAGGTCGGGGCGGATGCCGAGCGTGTCGGCGTTGTAGATCGTGGGGATCATGGTCAGGAACTCGGAGGGCTTGTCGCCGAGCTTCTTGCCGTCCTTGTCGGTGTAGAACATCGCCTCGATCGGCGACAGGCCCTGCGTCGAGGCCATCTTTCCGTTGGGATACGAGCCCTTGGTGAAGAGCGGCACCGTCTCGCCCCACAGCTTGTATTTGGCGACCGGGATCGGCGCCAGCACGCCCTTGCCCACGAGGTAGGGCAGCTTGGTGCTGTCGATGTTGTTGATGTCGATGCTGTTGGGCTGGGTGAGCGACCGGTTGAGCTGGACGTCATCGGTGATGGCCTGCATCACGATCTTGAAGCCGAGGTCCTTGCTGGCCTGCTCGCCGATCTCCTTGATCGCCGCATAGGATCCGCCGGCATGAACCAGGGTCACGTCCTTGGTGGCCTGCGCCCAAACGGTGGGAAATCCGCCGATCGCCTCGGTCGCAACGAATGCGCCTCCGGCTGCAGCGCCCTTGAGAAGAAGACGGCGGTTCAACTTGCTCGTGGTTTCAGAAGATTTCCGTGCCATCTGACACCCCCATTCGACCGGATTATTGAAGCGTTCCGCGCAAAAAGTTTCGCAAAAACTGTGCCAGCAGAGCTCGCTGCCGGGATGATCGCCACGACAATGGCCATGACGACGGCCTGACGGCTGAGGCCGCGCCGGACTTGTGGTCCAATCTTGAGCGGCCTGATCGTTTGGGTGTCATCGGGCCGCCTGTAAGGTCCGGGTTTTGCATCAGCCGGCCGAGCCATCCTCACCGGAAGTCGAAGCGCATGGAAATCGGTGTCTTCATCCCCATCGGCAGCAACGGCTGGCTGATCTCGACGACCTCACCGCAATACCGGCCGAGCTTCGAGCTCAACCGGCGGGTCACGCTGAACGCCGAGCGCTACGGCTTCGACTTCGCGCTGTCGATGATCAAGCTGCGCGGCTTCGGCGGCAAAAGCGAATTCTGGGACCATAACCTCGATTCCTTTACGCTGATGGCAGGCCTGGCAGCGATCACCTCGCGCATCCGGCTCTATGCGACGGTGCCGACGCTGGCGGTCCCGCCGGCGATCGCGGCGCGCATGAGCGCCACCATCGATTCGATCTCCAACGGACGGTTTGGACTGAACGTGATCACCGGCTGGCAGCGGCCGGAATATTCCCAGATGGGCCTGTGGCCGGGCGACGAGTATTTCGGCCACCGCTATCGCTACGCCACGGAATATGTCCAGATCCTGCGCGATCTGTGGGAGAGCGGGCGTATCGGACCTCAAGGGCGAGTTCTTCACCATGAACGACTGCCGGCTGAGCCCCCGCCCGCAGGCCGATATGAAGATCATCTGCGCCGGCCAGAGCGACGCCGGGCTGGAGTTCACGGCCAAGTATGCCGACTACAATTTCTGCTTCGCCAAGGGCATCAACACGCCGACCTGCCTGCGCAGATACGGTAACCCGCATGCAGTCCTACGCGGCCGGAGACCGGCCGCAAGGTCGCCTCCTACGCCCTCATTCATGGTGATCACCGGCGAGACCGACGCCGAGGCCGAGGCCAAGTGGGCGCTGTACAGGGAAGGCGCCGACCTTGAAGCGCTGGCCTGGCTGGTCGAGCAGGCGACCGCCGACAAGAATCCGACCGGCGACAGCAATGTGCGCCACGCCATCGATCCCAAGTCGATGGTCAACATCAACATTGGCCTGCTGCTGGGCTCGCATGCCAAGGTGGCGCGGATGCTGGACGAGATGGCGACCATACCCGGCCTGGCGGGCGTGCTGCTCACCTTCGACGAATTCATCAGCGGCACTGAAATCTTCGGCGAGCGCATCCAGCCGCTGATGCAATGCCGCCGTCACATCATGCCTCTCTCGAAAGCCGCCGAATGACCAAACCCGTCAGCTACTTCCCCTCCGACGATCCGGCGGCGCGCTGCCTGCCGGCGCGGCCCGAGCCGATCATGCTGCGGCCGGCCGAAACGGCGTTGATCATTGTCGACATGCAGAACGCCTACGCCTCGCCCGGCGGCTATCTCGATCTGGCAGGTTTCGACATCTCCGGCGCGGCGCCCGCGATCGAGAAGATCGGCGAGGCAGCGGCGGCGGCGCGGGCCGCGGGCATGCCGGTGATCTTCTTCCAGAACGGCTGGGACCCCGACTATGTCGAGGCCGGCGGCCCCGGCTCGCCCAACTGGCACAAGTCGAACGCGCTGAAGACCATGCGCAACAAGCCGGAGCTCCAGGGCAAGCTCCTGGCCAAGGGCGGCTGGGACTACGAGCTGGTGCAGGCGCTGCCGCCGCAGCCCGGCGACATCGTGGTCGCCAAGCCGCGCTACAGCGCCTTCTTCAACACCAACCTCGACAGCCTTTTACGCGCGCGCGGCATTCGTTCACTGGTCTTTACCGGCATCGCCACCAACGTCTGCGTCGAATCCACCCTGCGCGACGGCTTCTTCCTGGAATATTTCGGCGTGGTCCTGCACGACGCCACGCATCACGCCGGACCCGACTTCATCCAGCAGGCTTCCCTCTACAACATCGAGAAGTTCTTCGGCTGGGTGTCCTCGGTCGAGGAGTTCCGTACCGCGTTGCAGGCCAATATCAATCCGATGCTGACAATGAAGGGAGAGTCCTGATGCCAATGAAAGCCATCTTCCCGCCCGGCTCCGGCAAGACGCTGGCCCCCTATTCGCCCGGCGCGATGGCCGACGGCATCGTCTATGTCGCGGGCACGCTGGCGCTCGATGCCGAGACCAACGTGGTCCATGTCGGCGATGCCGCGGCGCAGACCGAGTATGTGCTGAACGCCATCAAGTCGGTGATCGAGACGGCCGGCGGCACGATGGCCGACGTCACATTCAACTCGATCTTCATCACCGACTGGGCGAACTACGCCGCCATGAACAGCGTCTATGCCAAGTTCTTCCCGGGCGACAAGCCGGCGCGCTACTGCATCCAGTGCGGCCTGGTGAAGAAGGAGGCCCTGGTCGAGATCGCCACCGTGGCGCATGTCGGCAAGAAGGCCTAATCACAAGGGACATCCGCTGCTCAGTCTCGCTGTCATTCCCGAGCGCAGTGAGGGACCTTTGAGCGACCAGAAAGGTCTGCGCTCGGGATGACAGCATTTCCTTAACGTCAGGCGCGCGATGTTTTTTGATGTGCTCGAGTGCGCTCGGCCGGGCGCCGAGACGGTGTTGCTGTCGGCCGGCCTGGGTGGCACGGCCGGGTACTGGACGCCTCAGCTTGCCGCGCTGCGCGAACGCTATCGCGTCGTCACCTACGATCAGGCCGGCACCGGCCGCAACCGCCGGAAACTTCCGGCCGACCACAGCATCGCTCACATGGCGGACGAAGTGCTGGCCGTGCTCGATGCGACCGATACTGCGGCCTGTCACTTCATAGGCCACGCGCTGGGCGGCCTGGCCGGCCTCGATCTCGCCGCACGCCGATCCGGTCGCCTGCGCTCGCTCACCGTCGTCAATGGCTGGGCGGCGGCGCACGCCCACACCAGGCGCTGTTTCGAGATGCGCCTGGCGCTGCTGAAGCACGAAGGACCGGCGGCCTATGTACGCGCCCAGCCGATCTTTCTGTATCCGGCCGATTGGCTCGCCAAGCACACCGATCGGGTGGAACAGGAAGAGGCGCACGGCCTGGCGAGCTTCCAGGGCGCCGCCACCCTGCAGCGACGCATCGCCGCCCTGCTGGCTTTCGACGCCACGCCGCATCTCGGCGCTTTGCGCCTGCCCATCTTGCTCATGGCGGCACGCGACGATGTGCTGGTACCGAGTTCGGTGTCCGAAGAACTTGCAGCGGCGATCGCGGGAGCGACCCTCCATATCGCCCCGTGGGGCGCTCACGCTGTCAATGTGACGCAGCCGGAGTCCTTCAATTTCCTCTTGCTGGACTTCCTGGATCGGCAAGCGGGCCTCGGTCCCTAGCATGGACGGCACGAGCCTCGATCTCCTACAATGGCGACGGTCACAACGGGCAGGAGGCAAGTGTCGATGCGAGCTGCAATCGGACTGTTCGCAGCGTTAGCGGTTCTTGCGGGAGCAGCGTCTGCCGAATCCCCAGGCATTGTCAGGACGGCCGGCCTCTATACGCCGATGCCGACCGTCGCGAGCGATACCCTTCTGCGGAAGATCGGGACGATAAAGGTCAGGTGCAGCTGCAAAGGATCCTCCAAGTCCGTAACAATCGAGGCGGACCCCTGTCCGGACGGTGTTCAGCCCACCTGCGATTGCCCCAAGGGCGGGGGCCAACCCGCCGCACTTTGTGCAAAAGCCCGCAACTGACCGGGCGGCGCCGGGCGCGCCCAGCCTGACGGAAAGCATGCTCGAGGTCTCCGGCCTCGCCTTCGCCTATGACGGCGCGCTCGCGGTGCGCGACGTATCGCTTACCGTGCAGCCGGGCGAGATCGTGGCCCTACTGGGCGCCAACGGGGCGGGCAAATCCACCACGGTGCGCATGATCGCCGGCGTCCTGCGGCCGCAGAAAGGCGTCATCCAGTTTGGCGGCGTGTCGCTGGCCGGATCGCCCAGCCACGTCGTCGTGCGTCGCGGCATCACGCTCGTGCCGGAGGGCCGGCTGGTCTTCCCGCAGATGACGGTGATGGAGAACCTGCAGCTCGGCGCTCACATCAAGCCCCGCGTGCAGGTCGCCGCGTTGGTCGACTATGCCTTCGGCCTGTTCCCGCGCCTGTTCGAACGGCGCGGACAGCTCGCCGGCTCGATGAGCGGCGGCGAGCAGCAGATGCTGGCGATCGCCCGCGGCCTGATGGCCGAGCCGCGCCTGATCATCCTCGACGAGCCGTCGCTGGGGCTGATGCCGATCGTCACCCAGGAAGTGTTCCGGTTGATCGAGGCGGTGAACAAGAGCGGCATCGGCGTCCTGCTGGTCGAACAGAACCTGCACCAGTCGCTGCGCATCGCCCATCGCGGCTACGTGCTCGAGAAAGGTTCGGTCGTGCTGGCCGGGACGGGCAAGGAGCTTTTGGCAGACTCCTACGTACAGCGCGCCTTCCTCGGCCGTTAGCCCCTCCCCTTGCGCAACAAGGGGAGGTGTCGGCCTCATGGGCCGACGGAGAGGTCAGAAGCTCCACTCGTGCCTCATGACCCCTCCGTCGGCGTAAGACGCCGACACCTCCCCACGCTACGCGTGGGGAGGAAAGATCGATTTCAATGCGCGACGTCAGGCGTGCCGAGATAGGCCGCGATGACCTGCGGATTGGTGGCCACCGCGTGCGGCGGACCGTCGGCGATCAGGCGGCCGGCATCGAGCACCAGCAGCCGGTCGGAGACTTCCATCACCGACGGCATGTCGTGCTCGACCAGCACGACGGTGACGCCGCTGCCGCGGATGCGGCGCAACACCTCGATCATGGCCGCGGTCTCGGTCGGGTTCAGGCCGGCGCAAGGCTCGTCGGCCAGCAGTAGGTCAGCCCGGGTGGCGATCGCGCGTGCGACCTCGAGGTGACGCAGTTGCCCGACGGTCAGACTGCTCGCCGGCTGATCGGCCAGGTGGGCGATGGCGGCCAGCTCCATGCCGCGCGCCGTGGTGGCGGCGACGTCGCGGCTGCCGGCTTTGCCGAACAGCGCGCCGATGCGCACGTTGTCGAAGACGCTGAGGTCGCGGAACGGACGGGCGATCTGGAAGGCGCGCGCGATGCCGAGCTCGGCGATGCGGTTGGTCGCCATGCCCGTGATCCGCCGGTCCTGGAAATGGATCTCGCCGGCGCTCGGCGGAAGATAGCCGGTGACGAGGTTGAACAGCGTCGATTTGCCGGCGCCGTTGGGGCCGATGATGCTGGTGATCGAGCCGGGCTGGATGGCAAAGGACACGTCGGCGATCGCCGCCAGGCCGCGGAAGTTCTTCGACAGCCCGTCGATTCGCAGGATGGGCGACGCGCTCATTCCGCGGGCGCCACGGCAGGACGGCGGCGCAGCTGCCAGGTACGGACCAGGCCCAGTACACCGCCCGGCGCCGCAAGCACCAGGATGACCAGCAGCAGGCCGGTGGCGAACAGGTGGAAGTCGAGCAGTCGGCCCAGGATCACCTGGGTGATGAACACCAGCATGAAGGCGCCGATCACCGGGCCGAACAGCGTGCCCATGCCGCCCAGCAGGGAGTAGACGATCAGGCTCAAGTTGGTGTCGTCGCGATAGACCGAATCGGTGGTGATGTAGCCCAGCGAATGGGCGTAGATCACGCCGAGCTGCCCGGTAAGGACGGCGCTGATGACGAAGGCCATGCGCTTGTAGCGCTCCGTCGGCACGCCCAGCATGCGCGCGGTATCCTCGTCCTCGCGGATGCTCAAGCAGCCCGGCGCCGAAGCGGCTGCGCCGGATCTGCCAGGCGATCAGCAGCACCACGAGGCCGGCCAGAAGATACAGCCAGTAGAAGAAGGTCGCCGGCTCGATGTCTGTCGGGCGCCACGACGGGAAAGTTGAGGCCGAGCGAGCCCTCGAAGAAATCGACATTGTTGTTGAGCTCGGCGCAGACATGGCTGACGCCCAGCATGGCGATGGCGAAGAAGGTGCCGCGCAGGCGCAGGATCGGATACGAAGATCGCCGTCGACAGCACGGCGCAGCAGACCCCGCCCACGACGAGGCCGAGCAGCAGGAGCAACGGCGGCGATACGCCGGAGAAACGCGCCTCGACCAGGCCGGCGGCAAAGGCGCCGACGCCGATGAAGGCGGCATGACCGAAGCTCGCATAGCCCGCGAAGCCGCCCAGGATCGCCCAGGCGACAGCGAGGCCCGCCGAATAGAGCATCAGCTGCCCGACCCGAGGTAGAACGGCGGCAGCACCAGGGGTCCGAGAGCCAGCAGCGCGGCTGCGGCCACCATGAGCAGCACTGCGAGGGTGGGAGAGATCTTCATCGCGAAGCGCTGAACGCGTTGCCCAAGAGGCCGGTCGGGCGGACCAGCAGCAGGAGCACCAGCAGCAGGAACATGGTCACGTTGGGAAAGGACGGGCCGATATATTGCGCGGTGAGCGTGCTCACCATGCCGAGCAGCAGGCCGCCCAGCAGCGCGCCGGCCGGACTGCCGACGCCGCCCAGCACGACGACGACGAAGGCGTTCAGCGTCCAGGTCGCCTCGTCGGCCGGCGAGAAAGGCAGGATGATGCCGATGACGATCCCGGCCGCACCGGCGAAGGCTGCCGACACGGCGAAGGTGAGCGCATAGACGTGCCGCACGTTCACGCCGCACAGCCGCGCCGCCATGGTCTGCTGCGCCGTGGCGCGGATCACCCGGCCGAGCGGCGAAAACTTCAGCAAAAGCGCCAGGCAGCACAGCAGGACCAGGCTGGCGAAGAGGGCGCTCACCCGCACCGCGTCGAAGTTGACGGCGCCCAGGTGGAACGAGGTGAAGGCCCAGCTCGGCGTGATGTTCTTCATGTCCGGCGAGAACACCCAGATCATGATGTTCTGCAGCATCAGCGCCACGCCGAAGGTGAGCAGCATCGAGCCGAGCTGCGAGCGATCGACGGCGTGCTGGATCAGGAAGCGCTGGTAGCAGTAGCCGACGGCAAACAGCACGGCCATCACCAGCGGCAGGGTAAGCAGCGGATCGATCCGCAGCGCCTGGGAAAAGATCAGCGCCAGGTAGGCGCCGAGCAGGACGAGGATGCCGTGGCTCAAATTGATGACATGCAGCACGCCGAAGATCAGAGAGAAGCCCACGGCGGCCAGCGCATAGATGCCGCCCAGCACCAGGCCGTCAGCCAACGTCTGCGCAATCAGGTTCATGCCAGAAAATGCTTCCTTCCAACCAGTTCGTCAGGGTCCTCTCCGCCGCGCAGCGGGGGAGAGGAAGGGACCCATTGCGAAGCAATGGGGAGGTGAGGTGGTGTGCGATAGGGACGCGATGATTCCAAGGCAGGCATTGCAGCCCACCTCACCCTCCCCGCGCTGACGCGCGGGTCCCCTCCCTCTCCCCCCGCGATGACGCGGGCGGAGAGGGCTCTCCGACGATGGAGCAGGAAATCACGCCTTCTTGTCCCAGGCCGGCGCCGGATAGATCGCATCGGCCGAATGGGCCTCGCCGGGGAACACGATCTCGAGCTTGCCCTTCATCACCTGGCCGATCATGGAGCCCATGATGATGGCGTCGCCATCGCCCTCGGGGGTGAACTTGATGCGGCTGTAGAAGGTCTCGAAGTCCGCCGCCGACAGCGCATCGCGCACCGCCTCGGCCTTGATGCTCTTGGCCGCCTGCATGGCGAGGATATAGGTCTCGATGCAGGCTGCGGCGCCGGCGGTGTGATAGGCGACCGGTCGAGTGAACTTGGTCTTGTAGTACTCCATGAACTTCTTCGAATCGCCGAAGAACTTGTCCTTGTAGGGCACGGTCTCGTCCCAGTAGGTCGAGCACAGCAGCGCCTCCGAATACTTGCCCAGCGCCTCGCGGAACGAGGCGAGCTGCGGCCCCAGCCCCTGGAACAGCAGCTTCACGTTGGTGCCGCTGGCGATCATCTGTCGCGCCACCAGGAGAGAGTCCTGGTCGTGCATGACGCAGACCAGCATGTCGGGGGTGTTGGCGCGCACCGATCCCAGCACGCTCGAAACGTCGGTCGGCTTGGCCGGCAGCTCGAAGCTGTCGAGCCGCTTGAAGCCCGCGGCGTCGCAGGAAAGCTTCACGCCCTCGCCCGCGGTCTTGGAGAAGGCGTCGTTGGTCCAGATCACCGAATAGGTCTGCGGCGTGGGCTGCAGCGTCTTGAACAGCGCCGCCGCCGAGGCGAATTGGCGCGTGGCCCGCGGGTACATGCCGAAGACGTACTTGAAGCCCTTGGTGAAGATTGCATCCGAGCCGCCGCCGGTCTGCACCATCGGTTTCTTCGCCCGTTCGGTGATCGCCGCGGTCGGCAGGACGATGTTGCTGCCGAACGAGCCCAGAAAGAAATCCGTGCCGTCGTCGAGCTGGCGCTGGATCAGCGTGGTGGCGCGCGCCGGATCGCTGGCATCGTCGAACAGTTTCAGCTCGATCTTGTATTTCTCGCCGGCGATCTCGACGCCGCCCAGCACGTCGTTGATGTAGCTCGCGGCGGTGATGTAGCCGTTGTTGACGTTGAGCCCGGTCTCCGCCGCGGCGCCGCTGAGCGGCACCGAGCCGCCGAACACCAGCGTCTTGCCGGCCTGCGCCCGCGCCGAGCGGATCGCCGGAGCCGCGAGAGCCACGGCTCCCATTCCCTTCAGCATAATGTCGCGACGTCGCATGCTTGCCTCGCCTGTCTTGATGGCCCACCCGCGGCCACTTCTACTGCAAAAGCCGTGCCCATGGGAGAGGCATCGACGTTTCGACGAGCAGTAGGCACGAGTTGACCAGACGGGGCCCGCACTCGATCTTGCAGGATCATGGAGACGCGCGAACCCCAGGACTTCGACGCCCTCGTCATCGGCGCGGGCATATCGGGCCTCTACCAGCTCTACCGGCTGCGCGAGTTGGGCTTGCGGGTCCGCGTGCTCGAGGCCGGCTCGGGCGTCGGCGGCACGTGGTACTGGAATCGCTATCCCGGCGCGCGCTTCGATTCCGAAAGCTACTCCTACGGCTATTCCTTCTCGCAGGAGCTGCTGAAGGAATGGGATTGGTCCGAGCATTTCGCTCCGCAGCCCGAGACCCTGCGCTATCTCAACTTTGTCGCCGACAAGTTCGACCTCCGCCGCGACATCACGTTCCACAGCCGCGTGAGTGCGGCGCATTACCGCGACGACACGGGTCAGTGGGACGTCACGGCCGAAGACGGCAGCCACTACCGGGCGCGCTTCCTGATCACCGCGATCGGCCCGCTGTCGGCGCCGACCCTGCCGCGCATCGAAGGCGTCGAGACGTTCAAGGGGGCCTCCTTCCACACCGCGCGCTGGCCGCACGAGCCGGTAAGCTTCGTTGCTAAGCGGGTGGCGGTGATCGGCACCGGCGCCACCGGCGTGCAGACCATCCAGGAGGTCGCCAAGACCGCGGGGCATCTCACTGTGTTCCAGCGCACGCCCAACTGGTGCGCACCGTTGCACAACAGCAAGATCGACGAAGAGACGCAGCGCCGCATCAAGGCGGGCTATCCCGAGATGTTCGCGCGCTGCCGCGAAACCTTCGCCTGTTTCCTGCACACGCCCGATCCGCGCGGCACCTTCGAGGTCACGCCCGAGGAGCGCGAGGCCTTCTTCGAGAAACTCTATGCAGAGCGCGGCTTCGGCATCTGGCAGGGCAATTTCCGCGACATCCTCACGGATCGCGCCGCCAATGCGGCGGTGAGCGACTTCGTGGCGCGCAAGATCCGCCAGCGGGTGAAGGACCAGGCGGTGGCCGAGAAGCTGATCCCGAAGAACCACGGATTCGGCACCCGACGCGTGCCGCTCGAGACCAAATACTACGAAGCCTACAACCAGCCCAATGTCCGGCTGGTCGACATCACGGAAACACCGATCGAGCGCATCACGCCGAAAGGCATCAAGACCAGCGACGCCGAGTACGAATTCGACATCATCATCTATGCCACGGGCTTCGACGCCATCACCGGCAGCTTCGATCGCATCGACATCCGGGGCGCGGGCGGCCGGAAGCTCAAGGACAAATGGGCCCACGGGCCGCAGACCTTCCTGGGCGTCCAGGTCGAGGGCTTCCCCAACATGTTCATGCTGATGGGGCCGCACACCGCGCTGGGCAACATCCCGCGCAGCATCGAATACAACGTCGAGTGGGTGACCGGCCTGATCCGCTTCATGCGCGAGCACAATCTCAGCCGCGCCGATGCCCGCCCCGAATCGGTGGTCGCCTGGACCGATCACGTCAAGGCGCTGGGCGAGGGCCTGTTGTCCAACGAGGTCAATTCGTGGATGACCGGCATCAATACCAATGTCGAAGGCAAGCAGACCCGCATCATCGCCCGCTACAGCGGCAGCGCCCCGGCCTACCGCGCGCGCTGCGACGCGGTGGCGGCGAACGGGTACCGGGAACTCGTTCTGATGTAACGCTTCACCCGGCTTCCGCCAGGAAGCGATCGAGGAAGGGGGCTGTCCGGCTGCGAGGATCTCGCGCAAGATCGAGCGGCGAGCCGCTGCTCACGATTCGACCGCCTGCCTCGCCCGCGCCGGGCCCGATATCGATGACCCAGTCGCTCCCCGCCACCACGCGCATGTCGTGCTCGACGACGATGAGGGTGTTGCCGGCATCGACCAGCCGGTCGAGCTGGAGCATCAGGCGCTCGACATCGGCGGGATGCAGGCCGGTGGTCGGCTCATCCAGTATGTAGAGCGCGTCGCCACGCTGCGCGCGTTGCAGTTCCGTCGCCAGCTTGATGCGCTGGGCTTCGCCGCCCGACAGTTCGGTGGCAGGTTGGCCAAGCCGCAGGTAGCCGAGGCCCACCTCAAGCAGCACGGACAGTGCGTGCTGCACCGGCGCCTCGCCCGCAAAGAAGTCTGCCGCCGCCGCGACGGTCAGATCGAGGACCTCGGCGATATTCTTGCCACGGACTTTGATCTCGAGAGTCTTATCGTTGTAGCGCCGGCCATGACAGGTCGAGCAGGGCGCGTAGACACTGGCCAGGAAGAGCAGCTCGACCATCACGAACCCTTCGCCCTCGCAGGTCGGACAGCGGCCCTTGGCAACATTGAAGGAGAACCGTCCGGCATCGTAGCGCCGCGCCCGCGCCTCCTTGGTGGCGGCAAACAGCTTGCGGACGTGGTCGAACAGGCCGGTATAGGTGGCTAGGTTGGAGCGCGGCGTGCGCCCGATCGGTTTCTGATCGACTCGCACCAGCCTTTTGACCCTTTCCATCCCGCCCACGATGCGCCCACCCCCGAGTGCGGACGGCGCCCGCGCCAGCTCGTCGACTTCCTCGACGTCCACGGGCACCTCCTGTCCGAGGTGGTCGGCCACCAGCTCGACCAGCACTTGGCTTACCAGACTCGATTTGCCCGACCCCGATACCCCGGTGACGGTCGTGAAGGTGCCGAGGGGAAAGGCGACATCAAGGTCGTGCAGGTTGTTGCGCTCGATCCCGGCCAGCCGGAGCCACCCCCTGGGCGCGCGCGGTATCCGGGCGGGCAGTCGCTGCATTCCGAAAAGGTGGCGCCGGGTCTGCGAGGCGTCGATCTCCGCCAGTCCTGATGGCGGACCGCTATAGAGCACCAGGCCGCCCTCCGTGCCGGCGGCGGGTCCGACATCGACGATCCAGTCGGCTTTGCGGATCACGTCCAGCTCGTGCTCCACGACGAACAGTGAGTTGCCGGCCTGCTTCAGCCGGTCGAAGGCGCGCAGCAGCGCCTGGGTGTCGGCGGGATGGAGGCCGGCCGATGGCTCGTCGAGCACATAGACGACACCGAACAGGTTGGAGTGAACCTGGGTGGCCAGGCGCAGCCGTTGCAGCTCGCCCGGCGACAAGGTGGGTGTGCTGCGTTCCAGCGCCAGATAGCCGAGGCCGAGATCGAGCAGTACCGACAGGCGCCCCATGAGATCGTGGGCGATGCGCTGAACGACGATCGCCTTTTCGGCATGCTCCATGGCGAGGCTTGCCGTCGAGGGCGCGGTGCCCTCCGCATAAGGCTTCATGACACCCGCCAGGCGCTCGAGCGACAGCTTCGACAGCTCGGCGATGTCCAGACCGGCAAAAGTGACGGAAAGCGCTTCCAGGCGCAGGCGCTTGCCATGACACAGCGGGCAATCGCCGCCGACCATATATTGCGAGACGCGCTTCTTCATCAGCGGGCTGTGAGTCTTCGCGAACGTTTCCAGGACGTATTTCCTGGCGCCGGTGAAAGTGCCCCGGTAGGCGGGCTCCTCCTTGCGCTTGATCGCCCGCTTTACCTCAGCCGAATTGTACCCGGGATAGACCGGCACGACCGGTTGTTCGTCGGTGAAGAGCAGCCAGTCGCGATCCTTGCGCGGCAGGTCGCGCCACGGCCGGTCGACGTCGAAGCCCAGGGTGATGGCGATGTCACGCAGGTTCTGGCCGTGCCACGCCAGCGGCCAGGCGGCGATGGCGCGCTGGTTGATCGTGCGCGTGTCGTCGGGGACCATCGTGCGCTCGGTCACCTGATAGACGCGGCCGAGACCGTGGCAGCGTGGGCAGGCGCCTTCGGGGGTATTGGGCGAGAAGGACTCGGCGTAGAGCAGCTTCTGGTTCCGCGGATAATCGCCGGCGCGCGAATAGAGCATGCGCAGGAGGTTGGAGAGCGTCGTCACGCTGCCGACCGAGGAGCGCGTCGTTGGCGAGCCGCGGTGCTGCTGCAGCGCCACTGCGGGCGGCAGGCCGTCGATGCGATCGACGTCCGGCACCGCCATCTGGTGGAACAGGCGCCGCGCATACGGCGACACCGATTCGAGAAAGCGGCGCTGCGCCTCGGCGTAGAGCGTGCCGAAGGCGAGCGACGACTTGCCCGAGCCGGAGACGCCGGTGAAAACCACCAGCGCATCGCGCGGAAGGTCGAGATCGACGTTCTTCAGATTGTGCTCGCGGGCGCCGCGAACCTGAATAAAGCCAACTCTCCTGTCTTTCATTCAGCGAAAACGATTGGGGCGCTGAAGTCGTTCCCTGGAGAGGCGCCGGCGAGGCGCGCGCGGCCCGGCAAAACTTCCACATCTCGCCGGCGGCGGTTAAGGTCCCGCCTCATATGACGGAATCCCTCCCTCCCCTCGTCGCTCCCTGGCGCATCGGCGTCGATGTGGGCGGAACCTTCACCGACATGGTCCTGCGCGATGCTGCGGGCGCCGTCCGCATCTACAAGGCGCCCTCGGTGCCGGCCGATCCCAGCGAGGGCGTTTTGGGCGTCCTGCGCCTGGCCGCGCAGCAGCTCGACCTGCCGCTCACCAGCCTGCTGCGCGACTGCGCGCTGTTCGTGCACGGCTCGACCGTGGCCACCAACACCATCCTGGAGAAGAAGGGCGCCAGGGTCGGCATGCTGACGACCGAAGGCTTTCGCGATTCGCTCGAGATCCGCCGCGGCTTCCGTGACAATCAGTGGGACCATCGCGCGCCGTTTCCCCCGGTCCTGGCGCCGCGCTACCTGCGCCTGCCGGTGCGCGGCCGGATCGCCGCCGACGGCAAGGAGCTGGCTCCGCTGGTCACCGCCGACGTCGACGCGGCGGCCCAGGTGTTTGCCGCCGAAGGCGTCGAATCGGTCGCCGTCTGCCTGTTCAACAGCTTTCTGGACGGCGCGCACGAGCGCGCGGCCGGCGCGCAACTCGCCACGAGCTGGTCCGGGAAATGGATCTCGCTCTCGAGCGAGGTCATGCCGACCATGGGCGAGTACGAGCGCGGCTCGACCGCCGTGGTCAATGCCTACATCGCGCCCAAGGTGACGAGCTATCTGAGCGCGCTCGACGAGCAGCTCCGCCAGTTCGGCCTGCCGCGCTCCCTGCTCCTGCTGCAGAGCAACGGCGGCGCCGTGTCGGTCGCGCAGGTGGCGACCCGGCCGGTGATGCTGGTCCTGTCCGGCCCGGCCGCCGGCGTCGGCGCGCTGAAGGGCTGCGCGGCGCCCGGCGAAGCGGCCAACCTGATCTCGATGGAGATCGGCGGCACGAGCTGCGACGTCATGGTGATGGCCAAGGGCGACGTGCCGGTGGCCGACCAGCTCATCGATCGACGGCTACCACCTCACCACGCCGTCGGTCGAGATCCACACTGTCGGCGCGGGCGGCGGCGCCATCGCCTGGGTCGACGATGCGGGCCTGCTGCATGTCGGCCCGCAGGGTGCCGGCGCGCGACCCGGACCGGCCGCCTACGGGCTGGGCGGCGATAACCCGACCGTCACCGACGCACAGCTCGTGCTGGGACGCCTGCGCCCTGGCCCGCTGGCCGGGGGCGCCGTCACGCTGGACGGCGCGCTGGCCCGCAAGGCCGTCGAGGAAAAGCTCGCCAGGCCGCTCGGCCTCTCGGTCGAGGACGCGGCGGCCGGCGTGATCCGCCTGCTGGAGCAGAACCTGCTGCATGCCGTGGAGCGGCTCAGCATCGAGCGCGGGCACAATCCCGCGACCTTCACCCTGGTGGCCGCGGGCGGCGCCGGCCCGATGCACGGCAGCGCCGTGGCGCGGGCGCTGGGCTGCAGCCGCGCCCTGCTGCCGCGCGCCGCCGGCGCCTTCTGCGCGCTCGGCATGCTGCAGTCCGACGTGCGGCAGGACTATCTGCAGGTCTTCGTGGCCGATCTCGATCGGCTCGACCGCCCTGCCCTCGACGCAGGCTTCGCCCAGCTCGAGGCGCGCGCCCGCGACGCGCTGTCCCGTGATGGTTTTGGCGCCGCCGACTCCGCCATCGAGCGCGAAGTCGATCTGCGCTACGACGGCCAGCAATGGCCGGTGCGCGTGGCGCTGAATGGCGCGGGCTTCGATGCCGCCGCCGCCCGCCGGGCTTTCGAGGCCGAGCATCAGCGCCTGTTCGGCCACATCCAGCCCGGCGGCCGGATCGACGTCACCGCGCTCCGGGTCGTCGGCCGCGGCCGGCTCGACTGGACTCCGCCCGTCGTGCGTCCAGCCCAGACCGCCAGCCCGACGCCGCGCGAAGAGCGCAGGGTCTGGATCGATCCGGCGCACGGCTGGCGCGAGGTGCCGATCTACGACGGCGCCGACCTCGGCCCGGGCTGCACGCTCGATGGGCCGCTATTGATCGAGGAACGCACCACGACCGCCTTCATCGGCCCGCGCGACCGGCTCGAGGTCGACGCGCGCGACGACTTTCTGATTCATGTCGGAGGCAACCCATGAACCCCGCGACACCCGATTCCGCAACGCTCGATCCCGTCACGCTCGATCCCGTCACCCTGGCTCTGGTGCAGAACCGGCTCGACCACATCTCGCACCAGATGGGCTGGGTGATGACGCGCACGGCGCGCTCGCCGATCTTCAGCCAGAGCCACGACTTCTCCTGCTTCATCGCCGATGCGCGCGGCACCTTGATCAGCCAGGCCGATGGCATCCCGATTCATACGGGCGGCGGCGGCTTCGCCGTGCGCGCCATCCTGCGCGACTTCAAGGACGCCGCCTCTTCTCCCGGAATTCACCCTGAGGACGTCTTCCTGCTGAACGACCCCTACACCGCGGGCGGCAACCACCTGCCCGACTGGGTGATCGCGCGGCCGGTGTTTGCCGCAGGATCGCTGGTTGCCTTCGCCTGCAACCGCGCCCACCAGGCCGACATCGGCGGCGGTGCCGCCGGCACCTACAACTCGGCGGCTACCGAGATCTTTCACGAAGGCATCCGACTGCCGGTGCTGAAGCTGATCGAGGGCGGCAAGACGCGTGACGACCTGTGGCGCCTGCTGCTGATAAACACCCGCCTGCCCGAGGCGCTCGACGGCGACCTGCGCGCCATGATCGGCTCGACCCGCATCGGCGCCGAACGCCTGGCCCTGCTGGTCGAGGAGCTGGGCGCCGACCGTGCCGATCAGTTCTTCGAGGGCGTGCTGGCCCATGCCGACCGCCGCTTCCGCACCTGCATCGACCGTCTGGCCGAGGGCGTGTGGCGCGCCGAGGAGTTGGTCGACAATGATTGCTTCGAGCCGATCGACGGCAAGATCGCCGTCACGCTCACGGTGAAGGACCGGCGTTTGATCGTCGACTTCGAAGGCACCTCGCCGCAGATCCGCGGCTTCAAGAACAGCTCGATCGCCAACTCGACCTCGGCGGTGTTCATGGCGCTCGCCTCGTTCTTCGAACCCGACCTGCCGAAGAATGAAGGCGCCTTCCGCGGCGTCGAGATCCGCCTGCCCGAAGGCACGCTTGTAAATGCGCGCGCCCCGGCACCGATGACCATGAACACCGTGTTCGTGGCGCACGAAATCGTCCACGTTATGTGGAAGGCGTTGGGCCAGGCGCTGCCCGAACGCGCCTCGGCCGGCTGGTCGAAGGCCGTGCACGCGGTCACCGCCGGCCTGCGTGCCGATGGCGGGCGCTACGTGATGTATCAATGGGCGGGCGCGCCGGCCGGCGGTGGCGTCGAAGGCCGCGACGGCTTCCATCTCATCGGCCATCTCATCACTCTGGGCGGCCTTACCCTGCCCAACCTCGAAACCTACGAGCACCTTTATCCGGTGCGCTTCCGCCGCCAGGAGATGCGCTGCGACAGTGCCGGGCCCGGCCGCTTCCGCGGCGGCGCGGGCTGCGACTACGAGGTCGAGATCTTCACCCCGGCCGACTACGCCTTCCGCGGCGAAGGCGTGGGCGCGCCCTCGAGCTTCGGCGCCGCCGGCGGCCGCGCCGGCTCGGGCGGCGAAGTAGTCCTCTCGTTGGCCGACGGAAAGCGCATCCAGGCGCCGAAGTACGGCGTCGAGCGGCACGGACCGGGCACCTATCGCGCGCTCTCGCCGGGCGGCGGGGGCTATGGCGACCCGCGCACGCGCGACCCCGTGCGCGTGCTGCGTGACGTCCGCGACGGCGTGATCAGCGCGCCCGCCGCCGAACGCGATTACGCCGTCGCGATCGCCGCTGACGGGCGCACCATCGACGAGGCGCGCACCGCCGCACTCCGGGCCCAGTCGGCTTGAGTCATTTCTTGCCGGACCGCGGGCCTCCAGGCCCGCTCATGTCATCGTATTGCCAATGAAGATGCGGGCCTGGAGGCCCGCGGTCCGGCAAGAGCAATTGTGCCCGCGCGCTGCAGGATCATCGCCCCTTCATAAAGGTGCCCGGCAAGAGGTGCCGGACGCTGGGCGCCCGGAGTGATATTCTGGCATCGCAAGCCGTGACCAACGCGGCACCGGCCCTGGCGCCTGCAAGCAGAAGGTAGACTCGACATGACAACTGGCTCGGAAGCGCCGAAGGACACCCACTCCTCCCTGGCCGCGGCGCTCGCCGCATCGCTGAAAGTGATCGACGACGACTACACCGAGGAGATGCGCGAAATGCGCCAAATCCTCGAAGAGGCCCGGCAGGAAGCGGAGAAGCACGAGCCCAACAAGGAGAAGCTCCAGGCCCTGTTGGCCGATGCCGGCAAGATGGTCCAGACCTTCGCCGGCCTCGATCCGCTATGGCAGGGTGTTCAACGCGTTTCACGGTTGTTCGGCATCCTGTAGCGCGCGAGCCGGGCGCACCCGGAACCTGAGATAGAAAGCCGCGTTCAATTCTCTTGCGTCGTCAGTCGACGCCCAGCCCGAGGCTCCCCCCATGACCGCTTCTCTTTCCCGCCTGTGCGCGCGTCTTGCCGCCGCGGTGCTGTGCCTTGCCTTGGCATCGTGCGGCTACAACAACATCCCGACCCTCGAGGAGCAGGCGAAGGCCAAATGGGCGGATGTCCAGAACAACTACCAGCGGCGGGCCGATCTGATCCCCAACCTGGTGGCCACGGTGCAGGGGTACGCCAAGCAGGAGAAGGACGTGCTGACGGCGGTCGTCGAGGCGCGCGCCAAGGCGACGCAGACCAAGATCGACGTGTCGCAATTGACCGATCCCGAGAAGCTGAAGCAGTTCCAGGACGCCCAGAACCAGCTCACCGGCGCCCTCGGCCGGCTGATCGCCATCAGCGAGAACTATCCCGAGCTGAAATCCAACCAGAACTTCCTGGCGCTGCAATCGCAGCTCGAGGGCACGGAGAACCGCATCGCCGTGGCGCGCCGCGACTACATCGAGGCGGTGCGGGCCTACAACACCGAGCTAAAAACCTTCCCGGGCCTGCTGTGGGCGGCGACCTTCTTCCGGTCCAACAAGCCGATGGCGGAATTCGCGGCCAATGACGACGCCCAGAAGCCGCCGCAAGTGAAGTTTTAAGCCTGCCGGACCCCGCAGGGCCCGATGGGCAGAGCGTTTCTCCTTCTCCGCCCACCGCGCGCTCCGTGGCGTAATCTCGGACGCACATCGGCGTGCCTGGCATTGACCCTGCTGGCCTTGCTGTCGGCGGCCTTTGCGATCAATTTCCCCGCGCTCACCGGCCGCGTCGTCGACCAGGCCAACGTCATCCCGGCCGATTCGCGCGCGACGATCGAGGCCAAGCTCGCAGATCTCGAGGCCAAGTCCGGCATCCAGCTTGTCGTCGCCACCGTCAGCTCGCTCGACGGCCAGGAAGTCGAACCTTACGCCAACGAGCTGTTTCGCACCTGGAAGCTCGGTGAGAAGACCAAGAACAACGGCGTGCTGCTGCTCGTCGCCCCCAACGAGCGGCGGGTGCGGATCGAGGTCGGCTACGGGCTGGAGGGAACGCTGACCGATGCGCTCTCCCAGGTGATCATCGCCAATGCGATCACGCCACGCTTCAAGACCGGAGACTACGCGGGCGGCATCACGCGCGGGGTCGACGACATCATCACCGTGCTGACGACCGACGCGTCGGAATGGCAGCAACGGCCGTCGCTCCGGCTCGACCGGGCGGCCGCTCCCGCGCATATCAACTGGTTCGCCATTGTCGGCATCGTCATCGTCCTCGGGCTGATGATCGTGTCGCCTGGATTTCGCTGGTTCATTCTCGGCATGCTGATGAGCGGCCGGAACTCAGGAGGCGGCTTCTCGGGCGGCGGCTTCGGCGGCGGGGGATCCGGCGGCGGCTTCTCGGGCGGCGGCGGTTCTTCCGGTGGCGGCGGGGCATCGGGGCGCTGGTGATGGACATTGCCGAACAGGATCGCGCGCGCATTTCCGACGCCATACGGGCCAATGAGGCAAGAACGACGGGCGAGATCATCTGCGTGCTGGCCAGAAGCTCTTCAGACCATGCCACGGCGATACCCGTCCTGATCGCGGCCGTGCTCGCCCTGGGCGTGCCGTGGGTCCTAGTGGCAACCACTTCCCTGTCGCTGCAGTCGATGCTGTCGCTGCAGGTCCTGGCCTTCCTGGTGCTGTTCCTGGTTCTGGGCCTGCCGCGCGTGCGCACGGCGCTGCTTCCGCGTGCCACCCGTCGCGCGCTCGCCCATCGCGCGGCCATGGAGCAGTTCGTCATCCGCGGCGTCGCGCGCAAGAAAGAGCGCACCGGCATCCTGATCTTCGTATCGCTGGCGGAGCGCTATGCCCGCATCATCGCCGACGAGGGCATCGCCGCCCGCGTGCCGCAGGCGCACTGGCAGGGCGCGATCGACACGCTCGTCGGCCATATGCGCCATGGCAATATCGCCGACGGCTTCGTCTCGGCAATCGAGACCTGCGGCGACGTGCTCGCGGCGCATTTTCCGTCCCCTGCCGACCCGACCGGCAAGCAGCACAGCGAACTGCCCGACCGGATTTACCTGATCTGAGTCGAAGTCACCTGCCAGCGCCAACGGCTTAGCCATGGCGGCCGGGGATGATAGGGTGGGCCCGTAAGCCGGGTCGAATGCAGCTCTCGGGAAAGGAGGCTGCGGCATGCGCGGGAAATACCTTGCGATCCTGATCGCGATCGTCGTCGTGGGCGGGATCCTGCTCGGGCGCGCGGGCAACACGCTGGTCGACTGGCTGTGGTTTTCGTCGATCGGCTATGAGGGCGTCTTCTGGACGATCTTCACCGCCCGCACCGGCCTCTTCCTCACCGTCTTCGCCGTATCGAGCGGCGCCTTCTGGCTCTCGGGAGGCCTGGCGCTCCGCTTCGCCGGGCAAGCGGCGGCGCGGCCGGTGCGCCCAACCTTTTCGACGGGAACGCAGCCAACGTCGCTGCAGCTTCTCGCCGGCTACGTGTCGCCGCACGTCCCCGCCCGCCTTCTTGTCGCCGGCGCGGCGGTCCTGCTCGGCCTGCTGACCGCAGCGATCGAGCTCTCGAACTGGGAAGTGGCGCTGCGCTTCCTTCACCAGGTGCCCTATGGCGAGAGCGATCCGGTCTTCGGCAACGATATCGGCTTCTATCTCTTCTCGCTGCCGGCCTATGTCGCGATCAAGAACTGGCTGTTGCTGGTCCTGTTCTTCAGCGCCGTCCTGGCCGGCGGGGTCTACTGGGTGCAAGGCGACATCGAGTTCGACAGGCCGCCGCGCGGCCTGTCGCCCGCCGCCCTTCTCCACGGCGCGCTGCTGCTCGGCCTCTACTTCGCGGTCAAGGCCTGGTCCTACGCGCTCGATCGCTTCCTGCTGCTCTACAGCGACAACGGCATCGTCGTCGGCGCGGGCTACACCGATCTCCATGTCAGGCTGCCGATCCTGTGGTTCCTGGTTGGCCTCGCCATCCTCTGCGCCATCGCCGCGGCGGCGACCGCGCGCTGGCGGACCTGGCGCCTTCCCGCGGCGGCGATGTTGGTGCTGTTCGCCAGCTCGATCCTGGTCTCCGGGCTGTTTTCCGCCCTGTTCAACCGCTTCTATGTGAAGCCGAGCGAATTGCAGCTCGAGACGCCCTACATCGAGCGCAACATCGCGCTGACCCGTCAGGCCTACAACCTGCGGCAGATCGCGGTGAAGCCGTTCCAGGCGGAGGAAAAGCTGAACTTCGCCACCCTCGAGGCCAACCGTCCGACCACCGACAACATCCGGCTGTGGGACGTGCAGCCGCTGATGAGCACCTACGCCCAGCTGCAGGAGATCAGGACCTATTACCAATTCCTCGACATGGACATCGACCGCTATCGGCTGGATGGTGCCTATCAGCAGGTCATGCTGTCGGCGCGCGAGCTCGACCCGGCGCTGCTGCCGGCCAACGCGCAGACCTGGGTCAACCTGCATCTGCTCTTCACCCACGGCAACGGCGTGGTGATGTCGCCTGTGACGCAGAAGAGCAGCGAAGGCCTGCCGCTGTTCTACCTGCAGGACATCCCGCCGGTCGCCACCGGCGGCCCCGCTGTCCGCGAGCCGCGCCTCTATTTCGGCCAGGCCGAGGAGAACTATGCGATCGTGAGGGGCAGCACGCCCGAGTTCGACTATCCCAAGGGCAAGGACAACGTCTATGCCGCCTACGACGGCGCCGACGGCGTCGCCATCGGCGACACGGCGCGGCGCGCCCTCTTCTCCTGGTACTACGGCGATCCCAACATCCTGCTCACCGAGTACATCACCGCCGAAAGCCGCATCCTGTTTCATCGCAATATCCAGGACCGCGTGCGCACGATCGCGCCCGTCCTGCGCCTCGACCACGATCCCTATATCGTGGTGAGCGACGGGCGCCTGTTCTGGATGCAGGACGCCTACACCACCAGCGACTGGTTTCCCTACGCCCAGCCGCAATCCGCGGGCGGCCTCAACTACATCCGCAACTCGGTCAAGGTGGTGATCGACGCCTACAACGGCGCGGTCGATTTTTACGTGAGCGATCCCGACGACCCGATCATCAAGACCTACCAGCGCATCTTCCCGGGCCTGTTCAAGCCGCTGGCGGCCATGCCGGCCGACCTGCAGCAGCACATCCGCTATCCCGAGGATCTCTTCCTCGTCCAGGCGCAGCTCTACCGCACCTATCACATGGACAGGGCGGAGGTTTTCTACAACCGCGAGGACCTCTGGCAGTTCCCGCGTCAGCCCGCCGACAGCGACGCCCTTCTGGGCCGCGACGCCCAGCGCATGGCGCCCTACTACATGATCATGCGGCTGCCCGGCGAGCCGCGCGCCGAATTCGTCCTCATGCTGCCGATGGTGCCGAGCCAGCGCGAGAACATGATCGCCTGGCTGGCGGCGCGCTGCGATCCGCCCGACTACGGCAAGCTCGTCGTCTACGAATTCCCCAAGGACAAGCAGGTCTTCGGTCCGTTCCAGATCGAGGCGCGCATCCAGCAGAACACCGACATCTCGCAGCAGATCTCGCTGTGGAACCAGATGGGCTCGCGGGTCATCCGCGGCCATCTCCTGGTGGTGCCGATCGAGAACTCGATCCTCTACGTCTCGCCGCTCTACCTGCGCGCCGCGACCGGCCAGCTGCCCGAGCTGAAGCGCGTGATCGCCGCCTACGGCGATCGCGTGGTGATGGAGGAAACGCTGGGCGCGGCGCTGGCGGCGCTCTTCAAGGACACCGCGCCTTCGGCACGGCCTGCCGAGACGCCTGCGGCGACGGCCGCCGGTCCGGCGGGTCCGGCAGATGCGCGCGCCCGCGAGGCGCTGGTCCACTACGATCGCGCCATCGAGCGCCTGAAGGCGGGAGACTTTGCCGGTTTCGGCACGGAGCTCGATGCGCTCCGGCCGTTGCTCGAGGCGCTCGGCCGGCCGGTCGGAGGGCATTGACACGTGTTGCGTTTCGCCAAATCACCTCACCCTGAGGAGGGCGCCCCTCGAATACCTCGGGGTAAACTCCGCGCCCGTCTCGAAGGGTCGGCAACACCACGACGGCGTCCCACCCGTCGAGACGGCGCTGCGCGCCTCCTCGGGGTGAGGTGGTATGGTCACGGTATCGACGGCGCCCCGCCACGGCGCCGCAGGAGGCAAGCGTTGAGTCTTATCGAGACAAGGCACGACCAGATGTTCCCGGTGCTGTCGGCGGCGCAGATCGAGGTCGCGCGCCGCTTCGCCAGCGGGCCGCCGCGCCGCTTCGAGCCGGGCGCCGTTCTGGTCGAGGTCGGCGAGCTGGCTGCGCCGATCTGGCTGGTGCTGGCCGGATCGATCGAGGCCTCGTGGCGCGACGGGCTCGGTCATGAAACCCTGATCAGCAGCGAAGGACCGGGGCAATTCTCCGGCGAGATCAGCCAGCTCGCCGGTCATACCTCGCTCGTGGTGGCACGCGCGGGTCCGGAGGGCTGCACCGCCATTCCGTTCGACCCGGCCCATCTCAGGGCGCTCATCATCGGCTCGGCGGATATCGGCGAGATCGTGATGCGCGCCTTCATCCTGCGCCGCGTCGGGCTGATCGAGACCGACCGGTCCGGCTCGATCCTGATCGGCCACGCCGACATGCCGGACGTCGTGCGTCTGCAAGGGTTCCTGACGCGCAACGGCTTTCCCGTGTCCGTCCTCGACGCCGCCGGCGATCCCGAAGCGCGCGCGCTGGTCGAGCGGCTAGGCATTCACGATGACGAGCTGCCGCTGCTGCTCTGCCCGAACGGCACCGTCCTGCGCCGGCCCACCGACGAAGAGGCCGGCCGGTGCCTGGGCCTCACGCCCACGCTCGATCCCAGCCGGCTTTACGACGTCGCCGTGGTGGGTGCGGGCCCGGCCGGGCTCGCCACCGCCGTCTACGCCGCCTCCGAAGGCCTTTCGGTGCTGGTGCTCGACCAGCGCGCCATCGGCGGCCAGGCCGGCGCCTCGGCCCGCATCGAGAACTATCTGGGATTTCCCACCGGCATCTCGGGGCAGGCGCTTGCCGGCCGCGCCTATATCCAGGCGCAGAAGTTCGGCACGGAGCTCGCCATTCCGCTCGAGGCCCAGTGCCTCGAGTGCGACGACCGCGAAGGCCCGCTGCGCCTGAAGCTCAGCAGCGGCGAGCTGATGCAGGCGCGCACCGTCGTCATCGCCTCGGGCGCGCGCTACCGCCGGCCCGACATTGCGAACCTCGCCACCTTCGAAGGCGCGGGGGTCTCCTACTGGGCCTCGCCCATCGAGGCCAAGCTGTGCGAGGGCGAGGAGATCGCTTTGGTAGGCGGCGGCAATTCCGCGGGCCAGGCCGTCGTCTTCCTGGCCGCGAAAGTGAAGCAGCTCCACCTGGTCATCCGCGGCAAGAGCCTCGAAGCCTCGATGTCGCACTACCTGGTCGAGCGGATCGCGGCCCTGCCCAACGTGACGCTCCATGGCGGCACGGAAGTGGTGGGCCTGGAGGGCGACCGCGCCACCGGTCTCTCCGGCGCCATCTTCCGCGACCGCGCCACGGGCGAGCGGCATCGCTGCGAGCTGCGCCATCTGTTCCTGTTCGTCGGCGCCGATCCCAACACCGCCTGGCTGCACGGCTGCGTCGAGCTCGACCAGAAAGGCTTCGTCCTCACCGGCCGGGACGCCGCCGGCGGCCCGGTGACCCTGCCGCTCGAAACCAGCCGCCCGCGTGTATTCGCCGTGGGTGACGTGCGCGGCGGCTCGACCAAGCGCGTCGCCGCCGCGGTCGGCGAAGGCGCGGCGGTCGTGGCGCAGATCCATGCCTCGCTCGCGGAATGACCGAGGGAGAGCGAAGGTCAGGTCGACGTTTGCAGAGCCGGCAGGACATCGCGTCCCGCCATCCGGCCGAGCTCGCCCGTCATCACCAAGTCCGTGGCACTCGCGATGTCGGCGGCGAAGTAGCGATCGTCGGACAGGCCGGGTACCCGACTGCGCAACAGGGACCGCACCGTCTCGAGGGGCGCGCTGGAGGCGAGCGGCGCAAGGAAATCGCAGGCCTGCGCCGCCGCCAGCAGCTCGATGCCGATCGACATGGCCGGCATTGGCCGCCATCTCGAGGAGACGGCGCGCACCGTGCGCCGCCATCGACACATGGTCTTCCTGGTTGGCCGATGTCGGGATGGAATCGACGCTGGCCGGATGGGCGCGCTGCTTGTTCTCGGCGACCAGGGCGGCCGCCGTCACCTGCGGGATCATGAAGCCCGAGTTCAAACCGGGCTTGGGCGTCAGGAACGCCGGCAGCCGTGACAGCGACGGATCGACCAGCATGGCGATGCGTCGTTCCGCCAGCGAGCCGATCTCGCAGATCGCGAGGGCGATCATGTCGGCGGCGAAGGCGACCGGCTCGGCGTGGAAGTTGCCGCCCGACAGCGCCTGATCGTCTCGGCGAACACCAGCGGATTGTCGGTGACGCCGTTGGCCTCGGTCGCAATGCACCCCGGCAGCCTGACGCAGCATGTCGAGGCGGCGCCCATCACCTGGGGCTGGCAGCGCAGGCAATAAGGATCCTGAATCCGTCATCGTCGCCGATGCGATGGCTTCCCGGATGGCGCTTCCCGCCAGCAGGCGCGTAAGCTCGCCGCGACGGCGATCTGCCCCGGATGCCCGCGCAGTGCGTGGATGCGCGGGTCGAAGGGCGTATCCGAGCCTTTGGCCGCGTCGGTCGACAGCGCACCGGTGACCAGCGCCGCCTGCGAAAACGCGTTCGGCTCGAACAGAGCCGGCCAGCGCATGGGCCGTCGAAAATTGCGTCCCGTTGAGCAAGCGCAAGGCCTTCCTTGGGCGCAAGCGATGACGGGCTTGAGCCCGACCCTTCCAAGGCGCGACTGCGGCCGGCATTATCTCTCGCCCCGATAGTCACCTCGCCGACGCCGATCATCGTCGCCGCCATGTGCGCGAGCGGCGCCAGATCGCCGGATGCGCCCACCGATCCTTGCGCCGGCACGAGCGGGAACATCGCGCTCGACATCGGCCGAGCAGCAGCAGCGTTTCCGGACGCGATGCCGGAGGCCCTGCGCCGAGACTGCGTCAGCTTGAGCGCCATCATCAGGCGCACGACGGGCTGCCGGCGTCGGAGCGCCCACGCCGGCCGAATGCGACAGCACGATGTTGCGCTGAAGCATCGCCGAGATCGTCCGCCTCGATGCGAACACTGGCCAGTTTCCCGAAGCCGGTGTTGATGCCGTAAACCGGCTCGCCCCGGACGACGATCCGCGCGACGGACGCAGCGCTTGCCGCGATCCTGTCCCGGCAGGACGGGTCGAGCGCCGCCGATGCGCCGCGATAGATCTCCGCCCATGTCGAAAGCGCAACGTTGCCGGCTTTCAATTCGAGCTTCATCGCCCTCTCCGCGGCAGCCGCTCCATGTTACAGCTACCATCATGACAGTTGATCGGATCTGGCAGGGCACTCCCATGGAACGGACATCATGACCCGCATCGACAACATCCGCGAGATCCGCGCGCCGCGCGGCACCGAGCTCACCTGCCAAGAGCTGGCTGACCGAAGCGCCGCTGCGCATGCTGATGAACAACCTCGACCCCGAGGTGGCCGAGAACCCCGAGCGAGCTCGTCGTCTACGGCGGCATCGGCAAGGCCGCGCGCAACTGGGACGAGCTTCGACGCGATCGTCGCGACGCTGCGCAGCGCTCGAGCGACGACGAGACGCTGCTGGTGCAGTCGGGCAAGCCGGTCGGCGTGTTCCGCACCCATGCCGATGCGCCGCGCGTGCTGATCGCCAATTCCAACCTGGTGCCGCACTGGGCGACCTGGGAGCACTTCAACGAGCTCGATCGCAAGGGCCTGATGATGTACGGCCAGATGACGGCCGGCTCGTGGATCTACATCGGCAGCCAGGGCATCGTGCAGGGCACCTACGAGACCTTCGTCGAGGCCGGCCGCCAGCACTACGGCGGCAGCCTCGCGGGCCGCTGGATCCTGACCGGCGGGCCTCGGCGGCATGGGCGGCGCGCAGCCGCTGGCGGCGACGCATGGCCGGCGCCTCGCTGCTCGCCGTCGAATGCCAGCCAGACGCGCATCGACTTCCGCCTGCGCACCGCGCTACCTCGACGAGCAGGCGGCAGACGCTCGACGAGGCGCTGGCGATGATCGAGCAGCGCGACGCAAGGCGAGCAAGCCGCGTCTCGGTCGGCCTGCTCGGCAACGCGGCCGAGATCTTGCCGGAGCTGGTCGCGCGCAGGCGGCGTCGCGGCCCGACCTCGTCACCGACCAGACCTCGGCGCACGACCCGCTCAACGGCTACCTGCCGGCGGGCTGGACGCGTCGCCGCAGTGGGAGCGAGCGCGCAGAGCCGATCCGCAAGGCCGTCGAAGCGCGCCGCGCGCAGCAATCGATGGCCGAGCACGTGCAGGCGATGCTCGACTTCCAGGCGCATGGGCGTCCCGACGCGTCGACTACGGCAACAACATCCGCCAGATGGCGCTGGACGAGGGCGTCGCCGACGCCTTCGACTTCCCCGGCTTCGTGCCGGCCTACATCCGGCCGCTGTTCTGCCGCGGCATGGGCCCGTTCCGCTGGGTGGCGCTGTCGGGCGATCCGGAGGACATCTACAAGACCGACGCCAAGGTGAAGGAGCTGTTCCCCGACGACAGGCACCTGCACCGCTGGCTCGACATGGCGCGCGAGCGCATCGCCTTCCAGGGCCTGCCGGCGCGCATCTGCTGGCTCGGCCTCGGCGAGCGCCACCGCGCCGGCCTCGCCTTCAACGAGATGGTGGCGAGCGGCGAGCTGAAGGCGCCGATCGTCATCGGCCGCGACCATCTCGATTCCGGCTCGGTCGCCTCGCCCAACCGCGAGACCGAAGCGATGAGGGACGGCTCCGACGCCGTCTCCGACTGGCCGCTGCTCAACGCGCTGCTCAACACCGCCGGCGGCGCCACCTGGGTGTCGCTGCACCACGGCGGCGGCGTCGGCATGGGCTACTCGCAGCACGCCGGCATGGTGATCGTCTGCGACGGCACCGACGGCGGCGGCGCAAGCGCATCGAGCGCGTGCTGTGGAACGACCCGGCGACCGGCGTGATGCGCCACGCCGATGCCGGCTACGAGGAGCCGGCGATCGACTGCGCCCGCGAGCAGGGCCTCGATCTGCCGGGCCTGGCGTGACGCACGATTGTAGATGCCGCCCGGCCTCTTCCGCTAAACCTCGTTGCAGCCGCCGGATCCAGGTCCGAAGTCAGGGTCCAGAGCATACGCGGCAAACGTTGCGTTGCGAATCCCGCATCGGCCCGGGTACGATCTCCCATAATAAGACAGCGGCCCATGACTGTGAGCCAGGAGACACGGTTGTCCGGGGGAGCCTCTGAACAAGCGAAGGGAGAACGCCATGAACACGCGTCTACGCGGCGTTCGGTGCTGGCTGCAGCGGCTCGTCGCGCCTGCCATCGGAACGAGCATCGCGCCGCCGGCTTCGACTGGAAGCGCTTCAACGGCAGCCAGCTGCGCTTCATGGTGTCGGTGCATCCGTGGACCGAATGGGCACAGAAGCAGCTGCCGGCGCTCGAAGCGGAGACCGGCATCAAGGTCAACCTGGAGATCCTCTACGAAGATCAGCTTCGCCAGAAGCTGCCGCTCACCCTGCGCTCGGATCCCGGCGCGGTCGACGGCTTCTTCACCCTGCCGTCCTGGGACGCGGCGTCGTTCTCGCGGGCGCACTGGTACGCGCCGCTCGAGCCGTTGATCTGCGTCCGAGTTCACCGCGCCTGACTGGGAGGTTCGCGGATTTCTTCCCGAACATCCTCAACATCCACCGGCTGAACGGCCAGCTGGTCGGCATCCCGATTTCGACCGAGGTGCAGGCGCTCTTCTACAACAAGGCGATGCTGTCGGCGAAAGGCATCGCGCCGCCCACGACGCTCGACGCAGCTGATGGCGGCGGCCAAGGCGCTCGACCGATCCGGCCGGCAACGTCGCGGGCTTCGTAACGCGCGGCGATGGCGTGCAGGCGCTCTATACTTTCGCGCCGTTCCTGTTCGCCTATGGCGGGCGCTGGCTCGACGACAAGGGCAAGCCCGGAACTGGCCAGCGCGCCGTTCATCAATGCGCTGAAGTATTACGGCGATATCCTGCGCTCGGCGGGGCCGCCCAACATCCTCGGCATGCAGTGGAAGACGACCTATCCGCTGTTCCAGCAGGAGCGCGCGGCGATGTTCGCCGACGCCGTCAACTTCCTGGCCTACTTCCGCGACGCCTCGCAGTCGAAGATCGTCGACAAGGTCGGCATGGTGCCGGTGCCGGCGGGGCCTGCGGGAAGCCACTCGACGGTGATCGCCTGGGGACCCGGCGATCGCCGCCTCGTCGAAGAAGCAGCAGGCGACGTGGACGGCCATCCAGTGGCTGACGTCCAAGGCCAACATGCTGGCCGCCAGCATCGCCACGACGCTGCCGTCGTCGCGCAAGTCGGTCTACGCGTCGATGCCTACGTGAAGGCCGCTCCGGCCGGCGTGATCGAGATCGTGCAGGAGCAGATCCCGAACGCGGTGCCGAACGGCGCCAACCCGCTGGTGGTGCAGGTACCCGAGACGCGCGCCGCGATCGGCCAGGCGATCGTGGCGGCGCTGCGCGGCGAGGACGTGACCAAGGCCGCCAACGAGGCGCAGAAGCAGGTGTTGGCCATCATCAATGGCTGAACCGGCCGTCGTCGCGGCGCCGCTTCGACCGCTGCCGAACAGGCGTCGCCGGCGGGACTGGACGCCGGAACTGCTGAGCCTGCCGGCGCTCGCCACGATCGTGGCGGTGATGGGCTTTCCGCTGGTCTACCTCGGTTGGATGAGCCTGCATCGCTGGTCGATGATCGGCTTCGAGCCGCCGCGCTTCGTCGGCCTCGGCAATTTCATTCAGCTCGCCGAGGACGAGCGGTTCACCGAGGCGCTGGCCCGGACCTTCTGGTTCACCGCGCTGGGCCTCGCCTCCAACCTGCCGGCCGGGCTCGGCATCGCGCTGCTGATGCACGAGCGCTTTCCCGGCCGCGCGACATCTGCCGGGCGCTGCTGATCCTGCCCATGGTGGCGACGCCGGTGGCCATGGGCCTGGTGTGGGTGATCATGCTCGACCCGACGCTGGGCATCGTGCGCTTCCTGCTCGCGGCATCGGCATCGCCCATCCACCGCTGTGGCTCTGCCGATCCCGACCTGGTGGTGCCGACCCTGGTGGCGGTCGACGCCTGGATGTGGACGCCGATGGTGGCGCTGATCTGCATCGCCGGTCTCGCCGCGCTGCCGACCGAACCGTTCGAGGCGGCGATGGTCGACGGCGCCTCGGCGCTGCAGCGCTTCCGCTATCTGACGTTGCCCGATGATGATGCCGACCCTGCTGGTGGCGGCGATGCTGCGGCTGATGGACCTCCTGAAGGTGATCGACATCGTCTACGTCATGACCGGCGGCGGGCCGGGCCATTCTTCGGAGACGATCAACCTCTACAATTACCTGGTGGCGCTGTCCTACGACAAGATCGGCTACGGCTCAGCGATCGCGCTGGTGCTGTTCGCGATCGTGATGGCCTGCACCCTGGGGCTGATCCGCCTGCGGCGGCCCGCATGATGATGCCCGGCCGCGCGCCGGCGGCTGACGGCTTCGCGGTGGCCGGCTGGACGGTGACGCTCGCCCTGATCGCGCCCTTCCTGTGGATGGTGATGGGCTCGTTCAAGACCACCGTCGATTTCCTCGCCTTCCCGCCGGTCTTCGTGTTCGCGCCGACCCTCGACAACTACCGGCAGGTGCTCGCCGACAATTCCTTCGTGCAGCTACACGCTGAACAGCACGATCGTGGCCGCCGGCGCCACCGGGCTGCGGCCTGCTGCTCGGCGATTCCCGCCGCCTACGCGCTGGCGCGCTACCGGCGGACCGCGATCGGCGTCGTGCTGCTGCTGGCGCGCATGGCGCCGGGCATCGCCTT